>CBDDJT010000004.1:0-1739737 GCA_965229765.1 Paracoccaceae bacterium | reverse complement strand
CACGCCATACCAGGGCGTGCTCTATGCCGGGCTGATGATCCGGGACGGCGCGCCCCGGCTGGTGGAATACAACGTCCGCTTCGGCGACCCGGAATGCCAGGTGCTGATGATGCGGCTGGGCGCGCAGGCCTTCGACGCGATCCACGCCTGCGCCGAGGGGCGGCTGGCCGAGGCGCGCGTGAACTGGGCCGACGACCACGCGCTGACCGTGGTGATGGCCGCAAGGGGTTATCCCGGCGCCTACGACAAGGGAACGGTGATCGGCGGTCTGGACGGGTTGCCCGAGGACAGCCGCCAGATGGTCTTTCACGCGGGCACCACGGCCCGCGACGGCGCGATCCTCGCCACCGGCGGGCGTGTCCTGAACGTCACCGCGCGCGGCGCCACGCTGGCCGAGGCCGCAGGGCGGGCCTATGGCATGGTGGACAGGATCGACTGGCCCGGCGGCGTGTTCCGGCGCGACATCGGCTGGCGCGCGCTTGTTCCTGCGGCTTCGGATCGCTGACGCGATCCGACCCGCGTGGGGGCTCTGCCCCCACACCCCCGGAGTATTTTCGAACAGAAGAAGACAGGGGCGCGCGTCAGCGCGGGGCGCGGCAGGCCATCGCCTCGGCGAAACTGGCGCGGCCCCGGTGCGGGCCGAGCGGGCGGGCGGTCAGCCCGCCGCCCGACAGCGTCACCGCCAGAACCTGCGTCCAGGCAGCGTCGGCGACGATGACCTCGTGTCCGGCGCCGCAATCACGGATGCCGCCGGCGATGTCGGTCTCTGCGATGCGGTGGTTGGTGACGCCGGGAAGGGCCGCGACCTCGGTCAGGGCGCGGTCTTCGTAGCGCCAGATGCGCAGCGTGCGCGCCAGATGCGGGCGGTCCACATAGGCGATCTCGATCCGCCCGTCGCCGTCAAGATCCGCCGCACCGGCGGGCGCCAGCCAGCGGAACCGCGTGCCGATGAAGGGCGTGGCCGCGACAAGCCCGGTGTCGTCGTAGACGGCCAGCCGCGCGCCCTGCGCCGCGTCGCTTTCGACCACCACCACCTCGGGGACGTCGTCGTCGTCGAGGTCCACCACGCGCGGCGCGGTGTCCTCGAACACGCGGCTTTCAGGCAGGCGGATCGTCAGGGTGCGGACGTCGCGCACCCCGCAGCCCAGGCAGAAATCGACCGTCAGGCGCAACGCGCCCCATTCCAGGTCGTCGCCCAGCACGCCATGGGGATAACGGCCCGTGGGCTCTGCGTATTCGGCGGCGGTGATGACATTGGGCGGCGTCGCCCCGGCGGGCGCGGCCAGCGCCAGCGCGGCCAGCGCAACGGCCGCCGCGCGCCGCATCAGATCTGCTTTTCCGGCATCTGCACGACAAGCCCGTCCAGCGCGTCCGACACCTTGAGCTGGCAGGTCAGGCGCGAGCGTTCGGGGTTCGGCTCGTAGGCGAAATCCAGCATGTCCTCTTCCATCGCCTCCTTTGCGGGAAGCCGCTCTACCCAGTCGGGATGGACGTAGACATGGCAGGTGGAACAGGCGCAGGCACCGCCGCAATCGGCCTCGATGCCGGGGATGTTGTTGTCGCGTGCGCCTTCCATCACGGTCAGGCCCGTGGGCACCTCGACGACGTGTTCCGTACCGTTGTGCTCGATATAGGTGATCTTGGCCATGCTCATCCTCGCGGTCTTGTGCGTCCGTCCCGCAGATAGGGCATTCGGCGGGGATTTGCCAGCCTTCGGACGCGCTTGCGATCCGCCGCATATGTTCTATCTTTGTTCTCATGGATGCCATGCCCCCCCGCCCCGCGCCCTGGCCGCGCCCGCCGTCCGCCCTGCCGCACGCCCGCCTGGACGAGCCGCCGGGCGGCGCGCGGGTAACGGTGGCGGGTCTCGTTCTGGTGCGCCAGCGCCCGGGCACCGCCAAGGGAGTGATCTTCGTGACCCTCGAGGACGAGACGGGTGTGGCCAACGTGGTGGTCTGGCGCAACGTCTACGAACGCTTTCGCCGCGCGGTCATCGCCGGGCGGCTGTTGCGCGTCACCGGCCGCATCCAGCGGCAAAGCGGCGTCACCCACGTGCTGGCCGAACAGATAGAGGACCTGTCGGACTTGCTCGACAGCCTGCTGAAACCCGAGATTTGCCGCGCTGGCGACCAACCATAGCCTTTGTCCAGCCACAGATTCGGGGTAATCAGACGCTGAAACCGCCCGAAGAGGCCGAGCAGACATGATCCGATTCCTGCCCCTTGCCGGCGCCATCGCGCTTGGGCTTGCGGCCTGCACGCCGACAACCGACGCCGATGTCTCGCGCGCCGATGCCCGGCCTGCCGACGCCGCGCCCGGAGCCTGCTATGCGCGCGACCTGTCGCCCGCCGTGATCGAAACGGTGACCGAGCAGGTGCTGGTGACGCCCGCGGTGCGCGACGGCGACGGCAACATGCTGTCGCACGCCGCCTACCAGACGGTCACCCGGCAGGAGATCGTGCAGGAACGCCAGGAGCTTTGGTTCGAAACCCCGTGCGAGCGTGACCTGACGCCCGATTTCGTCGATTCGCTGCAACGCGCCCTGTCCGCGCGGGGGATCTATACCGGTCCGATCAACGGGCGGATGACCCAGGCCACCCGGCGTGCCGTGCGCGCCTATCAGGCGCCGCGCGGGCTAGACAGCAACATCGTTTCGATGGAGACCGCCCGCGCGCTCGGCCTTGCCGCCGTGGAACGGGACGCTGTGTCGGGCTAGCCTGCCCGAACGAAAAGGGGCGCCCCCTTGGGACGCCCCCTTGATCGTCACGAAAGACGGATCAGCCGACAGACAGCGCCACGAAGCGCGGCTCTCCCTCGCGCCGCACCAGCAGCAGGATCGACTTGCGGCCTGCCTCGCGGGCCTCTTCGATGCGGTCTTCAAGCTCGCCGACCGACTCGACCTTCTGCTGACCGGCCTCGGCGATCACGTCGCCGGCGCGCAGGCCCTTCTCATAGGCTTCGGTCGTCTCGTCCACGTCCGTGACCACAAGCCCGCTGACACCGGCGCCAAGACCCAGCTGCTCGCGCAGATCGTCGGTCAGTTCCGACACCGTCAGGCCCATGATTTCCGATTCGATCGGCTCGTTCGACGGGGCCGCGGCGGGCACCGCGCCCTCGGCCTCTTCGCGGCGGCCCAGCGTGACCATCAGCGTCTGGGTCCCGCCATCGCGGAACACCACGACGCGAACGGACTTGCCCACTTCGGTCTCGCCCACCTGACGCACCAGCCCGCGGGTGTCATCGACCGTGACGCCGTCAAAGCTCATGATGACGTCGCCGGCTGCGATCCCAGCCTCCATCGCGGGGCCCTCGGGCACATCCGTCACCAGTGCGCCGCGCGCCTCTTCCAGGCCAAGCCCTTCGGCCAGATCGCCGGTGATGTCCTGAATGCGCACGCCCAGCCAGCCGCGGCGGGTCTCGCCAAAGCGCTGAAGCTGGTCCACGACCTTGGTCACGACGGCCGAGGACATCGCGAACCCGATGCCGATAGAGCCGCCGTTGGGCGACAGGATCGCGGTGTTCACGCCGATCACTTCACCGTCGAGGTTGAAGAGCGGGCCGCCAGAGTTGCCGCGGTTGATGGCCGCGTCGGTCTGGATGTAGTCGTCATAGCTGCCCGACAGCGCCCGGCCCCGGGCGGACACGATGCCGACCGACACCGAAAAGCCCTGTCCCAGAGGGTTGCCCAGCGCCATCACCCAGTCGCCGACGCGCGATGCGTCGCTGTTGCCGAAGGTGACAAAGGGCAGCGGCTTGTCGCTGTCGACCTTCAGAAGCGCGATATCGGTGTTGGGATCGGTGCCCACGACCTCGGCTTCCAGTTCCTCGCCCGAGAAGAACTCGATCAGGATCTCGTCGGCGCCCTGGATCACGTGATTGTTGGTCACGATGAACCCGTCCTCCGAGATCACAAAGCCCGAGCCCAGCGCCGAAGAGCGGCGCGGCCGCTGCGGGCCGTCCTGGTTGCGGTCCATGAAGTCCCGGAAGAAATCCTCGAAGGGCGACCCTTCGGGCACCACCGGACCGGGGCTCGTGGCCGCGACCGTGGTCGACGTGGTGATGTTCACCACCGCCGGGCTGACCTTCTCGGCCAGATCGGCAAAGCTTTTCGGCATGCCCTGCGCGTTCGCCGAAAGGCTTTGCGCGATCAAGAGGGCAAGGCCCAGCACCAGCGCCATGAGCGCCTGCACCGGATGGACGCTCGCGGGTCGAAGGGAAATTGCCTGGGGTTTCACTTTGAACTCCTTGTCAAGGTCCGCCGCATCGAAAGCGCGGCGTTCGTGTTGTGCTCGCAACATCGAGATAGGGGCTCCCGGGCGCAACGCAAAGGCCATCTCGCCGCTTCAATAGAATGTGACCGAAACGGAGCAGGCCGCAACCCCGCGGTGTCGTCCTTGCGGGTTCGCGCCGGCGCGGGCCGCCGCGCTCATGCCCCCAGCGAGCGCGCAAGCGTCACAAGGAACACCCCGACAGCCAGCGCCGTAAGCCCCAGAAGCCGCCGCGTTTCCACCGGCATGTCGGCGATCACGCGCAGCAGGTCCTCCAGACGCGAAGGGGCCAGTGCGAACACCAGCCCCTCCAGGATGGCGACCAATCCGATCGCCAGAAGGATCGTGGCCATCAGTTGCCGTCGGCCGCCGCCGCCGGACGCCCGGTGGCGCTGTCGAGATAGTTGAAGAACTCGCTGTCCGGCGTGATCACCAGCGTAGAGTTCCCGCCCTGAAGCGCCCGCGTATAGGCCGTCAGCGAACGATAGAATTCAAAGAACTCCTCGTCCCGCCCGAACGCCTCGGCATAGACACGGTTCCGCTGTGCGTCGGACTCGCCTCGGATGATCTCGGCCTCTCGGCTGGCATCCGACACCAGTTCCACGACCGAGCGGTCGGCCTGTGCACGGACACGCTGCGCGGCCTCCTCGCCGCGGGCGATCTCGTCGGCGGCCTCGCGTTCACGCTCGGCCCGCATCCGGGCAAAGGTGGCGTCAAGGTTCTGGTCCGGCAGGTTGGTCTGCTTCAGCCGCACATCCACAACGTCGATGCCAAGGTTGGCCGCCCGCGCCTGCGCCTGCTCGCGGATCCGGGTGGTCAGCACCGCACGATCCGACGACAGGATGGTGTTCGACGTCACCTGATCGGCACCCAGCACTTCGCGGATCTGGGCGTTCAGGATACCCGCCAGCCGGTCCTCGGCGGCACGCAGGCCGCCAACGCCGACAGCCTGCCGGAACTGCACGACATCGCGGATCCGGTAGCGCGCGAAGGCGTCGACGATCAGACGCCGGTCGTCCGAGGGCGTCACCTCGATCTCGGGCGTGTCCAGCGACAGGATGCGGTCGTCATAGCGCACCACCTCCTGGATCAGCGGGATCTTGAAGCCAAGGCCCGGATCCTCCTTGACCGACCTGATCTGGCCGAATTGCAGCACCAGCGCCTTTTCACGTTCGTCCACGATGAAGATCGAAGACAGACCCAGCGCGATCAGCACCACGACGACGGGAAGAATGAAGGTCGTCTTGCGCATCTCAGTTGCCTCCGTCGGTGTTGCGGCGCAGTTCGTTCAGCGGCAGGTAGGGCACGACACCCTGTCCGTTGCTGCCCGACACGGCCTCGTCGAGGATGATCTTGTCCACGCTGCCCAGAACCTGCTCCATCGTCTCGATGTAAAGACGCTTGCGGGTCACTTCGGGGGCCAGCAGGTATTCCTCCAGAACCGCAATGAAACGGCTGGCCTCACCCTCGGCTTCGTTGACGACGCGGGCGCGGTAGGCCTCGGCCTCTTCCAGCACCTGCGCGGCCTCGCCTCGGGCCCCGGCAAGCACCCGGTTGGCATAGGCGTCGGCCTGACGTTCCAGCCTGTCACGCTCCTGCTCGGCGGCCTGCACCTCGCGGAAGGCGTCGATCACCTCCAGCGGCGGGTCGGCCTTGTCGAGGTTGACGCGGATCACGCGAATGCCGCTTTCGTAGTCGTCAAGCGCCGCCTGGATCGAGGCCTGCGCGCTGTCGGCGATGATGCCCCGGTCCCGGTTCAGGATCGGCGCCAGCTCCGACGCGGAGATGATTTCGCGCATGACCGCCTCGCTGACGGCGCGGATCGTGGCCGCCGGGTCGCGAAGGTTGAACAGGAACTTCGCCGGGTCCGAAATGTTCCAGACCACCTGGAAATCCAGGTCAACGATGTTCTCGTCCGTGGTCAGCATCAGCCCGCTGTCCGACCCCCGCGCGCTGGACGCGCCGATGGTCTCGGTCTGTTCACGCGTCACCGGGATGACCTCTGCCGTCACCAGCGGCCAGGGCGCAAAGTTCAGGCCCGGCTCTCCGGTGGCCGAATACTGGCCCAGGAAAAGCTCGACAGACTGTTCTTCCGGCCGCACCGTATACAGCGAGGCGAAAAGCCAAAGCGCCACCGCGCCCAGAAGCCCCAGCAGCAGCGTGCCGCGCGTCAGGCGCGGGCCTTCGCCGCCGCCCGGTCCGCCCGAGCGTCCGCCATTGCCACCGCGCCCGCCGATCAGCACGCGCAGTTGCTCTTGCCCCTTCTTGACGATCTCGTCGATCTCGGGGATCGGCGGGGTATCTCCCGGACGCCGGTTGCCGCCGCGATTTCCGCCGCGGTCGTCATCGCCGCCGTTGCCGCGGTTGCCACCGCCGCCGCCCCATGGCCCGCCGCTGTTGTTGGACATCAGGTCGTTTTCCCTTCGTCTTGCCTGCGTTTCATTGTCAACCTGTGCACCATTGCCGGAAAATCAAGCGGTCCGCACAGGCGACTTCATCAGAACGATCTCTTCGGACATGGTCGGATGCACGGCAACCGTCCGGTCGAAGTCTTCCTTGGTCGCACCCATCTTGATCGCAACACCCACCATCTGGATCAATTCGCCCGCCCCTGGCGCGATGATGTGACACCCCAGAATGCGCCGCGTCGCGCGCGACACGATCAGCTTGTACATCACCCGCTCCTCGCGGCCGATGAACGCCTTCTGCATGGGGCGAAAGCAGGTGCAGTAGACCTCGATCTCCTCCCGGTCGCGCGCGTCTTCCTCGGTCAGGCCCACCGCGCCGTATTCCGGCTGCGTGAAGATGGCCGACGGGATGTCGGCATGATCGACCGTCACGGGGTTGCCCTTGAACACCGTCTCGACAAAGGCCGCGCCCTCGCGGATCGCCACCGGCGTCAGGTTGACGCGGTCGGTCACGTCGCCCACCGCGTAGATCGACGGGACCGAGGTCTGCGAATGGGCGTCCACCTCGACCTGCCCCCAGCGGCCCAGCCGCACGCCCGCCTCGGCAAGCCCCAGCCCCTCGGTGTTGGGCTTGCGCCCCGTGGCGTAGAGCACCACGTCGAAAACGTCCTCGCTGCCGTCCGATCCCTTGACCCACAGCCCGCCGTCGCGCTTCTCGATCCGCGCCACATCGGTGCCCACATGCAGGTTCACGCCCCGCCCGCGGATCAGCTCGGCCAGATGGCCGCGCGCCTCGTCGTCGAACCCGCGCAGGATCTGCGCACCCCTGTAGAACTGCGTCACCTCCGTTCCCAACCCGTTGAAGACGCAGGCGAACTCGCAGGCAATATAGCCGCCGCCGACAATCAGCATCTTCTTCGGCAGCGCGTCGAGGTCGAAGACCTCGTTGGAACTGATCGCGTGTTCAATTCCCGGCGTCTCGGCCGGCAGGAACGGCCGCCCGCCCGTGGCCACGAGGATATGCTTGGCCGTCACCCGCCGCCCGTCGGCCAGTTCCACCGTATGCGGGTCGGCCACCGTCGCGCGCATGTCGAAGATATCCGTCCCCGGCCGGGCGAGGTTGGTGCGGTAGATGCCTTCCAGCCGCGACAACTCGGCGCGCAGGGTCTCGCGGAACCGCAGCCAGTCGAAATCGCCGCGCCGGATGTCCCAGCCGTAGTCGCCCGCGTCCGCCGCCGCCTCGGCAAAACCGCTGGCAAAGACCATCAGCTTCTTGGGCACGCAGCCCCGGATGACGCAGGTCCCGCCCATCCGGAATTCCTCGGCCAGCGCGACCTTCGCGCCGGTCTCGGCCGCCACGCGCCCCGCGCGTACCCCGCCGGACCCGCCGCCAATCACGAACAGATCATAGTCGAACGTCATCGCGCGCCCCTCAGTCGGCCAGATCGCGGAACAGGTTGTCGGCATCCGCGAACTCGATGCGATCCTCCTGCTGCGTCCCGGCGTTGATGTCGCGCACTTCGACCCGCCCGTCGCCGTGGCCGATCACGACCACGTCGCAGATGTCGATGAACAGCCCGTTCTCCACCACGCCGGGTATCTGGTTCAGCACCAGCGACGCCTGCCGCGGGTTGCCGATGCGCTGCAAGTGCAGGTCGAGGATATAGTTCCCCTCGTCCGTGACATAGGCCGAGTCCCCGTTCAGCCGAAGCGTCGCCGACTGGCCAAGCACGTCGATGCCCGCCAGCGTTTCCTCGACCAGCGCCTTGGTGGTCTGCCAGCCGAACGGCACCACCTCGACCGGCAGCGGGAACGCGCCCAGCCCCTCGACCAGCTTGGACGCGTCCGAAATCACGATCATCTGGTCCGACGCCGTCGCGACGATCTTTTCCTGAAGCAGCGCCCCGCCGCCCCCCTTGATGAGGTTCAGGTTCGGGTCGATCTCGTCGGCGCCGTCGATCGTCAGGTCCAGCCACTTGGCCTCGTCCAGGCTGATGACCTTGACCCCGACCCGCCGCGCCAGTTCCGCCGTCCGCGACGAGGTGGGGACGCCGGTGATCTTCAGCCCCTCCTCGCGCACCCGCTCGCCAAGACAGCGCACCATCCATGCCGCGGTGGACCCGGTCCCAAGCCCCACACGCATCCCATCCTCGACGAAATCCACCGCCCGCTTGGCGGCGACGAATTTCGCTGTATCGATCGGCGAAAGGTTTCCGGACATGGCGCGCCCCCTTGGCTTTGCCGGCGCTTATAGGCAAACCCGCCCCGGGGTGCGAGAGGCGAATTGCGTCGCCGATGCGTCGTTTTCCGCTGCGCGGGGCGCCGCCGCCCGTGTCACGCGCAGCGCAGCGCTTCGGAGGCACGCCCATGTTCCTGTCGGTGTTCGAGATGTTCAAGGTCGGCGTCGGTCCGTCCTCGTCCCACACGATGGGGCCGATGGTGGCCGCCGCGCGCTTTCTGGACCGGCTGCGCGCCTCGCCCTTCGCCGCGCAGGGGCTGCGCGCCTCGCTGCACGGTTCGCTCGCCTTCACCGGCGTCGGCCACGCCACCGACCGCGCGGTGATCCTCGGGCTGGCGGGCTTTCTGCCCGACACCTACGACCGTGCCGCCGCCGACGCCGCACTGTCCGTCATCCGCGACACGCACCGTGTCACACCCGCCGGTCTCGGCCCGCTGGCCTTCGCGCCCGACACCGATCTCGGCTTCGACTACGGTCCGCCGCTGCCCGGTCACGCCAACGGCCTGATCCTGTCCGCGACCGACGCGCAGGGCGACGTGATCTTGCAGGAAACCTACTATTCGGTCGGCGGCGGCTTTGTCCTGACGGCCGGAGAACTGGCCGCCGGGCGCGACACCGACGATGGCCCGGCCGTGCCCTACCCGTTCAAGTCCGCGGCCGAAATGCTTGATATGTGCAGATCCACCGGCAAGTCGGTTGCCGATCTCAAACGCGCCAACGAACTCAGCCGCCGTCCCGCCGCGGATCTCGACAGCGGCACGGCGCGCATCTGGCAGGTGATGTCGGACTGCATCGATCGCGGCCTTGCCACCGACGGCACGCTGCCCGGCGGGCTAGGCGTGCGCCGTCGCGCGCCGGGCATCCACCGCGCGCTGATGGACGAACGCGGGCGCAACCTGACAGCGCCCCACATCATCAACGACTGGATGAGTGTCTACGCCATGGCGGTGAACGAAGAGAATGCCGCCGGCGGTCAGGTCGTTACCGCGCCGACCAATGGCGCGGCGGGCGTGGTGCCCGCCGTCATCCGCTACTGGCTGGATCATGTTCCCGGCGCAAACCACCAGAAGATATCGGATTTCCTGCTGACAGCGGCGGCCATCGGAGGGCTGGTGAAATACAACGCCTCGATCTCTGGGGCCGAGGCCGGATGCCAGGCAGAGGTGGGCTCTGCCAGCGCCATGGCCGCCGCCGGCCTCGCCGCCGTTCTGGGCGGCTCGCCCGAACAGGTGGAAAACGCCGCCGAGATCGCGCTTGAACATCATCTCGGCATGACATGCGACCCGGTGCGCGGTCTGGTGCAGGTTCCTTGCATAGAGCGCAACGGTCTTGGCGCGATAAAGGCCGTTTCTGCCGCCTCCCTCGCGCTGCGCGGTGACGGAACGCACCTTGTCCCGCTCGACGCCTGCATAGAGACGATGCGACAGACCGGCGTCGACATGAGCGAAAAGTACAAGGAAACCGCCTTGGGCGGTCTCGCCGTCAACGTGCCCAACTGCTAGCGCAAAGCGGTGCCGCGCGCCGCGCCTAGGGCAGGATCGGCACCATCGTGCCTTGCAGAATCGCAACTTCGCTGCGGTCGCCGCCGGTTTCGGCCAGAACCCGCGCCTGCACCACCACCAGCCTCCGTCCGGGCCGCACGACCCAGCCTTCCGCGATCAGCCGCTCGCCCGCAGCTGGCGCAAGAAGGTTGATCTTGATCTCGGCCGTCATCACCTCGGCCGCCTCCTCCATCAGCGACAGCGCCGCATAGCCCGCAGCGCTGTCACCAAGGGCAAAGGTCAGCCCCGCATGGGCATACCCGTGCTGCTGGCGCGCGCCCGGCACGATCGGCGCGGCAATGGTGACATGCCCCGGGGACACCGCCGTCATCGCGGCGCAGAAGGTTTCCATGATGGATTGCCGCGCGAAACTGGCGCGCAGCTTTGCCTCGTAGCCATCGAATCGCGCTTTCCAGTCCATCGTCACCTTCCCCCCCGCGACATCTCATCCCAAACGAATCCGTGATATGGCTTTTTTTCTTGGCTGCAATGCAGTGGATCAATTATCCCATATGGCGGATACAACCGCCTGTCGGCGGCCGATCAGATCATATGGCACAATGACTTGGATACGTGAGTTCGCTTTTACGCTTTTTCGCCCGATACCGCTGGTGTGTTGGGCCTGCGTGTCGCTTGCCGCCGCCTTTGCCGGGCCGTTTGGCACCTTCACCTCGATGCCGATAGCGGAACGGCTGATGTTCTGGACCATGGCGGTTGGCCTGTCGATCGTGCTGAGCCTCGGGATCGCAAGCTTCGTGGCATTCCAGCGCCCCGATCTGACTTCGCTGCGGCGCGACATTGCCGTGCTGCCGGCGTTCTCGGCGCTCTATGCGCCGTTGCTGTGGCATCTGATCCACCTGATGTCCCACGACCACGGAGTTCCGATGACGGTGCTCGAACTGTTTGGCGTCGTGCTGCTTATCAGCCTGTCGGTCGCCCTGGTCCGAGAGGTCCTGACACGGAACCGGCCGGAACTTGCACCCATCTCAATCGAGGACGCCCCGCGCCTTGTCGAACGCCTGCCGGACGAGGTACGGGCCCCGATCCTGTCGCTTTCGGCACAGGACCACTATGTCGAGGTGCGCACCGAAAAGGGCGAGACCCGGCTCCTGCTGCGCTTTTCGGATGCCCTGGACGAGCTTGACCCCGCCGACGGACTTCAGGTGCACCGATCGCACTGGGTGGCGCGCGCCGCCGTGACCGGGCTGCGGCGCGACAACGGGCGCCTGTTTCTCGACCTCGTGGACGGCAACACGATTCCCGTCAGCCGCAGCTTTCGCGACGCCGTCGCCCGCGCCGGCTGGCGCTGACCCGTCAGCGCCCCGGCATCGGTATCGCCATCGCAGCCTGCCCCGTCAGCACCGCCATCGCCTCGCCCCGCATCAGCCCCAGCAGTTCAGGCGCATCACAGCGCAAGCCCCCGGTATAGGTGCCGAAGGCCGGCAGGATCACCCGGTCCGCATCATACAGGAAGCAGGGCCGCGTGACCTGCCGTCCCCGCGCCCGGATCGCCGCCTTGGGGTGATAATGCCCCGACACCTCGCCGCTCGCCCGCGCCCGCGCGATATGGCGAAACACCAGCGGCGGCCGGGGCAGTTCCGACAGGTGCGTCCCGCCAAGCCGCACGGGCCCCGGATCGTGGTTGCCCGCGATCCAGATCCAGCTTCGCCCCGCCATCTGCCCGGCCAGCGCCAGCAGGTCCGCCTCGGTCAGGCTTTCCGCCGCCGCCCGGTCGTCGAAACTGTCGCCAAGGCACACCACCACGCGCGGCGCCAGCGCCCGGATCTCCTCGTCCAGCCGCGCCAGCGTGTCCCGCGTCTCGTAGGGCGGCAACAGGGTGCCGCCCAGCCGCGCGATCCGCTCGGACTTGCCAAGGTGCAGGTCGGCGACCGCCATAAGCCCCGCCTCGGGCCACCAAAGGGCGCCCGAAGGCCGCGCTTCCAGCCGCGCGCCGGCAAGGGTGAACCAATGCCCGTTCATGGAAAGTTCCATCCCCCGGCAAACGCCCGATTGCAAGCGTTCATTCATCGCCGCCCAGCCCCGCCAATTCCATCAGCCGCGCCGCCTCCTCCGCCACCAGCCGTTCCGTCGCCGCCCCCTGCACCGGCACCCGCCCGGCCTCCAGAAACAGGGGCGCGGCCAGCGGTGTCACCCGCGACAGCCGCACATGGTCCACCCGCCCCGCCGTGCGCGCCAGCATCTCCTCGATGCGCCCGAAATCCACCAGACCCTTCATCGCCTCCTCGCGCGTGATCTCCAGCAGGACATGGCCCGGATCATGCCGCCGCAGCGTGTCGTACAGGATGTCGGACGAAAACGTCGCCTGCCGCCCGCTCTTGCGCTGTCCCGCCGTCATGCGGTCGATCAGCCCGGCGATCACCGCGCTGGCCTTGAAGGTGCGCTTCATCACCGCATTCCCGGCCAGCCATGTCTCGAACCCGTCGCGCAGCGCCCCGGCCTCGAACAGGGGCGCGGGGTCCTCCACCGTGTCCAGCGACCATATCAGCACGGCGTAATCGGTCGACACGAACCCCATCGGCGCCAGCCCCATCTCCTCCATCCGCTGCGTCAGCAACAGCCCCAGCGTCTGCATCGCGTTGCGACCGGCGAACCCGTAGACGCAGACATGCTCCCGCCCGTCATGGGGAAAGCTTTCCACCAGCAGCCGGTCGCGCTCGGGCAGCCGCGACACCCGCCGCTGCAACGCCAGCCAGTCGGCGGTGTGCCCCGGAAACCCGGGCCAGTCCGCCTGCCGGAACATGGCAAGAATCCGGTCCGACAGCTGCGTCGACGTGGCGAATTTGGTGCCCATGAAGGTCGCGATCCTGGGCGTCCGGCCCGGGTCGCGGCTGACCTCCACCGTCATCTCGCGCAACCCCTCATAGCGCACCACCTGCCCGCCGATCAGGAAGGTGTCGCCAGGTGTCAGGGTGGCCGCGAACCCCTCCTCGATCTCGCCCAGGGCCGCGCCCCGCCCGCGCATCCGCACCTTCACCAGATCGGTGTCCTGGATCGTGCCGATGTTCATCCGGATCTGCCGCGCCGCCCGCGGATCGCGCAATTCCCAAAGGCCGTCCGCGCGCTGCCGCAGCCGCTGCCAGCGGTCATAGGCCCGCAGCGCATAGCCCCCCGTCGCCGCGAACTGCAGGCAATCGTCGAACGCCGCCCGCTCCAGCCCGGCATAGGGCCCCGCCCCCGTCACCTCGGCATAAAGCGCCTCCGCGTCGAAGGGCCCGGCACAGGCCGCGATCAGGATGTGCTGGCACAACACGTCGCGCGGCCCCGGCTCGCGCGGGTCGCCGTCCAGATCATGCGCCCGCACCGCCGCAAGCGCGGCCACGCATTCGACGATCTCGAAGCGGTTGGCCGGCACCAGAAGCGCCTTGGACGGCGCGTTGTAGCGGTGGTTCGCGCGCCCGATCCGCTGCACCAGCCGCTTGACGTTCTTCGGCGCGCCGACCTGGATCACCAGGTCCACGTCGCCCCAGTCGATCCCCAGATCCAGCGACCCCGTGCAGACGATGCCCCGCAGCTGCCCCGCCGCCATCGCCGCCTCGACCTTCAGGCGCTGCTCGCGCGACAGGCTGCCGTGATGGATGCCGATGGGCAGGCCATCCTCGTTGGCCAGCCACAGGTTGCGAAAGAAGATCTCGGCCTGCGCCCGCGTGTTGTGAAAGATCAGCGTCGTGCGATGCCGCCGCACCTGGTCCAGCACCGCGCCGATGGCATAGGCCCCGCCGCCACCGGACCATGGCGGCGGCGTCTCGGTCTCCAGCATCGCGATATCGGGCTCGGGCCCCGGATCGGCCTGAAGGATCGCGCAAGGATCGGGATGACGCGCCAGGAACCGTGCCAGCGCCGGCGGATCCTCGACCGTGGCCGACAGCCCGACCCGCCGCAGACCGGGGCACAGCGTCTGCAACCGCGCCAGCGCCAGCATAAGCTGGTCGCCGCGCTTCGATTCGGCCAGCGCGTGCACCTCGTCCACGATCACCCGCTCCAGCCCCGCGAACATCCGCGCCGCATCCTCGTAGGATGTCAGCAGCGCCAGGCTTTCCGGCGTGGTCAGCAGGATGTGCGGCGGGTCGGCGCGCTGGCGCTTCTTCTGCGTGGCCGGCGTGTCGCCGGTGCGGTCTTCCACCCGGACCGCCAGCCCCATCTCGGCGATCGGGCCCGACAGGTTGCGCCGGATGTCGGCGGCCAGCGCCTTCAGCGGCGAGACATAGACGGTGTGCAGCCCGCCCCGCCCTCCGCCCGACAGCGCCGCCAGCGTCGGCAGGAACCCCGCCATCGTCTTGCCGCCACCCGTCGGCGCGATCAACAGCGTCGCCGGATCGCCCGCCCGCGCCAGCATCTCCAGCTGGTGCGGATGCGGCGCCCAGCCCCGTGCCGCGAACCAGCCCGCAATCGCCTCAGGCAGCACCATGCCGCCCCCGCCGGGCCAACACCCCGCCCCCGCCTTCTTCTGTTCCCAAATACTCCCGCCGGAGGCCCGCGGCGAAGGGGGCTCGATGCCCCCGCCGCCGCGCCCCCGCCGCGCGCCGTTCCCCGCGACGCGCCGACGCGATGCCGACGTTGTGCCGACGCGATGCCGACACCCGTGTCGCGCCCGCCGGGCTCACTTTCCGAACAGGTCCGGCGCGTCTCCGGGCAGGCGCGGCGCGGCAAGGCCCAGGTGCCGCCAGGCACCGGCCGCCAGCATCCGCCCGCGCGGCGTGCGCTGGATCAGCCCCTGCTGCAACAGGTAGGGCTCGATGACCTCTTCCAGCGCGTCGCGGCTTTCCGACAGCGCGGCCGACAGGGTTTCGATCCCCACCGGGCCGCCGCCGTAATGCTCGGCGATCAGCCGCATGTAGCGTCGGTCGGCCCCGTCGAGCCCCAGATCGTCCACGCCCAGCCGCGTCAGCGCGTGGTCCGCGCCGGCCCGCGTCAGCCGTCCATCGCCCTCGACAAGCGCGAAATCGGCCACCCGGCGCAACAGCCGCCCGGCGATGCGCGGCGTGCCGCGTGCGCGCCGCGCGATCTCCACCGCACCGTCCGGTTCGGCCTCGATCCCCATCACCCGCGCCCCGCGCGCCACGATGTGGGTCAATTCCGCCTCGGTATAGAACTGTAATCGCACGGGAATTCCGAACCGGTCCCGCAGCGGTGTCGTCAAAAGACCCAGCCGCGTCGTCGCGCCCACCAGCGTGAACGGCTGCAACTCGATGCGCACCGTGCGCGCCGCCGGCCCCTCGCCGATGACGAGGTCCAGCTCGAAATCCTCCATCGCCGGATACAGCACCTCCTCGACCACGGGGTTCAGGCGGTGGATCTCGTCGATGAACAGCACGTCCCGCGCTTCGAGGTTGGTCAGGATCGCCGCCAGGTCCCCGGCCCGCGCCAGCACCGGGCCAGAGGTCATGCGGAAGTTCACGCCCAGTTCGCGCGCCACGATCTGCGCCAGCGTCGTCTTGCCCAGCCCCGGCGGACCGTGGAACAGCGCGTGGTCCATCGCCTCGGCCCGCCGCCGCGCGCTTTCGATGAAGACGCGCAGGTTGGACCGCGCCTCGGCCTGGCCGACGAAATCGTCCAGCACCTGCGGGCGCATCGCCCGGTCGGCGTCCTCGGGCCGGCGCTCGGGGCGCAGGGTGGGATCAGGCCCGGTCATCCATTAACCCTTTGGCGCCAAACGCTTCAGGCTGGCGCGGATCAGCGCGGCGGTGTCCGCCCCCGGCGCCTCGTCCAGCGCCTCTGCCACGGCGCGCGCCGCCTCGGCGGGCGCGTAGCCCAGATTGCCCAGCGCCGACATCGCCTCGGCCTGCGCCGGGGACGCCCCGCCGGGGGGCGCGACGGGCACAGGCTCGGCCACCACACCAGAGGCCGCCGGTCCTGCCTGCACCGCCGGGGCGCTCGCGCCCATAGCCATGACGCCGGGCGCCTTGTCCTTCAGCTCGTTCACCACCCGCTGCGCGATCTTCGGGCCCACGCCCGGCGCGGCCTTGATCGAGGCCCAGTCGCCCAGCGCGATGGCCCGGCTGACGCCATCGGGCCCCAGCGCACCCACGATGCCCAGCGCCGACTTTGCGCCCACGCCCTGGACCGTGGTCAGCAGCCGGTACCACTCCTTTTCCACCAGCGAAGTGAACCCCATCAGCTGCAACAGGTCCTCGCGCACCAGAAGATCCGTCCAGAGCGACACCGCCTCGCCCACCGGGGGCAGCGCCATGCGGGTGCGGTCCGACACATGCACCACGTAGCCCACGCCGCCCACGTCGATCATCACCTGATCGGCGGCGGCATAGGCCAGCCGTCCCGACAGCCGCCCGATCATGCGCCCGCCCGCGCCAGCGCCGCCGCCAGCCGTCCCGCCGATTGCTGATGATGCGCATGACACAGCGCGATGGCCAGCGCGTCGGCGGCATCCGGCCCCGCGATGTCGGCGCCGGGCAGCATCAGGCGCACCATGTGATCCACTTGCCGCTTGTCGGCATGGCCCACGCCCACAACCGCCTTCTTCACCGCATTGGGGGCATATTCGCCCACGGGCAGCCCGGCGGCGGCGGGCACCAGCATCGCGATCCCCCGCGCCTGCCCAAGCTTCAGCGTGCCGGCGGCGTCACGGTTCACGAACGTCTGCTCTACCGCCGCGGTGTCGGGGGCGTGCCGCGCCAGAACGTCCGTCAGCTGGCTGTGCAGGCTCAGCAGCCGCGCCGCCAGGTCCGCACCGTCGGACCGGCAGACCCCGTTGGCCACATGCGCGATACGTCCCGAAACCGTCTCGATCACGCCCCAGCCCGTGATCCGCAGTCCGGGGTCGATTCCGATCACCCGCATCGCTTGCCCCTGCTCGTTCGTTGTTTTCACGCCGATAGCACGAAACGCGAACATCTACCAGTCCCCCCTGCTGCCCGGAACACCTGCGCCGCGGGTCGCAGGCACCTATGCTGCATTGCAGCAACTCAGCAACACTCAGTGAGTGCAGGATAAGTTGTCCAGTCAAGCCATGTGCATTTTGCATATGCGGCATGCGCATTCGATGGCTTGCTGACAGGCGGGGGCAGGCTTACCTGCACGGCTCGACACAGCGCGCCGCACCTCGTGGCGCGCCCCGAACGGAGACGCAAATATGACCACCTACGACAACACCAGTATCGCCCGGGGCCGCGCCGGGATTTTCACGTCCATCGCTCAGACGCTTGCCACGATCATGAACCGGATCGCGGTTCAGCGCACGCGTGAGGAGCTTTACCGGCTAAGCGACCGCGAACTCGACGACATCGGCCTGTCCCGCGGCGAAATCGACAACGTTCTGCGCGACATGCGCTACTGATACCGGCCGGTCTTCGGACATGAAAAGGCCGCGCGACCCCACCGGTCGCGCGGCCTTTTGCTTGCCTGACGCCTGCCTCAGCGCGTCCAGCGGGTCAGATTGGACACCACCTCTGTGGTGATCGGATCCAGAACGAGAACATAAGAGCCCAGCCATTCGTACCACGGCCCGGCGCGCAGGTTGGCGATGCGCTGGTTGTATTCGCCGGCGCCAAGGTCGGCCAGCAGCAACAGCTTCACCGCCGTCACCACGATTGCAATCTGGATGAGGGGTTTCAGCGGCAGTGTCATTCGCCATCCGCGCCGGCCGCCTCTGCGGTCGACAAGCACGCTGCCGTCGGTGTTGAGGATCAGCACCTCACCGCTTGAGCGGCGCGCCGAACGGGACCGGGATACACTGCGAAACACACCAAACATCGCTACTACCTTCGATATCGGCCCCCACCGATGAAGGCCTGAATCGGCGCGAAATGTGGCAGAAATGGGGCAAGGGCCCCAGTTGGGCCGGATATCGGGCCAGATTGCGTCAAATCCGGGTCAGAGTAAGGGTCGTCCAGTCGCCAATGACGCGCCGCTCGGCCAGATCGTTTCCAGCCTCGCGATAGGCCGCGATCACCTCGTCGGCCTGCTCGTTCAGGATGCCAGACAGAATCACGTGCCCGCCCGGCGCGGTCGCGGCGGCGATCGCGGGTGCAAGCTCTACCAGCGGACCCTTCAGGATGTTTGCGAAGATCAGGTCATAGGGCGCGGCGGCCCCCAGATCGGGATGATCCAGGCCCACCGCCTCGATGCAGCGGACCGCGCCGGTCAGTCCGTTGGCCGCCAGATTGGCCTCTGCCACCTCGACGGCGACAGGGTCGATGTCGCTGGCCAGCACCTGCGCGCCGGGCCAGATCCGCGCCGCCGCCATCGCCAGCACCGCCGTCCCGCAACCAAGGTCAAGAACCCGCACCGGGGCCTCTCCCGCCTCGATCAGCCGGTCAAGCGCGGTCAGGCACCCCTGCGTCGTGCCGTGGTGGCCGGTGCCAAAGGCCATCGACGCCTCGATGTGCAGCGGAACGACATCGGCGGGAACCTTGTCGGCGTCATGGCTGCCGTAGACAAAGAACCGTCCGGCCACCACGGGCGACAACTCGCGCCGGACCTTGGCCACCCAGTCGGTTTCCGGAAGCTCTGACACGGTGAAGGGCCGCGCGCCAAAGGCCGTCGCCAGCAGCGCCAGCGTGGCCGTATCGGGGGCCTGCGTGAAATAGGCGCCGACCTCCCACAGACCCGACCCGTCCTCCAGCTCGAACACCCCGACGCCGTCAGGTTCGGGCATCATGCGCTCCATCGCCTCGCCAAGGGCTTCGGCCGCGTCCGGGCCGGACAGAGTGGTAAGGGCGGTGAATGTGGGCATCCTCGGGCCTTTCGCTGGGTTGCCTTCGCCTAGGCGGCGCGCGCCCGGCGGTCAAGCCGGACCAGAAGGCGGCCGCGCCCGTCCAGCGCCCCCGGCCCCCGCTCATAGGCCGAACATCTTGCCGCTCCGGGTCGGCTCCGGGGATCAAGGCACAATCGGATGGGGCCTTCAGTCCTGCCGCACGCGCCGCGCATCGACCTCTGCCAGCAGACTGTCGAGCGCGGGGTCGGGGATGCCCATGTCGTGCATGTGCGCCGCCACACTGGCAAGATAGTCGCGGCTGGTGCCCAGTATCCCCGCGCCGGTCGCCAGCCATTCCACACGGGTTTCATGCGGCAGATCGGATTCGATGACGTCGGTGTCGTGATTGGCAAGAAACGTCAGCGCGGCACACGCGGCGTCTCCGATGCGCACCGGGATGAAGGCCGGAACATAGCCCGGCGCGATCACCTCGCGGCGCCAAAGCGCCTCTGTCGCCGCGTCGACCGCATCGGCTGCCACGCGAAAGGCCAGCCCGTGACAGCCGCCGCCGACGTCCAGCGCGGCCATCAGGCCCGGCGCGTCCGGCGTGCCGCGCCCGCCGTTGTCCTCGCGCAGGATGAACCGGCGGGCGTGCCCGTGGGCAAAGGCGCGCCGCACCTCGACGAAGGGAAAGGCCGGGTCCCAGATCAGCGAGCCATAGCCGAACACCCAGATATCCCCCGGCGGCACGTGATCGGCCAGGAACGCGCTGCGCATCGCCTCGCGCGTCTCGTCATCGTACCACCAGCCGACGGGCATTCCGTGCGCGCGCGCCATTTCTTCCAGCCGTCGCAGGGTAAAGCCGTGAAAGAACGACTTTTCCGGCGGCGTGATCCTGTCACGCAGCTCGGGATGGTGGGCGAATGGGTCCATGCCCGTCCTTTCATGACGGTCGGATCAACCGCCCGAAGAGAATAGCCCCGTAAGCGCACGCTTTACCAGTCGCGAGACAGTCGGCCGGCGCTGCGCCCGGAACCCCAGCGGGCGGCAGACCTCCATCGCGGCGACGCCCACCCGCGCGGTCAGCGCCCCGTTGACCACCCCCTCGCCAAAGCGGCGCGACACCTTGGCCAGCACCCCGCCGCCCGCGACCGAACCGATCAGATCGTCGCCCACGGCCACCGCGCCCGTCGCCACCAGATGCGTCAGGACCGACCGTGTCAGCCGCCAGCTTCCCAGCGTGCCACCGCGCCCGCCGTAGATCTCCGCGATCCGCCGGATCATGCGCAGGTTCGAGGTCAGCGCCGCAACCACATCGGCCAGCGCCAGCGGCACGATTGCCGTCACCGTGGCGACCTGCCGCGCGGCGGCCTCGACCTCGGCGCGCGCCGCGGCGTCCAGCGGCGCCAGAAGCTCGGTCTCCGCCAGCCCCAGCAGGCCGTCGGCGTCAAAGACGTCGCCCTGCCGGTCGCGAAGCCGGTCGCGGCCCCAGCGCAATTCCTCGCGTCCCGCGTAAAGCGCAACCAGCCTGTCGGCCACCTTGCGCGCCGCTGCAAGGTCCCCATCGGCCAGCGCCGTGTCGGCCGCGCGCCGCACCGCGTCAAGGCGTCCAAGCCGGGCAAAGCCGGCCCATTCACGCAGCGCGATGGCCAGCGCGACCAGCAGCAAAAGGCCGATCAGCCCCGTCACCGCATAGCCCAGCACCATGTTGCGCGTCAGAAGCCCGGTGACGAAGTCCCACGCCGCCACCGACAGCACCACGCCCAGCAGCGTGACCAGCAGCGACCAGAACCACCGTGCCAGCCGCGACGGGCGCCGCGCCGCCAGCGTGGCCAGCGTCCGCATCGCCGTGGTGTCGGGCGCCTGCGGCGGATCGGCCACCGGCGGGGCGGTGGCGGGCGTCACCTCGGACGGCGTGTCCAGTTCGATCAGGACGGGGCCTGTCTTTTCGGTCATGCCGTGCCCTCGCGCTGCCAGACCAGCCGCACGTCGGGCAGGCCTTCGTCGTTGTCTTCGCCATTGGTGAACCGCACCGGCTCGAAGCCTTCGCGCGCATAGAACCGCCGCGCGGCCTCGTTGGCCTGAAAGGTCCACAGTTTCAAGCGGTCGCGCCGTTCCTTGGCCGTGTCGAGCAGACGCTTGCCATGCCCCTGACCGCGCGCGCCGGACGCAAGGTAAAGCGCCTGCACCTCGTCCCCGTCCAGCGCCACGAACCCAAGGACGCTGCGCCCATCGCGCAGGGTCAGCACCTCGATGTCACGGATCAGCCGGGCAAGGAATGCCCGGTCCTCCACCGGATCATGCAACTGCGGCATCCAGGACGTCTCGCGCACCCAGTCGCCAAGGATGCACGCCAGCCGCGCGGCATCGCGCGGAACCGCCGGGGCGATGCGCGGCCGCGCGGCACGCGCACGGGTCAGCACCGCGATCACAGCCTGTCCCCGATCAGGAATTGCGCCGCCCGGTCCAGCCGGATGTGCGGCGGCCCCTCGCCGGGGCGCAGGGTCAGCGGCGCGGGCGCAAAGGACATCACCTGGTAATCGGCGTCCAGCCAGCGTTCGGCCCCCTCGCGCGCGGGCGACAGCAGGCGGCCCGGATCCTCGGGCAGCTCGCCCGGATAGAACGCCGCCTGCCGCCCGCCGTCCAGCAGGGTGCCGCGCACACAGTCAAGGCTGCGTCCACCGTGGTTCACCGTCTCCTCGACCGTGGCGCGCAGGGCCGCAATGGCCATCGCCTGCGTCTCGGCCCCGGCGAAATCCGCCCGCGCGCGGGCATCCTTCATCAGCGCATCCATGATCGCGGTCAGGCGCGCGTGCTGGGTGTGGTGCAGGTGATCGGCCTTGGTCGCGGCGAACAGGATCTTCTCGACCCGCCTGCCCAGCAGAAGCTGCGTCAGAAACGCGTTCCGTCCCGGACGGAACGCCGACATGATGTCGGTCAGCGCCCGCCGCAGATCGTCCAGCGCCGCCGGGCCCGAATGGATCGCGCCCAGCGCGTCGACCAGCACCACCTGCCGGTCGATCCGGCTGAAGTGATCGCGGAAGAACGGCCGAACGACCTGCGACTTGTAGGCCTCGAACCGCCGCTCCATCTCGCGCCACAGGCTGCCGCGCGGCGTCTTTTCCGGCCGTGGCAGCGGCGCGAAGGTCAGGACGGGCGATCCCTCCATCTCGCCGGGCAGCAGGAACCGGCCCGGCGTGCAATCGGAAAACCCCGCCGCCCGCGCCGTGTGCAGATAACCGGCAAAGGCCTGCGCCAGCCCGCGCGCCACGCCTTCGTCGAACCGGGCGGCGGCGTCCGCCTCGCGCACTGCCGCCATGTAGGCCGCCGCCGGCACGCGCTGCGCGATCCGCTCCAGCGTGCGGGCGCACCACTCGGCATAGCCAAGGTCCATCAGTTCCAGGTCCAGAAGCCATTCGCCCGGATAGTCCACGATATCCAGATGCACGGTGCGCGGCCCCGAAAGCCCCCCAAGCAGCCCCGTGGGCTGCACCCGAAGCGACAGCCGCAGCTGGCTGACCGCCCGCGTCGATCCCGGCCAGTGCGGCTGTGCCGCCGTCAGCGCGGCAAGATGCGTCTCGTAGTCGAAGCGCGGCACCGTGTCGTCGGGCTGCGGCTGCAGGAAGGCAGCCCGCAAACGGCCCTCGGACGCGGCGACAAGCCCCGGCATCCGCCCGCGGTCGATCAGGTTGGCCACCAGCGAGGTGATGAAGACGGTCTTGCCCGCCCGTGAAAGCCCGGTGACGCCCAGCCGCACGACCGGCTCCAGAAACGTCTCGCTGACCGTGTCGCCGATGGATTCCACCCCGCGCGTCAAACGGTCGGCAATGTCCCCGATGATCACCCGGCAGTCTCCTACGGCCACGGGGGCAAGATAGGCATGGCAGGGATCGGGCGCTAGGTCTTGCGCGTCCGCAACGCCGGACGCGTTATCGCGAGACGACCGGTCTCAGACCTCGAATCCCAGGGCGATGAGCACGGCCTGTGTCCGGTTCCTGACCCCGAGCTTCCCGAAGACCGAGTTCAGGATCATCTTGACCAGGTGGTCAGACACTCCCATCTGGTCGGCGATTTCCTTGTTCTGCATTCCCTTGAGCAGCAGTTCGAGGAAACGCACCTCTCTTTCACTGAGAACCTCCAGCACATGTTCGCTGATCTCGGGGCGCAGAGAGATAAGGTCAGCGGGGAAGGCCGTGCCACCTTCCAGCACGTATTCCACGGTTTTCTGCATCAGCTTCAGCGAACTTGTCTTGTAGACGCACCCGTGAATTCCGGCGCTGCAGATGCGGCGGACAAGGTGTATGTCGGACGAGGCCGTCATCAGGATGACCCGCGCGCCGCTTTCCACCGCCGACACAAGAACCTGAACGGCGGCCTCCTCGGTGAAGTCGTCCATCAGCAGGTCGCAGATCACGCAATCGAAGGTTTCCTCCGAAAGGCGCTGCACAGCCTCTGAATAATTTTCGGCCAACCGGACCTTTGCTCCGCGGGCCTCGAAGATCGACCCCAGAGTGTCGCGAAAAAGAACGTGATCGTCGCAGATAAGGCAACTGCGTTCAGCACAGATGTCAACCAGTTTGACGGCGGAGCCAGAGTTCATATCATCACCCGGATACGTTGCGATTATAAAATCTCATACAGGCAGAGAGCCGAACCATGAAAAACACGACACCATTTTGATTGGCATTCTTATATAACAAACCTTTTGATATGTTTTAAGCGCAAAGCAAACCCCCACCATGGTCTGAAATGCCAAGTCAAAGCGCCGGGAATTCATTTCAAAAGGATGGCGCGATAATGCCTTTGTACATGTCAATATTCCAAAGAGATAAGTCTCTGTATCCGAAAGGATAGGCCGTGCTGCACCCACAGGCCCTCGTGCCCGCGGAGTGACGCCGGCGCCTTCGAATCGATCCGCCACCATTCGCAGGCACATTGCCAGACGCGCGCACGCTCCGTGCCGCGGACACTTGTCCGCTGCCAGCCAATATGGATGGAATCGCTTCAACACGATCATTCAAGAAAAGATGGTTGTAGGACTTGCATCTAGCACGAAAATAAGAGTGCACATGCTGCACAAGCCCTACAACCAAGTTGGTCGCAGGTATTGGGGGCCTGCGACCTGGCAATACTTAATAACGCATAGTGAACTTGTTGTTTCTGCAAGCAAAGCCCATACCATACAGAAGCCTCTTCCGACCGAGCGGCAATTTCAGGCTGGCGTCCGCGATCGATTTCCGGGTTGTCGACACATCATCATTTGAGAAATCATGGGACAGGAGTATCACCACATGCGATGGATGCACCGCCCGAAAATCAAAGAGCCGTCCAATGGCGGATTCCAGTGGAAAGCAATCGACGTCAACCAGAATAAATCGCGGGGTATCCACGCATTCCGCAAGTTCCAAGGCTTCACTCAAGGTTGCAAAGCAGCTCGTAACGTTCCCGGTAAATTTTGTGTAGATGTCGGCAATGTCAGAACAGACATACGGAGTCGACCCGGCAAATATCGCGCCAGATGGATACAGGACATCATTCAGGACTTCTGGAAGAAATTCGGGTTCTGGCTCTTTCAGGACGGCGCGCCGCCTATCCTGTTTCGTGACGACACTACCTTCGTCAAAGAACCACGCCCCAACACTATTTGGCAGGAACAAGCTTGCAACCGTCATTGCCAATACTCCACAGCTTGAGTATGACATTATGGGGATCGGGCGCTTCGCTTAACCCTGCCATTGTGCGAACTCGGTCTGTAAATCAGCACCAGATGGTGCACGGACGGCAGCGATTTTGTCGCATTCGTTTATTCGGGATTAGAAACAAGTCTCATCAGGACTGACCGTTCCGCCAAATGCCCAGATACGCGCTCAAGATCGAATACCACGGCGGCCCGTTCTCGGGCTGGCAGCGTCAGGCAGGGCAGCCGTCTGTCCAGCAGGCCGTGGAAGAGGCGCTGGCCCGGCTGGAGCCGGACGTCCCCTCGATCGCCGCCGCCGGACGCACGGATGCCGGCGTGCACGCGCTGGCGCAGGTGGCCCAGTGCGAGCTTGCGCGCGACTGGGACCCCTTCCGTCTCGCCGAGGCGCTGAACTTTCACCTGAAGCCCGCGCCAGTGGCCATCGTGGCGGCGGCGCGGGTGGCCGATGACTGGCACGCGCGCTTCTCGGCGACAGAGCGGCGCTATGTCTACCGGATCGTCTGCCGCCGGGCGCCGATGACGCACGAGGCGGGGCTGGTGTGGCGGGTCAACCGCCGACTGGATGCCGACGTCATGCAGACAGCTTGCCGACACCTGATCGGACGGCATGACTTTACCACCTTCCGCGCCGCCCAGTGCCAGGCCGACAGCCCGGTCAAGACCCTGGACGCCCTTGATGTGGAAGAGCTAACGCGCCCTGACGGAACGGAAATCCGCTTTCACGTCCGCGCGCGAAGCTTCCTGCACAACCAGGTGCGCAGCTTCGTCGGCACGCTTGAACGCGTCGGCGCCGGCGCCTGGACCCCCGATGACGTCCTGACCGCCCTGCAATCCCAAAACCGCGCCGCCTGCGGCCCCGTCGCGCCGCCTGAGGGGCTTTACCTTGCGGGCGTCGGCTATCCCGAGGATCCGTTCGCCTGACCTGCGGTCAGGCCACGCGCTGGCCCTGCACCCATGTGCCGCGAACGACGGGTGTCTTGCCGGCAAGCCGCACGCGGATGACATCGCCACGCGCGCCCACCTCCAGCCGCCCCCTGTCGGCAAGGCCAGCCGCGGCGGCGGGGGCCGAGGTCACGGTGGAAATCCCGCGCGGCACGTCGCCCCAGATCTCGCCCAGCAAGACCGCGGCCGACAGCAGCGCCGCGGGCACGTAGTCGGACGACACGATGTCCAGCAGGTCAAGCCCGGCAAGCTCTGCCGCTGCAACGTTGCCGGAGTGCGAGCCGCCCCGGATCAGGTTCGGCGCCCCCATCATGACGGCGATCCCGTGGGCGTGACAGGCGCGCGCGGCCTCGACCGTGGTGGGAAACTCGGCCAGCCGGATGCCATGCCCGGCCGAAACCGCGACCTGATCCGAGGTCGTGTCGTCATGGCTGGCAAGCACCGCGCTGAAGCCCGCGGCGGCGGCAACCGTAGCGGCCTCGTGCGCCGCGCCCAGCCGGTTGCGAAGCTCGACCTGGTTTGCGACGTGTTCGGCGAACTGGACCTCGGAAAGACCATGTTTGCCACAGACATAGTCCTTCAGCTTGGCAAGGTCGCGAAACTGCCGCTGTCCGGGCGTGTGGTCCATCAGGCTGACGATACCCACCCGGTCCTCTGCCCCGAACTCGGACAACTCCTCGATCAGGGTTTCGGAACAGACCTCGGCACGCAGGTGCAGGAAATGGCTGATCCGAAGCGCCCCGGCCCCGCGCAGGGCCAGCAGTTCGCTGGCAAGTTGCCGGGCATACTTGCGGTAGTTCGTGCGATCGTTGGACACCACCGACCCGACGCGCATCGCGTCGAAGACCGTGGTGATGCCCACGCCCGCCAGTTCGGCGTCATGGGCGACGATGGCGGCATCATGGGGCCAGTCGACCCGCGGACGCGGCTGGATGTGCCGCTCCAGATTGTCGGTATGCAGTTCGATCAGCCCGGGGCACACAAGGTCCCCTTCGCAATCGAGAGCCCCGGGCGAAACCGACCCCCCGCTGTCGATCCCGGCAATGCGCCCGTCACGCAGGCACAGGCTGCCGGGACGCACGCCATCGGCCAGCACCAACCGAGCATTTGCCAGAATCGTCTCTGTCATGTCATTGCCTTCCTGCGTGCCAATGCGTTACCGGATTGTGATTGTGGCGCGTTACGGGGCGCTCATGGAACAGTTTCGCCGTTTTGCAATCTACTACGCGCCGGCCCCCGGCCCGCTGGCAGACTTCTGCAGCGCCTGGCTGGGCTGGGACGCCACGCGCGGCGAGGCCGTGCCGCACCCAGACATCGACGGTCTGCCGCGCCCGGTTCATGACATAACCGAGCGTCCGCGAAAATATGGGTTTCACGCCACGGTAAAGCCGCCCTTTCGGCTTGTCCCCGGCGTGCCACCCAGCGCATTGCACGAGGCCGCCGCCGCCGTTGCGCGCGGCCTGCCGCCGGTGATGCTGGACGGCTTGCAGATATCGCGCCTCGGCGCGTTCCTCGCGCTGACACCGGCAGGAGACGCGACGCAACTGAACCTGCGCGCGGCATCGGTGGTCGAGGCACTGGACGCTTTTCGCGCCCCCCCGACCAAAGCCGAGACCGAGCGGCGCCGCAAAGCGGGACTGACACCGCGTCAGGACGCGTTGCTGACGCGCTGGGGCTATCCCTACGTCATGGATGAATTCCGCTTTCACATGACGCTGACCGGCCCGCTGCCAAGACCAGAAGCCGAGGCCGTCAAGGCCGCACTTGTCCCGCACCTGGAGCCGCGCCTGTCGCGTCCCTATGTCATCGAGAACCTCTGCCTGTTCGGCGAGGATGCCGAGGGGCGTTTCCACCAGCTGCACCGCTACACTCTTTCTGGCTGAAGCGCGGTCAGGAAGGCTTCGACAGACCTCTCCAGCGCGCCGCCGTTGTCGATCTCGACCACGTCCAGGCCGTCTGGCAGGGCCCGGTCGGCGCGGCCCAGGCGCAGCGCGCGGCTGGCCGCGTCCTCGCGGCCACGGGCGGCAAGGCGCGCCGCCAGCACCCTGGCGTCGGCAACGATGTTCAGCACCCGCAGCCGCGGATAGCGCGCCACCGCCAGCGGCAACGCCGCGCGGGATCCGTTGAAGATGGCATCCCGGCCCGACGCAAGAACGGAGTCGAGTATCGTCGGTATTCCGTATGACAGCCCGTGCGCCACCCACGACAGGGCGAAGTCACCGGCATCGGCGCGGCGCTGGAACTCTTCCGGCGTGACGCCCTCGAACGGTTCGCCACCCGCATCCTCGGGCCGGGTGATGACCCGGCGGACCACGTAAAGGTCTGGCCGCGCCCGCATGACGGCACCGATCAGGGTATCCTTGCCGACGCCCGAGGCCCCGACAACCGCAAAGGGCCGGCCGGGCGTCATGCCGGCATGCCCGGCGAAAAGCGGGTCACGTCCACCTCGCGGTCGGCGACATGCGCGCGCGCCTCGGCGTCATGGAAGATGCCGACGACGGCCGCGCCCCGCGCCTTGGCCTCGTCCACGAGGTCAAGCACCACCGCACGGTTCGCCGCGTCAAGGCTGGCGGTCGGTTCGTCCAGCAACAGCGCCGGATAGGGATGGGCAAAGCCGCGCGCGATGTTCACGCGTTGCTGCTCTCCGCCCGAAAACGTGGTCGGAGACAGCGACCACAGGCGCTGCGGGATGTTGAGCCGTGACAGCAGCGCCTCGGCCATGTAAAGCGCCTCGTCGCGCGGGGTCCCGGTGGCCAGCAGCGGCTCCGCCACCACCTCTCGGGTGGGCACCCGCGGAACCACCCGCAGGAACTGGCTGACATAGCCCAGCGTCTCGCGCCGCAGCCGCAGGATGTCGCGCGGCGCGGCGGTGGCAAGATCGACACCTGCGATGCGGATCGACCCCGCACCGACCAGATAGTTCCCGTAGAGCATCCGCATGAGAGACGACTTGCCGGCACCGGATGCCCCGGTCAAAGCCACGCACTCGCCGGGACGTACCGTCAGCTCCGCTCCTGCCATCACGGGGATCTCGGCCCCGGCCTGGTTGTGCAGCACGAAGGCCTTCGAAAGACCCCGCACTTCGATCATCGGCACCACGCTCACATCCACCCCCGCCATTTGAAATAGAGATAGGTCACCGCCGCGGACCCCAGCATCAGCCCAAGTGCCAGCGGATAACCCCATGGCTGATCCAGCTCCGGCATCCCCGCGAAGTTCATTCCGTAGACCGAGGCAATAAGCGTGGGCGGCAGGAAGAGCGCGGCCACCACGGACACGATCCGCACTGTCGCATTCTGCGCAAGATTGATCATGCCCAGCGTGGCATCGGTGGCCAGCGTCACCCGGCCCGACAGGAAATCGGCATGTACGCCAAGCGCCTGCACGTCGCGCAACTGCCCCTTGACGATTCCCGCCAACGGGGTTGCGTCGGCGCGTGCGCCAAGCGTCTGGCTGAAATGGCTTAGCGCCCGCTCGACAGACAGAAGCGCAAGGCGGACCCGGCCCAGCATCTCTCCCTCCAGTCCCAGTGCGCGCAGCTGTGCCCGAAGCGTATCGGGCCTTTGCCTCTCGCCCTCGCGGAAGACACTGCGCGCGGCAGCGTCAAGCCCGCGCCCGACGCCTTCGAGAAGGTCGGCCAGGCGCGACACGATCTCTTCCAGAAGGCCCAGAAAGACCCGCGCAGGCGACCCGCAGCCCGACGCCACGGTGCCAGCCCTGTCGGGAAAGGTCTCGAACGGGCGCGGCGCGTGGTGGCGCACGGTGACAAGACGCGCGTCGGACAGGATGAACGTCACGGGCCCCGCGATATGCTCTCCCTCGGGTGTCGACCCGGGCAGCACGACCGTCATGTAGTCGGCGCCATGCGCACGGTACAGCCGGTTGGATATCTCGATTTCCTCCATGTCCGCCAGCGTCGGAACCTCCAGCTCCAGCCCCTCGACCAAGGCCGTCTCATCCGGCGAGGGACGGAAAAGGTCGATCCAGCCGGCCTCTGTCATCGCGAGGCCGGAGGACAGCCTGTTCAGGCGGTCAGGGGTCAGGGTGAAAGCGGCCAGCATGGCTCAGACCTGCAGGACAGAGCTGACAAGCAGCTGGGTATAGGCGTGCTGGGGATCGTCCAGCACCTGGTCGGTCAGGCCCGCCTCTACCACGCGGCCGGATTTCATCACCATCAGCCGGTCGGCCAGCAGACGCACCACCGCAAGGTCATGGGTGACGATGATCGCGGAAAGACCCATTTCCCTCACCAGCCCGCGCAGCAGGTCCAGAAGCCGCGCCTGCACGCTGACATCCAGTCCGCCCGTGGGTTCGTCCATGAAGACCAGCCGCGGCCCGGTCACGAGATTGCGCGCGATCTGAAGCCGTTGCTGCATCCCGCCCGAGAATGCCGAGGGCCGGTCGTCGATACGGTCGGCGTCGATCTCGACCCGGCCAAGCCAGTCCACGGCGGCCTCTCTGATCGCGCCGTAGTGGCGCGCACCCACGGCCATCAGGCGTTCCCCCACGTTGCCACCCGCACTGACGCCCATGCGCAGCCCGTCGCGCGGGTTCTGGTGAACGAAGGCCCAGTCCGTGCGCGACAACCTCCGGCGCGCCGGCTCGGGCATGGTGACGGTATCCACCATGCCGCCCTCATTGGTGTCGAACAGCACCTGCCCCGCATCCGGGGGCAGATGTCCGGCCAGGCAATTCAGAAGGGTCGACTTGCCGGATCCGCTTTCCCCCACGATGCCCATGACCTCGCCCGGCCACAGATCGAACGACACATCCGCGCACCCGATCCGCGCGCCATAACGCTTCCCGATACCCTGAACCGACAGAAGCGGCCGGGAAACGGACGCCTGCGCGTCCGCGGCGATGGGATGGACCATGGTCATGCCGCCGTCTCCTCGTAGGGGGCGCCAAGCCGTCCGCTATGGCCCTTGTCGCGCCGTGCCGCGCAGAAATCGGTGTCGGAGCAGACGAACATCCGCCCCCCGCGATCGTCCACGATCACCTCGTCCAGATAACTGTCCCCCGCGCCGCACAGGTCGCAGGGATGATCGGCCTTGGACGCCTCGAAGGGGTGATCCTCGAAATCGAGGCTGACGGCCCCGGTAAAGGGCGGCAGCGCATAGATGCGCTGTTCACGTCCCGCGCCGAACAGCTGGATCGCCGGGCTGCCTGCCAGTTTGGGGTTGTCGAACTTCGGGATCGGCGAAGGGTCCATCACATAGCGCCCCTCGACCTTGACCGGATAGGCATAGGACGTGGCGATGTGGCCGTGCCGCGCGATATCCTCGTACAGCTTCACGTGCATGAGCCCGTATTCCTCCAGCTCGTGCATCTTGCGCGTCTCGGTCTCGCGCGGTTCGAGAAACCGAAGGGGCTCGGGGATGGGCACCTGGTAGACGAGGATCTGGTCCTCGCTCAGCGGGGTTTCGGGGATGCGGTGGCGGGTCTGGATGACCGTCGCCTCCGTGGTGCGCTCGGTGGTGGCGACATTGGCGGTGCGTTCGAAGAACTTGCGGATCGACACCGCGTTGGTGGTGTCGTCGGCACCCTGGTCGATCACCTTCAGCGTATCGCCCGGCGTCAGGCAGGCCGCCGTCACCTGCACGCCTCCGGTGCCCCAGCCATAGGGCATGGGCATCTCGCGGCTGGCAAACGGCACCTGGTAGCCGGGAATGGCGATGCCCTTCAGGATCGCGCGCCGGATCATGCGCTTTGTCTCTTCGTCGAGGTAGGCAAAGTTGTAGGCCGTGTCGGTCATCGCGTCCCCCATGCCCGCCCGCAACACGGCGGCTTCTTCTGTTCGCAAATACTCCGGGGTGAATTGGCCGAAGGCCAAGAGGGGCAGCGCCCCTCCACGCCGCGGCCCCGGGCCGCGGCCCGGGAACGGTCGTGCCGCGCAACGCGCGGCGCCGCCGGATCGCTCCCGCGCCGACGTTGTGCCGACATTGTGCCGACGCGATGCCGACGCCTCATTCCGCCGCCTCCCGCCGGGTTGCCAGCGCCTCGGCCCGCAGCTTGCGCACCAGTTCCAGTTCCGCCTGGAAATCCACGTAATGCGGCAGCTTGATGTGTTCGAGAAACCCCGTGGCCTGGATGTTGTCGGCATGGCTCAGGACGAATTCAACATCCTGCGCAGGGGCCCCCATGTTGTCCTCGCCCAGCTCCTCCCAGCGCATGGCCCGGTCGACCAGCGCCATGGAAATCGCCTTGCGCTCTGTCTGGCCGAAGACGAGGCCATACCCGCGGGTGAATTGCGCGGGCTCGGTGCGTGAACCCGCGAACTGGTTGACGGTTTCGCACTCGGTCAGGGTGATCTCGCCGATCTCGATGGCGAAGCCAAGCTCGGGGATGTCCATCTCCACGGCCACCGCGCCGATACGAAGCTCTCCGACGAACGGATGGTTGCGGCCATAGCCGCGCTGGGTGGAATAGGCCATCGCCAGCACGAACCCCTCGTCGCCACGGGTCAGCGATTGCAGGCGCAGCGGACGGTCGGCGGGAAATTCCAGCGGCTCGCGCGTCAGGTCGCGCGGTTCTGCGTCTGTTTCAGGCTCGGCCTGGATCAGCCCGTCCTGGCCAAGGAAATCGGTGATGCGCGGGGTCGGCCCCTCGGCCGGCAGGGCGGTCGCTGCGTTCGGCGCCTCGCCCTCTGCCGCCAGTGCGAAGTCGAGAAGCCGGTGGGTGTAGTCGAAGGTCGGACCCAGAACCTGCCCGCCGGGCGCGTCCTTGAAGGTGGCCGAGATGCGCCGGTCACAGGCCATGGCGCCGGTGTCCACCGGGCGCGAGGCCCCAAGCCGGGGCAGTGTCGTGCGATAGGCGCGGATCAGGAATATCGCCTCGATCAGGTCGCCGCGCGCCTGCTTGATGGCCAGCGCGGCAAGGTCGGGGTCGTAAAGCGAGCCCTCGGCCATGACGCGGTTGACGGCAAGCGCCATCTGCTCGCGGATCTGCGCCACGCTCAGCTCCGGCACCGCCGGATCGCCGCGCCGCTCCTCCGCCAGCCAGGCGTGGGCGTTGTCGATGGCGCGTTCGCCACCCTTTACCGCGACATACATCAGACGTCCTCCACGCGCGTGGTCCGGGGCAGGCCCGCAAGCCGGTTCCCGGCGGCCAGAAAGAAATCTAGGCCTTGCGGGAAGTGCGCCCGATTGGCGCGAAAGGCCGCGATATCGGGCAGCGACAGATGCGCCTCGGTCTCGATCCCGGGGCCCGTCAGGCGCGCGCCTTCGGACGAAAGCGCGGGCATCTCCACGATCAGGGTGGCCGAACGGTCGGGGTAGTCGGGCAGCCCCCGCGGAAAACGATCGAGCGGCTGAAGCGCGTCCCACGTGCCCAGGGCGAATACCGCATCGGCAGCCCCCACCAGAGGCGCGCCGGTGTGAAACGTGATCCAGTCGCGCACGCGCGGCACGTCATGCGCCCCGGCCAGATGGACGGGCGTCGAGCCGTCCGCCAGCGTCAGCAGAACCGCCCCCGCGGCCGGCGACACGGGCGCGGGCGGCAAGGCGCCAGCGACCGTCTCGATGCGTCCGGGACGGGCAAGCGCCGACAGGCAGGCGCGGAAGGCAAACGCCGCCTCGCGGGGCGTGTCGGCGAAACCGCCTTCCAGAGCCACGGTTTCCATCAATCCTCTCCCCGCACCATGGTGAAGAACTCGACGCGCGTCGCAGCGGCCCTGGCCGCCCGCTCACGTCGTGCCGCCAACGCATCCTCTGCGAGCGGTCGCAGCACCGCCCGCTCTATCCGGGGGCCCGCGTCCGTCTGCATCATCGCATCTATCAGCGCGGCGCGTTCTGCGTGGGCCTTGTCGCGGCCCTGCACATAGGCATGCCCGACCGCGCCGTCCTCCAGCCGCAGCGCACAGCGCGTCACCGTCATTTCCCCAAGATTGAAGGGCGCGCCGGTGCCGCCGGCCCGTCCCCGCACCATGACACCACCGGTCTCGGGGCGCCGCAGCCAGGCAAAGCCCGGCGCCTCGCCCACCAACGCCCACAACGCAGCCAGCCGGGCAGGCGGGGCCTTGGCCAGAAGGCTCATCCAGTCGCGACGGGCCGCGGTGTCCAGGGCAGGTTCTGCATCAATCACTGTCATCTCGACATCTTGCCAGGCTGTCTGCGCTTCTATACAACTAGACAAATCCATACGCCAAGCCCCACCCATCCGCAAGGGGGCATCACGTGAAGTTTCGGTGACATGACATGGCGAAAAGCCCGATCTGGAAATCCATCGCGGACCGGCTGCGCGCTGAAATCGGCGAGGGCCACTATTCCCCCGGGGACAAGCTGCCGACCGAAGCCGCGCTGGCCGCCCGTTTCGGTGTGAACCGGCACACGGTACGCCGCGCCCTGGCCGACATGGCCGAAGCCGGGCAGGTCCATTCGCGCAGGGGCGCCGGCGTCTTCGTCGCCGCCGGCCCAACCGAGTATCCCATCGGCAGACGCGTCAGGTTTCACCAGAACCTTGTTGCCGCTGGCACATTGCCGGAGAAGCGCGTGCTTCGGGTGGAAACCCGCGCCGCCAGCCAGCGCGAGGCGGACCTGCTGAACCTGCCGCCGCGCGCCGAGGTCCATGTCTACGAGGGCCTGTCACTGGCCGATGGTGTCCCCGTCGCGCATTTCGAAAGCGTGTTTCCCGCCGACCGGTTTCCCGACCTGCCCGCACGTCTTCAGGCATCGGGCTCTGTCACGGCCGCCTTGGCGGCCGAGGGGCTGGAGGATTACACCCGCGCCACCACGCGGCTGACCGCGGTGGCGGCCAGCCCGACGCAAGCGCTGCACCTGCGACTTGCCGAAGGTGCCCCGATCCTGCGCACGCAATCGGTGAACATCGACCCCGAGGGACGCCCGGTCGAGTCGGGCCAGACATGGTTCGCCGGGGACCGCATCGCACTCACCGTCACACCGGACTGAACCAGCCCCGAAACGACGACAAATTCATCTGATTGCAGCAAATAAGGGCGCATCATGTCATACCCGCGATACAGACACTCTTTATCCACAGCCGAAATCAAACCTGTCTGAGCAGTCGGATGGCCCCTTTCATGCCGCCCTTGCGCCTTGTCGGCGCGACCATTCTCCGCGATGGAGAACTCCAGCAACGCTCCATCGCGCTGGCCGAGGGACGTATCACCCGGGGTCCCCTGCCAGAGGTGGACCTGTCGGGATACCTTGTGCTGCCCGGTATCGTGGACCTGCACGGCGATGCCTTCGAACGGCACGTCGCGCCAAGGCCCAGTGCGCCCTTCCGTATCGAAACGGCGCTGGCATCCGTTGATCGTGACGCCGCGGCCCACGGTGTGACGACCGCGTGGATCGCGCAAAGCTGGTCCTGGGAAGGCGGGATGCGCGGGCCGGACTTCGCCGAACGGGTGATGGCGGCGCTTGGGGCCTATCGCTCGCGCGCGATGACCGACCTGCGCCTGCAGGTACGCTGCGAGGTGCACCTTGTCGACACGGGCCCGCGCCTTCTGGCCGCGGTGCGTCGGCACGGCATCGACTACGTGGTCTTCAACAATCACCTGCCAGAGGCGCTGGAACTGGCGGAAAACGATTCACAGCGGCTGGAAACCTGGGCCAGCCGGGCCGGGCGCAGTGTGGAGGAACACATGGCGCTCGTCCGCGCCGCCGCGGCACGCGAACCCGACGTTCCGCGCCATCTCTGCCGGCTGGCAGAGGCGTTCGACACCATGGGCGTCAGCTATGGCAGCCATGACGATCCCGATGGCGAAACCCGCGAGCGCTTTTCGATGATCGGTGCGCGGATCGCGGAATTCCCGACCAGCCGCCGCGCCGCCGCGGCCGCCCGAGCCATCGGCGACCCCGTGTTGATGGGCGCGCCAAACGTGGTGCGCGGAGGCTCGCAGGCCGGCAACGTCGCCGCCGCGGACCTGGTGGCGCAGGGACTGTGCGACGCATTGGTGTCGGACTATCATTACCCCTCGCTTGCCGACGCCGCCTGGGCCCTGGTGGACGAGGGCCTTTGCGACCTTCCTTCGGCATGGGCCATGATCTCGACCCGGCCCGCAGACATTCTGCGGCTGCCCGACCGGGGGCGTCTTGATGTCGGGCGACGGGCGGACCTTGTGGTCGTCAATGCCGAAACCCGCGCGATCGAGGCCACGATCGCCGGCGGACGCCTGACCTGTCTGTCGGGCGAGGCGGGGCGCCGTTTTCTGGGTGGACCGGTGTCGATGCAGATGGCCGCGCAGTAGCCGCGTCAGCCGCGTTCGGGCAGGATCTGCTGCAAGATGCCGGCAAACAGCAGGTACACGCTGGTGACCGCCAGTCCCCAGTGCGCCCAGCTTTGCGGGTGAAAGTCCACCCATGCCGCCCAGCCGGCAAAACCTGTCCATGCCAGAGCCACGGGAAACGACAGCAGGCGCCAGCGCCGGGTGCGCACCGGATGGATGAACTTCAGAGGCATGAACATGGCCGCGGCCAGCAGCGCCACGATGCCGAGGATCACCCAGAAATCCGGCTTCAGCGCGAAGATCACGATAACCGCCATGTTCCAGCAGCCGGGAAAGCCGGAAAAGGAATTGTCGCGGGTCTTCATCCGCGTGTCAGCAAAGTAAAGCGCGCTGGTGAAGGTGATGACGATGATCGCAATCCAGCCCGTCCATCCCGGCAACAGGTCGGACTTGAAAAGCGCGAAGGCCGGAATGAAGACGTAGGTCAGGTAGTCGATGATCAGGTCCATCAGGACCCCATCGTATTGCGGCGCGTTGGTCTTGACGTCGTATCGGCGGGCCAATGGCCCGTCGATGCCATCCACGGCAAAGGCGACGACCAGCCAGAGGAACATGATGCTCCATTTCTGGTCGGCTGCAGCTAGCATGGCCAGCATTGCGAACACGGCACCGGTGGCCGTGAGGTGATGAACGGCGAGTGCTCTGAAACGGGGTGTCATCAAACTGTCATGACGCAATCGCCGCCGTCGCGCAACGCATGGCTCGACACGCGGGGTCAGGCCCGCGGGTGAGCGGCGGCATACACCTCCATCAGGCGGGCCGTGTCGACAGCGGTATAGGCCTGCGTGGTGGAAAGCGAGGCGTGGCCAAGAAGCTCCTGGATCGAGCGAAGATCGCCGCCAGCGGTCAGCAGGTGGGTCGCAAAGGAATGGCGCAGCGCATGCGGTGTGGCCGTGGCCGGCAGCCCCAGTTGCAGGCGCACCGCCTCCATCACCTTCTGCACCAAGCGCGGCGACAGGGCGCCACCGCGCACGCCGCGAAAAAGCGGGGCGGCATGCCCAAGATCGTGCGGGCATAGCCGGACATAGGCCTCGACCGCGTGTTGCGCTGCGGGCAGGACCGGCACGATGCGTTCCTTGCCGCCCTTGCCCCGGATACGCAGCGCCGGGGCCAGCGGGGCGTCCGCCCCGGTCAGGCCAAGCGCCTCTGAAATCCGCAGCCCGCAGGCATATAGCAGGGTCACAACGGCCACGTCTCGTGCCGCCAGCCATGGCTCGGCGGCCTGCACCTCGACCCTCGCGATGACCTCGCGCGCGGCGTCCTCGGCCAGCGGGCGCGGCAGCTTGGCGCGGAATTTCGGCGAACGCGCCGCGAGAACCGGCGTAGGGTCGAAACCGTCCCGCTCGGCAGCCCAGCGCACGAAGGACTTGACCGCCGAAAGGGCGCGCGCCAGCGATCGCGCCGAAAGCCCGCGCCCGCGCTCCCATGCCATCCAGGCGCGCATGTCCGACAGCGTCAGGTGGCCCAGACTGGCACGTCCCCCGCCCCCGCCGTGGTGCATGGCCAGAAAGCCAAGGAACCCGGCGACATCCTTGCGATAGGCCTCGATCGTGTTCTCGGCCGCCCCGTCGATGGCGCGCAATCCGTCAAGCCACGTGGCCAGCGCGTCGCGCAGGCCACCAGAGACAAGCGGCACCGGGTCCGTCACGCCAACCAGTGGCGCATCACGCGTTCGAACACGCCCGCAAAGAAGCTGAGAAGATCGGTGCCCTGCGTCGGCTTGAACTGATGCGGGTCTTCGGCGCCCAGCGCCAGCATTCCCGGCAGCCGCCCCTCGCCCAGATCCAGAAGCAGCAGGGCCTCTGACCGGATCCAGCCGGTCGCCTCGCCGTAGATGATGTCGCTGTCAGGCTGAAGCTGGCGCAGCGTGACCTGGCGCAGCGGCACGTCGCGGCCCTGTGTCAGGTAGCCATGGACAAATCCCGTGTCCGCCGCCGTCAGCACATCCCCCAGCCGCTTTACCGCGGGGTCGTCCGACGAAACCGCCGTTTCCAGAACCAGCCGTACCGCCTGCACCCGCAGCGTATCGGCGATGGGGCCGGCAAGGCTGGACAGGAAGACCTCGAAATCGGTCGCGTCCATAAGCTGCAAGGCAGCCTTGTGGACCTGATTGGTGCCCGCAAGATTCTCGTAGGCGGCGGCGATCACGTGGCGGTGAGTTTCCTCCAGCCGGTCAAGCCGCGCTTCAAGCCGCTCCATCGCCATGCCGCGCAGGTCGACGATGTTGCCGCCCATCCCCCGCTCGTTCGCCGCGATCAACGCACGCATGACGTCGCGGTCTTCCAGGATCGCCTCGGGATCGCTGAGAATCCGTCGGCGGAGGTCGTCGCCGACCTCTGCCAGTTCGCTGCCCATCTGCCTCTGCCTTCGTCGTGACTTTCGCGTTTTCCGGCAGTCTATACCCGATTACAGGATTTTCTGCCCAGTTTTTTCCCAGTCGGCCAAAAACGCCGCAAGACCTTTGTCGGTCAACGGATGATCCGCCATTTTCTTGATGACAGCGGGCGGCGCCGTGGCCACATCCGCGCCAATAAGGGCCGCCTGGCTCATGTGATTGGCAGAGCGGATCGACGCCGCAAGGATCTGGGTCTTGAAATCGTAGTTGTCATAGATCGTCCGGATGTCGGCGATCAGGTCCATGCCATCCAGGTTCATGTCATCGAGCCGCCCGATGAAGGGCGAAATGAACGTGGCCCCGGCCTTGGCGGCCAGAAGCGCCTGATTGGCGGAAAAGCACAGCGTCACGTTGACCATGTAACCTTCGCCGGACAGCACCTTGCAGGCCTTCAGCCCGGCCCAGGTCAGGGGCACCTTGACCGTGATGTTTGGCGCGATCTTGGTCAGTTCGCGACCCTCGGCGATCATGCCGTCGGCATCGAGTGCCACCGTCTCGGCGCTGACCGGACCGTCGACGATGCTGCAAATTTCTGCGGTGACTTCCTTGATGTCGCGGCCCGACTGCATGATGATCGACGGGTTCGTGGTTGCACCATCCACCATGCCCAGTTCGGCTAGTTCGCGGATCTGATCGACCTCGGCGGTGTCGACAAAGAATTTCATGATGGTCCGTCCTATTGGATGTCGGCTGAAGATGCGGCACTGATAAACGAAGCGGGGCGCGATCTGAAACCCCTTTTCTCTGTCCCGCCCTCAGCGGAGTCACCGCCCCATGGATCTGACGATCTGGATCGCCTTTGTCGCCGCCTCGACCGCATTGCTGCTGATTCCGGGTCCGACCGTCCTGCTGGTTCTGGCTTATGCCATCGGACAGGGGCGCCGGATTGCCATTCCCACGGCGCTTGGCGTGGCCACCGGCGACCTTATCGCCATGACCGCGTCGCTTGCGGGGCTGGGGGCTGTCGTGCTTGCCTCGGCGACCCTCTTCACCGTGCTAAAGTGGATCGGGGCGCTTTATCTTTTCTGGCTTGGCGTGCGCATGATCCGCGGCGCGAAGGCCGCCGCGCTGAACGTCACCGCGGCACCCGGCGTCGTCTCGCAAACCGAGGCCTATTGGAACGCGCTGGCCGTCACGGCGCTTAACCCCAAGTCAATCGCCTTTTTCATCGCCTTCGTACCGCAATTCCTGTCGCCCGCCGCGCCTCTCCTGCCGCAGGCCGTGATCCTGATTGCAACCTTCGTGTCGCTGGCCGCCATCAACGCGCTGGCCTATGCGCTGGTCGCCCACCGGCTGCGGGCGGCGATCCGGCGGCCCCGTGTCGTGGCATGGCTGACACGGCTTGGCGGCGGCGCCCTGATCGCGATGGGTCTGGCGACCGCCGCGCTTCGACGCGGTTCGGCCTGAGGATCGGGGACATGCCGGACAGCTTCTTCGACGAAGGCGACCTGATCGCGGTGCTTACCACGCAACCGCTGGACCGGACGCTGGACTACACCGCGCCCGAAGGCGGCTGTTTCCAGGGCGCTTTTGTCGAGGTGCCGCTGGGCCCGCGCAAGGTTCTGGGCGTGGTCTGGGGACCCGGGCAGGGCGACTTCGACCGCAAGAAGGTGCGTCCCGTGATCCGGGTGCTGGATGCCGCACCGATGCGCGAAGAGATGTGCAGCTTCCTGACCCGTGCTGCGGATTATACCCTGACACCCATGCCCGCGATGCTGCGCCTGGCCACCCGGTCACCGGGCCTTGGCGACCCGCCGGCGATGCGCCGTGTCTACCGCCTTGGGCACGGGCGCCCGGACCGCGAGACCGAGGCCCGCGCACGGGTGCTCGCCGTGCTGGACGAGTACGGCGGGCTGGCCTTCACCCTGGGCGAACTGGCCGAACAGGCCGGCGTTTCCACATCGGTCGTCAAGGGGTTGGTCAAGCAGGGCGTTGTTCTCGAAGAAGACAGCCCAAAGGACCTGCCCTTTCCAAGGCTCGACCCCGACCGGGCCGGTGTCATCCTGACCGGAGATCAGGCCGCCGCGGCAGACGCCCTGCGCGCGGGCGTGCGGGGCGGCCGCTATGCCACAACGCTTCTGAAGGGTGTCACAGGCTCCGGCAAGACCGAAGTCTACCTCGAAGCCGTCGCGGAAACCCTGCGCGCAGGGCGTCAGGCGCTTGTCCTTCTGCCGGAAATCGCCCTGACAGCGGAATTCCTGACACGGGTCGAGGCGCGTTTCGGATGCCGCCCGGCCGAATGGCATTCAGGCGTCACCATGACCGAACGCCGGCGCGTCTGGCGCATGTGCGGCGAGGGCGGCGCCGACCTTGTCGTCGGCGCGCGATCCTCGCTGTTTCTGCCCTTCCGCGACCTCGGTCTTGTCGTGGTCGACGAGGAACACGACACCTCCTACAAGCAAGAGGATGGCGTTCTCTACAACGCCCGTGACATGGCCGTGCTTCGCGCAACGCTGACGGGCGCGCAGGTGGTGCTGGCCTCGGCGACGCCGTCACTGGAAAGCTGGGCCAATGCAGAGGCGGGCAAATACGCCCGGCTGGACCTGTCGGCGCGTTTCGGCCCCGCCAACCTGCCGGACATGCGCACGATCGACATGCGTTCGGAAACCCTGCCGGGGCAACGCTGGATTTCCCCGACGCTCGTACGCGAAGTCACCGCGCGGCTGGCAGCGGGGGAACAGGCGCTCCTGTTTCTGAACCGGCGTGGCTATGCCCCGGTCACAATCTGCCGTGCCTGCGGGCATCAGATCGGCTGCGACCACTGCGACGCCCGCATGGTCGAGCATCGGTTTCTCAAACGCCTTGTCTGCCACCAGTGCGGCGAAACCCGCCCGATCCCAGCCGCCTGCCCCAGTTGCGCGGCCGAGGATCGGCTGGCCCCGGTCGGCCCCGGCGTCGAACGGCTGGCCGAGGAAACGGCGGCGCTCTTTCCAGAGGCCCGGCTTGCCGTCCTGTCATCGGACCTTTTCGCCTCGGCGCGGGCGCTGAAGGCCGAGATCGAGCGCATCGCCAGCGGCGGCGCCGACATCGTCATCGGCACGCAGCTTGTGGCCAAGGGCCACAACTTTCCGCTGCTGACGCTGGTGGGCGTGATCGACGCGGACCTCGGCCTTCAGGGGTCCGACCTGCGGGCGGCGGAACGCACGTTCCAGCTGATGCGCCAGGTCGCAGGCCGCGCCGGCCGGGCCGAACGCCCCGGCCTGGCCCTGCTGCAGACCTACCAGCCGGAACATCCCGTGATCCGCGCGATCCTGTCCGGCGAGGAAGAGGCGTTCTGGCGCGCCGAAGCGGCAGAGCGCCGCGCCGCGGGCGTGCCGCCCTATGGGCGCATGGCCGGGATCATCCTGTCCGGTCCCGACGTGCAGCAGGTATTCGACATTGGCAACACGCTTGCGCGCAACGACGCGCCATTGCGCCGGATCGGCGCGCAGGTGTATGGACCTGCCCCGGCCCCCATCGCCCGGATACGGGGGCGCCACCGCGTGCGCCTTCTGGTCAAGGCCGAAAAGACCGCCGCCCTGCAACCCGCGCTGGCGGCCTGGGTCTCACAGCTGCGCCTCAGGGGCGACCTGCGGCTTGCCATCGATATCGACCCGCAAAGCTTTCTCTGAACCCGGAAGGACAACCGGCAGCACCCGTCATCACTCGGCCGGCGTGCCCCGCAGGGCGGGCTGATCGACAACGAAGTCCGTCACCATGGCACCCGCCCACATCGCGGTCAGGGCCGCCCAGGCGGTGCCTACGAAAATCGACCCGCCGGTGACGCCCGCGCCAATGGCGCAGCCCCCCGCCAGCATTCCGCCAAAGCCCATCAGCGCGGCACCGGCGATTGCGCGCTTCATGTTGTCGGCGTCCTGGAATCCCTGAAACTGGAATTCGCGTGTGGCTATCGCGGCCAGAAACGACCCAAGAAACACCCCCGGCACCAGCCCGATGTCGAACTCCAGCACCGCGTGACGGTCCAGCACGAACATCAGCGTGTTGGCCGACGGCCCGGTGAAGGTGGCGCTTTCGATCTGCACCGGGTCGAACGCGATCTGGCTCAGCCCGAAGGTCAGCACCCAGCCGACCGCCACGGCAAAACCCACGCCCGACCCGAAGACCAGCGTGCGCAGGCTGATCCGGTTGCGCCGCGCCAGGGCCAGGGCGATCAGAGCGATGGCCAGCCCGATCACCAGCCCGGTGCTTTCGGGCAGCCCCGCCAGCAGGTCCACGTTGCGCCCCCCCGGTGTGACCCACAGCGCCGCCAGCCGGTCGCGAAGCGGCGACAACCAGCCCGCAAGGCTCATCTGTGCCACCACCGCAAAAATCAGGCCCGACACCAGCGACCGCAGGTTGCCGTTCGCGGCCAGCACCAGAAGCCGCCCCGAGCATCCGCGCGCCAGCACCATGCCCACCCCGAACAGAAGCCCGCCGAGAATCGCGCCCGACCAGCTTCCGGTGACCGCCATCATGCGCGCATCGTCCGAGCGCATCAGGCCCGCAAGCTCGGCCGCCTGCACCCACACCAGAGCGGTGGAAAACGTCAGAAGCCAGACCGCCACCCTGTCGCCCAGCTGACCACGGGCGAATTCCACCGTAGCGGCGCGCAGACAGAACCGCGAGCGCTGTGCGGCAACGCCGAAGATGAGGCCGGTGACAAGCCCGAAGAGCGCGGCGGCAGGGGCCTCTCCGATCCGTTCTACAATGGCCAATATATCCATGCGGCGCCCTCCATCCGGCGTTTGACGTCTTCTGCGCCGCAGTGCGGCATCGCACCTTGATCTGGATCAGCCCCCAGTAATTTCGCTTCCCAACCCGGGACACCGGGGCTAGAGGACGGACATGAGGATACTTCCGCTGGCCGAGGCGCAGCACCTGCCGGTGTGGCGGCGGCCGATCGCCCTTCTGGTGTTGACCGCCTTTGCGATGCCCCTGGCATTTGCCACGTGGTCGGCGCTCCTGAACAACTTCGTCATCGAGGCCGCGGGCTTCACCGGGGTCGAGATCGGCTGGCTGCACACGGTCCGCGAGATTCCGGGCTTTCTTGCCGTCGGTGTGATCGCGCTGATCCTCTTTATACGCGAACAGGTGCTTGGGTTGGTCTCGCTTCTGCTGCTGGGCGTGGCCAGCGCGGTCACGGCCTGGTTTCCGAGCCTTGGGGGCCTTCTGACCGTCACTATGCTCGCCTCGATCGGCTTTCACTATTACGAGACCGTCAACCAGTCCCTGCAATTGCAGTGGATACCGCGCGACCGCGCACCACAGGTGCTGGGCTGGCTGGTCGCGGTGGGTTCGGGCGCGTCGCTTCTGGCGTATGGCCTGCTGGTCGTCACGTGGCGGGCGTTCGAGTTGTCCTACAACTTTGTCTATCTCGTGTCCGGCGGCCTTGCAGCGGCGATCGCGGTTTACTGCCTTGTCGCCTTTCCCCAGTTCCAGGCACCGACACCACAGACGAGAAAGATGGTGCTGCGGCGGCGCTACTGGCTTTACTACGCGCTCCAGTTCATGTCGGGCGCGCGGCGGCAGATCTTCGTTGTCTTCGCCGCGTTCATGATGGTCGAACACTTCGGCTTCGACGTGCATCAGGTCACGGCACTGTTTCTCATCAACTTTCTGGCCAACATGCTGTTTGCTCCGCTGATGGGAAAGGCCGTGGCGCGCTGGGGCGAACGCCGCGCACTGGGCTTCGAGTACATCGGCCTGACGCTGGTGTTCCTGGCTTACGGCGGGCTTTACTGGTTCGGCTGGGGCGTGGCAATCGCGGCGGCGCTTTACGTGATCGACCATATCCTTTTCGCGCTGGCCTTCGCGCTGAAGACCTACTTCCAGAAGATCGCCGACCCGGCCGATATCGCGCCGACCGCTGCCGTGGCCTTCACCATCAACCATATCGCCGCGGTCTTCCTGCCCGCCGCGCTGGGATATCTCTGGATCGTCTCGCCCGGCAGCGTTTTCGTGCTTGCGGCGGCAATGGCGGCAACCTCGCTGGGGCTGGCGATGCTGATCCCGCGCCACCCCGAACCCGGTCACGAAACCGTGCTGTCCCGCCCGATGCCGGCCCCCGCAGAGTAGCCCCCGCCCCGTCGCCGCCCTATATCAGGACCATAACCCGATTGGAGACGCCGATGTTCCTGTTCCAGAGCAAGAAGACGGAAATGGTCGACCCCGCGAACGCCCTGCCCGGGCGCGCCGCGGCCATCCCCACCGCCGACACCCATTTCGTGAGCGGCCGCGCGCTGAATGCAGGCGTGCCCGAAGGCATGGACGAGGCGATGTTCGGCATGGGCTGCTTCTGGGGCGTGGAACGCATGTTCTGGAAGCTGCCCGGCGTCTGGCTGACCATGGTGGGTTATGCCGGCGGCTACACGCCCAACCCCACCTACGAAGAGGTCTGCACCGGCCGCACCGGCCACAACGAGGTGGTGCGCGTGATCTTCGATCCCGCCAAGGTGTCCTATGACGACCTTCTGCGCGTTTTCTGGGAAGGCCACGACCCCACCCAGGGCATGCGCCAGGGCAACGACCGGGGCACGCAGTACCGGTCGGGCATCTACGCCTGTTCCGAGGCGCAGAAGGACGCCGCCCGCGCCAGCATGGAGGCCTTCGCCCCCCGCCTGCGCGCCGCGGGCTACGGCGCTGTCACGACCGAGATCCTCGACGCGCCGACCTTCTATTTCGCCGAGGATTATCACCAGCAGTACCTTGCCAAGTACCCCGGCGGCTATTGCGGGATCGGCGGCACCGGCGTCACCTGCCCCACAGGCACCGGCGTCGCCTGACGGAGAGGCGGGACGGGGGGCTGTCTGCCCCCCGCCGCAGCGCAGGCTCGCCTGCGCTGCGCCCCCCGAGAGTATTTGGAAACAGAAGAAGACAAGGCGGCAGGCAGGGCTTGTCCCGCTTGGTGCCCCTGCCTATAACCGCGCCCATGATGCGTGGCTTTGCGATCATCATTCGAATTACCGGCCCGGCGCTCTGACACAGGGACGCCGGGAAAATGGCGTATGATCCTTCGCGCCGCCCCCACCGACATGTCATGACTCCAGCTTGAGGACGCCCCTCATGTGCGCCGACACGCCCGACTACAAAGACACGCTGACCCTGCCCGAAACCGATTTCCCGATGCGCGCCGGACTGCCCGCGCGCGAACCCGCCTGGCTGGAGCGCTGGGAGCGGATCGGCGTCTATGACCGCCTGCGCGACAAGGCGGGCCGCGCCCCCTTTACCCTGCACGACGGCCCGCCCTATGCCAACGGGCACCTGCACATCGGGCACGCGCTGAACAAGATCCTCAAGGACATGGTGGTGCGCAGCCAGCAGATGATGGGCCGCGACGCGCGCTACATCCCCGGCTGGGACTGCCACGGCCTTCCGATCGAGTGGAAGATCGAAGAGCAGTACCGCGCCAGGGGCATGGACAAGGACGCCATCGACGTCGTCGATTTCCGGCAGGAATGCCGCAAGTTCGCCGAGGGCTGGATCGACATCCAGCGCGACGAGTTCAAGCGGCTGGGCATCACCGGTAACTGGGCCGATCCCTACCTGACGATGAACTTCCACGCCGAACGCGTGATCGCCGAGGAATTCATGACGTTCCTGATGACCGGCACGCTGTATCAGGGCTCGAAGCCCGTGATGTGGTCGCCGGTGGAAAAGACCGCGCTGGCCGAGGCCGAGGTCGAGTACCACGACCACCAGAGCCACATGATCTGGGTGAAGTTTCCGGTGGACGTGGTAACGGAAGACACGACCGACGATTCCGGCCGCCATCACACCAAAGTCCATGACGCCAGCTCCACCAAGTTCGCAGGAACGTCGGTCATCATCTGGACCACGACGCCTTGGACGATCCCGCAGAACCGCGCGGTCTGCTTCAACCCCGACATCGCCTATGGCGTCTACGAGATCACCGGCCGGCCAGAGGAATGCTGGGCCCGGATCGGCGACCGCTATCTCATCGCCGACAAGCTGGCCGATGAGGTGCTGGGCCGCGCGCGGCTGGAACCGTCGATGTATCGCCGCCTGCGCGACGTGTCGGCAGAGGAGCTGGGCGCCCTGACCCTTGCCCACCCCCTGCGCGGCGCGGCCGAGAACGGCGAATGGGACTATGACGTGCCCATGCTGCCGGGCGACCATGTCACCGACGACGCGGGCACCGGGTTCGTCCACACCGCGCCGAGCCACGGCGACGACGACTACCAGGTCGGGCTGAAGTTCGGCCTGCCGATGACCTACAACGTCATGGAGGACGGCAGCTTCCGCGCCGACCTGCCGCTTTTCGGGGGCAAGCGCATCCTGACCGACAAGGGCAAGGAGGGCGACGCGAACCCGGCCGTCATCGACGCGCTGGTCGGCGCGGGCAAGCTTCTGGCGCGCGGGCGGCTGAAGCATTCCTACCCGCATTCCTGGCGCTCCAAGGCGCCGCTGATCTACCGCAACACGCCGCAGTGGTTCGCCGCCATCGACCGGCCCGTGGGCGACGGCAAGGACACCTACGGCAGCACGATCCGGGAACGCGCCCTGCGCTCGATCGACGAGCTGGTCACCTGGACACCGCAGACGGGCCGCAACCGGCTTTATTCCATGATCGAGGCGCGGCCCGACTGGGTGCTGTCGCGCCAGCGCGCCTGGGGCGTGCCGCTGACCTGCTTCGTCAAAAGGGGCGCCAAGCCGGACGATCCGGATTTCCTGCTGCGCGATCCCGCCGTCAACGCCCGCATTCTGGACGCGTTCGAGGCCGAGGGCGCCGACGCCTGGTACAAGCCCGGCGCCAAGGCGCGCTTCCTCGGCAACGACCACGACGCCGAGGCCTATGACCAGGTGACGGACATCCTCGACGTGTGGTTCGATTCCGGCTCTACCCATGCCTTCGTGCTGCGCGACCGCGCCGACGGGTCCGAGGACGGTATCGCCGATCTTTACCTCGAAGGCACCGACCAGCACCGGGGATGGTTCCATTCCTCGATGCTGCAGGGCTGCGGCACCATAGGCCGCGCGCCCTACCGGGGGGTTCTGACCCATGGCTTCACGCTCGATGCCAAGGGCAACAAGATGTCCAAGTCGCTGGGCAACACCGTCGCGCCGGAACAGGTGGTCAAGCAGTACGGCGCCGATATCCTGCGGCTTTGGGTGGCGCAGGCCGATTACACGGCAGACCTGCGTATCGGGGACGAGATCCTGAAAGGGGTTGCCGACAGCTATCGCCGCCTGCGCAACACCATGCGGTTCCTGCTGGGCAACCTGACGGGCTTCTCCGAGGATGAGCGCGTGGCGCCCGAAGAGATGCCGGAACTGGAACGCTGGGTGCTGCACCGGCTGGCAGAACTGGATGAAAGGGTGCGCAAGGGCTATGCCGCCTACGACTTCCAGGGCGTGTTCCAGGCACTTTTCAACTTCTGCACCGTGGACCTGTCGTCGGTCTATTTCGACATCCGCAAGGACGCGCTGTATTGCGACGGGGCCGACAGCCTGCGCCGCCGCGCCGCGCGCACCGTTCTGGACATCCTGTTCCACCGGCTGACCACATGGCTTGCGCCGGTGCTGGTCTTCACGATGGAAGAGGTCTGGCTGGAACGCTTCCCGGGCGACGACAGTTCGGTCCACCTCGTTGACATGCCGGACACGCCGGCGGACTGGCGGGACGAGGCGCTGGCCGGCAAATGGGCCGCGATCCGGCGGGTGCGCCGGGTGGTGACGGCCGCGCTGGAAATCCAGCGTCAGGACAAGGTGATCGGCGCCTCGCTCGAGGCCGCGCCGGTGGTGCATGTGGCCGATGCCGAGACGCTGGCCGCCGTGCTCTCTGTCGATTTCGCGGATGTCTGCATCACCTCGGCCATCATCCTGACGGGCGATCCGATGCCGAACGAGGCGTTCCGCCTGCCAGAGGTGGACGGCGTCGGCGTGGTCTTCGAAACCGCCGAGGGCGAGAAATGCCAGCGCTGCTGGAAGATCCTGCCCGACGTGGGCCGCCACACGCACGCGGGTGTCTGCGGGCGCTGCGACACGGCGCTTGGCTGACACCCCGGGCGGCCGGACCGCGGCGGTGCTGCCTATGCTCGCCCGCCGCCGCGGTCCCGGCGTCGTCTTTCGCCCGTCCCGGGCGGCGCGCGCCCTTGCCCCGGACTGGGGCAAACGCTGATGCCGGCGGTGCGCGGGGTGGCGGCGGACCTGCCGCTTCTGGCCACGCAAAAGGGGCGCCCCGTCGATCCGCGGACGGCGCGGGGGCCGATCCGGCTGCGGCTGAACGGGTAAGGCCGGCTCAGCCGCCGTGCGCGTCCAGAAACGCCTCGGCGCCGAGCCTGCGGAAATCCTCCAGCGCGCCGCGCAGGCGGTCGTGGTCCCAGTCCCACCAGGCCAGGGCCAGCATCCGCTCCGCCAGATCCTCTGGCAGGCGCCGGCGCATCATCCGCGCGGGGTTACCCACCACGATGGTGTAGGGCGCGACGTCCTTCGTCACGATCGCACCGGCACCCACGATCGCGCCATGGCCCACCGTCACCTCTGGCCGGATCACCGAGGCATGGCCCAGCCATGTGTCATGGCCGATCACCGTCCGGCGCGAGGCCCGGTGCGCAAAGAAATCCGCGTCCGGTTCCACATCGTCCCAGTAGTCCGCGCTGCGGTAGAGGAAATGATGCAGGCTGGCGCCCGTCATCGGGTGATCGGTCGGCCCGATGCGCACATAGCTGGCGATATTTGCGAACTTGCCGATCTCTGCGTTGGCGATGTCGGCGAACCGGTCGCAATAGGAATAGTCGCCAATCTGCGAACCCTGCACGCGGCTGCCCTGCCCGATCTCGACATAGCGGCCCATCTCGGTCGTCACGATCTGGCAATCGGGATGGACGAACGGCGTTTCGGCGGACAGGCGGGGCATGGGCAGATACCTCTGGACGGGCGGGCGGCCTCAGCCCCCGTCCTTGCCCCGGATCAGGCGCGCCCGCAACAGGCCCGAAAGCCAGTCCATCAGCATCACCATCAGCACGACGAGCACGATGTAGTATGTCACCTCTTCCCAGTCCTTCTGGGTGATGATCGCCTGCGTCAGCAGAAGGCCGATCCCGCCACCCGTAATCGCCCCGATGATCGTGGCCGACCGCGTGTTCGACTCCAGGAAATACAGCACCTGGCTCAGAAGCACCGGAACGATCTGGGGCACCACGCCGAAGCGGTAGCGCTGGATCGGCTTGGCCCCGGTCGAGGTGACGCCCTCGATCTGCTTGCCATCGACGTTCTCCAACGCCTCGGAAAACAGCTTGCCGAAACTGCCCGTGTCCGTGATCAGGATGGCAAGAGCACCGGTCAGCGGGCCGGGCCCGAAAGCGCGGCTAAGGATGATCGTCCAGATCAGCGCATCGACGCCCCGCAGGAAATCGAAGATCCTGCGCACGCCCTGCCGCACGATCATCACGGGCGTGAAGTTCTGCGCCGCAAGGAATGCCAGCGGAAGGGCCACCATCGCCGCCCCCATCGTGCCAAGAAACGCCATCAGGATCGTTTCGCCGATGGCCCACGCCACGTCGGCATGGCGCCACATCTGGTTGTTCCAGAAATCGTTCAGTGCGCCCGAAAGGTTGGACCGGTCGGGGTCAATCCGATCGCCGAACAGGATCTTGCCCAGCGAGACCCCGTGATAGGGACTGTCGAACGTGAAGAAGAACAATTCCCACCCGAAGAAGTAGCGGAACACTTCCGTACGGTTGCGCGTCACGCTCAGACGGCCCGCCTCTGTCCGGATATCGAGGCGTGCGGTGGTGTAGCTGACCCAGTCCGGTAGATCCTCGGGGGCGATGTCGATCGTCACGCCAGAACCGCGGCTGGCGCGGGCGGCGATTTCCCCGAACTCCGGGTGCACGTAGACCGCCGTGTTGTCCGGGCCGAAGCGCACGACATGGCCTTTGGGCAACCGGATTTCCGCGCCGTCGCCGCCCAGTGTCACCCAGTCGGGCGTCTCGCCTTCGGGATAGGCGCCCTTGCGCTCACCCTCGATCGCAACAGAGATCTCGCCGGACCGGTTGTCGCGTGTGACATGGGTCTTGTAGCTGTAGGTGTCCGACACAAGCGTGCGCGCGTTATCCATCCGCGCCCTGTCGGCAAGGCCGGCGATGTCGAAGGCAAAGAAGATGTAGACCAGATAGGCAAGTATCACCGCCGGAACGCCGAACGAGATCAGCCGCTTGCGCCTGAAAAGGCGGTCGGCCGCGGCAGTGCGCGCGGCCATGCCGCCGCCAAGGCTCTCTGCCATGCTCATGCCCTCGCCCCTCCGCTTGTGAGATGGTTGCGCGCAACGCTCGACAACTGGTCGACCGCGACGATGGTCAGGAACAGGAGAACGAAGATCGCCGCCGCCTCGTCGAACCGGCCTTGCCCCCAGCTAATCGAGTTCCGCAGTTCATAGCCGATGCCGCCAGCGCCCACGAAACCAAGGATCGCCGAGGCGCGTATGTTGATCTCGAACCGCAGCAGCGCATAGCTGAGATAGTTCGGCGCCACTTGCGGCACCACGCCAAGCCACATCTTCTGTCCCCAGGTCGCGCCAACGCTGGACAGGCCCTCGATGGGCTTGAGGTCCGCATTCTCGTTCACTTCGGAAAACAGCTTTCCCAGCGCCCCGCCGGTATGAAGCGCGATTGCGATCACGGCAGGCACCGGCCCGCCCCCAAGCACGAAGATCAGGACAAGCGCGACCACGATCTCGGGCACCGCGCGCAGAACGTCCATCATCCGCCGGAACACGGGGATCGCCCGTGGCCAAAGCGCCATGCCGCGCGTCGACAGCATGGAAAACAGCCCGCCGGCGATGGCACCCAGCAGCGTCGCCACAGCGGCGATGTTCAGCGTCTCGATCAGGGCCGGAAGATACTTCCACAGCAGGCCCGGCAGATCGGCGCGTTTCTCCCATGCCTCGCCCAGCACGTCGGCGGGAAAGTCCAGCATATTGCGCCAGCCGTCCCAGAAGCCGCCGGCATTGCGCGAATCCGCGACCCAGAAGCCCGACACCATCAGCAGCACGAAAACCAGTATGGTAATGCCGCCATAGACCCGTCGCTGGCGGACCAGTGCCAGGTAATGCGCCTCGATATCGGGGACGCGCGCGGCGCCCTGTGCGGTCAGATCGGCCATGTCACATCGCTGGGTTGGGGGCGTCTGCAGGGCGCGCCGACGTCGCCCGCCCTGTAGAAGCCCCGGGGGTGGCCCCGCGCGCCAGCGCGCGGGGCCGGGGATCGTCGAAACGGATCAGCTGTCCTGCTTCGCCTTGCGGACGGCGATGATCGTCTCGTACGCCTCGTGGCCGATGGGCGCGAAACCGGCGGTTTCACCGGCGGCAACACCATAGGCGCAGTCGGCGTCCTTTTCGTGCAGGCTCGACACCAGCGCGACCATCTTGTCCTTGACGTCCTGCGGCAGCGCCTTGCGCAGCACGATCGGACCTTCGGGGATCGGCTTGGACTTCCAGATCTCGACCAGTTCGTTCATGTCGACAAGGCCGGCGTCCACAGCGCGGCGCAGCGCGCCCGAATTGTAGCCGTCTTCCCAGGCACCCAGGCCGTCGGCCCAGGTCACGCCGGCGTCGATGTCGCCGTTGTAGACCGCGACGATGGTCTGCTCGTGGCCGCCAGTGAATTTCACTTCACCGAAGTAGTCGCCCGACTCCATGGTAGCGCCGGTCGCCATCGGGATCTCGATCGACGGGATCAGGTAGCCAGAGGTCGAGTTCGGGTCGCCAAAGCCAAAGGCCTTGCCCTGCATGTCTTCCAGCGAGGTGATGCCGCTGTCGACGCGGGCGAACCCGATCGAGTGATAGCTGAACGAGCCATCGAGGTTGGTCTTGACCAGCACCGGCTCGACCGCTTCGGGATCGGTCAGATAGGCAGCGGCGTAGGACGACGCGCCCAGCCATGCCATGTCGATGGTGCCGCCCAGCAGGCCCTGGATCACGCCGTTGTAGTCTGCGGGCGCGAACAGCTTGGTCTCGACGCCCAGCACTTCCGAGGCGTAGTCGGCGAGGCACTGGTTGTTGGCCAGACGGTCCTGGGCGTTCTCGCCGCCCAGCAGGCCGATGCGGAATTCGGTGATCTCGTGCCCGCCGGCCATCGCCGCGCCGGTCAGGGCGGTGGTCGCAAGAGCGGCAGCAATAAGGGTTTTCATCGATCGTCTCCAGTTTTGGGGAAAGTGTCGCCCGGGATCGGGCGGGGTCGTCAAAGCTATTCGGCGGCGCGGGCCACGGGGGCCCCGGGCTCCAACGCATCGAGGCTGGTCGAGGTCGATGCCTCCGAAAACGTCTCGTCGGCGCCGTAGATGTCGCGCGCGGCGGCGGTGGACAGTTCCTCTGGCGTGCCGTCGAAAACAACCTGCCCGGCCCGCATCCCGATCACGCGGTCGCAATAGCGGCGCGCAGTGTCGAGCGTGTGGAGGTTGCAGATGACCATGCGACCGTCTTCCTCGTGGATGCGGCGCAGGCTTTCCATGACGGTCTGGGCGTTCATCGGGTCGAGGCTGGCGATGGGCTCGTCCGCCAGGATCATCCGCGGGTCCTGCATCAGCGCCCGAGCGATGGCCACGCGCTGCTGCTGACCGCCGGAAAGGGCCTCGGCGCGCTTGGCCGCGTGTTCGGCGATGCCAAGCCGATCGAGGATGCCGATGGCCCGGTGGATGTCCTCGGACGGGAACAGGTTGAACAGCGTCGCAAGCGTCGAGCGGCGGTTGAGCGTGCCGTGCAGCACGTTCGACACCACATCGAGCCGGGGCACCAGATTGAACTGCTGAAAGATCATCGCGCAGTCGGACTGCCAGGACCGCCGCGCCTTGCCGGTCAGCGCCAGAACGCTTTGACCGTCAAAGCGGATATCGCCGGATGTCGCGTCCGTCAGGCGGTTGATCATGCGCAGTAGCGTCGACTTGCCGGCACCGGACCGGCCGATCACGCCAATCATTTTTGGTCGGGCGACCCCGAAGCTTACCTTGTCGACGGCAGTATTGCGCCCGAAAGACTTCGTCAGCGCATCGACGTGAAGCAGCATGTGAACCCCCGAATAGACACAGCGTCGATAGGGAGGCTGGACTGCGAAAATGTGTCAGTTAAGCGAAAGTTTTGTAACCGCGTGCCGCGCGTCCGCGCCGGTGATGTCCGCCAAAGGCGCGAAATTGTAGCGCCCGCGTCCGCTTCGCTTGGACAGATACAGCGCCGCATCCACCCGCTCGAGATTGCGCGCCACGTCTCCCGCGCCATCAGGCTCGCATACGGCGATGCCGATGCTGGCGGACACCCGGCACAGGACGTCCCCGAACGGCATGGGTTGCTGCAACCGTGCCAGCAGGCGTTCCGCAAGGGTGGCCAGCCGGTCGCGCCGGGTCAGACGGGGAAAGATCAGAAGAAACTCGTCGCCTCCCATCCGCACTGCCGTGTCATCCTCGCGGATCTCTGCCACCAGGATTTCGGCGGTGCGTTGAAGCACATGATCGCCGGCGGCGTGGCCGTGGGTGTCGTTGACCTGCTTGAACCAGTCCAGATCCAGATGCATCAGCGCATGGGGCAGGCCCGCCCGCGCGAAGCGGGCCAGGACAGGCTCCAGCGCACGGCGATTCTTGAGCCCGGTCAGCGTATCTGTGAACGCCTGCTCTTCCGCCGCGACGCGCGCGCCCTGCAGCCTCTGGTTCAGCTTGTGAAACTCGTCCAGAACCGCCGCCTTCGCTTCGACAAGATATAACAGTTCCACCGTCGGGTCCGTTGCCGCGAAATCCCCTGCGTGAAGGTCGTGCCGGCCGACGGCCTCGACCACAGAGATCCCGAAAGACAGGTTCACGATCATGCCGCCGTCGGTTGCCGGCTGCGCCAGCCCTGTCAGGAAGGGTCCGTCCGATCCGCGCACACGCAGCGTCAGCGGCCTGCCCGCGGCAAGGGCAAGGGCCGCGGCAGTGTCGATGCCCCCGGGGCGGCGCACTTCGAAGACGTCGAAAAAGGGGCGACCGGGTGCCGTCGTGTCCCCCAGAAGACGTCCCACCGTCGGACCCGCATGGGCGATCTCGCCGCCCCGGTCGAGCAGAAGGTGCATCGGCATCAAGCAGTCGAGCGCCAAGGCGCCCACGTCGGGAAGGGGCCGTGCCCGGTCCGCCGTCATGACGCGGGCGCCGCCAGCGCAAAGGCCCGGCCCTCGGCAAAGCGAACCTCCACCACCTCGATCCCGATCACCTCGGCCCGGTCGGGGCCGCTCCGATGCTCCAGACAGGCCAGTGCGCCATAGTCGTCCGCCATGGCGCGCAACAGGCCCAGCAGCAGCAATCCGAATCCCGGCTCGTCGAAACGGACGGCAAGAGAGAACGATCCGTTGCCGTGGTCCTCCAGTTCCAGCGCAGGCATTTCAAGGTCCGGCACCGCAAGCCGTGCCCGTTCCGGCAGCCTGTCCAGCGAATGCAGGAATTCAACAAAGCCGACGCCGCCGAACCGCAGCAACCGGCGCAGGCTGTGCATACGCGGATGTGACACAAGATAGGTGCCCATATCCTCCAGCAGCGTGGCGCGTGTCGTCGACAGATGCGCCGACGCGGCATCCAGCACCGACGATGTCAGGGCATCGTCATAGTGCAGCATCGCCTCGAATCCCTCGCCCGGCGCGCCGGCATGCGCGGCAATCGCCTGCCATGCCTCGGCGCCGTAACTGTCTGTCATGAAGCTTTGCAGCGATCGGTTGATCAATCCGTGCATCTGTCCGCCGTCCCCTGGCAGCAGACTGCACCGCGCCGGGTTAACGGCGGGTCAACGCGGGCGATCAGAAATCGGTGGGGGCCCCGCCCTCTGCCTTTCGCCGCGAGACGAACGCCTCCAGTTCTTCGCGGATCGCGGCATCCATGTGCGGCGGCTCGAAACTGGCGATGATATCCTTGAAGACCCGGTGCGCGCGCTCGGCCGTCCAGACGGCCCCGCCCAGCGCCCAGGCCTCGTAGTTCCGCCAATCCGAGACGAAGGGCTCGTAGAACGCGGTCTCATAGCGCTCCTGCGTGTGTTCGGCGCCAAAGAAATGCCCGTTGGGCCCCACGCCGCGGATCGCTTCGACCGCAAGATCGTCGGGCGTCGTGGCGGTGATCGCAGGCTCGAAATAGCGCTGGATCATCTGCAGAATCTCGCAATCCATCACGAATTTCTCGGGGCTGGCGATCAGCCCGCCCTCCAGCCAGCCGGCGGCGTGATAGACCATGTTGGTCCCCGATTGTACCGCCGCCCAAAGCGAGTTCGACGTCTCCCACATCGCCTGGCCGTCCGGCACGTTCGCCGCGCACACCCCTGACGACCGCATCGGCAACCCGTAGAACCGCGCCATCTGACCGGTCATCTGCGTGGCGCGCATGTATTCGGGCGTGCCGAAGGCGGGCGCCCCGGATTTCATATCGACATTCGAGGTGAAGGTACCGATCACTGACGGCACCCCCGGCGCCACGAACTGGAAAAGCGCGATCGCCGAAAGCGCCTCTGCGATCGAAAGCGACACGGCCCCGGCCATCGTCACCGGCGCCATCGCGCCGGCAAGGGTAAAGGGCGTCACGACAACCGCCTGCCCCCGCCGCGCGCAGCGCAGGCAGCCGTCGATCATCGGAATGTCATGCTTCAACGGCGAGGTAGAGTTGATGTTGGTGTACATGTGCGGGCGCGCGGCGAACTCGTCCTCGCCCAGACCGCCGGCGATGCGCACCATTTCCATCACGTCCTCGACACGCTCCGGCCCCAGTGAATAGGCGTGCGCGACCTTGTCCGTCAGCGTCAGCTTGTCGAACAGCACATCAAGGTGCCGAACGCTGGCGTGCACATCCACAGGCTCTACCGGATAGCCGCCGGCAAAGTGGATGCAGTTGAAATACTGGGTCAGCCGCAACAGATCGGCGCATTGCGCCCGCGTCCCGGGCACCTTGCCCGTTTCCATGTCCCAGTAGTTCGGCGGCGATGACACGTTCCCGAACAGGATGTGCCCGTCGCCCAGCGTGATCCGCCGCTCGGGGTTGCGCGGGGTGATATCGAAGGATGACGGCGCGCGCCCGATCATCTCCATCACGAAATCACGGCCCATCCGGACGTTCGTGCCCGCGACGATACAGCCCGCCTGCCGGAACAGCCCAAGGCTTTCCTCGTTCAGGAACTCGATCCCGATCTCTTCAAGGATGCGCATCGCCGCGTCGTGGATCGCCGCGACGCCGTCGGCGTCAAGCGGTTCGGTCGGCCGGTCGGTGTTGCGTGGCACGCGCCACGGCATCTGGCGGATCGCCAGCGTGGATGCCCTGCGGGCATTGCCTGCCCGCCCGCCGGATCGCCGCCGCCGTGTCGCCGTTTGCGTCATGTCCATCCCTCCTGCCGCCGCACCAGCAGACACCACCTGCCGTGCGGCTGATCCGCGAATTGCGACGGTTGGTGTCGCTGAGGGAATATCCCGGCGGTCCCGTCCGGTTGTCAGAGAGACAGCCACGCGGGCAGGTGGCCGATGTCGGGCAACACCGCGTCGGCGTGGGGCGTCAGGTCCTCGGCGGTGGCGGTTCCCGTCAGGACCGCGACCACGACCATTCCGGCGGCGCGCCCCGCGCGCAGGTCATGCAGGCTGTCGCCGACCATGACGATCTCGGCCGGATCCAGCCCGACCGCCTCTGCGAAACCGATGCACATGCCGGGCGCGGGCTTGCCGCCAAAGCCCGAATCATAGCCCGCGACGAAGTCGAAGGCCTGGGTGATTCCGACAGCCGCAAGATGCGCGCGCGCCGGCGCTTCGGCGTCGTTCGTGGCCACCCCCAGTTTCAGCCCCGCGTCGCGAAGACGCGCCATCAGGGGCGCCAGCGGCACCGCCTCGGCAAGCGGCGCCCGGGCTGCCATCTCGTCCAGCCGTGCGGTCACCTCGGACGGGGTCGTGCCCTGCAGCCCCGCTGACAGCAGCGTCGCCACCTCTTCCGGCGTGCCGGCAATCACCGGGCTTGCGGGATCGAAGGCCACACGCTCCCGGTCAAAGCCGATCCGCGCGGCAAGGTCATCGGCCCGGTCGGCATCGCCCTTGGCAAGGTCCAGCAAGGCCCCCTTGGCCCAGACCGCCCATGTTGCGTTGAAATCGAAAAGCGTTCCATCCTTGTCGAACAGCACGCCCCGGATGGCTCCGCCCATCTACCCCACTCCCTTGCCCGGCGTCATCCGCGCGACGAATCACGCGCGTTGACAGTGGCTTGCGATTACAGGACGCTGCGCGCCATGACACCGCGTTCCCCATACAGGTTGCACGCCTCGCTTGGCTACCAGCTTTCGCTGGCATCGCGCCTTCAGGAAAGGCGCATGGACGAAGGCCTGCGCGGGATCGGGCTTACCCGGACGACCTGGTGCGTTCTGCTCGCCGTCGGCAACGAGGCGCTGACGCAACCGTCCGAGATCGCCGCCTTTGTCGGCATCGACCGCACCGCGACCTCGCGCGCCCTGCGCCAGATGGAAGAGGCCGGTCTGATCGACCGCAGCGTCGGCTGCCCCGAGGACGGCAGCGGTGACAAGCGCACCCGCACCGTGGCGCTTACGCTTCTTGGCAGGCAGCGACTGGCCGAAGGCACGCCCCTGGCAGAGGAAAATGCCCGCGTGCTGGAAAGCCGTCTCGAACCGGCCGAGCGTGACATGCTGATGCGGCTTCTGGGCAAGGTCCGCACGGGCGAGCGCGTGTCGCTGACACGGCTCTGACACCGCTCAGGTCCAATGCACCTGTTCACCGCCCGGCAACGCGTGCCGCGCACGCTGGGGATCGTCATATCCAAGCCCGTGAGCGTCGCAGAACGCCACCACCCAGGCATCATCCATGGCAAGGAAATCCAGCACCGCCCCCAGGAACTCGGGATCGCCGGCGCGTTCCCTGACATCGTCAAGCCCTGCCCCCGTCGCCCCCAGAAACACCGGCAACAACTCTTCGTGTGCCACCAGCCATCCCAACGCATGAAGCGCGATGGTCTCGGCGTTTTCCTGCTTCATTCCCACTCCTGCCCTTCGGCCAGAAACCAAATGTTAACTGTTGGCCGCCTAGGAACAGACATCCCACACGGCATTTGAGGCAAAATCGAGGGGAAGAATGGCGGGGCGCATTCTGATTGTCGACGCGGTAGCGACCAACAGGATCATCCTCAAGGTGAAGCTTGCCGCTGCCTGCTATCACGTGGTGCAGGCCGAGACGGCGAAAGACGCGCTTCGGCTGGCCACGTCAGAGGCGCCGGACCTCGTCTTGCTTGACCAGTCCGGGGATACCGGATGCGGGCTTGAGGTGTGCAGGGCATTGCGCGCCGACCCTCGGTGCAGCGGCATTCCCATCGTCATGACCACGCGCCCGCAGGACAGCGCGTGCCGCCGTGCGGCATTTGTCGCAGGCGCCGATGTGGTGCTGGCCCGCCCCCTGGACGAGGCGATGCTTCTGGCGCGCATCCGCGGCCTGCTTCGTGCCGCGGCCCGTCGGACAGAGCTTTGCCCCGCAGGGTCCGATGCCGCCCTGGGGCTGGCCGAACCCGTTGCGGGGTCCTTTGACGGCCCCGGGCGCATCGCGGTGGTGGCCCCCACCCTGACCGAGGCGTTGGTCTGGCGGCAACGGCTGGGCACGGCACCCGGTAACGGCATAGCGGCGATGGCGGCCCTCGGCGCGCTTGAGGCGATCAGCCAAGCGGCGCCGCCCGACCTCGTGCTGATCGTTCCCGGCCCCGGCCCCGGTGGCGGTGCCGCCGCGCTGCGCCTGTTGTCGGACCTGCAAAGCCGGGCCGAAACCCGAACCTGCGGCGTGCTGATGATCGAACCGGTCCAGGATGGAATCGCCGGCGTGACAGCGCTGGACCTGGGGCTTGGCGATCTAATCGAGCCCGACGTGTCCGACCCGGAACTGGTCCTGAGGGTTCGCAGGCAACTGCTGGCAAAGCGCGAAACAGACCGGCTGCGGGACGCCCTGGGCCATGGGATGCGCGCCGCCCTGCGCGACCCGCTTACAGGATTGCACAACCGTCGGTACGGGCTGCAACGGCTGGAACGGATCGCGCGCGCCGCGCTGACCAGCGGCAAGCCCTTCGCGGTGATGGTGCTGGATATCGACAGGTTCAAACGCGTCAATGACAGCTATGGCCATTCCGCCGGGGACGAGGTGCTGAAGATCGTTGCGCAGCGCCTGCGCGCCAGCCTGCGGCCGTCCGACATGGTCGCCCGCATCGGCGGAGAGGAATTCATGGTGGTCCTGCCCGATACCAACCCGATGCGCGCGCGCCGGCGCGCAGAACGCCTGCGGCGCGCTGTTGGCAAGACGCCCGTCGTCCTTCCCGGCGATCGTGGAAGCATTCCCGTAACGCTCAGCATCGGTGTGGCCATCGGCGGGCTGCACGACGCCGCCGATGCGCCCTTTACAACGGTAGAGCACGCAGACCGCGCACTTTACACCGCGAAATCCGATGGGCGGAACCAGGTGATCGTCAGCGCAGGCGCAGCCTGATCCGTCTAGTCACGCTGGGGGCGGTCGCTGCCATTGCCGGGGGGGGGCCGCCGACGCAGGACCTTGTCCAGCCGGTCGGCGTATTCCGCGCGTTCCGCCGCCTCCATCTGCGACAGGTGCTCGATCAAAAGCCTCTGCCCGATCTCCTGCCAGTCCGTCAGCGCCGCCTGTTGCTCTGACAGCAACCGGTCGAGCGCCGCCACATCCAGCGTCTCTGCGCGAAGAAGCGTCAGCAGTTCTTCGAACTGGCGGCGCACCCGGGCGCGATGATCGCGCAACCCGTTGCCTTCGCGCCGGGCCTCCAGCACCAGGACCTTGCGATCCTCGGCGTCAAGCGCGGCCACATATGGCCCCAAGCCCAGGTCGGCGACCTCTGGCCGACGGTCGGGCGCGCGCTCTGGCTCGCCGCGCAGAAGCGTGCCGGCCACCAATCCCGCGATCAGCAGGTTCAACGACAGCGACAGGATCAGGACGATCCGGCCCCATGGCCAGCTGCGCAAAGTCTTTGGCGTGTCGCCGGTCATGCCTATCCCTCGTCGAAAAAGCCCGTCAGGCCCGGCAGAAGATCCACCATGTGATAGTCGTCGACGACCTCGCCTGCCACAAAGCCGCTCGACAGCGTGGACACCGGGCCGGGCGCGGCGATCCCGATCGCCAGACCGGCAACCCCGGCAGTCGCCAGCCCGGCAATCCCCGGCCAGCCGCCCACTGCGGAAAGAAACCGTTCCACCAGACCCGGCCGGGCGACCTTGGCCGCCGTGGCCCAACCCTCTGATACGGTATCGGCGTCGGCCATGATCCGATGCACAAGCGCCTCGGAGGGGTCGGGCGCATCCGACGCGGCGCTGGCGAACAGCGCTTCAAGTTCCGTGCTGGTCAGTTGTCGCTTGTCAGCCATCTTCAAACCCCAGTTCCTCGCGCCGCCCGGCCAGGGCCGATGCCAGCGCCCGCTTGCCCCGGGCGGTCAGACTTTCGACCGCCTCGACGCCGATGTCCATGATCTCGGCAATCTCGGGATTGCCCAGACCCTCGATGTGGCGCAGGACGACAGCCTGCCGCTGTCGTTCTGGCAGCGCCGCCAGCGCGCCTTCAAGGGCGTCTGCCCTTTGCCGCGTCTGAAGACCCTCTGCCGCGCCGGGCCGGTCGTCCGCCGGTTCCGCCACCTCGTCCAGCCCAAGCCCCCGCGCCTTCCGGAGCCGGTCGGTGCACAGATTGGACGTCACGCGATAAAGCCAGGTGGACACCTTCGCCTCGCCCTGCCGCCATTCGGGCGCGATGCGCCAAAGCCGCAGCATCGCCTCCTGCGTGACATCCTCGGCCTCGGCACGGTCCTTCAGCATCCGGGCCGCGAATCCCAGCACCCGTGGCGTCAGCCGCGCCGTCAGAACGCGCGCCGCCAGCCGCTCGCCATTGCCGAAGGCAACCAGCAGCGCCTCGTCGGAAAGCTCGTTCAGAGTGTCGAAGGGCATGTCCATGTGCCGTCATGGGTATCCTGACCGGGGCGGCGGCGTCCATCGGTGGCGCCACGCGCGGGACGATCGCGTGGCGCCACCTTCTGGCCTCAGTTCCTGCGGTTGCCGTGCTGGCCCCGCTCACCGGGCTTGCCATGCTTCATGAACCGCGCCTCGGCCATCTCTTCGCGGGTGATCGCGCCGTCACCATCCGCGTCCAGCCGGTCGAACATGCGCTCCATGCGGTTGGCTTCGCGGCCGCCGTCCATTTCCTCCTGGCTGAGAACCCCGTCGCCATCCGCGTCGAGACGCTCGACCATGCCTTCGACCTTCCGGCGCTGTTCTTCCAGGCGGCGGGCCTCGGCCGCGGCGATCAGTTCCTCGACGCTCAGCACGCCATCGCCATTGGTGTCGGCCTCGGCAAAGCGGGCCAGCGCACCGGCCTCGATCTCGGCCTCGGTCACCGCGCCATCGGCATCGGCATCGAAGTTGGCAAAGAACATCTCGATCCGCTGCTCGGGGTCGGCGTTCCCGGCGCCGGGGCCGCGCGGGCCGGCCTGCTGCGCGGCCAGCGGCAGCGCGGCGGTCAGAAGGGCAACGCCTGCGGCGGCAAAGACAGTGCGGTTGATCCATGTCTTGCGGGTCATGTCGTGATCCTTTCGGGTTCAGTCTCGATGGGTCTGTTGCGTTCGGCGCGGCCTTGTCTGCCGTGCTCTGGACAATGAACGCGCCACGCCGCGGGTTCCGTCGTGCAAAGACGAAAAAAAAATGTGCGACGTGTTTTGCGACATCCCGACGCAACGTCACTTCGTCGCCTGTCCCCGCCGTCACAGCCCGTTAGTGTATGCGGTTCAAGACAGCTCCCAGCACCAGAAGACACACGGTACATGACGCAGCCCGCCTACAAGTCAGACCTTCAGCACGACGCCACGCCCCTGGCCGACCGCCCGGTCTGGGCCGCCATCCGTCGCGGCTGGCGCCGCCGCTGCCCAAAGTGCGGCGCGGGACCGATGCTGCGCGGTTACCTGTCGGTGCGCGATGCCTGCCCCGTCTGCGGCGAATCGCTTCATCATCACCGCGCCGACGACGGACCGGCCTACCTGACGATCCTGATCGTTGGCCACATCATGGCGCCGCTGATCCTGTGGGCCTTCACCACTTTCCGTCCCGAACCGCTTGTGCTGGCGGCGATCTTCTCGGTTGGCTGCGTGGCGCTTTCGCTCTATCTCTTGCCAAGACTGAAGGGGGCGATCGTCGCGATCCAATGGGCCAAGCGAATGCACGGTTTCGGTGCAGCGGCCTGATCCCCGGGGGTGAAAGGCGCAAATGTTGAAGGCAGAAATCCGCAACGCGGCAACGGTGATCCTTGTGCGGGATCCCGACACGCGTCCGCGCGTGCTCATGGGACAGCGCGGCGCCAATGCCGCCTTCATGCCGTCTCGCTTCGTCTTTCCGGGCGGCGCGCTCGACCCCGGCGACCGAGAGGTGCCGCTGGCCGCGCCGCTTGATCCCGGATGCGCGGCACGCCTGGCCGAGGACGCCCCCGACTGGATGCCGCACGCCCTGGCCGTCGCAGCGGTGCGCGAGCTGTGGGAGGAAACGGGCATGATCCTCGGATCGCCGGGCGACTGGCCCGGACAGGTGCCCGCCGACTGGACGGATTTTGCCGCCACCGGCCACCTGCCCTCGCCCACGGGCCTGTCCTTCGTCTTCCGCGCCCTGACGCCGCCGGGCCGCCCGCGCCGCTTCGACGCGCGCTTCTTCCTTGCCGACGCCGCCCACCTGCGCGGCGATCCCGACGATTTCGACCGGGCCTCGGACGAACTCAGCCACCTGCAATGGATCCCGCTGGACGAGGTGCGCGCCTTTCACATGCCCTTCATAACAGAGGTCGTGCTGGCCGAGGTCGCCGCCGCCCTCCCGCGTCTCGACGCCCCCGAAAGCGTGCCCTTCTTCCGCAACGGCGACGAGGAAAGCCTGTTCCTGCGGCTTGGCGGCAGCCCGCTCGACCAGCTTCAGAGGTAAAGCACGAGGATCAGGATGGCCGCCATAAGCGCGGCCATGCCCGCCACTTCACGCAGGCTGATCCGCTCGCGAAAGACAAGCGCCGCGATCAGCAGGCCGAAGACAAGCTCGATCTGGCCCAGCGCCCGCACGTAGGCCGCGTTCTGAAGCGTGAAGGCCGTGAACCAGCCCAGTGACCCCAGCATCCCCGTTACGCCCACCAGCGCCGTGCCGCGCCATGCCCGCAGCACGCGACCGATCTCACCGGGCTCGCGCCAGCGCAGAAGCGTGGCCATGATCGCGGTCTGCATCGCTGTGACAGCGGCCAGCGTCACCGCCGCTCGGAAATAGAAGGGCGCATCGCCAAGGTCCAGCGCCGCGCCGCGATAACCGATGGCCGAAAGCCCGAACGCCGCGCCGCCCAAGAGGCCCAGCGCGGTGGCCCGGTTCCAAAGGCCCCCGCCGATCTCGCGCGGGGGCAGCGACAACAGGATCACGCCCGCCAGCCCGATCAGGATGGCGATCAGCCCGGTGCCCGTCACCGCCTCGCCCAGCACCAGCGCCGAAAAGATCGCCACCTGAACCGTCTCGGTCTTGGTGAAGGCGAGGCCCACGGCAAAGTTGCGCAGCCCGAAAAGCGCCACGGTACAGAGCGTTCCGACGATCTGGAACACACCTCCGCCCAGCGCAAAGCCCCAGAACCGCGCGGTCGTGGGTGGTAGCGTCAGACCCTGCGCCAGCATCAGCCCAGCCACCAGCAGCGCGGCCAGCGGTGCTGCGAACAGAAAGCGCGAGAACGTCGCGCCGCCGGTGGACAGGCCCGCGCCCTTCAGTTGCTTCTGCAACATGAAGCGCACCGTCTGCACGGCAGCGGCGAAGATGGTGACGGCGACCCAGAGATCCATCGCCGACTATTGGCACGCCCTCAGGGCCTGCGCCAGAGAGGGTGCGGCACCGGGTCCTTGGCGCGCCAGAAATAGCGGGCGAAGATCTCGGGATAGGAACGGTAGACGTAGCCGTCGTTGCGTGCCCGGTATCGCGCGGGATCGGCGAAATAGAGCGTCGGCAGCCGGTACCACGGCACCTTCGGGTGCATGTGGTGGACCACGTGCAGGTTGTTGTTCAGAAATAGCCACGACAGCGGCCCGCGATCCTCGATGATGACGGTCCGCCCCCGCGCCCGTTCATGCGCCTGATGCTCCAGGAAGGTGCGGATCCGCAGGATCCCCTGCGCCGCGTAGGCCGCCAGCACGTAGGCCCAGACCGGCATCTCGCCCACCCCCCACAGCCATGCCGCCACCGGCAGCAGTGCCGGCACATGCCACAGCCAACCCCGCGCCACGCGCCCGTCACCGGCGCGCGCCGACCGGACCTCACAGATGGCGAAGGCGATGTTGCCGATCAGAGGTCCCAGCAGCATCCGCCCGGCCAGCGTGTTGTTCACCGCCAGCGCCCCCCGCAACCAACCCGGCAGCCGCGCCCATACCGCCGGGTCGAGGTAGTTCGTTTCCGGGTCGTCGTAAGGGTCGGTCAGGATCGCGTCGCGGTGATGCGCCAGATGGGTGTCGCGAAACCGCCCATAGGGCACCGTCAGCGTCAGAGCCGGAAAGACAAGCGCCGCGTTCAGCCGCGCATCCCTGAACGGATGGCCGTGGATCGCCTCATGCTGCAACGACGCGAAAAACGCCGTCGCCAGCGCCGTGACGGCAACGCCAAGGGCAACCGAAACGCCGGCAATCCACGTCGTGCCCAGCGCCCAGACCATGTAACATGCCAGCACCAGCGCCAGCGTGGGCCACTCCGCCAGCGGCCGCCGCCTCACGCCCGTCCCCATGATACGCGCGCCCACAAGCGTTCGTAGACGATGTAGGTGATCAACCCGACACTGGTGTTCGTCACCGCCATCGCACCGCCCAGCGCCACGGATCCCGTCGCCAGAACCCCGACGCAAAGCATGATGGCCAGGCCAAGCGCCTGCCAGAGAAGTGCTTTGACGACAGTGCGTTGCCGCGTTTCCATGGGCGTCCTCATTTCTGGATGATCCATCGATAGCAGCGGCAGGGTTGCCCCGGTATTCCGGGAATGGTTAACTCAACACCTCAATATGTGACAAAATTCACAGTCCATGACAAAACTCGACAAACGCGACCGTGCCGACATCTTCCGCCAGCGCATGACACAGGCGATGGACCTGCGTGGCACGAACCAGAGCGCGCTGGCCCGGCAGGTGGGTGCCGACCGTTCCACCATCTCGCAACTGCTGGCCCGCGATGGCGCGCGCCTGCCCAACGCGCAGGTCGTCGCCGAATGCGCGGCGGCGCTTGGCGTGTCGGCCGACTGGCTTCTGGGGCTCAGCGACCGGCCCGAAAGCGCGGCCGAACTGATGGCCGCCTCGATGGCCGTGACCGAAGCCCCCCGCGCGCTGGTCGACGAACAGATCTTCGGCTGGCACTCAGAAGCGGCGGGCTACAAGATCCGCCACGTCCCCGCCGCCCTGCCCGACATGCTCAAGACGCGCGCGATGCTGGAATGGGAATACGCCCCGCACCTTGGCCGGTCGCCGCAACAGGCCATCGGCGCGTCCGAGGACCGGCTGTCGCTGATGCTGCGCGGGCACTCCGACTATGAGATCGCCCTGCCGCTCTACGAAGTCGACAGCTTCGCCGCCGCCAGCGGCTACTACATAGATCTTCCCCGCGATCTGCGCCTTGCCCAGATCGACCGCATCAGTGACCTCTACGACCGGCTCTACCCTTCGCTGCGACTCTATTTCTTCGATGCCCGCCGGGTCTATTCGGCACCGCTGACCGTGTTCGGCCCCCTGCTCGCCGTCGTCTATGTCGGACGCTACTACCTTGCCTTCCGCGACAGCGAACGCGTGCAGGCCTTCACCCGCCATTTCGACGGTCTGGTGAGAGAGGCCCACGTCACCGAAAGGGACGTGCCCGCCTACCTGACGCGTATGCGCCGCATCGCCGAAACCAGCTAGGACTCAGGGTTTGGGATCCGGGTTCTCGGTGTGACCGTCCACCGCGATCACCTGCCCAGACACCCGCGCCGCGCCGGGCCCGCCAAGAAACACCGCCATCGCCGCCACGTCCTCGGCCGTCACCCATGTCCGCATGGATGTGCCAGAGGCATAGCCATGATAGACGGCATCCCGCGTCATGCCCTTGGCCTCGGCCTCGCGCTGCAACACGCCCTCCATGCGCGGCCCCTCGACCGCGCCGGGGCAGATCGCATTGGCGCGGATGCCGAAGGGGCCAAGCTCCATCGCCAGCGTCTTCATCAACCCGATCACACCCCATTTCGCCGCGGAATAGGGCGCCCGGTTGGGATAGCCGTGAAAACCGGCGGTGGACGAGGTCAGGATGATCGCGCCCTTGCCCGCCCGCTTCATCATCGGTGCGGCGTGCTTGGCGGCAAGGAACGCGCCCTCCAGGTTCACCGCGACACAACGGCGCCAGTCCTCGGGCGTCACGTCCTCGATGCGCGCCGTTGGCCCGGCAACGCCGGCGTTCGCGCATAGCGTCTCCAGCCCGCCCCACGTCGCCTCGATCTCGGCAAACAGCGCCGCCATGCCCACCGGGTCCGATGCATCGACCAGCGTGGCATGCCAGCCCTGCGGCACCGTGGTCAGCACGTCCGACGCGACATCGCTCACCCAGACTTCGGCGCCCGCCTCGGCAAAGGCAGTGGCGATCGCGCGTCCGATCCCCGATCCGCCGCCTGTCACAAGAACCCGGTTCATCGCGGCGCCCCCACGGCCCGGCCCGCACCTTCGGGCATGGGCAGCGCGGCATGGGCCGCCGCGATCGCGCCAAGCTTCCGCGCCACCTCTGGTCCGGGCGGGGCCGCGCGGCGGGTGGCCATGTCCACATGGATCAGCATGTGCTCTCCCGTCGCCAGCGCCTCATCGCCCGACCACATGGTGTGGAACAGGTGCATCTTCTTGCCTGCACCGCCCAGACACTGGGTCTCGATCCGCAGGGGCGCGCCCGCCTGCGCCTCGGCCAGGTGCCGGATATGCGATTCAGCGGTAAAGAAACTGCCCCCCGCCGCCACATAATCCGCGTCGCAGCCGACGACCTGCATGAACCTGTCCGTGGCATCGCCAAAGGCTTGCAGGTACTTCGCCTCGGTCATGTGTCCGTTATAGTCGGTCCAGTCCAGCGGCACGGTCATTTCCAGCGTGATCACCGGGCGCGACAGGTCGGCGACATCCTCGAACCGGCGCACCGCGCCCGTGGCGGCGGCGACGCGGTTTTCCTGATCCTTCAGCAGCGCGCCGACGCCCCAGCCCTGCCACTTCAGCGCGCGCATGATGGCCACGAGATTGGTATCACGGATCCGCTCCAGCTCTCGCACGCTGCGGCCGGCGGCCTGCTCGTCGGACTGGCCCGCGATCTTGTCGATCAGCGCGTCGTCCATCTCGGGCACGTCCATCAGCTTGGTCCACGGCCATTTCAACGCCGGGCCGAACTGCGCCATGAAATGGCGCATCCCTGCCTCGCCGCCCGCCACGCGGAACGTCTCGAAGACCCCCATCTGAGCCCACCGCAGGCCAAATCCCAACCGGATGATGTCGTCGATCTCGGCGGTGGTCGCGACACCGTCATGCACCAGCCAAAGCGCCTCGCGCCACATGGCCTCCATCAGGCGGTCGGCCACATGGGCGTCGATCTCGCGACCGATCACGACGGGCGCCATGCCGATCTCGCGCAGCACCTCGCAGGCGCGGTCGCGCACCGCTCCGGGCGTCCGGTCGCTGCCCACCACCTCGACCACCGGCAGCAGGTAGACGGGGTTGAACGGATGCGTGACGAGGATCTGTTCGGGCCGCGTCGCGCAGTCCTGCAACTCGCTCGGCTTGAAGCCCGACGTGGAAGAACCGATGACCGCATCAGCGCGGCAATGCTCCTGGATGGTCTGAAAGACCTTGCGCTTGAGGTCCAGCCGCTCTGGCACGCTTTCCTGGATCCAGTCGGCATCGGCCACGCACGCCGACAGTTTGCCGACGTATTGCAGACGTCCTGCCGACGGCATCCGCACGTCCACCAGACCGGGCAATGCGCGGCGCGCATTGTCCAGCACCTCGCCGATCTTGCGCTCTGCCTCGGGGTCCGGATCGAACACCGAGACGTCCCAGCCCATAAGCAGGAACCGCGCGGCCCAGCCGCCGCCGATCACACCGCCGCCCACGATCGCTGCCTTCGGCATTCCCAGTTTTCCCTAATCTATGCAGATGGTTACGCGGGTTCCCGCGTCAGTTACGATGGCATGACAGCCAAAAAGCGGGACGACCTTGGAACAGGTCATTGTCTCGGCAAGGCACAGGCCCGTGCAATCGGCCGCGGTCATGCAGGCCTGCCCGCCGTCCTCGGTCGGAAGCTGACAGATATAGACCCTAGCCAGCCCGAACCGCCCATATGTGCCCCCCGCCGCCTCGCAAGCCGCCTGCGTCCGCGCATCGGGTTCGCGCGTCGGCTCGAACGCCGGGGGCGGATTTATCTGCTGCGGCGGCCCGTTGCCGTTGCCCGTGGCAGGTCCGGTCAGGGCGCCCACCGCAAGGCAGGCCGCCGCAAGCGCGCGGATCATGCGGTCACCGGCGCCCGCTTGGTCAGGCCCAGCTTGGCGCGCACCTCGTCGGGCCCGATCACCCGAGCGCCAAGGTTCTCGATGATCCCCGCCGCCCGCTCGACAAGCTGTGCGTTCGTCGCCAGCACGCCCCGGTCCAGCATCAGGTTATCCTCGAGCCCAACGCGGACATTGCCGCCCGCCAGCACCGCCGCCGCCACATAGGGCATCTGGTGCCGCCCCAGCGCAAAGGCAGAGAACACCCAGTCCTCGGGCACGTTGTTGACCATCGCCATCAGCGTGTTCAGGTCGTCCGGCGCGCCCCATGGCACGCCCATGCACAACTGGACCAGCGCCGGTGCCTCCAGCACACCTTGTGCCACAAGCTCCTTGGCATACCACAGGTGGCCGGTGTCGAAGGCTTCGATCTCGGGTTTCACGCCCATCGCGGTCATCGTGCGCCCCATCGCCGTCAGCATGCCCGGCGTGTTGACCATGACATAATCGGCCTCGGCGAAGTTCATGGTGCCGCAATCCAGCGTGCAGATCTCGGGACGACACTGGCGGATGTGCTCGACCCGCGCCTCGGCCCCGATCATGTCGGTCCCGGCCTCGGACAAGGGCAAGGGCGCCTCGGGCGAGCCCAGCACAAGATCCCCTCCCATCCCGGCGGTCAGGTTCAGCACCACGTCGACCTCGCTGTCGCGGATGCGCTCGGTCACCTCGCGGTAAAGCTCGATCCGCCGCGACGGCTTGCCGGTGTCGGGTTCCCGCACATGGGCATGGACGATGGCCGCCCCGGCCTTGGCTGCGTCGATGGCCGCCGCGGCGATCTCGGCCGGGCTGCGCGGCACATGCGGGCTGCGGTCCTGTGTCGACCCCGAGCCGGTCAGGGCGCAGGTGATGAAGACCTCGCGATTCATTTCCAGCGGCATGGGTGACTCCGTTCCTCTTTCCCTTGCACCTTGTCGCGACTTGCCTCGCGGCGTTCAACCAAAACCGAAGCCGGCGCACCAAAACACGTCATGCCTGACGGGTCAGGCCGCCATCGTCTCCACTGAAAGCACCGTGGGAAGATGGCGCGCAATCTCGCTCCAGGTCTCGCCCTCGTCCCGGCTGGCAAAGACCGAGCCCGTGTTGGTGCCAAAGTAGACCCCGGCGGGTGTGCCCGTGTCGGTTGCCATCGCCTGCCGCAGCACGGTGAAATAGCAGTTCCTACCTGGAAGGCCGTCCTTTCGCGCTTCCCACGTCCTGCCTCCGTCTCCAGAGGTCCAGACCGCCGCCGAGGCACCGGGAGGATATCGCCCCTGCGTGTCGCCGTTCAGCGGCAGGACCCAGATGCGCGCCGGATCGCGCGGATGAACCGCGATCGGGAACCCGAAAGTCGAGGGAAGCCCCGCGGTGATGTCATGCCAGCTGCGCCCACCATCGCCGCTGCGATACACCCCGTGATGATTCTGCTGATAGAGCACATCCGCCGCTCCCGGAGCCCGTACCATGTTGTGCACGCAGAACCCGATCTCGTCAGAGGTACCGGCGGCCGGGTGCCCGCCCGCGGCAGGGCCCGCCGCGGCCTCGTTCGATCGCCGCGTGCGGCGGTCCCAGCTTGCGCCGCCATCCTCGGTCGCAAAGACCCCGGCGGCGGAAATACCCAGCCACATGCGGCCCGGCGCATCAGGTGCGGATACGATGGTGTGAAGCGTCAGGCCCGCAGCGCCAGGGTTCCAATCCTTCGCGCTTGGGTGGTCGGTCAGCGCCTCGACCCTGCTCCAGGTCGTCCCGTCATCCTCGCTTGAAAACAGTGCGGCGGGCTTGGCCCCGGCATAGAGCCTGCCGCCGGCAAGTCCAAGCGACCAGATCGACGTCATCTGCCCGGTAAAGGGTGCCGGCGGCGACGGGGTCATGCCAAGCTGTGCCGCCACCTCGGGGTCGCTCTCCATCCAAGCGTCTGCCTGGCCGTTGGCCAGCTTCGTCAGGGTCCAGTTTGCCCCGCCATCGGCGGAATGCCAGACACCGGCCCCCTGCCATTCACCGCCGCCGGCGGCCCAGATGTCGCCGCTGCCGTCCCGCCCGATGGCGTGGTTGATCGGCCAGCCGCCGCAATGCGGGCCACTGACGTCCCAGCCGCCCGCGCCGTCTGTCAGCACGAACAGCCCCTTGGTCGTGCCTACCAGCACCCTTGAACCTGACATGTGCCGCCCCTCTCGATGGCTTGGCGACACCATAGCACACCAGGCCGCGATGCGCGCGGGTTCAGTAGGGGTAGGGATGCGCCTTGTGGGCCGTGTCGATCTCTTCCAGCACCTCCGGCGACAGCGTCAGATCCGCTGCCCCAAGCGCAAGGTCCAGCTGCTCCATCGTGGTGGCGCCAAAGATCGAGGACATTACGAACGGCCGCGTCAGCGTCCAGGCCAGCGCCATCTGCGGCAGGCCAAGCCCGTGGTGCGTGGCGATCTCGCGGTAGGCCTCGATCGCCGGCCAGACACGCGGCGACAGGCGCCCGCCCATTTCGGGCACAAGCGACCTTCGGGAACCGGGCGGTGTCACGTCGGCAGCATACTTGCCGGACAGAAGGCCGGCTGCCAGCGGCGAGAAGGCCATCAGCCCCACGCTTTCGTGGATGGCGACCTCGGCCAGGTCGGTGTCGAAGGCGCGGCAGAGCAGCGAGTATTCGTTCTGTATCGACACCGGACGCGGGAGGTTGTGCGCTTCGGCCAGATGCGCCCACATCGTCGTGCCCCACGCGGTGTCGTTCGACAGCGCAAAATGGCGAATCTTGCCAGCTTCGATCGCGATGCGCATCGCTTCGAGGACATCGATCATACCCGCGACGACCCGGTCGCGATCCTGCACAGAAGGATCATAGCGCCAGTTCTGCCGGAAATGGTAGGACCCGCGCATCGGCCAGTGGAGCTGGTAGACGTCGATATAGTCGGTTTGCAGGCGCCGCAGCGATCCTTCGATGGTGCGGGCGATGATCCGCCCGTCAAATCCTTCACCACCGCGGATGAAATCGGGGTTGTCGCTTGGCCCCGAGACCTTGGTGGCCAGTATGACATCGTCCCGCCGCCCGCGCGACGCGAACCACGTGCCAATTATTTCCTCGGTGCGGCCTGCGGTCTCGGCCCGCATCGGATTGACTGGGTAGGCTTCGGCGGTGTCGATGAAATTCACCCCGGCGTCCAGGGCGCGGTCGATCTGGGCGTGTCCTTCTGCCTCGGTGTTCTGCGTGCCCCATGTCATGGATCCAAGGCACAACTCGGACACCATCACGCCGGTTCGTCCCAGCGGTCTCTTGCGCATTTCTTTCTCCTGTCAGGGTTCGGGAGACAGAGATACCGGCCCGGAGCGCGAGGGCAAGTACCCTCCCTTGGATCGGGTGCGGCGGGACGGACCGGTGCCTGCCGCAGGCGTATGGATGCCTTCAGATTACCTCATTCACATATTTGCAAATTTGTTGCGGTGGAGACCGGCCGCGAGTCATAGTCGTCAGTGTCGGGACAAGAGGAGAAACCGACACACAAAGGGAGAAGACCCATGGCACTCACACGCCGAGCGGTGCTTTCAGGCATCGGTTTCATGGTAGCCTTGTCGACGTCCGCCTTCGCGGGGCAATCGGATGACGGGATCAAGCGGCTCGCCGTCCAGGTCAGCGACAATGATCCGGGGACCTTCAACAAGGCCCTGAACGTCGCCACCAATTTCGCGCGGGCAATGAGTGAGGCTGGAGAACTTTACGAGATCGAGATCGTGACGTTCAATGCCGGCCTGCATTTGTTGAGAACGGACACGTCCCCCGTCATGGAGCGTATCCAGAGCATTTCGGAGAGCATCCCCGAAGTGACCTTCAGTGCCTGCGGAAACACGATCGCGGGAATGACGCGGAACGAGGGGGCCGCGCCTCCGATCACCGAGTATGCGCAGGTCGTGCAGGCGGGTGTCGGGCGCCTTCTGGAACTGGACAATCTGGGCTATTACGTCATTCGGCCCTGAGGCGTTCGCGTCCGGTCCTTCGGATAGCCCCGCACCTGTGGGGCTATCCCTTCTTGCGGGCCCCCGAAGGCGCGGCGGCCACTTGAGAACATAAGGGGAACATATATACTCCCCCCATGTCCGTCCCGCTTCTGACCCGCGACTCGTACCGCCAGCCGCCGCGCCCCGCCCAGCCGGTGATGGGCGAGATGGCGCTGGCCCTCGGCCGTGCGCATGAACTGTGCGGTCCGGCCCGGCGCACGCTGGCCGCTTTGGTGGCGGCCCGCACCACCGGCCCCGTCGTCTGGATCGCACCATCCTGGACCCAGGACGCCCTGAACCCCGAAGCCGCGACGCGGTTCTTCGATCCGGGCCGGCTGATCCTGGTGACGCCCAAGCGCGCCGAGGACCTGCTGTGGTCGATGGAAGAGGTGCTGCGCAGCGGCGCCGTGGCGCTGGCCGTGGCGGACCTGCCCGAACCGCCGGGGCTGACGGCGGTGCGCCGGCTGCACCTGGCCGCCGAAACCGGCGGGGCCGAGGGGCGCCACCTGCCGCTTGGCCTGCTGCTGACACCGGGCGACGGCGGCGCCCCCGGGATCGAAACCCGCTGGCACCTGGGCTTCGCCCATGACCCCGGCGGGGCCGAGGGCTGGCGGCTGGAACGCCGCCGTGCCCGCACCGCGCCGCCCATGAGCTGGGCGATGCGGCCCGAAGGAAAGGGGGTGTCGCTGGGCCCGGTTCCGGCCTGAACCCGCCCCAAGACCGCCGAACTGCCGCCGGAATCCCCCGGTAGAGACGCATCGAACCCACCACGACCCGAAACACCGATGAAACGCCTCGCACTCTCACTTTTCCTGGCCCTTGGCCTGGGGCTCTGCAGCCTCGCCGGCTTCATGACACTGACCGGCAGCCCCGGGCTGGCCCTGCCCGGCATCGGTGCGGGGACGCAAACGCATGCGCCCGCCACCGCGCGCGGCCCCGATCCCGCCAGGGTCGAAAGCGCATGGCGCGGCTGGATGGCCCGCCACGGCGTCACGGCTGGCGCCATGGCGCTGGGCCAGAGCGACGCGGTGATCCATGCCGCCGGTGAAGGCCGCGACCCGGCGGCGCCCTACCCGGTGGCGAGCCTGTCCAAGGCGATCACCGCGCTCTGCCTGAACGAGATCCTTGCAGAGACAGGCCACGGCTGGGACACCACGCTGGGCGACATCGCCGACGCCCTGTCGCAGGTCCGCGTCACCCCGCCGCCGTGGGCGCACCACATCACGCTGGCGCAACTGGTCACGCACACCTCGGGCATGGCGCCGGACCTGACGCAGGGCGACATGGTCTCGCGCCTGCATGGCACGCTTGGGCTGCACCGCCGCATCGCATGGCAGGCGCTTCAGCGCGACGCTTTGCGCGGCACGCCCGGCGCGCATGTCTATTCCAACACCAACTACGCCATGCTGGGCACCGTGGCCGAGGCACTGTCGGGACAGGACTATGCCAGCGCCTGCACACAACGCATCACCGCACCCGCCGGCGCCAATGGCGCGGTGATCGAGGGGGCGATGGGATCGATGTCGTCCTATGCCGGGTGGGAAATCTCGGCCGAGGATTACGTGCGAATCGCGGCCCACTGGTTCGCACCCGACCGGCCGTGGATCAACCAGCCCGGCGCGTTTCCCGCACATGACGGATACGGGCTGGGCGTCGTGACCAGCGGCCGCGGTCAGGGTGCGGCGGTCACCCACAACGGACGGCTGTGCAGCACCGGCAACGAGGACAACAACCTCGGCGCACTATTTCTTGCCAAAGGCGACGGTTCGGTCTTTGCCGCGAACTGGCGGGGCTGCCTGCCACCCGAAAGCTACGATGATCTTCTGCGGTCGGTCCGCGCCGCGATGCGCTGACAGCCGCGCACAGACGACCGAAATCGTCATCCCGCGTCGCCGGGGTGTTAGCGGCCCGGCAGCGGGCCTGAGATTCAGGCATCATGCGCCTTCTCATCTCTCTCGCCGCCCTGTTGCTTTCCGTCGTCTTGCTGCAACTGTCATCGGGCGGGGTCAGCCCGCTCGATGCGCTGTCGGGCATCTCTCTGGGGTTCAGCACCGCGCAGATCGGCCTTCTGGGGTCGGCGCATTTCTTCGGCTTCTTCATCGGCTGCTGGTGGGCACCGCGCCTGATCGGATCGGTCGGCCATTCACGCGCCTTCGCCGCCTTCACCGCCACGGGCGCCATCGGGCTGCTGGCGCATATGCTGGTGATCGACCCGCTGGCCTGGGCGTTGATGCGAGTGGCGACGGGAATGTGCATTGCGGGCTGCTATACCGTGATCGAGGCGTGGCTTCAGGCCAAGGCCGAGAATGCCAACCGGGGCCGGGTCATGGGGGCCTACAGGCTGGTGGACATGGGCGGGTCACTGGCCGCGCAGCTGGTCATCGGCGTGCTGGAGCCCGCATCCTACGTCTCGTACAACATCCTCGCGCTGATCTGCTGCGCCGCGCTTCTGCCGCTGACGCTGACGCGGCTGGATCAGCCCGAAACGCCTGACGCCCCGCGCCTTCGCCCGCGTCTTGCCATCGCGCGATCACCGCTGGCCGTGGCAGGCGTGATGGTCGCCGCGGTCTCGGGGGCGTCCTTTCGCATGGTAGGCCCCGTGTACGGGCAGGAGGTGGGCCTGTCGGTGCCCCAGATCGCCTATTTCCTTGCCGCTTGGGTGCTGGGGGGCGCGTTGGCGCAATATCCCGTGGGCTGGCTTGCCGACAAGTTCGACCGGCGCTGGGTCCTGATCTGGCTTTCGGTCGCCTCGATGGCCAGTTCGGCCGCGACCATCCTGATCGGCGCTTCATCCGACGCGGTCGTCTTCGTGAACGCGGTGATCTTCGGGCTGGTGACCTTCCCGGTCTACTCTGTCTCGGCCGCGCACGCCCATGACTTCGCAGAGGATCATGAACGGATCGAGCTATCGGCTGCGCTGATGTTCTTCTACGCGCTGGGCGCCATCGCCGCGCCGCTGATCGCCTCTGGCCTGATCGATGCCTACGGGCCTTCCGCGCTGTTCGTGCTTATCGGCGCGGCGCATGGAACGCTGGTGCTGTTCGGACTTCTGCGGATGCGGATGCGCCCCACGCGCGCCGAACGCACCCGCTATGTCTGGTCGCCGCGCACGTCCTTCGTGATCGGGCGCCTGCTGCGGCGCAGCCGCACGCGCGGCTGACCGCGCGTTCCAAGGGCCTTGCAAGGCCCTTGCCCCCCGCGTCGCGCCACTGGCCAGCGCCGCGGCGATGGGTTACATCGCGCTCGCACAGCGCAAGGGGCCCCCATGGAACGCATCCTCATCACCTCGGCGATCCCCTACATCAACGGGATCAAGCATCTGGGCAACCTCGTCGGCAGCCAGCTTCCGGCCGATCTCTATGCCCGCTACATGCGTGCCCGCGGGCACGAGGTGATGTTCATCTGCGCCACGGACGAGCACGGCACCCCGGCAGAGCTTGCCGCCGCCAAGGCGGGCAAGCCCGTGGCCGAATACTGCGCCGAGATGCACGCCGTCCAGAAAGAACTGTCGGACGGCTTCCGACTGTCGTTCGACAAGTTCGGGCGCTCGTCCAGTCCGCAGAACCGCGCGCTGACCCAGCATTTCGCGGGCAAACTGGCCGACAACGGCCTGATCCAGGAAGTGTCCGAAAAACAGGTCTATTCCGTGGCGGACGGCCGGTTCCTGCCGGACCGCTATATTGAAGGCACCTGCCCCAACTGCGGTTACGACAAGGCCCGCGGCGACCAGTGCGAGAACTGCACCAAGCAGCTTGACCCGACAGACCTGATCGAGCCGCGATCGGCCATCTCCGGCTCGACCGACCTGGAGGTGCGCGAGACCAAGCACCTCTACCTGCGCCAGTCGGCCCTGCGCGACCGCCTCGACGCCTGGATCGACAGCCAGTCAGGCTGGCCCGTGCTGACCACCTCCATCGCCAAGAAATGGCTGCATGACGGCGACGGACTTCAGGACCGCGGCATCACCCGCGATCTGGACTGGGGCGTGCCGGTGAAGAAGGGCGATCAGGACTGGCCCGGCATGGAAGGCAAGGTCTTCTACGTCTGGTTCGACGCGCCCATCGAATACATCGCCGCTACCAAGGAATGGGCCGATGAATCCGGCCTGCCCGACAGCGCCTGGCGCCGCTGGTGGCGCACCGACGAAGGCGCGGGCGACGTGCGCTACGTGCAGTTCATGGGCAAGGACAACGTGCCCTTCCACACGCTCAGCTTTCCCGCCACGCTGATGGGCTCGGGCGAGCCGTGGAAGCTTGTCGATTACATCAAGTCCTTCAATTACCTCAACTATGACGGCGGCCAGTTTTCCACCAGCCAGGGCCGCGGCGTCTTCATGGACCAGGCGCTCGACATCCTGCCGGCCGACTACTGGCGCTGGTGGCTTCTGTCCCATGCGCCCGAGAATTCGGACAGCGAGTTCACATGGGAAAACTTCCAGGCCAGCGTGAACAAGGACCTCGCCGACGTTCTGGGCAATTTCGTCAGCCGGGTGACGAAGTTCTGCCGCTCCAAGTTCGGCGAAGAGGTGCCCGCGGGCGGGGAAACCGGCCCGCGCGAGGCCGATTTGATCGACGACCTGTCGCGGCGCGTTGCCGCCTACAACGCCCACATGGAAGCAATGGAGATCCGCAAGGCCGCGCAGGAATTGCGCGCGATCTGGGCGGCGGGCAACGAATACCTGCAGGATGCCGCGCCTTGGGCCGTGTTCAAGGAAGACCCGGATGCCGCCGCGGCCATCGTTCGTCTGTCGCTGAACCTGATCCGCCTGTACGCCGTACTGTCAGAACCGTTCATCCCGGACGCCGCCGCCGCACTGCGCAAGTCGATGCACGCCGAAGATGCCGGCTGGCCGGACGATATCGGCGCTGCCCTGACCGCGCTGCCGCCCGGCCATGCCTTCACCGTGCCCGACAACCTCTTCCGCAAGATTGCCGACGAGGAACGAGAGGACTGGCAGGCCCGCTTTGCCGGGCAGCGCCGGTGACAGCGCGCGACCGTTGACAGGCGCGGCAACCCACAGCTACCGATGGCAAGGGGGACGTCAGGAGAACACCACATGGACGGCACGGACCGACCCTTTGACTATTCGATGTTCACCCGCGCAGATGTGGTGAACCTGTGCCATCAGCGCACCCAGCGCACCCGCGATTTCGTCGCTGATCCCGCCTTTGCCCAGGACGGTCCGGACTTCGAGGCGCTGAAGCCCCGGATCATGGACACGGTGATGGAAGAGATCGAGCAGACCTTTGCGCTGCTTGCCCCCACCATTGACCTTCTGGCGCCCGGCCGCGTGGCCGACATCGGCTCTGGCTATGCCTTTTTCGACCTGTTCCTGCACCGCCGCTATGGCTGCAAACTGCTGCTGATCGACATCGAGGAAACCGAGGAAATCTATTTCGCCTTCAAGGCCGAAGGCGCCGGTTACAACAACCTTGGCACCGCGCGCCGGTTTCTCGAGGCGAACGGTGTACCCGCGGATGCCATCGAGACGGTGAACCCCAAGCATCAGGAGCTTTCACAAGCGGGCCGTGTCGATCTTGCCCTCAGCCTGATTTCCTGTGGCTTCCACTATCCCGTGGAAACCTACGACACCTTTTTCTCGGAACAGGTAGACAAGGCGATCATGCTGGACATTCGCGGCGGCACGAACGGGCACAAGGTTCTGGATGGCTACGGGCCCACGCGTATCGTCCGCAGCCGGCGCAAGTATTCGACCGTCGTCGCGCGCAAGTGGTAATCAAGGCTCAGCCCATCACCAGCCGGTTCGCGATCAGTCTCGCCGCGTTGCCTGCCCCATAGGGCGTAACGGCCGCGCCCCGCGTGCCAATTGCCGCTGTGACGGCCTCGGCGATGGCGGCGGCATCGAGCGGTGGGCACAGCCGGTTCCAGCCGGCCTCGACCAGTTCGGTCCACTCGGTCTCGTCACGAAGTGTGACGCACGGAACCCCGTGAAAGAACGCCTCTTTCTGGATGCCGCCGGAATCCGTTGCGATCACCGCCGCGTTCTTTTCCAGCGCCACCATGTCGAGGTAACCCACGGGATCGATGAGTTTCAGCCGGGCGGCAAGCTCGCCCAACCCCTGTGCCTCGATCCGGCCCCGCGTGCGCGGATGCAGCGGCAGCACGACAGGCCGATCCGCAACCAGTCTGCCCAATCCTTCGAGGATCGCGCGCAGGCGTGCGGGATGGTCGGTGTTCTCTTGGCGATGCACGGTGGACAGCACGTAGCCCCCGCGTTCCAGCCCAAGCCGGGCCAGCAGGTCGCTTTGCCGATCCGCGATCTCGCCGAACTGCAACGCGACGTCGTACATCACGTCGCCCACCTGACAGATCCGCGCCTCTGGCAGGCCTTCGGCCCGCAAGTTGGCGCTCGCCGTCGCGGTGGGCGTGAACAGCAGGTCCGAACAATGGTCGGTCAGGACACGGTTCACCTCTTCGGGCATTGCCCGGTTGAAGGACCGCAGCCCTGCCTCGACATGCGCAACCGGGATCAGTAGCTTGGCCGCGGCCAACGCCCCCGCGATGGTGGAGTTCGTATCGCCGTAGACCAGCACCCAGTCTGGCGCGGCCTCGATCATTGTCTGCTCCAGCGCCTCCAGCATCCTGCCCGTGGCCGCGCCGTGGCTGGCACCCGCGATACCGAGGTTCACCGCCGGCGCGCCGATCCCGAGTTCGGTGAAGAACACGTCCGACATATTGGCGTCAAAATGCTGGCCGGTGTGCACGAGGATCTCCTCGTGCCCATCCATCCCGGCAAGGCACCGCGACAGAACGGCGGCCTTGATGAACTGCGGCCGCGCGCCGATCACCGTCAGGATGCGTGTCATGGATCGACTCCCGCGTTGCTGCAAATGGTCGGGCGTGTGGTGACCCAGACGCCCGGCAAAGTCCATGCCGAAGCGCGTCGGCCCCGGAACCGATTGCCACGCCATGCATGGCATGTCAGCCTTTCGCCAGCCTAGAAGACCGGAACCGCCGCCGATGTCAGACCGCGCCGAATGGAACCATGTGCCCGCCACCCTTCCGGTGCAAGTGGCGCCGATCTGGCACTGGCCGCCCGAGCCGGCGGCGATCCTGCGCTGGTACGCAGGTGCTTGGCTGCCGGTATCGGTCAACCTCGGCATCGTCGCGCTGGCCTTCGCGGCCTGGGCCTGGGCCAGCCCGACGCTGGACACCGCCATCACGCCCGGGGCCTGGATCGCCGGCATCTGGCTGCGCAACCTCATGCTGACGGCGGTGTTGGCGCACGGGCTGCACCTGATCTTTCACCGTCACCAGTTGCAAGGTACCGACCACAAGTACGACCCGCGCCCGTTTCCCCGCACCGGACGCATGTTCAGTTTCGGCAGCCAGCTGTCGGACAACATGTTCTGGACACTGGCCTCTGGCGTGACGGCATGGTCGGGTTACGAGGCCTTGATCTGGTGGGCCATGGCAAACGGCCATGCCCCGACGCTGGCCTGGTCTGACAGCCCGGTCTGGTTCGTCGCGATCTTCCTGCTGATCCCGATCTGGGAAAGCTTCTATTTCTACTGGGTCCACCGCCTGCTGCACACGCGCGCTCTCTACCCGATCCACGCGCTGCATCACCGAAATGTCGACGTGGGGCCTTGGTCAGGGCTTTCCATGCACCCGGTAGAGCACATTCTTTTCTTCGGAACCGCCCTGGTACACTTCATCGTTCCAACCCACCCGGTGCACATGATCTGCCACCTGATGTTCTACGCGCTCTTTGCGATCACCACACACACCGGCTACGAGGGTTTCTGGTCCCGCGGACGAAAGCGCCTTGGGCTAGGCACGTTCCACCACCAGATACACCACCGCTATTTCGAGGTGAACTACGGCTCGCTCGAAGTGCCGTGGGACAGTTGGTTCGGCACCTTCCACGACGGGACCGAGGCCGGACGCGAGCGGATGAAGCAACGCCTCGCCGCACGTCGGAACGGCACAGGACGCTGACCTGCTCGGTCCTTGCCGTCGTTTGGGAAACCCCTGCTTTCGCCCTCGGATCATGCGACTTGATCTGCTACGGCGCTTCGCCCGGCTTGCCGTCCGCGGAACGTGTGGGGCACGGCTGTCCCTGCCCGTTCGACCCGCACCGGTTGTGGAAGGGGCAAAGCGGCACAAGACCCGGCGAGGCACCGATGATCCCGCCGGGATCCTTTCTGCCGGGGCCGTCCGCAAGCATCCGGGGACAGGAACGCGCGTATCAGTCCGCCGGCAGAACCGCACGGCAAAGACGTGCGGCCGCAGTGACCCCGTCCATAAGAGTGTGCGGCAGGCTTTGGCGCAGGATCCCCATGATCGTCACCGCCCCGGCACAGCCAAGAATGATGTTCGTCACCTCTGGCGGCAGCGTTTCAGACACCGCGTGAAACCGCGCAGCGGCGTCTGCCGGGTCATGCTCCAGCGTCAGAACCGGCACATCGGCTGCGACGACACCCGCAATGGCCTGTGAAAGGCCCAGCCCGGCGATGTTCGCCTCGATCACCGGGACCGCCTCTGGCACGGTGGTCACGACAGCCGTTCTTCCAGGCATCAGGCTGGCCAGGATGAAGCTGGCCTGACCGATGCCGATGACGGGGCAATTTGCCAGCCTGCGCGCCTCTGTCAGCCCGGTGTCATCGAAACAGGCGATGATGATCGCGTCAGCGCCCGAGTCCGAGGCGCGGCGCACCAGTTCCAGAAGGGGCGGAACGGCCCGGTCGCCGTCCTCGGGGCCCTGAATTGCAGGTGGCCCGTCGCGGGATGTCCAGCCTTCGAACGCGATTTCCGGCGCTGCCGCGCGCGCGGTCTCCAGCGCTCCCAGCGTCATCGCCTCGGTACTGTTGGGATTTATGAGGATGACGACCATCGCTCAGACCATGCCCTTGCCTGCGTCAGAGCCATTGTCTCGACGTCGCGATACCAGCCACACCGCCAGAAAGAAGGCCCCAATGATGCACAGGGAGAACAAGGTGGTCAGCGTCCCGAGCGCGAAGATCACCGGCGTGGTGACGTTTGTCGTCATCCCAAAGATCTCCAGCGGCAGGGTATTGTAGCTGCCTGCCGTCAACAATGTGCGTGCAAACTCGTCATAGCTTAGCGTGAAGCCGAATAGCGCCACGCCAAGCAGCGACGGCGCGATGATCGGCAGGACAACATGGGCAAACGTCTGCCAGGGCGTCGCGCCCTGGTCACGGGCGGCTTCCTCATAGCTTTTATCGAAGCGATTGAAGACCGCGAACATGATGAGCAGGCCAAAGGGCAGCGTCCAGGTCAGCTGGCTGCCAAAGCCCGACCCGGCCCAATGCACCGGAAGCCCGATCCGGTTGAAGATCAGCCCGACCCCCAGCGATACCAGGATCGACGGGATCACCAGCGAGGCAACGGTCAGGTAGAACAGCACCGTAGCTCCGGCGAACCGCTTGCGAAACGCGAGCCCGCCCAGCACGGAAACCACCACGGTGGTTACCATCACCATGAGCCCCAAGACGAAGGATCGGCGGAAGCTGCCCCAGATGTCGCCGACGGCCTGTTCCTCGAACAGGTCTCGGAACCAATGCAAAGACACCCCGTTCATCGGAAAGGTCAGCCCACCCTGCGGCCCCTGGAAGCTGAGGATGCCAATGGTCACGATGGGACCGTAGAGAAACAGCACGAACAGTCCGAAGAAGGCCGCCAAGAGGTAGAAGGATTTGCTGCGCTTCTCCATCTCTCACAACTCCTTTCGGATATCGACCAGCCGCAGAAGCAGCGCGATCACGATCAGCACCGTGCACAGCAGCACGACCGCCGTGGCCGAGGCCGAGGGGTATTGCAGAAGGCTGATGTCGTTGGAAATCAGCCGCCCCACGTTCGCCCGCTGCGACCCGCTCATGAAACGCACCGTGATGAAGTCGCCCATCACAAGCGTCGTGACAAAGATCGTGCCGATCATGATGCCGGGCTTGCACAGCGGGATGATGACGTTCCACAGCGTCTGCGCACCGCTGGCACCGCAGTCCCGCGCTGCCTCGATCAACGCGCGGTCGATGCGCATCATCGAATTGAAGATCGGCACCACCATGAACAGAGTGTAAAGGTGCACGAAGGCCAGGATCACCGAGAAGTCCGAAAACAGAAGCCAATCCAGAGGCTCGTCGATCACGCCCCAGCTGATCAAGGTGGAATTGGCGATACCGTTGCGGCCCAGAAACGGAATCCAGCTGATCATGCGGATGATGTTCGAGGTCCAGAACGGAATGGTGCAAAGCAGGAATAGCGCGATCTGCCATTTCAGGCTGCGCACCTCGAAGGCGAGAAAGTAGGCCACCGTAAATCCGATGACCAGCGTGCAGGCCCATGTGATTGCGGCGTATTTGAAAGTGTTCAGGAACACGGTGTAGGTGACGGGAGACCCGAACAGGAATTCGTAATTGTCGAACTGAAAGGCCGGGTAGATCGAGTATTCCGTCGCACCCCAGAAGCTGACGATCACGATCATCACGATCGGCGCCACCAGGAACCCCAGCAAGACAACCGCCATCGGGGCGGCCTGAAGCCAGGCCGACATCTGACGGGTCATATTCGTGCCTCGGCGGGTGTCGCACGCATCGCATTGCCTTTCACGCTTGCCTGGGTGCCCGGTGAATTCGGGGGGGCAAGCCCCCCCGAAAGGGTCAGTCTCAGGCGGCGATGAACTCGTTCCACTTGCGAACCATGTACTGGTTCTCCGCCATGACAGAGTTCCAACAGGCCACAGCACCCATCCGCTCGTAGAACGAACCGCCATCGCGCGTTTCGCCCGCGCCGGCCAGTTCGTCGCCGAACGGAGAGGTGATGACGTCGGTGGACTCCTTGCCCTCGAACCAGTAGCCCCACTCGTTCTCGCTCATGAACGCCTTCGAGGTTTCCGGCACGGCCGAGTAGTAGCCCTGACGCATCAAGAAGCCGCCGACCCAGCCGGAGAGGTACCAGTTGATGTACTCGTAGGCCGCGTCCAGTTCCATGCCCGACAGGCTGGCCGACAGGCCGATGCCGCCGCCCCAGCTGCGATACCCTTCCTTGAGCGGCTGGTAGACGCAGGGGATCCCGCGCGACCGCACAGCCGTAATCGCCGGCGACCACATCGACTGGATCACGACCTCGCCCGACGCCATCAGGTTGACCGACTCGTCGAAGGTCTTCCAGAAGGCCCGGAACTGGCCGTTCTTCTTGGCCTCGGTGAAGATCGCGATGGTCTTGTCGATCTCCTCGCGGGTCATGTTGCCCTTGTCGCCATAGGTGATCTCGCCCATCGCCTCGCAGACCATGGCCATGTCCATGATCCCGATCGACGAGATGTCGAGGATAGAGGCCTTGCCCTTGAACTCGGGGTTCAGAAGCTCTGTCCAGCTTTCGATCGGGCGGTCGATCAGGTCGGGTCGAATGCCCAGCGTGTCCGCGTTGTAGATCGTGGGAATCAGCGTCATCCAGCCGCTTTCGTTATCCACGAAATCGGTACCCTCGGGGCCTTCGACAAAGCCCACTGTGTGCGGGGCGGTACCTTGTGCGATGGTGCTTTCGGGCGTCAGCTTGCCGTTGCGGAAGATGCCGACGATCTTGTCGTAATTGTCGATCTTGCTGGCATCCATCGCCTGGAGGTTGCCGGTCGGCCAGACCTTCTTGCAGACGAAATACTCGATGTCGGCGATGTCGAAGCTGTCGGGCTGGGTCGCGGCGCGCTGGGTCACGCTGTCGGTGTCCAGCGCCGTCATTTCAAGCGTGAAGCCAAGGTCTTCCTTGACCTTCTGGGCCACCTCGTTGAGGTTCGAAACCCCGGTTCCAAACTGGCGCAGGGTAATATTCTTGGTCTCTTGGCCCCAGACCATCGGGGCGGGAAGTGCGGACGCCGCCAGCGCCGCGCCCCCGGTCTTGAGCAGCGCGCGGCGGCTGTAGCGTACCTTGGAAATCGTCGTCATCGTTGATCCTCTCTGTCCTGGATGAATTCTGGTCGTTCTCACTTCTTCAGGCGGTCAGCGGATGCGCCGCCCGATCTTCCCAGCCCAGGCCGATCGCCTCGCCTGGGTTTCTTGGGTTCTCGAAAAACTGTGCGTCGGGCATCAGCGCGGTGACCTCCTGGTCCCCGGCCACCACCGCGGTCAGCACCACATGCGTTCCCTGGTACTCGATTCCGATGACCTTGCCGTCGAGGCGCCCGGCGCCCGGCTCGGCCAGTGTCATCGCGTCGGACCGAAGGGCGATGGTTCCGCCTGGAAGCTTCAACACGTTGTGTGCCCCCATGAAGCGGGCAACGAAGGCGGTCTTCGGGTTGTTGAACACCTCGCGCGCCGGTCCGGCCTGCTCGATCCGCGCTTCGTTCATGACGATGATGTCATCGGCCAGCGCAAGAGCCTCGTCCTGACCGTGGGTGACGTGAACGAAGCTGATACCCAGATCGCGCTGAAGCCGCTTGAGTTCAGCCCTCATGCGAATGCGCAGGAACGGGTCAAGTGCGGAAAGCGGTTCGTCCAGCAGCAGGACCTGAGGCCGTGTAATCAGCGCACGCGCCAAAGCCACGCGCTGTTGCTGGCCACCGGAAAGCTGGTCGGGCTTGCGCGCGGCGTAGGCCGTCATCTCGACCAGTTCCAGCATCTCGTCGGCGCGTTTTTGTCGCTCGGCCCGGTCGGTGCCCGCCATGCGCAGGCTGAACGCCACGTTGTCGCGGACCGTCAGATGCGGAAACAGCGCATAGTTCTGGAACATCATCGCGGTGCCGCGCCTGGCGGGCGACAGGTGCGACACGTCCCGTCCACCAAGAACGATCGAACCTTCGGACACGTCCTCGTGCCCCGCGATCATCCGCAGCGTCGAGGACTTGCCGCACCCCGAGGGGCCCAACAGGCAAGCGTAGACGCCTGCCTTGAAGTGGTGCGAGATGCTATCGACCGCTATGGTCTGCCCATAGCGTTTCGTCAGCGATACAAGCTCCAGATCGGATACAATGCCCATGCGCACCCCGGTGGTATTTCGACGATCACGGCGGTTCGAAGGCATTGGAGCAATGGAAAATCAGGGTGGGTGGCGCCGGATTCTTCAACTGCCCAATTTCTGGGCGATCCATTTCATCCTGCGCCGCAGCATTGCGCACAAAATTGTATCCAATATTATCTCAGATTGCGCGCATCGCTTTCGCTTCTTGTGCCAGAGGCCAAGCTTCCTCATGAAATGAACAAGGAGGCAGGAAATGAACCGAATCGCCAACAACCCAGCGTTTATCCAGCCCACCGTTTCCGGGCCGACTGCCAGGCTGGTGACCTCGATGTCTCAGGCGATCCACGAACACCGCCTTGCCCCGGGCACTAAGCTCGGCGAAGACGAGCTAAGCGAGATCTACGATGTTTCGCGCACCGTGGTGCGCTCGGCGCTGCAGGCGCTGTCGCATGTGGAACTGGTCGAACTGAAGCGCAACCGCGGCGCCTTCGTCGCCAAGCCCACCATCCGCGAGGCTCGTGAGGTATTCGAGGCCCGCGCCCTTCTGGAACCCCGCACAGCCCGCTCGGCGGCAGAGCGCATGACCGACGCAGCACTTGGAAGGCTGGAATCGCACATCGCCGCCGAACACGACGCGATGGCACAGGCCGAACACGGCAAGGCGCTGCGCCTGTCGGGCCAGTTCCACATTGAAATTTCCCATATCGCCGACCAGTCGACAATTGCGGGCTTCATCGAACGGCTGGTCGCGCGTTCCTCGCTTATCATCGCGCTCTACTGGAAACGGCAAAGCGCGTTGTGCGAAAAACACGCCCATCACGCTCTCGTGGACGCCTTCCGGCGTCGTGATGGCGCCGAGGCCGAAGCGCTGATGACCAGCCATCTTGTCGACATCGTCTCGGCGCTGGACTTGCGTGACACGCCCGCTCAAGACGTCAGCCTGCGGGATATACTGAACTCCTGAACGCGGCCAACTGGCCGCGGCAAGAAGACAGCGCCGAACGCCTTGGACGTTGCAACCGGCTTGCTCTCTTCAATCCGGGGCCGCTAACCTTAAACAGACTGCGCAAAGGGGGCCAGAATGACGGGTCGTTCGGATTGGACACCATCGCTTCGCTATCCAGACCCATCGATCATCTCGCTCGACCCGAGATTCGATGCCCTCCGACTGCCTCTTGCAAACGTCGAGCGCCTGTATTCCGGCTGCCGATGGAGCGAGGGACCGGTCTGGTTCGGTGACGGCCGCTACCTTCTCTGGAGCGACATTCCCAACAATCGGATCATGCGCTGGGACGAAACCACCGGGCAGGCCGCGCCATTCCGAGAGCCGTCGAATTTTGCCAACGGGCAGACCCGAGACCGGCAAGGTCGCCTGGTCACCTGCGAACATGGGGGCCGGCGCGTCACCCGGACGGAATACGACGGCTCGATCACCGTTCTGATCGACAGCTTCGACGGAAAGAGACTCAATTCCCCAAATGACGTTGTGGTCAGGTCCGACGGCTCGATCTGGTTCACCGACCCAACCTTCGGGATCCTGGGGAACTACGAGGGCCACAAGGCAAAGCCCGAGCTTGGACAGAATGTCTACCGGCTGGACCCCGAAACCGGTGCCGCCGCAATCGTCGCAGACGACATCCTTGGACCGAACGGCCTCGCCTTCTCGCCTGACGAGCGCAAACTCTACATCGTTGAATCACGCGGTCAGCCGACGCGCAAGATACTCGAATACGATGTAGCTTCGGATGGTCAGGCAATTACCGGCAAGCGCGTGCTGATTGACGCCGGAGAAGGCACCCCGGACGGATTTCGCGTGGATGTTCTGGGCAATCTTTGGTGCGGCTGGGGTATGGGCTCGGACGAGCTTGACGGCGTCATGGTCTTCGCCTCGGACGGAACGCCCATCGGGCGCATCGCGCTGCCAGAGCGCTGTGCGAATCTTTGCTTTGGCGGCCGCGCAGGAAGCCGCCTTTTCATGGCATCCAGCCATTCCATCTACGCTCTCTATGTCAACGTCGCCGGGGTCTCAGGAGGGTGACCACCCATCCGTTGAACACGATGTCGATGCAAGATCATGCCCGGCAGGGAAACCAGCTATTTCTGCCCGGACATGACACCGTCAGCCCACGTCAATGACAGGCCGCTGCTATGGGCTTCCGGACCAGAGCGGCGGACACCCGGACGGTAGCCGTGATTGTCGTCCCAGACCGCCAGCTGTCCGATGGCGTCGGACCGGTCGATTATGATGATGGGCGTGCCTGCAAGCGAGAAGCCATCATCGGCCGTGCGAATTGTCTCGGCAAGCGCCGCCATGTCCCGCACCATTGAATCCATGTGGTGGAAATTTTCCAGCCGCCTGCCCGCGGCCGGCATGATCCGAGCAAAGTCGGTCAGACCGGCCTTCAGCACGTTGGGATCGGCCATCCCCCTCACCTGGATGTCAAGCTGACGTAGCGACGCGAAGGCATACAGTTCCGTGGTGACGGTCGGATCATAGTCCAGAACCGGGGCCGTCAGGCTGACTGTTCCGCCTTCTCTCAGATGGGTGATCTCGACACGCATCCCGCCCTCACAGATGAGGACGCAGCGGCCCGACGGATCGAACGACATCGGCACGCCCACCGATGCGCCGAGAGCCTCCAAAAAAAACGGGTCTGCCTGCAAATCACATCTCCCCCATCATCTGGGTCGGAATGGGACATGAGTAGGAAACCATTCACGCAACCGCCGGCACAACTTGGCAGATCTGGCCCGCGCCCTTGCGGGACGAAGCCCACCTGGTCAATGGCTCATCCGGAGGGTCCCGCATATGCGGCAGGAACCAACCCAAGGACCCGATGTGTCGTCAAAGCGGCCGTGTTGGCCGCCGCCATACCAACGCTTCCAGCGTTTGCGACGTGCAAACCGGGAAGACCAAGACAAAGAACCGCCGCGCGACTGTCGGTATCGCCGGGCCGCGCACCGGGGTGTCGGTCATCCGTGGGCCCGGTCCCTTGCAACGGGGCGGCAGGCTGCGAACAGGCGCGAAAAGGCAGGAAGGCACCGCATCAGTTTCCATCTGCGGCGAGATCCGTGTGCATGGCGCTCGGACGGGGCTGTATTCCGAAGCAGTGGAGCCTGACCGGGCCCGCTGCCAGCGCGTGCGCCGCGAAATCGTTGTCCGAACGACCCTAAGCCGGCTCTGGCGCGAAGATCTGCGGGTAGAGGGCGCGCATCGCTTCTTCGTCAAACTCCTGTTTGAAAGCATGGCGGTCCTTGATCGCCATGGCGCGCTGTGCGGCTGGGCGCGCATCAATCTCTTTCATCAGACGGTCAAGGTTGGGGAACTGCCGCATTATCTCGTCATCGCCCAGCATGTATGTCAGGCGAGAGCCCCAGCCCCAGACCGCCATGTCGACAATGGTATAGCTTTCTCCCAGCATGTAGGGGCCCCGGGCAAGCCGGTCATCGACGATCCGCCAGTGCCGCCGCGCTTCGAAATCGTATCGCTTGATCGCGTAGGGGATGCGCTCTGGGGCGAAGTTTCGGAAATGCACGGCCTGTCCGGAATAGGGGCCGACGCCGGTGGCCACGAACATCAGCCACGACAATAGTTCGCCCCGCCGCTGGGCCGTCGGCAGGAAGGATCCGGTCTTCTCGGCCAGGTAAAGCAGGATCGCATTGCTGTCGAAGACCACTGTCTCATCATCGATGATGACGGGCAGCTTTGCATTCGGGTTGATCGTCAGAAAGGCCTCGGTGTGTTGCTCGGCCTTTTTCGTGTCGATCGGCACGGGCTCGTAGGAGAGCCCCGATTCTTCGAGAAAGAGCGCGACCTTCATCGGGTTCGGCGCCATATTGTAGAAGAAGCGGATCATACGGGCGATACCCCTGGATTGGCGCAACGAATTGTACGCACAGTGAACTTTTGTGCGCTTTAGGGTGCGGCGAACGCCCCGTCCTGTCAATCTGCCAGGCGCGGCGCGTGATGACTTCCATCGCCCGGCCGGCTTTGCAAACATCGACAGGAACCGGGGGAGGGCACGAATGAAGATCGGTCTTATCGTCAATCCGGTGGCGGGCCTTGGCGGCGCGGTCGGGCTGAAAGGCACCGACGGACCCGACACAGTGGCAGAGGCGCTTCGTCGCGGCGCCGTCGCTCGGTCGGGCGAAAGAACCCGGCGCGCGATGAAGCGGCTGGCCGACCGTGTGCCGGGGACCGCAGTGGTCACAGTGCCTGGGGCGCTTGGTGCCGACTGGGTCAGCGGGCTGGATCTGACGGTGGACGTTCGCGCGACCGGAACGGCAAGCGGCACGGCGCGCGACACAAGAGAGGCGGTCGCAGCGATGGCCGACTGCGACCTGGTGGTCTTTGCCGGTGGCGATGGCACGGCGAGGGATGTCGCAGCCCTGCTTCGGGACGGCGCGTCACTTCTGGGTATTCCCTGCGGGGTCAAGATGCACTCGGGGGTGTTTGCCGTTTCGCCCGACGCAGCTGGTGCGCTTCTTGCGGACATCGCCGCCGACCCGGACCGGGTTGCCTGGGACACGGCGGCAGAGGTGATGGACATCGACGAGGAAGCTTTGCGTGCAGGCCGTCTGGCGCCACGGCTCTATGGCCATGCGCGCACACCGCTTGCACGCGGACGCATTCAGGCCTCGAAGGGCGGGCCACGCAAGGACTGGGCGGCCGAGCTTCGCGGCGCGGCAAGCGAGATCGCACGCGCAATGGAACCCGGCACGCTCTACATCGTCGGTCCCGGCACCAGCGCGGGGGCGGTGGTGCAAGCGCTGGGGCTGACCCCAACGGTGCTGGGCACCGACGCCGTCCGCGACGGGGCACTGGCCGTGCAGGACGCACGCGCGAGCGAGCTTGAGCAGCTGGCGGGCGACGGGCCGGTGCGGATCGTGCTGGGGGTGACCGGCCAGCAGGGCTTTCTGCTTGGACGCGGCAACCAGCAGATCGGCCCGGCGCTGATCCGGCGCTCCGGGCGCGAGGGCCTGATCGTTCTGGCAACCGAGAACAAGCTGGCCGCCCTTGCCCAGCCGAAGCTCTGGGTCGACACCGGAGACCCGGACCTTGACCACGAACTCTGCGGCTTCCTGCGGGTGCGCACGGGGCGTGGTAGGGAAATGATGATGCGCATCGCCACGAGTTGATTCAAGATGTGCGATATGCGAACTTTTGTGCAATTAATTCGGCGACACGCCGGAATCGCGACAGGGAGCATTTAGATGGCAAGCCAGACGCGTGCACATCCATGGATGGCAAATTCGGCACCGGGGATCCTCGAGGCCATGCTGGCCGAGATAGGCGCAAAGTCGGTAGCAGAGGTCTTCGAGCAGATCCCCGGGGACCATTTCCGCAAGGCACCCCTGGATCTTCCCCCGGCGCTGACCTCCGAGGTGGAACTGCGGCGCGACCTCGTCTCGAAACTGAAGAGGAATCGTGACTGCGAGGAGAACCTCAGCTTTCTTGGCGCCGGGGTCTGGCAGCACCACGTTCCCGCCATCGTCGACGAGATTGTCGGGCGCACCGAATTCGCAACCAACGTATGGGGCAGCTACCAGTCAGACCATGGTCGCAACCAGGCCTGGTTCGAGTTTTCTTCGCAACTGGGCGCTCTTCTCAATCTCGATGTAGTCCAGCTTCCCGTCTACTCCTGGGGTTGCGCCACTGGGCACGCGATCCGCATGGCGGCGCGGATCACCGGCCGAACCAAGGTCCTGGTGCCCGCACTCTCCGACCCCGAACGGCTAAGCGTGATCCGCAACTACTGCCAGCCCCGCGAGATGGAGGACCATATCGAGGTCGTGACAGTGGCCGCAGACCCGACCTCGGGCCGGCTTGACCTGGGCGATCTGAAGACCAAGCTCGGCGAGGACGTCGCGGCGGTCTATTTCGAGAATCCCGCCTATCTTGGCACGATCGAGACCGGCGCGGCCGAAATCGCCCGGATGGTGCGTGCTGTGGGGGGCGAAACAATCGTGGGCGTCGATCCCGCAAGCCTTGGCGTGATGATCCCGCCGGGCGATTACGGCGCCGACATCGTGACCGGGCCAGTTCAGCCGCTCGGTGTTCACATGCAGTGCGGCGGCGGCGCGGGCGGCTTCATCGCCTCGCGCGACGAGGAACGCTATGTGCGCGCCTACAACGGTTTTCTTGTCTCGGTGGTCGAGACGCAGAAGCCCGGAGAGCTTGGTTTCGGGCTCGCCTGCGCGCACCAGAATTCCTACGGGATGCGCGAGAACGGAAACGACTGGACCGGGAACTCGACCTATCTCTGGGCGATCGCGGGGGCGGTCTACATGAGCCTGCTTGGGCCCGAGGGCTTCCGCGAGCTTGGGACGCTGATCGTGTCACGGGCGCGCTATGCCGCGAAACTGCTCGGTGAGGTGCCGGGGGTCCGCGTTGTCTGGCCCGACTCCACCTTCAAGGAATTCGTCGTCAACTTCGACGAGACGGGCAGGACCGTGACCGAAGTCAACGACGCACTGCGCGCGCACGGGATCTTCGGCGGCAAGGACATATCTGGCGAAGACAACGGACTCGGACAGTCGGCGCTTTACTGTGTCACCGAGGTTCATTCAGCCGCCGACATCCGCCGGCTGGCCGACACGCTGAGGGAGGTGCTCTGATGACCCGTCTGCCCGAATTCCGCGCCGCGAAGTGGGACGAACCTGTCGTGATGGAAATGGGCCGCCCCGGCGGACGCGGCCAGCATTTCCCGGCGCCCGAGGAAGAGATCACGGCGGCGGTCGGCAAAGACCTGATCCCGGCCGCCATGGCCCGCATGGACCGGCCCGAACTGCCCGAGATTACCGAGTTCGAGGCGCAGCGCCATTACCTGCATCTCAGCCAGATGACGCTGGGCATGATGGGCGTCAGCCTGTTCGGCACCTGCACGATGAAATACAACTCCAAGACCGCAGAGTTTGCCACGCTGCGCCCAGAACTGGCAGAGGTGCACCCCTACCAACACCCCGAAACGCTTCAAGGCGTGCTGGAGATCCTTCACGACTTCGACGGCATCCTTCGCTCACTGTCGGGAATGGACCAGTTCATCTTCCAGGCCGGGGGCGGAGCGGACGCAGCCTACACCATGGCCTGCGTGGCGCGCGCCTACTGGCAGGACAAGGGAATGCTTGACCAGCGCACCGAGATGGTCACTTCGATGCAGGCGCACCCGTGCAATCCGGCCACGGCCGCCGCTGCCGGTTTCAAGGTGGTGAACCTGCCGCTGGAAGAGAACGGCTATCCTTCGCTCGACGCGCTGAAGGCGGCGGTAAGCGACAAGACAGCGCTTATCATGATCAACAACCCCGACGACATGGGCATCTACAACCCCGAGATCAAGGAATGGGTGCGGGTCGCAAAGGAGGCGGGTGCGCTCTGCTTCTACGACCATGCGAACTTCAACGGAGTGATGGGTAAGCTCTCGGCGCGCGAACTCGGTTTCGACGCCGGCATGTTCATGCTCCACAAGACATTCGGCGCCCCGAAGGCCGGCGGCGGCCCCGCCGTGGGCGCGTTCGGTTGTTCCGAAGAACTCGCCCCTTACCTGCCCACGCCGGTGGTGGTGAAGTCGGAAGGGCGCTACCTGCTCGACGAGGACCGGCCGAAATCCACGGGCAAGGTGCGCGAATTCTGGGGCAACGTGCCCCAGGTGGTGAAGGCCTATGCCTGGGCACGCGCCATGGGGGCCGAAGGGATCCAGCTTGCGTCGGACATATCGGTCGTGGCCAACAATTACATGGACAAACGGCTTGCAAAGATCCCGGGGCTGGCGCGGTCGAACCCACAGGTCGGCCAGCACCGGATGGAAATGACGCGCTGGTCACTCGGGCCGCTGGCCGAGGAGACCGGCGTGGGCACCGTCGATTTTGCCAACCGGATGGCCGATTACGGAATCGACCCGTGGTGGATGAGTCACGAGCCCTGGATCGTGCCCGAGCCCTTCACCCCCGAGGCAGGCGAACTGTGGTCGAAAGAGGACATCGACCTCTGGATCGATGTGGTGGCGAAGATTTGCGAAGAAGCCCGCTCTGACCCCGAGTTGGTCAAATCGGCGCCGCATAACCAGCCGGTCGCACAGGTCAAGGGTGATGCCTTCGAGGATCCCGCGAAATGGGCGATGACCTGGCGGGCGTGGAAGCGCAAGCGCGCCGGCGAAGACGCGGCACGCGGCGCGGCATGACCGATGGGGCCGCGTCCCCAGTCAGTCGAACAAGAGCGACAGCCCCTCAAGGGGCATCGCAGGCGTGCGACCAAGCACGAGATCGGCCGCAACGCGTGCGGTCATCGGCCCCGCGCTGAAGCCCACCCAGGGGAACAGCGCGTGGATCACACCCGGAGCGTTCGGATCAGGCCCGAGGATCGGCCGCCAGTCGGCGGTGCCGTTGACCCAGGCCGTCCAGCTGCGGATCGCGCGGACCTGCGCCATCGCCGGCACCGCGCTGGCGGCGGTGGCCATGTTGCCGGTAAGGCTGGCAGGGTCGGTCACGAGCGTGTCACCGCGCAGCGCGGCGGGCCATCCGCCACCGATCACGCAACCACCGTTGGCAAGTTGTTTCAGGCTCAGCTTGGCCGCCGCCGAATAGACCAGATGCGGGATCATCGGCGCCACAGGCTCGGTCACGGTGACCTGCAGTGGAAATCCCTCGATCGCAAGCCGAGTGCCAAGCATCCTGCCGATCCGGCCCGCCGAAGCCCCGGCGGCGTTGACGATGCGGTCAGCCCGCATCCTGTCTGCGCCAAGTTCTATCAGATGGCCGGCGCCCTCCCGCACGATGCCGGTCAACGGCGTCCGGGTCAGCACCCGGACGCCCGCCGCAGCGAGCGCGCCAGCAAGGACTGGGGTCACGCGAAGCGGGTTGGCCTTGCCCTCACGCGGGCAGAAGGCGGCACCGATCGCCTCGCGCGCCAGATAAGGTGCACATGCGCGAAGCTCTGCCTGACCGAGAAGATGCATCTCGAGCCCGGCTTCGGCCTCTATACGTGCCTTGGCTTCAAGCCGCGCCATCTGCGCCGGGGTTGTGGCGACCACAAGCCCGCCGGAAAGCGTCAGCCCGAGATCGGCGTCGAGTTCCTCGGCCAGCTGCTGCCAGAGCGCAAGCGAGGCGTCGAGGAAGCGCAGGCAGGGGATGTAGGCGCGCGCCCAGTCCTCGCCGTAGGCGGCGAACTCGGGATACTGCAGTTGCAGGTGGATCGAGCCTGCGTTGGCGCCCGAGGCCTGCGCGCCAAGGTCGCCCGCCTCGATCAGCACAACGTCAAGACCCTCGCGTGCAAGGATCAGGGCCGTCATCATCCCGACGATCCCGCCGCCGACCACAGCGACATCCGCCTCATGCTTCATCGGATACCCCCAGCCCTCGCCCGGACGTCAGAAAGGACCCACCCATGACAGCCACGTTTTCCGGCAGTTACACCGTCACAGTCACTCCGTTCGTTCCGGGTGGCGGTGCCATCGACTACCCAGCTTGGAAGCGCTTCCTCGATTGGCAGTATGCCTGCGGCGTGCCCGGCGTCATAATCCTTGGCACCACGGGCGAGTTTCTCACGATCACCGACGACGAGCGGGCCGAGTTCGTCGAGACCACCGTCAAGATGGTCGCAGGCCGGATGAAGGTTCTGGTCGGCACGATGAATGCCTACACGCCGAACGCGGTTCGTTATTCGAAAGAGGCCGAGGATCTCGGCGCGGACGGGCTGATGATCATCCCACCCTACTACTACACACCGACCGAGGACGAGATCTTCAACTACTACAGGGCGATCTGCGAGAGCTGCGGACTGCAGATCATGCTCTACAACAACCCTTTCACCTCGAACGTGGACATGCCCGCAAAGCTGGTTGGAAAGCTTACCAGAAGCTTCGAGCAGATCCGCTACATCAAGGAAGCCTCGCAGCGGATCGAGAGGGTACACGACATCATCGTCGAATCCGACGGGCTGATGAACGTCTGGGCCGGGCAACGTGTGCTGGAAAGCTACAAGATGGGTGCAAAGGGCTACGTCAACCCGTACGGCAATTACATTCCCCGTGCCTCGGTCAAGTTCGTCGAATGGGCCGAACAGGGTCGTTGGGACGATGTCTGGGCGGTGCAGAGCATCATCCACAGCTTCGACGCCATCATCACCGAGGGCCATCCGCTTTACGGGCACCAGTGCTATTCCAAGGCGCTGGCGGCCGCGGCGGGCTACCCGGTGGGCGACGTGCGCGCGCCGATCACCACGTTTGAAAGCCTGGGCGAGGAAGGACGCGCCCGGGTCGCGAAAATGGTGCCTTTGATGCAGGAACTCGACCGCGTGGTGGACGCCATCGAGGGACGGCAGGCCGCGGCCGAATAGGCTCATCGTATGTAGGCCGCCCCATTCAGGTCGAGGGTCGCGCCCGTCAGATGCCGGGCGCGACCCTCGGCAAGAAAGACGCAGAGCGCGCCGATTTCCTCGGGCGGCACCCATTCGCCCATGGGCAGCGCGGCCGTCACCGCCGCCTCGCCGCCGGTCATGGCGGAACTGTCCACCGACATCTGTGTACGCACCACGCCGGGAGAGACGACGTAGCCAAGGATCCCCTGCCCCGCATAGTTTCGCGCAACGGTCTTGGTGGCCGCCGAGATCGCGGCCTTCGACGCAGCATAGGCGATGGCGCGCGGGTTCGAGGTTCCGCGCGTGGTGGTCCAGCTTCCGATCCCGATCACCGCGCCGCCGCGTCCTGCCTGCAACCAGTCACGCACCGCGTGGCGCAGCAGCCGCGCGGGGGCGTGGACGTTGACCTGCATGGTTTCTGACCAGACCGCGTCCCAGTCCTCGATCGGGTCGGGGATGCCGCCGGTGTGGCGCATGATGCCGGCATTGTTCACCAGCACGTCGATCCCGCCACCCGCCGCCTCGCGCGACTGATCCCAGAAGCGGTCCACGGCGGCATTGTCGTGGAAATCGGCCGGGATCAATGTCACCTGCCCCTCGCCCGCGCCCGCCGTTGCGGCCTGCGCCCCCGCAAGGTCGCCGCCGTAGTGGGCGATCAACCGCGCACCGGCGGCGACCATGGCAGCGGCGATGGCTGCGCCGATGCCCTTCGATGCGCCGGTAACAACCACGGTCTTTCCGGTCAGGCTGCCCACGGTTTCACCTTCTTGTCACGAATGGTTTCGACCGAAGCGCGGGGTTGCAGCGGGCATACGGGGCGGGCAGTGCGATTTCCTCGCCCAATGCCACTGCGGCGCGCCAGGTCCAGCGCGGATCCCAAAGCATCCCGCGCGCCAAAGCGACCATGTCGGCCTGACCGGTGGCGAGGATCGTCTCGGCCTGCACCGGATCGGTAATCTGGCCGACGGCCATGGTAGAGACTCCGGCCTCGCGCCGGATGCGTTCTGAAAAGGCCACCTGATAGCCCGGGCCCACGGTGATCTTCTGCCGCTGGTCAAGCCCGCCACTGGAGACATCGACCATGTCACAGCCCATTTCCCTAAGCGCGGCGCAAAAGATCAAGGACTGGTCGATGTCCCAGGCACCCTCGATCCAGTCGGTGGCCGACAGGCGCACGATCACCGGCTTCTCCGCCGGGAAGGCCGCGCGCACGGCCTCGAACACCTCAAGCGGAAACCGCATCCGGTTCCGGGATGATCCGCCATAGGCGTCTGTGCGGCAGTTGGTGATGGGCGACAGGAACTGATGCAAGAGATAGCCGTGCGCCACATGCACCTCGACGAGGTCAAAACCAGCGCGATCGGCGCGGCGCGCGGCGTCCACGAATGCAGACCTGACCCGGGCAAGCGCATCTTCGTCCATGGCCCGCGGCGCGGGCCAGCCGGGAAGATAGGGCACGGCAGAGGCGCATTCGGTCGTCCACGCGCCCTCGGCCTCGATCAGCCCGCCACCCTCCCAAGGGGCGACGGTACTGCCCTTGCGACCGGAATGGCCAAGCTGGATGCCCACCTTGCTGCCGCCCACGGACTTCATGAACCCGACAATGCGGGCAAAGGCAGCCTCGGTCGCATCGTCGTAGAGCCCGGTGCAGCCGGGCGTTATCCGCCCCTGCGGTTCCACTCCGGTCGCTTCTACAAGGATCAGGCCGGCGCCGGACTGGGCGAACTGGCCCAGATGCACCAGGTGCCAGTCCCCAGGCACCCCGTCTGTCGCCGAGTACTGGCACATCGGCGCGACGGTGACACGGTTCTGAATGGTGACGCCGCGCAGGTCGATCGGCGCGAAGAGGTTGCTCGGCATCGGGCCCTCATATTGCGATTGAACGGTGCGTGGCGTGCGGTATAGTAACTTTTGTGCGCAAATTGAACATGCCGGCGACCGGCTGACAAGCGGAAAGGACCCCCGGATGAGCAAGCTTCAGGTGGCGGCAAGCACCTTCCCCTTCCTCTACTCCCATGACGGGCTCGATGCGATGAAGCATCTACGGTCGCTGGGCTATGACAAGTTCGAAATGATGATCTTTCCGCCGCATTGCTGGCCGCGCGAACTGTCCGTGGCGAAGCGCAAGGAATACAAGGCCTGGCTGACTGGAGAGGGCGGCAAGATCACCTCTTTCTGCTACCCTCTTCTCGACAACAATCCGAACGGGGTCGACCGGCTGATGCGGTCCTATACCCTTGATCGCTACCGTGAGGCCATCGACCTGGCCGCCGAGTGGGAGTGCCCCTATGTCGTCGCCATCCCCGGCCCGGTGAACAGCCTCATCAACCCGCCGCACGACTGGATGCTGAACTGGTTTGTCGAGGGCATGAAGCAACTCGTCGAATACGCAAGGGGAACCGGCGTGCGGCTGCTGCTGGAGAACGTGCCCTTTACCTACCTGCCGACGGCCAAGGACATGAAAGAGACCGCCGAACTCATCGGGCCAGAGGTCGGTGTGAACCTCGACATCTGCAATAGCGCCTTCATCAAGGAAGATCCGGCCGAGGCGATCCGGATGCTGGGGGATCTCCTGAAGAACGTGCATATTTCGGATTCGGGCTACGACGAGTTCGTCCACGCACGCCTCGGCACTGGTATCGTGGATCCCGCACCGACAGCGGCGGCCCTGAAGGACATCGGATATTCGGGGGTGACGGTGCTCGAAATCATCGCCGACGCGCTGCTGCCCGGCGCAGACCCGGACGGCGACATCAAGGCCAGCCACGACATTCTGGCAGAGGCCGGCTGGGCAGCGCGGGGGTAGGCTCGGAAACTCGGGGCGAGGTCCCGCAGGAACGCGGCGCGCCCGCGCGCCTCGTCTGCTTGGAGAGCGGGCAACCGCTCTCCGGTGATCACGGCTTTTGGTGCCTTGCGCCTAGCCCAGCCCGGCCTCGACGGGGATAATCTGTCCGGTAATTCCGGCGGAAGCGTCGGAGGCGAGGAAATGCGCGGCGTTTGCGACGTCTTCGGCTGTTACCACGCGACCCAGCGCGGTTTCCTCTGCCATCTCTGCAAGCGCCGCGTCCGGTTCCGGGCCGCCGCCGGCATGACGCCGGGCCAGCCGGTCCAGCAACGCCCCGGTCGCAACAGGCCCCGGCGCGAGGGCGTTCACCCGGATGCCCCGCGGACCGAGATCCAGCGCCGCAACACGCATGACGCCCACCACCGCGTGCTTGGACGCGGTATAGAGCACCTGGCGCCGGTGCGGGCGGTAACCGTTGATGGACGCCATCAGTATCGCAGAGCCCCCGCCAGCGCGATCAAGTGCCGGAACAAACGCGCCGAGCGTTGCCGCCACCGCCCAGGTGTTCAGGGCCATGACCTGCGCCCATTCGGCCCGGTCGAGTTCGTCAACCCCGCGCCAGGGCGGCACGGTGCCCGCATTCGCAACCACGATGTCGACGGACGCAATGGCTGCCCCGGTCTCGGCAAGTCGCGCCTCAGCATCGGGTGCAAGAAGATCCAGCGGCACCTTCGACCACTCTGCCGGCGCATCGGCGAGCGCACCGGGCAGGTCGATGGCGGTGATCGCGGCGCCTGCCCGCGCCAGCCGCCCGGCAATGGCCCGCCCCAGCCCGCACCCCGCCCCGGTGACGACCGCACTTCGGCCGGAAAGATCTTGCGCGAGGGACATGTTGCCTGCCTTCCTTACCCGACGTAGAACCAAGATAGGCCTCGCACTTTTGTGCGTCATGCGAACCAAGGCAAGCGAAAGGTAATCCGTGGCAACCGATGACCCGCATTCCGTCACGATCCTTGGCGCCGGGGCGATCGGGCTTTCTTTCGCAGCGGTGCTGACCGATTGCGGCGCGGCGGTGACCCTTGCAGAGCCCGACCCCGAGCGGCGGGCGGCGGCAAAGGCTGGCCTTGCCGCGCAACTCGAGGCGATCCGGACAGCGGGCCTTTCGCGCGGGATGTCAGGCATGTTGACGGTCCTGGCAGACCCGGGCGGCGCGACCGCCACGGCGGACATGGTGATCGAGTGCGGGCCGGAACGGCTTGAGGCCAAGCAGGCGATCTTTGCGGGGCTTCTGGCGCACGCGGGTCCCGAAACGATCCTCGTGACGGCCTCTTCGGCGATCCCCATGTCGCACATCCTGCCAGACCCGGCCGACCAGATGCGCTGCCTCGTGGCACATCCGGTGAACCCACCCGCGGTGTTGCGTCTGATCGAGCTTGCGCCCGCGCCCGGCACCACTGCCGAGACGCTCGCGCGCACCGCGGAACTCTTTCGGGGCCTCGGATTCGCGCCGGTCACGCTGCGCCGCGAAGTCGAGGGCTTCCTTCTCAACCGCCTTCAGGGCGCGGTGCTGCGCGAAGCCTACCGGCTTGTGGCAGAGGACATCGCCTCGTCAACCGATCTGGACACGGTGATGCGCCTCGGGCTTGGTCCGCGTTGGGCGCTGTCGGGTCCGTTCGAGACCGCCGAACTCAACACGCCGGGCGGCATTTCTGCCCATGCCGAACGCATGGGTCCGGCCTATCGGCGGATGGGCGAAGGCCGCGGCGAGACGGTCGACTGGTCGCCGGAACTCGTCGCCCGCGTCGCGGCAGAGCGGCGCGCGGCGTTGCCGGCCGAGGCGCTGCCCGCGCGTGCCGCGTGGCGGGTGGGTGCAGTGGCGCGCATGGTTGCCGCGCGTGACCGGATCGAGCGGGGCGAGGATGACTGAAACGCTCTTCACCTTCGACGGACAGCAGGTCACCGCGCGGTCGGGACAGTCGCTTGCTGCGGCGCTGACCGAGGCCGGCCACCGCGCCTTTCGCAGCACCGCGAAGAACGAACCGCGCGGAATGTTCTGCGGCATGGGTGTCTGTCAGGACTGCCTGGTGACCATCGACGGCGTGCCGAACCGGCGGGCCTGCATGACCAAAACAGAAGCCGGGCAGCGGGTAGAGACACAGGACGCTTTCCCCAAACTCGACGCAGGCGCCGCCCTTCCAAAGCCTGCCGCTGCACGGATCGTTTCGCCCGAGGTGCTGGTCGTGGGTGGCGGCGCGGCGGGGCTTTCGGCCGCGATCACCGCTCGACATGCGGGCGCAGAGGTGCTGGTGATAGACGAGCGTCGGGTGGGCGGCGGCCAATATTTCAAGCAGACTGCCACAGGTGCGCCTCTCGATGCGCAGCAGGCCGAGGGCGCGGCGCTTCTCGCCGAGGCGCAGGCAAGTGGGGCCGAGATTCTCGGCGGGGTAGAGATTTGGGGCGCCTTTGACGGCCCGCTGTTCCTCGCCGATGCCGACGGCGCCGCCCTGATCGCCCGGCCAAAGACGGTGATCGTCGCCACCGGGGCCTACGAGCGCCCGGCGATGGTACCCGGCTGGACCCTGCCCGGCGTGATGACCACGGGCGCGGCCCAGACGCTCTGGCGCAGCTACCGGACGTTACCGGGGCGTCGGGTGGTCATCTGCGGATCTGGCCCGCTCAACCTTCAGGTCGCGCTGGAACTGGCCGAGGGCGGCGCCGAAGTCGCGCTGGTGGCAGAGACCGCCCCCTCGCCATATCTGCGCCCCGTGCGCGCAGCACGGATGGCAGCGGCGGACCCCGCGCTGACGCTCAAGGGGCTGTCGATGATCCGCGGGCTTCGGCGGCGGCACGTGCCGGTCCGAAACGGCACGCGACTCCTGTCGGCGAAGCGGGCGAACGGTGCGCTTCTGTTGCGCTTCATGGGCCCCGATGGCCGCAGCTTCAAGGTCGAGACCGACGTCCTGTGCATGAACGAAGGCTTCGAGCCCCAGAACGAGATCCTGCGCCTTCTCGGTGCAGAGATGCGTTATGACACCGGCTTTGGGCACCTGCGCTGCGTCCGCTCGGACGACATGGAAAGCACGGTTCCCGGCGTTTTCGCCGCAGGCGATTGTGCAGGGCTGGGCGGTGCACCCGCGGCGCGCGTCGAAGGGCGCATTGCCGGGCGCGCGGCTGCGGCACGCACGGGGCACGGTGACGGTTACGATCTGTTTGCCGAATGGCGCCAGCTCGCCCGGCACCGGCGCTTCCAGCACCATCTGTGGCACCTGCACGATGTCGCACCCCGCCCCGTCACCGATCCCGCGACGCTGATCTGCCGCTGCGAAGAGATCACGCTGGGCGAGGCGCTTGCGGGCTACGACGAAAACCCGGGCCATGTCGGAACGCTGAAGCGTGGCACGCGGATCGGCATGGGACGCTGTCAGGGCCGCTACTGCGGGCCGGCGGCGACGCGGCTGGTCGCGGCTGCGACCGGCGAGGCGCTGAACGATCGCAGCTTCTTTGCACCCCGGGTGCCGATAAAGCCTGTCAGCATCGCCGCGATCCTTGCCGCGCAGGACGCCCTCGATGCCGCCGGATGACGTTCTCGTCATCGGCGGAGGCGTCATCGGCCTGGTCGCCGCGATGGAGCTGGCGGAGGCAGGCGCACGGGTGACATTGATCGACGCGGGCGAGAATGCCGGCAGTACGGCAAATGCCGGCAGCCTGCATGTACAGATGCAGAGCCGGTTCATCCGCCTCTTCCCGGACCTCGCCCCAAACGTCGAGGCCGCACTGCCGCTGTACCGGCAAGCCGCGCGGCTCTGGGCTGAACTCGAGGCACGGATTGGTCCCTGTGACCTTGTCCGAAAGGGCGGTTTGATGCTGGCCGAGGGGCAGGCGCAGATGGCTTTCCTCGAAGCCAAGGCAAAGCGCGAGGCGGCGCAGGGCCTCGACGTAGAGATGCTGGACCGCGCGGCGCTGGACCGGATCGCGCCATGGGTCGGGCCCCAGATCGTAGGGGCGGAACTTTGCCGCGACGAGGGCAAACTGAACCCGCTTCTGGCCAACACCCGGCTGATCCGCCGCTGTGAAGAGCTTGGCGTCGCGCGGATCACGGACCGGGTCGTGCTTCTTGAGACCAGGCGCGATGGGGTGTGCGCCACGGGCGAACGCGGCACCTATCGTGCGGCAGAGGCCCTGGTGGCCGCGGCCTGGGGCTCGGGCGGGGTGGTGCGCGGGCTGGGGCTTGACTTGCCCACCAAGGCCGAACCCTTGCACATGAACATCACCGAAGCGAGCGCCTACGAGGTGCAGCACCTTGTCCAGCATGCCGAGCGCTCGATCACGTTAAAGCAGTTCCGCAGCGGGCAGATCGTGATCGGCGGCGGCTGGCCCGCGACGGACCGGGGGCCGCGCACAGCCCCCGCGGTGCGCGCGGACTCGTTGCTCGGCAATGTCGCGCTTGCTGCACGGCTGGTGCCAGCGATCGGGCGGCTCCGGGTGATCCGGACATGGGCGGGGATGAACACGACGGCCGACGGCGCCTCGATCATCGGGCGGCTGCCCGGTGCGGCAAGGGTCATGATGGCGGTGCCCGGCGACGCGGGCTATACGCTGGGGCCACTGGTGGCAGGGATGGCGACGGCCATGATGCTGGGCCGCGCACCGCCGGCGGATCCAGCGCCCTTCACCCCGGCGCGGTTCGGGACACTCAGCGCTTGAGCGCGCGCGAGATGTGGCCGACAGTCTCTTGCAGCTTGGGCAGGATCAAGGAAACCATCTCGTCGGGCGTCATCCGAACACTGGGGACACCCACGTTGATCGCGCCGACAAGCGTCTGGGCACTGTTATAGACAGGCACGGCGATCGACATGAGGCCGATCTCCAGTTCCTGATCGACAAGGCACCAGCCCTTTTCGCGCGCGTCTTCAAGGATGCGGCGGAACTCGATCCTGTCGGTCACGGTGCGGTCCGTCATTCGGTTGAGCGGCAGGTTCTGGATCATCCCGGCCCAGGTCTCGGGCGGCTGGGCCGCCAGAAGGACGCGGCCGTTCGCCGTGCAGGCGGCGGGAAAGCGCGCGCCGACAGTGATGCCGACGCTTATCACCCGGTGATATTGCGCGCCGCTGACATAGACCACGTCGAACTTGTCCAGAACGGCGGCCGAAACCGATTCCCGGATCTCGTCCGAGAGATGGTCGATAAAGGGGCGGGCGATGTCCCACACACCTTTGGACGACAACACGGAATAGCCAAGCTCAAGAACCTGGGGTGTAAGATCGAAAAGCTTTCCATCGGCAACCGCGTACCCCTCGCGGACCAGCGTCAGCAAGATGCGGCGGGCACCGGCGCGGGTGTTGCCGGTCTCGGCGGCGACCTCTGACAACGTCATCTTGCGGCGCGTGCGGTTGAAGGCGCGCAGCACCTCAAGACCGCGCGCAAGAGAACTGACGTAGTCGCGCGGGTTGAGCCCCGAACCGTCGCCATCGTCGCCCCAGTCGGGCGCCGCAGTCATCAGCCCTGTCCGCGACGCGGCCCTGTCCGGTTCGACGGCAATCGGAGCCTCTGCTTGAGCACCACGGCCTGCCATATATCACTCGCTCCTACTTTTCTTCATGTAGCCCAATTCCGTCAGGCAGCACAATCGCGGCCGGACCATACCCCGACCTGCGCGAAAAAGGTGTTGCACGACTCGTGGAATCAGGCGTTAACTCGAACAAGAGTGCGCTATGTGAACAATCGTATCTCAGGGAGGCTACTCAAATATGTCAAATACTCATTGGAGCCAGAACGGACTGACCCGGCGGGGCGCCCTTGCGGGCCTTGCCGCAACAACCGCGATGGCAGGGCTGCCGCGCGCCGCCCGCGCTCAGGGCGACGTGACGTTGCGCTGGTGGTCGCCACAGGGCGCACCCGCGCAGGTGGAGGCATACAATCTCCAGATCGCCAGCTTCGAAGCGGCGAACCCGGGCATCAAGGTGGTGTTCGAGACGACCTCGGACGAGGGTTATGCCGCACAGCTGGCTGCCGCCTTCTCGTCGGGCGAAGTGCCTGACGTTGTGACGCACCTGCCGTCCTACTCGATCCACACCTACTACACGGCCGGGCTTGTCGAGCCGATGAACGAGGTGATCGACGCCATTGGCAAGGATAACTTCTACGACGGTGCCAACGACGTCTACGTTGCGGCAGACGGCAACTATGTCGCAACCGGCATCGGCAACGTTGCGGCCAACATGCTGTGGCTGCGCACCGATCTCATGGAAGAGGCCGGCATCGACAAGCAGCCGACCACTTGGGATGAACTGCGCGCGGCCTGTCAGGCAATGCAGAAGAACGGGATCTACGGCGCACCCCTGCCCTATGGCCGGAATGGCATGACCACGCGGATCTTCGTCGGCGTCATCCACCAGGCCGGCGGCTCGGTGTTTACACCCGATCTCGAAGTGGCGATCGACAGCCAGGCGACCCGCGATGCGCTGGAGTGGTACAAGTCCATGCGCGAGCTCTGCCCGCCGGGGGCGACAAACTACAGCTGGGGCGAGGCGATCACCGCCTTTGTCAGCGGCGCGACGGCCACCGGTATCTACACTGGCCGGGTGCTTGGCAACGTCGCCGCGCAGAACCCGCCGATCGCGGACCACATCACCTGCACGCGCTACCCGACGATCTCGGCCGACGTGAAGCCGTGGACCTTCAATGCGTTCCCAAGCGTGTTCATCCCGGCACAGTCGAAGAACGTCGAGGCGGCGAAAAAGTTCGCGCTGCACCTCTTCGAGCCTGAAGGCATGATCCGCCAGCTTCATGCGGCGCCCGGTCACCTGCTTCCGGTTCTGAAGACGATCAGCGCCAATCCGATGTACCAGGACAATCCGATCATCCAGAAGTACGAGGCAGAGGTCGACGTGATGGCCGCAGCCGCGGCGGACGGCCACAACCTTGGCTACGAGTCCAAGGCGCACCGGTCGAACGATCTGGCCGGTGACGTGGAAGGCACGATGGCGATTTCGGACATGGTCCAGCGCGTCGTGCTGAACGACGAGGATCCTGACGTGGTGATTGGCGAGACCGCGAAGATCATCGAAGGCGTGATGAAGGGCTGATCGCTCTTTCAACGCACTTACGGGCCGGGTTAGACCCGGCCCGTGATACTTCGCCCCCTTCCCTGAAAGGCAGCACCGATGGAAATCGTCGATTTCCGCATGAGACCTCCGGCCAAGGGCTTTCTCGAGTCGAAGATCTACGCGGTCGCCGAGAACCGGAAACGCTACACGCAAAAGCTTGGCTGGCCGCTTGTCGTCTCGGCCGCCGAGCAGTCGATGGAGCTGTTCCGGGCCGAAATGGAAGAAGCGGGGATCACGACCGGTGTCGCGATCGGCCGCACGACCGCCACTCTGGGGACCATTGAAAACGCGGATGTCGCGGATGTCGTCTCCCGGAACAGCGACCGGCTGGTCGGTGTCGGATCTGCCGACAGCGCCAACCTCGCAGCCGCCTTATCGGCAATTGACGAGATCCTCGCGCTGGGGCTGAAGGCCGTGAACCTGGAACCCGGCGTCTCGGCAGTACCAATGCGCGCCGACGATCGTCGGCTCTACCCGATCTATGCAAAATGCGAAGCGGCCGGACTGCCGGTCGTGATAATGACGGGCGGCGGGGCGGGCCCCGACCTGTCATACAACGATCCGGTGGCGCTCGACCGGATGCTTGCGGACTTCCCCGCACTTAAAGTGGTCTCTGCCCATGGCGCCTGGCCCTATGTGCAGGAGATCCTCGGCGTCGCCTTCCGGCGCGAGAATCTGTACATCTGCCCCGACATGTATCTTGGCCCCCTGCCCGGCACGGCAGAGTACCTTGCCGCCGCCAATGGCTTCTTGTCAGAGCGCTTCCTGTTCGGAACGGCCTACCCCTTCTGCCCGATGAAGCCCTATGTCGATTGGTTCATGGCACAGGGACTTTCTGACACCTCGCTGGAGAGGGTCATGGCGGCCAACGCGAAAACACTGCTGTCGCTGCAATGACCGTCGCCTCGGAAACGATGGCCCAGCGGCTCACAGCGGCGCTTGAAGCACCGGGAGCAAGTGAATGAGCGCGGTCGGGCGAACGCCTCTCGAACGGCACTATGCCCTGATCGGCTCGGTCCTGATCGCGCCGACGGTGCTCATATTCTGCGCCGTGATCGTGTACCCGCTGGTCTCGGCGGTCTACCTGTCCTTGTTCAAGGTCTTTACGCCCACGCTCGAGGGCACCTGGGTCGGGCTGGAAAACTACCGCACGCTGCTGGGCAAGAGCGAATTCTGGACCTCGCTGCGCAACAATCTCGTTTGGACAGTCGGCACGCTGACGCTTCAGATCGTCTGTGGCGTCGGCATGGCGCTGGTGCTGCACCAGAACATCTGGTTTCGCAGCCTCGCACGGTCCCTGATCCTATTTCCCTATTTCGTCTCGACGGTTGTGGCCGTCCTTGTCTGGAAGTGGGTGTTCAACGACCTGTACGGCATTCTCAACCACCTCATGATCGTGGCCGGGCTGATCGACTTCCCCATCGACTACCTGGGTTCGATGCCGAATGCCATGATCTCGGTGATCCTCGTCGGCGCTTGGAAGTATTTCCCGTTCGTTGTCATCGCGGTGCTGGCACGCCTTCAAACGATCCCGGACGCGCTTTACGAGGCCGCGCGGATCGACGGCGCCGGTCCAATCGCTCGGTTCTGGGACGTGACGCTGCCCCAGCTGCGCGAGGTGCTGGTCGTCATAATCATGTTGCGGGCGATCTGGGACTTCAAGGAATTCGACCTGATCTACCTGCTCACAGGTGGCGGACCGGTGACAAGCACCCAGACCCTGCCGCTTCTGGTCTACAAGGAAGCCTTCGCGCTGAACCAGATGGGCATGGCCTCGGCCTATGCGGTGGTCATGATGGCGATCATGCTGGTGTTCATGCTGGTCTACATCCGCCGCACCAGATCGGAGGACGACACATGATCCGCCGGATTGCCTTCAACGTCTTTGCCTGGGTGATCGTGCTTGCCGTGGCCTTCCCGCTCTACTGGATGCTGGTCACCTCGGTGAAGCCCCAGTTCGAACTGTTCCGGCGACCGCCGACCTTCCTGCCAGAGACATGGACGCTCGAACACTACTGGCGACTGCTCTCCAGTACGAACTTCCTGACCTACTTCAAGAACTCGGTGATCCTGTCGACGACGACAACGCTCGTCGTGGTCGGCATTGCGACGATCGGGGCCTACAGCCTCGTGCGGTTCCGATACCGCGGGCGCGAAAGCCTCGCCTTCCTCGTGCTCTTTACCTATCTCCTTCCGTCGGTCGTGCTGATTATCCCGCTGTATCTGATGCTGGTGCAGCTTGGCCTTTCCAACAGCATCCTGTCGCTGGTGATCGCCTACACCACCTTCGCCCTGCCCTACGCACTCTGGCTGCTGCGTTCGTTCATGGCGGGAATTCCGGAAGACCTTGAGAATGCGGCGCTTGTGGACGGCGCATCGCGGCTCGGGGCGTTCCGCGACGTGATCCTGCCGCAGCTGCTGCCGGGCATCATCTCGACCGCGCTCTTCACCTTCATCCTGTCGTGGAACGAGTATCTCTACGCTCTGGTGCTGGTGAACTCGGACAGCGCTCGTCCGCTGACCACGGGGGTGATGAACATGCTGGTGTCCAGCTTCAACATCGAGTGGTCGCTGCTCATGGCGGCATCGGTGATGATGAGCGTTCCGCTCATCATTGTCTTCGCCTTCCTGCAAAGCTATCTGACCCGCGGCTTCGGCGCCGGCGGCGTGAAGGGGTAAGGCATGGCTGAGGTCGTCTTCAAGGACATCGTGAAGAGCTTCGGCAGTTTCACTGCCGTGCACGGGCTGAACCTGACGATCGCCGAAGGCGAGTTCGTTTCGCTGCTGGGCCCGTCGGGGTGCGGCAAGACAACGACGCTAAGGATGCTCGCGGGGCTGGAATTCCCGACCTCGGGCAGCATCAGCATTGGCGAGCGTCTGGTGAACGACGTTGCGCCCGGCGAGCGCGACATCGCCATGGTCTTCCAGTCCTATGCGCTTTACCCGCACATGACGGTGGCAGACAACATCGCCTACCCGCTCAAGAAGCGCGGAGTGCGCAAGCCGGAACGCGCCGAAATGGTGAAAAAGACGGCGGAGCTACTGCAACTGACAGACCTTCTGCGCCGCAAGCCGCGCCAGCTGTCGGGTGGCCAGCAGCAGCGCGTGGCGCTGGGTCGGGCGCTGGTGCGCGACCCCAAGGTATTCCTTCTGGATGAACCCCTATCGAACCTCGACGCGAAGCTGCGCGGTTACATGAGGGTGGAACTGGTCGAACTGCACCGCAGGCTTGGCCGCACCATGGTCTATGTGACACATGACCAGCTTGAAGCGATGACGATGTCCGATCGCATCGCAGTGATGGAAGGCGGGCGCCTGCAACAGTTCGCGCCCCCCAACGAGGTCTACCGCGAGCCCGCGAACCGCTTTGTCGCCGGCTTCATTGGCACGCCGGCGATGAACCTTATCGACGGTGCTCTGGTGCCAGCGGGCAGCGGCTGGCGCTTCGAGGCACCGGGCGTGCAGCTCGACTGCCCGCCGCTTGGCGACGTGGCCGCTGCCGGGCCCGCCTGCCTGGGTGTACGCCCCGAGGACATATCCCTTGGCGAGGGGCCGATCGCCGGCGTGGTGCAGGTGGTCGAACAGACCGGGCACGAAAACATTGTCGTGGTGAAGATCGAGGGCAACGTGCGGCTAACGGGCCGCATCGGCGCCGATCATGTCTGGAATGCAGGCGACTCGATCCGTTGCGGAATTGACCTGGCCAAGGCGCATGTGTTTGCCGCGGGTCCGTCGGGACAACGGCTGAACCGCCCACTGGCACAACAGAACCATCCGCGAGTGATAGCAACGGGCGCATCATAAGCGCGACGGACGGAGGAGGCATCGAGTTGAACAGATCCACGGTGAACTGGGCCGGACCAATGCCGGCGCTCACCACCCCCTTCAGGGGCGACATGACGATTGACGAAGAGGCCTTCGTTTCGAACATCACGCGCCTGTATGACGCCGGCTCGACGGGCATGGTCGCGGCCGGCTGCACCGGCGAATTCTGGGCGCTCGACGCGCCCGAACGCATCCGCCTGGCCCAGTTGGCCGCAGCCGCGTCTGCCGGTCGTGGGCCGGTGATCCTTGGCGCCGCCGGCATCCGCGAAGGCGATGTGATCGACCAGATCCACGCCGCGAAAGAGGCCGGCGCCGACGCGGTGCTGGTCATGCCGCCCTTTTTCGTGCGGCCCTCCGAAAGCGACCTCGTCGCGCATTTTGAGGCGATCAACGCCCAGTCGGTGCTGCCGATCGTGCTCTACAACATCCCCGGCAACGCCGGGAACGCGATCACCCCACGGCTTGCCTCGATCCTCGCCGATCTCGACAACGTGGTGGCAATCAAGGAATCGAGCGGCGACTGGAACAATTTCCAGGACACGCTGATCCGCGTAAAGGACCGGATCCGGGTCTTCTGCGGACCGTCCTCGGTCTTCGGTGTAGCGGCCACGCTTGCCGGCGCGGACGGGCTGATCGACTGTTTTCCCAATGTCTGGGCGCCGGGATGCCTCGACCTGTGGCATGCCACAAAGGCCGGGCGGATGCGCGAGGCCTGGTCATTGCAGGCGACCGGGATCGCGATGACGGAACTCTTCACGACGGGGGGCCGCACGCTTTACCCTGCGACCAAGGCCGCGATGAACCATCTCGGCTATCCGGGCGGCGGCACGCCGCGCCCGCCGCTGCGCCCGCTGAAGGGCGAGGCGTTGAAGGAGCTTGCAGAGGGCATGGACCGGCTGCTGGCCAAACACGCCAAAGTGGCCTGAAGACAACGACGAAAGGGGGGGACATGGATCTTGGTTTGCGCGGAAAGAACGCCATCGTGACGGCCGCCAGCCGTGGGCTGGGGCTTGCGACGGCGCGTTCGCTGGCACGCGAGGGCGTCGACATCACGATGAATGCGCGTTCGGCCGACGCCCTCGAAGCTGCGGGCGAGGAAATCCGCCGCGACTTCGGCGTCAAGGTCACGACTGTCGCCGCTGACTTCAACGATGCCGACAGCCGCGCCGCGCTGATCGAGGCATCTGGCGGCGCGCCGGACATCCTGGTGAACAACCCCGGCGTCCGGCAGGTGCCCACCCCATACGACCAGATCACCGCCGAGGACTGGCGCTACTGGCTTGAGGTGCATTTCCTGTCCTCTGTCGACATGATCCAGCGCGCGGCGCCGGGAATGAAAGAGCGCAGGTACGGCCGCATCGTCAACATGTCGGTCAGCTTCATCAAGTTCCCGCAGGTGGGTTTTGCCCACAGCCATGCCGCCCGGCTGGCGCTGTCCGGGGCGACCGCCGCGATGGTGCGCGAACTGATCCCGCACAATGTCACGATCAACACGGTCTGCCCCGGGCTGTTCGACACCGACGCCCTGCACACCAATCTGCACGGCCACGCCAAGCGCGGAAACACCACCTACGAGGCCATCGTGCAAAACCGGCTGGAGACCTGCCCGGCCGGCCGCTTCGCCGACCCTTCGGAATGCGGGGACCTGATCGCCTACCTGTGCTCGGCGCAGGCAGGCTTCATGTCGGGCCAGAACATTGTCAACGACGGCGGCGTCTACCAGGGCCTTTTCTGATGAAGGTCGCGATGATCTCGGGCGGGGGCCGGGGTCTGGGGGCCGCGATCACGCGGCGGCTGCTTCGGGACGGCTGGGCGGTATCCCTGGGCCTGCGCGACCTTGCGCAAGCCGATGCCTTTGACGCACCCGCGGACCGGTTCGCCGCCTTTCCCTTCGACGCACTGGACCCGGCCACCGCGGCCCCCTGGGTCGCGCAGACGATAAGCCGGTTCGGTCATCTGGATGCGCTGGTGAACAACGCGGGAATTCTGCGGATCGTGGACTTCGAGCAGGGGACCGAGGACGATCTCGACGATCTATGGGCTGTCAACGTCAAGGCGCCTTTCCGCCTGATCCGCGAAGCGCTGCCGCATCTGAAGAAGACCGGATCGGGCCGGGTCATCAACATCGCCTCGACCGACGCCAAGCGATACCGCGCGGGCGTATCCGTCGGCTACACCATGTCGAAACACGCGCTTCTCGCCATGACGCAGGCCGTGCGCTTTGCCGGCTGGGACGAAGGCGTTCGCGCCACCGCGATCTGCCCCGGCGCCACGGACACCGACCTGATCGCCGACATCCCTGGAGTAATGCCAAAGGCAGAGCGGCTTCCGCCCGAGACGGTCGCCGACATCGTCGCTTTCGTCCTGACATTGCCGAACCAGGCCAGCGTGCCAGAGTTCATCGCCAACCCCCGGCTGGAGAGCCTGATATGACCCTCGACGAGGACCTGATGAACGACACCCTTGCGGCATGGGACAGGGACTGTCTTCTTCATCCGACGACCCACACTGCACAGCACGCGCGCGGCGACATGCCCGGGAGGATCGTGACAGGGGGTGATGGCGTATACGTCACCGACCGCGACGGAAACCGTTTTCTCGATGCCTTTGCCGCGCTTTATTGCGTGAACGCTGGCTATGGCCGTACAGAAATTGCCGACGCCATGTCGAAGCAGGCCCATGAACTGGCATATTTCCATGCCTTCGCGGGCCATGGAAACGAGCCCGCCATCCGCCTCGCGAAGATGGTCATGGACCGCGCGCCCGACCATATGGCGCGCGTCTATTTCGGGCTGTCGGGCTCAGATGCGAACGAGACCAACGTCAAGCTTGCCTGGCACTACAACAATCTTCTCGGCCGCCCGGCCAAGCGCAAGATCATCAGCCGCTGGCGCGGCTACCATGGCTCGGGCCTCGTCTCGGGGTCGATGACCGGGCTCAAGGTCTACCACGATCGCTTCAACCTGCCGCTCGAAGGGTTCCTGCACACCGAAGCCGCGCACTTCCTGCGTCGCCCCGACCCCGACATGTCCGAGGCAGAGTTCACCGACCACCTGATCGACGCGCTGGAAGCGCTGATCGCACGCGAAGGCCCGGACACCATCGCCGCCTTCATTGGCGAGCCGGTGATGGGCACCGGCGGCATCCTGCCCCCGCCCGCAGGCTACTGGGACAGGGTGCAAGAGGTGCTTGCGCGCCACGACATCCTGCTGATCGCCGACGAGGTGGTGACAGGTTTCGGCCGCACGGGGCAGATGTTCGGCTCGGACCTCTATGGCCTGCGGCCCGACTTCATGACCATCGCAAAGGGGTTGACCTCTGCCTATGCGCCGCTTTCCGGCTCTGTCCTGTCGCAGCGCGTGTTCGACGTCCTGATGAAGGGCTCGGACGATTTCGGCCCCCTTGGCCATGGCTGGACCTATTCGGCCCATCCCGTCGGCGCCGCCGCAGGCATCGCGACGCTGGAGTTGGTGGACAGTCTCGGGCTCGTCCGGAACGCCGGGGAGGTCGGGCCATACCTGAAAACGCGGCTGGAAGAGGCGGTGGGCGGGCAGCGCAACGTCGCCGAGGTGCGCGGCGTGGGCCTGCTGGCCGCTGTGGAGTTCATGGAGGACCCCGCTGCGCGCACATGGTTCCCGCCCATGGCGGTCGCGCCGAAGATCGTGGCAGAGATGGCGCGCCTGGGTGTGATGGCGCGCGCACTTCCCGAAGGCAACATCGTGGGCTTCGCGCCGCCGCTTTGCATCACACACGAAGAGGTGGACACCGTCGCCGACGCGTTCGGTCGTGCTGTCTCCACCGTATTGGGATGACACCCGAGGCACCCTGGACGACAGACGAGGCCGAATGGCGCGCGCTGGTCAACCGGGTGCGCGCGGGCCGAGCCCTGGCGCCGCCGGCCTGGCCCGACGGCGCGCGTTGCGCGCTTGCCCTCTCTTTCGACTGCGATCACGAGACGTTCGAGCTGGGAACGGGGCGCGCCGCGATCGGCCGGCTCGCCTGGGGCGAATACGGCCGACGCCGAGGCGTCCCGCGCATTCTGGACGTGCTGGAACGCCATGGCGTGCGCGCCACTTTCTTTGTCCCGGCAGTGGCCGGCCTGATCGACCCGCCCGCCTTGCGGCCCATCCACGACCCGGGGCACGAAATCGGGGTGCACGGCTGGATCCACGAGAACACCTCGAAACTCGACCGCACCACAGAGCGCGACCTGCTTCTTCGGTCGCGCGACGCACTGGCAGAGATGACGGGCACCCTGCCCGTCGGCCATCGTGCGGCGAATTGGGATCTTAGCCCGCACACCATCGAACTGGTCGCCGAGGCCGGGTTTCTCTACGACAGCAGCCTGATGGCCGACGACGCCTGCTACGAGGTACTGACCAACGGCACCGCCACCGGACTTGTGGAAATCCCGGTGGACTGGGTGCGCGACGATGCGGTCTATCTCCTCTTCAACCGTGAACCGCCTACGCGCCCATGGACACCGCCCACCGACGTCCTCGACATCTTCCTGCGCGAGTTCGACATGGCATGGGAAGAAGGCGGAGTTTGCCAGCTCGTCTTTCATCCCTTCGTGATCGGCTACCGGTCGCGCATCTGGATCCTCGATGCCCTGATCGCGCATGCGAAGGCCCGTGGCGATGTCTGGTTTCCAACCCACGCCGAGCTGGCCGAATGGGTCAGGCAACACGGATAAGGTCAGCGCGATTTGTTCGCTATACGTACATAAATTTGTCTTGCGAACATTTCCCCGTCCCCTAAAGTTGAATCCAGGGGCCGCGGCCGGCGATTAGTCCGGCCCGGAAACACTGGGCTGGGGGGTGTCGGGTGCGGATCTTCCTTCGCGTGATGGACGGGGTGAACGCGGTCGTAACGGCGATCGTCGCTGCGCTACTGGCAGTTGTGGCGACGGCCGTCATGGCGCAGGTCTTGGTCCGTTTCGTGCTTACTTCACTGGGTATCAACATCTCTGCGCCCTGGACGGAAGAGCTTGCCCGCTACACGTTGATCTGGATGGTCTTTCTCGGCGCCGCGGTGGGCGTGCGCCACGCCAGGATGATCGCCCTGGAATTCGGCGTCAGAAAGCTGCCCCCCCGTTCGGGCATCCCACTGCGCTACGCGGTGATGATCCTCAGCATGGCGTTTTTCGGACTTTTGTTCACAGTTGGCATCGACTTCCTTGATCTTGGCCGCAGCGAGACGAGCCCGGTCATGGGGATTACCAAGGACAGGGTCTACCTCGCGATGCCCGTCGGGATGGTTCTGATGATCCTCAATTCGCTGGCGCTTATCGCCGAAACCATCGTTGAGGGGCTCGACATCCGCTTTGCCTCCGACTTCGCGCCGGAGGACTGAGATGATCTTGCTCGTCATTGTCCTCCTCGTCCTTTTCGCCGCCAGCGTGCCGATCGCCATGTCACTCGGAATTGCGGCGATCCCGACGCTGATGGAGCGCAACATCCCCTTCATCGCGATCCCGCAGGTGGTGTTCGATGCACTGGACAGCTTCGCTCTGATGGCGCTTCCGCTTTACGTGCTGGCGGGACGTCTCATGCAGCACGGCGGCATCGCCTCGCGGCTGGTGGATTTCGCAAAGGCGCTGGTAAGCTGGGTGCGCGGCGGCCTCGCGGCGGCGGTGGTGATGACCTCGATGCTGTTCGCCACGATATCGGGGTCCTCCGCCGCCACCGCGGCGGCGATCGGCTCGATGCTCATACCGGAGATGGAAAAACAGAAATACCCCCGCCCGTTCAGCGCCGCCACGGTCGCGGCCTCGGGCGAACTGGGCGTTATCATCCCGCCCTCGGTGGCCATGGTGATCTACGGCGTCATCACAGGTGTCTCGATCACCGACCTTTTCATTGCGGGCTTCCTTCCGGGGCTGATGATCGGCGTCTCGCTGATGACGACGGCGATCCTGATCGTCTGGATTCGTGGCTACGGCGAACGTCAACCGTTCCAGGCCGGCACATGGGTGCGCGAGGTGGGCCATGCATTCTGGCGCGCCTCGCTCTCGCTCTTCATGCCGGTCATCATCCTTGGCGGCATCTTCGGCGGCATCTTCACCGCGACCGAGGCCGCCGTGGTCGCGGTGTTCTATGCGCTTTTCCTCGGGGTGGTGGTCTACCGCGAACTCGGTCTGCGCGATCTGCCAAGGATCTTCGCCAGCGCGGCAGTGACCTCGTCGGTGGTGATGATCATCGTGGCCTTCGCGGCGATGTTCGCCTTTGCGCTGCATCTGCTGCGGGCGCCGCAACAGCTGGGCATGCTGCTGACCACGATCACCGAGAACCCGATCTATTTCCTGTTGCTCGTGAACGTCTTCCTGCTGGTGGTGGGAATGTTCATGGAAACCTTCGCCGCAATCGTGATCCTCGGGCCGATACTGGCGCCCATCGCGGCAAGCTACGGCATCGACCCGGTGCATTTCGGGCTGATCATGATCGTAAACCTCGCCGTGGGCATGGTGACCCCGCCCGTTGGCGTGAACCTTTTCATCGCGTGTGGAATCGCGCGCATCAGCATGGAGCAACTGATGCGCCCGCTCGCGGTGTTCCTCGGGGTGCTAGTTCTGAACCTCGTGGTCATCACCTACGTCCCGGGCATTTCACTCGCCCTGCTCCGATAATCAAGAAACAGGGAGACCGAAGAATGAACATGAAACATGCCTTCCTCGCCGCGGCGGCGGCAGCGGGGCTTGCGGCGGGCTCCGCCCAGGCGCAGACCTACACCATGACGCTGGCCCATGTGCTGAGCGACCAGAGCCCGTACCAGGTGATACTGAACGAGTTCAAAAGCCTGATTGAAGAGCGCTCGAACGGCGACATCATGGTCGATATCCAGTGCTGCGGTCAGGCCGGGAACGAAGGCCGCGCGATCCAGTCCATCCGCACCGGCATCCTTACCGGCGGCTTCGTCGGCGGCTCGACGCTGGAAACGGTGGTGCCCGCATACCGCGTGCTGTCGTTGCCCTACCTCTTCGAGGACAAGGCGCAGGCCTACGAGGTCCTTCAGAGCGAGATGGGCCGCGAGATGCTCGACCTTCTGTCGGACGTCGACATGTACGGCGTCGGCTTCGGCTCGATCTACGAGCGCTCGGTCGCGTCAAAGGCTCCGGCGCGCGTTGCGACGGTCGAAGACATGCAGGGGCTCAAGATCCGTGTCCTGCCGACCCCGGGCTTCGTAGAGGCCTACAAGGCAATGGGCACCCAGCCGACCCCCATGTCATATGGCGAGCTTTTCATGGCGATCCAGAACAACGTGGTTGACGCGCTGGAGGTCTCGCCAGACGCCTACGTCGCCGACGGCTTCTTCGAGGCCACCAACACCTACACGCTGACCAAGGCGCACCAGTCGACCACAGTCTTCGTACTGTCGAAGTCGTGGTGGGACGGGCTCCCTGACGACGTAAAGGAAATGATCCAGAGCGCGGGCGAAGAGGCCATCGCGGTGGGCATCGCGGCGCATGACAAACTGGCCGACGACGGCCTTGAAACCGCGCGTGCCGCAGGCGTCGAGATCATCGAACCCGACCTCGCCGGCTTCATGGAGGCCGCGCGCCAGAGCTGGGAAGTTATCCTCGCCGATCAGCCGGAAGCGACCGATTTCAAAAATCGCTTCGAAACCTTCATGGCAAACTGATCCGGCATCACAAGTGCAAGTCAGCGGGGCGGTCCAACGGGCCGCCCCTTTCGCATCGGCCGACCTCACCCCATGCCGCGGCGCCCGATCGGGTGCATGGATTGTCGGTGAAACTCCCGCGACCCCGCCGCCAGAAGGACGAGGCCAGAGATCTTCCATCCGCCGGGCGTGCGCCGGAACTGGTGCAGGTAGCGCCCCCAAAGCTCGCTCTCCGGCCGCCCGTCCTGGTACCTGTGCCACGCATAGAGGTAACACGCGCTTTCGGCCGTATCGGGGCCGGTAAAGCTAATCCGAAAGTTCGAGACGTGGTGGCTCGTCGCCGCGAAAAAGTTGGCAAGCCCGTTGGTCACCATCGGGCGCAGCGCTTCAAGCCCGCTCATCGTGGGCACGTCGGGGCCGTAATCGACCACTGTATCTTCGGTGAACAGCGCCAGAACCTCCTCGGCCTCGGCGCGATCGAAGTGATCGCAATAGGCGTGCACGACCTCCGCGATATCGGCCTTGTCAAGAAGCCGCTCCAGGGTCCTGTCGTCCGTCATGCCGTGCACCTCTTCTGACGTGTACTTCTGCCTATGCGGCCATTGCAACGCGGACAAGCCTCGGCGCCAGCGTCTCGGACCGGGACGCGGGACCCGGTTTCCCGGACCCCTGCCTCATTCAGTCTGACCTGTCTTTCTTCGAAATCAAAGGGCGACACCATGCCGTTTTTCCTGTGTCCTGCGCTTCGGGTCGCGGAACATCTCGATGCAATCGAACATGTCCTGCCGCGCGGCTTCCGGCGGTCGCTCTCTGCCATAGCAGAATACGCCGAAGCCTAGCGCAATATCACATTGGCCAGGCGCAACTCGCGGCACCTGCGCTCCTGTGCCTTTATCTTCCCGGCCATGTCGCTTGGGATGCCAGCCCGCTTGCCGCTGTCGGCTTCCGTCGTCGTGACCCGGTCGTTCAGCATCGCCGCCGAACAGCCATCCTCGCTGCAATCGACGTGATCGCCTGCCGGCAAGACCCGTGCCGGCCTTCGCCGTCGAGAACCATCCGCGCGGCGCGCGCTCGCACCTCAGGGGAAAACCTGTTCGCAGGCTTGCATATGGTGCTCCAGCCTTCTCAGAGGTTCGAGCCTCCGGCAAACCCGGTGCGGTTCGGTAGCGCCCATGTCGCTCGAGCAGATAGGCGGATTCAGAACGCCCTGTGTGTCTGGCTGTGTGTATGCCTGAACGCCTCCATTGGAATTTATCCAATGGTTACAGGCCCGTATACTCAAACCATGGTACCCGCGGCCGGACTCGAACCGGCACGGCCTTTCGGCCTGGGGATTTTAAGTCCCCTGTGTCTACCATTCCACCACGCGGGCGCCGGGCGGCGCTACCATGGCCCGGCGCGGCGCGGGTTTCCAGCCCCTTCCCAAGCCACCTTTCGGCCAGGCGACCACCGGCGGATCCGCGCCTTGACGCTTGCAGCCCCTGCCATGCGCCCACGAAGAATGATATGCGGGACCCGTACCAGTTCCTGCGCCCCACACGGCCCGGTTTGACCCGAACACATCGGAATGAGAGATGACACAGGATCCCGATCCGCCCGTCGCCTATGACGAGGCGAAGCTCAAGCAACTGGAAGACGACGATCCCGGCATCACGTGGTTCCAGACGATCAAGCAGACCCTGCCGCTGGTGCACGGGTTCCGGGGAAAGCTGCGCGCCCTGTCGATGGCCGCGCTGCGCCTCCTGCCGTAGGAAAGGCCGCCGCATGTACTATGACAACGCAATCTTCCCCTGGCTGGAAGAGATCCAGGACAACTGGGAAGCCATACGTGACGAGGTAATCGCGCTGGGCGACGACGGTTTCCTGCCATGGCCTGAACGCCACTACTACAATTTCGGCTGGAAGATCTTTGGCCTCTACGGCTGGGGCGTCCGCTTCGACAAACACTGCGAGATGTGCCCGAAGACCGCCGCACTGATCGAAAGGATCCCGGGGCTGGAGAACGCCGGTTTCTCGCGGATGAGCCCGCACACACACATCAAGGCCCACCGCAACCTCGCGCCCGAGGGTGTGTTGCGCCTGCACGTGCCGCTGATCATCCCCGAAGGCTGTGAATTCCGGGTCGAGGACACCACGCGCCGGTGGAAGCCGGGCGAATGCTTCGTCTTCGACGATTGCCTCGACCACGAGGCGTGGAACCGCAGTGACAAGCAGCGCATCGTTCTGCTTTGCGACTTCCCGGCGACCGATCTGGTCTACTACCCGTCGGTGCGCCACAGGACCAAGCGCTTCGTCAGCAAGCTGATGGGCTGGCAGACAGAGTTCAATTATCTGCCCGACGGCAAGACCAAGGAACAGGTGATGGTTCGGCCGTCCTGACAGCCACTGCGCCGGGCGTCAGATGTCCTTGCCCGGCGGCTCGATCAGATAGGCCCTTTCGGGCAGCCACGGGTTCAACTCCAGCGCGTCGCGCAACACGTCCTGCGCGGTGCGCATCCGTCCCAGACCCATCAGCGTCAGCGCCATGCCCGACAGTGCGCCGGTGTGGCGCGGATTGAGTGCCAGGGCCCGTTCGAGATCGGCCAGCGCCTCGACATATTCCTCGCGCAGGAAACGCGCAAAGGCACGCTGGTTGTAGCCCTCGGCATAGTCGGGGCAGTAGTCCACGAGCGCGTCGAACTGCTCGATCGCGCCAAGGTAGTCATAGGACTCGCGCCGCGCCATTCCCGCGTCCAGCAGGGCCTGCGCCTTGGCATCCGGCGCAACGGTCCAGATCGCCCAAAGGTCGTTCGACAGACGGCGGCCGTCCATCTCTGACTTCGCGGATTTCAGTTCCAGAAGGATCGCCTCGATCTCGGACGTCCGGTCGGGCAAGGGCGGGCACTCTGCCTGGGCCCAGGACGGCAAGGCAAAAAGCATAAGGATGGGCCCGCAGCGAAACATGCGGCCAGCATGACCGCACCGCGCCTCCGGTCAAGTCACGTCGACGTCAAACCCCGCCTTCCTTCACCGCCTCCATCGCCACGTAGGTCGAGGTATGTGCCACGTGAGGCAGGGTCGAGATCGCCTCGGCCAGAACCCGGCGGTAATCGGTCATGTCGCCCGTGCGCACCTTCAGCAGATAATCGAAGGCCCCCGCGATCATGTGGCACTGCTCTATCTCGGGCACCGCGCGCACGGCGGCGTTGAAGGCAGCCAGCGCCTTTTCGCGGGTGTCGGTCAGCCGCACCTCGACGAACGCGACATGCGCCAGGCCCACGCGGATCGGGTCGGTGATGGCGCGATAGCCGGTGATGACGCCGCTGTCCTCCAGCCGTTTCAGCCGGGCCTGCGTCGGCGATTTCGTCAACCCGATCCGCCCTGCCAGATCGGTTACGCTGATGCGTCCCTCGGTGGACAGGATGCGCAGGATCGCCCGGTCGAAACGGTCCAGGTCGGCCACGGACATCGGCATGAAAACTTCTCCATCTTCGGGACGATCGCCTGCGAATTGATGATCTACAGTCAGATCGCCTGCAACCACCCGGATATCTTAGGTCATCCAGATGGAGACCGCCATGCCCAAGGATCCCGCCGCGCTTCGCCCTGTCATCGACGCCGCCACCTATGCGCCAGAGGCGCAGGTGCTCGACACGCTGATCGCAACGGCCGCCCTGTCGCCCGCGGATCGCATCGCCATCGCCGCCTCTGGCGCCGACCTGGTGCGCCGCATCCGCACCTCGGCCCGCCCCGGGTTGATGGAGGTGTTCCTGGCCGAATACGGCCTTTCCACCGACGAGGGCATCGCGCTGATGTGCCTGGCAGAGGCGCTTTTGCGCGTGCCCGACGCCGACACCATCGACGCCCTGATCGAGGACAAGATCGCCCCCTCCGACTGGGGCCGCCACCTCGGCCATTCCACCTCGCCGCTGGTCAATGCCTCGACCTGGGCGCTGATGCTGACGGGCCGCGTGCTCGACGATCCGCGCCCCGGCCTTGCAGGCACGCTGCGCGGCGCCGTCAAGCGGCTGGGAGAGCCGGTGATTCGCACCGCCGTCGCCCGCGCCATGCGCGAGATGGGCCGCCAGTTCGTGCTGGGCCAGGACATCGGCGCCGCCATGCGCCGCGCGGCAGAGATGGAGCGCCAGGGCTACGGCTATTCCTACGACATGCTGGGAGAGGCCGCGCGGACAGAGGCCGATGCCGAACGCTACCGCGCGGCCTATGCCAGCGCCATCGACGCCATCGCGCGCAATGCCCGGACCCCTGACCCGCGCCTCAACCCCGGCATCTCCGTCAAGTTCTCGGCGCTCCACCCCCGCTACGAAGAGGCCCGGCGCGCCCGCATCATGGAAGACCTCGTCCCGCGGGTGCGCGGGCTGGCGCGGCAGGCCGCCGCCGCCAACCTCGGATTCAACGTCGATGCCGAGGAATCGGACCGCCTGTCACTGTCGCTCGACGTGATCGAGGCCGTCGCCAGCGACCCCGACCTTGCCGGTTGGGACGGCTTCGGCATCGTGGTGCAGGCCTATGGCCAGCGCGCGGGGCTGGTGCTCGACTGGATCAATGCGCTGGCCCACCGGCTTGACCGGCGGTTCATGGTGCGGCTGGTCAAGGGCGCCTACTGGGACACCGAGATCAAGCGCGCGCAGGTCGCGGGGCTTGACGGCTTCCCCGTCTTCACGACGAAGCCCGCCACCGACGTCAGCTACATCGCCAATGCCCGCAAGCTTCTGTGCATGACCGACCGGATCTACCCCCAGTTCGCCACCCACAACGCCCATACCGCCGCCGCGATCCTGCACATGGCGGGGGATGACCGCGACAGCTTCGAATTCCAGCGCCTGCACGGGATGGGCGAACGCCTGCACGCCATCGTCAAGGCCGACGCGGGCACCCGCTGCCGCATCTATGCCCCCGTGGGCGCGCACAAGGACCTGCTGGCCTACCTTGTCCGCCGCCTGCTGGAGAACGGCGCCAACAGCTCCTTCGTCAACCAGATCGTGGACGAGGACGTGCCCCCCGAAACCGTGGCCGCCGATCCCTTCGACGCGCTGGCCACCGCGCGCCCCATCGTCCGCCCGGGGCCGGACATCTTCCGGCCCGAGCGCGCCAATGCGCGCGGCTGGGACATCGCCCACCGCCCGACGCTGGCCGCCATCGACGGCGTGCGCGATCCCTTCCGCAACACGTCCTTCCTGGCCGCCCCGCTTCTCGCCGGGCAGGTTCAGGGCACCGCCCCCGCCCCGCGCCGGAACCCGGCCGATCCGGCGGACCACCTCGGCTCAGCGCGCGACGCGACGCCCGCCGACATCGCCACCGCGCTGGCCGCCGCCGCGCCGTGGGACGCCCCGGCGGCCGAGCGGGCAGCCATCCTCAACCGCGCCGCGGACCTCTACGAGGCCGACTTCGGCCGCCTCTTCGCCCTTGCCACGCGCGAGGCGGGCAAGACCCTGATGGACGCCGTCGGCGAACTGCGCGAGGCGGTGGATTTCCTGCGCTACTACGCCGCCCGCGCGGGCGATCTCACCCGGCCCGCCCGTGGCGTCTTCACCTGCATCAGCCCCTGGAACTTCCCGCTGGCGATCTTCACCGGGCAGATCGCCGGCGCGCTGGCCGCGGGCAACGGTGTGCTCGCGAAGCCGGCGGAACAGACCCCGCTGATCGCCCATGCGGCGACCGAACTCATGCTCAGGGCCGGCGTCCCGCCCCATGCGCTGCAACTCCTGCCCGGCGACGGGGCGACCGTCGGCGCCGCGCTGACATCCGACCCGCGCGTGGCCGGCGTGGCCTTTACCGGCTCGACCGACACCGCGCAGGCGATCCGCCGCGCCATGGCCCGGCATCTGTCCCCCGACGCGCCGCTGATCGCCGAGACCGGCGGGCTCAACGCCATGATCGTCGATTCCACCGCGCTGGCCGAACAGGCCGTGCGCGACGTGGTGCAATCGTCCTTCCAGTCGGCGGGCCAGCGCTGTTCCGCGCTCCGCTGCTTATATGTGCAGGAAGACATCGCCGACCCCTTCAAGGAGATGCTCTTCGGCGCGATGGATGCGCTGGCCGCCGGTGATCCGTGGAACCTGTCGACCGACATCGGCCCGGTGATCGACGCCGAGGCGCGCGACGCCATCGCCGCCTATGTCGACGCCGCCCGCCACGAAGGCCGCGTGCTGAAATCCCTGCCCGCGCCCCACACCGGCCACTTCATCCCGCCCACCGTGATCGGCGTCACCGGCATCGCCGCGCTGAAGCGTGAGGTCTTCGGCCCCGTCCTCCACCTCGCCACCTTCCGCGCCGACGACCTCGACCGCGTGATCGACGACATCAACGCCACGGGCTACGGGCTGACCTTCGGCCTGCACACCCGCATCGACGATCGCGTGCAGCACGTCACCGACCGGCTGGCGGTGGGCAACCTTTATGTCAACCGTAACCAGATCGGCGCCATCGTCGGCAGCCAGCCCTTCGGGGGCGAGGGCCTGTCGGGCACCGGGCCAAAGGCGGGCGGTCCCGACTACCTCGACCGTTTCACGCAACCGGCTCCGGCCGGGACGGACCCGGAAGCCCCCGGCGAGGCCCCAACGCCCGAAACCGTCGCGACAGCGCTGGCCGCCACCGGCTCCGCGCCGCGCGCCGACACCCGCGACCTGCCCGGCCCCACGGGCGAATCGAACCGGCTGTCGCGCTTTGCCCGCGCGCCGCTTCTCTGTCTCGGGCCAGGCGCGGACACCGCCGCCCGACAGAAGACCGCCGTCCAAGCCCTTGGCGGCCGCGCCATCGCCGCACCGAACCTCGCCCCGCAGGCGCTGGAAACGCTGAGCGGTTTCGGCGGCGTGCTCTGGTGGGGCGACAAGGACACCGCGCGCGCGCACCTCACCGCCCTTGCCGCGCGTCCGGGCCCCATCCTGCCGCTTGTCACCGGCCAGCCGACCCATGCCGACGCGCTCGTCGAACGGCATCTGTGCATCGACACCACCGCCTCTGGCGGAAACGCCGAATTGCTGGCGGCGGCGGGTTCCGCTTGACCTTTGGGGAACATGGCCCGACTTCTAGGCCATGTTCCCGCTGCGCGATCACAACCCGTCGGAAAAGACGCCCTTTGTCACCTACGCCCTGATCGTGGCGAACGTGCTGGTGTTCCTGTCCTATTACGGCCTGATGAACGACCCGCGCGCAATCAACGGCTTCTTCATGGAATGGGCGCTCATTCCAGCCGCGGTGTCATCGGGCGAAGGCCTGCACGGCCTCTTCACCTCGCTCTTCCTGCACGGCGGGATCATGCACCTTGCCGGGAACATGCTGTTTCTCTGGATCTTCGGCGACAACCTAGAGGAAGACCTCGGCCATTTCGGCTTTCTGCTGTTCTATCTGGCCTGTGGCGTGGGCGCCTCGGTCGCCCATATCGCCGCCGCGCCCTGGTCGACGGTACCGACTGTCGGCGCCTCGGGGGCGATCGCGGGCGTGATGGGGGGCTACCTGCTGATGTATCCCCGCGCCAAGGTCGACATCCTTTTCATCATCGTCGTCTTCTTCCGGATCGTCCCGGTGCCCGCTTGGCTGATGCTGGGCGTCTGGTTCGGCCTTCAGCTGTTCAACGGCGTATCGACGGACCTGTCGGGCGGCGGCGTCGCATACTGGGCCCACGCCGGGGGCTTCGTGATCGGGCTGCTGCTGATGATCCCGGTGTGGGTGAGGCGCGGTGCCACGTCTTTCTGGTCACGCACCCACGGCCACCCCGACCACCCCGAGGCGAAGTACAAGCTCTCGCCCAGCCACATCCCGAAGGTCCGGCGCCGGCGCTGAGGGCCCCCGCCAACGCGGTCCAAACCCTGCCAGTATCCTCACGAGGCGACAGTATCGCCCTGCGCCACTATGCTGAAAGGGAATCGGCATGGAGGGTTCGTGATGAATGACCCGGCACGTCTTCCGCAAATGAATGGTCAACTCATGACCTGCGGCGGCGGGTTCGAGACCTGGCTTCAGTATATCGACGGGATCGAGCTTCGGCATTTCTGCGCCTTCGAGGTGCTCGACGATCCACGCGGCCGCGCCTGTCTAGCCGACTACTACCGCAAGCTCATCGAGGCCGCCGTCGAAAACGGCTTCGGCGTCATCAACGAGGGGCTGCACTATCGCGCAAGCCGCGACTGGGGCACGCTCATCGGCTATTCGCCAGAGGCATTGGCCGACCTCAACGCCCGCGGGATCGCGTTCTACAAGGACCTGTCGCGCGAGTACCACTCTGACGCGACGCCGATGGTCATCGGCGGATGCGTCGGCCCACGGGGCGACGCCTACGACACCGGGCGTACGGAAACGGCCGCCGAGGCAGAGGACTATCATTCCGAACAGATCCTCACCCTGCGCGATGCCGGCGCCGACTTGGTTTCGGCCTGGACATTCTCAAATGTCGAAGAGGCGACAGGCTTTGCCCGCGCGGCGAAGGCGGCGGAAATCCCCTGCGTGGTCTCGTTCATCGCCAAGGGCGGAACGTTGCACGATGGCACCACGCTGGAGGATGCCGTGACCCGCGTCGACGAGGCCACGGGCAATGCGCCCCTTTACTACGCGGTCAACTGCGCCCACCCGACAGAGTTCGAGCCGGGCCTGACCGACGGCGACTGGACACGTCGGCTTGGCGGCTTCATGCCCAACGCCGTCGCGATGGAGCTATTGACGCTGTGCAGCCTCGGCCATCTCGAGGACGGCGACCCCGAGGAAATGGGCGACCAGATGGCCGCACTTGCCCGGCGTTTTCCGCACGCCAACGTCTTCGGCGGCTGCTGTGGCACCGACTCGCGCCACATCGCCCGGATCACAAGCAAGGTCGGCGACCTTCGGCGGGCCGTCGCCGACTGACGCCTGCGCCCGGCGTCGCCTAGGCGTCGCGGATCACGCCCGCGAACTGGTCGAAGATCTGGGCATTGGCGCAAATCAGTTCCCCGTCGCCCAGCATGTCGCCGCCAGTGCGGATCGGCTGCACGATACCGCCGGCCTCGCGCACGATGACGATGCCCGCCGCAAGGTCCCAGGCGTTCAGCCCGCGCTCCCAATAGCCATCGTAACGGCCCGCCGCCACATAGGCCATGTCCAGCGCTGCCGCGCCCCAGCGCCGCACACCCGAACAGGCCGGCAACAGCCGCGCGACGTCACGCAGCGTTTCCGGCAGATCGCGCCGCCCGCCAAAGGGAAGACCCGTTGCAAACAGGCTTTCGATCATCTTGTTGCGGCCCGACACCCGCAGGCGGGTTTCGTTCATCCAGGCACCCGCGCCCTTCTCGGCCACGAACATCTCGCCCTTGGCCGGGTCGAAGATCACGCCCGCCACGACCTCACCCTTGTGCTCCAGTCCGATAGACACCGCCCAGTGAGGCAGCCCGTGCAGAAAGTTCGTCGTGCCGTCCAGCGGATCGACGATCCAGCGGCGCGTCGGGTCCTTGCCCTCTTCGGCGTCACTTTCCTCGGCCACCCAGCCATAGTTCGGCCGCGCATCCATAAGCTCCTCTCGGATGATCTTCTCGGCTGCAAGATCGGCGCGGCTGACGAAATCGCCTGCTCCCTTCATCGAGACCTGAAGGTTCTCGACCTCGCGGAAATCCTTGACCAGCGACCGCCCCGCCTTGCGCGCGGCCTTGATCATCACGTTCAGATTGGCACTGCCCTGCATATTGCGGCTCCTAAGGCGTCGGCGCGTGTGTAGGCCAGCCCCGGGCGAAAGCCAAGGGCGCCGGTTCGTCCCCCATGCCGCGCACGCGAAAGACGGCTCAGGTCAAGTTCCGCAAGGCACACCGCATTGGGGGGAAGTTTCTGTGCCGTCTCAGCTGTCGGCGCTAAGTCCCTGCCAGCGCAACCATGACAAGGCATTGGCCCCTGTGGACAACTCTGGAGACAGATTCTCGCTGCCCGGTGCCATGTCTGGAAAGGTAAAGCCGGCCCGCATCGCCCGCCGCAGCGCTCAGCCGCGCTGCAGCGTGACGGGAATCGTCCGGGCCAGCTTCAGCAGATGCGCCATGAAAGGCTTGGTCGTCTCGTCATCGCGCGTGGCGGCAAAAAGCCGCCGGGTCAGCCCGCTTTCGGTAATCGGACGCGTGACATAGTCCGAATGATAGCGCACCTCGCGCACCACCCAGTCGGGCAGCACCGCCACCCCCCGGTTCGACGCGACAAGAAGCAGGATCACGGCGGTCAGTTCCACCTGCCGCACGCTGCGCGGCTCGACCTTGGCAGGGGTCAGCACCTGGCTGAAGATATCCAGCCGCGACCGCTCCACCGGGTAGGTGATCAACTGCACGTCGCGAAAATCCTCGGCCACCACAAAGGGCTTTTCGGCCAGCGGATGCTGCGCGGCAGCCACGAAAACCGGTTCATAGTCAAAGAGCGGCGTGAAATCGACGCCTTCCAGCATCTCGGGGTCGGACGACACCACAAGATCCACGTCTTCGCGCTGCAAGGCCGGCAGCGCATCGAAGGCAAGGCCGGGACGAATGTCCACATCCACCTCGGGCCAGGCCTTGCGGAACGCCTCCAGCACCGGGAATAGCCATTCGAAACAGGCATGGCACTCGATGGCGATGTGCAGCCGCCCGGTCTTGCCCTGCTCCAGCGCCCGGAACTCTTCCTCGGCGGCGGCGACCTCGGGAAGCACCCGCTCTGCCAGCCGCAAAAGCCGCGCCCCCGCGGACGACAGGCGCAAGGGCTTGGACCGCCGCACGAAGAGCTCCACGCCCGCCTGCTCCTCCAGCCCCTTCACCTGATGGCTCAGCGCCGATTGCGTGATGTTCAGAAGGTCGGCGGCGCGCGCCAGACCGCCTGCCTCGTGGATCGCCCTGATGGTGCGAAGGTGCCGAAGCTCCAGATGCATATTCAACCGCCGCTCATGATCTTCTTGAAGATTATGAATTTGTCTCACACCGCGGCCCATGGGACAAGCGGTCAACCCAGCAAGGATCGCCCCAGATGACCGCGCCCCGCATTTCGTTCGAATTCTTCCCACCCCAGTCGCTGGACGCCTCGTTCCGCCTTTGGGACACTGTACAGACGCTCGCACCGCTGAACCCCGATTTCGTTTCCGTCACCTACGGCGCCGGCGGCACCACCCGCGACCTGACGCACGAAGCGGTCGCGACCATCCACAAGCACTACGGGCTGAACGTCGCGGCTCACCTGACCTGCGTGAACGCAACCCGCGCCGAAACGCTTGAAATCGCGGACCGTTATGCAGAGGCCGGCGTGACAGAAATCGTGGCCCTGCGCGGCGACCCGCCCAAGGGCGCGGGCCGCTTCACCCCCCATGCGGACGGCTTCGCCAACTCGGTCGAACTGATCGAGGCGCTCGCCGAAACCGGCAAGTTCCACCTGCGCGTCGGCGCCTACCCCGATCCGCACCCAGAGGCCGAAAGCCTCGACGCCGACGTCGCCTATCTCAAGCGCAAGATCGACGCCGGCGCGGGCAGCGCGATCACCCAGTTCTTCTTCGAGGCCGACACCTTCTTCCGCTTCCGCGACGCCTGCGCGGCCGCCGGCATCGACGCCCCGATCATCCCCGGCATCCTGCCGATCGAAAACTGGTCCGGCGTCGCGAAATTCGCCGCCCGCTGCGGCGCGCACGTGCCGGGCTGGGTCTCGGACGCGTTTGAAAAGGCCGTGCGGGACGGCCGCCACGATCTTCTGGCCACCGCGCTTTGCACCGAGCTGTGCAGCGACCTGATCGACGGCGGCGTCGACCGGCTGCACTTCTACACGCTGAACAAGCCCTCGCTGACGCGCGACGTCTGCCATGCCCTTGGCGTGACACCAGAGGTGACCCTGCGCGACGTGGCCTGACACCTGCCACACCCCGCTGCGCCCCGCGCGCGGATCCTGAAAGGGGCCGGGCGTTTCGCACTTTGAATGCCGCCGCGCAAGAGCTACACGGCCTCATGACAGAGCAGTTCGCCGCCACCTCGCCCGACCAGCTTGCCACGCAGGAACAGCTTCGCGACATGTCGGGGCTTGATATCATGCGCGCGATTCTGGAAGGCCGCATCGCCGGGGCGCCCATCGCGGGGCTTTTGAACTACCGCCTCGACACCGTCGAAGAAGGATACGTCACCTTTCGTGGCGCGCCGGGATTCGAGATGTCGAACCCCATGGGCACGGTCCACGGCGGCTGGTACGGCACCCTTCTCGACAGCGCGATGGGCTGCGCGGTGATGACCTGCCTTCCGGCGGGGGCGGCCTACACGACGCTGGAATACAAGATCAACATCACCCGCCCGATCCCCTACGGCTTGGAAATCGTCGCCTCGTCCACGGTGCAGCACGCAGGCCGCTCCACCGCCGTCGCGAACGGAGAGATCCGGGGGGCCGAGGACAGCCGGCTTTACGCCACCGGATCGACCACCTGCATCGTCCTTCAGCCGCGTTAGCCCCATGCGGATCGAAACCGAACGCCTGATCCTGCGGCCCTTCGCTCCCAATGACCTGGACGCTTTCGCGGCGATCAACGCCGACCCCGCCGTCATGGCGCATTTCCTGTCGCCCATGACGCGAGAGAAGACCGCCGAATTTCTCGACCGCATCTCCGCCTCGGTGGATCGCACCGGCTATGGCTTTGCCGCCATCGAACGCCGCAGCGACGGCGCCCTGATCGGCATGGCCGGCCTCAGCCTGTTTCAGGCGCCCCTGCCCTGGACGCCTGCCACCGAAATCGGCTGGCGCCTGACCCCCGCCGCCTGGGGCCAGGGTTATGCGACAGAGGCCGGGCGCGCATGGCTGGCGTACGGGTTCAGCGTGCTTGGACTGGACCGGATCGTGGCCTTCACCACAACGACGAACGCCGCCTCCGCGAAGGTCATGCAACGCCTCGGCATGGCCCGGACACCTGACTTGGACTTCGACCACCCCGCCATTCCGGCCGGACATCGGCTGTCGCGGCACATCGTCTATACGGCGACCCCGGCCTGAGCGCCCGCCACGCTGGAATGCAGCGCCTCTGACGGGTCGCGCAACGGCACGCGCCACCGCCGCGCCACAAAGAATTTCCCCCAGCCCCGCCATGTCCCGACCGAGGGCGCGCCCGCATCCAGCGGAAACCGCGCCGCGCCGCCCTGCGGCAACGGCAGGCCGCAGGCCGCCGCCCGCTCCAGCATCCAGACAAGCGGGATGTTGGCCAGCGGCCGGGCCGCATCGTACCCGCCCAATTGCCCGCCGATGTCGCCATGCGTGCCGCGAAACCAGACCTGTTCCATCTCGCCGCACCAGTCGGGATCGGTCGCCCACATCACCGGCGCGAACGCCTCTCGCGTCTCGTCCAGCGCCAGCGCGTGATAGCCGCGCTTCACATGCCGGTTCAGATGGTGGTCATGGAACTCATGCGCCGCATCGGCCCAACGCCAGATTACCGGCGCACGCAGGCCCAGCGCCTTGACGGTGTCCCAGACCCCGACCATCTCGATCTCTGCCTCGGGGTGGCAGTGCCGCTCGGAAAATCCCGCAAGAACCGGGCTCATCCGCCCCGTCTGGTAGCCGCGATAAAGCAGCCGGATGTTGCGCACGGTGGCCTTTTCGGCCCGCAGAAGCCCCACGGCCCCGATGAACCCCGCCAGCGAGCGCACCGCATAAGCCCCGCGCGAATAGCCGAACAGGTAGATCCTGTCGCCGGGCCGATAGCGCGAGGCAAGAAACCCGTAGGCCCGCCGGATCTGCCGGTTGATGCCGCGCCCCTCGATCACATCGCGGGTGTTGGTCCAGCTGTCCCACTGCACCCCCGCCTCATACCGCAGCGACAGCCGGTGCCGCCCCGCCACCTCGCTCAGCAGCTTGTAGAGAAGCCCCGCGTTGGTCTCCCGCCCCGGGGCCAGCGACGACAACGTGCCGTCAAGGATGATGACATGATCGACCCTGCCACGCGTCAGCGTTGCGGGTGTGGTCTCGACCCGCGGGCCCAGCCAAAGCCAGGCCCGTATCCTGTCACTCAGCCGCAATCGGCCTGTCTTTCAGAAGCGCCCACACCCGCGCCGGAGTAAAGGGCATGTCCACCTGCCGGATTCCGTCTTCCCAGACCGCGTCCAGCACCGCGTTGGCCACGGCGGCCAGCGCACCCACGGTGCCGGCCTCGCCGCAGCCCTTCATGCCCATCGGGTTGTAGACGGACGGCACCGCTTCGGTGGTGAAGGCGATGGTCGGCACGTCGTCGGCGCGCGGCATCCCGTAATCCATGAAGGTGGCCGTCAGAAGCTGGCCGTCGGCGTCATAGACCACATGCTCTGTCAGGGCCTGACCGATGCCCTGCACCACGCCGCCATGCACCTGCCCCTCGGCCAGCATGGGATTGATCAGGTTCCCGAAATCGTCGGTGACGGTGTATTTCACCACCGCCATCACGCCCGTATCAGGGTCTATCTCGACCTCGGCCACATGCGCGCCGTTCGGAAACGACCGCGCCTCCAGCGTGTGGGTCTCGGAAAACGACAGCAGGTCCTCGCGCCCCGCCGCCCGCGCCATCTCGGCGGCTTCAAGGAAGGTCGGCGTCATGTTCGATCCCTCGGCACGGAAGGTCACGTCATCGAACTGCACGTCCGCCGCGTCGACCCCCATCTCGCCGGCAAGGAACTCAGAATAGGCCGTCACCATCGTGGCCACAGCCTTGAGCGTGACCGTGTTCTGCACCGTGACCGACCGAGAACCCCCGGTGCCACCGCCCGCCGCAATCAGGTCGCTGTCGCCCTGGATCACCGAGATCTTCTCGGCCGGGATTCCCGTCTGGTCGGACAGGAACTGCGCAAAGACCGTTTCGTGCCCCTGCCCGTTCGACTGGGTGCCAACGTGAATGCTGGCCGTGCCATCGTCGTTGAAGATCACTTTCACATGCTCGGTCGGATCGCCGAGGATCGATTCGATGTAATAGCACAGACCAACGCCCCGCAGCTTGCCCTGGCCCGCCGACGCCGCCTTGCGCGCGGCAAAACCGGCCCTGTCGCTTTCGGCTTCTACCCGCGCAAGCACGCGCGCGAACTCGCCCACGTCATAGGTCACCCCGCCGGGGGTAGAGTAGGGAAAGCTGTCGGGCGCGATGAAGTTGCGCCGGCGAAGCTCCCAGGGATCGACCCCCAGCACCCGCGCGGCGTTGTCCATCGACCGTTCCAGCGCATAGATCGCCTCGGGACGCCCGGCCCCGCGATAGGCGTCCACCTGCGTCGTGTTGGTGAAGATACCCTTGGTGTTGGCGAATACCGTCTGAAGCGTATAGGTCCCCGTCATGACCTTCGAGAAAAGGTTCGTCTGGATCGCCTGCGCAAAGTTCGAATTGTAGGCCCCAAGGTTGCAGACCGTGTCCACCCGGTAGGCGGTCAGCCGGAAATCGTCATCGAACCCCAGCCAGGTCTTGTGCATCAGGTCACGCCCGGCATTGTCCGACAACATCGCCTCGGTCCGTTCGGACATCCAGCGCACGGGCCGACCGGTGCGGCGCGCGGCCTCGGGCAGCATGAAGTACTCCGGGTAGGGCATCCCCTTCATGCCAAAGCCGCCGCCCACGTCGGGGTTGGTCACGCGCACCGACTCGGGGTCGAGGTGATAGGCGCGGGCCAGTTCCCTCTTCATGTCCCAGACACCCTGTCCGCCGAAACACAGGTGAACCCGCCCGTCCGTCCATTCCGCCCAGGCGCCGCGCGGCTCCATCGAATTCACGATGATCCGGTTGTCAGCGATCTCCATTTCCACCACATGGGCCGACCCGGCCAGCGCCGCCTCGGTCGCCGCCTCGTCGCCCAGCCCCCAGTCGAAGGCAAGGTTGTCGGGGGCCTCGGGGTGAATCGCGGTGCCCCCCGGCGCCACCGTCACCCAAGGCTCCAGATCCGCGATGTCCAGCTCGATCAGCTCCGCCGCGTCCTTGGCCTGCGCCATCGTCTCGGCCACCACCACCGCGATCGGCTCTCCCACGAAACGCACACGCCCGCGTGCAAGGAACGGACGCTCTGGCGCCGCCGCCTTGCTGCCGTCGCGGTTGCGGATGATCGTGGCGGTCATTCCCATGTCGATCCCCGCCGCCTCGAAATCGGCGGCCGTCAGCACAAGGTGCACGCCCTCGGCCTCGCGCGCCGCCTCCACGTCCAGCGTGGTAATCTCGCCATGCGCCACCTGGCTGCGCAGCACGTAGGCCACCAGCGCGCCCTCGGGCGCGATGTCGTCCACGTATTGTCCCGCGCCGGTCAGCAACCGCACGTCTTCCACCCGCTTTACGGGTTGGCTCTTTCCGAACTTGTCCATTGGATGCCTCTTCGCGCTGCCGCGTTCCGGTTCCCCGCGACATTAGCCCTTGCCCAAGCAGTGTAAACCCGGTGCGGCCCTTTCCCTTTCCGCCGCGCTTCGCTATCTCGGGCCGCGAACCTCAGACGGATCGGGACCGCCCGCGATGCCCATGGAAAAGACATTCGACGCCGCCACCGCCGAAACCCGGCTCTATAAAGCCTGGGAAAACGCCGGCGCCTTCGCCGCCGGGGCCAACGCCTCGCGCGAAGACACCTTCTGCATCATGATCCCGCCGCCCAACGTGACGGGCAGCCTGCACATGGGCCACGCCTTCAACAACACGCTTCAGGACATCCTGATCCGCTGGCACCGGATGCGCGGCTTCGACACGCTCTGGCAGCCCGGCCAGGACCACGCCGGCATCGCCACCCAGATGGTCGTCGAGCGTGAACTGGCGAAAGACGGCAAGCGCCGCACCGATTTCAGCCGAGAGGATTTCACCGCCCTCGTCTGGCAGCAAAAGACGAAATCCGGCGGCACCATCATCAACCAGCTCAAGCGTCTCGGCGCCTCCTGCGACTGGTCGCGCAACGCCTTCACCATGTCCGGCGCCCCCGGCGCACCCGAGGGGGAAGAGGGCAACTTCCACGACGCCGTGCTGCGCGTCTTCGTGGACATGTATCACAAGGGCTACATCTACCGCGGCAAGCGGCTGGTGAACTGGGATCCGCATTTCGAGACCGCGATATCGGATCTCGAGGTCGAACAGGTCGAGGTCGACGGCAAGATGTGGCGCCTGCGCTACGCGCTCGAAGACGGCGCCACCTATAACCACCCCATCGAATTCGATGAGGATGGCACCCCAACTGCCTGGGAACAAAGGGATTACCTTGTCGTCGCCACGACGCGCCCCGAAACCATGCTGGGCGACACCGGCGTCGCCGTGCATCCCGACGACGACCGCTACAAGCACCTGATTGGCAGGAAAGTGAAACTTCCGCTCTGCGGCCGGTCCATCCCGATCGTCGCCGACACCTATGCGGATCCGACAAAAGGCACCGGCGCGGTCAAGATCACCCCCGCGCATGATTTCAACGACTGGGGCGTGGGCGAACGCACCGGCCTGCCCGCGATCAACGTCATGACGCCCACCGCCGCCATGTGGATGGCCGGCAACGACGACTTCGCCCGCGACTGCCCCGCCGACGACGTCGCCCGCTGCGTGCAGATGTTCGACGGCGCCGACCGCTACGAGGCGCGCGACATGATCGTCACCACCGCCCGCGACGAGGGCTGGCTGGACGGCATCGACGAAGACCGCCACATGGTCCCGCATGGCGACCGCTCCAAGGTCGCGATCGAACCCTATCTTACCGACCAGTGGTTCGTGGACGCCGCCAAGGTCGTCCAGCCCGCCATCGACGCGGTGCGCAACGGCGACACCCGCATCCTGCCCGAACAGGACGCCAAGGTGTATTTCCACTGGCTGGAAAACATCGAGCCCTGGTGCATCAGCCGCCAGCTCTGGTGGGGCCACCAGATCCCGGTGTGGTACGACGACGAAGGCAACCACTACTGTGCCGCGACAGAGGCCGAGGCCCAGGCCCAGGCCGGCGCCGGCAAGACGCTCACCCGCGACGCGGACGTCCTCGACACCTGGTTCTCCTCGGGTCTCTGGCCCATCGGCACCCTCGGCTGGCCGAACGACACGCCCGAACTGGCGAAATACTTCCCCACCAACGTGCTGGTGACGGGCTTCGACATCATCTTCTTCTGGGTCGCCCGGATGATGATGATGCAATACGCCGTCGTCGGCCAGAAACCCTTCGACACCGTCTATGTCCACGCGCTGGTGCGCGACGAGAAGGGCAAGAAGATGTCCAAGTCGCTCGGCAACGTGCTCGACCCGATCGAACTGATCGACGAGTTCGGCGCCGACGCGGTGCGTTTCACGCTCGCGTCGATGGCCGCGATGGGCCGCGACCTGAAGCTGTCCACCGCCCGCATCGCCGGCTACCGCAACTTCGGCACCAAGCTCTGGAACGCCGTGCGCTTCGCCGAGATGAACGGCGTCTACGACACCCACACCGACGGCGCGGCCATGCCCGCGGCCACTGCCACCGCCAACCGCTGGATCCTCGGCGAAACCGCCCGCATCCGCGAAGAGGTCGACGCCGCGCTGACCGCCTTCCGCTTCAACGACGCCGCCAACGCGCTTTACGCCTTCGTCTGGGGCAAGGTCTGCGACTGGTATGTGGAATTTGCCAAGCCGCTCCTGTCCTCGGACGATCCCGCGATCCAGGCCGAAACCCGCGCGACGATGGGCTGGGTGATGGACCGCTGCATGATCCTTCTGCACCCGTTCATGCCCTTCATCACCGAAGACCTCTGGTCCGCCACCACCGCCCGCGCCAAGCCGCTGGTCCACGCCGACTGGCCCGAAACGCTGTCCGCCGCAAATTCCGTCGATCCGGCCGCAGAGCGCGAGATGCGCTGGGTCATCGCGCTCATCGACGAGATCCGCTCGGCCCGCGCCCAGATGCATGTCCCCGCCGGCCTTCAGATCCCCATGCTGACCCTCGACATGGACGCGGCCGCCCGCACCGCCTGGGACCGCAACGCGCCGCTGATCCAGCGGCTGGCGCGCGTCGCCAGCCTCGACGCCGCCGACGCGGCCCCCAAGGGCGCCATCACCATCGCGCTCGACGGCGCCACGCTCTGCCTGCCGCTGGCCGACATCATCGACGTGGCCGAGGAAAAGGCGCGCCTGGAAAAGACGCTGGCCAAGCTCGACAAGGAGATCGCGGGCCTGAACGGACGGCTCTCGAACCCGAAATTCGTCGAAAGCGCCCCCGAAGAGGTGGTCGAGGAAACCCGCGACAACCTCGCCCAGCGCCGGGACGAGGCCGACAAGCTCTCCGCCGCGCTCGAACGGCTGGCCGAACTGGGCTGACATCGCCCCATGGCCACCCGCTGGGACACGCTCGCCGACCGCCGCATCCGCGCCGCCCAGGCGCAGGGTCGTCTCGACCACCTTCAGGGTCAGGGCAAACCCCTGCCCCACCGCCCCGAGGCCGCCTTCGTCGACCCCGGAGAGGCGGTCGGCTACCGCATCATGGCCGAACACGGCGCGCTGCCCCAGGAACTCCGCCTCAAGGCAGAGGTCGAGGCCGCCCGCCAGGCCCTGCAGGCCAAGACCGATCCAGATGCCCGCCGCGCCGCCATGAAACGCTTCGCCGAGGCGCAGCTACGCTACGACATCGCCCGCGAGGCGCGCCGCCGTTTCATGGGCGCCTGACCCCCGCTTCTTCTGTTCGGAAATACTCCCGCCGGAGGCACGCGGCCCCGGGGGCTCAATGCCCCCGGGGCCGCGTTCGGGGCGCGACGCCGCAGGCGGCGCAACCCGCCTCTTGCGCAAACCGCGCCAATGATGTGATCTCGCGCCCATGACCGGACCCAGATACACCGACCTCGTCGCCAGCCTGCCCTCCACCGTGCCCTTCGTCGGGCCCGAGACCCAGGAACGCGACCGCGGCCGCCCCTTCCGCGCCCGCCTCGGCGCCAATGAAAGCGGCTTCGGCCCCTCGCCCCGCGCGGTCGAGGCGATGTGCGCCGCCGCCGCCGAGGTCTGGAAATACGGCGACGCCCAGAACCACGACCTGCGCGCCGCGCTCGCCGCGCATCACGGCGTCGCGCCGGAAAACATCATGGTCGGCGAAGGCATCGACGGACTTCTGGGATATCTCGTGCGGCTCCTGATCGGACCCGGTGACACGGTCGTCACCTCGGACGGTGCCTATCCCACGTTCAACTACCACGTCGCGGGCTTCGGCGGCACGCTGCACAAGGTCCCCTATACCCAGGATCGCGAGGATCCCAAGGCGCTCGCCGACATGGCACGGCGCACCGGCGCAAAGCTCGTCTACCTTGCAAATCCCGACAATCCCATGGGCACATGGCAGGATGCCGAGGCGACCCTCGCCATGCTCGACGCCCTGCCCCCGGGCTGCCTTCTGGTCCTCGACGAGGCCTATATCCAGTTCGCCCCGCAGGGCACCTCTCCCGCAATACAGGCCGACGACCCCCGCGTCATCCGGATGCGCACCTTCTCCAAGGCCTATGGCATGGCCGGCGCCCGGGTGGGCTATGCCTTGGGCGCGCCGGACCTGATCCGCAGCTTCGACAAGATCCGCAATCATTTCGGCATGTGCCGCATCAGCCAGGCCGGCGCGCTGGCAGCACTCGACGATGCCGCCTGGCTCGACAGCGTGGTGGCCCGGGTGGCCGAGGCGCGGGTACGCATCGGCGGCATCGCGGCCGAAAACGGCCTGACGCCGCTGCCGTCCGCCACCAATTTCGTCGCCATCGACTGTGGCGCAGACGGCGCCTTCGCCCGCCGCGTTCTGGCCGAACTGGTGGCCCGCGACGTCTTCGTGCGGATGCCCTTCGTCGCGCCACAGGATCGCTGCATCCGCATTTCCGCCGGCCCGGCCGGAGAGCTCGACGTTCTCGCCGCCACCCTGCCCAAGGCGCTGGACGCCGCGCGGATCACCGCCTGACCTGACGGAATGCCCCGGCCGTGACTGGCAAGACGGGCCGCGGATGCTATCCTGAACGGCAGGCGGGCCTGGAAGACGCCCGCATCCTCGCCGGAGACGCGCCATGCAGGGACCCCGACATCGCCCCGAACGTCCCCCGCTGCCCGGAACGGGCTACATGGAGAACTACACGACGGCCTTCCTGTGGTCGGCCGGAGTGCTGGTGTTCATGGCGCTCCTGACGCTCTGGGCCTCGATGGGATTTCCGGCAGCCCTCTTCGCGGCCACGGTGTCGGACCGGTTGATCCTCCGCCGCGCCCGTCGCTGACCGGCCCCCCGGGCCGCCCGCCGCCCCCTGGGCTTCTTCTGTTCGGAAATACTCCCGCCGGAGGCACGGCGCGAGGGGGCTCGATGCCCCCGAGCGGCGTTCCCCCCTGCCCATGGCCCAACCCGTGCGCAGGGTCCGGCGCAACCTGCCTCACCCCTCGGCGCAGACCGCCGCCGCCGCCTCCAGCGCCCCGCGCCCGTGCGGGATGCCAAGCGCGGTCAGCCCGGCCTCGATCCCGCCCAGCACCCCCAGCACCATGTGCGCGTTCACGTGCCCCATGTGCGCGATCCGAAAGAACCCGTCGGCATGCGGGTCCCCGGGCGTGCCCATCCCCAGGCCGATGCCAAGCGTCATCCCCGCCGTGTCGGTCAGCCAATGCCGCAGCGCGGTGCCATGCGGCGCGCCGAGCGACACGCTCGTCACCGAATGCCCGCGCGTCGCCGGGTCCGCGATGTTAAGCCGTATCGGCCCCTCGGCCCCCCACGTATCGAAAGCCGCCCAGATCGCGCGCGCCAGCGTCGCGTGGCGTGCCCAGACGGCCTCCTGCCCCTCTTCGGCGATCATGTCCAGCGCCGCGCGCAGCCCGAACAGGTGATGCGTCGGTGCCGTGCCGTCGAAATACTGGTAGAACTCGTCGGGCGCACTGCGCGGCCGCCAGTCCCAGTAATGGGTCACGCATCGGGCACGCTCGCGTGCCGCGTCAGCCCTGGCATTGAAGAACACCAGCCCCAGCCCCGGTGGCGTCATCAGCCCCTTCTGGCAGGCGCCGATCGTCACGTCGACGCCCCAGGCGTCCATCTCGAACCGGTCGCAGGCAAGGCTGGCGATGCAATCGACCATCAGAAGCGCCGGATGCCCGGCCTCGTCCATCACCCGCCGCACACCCGCGATATCGTTCCTTGCCGTGCTGGCCGTGTCCACCTGCACCAGCATGACAGAGACAAAGCTGTGCGCTGTGTCGGCGGCCAGCACCTCGGCCACCCGCCCAAGGTCCACCGGCGCCGATCGCCCGAAATCCACGATCTCGCAGTCGATCCCCATGCGAACAGCAACGTCCGCCCAGCCCTGCGCGAAACGCCCCGTCACCAGCACCAGCGCACGGTCGCCGGGGCTGTGGGTGTTGGCCAGCGCCGCCTCCCACGCGCCGTGGCCGTTGGCGATGTACATCGCCACGCTGCCTTCGGTGCGTGCCACAGCCTTCAGGTCGGCCGCGATCCCGCGCGTCATGTCGTGCAGCTCGCCAAAATAGATGTTGGGCGCGGCGCGGTGCATGGCGTTCAGAACCCTGTCGGGTATGACCGAGGGGCCGGGAATGGCCAGATAATGACGGCCGTTGGCAAGGCTCATGGGACGACTCCGGGCTGCTGCCGACATGGCCTAAGCCCGCCCGCGCGTGGCGTCAATCTCCCCCGGCCCGCTCCTTGCCCCGACCATAAAAGCGCACCAGCCGTTCGGGCGGCACCCCCGCGCCCCATGCCGCAAGACTGGCAAGGTTGCGCGCGCCGCGCCGCATCCAGCCGTCCGTCTGGTATCGCGCCGCGCTGGTCCGCGCCACGGCGGGCAGGGCGCGCAGCCGCCCGCGAAGACGCCGCGCCATCGCGACGTCCTCCATCAGAACGAGGTCAGGCATGCCGCCCACCGCGTCATAAAGATCGCGCGCGATCACCAGCCCCTGGTCGCCATAGGGCAGCCCCAGCGCGCGCGACCGCAGGTTCGCCCAGCCCGCGACCACGCGCGGCGCCAGCCCCCCGGCGCGAAAGGCCAGCCGGAAATGGCCCGCCCGGTCGGCCCCCTGCCCCATGTGATCGGCCACCGCCCCGGCCCAGCCGGGCCCCAGCCGTGTATCCGCATGCAGGAACAGCAGCCACGCGCCGCCTGCCGCATCGGCCCCGCGCCGCAGCTGCCCGCCCCGCCCCGGCGGGCCCTCGACCCAGACCGCGCCCGCCGCGTCCGCCACCGCGCACGTTCCGTCCACCGATCCACCATCGCTGACGACCACCTCGCGGATCAGCCCGGCTTCCAGCCCCTCGCCCAGCGACCCCAGCGTTGCGGGCAGCTCGGCGCCAGCATTCAGCGTCGGGATCACGATCGAAAGGGGCGCGCGCATCGGATGGCTTTCAGCTTTGCTCGCGCCCCCTATATTGCGGGCAAGCATCAAGGGAAACGCCGATGACCGCCGACCGCACTGTCCTGTCGATCACCGGGACCGACCGCCACGAGTTCCTGCAAGGCCTCGTCACCAACGACGTCTCCCGACTGAAGGACGGGCTTGTCTACGCCGCGCTTCTGACCCCGCAGGGCAAGTATCTGGCCGATTTCTTCCTGTCCGAGGACGGCGAGCGCATCCTGCTCGACGTGGCCGCCGCCCTTGCGCCCGGCCTGAAGCAGCGGCTGACCATGTACAAGCTGCGCGCCAAGGTCGCGATCGAGCATACCGGCCTGCACGTCCGGCGCGGCCTCGGCGATCCGCCGTCCGGCGCATATCCCGACCCGCGCCACCCCGCGCTCGGCTGGCGCGCCGTCGCCGAAACCCCCGGCGAGGATCCCGGCACCGACTGGGACGCCCTCCGCGTCGCCCACGCCATCCCCGAATCGGGCGTGGAACTGATCCCCAACGACAGCTTCATCCTCGAAGCGGGGTTCGAACGCCTGAACGGCGTCGACTTCCGCAAGGGCTGCTACGTGGGGCAAGAGGTGACGGCCCGCATGAAGCACAAGACCGAACTGCAAAAGGGCCTTTCCCGCGTGACGGTAGAGGGCAGCGCCCCCCCCGGCACCGCCATCGAGACCGAAGACGGCAAGCCTGCCGGCACCCTCTTCACCACCGCCGACGGACAGGGCATCGCCTACCTGCGCTTTGCCCGCGCCACCGGCACGATGCACGCCGGCGACGCTCGCCTGCACCGGATCGGGGACGCTTGAACCGGGCCCGTCGGCGGGTATCCTGCACCCGAACGCCATAGAGGACCCACCGCCATGCGCCGCGCGCTCGCCACTCTCGTCCTTCTCTCCGCCCCGGCCGCCGCGCTGGCGCAGGACGGCCCGTCCTTCGACTGCGCCCGCGCCGAAACCGGCGCAGAGCAGCTGGTCTGCGCCGATTCCGCCCTTGCCACGCTCGACCGCCGCGTGGCCGCCCGCTTTGCCGCCGCGCTCGATGTCGTGCGCGGCCTCGACGCCGGCGCGGCCGAGGCCGAAGCCACCCTGCGCGCCTATCAACGCGGCTGGATCGGCGGGCGCGACGAGTGCTGGAAGGCCGCCGACGAACGCGCTTGCGTCGAGGACGCCTATCTCCGGCGCGAGGCCGGGCTTGTGGCGGAATGGATGCTGGAAGCGCCCGTCGCCACCACCTTCTGGACCTGCGGCGGCAACCCCGCGAACGAGGTCGTGACGATGTTCTTCGACACGCCCCTGCCCGCCGTCCGGTTCGAGCGCGGCGACAGCGTCGACACCGGCACCCTTTCACCCACCGGGTCAGGCGCGCGCTATGAGGGCAGCTTCGGGCGCTACATCTGGATCAAGGGCGATCAGGCCACCTACCGCGACCCCGACCCCGATGGTCGGACCTACACCTGCGTGGCGCAGGGCTAGAGGATCACGTCCTCCACCGCCTTGGGATGGTGCGTCAGCGCCTCGTATCCGTCCTCGGTCACGATGAAACTGTCGCCCACCTGCGCCCGGAACCCCTCGACAGAGACCGACCCGTCCACGGCCAGCACCATGCCCGGCTGCAAGACCGTGGTGTCGCCCGTCACCAGCTGGGGCGATTCGAGGAAACTGAATCCCGTCGCCCGGCCGCATCGGAACGGATAGTCATGTCCCGCCGCACCGATCACCTCGGCATAGGCGGCATGAACGCTTTCGGCCGTCACACCCGCCCGCAACGCACCCAGCGCGGCGGCCTGGCTGGCCACCGCCACCTCGTAGACCGCGCGCTGGCGGTCATCGGCGATCTCCCCGATCCAGAATGTCCGGTCGAACCCCAGCTTGAAGCGGTGAAAATTCGTCATCCCGCAAAAGCACAGGAACACCGGCTCGCCCCGCCGCATGACGCGCGTGCTGGCGCGGTGATGGGTCTTCGTGATCTCGGGGCCGGACGCCATGATCTGAAGGAAATGCGTGTTGGGCGACATGTCCGCATCGTCGTAATGTGCCGCCAGAAGCTCTGCCGCCTTGCGCGTGCCCGCCGCCGAGGTCGCCAGCGCCACCTCGAACTCGGCCACACCATCGCCGATGGCCGAGCGCCCCGCCGTCATCATCGCCGTCGCCACCTCGCCGGCATGGCGCGCCAGCTGCAACTCCTCCGTTGACTTGATCATCCGCATCCGCGCCAGCACAGGCGTCACGCTGGCCACCCGCCCCGCATCCACCACCGAGCCGACAAAGGCCCGCACCACCGGCGGCATGTGGTCCGGCTCCAGCCCCACGCGCCCCGCGCCGCGCAACGCCGCGGGCAATTCGGCCCGCCACTCTTCGCCCAGCCCATCGTTCCACGCCGCGATCCGGTCCACCCGCGCCGCGGCCCGGGCACTGTTCAGGTCGATCTCTGGCGTGATCAGCAGGCTGTCGCCCCCGCGCGCCACCACAAGGATCGTCGGCCGCCCGAAATCCATGTGCAGATAGTCGTAATACCCTGTCAGGTAATAGACATTGTCCTCGTCCGTGATCAGCGCCACGTCGATCCCGGCCCGCTCCAGCCCCCGCTGGAACGCTTCCATCCGCGCCTGAAACATCACGTCCCCCCCGTCCGCCCCAGCCGCTGGCCCACCAGCCGTGTCCAAAGCCCCACGCCAATCGGCAACAGCGCATCGTTGAAATCAAAGCTGTCGGAATGCAGCGGACGGCCATGCGCGCCCGCCTCACCATTGCCAAGCAGCAGGAAACACCCCGGCACCGCCGCGGCGAAATCGGCGAAATCCTCGGAAAAGCTCATCGGCTCGCGGGCGTCCAGCACCTCCAGCCCCTCGGCCCGCGCCGCAGCCGCCACCGCCGCCACGGGGCCGGGCGCGTTCACCGTCTCGGCGAACTCGGTTCGGAACTCCACTTCGGCGCTCACCCCATGTGCCGCCGCAATGCCGCCCGCGATCTGGCGCATCAGCCGCTCCACCTCGGCCCGGTCGGCGGCACCGCGCGCCCGCACGTCGCCCTTCAGAACCGCCTGCCCGGGCAGCACGTTGCGCTGCCCGTCGGTCAGGAATTCCGTCACCGACACCACCACGCCCGCGCCCGGCGCAAGCCGCCGCGCCACGATCGTCTGCAAGGCCAGCACCATCTCGGCCCCCACGGTGATCGCGTCGCGCCCCGCCTGCGGCATGGACGCGTGCCCCCCCTGCCCGCGCACATTGATCTCGAACAGGCTTTCGCTGGAACAGATCAGCCCGGTGCGGGTCGACACCTGCCCCACCGGCGCACCCGGCAGGTTGTGGATGGCATAGACCTCGTCGACGGGAAACCGCTCCAGCACGCCCTCTTCGATCATGGCGCGCGCACCCTGCCCGTGTTCCTCGGCCGGCTGGAACACGAACACCACCGTCCCGTCGAAATCCCGCGACCGGGCCAGCGCCACCGCCGCACCCAGCAGCATGGCCGTGTGCCCGTCATGCCCGCAGGCGTGCATCACCCCCGGCACGGTCGAGCCATGGTCATGCGCGGCCACCTCGTGGATCGGCAGCGCGTCCATGTCGGCGCGCAGCCCGATCGCCCTGTTGCCCTGCCCTGCACGCAGCACGCCGACGACGCCCGCGCCCTCCTCCACCTCCAGCCCGGCATCGCGCAGCACCTGCGCCACCCGCGCCTTGGTCCGGTGAACCTCGAACCCAATTTCGGGGTGGCGGTGCAGATCGCGTCGCAGCGCCGTCAGCTCTTCACCGGTCATGCCCAATCGTCCCCTGCCCGACTGCCGATCACCCTATCGTCCTTCGCGCGATCGCGATAGCACCCGCGCTGCCCTGTTGTGAACGTGTTAAGCGCCGCGTAGGCTTTCGCCAGGAACGCCGATGGGAGGAGGACCCAGAATGCCCGACCGTTACCCCGAGATGCCGCCGCGCAATCCCAACCCGCCCTACAGGCGGATCGCCACCGAAGAGGCATGGCTGCCACCCAGCATGATGGCCGCCTACAAGAAGGAAATCGCGGACGGCGCCATCGGCGACCCGGGCTTTCATCAGCTTTGGGGTTTTTTCGCCGGCAATAGCGAAATGGCGCTGAACCACCAGCGCCGGATCACCACTCTGGGGCAGGAACGGCTGGACGACATGGACCGCTCGGGCATCGACATGGCCGTGCTCGCCTTGGGCTCTCCGGGTGTCCAGCTATGGGATGCGGCCACCGCCACCGCAATGGCGCGCGACGCCAACGACGAGATGGCAGAGGGCATCGCCGCCCACCCCGACCGCTACGTGGGCCTTGCCGCCTTCAGCCCGCTCGATCCCGACAATGCCGCGCGCGAACTGGAACGCGGTGTCACGAAACTGGGCCTGCGCGGCGGCATCCTGAATGGTCACGTGCTGGGCACATACCTTGACGACGAACGCTATTGGCCCGTGTTCGAGGCGGCCGAGGCGCTGGACGTGCCCATCTACCTGCACCCCAACATGCCGTCGCCGCAGATGATCCAGCCCTTCCTGTCCCGCGCGCTCGACGCCGCGGTCTACGGCTTTGCCTGCGACACCGGCCTGCATGCGCTGCGCCTGCTGATCGCCGGCATCTTCGACCGCTATCCCAAGCTTCAGATCATCCTCGGACATTGCGGCGAGGCGCTGCCCTACTGGCTGTATCGCATCGACTTCATGCACGGGCGCATCGCGGCCACCGGGCGTCACCCGAACGTCAAGCCGCTTCAGCGGCGGTCTTGGGACTACCTGATGGACAATTTCTACTACACCTCGTCCGGCGTCGGCTGGGCGCCTCCGATCAAATACGTCCAGGACGTGATCGGCGTCGACCGGATGATGTACGCCATGGACTACCCCTGGCAGTTCGTCCCCGAAGAGGTCGGCGCGCTCGACGCGATGGATATCGACGACGCGGCGAAGAAGGCGTTCTTCGAAGACAACGCGCGGCGCCTCTTCAAGATCGGCGCCTAGAACGACAGGACCCCGCGGGATCACCGCGGGGTCCTTTTGTCGCGCCGACGTTATGCCGACGTTGTGCCGACGTTATGCAGACAGCCGATTCCGGGCCGGATCAGGCCCGCTCGGAATACTCCATTGTCTCGGTGTTCACGACGATATCCTCGTCCTGTCCGACGAAGGGCGGCACCATCACGCGCACGCCGTTGTCCAGAAGCGCCGGCTTGAAACTGTTCGCGGCGGTCTGCCCTTTGACCACCGGCTCGGTCTCGACGATCTTGCACACCACCTTCTGCGGCAGCGTCGCGTTCAGCGCCTCGGCATCGTAGTATTCGATATGGATTGTCATTCCATCCTGCAGGAAAGGACGGCGTTCGCCCAGAATTTCCGCAGGCAATTCAACCTGTTCGTAGGTCTCACTGTCCATGAAGACCAGCATTCCGTCGGTCTCGTAAAGGAACTGCTGGTCCTTTTGTTCCAGCCGCACCCGCTCGACCTTGTCCGCCGACCGGAAGCGTTCGTTCAGCTTCGACCCGTTGCGCAGGTTGCGCATCTCGACCTGCGCGAACGCCCCGCCCTTGCCGGGCTTCACGTGGTCCACCTTCACCGCGGCCCAAAGACCGCCGTTATGCTCCAGCACGTTGCCAGGCCGGATTTCGTTCCCGTTGATCTTCGGCATGTGTCAAAACCATGAACAAAGGTTGATCGGATGTTGACGCTGCCTATATCTTGCCCTGCCGCCCCGGGCAAGCCGACTATATCCGGTGTAGACAGATGGGCAGCCATGCACTAGACGCATGGGTGCCATTCTCAGATCGCAATACCGAATCGTGCGCGATACTCCATATTGGCCGCCACGCCAGGACCGCAAGAGCAAAAACAAAAGGACGACGACATGGTCGATTTCGTTGACGGCACCGCGTTCAATTACGAGCAAGGTCAACGCGCCCGCAAGCTGTTCGCTGCGGTCGTTCTTGCCGCATTGGACGACGCGATCGCCGATGACAAGAAATACGGCAACGGGCCCGAGCAGATCGCCCGTTGGGCGCGCTCGCGCGACGGCCGAGAAGTGCTTAGCTGCGCCGGCATCGACCCCAACGAACGTGTGGTGTCGGGCCTGATGCAGTTCGTTGCCCAGGGCGTCCGTACATCGGTCGCGCTCAGCCGCGAGGAAAGCGAGCGCCGCGCGCAGCAGGCCGAAGCCGCCTGATCCATCCCGGTTCTCGACCGGTTCGAACGCGCCCCACGGGGCGCGTTTCGATTCCTCCGGGGCCCGGGAAGCGATCTGCGACGTTGTGTTACGCGTTGAATATCAGCCACTTGCCCGCCCCGGGACATGGCTGGTCCCAAGACACTCGAACCAGCTGACGCCCTCACTGCGGCCCTTTCCATAGCGTGTCTCCACTTGTATGTGGAAGAACGTGGACAAGGGGACATCCGTGGCTCGCGCCATCATGATTCAGGGTGCCGGCTCGAACGTCGGAAAATCTATGTTCGTGGCGGGGCTGGCCCGGGCCTATGCCCGCCGCGGCCTGTCCGTCGCACCATTCAAGCCACAGAACATGTCCAACAACGCCGCCGTCACCATCGACGGAGGAGAGATAGGTCGCGCGCAGGCGCTTCAGGCCCGCGCCGCCTTTCGCGATCCGGTCACCGACATGAACCCCGTTCTTCTGAAGCCCGAAACCGACGTGGGCGCACAGGTGATCGTGCAAGGCAAACGCTTTGCCACGCTCAAGGCGCGCGACTACGGACGCGCCAAGGCCAGCCTGTTGCCCCCCGTGCTGGACAGCTTTCGCCGTCTCGCCGCTACGGCCGAAATCGTTCTGGTCGAGGGCGCGGGCAGCCCGGCCGAGATCAACCTGCGCACCGGCGACATCGCAAACATGGGCTTCGCCGAGGCCGCGGACCTGCCCGTGGTGCTGGTGGGCGACATCGACCGCGGCGGCGTCATCGCGCAGTTGGTGGGAACCCATGCCGTGCTGGATCCCCGCGATTGTGCGCGGATAAAGGCGTTCGCGATCAACAAGTTCCGCGGTGACGTCTCGCTTTTTGACGAAGGACTTGCGCAGATAGCGCAGCGGACAGGATGGGCATCCATCGGCGTCCTTCCGTGGTTCGGCGACGCCTGGCGCCTGCCGGCCGAAGACGTGATGGACATAGCCTCGCGCGGGGGCGGTGCGTTCCGCGTGGCCGTGCCGCGGCTGTCACGTATCGCAAATTTCGATGATCTGGACCCGCTGTCGGCAGATCCCGAAGTCACTGTGGACATCATAGAGCCCGGACGCCCCCTGCCCGGCGACGCCGACCTTGTGCTGATCCCGGGATCGAAGTCCACGATCGCCGACCTTCAGGCCTTCCGCGAGGCCGGCTGGGACATCGACCTGACCGCCCATATCCGGCGTGGCGGGCACGTGCTGGGCATCTGTGGCGGCTACCAGATTCTTGGCCGCCGGATCGCCGATCCCGATGGTATCGAGGGACGCCCCGGCGCCTACCCGGGCCTCGGACATCTTGACGTCGAGACGGTCATGCGCCCCGAAAAGCGGCTGGCACTGACCCATGCGGTCTATAACGAAACGGGCGCCGCGGTGTCCGGGTACGAAATCCACCTCGGAACCACAGAGGGCCCTGACACGGGCCGTGCCTGGCTGACGGTTGCCGGACGCCCCGAAGGCGCGGCCAGCCCGGACGGGCGCGTGCGTGGCTGTTACCTGCACGGACTGTTCGGGGCAGACGGTTTTCGCCGGGATTATCTTGCCCTGATGGGCGCAACGGCTGGCACCTTCGTCCACGACGCGACGATCGACGCGACGCTGGATGCCCTGGCCGACCATGTCGAAGCACACCTGGACCTTGATCTGCTTCTCGGACTGACCACGGCCGTGTGACGGCTATTCGGCGTCCCGTGCCGCCAGCGCGCGCTGTATCTCGCGCCGGACAAGGCGTCGCAGGTTGCGGGTGATCTTCTCTCCCAGCACACCTTGCAGTTCGTCACGCACCATCTGGGACACGAGATCGCGCAGAACTTCTTCGTCAAGCAACAATGGCCCGTCATCGGCGGCGGTATCGCCGGTCGCGGTGTCCTCAACCCTCTGTTCGGCACCGGCATGTCGATCGTCGTCGGTATCCCATCCGGCAAGGTCGTCCGCCGGCAATTCCGCCCGCATCGATTGCCGATCGGATTCGCGCGCTTCATCCTCGTCCGGGGCCGGTGCGGCGATATCGGGCGTGCCTGCAAGGCCGGAGGTCACCACCTCTTCGACATGTGGCGCTCCGTCGTCCGCAGGCCAATTGTCCTGCGGCGGCTCGGGCGCATCGCTCGAATCCTCGGGCCACAGGCTGGCCTTGTAGTCGGCCGCCTTGGCCGAAATCATGTCGGCAAGGAACGGGCTTTCGGGTGCCTCTGCCTCTGCCTCGGCGGGGGCGGGGGCGGGGTCCGTCGCGGCGGCGGCCTCGTCCAGGATCGCCGTCTCTGGCGCGCCATGAAAAGACGGATGCACGTCCCTGTCAGGGTCAGGCCCTTCGGTATGGGAAATAGCGGCCTCGAGTTCGGCGATCCGCTGTTCCAGACCGCTGTCATATCGAAGACCAAGGGCGTTGGCAGCCTCGTCGGGGGCAACGTCAGCGAAACCCGGCCCGGGTTCTGCGACTTGATCGGCGGTTGAGCGACCATCATCTTGCGGCGGCACGTTGTCGACCGACACGCGCAAGGCAGGCGTCAGGACCAGTCTGTCCGACTCGGGCTCTGGCGTATCTCCGTCGGACAAGATGTCTGGCTTGTCCCCGGCGCCGCGCGGGTCCGGTGCGGTGCGCTCTGCCGGGCGCGACGCGCTGCGCAAGCCTGTATGCTCGCTGGACACGAGGCGTCGGATAGAGGACAGAACGTCCTCGATCTCGGCATTGGTGACGGGATCGGTCATGCGCGGGCCTCGGCTGCTCTTGCGCGCAGTCTACCCGTCGCGGCCCGTCGAGACAACAGGACGCGCATGATCAGCCTTTCCAGATGGTTACTCGTCCTTGAACAGACGCTCCAGCACGCGGTCAAGCTTTTCCCCCTGCGGGCTGACATAGCGCACGGGCGCGTCCTTGACCGTATTGTAATAGGCTGCGGGATCGTAGGTCGGTATGCCGAGGCCAAGGTGTTCCACCGTCAGAAGACCCATGGCCGACAGGACACCGTAGACGGCGATGTACCGGCTTGTCTCTGCGGTGATGGCCGAAACCTTGGCGTCGAGAAGTTCCTGTTCGGCGTCCAGCACGTCAAGCGTGGTGCGGGCACCAAGGCGGGCCTCCTCGCGCACGCCGTCATAGGCCAGCTGCGCTGCACGCACCTGCTGCACCGATGACTGAAGGCTGGCCTGCGCCACAGCCAGCTGCGCCCACGCGTTTCCGACGTTCTGCGATACCTGAATCGTCGTCTGCAGCAACCCGGCCCGCGCCGAATCACGCTGGGCAATCGCACGGCGAAGTGATGCGCTAAGCGCGCCACCCTGATAGATCGGCGCTGTCAGCGACACCCCGCCCCCAAGTGTCAGCGAACTGCTGGCCGATCCGAAGGTGTCCAGACGGTCAGCCGACGACACACCAGTGCTCAGCGATCCGCTGAGCCGTGGCTTCATCGCCGCCTCGGCGCGCCCGACGTTCAGTTCGGCGGTCGTTACCTGGTGCTGGGCCTGCACGATGCGTGGATGGCCGCGCTCTGCCACCGCCTTGGCTGCCGCCTCGGTGTTGACGGTCATCGGCGGGGAAGGCGGACGAAACAGCGTGCCCGGATATCGGCCGACGGCTGCCTTATAGGCCTCTCTCGCGATCATCAGGTCGCCCTGGGCCGAAGCCAGCTGCGCCCGCGCGCCCGCAAGGCGCGCTTCGGCGATCGAGACATCCGTGCGCGTCACCTCGCCCACCTCGAAACGGTCGCGGGCGGCGCGCAGTTCTTCGGTGATGACGCGGACGTTGTTCTGGCGCACAGACACCGTTTCAAAGGCGCTGAGGACGTTCAGATAGGCCTGCACCGCCGAATACAGAACCTGCTGTTCAATATCCACAAGCGCGGCGCGCGTGGCCAGCACCGTTTCCTTTGCGGCCTCAACCGCCAGCCGGTTGCGGCCGAAATCGAAGATCGTGATCTCGTAGGTCAGCTGCGCAGACGTCGACAGGTTCTGCGCAAAGGCCGCCGCCGTCGGCGACGAACTGTGTGTGACAGAGAAGTTGGAGCTTGCCACGAAACTGATCGTGGGGCGCAGCGCGGCGATTGCCGTGGCGACGTCTTCATCCGTCGCGCGAAGCAACGCTCGGTTCTGCTCCAGCAACTGGGAATGCTGGTAGGCAAGGATCAGCGCGTCGGTCAGGGATTCCGTCTGTCCCGCTCCGGGTGCAAGTGCCAGCACCGCCGCAGCTGCAACCGCGGATACCCGTCTTCCTAGCCAACCTACCATCGTCGCCCCCCAAGGCTCAAAGTCGATGCTGCCGGCGCCGCCACGCCGACCTAAAGCGCGAAAGTCGCCTCTCGCGCGAAACCGGGCAGGACGGGCGCCGCCGCGTTGAACGCAAAGCGCCAGCTGACCTGCCCATCGATCTTGTGTCCGATGCGGCAGGTGCCAAGGGCACCGTCCATGAAAAGGCAGCCAATGCGGCCACCTTCCTTCAACTGATCAACGATCGCCGCGGGCACATCCTCGACCCCACCTTGAATGGTTATGACGTCGTAAGGGCCGTGCCGCGCCGCGCCGTCGACAAGTGCGCCCGTTACCAGAGCGACATTGTCGGCACCCACGTCGGACAGGGTTGCTTCGGCCTCGGACGCCATGTCCTCATCCTCTTCCACGGCGACCACCGCTTCGGCCAGACGGGCGATCACCGCCGCCGAATAACCGTAGGCCGGTCCAATATCGAGAACGAGTTCACCCGGACCTATGTCAAGCGCGTCCAGCAACTTGGCCAGCGTCCTCGGCTCTGTCAGAGCGCGACCACCGCCAAGGTCAAGCGTCTCGCCGACATACGCCGCCTCGCGCATCGCACCCGGAACAAAGCGTTCGCGCGGCACGTTCAGCATGGCGTCGATTATGGGAAACTTGGTCACGTCCGAAGGACGAACCTGGGTGTCGACCATGACTGTGCGACGCGTGGCGAAATCGGTCATATCCTGAACCCGGCGGTCGTTGTCTTGCTCCGTCATGCCACATAATGTCGTGGCCGACAACACGCGCGGACGCAATGGATCGTGATTGCACGCACTGCGCCAACAGGCTGTCGCCAGAGAAGCGATGTGCTAGAGTTGCAGGCGGGGCAAGAACGAAACAGGCGGGGACAGGCGGCATGTTCCTTGACGTGGACATGGACAGAATCGGGCCGGCTCTGGACGAAGCCGCGCGTGTTCTGGGCGTGTCTGGCGACATCGCGGTGATCGGAATCGCGCGGGCCCGGAAAAACCCCGGAGAGCGTCAGGTCTTTGGCCTGGCGACCGAGGCTGGCGAATTCGCAATGAAATTCGACCTTACCGCCCAGGAGACGGGGATCCTGCGGCGGGAGTTCGCCGTGCTCAACCGTCTGTGGCATCATTTCGCCGAGCGCAGTGCGCCCGGGGTGATCCCGCCGGTCTACCTTTCTCCGGGCGGGACGTTTCACCTGACGCGTTTCATCGACGCCCCCTCGGCACTTGAGCTGATCGAATCGAACCCCGGCTCCGACACTCTTGGTGCGGTGTTCGAGACCGCCGGTGCATGGCTGAACCACGCTCACGGGCTCGACCCCGAGGAAGAGGTGCCGTTCTGGCCGAACTGGCACTTCAAGCGACTGGAAGAGCTGTTGCTGCAAAGCACGCGCGCGCCTGCGCCGCGTGTTGCGACATACCTGTCGCGGCTGAAGCGGCAGGCACAGGCCCTGCGCGGTCGCAAATCGATGCGGCGGTTTGCCCATGGCGATCTGCACGGCGACAACCTGCTGATCGCGCCCGAGGGTGCCGTCGGCTTTGACCTGACGGAAAGCCGTGTGAAGCTGCCTGTCTATGACGCGGTTGACCTCTTCCGGCTCGACCTGCACCACGAGACCGCCGGGTCGGCGATCACCGACGCCGGTGTGTCAGAAGCCGCCTGGACAGGGTTCTTCACCGGTTACACGCGCCCGATCGACACCGACATCCTTGCCTTTTGCCTGCGCGCCCGGGCCCTGATGGACTGGGTTGCGATCACGCCTGCCGCCCACGCCGAATCAGAGGCACAGCAACGCCGTTTCGCGACGCTGGAAACGCGGCTGGGACATGCGCTGGATGGCTAATGCGCGTCCGCCAACCGTGCGCAAAGCCGGTCAAGTCGTGCCCGCACCTCGGGGCGCACGGGCCCTTCTCGGGGTGTGTCCCCAAGCGTGGTGAACAGTGCCGGATCGGGGTTGCGCGCCTTGCTGTGCCCCGTCCACGAGATCCCGCGCAAAATCGCCTGCGCCGGCGAAGGCAGGGTATCGGGAACGGTGCGCCCGGACAGGACGGCCCAGACCCCGGACCAGAGCCGCCCAACCGTCCACGGGTTGTAACCGCCGCCGCCCAGAACGAGGTATCGCGGCGCCAGAGGCCGCAGTGCCGCCACGACGTGCCAGTGCGCGCGGTTGGAAAGGGACAAGCGCGACAGCGGGTCCTCTTCGACCGCATCCGCCCCGCATTGCAGGACCACGGCATCGGGACGGAACCTCTCGACCACCGGCAAGACAAGCCGGTGCAAGATCTGCCGCATCTCGGTGTCGTTGAAGCCACGCGGCACCGGCAGGTTCCAGACCTGGCCCGCGCCCGAATCCTGCAGCTGACCGGTAAACGGCCAGCGGCGTTCTTCATGAACCGAAATCAGTGTCACGTCGGGGTCGCCCGCGAAGGCGAGTTCCACGCCGTCCGGGTGGTGCGCGTCGATGTCCACGTAGGCAATGCGCCGGATGCCGACACGGCGCATCGAGAGCATCGCCAGCACCGGATCGTTGAGATAGCAGAACCCGTTCGCCCGCCCCGGCAATCCATGGTGTGTCCCGCCCGCGGGGCTGAAGACCACCCCGCCACCGGCCAGAAGCTCTGCCGCCAGCATCGACGCCCCGGCGGCCGTGGCCGGGCGGCGGTAGACCTCGGGGAAGACGGGGTTCGAAACGGTGCCAAGGCCATACTGTCTTCGCATCTCGGGCGTGGCCTGCTGGGTATCTTCGGCCCGTTGCAGCGCGTCGATATAGTCGGGCTCGTGCCATGCGCACAAAGCGGCCGGCTTCGCCCGCGGGCTGGTGCGATAGCTTCGGGCGTCAAGCCAACCCAATTCACGGCAGATGTCGATCACGGTGGACACACGCGGCACCCGCAGGGGATGGCCCGGCCCATAGCTTGATCCGCGGTAGATGTCCGACCCCAGGAAGATCGGCGCGCTCATTGCCCAAGCAGCGCCTCGACCTCGCGCACGATCTTTGGCGCGGTCGGCCGCACGGTCGAAGGCCAGATTGCCACCACGTCTCCGTCGGGGCCGATCAACACCTTGTTGAAGTTCCAGTTCGGCGCGAACCCGTGGTCTTCGGCAAGCCAGCGAAAGAACGGATGCGCGTCGGGCCCGCGCACCGAGGTGATGTCCGTCATGGGCAGGTCCAGACCGAAAGTCAGGTTGCAGAAGTCCTTTACCGCTTCGGCGTCGTCCAGTTCCTGCGCGAAATCGTCCGACGGCACCGCCAGCACCACCAGACCCCGGTCTCGGAACCGATCATACAGCGATTGCAGGCCTTCGTATTGCGGGGTGAAGGCGCAAAGCGACGCGGTGTTGACCACAAGGACAGGCCGCCCGCGCCAGTCGTCCAGCGCCAGTGTCCCGCCATCGATAGAAGCGAACCAGAAGCCCGAGCGCGCGTGCGCCGGAACCACCGACAGGGCGATCATGAGGATAAGGTTGGCAAGCTGTTTCAAGACACATCTCCTTGGCCCACAGCTATCGCCGGGTCAGGCAGTTTCAAGCGATGCCGCGACAGACCTCTTTGCAAAGGGCGCATGCTGGGATAGTTTTGACGCACAGGTATCCGGACACCCAGAACAACGCGGCGTCGATCGTGAAGGCAGTCTAGGAATTGAGCATCGCACGGGAAGAACATCAGCTAATCCGGCTGACAGCAGCGATGAAGCGCGACGTCCGCACCCAGTTTGGTGCGATCTGTTACCGTGTGCGCAAGGACAAGGTGCAGGTTCTGCTGATAACCAGCCGCCGCACGGGGCGCTGGGTCATTCCCAAGGGCTGGCCAATCCCCGGGGCGACACCCAGCAAGTCCGCCGAACGTGAGGCCTGGGAAGAGGCGGGGGTCGTCGGAACCCCCAGCACAGTGTGCCTTGGCGTCTATTCCTATACGAAGCATGACGAGGGTCCATCACCGCTGCCCTGCGTGGTGGCCGTCTTTCCGATCAAGGTGCGCAAGCTGGACGACAAGTTCCCCGAAGCGGGCGAACGGCGCCGCAAATGGTGTGGGCTGAAGAAGGCCGCGGCACTCTTGCAGGAACCTGAACTCATCCAGATGATACGTCATTTCGACCCGCGCCAACTGTGAACCGCGATCCTGCAGACATTGCATCGCCGTCACAATCGCCTATCTTGCCGTATCGGCGGTCAGGCAGGGCAAGGACATGATCCGTTACGCGCTGACATGTGCCGAGGCACATGAATTCGAAAGCTGGTTTGCCTCGGCGTCGGCCTATGACGGGTTGCGCGGGGCTGGCCATGTCACGTGCCCGGTGTGCGGATCGAGCAATGTCGAGAAGGCATTGATGTCGCCTCAGGTCCGTCCCGCGCGCAGAAGCGCGGAAAAGCCCGCGCCGGGCGCCCTGTCAAAGCCAGAGACCCCGCAGGAGACCGCGCTGAGCGAACTGCGGCGCAAGGTCGAGGAGACCAGCGACTACGTGGGCGGCAGCTTCGTGTCCGAGGCCCGGCGCATGCACGAGGGTGACATACCGCATCGGTCCATCTACGGCGAAGCTCGGCTAGACGAGGCGAAGAAGCTGCTGGACGACGGCGTGCCGGTTGCGCCCCTGCCCTTCACCCCGCGACGCAAGGCGAACTGAACGGATGCGCGTACTGGTCACCGGCGCCAACCGCGGGATCGGGCGCGCGCTTTTCGATGGCTATTCCGCCCATGGCGCGACCGTGACAGGCACCACCCGCGGCACACCGCCTTCTGTCGGGCTTTGGCACCGGCTGGACGTCACAGACCCGGCTTCGCACGCCGATCTTGCGGCGGCGCTCGACGGGTCGCCGCTAGACTTGCTCGTCTGCAATGCGGGCGTCTATCTCGACAAGGGCCAGAGCCTTGCCGATGGCTATCCGGCGACCATGTGGGCAGATGCATTTGCCGTCAATGTGACAGGCGTCTTTCTGACCGTTCAGTCGCTGCTGCCCAGCCTGCAACATGCGGCCAATGGCAAGATCGCGATCGTGTCGTCGCAGATGGCCAGCCACACGAGGGCGCCGGGCGGATCGTATATCTACCGCGCGTCGAAGGCCGCAGCGCTGAACCTCGGCCGCAACCTTGCGGCGGACCTGCGCGGCCTTGGCATCGCCGTGGGTGTCTATCACCCGGGCTGGGTGCGCACGGACATGGGCGGCAGCCATGCCGAGATCGGTGTCAACGAGGCCGCAACGGGCCTGATGGCACGGTTCGCGGCCCTGTCAATCGACACCACCGGGTGCTTCGAAACATGGGACGGACGCGCCCACCCCTACTAGCCGGGTTCCGCAGGGCCCAAAGCACGGCTAGGGTCGTCCGGCAGCTGGAGGAGCCCTTGCAATGACCGATCAGATCAACCGCCGTGTGGTGCTGGCCAGCCGCCCAAAGGGCGTGCCGGACCCTGACCATTTCCGCATCGAGGAGGTGCCCGTCACCCCGCCCGCCGATGGCGAGGTGCTGGTGCGCACCCGCTTCTGGTCTGTGGATCCCGCCATGCGCGGCTGGGTGAACGACGCGCCGAATTACCTGCCGCCGGTCGAAATCGGGGCCGTGATGCGCTCTTTCGCGGTGGGCGAGGTCGTGGAAAGCCGCTGCGCGGGCCTTGCCGTGGGTGACATCGTTACCGGGCGCTTTGGATGGCAGCGCCTTGCCACCGTCGAAGGCACCGCGGTCGAGCGCAAGGTTACCGAAACCGACCTGCCGCAATCCTACGCCCTCGGCATTCTGGGCCTGAACGGCGTGACGGCCTATTTCGGCCTGCTCGACGTGTGCGAGGCGCGGCCCGGCGACACGGTTGCAGTATCGACCGCCGCGGGCGCGGTCGGCTCTGCCGTCGGGCAGATCGCCAGGATCCGCGGCTGCCGCACGGTGGGCATCGCCGGCGGACCGGCAAAGGCAGACCTATGCCGTGATCGCTTTGGCTACGACGCCGCGATCGACTACAAGTCGCAGGACGTGGCCGAAGCGCTGGCTGCCGCGGCGCCAGAGGGCATTGACTGCTATTTCGACAACACCTGTGGGCCGATCAGCGACGCGGTGATGGCGCGACTGCGGATGGGTGCCCGGATCACCATTTGCGGAACCGCCGCCATCCAGGACTGGGATCCGCTGCCGACCGGCCCCCGCGTTCACCGCCAGCTTCTGGTGGCGCGTGCGCGGATGCAGGGTTTTCTCGTCTTCGACTATGCCAGCCGCTACGACGAGGCGCGCGCGGCGCTGGCTGACTGGCTGCGGTCTGGCCAGATCGTCACCGATGAACACATCCTGCCGGGCGCAGAGGCGGCACCCGGGGCGATCGCAATGCTGTACCGCGGCGAGAACACCGGCAAGCTACTGATCGAAGTGGACTAAGCCGCACCACCGTCGCGCCGGCCCGAGACTCGGTCTGTCCGCAGGCTCGCCAGCTAGGGGTCGCCTGAACGCAATGCGCAGCCCGTGACGGAACAGGCGGCTTGCCCTTCGCCGACCGGGCTTCTAAAGACGCCGCGATTGGAATGGCTTTTCGGGATCCCCCGCGCACATGCCCCTTCTGGTGATGAAATTCGGCGGCACTTCGGTCGCCAGCCCCGACCGGATCCGCCGCGCGGCCAAGCGCGTCGGACGCGAAGTGGCGAACGGCTATGACGTGATCGTCATCGTCTCGGCCATGGCCGGAGAGACGAACCGTCTTGTCGGCTACGTGAACGAGATCGCGCCGTTCTACGACGCGCGCGAATACGATGCCGTCGTCAGCGCGGGCGAAAACGTCACGGCGGGGCTGATGGCGCTTACACTTCAGGAAATGGATATCCCCGCGCGAAGCTGGCAAGGCTGGCAGGTGCCGCTGCGCACCAGCTCGGCCCACGGGGCAGCGCGGATCGAGGAGATCCCGACCGAGAACATCAACACGCGTTTCGGGCAAGGGATGAAGGTGGCGGTGGTCGCCGGCTTTCAGGGAATAAGCCCCGAGGGCCGCATAACGACGCTTGGCCGGGGTGGATCGGACACGACGGCGGTTGCCTTTGCCGCAGCCTTCGGCGCCGAACGCTGCGATATCTACACCGATGTCGATGGCGTCTACACCACGGATCCCCGGATTTCCGACAAGGCGCGCAAGCTGGACCGTATCGCCTTCGAGGAAATGCTGGAACTTGCCAGTCTGGGCGCCAAGGTGCTTCAGACACGCTCGGTCGAACTTGCGATGCGTTACCATGTGCGCCTGCGGGTTCTGTCAAGCTTCGAGGACAACAACGAAACCGCGGGCACGCTTGTCTGCGACGAGGAGGATATCGTGGAAAGCAAGGTTGTCTCCGGCGTCGCCTACAGCCGCGACGAAGCCAAGATGACGCTGATCTCGGTGGCCGACCGCCCCGGCATCGCGGCCGCGATCTTCGGCCCCCTGGCCGAAGCGGGCGTGAACGTGGACATGATCGTCCAGAACATCGCAGAGGACGGTCGAACGGACATGACGTTTTCCTGCCCCACCGACCAGGTTGCGCGCGCCGAGAAGGCGATGCTTGCCGCGAAGGAGCGCGGTGAGATCAACTTCCACGATCTCGTGGCAGACAAGGACGTGGCCAAGGTTTCGGTTGTCGGGATCGGGATGCGCAGCCACGCGGGCGTGGCCGCCAAGATGTTCCAGTCGCTCAGCCGCGAAGGGATCAACATCAAGGTCATAACCACCTCCGAGATCAAGATCTCGGTGCTGATCGACCGTAAGTACATGGAACTGGCCGTGCAGGCGCTGCACGATGCATTCGAACTTGAAAAGGCCGGCTGACGCCGGCCCTTTCCCCATCCGCACCCGCCCGGTCAGACCGACAGCGCCGCCATCAGGAATGCCACGGCTACGGCCGCCGACGCCGCCGACCGCAGGTGATTGAGCCGCGTCCATAGGACGAGGTATCGTTGCCAATAGCCCTGTGCCGCCGCCGCGCCCAAGCCGTCCAGGCGCTCGTTCATCGGGACATTGCCGAAGATCGTGACGGCAAAGACCCCTGCAAGGTAAAGGCCCGCCCCAGCTGCGGCCCAGGCCGCGGCCGCCCCGGACCAGTTCAGCAGGACCGCCAGCAGCATTGCCGCGCTGACCGGGGCAAGCCCCAGAAACAGCGCCAGAAAGACAGACCCGAAGACCGCGCGATTGATCTGCTGCATCGCACGCGCGCCGGTCGCCTCGGGCACGTCACGCAGCGCCCGCATAATGAAATCCGAGAAGGTCAGGAACACCCCGGCGACAAGCCCCGCCGCGACCGCGGCGGCGACAAGCCCGAATGTCAAAAGTTCGTTTGCCATCGTCCCCGTCCCCTCAGTTCGACAGCCCGACGGCGCGATGCAGGTAGCGCATGTCGCCGATCTGACCGGACAGGAATCGCGCCAGATCGCAACGGGTTATCTTCAGCTTCAGTCCGCGTCGGCCCGGTGGAACGTCTTCGATGAAATCGCCGGTCGCCGGGCCATCGGCAAACGCCGAGGGCCGCACAAGCGTCCAGTCCAGCCCCGACGCCTCGACCAGTTGCTCTTGCAACTCGTGATCGCGGAAGACCGGGCGCAAGAGGCCGCCGAACATGATCCGCTTCCAGAAGAAGTTCAGGTTCGACCAGCTTTCCCGCGCCCCCAGCGTCGACTGCACGACAAGACGGCGTACCCCATGGGACTGCATCGCGCGAATCACGTTGAGCGTGCCTTGCGAGCGAATGCGGCTCTTGCGGTTCATTCCGGCCCCAAGGGTCACGACGGCGGCTTCCTGCCCGGCCATTGCGGCCTGCACGGCGCCTGCATCCATCGCGTCGCCCGCGTGAAGACGAAGGTTGGGATGGTTCAGGTTCAGCCTGTCTGGTGACCGGGCGAAGGCGGTGACGGTGTGTCCCTGTTCAAGAAGCTCGGCAACCGCAACGCGCCCAATGGTTCCGGTGGCTCCGAAGACGATGATGTTTCGGGGAGTGGCAGGCATCTCATGTTTCCTTCACGGCGAACTTGACACCATGTCAAGTTGACAAGGTGTCGATAATCGGCAACTTGACATCATGTCAAGTGAAAACCCGACCACCCGCGCCCGGATTCTCGATGCCACCTGGCGGCTTCTGGAATCTGGCGATGCGCCTGCGGTGCGCATGTCCGATATCGCCAAGGCCGTGGGCATCAGCCGCCAGGCGCTTTACCTGCACTTCCCCACACGGGCGGACTTGCTGATCGCCACCACGCGTCACATCGATCAGGTCAAGGATATCGACGCCCGTCTGGTTGCCAGCCGCTCTGCCGCGACAGGGCGCGACCGACTGGACGCCTTTGTCTCGGCATGGGGCGACTACATTCCGGAAATCCACGGTGTCGGGCGCGCGCTGATGGCGATGCAGCACACCGACCCGGAAGCCGCCCGCGCATGGGCCGACCGAATGGATGCCATGCGGCAGGGATGTGCCGCGGCGGTCAACATGCTGGCGCGGGACGGCGACCTGCGCGCCGGCCTTTCCGAGACCGCGGCAACCGACCTGCTGTGGTCCATCCTGTCCGTAAGGATGTGGGAACACCTGCGGCTTGACTGCGGCTGGTCGCAACGGGACTACCTGTCGGAAATGCTGCGCCTCTGCCATGCGGCGCTCTTGCCCGGTCGAAGCACCTTCTGAAGACGCGCGGGCCTACGCCCAGCGACGCAAAACCCGTTTCTCTCGGCTGCGGACTGTGGTCTATACCAACGACGGAGTAGCCGCCGCCGCAGCGGGAGCCGAAAGTGCCATGACAGACGGGACCGAAAGCGAAAGCCGCAAGCTGCTGCGCAGGTTGCGCGACACGCTGGCAGAAGACAGTGCCGGTCAGGCTCGTCTGGACCGGGTCACTCACCTGATCGCCGACAGCATGCGCACCGAGGTGTGCTCGGTGTACCTGTTCCGGGACGCGGAAACGCTGGAGCTTTGCGCCACCGAGGGGCTGAAGCCCGAGGCTGTGCACCAGACGCGGCTTCGCGTGGGCGAAGGGCTGGTGGGACGCGTCGCCAAGACGGGCATTCCCGTGAACACGCCGAACGCACCTGCGGCACGCGGTTTCCGGTACATGGCCGAAACCGGTGAAGAAATCTATTCGTCCCTTCTCGGCGTTCCGATCCAGCGTCTGGGCGAGACACTTGGCGTGCTGGTCGTGCAGTCCAAGGCCGCGCGAGAATTTTCCGAGGACGAAGTCTACGCCGTCGAGGTCGTGGCTATGGTGCTGGCCGAAATGGCAGAGCTTGGTGCCTTCGTGGGCGAAGGCGCTGCCCTTGCCGCGCCGCATCAGCGCCCCGCCACGCTGCGCGGGACCATTGCGCAGGAAGGCACCGCGATGGGCCATGTCTGGCTGCATGAGCCCCGCGTCGTGGTGACCAACCTTGTCACCGATGACCCCGATGCGGAACGCCAACGCCTGCAAGAGGCCGTGGACCGGCTGCGCGTCACGGTCGATGACATGCTGCAGAGAGTGGACAGCGCCGACAAGGACCAGCGAGACGTGCTGGAAGCCTACCGGATGTTCGCAAACTCCAAGAGCTGGATGCGCCGGATTGAAGAAGACATCGCCCGGGGCCTGTCGGCCGAGGCCGCGGTGGAAAAGGAACAGTCCACCGCCCGCTCCAGGTTGCAGCAGGTGCCGGACCCCTACCTGCGCGAGCGCCTGCACGACCTGGACGATCTTTCGAACCGGCTCTTGCGCATTCTGACCGGCCAGGGCGGTGACACTGGTGCGGCCATGCCGCCCGACCCGATCCTGATCGCCCGCAACATCGGCCCCGGAGAGCTTCTGGACTACGGGCGCAGCCTGAAGGGCGTTGTGCTGGAACAGGGCTCGGTCGGCAGCCATGCGGCGATCGTGGCGCGGGCCCTTGCGATTCCGCTTGTGATCCATGCCGAGCGGATCACCGCCGAGGCCTTGAACGGCGACCAGATCCTTGTGGATGGCGAACAGGGCGTTGTCCACTTGCGCCCCGAAGACAGCATCGTGACCGCCTTCCGCGACAAGATCGCGATGCAGGCAGAGGCCCAGCAGCGCTATATCTCGCTGCGTGACGAACCCGCGACGACGCTTTGTGGCGAAACGGTCGCGCTGCACATGAACGCTGGCCTCATGGCCGACCTGCCATCGCTTGAAGGATCGGGAGCCGAGGGCGTCGGCCTCTTTCGGACAGAGCTTCAATTCCTCATCCGCAACCAGATGCCCCGCCGCTCTGAACTGGTGGGGATCTATGCGCGCGTGATGGACGCGGCCAAGGGCAAGCGCGTGGTGTTCCGCACGCTCGACATAGGCTCGGACAAGGTGCTGCCCTACATGAAACCCACGGACGAGCCGAACCCCGCTCTCGGCTGGCGGGCGATCCGGGTCGGGCTCGACAAGCCCGGCGTCATGCGGATGCAGCTTCAGGCGCTGATCCGCGCCGCGGCAGGGCGGCCACTGACGGTCATGTTCCCCTTCGTGGCGCAGTTCGACGAATACCGCGCCGCCCGTGACCACACCCTGCGCGAGATCGAACGCGAACGGGCGCTTGGGCATATCCTCCCCGAACGGCTCGAAATCGGCGCCATGCTGGAGACACCCAGCCTCGCCTTTGCGCCGCGCCAGTTCTTCGAGATGACCGATTTCGTGTCGATCGGGGGCAATGACCTGAAACAGTTCTTCTTTGCCGCCGACCGCGAGAACGAACGCGTGCGCCGCCGCTACGATACGCTGAACGTCAGTTTCCTCAGCCTGATCGAACGAATCGTCGACCGATGCGCCGAAGCCGGCACGCCCGTGTCCTTCTGCGGCGAGGACGCGGGCCGCCCGATCGAGGCGATGTGCTTTGCCGCGATGGGTCTGCGGACCCTGTCCATGCGTCCCGCGTCAATCGGGCCCGTGAAACATCTCCTGCGCCGCGTCGATCTGGGCGAAGCGCGCAAGGTCATCGACGAGGCACGTGCAAGCGGCGCCCAATCGGTGCGCCCCGCCATCATGGACTGGCTGGCCCGCCAGGGGTGATTCTCGGCGACGTTGTGCCGTCACACATACGTCGCTCATCCGTTACAGAACATGGCTACGGGAACGGCTGTGCCGACTGCATCTCGCGCACGGTGAAGCGCCGTGTCTTGCGCTTTCGCCATAGTCTCAACCCGTATGATGATGGAGCTTCGAATGAAGGATTTCGAACGCGACTACCCCGATCACACGCAGGCGCCGCACTACGAACACGGCGACGAACCCCAGTGCAACACGTCCGGCAACCGCAACTTCTATGACGTCATGGATGTCAACCTGAAGCGCCGCGGTTTCCTTATGGGCGGACTTGCCACCATCGCGACCGGGCTCTTCGGAAATGCCCTGACAGCGAAGGGCGCACTGGCGCAAACCGCCTCTCCCGGCGCAATGCTGGGCTTTGCCCCTGTCCCCATCAGCTTCGAGGACACCGTCGTCGTGCCCGAAGGCTACAGCGTCCAGGTGCTTGGCGCCTGGGGCGAGCCTATCACCGGCGACATGCCCGGCTACGACGCCGCGAACACCGGCGCCGAACAGGGAATGCAGGTCGGCCAGCACCATGACGGCATGCACTATTTCCCCATCGACGGCTCGTCAGAGGACGGCCTGCTGGTCGTGAACCACGAATACATCGAGCCCCGTTTCCTGCACGCCGCCAAATACAAGGGAATGGAACTGCGCAACCGTGACGTCGTCTATGACGCGGATGGAATGCGGGACGACGACGACGTGCTGAAAGAGATGAACGCCCACGGCATTTCGATCTACCGCACCACGCGGCAGGACGACGGCAGCTGGGCCATCGTACAGGACCCGCACAACCGCCGCATCACCGCTCTGACGCCGATGGAGCTTTCGGGGCCCGTCCGCGGCTCGTCGCACGTCCGTACCAAGTACTCGCCCGACGGCATCATGACGCGCGGGACCGTCAACAACTGTGCCCACGGCGTGACGCCCTGGGGCACCTACATGGCTGCGGAAGAAAACTGGGCCGGCTACTTCGCGAACACCGACCAGATCGACCAGAAACCGGACCTGCCGCGCGAACATGCCCGCTACGGCGTTTCGACGAACCCGCAAGGCAGCCGCTATGGCTGGCACCTGGCGGCTTCGGGCGCGGACGAATACGTGCGGTTCAACGCCTCTGCCATCGGCGCATCGAGCGTCGAGGACTACCGCAACGAGCCCAACACCTACGGCTACATGGTCGAGATCGACCCCTTCGATCCCGCCTCGACCCCGGTCAAGCGCACCCATCTGGGCCGCTTCGCGCATGAGGGCGTGGTCTTTGCTCCGGCCGTCGAAGGCGCGCCGGTGGTCTGCTACTCGGGCGACGATGCGCGGTTCGAGTACATATACAAGTTCGTATCGGACGGCCTTTATGTTCCGGGTCAGACGGATGGCTCGATCCTCGATACCGGCACTCTTTACGTCGCCAAGTTCAACGACGACGGCACCGGAGAGTGGATCGCGCTGGAACCCGGCCGCAACGGGCTGACGCCCGCCAACGGCTTTGCGGATCTTGCGGACATCCTCGTGAACACCCGTATCGCCGCCGATTTCGTCGGCGCCACCAAGATGGACCGCCCGGAATGGGGCACGGTCGATCCGAATTCGGGCGAGGTGTACTTCACGCTCACCAACAACTCGCGCCGGAGCCTGGCGCAGGTCGACCCGGTGAACCCGCGCGCGGAAAACAACTTCGGCCAGATCGTCCGGTGGCGCTATGAAAACGCGGATCAGACCCGCGCGACCTTCGACTGGGATCTGTTCGTCATTGCCGGCACCCCGCGCCAGTCGGTGACCTTTGCCGGCGGAGCGCTGGGCAACGATTCGATGTTCGCCTGCCCGGACGGGATCTGGTGCGACGCCGACTCGCGCCTGTGGATCCAGACGGACATGGGCGATCTCGGCCCCGACTACTCGGGTCCGCTCAAGGACTTCGGCATGAACGGGATGCTGGCCGCGAACCCCGCGACCGGCGAGATCCGCCGCTTCCTGACCGGTCCCTGGGGGCAGGAGTGCACGGGCGTCATCACCACGCCGGACCAGAAGACGATGTTCGTCAACTTCCAGCATCCGGGTGGCCATGCCTCGCCCGCCCAGTTCGCCGCCGGTGACATGGGCTCGACCTGGCCCGATCGCGACGCGGCGATCCCGCCGCGGTCGGCCACCATCGTCATCACCCGCGATGACGGCGGCATCATCGGCGCCTGACGCCGTCTTGTTCTGAAACACAAGGCGTCCCGCACCTGCGGGGCGCCCATTTTCTAGTCCAGCACCCGCATTACCTTGCCCGAAACGCCAAGCCACCCGTCAGGCACCAGAGCACGTCCAAGCACCCTCTCGGGGTTGGTGGGCGGAGGCATCTCGACGCCGTCGAGACGCTGGAAACCGAAGCGCCCGTAATAGGGGGCATCCCCAACCAGCATCACGCGTTCCCAACCCAGCCGGGCCGCGATGGTCAGGCTTTCCTCGATCAGCCGCGCAGCAAGGCCCTCGCCCTGTCGGATCGGATGCACCGCCACCGGCCCGAGCAGCAGGGCTTCAACCCCGCCCACGCGCACCGGCCAATACCGGATCGCACCGGCCACGGCGCCGAACTCATCGTGCAGGACAAGGCACAATTCGCGGACCGGTTCGACATCGTCGCGCAGACGGTAGGACGACAGCGCTTCGCGCCCCGGGGCAAAGCACAGGTCGTAAAGTGCCTCGACCTCCCACCAGTCGTCGGGCTGTTCCCTGCTCAGCCGGTCCACACGGCCCTCCGGTTTTTGCTGGAAACGCGCCTAGCACGGGGCTAGGTGACCGGCAACGCAACGCGAGAGGCATCATGTTTTATCGACCGAAAGACGGCCACGGTCTGCCGCACAATCCGTTCAACGCGCTGGTCACCCCCCGGCCCATCGGCTGGATCTCGACGCGCGGTGCGGACGGCTCTGAAAACCTGGCGCCCTATTCCTTCTTCAACGCCGTCTCCTACGTGCCGCCGCAGGTCATGTTCGCCTCGACCTATGCCAAGCCGGACCGGGACGGGACAAAGGACAGCGTCGCCCTGATCCGCGAAACGGGTGTCTTCTGCGTCAACGTCGTGGCCTATCAGATGCTGGATGCCATGAACGTCACCTCGGCGCATTACCCGGCCGGCGTGGATGAGTTCGAAGAGGCGGGCCTTTCCAAATTGCCCTGCACAGAGATCGCCTGCTCTCGCGTCGATGGCGCGCCGGCGCACATGGAATGCAAGCTGGTCAAGATCGTCGACCTGCCCGGAGAAGCAAACCAGGTCGTCTTCGGAGAGGTCGTGGGCGTTCACATCCGCGACGATGTCCTGACCGATGGCATGATCGACATCACCAAGTACCACCCGCTCTCGCGGATGGGCTACCGGGACTATACCGTGGTGAAAGAGGTCTTCACCCTCGCGCGTCCCGACGACTGACAGCCGCCCGGCGCGCGGCTAGTGCGCGCCCGAAAGCTGCCCGGTGCGTACCGAGTAGTTCACCGCGATACCATAGTCGGGGTCGTCATCGCTATCGACGATCAGCTGGCCCGCGCGGCTGAGCAACTGGTGGCAGTCGCGGCTGAGGTGGCGCAGCTGGATCGACTTGCCCGCCGCCTCGTAGCGGCCCGCCACGGTCTCGATCGCCGTCAGCGCCGACTGGTCCACCACGCGGCTTTCGGCGAAGTCCACGACCACGCGCGACGGGTCGTCCTCGGGCGTGAAAAGCTCTGTGAACCCATCGGTGGACCCGAAGAACAGCGGCCCCTGCACCTGGTAGACCTTGGCGCCCTCGGGGGTGAGATAGGTCTTGGCATGAATCCGTTTGGCGTTGTTCCAGGCATAGGCAAGCGCCGAGACGATCACGCCCACCACCACCGCGATAGCCAGGTCGGTCAGCACCGTCGTCACCGTCACCAGCAACATCACCAGCGCGTCGGTCAGGGGAATCTTGCGCAGGATCATCAGCGAATTCCACGCGAACGTGCCGATCACCACCATGAACATGACGCCGACCAGCGCCGCCAGCGGGATCTGCTCGATCAGCGGGCTTGCGACCACGATGAAGGCCAGCAGGCACACAGCCGCCGTGATGCCTGCAATCCGCGTGCGCCCGCCCGACTTCACGTTGATCATGGACTGGCCGATCATCGCGCAGCCGCCCATCCCGCCGAAAAACCCTGTCACGGTGTTGGCCACGCCCTGCGCCACGCATTCCTGGCTTGCGCCACCGCGCTCGCCGGTGATCTCGCCGACAAGGTTCAGCGTCAGAAGGCTTTCGATCAGCCCGATGGCTGCAAGGATCAGCGCATAGGGCAGCACGATCTGAAATGTCTCTAGTGTCAGCGGCACGATGGGGATGTGGAAAGCCGGCAGGCCGCCCTCGATCGAGGCCATGTCGCCGACCCGTGGCACATCCAGCCCGAAGACGATCACCACCAACGCGGTTATCGCAATGCCCGCCAACGGTGCGGGGATGGCAGATGTAACCTTGGGAAGCGCCCAGATCACCACCATCGTCAGCGCGACAAGGCCAAGCATCAGCGCCAGCGGCGCGCCCGTCAGCCACTGGCCATTCGCCATCCCGTGTCCGGCGGCCTCGGCCGTGCCGGGCACCTGGAATTGCGACAGCTGCGCCAGGAAAATCACGATCGCAAGACCGTTGACGAAACCCAGCATCACCGGGTGCGGCACCAGCCGAATGAACTTGCCCAGACGGAACACGCCCGCGCCGATCTGGATCACGCCCATCAGCACCACGGCGGCGAACAGGTACTCCACCCCGTGTTGGGCCACCAGCGACACCATCACCACCGCCAGCGCACCCGTCGCCCCCGAGATCATGCCGGGCCGGCCGCCGATCAGCGCCGTGATCAGACCCACGATGAACGCCGCATAAAGCCCCACCAACGGATGAACCCCCGCCACGAATGCAAACGCAACCGCCTCGGGCACCAGTGCAAGCGCAACCGTCAGACCGGCCAGAAACTCTATCCGAAGGCGAGAGGGCGAAAATCCGCCCTGCATCGCATTGGCAATAGCAGGGGATTGTCCGCCAAGGGCGGCCAGCAAGGTTCTGGTCATGGAAGTCCTGTTCGCCTGAAAATTCTTTTTGGGTCCCTCCATCTAGCGGAATTTTCTGCAGATGCACGGTATTCTTGGGCATACCTGCCTTTCCGCCCTTGCAAACCGGCCTTGGCGGTTGATCTTCGCGCCCGACCGGCCACTATGCGCCGGACAGACCAGCGGCAGGAGACGCACATGGCGGACACGGTCATCGGGATCATAGGCGGATCGGGTGTCTACGACATAGACGGCCTGCAGGACGCCAAGTGGACCACCGTTGGCACCCCCTGGGGTATGCCGTCGGACCAGATCCTGACCGGCACGCTGAACGGGGTGAGGATGGCCTTCCTTCCGCGACACGGTCGAGGACATGTCCACACGCCGACGACCGTGCCCTACCGCGCCAACATCGACGCGCTGAAGCGGCTGGGCGTGACCGATGTGTTCAGTGTCTCGGCCTGTGGTTCGTTTCGCGAAGAAATGGCGCCGGGGGATTTCGTGGTGGTGGACCAGTTCATCGACCGCACCTTTGGCCGCGACAAATCCTTCTTCGGGCCCGGCTTCGTCGCTCATGTCTCGGTCGCGCACCCCACCTGCCCCCGTCTGGGCGAAGTCGCCGAAACGGCGGCGCATGACGCAGGCATAACGGTGCATCGGGGCGGGACCTATCTGGCGATGGAAGGACCGCAATTCTCGACACTGGCCGAATCGAAGCTCTACCGAGAAGTCTGGGGCTGCGACGTGATCGGCATGACGAACATGCCAGAGGCCAAGCTCGCCCGCGAGGCAGAGCTTTGCTATGCCTCCATTGCCATGGTGACGGACTACGACAGCTGGCATCCAGATCATGGCGAGGTCGACGTCACAGACATCATCCGCACCGCCGGAGAGAACGCCGACAAGGCCCGCGCGTTGGTCAAGCGCCTGCCAGACCTTATGGCGCCAGAACGTGCACCCTGTCCACACGGCTGCGACCGCGCCCTTGAATTCGCGACCCTGACCGCCCCCGACAAGCGCGACCCAGAGATGGTGAAAAAGCTCGACGCCGTGGCCGGGCGTATCCTGCAAGGCGCATGAGCGCGCCGCTCCCGAGGGTTGTCGTCCTCGGGGCGGACGGCTTTATCGGGCGGCACATCGCGTTTGCCCTGCGCGACAGGGGCTGGCAGGTGCTGGCCGTTGCGCGCCGGCCCGACCGGCTGGCAAACATGGGCTTCCCGACGCTTCGGGCGGACCTGACGAACCCGGCGTGCCACACCCCGGACTTCTGGCGGCCGCACCTCGCCGGGGGCGCGGCGCTGGTCAACGCGGCGGGGCTGCTGACCGCGTCCGACGCAGGCTTCAGGGCGGTGCATGTTCTCGCACCCCGCGCCGCTTATGCCGCGCGCGAGGACGGTGCGCCAGCGCTGCTGATCTCGGCGGTGGGCGTCGAGGCGGACACCCCGTTCGCCCGCTGGCGCCGCGCCGGCGAAGCAGAGGCGGCGGCGGCGGGCGTCACCATCCTGCGCCCCGGGCTGGTGATGGGCGACACATCCTATGGCGGGACCTCACTGGCGCGCGCGCTGGCGGCTCTGCCCCTGTTCTTGCCAGTGGTCGGAGACGGCGCCCAGCGCTTCAACCCGGTGCACGTGGCAGACCTGGCGCGCTGCGCGTCTGCCTGCCTTGACGCGCCGCCCCCATCCGGCGCGCACGAGGTCGGCGGCCCCGAAACCGTGACACAGGCCGAACTTCTGGCACTTCTGCGGCGCTGGCTGGGCCTGGCGCCGGCCCGGGTGCTGCGGCTTCCAATGCCGCTGGCGCGCTGGCTGGGGCGCGCCGGCGATGCCCTACGTCTCGGGCCGGTCTCGGCCACCTCGGTGGCGCAGTTGCAGGCGGGCGTTCTGGCATCGACCTCGCCCGCGCTGCCACAGCCGCCCGCACAAGGTGTCAGCCGCTTTGCGATGGCCCGCCCCGCAGGTACGCAGGACCTTTGGCACGCCAGGCTGTTCCTCATGCGGCCGGCGCTGCGTCTGGTGCTGGCGGTGCTTTGGCTCGCCTCCGGGCTGATCGGTCTGTTCCTGCCCGCGCAGGCCTTTCTGCCGCTGATTCCGTCCGGCCTTCTGCCAGAGGCCGCGCTTGTCGCGCTTGCACGGCTGGGCGGGGTGGCCGACCTTGCACTGGCCGCGGCGCTCCTGCGGGGCTGGCGCCCGCGGCTGATCGGCTGGGCGCAACTGGCACTGGTGACCGGCTACACGGCCGTTTTCACACTGCTCGCGCCCGTGCTCTGGCTGCTGCCACTGGGGGGATTGCTGAAAAACCTTCCGATCCTGCTGCTGATCGTGGTCTGGATGGTGCTGGAGGACGAGCGGTGATCGCCGACCCCTACCTTGTGCTCAAGTGGCTGCACATCCTGTCCGCCACGGTCTTGTTCGGCACCGGCATCGGAACCGCGTTTCAGATGGTCTGGGCGATGCGGTGCGGCGATGCCGCGGTGGTGCATCGGGTCGCCTCGGGCGTGGTGCTGGCGGACTGGCTGTTCACAACCCCCGCCGGACTCGTCCAGCCCCTGACCGGCCTCGCGCTTGTCTATCTTCAGGGCTACCCGCTGACAGAACCCTGGCTGGTCGGGACCTATGCGCTTTATGTTCTGGCCTTTGCCTGCTGGGCGCCAGTGGTGGCGCTTCAGATCCGCATCCGCGACCTTGCCGGCGACGCCGCGGTTCAGGGCGCACCTCTGCCCGAGGCGGCGCTGCGCGCCTACCGGGTCTGGTTCGCACTGGGATGGCCAGCCTTCATCGGGCTGGCGGGCATCTTTTGGCTGATGGTCGCGCGTCCGCCTCTTTGGGGCTAAGTCGCCGTCAGGCTTCGTTTTCCTTCATGAAACTGCGGATGAACCGCCGGATCTCGCGCGAGGCGCTGGTGTCCAGCTTCTTGCACAGCTTCACGAATTCGTCGCGCTCGTCCTTGTCGAGCCGAAGGATCAGCTGGCCGTCCTTCTTGTCGGACTTCTTTTCGCTCTTCTTGTTCACGGCCGCGCACCGTCCCTTGACAGGTATATAGCGAATGTATATACATTAGATATACAAGACAAAGTGTAACCCGCTTGGATTCGAAAGGAAACACAATGAGTCCGCATCTTGCGAAATGCATCCTGCTGCGTGACCGGATGGACTGGAACCACGCACATCTGCCCTGGATTCCGGAATCCATGTACCGGCTTTACCGGTCGGTTCGCCACTGATCCGGCGGGGGCGACCAGCACCGCCCCCGCCCCACGGGCTTGCACAGACCCGGGGCATGGACGACAAGCAGTCTGTTTCGTCGTCAGAGGCCCGAAGATGCAAAAACGCCCCGAGATTAAGGACTACATCCGCACCATCGTGGATTTCCCACACGAAGGGATCATGTTCCGCGATGTCACGACGCTATTTGCCGACCCGCGCGGGTTTCGCATGGCGGTGGACCAGATGCTGCACCCCTACATGGGGCTCGAGATCGACAAGGTCGTCGGGCTGGAGGCGCGCGGTTTCATCCTTGGCGGTGCCATCGCGCACCAGTTGGCCAAGGGCTTCGTCCCTGTGCGAAAGAAGGGCAAGCTGCCCGGAACCACGATCAGCCAAGACTACAAGCTGGAATACGGCGAAGCGATCGTCGAGATCCACGACGACGCGCTCTTGCCGGGCGAAAAGGTTCTCGTGGTGGACGACCTTCTGGCCACGGGCGGCACCGCAGAGGCCGGCATCAAGCTGATCGAACGGCTTGGCGCAGAGATCGTGGGCTGTTCCTTCATCATCGACCTTCCGGAACTGGGAGGCCGAAAGCTGCTCGAAGCGATGGGCATCGAGGTGCATTGTCTTTGCGAATTCGAGGGCGCGTAAACGTGCCGTTAGGTCTTTCCGGCTAGCAATCGGGTGTCCGCACCGCCCGGTTGTGCTGCAGGACGTGTGACCCTCGTAATCAGTCCCGCCCCGCCGGTTCGCCGGTGGGGCGCCCTGCAACGGTCAAGGTCTCCAGCCGTGCGCGGTCTCTCTGCCGGCCGTGTCAGGTACGAAGAACAGCACCTGGGTTCATGATCCCCGCCGGATCCAGCGCGGCCTTGATCGCGTGCATTGCCGCCAGCTTGGCGGGGTCGCCATAGATCTCCAGGTCCTCGGCCTTCTGCCGCCCGATCCCGTGCTCTGCGCTGATGGATCCTTCCATCTCGTGGGTCAGATCATGCACCAGACGCTGCACCGCGGCCTTGTCGCGCAGCCGTTCGGCGCGCACCTCTCCGGGCATCGGGAATATGTTGAAGTGCAGGTTGCCGTCGCCAAGATGGCCGAAACAGTTCAACCTGAACTCTCCCAACCCGGCCAGGCGCCGCTCGCCTTCGGCGATGAAATCCGGGATCAGCGACAGGGGCACGGATATGTCGTGCGACGCGATCGCGCCGATCCGACGGTTTGCGTCGGGAATCGTTTCGCGCAAGGTCCAGAACTCTTTGCGCTGGGCCACCGATTGCGCAATGGCGCCATCGCTGACCAACCCGGCCTCGTGCCCCTGCATGAAAAGCGTTTCCAGCATTCCGTCGGCATCCTGCCCCGGGCCCAGACCAAGCTCGATCAGGACACACCACTCGGGGATCGGGTCGAAGGGCTGGCGCAATCCGAACCCGGTCTCGTCAAGAAACCGCAGCCCCGCCCCCGAGATCAGTTCGAAGGCCGAAACACCGCCGCCCGCAATGTCCCCCGCCCGCGCAAGCAAGTCCAGCGCAGCCGAAGGGTCCGCCACCACCATAAGCGCCACGCCCGTCTCGGCCGGGCGCGGAAACAGCCGAAGGCTGGCCGCCGTGATGACGCCCAGCGTGCCCTCGGACCCGATCAGCAGATTGCGCAGGTCATAGCCGGTGTTGTCCTTTCGCAGGCGCCGCAGCCCGTGCCAGACGCTGCCATCGGGCAGCACCGCTTCCAGCCCGAGACACAGGTCGCGCGCGTTGCCATAGCGCAGCACGTTGACCCCGCCCGCGTTCGTGCCCAGAAGACCGCCGATCCGCGCAGACCCCTCGGACGCCAGCGAAAGCGGGAACAGACGGTTCGCCCCTTCCGCGGCAGCCTGTACGCTGGCCAGGATCGCGCCCGCCTCGGCGACCAGAACGTTTTCCTGCGGATAGACTGCGCGAATGGACGCCATCCGCTCCATGCTCAGAAGGATCGGCGCCGGACCCTCGGGCATCACCTGACCGCCGACCAGCCCTGTGCCGCCGCCATAGGGCAGAACGGGCACCCGTTCCGCGCCAGCCACACGAATGGTCGCGGCCACCTCTGCCACCGACCCCGGTGCGATGACCGCTGCCGCCTGACCCTGCCAGCTGCCACGCGGCTCTTCCAGGTATCGCGGCTCCACGGGCCGCAGCGCCGCCTCGGGCAGCGCCTCTGCCAGCCGGGCGCGCACGGCGTCTGTTACGGGGTTCAACATGGCAACAGTCCTCCGGCTGTTCTCAGACCACGGCGCCGCCTGCACCGCAAGTCACTCGGAAGACGACAGATACGCAGGCTCAAGCACCACCACGGTCGGCACGTCGGGCAGATTGCGCAACGACACGTCCACACCGGACACCCCGGGCCGCGAGATCGCAAAGCTGTCGGCCATCCCGATCAGAAAGGTTTCCAGCGTCGAACGCCCGAACCAGTGCATCGGAATCACCATCGACGATTTCAGCCGCTTGAGGATCCGCGTCATGGACACATGGTCCAGCGTCAGTCCCCCGTCGACAGCGGCCATCACCACGTCCAGCCGCCCCAGCGCGGCATACTGCTCGTCGTTCGGCTCATGATGCAGGTGCCCCAGATGTCCGATGCACAGCCCCTCGACCTCGAACACGAAGATCGAGTTGCCGTTCTCTTCGACATCGCCAAAGCCCCGGCGGATGTCGGTGGACACATTGCGCACCAGCATCTCGCCAAGATCGACGTAATGGTCGATGCCCGCCGATGTCTCGCCCCATCCGGTCAGCACATGCGCAATGGCCGGGTCTGGAAAGGGCGTCCAATGCGACGAGTGTGCATGGTTCATCGTCACCACATCGGGGATCAGTGGCGCATCCCCGATGAAGCCGTTGAAATCTGTCACCGCGTTCAGCCCGCCCTGGGTGCGGATCAGGAACATGGAGTGGTCGATATAGCGGATGCGAACGCTGAAATCCGGAACCGGCGCGGCGAAACTCGCCTTGTGCAGGTACTCGATGCCCGGTGCCTCGGCGATGGCAATGCAATGACTGGGGCGCCTCTCCTGCGCCTGCACGGCGCTGGCGGCGATCAGGACAAACAGACAGGCAATGGCACGTCGCATCGGCATTCCTCCAAGGACAAGGATGAACCTAGCGTAGACGTCACGATTGCCAGCGGTCGATCACAATTGCGCAAGCACGCGGGTCAGCCGACCTCGGTCTTGCCGCGCCGGTCACTGCGCAGGTTGGCATAAAGCACGTGGTTTCGCCAACGGCCGTTGATCTGCAGATAGCTTTGCGCCACGCCCTCGTACTTGAAGCCGCATTTTTCCAGCACGCCGCGCGATGCGGCGTTCTCCGGCAGGCAGGCGGCCTCGATCCGGCTGAGGTCGAGCGCCTCGAACGCATGGTGCACCAGCGCGACGATCGCTTCGCGCATGTAGCCCTGCCGCGCATGGGCTTCGCCAATCCAGTAGCCCAGCGTCCCTGCCTGCGCTGGACCCCTGCGGATGTTGTCCAGCGTGATCGCCCCCAGAAGCGCGTCATCCTCGCGCCGGATCAGGAACATCGGCACGGCCGACCCCGATGTGACGGATCTTTGGGCCCAGTAGACCCGGTTGGTGAAGGATTTTCGCGACAGGTGATCGGTCGCCCAGCTCGGCTCCCACGGGGTCAGAAAGGGCGCGCTGGCTTCGCGCAGCGTCGTCCAGGCACGGAAATCGGAATGCTGCGGCGGGCGCAGCGACATGCGTTCGGTCTCGATCCGGACCTTGCGCCGCCGCTGCAGCATCAGGCGGCCAGCCGGTCGCGCAGGTCCGCCAGCACCGGCGCCGGGTCGGCGGGACCATAAAGCGTCATCGCAGCGGGCGCCGCGGCCGTCTGCGCCGCAAAAGCCCGCACATCGGCAACCGAAACCGCCTCGATCCTCTCGATGGTTTCCTGCAATCCGGGAACGCGCCCCCAAATCGACACCAGCCGCGCCAGCCGTTCGGCCCGCGACGACGGGCTTTCCAGCCCGATCAGCAGCCCGGCCTTCAGTTGCGCGCGCGCGCGCGCCACCTCCGCCTCGGACATATCGTCGGCCGACCGCTTCATCTCGTCCACGGTGATGCCTGCCAGTTCCGATATCTCTTCGCCGCTGGTACCGGCATATATCGTCGTCATGCCGGTGTCGGCATAGGCGCCTGTCTGCGCGAAGATCGTGTAGCACAGGCCCCTGCGTTCGCGGATTTCCTGAAACAGGCGCGACGACATCCCCCCGCCCAGCGCGGTGGTATAGACCTGCGCCGTATAGATCGCATCGTCGCGGTAGCCCGGGCTTTCGAAGGCCAGCGCGAAATGGACCTGTTCGAGGTCCTTGACCTCTCGCCGCTCTCCGGTCTCGAAGCGCGCCCCTTCGGTCGGGGTCGCACCCCCGCGTGCCAGGTGGCCGAAACGGGCCTCGGCCTCGCGCACGATAGTGTCGTGATCGACCGCACCGGCCACCGACAGGATCATCCGCTCCGGCGTATAGTGCTCTCCGACGAACTGTGTCAGGTCCTCGCGAGAAAACGCACTCACCCGCTCGGCCGGGCCAAGGATGGTACGCCCCAGCGCCTGCCCCGGATACGCCACTTCCTGCAACCAGTCGAAAACCACGTCGTCGGGGGTATCCAGAACCTGCCCGATCTCCTGCAGGATCACGTGACGCTCCACCTCGATCTCGCGTCCCTCGAACACCGGGTTCAGCACGATGTCGGAAATCACATCCATCGCCAGCGCGCTGTCATCTTCCAGAACGCGTGCGTAGAACGCCGTCATCTCACGGCTGGTGTAGGCGTTGATATAGCCCCCCACATCCTCGATTTCCTCGGCGATCTGCCGGGCACTGCGGGTTCCGGTGCCCTTGAACGCCATATGCTCCAGAAAATGAGCGATGCCGTTCTGGTCCAGCCGCTCGTGCCGACCGCCAGCCATGATCCAGATGCCCAGAGCTGTCGAATGCAGCCCCGGCATGGACTCGGTCACGATGCGAAAACCGTTGTCGAGCGTCGTCAGGCGTTGGGTCAATGGGCGCGTCTTTCCGTGATAAGCCGTTCAAGGGCAGCCAGATCGTTCGCGACCTCGGTCACCCGTTCCGGACGGTCATAAAGATCGGCCATCCGATTGGGAAGAGGGGGCCGGATGCCGGTGGCCGCCTCGACCGCGTCGGGAAACTTGGCGGGATGGGCGGTGGCCAGCGTTATCATCGGAACCGCACCGACGGACTGCTCTTCGGCGACCTTCACGCCGACGGCGCTGTGCGGGCACAATAGCTCTCCGCAATCGGTGAACGTCCGGCGAATCGTGTCCGCCGTCTCGGCCTCGGACGCGCGGCCAGAGCCGAAGGTTTCGCGCAACCGCTCCAGTGCGCCCTGGCTGACGTTGAACCCGCCCGCCTCGCGCAGGGCCTGCATCTGCTGTGAAACCGCGGCGCCGTCCCGGTCGTAGACCTCGAACAGGGCACGCTCGAAATTCGACGACACCTGGATGTCCATCGACGGGCTGATCGAGGGCGTCACCCCCTCCTTCACATGCGCTCCGGTGGCAAGCGTGCGATGCAGGATGTCGTTCTGGTTGGTGGCGATCACCAGCCGCTCGATCGGCAGGCCCATGCGCCGCGCGATATAGCCCGCGAAGATGTCGCCGAAATTGCCGGTTGGCACGGCAAAGCTGACCCGGCGATGTGGCGCGCCAAGGCTGACAGCCGATGTAAAGTAGTAGACCACCTGCGCCAGCACCCGCGCCCAGTTGATCGAGTTCACGCCCGCCAGCCCCACGGCATCGCGGAAGGCGAAATCGTTGAACATGTCCTTTACCAGCGCCTGGCAATCGTCGAAGTCGCCCCCGACGGCCAGTGCGTGGACATTGGACTCGGACGGGGTGGTCATCTGCCGGCGCTGCACCTCGCTGACGCGGCCTTTGGGGAACAGGATGAAGACATCCACGGCATCCAGCCCCCGGAACGCCTCGATCGCCGCGCTGCCGGTGTCGCCGCTGGTCGCGCCAACGATCGTCACCCGGTCGCCGCGCCGGTTCAATGCGGCCTCAAAGAGCTGCCCGATCAGCTGCATCGCAAAGTCCTTGAAGGCCAGCGTCGGCCCGTGGAACAGCTCCAGCAGGAAATGGTTCGGGCCCAGCTGCACCAGCGGTGCGCGCGCCGCATGGCCGAACCCGGCATAGGCCCCCGCGATGAGGTCCGCGAACTCTTCGTCCGTGAACGCGTCGCCGATGAAGGGCCGCATCACCCGGAACGCGGTCTCTTCATAGCTCAGCCCCGCCAGCGCCGCGATATCGCCCGCCGCCATCTGCGGCACGCTCTCGGGCACATACAGCCCGCCATCGCGCGCAAGGCCCGTCATCATGGCTTCTTCAAAACTCAGGGCCGGGGCCTGCCCCCGGGTCGAGACATAACGCATGTGCAAGTGTTCCTCAGACGGTCCGGCGCCTGATACGCCAGAGCAGCCAGCCTGTCATCCCCGCCCAGACCACGGCCAGCGAGAACCAGGTGATCGCGTATTCCAGATGATCGTTCGGGATAGCCGATGTGTCGACGGGCAAGGGCGTCACCGCCGGGTCCGCGGGCGACACGCCGCGTGCCACGATCAGCACGGGTTCCGTCGCCAGCGCCTCCGCCATTGCCGGCACATCGCGTGCAAACCAAAGGCCGTCGCCGGGTTCTGGGGTAAAGCTGTCCACCTCGTCGGGCCAGTACAGGTTGCCGGTGACCGTGACCGCGCCCGGCGTGGCGCCAGCATCGGGCGTCAAGGCATTCACATAGCCCATGTCCACCAGCACCCGCCGCCCGTCCGTCTCCAGCACGCCGATGATCCGGTGCACCGCGCCGACGCGCTTGATGCTCGCCAGAACCCGCAGGGCCTCATCGGTCAGGTCCCCTGACACCTTTACGGGCAGCAAGCGGTCCGCCTGAGGATCTGGCGCCGCCGGCAAGGGCACGGGCGCGGCCGAGATGCGCGCGTCGATATCCGCCAGCACATCCTCTTTCCATGCCAGCCTCTGCACCTGCCAGACGCCCAGCGCCAGCAGAATCGCCGTGCCGACCATGCCGAAGACCAGCGGCCCGATCATGCGACGCATCATGTCCTTGTCCCCCGAAATGCGAAGGCGCGGGCTCTTCAGCGCCGCGCCTTGCCTGTCTTGTCGCGCCCCGCGAAACCGGGGCGCGCGCGCTGGATCAGATGGCCCAGATATAGACCACGAAGAACAGGAACAGCCAAACCACGTCGACGAAGTGCCAGTACCATGCCGCCGCCTCGAAACCGATGTGCTTTTCGGCGGTGAAATGGCCCTTGCGCGCACGCAGGTAGCAGATGAACAGGAAGATCGTGCCGATGATCACGTGCATCCCGTGAAAGCCCGTCGCCATGAAGAAGTTCGAGAAGAACTTGTCCTGACCGAACACCCAGTCCTTGTCGACCAGCAGGTGGCGGTACTCGTAGCCCTGCAGGAAGGTAAACAGCACCCCCAGGATGACCGCGATCAGCAGGCCATGTTCGACATCCTTGCGCTTGCCGCCGTGCACCAGCGCATGGTGCGCCCAGGTGACGGCACAACCCGACAAAAGCAGAACCAGCGTGTTGATGAGAGGCAGCTCGAACGCGCTGACCTGGTAGAATTCGGCGGGAACGTAGGTCGATCCCTCATATTCGTTCATCGGGTACATGGCGTGCTTGAACACCGACCAGAACCAGGCGGCGAAGAACATCACTTCGGACAGGATGAACAGGATGAAGCCATAGCGCAGGCCGATCCGCACCACGGGCGTGTGGTCGCCGATTCGGCTTTCCTGCACCACTTCTGACCACCATGCGAACATGACGTACAGGACGCCCACAAGGCCGATAAGGAACATCCAGGGCCCGCTGTCGTGCATCCAGATCACGGCGCCGAACAGCATTATGAAGGCCGAAACCGCCGCGACGAAGGGCCAGATAGAGGGGTTCAGGATGTGGTAATCGTGGTTCTTTGCATGCGCCATTTTATTGCTCTGTCCCTGATGGCTCAGTTAAGGTCGGTTCCCGGCACGGGCGGCAGGCTGGCCTGCTCCACCACGTCCTCGGGCAGATCGGTTTCATAGAACGTGTACGACAACGTTATCGTATGTACGAACTTGCCCTCGCGGTCGTCCACGATCTCGGGATCGACGTAGAAGGTTACTGGCATCTGCACCCGTTCGCCCGGCTGCAACACCTGCATCTCGAAGCAGAAGCAGTCGATCTTCGTAAAGAAGCCGCCTGCCTCGAAAGGCGCCACGTTGTAACTGGCGGTGCCGGCCACGGGGCGATCGGTCGGGTTATAGGCCTCGTAGAAGGCAAGGCCGGTCTCGCCGATCCGGATCTCCATCTCGCGCTCCATCGGGCGGAACTGCCACGGCATGTTCCGGTCCAGCGAGGCGTCGAAGCGGATCTTGATGGTCTCGTCCAGGATCGCGTCGCTGCCGGTCTCGGACACGCCGGTCGCGCCCCCATAGCCCGTGACGCGGCAGAACCAGTCATAAAGCGGCACCGAGGCCCAGGCCATTGCGCCCATGAAGAGAACGACCCCGACAAGCTGCACAAGCGTGCGGTTCTTTCCCTGCGGCATCGCGATCATTGGCCCTGCTCCACCAGTTCGGGTCGCACCACATGGTCAAAGCCCTGCACCGGCCCAAGCGTCGAAATCTTGACGATGGTCAGCCCGAAGACGATGCCGATAAAGGCCAGCAGGACAATCGCGACGCCCTTGTTACGGCCTGCACGGCGGTGGTGCAGTTCGTGTTCCACCTTCATAGCCATGCCCAGCCCCCAAGACCGAACCGGCCCAGCGACGCCTCGATCAGAAGCGCGCCGAAATGCAGGAAGAGGTAGTAAAGCGAGAAGCGGAAGACCGATTTCTCGGTCCGGTAGGCGTCTGCCTCTGCCGCGGTCTCGTCGCGGCGCCAGATCTGCCACGCGCCCTTGATGAACCAGAGGTTCAGCGCCACCGCTATCGCCAGATAGACCGGCCCGCCGACACTGGTGAAGGCCAGCCCGACCGCCACCGGCGCCAGCGCCAGCGAGTAGGCCAGGATGTGGTTGCGTGTGACGCGCCGCCCGTGGGTCACGGTCAGCATCGGCACGCCCGCGTCGTCATAGTCGGACCGCATGAACAGCGCCAGCGCCCAGAAATGCGGCGGCGTCCACATGAAGATCAGCGCGAACATCAGCACCGATTCGACCGACACGCCGCCTGTCACCGCCGCCCAGCCGATCATCGGAGGGAAGGCACCCGCGGCGCCGCCGATCACGATGTTCTGCGGCGTCCAGCGCTTCAGCCACATCGTGTAGATCACGGCATAGAAGAAGATGGTGAAGGCCAGCAGGGCGGCGGCCACCCAGTTGGCAGCCAGTCCCAGCATCATCACCGAAAGGCCCGACAGCGCCACGCCGATCGCCAGCGCCTCCTGCGGTGTCACCTTGCCCGACGGCACGGGGCGCTTGGCCGTACGACGCATGATGGCGTCGATGTCTGCATCCCACCACATGTTCAGAGCACCCGACGCCCCGGCGCCGACCGCGATGAACAGGATGGCCGTGAACCCGATCATGGGATGCACGCCACCCGGTGCGACGAGCAGGCCAACGAGCGCCGTGAACACGACAAGCGACATGACCCGCGGCTTCAGCAGCGCGATGTAATCGCCGAATTCCGCGTCGCCGCCGCGGGCGTCAGGTGTGATGCTGGTGTCGCTCATCGTGTGTCAGGCCCGTTTGCCGGTGTCGTCTCAGTCCGCAGCCGCCAGCGTCAGCGCGCCCGGCCGACCTGCGAACTCTACCTGCGCCTTTTCCAGCCACGCATCGAACTCGGCCTGGGTCACGGCCTTGACGGTGATCGGCATGTAGGCGTGGTCCTTGCCGCACAGCTCAGAGCACTGTCCGAAATAGACACCCTCGTTGCCCTCATCGACCTCGAACCAAAGCTCGGCAAGCCGGCCCGGAACGCCGTCCTGCTTCACGCCGAAGGCGGGAATGGTCCAGCTGTGGATCACGTCGCCGCCGGTGATCTGCATCACGACGGTCTTGCCGGTCGGGATGACAAGCGCCGTATCGGTTGCCAGAAGATACTCGTCTTCGGCATAGCCGTATTCGGCCAGTTCATCGCGCGCCAGCATGAAGCTGTCGAAGGCGATGCCGTGGTCGGTGTACTCATAACCCCAGTACCACTGGTACCCGGTGGCCTTGATGACGATGTCGCCCTCGGGGATCTCCTGCTGCTTGAACAGCACCGGAAGCGAGAAGGCGCCGATGAACACCAGAATGACGATCGGCACGACCGTCCATGTCACCTCCAGCGGCGAATTATGGGTGAAGGTCGACGGCGTCGGGTTGGCGCGCCGGTTGAACCGCGCGATCACCCAGACAAGCAGCGCCAGCACGAAGATGACAATGGCCGTGATGATCACGAGGATCAGCCCGTCCAGCCACTGCAGGTCGCGGGCCAGTTCGGTCGCGGCCGGCTGAAAGCCGATCCCGCGTTCGATGGGTTTGCCGATGGTTGCAAGGCCCTCGAAATCATCCTGCGCGCGGGCAGCGCCAGCGGCAAGAAAAGCAGCAGCAGAGGCCAGGCTTGCGTGAAGTCCGTTCAGTCGCATTTGGTCATCCCGTGTCGGTAGGCGGCGCGTGCCGCCGCACTTCAGGGTCCGCAGTCTCCCCGCGGTGTCCCGTTGTATCCGTCGCGTGCAAGACCATATTACAGCCGACCCGACAAGTCATAGAGTTGCGGCAAACAGCCGCTTTCCCTACGGATCGCAGCAGCCGCCACCCGCAACAGCCCGAGGACCAGATGACCCAGGACGCCTTCCGCCCCTTTGAAACCGCGCTTGACCCCGATGCAGCGCTGGCGATCCTGCGCGACGCGACCGCCGGCGCCGATGACGGAGAGCTGTTTCTCGAACGCCGCCGGGCCGAGGTGATCTCGTTCGACGACGGTCGCGTCAGGACCGCCAGCTACGATGCGACCGAAGGATTCGGCCTGCGCGCCGTGCGCGGCGAAACCGCGGGCTACGCCCATTCCAGCGAAATCAGCGAACCCGCCCTGCGCCGCGCGTCCGAAACCGCGCGGCTGGCGGTGGGCGACGGCGGCGGCACGCTGGCCGAGGCGCCCCGGCACACCAACCTGCGCCTCTACACCGATGCCGACCCGATGGCGGGTGCGCCATTCCAGCTCAAGGTCGACACCCTGCGCGAGATCGACGCCTACGCCCGCGCGGCGGACAAGCGCGTCGTTCAGGTGTCCGCGACGCTCGCGGCGTCCTTGCAAGAGGTAGAGATCCTGCGCCCCGAAGGCGGCACCGTCCGCGACATCCGCCCGATGGCGCGGCTCAACGTATCTGTCATCGTCGAGGAGAACGGCCGCCGCGAATCCGGCATGGCCGGGGGGGGCGGGCGCGTCGGGCTCGACGGTCTGGTCGACCCGGCGAACTGGAAGGCGCAGGCGGACGAGGCGCTGCGCATCGCGCTGGTCAACCTGCGGGCCGAGCCCGCGCCGGCGGGCGTCATGGACGTGGCGCTTGGCGCCGGCTGGCCCGGCGTTCTGCTGCACGAGGCGGTGGGCCACGGGCTGGAAGGCGACTTCAACCGCAAGAAAACCTCGGCCTTCGCCGGGCTGATGGGCCAGCGCGTGGCCGCGCCGGGCGTCACCGTTCTGGACGACGGCACCATGCCCGACCGCCGCGGCTCGATCACCTTCGATGACGAGGGCACGCCCTCGGGCAAGAACGTCCTGATCGAGGACGGCATTCTCGTGGGCTTCATGCAGGACCGCCAGAACGCCCGCCTGATGGGCGTGGCCCCCACCGGCAACGGCCGCCGCGAAAGCTATGCCCACATCCCCATGCCGCGCATGACCAACACCTACATGCTGGGCGGCGATGCTACACCAGAGGACATCGTGGCCGAGGTGCGCGACGGCATCTATGCCGTGGGCTTCGGCGGCGGACAGGTAGACATCACCAACGGCAAGTTCGTCTTTTCCTGCACCGAGGCCTACCGCGTGAAGGACGGCAAGGTCGGTGCGCCGGTCAAGGGCGCCACGCTGATCGGCGACGGCCCGACGTCCCTGCAGAAGATCCGCGCCATCGGCAACGACATGGCGCTCGACCCCGGCATCGGGAACTGCGGCAAGAACGGACAGTGGGTGCCGGTGGGCGTCGGCCAGCCGACGCTTCTGATCGGCGGCCTGACGGTGGGCGGCTCGGCCTGAGCCCGCCTGCCCCCGCAGGGTGCGGGGATTTTCGCGGCGATTCACCGGCGGTTAACCACCGCGGTGCCATGGTCCGTTTCGTAAGAGACGGAATCAGGCATGGCCAAGGACTTGCTCCCTTCCCCCACCCCCCTCACCCCACCCCGAAGCGACGAGGATTGGCTGGCTTGGCTCCGTCTCTTGCGCTCGCGCCGCGTCGGGCCGACGACCTTCTACCGCCTGATGGCCGAACACGGCAGCGCGTCCGCCGCGCTTTCCGCCCTGCCCGAGGTGGCCCGCGCCGCCGGCGTTGACGACTATGCCCCCTGCCCGCCCGGCGTCGCCGCGGCGGAACTCAAGGCCGCCCGCCTTGCGGGCGCCCGCGCCGTCGCCGCCGGATCGCCCGACTATCCCCCGCATCTCGCCCGGCTTGCCGATGCCCCGCCGATTCTATGGCTGATGGGCGACGCGTCCCTGTTGACGCGCCCCATGATCGCGCTGGTCGGCGCCCGCAACGCCTCCAGCCTCGGCACGCGGATGGCGCGCAGGCTGGCCGGCGGCCTGTCCGAGGCCGGTTTCGTCGTCGTCTCGGGCCTTGCCCGTGGCATCGACACCGCCGCGCACATGGCGGCGCTGGACCATGCCACGCTGGCCGTCATGGCAGGGGGTGTCGACGTGGTCTACCCGGCCGAAAATACCGTCCTGGCACAGGAAATCGCGGACAAGGGCCTGCGCCTGTCCGAACAGCCGATGGGCCTGACCCCGCAGGCCCGGCACTTTCCGGTGCGCAACCGCATCATCTCGGGCCTGTGCCGCGCCGTCGTGGTGGTCGAGGCCGCCGCGAAATCCGGCAGCCTCATCACCGCGCGCACCGCGCTCGACCAGGGGGCGGACGTGCTGGCCGTGCCAGGGCATCCGTTCGACGCACGCGCGGCCGGTGCCAACATGCTGATCCGCGATGGCGCGACACTCGTGCGAAGCGCCGAAGACGTGATCGAGGCGATAGGCGCCCCCGAACGGGCGGCACCCGAACACGCCGCGCCCACCCTGCCGTTGTCGGATGGTCCTGCTCCGGTGACCGTGACGCCGGAGAAGGACAAGGTCAGCGACACGTCCGCGCTTGCCCGCGGCGCCCCGGAACGCCCGCGCGACGAGACGCGCGCGCTCCACCAGCAGATTCTCGACCGCCTTGGCCCCACACCGCTGGCCGAGGATCAGCTGATCCGCGACCTGTCGCGGCCCGCTCAGGACGTCACACCGGAACTCGTGACGCTGGAACTCGAAGGCCGGATCACGCGCCACCCCGGCGGCCTTCTCGCCCGCGCGCACTGACCCCTGCACCGCGACGTGCCATGCCCATGCCCATGCGCATGGCGGGGCGCCTCTCCAGCGCGCGGCACCCTTCCCGGTCGCCATGGCCCACTTGCCCCCGGAACCGGGGCGCGGCGCCCTGCCCGCCAGCCGGGCACGGACAGCCCGTCGCACGGATCGACGGCGCCGCGAACAACCCCGTCCTGCCCGTCCCGGGCCGCGCGCCCCGCCCCTCCCTTGGGGCCGACGCCCCGCAAGCAGCGTTCTGACGGCCTGCATTGACAATACCCGGACCGCCCCCACATGGTGCCGCGCCATAGGCACAGCCCCCGAAACCCAAGGAAAACCATGCCCGTCGTCGTCGTTGAATCCCCGGCCAAGGCCAAGACAATCAACAAGTATCTGGGGAGCGACTACACCGTCCTGGCATCCTACGGCCATGTCCGCGACCTGCCGCCCAAGGACGGCTCGGTCGACCCGGACCAGGGATTCGAGATGCTTTGGGAGGTGTCGAGCGACTCGAAAAAACACGTCAAGGCCATCGCCGACGCGCTCAAGGACGACAACGCCCTGATCCTCGCCACCGACCCCGACCGCGAGGGCGAGGCGATCAGCTGGCACCTTGAAGAGACCCTGCGCAAGCGCAAGGCGATCCGGAAGGACACCCCCGTCAGCCGCGTCGTCTTCAACGCCATCACCAAGTCCGCAGTGACCGAGGCGATGAAGAACCCGCGCCAGGTCGACGCGCCCCTGGTCGAGGCCTACCTCGCCCGGCGCGCGCTCGACTACCTTGTGGGCTTCAACCTGTCGCCCGTCCTCTGGCGCAAGCTGCCCGGCGCGAAATCGGCAGGCCGGGTGCAGTCGGTCTGCCTGCGCCTCATCGTCGAGCGCGAGATGGAGGTCGAGGCGTTCCGCGCCCAGGAATACTGGACGATCAAGGCGCTTCTCACCACGCCGCGCGGCCAGCCCTACGAGGCCCGCCTGACAACGCTTGCCGGCAAGAAGCTTGACCGCTTCGACATCGCCGACGCCACCCAAGCCGAACTGGCCCAGCAGGCCGTGCAAAGCCGCGACCTGACCGTCGTCTCGGTCGAGGCCAAGCCTGCCAGCCGCAACCCCTCGGCGCCGTTCATGACCTCGACCCTTCAGCAGGAGGCCAGCCGCAAGTTCGGCTTTGGCGCACGCCAGACCATGCAGGTCGCCCAGCGTCTATATGAGGCCGGCCACATCACCTACATGCGGACCGACGGCATCGACATGGCGCCAGAGGCGGTGATGGCCGCCCGCGACGCGATCCGTGACCGCTACGGGGCCGATTACCTGCCCGACAGCCCGCGCATGTACAAGAACAAGGCAAAGAACGCGCAGGAAGCGCATGAATGCATCCGGCCCACCGACATGACCCGCGATGCCGCCGCCCTGAAACTGTCCGAAGCCGACCAGCGCAAGCTTTACGACCTGATCTGGAAGCGCACGCTCGCCAGCCAGATGGCATCCGCCCGTCTGGAACGGACCACCGTCGACATCACCAGCCGCGACGAACAGGTCGGCCTGCGCGCCACCGGGCAGGTCGTGCTGTTTGACGGGTTCCTGAAAGTCTACGAGGAAGGCCGCGACGACGTGGCCGAGGGCGACGACGACAAGCGCCTGCCGCAGATCGCCCGGGGCGAGACCGCCGAGAAACGCGATGTCATCCCCGAACAGCATTTCACCCAGCCGCCGCCCCGTTATACCGAGGCGACGCTGGTCAAGCGGATGGAAGAACTCGGCATCGGCCGGCCGTCGACCTACGCCTCGATCGTGACCACGATCCAGGACCGCGGCTATGTGCGCAAGGACAAGAACCGCCTGATCCCCGAGGACAAGGGGCGGCTGGTGACGATCTTTCTCATCAACTACTTCCGCAAATACGTGGGCTACGACTTCACCGCCGATCTCGAAGGCCAGCTCGACGACGTTTCGGCGGGCGACCGCGACTGGAAAGAGGTGCTCGAACGCTTCTGGCGGGACTTCAAGGCACATATCGACGAAACGGCGGAACTGCGCATCGGCGAGGTTCTGGAAAAGATCGACGAGGTGCTGTCCCCGCATCTCTATCCGCCCACGCCCGACGGTACAGATCCGCGCGTCTGCCCCAACTGCGGCGCGGGGCGGCTGTCGATGCGCACCGCCCGTTCCGGCGGGGCCTTTATCGGCTGCTCGAACTATCCCGAATGCCGCTATACCCGGCCCTTTGGCCCGCCCGGCATGGACGACGGCGACACGATCGGCCCCGATGGCAAGCTGCTGGGCCATGACGCGGGCGATGCGATCACCCTGCGCTCTGGCCGCTTCGGCCCCTACGTGCAGCGCGGCGAACCGTCCGAGGATCAGCCGAAACCCCCCCGCTCCAGCCTGCCCAAGGGCTGGGACGCAGGCGACATGGACCTTGAAAAGGCGCTGATGTTGCTGAACCTGCCGCGCCCCGTCGGCCCGCACCCCGACGATGGCGAGATGATCGAGGCCGGGATCGGGCGCTACGGCCCCTACGTCAAGCACGGCAAGCTCTATGCCAACCTGCCGGAAGTGGACGAGGTCTTTACCATCGGCATGAACCGCGCGGTCGAGGTTCTGGCCGAAAAGGCCAGCCGTGGCCGCGGACGCACCGCGGCAGCAGCCCCGCTCAAGGAACTCGGAGAGCATCCCGAACTTGGCGGCCCGGTGAACGTGATGGACGGCCGCTATGGCCCCTACGTCAAGTGGGACAAGGTCAACGCGACCCTGCCAAAGGGCACCGAACCCGGCGACGTGACGATGGAGGCTGCCGTGGCGCTTATCGCGGAAAAGGCGGCCAAGAAGGGGGGTCGCAAGACCGGCGGCACCAAGGCGGGCGCCAAGAAGGCGCCCGGGGCAAAGCCAAAGGCCAAGACCGCCGCCAAGACCACGACAAAGCGCAAGGCGTCCTGACGGCGCTGGAACCCGGTGGAATTGACAGCCCCGGGCGGTGGCGGCACAAGGTGCGTCATATCGGACAAGGGGAAATGCGGATGAAGAAGGTCTACGGTTCGGCCGCAGAGGCACTCGACGGGCTTCTGTTCGACGGCATGACGATCGCATCGGGCGGCTTCGGCCTGTGCGGCATCGCGGAAAATCTGATCACCGCGATCCGCGATTCGGGCGTCAAGGACCTGACGGTCGCCTCGAACAACGCTGGCGTCGACGATTTCGGGCTGGGCGTGCTGCTCCAGACCCGGCGGGTCCGCAAGATGATGTCCTCCTACGTGGGCGAGAACGCCGAGTTCATGCGCCAGTATCTTTCGGGCGAGCTGGAGCTGGAGTTCAATCCGCAGGGCACGCTGGCAGAGCGGATGCGCGCAGGCGGCGCCGGCATTCCGGGCTTCTACACGAAGACCGGCGTCGGCACCGTCATCGCCGAGGGCAAGGAACACAAGGACTTCGACGGCGAGACCTATATCCTTGAACGCGGGATCGTGGCCGACCTGTCGATCGTCAAGGCGTGGAAGGCCGACGACACCGGCAATGCGATCTTCCGCAAGACCGCGCGCAACTTCAATCCGCCGGCGGCCATGTGCGGGCGTGTCTGCGTGATGGAGGTCGAGGAAATCGTCGAACGCGGCAGCCTCGACCCCGATGCGATCCACCTGCCCGGCATCTACGTGCACCGCCTGATCCAGGGCGAGCATGAAAAGCGGATCGAACAGCGCACCACGCGCGCGGCCTGAAGGAGGACCTGACAGATGGCATGGGACCGTAACCAGATGGCCGCCCGCGCGGCGCAAGAGCTTGAAGACGGGATGTACGTCAACCTCGGCATCGGGATTCCGACGCTGGTGGCCAACTACATCCCCGAAGGCGTCGACGTGACGCTGCAATCGGAAAACGGGATGCTGGGCATCGGCCCCTTCCCGACCGAGGACGAGGTTGACGCCGACCTCATCAACGCCGGCAAGCAGACCGTGACCGAACTGGCCCGCACCAGCTATTTCGACAGCGCGCAGTCCTTCGGCATGATCCGCGGCGGCAAGATCGCCATGGCGATCCTTGGCGCGATGGAAGTGGCCGAAAACGGCGATCTCGCGAACTGGATGATCCCCGGCAAGCTTATCAAGGGCATGGGCGGCGCCATGGACCTTGTGGCGGGTGTCAAGCGCGTGGTGGTGGTCATGGACCACACCAACAAGCACGGCGAAACCAAGGTGCTGAAGCGCTGCACGCTGCCATTGACCGGCACCGGCGTGGTGGACCGCATCATCACCAACCTCGGCGTGCTCGACGTGGTCGAGGGCGGGCTGAAGATCGTCGAATGCGCCGATGGCGTGACAGAGGACGAACTGCGCGCGAGCACAGAGGCCACCATCGTTGGCTGACACCGGCATCACGCGTCAGGTCGAGGGGTCCAAGGGCCGCTATGTCCTGCGCGTGAACGGGGCCGAGGCCGACCTGACCTACTCCATCGCCTCGCCCAGCCTCGTGATCGCCGATCACACCGGCGTTCCCGATGCCCTTCGGGGCACCGGGGCCGCCTCGCGTCTGGTGGAACGGCTGGTGTCCGACGCCCGCGCCGAAGGGTTCCGCATCATGCCGCTCTGCCCTTTCGTCAACGGCTGGCGGGCGCGCCACCCGGAATGGGCGGACGTCTTCAGCGTCTGAACCGCCCTAGCCCCGCTCTGCCATTGTGACAAAGACACAGCCGTCGCTGATAAGCTGCGGCGGCGTCAGGCACAGCCCCCGCGCCACCTGCCACGCCGCCAGCACCTTGGGCACGTAGCCGCGCGTCTCGGTATAGGGCGGCACGCCGGAATGGCTGCGCACCGCGCCCTCACCGGCATTGTAGGCCGCCAGCACGATCACCGGGTCACGCTGGAAGGTTCCCATCAGCCAGTCCAGATAGGCCACGCCGCCCCGGATGCTCTGGACGGGGTCGGTGCGATCCTCGACCCCGAAGCGGTCGGCGGTATCGGGCATAAGCTGCATCAGCCCCGCAGCGCCCGCGCCGCTTACCGCTTCGGCCCGCCCCGCCGATTCTACGGCGATCACCGCCAGCACCAGCGCCGGCGAGACCGATGTGCCGACAGTGGACAGCAGGATGTCGCGGCCATGCGCCGCCGCGATCGTCGACAACAGCTGGACCGAGGGCACAGGCACCGGCATTTCGCTCGACGTGGCCTCCAGCGGGGCAAGCGCCACCGCAAGGCGGCCCGAGCCCGCCGCCGACAGATCGGGCGACACCGCGTCCCAGTACCAGCCATAGGCCTCTGCCGGGGCGTCCGCCGCGTCCGAAGCGGCGGGCGCGTCATCTGGCGCAACCGGGGATGCGAACGGATCGAACCCAGGCTCGATCTGAACGCGGATGCGTGGTGCGCCCGCCTCGGGCAGGCCCACGCGCTTGAAGGTGAACTCGGCAAAGGGCGGCGGCGCGTCTTCGGCCAGCGCGCTTGCGCCTGCCGAAACCGCCACGGTCAACGCCATGACATGACTCAGGGACACCGGGCTGCTCTGCCTCTGCTTTGTCGGGGAACCTGAAAACCCCGGGTTAAGTTTCGCAAATCGGGGTCATCTTGGCCACAAGAATGCTCGGATTCGGATGCCTGGACCCCCGATTCCACGGTGAATAAACTTTAGTTGAAAAAAGATTACCATTTCTTTCAGTGCCTTGACCCCTTTTGGGGGTAAAAAATTCACTCAATCCAAAATTGCGCGAAACGCGCCAAAGTCTCGCCCGATTCTGGGGGCTTATTGTGGTCATCCGAAGCGGACACGGGACAAACACCCAGCCGCAGAGGTGGACTGAAACGAACATGAGAACAGAGGGACACTGACATGTTTAACTTCATCAAGAACTTCCGCCGTGACGAAGATGGCGCCGTTACCGTTGACTTCGTGGTTGTGACCGCCGCCGTTGTTGGCCTGGGCATCGCCGTTCTGGCCACCCTGGCCGACGGTGTGCTTGACTCCGCCGAGACCGTGAACACGGGCATCGAGTCGGACGCCTCGGGCAACACCTACACCTCGCGGACGGACTAATTTCCGAACCCGCCCAGCGAAAGCTGGTCATGGCCGCGCCCCACCGGGCGCGGCTTTCCCTTTTGATGTAGCGGCAAACTGTGCTCGGGCCTCCCAAAAAAGTGCGTCGCCCATCGCAATTTCGCCAGATTCCAAATGCCAAATCGTTGAAAGACATCGGTGCCGCGTTCTGGGCAACGATCCGACGGTGAGGGAGCTTGTGATGTATCTGTGGGTCAGGAAATTCATCTTCTCCGATGACGGGGCCGTAACCGCGGATTTTGTGGTCGTGACCGCCGCTGTTGTCGGCCTGGGCCTGGCCGTGATGATGACGTTCGCCGACGGCTTTCTCGACTCGACAGAGTCGGTGAACACGCGCGTCGAGAACCACGCGCCCCCCGTCTTCCCAAACCGCGCGGACTGACGCGCCGGCTTTTGCCCGATCTCCATTCTTTTGCCCCATTGATGGGTCAGAATGCCCGCAAGGCAGGAATTCCGCGGCCCGGGACGCGGCAAGAAAAGGGACGAACTGGATGAAAGCGGTCTTTTACCTCGTGCTCGTGCTCGGCATCGGCCTCGCCGGCGGTGCCGTCTATCTGGCGAACGATTTCATCGGCGCGCAACAGGCCGCGCTGGCCAAGGAACGCGAACTGCGCGAACGCATCGGCCCGGTTGTCGAGGTTCTGGTGACCGACAAGGCCCTGAGCTATGGCGAGCCCGTTACCGCCGAAGACGTCCGCGCCGTGATCTGGCCGCAAGAGGCCGTGCCCGAAGGCGCCTTCCTGACCATGGAAGAGCTCTTTCCCCAGGGCGTGGACATTCCCCGCGTCGCCGTGCGCGCCATCGAGAAGGACGAGGCGCTGCTGGCCGTCAAGGTGACCGAACCCGGCGAGGATGCCGGCGTTTCGGCACGCCTGACCAAGGGGATGCGCGCCTTCGCCATTTCCGTGGACGTCTCGACGGGCGTGTCCGGCTTCCTGCGCCCGGGCGACCGCGTCGATGTCTACTGGACCGGCCGCCTGCCGGGCAACACCCGCGACACCGGCAACGTCACCAAGCTGATCCAGGCCAACATGCGCCTCGTCGCCATCGACCAGAAGACCGACAAGGAAAGCAACAATCCCACGATCGCCCGCACCGTCACGGTCGAGGCGACACCGGAAGAGGTCGCCGGGCTGGCCACGGCCCAAAGCACCGGCAAGCTGTCACTGGCACTTGTCGGCAATTCCGACGACACCGTCGTCGGCGGAGTCGAGATCGACCAGCGCACGCTTCTGGGCCTGAACACCGAAGAAGCCGCGCCCGAAGTGGCCGAAACTGCGGAGGCACCGCGCGTCTGTACCGTCCGCACCCGCCGAGGTTCGGAAATCATGGTCACGGAAATACCCTGCACAAACTAGGGCTTGTGCCGGGCCTCTCTCCTTCTGTTGCCACTTATCCACATAAAGATACGACGCCAAACACCTGATTATTGATTGAAAACACCAAACAGGGCATGATCGGTCCGAGCGCGCTCAAAGACGCGCCGGACCCGTGATCGGAGAGGCAGGATCACATGACGGCCAAAAAGCAGTTTCGTAAGGGCCTGATGGCCCTAGCCGCCTGTGTGTTTCTGGCGGCGCCTGCCGTTTCGGACACCCTGCGGGTCATGACCGGGTCAAGCTCTGGGATGCTCAACGTATCGATGAACCGCGCCATCGTGGTCGAAAGCGACACGCCCTTCGCAGAGCTTTCGATCGCCAACCCCAGCATCGCCGACATCTCGACCCTGTCGGATCGCTCGATCTACATCCTGGGCAAGTCGCCGGGACGCACCACGCTCACGCTTCTTGCGCCGGACGGATCGCTGATTTCCAACGTCGATGTCTCGCTCACCCCCGACATCGCGGAATTCAAGGAGCGTCTGCAACAGATCCTGCCGGGCGAGAACATAGAGGTGCGCACCGCGAACGATGGCATCGTGCTGTCGGGCGTCGTGTCCAGCGGCGCCAAGCTCGACCGCGCGATCGAACTGGCCGAACGCTATGCCCCCGGCCGTGTCTCCAACCTGATGGGCGTCGGCGGCACTCAGCAGGTGATGCTGAAGGTGCGTTTCGCGGAAATGCGCCGCTCGGTTACGAAAAGCCTCCGTTCGTCTGTCGGATTCGGCGGCACGGTCGGCACCACTCTGGGCGTTGCCGGCGGCAACAACGTCTTTGCGGACGGCGACAACCTGTCTGCGGTGCTTGACGGCGATGCGGAAACCTCGGCGACGACAACGTCGCCGGCCAGCGCGCGCGCCTCGCTCGGTTTTGCCGTGGGCGGCGTCGAATTCCAGATTCTGCTGGAAGCGCTTGAAAACAAGGGGGTCGTCCGGACGCTGGCCGAACCCAACCTGACCGCGCTTTCCGGGCAGACGGCCAGTTTCCTCGCCGGTGGCGAGTACCCGATTCCGATCGCGGCCGACAACGGCGGTGTCGGCATCGACTACAAGGCCTTCGGCGTGGAACTGACCTTCACGCCCCGCGTGGTCGATGGCGATGTCATCAACCTCGAGATCATGGCGGCCGTGTCCGGCATCGATTCCACGATCACCGTCCAGAACGGCGGCTTCCTTGTGAACGGCTTCAGCAAGCGCGAAACCTCGACCACGGTCGAGATGCGCGACGGCGAAAGCTTTGCCATCGCCGGCCTGCTTCAGGACGATTTCACGAACCTGAAGGGCCAGGTGCCGTGGCTGGGCGACATCCCGGTGCTGGGCGCTCTCTTCCGCAGCTCGGAATTCGATCGCAACCAGTCGGAACTGGTCATCATCGTCACCCCGCACCTCGTCACCCCCACCCGAGGAGAGGCGCTCGCCCTGCCCACAGACCGTGTGCGCCTGCCCTCCGAGGCGGAATTCTTTCTCAACGGCCAGCTTCTGGGTCGCAACGGCCCGCGCGCCGGTGCTGCGGCCGAAGTCGCGCGGCAGGATTTCAGCGGCCCCTACGGCTATGTGATGGAGTGACCCAGATGACGCGTTCGGCCGCAGCCCGCTGCCTTGCCGCCGCCGCCCTTCTGGGTCTGGCCGGCTGCATCAACTCGCCCGCCGCGCAAGACTGGTTCGGAGAGCTTGGCGCATCCATCGACGAAGGCGGCTTCGGCGATCCGACGGCCAACAACATCGCCATACACTCGGGCGAAAAGACCTATGTCGCCAATCTTGCCCGCCGCTTCGAGAACGAGGTGCCCTCGACGATCACGTTCGAGTTCAACAGCGCCCGGCTTGACGCCGCCGCCATTGACGTGCTCCGCCGCCAGGCCGACTGGATCAGACAATTCCCCGAGGTGCGCTTCCGCGTGTACGGCCACGCCGACGCCGTCGGATCCTCCAGTTACAACAGGTCGCTGGGCCGGCGCCGGGCAGAGGCCGTCGTCGCCTTTTTCGCCACGCAAGGCATAAGCCGCGAACGGCTGGAGGCGCTGGTCAGCTTTGGCGAGGATCAGCCGGTCGTCGCCACGCAAGAGCGTGAACGCCGCAACCGGCGCACCGTGACGGAAGTGTCCGGTTTCGTGTCCAACAACCCGCTGGTGCTCGACGGCAAGTATGCGCTGATCGTCTACCGCGGCTACGTCGCCTCGGCCGGCACGTCCCAGACTTCGGCCGGTGCGGAAACCTCGGGCACCGAAGCTCTCGGCCAATAATCTACTCTGGCGGGAAATCCGCCAAAGTATTCGAATACCGAACATTTTTGGCCTTCTGGCCCTAATGTTGCCAAAGTTTCAAACGATCAAGAACACTGGGCAGGTCGGGAACCGCGTGGCGGTTTCGGCCCGATCCAGGGGCACCGGGAAAGCAACCCGACAGCTCCGCACGAATGGTGTGACCGCAAGGGGTTTGTTTGATGTCGACAAGTGTCGCGATACAACAGCAAGACGCGCCCATCGCCGCCTGCACCGTTTCGCGCGACGTTCAGAAGTTCGATCTTCTGATCGAAGACATGGAATCGGAACTGGGCGAAGCCTGGGGTGATCTCAGCTTCGAGGACGCGCGCCTGTTCCTTGCACAGCCGGACGCCGCCTCGCTTGAATTCGTCGCGCTGGCCATCGACGAGGAAGACGAAGACAACCTCGCCGTGATCGCCGACGTCCTGCTGACCGCCAAGAAGAACGGTCTGAAGGTCATCCTGATCGCAGAGGATGTCAGCACCATCGCGCTGCACCAGCTTCTTCGGCTGGGCGCGCAGGAATTCGTGCCCTACCCGCTGCCCGAGGGCGCGCTTCACGAGGCCATCGAAAGGCTGACGGCCCCCGCCCCCGCCAACCTTGTCGAAGAACCGGCCCGGCGCCGCAGTTCCGGCGACCATGACGGGGCAATCATCGCCATCCAGGGCATGGCGGGTGGCGTCGGTGCGACGACGCTTGCCACCAACCTTGCCTGGGAACTCGCCAACATCCAGGCCGACCCCCTGCCGCAGGTATGTCTTCTGGACCTCGATTTTCAGCACGGCTCGGTCGCCACCTACCTCGACCTGCCGCGCCGCGACGTGGTGTTCGAGATCCTCTCGGATCTGGCCAACATGGATGACGAGGGGTTCAATCAGGCGCTTGTCACCTTCAACGACAAGCTGCGCGTGCTGACCGCACCGGCCGACATGATACCGCTCGACCTGTTGTCGCAAGAGGACGTCAAGCGCCTGCTTGATACCGCGCGCAAGCATTTCGACTACGTCGTGGTCGATCTGCCCAAGACGATCGTGCAGTGGACCGAAACGGTGCTGACCGCCGCGCATGTCTACCTCACGCCACTCGAACTCGAAATGCGCTCGGCCCAGAATTCGCTGCGCCTCGTGCGCGCGCTCAAGGCCGAGGAACTGCCCTATGAAAAGCTGCGCTTCATCCTGAACCGCGCGCCCAAGTTCACCGACATGCAGGGCCGCGCGCGGGTCAAGCGCATGGCGGAAAGCCTCGACATCAGCCTTGACGTGCAGCTTCCCGACGGCGGCCGGCAGGTGATGCAAAGCGGTGACCACGGCCAGCCGCTGGCCGAAACCGCGCCGAAGAATCCGCTGCGCAAGGAAATCCACAAACTCGCCGTGTCGCTGCACGAACATGCCGCCGCCGCGGCCGAAGCCTGAGGGTCCAAACCGTGTTCTCGCGTTACAAGAAAACCTCTCTGGACAGCGCCGCCCCGGCGCAGGCGCACGCAGATGCGGCCACCGCAGACGCGCCCCAGCCCGCCCGCTCCGAGCCCGCAGCGCCCTCGCGCCGCGAGGCGCGCCGCGCCGCTGCCCAGCCCGCACCGGTGGACAAGGAGAAGAAGCGCAAGGAACGCATGAGCGAGATCAAGGTCGAACTGCACAAGCGGCTTCTCGACACGCTCAATCTTGCCGCGCTGGAAACCGCGACCGAATCCGACCTGCGCGCCGAAATCGCCGACATTGCCGCCGAGGCGCTCGAAGAGCTGTCCGTGGTCCTCAACCGCGAGGAACGCTCCACCCTTATCCAGGACCTTTATGACGAGGTGACGGGCCTCGGGCCGTTGGAAACCCTGCTCAAGGACGACACGATCTCGGACATCCTCGTGAACGGGCCGCACTGCATCTTCGTGGAACGCGGCGGCAAGCTGCAACTGTCCGACGTGACCTTCAAGGACGAACGGCACCTGCTGCGGATCATCGACAAGATCGTGTCGGCCGTCGGCCGCCGCGTCGACGAATCAAACCCCTATGTCGACGCGCGTCTCGCCGATGGCTCGCGCTTCAACGCGATGGTGCCGCCGGTGGCCGTCGATGGCTCGCTGGTGTCGATCCGGAAGTTCAAGAAGGACAAGCTGGGCATCCGCGACCTGGTAAAGTTCGATGCCTTCTCCGAGGAAATGGCGATCTACATCGAAGCCGCGGTCGCCTGCCGCCTGAACGTCATCGTCTCGGGCGGCACGGGCTCGGGCAAGACGACGACACTGAACGCCATGTCGTCCTTCATCGACAATTCGGAACGAATTCTCACGATCGAGGACACCGCGGAACTGCAACTTCAGCAGATCCACGTGGGCCGGATGGAAAGCCGCCCCCCCAACGTCGAAGGCAAGGGCGCCGTCACCCCGCGCGATTGCCTGCGCAACGCGCTGCGGATGCGCCCTGACCGCATCATCGTCGGCGAGACACGCGGCGACGAGGTCATCGACATGCTGCAGGCCATGAACACCGGCCACGACGGCTCGATGACCACGATCCACGCCAACAGCGCCCGCGACGGCATCAGCCGTCTGGAAAACATGGTCGCCATGGCCGGGATCGAGATGCCGCTGCGCGCCGTGCGCGCCCAGATCGCCAGCGCCGTCAACCTGATCGTGCAGGCCAGCCGCCTTCAGGACGGCAGCCGCCGCATGGTCTCGATCACAGAGATCACCGGCATGGAGGGCGACGTGATCTCGATGCAAGAGGTGTTCCGCTTTCACCGCATGGGGGTGGATCCCAACGGCAAGATTCTGGGCCAGTTCACGGCCACCGGTGTCCGGTCGCACTATGCCACGCGGTTCAAGCAATGGGGCTACGATCTGCCGCCGCAGATCTTCGAGCCCTCTGTAAATCTGTAACGGGTAGAACGTGACGCAATGACATTCAGTGCCGAACCACTCATTTACGGACTGATCTTCATCGGGGTCCTCGCGATGGTCGAGGCGATATACCTCGCCGTCTTCGGCCGCTCGATCAGTCTCAACAGCCGCGTGAACCGCCGCCTGCGTATGCTGGAAAAAGGCGCCGGGCGCGAACAGGTGCTCGAACAACTCCGCAAGGAGATGGGCCAGCACCTGCGCTCGCAGTCCATTCCGCTCTATTCCCTGCTGGCCACCAAGGCGCAAAAGGCCAACATGGCCTTCAGCCCGACACAGCTGATCATGATCATGGGCCTGCTCAGCGTCGTCGCCTTCGTCGGCCTGACCGTCGGCACCGGCGCCAGTCCGGTCATCCGCCTGATCGTGTCGGTCGCTATGGGTGTGGGCGGCGTCTATGTCTGGGTGTCCAACAAGGCCAAGCAGCGCATGAAGCTGATCGAGGAACAGCTGCCCGACGCCGTCGAACTGATGGTGCGCAGCCTGCGCGTCGGCCACCCGTTCACCTCGGCCCTCAACATCGTCGCCAAGGAGGTCGCCGACCCCCTCGGCACGGAAATGGGCATGATCTCGGACGAGGCCGCCTATGGCCGCGACGTGGGCGAGGCGCTCAAGGCAATGGCCGAACGGCTCGACATGCAGGATTTGCGCTTTCTTTCGGTGGCCGTGACGATCCAGCAGCAGTCGGGCGGCAACCTTGCCGACATCCTCGATGGCCTCAGCGTCGTGATCCGGTCGCGCTTCAAGCTGTTTCGCAAGGTCGCCGCCATCACCGCCGAGGCGCAGTGGTCGGGCAAGTTCCTGTCGGGCTTTCCGCTGGTGGCGCTTATCGGCATCAACGTGGCCCAGCCGAACTATTACGACAAGGTGATGGAAACGCCCGTCTTCATCCCGGCCTGCATCGTCGTCGGCCTGTTTCTTGTCGCCAACCTTCTGGTGATGCGCATGCTCACCAACATTCAGGTCTGAGGGGACGAACGCGATGAACGGTCTTCTCGGTCCCCTGACAGCCAACCTTGGCGATTTCGGCCCCGTCGTCCTCGTCGGCGCGCTCGGCATCCTTCTTGTCGTGATGACCCTGCCGATGCTCCTGCGCAAAAGCGACGATCCCCTCGAAAAGCTGAAGCGATCGCGCACGGATGCCGCCAAGGCCAAGCCCGGGCAGGCCCAGCTGCGCGCGCGCGACAAGCAGGACAAGCTCGAAAAGTACTCCACCTTCCTGGAACCGCAGGACGCCGAACAGTATTCCGCCGTCCGCATGACCCTCCTGCGCGCCGGCTACCGCTCCAAGGCGTCGGTGCGCATGTTCTACCTGTTGCAGTTCGTCCTTGGGATCGGCGGGCTGGTCATCGGGCTGGGCTACATGCTCTACAGCAACGCGGCCTCCGAGGCCGAGCCGGACATGCCGATGACCATCGCCAAGGTGCTGATCCCGGCGATGATCGGCTACATGGGGCCCAAGCGCTGGGTCAACAGCCGCGCCGAGGCCCGGCAAAAGGAAATCGAACGCGGTTTCCCCGATGCGCTCGACCTGCTGCTGGTCTGTGTCGAGGCCGGCCAGTCGCTCGATCAGGCGATCCTGCGCGTCGCAAAGGAAATGAAGACCAGCTACCCCGCCCTGTCCGAGGAATTCCAGCTTGTCAGCTACGAGATCAAGGCCGGCAAGGATCGCTCAAGCGTGCTGCGCGACTTCGGCGAGCGCGCCGGGGTGCCCGACGTCAACAGCTTCGTCACCGTCCTGATCCAGTCGACCCAGTTCGGCACGCCCGTGTCAGAGGCGCTGCGCGTATATTCCGCCGAAATGCGCGACAAGCGCCTGATGCGCGCCGAAGAGGCTGCCAACCAGTTGCCCACGAAAATGACGCTGGTCACCATGGGACTGACCGTGCCGCCGCTTCTGCTGATCCTCGTGGGGCCGTCCGTCTATGACGTCGTGACCACGCTTGGCGGCGACAAGCCATTGTTCTGAAATGAAAACAATACTTCGCCCCCTTCTCGTCGCCGCCGCCCTCGCCACCGGGCTCTCGGGCTGCGCCGACACCACGGACCGGGCGTTGCAACAAGGCTCGCCCTATGCACCGGCCGGCCCCGCGCGCGGTGACGCGGTCGATGGCCTGACCGTGGGCGCCCGGCTTGAAGCCGCCGGCGAACACCAGCTTGCACTGCGGGCCTATTACCGCGCCGCGACAGAGCTTGGGATGACATCCGAGGTTCTTACGGCGCTTGGCTCCGTCAACCTCAACCTCGGCCGTCTCGGACAGGCCGAGGAGCTCTTGCGCCGCGCGGTCGAGGTCAACCCCGAAAGCCCCGCCGCCTGGAACAATCTCGGCGTTGTCCTGATGGAGGCCGGCAAGATCGCCGAGGCCAAGGAAGTCTTTCGAAACGCCTTCGCGCTCGATGATGGCGCAAGTGCGACGATCCGGGAAAACCTGCGCTTGGCGCTCGCAAAACACGACAATTCGGCGTATGGTGCCGACACAAACAAAGAATTCGCGCTGGTGTACGAAACACCGGCCGTCAGCGGGCCGCCGGAACCACTCTAGGCGGGTCGAGCAGTAAGGAACGATAGGATGCGCAAGGGCCTCGCACTGGCGCTGTGTGTCGGCAGCCTGACTCTGGCCGCCGGATGCGCACAGGATATCAGCGACGCCGAAGTCGAACGCGCCATCGAGGGCGTGAACGTCATCGACGAGTCGAACCTGAACGACATCATGCTGACCGTGGGCGACCCGAACGAGGCCGTCAGCTACTTTCAGCGCGCCGTGAACGGCAAACCCGACCGGATCGACCTACAACGCGGGCTGGCCAAGTCGCTGGTGCGCGCCAAGCGCCCGTCAGAGGCCGTCACGGCGTGGAAGGCCGTCATCGCCCACCCCGAATCGACCTCCGAGGATCAGGTCGATTACGCCGACGCCCTGATCCGCGCCGGCGAATGGGACAAGGCAGAAGCCGTGCTCGACAAGGTGCCCCCCACCCACGAGACGTTCAAGCGCTACCGGCTCGAAGCGATGGTCGCGGATTCCAACAAGGAATGGAAGAACGCCGACAGCTACTACGAAACCGCGGTGGGCCTCACGACAACCCCCGCCGGCGTGCTTAACAACTGGGGCTATTCCAAGCTCAGCCGCGGCGATTTCGCCGATGCCGAACGCCTCTTCGTCGAAGCGATCGGCCACGATCCCAGCCTTTTCACCACCAAGAACAACCTCGTCCTCGCGCGCGGCGCCCAGCGCAAGTACGAACTGCCCGTCCTGTCCATGACACAGGTGGAACGGGCCCAGCTTCTGCACACGCTCGCGCTCACCGCGATCAAGCAGAACGACATCACGATGGGCAAGACGCTCCTTCAGGACGCAATAGAGACGCACCCGCAGTACTTCGAGGCCGCCGTGCGCGCCCTGCGCGCGCTTGACCCCGAGGCCGTGAACTGACCATGGCCCTTACCCAGGCCGAGGCGCTGTGGTTCCTGCCGTTCGTGCTGCCCATTTGTTTCTGGGCAGCATGGAGCGATCTCAAGTTCATGAAGATCCGCAACAAGTCCGTCCTGGCTCTGCTCGCGGTCTTCGTGGTGGTCGGGCTGGCGGCCCTGCCGTTCGACGCCTACCTCTGGCGCCTTGCGCAGGCTGTGCTGGTGCTGGTGCTGGGGATCGTCGCCAACATGCTGCGGCTTCTGGGCGCGGGCGACGCGAAATTCGCCGCCGGCATGGCGCTTTTCGTGCCTGCGGCCGACGCCCCCGCCTTCTTCGTGCTGCTCTCGGCGGTGATGATCGCGGCGCTGGTCACCCACCGCCTTTTCCGGGCCATTCCCGCGGTCCGCAGCCAGACCGCCGACTGGGTGTCCTGGCAAAGCCGCAAGTTCCCCATGGGGCTGGCGCTTGGCGGCGGGCTTGGCATCTACCTCGCGCTTGGGCCGGTCTACGGCGCCTGAGCCGCGCCCGCCTCATTCCCCGCTTCTCCCCACTTTTCGCCACACTGACCTGCCAGTCCTTGCCCGAAGCCTTCGACTGTCCAGGGAACCCCGCCGATGAACATGCATGCGTCCAACGTGATGGCGCCGCCGCAGCCGCGCAGCCTGGAGGAAACGGGCCTCAACCCCGTGGCGATGCGCGACATCCTTCTAAAGACCATGTTCCGCGCCAACCTCGACACCACCGCCGGGCTGGCGCGGGCGCTTTGCCTGTCGCTGCCGCTGACACAGGAACTGATCGACGCCGCCCGCCAGCAGCGGTTCGTGGAATCCACCGGCAACCTGCACGCAGGCTCGAACGGGGAAATGGGCTTTCAGTTGTCGGACGCCGGCAAGGCCCGGGCGATGGACGCGCTCGGCCAGTCAGAATACTACGGCGCCCTGCCCGTGCCCCTGCCCGTCTACGAGGAACAGGTGCGCCGCCAGTCGGTGCGCAACATCCAGATCACCCGCGATACCCTGATGGCCTCGATGGGCCATCTGGTGCTGCCGCCCGATCTTCTGGGCCACCTTGGCCCGGCGGTCAATTCGGGCCGCTCGATCCTGATGTACGGCCCCCCCGGCAACGGCAAGTCGTCGATCTCGAACGGGATCCGCGACGCGCTGGGCGATCACGTCTACGTGCCGCGCGCGGTCGAGTACGCGGGGCAGGTCATCACCGTCTTCGACCCCATCGTGCACACGCCCGTGTCCGAGGACGAGACGCAGGCCGCCACCTCGCTGCGCATGACCGGGCCGCGCTATGACCGCCGCTATGTCCTGTGCCGGCGCCCCGCCGTCATCACCGGGGGCGAGCTGACGCTCGACATGCTCGATCTGGTCTACAACCCCACCTCGCGCACCTATCAGGCGCCCTTGCAGATGAAATCCACCGGCGGCGTCTTCATCGTCGACGATCTCGGCCGTCAGGCCGACAGCCCGCAGGCGCTCATCAACCGCTGGATCGTCCCGCTGGAGGCCGGGCGCGACATCCTCGCCCTGCAATCGGGCGAGAAGTTCGAAACGCCCTTCGACACGCTTCTGATCTTTTCCACGAACTTCCACCCCAACGAGATCTTCGATCAGGCCGCGCTGCGGCGCATCTTCTACAAGATCAAGGTGGACGGCCCCTCGCAAAAGGACTTCCTGAAGATCTTCGCGATGGTCGCCAAGAAGAAAGGGATGCCGCTGGACGAGGCGGCGCTGGTGCACCTGATCCGCGCCAAGTATCCCACCATCGACAACGTCTACGCCAACTATCAGCCCGTGTTCCTCATCGACCAGATGATCGCGATCTGCGAGTATGAGGGGATTGCCAAGCAGATGACGCCCGACCTGATCGAGCGTGCCTGGGCCAACATGTTCGTCAGGGACGAGAAGATCGTGAAGTGACGCTGACAGGGGTGGGGGTTGCCGGATGCGGCCGAATGGGCCGCCCGATGCTGGCGGCCCTGCGCGCCGCCGGGTTTGACGCGCGCGGGCTCGACCTGCGCCCGCCCGAGGATTACGGCGACCTTGCCCCGCACATGACCGACGATCCGGGCGCCTTCGCGCAGGGGCTGCGCATCCTCCTGACCGTGGTGCGTGACATCGCCGAAACGGATACCGTCCTTTTCGGGCCGCGCGGTCTGGTCGCCCGTGCCCGCGAACTGGACACCCTCGTCGTCTGCTCCACCCTCGCACCGGGCTACATCCGCGCCCTGCCCGCGCGCCTGCCCGGCCATGTTGCGCTGGCCGACGCCCCCATGTCGGGCGCCGCGATCCGGGCCGAACGCCGCGAACTGTCCTTCATGCTGGGCGGAAAGACAGCCACGCTCGACCGCCTGCAACCGCTCTTCGACGCCATGGGCCGGTCGTTCCACCGCATGGGTCCCGCCGGGGCGGGCATGTCGGCCAAGGTGCTCAACAACCTGCTGGCGGCGTCGAACACCGCAATGACAAGGCTTGTGCTCGACTGGGCCGACGCGCAGGGCATCGACCCCGCGAGGCTTCTGGCGCTCATCGACGCGTCCTCGGGGCAGAACTGGTTCGCCAGCCACTTCGACGAGATCGAGTTCGCGCGCGACGGCCTCGCCCCGGACAACACCATCTCGATCCTCGTCAAGGACGTCGAAAGCGCGCTGGCCGACGCGCCCCCCGGCGCCGACACCTCGCTGCCCCGCGCCGTACAGGACCGCCTGCGCGCCCTGCGCCCCCGGCGCTAGGGCGCGCAGGGCCAAGAGCCTTGCAAGGCTCTTGCAGCAAGGGCCTTGCAAGGCCCTTGGCCCCACCCCGCCGCCGGGCAGCTGCCCCCGAACCTCCTCGAAGCGGTTCTCCAGCGACCCAGTACCGCCCAAGCACCGGTTGGACATCGCATCCAAAAGGCCCTACGCCCCGCCCCATGACGCCCGACGATATCCAGACCCTCTTCACCCGCGCCGACGGCAGCTTTCTCTTCGCCCGCTGGGGCCGCCCGCTGGCGCCGGTCGTCTTCGGGGTCGAGGACAGCACCCTGCACACCGTCAAGGGCGCGATGGAAGCCGTCGCCACGCTCGCCGGCCATCAGATCACCGAGGTCGACCCCGATCTCGGGGCGAACCTGATGGTCTTCTTCTTCCGCGACTGGGACGAACTGACGGCAACCTCCAACCTCGACCGGATGATCCCTGACCTCGGCCCGCTGGTAGACCGACTGAAGGCCGCCGCCGCCAACCAGTACCGCATCTTCCGCTTCGACCCAGACGGCGCGATCCGCGCCGTGTTCGTCTTTCTGCGGATGGACGACCGGCTGTCGGACCTGCCCGCCGAGACCCTGGCGCTGACGCAGGTCGTCCAGACCATCCTGCTCTGGTCCGACACCGCCTTCACCGACCGCTCTCCGCTGGCGCGCACCGACGCCGGCCACACTGTCCTGCGCCCCGGGATCGCCCGCCTGATCCGCGCCGCCTATGATCCCGTGCTGCCCGCGATGGCCACCGATCCCAGCCACGCCCTGCGCCTTTTCGCCCGTATGGAGCCGCCGCAATGAGCCACCGCTACGACCTGCGTGTCTACTACGAAGACACCGACATGGCAGGGATCGTCTATTACGCCAACTACCTGAAGTTCATCGAACGCGCGCGCAGCGAGTGGGTCGAAGGCCTCGGCATCGATCAGGGCCGCCTGCGCGACGAACACGGCGTCGTCTTCGTCGTCCGCCGGGTCGAGGCAGACTATCTCGCGCCCGCCCGTTACGGCGACAGGCTGACCGTCACGACCCGCGTGGCCGACGACACCGGGGTGCGCCTGACGCTGGACCAGCAGGTCGCCTGTGGCGACCGGGTGCTCTTTCGCGCGCTGGTGACCATCGTGATCCTCGGCGAAACCGGGATGCCCACGCGCCTGCCGGACTCGCTGCGCGACCTGATGCTCTAGGCGGACAGCTGCCGCGCGAAACCCTGCCGATAAAGGGTTTCGGTGGCGTTCGGGCTGCCCATACGCTAGGCTGTGCGCTAACAGGGCCGCGGGACAGACGGCCCGGACAAAGAGCAGGTCAGATGGAAACGGAAACCCTCGCGCTCGCGCAGGAGATCGACTTCTCCTTCCTCGCGCTTTTTCTGCGCGCCACCCTTGTCGTCAAGCTGGTGATGATCATGCTGATCCTCGCCAGCTTCTGGGCCTGGGCGATCATCGTTCAAAAACTCATCGCCTACCGGCGCGCCCGCGCCGAGACCGCCGCCTTCGAGGCAGAGTTCTGGTCCGGCCAGCCGCTTGACGGTCTTTACGACAAGCTCGGCCCGACGCCCGAGGGCGGCTCGGCCCAGATCTTCGCCGCCGGGATGCTCGAATGGCGCCGCAGCCATCGCGACGACGGCGGCCTGATCCCCGGCGCGGCGGCCCGCATCGACAGATCGATGGACGTGGCCATCGCAAAGGAGGCCAAGGCGCTCAACTCGGGGCTGGCCTTCCTTGCCACCGTGGGGTCCACCTCGCCATTCGTAGGGCTCTTCGGTACGGTCTGGGGCATCATGCACGCCTTCGTCGAGATCGCCGAACAGCAGAACACCAGCCTCGCCGTCGTCGCGCCCGGCATCGCCGAGGCACTTCTTGCCACGGGCCTTGGCCTTCTGGCCGCGATCCCGGCAGTGATCTTCTACAACAAGCTCTCCGCCGACAGCGACACGATCGTCGCGGGCTACGATGCGTTCGCCGACGAGTTCTCGACGATCCTCGGCCGGCAACTGGACGCCTGACATGATGGCCGCGCCCACACAGAACGACACCGGCCAGCCCGGCGGCCGCCGCCGCCGGGGCCGCCGGGGACGCTCGCGCGCGATGTCGGAAATAAACGTCACGCCCTTCGTCGACGTTATGCTGGTGCTTCTCATCATCTTCATGGTGGCCGCGCCGCTGATGACGGTGGGCGTTCCCGTGAACCTGCCCGAAACGGCGGCCGAGGCACTGCCGGTCGAGACAGAGGAACCCCTGACAATCACCATCGCCGCCGACGGGCGGCTGGTGCTGATGACCACCGAGACGCCGCCGAACGAACTGATCCCGAAACTGCGTGCGATCGCGGCCGAGCGCGTGACCGACAAGATCTTCCTGCGCGCCGACGGCGCAATTCCCTATGAACGCGTGATGCAGGTCATGGGCGCACTGAACGCCGCGGGCTTTCGCAACATCGGGCTGGTGACCGACACGGGTGGCCCCACGCTCGACGACGCCGACGGCTGACGGGGCGGCGGTGACCACGGGCACAAAGGTTTCGGGGTTCGGCCACCTGGTGCTGATCCTGTGGCTGATGGTCGGGGGCAGCTTCGATTCCGATCCTCTGCCGCTGGAGTCGGTGGACGTGTCCGTGATCTCGGGAGAGGAGTTCGCGGCCCTGATCGCGCCGCCCGCGCCCGACGCGACCACCGAAACCCCCGCGCCCGTGACGCCCGAACCGGAAACCGCGCCCACCGTATCGCCCCGGCCGCAACCCGCGCCCGACCGGCCCGCGCCGGCCCCAGCTCCCGCGCCGGCCCCCCCCGACACCACGCCAGAGCAGCCCGCGCCGCTGGCCCCCCGGGCCGAGGTGGCCGACGACGCGCCCCAAACACCTGAACCGCCCGCATTCGATCCCGGCGCCCCGCTAGACCAGCGCCCGGACAGCGAACCGTCCCCCTCTGCCGCGCCCCGCGTCGCGCCCACGCCCGCCCCCGCGCCGCCGCCAGAGGCGGACATCGCCCCCGTCGCCAGCCCCGAAACGCGCCCGTCGGAAACCGCGGAACCCGGTGCAGAGTCACGTCCCCCCGCAGCCCCCGAAGAGGCCACCACCGAAATCGTGACAGAGGCCGATCAGCCCTCGGCAGGCGCGCCCGGCACATCGCCGCGCCCGCGCCCCCGGCCCCGGCCGCCGGCCAACGCCGACACCACACCGCCCGTGCCGGACGCCCCCGCGACCGACACATTGGCCGATGCAGTGGCCGCCGCCGTCGCCGACGCCGTCGAACCCGACGCACCGCCCGCGCCCGCACGGCCCTCGGGCCCGCCGCTGACGCAGGGCGAACGCGACGCGCTGCGGGTCTCCGTCCAGCAATGCTGGAACGTCGGCTCGCTATCGTCCGAGGCGCTGCGCGTGACGGTCGTCGTCGGGGTCGAGATGCTGCCCGACGGCCGCCCCGACACCGCGACGATTCGCATGATAGAGTTTTCCGGCGGCTCCGACGCCGCCGCCCGACAGGCCTTCGAGGCCGCCCGCCGTGCCGTCATCCGATGTGGCGCGCGGGGTTACGATCTGCCCGCCGACAAGTATGAACAGTGGCGGGACATTGAAATGACGTTCAATCCTGAGAGAATGCGAATCCGATGACACGCCTTGCCGCCCTTGCCCTCGCGATTCTGTCGCTCATCCTTGTCCTGCCCGCCGCCGCGCAGGACAGGCCCGGTCCCCTGCGCATCGAGATCACCGAAGGCGTGATCGAACCGCTGCCCTTCGCCCTGCCAGAATTCGTGGCCGAAAGCGGCGGCGCGGCCGGCTTTGCACGCGACATCACCCGCGTGATCGCCGCCGATCTCTCGGGCACCGGGCTGTTCCGCGAAATTCCGCCCGGCGCCTTCATCTCGCGCGTGACCAGCTTCGACAGCCCCGTGCAGTACGCCGACTGGAAGGCGATCAACGCACAGGCGCTCATTACCGGGTCCGTTGCCACCCGCCCGGACGGGCGGCTGGTCATAAAGTTCCGCCTCTTCGACGTCTTCTCCGAGGCGCCGCTGGGCGAGGGCCTGCAATTCGTCGCCGGTCAGGACAGCTGGCGGCGCATCGCCCACAAGGTCGCCGACGCCGTCTATTCCCGCATCACCGGCGAAGGCGGCTATTTCGACAGCCGCGTGGTCTTCGTCTCGGAAACCGGGCCAAAGAACGCCCGGGCAAAGCGGCTGGCCGTCATGGATTATGACGGCGCGAACATCGAGTTCCTGACCGACAGTTCCGCCATCGTGCTGGCTCCGCGCTTCTCGCCCACCGGCGACCGGGTGCTCTATACCTCCTACGAAACCGGATTTCCGCGCATCTATCTTCTGGACGTGGCCAGCGTCGCGCGCCGCGCGCTCGAAGATCAGGCGGGCACGATGACCTTTTCGCCCCGGTTCTCGCCGGACGGAAGCACCATCGTCTTTTCGCTCAGCCAGAACGGCAACACCGACATCTACCGCATGGACGTGGGCGGCGGAAACGTGCGCCGCCTGACCGAAACACCGTCGATCGAGACCGCGCCCAGCTTTTCGCCCGACGGCAGCCAGATCGTCTTTGAAAGCGACCGCTCGGGCACCCAGCAGCTCTACATAATGTCCGCCAACGGGGGCGAGGCGCGGCGCATCAGCTTCGGCCAGGGCCGCTATGGCACGCCCGTCTGGTCGCCGCGCGGCGACCTGATCGCCTTCACCAAGCAGAACCAGGGCCGCTTTCACATCGGCGTGATGCGCACCGACGGGTCCGAGGAACGCCTGCTCACCGCCTCTTTCCTGGACGAGGGTCCGACGTGGTCGCCCAATGGCCGCGTCATCATGTTCACCCGCGAAACACAGGGCGAAAACGGCGCGCCGGCGCTCTACACTGTCGACATATCGGGCCGGAACCTGCGCCGCGTGCCCACGCAGACGGCGGCGTCCGATCCGTCGTGGTCCCCGCTTCTGCCCTGAGCCAGCCGTTCCCAAAACGCCGCCGGGATGGTATCCTGACGGCAATCGAGCAAAAATAAACAGCAGGAACTCCTGACATGTCCCACCTGACCAAGGCCGTTCTCCTTGTGGCGGCCCTCGGCCTCGCCGCCTGTTCCTCGCCCAGCCGCATCCCCGATGATGGCCCCGCCGGCCCCGGCGTGAACGGCATCGATTCCAGCGGCCTCGGCAGCGTCAGCGACCCTCGCTCCATCGCCTATTTCAACCAGATGGTCGGCGACCGCGTGCTCTTTGCCGTGGACGAAAGCACCATCGGCTCTGCCGCGCGCGCCACGCTGGCCCAACAGGCCAGCTGGCTTCTGGAAAACACCGAGTACTCCGCCATCATCGAAGGCCACGCCGACGAACAGGGCACCCGTGAATACAACCTCGCGCTGGGCGCGCGCCGCGCCAGCGCCGTGCAGCAATTCCTGATCGCGCAAGGCGTGGCGGCCAGCCGCCTGCGGACCGTCACTTTCGGCAAGGAACGCCCGCTGGAAATCTGCTCCAACGAAAGCTGCTATGCCCAGAACCGCCGCGCCGTGACCGTGCTGCGCGTCGACACCGGGGTCTGACGCCGCCATGCGCCGCGCCGCCAGCCTCGCCTTCGCCCTTGCCCTGACGCTGACGCCGGCCATGCTGCCGGCGCAGACGACCGACACGCTGGCCGACATCCGGCAGGAACTCGGCGTGCTCTTCGTAGAACTTCAGCGCCTGAAACGAGAGCTGTCGACCACCGGCAACACCGGCGCCGTGATCCAGGGCGACGTGCTGCAACGCGCGGACCTGATCGAATCGGAACTGCGCCGCCTGACCGCCAAGGCAGAAGAACTGGAGTTCCGGATCGACACCGTGGTTCAGGACGGCACCAACCGCATCGGCGATCTCGAATTTCGCCTGTGCGAACTGGAACCCGCCTGCGACATCGGATCGCTTGGCGACACCCCCACCCTGGGGGGTGCGGCCGGCACGCCCGCCGTGGTGCCAGCTCCGCCGCCGCAGACCGGCGACAGCGGCGGACAGCTTGCCGTGGGTGAACAGGCCGATTTCGACCGCGCCCGCGCGGCCTTTGACGCTGGCGACTTTGCCGCCGCAACCGACCAGTTCCGCGTCTTCACCGAAACCTACATGGGCGGCCCCCTGACCGGGGCGGCGCATTACTGGCGCGGCCGCGCGCTCGAAGGCCAGGGCCAGGTCGCACCCGCCGCCCGCGCCTATCTCGACAGCTTCTCCGGCACCCCCGACGGGGCAGAGGCGCCCGATGCGCTTTTTCGCCTCGGCCTTGCACTCGAAGCGCTTGGCCAGCGGACAGAAGCCTGCGTCACACTGGGCGAGGTGTCGGCACGCTATCCCGCAAGCGGCGCGGCGTCCGAGGCCACGGTCGCGCGCGCCCGGCTGACCTGCCCGTGACAGCGGCGGCGCTCGACCCGGGCGCCCTCGCACCGCTTGACGCCTGCGTCTCCGCCGGCGGGCGCATCGGCATCGCCATCTCGGGCGGCAGCGATTCCACCGCGCTGCTGATCCTGATGCTGGACCGTTACGGGCCCGGGCCGCTTGCGGCGGCCACCGTCGACCACGGCCTGCGCCCCGCATCGGCGTCAGAGGCCGCCGCCGTCGCCGCCCTGTGCGCCCGCCGGGGCATGGCCCATGACACGCTCGCCTGGCAGCGCGCGCCCGAGGATACAGGCAACCTTCAGGACGCCGCGCGGCGCGCGCGCTATGGCCTCCTGTCGGACTGGGCCGCAAAGCGCGGCCTCGCCGACATCGTCCTGGGCCATACCCGCGACGACAATGCCGAAACCTTCCTTCTGGGTCTGTCGCGCGGGGCCGGTCTGGACGGGCTGACGGGTATGCGCCCCAGCTTCAGGCGCGGTGCCGTCACCTTTCACCGCCCGCTCCTGACCGCACGTCGCGACGCCCTGCGCCAGATGCTGCGCACCCGTGGCCTGACATGGGCCGACGACCCCTCGAACGACGATCCCCGCTATGACCGTGTCCGCGCCCGCCGCGCGCTCGCCCATCTTTCGCCGCTGGGCATCGACGCCGACCGGCTGGCGCACACGCTGGGCAACCTGTCGGACACCCGCGCCGCCATCGATGCCACGCTGTCGGACTGGGCCCACGCCCACACCCGCACTGACCGGGGCGACCTCCTGATCGACCGCGCCGCGCTCGCCGCCCTGCCCCGCGACTTCGCCCGGCGCCTTTTGTCCGCCGCGCTGCGCTGGATCACCGGCGCCGATTATCCGCCCCGCGCCGCCCCGGTGCTGGCGCTGCTGACCGCCAAAAGCGCCAGCACACTCCACGGCTGCCTTGTCACCCCCGGCCCCGACACCCTGCGCATCGCGCGCGAACCCCGCGCCGCCGCCCGTGCCGCGCCTGCCGCCCCCGGCGCCACCTGGGATACCCGCTGGCGCCTTGCCGCCCCCCACGGAACCGTCCGCGCCCTGACCGAGGCCGGGCTGGCCCTCTGTCCCGGCTGGCGCGACGCCGGGCTGCCGCGCGCCAGTCTCGCCGCCTCTCCCGCGCTCTGGGACGGCGACACGCTGATCGCCGCGCCAATGGCCGGTTTCGGCCCCGAAACCACCGCCGAACTGGCCAAAGACCGCGACGAATTCCCATCCGCGCTCTTATCTCGTTGAACGCACCGCGCGGTCGCTTATGTTAGGCGGGTGCCCGCAAACCAGGCCTTGCGGCAAAGACAAAGGAGAATTCGTTGGGCAACGCGAGAAATATCGCTTTCTGGGTCGTTCTGTTCCTGCTGATCCTTGCGCTGTTCAACCTGTTCAGCGGCGGGCAGTCGACCATGTCGTCGCGCTCGATCAGCTATTCGGATTTCATCGAAAAGGTCGATGACGGCGAAGTCTCCAGCGTGACGCTGGACGGCGAACGGGTCATGTTCCGCGGCAACGACGGCAACGACTATATCACCATCATGCCCGAAGGCGCGGACATCACCGACCGCCTGATAGAGCGTGACGTGATCGTGCGCGCCGAACCGCAGGAGCAGTCGGGCTTTACCACCGTGCTGATGACCTTCCTGCCGTTCCTCATCCTGATCGGCATCTGGATCTACTTCATGAACCGGATGCAGGGCGGCGGGCGCGGCGGCGCCATGGGCTTTGGCAAGTCCAAGGCCAAGCTGCTGACGGAAAAGCACGGCCGCGTCACCTTCGACGATGTCGCCGGCATCGACGAGGCGAAGGACGAACTCGAAGAGATCGTGGAATTCCTGCGCAACCCGCAGAAATTCTCGCGCCTCGGCGGCAAGATCCCCAAGGGTGCGCTGCTGGTGGGCCCCCCGGGTACGGGTAAGACGCTGCTTGCACGCGCCATCGCGGGCGAGGCGGGCGTGCCCTTCTTCACCATCTCGGGCTCCGACTTCGTGGAAATGTTCGTCGGCGTCGGTGCATCCCGCGTGCGCGACATGTTCGAACAGGCCAAGAAGAACGCCCCCTGCATCGTCTTCATCGACGAGATCGACGCCGTCGGCCGCTCGCGTGGCGTCGGCTACGGCGGCGGCAACGACGAACGCGAACAGACGCTCAACCAGCTTCTGGTCGAAATGGACGGCTTCGAGGCGAACGAAGGCATCATCATCATCGCCGCCACCAACCGTCCCGACGTGCTGGACCCCGCGCTTCTGCGTCCCGGCCGCTTCGACCGTCAGGTGCAGGTCCCCAACCCCGACGTGAAGGGCCGCGAAAAGATCCTCGGCGTCCACTCGCGCAAGGTGCCGCTGGGTCCCGACGTGGACCTGCGCATCATCGCGCGCGGCACGCCGGGCTTCTCGGGCGCCGATCTGGCGAACCTTGTCAACGAGGCGGCGCTGATGGCCGCCCGCGTCGGCCGCCGCTTCGTCACGATGGAGGATTTCGAGAACGCCAAGGACAAGGTCATGATGGGCGCCGAACGCCGGTCCATGGTCATGACAGAGGACGAAAAGAAGCTGACCGCCTATCACGAGGCAGGCCATGCCGTCGTCGGTCTCAACGTCCCGCAGCACGATCCGATCCACAAGGCAACGATCATCCCGCGCGGCCGGGCGCTTGGGCTTGTCCTGTCCCTGCCGGAACGCGACCAGCTTTCGGTGACCTACACCAAGTACAAGTCCAAGATCGCCATGGCGATGGGCGGGCGCGTGGCCGAGGAACTGATCTTCGGCAAGGAAAACGTCACCTCGGGCGCGGCCTCGGACATCCAGCAGGTGTCGCGGATCGCCCGCGCGATGGTCACGCAGTTCGGCTTTTCGGAAGAGCTGGGGATGATCGACTACGCCAACGAGCAGCAGTCGTTCCTTGGCAACTACCAGGGCCAGACGAACGCCGGCCCGGACACGCAGGAAAAGATCGACACAGAGGTGCGCAAGATCGTAGACGAAGGCTATGAGACGGCCCGGCGCGTCCTGACCGAACGCATCGACGACCTGCACCGCCTGGCCCAGGGCCTTCTGGAATACGAGACGCTGACCGGCAACGAGATCACCAAGGTGATCGCCGGAGAGGCGCTCAACCGGGGCGACGACGACGACAGCACGCCCACCGGCGGCGAACTGGCCAGCGTCACCGCCATCCCCAAGACACGCTCGCGGCCCAAGGGCGGCGAAGGCGACGGCGGGATGGAACCCGAACCGACCTGACGCGCGCAAATGCGCCGAAGACATCGAAAGGCCCCGGTCCCCGCACCGGGGCCTTTTCGTATCGCGTCCCGCTTTGGCGCCGGAGCGACTCGCGCTAGGCTGGCGGCAACGCCTCTGCCGGGACCCGCGACAATGACTGACCCCGCCTTTCCTGCTCACCCAGCCCCCGATTGGGATGCCACCGCCTATGGCCGGTTTCGCGGCCTGCGCCTGCGTCCCGCGATCGACCTTCTGATGCGCGTCCCCGACCTGCCGCCGGGCGATGTCGTGGATTTCGGCTGTGGTAACGGTGCCGTCGCCCCGGCCCTCGCCGCGCGCTATCCCGGCCGCGCGCTGACCGGCCTCGACGGCTCGCCCGCCATGCTGGCCGAAGCACGGGCGACCGGCCTCTACACCCACCTGCTACAGGACGACGCCGCCACCTGGACACCCGGCACGCCGCCCGCGCTGATCTTCTCCAACGCGCTCTGCCACTGGCTGCCCGACCACGACACGCTGTTTTCCCGGCTGGCCGGGGCGCTGGCACCCGGCGGCACGCTGGCGGTGCAGATGCCGCGCCAGTTCGAGGCCCCGTCGCACGCGCTGATGCGCAGCCTCGCCGAGGACATGTTCCCGGACCGGTTCGACTACACCCGATGGGTGGCCCCCGTCGCCGACCCGCGCGATTATCACCGGATGCTCTCGGCCCTTGGCGCCCTCGACGTGTGGGAGACGGAATACATCCAGCGCCTCGACCCCGCCTATCCCGACCACCCCGTGCGCCGTTTCACCGAATCCACCGCCATGCGCCCGATCACCGAAAAGCTGACAGAGGCGGAACGCGCCGCCTTCGTGGCCGAGTATGAATCCGCCCTTACGGCGGCCTACCCGGTGGAAGAGGACGGCAGCGTCCTCTTTCCGTTCCGGCGCCTGTTCTTCGTCCTCACACGCTGATCGGCGCCGACGTTGTGCCGACGTGATGCCGACGTCTTGCAGCATACGAAAAAGAGCACCCCGTTCCCCATAGCGCCCCCGCGTTCCGATCCGAAACAGCGATCGCCGGTTCCAGCGTCGGAAAGGTCGGAAACGCCGCTGTATACCTTGCCATGCCCAAGTATAGGCGGGTCAGGAAACCACCGCCCACGCCGCAGGGAACGCCACATGAGCCACAAGTCCGACATCGAGATCGCCCGCGAAGCCAACAAGAAGCCGATCCAGGAGATTGGGGCAATACTCGGCATCCCCTCCGAACACCTTCTGCCCTACGGCCATGACAAGGCCAAGGTCAGCCAGGCCTTCATCGAAAGCGTGCGCGGCAACAAAAGCGGCAAGCTGATCCTCGTGACCGCGATCAACCCAACCCCCGCGGGCGAGGGCAAGACCACCACCACCGTGGGCCTTGGCGACGGCCTGAACCGCATCGGCAAGAAAGCCGCCATCTGCATCCGCGAGGCCAGCCTTGGCCCGAACTTCGGGATGAAGGGCGGCGCCGCGGGCGGCGGCTATGCCCAGGTCGTGCCGATGGAGGACATGAACCTTCACTTCACCGGTGATTTCCACGCCATTACCAGCGCCCACAACCTTCTGTCGGCGATGATCGACAACCACGTCTACTGGGGCAACGAGCAGGAAATCGACCTGCGCCGCGTCACCTGGCGCCGCGTGCTGGACATGAACGACCGCGCCCTGCGCGACGTCGTCACCTCGCTTGGCGGGGTCGCCAACGGATTTCCCCGGCAGGCGGGCTTCGACATCACCGTCGCGTCCGAGGTCATGGCCATCCTCTGCCTCGCTTCCGACCTGGAGGACCTCCAGCGCCGTCTCGGCGACATGATCGTGGCCTACCGCCGCGACCGCAGCCCGGTCTACTGCCGCGACATCAAGGCCGACGGCGCGATGACCGTCCTGCTGAAGGATGCGATGCAGCCGAACCTTGTGCAGACGCTGGAAAACAACCCTGCCTTCGTCCACGGCGGCCCCTTCGCCAACATCGCCCATGGCTGCAACTCGGTCACCGCGACCACGACCGCTCTCAAGATCGCCGACTACGTGGTGACAGAGGCGGGCTTTGGCGCGGACCTCGGCGCCGAGAAGTTCATGAACATCAAGTGCCGCAAGGCCGGCCTTGCGCCCTCCTGCGTGGTGCTGGTCGCCACCGTGCGCGCGATGAAGATGAACGGCGGGGTGGCCAAGGCCGACCTCGGCGCCGAGAACGTGGACGCCGTCAAGGCCGGCTGCGCCAACCTCGGCCGCCATATCGAGAACGTCAAAAGCTTTGGCGTGCCCGTCGTCGTGGCGATCAACCACTTCGTCACCGACACCGACGCCGAGGTGGCCGCGGTGCAAGAGTATGTCGCCGCGCAAGGGTCCGAGGCGATCCTGTGCAAGCACTGGGCCCATGGCGGCGCCGGGATCGAGGCGCTGGCCACCCGCGTGGCCGAAATCGCCGACAAGGACGAGGCGCAGTTCGCCCCCCTCTACCCCGACGAGATGAGCCTTTTCCAGAAGATCGAGACCATCGCCAAGCGCATCTACCGCGCAGACGAGGTGCTGGCCGACGACCGCATCCGCAGCCAGCTCAGGGAATGGGAGGCCGCGGGCTACGGCAACCTGCCCGTGTGCATGGCCAAGACCCAGTATTCCTTCACCACCGACCCCACCCGCCGCGGCGCGCCCACGGGCCATTCCGTGCCGGTGCGCGAGGTGCGTCTGTCGGCCGGCGCGGGCTTCGTCGTGGCGATCTGCGGCGACATCATGACCATGCCGGGCCTGCCGCGCGTGCCCTCGGCCGAGGCGATCCGCCTGAACGCCGAAGGCCAGATCGAGGGCCTGTTCTAGACCGGGGGCCAACGCCTGCCGGGGGCATCCAGCCCTCGGGCGGGCGTGCCACCGGCGGGCGGATACCATCAGGAAGAAGGACACGGGCGCCATGACGGCTGACATCATCGACGGCAAGGCCTTTGCCGCAAACCTGCGCGGCCAGGTGGCCCAACATGTCGCAAAACTGCAAGCGGACCACGGCATCACACCCGGCCTTGCGGTCGTCCTCGTGGGCGAGGACCCCGCCAGCCAGGTCTACGTCCGCTCCAAGGGCAAGCAGACGGTCGAGGCCGGAATGGCCTCTTTCGAACACAAGCTTGACGCCGCCACGTCCGAAACCGACCTGCTTGCGCTGATCGACCGTCTGAACAACGACCCGAAGGTGCATGGAATCCTTGTCCAGCTTCCCTTGCCGGGCCACATCGACAGCGACCTTGTGATCAACGCCATCGACCCGGCCAAGGACGTGGACGGATTCCACATCTCGAACGTCGGGCTTCTGGGCACCGGGCAGAAGTCCATGGTGCCCTGCACGCCGCTTGGATCCCTGATGCTTCTGCGCGACCGCCATGGTTCGCTGTCGGGAATGGACGCCGTGGTCATCGGACGTTCGAATATCGTAGGCAAGCCGATGGCCCAGCTTCTGCTTGGTGACAGCTGCACGGTGACCATCGCCCATTCGCGCACTCGCGACCTGCCCGCCGTGACCCGCCGGGCCGACATCGTGGTGGCCGCCGTGGGTCGGCCGGAAATGGTCACCGGCGACTGGATAAAGCCCGGCGCCACGGTGATCGACGTGGGCATCAACCGCATCGACGCGGGCGACGGCAAGTCGCGGCTCGTGGGCGACGTGCACTTCGAAAGCGCAGCCGCCGTGGCTGGCGCGATCACGCCGGTGCCGGGCGGCGTCGGGCCGATGACGATCGCCTGCCTGCTGGCCAACACGGTCACGGCCTGCTGCCGTGCGGGCGGCCTGCCGGAACCCCGGGGCCTGACCCCCTGACCCCACCCTTGCCCGTGGGGGCCCGCGCCCCTAGGCTCGCCCGGTGATTGCCGACCGCCCCCTTCTGGGCATTGCCCTCATGACCGGATTCTGCCTGCTGGCGCCGATCGGCGACAGCATGGCGAAGGTGCTGGGCGACAGCCTGCCGCTGGCGCAGCTGGTCGCGGCGCGCTTCGGCTTTCAGGTGCTGCTGCTCCTGCCCGTGGTGGTGCTGTCCGGGCGCACGCTGACGATGACGCGCGTGCACTACGGGCTGACGGCGGTGCGAACGGTCCTGCACATCTGCGGCATAGGGGCGATGTTTCTGTCCCTGCGCTATCTGCCACTGGCCGACGCGCTGGCCATCGCCTTTGTCATGCCCTTCATCATGCTGCTCTTGGGCTGGGCCTTTCTGGGCGAAGAGGTCGGCGCCCGCCGCCTTGGCGCCTGCGCGGTCGGATTCGTCGGCACCCTGCTGGTGATCCAGCCCAGCTTCGCCGCCGTGGGCTGGCCCGCGCTGCTGCCGCTGTTCGTGGCGGTGGTCTTCGCACTGTTCATGATGGTCACCCGGCGGATGGCCAAGGATGTCGATGCACTGTCGCTGCAAACGGTCAGCGGGCTCATGGCGTCGGTCATCCTGTTGCCGCTGCTGTGGCTGGCCAACGGCAGCGGCCTGGCAGAGGTCGACCCGATCGCGCCTGACAGCTTCCAGTGGTCGATTCTCGTGGCCATGGGCATCCTTGGCACGCTGGCGCACCTGCTGATGACATGGTCGCTGCGCTTCGCGCCAGCCGCCACGCTTGCGCCCATGCAATATCTGGAAATCCCGTTCGCCACGGTGGTCGGCTACATCGTGTTCAGCGATTTTCCCAACGGTCTTGCGCTGGCGGGCATCGCTGTGACGATGGCGGCGGGGCTATACATCGTGTTCCGCGAACACGCGCTCAGCCGGACGCCGGCTGCTCCAGCCCCGCGATCGCAGCCCCCAGCTCTGTCCGGGGGAGAATGACAAGCATCCCCGGCGCGTCGAAAGCCAGCGTCACCGGACCTTGCGCGACATTCGAGGTTCCGACGCGCCCGTCAGGCGCAAAGACCAGCCCTTCGATGGGCCACAGCAGCCCCGTGTCCCTCCCCGTTACCCGTGCCAGCGGAAACAGCGACACCCGCGTGCCCTTTGCCACGTCAAGCGCAAGCCCGGGCGGCGCGAGGAAACAGATATCCTCGGCGCCCACCACGATGCAGGGGCGTCCGGGACAGCGCACCAGCGCGTTGTAGACCGCAAGTTCATGGTCCAGCCGCCGTCCGGTAAAGCCTACCGCCAGCACCAGCGGCGCCCGGATCCGGCTCAGCGCCTTTTCGAAATCGGTGGTGTCCTGTTCCGGCACGTGGTGCAGCCGGTCCGCCGGCAGCCACGCCCGGGTGTCCGCGTCAAGCGAATCGAAATCCCCGATCACCGCGTCGGGCACCAGCCCCGCCGCCAGCGCATCGCGCGCCGCGCCATCGGCGGCCACCAGCCCCGGGGCCAGCCCAAGACAGGCCCGCAGCACGCCGGGATCGAACCCGGCGCCCCCCAATAGCGTGACGCGTGCATCGGATTCGACAACGGGCGCAATCATGGCAATACTTTGCCCGACACATGTGCAGGCCACAATCAAACCGCCAAAATAATCCGGATCGTTCGCAGTTCTGACCCGGATTGCATGGCATCGATGGTCAGCGCCGGAATTTGGCGGCGTCCGGGTAGATGGTCGAGGCAAGAGAATGGTCGGGAACAACAAGATACTCACGGTATCCTACGGGACCTTCTCGTGCACGCTCGAAGGGTTCGACGATCCCTTTGGAACCATGCGCGGAATCGCGGAATATTTCCGTGATCTTGCGGCCGATGACCGCTATTTCGGGGCCGAACCGCCCACGCCTGACGCCGAAATGCTGCACCGCATCGCCGAGAAAGAGGTGCGCCGCCGCGTCGAAAGCCGGGTCGAGGGCAACGGCGTCGTGCTGCGCCCTGCCCCGGACGAAGCAGAACGCCAGGACCACTCCGACGACGAATCGGAACCCGGGGAAACCGCGGCCAGCGGGCTCGACTATGCGCCTGTGGCCGCCGCAGCCGCAGCCCTCGCCGTGCCCGCCCTTCGGGCCGCAGGCCAGGACGGTATCACCGAGAAGCTGCGCCGCATCCGCGCCGCCGTCGCCCGGGACCCGGAAGAGCCTCCAACGCTTGACGCCGAAACCACGGCAAGACAGGCCCCTGCCGCACCTGCGCCTGCCGCCGAGGCCCCACAAGTAGCGCCGGCGCCGGTGCCGCAACCAGAACCAGAACCAGAACCAGAGCTTGCAGGCCAGCCCGAAGCCACCGCCACGGTCAACCAAGACAACGAGGATGAAGATGACGCCGCGCTGGCTGCCATCGAGCAGGCGCTGGGCAGCCCGGACGCCGAAACGGAGGTGACGGCGCCCGCACCCGCGGCGGAGACGGGCGAAGACGACGATGACTGGATGTCGTTCGACCTGCCCGACATCGACGCCGCCGCCCTGCCCCCGCCCGAGGCAGGGGACACAGACCAGGACCTGCCGCCCGAGACCGAGGCGCAAGCAGAGGAAGAGCCAGAAACCGAAGCACGGCAGGCCCCGGAACCCGCCGCCGCCGTCCCGGAAGAACCGCTTCCCGCCGCCGTCCACGACGGACCGCCCGAAGACGAGCGCGACGAGGACTTCGACATCGACACGGTCTTCGGCGGCACCCCCGCCGCCAATCCGCTGCGGCTGACCCCGGCCCAGACCGCCCCGGCGACAGAGACAGAAGCCGAAACCGAAACCGAAACCGAAACCGAAACCGAAACCGAAACCACCGGCCCGGTTCGCGCCCGCGTGGTCAAGATGCGCCGAGACGAGTTCGAAGCCACCTTCGAGCCGCAGGACGAAGCCGAAGACAGCGCCCTGATCGACGTTGCCGATGCCGCACCCGCGGAACTGGAAGACCGGGTGCGCGCCGAACTGGGCGACACCGGCCTTTCGCCAGAGGACGAGGCCGACCTGATCGCCGAACTGGCCGCCGCCGAACGTCAGACCGATGACGCGCCCGAGGCGGTCGAAGCGCCCTCGCAAGAGGCCGCCGCGCCCGCCCCGTCGGAAGACGTGATTGCGGAAGAACCGGTGGCCGCCGAGGTGGCTGCGCGCCCGCGCCGGATCATGCCCGACAGCGACGCCTCGATCGACCGCATCATGCGGCAGACCGACACCGAACTCGACAGCCATGACGGCAACCGCCGCCGGTCCGCCATCGCGCATCTCAAGGCCGCCGTCGCCGCCGTGCGCGCCGATTCCAGTGCCCGCGCCGCCAGCCGCACCGACGAGATGGACACTGGCCAGTACCGCGAGGACCTGGCCCGCGTCGTGCGCCCCGAACGTCCGGCCGCGCGTGTCACCACGGCGCCACCCGCCCGGCGGATGCCGCCCCTCATGCTGGTCTCCGAACAGCGGGTCGACGACGAGGGCCGCACCGACACCGAACTGCGCGTGCAGCCCCGGCGCGTGCAGCGCGCCCGCGTCATTCCGCGTGACGCGGTAGCCGAAGAAGCCCCCGCCCCGGACCCCGCCCTGGACGAAGACGGGTTCACCACCAACCTGCTGGCCGATGACGACACGCCCGACGCCGCCCACGACGGGGAAACCGGCACCGGCGTCGCGCGCAACATCTTCTCGGCCGAGCGCGATTTCTCGGCTTTCTTGGATCAGCACGAGATCGCCGGGCTGGAGGACCTTCTCGAAGCGTCGGCGGCCTACGCCACTTTTGTGGAGTCAAGCGAAGAGTCCACGCGCGCCGACATCATCCAGCGCGTCCGGGACGCCATGCCAGAGGCGATCGCCTCGCGCGAGGATGCGCTTCGTGCCTTCGGCACGATCCTGCGGGAAGGCCGCCTGCGCCGGCTGCGCCGCGGGGTGTTCGTGGCCACCGAAGACACACGCTTCCGCCCGCGCCGGACCTCGGCCACCGGCTGATTTCCCCGGATTTACCCGTTTCTTGCCTGGGCTCGCCGCCTGACGAGCCAACTGGCGGAGTGACCTTGCGTCACTCCGCCTCTTTCTTGTCCGGGTCTGCCTGCCCGATGCCGCGGAACACCGCGCGAAACGGCAGGGCCCAGACGATGCCAAGCACCACGTAGATCGCCAGTTCCACCCAGATGCCCGGCCGCTCGAACCAGTTCACCACGGTGACGGCCACCACGATATAGGCGGGAAGGCCGATCAGCAGGATGAACAGCGACCAGCGGCGTCGGGCTTTGTAGGAAAGTGCCATCAGTCTGCGAAAGGGTCCCTGACAAGGATTGTGTCGTCTCGTTCCGGCGAGGTGGAAAGTAGCGCGACGGGGCACTCGATCAACTCTTCGATCCGGCGCACGTACTTGATCGCCTCGGCCGGCAGTTCTGCCCAGCTGCGCGCGCCGGCGGTCGAGCCTGTCCAGCCCGGCATGGATTCGTAGACCGGCGTCACGCGCGCCTGCTGGTCGGCAGCGGTCGGCAGATAGTCCAGCCGCTTGCCGTCAAGCTCATAGGCGGTGCAGATCATCAGCTCCTCGATCCCGTCGAGCACGTCGAGCTTGGTCAGCGCGATGCCGTCCACGCCCGACGTGACGCAGGTCTGCCGCACAAGGCAGGCATCGAACCATCCCACGCGGCGCGACCGGCCCGTCGTGGTCCCGACCTCGCGCCCAACTTCGCCAAGCCGGCGGCCGATCTCGTCGTGCAGTTCTGTCGGGAACGGCCCCTCGCCCACCCTTGTGGTATAGGCCTTGACGATCCCCAGCACGAAATCGATGCCACGCGGCCCGATGCCCGTCCCGGTGGCCGCCTGCCCGGCAATAACGTTTGACGAGGTGACGAAGGGATAAGTGCCGAAATCGATGTCCAGCAGGCTGCCCTGCGCGCCCTCGAACAGGATACGCTTTCCCGCCCGGCGCTTTTCGTTCAGCACCTTCCAGACCGGCGCGGCGTAGCGCAGGATCTCGGGCGCGACCGCGCGCAGGTCGGCCAGCAGCGCGCCGCGGTCTATGGGGTCCAGCCCAAGGCCCGCGCGAAGCGCGTTGTGATGCACCAGCGCCCGGTCCACCCGCAACTCCAGCGTCGCGTCATCGCCAAGGTCGGCCACCCGGATCACCCGACGCCCCACCTTGTCCTCATAGGCCGGGCCGATACCGCGCCCGGTCGTACCGATCTTGGCGACAGAGTTCTGCGATTCCCGCGCCCGGTCCAGTTCGCCGTGGAACGGCAGGATCAAGGGCGTGTTCTCGGCCACCATAAGAGTCTCGGGCGTGATCTCTATGCCCTGACCGCGCACCGTCTCGATCTCTTTCAATAGGTGCCAGGGGTCCAGGACCACACCGTTGCCGATGACCGACAGCTTGCCGCCGCGCACAACGCCCGAGGGCAGCGCATGAAGCTTGTAGACCTGACCGCCCACCACAAGGGTATGACCCGCGTTGTGCCCGCCCTGAAACCGGCAGATCACGTCCGCCCGCTCGGACAACCAGTCGACCAGCTTTCCCTTACCCTCGTCGCCCCATTGGGCTCCGACGACGACGACATTGGCCATGGTGTTCCTCCGCCTGGCGCGTATCCGACGCGGGTTTACAGGGCACAGGTCCCCCTTGAAACCGGAAAATCGCAGCGCCGGGGCTTGTCGCGGCTGGACAGAGGGGCCGACTTTCGGACAATCAGGGCACACCAAAAGGAGGGTGCGATCATGAGTTTCGTTCTGCGTTGGGTCTTTGCCTTCGTGCTGCTTGCGCTCACCTATAACCCGACGGAATGGAACTTCGTCCGCTGGGGGCCCGCGAACTGGGCCTCGCAGGCGTCGCTGGTGCTTCTATTCGGGCTCGTCCTGTTCGCAGGCTACGTGATCTACCTGCGCGCCACGCTGCGTTCCATCGGACTGTTCGGGATGATGCTGGTGCTGGCGCTCGTCGCGGCGCTGGTCTGGGTCGCCTATGACTTCGGGCTCATCAGCCTTGCCAATCCCACCGCCAACACGTGGATCGCGCTTTTCGCGCTCAGCCTCGTGCTGGGCACCGGGCTCAGCTGGTCGATCATCCGCCGCCGCCTGTCGGGTCAGGCCGACGTGGACGACGTGGACGAATAGCCGCGCTCAGGGGCACACCCCTCCGATGGTCAGGTATTGCCCATAGACCCAGCCGTTCGGGTTGGGCTGGCCCCAAAGCGGTGCAAGGCAGCGACCGGACATGCACTGCACCCGGTACCACGCCCCCTGCCGCTCCCATACGGCGATCTCGTCGCCAAGGTACACCTCTCCCAGCTGGCGAAACTGGGTGCCGGGCCCCGTGCGCACGGCCAGAAACCCGTTTCCGGCCAGATGATTGTACTGGCTGATCGGCCGCACCCCCGTCACGAAACCGGTGCAGTCTCCGGCGCGTGCGACCTGCGGCACGACATTCAGCAGCGCCAACACCGCCAAGACAGCGTAAAGACCCCGTCGCATCCTTGCCTCCTCCTGTTATCGCTCGGCCCCAGAATGCGCCCGCCGTCCCGCCGCGCCTTGATGCAGATCAGGGTTGCGGCACCCCGCCCGAGCCTCTAGATACCGCACGTCCGAACCCGAAGGCCGCCCGATGGAAAATGTCATTCTGATCGTTCACCTGCTGCTTGCGCTCAGCCTCATCGGCGTGGTGCTGTTGCAGCGCTCCGAAGGGGGCGGGCTTGGCATGGGCGGCGGCGGCGGCGGCGCGATGACCGGGCGCAGCGCCACAAGCGCTCTGGGCAAGGTTACATGGGCTCTGGCCATCGCCTTTATCGCCACATCGATCACGCTGACGATCGTCGCGGCACGGAATTCGGCCGATACCTCGGTGCTCGACCGGCTCGGGATCGAGGCGCCGGCACCTGCGGAAAGCGGCGGCGACCTGTTGCCTGGCCTGTCCGGCGACGACCTGTTGCCACCCTCGCCCAGCGAAGAGCCCCTGTCGCTGCCTCGCGTCGACTAGGCCGATAGAAAACATCAACCATTTGCGGCGATCGATTCTTTCGCCGCAGCATCTTGCGGTTTGGTTGCAGTCTGGCCGCGAATCCGTATAAACTGGAATCCCGTGATACCGGCGTTTTTGACGCCGGGTCAGCACCGGATCGAAACGGAAATTCACGGGGGTCTGCCCGCATGGCACGCTTTGTTTTCATTACCGGCGGCGTTGTGTCCAGTCTTGGCAAGGGTCTTGCATCCGCCGCACTCGGGGCGCTCTTGCAGGCACGCGGCTTTTCCGTCCGCCTGCGCAAGCTCGACCCTTACCTGAACGTCGATCCCGGCACGATGTCGCCGTTCGAGCATGGCGAGGTCTTCGTCACGGACGACGGCGCGGAAACCGACCTCGACCTCGGGCACTACGAACGCTTCACTGGCGTCGCGGCGCGCGCGACCGACAGCGTCAGCTCGGGGCGGATCTATTCGACCGTGCTCGAAAAGGAACGGCGCGGCGACTACCTCGGCAAGACGATCCAGGTGATCCCGCACGTCACCAACGAGATCAAGGACTTCATCTCGATCGGCGAGGACGAGGTGGATTTCATGCTCTGCGAGATCGGCGGCACCGTCGGCGACATAGAGGGCCTGCCCTTCTTCGAGGCGATCCGCCAGTTCGGCCAGGACAAACCGCGCGGCCAGTGCATCTTCATGCACCTGACGCTTCTGCCCTATATCGCCGCCTCTGGCGAGTTGAAGACCAAGCCCACCCAGCACTCTGTCAAGGAACTGCGTTCCATCGGGATCGCGCCCGATATCCTTGTGTGCCGGTCCGAACGCCCGATCCCGCAGAAGGAACGCGAAAAGCTGGCGCTGTTCTGCAACGTGCGCCCGGACAGCGTGATCGCCGCCTATGACCTGAAATCGATCTACGAGGCACCGCTGGCCTATCACCGCGAGGGGATGGATCAGGCCGTTCTGGACGCCTTCCAGATCAGCCCCGCGCCAAAGCCCGACCTGTCCCGCTGGCACGATGTCTACGACCGCATCTTCCACGCCGAGGGTGAGGTGCGGGTCGCCATCGTCGGCAAGTACACCCAGCTGGAAGACGCCTACAAATCCATCGCCGAGGCGCTGACCCACGGCGGCATGGCCAACCGTGTCAAGGTGCGGGCCGAATGGATCGACGCCGAGATCTTCGAACGCGAGGATCCCGCGCCCTATCTCGAGGGCTTCCACGCCATCCTTGTGCCCGGCGGCTTCGGCGAACGCGGAACCGAGGGCAAGATCCGCGCCGCGCAATTCGCCCGCGAGCGTGAGATCCCCTATCTCGGCATCTGCCTTGGAATGCAGATGGCGGTGATCGAAGCGGCGCGCAATCTGGCCCACCTGCCCGACGCCGGGTCCGAGGAGTTTGACCACGAGGCGGGGCAGAAGCGGTTCACGCCGGTTGTCTACCACCTCAAGGAATGGGTGCAGGGCAACCAGACCGTCGCCCGAAAGGCCGACGACGACAAGGGCGGCACGATGCGCCTTGGCGCCTATACCGCCAACCTTGCCAAGGGTTCGCGCGTGGCGGACATCTATGGTGCCACCGTGATCGAGGAGCGCCATCGCCATCGCTACGAGGTGGACATCAGGTACCGCGAGAAGCTGGAAGAACAGGGCCTCTGCTTCTCCGGCATGTCACCCGACGGCCGCCTGCCGGAAATCGTCGAGATCGCCGACCACCCGTGGTTCATCGGCGTGCAGTTCCACCCCGAGCTGAAGTCAAAGCCCTTCAACCCCCACCCGCTTTTCGCCGATTTCGTCCGCGCCGCGAAAGAGGTAGAGCGGCTGGTCTGACCCAGCCGCCCCGACACCCTCTATTCCGCGGCCATCAGCGTCACGCGCTTCTCGACGGGCATCGCCATCACGGCATACATGCGCCCGTCCTCGGTATCGCGATAGCGATCGCCCATCAGATGCACGTCGAATCCAAGCCCCCGCAGCGCCCGCTGCAAGGTCAGCGGCGACAGCGACATCAATTCGCGCGCACCATTCGCCCGCGCCACCCGCGTCAGTCCATCCACGATCAGGTCCAGGCACTCCCGCCGGTCGCCCGCCCCCCGCACCTCGTCCGAGATCACCAGCCGGGTGCATTCCCAGACCTCTGGCGTGCAGACATCGCCCGGCATGGCACTGGCAGGGATATCCTCCAGCTTGCCGGACAAGGCGTCGCGCAGCATGTAGCTGTGCCCCCCCCAGCGCGCGGTCGTGGCCATCGTGCGCGCCCCGCCGATCACCGCACCGTCGCGCATGACCAGCGAATACCACGCCAGCGGGTTGTCGTACTGGTCCATCTCGACGGCATCGTCATGTGGAATGTCCCAGCCAAGCGCATCGACGAAGAAATGCTTTCGCAGTGCAAGATACTGGTAGAACGCGGTGCCGTGACGGTGCAGGCCTTGCAGCTTGAACGTGATGTTTCGCATGTGTGCTTCCCCCTGTAGGAGAGTCAATTCAAGCACTGCACGCATAGGTTGATAAGTCAGAACAGCCAGAAAGAACCCACAGAACGCAAGATTTCTGTGGATAACCATCGACTTGGTGTGATTCAGATCAATCCGTAGGCAGCCGCGAGCGTCGCCGCGTGGGTGCCCGTCTTGGCCTTGAGCTTGCAGCGCGCGTTCTTCAGCCGCTGCTTGACGGCACCCTCCGAGACCTCCAGCAGGCCGGCGATCTCCTTCAGCAGCAGACCGTTCTTGACCATCCCCAACGCCTGCAACTCGGCGTCGGTCAGGTTCGAAGGCGGCGTCCGGTCGGCGTGCAGACGCTGGACCATCGACATCAGTTCCGACAATTCATCGTCGGTGTATTCGCGGTCGTCCCGAATGAACGCGCCATAGCTGCGCTGCCCCGCCGCATCGCCCCCCATCCAGGACGCGATGGCACCAAAGCGCAGCCCGTGCGCCGCCGCCTCTGCCAGAATCGACCGGGGATCAGAGGCGGACAGAGCGCTCCAGCGGATCACACCTTCGTTACCATAGGCCCACCGCGTCACCGGGTCGTCCGGCAGGAAACCCGCCGCGGTGTAGCGGGCAATCCATTCCGGCGGCAAAGAGACATATTCTTCAAGGGGATAGGCAAACCCCACGCGCACGGCGACATGGTACCCCACAGGGCCAAGCGCACCCAGCGCCGGGTTCTCCCGGGCCGTCCTCATTCCACACACCTGTCCAAAAGGGCCCCTTGCCAAGCCGTTGACTCGCGCTTTTGCATACACTCGCACAACGAGTGCAATTACGCTAGACCAGTTCTTCTCAACTATTGGTTGAGATTTTGGGGGTGCATTGTGGACGAAAGAGGGCGGATCGCCGACATTCTTCTAGGCCTTGACGAGCTTGGGCCATCGGGGTTTGCCTTGGCGCTGCACCTCGGTCACGCCAGCCCCGCCTTCCTGTTCAAGACCTATGCGACCCGATGGGCCGACGAGTACTCCCGCCGCGGCCTGATGACCGATGATCCCACGATCCGCTGGGGCCTTGCAAACGCCGGCAGCACCCGCTGGTCCGACCTTGTCGAAATCGACAATGCCGGCGTCCTCGAACAGGCGGCAATCTACGGGCTCAGTTTCGGTGCCACGGTGTCGGTCCAGACCGACGCGGGCCGCAGCATCGCCAGTTTCGCCCGCGCCGACCGCGAGTATTCCGATCCCGAGATTGCCACGCTGCGCGCCGCCGTGGCCGAACTCCATGGGCTGACCAACCCCGCCATGCTCCGGAACAGCGAGATACAGCAGGCTCTCACCGGGATGTCGGTGCGCATGACGCGCAGTTGATGGCGCGCTGACACCCCCTGTCATGGGGCTTTCCCCCCAGCGCACCCGCGCCTATATCCAACCGATGTTCGCAGATTTCCTGAAACGCCTCACCGCGCCCGAACCACAGGTCCTGCCCGATGCCGATGCGCGTCTGGCCCTGACCGCTCTTCTGGTGCGCATCGCCCGGTCCGACGGCGATTACGCCGACACCGAACGCCAGCGCATAGACCGCCTGACCGCCGCCCGCTACGGCCTTTCGCCGTTCGAGGCGGTGGACCTGCGCAGCCGCGCCGAGGTGCTCGAATCCGAAGCGCCCGACACCGTCCGCTTTACCCGCGCCATCAAGGACGCCGTCGTCTACGAAGACCGCGAGGCCGTGCTGGAGGCGTTGTGGGAGGTGGTCCTTGCCGACGGCGTGCGCGACCACGAAGAGGACGCGCTCCTGCGCATGGTGGCCCCGCTGCTGGGTGTGAACGACCGGAACTCCAACCTTGTCCGCCTGCGGGTCGAAGCGCGCCGCGCATGATCGCACAGCTTGCCATGTACGACTGGCCGGAAGAGCATGATGCGCTCGACGGGCTCTGGCAGGCCATGCACGCGGCATTGGCCGATCAGGGGATCGCCGCGCCCGAAACGCTCGACCGGCACGGCGATCCTGCCGCCGCCTGGACCGATCCCGCGCTTCTGATCGGCCAGACCTGCGGCCTGCCCTACCGCGCGCGCCTGCATCGGCGCGTCACGCTGCTGGGCGCGCTGGATTTCGCGCTGCCGGGCACCCCGCCGGGGCACTATCACAGCGTGATCGTGGCACATGCCGATGCCTCCGGTGCGGCGCTTGGCGACTTCGGCGGCGCCAGTGCCGCGCTCAATGCCTGGGACAGCCAGTCGGGCTGGGCCGCACTGGCCGAGGCGGCCTGCAGCGCGGGCATCCACCTGGGCGCGGCGCATGTCACCGGCGCCCATGCCGAAAGTGCCGCGGCAGTGGCCCGGGGCCGCGCCGACATCGCCGCGCTTGACGCCGTCACGTGGCGCCTGATCCGCGCCCACCGCCCCGAAACCGCCGCCCGCCTGCGCGTTCTTTGCCATACGCGGCCATCGCCCGGCCTGCCGCTCATCACCGCTGCGGGGCGCGATCCCGCGCCCATCCGCGCCGCGCTCGCGGCCATGACGGTGCCCCGCACCGGGACGCTGGGCACAACCGGTTTCGTGCCGCTTTCGACCGCACAATATCTGGCCGAACCGCTGCCGCTTGCGGCAAACGCGCTGTTTAACAACCTGTCAGGGTCGGAATAACCCTTGAATCACTCTTGGTTTTCCACCCTACTCCGGTGCCAGTGCCAGGAAACGCCGGAGACCCCGTGCAGGACTCTACGACGCCCGTCATCGAAATCCGCGGCCTGCACAAGGCCTTCGGAGCGCTGGAGGTTCTTCGTGGCGTAGACCTGACCGCTCCGCGCGGCCACGTCGTGTCGCTGATCGGGTCCTCCGGGTCGGGCAAGTCCACGCTTCTGCGCTGCGCCAACCTTCTGGAAGACAGCCAGCAGGGTGACATCCTGTTCGAGGGCGAGCCCATCGCCTGGAAGGGCGAGGGCCATGACCGCCGCCCCGCCGACCGCGCCCAGATCACGCGCATCCGCACCAACCTGTCCATGGTGTTCCAGCAGTTCAACCTGTGGGCCCACATGACCATCCTGCAAAACGTGATGGAAGCGCCCGTCACCGTGCTTGGCCGCGACCGGGCCGAGGTCGAGACCGCCGCGCGCGGCTACCTCGACAAGGTCGGCATCGGCGACAAGTGCGAGGCGTTCCCGGCTCAGCTGTCGGGCGGCCAGCAGCAGCGCGCCGCCATCGCCCGCGCGCTGTGCATGGAGCCGCGCGCGCTTCTCTTCGACGAACCCACCAGCGCGCTTGACCCCGAACTGGAGCAAGAGGTCGTCAAGGTCATCAAGGCGCTGGCCGAGGAAGGCCGCACCATGATCCTCGTGACCCATGACATGCGCCTTGCGGGCGACGTGTCCGACCACGTCGTTTTCCTGCACCAGGGCCGGATCGAGGAAGAAGGCCCCCCCGCCGAGGTGTTCGGCGCCCCCCGCACAGACCGCCTGCGCCAGTTTCTCAGCGCCACCATGGCGGCCTGACAGATCACCAGTCCAACCCAAGGGAGACGACGATGAAGACACTGATCCTTTCCACCGCCGCGCTGGCGTTGGCCGCTGGCGTGGCCTACGCCGGCAGCCACTCCGTGGTCCGCATGGGCACCGAGGGCGCCTACCCCCCGTGGAATTTCATCAACGACAACGGCGAGGTCGACGGGTTCGAGCGTGAACTCGGCGACGAACTGTGCGCACGCGCCGAACTGACCTGCGAATGGGTCACCAACGAGTGGGATTCGATCATCCCCAACCTTGTGTCCGGCAACTACGACACCATCATCGCGGGCATGTCGATCACCGACGAGCGCGACGAGGTCATCGATTTCACCCAGGCCTACACACCGCCCGATCCGTCCAGCTACCTCGCCCTGTCAGAGGACGTGGACCTGGAAGGCGGCGTGATCGCGGCCCAGACCGGCACGATCCAGGCCGGCTATATCGCCGAATCCGGCGCGACGCTGGTGGAATTCGCGACGCCGGATGAAACCATCGCGGCGGTGCGCAACGGCGAGGCCGACGCGGTGCTGGCCGACGGATCGTTCCTTGCGCCGATCGCCGAGCAGGACGCGGACCTGATGATCGTCGGTCCCGACGTGCCCCTTGGTGGCGGCGTCGGCATGGGCGTGCGCGAATCGGACGGAGAGCTCAAGGCCAAGTTCGACGCGGCGATCCAGTCGATGAAGGACGACGGCACGCTCAACGCGCTGATCGCCAAGTGGGAAGTCAGCAGCACCTGGTAAGCTGACAGCCGGCAGGAAGGCCCTTGAAAGGGCCTTCCACGCGGCGAACGCCGCGTGGGACAAGCCGCTTGCAAGCGGCTTTCCCGCCCCGGACCCGACCGCCGCCACCAAGCCGCGTCCACGCGGCTTCGTCCAAGGCCCGCGCCATGTTCGACTTCTGCGCAGATCCCGACACGCTGGAAACGGCCCGCTGGTTTGCCTGCTACCTGACCAGTGGCAAGCACATGGCGTTCTACGCCTCGTTCGGCACGGTGCTTGTGCTTCTGGCCGTCACCGCGCCGGTGGCGCTGGCCTTCGGCTTTCTGGGCGCGATCGCGGCCCGCTCGCGGCTTCTGCCGCTGCGGGTGCTGGGTCAGGGCTATACCGCCATCGTGCGCGGCGTGCCCGACATCGTCTTCTTCCTCTTCTTCGTCATCGCGCTCGACCAGGCGTTCGAATGGCTGCGCCACCAGGTCAAGTGCCCGGACTGGCCCGATCCGATCCGCCAGGGCAACGATTTCATCGTCTGCACGGCCGCCAAGCTGCCGCTGTCCAACAGCCCGCAATGGGTGCACGAGGTCTATGGCTTCTCGCTCGCCGTGCTGACCTTCGCCATCGTCTTCGGTGCCTTCGCCGCCAACGTCCTTTTCGGCGCCATGCGCGCCGTGCCGCGCGCCCAGCTGGAAACGGCCGAGGCCTACGGCATGACCGCGCGCCAGACCTTCTGGCGCATCCTGGTCCCGCAGATGTGGGTCTTTGCCCTGCCGGGGCTGTCGAACCTGTGGATGATCCTCATCAAGGCCACGCCGCTTCTGTTCCTTCTGGGGGTCGAGGATATCGTCTACTGGGCGCGCGAACTGGGCGGGTCCAAGACAAACGTGTTCACCTACCCCCACCCCGACTGGCGGCTTTACTACTTTCTCGGGCTCCTTGTCTTCTACCTCGCCTTCACGCGGGTGTCGGAACTGGTGCTCGACCGGCTGATGCTGAAACTCACCCACGGCCAGGCCACCATGGGCGGCGAGGCCCAGCGCAAGGCGGCCCGCGCATGAGCTGCTGGGAAACCGTCGCCGATTATGCCTTCCGCTCCATCGGGATCGGCGAACGCCTGCTGCCGCGCTCGGATTTCACGCTGTGCCAGCAATTCACGCTGATCGGCTCGGGCCTGATCTGGAACATCTATTTCGGCGCGGCTGCGCTTTTTGCCGGGTTCTTCCTTGCGATCACCGTGGCGCTGGGCAAGGCGTCGGACGTCTGGCTGATCCGCAAGCCCTCGGAATGGTTCATCTTCGTCTTCCGCGGCTCGCCTCTGTTCATCCAGTTCTTCCTGGCTTACGAGGCCTTCGTGCTGCTGCCCCGCGCGGGGATAGAGATCAACCTGATCTTCACAGAGATCACGGCCGAAACCCGCTGGCTGACGCGGGCCTGGGCCGGAGCGCTGATTGTGCTGTTCCTCAACACCGCCGCCTATTCGGGCGAGATCTTCTATGGCGCGCTAAGGTCCGTGCCCAAGGGCGATATCGAGGCCGCAGACGCCTACGGCCTGACCGGCTGGAAGAAATTCCGCCGGGTGGTCTTTCCAACCATGCTGCGGCTGGCCTGGCCCGCCTACACGAACGAGGCGATTTTCCTGTTCCACGCCACGACGCTGGTGTATTTCTCGGGCTTCCCCGCGTGGCAGCAGAAAGGCGACGCGCTGTATTATGCCAATTACTTCGCGGACAAGACGTTCAACCCCTTCGTGCCCTATCCCATCGTGGCCTTCTACTTCATCCTCGTGTCGCTTCTGGTGATCTTCCTGATGGGACAGATCAACCGTCACCTGAACCGGCACCTGCCACACGGGCAGCGCCCCCGCCTGCGCGTGCGCCCCAACATCATCCGATGAACTGGCTTGACGACCATCCCGAGGTGCGGACCATCCGCGTCGCCGCCGCCGACCTGAACGGACAGGCGCGGGGCAAGCGGATGCCCTCGCGCTTCGCCGACCGCACGATCGAGGGCGGCGCGCGCTTTCCCTACTCCGCGCTCAACCTCGACATCTGGGGCGAGGATATCGTCGACAGCCCGCTGGTCTTCGACAGCGGCGACCCGGACGGCGTGCTCTGGCCCACCGAACGCGGCTTCGTTCCCATGCCCTGGCTAGAGGCGCCCAGCGCGCTTCTGCCGGTCTGGATGTTCCACGAAGACAACCGCCCCTTCGACGGCGACCCGCGCCATGCGCTCGACCGGGTGCTGAAACGCTATGCCGCGCGCGGCCTGCGCCCCGTGGTGGCGACAGAGCTTGAATTCTTCCTGATCGACGACAGCCAGCGCGAGTTGCGGGTGCCGCGCTCGCCGCGCACCGGCAAGCGTCGCATGGCGGCAGAGATCCTTTCGCTGCGCGCGCTGGACGCCTTCGACCGCTTCTTCACCGACCTCTACGAGGCGTGCGAGGCGATGGACATCCCCGCCGACGCCACCATCTCCGAGGCCGGGCTGGGCCAGTTCGAAATCAACCTGATGCATCAGGACAACGCGATGAAGGCCGCCGATGACGCGTGGTTCTTCAAGCTTCTGATCAAGGGACTGGCGCGCAAGTGGGGCTTCGCCGGCAGCTTCATGGCCAAACCCTATCCCGACTATGCCGGCAACGGGATGCACGTGCATTTCTCGGTCATCGACGACAGCGGGCAGAACGTGTTCGACGACGGCGGCCCGCGCGGCTCTGACATGATGCGCCACGCCGTCGCCGGCTGCCTTGCGGCCATGCCCGGCTCTGCGCTCCTCTTCGCGCCCCATGGCAACAGCTATGACCGCCTGGTGCCCGGCGCGCATGCCCCCACCGGCATCGCCTGGGGGTATGAGAACCGAACGGCGGCCATCCGTATCCCCGGTGGCGCCCCCGCCGCCCGGCGCATCGAACACCGCGTCGCGGGCGGCGACGTGAACCCCTACCTCACGCTCGCCGGCATCCTCGGCGCCGCGCTGAACGGAATCGAGGACGCCGCAGAACCGTCCGAACCCATCACCGGCAGCGCCTATGCGCTCGACCTGCCGCAGATGCCGATGGACTGGCAATCCGCAATCGACACGTTCGAGGCCAGCCCCCAGATCGCCCGCATCTTTCCGCCAACCCTGATCCGCAACCTCGTGATGACCAAGCGGCAGGAATTGCGCGATCTGGCCGACCTGACGCCCGAGGAACAGGTCGACCTCTATCTCGACACGGTCTAGGCGCTGGGATAGCGTCCGCGCGACCCCAATCAACGGTGCACCCATGAGGATCGGTATCCTCCAATGCGGCCACACCCCCGAACTGGTGGCCGAACGGCACGGCGCCTACGCCGCAATGTTCGACGCGCTCTTTGCGGGGGAGGGCCTCGATTTCCAGGTCTGGAACGTCGTGGACATGGACTTTCCCGACGGCCCCGGCGCCGCCGAGGGCTGGCTTGTGACCGGCTCTCGTCACGGCGTCTACGACGACCTGCCCTTCATCGCGCCGCTGGAAGATCTGGTGCGCGACATCCATGCCGCGGACAAGCCCATGGTCGGCATCTGCTTTGGCCACCAGATCATCGCCCGGGCGCTGGGCGGGCATGTCGAGAAATTCGCGGGCGGCTGGGCTGTCGGCCACCGCACCTACCACTGGGACGGGCTGGGCGACATCGCGCTCAACGCCTGGCACCAGGACCAGGTCATCACTCCGCCACCCGGCGCGCGCACCATCGCCGGAAACGACTTCACCCGGCACGCTGCGCTGCTTTACGGCGACAGCATCCTGACGGTGCAGCCCCACCCAGAGTTCCCCAACGAGATCGTGCGCACCTATACCCAGGCCTACGGTGGCAGCGACCGCTACCCGCCCGGCACCATAGAGGCCGCGGTCAAGACGCTGGACCAGCCGGTGGACGACCGGCGCATCGGCCACCTGATGGCCGAATTCCTCAAGCACAGGACGCTTGCAGATGTCTGAATGGACAGACCTGATCCCGGAGGCCGCGCGCCTCTACCTCGAAGGCCGCCGCCTCGACGAGGTGGAATGCCTCGTGGCCGATCTTTCGGGCATCGCCCGGGGCAAGGCCATGCCCGCCTCGAAGTTCGCGCGGCAAAGCCATTTCTACCTGCCCAACTCGATCTTCCTGCAAACGATCACCGGCGAATGGTTCGACGACGGCAATGACAGCTTCACCGAGCCCGACATGATCCTGCGGCCCGATTACTCGACCGCCTCCGCCGCGCCCTGGACGGCGGACTGGACGATGCAGGTCATCCACGACATCGAGGACCAGCACGGCAACCCCGTGCCCGTGGCGCCGCGCAACGTGCTGAAACGCGTCGTGGGCCTCTTCAACGAAAAGGGCTGGACCCCCATCGTCGCCCCCGAGATGGAGTTCTTCCTCGTCGCCCCCAACATCGACCCCAACCAACCGATCGAGCCGCCCATCGGCCGCACCGGCCGCCGCGCCGCCGCGCGGCAGGCCTATTCCATGTCGGCGGTGGACGAATACGGGCCCGTCATCGACGACATCTACGATTTCGCCGAGGCTCAGGGATTCGAGATCGACGGCATCCTGCAGGAAGGCGGCGCCGGGCAGGTGGAAATGAACCTGCGCCACGGCGACCCGGTGAAGCTGGCCGACGAAATCTTCTATTTCAAGCGCCTGATCCGCGAGGCCGCACTGCGTCACAACTGTTTCGCCACCTTCATGGCCAAGCCGATCCAGGACGAACCCGGAAGCGCCATGCACATCCACCATTCGGTGATCGACAGCGCCACGGGCCAGAACATCTTTTCCAACCCCGACGGCTCGGAGAACGCGGCCTTCCTGCACTTCATCGCCGGGATGCAGACGCACCTGCCCGCGGTGATCGCGCTGCTTGCGCCCTATGTGAACAGCTACCGCCGCTACGTCCCAGACCTCGCGGCGCCGATCAACCTCGAATGGGGCCGCGACAACCGCACCACGGGCATCCGCGTGCCGGTGTCCGACCCGGAAAGCCGCCGGGTCGAAAACCGCATCGCGGGCATGGACTGCAACCCCTACCTCGGCCTCGCCGCCTCGCTGGCCTGTGGCTACATCGGCCTGATGGAGGGCAAGGACCCCAAGCCGGAATGCACCCGCGACGCCTATGTGGAAGAGCCCGAGATCCCGCGCGGACTGGGCGAGGCGCTGGACCTCTTCGCGGAAAGCCAGGTCGTCCGAGACACGCTGGGAGAAGAGTTCGCCCGCGTCTACGAGGGCGTGAAGGGAATCGAGTACAACGGCTTCCTGCAAGTCATCAGCCCCTGGGAACGGGAACACCTGCTGCTGAACGTATGAAGCTGATCTACGCCAACGACCGGCGCGGCCAGTATCCGCCCAGCTGGTATGCCGCCACCGCGATACCGCCCGGCCCCTACGGCCCGCTCGACGGCGACCGGCGGGCCGATATCTGCATCGTCGGCGGCGGCTTCACGGGCCTGTCGGCGGCGCTGCACCTTGCCGGGCGCGGCGCCGACGTGGTGCTGGTCGAGGCCCAGCGCGTCGGCTTCGGCGCCTCGGGGCGCAACGGAGGACAGGTCAACAGCGGCCTGCGGCTGGAGCAGCCCGATCTGGAACGCCGCTACGGCATGGACGCGGCCCGCGCGCTCTGGACCTTGGCCGAAGATGCCAAGACGCTTGTCCGCGACCTGATCGGGCGGCACCGGATCGACGCGCGCTGGCGCCCCGGCGTGGCAGAGGCTGTGTATTCCACCTCGGAACTCGACGACCTGTACCGCCTGTCCGACCACATGGCGCGGACCTACGGCTATGACCGGACCGAACGCCTTGACCGCGCCGCGGCGGCGGACCTGACCGGCAGCACGGCCTTCGCAGGCGGCGTGCTCGACTGGGGCGCGGGCCACATCCACCCCCTGCGCATGGCCTTCGGGCTGGCGCGCGCGGCCACCGCCGCCGGCGCCACCCTGCACGAGGGAACGGAGGCCACGCGCATCCGCCCCGCCACGCCCGGCCAGCCTGCCCGCGTCGAGACCCCCGCCGGCACGGTCACCGCGGACCACGTGATCGTCGCCGCCAACGGCTATCACGGCGGGCTTGAACGGCAGACAGCGGCGCGCGTGCTGCCGATCAACAGCTTCATCCTTGCGACAGAACCGCTTGTCGAACGCGCGCCCGAGATCCTTGCCCGCGACGTGGCCGCCGTCGACAGCCTCTTCGTGGTGAACTACTGGCGCAAGTCCGAGGACGGACGCCTGCTCTTCGGGGGTGGCGAAAGCTATGGCGACCGGTTTCCCGCCGACATCGCCGCCACCGTGCGCCGCCCGATGCTGCGCATCTACCCGCAGCTGGCCGACGCGCGCATCGACTACGCCTGGGGCGGCACGCTGGGCATCACGCCCGTCCGCCTGCCCTATGTCGGTCGCCCGGCCCCCGGCGTCTGGTCGGCGGCAGGCTTTTCCGGGCAGGGCGTCGCGCTGGCGACGCTCGCCGGCCGCGTCCTGTCGGACGCCATCCACGGCGAGACCGGCGGCTACGACACCATGGCAGCCATGGCGCCGCCCCCCTTTCCCGGCGGCAGCACGCTGCGCCGCCCGATCCTGACGCTTGCGATGTTGTGGTTTTCCATGCGCGACCGGCTGGGCGTCTGACCCGCCCCTCCGCCTTCTTCTGTTCCCAAATACTCTCGCCGAAGGCACGCGCCGCAGGCGCGTTCGGCCCGCCTGCGCCACGCCGCGTGACGCAAGGTCAGGCCCGGCCTTTTCCTCTCGCCTTTCCCCGGCGGATCATTTACAGAAATCCTGAAATCTACTTTCGGGAAATCGGAACATGACCCTGCCGCCAAACGTCTACGACGCCGAACCGATCCCGCCCGCCGCCCGGGCAGAGATCGACCGCCTGCTCGCCTCGGGCGACCTGTTCCGCTACACCGCGCCCGCCGATGCGCCCGTCGCGCTGCTGGAAGCCGAATTCGCCAGGGCGATGGGCGCGAAATACGCACTGGCCGTGGCCTCCTGCTCGGCGGCGCTGTTTCTCTCGCTCAAGGCACTGGGCCTGCCGCGCGGCGCGCGCGTGCTGATCCCGGCCTTCACCTTCGCCGCCGTGCCCTCTGCGGTGGTCCACGCCGACTGCACGCCCGTGCTTGTCGAGGTCGGCGCGAACTACCGCGTCGACATGGCCGATTTCGAGGCCAGGCTGGACGACAGCATCGCCGCGGTGATGATAAGCCACATGCGCGGCCACACCTCGGACATGGACGCGATCATGGCGCTGGCCGAGGCGCGCGGCCTGCCCGTCATAGAGGACGCCGCCCACTCGCTGGGCACCGAATGGGACGGCCGCAAGATCGGCACCATCGGACGCATCGGCTGCTTTTCGTTCCAGTCCTACAAGCTGCTGAACGCGGGCGAAGGCGGCATCCTGATCACCGACGACCCCGACATCATGGCACGCGCCGTCATCATGTCGGGCGCCTATGAACACAACTGGAAGAAACACCCCGTCCTGCACGACGCCTTCGCGCGCTGGCAGAACAAGCTGCCGCTCTACAACACGCGCCTGTCGAACATGTCGGCGGCGCTCGTCCGGCCGCAACTGGCCGAGATCCCGCGCCGGGTGCGCGACGGACGCCGCAACCACGATCACGTGGCCGCGCGACTCAACACCTCGCCCTGGCTCGACGTGCCGCCGCCCCTGCCCAAGGAACAGCGCGCCCCGGATTCGATCCAGTTCAACCTCGTGGGCTTCAGCGACGCCGAAACGCTGGCCTTCCAGGAGGCCGCCGCCGCCCGCGGGGTCAAGGTGCAGGTGTTCGGGCTGTCCGACGACAACGCGCGTGCCTTCTGGAACTGGCAGTTCCTTGGCGAGCTGCCGGAACTGGCGCAGACCCGCGCCATGCTGATGCGCGCCTGCGACGCCCGCCTGCCCGCCCGCCTGACGCTGCCAGAGCTCGACATGATCGCCGCCGCCCTGACCGGCGCGGCCGAGGACGTGAAGGGCCCCGCACTGGCCTACGGCACCTGAAGCGCCCTTCGGGGTTGCGCCGCCTGCGGCGTCGCCCGGGGGCGCGCGGCCGCCTGCGGCGCCCGCGCGCCGGTGCGATCGAGGGAAGGGAGGGGGCTGTCTGCCCCCTCTGCGCCTGCGGCGCATTCACCCCCGAGAGTATTTTCGAACAGAAGAAGACGGGGGCGGGGGTGGCGTTCCGGGCCTCAGCGCTCTGGCCCGAGGACGCGCAGCGCGCCGTCGAGCCAGGGCATGCGCGCGAGGCCCGGCGCCACGATGAGTTCGGACACGAGCCCGCGCAGGTCATGTGCCACGTCCGCCGGCATGCCTTGCAGGATGCCGCGCCGCGCGGTCAGCGAGATCGTGCGCGTCAGAGGCTGGAACGGAAGCGGCAGCACGTCGGCCTGGTCGCGGAAGCGGTGGGCGTGCAGAAACCCCAGCGGCGTGAGGATCGTCCAGCCCAGCCCGGCCGCCACCATCGCCATGATCGCGTGGTAGCTGTCGAGCTCGAACCGGTGTGCCAGCCGCAGGTTCTGGCGCGCCAGATGCGCGCTGATCGCACGGCCCATGTGGTGGCGCTGGGTGTACTGGATCAGCGGCAACTGGCGCAGGGTGGCCATGACGTCGGCGCCCTCGGCGATCGCGCCGCGCGGCACCGCGGCCACCACCGGCTCTTCCAGTATCGGGTGCACCTCCATCCACTCGGCTTCGGCCCCCATCTCGGCGGCCACGATCATGTCGAGCGCGCGCGCCTCGAGCAGGTCCAGAAGATGGTGGCTGGCCCCGGTTTCCAGCAGGAACTGCGCGCCGGTCAGCGTGCCCGCCATCCCCTGCAGCAGGCGCGGCGTGACGTTGGCGTCAAAATCCTCGATCATGCCCAGCCGCAGGGTCGTCAGCCGCGACAGGTCCTGCATCGCAAGTTCGGCGCGGGCCTGCGCCGCCTCGTTCAGGATCGACTGGGCGCGGCGGCGGAAAAGCTCTCCGGCGGGGGTGAGGGTCATCGGGCGTTCGCCCCGGTTCAAAAGCGCGGTGCCCAGCGCGGCCTCGAGGTTCGTCAATTGCTGGCTGATCGCGGACGGGCTGGCATCCAGACGCCGCGCCGCCGCCGAGATCGAGGTTTCCTCGGCCGCGGCCACGAACACCTCGATCCCCCAAAGCGTGATGCGGCCCGCCGTTTCGGCCATGCGTTTCGCCCCTTGTTGCCGCGCCCAAGCTAGGGCGGTTGCAGTCCCCGCGCAACGTGGCGCATCCTGCCCGGCAGGGAGGACAGGTTCATGACCACGGGTTCGGGCCGCTGTCTGTGCGGCCATGTGCGCTTCAAGTTCGACCCCGGCGCGGTGATCTGGACGGGGTTCTGCCATTGCGAAAGCTGCCGGCGCGCGACGGCATCGCCCGTCACGGCGTTCTTCGGGGTCCGAGACAGCGCCTGGCGCTGGTCCGGTGGCGCGCCGGCCCGTTACGAGAGCAGCCGCGGCGTCCTGCGCAGCTTTTGCCCGCGCTGTGGCACGCAGATGGCCTTTGAAAGCCACCGCCACCCCGCAGAGATCCACGGCTATACCGCCACGCTGGACGATGCCGAGACGCTGCCGCCCGACCGGCATTTCCACGCCGAAGAGGCGCTGGGCTGGATGAACATGGGGGATGACCTGCCGCGGCTTCATGGCCCTTCGGGACAGATTGAACCCTCCGCGAAGCGGAGATAGGCTCGGGCAGTTCCACCCTGGAGATCCCGATGCGCGACCAAGCCCCGAACAGCTGGGAGGCAAGAGCCGACCGCAACACCTTCTACGGCTTCACCGACCTGCCCTCGATCGAGGATCGCGGCGCGGTGGTGCTGACCCATGGCGAGGGCCCCTATGTCATCGACGTGCACGGGCGCAGGTATCTGGATGCCAACTCGGGGCTGTGGAACATGGTGGCGGGCTTTGACCACCCCGGGCTCGCAGACGCCGCCAAGGCGCAGTACGACCGCTTCCCCGGCTACCATGCCTTTTTCGGACGGCTGTCGGACCAGACCGTGATGCTGTCGGAAAAGCTGGTCGAGGTCTCGCCCTACGAGCGGGGCAAGGTGTTCTATACATCGTCCGGCTCGGAAGCCAACGACACCATGGTCAAGATGCTGTGGCTTCTGAACCGGGTCGAGGGCAAGCCCGATCGCCGCAAGATCCTGACGCGGATCAATGGCTATCACGGCGTCACCGCGGTGTCGGCCTCGATGACGGGCAAGCCCTACAACGCGCTTTTCGGGCTGCCGCTGCCGGGCTTTCTTCACCTGACCTGCCCGCATTACTGGCGCGAGGGCCGGGATGGAGAGACCGAGGCGGAATTTACCGCGCGCATGGCGGCCGAGCTGGAAGAGGTGATCGCGCGCGAGGGCGCCGACACCATCGCGGGCTTCTTCGCCGAACCCGTGATGGGCGCGGGCGGCGTGATTCCGCCGTCGGACGGCTATTTCCAGGCGATCCAGCCGATCCTGAAGGCGCATGGCATCCCGCTGATCGCGGACGAGGTGATCTGCGGTTTCGGCCGCACGGGCGAGGTCTGGGGCTGCCAGACCTACGGTTTCACCCCCGACGCGATCATCGCGTCCAAGGCGATGACGGCGGGCTATTTCCCGATGGGCGCCATCATCCTGGGGCCGGAGCTTTGCGACCGGCTCGACGCCGCCGCGCAGGAGGTCGAAGAGTTCCCGCACGGCTTTACCGCTTCGGGCCACCCGGTCGGCTGCGCCATCGCGCTCAAGGCCATCGACGTGATCCTGAACGAGGGTCTTCTGGACAACGTCCGCCGCCTGACGCCGCGCTTCCAGGCCGGGCTGGCGGACCTGGCCGACAACCCCAACATCGGCGAATGGCGCGGCAAGGGCCTGATGGGCGCGCTGGAAGCGGTGCGCGACAAGGACACAAAGACCCCCTTCGAAGGCCATCTGTCGGTCAGCGAGCGCATCGCCAACACCTGCACCGATCACGGGCTGATCTGCCGGCCGCTGGGCCAGTCCATCGTCCTCTGCCCGCCCTTCATCATCACCGAGCCGCAGATGGACGAGATGTTCGACAAGCTCCGCGCCGCGCTGAAGCAGGTGTTTGCCGAAGTCGCCTGAAGCGACTTGATCCGCGTCAAGGGCCCCGTCCCCGCGGGGGCCTAGGCTGATCCCGCCGCCGCACGCGCGGCCAAGGAAAGGAAGACCCCCATGCGCAGGCTTCTCCTCGCCCTCGGCCTGGTCCTGACGCTGCCCGCAGCGGCCAGCGCCCAGCAGCTTCTTGAAACCTACACCGCCTATCTCAGCTGGAACGACCATTTCAACTCGAACGGCGCGCGCCTGACAGAGCCGTGGCAGGTGATCCGACAGGACCGCGCCAACTATCACCGCTTTGGCGAGCGTGATCCGCTCGACGAATGGGACAGCTTCTTTGCCAGCATCGACAACCGCGCCGCGGCGGAACGAATGCTCGCCAACGGCTATATCTCGCCCGCCGCCCGCGCCTCCATCGTCAACGGCGAGGCTCTGGTGACCGTGGAAATCTACGGTCGTGGCACCACCGGCACGGCGATTCGCGTCGACGTTGTCGGCGGCGGCACCGTGCAGGGTGCGGCCCCTGCGCCGGGCGACACCGAGCTGATGGAAACCTACCGCGCCTATCTCAGCTGGAACGACCATTTCAACTCGAACGGCGCGCGCCTGACAGAGCCGTGGCAGGTGATCCGACAAGACCGCGCCAACTATCACCGCTTTGGCGAACGCGACGCGCTTGACGAATGGGACAGCTTCTTTGCCAGCGCCGACAACCGCGCCCGGGCCGAGGCGATGATCCGCGACGGCTATATCTCGCCCGCCGCCCGCGCCGCCATCGTCAACGGCGAGTCGCTGATCCGCGTGGAAATCTACGGCCGCGGCGGCACCGCCACCTACCTGCGCATCGACGTCTTCTGATGCGCGCGCTTGCGGCGGCGCTGGCGCTTGCGCTCTGGGCCGCCGGGGCGCTGGCCGACTGCGTGGCGACCGACTGGCGGGCGATCCCCCTGCCCGCCAGTGCCGACCCGGTGGCCACCGCGCTTGAAACCGCCTATCCGGGGCTGTTGGCCGACCGCGCCGGCGGCACCCTCACCCTGCCCGATGGCGCCAGCGTGCCCTTCGAGCCCCCGCGCGACGTCTCCCCCGCCGACCGGCTGGACAATGCGACCGTGGGCGACCAGTTCACCTACACCTACCCCCTTGCCTTCGACCTCGACAGCCGCCGCACCCCCTGGGAGGACCCCGGCCGCCTGCGCAACGACGCCTTCTTCCGCGCGCTCTGGTTCGACAGCGCCCGCGCCGCCCGCCAAGGCCTGACCACCGTGGCCTACACCGGCCAGACCCGCACCACCCGCTTTCAGGTGGCGACGAAGCACTGCGTCCACGCCCAGCTTGCCGCCGCGCTCGACGCCATCGCGGCCATGGGCCCCGCCTTCGACGTGTATTTCGACAAGTCCGGCGGCAGCTTCAACTGGCGCACCATCGCGGGCACCGACCGCCTGTCGGTCCACAGCTTCGGCATCGCGGTGGACCTGAACACCGAACTGGGCGGCTACTGGCGCTGGTCCGGCGCCGCGCCGGGACAGGCCGCCGCCTACGACAACCGCATACCCGAACCCCTTGTCGCCGCGTTCGAGCGCTACGGCTTCATCTGGGGGGGCAAGTGGCACCACTTCGACGGCATGCACTTCGAATACCGGCCCGAGTTGATCCTGTATTCAAGGCTGGCGGGGTAGCCGGGCCGACGCCTCCACCCCACCCAACACAAGCCGCGCAAGTCCCACCCCCCTCAGACGAACTGCTCCCGGATCAGCCGTTCCTCCAGCCCGTGGCCGGGATCGAAAAGCAGCCGGTGCGCCACGTCGCGGTCCGTGCCCACCTCGACCGACGCGACCCGACCGACAGAGGCGCGGCTGTCCGCCTCGGCCATCACCGGGCGCTTGTCCGGCTCCAGCACGTCGATGCGCACCTTGGCCGTGCGCGGCAACAGCGCCCCGCGCCAGCGCCGGGGCCGGAACGCCGCCACCGCCGTCAGCGCCAGCACGTCCGTCCCGATCGGCAGGATCGGCCCATGCGCGGAATAGTTGTAGGCCGTGGATCCGGCGGGCGTCGCCACCAGCGCGCCGTCGCAGACCAGCTCCTGCATCCGCAGCTTGCCGTCCACCGTGATCCGCAGCTTGGCCGCCTGCGGGCCCGCGCGCAGCAGCGACACCTCGTTGATCGCCAGCGCCTTGTGCACGGTGCCGTCCTGCGCCACCGCGCGCATCGCCAAGGGGTTGATGACGGTCTCTTCCGCCGCCGCCACCCTCTCCATCAGCGCATCGGCCGAGTACTCGTTCATCAGGAACCCGATCGTGCCGCAGTTCATGCCATAGACCGGCACGTCCAGATGCATCGTCGCGTGCAGCGTCTGAAGCATGAAGCCGTCGCCGCCCAGCGCCACGATCACGTCCGCCTCCTCCAGCGGCACGGTCGCGTATCGCGCGTCCAGTTCGGCCCGTGCCGCCCGCGCGACGTCCGACCCGCTGTCGGTCAGGGCAATGGTCTTGCATCCGGGCATGGGCCCCTCCGGTTTCCGGGGTCCAGATTGCAAGCGCCCATCGGAAACACAAGCGCCGATCCGCGACGCCCCGCACCGCGCCGATTGCCGCAACCGTCGCTTTCCGGGCTTTTTCGGCTATCTCCCTTGCTGTATGGACCCCACAGTCCGCCTGCCCCTCGAAAGGATGCTGTCCCATGAACGCCCCGCACCGCGACTCCGGCTTCTTCACCGAGCGTCTCGAAACCCGCGACACAGAGGTCTTCGGCGCCATCGAGAAGGAGCTTGGCCGCCAGCGCGACGAGATCGAACTGATCGCAAGCGAGAACATCGTCTCCGCCGCCGTGCTCCAGGCCCAGGGCAGCGTGATGACCAACAAATACGCCGAGGGCTACCCGGGCCGCCGCTACTACGGCGGCTGTCAGTACGTCGACATCGTCGAGGAACTGGCCATCGACCGCGCGAAACAGCTCTTCGGCTGCGGCTTCGCCAACGTCCAGCCCAACTCGGGCAGCCAGGCCAACCAGGGCGTGTTCACCGCGCTTCTGAAACCCGGCGACACCATCCTCGGGATGAGCCTTGACGCCGGTGGCCATCTCACCCACGGCGCGGCGCCGAACCAGTCGGGCAAGTGGTTCAACGCCGTCCAGTACGGCGTGCGGCAGGACACGCTTGACGTCGATTACGATCAGGTCGCCGCGCTCGCCGCCGAACACCAGCCGAAGATGATCATCGCCGGCGGCTCGGCCATCCCGCGCACGCTCGACTTCGCCCGCTTCCGCCAGATCGCCGACAGCGTCGGCGCGCTCCTGCTGGCCGATGTGGCGCATTACGCCGGCCTGATCGCGGCGGGGGTCTATCCTTCGCCCTTCCCGCATGTCCATGTCGCCACCACCACCACGCACAAGACCCTGCGCGGCCCCCGCGGCGGCATGATCCTGACGAATGACGAGGCGATCGCGAAAAAGATCAACTCCGCCATCTTCCCCGGCATCCAGGGCGGCCCGCTGATGCATGTCATCGCCGCAAAGGCCGTCGCCTTCGGCGAGGCGCTGCGGCCAGAGTTCAAGGACTACCAGGCCCAGGTCGTCGCCAATGCCCGCGCGCTCGGGGACGAACTGATGGCCGGCGGGCTCGCGCTCGTGACCGGCGGCACCGACAGCCACCTGCTGCTCGTCGACCTGCGCCCCAAGGGCGTCAAGGGCAACGCCACGGAAACCGCGCTCGGCCGCGCGCATATCACCTGCAACAAGAACGGCATCCCCTTCGACACCGAAAAGCCCACCGTCACCTCCGGCATTCGCCTCGGCACGCCCGCCGGCACCACCCGCGGCTTCGGAGAGCCGGAATTCCGCCAGATCGCCCGCTGGATCGTCGATGTGGTGGACGGGCTCGCCGCCAACGGGGCCGAGGGCAACGCCGCGGTCGAAGAAAAGGTCCGCGCAGAGGTGCTGGACCTCTGCGGCCGCTTCCCGATCTACCCCGGCCTCTGATCCGCGCGTGCCACGCCGGCGCCGCCCCCGCAACGCCCGGGGCGGCGCACCACATCCCGTCTTCTTCTGTTCACAAATACCCATGCGCGCAGCGCACGCGCCAAGGGCGCGTCCCGCCACGCCGATGTTCGGGAAAGGCCGACCGCTCAGATAAGCCCGCGCCACATGGCAAAGGCCGCGACCCCCGCCGCCAGCAGCCCGATGTTGACCACGTTCACCGCGATCAGCCCCAGCACACGGTCGATCCGGCGTTCGCTCCGGTTCACGCCGCCCAGCCAGGACGACGACACCCGGTAGGCGCGGTCCAGCTTGCGCGGGTCCACCTGTCGGCGCAGCTTGGGGTGGGCCAGCATCGCCTCGGCCTCGATCAGCGTCGCCGCCTCGCGCCGCACCGATTTCGGCACATCGCGGCCCGCGCGACCCAGCCGGTCCGAAAGGGTGGCCCCGCCCACGCCCAGCCGCTTGCCGAAAGCCTTCGACAGGGCCGTGCTCTGGTCATGGACTTGCTGATCGACGGTCATGGTCATCCCCCCACAGGACGCAGCGCAAAGGATATCGCCCCGCGCAACCTCTGGAAAGCGCCCCGCCAAGGCGATAGGACAACCCCATGCTGACCTGCGACATCCACGGCACACCCACCGGCGCCCCGCCGCTTCTGATCGCGCACGGGCTCTTCGGCTCGGCCCGCAACTGGGGCGTCATCGCCAAACGCCTGTCCGACCGGGGTCTCGTGGTCGCCGTCGACATGCGCAATCACGGCACCAGCCCGCGCGCGGACACCCAGACCTATGCCCAGATGGCCGCGGACCTGGCAGAGGTCATTGCCGCGCACGGCGGCCGGATGGACGTGCTGGGCCATTCCATGGGCGGCAAGGCGGCGATGCAGCTGGCGCTCACCGACCCCGGCCGCGTGGGACGCCTGATCGTGGCGGACATCGCGCCAAGAGCCTACGGCCACAGCCAGTCGCACCTGATCGAGGCGATGCGCGCGGTGGACCTCGCCGCCGTCACCCGCCGGTCCGAGGCCGACGCCCAACTGGCCGGGGCCGTCCCCGATCCGCAGTTGCGCGCCTTCCTCCTGCAATCGCTCGACGCGCCCGCCGGGCGCTGGCGGCTGAACCTCGACGTGCTTCAGGCCGAGATGACCACCCTCACCGGCTGGCCCGCCACCCCCGGCCGCTTCGACGGCCCGGCGCTCTTCCTGACCGGCGGCGACAGCGACTATGTCCCCCGCGACGCCCGCGCGCCCATCCGCGACCAGTTCCCCGCCGCCCGCTTCGCCGCCATCCCGCGCGCGGGCCACTGGCTCCACGCCGAGCGCCCCCGCGCGTTCGAGGCCGCCGTGCGTGCCTTTCTCGACATGGACGCCTGACACGGGGCCCCGAAAGGCGCGGTGCAATGCGGGACACCCAGCGCCGCCCGTCCACAGAAAAACGCCCGGGCGGCAGAGGACCGCCCTCCCGGCCCGCCCGTCTTCTTCTGTTCGAAAATACTCTCGGGGGTGAATGCGCCGCAGGCGCAGAGGGGGCAGACAGCCCCCTCCCTGCCGCTTTCGGGACATTCGCACGCGCTCGAAGGTCGGCCCAATCTGCCCGAGATGAAGTGAAGGCCACACGCCTCCCCGTGGCTGCCCACGGCCATCCGCCGCCCTCCGCCTCGGCACGCCACCGCCGGCGCACGCGGTGTTAACCGGGCTGTCCGACACGCCCGCGCCGACGTGATGCCGACATTGTGCCGACGCGATGCCGCACCCCGAAATCCAGCGAAATCAGCCCGTTAACCCTGATTCGCGCCCAGAACCTCGCGCACCGCCTCCATGAAGTGCTCACCGCGCTTCTCGAAGTCGGGATACTGGTCGAAACTGGCCGCCGCCGGGGCCAGCAGGATCGTGTCGCCCGGCTCGGCCTCGGCCATCGCCGCGGCCACCGCGCGCTCCATCGTTTCGCAGATTTCATGTGGCGTATCAGCCAGTTGCAGCGCGAACTCCCGCGCCGAATGGCCGATCAGGTAGGCCTTGACCACGCCGCCCAGATGCGGGGCCAGCGCGCCGATGCCGCCCTCCTTGCCCAAGCCCCCCGCGATCCAGCGGATGCGCCCGAAGGCCTGCAGCGCCTGCGCCGCGCTTTCCACGTTGGTGGCCTTGCTGTCGTTGACCACCACCACCCCGTCCCGCTCTGCCACCACTTGGCTGCGATGGGGCAAGCCCTTGAAATCCTTGAAGCCTTCCTCGATCGCCCGGGGCGCCAGACCCAGCGCGCGCAGCACCGCATAGGCGGCGCAGGCGTTCTGGTGGTTGTGCCGCCCGGGCAGCCCTCGGATGTCGCGCAAGTCGATCGACCCCACCTGCCGTGCCTTGCGGAACTCGGCCAGAAACCCCTTGTTGGCATGGACAGTCCAGCCCGGCCCCGACAGCTTGCGCGTCACCGACACCCGGATCAGCCGGTCGTCCCCCGGCCCGTGCGACAGCCGGTCAGCCAGATAGCGCCCCTCGTCCTCGTCCACGCCCACCACGGCCCGGTCCGGCGCGCCCTCGGTGAAAAGCCGCCGCTTAGCCGCGAAATACCCGCCCATGCCGCCGTGCCGGTCCAGATGATCGGGCGAGAGATTGGTAAACACCGCCACGTCGGGCGTCAGCGCGCGCGCCAGATCGATCTGGTAGGACGACAGCTCCAGCACCACGACCTCGCCGTCCCGCGGCGGGTCGAGGTCAAACACCCCCCGCCCGATGTTTCCGGCCAGCTGAGCGGGCCGCCCTTGGCCTTCCAGCACGTGATGGATCAGTGCCGAAGTGGTTGATTTCCCGTTGGAACCGGTCACGGCGACCACCCGCGGCGCGGTGTCGAACTCGGCCCAGTCGCGCTGCCCGAAAGAGCCGAAGAAAAGCCCGATGTCATTGTCCACCGGCACCCCCGCCTCCCACGCGGCGCGCACCGCGGCATTGGGCTGCGGGTACAGGTGCGGGATGCCCGGCGACACGATCAGCGCCGCCACCCCCTCAAACGCTCCGGGCCGCGCGGGATCGTGCAGGGTGTGGCCCGCGGCCCCGGCCCGGCCCCGGCCTTCGGCGGAATCGTCCCATGCCAGCGGCACCGCCCCGCCTGCCGCAAGCGCATCAAGCGTGGCCATGCCCGACCGGCCAAGGCCCAGCACCAGCACGCGGTGCCCGTCATAGCCCTGAATGGGAATCATGCCCCGACCTCCCCGATTGCGGGCGCAGGGTGCCCCGCGACGGGGCGCCCCGCAAGGCCGCGCGGGCCGGGCCTAGGGACGGATGATGACCATTTCGTCGGGCGAGAACGCGGTCAGGCTGTCACTGCCCGCCGCGGCGGCGGACGGGCCAAGCCCGATGACGGCCGCGGCCTCGGCGGCATCGGCGATGAACGCCTCCAACCCCTTGGCAAAGGACCAGTATTCCAGCCCTGTCAGGGGCATGTCGCAGATCAGCGCCAGCGCCCCGTCCGGCGCGCGGGCGACACGTGTGCGCCGCGCGGCGGCCCCGGCATTCCATCCGAACGCGGGCCAGTCGCGCACACCGTCCGCGTCCGCCGCAGCCAGAACAGTCATCACGAACACCGCGTTGTTCACGCCATCGAAGGCCAGCGTGAACACGAACCCGTCGTCCAGCGTTACCGGGATCAGCCCGTCGTCGTCCGGCGTCAGTTTGGCAAGCCCGTGGTCACGTGCCATCTCGGCCAGAAGCGCCGCGGCCTGTGGTGTCAGATTACCCGCCATGTCAGGCCTTGCCCGCCTTGTCCTCGTCCGCGGGAGGCAGCCCGAAGACGCGCCGCTCCTCGTCGGTGATCTCGTCCTTCGCCGCCGCGTCGGGGTCCGCCATTCCCGATGTCATCCGGTCGACAAAGGACTGCGAGGCGATATGTTTCTTGCCGCGCGGGGCAGGGCTGGGTGTGTCAGCCATCAGACTTCCTCCATCTGCAACGTGATCTGGCCCGCCGGGATGCCGCCGTAATCTGGCGGGTGCATGTGGCTGTACTGTTCATTGCCATCCAGCACCCGGCTGGTCACTCGAAACTGCGTGCCCGGCGGGAACGCCACCTCCTGTTCGGTCGGCTTGTCGGAGAACATCGCGATATCCTTGCCGCCAGAGTCCGCCTTCACCTCGATCGTGATGTCGTAGTTGATGTTCGGGAAGACCTCATTGGACGAGGCCGTGGTGGAATAGATGCCCGTGGCTGTCACCACGCTGCCTTCCTGGTGCTGAAGCCCGACATCCTTGGGCAGGTGCGCCCCACGATAGACCGTGCCCTCGAACGACGGCAGCTTGTCCAGCCCCGAGACGAACGCCTCTTTCAGCGCGGTGATCTCTTGCGTCTCGTTTCCGGACCGGATCTGTCCGTTAATCTCGACGTAAGCCTGGCTGGTGTACATCGAGATCGCGACAGCCTCGCCAAGGGTCACGCCATGCTGTTCCATCGCGGCCACCGCGCCCGGCGTGTCCAGCAGGCTTCGCGCGGCGGCCATGAACCCGCCCTCGTCGATCATGGCAGAGGTGCTGGTCTGAACCGAAAGGAAGAACTGCGTCTGGCGCACCTCGTCCAGGCGCTCCTGTTTCTGTTCCTGGCTCAGCCGCGGCTGCGCCACCTGCCCGGCGCCGTTGCCGCCCTGCGCGGCATGGTTGCCTATGTTCGAAATGGCACTCGCCAGCGCCTTGAACGGTGCGGCAAGGCCGTGCATGACCGCCTTGAAGAAACTCGCGACCTTCTGGCCGACCGACTTGCCCTGCGTGCCTTGCGTCTGGTCCTGTCCGCCGATCTGCTGGTTGGGCACAACCCCCTGCGTGCCGCCGACACCGCCTAACGATCCTGCCATGGCCATCCCTCCTGTCTATGCATCCGCGGCGGACAGATGTGCCGCCACCCGCTTGGCTATCTCGGCGTCAAGCGCCATCGCCGCCTGCGCCTGGTTCCAGGCGAGGGCGGCAAGCCCGGCCACGCCCAGCGCCCGCGACGGCAAGTGATTGACCAGCGCCAGCCGGTCGCTGCGCGGCGGCTGTATCAGCATCGCGCCCGCCGTTCCGCCGCCGGGAAAGTTGCGCTCCAGCAGCCAACGGCACATCTGGGGCGGCAGGCCGTCATGGGCCTCGGCCAAGGGCGTGGTGATCGTCACCGTCTCGCCCAGCGTCACCTCCAGCCGCTGTGTCCCCTCGACGATCACCGTCAGCCGGTCTGGCCCGCTGGGGGCGACCGGATGGCCCAGAACACGCGACAGCGCATCCGCGAAGGTCTCTGTCGAAATGTCGCCGGTCACCTGCGCCCCCCCTGTCACCTGTTTCTGGACACAAGCACCATGTGGCGAAGCGCAAAGGCAGGGCTGTGCCGGAAGTCACACCCGGAACAACGCGAAAGGGCCGGGGGCAGGCCGCCGGCGGACCGATCTAACGGATCTTGAGCGTGGCAAGCCCGATCAGGGCGAGGATCAGGCTGATGATCCAGAACCGGATGACGATCTGCGGTTCGGCCCACCCCTTTTTCTCGAAGTGGTGGTGGATCGGCGCCATCAGGAAGACACGCTTCCCGGTGCGCTTGAAATAAAGAACCTGGATGATGACCGACATCGCCTCGACCACGAAAAGCCCGCCGACGATCGCCAGCACGATCTCGTGCTTGGTGGCCACTGCGATGGCGCCCAGGGCGCCGCCCAGCGCAAGGCTTCCGGTGTCGCCCATGAAGACGGCGGCGGGCGGCGCGTTGTACCACAAAAAGCCAAGGCCCCCGCCGATCAGTCCCGCCACGAAGATCAGGATTTCCCCGGTGCCGGGCACATAATGAACGTCGAGATACTCGGTAAAGTCGACACGCCCGACGGCATAGGCGATCACCCCCAGCGCGCCAGAGGCGATCATCACCGGCATGATCGCCAGCCCGTCAAGCCCATCCGTCAGGTTCACCGCGTTGGCCGCCCCGACGATGACCAGCACCGCAAAGGGCAGGAACAACACACCAAGGTTCAGAAGCGTGTCCTTGAAGAACGGCAGCGCAAGGTGAAGCGCAAGCTCGTCCGGATGCAGCGCCGCGGCCCAAGCCCCGGCGCCAACCGCGATCACCAGCCCCAGCAGCAGCCTGATCCGCCCAGGCACGCCCTTGTGGTTGTTCTTCGACACCTTGGCATAGTCGTCGGCGAAGCCGATCAGCCCGAAGCCGACCGTCACCAGCAGCACCAGCCAGACATAGCCGTTGTCCGGCCGCGCCCACAAAAGAGTCGAGGTCACAAGCGCCCCAAGGATCAGCACACCCCCCATCGTGGGCGTGCCGGCCTTGGTCACCAGATGACTTTCCGGCCCGTCGTCGCGGATCGGTTGTCCGCGCTTCTGACGCTTCTTCAGAAGATTGATCAAAGGCCGTCCGAACATGAACCCGAACACAAGCGCCGTAAAGAACGCGCCGCCTGCGCGGAACGTGATGTACCGGAACAGGTTGAACATGTCCCCGCCGTCGGACAGCAGCGTGAGATAGTAAAGCATCAGTCGGTCCCCTGGCGGTCGTCCGGCAGCGGATGGCCCAATTTGCGCAGCGCGTCAACAACGCGGCTGACATGGCTCGATTTAGAGCCCTTGACCAGGATCACGTCGCCGGCATCCACCAGCGAATGCGCCCGCTTCGCCATCTTCTCGGCGGTTTCGGTCCAAAGCCCCCGCCGCGACTCTGGCAGGGCCTGGTGCAGGTGGTGCATGAGCGGGCCGACACAATGCACTGTGCCGATCCCGGCCATCGCGGGCAGGTCGGCCAGCGCACGGTGCAGGTCGGCCTCGGTCTCGCCCAGTTCAAGCATGTCGCCCAGCACCGCGATGCGGCGGCCCGCGCCAATGCGCCCGACCCCGTCCACGGGATGGGTGCCTGCCAGAACCTCCAGCGCGGCGGCGACAGAGGCGGGATTGGCGTTGAAGGCGTCGTCGATCAGGTCGAAGCTCATGGCGGGGTCCACCGGGTCCATGGACAGCCGCTCTCGTCCGCCGCGGCCGGGCGGCGGCGCCCAGCGGCCAAGATCGTTGGCGGCAAGGGCAAGGTCGCCCCCCGCAGCCCGCACGGCGGCCAGTACCGCCATGGCGTTGACCGCGAAATGCCGGCCCGGCGCGGCCAGCCTGAACACCACCGGCGTGCGCCAGACCCGGCCCCGCCCCACCGTCACGTCATTGACGATCCGCGCCTCCGTCAGGCGGTGGAAATTCGACCGCTTCTGGCCAAAGTCCCGCAATGTCGCCCCCGCCCGCACACCCGCCTCTCGCAGGATCGGCGCGGTGTCGATGTCGCCGTTGAAGATTGCGATTCCGCCCGGCTCCAGGCCTTCGAAGATCGAGCCTTTCTCGCGGGCGATGCCCGCCAGATCATCGAACGCGGCCAGATGCGCGGCGGCCACGGTCGTCACCACGCCCACATGCGGGCGCGCCATGCGGGCCAGCGGCGCGATCTCTCCGGGGTGATTCATGCCGATCTCGATCACCGCGAAATCGCTGTCGGCGGGCATCCGCGCCAGCGTCAGCGGCACGCCCCAGTGGTTGTTATAGCTTTTCTCGGCCGCGTGCACCTTGCCCTGCCCGGCAAGTGCGGCGCGCATCATCTCCTTGGTGGATGTCTTGCCCACCGACCCGGTGATGGCGATCACCCGTGCGCCCGTCCGTGCCCGTGCCGCGCGGCCCAGATTGCCCAGCCCGGCCAGCACGTCGGGCACGATCAGAAGCGGGGCGTCTTCCGCAACGCCCTCTGGCACCCGCGACACCAGCGCGGCGCCTGCACCGCGCGCCAGGGCATCGGCCACGAAGTCGTGCCCGTCCCGCTGGTCGGTAAGCGCCACGAACAGATCACCCGGCGCCAGCGTACGAGTGTCGATGGACACGCCGCCGACCTGCCAGTTGCCCCGCGCCTGTCCCCCGGTCGCCGCTGCGGCCTCTGCCGCGGTCCAAAGCGGGTTCATGCCGCGTGACCATCCAGCGCGGCCACCGCCACGCTGGCCTGTTCGACATCGTCGAAGGGATAGACCGTGTCGCCCACCACCTGTCCGGATTCGTGGCCCTTGCCCGCGATCAGCAGCGCGTCACCCGGCATCAGCGCATCGACCCCCCGCAGGATCGCCTCGGCCCGGTCGGCGACCTCGGTCGCGTCGGGGCAGCCGGCCAGCACGGCGGCGCGGATATCGGCGGGCACCTCGCTGCGCGGATTGTCGTCGGTGACGAAGACAAGGTCGGCGCAATCCGCCGCCGCCGCCCCCATCAGCGGGCGCTTGGTGGTGTCGCGGTCGCCGCCCGCGCCGAACACCACGATCAGACGGCCCATGACATGAGGGCGCATCGCCTTCAGCGCCGTGCGCAGCGCCTCGGGCGTGTGGGCATAGTCCACGAACACGGCCGCGCCATTGCCACGCCGCGCGGCAAGCTGCATCCGCCCCCGCACGCCGGTCAGACGCGGCAGCGCGGCGAACACCTGCACCGGGTCACAGCCAGAACCGATCACAAGGCCCGCAGCGGCCAGCGCGTTGTCGGCCTGAAACCCGCCGATCAGCCCTAGCCGCACGTGCTGGGTGACGCCGTTCCACGAAAACCGAAGCTCTTGCCCGGTGGCATCGAAGCGCTGGCCAAGGATGCGCAGATGCGCCAGCGCGTCACGCCCCACCTGGATCACGTCCTGGCCGCGCGCCTCGGCGATGCGCACCATGTCCGGGCCGCGCGGGTCGTCGATGTTGACGACGGCCACCCCCTCTTCGGGAAGAACGCGGTCGAAAAGCCCTGCCTTGGCGACGAAGTAGTCCTCGAAGTTCGAATGATAATCGAGGTGATCCTGAGAAATGTTCGTGAACGCCGCCGCCGTCAGGGCCACCCCGTCTAGGCGCCGCTGCGCCAGCCCGTGCGAAGACGCCTCCATCGCCACATGATCCACCTCTTCCTCTGCGATATCGGCCAGCAGGCGATGCAGCGTGATGGGTTCCGGCGTGGTGTGGCTAAGCGGCGCCTCATAGGCACCCTCGACCCCGGTTGTGCCAAGGTTGGCCGAAGGCAGGCCCAGCGCAGTCCAGATCTGGCGCGTGAAGGTGGCGACCGACGTCTTGCCATTGGTGCCCGTCACTGCCACGACGACCTCGGGCTGGCGGCCGAACCAAAGCGCGGCGGCATAGGCCAGCGCCTGGCGGGGATCCTCGGCCACGACCACCGGCACGCGCGCGTGCTCCAGTTCCTCGGCCGCCATGCGGGCGCCGTCACGGTCGGTCAGCACCGCCGCGGCGCCCCGGTCGAGAGCGGTTGGAATGAATGTCGCGCCATGCGCCCGGCTTCCCGGCAGCGCCGCGAAAAGGTGACCGTCACGCACGTCACGGCTGTCCACCGACAGCCCCGTCACCGTCGCGTCCGCGCCGCCGCGAGCCGTCAGGCCCAGCGCCGCCAATGTCCGTGCCCTGGCCTGCACTGCCATGCCCCGCCTGTATGATATCAGTTCGACGTCAGTGTTACCCGATCAAGGGGCGCGGGTTCAATCTCTGGCCGCAGGCCCAGAAGCGGCGCGGTGCGGCGGATGATCTCGGCCGCGACAGGCACGGCCGTCCAGCCCGCGGTGCGGCGAGGTTCGCCGGACACCATCTGGGTCGGTTCGTCCAATGTGACCACCAGAACGTATTTGGGGTCATGCGCCGGAAAGATGCTGGCGAAGGTCGTGATGGTCTTGTCCTCTTCATAGCCGGGGCCGTTGCGGCGCGGCTTGTCTGCCGTCCCGGTCTTGCCGCCGACGGCATATCCCGGCACCTCTCCGAAGCTGGCCGTGCCACGCACGACGACCTGCCGCAGCATGTCGCGCGCCGCCGCCGAGACGTCTTCGGACACCACGCGCGGCCCGGCGGCGTGCTCTTGGCCGCGCACCAGCGTCGGATGCACCCGCAGCCCTCCGTTCAGGATAGAGGCATAGGCCGTGGCAAGATGCAGCGGGCTGGCCGACATGCCATGACCATAAGACACTGTAATCGTATGGATATCGCCCCAGCGATCAGGCAGGAACGGCCGCGAGATCGGGGCCTCCAGCAATTCCACCGGCGTCGGGTCGAAGAAGCCGAGACTATCAAGGAACGCCTGATGCCGTTCCTTGCCGATCTGAAGCGCGAGCCGCGCCGTCCCGACGTTGGACGACTTGACGATGATGTCGGTGACCGACAGGCGCGGGCCATAGTTCTTGCCCTCAAACTCGCCAATCTTGTGCTTGCCCCACGTCATCGGCGCATTCGCGTCGATCAGCGTCTCGGGACTTGCAAGCCCCAGTTCCAGGGCCTGCGCCGCCGTCAGGATCTTGAAGGTCGATCCCAGTTCATAGACACCCTGAACCGCGCGGTTGAACAGCGGGCTGTCGGACTGGTCGCCCTCGGTCGGGGGCACGGGCCGGTCGTTGGGATCGAAATCGGGCAGCGAGGCCATCGCGACGATCTCGCCCGTGGCGGCCTCCATCAGGATGGCGGATGCGCCCTTGGCGTTCATGAGCCGCATCCCGCCGCCCAGCACACGTTCCATGGCCGCTTGCACCGTCAGGTCCAGCGTCAGCATCAACGGAGCTCCGCCGTTGGCCGGATCGCGCAGATAGTCGTCGAACACCTTCTCGATCCCGGCGCGGCCCTCGACCTCGGCAGAGTTGACGGCCTCGCGGCCAAAGCCGGCACCGCCGAGAATATGCGCCGCAAGGCGTCCGTTGGGGTAGAGCCGCATCTCGCGCGGGCCGAACAGCAGACCCGGCTCGCCTATATCGTGGACAGCCTGCATTTGTTCGGGGGAGATCTTGCGCTTGATCCAGCGGAACTTCGCGGTGCCCGAGAACCAGTCCAGTAGCCGGGCTTCGTCCAGATCGGGAAAGATCACCGACAGTTCGCGCGCGGCGCGTTCCGGGTCGATCATGTCCTGCGGCTGGGCATACAGGGAATGGGTGACAAGGTTCGTTGCCAGGATGCGACCGTTGCGATCGACGATATCGGCCCGCTGCGCCACGATTGCCGCACCCGGCGCAGCGGTGCGCGGCTCTGCCGGTTCGGACGCGGCAAGCTGGCCCATCTTGCCGCCCACGGCGGCAAAGGCGCACAGGAACAGGACCCCCATCATCGTCAGGCGTCCCTGCGCGCGAAACCTTTCGCGGTCGCGCTGCGCCTCCTGGCGCAGACGGATGTTCTCGCGCTCGATGGTGTCGGGGTTCTCTCCCTTTCGGCGGGCATCCAGGATCCGGGCCAGCGGGCGCAGCGGCGTGCGGGTCATTCCACATCCTCCAGAAGGCCCTGCACCTCAACCGGGTTCAGGATCGGCGCCAGCGGGGCCAGCGGAAATCCGATCTGATCGGGACGGGCGAATTGCTCGGGCAGAAGCGGCATCAGCCCAAGACGGTCGAAGTTTATGTCGGCAAGGTCCTGCAACCTGTCGGGGCGGTTCAGATAGGCCCATTCGGCGGCCAGCACCGCCTGTTCTTCCCGCAGGCGGGCAATCTGGGCGCTCAGGTCACGCACCTCGTCAAGGGCCGCCTGGGTCCGGTAGTTCTGCTGGTAGGCCCACACCGCAAGGCCAAGCACGCCGGCCGCGGAAAGAAGGGCCAGAAACAGCCGCATTCAGTTCCCTCCCTGACCTGGCAGACGCGGCATCCCAAGCGCGGCGCGATCGACCGGCCCGGCCGGGACATCCGTCCGCACGGCCACGCGAAGCTTGGCGGATCGCGCCCGAGGGTTAACGTCAAGCTCTGCGGTATCCGCCGTGACAGCCTTGCGTGTCGGCACGGTGAAACGCGGTGGGTCCTCTGTCTGCGCGGGCGCGTGGCGGCTGCCCTGCCCGGCCCCGCCGGATCGCAGTTGCAGGAACCGCTTGACCATCCGGTCCTCGACCGAATGGAAGGTCACGACGGCCAGCTTGCCGCCGGCGCGCAGCGCGCGTTCCGACGCCTCCAGCCCGCGCGCCAGCTCGCCGTATTCGTCATTGACCGCGATCCGCAACGCCTGAAAGCTTCGCGTGGCAGGGTGCGCCTGCCCCGGCTTGGGGCGCGGCAGGCAGGAAGACACGATGCCGGCAAGGTGCAGCGTCCGGGTGATCGGCGCCTCGGCCCTCGCGGCGATGATGGCCCGCGCGATCCGGCGCGACGCGCGTTCTTCGCCATAGTGGAACAGGATATCGGCCAGCGCCGTCTCTGTCGCGGCGTTCACGATGTCCGCCGCGCAAGGGCCGTCGCCGCCCATGCGCATGTCAAGCGGGCCATCCTTCTGGAACGAGAACCCGCGTTCGGCCTGATCAAGCTGCATCGACGACACGCCAAGGTCCAGAACCACCCCATCGAGCGGCCCGCCCGCGTGAAGATCAAGTTCTCCGAAGGTGCCCTGCACAAGCCGCAGCCGGTCACCGTAATCCGCGGCCCAAGACGCCGCCATGGCAAAGACGCTCGGGTCACGGTCGACACCGATCACAAGGTCAGCGCCCGCCCCCAGAAGCCCGCGTGCGTAACCGCCGGCCCCGAATGTCCCGTCCAGCCACACGCCGCGCACCGGCGCCACGGCGCGCAGAAGCGGATCAAGCAGGACCGGAATGTGCGGGGCGTCTGCGGACTGGCGGGCAGCAGCAGCCATGGCCTATGCTCCGGCCGGCTTGTCCAGAAGCGCGCGCGCCTTGAAGTTCTCGGACTGGCGTTCCCGCCAGGCCTTGCGCCGGGCGTCCGCGACCTTGTCGTAGGTCTCGCGCTTCCAGATCTGGAAATGGTTGCTGCTGGCGATGAAATAGGCCTCGTCCTCGAGCCCGATCTTTTGCCGCTGGCGGAGTGGCAGCACGATACGCCCGGTTTCGTCGATCGTCAGCGTCAGGGCATGGCCGTGGTACATTTCTTCAAGGTATTCGCGTTCATCTGACTCGAACGGCTTTGCATCGATCCGTTCGTCAACCTCTTCGATACCTTCCATCGAATAGCATTCGAACCAGTCGAAGCTGTCGTCGCCGTAGACAAGTACGAATTCGGGGGTCTTGCCGTCCAGGCAACCGGGATCGCCCTGTTGAAGGACAGTACGGAACTGGGACGGGATAGAGACCCTGCCCTTCCCGTCGACCTTCTGGGTGAACTCGCCTCTGAACCTCCGCGCCACTGTCCCGCGGCTCCTTTGCCTGCCTCGTGACGGCCCCGGAACGAAAACGGCGGATTGGGCTGCTGCCGTTGCCCAATCCGCCGCCCTCAACCCGTTGCCGGGCGGTCCGATCGCGCGCGCCACCTGGGGGGATGCTGCTCGCCCGCGCGCCGGAACCTTACGTAACGATGAAAAGCGGGTGCCTGTATGAAACCTGATTGTTAGGGGTTCGGGGTTCTTTAGGTGCCCCTTGGCCCGTCCCTCATCGCATTTAAGGGATCGCATGGGAAAACATGGAAATCAACAGAAATCTTTGGACTTCTCCACAGCATCTTGCCCTGCAGGCCCCTGGAAAACAACATGCTGTGGATAAGTTCAGAGAATTACCACACTTTATAGTAGGTAATTCGCGAGATGGCACCATATTTTGAGATGGCCCGAAGCAAAGAGCCGGTACCATGAATTCCCAGAGATCGTGGGAGCAGGCGAGGCCAAGGGCTTTGAAAACGGGGTTTTCGCCGACTTGCAAGCGCGAATCACCCCACACGGGCCGCAGAAGTCAGGCCCGCTTCACCGCATCAGTCGCGGTGCCATGAATTCCCAACGGGGCCTAGGCCATGCCCCCAGCCACCAGCCGCGCGGCCATTTCACCGTAGGCGTCGGCCAAGGCGCCGCTGCCGGCGGCAACCGGGGTGCCCGCATCGCCGGCCACCCGAACGTCGATAGACAGGGGCAATTCACCAAGGAACGGCACGCCGAGTTTCTCGGCCTCGGCCCGGACGCCGCCGTGGCCGAACAGATGTGCCTCGTGCCCGCAGTTGGGGCAGACGTATGTCGACATGTTTTCTATCAGACCCAACACCGGGGTCTTGAGCTTGCCGAACATGTCGATGGCCTTGCGGGCATCCAGAAGCGCCACGTCCTGCGGGGTGGACACCACAAGCGCCCCGGTCAGGTGCGTGCGCTGGCAAAGCGTAAGCTGCACGTCGCCCGTCCCCGGCGGCAGATCCACCAGCAACACGTCCAGTTCGCCCCATTGCACCTGCCCCAGCATCTGCTGCAGCGCACCCATCAGCATCGGGCCGCGCCAGACGACGGCCTGGTCGGGATCGACCATCAGGCCGATTGACATCATCGTCACCCCGTGCGCGGTCAGCGGAATGATCGTCTTTCCGTCTGGCGAAGCAGGTCGCTTGCTGACCCCCATCATGCGCGGCTGGGACGGACCGTATATATCCGCATCAAGCAGACCGACGCGCCGTCCCTGCCGCGCGAGGGCTACGGCGAGATTGGAAGACACGGTCGACTTGCCGACGCCGCCCTTGCCGGACGCAATGGCCAGGATGCGGTCCACGCCGGCGACCCGGGCGGGGCCGGCCTGAGGCGTGGGATGGCGGCCGATCTTCAGGCTCGGCGGCTCTGCTGTCGGGGCGGCAGGCCGTGCCGCGGGCCCGTGCGCCGTCAACACGGCGCTGACCGAGGCAACCCCCGGCAGCGCCTCGACCGCGGCCTGCGCCTGCTGGCGCACCGGTTCCAGCGCGCGCGCAGCCTCCGGGGTCTCGGCCTCGATCACGAATCGCACCGCGCCATCATCGACCGTCAGCGCGCGCACCATTTCGCGCCCCACCAGATCGCCGCCGTCCGGCAGCGAAATCGTCCGAAGCCTTGACAGGATTTGTTCACGGTCTACCGACATTTTGCCCTCCGACGATCAATTGCCTTGCAGAAAGTGTGCGTCTGCGCCCGGAACGCAAGGCCATGTTCGCACGCTGCCGAAAATCGACGCGCGTCGCACGAAAATAGGTCAGCAACTAGTATGCATTTGCTGCATGGCAGCGTTGCTCAATCGATGCATTGTGCAATCGCAGCATTCGCTTATCTTCGTTTCATCGGCGGGTAACGCTAACACCTCGCCAAAACGCAAAGAGGCAGACATGGCACTGGCAATCGGCATCCGCACATCGGTCCCCGGACTGAAGGTTCGGTTTGATGCGGTCCTGCGCGCTTATGATGATTACCGGGCGAAGCGCAAGGTCTTCACCCGGACCCGCAACGAACTCCGCGCGCTTTCGTCGCGTGAACTGGCAGACGTCGGCATCCATCCGACGCAGATCACCAGCATCGCTTACGAGGCCGCTTACGGCACGAATTGAGGATTTGAATCAGGCGACCCTCTCCTCCTCCCTGGGACGTCTGTAGACAGCGGCGGCATCCACTCCTCCTCCCAGGGTGTCGCCGCACCAACACCGGGGCCGATGGGCCCCAGCGGAATCGGCGGCCTCCTCCTCCTCCCTGAGGACGCCGAGACGGCAGGCGGCGGCACCCTCCTCCTCCCTGGGTGTCGTCGCCGACCCGAATTCGGGGCAATGGCCCCAAACAAGATCGGCGCGTCTCCTCCTCCTCCCTGAGGCGAGCCGTGACTGAAGGCGGCGATGCCTCTCCTCCCTTGGCATCGCCGCCATTTTTCTTTCTGGAAAGCCTCAGCGGATCAAAACGGCACGTCGTCTGCGTTCTCGGCTGAAACGACGAAGCTGGCGACGACCTTTTTCACCCCCGCCTTCTCGAACGCGATTTCCAGCTTGTCACCTTCGATCGCGGTCACGGCGCCATAGCCGAACTTGCGGTGAAACACGCGGTCGCCCTGGGTGAACGCGGACACGGCGTCCAGATCGATGATTTGCGTTCGGGACTCGCGCGGCTGGCTCATACCCCTGTCGGCGCCTCGCGCCTGCAAGCGCCGCCAGCCCGGTGAATTGTAGACATTCGCGCTTGCGGCACGATCCTCGATCGTGCTTGCCGGCGCCGCCGCGCCGTAGCCGCCGCCATACAGGCCGGGCGGCGTCAGCACCTCGACATGCTTGGCCGGCAACTCGTCGATGAAGCGCGACGGCAGCGCCGATTGCCACTGGCCATAGACCCGCCGGTTCGCCGCGAAGGAGATCGTGCAAACCTCCTCGGCGCGTGTAATTCCGACATAGGCGAGGCGCCGTTCTTCTTCGAGTCCCTTGAGCCCGCTTTCGTCCATCGACCGCTGCGAGGGGAACAGACCGTCCTCCCAGCCGGGCAGGAAGACCGCCGGAAACTCCAGCCCCTTGGCAGCGTGTAATGTCATGATCGACACCTTCGGGCCGCCGTCGTCCTGCTCGTTGTCCATGATAAGCGAGACGTGTTCCAGAAAACCCTGAAGATTTTCAAACGCTTCCAGTGCCTTTATCAATTCCTTGAGGTTTTCCAGCCGCCCCGGCGCCTCGGGCGTCTTGTCTTCCTGCCACATTGCGGTGTAGCCGGATTCATCGAGGATTTGCTCGGCCAGCTCGATGTGGTTGTGCCCCGGGTTCAGCGCCATGCGGTGCCAGCGATCGAAATCGGCCACCAGCGCGCCGATCTGCCCCTTGGCCTTTCCCGACAATTCACCCGCCGACACGCAAAGACGCGCCCCTTCCAGCAGTGACACGCCATTTGCGCGCGCGGCGCGTTGCATGGTCTGTTGCGCCTTGTCGCCCGCGCCCCGCTTGGGGGTGTTCACGATCCGCTCGAACGCCAGATCGTCGTCGGGTGACACGGCCACGCGGAAATAGGCCATCGCATCGCGGATCTCCATGCGCTCGTAGAAGCGCGGGCCGCCGATCACGCGGTATGGCAGCCCGATGGTCAGAAAGCGGTCCTCGAAGGCGCGCATCTGGTGGCTGGCCCGCACGAGGATGGCGCAGTGATCCAGCGGGATGGGGTGCATTCCGCGCGTGCCCTGCCCCATCGCCTCCAGCTCGTCGCCGATCCAGCGGGCTTCTTCCTCGCCGTCCCAATGGCCGATCAGTCGCACCTTCTCGCCCGCGGCGGCCTCGGTCCAGAGCGTCTTGCCAAGCCGGCTTTCGTTGGCGGCGATCACACCCGCCGCGGCCCCCAGAATATGCGGGGTGGAGCGGTAGTTCTGTTCCAGCCGCACCACGGTTGCGCCGGGAAAGTCGGTCTCGAACCGCAGGATGTTGCCCACTTCTGCCCCGCGCCAGCCATAGATCGACTGGTCGTCATCGCCCACGCAGCAGATGTTGCGATGCGCCTGCGCCAGTAGCCGAAGCCAGAGATACTGCGCGACGTTCGTGTCCTGGTATTCGTCCACAAGGATATAGCGGAACCACCGCTGGTATTGCTGAAGCACGTCCTCGTGGGACTGAAAGATGGTCAGCATATGCAGCAGAAGATCGCCGAAATCGACCGCGTTCAGATCGCGCAGGCGGGACTGGTATTGTGCGTAGAGCTCCACCCCGCGCCGGTTGAAGGCGTTGGCCTCGGCCGCGGGCACCTTCTCGGGCGTCCAGGCCCGGTTCTTCCAGCCGTCGATGATCCCGGCCAGCTGCCGCGCGGGCCAGCGCTTCTCGTCGATGTTCTCGGCCAGGATCAGCTGTTTCATCAGCCGCACCTGATCGTCGGTGTCGAGGATCGTGAAGTTGGTCTTCAGCCCCACGAGTTCCGCGTGCCGGCGCAACAGCTTGACGCAGATCGCATGAAACGTGCCAAGCCACGGCATCCCTTCCACCGTCTGGCCCATCAGGCGGCCGACACGGTCCTTCATCTCGCGCGCGGCCTTGTTGGTGAAGGTCACCGCGAGGATCTCGTTCGGACGCGCCCGCCCGGTGTTCAGAAGATGCGCGATGCGTGCGGTCAGCGCCTTGGTCTTGCCGGTGCCCGCCCCCGCCAGCATCAGCACGGGGCCATCCAGCGCCTCGACCGCCCGGCGCTGCGCAGGGTTCAATTCGTCAAGATATGGCGTCGGACGCGCGCCCATCGCCCGCTGGGACAGCGGCACGGCGGCCTCGAAGGCGTCTTCTTCGGAGAAACTGCTCATGGACGGCAATCTAGCCGCGGGACGGCCCAAGATAAAGTCTTGTTCGTGCTATGTTCACATGCCGCAACGCCACCGTTCCGGGGACGGCGAAGGAGCCTATCTGGAAACAGAAGAAGCACGCGGCGGATTGCACCTGATCCATGCGGCGCTACAAACAGGGGCCATGGACCTAGACATAAGCCATCCCGCCATCGCCGATCTGGCCGCGCGCGCCAAGCGCCGGGTGCCCCGGTTCGTATGGGACTATCTGGACAGCGCAACCGGAACCGAGTCCACCGCACGGCGCAATCGGGAATCGCTTGACCGGATCCTGTTCCGCCCGAGCATCCTGCATGGCGAAATCACGCATGACCTGTCGGTCGACATTCTCGGCCAAAGGTTCGAGAAGCCCTTTGGCATCGCGCCGGTCGGCATGTCTGGGCTGATCTGGCCGGATGCAGAGGCCACGCTCGCCCGGCTGGGGCGGGATGCCGGGTTGCCCTATACCCTGTCGACCGTCGCGTCTCGCGCACCCGAGGAAGTCGGCCCGCACACCGGGGGAACGGCGTGGTTCCAGCTTTATCCCCCGCGCGATCCCGGGGTGCTGGACGACATGCTGGCCCGCGTCCGGGCCGCCGGTTTCGGCACGCTGGTCCTGACGGTGGATGTGCCAGTGGCAAGCCGCCGGGAACGGCAGCGCAAGGGCGGGCTGACACAGCCGCCGCGCCTGACGCCACGCCTGATGGCACAGACGGGTCTGCGCCCGGCATGGGCGCTGGGGACGCTGCGCCACGGGATGCCACGGATGCGCTTTCTCGAGTCCTACATGAAATCCGAGGGGTCCATGCCTTCGACAGCGCATATCGGCTACCTGCTGCGCACCGCGCCGGGCTGGGATTATCTGGTGCGGCTGCGGGACATCTGGAACGGGCCGCTGCTGGTCAAGGGCGTGCTGACGCCCGATGACGCGGTCCGCCTGCGCAAGGCGGGCGCCGACGGCATCTGGGTGTCGAACCACGCCGGGCGTCAATTCGACGCCGCGCCCTCCAGCATAGATGCCCTGCCGGCGATCCGTTCGGCGGTGGGCCCCGACTGCCCGGTTGTATTCGACTCGGGCGTCACGGGCGGGCTGGACGTGCTCCGGGCCATGGCGCTTGGCGCCGACATGGTGATGCTGGGCCGCGCATTTCACTATGGTCTGGCGGCTTTTGGCGCGGCGGGCGCAGCCCACGTCGCGCACATCCTGACCGAAGACTTGCTGTCAAACATGGGGCAGATGGGCATCGCACGCCCCGCCGGCGCACGCGATCGTCTTATCCAAGAGATCTGACGCCAGCCGATGACGGCATGGGGCGATTTCCAGTTTACGGGATCGTTACACTGCGTATGCTGCACCTGCAAAAAGAGGTGTGCCAATGGCTGATTTCCGCAAAATCCTGATTGCCAACCGCGGCGAAATCGCAATCCGGGTGATGCGCGCGGCGAACGAGCTTGGGAAGCGCACCGTCGCGGTCTACGCCGAAGAGGACAAGCTGTCGCTGCACCGCTTCAAGGCGGACGAGGCCTATCTGATCGGCGAGGGGATGGGGCCGGTGGCAGCCTATCTCTCGATCGAGGAAATCATCCGGGTGGCGCGGGCCTGCGGCGCGGACGCGGTGCATCCGGGCTATGGCCTGCTGTCCGAGAACCCCGCTTTCGTGGATGCCTGCACCGCCGCCGGGCTGACCTTCATCGGTCCCAAGTCGGACACGATGCGGGCCCTTGGCGACAAGGCAAGCGCCCGCAAGGTCGCCATCGCCGCAGGGGTTCCGGTGATCCCCGCGACCGAGGTTCTGGGCGACGACATGGACGAGATCGCGAGGCAGGCCGAAGAGGTCGGCTATCCGCTGATGCTGAAGGCCAGCTGGGGCGGTGGCGGGCGCGGGATGCGCCCGATCAACGGCCCCGAGGACCTGGCCGAGAAGGTCAAGGAAGGCCGGCGCGAGGCCGAGGCCGCCTTTGGCAACGGCGAGGGGTATCTGGAAAAGATGATCCTGCGCGCGCGGCATGTCGAAGTGCAGATCCTCGGTGACAGCCACGGAAGCATCTACCACCTGTGGGAACGTGACTGTTCCGTGCAGCGCCGCAACCAGAAGGTGGTGGAACGCGCGCCGGCGCCCTACCTGTCGGACGCACAACGCGAAGAACTTTGCAATCTCGGCAAGAAGATCGCCGAGGCGGTGGATTACGAGTGCGCCGGCACCATCGAGTTCCTGATGGATATGGAATCCGGGGCCTTCTACTTCATCGAGGTGAACCCGCGCGTGCAGGTCGAGCACACGGTGACCGAGGAGGTGACGGGCATCGACATCGTGCGCGCCCAGATCCTGATCGCCGAGGGCAAGTCGCTGATAGAGGCCACCGGCGTCGCCAGCCAGTATGACGTGCGCCTCACCGGCCACGCGATCCAGTGCCGGATCACCACCGAGGATCCGATGAACAACTTCATCCCCGACTATGGCCGGATCACGGCCTATCGGGGCGCCACCGGCATGGGCATCCGGCTGGACGGCGGCACCGCCTATTCCGGCGCGGTCATCACGCGGTATTACGACTCGCTTCTGGAAAAGGTGACGGCATGGGCACCCACGCCCGAGGCGGCCATCGCCCGCATGGACCGCGCCTTGCGGGAATTCCGCATCCGGGGCGTGGCCACGAACATCGCTTTCGTGGAAAACCTGCTGAAGCACCCGACCTTCCTGTCGAACCAGTACCACACCAAGTTCATTGACCAGACACCCGAACTCTTCGATTTCAAACAGCGCCGAGATCGGGCCACCAAGATCCTGACCTACATCGCCGACATCACCGTGAACGGCCACCCAGAGACCAAGGGCCGCACGCGTCCGCCCGCCGGACTGAAGACGCCGCGCGCCCCGCGCCATCGCGCCGAGGACCCCAGGCCCGGCACGCGCCAGATCCTCGACCAGTTCGGCCCCGAGGCGCTGGCCGACTGGATGAAGGCGCAAAAGCAGCTGCTGATCACCGACACGACCATGCGCGACGGGCACCAGTCGCTGCTGGCCACGCGGATGCGGTCCATCGACATGATCCGCGTCGCGCCGACCTATGCCGCGAACCTGCCCGAACTGTTCAGCGTGGAATGCTGGGGCGGGGCCACCTTCGACGTGGCCTACCGCTTCCTGCAGGAGTGCCCCTGGCAGCGGCTGCGCGACATCCGCGCCGCGATGCCCAACATCATGACGCAGATGCTGCTGCGCGCCTCGAACGGGGTGGGCTATACCAACTATCCCGACAACGTGGTGCAAAGCTTCGTCGCGCAGGCGGCGAAATCCGGCGTCGACGTGTTTCGCGTCTTCGACAGCCTGAACTGGGTCGAGAACATGCGCGTCGCGATGGATGCGGTCGTGGAGAGCGGCAAGGTCTGCGAAGGCACGATCTGCTACACCGGCGACCTTCTGAACCCCGAACGGTCCAAATACGACCTGAAATACTATGTCGCGATGGCAAAGGAGCTTGAGGCCGCGGGCGCCCATGTGCTGGGGCTGAAGGACATGGCGGGTCTTCTGAAACCCGCCGCCGCGCGCATCCTCTTCAAGGCGCTGAAGGAAGAGGTCGACCTGCCGATCCACTTCCACACCCATGACACCGCGGGCATCGCCTGCGGCACGATCCTTGCCGCGTCGGAGGCCGGAGTGGATGCGGTCGATTGCGCGATGGACGCCCTGTCGGGCAACACCAGCCAGGCGACGCTGGGCACCGTGGTCGAGGCGTTGCGCTTTACAGAGCGGGACACAGGGCTGGACATCGACGCGATCCGCGAGATTTCCAACTACTGGGAAGCCGTCCGCGCCCATTACGCCGCCTTCGAATCCGGCCTTCAGGCGCCTGCGTCAGAGGTCTATCTGCACGAGATGCCGGGCGGACAGTTCACCAACCTCAAGGCACAGGCCCGGTCGATGGGGCTGGAGGACCGCTGGCACGAGGTGGCGCACATGTACGCCGAAGTGAACCGCATGTTCGGCGATATCGTCAAGGTGACGCCGTCGTCCAAGGTGGTGGGCGACATGGCGCTGATGATGGTCAGCCAGGGCCTGACGCGCGACGATGTCGAAGACCCCGACAAGGACGTCAGCCTGCCCGACAGCGTGATCGACATGATGCGCGGCAACCTGGGCCAGCCGCCGGGCGGCTTCCCCGAGGCGGTCGTCCGAAAGGCGCTCAAGTCCGAGGCGCCCAACCTCGAACGGCCCGGCAAGCATCTGTCGCCCGTCGACCTGGACGCGACGCGCACCGAGGTGGCCGCGAAGACCGGCGAAGAGATCGACGACGAGGACCTGAACGGATACCTCATGTATCCCAAGGTCTTCACCGACTACATGGAACGCCACGCGGTCTATGGCCCGGTGCGCACCCTGCCGACGCAGACGTTCTTTTACGGGATGCAGCCCGGTGACTCGGTCACCGCAGAGATCGACCCGGGCAAGACGCTTGAAATCCGGTTGCAGGCCGTCGGCGAAACGCACGAAGACGGCGACGTGCGCGTGTTCTTCGATCTGAACGGCCAGCCGCGCGTTGTGCGCGTGCCCAACCGGGACGCCAAGGCCACCAGCAAGGCGCGGCCAAAGGCGACACCGGGCAACCCGTCCCATCTGGGCGCTCCGATGCCCGGCGTCGTGGCGACGATCGGGATTGCGGCGGGCGCCGAGGTGAAGGAGGGCGACCTTCTTCTGACGATTGAGGCCATGAAGATGGAAACCGGCCTGCACGCCGAGCGCACGGCCAAGGTCAAGGCCGTGCATGTTGCTGCGGGCGACCAGATCGATGCCAAGGACCTGCTGGTCGAATTCGAGGACTGACCCGCCGGGGCGTCAGCCCCGGCGCGGCGGCGGACGCCCGGTGCCGTTGCCCGGCGGCCCCCGGCGAAAGCTCGGCTCGGCAGGGGCCGCCAGTTCGCGCGGAATGAACGGGAAGGCCCGCGTCAGGAAATAGGCATAGGTGCCATCGGGGTATTCTGCCGTTCGGACCGTCGCGCCATTGCGCGCATCCAGGCGGCCCGAGCCCGGCACATGGGCATAGTCCTGCACGAATGTGCCATCATGCGCGCCGTCCGGTGCGCTGCCGCCCGGACGCGATCCAGAGCGCAGTTTCCACGAACTGGTCATCTCGACCACCAGGCCGTCGATCTCTGCCGTGATCGCATAGATCGGAAAGCCGTCTGCGGCCCAGCCGATCAGGGGCGAGGGCCGATCCGCCCGCCATCCCAGTCCCTGCATCAGCCCGATCGGCAACCCGTGATAGTGGTAGGCGCCATTCGGCTGCACATGGGCATAGTTCGCGTCGAGGCCCAGCGCCACGGCGCCGCCCAGCGCCTCGTACCGCCAGCCTGACGACCGGTCGCCCTGCCAGTATTCGGCGGTGCCCGGATCGAAGGGCACGCCGTTCACCGCAACGCCAAGCAGCACGCCCCGCTGGATCTCGGCACCTCTGCCATTGCGCGGCGCAACTGGCATTTCGAAACGGTAGGCCTGCGCCCGGATCTGGTTGGGGTTGCCGCCGTTTGGGAAGCGGCCGACCGCATGGTCGGGGATGCCGTTCGATTCGACAATGCGCCGGGCACCCTCGATACGGATGGACACCTGGTTGCTGCCCGCTTCCTGCCCGGCAGGCACCAGCGTCAGCGGCTGCGACCTGGTGGCCGTATGAATGCGGCGGGCTTGCGCGGCGGCGGCGGCAGCCACAAGAAGACTGGCCCCGATTCCGGCCAGCGCACTTCGGCGGGTCACCCGATATCTGTCAGACATCGGCCTCGTCCTCCAGCCGGGGGATCACCAGCACCGGGCCGGACCCCGACGCGCCGAAATCGAAATCCAGCGTCAGGATGCCGGGAACGGTGCCGGAAAACACAAGATCGGCCGACAAGCGCATGGTTTCGTCGGCCGGTATGGTCAGCGGGAACCCCTGCCCCTCGACCGCAGCCCCAAGCGCCAGAATACCGGTCAGGTTCACATCGGCAGTGCCGAGATTCGAGATCAGGGCGCTGACCGTGACGACCTGCCCCTGCTGCGAGGCTTCTGCAACCTCGACCAGCAGCTCCGAAGGGCCGTGTCCCGGATGACCCAGCGCAGCCCCTGGCAAGGCAAGCGCCATCGCCAATATCGTTTCCCGCACCATGTGCCGTCTCCCTTTTGGTTTCAGGTGTGATACGCGGCGCAGCCCGGGTTCCGTCGCAGGCGAGGCAATTTTCCAAAGAGCCAAAAAATCCCCTTGCAGGCCCGCCCGGTTCTTTATATCTCCCCTCTACCCAACGGGGCGGGCGTAGCTCAGGGGTAGAGCATTACCTTGCCAAGGTAAGGGTCGTGAGTTCGAATCTCATCGCCCGCTCCAGATTGGGTCTTCCGACATGACGGTTCTCCTGCAAGCGCAATGGCGCTTGCGGCGGGCCGTCTGCTTGTGCAGGGTCTGCCCGCATCGCGAAGGGAGGCACCGATGAACGACATCGTCCAGGTGGAACGGGTAAGTCAGGTCGCGCTTGTGCGGATCGACAACCCGCCGGTGAACGCGGCTGGCCATGCGCTGCGCGTGGCGCTGAGCGACACGGTGCAAAGGCTGGACGCCGACCCCGATGTCGCCGTCATCGCGCTTTACGGCGCGGGAAAGAGCTTTATCGCCGGGGCAGATATACGTGAATTCGGCAAGCCGGTGGCGGAGCCGTGGCTGCCCAGGGTCTGCAATACGCTGGAGACCTGCGCGACACCTGTCATCGCCTACGTTCACGGGGTCGCGCTTGGCGGCGGGCTGGAGGTGGCGCTTGGCTGTCACGCCCGCATCGCCGCGCCCGGCACGATTGTCGGCTTCCCCGAGGTGACGCTGGGCATCCTGCCCGGCGCCGGCGGCACACAACGCGCGCCGCGCCTTGCGGGGATTGCCGCAGCGCTGGACCTGATCGTGACGGGCCGCCGCATTCCAGCCGAAGAAGCGCTGTCGCTGGGTCTGATCGACCGGATCGAGGCGGGCGCGCCCCGGGATCTGGCGCTGGCGATGGCGCAGGAGGTGCTGGCCGGCACCCTGCCCACCCGGCGCGTGCGCGACATCGACACGACGCCCGACGATGCGGCGCTGAAGACCAAGGCGGCAGAGCTGCGCGCAACGCAGGCGCACCTTTTCTCGCCGCACAAATGCGTCGAGGCCGTGGCCGCCAGCCTTCTGCCGATCGACGAGGGCCTGGCGCGGGAACGCGCGCTCTATGACGAATGCATCGCCAGCCCCCAGCGCGCCGGGCTGATCCATGCCTTCTTTGCCGAACGCGCCGTCACCAAGATCCCCGAGGCCAGCGCGACGCCACGCGCAATCGAAGCCGCCGGCGTCATCGGCGGCGGCACCATGGGCTCTGGCATCGCCACGGCAATGCTTCTTGCCGGTCTCTCCGTGACGCTGGTGGAGCGGGACGCGGCCGGGCTGGAACGCGGGATGGCCACCATCGCGTCCAATCTCGACGGTGCCGTCAAGCGCGGCAAGCTGACCGCTGAACGGCGCGAGGCGATGCTGTCGTCCGCGCTGACCAGCAGCCTTGACATGGGTGCGCTGGGACAGGCGGACGTGATCGTCGAGGCCGCGTTCGAGGACATGGGCGTCAAGGAAGAGATCTTCGGCGCGCTCGACCGGGTGGCAAAGCCCGGCGCGGTGCTGGCCACGAACACCAGCTATCTCGACGTGAACCGCATCGCCGCTGCCACCGCGCGTCCAGGCGACGTGATCGGGCTGCATTTCTTCTCGCCCGCCCATGTCATGCGCCTGCTGGAGGTCGTGGTGGCCGACGCGACCGGGCCCGAGGTCGTGGCCACCGGCTTTGCGCTGGCCAAGCGGCTGCGCAAGATCGCGGTCCGCTCGGGTGTCTGCGACGGGTTCATCGGCAACCGCATCATGATGCACTACCGCAAGGCCGCCGATTACCTGATGCTGGACGGCGCGAGCCCCGCCGAGATCGATGCGGCGATCGAGGGCTTCGGCTTTGCCATGGGGCCGTTTTCCGTGATGGACCTTGCGGGTCTGGACATCGGCTGGGCCAGCCGCAAGCGGCAGGCGCCCACACGGCCGGCGGCGGAACGCTATGTGCATGTCGCCGACCGGCTGTGCGAGGGCGGCAACTTCGGGCGCAAGACCGGGGCGGGATTCTATATCTACGAAGGCCGCGACAAGCGCCCCAACCCCGAGGTCGCGCGCCTGATCGAGGCCGAGCGCACCGAAACGGGCGTCAGGCCCCGCAGCTTCACCGCCGACGAGATCGTCGCGCGCTACATGACCGCCATGATCGTCGAGGCCGCGCGCGTGGTCGAGGAAGGCATCGCGCTTCGCCCCATCGACGTGGATGCGGTCAAGCTTTTCGGCTACGGCTTTCCCAGGTTCCGGGGCGGCCCGCTGCACCATGCCGACGCGCTGGGCGCGGCCGAGGTCGTCGCGCGGATCGAGCACTACTCGGCCGAAGACGCGCATTACTGGCAGGTGCCCGAGATCCTGCGGCGCATGGCGGCGGATGGCGGCAGCTTTGCCGATCTGAACGCGCGCTAAAGCGTATCGCACGCGACTGGCGAAAGACCTCGCCAAGGCAGACGGGGCAGCGTTTGCGAAGCCAGACGCGTTCGACTGCGCTGGCGCGGGCGATTGTGTGCGAAACGCGTCAGGTCCCGTCGCCCCAGGCTTATGGAAGAAGCCTGGGCAAGACCCTTCGCCGAAGCGTCTTGCGCGCTATTGCCAGGGGCGCGCCTGAAAGGTGCCCGTCGCCGTGGCCACCAGCCGTCCGGTCCCGTCGGTCATCCGGCCCTCGGTGAAGAAGGTGCGCCGCCCGCCGCCGGTGCGCCAGCCCTCGCCCACAAGGCGCGGGCCTTCGGCGGGGGCCAGGAAGTTTGTCGTCATCGACAGGGTCATCGTCAGGATGCGGTCCTCGGGATCACCTGTGTAGGCGCCCGAAAACCCCATCGCGCTGTCCAGCACGATGGCATAGACGCCGCCGTGCAGCTTGCCGTGGCGGTTCATGTGGAACGCCTGCAGGTCGACCTCGAACCGGGCATAGCCCGGCCCCCAGCCGGTCAGCACGAAGTCGACATGCGCCTGCATGGGATAGCGCGGCTCGACCAGCCGGGGCGGCACGGGGTGCGGGTTCGGGGGCAGCTGCGACATGCGCGGATCACCTCTGGTTGGCCGGGCCTGCGGGCGGGGTAAGGCACGGCGCGCCGCTGTGCAATGGCACGCTCACACGGCAGTCAGGCCTCCGTCGATGGCCACCGCCTGCCCGGTCATGAAGCTGTTGGCGGGGTCGGTCAGCCACAGCATGGCCTCTGCCACCTCGTCCGGGGACGCGATGCGGCCCATCGGGATACGGCGGGTGAACCGGGCATCGGTGTTGCCGCGCGGCTCTGCCCGCTGGCCGGACAGCGCGTCGGCGATCCCGTCGTAAAGCGGCGTGGCGGCAAAGGACGGGCAGATCGCGTTGACACGCACGCCGCGCCGCGCGACCTCGTCCGCGGCGGCGCGGGTCAGCCCGACGACCGCGTGCTTCGACGCGGCATAGGCCGCCATCTGCCCCGCCCCCACAAGCCCGGCGGCCGATGCGACGTTCAGGATCGCGCCGCCGCCCGCGGCCAGCATCGGCGGCAACTGGTGCTTCATCCCCAGAAAGACCGACCGCGTGTTGACCGCCATCACGCGGTCGAACGTCTCGGCGTCGGTCGCGGTCAAGGGCATCAGGGGCGGGGCGATCCCGGCGTTGTTCACCGCCACGTCAAGACGATGGAACCGCGACAGGGCGCGGGTGACATGGGCAGCCACCTGTGTCTCGTCGGTGACGTCCAGGGGCTCTGCCAGGACCTCGGCCCCGTCTTCCGACAGCCGCGCGGCCAGCGCCCGCAGCGGCACCTCGGCGAGGTCGGACAGGACCAGGCGCGCGCCCTCGGCGGCGAAGCGGCGCGCGGCGGCCTGGCCAAAGCCGCCCGCCGCCCCGGTCAGCATCACCACCTGCCCGTGGAACCGCCCCTCAGCCATCACGCGCGGCCTGCAACCCCAGTTCGGCGAAACGCGGCACCAGAGCGCCCATGGCCAGCCCCCTTTCCGGGTTCGAGGCGTTGCCGTCCAGTGCCCGCCGCTTCACGCCTTGCAGGATCGCGGCCATCCGGAAGAAGGCGAAGGCAAGGTAGAAGCCCATCCGCTCGATCCCCGGCAGGCCGGTGCGGGCGCAATAGGCCTCTACAAATGCGGCGTCCGTGGGGATGCCAAGGGCGGCGCGGTCCACCCCGTCCAGCCCGCGCCCCTCGTCCCCCGGCGGCAGGCGCCATTGCATCAGCGTGGCGGCCAGATCGGCGAAAGGGTGGCCCAGCGTCGACAGTTCCCAGTCGAGAACCGCCACGCAATCGGGGCAGCCCCGGGCGAAGAGCAGGTTGTCGAGGCGATAGTCGCCGTGGACCAGAGTGCGTCGCCCGTCATCGTCGGGCTGCGTACCGGCCAGCCAGTCGATCAGCTCTTCCATCGCGGGGACGGTCCCGGTCTCGCTGGCGCGGTACTGGCGCGTCCAGCGGTCGATCTGGCGGGCGTAATAATTCCCCTGCGGTCCGAAACCGGACAGGCCGACCGCGTCGATATCGACGCTGTGGATCGCCGCAAGCACCCGGTTCATCTCGTCGAAGACATGCGCGCGGTTCTGCGCCGACAGGTCCGGCAGGCGCGGATCGACGAAATTGCGCCCGTCCACATGGGCCATGACGTAGAAGGCCGTGCCGATCACGGCCTCATCCTCGCACAGCGCGAACATGCGGGCCACCGGCACATCGGTGCCCGCCAGCGCGGCCTGCACGCGGAACTCGCGGTCCACGGCATGGGCGGATTTCAACAGCGTGCCCGGCGGCTTGCGGCGCAGGACATAGGCGCCGGACGCCGCCGCCAGCCGGAAGGTCGGGTTCGACTGGCCCGTGGCGAATTTCTCGGCCGTCAGCGGGCCGCTGAACCCCGGCACATGCCCCGCCATCCAGGCGGCGACGGCGTCGAGGTCCAGCTTGGCGGCGGCGGTCATCTCAGGCCTTGGTGTTGGTGTACTTGCGCAACTCCACCCGCGCGACCTGCCGGCGGTGCACCGCGTCGGGACCATCGGCGAAGCGCAGGGTGCGGACATGCGTCCACATGTGCGCCAGCGGGAAATCCTGGCTGATGCCCGAGCCGCCGTGCATCTGCATCGCCTCGTCGATGATCTTTTCGGCGGTCAGGGGCGCCACGACCTTGATCTTGGAAATCCAGGGCTGCGCCGCGCGCACGCCCGCAGTGTCCATCACCCACGCGGCCTTTAGGCACAAAAGCCGCGCCATCTCTATCTCCATCCGCGCGTTGGCGATGATGTCGTAGTTCGCGCCAAGCTCTGCCAGCCGCTTGCCGAACGCCTCGCGCGTGGTGGCGCGCCGACACATCAGTTCCAGCGCGCGTTCCGCCTGCCCGATGGCGCGCATGCAATGGTGGATGCGGCCCGGGCCAAGGCGGCCCTGCGCCACCTCGAAGCCGCGTCCCTCGCCCAGCACCACGGCGTCGGCGGGGACGTGAACATCGGTAAAGCGGATGTGCATGTGCCCGTGCGGCGCGTCGTCATGGCCGAAGACATGCATCGGGCGCAAGACCTCGATCCCCGGCGTGCCAGAGGGGATCAGGAACATGGTGTGGCGCGCGTGCCGGTCGGCGTCCGGGTCCGAACAGGCCATCGTGATGTAAAGCGCGCAGCGCGGATCGCCCGCGCCCGAGATCCAGTGCTTTTCACCGTTCAGCACCCAGCCGTCGCCGCGCTTCTCGGCCCGCATCGACACCTGCGTGGCGTCGGAAGAGGCGACGGCGGGCTCTGTCATCAGGTAGGATGACCGCGTGCGCCCCTCCAGGAGGTCAGGCAGCCAGCGCGCCTTGTGCGCCGCCGTGCCGTAGCGCTCCAGCACCTCCATGTTTCCGGTGTCGGGCGCCGAGCAGTTGAAGATCTCGGCGGCCAGCGGCACCTTGCCCATTTCCTCGGCGAGGTAGGCGTATTCCACGGTGGTCAGGCCATAGCCCTTGTCGCTGCCGGTCAGCCAGAAGTTCCACAGCCCCCGCGCCTTGGCCTTGCCCTTCAGCTCGTCAAGGATCGCCAGTTGCCGGTCGGTCAGCTTGAACCGGTCGCCCGAAGGATGCCGGCCCACCTCGGCGTGGTATTCGGTGTCGAGCGGTGTGATTTCCGTCTCGATCATCTGGCGCACATCGGCCACCAGTTTCGTCACGCGGTCGGTCATGCCAAGGTCCATGGCGTCCTCCTGCCTCTCGTTGTTCCGTTATCCAGTTGCCAGCGCGGCGCGCGCGGCGGTGTATTCGGCGGCCAGCCGGTCGATCAGGGCGGCGGCGGCTTCCACGCCATGGACCGCGCCGATACCTTGCCCCGCGCCCCAGATCGTCTTCCACGCCTTGGGCTTGGCGGTGCCGCTGGCAAAGCTCATCGAACTGGCGTCGGCCGAGGGCAGATTGTCGGGGTCAAGCCCGGCATTGGCGATCGACCCGCGCAGGTAGTTGCCGGACACGCCGGTGAAAAGCGACGAGGTGACGATGTCTTCCGCGCCCGAATCCACGATCATCCGCTTGTAGCCGGGGGCCGCGTTCGCCTCTTCCGTGGCGATGAAGGGCGAACCCACATAGCCCAGGTCCGCCCCCATCACCTGCGCCGCCAGAAGGGCGCGCCCGGTGGCGATGGACCCCGACAGAAGAAGCGGGCCATCGAACCACGCCCGGATTTCCTGCACCAGCGCAAAGGGCGATTGCCGCCCGGCATGGCCGCCCGCACCCGCCGCCACGGCGATCAGCCCGTCGGCGCCCTTGGCGATGGCCTTGCGCGCGAAGGTGTCGTTGATGACGTCATGCAGCGCGATGCCGCCGCAGGAATGGGCGGCCTCGTTCACCTCGACCCGCGCGCCGAGCGATGTGATCCAGATCGGCACCTTCCACTTCGCGCAGATCTCCAGGTCCCGCTCCAGCCGGGTGTTCGAGCGGTGGACGATCTGGTTGACCGCATAGGGTGCGGCGGGCCGGTCCGGGTTGGCCTGGTTCCAGGCATCCAGCGCCTCGGTGATGCGCTTGAGCCAGGCCTCCAGCTGGGGCGGCTCGCCCTCGGCCTCGCGCGCGTTCAGCGCGGGAAAGCTGCCGACGATCCCGCTGGTGCATTGCGCGATCACGAGCTCAGGGTTCGAGATGATGAAGAGTGGCGCGGCCACCATCGGCAGGCGCAGGCCGCGCAGTTGCGCCGGCAGATGCGCGTCTGACAGGGCGGTGTCCTTCATCGGACTGCCTCCAGATACCAGCGTTGCAGCCAGCGCGCGGCGATGGCCGGGCGCTCGGCCCCCTCGATCTCGATCGTCAGGTCCCAGTGCAGCGTGACCTCACCCTCGGCCCGCTCCTCGCAGTCGGCCAGAACAAAGCGGGCGCGTACCCGCGCACCCGCCGGAACCGGTGTGACGAAACGGATGCGGTCGAAGCCGTAGTTCACGCCATAGCGCGCGCCCACCAGCGGCGGTTCGGCGTCATAGGCCATGGCCGAGATCATCGACAGCGTCAGGAACCCGTGCGCCACGGTGCCGCCGAAGGGCGATTGCACCCGGGCGCGCACCGGGTCCACGTGGATGAACTGGCGGTCCTCGGTCAGGTCGGCGAAGGCGTCGATGCGGGTCTGGTCCAGCCGGATCCAGCGCGACACGCCAAGCTCCTGCCCGGTGCGCGCGCGCATCTCGTCCAGCGTCAGCGGGGCCGACTTCATCCCGAGGTCGCGCGCCAGATCGCGCATCGCCGTCTATCCCGCCTCTGGCAGCTGATGATCGGCGTATTGCCGGCGCAGCGTCAGCTTGGACACCTTGCCCGTGGCGGTCAGCGGCAGGCTGTCCACGTGGACCACGTCATCGGGCAGTTGCCAGCGGGCGAAGTGCTGGCCCAGCATGTCCAGCAGATCCTGCCGGCCGGGCGACTTGCCCGGTTCCGGCACCACCACCAGCAGCGGGCGTTCGCCCCATTTGACATGCGGCACGGCAATCACGGCGCAGTTGGCCACGTCGGGGTGGGCCATCACCACGTTTTCAAGGTCCAGCGAACTGATCCATTCGCCGCCCGACTTTATGAGGTCCTTTGCCCGGTCCTGGATCGCCAGAAAGCCGTCGGCGTCGATACTGGCGATGTCGCCGGTGCCGAACCAGCCCTCGGCGTCGATGGCGGCGGCGCTGGCATCGGGGTTCTCGAAATAGCCAGAGCAGATGGCGTTGCCGCGCACGTAAAGCTCGCCCGCGGCGGTGCCGTCATGCGGCAGGCGGTTGCCTGCCTCGTCCACGATCTTCAGATCGACGCCAAACACGCGCCGGCCCTGTTTCGACTTGCGCGCGAGACGGTCGTCAAGCGACAGGCCGGCCATGTGCGGCGGCAGGTTGCCCTGGGTGCCGACCGGGCTCATCTCGGTCATGCCCCAGGCGTGGCAGACGTTCACACCCATCTCCTCGAAGGCCGCGATCATCGAGCGCGGCGCGGCTGACCCGCCCACGACCACATCGGCGAACCCCTTGGGAATACGGCCCTGGTTGCGGATTTCGGCCAGAAGGCCCAGCCACACCGTCGGCACGCCCCAGGCAGAGAACACCTGCTCGGCGTCCATCAGCCGGAAGAGGCTGGCCCCGTCGAGCGCCGGGCCGGGAAAGACCAGCGACGCTCCGGTCAGCGGCGCGGCATAGGGCAGGCCCCATGCATTGACATGGAACAGCGGGACCACAGGCAGGATGCGCAGCCCCGGCTGCAACGCGGCGGGCAGCGACAGGCCCAGCATCATGGCGTGCAGCACGGTGGAGCGGTGGGTGTAGAGCGTGCCCTTGGGATGGCCCGTGGTGCCAGAGGTATAGCACAGGCCCGCCGCGGTATTCTCGTCGAATTCGGGCCAGTCGATGGCGGTGGGCTGGCCGTCGAGGAGATCCTCGTAGCACAGCGCTTCGAAACCCGTGTCGGGCATGTGCGCCCGGTCGGTCATGATGACAAGGCGCAAGCCCGAGGGCAGGTGATCCTTCAGCTTCTCGATGAGCGGCACGAAGGTCAGGTCGAGAAACAGCATCCGGTCGCCGGCATGGCCGATGATGTAGAGCATCTGCTCGACCGACAGGCGCGGGTTGATGGTGTGGCAAACCGCGCCGATGCCGGAGATGGCGTAGTAGAGTTCGAGGTGGCGATATCCGTTCCAGGCCAGGGTCGCCACGCGGTCGCCAATCCCCATGCCCTGCGTCTGAAGGGCGTGCGCCAGTTGGGCGACGCGGGGCGCCATGCCGGCGTAGGTGGTACGGTGGATGTCGCCCTCGGTGCGGACCGAGACGACCTCGGCCGAGGGGTGGATCTCGGCCGCATAACTCAGGATGTCCGCGATCCGCAGCGGACGGTGCATCATCAGGCCCTTCATGGCGCTCCTCCCTTGGCCGGCTTGCGCGGCGCTTTCCGGGATCAAAGCAGAAGCGGCGGGCCGGGGGAAGGGCCGAGGCGGGGCGGACGGGCCGTCAGGTGCGGACGCGTCATCATGTGGTTTCCCCCGGCATCGCGCGGCCCGGTGCGAATCGGGGGGCAACCGATTGATTAACCAGAGGATTCGCCATGCTGCATCGCGTCGGCACACTGTCGGCAAAACGTCGGCGCCGGGGGCCGCGCGGCCCATGGTTGACAAGGCGTCCGCACGGCGGACACCCGCCGGGCGCAAGGCGGTTCGAACCGCCTTGGCCGCGCCCGGACGTGCGCGCGCGATGGCGGGCGGCGGCGGGCCGCGGCCCCCGCCGCGGGACGCAAGCCCCTTCGAAGGGGCTTGCCCGCCCGGCCCGGGCGGCGATCCGCCGGGGCGGATCGAACGCGCCTGTGGCGCGTGCCTGCGGCGCGAGTATTTGTGAACAGAAGAAGCGGGGGTCAGTCGCCCCGGATCAGGGCGGTCAGGGCGGCGACATGGGCGTCGAGGGCGGCGCGGTCGCCGAGGGTTTCGACGTTGAGCCGCAGGACGGGTTCGGTGTTGGACTTGCGCAGGTTCATCCGCCAGTCGGCGAAGGACAGGCTGAGTCCGTCCAGCCGGTCGGTCTGTGTCGCGTCGGGGCCGTAGCGCGCCTCGATCCGGGCGATGGCGGCGTCGGGGTCATCGAGGCGGAAGTTGATCTCTCCGGACGAGGGGTGGCGGGCGCGCATCTCGGCCACGAGGTCCGACAGGCTGCGCCCGGTGGCCGACATGTGGGCCAGCACCAGAAGCCACGGGATCATGCCGCTGTCGCAATACATGAAGCCGCGAAAGTAGTGGTGCGCCGACATCTCGCCGCCATAGGCCGCGTCGGCCTCGCGCATCCGTTCCTTCATCAGCACGTGGCCCGTGCGCGCGACGACCGCCTCTCCGCCCATTTCGGCCACGATGCGCCGGGTGTTCCATTGCACGCGCGGGTCGTGGACGATGCGCGCGCCCGGCGTGGTTTCGAGGACCGCCGCCGCCAGAAGGCCGACGAGGTATTCGCCCGGCACGAAGGCGCCGGTTTCGTCGAAGAAGAAGCAGCGGTCGAAATCGCCGTCCCAGGCGACCGCCATGTCGGCACCCGCGGCGCGGGCGGCCTCGGCCGTGACCGGCTGGTTTTCCGGCAGGAGCGGGTTCGGGATGCCGTTCGGGAAGGCCGGATCGGGATCGTGGTGAAGGCGGTGGAGGTCGAGCCGCGCGCCCGCGTCGGCCAGCGCCTGCGCCACGGCGTCGAAGGTGGGGCCCGCCGCGCCGTTGCCGGCGTTGACGAGGATGCGCGCGGGGCCGAGGCGGGCGGGATCGACGAAGGAGAGCAAGCGCGCGACATAGGCGGCGCGGGGATCTTCGCGGCGGAGCCGTCCGGGTATGGCGGCGCCGGGGCCGAAGGCACCTTCGGCGGCGCGGGTTTCCATCTCTGCCAGCCCCGAGGCGCGCGAGATCGGCGTGGCGCCGGGGCCCACCATCTTCAGCCCGTTGTCGCCGATGGGGTTGTGGGACGCCGTGACCATGATCCCGCCACCCGCGCCGAAGTGGTCGGTGGCGAAATAGACCTCTTCGGTGCCGCACAGCCCGATGTCGATGACGTCCGTGCCTTCGGCCGTCAGACCCTCGGCCAGGGCGGCGGCCAGCGCGGGAGAACTGTCGCGCGCGTCGCGGCCCACGACCACGGTGCCGGGCGTCATCACCCGGGCGAAGGCGCGGCCGATGCGGCGCACGAGCCCGGCGTCGAGATCGACGCCGACGGTGCCGCGGACATCGTAGCTTTTGAAACAGGTCAGGCGGGACATGGGCGGCTAGAACGCCTTGAACGTCAGCGTGGTCAGCGAGCGTTCGATATCGGGGATCGTCAGCAGGTGATCGTTGATGTACTTGCCCACGTCCTGATCGGCGGGGATGTAGAGCTTCATGATGAGGTCGTATTCGCCGCTGGTCGAGAAGAGCTCTGAATGGATTTCGCGCAGGGCGATCTTTTCGGCCACCTTGTAGGTGGTGCCGGGGCGGCAGCGGATCTGGATGAAGACGCAGGTGCTCATGTCGGGGCCTCCGGTGGCGATTGCGGCGACGATGCCGCGCCCGCGCCGAAACCGCAACCGCTGCCTTGGAATGGCCCGGGTGCCGGCCTATAAGGCGCGCGTCCGCAACAGGGGGCTTTCACCATGCGCAGCGCCAGCATAACCCGCACCACGGCCGAGACCGACATCTCGGTGTCGCTGGGCCTCGACGGCACGGGCCGGTACGAGAACGCGACCGGCGTGGGCTTTTTCGATCACATGCTGGACCAGCTGGCCCGCCATGCGCTGATCGACATGACCGTGTCGGCGAAGGGCGACCTGCACATCGACGATCACCACACGGTCGAGGACACGGGCATCGCGCTTGGCCAGGCGCTGGCGCAGGCGATGGGCGACAAGCGCGGCATCCGCCGCTACGGGTCGTGCCTGTTGCCGATGGACGACGCGCTGGTGCGCGCGGCGCTCGACCTGTCGGGGCGGCCGTACCTGGTGTGGAACGTGGACCTGCCCACGGCCAAGATCGGCACCTTCGACACCGAGCTGGTGCGCGAGTTCTTCCAGGCGTTCAGCACCCATGGCGGCATCACGCTGCACGTGGACATGCTGCACGGGCTGAACAGCCACCACATCGCCGAGGCGGCGTTCAAGGCAGTGGCGCGGGCGTTGCGCGACGCGCTAGAGGTGGACCCGCGCAAGGCCGACGCGGTGCCGTCCACCAAGGGGACGCTGTAGGCCTCATGCTGACCGTCCTGATCGATTACGAATCCGGGAACCTGCATTCCGCGGAAAAGGCGTTCCAGCGCATGGCGCGCGAGACCGGGGCGGGCGAGGTGATCGTCACCGACCGGGCCGAGGACGTGGCGCAGGCGGACCGGATCGTCCTGCCCGGCGACGGGGCGTTTCCGGCCTGCCGCGCGGCGCTTTTCGCGGTGACGGGCGTGGCCGAGGCGATGCGTGAGGCGGTGCTGGACCGGGGACGGCCCTTCCTGGGGATCTGCGTGGGGATGCAGATGCTGGCCAGCCGCGGGCACGAGTACGAAGAGGTCGCGGGGCTCGGTTGGATCCCGGGCGACGTGGAGCGGATCACGCCGGACGATCCGGCGCTGAAGGTGCCGCACATGGGCTGGAACGACCTGATCGTCGACCGCCCGCACCCGGTGCTGGAGGGGATCGGGACGGGCGACCATGCCTATTTCGTGCATGGCTACCAGTTCCACGTGGACGACCCGGCGCACCGGCTGGCGCATTGCGATTATGGTGGCGACGTCACCGCGATCGTGGGGCGGGACACGATGCTTGGCACGCAGTTCCACCCCGAAAAGAGCCAGTCGGCGGGGTTGCGGATGATCGCGAACTTTCTGACCTGGGCGCCCTGAGCGCCCTGGGCGCGGGATTGTTTCCAATTTCTGCTCAATGACAAACTTCCGCCGTGTTTTGGTGAGAATTGGTCAACGGCTGTCCAGAATACGGCTTGACGAGTTTCCCGACGTGGGGGTGCAGCATGGCGATCGGCGAAGCCGGAAGCGTTACGACGAACTCTCCGACCGAGAACGAACTGATACGCGTCGACTTTGAAGAGCCGATCGAAAACGCGGTCATCGCCCTGACGGCAACGAACAACGGCGGCAACGAGTTCGTGCTGCGGGTTGTCGAGGTCGATGAGACCGGCTTCAGCTTTATCATCGAGGAGTGGGAGTATCACGACGGGGCGCATCCCGCCGTCGAAACCATCAACTGGATCGCTGTCGAGGAGGGTGTGCACACCCTGCCCGACGGACGGGTCATCGAGGCTGGAACCACTGCCACCAGCGGCAACAACACCTCGGTCAGCCTGACGGGGGATTTTGGCACTGAGCCGGTGGTCCTGACCTCCGTGATGTCGAACAACGACACCACCACCGTGGACAGCGACCCGCTGAACATCACCAGCAATGGCTTCACCATCCGCCTTCAGGAAGAAGAGGCAGAGGCCAACAACCATGGTTCCGAGACCATAGGCTATATCGCGATCCAGCCCGGCGGCACGGCGGACAGCGGGACGGCCGCGGTTGCCGGCAGCATCGATCACAACGTGGCGACACTGGACCTTGGCGACACGTTCAGCAACGCCGTCGTGGTTGCCGAGACCCAGACGATCAACGGCGGCAACACGGCCACGGTTGTCATCGACGGGCAGACCAACAGCACCGTCGACCTGTTCATCGAGGAAGAGCAGTCGAACGACAGCGAGAAGAACCATGTGCTGGAAGAGGTGGGCGTTGTCGCCTTCGAGGACGGGATCATCCCCTGCTTCACCCCGGGCACGCTGATCGAGACGACGCGCGGTGCGGTGCCGGTCGAAGACCTTGCGCCGGGAGACCTGATCCTGACGCAGGACGACGGCCCGCAACCGCTGCGCTGGGTGTCACGAACGCCGATCGACGCTGCACGGCTGGCACGGACCCCCTCGTTCCGCCCGATCCTGATCCGCGCGGGAGCGCTGGGGCCCGGCGTTCCGGCCCGCGACATGCGGGTTTCCCAGCAGCACAGGATACTGGTCCGCGGGTGGCGCGCAGAACTGCTGTTCGGCGATGCAGAGCTGCTGGTACCGGCCAAGGCGCTGGTCAACGACAGCACGATCATCGTGGACACCCGACAGGCCGGCGTGGACTATCTGCACCTGCTGCTCGACCGCCACCACGTTGTGAGCGCCGAGGGCGTGGAGACCGAATCGCTTTATCCCGGCCAGATCGACAAGGCGATCCTTCACCCAAAGGCGCGTGTCGAGCTTTTTTCGATTTGTCCCGACCTTGCCGCCCTGCCCGGCAGCTATGGTCCATTCGCCCGGCCCAGCCCGCGCCTGCACGAGGCACGGCTTCTGGCCTGAGGCGTCAGGCGGTTACAGGCAGTGTCGGGCGACCGTCAGCGCACCCGCTGCCAGACCCCGCCTTCGCGGCAGACCGCGCCGCCCATGACGCATCCCGACACGCTGAGCGTGTCGCCGGTCAGTTGCAGCTTGGAGCGGTATTCCTTGTCGCGGTCGGGCGAATAGAGCATCCCGCGATACTGCCCGGACGTGCTGGTCGGGCTGGTGTCCCAGATGATCCGGCGGCCGAGGTTGTCGGTCTGCATGGTGTTGCCGAAGCCGTCGAAGGCCTGCACCAGCGTGCCGCACAGGGCCGCACCGCACTGGACCACGCGGATGATGCCGGAATTCCCGTTGTCGTCGGCGGCGGTGCGCCAGTCGCCGATCAGGTCTTCGGCCAGCGCGGGCCCGGTCAGAAGCAGCAGTGCTGCAAGCGAATGTCCGATGCGGGTCATGCCCAACCTCCCGTCCCTGTACATCGAGTTTGGCGCCCTGCGCGTGTCCGATCAAGCCCGCGGCGCATTGCATTCCGCCACGTCACCGGCTTAGAGAGCCGCCGAGGTGCAGACGAAAGGCCGCGACATGATCCTTTACCCCGCCATCGACCTGAAGGACGGCCAGTGCGTGCGGCTGTTGCGCGGCGACATGGACAAGGCCACCGTCTTTGGCGACGACCCCGCGGCGCAGGCGCGCGCCTTTGCGGATGCGGGCTGCGAATGGCTGCACCTGGTGGACCTGAACGGCGCCTTCGCGGGACGGCCGGTGAACGCGGCGGCGGTCGAGGCGATCCTCGCCGCCGTGGAGGTTCCCGCGCAACTGGGCGGCGGCATCCGCGACATGGACACCATCGAGATGTGGCTGGAGCGCGGACTGGCGCGGGTGATCCTTGGCACCGTGGCGGTGGAAAACCCTGCACTGGTGCATGAGGCGGCGCGGGCCTTTCCCGGCAAGGTGGCGGTGGGTATCGACGCGCGCGGCGGGCGGGTGGCCACCAAGGGCTGGGCCGAGGACACCGACATGATGGTCACCGATCTGGCCCACCGCTTCGAGGACGCGGGCGTGGCGGCGATCATCTATACCGACATTGACCGTGACGGGGCGATGCAGGGGCCCAATTTCACCGCGACAGAGGCTCTGGCGCGCGCGGTCACGATCCCGGTGATCGCCTCTGGCGGGGTGTCGTCGCTGGACGACCTTGTGCGGCTGCGCGACACCGGCGTGATCGCGGGGGCGATTTCGGGCCGGGCGCTTTATGACGGGGCGCTGGATCTTGGCGCGGCGCTTGGCGTGCTGCGGGGCTAGGGGGATGCGCGCCGCGGTCTGGATAGGCGCGGCGCTGGTTGTTGTCGGGCTGTTGCCCGTCGCGCTGGCGTTTCTGGCGGGAGGGATCGCGTCGGCGGCGGGTTGCGTGCTGCACGAAGGGTTCGCCAACCCCTGCATGATCGGCGGGACCGACTGGGGCGAAACGCTTTACACGCTGTTCGTGATGGGCTGGCTGGCGCTGGTGACGCTGCCGGCGGCGGGGCTTGGGCTGGCGCTGCTGCTGGGCGCGGGGATCGTGGCGGCGATCCGGCGGGGACGGCGGTAGGCCAAGGGCGCAATTGACCTGAGAGCGGAGAGATCCCGCCCGGAACAGCCGCCGCAGGCGGCCCGGGCAGCGGATGGCCGCCCCGATGGCCAGCCGCTGCCCACTGTCTGGGTGGCAGGCACACTCTGGCCCCTTCCCAAGCGCGCGGGCGCGCGCTAGACCCCCGCCATGTTGAAAACCCGTGTCATCCCCTGCCTTGACGTCGCCGACGGGCGCGTCGTCAAGGGCGTGAACTTCGTCGATCTGGTGGACGCCGGCGACCCGGTAGAGGCCGCGCGCGCCTATGACGCGGCGGGCGCGGATGAGCTGTGTTTCCTCGACATCCACGCCACGCACGAGAACCGGGGCACGATGTACGACCTTGCCACGCGCACGGCGGAACAGTGCTTCATGCCGCTGACCATCGGGGGCGGCGTGCGCACGGTCGAGGATGTGCGCGCGCTGCTTCTGGCCGGCGCGGACAAGGTCAGTTTCAACTCGGCCGCCGTGGCCGACCCGGACGTGGTGGCGCGGGCCGCCGACCGGTTCGGCAGCCAGTGCATCGTCGTGGCGATCGACGCCAAGACGGTCGAGCCGGGGCGGTGGGAGATCTTTACCCACGGTGGGCGGCGGCCCACGGGGATCGACGCGGTCGAGTTCGCGCGCACGGTCGAGGGCAAGGGCGCGGGCGAGATCCTTCTGACCTCGATGGACCGGGACGGCACGCGGGCGGGCTTCAACATCCCGCTGACCCGCGCCATCGCCGACGCTGTGGGCGTGCCGGTGATCGCATCCGGCGGGGTGGGCACGCTCGACCACCTTGTCGAGGGCGTGACCGAGGGGCATGCCAGCGCGGTGCTGGCGGCGTCCATCTTTCATTTCGGCGAGTTCACCATCGGTGAGGCAAAGGCCCACATGGCCGCCGCCGGCATCCCGGTGCGCCTGACATGAGCGCGCTGGAACGTCTGGCCGCCACCGTCGCGGCGCGCAAGGGCGCCGACCCCGGGGAAAGCTGGACGGCCAAGCTTCTGGCCAAGGGCCCTGAGAAATGCGCCGAGAAGTTCGGCGAAGAGGCCGTCGAGGCGATCATCGAGGCGGTCAGGGGCGACCGCGACCGGCTGACGTCAGAGGCGGCGGACGTGCTTTATCACCTGCTGGTGATGCTGGCCGCGCGCGACGTGACGCTGGCCGACGTTCTGGCGGAACTGGAACGGCGCGAGGGCATGTCCGGTCTGGCCGAGAAGGCCGGGCGAAAGGGGTAGGCATGACGGTCCGGATCGCGATCACGGTCGACGTGCCGGACATGGCCGAGGGGCTGCGGTTCTACGGCGCGGCCTTCGGGTTCGAGGAAGTGGCACGGCCAGCGCCCCTGTACGCCATGCTGCAATCCGGAGAGGCGCGGATCGCGCTGATGGAAAAACCCGAGGGGTCGGCGCCCGCAAAAGGGTCTGACGACCGGCGGTGCTATGCGCGGCACTGGACGCCGGTGCATCTGGATTTCCACGTGGACGATTTCGACGCGGCGCTGGTGCGCGCGGTCGCGGCGGGCGCCACGGTGGAAGAGCAGTTCGATATGGCAGGGCGCCCGCCGGTCGCCTTTTGCAGTGATCCGTTCGGCCACGGGTTCTGCCTGATCGGGCGCCGGCCCTAGGGCCCGCCTTCAGAAGACGAAATCGCCGGCTTCCAGTTCGCCCAGCGTATAACCCGGCAGCAGGATCGCGTTGCCGGTGCCGTCATGGATCAGCACGCCGCCGTTCACTTGCGTCATGTGGTTCGCGACAAGGTCGGCGTAGTCCGCGATCTCGGTGACATCGCGCAGGACGATCACGTCGCCGGTGGAGGACGCGTCGAAATCGGTGATGACGTCCTGCCCCCAGCCGTCTTCGAAGATGAACAGGTCGGTGCCGCCCTGCCCGGTCAGGATGTCATCCTGCGCGCCGCCCGTGATCTCGTCCCGCCCGTCGCCGCCGAACAGGAAGTCGCGCCCCGCGCCGCCCGTGATGACATCGCCGCCTTCGCCCCCGCCCACGATGTCCATGCCGTCGCCGCCGTCGAGCGTGTCGTCGCCCGCGCCGCCGTTGATGACGTCAAAGCCGTCGCCGCCGTAAAGCCTGTCCTGCCCGTCCGCGCCGAACAGCAGGTCCGACCCCGCGGCGCCTTCGAGGATGTCCTGCCCCGTGCCGCCATAAAGAAAGTCGACCCCGCCCTGGCCGATCAGGTGCAGACCCGTGGGCACGGCCAGGTCTGCCAGCGTTTCGCCGGTGTCGAAGGGCATCTCGTAGCCGGTGAACAGCGCCAGATATTCTTCGATCGGGGTGCCGTAGCCGTCCACAAGCGCAAGCGTACCGCCCGAGGCCAGCCAGTCCTCCATTCCGCCGATGCCCATCAGATGCGCCCCGGCGATGATCGCGCTGGCGGTGATGTAGACGCCGTCGATCGTCTGGCCGAGGTAGGCGTCGAGGCCCAGCGATTCGGCATAACCCCACAGTAGTTCGAACCATTCATCCGCCGCGGCGTCCTGCACGCCGGGACTGGCAAGGAATTCCGCTGTGCTGTCGATGCCCATCTTGCCGGTCCAGGCGGTGATCTGGTTGTCGTAGGGGTTGCCGTCGTTGACCACGAAGCCGAGATCGACAAGCGCCGCCTCTCCGAACTGGTAGGCGCCGAGGTAGCCGAAGGAATTCACCGCCTGGTAGTTGCCGGAGGATTCCCGCTGCTTCAGCGCTTCGCGGAATTCGAGATAGGTCATCGGTGCCCCTTGCGTTGCCAGAGGGAGGCATATCGAAACAATCTGTCAAAAATTTGGAGGATTGCCCGGGCCTACAGCTTGGACGAGATCACCCCGGTGTTGAAACCGCCCATGCGCAGTTCACCGAAAAGGCGCTGATACTCGATCTTGGGACAGCGGTTCTGCACCACCGTCAGTCCGCGGGCTCGGGCCATGTCGGCCGCAGGCTCGTTCATGACGCCGATCTGCATCCAGACGGTGCGCAGCGCGGGCAGATGCGCCAGCGCAGACGCGACGATCGGGGGCACGTGTTCGGAGCGGCGAAAGATGTCGAGCATGTCCACCGGGATATCCGCCGGAATGTCGCCGAGCTCGCCGAACACCGTCTCTCCGAAGAGCGTGCTGCCGGCATGGCCTGGGTTGACCGGGATCACCCGGTAGCCCCGCAGCGACAGGTATCGCGCAACATAGTTGCTGGGTCGCACGGTATTGGGCGAAACGCCCACGCAGGCGATCACGCGAGTGTCCTTCAGGATGCGGCGGAGATCTGAATCGCTTGGTCCCATGCGTCCCCCTTACCACACCGGTCCGAAGAAAAAAGCGCCCGGTGAAGACCGGGCGCCAGTTACGGAACGAGGGACAGTGAAGTGAGGCACGAGTGTTCCGAACCCGCGCTCATGTTATTCAGATAGCAATGCACCTTCGCATTTAAAGATGCGGTAATCGGACTGTGAACACAAGAAAAACCGCAGCGCGCCGCATTCTCGCCCGATTTCGTCGGGGGACACCTTCAGTCGAAGATATCCTCGATCACGTCGAACGCCTCTTCAAAGGCGCGCTTCAGAAGAGATTTCTTCTTTTTCTTCCGACGCTTGTACGGATCAGGCTTGCCACGCGGGGGCACCCGGCGCGACGCGGGCGCGCCCACCAGTTCGCGCTGGCCCTTGCGCTGTTCGGGCGGACGCAGGGCCTTGAGGTTGTGAAGCGGCGCGCCGCAGCCCGCACATGCCAGTTCGTGCCTGTCGCGTCCCGTCAGGACCAGCGCGGCGCGCGTGCCGCAATAGCAGCAGGTGGCAATCTTGGTGTCATGCGGCATGGGGCCTCCGTCAGCGTTGTCCCACCGCATATAGGGCGACCGCCGCCGCATTTGAAACATTGAGCGATCCAAAGCCCCCGGCGGCGGGAATACGCGCGATCACGTCGCAGGTCTGGCGCGTTCGGTCCCGCAGGCCCGGGCCCTCTGCCCCCAGCACAATGCCCACGGGGCGACCCGCCAGCCCGGCGAAAGCTTGTGCCACGGTCCCTTCGCCCTCGCCGTCGAGACCGACGAGCGCATAGCCCATGTCGCGCAGCAGATCCATCGTGTCGGCAAGGTTGGCCACGCGCAGGTAGGGCTGACGTTCCAGCGCCCCCGAGGCCGTCTTGGCCAGCGCGCCGGTTTCCGGCGCGGCGTGGCGGCGCGGGGCGATGACCGCGCGGGCGCCGAACACCTCTGCCGAGCGCAGGATGGCGCCGACGTTGTGCGGGTCGCTGACCCGGTCCAGAAGGACGACCACGGGCGCCTCGGATGGCGCGGAGGCGCACAGCGTCTCGACCCCGCCCCAGTCAAGCGGCCGCGCCTGAAGCGCGGCGCCCTGGTGCACCGAGCCGGGATCGAGCGGGGCGCTGAACTTTCGCGGATCCACGATTTCCGGCTCTGCGGCGGCACCGGCCAGCGCGTCGCCCAGCCTGTCGGCGGCATTCTTCGTCAGGATCAGCCGCAGCTTTTCACGCCGCGGATTGACCAGCGCGTCACGCACGGCATGCAGCCCGAAAAGCCACACGGTTTCATCCCGTGCGGCCTTGCGCGCGCGTTCCTTGTCGATGACCCACTTCGGTTTCGTCATGTCCCTCCCTTGCGCGCCCGCGCCGCCCGGTGCAAGGGATTTTCCGGTTGACGCGTCCGGGGGCGGGCACTATCCACCCGTCTCACCGGACGCCTTGCGGTGTCCTGTGGGCGACGTGCTGCAAGGTGCGGCAGCGGACTGTAACTCCGCCGGGGAGACCCATGCCTGGTTCGATTCCAGGGTCGCCCACCACCCCCCTTTATGCGGGGCAGGCCCCCCGGGAAGACCATCCGAAACACCGCCCGCGCCCATGATGGCGGACGGCCCGTCACGACCCCGTCACCGGTCCTGCGACAGAGCCTTGTCACGCATCCAGCTTTGGACTAGAGCATCGGGACCGATCCGGCGGCGAGTTGGCGGAGTGGTTACGCAGCGGATTGCAAATCCGTGTACACCGGTTCGATTCCGGTACTCGCCTCCAAATCCAAGAACACGCTTTTGTTGGCCAGTTTGAGGATTTCGGATGCCACGTTGGATACGAGCAAGGCTCTGGTATCCGATGAGGGCCCATCTTCCATCGACGCTGAATTTCCCATAGCCGAAGGGAAAAAGGCACGCAGGCGTGACGGTTCCGAAGGAGCGTCGCCTCTTCTGCACGGCCACCCAACCAGCCCGCTCAATCGGAACTGCCGACCGCGCCATAGATCACGCATGGCAAGGTCAGGTTACGGAACTGACCCGATGCGGAGGATGCCCCCACCTCATCAGGTCAGTTTTGGTCCGCGCGGTTCTGCCCATGGACCTTCTATTCATCGCCAACTCAATGCGCGGGAATATCCCCGATCTCGTCCTGCCGTTCGGCCAGCGCTTGCTTCATCCGAGAGACAGCTTCGCTGTATGTCGGGTCATCATAGACATTCAGAAGCTCGAGCGGGTCCATTTCGAGGTCAAAGAGCTCCCACTCCCGATCCTGTCCGCCCTCGCGCGCACCAGGAAGGTCATACCCTTCATTGTACCAGTAGATGAGTTTGTAGCGCCGATCCCGAATGCCGTAATGTGCATAGGCGTTATGGGTCGCATCGCGATGCATCCAGTAGCGGTGATAGGCGATCTGCGGCCAATCCCCTGGGGTCTGGCCGCGCAGGCATGTGCGCGCCGAGCGGCCCTGCATGTAGTTCGGCGTTGCAAAGCCGGCATAGTCCAGAAAGGTCGGCGCGAAATCCACATTGCAGACAAAATCGGTGCAAACCGATCCTGCAGGGATCTCGGGCGCGTAGCGGATCAGGAAGGGCATCTGAAAGGACTGCTCGTAGATCAACCGCTTGTCATACCAGCCATGCTCGCCAAGAAAGAACCCCTGATCGGAGGTGTAGATGACAATCGTGTTCTCACTCAGGCCCTCTGCATCCAAGTAGTCCAACAGGCGTCCCACACTCTCATCGAGCGATGCGACAGTCTGAAGGTATCGCCTCAGATACCGCTGGTACTTGAAGTCTGCGAGCTCGCTCGGGCCTGCAAATCGAAAATCCTCGCCGGTTTCGCTATCGGTCAACACCATATTGCCGGGGTCGGAAGGATGCGGAATCTTTTGGGTTGCGGCAGCCGGATCTCCTCCGGGTGGGACAAGGCCCAGGTCGAAATAGGTCATGTCGTCCCGCACGCGCATCTTTGCCTCGGCAGCGGCGCGGGCACGGTTCTTGTAGTCGTCGTCGAATGTCTCGGGTTGCGCGATCGGGTCCTGGTAGAGGTCTCGGTACTTTGGATTCGGTTCCCATGACCGGTGCGGAGCCTTGTGATGGCACATCAGGAAGAACGGCTTGCCGGGGTCGCGCGCCTTCATCCAGTCGAGGCTCATCTGGGTGATGACATCGGTGACATAGCCCTCGTGGACCTCGGTGCCATCGCGGTCAATGAAGGTTGGGTCGAAGTAGCTGCCCTGCCCCGGCAGGACCTTCCAGAAATCGAAACCGGTGGGGTGATGGGCAGGCCCCTCTCCCAAGTGCCACTTCCCGACAATCGCGGTCTGGTATCCGCCAGCCTGAAGGTGCTTGGCAACATGCGGCAACCGGTTGTCCATAGGGGTCCGCAGGGTCCGGACCATATTCACGTGATTGTAGGTGCCCGTCAGGATGGCAGCACGACTGGGTGTGCAGATCGAATTGGTGACGTAGCAGTGGTCCAAGCGCGCGCCATTGGCAGCGATCCGGTCGATATTGGGTGTCTCGTTCAGCCCAGAGCCATAGCATCCGATCGCCCGCGCCGCGTGGTCGTCGGCCATGATGAACAGGATGTTGGGCTGTCTGCTCATCCCGGCGGCCCCAGAGTGGCGACCTTGCCCCACAGAAACTGCGATGGGCCGAACCCACGCCGGGCTGCCTCGACCTTCTCGACACGTGCGCTATCCACCATCAAGTTGGCCTTGGGACCGAAAATGTCGATCAGGTGGCTCATGACATCCTGGTCATCTGCCTCGAAGATCACGCGCGCGGGGTCGAGATCTCCGACGATGTCTTCCACTGCTTCCCAGCGGAACGGTTGACCGCTCCGGTTTTCGGTCAAACCCTCCGATTCCAGCAACACGTGGGTTGCCCCAGCCCCGAGCGCGACTCGTGCCAGTCGTGCGCGTCGGCGCACGAACAGTTCGTGATCGGCCGAGCGGGTATGGGCAAAATCGACGCCAATTTCCGCAAGGACCGCGATCCCATGCTCTTGCGCCAAGTTGATGGCCCGCTTGAGGTCTTCCTCGTCGATCGAGCGGGCAATCAGGGAGATTTCAAGCAGATCGACACGCCAAAGGGCCAGTTGTGCAAGAACCGCAGCAAACCGGTCCTGTCCGCCGCTCAGGGCGACATCGATCACCGGGTTGCCCACGGCAACGGCCACCTCATGGGCCTTGCAGGCCTCTATCGCCGCCACAAGTGATGCTTCGGAGGCGAGGGACGCCTGATGACCGGACAGCTTCAGAATATCCACATGGGCGCCGTAGGTCTCCAACGTGTCCCGAAGCGCATGGCCCAGCAGGGCCGGCCCGCGCACGTAGTTCAGGCCCCGCACGCGCGGTTTGGGCTCTCTATAGGCAAAGGGCAAGAGCGGCGTGAGCGGGTTATCCATGGCTGTTTTTTCCTTATTGTCGGCGCATCTGGTTGATGGGCAACGCTCAGTAACCTGAAAGCCACCACGGCATATCGATCACAGTAGCAATCCAGCCGGATGGATATTGTAGCGTCAGCATAGATGCGAGCAGCCACATTATGCTGAGAAGGGCAATCGCCAGCCCGAAGGCCAGCGGAACATGGCGCGGGCTGCGTAGTCCAATGAATGCAGTAATGAAGATCACCGTGGCGATCGGAAATCCGAACGCCACGATCATCAGGAAGAACAGCACCAAGTTCCCGAATTCGCGGAACTGCGGAAGAAAGTCGCCCTCTTGCGCAAACACACCCCGCATCAGGAAGTTTCCTGGCAAGTCTGCGCCGCCAATCGTTGCCGCGCGCGCGCGCATCTGGCTGTAGGCGACAAACAGCAAGGCCAGCGCAAGGATGACCGATATCCCCAGCGGATAGAGGCTTGATCGGTAGTCGAGCCCCGCAACCGCGATGGCCATGGCAAGGGGCAGGACCAGAAAGCAAAGTGTCACGCGGATCTGTGCCATCTGTTGGCCACGGTCGCTGGTCTGGGTTTCGTCGTTCATTTTCTGACGCAGCAGCAGCCAGAGGGTCAACACTGTCAACGCGATCAGGATCAGCGAGCCTGTGCGCCACAGAAACGACATGCCGTAGACGGCCGAGGTCTGGTAACTCAGAAGCTCGATCTTGGAAGACAGGAAGAACCCGATCAGCAAGGCCGGACGGGACCAGCCATAGCTTTTCATGATCACGCCGAGCAGCCCAAACACCATGAGGCCCGCAAAATTGTTCCAGTCTCGACCGACTTGGTAACTCGCGAAGAAGATCAGCGCGATCAGCACTGGCGCGAGTATGAAATAGGGCACGGTCGTTATCCGCGACATGGGCCTGGCCAGCACGATGCAGATACCGGCGCCGATGATATTGGCAACAGCGAGCGACCAGATGATCGTATAGGTCAGGTCGAGCTGGGTTGTTACCATCTCGATGCCCGGCTCGATGCCCACAAGAAGAAATCCACCCAGCAGCAGGACCTTGTTGCCAGAGCCCGGGATGCCGAAAAGGATGGTCGGGATCAGCGCCCCGCCTTCCTTTGCGTTATTCGCCGATTCAGGTGCGATCACACCGCGAATGTCGCCCTTGCCAATATTTGTCGTGTCGCGGGCGGTTTGGCGCAAATGGCTATAGGCGATCCAGTCGACGACCGTTCCGCCAAGCCCCGGCAAGGCCCCGACAATGACCCCGATCGTCGAGCAGCGGAACACAAGGAACCAGTTGGCTGCAACGTCGCGAAAGCCCCTGATCCACTGCCCGCCGAGTTTCAGTTTTTCGGTGATCGAGGCCTTTGACTGAAGCAGCGAGACGATTTCCGGGATTGCGAACAGGCCCATTCCGACAACGACCAGCGGCACCCCTTCGGTCAGATAGAGCGTGCCGAACGTCAGACGCGGTTCGGCCGTGATCTGGGCCAGTCCCACCGCCCCCAGGATCAATCCAATCAGGCAGCTTGCCAAGCCTTTGACAAGGTTGGCCCCGGTCAAGGCACCGACCATGATCAAGGCCAGCACGATCAACAGAAATTGCTCGCCGAACCCGACGGCCAGGATCAGCGGCTTCGCGAAGACGATGGCGAAGGTCAGGAGGATGGCTCCCCAAACCCCACCGACCATCGAGGACAGGAAGGCCGCGCTCAGTGCTCGGGCCGCCTCTCCACGCTTGGCCATCGGATAGCCGTCGAGAACGGTCGCCTGGGAACCTGCCGTACCCGGCACACCAATCAGGACAGCAGGGAACGTGTCGGATGTCGTAGTGGGTGCCAGAACGCCAATCATAAGGGCCAATGCACTTGTTGGCTCGAAGGCGGAAACGAAAGGCAGAAGGATCGCCAGCGCGGTGGTTCCGCCGAGGCCGGGAAGAATGCCCACGGTAAGTCCCAGCAGGCACCCCGCAATCAGGAAAAGGAAGTGTTCCAGCGAGAAAAGCGCCCCGAGCACAGTAAAGAACAGGTCCATGGCTTAACTCCGCGTGGTCGGGGATGTCGTCTGCCCGATGCCTCGCTGGCACCGGGCAGATCACGGTACCTACTCGATGCGGTAGGTGAACCGGTTGGCCGCCAAGGCCATATTGAGTTGATCGATGGTGGTCTTCGACAGGATGGAGGCGCTCGCCACGATATCCCGGGCAGACTCGCCGATGATGATCTCGGTTGGTCCAAGCTGAGTGGCCGCTTGGGCGATGAACTCGGGGTCTTGAACGATCGCGCGGAACGCGTCGCGCCAGACCTCGACGATCTCTTCAGGTGTCCCGGTGGGCAGGAACATCGCCTTGCTGGCCTGGTTCCAGATCGCATTGATCGCCCGGTAGGCTTCCAACTCTTCGCCCGCCAGCGGCTTGCCATGGATCCGCTCATACTGTTCGGGGAAGGTGGGGGTGTCGGGCGAATAGGGCATCCTGTCGACCGAGCCGTCTTCGCGGATCAGGCCGAAGGACATCAGATCCATGAATTCGCCGCTCTCGATACCGGGCTGCACCTGACGCAGGTAGTTGCTGGTGCCGTGCGAACTGATCTGCAATTCGCCGCGCAAGAAGGCCTGAAACCCCGCTGCCGATGACAAGCCCGGAATCGGCCGGGCTCCTTCGATGCCGAGCGTGTGGAAGGTCCAGACGTGAAACAGATCCGCGGAACTGGGCGAGTTGAGCGCATACAGCGCCAAGGGACGTTCAAGGATGGGTCCGAAATCGTAAGGCTCGTCGATCACGGAGGCACTGGTGAACCAATGGGTTTCCGCACCGAGCAACACCACCGGCTCATAGGCGGCGAGGTCGTATTCCACCAGGGGGTTGCGCGCTGCCTGATTGACGATCGTCGAGGTCGAGGTCGCCAGCAGATACGTCCCGTCTGGGGTCTGGGTGTTGTGGAACTGGTTAGCACCACGGATCGACCCGCCGCCGGGCACGTTGAGCAGTTGCACCAAAGGGTTGCCGGGCAAATACTCTTGCAGGAACGGCTGGAAGAAGCCGAAGACCTGCGAAGTCCCGCCGCCCTCTCCGAACGGCACCACCACGGTGATCGTCTGACCGCTGAAGTCGACATCCGCCTGCGACATCCCCGCCGACAGGGTCAACCCCAAGGCACAGGATATTATCCTTGTGAGCTTCTTCATGATTTGCGTCCTCCCTAGTTTCAGATGTTGGGGTTATGTTTGGTTTGCATTCCCCGTTGGCGTCCGTTTTGAGACGATCTTCTCGCGCCAGGTTGACCGCGTGGCCTCGAGATAGTCGGCGAAACCTTCGCGCGCGCGTTCAAGCGAATGATCGGCCGATCGCCGCATTGCGTCCGCGATCCGATCCTCGTCCAGCGACATGACGGCCTCGTACAGTGCGCGGCGATGCACGCTACCTTGAGTGAACATCGTCCGGTTATGGGTCTGCACATCGAGTTCGCCGTGGGTATGTCGGCGCAAGAACAGCTTGAAGATCCGCATCTGCTGCCACGCCTCATGGTACAGCGTGAACAGCCGCTCGTTATTTGCCGCGCGCACCACCGCCTCGTTGTACAGAAGGCCCAGAACATAGTCTGAAGGCTCGAAGGGGCGCGCCTCGGCGGCTTCGACCTGTTTGAAGAGATCCCGGATCCGCTGCAGGTCCGCCGGACCATTGCGCTTGACCAAGGACGAGGCCGTCAGGCCACACAAAGCCGAGCGTATCCCCGAAATGTCCTCTATCTGTTCGAGCGTATAGGTCCGCACGAAGACGCCCCGCTGCGCGTCGATCTCTACCAGCCCTGCACCGGCCAGACGTCGTGTGGCCTCGCGGATGGTGGCACGGCTGATGTTCAACTCCTTGGCAAGTGCCGCTTCCCGGATCTTTTCACCACTTACAAACGCGCCGTTCAGCACACGCCATTTAAGGTGCGCCTCTGCATGATCGCTTAGCGAATCCCGCACGGTCGCTCCGGGTTCGCGATACACGCCGAGGTAGGGTTCTTTCCAATTTCGGTTCATCAAGCTTCCTTCCAAACTCAGCCTTCCCTGTTCGGCACAAAATGTCTACATTTTTTATCGACAGATTGTGCCGGTCGAGGGTTTTCAGGCGCCGAACTGCGCTTAAGCGGCGCCCAGCATATTTATGGTATGTTCGCGTCCGATGGCAGCGGTTGGACGATGGCCTTGACGCCCAATCAGCCAGTGTTCGTGGTGGGTGCGTTGGAATTCCAGCAGGGCCTTGCGTAGGTCTTCGATCGTGTCGAGCCAGCGGACCCAGGGCAGGTTTTCCGTCAGCGTCCTGATGAACCGTTCAGCGCAACCGTTGCCCTCGGGCGCCCGGACGAAGGCCGGAAAGCTCTCGGCGCCGGGGAAACGGATCTTGAGATGGAAATCGCGGCTCATGTACCGACGGCCTTGATCGTGGCGAATCCAGAGGTCCTGCGCAACGTCCTTGCCGAACGAGCCGAAGCTCCGACGCGCTGCCTGGCGGATCGGCTTCAGCGCCTGATGGCGGGTAGCGGCGGTGCTGGCGAGGATGCCCGTGGATTCCCCCGAGCTGTGGGCGACGGCGATGAACACGGCGGCTTGGCCATCGCCGGAGGCCACGGCCGCCATATCGGTTCCCCACGTCTCGTCCACGTCAGGCGTGGGGATCGTGCGGTCAGCTGCAGCCGTCCGCACTGCGGCTTTGCGGGTGGACCCTTGCGGTCTGAGGATCTCTTCCAACAGAAGCCTTCTCTGGGGCGTTCCATGACCAAGAGACACCGGGCGGCACAGCACCTTGGCCACCGGTCCGAGGCGGTGTGGTCAATGCGGAAGCCCGGCCAATCATGCACGAACAAACGATACGGACCCGTCGGATCAGGCGATCCGGTTATCGCTGTTCGACGTTCTTCCCGCCAGCTCAGGCCGCGTCGTCCGGCATGATCCATATCGCCTTGGTGTTCATGTACTCGTCGATATGCTCCGGCCCGCTTTCGCGCCCGAACCCGCGCGGCTCTACCAGCGCACTCGGCCGGGCGAACGGATCCAGGTCGACATCAAGAAACTTGGCCGGTTCGACCGTTGGTTCGCCACGAATGGCCTCAGGCGCCAGCTTCGCCTTGAACTCGGCGCCACAGTTCTTTCGTTTGCCAGCCACGCTGTCATTCCTCGTCATCGTTGGCGGCAAGCCTAGCAAGGTGTCCGGTTTTTGCGAACTACCTCAGATGGGCGGCGCGGATCTGGGGCAGATGGGCGCGAGCCTTGCTTGGATTCCGCCCGAGCGCCAAGAGCGCAAGGCCGGCCTCTCCCGCTGCCAGCGCGTCGCGGATGGTCACATGGTCGCCATCCGCCGCGTGCCCATTGAACGAGAGCGACAAGAACCACGCACAGAGCACGGGGCCCTCTTGTTCCTGGAACACATCCAAGGCGCGCCGCTGCCCCACGCCGACGCCAATCTCGTTCAGCTTTTCGGTCATGCTGGGGCGGCCGTAGCTGCCCGGGATCACCGACGTCTGGTGCTTGAATTGGGCCTGAACCACCGTGTTCATGCGTTACCTGCGGTTGACCGGGGGGCTGCGGAAAACCCGCAGCCCATCCCTGCGACACTCGTACGCTCTGCGTGTGGGGGACATTTCCGATGGCCGCATCCGGGCCAGTGCGGCATGCCGGGGTCGTTGCACGATCCTCCAAGCTTCCGTCGGATTTGTCGGGCCGTCAACCTTCGCCTGGGTGGGCGGCCCTTCTCGTTCTTGGTGGTGGATCGCAATCGTGACCGTAACCGAAGCGCGAAGATTCAGCGTGGTCCCGTACGGGTTATGTACGGATTGCTATCGAATTCGGGGGGTCGTTCCTGCAACGTCCTGCAAATCAGCATCCGCCGTTTGCAAGGATGCATTCGTATCGCCCGATCTTCTTGGGGTTTCTGGTGCTGCCGGAGAGATTCGAACTCTCGACCTCTCCCTTACCAAGGGAGTGCTCTACCCCTGAGCTACGGCAGCGCGCGTGGCGGCTGGACTAGACGCAATCGCGCGGCGGTGCAAGGGTAATCTGGACGCCAAACGGGCCCTGCGATAAACGGGTGCGGCATGGCAGAAACACCCAGAAAACCACCCGGAAAAAATCGTGTCGAAGGGCGTGAAGCGCGGCTCAAGGCCGCGCTCAAGGCCAACATCGCCCGGCGCAAGGCTCAGAGCAGGGCGCGAACGGCCAGCGAGGCCGCGCCAGCCAAAGACAAGGACTGAACAGGCATGGATTCCATCCTCGTGACAGGCAATGGCCCCCTATCGGGGCAGATTCCGATTGCTGGTGCCAAGAACACTTGCCTCAAACTCATGTGCGCGGCCCTCCTCAGCGAGGAGCCGCTGACACTGACCAATGTGCCGCGCCTCTCGGATGTCCGTACTCTGGCGGAGCTTCTGGAGAGTCTGGGCTGCGAGGTGGCGCGCCTGAACGACGGGCGGCATATGGTTCTGAGCGCCGCAGAGATCACCAATCGGCGCGCGCACTATGATATCGTGCGCAAACTGCGCGCTTCGTTCAATGTACTTGGCCCGCTGTTGGCGCGCACCGGTGAAGCGATCGTTTCCCTGCCCGGAGGCTGTGCCATCGGGGCGCGCAAGGTCGATCTGCATCTCATGGCACTGGAGAAGCTGGGGGCAGCGATCGAATTGCGCGAGGGCTACGTACATGCGCTTGCACCCGCGGGCGGCTTGCAGGGCGCCGAGATCGAATTCCCCTTCGTGTCCGTCGGCGCCACAGAGAACGCGCTATGTGCCGCCGTTCTGGCCAGAGGCACAACGGTCTTGCGAAATGCGGCGAAGGAACCCGACACGGTCGCCCTTGCCGATTGCCTTTCGGCGATGGGCGCGCGGATCGACGGTGCGGGCACCGACACCATATCGGTCGAGGGCGTCGAATCGCTTCACGGCACCACCCATGCCGTCATCCCCGACCGCATCGAGCTTGGAACCTACATGATCGCACCGGCCATCGCAGGGGGCGAGGTGGAACTGATCGGTGGCGAACGTCGCCTGGTGCAGGCCCTGATCGACAAGCTGGAAGAGGCCGGAATCGAGATCTCCGATAGCGAACGCGGGCTGATCGTTCGGCGCGGCGATGCGCCAGTGCGGGCCGTCGATGTCACCACTGCGCCGTTCCCCGGCTTTCCCACCGACCTGCAGGCGCAGATGATGGCGCTCATGTGTACTGCCGAGGGCACAAGCGTTCTTGAGGAAACGGTGTTCGAGAACCGTTTCATGCATGCGCCGGAACTGATCCGCATGGGCGCGCGGATCGACGTGCACGGCGGCACCGCGACGGTGACGGGTACCACGCGGCTAAAGGGCGCTCCGGTTATGGCGACGGACCTGCGGGCCTCGGTCTCACTGATCCTGGCGGGGCTTGCCGCAGAGGGCGAGACATTGGTCAACAGGGTCTACCACCTCGACCGGGGATACGAACGCCTGGAGGAAAAACTAGGCGCCGTCGGCGCCCGGATAGAAAGGGTCAAGGGTCGATGACGGATGCGCGTTTCGAAGATGGCGCCGAAAAGCCCTTGAATCTCAAGGCAATGTCACCTGCCGATTTGCCGATCCTTTCTGCACTCGTGCAGGATGCGGTCTTTCCCGTCACCGAACTCAAGTGGCTGCCGCGCCAGCGCCGATTTGCCCTCTTGCTGAACCGTTTTCGCTGGGAGGACGCCAGCGCAGCAGGGCGTCGCGGACGCACCTTCGAGCGTGTGCAGTCGGTGCTGGCGATCGAAGACGTGATGACCGTCCGATCGCAGGGTTTCGACCGCACTGACAAGGACGTGGTCCTTTCGCTGCTGGCAATGGATTTCGCTCCGGCCGAAGATGGTGCGGGCACCCTGACGCTTACCCTTGCGGGCGACGGGGCAATCGCGCTGCAGGTCGAGGCGCTGGAGGTCACACTCCGCGACGTTACCCGACCTTACGTCGCGCCATCCGGCAAGATGCCGACACACGGCGATTGACAGCTGAGGTCCGGGCCACCGGTGCGTCACCTGGTGTCGTTGCGGTTCCTGCTGGACGGCGGATTTGTCGCGGACGGACGCAGGGATACCCGCAGCACACGCCTTTCGTTGCCTTGTACAAATGGCTGGCTTGGCAGGTTGTGGTCCTGCAATTCAGTCCGACCCGCTCCGGTCCCTGATCAACACACCCGAACCCCGATTGGCAGATTCCCGTCGGGGGTTGAGCCGTTTCCTGCCGACGGATAAGACGCCGTCAAGGAGATCCCATGCCCCAGTTCCTCATCTACGATCAGCCTGATTTTGATGGCTGCCTTGACGCGCTTCTGACGATGAAACGCGAGGACAGCCCGGACGTGGACACTGCGGTTGCGTCGATCATCGAAGATGTACGCGCGCGCGGCGACGCGGCGGTAATCGAACTTACCGAACGTTTTGACCGGATGACACTCACATCCGAAACGCTGGCGTTCACCGCCGAGGAAATGGCGGCCGAGTGCGCCCGTGTTTCCACGGCAGAGCGTGAAGCACTGGAATTGGCGGCGACGCGCATCCGCGCCTATCACGAGCGCCAGATGCCCTGCGACGAAACCTGGACCGACGACAGCGGAGCAACGCTGGGCTGGCGCTGGGGACCCGTGGCGGCAGCGGGTCTATATGTGCCCGGGGGGCTGGCGTCTTATCCATCATCGGTCTTGATGAACGCGATCCCGGCTCGGGTCGCAGGGGTTGAACGGCTGGTGATCTGTGCGCCGACGCCCGGTGGCCAGACCAACCCCTTGGTGTTGCTGGCCGCACAGCTCTCGGGTGTGGACAAGGTTTATCGCATTGGTGGTGCGCAGGCGATCGCGGCCATGGCCCATGGAACCGAAACCATCGCAGCCGTAGACAAGATCACCGGGCCCGGCAATGCCTATGTGGCCGCAGCCAAGCGCCGGGTTTTCGGGCGAGTTGGCATCGACATGATCGCCGGGCCGTCCGAGATTCTTGTGATTGCAGACGCCGACAACGATCCGGACTGGATCGCGATCGACCTGCTGAGCCAGGCTGAACACGACGAAAGCGCCCAGTCCATCCTTGTCACCGATGACGCCGCACTTGGGCGCGCGGTGGCCGATGCGGTTGACGTCCGGCTGCGGACGTTGGAGCGACGTGATATCGCGGGCGCCAGCTGGCGCGACTTTGGTGCCGTGATCGTCGTGCGCGACCTGACACAGGCGGCAGAGGTCAGCGACCGTTTCGCCCCAGAGCATCTGGAGCTTTGCGTTGCTGACCCGGACGCGCTGGCGGCGCGCATCAGACATGCCGGCGCGATCTTCCTGGGCAAGTGGACGCCCGAGGCCATCGGCGATTATATCGGCGGCCCGAACCATGTCCTGCCTACCGCACGGTCGGCACGCTTTTCGTCCGGGCTTTCCGTGATGGATTTCCTAAAACGCACCACCTTGACACGGATGACGCCCGAGGCGTTGAAGGCAATAGGACCCGCAGCCGAGACACTGGCGGAGTCGGAAGGCCTGCAGGCGCATGGGTTGAGTGTGCGCGCACGTCTTGATCTCTTGAACCCGGAGGAGGGGCAATGAGCCGCCTGTCCCAGATCGACATTGACGACGCCAACCTGCCGCCACCCACGCCCGAGATCGAACAGGAGCGCAAGGTCGCAATCTTCGACCTGTTGGAGGACAACTCCTTCGCGCTGCCAGCACGTGACGATCGCGGCGCGCCCGAAGGGCCATTTCGCCTTGGCCTTTCGATCCGTGAGCGCAGGCTGGTGTTTGACATCCGTAGCGAAGCGGATGAGGGCGTGGCCGAGTTCCATCTTTCGCTGGGTCCGTTCAGGCAAGCCGTGAAGGACTACTTCCAGATCTGCGAAAGCTACTTCGATGCCGTCAAGAAACTGCCGCCCAGCCAGATCGAGGCAATCGACATGGCCCGGCGCGGCATCCACAACGAAGGGGCCCGCATCCTGCAAGACCGGCTGGAAGGCAAGGCGGAGGTCGACATAGACACCGCGCGCCGGCTTTTCACGCTGATCTGCGTTCTGCACTGGGGGGGCTGAGGACTGTGTCCGGGGCCTTCCCCTCTTCGGTACTGTTCTGCTGCGACCACAATTCCGTGCGTTCCCCCATGGCCGAGGGCTTGATGAAGAAGCTTTACGGTCACCGTGCCTATGTCCAATCTGCCGGTGTCCGGGCCGAACGCGACATAGACGGGTTCGCCGTTGCCGTCTGCCACGAGATAGATGTCGAACTGGCGCGCCACCGGGTTCGTTCTTTCGACGAAATGGAGGAGTGGGGCGACGACATGTCAGGTTTTGACCTGATCGTTGCCCTCTCGCCCGCGAGCCAGCGCCGCGCTCTGGAACTGACACGGCACTATCACCTGATGGTAGAGTACTGGCCGATCCTCGATCCGACCGGTCTTGGTGAACGGCGCGAAGACAAGCTGAATGCCTACCGCCAGGCGCGCGACCAGGTCCGCTCGCGCATGATCGAACGTTTTGGCCCCCCGACCGAAAAGGACACCGCATGAGCCATGATGCGATGAGGCGCTACTTTGCCGCGTTCAATGCTGGTGATATCGACGGAATGCTGGCCGAACTGGACGACGATCTGGCGCATCATGTCAACGAAGGTCAGGTGCGCCTTGGCAAGGATGCGTTTCGCGATTTCTGCCAGAAAATGGCACGCTGCTATCGCGAAGAACTGACCGACTTGGTGCTGTTTCTGTCAGAGGATGGGACACGAGGCGCCGCCGAATACACCGTGAACGGCACTTACCTTTCCACCGACAAGGGCCTGCCAGACGCACAGGGTCAGACCTATCTGTTGCCGGCCGGGTCGTTCTTCGGGTTCAGGCAAGGACGCATTTCGCGCGTGACCACCTACTACAACCTCGCAGACTGGGTGCGGCAGGTGTCATGACACTTTCCTTCCGCGCATTGCGAGGGGAAGCACTCGATTCCGCGCTGGACGACCTTGCTCGGCTCCGGATCACCGTGTTCCGCGACTGGCCCTATCTGTATGACGGCGATCTCGACTACGAGCGTGGCTATCTCGAAACCTACCGCCAAAGCGCGGGCGCCATAATGGTAGGGGCGTTCGAAGGTGTTCACCTTGTCGGCGCGGCCACGGGCACGCCGATGGAAGACCACGCCGACGATTTCGGCGCGCCGTTTCTGGAACAGGGTTACGATCTGTCGGACATTTTCTATTGTGCCGAAAGCGTGCTGTTGTCCAAGTATCGTGGCCAGGGGGCGGGGCACGCCTTTTTTGATTTAAGAGAGGCGCACGCACGCGACCTCGGGCGCGGCTGGTCCAGCTTTTGCGGCGTCGTCCGGCCTGACCATCACCCGGCGCGTCCCGCCGGATACCGTTCGCTGGACGCGTTCTGGCGCAAGCGTGGCTACGCCCCGATTCCGGGTTCCTTCGCGCGATATGCCTGGAAGGATCTGGATGACGATTGTGAAACCGAAAAGTCACTTCAATTCTGGATCCGGAGGCTTTGATGAAGATTGCCGCGGCAGCCTACCCGATGGATGTGCTTGCAAGCTGGTCCGACTATGAGGTCAAGCTGACGCGGTGGGTCACCGAAGCTGCGGGAAAGGGTGCCGACCTGCTGGTCTTTCCCGAGTACGGTGCGATGGAACTGGCCACATTGGCCGGCCCGGATGTAGCCGCCGATATCGAGGCCGCCGCGCGCGCGGTTTCAGAGCTCGTTCCGCGTGCGGACGCCCTGCACGCCGAGCTCGCCAAAGCCCATGGCGTCCACATCCTGGCCGCAAGTGCCCCGGTGTTCGACGGGAACCGACCCGTCAACCGCGCGCGGCTCTTCACGCCTTGCGGGAAGGTGGGTGTACAGGACAAGCAGATCATGACCCGTTACGAGCGCGAGATCTGGGACATCCGACCCGGTGGGCCGCTGCGCCTGTTTCAAACGACCCTTGGTCGCATCGGGGTCTTGATCTGCTATGATGCAGAGTTTCCTCTACTGGCACGCGCGCTGGTCGAGGCCGGGGCCGAAGTGATTCTCGTGCCGTCCTGCACCGACGCGCTAGCCGGCTACTGGCGGGTCCGCGTCGGTGCCATGGCCCGCGCACTGGAAGGCCAGTGCGTCGCCGTGCAGGCCCCGACCGCGGGCGAGGCCCCCTGGTGCCCGGCTGTCGACGAGAACGTTGGCGCAGCTGCAATTTACGGCCCCCCGGACCTGGGCTTTCCGCCGACTGGTGTCCTTGCCGAAGGCCAGTTGAACGTGCCCGGTTGGGTCTATGCGACGACAGATGCCGCAAGGGTGGCACGTGTGCGGCGCGACGGTCAGGTGCTGAACGCCACGGATTGGGCCGAACAGGCAGGCCGCACGATCACGATGGAAAAACTGCCTCTTTCCTGATCGTGGCTTGAAAAACCGGCGGAACCGGCGCATTTAACGTCACGCCTGCAGACAGGCAGGCGTGCAAAAATGGAGTGACCATGGCCAAGGAAGAAATGCTCGAATTTCCTGGTGTCGTGAAGGAACTCCTGCCGAACGCGACATTCAGGGTCGAGCTTGAGAATGGCCATGAGATTATCGCGCACACGGCAGGCAAGATGCGGAAGAACCGCATCCGTGTTCTGGCTGGCGACAAGGTACAGGTCGAGATGACCCCCTATGATCTGACCAAGGGTCGGATCAACTACCGCTTCAAGTAGCGGCGCGTGGCGGAAGCGCCGCGCCTGATCCTCGGCTCTGGAAGCCCGCGGCGACGAGAACTTCTCGGTCAGCTGGGGCTTGTCCCGCACGCAATTCGGGCCCCGGACATCGACGAGACCCCCAAGGCGGGAGAGTTGCCGCGCGCGTACTGCCGACGGATCGCTCTTGAAAAGGCCCGTGCAATTGATGTGGCTCCTGACGAGGTGTTGTTGTGCGCTGATACCACAGTTGCCATGGGCCGTCGTATCCTGGGAAAGCCCGCCGACGCGGGTGAGGCGGCACAGTTTCTATTTGCCCTCTCCGGTCGCCGGCACAAGGTTATCACCGCTTTGGCGGTGCGCCGGGGCGACAGATTATGGGAACGAGACGTGGTAACCAGCGTAAGGATGAAGCGGCTGTCGGATTGTGAGGTCAACGCCTACCTTGCAACTGATGACTGGCGCGGCAAGGCAGGGGGCTACGCCATCCAGGGCCCGGCCGGCGCCTTCATTCCCTGGATCGAGGGATCGTTTTCCGCTGTGATGGGCCTGCCCGTACACGAAACCGCACAATTGCTGACGACCGCCGGCCTTGCCGTTCCGGGGGATGCGCTGTGAAGGGCCGCACCATCGCGCTGGACCGGGTGCGGGGGCAACCGGCTGCCGCCCAGATCGAGGACGGGGTGCTCGAAGACCTTATCCTTCCGCCGCGCGACGCTGAACGGACATTGCCGGGGACCATATTTCGGGGCATCCCGGATCGTCCCCTGAAGGGACAGGGCGGCGTGATCCTGCGTCTGCCGGACGGTCAGTCCGGCTATCTGCGCGGTGCAAAGGGTCTGCGCCCGGGCCAGCCAATCCTGGTGCAGGTGACCGGCCACGCAGAAGCCGGCAAGGCAGTGCCCGTCACGCGCAAGCTCCTGTTCAAGAGCCGCTTTGCGATTATCACGCCAGATGCGCCGGGCCTCAACATTTCTCGTCAGGTGCGCGATGATGAGACACGAGCGAGGCTCGCCGTGCTGGCCGAACAGGGCATGGCAGGGTCTTCGGCCGGTCTGATCCTGCGCTCTGCCGCCGAAAACGCCGACGACGCCATGATCGCCGCCGATATTTCCGCGATGCGCCAGCTTGCCGAAACCGTGTTGGCCGAGGGAAACGCACCCGGGACCGCCCGCCTCGTGGACGGCCCGAATGCCCACCAGCAAGCATGGCGAGACTGGCCAGCGCCAGATAGCGCCGACGACCGGGAAGGCAGCTTCGCTGATCATGGCGTACTGGACGCGATCGCCGCGCTGCGCCATCCGAGACTTGCCCTGCCGGCCGGTGCCTGGGCCATGATCGAGCCGACGACCGCCCTGGTCGCCATCGATGTGAACACTGGCTCCGATCTTTCAATGTCCGCCGGACTAAAGGCCAACCTCGCGCTCGCCCGAGAACTGCCACGGGCATTGCGCTGCCGGGGCCTGGGCGGACAAATCACGATAGACCTAGCGCCCATGCCCAAGGCGCAACGGCAAGCTTGGGAGCAGACCCTGCGCGCCGCATTCCGCCGCGACACGATTGACACGGCGCTGGCCGGTTGGACGCCGCTTGGACACTATGAACTGCAGCGCAAGCGAGACAGACTGCCATTGTCCGAGTGCCACCTACCATGAAGTGCCCGATCTGTCAGAAACCCTCCGATGCAGCCTACCAGCCCTTTTGCTCGCGCCGGTGCGCCGACGTTGATCTCGGGCGCTGGCTTAAGGGCACATACGCCATTCCACTGGTGGACGAAGCGCCTGACGAAGACGAAACCCACCCTGGCGACCAACCGCAGCGACAGCATTGATTTTTCCAGTCCGCCCACTGGACAGCGCCCAAGACCGCGTCTAATAACACCCGACCCGAGCGGACAACCGCTCTCCCGTGCCCGGGTAGCTCAGGGGTAGAGCAGTGGATTGAAAATCCTCGTGTCGGTGGTTCGATTCCGCCCCCGGGCACCACGTTATCCTGAAGCCTGACGGACGCCAGTCGGTCCAGCTTGGTAGCCATGCTTCCATTGCTTCTTAAGGTACTAAAGGAATTGTTGCCAGTAATCTGGGCCGATCCTGGCTGCAAGGATCCTGCTCACAATCCGTATACTGTCAATCCGCGCCGGCGAAAACCGGATCCAGCGCCACACGGTATTCCGCGATCTGTTTGTTCATCCAATCAGCGATCTCTGGCCATGCCTCCTTCGCCTCGTGCCCCTTTGGTATTGCCTTTGCTAGAAAATGGTCGCCTCGACCGGATGGCCGAACTCCTGTTCCAAGAGCAGCTTCTAGTTTTGCGCGATGTGGCTCAAGCGCTTGCGAAAGCGGTTCGGACGTTTCGCCACGTCCAGCACGCAGATAGATCCCACTTTCATGGCGCGCGAGGTAGATCGAGATATCGGCCCGCGGAGCTTCGCTGACGCTGATGTAGTTGTTGGAGTAGCGCCAGGATTTGACGCCAAGCTGTTCCAGCTCGGGATGACGATCGAGAAGGGTTCGCCAGTAGGACTGCTTCACGTCGTAGTAGGCCGAGGCATCCGAGGACGCCGTCTGCCTGAGTTGGCGGTCCCAGTCGTTTGGTTTCTCAACGACTTCGAAGATCGGGGCGAACGGGCTGTCTCCGATCCGCACGACACGGAGGCGGACGGCAAAAAAGGAGAAATCGTCGGCCGTGTGCTCGTTGAGCCAACTAATGGCCGAAAGATGCGGCTCGCGAAACGAAGGCGCGATCCAGACGACGGTCTTGGCTTCGAGACCCGCAAGATAGGTCATGATCTGGCCTAGGTGTCCGTGATCGCCCTCTTCAAGCTGGTTTTCGATCAGGACGATGCTGTCGTCTTGCGGATTGCGCGCCAGAATGTCAGCGGCAAACATGCCAACCGCAACCTCCGTGCCAGTCAGCTCAAGGGGAACGCCGATGACCTCGGCCAGATGGTCGATGTTCTCAGCGAGCCAAGGCGTGAAGGATCTCGCTTCGTGTTCCCATGCCTTCCGGAGTGGAAGGTCCTCAAGTCTCCCAAATTGAACGTCAGTCATCTGAATTCTCCGATCAAGGCAGAGATAGCCTATTTTGGATTTCTGGAATAACGCGTCAGCGCCGCAGGATCGCCCGCAGATCACTTCACATCGAACTTCGCCTTAAGCTGTTCGACGGTGGAGCGCCATTTGGGTGTGACGGGTTTGCAGACCGTGTTCTGGTTTCCGAACATCCCCACTTCTTGAACAGCCTCTGCTACCGGAACAGTAGTGATCCATTCGACCGGAACGAAATATTCGGACTTCTCGGGGTCCTCCGCGAAGTCGCGATGGTAGCCCCCGTTCAACACATCGAGGGCCGGTTCGTCGCCAATCTTGAAGTCCTTGGCAGCGACACGTGGGCCACGGACACGGCCCACGCCGACAAAGCCCTTACCAGGTATCTTGACCCATACCCGATCACCCTCGCTGAGCATCTTTAGAGAGTTGCTATACCACACCCCCCCGCCGGCGCAGACAAAGCCATGCTCTCTCGCTTCGTTCCAATCCCGTGTCTGATCGTCGCCAAAGCTCACGTAAAATTCGCCGTTCCACGGCTCTTTCTCGCCGCGACCGCCAGCGCCAGCGTGAATCTGAATCTCGCCTGGATCGATCAGCCAGGCTCGGCTGAGAAGCTGTTGATTCCCGTGGTTGAATACCTGGAAGAACATCACGTTTATGGCAACGCCACGGTCATTGAGATAGCCGACGATCCGCTCGCTGCTGGCGTCGAGATGCGCCGCGACGATCACCACCTGGTGGCTTTGGTTCACGGCGTCTTCGTCAAGTGGCTGTCCGAAGTAACCGAGAAAATCGGCGGAAAGGCTGCCGTTGGGCCGGAAGCGCTTGTAGATCGCCGCAGTATCCTCGGCATCGAGCCCTTCAACCCAAGCCGCGTAGTCTAACGCTTGGGCCACCACCTCACGCGGGGTGCGGTCGCGCTTCAGCTCCACGAGCACAAGCGACCCATCTGGAGCGATGGCAAGCAGATCTATACGCCCGCCAAACCCCGTGTCCTCTTGCCGTCCGATCAGCATCCACTCGGAAGACAAGATCTTTGGTTGTGCCACGATCATGTCTTCCAGCGTCTGCTCGGAGGGCAGGATGCCCAGGGAGATTTCGGCGGGGCTGTCGGCGACTGTCCAGATGGCGTGATGAACGGGCATTACTCAGTGACTCCCAGAAATTCGGTATTGTGGAACAGCTCCTCATAGTGGGTGGCCTTGCGGAGCCGGGCGCTTGCAGTTCCGCGCGAAGTGTCGACTATGACCCGCTGGCTGCCGCTGGGGTAGAGGTGCCGGCCGCCCGGTTGATAGTGCGAACACGCTCCAGAAAGTCCTCCACATCAGCGCCTTCGAATACCCCATCTGGGCCATCCGGAGCCTTCTCAGTAAAAGGACTGTCATAAAGAAGCTGAACCGCTCCGGTTTTGCCGGAGGCTGATTGATCTTAGTTACGCGGCCATGTCTGATCCTTCCAGAGCGGCGTAAAAGTTTGCTTCGGCCTCCGCTGGCGGAATGTTCCCGATGGGTTCCAGCAGGCGGCGGTTGTTGAACCAGTCGACCCATTCGAGTGTGGCGTATTCCACGGCGTCGAAGCTGCGCCATGGCCCACGTCGGTGGATGACTTCCGCTTTGAACAGGCCGTTGATCGTCTCGGCCAAGGCATTGTCATAACTGTCACCCACGCTGCCCACGGACGGTTCGATCCCCGCCTCGGCCAGGCGCTCGGCATAGCGAATGGACAGATATTGCGATCCGCGATCCGAATGATGAACCAGGCCCGATCCGGGTTGTCGCTGATGCACGGCCTGCTCCAAAGCATCCAGGACAAAGCCGGCATGGGCCGCCCGACTCACCCGCCAGCCCACAATGCGGCGCGCGAAGGCATCGATGACGAAGGCCACGTGAACGAAGCCCTGCCAGGTGGTGACATAGGTGAAATCGCTGACCCACAGCATGTTCGGCGCCGGGGCCTTGAACTGACGGTTCACCTTGTCCAGCGGGCATGGCTGGGACCTGTCCGGGATGGTCGTCCTGTGGTTCTTGCCACGAATGACGCCTTCGATCCCGATGTCTTTCATCAGTCGCGCAACGGTGCAGCGGGCAATGTCAAAGCCTTCGCGGCGCATCTGGTGCCAAACCTTGCGTACCCCATAGACCCTGTAGTTCTGCTTCCAGACGCGTTCGATCTCGGGCTTCAAGGCCATATCCCGCTTCGCCCGATCCGACAGCATATCGGGGTTCGCCCGCTTGGCCATGTGATCGTAGAAGGTAGATGGGGCAATCGGCAGGTGCTTGCAGGTCGGCTCGACCCCGATAGCTTCCCGGTTCTCTTCGATGAAGGCGATCATGTCCTGGACCGGCGGTCGAGCTCCGCCTGAGCAAAATACGCCGAAGCCTTCCGCAGGATCTCGTTGGCTTGCTTCAGTTCGCGGTTCTCGCGCTCCAAGGCCTTCAACTTCTCGGCCATCTCGGTCGTAACACCGGTGCGATCACCGCTGTCAACCTCGGCCTTCTTGACCCACTCGTTCAGCGTCTGCGGCGCGCAACCAATCTTCGCAGAAATCGACAGGATCGCCGACCAGCGGCTCTCATGCTGCCCGGCGTTGTCCAGAACCATGCGAACGGCACGCTCGCGCACTTCGGGGGAATACTTGTTCGTCGTCTTGCTCATGATGCTCCATCCTACTCAGGAGTTGGAGCCTCCGGCAAACCCGGAGCGGTTCAGTTCCGGCCGAGTACCGGGCGGTATCCGGGCGATGGCGTGCTGAATTTGTCCACAACTCTCGATACCGTGAGTGCCGCCGCGTCGTCGATGGAGCGCCTGATCCGCTTGGATGCGGTTTTGGCAGGCGAAAAGCCTGCATCCAACCGTTCTCTTGAGGGGCTGAAATTGGGTCGGCTCACGTCCGTTTTCTGGGAGCGCGTGGACCCTCAGGTTGGAGCCATTGTCGAAGCCGCTATCGAAAGACTTCTGAGCGGGGGCGCGACCATAAAGACTGTCGATGCGCCGAAACTCGCGGCAGCGATCGAACAGACCGCCTTGCCACTTGTTATCGCAGAGGCCAAGCGCTGGTGGTCCAATTTCTTGCTGCGCCAATGCGGGCTGACGCTCGATGCCTTTGCCAACAGGATTGCAAGCCCCGATGTGGCTGAGGTGTTCCGAGCCGTCGCAACGGATGCAACAACCGACGCCCAATTGGAAGACCTGCGCCACGATGGCTGTGCACAGGTCAGGGAGTTTTTGGCCAAAGCGATGGACGGTCTCGATGCACTGGTCTATCCTTCCGTCCCAATCGCAGCACCTGCACTGCATACGACTGAGGTCAGCGTGAATGGCAAGTCCTACCCTCTGTTCCCGCTTCTAACGGATCGAGCCTTGGCGGCATCCATCTCGGGGAGCCCCGCGATCACTTTACCCATTCAGGGATTTGATAAACGTCCTTTGGGTCTCGAATTTTTGGCCCGTCCTGGTGAAGATAGCGCATTATTGGGATGGGCGGCTTCAATGGACGCACATTTGTGACTGGACGCATCGTTGCGCTTGCGCGCTACCCGATCAAAGGCATGTCCGCCGAACCTCTGGACAGCGTGGCCCTGCAACCTGGCGAGGGCTTTCCTGGAGATCGGCAATGGGGGTTTGCCCGCCCGGAAAGCGGATTTGATCCGTCTGACCCTAAACCACTCCCGAAGGATAAGTTCGTGGTTCTGTTAAAAGAAGCCGAGCTCGCTGGCATAGAGGCACATCTGGACAAGCAGGCATTATCTTTGACTCATGCTGGCTCAGCCCTGACATTTGATCTGTCGCATCAGACGGGCCGCGACGGAGCCGCCCGGTTTTTGAAGTCAACTCTTCAGTTGGACGAAACACCTTCGCTTGTGCGGTCAGATCCGCATCGTTTTACCGATGTTTCGGTTGTATCGCCTGAATTGATGAATGCCGTTTCAATCCTGTCGCGTGACAGCGTTGCCGCCTTCTCAAAGGACATTGGGCAACCGATCAACGAAAAACGTTTCCGCATGAACATCGAGGTCGAAGGTTGGACACCTTGGGTGGAATTGGATCATGTGGGTCGCAACGTCCAAATCGGTTCTGTTCGATTGAAGGTTTTGCTGCGGACCCGGCGCTGTGCCGCAACCGAAGTGAACCCGAAAACCGCGGAAAGAGACATGCCCATACCCAGCCTGTTGCGTAAGACCTACGCGCACTTTGATATGGGCGTCTACGCCGAAGTCGTAGAGGGCGGGACAATTAAACTCGGGGACGAGATAACGCTGCAGTAGTCGCCTACGCCCAGAAAAGAGACTTTGATGGTGAATTGATTTAACCTTGCGTAACAACGAATGATCAACTGCAAAAGGGTAACCTGCCGCATCGTCGCGAAATAGGTGCTGTGCAGGTTAGGCGAAAAGATGCTGCGCCAGTAAACTTCAGATTACAAATTTTTTGTGAGAGGCCGCGGCTTGTTTGCCCATAAAGCACGCGGCGAATGGTCTGTTTGGGATTGGGCCTCAAGCGCAAGTATGAATGACCGAAATCTGAAAATTTGCCGCATCGCCACAACATCAATGCTGCGCGCGCCAAACAATTCTGCGTCAGCGAAGGCCCAAACTCGAAGGTCGGTTTTGTCCCGCGACCTTCGAGTTCATGCACCACGCAGCGAAAGTGCGGTTTGGATTTGATGTCATCAGGCCGCTTCGAATAACCGCTTTGACGACCTTGGCTGCGACGCCGCACATAACGTGCTGCGCTCGCGAACAGATGCTGCGTCAGCGAGGGCTAAAAAACGAAGGTCGGTTAAGTCCGCAGTTTATCAGTTCGTGCGCGATGCAGCAAAGGGCGGCTCATCCTAGACCTGCCGTTCGTGGATCGCGCGGCGAAGGTGTCAAAGAGCCCAATCTGTGAATCGGATCCTCATTCTGCGTGCGCTCGCAGCGAGAAACTTGCTGCAATTGCGTAAATTCTCGCGCCGCTGTGCGGCGAGAAAACCAGCCGTTCATACGAACTGCAGAGAGTACGATACGCCTAAGGATCATGTCGCGGACAATTTGGAAATACGAGATTTTCCTGCCAATGGCCGCAATTTGCAATATCACGGACGCCGCAAAAACCAGAAAACGCGGAAAGCTGCGGGTGAAGCAGGTCGAGCAACAAACATGTGTAGTGGCACATAAAGCAAGTAAAATGGCGCATGTGGAATTTGGCTGAACAGTGTCCTTCCTGTATCGATGGTTATTGGAGGGGCCCATGCAGCGTTCATCTCAGCAGCCGACGGTACATGTAGGAAAGGTCTGGAGGCTGATGCTCGCCGATCTTGGCCTGAGCGCGGTGGCCGTCCTTCGGCGTGCCGGCCTGCCAGCTGGGCTATTGGATGGTGACGGCAGCCGCATCACGCTGGGTGAATTCTACGCACTTTGGGATAGCTTTGACGCTGAAGCGCAATCGCCGACACTGGCACTCAAACTCGGCCAGATCGAAGCGAGCGAATTCTTCGATCCGGCCTTCTTTGCCGCCATGTGCGCGCCCAACATGACGGTGGCGGGGCAGCGGCTTGGCGAGTTTAAGCGCCTCGTAGGAGCTTTCAGGCTTGATGTGGAGGTGATGCCCACCGCGACCCAGTTTACCTACCGTTGCAAGTATCGCCCTGATTTGCCAACGACGCTCGCGGCAACCGAGATTGTCTTTCTCGTCAATTTGCTGCGCCGCGCCACGCGCAGGCGGGTTGTGCCGCAGGCTGTTGTCCTACCAGCGGCACTCCAAGAGACCACTGCCTTTGCGGATTGGTTCGGGTGCCCGGTCGCCTATGGTGACACCGCATCTTTCAGCCTTGATCCAATCGACGCAATGCGACCCTTCCTGACACATGACAATCAGATGTGGCAATCCTTTGAGCCGGACTTGCGGCGCCGGATGGACGCGGCGCGTGACGATCTTGGCGTGCGCGCCCGCGTTGAAAATGCCCTTCTGGAGCTGCTGCCCAGCGGGCGGACGCAAATCGATGACGTGGCCGGTGAGCTTGCGGTCAGTCGTCGGTCCTTGCAACGGCGGCTATCGGAAGAGGGCACATCCTGGCTGGATGTCCTCAATTCCGCGCGCATGCGACTGGCGCAGCACTACCTGACGAATACAAACCTCGGTGCGGCGGAAGTCAGCTTTCTGCTTGGCTTTGAGGATCCCAACTCATTCTTCAGGGCTTTTCGGCGGTGGACGGAATCCACACCCGAGGCGTGGCGCGAGGCACATCGGCAGAGCGCGTGATTGGCGCAGGCCGCAAGTGTTGTGGCACGCCCTGCGAGTGACACAGTCCGCCTGAGTGTCCACATTCAGATCAACGCAAATTGATCTTTGTGAGGACACATGACCACATCTACCGCTATCCGCCGCCACGCCTATGCAAATGTTGCGGGCAAGAAGGTGCTCTATATCGTTTCGAACCCCGCCACCCTTATGGGGTTTCCGGTCGGCTTCTTCGCTGAAGAGATGACCGGCCCATTCTTTGACCTGATGCAGGCTGGCTGCACAGTCGATATCGCTTCGCCCAAAGGGGGCAATGTCGAGTTCGACGGCTTCTCGGACCCCGAGAACGAGATGACACAATATCCCAATGACCTGATCACGCTGGGCTTCAAACACCACGCGACCTTCGCTGCGCTGATGGAAAACACCCCGTCCATCGCAGATGTCGATATCAGCCAATATGATGCGGTTTGCGTCGCTGGTGGCGGAGGGCCGTTGGTCACGTTCAAAGACGACACCGCGCTGCACAAATTGATCGCTGATTTCTACGAGAGCGGCAAGATCATCGGTCTGATCTGCCACGGCACCTGCCTGATGCTCTGGACGAAGCTGAGCGACGGGACGCTGATGGCAGATGGAAAGACCTGGACGGGCTATCCCGACAGCGAAGAACAGATGATGGATGCGGCCCTGGGCACCAAGGTGAACGAATACACCATTGAGACCGAGGCGAAAAAGAACCCCAACACCACCTTCGAATCTGCGGCCCCACTTGCACCTTTCGCAATCCGTGACGGGCAGATCATCACTGGCCAGCAACAGCACAGCACGCGGCTGTTCTCTGATCTGTTGATCGAGGCTCTGGCAGAGTGAAGCCTCAGGGCATTGGTGGGCGGCGTCCTCACCGAACCGAGACAGGTCAAATTGAGAATGATGACGCCGCTCGTCAAAACGAAAATCGCACCTGAAGGGGGTTGAAAATGAAAGTCATTCCTATCGTTGCTGCAATCATCAACTTTGCGGTGGCACTTGTTCATACGTTCATTGGGGAATCCCAAGTGATAGCCCCTTTAATGACGTCAGATGCACCTGATCTGGTAAAGGCAACGCTTCATTCGTCGTGGCACATGACGACCGTTGTGCTGCTCTTGTCCTCGCTCACCTTGTTCTATGTCAGCCGAAAGGACGAAACCGACCCGCTTTGCAGGGTGCTGCTGATCTATATCGGTATCCAGTATGTCGGCCTGGCGCTGGTCTTTGTCGCGACCAGCGTGATGTACGGCCAGTTCTTCCCGCAGATCGTCATGCTTGCGCCAATCGGCTTGCTGTCCCTTTGGGCCGCGAGCAAGGCGCGCATTGCATAACCCTCCGGAGGCTGCTGACACAACAAGGCATTAAACGTCCCTGACAGTCGCTTCACTGAGAGAAGGAATACTCAAATGACCAAAGTCTTCTTGACCGGTGCGTCCGGTTTTATCGCCAAACATATCCTCCGCGAACTGCTGGAACAGGGCTATCAAGTTCGTGCTTCAATCCGCTCTGACAAACGGAAATCGGAATTGCAGGGGCTCTTTCCCGAAGCCGAACTGGAATTCGCCACCTTGGACCTGACCAAGGACGAAGGCTGGCAGGATGCCTTGCAAGGCTGTGATGTCTTGATGCATACGGCCTCGCCATTTCCGCTGACAGAGCCGAAAGATCCACAAGACCTGATCCGCCCTGCAGTCGACGGCACGCTCCGCGCGATGCGCGCGGCCAAACAAGCCGGAATGACGCGTGTGATTCTGACATCGTCCTGTGCTGCGATCTACAAGCAGGCGGATAAGCCGAAAATGCATCCGTCAGACGAAACCAACTGGACAACGCCCGAAGATCGGTCCGTCGGGTCATATGAAACCTCCAAGACACTGGCAGAAAAGGCGGCCTGGGATTTTGTCGCAGACAACCCGGACATCGCGCTGACCACCATCAACCCCGGCGCAGTTTTTGGCCCACCGATGGATGCACGCTATGGCGCATCGCTTGAACTGGTCGAACAGTTGATGACCGGCAAAGTCCCCATGGCCCCGCCTGTCGATATGGTGGCCGTCGATGTGCGGGACGTCGCGCGGATGCATGTCGCGGCGATCGATCTTGAGGCGGCAAAAGGCCAACGCTTTGCAGCCGCAAGCGGAACCTATTCCTTGCTCGAATTTGGTAACATGCTGAAGAGCTGGGATGCTAGCCTGAAGACACCTAGTCGTGAGGCGCCTGTCTTGCTTCTCCGGATCATGGGGCTGTTTTCCAAGGACGTCAAAGGTGTGCTCGAAAATGTTGGCCGCACCCTCGCTGTGTCTGGAGCGAAGGCCGAAAAGACTTTTGGCTTCACGTTTATCCCGGTCAAGGATGCGCTGGTTGCTTCGGCGACGGCTGTCCAGACATACAAACTGAAAGAGAGTTCCAAATGATCACTGCATATCTGTGGGGCACACCAAACGGCTACAAAGTGGCCATCGCGCTTGAGGAAATAGGGCTGGACTATCAGATCAACTGGATCAACATCGGCACGGGCGAACAGCACGCGCCCAAATACCTCAAGATTTCGCCCAACGGGAAAATTCCGGCGATTGTTGATCATGAAACCGGGATCACAATTATGGAATCCGGCGCGATCCTGCAATATCTGTCGGAAAAGACGGGGCAATTTGGCGGCAGCACCCCGCAGGACCGGTGGGCCGTGACACAGTGGCTGCACTGGCAGATGGGTGGCCTTGGCCCGATGATGGGGCAATCCAACCACTTTCGAGGTTTGCAGGAAAAGGTTCCTTACGCCGAGACCCGCTACAAGAACGAGACCGCACGACTGTTCGGAGTCCTTGAGAAGCAGCTTGAAGGTCGCGACTATATCGCTGGCTACTACTCCATCGCCGACATGGCCGCTGTCGCATGGGCTGGCATGGCCCCGATGATGGAGGATGACAGGCTGACAGCCTGCAGCAATGTCATGGCATGGATCGCGCGCAACGTCGCCCGCCCCGCCACAGCCCGCGCAATCGCGTTGTCACCCGACTGAGAAACGATGACCGAGTCATTGACACAGGGCATTTTGCACCTTTGCGGATTTCGTTTTGTTACATTTACGATTACAGGGTTTGCGCCTGAAGCGCATCAGTCAGATGGTCAGCAATAAACCCAAAGGTGCGGCGGACGCGTGCATTGGTCTTGAGCTCGCTATGAGAGGTCAGCCACACCGGCAGCTCCATTGGCGGTATGCTTGGCAGAACGCGGACCAGACCGGTGTCGGACAGCCCTTGGGAGAGGTGTGCCACGCCAATGCCGCAGCCCGCTGTCAGTAATTGCCATGCTGTGAACCGATCATCACAGCGGTATCGGAAATCCTTTTGAACGATGCTGGACCCGATGGATTGCAGCCCTTGCAGCACCTGATCATCTGCATCACCGCCGATCAGATCGTGGTTGTGGAGATCTGCAACATCAACCGGTGTGCCATGCAGGCTGAGATAGTCCTTGCTGGCAAAAAGACCGAAACGCAGCACACCAAGCTTGCGCGCAATCAGATTGGATTGTTTGGGCCGGAACATCCTTATGGCGATGTCGGCCTCTCGCAAAAGAAGGTTCGCTTCAGTGTCAGTTGGCACCAATTCGATATCAATCTCTGGCTCCGCTCGGGCAAGACCCGCCAATATTGGTGGCAGTAAGAAACCCGCAACCCCCTTGGACGCCGAAATGCGGACTGTGCCAAAAATCGCTTGATCCTGCCCGGCCGCCACAGAGACAAACCGGTGCGCCGCCTGCGTAAGATCGGTAGCATAGGTATAAAGCGATGCCCCGGTCTCGGTCAAAGACAACCCGGTGCCCTGACGCTCAAAAAGGGTCACGCCCAGATCGGCCTCTAGGGCCGCGATATGGCGGCTTAGCGTTGCGGGACTGCCCCCAAGGGCCTTTACGGTTGCCGCAAGTGATCCGTGTTCCGCCACCCGAGCGAAGGACTGGATCAGCTGAAGCTTTGGAAGTCTATCCTGGCGCGGCATTTCAAAAATGGAATCCTATCTTGTAATATCGGCTATATCGTCCCGAATTTGACATCGGGTAGCAAGGGTCAAATGCCATCATTCTGAACGGAGCGCCCTATGAATACCCCCCGAAACATGTTCATCATTGGCGGCTTCGTTGTTGCCCAAGCGGCACTTTTGTTTGTGCCGCTTGCTATCTTGGGCGCGGCCATCAGCTGGCCTGACAGCCTTGACTTTGCACCATCCGAGGCCCTGCCACTGATCTTTGAACAGATTGGTCAAGTCCGTTTGGGCTACGGCATCTATCTGGTCTATTCCCTTGCATGGGCCCTGATCGGTCCTGCGATTGCATGGCTTGCACGTGGCCGTGACAAGCAGGTTGGACCACTTTTTGTGACAGCTGTCGGCCTGATCTGCGCCTCTGCACTGGCCCGCGCGATCGGTATTATTCGTTGGCTCACGGCGTCGACATTTCTGGCGGAAAGCTACGGCACCGCGACCCCAGAGGCGCAACAGACGATTGATCTTATCCAGTCTGCCGTGAACGCCTGGGGTGGTGCGATTGGCGAAATTCTGGGCGTCTCGCTCTTTACCGTGGGCTGGCTGATCGCGGTGTCTGTGATGATTTTGCGAAGTGATGGACTGCCCAAAATCCTCGGCTGGGCGGGTTTGATTGTTGCACCCATTCTCGCCTCTCCTGTCATCGAACTTTTCGGCATGGAGGCCAGTATCTTCGTCTCGACACTTTCAATTCATCTTTGGCTCTTTGCCACCGGTTTTACCATGATCGGTATGGCACTTTTCGGGAAAGGAAACTGACATGGGGTATCATGCAGTACTCGGCGCGGACGGTGCGATTGGCCGCGCGACGCTTGATGCAATTCAGGCCAAAGGACTTGCCGGAAAATCGCTGACCCGCGCCGATGCCGATGCGATGGATGCAGATGCACTGATCACGGTCCTCGACGGGGTTGATGTCGTCTATGACTGCATCGGTCTCCCCTACAACGCGGAACTTTGGACCACCGGCTTTCCGGCAATCTCGCATGCTCTGATCACCGCATGTGAAAAAACGCGCAGGAAAATCGTGTATTTCGACAATGTTTATCTTTATGGACCGGCACCCTTGCCCGTGCCGTTTGACGAAACCACTTTACGTCACCCCCCCTCTCGCAAAGGCAAGGCCCGCAAAACCGCAGTCGAGATCATAATGGCGGCGCAGCGCGCCGGGCGTGTGAAGGCCACGGTTGGCCGCGGGGCAGACTTCTATGGGCCAGGGGCCATCAACTCACCCTTCTATATCAGTTTTCTGGAAAACATGCTGAAAGGCAAAGCGCCGCAGGTCGCGATGCCTGAAGGCCCAGTGCATACCTATGCTTACACGCAGGATATGGGGCGCGGTCTGGTGGAGCTGGCTTTGGATGACGAGACATATGGCGAAGAATATCACCTTCCAGTGGGGCCGCCGGTCAAGGTGTCGGAAATGGCCGTGCGCTTCAACAAGGCACTCGGGACGTCATTCAAAATGACGCATATCCCTGACATTGCTCTGCGCGCTTTGGGTCTGTTCAAGCCACTCATCCGCGAGGTTCATGAAATGAGCTACCAATACAAGACCGACTACGTCATGTCCGATGCGAAGTTCCGGCAACGTTTCCCGAAATGTGTGACGACCTCATATGACGATGGCATCGCGAACATGGTGCGGCATTTTCAAAGTTGAGCTTCACACAGCCTTGGTCCGAGTGAGGCGATCATGGATAGCAGTCCGCTTAATTCGCAAACCGATTGTTTTACCCGCGCGCAGCGTATGGAAGGTTTGGGTTTGGCAACAGATCTAGCGGCTCAGTGGCTGCTTCGGTCAAGGGTGCTGCATTGCGACAAAAACCCAGCTGTATGTGCGAAGAAATGCTGCGTCAGCAGTAGCTGCACCAGCATATCTCTGCTTGGTCCGCGCCCTTCTAGTTTGATCTCTCCGCAGCGAAAAGACAGTTTGGGATTGATGCCGGAAAGTGGAGCTGAATGGCCGCTCTGGCGAAACCCGCTGCACCGCAAAAAACAGGCCGCTGCGACTGCGAACAAATGCTGCGTTAGCAACATGCCCGAACATCAATGTCGGGAAAGTCCCGCGACTCGGACCTTAAGGTCTGAGATCTCGCTGCACCTGTCACGAATGACCGCTATTCCTTCCGTGCTGCAGCGGTCACCAGCATGGGTGTTCACGCTGCATCTGCGAGGGCTCCGGCTGGCCCACTTCCGGTTTGGGCTCGAAGCCGACTTGCGGCGATGCAGAGTGATGGCAGTGATTGGGTCGGATCGAATGACCTGTGTGGATGGCTCCTGCATAGCAAGACATTTTTGAGATGATTTCGTGCGTTTGTCAGAAGCAGTCGTGTGTCCGGCCTGTTTGCGCGGCTTTGACCGCTGGCCCTGATGGGTTCCGCAAACCAGGTCCCTTACGGCTTAGCGGGCTATAGCGCCCGGGACATTCGACGGGGTGTCCTAGCTTTGGCGGCTGACTTGTGCACCATCACATCGCAGGTCTTGCTAACTCGTGGTTCTTTCTCCTCAGGCCATATGTGGATTGTAGGGTGCGTTGCGGGTGAGAACGGCCCAAACGATCCGAGCCGTCTTGTTCGCCATCGCGACTGTAGCCAGGCGGGCAGGTTTGCGTTCGAGTAGCGACGTCAGCCATTGGCTGGCGCGCTCTGGATGTGACCGGGTTTGTCGGACCAATGAGGTCATGCCGACGACAAGCAACGATCGCAGATACTGGTCGCCCATCTTGGTGATCCGACCAAGCTTCTCTTTTCCTCCGCTGGACTTGTTTGCCGGTGTCAGCCCCAGCCAAGCTGCAAATTCCCGACCGTTCCGGAACTGATGCCCGTCTCCAATACTGGCGATGATGGCAGACGCAGTCACTGCGCCAACGCCAGGGATCGTGCGCAACAAGCGGACACGCGCATCTTCTTTGGCGACCTGCTTCAAGCGATCTTCGTACCAGCGGACCCGCTTGTGCAGAGCCATGAGCTGTTCGGACAGGTTGCAGATCACCTCATTGGCGATGTCTGGCATGTCGAGGACTTCGCCCAAGGTGATGTCCTCGGCAAAACCAATCACGCGTGCCAGCCCTCTGGGGATGTAGATGCCGAACTCGGCGACCAGACCACGCAGGCCGTTGATCAATTGCGTCCTTTGGCGAACAAGAAGGTCACGAGCCCGATGCAGTGAAAGCAATGACTGCTGCTCCACGGTCTTAATCGCAACAAAGCGCATCGTTGGGCGGGTCACGGATTCGCAGATTGCTTCGGCATCAATGGCATCAGACTTCCCACGCTTGACGTATGGCTTCACATACATCGGCGGGATCAACCGAACCTCGTGGCCCAAGGCCGTGAGTTCGCGAGCCCAATGATGGGCGCTGCTGCAGGATTCCATGCCGATCAGGCAGGGCTCCAACTTCGCAAAGAAAGCCAGAAACTGCGCCCGCCGCAGGGGCTTGTTGAACACCACTTCCTCGGTGGCGGTGATCCCGTGAACCTGGAAAACGTTCTTCGCCAGATCAATGCCGATTGTGGTAACTTGCATGGGGTGGCTCCTCTCATAAGCAGACTTTGACACCTGCACTATGGCGCATCGCGACGCCGGTTGGAGCAGGAGCCATCCACCCCATCGGCTTCCCGCCGATTCCGTTGAAAAACTCCCGCTTGATCGGTTAGCAGCTGGCTGATTCAATTCTCTTGAAGAGCGGGAGGATTGGCGATGATGGGACCGAGGCAGGAAGCGCAGGCGGCACTGTTCTACGAGTTCTCGCTGGAAGAACACGTCCCCCAGGACCACCTGCTGCGGTCGATTGATCGGTTCGTCGACTTGGGCAGCGTCCGCGCGCATCTCGCTGATTTCTACAGCCACACCGGTCGCCCCTCGGTCGATCCTGAACTTCTGATCCGGATGCTTCTGGTTGGGTATTGCTTTGGCATCCGGTCCGAGCGGCGGCTTTGCGAGGAAGTGCATCTGAACCTCGCCTATCGGTGGTTCTGCCGCCTCGATCTGACTGATCGCATCCCGGATCACTCGTCCTTCTCCAAGAACCGCCATGGCCGGTTCCGCGAGAGTGATCTTTTGCGCCATGTGTTTGAAGGGACGGTCGCGCGCTGCATGGAAGAGGGTTTGGTCGGCGGCCAGGGCTTCGCAGTCGACGCCAGCTTGATCAGCGCTGATGTCCAAAAGCAGAACTCCAGTAACCCCGAGGACTGGGCCGCCCGCGAGATTGTTCTGAGTGATGCGCCCCGCGCGGTGCGTGAGTATCTCGACACACTGGACGACGACGCCTTCGGAGCGGCAGCAACCGCCAAGCCCAAGTTCACAGCCCATGCCGATCCCGCCAGCCAGTGGACAGCTGCCCGTAAGGGCCCTGCTTTCTTCGCCTATTCTGACAATTACCTGATCGACACGGACCACGGCATCATCGTTGATGTGGACGCCAGCCGGTCGAACAAGACTGCTGAGGTCGGTGCCATGCGCAAGATGCTCGACCGCACCGAAGCGCGTTTTGGCGTGAAGCCGGATTGGATCGCCGCTGACACCGCCTACGGATCATCCGACAATCTGGTCTGGCTGACACTCAAGCGCCAAATCCTCCCCTTTATTCCCGTCTTCGACAAGGGCGAACGGACCGACGGAACCTTCTCGCGTTCCGACTTTACATGGGACGATGAGAACGACCGCTACATCTGTCCGGTGGGCGCTGACGTCAGACACCTGGCCGACCGATTTCCAGGGTCCGAGAAACTTGATCACTTCGGTCTTGAACAGGCCGATGATGCTTTCGGCCAGAGCATTGTCATAGGAATTCCCGACGCTGCCGACGGACGTGTCGATCCCCGCCTCGGCAAGCCGTTCGGTGTATCGGATTGACAGGTATTGGCTGCCGCGCGCTGGCGCGCCTGTGATGGATCAGCTTGTCAGCCTCGGACGGCGCCCGCTGGCAGATGGCCTGGTTCAGGGCATCAAGGACGAAACCGGTGGTCATCGAGGTCGAGACGCGCCAGCCGGCGATCTTGCGGGCGAAGACGTCAATGATGAAGGCCACGTAGACCATGCCCTGCCAGCTTGAGACATAGGTGAAATCGCTGACCCAGAGCTGGTTTGGCATGGCGGCCACGAAGGCACGGTTCACCTTGTCGTCCGGGCAAGGTTGTGATGCATCAGGGTTGGTCGTGATGACCGTCTTGCCACGGACGACGCCGTGTAATCCCATCGCCTTCATCAGCCGTTCCACCGTGCAACGGGCGATATCACGCCGTTCACGGCGCAGTTGGTGCCAGACCTTGCGCGCGCCGTATCATCCCCGGCTGCCATCGAAGGCCTGCTTGATCGAAGCCATGTCCAAACGATCCTGTCTGGCCCGGCCCGATGCCAGTTCCGGATCACGCTCCACAGCCTTGAACGCATAGTAGGTCGATGGTGCAATCCCCACGACTTGGCAGATCGGCACGACACCAAAGACGCTACGGTGATCGTCGATGAACGCGATCATTTGCGGAACGGGCGGTCGAGCTCCGCCGCCGCGAAATATGCACTGGCCTTCTTCAGGATATCGTTGGCAGTCCAAAGTTCACGAACCTCGCGCTCCAGTTCCTTGATCCGGTCCTTCTCGGCGCTGGTCAGTCCGGCCCGCTGACCGGCATCGCGCTCGGACTGCTGGCACCAGACCCGCAGGCTGTCCGGTGAGCAGCCCAACTTGGGCGCGATCGCCCGGCACGCCGCGCTGTCGCTGCTGTAATCGGCCCGGTTCTCACGAAACAACCGAACGCCACGTTCGCGCAGCTCGGCCGGATAGGCGGGGGTGAATCGTCTCGTCGTCATGGGGCTCATCCTTTGAGTGTTCTTCTCTCCGGTAAACCCGGGGCGTGTGTGGATGCCCCCTGTTTGGCAAGCGTTTTTTCGAGGTTTCGGCAGGGTCTTCGATCGGACGTGTGTCAGGCCTCTGAGTGTGGCCTTCCATGACGCCACGGGCCGGTATGCTGTTCGGAAGGCTGGGTTCACATCGGTTCAGAGAGCTGCAAGCGCTCGAGCCCCGGGGTCTGAATGTCCCCACCTTGAACTTCGAAGTCCGTGTCGCCTACTCCTCGTCGATCGCTCGCCCTGGCCTTGCGGCCTGTCGTGCCTTCGCCCCTTCATCAGGGTTCAGGTCACGCCATTCGATAATCTTCCTGCTTTGTCGTCACGGCCCAGATCATGCGCGCCATCTTGTTTGCCAGCGCAACGGCCGCGACCATCTTCGGTTTCCGCGCCACGAGCGCTGCCAGACAGCGGTTCTCGCTACCACCTTTTCGGACCACCCAGCGGATCACACTCATGGCGCCAACGATCAAAAGGCGGCGTATGTCGGTCTGGCCCATTTTGCTGACTGATCCCAACTTTGCCTTGCCGCCGGTAGACCGTTGTCGTGGCACCAGCCCGAGCCAGGCCGCGAAGTTGCGCCCGCTATCGAAAGTGTCGAGGTCTGGTGCAAACGCCGCCACGGCGCCGGCGGTGACTGGGCCAATCCCGGGGATTGTGCAAAGTCGGCGCAGGCAGGCATCGGTCTTCGTTCCGGCCTCCAACTCGCTCGTCAGTCGCTCGATCACTTCGGTGAGCCGCGCGATCTGTTCTACATAGACCGCCCCCATTTCGCGGACGGGGTCTGGCAGGTCGCTGGAAGCATCCGCCAGCGCGTTTTCGAGGAGCTTCAGACTCGCGGGTCCCTTCGGCGCAACAATACCGAACTCGGCAAGATGACCGCGGAGTGCGTTAATGAGCTGCGTTCGTTGCCGAACCAGGCATTGGTGCGTGCGGAAAGCAACCGCGCGGCCCTGGGTCTCGGCGCTTTTGACCGCGACAAAGCGCATGGTTGGGCGTAATGCCGCTTCCGCGATCGCCTCAGCATCGGCCCGGTCGTTCTTCTGACGCTTGACGAACGGTTTTACGTAAGCTGCTGGGACAAGCCGCACCTCGTGGCCATGTCGTTGAGCCACCCGGCCCCAGTGATGGGAAGTTGCACAAGCCTCCATGGTCACAACGCAGCTTGACTGTTCGGCCAAAAGCGCGGCCAACCGTGACCGCGATAGCGCCCGATTGTATAGAACCGCCCCATCCAACCCGACCGCACAGACCTGAAAACTGCCCTTCGCCAAGTCGATCGCCAGCATGCTGATCTTCGTTGTCATCGATGTGCCCTCCAGAATTGGTTCCTATAGAACCGTCATGGCATAAAAGATGCCGTTGGTGGGGGCATCCACCGTATCAGTTCAAATCCGACACTGCGCGCCGCAACCTCTGGTTCTCAGACTCAAGCTCTTTGAGCCGCTTGAGCTGGTCCCTGTTCATGCCGCCATATTGCTTGCGCCAGCGGTAATACATCGGCTCCGTCACGCCGATCTGGCGCACCGCATCCGCGATCGCCATCACTTGTCCTTGCAGCACTTCGATCTGCCGAAGCTTCAGCACAATCTCTTCGGGCTCGTCTCGCTTTCCTGCCATTTCTGGTCCTCCTGAAACGGGATAAATCTATTCCAATCGGTGGACCACTCCAGCGGGGGCACTCCCCAGTCCGCTGCACCTTTCTGTTGAGCCGAGTCAGGATGGGGCGGCGTCCGCCGTGGGCCTCGATCAGGTCGAGAACCGCGCGCGTGTCGTAGCCTCGATCCGCGACGACGTCGCCCGGCGCGGGATGGGCGGTCTGCAGGTCGGCCGGGGCTTGATCCCGTTGCCACGGCGGGCAGCCTGACGGTACGACTGTCGGTTACGCGGGTGAGAGTTACGAGGCTTGTGTGACGCCGCGCGACCGCTCATTCGTCGTTGGTCTCGAGCAGCTCGAAATTAGGCCGCCATCGGTCCCGAGGACCATGCCGGACCCTCCGAGGAGGTGAAGAATGGCCGTATCATTCGGGAAGATGCCGATGACGTCGGCACGCCGCTTAACCTCGCGGTTCACCTTCACAAGATCGCCCCGGATACCACGGAAAGGAACAGATGCCCGGCGAAAGGGTCCTGCTTCAGCACCGCCTTACTCCTGGCTACTCCGCATTACCAGGTCTGCTCGAACAGCCGCATCCAGTTGCCACCAAGGATCTTGATGATCCGGCTTTCGTCCCAGTCGCGCCTTTGCATTTCCACCGTGAGGTTGCCGAAGTCACGACTGTGCCTGATCCCTTCGGGCTTGGTGATCCTGGCGGAACCGAAATCCGCGAGCGTGCGACCGGTGCCCTTGTCCTTGTTGGCCCAGAGCAGCCAGGGCCCGGGACGCGGGCGGTTGTGATTGAAATCCGTGCCGATGGCGACGTGATCCTCGCCCACAAGATCAAGCATGTATTCCAGCGCGTCGATCACATCTGCAACTGTGGCGTCATTTCCCTTGGCCAGGCCCGGGGCGAACAACGAGGTACCGATGACGCCGCCCTTGGATGCGCAGGCCTGAAAGACCTCGTCGGGCTTGTTGCGCGGCACATCACGCAGCGCGGCAGGAAGGCAATGGGTTATCGCGACAGGCTTTGGGGAATGCTCGATAGTCTCAAGCGAGGTCAGAATCCCCACATGGCTCAGGTCGATCAGGATGCCGCTTTCTGCCATTGCGTCCACGGCCTCGCGCCCGAACCCGGTCAGACCGCTGTCTCTGACCTCCAGATAACCGGCGCCAAAGAAGTTCTGGGTGTTGTAGGTCAGCTGCATGATGTTAACGCCGAGAGCCTTGAATACAGCGAAATGGTCGAGCCTGTCCTCGATCGGAGAGGTGTTCTGCCACCCCAGTATAATCCCGACCTTGCCTTCGGCCTTGGCCCGGCGGATGTCGTCGGTGGTTCGGATGGCCATGGCGATATCGACGTTTTCTGCCAGCGTCTCGCGCCACATGGACACGTAGTCCATTCCCCCGCGGAAATTCTCCCATAGGACGGACGAGGCGTTGATCGCGCTGATCCCGCCCTGCTGCGCATCGAGCAGCAGGTCCCGGTTGAAATCCGAACACTGCAGTGCATCGATAACGATGGATCGCGCGTGAAGATCGTTGGAACTCATGGCAACAGCCTTTCGAGACGAACGGCCTAGGCCGACTTGCTGAATTGAGTGGCAGGCCAGATCCCGGCTTCGAAATCCGGCGTGTCGAAGGTTTCGAACCGCTCAAGATGGAAGTCCGCATCTTCGGCGAAGAATGACCGGACCAAACCGGTGGCAAGGCGCCGCGCGCCTTCCGTGGCCGACGGGATGCCCGAAGTGACCTTTCCGTGGCTGGGCACAGCCGGGTAGGCGAAACACAAGAGGCGCGCCAGCGCTGGGCAGGTGCCGGGTGTGCGCTCTACAAAGCTGAAATCCAGGCCAAGGTACGGATGGGCAGCGAGTTCGGGGTTCCGAGCGGCCTTCTCGGCCCCCACGACATCGCCCCAGTTGCGCCAGTGCGGCGCAAACTGCGCCAATTCCGGCCGGTCCTGAAGCGAGATGCCGAAGCCCGTCGCGAAAATCGCCACATCGGCATCCAGTCGTGCGCGCGGCGTCTGCACGGTCAGGCCGCGCGGCCCATGGGACATGGACCTGACCGGCGCGCCCAGGTGCAGATGTGCATTCGTGTGACACGCAACGCGCGCGACCGAGTGCGCTGGAGGCGGAACGGGAAATCGGCCGCCCTCGTCCATCAGCGCCCATTTCCGTGCATCGTCGAGCGCGACGAAGCCCGCGGTCATCCCCCGCGAACCGGTACCCGTGAACTTGTCGATGGCAGGCAAGGCGGGACGTCGAACGAGCAGGTCGAGGCGCGCACATCCAGCTTCCAGCGCCGCGGCAGCGTTGTCCATCGCCGACGCCCCGGCTCCCACGACGATCACGCGCTTTCCCTTCAGGCTGGCGACATCGAAGACATCCGCGGCATGATAGACCGTACCCTCGGGCATCCCCCGAGCCACCGACGGCAACCGAGGCGCGCCAAGCGCGTCGAGACCGGTGGCCAGAACCACCCTGCGCGCCCAGATCTCTCCCGCGCTCGTCACGAGGCGGAACAAGGCGCCTTCGGGCAGGATCGCGGTGACCTCGCAATCGTTGAGCACATCGGGCCGCGTCATCTTTCGATACCAGTTGAGGTAGTCCATCCACATGGTGCGGGTGGCTAGGCTCATGTCATCCCAGGCGTCCTGGCCCCATTGCGCCTCAAACCAGGCCCGGAAGGTCAGTGCAGGAATGCCCAGCGCAGGACCGGCGGCTTCCTTGATGGTTCGCAGGGTTTCCATGCGGGCAAACGTGATCCACGGGCCTTCTTGTCCTGCCGCGGCACGGTCCAGGAGGCGCACGTTGGTAATGCCTTCCATCTCGAGCGCTGCACTGGCCACCAGACCGCACAGCCCGGCCCCGACTATGGCGACATCCAGCACCGGCGCCGCCGCGGGGCCAGTGGTGACCGGCATCCAGGGTTTGGCAGGTAGGTTCAGCAGCATGCGTTGCCGGTCGTAGTCGGCTTCCAGTGCGGCCAGACCCGTGGCCTCGCTCATGACGACTCTCCTTGCGAGGATTGAGCGATACGGGCGATCCCCCCATCGCCTTTGGCGCTTTTCACGATGCAGTCGGGAACCGTGGCGGTACAGGCTTGCCGGAAGGCCTCGACGAAAGCGACCAGATGACGCGACAGCGCGCGTTCCGCGTCGCTCAACAGTTCCCAGACATAGGGTATCCGTATTTCCAGCGGGACGATCCGCACCCCATGGACCGGCACCCCATAGGCCGTCACCGGGTCGACGATGGCGACCCCGAGCCCTGCACGCGCAGCCATCACCGCGTTCAATGACGTATTGGTGGCGAATTCCGATGGCGGGGTGATCGCGAGTTCCTTGAAGACCTGATCTATGGTGTGGCGGATGCGAAAGGCATTGCCGACCGTGATCAGGCGCTGATTTGTGAAGATCGACAACGACAAGGGCTGGCCGGACGCCGCTATCGGCGAGGTTTCGGAAACCACGCCGACCAGCCGGGATTCACAGACCACGTGCCGAACGAGGCCGGCATGATCGATCGGGTTGGCGGCAATACCGAAATCCGCCGTTCGGCTGCGCAGCGCCCGGATGACATACTCCGCGCTCATCGTCTGTACATTGACCTGATGGGGCAAATCTTCGCCCAATGCCATCAGCGCCGGACCGGAGAGACCGGCGGCCATGGTCGGTGTTGCCGCGATATCGATGGAGGCGACCTTTTCCGTCCGGATCGCCTCGGCGCGCTGGCCGATCTGGCGCAGGCCAGCCACGACCCGCTGGACCTCGTCATGGAATCGCAGGCCGCGATCCGTTGGAGATATCCGTGGGCCATTGCGATGGAACAATTGAAAGCCGACGGCGACCTCAAGCTCCTTGATCATGCGGGTCACGGCAGGCTGACCTACGCCCAGATGCGCGGCCGCCCCTGTCATGGATCCGCAGGACATGGCCGCAAGAAAGGCCTCCAGAACCTTGAGATCGAACCTTTTATTATTCTCTATTGACATCATGCGCCCATATTCATGCATTATTGGGATAATGCAAAGCCCCAAAACCGCATTCTGACAGGAGACACCACATGTTCCACCCTTCCCGCCTATGCATAGCTGCGGCCTTTGTGGCCAGCGCCAGCCTGCCAGTCGCAGCCGAAACATGGCGCCTGAGTTCCATGGTGGCCCCGGAAAGCATCGAAGGACAGGCCTATGAGCTCCTCGCCGAGAAAGCGGCCGAGTACTCCAACGGTGACCTGACGATCCGGATTTTCCCCAACTCGCAGATCGGGCAGATGGACGCCGTGGTGGAACAGCTCAGCGCAGGTGTGATCCAGCTTGCGCCGTCCGCCATGACCTTCCTCGCGCGCTGGGAGGACAGCATTCGGTACGCCTCGGCGCCCTTCCTGTTCGATGACTATGAGCACTGGGCCGCGTTCATTCGGGGCGATATGGTGCAAGGCTGGCTGGACAACGTCACGGAACAGTCGGGAATCTCGATCCTCGGGGACGCACCCGCCTTCCCGCGTGGCTCGTTCCGGACCTTGCTGAGCGTTGATCCGGTCACCTCGTCCGAGGATATCGCAGCGCTTCGAATCCGCCAGTTCAACAGCCAGCTCGTGATCGACGTCTGGGAAAACATGGGGGCAGAAGTCGTCGTGCTGCCCTGGGGCGAAGTGTATGATGCGATCAACCGCAAGATCGTAAACGCGGTGACCTCGCCCCTCGAACTCATCGAATCCACACGGTTCTATGAAGTCGCACCATATATCATCCGCACCGACGAATACCCCCAGGCCATTGCCTTCATGATGAACGACCAAGCCTTTCAGGCGCTGTCCGATGCCAACAAGGACGCACTTGTCAGGGCCCATTCCGATGCCGCGGCATTTGCATGGAACGCAATCTTCTCCGGGGCGGACGAGACTGTCGAGCGGATAAGGGCGCTGGACGGCGTAACCTATTCCGACAGCTTCGATACCTCTGCAATCGTGTCGAAAACGGCCGATTTCTACGCAGCGCGCGAGACGGCCGGCGAATTGCCGCAAGGTCTGATGGAGGCCGTCGGCGCCGCGCGGGAAAGCACGCAATAGTGAGCAGGCTCCTCTCCTTCGTCGGAGCATGCCTGGATGCAATCGCGGCGGCCTTCAAAGCCGCGATTGCGCTTTTGCTGCTGGTCATGCTGGCCATCAACTCGGCGAATATTCTCAGTCGCTCGTTTCTGGGCGAGGCGTATGACTGGGTTTTTCACTGGACCATGCTGATGTTCGTCTGGATGACCTGCCTCGGCGTCTATGTCTACATACGAGAGAACCGCGATGTGGTGGTCGATATCATCGCCGTGCGCATGCCGCTGCCGGTCCGGCGGGCGCTGGCGGTCTTTGCCGACATGACCGGCCTGTTGTTCATGTACATGGTGCTTTCGCCCGCACTGAAGCTGACCGCGATGCAGACGGGCCATATGGAAACCATCGCCCTGCCGATCTACGTGACCAGCCTGCCGCTGTTCATATCGGCCCTGTGCCTTGTCGTGCATTTCTGCGTGCATGCCCTGCTCGTTCTTACCGGCAGGTTCGATCCATATCCGCAGTCCGCACCGCATGACGGACTTGACGCAGGGCACGCCAAATGACCCTTGGTTTTGTCGTGATCGGCTGCTTCATGCTGCTGATGATGCTTGGCATTCCGGTTACCATCGCCATAGGCGCGGGCACCGTCGCGGGCCTCTACTGGGCCGATCTGCTGGATTTCTCGCTCGTATTTCCGCAGCAGATCATCGAAGGCGCCAGCAAGCCTGCCCTGCTGGCCATCCCGTTCTTCATCCTTGCCGGCAATCTGATGAACGCGGTCGGCATGACCGACAAGATCTTCAACTTTGCGCTTGCCCTGATCGGCAGCGTGCGTGCGGGGCTGGCCTATGTGAATGTCATCGCCTCGCTGATCTTTGCGGGGGTCTCGGGGGCCGCGACCGCCGATATCGCAGGGCTTGGCCAGATCGAAGTGCGCGCCATGCGCAAGCGCGGGTATTCCCATGAATTCGCCGCCGCGCTGACCGTAGCCACCTCCCTGGTCGGCCCGATCGTGCCCCCGTCGATCAGCTTGATCGTCTATGCCTGGCTGGCCAACGAGTCGGTGGCGCGCCTGTTTCTGGCTGGGATCGTGCCGGGTTTTCTGGTCGCCGTGTCGTTCATCGCCTACATCCGCGTGCTGTGCATCTTTCAGGAGATGCCGCGCGAAGAGCCTCGCAGCCTAGCCTCTGCCAGACGCGCCGTGCTGGAGGGCATACCGGCCCTTGTCGCCCCGGCCATCATCCTCGGTGCGATTGTCTTCGGTTTCGCCACTGCAACCGAAGCCGGCGTGATCGCCTGCGTGTACACGTTGTTCATCGGGCTGGTCTATCGTGTCCTGACGCTCGACATGCTGTGGAAGGCGCTGAAGGAAAGCGCGATGCTGTCGGCCCTGATCATGATGATCATCGGCGCCTCACAGACCATGGGCTGGCTTTTTGCCTTCGAGCAGGTGCCACAGGCCTTCGCCAGTGGGTTTCTCGATGCCATTGACAGCCGCACGCTCTTTCTGGTTTTCGTGGTGGTGCTGCTGATTGTGATCGGCTGCTTCATGGAAGCGACACCGGCCAAGATCATCCTCTTGCCATTGCTGTTGCCCGCTGCAGATGCCTTTGGCATCGACCGCGTGCAATTCGGCATGATCATCACGCTAGCTTTGCTGATCGGGATCGCCACGCCGCCTCTCGGGGTCGGCCTGTACCTGATGTCCGCCGTGTCCGGAGTGAAGTTCGAACGGCTATCCATCGCGATCCTGCCCCTGCTGATCCCACCCTTCGTCGCACTGATCCTGATCACGGCGTTTCCGATCATCACGCTATGGCTGCCGGATCTGGTGATGGGGCCCGCAAACCCCTGAGGCCGCAGATGATCCCGAAACACAATCCACGCCATTCAAAGGCGACCGAGAGCCGAGAGATGACCACGAAAGACGCCATAGACACCGCCCTCGGAGCGCATTTCGGCGACGCCATGCAAAGACTCAGAGCCGAGAGACCCGTCTTCGTCCAAGGGGCGGAAGCCTGCCGGGCAAGTGTCCTCCACCCTGAAGACGACCTTGGACTGTCATCGGACTTGCGCCATGCCGTGGCCCATCGGGCGGCGGCCTTTGCGGTAAACCCCGCCCTTCTTGCCGGCTATCCTGCCCCCGATGACCCGGCGCTGCGCGATCTGGCAAATGGTTGCCTCCCGGAAACCCCCGCGCTGGCAGCACTGGCGCATCATACCGACCTGATCGTGACAAACCCCGGCGCGGCCACTGTGGCCCATCTGCAGGCGCTGTTGGCCGCAGGGTATTCCATACCGCAGATCATCGCCATCTCCGAGTTGCTGGCGCAGGTCTGCTACGAGATGCGCATCGTCCACGGGCTTTCACTCTTGAAGGAGGTTCCTGATGCGTGACGGCATCGCCCGGATCAACCTCAAACCCCTGACCTGGACGCCCCATCTTCCGCCGGTCGAGATCGCGGAAGCAACCGATCGGCAACTGCAGGCCATGCGGATTACGCCATCGGCCAAGAAGGTGTCACCCTATGTGCGCACGCTTGTGCATGATCCGGACAGCTATGTGGCGCGCACGGAGTTGTTCAACGCCATCATGTATGCAGAGGGCGGCCTGCCACGCGAGGATCGCGAACTGGGCGCGCTTGGCGCATCACTCGTCAACGGTTGCCGGTACTGCGCCAACGTGCACGCGCGCCAGCACGCCAAACTGGCGGGGCCAGACGCGACATCGGCGCTTTTTTCCGGTCGCCGCGATGCCCTGGCGCCGCGGGATGCGGCCATCATCGACTTCGCCGAAGCCCTGACCGTTACACCACCCCGCGCCGATCGCTCGCACATCGAGGCCCTGCGCGCCGTGGGCATGGACGACAGCGACATCCAGGACCTCATCCATTCCATTGCGATCTTTGGTTGGGCCAACAGGCTCATGCACCCGCTTGGCCACTCAGGCTGAACCGTTCCGCCGGGTCGAAAATCATCTCGCATGCACGTGATGGAGAGGCGCGAAGTTCCCGCTGCCATCGAACCACGCCGCCAGGCAAAGGGGATCGATAAGTTCCTGTTCGCCGCCGGCGACGCGCCCTTCGCTCGGGCGACGGTGCCCCGGGAAATTTGCAGCCAGTTCCGAAGCCGCATGGCCGGAACTCACCTGAACCAGAAAGGACCTGCCCTCCGCTCTCCGATGGCTCCGGTTTCATCGATCACAAGGCCTCCTGCGGAACCGTTGCTTTCTCCGCCCGCACCCTTAGAGGGACAATTGTCCAGGAAAGGGTGAGGTGCCCCTAGATTTGTAGACGCTTCGCCGCCTAACTTTGAGGCGAGGAGGCCGACCTGGGGACAAGCAATTACAGCAACGAGTTCAGGCGGGATGCGGTGCATCAGATCACGGTGCGGGGTTATCCGGTGCAGAAGGTGTCCCGGCGTTTGGGCGTCAGCACGCATTCTCTGTACAAGTGGTTGAAGCAGTCTGGGGGGTAATCCTCCCCGTTCTAACGGGGCGCGATCATAGAACTTGCGCGGCCAGTTTCAGCTTCATGGAGGGTATAACCCCGCCGATGCCCATGTTGGGGCGTTCGTTGTTGTAGGTCCATCTCGGGCAGATTCGCCTTGCAAATCGCCTGCCGGGCAATGGGATCGGCCCAGTCCCGCATGACGGCCGACCTCGCCTTGCAGGCCTTGCTGATGGCTGTGTGGCAACAAAAGCCGACCGGCAGGATCACGGTGCATTCGGTCCAGGGCTCCCAGTTCACCAGCCGTGAATGGCAGACGTTTCTCCGCCAGCACGGCCTCGAGCCCAGCATGAGCCGGCGCGGCAACTGCCACGACAACGCCGTCGCCGAAAGCGTCTTCCAGCTACAGAAGCGGGGGCGTATCCGGCGTCGCACCTACCCGACCCGCGACGACCGGGGATTCCGTGACTCCTCGCAGGCCGTCCCCTAGTTTTTTGCGCTCCGCGGGAATTGAGGCGGCGTAACGGGGACGTAGGGGAAACGACCACGTTGCTTCGTCGCCGTCGTGCTCGGATCCGTCCCGCCCCTGACGTAGACCTTTCCCGGGTCATAGTGCGGGCCATAGTCCCATGTCGGGAAACGCCCCTGCTTCATTGCTTCGTGAACGAACAGGCGTTTTTTCTGCGAGATGCGAATTCGTTCTTCCAGCGCCATTTCATCCCAACGTTCCATCATGGCGTCCAACATGCGTTCGATCTGCTCCTGATGCTCGGGAGCGTCGGCGAGATTGTTCAACTCAAGAGGATCGCTTTCTAGGTCGAAGAACATCTTCGGGTCCGTCCGCGTGTACACGAGCTTCTTGCGGCCCTCGATCATGACCAGGGCGGGCCCATACAGGCTTTCCCCGGTCGACTCGATGAAGACGCGGTCCTCTGGCCCACCCGGTTCGGGCCTGTCAAAGAGGCTCCGCCCATCGCGCGGGGTGACGAAATCGTTGAACTGGCCGTCGCTGGCGATGTCCGTGAATGTGGGAAGGAGATCAACCAACGAAGCAAGACCCGCGTCCTTATGCCCGGCGTTCACGCCCGGTCCTTGCATGATCAAGGGGACCCTGACCGATGCCTCGTACGGGTTGAACTTGAACCACATGCCGCGTTCGCCCAGCATTTCGCCATGATCCGACGTGAAGATGACGTAGGTGTTGTCGCGCTGGCCGATGCTTTCCAGCGTCTCGATCAGGCCCCCGACCAATTCATCGATATGGGTGACCATCGCGAAGTAGCCGCGGCGCGAATTGTAAAGCTGCTCTGGAGTAATGTCGAACTCGTCCTGCCGGATGGTCATGAAGTAGCGCTGCGACCATGGATCCCGGTCTTCATAGGGAATGTAGGGAACCTCCGGCTCGGGAATGTCGCGGCCTTCGTACATGTCCCAGTACTTGCGTCCGGCGACGAAAGGGTTGTGAGGCTGCGTGAACGAGACGTGGAGCATGAACGGGCGGTCGTCCGTCGAACGTGCGTGGTCATATAGCTCCTTGCGCGCCGCGATGAATACCTCTTCGTCATAGTCGAGCTGTAGATTCCGCTCGCAGTATCCGGCTTCCACGACACTGAGCAGGCTCATGACCGATGGCGCGTAGGCCTCGTCCGTCCGGTCCCAATCCATGGTCCAAGCGAAATCCGAGGGGTAGATGTCTGTTGTAAGCCTTTCCTCGAAGCCGTGAAGCTGATCAGGGCCGACGAAATGCATTTTGCCCGATAGCGTCGTCTTGTACCCAAGCGTCCGCAGATAATGCGCGAAGGTGGGTTCGGACGGGAGGAACTCGGCCCCGTTGTCGTAGACCCCGATGTCGGAAGGCATTCTCCCCGTCATCATCGACGCGCGCGACGGCCCGCAGACAGGGTTGTTGCAGTACGCATTGGTGAAGGTCGTCCCGTTTTCCGCCATCCGGTCCAGGTTCGGCGTGATTGCGTAGGGCTTTCCATACGCAGACAGGCAAAGCGCGGTCATCTGATCCGCTTGAATGACAAGGATATTGGGGCGGCTCATGCGTCGTCCTTCCGAATTGGTGAAGTTGCCCGACGACAAGGTCGGGCAACTGATCTAGTCTTGTTCAGCTTCCGGAAGTTCTTGCAACGAACTCCTCAATGCCGGGGACTCCGACTTCGCGATAATAGCGCAATGCGCCCGGGTGAAGCGGCGCTCCGAACCCGTTCAGAACCGTTTCCTTGCTGACCCTGCCAAAAGCCGGGTGCACGCCGGCCAGTTCATCGAGGCTTTCCATGATCGCCTTCGTCATCTCGTAGACCCGTTCCTCTGGAACGTCCGCCGAGATCACAAGGCCGTTTGCAAGCCCGTAGGTCGGCGTGTCTACGGCCACGTCCTCATACGTGCCGCCTGGGATCGAAAGCCGGAAATAGGGCGGATACTCCGCGCTGATGGTTGCAAAGGTCTCATCGTCCACCGGAATGAGCTTTAGATCGCGCTGCGCGGCCAGTTGGATCACCGGCGGAAGCGGGAACGAGCCGTTCCAGAGCGCGGCATCGATGTTGCCGTCCGAAAGCATGTTGACCATGTCACCAAGACGGACCCGGAAAGGCTCGAAATCGTCCCCTGCGAGCAGTCCCATCATTGCATCGGCGTCGAGCATCGACACACCGCCCGGCTGACCCATTCCGATGCGCTTGCCCACCAAGTCCGCAGGGCTTTCGATGCCGCTACCCTCCAAGGTAATGATGTGCATGGCGACTGGCGCGATGGACATCCATGACAAGATCTTGCCCGGCTCGCTGCCCGCATAGGGCCCCGTCGCCGCATAAGCCTGGAACGACGACAGGGATGTCGCCATGGACGCCTCAAGTTCTCCGTCCTGCAGAAGCAGGATATTGGCAACGTAGCCCTTGGTCTCTTCGGCGGTGGCTTCTATGCCTTCGACGTTTCTGTTGATCACGTCAGCGATCCCCGCTGACCACGTGTAGGCCGTGCACCCCACCGGGCAGGAACCTATGGACAGGAACTCTGCCTGTGCCGCAACCGGGGCGAGCGCGGTTGCCGCGGCAAGCACCGAATTTCTCAGTAGATGTTTCATTGGATTTCTCCCTGGTTTGTGTTGGTGATCGGTTCACTGTCGATTTCTTTGGTTCGTTTCTCTGGAGCGTCGGGGCGCCGGATGTCCCACGCGATAAGTGCGATCGAGAGCGCGAGGCCGACGAAATCGGTCATCCAGTTGGCGCTGAGGAAGCAGATCGCGGCGGCGGCGAAGAGAAGGCGTTCGATCCACGAGAGCCGGTGGGCGAACGTACCGATCATGGCGATGCTCGCGGCGACGCCGCCGGCGATTGCGGTCAGGAATGACAGAACCACCTGTATCCATGTCACATCGATGGCCAGAAGCGCCGGATCGTAGACGAAGAAATAGGGCACTGCGAAAGCGCCCATGCCGAATTGACAGGCGAGCACCGCGATTTTCAGCGGATTGCCCTGCGAGATCGACGCCGCCGCATAGGCCGCAAGCGCGACCGGCGGGGTAATCGAGGACAGCATCGCGGAATAGAGCACGAAAAGATGCGCGGCAAGGAGGCCGACGCCCATATCGACCAGCGCAGGCGCCACAAGGGTCGCCACGAGGATATAGGCTGCCGCGGTCGGCAAGCCCATACCGAGCACGATGCAGGTCAGCATTGTCAGAATCAGGGCAAGGGGGAGTTGTCCGCCCGAAAGCAGGACGACAAGCGTTGAGAATTTGAGGCCGACACCGGTAAGGGTGATGATCCCGATAATCGTCCCCGCCGCCGCACAGGCGATGGCAACGGGGATGACCGCATGCGCCGCCGAGACAGCGGTGTCGACCAACCGGCGTGGCGTCAGCGCCGTCGCACGGCTGAGATAGCTCACCAGCACCGAGGCCGTGATCGCCCAGAAGGATGACAGCATGATCGAATAGCCGTTCAGCAGCATCGATATGAAGACTGGCAGCGGGGCAAGAAGGTAGGTGCGGCGGGCGATCGACCCCCAGTCGATGATCGATCCTGCATCCCTGAGAAGCGGGATGTTCCGTTTGACGGCCTCGAAGTGAACCATGGCCAGCAGGACGGCATAGAACACGACCGCCGGAAGGAACGCCGCCTTGGCGATCGTCAGGTAGGAGGTCTCGGTAAACTCAGCCATGATGAATGCGGCCGCGCCCATGACAGGCGGCATCAGTTGACCCCCGGTCGAGGCAACGGCTTCGATGGCGCCTGCCGCCTCATTTCGGTAGCCGCTCTTGCGCATCAGCGGAATCGAGATCGGTCCGGTCGTCAGGACATTGGCCACGGCCGTGCCCGAGATCATGCCCATCAGGCTCGACCCGACGACGGCCGCCTTGGCGGGCCCGCCGCGCATGCGACCGGTCAGGCCTGTCGCGAAATCCATCAGGACCTGACCTGCGCCGGTTTTTTCAAGTAGCGCGCCGAGCACGACGACGCCTGTCACGAAGGTCGCGCTGACGCCCAAAGGCGTCCCGAAGATACCGCCGCCGCCAAGGTAGAGCTGTGCCGTGACGCGCTTTATCGAGTAGCCCCTGTGGGCAAGGCCATCGGGAAGATAGGCGCCCAGAAGCCCATAGGCGATAAAGAGAGATGCGAGGATGACGATCGGCCAGCCGATCGTCCGGCGGCATGCATCGAAGAGGGCGATCAGGAGCAGCGCGGCGAAGACGATTTCATAATCCGTGATCTGGCCCCACCGATCATTGATCGCGTCGAAATTCACAAGGTGATGTCCCGTCGCGAGCAGGCCCGCGGCGAGCACGACGACAATCCACAATCGCCGGACGACCGCCAAGGCGCCGTTGTCGTGCTTGAAAGACGACCTCAACGCGCCGATATAGACGAGCGCCAGGACGAGCAGCAGGTGACCGCTGCGCTGGAGGCCATCGGGAAAGACGCCGAAATAGGCCGTATAAAGGGTCAGGCCAACGAGAAGCGTGGACACAAGACCGATCGCCCAGAGAAAAACGGTATCAAGGCGCCCGCTAAGCATTGACGACATCGGCGCCATCTCCTTCCGTGCTCTCCACGAGGCGGTCCAGATCCAGTTGATCGGAGTAGCAATAGGCATGCAGCGCGATCAGCGAGGCCGCATCAAGTGGTGAGAGCTGACCCTTGACGAGCAGAAAACCGCTCTCTGGCCCGTAACCGAAGTTCTTGGTCATCTCGCCCAGTGTTCCCTCGAAATAGCTCTCTTCGGCGCCCAGAATTCCGCTGATCACGATCAGTTCCGGCGCCAGAAGCTTGGCGACCGAATCGAGGGCGCTCGCCAGTTGCCTGCCTGATGCCTTCAAGAGAGACGCGTTCGCGGGATCATCGACCACATCGACGAGGGACCTGGCGTAGCCGGAAAGCTTTGCGGGATCGAACGCGGCGCTGTCGAGCATTCCGGCCTTGCCCAGAATTCCGAAACCGGTTGCCGAGAGGTTGATGCAGTCATCGCGTCCGCACGTGCATCGCAGTTGCGATCTCGTGCTGCGGAAGTGACCGATCCGCCCCGCGTCTCCCTTGGACCCGCGAACGATCCTGTGATCCGAAACCACTCCAACCCCGGCAAGGGTCGCAACGTGAACCAGCACGAATTCCGAGACGTCCCGGGCGACCCCGAACCGCATTTCGGAAAGCGCGAGCGCGTTCGCGATATTCTCGACAATGACCGGCAGTCCGGTATTGGCGCGTATCTCGTCCCAGAAACGGCCGCCGTCGTCACTCCAGCCAAAGATTTCCGAGCGTATGCTCGAAGTCTCGTCCGGGTTCGTCTTGGCGGACAGCGCCACCCCGACACCGACGATGCGGGCCCAGTTGATACCGGTATCCCTGATGAGCGCCAGCAGCGCTCCAGAGTACCTTCGCGCCGTTTCCGCAACATCCGTGAAGGATCCGTTGACGAATTCACGTCGCGCGATCGTCTTGCCGTTGGCGTCGCAGATCGAGACTTCAGAGTAATATGCGGAAACCGTGATACCCGCCGCGTAAGCGCCGTCGGGATTGATCCTCAGTCCGATTTTTGGACGCCCGAGCCGACGGCGCTTTTGCTCCCCCGGCTCGGTCAGGGTGGATTCCTCGATCAGGCCCGCCCCCAGAAGATCGCGCGCAATTCGGGTCGCCGCCATCTCGGAGAATCCGAAAACGCGGGCCAGTTCGGCGCGCGAAATACCTGGCTGAGCGTGGATGCGGCTCAGCATGAAACTCCTGTGAGTTCTGCGCAGACTTGAGGGTGTAGCGCTTGAGGATTCTTTTTTAACCATCTGTTAGTATAGAATGCAGACACATTCCGCCTGTCAAGAAGGACATCTCGGTCGGCGCGAAAAAGGGCGCGCTGACCAGGTTGTGCGGGCGTCGATCACGAACTCACGCCCTCCGCATCCGTGCAGAGATGGCCCGGCAAGGGCATGCGCCCGTCGATCATCGCTGCGACGTCTTCCTGCGAGATCGCCGGAAAATGTGGCTCGACAGGTGCGACACGCGGCAGGCGCCGGTTGGCCTTGGTCCCATCGACGCCGCCCGAACCGCGCCGCACATACCGCGCCTCGTCTCCGGCACGCGCAATGAAATCCCATGCTGGCGGCGCACCCGGGGTGGCCTTGAGAAACAGGCGCTCGGCTTGGCTCGTGCGGATCTCGATTTCGACGTCATCCGGGTTCCAGCCGTCCATGAGCAGGTGTTTCAATCTTCGCAAAGTGTCGGCATGGGCAGGATCCTGGGCGAGATTGCACAACTCGTCCGGGTCGGCTTCCAGATCGAACAATAGATCAGGCGAATTGTGCGTATAGATCAGCTTGAAGCCTCCTTGCCTGACCATGCGATGCGGAACGCAGGGTCCGATCCCCGAATAGTCACAGATCGCAATGTCACGGAGCTTGCCCCCCACCAGGGCCGGCATCAGGCTTTCGCCATCGCAGCCCACCGAAACCTTTCCCCCGCCCAACTCGACCAGCGTCGGCAGGAGATCAACGAGCGAGACGCAGTCTTTCACCCGGCCATGTTTGTGCTGAGGAGCCGCGATCATCAGCGGCACCCGCGCCGACCATTCAAAGAAGCTCTGCTTGAACCACATGCCACGCTCGCCCAGCATCTCGCCATGGTCGGCGCAGAAAAGGACGATGGTGTTTTCTGATTGTCCGCTCGCCGCCAAGGCTCGCATGAGTTCGCCAACTTTGTCGTCGATGAAAGAAATCATCGCGTAGTATCCATGACGCGAGCGGCGAAGGTCGTCCTCCGTCACGCGGTGACGGTGTCGACCATGGGCGAAGAAAAGCGCACGCGACGCATAATCAAGCTCTTCGAAAGGGAGCGCGCCGACGCGTGGCATGTCGATCTCGTCCGGGTCGTAGCGGTCCCAATACTCCTTTCCCGCGACAAACGGCGTATGCGGGCTCGTAAACGATGCAATCTGGAACCAAGGCTGTCCGCCATCGCGCCGGGCAAGATCAAAGATCGCCTGCACCGCGGCATGAGACACGTCCTCGTCATAGTCTTCCTGCAAGGTGCGCGCCGCAGGCCCCGCCTCGACCACGCCGTTCATACCGGTGGCCGAAGGCACAAAGGCCGGGCCGGCATTCCAATCGGCGACCCAGTCGAAATCCGAAGGATAGACATCCGTTACCGTGCGCTCGTCGAAGCCGTGCAACTGATCTGGCCCGATGAAATGCATCTTGCCCGACAAGACCGTGTGATACCCGAGATGGCGCAGGTGGTGCGCCATGGTCGGCTGACTGGACGGCAACTCGCAGGCATTGTCCCAGACCTTGATCGCAGGCGTCAGCCGCCCGGACATCATCGAAGCGCGCGAGGGAACGCAAAGCGGGTAATTGCAGTACGCGTTGTCGAAAACCACACTTCGCGCGGCGAGCCGGTCGAGGTTAGGCGTCTTGCTGACAGAGTTGCCGTAGCAGCGCAAAGCCTGAGGGGCCAACTGGTCGGCCATGATCAAGAGAATGTTGGGGCGATCAGTCATCATTTCATACCTTCGCCCGGCGATAGACAGTGTGCTCGGTCGTGTAGAACTGGATGGTCGACGGCCCGTTCGACCCGCCAACGCCCATCGCGCTGTCCTTGACACCAACGAACGGCAGGTGGTTTTCCGGAAAGCTCCCCGCGTTCACATGGAGCATGCCGCTCTGGCTTTCCGCGACAAAGCGCTCGATCGCCTCGGCCTGTTCGGAATAAAGACAAGACGAGAGGCCGAACGCGATGTCATTGGCGATGCTCAGGGCCTCGTCGATGGTCTTGTAGGCAATGACCGACAGGACGGGGCCGAAGACTTCTTCCCGGGCGACCTCCATGTCTCGGGTCACTCCGGATAAGATCGTCGGGGCGTAGAAATATCCGTTCGCGGCGGTATCGAGCTTCTTTCCGCCCGCCGCGACCTTTGCTCCTGCGGCGACGGCCCGGGTGACGAAGCCCGCGACATCCTCGAGTTGCTGGGCGCTTGCCAGCGGACCGATTTTCGCACCCTCCTCAGCCCCATCCATCGGCTGCATGGCCCCTGCGCGCGCTGCCAGACCGGCCACAACGGAGCTTTCCAGATCCTCGTGAACGATCGCACGGCTTATCGCCGTGCAGCGCTGGCCGCAGACCGCGAACGCCGCGCCGAGGATCTGGTCAAGCGCGCGGTCGAGATCTGAAGCATCGTTCACAATCGCGGGGTTCTTGCCGCCAAGCTCGAGCGACACTTCCGCAAGACGTCCGGCAGCGGCCTGTGCAACCCGTTTGCCGACCCCGACTGAGCCCGTGAAACTGATCGCGGCGACACCGCCATGCTCCGATAGGGCCTGTCCCAGCGCACCGCCACCGATCGCCGCCTGAACAAGGTTTTCAGGCAGTATCCCGGCAGCGATCTCGGCCATGAGGGAAATTGCCCCGGGCGTGAGCGAGGCCGGTTTCAGGATGATCGAGTTGCCGAAGACAAGCGCCGGAATGGCTTTGCGCATCGGCGTGCTGAAGGGAAAGTTCCATGGGTTGATCCCAAGGATCACACCACGGGGCCGCCGGGTCGTATAGGCCACGGTTCCCGGGATCTGCGACGGAAAGACCTCCCCGATGGGCGCAGTGGCGCGGGCGACCATAGCCCGCGCCTCGCCCACGGCCTTTGCGACCTCACCGCGCGCTTCGCCAATAGGTTTGCCCATTTCCTTGGTGATGGACATCGCGATGTCCTCGCCACGTGCCTCAAGGGCATCGACATAGCCGACAATAATGGCTCCCCGCTCGGGCTGTGGCGTCTTGGCCCATTCGGCCTGAGCCGCGCGCGCCGCGGCTACGATACCGTCCAGGCGATCAAGGGGCGTATCTTCATAGCGGGCGACAATCTCGTCAGGTGCGGCGGGGTTGCGAATATCGAGTGGCATTTGGGCGTTCCTGTTGCTTTAGGGAGCAGGCAAAGAGTGTGGCGCGCCGGCGCGGATCATCTGCGCGGCTTTCTCTGCAATCATGAACGTCGGAGCATTGGTATTGGCCGACGTGATCTTCGGCATGACGGACGCATCCACGACCCGGAGCCCGTCGACCCCCCTGACACGCAATTGAGGATCGACGACAGACCGCTCGTCGCTGCCCATCCGGCAGGTACCGACGAGGTGATAGACGGTGGAGGCCATATGGCGAATGGCATCCAGGATTTCAGCGTCACTTTGATATTCGGCACCGGGGACGACCTCGCGCGTCCAGCGGTGCCGGAACTCCGGCCGGTTGTAGAGCTCGCGGACGATGCGGACGCCTTCGACGATAACTTTTCTGTCCTTTTCGGACGACAGGTAGTTGGTCCTGATAAGAGGGTCCGCCAAAGGGTCAGGGCCCGAGATCCGTACCGAACCGCGGCTCTCAGGATGGCACTGCCAGAGCGAAGTGGTGAAGCCGGAATAGCGGTGCAGCGGCTTGCCCGGCTTGTCGACGGAGAGCGGCATCACGAAAAGTTGCAGGTCTGGCCGACCGCCGTCAGCGTAGCGCGTACAAAGAGCGCCCCCGACCTGCCCGGCGCCGACCGTCAAAGGACCGCGCGCCCCGATGAGCCATTGCAGCCCCATCCGCGCCAGTTCTATCGGATTTTGGACGTGATCGTTCAGCGAGGTTCGTCGGTCGGACAATTCGACGATGGTACGCATCTGCAGATGGTCCTGAAGGTTTTCGCCCACCTCGGGCGCATCGACTCGCACATCTATTCCATGTTCGCTGAGCAACTTTGCCGGCCCGATTCCCGATAGCTGCAAGAGCTGCGGTGTCTGCACCGAGCCGCCGCAAAGGATCACCTCCCGTTCGGCCCGCGCTTCATGCATCTTTCCGTTCTGAACGTATCGCACGCCCGATGCGCGGGGTCCCTCGAACAGGATCTCGGTCACGCGGGCGCGGGTCTCGAGCGTCAGGTTGGGCCGCTTGAGCGCGGGATGCAGGAACGCCGTCGCGGCACTGTCGCGCCAGCGCCCGCGGAGCGTCAATTGGTACGCGCCGCTTCCGAAAGCCGACTCTCCGTTGAAGTCCGGGTTGCGCGGCAGGCCATACCCTTCGGTCGCCCGCAGCCAGTCGTTGCAGGCCGCGTTCTCGTTCCTCAGATCCGAGATCTGCAGCGGCCCGTGTGCACCCCTGTACTGAGATGGCTCACCGGCATAGGTTTCGACCGACCGGAAATGCGGGAGAACGCTCTGGAACCCCCACCCATCTGCGCCAAGCGCCTGCCAGTCATCAAAATCCTCGCGCTGGCCGCGAATGTAGATCAGCCCGTTTATCGAACTCGAGCCGCCGACCACTTGCCCACGCGGGCAGTCCATTCGGCGATCCGCGATCCCCGTGTCAGGCTCGCCCCGGTACAGATGCGAGACCCGGGAATTGTAGATCGATTTGAAATATCCGACCGGCAGCCTCAGCCACAGCCCCCTGTCGGTACCGCCGCCTTCGAGGACAAGGACCCGCACCGCATTGTCTTCGGACAGCCGCGCCGCTAGCGTGGACCCCGCTGTGCCGGACCCGATAATGATGTAGTCATGATCTGCCAAACGGCCCATCCTAAAAGTTCCACAAATAGGATTAATTTGAATCCATTGGCAGTGCAACAAAAAATCTATATATAGTACTTTAGTATCTAGAAACCGCACCCCTTTTCGGTCGGCGCAGTAAGGATCCTGACAAACAGTGAACAAGACCCTCCGGCAAAGCCGCTCCCCGCTCTATCTTCAGATCGCCGAAATCCTGCGCCAGAATCTGGACCGCGGCGTATGGAAGCCGGGCCAGCTTCTTCCCACGATATCAACGCTTTCCGAAGAATTTTCAGTCGCAAAGATCACGGTTCGGCAGGCGCTGAAGATCCTCGAGGAGGAGGGCCTGCTTGAGTCCCATCGCGGGCGCGGAACGACGGTCCTGCCGACACCGCCCGCACGCCACCGCCTTCAGCTCGGTACGAAACTATCTGCCCTCGTTGACATGTATCGCGGTGACAAGCCGTCGCTCGAGCTTCTCGACGATCGGGAGGCGGCGTTTCCCGGCGAGCCGGAGATCGGCACCTTGTCCGAGAACGGATATCACCTTCTGCGCCGGACACATTCGCGGGGCGACGAGACGTATTGCGTCATCTCGATCTATTTCGACAAAGAGGTTTTCCAGCGCCACGAGGCGGAGTTTCGCTCCAGCATCGCGCTGCCCATCCTCATGGATTCCGACGATATCGACGTCACCCGGGCGCGGCAGGTGCTGACGATCGGAAAGTGTCCTTACGAACTCGCCGACCTTCTCAATCTGGCCGTGGGCGACCCGATCGTCGAGGTGCGGCGCGTGCTTTGCGACAGCACTGACCGCATCATTTATCTTGCCGATGTAACTTATCGGAGCGACTTCGTCCGGCTCGACATGGATCTGCTCGCGTGATCGAGGTCTCGAGGATCCAGACGTGGGTTTTTCGGTGTCCGACGGAACGTCCCGTCGCGACATCGTTCGGCATCATGCATGACCGGCCCGCGGTCATCGTCAGGGTCGAAGATCCGGAAGGGGCCTTTGGTTGGGGCGAAATCTGGGCCAATTGGCCCGCTGCCGGAGCCGAGCACAGGGCACGCCTGTTGGAAATGGACGTGGCGCATCTGCTACTCGGAAAAACGGCAGAGACGCCAGTTGATCTGTTCCATCGGCTGGATGCCGAAACCCGCATCCGCGCCGTGCAATGCGGAGAGATCGGCCCATTCGCACAGGTGATCGCCGGGCTCGATATAGCGATATGGGATATGACCGCCCGTCGTGCGGGCGTGCCACTTCGCAAACTGATCCGGCCCGAGGCTCCCGACAGCGTCCCGGCCTACGCCAGCGGCATCCAGATCGCCGCCGCACCGGACTTGCTTCCCGATGCGCGCGATGCCGGGCACCAAAGGTTCAAGCTGAAAGTCGGCTTCGACATGGCGGCCGATATCGCGGCGGTGCACGAAATCCAGTCCGGCCTAGCCGGGCCGGAATTCATCGCATGCGACGCCAATCAGGCGTGGACCCTTGATCAGGCGCTCGAATTTGTTTCCGGCGTGGAAGAGTTACCGCTTCACTGGCTCGAAGAGCCGATGCCCGTGTTCACGGAGTCCGAGCAGTGGCAGCAACTCGCCGCGGCCACCCGTATCCCCCTCGCCGGCGGCGAGAATATCATCGGCGAGTTTGATTTCGCCGACGCCATCAATGCCGGCCATCTGTCCGTCATTCAGCCCGATGTTGCGAAATGGGGTGGCGTCACAGGGTGCCTTTCCGTCGCGCGGAGGGCACTGTCCGAAAACCGTCGCTACTTCCCGCATTTCCTGGGCGCGGGCATCGGCCTCGCAGCTTCGGCGGAGCTTTTGGCGGGTGTAGGCGGTGACGGCTTGCTCGAGGTCGACATCAACAGCAATCCCTTGCGAACGCTCTTTTGCTGTGGCGGCCAAGAACCGATTGTGGACGGCACATGGCTTTGCTCCAGCAAGCCAGGCCTCGGGATCGAAGCCGTCCCTGACGAAATTGCGGAGTTCGGAACATTCTACGCCGAGGCCAGTTGATTTCCTCTGCCTCAAGGAAGGCTTGGCCTTCGTTTGCGACCTAGGTTCAGAAGGCGAAGCACGACTCGCCGGAACCCGAATTTTCGTGCTTTTCAGAACTGGCACCGTGTTGGCAAACCTGCCCAATCGAAATCAGACCATCCGGCAATGAGACAGAATTGCTAGGCAACGCAATCGGCGGCTTTTCAGCATCTCTCAGCTAACCTCTGCATTCACTCCAGAAGGTTCCGCGTCAGGCCCGTAGCAGCCATTCGCCGCAATGCGCACACGCGTCCACTTGGGGCCGGCTCCGCTTTATTGACTTGGTCCGCGCGGCCACAGTCCTGGTGTCGTGCGGAGTTCAAAAGACCGGGTGGCGCTCGATCATGCGCTCGACGCAGATCGGATGCTGCACCTTCCGCAATTTTCTGGAAGCTCTCGAAATGACTGCGTCGGGCCATTCCAAGAAGCGCGGTCAAGGCTCTCCCCGACTCACGCGCTTTCGCCCGAGACGGCGCAGGCGCTAGTGCGTCAAGAACCTCGCTACGTCAGGCCCGAAGGCTCCGGGAGAGGGTCAAGAATTGCACCCGGCCTGCTTCGGGACATCTCGTCCAGTTCGTCGCGGATGGCACGATATTCAGGGTCATCGTATAGATTGAAGAGTTCGCCCGGATCTTCGGCCAGATCATAAAGTTCGCCAGTTCCGGTCAGTCTCTCGAAGATGGACTTGTATCTCTTTGTTCGCACCGCGCGGATTTCAAGATCGACGCCGTAGCGCAACTTGCCGACATTCCACTCGCACAAGGCGAATTGCCTCTCTTCGGTGCCATCGACAACGCTCTTGAGGCTTCGGCTCTGGATCCCGTCCGGCGGCTGAACGCCGGCATAGTCGTAGAACGTCGCGGCAAGATCGAGCGTCGATACCGGATCATCGACCACCTTTCCCTCAGGAAGCCCGGGACCGGCCATCACCAGACCCACTCGAAGCAAACCTTCGTATAGCGTCGGGCCCTTGAACATCAGGCCATGATCGCCCAGCAACTCGCCGTGGTCAGAGGTGTAGACAATGATCGTGTCTTCCTCCACGCCGAGGTCGCGAAGCTCTGATAGAATCCTGCCAATACCGTGGTCGAGAAGCTCGATCATACCGTAGTAATTCGCGGTCACTGCGCGCAGTTGCTCGTCGCTCGGGGTCGCAGCCCTAGCCACTTTCACATCGCCTTTGCCCCCGTACTGTTCGAAACCGATGCCCTCCTTCTGTCCATAGAGTTCCTTGTGCCACCACGGCCGGCGCTCGAGATCAAGCGAGCGATGTTCCGGAATATCGACCTCGGACGGATCGTATTGCCGGTTCCAGGGTGCCGGACAGTCAAACGGATGGTGCGGATCGGGATACGAAACCCACATGCAGAACGGCTCTTCTTCGTTCGCGTTCTTGCGAAGCCAGTCGATTGAGCGGTCCGTTACCCAGTTTGTGGTGTGCCATTCCGACGGCAGTGCCGAATTCCAGGTCTGCGGTCCCAGAAGACCCTTGCCGTCGACACTGTCCAACCATTGGCTCCGCGCTTCGCCGGCATCGCCACGGCTGTGGAAAAAGCGTTCGTAATGCAGGCCATGCGGCGGCTCGAACGGCATTGGAGATATATGACCCGGCGGCGTTACCCGTGACAAATGCCCGACGACCATAAGCTCGACATGGTCGAACCCCATGTAGGGCCCGAACCAGTCTTCGCCGAAGTCGACGCTGCTGTGCTGGCACTCCGGTGTGCCGGTGGGGGCAAAAGTCGCCTTGGACGACAGATGCGCTTTTCCGATCTTGGCCGTCCGATACCCGTTGCGTCCGAACTGCGCCGCGAAGCCTTCCTCGGCATATGACGGGTTCAGATCGATCCCGTTGTCCACAACCCCGTGACTCAGGGGCAGTTTGCCGGTCAGGATAGATGCGCGTGCGGGCTGGCAGAGCGGGTTGGGAGTGATGCAACAGTCGAACCTTACACCACGTTTGGCGAGCCGCTGCACATTAGGCATCCGCACCTTGCGCGGCCCAAAGCCGAAGCAATCCCCGCGCTGCTGGTCGGAGGTGATCAACAGGATATTCGGTCGTTTCTTTGTCATTTGAGACACCGCACGGTTAGTTCCCGGCGTGGCGTTGGCCAAGCGTCCGGCTCTGCATTTGTGATCTGAAGATGAAGAACAGGCTCAAGAGCGTAAGCGCCCAGAACACGAGGGAAATCCAGCTGTCGACAAAGGCTCCCAGGCCGCCCGACCCTTGAAGGAGCGTGTCGCGGAAAGCACTCTCCAACATGGGTCCAAGGATGAAGCCGATCAGAAACGGCGCTGGCGGCAGGTCGAGCGTGCGGAAAACCAATCCAACCACCCCCGCCCCTAGCATGACTATCACGTTGAGCATACTCAGATTGGTCGCATATGCGCCAAAGATGCACATAACCAGCACGCTCGGAAGAAGAACGCTCTGCGGGATTCCGACCATCCGCGCAAAGAAGCGCACGCCGACCGCACCGATGATCAGCAGGAAAACGGACCCCAGCATAAGGCCGATGTACAGCGAATAGACCAGATCGAGGTTTTCCTTGAACAGGATGGGACCCGGCGTGATGCCGTGGATGATGAATGCGCTCATGATCACGGCAGCGGCTGTTCCCCCGGGGATTCCGAGAGCGAGAACCGGAATGAAGGAGGACGAGCAGACGCCGTTGTTCGCGGACTCGGATGCCGCGATACCGTCCAGGGACCCTTTGCCGAAACTGTCGGGGTCCGATGACCGTCGCCTAGCCTCATTGTACGAGAAGAAAGCGGCAGCTGCGGCACCAATCCCGGGGATGGCGCCCAGCACCGTCCCAATGAGGGATCCGCGAACAATCGTCGGGGCCGCTTCGGCGAACTCGGCCCGCGTCAGATGGTGGTTGTCGGTCGCGGAACCGTCCGTATCCATTTCGTCCTCGGAAACCGTGAGCATGCGGCTGAAGATCTCGGCCACGGCGAACAGACCGACAAGGAGCGGAAGGATCGAGAGCCCGCTCCAGAGTTCATAGTTCCCGAACGCAAATCTTTCCGTTCCAAAATAGTCGTCTATCCCCACGGTCGCGGCCAGCAATCCGAAAAGCGTTGTCGCAAACCCCCGAAACAACTTGTCACCGGAAATACTCGCCACTGTGATAAGAGCAAAGAAGATCAGCGCGAACATCTCGGATGCGCCGAATTTCAGAGCCAGCGAGGCAAGCATTCCCGTGAATAGAATCAAGGCAAGATTGGCAATGACATCGGCCGAAACAGACGCGTAAAGCGCCATATCAAGCGCTTTTCGCGAGTTTCCCTTGCGCGTCAACGGATAGCCGTCAAGGGACGTGCACGACGAAGCGACGGTGCCGGGAGTGTTGAACAGGATTGCCGGTATCGAGCCGCCGTAGATACCGCCCTTGTAGACACCAAGAAGCAGCAGCAAAGCGGTTATTGGCTCGATGAAGAAGGTGAAAGGAAGGACAAGCGCTGTGCCCATCGCAGCCGACATTCCCGGCATTGCGCCAATGAAGGTTCCGAGGATCAGCCCCAGCGGTATCACGGCAAGGTTCGCTGGCGTCAGAAGGATATCCGCAGCACCCGCAAGCGTTGTAAGGATCGCCACCTGCTCCATCAAAAGATAAGCCCCTGAAGAGCCCGCCCGATTGGCATCGGGATATTGGCGATGCGCTCAAAGAAGAGAAGGACGGCAACGGGAACCGCAACCGCAAGTCCGACCTTCAACATCCGCTTCCCGGGATGTATCGCGAACGCCGCCAGCAAAAAACATGCGACGGCTGGCAGAAGCAGCCCGTTCTGGCGCACCGCAATTAGCATGATGACAAGAATTCCGGCTATGGCCGCCGTGCCAAGCGGCCTGATCTTCAGCTTCGCTGTCTCTGCATTGGCCGCAGGCGGAGGTCCCTTGTAGAGACCGAGGGCAAGATGTGCGGTTGCGGCAACAAACATTACGACGGCAATCACACGAGGCCAGAAATCGGGCCTCAAGAGGATCGCCTCATCTTGGGCGCCACCCATATCGACCCCGGCGGGGATCAGGACGAATTGCAGAAGCAGCGCGAACAAGATGAGCGAAACGTCGAAATAGAAATCCCTGGAAGACGTATATGACACCGTGCAACTCCCAACGCCCCGGCAGCCCATGGCTGCCAGGGGTTCTGCATTGGTTCAGTTCTCGAGTGCTGCCTTGAGGGTTTGAAAAGTCTGTAGCTGAGCCTCTATTTCCGCGATGGCGTCGGCTCCTGAAAGATTTGCGACCTCACTTCCCCTTTGGTTCACGAGCTTGATGTACTCGGGATCGGCAAAGACCTGTCCCACGACCTCGGTCCATTTCTCCTTGACCTCTTCGGGCAGCCCCTTCGGACCAGAAAGCCCGATCCAGAGCGTAATTCCATCCACCGTTTGAAGGCCGAGTTCCTTTGCAGTCACCGCGTCTGGATAAGCCTCGTTGCGCTCCGCCGTGGTGACCATCAGAAGACGCGCATCACCCGAACGCAGCGCCGAGTTGATGGAAGAAAGATTGATAGACGCTGCCTCGACATCGCCGGCAAGCAGTCCGCGAACGGAATCCGGTCCGCTGCGGTAAGGAACGGCGCTTGTGGCGGACTCAGGCGCGCCGGTGTCGATCACCAGGGCCCTGTAGACCAAAGTCGCAAGGGAAATCTGCGATCCCACGGCGACTTTCAGTTCACCGCTTCCCGAACTGATCGAATCCACAAGCATCTGGGCATCGGTGATTTCACTATCGCTCTGCACCGCAAGCACCAGCGGCTGCTCCTCGAGGATAGCTATGTAGTCGAAATCGAACGTCTGGTAGGGAGATTCCGCACGAAACACGGGGCCCGAAAGGGCAAACGGTGCCATTGGTGCCAGCATCGTGTATCCGTCCGGCGCCGATGTGGCGACCGACATCATTCCCGGCACGCCGGCACCGCCGGCCGTGTTCACGACCCTAATTGGCTGTCCAAGATATTTCTCGGCCACAACCGCGAACGCCCGGGCGGCCAGGTCGGCCGCGCCACCTACCGCCTGTGGCGCAACCAAGGTGACGGCCCGTTCCGGGTATCCTTGCGCGCTGGCCTGACTTGCCCCAAAGGCAAGCGCCGCCGCCACCGCACCCGCGCCAAGCACGGACTTCACCACTGTCTTGATACAAGCTCTTTGCATTTCGCCCCCCTGAAGATTGGACTGAAAAACCCATCTTTAGGATTAATTGGGCTCGGCAATGATGGCAAGAAATAGATTCTATTATTAGAACTTTATGAAAATTCATGAATGGTAGGGCGACGTCCCGAGGCGTGGTGTCGCCTTCGGTGGCCATCGGGTTTCACGGCAGTGTCGGATTGCAGAGCCACCCTGGACCGAGGGATGTACATGCATATCCGCGACGGCCCGCAGACCGGCGATTGCACATTGGCATCGGCAAAGCGCACGCCGCGCGCGGCCAGCGCGTCGATGTGGGGCGTCCGAAGGCTCCGGTGGCCGGCGCAGCCCAGGTAGTCGTGGCGCAGCTGGTCAGCCATGATGAACAGGATGTACTTCATGCCCCGCCTCAGAACAGGTGGTGTCCGCGGGCCATCACCGGCAACGTGTAAGGCGATGTGGACGAGGCGGTCACGAGCGTGCGCCGGTCTTCGCCCATCCACGTGAAGTTCGCGGTCTTTTCGGGGATGCGGATCACGCCAAGCGGGATTCCGTCCGGGGCGAAGACATGGACGCCACCGGGCCCGGTGCACCATACGCGGCCCTCGGTATCGGTCTTCAGGCCATCGGGCACGCCTTCGCCCTCGCCGGTCAGCCGCGCGAATTCCGTGCCGCCCGACAGCGTCCCGTCGGCGGCCAGCTCGAACCGGCGGATATGCCCGCGCGGCGTGTCGTTCACGTAAAGCAGCGTCTCGGCAGGATCGGTGCACAGCCCGTTCGGCAACTCGAAGTCGGTCACCACGGGCTCCGGCGCGTCGGCCCCGGGGCACAGCCGCCAGACGCCCTGGAAATCCAGCTCCTGCTGGCGGGGCACCCCGAAGAAGGGCTTGCGCCCGGCAAGGGGGTCGGTGAACCAGATCGTGCCGTCGCGGACAACGATGATGTCATTGGGACTGTTGAGCGCCCTGTCCCCGTGATGGCTGGCAAGCACCGTCAGCGCGCCGTCCGCCTCCTGCCGGACCACGCGGCTTGTCGCGTGTTCGCAAGTCAGAAGCCGGCCCTCGGCATCGTATGTGTTGCCGTTGGCCATTTGGCTTGGCTGTCCGACGTCAGCACCAGCCAAACTCGGCCGGCTGAAATCCTTCCGCAATGAAGCCATCGAGCGACCATGTGTTCACGCCCCCCCGGGGGGCTGCGACTGACCCAGGGCGGATCGCAGCGGCCGGGGGCCAAAGCGCGGGCGGTCGGCGCGGCTACAGCCGGACCCAGCCGGAATTCCTTGCCGAGCTTCGGACACAGGCATCGACGAACTGAACGCCTTTCAGGCCGTCCGTGACCGTGGGAAAGAGAACGTCCGGGTCAGCCGCGACACCCTTGCGCCGCGCCAGTATCGCGTTGGCCGCCTCGGTGTAGATGTTCGCAAACCCCTCCAGATAGCCCTCGGGGTGTCCGGGCGGTATTCTGCTTATCCTGGCGGCGGCGGTGCCCGCGCCTGCCCCGCCCCGCGTGATCAGGCGCTTGGACTGGCCAAAGGGCGTGTGCCACAGGCAATTCGGGTCCTCCTGCGCCCATTCAAGGCCACCCGTTTCGCCGTAAACCCTGATCCTGAGCGCATTTTCGTTGCCGGGCGCAACCTGGCTCGACCAGAGCATCCCCTTGGCCCCGCCACGGAAGCGCAGCAGCACATGGGCATTGTCGTCGACAAGGCGACCGGGGACGAAGGCGGCAAGATCGGCGGCGAGTTCTTCGGCTTCAAGCCCGGTGACGAAACATGCGAGGTTGTAGGCGTGGGTTCCGATATCGCCCGTCGAGCCACCGGCGCCAGAGCGCGCGGGGTCGGTCCGCCACTCGGCCTGCTTGAAGTCCTGTTCGACGGTCAGCCAGTCCTGCGGGTACTCGACCTGCACAACGCGGATCGTCCCGATCTCGCCATCCAGGACCATCTGGCGGGCCTGACGCACCATGGGATAGCCGGTGTAGTTGTGGGTCAGGATGAACAGCGCGCCAGAGCGCTCCACCGCCTTGACCATCTTTCTGGCGTCCGCCAGCGTCGAGGTCAGCGGCTTGTCGCAGATCACGTGGATGCCGCGTTTCAGGAATTCCCGCGCCGCCTGGTAATGAACATGGTTCGGCGTCACGATCGAGACGGCCTCGATCCCGTCCTTTCGGTGGGCCTCGCGGATGGCCATCTGCCTGAAGTCGTCGTAGATGCGGGGAAGGCCAAGGGCCTCGCCGCTTGCGCGCGCCTTTTCGGGCGTGGACGAAAGCGCGCCCGCGACCAGTTCAAAGTGATCGTCGAGGCGGCTGGCGATCCGGTGAACACCACCGATGAAGGCGTCATTCCCGCCGCCGACCATGCCCAGGCGGATGCGCCCGGCGAGCGTCTCGTTCCTGCCTGTGACCATCAGCCGATCCCCAGCATCTTGCGATTGCCCGCGTCATCCGTTCCGCCGTCCGCAAAGTCGTCGAACGCGACCTCGGTGGGACGTATGATGTGATCGCGCACAAAGGCTGCGCCCTCGCGCGCGCCGTCTTCGGGATGCTTGATCGCGCATTCCCACTCGACGACGGCCCAGCCGTCGAAGCCGATGGCCGTCAGTTTCGAAAAGATCGCGGCGAAGTCGACCTGTCCGTCCCCGAGCGAGCGGAACCGGCCGGCCCGGTCGACCCAGCTTTGATAGCCGGAATAGACGCCCTGTCGTCCGGTCGGATTGAACTCGGCATCCTTGACGTGGAACATCCGGATGCGGTCCTTGTAGATGTCGATGTTGTCCAGGTAGTCCAGGCACTGAAGCACGTAGTGCGACGGGTCGTAGAGCATGCAGGCGCGGGCATGGTTGCCGGTGCGTTCCAGGAACATTTCGTATGTCACGCCGTCGTGAAGGTCTTCGCCGGGATGGATCTCGTAGCAGACATCGACGCCACAGTCCTCGGCGTGATCCAGGATAGGTGTCCAGCGCGCCGCGAGTTCGTCAAAGGCCGTTTCGATCAGGCCGGCCGGGCGCTGCGGCCATGGATAGACATAGGGCCATGCCAACGAACCCGAAAAGGTGGCATGGGCCGAGATCCCAAGGTTTCTTGAGGCCGAAAGCGCCTTTCTGACCTGATCGACGGCCCATTCCTGACGCGCCTTGGGATTGCCGCGCACCTCTGGGGCGGCAAAACCGTCAAAGGCCGTGTCGTATGCCGGGTGAACGGCCACAAGCTGCCCCTGAAGGTGGGTCGAAAGCTCGGTGACCTCGACCCCGTTGGCGGCCGCGATCCCCTTGAATTCGTCGCAGTAGTCCTTGCTTTCGGCCGCAGTCGCGAGATCGAACAGGCGGCCGTCCCAACTGGGTACCTGCACGCCCACGTATCCGCAATCGGCCGCCCAGTCGGTGATTGCGCCCCAAGAGTTGAACGGGGCCTTATCCCCCGCGAACTGGGCCAGGAACAGCGCGGGTCCCTTGATCTTCTTCATGGCGTCCTCCCGATAGTGCTTACTTCATGGATGGCAGGTTTTCGCGGATCACGATCTCGATCCGGATGTTTTCCTGGCTTTCGATCACGGGTGTCTTGTCGCATTTGGCGCGCAGGACGCGCAGCGCGCTTCGCGCAAGATGCCCGGTATTCTGCGTGATGACCGCATCCACCACCCCGCTGCGCAACAGGGCGGCCGAGTTTTCCGTCAGTTCGTGGTCTATCAGAATGGGGCGCTTCGGCAGCCGGGCGGCGGCGATCGCACGGGCGATGCCCTGCACGCTGGCGCCGACCGAGTAAATGCCGATTGCGTCCGGGTTGGCTTGCAGCGCGCGAAGCGTCACCTTCTCGGTGTGCTGTGGGTCTTCCTGTCCCTCGATGCTTGGCAGCGGCTCCAGATGCGGGAAATGGGCGCCGACGACCTGATCAAAGCCGTGGCGGCGTTCGATCATGTCTCGCGATTGCTTGTTGGTGATCACGACGACGACCTTGCCCCTCTGCCCGCCGGTAAAGCGGCCCAGAAGCGTGCCCGCCGTGCGCCCGGCGGCCACGTTGTCGATGCCGACGAAATGGTCGCGATCCGAATTCGGCTGGTCCGCGACGAGCGACACGACCGGGATGCCCCGCTTGCGCAGGTTCGCGATCGCATCGCGGACCAGCGGCGTTTCCTTTGCCATGATCGCCAGGCCATCGACTTCGGCGGGATCCAGCCCCCCCAGGGTCGCGGCCAGATGGGTGTGGTCGTGGTTCGGCACGCGGATCGTGCGCACTTCGGTCCGGTTCTGCGGAGCGTTCAGGATGATCTCAGAGATGCCCTGTTCGAGGCTGGCCAGGAACTGACCCTTCCAGTCGGGCAGCACGAAGACGAAGCGATAAGTCCTCTGGCGCGCCAGATTTGCCGCGGCGGTGTCGCGCACATACCCCAGCTTGTCGATCGCCTCTTGCACCTTCTTGATGGTGACCGACCGCACGCCGGGCCGGTCGTTGAGCACGCGATCGACGGTCGCCAAGCTTACGCCGGCTACACGGGCAATGTCATTGACCGTTGGTTTTGCGACGACGGTGAGGCTCGGTTTGCTCAGTTTAGTTCACCATTTCCTTTGCAAGCGCGTCGAAGAGAAGCGCAACCGCTTCGGCGCCGGGGTCATTGTGCCCCTTTAGGTTTTCTGCGGGCACATAGGCGGCGCGGCCCGCCTTGGCGCGGTGGATGGCAGCCGTGCTGTCAGCGCCGGCGCGGGCGGCGGCGGCGGCCGCGGCGATGCCGTTGGGCAGGGCCTTCAGTGCCGGGGCCAGCGCATCGATCATGGTGCGGTCACCCACCGTGGCGCCCCCGACCTGGCTGACGCGTTCAAGGCCTTCGACCAGGGCCTTCTGGACGACGGCCCCGTTCGAACAGGCGTCGCCCGCAGCGTTGAAATAGATCGCGAGGATGACGCCCGAAGAGCCCCCCATGGTCTGGCTCAGTTCGTTTCCGAGCGCCGGGAAAAGCTGTGTCAGATCGGCCAGCGGCATACGGTCCAGGCTGGACTTCAGGGCACGCGCGGCGGTGGCAAGCGTGCTTCCCGTATCGCCATCGCCCGATTTGGCGTCCAGTTCGTTCAGGCGCCCTTCGACAGAGATCAGCAGATCGGCGACTTTCTCTATGATCCCGCGCGTTCTGTCGTTTCTGGACGCGATCGGTTCTATCGGGGTAAGACCGTCGGGAAGGCCGACGACGGGCGGCGTGACGACCCGCGCCATTCCGGGCCAAGCCGGCATCGAGACGGGCGCGGCCAGGGCCGCGTATTCGGCAGGCGTGGCGTCCATGATCGAGACCGAGAAACCGTGCATGTCCAGCGAGGTCATCAGCGGCGCAGGACCGATGATGTGACCGACCAGGCCGGAGGCCGTCAGAGCATGTGTCAGGACCGACATTTCCAGCGGCGTGGTAGAGCCGAGGTTGTTGACGATGGCGACCGTGTCGCCGGTTGAATGACCCCTGAGCTTGCTCACAACCGTGGCCATGGCCGTCATCGCGGTCGAGAAATCCACCTGCTCGACCCCCGGTTCGCCGTGAATGCCAAGGCCAAGCTCGGCCTTGCCCGCGCCGATGCGGTCTTCCTTGTTCGAGCCGGGGATCGTGCATGTGTCAAGGCTCATCCCGATAGAGGCGACCTTGCCGATCACGGCCTTGGCTGCCTGCGTCACGGCGGCAAGGTCCGCGCCGTCTTCGGCCATCGCCCCGGCGATCTTGTGCACAAAGAGCGTCCCGGCCACACCACGCGGCTGCGGCAGGTGCGGAAGCGCGATGTCATCGTCCACGACCACCATTTCGACCTTGCGCCCAAGGGCCCGGGCGCGTTCGGCGGCCAGTCCGAAGTTCAGGCGGTCGCCCGTATAGTTCTTTACGATCAGCAGGCAGCCCGGATCGCCCGTCACGGCAAGGATGCCGGCAAGAACTGCCTCGACCGACGGCGAGGCGAAGACCTCTCCGCAGACGGCAGCGGTCAACATGCCGTGGCCGACGAACCCGGCGTGGGCGGGCTCGTGTCCCGACCCTCCGCCCGACACAAGGGCGACCCTGGATTTATCCCAATCGCTGCGGAAGACGACCTTGATGTGGGGATAGCCGTCCAGCCGAGAGAGCGCGCCGCCCGAAGCGGCAAGGACACCATCGATGGCCTCTGTGACCAAGTCCTCCTTGGCGTTGATGAATTGAGCCATGGTTATCCTCCGTTAGGTGACCCGCGCGCCCGAAGCGTCGAAATACAATGGATTCTGCGGGCTGATCTTTATGGTCGCGTTGCTTGCATAGTCCTGATGGGGATCGGTCAGCGTGGTGATCGCGTGCCCGTTCACGGTCAGGTGGAGCCGCGTCTGATCGCCCAGGTGTTCCGAGCGCACGACAGTCGCCTCTATCCCGTCGCCCTGGCGGATGTTTTCGGGGCGAAGGCCGATCTGCACACTCTTGTGCTGGCCCGGAAAAAGCTCTGCCGGCAGTATGTTGATCCGGGGCAGGCCAAGGCGACTTGCGACATAGACGCTGGCCGGATCTTCGTAGATCTCTTTCGGTGTGCCATACTGCACCAGACGACCCTCTTCGAGAACGCCGACATGGGTCGCCATTGTCATGGCTTCGATCTGGTCGTGGGTCACGTAAAGCAGCGTCGAACCCAAGTCTGCCTGAATGCGCTTCAATTCCACCCGGAGATCCGCGCGCAGCTTTGCGTCAAGCGAGGAAAGCGGTTCGTCCATCAGGTAGATCTGCGGATCACGCACCAATGCCCGGCCGATCGAGACCCGTTGCATTTCACCGCCGGAAAGTGCCGTTGCCTTGTTGTCCAGCTTGTGCGGGATTTGCAGGACCTCTGCGATCTGCGCGACCTTCTTCGTGATGACGTCTTCGGGTGTCTTCAGGATCGGGGAGCGCAGCGGAAAGGCAAGATTGTCGCGCACGGTCAGGTGCGGATAAAGCGAATACTGCTGAAAGACCATCGCGACATCGCGCTGCGCCGGGGTTTCGGCGGCAACATCGCGTCCGCCGATCAGGATGCGCCCAGCATCGAGCTTTTCGAGGCCCGAGATCAGCCTGAGCATCGTTGTCTTGCCCGCGCCCGTCGGCCCCAGCAGCACGACGAATGCGCCATCCGCTATGGTCATCGAGATGTCGTCGACGGCCTGCGTCTTGCCAAAGGCCTTGGACACGTTTTCCAGCGTGACTTCAGCCATGGAGCACGCCCTCGTTCAACTCGGATTTCAGCGCCCGCCCGGACTGGCGATCAAAGAGCGTGATGGTGCCCGGCTTGAACTCCAGCCCCACGCGCTGTCCGGCCCTGGCAGGCTGTTGCGCCGAGATGCGTGCCTTGACCTCGCCACCTGCGGTGTCGAGCGTCACGATCTGGGTGGTGCCAAGATACTCCGTCGCCAGGATTTCCCCCCGGTAGGACGCGGCATCGGACAACTGGATGTGTTCTGGCCGCACGCCGAACGCCATGTCGCCCTCGAAGGGCTCTCGGGCCTGCGGGACGGAAAGGGTCGTCTGGTGCATGAAGATTCCCCTGTCGCCGGTGCCGACCTTTCCGTGGAACTTCAGGAAATTCATCGAAGGCGATCCGATGAAGTCGGCCACGAACATGGTCGCGGGTTTGTCGTAGATTTCCTGCGGCGTCCCGAACTGTTCGACCACGGCGTTGTTCATGACCACGATCTTGTCGCCCATCTGCATGGCCTCCAGCTGATCGTGGGTCACGTAGACCGTGGTCGCGCCCATGCGGTCATGAAGCGCGCGCAGTTCTTCTGCCATCCTTTCGCGAAACTCGGCGTCGAGCGCGCCAAGCGGTTCGTCCATCATGAAAGCCTTGGGCTCTCGGACGATCGCACGGCCGAGGGCGACCCGTTGCCGGTCCCCGCCCGAAAGCCCGCCGACAGGGCGATCAAGGATATCTTCGATCCCGAGGATCCGGGCGACCTCTGCGACCTTCGACTTGACCGCGCTGCGCGACATGCCCTGGCTGACAAGGGGATAGCTGATGTTCTTGCGGACGTTCAGATGCGGATAGAGCGCGAACATCTGAAAGACAAAGGCGATGTCCCGTTGCGATGGCGGCCGCTGAGAGATCTCTTCGCCGTCCAGATAGATCTCGCCCGACGTCGGAAGTTCGAGCCCCGCAATCATCCTGAGCGTCGTCGTCTTGCCGCAGCCCGACGGGCCGAGGAGCATGAAGAACTCTCCATCCTCGATGGTGAACGAGCTTTCGCGCACCGCGGTAAAGTCCCCGAACTGCTTCTTGAGGTTCCTGATGACGATCTGGGCCATGCCTACTCCGGGAAATGGCTGACGATGATGAACATCACCGTGCCCACGAGGGTGACAATGAAGGAATAGGTGAAGGCCCAGATGACGAAGGGCTGCATCAGCATGAAGACGCCCACCGCGATCGTGACGGTTGCCACCATTTCCCAAGGGCCGCGGCGCAGCCGGAGAAGACCTTGCACGAAGCTGTTCATTTGCGGACCGCTCCAAAAGTGATCCCGCGCAGCAGGTGTTTCCTGAGCAGGATGGTAAAGATCATGACCGGCAGAAGGAAGATCGTGACCCCGGCCGCGATGGCAGGCCAGTCCAGACCGCCGATGCCGATGATCGTGGGGATGAATGGCGGCGCCGTCTGGGCACTGGCCGTCGTCAGCAGAACGGCAAAGGCATATTCGTTCCAGGCGAAGATCAGGCAGAAGATCGCGGTCGATGCGATGCCGGTCGCGGCCTGCGGCAGGACAACCTTGTAGAAGGCCTGAAAGCGCGTGTACCCGTCGATCAGCGCCGCCTCTTCGTATTCTGTGGGGATGCCGTCGATGAAGCTTTTCAGCAGCCACACGGCCAGCGAGATGTTCACGCCGGTATAAAGCAGGATCATGCCCAGGTGCGTGTCCGACAGACCAAGTTGGCGGTACATCAGGAAGATGGGGATCGCGACGGCGATGGGCGGCATCATCCGTGTCGACAGGATGAAGAACAGCAGATCGTCCGCGAGCGGGATCTTGAAGCGGCTGAAGGCATAGGCTGCAAGCGTGCCTAGAAAGACGCTGAGAAACGTCGAGCCGAAGCCGATTATGACCGAGTTCAGGAAACGTTGCCCGAACTTCGAGGGACCGACAATCACCATGTCGTACTGGCGCACGATGTCATCCGCCCAGTTCTGGGGCGGGTTGGCGTCAAGGAATTCCTGGGTCTGGCGCGTCCGCGTGGTGAAAAGGTTCACGTAGCCTTCAAGCGTCGGCGTGAAGCCGGCTTCGCTGTCCGAACCTATCATGTATTTCGGGGGATAAGCGATGGCGTCGGCGGGGCTCTTGAACCCGGTGATCGCGATCCAGACCAGAGGGATCATCGTGATCAGCGCATAAAGGACGACCAGCGTGCCTGCGAACCATTTGGTGCGGTTCGAGGCCTCGTTGACAGAGTAGCTGCTCATCTCTCTTTCACCTTGTTCAGGGCCTTGACGTAGATGCTGGCCAGGCCGAAGACCGTCACGAACAGGATGATCGCATAGGCAGAGGCATACCCGGTCCGCCACTTCTCGAACGCCTCACGCTTGAGGTTGATGGACGTAAGCTCTGTCACCGATCCCGGACCGCCCCCCGTCAGCTGCACGACGAGATCGAACATCTTGAAGTTTTCGATTCCGCGGAACAGAACGGCCAGCATCAGGAACGGCAGGACCATCGGAACCGTGATCGTGAAGAACTGGCGGAGCTTGGACGCCCGGTCGATCTCGGCCGCCTCGTAGATGTAGTCGGGGATGCTGCGAAGCCCCGCGAGGCAAATGAGCATGACAAAGGGTGTCCACATCCAGGTATCGACGATCACGATGGACCAAGGGGCCAGGTTGACCTGCCCCAGCATCTCGAAGCTGGACGGGTCCTTGCCGGTGAAGAAACTGACGATGTAGTTGAACAGGCCAATCTGCGGCTGGTAGAGGAATTTCCAGAAGTTGCCGACCACCGCCGGCGACAGCATCATCGGCAGCACGATGATCGTCGTCCACAGGTCGTTGCCCTTGAATTTCTTGTTGATCAGCCAGGCCAGCGTAAAGCCGATAAGCACCTGAAAGAAGATCGTCCAGAACAGGAAATGCGCGGTGGCCTGCATGTTCAGCCAGATGTCGCTGTCGGTCAGGATCCGCTCGTAATTTCGCAGACCGATGAATTCGGTTTCCCGGTTCAGCCGGTTCGCGCGATAATTGGTAAAGCTCAGCCGGATGGTCCAGATCAGCGGAAAGATGTTGATCGCCAGCAGCAGGAAGATCGTCGGAGACACAAAGATCCAGGCGATGGCCCGATCGGAAAGCCCCCTGATTTTGCGCGCGACTGGAGTTGGCGTCGCCGCGGCAACGCGATCTATCGTCCGGTCTGACATGTGCTCGACCTGTCTTTTGGATCATGCGCCAGGATCAGTCACACCGGCGCGTGTATCTTGCGACGGTGCGCGGGCAGAACCCGCGCACCGACCGGTAAGCTCAGAGCTTGCCTTCGTCCTCGAAGACCTCGGTCCAGTCCTCGATCAGCTTGTCGAGCGCTTCCTGTGCCGTGCCCTGATCGGCCACGACATAGTCATGTACGCGCTTTTGCATCGCAAGCAGAAGTTCGGCGTAGGCCGGCTCCTGCCAGAAATCCTGCACGCCATCCATCGCTTCAAGGAAGTCGCCCGCAAAGGGCTGGCTGTCGACAAAGCCCGGGTCCTGAAGGACCGAATTGTGCGCCGAATAGCCGCCGAGTTCCCACCACTTTGCCTGCACGTCGGGCTGGGCAAACCACTTGATGTACTCCAGCGCCGCACCCTGCTTGTCAGAGTAGCTGACGACAGAGATGCCTTGCCCGCCAAGGGTCGAGGCCGCGATGTTCTGCGGCGGGTTCACGAAAAAGTCGATCTTGTCGCCGCCTGTGACCGGATCGGCGTAAAGGCCGGGAAAGAAGGCAAACCAGTTCATCGCCATGGCGACCTGACCCGATTTGAAGGCATCGAGCGATTCACCCATGTACGAGTTCGTGTAGCCGGGCGGCGTCGCCGTCTCGTAGAATTCCTTGTAGAATTCCAGCCCCTCGACCGCCTCGGGCGAGTTCACCGCACCTTCCATGTCATAGGAACCCGGCGTGTTCTCGTACTTGAAGCCCCAGGGATACAGCGCCGAGGTGACCCCCATGGTGATGCCTTCAGAGCCACGCTCGGTGAAGATCGCCGCACCGTATACGGTCTTTCCGTCGATCTCGCGCTCCTGGAAGAACTGTGCGATTTGCAGCAGCTCTTTCTGGGACTGCGGCTCGCGCAGGTCCTGACCGGTCTCGGCCTTGTAGGCGGCCTGGATGTCTTCGCGCGCGAACCAGTCCTTGCGGTAGAACCAGCCGTTCGCGTCGCCCATCGCCGGCAGCGCATAGTAGTTCGGGGACCCCTTCGGCCAGGTCGAGTACGCATAGACGGTCGCGGGCGCGAAATCGTCCATCGAGATGCCTTCGGCGTCGAAGAAATCGTTCAGTTTCACGTAGTGACCGTTTTCGGCACCGCCGCCGATCCACTGGCTGTCGCCAATGAGCAGGTCGCAAAGCTTCCCGCCAGAGTTCAATTCGTTCAGCATCCGGTCCGCAAAGTTCGGCCAGGGCACGAACTCGAAGTTCATGGTGTGGCCCGACTGGGCCTCGAATTCCTTGGACAGTTCGACCAGTGCGTTCGCGGGGTCCCAGGCGGCCCAACACAGCGTCAAGTCCTCGGCCTGCGCCGCCGATGCAACCCCTGTGGCTGCAATTGCGAGGGCGCTGGCAGTCGCCAGTTTCGAATAAGACATTCATTCCTCCCGTTTATCCGCCGCTTTGTGCTTGGACGAATCGCGGCATGAACAGAGGCTACATGAGGTACGCACCTCAAGTCTAGGAATTCTTGAGGTACGCACCTCAAGAAATGTTTTTATTACTATTTATCAGATATTTATCAAGTTTCAGGCAAGTTGCAAGCCAAACTGGCCGGACGGCGCGCCGTCACGTTCAACAGGTGAAGACGGCGTCGGCCATTGCGGGCCGTGCTCGCGCGCGGTCGGGGCTGACGCGCACACGGCGTCCCTGCCCTTGGGTGTCGGCACTCTTCACCGCCACAAACCGCATGGTCGGGCGCAAGGCCGCCTCGGCAATGTCCTCCGCATCCGCACGGTCGTTCTTCTGGCGCTTGACGAACGGCTTCACGTAGGCTGCCGGCACGAGCCGTACCTTGTGACCGTGCCGTTGCGCCACACGACCCCAATGATGCGAAGTGGCGCAGGCCCCCATCGCCACCACGCAGGCCGTTTGCTCGGCCGGCAGAGCTGCGAGCCGTGTCCGCGACAGCGCCCGGTTGTATACAACAGCCCCATCTGGTCCGACGGCGCAGACCTGAAAGCTGCCCTTCGCCAAGTCGATCGCCAGAATGCTGATCTTCGTCGTCACCGACGTGCCCTCCGCTTGGTTCCCATAGAACCGTCATGGCATACAAGATGCCGATGGGTGGGGGCATCCACCGCATCAGTTCAGAGCGCTTCTACAATCCGAGGCGACGCCACTCGAAGCTGGGCTACCTGAGCCCCATGGCGTTCGAGGGCCGAGCTATGCAAACCTAACCCGGTGTCCACGAAACCAGCAGCAGGCCACGTCGCCGAACTGATCCCATGCTCGCGACATACGTCCGCTGTCGCCACGCCGTTCTCCTGCTGCTTCAGGATCGCGATGATCTGCTCCTCCGTGAACCGTGATCTCTTCATGCCGTCCGTCTCCTTCGTTGGGACGGACTCTACCTCAAACCGGAGGAGGAAACGGGTCTCAGGTCAGCTGTCTTGGCCCTTGTCGGCGAACACGTGAGGGACCGGCGGCATAGCCAAGCGACCTTGTTCGTCAAGGTTGAGCAAGCGCTACGTTAGGAGGGATGATCAGCGGGAGAGGTAGGCACCAGACCCCGGGCAAACCCGGCTGCTCGATCAAGATCCAGCGTCCTGAATACGTCTCGACCATCCTCTGCGACGAAAGGATAGTTCGTCGAGTGCCCATTGCGCAGTTTCTCCAGTTCCAGGCGCAAACCACACGACATCAGGCGTTTTGGGGCCGCTTCATACATGAGATCCCCTTTGTTGATCGGCACAGAATTGGCGATATGTCGCCCGCTCTCGGCACAGTAGATTCGCGCGGCCTTCACGGGATCGAGGAGTTGATCAGGTTTGTCTGGATCGTTCATTTCTTCGGGCAACGGCTTCCACAGAAGCGTCACGTTCGGTGGGTTCCCTTTGCCAGCTGAGTTCGCAAGGTGCCTTTCTCCGAGATCATTGGATTTCACATCGACCGCTGCGATGAACACGAAATCCCCATCGAATATCATGTCGTAACGGTCGATCAGAACGGCCTCGCCGGGCGCCACATCTCGATATTCAATGCCACCGGCGTCCTGCGATAGATGTATGATGTCATCTCCGGCAGTTGCGTATTGATAGCCGGCGGGTCGGACGTAATCGATCGTTTCATCAGAGTTATTCACAAACCAGACCTTCGCTACCGTGTTATCCCAGTCCGAACACTCGACGTAGAGAAGGTGTTCAGGATCCAGCAAATAATCAGGATACCTGCGCTGAGCCTCCATATTGACCTCCTTTCAGTTGATCTTCTTGGTCGCGGCCTTCAGTGCGATGACGATGGCCAGCGGCTCTTGGAGTGCATGGACACCGGAACAGTTCGCCCAACTTCATAGGGTCATCGAGACACCGGAAACGAACTCCCTCAAATTCGAGGACGGGCTTCCATAGGACACAATGCGCACGTCGAGGTCCGCTTCACGGTGCATCGCGAGTGCGCGCGCCATCGCATCGTCAATCCAGCGATCGTCATTGCCGAAAGCGCCTCCACCAAGCCGGGTCAGCAGAACACGGTTCGATGTGCCACGCGCAGCATTGAGAACACCGATCCGCAGGGTGGCCTCATAGGCCGCCTCCAGAACGAGGCTGGCCAGGGATCGCCAGTTCACCGTCGATATGCGCGAATAATAGACTGGCATGGCCGAGCAGTAGACCTGGGTTACGCGAGGCCCCGGAAAGGACGGCCCCTCGGTGACCTCGACATCCCGATGGAGGCCAACGCGCACCAGGGAACGGAGTTCGTCGATTACGCCTGAACCAGTGGAGGACAGGAAGTCTTCAATCTGGGTCAGTTCTTCCCGCGTGGGGAGCGCATAGCCGTTGCGCATGTCCCAAAGATTTCCCTGCGAAAGGCCCACATGCGAAGCAAGGCGGGCGTGAAGATCGGCGGAGGCATCCAGCTGATGTTCAGCGGTCTGTCCAGTCTGGTTCCCCACCGGCACGAGATAGTTGCGGTAGATCGTCCCGGCGCCAGCCGCGATGGCACAGGCTGGGCCCTGGGTTCTGTCGTGTTCGTATCCTCCAACACCGTCCTCAGGTGTCACACCCGGCCCGACCATCTCAAGCAGATTGAATTGTGATGCGACCTGAAACACGGCGCCCGCGTTCTCCGAAGACGTGTGCAAACGGCGCACGTCACCCTGCTCGATGCCCAAACGAAGCTGGCCGCCAGAAGCCAGATCCTTTGTGCGCTCGCGAAGATCCGCCAGTGACGCAAGTTCCAACTCGCCGGCGGCATAGTCCCTTGGGCTTGTATCCGAAGACAGGCGGCCGTCCACGAGGCGAAGCCTTGCCTGCGTCTCCTTGTAGCTGCCCTGCGCTTCTGAAAATCCCATGAGTCGTTCGAACCAGTTCATCTTGATCCCTCGTGCTTGTTGACCCGAACCCCTGTTCCAATTCACTCGTCAGGACCTAACGGAGGCTTCCGTCAATTTCGGTCATATGGACGCCGCGTGTGGGCGGGGCCAACACGTCTCCATCGAACTTTTCAAACACTCGACGCCTTCATTGCGCATGGCGTTGATCCACGGCCGACCTTGCCTTGGTGGCTCGGCCGAAAAGCCAATCCTCCTGGGCCCGGGTTTCAACTGCGCTTGATCTGACAGCGCGCACAAGGCGCAGGGCGTCTTCGGCGCCATGTCCTTGATCGATGAGGATAAGAGCCGCGAGAAGTCCTGTCCGCCCGCGTCCGCCACGGCAGTGCACAAGCAGCTTCTCGCCGCGAGAAAGCGCGTCGGCAACTTCGTGGGACGCTTCGGACCACACGGCATCAAACCCGGCATCCGGCACATCAAGGTCGGGGATGGGCAGATGCCGCCAACGCATGCCGGCGTCCTGAACGGCGTCGCCCAGATCAGGCACGGACAGCATTTCGAATTCATGATCTTCGATGAGAGTGATCACTTCAGCAGCACCCCAATCCCGGATGGCCTGGATGTCCGTCTTCAGGTCCCGCTTCCATGGCGCGCCAAAGACGCTGCGCCCTTGTTTCCCCGGGCAGAAGGTCAATCCGAGGAAGCCGCTGGCAACAGGCAATTCCGCGATTCGAATGGGATCCGTGATGCTGGTTCGATATGCTGACATTGAGTTACTCCTCCTTCCTAAAGCTGGGTCGCTCGGCGCACGCGCCGCCTTGATTTGAGTCAAAACTGGACGATGGCAGAAAAGCAGCGCCGAAATGCAGCTGTCAGTCGCCCGAGGACTGGCTGGCGATATCCACCAGACGGGAGCGACTTGTTCCGACCCGTTCCCAGAAGTCGGCTGGCTCCAGCACCTCGACGGCGTCTCCCCAGGTCGCAAGGTGCCAAGCCATTTCCAGCGCTCCGCCGGCCCTGAAGCGGACGATGAGCGATCCATCCTCGACCGTCTCCACCTCCTGGCCGGGGTGAAAGACATAGCCAGCGGCATCCGCCGCCGCTGACGGTCTGAAGCGCCACGCGACGTCGAAGGCCGGCTCCTGGAACGTCCCGAACAGGTCTCGGCTGTAACTCGCGATGTCGAACCCCTCGATCCTTTCGAAGAACTCACCGTTGGGCGAGAGTTCGACAAAGGCCTGCAGGCGGTAGTGGCGCAGATCGGCATGGCCGGCCTCCCGCGCGACCAGGAAGGGGCGTGTTCCGTAGAGCAGGCCATGCGGTTCCAGAACCACCGCCCGTTCACTTCCTTGGATCCGGCTGCGATACCGCCCGGCCAACCGCTGGGCCCCCAAGATCGCGGTGCGGACCACCTCCAGACGTTCTGTCCCGACCGTGACGCGTGGACCCGGGCGGCAGGCCAGGCCCTCGCTTTCCATCAGCAGTTCCAGATCGGCCTCAAGCCGGATTTGCGCCAGCCGACCTCTTGTGGCGCGCAGCTTGGCCGCAAGGGCCTCGATCGTCTCGGCCGATCCGTCACGGCCCTGCGCCCAGAGCAGTTCTGCCGATGCCACCAGTTCGGCCAGATCGGTTGCGGTCACCGCCGTCAGTGCGCTTGGCAGCCGCGTGGCGCGCCAGCGCTTGCGGCCGTCTGCGCCCGTGCGTTCCTCGACCTCGGGCAACAGGCGGATCGCGGCATCGCGCATCCGTTCCGCCGTGCGGCGGGAGACCTCGAACGCCTCGCCGATCTGGTCCAGCGTCACGCCCTCGGACCGCCCCGCCATCATCAGGCAAAGCCGCACCAGCTGTTCGGCCTTCTCGTGGCGCATCGCTCCTCCCTTGGCTTCAGAGAGTATCAACGGCGCGCGACCTGCCAAGGGGGCAAATCCAGGGGCATGACCGTTTCTGACGCATGCATGCCTTAAGTGTGTTCTCGATGAATGGAGGACCAATGCAACGCAGATACCTTTTCGACGAAGACGACTACCGGGCAAGCCGCGCCCTGATTTCCCGAACCGCGGCGAATATCCTGAAACCCGATACGCATTTCGACTTCCTTGCGCCTGCGATGATCGATGCGCTGATCGCGACCGCGCGCGAGATCGATGATGAGGCTTTGGAGCGAGCGGCGGCACTGCCGGAAGAGGACGGTGCCCCCGAACGCCCGGCGCTTGTCGACCTTCTGGAAGCGACCTGGCGGCAGGGACGTCGCAACCCGCGCCAGGCCACGATCGCGAGGAACGCCGAGTTGCTGGCCGAGACGCTGGAACTCTCGGACCTCGAGCGCGAGATCATGTTCCTACGACTTGCCTGCGAGGCCGATGCGGCCTTTGCAACGTTGGCCGACAACCTGCGCCAGAGGCTGCCGTCCGTCCGTGACACGATCGCCTGCCTTGCCGGCGCCGATCCTGCCGAGGTAGGACGTTGCCTTGACCAGGGCGCGCCCTTGCGCCGGGCCGGGATCCTCTCTCTCCAACCCGACAGCGACACGCTGCGGCGCGGGCTTGCCCTGCTTGACCTGTTCGAAGTCTTCGCGACCGAACGGTTCGAGTCGGCGGCCGCGGTGTCAACTGCGCTCATCGGGGACACTCTTGAAGCCACCTTGCCGATGCCGGCCTTCGAGCATGTCGGCGAGGCACGGCTTGCTGCCCGCTTGCTGGCCGGCGCGCTTAAGGCCCGCGAGAAGGGGGTGAACGTCCTGCTCTACGGACCGCCCGGCACCGGCAAGACTGAACTGGCCAAGACGCTTGCCAGGGACGTCGGAACGTCCTTGTTCTCGGTCGGAGAGGTGGACCGGGATGGCGATGAACCGTCGCGCTTCGAACGCCTGCGGGAACTGAACCTCGCCCAGCATGTCCTGTCCATGCAAGGCAGCGGCATCTGCCTGTTCGACGAGGCCGAGGACCTCTTCTCCTCTGGTCTTGGCCCGTTCGGCATGCGCGCCGGATCCAAGGTGTTCATGAACCGGCTGTTCGAGGCCAACCCCGTGCCGGTTCTCTGGATCGCCAACGACATCGAGGCCCTGTCGTTGACGGTGCGCCGGCGTCTGACCCTCGCGATCAAGGTCGACATGCCCCCGGCGCATCGACGCGGCGCAATCCTGAGCGCCATCGCTCGGGACTCAGGCAAGCACCTCGAACAGGCGCGGGTCGATGCACTGGTGCGCAATGCACCTGTCGCGCCTGGCGTGGTGGCCAAGGCCGTGCAGGCGACCCGCCTTGCGGGCGGCGACGCCGATACGCTGGAGATCGTCACGCGCGGCCTGGCCCAGGCCTTGCGTGATGGCGATCCGTTGCCTGTGCCGCGGCACCGCGACCATCCCCCGTTCGATCCGGCCCTGACCTGTGCCGACATGGATCTCGCCGACCTGGCCGATCGCCTGGTCAGGACCGACGCCGCCTTTTCCCTGTGCCTGCACGGGCCCTCGGGCACCGGCAAATCCGCTTATGCCCGCCATCTCGCGGATCGCAAGGGAATGGCAGTCCGCGTTCTGCGCGGCTCGGACCTGCTGGGGCCCTATGTCGGGGAAACCGAGCGGGCGATCCGCAGCGCGTTCGATGTTGCCGCGCGGGACGGCCAGTTCCTGATCCTCGACGAGGTGGATGGACTTCTGAGCGCCCGGGCGGATGCCCATGCCAGCCACGAACTGACCCGCGTCAACGAACTGCTCACGGCAATGGAGGCACACCCGCTACCCTTCGCGGTGACGACCAATCTTGCCGATCGCCTCGACCCGGCGGCGCACCGACGCATCGACTTCCACATTGCCTTCGCCAGCCTGACACCGAACAGGGCAGCGGCCTGCTGGCGTCACTTCCTGCGAGGAGAGCCGCCCCGGGAACTGGCGCGACTGTCGGGACTGACACCGGCACATTTTGACAGGGTGCGGCGCAAGGCTGGCCTTATGGGTGATCGAGATGATCCCGCAGCACTCCTGCGCCGACTTGCGGAAGAAGTTTCCCCGGGCGCACGAGAACCCGTCGGCTTTCGGCCGCGCCTGGCAGGGTAGGCTCAACATGATTTGACATGCGTCAAACGTCATTCGGTTCGCTAGGCTAGACTGGATCGATATTCAGTGAGGCATTTTCTCAACCAGCACTAAACACTGACGGCAGCATTGAACGGAGTTGCGAACCATGACCATTGATTCATTCTCACCCGGAGTGAGCCAGAAGCTTGGCTACTATGTCTACAGGCTGATCGATCCCCGCAACGGTGAAACCTTCTATGTGGGAAAGGGCTGGGGCGACCGTGTTTTCCAGCATGCGGCAGGTGCGACCAAACTAGAAGACCTTGAGGAAGATGAGGACAAGACCAGCCTCAAGATGGAGCGGATCGCCATGATCAAGGATGCCGGCTTGGAGGTCATCCATGTGATCCATCGGCACGACATCCCCAAGGAGGCCGTGTTCGAGGTCGAGGCCGCGGTCATCGATGCCTACCCCGGCCTATCGAATATACAGGGCGGACATGGCAGCGGCGCACGCGGTCCGATGAGTGTCAACGAGATCGAGTTCAAGTATGCCCTGCCTGAGTTGGGCGCCTGCGCAGGGCCCCGGCTTGTCCTGATTAACGTGAATGGACTTGAAGCCAATCTTGGCATCGACACGGTCTACGATCAGGTGCGCTATTGCTGGAGGATCAGCCCTATAAGGGCGTCCAAGGCAGACTGCGTTCTCGCCGTTCGGCGTGGGATCGTGATTGGCGCATTCACCGTGAACGAATGGCTGGAGGCCACGAAGGAGAACTTCCCCGAGTTCGGATTCGAAGTTCCCGGACGTTGGGGCTTTCATGGCTCTGTTGCACCTCCCAAACTCTGGAACGAGTTCGTTGGAGAGCGTGGAAAGCGTGTCACGGAAGACGGAATGAAACACATCCAGAATCCCATAAGATACTGGAATATTTGAGCAGGACGAACCTGCGGGCCTTGAGAAGGAGGAATTTAGACTTGGTCAATGCCTACGACATAATCCCGGACATTCACGCGAACTACAGGCGCTTGGTTTCTACGCTGAGCGCGCTCGGCTATCGAAAGGGGCGCAGTGGCTGGTCCCATCCGGATGGTCGCAAGGCGGCATTCCTTGGAGACTTCATCGATGGCGGGTCAGAGAACCTTGAGGTCATCAGAATCGTGCGCGAGATGGTTGAGACGGATCGCGCCGTCGCCATCATGGGCAACCATGAACTGAATGCGATCCTCTACCATACCCCCGGCGAAAGCTGGCTCGGGCAAAGGTGCCCCGACAAGAGGGATGGGTTCATGCGCGCCAACGACGAGGACAATCGTCGTCAGCATGCGACTTTTCTGGACGCAGCAGAGAAATGTCCTGGCGAGGCGCAAGAAGCCCTTCATTGGTTCATGACACTGCCAATGTTCATCGACCTGGGTGACCTGCGCCTTGTCCATGCCTGTTGGGACGGCGCCCACATCGAACTCATTCGACAACGACGCCCGGACGGCCGACTTCGTCATGAAGATCTGCAGGAGGTCGCGCTGGAAGAAACCCCTTTCGCAAAGACCATCGTCAACCTTCTGAAAGGCCCTGAGGTCAAGTTGCCCGATGGGTGCAGCTTCCAGAACCCTGGTGACAAGGAGCGCGACCATGTGCGCTTCAAGTGGTGGGCTTCCCCCGGGGCGACGTGGCGAGAGGCGACGCTGTCTGTCAGGGACCCCAGTCAGCTACCCGAAGGCCCGATCGACCAGGCGCTTGGGGCCTCACTCTATCGCCACGATGCGCCGCCCGTCTTCTTTGGGCACTACAAGCGCAAGGAACAACCACGCGCACCCGACGCGCGCAATGTCATGTGCCTCGACTATCCCGCAGTTTACTGCGCCTACCGCTGGGAGGGCGAAGCCAGCCTGAGCCAGAACGGCCTAATCGTGGTTGATCCAGATGCCGCGTAGTGCCGACAATCGAAGCGATGAAAGGCGCGGCAAGGGCACTCCGCTTTCGAAGCTGATCTCGAAAAGAAGCGCAGTCTTGGGCCTCACAGAAACCGAGCTGTTAAAGCGGCTTGGTTTCCGCAATCTCGACAAAGGCAGGAAGCGCCTCGCGGACTTTGCATCGGCTGAGGGATTGAAGGGCATCGAACATCTCGTGAGGCCCTTGGCGCGTGAGTTATGTGTTGAAAAGGCGCAAATTGAAGAGGCGATCCAGGAAACCTGGGATATCGCGCATGATCGCGAGTTTGCCCGTTACGCCGCGAACTTCTACCCTCACGCGATTCTTCGCACCGAGCGCACCGTTCCAAGTCAGATTACCTTCGCCGCAATGTGCGGTGCGGACAAATGGAGGGTGATCGAATTCAACGAAGGCTCCCCGCCAACGAGTTATGCGCGTCAGGTTATGAATGACTTACCAGAGATCGTGCCCTTCTTCGGTCCAGTTACCGGTTTCTGGGTCAACTTCGCACCGGATCGCGCAGTGGAGTTCGACCGTGCAGGAAATCCGGTGAAAAGCCTCGATCGAGCAGTTCGTATCGGGCGGCTCGTTGGACAGCGCCTTCCAGGCCTAGGGTAGCGATCCTGCGCCCTATCGGCGCTGTGCTGAGCGCTCGTCGATCTAGGCTGGTGCGCACTGATTGATGAATGGAGGCGTCACATATCCAAGGAATCAGGAATGTCTGGAAAGCCGACTAATATGCCCCCTGCGCTTCACTCCATCAGCATGACCGGCGGAATGCTGGAGCGCGGTTTCTGGCTCTATGTCTGGCGCATCAATACTCCGACCCGCCGGCTGCACTACGTCGGCACGACCGGTGACAATTCCAGTCCGCGCGCGTCGTCTCCTTTCGCGAGGATGGGCCAGCACCTGGGGGCCAACCCAAACCAGAATGCGCTACGCAGACATCTGGATCGGGCAGGAGTTGACCCTGTGGATTGCGATCGCTTCGACCTGATAGTCTACGGCCCGATATATCCTGAGATCCATGATGACGGCTCTGACCGTGCCACCCTGATGGAACGGCACAAGCCCTTTCGCGACCGTGTCGCCGCCATGGAGATGCGTCTGGCGCGCCAACTGCGCGAAGCCGGATATTTCGTTCTGAACACCGTAAATGGGTCCTGCGACCTGGACGAAGATGGTCTGGCAAGGTGGGCGGAAGCAAGGCAGGGCTTCCGCAAGGCGTTCCCCCACCTATAGAATACGTCCCGTCGGTCACTTCGCCGAGAGATTGCAGATGAGAGTCTTCTTCACCTACATCTACACCCCCGGCGGAAGAGAGTATGTCTATGGCGCCGAGGGAAACATTGGTTGGCCCTTGACCTTTAGCAACAAGGGCGCGCGCTCGACCGCCCGCAATCTGCTGAACGATGGCGATCTGGTCTTTGGCGTGGTCAGCCGAACACCTGGCCACGGCGCGGTCGTGCCCGAGGAATGGAAGGGGCGCGTTCTGCAGACATGGCAGATGACACGTCAGAACGCGCTATTAACCGACTACAAGGTCGAGGCGACAGACTGGGATCTGCAATGGCCCTATGCTCTTCAGCCGATCCGAACCTGGGAAATCCCCGATGCGCCCGAGTTCCGAGACCTAGAGGACTATGATGCCTCTACCCACACTTTCCAGTCCGTGAGTTCCATCGAAGGCGTCAACGACATCCTTGCCGCAAGTCTCCTGGCGGTTCTCAAGAAGAAGGCGCGAGAGGTGCAGATGGCCAAGTTCAAGTTCTTGGCCATGCAGCAGCGAAACGAGACGCTACGCCAGCTGCACCCGATACGGATCGATGGATACGAGGTCGCCCCAATCCAGCGCGACCAAGTGAACTATGTTTACATCGCCACTCTGGGCAAAGGATCGAACATCCTGAAAATCGGGCATACGATCGATCCGGATGAACGCCTCGAAGCGTTGAACAAATATCGCGTCACCGGCGAACCGCAGTGGGTTCTTCACACACATCAACCCATCGGGACCGTCGAAGAGGCCGTCAAGGCCGAGGCCGCATTGGGCCAGATATTCGAACGGTTTCGAACGCAGCCTCACAATCAGGAAATCTATGTTGGCGTGAATGCGTCTGACGTATTGGCGAAGCTGGCAACGATAGGGTGATGGGCCAAGCAGCCCAAGTTTCCCCAGCCATCCACGATCGGCCAATCCAGCCTTATGCCCTCCGGCGCAAATCGGAACTGTCCCCCATGTGTCCCCCAGCCCAAAGTCCAGCGAACCCGGCGCAACTCAGATTTCTCATAAGTTATTGATTTTTCTGGCGACCCCTCCAGGACTCGAACCCGGAACCTGCTGATTAGAAGTCAGCTGCTCTATCCAGTTGAGCTAAGGGGCCGCTCGACGCGGTTTTTGCGTCGAACGGGGCGCGCGATCAAGGATAACTTGGCGGCGGCGTCAGTGGGTCCACGCGCCGCGGCGGTTGGTGGCGAAATTCTCGCCGTAGCCACGGGGACGGATGTTGGGTTTGCGTTTGTGCGGCTCGAACACCTGCGCGTCGATGCCATGGTCGCGCGCATAGTCCTGCGCGGCCTCCCTGGTGTCGAAGCGCAGCCGCACCTGGGCCTGTGTGTCGGCCGAAGAGGTCCAGCCCATCAGCGGATCGACGTCGCGCGCCGAAGCCGGGGCGAACTCCAGCACCCAGTCATGGGTCTTGGCGGTGCCAGAGGACATGGCCGTCCGGGCCGGCTTGTAGATGCGTGCTCGCATGGCGCAGATCTCCTTCGTTCCGCTTTATGGTACCAAGCGGGGTACGGTGCAAGCCGTGAGGCTGCGACAGGGCGTCTGCGGGCCAATGCGGGTTGCCGGCCGCCCGCATGGGAGCGAGGGGTGGGGTGAGTGGGTCGCAAGCGCCCGGCAACCCGTCTTCAGGTAGCGCCACGATACGGGCCTGACGCGTTTATCGCAACACATAAATCAACTTTTGGTTGCATTTGCCCGGACCTGTTCCGCCCGGCCCGGCACGCCTTGCCCGATTGCGCGGCCGCTTCGGGTTGAACCGGCACAAAAAGAGAACAATTCTACCCCTACGCTCCCCCCGCAGCAGGACCCGATTCCATGCACAACAATCACCCGTCGCAGATGCCGGCCCTGCACGCCGCCGCGCCCCATGTGCGCGCCCGCGAAAAGCTGGAGGGGGGACGCCAGCTTGTCATGCGGACAGAGTTCAAGCCCGCCGGCGACCAGCCGACCGCCATCGCCGAGATTGCCGGCGGCATTGACACGGGCGAGCGTGACCAGGTGCTTCTGGGCGCCACCGGCACCGGCAAGACCTTCACCATGGCCAAGGTGATCGAGCAGACCCAGCGCCCGGCGATCATCCTTGCCCCGAACAAGACGCTGGCCGCCCAGCTTTACGGCGAGTTCAAGGGGTTCTTCCCGGACAACGCGGTCGAGTACTTCGTCAGCTACTACGACTACTACCAGCCAGAGGCCTACGTCGCCCGGTCGGACACCTACATAGAAAAGGAAAGCCAGATCAACGAACAGATCGACCGGATGCGCCACTCGGCCACCCGGGCGCTTCTGGAACGCGACGACGTCATCATCGTCGCCTCGGTCAGTTGCATCTACGGCATCGGCAGCGTCGAAACCTACGGCGCCATGACACAGGACCTGAAGGCGGGAGAAAGCTATGACCAGCGCAAGGTCATCGCCGATCTGGTCGCCCAGCAGTACCGCCGCAACGATCAGGCGTTTCAGCGCGGCAGTTTCCGGGTGCGCGGCGACAGCCTCGAAATCTGGCCTGCCCACCTGGAAGACCGCGCGTGGAAACTGTCGTTCTTCGGCGAGGAACTCGAAGCCGTCACAGAATTCGATCCCCTCACAGGGGCGAAGACCGACAGCTTCGACCGCATCCGCGTCTACGCCAACAGCCACTACGTCACGCCCCGCCCTACGCTGAACCAGGCCGTAGTCGGCATAAAGAAAGAGCTGCGCCAGCGGCTCGACCAGCTTGTGGGCGAAGGCAAGCTGCTGGAAGCCCAGCGGCTGGAACAGCGCACCAACTTCGACCTCGAGATGCTGGAAGCGACCGGCAGCTGCAACGGCATCGAGAACTACAGCCGCTACCTGACCGGCCGCGCGCCGGGCGAACCGCCGCCGACGCTGTTCGAGTTCATCCCCGACGACGCCATCGTCTTTGCCGACGAAAGCCACGTCAGCGTGCCCCAGATCGGCGGCATGTACCGCGGCGACTACCGGCGCAAGTTCACGCTGGCCGAGCACGGGTTCCGCCTGCCCAGCTGCATGGACAACCGCCCCCTGAAATTCGAGGAATGGGACGCCATGCGCCCCCAGTCCGTCTTCGTAAGCGCCACCCCCGCCAAGTGGGAGATGGAGCAGACCGGCGGCGTCTTCACCGAACAGGTGATCCGCCCCACTGGCCTTCTTGACCCCGAGGTCGAGATCCGGCCCGTCGAGATGCAGGTCGATGACCTGCTGGACGAGGTGCGCCGCGTGGCCGCGCAGGGCTTCCGCACGCTGGTCACGACGCTGACCAAGCGCATGGCAGAGGACCTGACCGAATACCTGCACGAACAGGGCATCCGCGTGCGCTACATGCACTCGGACATCGACACGATCGAGCGGATCGAGATCCTGCGCGACCTGCGCCTCGGCGCCTTCGACGTTCTCATCGGCATCAACCTGCTGCGCGAAGGGCTCGACATCCCCGAATGCGGGCTCGTCGCGATCCTCGACGCCGACAAGGAGGGCTTCCTGCGGTCGGAAACCTCGCTGATCCAGACCATCGGCCGGGCGGCGCGAAACGCCGAGGGCCGCGTCATCATGTATGCCGACCGCATCACCGGCTCGATGGAACGCGCGCTGGCCGAAACCAACCGCCGCCGGGAAAAACAGATCGCCTACAACCAGACGCACGGCATCACGCCCGAGACGGTAAAAAAGAACGTCGAGGACGTGCTCGCCGGGCTCTACAAGGGCGACACCGACATGTCCCGCGTGACGGCCAAGGTCGACAAGCCGCTGGTCGGCGCCAACCTGCAGGCCCATCTCGACAGCCTGCGGACACAGATGCGCAAGGCCGCCGAGAACCTCGAATTCGAAGAGGCCGCCCGCCTCAGGGACGAGGTCAAGCGGCTGGAGGCGGTCGATCTCGCCGTCCACGACGACCCGCTGGCCCGGCAGTCCGCCGTCGAGGCCGCCTCAGAGGCCGCCGTCGGGTCGCGCGGCCGCTCCACCGCCGGCCGCGCCGGGCAGCGCGGCGGGAACGTGAAGCGGAGGAAGCGGTAGGCACGGGATAGCAACCGCTCCCCCGCCCCGCACCGGGCCTTCCCTCAGCGGTCCATCCGTCTGCCGCTCAACGCAGGGCATCGGATGGCCGCGGTCAGCCGCCTCAACGCCCGAGGTCCACACTTTATCCCCGCCACGTCCGGACGACCCCTGAGCGCGCGCCAACGTCACCAAAGCGGCTGGCCGAGGGGGCGGCCAGCCGCTGCCCGGGCCGCTTCGCGGTTGTTCCGGGCGGGGTCTTTCCGTTCAGACCGCATCGGGACCTGACCCAAACACAGGGCAACGGATGGCCGCGGGCAGCCGCTCCGACACCCGAGGTCTTCACTTTATCCCCGCCACGTCCGGACGACCCCTGAGCGCGCGCCAACGTCACCAAAGCGGCTGGCCGAGGGGGCGGCCATCCGCTGCCCGGGCCGCTTCGCGGTTGTTCCGGGCGGGGTCTTTCCGTTCAGACCGCATCGGGACCTGACCCAAACACAGGGCAACGGATGGCCGCGGGCAGCCGCTCCAACGCCCGAGGTCTTCACTTTATCCCCGCCACGTCCGGACGACCCCTGAGCGCGCGCCAACGTCACCAAAGCGGCTGGCCGAGGGGGCGGCCATCCGCTGCCCGGGCCGCTTCGCGGTTGTTCCGGGCGGGGTCTTTCCGTTCAGACCGCATCGGGACCTGACCCAAACACAGGGCAACGGATGGCCGCGGGCAGCCGCTCCAACGCCCGAGGTCTTCACTTTATCCCCGCCACGTCCGGACGACCCCTGAGCGCGCGCCAACGTCACCAAAGCGGCTGGCCGAGGGGGCGGCCATCCGCTGCCCGGGCCGCTTCGCGGCTGTTCCGGGCGGGGGCCGGCGCTCTGATCCGCGCGCAAGGCTTCAACTGATCCCGCGCCGACGTTTTGCCGACGTCATGCCGACGTGATGCCGACATGGCCTATTCGGCCAGAACCGCCTCCAGCCGGTCCAGCGGAAAGACCGGCGCCAGCACCTGCCGCAGCGTCTCCAGCTTGGGGGCACCGGGGTCCAGAAGGCGGTGGCAGACATAGTCCTCGACCAGCGCCGCCTGCTGTTCATAGCCATGGCTCAGGAACGGCCGCTCCGCGTCGATGTCATAGAAATAAGGGTCCGGCGTCCGGATGGACTCAAGCAATGCCCGCACAGGATGATACCCCGTCACGTCCCGGTTCTGCCACTGCCAGACATGCGTGAGTTCATGCGCCAGCAAGAGCGCATGCGGCATCCGCGCCTTGTCGGGCCACCCCGCCATCGCATCGGCGGTATAGAACCGGGTGGCATAGTGCAGCCGGTTGAACGACACAAACGCCGCCGGCGCCCCCGTCACCGGGCTTGGGGCGGCGCGGGCACAGGGGGCTTCGGGGACGTTCAGCGCCTTGAAAACATAGGGCCTTTCCCCTGGGGGCGGGCCAAGGCCAAGACTCACGGCAACCCCGATTTCGGACGTGTTCAGCGTCTCGCCAAAGACGGCACCGGCGAAATCCGCCTCGTTCTCGGACAGTGGACGCGTGCAGGCCGCCAGCCCAAGCAGAACCACCAAGACCGGAACGCTGCGCATGGCTCACCCCTGCCCGGCGCTGGACAGCGCGGCGATCAGCGCGGCCTCGGCCCAGCCCCCGATGCCCGGCACCTCGCTCTCACGCGGACCGGCCACGTTCAGCACTCCGGCCCCGTGCAGCGACAGGAAAGAGCGGATGGCGGACGCCGCGGCGCCGGGGTCGTTCTCGCCCAGACGGACCGTGGCATGGGGCCGGCCCAGCGCCCGCGCGTGATCCAGCGTCAGATCGGTTCCCGGGCTGGCCGCCCCCGCCGCCGTCAGGATCAGCGTCGTCCCCGCCGCCTCGACATTCAGCCGCGTCCGTCCGGCAGGATCGGCGCTGTCCGCCTCCACCAGGCCGACAAAGCGATCGGAAATGCGCCCCGCCTCGTTCATCCGCCCCGCGGGCACGTAACCGCCGGTCTCGACCCCCAGCCGCAAGGCTGCTTCTAACGCGCCGGTATCAACCCCGGTCTGGCCACCCGAGATCATGCGGCGCGGCAAGCGAAGCGGGGGCAGCGGACGGGCCTGGGCAGCCATGAGCGCCGTTACAACATGGCTGGCACGACAAGGTCCGGCGGACGGTGCCCGTCGGCGAAGGTCTTGATATTTATGATGACCTTCTCGCCCTGTTCGATCCGCCCCTCCAGGGTGGCGGATCCCATGTGCGGCAGCAAGACCACATTCGACATCTCGCGCAGGCGCGGGTTGATCTCTGCGCCGCGCTCGAACACGTCGAGCCCTGCGCCCGCGATCTCGCCCGCACGCAACATCCGCGTCAGGGCGTTCTCGTCGATCACCTCGCCGCGAGAGGTGTTCACGATGACGGCAGAAGGCTTCATCAGCTTGAGCCGACGCGCGTTCATCAGGTGGAACGTGGATGGCGTGTGCGGGCAGTTGATGCTGATCACGTCCATCCTGCTGACCATCTGGTCAAGGCTTTCCCAATAGGTCGCTTCCAGTTCCGTCTCGATCTCGGGGCGCAGGCGCTTGCGGTTGTGATAGTGTATCTGCATCCCGAAGGCCTTGGCCCGCCGCGCCACCGCCTGCCCGATCCGTCCCATCCCGAGGATACCAAGCCGCCGTCCGCCGACGCGCCCGCCCAGCAGCGCCGTGGGCGCCCACCCGGTCCAGGCCCCGGCCTGCATGATCGCCAGCCCCTCGGGAATCCGGCGGGTCACGGCAAGGATCAGGGCAAGCGTCATGTCGGCGGTGTCCTCTGTCACCGCGCCCGGTGTGTTCGACACAAGGATCCCGCGCTGCCGCGCCGTCTGCACGTCGATATGATCCACGCCCGCACCGTAGTTGGCGATCAGCTTCAGCTTGTCACCTGCCTGAGCCAGCATCGCCTGGTCGATCGTGTCGGTGATGCTTGGCACAAGCACATCTGCCCGGCGCATGGCGGCGGCAAGCTCTTCGCGGGACAAAGGTCGATCATCCTCGCGCAATTCGACATCGAAAAGCTCGGTCATCCGGGTCTCCACCGCCTCTGGCAGGCGTCGCGTAACGACAACACTCAGACGCTGACCCGGCATGAAGACCCTCCCTTCGCTTCCGTCGCGTGCGGACTGGTGGCAAGGTGGCAAGTATCGAAGCGGGGCACAAGCGGAAGTGACGAGACCCCGCGCAACAAGGCCGCCTGCATTGACGGGCGGCGGGGCAGAAAGGCAGATCGAGTGGCCGGACATTGCTGGGTCAGGCGTGTGATTCTGGGTGGCGTGATGGCCGCGCTGATAACTGGCGCGGCCTTGGCGACAGAGCGCGGGCCGGTGACGAACCTTCCCCTTCCAAGGTATGTCTCGTTGAAGGCATCCGAGGGCAACGCGCGGCGCGGCCCGTCGCTGACGCATCGTATCGACTGGGTCTATACCCGCCGCAGCATGCCGCTGCAGGTTGTCGCAGAGTTCGGCCACTGGCGACGGGTGCGCGACCGCGACGGCGCCGGCGGCTGGGTGCATTATTCGCTTCTGTCCGGGGTGCGTACGGTCATCGTGGAATCGGACCTCACCGCGCTAATGATGAAGCCCGACACGGCCGCACCGGTCGTGGCAAGGGCAGAGGCCGGCGTGATCGCGCGCCTTGGCGACTGCGCGGCGGACTGGTGCGAAATATCGGCCGGGCGCCAACGCGGTTGGGTGCCCAAGACCGTGCTGTGGGGGGTCGATCCCAATGAAACCCGGGATTGAGACATAGCGCCCACTTGCCCGCGGCATCGGCCGCGGGTTAGGCAGGCGGGGCGCCACCGGGGACGCAGGACATGACACGCAGGGACAGCACACGGCTGAACCTTTCGGCCGCAATATTCTCGGCCAGCGTTGCGCTTGTTCTGGTCATCGCAAAACTTTGGGCGCTGGGTGAGACCTCGGCCCTGTCCGTCGCAGCCAGCCTTGCCGACAGCGCGCTGGACCTGATGATCTCACTTGGCGGGCTGGCCGCCATCATCTATGCCGCGCGCCCCCCGGACGAGGATCACGCCTTCGGCCACACCTCGGCCGAGGATCTGGCCGCACTCGGCCAATCGCTTTTCATTCTGGTTTCGGCCACCGTGATCGGCTGGGCGGCGCTGGCGCGGCTGATGTCGGATGCGCCCACGCCCATCTCGGCAGAGAGCCGGGGCATGGTGGTCATGGCAGGGTCCATCGCCCTTACGCTGGCGCTTGTGGCCTGGCAGCGGCGGGTCGCGCGGCGTACCGGCAGCCGCGTGGTGCGGGCCGACATGCTCCACTATGCCGGGGACCTCGTGCCGAACGTGGGCGCGATCCTGGCGTTGTGGGCGTCATCGCGGTTCGGCCTTGGCCAGATTGACAGCGTCGTGGCGCTTGGCGCCGCGCTCATGCTTGTGGTGGGCGCGGTGTCGATCGGTCGCGGCGCATGGAACGCGCTGATGGATCGTTCCGCCGACCCGGGCATGATCGCCGGGATCGAGGAAATCGTCGGCACCTGGCCCGGAGTACAGGGCTTTCATGATCTGAAGACACGGACCGCGGGCAGCCGCGTTTTCGTCAACCTGCACATAGAACTCGACGGTCAGCAAAGCCTGGAGGCAGCACATGCCACCGGCGCGGCGCTGCGGCGGGGCATCGTGCGCCGTTATCCCGAGGCAGAGGTCATCATCCACAAGGATCCTGTTGGCGTAATGCCACACCCCGAGGACGAGCGTCTCTGAGCAAAGCGACCCTCAGCGCCGCAGTGCGCGGCGCAATTCCGACAGCCGCAACGCGCCCAGCAGATGCGCTGCGCCGAAATACGATAGCGCCCCGCCAAGCACCACCAGCGCCAGTGCGCCATACCGGACCGTCGCCATGCCAAGCATCGGGTCAAGCATGGCCGCCAGGCCCCAGACCACGGCGCCCATGATCGCGGCCGATAGCAGGACGCGCCATATGCGGCCAAGGAACCTGTCATCCAGCGTTGCCGCCTCGCCCATGCCGCGTGATCCGCGCCAGAGCAGCAAGACCATCGCCCATCCCGCAAGTGTCGTGCCCCATGCGGCCGCGATATAGCCGATCAGGGGCGACAGACCCACCGCGATGGCCGCGTTCACCGCCATTCCGGCAAGCGCATAGTAAAAGGGCCGGCGCGTGTCCTCTCGTGCGAAGAAAAGAGGTTGCAACACCTTCTGCAACACGAAGGCCGGCAGGCCCAGCCCGTAGACGGCCAGTGCCAGCGCGGTGGCCGCCGCGTCTTCTTCCCCGAAGCGGCCGCGCTGGAACAAGACCTCGATCAGCGGCCCGGGAATGACGACCAGCGCCACCGCGGCAGGGACGGTCAGAGCAAGCGAGATCTCGCCCGCGCGGTTGAAGGCATGGCGCCCGCCCGCGGTATCCTCGGCCCGCAGACGACGCGAGATGTCGGGCAACAACACCACGCCGATGGCGATACCCACCACGCCCAACGGCAACTGGTAAAGCCGGTCGGCATAGTTCAGCCAGGCGATCGCCCCTTCAAAGAAGCTGGCCACCTGCCGCCCCACCAGCAGGTTTACCTGCATGACCCCGCCGGCAAGCGCCGCCGGTGCGGCGATGACGGCGAGCCGTTTCAACTCTGGTGTCAGGCGCGGGCGGCGCGGCACCAAACGGAACCCCGCGCGAGACGCGGCGACCCAAACAAGCGCCAGCTGCGCAATCCCGGCCACCGGCACGGTCCACGCCAGTGTCAGCCCCACAGACCAGCCCAGGGCGTGCCCCAGCAACAGTGCCGCGATAAAAAGCACGTTCAGCAGGACCGGCGCAGCGGCGGCCGCCACAAAGCGCCCCGTCGCGTTCAGCACGCCCGAAAGCAAGGCCGCCAGAGAAATGAAGAGAATGTAGGGAAATGCGATCCGTCCAAAGGTCACGGCCATGTCGAAACGCTCGTCGGCGAGAAACCCGCTTGCCATCGCAAGCACCAGCCATGGCATTGCGACCATCGCCATCAGCGTGAAGGCGATCAGCACCGTTGCGAGACCCGTGAAGGCATCCCGCGCAAAGGTCAGCGCGTCTTCCCCTGCCTCGACCTTTTTCGAGAACATGGGCACGAAGGCCATGTTGAAGGCGCCTTCGGCAAAGAAGCGGCGGAACATGTTGGGCAGGGAAAACGCGACGAGGAACGCCTCGGCCACGGGACCCGCCCCAAGAAACGCCGCGATCGCGATGTCCCGCACGAACCCCAGAAGGCGGCTGGCCAGCGTCCAAACGCCCACTGTGAAGAAGCCGGCCATAAGGCGGATGGGTTTCAAAGGCGTGCCCTGCCGGGTTCTCGTTCCGCTTGCCGGCGGTTGCCCTGCGATGCGAGTGGACGCGGGCGGCGCACAATGGTCATTTCTGCGCCCGCTCCGCCCCGGTTGCGATCGCTTCGCGCAGGCGTTTCTCAAGCGTCTTCTGCTTGGCTTCGGAATAGAACTTCAGTCCGAACATGTCCTTGACGTAGAAGGTGTCGACAACCTGCTCGCCATAGGTCGCGATCACCGCGCTGGCGATGTAGACGTTTGAATTGGCCAGAGTGCGTGTCAGGTCATAGAGCAGCCCGGGCCGATCACGGGTATCGACCTCTATGATCGTGTAGATTTCCGACCCATCGTTGTCGAAGGTGATCGACGTGGGCACGCGGAACGCCTTTTCGCGCTTTTTCATCTTGTCGCGCGGGGCAAGCGCATCGCGGGCGACGACCTCGCCTTTCAGGGTCCGCTGGATCATCGATTGCAGACGCGGCAGGCGCTTTTCTTCGTAGGGGCTGCCCTCGGCGTCCTGTATCCAGAAAGCGGCGGTGGCCCAGCCGTCCTTGGTGGTGAACGTCCGCGCATCGACCACGTTCGCGCCCACGAGCGCCAAGGCGCCGCACATCCGGCTGAAGATGCCCGGGTGATCGGCCATTGCAAAGCATACCCGCGTGGCGTCCCTGTCTTCGTCCGGCGTCAGGTTGATCCGGATTTCATCCTCGTCGATCCCGCGCAGGAGATTGGCGAAGTCGACATGCGCGGTGACGTGCAGCCCCTGCCAGTAGGGATCGTAATGGCGCGCGGTCTCTGTCCGCAGATCCTTCTGCGGCCAGTCGGAAAGAGCCTCGCGCAGGTTCTTCTTGGCTTCGGCGCCTCGTTCCTCGCGGTTGATGGCCTCCAGCCCCTCTTCGAGGGCACGGCGCGTCTGACGGTAGAGCGCGCGCAGAAGCGCCGCCTTCCAGTTGTTCCACGTATCCGGGCCGACGCCGCGGATATCGCAGACCGTCAACACGGTAAGAAGATCCAGCCGTTCCTTTGTCTTCACCGCCTTGGCAAAGTCGCGCACCGTACGCGGGTCGGCGATGTCGCGCTTTTGCGCCATGTCCGACATCAGCAGGTGATAGCGCACCAGCCACTCGACGGTCTCGCAGTCGCGCGGCTTCAACCCCAGCCTCGGCGCCAATCCGCGTGCAATCCGCGCGCCAAGGATCGAATGATCCTCGTCCCGGCCCTTGCCAATGTCATGGCAGAACAGCGCGATGTATAGAACCTTGCGGTTCAGACCCTCTTTCAGGATCTGGCTTGCGACCGGCAAGGCCTCTACCAGTTCGCCAGCCTCGATCTGCGCCAGCGTCTTGATGCACTGAATGGTGTGCTCGTCCACCGTATAGCTGTGATACATGTTGAACTGCATCATCGCGACGATGGGCGCGAAATCGGGGATGAACGCCGACAGCACCCCCAGTTCGTTCATCCGGCGAAGGGCGCGCTCGGGATTGCCGTGTTTCAGCAGCAGGTCGAGGAAGATGCGCACCGCTTCACGGTCACGGCGCATGTCCTCGTCGATCAGATCGAGGTTGGCCGACACCAGCCGCATCGCGTCAGGATGGATCAGCAACCCGGTGCGAAGACCTTCCTCGAAGACACGCAGAAGGTTAAGCTTGTCAGACAGGAAGGCGGCATCATCCGCGATCGCCAGCCGCCCCTGCACCACCTTGTAGCCGGCGCGCACCTTGCGGCGCCGGTTGAAGAAGCCGACCAGCATCGGCTCGTTCTTGACGTGGCGCGCTTCCATCGCGGTCAGGAAGATGCGCGTCAGTTCCCCCACCTTGGTTGCGTGCAGGAAGTAGTCCTGCATGAAGTGCTCGACAGCGCGCCGCCCGCCATGGTCGGCGTATCCCATGCGGTCGGCCACCTCGACCTGCATGTCAAAGGTCAGCTGATCCACCGCGCGACCTGCGATCAGGTGCAGATGGCTGCGCACGGCCATAAGGAATGTCTCGGCCGCGGAAAACGCGTCGTACTCCTCTTGCCGGAAGACCTTTAGCGGCACGAGATCCGCAGCCTTTTCGACGTTGTGCACATACTTCGCGATCCAGAACAGCGATTGCAGGTCACGCAAGCCGCCCTTGCTTTCCTTGACGTTGGGCTCGACCAGATAACGCTCGCCGCCCTGCTTGCGGTGGCGCGTGTCACGTTCGGCAAGCTTGGCCTCGATGAAGTCCGCCGCGCTACCGCGGAAGAGTTCCGCGCGCAGGCGTTCCTTCAAGGTCTGGGCCAGCGGCTCGAAACCGTCGATGTAGCGATTTTCCAGTAGCGCGGTGCGGATCGTGTAGTCCTCGCGCCCGAGGCGGATGCAGTCCTTCACGGTGCGGCTTGAGTGACCGACCTTCAGGTGCAGGTCCCAAAGCATGTAAAGCATGCTTTCGATCACGCTCTCGGCCCATGCGGTGATCTTGTACGGCGTTAGGAACAGCAGATCGACGTCCGAAAATGGCGCCATCTCGGCCCGTCCATAGCCACCGACGGCGAGCACCGCCAGCCACTCGCTCTTGGTGGGGGTCGGGCGCGGGTGAAGCCGGGTCACAGCAAGCTGGAACACCGTGCGCACGATGCCGTCGGTCAGCCAGGCATAGGCACGGACCGTGGGCCGGGCATCCTGCGGTCGCAGGGAAAAGGCCTCGGCAATTGCCTCCCGTCCCTTGACCTGCGCCTCGCGCAGGACGGACACGGCAGCGGCGCGCACGGCCTTGTCGCCGGTTGCGTCGCCCAACAGCTCCAGTATGCGCGCATTCACTGCCCCGGCGTCGAAGATGTCGAGCGCCGGGCAGATCAGATCACTGGAGTCGTCCGGGCCGGACCGGTCAGAGACCGGCGCCGCCAAAGCTTCGGGGGGCGGGGTCAATGACAATCACCTGTCGCTCGCTGATCTGGGCCATGGCCAGAGCGCGTTCATTGGTGCCATCGGGCAGCAGGCGGAACACACCGTTCACGCCCACGAAACCCGAGGACTGTGTCAGCGATGCGCCGCCCAGCGTCGCGCCGCTGCCGGAACTGACAAGCGCACCGATGGCGGCGATTCCGTCATAGGCAAGGCCGGCGATGGGATGCGGCGGCTCGTCATAGGCGGCGGTATAGCGTTCGGCAAACTGCGCCGACAGAGCGGGATCAGGCTGGGCGAACCAGCCCTCCTGCAGGCCGGGCAGATCAAGGGCGCTGGCGGGAATGTCCCAGCGTTGCAGGCCGATGAACCTCGTTTCGGCCTCGTCGATCCCGTTCTCGCGCAACAGCTGCGACAGGATCGGCAAGGCGCCCGCGGTGCCAGAGGTCATGAACACCGCTTGCGCGCCGGTGGACTTGATCTGCTCGGCGATCTCGGGAACGGCATTGACCACCCCCATCTGCGACAGCTCTACAGCGTTCGATCCGGCGAGCGTGATGCCATTCACCGCCAGGGCGGCGGCGATAGCGTCGCGGCCGCGGGATTCCGCGGCATCCTGACCGTAGGCGATAAGCGCCGTCTGAATGCCCTGGCTGCGGGCGTAGCCCGCGATCCGGCGTGCGGTGTTCTCGAAGGTGTTCCCAAGGACAAAGACGTTCCCGCCCGCAACCGCTGTATTGTTGGAAAACGACAGCACACTGACGTTGCGCGCCCGGACCGCCGCGCCGACAGCCGAAGCTTCACTTGCGAAGACCGGCCCAAGGATGATGCGCGCACCCTCATTGACGGCCTGCTGGGCCAGGGCGGCGGCATTCTCGGCCGACCCCGCCGTGCTGTAGACACGCAGGTCGATCGTCACGCCGGAAAGATCGGCCATCGCCAGCCGCGCCGCGTTCTCAAGACTTTGCGCCAGCACCTGGTCGCTGGCTTCCCCGGATCCGGCGGGCACCATAAGCGCCACTGGAACCGGCTTGGACGCGTCAACGCGCGGCCCGGATCCTGTCACACCCGTCGTTTCACAAGCTGCCAGCCACATCATGGCGAATACTGCCAGAATCCGTGCCGTCAACCTGCCGACGCCATTCAATTTATCAGTCATGTTTCGGCTCCGGAATTCCGCCACGCTTGCAGACAGGCGCAGACTATGCGCAACAAGACACCGAGTAAACGACAGGAGGCCGCTTCGCAATGGCGCCAACGGCCGACCGCCTCGCCCCGGGTCTCTACCTTGTCGCGACGCCGATCGGAACGGCCCGGGACATTACCCTGCGTGCGCTGGATATTCTGGCCACCGCAGATGTGCTTGCGGCAGAAGATACGCGCACCCTGCGGCGGTTGATGGAACTTCACGGCATCCCGGTCGGGGATCGGCAGATCGTCGCCTATCACGATCACAACGGCCCGATGGCCCGTCCGCGCCTGCTCGAGGCGCTGCGCGCCGGCAAGTCCGTGGCCTACGCATCCGAGGCGGGCACCCCGCTTGTCGCGGACCCGGGATACCGCCTTGCGCAGGCCGCTATCGACGAAGGCCTGCCCGTCACCACGGCGCCGGGGCCTTCGGCGGTGCTGGCCGCGCTTAGCGTGTCGGGGCTTCCCAGCGACAGGTTCCTGTTCGTGGGCTTCCTGCCCGCCACCCGCAGCGCGCGGCGCAGCGCGGTCGCGGAACTTGCCCGCGTGCCGGCAACGCTGATCTTTTTCGAAAGCCCCAAACGTGTTGGGGAAATGTTAGGTGATTTGCGCGATGGTCTGGGCGCGGAGCGCAAGGCGGCGGTGTGCCGGGAACTGACCAAGCGGTTCGAAGAGGTGCGCCGCGGAACGCTGGACGACCTGGTGGACGAATACGCCGGCAAGCCGCCTAAGGGTGAGGTCGTGGTACTGGTCGACCGCGACAACCGGGCGCCTGCCGCCGAAGACATGGAGGATGCGCTGCGCGATGCCCTCTTAACCATGTCGGTCAAGGATGCTTCGGCCCATGTAGCCGAAATGCTAGGCTTGCCGCGCCGTCAGGTGTACCAGGCGGCGCTGAAGATGGAGCGCGGAACATGAACGCAGCCACCAATCACCATGCGGGCCTGTCGGCCGAGGATCGCGTCGCTGACGACTACGCTCGTCAGGGCCTGACGGTCGCTGCGCGCCGCTGGCGTGGTCCGGGCGGAGAGGTCGACCTGATCCTCCGGCACGGGGCCGCACTGGTCTTCGTGGAAGTCAAGAAGAGCAGCGATCTGGCCGGTGCCGCGGCGCGCGTCACGCATCGCCAGATAGAAAGGATAGTGGCCTCGGCCGCCGCCTTTCTTGCAGGCGAACCTGCCGGTCAGGACACCGAGGTGCGCTTTGACGTGGCACTGGTCGATGGCACGGGCCGGATCGCCCGCATCGAGAACGCGTTCGGCGTTTGACCCATTGCACCGGCCCGCGCCCTGCGCCATGACATGGGCGGGTGCGGGGCACGGAGGGCATCATGGGGCTGAAGGTCGCGATACAGATGGATCCGATCGGCGGGGTAGACATCGACGCCGACAGCACCTTTCGCATCGCCGAGGAAGCGCAGGCGCGCGGACACAGCCTGTTCTATTATACACCTGACAAGCTGGCCTATCGCGAAGGTCGGATCACGGCGCGCGGACATGCGCTGGAGGTGCGCCGCGTCCAGGGACAGCACGCGATCCTGGGCCCAGAAACACAGATCGACCTGGCCGACCAAGATGTCGTCTGGCTCCGCCAGGATCCGCCGTTCGACATGGGCTACATCACCACGACCCATCTTCTGGACATGATTCACCCGAAGACCCTGGTCGTGAACGATCCCTTCTGGGTACGGAACTCGCCTGAAAAGCTGCTGGTGCTCCAGTTCCGTGACCTGACACCGCCCACCGCCATTGCGCGCGACCTCGCCACCATCCGGGCCTTCCGCGCGGAACATGGCGACATGATCCTGAAGCCGCTTTACGGCAACGGGGGCGCCGGGGTGTTCCGGCTGGACCCCAACGACAGGAACCTGTCCTCGCTGCACGAACTCTTTACATCGATGAGCAGTGAACCCCTGATCGCGCAGAAATTCCTGCCAGCCGTCCAGAAGGGCGACAAGCGGGTGATCCTCGTCGATGGCGAGCCGGTCGGCGCGATCAACCGTGTTCCCCAGGAAGGCGAGACACGGTCGAACATGCATGTGGGCGGGCGGGCCGAGAAGGTGGCGCTTACCGACCGCGACCGTGAAATCTGTGCCCGCATCGGGCCTGTCCTGCGCGAAAAGGGGCAGGTGTTCGTGGGAATCGACGTCATCGGCGACTGGCTGACAGAGATCAACGTCACATCGCCCACCGGTATCCAGGAACTCGAACGTTTCGACGGCACCAACGTCGCGGCGAAGATCTGGGAGGCGATCGAGGCCCGGCGCGCCGGCTGAATGGGATTGGCAGGCCTCTAGTCTGCCAGAACTTCGCGCGCTTCGGCCTGACGGTAGCCGACCGCCTCGGCGACATGGACTGCGCCGACGCCATCGGCCCCCGCCAGATCCGCTATGGTCCGCGCGACCCGCAGCACCCGGTGATAGCCCCGCGCGGACAATCCGAAGCGCTCTGCAACACGCGTCAGCAGCGCGCGGCCAGGGGCGTCGGGGGACGCCACGGCATCCAGAACAGCGCCCTCGGCATCGGCATTGACCCGCAGATCGGGCGACGCGGCGTAACGCTCGGCCTGTATCTGCCGTGCGGCGGCCACTCGTGCGGCGACCTCTGCCGACCCTTCGCCCCCAGCCGGCAAGTCGAGGTCCGTGAAGGCCACGGGCGGCACGTCGATCCGCAAATCGAACCGGTCCATCAGCGGGCCCGATATGCGCCCGAGGTAGTCGTCCCCACAATTCGGCACCCGTGCGCAGGCCCGGGCCGGATCGCTGAGATATCCGCACTTGCAGGGGTTCGCCGCAGCCATCAGCAGAAATCGACAGGGATATCGGACGTGGGCGTTCGCGCGGGCCACCACGACTTCGCCCGTTTCGATGGGCTGGCGCAGGGTTTCCAGGACGGCGCGCGGATACTCGGGAAACTCGTCCATGAAGAGCACGCCGTTGTGGGCAAGGCTGATCTCTCCGGGCTTGGCGCCCCGGCCACCACCGACAATGGCAGCCATGGACGCGGTGTGGTGGGGTTCCCTGAAAGGCCGGGTGCGGGAAATTCCGCCCTCGTCCAGCAGGCCCGCGAGAGAGTGGATCATCGAGGTTTCCAGCGCCTCGGCCGCCGACAGCGGGGGCAGGAGGCCGGGCATTCGCGCGGCCAGCATCGACTTGCCCGACCCCGGAGGACCAACCATCAGGACATGGTGCCGCCCTGCCGCAGCGATCTCTAGCGCGCGCTTGGCCCGTTCCTGCCCCTTTACGTCGCGCAGATCCCGCCCGCCAACCGTGCCCGTGACCTCGCCGGGCGTGGCCGGAGACAGGACACGTGCCCCCGTGAAATGCTGGATCGTTTCTGACAGGCTGGCTGGCGCGATCACCTCTGCCGCGCCGACCCAGGCGGCCTCTGGCCCGCAGGCACTTGGGCAGATCAGCGTGCGGTCTTCCTCGGCCGCCGCCAGCGCGGCGGGCAGGGCCCCGATCACCTGCACAAGGCGACCGTCAAGCGACAACTCGCCAAGCGCAACGGTACGCTCCACATCCTCTCGCGGCAGGATTTCCAACGCTGCCAGCAGCGCAAGCGCGATCGGCAGGTCAAAGTGAGACCCCTCCTTGGGCAGATCCGCGGGCGACAGGTTCACCGTGATCCGCTTGGACGGCAGGGCGATCGAAAGGGCCGTCAGGGCAGCGCGCACCCGTTCCTTGGCTTCGCTGACGGCCTTGTCGGGCAGACCTACAAGGGTAAAGGCCGGCAAGCCGGGGGCGACGGCGCATTGCACCTCGACAACGCGCGCCTCGATCCCCTCGAACGCCACGGTATAGGCCCGCGCGACCATGCGCCCCCCTTTGTCAACCAAGGTTAACGGATAGCGCGGGAAGGGTTTAGGATTGGTAAATATCCATGAAGCCGGGCCAAGCCTCGGGGTCGGCCACGGTCTTGTCCCGGCAGGTGGGGTTGCAGAACCCGAAGACGCGGCCGCCCAGCTCCATGAAATGGGTCACGGGCCTGCCGGAATACGGGCAGTCCGCGTTCTCGGATGGACCCGAAGCGACCGCGCGCGCCGTCAACGGCACCGGGCCGGGCCATGCGCGCAAGGGGTAGTCGCGGGCATACCACGGCAGGTCGGGACCCTCGACCAGCGACAGCGCGCGCCAGCGGCGAAACGCGGGATCTTCCAGGTGCCTGGCGACATAGGCCGCCGCGGGTTCGTCGACGCCAAGACCATAGGTCGCGATCCGGGCGGCCACGGGCGCGAACATGGCATCGGCGATGGAATAGCCGCCGGCCAGCCACGGCCCGCCGGAGCGGCGCAGCGCGTGACCCCAGATCACCACCAGACGGTCGAGGTCGGCGCAAACGCCCTCTGACACCGGCACGTCGCGGTAGGCGGCCCGCAGGTTCATCGGACATTCGGCGCGCAGCGCCCCGAAGCCCGCGTGCATCTCCGCCGCCAAGGCACGCGCAAGCGCGCGCAGCGCCGGTGTCGCTGGCCACAGGCCGGCCTCGGGATGGCGGCTGGCAAGCTCCTCGGCGATGGCCAGCGATTCCGCCACGGCGATGCCCTCGGGGGTGACAAGCGTCGGCACCGTTCTGGCCGGCGCGACATCGGCCAGCTGCGCTTCCACGCTGGCATCGGAAAAGCTTACAAAGCGCATCCGCGCCGGCAGGCCGAAACGCTCCACCAGCAGCCAGGCACGCAGGGACCAGCTGGAATAGGCGCGGTCGCCAAGAACAAGTTCATAGGTCATGTCGAAACCTTATCGGGAGGTGTCGCAACGCCAAAGCAAGAATTGGTGCGATAGCGCATCACGGAAGGTGATTGATCCGCCCGACCTGCCAGCCGCCATCCGTGACCGCGATCTCGGTCACCGAAAGGTTGTCGATACGATTGGCGAAGGTGTCGTAGCCCGACAGCCCGGTCGCGCGCTGCACTTGCGTCAGGATCGCGCCGAAATGCGCGACCACGACGATGTCGGCCCCGTCATGCCTGGCCGCCAGCCTGTCCGCGGCGGCATCGACGCGCGCGCGCGTTTCGTCCCAGCACTCGCCCCCCGGCGCACGCACCTGTCCGGGCGTGTCGTAAAAGCGCCGGGCCAGCGCGGTGTCGCCGGAAGACAGTTCGTCGAAGCGCTTCAATTCCCAGCGGCCAAAGCTGATCTCTCGCAGGCCTGCGTCATCGGGCAATCGCCGCCGGGTGCCGACGATCGCGTCAGCCGTGGCGCGCGCGCGTGACAGGTCCGACGAGATCACGACCGCCTCGGCCGGAAGCCAGGCCGCCAGCCTCGCCAATGCGGCGTGGTCCGAAAGATCGGCGGGGATATCGGACCAGCCCACCATGCCGCGCGCATGGGTCGGTCCGTGGCGGACCCACCAGAACCGCGTCATGCCATCGCGTCCGGCAGCTGCCCCTTCAGGACCAGCGGCAGCCCCGCCATCACGGCCACGACCAGCCCGGCCTGTGCCGCCAAACGCTGGTTCAAACGCCCCTGCGCGTCGCGAAACGCCCGGGCCAGGGCGTTCTCGGGCACGATGCTCCAGCCGACCTCGTTGGAGACGATGACAACCGGCGACGCGCAGGCCGCGACCGCATCCAGCAACGCCACGGTCTGCGCCTCTACGTCCGCCTCGGCCAGAAGATGGTTCGTCAGCCACAAAGTCGCACAATCCACCAGAACGACGTCAGAGGCCCCCGTACCGGCCAAAGCCCCGGCAAGATCGCGCGGCGCCTCAATCGTTCGCCATGTCTCGGCGCGGGATGCGCGGTGTTGCGCGATCCGGTCTTGCATCTCGTCGTCCCAGGCCTCGGCGGTCGCGACATAGACCGGCGCATGACCGGACGAAAGCGCCAGCCGCTCTGCAAAGTCCGACTTGCCAGAGCGCGCGCCGCCCAGCACCACGCTCAGGTCCGGTAACATATTCGCAGACTTTTCCTGATCCACATCCACCTCTGCCTCGTAACAACAGCAACGAATAGAGGAAAGGGTCGCTGTCGCGGCCCGCAACCGGGGGTTCGAAATGGCGCTAGACGGATACTTCGACCAAAGCATGTCCCGCCGCGCGATGCAGGCGGAGCTTCTCGACGCGGAAACCGAGTTGCAACTGGCCTATCGCTGGCGCGACCAGCGCGACGAAGAGGCGCTGCATCGCCTCATCACCGCCTACATGCGACTTGCGATTTCCATGGCAGCCAAGTTCAAGCGCTATGGCGCACCGATGAACGACCTGATCCAGGAGGCAGGGCTTGGCCTTATGAAGGCCGCCGACAAATTCGACCCCGATCGCGGCGTTCGGTTCTCGACCTACGCCGTCTGGTGGATCAAGGCGTCGATCCAGGATCACGTGATGCGCAACTGGTCGATGGTGCGCACCGGATCGACCTCGTCGCAGAAGTCGCTGTTCTTCAACATGCGCCGTGTTCAGGCCCGGCTGGAACGTGAAGCCCTCTCGCGTGGCGAACGGCTCGACACCCACCAGCTGCGACAGATGATCGCCACCGAAGTGGGTGTGCCGCTGGCCGATGTCGAGATGATGGAAGGCCGCCTTGCAGGATCCGATTTCTCGCTGAATGCCACCCAGTCCTCCGAGGACGACGGTCGCGAATGGATCGACACGCTTGAGGACGAGAATTCCCACACGTCCGAGCGGGTCGAAACGAAAAAGGACATCGACACCCTGCGCGGCTGGCTGGTCAAGGCGATGAACGCCCTGAACGAGCGTGAACGCTTTATCGTGACCGAGCGCAAGCTTCGGGACGAGCCGCGCACGCTGGAAAGCCTCGGGACCGAACTTGGCCTGTCCAAGGAACGTGTCCGTCAGCTTGAGGCGGCAGCATTCCAGAAGATGCGCAAGAACCTTGAATCGCAGTCGCGCGAAGTGCACGAATTCTTCGCGTGAGGTGGGCCACCACAACGCTTGCCGCCGCTGCGCTTGCCGCAACGGCGGCATCGGCTCGGCAGATCGATACGGCAGAGCTTCTCGAATTGCCCTCCGCCGACGTGGTCGTCATCGGCGAAGTGCATGACAACCCGCTTCACCATGCCAACCAGACGCTGGCCACCGCAGCCATGGGTGCGCGCGCGCTGGTGTTCGAGATGCTGACCGATGCCGAGGCGCGGCGCATCACCCCGGCGCTGGTCGCGGATGAGGCCGCGCTGGAACGCACGCTTGGCTGGTCGGCCAAGGGCTGGCCCGATTTCGCCTGGTACTATCCCATCTTCACGGCAGTCCCATCGGCAGCGATCTATGGCGGCGACATCGGTCGCGAGACGGTGCGGCGCGCAATGACAGAGGGTGCATCCGCTGTCATGGGCGCCTCCGGGGCACTCTTCGGACTGGACACCGCGCTTCCGCGCGACGTTCAGGAGCGGCGCGAGGCCGACCAGCTGGCGGCCCATTGCGATGCCCTGCCCGAAGAAATCCTGCCTGGCATGGTCGAGGCCCAGCGGCTGCGCGATGCCGCACTCGCCCGCGCGGTGATCGCGGCATATCTCGACACCGGTGGGCCCGTGGTCGTCATCACCGGCAACGGACATGCGCGCACCGATCAGGCCATTCCCGCGATGCTGGCGCGCGCCATGCCCGACCTTTCGGTCACAAGCATTGCCCAGTTCGAGGACACTGCACCCGAAACGCCGCCGTTCGACTATTGGCTGATCACGCCCGCCGCCCCGCGCGAAGACCCCTGTGCGGGCTTTCGCCGCTAGCCGCCCCGGCGCCGCAGCATCGAATGCCAACGGCGCTGACGATACCAGAAGAACGCCTTGACGAAGGGCATTGCAATGACCTCGGGCACGACCGAGTCGAACTTGAGCCGGTCGGTATAGCGCGTACCCCCTGCCCCGGCGGGTTCCAGAAGAATCCAGTGATCCCAGACGGGAAAGAGCGCACCCTTGCCATTGTCACGCAGCGCGCGCGCCGGGGCGGCGGCCTCTGGCATCTCGATGCCTATTGTCTGCTCTCCAAGCGAGAACAGCCCAAGCGCCCGCAACGCCACCTTGTAGCGTCCGGGCTTCCAGCGCTCTGGCAACTGGGGCGGATCAACGGGTCGCACACTGACGATGCCGCGCGAAACACCCAACAGGGTTTCGCTGCGCTGAACGCGCTCCCAGACGTCGTCGATGGGGGCGGGCAGGACCGTGGTTACCGACAGCTCGGCCAATTGGAAAGAATCCGTACAAATGGTATCGTATTGTTGAATGTGGCATCTTTCGCTGCGGATTCAATCGACAGGTAGGGCAATGATTGTTCCAAATCTGATGGTGGTCGACCTGAAGCGCTCGGTCGCGTTCTATCGGGACGTGCTTGGCATGACCCTGCTCTTCGTGGTTGGCCCCGATCGACAGACAGTCATGGACGCCGACGGCGGCGTTTTCGCCACGCTGGAGTGGGAGGGCGGACAACTGATGCTGCAAACTGTCGAAAGCCTGGCGGAAGAGCTTTCGGTGTTTTCGGCGCGCCAGTCGCCCGGCCCGGGCGGCACGATCTATTTTCGCGGTCTCGACCCAGAAACGGTGTTGCCCCGCCTGCCGGACGGTCACCTGATCCGCCCACCCTTCCGCCAATGGTATGGCATGAAGGAAGCCTATATCACGGATCCCGACGGCCACGTGCTTTGCCTCGGCGTGCCCGAGGGCGACCCGCCCGCATAGGCCCCGGCTTGCCAGCCCGCGCGCCGCCGCCTAGGAAAAGGGGGCAATGCCCTGCGGAGGCGCCCATGCTGGCCGGAAAGCGCATACTTCTCATCATTGGCGGCGGTATCGCGGCCTTCAAGTCGCTGGAGCTGATCCGCCGGCTGCGCGAACGCGGCGCCCAGGTGACCCCCGTCGTCACCCGCGCCGGAGAGGAATTCGTCACGCCGCTGTCCGTCTCTGCGCTGGCGGGGGAAAAGGTCTATCGCGACCTCTTCGACCTGACCGACGAGGCAGAGATGGGCCATATAGAGCTGTCACGCGCCGCCGATCTGGTGGTCGTCGCCCCGGCCACCGCGGACCTGATGTCGAAGATGGCGGGCGGTCAGGCCAATGACCTTGCGTCCACGCTGCTTCTGGCGACCGACAAGCGCGTGCTGATCGCGCCCGCGATGAACGTGCGCATGTGGCAACATCCCGCGACACAGCGCAACCTCGCCACCCTGACCGGCGACGGCATCCTGACGGCGGGTCCGAACGATGGCGACATGGCTTGCGGCGAATATGGGCCCGGCCGCATGTCCGAACCGCTCGAAATCTTGGCGGCGATCGAGAGGGCGCTGTCCGGCGGCCCCTTGGCGGACCGGCATGTTCTGGTCACGTCGGGCCCCACGCACGAGCCGATCGACCCGGTGCGCTACATCGCCAACCGGTCCTCGGGCGCACAGGGCACGGCATTGGCGCGGGCGTTGGCGGAACTGGGCGCGCGGGTCACCTTGGTCACCGGCCCGGCCTCGGTGCCTCCGCCTGCCGGCGTCACCGTCGTCCGGGTGGAAACCGCGCGCCAGATGCTCGACGCCGTCCAGGCTGCCCTGCCCGCCGATGCGGCCGTTTTTGCTGCCGCCGTGGCTGACTGGCGCGTGGCGAACGCCGCGGACCGCAAGATGAAGAAGGATGGCAGCGGGCGCGCGCCTGCGCTCGAATTCGCCGAGAACCCGGACATCCTTGCCACCGTAGCCGGGATGGCTTCGGGCCGCCCCGGCCTTGTCGTGGGGTTTGCCGCAGAGACCGACGATGTCGCCGCCAACGCCACCGCCAAACGCGCCCGCAAGGGCTGCGACTGGATCGTGGCAAACGATGTATCGCCCGCCACCGGCATCATGGGCGGCAGCGAGAACGCCGTGACGCTGATCACCGCCGACGGCGCCGAGGACTGGCCGAGGATGCACAAGGACGCCGTTGCGCGCCGTCTGGCCGAACGCATCGCGGCAGAGCTGACCGCATGACGGCCCCGATGCTTTGCCTGCTGCGGCAGCCGGGCGCCGATCCGGATGTGCCACTGCCCGCCTACGAGACGGCGGGCGCGGCGGGCGCGGATCTGCGCGCCAACCTTGCACCCGAAGACCGCGCGGACGGCCTGCGGCTGGCACCGATGGAACGGCGCATCGTGCCCACGGGCCTGCGCATGGAGCTGCCGCCGGGCTTCGAGGCACAGGTGCGCCCGCGCTCCGGCCTTGCCGCCAAACATGGCGTCACCGTGCTGAACGCGCCCGGCACCATCGACGCGGACTATCGCGGGCCGCTTGGCGTGTTGCTGGTCAACCTCGGGACGGCGCCCTACGTCATCGCCCATGGCGAACGGATTGCACAGATGATCGTGGCACCGGTGGTGCAGGTGGGGTTCCGGCTGGTTGAAGAACTGGGCGACACCGCGCGCGGCGCAGGCGGCTTCGGTTCCACGGGACGGAACTGATGGTCTGGTTCCTGATCGCCGCGGCCGGGCTTTGGGCCCTTGGCCGCCAGATGCAGGCGCCCGCGCGGACGCGTTGGCTGATGATCGGGTTGTTATACGTGGCGGTCATCGCCGCGCTGGTGATCCTGCCCGCTGGCAACCCATTGCAGCGCACCCTTGGCGGCAGCCTTGGCGAATGGCTTGTTCTGGGCGCGCTTGTCGCGGTGGTCTGGGGCTATCGGCGAATACTGGGCCGTCTTCAAACCCGCGCGGATGCCACACAGGCAGCCACGGCGCCAGCACCCAGCCAAAAGCTTCAGGGCGTGGAACTGGAACGTTACGCCCGCCACATCGCCCTGCGCGAGATCGGCGGCCCGGGGCAGAAACGGCTTAGGCAAGCGCGCGTTCTGGTGATCGGCGCCGGCGGTCTGGGCGCACCGGCGCTGATGTATCTGGCCGGTGCGGGTGTCGGCACAATTGGTGTGATCGATGACGACACCGTCGAAAACACGAACCTGCAACGCCAGATCATCCACACCGACGCCCGCATCGGAATGCCCAAGGTGTTCTCGGCAGAGACCGCGATGCGCGCCCTGAACCCCTATGTCGACGTGCGCCCCTACCAGCGCCTCCTGACGCCGGACATCGCCCATGATCTTTTTGCCGATTATGACCTGATCCTTGATGGCAGCGACAATTTCGACACGCGCTACCTTGCGAATGCCGCAGCAGCAGCGCGGGGTGTGCCGCTGATCTCTGGCGCGCTCAGCCAGTGGGAAGGCCAGATCAGCACCTTTCATCCCGGCTCTGGCGCGCCCTGCTATCGCTGCATCTTTCCCACAGCGCCCGCGCCCGGTCTTGCGCCCTCGTGTGCCGAGGCTGGCGTGCTCGGCCCGCTTCCCGGTGTCGTCGGGGCGATGATGGCGGTCGAGGCGGTGAAGGAGATCGCAGGCGCGGGCGAGGGCCTGCGCGGCCGGATGCTGATCTACGACGCGCTTTATGGCGAGACCCGCGTGATGCGCCTGTCCCGGCGCGCCGACTGCCCCGATTGCGGCGGGCTGGCGCAGGGCCCGGCGGCGACATAGATCAACGCCAGATCACAGGAGACTTCCATGACCAATCCGCTTCTTCAAGACTGGCAGACCCAATTCGAATTGCCGCCGTTCGACATGATCTCGGACGCCGATTTCGCGCCAGCCGTCGACGCGGCGCTGGATCAGGCACGTGCCGCCATCGGGCAAATCGCCGACAATCCCGAACCACCCACCTTTGCCAATACCATCGAAACGCTCGAAGCCGCCGATGCCACCCTGAACCGCGTGCTGGGCGTGTTCTTCAATCTGGCGGGCGCCGACAGCAACCCTGTCCGTCAGGAGCTTCAGCGCGCCTTTTCACCGAAGCTCGCGCAATACGGGTCCGAGATCACGATGAACCGGGCGCTGTTCGACCGGATCGAAACCCTGTGGCAGGACCGCGACGCGCTGGGCCTGACCGCAGAACAGGCGCGGCTGCTTTACCTGACGCGCCGCGGGTTCGTGCGCGCAGGCGCCGCGCTGACGGGCGAACCGGCGGAACGCCTGAAGGCTGTGAAGGAGCGGCTGGCCGTCCTTGGCACCCAGTTCACCCAGAACCTTCTGGCGGACGAGGCCGACTGGTCCATGCCCCTGACCGAGGCTGACCTTGAGGGTTTGCCCGACTTTGTCGCCGCCGCCGCGCGCGCCGCCGGAGCCGACAGGGGCGCCCAAGGCCCCGTCGTGACCCTGTCACGCTCTGTCATCGTGCCGTTCCTGCAATTCTCGCCCCGCCGCGACCTGCGCGAAACCGCCTGGCGGGCATGGTCGGCGCGCGGCGCCAACGGGGGCGACACCGACAACCGCGCCATCGCCGGCGAAACGCTGGCCCTGCGCGAGGAACGCGCTCGGCTTCTGGGTTATGACAGCTTTGCCGCGTTCAAGCTGGAAACCGAAATGGCCGGCACGCCCGAGGCGGTCGAGGACCTTCTGATGCAGGTCTGGCGCCCCGCCCGCGCGGCCGCCATGGCCGACGCCGAGGCGCTGACGGAAATGCTGCACGCCGACGGCATCAACGGCGCGCTGGAACCCTGGGACTGGCGCTATTATGCCGAGAAGCGGCGCAAGGCGCTGCATGACCTCGATGAGGCGGAACTGAAACCCTACCTGCAACTCGACCGGATGATCGAGGCCGCCTTCGACGTGGCCGGGCAACTCTTCGGACTGACGTTCCGCCCGATCGACGCGCCGCTCTACCACCCCGACGTCCGCGCGTGGGAGGTCCTGCGCGACGGCCGGCACATGGCGGTGTTCCTCGGAGACTACTTCGCGCGCGCCTCGAAACGGTCGGGCGCGTGGTGCTCGGCCTTCCGCCAGCAGCAGAAACTGGCGGGCGACATCCGACCGATCGTGGTCAATGTCTGCAATTTTGCCAAGCCCGGCGGCGGGCAGCCCGCGCTTCTGTCCTGGGACGACGCGCGGACACTGTTCCATGAATTCGGGCACGCGCTCCACCAGATGCTGTCGGATGTCACCTATGAAAGCATCTCGGGCACGTCCGTGGCGCGGGACTTCGTCGAACTGCCCAGCCAGCTTTACGAACACTGGCTGGAGGTGCCGCAGGTTCTGGCCCGCCATGCCACCCATGCGGAAACCGGCGCGCCCATGCCCGACGACCTGCGCGACAGGCTGCTGGCCGCCGCGACATACGACATGGGCTTCCAGACCGTGGAATACGTCGCATCGGCGCTCGTGGACCTGCGCTTTCACCAGGGCGCGGCGCCGGCCGACCCCATGGCGCGACAGGCAGAGGTGCTGGAGGAAATCGGGATGCCCGCCGCCATCGGCATGCGCCACGCCACCCCGCATTTCGCCCATGTCTTCGCGGGCGACGGCTATTCCAGCGGCTACTACAGCTACATGTGGTCCGAGGTCATGGACGCCGACGCCTTCGCCGCCTTCGAAGAAACGGGCGACGCCTTTGACGCGGACACCGCCGGAAAGCTGGAACGCTTCATCCTGTCTGCGGGCGGCTCGGCCGAGGCGGACGCACTTTACACCGCCTTCCGGGGCCGGATGCCGGGGGTCGAGGCCCTGCTGCGCGGCCGCGGGCTCGACAAGGCGGCATGACCCGCATCCTGCGCCAGCGTCCTATCGCTGGCGCAACTTGTCCATGACCCGGCCCCAGCCGCCCGGCGAGACCACGAAGGACAGCGCAAAACCCGCGCAGAACCCCGCAAGGTCGGCCAGCCAGTCGTTGCCCCCGCCAAAGAGCAGCCCAAAGACAAGCTGCACCCCCATCAGAAGGCCGATCAGCAGGAAGGCGCGCATCTGGTTTTCACCCGTCGCCGCCAGCCGCACCCAAAGCAGGAAGGTATACGCCCCGATCAGGCCGTACACCGCCGGGTACCCCCCGATAAGCGGCATGGAATCGTCAAGTATCAAACCATAGGCCAAAGCCCCCACGACGGCAGACCCAAAGAAAACCACCAGCACCGCAAGCGGGTGAAATATCTCTCCCACCATCTTGCCCAGCGCCAGCAGGAACACGACCACAAAAAGCATGTGGGCAAAGCCCACATGTACAAAGGCATAGCTGACGAACCGGATCAGGTGTTCTGTCGGCCAGCGGTTGTTGGCCAGCATCCAGTCCATGATATCGCCGGAAAACGCGTAGCTTTGCAGGGCCGAAAGCCGCCAGCCCACCGCCTCTGGCCCGCCGACAAAGCCGCGCGCGCCCATCTGGAACACCGCCTCGATGCCCACGATCACGATCACCAGCGCCAGCACGACGGGTGGAATCGGGTTCACCGGCGACACGTTGGGATTGCTGCTCATCCTCTGGCTTCCTTGACGCCTTTGCGCCCCAGCGTTAAGCGAGCGCGGCGCAGAAATCCAGACGGAGTGACCAGTATGACCGAGGCGGCGTTCACAAGACGCGTCTTTTCCGGCATCCAGCCCTCGGGCGGACTGACGCTGGGCAACTATCTCGGCGCGCTGAAGCGCTTTGTCGAGATGCAGGACGAAGGCGGCTATGAGACGATCTATTGCATCGTCGATCTGCACGCGATCACCGCCAAACTGCTGGATCCGTCGACGCTCGCGCAGAACACGCGAGAACTTTGCGCGGGTTTCATCGCCGCCGGCATCGACCCGGCGAAGTCGATCCTCTTCAACCAGAGCCAGGTTGCGGAACACGCCCAGCTTGCCTGGATCTTCAACTGCATCGCCCGGCTAGGCTGGATGCAGCGGATGACCCAGTTCAAGGACAAGGCCGGCAAGAACGCGCAGAACGAATCCCTTGGGCTTTTCGCCTATCCCGCGCTGATGGCCGCCGATATTCTTGTCTATCACGCCACCCATGTCCCCGTGGGCGAGGACCAGAAACAGCACTTGGAACTGACCCGCGATATCGCCGCCAAGTTCAACAACGACTACGGCATTGAATTCTTCCCGATGACCGAACCGGTGATCGAGGGCGCCGCCACCCGGGTGATGAGCCTGCGCGACGGATCGAAGAAGATGTCCAAGTCCGACCCCTCGGACATGAGCCGCATCAACCTTACCGATGACGCCGATGCCATTGCCCAGAAGATCCGCAAGGCCCGCACCGACCCCGAGCCGCTGCCACTGGACGCCAAGGGGCTGGAGGGTCGGCCGGAAGCGCGCAACCTCGTGAACATCTACGCCGCGCTGGCCGACATGAGCGTCGAAAAGGTGCTGGCAGAGATGGGCGGACAGCAGTTCTCCGAATTCAAGCCGCGCCTCGCCGATCTTGCGGTGGCCCGGATGGCCCCGATCTCGGCCGAGATGTCCCGGCTGATGGAAGACCAGTCGGAAATTGACCGCATCCTTGCCCGTGGCGCGGGGCGCGCGCGTGAAGTCGCCGCGCCGATCCTGAAACGGACATATGAAATCGCGGGTATGGTAGGGGCCTGACGGCCCCCATTCAGGCCCGTGGCGGCACCTGTCCACAGGCTGTCACGAAACTTCGGCATGGCTGTCATGCTGCCGAGTCGCTCGGCTGGCACGATTGCAGGACACGGTGCGACAGGCGATTCCCACGCCGCAGCACCGGTCCTGCCCGGCATCGCGGGCCAAGGTCATGTCCCGCGCCCTTGGCCCGCCGCCCGGCGGCATCCCCACCGCGCCATTCCGGCGCAGCGCACCCCCGGCTTTCCCCGGCCGGGGGTGCCCCCGTTTCCGGGTGGACCCGCCCCGCTCCAGCCCCTACGCTCCGCTCAGCGGAGGAGACGACATGGCGACCGGCACCGATATCAGAACGTGGTTTCAGGGCGAATGGCACGACGGGAACGTGCCGATCATGCATGCGGCCGACCATGGGTCCTGGCTTGGAACAACCGTGTTCGACGGCGCCCGCTTCGTCGATGGCGTGGCCCCCGATCTTCTGGCCCATTGCAGGCGCGTGAACCGCTCGGCCGAGGCCCTGATGATCCGGCCCACCGTCACGCCCGAGGACATGGTCCAGATTATCTGGGACGGCCTGAACGCGGCGCCGAAGGATGCCGCCATCTACATCCGCCCGATGTACTGGGCACTGGAAAGCGAATACCTCGGCATCTTGCCCAAGACCGGACCCACCGGCTTCTGCGTGTGCCTGGAAGAGGTGCCGATGGCCCCCGAGGGCGCGGCGGTGACGCTTGCGACCACCCGCTTTCGCCGCCCGGTTCTGGAAGACGCGGTCGTCAACGCCAAGGCAGGCTGTCTCTACCCCAACAACGCCCGGATGCTGGCCGAAGTGCGCGCCAAGGGCTATGGCAACGCGCTGGTGGCCGACGCCATGGGCAACGTCGCCGAATCCGCCAGCGCCAACGTCTTCATGGTCCGAGATGGCGAGGTGTTCACCCCGATCCCGAACGGGACATTCCTGTCGGGCATCACCCGCGCACGGCACATCGACAACCTGCGCAAGGACGGGGTCGCCGTGCATGAAACCGTCCTGACCTTCGACGATTTCCGGCACGCGGACGAGGTGTTCCTGTCCGGCAACCTTCAGAAGGTAACGCCCGTGACGGAATTCGAAGGCACCCACTACCAGATCGGGCCGATCACGCGCCGCGCAAGGGAACTCTACTGGGATTGGGCACACTCTGCCGCCTGAGCGGTCCCGCCACGGCCCGTGGGACAGGCAAATCCCCGCGCTGTTGCTCACCCGGATGGCGGGAAAATGCGCGAATGCGGACATTTTCCAAATGTAACAGATTAATGACAAACTGCGTGCTACCCTGATCGTACCTGCCGCCAGAGCAGGAGCGAACAACAGAGGAGTATGCAGTTGACCCCGACCATCGGTATCCTGTGCCCCGCCGTCCTTGCGCTTTGCCTCGCCCTGACGGAACCGGCGCAGGCGCAGGCCCGCACGGTGCCAAGCGCCGACTTCAACGCCACCTGTCACCACTTCGAGAACCGCGCGCGGTTCAGGGACCGTGGCCAGGACTCGGACCTCGTGGTCTGGCTCGCAGACAGCTGCCGCAGCGCTCTGGCCGACCTGACCGGCGAAGAACCTGCCAAGGCGCAGCTTGGCCGCAGGTATCTGTCGCGCCTTGCAGAGTTCAAGTCGCTGACCCTGACGATGATGCTGGATATGCGCCGCGCCCACGGCGGCCACCGCATTGGCGATCGCAGCCAGCGGATCCGCCGCATCGGACTGACCCCGGCCGGTGAATACCTGATCGCCCGGCACATGGGCCTCATCCTTGCCTACGACGACTGGGCGGCAGCCGCAGGGTTCAGATTGACCGCGCGCGACTGACACCGCGCTGACCCCGCTTTCCAAGCGGCAAAAACTGCGCCTTGCCCGGCCCGCTGCCCTGCGTCATCATCCGCCCTCAGCAGGGGGAGCTCGGAATGCGCAAGTTTCTGGTCGTACTGGACGATAGCCGCGAATGCCTGAACGCCATGCGCTTTGCCGCCATGCGCGCGGCCAACACCGGCGGGGGCGTGCAGATCCTTTCGATCATCCCGCCCGAGGAATTCCAGCACTGGATCGGCGTCGGCAACATCATGCGGGAAGAGGCGCGGGAACGCATTCATGCCCATTTCGAGGTGTTCGCAAAGTGGATGCGCGACAAGCAGGGCATCGACCCGGAACTCGTGATCCGAGAGGGCGAAGCGGTGCCCCAGATCCTCGCACAGATAAGGGAGGACTCCGAGATCGGCGTCCTTGTCCTGGGCGCCGGCACCGACAAGAACGGCCCGGGCCCGCTGGTGTCACAGATGGCCCGATCCTCGGGCACGCTTCCGGTGCCCATCACCATCGTGCCCGGTGAGTTGTCCAAGGAGAGGCTGGAATCCGTCACCTGACCACGATCGGAGCGATTTAGAATCGTTCCAATCCTTGACAGACCCGCTCTCGCGCCGCATATCCGGAAAAGACGGAGGGCGCGCATATGTTTATCCAGACCGAATCCACACCAAACCCGGCAACGCTGAAGTTCCTGCCCGGCCAGGCCGTTCTGGGCACGGGAACCGCCGATTTCCCCAATGCCGAGGCCGCGGACACATCGCCTCTTGCCCGGCGGGTCTTTACCGTTGACGGGGTGTCAGGCGTGTTCTTTGGAACCGATTTCGTCACCGTGACCAAGACAGACGCTGTGGCGTGGGACCACATCAAGCCTGCGATCCTCGGCGCGATCATGGAACACTTCCAGTCCGGCCAGCCGGTGATCGAGGGCGATCAACAGCAAGGCTCGGGCCATGCCGAACACGATGGCCCCGATTCGGAAATCGTCGGCCAGATCAAGGAATTGCTGGACACCCGCGTGCGCCCGGCCGTGGCACAAGACGGCGGGGACATCACCTTCCACGGCTTTGACCGCGGCGTCGTCTACCTGCACATGCAGGGCGCCTGCGCGGGCTGCCCGTCCTCGACCCTGACGCTGAAGATGGGAATCGAGAACCTCTTGCGCCACTACATCCCCGAGGTGGTCGAGGTACGGCCGGTTGGCGTCTGACGCCACGATCCTTGGCTTCGACACATCGGCCGCGCATTGCGCGGCCGCTTTGCTGTCTGGCGGGCGGATCGTTTCAAGCCGGCACGAAGACATGGCCAGAGGCCAGGCCGAACGCCTGATGGACCTGCTGGCAGAGACTCTGGCCGACGGCGGGGCGACCTGGGACGATCTCGATGCCATCGGCGTCGGCACCGGCCCCGGCAACTTCACCGGCATCCGGATCTCGGTGTCCGCGGCGCGCGGCCTGGCGCTGGGGCTTGGGCGGCCCGCCATCGGTGTCGGGCTTTTCGACACGCTTGCCTTCGGGGCGCAGGGGCCGCTGCTTCTGACGCTGGCCGCCCCGCGCCAGAACCTGCACGTGCAGACCCGGCAGGGCGACACCGTTTCGGACATCGCGCTTTGCACGCTCGACGATCTGCCACCCTGCCCCGCTGGCACCACCTGCATCGGACACCGCTCGGACGAGGTGGCCCGCCACCTTGGCCTTTCCGCGCGCCGCGCAGCGCTTGCGCCCGCCGCCGCCATCGCCCGCCTTGCCGCCGACCGCCTTGCACGGGGCGGCGACATACGGCGCCCGGCGCCGATCTACCTGCGTCCGGCAGACGCGGCCCCCCCGCGCGACATCCCGCCCCCCCTGCTTCCATGACGCCTGCCGAACTGGCCCGGCTGCACGCCCGCTGCTTCATCCCCCCACATGCGTGGAGCATGGCGTCTTTCGCCGACCTTCTGGACGCGCCGGGCGTGTTCCTTGAAACCGCACCAACGGGCTTTGCCCTGGGACGGGTCATCCTGGACGAGGCGGAACTCCTGACGCTTGCCGTCGATCCGGCGGCGCGCCGGCAGGGCACGGGCGCACGCCTGCTGGCCGCGTTCGAAACGTCGGCGGTCGGGCAGCGCGCCACCCGAGCCTACCTTGAGGTCGCCAGTGACAACATGCCCGCGATCGCACTGTATCGCGGGGCGGGGTATGCCGTTTCTGGCAAACGCCCGGGATATTATCGCACCGGGGGCGGCCTGCGCATCGACGCACTGCTCATGGACAGGGCGCTGACCGCGACACCTGTTTGACACCGCACCGCGAACCCTGCCATACGAAGGCAGCCGCAACCCCTTTGCCCTGTGGGTCGGATGCAGATTTATCTTCCTATCGCCGAAGTCTCGGTCAACGCGTTTCTCCTTCTGGGGCTTGGTGGCCTCGTTGGTATCCTCTCGGGGATGTTCGGCGTGGGCGGCGGCTTTCTCATGACGCCGCTGCTGTTCTTCATCGGCATTCCCCCGGCCGTCGCCGTCGCGACAGAGGCGAACCAGATCGTCGCCTCGTCCTTCTCGGGCGTGCTTGCACATCTCAGGCGAAAAACGGTCGACCTCAGGATGGGCACCGTCCTTCTGATCGGCGGTCTTGTCGGCGCGGCCATCGGGGTGCAGGTCTTTGCGGCGCTGCGCGAGATCGGTCAGGTCGACCTGCTGGTGCGGCTTTGCTACGTCGTGTTTCTCGGGATCATCGGCGGGCTGATGTTCTTCGAAAGCCTCAACGCCATCCGCAGATCGCGCGCCTCGGGCGGGGTATCGACCACGCGCAAGAAACACACATGGATCCACAACCTGCCCTTCAAGATGAAGTTCCGGACATCGGGGCTTTACATCTCGGTGATCCCGCCGGTTCTGGTGGGCGTCTTCGTGGGCATTCTCGCCGCGATCATGGGCGTCGGCGGCGGCTTCATCATGGTGCCCGCGATGATCTACCTTCTGGGCATGCCCACCAAGGTCGTGGTCGGCACGTCGCTGTTCCAGATCATCTTCGTAACCGGCTTCACCACGCTGATGCACGCAACGACGAACTATACCGTCGATATGGCACTGGCGGTCCTGTTGCTGGTCGGCGGGGTCGTGGGCGCGCAGATCGGCACCCGAATCGGCGTCCTTCTGAAGGCCGAGCAACTGCGCATTCTTCTGGCGATCATGGTGCTGGCGGTCTGCGGCAAGCTGGCGCTCGACCTTCTGCTGCAACCGTCGGAACTTTTTTCGATTGGCGAGGCGGGGCATTGATGATCCTGCGCGCGCTCCTGCTGCTGCTTGCCCTTTCCACCGCCGCCCCGGCGGAAGAGGTCGTCGCCGGCCTGAGCCAGAACCGTGTCGCCATCACCGCAAGCTTCGATGGCTCCGAGATCCTGATCTTCGGTGCGGTAAAACGCGAAACCCCGATTCCGACCGACGCACCGCTTGAGGTGGTCATCACGCTCGCCGGTCCGTCCGAGCCGGTGACCGTCCGTCGCAAGGACCGCCGCATCGGTATCTGGATCAACACCGAAGCGGTCGAGGTCGACGCCGCCCCCAGCTTTTATGCCGTTGCCACCTCGGGGCCGTTCGACACGGTGATGAGCGCGGTAGAGGACCTGCGCCACAAGGTCTCGGTCGGCCGGGCGATCCGCTCTGTCGGCGCACCGCCGACCGTCACCGACGCCGAAGCGTTCACCGAGGCTCTGGTGCGCATCCGCGAGCGCGCCGGGCTGTATCAACTCAACGAAAACTCCGTGACTGTCGCGGAACAGACGCTTTTTCGTGCCTCGATCCAGCTGCCGGCAAACCTGACGGAAGGCGACTATGCCGCGCGCATCTTCCTGACCCGGGCAGGGCAGGTGGTCGACATCCACGAAAAGATCATCGGCGTGCGCAAGGTCGGGCTGGAACGCTGGATCTACACGCTCGCCCATGAACAGCCGCTGATCTATGGCCTGCTGTCGCTGGCCATCGCCATTGCCGCGGGCTGGGGCGCTTCGGCCGTGTTCCGCTATTTCCGGGGCTAGCCGCGCCCGATATAGGGCATCTTGGTCGCCATGATCGTCATGAACTGCACGTTGGCCGACAAGGGCAGCCGCGCCATGTTCAGCACCGCCTCGGCCGAATGCGCAACGTCCATCATGTGCGGTTCCGGCAGCCCCGCCGCCGCGTTTCGCACCGCCAGCTCTTCCAGAAGCGGGGTCTTGGCGTTGCCGATGTCGATCTGCCCGCAGGCGATGTCGAAAGGCCGGCCGTCAAGGCTCAACTGCCGCGTCAGCCCTGTGATCGCGTGCTTGGTCGCGGTATAGCAGACGGCTCCCTCGCGCGGTACATGGGCGGAAATCGACCCGTTGTTGATGATCCGCCCGCCCTGCGGGTCCTGCCGCCGCATCTGGCCAAAAGCCGCCCTCGCCGCAAGGAACATGCCCGTCAGGTTCACGTCCACCACCTGTCGCCAGACATCCACCGGCACTTCGTCGATCGGCCCGGGCACCCCGAACAGGCCAGCGTTGTTGAACAGCACGTCCAGCCGTCCCGCACGGGCGACGAAATCGGTCACCGCGCCTTCGATCGAGTCCTCATCGGTCACGTCGCCGGGCAGAACCATGGCGTTGGGCGCCCCGTCCGCGACCTCTTCCAACAAGGCGGTCCGTCGGGCGAACAGCCCCACCGTCCAGCCCTCGCGCAGGAACAGCCGCGCGGTTTCCGCGCCGATACCACTCGACGCACCTGTCACAAGGATCGTTCCGGTCATGCTCTGTCCTCCTCCGGGCTCAGTTCCAGTCGCGGCGCCGCAATCTTCAGCACGTCATCCGCCGTGAGGGGCGCCTCGGGCCGCGCCATGCGATAACGGGTCACCCAGAACAGCCGCTCCTGCGCGCGGGTGATCGCCACGTAGGCCAGCCGTTTCCATAGCGGTTGACCCGCCTCGACCCGGCCCGCGCGGGCAGCGGCCCAAAGATCGGGCGCAAAGACCTGCACCGCCGGCCACTGGCTGCCCTGCGCCTTGTGGATCGTTACCGCCGCGCCATGCAGGAACACCGCCCCCATATGCGCGGCGAAGGGAATGAAGGGTTCTTCCTCGTCGGGAAGCTCGATCTTGACGATGGACGCCGCCGAGACCTGCGGATCCTCGGCTCCGATGACATGCAGCCGCGAGAACCCGGGCCGCTTTCCCGGCCCGAGATAGATCACCTGCTGGCCCTTGATCAGGCCACGCGCCTCCAGGTCCAGCCGCTTCTTGCGCTGCTTGAGTGGAAGCTCGATCCCGTCGCAGATCAGCGGCTCGCCCGGCAACAACTCATCGGGCGGCGCGCCATAGGCACCACGAAACGCCTGGATCAGGCGGATGCGCGTGACATTGCGCCAGACCAGCACCGGCGACCGCGCCATCAGTTCCGCCTCGACACGTCCGGCCACCACCACGCGGTCATCCGTGCGCGCGGCATCCTCGACCATCCGCTCGAAACCCTCGAACTCCAGGCTGTCGTCGGCCAGTGCGTGCGCCAGGTCCAGGATCGGGTTGTCGGCGGCCTGCCGGTGGATGCGGTGCAGCACCTTGCGCCGCTTCTCAGGCAGCCGCTCGAACACCATCTCGCCCGACTGGCCCACCGGGGCCAGCTGCGCCGGGTCGCCAAACAGCACCAGCGTCGGAAAGATCTCCTTGAGGTCCTCGAACTGGCGCTCGTCCAGCATCGACGCCTCGTCCACGAACCCGATGTCCAGCGGGTCGTCTCTCCGCTTCCAGCCGAGGATGAAATCCGACCCACGCAGCCCCGCCGCCGCCAACGCCCCCGGAATCGACGGATTCGACTTGTAATAGGCCTGGGCCCGATCCAGCGCCGCTTCGTTCAGGCCCTCGACCACGGGACGCTCGCCATTCCCGGCCAGCCATTCGGCGATCTTTTCGTACTCCGGGTCATAGACCGGGGTGTACAGGATGCGGTGGATCGTCGTCGCCGGCACGCCATGCCCGCGCAGCACGCTTGCCGCCTTGTTGGTCGGGGCAAGAATTGCCAATGTGCGCCGGTCGCGCCGCCGCCGTCCTTCCCAGTCGCCCGAAACCACGTCGACGCCCGCGTCGATCAGCCCGGCGTGCAGCCGCGACAACAGCGTGGTCTTGCCCGACCCCGCCTTGCCGATCACCGCCATCACTTCGCCGCCCCTGCCCTCTGCCCGAGGGGTCAGCGCGCCGTCCAGCATGTCGACACCGGCACGCGCCAGCATCTCTGCGACACCGTCAAAGGCATCGGCCTGGTCTTCGGAAAAGGGGGCTGGCGCAGACATGGCGCGACACTAGACGCCCTCCGCCCAAGGCGCCAGCGATCAGCGCCATTCCCCCGGCAGCCTTGCAAGCGCCGCGCGGCAGTCGTCATGCCATTGCGTCGCCGCTGCACCATCAACACCCGCGCCCGCTCGCAAGGGTACACGCAGCGCGGCATCGAACTCCCACAGTCCCACTCCCACCGCCTCCTGCCCCGGACAGGCGGCGCCAAGGACAGTCGGCACCCAGCCCAGCCGCCGATAGACCCGCAGCATCCGCAGGTCGAAAACCCCCAGCGCATGGCGCAAGCCCCGCGCCAACCCCAGTTCCAGCGCCCCCAGCAAAAGCGCTGGCGCAACCCGCCGCCCGGCGCTGGCCGACAGGCAAAACCGGCTGCACTCCCACGTATCCGCCGCGGTCAGACGCATTCCATCCAGCAGGTGGCGGAAATGGTCGTTCACCATCGTCGCGCCCCGCGTGGGAAGGAACCGCATCGATCCGCCATGCGCGCCGTCCGGCCCCTGCCAGATCACGTAAAGCGGCGCCCCGGCGTCATAGGTGTCGCGCTCTTGCCCGTCGGCATCCACGGCCACGTCCCAGCCCAGCCGATCGCGGAATTGCGCCGCGCGATCGCGGAACATCGACCGGGCCAGTCCCGGAGCATCACCCAGCGCATCACATGTCATGTATCGGATCATCGGCAGTCCCGGCCCTTCTTGTCAGGGCAGGGCTACAGCGCATCAGGCTAACCGGGGGTGACGTGGCCGCACATAGCGTTAACCGTCAGATCACGATACGCCCCTCGCTCATGGCGCGGGCCACGGCATGTACCGTATTGGCGGCCTGAAGCTTGTAGCGGGCGCTCTCGACGTAGACCCTCAGCGTATGCTCGGAAATCGAAAGGCGCTCTGCCGCCTGCGCCCGGCTTAACCCCGTCGCCAGCAAGGTCAGGACATCGACCTCGCGCGGCGAAAGGCTTTGGCCAGACACCTCATCGCTGCCGCGCTCGATCTCCAGCGCACGCTGGTTGATGTAGTGGGCGATCAGGATCAGGTCCTGCACCCGGGCCTCCGTGTACTTCTCCCATGAATCGTCACTTCTGCGGTCGCTGGCGGTAAACAGCGCGAATTGCCCGTTCGGCCCCCGGATCGGCACGGAAAATCCCTGCCGTCCGACGCCCGCGTCCACCGCCTCGCCAAGAAAATCGCGCTGCGCCCGGCCGGACCAGTCCAGCGCCTTCCAGTCCACCGGATGAAACCGACGGAAACAACCCTGAACCACCGGGTCGATGCGCGCATAATCCTGGTCGAGATAGCGGTCCACCCAGTCCTGCGAATAGGTCAGCATCCCGTATTGCTGTCCCGTCGAGTTGACCGAGTGGTAGACAAGGTGCTCGACCTCGAAGAGGTCGCGCAGGTCGGGTATCAGCGCGTGCAGGTCATTCAGCGTTTCCGCCGCCGACATCCGCTCGATGAAAGACTGCAATCCCGTCAGCATGCCGCGTTCCCAGCGCCGGACGACCACATTTCTTCGACGCGATCTCCGAGGTGGCAACCAGCATGACGGCGTCCAGCTGCTCTTCCAGTCCGGGCAATCCGTTGCGGGCGGCGTAGACCTTCATGTCGGCCAGCACCTCGAGGATCCAGTCGTTCGCCATCTGACACTCCGAGGGAAAGGTTAACGGAACATTAACACAATCATAACGCGCAATGATTAGGGCGCCACTCGCGAAAATCCATTCCCCGGAAATCGCGAGGGCGCCCTGCCCAAGTCCTTGAAACAGCGTGGTTCAGGTCATCTTGCCGCGTCCAGCGCATCCTCCAGCGTGCGCAGACCGGTCTTTGGCGCCTGCACAAGCACCGACATGTTGCCCGGCTTGTGCTCGTTGCGCAGCATCTTCATGTGCGCCGCCGGAATGTCGGCCCAGGGAAAGACCTCGGACATGCACGGGTCCAGCCGCCGCTCTATCATCAGCCGGTTGGCGGCAGACGCCTGCTTGAGATGCGCGAAATGGCTGCCCTGCAAACGCTTCTGGTGCATCCACATGTAACGAACATCGAAGGTGCAGTTGAACCCGGTGGTTCCGGCGCAGATCACGACCATGCCGCCCTTCTTGCAGACGAAGGTCGACACCGGAAAGGTGGACTCGCCCGGATGCTCGAACACCATGTCGACGTTCACGCCCTTGCCGGTGATGTCCCAGATCGCCTTGCCGAACTTGCGCGCCTCGGTGAACCACTCCTTGTATTCCGGTGTGTTCACCTTGGGCATCTGGCCCCAGCAGTTGAAATCCTTGCGGTTCAGCACGCCCTTGGCACCAAGGCTCATGACAAAGTCACGCTTGTCCTCGTCGCTGATGACGCCGATGGCGTTGGCGCCTGCGGTGTTGATCAGCTGGATGGCATAGGATCCCAGACCGCCCGACGCGCCCCAGACCAGCACGTTCTGCCCGGGCTTCAGGTCATGCGGATGGTGGCCGAACAGCATCCGGTAGGCGGTGGCCAGCGTCAGCGTGTAGCAGGCCGATTCCTCCCATGTCAGGTGCTTGGGGCGCGGCATCAGCTGCTGCGCCTGCACGCGGGTGAACTGCGCGAACGACCCGTCAGGCGTCTCGTAGCCCCAGATCCGCTGCGTGGGGCTGAACATGGGATCGCCGCCGTTGCACTCTTCGTCGTCACCGTCGTCCTGGTTGCAGTGGATGACCACCTCGTCGCCCACCTTCCACGTCCGCACCTTGTCGCCCACGGCCCAGACGATACCCGCCGCATCCGAGCCCGCGACATGATAGGGCTGATTGTGGCCGTCAAAGGGGCTGATCGGCTGGCCCAGCGCGGCCCAGACACCATTGTAGTTCACGCCCGCCGCCATCACGAGAACCAGCACCTCGTGGCTGTCGATCTCGGGCACGTCCACCACCTCGACCTGCATCGCGGTATCGGGCTCTCCGTGACGCTCACGCCGGATCGCCCACGCGTACATCTGGCCCGGCACATGGCCCATCGGGGGTATCTCGCCCACCTCGTACAGGTCCTTGATCGGCGCATCATAGGCCGCGATCGCGGGGTTCGTATCCAGTGCCATCTTCGCCTCCTGGGTCAAGTGGTGGTGCCGCAGCGCAGAATCACTGGGCGGTCAACGAAGGATCTAACCCCAGCCACGCAATAAAGCAACTTCGTTAGGGCCTCATGTTGAAATTTTATGTCGTCCCCATTTTCCGACAATCACTCCGATCCAGTCGTTTGCGCTGAAAAATCACGAAACCCGGCCAAAAGTCTGGCCCCGACACCTCGCCGCGCCGCGGCGAATTGACAGCGCCAGTTTCTTGCGGTTATGGGTGTTCTTGCGAAATATTATTGCTGATACACGAAAGCCGGACCATGACAGATACACGCCCCGACCGCCCCTGGCTGATCCGCACCTATGCCGGGCATTCGACCGCCGCGGCGTCGAACGCGCTGTATCGCGGCAACCTCGCCAAGGGGCAGACCGGGCTCTCGGTCGCCTTCGACCTGCCCACCCAGACCGGCTATGACAGCGACCATGTCCTCGCCCGCGGCGAGGTCGGCAAGGTCGGCGTGCCGATCTGCCATCTGGGTGACATGCGCACCCTGTTCCAGAACATCCCCCTGGACCAGATGAACACCTCCATGACGATCAACGCCACGGCCCCCTGGCTTCTCGCGCTCTATATCGCGGTGGCAGAGGAACAGGGCGCCGACGTCATGGCCCTGCAAGGCACGGTGCAGAACGACCTCATCAAGGAATACCTCAGCCGGGGCACATACATCTGCCCGCCGAAACCCTCGCTGCGGCTGATCGGGGACGTGGCCGAGTACTGCTATGCCCATGTCCCGAAATGGAACCCGATGAACGTGTGTTCCTACCACCTGCAAGAGGCCGGCGCGACGCCAGAACAGGAACTGGCCTTCGCGCTCGCCACCGCAACCGCCGTGCTGGACGAATTGCGCACCCGCGTCCCGGCCGAAGACTTCCCCGCCCTCGTCGGCCGCATCAGCTTTTTCGTGAACGCCGGCATCCGCTTCGTGACCGAGATGTGCAAGATGCGCGCCTTCGTCGATCTCTGGGACGAGATCTGCCGCGACCGCTACGGCGTCGAGGACCCGAAATACCGCCGCTTCCGCTACGGTGTGCAGGTCAACTCGCTGGGACTGACCGAACAGCAGCCGGAAAACAACGTCTACCGCATCCTGATAGAGATGCTGGCCGTGACGCTGTCGAAAAAGGCCCGCGCCCGCGCCGTTCAGCTTCCCGCGTGGAACGAGGCGCTTGGCCTGCCCCGCCCATGGGATCAGCAATGGTCGATGCGGATGCAGCAGATACTGGCCTATGAAACCGACCTGCTGGAGTTCGACGACCTCTTCGACGGCAACCCGGCCGTCGATGCCAAGGTCGAAACGCTGAAGGACGGCGCGCGTCACGAACTGGCGACCATCGACGCGATGGGCGGCGCGGTCGAGGCGATCGAATACATGAAATCGCGGCTGGTCGACAGCAACGCCGAACGCCTGAACCGGATCGAGCGCAACGAGACCGTCGTGGTGGGCGTCAACCGCTTCACCGGCGGCGAACCCAGCCCCCTGATGGACGAGGGCGGCGGCATCATGGTCGTCGACCCAGCCGTCGAACAGGAGCAGATCGACAGGCTGACAGCCTGGCGCGGCGCCCGCGACGCCGATGCGGTCGCCGCCGCCCTGGCCGACCTGCGCGCCGCCGCGCACGAGGGCAGGAACGTCATGCCCGCCTCCATCGCCGCCGCGAAGGCCGGCGTGACGACAGGCGAATGGGCCGGAGAGATGCGCGCCGCCTTCGGCGAATATCGCGGTCCGACCGGCGTATCGCGCGCACCCAGCAACAAGACCGAGGGACTGGACGAAATCCGCGACGCGGTCGACGCGGTCAGCGACCGGCTGGGCCGGCGGCTGAAATTCCTCGTCGGCAAGCCGGGGCTCGACGGGCATTCGAACGGCGCCGAACAGATCGCGTTCCGCGCCCGCGACTGCGGGATGGACATCGACTATGAAGGCATCCGCCTGACGCCGGAACAGATCGTGACGGCGGCGCGCGAGAACGCGGCCCACGTGATCGGCCTGTCGATCCTGTCGGGCAGCCACCTGCCGCTGGTCGAGGACGTGATGGCGCGCCTTAAAGCCGCCGGCCTGACCCATGTGCCGGTGATCGTGGGCGGCATCATCCCGGACGAAGACGCAACGCGCCTGCGCGCCATGGGCGTGGCACAGGTCTACACGCCCAAGGACTTTGAACTGAACCGCATCATGCTGGATATCGTGACGCTGGCCGACCCAAAGGCCGTCGCCGCCGAATAGTCGCTACTCCGTCGCGGCCTCACGCTCATCGTGCCGCGGCGGAAACAGCCGCCGCACCTCGTCCCAATCGACCCAGGTGGGCGTGACGCCGGCGTTGCGCGTCATGGTCTGGGTGCCTGAAAGCTTCCCCGCCTTTACCGCGCGCCATATCGTTGCCTTCGACCGCCCCGTCATGCGTGCGGCCTGTCCGATTGTGTATTTCATGTCCCCTGCTCACCCTTTCGGCCCCCAGGTGTGCAGTCCCCGTGGGGTCAGGCTAGCCGCGAATTGTGGTCGAAATCGGGCAGCCCGTTCCCCCCGCCGAGCGGCACGCTATAGTGCGGCCAGGCAAGCAGGGGAATCCCATGACCATCCACATTGGCGCCGCACCCGGCGACATCGCGCCCACTGTCCTGATGCCGGGCGACCCGCGCCGCGCGAAATGGGCGGCGGAAACCTTTCTCGACAGCCCCCGACTGGTGAACGAGGTGCGCGGGATGCTGGGCTACACCGGCACATGGCGCGGCAATCCGGTGACGATCCACGGCAGCGGCATGGGGATGCCGTCGCTGTCGATCTACGCCAACGAACTGATCCGCGACTATGGCGCGACGACGCTGATCCGCATCGGCTCTTGCGGGGCGATGCAGGAGCGTGTGGCCCTGCGCGACGTGATCGTGGCGATGACCGCCACCACGCTGTCCACGCCGTCGCGCGGGATCTTCCGGGAACTGAACTACGCCCCCTGTGCCGACTGGTCGCTTCTGCGGGCCGCCGTTGCCGCGGCCGAGGCGCGCGGCGCCCTCCCGCATGTGGGCGGCATCTATTCCTCGGACGTCTTCTACGACGAACGCCCCGACCTCAACGAGATCATGACGCGCCACGGCATCCTTGCCGTCGAGATGGAGGCCGCGGAACTCTACACCGTCGCCGCCCGCCACGGCGCCCGCGCGCTGGCGGTGCTGACGGTGTCCGATCACCTGCTGTCGGGCGGGAACCTGACCTCTGACGAGCGTGAGACGAGCTTCGGCGAGATGGTCGAGATCGCGCTTGAGGCCGCCTTCCCCGCCTGACCCGGTTGCGGCGCGTGCCGCGCCGCCCGGGAAAACGCCGCGGCGGGGCATCGAGCCCCGCCACGCCGTGCCTCCGGCGGGAGTATTTGGGAACAGAAGAAGCTCAGGCGCCGTGGCTGCGCGGGTAGGCGTTGCGCAGGGGCGGCATCCAGCCCTCCAGCGCGCCGGGGGCGGGGCGGCAGGTTTCCACCAGCAGCGGGTGGCAGGGCGCCGTGTCGCTGGAATGCTCTGACCCGCAATCGCCGCCCGGACAGGCCGACAGCGCGCCCAGAAGGTCGATCTCGGCGAAGAATTCAAGGTGGTCGCCGGGGCGCACGGGGCTGGCCTTCATGAAATACTGGCCGGTGTCGCGGGTGAAGCCGGTGCACATGAAGACGTTCAGCACGTCATGGACGTGCACCTCTGCCTCGGCCAGCGGCAGGCCGGTCTCCGCGGCGAGGGCGCGCGTCAGGTTCGAGTGGCAGCAGTGGTGATAGTCGCCCCCCGCCAGAAGCCGGTGGGTGTAGGGGTCGCAGCGCGTGCCGATCACGTCATGGACCGAGCCGCCGAAGGCGTCGATGCCGTACCAGCCCAGCGTGTCGCCGGTGATCGTCGCCATGGGGCGCAGGTGGGGAAAGGACGACCACATCCGCTCGCCCGTGGTCAGGTGCGTGCCGTGCAGCGCCCGCGTCTTGCCGGAGTAGAAGCGTTCGCTCAGGTCGCCCGCGTTCCACAGGTTCAGATCGCCCACCTGCGGCCCCTCGACGCTGACGATGCGAAAGAAATGCCCCGCCGGAACGCGAAAGCACCGGGCCTCGCGCGGTGGTACCAGCACCTCGCCGGTCTTTTCCATGCCCTCGCGGGCGCGCGCGTAAAGGGACATGTCGGGCGCTGGCAGCGTGTCCGTGGGATAGCAGACCACCGGCGGGATCGCACGGCGGGCGGCGGCATCGGCGGGTTCGGTCAAGCGGTATCTCCTTTCAGGCAGCGGCGGGGCGGGCGGCGGCGCGTGCCGGGCGTGCTGGCCCCGCAGGCCGCGCAGCGCCAGAGCGTGCCGTCAACCGCGGCAGACCGGTCCTCGCGCCAGCGGCACTGGCGCATCCCCGGGCGTCCCAGCAACACCACCAGCACGAAGGCGACCAGCAGGCCCGCAACAACCAGCATGGACTAGCCGGCCTTGTCCGGCGGTGTCCCGGGCGCTTCGGGCGGTTTGCCTGCCAACCCAGACAGCAAGCCGCCCTGCCCTTCGGGTCTGTCGGGGCCGTACCAGTCCTCGTTCCGGGTGGCATACATGGTGAAGGCGATGGCGAAGAAGGCCAGTGTCGACCCGGCCAGCAGCGCGTAGTCGGCGCTTTGCAGGATCAGGTAGAGAACCGCGTAAAGCAGGGTCAGCATCGCCGCCAGCACCAGCGTGCGCCGCCCCAGCCCCAGCCCCAGCGCGCCGAACATGGTCAGAAGCGCCACCGTCGCCCCCGCCGACAAGAGGTAGGCCGGGCCAAAGCCGATCTGTTCGGCATAGGCCACCATCAGCAGGACGAACACCGACTGCGCCAGACCGATCAGGATGTATTGCACCGGATGCGCCGGCCGACCCTGCCGGTTCTCGATCAGAAGCACCGTCAGGAAGGTCAGCGCGATGAACAGGATCCCGTAGCGCGCCGCGCGATAGGCCTTCTGGTAGAAGTCGTTGGGCTGGAAGAAGCGCACGCCGAAGGCCTCGTTCCGGGCGGCCTGATCGTAGTCTTCTCGCGCGATCTGCGGCAGGGCGCGGGCAAGGTGCGGGATTGTCCAGCGCGCGGAAAACCCGTCGTCGGACACCTCGGACCCATCGGGCAGAAAGGCGCCGCCGAAACTGGGGTGCGGCCAGTCGCTGGCGATCGTCACCCGGCTGTCGCGGCCCACCGGCGCCAGGAAGAGCGACTGCGCCCCGTTGAAGCCCAGCGCAAGGCGGAATTCGGCCACGTCGCGCGGATCGCCCACCAGCGCGAAGATGCCGCCCGTGGGACCGCCCGCCGCGCGCGGTTCCAGCGCGGCCTCGGTGCCGTCGGCGGTCAGCCGCGCGGCCCCGCGCAGCGCGCGGTTCGATGTCAGGCTCAGGTGGAACTCGGCGTCCCCCCAGAGGATGCGCTCGCCCTCGGACAACAGCGCCTCTGCCCCCGTCAGGCCGAATGTCGCGCGGATGTCGGCCTCGGCGGTGTAGACGGGCACGCGAAAGAGGCCCCGGTGACGGATTTCCGTCGCCGTGGCCAGATCCGCGTCGAAGGCATCGGGAAAGACATGCACCGGCGCCTTCCAGCCGGTTTCGGTCACCTCGAAGGTCTGCACCTCGACCTCGCCGGTCTCGGCGTTGCGGACCTCGCGCCGTTCGGTCCGGGTGACCGGGCCGACGACCGGCAGCACCAGCATGGGACCGGACAGCGACTGGATGCCGCCCCACTCCTGCCCCACGCTGTCCACCGTCTGGCGGCTGTAGTCCGCACGGCTGTCGATGACCTCTCCGGCAAGGAAGAGGGGAATGAACATCAGCAGGGCCAGAAGCCCCACGATGAAGAACCGTATTCCGGCGGACCGTCCCATATGCCCCTCGCCTTACATGGCCGCATCATGGCCGGATGCGCCCTTGCTGGCAATGACGGCAAGCACTTCAAATGGGGTTGGCTGCGAACGCATTCAAAGCGGCGGGGCTGTCCAGTCGTATGACCCGGACGCGGTCTTCGCGCCGGCCTATTGCTTCCAGCAGCTTCGGTCTCATTTCGACGTGTAGCCACCAGATCATCCGAAAGACACGAAAGGTCACGCGCCACATGGGGCACCCCACGGGGCCGTCGGGTCGCCCGAAAACCATGGACCGGACCTGACGCTTCGCGGCCCACCAGAAATGGACGCGGATCGGATGATCGACGAGGATCACCGTATCGCAGGCATCGAGCCGCGCTTCGATGGTGTTCATGGGGCCGTAGCCGTCAATCAGCCAACGGTCGCCCGATATGATATCCTGATGCCGTTTCTCGAATTCGGCGGCGGGTGTTTCGATCCAGCCGGGGCGCCATTGCAGATCGTCTATAGCGAGATACGGAAGGCCATGTGCACTGGAAACGGCCCTCGACAAGGTAGACTTGCCACCGCCCGCATTGCCGATCACCATCACGCGCGTCATGGCCCTATCCTAGCACATGCCGCTCGCTGACCGAAGCACCGCAATCCCTCAAAGTCGCTGGCCCCTCAAGAGCAATCAGACGTGCCGTTCCACCATCATGCGCTTGATCTCGGCAATCGCCTTGGCCGGGTTCAGGCCCTTGGGGCAGGTCTTGGCGCAGTTCATGATCGTGTGGCAGCGGTACAGCTTGAACGGGTCCTCGAGATCGTCCAGCCGCTCTCCCGTCGCCTCGTCGCGGCTGTCGATGATCCAGCGGTAGGCGTGCAGCAGCGCGGCGGGCCCGAGATAGCGGTCGCCGTTCCACCAGTAACTGGGGCAGGACGTCGAGCAGGACGCGCACATCACGCATTCATACAGGCCGTCCAGCTTCTTGCGGTCCTCGATGGACTGGCGCCACTCGTGCTCTGGCCGCTGGGTCTTGGTTTCCAGCCACGGCATGATGGAGGCGTGCTGGGCGTAGAAATGGGTCAGGTCGGGGATCAGGTCCTTGACCACGGGCATGTGCGGCAGGGGATAGATCTTCACGTCGCCCTTGATCTCGTCCATGCCGAAGATGCAGGCCAGCGTGTTGGACCCGTCGATGTTCATCGCGCAGGACCCGCAGATGCCCTCGCGGCAGGACCGGCGGAAGGTCAGCGTCGGGTCGATCTCGTTCTTGATCTTGATAAGCGCGTCCAGAACCATCGGGCCGCAGGTGTCCATGTCGACGAAATAGGTGTCGACGCGGGGGTTCTCCCCGGTGTCCGGGTCCCAGCGGTAGATGCGGAAGGTGCGCAGGTTCTTCGCGCCCTCGGGCTTGGGCCATGTCTTGCCCTTGCGGATGGTGGAATTCTTGGGAAGCGTGAATTGAACCATGTCTCGTCCTGTCCCGCCCTACAGCGAGCCTCCGATCGTGATGCCGATTGTGGCCGGGGCGGGCTGACCCGCCATGACGCGCGCCACGCACTCGGCCATGAACTCTTCCTCGGTCTGCGGGTTCAGCAGCCGGTTCGTCAGGGTCAGCGAGGCCTCTGCCGTGCCGCCCGTCGATCCGATGCCGATCCCGACCGTGCCGCCGATGCCGTCGGCCAGCCCCGCCTCGTCACGGCAGATGTCGGTCGCCCGCTCCACCGTCATCGGCTGGGGCGCACACCCCAGCAAAAGCCCAAGGCCGCCGATCGCCACCGCCAGCCTCAATACACCCGCGCCTTGGGCGCGATCTTCTTCAGGTCGATGCCGCCTTCGTTATGGCCCATCAGCGGGTTCAGGTGCACCGGGCGATAGTCCAGCTCCACCTTGCCGTTGACCCAGGCCAGCGTGTGCTTGCGCCAGGTCTCGTCGTCGCGATCGGGATAATCCTCGTGCGCGTGCGCGCCCCGGCTTTCCTTGCGCGCCTCGGCACCGACGATGGTCGCCAGCGCGTTGGGCATGAGGTTGGTCAGTTCCAGCGTTTCCATCAGGTCGCTGTTCCAGATCATCGACCGGTCGGTGACGGCGACATCGTCCATCTTGGACGACACCGCGTACATCTTCTCGACGCCCTCGGCCAAGGTCTTGTCGGTGCGGAACACCGCCGCGTCGGCCTGCATCGTGGTCTGCATCTCCAGCCGCAATTCGGCGGTGGTCACGGTGCCCTTGGCGTGGCGCAGCCCGTCGAAACGGTCCAGCGCCTTGTCCAGGCTGGCCTGGTTCAGCGTCGGGTTCGGCGCGTTCGGGTCCACGATCTGGCCCGCCTTGATCGCCGCCGCGCGGCCAAAGACCACAAGGTCGATCAGGCTGTTCGATCCCAGCCGGTTCGCGCCATGCACGCTGGCGCAGCCCGCCTCGCCCACGGCCATCAGGCCGGGCGCGATGGCGTCCGGGTTGTCCTTCGTGGGGTTCAGCACCTCGCCCCAATAGTTCGTCGGGATACCGCCCATGTTGTAATGCACGGTCGGCAGCACCGGGATCGGTTCCTTGGTGACATCGACGCCCGCGAAGATCCGCGCGCTTTCCGAGATCCCCGGCAGCCGCTCTGCCAGCGTTTCCGGCGGCAGGTGGTTCAGGTGCAGGTGGATGTGGTCCTTGTTCGGGCCGACGCCCCGGCCTTCACGGATTTCTATGGTCATGCAGCGGCTGACGACGTCGCGGCTGGCAAGGTCCTTGTAGGTGGGCGCATAGCGCTCCATGAACCGCTCGCCCTCGGAATTGGTGACATAGCCGCCCTCGCCCCGCGCGCCCTCGGTGATCAGGCAGCCGGCGCCGTAGATGCCGGTGGGGTGGAACTGCACGAACTCCATGTCCTGAAGCGGCAGGCCCGCCCGCGCGATCATCCCGCCGCCGTCGCCGGTGCAGGTGTGCGCGCTGGTGGCGCTGAAATAGGCGCGGCCATAGCCGCCGGTGGCCAGAACGACCATCTTGGCGTTGAAGACGTGGATCGTGCCGTCGTCCAGCTTCCACGCCACCACGCCCTGGCAGACGCCGTCCTCGGACATGATGAGGTCGATGGCGAAATACTCGATGAAGAACTCGGCGTTGTTCTTCAGCGACTGGCCGTAAAGCGTGTGCAGGATCGCGTGGCCCGTGCGGTCGGCGGCGGCGCAGGTGCGCTGCACGGGCGGGCCCTCGCCGAACTCGGTCGTGTGGCCGCCGAACGGGCGCTGATAGATCCTGCCGTCCTCGGTCCTCGAGAACGGCACGCCGTAATGCTCCAGCTCGTAGACGGCCTTGGGCGCCTCGCGCGCAAGGTATTCCATCGCGTCGGTGTCGCCCAGCCAGTCCGACCCCTTTACGGTGTCGTACATGTGCCACTGCCAGTGGTCGGGGCCCATGTTCCCAAGGCTGGCGGCAATGCCGCCCTGCGCGGCGACCGTGTGCGACCGGGTGGGGAACACCTTGGTCACACAGGCGGTCTTCAGGCCCTGCTCGGCCATCCCCAGCGTGGCGCGCAGGCCCGATCCGCCCGCGCCCACCACCACAACGTCATAGGTGTGCGTCTCGTAGTCGTATGCAGCCATTCCCAGTTCCAATCCTCAAAGCGCGATGCGGGCAAGCGCGAAAAGGCCCGTCGCCGCCGCGGCATAGCTCAGGCAGATGGTCCCGATGATAAGCACCTTGCGGGTCAGCCCGCCGGTGTAGTCCTCGATCAGAACCTGCGCCCCGTTCTTGAAATGCATGAACCCCACGACCAGCGTAAGTGCCGCGACAATCGCCGGGAAGGGCCTGGTGAAATAGGCGACGACAGCCTCATGCGGCTCGCCCAGCATCGGGCCGAAAGTGAAGACGAACAGCGGCACAAGGATCAGAAGTCCCACGGAACTGACCGTCATCGACCAGAAATGTTCCGTTCCCGTCTTGGCCGATCCAAGGCCGACAGCGCGCTTGCGGTCCGTTACGAATGCCATTCCAGCCTCCTCAGATCACGGCCACGGTCAGGACGGTCAGCACCACCGACCCGATCAGGCAGGCCCAGCCCAGCTTTTCGGCGGTGGGCAGGTCCAGCCCGCGCCCGGTGTCCCAGATCAGGTGCCGCAGCCCGGCCAGCGAATGATACCACAGCGCCAGAACCGAAAGCGTCATCACCAGATCGCCGAACCATGACGTGATCACGCCATCGGCAATGGCGAAATACTCTGGCGAACTGGACGCGGCCAGCAGCCACCAGACAATCAGCAGCGCGCCGACCAGAAGGGCATTGCCGGTGATCCGCGTCAGGATCGACGTGATCGCTGTCAGCGGCATACGGTAAATCTGAAGATGGGGCGACAGGGGCCGGTTGCCCCGGTTCACATCGGCCATGATGCGTCCTTCCGTCTTGCGCCGGTCTCGATTTTGATTCTCATACCAGCTTCGCAGCGCGTGTCACGTCGCGGACCGGTATTTTTCGCCGATACGGGTCAGGATGTCGCGAGTTTCTGCGGGTTTGTGATCACGCCCCGGAAAAGCGTGATCTCAACACATCCCCGAATTAGGGCGCCACACTCGCCAGATAGTCCGCGAATTCGACGCACATGATGATCTCGCGGTAATTCGGATCGTAGAACGCGTTGGGTTCGCCGCAGTTTTCCACAACCACGTCAATCGCTTCGGGCAGCGACAGCACCGCGTTAAGCGCCTGCACTTCCCGCCGAACGATCTCTGCCGTCAGCCGAGCGTCAAGACCCAGCCGCCCACGCACCCGGAACCGCATCGTTTCGCCCGCACCTGCGTCGTAAAGATCGTCCAGCACCGGCCCCCAGCTTTCACTGGCCAGCTGGTACTCCTCGATACAATAGGTGGCCCGCTGGTCGGGCAGGCCCAGCCCGCGTGCGAAACCGCGCCGCCCGCCCGGGTCGGCGCCATAGAACAGGCACACCATGGTGTAGAATCGCTGCAAGTCCGGCCCGTGGGTGTCCCACCATGCGACGTCCTGCGGGTTGACCCTGTTCGGATCGGTGGCGCCCCGCATCCCCAGCGCCGCCGACCACGCGATGTCGCGGGCCGATTCCTCTGCGAAATTCTCGTGCACCATCAGGATCGACAGCACGTCCGCCGCGTCCTCTTCCTGCCCGAAGATGGGCAGGCGCAGCACGTCGACCAGCGCATGGGCAAACTCGTGATAGAAGATCGCGATCAGGTTCGCCGCGATGAATTCGTCAAGGTTCAGGTCGCGCGTCTCGGCGCGCGCCGTTCCCGATGACAGGCAAAGGGCAAGGGCAAGACATGCAGCTCTGATCATGCCCGTATTGGGGGCCAGCCGCCCGCAGCCGTCAAGTCCGTTCGACACGGCCAGGCAGGCTCAAAGCGGCATCAGCGCCCAGTAGTCGAGGTCCAGCAACACATCGGGCAGGTATTTGCCATCCTCGCCCCGCAGCGCAAAGGCCGCGCCCCGCGTCGCCACCAGCCGCAGCCGGATCGCGCCAACGCCCGGCGCGGGTGTCATCGCCTTGTCCAGAACCTCGGACCACGCGCGCACGGTGTCGCCCGCGAAACACGGGTTGGCGTGCGCCCCCGCGTTCAGCCCGGCGATCATCTGCGCATTCGCCAACCCGTTGAACGACAGCGCCCGCGCCATGCTGATGACATGCCCGCCATAGATAAGCCGCCGCCCGTCCTCGCGCGCGGTGGCGTCGAAATGCACCTTGGCCGTGTTCTGCCACAGCCGCGTCGCGACCATGTGCTCGGCTTCCTCGATCGTCACGCCGTCCACATGGTCGATCGTCTCGCCCACAGCATAGTCGGCCCAGCTGTGCCGCTCTCCGGCCAGCGCGAAATCGTATTGCGAGAAGTCCAGCCCCTCGGGCACCACAAGGTCCCCGGCATCCACCGCAGGGGCCAGGTCGGGCACCACCGTCTCGGGCGCGGGCGCTTCGGCATCGCGCTTGCGCACCATGACCCAGCGCACATAGCTCAGCACCGGATCGTCCCACTGGTTCAGCCCTGTCGTCCTCACCCAGACGACGCCGCTTTTTCCGTTCGAGTTCTGCTTCAGCCCGATCACCTCGGACACCGCGCGCAGCGTGTCGCCCGGCCAGACCGGCCGCAGCCAGCGCCCCTCGGCATAGCCAAGGTTGGCCACCGCATTCAGCGAGATGTCGGGAACGGTCTTGCCGAAGACCAGGTGAAACGCCGCCAGATCGTCGATCGGAGAGCGGTCAAGCCCGCACGCCTCGGCGAAACTGTCAGAGGAATAGATCGCGTGCCGCGCGGGATAAAGCGCGTGATACAGCGCGCGCTCTCCTCCCGACACGGTGCGCGGCACCGCATGGGCGATCTCCTGGCCCAGGCGGTAATCCTCGAAGAACAGTCCGGCGTTCGTTTTCGACATTCAAAGCGACCCCAGCTTCACCTCGGGGTCATAGGGCCCCTCGACATCCTTGACCACGGCCTGGGCGCAACGCATCACGCCGCTGGCCGCGTCATGGGCATAGGCCGGGTCGCCATAAAGCTCCCAGCCTTTCGACAGGGCCTCCGTCACCTTGTGACAAAAGGCCGACGTATCCTCGTGCGTCAGCAGACGATAGGCGCGCATCACGTCACCCGAACGGCCAGGGGCCCAGCAGGCCGTGAAGCAGCGCGACGACGATGAAGACCACGACGCCACCGACGATGGCCATGATTTCCTTTTTCACGGGCACCGGCGGGTTCTTTTCCCACGGCCCCTTGCTCAGCACCGAGATCTCCACCAGCGCCCAGGCCAGCAAACCGCCGAACAGGATCAGCGATTCCAGATCGCCGTTGGGCAGGATGTGGGCAAAGGCCCAGACAGCAAAACCCGTCAGCTGCGGATGCCGGATCACCCGCGTGATCCCGGTCTTCATCCCGCTGGCCGCATATAGGTAAAAGGCAAACAGCGTCAGCAGGTTGTTGATCCCCGCCATCGCCGGCGACCGGCCCCACCAGAACGGCCCGCTGGCCGTCTTGTAGCCGATCACCATCAGCACGACCGACACCAAGAGCGCCACCGCCACCATGCCCTTGCCCGGATCGCCCAGCCGGGCGCGCGCATCCGGGGCGATGCGCTTGAACAGATGCGCCGCCCACCACAGCGCGACCCCTAGGATTAGCCAGATCATGAATTCGCATCCTTCTCCATGCGCGCGATGACCTCGGCGCGCGCGATCAGGGCGCGGGCAACGGCCACGTGCAGGTTCTCCACGATTTCACCCTCTAGCACGGCAACGCCCTGCCCGGCAGCCTCTGCCGCCTCGAAAACCTCGATCCGCCGCCGCGCAAGCTCCAGCTCTGCCGGATCGGGGGCAAAGACCTCGTTGGCCACCGCCAGCTGTGCCGGATGGATCAGCGTCTTGCCGTCGAAGCCCAGCGCGCGGCCCTGTTCGGCTTCGGCGCGCAGACCGTCCGCGTCACGGAACGCATTATAGACACCGTCCACCGCCACGATGCCCGCCGCCCGCGCCCCAAGGATCGACAACTGAAGACTTGTCATCAGGGCCATGCGGTCGCCGCCGGTGCGGCAACCGATATCCTTGGCCAGGTCGTTCGTGCCAAGGACAAAGCCCTGCATGGCAGGATGAGCCGCGATTGCCGCCGCGTTCAGCACCCCCAAGGGCGTCTCGATCATGGCCCAAAGCGGGGTATCGGGGGCAAGCGCCGCGGCCGCCGCCACGTCCGCCACCCCGTTCACCTTGGGCAAGAGGATAGCGTCCGCCCCCTGCATCGCCGCGATGTCCGCCGCGCCCCAGGGCGTGGTCAGGGCGTTGACCCGGACGATCCGCGCGCGCGGCCCATAGCCGCCCTCGGCCAGCGTCGCGGCCAGCTGGCGGCGCGCGGCCTCCTTCGCGTCGGGCGCCACCGCATCCTCCAGATCGAAGATGATCGCGTCCGCCGGAAGGCCGCGCGCCTTGTCCAAAGCCCGCGCGTTCGATCCCGGAATGTAGAGAACCGACCGGAACGGGCGTTCCACAGCGTCCATGATTCTGCCTCCACGCAATATTGTTGCGTCAGCCATCACATTTCACGGCATTTCCGCAACCCCGAAAATGCTGCGCCGCAGAAACCGCGAACGCTCTGTTAACCAATTTCTGAGACACCGGGCACAGGCTTTTCCCCACGCGGGCCACAAGGGCCCCTCCCCAAGCGAAAGGCTTCACGATGACCCGGCTTCTCTCCGCGTTCGCGCTCTTGGCCGCCTGCCTGCCCGTCCTGCCCGCCGCCGCGCAGGGCAATCCCAACTGCGCCGACCGCGCGCAGGTGCTGCATCGCCTCGCCTCGGCCTATGGCGAAAGCCGCCAGTCGGTGGGCCTTGCCGCCAACAATACCGTGATGGAACTGTTCGCCTCGGCGGAAACCGGCACCTGGACGATCACCGTCACCCTGCCTTCGGGCCTGACCTGCCTCGTTGCCGCCGGCCAGGGCTATGAGCATGTCGGCGAAACCCTTGTCGGGGGCGAGGACGCCTGAGCTAAAGCGCGTCCCACATAAGCTTCAGCCCCGCGCCGACAAGGAACACGTAGGTCAGTCCGAAGAACACCCGTTCCGGCACGGCGCGGTGCGCCCAAACCCCCAGGAAGACCCCCGCCACCGCCACCGGCGCCAGCAGCACGTTGGCCCAAAGGCTGTCGCGGGTGATGATCCCAAGCCCTGCATAGGGCCCGATCTTCATCAGGTTGATGATCCAGAACACCACGACCGTCGTCGCCTGGTACTCGGTCTTGGTGATCCGCCGTGACAACAGGTAGACCGCCGCCACCGGCCCGCCCGCGTGGCTGACGAAGGTGGTGAACCCGGCCCCCGCGCCCGTGACGATCCCCGCCACCGTCCCCATTTCCCGCGCTGGCGGGCGGATCCATCCCCGTGTTCGCCCCACCTGGAACACCACGAACCCGATCGAGATCACCCCGATCAGAAATCGAAAAACGTCGGGGTCCGCCACCCGCCACAGCGCCAGCCCCAAGAGTACGCCCGGCACGCTGCCGATCAGAAGCGCCCGCGCCGAGGGCCAGTGCCAGCGCCCCCAGTAGGGCCGCAGCGCGCTGAAATCCATCAGCATCAACAGAGGCAGCATCAGCCCCAGCGCCACCGCCGGGTCGAGAATCAGCGCCAGCGCCGGCGTCGCCGCAAAGGACGCGCCAGACCCGAACCCGCCCTTGGAAATGCCCGCAAAAAGCACCGCGGGCACCGCCACAGCGAAAAAGACAAGGTCCAGCGTCATCACCCTGCGGGTCCCTCAATTCCAAGTTTCACAAATGCTTTACAGGAACCGCGCGCCCACAGAAACGCAGGTCTCCATTCCGCGCCGCGGCGCAGCGCACTTGCGCGAAAGGTCCCAAGGCACTACGCAGCGCGCGTCATACAACGGACCGGAGACCCAACATGGCCAGACCCAAGATCGCGCTCATTGGCGCGGGACAGATCGGGGGCACGCTCGCCCATCTCGTCGCGCTGAAAGAGCTGGGCGACGTGGTTCTCTTCGACATCGCCGACGGCGTGCCGCAGGGCAAGGCGCTCGACATCGCGGAATCGGGCCCCTCCGAAGGCTTCGACGCCACGCTCAAGGGCACGACCGACTATGCCGACATCGCCGGCGCGGACGTCTGCATCGTCACCGCCGGTGTCCCCCGCAAACCGGGGATGAGCCGCGACGACCTGCTGGGCATCAACCTCAAGGTCATGAAATCGGTGGGCGAGGGCATCAAGGCCCATGCCCCCGACGCCTTTGTCATCTGCATCACCAACCCGCTCGACGCGATGGTCTGGGCCCTGCGCGAATTCTCGGGCCTGCCCCACGCCAAGGTGTGCGGCATGGCCGGCGTTCTGGACAGCGCCCGTTTCCGCCACTTCCTGTCGCTGGAATTCGACGTCTCGATGAAGGACGTCACCGCCTTCGTTCTGGGCGGCCACGGCGACACCATGGTGCCGCTCACCCGCTATTCCACCGTCGCCGGCATTCCCCTGCCCGACCTCGTGGGCATGGGCTGGACCACGCAGGAAAAGCTGGACGCCATCGTGCAGCGCACCCGTGACGGCGGCGCCGAGATCGTCGGCCTCCTGAAGACCGGAAGCGCGTTCTACGCGCCGGCCACCAGCGCCATCGAGATGGCAGAGGCCTACCTGAAGGACCAAAAGCGCCTTCTGCCCTGCGCCGCCCATTGCGATGGCGAGTTTGGCCTCAAGGGCATGTACGTGGGCGTGCCCACCATCATCGGCGCCGGCGGGATCGAGCGGATCGTGGACATCAAGCTCAACAAGGACGAGCAGGTGATGTTCGACAAGTCGGTCGATGCGGTGAAGGGCCTTGTCGAGGCCTGCAAGGGCATCGACCAAACGCTGGCCTGATCCGTCCGCAACACGGAAAAAGGGGGCGCCTCGAACCGGCGCCCCCTTTTTCATGGCATATCGCACCCGATCGGACGCGCGCGGTCGCCATCGCCCCGGGGGTCGCGGCTGGCACGGCAATCACGCTCCGGGGCCGCGGCGAATTCGATTTGATGCGACATGCCCTGTTGCGCGGCGCGGCTGAGTCGGGTCAGTGTACACAAGGGGATACCGAATTTCGCACGCTGCGAACGCATTTTGTGATCACACCCTGAAAACGTCTGATCACAAATGGTGAAAATCCCGGTCAAGACGCCGCATCCGGGCCAAAAAACCTGTATTCCGCCTTTGTCCCTGTGCCAATACGGCTGAAACACGGACAAACGGGACAGCATTTCCATGAACATCCACGAGTATCAGGCCAAGGCGCTTCTGCGCGACTATGGCGCGCCGGTGTCCGACGGGCGCGCGGTAATGCGGGCCGAAGAGGCCAAGACCGCCGCCGGCGCGCTCGACGGGCCGCTCTGGGTCGTCAAGGCGCAGATCCACGCCGGGGGCCGCGGCAAGGGCAGCTTCAAGGAGGCCGACGCCGGCGAAAAGGGCGGCGTCCGTCTCGCCAAGTCGGTCGAGGAAGCCGCGGAAGAGGCCAAGCGGATGCTGGGCCGCACGCTCGTGACACACCAGACCGGCCCTGCGGGCAAGGTCGTCAACCGTATCTACATCGAGGATGGTTCGGGCATCGAGACCGAACTTTACCTCGCGCTCCTTGTTGACCGGCAGACCAGCCGCATCGCCTTCGTCTGCTCGACAGAGGGCGGCATGGACATCGAAGAGGTCGCAGCCTCGACGCCCGAAAAGATCCTGTCCTTCGCCGTCGATCCGGTCACCGGCTACCAGCCCTACCATGGCCGCCGCATCGCCTTTGCCCTTGGCCTGACGGGCAAGCAGGTGAAGCAGTGCGTGGCGCTGATGGGCACGCTCTACCGGCTCTTCGTCGACAAGGACATGGAGATGCTGGAAATCAACCCGCTCATCGTCACCGACGAGGGCGACCTGAAATGCCTCGACGCCAAGATGGGCTTCGACGGCAACGCCACCTACCGCCACGCCGACATCGCCGCGCTACGCGACGAGACCGAAGAAGACCCCAAGGAACTCGCCGCGTCCAAGTACGACCTGAACTACATCGCGCTGGATGGCGAGATCGGCTGCATGGTCAACGGCGCGGGCCTCGCCATGGCGACGATGGACATCATCAAGCTCTACGGCTCGGAACCGGCCAACTTCCTCGACGTGGGCGGCGGCGCCACCAAGGAAAAGGTGACAGAGGCGTTCAAGATCATCACCTCGGACCCCAACGTCAAAGGCATCCTGGTGAACATCTTCGGCGGCATCATGCGCTGCGACATCATCGCCGAGGGCGTGATCGCCGCGGTCAAGGAGGTCGGGCTTCAGGTCCCGCTGGTGGTGCGCCTCGAAGGCACGAACGTCGAGAAGGGCAAGGAGATCATCAACTCCTCCGGCCTCGCCGTCATCGCCGCCGACGACCTGTCGGACGCCGCCGAAAAGATCGTGCAGGCGGTCAAAGGCTGAACCCTCCGGCGGGCCCGTCCCGCCACCCGAAGACAATGGCGGGCCAGACCCCGCCCCACGAAGGAGGCCCCGATGGCCGTACTCGTCGACGAAAACACCAAGGTGATCTGCCAGGGCTTCACCGGCTCCCAGGGCACCTTTCACTCCGAACAGGCCATCGCCTATGGCACCAGGATGGTCGGCGGCGTGACCCCCGGCAAGGGCGGGCAATCCCACCTCGACCTGCCGGTCTTCAACTCCTGCCACGAGGCCGTGGCCGCAACCGGCGCGAACGCAAGCGTGATCTACGTCCCGCCGCCGTTTGCCGCCGACTCGATCCTCGAAGCCATCGACGCGGAAATCCCGCTCGTCGTCTGCATCACCGAGGGCATCCCGGTCCTCGACATGATGACCGTCAAGCGCGCGCTCGAAGGCTCGAAAACCACGCTGATCGGCCCCAACTGCCCCGGCGTCATCACGCCCGACGCCTGCAAGATCGGCATCATGCCCGGCCACATCCACAAGCGTGGCAGCGTCGGCGTCGTCAGCCGTTCGGGCACGCTCACCTACGAAGCGGTCAAGCAGACCACCGACGTCGGGCTGGGCCAGTCCACCTGCGTCGGCATCGGCGGCGACCCGATCAAGGGGACCGAACACCTCGACGTGCTGGAATGGTTCCTCGCCGATGACGAGACGCATTCGATCATCATGATCGGCGAGATCGGCGGCAGCGCCGAGGAAGAAGCCGCCCAGTTCCTCGCCGACGAGAAAAAGCGCGGCCGCTGGAAGCCCACCGCGGGCTTTATCGCCGGCCGCACCGCGCCTCCGGGCCGCCGCATGGGCCACGCGGGCGCCATCGTCGCAGGCGGCAAGGGCGGCGCCGAGGACAAGATAGAGGCGATGAAAGCCGCCGGCATCGTCGTGGCCGACAGCCCCGCGGGGCTGGGCCAGGCGGTGCTTGCCGCCATCGGATAACAGGTAACAGGAGACACCCCGTGGGCTTCCGCGAAGCCGTCAGAACCTGCCTGCGCAAGTACGCCACGTTCTCGGGCCGCGCCTCGCGGCCCGAATACTGGTGGTTTGCACTGTTTCTGATTCTGGGCAACCTCGTGTTCGGGGCGATCGACGGCGCCCTGTTCGGCACCCGCATGGTCGAGATCGCCCCCGGTCAGTTCGAACTGCGCTCGAACGGGCCGCTGGCCGCGATCTTCACGCTGGCCATGCTGCTTCCGGCACTGGCTGCGGGCTGGCGGCGGATGCACGACAGCGGACGCGCGGGCATCTACCTGCTCTATCCCCTGATCGTCATGGTCGGCATGTTCTCGTTCATCGGTTTTCTCGGCGGGACCGAGGCGCTGATGGCAGGCGACTTCGGCGCGATCTTCGCCGGTGTCGGCGGGCTGATCGCTCTTCTGGGCGTGATCGTCCTCATGATCTCTCCGCTTCTCGTGCTCTGGTGGCTGACGCGGCCCAGCCAGCCGGGCGCCAACCCATATGGCCCCAATCCCCAACAGGTGACGTCATGACCGACCAGTCCCCGAACGACCAGTTCAAGGCCTCGTCCTTCCTTCAGGGCCACAACGCCGAATACATCGAACAGCTTTACGCACGCTACGCCAATGATCCCGACGCCGTGGACGAGGCATGGCAACAGTTCTTCCGCCAGCTCGGCGATGACGAGGTTAGCATAAAGCACGAGGCCGCGGGCCCCAGCTGGGCGCGCGCCGACTGGCCGCCGACGCCGTCGGACGACCTGACCCACGCGCTTGACGGTCAATGGCCCGCCGCGCCCGCGCCCGGCCTGAAAGAGGCAAGGGCCGCCGCCGACAAGATCAAGGCCAAAGCCGCCGATGCCGGCGTTCTGGTGTCCGACGAACAGATCAAGCGCGCCGTTCTGGATTCGATCCGCGCCCTGATGCTGATCCGCGCCTACCGGATCCGCGGCCACCTTGCCGCCGATCTCGATCCTCTCGGGATGCAGGAACCCACACCCCACCCAGAGCTTGACCCGAAGAGCTACGGCTTCACCGACGCCGACTACGACCGCCCGATCTTTCTCGACAACGTGCTGGGCCTGCAACTGGCCTCGGTGCGGGAAATCCTCGACATCGTGCGGCGCACCTACTGCGGCACCTTCGCGCTTCAGTACATGCACATCTCGAACCCCGAAGAGGCCGGCTGGCTCAAGGAACGGATCGAGGGCTTCAACAAGGAAATCCGCTTCACCCGCGAAGGTCGCCGCGCCATCCTGAACAAGCTGGTAGAAGCCGAGGGCTTCGAAAAGTTCCTGCACGTCAAGTACATGGGCACCAAACGCTTTGGCCTCGACGGGGGCGAGGCGCTGATCCCCGCGATGGAACAGATCATCAAGCGCGGCGGTGCGCTGGGCGTCAAGGAAATCGTCATCGGAATGCCGCACCGCGGCCGCCTGTCGGTGCTGGCCAACGTGATGGGCAAGCCCTATCGCGCCATCTTCAACGAGTTTCAGGGCGGCAGCTTCAAGCCAGAAGACGTCGATGGTTCGGGCGATGTGAAATATCACCTCGGCGCCTCGTCGGACCGTGAATTCGACGGCAACTCCGTCCATCTGTCGCTGACCGCGAACCCCAGCCACCTCGAAGCGGTGAACCCCGTTGTCCTTGGCAAGGTCCGCGCCAAGCAGGATCAGCTTGGCGACGCCCAGCGCACCGCCGTCCTGCCCGTTCTCCTGCATGGCGACGCGGCCTTTGCCGGGCAGGGTGTCGTGGCCGAATGCTTCGGGCTTTCGGGCCTGCGCGGGCATCGCACCGGCGGCACCATCCATCTCGTCGTGAACAACCAGATCGGCTTTACCACGGCGCCGCACTTCTCGCGGTCCTCGCCCTATCCGACCGACATCGCCCTGATGGTCGAGGCGCCGATCTTCCACGTCAACGGCGACGACCCCGAAGCCGTCGTGCACGCCGCCAAGGTGGCAATCGAGTTCCGGCAGAAGTTCGGCAAGGACGTCGTCATCGACATCTTCTGCTACCGCCGGTTCGGCCACAACGAGGGCGACGAACCGATGTTCACCAACCCGGTGATGTACAAGCGCATCAAGCGTCACAAGACGACGCTTCAGCTTTATACAGAGCGCCTGGTCAAGGACGGTCTCATCCCAGAGGGCGAGATCGAGGACATGAAGGCCGCCTTCCAGTCGCAGCTCAACGAAGAGTTCGAGGCCGGCAAGGACTACAAGCCCAACAAGGCCGACTGGCTCGATGGACGGTGGAGCCATCTGGACCGGCAGGGCGAGGACTACCAGCGCGGCCAGACCTCGATTGCACCCGAAACGCTGGCAGAGGTCGGCGCGGCGCTGACGCGCGTTCCCGACGGCTTCAGCCTGCACAAGACCGTGGGCCGCCTTCTGGAAGCCAAGCAGCAGATGTTCGAAACCGGCACGGGTTTTGACTGGGCCACCGCCGAAGCGCTCGCCTTCGGCAGCCTGATGACAGAAGGCTACCCCGTGCGCCTTGCCGGTCAGGACAGCACGCGCGGCACCTTCTCGCAACGCCACTCGGCCTTCATCGACCAGGAGACCGAGGAACGTCACCACGCGCTGAACCACATCCGCGAGGGGCAGGCCCGCTACGAGGTCATCGACTCGATGCTCTCGGAATACGCGGTGCTGGGCTTCGAGTACGGCTTCAGCCTGGCGGAACCCAACGCACTGACCATGTGGGAAGCCCAGTTCGGCGACTTCGCCAACGGCGCGCAGATCATGTTCGACCAGTTCATCAGCTCGGGCGAACGAAAGTGGCTGCGCATGTCGGGTCTGGTGATGCTTCTGCCCCACGGCTACGAGGGCCAGGGGCCCGAACACTCCTCGGCCCGCCTCGAACGCTTCCTGCAAATGTGCGCCGAGGACAACTGGATCGTCGCCAACTGCACGACGCCGGCGAACTACTTCCACATCCTGCGCCGCCAGATCCACCGCAGCTACCGCAAGCCGCTGGTCCTGATGACGCCCAAGTCGCTTCTCCGGCACAAGCTGGCGATCTCGGACGTGGATGATTTCACCACCGGTTCGTCCTTCCACCGCGTGCTGTGGGACGACGCCGAAAAGGGCCACTCGGACCTGCAACTGCAACCCGACGACAAGATCCGCCGCGTCGTGATGTGTTCTGGCAAGGTCTATTACGACCTGCTGGAAAAGCGCGACGCCGAAGGCCTCGACGACGTCTACCTGTTGCGCGTGGAACAGTTCTATCCCTTCCCCGCGCTCTCGATGGTCAAGGAACTGGAACGCTTCAAGGGGGCCGAGATGATCTGGTGCCAGGAAGAGCCCAAGAACCAGGGCGCCTGGACCTTCATCGAACCAAACATCGAATGGGTGCTGACCCGGATCGGCGCGGACAACCAGCGCCCGGTCTACGCAGGCCGCGCCGCCGCCGCCTCGCCGGCCACGGGCCTCGCCTCGCAGCACAAGGCACAACAAGCAGCGCTGGTGAACGCGGCGCTCGGAATCGAAGGATAACCCGACAGATGACCACCGAAGTCCGCGTGCCCACCCTGGGCGAAAGCGTCACAGAGGCCACCGTCGCCACCTGGTTCAAGAAGCCCGGCGATGCCGTCGCCGCCGACGAAATGCTGTGCGAACTGGAAACCGACAAGGTCACGGTCGAGGTTCCCGCGCCCGCCGCCGGCACTCTCGCCGACATCGTCGCCGCCGAGGGTCAGACCGTCGGCGTCGACGCGCTTCTCGCCACCATCTCCGAAGGCGCCGCCGCCGCCGCGCCCAAACCCGCCGCCAGCGCCCCCGCCAAGGCCGCGACCGCGTCCTCGGCCAGCATCGACGTCATGGTCCCCACCCTTGGCGAAAGCGTGACAGAGGCGACCGTCTCCACCTGGTTCAAGGCCGCCGGCGACACCGTCCAGCAGGACGAGATGCTGTGCGAACTGGAAACCGACAAGGTCTCGGTCGAGGTGCCCGCGCCCGCTTCGGGCACGCTGACCGAAATCCTCGCACCCGAGGGCGCCACCGTCGCCGCTGGCGGCAAGCTGGCGGTCATGGCCGCGGGTGACGGCGCCGCCGCACCGGCCCCCGCGCCTGCCCCGGCGCCCGCCGCAGAACCCGCGGCCCCCTCCGCCGCCGCTTCCGACCGCGATGTCGAGGACGCGCCTTCGGCGAAAAAGCTGATGGCCGAAAAGGGCCTGTCGCCCGATCAGGTCACCGGCACGGGCCGCGATGGCCGCATCATGAAGGAAGACGTGATGAAGGCCGCCACCGCACCCGCGCCCGCCGCCCCGGCCCCCGTGGCCGAAGCGCCAAAGGCCGCCCCCCGCGCGCCCGTCCCGGCCGAAGACGCCGCGCGCGAGGAACGCGTGCGCATGACGCGCCTGCGCCAGACCATCGCGCGCCGGCTCAAGGACGCGCAGAACGCCGCCGCCATGCTGACCACCTACAACGAGGTGGACATGACCGCGACGATGGAGCTGCGCCGCGAATACAAGGACCTCTTCGAAAAGAAGCACGGCGTGAAACTGGGCTTCATGTCCTTCTTCACCAAGGCCTGCTGCCACGCGCTGCGCGAGGTGCCAGAGGTCAACGCAGAGATCGACGGCACAGACATCGTCTACAAGAACTTCGTCCACATGGGCGTTGCCGTGGGCACGCCCACGGGCCTTGTTGTCCCGGTGGTGCGCGACGCCGACCAGATGTCATTCGCCGCCATCGAAAAGAAGATCGCCGAACTGGGCGTGCGCGCCCGCGACGGCAAGCTGTCCATGGCCGAGATGCAGGGCGGCACGTTCACCCTGTCGAACGGCGGCGTCTACGGCTCGCTGATGTCCTCGCCCATCCTCAACCCGCCGCAGTCGGGCATCCTCGGGATGCACAAGATCCAGGACCGCCCCATGGCCATCGGCGGCCAGGTGGTGATCCGCCCGATGATGTATCTCGCCCTCAGCTACGATCACCGGATCGTCGACGGCAAGGGCGCCGTCACCTTCCTCGTCCGCGTGAAAGAGGCGCTCGAGGATCCGCGCCGGCTCCTGATGGATCTCTGACCCGGCACATCGCCCCCGCGCAGGGCCGGCATGTCCCGGCCCGCGCCCGATCACAGGAGGTTCAGGCCAGATGTTCACCGACGAGCTTTCCATTCTCGCCCTCTACGGGCTTTACGTCGCCATCACGCTGGTGCTTCAGGCCTCGGGCACCATGCAGCAGCTTGGCATGGGCTACCTGCTGTCCGCGCGGGACGATGGCCGCAGCGCCTCTGGCATCGCCGCCCGGCTCGAACGGGCGCTCTGGAACTCGATAAGCGCGATGGCGCTCTTTGCGCCCGCCATCCTGATCCTGCAGGCCCGCGACGGCTTTGACGCCAACTCGCTTCTGGCCGCGCAGGTCTTCCTGATCGCCCGCGTCGTCTACGTGCCCGCCTATGCCTTCGGCATCGTCGGCGTGCGCTCGCTGGCGTGGTCGGCGGGGTTCTTCGCGACCATCATCCTTTATTTCCTCGGGCTCTGATGACCCCGGAACTGACCGTTCTCGCGCTCGCCTCGCTCCTGCAGATGGGCCAGTATGTCCTGATGAGCGTGCCGGCGAACATCGAGCTTGGCACCCGCGCCACCCTCGGCCCGCGCGACCCCGCCCCCGGCCAGCCGCCGCTGGCCGACCGCGTCAGCCCGCGCACCGGCCGCCTGATCCGCGCGCTCGACAATCATTTCCAGGCGCTGGTCCTTTTCACCATCGCCGTCGTCGTGGTCACGCTCTCGGGCGCGGCCTCCGGTTTCACCGCCGCGATGGCCTGGCTCTACCTCGCCGCCCGCTTGGCTTATGTCCCGGCCTACGCGCTGGGGCTGTCGCCCTGGCGCTCGCTGATCTGGCTCGTCGGGCTCGTCGCCACCTTCCTGATGCTCCTTGCGGCCCTTGTCTGACCCCATGCGCTTCTTCTGTTCAGAAATACTCCGGGGTGAATTGCCCGAAGGGCAAGAGGGGCAGCGCCCCTCCCCTTTCCGGCTCGGCGCCGACGTTTTGCCGACGTTGTGCCGACGCGATGCCGACACCCCGATTTCCGCCAAATCCCCCCAAAGGAGGCCCCAATGGCAAGCTATGACGTGATCGTAATCGGCTCCGGCCCCGGCGGCTATGTCTGCGCCATCCGCTGCGCCCAGCTCGGTCTAAAGACCGCCTGCGTCGAGGGCCGCGAGACGCTGGGCGGCACCTGCCTGAACGTCGGCTGCATTCCGTCCAAGGCACTGCTGCACGCCAGCCACCAGTTGCACGAAGCCCAGGAAAACTTTGGGAAAATGGGCCTCAAGGGCAAGGCGCCCTCGGTCGACTGGCCGCAGATGCTGGCCTACAAGGACGATGTGATCGCCCAGAACACCAAGGGCATCGAGTTCCTGTTCAAGAAGAACAGGATCGACTGGATCAAGGGCTGGGCCAGCATCCCCGCCGCAGGCCAGGTGCAGGTCGGCGCCGAGGTCCACGAGGCGAAGAACATCGTGATTGCAACGGGTTCCGAACCCTCCAGCCTCCCAGGCATCGAGATCGACGAAAAGATCGTCGTCACCTCCACCGGCGCGCTGGAGCTGGGCAGGATCCCCAGAAAGATGGTCGTCATCGGCGCCGGCGTCATCGGGCTCGAGATGGGTTCCGTCTATTCCCGCCTCGGCACCGAGGTGACGGTCGTGGAATACCTCGACACCATCACGCCCGGCATGGACGCCGAGATTGCCAAGTCTTTCCAGAGACTTCTGAAGCGCCAGGGCCTCGACTTCATCCTTGGCGCCGCCGTCCAGTCGGTCGAGACGACCAAGACCAAGGCCAAGGTCAGCTATACCCTGCGCAAGGACGACAGCACCGCCACGCTCGACGCCGACGTGGTTCTGGTGGCCACGGGCCGCAAGCCCTTCACCGACGGCCTCGGCCTCGATGCGCTGGGCGTCGCCCTGTCGCCCCGCGGCCAGATCGAGACCGACGCCCACTGGAAGACCAGCGTCGACGGCATCTACGCCATCGGCGATGCCATCGCCGGCCCGATGCTGGCCCACAAGGCCGAGGACGAGGGCATGGCGGTGGCCGAAACCCTTGCCGGGCAGGCCGGGCACGTGAACTACGGCGTGATCCCCGGCGTGATCTATACCCACCCCGAAGTCGCCAGCGTCGGCCAGACCGAAGAACAGCTGAAGGAATCCGGCCGCGCCTACAAGGCCGGAAAGTTCAACTTCATGGGCAACGGGCGGGCCAAGGCGAATTTCGCCGCGGACGGCTTCGTCAAGATCCTCGCCGACAAGGACACCGACCGCATCCTCGGCGCGCACATCATCGGCCCGATGGCCGGCGACCTGATCCACGAGATCTGCGTCGCGATGGAATTCGGTGCAGCCGCCGAGGATCTGGCCCGAACCTGCCACGCGCACCCGACCTTTTCCGAGGCGGTGCGCGAAGCCGCGCTGGCCTGCGGCGACGGTGCGATCCACAGCTAGGCCGCCGCTGGGGCGTCCCGGATCAGCCGCGGACGCCCACCACCAGCGCCGCCGACAGGCCCGCCGATGCCCCGCCGACACGGGCAACGGCGGCCTCACCCGCCCGTCTGGCGATGGAATCGGCCGTGTTCGGCGTGTCGGCCCGCCCGCGCGTGGCGTAAGGGGCGATCTCGGTATAGACCGCGTCACTTGCGGCGTCGGGAAAGAAGAGCTGACCAGTCAGCAGCGTGCGGTCGTCCACGAAGACCTTGTAGTGAACATGCGGCGTCCGCCCCGGATACCAGCCGGGATAGATGGTGTCGAAACGAACCACGCCTGCCGCGTCGCCGAACTGCGTGCCACGCAGGAAGGTCTTGCCCCGCGTGTCGCCGTTGGGCGCGCGCACTCCGGAATAAAGCCCGCCCGCGTCCGAGTGCCAGATATCCACCCGGGCCCCCGTGATCGGCGCGCAGTCGGCGCTGACCACCTGAAGCCGCAGGACAAGGGGAACTCCCGGCCGGCCCTCGGTGATGTCCTGGCGGACCAGCCCGGGATCCACGTAGAACGGCCCCTCGGTCGTCGCCGGCTGGACCATGCAGACGTTGCCGGTGATCAGCCCCGCGTCCTGCGCGCGCAGGACAAGCGGCGTGGTCAGAACCGGCGCGGCGGCCAGGGTCGACAAAAGTCGGCGGCGGGTCAGGGACATGAACTCATCCTTTTCGCGAATTCGCTGTCCGGCACTTAACCCTTCCGTGCCCGCGACCCCACAGCCTCGCCAAAACGTGATGGCCCACGGTCGGGGCCGCGCACAGCGCCCGGCCCCGACGACCCCTATTGCACCAGCAGCCGCAATCCCTGGGTGACGTCGCTGCGGATCGCCAGCCGCAGCCCCGGTTCATCCCCGGCACGCAGGGCGGCAACGATCAGGCGGTGGTGGCGCGGCACTTCTGTCCTGCGCAGGCGTGCGTAAAGCTTGCGCATGGTCGGTCCCAGTTGCAGCCAAACGGTCTCTGCCATGGCCAGCATCGCGGGCGCCTGCGCGCGCAGGTAAAGGGTGCGGTGGAATTCGAGGTTCGAGCGGATGTAGCCCACCGCATCCTGCCGCGAGACGACCTCTGCGATCGTCCCATTGATGGCCTGAAGGCGGTCGATCAGCGCGTTGTGCGCGCGTGGCAGGGCGCGGCTGGCCAACTCTGGCTCCAGCAATGCGCGCAGGGCGGCGAGCTCCTCGATTCGCTCGGCCGAAAGTTCGGGCGTCGCCACCCGGCCCGAGGCTGACAACGTCAGCGCACCCTCTGCCACAAGCCGCCGCACAGCCTCTCTGGCGGGGGTCATCGAGACATCGAAGCGCTTGCCGATCCCGCGCAGGGTAAGGGCTTCGCCCGGGGGCAATTCCCCGTGCATGATCTGACTTCGCAGCGTCCGGTAGACGCGGTCATGGGCGGACGGAAGGGCGTCTTCCTTGCGGGCGGGCATCAGCATGGCGTTATCGTGGGGCCAGCGCGCCGACCGGTCAATCGGAGAAGCGTATTGCGTGAAGCGCCGTGCCGTTGCGACGCAGCCAGTCACGGTGGCGCGCATAGTCAGGACACAGGCGCGAGACCACGGCCCAATAGGCCGGGGAATGGTTCATCTCTGCAAGGTGCGCGACCTCGTGCGCGGCGACATAGTCCAGCACCGCAGGGGGAGCCATGACAAGCCGCCACGAAAACATCAGGTTGCCATCGGTCGTGCAGGACCCCCAGCGTGACCGCGTGTCGCGCAGCGTGACCCGCGCATAGGGACGACCAAGCCGGCCGGCATACGTGTCCGCCGCTTGCACCAATGCGGCGCGCGCCCGCTCCTTCAGGAAGGCGCGAAGCAGGGCCGGTGTCCGATCAGCCCGGGCGCGCGGCACCCAAAGGGCGCCGTCTGCCTCCGTTACCGTGCGCACGTCGCCCTCGCGGATCGGCGTGTCGACGCCGCGCAACGGCAGGCTTCCGCCAGGCGCAGGCCGGTTCTGGGCCACGTGCCGGGCCAGGTGGCGTCGGATCCAGGGTGCCTTTTCCTCGGCGAAGGCACGTGCATGGCACAGGTCCAGCCCCGCAGGCACCGACAGCGTCACCCGGCCGTCAAGCGCCGACACGCGCAGCGACAGGCGACGCGCGCGCGCGGACCGGCGCAATGCCACTTCCACCGGGGGCGTTCCATCCAGCAGGATCCGGTCCATAGGCTGCATTCCTCTCTCGGCCTGTCCTAGGACAATTCCCAGTTCACCGGAATCGGCTTTCGTACCCTGCATTGCCAGAACGTCAGCGGCGCGAAAAGCCTTTGACAGACGCGGGCGCTTGTGGCACGGGACGCCATTCCTGACACGAGATGGTAGAAGAGGGTCGATATGCCCAAGGAAGAATGGGGCACGAAACGGCTTTGCCCCACCACCGGAAAACGGTTCTACGACCTGAACCGCGACCCGATCGTAAGCCCTTACACGGGCGAGATCGTTTCGCTGGACACCGGGACGCGCGGACGCACGTCTGCCGCCGAGAAGCTGCCCAAGGCAACAAAGCCCGCGGCCAACCTGGTGGAAGACGACGATCCTGTCATCGAGGACGAGGATACGGAAGTCGATATCAACGACGATCTGCTGGAAGACAACGATGACGACGACAACGTGTCCTTCGACGATATCGCCGATGTGGCATCCGACGACGACGATTGAAGAAGATGAACTTTCCGCTTGAATTGGCGGAGGCGATTTTCTAAGCACTCCAAGCGGTCGGGGCGACCCGTCCGCACCTCGGTGGGGCCATAGCTCAGTTGGGAGAGCGCTTGAATGGCATTCAAGAGGTCAGGGGTTCGACTCCCCTTGGCTCCACCAATATGCCACATAAGGCTTATAGATCAGTAAGCTACTGATAGGCATCGATGTTTTTCGCGGGCTGTTTCGCTGTTGTGTTGCAGTGGAGGGCCTGAAGAAGACGCCTGTACACACCCGTCTGTATCGTCGCAGCGCGACCTGCCGCCGCCCTGCCGCAGTAGCTCAAGACATTCGTGACACCTATGGCAAGCGGGAAGAGACCTTCTCGCAGGCTACCCAGAATCATGCGGGGGCGTGTCGGTTGGTGCGTGAAGCCGCAATTGACTTTGAGACAGCGATTGGACGCGGCGCGTGCCGCCCGCGAACAGCCCGTCGGCAAGACCATTGCGCACGGGCTTTACCTTTTGTCCCTGATCCCGCGCCTGCAACGCCAGCTCTTCCGGATCGAGCGACGCGGCGCCGGGCTGAACTATGGCTGCGATCGTGTGCGTTTCGTCGCGCCGGTGCCCGTGGGAAGCATGGTCCGCCTGACCCAGACGCCGAGCTCTGCCACGCGGCGGGGAAACGGCACGCAACTGGCGATTATCTCGATGATCGAGATACGCGGTTCGCCGCGGCCCGCGCTCGTGGCCCAGGGACTGCTGCTCATCATGGACGCGGCAGAGCCGTGACGGCCCCCGCACCGGCGCGGTCCCGTCCTCTGGCGTGACGCCTTTCCGCCGGGCCGCCGTGGCCCGGCGCAGGCAGGCTCAGGCGCACACGCGCGCGCCCCCGGGGATCGTCGGCGGATCGTTGTTGAGCTTCTGGATGGCGAACCCGGCGGCGGACTTGTAGCCCGCCATGAACGCCTCGCGCTCTGCGCGCGGGATCACCGTCTCGATATCGTCGAACACACCGCCGCAACGCTCGTCGACCATGTTCAGCAGGCCGAACGGCCCCGCCCCCCGGTTGCGCAGCACCAGCGCCGAAACCGGCTCACACAGCTGGGCATCGTAGGCCGACAGCGCATCGGGGGTGACGCCATGTTCGAGCACCCGCGCCCCGAGCACGCGCGCATCCACGATCGCCTGGCTCGCCCCGTTCGATCCCGTGGGATACATGGCGTGCGCAGCATCGCCCATCAGCGCGACGGCGCCGTCGCGCCAGGTCGGGATCGGATCACGGTCGATCATCGGGTTCTCGTAGGCGATGTCCGCCCCTCGCAAGAGCGCCGGCACATCCAGCCAGTCATAGCGCCAGTCGGCGAAATGCTCGATGAACTCGTCGATCGCGACAGGCTGGAACCAGCCGCTGTCCCGCGCGTCCGGATCTTCATAGGTGACTTCGGCGATCCAGTTGATATCGGCCAGGCCGTCGGAATCCACGTGGGAAATCGGGTAGATCACCATGCGGTGCCGGTGCGTGCCAAGCCCGATGAAGGAGGATCCGGTACGGATGGGCCGCGCCCGGGTGGTACCACGCCACATGACCGCGCCGCCCCAGTGAATCGGCGGCTGGTCGGGATGCATCTGCGCGCGGACAGCGGAATGGATGCCGTCTGCGCCGATCAGCAGGGTGCCGGTTTCTTCTTGCCTGCCGCCGTCCGCCGTCTGGATCAGGGCAGTCACGGTGCCGTCCGGGTTGTTGCGGTACCCAGTGACGCGGCAGCCGAGGCGGATCGCGCCTTCGCCCGCGCGCTCGACAAGCTTGGCATGAAGCAGCATGTGGAACCTGCCACGATGCACGGCGTACTGGGGCCAGTTGTAGCCGGCCTTCAGCCCACGCGGCTCTGCATAGACGTCCTTGCCGTTCAGCCCCACCAGGGCCCATTCCAGCGCGGGCAGGCCCACACCGTCCAGGTCATCAGATCCTATTCCGAGATCGTAGAGTTCCCGCACCGCGTTGGGCTGGATATTGATCCCCACCCCCAACGGCCGTAGTTCTGGTACGCTCTCGAACACCACGGCGCGCACGCCGATCTGTTCAAGTGTCAGGGCCAGCGCCAATCCGCCGATCCCGCCTCCCGCGATCATTACCACCGGTTCCTTCACGACCGTGCCTCCCTTCGCCTTCGTCGCGGGCAGGTTTGGCCGGAAATGGCAGCGGACTCAATGGCTGGCGCCCGTATTGGGATCGGTGTCAGGCCCTTTCGGCCATGGCCCGGCCCAGTGCGGCAGCGGCGTCCGCCCGAAGCTCCTCGAAGCGATCGAACGCCGCACTGAACCAAGCTGTCCCCCGCCCGGCCCCGCCGAGGGTCTGAAACAGATCATCGAGGCCCGCCATGGGCATCAGGCAGTCGAAGATGTCCCAGCCCGCCGCACTGGGATGACCGGCAAAGCCCTTGACCTGCCCCTTGAGGCTGCTGACCAGCGGCACCAGACCGCCTGCCATGACCGAAGGGATGTGAATCTGCACCGCCGCGATGGGCTGGAGCGTGATCGCCCCGGCCTCTTCCATTGCCTCCCGGGCGGCAGCGCGCCCGGCGGTCCGGAACGCGAAATCAGAACTGTCTACCGCATGGTGCTTGCCGTCCTTCAAGACTGCGCTGATATCGATCACCGGCGCGCCGCCGGGCCCCTCGGTCAGCGCGTCGCGGATACCGGACTCGACCGCGGGTATGTAGTTGCGCGGCACGGCGCCCCCCCTGACCTCGTCATGAAAGGCGAAACCGAAGCCCCGCGCTTCGGGCCTCAGTGCGATCACCACGTCTGCGAACTGGCCCGCGCCGCCTGACTGCTTTCGGTGGCGGTAGTGGCGTTCGACGGGGCGGGCCAGCGTCTCGCACAGGGCGACGGGAACCGGCCGATCGGTCACGTCTATTCCCAGAACATCCGACAACTTGGCAAGAACACGACGCAAGTGCAGCGGCCCTTGCGTGCAGAAGACGGCATGACCTGTGCGGTCGTCCTGCGCCGCGCTGAAGCCGGGATCGACCTGCGACAGCTTTTCCACGGCCGCCGAAAGGCGGGCCTCATCCCGATCTTGGCTGGGCAGGATCATCCGGCGGTGGTTTGCCGGGTGCGCCGCCGCCCAGTCCGGCAGTGGTATTTTCCCACCGGCAGAGTAGGCGCATCCCATGGCCAGCTGATCGGTCTTGACCGTCAGCGCCACGCCTCCGTCTTCGATTTCCGGCAGTCCCGTTCGCGCGTCCAGCGCGGTGATGCTGCCTACCGCCGCACCACCCAGCATGTCGCCACCCGATAAAGTACCCCCAAGTGCCCGCAAGAGCACCACCTTGCCCAGATGGCGCACCAGATCGGCAAGAAGCGGCACGGCCACCGGTGATCCGTCCGGGGACAGCCGCTCGTGGGCCACGTCCGCGCCCGGCGCCTCGTGGCGGAGGGACTTCATCATGCGCTGGATGCCGTTGCGATGCACGGCCGACCCGATAAACGCCGGATGGACATCGCCATGCTGCAAGCTTCTGGCGGCGACATCATAGACCTCACCGGCCGGCGGTGCCTGATCCTCGATCAGCTGCTCCAGGAGGTGATCATCGAAATCCGCCAGAGATTCAAGCAACTCGGCGCGCGCATCCTGTTCACGTGGCGTGATCTCGGCGGGCAACTCGACCAGCATAGAAGAACGGCCTTCCTGGTATTTCCACGCGCGCTCTGAAATCAGATCGACCGACCCGACAATGGCGTCGCCGTCGCGGATCGGCACCTGGCGCAGGACCAGCGTATGTGTGCAATAGGTCTGCAAGGCCGAGATCACCTCGCTTATCCGCCCGGCAGCCTTGTCGACACCGTTGACAAATACAAAGGCGGGCAAGCCCGCCTCTTCCACCAGCCGGAAATAGGGTGCCGCCAGCACGGCAGCCTCGGGGTCCGCCGGAACGCAGATCAACGCCGCATCACTGCCAGCCAGGGCGGGACCGGCCGAGGCAAGGGACTCTGACCCGCCCGCGAAATCGATCACCGTCCACGGTTCCGCCATGAACCGAAATCCCAGCGCCTGCGCCACCCCGTCGATCGCCATCCGCTCGACCGGCCCGCCGTCAAGGTTCGCCAGAGCCTGTGCAAGCGTCGACTTGCCCGCGTGTGCAGGTCCCAGAACAGTGAATATCCGCATGATACGATGCCTCCCGCCGATGCGCATATGCTCGGTCCGGCATCCTGACTGCGGGTGCGGCGCGTAGGGCGCTGCCCTTGCCCTGCCTCGGGCGGGGACGTGCGCAGGCCCTCTTGCGGGACGTGCGCAACGGCTCCGATAGACGGTATCCTCGGCGACAGGCAGCGCCGGCGTCAAGGCTTTCGGAAAACGGGGGGCAGGTCCGGCCTTAGGCCGTATGCAATGCCTGCCCCCGAAAAAGGGGTCGCCGGCCCCGGGGAGTGGGCCGGCGACTCTGCGTGGTGCACCTCACGCAGTACACGGGCGACGGGGAGAGGCCCGTGTATTTCCACCCCGCAACGGGAAGGCGGGGGCGGAATTCGAATTCAGACGTAGCCGCCGATCATTTGGGCGGTGGCGTTGCTGAGCAGGCCGACGGATACCAGTGCGATCAGCGGGCGCGGCAGGGACTTGGGCCCCACCTTGTTCGCGCCAGGGGCTTGGCCGTCGCGGCGCGCCTCAATGGCTTCGAGCCTTTCGAAGGTCGCGAGTTCGTCAGGCGTCGGCCAGTAGGCGACGGTGGGGCGGCGGTGGGGGCGAGACGTGGGCAGCATCTGTCTTCTCCCGAGGTTGCGTTCCGGGGCGTCTGCCCCTTCCATGACCTCGGTTGTGCCCGATTCTCGGCAAGTTCTCTGTGAAGCAGGTCACACAGCGCTTCAGATGTCGCCTTCGGCGGCCAATTGCTCCAGCGCGGCACGATCAATCAAGCGGACGCCCCGGCGGATGGGCTCTACCAGCCCCTCGGCCTTCCAGTCGCTCAGGGTGCGGGACACCGCCTCGCGCGTGGCGCCCGTGAACTCTGCCAGTTCCGATTGCGACATGGACACCACGTTTGCCCCGTCAGCAGCCAGATAGACCAGCTTGCGCGCCAGCCGGACCGAAAGCGGCAGGAACACCTGGTCGGTCAGTTGCCGGTTCATCAGGCGCATCCGCTGACCCGCCAGCTTGACCATATCGACCGCCAGGTCGGGAGAGTCCTTCAGGCGGGCCAGAAGATCGCTGTTGCGCACGCTGAGAAGGCGCGCAGGCTCCAGCGCCATGACCGTCGCCGTGCGCGGGCCGGGGTCGAACAGGGCGATTTCGCCAAACATCGCGCCCGGCCGCAGGATATCCAGCGTCAGCTTGCGCCCCTCTTCGGACAACACGCTGACCTCCAGTATCCCCGTCTCTATGGAATAAAGCGCGTCGCCATCGTCACCCTGCTCGATCAGCACCTCGCCCTTCCTAAGGACAATTGGCCGCGCGACGGCCTCTAGCGCTTCTATCAGGGCCGTGGATGCGCCGGCCAGGAATCCAGTTCGTGTCACCATGTCGTTTGATACCGCCGCCAGGCCCCCCTGTGCCACCCTAAACGATTCCGGGCCGCATGCCTTCAGATTTCCGCGCGGTCCTCACCATCGCTTGCCTTGGGCAAGGCGGCGTGCAAGCCTTCGGGCCGGACACAACAGCACGGATCGACATCTTGCAGACCGACCTTTCCGCCAAGGCCGTCCCGACGGAGAAGACAACGCAGCTTCCCCAGGTGCATGAGCCGCGCAACCCGGGAATGCCGCTTGACCTGGACTGGGTGCTGTCGTCGCAAGCCAACACTTCGGCAATCGAGCGACGCGCGGCCACCTTGCCGGGCCGCCGATCGGTCAAGAAGGACCATCAGGCCGCGTGGCTGCTAAAGGCCGTGACACTGATCGACCTGACCACACTGGCGGGGGATGATACGCCGGGGCGCGTGCGGCGGTTGTGTGCCAAGGCACGCCAGCCACTGCGCGCCGACCTGTTGGACACACTGGGGATGGCGGGACTCAGCGTGGGCGCCATATGCGTCTATCACGAGATGGTGCCGGTGGCCGTCGAGGCGCTGCGCGGCTCCGGCATCCCGGTGGCGGCCGTTTCGACAGGGTTTCCCGCCGGGCTTTCGCCCTACCGCCTGCGCGTGGCCGAGATCGGCGAAAGCGTCGCGGCGGGCGCGCGGGAAATCGACATCGTGATCTCGCGCCGCCACGTGCTGACCGGCGACTGGCAGGCACTCTACGATGAAGTGTCCGAGTTCCGGGCCGCCTGCGGCGATGCGCATCTGAAGGCGATCCTTGCAACGGGCGAGCTTGGCAGCCTGCGCAATGTCGCGCGCGCCTCGCTGGTGGCGATGATGGCCGGGGCCGACTTCATCAAGACCTCGACCGGCAAGGAAGGCGTGAACGCCACCCTCCCCGTGTCGCTGGTGATGATCCGGGCGCTGCGCGACTACCACGACCGCACCGGCTATCGCATCGGCTACAAGCCCGCGGGCGGCATTTCCAAGGCCAAGGATTCGCTGACCTACCTTTCGCTCCTGCGGGAAGAACTTGGTCCCCGCTGGATGCAACCCGACCTTTTCCGCTTTGGCGCCTCGTCACTTCTGGGCGACATAGAGCGGCAGATCGAACACCACGTCACCGGCCGCTATTCCGCCGCGTGGCGCCATCCGATGGGATAATCCGATGACCGTCCGCGAGATCTTCGAAAGCATGGACTACGGCCCAGCCCCGGAAGGCGCGGCCGAGGCGCTGGCGTGGCTGATCGACGGCGGCGATCGCTACGGGCATTTCATCGACGGCGAGATGACGGCGCCGGGCGACGGGTTCCTGTCCAGAAACCCCGCCACCGGGGAAACGCTGGCCACCCTGACCCAGGCCAGCCGGGCCGACGTGGACGAAGCCGTCGCAGCGGCCCGCGCGGCCCAGCCGAAATGGGCGCGCCTGTCAGGACACGCGCGGGCGCGGTATCTCTATGCCCTGGCCCGACTGGTACAGAAGCACAGCCGCCTTTTCGCCGTGCTGGAAACACTGGATAACGGCAAGCCGATCCGGGAAAGCCGCGACATCGACATCCCGCTGGTCGCACGGCATTTCTACTATCACGCAGGCATGGCCCAGCTGATGGAAGCGGAACTGCCGGGGCGCGAGGCGCTTGGCGTCTGCGGTCAGATCATCCCGTGGAACTTTCCGCTGCTGATGCTGGCGTGGAAGGTCGCGCCCGCCATCGCGATGGGCAACTCCGTGGTACTGAAACCGGCGGAGTACACCTCGCTGACGGCGCTTCTGTTCGCCCAGATCTGCCAGGAGGCCGGTCTGCCGAAGGGCGTGGTCAACATCGTCACGGGCGACGGCGCGGTGGGCGAGATGATCGTGTCCCACCCGGGCATCGACAAGATCGCCTTCACCGGCTCGACCGAAGTGGGGCGGCTGATCCGCCGTGCGACAGCGGGAACGGGCAAGGCCCTGACGCTGGAGCTTGGGGGGAAGTCGCCCTACATCGTCTTTGACGACGCCGATATCGACAGCGCCGTCGAGGGGCTTGTCGACGCGATCTGGTTCAATGCCGGGCAGGTCTGCTGCGCCGGTTCCCGCCTGATCGTGCAGGAAGGCATCGCAGAGCGGTTTCACGACAAACTGCGCCGCCGGATGAACGCGTTGCGCGTGGGCGATCCGCTGGACAAGTGCATCGACATCGGCGCGGTGGTGGACCCGGCGCAGCACGCGCGCATCGACGCGATGGTGCGTGCGTCGGGCGGAGAGGTCTATCGGGCCGACTGCCCACTGCCCGAGGGCGGCTGCTTCTACCCGCCCACGCTCATCACCGGGCTGGAACCCGCCGATCCCCTTATGCAGGAAGAGATCTTCGGCCCCGTTCTGGTCGGCACCACGTTCCGTACCCCCGCAGAGGCGGTGCAACTGGCCAACAACACCCGCTATGGCCTTGCCGCAAGCGTCTGGAGCGAGAACGTCAACCTCGCCCTCGATGTGGCGCCCAAGCTGGCCGCCGGCGTGGTCTGGGTGAACGCCACGAACCTCTTCGATGCCGCCGCCGGGTTTGGCGGGGTGCGCGAAAGCGGGTTCGGCCGCGAAGGCGGCTGGGAGGGGTTGCTGGCCTATACGCGGCCCTCGGGCAAGGCGCGCAAGCTGTCGCGGATCGAACCCGCGTCGTTCCCGGAGAACCCGCGCGCCGAAGGCATGGACCGCACCGCGAAACTCTACGTCGGGGGCAAGCAGGCCCGGCCCGACGGCGGGTATTCCCGCCCGGTCTGGTCACCGCGCGGCAAGCTTCTGGGCCACGCACCGGTCGCCAACCGCAAGGACATCCGCAACGCGGTCGAGGCCGCGCAAGGCGCCTCTGGCTGGTCCCGCACCACGGCGCACCTTCGGGCGCAGATCCTTTACTTCATCGCCGAGAACCTTGAGGCGCGGGCAGACGAGTTCGCCCACCGGATCGCCACCATGACCGGCCAGGCCGCCCGCACGGCGGAAGCAGAGGTCGCCGCCAGCGTCTCGCGGCTGTTCACCTATGCCGCCTGGGCCGACAAGCTGGACGGCGCGGCAAAGCCGGTGCCCCTGCGCGGCCTGGCGCTGGCGGTCAACGAACCCGTGGGCGTCATCGGCGCCATCTGTCCCGACGAGGCGCCGCTTCTGGGGCTGGTGTCGGTGATGGCGCCGGTCATCGCGATGGGCAACCGCGCGGTACTTGTCGCGTCAGAGCCCTATCCCCTTGCCGCAACGGACTTCTACCAAGTGCTCGACACTTCGGACGTGCCCGGCGGCGTCGTCAACATCCTGACCGGCAGCCATGCAGAACTTGCCCCGCAGCTGGCAGGTCACCTGGGTGTGGATGCCGCCTGGACGTTCTCGTCCAGCGACCTGTCCGGCGTGCTGGAGCGCGAGGCCGCTGGCAACCTGAAACGCACCTGGGTGAACCACGGCCGCGGGCGCGACTGGATGTCGCCCGACGCCGAGGGCCGCACCTTCCTGGCCGCCGCGACCGAGGTCAAGACGATCTGGGTGCCCTACGGAGAGGGCTGAACGCATGTCACGGATCGGCGCACGCCTTGTCGCCCTGGGGCTGGACCTGCCGCCGCCCCTGTCCCCGCCAAGGGACATGGTGCTTCCTTTCCCATGGGTGAATGTCCGGGGCGACAGGGCCTTCGTTTCAGGCCATTCCGCCCAGACGATGGATGGCAAGCTGACCGGCCCCTTCGGCCAGCTGGGCGACGGCGTCACCGTGGATCAGGGCTATGAGGCCGCGCGCCTGACCGGGCTTGCAATCCTTGGCAGCCTTGCCCGCGAACTGGAGGATCTCGACAGGATCACGGGCTGGGGGCGCGTCTTCGGCATGGTCAATTCCGCGCCCAGCTTTTCCGATCAGCCCGCCGTCATCAACGGGTTCTCTGACCTGATACTTGAGGTCTTCGGTCCAGAGGCTGGACGCCACGCGCGCTCGGCCGTCGGCATGGCGGCCCTGCCCGCGGGCATTTGCGTCGAAATCGAGGCCGAAGTGCTGATCCGGCCCTGAGCGACCCGGCTAACGCTCACGCTTTTCGAAGGCCGCGAACGGGCTAAGCCCAAGCCAGTCCTGCATCGATCGGGCAACCCCTGTATCGCCGATCAACAGCAGTCTTTCGTCTTCCAGCGCCCGCCCAACGCGGTCCAGCCCCATCCATATCGCCGTCATCGTGCGAATGTCGCACCGCACGAACAGGTCCACATCAAACCCCGGATCGACCGAACACAGATCCGCGCCCTTTTCCGGGTCGTTCAGCATCCACCAGTCCGACTGGGCCTTGGGCACATCGGTATAGGTGAACTGGATCGTCACACGGCGCGGAGGCAGGCGATGGGTCACGATGTTGCGCCGCATGTCCCACATCAGCAGGCCCGGGTCGGTGCGTTCCAGCGACGGGGTGCTTTCCACCCAGCGCTGCCCCCAGATGCCGATCGCCTTTATGACATCGCCGAGGTCCTGGCCCGCATCGGTCAGGTGGTATTCGTGCAGGTCAGGACTGCGACGAACAAGGCGGCGTTCAAGAATACCCTGCTCTTCCAACTCCTTGAGCCGCTTCGAGAGCAAGGCAGGCGACATGCGGGGCACGCCGCGCCGCAGATCGTTGAAGCGCGTGGACCCGGCCCAAAGCTCTCGGAGCAGCACGATCGTCCAGCGCGACCCAAGGATTTCGGCCGCCATCGCAACCGGGCAGAACTGGTTATAGCTGGCTTCCGTCATGCACGCCTCCATTGCTTGCGCACAGATTAGGCGCCCGACGTATACCTCTCCAGTTCAGAAACAGTATCAGGATGGTTCATTTGGTGAACTGGCCAGCGCAGGCGCCCGCATGGCGAGATGCCAGCACCATCCTTCAACAGCGGAGAACGACCATGAAGAAATACATCATCGAGCGGGCGATTCCCGGCGTCGGCGGCATGTCAAGCGATGAGCTTTGCGGCGCGGCCACCAAGTCGAACGAGGCGCTGGCACAGCTGGCACCGAGTGTACAATGGCAGCACTCTTACGTGGCGGGCGACAAGACCTTTTGCGTCTATCTTGCCGAGGACGAAGCCGCCGTACAAAAGCACGCCGAAATAAGCGGTTTCCCCGCCAGTACGATAACCGAAATCGTAACGGTGATAGATCCAACGACCGGTGCATGACGGTCAGGCCGGGCGGCCTCTGGTCTGGCCGCCCTACCGCTTGCGTCCGAAGATCCTGTCGAAGAAGCGCCCCACCGCACCCCGCGTATCGTCGAAACGGTCGTCGACCCTGTCCCACGCCTCGCCCATGTCCTCGATCACCGGATCGATCGAACGGCGGCGGAACCGCAGCCAGAGCTGACGGACCGACAAGATGACCAGCAAAAGGAACGTCAGGATCACGATGTTCAGCCACGGGAAAAGGCTGACATCGGGGCTGTCGACATGGCGGATCGCCACGGCGTTGGGGAAGATCGAGATCAGTTCGTTGCGCCAGCCATAATGTGTGACCACCGCCCAGCGGGGGCTGTCACGATCCGAGATCAGGTCTGCCGCCTCTGTCTGAAGGTTCGCCGTGTCGAACTTGAAATAGGGTGGCCAGCCCCAGCCCGTGTCCTCGTTGCGATAGACCATGGGGCGACCGTTCTCTCGTACCGTCTGGATGAAAAGCACATCGCGGTTCACCTGTTCGGACGCACCGGCATTCGGACCGGACCAGAAGATGCGGTTCCACCCGAAGTCCTGCCGCTCCTCGTAGGTGTTGACGACCCGCACGATGTCCCGCTGCGGCAGCGTATAATGCAGAAGCGCCGCCACCAGCAGCACGACGATGGTGAGGAAAGTCCATTTCACATAGCGCATGACGTGGTCCTTACATGAAGTTCACGACATAGAAAATGATCGCGAAGGCAATCAGCGGCACGATGTAGACCCCAAGGATCAATTTGCGCCGCAAGGACCCTCTGTAGTCCTGCAATCCCGCACGCACAAAGGCGTCGCGGTCCCCCGTGCGCACTTCTTCGTCCCACTCCCGCTCCAGCTTTTCCTTGCGGATCGAACGGGAATAAAGCGACAGGCAGACATAGACGACGGTCAGTCCGACTAGGATCATGAACAGGCCGCGCAGCAGACCGATCATGTCTGTACCCTCCGCCGGACCGGGCCCCAGGGACCGACCAGTTCGACAATGTCATCTGTCGGACGCGGCCGCGCCGCGTCGTCCGCAGCCTCTGGTTCGGGCTCTTCCATGCCGGGTTCCGGGCCGAAAAGCGCGCGCCGGGCGCCCGCCTTGTCGATCTGGTATTCCTGTTCCAGAAAATCGGCCACATAGCTTTGCTTGGCATCCGGCCAGGTGCGGTAAAGCCTGTAAAAAAGCTCTTTGTGGCAGATGAACAGCTGCCGGACATCAAGCGGTGCAAGTTCGGCCAGCAATTGGTTCACTAGATCCCGGTCAGGCCCCTGCCGCGCACGCAGCGTGTAGAAGTACGCTGGATGCTCCGAGGTAATACGCGGCCAGTCACCGCCCGACTCTACCCAGCGCAAGAGCGCGGCAAGACCCTGGTACACCTCTGGCAGCCGGGGGCCCAGACGACGCGCCACAGCGCGCAGGTCACGCCGTGTGGCGCCGGTAAGGTCCTCACCCAGCGTGGCCGCCGCATCGACAAGGACAAAATCCATCTTCTGGCGAAGGATCGCGGCGGCATCGACGTTGCGCGCCTTGACGATCGGTTCGACAAGCTCGTGCACACCCAAGTGCTGGGCAATTGCGTTTCGGTCATTCAGCGAATGGACGTCGGGCACCGGAAGCGGCCCAAGCGCCGCCACATCACCCGCCGCGATGACCACCGGCATCTCCAGATCGCGCAGGACATAAAGCCCGCCATGGTGTGACGTCCAGAAATTGCCGATCTCGACGGTCAGCGGGGCAAGCGCGATCGGGTTCGTCACCACGTCGCCCGTTGCCTTTGCCAACCCGATCATCTCGGCGACCAGAAGATCATCGTGCCAGGCATCGGGTTCCGTCCGAAACCGCTCGATCCGGTCGGCAAGCTTGCGCGCATTGGCAACCCGCAGGTCCGTTGTGTCGGCCTCGACCGTGACGCGGCGCAAGTGGAAAAGCCGCGCCGGATCGGACACGTCGAAAACGCTGTCCAGAAGTTCCCCGGCAACCGCGTCACGGGTGGTCAGGGCAAAGATCTCGGCCTCGTTCTGCTCGATGAACTGCCGCAGGATGCCGCGCGTGGTGGAGAACCTTGCACCCAGCAGGGGTGCGGTCTTCTGCTCGACGAACAGCAGGATGAACTGCCGGTTCACCCCCTGCGGATTGAGATAAAGGTGATCACCGAACTCGTCCCCGACCTCGGGCGAGTATCCCGAGATGTCGATATGAAAGTCGCCGAGCGCCGTTTCGCGCCCGGTCAGGTGCTTCAGCGCCCGGTTGTACCGGCCCACCAGCGCGGGGCCCGAGACATTGAGGAGATTGCCAAACATCAACCCCTTTTCGATCAGGCGTTTCATCCGCGCCCCTCCCGCATGGCGTCTTCGCCCCTGCGTGCCTCGACGGCCTGAGCCTGACCCAGCCAGACCAACCCAAGCAGTGGGGCCCAGACCAGCGCCGAAAGCCCCGAAAGCCGCAGGAACAATAGCGTGGTGGCAAGCGGCATCCCCACCGCGGCACGCGCAACTTCTGCGCCGCGAAGCGCATAGGCGAACACGAACACCAGCACTCCAGCGCAAAGAATCAGCGCCGCCGCAAGGGCAATGCCGCGCAGCACGGCTGCATGATCGCGCGTGTCGCGCGGTACCGTCAGCCGGGGCAGCCCCAGCGCCAACGCACACAGCAACAGCAAGGGCATCCCGGTATTCCAGATCCCTATGGGTTCCGCCACGATCATTCCCGGGCCTTCGCCGCGTAGCGCCGCCGTGCTTCTTCCAGACGCCCCATGTCGCGCACCGCGGTCTCGATGGCCGCCTCGTCGGCGCTGCCGGAATACCTGAACTCGCTGTCGGCGTAGCGGTTGATTTCCTGGATCACCATGTCGACGGTGATCGGCCGCATCAGCTCGCGGATCATGGCGGACTTGTCGTCATATGACCTGAACAGGAACAGGTCCGGTTCTTCCATCCATTCGTCAGGCAGTTCCACGTCCAGCGCGCGCACCTTGACCGCGTCCGTGATGTTCTTGATGGACCGTCCGGTGAAACGCTCGTCCACGTCCTGTATAGCCTTCAGGTAGGCGCCGATCTTGGCCACGGTGTCCAGCTTGCCGATGCGCCGTTCGGTCGTCTCCCAGATGCGCACCAGCCCGTCTTCCTGCGGGCGACCGTGCCGTTCAAAGCTGGCGGCCACGGCGCGCTGGATCTGCTGGGCGGCATAAAGCTCGTGATCGCCAAGCGGGATGTCGTGGTTCTTGCCCAGCAGAAGGTGAAGGATGTCGATATAGTCCTCTCGGGTCTGCGGCCCGTCCACCAGGAACCGCGCGCCGGCCCTTTGGCGCAGCGCATCGTCCACGTTCTCGGGATAGTTCGAGAACATCCCAAAGGTGCAATTGCCGCGCACCACGGTGTTGGCGCCCGAAAACGCCTCCATCAGAACAGCCGTCACCTCCTGCTGGCCAGCGCTCGACTGCCGGTCCCCGCGCTTGCCGGCGATCTGGTCGATGTCGTCGACGGTGCCGAAGCCGATGACATTGGGGTCCATCACGTTGTCGATGAAGGCCCGCGCGTTCTGCCCCGACTTGCCCTGATAGCTGTCGATCTGGTCGATGCTGAAATTCTGATAGCGGAACGGGTATCCCGCGTGCCCGCAGTACTCGTGGATCAGCCCGGCCATCATCTGGATCAGCGTGGTCTTGCCCGTGCCCGGCTTGCCATCGCCCATGAAGGTGAAGATGAAGCCGCCGATCTCGGCAAAGGGGTTCAGCCGCCGGTCGAAGTCATAGGCCATCAGCATCTTGGCCAGCCGCATCGCCTGATGCTTGGCGATGTGATTGCCGACGACCTGATGCGGCTTCTTGAACTGCATGGTCAGGACGCTGCCGCGGGCGTGGCGGGCCGGCGTGAATCCCGCAAGCGTCAGGTCGTCCGCCTCGACGCGATAGCGCGCGCCGGCAAACGTGGCCAGCCGCGGCGCGGTCTGCGCGCGCAGCGCGACCGCGTCCATGACCTGTTCGGCAAAGGCCAGCACGGTGGCGACCATCCGCGGTTCGTCGCTGGCATGGTTGGCCAGCGCCTGATCCAGTTCCCAAAGCACCCCCTGAAGCGCAAGCGGCGCGTTGTCGGTCAGGATCTCCTCGACCGCACCGACTTCGACAGTGACCTCGCCCGCGGCATCGGCCAGAAGGAATGCGGCGGCATTGGCGAAGCCGTAAAGCGCCACAAGGGCCTCGCCGGCAAGCAATTCCGAAAACCCCGTTCGGTCGCCGGCCGGCAGCCGGCCCTCCAAGTTCGCACGCTTCATTTGCGCCAGGTCCGTTGTCCGTCCAAAGGCATCGCCCAGCGCCATGGCGATCGCCAACGCCCGCCGCAAGCCCTGCATGACAGTGGCCTGGCGGGGCGAGACCAGCGCGTCCTCACCGTCCGATCCCTCGATCCGGTCCAGAAGACGCACACCCTCGGCCCGCACGGTCTGGCGTGCGGCCAGCCCAGGCGTGGTCGACCGGAACCGCCGGCGCGACCCAAGGCCGGACGACCTTTCCGGCGCGGCCGCCGCGCGCGCCTCGGCAAGGCGCGGGCTGTGATCGAACCCGGTCAATAGCCCCAGTGCCGCCTCGTAATGCGCCCGGATCTCGTCTTCACCCAACTCCATCTGGTCGCCTGAAAGACTCATCCCGCGCCCCCATTCTTCTTCTGTTAAAAAATATTCCCGCCAGAGGCAGCGCGCGGCCCCATGGGACGCGCCAGAAAAAGCCGTCGCGCCGCAGGCGCGCCCTTGTGAAAGCAAGCGCTCACCTGTGCACCACCACTTGCCCCGAGGGCGCCACGACATAGCGCGTCACAGAGCGGAACCCGGCCGGGTTGAGCTCGGCCAGAACCTGATAGGGCCGCGCGGGCAGGATGACAGCGCGTTCGGTGCGGGTGGCCCCGGTCTCTGCACCCCGGCCCGCGAAAGGGTCCAGAGCGAAGATCTCGCGCTCGACCCTGGCGAACCAGCCCGCGCGCTCTTCACGCACTCGCTCGCTCTCAAGCTCTTCCAATGTCCAGACCAGGGCCCAATCCTCGCCCTCGGGTGCCGCGGCCTGCTCCAGCACGCTGCGCAGCGGCCCGGACTGATCGGTGAACGTTGCCGAGTACATCGGGCCAATGTGGATACGACGCAGCCGTTTGGGGTGCAGATCGTCGAAGTCAGTATCGATGCCCTGCGCAATTGTCAGCAGCTTCAGCCCCGACACCGACTGCGCCATCAGATGCGCCTGCAGCCTTGCCCAGCGCGCAGGGTCTGCGGCCAGCCCCTCGCGCCCGCTGTCTTCTATATGCATCAGGTAGACCGCAGGCAGGTTGACCTGACTGTCATAGCACGCCCAGTGCAAGAGATAGCGGCGCCTGCCGCCGTCGGCTTCACCGAGCCAAAGCGCAACGGGATCGTTCTGGGTCCAGAAGAAGGGACCGCCCTGCGCCAGCGCCTCATAGTAAAGTCTCTGGGACATGGCGAATTGCAGCCGCGTCGGAAGCTCAAGGTCTCCGACGATCTGGCGGATCATCCTTTCCTTCAGCACCTCCGAGGTATCGGACCCGGCCAGATGCCGCGCCGCCTGCTGGGCGTCGTTGGCCATGGTCAGAAGTTCACGAAATACTGGAAAGCCAGACTCGACCCGGTCGATCGCCAGCGAGCCGAAGAACACCCCCGTATCCCGCCCGGTCATCAGGTATTTCATCGAAAGCGCGCGAAAACTGGCCGCCAGCGCCTGCACATAGCTTGCGATCACAGCGATATCGGCGCGCGACAGCCTGCCGTCCCGCTCCATCGTGCCCGCCACCCGGATCAGGTGCCGCGTGATTCCATCGAACTTGGCGAAATAGCGCCGGGCGGCACGGGTATCGCCGATGCCCGCGACTTCGGTGGTTTCGCGAGGTACGGAAGCATCGGTGTCGGACATGATCCCGGGGGTCCTGCGCCGTCAGGCGCCGTAAAGGTTCTTGTCGTGCTTCTCGACGATCTCGGCAAAGCGCCGCGCAAAGCGTTCGTCCGCCTCCGCCTTCTTTTCCAGCACCTTTCGGGCGAATACCATGTGGTCCTCGTGCGCTTCCATCATTTCGGCCATCCGCTTGTTGGTGGCAGAGCCGATGGCCGCCATTGCGACCTGCGCTTCCTTGTCGGTTTCCACGCCAATCTCGTTGATTCGATGCGCCACGTCCTGCTGTTGCGCTGTCTTCAAGGACTTGGTCAAAGCGTCATAAAGAACCACCCGCTGCTTGGTGTCGGTTTCCAGCTTGTTGATCAGCACCATCTGTGTGGCCGCCTGGTTCTGCAGGCTGTCGGTCCAGGTCTTGCCCTTCTCGATGTAACGCTCAAGCGTCTGGCTCTTGGCCAGCGCCACCTGCTCGGCCTGCACCGCCCGATTGTAGCGTGTATTCAGCTGCGCCAGCTTGGTTTCCAGCTGGGTGCGCGTCTCTGCGTCCTGCTCGACTTCGATCTTGCGCTCCAGTTCGATGATCGACGGGTCAAGCTCTGACAGGCGCGTGCGAATGGCCTCAAGCTCGGCAACGGTCGCCTCGCGCGCATCAAGTGTTTCGGTCAGGTTCGTCTCGACCTTGCCGCGCTGGGTTTCCAGAAGGTCCAGCTGCCCCTGCAACAGCTTCACGATGACGTCGGACTTGGCGATCAGATCCTGCAGCTTGTCATCTATACTGGCCGTGCGGATGCGTTCCTGGCGCAAGGATTCGGCGCGTTGTCGCGAGAATACGCCGACCAGCCCTTCCCAAGCCGTCTTGTTGCGCATCTCGTCGAAATCCTTCGAGAAGGCGGCCGTCACATCGTCCAGCCCCATGATCAGGTCCGCGATGTTCGCATTCATGGCCTCGGTGTGGTTTTGCACGTCCTGCAGCGTTGCGGCCTCGATATCGAGCACCTCCGCCTCGCCAGACTTGATCTGCGCGCCGGCCTCGGCGATGCGCCCCGTCACCTCTTCCATCCGCGCCTGGGCGGCCGCGATCTCTTGCTGGGTCTGACGAATTCGCACCTCGAAATCCACCATCTGGATCCTCCTTGGACAATCAGCCGGAATGCGCCGGGGGCGCCGCAGGCTCGCACAGTACCAGATCACTCTTGCAAACTGGTGACGCCAAGGAAAGCCCTGTCCACGCAACGGTCAAGTTGCGACTGTGCTGACAATTCAATCGGAATTCTTGGTTTGTTCCAAAATCCTGCCCTCAATTCCACCGCCTACGGCCGCACGTTCCCGCGAAACACAAGGATGTGGCCAGCGCGGGCGCGGTCATTGGGTGAGGGTATCGAATGCCGACGAAATTCCACGTCATTCCACTGGGTGTGCAAACCATCATCGATCCGACCGAGGGCAACGAAACCGCCGAAAACGCGGACCTGCTGGAAGGTCTGGTCTTTGGCGATGCCGCGAACCCGCTCTTCAGGGATTTCCAGACATTCTCTCCCGGCAGCACCGGTTTCTCCGGCGGCTCGAAGATTTCATATGACCAGGATGCAAAAGCCGCAGTCGAAACCTTCTCGATCGATGGCGGCCCGGAACAGACCTTTGACGGTACCGCCGTCTACAAGGCCACCATCACCTATACCGATGGCACCACCGACACGATTACGGCGGTGATCTTTCAGGACACGGCCGGCAACACGTACCTCGCACCTGAATTCTCTGCCAATTCGGACCAGACCGCGCTCGAAGCGGCACCGATCCAGTCGATCGAATTGAACAGCCTCTATCGCGACCGCTACAGCGGCATGACCGGTGATCGCCAGGCTTTCGACTATGCCGTCTGCTTCGCCGATGGCACCCTGATCCAGACGCCATTCGGGGAACAACGCGTGGAAACCCTTCGCGTGGGTGGCCTCGTCGATACGCTGGACAACGGCGCTCAGCCGATCCGCTGGATCGGAGGCCGTCGCTGCCATGCAAGGGCCCGGCTGGCCCCTGTGATGATCTCCCCCGGTGCGCTGGGAGAAGGGATGCCGACACGCCCGCTTCGCGTCTCTCGTCATCACCGGCTTCTTGTGCGCTCACCCGTCGCGGCAAGGATGTTCGACGGCATTGATGCCCTTGTCGCCGCGCATCGTCTGGTCGGGCTTCCCGGCATCACGCTGCAAGATGACGGGTCGCAGCTAAGCTACTGGCACTTTCTCTGTGATCGCCACGAAATCGTCTTTGCAGACGGCGCGCCCACCGAAACCCTCTACTTTGGAACGGAAACGGAAAAGGCGCTAAGCCCGGCGGCGCACCGTGAGATCAGGATGATCTTTCCAGACCGTGTACCGGATGCGCAGCCCAGCGCCCGAAGAATTCCATCTGGGCGCCAGCAACGCAGGTTCGTGCAGCGGCTTGCACGGAACAAGAGACCCCCTTTCGAAGCCTCCGGACCGCTCACAAGCGCAATGTAGAGGTCCCTTGGGCGCGGGCCAAGCGGCTGGGGCGCTTCGCTTTCTGCGCGTTGGGGCAAGCCCCGCCTGCGCAGCCAATCCCAACACCTCGGGAAACCTGCCCAAGCCAGTGCCCGTGCGCGCCCACAAATCCGTTTCTTCGAACATCTGACGGCAGACGGTTGGTGTTTGGCGATCCTTGGCAGCGACGCCCCTTGCACCGCCGCCCACGCCACCGCAATCTGCGCCAAGACAGGGAGGCCTTGGCATGAGATTGCAAGGAAAGACGGCGGTCGTGACGGGTGGCGGTTCCGGATTCGGGGCGGGGATCGTGCGAAAATTCATCGCGGAAGGCGCCCGCGTCATGGCAGCCGACATCAACAGCGATGCCGCTCGCACGGTGGCCGAGGATACGGGTGCACTGGCCCAGCAAACCGATGTGGCCGACCGCGACAGCGTCCGCGCAATGGCCGAGGCCGCGCTTTCGGCCTTCGGACATGTAGATATCCTTGTAAACAATGCCGGCATCACTCACCTGCCCATGCCGATGGAGGATGTGCCAGAAGACCAGTTCGACCGCGTTTTCGCCGTCAACGCCAAGTCGGTCTACCTGACCGCCCGCAACCTTGTGCCGCACATGAAGGCACGCGGCACCGGCGCCATCCTGAACGTTGCATCGACAGCGGGGCTCAGCCCGCGCCCGAACCTCAACTGGTACAATGCATCAAAGGGCTGGATGATCACCGCGACAAAGACAATGGCCGTGGAACTGGCCCCACACGGTGTGCGGGTAAATTCCATCGCCCCGGTGGCCGGCGAAACGCCGCTTCTTGCCAGCTTCATGGGCGAGGACACCCCAGAACGCCGAAAGGCGTTTCTGTCCACGATCCCCCTCGGTCGGTTTTCCACACCCGAAGACATGGGCAACGCAGCCTGCTTCCTGTGCTCGGACGAGGCCGGAATGGTCACCGGCGTCGCGATGGAGGTGGACGGGGGGCGCTGCATATGACCGCGGTCAACCTTGCCGACAGGCTGGCGCAGGTGCCCGGTCTCTGGCACCCGCACATCGTCGCCCGCTACAACGGCAACGACGTCATGGTCGTGCGGGTCGAGGGCGCGTTCACCTGGCACAGCCACCCCGACACGGATGACTTCTTTCTGGTGCTCTCGGGCGAGATCGACATCGAGATGCGCGAGCGCACGGTCACGCTCGGCCCCGGGGAACTGTTCGTGGTGCCGGCGGGGGTCGAGCATCGCCCCGTCGCCCGGTCCGAGGCGCATCTTCTGCTGATCGAGCCGGCCGGCACGCCCAACACCGGCGACCCCGCCACCGCCGTGACGAAGGTGTCGATCTGATGGCCCCGGCAGCACCCCAAGCCGTTGCCCCGGCCCCCGCCGGCCCGGCGCCGCGCCCGCACCCATGAGACCCGGGCCCCGCAACCTGATAACCGACGTGGAGGGCCTGCGCGTCGGCAACGCCGATGACGCCGCGCTGAAATCCGGGGTCACCGTGCTGACCGCCGATGCCCCCTTTGTCGCCGCCGTGCATGTGATGGGCGGTGCCCCCGGCACCCGCGAAACCGACCTGCTCGCCCCCGAGAACACGGTGGAAGCGGTCGATGCGCTTGTCTTGTCCGGTGGCTCGGCGCTGGGGCTCGACGCGGCTTCGGGCGTGGCCGACGCCCTGCGCGCCGCCGGGCGCGGCTTTGACGTGGGCGGCCAGCGCGTGCCGATCGTGCCAGCCGCGATCCTGTTCGATCTGCTGAACGGCGGGGCCAAGGACTGGGCCGTGAACCCCTATCGCGCCTTGGGCGCCGCTGCGCTGACAGACGCCTCTGACAGCTTTTCCATCGGCAGCATCGGCGCCGGCACGGGCGCGACCACTGCCGACCTGATGGGGGGGCTCGGCTCGGCCTCGGCGGTCTTGCCTTCGGGCCATACAGTCGGCGCCTTGGTGGCAGTGAATGCTCTGGGCAGCGCGATCGTGGACGGCGGCCCGCATTTCTGGGCCGCCCCGTTCGAACAGGACGACGAGTTCGGCGGTCTCGGCCCGGCGCCCCGGCACGATCCGCGTGCCATGCTTCTGACGAAGCTCGGCAGCCACCGTGCGACGACAATCGCCATCGTCGCCACGGATGCCGCCCTGACCAAGGCAGCGGCCAAACGCATGGCCGTCGCCGCCCATGATGGCATGGCCCGCGCAGTGGTGCCCAGCCACACGCCGATGGACGGCGACCTGATCTTCGCGGCGGCGACCGGCGCACGCCCCCTGGACGACCCCCTTGCCGACAGCCTGCTTCTGGGGCACGCCGCGGCCACCTGCCTGGCGCGCGCGATTGCCCGCGGGGTCCACGCGGCACGCGCGATCCCGGGCAACCCCCTGCCCTGCTGGCAGGACCGGTTCGAATGACCCGATCCTCCTGCCTTCACCGCCTTGAAAGGATGCTTTATTCCGCCTTGCTTGGCGGCCTCTGCCAGATTGCGGCCCCCGTCATGGCCGACGAGATCGGCGGCACGCTGGAACGCGCCGTTGACGCCTATCGCAATGGCAACCTTCCCCAGGCGCTTGCACGGATCGAGGACGCCCGGCGGCTCTTGCTGGAAATCACCCAGCCTGCGCTGGTCGGGTACCTGCCAGACGCGCCGGACGGGTGGACCCGCACGATCGACGCCGATATGACCGACAGCCTAGCGGCGATGGGCGGCGGGATCGGGGCAGAGGCAGTGTACCGGCGCGATGACCTTAGCGTGACACTTGTCATTGTCGTCAACAGCCCGATGGCAACTGCCATGGCGGGCCTGTTCTCGAATCCGGGCCTTCTCGCCACCGCCGGTGAGCTTGTGCGCGTGGGACGCCAGACGTTCCTGGCCGAGGGCAGACAGGTGTCAACGGTCCTCGACGGACGCATTCTGGTTCGGGCCAAGGGCCCCGGCACAGAGACCATCGTGCCGCTGCTTCAGGCCATTGATTATCGCGCGCTGGAGGCCTTCGGCTCATAGCCCCCCGATCAGGGCCTCGGTCAGCGCGCCGTCCGGCGTCCGCATCGCCTCGATCACGTCGAAATGGTGTTTGCCCGGCACCACGGTCAGTTCGGTGCGCGGCCACGCGTCCGCAAGCCAGTAAGCCTGATCCAGCAGGGCCGGGCGTTCATCGGCACCAACCCAGACCACGGTCTGGACATCGAAGAGATCCGTCTTCAATGCCGGGCTTTCGGCCTCGGCCTCGGCGGCGTCGAGCCGCAGATCGGTATTCATGTCCGTTTGCATCAGGGGGCGCAGGTCCGACAGCGGCGATATCGGGACGACCCGCCGCAACCGAGAGGCCACGGACGCATCTAGCCCGCCGTCGCGACAGCGCATCCGCGCCGACAGGTGCCCACCGGCGGAATGCCCGGTCACGACAAGCGGACCGGCCACGCGCGCGGCCGCCGCGTTGACCGCCGCGGCGATTTCCTGCCGGATACGGGTGATCCGGGCCTCGGGCGCCAGCGTGTAGGACGGCATCGCCACGGCCCAGCCACGCGCCAGCGGCCCGGCGGCAAGCTGCGACCATGACGACTTGTCGTTGGCGCGCCAATAGCCGCCATGCACGAAGACCACGAGCCCGCGTGGACTGCCTTCGGGATGAAACAAGTCAAATCGGTTGCGCGCGCCTGCCCCATAGGCAAGGTCCAGTTCGGCCCTGTCGCCCAGCGCTTCGCGCATCGCGGCGGCTTCGGCCGTCCAGCGCGGAGGATAGCTGTCCCAGTCCGGCGTGTAGGCTCCGATGGCATAGGCGTCGCTCAGATCCATGGTGTTCTCCGGTCTTGCGTCCGGGCATGTATAGCGTGACAACACCGTAGCGCCAAAGGGCCAAAGAGGCCCCTGCCCCGGAAAGGAAGGTTCCCATGCTAGACACCGCCAGCGATCTTGCCGCCCGCCTCAACGATCCCGCGCTTCTGGAAACCCGCGCATATGTTGCCGGAGACTGGGTCGCCGCGGACGACGGCGCGACCTTTCCCGTGCGCAACCCGGCGCGTGGCGACGTGATCTGTCAGGTCGCGGACCTTGCACGCGTCGAGACCGCGCGCGCGATTGCTGCCGCAGAATCAGCTCAAAAGGCCTGGGCCGCCCGCCCCGCCAAGGAACGCGCCAACATCCTTCGGCGGTGGTTCGACCTGATGGTCGAGCACGCCGACGACCTTGGCACAATCCTGACCGCAGAGCAGGGCAAGCCGCTGGCCGAGGCAAAGGGAGAGGTCCTGTATGGTGCGTCGTTCATCGAATGGTTCGCCGAAGAGGCCAAGCGCGTCTACGGTGAAACAATCCCCGGCCATCTGCCCGACAAGCGCATCACGATCCTGCGCCAGCCCATCGGCGTCGCGGCCTCGATCACGCCGTGGAATTTCCCCAACGCGATGATCACCCGCAAGGCCGGCCCGGCGCTGGCCGCCGGTTGCGCCTTTGTCGCCCGGCCCGCAGCCGAAACGCCGCTGTCGGCGCTGGCGCTGGGTGTGCTGGCCGACCGCGCGGGAATCCCCAAAGGCGTGCTGTCGATCATCCCCTCCAGCCGGTCTTCCGACATCGGCAAGGAGTTCTGCGAGAACCCCGCAGTGCGCAAACTGACCTTCACGGGGTCCACCGAGGTGGGCCGCATCCTGCTGCGCCAGGCCGCCGACCAAGTCATGAAATGCTCGATGGAACTGGGCGGCAACGCGCCCTTCATCGTCTTCGACGACGCCGACCTCGACGCCGCCGTGGCCGGGGCGATCCTGTGCAAGTTCCGCAACAACGGCCAGACCTGCGTCTGCGCCAACCGCATCTACGTCCAGTCCGGTGTCTACGAGGCCTTTGCCGAAAAACTGGCGGCCGCCGTCGCGCAGATGAAGGTGGGCGACGGGCTGGAAGACGGCACCGCGCTTGGCCCGCTCATCAACGATGGTGCCGTGGAAAAGGTCCGCGAACACATCGCAGACGCCACCGCCAAGGGCGCCACGATCGTCTACGGCGGTGCGCCGCATGATCTGGGCGGCACTTTCTTTCAGCCCACCATCGTCACCGGGGTGACCCAGGACATGGCCGTCGCGCAGGAGGAAACCTTCGGCCCCCTGGCGCCGCTCTTCCGCTTCGAGACGGAAGAAGAGGTGATCGCCATGGCCAACGACACCATTTTCGGCCTCGCCGCATATTTCTATGCCCGCGACTACGCGCGCATCATTCGCGTCCAAGAAGGGCTGGAGTACGGCATCGTCGGCGTGAACACCGGCATCATCTCGACCGAGGTCGCCCCCTTCGGCGGGGTCAAGCAATCGGGCCTCGGACGCGAGGGCAGCCGCCACGGGATCGAGGACTACCTCGAGATGAAATACGTGTGCACAAGCCTCTGAGAGGGGAGAATGCCCTTGCAAGGGCATTGACCCGCGGCGGAACCGCCGCGGGCAAGCGGTTTCGAAACCGCTTGGCCAAGCCGCTTGCAAGCGGCTTGCACCGCAACGGAAAGGACAGGGCATGGCCGACGCGGCAGAAGAACGAACCGGGCTTTTCTCGGCGGACGAACTGCGGGCGGCAGCCGATTTCGTGCACGCCCGCATGCCTGCCACGCCGCAATACAGCTGGCCGCTGCTGAACGCCGCCGCGGGCACCAAGGTCTGGGTCAAGCACGAGAACCACACGCCGACCGGCGCGTTCAAGGTGCGCGGGGCCTTCACCTTCATCGACTGGCTGACGCGCACCCAGCCCGACGTGCCCGGCATCTGCACCGCCACACGCGGCAATCATGGGCAGGGGCAGGCGCTGGCGGCCACTGCCGCGGGGCTGACCGCCAAGGTCTACGTGCCGCGCGGCAACTCGACCGAGAAGAACGCCGCGATGACCGCCTTCGGCGCCGACCTGATCGAGTTCGGCGACGATTTCGACACGGCCCGCGAAGAGGCGATGCGCGTGGCAAAGGCGGAAGGACTGGCCGTGGTGCCGCCGTTTCACACCGAACTGGTGCGCGGCGTGGCGACCTATGGGTGGGAGCTGTTCAATGCCGTCCCCGACCTCGACACCGTCTATGTCCCGATCGGCTGTGGCTCTGGCATCTGTGGGCTGATCGCGGCGCGCGACGCGCTGGGACTGAAGACAAGGATCGTCGGCGTGGTGTCGGAGAACGCGGCATGTGCCAAGCTATCCGTCGAGGCCGGCCGCCTGATAGAGACCCCAAGCGCCGCGACTTTCGCAGACGGAATGGCGGTTCGGGTGCCGGTGCAGGCGGCCTTCGACATCTACGCGACCGGGGCCGACAGGATCGTCGCCGTCAGCGATGACGAGGTGGCCGAGGCCGTTCGACTTTTCTACCGCTGCACCCATAACCTCGCCGAAGGCGCGGGCGCCGCGCCGCTGGCTGCGCTGATGCAGGAAAGGGACCGCATGGCGGGCCGCAAGACCGGCGTCATCCTCTGCGGCGGCAACATCGATGGCGACTGGTTCGCCGAGATCCTCTCCGGGGCCACGCCTCGTCCGCGATAGCCCCGGAAACGGGCGACAATCGCGCCGGGATCGGCCAAGTGTTGCCCAGATTTTGACGAAGACCCGTGTTTGAGTGTGCGGTGCCGGGACGTTCTCCTGGCACCAGAAACCGCAGTCACGCCGGGGATCGCCCAGATGCGCCTGTCCGCCCTTGTCCTATCCCTTGCCGCCGCGCTTGTGCCGGCGGCGGCGTCCGGTTCGGCGGCCGAATGGTCGACAACCTATGGCCGCCTGACCTTGCCCGCGCTGACAGGGTCCTACCCGATCTACGCCCCCTACCCCGATGGCGGCGGCCGCCTGAAGGGAGAGATGCGGATGATCGAGGGCACGCCCATCATCATCGGCCACTGGATTCAGCACAGCGCGGCGCAGGCCTGCGACAAGCGGGTGGACGGGTCGCGCTACTGGGGCAATGTCACGCTCTATTTCGACAAGGAGTTCAAGCGCTTCACGGGCGGCTGGGACTATTGCGGCGAGGGCATCATCTTCGGCGACTGGGACGGCCGCATGGGTGGCCCCATGGCCCCGCCCAAGGGGCGCTGAGCCCGCCTTCCGGGACACTCCCGAATTTTACACGGCCGATACAAAATCTTCACGCGCGCGTCGCGTTGCAGCGTCACTCCCCGGTCAGTCCAACCTGTCCGGAGACCACAATGACCTACTTCCGTGTCACCCTGACCTCGGCCATGGCGCTTTGCGCCGGCATGGCCGCGGCACAGGACATGAATTTCAACCGAATCGCGTCCTTCCCTGTCGTGAAGAACATGGCCGAAGGCGAAGATACGTCGCGCGAAAGCTCTGCCGAAATCATCACGGCCAGCGCCGACGGCATGACGCTGGTCTACTCGGACAGCCCGCTGGGCGTGATCGGCATGATCGACATCTCCGACCCGGCCAACCCGCAGCCAAAGGGCAACATCACCCTCGACGGCGAGCCGACGGCGGTGTCGGCCCTGGGCAACACCGTCTTTGCCGGCGTCAACACCTCGGAAAGCTACACCGCACCGTCGGGCTTTCTGGTACATATCGACATGGCGACCGGCGCCGAGGCCGGGCGCTGCGACCTTGGCGGCCAGCCCGATTCGACCGCCGTTGCGCCGGACGGGTCCTTCGTGACCGTCGCCATCGAGAACGAGCGTGATGAGGACGCCGGCGACGGCCGCGTGCCGCAGATGCCGGCCGGCTATGTCGCCATCATACCGCTGACCGATGGCATGATGAACTGCGACGCGATGGTCAAGGCCGACGTGACCGGGCTTGCCGACATCGCGCCCGAAGACCCCGAGCCCGAGTTCGTGGACGTCAACGCCAATGGCGAGATCGTCGTGACGATGCAGGAAAACAACCACATCGTCGTCCTGTCATCGACGGGTGAGGTCCTGAACCACCTTTCCGCCGGCGCCGTCGACCTCGACGGGATCGACGCCACCGACGAGCGTGCGGCGCTTCTCTTCACCGAAAGCCAGGCCGGCGTGGTGCGTGAGCCCGACGGGATCCAGTGGATCGACACCGACCATTTCGTGACCGCCAACGAGGGCGACATGGACGGCGGGTCGCGCGGCTTTACCGTGTTCAACAAGAACGGCACGGTCGTCTACGAAAGCGGCCCGTCCTTCGAACATGCCGTGGTCCAGATCGGCCACTATCCCGACCGCCGTTCGGACGCCAAGGGCGTCGAGCCCGAGGGCATGGAATTCGCCGTCTTCGGCGGCACGCCCTACGTCTTCCTTCTGGCCGAACGTGCCTCGATCGTCGGTGTCTACGACATGACCGACCCGGCGAACCCCGTGCTCAAGCAGCTCCTGCCCTCGGGCATCTCGCCCGAAGGCGCCGTGGCCATCCCGGGCCGCAACCTCTTGGCCACCGCGAACGAGTTCGACGGGATCGAGGACGGCGCCGCCCGCGCGCATGTCATGATCTACGAGTACCAGGACGCGCCTGCGGTCTACCCGCATGTAACGTCGGAAGGCATGGACACACTGACCGGCTGGGGTGCGAACTCGGGCATGGTGGCCGATGCAGACGGAACGCTCTGGACGGTGAACGACAGCTTCTACGGCTTCCAACCCACGATCTTCCATATCGACCCAAGCCAGACCCCGGCCCGGATCGTCAAGGCGATCCCGGTGACCCGCGGCGGCCGGCCCGCACAGGGCATCGACATGGAAGGGATCACGCTGGACGGCGAGGGCAACTTCTACGTCGCCTCCGAGGGCCGTCTGGACCGTGGCGTCCTGCACGCGATCTACCACGTCAGGGCCGATGGCGAGATCGCGGCCACGATCCCCTTCCCCAAGGAGATCATGGCGGTTGAACGCCGCTGGGCCGCCGAAGGCATCGCCAAGGTCGGTGACACGCTTTGGGTCGCTTTCCAGCGCGAATTCGACGACGATCCGGAAAACCTTGTGAAACTGCTGGCTTACAACCTGGAAACCAAGGAGTGGGGCGCGGTTCACTATCCCAAGGCGGATCCCGATACCGGGTGGGTCGGGTTGTCGGAGATCACGGCGTTCGGCGACCATGTCTATATCATCGAACGGGACAACCAGCTGGGTGATGCGGCGGTGACCAAGAAGATCTACCGCGTGGCGCTGTCCGAGATGGTGCCGGCGCCGCTGGGTGGCGACCTGCCGGTGGTGAGCAAGGAAGAGGTCCGCGACCTGCTGCCCGACCTGACCTCCACGGGCGGCTATGTCCTTGACAAGGTTGAAGGTCTGGCGATCACCGCCGATGGCACCGCCTGGGTGTCGACCGACAACGACGGCGTCGACGACCATTCCGGCGAGACCATGCTGTGGAGCTTTCCGCTGAACTGATCCGGTCCGAAAGGGACCTGAAGGGGGCGCGCGGGAGACATCCCGCGCGCCCTTTTTCATGTCCGAAGGAGGGCCGAAACCCCATGTCGGCATCACGTCGGCACAACGTCGGCACAACGTCGGCGTCAGAATGCGCCGCGCCCCGCCTGTCGCGCTTGCACCCGACGAAGGCGAGCGGATCCCGCAAGGGCTGTGGTCTTCACTTTTTCCCCGCCACGTCCGGACGACCTTTGAACCCGCGCTGCCGGGCCGCCTTTCGGCGGCTGTTCCGGGCGGGGTTTCTCTGATCAGACCACGCCGGGACAAAACCCCCGACAGAGGGCAAAGGATGGCCGCGGCCAGCCGCTCCAACGACTGAGGTCCTCACTTTATCCCGGCCAGGTCAGGACGACCCCTGAGCGCGCGCTGGCGGTGACAAAGCGGCTGGCCGGGGGCGGCCATCCGCTGCCCGGACCGCTTCGCGGCTGTTCCGGGCGGGGCGTGTCGGTCGGGGCCTTCGTGCGAAGCGGCCGGACCGCGCCAGTTCAGTGGTTTCCCTTGCGCAATCGGCAAATTGGTAATATTCCCTTACCAGTGGAGAGGAGGTCCCCATGGAGATGCCCGCCCCGAACCCGGCGATCCTGGCCAAGCGCGACCGCGTGGTGGCCCGCCTGCGAGCCGTGCTGCCGGCAGACGCGGTGATCGACGATCCCGCCGAGACGCGCGCCTATGAATGCGACGCGCTGAGCGCCTATGCCTGCCCGCCGCTGGCCGTCGTGCTGCCGCGCACGACCGAAGAGGTCTCTGCCGTGCTGAAGGTCTGCCATGACGAGGGCGTGCCGGTGGTGCCGCGCGGATCGGGCACCTCGCTGGCGGGCGGGGCGCTGCCCACGGCCGACAGCGTGATCCTTGGCGTGGCGCGGATGAACGCGGTGCTGGAGACGGATTACGACAACCGTGTGATCCGGGTGCAGACGGGCCGCACCAACCTGTCGGTGACGGGCGCGGTGGAAGAGAACGATTTCTTCTATGCCCCAGACCCGTCGTCGCAGCTGGCCTGCGCCATCGCGGGCAACATCGCGATGAACTCTGGCGGGGCGCATTGCCTGAAATACGGGGTGACGACGAACAACCTGATGGGCGTGACGCTGGTGCAGATGGACGGCACGGTGGTCGAGATCGGGGGGGCGCATCTTGAGTCCGGCGGGCTGGACCTGCTGGGGCTGATCTGCGGGTCCGAGGGGCAGCTGGGCGTGGTGACCGAGGCGACGTTGCGCATCCTGCGCAAGCCCGAGGGCGCGCGTCCCGTTCTGATGGGATACGACAGTTCCGAGGCCGCCGGGCAGGTCGTCAGCGACATCATCAAGGCGGGCGTCCTGCCGGTGGCGATCGAGTTCATGGACCGGCCCTGCATCCGCGCCTGCGAGGCGCACGCCAAGGCGGGATACCCCGATTGCGAGGCGCTGCTGATCGTCGAGGTGGAGGGCAGCCCGGCCGAGATCGACGAACAGCTGGGCGTGATCCTGCAGATCGCGCGGCGGCACGATCCGGTGGAGTTGCGAGAGGCGGGCGACGCCGACGAGGCGGCGCGCATCTGGCTGGGTCGCAAGTCGGCCTTTGGCGCGATGGGGCAGATCAACGATTACATGTGCCTTGACGGCACGATCCCGGTCAGCGCCCTGCCGCTGGTGCTGCGGCGCATCGGCGAGATGTCGGAGGAATTCGGGCTGGGGGTGGCCAACGTGTTCCACGCGGGCGACGGCAACATGCACCCGCTGATCCTTTATAACGCCAACGAGCCGGGGCAGCTGGAGCTGTGCGAGGCCTTCGGCGCCGCGATCCTGAAGCTGTGCGTCGAGGTGGGCGGCTGCCTGACCGGCGAGCATGGCGTGGGCATCGAGAAGCGCGACCTGATGACGGCGCAGTTTGCCCCCGAGGATCTGGAGGCGCAGATGCGGGTGAAGGACGTTTTCGACCCCGCGTGGCTGCTGAACCCCGCGAAGGTGTTTCCGCTGGCCGCGACCGAGGACCGGCGCGCGGCCTGAGAGGACAGGAGCGAGGGGGGCTGCCTGCCCCCCTCGCGCTCCCCCCGGGAGTATTTCCGAACAGAAGAAGGACGGGCCGGTGATTGCACCACGGAACGAGGCGGAACTGGCCGAGGCGGTCGCGGGGGCGGCGGGGCCATTGCGGGTGATGGGCGGCGGCACGCGTCCCCTGGGGCGGCCCGTGGCGGGCGAGGCGCTGAGCGTTGCCGGTATCGCGGGGGTGGAGCTTTATGAACCGGGCGCGCTGACGCTGGTGGTGCGGGCGGGCACGCCGTTGGCCGACATCGAGGCGCTGCTGGCCGCCGAGGGCCAGCGGCTGGCCTTTGAGCCGATGGACCACCGGGGGCTTCTGGGCACCGACGGCACGCCGACGATCGGCGGCGTTGTCGCCGCCGGCGTGTCGGGGCCACGGCGGGTGCAGGCGGGCGCGGCGCGCGATTTCCTGCTGGGCGTGCGGTTCGTCGACGGGCGCGGCGCGGTCATCAAGAACGGCGGGCGGGTGATGAAGAACGTCACCGGCTACGACCTTGTGAAGCTGATGGCGGGGAGTTTCGGCACGCTGGGGGTGTTGAGCGAGGTGGCGCTGAAGGTGCTGCCGGCGCCGGCGGCCACCGGCGTTCTGCTGATCGAGGGGCTGGAGGACGCGCGGGCGGTGGCGGCGCTGACGATGGCGCTGGGGTCGCCGTTCGAGGTGACGGGCGCGGCGCATACGCCCAGGGGCGTCGATGGCGCGCCGGTGACGATGATCCGGATCGAGGGGTTCGAGGCCTCGGTCGACTATCGGCTGGCGCGGTTGACGGACCTCTTGGCGGGCTTCGGCGAGATCGCGGTGGAGCGTGACCCGGCGCGGAGCGCGGCGGGCTGGACCTGGGTGCGGGACGTGGCGGCGTTCCACGGGATGCCGGGCGACGTGTGGCGGGTGTCGGTCAAGCCGACGGACGGGCCGGGGATCGTGGAACGGGCGGGCGCCGAGGGGGTGCTCTACGACTGGGGCGGCGGGCTGGTCTGGCTGCTGCTGCCCGGGGGGACGGACCTGCGGGCGCGGCTTGGGGCCTTTGCGGGGCACGCGACGCTGGTGCGGGCGTCCGAGGCGACGCGGGCCGCGATCGCGCCCTTCCAGCCCGAGGACGGCCCCGTGGCGGCGCTGACCGCCGGGCTGCGGCGGCAGTTCGACCCGCGCGGGATCCTGAACCCGGGGCTTATGGGGTGAAATGGGGCGTCCTTGCCATCGCGCTGACCCTGTTCGTGCTGTTGCCCGTGGCGGGCTTCATGGTGGCGCGGCAGGCGGTGGGCCGCCGGCGCGTGATCTACGGGCTGGGGGCGCTCGGGCTTTTCGCCGCGGCGATACCGGCATTCCTGCGCGGCGAGGCGCTGGGCTTTTTCAACGGGTTCGAGGAGACCATGCTGGGAGTGTCCTGCGTAACGCTTGGGCACCTGCTGCTGGCCGGGCTGGCGGACGGCTGGGTTGCGATGCGACCGGGCTGGCGCATGCGCCCGGTTCTGATCCAGCGCGCGGTTTCGGTTTCGCTGGTTCTGGGTGCCTATGCCACGGTGTTCCTGTGGCCGTGGGTCGATTGAGAGGTTGGGAATGGACGAACTGGAAAACGGGTTGCTGACCGGACTTATCGCGGTGACGTCGGCCGCCGTCTTCGGGGCCTTCGCGCTGATGTCGGACCGCAAGCGCGGCGCCTTTCTGGCGCAGGTGGGGCTGGCGATCGCCGGGGCTTTGGCGCTGGTGGCGGGCGTGTCGGGCGGGCCGGTGGCGGGGATCGCGCCAGAGGTGCTGGCGGCCCTTGCCGTGGGCGCGATGTCGGCCTGCGTGGCCGGGATGCTCTATCACCTCTACCTCGGCCGGTTCGAACGGGTCTGGGCCGCGCGCGGGGTCTTCACGGCGGTCTACCTTGTGGTCTCGGCGGTCTTCGGGATCGTCTTCCTGTCTCTGATCTGAAAGCGCGGACATGCAAACGACATTCACGCCCGAGCAGCTGAAGGACCCCGCGACCGCGCGGTCGAACGAGATCCTGCGGTCCTGCGTGCATTGCGGGTTCTGCACGGCGACCTGCCCGACCTACCAGGTGCTGGGCGATGAGTTGGACAGCCCGCGCGGGCGCATCTACCTGATAAAGGACATGCTGGAGAACGACCGGCCGGCGGATGCGAAGACGGTCAAGCATATCGACCGCTGCCTGTCGTGCCTTGCCTGCATGACGACCTGTCCGTCGGGGGTGCATTACATGCACCTTGTCGACCATGCCCGCGCGCATATCGAAAAGACCTATCGCCGGCCTTTCATGGACCGGGCGCTGCGCTGGGTGCTGGCGCGGGTGCTGCCCTATCCCGGGCGGTTCCGGCTTGCCCTGCTGGGCGCCAAGATCGGCTATCCGTTCCGCCGCCTGATGCCCGATGCGCGGCTGCGCGCCATGCTGGAGATGGTGCCGGCGCAGATCCCGCCGGTCAGCCGCAACGACGATCCGCAGGTGTTCCCGGCGGTGGGCGAACGCAGGAAGCGCGTGGCGCTGATGACGGGCTGTGCGCAGCGGGCGCTGAACACCGACATCAACGACGCCACGATCCGGCTACTGCGCCGGCTGGGCTGCGAGGTGGTGGTGGCGCGCGGCATGGGCTGTTGCGGGGCGCTTGTGCATCACATGGGCAAGGAGGACGAAAGCCACGCGGCGGCGGCGCGCAACATCCGCGCCTGGCTGGCCGAGGACCGGGCCGATCCGCTGGACGCCATCGTCATCAACACCTCGGGCTGCGGCACGACGGTGAAGGACTACGGGCACATGTTCCGCAACGACCCCATGGCAGGGGACGCGGCGCGGGTGTCGGCGCTGGCGATGGATGTGAGCGAGCTGTTGCAGACGCTGGACCTGCCCGCCGGCGGTGCGGCGCCGCTGCGGGTGGCCTATCACGCGGCCTGTTCGCTGCAGCACGGGCAGAAGGTCAAGACCGCGCCCAAGGACCTGCTGCGGCGCGCGGGCTTCGAGGTGGTGGAACCGGCTGACCCGCATCTGTGCTGCGGATCAGCGGGGACCTACAACCTGATGCAGCCCGAGATTTCCACACAGTTGCGCGCACGCAAGGTGCAGACGCTGGAGGCGAAGGCGCCCGAGGTGATCGCGGCGGGCAACATCGGCTGCATGATGCAGATCGGCGGTGGCACGGATGTGCCAGTGGTCCACACGGTAGAGTTGCTGGATTGGGCCACGGGCGGCCCGAAACCGCCACGATTGTCCCCAGACAGGCCATAGAAGCGCCAGACGCGGGCGATAGTTCCGGGTCCGAGCGGAGGACCGGACCCATGTGGAAGTGGATCGCGATATTCCTGGCGGTGGTGCTGGTCACGACCGACGGCAAATCCGAGGAAAGCGGGCTGCGCGCGCTGATGACGGGCGACGATTCGCGCGGCTGGCAGGCGGTAGGGCGGCTGAACCTTGGCGGCACGGCGTTCTGCACCGGCGCGCTGATCGCCGAGGACGTGGTGCTGACGGCCGCGCATTGCCTTTACGACAAGACCACGGGGCGGCGGTTCGACGCGTCCGAGATCGAGTTTCTGGCGGATTGGCGCAACGGGCGGGCGGCGGCCTATCGCGGAGTGCGGCAGGCGCTGCCGCATCCGGCCTTTGCGCTGGCCGAGCCGGGATCGCGGCTGCGGATCGAGAACGACGTGGCGCTGTTGCGGCTGGACATGCCGATCCGGCTGAGCGCCGTCATCCCTTTCGAGACACGCCCGCACCCGCGCCGGGGTGCAGAGGTGAGCGTGCTGTCCTATGCCCATGACCGCGCCGACAGCCCGTCGTTGCAGGAGCGGTGCCATGTGCTGGCGCAAAATGCCGGCACGCTGGTGCTAAGCTGCGACGTGGATTTCGGATCGTCCGGCGCGCCGGTGCTGGTCGAGGAGAACGGCGTGCCGCGCATCGTGTCCGTGGTGTCGGCCAAGGCCGAGATGGACGGGCGGAAGGTGGCACTGGGCACCGATCTGGAGGCGCCGCTGGCCGATCTCTGGGCGCTGCTGGCCGAGGCGGACGGGGTGTTCGCCCGCGCCGCGCCGCCGGTGCGCCACCTGCCGCCGATCGAGGCGCGCAACAGCACGGGCGCGAAATTCCTGCGTCCGTGACGGGCTTGAAAGCGCGATTTCGGCATCCCACATCTGACTGGCCGGACGCCGCGTGACGGGTCCGGCGGACGCCCGTCCCGGATGGGAGGGCATACACCTTGGTATCGCTCAATGGAGGATGACCCATGCGCACCCTTGATCTTTCGCCGCTTTACCGCGCGACCGTCGGCTTTGACCGCATCGCCGACATGATGGACCGGGTTCTGGCCAGCGACGTGTCGCAGCCGACCTATCCGCCCTACAACATCGAGAAGACCGCCGATAACGCCTATCGCATTTCGCTGGCCGTGGCGGGCTTTACCGACGACGACCTTTCGGTCGAGGTTCGCGAGAACGCGCTGATCGTGTCGGCCCGCAAGGCCGAGGACGAAAGCCCGCGCACCTTCCTGCACCGTGGCATCGCCACCCGCGCGTTCGAGCGGCGTTTCCACCTTGCCGATCATGTCCGCGTCACCGGCGCGGCCCATGAGAACGGCATGTTGCACATCGACCTTCAGCGCGAAATTCCCGAAGCGCTGAAGCCCCGCCGCATCGCGATCGGCAACGCCGACACCGTGGCCGCGACCGTGGTGGAAACCGCCGAAGCCTGATCGCCGACCGTTTCACGACCCCTCATTCAACTGGCGCGTCCTTCGGGGCGCGCCTTTTTCGTTTGGGGCGAGGGCATGAATTCTGCTGGCGCGGGGCCGCGCGGAGTGGCAACGCTGCGCCATGACCGCCCTGCCCCTTCCGGACGATGCGCGCGAACGTGCGCTTGGTGTCAGCCTTCTGGTGACGGCGATGTTCATCGCGCCGGGGCTCGACGTGCTTGCCAAGCTGCTGCTGGACCGGCTGACGCCGATGCAGGTGGCGGCCGGGCGGTTCATCATCCAGACGATCGTGCTGGCGCCGATCCTGATCTGGCAGGTGCGCGCCCGGCGGCCGGCGCTGGGATTCGCGGTGGCGGGCGTCTGCCTTGGCACCGCGCTGGTCTGCCTGAACCATGCGCTGACGGTAATGCCGGTGGCCAACGCCATCGCCATCTTCTTTGTCGAACCGCTGATCCTGACGGCGCTGGGCGCGGTCTTTCTGGGCGAGCGGATCGGCTGGCGGCGGATGTCGGCCATCGTGGTGGGACTGCTGGGGGCGCTTGTGGTGCTTCAGCCCAACACGGCGGCCTATGGCACGGCGGCGCTGTTCCCGCTGGGCACGGCGCTTTTCTTCGCGCTCTACATGCTGGTGACGCGGGCGATGTCGCGCGGCGGCAGCGGCGCGGGCCTGCAATTCTGGAGCGGCGCGTTCGCGGCGCTGACCTTGTCCATCGGCGTGGTGGCGCAGTCGGTGATCTGGGGCGCGCCAGAGGTGGGGATCGGTGGGCTGACCGGGCGGGAATGGGCGTTGTTCGCGGCGCTGGGGATGCTGGCGGCGCTGTCGCACAGGCTGATCGTGCTGGCGCTGAGCCGGATCGAGGCGGGCATCGCCGCCCCGTTCCAGTATTTCGAGATCGTGTCGGCCACCATCCTTGGCTGGCTGGTGTTCGGCGATTTCCCCGACACCATGACATGGATCGGCACCGCGATCATCGTGGGCGCGGGGCTTTATGTCTTCGAGCGGACGCGCCGCGCGGCGGACTGAGCGTCAGCCCGCCGGGCCGAGCGTCACAGGCATCCCGTCGGCCATCTCTGCCGTCGGGTTGGTGACAACGAGCCGCCCGCGCGCGCCCGCGATCATCACGGTCACGTCACGTGCGGTCTGGTGCACGACCTCGACCGGGGTGGCGGACAGCGTCTGCGCGGCTTCGTCCACAAGGAACACCGCGGCCCCGCCCACCAGCGCCGCGGCGGGCACGACATAGGCGGCCGCGGCGTCGTCCTGCATCACCTCTATCTCGACCGATTCGTTCAGGAAAAGCTGTTCGGCGCAGGGTTCGTCGACATCGACGGTGACCTGCACCAGCTGGTTTTCAAGATCCGCCTCGGTGTCGATGCGGGTGATGGTGCCGCCGCAGGTCTGGCGATTCACGCGGTAGACCTGCACGGCTGACCCGATGGCAAGGCCGCTGGTCTCTGGCTGGGTCAGGCGGCTGATTTGCAGATAGACATCGACCGATTTCTGGTCGGGGACATAGACGCGGGCGGACAGTTCGCCCTCTTGCACGCAATCGCCGACGTTGGCCTCGAAACCCACGAGGATTCCGTCGAAGGGCGCGGCCAGCACCAGCTTTTCAAGGTCGATCTGGGCAGAACGGCTGTCGAGGGTGCCGATTTCAAGCGCGATCTCGGCGCGGCGCACAGCGGCCTCGGCGCTTGCGATGGCCTCTGTCGCGCGTTCGGCGGCGAAAACGGCGTTGAGATAGCTTTTCTCGACCGCGTCCATGGCGGATTCGTTGATGAGCCCGCGGCTGAGCATCGCGTTGCTGCGCTCGAATTCCTCGGTCGAAAGGTCAAGCTCTGCCTGGCGGCGGCGTTCGTCGGCGCGTGCGGCATCCAGCGACAGGCGCCGTTCATCAAGCGCTGCCGAAAGCTCCAGCAGACGCGCCTCGGCGGTCAGAAGAGCGAGGCGCACGCGCTGGTCGTCGAGCCGGACAAGGACCTGCCCGGCCTCGACCACGCGTTCGCGCTTGGCGTCATCCGAGATTTCCACGATACAGCCGCGCGCCTGGTAGGACAGGCTGGACATTTCCGCCGCACTGACAGAGCCGAAGAAGCTGTCGGCGCGCCCGGCGGTGGGCGTCAGGCGCTGGGTGTCGACCTGCGCGGGCGCATCCTGGGCCAGCGCGGGCAGGGCCAGCGCGGCGGAAAGAAGCGCGCCCAGACCGGCGCGGACGGTGAAACGTGCAATGGATGTCATGCCTGTCCTCGTTCGGTGAATGGCCGCAGTACGACTTTAGCGGCAGCGCCCGTCCTGAACAGGGGTTTTCATTCTGCCGTGCAAATAGATGGGGCGCGGCCCCGCGCGGGCAACCGGAGATGTCCGCGCGGGTGGCGTTTAGCGTGACAGGCTTTCGGCAAGGCGCATCAGCGTGACCGCCTCGCGCCGGTAGCCGAAACGGTCGTCGCCCTGCGCGCCTTCGGCCAGTGCGATGGCGTCCGACCACGACCAGTCACCAAGGTATGTGCCATCGCGCAGAAGCTGACCGAAACCGGCGATGGCCGCGGCGAAGCGCAGGTCGGCGTCGGGCTCTGTGGCGTCCGTGCCGATCGGCGTTTCGATCAGGCGGCTGTCGTCCTGCCCCGGCGCCTTGTAGCGCAGGCGGAGAAAGCCGATCTCTTCGCTGGCCCCGCCGGCAGGCGCGGCGTCGCCATAGCGCAGCGGATCGTTCAGGACGGCGGGCGAGCCCGGCGGCGTGATCTCGTACAGCGCGGTGACGGAGTGGCCCGCGCCGATGTCCCCGGCATCCACCCGGTCATTGTTGAAATCCTCTCGCCTCAGCGCACGGGTCTCGTAGCCGATCAGCCGGTATTCGGCGACCGTGGCGGGGTTGAATTCCACCTGCACCTTGACGTCGCCCGCGATGGGGAAAAGCGCCCCGGTCAGCTGGTCGACCAGGACCTTGCGCGCCTCGGCCAGCGTGTCGATATAGGCGGCCTGCCCGTTTCCGGCCTGCGCCAGCGCCTGCATCGTGGCGTCGTCGAGGTTGCCGCGCCCGAAGCCAAGGACGGACAGGTAGGTGCCGCTGTCGCGCTTGTCGGCGATGTAATCCTCCAGCGCGCCGGGGTCCGAGAGACCGACGTTGAAATCGCCGTCGGTGGCAAGGATCACGCGGCCGACCTGGCCGTCTTCGGCCATCGCCTCGGCCGTGGCATAGGCCAGTTCAAGGCCCTCCTGCCCGGCGGTGGAGCCACCGGCCTCCAGCCTGTCGAGCGCGGCGAGGATCGTGGCCCGGTCCGATGCCGGCGTGGGATCGAGCACGCGGCCCGCGCTGCCGGCATAGGCGACGATGGCCACCTGATCCTCTGGCCGAAGCTCGGACAGCATCAGGCGGAAGGATTGCTTCAGCAGCGGCAGCTTGTCGGCGTTCTGCATGGACCCGGAGGTGTCGACAAGAAAGACGAGGTTCAGCGCCGGGCGGTCGGCAAGCGCGGGCATCTCGCCCTGAAGGCCGATGCGCAGAAGCTGCGTGTCGGGGTTCCAGGGCGTCTGCGTCAGGGTGACGGTGGCGCGGAACGGGTCGGTGCCGGGTTCCGGCGCGGGATAGGCGTAGGGAAAGTAGTTCACCATCTCCTCGATCCGCACGGCATCCGCCGGGGGCAGACGCCCGGCCATGAGCGAAGATCGCAGGATCGACCATGACGCCGTATCGACGTCGACAGAGAAGGTCGACACCGGCTCTTCTGCGGCGATCCTCACCGGGCTGGACTCGGCGTTGGCGAATGCCTCTGTGTCGGCCTCTTCAACGACAATCATGTCGGGCAGCGGCACCGGCATGGGGCGAATCATCGGCGCCTCGGCTTCCGATGACAGGGCGAAGGTGCCGCCGGCAGGCGCGGACCGGGACAGGGCGGTGCCGACATCGGCCATGGGCATCGGTTCGGGTGACACGGCGATTTCGGCCATGGGGGCCACGGCGTCATCCCGTGCCATTTCCTCGATCACGAGGGGACGCGGCGGCGGGGCGGTTTCCTCCATCACCGCGGGGAAGGGCATGGGCGGCGCCGATTGTTGCAGCACGGGCAGCATCATGACGACGCCCACGGCGACGATGGCGGTTCCGGCGGCGAGCGCGCCGCGCGAGGAAAGGGTGGAAAGCATGTGTCCTACTCCATTGCGAAGCCCGGCCGCAAAGCGCGGTCGGTCAGGGGTAGGACGCACGGCAGAGGCCGATCCTTGGGCGCGGTCGAAATTTTCCTGCGCGCGCGCCAGAATGTCGGCCTTGCGGGCCGGATCCGGCGCGGGCGTGGCGCGGGCGAAGGCGGATTTCAGGTCGTCGAGCGGGTCTGTCATGTGTCCTGCTCCTGTTCGCGCAGCGCGCGCAGGCGTTTGCGGGCCTCGGACACGCGCCAGCTGACGGTGCCCTCTGATACGCCCAGCACGCTGCCGATCTCGGCGTGTGTCATCTCTCCGTCCAGAACCAGCGCCAGCGTGTCGCGCTGATCCTCGGGCAGGGCCGCCATCGCCTGCATCAGCCAGTCGAGGCCATCGGCGGTTTCGGCCGCCTCGGCACGGCGGGCCAGTTCCCAGTCACCCCAGCCGTCGGCCGCGCGGGTGTGGCTGGCTTGCCGGCGGCGGCGATCATGCGCGGCGTTCACCGCGACGCGGTAAAGCCAGGTGGTGAACCGCGCCGCACCCCGGAAGGCGGCGATCTTGCCGGGCAGGGCAAGGCAGATGTCCTGCGTCAGGTCCTCTGCCTCGGCCCGGCTGCCCGTCAGGCGAAAGGCCAGCCGGAACAGCCCGTCGTAATGCCGCGCCAGAAGCGCCGCGAAGGCGTCGCGATCACCCGCCGCGGCGGCGCGGGCAAGGTCCGTGTCCGGCGTTTCCATGCGCATCACGATGAGTAGGACGCGGCCCGCCCGTCAATCCTTGGCGGGCCGGGGCCGATTATTTCAGGGTCAGAACGATCTTTCCGCGCGTCCGGCCCGTGGCGATGCGGTCCTGTGCCTCGGCGTAGGCGGAAAACGGCAGGGTGTCGGCGATCTCGACCCGAAGGGTGCCCGCGGCGACAAGGCCGAGGACATGGGCCAGCGCGCCGGTGCCCGGAACGATCCCGGGGATGGTCAGGGTGACGCCATGTTCGGCGCTGACATCCTGAAACGGCGCGGCGTTCAGCGCGACAAGATGCCCGCCGGGGCGCAGCATCGCGCAGCACGCGGCATGAAGCGGCCCGCCCATCAGGTCGAACACAATGTCCATGGGCGGCAGGTCGGGCGCGGGCGCGTCATGGGGCACCGGCGTGGCGCCAAGGCCGGCCACGAAATCGGCGTTTCGGCTGGAACAGGTGCCCCAGACCTGCGCGCCGCGCGCGCGGGCGATTTGTACGGCAAGGTGTCCGATGCCGCCCGCCGCGGCCTGGATCAGGACGGACATGCCGGGCGCCACGCCGCCGGTCTCCACCAGGCCGATCCAGGCGCTGACACCCGCCAGCGGCAGGGCGGCGGCGGTGGCCATGTCGAGACCGCCCGGCACCGGCGCGGCGTTGGCCAGCGGAACAGCCACGGTGTCGGCCCAGGCCCCCTGCCCCCGCGCGGCGAGAAAGGCCACGGGGCGGCCCAGCCAGTCCTGTGGCACGCCCTCGCCCAGCGCGGTGACAATGCCCGCGCCGTCGCGGCCCGTGCCCATGGGCAGCGCTGCCGCAAGCTGCGGGATCATGCCCGCACGCACCTTGGCATCGACGGGGTTCACGCTGACGGCGTGCACGTCGATGGCGATTTCCCCGGGGCCGGGCATAGGCGCGGGGCGGTCTAAAAGCGCCAGAACCTCGGACCCGCCGAAGCGGTCGAATTCCACGGCCTTCATGGCAGGATCCTGCTGCGGTCCATCAGGTGATGGTGGTTGATACCGGAAAAGGGCGGGAAATCGGCCATATGCGCGCGCAACTCGTGCCGCGCGGGCGAGCGCATGGCGGCGGCGAAGGCTTCGGCGCTGTCGAAGACGACCTCGTTGCCCATCAGCCAGTTCGCGTTGGCGGTCCCGGGTACGGTCAGGTCCGGCAGGGGCACGTCGCAAAGGATGCTGCGGATGCCCGGCAGGCGGGCCTGCACCGAGGGGTGCGAGGCCATGTAGACCGACTGAAACGCAGCCACGTCGCTGGCGGGCAGGTCGTAGCGGACGAGGTAGGAGACGGGCGCGGCAAGCGGCCAGCCGGGGCCGTCGGCCACCGGGTAATGGTGGCGGCGAAAGGCGGCGCTGGTGGCGCCGGGGGGCGCGGCGGCGGCGGTTTCAGGGGCGGCGACGGCGGCGCGCAGCGTGGCCTCGTCGGGGAAGCCGAGGATCGCGACAAGGGCGGGCGGCACCTCTGCCGGGTTCAGGGGATCGTCGCCCTCGCCCCGCGCGGGCGTATAGGCGTCGAGCGCGGCCAGCCCCGGCACGGCGGTCAGCGCCTGCGCCGCCGCCAGCGGATCGGCCAGCGGCGCGGCGGCGGTGAATTCGAGCGTCCAGAGCATCGCGGCCCTCCCTTGCGTCCCCGGACCATTCGGCGCGGGCGCGGCGCTGTCAAGCCGGGGCGCGTTGACACCGCCGGGGCGGCGGCGATGATCGGGCCACAGGACAGGGAGGGCGGCATGCGCATCTGGTATCAAAGCTTCGTCGATGAAGAGAACGGCGCCGATTACTGGCGGCACCTGCGGGCCCATCTGGCGGCGATGGCCGATCCGGGGACCGAGATCGTGGTCCACGGTATCACGCCCTATGACAACTATGCCCACCCGATCGTGGAATACCGCTGCGGGCGCGAGGTGATCTGCAACGCGGTCCGGGCCGAACGCGAGGGCTACGACGCCTTCGTCGTCGGCCATTTCCAGGATGCGGGCCTGTACGAGGCGCGGACGGTGGTGGACATCCCGGTGGTGGGATTGGGCGAGGCGACGATGCTGCAGGCGCTGAGCCTCGGGCAGCGGATCGGGATCGTGACGATCAACACCCGCTTCATCCCGTGGTTCCATCACCAGCTGCGCAAGTACGGTCTGGCCGAGCGGATCATCGGCATTGACGCCATGCAGTTCGAGCCGGGGCAGATCCTTGCGGCCTTCGACGACGCGGACAAGCTGGCCGAGGTGGTGCGGCTGTTCGAGGAGCAGGCGCGCCCGCTTGTGGAGCGGGGGATCGAGGTGCTGATCCCCGGCGGGGGCATCCCGATGCTTCTTTTCTCGGCGATCATGGGGCACCGGGTGGGCGAGGCCACGGTGATCAACGGTATTCCCATCGTGCTGAAGCAGGCCGAGGTGGCGGTGAAGCTGCGGCGACTGACCGGGCTGGGCGTCAGCCGGACGGGGGAATACGCCAAGGCCCCACCCGAGATCATTGCCGAGTTCATGGAGAACCCAAAGGGGTTGTAAGCGGGCAAGCCGCTTCGAAGCGGCTTGGCGCAAGCGGCTTGAAAGCCGCTTGGCACGCGATTTCGAAATCGCGTGGTGAAGGCGCTTCGAAGCGCCTTTCCCGCGCCGGGTCAGCCGGGCAGCGGCTGGCGCCCGGCGATGCGCCCCAGGACCACCGCCGACAGAAGCCCGTTGCCCGACAGATACCCCGCGTCGCCGCTGCCAGAGACGCCCACCGCCGCGCCGCCGGCGGCGAAAAGGCTTTGCATCGGCATGCCATCGGCGCGGATCGCGTTGGCCGCGTCCGTGACTTCGAGCCCGCCCTGCGTGTGGAACAGCGCCCCTGTCACCCTGACCCCGCAATAGGGCGGGGTCAGGGGCGGCAGGCCGGCAAAGCGGCGGCCGAAAGCGTCCGTGCCGCCGCGCGCGGTCTCTGCCGCTGCCAGCGTTTCGGCTAGTGCGTCGGCGGGCAGGCCCAGCGCCTGCGCGAGGCCCTCGACCGTGTCGGCCCGGCGGATGGCGCCCTGCGCCTCTGCCGCCTGGAAATCGGCGAACTGGCGGGCGATGCCGGCGATGCGGTCATCGAAGATCGCCCAGGCCACGCCGCCGGGTTGCGCCATCACGGCGCGGGCGGCCTCGGAATAGCCCTGCGCCTCGTTCCAGAAGCGCTGGCCCTTTGCGTTCACCTGCACGCCGCCTTCCATGATGACGGCCCAGGTGATGAGGATGCCGTGCGGGTGGGCGACGTTGCCATGGCCCTGGTAGGCGCCCAGTTGCGCGGTGCGCAGGTCCGCCGCCTCGGCCCAGTCGAGCGCATCGCCCTGGTTTCCTGTGTGGCCGAAATAGATCGCATCCGCGATCTGCGGCATGTGGCGGGCCACGCGGTCGCGGTTGCCGCCATAGCCGTTGCAGGCAAGGATCAGGCGGCGGCAGCCGATCGCCTCGTCCTCGCCATCCGGGCGGCGGGCGATCACGCCCGTGACCTCGCCGGCCCGGGTGCAGAGAGTGTGGGCCGTACGCTCGCATATGATGGGGATGTCGCCGCGCCTCGGCCGCCGTGCGCAGGCGGTCGATCAGCGCCGCGCCCGAGCGTTCGGGCAGCCCGTGCATCCGGCGGTGCGAATGGCCGGGATAGTCGAAATCGGTCACGAGCGTCAGCGGCAGGCCCAGCGTGTCTGTCATCCAGCCGATGACCTCTGGCGCGGCGCCGGTCAGGGTGGCGACCAGCGCCGGATCGGCCTCGTCATGGGCCTTGCGCTGGGATGTCTGCGGCGAAGGTGGCGGGCGTGTCCATGACGCCGGCGGCGGCCTGCTGCGCCGTTCCGGCGGCGGGGATCAGCCCCGCAGACAGCGCCGTGGACCCCGACGGAACGGCGTCACGTTCCAGCACCAGCACCTCTTGCCCTGCCTCTGCCGCCCGAAAGCGCGGCAATGAGCCCGCAGGCCCCGGCGCCGATCACCAGCGTGTCCACGGTCAGGGGATATCCCCCGGCGGGCGGCGGTGCGACGGGCATGTCAGTCTTGCCCGCCGTCATAGCGGCGCCCGGCGGCCAGCAGCTCGGGCGTGCCGATGGTGGCGTTCAGGCCGTCGAAATCGAACATCCGATCGGCGAACGCCGCGTTCGAGCCGGCCTGTCGCAGGTTCTGGTAATAGTCCCTTGCGGTGCGGGCCAGCGCCCGGACGATGCCGCCGGGAAAGATCACCAGCGAAAAGCCAAGGCTTTCGAGGTCGGCCGCGCCGGTGACGGGGGTCAGCCCGCCCTCGACCATGTTGGCCATCAGGGGCACGCGGTCTGCGAAGCGGCCGGTGATGGTCTGCATCTGCTCTCGCGTGCGCGGGGCCTCGACGAAGAGGACATCCGCCCCGGCCTCGACATAGGCGGCGGCCCGGTCGAGCGCGGCGTCGAAGCCTTCTACCGCGATGGCGTCGGTGCGCGCGATGATGAGCGTTTCGTCGCTGGCGCGCGCATCGGCCCATGGCGCGGATCTTGCCCGCCATCTCTGCCTTGGGGATCAGGGTCTTGTCGGACAGGTGGCCGCAGCGCTTGGGGTATCCCTGATCCTCGACCTGAAGGGCGTTCGCCCCGGCGCGTTCATAGGCGCGCATGGTGCGCTGGGCATTGAGCGCATTGCCAAAGCCGTTGTCCGCGTCGATCACGATGGGCAGGTCCACCCGGTCGCGGATCAGCGCCAGCGTGTCGGCCATCTCTGGTCATGGTGGTCAGGCCGATGTCGGGGCGGCCAAGACGGGTGTAGGCGACGGCGGCGCCCGAGAGATACAGCGCCTCGAACCCGGCGTCTGCTGCCAGCGCGGCGGTCAGCCCGTCATAGATGCCGGGGGCGACCAGTATCTCGGGGCGGGAGAGGCGCGCGCGCAAGGTCATGCCAGCCCCTCCAGCGCAAGGACGCTGTCGCAGGTTTCGACCTGCGTGACCGAGCCGAGCGAGATCAGCGTGGCCTGATGCACCTCTGGCTTGAAGGCGCCAGAGCCGTCCGACAACAGGATGGTGCGGTAGTTGCGCATGTGCGCGTCGCGCACCGCGGTCGCCACGCCGCCGTTCGTCACGATGCCGCCGACGATCAGGGTGTCGATGCCAAGGTATTTCTGGATGTAGTCGAGCCGGGTCTGGTAGAAGGCGGAATAGGCCCACCTTTTCCACCGTGTAATCGGCGCGAAGGGCGTCGACCAGCGTGTGACCCCACGCGCCGGGGGCGAAATCGCCGTTGGTCAGGAAGGGGCGCAGCTCCTTCAGGTGCGGCGCGATCAGGGGGGCGCCGCCGGGGCCGGGCACCAGCGTGAACTGGGCCGAGACATAGGTGCCGCCGCGCGCGCGCAGGGCCTCGATCACCGGCGCCACCTTGCCCGGCAGCGCGGCCAGCGTGGCATTGCCCAGACCCGCGCGCCCATAGGCGCCATCGCGGTGCAGGAAATCGTTTTGAAGGTCGATGGTCAGGACGGCGGTGCGCGCCGGGTCGATGGGGGCGGGGGCGGTCATGGCCGGGCCTCCTTGCGCTCGATCAGGATATTGCCGTTGGCGTCCACCCGCGCGGTCAGCCAGGGCTCGACGAAGATCGTGGCGTCGGGCTGTTCCAGTATGGCCGGCCCGTCGATCAGCGCGCCCACCGGAAGCGCCAGCCGCGACCAGACCTGTGCCTGATGCCACGCGCCGCCGACATAGACCGGGCGCGCGCCGTTGGCGGCGGCCTCGATACTGGCCTCGGGGCCGGGGGCAAGGCTGGACAGGTCGAACTTTGGCCGCGTGCCGATGACGGCCGAGCGCAGGTTGAGGATGCGGATCGGGTTCCTGAGAAGCCGGTTGTAGAGGCCGCGATAGGTGGTCTCGAACGCCTGCTGGATGTCGTCGTGCGTTACCGGCTGGACGATGCCAGCCGTTACGGTGACCGACAGCGGCACGGCAACGGTGTGGGTCTGGCCGAGATAGGCCATGTCGAGTTCGAACCGGGCCATGCGCGCCTCGAACACGGAGCCCGAGGCGTCAAGCTCCGCCTGCCCCTGATCGTGGTGGTCCTGCATCTGGGCGGTCAGCGCGGCAAGGTCGGCGCCCGCCAGCATAGCGCCCACTGGTCTGGACGAAATCCTGCCGCATGTCGGCGATGACGCAGCCCAGCGCGCTGGTCACGCCGGGATAGCGGGGCACCAGCGCGCGGCCGATGCCGACCTCTTCGATCATCGCGCCCGCATGAAGCGCGCCGCCGCCGCCGAAGGGCATGAAGGCAAAGCGTTCGGGGTCGAAGCCGCGTTCGATGGACACCAGCCGGATCGCGCCGGCCATGCGCGAGTTCGCCACGCGCACGATGGCCTCGGCCGCGTCCATCACGTCAAGGTTCAGCGGCTCGCCCACATGGCGCGCGATGGCGGCCTTGGCGGCCTCGAGGTCGAGCGCACCCAGACCGTCGCCGATGGGCCGGGTCGGGTCGATCCGGCCCAGCACGATGTTGGCATCCGTCACGGTGGGCCGGTCGTTGCCCCGGCCATAGGCCACCGGCCCGGGCGTGGAGCCCGCGCTTTCCGGCCCGATCTGCAGGAGCCCGCCCGCATCGACGCTGGCGATGGAGCCGCCACCCGCGCCGATGGTCGCGATCTCGATCATCGGGGTGCGCACGACAAGGCCGAAGTCTATGGAGGTCTGGGGCGACAGCACCGTGTGGCCGTCGGCGATCAGCGACACGTCGAAGCTGGTGCCGCCCATGTCGCCGGTGATGACGTTGGGAAAGCCCGCGGCCTCGGCGATGTGGCCCGCGGCGATCACGCCCGCGGCGGGGCCAGAGAGCGCGGTGCGCACCGGCAGGCGGCAGGCGGTGTCCACCGACATGACGCCACCGTTCGACTGCACGATCATGAATTCGCCCGCGAACCCGCCGTCCTTCAGCGCGGTACCCAGCCGGTCGAGGTAGCCCGCCACCTCTGGCTGAAGGTAGCCGTTCAGCGCCGTGGTCGAGAAGCGTTCGTATTCGCGGATCTCTGGCAGGATTTCCGACGAGGCCGCGACATGGGGCGTCGGCCAGATGTCGCGCACGGCGGCGACGGCGGCGGCCTCGTTCGCGGGATTGGCGAAGGCGTTGATGAAGATCACGACGGCGGCCTCGCACCCCTGCGCCAACAGCTTGCGCGCGGCGTCGCGCACGGCGTCGATATCGACAGGGGTTTCAACGGTGCCATCGGCCAGCGTGCGTTCGGGCACTTCGAGGCGAAGGGCGCGCGGCACGATGGGGGTGAAGTCGCCGCGCAGGCCCCAGGTGCGGGGACGGTCGCGGCGGCGCATTTCCAGCACGTCACGGAAGCCCGCCGTGGTGATGACGCCGATCCTGGCCCCCTTGCGTTCGAGCAGGGCGTTGGTGCCGGCGGTGGTGCCGTGGACCACCGTGACGATGTCCGAAAGGTCGCCCACCTGCGCGCGGATCCCGGCAAGGAAGCCGCCGGACTGGTCCGGCCGGGTCGTGGGCACCTTGGCGACACCGGCCTGCCCGGTGTCGAGGTCTAGCGAGAAGACGTCGGTGAACGTGCCGCCCACGTCCACGCCGATGATGCGCCGGGTCATTGGACTGCCTCCCGCCATGCCGTGCCGTGGGCGTCGTCGGCGGCTTCTGCCGTCAGGTAGCCCGCCGCCACGTCGCGCGCGACGGCGCGCGGATCGCGCCCGCCGGGATCGCCATAGCCGCCGCCCCCCGGGGTTTCCAGCCGCACGCGCTGGCCCTGCCGCAGCTTGATACCCACCATCTTGGAGGCGAGCGGCGGGCGGTGCCAGCCGTCGATCTGCTGGTAGGAAAACACGTTCAGCGCCGCGTCGCCGCCGCCGGCCACGCCCTTGGGCTGGAACCGGCCGCGTTCGCCGAAAAAGAACGCCTCGGCGCCGTTTTCTTCCAGCACCTCGATTTCATAGACCGCGCCCAGCCCGCCGCGATGGGCGCCCGCGCCCGCGCTGTCGGGGCGCAGCGCCCATTGCCGGAAGGCCACGGGATAGGCGGATTCGAGGATTTCCACCGGCGGGATCGTCGCCATGGAAATCGGCGCGTTGCCGTGGTTCAGGCCGTCGCCCTCGGGGCTGCCGCCGTGGCCGCCGCCGTAAAAGCTGAACATCACCCAGCGGCTGCCGTCACGCCGCCGCCCGGCGATCGACAGCGCGTTGATCGTGCCATAGGCGTTGGCCACCACGCGGTCGGGCGCGGCCTGCGACGCGGCGGCAAAGATCACGTCGATGATGCGCAGGATGGTTTCGGTATAGCCGCCCGTGGGCTTGGGGAACTCTGCCGCCAGCAGGCTGCCACCCGGCACGACGATGTCGATGGGGCGCATCACCCCGGCATTGGCGGGCAGGCTGGGGAAGATGTGCTTTATCGCGACATAGACGCAGGCAATGGTCGTGGGCCGCGCGATGTTGATCGGACCCAGCGCCACCGGCGCGGTGCCGGTGAAATCCAGCGTCAGGCGGTCGCCCTTGACCGTCAGCGTGACGCGGATCTTCAGCGCGGTGTCGACGATGCCGTCATTGTCGAGGTAATCCTCTGCCGTCCAGGTGCCGTCGGGCAGGGCCGCGACCTCTGCCCGCAAGAGCGCCTCTGCCCGGTCGCCAAGGGCGGTCAGCGCCGCCTGCACCGTGGGCGCCCCGTATTCGCCAAGAAGCGCGTCAAGCCGCTTTATCCCGAGGTCGAGCGCGCCAAGCTGGCCGTTCAGGTCGCCTTCTGCCGATTGCGGCAGGCGGGTGTTGCGCATCAGGATGTCGTGGATGTCCTGCTGGTAGACGCCCTCGCGCAGCAGACGGACGGGCGGCAGCACCACAGCCTCCTGAAAGACCTCGGTGGCCGAGGGGTTGTAGTTGCCGGGCACCGCGCCACCCACGTCATGCCAATGGCCCACGGACGCCAGCCAGCAGAACAGATGCCCGTCACGGAAATAGGGGCGCACAAGGCGCATGTCGGACAGGTGCGTCCCGCCCATGTGCGCGTCGTTGAAGATCCAGACGTCGCCGTCGCGCGGGCCGCCCTGCTCTGCCGCCTTGTCGATCACGGCCTTCACGGCAAAGGCCATGACGCCGACGAAGATCGGCAGGCCGTTCTTGCCCTGCACCAGCGTATCGCCGGCCTCGGCGTGATAGATGCCGTGGCTGGCGTCATGCGCCTCGGCGATGATCGGGTTGAAGGCAGAGCGGAACAGCGTCGCGTCCATCTCGTCGGCGATCTGTTCCATGCGCCCGGCCAGAACGGCCAGCTGGATCGGGTCTATCGCGGCGGCGGTCATGCGGTTGCCTTCGTGGCGGCCATGTCGTTCCAGACATCCTGGCGGGTGAAGCGGCCGTCCACGATCTCGAACCGGTCGATGAAGCGGATGCCGGAAAAGGCGGTCCCGTCGAGCCATTCGCCCGACAACGTGCCGAAGCAGTAGACGATGGCGGTCGCGCCGTCCTGGGTGGCGTCGTAGCGCTCGTAGGTCTTGCGCACGAAGCTGTAGCGCGGTTTCGACCATTCGATCAGCTCTGCCAGGCTGGTCATGGTGACGCCGCCGGGAAAGGTCATGGTGAAGCCGGGCGCCAGCATTGCCTGTGCCGTTTGCAGGTCGCGGGCTTCCATCGCCGACAAATAGGCGTGGACCATCGCCTTTGGATCTGGCCGCGCCGCGCCGGGCTGGCGATGTTCGCCGCCGCGCATGTAGGCCTCTGGCGGATGGTCGGTCATCATCACGATCACGGCCTCGGGCGGCGCGGCGACAACCGAAAGCGCCGCATCGGTGAGCGCCCGGCCCAGCCGGCCCTTGGCCTCTGGGTCGTAGCCTGCGATCAGGTCCACGGTGATGACCGGCATGACTCGTCCTCCAGCAGAAATTTGTATTATGGATAGGACAGCTTTGTGTGCATGGAAAGAACAAAAATACGCGGCTGAAAGATACAAAATTCTTGCATCGCCCGCCGCGCCGCCGCACCATCCGCCGCGACAACAGGAGGACAGGGTGCCCGCGACCCGCGACAAAGCCACCACGCCCGAAGGCAGCAAGGCCCACCGCATCTTCTTGCTTTTGCAGGAAAAGATTGCGCGCGGGACGCCGGCCTCGGGCGAGTCCCTGCCGGGCGAATTGCGCCTGGCAGAGGACTATGGCGTGTCGCGCGTGACGATTCGCCGGGCGCTGGACGCGCTGGAATCACAAGGTCTGATCGAGCGGCGCGCGGGCAGCGGCACCGTTGTTCGGGCGCGCCCCGGCGACGGCATCAGCATGACCGGGGATCTGGCCAGCCTGATGCCGCAACTGGTCGAGATGGGGCAGACCACGACCGCGCGGCTGGTAGAGTTTTCCTATGGCCGTCCCTCTGCCGATGTGGCCGCCGCCCTTGGGCTGGACGAAAGGGCCGAGGTGCAGCGCGCCGTTCGCGTCCGGCTGGTCGAGGATCTGCCGTTTTCACACCTTACCACGCATGTTCCCGCCGAAATCGCCCGCAACTATTCAGAGGCCGATTTGGCGACAACACCGCTGTTGCGGCTGATGGAACAGGGCGGCGTCGGGATCGACCACGCCAGCCAGTCGGTCAGCGCGGCGCTGGCCACGCCCGAGGTCGCGGGGGCGCTGGACGTGGCGGTGGGCGCCGCACTTATGTCGCTGACGCGCGTCGTGCGCGGCGCGGACGGGCGCGGGGTGGAACATCTTCAGGCCCTTTACCGGCCAGACCGTTTCCGGCTGGAGATGGAATTGACGCGCGTGGGGCGCGGCGCGGCACGGCACTGGACACCGGTGGTAATGCCCGCGGCGCGGGGGGCGGCGGAATGACCGCGCCACGCACGCTATTCGACAAGATCTGGGATGCGCATGTCGTCACCTCGGCCGCCGGCAAGGATCTGCTGTGGGTAGACCGCCATTTCGTGCATGAAGGATCGCACCACGCGTTCGCCAAGATCGCAGAGCGCGCGCTGGCGGTGGCTGAACCGGGCCTGACCTTTGGCGTGGCAGACCATTATGTGCCGACGCGGCACCGCGACCGGCCCATTGCCGACACCGATATCGCGCGCATGGTGCGCACCCTGACCGAGAACACCACACGGCATGGCATCACGCTTTTCGGGCTGGATGACCCGCGGCAGGGTATCGTCCATGTGGTCGGCCCCGAAGAGGGGCTGACGCTGCCCGGCACGCTGGTTCTGTGCGGCGACAGCCACACCTCTACCCACGGGGCGTTCGGGGCGCTTGGGTTCGGCATCGGCGCGACGGAGGTGGCGCATGTGCTGGCCACCCAGACCGTCTGGCAGGCGCGCCCCGCGCCCATGCGCATCCGTATCGAGGGCACGCTGGGCCCCGGCGTGGGCGCCAAGGACGTGGCGCTGGCGTGGATTTCGCTGCTGGGCGCGGACGGCGCGCGCGGGCACGCGGTGGAATATGCGGGATCGGTGGTGCGCGGCTTCTCGATGGAGGCACGGCTGACCCTGTGCAACATGTCGATCGAGGGCGGCGCACGCATGGGGATGGTGGCACCCGACGAGACGACATTCGCCTACCTGCGCGGACGGCCCTATGCGCCACAGGGCGATGCGTGGGAGGCGGCGGTCGCGGCATGGTCCACCCTGCCCGGCGACGCGGATGCGGCGTTCGCCCGCGAAACCGTGCTGGACGCCGCCGACATCGCGCCGATCGTCACCTGGGGCACGAGCCCCGAGGATGCGCTGCCGATCACCGCCACCCTGCCCGACCCGGCGAGGGAGTCGGACCCGGCGCGGGCCGCGCGCATCGCCGCGGCGCTGGACTACATGGGGCTGAGCGCGGGCCGTCCGCTGGATGGCACGCCGGTGGACCGGGTCTTCATCGGGTCCTGCACCAACGCAAGGATCGAGGATCTGCGCGCCGCCGCCGCCGTGCTGGCAGGGCGCCGCGCGCAGGTGCCGGGGCTGGTGTCGCCGGGATCGTCGCTGGTCAAGGCGCAGGCGGAACAGGAGGGGCTCGACACGGTGTTCCGCGATGCGGGGCTGGACTGGGTCGCCTCTGGCTGTTCCATGTGCGTCGGCATGAACGGCGACCTGCTGGCCCCGGGCGAACGCTGTGCGTCCACGACAAACCGCAATTTCCGGGGGCGCCAGGGTCCGGGCGCGCGCACGCATCTGGTCTCGCCCGTCATGGCCGCCGCGGCCGCCGTCACCGGCACGCTGACCGATGCGCGGCCCTTTTTGCAGGGGCGCACGGCATGAGCGGCTGGACAACGCACGACGGGCTGGCCGTGGGCCTGCCGCTGGAAGGCGTGGACACCGACCAGCTTATCCCGGCCCGGTTCATGTCCACCCCGCGCGCGCAGGGCTATGGCGGGTTCCTGCTGCACGACATCCGGCGCGGGGCCGGGGGCGCGCTGCGCGGCGACTTCCCGCTGAACGACAGCCGGGCGGACGGAGCCAGCATTCTGGTTGCACGGCGCAACTTCGGCGGCGGGTCCTCGCGCGAGGCGGCGGCCTATGCATTGCTCGATGCGGGCTATCGCGCAGTGGTCGCGCCGAGTTTCGGAGACATATTCCAGGGCAACGCCGTCAACAACGGCCTGCTTCCGGCCCGCGTGACCGAGGCGGATGCAGAGGCGCTGCTGGCGGAACTGGCAGAGGGCCCGGCGGGCGGCCGGGTGGATATTGCGCAGGGAACGCTGTGTGTGGGGGACGTGACCGTGCCCTTCACGCTGGCACCCGGCGCGGCAGAAAAACTGGTGAACGGGTGGGACGACATCGATCTGACCCGCCATCACCAGGACAGGATCGGCGCGTTCCGCGACGCGCTGAAGCGGGATCGCCCCTGGCTGTGGCCCGGGGCGTCCGCGTGGAGGGCGGGGGCCTGAGGGGCTTGCGCCACGCGGAACAGGGGGCATTGTGTCCCCATGGAACAGGGAGGGCCGCACGGCCCGAAACAAAGGAGAGTGAGATGACCAAGTTCACACGGGCCGGCCTGTTTGCCGGGATCGCGCTGATGGCGCTGCCCGCCTCGGCGCAAGAGCAGACCCTGTCGGCGGTGCACGCCTTCCCGGCTTCGCTTGTTTACACGAAAAGCTTCCTGGAGTTCGTCGACAAGGTGAACGCCGCAGGCGAAGGCGTGATCCAGATCGACGTGCGCGGCGGCCCCGAGGCCATCGGCATGTTCCAGCAGCCCGACGCGGTGCGCAATGGCGTCGTCGACATGGTCTACACGCCCGGCAGCTTCTACGGCGGCACCGTGCCGGAGAAAGATGCGCTGGTCGCGTCCAACATCACCGGCCCCGAGGCGCGCGCCAACGGCGGCTATGACCTGCTCGACCAGATCCATCAGGACAAGATGGGGGTGAAGTACCTTGGCTGGTTCGATTCGGGCGTGACCTTCAACATCTGGTCGGTGAACGAGCCGGCGCTGGATGCCGATGGCAACCTTGATATCAGCGACTGGAAGCTGCGCGGCAACGCCATCTACAACGCCTTTTTCACCGAATACCTTGGCGCCAGCGTGATCGACATGCCGTCGACCGACGTCTACTCGGCGCTGGAGCGTGGCGTGGTCAACGCGACAGGCTGGACCCAGATCGGCCTGATCGACTTCAAGTGGGACGAGTTCCTGAACTGGCGGATCGAGCCCGACTTCTTCTCGACCGACCTTGGCGTGATCGTGAACCTCGACAGCTGGAACGGCCTGTCGGACGAGGCCCGCGCGATCCTGACCGAGGTTTCGATCGCGCATGAGCGCGAGAGCTTCGAGAAGCTGTCGACCATGCGCGACGAGGAATTCGCCAAGCTGGCCGAGGGCGGAATGCAGGTCGTGGCGCTGGAAGGTGACGCGCGCGCCGCGTTCCTCGAGGCGGCCTCGGAAAGCACGTGGAAGCGGATGCGCGAGCAGATGGAAGCCCACCCGTCGGGTCTGGGCAACTATGACAAGCTGATCGAGCTGTTCTACGATTCGTCGAAGTAATCGACACCGGGGCGGCGCCGCACGACTGCCGGCGCCGCCCCCCTTTCGGAAGGCGGCACGATGAAGCCCATCGTTCGGGTCTACGACGGCGTGGTTTCGGCCCTGGCACTGGTGGCGGGGCTTCTTCTTGTCTGGTTGATGATCTCGATCATCGTGTCGGTGACGATGCGCAATATCGGGATGCAACCCTTCGCCTGGCTCTTCGTGACCGGAGAGTACGGGCTGTTCTACCTGACAATGCTGGGTGCGCCCTGGCTGGTGCGCAAGCGCGGGCATGTGCATGTGGAACTTGTGACCGCGATGCTGCCGCGCGGGGCGCAGCAGGTTCTGAGCCGGGCCGTGGCGCTGGCCTGCGTGGCGATCTGTCTGCTTCTGGCCTGGAAGGGCTATGACCTGGTGGCCCGCAACATCGTGCGCAACGATTTCGACGTCCGCGCCTATTACACCCCGAAATGGTGGCTGACGATCGCCTACCCGATCTCGTTCGGGCTGATGGCGGTGGAATTCGCCCGCTTCGTTTTCGGCAAGACCCTGATGCACACCGGCGAGGCGGGGATCTACGAATGATGGAATGGTACTGGGCGCTCTTGCTGCTCTTGGGCACCATCGTGGCGCTGATGGCTGTCGGGATGCCGGTGGCGCTGGCCTTCCTTGCGGCGAACATCGCGGGCGCGTGGTGGTTCATGGGCGGCGAACGCGGCGTCGTGCTGATGCTGGACAACGGGTTCGGCGCGCTGTCGACCTTCGCGCTGATCCCCATCCCGCTGTTCCTGCTGATGGGAGAGCTGTTCTTTCACACCGGGCTTGGCGCGCGGATGTTCAACGCCATCGACAGGCTGCTGGGCCGCCTGCCGGGGCGTCTGTCCTACGTGACGGTGCTGGGCGGGACAGGTTTTGCCACGCTTTCGGGTTCTTCCATGGGATCCACGGCGCTTCTGGGGTCGCTGATGGTGCCAGAGATGCAAAAACGCGGCTACAAGACCAAGCTGTCCATCGGCCCGATCCTGGGCACGGGGGGGCTGGCGATCATCATTCCACCCTCGGCGCTGTCGGTGCTGCTGGCCACGCTGGCACAGATCGACGTCGGCGCGCTGCTGATCGCGGGTGTGCTGCCGGGGCTGGTGCTGGCGGGTCTTTACATCGGGATGATCTGGCTGATGACGCGGATCGACCCTGACGCCGCGCCGGCCTACGAGGTGGAACCGACGCCGCTGTCGCAAAAGCTGTGGCTGGTGCTGCGCGACATCATCCCGATGACCGGCGTGATGTTCGTCGTCGTCCTGCTGATGCTGTTCGGCATAGCGACCCCGTCCGAGGCCGCCGCGTTTGGCGCGCTGGGCGTCTTGATCCTGGCGCTTCTGTTCCGCTGCCTGACGTGGACGGCGATCCGCGCCTCGGTCGAGGGCGCGCTGAAGGTCACGCTGATGGCCTACCTGATCGTCTTCGGCTCGGCCACGTTCAGCCAGCTTCTGGCGTTCTCCGGCGCCTCGCGCGGGCTGATCCAGTGGGCCATCGGGTTCGAGCTTGCGCCGCTGGCGATGCTGGCGGCGATGTTCGCGGTGCTGCTTCTGCTGGGCATGTTCATGGAACAGATCTCGATCATGCTGCTGACCGTGCCGTTCTTCTTCCCGCTGGCCCAGAGCCTGGGGTTCGACCTGATCTGGTTCGCGCTCATCATGCTGCTGGCGCTGGAGATCAGCTTTACCACGCCGCCCTTCGGGCTGCTTCTGTTCGTGATGAAAGGCGTCGCGCCGCCCGGCACCACGATGCGCGAGATCTACACCGCCGCGATGCCCTTCATCATCTGCTCGCTCCTGCTGGTGCTGCTGCTGGTCCTGTTTCCATGGCTGGCACTCTGGGCGAGATAGGGGGGAAGCCGCTTGCAAGCGGCTTGTGAAAGGGCCCGCACGGGCCCTTTCAAGCGGTTTTCAAACCGCTTCGCCCCGGCTCAGCGCCGGCCCTCGCGCAGCCAGGCGCCCACCATCGTCAGCGCGGCCAGAAGCAGGAACAGCCAGGCCGAGACCAGCGGCGTCACGGTCACGTCGGCGGTCAGGTAGGCCTCGCGCGGGGTGATCCCGATCCAGCCGCGCCCGGCGGCGGGGCGGCCTTCACGCACCCGGCGCAGGTCCGGCATGCCCTCGGACAGCGCCGCGACACCCCCACGCGTAGCATCCACCACAGGCGCAAGCCCCGCGCCGCTGGCGATGGTTTCCTCGAACTCGCGCGGCGCAGCCGGCCCCAGCGCGAGCACCGCCTCTTCCTCGCCCTCGCGCAGCCGGTAAAGCCCCATCTCGGGCCCGTCCACGACCGCCTCGAACCGCCCGGGCGACACCTCGTCCAGCGGCACCACGGTCACGGTGCCGTCGGGGCCCGTCACCTCCACCTCGCGCGGACCCTCGCCCAGGGTGCGCCGGGTGATCGTCATGGTCTGGCCCTGCGCCGCGGCCGAAAGCGCTTCTTCCTCCAGCTCAGGCTCTTTCATCATCCAGTGCGCCAGACGCCGCAACAGTTCCAGCTGCGGGCCTCCGCCCTCATAGCCCCGGTTCCAGAGCCAGGCGTGATCGGACCCCAAAAGCGCGATCCGGCCCTCACCGACCCGGTCCAGCACCAGAAGGGGCCGGTCGTCCAGCCCGCTCAGCACCACGTCGCCCGACCCCGGCACAAGGTCCAGAAGGCGGAACCAGCGGCCCCAGCCCGGCCCGCCGCCCTCGGCAGGCGGGGCATAGCGGTCCAGCCCCGCGGTCACCGGGTGGCGCTGTCCCAACTCGGTGATCTCGGGGCGGTAGCCCTCCTCGATCACCCGGCTGGTGGGTTCGGCCGGGATGATCTCGGCCAGCGGCGACCGGTAGAGGCTGGCCGCCGTGGCGAAATCCGGCCCCGCCGCGATCAGCACCGCGCCGCCGTCCACCACGTATTGCCGCACGTTGTCGAGGTAGATCGACGGCAGGATGCCGCGACGCTTGTAACGGTCGAAGATGATCAGGTCGAATTCGTCGATCTTCTCAAGAAACAGCTCGCGCGTGGGAAAGGCGATCAGCGACAGCTCGTCCACCGGGACCCCATCCTGCTTTTCGGGCGGGCGCAGGATGGTGAAATGCACCAGATCGACGGAACTGTCGGATTTCAGCAGGTTGCGCCACGTGCGCTCGCCCGGGTGTGGCTCTCCGGACACCAGCAGCACGCGAAGGCGGTCGCGCACCCCGTTGATCTGCACCACGGCCGAATTGTTGCGGTCGGTCAGCTCTCCGTCGGCCTCGGGCACATCGAACTGGATCACGTTCATGCCACCGTGCGGCAGGGTCAGCGGCAGTTCCAGCACCTCGCCCACGGGCACATCGAAGCTTTGCGGCTCGGCCCCGTCAATCGCGATGTCAAGCCGGGCGCGCGCGCCGATGTCCCCGGGAACCGCGCCCTGGTCCTCGATCATGAGGCTGAGCGTCACGGGCTCGCCCAGGATGGCGAAGGCCGGCGCGTTCGTCACCGTCAGTCGCCGGTCCCAGTCGTCGGGTTCGCCGGTCAGAAGCACATGCAGCGGCGCAGGCAGGTCCGGGGCACGCTCCACGTCATGAAGCTGTCCATCGGTCAGCAGCACCGCGCCCGCCAGTCGTGCGCGCGGTTCCTCGGCCAGCGCCTCGGCCAGCGCCGTCATCAAGAGCGTGCCCTCGTCCCCCGGTCCGTCGCCAAGGCGCACCACCCGCAACTCGGTGTTGCCAAGCCGCGCGATCCCGGCCTCCAGCGCCACCACAGCCTCGGCCACCTGCGCGGGGCGCGCGGCGATGCGCTGGCTGGCGCTTTCATCGACGACGAGGATCACGATGTCGGTCAGGGGCGCACGATCCTCCTGTTGAAACGACGGGTTGGCCAGCGCCACCGCCAGAACAAGGGCCGCCAGCCCGCGCAGGGGCCATCCCGAAAGCCCGCGCCACGTCGCAAGCACCAGAAAGGCCAGCGCCAGAGCGCCCAGGCCCGCAAGAACGGAAACGGGCAGCAACGGGTCGAAGATCACGTTGCCCGTCACGTCCCGGCCCCCTGCTTCTTCTGTTCAAAAATACTCGGGGGGTCCGGGGGCACAGCCCCCGGTCCGGACCAAGACACGATCACCCGCGCCCGGCTCATTGCCCCAACCTGTCCAGCAGCGCGGGCACGTGCACCTGGTCGGATTTGTAGTTGCCGGTCAGCACGTGCATCACGAGGTTCACGCCAAAGCGATAGGCGATCTCGCGCTGGCGTTCCCCCGCAAACCCGCGTCCCACCGGGAACAGCCTGTTGCCTGCGTCGTCCACCGCCCAGGCGGCGGCCCAGTCGTTGCCGCCGATCACCACTGGCGTCACGTTGTCGTTAAGGTTGCGGAAGGGCATTCCCTCGACCTGCTCGGCATCTGGCGGCGCGGCCTCGACCCAGACGTCACGGCTGGCATGACGTCCCGGAAAGTCCTGAAGCAGGTAGAAGGTGCGCGTCAGCACGTGGTCGGTGGGGATCGGCTCCAGCGGCGGGATGTCCAGCGGCGCGGCAAGCTCCTGCAGCTTGCGGCCATTCGGGCTGCCGGCGCCGAAGCGGGCGAAGTCGGCGTCGCGGGTGTCAAAGACGATCATGCCGCCGGTGCGCAGGTACTCGTTCAGCCGCGCATAGGCCTCGGCCGAGGGGCGCGGCTGGTCGGGGGTGATCGGCCAGTAGAGGATCGGGAAGAACGCAAGTTCGTCGGTTTCGAGGTTCACCGCGATCGGCTCGGCCGGCTCGATGGATGTGCGCGCGAACAGGATGCGCGACAGCCCGCGCAGCCCGGCCTCGGCCATTCTGTCAAGCTGGACGTCGCCGGTAATCACATGGGCCAGCACCACCTCGGACGTGGCGGCGATGGCGGCAGCGTCGTCGCCCGTCTGGGCCGGCGCCCCCCGGGGCAGGGCCATCAGCGCCAGCACCAGAACGGTGGCGGCGCCCGCGCGCGGTCCGGTCAGCCTGCCGGCAAGCCAGAGCGACGCAAGGATATCGGCGCAAAGCAACAGCAGCGCCGCGGCCAGCAAGAAGCCTTTCAGCATCGTCTCGCGTGCCACCGAAAGCCCTTCGACAGTGATACGGGCGGGCCATGCGGAAGGCGCCAGCACCGTGTCCGGGCCCGCGACGTTGACGGCGATGCGCCGGTCCTCGCCGGCATAAAGCCCCGGGCGCAGGCCGGGGCCGGGCACGGCAGTTGCAAGGCGCTCACCCGGCACCCCCGGCAGCGCGCCGGCATCCTCCAGCGCGCCGAACCCGTCCAGCACCTGCTGCGGCGCCCAGACCGTGCCGGCAAGGTCGTCGGCGCTTGGCTGGGCCGGGCGGGTCGAAACCGCAAGGCGTTCCAGCATCCGCACGAAGAGGCCGGACAGCGGCAGCGTCGACCATTCGGCATTGGCGGTGACGTGGAACAGCACCACCTGCCCCTGCCCGATCCGCTTTCGCGTCACCAGCGGCGTGCCGTCGGCAAGCGTTGCGATCACGCGATCGGCGAGTGTCGGATCGGGCTGGGCCATCACCTGTGCGGTCACCGTCACGTCGCCGGGCAGATCCAGACCGTAGAAGGGCGAGTCCTCGGCGAAGGGGCGCAGCGCCTTGGGTTCGCCCCAGCTCATCGCGCCGCCCACGCTGCGCCCGCCCGCGCGCAGGCGCACCGGCATCAGCGGGTCTTCCGCGTTGCGGCTGACGTCGCTGGCGGCAAGGCGCGGACCGGCAAAGCGCAGCAAAAGCCCGCCGTTTTCCAACCAGTCCAGCAGCGGCGCTTCCTCGGCCGGGGACACGGTCGCCACATCGGCCAGCACGATCACGTCGGGGTTGGCGAGCAGAATGTCGGCCAGACCGCCATCCAGGAGGTCGGCGGTGGGTTCCAGCGCGCGTTGCAGGTAGTGAAGCGGCGACAAAAGCTCCAGCCCTTCGCGGTCCTCGCGGCCGGCAATCAGCGCCACCTCGCGCCGCTTGAGCGCGTCGTCTGTCAGGCTGACGGCCCCGGCGGACCTTACACCTGCAAGTTCGAAGCGCGTGATCCGGTTGCGCAGTTCCGGCGGCAGCGCAAGCGTCACCACGGCCTCGGTCGCGGCGGCGTCGAAGACGGCGGTCGCGCGGGCCAGTTCCCGCGGGATGCCCGCCGGATCAAGGCCATGGGCCAACACGCTTGTCTCTGCCGTCTCGCCTGCGCGGGCACGCAGCACCGTCAGTTGCACCTCACCGTCGGCAAAACCGGCCGGTCGCAGGGCCAGCACGGGACGCGGGCTTTCAAAGACGGTCACGGGCCCCCGCGATTCCAGGGTCGACAAAAGCCCCGCGCGGCTGTCGCGGTCCAGCCCGTCCGACATCCAGAAGGTTTCAAAGCTGCCCGACAGGCCCGCAGCCCAGTCGGCCTGCGCCTGCGGATCGGGCGCCCAGGGCTGCGGCGCGATGCCCGGCAGGCGCGCACCCCATGCGTCGGCGGCCTGGAACGGCAGGTCGCCCGGCGGCGGCAGGTCGGTCAGCGAGACCACTGCGGTGGGCCGGCCAAGCCGCGCGGCCTCGTCCAGCGCGGCGGACACGCGTTCCATCCGGCGTGGCCAGTCGCGGGCATCGGCCCAAGTGCCATCCAGCAGGATAAGCAACGGCCCGCTGCCCGCGGTCTCGTCCCTTGGGTTCATCACCGGCCCTGCAAAGCCAAGGATCACCGCCGCGACCGCCAGCGTGCGCAGCAGCAACAGCCACCACGGCGTCTTGTCGGTCTGGTGTTCGTCGTCGGTCAGCCCCAGCAGCAGCGCGACGCCGGGAAAGCGGCGCCGGATCGGCGCAGGCGGCACGGCACGCAACAGCAGCCACAGGATAGGCAGCGCCAGAAGCCCCAGCAGAAGCCAGGGCGCGGTAAATCCCACGGTGCCGATCGTGAACATCAGGCCCGCCTTTCCAGCGCGGCATACAGCCACAGCAGCGCAGACTGGGCGCTGTCCGCGGTGTGGTGGCAATGGTATAGCCACCCCGCGCTGCGCGCCAGCCGGTCCAGCCTGTCCTTGCGCTCGGCCATTCGCTGAAGATAGCGGTCACGCAATTCGCCCGCCTTCAGGGTCTCGTGCCGCAGGCTGGCGCCCATGCTTTCGAAGATCGTGCGCCCGTCGAAGGGAAACGCCTCTTCCTGCGGGTCGAGGATCTGGAACAGCACGCCCTTGACGCCCCGGTCGGCGGCCTTGGCCAGCTGTGCCGTCACCGCGCCGATATCGCCAAGGTAATCCGAGATGAACAGCGCGCGGGCATGTGGCAGCATGCCCCGCACCTCTGGCGCGCCATAGTCGGGCTGCGCGTCGTCACGGGTGAATGCCTCGGCGATGCGGATCAGCTGCAATTCGCTGGACCGGGGGGGCGTGCCGAGACTGGCAAGCGCCACGCGTTCCCCGCCGCGGATCAGAAGGATCGCCATGGCCATGGCCAGAAGACGCGCGCGCGCCAGCTTTGTCTCGCCGTCCTTCGTGCCGGCGAACCCCATGGATTGCGACTCGTCCACCCAGATGTGGACGCTTTGCGCCGCCTGCCATTCCCTTTCGCGCACGAAATGCATGTCCGACTGCGCCGAGCGGCGCCAGTCGATCATCCGCGCCTCGTCGCCCGGGCGGGCGGGGCGATACTGCCAGAACTCGTCGCCCATGCCCGAACGCCGCCGGCCGTGCGCGCCAAGAAGCACCGTCTGCGCCAGATGCTCTGCCGCCGCCAGAAGCGGCGGCAGCGGACCTGCAAGGTCCTCTGACCGCTGGCGCAGAAGGGCGGGCGTTGTCACGCGGCGGCCTCGACCCGGGTGACGGTCTCGGCCACGGTATCGATCACATGGGGCAGGCTTTCGCCCCGCGCCCGCGCGGCGAACGTCAGCGCCATGCGGTGGGTCAGCACGGGCCGGGCCATGGCGATCACGTCCTCGGCGGATGGTGCCAGCCGCCCGTCAAGCAGCGCGCGCGCCCGCACCGTCAGCATCAGCGCCTGTGCCGCGCGCGGGCCGGGGCCCCAGCCGACGGACTGGTTCACGATGGCCTCTGCCTCTGTCTCTCCGGGACGGCAGGCGCGCACCAGATCGAGGATCAGTTCCACCACGCCCTCGCCCACGGGCATCCGGCGCACAAGCTTTTGCGCCGCAATCAGTTCGGCGGCGCTGAACACCTCGTGCGCCTGGCCCTCTTCCACCCCGGTGGTGGCCAGAAGGATGTCGCGTTCGGTGGCCCGGTCGGGATATTCCACGTCGATCTGCAACAGGAAGCGGTCAAGCTGCGCCTCTGGCAGGGGATAGGTGCCTTCCTGCTCGATCGGGTTCTGGGTGGCCAGAACATGGAACGGCGCCTCCAGCGCGTGCGGGTGGCCGGCGATCGTCACCGACTTTTCCTGCATCGCCTGCAACAGCGCCGATTGCGTGCGCGGGCTGGCGCGGTTGATCTCGTCGGCCATCAGAAGCTGGCAGAACACCGGGCCCTCGATGAAGCGGAAGCTGCGGCTGCCGTCCTCGGCCGTTTCCAGCACCTCGGACCCAAGGATATCGGCGGGCATCAGGTCGGGCGTGAACTGGATGCGCGCACCCTTCAGGCCCATGACAGTGGACAAGGTGTCGACCAGCCGCGTCTTGCCAAGGCCCGGCAGACCGATCAGCAGACCATGGCCACCGCAGACCAGCGCCGACAGCACGTGATCCACGACCTTTTCCTGACCGATGAAGCGGCGGGTGATGCTGGCCTTGGCCTCGATCAGCTTTTCGCCAAGCGCTTCGATCTCGGGCAGGAGGGTTTCGGCATCGGCCATGGCGGAACTCCGGAACGGGGGCTATATCTGGATCGTATCGGACAAGACTAGACCGCCACCGACAAGAGGCAAAACGGATGAGCGGACAAAACCTCGTGAAACCCTCGGCCGAAAGCCTTGCCGCGTCGGCCCGGGCCGCAAAAAAGGGCAAGGGCCCGCCCCCGGTGCACCTGTGGAACCCGCCGTTCTGCGGCGATCTCGACATGCGCATCGCCCGGGACGGAACATGGTTCTACCTTGGCACGCCCATCGGGCGGCCGGGGCTGGTGCGGCTGTTCTCGTCGATCCTGAAGAAAGAGGACGGCAAGTATTTCCTTGTGACGCCTGTCGAAAAGGTCGGCATCACGGTGGATGACGCGCCCTTCGTCGCGGTCGATTTCGAGGCATCGGGCGAGGGCCCGGACCAGATCCTGACCTTCACCACCCATGTGGACGACGTGGTGGCTGCCGGCCCCGACCACCCGATTCGCGTGCAGCGCGACCCCGAGACGGGAGAGCCATCGCCCTATGTTCACGTCCGGGCCGAACTTGAAGCGCTCATCGACAGGAAAAGCTTTTACCGGCTGGTCGACATCGGCGCCGTTGAACCGCACGAGGGCGAGGACTGGTTCGGCCTCTGGTCGGGTGGTGCGTTCTTTCCGGTGATCCCCGCGGCAGAACTGCCCTGATGGTCACATTCGCCGCCAACCTGACGCTTCTGTTCCCGGACCTGCCCTTTCTGGATCGCTTCGAGGCCGCCTCTGAGGCCGGGTTCGACGCCGTCGAGGTGCTGTTTCCCTATGACGACCCGGTGCCGGACATCCGCGCCCGTATGACGGCAACCGGGCTGCCCATGGCCCTGATGAACTGCCCGCCGCCGAATTACACCGGCGGCCCGCGCGGCATGGCCGCCGTGCCCGGCGCCGAAGACCGGTTCCGCCACGATTTCAACCGTGTCCTGCGCTATGCCGCCGAACTGCGCCCGCGCTTCATCCACGTGATGGCCGGTGTCGCCGAAGGCACGGCGGCGCGCGATACCTTCGTCGCCAATCTTGCCTGGGCAGCCCAAAGGGCGCCTGACCAGCGCCTGACCATCGAACCGCTGAACCTGCGCGACAATCCGGGCTATTTCCTTGCCGATTATGACCTTGCCGCAGAAGTGCTCGACGCGGTGGGCGCGCCGAATCTCGGCCTGCAATTCGATGCCTTCCACGCCCAGATGCTGACCGGCGACGCCGTGGCGGTCTGGCGCGCGCATGGCCGCCGCGCGGTGCATGTGCAGGTGTCCGACACCCCGGACCGGGCAGAGCCCTGGGCCGGTGGCGTCGATTTCGACACGCTTTTCGCGGCGATGCGCGACGACGGATTCGCGGGCGTCATCAGCGCCGAATACCTGCCGAAAGGCGATACGCGCGCGGGGCTGGGCTGGCTGGCGCGGGCACGGAAGATTTTCGAGAAAAGGAGAGCGGAATGAAGCCGATCGCAGTCATCATCGGGGTGGGCACCGGGCTTTCGGCGGCGCTGGCGCGGCGGCTGGCGCCGGGCTACAGCCTAGTTCTGTCCGCCCGCGACGCGGGCAAGCTGGCGGGTCTGGCGGCGGAAACCGGCGGGCGCGCCACAGCGCTTGACGGGACGGACGCGGCGGCGGTCGATGCGCTGTTCGACGGGTTGCCAGAGGCGCCGCGCGTTGTGGTCTACAACCCCTCGGCCCGGGTGCGCGGCCCGGTGGCAGAGCTTGACCCCGAAGAGGTGCGCCGCGCCATCGAGGTCACCGCCATCGGCGCCTTTCTGGCAGGCCGCGCGGCGGCGCGGCGGATGCTGGCCGCTGAACCGGTCGACGGCGTTCGCGGCACGATCCTTTTCACCGGCGCCTCGGCGGGGGTAAAGGGCTTTCCGCTGTCGGCCCCCTTCGCGATGGGCAAGTTCGCCCAGCGCGGGCTGGCCGAAAGCATGGCGCGCGAGTTGCACCCGCAGGGCATCCACGTGGCCTGGATCAACATCGACGGCGGCATCCGCAACCCCGACCGCCCCGGCCGGACGGACCCGCCCGACACCCCCGATTCGATGCTTGACCCCGACGCCATCGCGGCGGCCTATGTCCAGCTGATCGACCAGCACCGGTCCGCGTGGTCGCACGAACTGACGCTGAGACCCTGGGTGGAGAGATTCTGAGGCTGAACGGCCTTTCCCCTGTCACCTCCTGACAGAACGCTGTCAGGGGGGCTATGCTAGCGCTCGTGTCGTCCATTCAACCAAGGAGACACGGACCATGACCCATACCCCCGCCAACGCCGTCATCTGGGCGGAAATCCCGGTGCGCGACCTGCCCGCTGCCATCGCGTTTTACAGCACCGTCTTCGGCTATGCGCTGGAGACGACGGAAATGGGGCCCAACCCGGTCGCCATGCTGCCCACCGCAGACGGCACAGGCGTCGCCGGGCATCTTTATCCCGGCACCCCTGCGGGCGACGGCAGCGGCCCGACCGTCCACCTTGCCGTGCCCGGCGCCCTGGCCGAGGCGATGGAACGCTGCACCGCCGCGGGCGGCACGGTGATCTCTCCGCCCATCGAGATCCCGGTGGGCACCTTCGCCTATGCCACCGATCCCGACGGCAATTCGCTGGGCCTGTTCGAGCCACGGGCCGCCTGACCGGATGCGCCGCGCCGACCGCCTGTTCCAGATCGTGCAGATGCTGCGGGGCAGGCGGCTGGTGACGGCGCGCCAGCTGGCCGAGGCGCTGGAGGTGTCCGAGCGCACGATCTACCGCGACATCGCCGACTTGCAGGCCAGCGGCGTGCCGGTCGAGGGTGCGGCGGGCTATGGCTATGTCATGGCCGACGGGTTCGACCTGCCGCCCCTGATGTTCACCCGCGACGAGGTGGTGGCGCTGGTCGCGGGCGCGCGGCTGATCCGCGCCTGGGGCGGGGCCGGAATGGCGCGCGCCGCGCAGGAGGCGCTGGTCAAGATCGACGCCGTCCTGCCCGCCGAGGCGCGCGCCCGCGCCGCCGCCGTGGCCGTTCACGCGATCCCGGCGGGCCCCATCGACGACGCGACGCGCGACCGGCTGGACCGGATCGAACGCGCGGCGGAAGACCGGGTGCGCCTGACGCTGGACTACGCGGACGCGGCGGGCGCGGTGACGGCGCGCACCGTCCGGCCGCTGGGCCTGTGGTTCTGGGGCAAGGTCTGGACCCTGGTCGCATGGTGCGAGCTGCGACAGGATTTCCGCATGTTCCGCGTGGATCGGATCACCGCGGTGGACGACGCAGGTCGCTTTCGTGACGAACGTGGCAAGCGGCTGGCCGACTTCTTCGCGACGGACGCCCACCGGCGCTGAATGCGCGCCGGGGCTTGCGCAGAACCCGCGCGGCAGCAAGGCTGGCCGCAGCAGATGAGGGAGAGTCACCATGCGCAAGGGGCTGAAGCTGGGGCGGGCCGACTGGGGCAGCGCGCCCGAGCTGTGGAAGGGCCGGTTCGAGGGCCACCAGATCGGCACGGACGTCACCGTGCTGTTCTTTTCCTCGGACGTCATCGGATCGGGGCCCGTGCTGCATGTGCACCCCTATGACGAGGTCTTCATCCTGCGCGAGGGCCGGGCGATCTTCACCATCGGCGAGGACGAGATCGAGGCCGAGGCGGGCGACATCCTGCTGGGCCCCGCCAAGGTGCCGCACAAGTTCCGCAACATCGGCCCCGGGCGGCTGTCGTCCATCGACATCCACTGTTCGGACCGCTGGATCCAGACCGACCTTGATGGGCCGGAGGCCGGGAAGGGCTAGGGCCCCGCCGCGCGGGCGAAGGGTGGCAAGAGCCTTGCAAGGCTCTTGCAAGAGTTTTGCAAAACTCTTGCCCGTTCCCGCTAGCGCCGGAACGGGCTGGGGCGCAGACCCTGCGCCGCGCTGCCCGTCACGTCCGCGATCCGTTTCGCCCGCGTTGCCCCGGTCCTGGCCGTCTTGATCCATTCCAGCGTGCCGCGCCGCACGCTGCGCGGCCAGCCATCCCAGGTGGCGCGCTGCCCCGCGGCGTCCAGCGCGGCGGCCAGATCCTCCGGAACCTCCAGCCGCTCGACATCGTCGAGGAAGGTCCACATCCCGTTCTCCACCGCCGCGGCGATCAGCGCCTCGCCCGCCGGGGTCATGGCGCCGGACGCGCGCGCGGCCTCGACCTTGGCCTTGTTCACCGCCGACCACGCGCTTTTCGGGTTGCGCGGCGCGATCAGCACGCTGGAGCGGTCGGCATCCACGCCGCGCGTTCGGCTGTCCACCCAGCCCCAGCACAGCAGTTCCTCGACCAGGTCTCCGAAGGGCACATAGTGATCTGTATGCTTCTTCCACGTCACCAGCCAGACCGAGCCGTGGCTGGCGTGGTGCGCCGCCAGCCATGTGCGCAGATCCGCGCGAGAGCGGACCTCGACCTCTGTCACCGGAACCTTGGCGGGCGCTTCTGCAGGTTGGCCGCCACCGCCTCGATCTGGTTGGGCGCCCCGATGATCGGCGCCTGCAAGGCGGCCTCGACGGCCAGCCCCTCGCCCTCTGGCAGGGTCCAGGTGCTGTCCACCAGCCGCTTGATCCCGGCCACGGCATCGGGCGAGCGGGCGGCAATCCCGGCGGCCAGGGCGCGGGCGTCCGCCATCGGGTCCTCGGCCAGCTCCGTCACCAGCCCGAGCGCGGCGGCCCGGTCGCCGGTGACCATCTCGGCCGTCATCATCAGGCGCTTGGCCTGATCGGCACGCATGAGCTTGGGCAGCGACTGGGTGATCCCCATGTCGGGGATCAGGCCCCAGCGCGATTCCATGATCGACAGGCGCGCGTCCGGCCGGGCCAGCCGGATGTCCGCGCCCAGCGCGATCTGCAAGCCGCCGCCAAGGCACACGCCTTCGATCGCCGCAATGACCGGCACCGGCAATTCGGCCCAGACGGTGGACGGTTTCTGGAACCAGTTCGCCGCCACGCCGGGCAGGGGCGTGGCAAGACGGGCGCGCATCGCGTCGAGGTCCGAGGCCATCTGGCCCATCGCCGCGAAATCGAGCCCCGCGCAGAAATCGCCGCCCGCGCCGGTCAGGATCACCGCGCGCAGTCCCGCCACGGCCTTCAGCCCCTCGCCCGCCTCGGCGATGGCGGCGAACATCTCCATGCTCAGCGCGTTCTTCTTTTCCGGCCGGTTCAGGGTGACGGTCGCCACCCCCTCGGCCAAGTCGACCAGAACGATATCATCCATCAATGCGCCTCGGCCCAGTTGGCGCCCTGCCCCGCATCGACCACCAGCGGCACGTCCAGATGCACCGCCGGATGCGACGCGGCTTCCATCACCCCGCGGGCGGCGGCGATCAGGTCATCCACCGCGCCCTCCTGCACCTCGAAGATCAGTTCGTCATGGACCTGCAACAGCATCTTCGCGGGCAGGTCGCCCACCGCGTCTTCCATCCGCACCATCGCGCGCCGGATGATGTCGGCGGCTGTTCCCTGGATCGGGGCGTTGATCGCGGCGCGCTTGGCGAAACCGGCGGTCGGCCCCTTGGCGTTGATCTCGGGCGTATGGATGCGGCGCCCGAACAGGGTTTCGACGTAGCCATGCTCCTTTGCGAAGGTCACCGTGGCGTCCATGTAGGCCTTGATGCCGGGGAAACGCTCGAAATAGCGGTCAATGAAGCCCTGCGCCTCGGCCCGCGGAATGCGCAGGTTGCGTGCAAGCCCAAAGCCGGAAATCCCATAGATCACGCCGAAGTTGATCGCCTTGGCCTGCCGCCGGATATCCGGCGTCATCTGATCCAGCGGCACATCGAACATCTCTGACGCGGTCATCGCGTGAATGTCCTGACCCTCGGCAAAGGCCTGCTTCAGCGCGGGAATGTCGGCGATATGGGCCAGGATACGCAATTCGATCTGGCTGTAGTCGAGACTGACCAGGACCTTGCCCGCATCGGCGACGAATGCCTCTCGGATACGGCGGCCTTCCTCGCTGCGGACGGGAATGTTCTGCAGGTTGGGGTCGGTCGAGGCCAGCCGCCCGGTGCTCGCACCCGAAATCACGTAGGACGTGTGCACGCGGCCCGTGTCGGGGTGGATATGATCCTGAAGCGCGTCGGTATAGGTGGATTTCAGCTTCTGAAGCTGGCGGTAATCCAGCACGCGCGCAGGGAAATCATGCAGTGTCGCAAGATCCTCCAGCACATCCGCCGGGGTCGACCATTGCCCTGTCTTGGTCTTCTTGCCGCCCTCCAGCGCCATGTCCTCGAACAGGATTTGACCCACCTGTGCAGGCGAATTGACGTTGAAGCTCCGGCCCGCAAGGCCGATCAACTCCTCTTCCAGCGCGGCCATCTTCTGGGCAAAGGCGCCGGACATGCGCGACAGCGTGTTGCGATCGACCTTTACGCCCGCCATTTCCATGCGCGCGAGCACCGGAACAAGCGGACGTTCAAGCGTCTCGTAGACCGTCGTCACGCGGGCCTGATGCAACTGGGGCTTCAGAAGCTGCCAAAGCCGCAGGGTGATGTCGGCATCCTCTGCGGCGTATTTCACCGCCTCTTGCACGGGGACGCGGTCAAAGGTCTTCTGTGCCTTGCCCGACCCGATCAGTTCCTTGATCGGGATCGGGTGATGGCCAAGATAGCGTTCGGACAGCGTGTCCATCCCGTGCCCGTGCAGCCCGCCATGCATCGCGTAGGAAATCAGCATGGTGTCGTCGATCGGTGCCACCTGCACGCCATGGCGGGCAAGAATCTTGGCATCGTACTTGATGTTCTGGCCGATCTTCAGGATCGCATCATCCTCCAGCACAGGGCGCAGCGCGTCCAGCGCGTCGTCCAGCGGGATCTGCCCCTCGGCCAGCGCGTTCGAGCCGAACAGGTCGTCGGTGCTTTCGGGCCGGTGCGCCAGCGGGATATAGCAGGCCTGCCCCGGCTCTACCGCCAGCGAGACACCGACCAGATCGGCGCGCATCTCGTTCAGGCCGGTCGTTTCCGTGTCCACCGCGACCCAGCCACGCTGGCGGATACGGTCGATCCAGACCTGAAGCCCCGCCATGTCGCGCACCCATTCATAGGCGCCGTGATCGAAGGGCAGATCTTCGGGCGTTTCCGGCTCTCCGGCGGGTGTGGCGGCCTGCGGCGCGACGGCCTCTATCGCGGGCACATCGACACCCAGCGTTTCGGCCACGCGGCGGGTAATCGTGCGAAATTCCATCAGCGTCAGGAAGTCCAGCAGCGGCCCCGCCTCGGGTTCCCTGACCTCCAGCGAGTCGAGAGGCACTTCAAGAGGCATGTCGCAGTCAAGCTGCACCAGTTGCCGCGACAGGCGGATCTGCCCGGCATTCTCGATCAGCGACTGGCGCCGCTTGGGCTGCTTGATCTCGTCCGCACGCTCCAGCAGGGCATCGAGATCGCCGTATTCGTTGATCAGCAGCGCGGCGGTCTTGACCCCGATGCCGGGAGCGCCGGGCACGTTGTCGACGCTGTCGCCCGCCAGCGCCTGCACGTCGACCACCCGGTCTGGGCCGACGCCGAACTTTTCCTCGACCTCTGCGGGGCCGATGCGGCGGTTCTTCATGGCATCGAACATCTCGACCCCGTCGCCCACCAGCTGCATCAGGTCCTTGTCGGACGACACGATCGTCACCCGACCACCCGCGTCACGCGCCCGGCAGGACAGCGTGGCGATGATATCGTCGGCCTCATAGCCCTCCTGCTCGAGGCAGGCGATGTTGAAGGCACGCGTAGCCTCGCGCGTTAGCGGGATCTGCGGGCGCAGGTCCTCTGGCATCGCGTCACGGTTGGCCTTGTACTGGTCGTACAGGTCGTTGCGGAACGTGTGACTGCCCTTGTCGAACACCACCGCCACATGGGTAGGAGCGTCGGGACCGCGGTTATCCTCGACCATCTTCCAGATCATGTTGACGAAGCCCGACACCGCCCCGATCGGCAGACCGTCGGACTTGCGCGTCAGGGGCGGCAGCGCATGAAATGCGCGAAAGATGAACGCCGACCCGTCGATCAGGTGCAGATGGCAGCCCTTGCCGAATGCCATGTCGTCCCTCCAGCGTTGCATGCCACCCGTTCATGGCGCGCCGGGGAAACGAAGTCCAGCGGCGCGGCCCGCTATCCCGACAGCGTCTCGAGGATCGAACCGGTGTTGAACAGCAGCGCGACGATGCCCAGCACCATCGCCAGCCCGCCCGCGCCCGCGAAGGCGCCCAGCGCCTCTCAATGGCGGGGCTCTGGCGCGAAGGGCCCGGCGCAGAGGGCACCATCGCCCCGATCACAAGGGACGGTTACGCGGCCAGCGGGCGCACGGAAGGGGTATCTTACCTGAAGGCTTGCGAACTGGTGACGCGGAAGAATTGGCACCCGATATCGGCAAGACCTTGACGGGCGGGACGCGCCTAGACCTCTGTCGCCCCGGCCTTGGCGAAATCCGCGTGGACGAACTTCTTGTCGCAATAGCCGCATTCCACGAAACCCGTGTCGTGCGAAAGCGACAGCCAGACGCGCGGATGGCCCAGCGCGCCCTCGCCGCCGTCACAGGCGACGCGCCATTGGGTGACAACCTCTGTCTCGGGCGGGTCGATGGGCATTGGGGCCTCGTGCGCTTGTGGCCGGGGATCGTCCGGCTTATGTCCGTTCGGCATCATAGCGATCAGGATGCGGCGAACAAGGGGCGCGACAGGGCCGATGACCGCACAGGCGATTGAGATCGAGGGACTGCGCAAGACCTATGCGTCAAGCGCGGGGCAGCCCCCGAAAGAGGCACTGAAGGGCATCGACCTGTCGATTCCCGCCGGCTCGATCTTTGGCCTTCTGGGGCCGAACGGCGCCGGCAAGTCGACGACGATCAACATTCTTGCCGGTCTGGTCCTGAAGACGGCGGGCCGCGTGCGCATCTGGGGCTTTGACCAGGACGTGAACCCACGCCAGTCGCGCGCCTCGATCGGCGTCATGCCGCAGGAACTGAACCTTGATCCCTTCTTCACCCCGCGCGCCGCGCTGGAGGTGCAGGCGGGCCTTTATGGCGTGCCGAAATCCGCCCGCCGCACCGACGAGGTGCTGCGCATGATCGGCCTGACCGACAAGGCCGAGGCTTATGCGCGGTCGCTCTCGGGCGGGATGCGCCGTCGCCTTCTGCTCGGCAAGGCACTGGTTCACCGTCCCCGCGTTCTGGTGCTGGACGAACCCACGGCGGGCGTCGATATCGAACTGCGCCAGATGCTGTGGGAAAACGTCCGAAGGCTGAACACCGAAGAGGGGATGACGATCATCCTGACCACCCACTACCTCGAAGAGGCGGAAGAGATGTGCGACGAGATCGCCATCATCGACCAGGGGCAGGTGGTGGCGCGCGACCGCACCGACGCGCTGGTCGGACGGCTGGACGCCAAGACGCTGGTGATCCACCCAGAGACGCCCGCCGGCGCGCTGGACCTGCCTTCGGGCGTGGATCGGCGCGACACGCCTGACGGGGCGCTGCACCTGTCCTATCGGCGGTCGCAAACCTCGGCGGATGCGATCCTTGACGCGCTGCGGACCGCCGGCGTGCGCATCCGCGACGTCCAGACGCGAGAGCCCGATCTAGAGGACGTGTTCCTTGACCTTACCGGCAGCGGCGCGCGCTGACGGGCCCGCGCGGCGGTTCCGACCGGTCCCCAAACTCATGCGCAAGCCACAAGCGCCGGGGCACGCCGCCCTGCCGCCCCCCGCGTCAGCCGTCCTTTGACAGCATACGCCCCAGCGGACGCCCGCCAAGGATGTGCAGGTGGAAATGCGGCACCTCCTGCACGGCGTCCTCGCCCGTGTTGGAGATGGTGCGATAGCCCGCCCCGCCTTCGCCCGGACAAATCCCCAGATCGGCGCAGATCCGTCCCACCGTGCGGTAGAAATCCACGATCTCGGCGTCCGGGGCCGCCGACACGAAATGATCGTGGCAGACGTAGGGCCCCTTGGGGATCACCAGCACGTGGACCGGCGCCTGTGGCGCGATGTCGTTGAAGGCGAGCGTGTGCGCGGTCTCGATCACCGTGGCGTTGGGGATCTCGCCGTGCAGGATCCTGGCGAACACGTTCTGGTCGTCATAGTCGTAGGCCATCGGGTCCCCTAATCGACGAAGATTTGGTCATTGGATGCGATCTCGACAGCCCGTTCCTGCGGGATATCGAGGAAACGCGCAAGGGCCGCCGCCCGATCTTCCAGCGGTGCCCATTCCTGAAACCGGAACACTTCGGGAAACCGCGCCTCGCGGATCTCGTCGCTTTCAAAGGCCACGTCCGCACGGATTGCCGGCACCAGACGTTCCAGCACGTCGGACGGGGTGCGCTCGCCGGCAAGGCCCACGCGCCGGGCGTGGCCGATCAGATAGTCGTCGCTGAAATTGCACTGGATCTCCAGCATTCGGGTCTGGCTTCGGTCGCTGTAGAAATCACGCATAAGGTCGATGCTGCCGGGGTCGAGGCAGATGATAAGCCGGTTGCTGTCGTGATAGTCGAACAGCATCCGCATCAGGGCACGGCGGTGCCGCGTGCGCTTTTCGATGCTGGCCTGAATGCCGCCAAGGTCGGGCAGCCATGTGCTTTCCTCGTTGAACAGGTATTCGATGGCCGGGATGTTCGTCACCTGCCGCACCTCGTTCAGAAGACGCTTGGCCACGTGCCACTTCTTGCAGGTCAGGATCATCAGTTCCCGCTCGTGCCCCAGGGTGGATTCCGTTTCCCAGAACCGCGGGGCAAAGCGGCGCCCGACCCGCCCGCGCTGGGTCAGGAAATGAAACAGGCTCTGCCCCTCGTTCGATATCCGGAACTCTACCCCGCGATCAGCGTAAAGATCACCCAGCCGCTTCTTGAGCTGTGTCGCCCCGGGCGAAATCTTGCGCGCAAACAGGAAATCCTGGCTCAGCAGCAGGTCATAGTGATCGTTGTAGAAGGTCACCGGCATCCCGTAGTCGGTAAAAAGCAGGAAGGTCAGCGTGCGCCGCTGGATCTGCTCGCGCGGGACAAGATGCGGAACCAGCGTCTGAAAGAACGTCTCGTCGGGAATCCACGTGGTCGCGAAGAAACGCATCACGTCAGGCCGCCGCGCGCAATAATCGAGGATCATCTCGATTGTGCGGCGGCGCAGGCACCACCACTGCGACCCGATCATGATCTCCAGGTCGTCCGGTACGCTGCGCTTCAGCCCAAGCCAGCGCTGAAGCCAGAAACTGTTGTAGAACAACCACTTGTTCTTGCGCTCATTGAATCAGTGGCGATAGATCAGCCGTTCCTCGCGAAGGCCGGTCTTGATCCAGTCGGACTTGAAGAAGTCGAAGCTCTCGATGAAATCGGTATCTCCGGCGTCCAGAAAGGCGTGCGCGTACTGGGCCGACTTGATCGCCATGCAGTCCCCCGACAGCATGTAGAAATGCGTCGCGTCCGGAAACGCGCCGACAGCCGCCTCGACAGCGTTCAGCGTGGCCCGCACCAGCGACCATTCTCCCCAGCCGCACTTCTCTCGCCGGGCGGCGAAGGTCACGGCGGGGTTGTCGTTCAGCGCCGCGCGGATCTGGCGATAGTGCTCGGGCTTGGCGCGGGCGTCGAAATGGATGGCGATGCAATCGCCTGCTGCGGTCAGCTGCTGGGCCTGCCGGATGATCGCCTCCGGGTCCTTGTGGCACAGCAAAATGAACGCAATTTTTGCCATTACGGAAACCCAACACCCGATTTTTGCCCCATTGTTTCCCTAGATACCGTGAACAGGCGTTGAAGAAACAGGGGTTCTTTGTTCTTTTTCGACAACTGGGGCAGGTGTGACCCCAAGATCAAGGCCCCCGGCGGCGAGGAAGTGACAAGATATGGGATTCCCAGGCACCTGGATGACGATGAGCGAAAAGGTCGTCTACCGCGTTGTCCCGAAATGCGCATGCTCCAGCATCGGGCAGATCCTGCACTATACCGATCACGGCCGCTTCTTCGATGGCGACATACATGACGCCATGGAAGGCATGCACAAATGGGCCATCGAGGACAGCAAGCAGCGCATCGCCGAACGGGTGCAGGGGCATGACGCCTATACCTTCACCTGCGTGCGCAATCCCTATACCCGCATCCTGTCGTCCTTTTTCGACAAGATCTGCGGCATCCAGCGCAACGGCAAGCGCTATCGCGGCAACCTCGTGCCACAACTGGTGCAGAAATACGGGATCGAGGTCGGCGGCCCCGACGGCAAGGACGACTTCGACCAGATAAAGTCGTTCCGCCGTTTCCTGCTGTTTGCGCGCGACACCATCCGCTGGCGCCGTCCGATGGACCCCGACATTCACTGGTCCGCGATGTCGGGCCATGTCTCGACCTTCATCGTCAACGGCGGACGCTACAACCACATCTTCTTCACCGAGAAATTTGACGAAGGGATGCAGACCGTGCTCGACAGCGTCGAGGTGGATCACCCCATCGCCCTGTCCGACGTGCCGCGCTTCAACGAATCCGAAGGTCACGGGCCGAAGCGGCTGCATCCGGTGCAGGACTATTTCGATGACCTGTCGATGCACCTCGTGCGCGAGATGTACAAACGCGATTTCGAGGTCTTCAAGTACGACATCGACGATCCGTCGAACAAGATGCCTCTGTCAGAGGTCGATCTCGACGAGGTGCACGCCAAGCTGGGGCACTAAGGCCCGCGCGGGTTGCCCTGTAACGTCTGGATGAAGATTTCATGACATCTTCGGCGGCTTGATCTGGATCGAAGCCGCTGCGCTAGCCTGCCCGCACCTTGACCGCATCACACAGCAATGAGTGCACGCCGCTATGCATGACGACACCACGCCCCGCTCTGCCCCGGTCAGGCATCCCGCCGGTCGCAACGCCGACCCCATGATCGAGGTCGACGGCCTCAATCTCTGGTATGGCGACAAGCACGCGCTCATCGACGTCGATTTCGACGTATACCCGAACGAGGTCATCGCCTTCATTGGCCCCTCGGGATGCGGCAAGACGACCGCGCTTAAGTCGCTGAACCGGATGCACGACGGAACCCGCGGGGTCAGGATAGAGGGCACGATCCGCATGGACGGGCAGGATATACAGGACCGCCGCATCGACCCGCCGCAGCACCGCCGCCGCTTTGGCTGGGTGGCGCAAAAGCCAAATCCCTTTACCTCGACCATCTTCGAGAACGTGGCCTACGGCGCGCGCATTCACGGCCTGACCCGAAGCCGGGCCGATCTGGCCGAGCATGTGGAACGCTGCCTGCGTCGCGCCCATCTCTGGGACGAGGTCAAGGATGACCTGCACCGCAAGGCCGGCACCGACCTGTCCGGCGGCCAGCAGCAGCGGCTTTGCATCGCCCGCGCGCTTGGCACCATGCCCGAAGTCCTGCTGATGGACGAACCCACAGGCTCGATCGACCCCGTTGCCACCGCCCGGGTCGAGGATCTCATGTTCGACCTGAAAGCCGATCACAGCATCGTCGTGGTCACCCATTCGATGATGCAGGCCCGCCGTGTCGCCGACCGCGTGGCCTACTTCCACCTTGGCCGGTTGCTGGAGATCGGGCCCACCGAAACCGTCTTCACCCGCGCCGAAACGCCAGAGGCGCGCAGCTTCATCGAGGGCAGGTTTGGCTGAAACCCGGGGCAAGGGGGCGCTGCCCCCTCTGCGCCTGCGGCGCATTCACCCCCGGAGTATTGCCGAACAGAAGAAGACAGGGGCGCGCGCCCGGCTTCTTCTGTTTCCAAATACTCCCGCCGGAGGCACCGGCCAAAGGCCGGTTCTTCCCCCTCTGAGTTACAGCACGCCGTGCGTTCTGAACACCGCCGCCAGGTCGGCCTCGGCCCGCGCGCCCAGGTGGCTGATGACCTCTGACGCGGCAATGTTGCCCATGCGTGCGCAGGTCTCCAGATCATGGCCCTCGGCGATGCCCCACAGGAACCCGCCGGCAAAAAGGTCGCCCGCCCCGGTGGCATCGACAATCTGCGTGGGCACGGCGGGCACATGCCAGCGCTGGTCGCCCGACAGCACATGCGCGCCGTTCCCGGAATCCGTGCAGACGACAGTGCCGATCTCGGCGGCGGCGCGCGTCAGGGCCATGTCAAGATCGTCGGTTTCGTACATCGACAGCATCTCGGCCCGGTTCGCGAACAGAAGATCAACGTCGTCGCGCAGCATGGCGGCAAAGGCCGCGCGGTGACGCTCTATGCAGAACGGGTCCGACAGCGTGATCGACACCTTGCCGCCCGCGGCCTTGCACGCTCCGATCGCCTTTTCAAAGGCCTCGTGGCTCATCGGTCCGTCAAAGCGGTAGCCTTCGAGGAAGATCCACTCGGCATCGGCCATCATCGCCACGTCGATATCAGCCGGTTCGAGGAATTCCGTCACGCCGAGGTATGTGTTCATCGACCGCTCGCCATCGGGCGTCACCAGCACGATGCAGCGCCCGGTCTCGTCGGGATGGTCGGCGGGGGCCATGGGCGTTTCGTAGACCGCCCCCTGCGCGCGCAGGTCATGGGCAAAGATCGCGCCCAGCTGGTCGTCCTTGACCTTGCCCACATAGGCGGTGCGCCCGCCCAGATGCGCGATCCCGGCGATGGTGTTGGCGGCCGACCCGCCCGACATTTCCTGCGCCGGGCCGATGCGGGAATACAGCTCGACCCCGCGGGCGCGGTCGATCAGCTGCATGATCCCCTTTTCCACGCCGTTCTCGGCCAGAAAGACATCCTCGGCATGGGCCAGAACATCGACCATCGCGTTGCCGATCCCGACAACCTGGTATCTTTTCGTCATTCGGTCTTCTCCTCGAAGGGGCAGAGATCGCGGATCAGGCAGGTCGGGCACTGGGGCTTGCGCGCCTTGCAGTGATAGCGGCCATGCAGGATCAGCCAGTGATGGGCGTGCTGCTGGAATTCCGCCGGCACGTTGTCCTCGACCGCGCGCTCGACATCCTCGACGGTCTTGCCGGGCGCGATCCGGGTGCGGTTGCCGACCCGGAAGATATGCGTGTCGACGGCCTGCGCGGGGTGGCGGAACCACATGTTGAGCACCACGTTCGCGGTCTTGCGCCCGACGCCCGGCAGCGATTGCAGCGCCGCGCGCGAAGACGGCACCTGCCCGCCGTAATCCTCGGCCAGGATGCGCGACAGCTTCATCACGTTCTTCGCCTTGTTGCGGAACAGACCGATCGTCTTGATGTGTTCGATCAGCCCTTCCTCGCCCAGCGCCAGCATCTTTTCGGGCGTGTCCACGGCGGCAAACAGCGCGCGCGTCGCCTTGTTGACGCCGGCGTCCGTCGCCTGCGCCGACAGCGCGACCGCCACCAGCAGGGTGTAGGCGTTCACATGCTCCAGTTCGCCCTTGGGTTCGGCCTCTTGCGCCTGGAACCGGGCGAAGATCTCGTGGATGGTATGATAATCGAGTGCGGCTGGCATGGCCGTCCTCTTGCCCAATGCGCCGCCCCGGGGCAAGCCCGCAGATCGCGCAAGAACCGGGTCGCGGCAGCCGCGCCACGCCCCTAGGATCGGACCCACCGGGAAAGGGGCCGCGATGACCGACCAAAGCCACGAAGACGCCTATCACTACGCGGTGATCCGCCGCGCGCTCGACATCATCGACGCAGCGGGGGCAGAGCCGCTTTCACTCGACGCGCTGGCTGACGAAATGCACATGAGCCCGGCGCACTTCCAGCGCGTGTTCAGCCGCTGGGTGGGCGTGTCCCCCAAACGCTATCAGCAGTACCTTGCGCTCGATCACGCAAGGGACCTTTTGCGCAATCGTTTCACCACGCTCGACACGGCCGGGGAACTGGGCTTGTCGGGCACCGGGCGGCTGCATGATCTTTTCCTGACGTGGGAAGCGATGAGCCCGGGCGCCTACGCCCGTGGCGGCGCGGGGCTGACAATCTCTTGGGGCTGGTTTCCCAGCCCCTTCGGCGAGGTTCTGGCCATGGGCACCGAGAAGGGACTTTGCGGGCTGGCCTTCGCCGCCGAGACAGGACGCGCCGCTGCGATGGAGGACCTGCGGGGGCGCTGGCCCGAAGCGGTGTTTCACAAGGCGCCGGACAAGCTTGCCGCGTGGGTCGAGGCCGCGTTCCGCATGGACGGCGCCGCCCGGCTTCACCTGATCGGCGCGCCCTTCCAGGTCAAGGTGTGGGAGGCGCTGCTGCGCATCCCCTCGGGTCACGTGACGACCTATTCCCAGATCGCCGGTGCCATCGGCGCACCAAAGGCCGTGCGCGCGGTGGGCACTGCGGTGGGCCGCAACCCGGTGTCCTTCCTGATCCCCTGCCACCGGGCGATCCGAAAATCCGGCGGGCTGGGCGGCTATCACTGGGGATTGCCGGTCAAGCGCGCCATCCTTGCGTGGGAATCCGCCCGCGCCGAGGCCTGAGACCCGGGGAAAGCCGCCGATTTCGGGCGGTTGCGCGCATCGTCCTTTCAGCCCGGGCCAAGGCTGCATATATAGCACTGTCAAGAGCAGTTCTTCGATCTGGAGGCCCCAAAAAAATGAAGCTCCGCACCAAACCCGTTCTCCTGCTGACCGCAGGCGTGCTGACACTGGGGGCCTGTACCGCCCCTCCGGCCGGCAACGATCCCTACCAGCGCACCCGCTCGGGCGCGCTCCTTGGTGGCGCTGTCGGCGCCGTGACGGGCGCGCTCGTGTCCGACAATGACCTCGAAGGCGCTTTGATCGGCGGCGCCATCGGCGCGGCCTCTGGCGCGGTCGTGGGCAACATCCTCGACCAGCAGGCGGCAGAGTTGCGGCGCGACATGGGCAATGACCGTGTCCAGATCCGCAACACCGGCGAAGCGCTGGTGGTTCAGCTGCCCAGCGACATCCTGTTCGATGTGGACAGCGCCGCCGTCCGCGCCGATCTGCGCGCCGACCTGGCCGCGCTGGCCGGCAACCTCAAGCGCTTCCCCAACAGCCGGGTGGAAGTCGTGGGTCACACCGATTCCGACGGGTCGGCGGAATACAACTTCGACCTTTCGGTGCGCCGCGCCGCGTCCGTCAAGACAGTGCTGGTCAACAACGGCATCATGCCCGGTCGCGTGATCGCCACCGGCAAGGGAGAGGATCAGCCGGTCGCCACCAACCAGACCGACGCCGGCAAGGCCCTGAACCGCCGGGTCGAGATCATCATCCGCCCGACGCAGCAGAGCCGCTAGGTCTGTTGCCCCACGCGCGAACTGGTCATACGATCTGACCAGTTCGCGCAGGGGGCGTCATGCCATTCGAAAAGGTCCAGTCCGAGAAGCTGTCGCACGCCGTCGTGCGGCAGGTGGAACTGCTGATCCTGCGCGGCATCCTGCGCGCGGGCGAACGCCTGCCGTCCGAACGCGACCTTGCCGAGCAGATGGGTGTATCGCGCCCGTCCCTGCGCGAGGCACTGGCCGAGTTGCAGGACCGCGGCCTGCTGGTCAGCCGGGCGGGTGCCGGTGTCTTTGTGGCCGAGGTTCTGGGTTCCGCCTTCTCGCCCGCGCTGATCCGGCTGTTTTCAGACCATGACGAGGCGCTGTTCGACGCCATCGCCTTTCGCCGGGACATGGAGGGGCTCGCCGCCGAACGCGCCGCGCGTCTTGGTTCGGACACCGACCTGCGACTCGTCGACACCGTCTTTCGCAAGATGGCCGAGGCGCATTCCCGCCAGAACGCCGAGGAAGAGGCACGACGCGATGCCGAGTTCCACCTTGCCATCGTCGAGGCCAGCCACAACGTCATCCTTCTGCACATGATGCGCTCGATGTACGAGCTTCTGCGAGAGGGCGTGTTCTACAACCGTCAGGTCATGTTCAGGCAACGCACCACGCGTGCGGCCCTTCTGGATCAGCACAGGGCGATCAATGCCGCGCTTCAGGCCCGCGATGCCGCAGGCGCCCGCGCGGCGGTCGAGACGCACCTAGACTTCGTGGCCGGCGCCCTGCGCGACCAGCGCACCGCCCTGTCGCACGAGACCATCGCGCGCCAGCGGCTGGAGCACGAAGGCAAACGCTAGATCCATGGCTTCAGGGCAGGACGATCTCGAACCACTCGTCCGTCCAGCCGTGTACGCTGTCATGGGCCCGTACATGTACCGTGCCCACGCCCCCGGGCACGCGCACGCCGCCAAGTGACCGGGTAAACGGCTGTTCGTCCACATGGGGATGCAAAAGCTCGCGGTAGCCCAGCAGGGTGCCGTCGGGCGCCTCGATCGCCCAGCCATCGGCATAGTGGTCCCAGCCCGTATCACCATGCAGGATCGTCACCGAAAACCGCCAGCCGTCGCCAACGCGCATCGCCTGCGCGTCGACAACCCGGGCTTGCCCGGCAAGCCCCGGCAGCGGCGTCGCACAAAGGCAGAAGATCAGGACGCGGATCATGCGGCCAGTCTGCCACGGCGGGCGGCGCATGTCGCGTCACGTCCCCGTCACAACGAAAAGACCCGGCGCCATGGCGCCGGGTCCCCGGATCTTGAACGATGCGTCACGTTCAGTGCAGCTTGCGCCCCACCGTCTCGATCGACTGGTCGATCAGCTTGTTGGCCTGCGTGGCGTTCATCTGCTTTGCAATGACCTCACGCGCGGCGCTTACCGCGACAGAGATCGCCCGGTCGCGCACTTCCTTGACCGCGCCCGCCTCGGCAGATGCGATTCGGTCTTCAGCCGCCTGCAACCGGCGGGCGATGGTCGTCTCCAGCTCTGCCTTGGCCAGTTCCGCAGCGTTCTGCGCTTCTTCCTTTGCATGGGCGACGATGCGCTCGGACTGCTCGGCCACCTCGCGCTGCTTGCGCTCGTAGCTTGCCAGCAGCGTCTGCGCCTCTTCGCGCAGGGCCCGGGCCTCGTCCAGCTCGGATCTGATGGTGTCGGCCCGCTTGTCCAAGAGACCCATCAACATGCCGGGCACCTTGAAGTACACCAGCACGCCGATGAACACGATGAACGCGATCAGCACCACAAAGTCAGAGTTGCCCAGCGAAAAGAACGGGCCCTTCGCGGCCAGAGCAGGGGTTGCGGCCAGCGTGGCCAGGATCACGGATGCCGTTCGGATCATGTCCCTCACCCCTTCAGCTGCGTTTCGATCGCGGCCGAAAGCGCGGCCTCGTCCGCCGTGGCGCCCATCGCGGCGACCACGTCCTGCGCGATGTCGTTGGCCACGTTCCGCACGCCGTCCAGCGCGCTTTCGCGGATCTCGCCGATGCGCTTTTCCGACTCGGCGGTGCGCTCGGCGATCGACTCGTCGGCCCGCGCGGTGGCTGCATCCAGATCCGCCTGGATCTCGGCGCGTGCCTCGGCGACGATCCGATGCGCTTCGGCGCGGGCGTCGGCCAATGCCTTGTTATAGGCGTCTTCCGCCTCGACCGCCTTTTGCTTCAGCTCTTCCGCGGCGGCCAGATCGTTGGTGATCGTGCCTTGCCGTTCGGCCAGAACCGACGCGATGCGCGGAAGCGCGACGCGGCTCAGGACAAAGTAGATCACGACCAGCGTGACCACGAGCCAGAAGATCTGGTTCGGGAAGGTCCCGAAATCCAGCTGCGGCATACCCGGCGCGCTGGCCGCTTCGGCCGCCCCGTGCGCGGTGCCTTCTGTTTCAGTCGCCATGTCGTCCTCCTGGAACCGGAAATCCGCCGGGCGGGCGCAGTCGCCCCCCCGGCATCAAGGAGCGGTTCGTTTGGATCAGACGGCGAACATCAGAAGCAGAGCGACGAGGAACGAGAAGATCCCCAGCGCTTCGGCGAACGCGATGCCGATGAAGAGCGTCGCGGTCTGGCCACCGGCCGCCGACGGGTTGCGCAGCGCGCCCGCCAGGAAGTTGCCGGCAACGTGGCCCACACCGATCGCGGCCGCGCCCGACCCGATGGCGGCAAGGCCTGCGCCGATGAACTGACCCATTTGTGCGATATCGCCTTCCATGTCCGTTACTCCTTGAGATTGGAATTGGCTGTGATTTGGTTAGGTTTCGGTCGATCCCGTGCCCCTAGTGGTGCGGGTGAAGCGCATCCTTCAGATAGACGCAGGTCAGGATCGTGAAGACGTAGGCCTGGATAAACGCCACAAGCAGTTCCAGACCGTAGATCGCCACCATGCCGCCGATGGCCAGCGGGGCAACGGCTGTGACCGCGGCAAAGCCCGCGAACACCTTCATCACCGCGTGGCCTGCCATGATCGCGCCGGCAAGACGGACCGAATGGCTGACAGGGCGGACGAAATAGGAAATCAGTTCGATGATCGCCAGCACGGGCCGCAGCGGCAAGGGCGCCGACGACACCCAGAACAGCGACAGAAAGCCTGCGCCGTTCTTGATGAAGCCCACCAGTGTCACGGTGAAGAACACCGCGAACGCCATGACCGCCGTCACCGCGATATGCGACGTGGTGGTAAAGCTCATCGGGATCAGCCCAAGGGTGTTGGCGAACAGGATGAACATGAACAGCGTCATGATGTAGGGGAAGAACTTGACCCCGTCCTTGCCGGCCACGTCCTCGACCATCTTGTGCACGAAGCCGTAGATCAGTTCGCCCACGGACTGTGCGCGGCTGGGGACCACCGCGCGTCCGCGCGTGCCGATCACCATCAGCAGGACGACGCAGACAACCGCCAGCGCCATCCAGAGCGTCACGTTCGTGGGGGTGTACCAATTTATCGCGTCGCCGCCGAACAGCGGTTTCACGATGAACTGGTCCATGGGATGGATGCTAAGACCGCCGCTTGCCTCTTCCGTCGCCACCCTATCAGCCCTCTTTGTCCTCGGCCGCTTTCGCCGCCTGTTCCTTCTGGACCTCCTTGGCCGTGTGAAGCATCGTCTTCACCCCGGCCGCAAAGCCCAACCCGATAAAGAGCACCAGAAACACCGGCATCGTTCCGAAGAGCGAGTCCAGCCCGTATCCGATGCCCAGACCGATCATCAGACCGGCCACAAGCTCTGTCACCATGCGCCAGGCAACATTCGCCTGCGAATAGTGCTCGTCCGCGCGTGGCTTCGGCGCCTGCGACGCCTTGACCTTGTCGATCCGCGTCTGAAGCGCGCGAAGCCGCTCTTCGTCCGCCGGATCCGTCATGCCATGCCCCTCGGACAGTCGGGCGGACCCTAGGAATGCGGCGGTGCAGAGTCAAGCTGGCAAATGCCGCATGGCCTGCCAGTCATAGCATTGTAATAAAAGGATATTATCCCGCCTGCGACATGCTGCGCACGCGCAAGGCGCCCGATCCGGCATCCCCGCCATATTCAACCGATCAGTTGACCAATTGCGCCATACTGCCTTAGCTGCGCGCCATGGACGCCCATCTCGACGCCGTTTTCGCCGCACTCGCCGACCCGACGCGCCGCCGCATCCTGGCGATGCTGCTTGAAGATGACATGGCCGTCACCGACGTGGCAGAGCCGTTCGAGATGTCTCTGGCCGCGATCTCGAAACACCTCGCCATCCTGATGCGTGCCGGCCTCATCAGCCAGGACAAGCGCGGCCGCGTGAAATGGTGCCAGCTGGAACCCGACGCGCTGAAGGCCGCGTCGGTCTGGATGCAGGGCTTCGGCCAGTTCGAGCCGGTGAACCTCGACGCGTTCGAGCGCTTTCTCGAAGCCGAGCTTACCCCGCCAGAAGATCATACCCCGACAAAGTGATCCGGGGTTCGGCGTCCAGCCACCTGCCATTCTCGAACCACATGGGCTCTGCCAGCAATTTCAGGTCCGCCACCCCGATGTCCGGCAGCACCCAGCCCATGGAATGCGACAGCGGCACGCGCACGCCCGGCCGCGGGTTCAAACCCGGTTCGACCCGCGCCACACCCATCTTCAGGTGATGCGCGATGTCCCAGTCCTGCACCACGCCGTCCACCCGCGTGACGACCCAGCAATGCATGTCCTCGCACCAGTCGCGCTTGGCCTCGGGAATGAAGCACCCGGTCATGTAGCCCGCGTCGTAGCCCGCCGCCCGTGCCGCCGCGATCAGGTAGGCATTGATGTCCACGCAGGACCCTTCCGTCAGCCCGCAAAGCTGCGGGATGTCGTCGGACCCCTCGTAGAACCGTTCCTCGGGGTGGCCATAGCGAAACAGCCCCGTCACGTGATCGATCAGCGCCCGCAGCCCGGCCTGCCCGCCCCCTGCGGCGCGCGAGATGCCTGCGGCCTCCTCTGCGAGCGATGCCGCCGCGCGGATGAACCGGCTGTCGCGCGGCGCGAACATCGCCTCGGGATAGGCCGCGCCGCCGCGCTGATACCGCCAGTTGATCGTCACGACGTCGTCCATGGGCGTCAACGCCATGGCTGTCTGTCCGTTCGTCGGGTCCGCGATCAGCCGCATGGCAGCGCCATCGACCGTCACCGACACCGTGCCCACATGCGGCATCGACATCCCAACCGGCGCGCACAGGATACCGTCGCGCGCGCCCACCTGCATCGTCAACTCGATCATCATGGACCACCTCCGCCGCAATCATGGCACCGGGGGTGCCACGGATTCATGACAGCCGGAAGCATCAGACGCCTTCATCCTTCAACAGCAGAAGCAGCGCCACCACGGTAAGCCCGACCCCCACCAGCGTCAGCCCGCGCGGCGCGCCGTGGCCCAGCCCGATCTCCCATGCAATCACCCAGCTTGGCGTCAGGTAGGTATAGGCCAGCACCTTGACCGCCGGCAGCCGCTGCGCCGCGTACTGCAACAGCAGAAAGGACGCCGCGCTGGCGAAAACCGCAAGGTAGGCCAGCGTGATCCAAACCACCGGCCGAAGCGCGCCCCAGTCCGTTGCCCGTATGTCGTGCCAGCCGTAAACGCACAGCTCCACCACGCCCGCCGCCATGATGGCAAAGACGGCGACCACCGTAGCCTCGCCCCGGTTCAGCCGGCGAAGAAGCACGGCATAGGCCGCATAGGCCACGCAGCCGAAGAAAAAGATCGTCTCGCCCCGGCCCGGCTGGAAGGTCAGCACCGCCGACAGATCGGCGCGGAAGATCACCCAAAGCGCGCCCGCCGCGCCGATGGTCAGCGCCAGCCGCATCCGCCGCGTGGTCCTTTGGCGCAGGAACAGCCAGCCGAACACCCCCGACAAAAGCGGCGTCAGGGTAAAGACGGCCGCCGTCGAAATTGCCGGCGCGGTCTTCAGTCCCTCGAACATCGTTACGAAATAGGTGCTGAACAGCGCCCCCAGCACGACATGGCGCCACGGTGCGCGGAACGCTGCGCGCGGCAGCCCCGTGGTCGCCAGCGCCAGCGCCCCCACAAGCGCGCCCGCCAGCAGGAACCGCACCGCCGTCAGGGCCGCAGGCGCGATATCATTGGCCACCAGCGCGCCCAGGCTGAACGATCCCGCGACCAGCGCCGAGAACACCAGCATCGCGGCGTGGCCCGCAACGGGCCCCGGGCCCGTCACTGCGCCATCCAGGCCTTCGCCTCTTCCTTCAGGAACCGGGTCAGCGCCTGCACCTTGGTCGTGCGGTGCAGGTCCACATGCGTCACCAGCCAGGCCGGGGCCGAGAACTCGGGGCGCAGGGGGATCGCCTCGACAAGGTCGGGATCGTCCTTTGCGTCCCATGCCGGGATATGCCCGATGCCCACACCGGCGCGCACCGCCAGTTCCACCACCCGCTGTTCGCTGGCGCGAAACACGATCTGGTCGTCGGGCACGTTGGCATGGATCCAGCGGTTGTAGGGCGCGCGCGACTCGCGGCTGTCGGAACAGACGAACCGGTGGCCTGCCAGGTCGCCATCCGCCCCGGGCACGCCATGCGCCTCGGCATAAGAGCGCGACGCATAAAGCGCGTCTTGCGTCTCGCCGAACGGCTGAACCACGTTGTCGGGCTCTTCCGGAACCGCCCCGGCTCGGATCGCCACATGCGCCTCGCCGTATTCCAGCCGGAACAGGCGCGAGTCGGTGATGAAGCGGATGATCAGACCGGGGTGCATCGCCTGGAACCGCGCCAGCGCGGGCGTCAGCAGGCTGGCAAGATCGGGAACAGAGGTAATGATCAGTTCGCCCGCCATCTCCTCGCCCCGGCCCTTCAGGCGTCCGACCAGCTGCGTCAGCTGGTCATCGGTGGCCTGCGCCACCGTCAGCAGGTCCTGCCCCGCCTCGGTCGCGGTGTAGCCGCGCGCGTGGCGCTGGAACAGCTTTGTGCCCAGCCGGGTTTCAAGCGCGTCGATGTGCCGGATCACCGTGGCGTGGTGCACGCCCAGAACCTCTGCCGCCCCGCTGACCGTGCCCATGCGCGCCACCTGATAGGCCGTGCGGATCTCGTCCCAGTTTCCAACCATGATGCTTTCGTGCGCTGATGAACAGAACCTTGTTCATTCTGCGCGAATTGCTCTCTGGCGCGCAAGTTCCAATCTTCTGGTCATCGCAGATTACCCTGCACGAAACACCGGAGACACGCCATGACCACCCGCATCCTGCGCATCGACGCATCGGCCCGCACACAGGGCTCCGTCACCCGCGATCTTAACGACCGCATCATCGCACGCTTTGCCGATGCCAGCCCGGTGCAGGTCACCACCCGCGACCTGTCCGGCGGCCTGCCCCACATCGGCGAAAGCTGGATCGGCGCCAACTTTACCCCCGCCGACACCCGCAGCGCCGCGCAGAAGACCCAGCTTGGCCTGTCCGACATGCTGGTCGCCGAATTGCAAGAGGCCGACGTGCTGCTGATCGGCCTTCCGATCTACAACTTCGGCGTCCCCGCCAGCCTGAAGGCGTGGATCGACATGGTCGCCCGCGCTGGCGTGACCTTCCGCTATACCGAGGCCGGGCCGCAGGGCCTGCTGTCCGGCAAGCGCGCCATCGTCACCGTCGCCTCCGGCGGGACGCCCATCGGGTCCGAGATCGACTTTGCCAGCGGTTACGTCCGCCACGTGCTGGGCTTTCTGGGCATCACGGATGTGGAGTTCGTGAAGGCCGACCGCACCGCCATCGACGCCGAGGCCGCCCGCGCCGCCGCGCTTCAGTCGGTGGACGCGCTGCCGCTCGCGGCCTGACCCTCCAGCACCTCGGGGGCGTTGGCCGGCCATCCCGCCGGCCGCGCCCCTTCCGCCGCCCATTCCGCCGCGTGCGCCGCACGCTCTGCCACCACCACCTGATCCAGCGTGGTCAGCCGCGCCGCGCCCGGCACCCGCAGGTGATCCTGCAACCGATGACTGTGCAGCACCGTGGGCCGGGCATCCAGCGGCTCCCACGCGTCGAGCATCGGCGTGCGGCGCAGGTTGAACTCCGGCGGCAGCACATAGAACCGCAGATCGCTTTCCCACAGCAGGTCCTTCAGGATCACCTGATCGCGCACCACCGCCGGATCGGCATGAAACCGCGCCGCCCATTCGGTCAGAAACGCCCACATCGCATCCGAACGGCGATACAGCAGCACGCCCGCGTTCAGCTGCGGAAAAGCATAGGGCGTGACATGGTCGCGCCCCTCCTGCACCAGCGCGGACGCCCGCCGCACGTCATGGGCCATCGCGCATTCAAACCGCGTCAGCACATCGAACAGGTCCCCGAGCCCCTGCAATACAAGCGTGTCGGAATCCAGAAACAGCGTCCGGTCGAACCGCGTCAGCGGCAGGCAGTCGAGCTTTGCCCGTTCATGCACCCGCGGAACGCCGTGCACCCGGTCGAACAGCCCCGCCGCCACCGCGCCCGGATCGTCGGTGAACAGATCCACCGCCAGCCCGGGGTTCGTCGCCCGCAAGGACCCAGCCGAGGCGCAGGCCATCGCCACATGGTCCGCCCCCGTCGCCACGTAGATCACCCCATCGGCCATGCCCGTCCCCGTCCGCCAAGCCTCATACCCTTGACTCGCATGGGCGCCGGCAGTAGGCAAGCCCGATCCCGGAAAGCTGCAAGGCCTTCCGGTCCCGGGTGCAGTCCGGGATCGACATCCGCCAGCGCGTTGCGCCCGTGGGTGCCGTTGGTCATTGGGCGTTGCCTGCATACATGCAGGTGGCATGGGAAACGGGCGAAAGGGCCGAGGACATGTTCGAAAATCTATCCGAGCGTCTCTCTGGCGTCTTCGACCGCCTGACCAAGCAGGGCGCCCTGACCGAGGACGACGTGAAGACCGCCCTGCGCGAGGTGCGCGTGGCGCTGCTTGAAGCGGACGTGTCGCTGTCGGTGACGCGCGATTTCGTCAAGGCGGTGCAGGAAAAGGCCACCGGCCAGGCTGTCACCAAGTCCATCACCCCGGGCCAGCAGGTGGTGAAGATCGTGCACGACGAATTGGTGCACGTGCTGGCCGGCGACGGCGACCAGATCGGCACCCTGCGCGTCGACAACCCGCCCGCCCCGATCCTGATGGTGGGGCTTCAGGGCTCGGGCAAGACGACGACCACGGCGAAACTCGCCAAGCGCCTGAAAGAGGTGAACGGCAAACGCGTGCTGATGGCCTCTCTCGACACCAACCGGCCCGCGGCCATGGAACAGCTGGCCATCCTTGGCCAGCAGATCGGCGTCGATACCCTGCCCATCGTGCCGGGACAGACAGCGGTGGACATCGCGCGCCGCGCGAAGCAACAGGCGACCCTTGGCGGCTACGACGTCTTCATGCTGGATACCGCAGGGCGGCTGCACATCGACGAGGCGCTGATCGCGCAGGCCGCCGAGGTGCGCGACATCGCCAACCCGCGCGAGACGCTGCTGGTCGTCGACGGCCTAACCGGTCAGGACGCCGTCAACGTTGCAGAGAATTTCGACGAAAAGATCGGCGTCACCGGCGTCATCCTGACCCGGATGGACGGCGACGGGCGCGGCGGCGCGGCGCTGTCGATGCGCGCGGTCACGGGCAAGCCCATCAAGTTCGTCGGCCTCGGCGAAAAGATGGACGCGATCGAGGAATTCCACCCCGAACGCATCGCGGGCCGCATCCTTGGCATGGGCGACATCGTCAGCCTTGTCGAAAAGGCACAAGAGACGATCGAGGCCGAACAGGCCGAGCGCATGATGCGCCGCATGGCCAAGGGTCAGTTCAACATGAACGACCTGAAGGCCCAGCTTGACCAGATGCTGAAGATGGGCGGCATGGAGGGCATCATGGGAATGATGCCCGGCATGGGCAAGGCACAGAAACAGATGGCCGACGCCGGCATGGACGACACCGTCCTGCGCCGTCAGATCGCGCTCATCAACTCGATGACCAAGAAAGAACGCGCCAACCCCCAGCTCCTGCAGGCCAGCCGGAAAAAACGCATCGCCGCCGGCGCCGGGCTGGAAGTGAGCGAGCTGAACAAGCTTCTGAAGATGCACCGCCAGATGGCCGACATGATGAAGAAGATCGGCAAGAAGGGCGGGCGCGGGATGCTGAAGCAGGCGCTTGGCGGTATGCTCGGCAAGGGCGCCGGAATGCCCAGCCAGGCCGAGATAGAGGCGGCGCAGAAACAGATGGGCGCGATGCCCGGTGGCTTTCCGGGCCTTGGCGGCGGCGGTGCGCTTCCACCGGGCCTGTCGGGGTTCGGCAAGAAGAAATGACCCGCTTGCGTGCGATATCCTGGCCGCCGGTTCCCGGCGGCGCGGGCCGGTGGCCCGCGAAGGCCGCGAGGCGGCCTGCCTCCGGCGGGAGTATTTTTGAACAGAAGAAGCCGGCAGGAGGCGCCGCATGACGCCCGCGCACGAAGTTCCCATGCCGGGCCCGGCGGCAGAGCTTGGCGCAAGGCTGCGCGCGGGCGTGCCAGTGCTGGACGCCCCGCGCCTGCGCCTTCGCGCGCCCGTGCTGGAAGATTTCCCCGTCTATGCGGATATCGCCTGCGGCCAGCGCGGCGCGGGGATCGGCGGGCCGATGAGCCGGGACGAGGCGTTCGTCGATTTCGCCGGGATGGTTGCGGGCTGGCTGTTGCGGGGCCACGGGCTGTGGACCGTCGAGGCGCGCGAGAGCGGCATGGCGCTGGGCTTTGTGCTGATCGGGTTCGAACCCGGCGACCGGGAGCCCGAGCTTGGCTTTCTGCTGACCGAGGCCGCCGAGGGAAAGGGCTATGCCACCGAGGCCGCAGCCGCCGCGCGCGATCTCGGGTTTGGCGCGCTGGGTCTGCCGTCCATGGCCAGCTACGTGTTTCACGGCAATGTCCGGTCCCGCGCGCTTGCAGAGCGCCTTGGCGCACGGCTGGACATGCCCGAGGACTGGGACGACCCGGACACGCTGGTCTATCGCCATCCCAAGCCCGGGGTGCCGCTATGACCTTTCCCGCGCCGACGTTGTGCCGACGTCATGCCGACGTGATGCAGACAGCCGTTTCCACCTTCCGGAGGCCCCGATGACCGACCACACAACGCGCGCCGCGGAACTGCTGGCAGACCACCGCGCCTCTATCGACCGGCTGGACGCGATCCTTGTCTACACGCTGGCCGAGCGTTTCAAGCACACGCAGGCCGTGGGCCGCCTGAAGGCGCAGCACGACCTGCCGCCATCGGACCCGGCGCGCGAGGAAAAACAGATCGAACGGCTGGAATGGCTTTCGCGCGAGGCCGACCTCGACCCTGAATTTGCAAGGAAATTCCTGACCTTCGTCATCGCCGAGGTCATCCAGCACCACAAACAGTTCAAGGACTGAACCGAACGACCGGGGCGACCCGGCACACAGCCAGATCAAGGAGAACACCCAATGGCTATGAAAATCCGCCTCGCCCGTGGCGGCTCGAAAAAGCGCCCCTTCTATTCGATCGTCGCGTCCGACTCGCGCATGCCGCGCGACGGCCGCTTCATCGAGAAGCTGGGCACCTACAACCCGCTGCTGCCCAAGGATAGCGAAGACCGCATCAAGATGGACGTGGAGCGCGTGCAATACTGGCTGAGCCAGGGTGCGCAGCCGACCGACCGCGTCGCGCGCTTCCTGGAAGCCACTGGCGTGAAAGAGAAATCCGCGCGCAGCAACCCAAAGAAGGCCGAACCCGGCAAGAAGGCGCAAGAGCGCGCGGCACAGAAGGCAGAGAAGGCCGCCGCCGCGTCCGAAGCCCCCGCCGAGGCACCGGCCGAGGACCAGGGCGCGGAGTGATCCGCGCCTGAGGCGATGGCCCGGACCCCCGTCCACGGCAGCGATGCATGCACCGCTTCCCCGGCAACGGGGCGGCGGTGGTGATCGCGGGTGTTGCCCTTCTGATCGCCTTGGCGCTTGTCGGGGCGGGAGTTTGGGGGCTCTGGCGCCTGTGGCGCCGCTTTGGTGGCGAGGCCGTGCTGCTGGGCGGCGCGGCCCTGTTTCTTCTGATCGGGGCGCTGCTTGCGGCGGGCGCGCTCTACGCGCCCAACCCGCTTGTCGACGGATGTGCAGGCCTGACCTGCAAGGAGGGACCCAATGTCGGATGACCGGGTCTGTGTAGGCTCCATCGCCGGCGCCTTCGGCGTCACCGGCGAGGTCCGCCTGAAAAGCTTCTGCGCCGAACCGGAGGCGATCGCGGATTATGGGCCGCTGGAAACAGAGGACGGCGCACACCGGTTCACCCTTACGCTTGGACGTCCGGTGAAATCAGGCTTTGCCGCCCGCCTTTCGGGCGTGGCCACCAAGGAAGAGGCCGATGCCCTGAAAGGCACACGGCTTTATGCCGCGCGCGCGGCGCTGCCGACGCTTCCGGACGACGAATACTACCATGCCGACCTGATCGGGCTGGCCGTAATGGACACGGGCGGCGCCGCGCTGGGCACCGTGCGTGCGGTTCACAACCACGGCGCGGGCGACTTGCTGGAGGTGATGGGGCCGGGGCTGAAGTCCTCTGTCCTGCTTCCCTTCACGCTGGACGCGGTGCCAACGGTGGACCTGTCGGCGGGGGTCGTCGTGGCCGACCCGCCAGAGGGGCTATGGCCGGACGAGGCGGGATCATGACCGACGCGCCCGGCCGGTCACACGGGCGGATGTCGATCCGCGCCAGCCTGCAACCGCGGGAATTGGTGCAGGAGACGCCGGACCTTGCGGATGCCTGGGCCGCAAGGGTCATCACCCTGTTCCCAGAGGTCTTTCCCGGCGTTCTTGGCGCATCGCTTACGGGCAAGGCCCTGCAAGAGGGGCTTTGGAAGCTGGACACGCTTGACTTGCGCAGCTTCGGCGTGGGTCGGCACCGCAATGTCGACGATACGCCGGCGGGCGGCGGCGCGGGCATGGTGCTGCGCGCGGATGTGGTCGGGGCGGCACTGGCGCAGGCCGCGCGCGGCACGCCCCGGGACCCGGCGCGCTGGCCGGTGATCTACCTGTCGCCGCGCGGCAAGCCGTTTGACCAGGACATGGCACGGCGTTTCTCGCGGACCGAGGGACTGACGCTTCTGTGCGGTCGGTTCGAGGGCGTGGACGAACGTGTGCTGAAACATTTCGAGGTCGAGGAGGTGTCGCTGGGCGATTTCGTCCTGACCGGCGGAGAGATCGCAGCAATGGCCTTGATCGACGCAACGGTCCGGCTTATACCGCGCGTGCTCGGGAACGAGGCGTCCGCCGAAGAGGAATCCTTTTCGCGCGGACTTTTGGAGTTTCCGCAGTACACACGGCCCGCTGTCTGGGAAGGCCGCGAGATACCCGACATTCTCCTGTCGGGGCATCACGCGAAAATAGCCGACTGGCGCGAGGCCATGGCCGAAAGGCTGACACAGGAACGCCGCCCTGACCTCTGGCGGGCTTATCGTGCAGCGCACGATGGGGACCCGGATGGAGACCAAGAGCTCTGAGGGCGCGCACCACCTTCGCGGACAAAACCGCGGGCATACATAAGGAGTGGGTCAGATGAACCTGATCGCACAGCTGGAAGCCGAGCAGATCGCCGCGCTTGGCAAGGACATTCCGGACTTCAAGGCGGGCGACACCATCCGTGTCGGCTTCAAGGTGACCGAGGGCACCCGGTCGCGCGTCCAGAACTACGAAGGCGTCTGCATCAGCCGCCGTAACGGCGAGGGCATCGCCGGGTCGTTCACCGTGCGCAAGATTTCCTTTGGTGAGGGCGTGGAACGGGTGTTCCCGTTGTATTCGACCAACATCGATTCGATCACCGTCGTACGTCGGGGCAAGGTGCGCCGCGCCAAGCTGTATTACCTGCGCGCGCGCCGCGGCAAGTCTGCCCGGATCGCCGAGGACAACACCTACAAGCCCAAGGCGGGCGCGGAAGCCTGAGGAGCCGCGAGATGAAAAAAGACATCCATCCCGAATATCACATCATCGACGTCAAGATGACGGACGGCACCGTGGTCCAGATGAAATCCACCTGGGGCAAGGAAGGCGAGATGATGGCACTGGACATCGATCCGCTGTCCCACCCCGCGTGGACCGGCGGCTCGTCGCGCCTTATGGACACCGGCGGCCGCGTGTCCAAGTTCAAGAAGAAGTACGAGGGTCTGGGCTTCTGATCGCCCGCCGTCGGAACGGAACGAACGCCGCCTTTCGGGGCGGCGTTTTCCTTTGGGGGCCGCAGCAGTGCTAGGCTTTGCCGCCGCAGTCTTCCTGTTGATCGTCACGCCGGGGCCCGGGGTCCTTTCCACCGCAGGTGTTGGCGCGGCGTACGGCTTTCGCTCGGGCCTTGCCTATGTTGCGGGGCTTTTCATTGGCACCAACCTCGTGGCGTTGGCGGTGGTGTCGGGGCTGGCCGCGCTGGTCCTCGGCTCGCCTTTCGTGCGAACCCTGCTTCTGGTGGCATCGACGCTTTACCTTATCTACCTCGCGGCGCGGATCGCGTTTGCCGGCGCGCGCGTGGCCTTCATCGAGGCGCGTGGACGTCCGGGCGTCAAGGCAGGGGTGCTGCTGCAGATCATCAATCCCAAGGCCTATGCGGTGAACACCACGCTGTTCTCGGGATTCTTGATCTTCCCCGGGGCCTACATGGCAGAGGTCGGGATCAAGTTCCTGATCCTGAACCTGATATGGGTGCCGATCCACCTTGGCTGGCTGATGGCCGGCACGGCGTTGCAGCGGATGGACCTGCCCGACAGGACGCAACGCGCGATCAACATCGCAATGGCACTGGCAATGCTGGCGGTTGTGGCACTGGCGCTGACTTCGGCCTTGCGCTGACGCGCCATATTTCAGCCGCGCCCTTCTCCTGCCCAAGTTGAGCACATACTGTCAGCAAAAAAGATCGAGGCGAGCATGGCGCATATCATCACCGTCGGGAACGAGAAGGGCGGCGCGGGCAAGTCTACCGTGTCGATGCACGTGGCCACCGCGCTGGCACGCATGGGGCACCGCGTCGGCGTGGTGGACCTTGACTTGCGCCAGAAGTCGCTGACCCGCTATCTGGAAAACCGGCTGACACACGCCGAACGTCACGGGCTGGACCTGCCCACGCCCGAATTCCACGAACTGCCCCAAGTTGACGCGGCCGACCTGACCGAGGGCGAGGATGTGTTTGACCGTCGGCTTGCGCTTGCCGTGGGAGGGCTGGAGGCGGATTGCGACTTCATCCTGCTGGATTGCCCCGGCTCTCATACCCGGCTCAGCCAGACCGCGCATTCCCTGGCTGACACGCTGATAACGCCCCTCAATGACAGTTTCGTCGATTTCGACCTGCTGGCGACAACGGACGGCGACACCAACAAGGTCATCCGCCCGTCGGTCTATTCGGAAATGGTCTGGGGTGCGCGACAGGCACGGGCGCAGGCGGGCCTTCCGGCGATCGACTGGATCGTGGTGCGCACGCGCATGGGCTCGCAGCAGATGCACAACAAGCGCCGCATGGCCGAGGCCGTGGCCGAACTGTCAAAGCGGATCGGCTTTCGCGTGGCGCCCGGCTTCAGCGAGCGGGTGATTTTTCGCGAACTGTTCCCCAGGGGCCTGACGCTTCTGGACCTGAAGGCGGTGGGCATCGGGCAGTTGAACATCTCGAACATTGCCGCCCGTCAGGAATTGCGCGACCTGATCTCCGAATTGCGGCTGCCGGGGGTCAAGGTGGATTTCTAGGCGCCCGCCAGCGCGGCACGCTGTTCCTGCTGCCGCCGCGCGATTGCACGTTTCGACACCAGGGAAGCGGTGATAACCCCCGTCGCCACGATGGCGATCAGGATGGTGGACAGTGCGTTGATCTCGGGGCTGACGCCAAGTCTGACGGAACTGAAGATCTTTATGGGCAGCGTCGTGGCCGAGGGGCCGGCGGTGAAGGACGCGATCACCAGGTCATCGAGCGACAGGGTAAAGGCCAGAAGCCAGCCGGAAATCACCGCCGGTGCGATGATCGGCAAGGTCACGCTGCGAAACGCATCAAAGGGTGTGCAGCCAAGGTCAAGCGCCGCCTCTTCCACCGAACGGTCGAAGGAAACCAGCCGGGACGAAACGACAACCGAGACGTAGCACATGGAAAATGTCGTATGTGCCAGAACGATGGTCAGCACCCCCCGGTCCAGCCCGATCGCGATGAACAGCAACAGAAGCGAAAGACCCGTGATCACCTCTGGCATGACCAGCGGCGCATAGATCATCCCCGAAAACAACGTGCGGCCAAAGAACCGCCCGCCACGCACCATGACATAGGCCGCCATCGTGCCGAGCACGGTCGCGATGGTCGCGGAAATGAAGGCCACCCTGACGGTTACGCCGGCGGCATCAAGAAACGCCTCGTTCCGAAACAACTCTCCATACCATTTGGTCGAAAAGCCCGCCCAGACCGTCACCAGTTTCGACTCGTTGAAGCTGTAGACGATCAGGATCAGCATCGGCACGTAAAGGAACGCGAAGCCCAGCGTCAGAGAGGTAATGTTGAACCAGCTCAGCCGCTTCATTTCCCGGCCTCGCCCTGGCGTTCCTGGTTGCGCTGGAACAGCACCACCGGAAGAATGATGAGAATAAGCAGGATCACCGCCACTGCCGATGCGACGGGCCAGTCACGATTCTGGAAGAACTCGTCCCACAGGACCTTGCCGACCATCAGCGTGTTGGATCCGCCCAGAAGCGACGGGATCACGAACTCGCCCAGCGTCGGGATGAAGACGAGGAAGCAGCCCGCGATAATGCCCGGTCGCGCCAGCGGCAGCGTAACCAGCCAGAAGCTTTGCAGCCGGCTGCACCCCAGATCCTCTGCCGCCTCGATCAGGCTGTCATCCATTTTTTCCAGCGTCGCATAGATCGGCAGGATCATGAACGGCAGGTAGGTATAGACGATCCCGATATAGACCGCGACGGGCGTGTTCAGGATCATCAGGGGCGACTCGATCAAGCCCAGCGCCATCAGAAACTGGTTCAGGTAGCCCTCTCCCGACAGGATGCCGATCCAGGCGTAGACACGGATCAGAAAGCTCGTCCAGAACGGCAGGATGACCAGCATCATAAGCGTCGGGCGCCATTCTTCCGGCGCACGCGCCATGGCATAGGCGACGGGGAAGCCGACCAGCAGCGTCAGGAATGTCGACACGACAGCGATCCGCAGGCTGGACAGGTACGCCTTCCAGTACAGGTTGTCCTGCGTGAGGAACACGTAGTTCTCCAGATCGAGACCGCCGAAGAAGTCGCGCAGCCCCTGCCAGCCCTGTGTCAGGTCCAGCGTCGGCGTATAGGGCGGGATGGCCAGAGCGATGTCCGAAAGCGAGATCTTCACCACGATGATGAAGGGCACAAGGAACAGGCCCAGAAGCCAGAGATATGGCACGAGGATCAGCGCCCGTCGCCGCAGCGCACCTAGACGATCGGTGTCCTCGGCCATGTCGCTCATCTGTCCAGCAGCACCGCGCATTCATCCGACCACGACAGCCAGATCTCGTCTCCCCAGGTGATTTCCTTGCGCGCGCTGTGCTCGGTGTTGAACTTCTGCGCTTTCAGCATCTGACCGCCGGGCAGGCGGACGTGAAAGGTCGAAAGATGGCCCAGATAGGCAATATCGATCACCTCTCCCTTGACGACGTTTTCGTCCTCGGGCCGGGTCTTCGAAATATCCACCTTCTCTGGCCGGATCGCCACGTGGCAGTCCTGTCCGCTGGACAGTGTCAGGTGAGAACGCACCACAAGCGGCGCCTGACCATCGGCCCAGTGTACGGCGTAGCCCTTGGGGTGGGGTTCGGCGCGGCCGTCGATGATGGTCACGTCGCCGATGAAATCGGCCACGTATGCGGAATTGGGGTTCTCGTAGATCTGCGACGGCGTCGAGACCTGCAAAAGCCCGCCTTCCTTCATCACGGCGATGCGGCTGGCCACAGTCATCGCCTCTTCCTGATCGTGGGTGACAATCACGAAGGTCGTGCCGGTCTTTTCCTGGATATCCATAAGCTCGAACTGGGTATCGTGCCGCAGTTTCTTGTCCAGCGCGGCCAGCGGTTCGTCCAGCAGCAGGAGTTTCGGAGACTTGGCCAGCGCGCGGGCCAGCGCCACGCGCTGGCGCTGACCGCCCGAGATCTGGTGCGGCTTGCGTTTTCCGAAGGGGCCAAGCTGCACCAGCTTCAGCATTTCGGTGACGCGGCCATCGATTTCCGACTTGGGCATGTCCGAGCGTTTCAGCCCGAAGGCGATGTTGTCGTAGACCGTCAGGTGCGGAAACAGCGCATAGGACTGGAACATCATGTTCACCGCCCGCCGGTTCGGCGGAACGGATGCCAGATCCTTGCCGTCAAGCAGGATATGACCCTCGGTCGGGGTCTCGAAACCCGCCAGCATCCGCATCAGCGTGGTCTTGCCACAGCCGGACGGCCCGAGAAGGGCGAAGAACTCTCGCGGGTAGATGTCCAGATCGATGGCGTCCACGGCGGTGAAATCGCCGAAACGCTTGGTGACGCCCCGAAACTCGATCAGGGGCTTTGCCGTGGGATCATCCCAGGGCGCGAAGACCTGCGGCGCACCGCCCGTCATTGGATCGCGGACCAGCGAAACGGCCCGGCCGTGAGGTCCGGCCGGGCCATGCCCCGGCTCAGGTGCCCGACTTGATCTTGGTCCACAGGCGCGTCACCACCCGCTGGACATTCGGCGGATAGGGCGTCGTGGTGAACAGGTTGTCCAGCGTCGCCGCGTCCGGGTAGATCGCCGGATCGCCGATAACGTCCTCTACCAGGAACTCCTGCGACGCCTCGTTGCCGTTGGCGTAATAGACGTAGTTCGACGCCGCCGCCATGTTCTGCGCATCCATGATGAAGTTCAGGAACACATGCGCGCCCTCGGGGTTCGGGGCATCGACCGGAATGGCCATCTGGTCGAACCACATCTGCGCGCCTTCCTTGGCCGCGTTGTAGGCGATCTCGACGCCGTTTCCGGCCTCGGCGGCACGGTCGCGCGCCTGCAGGATGTCACCCGACCATCCGACGGCGACACAGATGTCGCCATTGGCCAGCGCGTTGATGTACTCCGAGCTGTGGAACTTCTGGATATAGGGCCGGACGCCCATGTAGACCGCCTCTGTCTTGGCAATCACGTCGGGGTCATGGCTGTCGGGATCCTCACCCAGGTACTTGAGCGCCATCGGGATCATCTCGGTCGGCGCGTCGAGGAAATGCACACCGCATTCGGCCAGCTTTTCCATGTTGGCAGGGTTCAGCACCAGTTCGAGCGAATCGATGGGCGCGTCGGGGCCCAGCAGTTCCTGAACCTTGCCGACGTTCACACCGATGCCGGTGGTGCCCCACATGTAGTTGATCGAATACGCGTTGCCGGGGTCGTACTGGGCGGTGCGCGCCTCGACCACGTCCCACATGTTGCCGGCGTTGGGCAGCTTGGACATGTCGAGCTTCTGGAAGGCGCCGGCCATGATCTGGCGCTGCAGGAAGGTGCCGGTCGGCACCACAACGTCATAGCCCGAGCCGCCGGCCAGCATCTTGGTTTCCAGCAGTTCGTTGGAATCGAACACGTCGTAGATCAGCTCCAGACCGGTCTCTGCCTCGAACTTCGCCAGAAGCTCTTCGTCGATGTAGTCGGACCAGTTGTAGACCCGAACCTCTTCGGCCCCTGCGGACCCGGCCGCGATCGCAGCAACGGTCAACGAGAACAGCGTCGTCTTCATGCGTGGACACTCCCCATGTTTGCGGACCCCGAGCGACGCAAGGAGTCGCGTGTCGGCCACCAGTCATATTGCATCACGGGGCACCGGTCCATCGTGACCTTGCACGCAGGCGGGCGGCACCCGCGAGGGATGCCGCGCGTGCATGGAATTCAGGCGCATTCGATACGTTTGTCGGCGCCACGATCAGCGGCAGTTGCCGCGATAGTACATGTTGGGCTGGCGTCCGGCATAGGCGCACTGGCCGGTGCGCTGGTTGCGCGCCACCAGCGTGCCGGCGGTCAGGCCGGTCAGCGCGCCGATGATGATCCATTCCGGATCGTCACTCAGGATATCGGCGGTGATCGCACCAAGCGCCGCGCCGGTAAGTGCATTGCCTGCCGTCTGCTGGCGGCCCGGCGCGCAGGCACTGGTGGTCAGGATCGCGATCAGGGCGACGCCCGCAATCATCTTGCTCATAGGTTCTGCCTCCTCAACAATGCTTTGTGCAAACGGTATCTGTTTTCCGTTTGGTGGAACAATAGCAGAGCTTCGGGCCTGCAAAAACTGGCAACGGTCCGCCGGTACGGCATTGGAAAGGAACAAAGGCTTGCGCGCACCTAACTCGACGTTTCCCACGGCCCTGCACATGCTGGACGCCTGCGCGCGCAGCCGCCCCGGAGCCGAGGCGCTGGTGTGTGGGAAGGATCGGCTAAGCTACGGCGCCTATGGCGCCGCCGTCGGCGCGATGGCCGAGGACCTGCGCGGGTCTGGTCTGTCGGGCGGCCGCGTGGCGCTGGTGATGCCGAATTCCGCCGATTTCGCTGTGGCGCTGATGGGTTCGCTGGCGGCGGGTGCGGAAACCGCACCGCTGAACCCGCTCTACACTGCGCACGAGCTGACCGGCATACTCGACGATTGCCGGCCGGGCCTGATCCTGGCCGCGCCGGAAACGGCTGCTGTCGTGACGGAGGTGGCGCGCGCGCTTGGCCTGCCCGCGCCTCGTATCGTCGGCCCAGGGGCTGACAGGCTTATCGGCGGCAGGGCCGCCCTGCCCCTGCCGGATCCCGATATGCCCGGGCTCTTGCAGTACACCGGCGGCACCACGGGGCGGCCCAAGGGCGTGCGCATCACGCATCGCGCCTCGGCGGTCAACGTCGGCCAGCGCCAGGCGCTGGTCCCGGTGATGGCCGATGACCGCATTCTTGCCATGACACCGATGTACCACGTCTACGCCAGCTCCATGGGCCTGTTCGCCGCTCCGCTTGTTGGGGCCGCGCTTGTGATCCTGCCGCGTTATGCGCCCGATCTGGTCTTTGACACCGTCGCGGCCGAACGGATCAGCTTCTTTCTCGGCAGTCCCACGATCTTCAACGGCCTCCTTGCCGCGCCGGGGCTGGCCGATGCGGACCTGTCCAGCCTGCGGGTGTCCTATTCCGGCTCTGCCGCGCTGGCTGTGGAAACACTGGCCGCGTGGCAGCGTCAGACAGGGTCCGTGGTGTGCGAGGGCTACGGCCAGACGGAATGCGGCCCGGTCCTGACATCAAACCCCAGTGACGGCCCGCGCAAGACAGGATCGGTCGGCCCCGCTCTTCCCGATACACAGTTGCAGATCGTGGACGTCGAAACCGGGATGCGTCAGCTGCCGCCCGGGGAACCGGGCGAGATCCGGGCACTGGGGCCGCAGGTCATGATGGGATATCTGAACCGGCCAGAGGAAACCGCGGCCACCTTGCGAGACGGCTGGGTGTATACCGGCGACATCGGAGAGATGGACGCCGACGGCTATCTCTTCGTGCGCGACCGCAAGAAGGATATGGTGATCGTCTCGGGCTTCAACGTCTACCCGCGCGAAATTGAAGAGGTGCTTTATGCCCTGCCCGGCGTGATCGAGGCGGCGGCCTTCGGCCTGCCCGACCCGCGAACCGGCGAACGGCTGCTCGTCCACGCCGTGGCGCCGCGTCTGACGCCCGAGGATCTGGCCGCGCATCTGGCGGGGCGGCTGACCCGCTACAAGCAGCCCCGCCAGATCGTGATGGTGGCCAGCCTGCCCAAGACACCGATCGGCAAGATCGACAAGCCGGCGCTAAGGGCCGCGGCGGCAGACGGGGTGGGGTAAACGGGCTTTCGGGAAAACCCGAATGCCGAAATGCGGAACGGCGGAAAGGGCCCGTCCGGGGCCAAGCGGCGTCATTGCCGGTAGACGGACTGGAAACCTTTGCTACTGTCAAAGCGCTTGCCTGCAAGAAGGTCCCCGACCATGCATCCCACCGAAGTAGTTGTCCGCCAGTTCCATGAATCCTGGGACCTGCGCGATCCCGAACGCGGGGTCGCCGTGATTTCGGAAGACTGCCAGTTCGAAGACGTCGCCCGAGGCGAAAGCCAGGTCGGGCCCGATGGCTACAGACAGGATTACGAACGCTGGCGGCGCGCCTTTCCCGATGGCGAGGTCAAGGTCACAAACGTGATCGTCGATGGAGACCGCGCCGTGGTCGAGTTCATCAATCGCGGCACCCATACCGGCCCGCTGGAATCGTCGCTAGGGACATTCGAGCCCAGCGGCAGACGGCAAGAGACACGCTATTGCAGCGTCATGCGGGTCAGGGAAGGAATGGTCGTCGAGGGCAGAGACTACTACGATGCCGCAAGCATCGCCCGACAACTGGGGCTGGTTCCATGAACCGGCCTGTCGGGCTGGCGTCGAAAACACTTCGCGGACGCGGCTGAAAATCTTCCGGGATACCCGGCCCTACCCTGCCGTCACACCCCCTTTGGCCTGTCGAAGCCGATCCGAACGGCGCGTTCTACGTCCCCCGACAGGCAGAACCCGTGCCGGCAACTGAGTTGCGGGGCGAGGCCGAGAAATGGGGACCGGCCCTAGAAACTTCCCGCCAGCCGCAGGCCCAGTGGGATCTCGCCCACCGCCTTGCGGTACCACGCGCGGATCAGGGCACGCTCTTCTTCGGTGATGTAGGAGATCACGGCGGGGGGCATGGCATGGCTCGCGCCCGCTTGCAGGAAGACGCCGCGCGCGTGTTCGGCGATATCGGCGCGTGTCTCCAGAAGGACGTTCTTGGGCGCATGGTGCAGGCCGGGCCAGCCCGGCTCGCGCGCATGGCACATCGAACAGTTCCCGATCACGAGCGCTTCCACATCGTCGAAGCCTTCCGCCTCCACGAAGGTCTCTTCCACCGGCGTCAGGGCACGCGCTTCTGACTCCTCATAGCTGTCATGGCGCAAAGGCGCGGTCGACAGCCACATGATCACGACGAAGATCACAGCGGTCGCGCCCCAGGTCCACCACGGCATCCCCTTGCGTGCGTGCATGGTGTTGAAGAAATGCCGGATGGTGACGCCCATCAGGAACACCAGCCCGGCGATCAGCCAGTTCCACTCGGACGCAAAAGCCAGCGGGTAGTGGTTCGACAGCATCAGGAACAGGACAGGCAGCGTCAGGTAGTTGTTGTGGGTGGACCGCAGCTTGGCGATCTTGCCGTATTTCGGGTCCGGCGTGCGCCCGGCCTTCAGGTCGGCGACCACGATCTTCTGGTTCGGTATGATGATGAAGAACACATTGGCCGACATGATCGTGGCCGTGAAAGCCCCCAGGTGCAGCAGCGACGCGCGCCCGGTGAACACCTGCGTATAGCCCCAAGCCATCGCGACCAGCAGGACAAAGAGGATCAGCATCAGAACCGTGGGTTTCTCGCCCAGCGGGCTCTTGCACAAGAGGTCGTAGATGATCCAGCCGACGGTGAGAGAGGCGGCAGAGATCGCGATGCCCTGCCAGACGGTCAGATCGGCCTTTGCCGGGTCGATGAGGTAAAGCTCTGCCCCTGCCCAGTAGACGACGGCCAGAAGTGCCGCACCGGAAAGCCAGGTCGAATAGGCCTCCCACTTGAACCATGTCAGGTGCTCTGGCAGGCGGTCGGGCGCCACCAGGTATTTCTGGATGTGGTAGAAACCGCCCCCGTGAACCTGCCATTCCTCGCCATCTGCGGGGCCGGGGATGTTGCGGTTAAGGGCAAGGTCAAGCGCGATGAAATAGAACGACGATCCGATCCAGGCGATCGCCGTGATGACATGCAGCCAGCGAACGGCAAGGGCAAGCCAGTCCCAAAGGAATGCAGGGTCCATCATGCGCTTTCTCCGTCTTGTTCGTTCTCTCGATGAAAAGCACCGCCCGCGCGGGAAGGAAAGCGGGAATAGCGTGATGTCCCGGTTCATTGGTACGCGGGCCGGGCAGTCCCCGGGACTCGGGCATCTGGGAAACGGCGGCCGTCGCGACAATCTCGGCGGGCTAGACCAGCGTGCGCACCCAGTCCGCGAAGGGCATGGCCAGCGGATGGCGCGGTCCCTTCGGGGTGACCGCGACATAAGGCACCGTCGCCGCTCGGGGCAGATGCACCTCTTCGATGTCCCCAAGCGCGATCTCCCGGCGCGCGATCGCTTCGTTGAAGATCGTCACGCCAAGCCCTTGGCGCACGGCCTGTAGCAGCAGATTTGGGCTGCCGATCCGAATTTGCGTCAGTCTTTCGATATCCAGTCCGCATTGGCGCATCAGGGAAATCTTGGTCGCCATGCCATCATGCCAAAGCCAGGGCAGCGCATGGGGGTCGCTGCCACGCTCCCGGATCAGGGCAGGGGATGCGATGCCGATCAGGGACACCTCGCCGATCAGCGTCTGTTCGGTTCCGACACCGTGCGACGCATCGACGGCAACAATGGCGCGGATAGCCAGATCAAAGCCTTCCCTGCGGATGTCGACATAGTCGCGCGTCGGGAGCAAGGATATCTCGGCGCCGGGATGTGCGTCCCAGAACTCTGAAAGCCGGGGCATGATAACACGCTCTGTCAGAAAGGGGGTCGTCGTCACGCGCAAGGCCCTGGTCTGCGCGTCCTGCTTCAGGCCCGCGATGGCGTCGGAAATGGTTTCGAACCCGTCCCTCAGGGCCAGCGCAAGGGTATGCCCGGCATCGGTCAGCTGCACGTGGCGCCCCTGGCGCGTCGCCAGCCGCAAGCCAAGCTCTGCCTCCAAGGCGCGAACCTGCTGTGCGATGGCGGCATGGGTGACATTGAGCGACCGTGCCGCGCCCGCGAAATCGCCACTCTGCGCGGTTGCATCGAACGCACGCAGCGCGGTGAGGCTTGGAAGAACGCGCCAGTTGGCCAAAACGATAGTTCAGCTTTCGTTATCGAATTTTTGCTGCCTAACTTCTTATGCCGGGAAATGCTACTGATTCGATACCGGACGACAGGCCAGGAGACGGTGGAATGGATCAGGACCCGATTTTGTCAGTAGAAGAGGCGGTCATTTCGACCGAAACGCAGGGTCACACGGCGATCGGCGCCCGTGCCGGCGGTGCTGGCGGTGCTGGCGCAGGGCAGGCAAGGCACCGCCTGACATGCTACTCCAGCTTTCATGATATTCCCTTCGAGGCCGCCAATACCCTGCTGCTGGAACATGCCGCGCTGATGCATGGGCGGATGGTCAAGGGCGGTGGGCCGGACTTTGACTATCATCGTCATATCGCCAGCTTCTGGGAAAAGATTGACCAGGTTCTTGCGCCGAACGGACGGTTCTATCTGGCCTGGGCCCCCGATGGGCGACTGGTCGGGACCGGATCGCTGCGCAGGGTCGCCGATGACGTGGGCGAATTGAAGCACCTGTTCGTCCGTCCCGAGGCGCGGGGAACCGGGCTGGGCCGCGCGCTGGTGCAACAGCGGATGCAGGACGCGCGCGACATGGGGCTGCGCCGGATATTGGCCGACACCTTTGCCGCGAACTGGGAAATGCCGGCGCTATATGACCGGCTGGGGTTCTCCAGGGTTCAACCCTTTGATCTGAGCGGCACGGCCTCCCTGTCGCCGGAATTGATCCGGCACATGCTGTTCTTCAGCTACGACCTGTAGGGCGTCTGCCGGATCAAGCGGCCCTAGCTGCCGCGATAGGTCGAATACCCAAACGGCGACAGCAGCAGCGGCACGTGATAGTGTGACGCCTCGGCCATGCCGAAGCGGATCGGCACCTGGTCGAGGAACAGCGGCTCTGCCCCGGCCTGACCGGTTGCGCGCAGATAATCCCCGGCATGGAACAATAGCTCATACGTGCCGGTCTGGAACTTTGCTTCAGGCAAGATCGGGCCCTCGGTGCGCCCGTCAGAGTTGGTCACGGCCTCGGCGATCTTGCGGTGGCTGTTGCCGCTGACACGATACAGCCAGATCGCCAGCCCCTCGGCCGGACATCCACGCGCCGTATCCAGCACATGGGTGGTCAGAAATCCGGCCATAGCCTTGTCTCCCTCGCTGCCGCCCTCTGGCGGGGTTTCCAACGCCATTGCATTACGCCTAAATGCTCAGGACGTCACCTACCGGAGACCCAGATGATCCGCTATCCCCGTGACATGCGCGGCCATGGCCCGAACGCGCCCCACCCGAACTGGCCCGGAAGCGCGAAGATCGCCGTGCAGTTCGTCCTTAACTACGAGGAAGGCGGCGAGAACTGCGTGCTTCACGGAGATGCCGCGTCCGAGGCGTTCCTGTCGGACATCGCGGGTGCCCAGCCATGGCCGGGGATGCGGCACTGGAACATGGAATCGATCTACGAGTACGGCGCGCGCGCAGGGTTCTGGCGGCTGCACCGCCTGTTCACCGGCGCCGACATTCCGGTCACGATCTACGGCGTCGCTACCGCCCTGGCGCGCAGCCCCGAACAGGTGCGCGCGATGCAGACCGCCGGGTGGGAGATCGCCAGCCACGGGCTGAAATGGGTCGAACACCGCGACATGCCCGAGGACGAGGAACGCGCCCAGATCGCCGAGGCGATCCGCCTGCACGCCGAGGTGACGGGCGAACGGCCCCTTGGCTGGTACACCGGGCGGTGCAGCGTCAACACCGTGCGGCTGGTGTCCGAGGAAGGCGGCTTTGCCTATGTCAGCGACACCTATGACGACGACCTGCCCTACTGGCTGCGGGTGGGGGATCGGGATCAGCTCATTATCCCATACACTCTGGAAGCGAACGACATGCGCTTCGCCACCGCGCCGGGCTACATCACGGGCGAGCAGTTCTATCAGTATTTGCGCGACGCCTTCGACGAGCTTTATGCCGAGGGCGAGGCCGGTGCACCCAAGATGATGAGCATCGGCCTGCACTGTCGTCTGATCGGGCGGCCGGGCAAGATCGCCGGTCTGCGCCGCTTTATCGAGCATATCCAGCGACATGACGGCGTCTGGTGTCCCCGCCGAATCGACATCGCGCGGCACTGGGCCGCCACGCACCCGCCAGAGGATCGCCCGCGCCCCTCGCAGATGGACCGCGCCGCCTTCGTCGCGGCCTATGGCGGCATCTTCGAGCATTCGCCCTGGATCGCGGAACGCGCCCAAGGGCTGGAGCTTGGCCCCGCGCATGACTGCGCCGCCGGGGTCCACAATGCCCTTTGCCGGGTCTTCCGCACCGCGACGACAGAGGAACGGCTGGGCGTGCTGCGCGCCCATCCCGACCTGGCCGGCAAGCTGGCGGCAGCGAAACGGCTGACTGCCGACAGCACAGCCGAGCAGGCGAGCGCGGGGCTCGACGCGCTGACCGACGCCGAACGCGCGCAGTTCACAACGTTGAACGACGCCTACACGGCCAAGCACGGCTTTCCCTTCATCATCGCGGTTCGCGACCATGACAAGGCCGGCATCCTTGCCGCCTTCGAACGACGCCTGGCCAATGACAGCGCGGCCGAGAAGGCAGAGGCCTGCCGGCAGGTGGAGCGCATCGCGGAACTGCGCTTGCAGGCCGTGTTGCCATGACGGGCACCTTGCAGGTCAAGCCCCTGACGGCGAAGGCTTTTCAGACCTGGGGCGACGTGATCGAACCGGGCGGGGCGCCCGACAAGATCATCAACGACGGGCGCTGCGGGCGGTTCCATGACCGGGCGCGGCTCGATTTCGGGGATGGCCGGGCGGGGATCAGCCTGTTCGACGCAGAGGTTCGGACACTGCCGCTGGACATCCCGCTGGTGGAGCGTCACCCGCTGGGAAGCCAGGCCTTCGTGCCGGTCAGCGGGGCGCCGATGCTGGTGGTGGTGGCCGATGACGAGGGCGGCAAGCCCTTGACGCCGCACGTCTTTCTCAGCGCGCCGGGGCAGTCGGTGAACATCCTGCGCGGGGTCTGGCACGGGGTGCTGACGCCGGTGCGGACGGCGGGCGCGACCGCACAGTTCGCGGTGGTGGACAGGATCGGACCGGGCGACAATCTGGAGGAGCATTTTTTCGACCAGCCGTGGCGGGTCGAGGCGCTGCCGGAGGGCGTAATACCATGACACAAAACACTTATTTCGCGCCGCAGGGCGGGCTGCCGCCGCAGTCGCAGCTTCTGACAGGGCGCGCGGCCTTCACCACCGCCTATGCAGTCATCCCGAAGGGCTGTTTCAGTGACATCGTGACCAGCGCCCTGCCCTTCTGGAACAAGGCGCGGTTCTGGGTGATCGCCAGGCCAATGTCCGGATTTTCCGAGACTTTTTCGCACTATATCGCCGAGGTCGCCCCCGGCGGCGGCAGCGACCGGCCAGAGACGGACGCCGCCGCGCAGGCAGTTCTCTTCGTGGTCGAGGGGGCGGTCGAACTGACGATCGAGGGCACCACCCACACCCTTTCGGAGGGGGGTTATGCCTATCTTCCCGCCATGTCGGCATGGCGTCTGCATAACGTCGGCAAAACGTCGGCGCGGTTTCACTGGATCCGCAAGGCCTATCAGGCTGTCGAGGGGCTGGACGCACCCGAAGCCTTCGTGACCTCGGACGCCGCGACCCCGCCCATCGCGATGCCCGACACCGAAGGACGCTGGGCCACCACGCGCTTTGCCGATCCGGCGGACCTGCGCCATGACATGCACGTGAACATCGTGACGCTTCAGCCCGGCGCGGTGATCCCCTTTGCCGAAACGCATGTGATGGAGCACGGGCTTTACGTGTTGCAGGGCAAGGGCGTCTACCGGCTGAACCAGGACTGGGTCGAGGTCGAGGCGGGCGATTTCATGTGGCTGCGCGCTTTCTGCCCGCAGGCCTGCTATGCGGGCGGGCCGGAACCGTTCCGCTATCTGCTTTACAAGGACGTGAACCGGCACATGCCGCTGCACCCGCCGGGGCGCTGAGCGGATGGCCCGCGTGCTGATGCTGTCAAGCTGGGTCGGCGCGGGGCATGTGGGCCTGTCGGCGGGCGCGCTGGCCGCGCAGATGCTGGGGCACGAGGTGCTGCAACTGCCGACCACGATCCTGTCGAACCATCCGGCCCATGCCCATGTGGCGGGCCGCGCCACCCCGCCCGAAACGCTGGCGGCGATGCGCGACGCGATGGACGGCAACGGCTGGCTGGCGGGGCTGGACGCGGTGTTGACCGGGTATCTGCCGACGTCCGCGCATGTGGACATGGCCGCCGAGACCCTTGCGCTTGCGCGGCGGCGGTCGCCCAGCGCAAGGGCGGTGGTGGATCCGGTCCTGGGCGATGCGCCCGGCGGGCTGTACCTGCCGGAAGCCGTGGCCGTGGCGCTGCGTGACCGGCTGGTGCCGTTCGCCGATGTGCTGACGCCAAATGCCTTCGAACTGGGCTGGCTGGCCGGCCACCCGGTCGAGGGGCTGGCCGACGCGCTGGCCGCCGCCGGGGCGCTGTCCGACAGGGCCGGGGTTCTGGTGACCTCGGCCCCCGCCGATCCGGGCATGACCGGGGTTCTGCGCCTTGGCGCGGGGGGCGCGCGGATGTTCGCCACGCCCCGTCTTGACGGCGTGCCGCACGGGGTGGGCGACGTGTTTTCCGCACTGATCGCGGCGGACGTGCCGGTGGCGCAGGCGCTGGGGCATCTGAACGCCCTGATCCGGGCCAGCCTTGGGGCGCCGCATCTGGCCATCGCGACGGCGGCGCGCGACTGGGCCGCCGCACCGCCGCTGGCAGAAACAGGAGACGCCTGACATGGCCTTCGATTTCATCCTGATGCTGACCGAGAACGACCGGACGATCCCGGATGCCGCGGAACGGCTGGACCAGGCGCTGGCCGGTGGTGTGCGTCACATCGGGTTCAAGGACGTGGGCCTGCCGCTTGCGGACCTGAAGGGGCTGGCCGACGCGATCCGCGCCGCGGGCGGGCGATCCTACCTGGAGGTCGTCAGCCTGGATGAGCAGAGCGAGCTTGCCTCGGCCCGGGCCGCCGTGGCTCTGGACGTCGACTGCCTGCTGGGGGGGACGCGCGCCGAGGCGGTGACGGATGTCACCCGCAGCCATCCGGTTCGCTACTACCCGTTTCCCGGGCGGATCACCGGGCACCCGAGCGTTCTTGAAGGCCCGGCAGAGGATATCGTGACGTACGCGCGGCGGTTGGCGGACCTTGAGCATGTGCACGGTCTGGACCTTCTGGCCTACCGGTTCGGCGGCGATGTTCCCGCGCTGATGCAGCAGGTCTGCGCGGCGGTGGACAAGCCCGTCATCATGGCGGGCAGCATCGACAGCGAAGCGCGCGTGACGGCGGTGGCAAAGGCCGGGGCGGCGGGCTTTACCGTGGGCACCGCCGCGCTGGCGGGCGCCTTTCCGGCCGAAGGCGCGGGGTTCACCGCGCAGGTGCGCGCGATCCTGGAGATAACGGCGCGGGCGCGGGCCCGGTCCACCGCCCCCCGGCGGCTGGCGATATCAGCCCATGACAGCCGCAAGACGCATCTTCGGGCCTGGGTAGAGCGGCACGCCAAGGCGCTGGCGGGCCACCGGCTGATCTGTACCGGGGGCACGGGCGCGATGATCGCAGAGGCCGCGCCGGGGCTGACGGTGACGCGGTTGCAGCGCGGCGGGCGCGGCGGCGACCAGCAGTTGGGCGCACTGATCGCGACGGGGGAACTGGACGCGGTGATCTTTTTCGCCGACCCCACCATGTCGCACGCGGGCGCCGCGGACACCCAGGCGCTGACCCGGCTGGCGGTTCTGCACGACACGCCGATCGCGCTGTCGGCCTCTGCCGCGGACATGCTGGCGCTGGCGCTTCTGGGGCGCGGCTAGAGATCGACCTCGACCACGCCGTCGGGGTCGGCGGCGCGGGACTGGCACAGGATGATGGCGGTCTGGCGCTGTTTCTTCGACAGGACGAAGTCACGGTGTTCGACCTCGCCCGAGACCAGCCCGCATTTGCAGACACCGCAGATGCCGTCCGAGCATTTGACGTCGATGTGGATGCCGTTTTCGGCCAGCACGTCGGTGGCGGTCTTGTCTGCGGGCACCTGGAACGTGCGGCCCGAGCGGGCGAGCTTCAGGGTGAAGGGGTGGTTTTCCCATTCGGGCAGTTCGGGGACGCTGAAATATTCGAGGTGGCGCGCCTCGTCCGGGAAGCCCTGGCGTTCGGCGGCCTCTATCACGCCCTGCATGTAGCGGTCGGGACCGCAGGTGTAGACGTGCCAGCCGGGCTGGTATCCGGACAGCAGGGTGTCGAGGTCGGCGCGGCTGCCCTCGTCCGAGACATGCAGCGTGACGTGGTCCGCCCATGGCGCGCCGGCAAGGTCGTCGAGATAGCCGCCCGCGCCGCGGGACTTGATCGAGTAATGCACATGGAAGTCGGCGCCGATGGCGTGCAGGCGGTGGGCCATGGCGATCATGGGCGTGATGCCGATGCCGCCGCCCATCAGGAAGGTCCGCGTCGCGGTCTCGTCCAGCGGGAAGTGGTTGATGGGCTTCGACACGAAGACCTTGCGCCCCTCGGCGAAGATACGGTGCATGAGCCTGGACCCGCCGCGGCCCGCGTCCTCGCGCAGCACGCCGATCTGGTAGACGGAACGGTCGGCGGGGTCGCCGGACATGGAATACTGGCGCAGGAACTCGGGCGCGACAAGGATATCCAGATGCGCGCCGGCCTGCCATTCGGGCAGGTCGCCGCCGTCGAGCGCGCGGAATTCGTACTTGGTGACGTCGCCGGTCATCTTCTCGGCGCGCGAGACGACGACGCGGACCACGGGGCTTTCGCTGTCGTTGGAATAGCGGTGGTCCCAGGGGCCGGTTTCGCCGCGCGCGCGGCGGTCGCGGTATTCCTCGGCGGTGATCATGGCCTGGTAGGCCTCGATCCCGGCTTCGCGGTCCATCGGAAAGGGATAGGGCCAGGGGTGCGGGGCGAGGTGCGCGGGATAGACGGCCAGCGTCTGGTCCTCGTACTTCAGGTCGAGGTCGGTTTGCAGGCCGCGCGCGTTGACCGGGTGGCGCGTGGGCCGATACCCGCCGTCCTCTTCCAGCTCCAGGTCCCACCACCATTTCTTGACGGGGTTGAGCCCGCCGTTGCCGACCTTGTCGTCAAGCCGCGCCAGCACCGGGGCGGCCTTGGGGAAATTCATCGCCGCCCAGCGGAAGGGCTTTTCCGCGAACAGGCCTTCAAGGTTCCAGGGGCAGGTCTTCATGCAGCGCCCGCACATCGCGCCGCCCGGCGTGGTGATGCGGTAGGTGGCGCATTTCTGGCTGTCGGATTTCCAGATCTCGTAGCCGTTGAACATCAGCTTCGGCCCGGCGGTTATGGCGCCAGAGGGGCATTCGCGGGCGCATTTGTTGCAGGACTCGCAAAACGCCTGCATCCCGAAGTCGATGGGTTTGTCATGGGTCATCGGCATGTCGGTGGTCACGACGCCGGATTTCAGGCGCGGGCCGAGGAAGGGGTTGAGGATGACCTCGCCGATGCGGCTGACCTCTCCCAGCCCCGAGAGCAGCAGAAGCGGGGGTTGCAGGACCTCGCCGTCCAGCACGGTATGCGCCTTGGCCGAATAGCCGAGGTTGCGGATCTGTTTCGCGATCACCCCGCCCAGCAAGGAGAACCGCAGGTAGGCGCGCATGGACTGGGCGACGCTGATCCAGTCGTCGCCGCTGGCGCCTTCCATCGTCTCGTAGCCCTGGTCGATGATCATGCTGATCGCCTGGTCGTGGGGCGGGTCGATCACGGCGCCGGTGGCGTCGTGCGAATACCACGTCCAGTCGGGGCAGCGGCTGAGGCCCACGGCGTCGATCCCGAGGAAATAGCTGGCGGCCTTTATGTTGAGCGCGTTGCGGGCGGCGTCGGTGGGCCGGTCGACGGCATCGGGGGGACCGTCCTGCAACAGGACAAAGGCCCCCAGCATACGCCGCTGCGCCATAGAGGGCGCGGCCTTGCGCGCATAATACCCACCCTTGGCCCCGTCCTGAAGCGGCTTGCCCATGTCGCCGAACTGGGCGCGGGCGAACATGTCGGTGCGTTTCGGCACGCGGGCGACGTTGGCCTCGTCGATGTAGGTGGTGGGAGTATCGACCCGTCTGAGCGTTTCGAACGGATGCGGGCCATCGGCGAAATCGCGTTTCGCGAAGGGATCGCCGTTGAGCGCAGAGCGGCGGAACCCCGCGCCCAGCCACCATGCGGGGCCGTGCGTCTTGAACCGGGGCTGCTGCGCCATCGGCAGAAGCGCACCGTCATGGGCCAGATCGAAGGTGGTCGTCACCACGGCGACGCCAAAGCGGGTGCCGAGGTAGGGATTGACCAGCACGCCATCCTCGACCGTCGCCAGCCCGGCGGCCACGGTCAGGCGGTTCAGATCGACATCGCTGCTGGACGACGAATGCGCCTTGGCGTCATGGCCCAGAAGGCGGATGTAATTGGCAATGACCACGGCGGTTTCGGTGGCCCGCAGGCAGGCGCGATGCGCCTGCGCGTCATGCAGCCAGTCCGTCCCCGCCTCTCCGGGCCGGGGATCGCGCGGCATGTCGTAGAGAAACACGATCGCGTGGGCATGGTCGGCGATGGTGGTTGGCGGCGCGTCCATCGATTCCTTCAGGTCGGCCATGATCATGTCGATGCCCGAGGCCAGCGTCTTGGTCTGGCGTGTGCGCAGGTCGTCTGCCAGGCGGTCGATGTCCGGGTTGCGGATCGGTTCGGCCAGCAGGGCGGCGCCGGGCACCGGGCCGATGCCCACCATCGCGGCATCCGAGAAATAGCCGAAGCCCTTTATGTGGTTGGCACGTTCCGCAAGGTCATCGGGGCAGGCCGCAACGGCCTTGTTCACAAGGCCATCGCGGATCGCATCCATCATCGCCTGGTATTCGCGCATCGCGTTGACGATGTTTTCGGGAACGTCGGGACGGTGAAACCCGAGGGGCCGCATCGGCGGCACGCTGGCCATGTCTGGCAGCGGCCCGCGCGCCAGCCGTTCCATCGGATAGGGGCCAAGGTGGACGGGGCGGTTCCTGTCGGAAAAGAAACGTATCGCCATTTGCCTATACCCTGCTTGCCAACTAGGGTCATGCAAGCATGGAACTGAACATTGTCAACCATTGACTGTCCCGGCCGGGGCAGAACAGGCGCGAGGCACCGATGACGCTGAAGTTCGGGATTGGACAGGCCGTAACCCGGAAAGAGGATGCCCGGTTTCTGACAGGGCAGGCCCGATACGTCGAGGATCTGGCGGCCCCCGGCACGCTTCACGCAGTTATCGTGCGGTCCGACCGGCCCCATGCGGATGTGCTGTCCATCGACGTGACCGAGGCCGCCGGGGCCGAGGGCGTGCGCGCCGTGCTGACCGGGGCGGACTATGTGGCCGACGGGCATGGCGGGCTGTCCTGCCACACGCTTTTTCCCGGGATGCACAACGATGTGGCGACCGAAACGGCGCTGCCCATCGCCACCGACCGGGTGCGGTTTGTGGGGATGCCGGTGGCGGTGATCGTCGCGACAAGCCGCGCGGCGGCGCGCGATGCGGCCGAACTGGTCGCGATCGACTATGACGAGCGGGCGGCCGTGACGGACACGGATGTCGCCACCGCCGCAGGCGCGCCCGCATTGTGGGACGCAGCACCGGACAACGTGGCCTTTCGGGTTGAACTGGGTGACAGCGCGGCGACCGAGGCCGCGATTGCCGCCGCCCATCATGTCACGCGGCTTTCCTTTCTCAACCAGCGCCTGTCGGCCAACGCGATGGAGATGCGCGCCTGCCGGGCCGCATGGGATTCGCGCGACGGGCAGCTGACCTTTCACGCCTCGACCCAGGCGCCCAATACGCTGCGCGGCGACATCGCCGCCGCGCTGGGCCTGCCGCAGACCCGGGTGCGGGTGCTGGCGCAGGACGTCGGCGGCGGCTTTGGGATGAAGGGCGGGGTCTATCCAGAGGATATCCTTGTCGCATGGGCGGCGCTGCGCCTGCGGGCCTGCGTGATCTGGCAGGCCGACAGGTCGGAATCGCTGTTGTCGGACTTTCATGGGCGCGACCAGCGGGTCGAGGGGACGCTGGCGCTGGATCCCGAAGGGCGGATCACCGCGCTGCGGGTGACCTGCGACTACAACACGGGGGCCTTTCTGTCGGCGGGCGCCGGGGTGTCGCCGATGTTCGCCTCGACCCTGGCGATGGGGTGCTACCGGATCCCGGTGGCGCATGTCTTGTCGCGCGCGGTCTATACCAACACCTCGCCCACCCAGCCCTACCGGGGCGCGGGGCGGCCAGAGGCGGCCTATCTGATCGAGCGGCTGATGGACCTTGCCGCGCGCGAGACCGGGCGCGACCGGGTCGAGATCCGGCGGCTGAACATGGTGACGGCGGGCGAGATGCCCTATCGCACGCCGCTGGTCTACACGATCGACAGCGGCGACTATGGTGCGGTCATGGACCGCGCGCTGGAGGCCGGCGACTGGGCCGGGGCCGAGGCGCGCAAGGCGGTCGCGCGCGCCGATGGGAAACTGCGCGGCATCGGCATCGCGCTTCACATGGAAAACGCGGGGCTGGGCAACGAGACGATGGAACTGCGGGTGGAACCCGATGGCACCGCCACGGTGCTGGCGGGCACCTTCAGCCACGGGCAGGGACACGAGACGGTCTTTGCACAGATGGTGTCGGAGTGGCTGGGCATCCCGTTCGATGCGGTGCGCGTGGTTCAGGGCGATACCGACGCGGTACGCTTCGGGCGCGGCACGGTCGCGTCGCGGTCGATGATCAACGGCGGCGGATCGCTGCGGATCGCGACCGACCAGGTGATCGACAAGGCGCGCGCCATCGCAGCCCACCTGATGGAGGTGCGCCCCGAGGACGTGGTCTTCGAGGCCGGCCGGCTGAGCGTCGCGGGCACCGACAAGGCGATGCCGCTGAAACAGGTGGCCGCGCTGTCCTACAAGCCGATCCTGCCGCCGGAACTGGGCATCGGGCTGGCGGGCGAGGGCGGGTTCAAGCTGAACGGCGCGACCTACCCCAACGGCTGCCAGGTGGCCGAGGTCGAGGTGGACCCGGAGACCGGCGAAACGCGGCTGCTGTCCATCATGTCGGTCGATGACGTGGGCACCGTGCTGAACCCGCTGCTGCTGGATGGCCAGTTGGTGGGCGGGATCGCGCAGGGCCTTGGCCAGGCGATGATGGAGCAGGTGGTCTATGACGACGAGGGGCAGGTCCTGACCGGGAGCTTCATGGACTATGCCATGCCGCGCGCCGGGGACATTCCGCCGATCCGCGTGGAAACCATATCGACGCCGACCGCGTCCAATCCGCTGGGCGTCAAGGGCGCGGGCGAGGCCGGGACAGTGGGCGCGACACCGGCGCTGATGTCGGCGCTGATCGACGCGCTGGCGCCGCTGGGCGTGACACACCTGGACATGCCCGCCACCCCGCAGCGGGTGTGGCAGGCGATACGCGACGCAGGCGGCTGACACGTCCGACGGGGCGGTCCGGCAAAGTCATCGTTTCCTTTTTGTCCGAGTCACTGCATCATCCTCTGCGTGCGGGTTCGCCGAACCCACCACCAAGGAACGCACAAGCCCGGCCAGCGGCCTGCCGCGGGACCGGGGCGTGACATAAGGGAGGAAGACATGAAGACCCTACTTTGCCTTGCCACGGCCGCCACTCTGGCGCTGGCCAGTGCGGCCTCTGCCCGCGATCTGGCGCTGGCCTATTTCATGGGGCCGACGCATCCGATGAACAAGGCGGTGTTCACGCCCTTCGCCGAGAAGCTGGCCGAGGTTTCGGGCGGGGCGCTGACCGTCACGCAGTTTCCGGGCGGCGCGCTGAACTCCGTTCCACCGAAGCAGTATTCGATCCTTCTGGACGGCGTGGCCGACGTGGCCTTCCACCTGCCCGGATACACCGCACAGCTTTTCCCGATCGCCACCGCCGTGACGCGGCCGGGCATCTGCGGCGACGCCATCGAGTGCACAGAGGCGCTGTGGCGTGCCTATGACGTGATCGAGAAGGAGTTCGACGCAAAGGTCCTTGCCCTGTGGTCGAACGAACAGCCCGTGCTGTTTTCCAAGGACGCCCCGATCCGCACGCTGGAGGACCTGGACGGCAAGATCGTGCGCGTCACGTCGGCGTCGGACATCGACTATGTCGAGGCGATGGGCGCATCCGCCGTGTCGCAGCCCGTCAGTGTCATCAACCAGAACCTGACCAACGGGGTGATCGACGTCATTCACATCGGGTCTTCGGCGACCATGTCGTTCAAGCTGCATGAGCCGGCGAACTACCTGACGACGAACGTGCCCGGGTCCGGGTCGGCCTTTGTCCTGCTTCTGAACAAGAACGTGTGGAACAGCCTGAGCGATCAGGAAAAGGCATGGGTGGACGAGGCATCGGGCAAATGGCTGTCGATGTCGGGCGCCGAGGCCTATTTCAACGCGGGCAAGCGCGGCCTGCAAGTGGCCGCCGAGAACGGTGTCGAGATCATCGAGCTGTCCGCCGAAGAGCGGGCGCGCTGGGATGCGGCCATTGCACCGGCGCTGGACGCATGGCGGGCCAGCGAGGTCGGCCAGGGGCTGACCGGCCAGCAGGTCTACAACCTGTTCACGGGCAAGTGAACCTGCCCAACCAGGGACGCGGCATTCCCGCGGTCGACCGTGGGCTTGGCATTGCTGCCGGGCTCATGGCCGTCGTCGGGGGTGCCGCGGCCATCGGGCTGGTCGCGATCACCATCGTTTCGGTGTTCTGGCGCTATATCCTGCGCGACCCGATCTTCGGGATCGAGGATCTGTCGACGATGGCGCTGACCGTGTTCGTCGCGGGCGCCGTCGCCTATGGCGCGCTGCACCGGGCGCATGTGACAGTCAACATTCTGGGCGGTCTGGCCGGGCGCAAGGTGACGCGGCTGACCGACGTGGTGGTGCGCGTGCTGGGCGCCGCGATCGTCGGATACGCGGCCTATGGTCTGTTCACCAAGGGCGCCTGCGGGCTGCCCTGCGGTGCGATCACAGCCAACATGGGAATCGTGCACACCCCGTTCTACTACGTGCTTGGGGCCGCCTTCACCTTTTACACGGTTCTACTGGTCTACCAGCTGGTCGTCGGCCTGATGACATGGACCGGCACCGACCCCAACGAGGCAGAGCTTTGATGGACGGCACCACGCTGGCAATACTGGGCTTCGCCGCGCTTTTCCTGCTTCTCTTCATCCGGATGCCGGTTGGCACGGCGATGATGCTGGTGGGGGCGGCGGGCATCTGGATGATCCGCCCGCCCGCCGCGCTGCCGGTGGTGGCGGGCGAGATATTCGGCGAGGCGTCGAACTATCCGCTGACGATCCTGCCGATGTTCATCCTGATGGGAAACCTTGCCGGCGTGTCGGGCATGAGCCGGGATCTGTATGACGCCGCACATGCGTGGTTGGGGCGGCTGCGGGGCGGGCTGGCCTCGGCCACGATCATGGGCTGCGCGGGGTTCTCGGCGCTGTCGGGGTCGTCGCTGGCGGCCGCGCTGACCATGGGGCGCGTGTCGCTGCCCGAGATGCAGCGCTATCGCTATCACGACGGGCTGGCCACGGGCGCCATCGCTGCGGGCGGCACGCTGGGCATCCTGATCCCGCCCTCGGCGGGGTTCGTCGTCTATGCCATCCTGACCGAGGAAAGCATCGGCCAGCTGTTCATGGCGGGCGTGCTTCCGGGGCTGATGCTGACCGGGCTGTTCATTCTTGCGATCTGGGCCATCGTCCTGCGCCACCCAGAGCGCGCGCCAAGCATTCCGCGCGGCGAGGGCGACAGCAACCGGCTGCGCGCCACACTGCGCGCGGGCTGGATCGTGGGGATCATCGTGCTGACGATCGGGGGCATCTACACCGGCGTCTTCTCTGCCGTCGAGGCGGCGGGCATCGGCGCCTTCCTTGCGGCCATCGTCACCGCGATCCGGGGGCAGCTGACATGGACCAACATCGTCGAGGTGGTGACCGCAACGCTCCGGTCTTCGGGGACGGTCTATCTGATCCTGTTCGGCGCCTTCGTCTTCAAGACCTTCATCGGGTTCACCGGGATCACCTATTCCCTGTCGCTCTGGGTCGATGCGCAGGGCTTCACCGGAATGCAGGTGGTCATCGCCTTTCTTGCCATCTTCATCGTGCTGGGGATGTTCATGGACGGCTTCGCGATCCTTGTGCTGACCGTGCCGCTGGTGCAGCCGATCATCGAGCCCTTGGGCATAAACATGATCTGGTTCGGGGTGCTGATGGTGATCGCGCTTGAAATGGGCCTGATCTCTCCCCCGGTGGGGATCAACGTCTTCGTGGTCAAGGGCATCGCGCCGGGCGTGCCGCTGGCCACGATCTTTCGCGGCATCTGGCCCTTCTGGTTCATGATGCTGCTGGCGATCCTGCTGATCCTTGCCTTTCCGGGCATCGCCCTGCTGTTGCCGGACACGATGTTCGGGTAGCCGCCCGGATCAGTCGATCTTGGCGGCGTCCTTGAACATCACGCGGTGGCGGCGGGTGCGGATCCAGTCGCGCAATTCGTCGTCCGACATGAAGTGGCTGCGGTCATAAGTGTCGCGGTGCGCGATCTCTTCCATCGGGCGGCGGAACCGCTTGTAGGGCTTGGCGGCGGGCGGCCCGAAAAGGAGGATGTCGAGGACCGAGATCTCATCCGGGATCCCCAGAAGCGGGCGCAGGTCCTTCTGCGCCTGTTCCTGCCCGATCGCGGTGACCCACCAGACGTTGTAGCCCAGCGCCGCCGCCGCCAGATGCGCCGACATGGTCGAGGCAGCCACCGATTGCAGCAGGATGCGTTCCGCGTTCTCGTGGTACATGCGGTCGAGGTCGGACCCGTCGTTCAGCACCGGGAAGGCGTTGACCCAGCGCATGTCGGAACAGACCACGACAAAGCCCGGAGCGGTGGCCAGCCCGCGATAATCGGGCGTGGGGAACTTCATCTTCGCCTTGGCGCGGAACCGCTGCTCGGCCACGAAATACTCGGCGATCTGCGCCTTCACGGCGGCGTCGCGGACGATGACGTACTGCCAAGGCTGGGCATTGGCGCCCGAGGGCGCGTGGCGCGCAGCCTCAAGTATCAGGTCGTAATGCTCGTCCGGGACGACGTAATCGGGATCGAACTTGCGCACCGTGACACGGTTGCGGATCACCTGCATCAGCGCATCATAGCGCGTCCGGTCGCCGATCTCGGGCAGATCCACCTCTGCCTCGGCCTCGGTCAGATCGACGGCGGGTGTGACGTCTTCGGTCATGCTGTCCTCCCTTTTCGGGGGAGGATAGCGGGAGGAGGGCGCGTTGGGGAGGGGGTTTGGGGGGTGCTGGTGGGTGCGGGCGTCCAACTAGCGGATAGTTTCAGCTTGGGACGGAAACGGCCCCATCCGGCATCGACAGGAAAGCCAGAGGTTGTTGCACGTCCCGCACTTCGGAGACGGTCGAGCACGTCCCTTCCTAGACATCCTTGCACGCATGACTACTCATTGACGCATGTCGATGATCCAAGACCTGGAGCGAATTGTCGGGACTGTCTTGCCGGCCGATCCAAGCTTTCGAAAGATCGGACGCGAGGAACTGGATCGTCACATCGACGCAGCCCGGCAGGCGGCACTCTCGCAGGCGAAGGACAAGTTCCTTCTGTCCCTGATGTGCCTTCTCGCCCTTCCGGGCAACGGACATACGCGCCTGATCCCGAACAATGCCATTTCGGTTTTGCCCCTCAGGTTCGTCACCATCGGCAATTCTGTGCGGCTGCTTGCTGCCCCGTCCGGTCTCGATTGGGCGATCGGGGGCGAAGTGACGTGCATAAATCGTATTCCCCTGGGTGAGATCGACGTTGCCGCAGAGAGGTTTCTGGCAGGGACGAAACAGCGAAAGCGCGTCATCGGGCCAATTCTTCATGCCTGGCCGGGCGCCTTGCAATGCCTGGGCGTTCTTTCCGGCGATGACACGGTCGCATACCGGATACGCAATGATAGAGGACGGACTGGCGACCTTGTCCTGAGTACGCAAGACAGAGTCGCGGGATCTACGCTCTACCCGCGAAACGAGCATGGGAAAGCCGACGCGGCCTGGTCTCCCAAGTCCTTTCTCGAGATCGCGGATTTCGGCCAGCGCGGACTGCACCTTGGTCTTCCGAGCTTCTTCGATCCCGGAGAAACGGACCTTTCGAATGCGATTTCGCAGGCCGCAGACCGCATCAGGTCGCGCCCCCGCGCCCCCATTCTTGTCGACGTTCGAGGCAACACGGGCGGCGACTTTCTTCGCACCATGCCATTGATCGACGCAATCTCGGACGGTGCGGACGATCGCCGGGTCGCCGTGCTTGTCGACAAGTTCACCTTCTCGGCCGCTATCGTCTTTGTCGCCATCCTGAAGCACCGTCTCGGAGCGCGGCTGGGACTCATCGGGGAAGAGATGGGAGACGGTCTGACCTTCTTTGCGGAAGGGGGAACCATCGAACTGCCGTGCAGCGGCGCCGTCGTCCGATACGCCACTGCCTTCCATGATTGGGCGGGCGGCCGCATCGACCGGACCACTCCGAGCGAAATCGCGGAAAGGATCGTCCCGGTCGGAACACTGGAGCTGGACAGAAGCTGGGTCGCGAATTCGAACGATGCGGAAACGCTGGATCGGTTCTGCCGGGAGGTTCTCGATGACCTGGGCACCCAGGCGAAGGTCCGCCGCGTCCCGTAGCGGTGCCGTCCGCCCAGGAATCGGGCAGGCAGCGCGCGTTGGTCTGTCCAAACCCCTGATTCCCATAGCCTTCCCCAACGGATGGCGCTAGCGAAGGCCCATGCGCGCGCTTGTGATCTTCTGCCATCCGGACCCCGACAGCTTTACCGCCGCGGTGCGGGACGTGGTGGTGGGGCGGCTGGCGGCGGCGGGGGCGGAGGTTCGGGTGTCCGACCTTTACGCGCGGGGCTTCGATCCGCGGCTGAGTGGGGCCGAGCTTGCGGCCTACGAGGACGAGGCGGTGAACCGGGCGCCGGTGGCGGCGGACGTGGCGGACCTGCAATGGTGCGACACGCTGGTCTTCGTCTACCCGACGTGGTGGTACGGGCTGCCCGCGATGCTGAAGGGCTGGCTCGACCGGGTGATGCTGCCGGGCGTGGCCTTCCTGATGCCGGACCGGGTGAACGCCGACATCCGCCCGGGGCTGACCAACATCACGCGGCTGGGGGTGTTCACGACCTGCGGGGCCAGCTGGTGGCTGACGCGGATCATCGGGGCGCCGGGGCGGCGGACGCTTTTGCGGGGGATCAGGCTGTTGTGCGCGCGGCGCTGCCGGACCGTGTTCGCGGCGCATTATCTGATGGACAGTTCCACCCCCCGGACGCGGGCGCGCCATCTGCGCAAGGTGGCCGAGCGGGCCGACCGTCTGGTGGGCGCGCGCTAGAGCGTGTCGCCCCGGATCGAAATCCCCGCCGTGCCGGACCGCGATTGCTGGTGCAATCGCGGCCTCCGGGGCGGCGGCGATTGCGCGGGGCCGATTGGGCGCCGCACGCTCTAGCGCCAGCGGCTGCCCATCATCACCGGCACCAGCACCGTCAGGAACAGAAGCCGCGAGACGTGGTGCGCGGCGACGAAGGCGGGGTCGAGGTTCAGCTGCACCGCCATGGCCACCATCGCCTCGAGCCCGCCGGGGGCGAAGGCGACGAAGACCAGCGCCGGCGTCAGGTCGAGAAGCCGCGCCATCGCCACGGCGCCCAGTGCCGAGATCACAAGTACGACGCCCGTGACCAGCACGCCCGCCAGCGCGGCATCGGCAAGGTCCGCCGGACGGCGGCCGCGAAAGCGTGTCCCGATCAGCGCCCCCAGCACAAGGAAGGCCGACAGCGTCGCCCAGGGCGGCAGGCCGCCGGTGGCGGCGCCCGTCGCGTGCAACAGGCCCGACACGGTCATCCCGCCAAGTAGCAGCGCAGCCGGCAGGCGCATCCGGTGATAGCCGATCCCCAGCACGGCAGAGGCGGCGAAGACACCAAGCGCGATGGGCCAGGCCATCGGGGCGACCGCGGCCGCGCTGCCCGCGTTCTCGACCGTCAGGCCGAGGATCACGGGGACGGCCAGGGTCATGACAAGGACCCGCAAGCTCATGATCATGCCGATCTTCGCCTGGTCGACCTTCAGCCCGGTCGACAGCGAAATGACGTAGCTGAGGTGCCCGGGGACCGAGGACAGGAAGGCGGTGTCGCGGTCATAGCCAAAGATGCGAACGAGGCCGCGGTGGTTGATGACCATGCCGATCACCAGCGCCACGCCCAGCGCCACGATCGAGAAGGGCCAGATCGCCGCGGCCTGAAGCGCCTGTGGCGTCACCGTCGCGCCGATGCCGATGCCCAGCGCAAGAAAGCACAGGTCGCGCAGGCGGTCGGGAATGGCAGTGCGCATCCCGGCAAGGCTGGCAATCGTGACGCAGGCGGCGGGCCCGGTCAGAAACGGCGCCGGAAAGCCGACGAGGTGGAACAGCCCGGCGGCGGCGGCGGCCAGCCCAAGCGTCAGGACGGTTTCGCGGACCTCTTCCCCCGTCAGGCGCGGCCCCTTGGCCGGACTCACGGCAGATCGATCTCGGTCAATAGGGCGGCCCATCCGGCGCCGTGCATGTCGCGGTCGCGGATGCCACCCTGAACCACCGGGCGCGGCAGGCTGAACTTGACCACGCGCAGATCGGGAATGTCGAAGCGCTTTATCCGGTTGGGCGAGGTCTGGAAGAGCCCGGCGACCGTGTCCGTGGCCAGACCGTCGACAACCCGGCGATAGGCGTCGTCGGTGCCGCAGAAGATGTCGAGCGTGACCCAGAAGGGCCCGGCATTCTTGGACCGGACCTTTTCAACCAGCTGTCCCAGTTCAGGCAAAGGCGACCTCTCGGGTTTCCAGCGTGAAGGCGGCCATCGGGTCATCCAGCGTCAGGACGTGGTTGAGGCAGAATTCGTAGATCGCGCCGCGGTCGATCTCGGCTGGCGAGAAGGGAAAGGCGAAGGTCGGCTGTTCCTCTTCCTGCGTCAGGGGGTGGTGCAGCAGATAGGGGTTCAGCAGCTTGCCGATCTCGGCGGCGCGCGCCTGTGTTGCTGCGGTGACGATGCCAAGCACGCCAAGTTCTGCCGCGTCGCCGTACCGGGTCTCAAGCGGGCCAAGCGTGGCGTCACGGCCAATCAGGCGCAATTCGATCTCAAAGTCGTCGGGGGTGAGACCGAGGCGGTCGATGACCTTGGCCGAGCATTTCGCCACGATGTCGTCGCACCATGCCACGGCGTTCTCCACGTAGCGGCGATCGCGCAGGAGCGCCATGACAACGGTCTGATACCCGGCGATGCGCGCGCCTTCGAGCTTTACCGTGTAGCGCTCGGACGGCACCCAGCGGGAACCTTCGACGCGCACGCGCCGGTCGTCGAGCGCGCAATGGCGCGCGCCCGTCACGTCGAGATGCCCGCCCGGTTCAAAAAGGATGAAGGGATCGGAGTTCTCGTAAAGCATGTGGGCCGAGACGGTATGCGGCGTGGCGCGCGCGCCGTCGGCGAGCGGCGTCACCACGAAGCCCGTGTCGTCGAAATCGATCAGGATCACGCCCGATTGGGGGTTGGTGGCGCAAAGCGCACCGCATTCGCCCACCTTGGCGCCGTGCCACGCCGCACCCGCGTCGAGGCCACGCGCCAGCGGCAGGGCGGCGATGATCGCGGTGTCCGTGGTGCGCCCGGCGATGACGATGTCTGCGCCGGTGGCCAGCGCGGCGTTGACCTGTTCCGCCCCGGCCAGAGCCACGATGTTGGTGCAGTCGGCCAGCCCCCTGGCCGAAATGTCCGGCGCGGGGTCCAGCGGCGCGATGCGCCCCTGTGCCAGCGCCCGCGCCAGCCCGTCGGCCGGCTGGTCGCATTTCAGCACCGCGATCTTCGCGGTGCGGCCGGTCTCGCGCAGGATCTCCTCGGTGATCTCGACCAGCCAGTCGACGGCGGACCCGGCGCCGCAGGTGCCCGCCGTGCCGATCACCAGCGGCACGCCCGCCTCTTCCCGAGCAGCGATAAGGCCGGCCCATTCGGCCTTGGTCGAGGCACGCGAGTATTTCGACACGCCCCGGCCAAGATAGCTGGGGCCGCTGTCGGTAGAGCCCCCGTCGATCGCGATCAGGTCGGGCCGGGCCGCGACACCGCGCGCAAGCGCGGTCTTGTCGTAGCCCAGGCCCAATGCGCCCGAAGGGATCAGGATGCGGACCATCAGTCGGTGATCGACTGCGGCTTGCGCAGGTAGCGGCGCAGGAACATCGGCGCGATGAAGCCGAGGAAGCCCGCCACCAGAAGACCTGTCGAGATCCCCGAAGAGAACAGGTAGGTCCAGTCCCCGTCCGACAGAACCATCGCGTCGCGCAACTGCTTCTCCATCTTTCCGCCCAGAAGGATGCCAAGGATAACCGGCACCGTGGGGATGTCCAGCTTGCGCAGGACATAGCCCAGCACACCGAAGGCGGTGACGAGGATCAGGTCGAAGTAGCTGCCTGTCAGCGAATAGATCCCCACGAAAGAGATCATCGTGACGGCCGGCATCAGGATCGCCGGGGGCACGTCGAGCACGCGGACAAAGAGCTTCACCAGCGGCACGTTCATCGCCAGCAGCACGAAGTTGGCGATGAGAAGCGAGGCGATCAGGCCCCAGACCACATCGGGACGGTCGGTGAAAAGCGTCGGGCCCGGCGTGATGTTCAACGTCACGAGCACCGCCAGCAGAACCGCCGTCGTGCCGGACCCCGGCACCCCCAGCGTCAGCATGGGCACCAGGGCGCCGCCCGCCGCCGCGTTGTTGCCGACCTCGGGCGCGGCGATGCCCTTGGGCACGCCGGTGCCGAAGCCACCGTTCTTGCCGGCGATGGATTTCTCCATCACGTAGGTCAGGAACGAGCCAAGGCTTGCCCCCGCGCCGGGCAGCACGCCCGCCACGAAGCCCACCACCGAGGACCGCGCCATGGTCCAGCGGGTCGACCAGATCGCGGCCCAGGGCACGCGGACCTTGTCCAGCACGATGCCGACGGCGCCCGCCTTGCCGTGCTTTTCGATGAAGAAGAACACCTCGGACACCGCGAAGAGGCCGACGATGGCCACAAGAAAATCGATGCCGTCATAAAGGTGCAGGCTGCCGCCCGTCAGGCGCGGCATGCCCGAGTTCGGGTCGAGGCCGATCATCGCGATGCCGATCCCGAGGCACGAGGCGAAGGCCGCCTTGGCCTGGTTGTTCGATGCGATGCCGCCCAGTGTGCAGAAGGCAAGAAGGTAGAGCGCGAAGTACTCCGCCGGGCCGAACTGGTAGGCGATGTTGGCCAGAAGCGGCGCCAGCAGCATCAGGCCGATGGTGGCCAGCGTCGCGCCTACGAAGGAAGCGAAGCCCGAGATCACCAGCGCGTCGCCGGCGCGGCCCGCCTTGGCCATCGGGTAGCCGTCAAGGCAGGTCATCATCGCGGGTTCGTCGCCCGGAATGTTCAGAAGGATCGAACTGATCCGCCCGCCATACATGGCGCCGTAGTAGATAGAGGTAAGCAGCACCAGCGCCTCGACCGCGTCGAGACCGAGGCTGAAGGTCAGCGGGATCATGATGGCGACGCCGTTCGACGGGCCGAGGCCCGGCAGCGCGCCGACGATGGTGCCGATGAAGCAGCCGAGAACGGCCAGCATCAGCGTATAGGGCGACAGCGCGATCGAGAAGCCGAGGCCCAGGTTGGCGAAGAGGTCTGCCATTGTGGTCGTCCCTTCCTAGCCCGTCAGCCAGCGCGGCAGCCCCATGAGGCTGAGCCCAAGCACGAAACGGAAAAGCGCGTAGAGCCCGAACGAGATGAAGAGGCCCGACAACGCGGCCGCGACAAGGCGCGGTGTGATGAGGTAGCTGATGATGCCCGACGCGATCGCGGTGGGCAGAAGGAAGCCAAGCGGGCGCAACGCATAGGCGTAGGCCACCAGCAGGACGGTGGCGACAAGCAGCGAGACCAACGCGCCGCCGGTGGGCCACTCGGGCTCTTCGTCCGGCGAAAAGATCATGGCCACACCGCACAGGGCAGCGCAGACCCCGACGATGATCGGGAAGGTGCGAGAGCCGAGCGGGTCGGCAAAGAAGGGCTGCGTGATCTGAGAGGCGCTCGCGATATACACGAGCGCCCCCAGGATCACGACTGCGCCGAAGACGCGGTCAGACCTGAGCATGATCGAGGACCTACTTGATCACGCCGATTTCGCGGCTCAGTTCCTCGGTCTGGGCAACGACACCGTCGATCCAGCTTTGGAAATCGCCACCGACCTTGGTGAACGGGGCAAGGCCGTTGGCCTCCATTGCCGCCTTCCACTCGTCGGACGCCGCGACGGCGGCCAGCTTGTCGGCCCAGGCCTGAAACTGCTCGTCGCTGATGTTCTTGGGCACGTAGAGACCACGCCAGTTCACCGCGACGACGTCATAGCCCTGCTCGACGGCGGTCGGGATGTCTTCGAAGCCCGGCACACGCTCTTCGGTCAGGACGGCAAGGGCGCGCACTTCGCCGGATCTCAGGAAGCCGACGATTTCCGACATGTCGCCGGTCATTGCCTGGGTAAAGCCGCCCACGGTCTGGGTGATGGCGTCGGCACCGCCGTCGACACCGATGTACTTGATGGCACGGACGTCATCGATGCCCGCGGCCTTGGTCAGCATCAGCGGCTTGAGGTGGTCGAAGCCGCCCGCGGCCGAACCGCCGGCGAACGTCAGGGTGCCGGGTGCCGCGGCGATGGCGTCAAGCAGATCGGACAGCGACTGATACTCGCTGTCTGCGGCAACGACGATCACGCCCGGGTCAGCGCCGATCGCGCCCACGAAGCGGACCATGTCGGCGGTCATCCCGCCAAAGGCGTTCTGCGCAAGGCGCGTGGTGGTGGCCGAAGAGGCCGCGACGATCAGTTCGGCGTCATCGGCGCGCTCGTTCACGACATGCGAAAAGGCGAGACCGCCACCAGCGCCGGCCATGTTGACGACCTGCACCGGCGATTCCACCTGACCGATGTCGTAGAGAATCTTGCCGATCTGGCGGCAGGTAAAGTCCCAGCCGCCGCCCGGGTTGGCGGGGGCGATGCATTCCGCAGCGCTTACGGCGCCCGCGGACAGGGCAAAGACGGCCGAAAGGCCGATGGCTTTCAGGTTCATGGTTTCCTCCCATTTGACACGGCGGCTTGCACCGCTCATGTTCATTTTCCCGATGGACCTGTCACTAAGCTGTCACGCCCTGCACAGGACGGAACGATGCGGTTTCTGTTGATCGAGGATAACGAAAGCCTGGCCGGCGCCGTGGTAGAACGGTTGCAGATGGACGGGCATGTGGTGGACCACGCCGACACGCTGGACGCGGCACATGCCTGCATCGCCGTGGCCGATTACGACTTGATATTGCTGGACATAATGCTTCCCGACGGGGATGGCCGCACCTTTCTTGCCTCTCACCGCAAGGCCGAGAAGCAGACGCCCGTCATCGTCACCACCGCCCGGTCCGAGGTGTCCGACAGGGTCGGCCTTCTGGACCTTGGGGCGGACGACTATATCACCAAGCCGTTCGATTTTTCCGAACTGGAGGCGCGCTGCCGGGCGGTTCTGCGACGGCATGGCGGGGTGGCGGCGAACCGAGTCGTCTTTGCCGATGCAGTGCTTGATTCGACGGCCGGAGAGCTTCGGATCGGCGATGTCGGACAGACGCTGCGCAACCGCGAACTGCGCCTGCTGGAGGTGTTCTTTGCCTCTCCGGGGCAGGTGTTTTCAAAATCCTACCTGATGGACCGGCTGTTCTCGTTCTCCAGCGATGTGAGCGAGAATGCCATCGAGGTCTATGTCGGCCGCATCCGCAAGCGGCTGGAGCCGTCCTCGGCGCGGATCGAGACGGTGCGCGGACTGGGCTACCGGCTGGTGGCGCTGACGTGACCGCTGAACGCGCTAGCGGATCGATCCGGCGGCGGCTGTTCCTGCAACTGGCGCTGATCGCGGCGCTGCTGTCGGTGGGTCTGTTTCTTGTGACGCGCTCGCTTGCGGCCTCGGCGGTCGAGGCGATGCAGGACGGCATCCTTGCGGCCTCGGCCACGTCGATCGCCGATGCGCTGCGGTCGGAAGACGGGGCGATCACGCTGGACCTGCCCTATTCGGCGCTATCGATGCTGGGCACGATCAACCAGGACCGGGTGTTCTACCGCGTGGTTGTGGATGGCGAGACCCTGACGGGCTACGAGGACCTGCCCCCGCCCGACGAGACCCCCACGATCTCGCGCAACAGCTTTTCCACCTTCGACTATCGCGACGACGAGGTGCGGATGGTCAGCGTGGCGCGCGTGGTCAGCACCGGCGGCGTGCCGTCGACGGTGCAGATCTCGGTCGCACAGACGCGGCTTGGGCTGTCCGCGATCTCGCAACGGATCAGCGGCGTTGCCACGGCGGCGGGGCTGGGGTTCTTTCTCGTGGCGACCGCGCTGTCGCTTTGGGCGGCGCGGTCCGCCCTGCGCCCGCTGGAGCGGATGACAGAGGCGGTGACGCGGCGCGGGCCGGGCGATCTCCGGCCGCTTCAGACAGAGACGCCGGCGGAACTGGTGCCCTTCGTCGATGCGCTGAACAGCTTCATCTCGCGGCTGGGCGCTTCGCTGCAACGGTCCGAGGACCTGATCGCCGAGGCCGCGCACCGGGTGCGCACGCCGCTTGCGACCGTGCGCGCCAAGGCCGAGGTCACGCACCGCAAGCTGCAAAAGCCCGAGCATCGCCAGACCATGCGCGAGATGATCCGCGCCATCGACGAAAGCTCTCGCTCTGCCGGGCAGTTGCTGGACCACGCGATGGTCAGCTTTCGCACCGACAGCCTGTCCGAGGATACCGTCGATCTTGCCGAGATCGTGCAGGAGACCTGCGCCCGGCTGGAACCAGCCGCCGGGCTGAAGGACGTGGAGATCCGCTGCCACACGCCTGCGGATGCGCCGACCGTGCGGGGCGACTGGCTGCTTCTGCAAAGCGCGATCCGCAACATCGTGGACAACGCCGTGAAATATTCGCCCGATGACAGCGTGGTTGACGTGCGGCTGGAGGTGGGCGCGGACATCCGCATCTCGGTGACGGATCTTGGCCGGGGCTTTGGTGGCGCCGACCTTGAAGCGCTGAAGGCCCGGTTCGCGCGCGGCGGCAACGTGTCCGATATCGTGGGCTCGGGGCTGGGGCTGACCATCGCCGACGAAGTCGCCCGCGCCCACGGCGCCCGGCTGGAGCTGGAGCCGAACAAGAACGGAGAGGGCGCATGCGTCTCGATCGTCTTTCCGCTGTCCTGATCGGCTGGCTGGCCGTGCTGGCCGCCTGCACCCTGCCCGCGACGGCGCTGGAGATAGAGGAACGCCTTGTCCTCGAGGCGCAGACGCCGCGCAGCGTGCTGCGCATCCTGTCAACCGCCGACCGCGCCCCGTTCGAGCCGATCCTCAGGGCATTTCAGGCAGAGAACCCGGACGTGACCATCGACTACACGATTGCCGGAACCTCGGACGTGATGAAGGCGGTCAGCGAGGAGGGCGCGGTCTTCGACCTTGTCATATCGTCGGCGATGGACCTTCAGACAAAGCTGGCCAACGACGGCTTCGCACGCACCTATCGCTCGGCGGCGACGGATTCGCTGCCGGACTGGGCGCGCTGGCGCGACCAGCTGTTCGCCTTCACGCAGGAACCCGTCGTGCTGATCCTGTCGGACGCGGCCTTCGCCGGGCAGGTGGTGCCGACGACGCGCGACGAGTTGATCGAGCTTCTGCGCGACGAGCCCGAGCGGTTCATGGGCAAGGTCGGCACCTATGACGTGCGCACCTCGGGCTTCGGTTATCTGATGGCGACGCAGGATTCCCGCGTGTCAGAGGCGATCTGGCGCCTGCTGGAGGTGATCGGGCGGCTGGACGCGCGGCTATACTGCTGTTCGGGGGACATGCTGCGCGACATCCGGTCGGGCAAGCTGGCGGTGGCCTATAACGTGCTGGGCAGCTACGCGGCGGCGGAACTGCGCGAGACCGGGGGGTTCCGGATCGTGCAGATGAAGGATTTCGCCAACGTCATGCTGCGCACGGTCCTGATCCTCGACCGGGCCGAGAACGTGGCCGACGCGCAGCGGATGGTGGATTTCCTGGCGACGCTGGGGCGCCGGCCCGACGTGGTGGCGGCATCGGGCCTGCCGCCCATCGACGACATGGCGCTGCGCGGCAACGTGGCGCTGCGGCCGATCCGGCTGGGCCCCGGGCTGCTGGTTTACCTCGACCGGCTGAAGCGGCGGAGCTTCCTGCGCAACTGGGAAGCCTCGATCACGCAGGAATAGGCGTCAGCGGCCTTTCCACACCGGATCGCGTTTCTCGGCGAAGGCGCGCGCGCCTTCCAGCTGATCCTCGGACCGGTAGAGCGTCTCGACCGTGGCAAACTGGCTTTTCGTGATGCGGTTCATGGCGTCCTGGAACTTCATGTCCTCGGCCTCGCGCACGATTTCCTTGATCGCGGCGTAGACCAGCGGCGGGCCGGAGGCGAGCGTGTCGGCCATCGCGCGGGGCCTGGTCCATCAGGTCGGCGGCGGGGACGATGCGGTTCACCAGCCCCCAGCGGGCGGCCTCTTCGGCGTCGATCCAGCGGCCGGTGAACAGCATCTCCATGGCGATGTGATAGGGAATGCGCTTTGGCAGCTTGACGGTGGCGGCATCGGCGACGGTGCCGGACCGGATTTCGGGCAACGCGAAAGAGGCGTGGTCGGCGGCAAGGATGATGTCGGCGGAAATCGCAAGCTCCAGCCCGCCGCCGCAGCAGATGCCGTTGACCGCCGCAATGACGGGCTTGTTCAGGCCGCGCATCTCTTGCAGGCCGCCGAAGCCGCCCTTGCCGTAGTCGCCGTCGACCGCGTCGCCCTCGGCGGCGGCCTTCAGGTCCCAGCCCGCGCAGAAGAACTTTTCCCCCGCGCCGGTGATGACGGCCACGCGCAGGTCGGGGTCGTCGCGGAAGTCGGTGAACACCTCTCCCATGATGCGGCTGGTCGCCAGATCGATGGCATTGGCCTTGGGCCGGTCCAGCGTGACCTCGAGCACATGGCCCCGGCGTTCGGTGCGGATGGGCGTGTCTGTCATGCGGGAACCTCCAGTCGGATCAGGGCGTCGGCGGCGACGGCGCGGGCGGGCGTGCAGATCAGCGGGTTGACCTCGACCTCGGCCAGGGTGCCCGCGTTGGCGATGACGTAGTCCTGCACCGCCGCCACGGCGTCAAGGATGGCGTCCCGGTCCGCCGCCGGCGCGCCGCGATAGCCTGTCAGGATCGGGGCCATGCGCAAACGGGCGAGCGCGCGCGCGACCTCCTCCCGCGGGGCGGGCACCAAAAGCGAAACCGTGTCGGCCAGAACCTCTGTCAGCGTGCCGCCCGCACCCAGCGTCAGGACGAAACCGTGGGCGGGGTCGCGCAGGACGCCGATCAGCAGTTCCGCCACGCCGCCCGTCACCATTTCCTCGGCCAGGTAACCCGGCGCGGCCATGCGCACGGCGGCGGCGCGCACCGCCCCGGCATCCGGCAGGTTCAGGGCCACCGCGCCCGCCTCTGTCTTGTGGGCGATACCCTCGGCCTTCAGCACCACGGGAAAGCCGATGTCGCGGGCCAGCGCCGCCGCTGCGTCGGGCGTATCGGCGCGGGCGGACCGGGGCACGTGCAGGCCGTGGGCGGCCAGCGCGGTCTTGGCCTCGGCCTCTGTCAGAAGGCGCGGCGCGCCGCCCTGCCCCGGCAGCAGAAGGGGCGCGGGAGGCGGGCGCCCCTCACCCAGCCACGCGGCGACCTCGACGGCCTTCAGCGCGTCGGGAATGCCGCACAAGGGCACGATCCCGTGCGCCATCGCGGCCGCGGCCGTCGCCTCTGGCATGGTTTCGGGCAGGCTGGCGAGCAGCGCCATGGGCACGCCCCGCGCCGCCTGGGTGTCGGCCACGGCATCCACGACCACGTCCCATTCCGCCGCCGCGCAGCGGTCGGGGCGGGGGAAATCGAGCACCACGCAGCCCAGCGCAAGGCCCGGGTCCATCATCGCGCTGAAGCACGCCGTCAGCGCGGCGCGGTCGCCCCAGATGTAGGTGTGATAGTCCAGCGGATTGGCCAGCGCGACCTTGGGGCCAAGCGCAGCGCGCAGGTCGCTTCGCTGCGCCCCGGTCAGGGGAGGATAGGTGACGGCGCGGGTCAGCGCGCTGTCGGCCATCAGGCTGGCCTCTCCACCCGAGCAGGACATGGACGCGATGCGGTTCGATTTCAGCGGCCCGGCGACATGCAGCAGCTTCAGCGTTTCCAGAAGCTCGGACAGGCTGTCCACCCGCCCGATACCCAGCCGGTCGAAAAGCGCGCGCGCGCCCGCGTCGCTGCCAGCCAGCGAGGCGGTGTGCGACACGGTGGCCGCCTGCGCCTGATCCGACGCCCCGATCTTCAGCGCGACGACCGGCTTGCCCAGCCTGTGGGCGGTTTCGGCCAGCGCGTGAAAGCGCCCAAGGTCGTTGATCCCCTCGATATGCAGGCCAAGCGCGGTGACGCGCGGGTCTTCGAGCAGGGCAACGCCGATCTCTGACAGGTCGGTCTGGGCCTGGTTGCCGGCCGTGACCACATAGGCCAGCGGCAGGCCACGGGTCTGCATCGTCAGGTTGATCGCGATATTCGACGACTGGGTGACAAGGGCGACGCCCCGGTCTACCCGGATCGCGCCATGGATGTCGGGCCAAAGCGCGGCGCCGTCAATCGCGTTGAGGAACCCGTAGCAGTTGGGCCCAAGGACGCGCATGTCCCCCGCCGCCGACAAAAGCGCATCCTGAAGGTCGCCGCCGTCGGCCAGTTCCGCCCGCGCCTCGGCAAAGCCCGAGGCGAAGCAGACCGCGCCCCCTGCCCCCATCGCGGAGAGCAGGCGCAGCGCCTCGACCGTCGCGCTGCGGTTCACACCGATGAAGGTGGCGTCGGGGGGCTCTGGCAGATCCTCGATCCGGGCGACGGCGGGCAGGCCGCCGATCTGGTCGCGGGCGGGATGCACCGGCCAGATCGGGCCGGCAAAGCCGATCTTGCGGCATTCGCGGACCACCGCGGCGCACCATGCACCGCCGCCAATCACCGCGATGGAGGCCGGGCGCAGAAGGCGCGACAGGGGCTGCACGGGGTCAGGCGCCGAGCGGCCGGAACAACTCCCGGCTGATGATGTGGCGCTGGATCTCCGAGGTGCCGTCCCAGATGCGTTCCACCCGTGCGTCTCGCCAGAAGCGTTCGATGGGGAAATCGTCCATCAGGCCCATGCCGCCGAAGATCTGAAGCGTGGTGTCGGTGACGCGCGCCAGCATTTCCGAGGCATAGAGCTTGGCGCTGGCGATCTCGCGGTTGGCGGGCAGGCCCTGGTCCAGCCGCCAGGCGGCCGAAAGCGTCAGCCAGTCGGCGGCGTCGATTTCGGTGACCATGTCGGCCACCTGAAAGCCGACGCCTTGGAACTTGGCGATCTGCTGGCCGAACTGCTTGCGCTGGGCGGCGTAGTCGACCGCATAGTCGAAACAGCGCCGCGCGCGGCCCACGGAAAAGGCCGCCACGGTCAGGCGCGTGGCGTAAAGCCATTCGTTCATCACGGCGAACCCGCCGTCGACCTCTCCCAGCACCTGGGCGTCGGGCAGGCGGCAGTCGTCGAAGCTGAGGATGCAGTTCTTGTAGCCCCGGTGGCTGACCGAGTTGTAGCCGTCGCGCACCTGGAATCCGGGATGCCCGCGATCCACGAGAAAACAGGTGATGCGCTTTTTCGGGCCCCTCGGGGTGTCGTCCACGCCGGTGGCGACGAAGACGATGAAGAAATCCGCGTGCTCGGCGCCGGAAATGAAATGCTTGGTGCCGTTGACGACCCAGTCGCCGCCATCGCGCACGGCGCTGCACTTCATGCCGCGCACGTCAGATCCGGCGTCGGGTTCGGTCATGGCCAACGCGTCCATGCGGTCGCCCCGGACGGCGGGCAGAAGGTATGTCTCTCGCTGCTCTCCGACGCAGGCCATCAGGATGTTCTGGGGCCGCCCGAAGAAATGCGTCAGCGCCATGGATCCGCGTCCCAGTTCACGCTCGACCAGTGTGAAATCAAGATGCGTCAGGCCGGCGCCGCCCACGTCTTCCGGAAAGTTGCAGGCATAAAAGCCAAGGTCGATGACCTTGCGCTTGATGTCCTGCGCCAGGTCATGCGGGACCTCGCCCGTGCGCTCGACGGCGGCTTCATGGGGATAGATCTCTTTCTCTACGAAGCTGCGCACGGTCGAAACGATCATCTGCTGTTCTTCGGTCAATCCGAACTGCATCGGCCCCTCCCGCTGCCCCAGTTTCGTCTGGCGGGATCATTCCTCTCTCGTCCCTTCCGCCGCAATCCCAAAAGCGACCCTTGGCGGGCGGTTTGTCGCGTGTGCCGCGCGGATCGATACCCGCAAAAAGCGAACACAATTCCACACAAAAGTGTCCCGTATTGCCCCAAGTCCGACCACAGGTTTGTCCCATTCAAAGACAATATTCGGACCTGAAACGAAGAACCGTTTCTCAATTCGGATCAACACAGGCGCACCGACATGCTGGATGACGCGACGCCCACGAACCCAGGACAGCGGACCTGGCAGGACAGGCTGCACGCGGCGATCGGACCGGCCATGGACGGGCTGGGCCGCGCGCTTGGCGGCGACACGATGCCAGGCGAACTTACGTTCGAGCTGGTAAAGGAAGGCCCGCGCGCGGTGTCGGTCACGGTCGGCACGGGACTGCGGCAGGCCCACCTGAAGTTCTACGACGGACCGGATGCCAGCGACCGCCACGGCCGGGAACGCGATGTCCTGCTGGCGCTGCGCGGCAGCGGGCTTGTGGCGCCCCTGATCCTGTTCAGCGACCCGATGGCGCTTTTGGTGACAGAAGTGATGGGCCCGCCGCTGAGCGCGGCGCATCTGTCGGACTGGGGACCGCAGAATTTCGGCCGCGCGCTGGGCACATGGCTGGCACGCTATGACATGCGTGCGCCGTCCCGCGAGGGCGGCGGCAATTGGCACACCCATATCCGCCAGCACTGTCCCGGGTTGCAGGTCGACCGGCTGCCAGACGTCGCGGACGTGCTGAAGCAGGTGCCTGTCTGCGGGATGGTCGTGGCGCAGAACGATGCCGCGCTGGGAAATTTCGTGATCGATGATCTCGACGGGTTGTGGCGCGTGGATTTCGAGGCCGCCGGCCTGCGCCCGCGCGGCTGGGACTATGTGTTCATGCGCCACGCCGTGCAGATGCGTCACCCGAAGGAGGCCGCGGCGATCCTTGATGCAATGTCGGTGGCCTTTGCCCGGGCACATCGCGGCGCGTTGCTGGTCGAGGAACTGGATGCCGTCAGCGTGGCACTTTTCTGCCTGACGGCAGTCAGGGGCCGGGCAGCGTAACGGGGGGTCTGCACGATGGCGACAGAATCGCTTACCGTAACGCTGGGAGTTGACGACAAGGGCGGGACCCTGAAGGGAAAGGACCTGGTCGGAGACGAAAACGACACCCAGATCGTGACCATCACCGATGGCGGCGACCTGGAAGGCGACACGTTCGAGTTCGCCTTCTGGGGGAAGGATGACGCCAACAACCCGGGCGAAGGCGCCGGCGGGTCGGACACCTTCATCATCGACCTGTCCGATTTCGAAGAGAACTTCGCTTTCGAGGTCAAGAGCATGGAACCGACGGACGTGTTCGAGGTCAGCGGCTGGGACACATGGACCACGGTCGGAAGTGTCCACACCTTCACCTACACCGGCACGGATGGCAGCACCTACACATTCGTCATCGACGCACAATCGACGAACGGCAGCTGGGGCGAAGCGACAGTGGTCTGCTTTGCCGATGGCACCCGCATCCTAACGCCGGACGGCGAGCGCGCCATCGAGGAACTGGCGCCCGGCGATGTCGTCGTCTGCGGCGACGGGCGCCACCGCTCCATCCGGTGGGTCGGCTGGCGCGAAGTCGACGCAAAGACATTGCGCGAGAACCCGGCGCTTCGGCCGATCCGACTGGAGGCCGACGCGCTTGGCCCCGGTCTGCCCGCGCGTGCCCTGCGGCTTTCGCCGCAGCACCGCATCATGATCGACCACTGGCGCGCGCAGTACTTGTTTGGCTCGGGTTGCGTTCTGGCACCTGCCAAGGCGTTGGTGAACGGTCGCGGCATAACGGTCGATCTTGACTGCCGCTCGGTGCGTTATCACCACATCCTGCTGGACGAACACCAGACAGTGCTGGCCGATGGTCTGCCCTGTGAAACCCTGATGCCCGGCGAGATGGCGCAGACCGGGCTGGGCGCGGCGGCGCGGTCCGAGATATTGACCCTGTTTCCCCGGCTTTCGGTCGATCTGGCAGCCTTCGGGCCCCTTTGCCATCGCGCGCTGACTGCTGTTGAAACGCGGCTCATCTCTGGCATCGCAGCCTGACCCGGCTGGGTTGATTGGGACGGCGGCATTAAAAAGTCCTTGCCGAAACCGGTTTCGGAAACGAATCCTTCCAACAAGGGAGGAAACATGCTGCTGTCCGACACCCCAAAAAGCGGGTCGGTCGGGGCTCGGCCCGCGCGCGTCACGATCAACGCGCTTGCCGACGCCCTCGGCCTGACAAAAGGCACCGTCAGCCGCGCGCTGAACGGGTATCCGGATATTTCCGACAGCACCCGCCACCGGGTTGAACGCATGGCCCAGAGGATGGGGTATGCGCCGCTGGCCCACGCACAGGCGATCCGCAGCGGGCGGGTCCGCGCGCTGGGTCTGGTGTTGCAGGTGGGCGAGCCGGATGCACAGCGCCCCTTTCTTGCCGATTTTCTGGCCGGTGTGACCACCGGTGCCAGCGCACAACGCTGGAGCCTGACCGTCGCCACCGGCGCGACCGAGGCGGAGGCGCTGGAAACCATGTCCCGCCTGATCGACGAGCGAAAGGCGGATGGCTTCATCCTGCCCCGCACCCGCACCCACGATGCGCGCGTCGATCTGTTGCGCGCTGCGGGCGTGCCGTTCGTCCTTTACGGGCGGACCGGGGATTCCACCGACTGTGCCTGGTTCGACATCCTGGGCGAGGATGCGATGGCACAGGCGGTGGCACGCCTTCATGCGCTGGGCCACCGGCGCATCGGCTATGTGGGCGGCGGCGAGGGGTTCCATTACACCGGCCTGCGGCTTGCCGGGTTCCGGGCCGCCTGCGCCGCCTACGGGTTGCCCGACGAGCCGCCGCTGATCCTTGGGGACGCGGTGACGCGCGAGGCCGGCACACGGGCCGGCGCCACGCTCTTGTCGCTGCCCCAGCCGCCCACGGCGATCGTCTGCGCCACCGACCTTGCCGCGCTGGGCGTTTGCAGTGCGGGCGCGGCGCTTGGCCTGACGATCGGGCGCCACCTGTCGGTCATCAGCTATGACGGCGTGCCCGAGGGCGCCTATGCCGAGCCGCCGCTGACCACTTTCGAGGTCGATACCCGCGAAGCGGGGGCGCGGCTGGCCGCGCTTCTGATCCGCCGCATTCGCGGCGAAGCACCCGAGGACCTGCGCGAAACCGCCTGTGCGCGGCTGCTGGTCCGCGGCTCCGACGGGCCGCCGGCCCTTACATCGACAGCCCTGGCGGCACGAATCGCCGGGTCACGAATCCAGAGTTCCGAAATCAAAGGGAGGACATGATGAAACACCTGCATGGAAAGGCCGGGCGCATGCTTTCGGCATCCGCACTTGCGCTGATCGTCGCGGCGGGCGCCGCCAGCGCCGATATCCGCTTCTGGACGACCGAGGAACAGCCCGAGCGTCTGGCGAAGCAACAGGAAATGGCCGCTGCCTTCGAAGCGGAAACAGGCGTCGCCGTCGAGGTGATCCCGGTTTCCGAAAGCGATCTGGGCACCCGCGCCACCGCGGCCTTCGCCGCCGGCGACCTGCCCGACGTGATCTATCACACGCTGCAATACGCCCTGCCCTGGTACGAGGCGGGCATCCTGGATGCCGACGCCGCGTCCGAGGTGGTCGAGGACCTGGGCACCGGCACCTTTGCCTCCGGCGCTCTGGCGATGGCGGCGGTCGATGAGGGCTATGCCAGCGTTCCCGTGGATGGCTGGACGCAGATGATCGTCTACCGCAAGGACCTGTTCGAGGCCGAAGGCCTGGAACCCCCGTCGACCTATGCCAACGTTCTGGCCGCGGTCGAAGCGCTGCACAACCCGCCCGAGATGTTCGGGTTCGTCGCCGCCACCAAGGTTGACGAAAACTTCATGAGCCAGGTGCTGGAGCACGTGTTCCTGTCCAACGGCGCCACGCCGGTGAACGCCGACGGGTTCAAGGGCTTTGACGAGGCGCGCACCATCGAGGTTCTGGACTTCTACAAGGCCATCGCCGAAGCCTCGCCCCCGGGTGAGCTGTACTGGGACCAGTCGCGCACGCTCTACTTCGCGGGGCAGGCGGCGATGATCATCTGGTCGCCCTTCATCCTCGACGAACTGGCCGGCCTGCGCGACAGCGCCCCGCCGACGATCAACGACGATCCCACCTCGGGCGAGCTGGCGTCGAAGACCGGCATCGTGACCAACTTTGCCGGGCCGTCGAACCCGGACGGCGCGGCCTGGGGCGACATCCGCTACTTCGGCATCACCGCCGACGCGGACACCGACGCGGCGATGGACTTCGTCAAGTTCTCGATGGACGAGGGCTATACGCAGACGCTGTCGATCGCGCCCGAGGGCAAGTTCCCGGTGCGGCGCGGCAACGCAGAAGACCCCGAAGCCTTCGTCAAGGCATGGGCGACGCTGCCCGTGGGCGTCGACCGCAAGGCGCCGCTGGGTGATCTCTACGCGCAGGAGATGATCGACGAGATCGTCGGCGGCCTGAACGTCGCCCAGCGCTGGGGCGTGGCCGAGGGCCAGCTGGCGCTGGCCTCCAAGATCATCAACAGCCAGGTCATCAACCGCGTCGTGCGCCAGTACATCGACGGCGAGATCGACGCGGCCGCCGCCGTGGCCGCGATGAACGAACAGCTGGGCGCCATCGAGTGACCCGGCAGGGATGGGCGGGCGCACCCCGCCCATCCCGCCACGCAAACGAAGCAGCGAAAGCCCAATGACACACGCAACACCACCAAGGGGACGCGGCGCGCTGGCGCGGCGCGAGGCCCGGCTGGCCTGGGGGCTTCTGTTTCCCACCGTGGCCGCCGTGGCGCTGGTGATCGTGCTGCCGCTGCTGGCGATCTTCTGGATCAGTTTCAAGCCCGTGGGTCTCGCCGACCTGCGGCCGCCCGCGCCCATCGTGCGCGAGGCGCTTCGCACCCGGGGCGACGTGCCCCAGATCGAATACCGCATCCGCAATTCCAGCCAGGATGTGCCCGTCCGGCAGGTCCTGCTTACGGACACATGGCCAGAGGGCATGACGCTGCTGGGCGAGCTGCCCCCATTCTGCACGCTGGAGGATCGCGCGTTCACCTGCCGGCTGGACGAGATCGAGGGGGGCTATAACGAGCGGTTCCGCATCGACGTCGCGCTGGACGGCGACCCCGACGCGCTGGAGGACGCCGCCGAGGGCACAGATCCCACGATCACCGGCCGCGCCGAGAACATCCTGACCAACACCGAATTCACGCTGGAGAATTTCGTCCGGGTCTTCGACGGGGGCGCGTTCTGGCGCACTCTGGGGGTGACGCTGTTCTATACCTTCTTCGGCACGATGGGCGCCCTGACGCTGGGGCTGTTCGCGGCGATGCTGCTGAACAGGTCGTTTCGCGGGCAGGGCATCCTGCGCGGGCTGTTCCTGTTCCCCTATGTCGCGCCGATCATCGCCGTCGCGTTCACATGGGTGATCCTGTTCGATCCCTTCTCGGGGTCGGCCAACGCGCTTCTGGTGCAGATGGGCGTGGTCGATGCGCCGATAAACTTCTTCGGCGAGCGGCCGTGGGCGCTGATCATGGTCACGGTGTTCGCCATGTGGGGCTACTTCCCCCTGTGTTTCCTGTTCATCCTGGCGCGGATGCAGTCGATCGACACCGACATGTACGAGGCCGCCGACATGGACGGCGCCAGCCCGTTCCAGAAGTTCTGGTTCCTGTCGATGCCGATGCTTCTGGGCATCCTGTCGGTGCTGTTCCTGCTGCGCTTCATCTGGACCTTCAACAAGTTCGACGACATCTTCCTGCTGACGGGCGGCAACGCCGGCACCCGCACCCTGACCGTCAGCGTCTACGAACAGGCCTTTGCGGTGTCGAATATCGGCGCGGGCGCGGCGGTGGCCGTGGTGATCTTCTTCTGCCTGCTTATCTTCTCGGTGCTGTTCTTCCGCTTTCTCAGCCGGGAGGAAGGGCTATGAGCGTGCGGCCTGAACGCGCCTGCGGCGCGTGCCTTCGGCGAGAGTATTTCGAAACAGAAGAAGCCGGGGGAGGCGCGGCATGAACATGGTGCGCCGGGGATATGTCGCCGCGCCTCTGATCGGCTGGCTCTGGACCTTCGTGATCGTGACCTCGGTGGCGGTGACGATGAGCTTTGCCACCGGCTCGGCCTTTCGTCCCTCTGTCACGATGTCGGCGCTCTTCGGGGCGCCACTGGGGCTTATCGTGCTGGCACTGCGGCGCGTGCCGGTGGTGACGGCCGTCACCGTGGCGGGCCTTGGCGCGACGCTGGCGCTTGGCACCGGCCCGCTGGTCACGGGCGGGAACGCCGGCCCGCTGTCGCAGGCCATAGCCGCACTGGCGGCGGGAATCGCGATCGGCTGGCCGCTGGCGCGGTTCCTTGACGGGATGCCGAAAGGCGCGATGAGCCGGCACGCCTTCGAGGAGGCGGCGATCCGGGTGCTGACCGGGACGGGCTATATCTTTTTCACCGCCATCGTGCTGATCCCGTTCTACGTGATGGTGATGACCAGCCTGAAGAACCAGGCCGAGCTGATGGTCAACCCGCTGGATTTCTCGATCGACCTGTCGCGGGGCTGGGACCTTTTTTCCAGCTATTCGGAGCTGCTGACCCAGTTCAATTTCGGCTGGTACCTGTGGACGTCGTTCTACGTCTCGGTCCTGACGGTATTCATCACGCTTCTGTTCAGCGTGCCCGGCGCCTATGCGGTGGCGCGGCTGCGGTTCGCGGGGCGCGCGGCGTTCTCGCGCTCGATCCTGCTGATCTACATGGTGCCGATGATCGTGCTGGCGCTTCCGATCTACATCGCCTTTTCCATGACCGGCCTGCGCAACACGATCCTGGGCATCGTGCTGATCTACCCTGTCACCACCATCCCCGTGGCGCTCTACATGCTTCAGGGCTATTTCCGCGGCCTGCCTGCCGAGGTGGAAGAGGCCGGTCTGATGGACGGGCTGAACCGGATCCAGGTGATCTGGAAGATCACCCTGCCCCTGTCGCTGCCCGCGCTGGCAAGCGTGGCGCTATATGTCTTCATGATCGCGTGGAACGAGTTCCTGCTGGCCTTCATGCTGCTGGACGATCCGTCGAAATTCACGCTCACGCGCGGTATTGCCTCGCTCAATTCGTCCGAGATCCCGCGCCAGCACCTGATGGCGGGCGCGGTCATCGCGACGGTGCCGATCATGGTGATGTTCCTGTGGCTGGAGAAGTTCATGACACGCGGCCTGACCGCAGGGGCGGTGAAGGGATGAGAGATTCAATCGGAAGCGGTAGGGGCGGTATGACCGGGAACGTGGAACGGCTGGACGCGCAGGCGCGCGAAATACTCTGGGGCAATGACAGGGGCGGCTACACCATCCCGACCGCGGGGCTTTATCCCTATCAGTGGAACTGGGATTCCGCCTTTGCGGCATGGGGGTTTTCCACCTTCGATATCGACCGCGCCTGGACAGAGCTTGAAACGCTTTTCAAGGCCCAGTGGTCGGACGGAATGGTGCCGCATATCGTGTTCTGGAAGGACGATCCGGGGTACTTTCCCGGCCCCGATGTGTGGGGCGCCGGCAGCGATCCGGCCAGTTCGGGCATCAGCCAGCCGCCGGTGGCGGCGATCCTGGCGCGGCGCATCCTGGCCGCCGATCCCGGCAGAGGGCAAGACCGGATCGCGGCGCTTTATCCCCGGCTGCTGGACTGGCACCGCTGGTGGCATCGGCACCGCTGCGCCAGCGGCGTGGCCGCCATTACCCATCCCTGGGAATCGGGGCGCGACAACTGCCCTGACTGGGACCCCGGCATGGCGGGCGTGGACGGGTCCGGCGTTGGCCCCTACACCCGGCGCGACACCGGGCACGTGGACGCCTCGATGCGTCCGCGGAAGGAAGACTATGACCGCTATCTTGCGATCCTGAACTTCGGGCGCGACTGCGGCTGGGATCAGGCGCGGATCATCGCCGACGGCCCGTTCCTGATGGCCGATCCGTTCATCACGTTCATCCTGATCCGGGCGCATCGCGACCTTGCCGCCATCGGCCGCACGCTGGGGCACGAGGTGTCAGAGATCGAGGGCTGGGCCGACGCGCTGGTCGCGGGACTGCCCACGATCTGGAACGAAACACTGGGCTGCCACGACGCGCGGGACCTGCGCAGCGGCAGGTTTGCGGGCGTGCTGGGGTCGGGCGCCTTCCTGGCCTGGCTGGCCGGGCCTGTCGCACCAGACGTCGAGACGCGGCTGATCGAGGTCTGGGACCGGGTCCCCTTTGGCGTGCCCAGCGCCGATCCCGCCTATGCCGGGTTCGAGCCGCGCCGCTACTGGCGGGGTCCGATGTGGCCAGTGGTCAACTCGCTGATCGCAATGGGGCTGACAGATGCAGGGCGGGCCGACCTTGCCGAACGGCTGCGCGCGGAAACCGCCGGAACCATAACCCGGGGCGGGTTCAACGAATACTTCGACCCCGTCGATGGCACGCCCTGCGGCGGCAAGGATTTCTCGTGGACGGCCGCGATATGGCTGACTTGGGCCAGCCCCTCGGCCGCCACCGCGAAAGGAGCGACCTGATGGGTCAGATAGAGCTGCGCGCGACGGAAAAGTGGTTCGGCGACCTTCAGGTCATCAAGGGCGTGGACCTGACCATCGCGGATGGCGAGTTCGTGGTGTTCGTCGGGCCGTCGGGCTGCGGCAAGTCCACGCTTCTGCGGATGATCGGCGGGCTCGAGGAAACCTCGCGCGGGCAGATCCTGATCGACGGGCGCGACGTGACCGACCAGCCGCCCTACAAGCGCGGGCTGACCATGGTGTTCCAGTCCTACGCGCTTTACCCGCACATGAGCGTGCGCGACAACATGGGCTTTTCGCTGAAGACCGCGGGGCGGCCGAGGTCCGAGATCGACGCCAAGGTGGACGAAGCCGCGCGCGTCCTGCGGCTGGAGCCCTACCTCGACCGGCGGCCCAAGGCGCTGTCGGGGGGGCAGCGCCAGCGCGTGGCGATCGGGCGGTCGATCGTGCGCGATCCCACCGCGTTCCTGTTCGACGAACCGCTGTCGAACCTCGACGCCGCGCTGCGGGTCGAGATGCGGTACGAGATCGCCAAGCTGCATCAGGCGCTGGACGCCACGATGATCTACGTCACCCATGACCAGGTCGAGGCGATGACGCTGGCCGACCGGATCGTGGTGCTGGAGTTCGGGACCATCGCGCAGGTCGGCACCCCGAAAGAGCTGTACCGCGACCCCGCCAACCTGTTCGTGGCCCAGTTCATCGGCAGCCCGTCGATGAACATCGTGCCTTGCGTGACAGAGGCCAGCGCCTACCGGCTGGAGGGTGGACGCGGCGGGCCGTTCGACGGTCCGCGCGCGGCGGTCAAACTGGGCATCCGGCCGGAACACATCACGATAGGGGCCGAGGGCGAGGGCCAGTGCGACGCCACGGTCGACGTGCTGGAATACCTTGGCGCGGACAGCTACATCATCGTCGACGCGGGGGCGATGGGCCAGATGACCATCCGCAGCCACGGCGACGAGGACGTGCGACCGGGCGCGCGGGTGGGCCTGAAGTTCGACCCTGAAAGGGTGCATTTCTTCGACGACGAGGGACTCGCCGTCAGGTAGTCTTTTGCGCCCGAAGCGAGAAGAGTTGCCATCATTGCCCGCCAGAGGCGAATCGACTAGGTTTGGTCGACCGAAGAACTGGTTATGGTGGTGATATGTTTTCTTGGACGCGCAGTGCAGGTCTTCCCCGTCGCGCCGGTCTGTTCATTTCGGCCCTCTGCGCCGCTTTTCTGGGTCCGCTTGCGGCCAATGCGGTCATAGTGACGGTCGGCGGCACGGACTACGACGTTCTGTTCTTTCCGCTGGGCGAGTCCTTCGACGACAACGAAGCCGCGCTGATGGCCACGCCGTGGTGGGGGGATGCGACACTGGCGGATGACATCGCCGACGCCTATCTCGCCCAGATCGGCATTGCCGGGTCGCCGTTCAGCGACAACCCCGCCGAAGGCACCAATCTCTGGTTCGCATACGAGGTAACGACCATCCTTGTCGCTGACGACGCCGTCAATCGGGCCCAGTTGAACGAGGGACTGCCCTCCATCCCACTTGGGCCCTCGGTCGCACCGGCCGGCAACGGTTTTCAGAGCACAAGCGACGCCAACGGCGCCTATGCCTATGCGGCACCGCTTGGCCCGGTCACGGTCCCCGAGATCGACGGCAACGCGCTGGCCAAGGCGCTGTTCATCCTGTTCGCTCTGGGGCTCTGGCTGGACGTGCGGCGGCGGCGCGGGGCCTGACACAGACCGCTCAAGCGTTCCCCAGCACCCGGTCCAGCACCGCCGCCGCATCGCCGTCAGCATCGCCGCGCCAGGCGACCACCTGGTCGGGGCGGATCAGCGCCAGCGGCGCCTCGTAGAGCGCGCGCAGGTCCGCTGACGGCAGGTCAAGGACGCTCAGGTCCAGACCCCGGCACGCGGCCTCTGCCACCAGCCCGTCGCCCGTGGGCGCGTCCTGCCCCAGCCGCAACAGCGTCCAGCCAAAGCCGAAGCGGTCGTAAAGGGACGTTTCGGCGTCGAGCCACACATGCGGCGCGCGCCCGCCCGGCGCGGCTGTCGGCACGTAGGCGTCGGCGCGGTCCTCTGGCGCGGCACCCGCTTCGGCGCATATCACCGGAGACGCGTCGTAGCGCACACCGAAGGTGATGCCGGGGATATTGAACTCTGCCCGCCCGTGCGCCGCCAGATAGGCGCCGGCCTCGGCCCGCAGGGCCGCGCCCGTGGCGTTGTCTTCCTCCAGCCCCGGCTTTGGAACGAAGGTGCCCAGCGAATCCGCGAAGCCCCGCGCGTAGCCGGTGTTGCGGATGGCGGCGGGCCGGCGTTCTGCCTCGTAGCTTGCAAGCAGCGCGGGGCCGCCCGCGCCCCGGATCGCCTCTGCCAGTTTCCAGCCAAGGTTCACCGCGTCGTCGATGGCGGTGTTGTAGCCCAGCCCGCCCGCCGGCGTGAACAGGTGTACCGCGTCACCGCCAAGAAACACCCGGCCCGCGCCGAAGCGTTCGGCCACCAGCGCATAGCCCGCCGTCCATGTGCCACGCGACAGAAGCTCTGCCTTGACGGGCGCGCCCACGGCGGCGCGGAACATGTCCAGCGCCTGCTCGTCGGTGATGGCGTCCTCGTCCTCGCCCTCGCGAAGCTGGGTGTGAAAGGCGAATTCACCCTTGCCGTCGACCGCCGCCATGAAGGCCCGCCGGTCGCCATTGAAGGTCACGTTCATCCAGGCGGGCGGGTGTGGCACCACCTTGTAGAAATCGGGACTGCGCAGGTAGACGGCGAACATCCGACCGCCGAAGAAATCGCGCACCGCGCCAGCGTCGCCTTCATAGCGGAAGCCCAGCGCGCGCCGCACCATGCTGCGCGCGCCATCGCCCGCGGCAAGATAGCGGCAGCGCACCTGCCGCGCCGCGCCGCCCGCCGCGGGTTCGGCCGTCAGCGTCACGCCGTCGCCGGTGTCGTCAAAGCCCGTCACCCGCCAGCCATAGTTGACCGAGATGCCCGGCAGCGCCTCTGCCTGGCGGCGCAGCACCTCTTCGACGAATTTCTGCGACACACGGTGCGGCAGTTCAGCCGCGCTCCATGATCCGGCCAGTCCCTTGACGCGGTCGCGCGCCTCGCGTGCGCTGGGCAGGCTGAAGCGCGCCAGTTCCTGCGTGGCGTAACGGGTGAAATAGGCGATGTCGGTAGGAAAGTCCGGCGGCATACCCTGCGCGCGCACCTCTTCGGCAAAGCCCAGCCTGCGGTAATGCTCCATCGTGCGGGCCTGGGTGGCGTTGGCCTGCGGATTGAAGGCGGTTGACACCTTCTCGTCGAAAAGCACCGCGCTTATGCCGCGCCGCCCAAGCTCGTTGGCCAGCATCAGGCCAAAGGGGCCGCCGCCCGCGATACCGACATCACAATCCATGAGGTGTTCCTTGCAGTCGCGCTCCCTCGGGCAAGCTAGGGGAATGCCGGGGCGATGGAAACCTGCACCTCACCCGCCCCAGACCGCGCGGCGCAAGAGGTTCAGACCCAGCACGGTGAAGATCAGCAGCAGCACCTTGCGGAACCGTGCTTCGGATATCCGGCCACGGATGCGTTCACCGACCATGAAGCCAAGGAACGTCGGCACCAGCATCGCCGCCGACAGGATCAGAAGGTCGGGGCCAAGGAACCCCGCCTGCACATATGTGCCCAGAAGCGGCAGCGTGCCGATCAGGATCAGGACCCCGGTGGCGCGCACGAATTCGTCCTTCAGCACGCGCCGCCCCGACAGGTAGATGCCCATCGGCGCCGCCCATGCCGCCGTCAGCCCGCCCAGAATGCCGGCGATCAGGCCAAAGACCACCTGCGCCGGGCGGTCCCAGCGGTCGGGGATTTCCGGCAGCCGGTTCACCGCCGACACGCCCACGTAGATAAGGATCGCGACACCCAGAAGTCCCGCGATGACCCGCTCGTCCACCTCGGTCGAGACAAGCACCGTGACGCCCACCATCACCGCCAGCACGGCGCCGAACACCCCGTAGCGCCGCAGCGCGCCAAGAAGGTCACCGGCCCGCGCTGCCTGCAACAGGTTCGAGCCCAGCATGGGCAGAAGCAGGATCGCGATGGCCACGCGCGGCTCTATCCAGATCGTCATGAGGCCCAGCGACGCGGTGGGCAGCCCGATACCGGACACGCCCTTGACGATGGCGGCAAGGAAGAAGGCTACGGTGGCGATGGCGATGGTGGTGGGCAAGTCCGGGGTCACGGGCGGGCGCCTCTTGCTGAACCCCGCCCATGTCCGCGATTTAGCGGTCGCCGTCCAGCAGGCCCTTGCCGATCTTGCTGGAGTAATCGTGTTCAGGCCGGTTGAACCCCGGCAGGAACATCTGCGTGTCGCCGCCCAGAACCTGCAACTGCCCGTCCTCGACGAACCCCTCTGGCCGCCCGTCCAGCGTGCCGATCAGCCGGTCGCGGAACACGGCCACGCGCGCCGCGTGCGCCGGGTTGCCGGCAAGGTTCACCATCTCCTGCGGGTCGGCGACGAGGTCGAAGAACTGCTCGACCCCGGCGCCGGGATACCAGACGTATTTCTCGCGCCCGTCGGTGATGAACTGGACGCCGCTGTCCATGGTGACGATCCGCGTGCATTCGCCGTGGAGCCAGTCGCGCCAGCACGCCTCCTCTCCCCGGATCAGGGGCATGACGCTTCGCCCGTCGACCGTCTCCGGCACCTCTACCCCGGCGATGTCCAGAAGCGTCGGCATCACGTCCATCAGTTCCACCGGCCTGTCGATGGCCCGCCCCTGCGCCACGCCCATGTTTTTCGGCAGGCGCAACAGGAAGGGGATGTTGGCCGAGCCCTCATAGGGCACGCGCTTGCGCAGCCACTGGTGATCGCCCAGCATCTCGCCGTGGTCGGACACGAACATGATGGCGGTGTTCTCCGGCAGGTGCTTCATCAGCCGCCCGATCTGGTGGTCGATGTGCTCGATGCTGCCGAAATACCCCGCCCGCATCCGGCGCAGCGCGTCGGGTTCCAGGCAGACGCGCCAGGCGTTCACGCCAAGCCCCCGCTGCGGTTCGTCATAGACCCGCGCCCAGTCGCCCACCGGCGGATCGGGCAGATCGGCGTCCATGTACTTGTCGAAGTAATAGGCCGGCGGCATGCAGGGCTGGTGCGGCGCGAAGATCGACAGGTTCAGGAAGAAGGGCACCGTCGGATCGCGCCGTTCGAGAAAGCGCAGCGCGCAGTCCACCGTCCAGTTGGTGTAGTGGAACCGCTCTTCCAGATGAAAGGGCCGCGACACCCAGCCGTTGTTCGACGCGCCCGACGCATAGCCCGCGTCGGTGCCGACAAACCCGTTTTCCACCAGAAAGCGCTGATAGTCCGTGCGGTAGCGGCCCAGGTTCCATTGCGCCGGGCTGTCGGCCCAGTCGGCGGACATGAAGCCATGCAGCTTGCGCGGCGGGTGCAGGTGCAGCTTGCCCGACAGGTGCGTGTGGTACCCCGCCGCGGTCAGTGCGGCGGGAAGCGTCGGCAGGTCCAGCCGGGTGTCATAGTTCATGAAGACACCATGATGCGCCGCCGTCGCCCCCGTCATCAGCGTGCGCCGGGCTGGCACGCAGACGGGATGCGCGCTGTAGGCGCGGGTGAAATGCGAGCCGAAGGCGCCGATCTCGTCCATGTTGGGGGTCTGCACCACCGGGTGCCCGGCGATGCCCAGCGCGTCGCCGCGCTGCTGGTCGGTGACGATCAGCAGGATGTTGGCGCGGCTGTCGGTGCCTGGCACGGCATGTCTCCCTGTTTGCGCCGCCGTCTTCGCGCGGTCCTGGCGGCAGGCTAGCAGGGACGCGGCGGGGGTTTGTCGCGCGCGCGACAATCCCGGCTCAGGCCAGCGCGATCCAGATCGGCAGCGTGATCGCGCCGATCAGCGTCGATTGGGCGATGATCGTGGCCACCGGCACCCGGTCGGCACCGAAGGCCGCGGCCAGCACATGCGCGCCGGAACTGGTGGGAATGGCGGCAAAGACGATCAGGTGACTGACCAGCGCGCCCTCTGCCCCGATCAGCCGCGACAGCCCCCAGACCAGCGCCGGCAGCGCGATCAGCTTGGTCGCGTTCAGGACACCCGTGAACCGGTCGAGCCGCCCCAGCGCAGACCAGCGCATCGTCGCCCCCACCGACAACAGCGCAACGGGTATCGCCGCCTGTGCCAGCATCTCCAGCGGTGCCATGACCAGCGTGGGCACCGTCAGGCCCGACAGGCCCACCGCCACGCCGCCCGCGCTGGACAGCAGATAGGGGTTCAGCGCCACGCGCCGCACGGTCTCCAACGGCCCAAGGCTGCCGCCGCGCGACAGGGCCGAGACCGCCAGAAGGTTGGCCATCGGCACGGCCATGCCCACGGCCACCGCCATGATCCCCACATCGCCGCCCGGCATGACGCCCACGGCGACAAAGGCGATCGCGGTGTTGAAGCGCCAGGCCAGCTGCCATGTGCCTGCAAAGTCCAGAAACCGCTCTGGCCCGGCGGCGCGCGCGAACCAGCCCAGTACCAGCCCCGCCCCGAGGATCGCCCAAACGGCGGGCCCGATGCGCAGCGCGTCTTCCACCGCAATGGGGCGCGCGGCTGCCGAGACGAACAAAAGCGCCGGGAAGAGGATGTTGAAGTTCAGACGATCCACCCCGATCCACGCGGCCTCGGACAGCATACGCCGCACCAGCCCGCCAAGTACGACAAGCCCAAAGCTGGGGATCAGGCCGGCAAGGATGGGAACAAGCGTGGACACGCAGGCAGGCTCCGGTTTTCGGTTCGCGCGGTTGCTGGTCCGCGTGTTCCGGGGCAATGTCAACACGGCGACAGTCAGCGGCGCGCCTTCGGCGCTACATGGCCCTGCCGGGCGCCGCAGAAGGACCGACAGGTGACAGTGATGGAAAAGTCCGCAACGGACGCCCCCGCCAAGACGGGATGCTGCCCGCCGCAGCGCACCACATCCGCCGCAGCGCCGTCGTTGGTGCGTGGTGCATCGGGCGAGTTGCGGGCCGAGGCACGGGCCGGCCTTGTGCCCATCCCCGGGGGCTTCTTCGACATGGGCGCGCGAAAGCCGCGCTATCCGGTGGATCACGAAGGCCCGCGCCGAAAGGTGCACCTGTCGCCTTACGACATCGGGCGCACCGCCGTGACCAACCGTCTGTTCGGCCGTTTCATAGCCGAAAGCGGCTATCGCACCACCGCCGAGACCGAAGGCTGGTCCTACGTCTTCCACATGTTCCTGCCGCCCGAGGCGCGCGACGCGCCCTCGCCGCCCGGCACGCCCTGGTGGCGGCAGATATTCGGCGCCACGTGGAACGCCCCCGAAGGCCCGGGCAGCGACGTCGCCGACCGCATGGATCATCCCGCCGTGCATGTAAGCTGGTTCGACGCCGCCGCCTTCTGCGACTTTACCGGCCTGCGCCTGCCGACAGAGGCGGAATGGGAGCGCGCCGCGCGCGGCGGGCTGGCGCACAGGAAATTCCCCTGGGGCAACGACCTGGAACCGGGCGGCCAGCACCTGCACAACGTCTGGCAGGGCACCTTCCCCAACCTCAACACCTGTCTCGACGGCCACGCCGGCACCGCGCCCGCCGATGCCTACCCGCCGAACGGCTACGGGCTTCACAACATGACGGGCAATGTCTGGGAATGGACCGCCGACTGGTTCGGCGTGCCCGAGACCGGCGCCCGCCCGGCCAGGGATCCCAAGGGCCCCGAGATGGGCGACCGCCGCGTGGTCAAGGGCGGCTCACACCTGTGCCACGCGTCGTATTGCGAACGCTACCACGTGCATTCGCGCACCGGGAACACGCCCGACAGCACCACCGGGCATACCGGCTTTCGGATCGCGGCGGACCAGACATGAAACTGACGGACCTGGAACAGGACATGCTTGCGGGCGCGCACGGCGCCGCGCGCCAATGGGCCGTGCGCCACCAGCAACAGGTCGGCCGCATGTTCGACGCCTCCGACACCGTGCCCGTAGCCCAGGCGCACATGATGGCCGACCCGGAATCGCTGGGCGAGGCGGGTGTCGCCCTGGTCGAGGGCTTCGCCGCCCTGCCCGAGGCCGACCGCCGCGTGCGCATCCCCATGATCACCGACCCGCGCGGCGTGGACCTGACGTGCTACGAACCCCTCGGCCAGACCGAGGAGATGGCCAACCTCGAACGCCGCTTCGTCGCCGCCTGCCGCGCGATGGGCATCCTGATGACGGACACCTGCATCAACTACCAGACCATCATGCCCCCCGTGATGGGCGAACACATGGCCTATGGCGACACCGGCGTGGTGATCTATTCCAACTCCGTCTGCGGGGCGCGCTCGAACTTCGAGGGCGGGCCCTCGGCGCTGGCGGCCGGGCTGACCGGGCGCACGCCGCGCTATGGCCTGCACCTTGACGAACACCGCCGCGCCACGCGCCGCTACCGCGTTCACACGCAGCCCGCCGACCTGATGGACTGGGGCATTCTGGGTGCCACCATCGGGCGCATGGCCGGCAGCTATTGGGAAGTGCCGGTGGTCGAGGGGATCGAGGATATCCCCGGATCGGATGCGATGAAGCATTTCGGCGCGGCGATGGCCAGCTTCGGCTCGACGCCGCTGTTTCACCTCGTGGGGATCACGCCGGAATGCCCGACGCTCGACGCCGTGGGCGGTGATGCCCTGCCCGTCACGGACATCACCGCCGAGGATATCGCCGCCCTGCGCGCGCCCTTCGAGGCGCGCGGAGACACGCTGGATGTCGTCGTCTTCGCCGCCCCGCAGCTAAGCCTTGTCGAGATGGGACAGGTCGCCGCGCTGTGCCGGGGCCGCCGCCGCCACCCCGACACCGCGCTGATCGTCTGCACCCCGCCCGGCGTCTACGCCGATGCCGTCCGTATGGGCCATGTCGCCGAGATCGAGACGTTCGGCGGCCGTGTCCTGCAAGGCACCTGCTTCTACCAGCAATACGCGCGCGAGATCGGGCAGGCCAACGGGTGGACCCGGCTTCTGTCGAACTCGGCCAAGATCGTGAACATCCTTGGCGGCTACGGCTATCGACCGGCGCTGGCGACGATGGCCGACTGCATCGCCTCTGCCGAGGCGGGGAGGGTCCTTTGACACGCACGCTTGCCTGCCACCCGGGGATAGGTCCCACCGTCACCGGCCCCGCGCTGGTGGCACAGGACAACTTTTCCGCCCGCTACGACCTCGACCGCATCGCGGGCGTCTTTTCCCGCCCGCAACACGCGCTTTACGGCCAAAGCTACCGCGACGTGGTGCTGGTGCTGAACACCGCAAAGGGCGGCGTCGCGACCGCCTGGATGCTGCACGAGATGACCGCGCGCGGCGTCGCGCCGCTGGCCATCGTGCTGAACCGCGCCAACACCATCCTCGCGCAGGGCGCGGCACTGGCGGGCATGGCGCTGGTCGACAGGTTCCAGGATGGCGACGTGACGACGCTGATCGCCACGGGCGACAGGGTAACGGTCGCCCCCGCGGACGGACATGTGACGATCCTGCGCGGCGCCTGATCGCGCGGCCCGGGACCTACAGCGTTTCCAGGATCATCTGCGCCGCCTTGCGGCCCACCACCATCGCAGGCGCGTTGGTGTTGGCCGCGCACATCGTGGGAAAGACCGATGCGTCTGCCACCCGCAGCCCGTCCACCCCGCGCACGCAAAGACGCTCGTCCACCACGGAGGCCGCGTCGCTGCCCATGCGGCAGGTGCCCACCGGATGATAGGAGGTCTGCGAACTGGCGCGGACGAAGTCCATCAGCGCCTCGTCGGTCACGGCCCCGGGGCCCGGGCGGATCTCTTCCAGCCCGAAACGCTGCAACGCAGGTTGCGCCGCCACCTGACGGACCACCCGAATGGCGTCAAGTGTCGTCTGCACGTCGTCGGGATGGTCAAGGTAGTTGCCGCACATGGCAGGCGGCGCCATCGGGTCTGGCGACTGGGCATGGACAAAGCCGCGAGACCTTGGCCGCAGCGGAAACGCCCCGATCGACACGCCCGGAAAGCGGTCCAGCACCAGCCGCTTGGGGTCGCGGGCATCGGGGCTGGACATCCAGTGAAACTGGATCTTCACGTCGGCCTGCGACGGGCTTTGGGAAGAGCGTACTAGCGCATGCGCGATCTGCCCGGAACAGGTCATCAGACCGGTGCCCTGCAACAGAAAGCGCGCGGCCATCAGGCCCTTGCGCAGCGGATTGCGGATGATCTGGTTCATCGTCACCGCGTCGCGGCAGCGATAGCTGAGACGCGTGTGCAGGTGATCTATGGCGTTCTCGCCGACGCCGGGGGCATCCTGCACCACCTCGATCCCAAGCTTCTGCAACAGGGCGCCGTCGCCGATGCCCGACAGTTCCAGCAACTGCGGCGACTGGATCGCACCGGCGGCAACGATCACCTCTGCCCGGGCGCGCACCTGCCGGCGCCCGTCCGGGGCGTTCACCTCGACCCCCACGGCACGGCGGCCCTCGAACAGGATCCGCTCGGCATGGGCCTCTGTCAGGATTTGCAGGTTGGCCCGCCCGCGGGCTGGGTTCAGGAATGCCTCGCGCGTGCCCTGCCGCCAGCCGCGACGCGTGTTGAATTGCAGGTAGCCGACGCCGTCATACCCGCCGCCGTTGTAGTCGGCGGCGCGCTGAATCCCCGCGCCTTCGCAGGCGTCAAGGAACGCGTCCATCAAAGGCTGGCGCGGGCCGAACTCTGTCACCCGCACCGGGCCCGCAAGCCCCCGTGCCGCAGGATCGCCCGCCGGAAAGCTTTCGATCGCGCGGAAATGCGGCAACAGGTCCTCGTGCCCCCAGCCCGTCAGCCCAAGGTCATCGCGCCAGTGGTCGAATTCGGCCGGATCGCCATGCACCCAGATCATGCCGTTGACGGTGGACGACCCGCCAAGGTTGCGACCGCGCGGCCAGAAGATGCGCCGCGCGTCCATGTGCGGCTCTGGCTCTGTAAAGAACCGCCACATGCTGCGTTCGGACCGGATCAGATAGTAGACGCCGGCGGGAATCTTCGTCCAGATCCAGCGGTCGTCGCGCCCGGACTCCAGCAGCAGGACCTTGTGCCGCCCGTCCGCCGACAGCTCGCTCGCCAGCACCGCGCCCGCCGATCCCGCACCGACAACGATATAGTCATAGACGTCCTCGGACATGGGATCTGCCTTTCCTCTGGCGCCTCAGGGCTTCAGGTTCTCGTCCTCGGGCTCGAACTCGATGGGCGGGGTGGCGACGAACGGAAAGCGTTGCAGCGCCTTGCGATGGAAACTGGCCTGCCGCCCGCGCACATAGCGGTCCTTGTCGCCCTGCCGCACCTCCAGCGCCCAGGTGTCATAGCGCGGCGTCTGTTCGGTCAGGTCGCGCAGGAAAAGCCGCCGTTTCTGGCTGTCCTTGCAGTTCTTCAGCACCCATTCGGGATCCCATCCCGACATCAATGCGGCGTGAAGCTTTGCCTGCACGTCGGCATGTTCCGGCCGTCCGGCAAGGTTCTCCAACTCGTCTGGGTCGGACACCACGTCATAAAGCACCGGGTCCAGCCCAAGGGTCTGCCAGTATTTCCAGCGCCCGCGCCGGATCATCCGCGAAGGTGCGCCGTACCCGCTGCCCGCATAATCGGCGATCGCCTCGTCGCGCCAGCCCTCTGTCTTGCCGTGTAGCAGCGGCACCATGCTGGCACCGTCCTGCCCCGTGGGCACCGGCAGTTCAGCGCCCGCGAAGTCAAGGAAGGTGGGCATCAGGTCCACCAGCGACACCACCGCGTCCGACCGCCCCGGCGCGACACCGGGCGCACAGACAAACAACGGCACGGTGATGGAGGGTTCGTAGAAGCAGTCCTTCATCCACATGCCGCGCTCGCCCAGCATCTCGCCGTGGTCCGAGGTGAAGACGATCACCGTGTTCTCGTCCAGCCCTGTCGCCTTCAGCGCCGCCAGCACCTCGCCGATAAGATCGTCCACATAGGACATCATCGCGTAATAGGCCCGGCGCGAGGTGCGCGTGCGTTCCTCGTTCAGATCGTAAAGATGCGATCCCTGCGCATGGTGCTTGGCCTGATCGAACGGGTCGAGGTCCTCGAACGGGATCGGCGGCACGCGCGGCATGTCGATCTCGACGCCCTCGTACAGGTCCCAGTATTCCTGCGGCGCCACGAACGGCGGATGCGGCTGGGTGAAGCTGACGGTCAAGTGGAACGGCCGGTCGTCGGGGTCGCGCGCCAGATCGTAGATCTTGCGCACCGCCTGGAACCCGACCTCTTCGTCGAAGTCCTGTTGCAGGTTGCGCACCGCAACGCCGGCATCCACCACGTTGACCATGCGCACGCCGCCGCCCTTGCGGATGGGGCGCGACCAGTCGGACGTCCAGGAGAAATCGGACGGGTAGATATCGGTCGTCAGCCGTTCCTCGTAGCCGTGGAACTGGTCCGGCCCGATGAAATGCATCTTGCCGCACAGCGTGGTCGAATAGCCCGACTTCCTGAGGTGGTGGGCGAAGGTGGGGATGTCGGCGTGAAACTCTGCCCCGTTGTCCCATTGCTGGATGTCGAAGGGCAGCCGCCCGGCATGCATCGACGCGCGCGACGGCGAGCACAGCGGATAGTTGCAATAGGCAGCGTCGAAAACCACGCTGCGTTCGGCAAGCGCGTCCAGCGCCGGCGTGATCGCAACGGTATTGCCATAGCTGCGCAGCGCCTTCGTGGCCAGTTCGTCCACCTGGATGAACAGGATGTTGGGTCTGTCGGTCATGGCGTCCTCAAATGTCCAGGGTCCGGGAAAGCTCGAACATGTAGAAGGCGCGCTCCATCGTGGTATCAAGCGTCACGTGAAGCGGCTGATCGTCGAAGCTGTCGAACTGGCCCACGCGCAGCCAGCGCCCGTCGTCCGACTGGATCTCGCAATGCCAGGCCCAGACCTTTTGCGCCTCGTCTGCGAATTGCGGGTCCTTCGTGGCGGCATACATGGCGCCAAGGCCCCATGCGACCTTGCCGTTGCTGATGATCCGGTAGACGTCGTCGGCGCAGGCCTTGAACAGCGCGAAGGCCTTGTAGCCCGCATCGCGCCAGCGCGGATCGCCGGTGGCGAGGTAAAGGTTGGCAAAGGCGTTCATCGCCATGCCCAGGTACCAGTAGATCTGCCCCGGCGTGCCGATGTCGATGACATAGCCAAGCGCCAGGCCCTCGCGCCGCTCTTCGCGCAGGATCGCACCGTCCGCGCCGCGCCGCAGATAGATCTTGCCGGTGGTCACGTTCTGCTCGTCGATCAGGCCGGCGATAAAGGCGCCGCCGCGCGCCGCGTCGGCCACCCGCCCCATCGCCAGCAGCGCCAGCACCGCAGCCCCGGTAGAGCCCCAGCAATACTCGCGCTCAGCCTCGGGCACGTTCGGCAGCGCGGCCAGTCCGCCGGTTTCCGGGTGCATCTGTCCCGCCACGAAATCGCCGGTGGCAACCGCCATGTCATATCGGCCAAGGATATGAAGCCCGCGTCCCAGCCACGCGCTGCGATAGTTCGCCAGCCCCTTGGCAGTGGGGTCGTCGGGGTTGGTGTTGGCGTCGCCGTCCTTCCAGTAGACCCGCCGCACATGGTCGGCGATCAGCCGCGCCTCGCGCACGCGCCCCCCCGTCGCAAAGGCCACCACCGATTTGTAATAGCCGTTGATCTGGGTGCCCGCGCCGCGATAACCCGCGTCGCCCTCGACCAGCCCCGCCGCCCAGTCCAGCGCAAGATGCCCGCGTGCCAGCAATTCCTCTGCCGTGAACATGGTGTCTCTCTCCCATCGTGCGGCCCGGTTTCTCCGCGCCCTTGATCTTCGGGCAGCCTAGCGCCGCACGGTCCCGGCAAATGTCGCAGCGCGCACATTCGGCCCGGTCATTGCGGGAAAAGCGCGCCCGGCAGGAAGAACGTGTTCTTGGCCATCGAGCCGCGCTCGATCATCGTGCGGCTGCCGCGCAGCGGCCGGATCGACAGGAAGGGCCGCGCATAGCGGTCCAGCATTGCCTGCACCCGGTCTTCGGCCCCGCCCGACAGGATCAGGTTGCGATCCTCCAGCGGATCGGCGGCCAGGTCGAAATACTGGACTGGCTGGCCGGTATCCTCGTAGACCACCAGCTTTTCGGTGGCGGTGCGGAACATCGCCATCCCGTAGGCCTCGCTGACGGACACCTCGTGCGCCACGCTCTCGCCTGCGACCGCAGGCAACAGCGAATGGAAATGCGACGTCGGCATCTCCGCGCCCGCGATGTCTCGGAACGTCGCAGAGATGTCCGTCAGTTCCACCAGATCGGCCACCCGCCGCGCGCTTGTCCCGCCCGGCGGGCGCACGATCAGCGGCACCCGCACCGAGGGATCATAGAACACCATCTTCTTGACCATCCGGTGCTCGCCCATCATCTCGCCGTGGTCCGAGCAGTAGATCACCCAGGTGTTGTCCAGCTGCCCCGTGTCACGCAACGCATCCAGAATGCGCCCGATGCTCTGGTCGATCATCATGGTGTTGGCCTGGTAGGCGCGCCGGGCCTTGCGGATCGCCTCGGGCGTCATGGTGTCGGTGTCGCAGTATTCCATCAGGATGGACAGAAAGGTGCGCAAGGGCCCGCCCTCTGGCAGTTCCGGGGGCTCCAGGCTGCCGGGCATGGTAATCTCTGGGTCGCCGTATTCCTCCAGCGCCTCCACCGGCGCGTCCCACGGGTCGTGCGGCCCGGCAAAGCCCACTTGCAGGAAGAACGGTTCCTCCCGGTCATAGGAGCGGATCCAGTCGGCGGTATAGCCGCCCATCCAGACGTCCTGATGCGCGTGCAGCGGCAGGGGCAGCGGATCGGCGTTCCACGCCTTCGCGGGCTCCAGATCGGGGTTTTCCTCCAGGACGTGCTTGTTGCGGCTGTGCAGGTAGGTCCGGTAGGCGTCGAGCAGCCCGTGCTCTTGCAGGTAGTCGGTATAAAGCGAATCCACCCGCAGCGACGCCTCCTTGCCCGCCGTCTCATGCGTTTCGGCGAAACCATAGGCGTGCAGGCGGTGGGCCTGCGTGCTCATGTGCCCGCCGGGCCAGGGCAGATGCGTGTAAAGATGCGTCTTGCCGATCTGCGCGGTGTGATAGCCCGCCCCCGCCAGCGCCTGCACGAAGGTCGGCACCGTCGGCTGCACGACACTGGTGTTCTGGAACACCCCGTGATCCCGCACGTAGCGTTCCGACAGCATTGACGCGCGCGACGGCATACACAGCGGCGCCTGGCAGAAACAGGCCTCGAATTGCAGCCCCTCGGACGCCAGCCAGTCGGTGTTGGGCGTGCGCGCGCAGGGATCGCCATAGGATCCCATCATGTCGGCGCGCTGCTGGTCGGGCATGATGAACAGGATGTTGGGGCGTCGGGTCACGGCGTTCCTCCGGGTGTTGGTTGGGGCGGTCAATACCAGCCGTTGGCGATCATCCACTTGCGCAGCACGGTGGCGGGAAAGACGATGTGCAGGGTCTGCGCCAGCACGAACCAGGTGAAGACCAGGACGCCCGCCGCCAGCGCCGCGCCCACCAGCCAGCGGCCGGTGGCCAGCCCGACGAACAGCAGCAGGAACACCGGCAGCGTGACGTGAAAGCCCACCAGCCAGACACAGGTTCCAACCGCCAGTGCTGACAGCGCGTAGACCGTGCGACGCCGGGCATGGTCCGCCCGGGCCTCGGCGTCGTGCCATTCCTCGTCGTTGGCGACGACCCCCATCACCAGCCCCGTCAGCGTATGCAAGCAGGCCAGAACGAAGATTGCGATAGAGGTCAGGCCGGGCATGATCCCCGCGCGGCCATAGTCCCGCGACACCCACCACGCCACCGCCGCCAGCACCATCAGGGCGACACCCACCCACCAGGTCGTCGATTTCAGGGCCTTCTGTCGAACAAGCGCCATTGCGTCCCCCTAGTCCTCGAAGCTCTCGGCGGGCTCGACCACCGCGGCCTGCTTGCGCCAGCGGCCGATGACGACGCTGGCGACGATCGCCACGATCAGCACCTCCAGCACGATCACGATGGGGCGTTCCCACATGAACGCGGCGTCGTATCGGCGCGTGGTGATCCACAGGTTGTTTTCCATCAGACCGCCCAGAACGAACCCGATGATAAGCGGCACGCGCGGCCAGTCGGCATGCTTGAAGATGTAGCCGACGACCCCGAACACCGCGAACAGGATCACGTCGCCGATGCTGTTGGTCGCCAGCATCGCGCCGACGATCATGAAGCAGAAGATGGTGGGCGCGATGATCTCGGCCCGGACGAAACAGATCAGGATCAGGTAGCGTTGCAGCCAAAGGCACAGGAAGGCCACGATCAGGTTCGCGATGACCACCGTCCACGTCATCTGGAAGGTGATGTGCAGGTTTTCGAACAGCATCGACGGCCCGGGCCGCAGCCCCACGATCAGAAGCGCGCCCATCATCACCGCCATCGACGCGTTGCCGGGGATGCCCAGCGCGACGGTCGGCACGATGGCGCCGGGCTTCTGCGCGGCGGTGCCCGCTTCCGGCGCGATCACGCCGCGCACGTCGCCGCGCCCGAACATGGAACTGTCCTTGGCCGACTGCACCGCGTGGCCATAGCTCAGCCATTCGGCCACCGTGCCGCCCAGCCCCGGGATCATGCCGCAGACACAACCGATGACGCCCGCCCGAAGGGTCAGCCAGCGGTTGCGAATGGTGTCCTTGAACCCCTCCATCGCGCCAGAGCCGGTGTCGAAATCGCCCTTCCCCCCGGCGATCGCCCGCCGCTTCAGCAGCAGGTCCAGCACCTCTGGCAGCGCGAAAAGCCCCAGCGCGATCGGCACGATGGGAATGCCCGCCTCCAGATAGGGGATGTCCGCGGTAAAGCGGTCCTGCCGCGCGTATTCGGCAAAGCCGATGGTCGACAGCAAAAGGCCAAGGAAGGCCACCGTCAGGCCCCGCGCCACCGAGGTGCCGACCAGCGACGCCGCCAGCATCAGCCCGAAAAGCGATGTCATGAAGAACTCTGGCGAGGCGAAATTGTCGATGATACTTCGCAACACGGGCAGGAACAGGATGATGACCACGGTCGAGGCCAGCGTGCCCCAGACACTGGCGAAATAGGACGCCGACAGCGCGCGCCCCGCCTCGCCGCGCTTGGCCATGGGATAGCCGTCAAGATAGGTGGCCTGCGCCGCCGACGTCCCCGGCACCCCGATCAGGACCGCCGGAATCGCATCCGTCTGGGTGGTGACGGCATACATCCCCAGCAGGAAGGCCACCGCGATCTCGGGCGGCTGGGTGATGGCGATGGGCAAAAGCAGGCTCATCCCCGTCAGCCCGCTCAGCCCCGGGATCAGGCCGAATATCATGCCCAGCGAGATGCCGAACATCATGAAAACGAACGTCTTCCAGTGAAACAGAAGGAACAGGCCCTCGGCACTTGCGTTCAATACGTCCAGCATGGTCAGACCGGTCCTTTCGCGTCCCCGTCATCCCGGCGGTGCCCCCTGCCCCGCCGCCCCGTGCCCGTCGCCCTATCCGGCGGTCCCGATGCACAGGTACTTCTCTTCCAGGTATTCCATCAGCCCCGCCTGTGCGCCCTCGCGCCCCAGCCCGGATTGCTTGACCCCGCCAAACGGCGCGACGGGCGTCGAGATCACGCCGTCGTTCAGCCCGATCATGCCCGATTGCAGCCGCCGCGACAGCCGCCATATGCGGTCGGCGTCGCCGGTATAGGCATAGGCCGCCAGACCCGCCTCGGTGTCGTTGGCCAGCGCCACGGCTTCATCCTCGCCCCGGAACCGCACCACCGGAACCACCGGTGCGAACACCTCTTCGCGGAAGATGCGCATCTGCGGGTTCACCCCGGTCAGGACGGTCGGTTGCAGGAACGTGCCGCCCAGTGGATGCGGGCCGCCACCGGTGACAACCGTCGCCCCGTCGCGCACAGCGTCGCCGATCAGGCCCATCGCCTTGTCATAGGCGCGCTGGCTGATCATCGGCCCGATCTGCGAGCCGGTCTCCAGCCCCGGGCCCACCGCCAGCGCCGACACCCGGTCAGCCAGCGCCGCGACGAAATCGTCATGCACCCCGTCTTCGACCAGCAGCCTGTTGGGGCTGATGCAGACCTGCCCCGCGTTGCGGAACTTGGCGGCCATGAAGCCCGCCAGCGCCCGTTCAGCATCGGCGTCGTCGAAGACGACGAAGGGCGCGTTGCCGCCAAGCTCCATCGACACGCGCTTGACCGTGCGCGCGCATTGCTCCAGCAGCACCCGCCCCACGACGGTAGAGCCCGTGAACGACAGTTTGCGCACCCGTTCATCGGCCAGAAGCGCGCCCACCGTGTCCGCCGCCTGCGCCCGAGAGCAGGTGACGACGTTCAGAATCCCAGGCGGCAGGCCCGCCTCCTGCGCCAGTTCCGCAAGCGCAAGCGCGCTGAACGGCGCATCCTCGGACGGCTTCAGCACCACCGGACAGCCCGCCGCCAGCCCCGGCGCCACCTTGCGGGCCACCATCGACAGCGGAAAGTTCCACGGCGTGATCGCCAGCGCGATGCCCACGGGTTCGCGCACCACCACAATCTGCTTGTTCGGCGCGAAGGCCGGGATCACCTGCCCATAGGCGCGGCGGCCCTCCTCGGCGAACCAGTCGATGAAATCGGCGGCGATGCCGGCCTCGGCTACCGCCTCTGGCAGGGGCTTGCCCTGCTCGGTCGCCATCAGCCGCCCAAGATCCTTGGCGCGCCCCCGAATCGCCGTCGCCCAATCCCGCAGGATCGCCGACCGCTCTCCGGCCAGCCGCCCGGCCCAGTCCGCGCCCGCAGCCTCGGCGGCATCGACGGCTGCGCCGGCATCCTCGGGCGTGGCATCCGGCACGGTGCCAACCAGCGAATGGTCGGCGGGGTCGCGCACCTCTATGACGCCGCCTGCCCCGGCAACGCTCCATGCGCCGCCGATCAGCATACGTCCCTCGATCATTGCCTGGTCCAGCTGACTCAGCATCCTCCCCACCCGTCTTGACGCGGTTGTCGTTCCACGCAGCCTATACCCGGCGGCGACAGGCAATTGTCACGCACCCGACAGTTTGCACCGGGCAGCTTGGCTAGCACCGGACCCAACGGCGAAAGGGCGAATGAAGATGACCGAGGACACCACCGATCCCCTTGGCGGCGGGGCGGAAAACAGTTCCGGCACCCTGCGCGCACCTATTGCGCCCGACAGGCTGGGCCACGCGGTTCTGGACCCGGCCCACCCGGTAGAGGCCGGAAGCTGGCAAAGCTTCATCCTGACCTACACCGCCGGGCCCTACGGCATCGACGACAGCGGATCGCTGCGCGTCTGCTTCCGCTTCGCCTCGGACCAGTCGCCGCCGCAGTTCACCGATCCCGCGGGCGCGAACTATACAGAGATCACCGCCTCGAACGGCGCCGTGCTGGACTATCGCTTCGATCCAAAGGGCAACGTCCGGCCCTGGGACAACACGATCTACATCAAGGTGGTCAAGGGCTACCTGCTGCCCGGCGACACGATCACCCTGCGGTTTGGCGTGCGCGATCACGGCGGGCCGGGAATGCGGATGCAGACCTTCTGCGAGGACAGCTTCGAGTTTCGCGTGCTGGCCGACCCGCTGGCCACGTTCAATTATCAGCCGGTGCCCGACCAGCCGAAACTGCGCCTGATCCCCGGCCCGCCCGCGCGCTTCGTCGCCACGCTGCCCACGCTGCGCCGGCCCGGCCAGCCCTTTGCGCTGCATCTCAAGGCGGAAGACCGCTGGGGCAACCCCACCGACCGGGCGGCGGGCACCTACCGCCTGTCCGCCGACGCCCCGGTCGACGGCCTGCCCGACACCGTCACCTTCCCGCCCGGCGCGCGGCACCTGCGCCTCGACGACCTGAGCGCCGGCGAGACCGTCACCATCACGCTTTCGGACGATGCCGGCGCGCCCCTGGCCCGCTCCAACCCGCTGGAAATCGACGCCGACGCCACGCTTCTGCCCTTCTGGGCAGACCTGCACGGCCAGTCCGAGGAAACCATCGGCACCAATTCCGCCCGCGCCTATTTCGCCTTTGCCCGCGACCTTGCCCCGGTCGACGCCATCGGCCACCAGGGCAACGATTTCCAGATCACCGCAGAATTCTGGGCCCATCTCGACAGCCTGACCGACGCGTTCGAGGTGCCGGGCGCATTCCTCGCCATCCCCGGCTACGAATGGTCCGGCAACACCGGACTGGGCGGCGACCGCAACGTGTTCTTCCCCGAAACCGGACGTACCATCCGCCGGTCCTCGCACGCGCTGATCCCCGAACAGGACGACATCGACACCGACGCCCTGACCGCCGGCGACCTCTTCGCGGCCTTCGCGGAAAACGGCGAATGGGACGTGGTCTGCTATGCCCATTGCGGCGGGCGCTATGCCGACCTGCGCGTCGCCCATGACGGTCGGTTCGAAACGTCGGTAGAGGTTCACTCCAGCTGGGGCACTTTCGAATGGCTGGTGCATGACGCGTTCGATCTCGGCTTTCGCATGGGCATCGTCGGCAACTCTGACGGACACAAGGGGCGGCCCGGCGCCTCTTACCCCGGCGCGGGCAAGTTCGGCGCCATCGGCGGCCTCACCTGCCTGCTGATGGAAGAACTGACGCGCCGCGCGCTTTTCGACTGCCTGCGAAAGAGGCGCCACTACGCCACCACCGGCGGCCCCACCGGACGCCCGCTGATCGACCTGCACGTCGCGTTCGACGAAACGGCGCAGGTCCACGACGACGATCCCGCGCTTGGCCCCGCCAGCGCCACCCCGGGCCGCTCCGCGTTCATGGGCCATATCGTGCACCTGCCCGCGGGCGGCGCCACCCTGCACGCCCGCATCCGCGCAGCCGCGCCGATCGAACGGGTAGACATCTTCAACGGTCGCGACCTGATCGACAGCATCCCCGCGCACGAGGTCCACACCACCGCCCACCGCATCCGCATAGAGTGGGAGGGCGCCGAATACCGCGGCCGCTTCCGTCAGGTCACCTGGGACGGAACGGCACGTTTCTCGGACGCCCGCATCCGCCACCTTTCGCCGGTGAACTTCTTCAACCCCGACAAGCGGCTGGAACGGCTCGACCCGCACAGCGCGCGCTGGCAGTCGCTGACCACGGGCAACACCGCCGCCGCCGACATCTGGCTTGACGACGCGACCCACGGCACACTGACCATCGAAACGCCGCTTGTGCAGGAAACGCTCGAACTTGCCTCGATCACCGCGGCGGGCACCACCTTCGACCGCTCTGCCGGGCTGCCCCGCTGGCTGCGTGTGGCGCGCCTGCCCGACAGGATGTTCAACTGCACAATGACGCTCAGCCACCCCATTGCCCTGCGCGACAGCGGCGACAATCCCGTCTACATTCGTCTGGTGCAAGAGGACGGCACGCGCGCATGGACAAGCCCGGTCTACATCTTCCGCCGGCACGGATGAGCCGCGACCGGACAGCGATTGACAGCCGTCCCGCCAGCTTGAAATCTTGTCGGCACGCCGGTCCAGCGCGCCGGACAATCGAGGGTTACATACCGTTGAGCGAGCGTGACAAACGTCTTGAAACCCATGCCGAACGGCTGCGGATGAACCCGCAGATCGCTGCGCTGCCCCCTGAAACCGTGACAGCGCTGGCGCGCCATACCCGGCTGATCCGCTTCGAATCGGGCGACCGGGTGCACAGCCGCGGCGACGAGATCCGCTATGCCGGCGTCATCGTGCGGGGCGGCATCCGCAGTTCGCTGAACGGCTATGACGGGCACGAGCTGTCGATCTCGATCCTGCGGCGCGGGGCGTTCTACGGCTGGATGGGCATTCTGGAACCCACGCCCAGCCCATGGGACATCTACGCCCACGGCCCCACGGAATTCGCCTGCCTTTTCTGTAGCGACTTCCGCGCTGTGATGAAGGATCACCCCGCGCTTCTGCGGATGCTGACACAGGCGCTCAGCCTCCGGCTGCGCCGCGCCTACGACTACATGACCAACCTCGTGCTCGACGATCTCGAGGTGCGGCTGCGCAAGGCGCTGGTGATGCTGGCGGGCGACCGCACCCTGTTTTCGGACGAAACCCTGCCCCGTATCCGCATCACCCAGGAGACACTGGGCCACTTCGTCCAGTGTTCCCGCCCGACGGTGAACAAGATGCTGAAAGACCTTGAAAAACGCGGCCTCATAGAGCTTGGGTACGGAGAGATCATCTTGCGCGACATGGTCGCGCTCATGGCCACCGATCCCGAGGATCCACTGTATCTGTTGTGATCCGCGCCGCCCGCGCGGGGGAATTGTCGTTGCGGCAACAAACGCGCGCGAGGAACGGCCCTAGGCTGCCCCGCAGGGTGCTGGCCGCGATGAACGGCGGCGCCAGCGTCAGGGGCAACCGCCCGTCCGGTGCGGCCCCAATCGCCAATGGGAGGAACGGAACATGAAGAACCCGGCATCACTGACCCGAAGGATTGCCCTTGCAGGCGGCGCCCTCGCAGCGGCGCTTTCGCTTTCGGCACCCCTCGCCGCCCAAGAGGTCAGCTTCGAGGGTGACACCGTCGATATCATGGTGAACTTCGCCGCCGGCGGCGGCACGGACACCGCCGCGCGGCTTGTCGCGCCATTCATCGCCAAGCACCTGCCCGGCAACCCCAGCTTCATCGTGACGAACAAGGGCGGCGCCGGCGGCACCGCCGCGGTCGATTTCCTGATCGACTCGGTCGCGCCGGACGGGCTTCACATCGGCTATTTCGCAGGCACGCCCATCCGCTGGGCGCTGGCCCTGCAACAGGTGCCCGCAGGCACCGGCGACCTGCCCTACGTGGCGGCGCGCAGCGTCAACCAGATCTTCGTGACACGGACAGAGCTTGGCCTGAACGCCGACACGCTTCAGGGCTATTCCGAACCGCTCTTCATGGCGATCAACAGCCCCGACAACCACGTCGCCATCCGCGCCCGCATGTTGTCCGAGGCGCTGGGGCTGAAGAAGTTCGAGATCATTACCGGCTATCCCGGTCAGGGCAACATGGTGGCGGCCGTGCGCTCGTCCGAGGCGGAAATCGCCCAGACCAACGATTCCTTCTTCGGCGCCAACCGTGACGCGATCACCGCCGACGACTTCATGCGCCCGCTTGGCCAGATGGGCGAATACGTCGACGGAAGCATCGTCGCGCAGAACGGGCTAGAGGATATTCCCGTCTTCGACGCCATGTGGCGCGCCGCGGCGCCCGACACGCTGGACGGCCCCGTCTACCGCGCCTGGGAGGCGATCCACATCGCCATGTCGATCCAGAACGTGTTCGTGCTGCCGCCGAACACCCCCGCCGAATTCGTCCCGGTGTGGGAGGCCGCGATCCTCGCCGCCTACAACGATCCCGAATATCTTGCCCAGCTGACCGACGTCGGCGTGCCGGTACCTGCATCGGTGGGCACCGCAGGCGTGCTCGACCGCATGTCCCGCCTGCGCGAAGCCTTCTCGGACGAGGCGGTCAAGGCCGCCGTCGTGGCCGCCATCGACCGCAACATGCAGTAACCTCCCGCAGCATCTTGCGGCGTGGCCGCGGCCCCCGGGCCGCGGCCTTTTTCATGCCCCGGCCGCCTGCCGTCCCTCGGCGGCCCATATCGCGCCACGCCGGATGATTTCCGTGACCTGCGGCACCTTCAGGTCGCCCAGAGTGTGCCCGATCGAGCAATAGAACACCCGTCCCTTGTCCCAGCGCCGTTTCCAGACCACCGGGATCACCGTGCCCTCTATCCACCACAGGTGCTCGCCCGAAAAGGTCGTGGTCGCCAGCACCTCGTTCGAGGGATCCACCAGCATGTAGTACTGTTCCGAATGCAGGCGGAAACTGCCGATGCCCGCGACCAGCGGATCACCGGGCCGGCAGATCGTCACGTCGTAATCGACGAAATCCTCTGACGGGACGGGGTTGTCGGGCCAGCCCGGCGGATGCGCCACGAACTGCCCGCCGATCAGAAAGTGATAGGTCGGCCGGTCGCGGAAGGCGTCGCCCATGTGCCCGTGCCAGCCCGCCAGCCCGCATCCCCGCGCCACCAGTTGCAGCAGCCCGTCTTCCTCGGCCTTGGTCATGTTGCCGAACTCTGGCCGGTGCGACGACCGGGCCGAGGACCAGATCGGCACGATCAGGTCCACGTCCGCCATGCCGTCCGGGTCTGCCAGCGGCGCCAGCGTGTCATGCACCACCACGCGAAACCCGTTGTCGCGCAACAGCGCCGCGCACCAGTCGCTGAACGCGGTGGGGTCGTGTCCTTCCCATCCGCCGACAAAAAGCGCTGCCTTCATGGTCCCGATCCCTTCATGAATGCCACCATCGCGGCCATGTCCCGTGTGCCAAGCCCCGCCGCCTCGGCCTCTGCCAGCTTGTCCAGCGTGACCTGCCCCTGCGGCATCGCCACCCCCAGTTCCGCGGCCAGTTCCCCGGCCACGCGCATGTCCTTCAGCGCCAGCGCGACAGTGAACGTCACGTCATGCGCCGCCTCGTCCAGGTAAAGCGGCCTGCGATAGGACAACATCGGCGCGCCCGCCGCGCTGGCCTCGATCACGTCCATCGCGCGCGCCGCGTCGATCCCCGCCGCGCCCGCCAGCGCCATCGATTCCGCGAAGGACTGGTTGATCCCGTGCAGCAGCGCGTTGACCGCCAGCTTCATCACCGCGCCCGCGCCCGGCGTGCCAAGGCAGATCACCCGACGGCCAAGCGCGTCCAGCACCGGCGCCAGAGCCGCCGCCTCGTCCTCGGCACAGCCCGCCATGATCAGCAGTTGCGCAGCCTCTGCCGCCTGCGTGGCCCCTGACACGGGCGCGTCGATCACGCGCGTGCCCTCTGGCGCGGCCTGCGCCAGTTCGGCCAGATGCGCCGGGCTCATCGTGCCCATCTCCAGAAAGACCTGCGCGCCGGGGGACTGGAACAGCCCGTCTGCCCCAAGGTGCACCGCCGCGGACGCGGCGTCATCGGCCAGCATCGTGACCACCACATCGGCCGCGCGCGTCAGTGCGGCGGGCGTCGGCGCCACCGCGCATCCGGTTTCGTCGGCCAGCGCCCGCGCCGGTCCGGCCGACCGGTTCCACACCGTCACCTCATGCCCAGCACGCACAAGGTTCCGGGCCATATGCACACCCATACGGCCCAGCCCGGCAAACCCAACACGCATCAGGCGGCCCGGTCGTCCGTCAGGCCGGATATCGCCTGTATCAGGTTGTCCTCGGTCACTTCTTCGGCGGTGAAGGTGCGCATGATCCGCCCGCTGTACATGGCAACGATCCGGTCGCTGACGTGCAGAACCTCGGGCATCTCGCTGCTGATGACGATCACCGCATAGCCCTGCGCGGCCAGTTCCCGGATCAGGTTGTGGATCTCGGATTTGGACCCCACGTCGATGCCCCGCGTAGGCTCGTCCACGATCAGCACGCTGGGGTGCATCGACAGCCACTTGCCGATCACGATCTTCTGCTGATTGCCGCCCGACAGGTTGCCCACCAGCTGCTTCCAGCCCGGCGTGCGGATGTCCAGCCGGTCGCGGTACTGGTCGAAGATGGCAATCTCGGCGCCATCGGCCACAAAGGGCCCGGCGGTCAGGTCGCCCACCTGCGGCAAGGTCATGTTGTCCCGGCAGTTCATCCCCAGAACCAGCCCCTGCCCCTTGCGGTCCTCGGGCACCAGGCTGATGCCCTTGGCGATGGCATCGGCGGGCGAGGCGATGCGCGTCGGCTGACCGTCCAGCAGGATCGTGCCCGCGCTGGGTTCGCGAAGGCCGAACAGAGTTTCCGCGATCTCCGTGCGCCCAGCCCCCACCAGGCCATAGAACCCCACGACCTCGCCGCGGCGGACCTCGAAACTGACATCCTCGTACAGCGCGCCGCAGGACAGCCCGCGCACCTCCAGCGCCACGTCTCCCAGTTCCGCGTGGGTCTCGTTGCGCGACAGGTCCAGCTTGCGCCCGATCATAAGCTGCGTGACGGCATCCTCGTCGGTTTCGGCGGTGTTCAGCGTTCCGCGATACTGCCCGTCGCGCAGCACGCTGATCCGGTCGGTGATGCGAAAGATCTCTTCCATCCGGTGCGAAATATAGATGATCCCCACGCCCGCCGCCTTCAGGTCCGCGATCACGTCGAACAGCACGACCTTTTCGGCGTCCGTCAGCGATGCCGTCGGCTCGTCGAAGATCACCGCCTTGGCGTCCACCGTCAGCGCGCGGGCGATTTCCACCATCTGCTGGTTGGCGATGGACAATTCGCCCACCAGCGTGCGCGCGTCGAACGACACCTTCAGCTTTTGCAGGATCGCGTTTGTCCGGTCATACAGCGTGCCCCAGTCCACCCGTCCGAACGCCTTGCGCGGCAACTCGCCCAGATAGATGTTCTCTGCCACGGAAAGTTCGGTCGCCAGGCTAAGCTCCTGGTGGATGAACATGATGCCCTTGGCCTTGGCCTCCAGCGGGCTGGCCATCACCGCAGGGGCCTCGCCCACCACGATGCGGCCGCCGTCCGGCTGGTAGATCCCGCCCAGCACCTTCATCAGGGTGGATTTGCCCGCGCCGTTCTCGCCCATCAGGGCGTGCACCTCTCCGGGCATCACATCGAACGACACGCCGTCCAGCGCCCGCACCCCGGGAAAGGTCTTGACGATACTCTCCAGCCGCAGGGCCGGTGTCGGTTGCCCGGTCATGTCCTCAACGCCTCCTTGCCCTTGATGTTCAGCTGCCGGTCAAGAAACAGCACCGCGATCAGGATCAGCCCGATGACAAGGTTCACGGTCTCGGTGTCGGCACCGATATGGCCCAGCCCCTTGCGCAGAAGCTGGATCGCCAGCACCCCCCCGAAGGTAGAGATCACGGACCCGGCCCCGCCCGTCAGCTTGGTCCCCCCCAGCACGACCGCCGTGATGACCCAAAGCTCGTACAGCTCGCCGTCGTTGGGGTTCACCGAACCGCTTTCGGAATAGAACACCACCGCCGACAGCGACGCCAGAAACCCGATGATCATGAAGTTGATCATCATGTGCGGCCCCACCCTGATCCCCGCGTTCACGGCCGCATCGCGGTTGTTGCCGATGGCATAGGCGTTGCGGCCATGCACCGTCTTGGTCATCAGGAACCAGATCGCCGCCGTCACCGCGATCAGGAACCATGTCGCCGTATGGATGCCCAGGAACTGCGCCTCGGCGAAATCGACCAGCGACCAGTTCAGGTGGCTTGTGGGCTGCTCGCCGTTGTACATGAAGACAAGGCCCCGGTAGCCCAGCATCGCGCCCAGCGTGACGATGAAGGCATCAACCCCCGTCTTCCACACGATGAACCCGTTCAGCGCGCCCAGCACCACGCCCGTCAGAAGCGCCAGCACCCAGCCCACCGGGATCACCCAGTCGCCCAGCCCCGCGAAGATCGGCCACGTCATGCTGTCCAGCAGGATGATCGCCGACAGCGCGAATGTCGCGCCCACCGACAGGTCGATGTTGCCGTTTATCATGATGATGGTCATGCCCATCGCGATGATCCCGATGGGGGCTGACTGCTTGAACAACAGCAGCATGTTGTCGAGATCCATGAACGCCTTGTCCGATAGCGACAGGTATTCCCCCGCCACGGAAAAGAAGATCAGCTCCAGCACGATGAAGCCCCAGATCGCGCCGCGTTTCAGGAATGTCGAAAGGGTGCCGGGTGCCATGTCTGTTCCTCCCTCAGGCGATCGGCGACCAGAGCTTGCCGCGCTTGGCGGCGATATCCAGCCAGACCGCAAGGATGATGATGACCCAGGTCACGACGTACTGGACGTAGAACTGAAGCCCGACCAGCAGCAGACCGTTCTGGATGAAGCCAAGGATCAGCACGCCGATCACCGTCTTGAAGACCGTCCCCGATCCCCCCAGCAGCGACGCGCCCCCCAGGATCACGGCGGCCAGAACCTCCAGCTCCAGCCCCTGCCCCACGGTGTTTTGCGACCCCAGTGACCGGCTGGCCTGGATCAGCCCGGCAGTCGCCACGCAAAAGGCCGACATCAGGTAGCAGGCGAAAACGACCCGCGCCCGCCGGATGCCCGAGAACGTCGCCGCCACCCCGTTGCCGCCCACCGCATAGACCTTTCGGCCAAAGGGCGTCTTGGCCAGCACGATGCCCAGCACCGCCGCCAGCAGCGCGAAGATCAGGATGGGCACCGGGATGCCCAGCGCCGTGCCCTGCCCGAAGACGCTGAACCACGTGCCTTCCTTGTCGGCGATGTCCATGTTCTTGCCGCCCGAATAGGTCAGCGTCAGCCCGTGGATGGCCGAAAGCATCCCCAGCGTCACGATCAGCGAATTGAGCTTCAGGTATCCCACCAGAAACCCGATCAGCGCCCCCAGCGCCAGCGTCATGGCGAACATCGCCGGGATCGCCAGTTCCGGGCCGATCCTGTCATGCAGGTCCAGAACCACAATCGTGGAGAACGACATCATCGACCCCACCGACAGATCCAGGTTGCCGCTGATGACCACAAAGGTCACACCCAGCGCCATCACCCCAAGGATGGCGGAAGACCGGATGACGCCCATGATGTTGTCGGGGTCAAGAAAGCGTTCGTTTCCAAGGGTAAAGCCGATCATGAACACGGCAAAGGCCACAAGAATGCCCTGCCGCGCCAGAAAGGCGCCGATACGCGCCTTGTTCAGCCCGCCACTCTGGGTCGTCGCGGTTTTCGTCGTCTCGGTCATGATGCCGGCCTCCTCCCTCGTCAGGCCTTCGTCCTCTCCGGTCAGACCAGCGTCATGCCTCCGTCGATCATGACGATCTGCCCTGTCATGTAGTCGCTGTCTCGTGACGCCAGGAACGTCGTGGTTCCGGTGATGTCGGCCGGGGTCGCCACGCGCCCCTTCAAAATCTCGGCCGAGAACTCTTCCATCGCCTGGCCCGGGCGGTCGGCAGCGCCGATTTCCATCAGGTCGCGGTCCACCTCTTCCCACATCTCGGTGGCCACGACACCAGGCGCGAACCCGGTGACGGTTATGTCGTGGCGGGCCAGGTCACGCGCCGCGGATTGGGTCAAGCTGACCACGGCCCACTTGCTGGCGCAATAAGGCGCCACGTTGTCAAACCCCTGCCGGCTGGCGATGGACGCGGTGTTGATGATCTTGCCGCCGGTGCCCTGCGCGATCATCTGCCGGGCGGCCTCCTGCATCCCGATCATGCACCCCAGCCCGTTCACGCCCATGATGAAATGCCAGTTCTCTTCGGTCACGTCGAGAAAGTTCATCGGCTTGTTCACACCGGCATTGTTGAATTTCACATCCACCTTGCCGAACGTCTCGGCCGCGTGGGCGACCATGGCGCGCACCTGCGCGCGGTCGGTGACATCGACGGCGGCATGGGTGACGCGCCCGCCACCGGCGCGCGCACGCGCCCCGTTCGCCTCTGCCACCTCGGACACCAGTTCACCGTTGATGTCGGCAAAACAGACGTCGGCGCCCTCGTCGATCAGCGCCTCTCCGATGGCACGCCCGATCCCGCGCGCGGCCCCGGTGACAATGCAGGAACGCCCCGCGACACGGCCCATCGCCCCCTCCTCCCGAGGTGTTGTCATCGTTGTATCTTGTCCGGGCGCGGCGTCCTGCGCCGCGCCCGGCCGTCAAGGCAGGAAGATCAGAACACCGGCTTGGTGTAGTCGCCCATGTTGTCCTGGGTGATCTTCGGGGTGTCGAAGTAGTTGAGGAACGGCACGTCTTCGCCGTTCAGGACGTCGATCGCGGTCTTCAGCGCAGCCTCGGCGTCATCCACCGGCGACTGGTAGATCGAACCCCAGTACTCGCCACGGCCCATCGCCTCGTAGCCCACGGCAAAGTTGGTGGCACCGACAAAGATGATGCCCTCGCGTCCCGCGGCCTTGGCGGCGTTCAGCGCGCCGACGCCCATGTTGTCGTCGCCAGAATAGACGCCGTCGATGTCGTCGTACTTGACGAGGAAGGCTTCCATCACCTTCTGCGACTTTTCGCGGTTCCAGTCGCCCGGCTGGGTCTCGACCAGGGTAACGTTCGGGCAGACCTCGGGCAGACGGTCGTCAAAGCCCTTCTGGCGCTCGATCGCGGTGGTGTAGCCCGGCTGCCCCGAGATCTGGACCACGCGGGCCTCGTTCTCGATGCCCATTTCCTTGAACTTGTCGCACATGATCTCTGCCGAACGCGACCCCTGCGTGATGTTGTCGGGACCCGAGAACGACGCGACAAAGTCAAAGCCCTGCTCGGCGATGTTCGAGTTGGTGACGATCACCGGAATGTCGGCCTGAAAGGCCTTGCGCACGGCCGGGATCACCGCCTCGCCGTTCGTCGGCCAGATGATGATGGCGTCGACTTCCTGCTGGATCAGGTCTTCCATCTGGGCGATCTGGCGCGCCACGTCGCCGCCGGCATCCAGCACGACGACCTCGACCGAATCGTTGGCCTCGGCGGCGGCGATGAACGCCTTTTCATAGGTGGTCTGGTAGCTGTCGACGCCCACGTTGTTTTGCGTGATTCCGATCGTCATCTTCTCGTGGCCTGCGCCGAACGCCGCGCTGGTCAGCGCTACGGTCGCCGCGGATGCGGCCAGTACGGTACGAAATGTCATCTGTGTCTCCTCCCGGCAGTATTCTGCGAAATTCCGATCCCCGCACCTGCTGGCGCAAGGGAATCAACGTCCGTTCGTGTGAACGATGACGTGACTGTGCGGGTTTCAGGGAACCCGGAACGCACAAAAAATGTCCAGTCTGGATCCCGTGTTTTTCAATTTGGATATTTTTTCGGATACGCTCCGCCTGTCAATTTGAACAATTTGCAGGAGGCGCATGATGGCCGGTTCAAAACTATCCAAAACGGATATTTCAGGGACTCCGGGCCGGCGCAAACCGAAAAAGGCAAAGCCGCGCGGAATGAACCAGATGACGAGACATAGCGAAGGTCTTCTCGTCGCACCTCGGGTCAAGACCGAGATGCTTCAGGACCTGTCCTTTCTCGAAGCCTTCGGCGACGAGATGGAAGACGCCATCGAACTGTTCTCGCCCAACCCCTATTTCCGCATGGTCCTTCACCTTGTGCGCGGCCATCTCGACGGCAAGATCGTGACCCCCAGCTCGCTGATCGCCGCCGCCCGCGTTCCCTATGCCACCGCCAACCGCCGGCTCAAGGAAATGGTCGAGGCCGGGCTTGTCGAACAGCGCCCGCGCACCCGCACCGGCAAAAGCTTCTCCATGCACCCCAGCGAAAAGCTGCTGGAGCAATGGATGCAGATGTCCGGCCGCATCCGGCGCCTCGCCGAGGCGCAGTTCGGCGGCGCGGACAAGAAACCCGATGTCGAGGACTACTATTTCGGCGGCTCCTACATGGCTGCCCGCTCGATCCCCCCGCTTCAGGTGCTGGCAGAGCCGCTCAAGGTCGCGGGCGGCATCCGCGTGCTGGTGCATGGCGACCCGACCTTCATGGTCATGGACAACCTCAAGCGCCAGTTCGAACAGACCATCGGCACCCAGATCCAGCAGCGCGCCTTTTCCATCGACCGCCTGCGCGAAGAGGCGATCCGCAATGCCGAACGCAAGGTCAGCCGCTACGACATCATCGCCGTTGACCTGCCCTGGGTGGGCGGCTTCGCGCAAGAGGGCGTATTGCTGCCCCTCGACCAGGTGATGGACGTAGCCCGCCTCGACCCCGCAGATTTCCATACCGCGGGCTGGAAAGCGGTGCACTGGGGCGGACGGCCCTATGGCGTCCCGGCCCAAACCACGCCGGAACTGCTGTTCTACCGCACAGACCTGTTTTCCGAGGCCGGCCTGCCGCCCCCCGCCACCACCGATGACCTGCTGGACGCCGCGCGCGCGCTTCATGCCCCCCAGCACGGCTTCTACGGCATCGCGTGGAACGCCGCCCGCGGCACCGCTCTGGGCCATACCGTGCTGATGACGCTGGCCGATTTCGGCCAGCCCGTGCTTGACCTGCCGGCCATCGTCGGCGGCTTTGACACCGACGATCTGGCCAGCGGCGCCTTCCGCCCGCAGATCGACACAGAGGCCGGGCGCCAGGCGGCGGAATACCTTCTCAATCTCCTGCGCTACTCGCCCCCCGACATCCTGTCCATGTCTTGGTACGAACGCATCCGCCCCTATGCCGCCGGCACGCTGGCCATGGCCTACGGCTATACCCTGCTGGCCCCGTATTTCGAACTGGACGCCGGCTCGCCAGCGCATGGGTGCACCGGCTACCTTCCGCACCCGCCGGGGCCGGGCTCGGCGCCCGTGGCCCCCGTGGGCGGCTATTGTCTCGGCATTCCCGCGAACCTTCCGCCGGAACGGCAGGCCGCTGCCGCAGAGGCGCTCCTGGTCTTCACCTCGCCACAGGCACAAAAGCTGTTCGTGCAGAACGGCGGGCGCACCAATCCGCGCTATTCCGTCGGCGCCGACCCCGATCTGCGGAACCTGTCGCCGATATTCGAGGCCGTGGACGCCATGTCATGGCGCGACGAACTGCAATTCTGGCCGCGCCCGCCCGTTCCCCAGATCTGCGACATCATCCAGATCTGCGGCGAGGAATTCCACGACATGCTGCGCGGCATCAATACACCGGCGCAAACGCTGGCGAACGCACAGGCGCGCGCAGACGCACTGTTTCAGACATCCGGGCATTCGTGACATGAGGAGGAGGAGACGATGGACCCCAACCGACTGAAAGGTAAGAATATTCTCATCACCGGCGCAGGCCGGGGGATGGGCGCGGCGAATGCCGAGCATTTCGCCGAACAAGGGGCCAACGTCTGTCTTGGCGACCTTGACGACGCCGCCGCGGAAGAGGTCGCGGCGCGCATCAACGGCGCCGGAAACGGGCGTGCCGTCGCGGTCCGCATGGACGTGACAAAGCGCGCGGACAACGCCGCCGCCGTCGCAGCCACGGTCGACGCCTTCGGGTCCATCAACGTGGGCCTCTTCAACGCTGGCCTGAACAAGCCCCGGTTCTTCATGGATATCGATGAAGACAACTGGGACATGATCATGAACGTCAACACAAAGGCGATGTGGCTGGGGATGCAGGAAACCGCCCGCCAGATGATCGCCCAGGGCCCGCAGGACTATCCCTACAAGATCATCAACGTGGGCTCGATCGCCTCGCGCAAGCCGCTTGTGGATGTCACCGTCTACTGCACGTCGAAATACGGCTGCCTTGCGCTGACCCATTGCGGCGCCGTGGCCCTGTCGGAACACAACATCACCGTCAACGGCTACGCCCCCGGCGTGGTCGTCACCCCCCTGTGGGAACAGCTGGACAAGGATCTGGTGGACATCGGGTTCAAGGACCGCGAGGGCCAGGCCTACGAGGACATCGTGCGCGACGCCCTCCAGATAAAGCGCGTCAGCTATCCCGACGACATCCGGGGCACGGCCGCGTTCCTGGCCAGCTCCGACAGCGACTACATGACCGGCCAGATGATCCACATCGACGGCGGCTGGTGCATCCAGTGACCCCCGTTCGCCAGCCCTGACGGGCTGTCCTGACCCAGACCCGCCGCCCCATGAACCGCCCGCAAGGGCGGGCACGGGGCGGCCTTCCCCATCGCGAGGACCCAATGAGCCGTGCCCTGACCCCCAACATCCTGCAACCCGCCGATCTTGAACCGCACTGGCGCTGGGAAGGCCGTTTGCCGGCCTGGGGCCACACCAGCGTGGATTTCGAACGCCGCGTCGACCACGACCGCCTGCGCCGCTACCGGCTGGGCCGCGCGCACCAGGCGCTCAAGAACAGCCAGTGCGGCTCTCTTCTGCTGTTTGACGTCAACAACATCCGCTACGTCTCGGGCACCAAGATCGGCGAATGGGAACGCGACAAGATGTGCCGCTTCGCCCTGATGACCGGGGATGACAGCCCCTATGTCTGGGACTTCGGCTCGGCCGCCGTGCATCACAAGAAATTCTCTGACTGGCTGGAACCCGACCATTGCCGCGCCGGTGTCGTCGGTATGCGCGGCACCATCCCCCCCAGCTTCGGCCTGATGAAGCTTTATGCCGAGGAAATCGCAGGCCTGATCCGCGACGCCGGCATGGCCGACATGCCCGTGGGCGTCGACTATGCCGAAACCGCCATGTTCCACGCGCTGCAAGAGGCGGGGCTGAAGGTCGTGGACGGCCAGCAGGTCATGCTCGCGGCGCGCGAAATCAAGAACTGGGACGAGATCCAGCTTCTGACCCAGGCCGCCAGCATGGTCGATGGCGTCTACCACATGATCTACGAGGAACTGAAACCCGGCGTGCGCGAGAACGATATCGTCGCACTGTCCAACAAGATGCTCTACGAGATGGGGTCCGACGACGTCGAGGCGATCAACGCGATCTCGGGCGAACGCTGCAACCCGCACCCCCACAACTTCACCGACCGCTACTTCCGCCCCGGCGATCAGGCGTTCTTCGACATCCTGCAATCCTACCAGGGCTACCGCACCTGCTATTACCGGACGTTCAACATCGGCCGCGCCACGCCGGTGCAGAACGATGCCTACGTGCGCGCCCGCGAATGGCTGGACGATGCCATCGCAGCGATCAAGCCCGGCGTCACCACCGACCAGGTGGCGAAACTCTGGCCCACCGCGGAATCGCTGGGCTTCCCTAACGAGCTTGCCGCCTTCGGCCTGCAATTCGGCCACGGCCTTGGCCTTGCGCTGCACGAACGCCCGATCATCAGCCGCGCCGTCAGCCTAGACAACCCGATGGAAATCCAGACCGGCATGGTGTTTGCGCTGGAAACCTACTGCCCCGCAAAGGACGGCTATTCCGCCGCGCGCATCGAGGAAGAGGTCGTCGTCACCGACACCGGGTGCGAGGTGATCTCGCTCTTCCCCGCCGAAGAGCTGCCGATCGCCAACCGCTACTAGGACGCCGGCAACGCCCCCGCCCAACCCGGGCGGGGCGCACCGCCCGCCAAGGGGACCACCATGGCCAAAGCCAAGACCAACACCGAAGCCTACCTGCGGATGTACCGCCAGATGGTCCGCATCCGCGCGTTCGAGGACAACGCCAACCAGCTGTATCTCTCGGCCAAGATGCCCGGCCTGACCCACATGTATTCGGGGCAAGAGGCGGTGGCCGTCGGCATCTGCGAGGCGCTGACGCCCGAGGACAAGATCACCTCGACCCACCGCGGCCACGGCCATTGCGTCGCCAAGGGCGCCGCGTTCCGCGAAATGTTCTGCGAGCTTCTGGGCAAGGCCGAAGGCTACTGCCGCGGCAAGGGCGGCAGTATGCACATCGCCGACCAGTCGAACGGCAACCTTGGTGCGAATGCCATTGTCGGCGGCTCCATGGGCATCGCGACCGGCGCCGCGCTTTCGGCCAGGCGCCGCGGCACGCAGGACGTCGCCGTCTGCTTCTTCGGCGACGGCGCCACCGCCCAGGGTCTGATGTACGAAGTCATGAACATGGCCGCGCTCTGGAAGCTGCCGGTCATCTATGCCTGCGAAAACAACGGCTATTCCGAATACACCCGCACCGACGAGATCGCGGCGGGCTCGATCCCGGCGCGCGCCGAAGCTTTCGGGATAGAGGCGCACAGCGTCGATGGCCAGGACGTGCTGGCGGTCAACACCCTGACCCAGCAACTGGTCGACCGCTGCCGCAAGGGCGAGGGCCCGTTCTTCATGGAACTGATGACCTACCGCTACCACGGCCACCATGTCGGTGACATCAACCGCGACTACTACCGCACCAGGGACGAGGAAGCCGACTGGAAGACCAACCGCGACCCGATCGCCAATTTCGGCAAGTGGCTGGAATCCGAAGGCATCGTCACCGCCGACGATCTTGTGACCATCAACGATGAGATCCGCGCCGACGCAGAGGCCGCCGTGCAATACGCGCTCGGCGCCGCCTACCCCGACGCGTCCGAGGTAGACATGCACGTCTTCACCGACATCCGCCACGCCACGGCCTGAGGAGCACATGATGCGCGAAATCACCCTGTCCAAGGCCGTGAACGAGGCCATCGCCGAGGAAATGCGCCGCGACCCCACCGTCTTCGTGATCGGAGAAGACGTGGCAGAGGCCGGAACCCCCTTCAAGGTGCTCTCGGGGCTGGTCGAGGAATTCGGCACCGACCGGATCATCGACACGCCCATTGCCGAACCGGGCTTCATGGGCATCGCCGTGGGGGCCGCCATGACCGGATCGCGCCCCGTCGTCGACCTTATGTTCGGCGACTTCCTGTTCCTCGTCATGGACCAGCTCTGCAATCAGGCGGCCAAGACGCACTACATGTCCGGCGGCAAGCTGAACGTGCCGCTGGTGCTGCGCACCAACCTAGGCGCCACGCGCCGCTCGGCCGCCCAGCACTCGCAATCGCTGCACGCGCTGGTGGCCCATATCCCGGGGCTGAAGGTGGCGATGCCGTCCTCGGCGTTCGAGGCAAAGGGCCTGATGAAGACCGCGATCCGCGACGACAACCCGGTGGTGATCTTCGAAGACAAGCTGATGTACAACGACAAGGCCCCGGTCCCGGAAGAGGAATTCCTGATCCCCTTCGGACAGGCCAACATCCTGCGTGAAGGCCGCGACATCACGCTGGTCGGCACCTCGTCCATGGTGCAGGTCTGTCAGCAGGCCGCCGACCTTCTCGCCGCCGACGGCATCGAAGCAGAGGTGATCGACCCCCGCACAATCGTGCCGCTGGACGAGGAAACGATCCTCGCCTCGGTCCGCAAGACCAGCCGCGCGATGGTGGTCGATGAAGGCCACCAAAGCTATGGCGTCACCGCCGAGATCGCGTCGCGCATCTCGGAGCGTGCGTTCTACCACCTCGACGCCCCCGTCGGGCGCATGGGCGCGATGGACGTGCCGGTGCCGTTCTCTCCCGCACTGGAGGATCTGACCGTCCCCACGCCCGAACGCGTGGCCCGGCGCGCCCGCGCGCTCTGCCGGGGGGAGGCCGCCGATGCCGCATGAGGTCATCATGCCCGCGCTCGGCATGGCGCAGGACACAGGCCTGATCGTCGGCTGGCTGAAACAGCCCGGCGACGCGGTCAAGGCCGGCGATCCCCTGATGGAGGTCGAGACCGACAAGGCCACGATGGAGGTCGAGGCCGCCCATGACGGCTATCTCGTGGGCGTCCGCGCCGCCGCCGGTGACAGCGTCCCGGTGGGCGACGTGGTGGCGCTTATCGCTGACAGCCCCGAGGACGCGGATGCCGCGCCAAACCCGCCCGCCATTTCGGACAAGGCCGCCGCAGGCACCCCCGCCCCGGCCCGGGCAAAGGGCAACACCGTCATCATGCCCGCTCTCGGCATGGCGCAGGACACAGGCCTGATCGTGGCCTGGCTGAAACAGCCCGGCGACAAGGTCGCCGCCACCGACCCCCTGCTGGAGGTCGAGACCGACAAATCCACGATGGAGGTCGAGGCAGGCCATGACGGCTGGATCGCCGAACTGATCGGCAAGGCCGGGCAGGACATCCCCGTGGGCGATGTGATCGCCGTCATCTCCGACAGCGAACCCGCCGCGCCCATCCACCGCAGCGCCGGCGAATCGCCGACTGCACCAAAAGCCGCAAGCGTGGCGCGGGACGCCCCGGCGACGGTCCCTGCGCAGACGAAACCGGAAAAATCCAACCGCGCTCCGACGCCGCGCCGACGCGATGCCGACGTGATGCCGACGTCCCGAAACGGGGCGTCCGGCCGCATCCTCGCCTCACCCAGGGCGCGCCGTCTGGCCGCCGAACAGGGTCTGGACCTTGGCCGTCTGGTGGCCGCAGGTCACCCCCAGCCCTACCATGTCGCAGACCTGGAGGTTCTGCGCAACCTGCCGGAATCGCAGGAAAAAATAGCGCCCACTGTTGCCAGAGCGGTTTCCGAGATCACCGCCGACGTCCCCGCCCCCGCCTTCGACGCCTTTGTCGACTGGCTGGCGACAGAAGCCCCCGAAATCCCCCAAATCCGCGTTCTTGCAGCCTTTTCCACCGCCGCCCTGCGCCACGCCCTTGGCGATAACGCGCCCTTAACGGTTGGTGTGGCAGGCTCGGGCACTACGGCTCTCCAGACCGACGCAGACCTTGCCCCGCTTTCGGCCCCATTGCCCGACGCGGGGCACGACCCCGCGCTGGTCATTCGCGACCTGACCGGCAGCGCGCTCACCGGCATCCGTCCGGGCAGTGCGTGCCCCCCGCTCCTGACGCTGACGCGCAGGAACGGCACGCTGTCGCTCACCCTCTCCCATGACGACGCGGACCTGACGCAAGACGCGGCAATCGCCCTTGTCACCGGCCTGTCGGCCCGCCTCGCCGACCCGCTTCGCCACCTTCTTTGAAAGGGGATTTCCCATGACCCGGCTCGACCAGACCTTTCAGACTCTGCCCTCGGATCTCTACATCGGCGGGACATGGCGCCCCGGTTCCGACGGTGCCCGCTTCGACGTCCTGAACCCCGCCGATGAAACCGTGATCGCCTCGGTCGCCTCGGCCACCCTCGCAGACGCAGGCGCCGCGCTCGATGCCGCCGAAGCCGCCTTTGCCGACTGGGCCGCCCGCGCCCCGCGCGAAAGGGCCGAGGTGCTGCGCCGCGCGTTCGAGCTGATGACCGCGCGCCTGCCCGACTTCGCCCGGCTCATCACGCTGGAGAACGGCAAGGCCCGCGCCGACGCGATGGGAGAGGCCGCCTATGCCGCTGAATTCTTTCGCTGGTTTGCCGAAGAAGCCGTGCGCGCCGATGGCCTGCTGACCCGTGGGCCGTCCACCAACGCCCGGATCCTGGTACAGCAGAAACCCGCCGGTATCGCCGTTCTGGTGACCCCCTGGAACTACCCGGCCGCCATGGGCACGCGCAAGATCGCGCCCGCGCTGGCCGCCGGCTGCCCCGTCATCATAAAGCCAGCCTCGGAAACACCGCTGACGATGCTGGCGCTGATGCCGCTGCTGGAAGAGGCCGGCGTGCCGCCGGGGCTGGTGAACGTGCTGCCCTCGCACCAGACTGGCGCGCTGGTCGACCACATGCTGCACGATCCGCGCGTGCGTGTCGTTTCCTTCACCGGCTCCACCCAGGTGGGGCGCAAGCTGCTCCACGGCGCCGCCGACCAGGTGCTGAAACCCGCGATGGAACTTGGTGGCAACGCCCCCCTGATCGTCTTCGAGGACGCCGACCTCGACCAGGCCGTGCAGGGCGCGATGCTGGCCAAGATGCGCAATCTGGGAGAAGCCTGCACCGCCGCCAACCGCTTCTATGTGCATGAAAACGTGGCCGAAGCCTTCGCCGAAAAGTTTACCGCAGCGATGGCCGCCCTGAAGCTTGGCAACGGGTTGGACGACGGGGTCGATGTCGGCCCGCTGGTCAACGCCGACACCCGCGACAAGGTCCACGCTTTCGTCACCGACGCACTTGACCGGGGCGCCACCCTGCGGCTCGGCGGCACGCTGCCCGATGGCCCCGGCTTCTACTATCCGCCCACGGTCCTGACCGGCGTGCCGCAGGACGCCGCCTGCGTCCGCGACGAGATCTTCGGCCCCGTCGCCGCGATCCAGACCTTCACCGACCAGGACGAGGTGATTCGCCGCGCCAACGACACCGAATACGGGCTGGTCGCCTATGTCTTCTCGGGCGACCTGAAGCGCGGGCTACAGGTGTCCGAACGGCTGGATTACGGCATGGTGGGGTTGAACCGCGGGCTGGTCAGCGACCCCGCCGCGCCCTTCGGCGGCACCAAGCAATCGGGCCTTGGCCGCGAGGGCGGGCATGAAGGGATGCTCGAATTCATGGAAACCCAATACATCTCGGTCGAGTGGTGACATGGCGGACGTGATCGCAAGCCCCTCTGTCCGCAAGCTGGCCGCCGACCGGGGTATCGACATCGATGCGCTGGCCCGTGACCTTGGCCGCCAGACCGTGGCGAAAGAGGACGTGCTGGGCACCGCCCCCACCCCCGCCACGGACGACGGCGCATCCTACTGGCAGGTCGACCATGCCGCCTATGGCCCCGTCCGCGAAGAACCGACCAGCCGTTTCGCCCGCCTTGCCGCTGCCAACCTTGCCGCCGCACAGGCGCGCATTCCGGCAGTCACCCACCATGACCGTGCCGACCTGTCGGCGGTCGAAGCGTTTCGCGCCGCAGTGAGGGACGAGGCCCGCGCGCAGGGCGTCAAGCTGACGACGCTGGCCTTTCACGTCATGGCGCTGGCCCGCACCCTGCGCGCGTTCAAGCGGTTCAACGCCTCGCTTTCTTCGGATGGCGAAACGTTGTTTCTGAAGGACTATGTGCATGTCGGCATTGCCGTGGACACCGACATCGGCCTGCTGGTCCCTGTGATCCGCGACGCCGATCGCAAGGGCCTGCTGACCATCGCGGCCGAGATCGCGGACCTTGCCGGGCGGGCACAGGCACGCAAGATCCGGCCTGATGAAACGGGCGGCGCGTCCATGACCATCTCTAACCTGGGCGGCATCGGCGGCACAGCGTTCACCCCCATCGTCAACCCGCCAGAGGTTGCGATCCTTGGCATCACCCGAACGGAAACGGTGCCTGTCTGGGACGGGGCAGGGTTTCGGCCCGTGCCCATGGCACCGCTTGACCTCAGCTATGACCACAGGGTGATCAACGGGGCCGACGCCGCGCGGTTCCTTGTCCACTACGCGGGACTGCTGGCGGATCCGAGGCGCATGATGATCTGACGCCGGATCCCTTTCGGAAAGGCATTGCATCCCCGCACCCGTTGGGGTGAGGCTGGCGTCATGGCCAAGACCTCAGACACCCCGGCCCGCCCCGTCCGCATCGACGGCCTGCAATACGCCAACTGGTCGGAACCGGTGTTCCGCCAGATGCGCCGGGCCGGCATGGACGCCGTCCACGTGACGATCGCCTATCACGAGGGCTTTCGCGAACTGGTGCACAACATAGAGGCGTGGAATCTCCGGTTCGAACGCTGGCCCGACCTGATCGTGCACGCCCGCACCGGCGAAGAGGTGCGCGCCGCGCAGGCCGCCGGGCGCACCGCCATCGTCTTTGGCCTGCAAACCCCGGCCCCCATCGAGGATGACATCGGGCTGGTCCAGATCCTGCACACCCTTGGCGTGCGGTTCATGCAGCTGACCTACAACAACCAGTCCTTGCTTGCGACAGGCTGCTACGAGGCGGAAGACCCCGGCCTGACCCGAATGGGCCGCGAGGCGATCGAAGAGATGAACCGCGTCGGCCTTGTCGTGGACATGAGCCATTCTTCCGAACGCTCGACCCTTCAGGCGATCGAGCATTCGGCCCGGCCCATCGCCATCACCCATGCCAATCCGTCGGCATGGCACCCGGCCCGGCGCAACAAGTCCGACACGGTCCTGCGCGCGCTGGCCGAAAGCGGCGGGATGCTGGGCTTCTCGATGTATCCGCACCACCTGCGCGGCGGGGCGGACTGCGCGCTCGGGGACTTCTGCACGATGATCGCGCGCACGGCGGAACTGATAGGCGCCGACCGCCTGGGGATCGGCAGCGACCTGTGCCAGGATCAGCCCGACAGCGTGGTGGAATGGATGCGCGTAGGCCGCTGGACAAAGAAGGTGGAATATGGCGAAGGCTCTGCCGCCGCGCCCGGCTTTCCGCCTCAGCCCGGCTGGTTTCGTGACAACCGCGATTTTCCCGGCCTTGCCAAGGGTCTGCGCCAAGCGGGGTTCGACGAGGCGGAAACCGCCGGGATCATGGGAGAGAACTGGCTTCGGTTCTTCGACGACAGCTTCGGGCCGGCCGCATGACTGCGCTGCGCGATCCGGCCACGGTCATGCGGCTGGGCAGGCTGGGGTCGGCTCACCAGACCCGGCTCAGCTTCATGCGGGCGTTGTTGCGCCAGTTGCGGCAGGGGAACTGGCGCTTCGACCGGCCGGTCTGGGACATTGACGCGCGCGGCGTGGGGCGCGCCGTCTACCGCGCCATCGGACCGGACCACACGTATTCGCTGGTGGCCTTTGCACACGACCTTCCCGATCATCTGCGGTCCGACCGGGTGATCGCCGAGGCCTGGGACGCCACTTTCGCGCTTTTCGACGGCACCCCGACCACGACAGACCTTGACCGGCTGGAGGCCGAGGTGCCGCTACAAGAGGCGGGCCGCGTCTCTGATACCGAGCTTGTGCTGTCGCGCGCCAACCGCTCTGCCCGGCTTTGGGCGCATGTGATCGAACGGCTGGCGGACGGACGGCAACCCGACGCCGACCGCATCGCCGAGGTGGGCTATCTGATGCGCACCACGGCCGTCTACGGATCCGGCAAGTTCGGCGCCGCTGACCGCGCGGTGCTGGCCGACCGCCCGGTGATGGACGGCCCCTTCCGCGCCGAGATGCTGGCGGTCTGGCTGATCCGCTGCTTCTCGCTCGACCTGGTCGAACATCTGGCACGGGCGCGGGGCGGCGACCGCGCCGCGGTTCTGGACCCCGACCTGCGCCGGGGCTTCGGTATCGGCAATTCGACCGGCCTTGGGATGGCCCCCTTTCTGGTCAACCACCCCCGGCTGCTGCACGCATGGATCGCAGCGCGCGAAACGGCGCTGGCACGGGTGCGCGCGCTGCCAAGTGCCGATGACACCGCGCAGGCGGTGTTCCGCGACAGGCTGACCCGCACCGCCCGGGGACTTGAAGACTGGCGGACATCGCACCCCGTCCAGCTGGCAAGGCTTGATGACCTGAGAAGGGACGCCGCCGGTCTGATCGCACATGTCGAGGCCGGGGCGCTGGGTGAATCACGGCCATGGGACAGTCTCTGGCGCTGGGCAGAGACGCAGCTTTCGGCCGAGGGGCAGGAACTGACGCTTTCGCTGATGCTGGAACCATACGGCGACCTTGTCGACGACCTTGCCGACGACATGGCCTGCGATGAAGAAGCCTGCTTTGCAATCGACGGCGGCCAGAGCGTCGGCGACGTGCGCCGCGCATTGGCCGATGTCTATGGCTGGGCGCTGGACACCGACTATGCCCACCGCGACCGCAGCGCGCGCTTCTGGTACGTGTCCGAGGCCAAGCTGGAACCGCGCCTCGGCGAACGCCACGACGAACCGGGGGCCGAACTGGAACTGCCGCTCGACATCGCGCGCGCCGCCGCCGCGATGGCGCGGGACCTTGACCGCTGGCCGGACGACGCCACCCTTGCCGAGGTGCTGGCGGCCGCCCCCGAACACCGCCGGATCGCCCGGCGGCTACAGATTGCCGCCGCAGCCCCGTATGCGGAAATCCACGACAACCTTATCGACGCGGCGACACTGCCGATCGACATGCTGCGCTGCAAGCTGGCGTTCTTTGGCGCCACCCGGTTCGACCCGCGCTCTGACCGCTGGGTGCGGATCACGATGTACCAGAACGCCCCTTTTCCAGACGATCTGCACCGCATGTCGGACGATGACTGGACCTGTCCCTCGCCGGCGTGGGCGGCAGCATGACCGGCGCGACGGACGGCACGCGCCGGACCCTGTCCGAGATCGCCGCTACCTGTCTCAAGGCCGCGCGCGGCGCAGGCTGTCCCTGGGGTCTGGCAGAAGAGGCCGCGATGTCCGCACGGCAGCTGTCCTCGCATGGATTGCCCGGGGCAGAGATCCTCGCACGGACCCTTTCCACGCCACGGGCGTGCGATTGCATCGGCGCCGCGGACGCACCGGCCTGCGGGATCGCGCTGGCCGCGCGGGTCTCGGACCGGCTGGCCGACATTGCGGATGGCCGGCCGCTGGACCTGCCCGACGCGGTCGGCGCCCCGCTTATCGCTGGCGCGCTGCTTCTTGGGGCCCGGCGGCATGGCATGGCGTTCCGCCTGAGTTGGGAGGGCGGCGCGATCATCTGCGCACCTGGGAGCCTGCGGGCAGAGGGCAGCACCTCGGGCGACGCGCCAGTCACCGGCTTGATCGCCGAGCGCTGCGACAGCCCGCCAGGGCTGACCTCGCCCGGACCGGCAAGCCGCATCGTCGCGGCCCCGGCCTGGGACACGCTCGACCGTCTTGCCGCCCGCACGCTGGTGCCGGAAACCGAGCAATCGCGCGCCGCCGGTGCCGGGCCGGGCACCGCCGACACGGACTAGCGCGCTGAATGGTCCGCGAAGCTGGATGCGCATATCGGTCCTCGCCCCCGCGACGGTGTTGCCGGGCAAGGGCCGGAAGCGCCCCGGACGACCATTCATGGCAGGGCGCGCAAGCGCGACGCGGCCCATCAGTTCATGGGTCCCGGTTCACCATCCGGCGCCTTCGAACCCGCGGCGCCGCGCGGCAGGACATGGTCACCTACACCGCGAAATTCCGGAAACCAGGCGCACGCCCCCGAGGACGCGCATGTTGTTGCCCGTTGACTTCAAGACCAGACAGCGGACACTGACCGCGGCGGGCCTCTGCACATCAAGGGGCAGCTTGCACGCAAGCCCGGGTGCAGCAGCCACCACCAGTGTCAGGTTCCAGGCGAGCGCGAGGCAGGGCCATGAAATCGCCACATTATGAATCTGACCGGGCGCTGATGCCGGACTACCTGCGGCTTGTCGCATTGTTCGGCATCGTGGTCGTCAACGTCCAGTTCATCGCCTATTCCGCGCTGCACGGTTTCGCCGATCCGATGGGAGAGACAGCGCGCGACGCGATCGCCCTTTGGCTCGTCAACGGGCTGGCCCTGCTCAAGACCTACGGATTGTTTTCCTTCATGTTCGGGGTCGGACTGGGGTTCCTGATGCGCTCGGCGGCACGGCGCGGACTTCCGTTTGGGCGGCTCTACCGCAACCGCATGATCGGGCTTCTGATCCTCGGCATCGCCCATGGCTGCCTGTTCTTTCCCGGCGACATCCTGACCATTTACGCGGCGACGGGCTCGGTCCTCTACCTGTTCCGGGATTGGCCCGTGCAGCGCCTCGTGCGCGTCGGAGCGGCACTGCTGGTTTTGCAGGTCTTCATCGCGCCACCGCTTCTTCTGGGTGCGCCGGTGATATCCGCTGATATCGTCGCGCTGGAACGCGAGTTCATGACGAAGGGCGGATTTATCGAGGCCGCCATGTTCCGAAGCATTGGCTTTGCCTTTGTGATGCCGACCTTTCTTGTGATTCAGGGGGTCTCGGCGCTTGGCTGGTTCTGTCTGGGGCTGGCGGCAGTCAAGTCGGGCATGATCGACAACGCCACCCATCCGCTCTGGCAGCGAGCGCGGCGCTGGTGTCTTGTGCCCGGTGTCGCGCTTAGCCTGATGGCGGCCGCGCTTTGGCAATGGGGTCCGCCCGCGCCCGGCGTCATCCTGACCATCGTGACGGCCCCGGTGGCAACACTCGGCTATCTGGGTCTGATTGCCGCGCTCTCGCGCCCGCCGGGGCCGATGATGGCGCGCGCGCTTGCCGCGGGCGGTTCAAGCCTGAGTGTCTATCTCGGCCAGTCCGTCATCCTTTCGACCATCTTTTCAGGCTATGGTTTGGGCCTTTGGGACGCGGTCGACAGGGTGACCGCCGTTGCCATATCCATCGCCGTGACCGGAGCATTGATCATCGCATTGTCGATCTGGCGCAGGTGGTTCGCCCTTGGCCCGCTGGAATGGTTATTGAGGCGGATCACCTATTCAGGGCTGCGCACCTGACAGAGGCCCGGCCACGAGAACCGGGTGAATGCGCTCGACGGGCGCGACCAGAAAGCAAAGCCATATCAATCATGTGGCGGGGAAAAGGGTCGACGCCGGTCCATTGTCCGGTGCCGGCAAGCGCTCTCCTGTCCGGCGCCCGCGCTGACAGGACGACCGGCGAGGGGCACGCGCGTTGCCTCGCCGTATCGCCGGTTCGGCCAGCCGGCCGTGTCCCTGACCTCAATTCAGGTCGGCAACGTGACGTGGCGCCACCAATCCAAGGAAAGCCACGGCACCTCGCAGTCGGTTCAGGCAGCCCGCAGGTTCACTGGCTGCAATGCCTTCAAGGTTCGGGGAAGGTCAGATGACCGCCCTTTCGGGAATGGGCCTGTTCTCGGCTATTCGATCGAAAGCGAAGGGCGACAGGTCAAGCGTCTGGAACGCATCATGGCAAAGCAACTCTGCCATTCCGCGGCCCATGGCCGGGGCCTGTTGCAACCCATGCCCGGAAAAGCCATTGAGAAAGAAGAAGTTCGTGACGTCAGGATGCGGCCCTATGACGGCATTCTGGTCGACCACATTGTAGGCATAGTGACCGACCCATTCGTTTTCGACGCGGATCGCTTCGAACCTTGGGATCCTGTTGGCAATCACGGGCCAGACGTGCTCCAGCCAGATCGCATGATTCATCTCGAAATCAGCCGGGTCGACGGCCGGATCAATCGCGTCATGTGCCCCCGCCATGTAGGTTCCGCCGCCATTCTCGTGGACATGCACGCCGGACGGATCGATCGTGAGTGGCAAGTCGATCTCTAGCGGATCTTCGGCGCGGAAAATCCAGGTGAACCGTTTGCGAGGCTCTACAGGCAACTGGATGCCGGCCATTGCCGCCGTGCGCGATGCGCGCGGACCCGTCGCGTTGACCAGTCGCCCGCATCGCACGGTCCCGCCGCTTGCAAGCGTGACGCTTTCAACGCGAGTGTTGTCCTGATGCAGGGTCATCGCCGTGACTTCATCGGCGACGTATTCGACACCGGCCTCTCGTGCCTGGCGGCGGAACCAATCGAACAGGGTTGCCCCGTCAAAATAGCCTTCGTCCTGCGTGTTGATCGACCCCAGAAGGATGTCATCGACATTGTAGAACGGGTATGCCGCAAGGATTTCGTCAGGCGTCAACAGGCGCGTGGCGGCACCGGCGGCCCGCTGCACCGCCTGTTTTTCGCGCAGCACCTGGGCGAACCCCGGCGTGTTGGCAAGATAAAGGTAACCGAAGGATCGGATCGAAAGGTTGGGAACCCGCGGGTCATCATCCATGTTGCCGCGCAGGTTCTTTATGAAATCAGCGGTGAACTGGCTGATCCGCACATTCAGTTCTGTCGAGAACTGCTGCCTGATGCAGGAGTTCGTGTGCGCCGTCGAGCACATGGCAAAGCTTGGGTCGCGCTCGACGACCAGAACGCGTCCATGGAAATCCATCTTTCGCGACAGGAACCACGCGACGGCGGATCCCATTATCGCGCCACCGACAATGACCACGTCATAGCAAGAGCGTGACGGTTGCCCCGCAAAGCCTGCCGGAAGTGCTGCCATTCGAAACCCTCTGCCCGCCTTGCCGTGCATACAATACCCGCCACATTGGCGAACGTCAGGCGGCAAAAAGCAAGCATGTGGTCCTGTCTTCCCATCGCACCGGACGCGCCGGCCAAGCCATGCCGGGGATTCTGTCCTGCGTGGTCCGGCCGCTGAACGCCGTCCAAGTCCTGCGCGGGTCTGGATCGAGATGGAAAATGTGATCCCGGCCCGCTGTTCAGCGTCCGGCAGAGCCGGACGTGCGGGTCGCTTTCAGATCGGTTTTTTTCGGAATTGGTGAGCCCCGAGCCCGCGGCTTCAGCCACAGTGACCGGCAAAGGAGATCAAGACCATGACCGACGCGCTGGTAACCAGGCCGCAGCGTGGACGGGCGGGCGGGCGCACAGCTCGCCGCGCGCTGCGCAGCGCCACTGACATCCGAATGCTGCCCGGCCTGCGCCGGTCTCTGCCATTGTGCGAGGTGATGGACGGCGCGCAGGTCGAGCGCATCGACGGCGCCTCGATGGACATACTGGAGAATGTCGGCGTCGTGTTCCGCGATCCCGTCGCGCTGGAAGACTGGCGTGGCGCGGGGGCAAAGGTGGTCGGAGAGCGCGTGTTCCCTGACAGAGGTCTTGTGCGTGACCTGATCGCGACAATCCCCGAGACGTTCACCTATCATGCCCGCGACCCTGAGAAGAACGTCGCCCTGGGTGGAAACGCGTCGATCTTCGTGCCGATGACCGGCGCGCCTTATCTTCGCGATCTCGATGACGTCCGGCGCAATCCGATGCTGGCCGACCTGGCGATGTTCCACAAGCTTAGCCATATGCTGCCGGCGCTTCATTCCAGCGCGCATCACATCGTTGAACCTTACGATCACCCGATAAGCCAGCGGCATCTGCGGATCACCTATTCGTCGATGAAGCACTCGGACAAGACCTTCATGGGCATGACCACGAGCCCAAGGAATGCCGAGGACGTGATCCAGATGTGTGCCCTTCTGTTCGGGGCGGATTTCATCGACACACACCCTGTCGTGACAGGCAATTGCAACGGCAACTCGCCATTGGTCTGGGACGAAACCATGCTGGGGGCGATGCGCGCTTTCTGCCGGGCCAACCAACCCGTCTTGTGCAGCCCTTTCGTGCTGGGCGGCGCAAACACACCGGCCAGCGTGCCCGCCACGGTCGCGCAACTGAACGCCGAGGCGCTCTCTGCACTGGCCTATACTCAGATCGTGCGGCGGGGCTGCCCGGCGATCTATGGCCACTACCTGTCGACGGTCAGCATGAAGTCGGGCGCACCAATGGCCGGGACACCGGAAATCAGCCTGATGAATTTCATGATCGGGCAGATGGCGCGGTTCTATGGCGTGCCATGGCGCACCTCGAACACGCTGGGGGGCGCCAAGACCTTTGATGCCCAGGCCGGATACGAAAGCGCCGCGACCCTGTCGGCGGTAATCCATTCAGGCGCCAATTACATCTGGCACTCTGCGGGATGGAACGAGGCGGGTATGCATTGTTCGGTTGCCAAGTTCGTCGTGGATGCCGAGCAATGCGCGATGGCCTGTCGCATGGCGCGGGGTCCGGACTGGACGGACTTCGACACGGCGCTGGCGGCGGTGGCCGAGGTGGGGCCGGGCGGGCACTACCTTGGCCATCCGCACACGCTGGAGCATTTCCAGACAGCGTTCTTCATGCCCGAACTGTTCGACAACAATTCGATCGAGCAATGGGTTGCCGAAGGATCCAGGGAGATCACCGAACGCGCGCTGATCCATGCGCGCAAGCTGCTGGAGGTGTACGAGGAACCGGCGCTTGACCCTGGCGTGAACGAAGCGCTGCTGGATTACATCGCAAGGCGCGAACGAGAGATCCCCGCCGCGGACGCCTTGAACACGGAATACTAGGTCAACACGCCGGCAAGGGTCAGTCCCCCCCGGCGCGCCACTCCTTCCAGCGCAGGACCGCGTTCGCCGCCAGATCGCGCAAGGGGCGGGGCGGCAAGGATCCGGGCGCGGGTTCTGCCGTGAAATGGCGGGTGATGTCGCTGTCGGTGCCGCAGGCCAGTTCTGCCGCGCCGATGCCGGTCAGCGTGCCGCGCGCGGTGCCAAGCCCGTTCTGCACGCAGGCCGACCAAAGCCCCGGCTCCAACTCCTGCATCACTGAAACGCCATTCCGCGTCAGGCACAGATGGCCCGCCCATTCATATTGCGGCGCCAGCCCGGCAAGCTGCGGAAATCGCGCGTCGAATTTCGCCCGCTGAACATGCGTTGCCCGTGTCAGGTCGGCAGCGCGTGGCACCATGCCGGACCGCAGCGTGGCGCATGTGCGCGTAACGATGCGGTTGCCGCCCTGCCCGGTGTCGATCCGGCGCAGCGTGGTGCCCATCGGGTCGGATGGCGTGATGCCCCAGCGTGGCGCGCCACCCAGCCGCGCGATGGCGTCGGCATCCAGTTCCGGCGACATCGAGGCATAAAGCATCAGGTGCAAAAGGCGTCCGCGCTGAAAACCAAAACTCTCAAGATGGCCATTCGTGGCAAGGATGACGCGCGGCGCGGTGACGTGGCCTTCGGCGGATTCGACCCGCCAGTCCGGGCCGCTGCGCACAAGCGCAGTCACCGCGCTGTCCTCGTGTATCGCGACACGGGCCTGCAACCCGCGGGCCAGGCCGCGAATGTATCCCGCAGGCTGCAACATCACCGTACCCGGGGTATATAGTCCCGACAGGTAGTGGTGGCTGCCGGTAAGCGCGTGCATCGCCTGCGCATCCAGGTGTTCATACCGCTCGCCAAGGCTGTCCAGATGTGCGGCATACCTGCGGTTATACGTGTCAGCGGTGAGGCTGGCGGCGCCATTCACCTTTCCTGCGGGATCGAAGAAATCCGCCGGGATCGCGAAGTCTTCCACCGCTTGCCGCGCAAACACGATGGCTTGGCGGTTGAGAGCAATCGTCGCCCCATCGTCGCCGGTGCCGGCGTAGTCCTCGCTTGTCAGTTCATGCGGCAGGTCGATCATGAAGCCAGAGTTGCGGCCCGCAGCGCCCTCTGCGATGCGCCCGGCCTCCAGCAGGACGACTGCCGCGCCGGGCTGTAACTGGGTCAACCGGCGCGCGGCGGACAAGCCCGCGAACCCGCCCCCCACAATCACGAAGTCCGCCGTGCGGGTGTGGCGCAACGGGGGCAGCGGCGGCCGCTGACCAAGAATCGCATTCCAGGCCGCGGGGCCACGATGAACCGGCAGGCGCCTTGCCTTGTGTGTGGTCAATCCACCGCCTCATCGGCGTCGTCAGACAGGTCGATCCAGATCGTTTTCAGCTGGGTGTACTGATCGTGAGCGTGAAGGCCGTTGTCGCGCCCGCCAAAGCCCGATTGCTTCCAGCCGCCGAAGGGGGTCGAGATGTCGCCCTCGCCAAAGCTGTTTACGGTGACGGTGCCCGCGCGCAGCATCCGTGCGCCCCGGATCGCGCGCTTGGCGTTCGCCGTGAAAAGAGAGGCACAAAGACCGTAGGCTGTGTCATTGGCGACCGCGATCGCCTCGTCGAAGCTGCTGACCGTGATGACCGACAGCACCGGGCCGAAGATCTCCTGCCGAGCAAGCGGATGGTCGTTTCCGGGCAGATCGACGATCGTTGGATCCACAAAGCCGTTCTCGGCGGTGCCCCCCAGGATCACGGTTTCCGCCTGCTCCAGATAGCCGCAGACCTTGGTGAAATGCGCCGGCGAGACAAGCGCGCCCACCCTTGTTTCGGGGTCGAGCGGGTCGCCGACCCTCCAGTCCCGCGCATGTGCCACGATCCGCGCCATGAGGGCATCCTTCGCGTCGCGGTGGACGATCAGGCGCGAGATGGCGGAACAGTTCTCGCCCATGTTCCAGAACGCCCCATTGACGACATGCGCGGCCACCCGGTCGAGGGTTTCGGCATCATCCATCACGATGGCGGGGTTCTTGCCGCCCATCTCCAGCACCACTTCCTTTGCGTTGCTTTCGGCGGCGTAGGACAGGAACCGTTTGCCGGTTTCGGTGGATCCGGTGAAGGACACCATGTCGACATCCATATGACGGCCCAGCGGTTCGCCCACCTCTGGCCCGGTACCGGGCAGTACGTTCAGGACGCCCCGCGGCAGCCCGGCCTCCATCGCCAGTTCGGCGACGCGAAGAGCGGTGAGCGACGTCTCCTCGGCCGGCTTGACGATGACAGAACAGCCGGCGGCCAGCGCCGGTCCGATCTTCCATGCCAGCATCAGCAGCGGGAAGTTCCAGGGAAGGACCAGACCGACAACGCCCACGGGCTCGCGCACCACCATTGCGATGTGATTGTCAGAGGCGGGCGAGACCTGATCGTAGATCTTGTCGATCGCCTCGGCATGCCATTTCAGACAGTGGATCGTCTCTGGCACATCGACGGTTTCGCAATCCCGGATCGTTTTTCCGGATTCGAGGCTTTCCATCACCGCCAGTTCCCGCGCGTTGCGGGTCATCAACTTGGCGAGGCGGATCAGCACATCCTTGCGTTCCGACGGGTCGAGGCGGCACCAGCGCCCCCTTTCAAACGCCTCTCGCGCCTTCTGTACGGCGAAATCCACGTCAGCGGCACCACATGCCGCAACCTCGGCAAGCGTTTCGCCGGTCGCGGGGTTCACCGTTGCAAAGGTCGCACCCGAGATCGCCGGCCGAAAGGCGCCATCGATGAAGGCCCCCGAGGGAAAGTCCATGTCGCTGGCAATGGCCCGGTACTCTTCGCGTGTCAGAAATCCCATTGTCAGCCCTCCGCCTCGATGTCGGCGATGGTGCGCTTCAGCACGCGCACCACCTGGTCCAGTTCCCGCTTGTCGTCCTTGTTCAGTGCCTTGAGCGGTGCGCGCACGACCGAACAGTCGATGCCCGTCATCGTCACCCCGTGCTTGATCGTCTGGATGAACTTGCCGCCCTGTTCCAGCACCCGCATCAGCGGCATCATCGCCGACATGATGCGCCGCCCCTTGGCGAAATCGCCCTGCTCGACGCAAGCGCGATATAGCGCCACGTGTTCTTCCGGCAGAAAATTCGAGCCGCCGCACACCCAGAACGGCGCGCCCCAGGCGAAGAATTCCAACGCCTGATCATCCATCCCGCAGCCCAGCTGGATATGCGGATAGTCGCGTGCCAGCAGGTGCACGCGGTTGATGTCGCCAGAGCTTTCCTTGATGCCGCAGAAGTTGCGCGACCGGCCGACGCGGTCAAGGAATTCCTCGCCCATCATCGTGCCGGTGCGGCCGGGGTAGTTGTACAGCATCACCGGCAGGTTCGCGGCACGGTCGATGGCCAGCGCGTTCAGCGCGTTTTCGCGGTCGGTCGGCACGGCATAGGGCGGGCTGGCAAGCAGGATCGCATCGGCGCCGATGTCGCGCGCAGCGGTTGCAAGCGCCACTGAATCGGCAGTCAGCATTGCACCCGTGCCGACGACGAGCGGCAGGCGGCCGCCCAGCCGTTCCATCGTGAAGCGCGCGATCTCGATCCGTTCCGCGACGTTCTGCGCATAGTTCTCGCCGGTCGAGCCGCCCGTGATCAGACCATGGACCCCCTTGTCCACCAGCCAGTCGATCACCATCGCCAAGGCGTCCCAATGCACGGACCCATCGGGGTGAAACGGTGTTACCACCGGGCTATAGATACCCTGAAAACGAAAGATCGGCGTCATGGCGGTCCTCATGCAGAAGCGGGCCCGGCGGTGCGGCCAAGCGGAAGATCCAGAGCGTCTGGCATCACGAACATCTCGATCTGTCCGCGTGACAGTGCCCAGTGGTCATCGGCCAATCGGGCGGCACTGTCCTCGTCCCCGGCTGCAATGGCCCTTATGATTTCATCGTGCTGGCGGCTGGCCTCTGCGAGGTTGTCGGCCATGCGCCGGTCGCGCGGGCGGTAAAAGGTCATGCCGATCCGGGCATGGTCGATCAGCAGGCGATGAAACGACGGCAAGAGATAGACATTGCCCGCCATCTCTCCGGTGATCTCGTGAAAGCGGTTGTTGGCCAAGGCACGTTCCGCCGTGCCGCCACCGCGCAGCGCCTGGCGAAACGCCTCTTGCGATGATTGCAGCGCTTCGATCTGTCCCGGGCGGGCATTTCGGGCGGCCAGCCGCAGTACGGCGCCATAGATCATCGGGGCGGCAAGAAAGAAGTCACGCAGGGTGGTCGGCGAAAGATCGGACACGCGCGCGCCACGGTTCTCTCGCAGATCTATATATCCCAGTCCATCAAGGTCTCGGAACACCTCGCGCACCGGGGTGCGAGACAACTGGAACGCGTCGCATAGCGCAACCTCATCGAGGTCCGCGCCCGGTTGCAGATCCAGCGTCAGCACCGCGCGCTTCAGATGCTCCGTCAATGCTGCCTTGCGGCTTCTGGCCGACATGCCGCCCACTCCTGCACATGCATTGCCGAAATGCCTATCGCAGAATACTTCTTGAATACAATTCAAATATGAAGCTAGGTCAACGCTACCGCTGCCGGAGAAGGGCATGGACAGACCCGAGCATTTTGTCTTCCTCCTGCTGAGGGACTTCTCGCACCTCGCCTTCGCCAATGCGGTGGAGCCGCTGCGCATCGCCAACCTTGTCAGCGGGAGGCCGCTTTATCGCTGGTCCTTCGCATCGGGCGACGGCGACATGGCCATGGCATCGAACGGTTCCGAGACGCGGGTGCATTCCGGGTTTCAGGACCTGCCCGAATGCGACCGCCTGTTTGTGCTGTCGGGGATCAATGTGCGCGACCGGGCTACCCCGCGGGTCCTTGGGTTCCTGCGGCGGGCAAGGGCGCATGGGGTCGCCCTGGGAGCGCTGTGTTCAGGTGCCTATGTTCTGGCGCGTGCCGGTGTCCTGAACGGCATGCGCACTGCCATCCACTGGGAATTCCACGATGCCTTCATGGAAGAGTTCCCGGACATCACCCTTGTCCGGAACGTCTATGTTGCCGATGAGCCGATTGTCAGCGCGTCGGGCGGATCGGCCACCGCGGATCTCATGTTGTATATTATCGCCGAACGGCATGATGAAAACCTGTCCACCGCCGTCGCCGATCAGATGGTCTATACAGTGGTCAGGGAGTCCTCGGCCGAGCAACGCGTCTCATTGCAGGCACGTGCGGGCGCGCGCAGTCCGAGGCTGGCACATGCCATTTCCCTGATGCGTGCCAGCATCGAGACGCCGCTTGCGACATCGAAGGTGGCCAGCCAGGTGGGCATCTCCACGCGTCAGTTGGAACGCCTGTTCGGCAAACACCTGAACACCTCGCCTCGCAAGTACATGCAGGAACTGCGGCTGGACCGGGCGCGAGCGCTGCTGGTCCAGACCGAAATGTCCGTGGTCGATATCGCCGTCGCCTGCGGCTTCGAGAGTCCCGCACATTTTTCGCGCGTCTACCGTGCGGCCTTTGGCATCCGCCCCTCGCACCAGCGGCAACGGCTGTCCTGACCCGGCCCGTTGCGAGGGCGTCAGAGGGTTTGCCAGGCCTGAAACAGCAGTCCGGTCATGAAGGCGCCGCTTAGCGAAAGGCCGATGTATAGCGCGAACACCGGCGGACGGGCCAACGCCCACACCGCCATCGCCGCCGGGATCGAGGTGACGCCACCGGCCACAAGGAACGCCATCCCGGCGCCCGGCGCCATGCCCTGTTCGATCAGCCCACCGACCAGCGGCAGCGCGGCGTACCCGTTCAGATAGGCCGGAACACCCACCAATGTGGCCGTCACGATTGGCAGCACGCCGCTTCCGCCAAGCACCGCCGTCACGGTTTCCGCCGGAATCCAAGCCAGCATCAGGCTTTCGATCAGGAAGGCCAGCAGCAGCCATTTTGCAAGAAAAAGCGTGGTCTTCGTCGCTTCACGCGCGAACTTGGCCCGGCGGTCGGCCTCGACCCAGAAGCGCCAGACGACCGCCTTGGGCGCACGCACCTTCGAGCCGCCGCAGCCGCCGTTACCGATGCCTTCGCGCAATGGGTTCGCCAAGGCACCACCACGTGCCAGCAGATGAACGGCACCGCCCCCAAACACACCCAGACCGATGGCCGCCAGCGTCTTGCCTACCGCGAACTCGATATCCAGAACGCCCGCCGTCAGGACAAACATCGACGGGTCCATCACCGGCGAAGCAAGCCAGAACGCCATCACCGCCGAAAGCGGGACGCCCATTGCAAGCAGCGCTGCGATCAGGGGAATGACCCCGCACGAGCAGAAGGGCGAAAGCCCGCCCGCCACCGCCGCCAGCCCGATCATCAGGACCGGGGCCCCGGTGAACGCACGGGCGATAAGGTTGTCCGCCCCAGTCGCTCCGGCCCACGCCGCGATCGCGATCGACAGGATCAGGTAGGGTGCCGTGTGCAGAAGCGCGCCGCCGGCAAAGGCCGCGCTTTCGGCGGCCTGCCCGGGATCGACAACGGCCAGAATCGCAAGGATTGCCACCGATGCCAGCCAGACGCGGTAATCGTGCCAAGCAGTCCGCACCAATGCGCGAAGGCCCGGACCGGGCAGTGTGGTGTCGGTCATTTCCAAGTCTCCGGCAGAGAAGGGTGTATGTTGGCATGTATGTTCATGCGGCGTTCCCGGGCAAAGCAACACCTGCGCAGCATTCCGAAGTCAGGAATTCCAGCACACCGTGCATCGCGGGAAAGTCGACACGGTTGTAGACTTCGCGCCCCTGCTTCTCCTGGATCACAAGGCCCGCATCGACCAGCGTCGAAAGGTGGTGTGCCAGTGTCGACGGCGCCAACCCGATGTGACCGCCGATTTCACCAACACGAAGCCCGTCGTCACCGGCCCGAACCAACAGCCGAAAGATCGACAGCCGGGCATCGTGGCCGAGGGCAGCAAGCGCGCGCGCTGTGGGACTCAAGGTGCTCATGACACGTCAATACAACCATATATCTGGTTATGTCGAGTCTTTTCTTGCTCAGCCAAAGCGTGGACGGGTTCGATTTGCAAATGCCACCAGTGACAGCATCACCGGAACCTCGACAAGGACACCGACGACGGTCGCCAGTGCCGCACCAGAATTCAGCCCGAACAGGCTGATTGCCACCGCCACCGCAAGTTCGAAGAAGTTCGAGGTGCCGATCAGGGCGCAAGGAGCCGCAATCCGGTGCGGCACCCGCAGCGCGTAGGCAGCCGCATAGGCCAAGGCGAAAATACCGTAGGACTGGATCAGGATCGGCACCGCGATCAATGCGATGACCAGCGGCCGATCGACGATGACGCTGCCCTGTAGTCCGAACAGGATGACGACGGTCGCGATCAACCCGACAACGGACCATGGCTTGATCCGGTTCCGAAAGGCCTCGATCCTTGCGGGGCTGCCAAGACGGTGCCGGGTCCATATGCCCGCGGCCAGCGGCAGCGCAACGAAAAGGACCACCGACAAGACCAGTGTGGACCATGGAACGACGATGTCCGTGACCCCAAGCAGAAAGGCCACGATCGGCGCGAAGGCGAAGACCATCACAACGTCGTTCACGCTGACCTGCAACAAAGTATAGCCTTCGTCTCCACGGGTCAGTTGCGACCAGACGAAAACCATCGCTGTACAGGGCGCGGCCCCCAACAGGATCAGGCCCGCGATGTATTGCTGTGCATCGGCAGGGGCAATCAGGTCGGCAAAGACAACCTCGAAGAACAGAACCCCAAGCGCCGCCATGGTAAACGGCTTGATGAGCCAGTTGACGACAAGCGTGATGGCCAGGCCCTTGGGCTGTTTCAGCACCCCCCGCAAGGCTCCGGGATCGACGCCCACCATCATCGGGTAGACCATCGCCCAGATCAGGACTGCAACCACGAGGTTGACCCTCGCCACCTCGGCCGCGGCCACCGCGGCGACAAGCCCCGGCGCGACACTGCCGATCGCGATTCCCCCGACCATGGCCAGGGCCACCCAGAGGGTCAGGTATCTTTCAAAGACGCTCATCCCGCCGACGCCCCGGGCTGTTGATTGCCCAGCCTGCCCGTGGCCAATGCCGCGATGGCCACCATTGTCGCAGCCGCGGTCAGCATCAGCGGCAGCCCCCCCATCTGATAGGTCAGTCCTGACAGCACTGTCCCCAGCAGCCGGCCCCCCGCGTTCGCCATATAGTAGAAGCCCACATCCATCGTCACGCGTTCTGCCTTTGTGTAGGCAAGAATCAGGTAGGAATGAAGCGACGAGTTGATGGCGAAGATGCCACCAAACACCAGCAGCCCCAAGACCAGAACCGCCGTAAGCCAGGGCTGCGGCTCTGGTGCGGCAAGCGACGCAAGGGTGAGAACGACAGGCACCGCGAACAGAAGCCATGCCCAGCCTCGCGCGGCCCGGCTCAGGGCCTCATCGGTGCGATGTGATGCGCCGACCAGGCGTGGCGCAGCGGCTTGGACAATGCCGTAAAGGATGACCCAAAGCGCCATGAAGGTGCCGATCAGGAAGAACGCCGCGCGGTTCCCCGCCTCTGATCCATCTGAAAGCACGGCATAGAAATAGATTGGAATGCCGACAACGAACCAGACGTCCCGCGCACCGAAGAGAAAGACGCGCGCCGCGCTCAGCCAGTTGACGTTCCGGGACTTGGAAAACACCTCGGAGAATTTCGCTGTCTTGCGGCCCCTTGGCAGTCCCGGTGGCATGGCGAACAGCACGGCAACGAGGATCGCCGCCAGAACTGCCGCCATCACCAGCAGCGCCGGGACAAATCCCAGCGCCCCAAGCAGCGCCGCGCCCAGCAGGAAGCCAAGCCCCTTTACCGCATTCTTGGACCCCGTGAGGATCGCCACCCAGCGGAACAAGACACCATCACCCGCCGGGGCAAGCAGCTTGACCGCCGATTTCGACGACATCTTGGCAAGGTCCTTGGCGACCCCGCTGGCGCCCTGCACGACCATGACAAAGACGACGGACGTGCCGATCGCCCATCCCGGATCGAGCTGGGACAACGCCAACAGCGCCACCACCTGAATCGCCAGCCCGGCATAAAGCGTCGAGGTCAGACCGAAACGGGCCGCAAGCCAGCCTGCCGACAGGTTGGTGACCATTCCGGCGATCTCGTACAGCACGAACAGATAGGCAAGCTGCACCGGGGAAAAGCCAAGCGTATGGAAATGCAGCAGCACCAGCATCCGCAGGGCGCCATCAGTCAGCATGAAGGCCCAGTAGGCCGCCGTGACGGCGATATAGGCGGACAGGCCCCTTGGCCGCTCCGAGGCATTGGTCAAACGGACGCCCCCACCATCAAGGCCACGTCGACAAGCCTGTGCGCATAGCCCATTTCGTTGTCGTACCACGCATAGACCTTCACCTGCGTGCCGTTGACAACCATCGTCGAAGGCGCATCCACGATGCTTGACCGCTCGTCGTTGGTATAGTCCGCCGAGACAAGCGGGCGTTCCTCGTACCCCAGGATTCCGGCCAGCGGCCCGGCGGCGGCAGCTTTGAACAGGCCGTTGACCTCTGCAACGGTCGTGGGGCGCTCGACCTCGAACACGCAGTCCGTCAGGGACCCGTTCAGAAGCGGCACGCGTACGGCGTGCCCGTTCAGCCGACCCTTGAGTTCTGGGTAGATCAACGTGATCGCCGTCGCGCTGCCGGTGGTCGTCGGGATCAGCGAATTCAGCGCCGATCGCGCCCGGCGAAGATCCTTGGCCGGGCGATCGACGATGGTCTGTGTGTTCGTGACATTATGGATCGTCGTGATCGACCCATGGCGGATCCCAAGGGACTCGTGGATAACCTTTACCACGGGGGCCAGGCAATTCGTGGTGCACGAGGCCGCGGTAACAATGGAATGGGCCGCGGGATCATAGATGTCTTCGTTTACCCCGTAGACGACATTGACCGTGGGCCCGTCCTTGACCGGGGCAGACACGATCACCTTCTTGACCCCCGCCGCGAAATAAGGGGCAAGCTGCGCCTCGGACTTGAAGACACCGGTGCATTCGATCACGACATCCACGCCATCCAGCGGAAGCGCGCCCAGATCGCTGGTGCCGATAAACGGCAGCCGGTTGCCGTCGATGGTCACCGACGCGTCGTCGTGCGAAAACTCGGCGTCCCATCGCCCGTGAACGGTGTCGAATTCCAGCAGATGGGCGTGGACCGCAGGCTCGCCCACCGCGTCGTTCATCCAGGCAATCTGTGCGCCCCGTTGCAGAAGCGGTTTCAGCGCCAGCTTGCCGATCCGGCCAAGGCCGTTCAACGCATAGACCGTCATGCGCTTTCACCAGCATGGGTGCGGCCGATATCGTCGACGGCCTCTTGCAGCGCGATCCGGTCCAGCGAAGCAAGGGACAGCGCGGTGAACGCCGTGATCCGGTTGCGCAGGGCGCCATAGGCATGCTGGAAGGCAAGGCTCCTTTCGGCATCAGTGCCTTCTGCCTTTACCGGGTCGGGCATGCCCCAGTGGGCACTGATCGGCTGGCCGTGCCACGCCGGGCATTCCTCGTTCGCGGCCTGGTTGCAGACGGTGAAGACAAAGTCGAACGCCGGGGCGTCGGGCCCCTGGAACTCTGCCACGTTCTTGGCGCGCAACTCGGAAATTTCGTGCCCCTTCTGACGCAGAACTTCCAGTGCAAATGGGTTCAACTCTGATCTTGGCTTGGTTCCAGCGGAAAAGGCGTTGAAACGGTCGCCGCCCTCCTTGCGCAGGATCGACTCTGCAAAGATCGAGCGCGCCGAATTTCCGGTGCAGATGAACAGGACATTGTAGATGCGGTCAGGCATGGGTGCGGGTCCTTCCCAGGATTGCGACGCAAATGGCAGACAAAGTTCTGTGCGGCCGCGACAGCAGTCGCGAAGCAGATAGTCGAAAGTCTGTCGCACCTGCGTCATGTCGATCGTGTATCGCAGCGAAGTTGACACGCGCTCTTGCGTGACAAGCCCCGTCTGCATCAGCGCCGACAGATAGGCCGACAGGGTCGATGGCTTGATCCCCAACGCCTCGGAAAGCTCCCCGGCCGGCACGCGGTCGGGATAGCGGCGCATCAACAGCCGAAATACATCAAGACGAGCCGGGTGGCCGAGGGTCGCAAGACGAGTGGGAATCAGTGTTTCCATAATTCATGAATAATGGAAATTCCAAAGCGAGCAACCCTGCAGTCACCCTTCCTTCAACGGCACGGGCCTAACCCGGCATACCCTTTGGCCGCATCAGCCGCTTCTGCGCGGCTATCCTGAACGGGGCGTTCGGCGCACCGTACCCATCATAACCCCGCACGCGCTGCACGATTTCGAAGAAGATCCCGCCAACGAAGGGTCGGCTGTAGAACTGATGGAACGCCCCCTCTGCATCCTCATCATAAAGGATGTTGAACCTTGCCATGTCTGCCAGCCTGCCCGCATCGAGGGCGAATCTCGCCTCTAGATCGCGGTAGTAGTTCTGGGGCATCTCCAGCGGCTGGAACCCGCTTGCGGCCATCCGGCGCGCGGTCTCGAAGATATCTCCGCAGGAAAAGGCCACATGCTGAACCGCGCCGCCGAAACTGTCGGCAAGAAAACCGCCCGCCAGCGTCCGGTGCGTTTCCGCGCCGTTCAAGGTGATCCGTGTCCGGCCATCTCTTGCCCGGATTGCCTGGCTTCGCACCAGCCCGTCGGGATCGATCACGTCGACCATGGGCGCGCGCGCCATGTCGAAGATAGAGGTATAGAACAAGGACCAGCTGAGCATCTCGTCGTAGTTCATGGTTTCGGCAACGTGGTCGACGGCCGTCAGACCTGCGCCCCCCGGGGCCTGCGCGCCGGTCTCCTGAAACTCCTGCGACCAGACGTCTGCCAGCCCGCTTTGCCCGTCGATGAAATGCATGACCCCGCCCCCGACGCCACGGATGGCGGGAATGTCCATTTCTCCGGGGCCAATGGGCTGTTGAAAGGGCGTGGCCCCAAGCGCCAGAGCACGCGCAGTGGTGTCAGCCGCGCTGGCGACGCGCATGCCTATGTCGCAAACCGTCGTGCCGTGCATCGCGAAAGCGGAATTGGCAAAACCCGTCGCTTCGCAATTCAGGACCACGCGTGCGTTACCCTGCTGCCAAAGCGTGACCTCCTTCGATATGTGCTCTCCGCGACGCGTGAAGCCCATTGTCTTCAGAAGATCGCCAAGCGCCTCGGCCTCTGCGCCGCGCGTTGCGAACTCGATGAACTCTACACCCTCGACCGCCACGCGCGCGGGGATGTCCGGCACGCAAAAGCGAATGTCGGGCTCTGCACGCCGCACGTCGTCCATCAGTGCGACAAGCGATCTGTAGCCATCACGGGCCAGCCCGTCGGGGCGGCCGCCGCGAAACTGGTCATTGAAGATCTCCAGACTGATCGGTCCGTCATACCCCGTTGCCGCGACGGCACGCATGAAGGCCGTCACCGGAAGGTCTCCTTCGCCCGGCATGCTGCGAAAGTGGCGGGACCAGTAAAGCAGATCCATCTCGATCCGGGGTGCATCGGCAAGCTGGACGAACAGGATCTTGTCCGCAGGAATCCGCCGGATCGTTTCGGGATCGATACCGCGCGCCAGCGTATGAAAGCTGTCGAGGATAAGCCCCACGTGGTCATGATCCGCCCGGCGCACGATCTCCCACGCATCCCGATGGTCATTCACGTGGCGGCCCCATGCCAGCGCCTCGTAGCCCACGAAGATACCGTAGCCCGCCGCGATCTCTCCCAGTTCTGCAAAGTCCTCGGCGGCGCGGTCGATCCCGCCCAGCGCCTCGGCATGAACCGATGAACACACCAGTATCCGGTCCGCGCCCAACTCTGACATGATGTCGAACTTGTGCCTGGCGCGATCGAAGGCGCGGTCCCGCAGTGGACCTGTCAGTCCTTCGAAGTCCCGAAAGGGCTGAAACAGCGTGATTTCCAGACCTTGATCGCGGATCATCCGCCCGATGTCGCGCGGGGTCCCGGCGTCGGCGATGAAATCCTGTTCGAAGATCTCGATACCATCGAACCCCGCCCCGGCGATCGCATCGAGTTTTTCACGCAGGTTGCCAGAGATCGAAACCGTGGCGATCGAGGTCTTCATACCGCAGCGTATCCCGGATCGTTGTGGAAGAGCGCCATGCCGGCGGTTGACCCAAGCCTTGTACCCACCTGCCCCGTCTCCTCATGCTGCGCGCATTTCACACCGTTCTTCCGCCCATGACCAGCCCCGGCAAGGAATGATCGCCGGGCGGGGCCTGCATTCAAGAGCCATTTGCGACGGACCGAAGGTCTTGCAGGGCCAAGAGCAGATAGCGTCAGGCCCCTTCCGGCCGCAGACACGCGACAGGGCTTGTTGGGCAAGAGCGGTGCCAAGATCGACCAGTCGAATTCTGATCGATCGGAACGATGCCCGGAAATGCGACTTCTTTGTTCCAGAAATGAACGGGCAATAGCCGATCGCCGCCGGGTGTTCACAAGGGCGCGGGCTGACCCTGTCCGGCCAGATAGGCCCGCCAGCCTCCAAGGTGGGTGATGTCGGCCGCCCCCTCCAGCCCGGCATCTTCGACAAGAAACCCCTTGACCGCCGTGCCATCGGCCAGTTGCACCGTTCCGATGCAAAGCGGCGCGGGAACCCCGGCCAGGAAGTCGCCAAAGGCCGCGGCGGGCAGTGCCCAGACCTCCAGCGTGATGGACGCCCCCTGCGCGGCCCGCACAAGTCCCGGCCGCGCAGGCGGTCCGCCGGCAAGGGCATGAAACCGATATTCCGGCGCAGTCGCGGCACCGCGCAGAAAGCGGGCGCCCCGCGAGGTCAACTCCGCGTTCAGCGGCAGGCCGGACATATGCGCGCCGACAACGGCGATCTCTATCTCTCCGGGCAGAGGCGCCGGGGCGTCGGGCCGGGCATCCGGCAAGGGGTGCCCGGTGCCCCCCATCGCCGGTGACGCGGCACGATGCACCGTCCCGGCGATCGCGGCGGCCAGCGCATCCTTCCCAGCGGGCGCCAGCAGCGTGATGCTGCCCGGACGCCCATCACCGCGTGGCCCGCAGGGCACCGCGATTCCGCATAGGTCCATCAGGTTCACGAAATTTGTATACGTCCCGAGGCGCGCGTTCGGGCCCACGGGATCGGCCGCAAGATCGTCCACCGAATAGAAGGTGGGGATCGTCGGCACGCACAACAGATCGACCTGCGCCATCGCCGGTTCCGCCGCACGCTTCAGATCCGCAAGCCGATAGATCCCGCGGAACGCATCGGCAGCGGACAGGCGCGCGCCGGCCCCGATGATCTGCCGCGTCACCGGGTGCAGGGCGTCGGGGCTGCTGGCCATCAGGTCCTCGACGACCGTCAGGCGTTCCGCCACCCACGCGCCGTCATAAAGCATATCGGCCACTTCGAAGAACGGGGTGAAATCCAGTTCGACGATGCGGGCGCCGCCCTGTTCCAGCCGCGCCAAGGCGTGTTCGAAACTGGCCGCCTGGACGTCATCGCCGAAGAACTCGCGCGTGGCAGCGTCGGGCACGCCGATGGTCAGCACCGGCGGCGGCGCGGCCAGCGGCGGCGCAGGCACCGGCCGGGCAAAGGCATCGGTGGGGTCGTAGCGCGCCGCTGCGGCAAAGGCGCGCCAGGCATCCGGCACGGTCAGCGCAAACACGGAGATCGTGTCGAGCGTCCGGCAAGCCGGCACGACGCCCGTGTTGGACAACGCGCCAAGGGTCGGCTTCAATCCGACGATGTTGTTCAGCGCGGCCGGCACCCGCCCTGACCCCGCCGTATCGGTGCCCAGCGCGAAGGACACGATCCCGCGCGCCACCGCCACCGCCGACCCCGAAGACGAGCCGCCCGGCACGATCGCCGGGTCGATCGCGTTCAAGGGCACCGGGAAAGGCGTGCGCACGCCGACAAGGCCGGTGGCGAACTGGTCCAGGTTCGTCTTGCCCAGCGGGATCGCGCCCGCAGCGCGCAAGGCGGCCACGGCAAAGGCGTCCTTTGCGGGCGTGTAGGCATAGGCGGGACAAGCCGCGGTCGTCGGCACGCCGCCCAGGTCGATGTTGTCCTTGATCGCGAAGGGCACGCCCCAAAGCGGCATCGCGACGGGATCGAAGGGCGGCAAGGCGGCTGCCTCGGCCCGCAGCGCGGCGGCCTCGCGCAGGTGCAGGAAGATGCCGGGATCGCCGGCGGCCTCGACCCGCCGCAGCGCCTCTGCCATCACGTCCCGTGGATCGAGACCCTTGGCATAGCCCGCATGCAGCGCGCCGATGTCGAAGCTCTGGTTGCCAAGATCGCCTGTCACGCCCCGTCCTCCTCCAGTATCTCCACGGGCCGTTCCCACTGGATCAGCACCACGCAGCCGTCTTCGGACCGCACTGCATGTTCGGTCCCTTCGGGGTTCACCATCACCGAACCCTTGGGGTAATGCCCGGCCTCATCCGTTTGCGAGCCGTCCAGCACAACGATGGTTTCCAGCCCGGTGTGCCGGTGCCGAGGCACCGCGGCCCCCGGCGCGTAGCGCAGCAGCGCCAGCTTCGGATAGCCCGGCGTCAGGTCGCAGATCTCGACGCCCTCGCGGAAGGGCGCGAAGGTCAGGTCGCGCCAGCCGCCCTGCATCAGCCCGGGCAGATGGCGCAGGATCGCCGGTGCGCTAGCCACCCAACACCTCGGCGATCTGATCGACCGTGGCCGTCCAGCCCACGATGGCGCCCTGCGCGCGGATCATCTCCAGCGTCGCTGACTTGAAGGCGGGAAAATAGCTTTCGGTGGCGTCCTCGGCCAGAAGGCACTCGAACCCGCGGTCGTTGGCCTCGCGCATGGTGGTCTGCACGCAGACCTCGGTGGTGACACCCGCCAAGATCAGCGACCGCGTGCCCAGGTGCTGCAAGACCTGCGACAGGGGCGTCGCGTGGAACGCGCCCTTGCCCGGCTTGTCGATCACCGCCTCGCCCGGCGCGGGGGCCAGTTCGGGAACAATCTCTGCCCCCGGTTCGCCGGCGATCAGGATGCGCCCCATCGGCCCCGGATCGCCGATCCGCAGTCTGGGCGCGCCCCGGTTCAGCTTGGCGGGCGGGCAATCGGACAGGTCGGACCGGTGGCATTCGCGCGTGTGGATCACCGGCAGACCCGCCGCCCGCGCCGCCGCGATCAGCCGCGCGGTCGCCGGAACGATCCCCTGCAGGGGCATCACGTCATTGCCCAGCGCCGCACCAAAGCCGCCCGGCTCGACAAAGTCGCGCTGCATGTCGATGACGATCAGCGCCGTGGCCCCCGGGTCGAAATCGAAACCAAAGGGCAGCGCGCCCGCAATCCGCGCCATCACGCGTGCCCCCCCATGTGGTGCCCGATCTCGGCGCGGTCGGCCTCGGACGCCGGGCGGTCATAGGCGATCCGCCCCTCGGACATCACCAGCACCCGGTCTGCAAGCTCCATGATCTCGTCCAGATCCTCGGACATCAGCAGCACCGCCGCGCCCGCGTTGCGCGCCGCCATGATCCGCGCGCGGATCTCGGCCACGGCGGTGAAATCGAGCCCGAAGCAGGGGTTCGAGATCACCAGAAGATCCACGTCCCCGGTCAATTCCCGCGCCAGCACCGCGCGCTGCACGTTCCCCCCCGAAAGCGAGGCCATCGGACTGTCAAGCGAGGCGGTCCTGACCTTGAAGGCCGCCACCAGGTCGGCGGCCCGCGCCCGCATCTCGCGCCCAGACAGCCAGAACCGCGTGCCCTTGCCGTTCAGGTCGAAGGTGCGGAAGGCGATGTTTTCGGTCACGGACATCCGGGCCGCGCAGGCGTTGTGCAGCGGCTCTTCTGGCAGGTAGCGGACGCATCTGATGCGCGCCTCCTCTCGCGTCGCGTCATAGGGCCCGCCCTTGACCAGGATCTCTCCGGCGGCCAGCGGGCGCTGGCCCGTCAGCACCTCCATCAATTCCATCTGGCCGTTGCCGGAAATGCCCGCGATGCCCACGATCTCGCCCGCGCGCACCGTCAGCCCGTCGATGGCGATGTCCTTCAGCCCGCTGCGATCCGACGCCTGCACGCCGTTGACCGACAGCACCGGCGCGCCGGGCGTGCCCGCGCGCGGCGCCGGATCGGCCAGCTTGGCGTCGCCCATCATCATCCGCGCCATCTCGTCATGCGTCAGCTCGGTCACGGCGCCGGTACCCACCAGCGCCCCGCGCCGCAGCACCGACACCGTGTCTGCATAGGCCGTCACCTCGCGGAACTTGTGGGTGATCATCAGAACGGTGATCTGCCCCGCCGCGCACAACGCCTTGACATGGCCCAGCACCTCGTCCGCCTCGTCCGGGGTCAGGACCGACGTGGGTTCGTCGAGGATCAGAAAGCGGCGCCCCAGATACAGCTGCTTGAGGATCTCGAGCTTCTGCTTTTCGCCCGCCGAAAGGGCGCGCACCGGCTGGTCCAGCGGCACGGCAAAGGGCATCCGCCCCATGAACCCGGCCAGCGCGGCGCGCTCGGCCCGCCAGTCGATCACGCGCGGGGCGTCGTCGCGGCTGATGACAAGGTTTTCCGCCGCCGTCAGCGAGGGCACCAGCGTGAAATGCTGATAGACCATGCCCAACCCGTGCGCATGGGCGGCCTTGGGGTCGGGCACCTCGACCTCGCGCCCGCCGACCATCAGCTGGCCCGCCGTGGCGTGGTAGAAGCCCATCATGCACTTCACCAGCGTCGACTTGCCGGCGCCGTTTTCCCCCAGCAGCGCGTGAAAGCTGCCCGGCGCCACGGCGATGGACACCCCGTCAAGCGCAGTGAAGCCGCCGAAGCGCATGGTCATGCCCACGGTCTCGACGCCCAGCGCGCCGCCGGGATGGGCGCCCTTGACGGTCATGCCAGCCCCGCGATCAGCGTGGCGCTGTCGGACACCGCGCCGAAGACGCCGCCCTGCATCTTGACCATCTTCAGCGCCGCGTCGTGGTTGCCCTTGTCGGTGGCGCCGCAGCAATCCTCCAGCACCAGGCATTCGAAACCACGGTCGTTGCCTTCGCGCATGGTGGTCGAGACGCAGACATCGGTGGTGATGCCGCAGATCACCAGGTTGTCGATGCCGCGCGTGCGCAGGATCAGTTCCAGGTCGGTGGCGCAGAAGCTGCCCTTTCCGGGCTTGTCGATGATGATCTCGCCGGGTTCGGGGTAAAGCTCCTCGATGATGTCCCAGCCGGGTTCGCCCCGAACAAGGATCTTGCCACAGGGCCCCGGATCGCCGATGCCCGCGCCGATCCGCTGGGACCGCCAGCGCTTGTTCGCGGGCAGGTCCGACAGGTCGGGGCGGTGGCCTTCGCGCGTGTGGATGATGTGGTAGCCCCGGGCCCGCATCGCGGTCAGCACCGCCTTGATCGGCTCGATCGGGGCACGCGTCAGCGACAGGTCATAACCCATCGCATCGACATAGCCGCCTGGCCCGCAGAAATCGGTCTGCATGTCGATGACGATCAGCGCGGTGTTCTCGGGCCGCAGGTCGCCGTTCCAGGGCCAGGGATAGGGATCAGAGGCGATGGTGGTCATTCGGCGGCCTCCTGCACGGATTGTCCGTAAAGCCGCGTGGGCGCGGCAAAGCCTTCGCCGGTGCCGTCCATCACCTGCACCTCATCTTCCCAGGGCAGGCGGTATTGCCCGGCGGCCAGATCGGTCATGTAGGTATAGGGGCAGTCCTGCGCGCCGCCCTTCACCGCCACGTATCCGCGATGGCCCAGCTGGTAGATGTTGTTCTCCACCCCCCAGACCGCGCGCGCCTCTCGCACCAGGTCCGGGCGGACCTCTGCGGTGATGATCTCGTCCGCGCGGCCGCTGGTGCCATGGGCGATGACGGTCCCGTCGAAGTTGACGATCATGCCTTCACCCATGCTGTCAAAGGTCCCGTCGGACCCGCACATGCAGACATTGGCCGTCACCATAAGGTTGCAGAACGCGTTGGACTGGTTGGTGAATTTCCAGCTGTCGCGGATCGGCGCGGTATAGCCCGCGGTGCGCAGCATGATCTCGGCACCCTTGTAGGCGGCCTCTCGTGCCATTTCGGGGAACATGCCGTCATGACAGATGATGAGCGACAGCTTGCAGCCCTTGGGGCCCTCGATCACCGGAATGCCAAGGTCGCCCGGCTCCCACGGCTCGACCGGGACCCAGGGGTGCAGCTTGCGGTAATAGAGCTTCAACTCACCCGTGTTGTCGATGACGAGACCCGAGTTGTAGGGGTTGCCGTGGGGGTTCGCCTCCATGATGGAGAAACACCCCCAGATGTCGTTCTCGGCACAGGCGGCCTTGAACGCCGCCACCTCGGGGCCGTCGAGGTCGCACATGATGGCGGGGTTGGTGTCCATCGACAGACCGTGCAACGCGTATTCGGGAAACACGACCAGGTCCATCGTACCCAGATTGCGCCGCGCCTTGCCGACCATGTCGACGATCCTTTGCGTCTGCGCGGCCAGGTCGGCGGGGGTTTCCACGACGGGCAGTTGCAGTTGCACCAGCCCGATGACCACGCCGTTGGGCGACTTGTTCAGACCTCCAAGGCCGTTCATGTCCGTCTCCTACTTGGTGATGGAAAGCTCGCCCGGCGCGCCGGTGACGGCGCGGGTTGGCGACGAGGTTGCGATCAGCACGCCCAGCGTCAGCACGTAGGGGGCCGCGTAAAACAGGTAGTAACCCGACGAGACGCCGACCGATTGCAGCGCCGGACCCAGCGCCCCGGCCCCGCCAAAGAGGATCGCCGCCCAGAAACAGGCGATCGGGTTCCAGCGTGCGAAAATCACCAGCGCGACGGCCATAAGCCCCTGACCGGACGAGATTCCCTCGTTCCAGCTGCCGGGATAGAAGAGCGACAGGTAAGCCCCGCCCACCCCGGCAAAGGCCCCGCCGGCGGCGGTGGCAAGGGTGCGGATCACGGCGGGGTTCAGGCCCATGGCGCGGGCGGCGTCGGTGCTGTCGCCGACGACGCGGATGATGAGGCCGACGCGGGTGGCGCGAAACATCCACCACAAGAAGATCGCGGCGGCGATGCCGATCAGGAACAGCACGTTGACCCGCAGCGCGGCCTGCACCTGCGGCAGGTCCGACCACCAGCCAAAGCCGATGGAGGGCAGGTCGGGCGCGACGGGCTGGATGTAGGGCTTGCCGAAATAGAACGCCAGACCCATCCCCAGCAGCATCATGGCGATGCCGATGGCGATGTCGTTGACCCTTGGCAGAGAGCAGATAAGCCCATGAAAAAGCCCGAAAATACTGCCCGCAACGGCGGCGGCAAGCACGCCTGCCCAAGGCGATCCTGTCAGGTAGGCGACGGCGTATCCCGACATCGCGCCGAACACCAAAGTGCCTTCGAGGCCGAGGTTGATGCGGCCGGAGCGTTCGGTCAGCACCTCTCCCAGGGACACGAAAAGGAAGGGGGTCGAGACCCGGATGGCGCCGCCGAGCATGGCGATTGGGATGGCCCAGAGGCCGAGGTCGCCGTCGCTCATGACGTGGTCTCCGGTGCGGAAAGGGCCGAAATCGCGACGTCGGCATCACGTCGGCATAACGTCGGCATAACGTCGGCGCGATGGCCACGGGGGCAAAGCGGGGCGGTCATGCGGGCTGCCCCCAGCGTTCGGGCGCGAAGATCTTCAGCCGGCCATAGAGCGTCTCGGACAGAAGGATCGCGACGAAGACGAAGCCTTGCAGCACCAGCACCGTGGCGTCGGGCAGGTCCATGCGGCGCTGGATCAGGCCCGAGGACGCCTCGAACCCCGCCAGCAGGATGGCGACGGGGATGATGGCCAGCGGATTGTGCCGCGCGAGGAAGGCCACGAGGATGCCGGTGTAGCCGTATCCCGTGGCGAGCGAGGCGTTCGCAGAGCCATGGACCGCCGCGACCTCGAACACGCCGGCAAGCCCGGCAAAGGCGCCGCCCAGCGCGGTGAACCCGACGATCAGGCGGCCAACCGGCAGGCCCTGCACCTGTGCGGCGCGCACGTTGCCCCCGGCGATGCGCGCAGCGAAGCCCCATGTCGTGCGCTCGATCAGCACCCATGACAGGACACAGGCGACGATGCCGACCACGAGGCCCCAATGGACATCCCATCCGGGGATTGCGCCGATCTTGAGCTGATCGGCCAGCGGCGCGGTGGATGGCTTGTTCAGGCTGGCGGGGTCGCGCAACGGCCCCTCGACCAGATGGTTCATCAGAGCGATGGCGATATAGGCCATCAAGAGGCTGGCAATGGTTTCGTTGACCCCTCGGAAATGCCGCAGCGCCCCCACGGCCCCGATCCAGACCGCGCCGGCCAGACCGCCGGCCGCGGCCATGAGCAGGATGCCCAGCGCACCGGGCATCCCGGACACCGTGCCGGCAAGCGCCCCGCAGGCGACGCCCCCCAGCACGATGGCGCCTTCGCCGCCGATCACCACAAGGCCCAGCCGCGCGGGCAGCGCGACGCACAGCGCCGCGAACAGCAGCGGCGCGGTGCGCGACAGCGTGTTCTGCCATGAAAACGACGTGCCGAAGCCGGCCTTGTAGACCAGCGCATAGAACTCTGCGGGGCTTTTGCCCTGGGTCAGCAGGAACAGGCCGAACACCAGAAGCCCCGCGAGAAGCGCACCGACCGGGATGACGACGGATTCAGACCGGCGCGCCAGCGCCGCAAGCCAGCCTTCGGGCGAGAGGAGACTGCGCCCGCCCGAAGTGCCGATCTGATCCACCGTCGCCATCCCTGCCCCGCGTTACGAGGTCGAGCCGATGACGCCCTCGACGAGGTAGTTCATGCTTTCGAGCGCGATATCGGTTTCAAGGAACACCTGGCCTTCGGACAGGATCGTGTTGCCGGCGTTGTCCATCAGCGGGCCCTTGTAGGCGGCGAAGTCGCCTTTCATCATCTCGGCCATCGTGGCCTCGAACTGGTTGCGGGCGGCGTCGGTGACGGCGGGGCCAAGCGGCGACATCTTGATATAGCCCTCGGCAAGGCCGCCCCGGTCGAAGTTGTCGATTGTGCCGCCGTCCAGCACGGTCTGGACCATGCGGGTGTAGACGCCCGGCCAGTTCCACTCGGCGCCGGTCAGGTATTTCTCGGGCGCCAGCGGCGACTGGTTGGCATGGTAGCCGCAGACGTAGCAATCGCGACCCGCGGCGGTTTCCATCACGACCTTGGGGCCGTCGACGTGGCAGGTGATGACGTCGCAGCCCGCGTCGGCCAGCGCGTTCGTCGCCTCGGCCTCTTTCACGGCCAGCGACCATTCGCCGGTAAAGATCACCTGGCAGGTGATGGTCGGATCGACGGTGCGCGCGCCCAGCAGGTACGAGTTGATGTTCTGAAGCACCTGCGGGATCGGTTTCGCGGCGACGAAGCCCAGTTTCTTCGTGCTGGTCATGTGGCCCGCGACGATGCCGTTCAGATACTGGCCAAGGCCGATGTAGCCGAAGTAGGAGCCGACGTTCATCGGGTGCTTGTCGGCCGACCAGAGCCCGGCGGCATGTTGGAAGCGCACATCGGGGTACTTGGGCGCGACCGCGAGGATGTGGGGGTCGAAATAGCCGAAGGAGGTGGGGAAAAGCAGCGACGCGCCGTCGAAATTGATCATCGATTCCATGGATTTCTGGACGTCCACGGTTTCGGCGACGTTCTCTTCCTCGACAACCACGACGCCGTCCATCGCCTTGACGGCGGCGGCGCCCTCGGCGTGGGCCTGATTGTAGCCGAAGTCGTCCTTGGGGCCGACGTAGATGAAGCCCACGGTCAGGGGCGAATGGCCGCCGGCCAGCGCCGGGCCGGCCAGCGGGCCCAGCGCGCCGGCACCGGCAAGCGCGGCGCTGCCTTTCAGAAAGCCACGGCGAGAGAAGGGAGCGGTTGTCATGGGAGGTCTCCTGTCAGGGTGCCCGCGGGGCCGGTCGGGCGGCGGCGGGCGGATGAATCACTGGGCACAAGGTGGGGCAGACAAGTGCTGCTGTCGTCTGCTATGTTTGCACCGGACCGCTGCGTTTCGTGCAGCATAACGGGGGAGGCAGGCGTGCCCGACCGCAACCTGACGCCGCTGGCCTATATCGGCGCGATCGCGCGCGCGGGGTCGATCCGCAAGGCGGCGGAAACGCTGGCCATCACCTCGACCGCGCTGAACCGGCGGGTGCTGGCGCTGGAGGAAGAACTGGGCGTGCCGCTGTTCGAGCGGCTGCCGCGCGGCGTGCGGCTGTCGGTGGCCGGAGAGTTGCTGCTGGCGCATCTGCGGGCGCAGGCGTCCGAGTTCGAGAAGTTCAAGAGCCAGGTCGCGGACCTGGCGGGGGAACGGCGCGGGCATGTGCGGATCGCGTGCAGCCAGGCGCTGTTGCCCTATTTCCTGCCGGAACAGATTTCCGGTTACCGGGGCGAGCATCCGGCGGTGACCTTCGACGTGCGGGTGCGGGACCGGGCAGCGGCCGAACAGGCGCTGGTGGACCTGGCGGCCGATATCGCGCTGGTGTTCGAGCCGGTGCGCCTGCGCGAGGTGCAGGTGCTGATCAGCGTGCGGCAGGCGGTCCATGCGGTGATGGCCGAGGATCACCCGCTGGCGGGCAAGGAGGTGGTGCGCCTGCGCGACTGCGCGGCCCATCCCGTGGGGCTGCCGGCGTCGCAATACGGGGTGCGGCACCTGATCGACATGGCGCTGTTGCGGTCGTCGGTGGAATTGCCGGTGACGCTGGTGTCGGACAGCTTCGAGTTCCTGCGCCGTTATCCCCGGCATGAACAGGCGGTGTCGTTCCAGATCCCGGTGGGGCTGCCGCGGGTGCCGGACGAGGGGATCGTGACGCGGCCCATCGACCGGCGCGACATCCCCGAGGGGCTGCTTTACCTTTGCCAGCTGCGGGGACGGACGCTGCCGGTGGCGGCTGCCAAGTTCGCCGCCCAGATGGAGGCGGTGCTGGAGGCCGACTACACCTGACCGGGTGCCACCAAAAAAGTTTCCCCGCCCGATCAATGGCCTCTGCCGGATGCCCGGGGATGGGGCCGGATCGGGCCGGAAAAGGGCTGGATTTGAGAGAATCTTGCGGCCATTCTCCCCGGATCAACCAAATGAATCGTCTTGGAACCGGCCTCGGGGCAGCGGCACGGCGCGCCCGGAGTTTGCCTGTGGAGTATGTGCATGTCCCTTCTGCTTGGCTGGCCCGACCTGCCCGAGTCCACCGTCCCCGTGGGCTTTGCCCGGGCAGAGATGCCACGCCCGGCGGCGCGCCCGCTGGCCGATCCCTCTACCGAGGGACACTGGCTTTGCGTCGCGCCGACCGGTGCGGGAAAGTCGGCGTCCTTCGCCATTCCGCAGCTTCTGAGCTATCCGGGCTCTGTCATCGCGGTGGACGTGAAGGGAGAGCTTGCGGCGACCACGGCGCGCTGGCGCGCGACGCTTGGCGATGTGCTGATCTTCGACCCGTTCGACCTGCTGCCGGGCCGGGGCGGCGGGTTCGATCCGCTGAGCCATCTTGACCCTTCGGACCCGGCGCTGGTGGACGATGCGTATACGCTGGCGGCGCTGTTCTCGGGCGGGCCCGGCGCGGGGCACAACAAGGATCCCTTCTGGGACGAATGGGGACAGGACGTGATCGCCGCGTTCATCGTCCATGCGGTCCGGTCCGCCGACCCGGCCGAACGCTCGCTGGCCGAGGTTTACCGCCGGATCAGCGCGGACGATCCGATCTACCAGACGGCCGTGATGCTGGACAAAGAAGAGGTCCATCCGTTTTCAAGGGCCAAGCTGGGCGCATGGCTTTCGCTGCCCGAAGTGACGCGCGGCGGGGTGACGGCGACAGTGTGCCAACAGGTGCGGATGCTGGCCGGGCCCGGCGTGCAGCGCAGTTTCGCAAGCAACGGCATCGACATGGATGCGCTGGCCGGCGGCGCGCCAAGCACGATCTACCTTGTTCTGCCGCCTGACCGGCTGACGTCGCATCGTGCGCTGGTGCGGATCGTCCTGACGGCGCTGGTGCAGCGGATGCTGCGCCGACGCCACCGCCCCGAAGACCCGACGCTGTTTCTGGTGGACGAAGCGGCGCAACTGGGCCCGATCCCGGCATTGATGTCGGCGATCACGCTGGGGCGCGGTTTCGGCCTGCGCGCGGCGCTGCTGGTGCAAAGCCTGGCGCAATTGCGCGCCGCTTATGAAGCACAGTTCGAAACGCTGCTGGAGAACTGCTCGCTTATCACCATGGGGCCGCACACGGCGTTCTCGATGGCCCGGAAACTGGCCGAGCAGGGTTTTGGCGACGTGTCGGCGGACACGCTGTTCGGGCTGGGCCGGGACGAGGTGATGATCCGCGCCGGGGGCGAGCGCAGCCGACGTCTGCGAAAGCTGGATTATCGCCGGGACGAGATGTTCAGGGATCGCTTCGATCCCAACCCCCTTTATGAAACCGCACGAGTGCCACGGCACGAGGCCGGGCCGCAGCTGGAACTTCCATGGGCAGGTGGCGCGGCCACGGCCTGACGCGGGCGGCCCGGCAGACCGCGGCCCGCCCGTTCGCGCGACGGCCGCGATGAAAAGATGGGCGTTTGCCGCCTTGGCGGTCAGAAAGAGCTTTGCGGTTGCCGAGCGGTAATTTACCGTCCGGTAAAAATTCGGCTTTGTCCGACAATGAAAACCACACCACAGGGGAACTCTGACAATGGCACTTTTACGTAACGGCATCTCGCGCCGGGGCTTCATGGCCGGCAGCGCGGGCACACTGGCGCTGACGGGCGCGGTGGGCGCACCGCTTCGCGCACTGGCGCAGTCCGGCCCGATCAAGACCGCGGGCATCTATACCGTGCCGGTCGAACAGCAGTGGGTGAGCCGCATCCACAAGGCCGCGCTGATCGCGCAGGACCGGGGCGATATCGAGTACGCCTTTTCCGAGAACACGGCCAACACCGACTATCCGCGCGTGATGCGCGAGTATGCCGAGCAGGGGTACACCCTGATCGTGGGAGAGATCTTTGGCGCCGAGGCCGAGGCGCGCGAAGTGGCGGCGGAATATCCCGACGTGGCGTTCCTGATGGGGTCGTCCTTCAAGGAAGACCCCGCGCTGCCGAACCTTGCGGTGTTCGACAACTACATCCAGGACGCGTCCTACCTGTCGGGCATCATCGCCGGGTCGATGACCGAGTCGGCCAATATCGGCATGGTCGGCGGATTTCCGATCCCCGAGGTGAACCGGCTGATGCACGCCTTCATGGCGGGCGCGCACGAGATGAACCCCGACATCGCCTTCCAGGTGTCGTTCATTGGGTCCTGGTTCGATCCGCCCAAGGCCAAGGAAACCGCATTCGCCATGATCGAGGGCGGCGCGGACATCCTTTATGCCGAACGCTTCGGCGTGTCCGACGCGGCCAAGGAACGCGGCATTCTGGCGATCGGCAACGTGATCGACACCCAGGCGGAATATCCCGAAACCGTCGTCGCCTCTGCCATCTGGCATTTCGAGCCGACGATGGACGCCGCCATCGCGGCGGTGAAGGCCGGGTCGTTCACCGCGAAGGATTACGGCATCTATTCCTTCATGAAGCACGGCGGCTGTTCGCTGGCGCCCTATGGGACGTTCGAGGGCAAGATCCCTCAGGCCGCGCTGGACCTGGTGGCCGAACGGACCGCGGCGATCAAGGACGGCAGCTATACCGTCACCATCAACGACGACGAACCGACGTCGAGCTGATCGGGTGACAGGCGCAGAGACGGCGCAGGTCGTCCTGCGCCTTGATGGCATCACAAAGACGTTCGGGGCGCTGGTCGCGAACGACAATGTGAGTCTTGCGCTGGAGAAGGGCGAGGTGATCGCCCTTCTTGGCGAGAACGGCGCGGGCAAGACCACGCTGATGAACATCCTGTTCGGCCAGTACACGGCCGACGCGGGCACGGTGGAGGTGTTCGGCCAACACCTGCCGCCGGGCACGCCGCGCGCCGCGCTGGAGGCGGGCGTTGGCATGGTGCACCAGCATTTCACGCTGGCCGACAACCTGAGCGTTCTGGACAACATCGTGCTGGGCGCGGAACGGCTGTGGTCGGCCCGGTCCGACCGGCGCGGGGCGCGCGCGCGGGTGGCGGCGCTGGCAGAGCGGTTCCGACTGCGGGTCGATCCCGACGCGCGGGTCGGCGCGCTGACCGTGGGCGAACGGCAGCGGGTCGAGATCCTGAAGGCGCTCTACCGGGATGCGCGCATCCTGATCCTTGACGAACCCACGGCGGTGCTGACCCCGCAAGAGACGGACGACCTGTTCGACACGCTGCGGCAGGCGATCGCGCAGGGGCTGTCGGTGGTCTTTATCAGTCACAAGCTGCACGAGGTGATGTCGATCGCGCATCGGGTGCTGATCCTGCGGCACGGGCGGCTGGTGGCCGAACGGCAGGTGGCCGAGACGAACCCGCGCGAACTGGCGGCGCTCATGGTCGGGGCAGAGGTGACGGCGCCCGCGGTGGCGCCCGCCGCGCCGGGCGCGTCGATCCTGCATCTGGAGGCGGTGTCTACACCGGACCGGGGCAGCGCGCCGGGGCTGAGGGGCGTGACGCTGGACCTGCGGGCGGGGCAGATCGTGGGGCTGGCGGGCGTGTCGGGCAACGGGCAGGCCGAACTTGCCGCGCTGATCGGCGGGCTGTGCATGCCAGAGACCGGCACCCTGCGGCTGGACGGCGAAAGCCCGGCGCGCTGGACACCGCACGCGGCGGTGCAAAGCGGCATCGCCCGCATCCCCGAGGACCGGCACAAGACCGGAACCATCGCGGATTTCACGCTGACGGAAAACGCGATCCTCGAATGCTACCGCGACGGGCCGTTTTCCGCCCACGGCTGGATGAACTGGCGCGCGGCGGACCGCTTTGCCCGCGACGTGATCGCCAGCTACGACGTGCGCTGCCCGGGACCGGGAACGCGCATCCGCCTTCTGTCGGGCGGCAACATGCAAAAGCTGATCCTTGGCCGCGTGCTGGAACCGGGGCCGCGCATCATCCTTGCCAACCAGCCGGTGCGGGGACTGGACATCGGCGCGGTGAACTACGTGCACGGGCGGCTTCTGGAGGCACGGGCGCGGGGCGCGGCGATCCTGCTGATTTCCGAGGACCTGGACGAGATCATGCGCCTGTCGGACGTGATCCACGTGATTTCCGAGGGCCGGCTGAGCCCCGGTTTCGCGCGCGGCGCGCTGAGCGCGGCGGAACTGGGCGTCTGGATGGCGGGCCACGGGTTCGACGAGGACACGCGCCATGCGTCTTGAGCCCATCGCCAACCCGTCCATGGCGCGCACGCTGGTGCCGCCCGCCGCCGCGCTGGTGGCAACGGTGGTGATCGCCTCGCTGCTGGCGATGGTGGCCGGCGGCAACCCGTTCCTGGTGCTTGGGCTTATCATCGAGGGTGCGGTCGGATCGCGGTTCGCCCTGCTGGAGACGCTGAACCGCGCCACGCCTCTGATCTTCACCGGGCTTGCCGTGGCGGTGGCCTTCCGCGCCAAGCTTTGGAACATCGGGGCCGAGGCGCAGCTTTACGCCGGGGCGGTGATGGCGGTGGTGCTGGGCACCGGCGCGCTGGCCTGGCCCGCCTTTGCCCTGCTGCCGACGATGGCGGCGGCGGCGATGCTGGCAGGCGCGGTGATCCTTCTGGTGCCCGCGCTGCTGAAGACGCGGCTGGGTGTGGACGAGGTGGTCACGACGCTTCTGTTCAACTTCATCTTCCTGTTGTTCGTGTCCTACCTGCTGGAAGGCCCGATGAAGGACCCGATGGGCATGGGCTGGCCCAAGTCGCCCCGGCTGATCGCCGAGGCGCGGCTGCCGCGCATCGTCGATGGACTGCGCCTTCACTGGGGATTTGGGCTGGCGCTGATCGCGGCGGGGGTCGTCTGGGTCATCAACACGCGCACCACGCTGGGCTACGAGATGCGCGCCGTGGGCCAGAACGCCGAGGCCGCACGGTTCGCGGGCATCCCGGTGGGCCGGGTGATCGCCAAGACGGCGCTGTTGTCGGGCGGGCTGGCGGCGCTTGCAGGCTTTTCCGAGGTGTCGGGCCTGAAGGGGTCGCTGACGCTGGATCTGTCGCCGGGCTTTGGCTACTCGGGCATCATCGTGGCGATGCTGGCGCTGCTGAACCCGCTGGGCGTGGTGGCGGCGGCGCTGTTCGTGGCGGGCATCTTCGTGGGCGCCGACAGCATGAGCCGCGCGGTCGGCGTGCCCACCTACCTTGCCGACATCATGCTGGCGACGGCGCTGTTGCTGATGGTGCTGGCGATCCTGCTGACCCGCTTCCGGATCCTGCGCGAGTAGACCCATGGACATTCTGGAAATCTTTCTCACCGCCAGCTTCTGGACCGCCGCGATCCGCATCGCGAGCCCGCTGATCTTTGCCACGATGGGCGAACTGATCTGCGAGCGCGCGGGCGTGCTGAACCTTGGCATCGAGGGGATCATGGTGGCGGGCGCCTTCACCGGCTGGTTCGGCGCCTACATGGGCATGGGGCTTTGGGGCGGCGTGGCACTGGCGATGGCCACGGGGATGCTGTTCGGGCTGGTGCATTCCACGCTGACGGTGCCCTTGGGCCTGTCGCAGCACGTGGTGGGGCTGGGGGTGACCCTGCTTGCGACGTCGCTCACCTATTTCTGTTACCGCGTGGCCCTGCCAGAGGTCACCTCGCCCCCCAAGATCGAGGCCTTCCAGGTCTGGGAGGTGCCGGTCCTGTCCGAGATCCCGGTGCTGGGCCCGGCGCTGTTCGCGCAGACGCCGCTGACGTATCTGGCCTTCGCGACGGTGGCCGTGGTGGCCTATGGGCTTTACCGCACGCCCCTTGGCCTTGCGATCCGGGCGGCGGGCGAGAACCCGGCGGCGGTGGCGGCGCAGGGGCTGTCGGTGACGGGCCTGCGGATGGGCGCGGTGATCGTGGGATCGGGGCTGATGGCGGTCGGCGGGGCGTTCCTGACCATGTCGGCCTTTGACAGCTTCTTTTTCGAGATGGTGAACGGGCGCGGCTGGATCTGCATCGCGCTGGTGGTGTTCGGGGCGTGGCGGCCGGGCAAGGCGCTTCTGGGCGCGATCCTTTTTGCCGCCTTCGACGCGTTCCAGATCCGGTTGCAGCAGACACCCCTTGGCGCGCAGGTGCCCTATCAGATCTTCCTGATGCTGCCCTATTTCCTGTCGATCCTTGCGCTGGTGGCGATGTCGCGCCGGGCCGAGGTTCCCGCGGCGCTGATGGTGCCCTTCAACAGAGGAGACCGCTGATGTTCGACCTGATCGTGAAGGGCGGGCGGCTGCCGGACGGACGGGTGGCCGACATCGGCATCCGGGGCGGGCGCATCGCCGCGATCGAACCGGCGCTTCAGGCCGAGGCGGGCGAAGTGATCGACGCCACGGGCGATCTGGTGTCGCCCCCGCTGGTGGACCCGCATTTCCACATGGACGCGACGCTGTCCTACGGCAAGCCACGGCTGAACGCGTCCGGCACGCTGCTGGAGGGCATATCGCTTTGGGGCGAATTGCGCGAGATCGCGACAGTGGACGAGATGGTGACGCGGGCGCTGGATTATTGCGACTGGGCGGCGTCGCTGGGGCTTCTGGCGATCCGCAGCCACGTGGACACGACGCCCGACCACCTGCGCACCGCAGAGGCGATGATCGAGGTGCGCGAGAAGGTGCGCGGCTATATCGACCTGCAGCTTGTGGCGTTTCCGCAGGACGGGCTTTACCGCACGCCCGCGGGGCGTGAGAACCTGATCCGCGCGCTCGACATGGGACTGGACGTGGTGGGCGGCATCCCCCATTTCGAACGGACGATGGAGGACGGGCGCGCCAGCGTGCGCGACCTGTGCGAGATCGCGGCGGCGCGCGGCCTGCCCGTGGACATGCATTGCGACGAGACCGACGACCCGCTGTCGCGGCATGTGGAGACGCTGGCCCATGAGACGCAGCGGCTGGGCTTGCAGGGGCGGGTTGCGGGCAGCCACCTGACCTCGATGCACTCGATGGACAATTACTACGTGTCAAAGCTGTTGCCGCTGATGGCCGAGGCCGAGCTGAACGCCATTCCCAACCCGCTCATCAACATCGTGCTGCAGGGGCGGCACGACAGCTATCCCAAGCGGCGCGGGCTGACGCGGGTGCGCGAGATGCAGGCGATGGGGATCGCCGTGGGCTGGGGACAGGATTGCGTGCGCGACCCGTGGTATTCGCTGGGCACCGGCGACATGCTGGACGTCGCGTTCATGGGGCTGCACGTGGCGCAGATGACCTCGCCCGAGGAGATGGCGCGCTGTTTCACCATGGTGACCGAGACCAACGCGCGGATCATGGGGCTTCAGGATTACGGGCTGGAGGTGGGGCGCATGGCCTCTCTGGTGGTGCTGGACGCCGCCGACCCGGTCGAGGCCGTGCGCCTGCGGCCTGCGCGGCTGGCCGTGGTGTCGAAGGGCCGCGTCATCAGCCGCCAGGCGCGGGGCGACGCGGCGCTGACCATCCCGGGGCGGCCCGGGCAGGTGCGGCGCCGACACGATCCGACGGCGGGCTGAGCGGGCGGCGGCGGTGACGGTCGATCTGCTGCGCACGGGGCCGGTGGGGGCCGGGGCGACGGTTCTGCTTGCGCATGGCGCGGGCGCGGCGATGGACAGCCCCGCGATGACGGCGATCGCCAGCGCGCTGGGGGATGTCGGGTTCGCGGTGGTGCGGTTCGAGTTCGGCTACATGGCCGCGCGGCGGCAGGGCGCGCGCAAGCCCCCGCCAAGGGCCGAGACGCTGGTCCCCCAATACCTTGCGGCCATCGAGGCGGCGGGGGTCACAGGGCCGCTGATCGTCGGCGGCAAGTCGATGGGCGGGCGCGTGGCCAGCCTGCTGGCGGACGACCTGCACGGCGCGGGACGGATCGCGGGGCTTTTGTGCGTGGGCTATCCGTTCCACCCGCCGGGCAAGCCCGAGGCGCTGCGCACCGCGCATCTGGAGACGCTGCGCACGCCCGCGCTGATCTGTCAGGGCACGCGCGACCCGTTCGGCAGCGCCGAAGAGGCCGCGGGCTACACGCTGTCGCCAAACATCACGCTGCACTGGCTGGAGGACGGCGACCACGACCTGAAGCCGCGCAAGCGCGTCACCGGCAAGACGCTGGGCGACCACATGGCGGAAATGGCGCGGGCCGCGGCGGACTGGGCGGCGCAACTGGGCGCGGGGCCCGGCTAGAGCTCAGGCGATGGCGCGAATGATGGCGCCGATCTGCATGAGCTGATCCGACAGGGGATTGGTGGCGCGCCAGATCATGCCGATCTGCCGGGACGGGCGCGGCGGCGGGAACCGCGCGACGGAAACCTCGGCGGACCGGGTTTCAAGATCGACCGCCATCTCGGGTATCAGGGTCACGCCCATGCCAGAGCCCACCATCTGCACCAGCGTCGACAGCGAGCTGCCCTCCATCACCTGTCTTGGGTGGCTGTCGTCGAAGCGGCAGAAGGACAGGGCCTGATCGCGAAAGCAGTGCCCTTCTTCCAGCAGCAGCAGGCGCATCGCCTGAAGGGTCTCGGCGGTGGGGATCGGGCGGTTCGCATCCTCGGCGGGGCGGACGAGAACGAAATCCTCCTCGAAAAGCGCGAATTCCCTCAACGCCGGCTCTGACACGGGCAGGGCCACCACGGCGACATCCAGCCGCCCGTCCAGCAGGTCCGAGATCAGCGAGCGCGTCACGGCCTCGCGCAGTTCGAGGTCAAGCTCTGGAAAGCGCCGGGACAGGGCCCCGATGATGCGCGGCAGGAAATAGGGCGCGACGGTCGGAATGACCCCGAGCCGCAGCCGCCCGGTCAACGGGCCCTGCGCAGAGCGCACGAGGTCGTCGAGTTCCTCTACCGCGAGCAGGATCTGCCGCGCCTTTAGCAACAGGCGTTCCCCGATCGGGGTCAGGCGGATCTGTCGCGTCCCCCTTTCGACGAGGGGCGCGTGGAACATGGATTCGAGTTCCTTGATCTGTAGCGACAGGGCCGGCTGCGAGATGGAACAGGACTCCGCCGCCCGCCCGAAATGCTGGTGGCGGGCGAGCGCCTCGAAATAGCGGAGCTGTTTCAGGGTCAAGCCGATCATTTGAATAACTTATCAAGGTGTTTAATTTATTCAATTGGCGTTTATGGCGCAGCATTGTTAGAACGATTCCAGATCGGGCACCGGGCCCGCGCATTTTCATTACAAGGGAGAGAACCATGGACGGAAACAACGTAGATCCGGCCGGCGGTTGCCCCGTCATGCATGGCGGCAATACCGAACTGGGCAACAGCGTCACCAAGTGGTGGCCGCGGTCCCTGAACCTGGACATCCTGCACCAGCACGGCGCGCGCACCAACCCGATGGACCCCGACTATGACCACCGCGACGCGGTCAAGGCGCTGGACTTCGACGCGGTGAAGGCCGACGTAAAGGCGCTTATGACCGACAGCCAGGACTGGTGGCCGGCGGACTGGGGCCACTATGGCGGCCTGATGATCCGCCTGGCGTGGCATTCGGCCGGGTCGTACCGGATGGGCGACGGGCGCGGCGGCGCCGGGTCGGGCAACATCCGTTTCGCGCCGCTGAACTCGTGGCCGGACAATGCCAGCCTCGACAAGGCGCGGCGCCTGCTGTGGCCGGTGAAGAAGAAGTACGGCAACGCGCTGAGCTGGGCCGACCTTATCATCCTGGCCGGCAACATGGCCTACGAGTCGATGGGTCTGAAGACCTTTGGCTTCGGGTTCGGGCGCGAGGACATCTGGGGCCCCGAGCAGGACGTGAACTGGGGCGCCGAGACCGAGTGGCTGGCCCCGTCCGAGAACCGCTATGGCGATCTCGACGACACCTCGACGCTGTATAACCCGCTGGCGGCCGTCCACATGGGCCTGATCTATGTGAACCCTGAGGGCGTGAACGGGAAACCCGATCCGGCGCGCACCGCGCTTCATGTGCGCGAGACCTTCGCGCGCATGGCGATGAACGACGAGGAAACCGCGGCCCTGACCTGCGGCGGCCACACCGTCGGCAAGGCGCATGGCGGCGGAGATCACGGGAACGTCGGCGCCGAGCCCGAGGGCTGCCCGGTGCATGCGCAGGGTCTTGGCTGGGCCAACCCCGGCATGGACGGCAAGGCGACCAACGCCTTTACCTCTGGCATCGAAGGTGCGTGGACGAAGCACCCGACCCAGTGGGACATGGGCTATTTCGACTATCTGTTCGGCTGGGACTGGGAACTGACCAAGTCGCCCGCCGGCGCCAACCAGTGGAAGCCCGTCGACATGCCCGAGGACGAGATGCCGGTCGATCCGACCGATCCGTCCAAGCGCCGTATGCCGATGATGACCGATGCCGACATGGCGATGAAGGTCGACCCGATCTACAACGAGATCTGCCAGAAGTTCCGTGCCGATCCCGCGTATTTCGCCGAAACCTTTGGCCGCGCGTGGTTCAAGCTGACCCACCGCGACATGGGGCCAAGGGCCAACTACTATGGCCCCGACGTTCCGGCCGAAGACCTGATCTGGCAGGATCCGATCCCGGCGGGCCCGACCGGCTATGACGTGGACGCGGTGAAGGCCAAGATCGCGGCCAGCGGCCTGAGCGCGGCCGAGATGATCGCGACCGCATGGGACAGCGCCCGCACCTTCCGCGGGTCGGACAAGCGCGGCGGCGCCAATGGCGCGCGCATCCGTCTTGCCCCGCAGAAGGACTGGGTGGCGAACGAGCCCGAGCGTCTGGCCAAGGTGCTGGGCGTGCTGGAGCCCATCGCGGCCGAGACAGGCGCCTCGGTGGCCGACGTGATCGTTCTGGCCGGCAACGTCGGGCTGGAACAGGCGATCAAGGCGGCGGGCCATGACGTGGCGGTGCCCTTTGCCCCCGGCCGCGGCGACGCGACCGACGAGCAGACCGACGCCGACAGCTTCAGCGTGCTGGAGCCGCTGGCCTGCGGGTTCCGCAACTGGCAGAAGGAAAAGTACGCCGTCGCCGCCGAGGAACTGATGCTGGACAAGGCGCAGCTTCTGGGTCTGACCGCGGCGGAAATGACCGTTCTGGTCGGCGGGATGCGGGTTCTGGGCGTCAATCACGGCGGGGCCAAGCATGGTGTCTTCACCGACCGTGAAGGCCAGTTGACGAACGACTTCTTCGTCAACCTGACCGACATGGCCTATAGCTGGGATCCCGTCGAGGACGGCAGCTACGAGATCCGCGACCGGGCGACCGGGGCCGTCAAGTGGACGGCCACCAGCGCGGACCTGGTGTTCGGCTCGAACTCGATCCTGCGGGCCTATGCAGAGGTCTACGCCCAGGACGACAACGCGGCGAAGTTCGCGCGCGACTTCGTGGCGGCCTGGACCAAGGTGATGAACGCCGACCGCTTCGACCTGGTCGCGTAACACGACAGAAGGTCCGGGCGGCGGCCCTGCTGCCCGGACCACTCCCCATCATTCGGCGCGCCCCGGCGGACGCCGCTTTGCCCCCGAACATGGTGAATTGTCCCGGACGCGGCCCGGGTGCCGACGCCGACAGGGCACAGGCGGCGTTGCCCGTGGGCCGGCCGATCAAGATAGCGGCTTTGAGCGTTTGCACGGGTCGGCGTATCATCGCCTTCGGGGAAGCACTGCCCGCAGAATCGCACGCGGTCGCAGGTGAGCCCGAAAGACCGTGGCCAGGGAAGGAAGACGCATGGTGAACCGCAGCCTGTTGCTGGCGTTCCTGTGCGCGGCGCCAGTCACGGGCGCCGCGACGGAGACCGCCGCGCCGACCGGGGGACGGGCGGCTTACCAGCCAGAGGCATTTCTGCGCACCGGGGACGCCGTCGCGATCTGCCTGCGCCGGGACCCGCAATGGATCGACTTTTGCAACGGGCTGATCCAGGGCTATGCGGAGAACGCCATTCTGAGGGGTGCGGCCTGCGTGCCGTACGGCACGACGCGGCGGGAACTGGTAGAGGTCTTCACCGCACCAGAGGTTGTCGCGACCACGGGTTTCATCGACAATCTGGCCGCGCTGGAAACGGCGATCGAGGTCTTTGCCAGGCACTATCCCTGCGACTGAGGCGCCGCGCCGGGGCCGGTGCGGGTCCGCATTCGGGCGCCCGAACAATCGATGTCGATATTCTGGTTGCCAATCTGTAGGATTGAGGAATCCGGCACGGGAGGGTCGGGCCCATGAGCATTACACTGAAGCATCTACAGGTGTTCAACGCCGTTGTGGTGGCCGGATCCATCAGCAAGGCGGGGCGTCATGTCGGCCTGTCGCAGCCAACGATCTCGCAGCAGCTTGCCAAGCTTGAAGAGGCGCTGGGCACCCAGTTGATCCTGCGCACCCGCTCGGCCGACCTGCACCTGACGCCCGCGGGCGAATACTGGTTCCGCACGTCGAACCAGATACTCGGGGAACTGGAAGAAGCACAGAACCATCACAACGACCGCTTCTGCGCCGAGCGCGTGCAGCTTCGGTTCGGCACGACGCCGTCGCTGCGCGGCCGTTTCATCGAGGCCGCGTCCCGCATCGCGGTCGAACAGGGAAGATTTACCCGGTTCGAGTTCGTCTGGGGGCTGAACTCTGCCGAGATCGTCGAGATGATCGACACCCACCGCATCGATTGCGCGGTCATCAGCGAGGCGAGCGTGCAGGACCACCGGTCGGAACTGCATGTCGTGCCGCTTTTTGACGACAGAATCGTTTGGCTGGTTCCGAAATCCGTTCCCGCCGATGCGGTGGCAGAGGCCTTGACGACCCGTCGCCCGGTCGACGGACAAGAGGCGCTTGGGCGCTATACCGATGTCGGAACGCTGGTGCCGTGGCGCAGCCATGTCGAAGAATGGTATCGCACCAACCTTCCCTTTGCGCTGCCGTTCTTCGGCTGCCAGACTCACGCCGCGGCGGTCGATATCGTGGCCGCCGGGCTGGGCACCGCCTTTACCCCGCTGTCGCTGCTGCACAACCTGACGCATTCGGTCCGCCACAGGGTGCAGGCCTATGACGTCGATTTCTTCGTGCGCAAGGCCGTGTTCGTGATGCGCCGTCACCTGCAATCGCTGCGGCCCTTCGCCGACTTCCACGCGCGGCTGTGCGACTTCGTCGCTGACGAGTACAGCAAGCAGGATGACCCCGGCCTGCTGATGCCCGTACCCGGGCTCGCAAGGCAGGGTGCCGCCGCCAGGAGCCGTACCACCGAGGACTGCGTCTGAGCCTGCGCACCGGGTCCGGCACGAAAACAGGTCTTGCCACGGGGCGGCGTGCGCCGGCTAAATCAGCCGTGGTCGGCCGGGCCGGCCGAAAGGCACCCGGGGGCCCGCCCCGAACAAGGGAGGAGATTCCAATGACGCACAGCCGCAGGATCGCTTTTGCATTGGCGGCAGGCGCCGCCGCGCTTGCCTTGCCCACAGGGGCCCAGGCCGGAACGGTGACGGCGAACTGTACCGGTATGCTCAACCTCGATATTTATGAAATCGATACCGGGCTGGCCGAGCAGGACGTCGATGGCATCGGCGCGTCTGAGGTCACGTTCTCGGACGAAGAGATCGTGCTGACGGGGGCATTCGGCAGCTATCGCTTCGACCTGAAGGCCGGAACGCTGTACCACAACGACAGCGATACCGGCGTCTATTGCACCTACAAGGGACTGGACGGCTAGCGCGCCGGGCCGCCCGCCAGAAGGCGCGGCGGCCCCAGTCCCACCCCCGGCGGCACGGCCGGACGGCCCCCCGGGGGCCGGGGCCGCGTCCATTGAACATAGCAATACGTCGCATTGGGTCCGGTCGTCCGTATTCGGTTTGAGACGTGACCCGCGTTGTCTAAAAATTTCCGCAGGGTCCGCCCTGCGCGAACACAGGTTCCGAATGCCTGCATCCGGTCCTGCAAGGACTGCCACCGGCACGCGCCGGTGGCCTGCCTCACGCTGGGCGTGATCGTCGATATCGAAGTGAACAGAAGGGCCCGCCAAGGGCCGCTGGGAGGGAATGCATGGCAATCACACTCAACATAAATGGTCGAGACTATTCGATCGACGCCGATCCACAGATGCCGTTGCTCTGGGCGATCCGCGAGAAGGCGGGCCTTATGGGCACCAAGTTCGGATGCGGGATCGCCCAGTGCGGTGCCTGCACCGTGATCGTCGATGGCAACGCCGTCCGGTCCTGCAACACGCCGGTCGCGACCGCCGTGGGCAAGTCCGTGCGCACCATCGAAGGCGTTTCAGAGGAAAACGACCATCCCGTGCAGGTCGCTTGGCAGGATCTGACGGTTCCGCAGTGCGGCTACTGCCAGTCCGGTCAGATCATGTCGGCGGTGGCGCTGCTGGAACGCACGCCCGATCCGTCCGACAACGAGATCGACAAGGCAATGGCCGGCAACATCTGTCGTTGCGGCACCTATCCACGCATCCGCGCAGCCATTCACAAGGCTGCCGAGATGAGCAAGACGTGAGGGGAACATCATGAACGAGTTCAACTTCACAAGGCGCGGCTTTCTCAAGATCGCCACGACCGTCGCCGGCGGCCTTGCCATCGGCGTTCCGATGCCGAGGATGGCCGAGGCCGGCGGGCATGGCGGTGGCGCGGAAATCAACGCGTGGCTGACGATCGACCCGAACAACATCGTCAGCATCGTCACCCCGCAGACCGAAATGGGACAGGGCGCCTTTACCGCCGTTCCCATGATGGTGGCCGAAGAGCTGGATATCCCGTGGGAGAACGTGCGCCACGTGTTCGCAGACGCGAACCGTCACGTCAACAACGACAACCTCTACACCACGACCTCGACCGGCGGCTCGACCACCGTGTCGCGGCGGCATCCCTACATGATGCAGGCCGGGGCCTCTGCGCGCGAGCGTCTGCGCCACGCGGCGGCGGCACGCTGGGGTGTGGCCGTGGACGATGTGGTGGCCAAGCAGGGTATGCTGAGCGCCGGGGGCAACTCTGGCACCTATGGCGAGTTCGCGGCCGATGCGGCCATGGTCACGCTGGAACAGGAGCCGGCAATCAAGGCCTATGGGGACTGGTGGCTTCTGGGCAATGACGTCAAGCGTCTGGACATCCCGCTGAAGACCAACGGGACAGCTGTCTACGCCATGGACGTCACCCTGCCCGGCATGGTCCATGCGGCCACCGCGTCCTGCCCGGTGCCCGAAGGCCGTCTGGTCAGCTATGACTTCGACGCCATCAAGGACATGCCCGGCGTGATCGCGGCGGTCGAGCTGAAGCAGGCAAAGGATGTTGCCGCCTTCACCGACTTGCGCAGCGGCGTCGCTGTCGTGGCCGAAAGCTGGTACCAGGCCAAGAACGCACTGGCCGTCATGCCCATCGTCTGGGACTACGGGCGCGGCGCTTCGATCAGCTTTGAAAGCCAGACGGCAGAGGCGATGAGCCTTATCGCCAACCCCGGGACGCTGGTGCTGAACGAGGACGGCAACATCGGCCGGAACCTTGACCGGGGCGTCAACCACGAGGCGGTCAGGGGGCTTATCGAAGCGGCCGGCAACGTCATCGAGGGCGAGGTCTATTCGCGTCCGTTCGAAACGCACGCGACCATGCAGCCGCCCTGCGCGGTGGTCGATGTCAAGGCCGATCGCGTCGATGTCTGGACCTTCACACAGGACATCGCTCGTTCGCTCAACGAGGTTGCCGACCAGCTGGGACGCGACACCAAGGACGTGTTCCTGCACCAGACCTATCTGGGCGGCGGTTTTGGCGGTGGCTACAACATGTATGTCCACCGGCAGGCAGCCGCGATCTCGGCCGAGGTGGGCCGTCCGGTCAAGGTGATCTGGAGCCGCGAGGAAGACATCGCGCAGGACGCCCAGCGGCCCCCGATCTGGGGCACGTACAAGGCCGCGCTTGGCGATGACGGCCTTCCGACGGCGCTGGTCACGCATTTCGTCGGCGAAGAGAAGTTCCCGGCGTTCTCGCAGCGCGGGGTGGCCAACATGCCCTACGTGGTTCCGAACCGGCGGCATGAGTACAGCACCGTCCAGAGCCACATCCCGATCGGTTATCACCGGGCACCCGGGGCCAACTCCAACGGGTTCATCGTCGAACAGATGGTCGACGAGCTTGCCCAGGCGGGCGGCTGGGATCCGCTGGAATGGCGTATCAAGATGACCGAGGGGAACGAGCCATGGCAGCGCGTTCTTCTGGCGATGAAGGAAAAGTCGGGCTGGACGCCGGAACTGGGCCGAGGCGAGGGCATGGGCTGCGCGGTGGTGGAATCCCACGGCACGATTGCAGGCTGCGTGGCAACGGTTGCGGTCAGCCGCCGTGGCCAGATCTTCGTCGACCGGCTTCAGTACTTCATGAACAGCGGCTACACGATCAACCCGCTGAACGCCGTCGAGCAGGCCGAAAGCTCTGCCATCTGGGAGTTGAGCCACGCCTTCTTTGGCGGGCTGGACATCCGGGACGGGCGCATCGTGAACACGAACTTCGACTCGTACACGATGATGAAGATGCCGGACACGCCCCCTGCGATCGAGGTTCACATCGAGAACTCGGAAGACCAGTGGTGGGGTGGTCTGGGCGAGCCCACGGGCCCGCCGACCCCGCCGGCAGTGGCCAACGCGATCTTCTACGCCACGGGCACGCGCATCCGGTCGACGCCCTTCGCCAAGGCGGAACTCTGACACAGACAGAAGTGGGGCCCGAAAGGGCCCCACTTTTTTCCGGCTGGACGTGACGGGCCCCGTAAGGGGCCTTTTTCAATGGGCGGCTTCGGCGGCGGCGGCGGCCTGTGCGTCCAGGTCCGTCCAGGCGGGAAGATCGGTGAACTGCCAGCGGACGAAAGCGGCGACAGCCGCCATGTCCGCTGGCGGCAGGGACACCGGCTGCATCTTGCGCGAGGTGGACCCGAGCCCGGGTTCGATGCCGTGCCGAATGGCGTTGAAAAGGTTCGTGGGCTTTGGCGCGTTCACCGAATAGGTCAGGCCAAGCGAGACCGGCTGGCTTTCGGAAATCCGTTCCTTGTGACATTTCAGGCAACTGGCCCTGAACACCTCGGCGCCGCGCAGGACATCCGCGGGGGCGCCGGCGTCCACCACGCCATCGAAGCTTTCCGGCAGGTCGAGCGCCGAAATCGTTTCGACCACGGCATCGCGCGCGTCCTCGTCCAGCGGCGGGGTGATGCGCGCCAGCCAGACCGCGATGGCAAACACGTCGTCCTCGTCGGCCTCGTAGAGGTGGTCGACCACGGGCGTCATCGGCCCGCCCGCGATGCCGTGCAATTCGCTCCACCCGTCGAAGAGGTAGTCGGCATAGCTGTCTTCGTCCCACGCCGCGGGCGAGATCGAGGCCCCGGCCAGCGGCGGCACCAGCCAACCCTCTGCCTCGCCGCCTTCGAACGTGTTGTCGGCCATTACCGCGCCAAAGGCGTTTCGGGGCGAGTGACAGGCGCCGCAATGGGCCACCGTCTCGGCCAGATAGGCGCCGCGGTTCTCTTCCTCGTCGAAGTCGGGGTTCGGCGTCCAGGGCTGAGGGTCGTGGAACAGGACCTTCCACCCCGCCAGAAGCGGCCGGAACGAGAAGGGAAAGCCAAGGTCGTTCGCGGTACGCCCTGCCGGGACCGGATCCAGCGTCATCAGATAGAGATAAAGCGCCATCAGGTCGTCGTCGGTCATCCCGGCGAAATGGTCATAGGGGAACGCGGGATAGAGATGCCTGCCCTCGCGGTCGACCCCGTCACGCATCGCGCGCTCGAATGCGGCGTAGGACCACGCACCGATCCCGGTGTCCGGATCGGGGGTGATATTGGTCGCGTAGATGGTGCCGAACGGTGTCGGCAGCCCGACCCCGCCAATCATGTCGCGGCTGCCCACGGGCGTGTGGCAGGCCGAACAGTCACCCAGCTTTGCCAGGTTCTCACCCATAATCAGCTGTTCGTCGGTGGGCTCTGGCAGATCGGCCGCGGCGATCGGGGCGATCTCGCCGGGGAAGACATCTGCCGCATAGATGCCCGCCGCCGCGATTGCGGCAACTGATACTCCGGTCACGACCAGCCATTTCTTCATCATCATTCCCTTGATCTGGTTGCTGTTGTGGTAAAGCGCCCGTGGCGCAAGGCCGTTATCTGCGCACCCCCGGAGTTTCGACCGGAAGGCCCTGTCCGCGAAGGACAAGATAGGTTTCAAGCGCGAGGTAGGCGTCAGAGCCATAGTCATACGGCTCTGCGCGGACGGCCTCCATGCACCAGGTGAACATCCGGTGACGTGAGCCGACCTCGTCCCATGTCAGCCGGAAGATCGGAAACGCGTTGACCTGCCCCTGGCTGATGGTATCGCCGCGCAGCTTCTCTCCCCAGTGGTCCTGATGGCAGTCCTTGCAGGACAGGTTCAACTGGCCGCGCCGGGTCTCGAAAATCCTCTGCCCCCGGGCGGCCCATTCCTGAACGGTTTCGTCCATTTCAAGCTGCATGGGCAGACCGCGCGACTGGTAGCCCACGAGGGCGGTGAGGGCCAAGAGCGCCTCTGACTCGTAGGGCAGCGGTGCGGCGCCCAGCCGTTCGGCGATCTCTTGGTTGATCTTCAGTTCCAGATTGACCACGCCGCCGCGTTCGGGATCGGACACAGGGTAGCGCGCGGCGACCCCCCGCAGGCTTTCCGGGTTGCCATGGCACGCACGGCAAGAGCCCGCCCCCGGCCCCGTGCCGGGCCAGTCCGCGTTCCAGAGCGAAAGGCCCTCTTCCACAAGAAAGAACGCAGGGTTCAGGAAGTCGTCATCCTGAAGTTCGCGCGTCGAGGGTTCCATGAAGGCATAGCCCGAGACCGGCGCGTCACCGGCCGCGTCCTGCGCCAAGGCGGGGGCCGTCAACAGCAGGAAGCACACGAGAGGCCGGACGATCGGGCGCGGCATCTCAGTCCACCAGCGTCATGAGAAAGGCGACCACATCCTCGACGTCCTGCGCGGAATAGATCGTCTGGCCCGCCCACCTTGCGCCGACGCGGTAAAGCCCGTCCGTCGCATAGTAGGGCGGCATGATCGTGTCGGGCGAGATCCGGCGGGCGTCGATGATCCGTTGCCGCAACTCTTCGTCCGGATGGATCGAGCCCACACCATCGAGCGGCGGCCCCAGTTCGCCCTGGTCACGGTCCGGCAGGGCGGAGATGCTGTGACAGATCAGGCAACTGGCCCGCGACGTATCGCGGACGATCTCGCGCCCGCGGTCCGGGTCGCCCGCCTGATCCGTCAGGGGCGGATGCGATGTCTCGTCCGATGCGGCGGCAAGCCCCGCCAGAGATGCCGCACAGACCAGCGACGCGAACCGGATCGACGTGCCCTTCACCGTGTTGTCCTAGCCAAAAAGCTGACGCGTCAGAGTGTCATACCAGCTTAACGCAAATCCCGCCTCGGCCTGCCGGACGCCATCATCAGCGGCAACCGGGCTGGTGCCGCCGGCATCGCGGACCGATTTCAGGCGCCCATCGGCATTCACCCGGTACACCCCGGCGACGGAGATCCCGTAGTCGGGGGAAAGCAGGCTGTAACAGGTATTGAGCAGCACGGCATCGGACGTCAGTTCGGACCCGTTCAGAAGGCTGGCGACCACATGCGCGCAGACCGCGCCCTGGACAGAGGCCGAAAAGCCGCTTTTGGGCATGTCGCCCACGATGGCCGCGTCACCCAGCACATGCACGCCCGGCGCGGTTTCGGATTCGAACGTCGCCTGATCGATCTGGCACCAGTCGCCATCGCCCGCGAGGCCGGACCGCAACGCGACCTTGGCGGCCGTCTGCGGCGGGATCACGTTCACGACGTCGCCCCGGAAGGTCTCGAACGCGGTCTCGACCGTCAGCGTGGCAGCATCGACGCCCTTCACGCCGCCGTTCTCGGCAAAGGGCACGTGGGTGATCATGCCGGGATAAAGCCGGTCCCAGCCTTCCATGAACAAGGATTGCTTGGAAAAGCTGTCCTTGCCGTCCACGATGATGATCTTGGCCGTCGGATTGATCCGGTTGAGACGGTGGGCGACAAGGCTGGCCCTTTCATAGGGGCCGGGCGGGCAGCGGTAGGGGTTGTTGGGCACCGACATCACGAAGGTGCCGCCCTGTGGCATCGCGCCGATCTGGTCGCGCAGGAGTTCTGTCTGGGCACCGGCCTTCCATGCGTGCGGCATGTGCTGAGCCGCGTCGGCGTCATAGCCTGGGATGGCATCGAAGTTCAGGTCGATGCCGGGGGAAACGATCGCGCGGTCAAATCCGATCTGGTCGCCGCCGGCCAGTGCGACGGTCTTTCGCGCGGCGTCGATTTCCACGGCCGTTCCGACGCGCACCATGACCCCGGCAGCCGCCACGGCGTCATATCCGAAGGTGATCCGCGACATCGGGATCTCATCCGCAAGGACGAGGTTGGAAAACGGGCAGGTGGAGAAACGGTCGCCGTCGACCAGAAGCGTCACGTCGGTCTGGGGCGCGATTTCCTTCAGTGTCCGGGCGGCGGCGGTGCCGCCGAACCCGCCACCGATGACCACGACATGGCCGCCGCCCGACGAGAGTGCGGGCGCGGCAAGCAGGCCTGCCGATGCCGCCGATCCCGCCATGGCCAGCGCCTGGCGTCGGGTCGGGCCGGTCATTGCGCCGCGCCTTCAAGGCCCGACACATGGCGCGCGAGATCCTCGATCTCGGACGGTGTCAGGGCCGTGATGAAGCGGTGCATGATGGTTGCCGTTCCGGCGTCCGCCGCGAAGCCGTCCAGCGACGCCCGAAGCATGTCATACGACCGTCCCGCGATCGCGGGGATCGCGCCGTCGGCCTGTGCGTCACCGTGGCAAACCGCACAGGACACATAGGTCACCTGCGCTGTCGCGGACTGCGCGGCGGCAGCACCACCCGCGCACAGCAAAGCCAGCGTTATCAGGCCCTTGAACATCACCTCTCCTGCGGATGCACCCCGTTTCGACCGATACTCGCACACGAGGTCTTTGGAAGTCCGAATATCCACTATTTGAAAGTGCACTGGCTTAGTGGATTACATTCGCCCGCGTTTCCCCCAGAATGCCGTTCGAGATCGTGCCGGGACAAGACCGACAGGAGAGCGCAGAGTGACCGATCGAGGCAGACGGGACCGGCCCGGAAGGAGCGGGATCTCGCGTCGCGCGATGTGCGCGGGTACGGTCGCGCTTGCCGCGTTGGGGGTGCCGGGCCCTGTGCGCGCGTGGGAGGATGACGTGCGCGCGGCCATCGCCGACGATTTCGGCATAGGCGATGTTCCCGAGGGCGACGTGCTGATCGACATGCCCGACTTTTCGGATTCCGGAAAATCGGTGCCGCTGAGCGTGACGGTTCCCTGCACGATGACCGGGCTGGATTACCCCGAGGTCGTGGCGGTCTATGCCGAGCGCAACCCGCGTCCGCGTATCGCCAAGGTCTATTTCAGCACCGAGTGCGCCGAGGCCACCTTTTCCACCCGCGTGCGGATCGACGCCTACCAGGACATCACCGTTGTGGTGAAGATGGCGTCGGGCGAGGTATTCAAGGGCGTGCGCAAGGTGGACGTGACCTATGGCGCCTGCGAGGACGCGGTGGCGAACGACCAGTTTCCGCCCGGATGGTCCCCGCGCATCCGCCTGGCCGTGCCCGAAAGCACCACCGCCGGAGAGGCGGTCGAGATCCGCACGATCATCGGACATCCGATGGAAACGGGGTTTCGCCACAATTCCCAGGGCCTGATCATCCCGGTGCGGATCGCCGAATGGTTCCGCTGCCATGCCAATGGCCGCCAGGCGTTTGCCGCCAAGCTGGAGCCCGCGGTCTCGGCCAATCCCTATTTCGCGTTCTTCCTGAAGGTGGATCAGACCACGCGGCTGGAGTTCGAATGGATCGACACGACGTCGGACCGGTATACGGGCGAGGCCACGATCGCAGTTGGGTAGGCCTCGCGCCTCTGGAGGGAAGAAGGGATGTCTCGGCCCGTGTCGCCGGACAGGACGCAACCACATGGGTCCGCGTGCGGCGGGCGCGGGGCAATGAGCATCAGGGCAACTTTGGCGGCGGCCGTCCTGGGTGCCTTGCCGGTCCCCGCGCAGGCGTGGGATCCCGAGGACCTCAGCCGTTTTCGCGCGTCGATCTCGTGCCGCATGTGTGATCTGTCGCAGGCCAACCTAATCCGGACGGACCTTCGCGCGGCCGATCTTTCCGGGGCCGACCTGACGGGCGCCAAGCTTTACTATGCCAGCCTGATCGGGGCGGATCTTTCGGGCGCCGACCTGGCCGGGGCCGACCTGCGCGGTGCAAACCTGTTTTATGCCGACCTGTCCGGGGCGCGACTTTCGGGTGCGGATCTGAGCGGGGCGAACCTTGTCGGCGCGCGTCTGGTGCGGGCCGATCTGTCGGATGCCGATCTGAGCGGGACGAACCTTTTCCGCGCCGATCTGGGCGGCGCGCGGGTCATCGGCGGCGACATGGGCGGCGCCTTTCTGCACGGCGCCAACCTTTTGGGCGCGGTTCTGGCGGACACGCGGCTGGACGGCGCCGTGCTGTGCGACGCGACAATGCCGGACGGGGCGGTTTCCGATGCCGGCTGCTAGGGCGCTTGCACGGGGTCTTGTGCTGCTGGTGACCGCGGTCTGGGTCCTTTCGGCAACGATCGCACATGCGCAGTCGGGAGACCCCGATGCGCCGCCCCTGCTTGAACGGCTGACGCCCGGGGTGCTGGCCGCCGTCTTTCCCGGCGCGACCCGGGTCGAGATGGTTCTCGATGACGGCCCGGTTTCCGCCGCGGCCTACAGCGGCGACGACTTTGCCGGGTACGTCTTCTCTACGCTCGACGTGCTGCGCGCGCCCGGCTATTCCAGCACGCCCTTTGACGTGGTTGCGGGCGTCACGCTGGAGGGGCGGATCACCGGATCAGTCGTGCTGTTCCACCGTGAACCCTACCTTATCAACGACCAGAGGCGCACGGCACAGCTGGTGATGTTTCTTGGCGGGCTTGAAGGCACCGAGGCGCGGCTGGGCGTGGAAGGGCGGTTGCCACCCGGTTTCGTCGCAGGGGCCACGATCTCGGCGCGGGCGATGCGCAACGCGGTGCAGGAAGGCGCGCGGATGGTCCTGCGGTTTCGCACCGAAGAGATCATCGTGACCGAGCCGACCATCGACATGATCAACTTCAGGCCGATGAGCCCGCTGGATCTGGTGGCAGAGGGCGGTCTTGCGCGGGCCCGCGTCACCAACGCGGACCTTGCGGGCGCGATGGAACGGGCCGGCCTTGGCGATCACCTGCCCGAGGTGCCCGCCATCGGGGGGCCCGATGCGCTGTATTCCGACGTGGTGTTCGGCTATGCCAATCCGCCGAAGGTCGGCCGGAACGGCGTGGGGCTTGAACCCTACGACCAGCTTGTGAACGGCACACCCGAGGGGACGATGGCGGTGCATGTGGGCACGCTTGGCGGCGTCTACGACCATCGCGGCACGCGGTTCAACAACCTGTCCGCCGGGTTTTCGCTGGACCGGGTGCGGGTGGTGCAGGACGGGCAGGTCTTTGAGTTCGAAAAGGCCGACATGATCCCCGCGCGCGGACGGGTCGCGGACCTGCTGCTTCTGCCGCGCGATGGCGGGTTCGATCCGATGGCGCCATGGCAGGCAGAGTTGCTTGCCGCGGCGCGCCTGCCTGACGGTCGGCTGGAGCCTTTCGTGCTTGCCGACCTGACCTATCGGCTGCCGGCCTCGATGATCCTGATGCCAGAGCCCGAGCCGGCGCCGGTCTGGCTGGAACCCTGGGTCGAGGGCCGGACCGACATCGCCATTCTGTGCGCGGCGCTGGCGGTACTGACGCTGATCCTTGCCTTCCAGGATGCGATCAGCCGGCGGCGGCGGCTGCACCGCCATGTCAGGAACGGGTTTCTTCTGTTCACGCTGGTCTGGATCGGCTGGACTGCCAGCGCACAGCTGTCCATCGTGAATCTTATCAACTATCTCAGGGCGCCGTTCGAGAACCTTGGCCTTGCCTTCTATCTTGCAGAACCGCTGATCGTCATCCTTTCGGTCTATACCGCGGTGTCGCTGGTGCTGCTGGGGCGCGGCGTGTTCTGCGGCTGGCTGTGTCCGTTCGGGGCGTTGCAGGAATTGCTTGCGCGTGTCGCCCACGCGCTTCGGCTGCCCCAGTGGAACCCGAAAGAGCACCTTCAGCGCCGGTTGTGGAGCGTCAAGTACGTGGCGCTGGGAACGATCCTTGCGCTTGTCGTCTTCGCGCCGGAGGCCGGGCACGTCGCGCAGGAGGTGGAGCCGTTCAAGACCGCCATTACCGCGATGTTCGCACGCGGGTGGCCCTATGTGGTCTACGCCGTGATCCTCCTGTTGATCGGGCTGTTCACCGAACGGGCCTTCTGCCGCTTTCTCTGTCCGCTTGGCGCGGCGCTTGCGATCCTGGACCGGCTGCATCTTGTCGAGATGCTCAAGCGCCGCCCGGAATGCGGCAACCCCTGTCATCTTTGCGAGCGGTCCTGCCCGGTGCGCGCGATAGAGCGGTCGGGCAAGATCGTGATGGCCGAATGCTTTCAGTGCCTGGATTGCCAGGTGGAGTACCACGATGACAGGCGCTGCCCGCCGCTTGCCCAGATCCGCAAGCGTCGAGAGCGGGCGGGAACGCGGCCTGACGGGACATCGGGCGGCCTGATCCTGCCCGCCGGGGTGACGGCATGAGCGCCGCCATGACGCGCCGCACCGCGCTTCGGGTGGTCGGGGCGGGACTTGCCCTGCCGCTGGGGGCGCTGGCGCTTGGCAGGCTGAACGGGGCGCCGGTGCCCGTACGCTGGCAAGGCGAGGTTCTGGGCGGGGTGTCTGCGATGACGCTTTGGCATCCCGATCCCGACGTGGCCCGCCGCGCGATCCGCCGAATGCTGGTCGAGGTCAACAGGCTGGAGGACATCTTCAGCCTGTACCGGCCGCACAGCCAGATCGTGCGGCTGAACCGGGATGGTGCGCTGGACCGCCCGGCGCACGCACTGGTCGAGGTCACGGAGGAAAGCCTGCGCATTGCCACGCTCAGCCGTGGCGCGTTCGATCCCACGATACAGCCGCTCTGGCGGCTTCACGCCGCCGGTCTTGCGTCGGCGGCGGAACTGGAAAAAGCGCGTGCGCTTGTCGATCACGGCGCCGTGGACATCGGGGCGCGTGGCCTTCGCCTTGCCCGCCCCGGCATGGCGATCAGTCTGAACGGGATCGCGCAGGGACACATCACGGACCGCATAACCACGATCCTTGGCAACGAGGGCTTCGAGAACGCGATGATCGAACTTGGCGAGACCCGGGCGCTGGGCGAGGCGTCGGATGGAAGGCCCTTCGACATCGGGCTGGCCGACCCCTTTGCGCCGGCCGGCATCGCGCGCGATCTTGCGCTGGCGGACGCGGCTCTGGCGGTGTCGGGCGGGTATGGCACGCGCCTGAAGGGTCCGGGGCGGCACCACATCTTTGACCCCCGCACCGGCGAAAGCGCCAATCGGCTGGCACAGGTCGCGGTGGTGTCACCGCGCGCGGTATGGGCCGATGCGCTATCGACGGCGATCTATGTCGCGGGGGAGGCGTCAGCGCGCCGTCTGCTGGCCGGCTATCCCGGATCCCGTGTAATGCTGACACGCATGGACGGAAGCACCAGGGACATCTGAGGTCAGGGCGCGAAGGGCGCGATGCCCGCAAGTGCGATCGCACGCAGCATGTCGTCCTGAAGCGCCCGTGCCGTGGTCTGGGCGCCCTGCACGTCACCCGCACGCGCCTGGGCCAGTGCAACGGCAACCCGGATTTCGCCCCAGTCGCGCGCGCCTGCAAAGCGGTCGGCGACATCGAGCGCGGAGCCCGGGGCGCCCGCGGACGCCAGCAAGACGGCAAGTGCGCGCACAAGATCGGCGCGGTCGCCCGCCTCTGGTATCATCGGCAGAAGGCCAAGCGCGTCGTCCAGCCGTCCGACCTGCACCAGTGCCGCGGCGACACCCGACAGCGCCTGTGTACGGCTGTCGAGGTTGTCGATTCCGGTGGCCGTCCTGATGCTTGCATCGACCGAGCCCCGGCGCGCCTGTTCGACCGCCACGGCCACGATCGCCGACGCATCGCCGTAGGCGCGCACGATGTCGCGGGCGAGTTCAAGGGCGGTATCGACCTTGCCCGATGCAGCCATGGCGCGCGCGATGGCGACCATGGCTTCCAGATCGCCGTAGGCTGCCTCTATTACGCGCGCCGTGGCGCGGGCGCCCTCGATATCGCCGCTTTCGGCCTGCACACGCGCGATGCCCGCCATCGCGCGGGAACGGCCGGACAGTTCCGGGATCGAACCCGCGGTTTGCAGCGCGCCCAGCACGTCGCCGGTTTCGGCCTGGATGCGGGCGATGGCGGCAAGCGCCTGATGGAACCAGAAGTGGTCGAACTCTCCCGAGCGCGACACAAGGCCCGACGCGATCTTCAGCCCGTCCTGATCGGAGGTGAACCAGTAGCTGGTGGCGATCCGCGTTGCCGCGCGGATACCGGCGGGAATATCGCCCGCCCGCGCCGCCGAAATGGCGATGGCCGCCTGCGCCTCGGACCGGCGGAACGGGTTGTCGATGGCGATGACGGTATCGAACGCCTCTTCGATCCGGCCGGCGGCGGCCAGGTGCCCGGCAAGCGCTTCCAGCGCGGCGACCTTGGCCGATTTCACGCGACCATCGACAATGGACATCGCGATTTCGCGGGCACGGGAAAAGGCGCCAATGCGCGCGGCGGCGCCCGCGATTTCGCCCAGCGCCTCTGCCCGGGTGCGCGCATCGTCTATGCGGCCCGCGCTTTCAAGCGCCGCGTCGAACCGCCCCAGATCGCCAAGCGCAACCGCCACCGAGAAATGGATCTCGTCCATGGAGGACGACCGCGAGACCAGTTGGACGGCGGCATTCGCCTCTGCGATCAGGCAATCGGCAAGCGGCCCCGCGCATTCCGGCGCCGCACCCTGCGCGGCCGAAGGACCCGGAACGCCCATCACGGCCATCATACACAAGACAATTCGAAAACCGGTCATCGCCTCGGATCCCCTGGACGAACCTGCCAGTCACCCCGATATCTCGACCCCAATTCGGCGGCAAAGGCAACGGCCAGCATCGCGCCGCCGCCCGAATGGCAGAGCGTATCGTTGGCCCGGCGCGCGAAGTCTGCTACGAGGACGGGGGCTTTGCCGGCCCCCGGGGGGACGAAGTCATGCTTTGGGTCTGGGTTGTCGTGACGGTCTATGCATCCGGCGAGGTGAATGTCGATCCGGGGACCAATTTGTCCGCGTGGGACAGCCGTGCAAGCTGCGAGGCCGCATTGGTCGGCGAAACCGACTTCGGCTACACCGCCGGGTGGGAAATCCGTTCGGCAGAGGGTGGCACGACGCTGGTCTATGAACAGCCGACCGTTCGATCCATTGCCCAATGCTTTCCCGTCTACGCCGCAAGACGGTAGGAACGACGCTCGCCACGGGCGCGGGTCAGGTGCTAGGCTGTCCGCCGGGGACCAGAAGAACGGAGGACGCCATGTTCAAGCTGTTCGTGTTTGCCATCGCGGGGGTTTTCCCGCTTTCCGTAGCGGCAGGTGATGCCGATGCGATGAAGCGGCTGAAGGAAACACAGGAATGCATCGGCTGCGATTTGAGCGGCAGCGACCTGCGCTGGGCCGCCGTTTACGAGGCCGAGCTGGGGGGTGCGCCCAACCTGGTGAACGGCGATCTCAGCGGGGCGGATCTTTCCGGGGCGAACCTGTATGGCGCCAACCTTCAGGGAACGCGGTTCGTGGGCGCGACACTGACAGGAGCCACGCTGTCATGGTCCGACATGAGCAGCGCGAACCTGACCGGCGCGGACATGACCGACGCAAAGCTTGACGGGGTCATCTTCTGTCGCACGACCATGCCCGACGGCGCCGAGAACAACGCCAACTGCTGACATCCCAAGGGGGACGCCCGCAGCCCGCAGCCCGCAGCCCGGAGCCTGAGGGTCAGGCGGGTTCGGTCAGGCCCTGGCCGGCAAGTTCGCGATGGGGGAACAGGGCGGCGGGCAGGTTCTGGTAGCTGACCGGACGCAGCCAGCGGACGATCGCCAGCGTGCCGACAGAGGTAGAGCGGACGTCCGTGCTGGCCGGATAGGGGCCGCCGTGCATCATGGCCGAACAGACCTCTACCCCCGTGGGCCAGTTGTTCCAGATGAGGCGGCCTGCCTTTTCCTCCAGCGTCGGCAGGAGATCGCGGGCAAGTGCATGATCGCCGTCATCGGCCTGCAGCGTCGCGGTAAGCTGGCCGGCAAGGCCTTCGGCGATCGCCTGCATCTCGTCCGTGTCCGCGCATTCCACGATGATGCCGGCGGGGCCGAACACCTCTTCCTGAAGGTCGGGCGTCGCGCGCCATGTCGCCGCGTCGGTCCGGAAGATCGCCGGGCTGGCGTGCCCCGGCTCTTCGGCGTCGCGCGGCGCGGTCAGCGGCTCGGCCTTGCCGGCCAGCATGTTCCGTCCGTCCCTGAAGGCACCGCAGATGGCGTCGGTCAGCATCTTCTGCCCCGCCCCCGCATCGGCTGCGGCGACGGCCTCGGAGGTGAACTCGGCAAGCCCGTCTCCACGGATGGCGACGATCACGCCCGGGTTCGTGCAGAACTGCCCGGCGCCCATGGTCAGGGACTGCACCCAGCCGGTGGCGATGACCCCGGCCCGGGCCGAAAGCGCGGCGGGCAGCACGAAGCACGGGTTGACCGACCCCAGTTCGCCGTAGAACGGGATCGGGACGGCGCGCGCATGGCAGAGGTCGTAAAGCGCGCGCCCGCCGCGGAGAGAGCCGGTGAAGCCCACCGCACAGATCTCGTGATGGCGGACCAGCGCTTCGCCCACCTCGCGCCCGGCGCCATGCACCAGCTGGAACGTCGCGGCGGGCATGTCGCAGCGCGAGACGGCGGCCGCGATGGCCCGGGCCACCAGTTCGGCGGTTCCGGGATGGGCGGGGTGCCCCTTGACGATCACCGGGCAGCCGGCGGCCAGCGCGCTTGCGGTGTCGCCACCCGCCGTCGAGAAGGCGAGCGGGAAGTTCGACGCGCCGAAGACCGCCACGGGCCCGATCGGGCGATGCGTCAGGCGGATTTCGGGGCGGGGGAGCGGCTGGCGGTCCGGCAGCGCCGGGTCGATACGCGCATCAAGGTAGTCGGGCGTTTCGATCAGGTCGGCGAACATCCGAAGCTGGCCGGTGGTGCGTCCGCGTTCACCGACCAGTCGCGCCTCTGGCAGGCCGGATTCGGCCATGGCGGTTTCGGTTATCGCGTCGCCCAGCGCGTCGATCTCTTCGGCGATGGCGCGCAGGAACGCCGCGCGGGCCTCGCGCGAGGTTCCGGCGAAGGCGCGGAAGTCGCGGCGCGCGGCACGGCAGGCGGCATCCACCTGCGCCATCGTCGCCTGGGCGACGGACAGCCCGTCGACATCGCCAGACGGCAGCGCGGAGTCCGAGCCATGCCAGGCCCCGTCGACAAGGTTCTTTCCGGTCAGCATAAGTTCATTTTCCCCAGCTCAGGACCATCGGTTCGAGTGGGCGCAAGAGGTCCAGCAACCGCGCGCGGATCGCGGGATGCAGCGGCGAGATAGGATGTCGGCAGAATTCGGACCGGATCACGCCGCCCTCGACCATCGCGGCCTTGGTCGAACGCCAGCCGCATTGCCGGTTCTCGTGGTTGATGGCCATGGCCACGCGACCGTATGCCTCGGTCGCGCCGATGACGTCGCCGGCGAGATGCCGTTCGATGACAGGTTTGATCTGGTCGACGATCATGCCGCTGGTCATCGAGCCGGTGGCCCCGGCGTCGAGATCGGCCAGAAGCGTGATGCCCTCTTCGCCGTCGAAGGGGCCTTCGATCACCTCTCCACCCTCGGCGATCAGCGCGCGCAGCTTGTTCGCGGCCTGCGGGCATTCGATCTTGAAAAGGCGCACCTCTTCGATCTCTCGCGCCATGCGCACCAGAAGCGGCACCGGCAGGACTACGCCCGAAAGCGGTGCGTCCTGCACCATGATCGGGATGCCCACCTCGCCCACGGCGCGGAACTGCTCGAACGTCTGTTCGGGCGTACCCTTGAGCAGCGCGCCGTGGTAGGGCGGCATCATCATCACGATATCGGCGCCCAGCGCCTTGGCCAGCCGCGCGCGTTCCACCGCGATCTGGGTGGCGAAATGGCTGATGGTGACGATCACCGGCACCCGGCCCGCGACATGTTCGAGGCACAGGCGCATCAGCACCTCGCGTTCCGCGTCCGAAATCAGGAACTGCTCGGAAAAGTTCGCCAGGATGCAGATGCCGTCCGCACCCTGATCGATCAGGCAGTCGAGGACACGCTTCATCCCCTCGGGATCGAGCGATCCGTCATCGTTGAAGGGTGTCGGGGCGACGGGCCAGATGCCGGAATAGGTCATTCGTAGATCTCGAAATGATGCAGGTGCTTGTCGGTGATCGAGATGCCGAGACCCGGCAGGTCGTCGTCGAGTTGCAGGAAACCGTCCTTGGCCTCGGGGTCGCCCTCGAAGATGTAGTAGAACAGCTCATTCCCCACCTCGACATCGAAGACGGGGAAGTATTCCGAGATCATGCAGTTCGCGTTCGCCATAGTCAGGTGATAGTTGTGCATCTGCCCGGCGTGCGGGATCACCGGCACCTGGAAGGCCTCGGCGATGGCGTTGATCTTTTGCGCCGCGGTGATGCCGCCGACGCGGTTGGTGTCGTATTGCAGGACGCTGACGGCCTTGGTGGCGATCAGGTCCTTGCAGCCGATCACGCTGAACTCGTGCTCGCCACCGGAAATCGGAACGATGCCCATGGCGTTGAGTTCGCGGTAGCCCTCGACGTCATCGGCGATGACGGGTTCTTCCAGCCAGCGGGGTTCGTATTTCGCAAGCTTCGGCAACATCCGCTTGGCGTAGTCGATGTTCCAGCCCATGTAGCATTCGAGCATAAGATCGGCGTCCCAGCCGATCGCCTCTCGCACCGCCTCGACGCGCTTGAGGTTCTCGCGCATCCCCGGCGCGCCGTCCTTTGGGCCCCAGCCGAACCGCATCTTGTAGGCGGTATAGCCCTCGGCCCGTGCCGCGGCGGCCTCTTTCTGCATCTCGTCGATGGGACCGGAGTAGAGCTTGGAATAATAGACCGGGATCTTTTCCTTGGTCCGCCCGCCCAGCAGCTTGAACACCGGCTTGCCGGCAAGCTTGCCCATCAGGTCCCATATCGCGATGTCGATGGCGCTCATCGCGGTCATGCCGATGCCCTTGCGGCCCCAGGCATGGCTGCGGCGGTACATCTTTTCCCAGATATAGGCACAGTCGAACGGGTCCTCGCCGATCACGAGCGGGGCGTACCAGTCGTCGATGGCCTTCTTGACGACGGTCGGGGCCAGCGCGGCGTTGCCGATGCCGACGGTGCCGTCATCGGTTTCCACCTCGCAGGTCAGCCATTGGTGGAACCGGAACGAGGCCATGGCGTCGCCCTTCATCCAGAGCGTGTCCGAGGCGTTTGTGCAGAAATTGCCCGCTGGCGGCACCGTGGGGCCCGTCCAGTTCCAGACACGGGTACGAAGGGATCTGATCTTTGTCATCGCTGGTGTCCGTTCATCATGCTGCGGCGCGCTGCGCGCGGTGGGTCGTGGCCATGCGCACCAGCAGGTCAAAGGCCTGGCGCGTGGCGCCAACATTGGCGCTGTTCTGTCCTGCGATGTCGAAGGCGGTGCCATGAGCCGGCGTTGTCACAGGGATCGGCAGGCCGCCGGCGACGGTAACACCGCGATCGAAACCCAGAAGCTTTATCGCGATCTGGCCCTGGTCGTGATACATGGTCACGACTGCATCCACCTCGCCGCGGACCGCCTTTAGAAACACCGTGTCCGAGGGCCATGGGCCTGTGACGTCCTTTTGCCGTTCCTGTGCGGCACGGATCACGGGGGCGAGGATGTCGATTTCCTCGCGCCCGAACTTGCCGTTGTCGCCCGCATGGGGGTTCAGCGCGGCCACCGCGATCCGGGGCCGGGTCTTGCCTGCGCGCTTCAACGTGTCCTCGGCAAGGCCGATGGCGTTCTCGACACCCTCGGGCGTGATGTTCCCGGCCACGTCGCGCAGGCCGATATGGCTGGTCACGCGGGTTGTCATAAGCTCGTCCAGAACGTTGAGTTCGCCGTGATACCCCTCGTGCCCCAGGTAGCGGGCCATGTAGCGATGCTCGTCCTCGGCATCCATGCCGGCCGCCGTCAGCGCGGCCTTGTTGAAAGGGCCGAACAGGATGCCGTCGACCTTGTCCTGCATGGCGAGGTCGAGCGCCATGTTCAGGCACAGAAGGCTGGAGCGCCCGCCTGCCGTGGTGACTTGGGCGACCCGGACGTCCTCGGGCGCGATCGTGTCAAGGGGCAGCCAGCCAAGGCCCGGGTGCGCGCCGGCCTTGTCGCCCGATACCTCGGAGAGGTCCAGCTCCAGCCCGGCCTGTCCTGCACCCAGTTGCCAAAGGTGCGCGTCCCCGACCAGCAGGATATCGGCCGCGTCGCGCACGCCGTCCTCGTGGAGAAGCTTCGCGACGAGTTCCGGCCCGATGCCGGACGGATCCCCGGGGATGATGGCTATTCTCGGTTTGGTCGGGGTCATTTCACAAGCTCCGTCAGCGCAAGCGAGACTGAGGGCACATAGGTAACCAGTAGAAGGATGAACGCCAGCACGCCGATGAAGGGCAGATTGGTACGGGACGTTTCCCAGATCCCGGCACGGGCGATGGAACACGAAGTGATGAGCACAGAGGCCACCGGCGGCGTCTGCTGCCCTATCGCCAGGTTCAGCGTCACCATGATCCCGAAGTGAATCGGGTCGATGCCCACGGCGTTCACCAGAGGCATCACCACCGGCACCACAAGGATGATCGCGGCGGCCCCGTGCAGGAACATGCCCAGCACCAGAAGCAGCAGATTCAGAAGCGCGAGGACCACGAGCGGATTCTGGGTGAATTCAAGGATCTGGGCAGCAAGTTTCTGCGGCACCTGCGCCTGGGTCAGGAAAAGGCCCAATGCAGCCGAGGTGGCGACAAGCAGCATGACCACGCCGGTCTGGCTGACGCCTTCCAGCATCGCCTTGCGCAGGCGCCGGATATCAAGGTCGCGGTAGATGAAGAGCCCGATCACCAGCGCCGCGAGCACGGCAAGGCCGGCGCCTTCGGTGGCGGTGACCAAGCCCGAGAAGATGCCGCCAAGAATGATGATCGGCATCAGAAGCGCCCAGAACGCCGCCTTGAAGGACCGCCAGACATGGCAGAGGTCAAAGCCCTCGGCGCGCGGCAGGTCATAGCGGATGGCGAGGATGTAGGTCACCAGCATCAGAAGGAAGCCGCCAAGAACGCCCGGCACGACGCCCGCGACAAAGAGCTTGAGGACCGAGGTTTCCGCGATGGCGCCATATAGGATCATCGGAATCGACGGCGGGATGATGATGGCAAGCGAGGCCGAGGACGAGGTGATCGCGGCGGCCAGCGTACGGGAATAGCCGCGCTTCTTCATCTCGGGGATCAGCACGGTGCCGGTGGCGGCCACGTCGGCCACGGCGGACCCCGAAATCTCGGCAAAGACCATCGACACGCCGATGTTGACCATGCCAAGCCCGCCCCGGACGAAGCCGATCAGCGCGGTCACGAAATTGATGAGCCGGACGGAAATGCCCGAGGTGTTCATCAGGTTGCCCGCAAGGATGAAGAGCGGGATCGCGATGAGCGGGAACTTGGTCGCGCCGGAATAAAGCGCGATGGCCATGTCGTAGAGACTGTTCACGCCAGAGGTCGACAGGAATCCGCCCAGCGCGACGATGCCGATGGCGATGGCGATCGGAACGTTTATGAGGATCAGCGCGATAAGCGCGATGGCGGTCAGAAGAAGGATCATGTCCTGGTCTCCGTGCGCTCTTGCGCGCGTTCTTGCGCTGCGTTCTCACGTTCGGCTTCAGCGATGGCCTGTTCGATCTCGGCGTGTTCCGGATCGATGCCCGCTGCGGCGTTGCGCAGGGCGCGCGGCATGGTCAGCAGCGTTCCGATGATCATCAGGACCGCAGAAATCGGGATGATCGATTGCACGATGTCCAGCGTCAGCCAGCGCAGGCTGAGAAGCGAATCCCACTTGGCGACGGCAAGGACCGCGTTCCCGAACCATGCGACCACGGCGAAGTAGCCGATCACCAGAAGCTCGGAGAACAATGCCAGTGCGACGGCAGCGGCCCGAGGCAAGGCGGCGACGAGGCCGCCGAAGCTCATGTGCTGGCGCAGGAAGAGTGCGTAGCTTGCCCCGAAATAGGTGAGCCAGGCCAGAAGCACGCTTGCGATCTCGTCGTACCATGACGGCGAGGCACCCAAGGTGCGCGCCGTCGTCGCGTAGATGACGGACGCGGTGAGCATGAGAAGAAGTACGAGGCAGATCACCTCGAGACTGCGCACGAGCGCCCGCTCTATGAAAGAGACCATTCTGTCCATCCATCGGAAGGAAAGGGAGCCCGGCCGACCTGTCGGCCGGGCTCTGGGACGGTATGGCTCAGTTGGCGAGAGCCTGGGCGCGGGCGACAAGCTCGCTGCCGCCCTCGACCTTTTCGGCGAAGGCCGCGTAGACCGGCGCCGATGCCGCGATGAAGGCTGCCTTGTCGGCGACGTTCACCGCCACGCCGGCGGCCTCGATCTTGGCCACCAGTTCGTTGTCGGCCTTGTCGCCCTCGGCCAGCGCCCAGTCCTGGATCGTGCCCGACACCTCTGTCACGGCCGCCTTCACGTCATCGGGAAGGCCGTCCCACACGCCCAGACCGCTGGTCAGGTAGGTGGGCGAATAGACGTGGCCGGTCATGCTGAGATACTTCTGCACTTCCTGAAAGTTGGCGCCGGTGATGTTGGTCAGCGGGTTTTCCTGCCCGTCCATCGTGCCGGTCTGCAGTGCGACGAACACCTCCGAGAAGGACATGGGCGTCGGGTTGGCGCCCCATTCCTTGAACATGGCAACGCGCCATTCCGACGACGGCGTCCGGATCTTCAGGCCGTCGAGATCCGCCGGCACGTTGATCGGGCGGACGTTGTTGGTGATCTGGCGGAACCCGTTTTCCCAGGTCGACAGGACCTTCAGGCCGGCCTCTTCGGCCTTTGGCGCAAGCTCTCCCTGCACGATTTCTGCGTCGATCGCCTTGAGATGATTGCGGTCCTGCACGAGGAACGGCATGTCGAACAGCGCGAACTCTGGCGCGACATTCGTCATGATGGAGGAAATCAGCGTGAAGTGAACCGTGCCGAGCCGCAGCTTCTGCATCAGTTCCTTTTCATCGCCAAGCTGGCCGTCGGCGTAGAATTCGACGGTGTGGGCATCGCCCAGCGTGGCCTGAAGATCCTCGGCGAACTTCGCGGCGCTGCGGCCCTGAAGACTGTTCGACGATGCCCCGACGGCGACGATGTAGGTATCGGCGATAGCAGGCAAGGCACCGAAGGATACGGTGCAGGCCAGAAGTCCGGCCGAGAGGCCAATTTTCACGTGTTTCATGGGCGATTCTCCTCCTCCGTTCGCGGCTGTCGTTGCGCCGCGTGTTTAGATGTATTTTGTATACACGTAGCAAAAATTTATCTTCAAGGTATTTTTTGTTGGGTCGCCCGGATTTGCCCGTTATCATTGAAATCGAGGCAGGACAGAGCGTTAGGCATGAACACGTCGCTGGCGATCACCAATCGCTCCCTTCACGATCAGGTCGCGAACCGCGTGCGAGACCTGATCATCGAGGGTGTGCTCGAACCGGGCAGCCGAATCGACGAGGCAGGTCTCATCGAGGAGCTTGGCGTCTCGCGTACGCCATTCCGCGAGGCGCTTCGGACGCTGGCCGCCGAAGGGCTGGTGATCGTGCGTCCTTCGAAGGGCAGCGTGGTGCGCAAGCTGACGCCCGAAGACGTCTTTGCCATGCTCGAGGTGCTGGGCCACCTTGAACAGCTGGCCGGTGAACTGGCCTGTGTCCGGGCTACCGACAAGGAAATCGCAGAGCTTGCGGACCTGCACCAGCGGATGCTTGCCTTCTACCGGTCGCGGGACCGGATGCCCTACTACAAGCTCAACCAGGAGTTCCACTCGCGGCTGACAGAGCTTTCGAAGAACGAAACCCTGCAGGAGATGCAGCGCAATCTTCAGGCGCGGCTGAAACGCATCCGCTACATCGGCAACCAGCGGCCCGAGTACTGGGCCGGGGCCGTCGAGGATCACGAGGCGATGGTCGTCGCCCTGAAGGCCCGCGACGGAAAGCGGCTGGGCCAGGCGATGGCCCAGCACATCGCCAACACGTGGGACAGGGTGAAGGACAGCATCTGACGGCGTCGCGCGCGCCCGGCCCTATCCGTCCATCGGCTTGCGGCCCCGGATCAGCTGGCTGATGGCCACGGCGATGACCAGACCGCCGCCGTAGAACAGGTTTTGCACGAAGCTGTCGACGCCAAGAAAGTTCAGCCCCATGATCCCGGTCGACAGGACGAAAACCGCAAGGAAGGCGCCGGGGGCGTTGAACCGGCCCGGGTAGATCGCCGTGGACCCAAGGAACGCCGCGGCAAAGGCGGGCAACAGGAACGCCAGCGCCGAGGACGGATCCGCCACGCCGCGCATCCCGGTGTAGAGCACCCCCGTGAAGGCGGCCATCACGGAGGACGCGATCAGGGCGCCGGCCCGGACCCGCGTCACGTTGACCCCGGACAGGCGCGCGACCTCGCGTCCGCGGCCCACGAACAGCATCCGGCGCCCGAGAGAGGTGAACTGGAACACGTACCAGAGCACCCCGGTCAGGATCAGCGCATAGTAAAAGCCCACGGGAATGCCCAGAAACCGCGTCAGGATGACGGCGCGCACCAGATCCATCGACACGCCCGCGATGGTGCCGGAATTGGACACCCACAGGATCAGCCCGTTGACGAAGTACCCGGTGCCCAGCGTCACGATCAGCGAGAAGACCCCGAAATATAGGATGAAGAACGCGTTGACGGCGCCCACGACCGCGCCCGCCACCAGGGCAATGAGGATCGCGCTGCCGATGGGATAGCCCAGCTTGACGTTCAGCACCGCGATGATCATCGACGACAGGCCCATCACGCTGGCCACCGACAGGTCGAAGTCCCCCGTGGTCAGCGGAATGATGAGAGCCAGCGTCAGCACGACCACCATCGCATTGGAGCCCAGCATGGAGGCGTAGGAATTCCAGGCGAACATCTGCACCGGCTTGAACGCGCCCAGCACAAGGATGATCGCGATCCACGCAAGGATCAGGCCATAGCGCTCTGCCCAGCCCTTCCAGTCCCACTCGGCCCTGGCCGTGGCGTCGCCGACGCTGGCCTCAAGCGCGGCTAGCTTGGCCTCCAGCGCCGCGATGCGCGCCTCGTAGGCTTCCGAAGACGGGGGCGTGTCGGTCATGAACTGTCCCTCATGCGATGCGCGTCATCGAGCGATAGCAATGCTCGGCGATGGTGTCCTTGGTCAGCGAGGCGCCAGTCAGTTCGGCGGCGATGCGCCCGCGCGAGAAGATCAGCACCCGGTGGCACAGCTGCGCCAGCTGGTCATAATCGGTCGAGGCGATGAGGATCGCGGCGCCGCCTTCGGCGGTGCGGTCCAGCGCCTCCCATATCTGTTGGCGTGCGCCCACGTCGACGCCCTGTGTGGGTTCGTCAAGCAAGAGAAACCGGGGCGCGGTCTGAAGCCATTTCGCCATCAGCGCCTTTTGCGCGTTGCCCCCCGACAGCGCCGACAGCGGCAGGGCCGGAACGTTGGGCTTGACCCCGGCCTCGGCGCCAAGCCGCCCGGCATGGGCGGCCACGCGCCGGTCGGTCAGGCCCAGGGCGCCGGCCAGCCTGGGATAGACCGGCATCGCCACGTTGTCGCCCACCGAAAGCGAGCCTACGCCCGCCTGCCCCAGCCGGTCGGCGGGCAGGTAGGCGACGCGGCGCGCCATCGCCTCGGGCGGGGTCAGGGCATCCAGACGAATGCCGCGCCCGCCTATGGCAATACGCCCTGTCACCCCGTCGCGGCCGCCGTAAAGCATCGCCGGCAGGTTGTCGAACCCCGACCCGATCAGCCCGGTGACGCCCAGGATCTCGCCCTCGGCAATCTCGAAGTCCAGGGGGCCGACGCCGGGCCCGGCAAGATCCGACACCTCGACCAGCGGCGGGCGGGCGGGCAGCACCTTGGCCGCGCCGTGATAGGCGGCCATCGATGTGCCGATGATGCGTTCCACGAACGCGTCATGCGAGGTCGTTGCGGTCGCGACGGTGTCGATCAGGTGGCCGTCGCGCAGGATGGTGGCGCGGTCGGTGATCTCGCGCACCTCGTCCACGTCATGGCTGACGAAGATCACGCTGGCGCCGGTGGCGGTGCACTGGCGGACCAGCCGGAACAGCTGTTCGACGCCTGCGCGCGGCAGAAAGGGGGTAGGTTCGTCCAGCACCAGAACGCCGGGGCGGTCGGCGTGGTCCTCGGCCGCGTGGCGCAGGTCTTCATACGCGCGCACGATCGCCAGCAGCGCCTGTTGCACCGCGGACAGGCTGGCGACCGGCGCCTGCGGGACCAGTGGCAGGTCGAACCTTGCGAACACCTCGGCCGCGCGGCTGTGCATGTCGCGCCAGTTGATCGCCCAGTCCTGCCCCGTGGCCAGCTGGCCGATATAAAGGTTTTCCGTCACCGAAAGCGACGGGATCAGCCCGAGGTGCTGATGCACGAAGGCAAGGCCAAGCGCGCGCACCTCTGCCCCCGGAATGGGCAGGGGAACCTTGCGGCCGTATAGCCGGATCTCGGCGCCGGGCTCTGGCGTGTGAAAGCCCGCCAGCACCTTGATGAGGGTCGATTTTCCCGACCCGTTGGAGCCGAGAAGGCCGTGCACCTCTCCGCGGCGGACGTGCAGCGACACCCCGTCAAGCGCACGCGCCCCGCCGAATTGCTTCGACAGGTTCTCGATGCCAAGCGCCTCGCCCCCGTCGGGGGCGAGGCCGGTTTTCGTGGTCTGGCTCAATCGATGCCCCAAAGCGCCTTGAAGCCCTCGATGTGCACGTCACCGTAGCCATCGTTGAAGGTCGCGGGCACCCCGGCGCTTTCGACGTTCTCATCAGTGAAGATGAAGGCAGGCGTGTTCAGCCTGTTCACCGGGTCCAGACCGCAGAGCAGGCGCATGTTCGCGTCCGTCCCGGCCATGCCGACCCAGCCAAGGCTTTCGCCCACGTTCATCTCGACGATGTCGCCGTCACGCATCATGTCCAGCACGAAGGGCGTGCCGTTGTAGCTGACGATCTTGGCGCTGGAGCCCGCGATCTGGATCGCCGGCACGATGAACTGGCTCATCGAGTCATAGACCGGCAGCACGTAGTTGATCGACGGATCGGCCAGAAGCGCGTTCTGGACGGCAGGCTGGCCCTGCGTGGCCCAGTCGTTGACCGGCACGTTTATGTACCGGGTGGTGCAGTCCGGGCAGTTCTCGGACAGGTAGCCGAGGATGGAATCGCGCAGCGGCGCGGTCGGCGTGATCTCGTCCGGGCCGAGGACCAGCGCGTTCACCTTGCCCTCTGTCTGGACGATCGCCCAGGCTGCGATGATCTGGCCGACGGTGACATAGTCGGTGTTGGCCGCGCCATCCATCCAGTCGGGCGCGCCTTGCGTGGTGGCGTCCCAGTTGTGGGTGGCCGTGACCTTTACGCCCGCCGCCTGCGCTTCGATGATCTGGGGCTGCAGGAACTCGGGCGGCAGCCCGCCCTGAAGGTCGATCAGGTCGAAGCCTTCGGCGACGGCCGTGTTGATGCCCTGAATCCAGCCGGCCGGGTCCATCTGGGTTTCCCAGTCGCGCAGTTCGAACCCGACGATTTCGGCGGCATCGACAAAGCCCTGGCTGATCGCGGCGTTGAAGGGGTTCGCGTTGGTCAGCGGGATGACGAACATCTTCTTGTCCGCCATGCAGGCCTTGGCGTCAAAGGACGGTCCCGGCGCCTCGAAGGTTGGGACCTGGCTGTACTGCGCGATCAGGGCCCGCGCCTCTTCGATGCCGGCATGGGCCGGGGCGCCCAGAAGCAATGCCGCCGCGGCGGCCGTGGTCATGTATTTCATCGTTCAGTCCTCCGTGCTGGATCAGGTTTGTTGTTTGAGGTCTTCGAAATAGGTGATGGCGTCGTCGGTGCCGATCAGGTCGGCGTACTTGGCGCTCATGTCGAACAGGTTGGCCTGGTGCGGGCCCTCGGCGCGGTCTCCCACCGCGTCCTCTACCACCAGCGTGACGAAGCCGTGGCTGATGCTGTCGATGCAGGTGGCCCGCACGCAGCCGGATGTCGTCACCCCCGTCAGTAGCAGCGTATCCACCTTCAGCCATTGCAGGGTCGCGGCCAGCGAGGTGCCGAAAAACCCGCTGGGATACTGCTTTGTGATGACGATGTCGTCGGCTTCCACCGTCAGCGGCGGGGCCAGTTCCTGGGTTTCGGCGCCCGCGTCGAAGCACGACAGCGCCGGAACCTTGGCATAGAACGCGCCGCCGTCACGGCCGCCGGGCTGGTATTTGACCTCGGTGAATATCACCGGGATACCGGCCTTGCGGGCCGCGGGCACCAGACGCGCCGCATTGTCCAGCGCGGTCTGGCAACCCTCGCCCCCGAAAAGGGGCGAGGCGGGATCGAAATACGCCTTGGCAAAGTCGATCAGGATCAGGGCCGGGCGGCTGCCCCGGCTTTGCTTTGCGTGATAGCCCGCGCGGGCATAGTTCTGGTCAAGCGATTCAGACATGGCGCTACTCTGCCGCCACGCGCACATGCGACTTGAACACCGGCTCTTGCGGTGGCTGGAAGCCGGTTTCACGCAGCGCCCGCTCTTTCAACTCGGCAATGGACGTGAACCCGCGGTCGAATAGCTTGGTCTCTCCGCGCTGGGCCGCCATCTGAGCGCGCAGCTTCTCTGTCGCGGCGCTGTCCACCCCGCCGCCAGAGATCACCACGCCATATCGCCGCGCGCCGGCCTCGGTCACCAGACCCCGCCTGACGTCCAGCGCCACCAGTGCCGCGTCGCGTTGCAGCGGGTCGCCCCAGCCGCCGCCGCCCCAGGTGTTGAAGTAAAGGATATCGCCCGGCTCGACGCTGATCCGGTCGCATTTCGAGGGGATGTTTTCCTCTGTGCCGTTCTTGCGGACCAGCCGCTTTGTCGAGCGCATCCCCGGCTCGCCGCCGTTGACGCCCCAGGGATAGGTCAGCCAGCGGTCGTCGTGGATGCTGACCTCTCCGGCCTCCAGCAGTTCATAGGCGATGATGATGCCGTTGCCGCCCCGGTGCAGGCCCGCGCCGCCCGAATCCGGGATCGTGGCGTATTCGCGGATGCGCAGCGGGAAATAGGCCTCGATGAACTCGTTCGGCACGTTGGTGAAGGCCGGCCAGAGCGAATGGCCATCCGGCCCGTCGCCGGCAGGGCGGCCGGGAATGCCGCCGAAACCGATCTGGAACAACTGGTACCATTCGCCCTTGGCGTCGAAGCCCGAATACATGAAATGCGGCGAATCCGAGAAGCCCGCGGCGTTCAGCGCATCCGGCGCCCCCTGCCCCAGCAATCCGCCCATCAGATCGAAGATCCGGCCCAGCATGTGCGTCCGGCACGACAGCGCGGCGGGCTTCTTGGGCTTGAGGATGCAGCCCTCGGGGATATGCACTTCGACCAGATCATAAAACCCGTCGTTGAACAGGATCTGCGGGTCGAAGAGGTTGATGGTGAAGGCCCCGAAGAACATCTTGAACATTTCCTCGTTCAACAGGAAGTTGATTGAGGAATAGCTTTGCGGGTCCGAGGCCGAGAAATCGAACTTGGCCACCTCGCCCTCGCGGTGCAGGGTGCAGGCGATCTTGTAGGGCCCGTTGCCCATGCCGTCGTCGTCGATCCAGTCCTCGAAATACGCCTTGTGGTCGCCTTCGGGGATGATCATCTGGATGATGGCACCCATCGCCACGCGGTTGCGGTCCAGCATGTCCCACATCGCGCTGATGTAGGTGTCGGCGCCGAACCGCTCGATGTTCTCGCGCACGCGGCGCTCGGCCAGCCGCAGCGCCGCGATGATCGCGAAGAAGTCCGACTTGTTCCACTCGGGCATGCGGGTGTTGTGCAGCATGATGTTCAGGATCTCGTCCTGAAGCTTGCCCGCCTTGTAGATCTTGGTCGGCGGAATGATCATGCCTTCTTCGTAGATCATCTTGGCGTCGGTCGGCAGCGACCCGGGCACCTTGCCGCCCACGTCGGTCATGTGCCCGAACATCGCCGCCCAGCTGACCAGCCGGCCATCGTGGAAGATCGGCATCATCATCAGCCAGTCGTTCAGGTGACTGACCGCGCCGTTGCACGAATAGGGGTCGTTCGTCAGGAAGATGTCGCCATCCTCGATGGTGCCGTCATAGCCGTTGATGAAGCCGTAGAGGAACGAGCCGAACTGCCCGACCACCATCTTGCCTTCCTGGTTGGCGATCATCGGGAAGGCGTCGTGCTGTTCGCGGATGCCCGGCGACATGGCGGTGCGGAAAAGCACCGCATCCATCTCGTTGCGGGCGTTGCGCAGGGCGTTCTCGACGATGTCGAGCGTGATCGGGTCCACCTCGATGCGGGAAAACGGCGTCTGGTTGGTTTGAACGAATGTTGCGACCATGTCTGTCGTCTCCCTCAGCGAGCGTTCTGGTGATTGGCGGGCCAGATCAGGATGTTGCCAACCGTGTCCACGATGCCCACGTGATCGGGCAGGATGACCGAGGTGCTGTCCATCTCGGTCACGATGGCCGGGCCGTCGATCCGGTTTCCGGGGCGCAGCTTGCCACGGTCGTAGATGCCCGCGTCACGCCATGCGCCATCGGCGAAGATGCGGGTGGAATGCACCCGCGCGCCCGAGGCGTCGGTGCCGCCCTTTTCGGCCACGGTGTTGATGAACTGCTTCTCGGCGCCCTGCACCACGGCGCGCAGGCCGACGATCTCGTGCTCTGCGTCCAGCGCGAAGGTGAAGAGCTGCTCATGCTCTGCGTCGAAGCGGCTGGTGATGCCGTGTATACCGTCCTGGGCCAGCGTTTCGGGCGTGACGTCGATGGTCAGCTTCATGCCCTGCCCGCGATAGCGGATGTCCACCTGGTAGGTGACCTCCTGTTCCGCGCGCGGCACACCTTCCTCGGTCAGCGCCTCGGCCGCATTGGCTGCAAGGTCCTTCAGCATCCCCGATATCGCGCCGTCGTCGGTTTCCGCCACGCGTGTCACGAAGGTCTGGCTGGCCTCGTTCCGAAGCCGCGTGGTGGCATCGCCATAGGCACACAGGACGCCCGGCCCCGGCGGGATGATCGCGGGCCAAGAGTTCACCAGCCGCGCCAGCGCGTTGGCGTGCAGCGGCCCGGCGCCGCCGAACCCGATCAGCGCGAATTCGCGCGGGTCATAGCCCTGCTCGACCGAGACAAGGCGCAGCGCGCCCACCATGTTCTCGTTGACGATGGCGATGATGCCCTCGGCGGCCTCTTCGACCGACTTGCCCAGCGCGTCGGCGATCTTCTGCACCGCCTTGGCGGCCAGATCGCGGCTGATGTCCATGTCGCCGCCCAGCTTGGCGTCGGCGGGCAGGTAGCCCAGCACCACGTTGGCATCGGTCACCGTAGGCTCTTCGCCGCCCTTCTTGTAGGCGGCGGGCCCCGGGTCGGCGCCGGCCGATTGCGGGCCGACGCGCAGCGCCTTGGTCAGTTCCGGCACATAGGCGATGGACCCGCCACCCGCGCCAACAGTCCGAACGTCGATCGACGGCGCGCGCACGGTCACGTCGGCCACGCGCGTTTCGCGCCGCGTCCGCGCCACGCCCTTTTCGATCAGCGCCACATCGGTCGAGGTGCCGCCCATGTCGAAGGTCAGAAGGTTCTGGAACCCCGACTGCTTGGCGATCCAGAGAGCGCCCGAAACGCCCCCCGCCGGACCGCTCATCAACAGGTTCACCGGCATGTCCATCGCCGCCTGGGCAGATGACAGCCCCCCGTCGGACCGCAGGATCTGAAGGTTCACCTGCGACCCCATCCGCGACTTCAGCTCGTTCTGCAGGTTCGAGACATACTTTGACACCACCGGCCTGACGTAGGAGTTCACGACCGTGGTTTCGGTGCGCTCGTATTCGTACATCTCGGGCATGACCGCGGCAGAGGTCGACACCGGGATATGCGGCGCGATCTCCTGCGCGATGGCGGCCACGCGGCGTTCGTGCACGTCATTGGCATAGCCGTTGAACAGCGCGATCGTCAGGGCCTCGATGTCCGAGGACAGCAGGACCTGCAAGTCGCGCCGGATCGCCGCCTCGTCCAGCGGCACAAGGACGTTGCCGTTCGAATCAAGGCGTTCGTCCGCCTCGATCGTCAGTTCCAGCGGGGCCAGCGGCAGGGTCTTGTTCCAGATCACCCAGCCGCCCAGTCCACCGGGCACGTAGGACCGCGCAATCTGCAGCACATCCTTGTAGCCCTTTGTCGTGACCAGCCCGACAAGCGCACCCGAACTGGTCAGCACCGTGTTCGTGGCCACCGTGGTGCCGTGCATCACCTCGGCGATGTCCTTGGGGCTGATCCCGGCCTCGCGGCAGATCTTCTCGATCCCGTTCTGCACGCCCACGGAACTGTCTTTCGGGGTCGAGGGAACCTTGGCCGTATAGGTCCGACCGTTGCGCTCATCCAGCAGCAGGAGGTCGGTAAAGGTGCCGCCCACGTCGACCCCCAGCCGCAGGCCGGTGCCACGGCCCGATGTGCCCCGCAGGGCGGGGGCCACCGCGCTGCCGCTCGATTCGATGCGCCGCAGCCGTTCCTCGAAGGCGGCAAGCCGGTCCTCGTAACGCCGTATCAGATCCTCGGTCACCGACATTCCTGGTCCTTTCCCTGTCTCAAATACCCAATAGCCGCTGGAAAAACCCCTTGCGGCGCGGGGCGGGTTCCTTGCCGGCCGCGGCCAGTGCCACGGCCCGTTCCGACATTGCCAACGCCGACTCGACGGTGGCTTTCTGGCGCTCGATCTCGGCCGATTTCTCGTCGAGGTCGCGTTTCAGTCCGGCGCTTTCGGCCAGCGTGCGTTCCATGTCCTCGCCGGCGGCCAGCGCCCGCTCCAGCATCGCCTCGGCCCGACCGCCACGCGCAGCCTCGGCCTCGGCCCGTGACAGCGCGGCATCCAGGAGATCGACCGCCCGGTCGGCGGCCTCCCCCAGCGCCGCGGCCTCGGCACCTCCGGCGGCGTCGGCCCGGTCCATCAGGTCCATCGCCCGCGACAAGAGCGTCCGGAACTGCGCGGCCTCTGCCTCTGTGTCATCCAGCCGGGCCAGCGCGGTGTCGAGCTGGACAAGCGCGCGACCGCTTACGTCTTCCAGACGGTCCCGGGCCGTCGCCGTCTCGTCCAGATGGGTCATCGCCCGGTCCAGAAGGCCCGCCAGCCGCGCCTTGTCTGCCTCTGCGTCGTCAAGATGGGCAAGCGCGCGGTCAAGGAGCCCGGCAAGCCGCGTCTTCGACTCTTCAGCCTCGTCAAGGTGCCCCATTGCCCGGTCCAGAAGGCCGGTCAGGCGCGTCTTCACCACCTCATGATCGGACCGCGTGGCGTCGGCCGCGGCCTGCGCCTCGGTCAACGCGGTGTCGGCCAGCCCAAGCGCCCGGTCCTGCCGCTCTGCCAGCGCGGCAAGCGCGGCGATTTCGGCGTCGCGGGCCGACAACTCGCCCTGCAATTCCTCGACCTCGTCGAACAGCAGGTGCATCAGCGCATCGACCGAAAGCGTCGTTGGCCCGTCCCCCATGCCCCGCGGCACCGGCCCGGTCAGGTCGACACGCAGCCGCCCCTCATTGTCGCGCTTGCTTGGCACAAGGCCGCGTTCGGCGGCCTCGCGGATGCGCAGACGGCTCAGCCCCAGCCTGTCCGCCGCTTCGGCGACGGTCAGGAACTCAAGCCGTTGTGCCTTGTCTCCGTCCGCCATCACCCCTGTCTCGCGCCTGCCGCCTCAGATGATCCCGGCGTCCCGCAACGCGGACCGCTTTTCCGCCGAAAGACCCAGAACCTCGCCGTAAACATAGTCGTTGTGTTCGCCCAGCGCGGGCCCGACATGGCGCACGGCACCTGGTGTCTCGGACAGTCGCGGCGCCACGTTCTGCATCTTGATCTTGCCGAAATCGGGGTGATCCACCTCTACGATCGCCTCGCGCGCCTCGAAATGGGGGTCCGCGATCATGTCCTCGGCCTTGTAGATCAGGCCGCAGGGCACGCCATGCTCGTTCATCAGCGCCTCCAGCGCGTCCAGGGACACGGTCCGCGTCCAGTCGTTGATGATGCCGTCCAGTTCCGCCTGGTGGGCGCCGCGCGCCGAATGGGTGGCATAGCGCGCATCCTCGGCCAGTTCGGGCCGGCCCATCGCCTCTGCCAGGCGCTTGAACACCGTGTCCTGGTTCGCGGCGATCAGCAGCAGCTTGCCATCTGCGGTGTCGAACACGTTCGAAGGCGACACGTTGGGCAGGATCGCGCCCGTCCGTTCCCGCACGTAGCCCGCCACGTCGTATTCCGTGACAAGGCTTTCCATCATGTTCAGCACCGCCTCGTAGATCGCGGAATCCACGATCTGGCCGCGCCCCGTCCGTTCGCGCGCATGGATGGCGAACATCGCGCCCATGCAGGCATGTACGGCGGCCAGTTCGTCGCCGATGGAAATGCCCATGCGCGATGGCTGGGTCGACGGATCGCCCACCACGTAGCGCAGGCCGCCCATCGCCTCGCCGATGGCGCCATACCCCGCGCGCGAGGAATAGGGCCCGGTCTGGCCAAAACCCGTCACCCGCACCATCACGAGACGCGGGTTGATTTCCGACAGCACGTCATAGCCAAGGTTCCAGCGTTCCATCGTGCCGGGGCGGAAGTTCTCGATCAGGATGTCGGTCGACGCGATCAGGTCGCGGACCATCTGCTGGCCTTCCTCGGTGCGCAGGTTCAGCGTCACGGACTTCTTGTTGCGCGCCACCACTGGCCACCAAAGCGATTTGCCATGCGGCTTTTCCCGGCCCCACTGGCGCATCGGATCGCCCGCCCCGGGCGGCTCTATCTTGATGACCTCGGCGCCAAAATCGGCCAGCAACTGGCCACAGAACGGCCCAGCCAGAAGCTGCCCCATCTCGATCACGCGCAAGTCGCTCAGCGCGCCTTCACGCATCCCGGCCTTTTCCATGCCGCCCCCCATCCGGTTTTCGTTGACCTCAGACGATTCCGCCTATTTCGTATCCCAAAATAGGGGGGTGCGACAGTTTGGCCAGAACTTTTGTTGAAATCATCGAGGTGTCAGCACGCGACGGGATACAAAATGAGCCCGTGATCCTGCCGACCGAGGAAAAACTGGGCCTTATCGGCCGCGCGCTGGACGCAGGCCTGCGGCGGATGGAAGTCACCAGCTTCGTCAATCCCAAGCGCGTGCCGCAAATGGCGGACGCCGCCGAGGTCGCCGCCGGCCTGCCGCGCGACCGGGGCGCGCGCTTCATCGGGCTGACGCTGAACCGACGGGGCTTTGACCGCGCGGCAGAGGCCGGACTGGACGAGGCGAATTTCGTCGTCGTCGCCTCGGACACCTTCAACCAGCGCAACCAGGGCGTGCCCACCTCCGACAGCATCGCCGCCTTCGCCGCGATCCGCGCCGACGCACCGCCGGGGATCGACGTGGGCCTGACCATCGGCGCCGCCTTTGGCTGCCCGTTCGAAGGCGAGGTGCCCGTGTCCCGCCTGATGCAGGTGGTCGAGGCCTGCATGGAACACGACCCCTTCGAACTGGCCCTTGCCGACACCATCGGTGTCGCCACGCCCCGCGACGTGACCGAACGCCTGGGCGCCGTGCGCGCGGCCTTCCCCGAGGTGCGCCTGCGACTGCACCTGCACAACACCCGCAACACCGGCATCGCCAACGCCTGGGCCGGGATCGAGGCGGGGGTGCGCAGCCTCGACGCATCGCTGGGCGGGGTGGGCGGGTGCCCCTTTGCCCCCCGCGCCACCGGCAACATCGCGACCGAAGACCTTGTCTACATGCTCGACCGGTCCGGCGTGGACACCGGCGTCGACCTCGACAAGGCCATCGCCGCCGCCGAATGGCTGGAGGCACGGCTGGGCAAGACGGTGCCGGGCATGGTCATGAAGGCTGGCGGATTTCCCGCGCCGCGGGCCGCGTGATGGACGGACCGCCGCGCCTTCCCGCGGCCACGCAGGCGTATGAGGCGATCCGCAACCGCATCATGTCCGGCGACCTGCCGGGCGGCTTGCGCCTGACCGAACAGGGGCTGGCCGAGGACCTGGGCATCAGCCGGACACCGGTGCGGGCCGCCATGACACGCCTGCTGCACGAGGGCTTCATCGAAAAGGGCGACGGGTATTCCACCCGGGTCGCCGCCTTTCCGGATGAAGAACTCGACCAGCTGTTCGAGGTGCGCCGGCGGCTGGAATGCTATGCCGCCGAGCGGGCCGCCAAACTGGCCACGACCGAGCAGATCGAGGCACTCGATCGCCTAGCCACCGAGATGATGGTGTTGACACCGCCGCGCGGCCCCGAGGACTACGCCGCGCTTTCCGCCGCGAACGCCAGCTTTCACAGTATCCTCGCCGAGGCCGCGCGATCGCCGCGCCTGCGCGCGGTGCTGGCCGTGGCCGTCGATGTGGGCGTGGTCGCACGCACCTACCGGGCCTATCAGCCCGCCGACCTGATCCGATCCGCACGCCATCATCAGGAACTGGCCGAGGCGATCCGCGCCCGGTCGCCCGAATGGGCGTCCAGCGTGATGTCGAGCCACGTTCTTGCCGCTGCGGTGTCGGCGGCGAAACCGAACAGACGAAAGGGATAGCCGCCATGGACCTTGGCCTAAGGGACCGTCATGTTCTGATCACCGGCGCCTCGAAAGGGATCGGCCATGCCTGCGCCGCCGCCTTCGCCCGCGAAGGCGCGCGCATCACGCTGGTCTCGCGCCGCGCCGATGCCCTGGAGGACGCCGCCGCGCAAATGGCGCGGGACACCGGAGCCCGGGTCGGCTGGCACGCCGCCGACCTCTCGGACGAGGACCAGCGCGAGGCGCTGTTCCGGGCCTTCCCGGATGTGGACGTGCTGGTGAACAACGCTGGCGCGATCAAGTCGGGCCCGCTCGACGCGCGCACGATGGAGGACTGGCGCACCGGGTTCGAGCTGAAGGTCTGGGGCTTCATCCACCTGTCCATGCTTTACGTCCCCGCGATGCGGCGGCGCGGGTCGGGAACCGTCGTCAACGTGATCGGCATGGGCGGCCGGGCTGTGCGCCCGTCCTACATCATCGGCGCGGCGGGCAACGCGGCGCTGATCGGCTTCACCAATGCCTTGGGGGCGGAAACACCGGCGGACAACGTCCGCGTCTTCGGCATCAACCCCTCGCTGACGCTGACCGACCGGATGATCGGCCGCTTGCGCGACGCGGCGGCAAGCCAGTTGGGCGACCCGGACCGCTGGCAAGAGATGATGGACCCCGCGACCTTCCCCTTTCACCGCCCGATCGACCCCGAAGAGGTCGCCGCGCTGGCGGTGATGCTGACCAGCCCGAAGGTGCACTACCTGTCCGGCACGGTGATCGACCTGGACGGCGGGCGGCAATGGGCCGGCTGACGCCATGGCCCACCTGAACAAGGTCGTCCGATCCGTCAACGCGCCGGGCGACCTGCTGTGCGTCGACATCTTCCGCCGGCCGGACGGCAGCTATGGGTACGCCCAGTATCGCCGCGATCCCGAGGACGGGCGCGGCTGGCAGCCCATTGGCGGGGACGGCACGGAACGCTTTGCCAACGAGGCCGGCGCCACCGCCGCCGCGCGCGCCACTGCGCCCTGGCTGGACGACCTGGCCTGACCCCGTCAGGCCGGGCAGAAGGCGCCGCCGTCGCGCGCCAGCCTGATCCAGCCCGGATCGGGAAAATGCGCCGGGATCAGCCAGCGCCCGCTGTCCGCGACATCCTCCAGCAGATGCAGGCGGGCGGCACGCGCCGCATCGGGGTCACTGCAAAACGCGCTCGACAGGTCGGGGCGCGCCAGTTGCACGGGCGAGTGGATCGCATCGCCTGCAAACACCGCGCCGTCGCCGTGGCTGGCGTGAATGCACATGTGCCCGGGGCTGTGGCCCGGCGTGGCGGCCAGCCGCAGCCCGTCGGCAAGGTCCCAGCCGTCCTCGACCAGGTCCATGCGCCCGGCCTCCATCACCGGCAGGACGCTGTCGGCGAAACTGCCGTGCCCGTCCCCGCCCGCGGCGGCATCGGCCGCACAGTGGTCGTACTCCACCCGCCCGCAGACATAGCGCGCGTTCGGAAAGGTCGGGACCCAGCCGCCTTTTTCCAGCCGCGTGTTCCAGCCCACGTGATCGGCGTGCAGGTGGGTGCACATGACGACGTCGACATCATCGGGCCGCAGCCCGGCACGGGCCAGCGCCGCCAGCAGCACGCCGCCGTCGCGACGGTGCCAGTCGGGGCGGCGCGGACGCTCTTTGTGGTCGCCGACGCAGGTATCAACCAGAATCACACGCCCGCGGACCCGCAGCAGCCATGACCGGATCTTCAGGTGCAGGGTGTCGCCCGTCAGAACGTCGCCCCCGATCCAGGGCACGCCGGCGAAATCCGCCGCATCCGCGCCCGGCAGCAGCATGGACAGCGGGATGTCGAACCTGTCCAGATCCGTCAGCCCCTGAACTTCCAGCCCCCCAAGCGTCAACCCGCCCATCGTCGCCTCACATGATCCGGGGCTTGTCGATCGGCGCGTCGCGCGCCGCGTCCGGCCCGTCCCAGAGCCGCCCGATATAGCGCCCCCCCGTGCAGCCGTTCGACGCATCCGAGGCCAGCCAAAGCATCGCATCGCGCATCACGGCGGGCGACAGCAGGTTGCCATCCGCGCCCTTCTTGTCCGGTGAAGGCGGCAGCAGGTCGGTATCCGCCGCGCCCCCCGGCAGCAGCACGTTCACGTCGACCCCCGTGCCATGCAGGTCCTGCGCCCAGACACGGCTTGACGCTTCCAGAAAGGCCTTGGACGGGCCATAGGGCGCATAGCCCTTGCGCACCATCGTCTGGTCCGAGGTCGAGATGTTCACGATCTTGCCGAAGCCCTGCGCCAGCATCCCCGGCACGGCCGCGCGCGCCATCAGGAATGGCCCGTTGCAGTTGATATCGACGACGGCACGCCAGGCGTCGGCGTCCGATTCCCAGAACCTGGTGGGCGTGGTGTTGAACGTCTCGGAGATCAGGCGCATGCCCCGGCCCGCGTTGTTCACCAGAACGTCCAGCCGCCCGAACCGGTCCACGCAGGCGGCCACCGCGGCATCCGCTGCGGCCTTGTCCGCCACGTCAGAGGCAAGCGCCAGCACGTTCCCTGACCCGCCCAGCGCCGCCAGATCCCCGGCCGTCTGCAAAAGTTCCGGCGTCTCGGTTGCGCCCGTGATGCACAGGACAGCGCCCGCCTCGGCCAGGGCCAGCGCCATCTCGCGGCCAAGCCCGCGCGCGCCACCGGTCACAAGGCAGACGCGCCCCTTCAGGGACGGATCGCTCATGGCATGTATCCCCCGCCGTTCACCCACAGCACCTGTCCGGTCATGAAGGCGCTGTCGGGACCCAGCAGGAACATGATCGGTCCCACCACGTCATCGGCCACCGCCAGCCGCGCCAGCGGCGTCACCCTTGCATAGGCTTCGACGTCGAGACTTGATGGCGCGGCCTCGTCCGAACGCCCTGTGCCGCCACGCAGGAACGCGGTATCCACCGCCGCCGGCCCGACAGCGTTCACCCGGATGTCCGGCGCCGCCTCCAGCGCCAGCGTTTTTGTCAGGTGGATCATCGCCGCCTTGTTCGCACCGTATAGCCCGTAACCCGGACGCACGAAGGACGCGAGACCTGACACGATGTTGACCATCGCGCCCCCGTCACCCGCGCGCAGCGGTCCCAGCGCGGCTGTGGCCGCAAGATAGGCGCCACGGAAATTGCCCGACATCACCTCATCGAACTCCTCGGGTGTCGTCTGGTCCAGCGGGCGCAAGCCGGTCATGAACCCCGCAAGGTTCACAAAGCCCTCGATCGGGCCCAGCGTCGCGAACACCTCTGCCACCTGCGCGGCGTCGGACACATCGATCCCCAACGCCCGCACCGCCCCTGAGGGGGGATGCCGTTCCAGCGATTGGGGCAGATCCAGAACCGTCACTTCCCATCCGTCGGCGGCGGCGCGGGCCTGCGCCGCGCGCCCGATGCCCCCCGCCCCGCCAAGCAAAGCCAGCCGTCCCGATTTGGCCGCCATGTGGAATCCCTCTTGTCCAGACAAGTTACAGGTATACGATAACACCCACGACAAAATGGCAAGTGGCGCGCACAGGCCACATCCCAACAGAGAGGACCGAATCATGACCCATAGTCTCAAGGGCGGACTGCTGGCCGTCGCGCTGGGCGCGGTGCTGGCGTTCCCGGCTGCGGCGCAAACTGTTGCACTCGGCACCACAGAGGGCGGCGCGACCGGCCAGATCGCCACCGCCATCGCCAGCGTGGTCTCGGCGTCGGGCGAGCTTCAGGTACGGCCGCAGGTCTCGGCCAATACCTCGCAGTACATCCCGCTGGTCAACGCCGGCCGGCTGGAGTTCGGAATCGCGAACTACCCGCAGACCTGGTACGCCATGGACGGCAGCGGCATGTCCGACGTGCCGAACCCGGACCTGCGCATCGTCGCCGCGCTCTTCCCGTTCCAGGCCGGGATCGTGGCGGCCGAAAGCAAGGGTGTTACGGGCTTCTCCGACCTTGCGGGCATGAACGTGCCGCGCTTCCCGGACGGATCGCTTGGCGACTACATCGTGCGCATGGCGCTGAACGCTGGCGGGCTGACCTATGGCGACGTCAACGAGGTGCCGATCGCAAACTTCCCCCGTATGTACGACGCAATCAAGCAGGGCCAGACGGACATTTCGATCGCGACCATCGGCTCGAAACCGACCTATGACCTTGAGGCGGCGCTGGGCGATATCCAGTTCATTCCGTTCGACGCGGATGCCGGGCCGCTGCTCGAAGAGATCCTGCCGGGCACCTACCTGCGTGAGATCGCAGCGGATACAGAGCTTCCGGGGCTCGACACGCCGACCCGCGTCTTCGCCTACGACTACCTTCTTTTCGCACATAAGGACGTGTCCGACGACGTCGTCACACGCATGGCCAAGGCGATGTACGAAGGTGCCGAGGAACTGAGGGCGACCAGCCCGCTGTGGCGCGAGTACGATCCCGCCACGATCGGCAAGCCGCTGGGGCTGGAATACCACCCGGCCGCCGCGGCGTTCTACCAGTCCGTGGCAACCAACTGATCTGAAAGAGGGGCGCGCGGCGATGGCGTCGGCACTTGGCCTGGCCCGCGGGGCCCTCTGTCTTCTCGTCTCTGTGGTGCCGGTGATCTGGGCGCTTGATGTGCCCCAGAACGCCGGCATCCTGCTGTATCCAGAACAGGTGGCCGGGCTGCTCATGGGCATTGCCGCGGCCTCTGTCTTTCTGGGCTCGCTGATCGAGCCGTCGCGCGGCACCGCATGGCGCGTGCTTGACGGTCTCCTGATCGTTGCCGCACTTTGGGTCGGGGCGCATGTCTTCGCCCGCTTTCCGGTGCTTTCCGAAGGGGCCTTCTTTCACCCCGAGGAATCGCTGGCGCTGGGCATCGGCATCACCATCGTGGCACTGGAGGCGCTGCGGCGCGTGTCCGGGCTCAGCCTGATCGTGATCCTGAGCATTCTGGCGCTTTACGCGCTCTTCTCCGATCACGTGCCGGGCAGGCTCGAAGGCCGTCCGATCCCCGCCGCCGACATCCTGCGCTACATCGGGACCGACAGCACCGCGACGCTGGGCGCGCCGTTGCAGGTCGCGTCTTTCGTGGTGGTGCTCTTCATCCTCTTCGGCCGCCTTCTCGTGGTCACCGGCGGGGCCGAGGTCCTGACCGACGCCGCCCGCACGCTGGCCGGCGAACGGCGCGGCGCGACGGCCAAGATGGCGATCATCGCGTCGGGCTTCATGGGCTCGATATCCGGCTCGGCGGTGTCGAACGTGATGTCCACTGGCGTCATCACCATCCCCGCGATGCGCCGCGCCGGGTTCCGCCCCGAAAAGGCCGGCGCGATCGAGGCCGTCGCCTCGACCGGCGGGCAGATCATGCCGCCGGTGATGGGCGCCGCCGCCTTCCTGATGGCAGAGTTCCTGCGCCTGCCCTATCAGGCGATCATCGCCGCCGCGGTGATCCCCGCCGCGCTTTATTTCTACGCCATCTACCTGCAGATCGGGCTACTGGCCGAGCGCGACGAGCTGGGCACCGGCGACCAGAGCACCGCCAAGCCATGGCGGCTGATCCTGCCCCATGCCGTGATCGTGCTGGGGCCGATGGCGGTGCTGCTGGCGGGCCTTTTCATGTTCCATGCGCCCGCGGGCAAGGCGGTGGTCTGGGCCTCGGGCGCCCTGATCGTGATCGGCCTTCTGAACATCGCGCGCGTGGGACGCATCGGCCCCCGCGAGGTGCTGAGCGCCTTCATCGACACCGGCGCGGCCTCTGCCCAGATCCTGATGGTCTGCGCGGTCGCGGGCATGATCATCGGCCTTCTGTCCAGTTCGGGTCTGTCCTTTGGCCTGTCCTTCATGCTGCTGGAACTGGGCAAGGGATCGCTTTTCCTGCTGCTTCTGCTGACCGCGATCGTGTCGATCATCCTGGGCATGGGGCTGCCCACCACCGGGGTCTACCTGCTGCTGGCCACGCTCGCCGCGCCGCCGCTGACGCAGCTTGGCATCGGCGCGCTAGAGGCGCATTTCTTTGTCCTCTACTTCGGCCTCCTGTCGATGATCTCGCCGCCCGTGGCGCTGGCGGCCTTTGCCGCGGCCTCCATCGCGGGCGCCTCTGCCATGCGCACGGCTGTGGAATCGGTGCGCTTCGGCTGGATCGCCTTCATCATGCCCTTCGTCTTCGTCTATCAGCCGGGACTTCTGATGCAGGGCAGCTGGCTTGACATCGCCGTCATCAGCCTCAGCACGCTGATCTCGATCCCGCTTATCACGGCGGCGCTTCTGGGCTTTGGCCGACGGCATCTGACACCGCTGGAACGCGGCGTGGCGGGGCTTCTGGGCGTGGTGGCGATCCTGCCCCATACCACGACCGCGCTGACGGTCGCGACCAGCGCGGCATCGCTCCTGGGACTGGCGGCGGTGGCCCTGCACCTTGCGGCCAACCGCGACCGCGCGGTCGCGGGATAGGGCCAGCCCTCAGGCCGGCAGGTGCAGCGCGATCAGCGCCTGCCGCCCGCCCGCGACCTCGGACAACGCGGCATCCATAGCCGCCGGGATCTCGTCAAGCGCGCGCACGTCCCAGGCCGCCGCCCCGTGGGCGCGCGCCAAGGCCGCGTGATCGACCGAGGGCGACAGGTCGGCCAGGAACATCCCGTCGTCCTGCGCCGCCGCACCCTGCGGATACATCGCCAGCGTGGAATTGCGCACCGCGCCCCAGCGCCGGTTGTTGAACACCACGGTCAGGATCGGCAGGCCATGCGCCGCCGACGCCCAGTGGCAGGCAGAGGGGTTGTTGAACAGGTAGGCCCCGTCGCCCAGCATCGCCACCACCGGGCCCGCGATGCCCGCCTTCTTCATCCCCAGCGCCGCGCCAAAGCCCCAGCCCAGCCCGCCAGCCGGGCTGAGACCGTGAAAACTGCCCGGCCGGGTGAACCGGCCCTGCGGCACCTGGAAGGAATACTCGTTCACCACCACAGCATCCGCCGGCAGCACATCGGCCAGCGCGCGGCTGGCGCTTGCCGCCGTCATGTCCGGCCCCGCCCCCGCCGCGTCCAGCGCCGCGCGCCGGGCCGTGCGCAACTCTGCCAGCCGCGCGCGCCGCCCCGCCACCTGCCCGTCCGTGGGTGCGCCCATCGCCTCGGCCATGGCGGACAGCACCACGCCCGGCGCGGCGTCGATCGCACCCTCGGCCTCGAAGCTGCGCATGGGATAGGCCGCATGGATCGGGTCCAGCCCGATCTGCCAATGCGGCGTGCCCGGCACGGGCGCATCCACCTTGGGCACCCAGGGCACATCGCAGGCGATGCTGACGATCAGGTCGGCGGCGCGCAGCAGCTCTCCGGGCTCGGCGCCAAGGTGCATGGGATGATCGGCGGGCAGGCACATGCTGCGCGGGTTGAACACCACCACCGGGATCGCCCAGCGCTCTGCCAGTTCCGCCAGAACCGCAACCGCTGCCGGGTCGCGCCCGACATTCGACGTGATGATAAGCGGCAGCGCCGCAGACCGCAGCGCGCCCGCCAGCCGGTCCACCGCGTTCGCGTCGGGGGCGGCGGGGGCCACCCGCGTCGGCGCGCGGCGCGGGCGGTCGGGGGCAATCTCTTCGGCCAGAACCTCGCGCGGCAGGGACAGGTAGACGGGCCCCGGCGGCGGCGCATGTGCCACCTCCAGCGCACGCACCAGCGCCGCCTCGGCCTGGTCGCCGCGGCGCAGCTCGTAGTCCCACTTGACCGCCTCGCGCAGTTGCCCGGCCTGATCGAACATTTCCTGCGCCCAGTGGATGAAGCGCGACCGGCTGCCCTGCGGCGCGGGGTCTTCGGACACCGGCGTGCGCCCTGCGGTCAGCAGGACCGGCACCTGGTCGCGCAGGGCGTTCATCGCCCCGCAAACCATGTTCGAGGTTCCGACCGACACATGCACCATCGCCGCCTGAGCCCGGCCAGAGATCAGGCTGTGCCCGTGCGCCATGGACACGGCAAGGTTTTCATGGGGGCACACCATCGGCTGGGGAAGCTGCCAACCACGGGCGGGCGCGCGGGCATAGGCCTCTGCGATCGAGGGGAAATCGGTGCCGGACACGGCGTACAAAGCCTCGACACCGTTTTCAGTCATCGCGGAAAGGTAGGCCTCGGCAGCCAGAAGCGGCGGACCTTGGGTCATGTCGGTGGCCCTTCGTAAAGAAGTCGCCGGCCCGCATCCTGTGGCACGAACCGGCGGGATCGAAGGCGGCGGTCCCCCGCCGCCCTCTCGGTCGCCTAGCTGGCGTCGCCGCAGCTGTCGGCGGGATGGGTGTCCATCAGGGTCCACTCGCCATTCTCGATGGTAATGACGTAGCCCGGAAGCTCGGCGTCATTGCCGCTGAAACACAGGTCCTGCCCCAGCACGCCAGAGAAGGTAACGGATTTCAGGCCTTCGCGGATCGCCAGCCGCTCTGCTTCCAGATTGGCCGGATCGCCGGTGATGCCCTGCTCTTCGAAGACCTTGGCGAAGAGGTAGATCGCGTCATAGCTCTGCGCGTCGGTGTGGTGCGCGCCCAGCTTGCGGATGCCCCGCTCGGCGTTTGCCGCGATGAACTTTTCGTTGAAGGCCGTCGCCTCCGGAGAGCTGTCCTTGTGGAAGCCCGCCATGAAGGTCGTGCCCTCGGCAAGGTCGCCGAACAGTTCAAGGATGTTGGGGTCCGAGAAGATCTGGCTGCCGATCATCCGGCCCTCGAAGCCCTGCCGCTTCAGTTCGCGGATGGTCTTGGCCGCGTTCTCGGGCAGGCCTGCGACCGCCACGAGGTCAGGCGCGGCCTGAACCACGGGGGCCAGCTGCGGCGCAAGGTCGAAGCTCTTGTAGGTGATCGCCACAGGCTCGCCATGCGGGATCTTGAACGCGTCCATCAGCGCGGGATAAAGCGCGGTTCCCACCACGTTGGCGATCCGCTCGTCCGAGACATAGACGATCTCGGCCGACGCGCGCGGCATGTCCATCTCGGTCAGCGTCGTCAGAAGGCGGGCGAACTGCTTGCCTTCGTCCTCGGTGATCCGCCACGCCCATTCCTTGCCATCGGTCAGGCCCGGCGCCGACGAGGCGTTGGACATCATCACGATCTTCTCGCGCTCGGCGATGTTGAAGGCCACCGCGGCCTCGCCGGTCGAGAACGGCCCGAGGATCGCCAGAACGCCTTCGTCCTGCGCCAGCGTACGCGCGGCAAGCGAGGCCTGCTTGGGATCGGACGCACTGTCGAAGCGCACGATCTCGATCATCTTGCCGTTCACGCCGCCCGCGGCGTTGATCTCTTCGACCGCGATGTCCACGGCGGCGATGGACGGCTCGCCCGGGCCTTTCAGCGGGCCGGAACGCACCGTGATATGGCCCAGCTTCAGCGTGTCCTGCGCCGCAGCCACGCCGGCCAAGGTCAGGCTCGCCACGCAGGCGGTTGCCAGAAGTGTCGTCAGTTTCATCTTTCTTTCCCCTGTTGCGGACTTGTTGTTGTTTCTCTGGTCGTCGCGCGGCGTCTCAGGCCGCGTCATCCGTCGCCCCCAGATAGGCCTCGGCCAGGCGCGGGTCCGCGCCCAGTTCGGCGGCGGTGCCCTTGGCCACCAGCGCGCCAAGTTCCAGCACATAGCCACGGGCGGCGATCTCCAGCGCCATGTGCGTGTTCTGCTCCACCAGCAGGATCGAAAGCCCTTGCCGGTTCAGGTCCCCGATCAACCCGAAGAGCTGATCGACAAGGATCGGCGACAGCCCCAGCGACGGCTCGTCCAGCATCATCAGCCGCGGTTTCGACAGCAACGCTCGTCCCACCGCCAGCATCTGCTGTTCGCCGCCCGACAGCACGGACGCCAGCGCATCGCGCCGCGCCGCGAGGTTCGGGAACCGGTCGAACACGGCCTCGACATCGCGGGCAATCTCGGCGTCCGACCTTGTGTAGCCACCGATCAGCAGGTTCTCCTCGACCGTCAGACTGACGAAGATCTGCCGCCCCTCTGGCACCAGCATCAGTCCGGCGCGCACCCGCGCGGCGGCGCCGCGCCCGGTGATGTCCTGTCCGTCGAACCGGATGGTGCCGTCGCCCGGGCGCACCGCCCCGGCAATGGCCTTCAGAAGCGAGGATTTGCCGGCCCCGTTCGCACCCAGCACCGTCACGATCTCGCCTTCGGCGACGGTAAGGCTGACACCTTTCACCGCGTGCGTCGCACCATAGCGCAGGTCCAGACCGTCGACCTCAAGCAGCATCGCTGGCCCCCTTCTTGTGATGGGTGCCGAGATAGGCGTCCAGAACCGCCTCGTCCTCGCGCGCGCCGGCGGCCGGCCCGTCATAGATCCGGCGGCCGAAGTTCATCACCGTGACGTGCTCGCACAGGCTGTTGACGAAAGGCATGTCGTGCTCGACCACCAAAAGCGTCACGCCCCGCCCGGAGACATCCATCAGGAAATCCCGCAGCGCCCCCGTCTCTGCCGCGTTCAGCCCCGCCGCAGGCTCGTCCAGCAGCAAGAGACGCGGTTCGGCCATCAGGGCGCGCACCACCTCGATCTTCTTGCGGATGCCGTAAGGCAGGTTGGCCACCACCTGCCCCCGGTAGGCATCCAGCCCGAAGCGATCCAGAACGTCCAGCGCCTCGTCCCGCTCGCGGCTGCGCGGCAAAAGTCCCACGGGCTTCAGCTTGCGCAGAAGGCCGGGCCGCGCGTGCTGGCCCAGCATGACGTTTTCCACCACCGACAGGTGCGGCATAAGGCGGATATTCTGGAAACTGCGCGCCATGCCCATGCCGATGCGCCGGCGCGACGGCACGCCCGCAAGGTCCTTGCCGTCCAGCAGGACCCGCCCTTCGTCAGGCGGGAACACGCCCGAGATCACGTTGAACAGCGTCGTCTTGCCCGCCCCGTTCGGCCCGATCAGCGCGTGGCGCGCGCCCGCGCGCACATCGAAGGACACATCGAAGGACACATCCTCCAGCACCACCACGCCGCCGAAATGCTTGCCGACGGCCTCCAGTCTCAGGATCGGCTCAGGCACGTCGGTCTCCCGGAAACAGGCGCCCGACGATCCGGTCGATGGCGTCGCGCGTCACGATCCCCTCGGGACGCACGATCATCATCGCCACGATCAGCACGCCAAAGATCAGGAAGCGCCAGTCCTCGCCGATCCGCAGCGCCTCGGGGATCAGGGTGAAAAAGGCGGCGCCGACCAGCGGCCCCCACGCCGTCTGGGTGCCCCCGATCAACACGTAAAGCAGAACGAAGATCGACAGGAAGGCGTTGAAGTACTGCACCTCGACAAAGCCGAAATAGAACGCGTAAAGCGCCCCCGAAAGCCCCGCAAGCGCGCCGCCAGAGGCAAAGGCCGCCACCTGTATCGCGCGGTTGTTCACGCCCATCAGGTCGGCCACCGGCTCGTCGTCATGGACCGCGCGCATCGCCAGACCCAGCGGCGTGGACATCAGGTAGAAGACGAACACGACGACGCCCAGTGTGGTCCAAAGCACCACGGGCGTCTCGATGTAGTCGAACATGATCATCCCCATCGCACCGCCCAGCGTGTCAGAGTTCAGGATGATCCCCACCACGACCTCGGCAAAGGCGAAGGTCGCCAGCACCATGTAGACCCCGCGCGTGCGCAGGATGGGAAAGGCGATCAGGAAGCCGATCACCGCGCCCACCAGCGTCGCAAGAACGATCGTCGGCAGGATGCCAAAGCCCAGTTCCACCGACAGGATGGCGGCGGCATAGGCTCCGATGGCCTGAAACCCCGCGCCACCAAGGTTCAGCTGCCCGGCGGCGGCGGTCAGGTAGATCCCGTAGGCGAAGATCACGTTGATGCCCAGGATCGCCAGGACACCCGCCATGTATCCCGACATCAGAACTTCCCCTTGCCGATAGCGTTATGCCCGAACAGCCCCTTGGGCCGGAACAGAAGCAGGACAAGCAAAAGCCCCCAAACCGTGATCTGCGCCGACGTCGCGCCGAAAAAGTGGATCGAAAGCGTCTCGGTCAGGCCCACGATCAGGCCCCCCGCGATAGCGCCCCAGACCGACCCCAGCCCGCCGATCACCATGCCTGCGATTGCCTTGGTGCCCACCTGGTCGCCCATGTAGGGCGAAACCTCGCCGTAGTTGACGGCGAAAAGCGCCCCCGCCAGCCCGCACAACAGCCCGGTCAGCACGAAGACCACCGGCACGATCCGGTTCACCTCTATCCCCATCAGAACCGCGGCATCGGGGTTTTCCGCGGTCGCGCGCAGCGCGCGCCCAAGCTGCGTGCGCCGCAACAGCGCCGATAGCCCCGCCACGATCGCCAGCGACACAAGAAGGCTGAGGATCTGAGGAATAGAGATCACCAGCCCCGCGAACCGCAGATCCAGGTCGTTGAACGGCGTGTGAAAGCCGCGCGGGTCCGACCCGTGTGCGATCAGCACCATGTATTCAAAGATCAGGAGAAACCCCAGCGAAGACACCAGCGGAATGGCATGTTCCGTCGCATCGCCGTGCTTGGCCTTGAAATAGCGGTAGGTGAAGCGTTCGACCACCAGCGACGCGAGGATCGCGCACAGAATGCCGATACCCAGCGACGGCAGCCAGCCCAGCGGCTCTGACAGACCGAAGGGCAGCCCATAGAACGACAGGGACCAGCCGATCATGCCCGACAGCATGAACAGGACCGGGATCGTGAAGTTGAGGAAATTCAGGATGCCGATGGTCAGTGTGAACGCCACCGCAACCCCGACATAGATCCCGCCAAGCATGATCCCGTTCAGGATCTGCTGAACGATCAGCATGAGCACGTCTCCCGCCATCGGTTATACCGCCTCGCCGGATGTCCGCCGCGACTTCCTGCATCGTCAAGCTAGATCGCCAACTTGTCCAGACAATTTTTCCTTTGACACCCCGCCCGCAAAAATTACGCTTGCGCGGGTCAGAGGCGCCACGGCGGAGAGCAGGCATGAACCATGAACTAGATCGCGTGATCGTCGTCGGGGCGGGGCCAGTGGGCCTTATCGCCACCCTGTCGCTCCTGTCAGAGGGGATCCCCGTGACGCTGCTGGAAGCGACGGCGGATCTTGCCGAGGATCTGCGCGCGTCCACCTTCCACCCGCCAACGCTCGACATGCTGGACCGCTTCGGCGTGTCGGAAAAGCTGGTGGAACAGGGCCTGATCTGTCCGCACTGGCAGTTCCGCGACCGCAAGCAGGGCATCGTCGCCACCTTCGACCTTGGCCTGCTGGAGGGCGAGACGGCGCATCCCTACCGCCTGCAATGCGAACAGTGGAAACTGACCCGCGCCGTGCGCGCGCTGGTCGACGACCACCCGGACGGAACGCTCATCACCGATATCAGGGCCGAGTCGGTCAGCCAGGACGCTGACAGCGTCACCGTCCAGGCCGTGCATACCGACGGCAGCCGCGAAACCCTGCGCGGCCGCTACCTGATCGGCGCCGATGGCGCGCGCTCGATCGTCCGCAAGGCGATGAACGTGAATTTCGAGGGCATGACGATCCCCGAGATCTTCCTGTCGCTGTCCACCCACTTCAAGTATCACGACGCGATCCCGGACCTTGCCAACATCGCCTATGTCTCGGACCCCGAGGAATGGCTGGTGCTCTTGCGCACGCCGTCGCTTTGGCGCGTGCTGCTGCCCACCGATCCCAACCAGTCCGAAGACGACATAATGGACCCGGCCCATGTTGAGGCACGTCTTCAGGCGGTGATGCCCTCGGACCAGCCCTACGACGTGGTGCACAAGACCGCCTACCGCGTGCATGAACGCGTCGCCGACCGCTACGTGCACGGCCGCGTTTTCCTCGCCGGCGACGCGGCGCACCTGAACAACCCTCTGGGCGGGATGGGCATGAACGGCGGCATCCACGACGCCGTGAACCTCACCGGGAAACTCGCACATATCTGGCGGGGCGAGGCCGACCTGTCGCTGATGGACCGCTACGAACGCCAGCGCCGCAAGGTCGCGCTTGAAACCGTGCAGGCCACGGCGCTGCGCAACCGCAAGATCCTGAATTCCAGCGATCCGGCGGAACGGGCGGCCTATTACGACGACCTGCGCGCCACCGTCGACGACCCGGCGCGGCACAAGGAATACGTCCTGCGCTCGTCCATGCTGCAATCGCTGCGCGATCTCGAAGAGGTCGCCTAGGATGACCGACAGCCTGGGCTACAGGATGAAGTTCGGGGTCATCGCGCCGTCGACCAACACCTCGGTCCAGCCGGAATACGACGCGATGCGACCGCTTGGTGTGACCAACCACTTCGCCCGCATCCACATCCCCGACAACCCGGTCAACTCGGACGCGGATTTCGAAAAACTGCTGACGGACATCCGCGCCGAACTGATGCAGGCGGTGGACCGCGTCGCCACCTGCGAGCCGGGCGCGCTCATCATGGGGATGTCTGCTGAAACCTTCTGGGACGGTCTCGAAGGCTCGGTTGATCTGGAAAAGCGCGTGGCCGCCCGCGCCGGTGTCCCCGTCGCGATGGGGTCCGACGCCTGCCGCGCCGCACTGGAGGCCTACGGCGGCATCCGCAGGATCGCGGTGCTGACGCCCTACATGCCCGTGGGCGACGAGCAGGTGCGCCGCTTCTTCGGCGACTGCGGCTATGACGTGGTGCGCCTGATCGGGCTGAAATGCCAAAGCCCGCAACTGATCGCGCATGTCGACGAACGCACGCTGCGCGACTGCATCATCGACCTCGACGGCCCGGACGTGGACGCCATCGTTCAGGTCGGCACCAACCTTGCCTGCGCGCGATTGGCCGGAATCGCGGAATTCTGGCTCGACAAGCCCGTCATCGCGATAAACACTGCAACCTATTGGTGGGCGCTGCGGCAAGCAGGCATACCCGACAGGGTGCCCGGTTTCGGAAGGTTGTTGTTGGAGCACTAGGGTCATGGCGTCTACGGCGGCCTCGGGTCAGATCGATCGCCGGACGGCGCGATACCAGGAAATCCTCGACGTGATCCGCGACAGGATCGGCTCGGGCACCTATACGGTCGGCAGCACCATGCCCAGCGAGGCAGAATTCTGCCGCGAATTCGAGGCCAGCCGCTTCACCATCCGCGAGGCGCTGCGAAGGCTTCAGGCAGAAGGCCTCGTGACCCGCAAGCAGGGCGCCGGCAGCACCGTGATACGCCAGCGCGCCACCGGGCTTTTCGTGCAAAGCTACGGCTCGATCGACCAGCTTCTGCAATTCGCCCACGACACCGATTACCGCCTGATAGAGATGCTCGAGGAACGCCTTGACGATCCCCTTTCAGCCCGGCTTGGCGGCGAGGAAGGAGAGCTTTGGATCTGCCAGCGCGGCCTGCGTCTGTCCCGCGACGGGGACGAACCGCTGGCCCTGATCGAAAGCTACCTGCCCCCCGAACATGCCGGGCTTGCCGCCGCGATCGCCACGCGCAAGCCGCCGTTCTACCAGTTCCTGGAACAACAGACCGGCCAGCGCGTCACCGACATGGTGCAAGAGGTGCAGGCCCACCTGATGCCACCCCACGTGGCCCGGATACTGCACCTGCCGCCCGGCACGCCCGCATTGCGCATCCTGCGCCGCTATGAAACCGCAGCCGGCACGCTGATCGCGTCCTTCAACTGGCATCCCGGCGGCGACAGGTTCATCTACCGCACGCGGCTGAAACAGACAGGGGCCGAGCCGGGCTGACCCGGCCCGTCAGATGTGTTCGGCGTGGTGTTCAAGATACCACTCGGCGATTTCCTCGCGCGTGGTCCACCAGACGTCGTCATACTGCCGCGCATAGTCCAGGAACTGGGTCAGCGCGCGGATTCGGAACGGCTGGCCGATGACATGCGGATGCAGGCCGATGTTCATGTGCCGACCGCTGACCGCGCTTTCCTTGTAAAGCCAGTCGAACTGCTCTCGGAATACCCGGAACGCCCCGTCGGCATCCTGCCCCTGCCGCATGAATACCGTGAAATCGTTCACCTCCGAGGTATAGGGCACCGATACCACCGGCTTGCCCGACCGCGTGCGCACCAGATAGGGCTGGTCGTCGTTCAGCAGATCGCAGGTAAAGATCAGCCCTTCCTCGGCGATCAGGTCCACCGTGGCGGGCGTGCAGCGCAGGCTGGAGGACAGCCAGCCCTTTGCCTCGCGTCCGACCGTTTCCCGATAGACCCGAAGCGTTTCGCGGATGACGGCACGCTCTGCCTCTTCGTCGTCCTGAAAATCGGTCAGAAGCTCGGTCTGTTCATAGTTGTGGGCGACGATCTCATAGCCCTTGGCAACCGCATGGTCGATCACCGCGCGCCGCTCCAGCCCCATCTTGGCGTTCATCGTGCAGGACGTGGGAACGCCCGCCGCGTCGAAAGCGTCGAACATCCGCCAGACGCCCACACGCTGTCCGTATTCGCGCCACGTCCAGTTCGGGCTGTCATAGATTCGCCCGGCCAGCGTCCCGCCCACAATGCCCGGACCGCCCGGATACAGCACCCGATCGGTATCCTTCACCGGATCCCAGTATTCGAAGTTCGTGGTGATGATCAGGGCCATCCGCTTTCCACCGGGCCATTTCAGCGGCTTGCGGTGCGGCAGAGGAACGAAATCGTAGTCCATGAACGGCTCCTATGGCTTGTCCGTTTCGGCCGGAACGGCCCAGCGGCGGTCGAACTCCCAGATATCCTCGAACCCCATCGCCCGGCAAAAGGCGTCGAATTCGTGCAGCGGCTGCTTCGTGACGGTGCCCGACGATTTCAGCTCGGCATACCCCCGGCGCAGCGCCTCTCCGGCGGACAGGAACCCAAGACCCGGATGAATGGCCAGCGCAAAGCCCACTTCGCGCAACTCTTCGGCAGGCAGCACCGGCGTCCGCCCGCCCGTCACCATGTTGGCCACCAGCGGCTTGTCGATCACCGACGCGATGCGCTTCAACTCGTCCACGCTTTCGGGGCTTTCGACAAAGATCAGGTCGGCGCCCGCCGCGGCATAGGCCTCGGCACGCCGCAATGCCTCGTCCAGACCCAGTGACGTGCGGCTGTCGGTGCGCGCGATAATCAGGAAATCGTCGGACCGCCGCGCTTCCTGCGCAACCAGCAGTTTCTGCACCATCTCCTCGGCGGGGATGACCCGGCGCCCGTCGGTATGACCACATTTCTTGGGGAACTGCTGATCCTCGATCTGGATCGCGCTGACGCCCGCGCTTTCATAGCCGCGCACCGTGTGGCGCACGTTCAACAGCCCGCCATAGCCGGTATCGGCATCGGCAATGACCGGGCTGCTGACGCCCTGTGTGATCTGCGCCACCCGCGACAGCATGTCGGTATAGCTTGCCAGCCCTGCATCGGGCAGTCCCAGATGCGAGGCAGAAATGCCGTATCCCGTGACATAGATCGCGTCAAAACCGGTCTGGTCGGCCAGCAGCGCCGAGATCATGTCATAGACGCCGGGGGCAAGCACGAACCCACCTTGCTCCAGCCGGCGCTTCAACGCGGGATCAGCCATCTCGTCCGCCTCTTTTCCGAAGATTGTCCAGACAAGTATGAGAGTGCTGCCGCGATCGTCAAGCACAAGCTTGTCCGGACAAATACTTGACACCGCCCGCGCGCGGCGCTCAATCTTGCGCTAGATCATCGGAGGGGAGGCACAAACATGTCGCGGGATGCACTGGGCTGGCGGCGCAAGTTCGCCGTTGTCGCGCCGTCCACCAACACCATCGTCCAGCCGGACATGGACGACCTTCGGGTCGAGGGCGTCACCAACCACTATGGCCGCATCCATGTCCCGAACATGAAGGTGCGCAACGACAAGGAATTCGTCGACCTGGTCGAGGCGATCGGCGCCACGCTCTACGAAGCGGTGGACCGCTGCATGACATGCGAGCCCGATTACCTCATCATGGGGATGTCGGCGCTGATGTTCTGGGACGGGCGCGATGCCTCGGAAAAGCGGATGAACCAGCTGGCCGAGCATTGCGGCGTCGGCGTCTCGGCCGGCAGCTTTGCCTGCGAGGCTGCGCTGAACCTCTCCGGGGCAAAGCGCATCGCGGTCATCTCGCCCTACTTCCCGGTGTCGGACAAGAACGTCACCTTGTTCTTCCAGGATTGCGGCTTCGACGTCGCCAAGTTCCGTGGCCTCAAATGCGGCTCGCCCGTCGCGATCGCCCATGTCCAGCCCGAAGACCTGCGGCAAGCGGTGATGGAAATGGACGACGACAGCATCGACGCCTTCGTGCAGGTCGGGACGAACCTGTCCATGGTGAAGCTCTGCAACGACATGGCGGTTGAACTGGGCAAGCCCATGGTGCCGATCAATGCCGCCACCTACTGGCACGCCCTGCGCGCCAACGGGATCATGGACCAGTTCACCGGCCATGGCCCCCTGTTCGAGCATCACTGACGCCGCTCTCTTCGCTTCCGGTTTCCAAGTGTGGTCCGCCGGAACCGGCGCCCACACCCACACGGCCGGGATCGCACGGTCACGCACGGATGGCGGTGTCTGGGCCAAGCGGCGCAAGCCGCCGGGCATCCGCGCGGATGCCTATCAGAAATCCTGTCGCAGGAAATTAGGACTGATAATTTGTTTTGATGCATCGGCGAAGTATCTTCGGGCCATGGAGGATCGCCGATGACCGCACATGCCCGCATTTCCCCGCGCCTCGACCCGCGTGAATTCCGCCAGTCCCTGGGGTGTTTTCCCACGGGCGTGGCCATCGTGACGACCCGCGACACAGCGGGGGCACCCGTTGGCCTGACGATCAGTTCCTTCAATTCCGTATCCATGGACCCGCCCCTGATCCTGTGGAGCCTTGGGCTGAACGCGGGCAGCCTGCCGCTGTTTCGTGCCGCGGGCGGCTTTGCCATCAACGTGCTCTCCGCCGACCAGGCGGACCTGCCTCGCCATTTCTCCAGCCCGGTCGAGGATCGTTTCTCGGGTGTCCCGTGGCGCATCGGCGCAGGCGGCTTCCCGGTGCTGACAGAGGCCGCGGCCGTCTTTGAATGCCGCACCTACGCCCGCCACGACGGCGGCGACCACGAGATCTTCCTGGGCGAGGTGCTGTATCACGCCGCGTCCGACCGCGTGCCGCTGGTGTTCGGCAAGGGGCGGCTGGTGCCGCTGGCCACGGACGGCGCCGCATGATCCGCGCCGCGCTTGTCGGCTATGGCTGGTGGGGCCAGCACATCGCCCGACGCCTTGCCCTGACCCCGGCGCTGACCCTGACGGGCATCGTCGCCCCCGAACTGGCCGGGCAGGAGCAGAAGGACGGGTTGGCGGTCTATTCCGACTATGCCGCCGCGCTGGCCGATGCCTCGGCCGATGCCGTCATCCTGACGAGCCCCAACCACCTGCACGAGGAACAGGCGGTGGCCGCCGCCGCCGCGGGCAAGCATGTCTTCTGCGAAAAGCCGCTGGCGCTGACCGGTGCCGCCGCCGCCCGCATCGTCGCCGCGACAAAGGCCGCGGGCGTGGTCCTCGGCATCGGGCACGAGCGCCGCTTCGAACCCGCGATGCAGCGCATCGCCGCGATGGTCCGGGGCGGAGAGCTTGGCACCGTCATGCACGCCGAGGCCGCGTTCAGCCATGACAAGCTCGCAGGACTGCCAAAGGACAACTGGCGCACGCAAAAGGCGCTGGCCCCCGCCGGGGCGATGACCGGGATGGGCATTCACCTGACCGACGCGCTGATCGGCCTCTTCGGAGAGGTCGAGGTGGTTCAGGCCCTGACCGCCGACCGCGTGCTGGGCTGGGAAACCGGCGACCTTGTGACCGTACAGCTTGGCTTTCGCGCGGGCATGACGGCGACGCTGTCGGCGGTGCTCTGCACCCCGCATTTCATCCGCTTCCACGTCTTCGGCTCGCAACGCTGGGCAGAGGTGCGCAACGACACCCACCCAGACACGCCCGGCGGGCAGGCGCACCTGACGGTCGCGCAAACCGGCCAGCCGATGACGCAGCAGGCCTTCGACTGGCAAGATACCGTGGTGGAAAACCTTGCCGCCTTCGCCGCCGCCGTCGAGGGACGCGCGCCCTATCCGATACCGCTGCGCGACATGGCCCACAACATCGAGGTGCTGGAGGCCATCGCGCGCGCCGCCGAAACGCGGGACACCGTGCGCCTCTAGGCCCCTGCCCCGCGCGGGATCAGGGGCGCGTTCGCGCTGTCGAAGAACTCGACCGTGGTAAAGCACAGCACCGTGGCGCCGATGTTCTCCAGATCATGGGTCATCGAGTCCCCGGCCTCGAAATGGAAATGCCGGGTGTCGCCCAGCGCATAGTCCATCTCGGCCACCCGCCCGTCTGAATAGCGCGACCGCGCGCGGCCCGGCGCAGTGGTCGTCCAGAAGTAATCCAGCACATGGGTGTGGAACGGCAGCCGCTCTCCGGGCTGCATCTCGATCAGCCAGACGCGCACCCGCTCGCTCTCGCTGACGATGCGTGATCCCACGCGACCGTTCGTGCCCGCGCCCGCCAGTTCCTGCCGCAGCGCCCCGGTCCAGTGCGGTCCGTCGAAATCCCCGGTCTCGATCATTTCGGCAAGCGTCATGGCAGTGCTCCCTTTCCTTTCGCGACATTATTTATAGATTGATAAATAAGGACTGCAAAGGGGGAAGCATCGTGGCGCGACGGGCCATCGTGGCGGGGGGATCGATCGGCGGGCTGTTCGCGGCGGCCGCGCTTCTGAAACGCGGCTGGGAGGTGACCGTATACGAACGCACGGGGACAGAGTTGTCCGGCCGTGGCGCGGGCATCGTCACCCACCCCGAGCTTGTCGCGGCACTTCAGGCCGTCGACGCGGACATCACCGACCTTGGGGTGCTGGTGCGCGAACGCGTGGCCTATGACATCGCCGGTGACCGCGTGCGCACCCTGCCCTTCGAACAGGTCGTCACTTCGTGGGATCGCATCCATCAGGGCCTGCGCCGCCTGATCCCCGATGGCGCGCATGTGCTGGGCCGCACCGTGACCGCCTACTCGCAGGACGCAGGCAGCGTCACCGCCCGCTTTGCCGAAGGCGGGCAGGACACCGCCGACGTTCTCATCGGCGCCGATGGCTTTCGGTCCGCGGTGCGCGGCCAGATGCTGCCCGAGATCCAGCCCGAATACGCGGGCTATGTGGTCTGGCGCGCGCTGGCGCAGGAATCGGACCTGCCCGCCGAGGTGCACGCCAGCATCTTCGGCGCCTTCGGCTTCTTCCTGCCGCGCGGCACCCAGATCATCGGCTATCCGATCGCCGGGCCCGGCAACGACCTGCGCGCGGGGCAACGGCGCTACAATTTTGTCTGGTACACCGCCGTGCCCGAGGATGACCTGACCGACATGCGCACCGACGCGACGGGCACGCACCACCCCGTCTCGATCCCCCCGCCGCTGATCCGCAACGAGATCCTCGCGCGGATGCACGAGGACGCCGCCCGCCGCCTGCCGCCGCCCTTCGTCGCCATGCTGGACCATGGCGAACGGCCCTTCTTCACGCCGATCTACGACCACCACTCCCCGGTGATGGCCGAGGGCCGCGTGGCGCTGTCGGGCGATGCCGCCTGCGTGGCGCGCCCGCATGTGGGCATGGGCGTGACCAAGGCCGCGCAGGATGCGCTGGCGCTGGCCCGTCACCTCGACGCCGCGCCCGTGCCGCAGGCGCTGGCCGCCTACAGCGCCGAGCGGGTGCCCGCCGCGCGCGCCGCGTTCGAGCGGTCGCGGCGGCTGGGCGGCTTCATCTTCGACGGGCCGGAGGGCGCGAACCCCGACGGCCGGGCCAACCCGCGGATCGAGACGGTCATGCGCGACACCGCCGTGACCGTCCCCGCGGGCTGACGAAGGCACGCACTACTTGATGGCCTGCGGGTTGATGGGAGAGCCCGCGCCGCCCGGCAGGTGCAGGGGCGGCGCGCAGAAGAAGAACTCGTAGACCCCGTCCGCCGCGCAATCCTCGGCCAGTTCCCTGACATAAAAGATCTCGCCCATGGAAATGCCGATGGCCGGGATCACGACCCAGTGCCACGGCTGGTTCGCCTCGTCCGTCTCGTTCGGGCGCACCTCGCAGCCCCATGTGTCGGCACAGATCGCCGCGATGTCGTTGCCCCGGATCCAGCGCGCCGTCTCGAAGGACAGGCCCGGCGCGTCGCCGCCCGCGTATCCCGTCCAGTCGTCGGCGGCCAGGCAACGCTCCTGGTGGCCGGTGCGCACGATCACGAAATCACCCTTGCGCACCTCGACACCCTGCGCCGCCGCGCAGCCGTCCAGATCGGCGTTGGTGATGCCATAGCCGTCGTCAAGGCTGTCGACGCCCTTCCACCGCGCGATGTCCAGCAGAACGCCGCGCCCCACCATCTTGTCGCGCACATGCTCGATCCCCAGCCGCGCCGCGCCCGCCACGGTCACATCGGTCGCCGGATAGCCGTTGTACATCTTGTCATCGATAAAGATGTGGCACAGCGCATCCCATTGCGTGGACCCCTGGCAGGGCAGGTTGATGGCGTCGTCGGCATAGCGCAGATAGGCCTGCCCATCGCCGTCCTGCGCGCCCACCACCGCATCGGTGCCGGTCGCCAGCATCTGGTGAATGAGGTTCCAGCGCCCGCCGAAAAGGCCCGACTGGATCTTCTGCTTCAGGTCCAGACCCAGCGCAAAGGTCCTGCCCTTGCGGATCAGCCCCGCCGCCGCGACCACGTCCTCGGGCGTGATGTTGTTCAGCGTGCCGATCTGGTCATCCTCGCCCCAGCGGCCCCAGTTCGAAAGCTCTTTCGCGGTATCGTAGATGTCCTGACGCGTCAGTTTGGCCATGTCTTTCTCTCCTCCCGGCCGGGGCCGATCACGTTGCCGTTCACCGGCAGGCACCGCACCCCGAATCTTATTTATCGCATGATAAATCCGGTGATAGGCTACGGCCAGCGCGGAAACAGGAGTCATGCATGTCAGGCGACGGAACAAAGACGTTCGAGGTGATCTTTCACGGCACCGGAAGGTCCTCGGGGAAGATGCGCAACGACATCTCGGTGGAATGGCCGATGATGCAGGAAAGCTTCGAACTGGCCACCGACGAGGGCCCGTTCCACGGTGGCGACGGCACCGCCCCGCCGCCGCTGGCGCTCTTCACCGCCGCGCTGACCGGCTGCCTGATGACCCAGATCCGCGCCTTCGCCAAGCGCCTGAAGATCGACCTGCGCCATGTCGAGGTGCACGCGCGCCTGCACTGGAAAGGCGAACAGCAGGGCAACGACCCCTATGTCACCGCGCCCGAGGGCTTCGATCTTGACGTCGATATCGACGCTGACGCCAGCCCGGACCGGTTGCGCCACCTTCTCGACTGCGCCAAGAAAGGTTGTTTCATCGAACAGACACTGGCACAGGGGCTGAACGTAGGGCACCGGCTGAAACTGGACGGCGAATGGCATCAAGCGTGACAGCACAGTCAGGGCAAAGACGCAAACGTCTGAACTTCGACGAACGGCGGCAGGAATTCATCGCCGCCGCCGTCGAGTTCTTCGCCGAAGAAGGCTTTGAAAGCTCGACCCGCGAACTGGCCCGCCGCCTTGGCGTCACCCAGCCGCTGCTTTACCGCTATTTCCCGTCCAAGGAAGACCTGATCGGCGAGGTCTACGAGACCGTCTACGTCAACCGCTGGCGCGACGACTGGGACGCGATGATCGCCGACCGCTCGCTGCCGCTGCGCGAACGCCTGATCGATTTCTACGACAGCTATACCGACGTGGTGTTTCGCCGCGACTGGATGCGGATCTTCCTGTTCTCGGGGCTGAAGGGCGTGGACATCAACCGCCGCTATCTTGGCCGGGTGCGAGAACGCATCCTTGACCCGATCGTGCGCGAATGCCGCCACGCCGACGGGCTGGACGACCTGACGCCCCTGCCGCAGGAAGTGGAATACGCCTGGGTGATGCACGGCGGCATCTATTATTACGGCGTGCGCAAGCTGATCTACGAGGGCGGCACGCTCGACCGGAAACGCTTTGTCATCGAAACCTCGGTCGATGCCTTCCGGGCGCAGCTTGCCACGCTTTGCGACGGCACCTCGCCCATCAGGTGGTAGGGGCAGGCGCACAGGCACCCGCCCCCGCCGGAACTCATCCCTCGCGCGTGCCCCGCGCCGGATAGTCGTTGCCGATGGCCGCCACCCGGCCCAGCAGGATGTCCAGATCGGGCCGCGCAAAGGGCATCGACGCGATGTCGATCAGGTACAGCGAACCGTCGGGCTTCACCCAGAAGGTGCCGGGCTCGCAGAACACGGCGGTTTCCGCCTCCTTGATCGAGTTGGTGACGTATAGCCCCCACTCGCGCGCCTGCGCCTCGGTCAGGCCATAGGCCACGGGCAGGTCGGCCAGCCCCCAGTCCGCCTTGGCCTTCACCGCGCGGTCCTCTGGATCCATCGACACCAGCACGATGGGCATGCCCTTTTCGGCAAAGGCCGGCGCGGCGGCGGCCACCTTGCCAAGGTAGCCCTCGCACACCGGGCAATGCAGGCCACGGTAGAAGATCACCATCGTCGCCGCACCCGGCGTTTGGGCGGCCAGATCATAGGTACCGCCACCCGCAAGCGGCAGGGTCAGCGCCGGCGCGGGCGTGCCCGGCATCGGTTTCATCGACATCGTCAGTCCTTTCAAAGGGGGGTTGTCGTCCAGTTCTCGGTGATCGTCGCGCCATTTCCGCGGATCACCTTGGCGATGGGACAGAACTTCGCAAGGTCGGTCTTGATCGCCTCGATCTGCTCGGGCGTGGCGTCCGTGGCCACCGCGATGTCCAGCACGATATTGTCGAACGGCCGGTCGACCTCGTGCAACAGCATCGTGCCGCGCCGGTCGAAATCGGCGGTCAGCTCTATCTTCAGTTCGCCCATCTGCACGCCCATGCCGTGGGCAATGCGCTTGGCAATCACGTTGGTGCATCCCATCAGCGACGCCATCAGCGTCTCTGTCGGCGTCGGCGCAAGATTGCTGCCGCCCCGTTCCGCCGGTTCGTCCACGATGCCGGTCAGGTCGCGCACCCGCACCTGCGTGCGCCCATGCGTCTGCCCCGTGGCCGACATCTTCATCTGTACCGTGGTCTTCGGCTTCACCTGAACCATCACACATCCCTCCAATTGGCGCTTGCCAGTTATTTATAGAGCGATAAATTAGAACAGGCATACATCAGAGGGCAAGCGGCACCGCACGCGGCCCCGATCACATTGGGGGGAGGATACGGCCATGAAGGCACCGGACTTCCGGTACGAACGGCCCGGCAGTGTCGAAGAAGCGCTTGCGCTGCTCGCGCAAGAGGACGCCACCGCACTTGCCGGCGGGCAAAGCCTTATGCCGATGATGAACTTCCGCATTGCCGCACCCGCGCTCCTTGTCGATCTGAACGGCCTCGGCGACCTGGCCGGGATCACGTCCGGGGACGGCTGGCTGACCATCGGCGCGATGACCCGCTATGCCACCCTTGAACACAGCGCGCCGGTCATGGACGGCGTGCCGCTCATGGCCCGTGCCCTGCCCCATATCGCGCATCCCGCGATCCGCACGCGCGGCACGCTGGGCGGCAGCCTTGCGCTGGCCGACCCGGCGGCGGAAATGCCCGCCGTCCTGCTTGCGCTGGGCGGAGAGGTGGTGGTGCAGGGCCCCGGCGGGTCCCGCACGATCGCCGCCGACGACTGGGCCACCGGGCTTTACGAAACCGCCCGCGCGCCCGGCGAACTGGTCATCGCCATCCGCGTGCCGGTGGCCGCCCCCGGCCGGCGCTTCGGCTTTCACGAACTGGCCCGCCGCCACGGCGACTATGCCATGGCCGGGGCCTGCATCGCCGCTACCGGCGATGCGGTACGGGTGGCCTTCTTCGCCGTCAGCGACCGCCCCCTGCGCGCGCCAGCCACGGAACAGGCGCTCGCCGCAGGCGACATTGACGCCGCCGTCGCCGCACTGGCCGACCTGCCCATCGACGGCGACCTGCACGCCGGACCCGACACCAAACGTCACCTCGCCGGCGTCGCGCTGCGCCGCGCATGGGCGGAGGCCACGTCATGACCCAGACCCGCACCATCACCCTCACCGTCAACGGAGACAGCGTCACCCGCACCGTCCCCGTCCGCATGAACCTCGCCGATTTCCTGCGCGCCGAACTGGGGCTGACCGGCACCCATGTGGGATGCGAACACGGCGTCTGCGGCGCCTGCACGCTCCATGTCGACGACGCGCCGGTGCGCAGTTGCCTGATGCTGGCCGTGCAGGCCGACGGTGCCAGCGTCACCACGGTCGAGGGGCTGGCCGACAGCGGCCGCGGTGCCGCGCTGCGCGCCGCCTTCACCGCCCGCAACGCCCTGCAATGCGGCTACTGCACGCCCGGCATGCTGGCCAGCGCGCTGGATTACATCGACACCGGCGGCACCGCCGACCGCGCCGAGATCCGCGAACACCTGTCCGGCAACTACTGCCGCTGCACCGGCTATCAGGCCATCGTCGACGCCATCTGCGATGTCATCGAAGGAAGGGTCACCGCATGACCAGCCCCCTGAACCTCTTCGACCGCCCGAACTCCTATATCGGCAAGACGGTGCCCCGCCCCGATGCGCGCCGCCTGCTCGAAGGCCGCGGCCGCTTCGTCGACGACATCCAGCTGCCCCGCATGGGCCACGCCGCCTTCCTGCGCTCGCCGCACGCGCACGCCCGCATCGTCTCGATCGACGTTGCGGCGGCCCGCGCGCACCCCGGCGTCATTGCCGTCTTTACCGGCGCCGAGATGGCGCAGCACGTCGAACCCTACGTTGGCGTGCTGACGCACCTTGCCGGCCTGCGCTCTGCCCCCCAGCACCCCATCGCGGTCGACATCGCCCGCTGGCAGGGCGAACCCGTGGCCATGGTCATCGCCGACAGCCGCGCGACGGCCGAGGACGCCGCCGAGCTGATCGAGGCCGAATATCAGGAGCTTCCGGCCGCCTGCGACGCCGAAACCGCCCTGTCGCCGGACGCCCCGGTGATCCACCCCGAATTCGGCAGCAACCTCGCGTGGGAGCGCACGGTGGACGTGGGCGACGTGGACGCCGCCTTCGCCCGCGACGACGTCACCGTGGTCGAACGCACCATCCGCTTCGGCCGGCACACCGGCGTCACGCTGGAACCCCGCGCCGCCGTGGCCGAGTTCGACCCGTCCGAGGACCGCCTGACCTTCCACTACTCGGGTCAGGCGCCCCACATGATGCAGTTCATCTTCGCCAAGCACCTCGGCCTGCCCGAAGAGAACGTGCGCGTGGTGGCCGAGGACGTGGGCGGATCGTTCGGGATCAAGATCCACACCTACGGGGACGAGGTCGCCACCGCCGCCGCCGCCAAGGTGCTGCGCCGCCCGGTCAAGTTCGTCGCCGACCGCGCCGAAAGCTTCATGACCGACATTCACGCCCGCGATCACGTGGTCACGGGCCGCATGGCCGTCACGGCAGACGGCGGCATCGCCGCGCTTGCCTTCGACGACCTGACCGGCATCGGCCCGTTTTCCATGTATCCCCGCACCTCGGCGATCGAGGCCAACCAGGTGCTGAACCTAACCGGCGCGCCCTATGTGCTGCCGAACTACCGGGCGACGGCGCGCGTGGTGTTCCAGAACAAGAACATGATGTGCCAGTACCGCGCGGTGGGCCACCCCATCGCCATGGCGATCTGCGATGGCCTGCTCGAAGACGCCGCCGCCGCCATCGGCATGGACCCGGTGGCGATCCGCCGCCGCAACCTGATGCGCGACGACGGCTATCCCTGCGCCAGCGCCTCGGGCATGAAGCTCGCCGACCTGTCGCACCACAAGGCGATGGACACGCTGGTGGAGCTGATGGACTACGATCGCCTGCGCGCCGAGAACGCGGCGCTCAGGGCGCAGGGCATCCACCGCGGCATCGGCTTTTGTTCCATGGTCGAGGTCACCAACCCCTCGCCCATGTTCTACGGCGTCGGCGGCGCCCCCATCGCCAGCCAGGATGGTGCCACGCTGAGGCTCGACGCGGGCGGCGGGCTTCAGGTCGCCTCGTCTGTCACGGAACAGGGCCAGGGCACCAACGCCATCCTCGCCCAGATCGCCGCCGGCGTGTTCGGCGTCCCGATCGAACGCGTGCGGGTCAAGACCGGCGACACCGAAACCGTGCCCTACGGCGGCGGCACATGGGCCTCGCGCGGGGCCGGCATCGGCGGCGAGGCGATGCTTCAGGCCGCGCTGGCGCTGAAATCGCAGGTCCTCGACGTGGCGGCGGTGATCCTGCAGGCCAAGCCCGACGACCTCGACATCCGCGACGGCTCGGTCACCGATGCGAACGGCACACCGCGCATGACGCTCTCGGACCTGGCGCGCACGGTCTACTACCGCGGCAACGAACTGCCGTCCGACCTGACGCCCGAACTGATCGCCACGCGCCACTACCGCGTGACCGATTTCCCCTTCGTCTTCACCAACGGCGCCATGGCCGCCCATGTCGAGGTCGACCCCGACACCGGCCTCGTCCGCGTGCTGGACTTCTGGGCGGTAGAGGACTGCGGCCGCGTCATCAACCCACAACTCGTCGACGAACAGATCCGCGGCGGCGTGGTGCAGGGCATCGGCGGCGCGCTCTACGAGGAATGCCTCTATTCCCCCGAGGGCCAGCTTCTGAACACGTCCATGGCCGACTACCTCGTACCCATGGCCGGCGAAATGCCCGACATCCACGTCGCACATGTCGAAACCCCCACCCGCACCAGCGTTCTGGGCGCCAAGGGCGCGGGCGAGGCCGGCACGGGCGGCGCCCCGGCCGCGGTGATGAACGCCGTCAACGACGCGCTCCGCCCGCTGGACGCCACCATCTGGCAGATGCCGATGACACCGGAACGGATCCTGAAGGCGCTCGGCCGGGTCTGACGACAGGATTTGCGCCGCGGCTCCGCCGCGTCGCCCGATGAATGCCGCGCCGGGGCATCGAGTCCCGGCGCGCCATGCCTCCGGCGGGAGTATTTCTCAACAGAAGAAGACAGAGGATCAGCCCCCCGTCCCATCCGGGGGCGAGGGGCCTTCTCCTGTTGCGGTCATCGCCTCTCCAGGCTGTACCGCCCACCCACCTTACCCAGGGATGGTAAACGAACCCTTGCTTCTTCTGTTCAAAAATACTCTCGCCGAAGGCACGCGCCCAAGGGGGCTCGATGCCCCCGCGGGCGCGTTCGCCGGGCGACGCGCGCAGCGCGGCGCAAGGCGTCAGCCGGTTTCCTCAAGGTCGCCCGCCGCGTTCACCTGAAGCCCCGTGTCGTGCGAGCGCGCCAGCACCTCGGGCGCCCATGCGACGCGGCCGCCATCCTGTGTCGTTTCCTTGGAGCCGATGATGGCCATCAGCATCGCCGGTCCGTCGCCGATGTTGCGAAAGCCCCGGTAGACGCCCGGCGGGAAAGAGATCACGTCGAAGGGCTCGATCGCGATTTCCTTGTCGCCCGCCTCGCCCCAGTAGGCCGCCCAGCGCCCGGTCAGCGGGATGAAGACCTCTATCGTCTCGTGCGCGTGCAGGGCCGCGCCCTTGCCCGGCTCGGCGCCCACGTAGGTGATCGAGAAATAGCGGGCATCCGTGATATGCGCAGTCAGCGAGGCGTCCTCTGTCACGCCACGGCCGATCACGTTGTAGATGTCGCGTTCGTATTCCGGGAGGCGCGTATCGACGAAGGCCTGTTTCGACGCCTTCAGGTCGCGGTAGCGCGCCAGCCGCGCCTGCATCTCCTCGACGCTGGGTTCGATGATCTCCATCCCGGTCACTCCCTTGCGATGCGCGCCATCTCGGCGCCGTACCAGTCCCCGATCTCGCTGGCGGTCATCCAGGCGACGCCGTCCTGCGCCTTGATGTGATCCAGCAAAGCCTCCAGCGCGCCGATGCGGTGCGGCACCCCGGTGATGTAGGGATGAATGGAAATCGCCATGACGCGCGCGTTCCCGGCGCCCTCGGCATGCAGCCGGTCGAACTGGGCCTTGCCGCGCGTGGCGAAGACCTCCGAGTCGTGGCCCTGAAGCGCGTAGACGGTGATGTCGTTGGTCTCGACGGTATAGGGGATCGTGGTGACGGGCCCATGCGGGGTGGCGATCACCTCTGGCAGGTCGTCGATCACCCAGTCGGCCACGTATTCCACCCCGTGCTTGCGCAAGAGGTCCAGCGTCTCGTCGGTCTCGGTCAGCCCGGGGCTTTCCCAGCTGCGCGGGCGGGCGCCGCAGAAGTCCTCGATGGTGTCCAGGGCGGCGCGGATCGCGGCCTCCTGGTCGTCCAGCCGGTGCATCGGGCCCTGCAGGTGCCCGTGGCCCATGAACTCCCAGCCTGCGTCCTTCGCGGCCTGCGCCACGCGCGGATAGGACCGGCAGACATTGCCGTTGATCGCCAGCGTCACGGGGATCCCACGCGATGTCAGGGCCTGATGCTGGCGCCAGAACCCGGCGCGCATCCCGTATTCGTGCCACGACCAGTTCGGCACGTCGGGGATCAGGGGCTGGCCCATCGGTGGCGGCAGAACGGTGCGCGGCATCGGCCCCTCGATGCGCCATTCCTCGACGTTCAGGATCACCCAGACCGCGATGCGCGCGTCGCCGGGCAGATGCAGGCGGGGGCGGTCGACAAGGGCCTGATAGGGGACACGGTCCGAAAGCGCCATTGCGTCGGGCCTTTCAAAAAAGGGGCGGGCGCCCGCATGGGGCGCCCGCCGCCGGGGTCACTCGATGGTGTACTCGAAGGGCCAGGCGTAGCCGGTCTCGGCAACGGCGGCGAGGTAGGCCTTCATCACTTCGGTGCCGGGCATCCCGCGGCCGTCGGCCTCGTTGGCCTGGACGCTCGGGAATTCGGCCAGCGAGACCGCCCAGCCGGCGCGGGCCTCTTCAGGCAGCGTCTTGATGTTCGCGCCGACCTCTTTCAGCCCGGCAAGCCCGCGGGCCTGCGCGGCGTTCAGCGACTGGCCCGCCTGTTCCTCGTAGGCGCGGCCAACCTCGACGATGATCTGGCGCACGTCCTCGGGCAGGCGGTCAAAGCTGCGCTGGTTCATGGTCAGCGCGTTCACGCCCATCGCACCGAACCCGATCAGGGTGTAGTTCGGCGACGGCTCGTAGAACTTGAAGCCAAGGTAGGCCGACGGGAACATCAGCCAGCCGTGGTAGACGCCGGTCTGAAGCGACAGGTAGCCGTCGGGCAGGGTCGACTGCACCGGCACGGCACCGGCGTATTCCAGCCACGGCAGGTTCGGGCCCGCGCCGCCGATCTTGACGCCCTGCAAGTCCTCGACCGTGTCCCACGGATCGGTGGTGCCAAGGTGATAGTTGTCCCAGCCATGCAGGCCCAGAAGAACCTGGCTGTATTCGGCTGTGAACTGCTCGGTCAGCCAGGGCACCTGGTCGTAGACGGCGCGCACGGCCTTCATCTGCTGGTCGGAATCCTGCGGTCCGAACGGCGCGTAATAGGGGAAGTTGTGCAGGAAAAGCTTGGCCGGCTCAAAGCAGATGCAGTACGAGCCGATGTCCAGAATGCCGTTCTGCACGGCCTCCAGCGTTTCGGCCACGCCCGCGATCGCGCCGCCGTAGCCCTCGACGAACTCGACGGTGTGCTCGGTCTCTTCGGCCACGCGGCGCTTGACCTCGGGAACAAAGAAATTGGCGGTGTCGGTCACGTAGACGGCAGGGCCGTTGGGGTGGCCCGACCCGATACGAAGTGTGATGGTGTCCGCGCCCGCGGCCCCGGCGCCAAGCGCCGCGAACGCAAGTGCGCCCGCAAATGTCTTTCCGGATTTCATGGGTTGCATCCTCCCTTGTTCAAACGGTGTTCAGGCGGCTCGGGTCACGATCTAGCGCCGTTCGCCCGCTCCTCGCCCTGCTAATTTATCGCCCGCTAAACAAGAAGCAATAGCGTTTATCGTCTGCTAAACTGGAACGCGTGCCCGGAGCAGAGAAACCGCGGGGCTCTTATTTATCACATGCTAACTTTGGCCTTGACGCTTGGGGACGATCCGATAGCGTTCCCGGACCGGCAGGACACATGGGCAGGGGAGGGCCGATGGGCGCGACAATCCGCATTTCACGGGTGATCCACCTTGTCTCGGCGTTCTGGACTCTGGGACTGGCGCTTTTGATCTTTGCCGACGTGGCAGGGCGCACCGTGCTCAACAGCCCGGTGCCCGGCACAAAGGAAATCATCCAGAACTCGGTGGTCGCGATCACGTTCCTGCAATTGCCTCTGGCGATCTACTCGGGGTCCATGCTGCGCACCTCGATCTTCGCCGACGCGGTGCCCGATGCCGTGCGCCGGCTCTTGCGGACGCTGTGCATGTTGCTGGGTCTGGCCGTTTTCGTCGGCCTGCTGTGGAGCACTTGGCCCGCCTTCTGGGACGCCTACCGCATCGGTGAATACGAAGGCGAAGGCGCGCTGCGCGTGCCCACCTGGCCGGTGCGCGGGACGGTTCTTGTGATGTCGGTGTTCGGTGCCTGGGCCTACGTGTCGATGATCGTTCTCGACTGGCAAGGCAAGCTTGCCAATGACCTGGAAGCGCCCGGCGCGCTTACCGACGGCGTGGAATAAGGAGCGCGGGCATGGGTGGCGACATCGCGCTCTGGATGCTGGGTCTTCTGATCCTGCTGATCTTTCTGGGGACCCATATCGGCATCGCGCTAGCGGTGTGCTCGGGCCTTGGCGTCTGGCTGATGCTGGGCAGCTTCGAGGCCGCGGTCTCGATCCTCGGCAACACCGCGTACGAAGCGATCCGAAAGGACGTCTTCGCGGTCATACCGCTTTTCGTCCTGATGGGTGACTTCATATCAAGGTCAGGGGCGGCGTCGGACCTTTACCGCATCTGCGACCGCACGCTGAAACGCCTGCCGGGGCGGCTGGCCATCGCCACGATCGCGGGCAACACGGTCTTCGCGGCCGTCACAGGCGTATCGATCGCCGCCGCCGCCGCATTCTCGCGCATCGCCTACCCCGAGATGATGAAGGTGGGCTACAAGCAGACCTTCGCGCTTGGCGCGGTCGCGGGATCTGCCTGCCTGGGGATGCTGATCCCGCCCTCGGTGCTTCTCATTGTCTGGGCCATCCTGACCGAGATGAGCGTCGGCGCACTGTTTATCGCCGGAATCATCCCGGGCATCTTGCTGGCCACGCTTTTCGCCGCCTACGTCATCATCGCCGCGATCCGCAACCCCGAGATCGCCCCGGCGTTCGAAGAACCGCTGGTCCCCATGACGCCAGAGGAACTGCGCTCGGAACTGATCGGCGGCATCGGGATCCTTGCACTTATCATGCTCGTGATCGGCGGCATCTGGACTGGCCTGTTCACCCCGACAGAGGCGGCGGGTTTCGGCGCCATCGGCGCGCTCTTGATCGGTCTGGCAAAGGGGATGGGCTGGCGCGACATCATCAACGCCATCTTCCAGGCCGGGCGCACAACCGCGCCCATCATGTTCCTTCTCATCACGGCCCAGATGTATTCGCGGCTTCTGGCGATCGGCGGGGCGGTCAACTACATTCAGGGGCTGTTCTTCGGCCTCGGCGTGGAACCCTGGATGCTGATCGCGCTGATGATGCTGATCTGGATCATCCTCGGGATGCTGATCGACTCGGTCTCGATCATCCTGCTGACGGTGCCGATCTTCGCACCCATCGCCATGACCCTTGGCATCGACCCCATCGCCTTCGCCATCTTCGGCATCCTCGTGATCGAGGCCGGGCTGCTGACCCCGCCCTTCGGCCTGCTGGTCTATACCGTGAAAGGGTCCGTCACCGATCCGACCGCGACGCTGGGCAAGATCTTCTGGGGCTCGACCCCCTATTTCATCCTGATCCTCGTCGCGGCCTTGATCGTCCTGCTGATCCCTTCGCTGGCCACCTGGCTGCCACGGCTGATGTTCTGACGCCCCGCACTATGCCGCGACCAGCGTCATGACATCGCCGCGCAGCGCCTCAAGGAACAGACGCGCCTGCGGCGTCAGCGGGCGGCGCGCCGGTTCGATCACCACGAACTCTGAATAAAGCGGCGGATCGGCAAGCGGCGATACGCGCCGCCGCGCGCCATCCGCATCGCTCGCGCAGATCAGCCCGGGCAGAACCGTCACCCAGTCGCTTCGCGCCACCAGCCCCAATGTGCCCAGCATCGCATCCATCTCCATCAACCGTTCGACCGTCACGCCGTGGGTCTCGAAATACTCCTCCAGCTTGGCGCGCCGCACGTTGGTCGCCGCGGGCACCACGATCTTCAGCGGCCCAAGGTTCGCCATGCGCACGGGCCGCCCGGCCTCCAGCCCCAGCGCCGGGCCCGACACCAGCATCTCGCGGTCCCGCACCAGATGCGTGACGGTCAGCCCGACGCCTCCCGCCCCCGCGGGCACCAGTGCGAAATCCAGCGTCTCGGCACGCACCATCTCGGTCAGGCTGCCGGAATAGCCTTCGATCACCTGAACCTGCACCTGCGGATACTCGGCAAGAAACCGGTCCAGCGCGGGTGCCAGCGCGGCCCGGGTAAAGGCGGGCATCAGCCCCGCGCGCAAGGTCCCGCTGACGCCCTCCGCGGCGGCGCGCGCCTCTCCGGCGGCAAGGTCCACGTGGCGCAGAACGTCGATCGCATGGGCATAGTACCGCCGCCCCGCCTGTGTCGGCACCACGCCCTCGCTGGTGCGGTCGAACAGCGTCACGCCAAGCGCCGCCTCTACGGCCGCGACGTGCTGGGACACGCCCGATTGAGTGGCATTCTCGCGCGCGGCGGCCTTTGTGAACGACCCCTCCTCGACGACGGCCACGACCGACCGGATCTGCCGCAAGGTCACCATGGCCACCGCCCCCTATCATCTTGCGTAATGGAAACCGTTATCCATTATTATTGTGCCTTGGGCAACGCGCCCGCTAGATTGAGGCTCGCACGCAAAAAGGAGACGCCAGATGGAACTCGGCTTTTTCACCATGCCCATCCACCCGCTGGACAAGGACTGGCGGCAAAGCCTGCGCGAAGACCGCGAGGCGTTCCTGCTGGCCGATGAGCTTGGCTTTACAGAGGCCTACGTGGGTGAACACGTCACCGACAAGGCAGAGAACATCACCAACTGCATGATCTTCATCGCCTCGCTGGCCTCTGCGGTGAAGCAGATGCGCCTTGGCACCGGCACCGTGAACATGCCGAACGCGCACCCCGCCAAGGTCGCCGCCGACATCGCCATGATCGACCACATGCTGGACGGGCGGTTCAACTTCGGCATATCGCCGGGTGGCCTTGCGTCCGATGCCGAGGTCTTCGGCAACCTCGACAATGACCGCGCGGCGATGTTCCTCGAAGGCATCAACACGGTGCTGAAGATCTGGGAAACCGAGGCGCCCTACAACATCGAAGGCAAGTTCTGGAACGTCACCACTGACCGCACCCAGATGCTCGACATCGGTCAAGGCATCATGCCCAAGCCCCTTCAGCGCCCGCACCCGCCCATCGTCGTGACCGCCGTCGCGCCGTTTTCAAAGGGCGTGACAGAGGCCGCCGCGCGCGGCTGGGACCCGATCAGCGCCAACTTCCTGATGCCGCAATGGGTGGCGTCGCACTGGCCGAAATACGCCGAGGGCTGCGAGCGCATGGGCCGCAAGGCGGACCCGGCGAACTGGCGCGTGGCCAAGTCGGTCTTCGTGGCCGACGACATGGACACCGCCCGCGCCTATGCCACCGACCCGCAAAGCCCCTACCGTTTCTACTACAGCCAGCTTCTGACCAAGATGCGCAAGCACAACCGCGTGAACCTGTTCAAGGAACACAAGGACCAGCCCGACGACGAGGTCACGCTCGACCGGGTGTGCGAACGGCTCATCATCTGGGGCACGCCCGACAAGGTGGCCGACGACCTGCTCGCCTTCCGCGAGGAGGTGGGGGATTTCGGCACGCTTCTGGTCGCCGGCAAGGACTGGGCCGACGTGGACCTTGCCCGCCGCTCGATGGTGCTTCTGGCCGAACACGTCAAACCGCGCGTCAACACCGCCATCGCCGCCGAAACGCGGGCGGCAGAGTGACCCGCGCCACGCTGGCCGGGGGCGTCACGCTGAACACCCGCGTCGACGGCCCCGCCGATGCGCCATGGCTGATCCTATCGAACTCACTTGGCGCCAATCTCGCAATGTGGGAGCCCCAGATACCCGCGCTGACCGCGCGCTACCGCGTCCTGCGCTATGACACGCGCGGCCACGGCGGCAGCGACGCGCCTTCCGGTCCCTACAGTTTCGACGACCTGACGGGCGACGTCATCGCGCTGATGGACCATTTCGGCATCGGCACGGCCGCCTTCATGGGCCTGTCCATGGGCGGGATGACCGGCATGGGTCTGTCCATCCACCACGCCGACCGCATCACCCGCGTCGTCTGCGCCGATGGCCGCGCCGACGCGCCCCCACCCGTCCAGACCATGTGGGACGACCGCATCGCCACGGTGCAGGCCGGAGGGCTGGAGGCCATCGCCGACGGCACGCTGGCCAGCTGGCTGACCGGGGACTGGCGCGCCGCCAACCCCGATGCCACCGCCCGCCTCCGCGAGATGGTCACCTCGAACGATCCGGCGGGCTACGTCGCCTGCTGCCACGCGCTCAAGGGGCTGGACTACCTGCGCCACCTCGGCGGGGCCCGCGCCCCGATCCTCTTCGTCGGCGGGTCAGAGGACAAGGGCGCATCGCCCGACACCATGCGCGCCATGGCCGCCGCAACGCCGGGCGGCACCTATACCGAGATCCCCGGCGCCGCCCATGTCGCCAACCTGAACGCGCCTGCGGCCTTCACCGCCGCCATCGCGGGCTTCCTGGGGCTTTAGCGCCGGAACGGCACCCCACCGGTGCCCGCGCCCCGCCGGTCCACGGGCGGGGCCCATGTGGCGGGGTCAACGATCAGCTGCGCCAGCGCCTCGGCGCCCGCCTCCAGCATCAGTTCTCCCTTGCCGGCATTGGCCCGCGCCGGGTTGCCCGCCACGCCGTTGCCCGTCATGTGCGTGAAGGGCCGCCAGCGATAGGCCGTCTTGCCCGCCGACAGGAAATCCGGCCCCTCCTGCATCCCGTCGGCCAGCCCCGCCAGATCCGACGCATCCACCAGATCGGGCTCGCACACCATCATCATCGCCGTCTCGCCCTCGCAGGCGTGCATGATGAAGGGCTGATCCTCCAGGATGTCGGCATAGGCGCGGGCGGCCTCCATCACGTAGGTCACGCCCACAAGCGTCGCGTCCACCTGCCCCGACAGCTCGTCGCAGATCTGCTTCATCGCCACGATGTTGCCGCCGTGGCTGTTGGAAATCAGGATGTCGCGGAACCCGTGCCGGGCGATCGCCTCGACAAGGTCGCGGATCAGCGCGCGGAACGTGGCGTGGCTGACGGTCAGCGTGCCGCCATAGGGCATGTGATGCTCTGACAAGCCGGACCAGACGACAGGTGCCACAACGACGGGCCGCACCGCCTGCGCCTTGCGCGCGGCGCGCAGCGCCACCTCGTGGCCCAGCCGCGTGTCGGTCATCACCGGCAGATGTGGCCCATGCTGCTCGATCGAGGCTATGGGCAGGATCACCACCGCACCCGCCTCGGCCAGCGCACGCAACTCCTGCGCCTTCAGCCGGGCCCATTCCACTTCTGACATCGCGATACCTCCGCTGTAGCTGCCGCCACGCTAGGCGCAGCGTCCCGCACAGGCAAGCGGGGCACAGGTCGGCGGCTGGCGCGGCTGCTCGGGACATGGTGCCTTGGTTCGGACAACGGCGGGACGTGACCCGACAGAGGGCACCGGATGGCCGCGGTCAGCCGCCTGCAACGCCCGAGATCGCCACTTTATCCCGGCCGGGACCGGACGACCTCAACCCCCGCGCCAACGTTCCCAAAGCGTCTGGCCAAGGGGGCGGCCAGCCGCTGCCCGGGCCGCTTCGCGACCGTATCGGGCAGGGCTTCTCCGATCAGACCATGCCGGGCCCAAGGGCCCCGGCCTCCATTTGCCGCAGAACCCTCTGTCTTGCCGCCCATTGCAGGCTCAGGTATCCCGTCCGCCAGCAACAGGATCCCGCATGGCCGAACCGAACACAAAGAAAGAAGATCGCCAGAAATCGCGCAACCTTGGCGCACTGCGCGAACTGTGGCCCTTCATGCTGCCCTATCGCCTTCTTCTGGCCGCCTCGCTTCTGGCGCTGATCGTGACCGCCGTGGTGTCGCTGGCGCTGCCGCTGGCCGTCCGCCGTGTGGTCGACGGGTTCGAAACCTCGGCAGAGGCGCTGCTCGACAGCTACTTCATTGCCGCGCTCGCCATCGCCGCGCTTTTCGCGGTGGGCAGCGGCACACGCTATTACCTCGTCACAAGGCTGGGGGAACGCGTGGTGGCCGACATCCGCAAGGCCGTCTTCGACCGCGTCATCGGGATGAGTCCCAGCTTTTACGAACGCATCATGACCGGCGAGGTGCTAAGCCGGATCACCACCGACACCACGCTGCTTCTGTCGGTCATCGGCTCTTCTGTCTCGATCGCGCTGCGCAACCTCCTGATCCTGATCGGCGGGCTGGCGCTGATGATGCTGACCTCGGCCAAGCTGACGGGTCTGGTCCTTCTCATCGTGCCGGCGGTGATCGTGCCGATCATCGTGCTGGGCCGCCGCCTGCGCAAGCTCAGCCGCGAAAACCAGGACTGGATCGCCGCCTCCTCGGGCAACGCGTCCGAGGCGCTGATCTCGGTGCAGGCCGTGCAGGCCTTCACCAACGAAGGCGTCTCGCGCCGCCGCTTCGGCGACGTGACGGAACAGTCCTTCGACAGCGCCAAGCGCCGCGTCGCCACTCGTGCGGCGATGACCGTCATCATCATCGCGCTGGTGTTCTCGGGGATCGTCGGCGTGCTCTGGGTTGGCGCCCGCGACGTCCGCGCCGACCTGATGAGCGTAGGCGAACTGGTGCAATTCGTCATCTACGCGATCATGGTCGCCGGCGGCGTCGCCGCCCTGTCCGAGATCTGGGGAGAGCTTCAGCGCGCCGCCGGCGCCACCGAACGCCTCGTGGAACTCCTGCACACCGAAGACAGCGTGCAGGATCCCGCCAATCCCCGCGCGCTGCCCGACAGGGTCGAGGGCCGGATCGACTTTGACGAAGTCACCTTCAGCTACCCCGCCCGCCCCGGCCAGACCGCCCTTCACGGCATTTCGGTGACGATTCGACCCGGCGAGACCGTGGCGCTCGTGGGGCCCTCGGGGGCTGGCAAGTCCACCATCATGCAGCTTCTCCTGCGCTTCTACGATCCCACCTCCGGCGTGATCCGGCTTGACGGGACAGACCTGCGCGACATGGCCCGCGACGACTTCCGCCGCTCCATCGCGCTCGTGCCGCAGGACCCGGTCATCTTCGCCGACACCGCGCGCGAGAACATCCGCTTCGGCCGCCCCGGCGCCAGCGACGACGAGGTTCAGGCCGCCGCCCGCGCCGCCGCCGCGCATGAATTCCTGTCCGACCTGCCCGACGGCTACGACACCTATGTCGGCGAACGCGGCGTGATGCTGTCCGGCGGCCAGAAACAGCGCATCGCCATCGCCCGCGCCATCCTGCGCGACGCGCCGGTGCTGCTTCTGGACGAGGCGACAAGCGCGCTCGACGCCGAAAGCGAACGCGCCGTGCAGCAGGCCGTCGAACGCCTGTCCGCCGACCGCACCACGCTGATCGTCGCCCACCGGCTTGCCACCGTGAAGAAGGCCGACCGCATCCTTGTGTTCGAGGCCGGCCGCATCGTCGCCGAAGGCACCCACGCGGAACTGGTTGCAGAGGGCGGCCTCTATGCCCGCCTGGCGCAACTCCAGTTCACAGAAGGCCTCGCGGCAGAGTAATCGACACCCCCGCCGCAACGGCAACCTTGCCCCGCGCCCCGTTTGAACCCATTTTGAACGGAACTGCGAAGGCCCGGCACAGGGTCTCGGGGAGGAGAACCGCAAATGGTAGGAAATTTCGCCTCGGTCGCCGACCGGAACGCGATCCAGAACGAAATGCCGTGGGACGACCGCGACGTCCCCGAAACGATCTACGGGCTGCTGTCGCGCACCACCAACCGGTTCAGCCGGCGCAACGCGATGAGCTTTCAGCTCTTCTCCGGCCCGGACGACAAGGCCGAAACCCTCACCTGGCAGGACTTCCACGACCGCTGCGTGCAGGCCGCGAACCTGTTCCGCTCGCTGGGCATCGGCGAAAAGGACGTGGTCGCCTTCGTCCTGCCGAACTGCAACGAGACGCTCTACACCCTGCTCGGCGGCTCGATCGCCGGCATCGTGAACCCGATCAACCCGCTGCTCGACGCCGAACAGATCGCCGCCATCCTGCGAGAGACCGGCGCCCGCGTCGTCGTCACCCTCCGCGGTTTCCCGAAGACAGATGTGTCGCAAAAGACCGCCGACGCCGTCGCCATGGCCCCCGACGTCGAAACCGTGCTAGAGGTCGATCTGCTTCGCTACCTGACGCCGCCCAAGTCATGGATCGTGCCGCTGGTGCGCCCCAAGACCGTCGTGCGCCACAAGGCCCGCGTGCTGAACTTCACCCGCGAACTGGGGCGCCAGAACACCCGGCTCGACTTCCCCGACAGCGACGGCGACCGGATCTGCGCCTTTTTTCACACCGGCGGCACCACCGGCATGCCCAAGGTGGCGCAGCAGCGCTACTCGGGACAGGTCTACAACGGCTGGCTGGGCCAGCGCCTGCTGTTCACAGAGAACGATACGCTGATCTGCCCCTTGCCGCTCTTTCACGTCTTCGCCGCGGTTGTGGTGCTGAACGCCGCGCTGTCGTCGGGCGCGCACGTGGTCTTCCCCACCCCGCAAGGCTATCGGGGCGCCGGCGTGTTCGACAATTTCTGGAAGCTGATCGAACGCTGGAAGGTCAGCTTCGTCATCACCGTGCCAACCGCCATCGCCGCGCTGATGCAGCGCAAGGTCGATGCCGACATCTCGTCGCTTCACCTGGCCTTCTCCGGCTCTGCGCCGCTGCCGGTAGAGCTTTACAACCGCTTCGAAAAGGCCACCGGCGTCACCATAGTAGAGGGCTACGGCCTGACAGAGGCGACCTGCCTCGTCTCCTGCAACCCGCCCGAGGGCGCAAAGAAGATCGGCTCGGTCGGCATCCCGTTTCCCCACACGGATGTGCGCATCCTGCATTGCGAGCCTGACGGCTCGATCACCCGCGAATGCGCGGTGGACGAAATCGGCGAGATCTGCGTGTCGAATCCCGGCGTCTTTCCGGGCCGCACCTACACCGAGTCCGACAAGAACATCGGCCTCTTCGCCCCGGAAGGGTTCCTGCGCACCGGCGACCTGGGGCGCCTTGACGAAGACGGCTATCTCTGGATCACCGGACGCGCCAAGGATCTCATCATCCGGGGCGGCCACAACATCGACCCCGCGGAAATCGAAGAAGCGCTGCTCGCGCATCAGGCCGTCGCCTTCGCCGGCGCCATCGGCCAGCCCGACGCCTTCGCCGGCGAACTGCCCTGCGTCTATGTAGAACTGGTAGAAGGCGCCACTGCCGACAGCGCAGAGCTTCTGAAATTCGCCCGTGGCCGCATCCATGAACACGCCGCCCACCCAAAGCATCTGGAAATCCTCGACGAACTGCCAAAGACGGCTGTGGGCAAGGTGTTCAAGCCCGATCTGCGCCGCCGCGCGATCACCCGGATCTACAACGCGGCGCTGCACCGCGCCGATCTGGCGGCCGAAGTGGTCGAGGTGGTCGAGGACAAGAAGCGCGGCCTCGTCGCGCGCATCCGCCCGACCGGCGATGTCGACCGCGAAGCCGTGATGCACAGGCTGGGCGAATTCACCCGGCCATGGGAATGGGCCGACTGACCGCGTGACGCAAACCTTCCGCCAGCCAGAGATCCTCGACATCGCCCGCACCCGGGGCAAGGTCACCGTGGACGGGCTGGCGGCGCATTTCGGCGTGACCCGGCAGACGATCCGCCGCGACCTCTCCGAACTGGCAGATGCCGGGCGCCTCGAACGGGTGCATGGCGGCGCGATCCTGCCCTCGGGCGTGTCCAACATCGGCTACGAGGACCGCCGTGCGCTCAACGCCGCCGCAAAGGCGGCCATCGCGCGCGCCTGCGCGGCGTCGATCCCCGACGGCGCCTCGGTCTTTCTCAACATCGGCACCAGCACCGAGGCGGTGGCCCGCGCGCTGCTCGATCATCGCGACCTTCTGGTGGTCACCAACAACATGAACGTGGCCAACATCCTCGTCGCCAACCCGCAGGCAGAGGTCGTGGTCACCGGCGGCACGCTGCGGCGCGCCGATGGCGGGCTGGTGGGCAGCCTGACGATGCGCAGCATCGAACAGTTCAAGGTCGACGTCGCGGTGATCGGCTGTTCCGCGCTCGACGCCCATGGCGACCTGCTGGACTACGACATCCAGGAGGTCGCCGTCAGCCAGACCATCCTGCGCCAGGCCCGGCACAGCTGCCTCGTGGCCGACCACTCCAAGCTGCAACGCACCGCGCCGGCCCGCATCGCCTCGCTGGCAGAGATCGGCACGCTTGTCACCGACCGCCCGCTGCCCGCTTCGCTCGCCGCGCGCTGCCGCGACTGGGGCACCGCCGTCAGCCTCGCCCCGGCCCCGGCAACCGCCGCACCCTGACTCCGCCCCGTCACCGGCCCCGTCACCGGCCCCGTCACCGGCCCCGTCACTGGCCCGTCGTCCCACCCCGATCTTCTTCTGTTCAAAAATACTCCCGCCAGAGGCACGCGCCGCAGGGGCTCGATGCCCCGAAGGCGCGTTCCCCGCCCCGCGCTGGCGCCGAGGTTTTGCCGACACCGTGCCGACGCGATGCAGACGGCCTTTCCGCCCCGTCCCGGCGCCCCCCGCGCCCGGAAAAAAGGAACATAAACGAACACAAAGCTTGACAAAACGCGCCCCGAAATGGTTCGTCCCCACAACACTGACAGGAGCCCCCAATGCCCGCCGCCGACCCCGCACCGCTCACCGACCTGCTCGTCATCGGCGGCGGCATCAACGGATGCGGCATCGCCCGCGATGCCGCCGGGCGCGGCCTGTCGGTCGTCCTGGCAGAACAGGCAGACCTCGCGCAGGCCACGTCCTCGGCCTCGACAAAGCTCTTCCACGGCGGCCTGCGCTACCTTGAGTATTTCGAGTTTCGCCTTGTCCGAGAGGCGCTTGTGGAACGCGAGACGCTCTTGACGGCGATGCCGCACATCTCATGGCCGATGCGCTTCGTGCTGCCCTGGCATCCGTCCATGCGCTTCGACGGCGAAACCCCCACCTCGCGGCTTCTGTCCGCCGTGATGCCCTGGATGAAGGGCCGCCGCCCCGCCTGGCTGATCCGGCTGGGCCTCTTTCTCTACGACCACCTCGGCGGCCGCCGGATCCTGCCCGGCACCCGCACGCTCGATCTGCGCGCCGACCCCGCCGGCGACCCCCTGCAAGACCGCTTCGCCACCGCCTACGAATACTCCGACTGCTGGATCGAAGACGCCCGCCTCGTTGCCCTGAACGCCCGGGATGCCGAACGCCGCGGCGCAGCGATCCTGACCCGCACGCGCGTCACCGGCGCGCGCCAACAGGACGGGCTCTGGCATGTGACGCTGGAAGATACCGAAACCGGCCAGACACTTACGCGCCGCGCCAGGATGCTGGTCAATGCCGCCGGGCCCTGGGTGGCACAGGTCCTGACCGGCGCGCTTGGCCGCAACGCCAGCGCCGGCGTGCGGCTGGTACGCGGCAGCCATATCGTCACCCGCAAGCTTTATGACCACGACCGCTGCTATTTCTTCCAGGGCACCGACGGGCGCATCATCTTCGCCATTCCCTACGAGACCGACTTTACCCTGATCGGCACCACCGACCAGGAACACACCGATCCCGCCACGCCCCCCACCTGCACCGAGGCAGAGCGTGACTACCTGCTGGATTTTGCCTCGACCTACTTTCGCCAGCCCGTGACCAAGGACGATATCGTCTGGACCTATTCCGGCGTCCGGCCGCTCTACGACGACGGCGCGAGTTCGGCCACGGCCGCGACCCGCGACTACGTGCTGAAGCTCGACGACACCGGCGGCGCGCCCGTGCTCAACGTCTACGGCGGCAAGATCACCACCTACCGCCGGCTTGCCGAAAGCGCGCTGGCGAAGATCGCGGGCGTGATCCCCAAGACCGGCGGCGACTGGACCGCCCGTGTTCCCCTGCCCGGCGGCGATTTCCCTGTCGATGGTGTTCCTGACCTGATCGCGGGCCTCCGCGCCGATTATCCCTTCCTGTCAGAGCGCTGGGTAAAGCGCCTCGTGCGCGCCTACGGGACAGAGGCGCGCGAGATCCTGGGCAGCGCGGCCGGACCCGAAGACCTTGGAGAGGACTTCGGCGCCACCCTGACCGGGGCCGAGGTCGCCTGGCTGATGGACCGCGAATATGCCCGCACCGCCGAGGATGTGCTCTGGCGGCGCTCGAAACTGGGGCTCAGGCTGGATGACGACCAGGTGCGCGCGCTTCAGGCGTGGATGGCCTCGCGCCGCGCCAGCCCGCGCCGCGCCGCATGACCACCGATTGATCCCCGCGCGCGCCTGCGCTTAGCTGCACCGACATCGAACCGTCGAACCGGAGCGTCGCCATGACCCATATCCTTGCCATCGACCAGGGCACCACATCCAGCCGGGCGATCCTGTTCGACGCCGACATGCGCATCGCCGCCGTGGCGCAAGAGGAATTCACCCAGCATTTCCCGGCATCCGGCTGGGTGGAACACGACCCCGCCGACCTGTGGTCCACCACCGCCGGCACCTGCCGCGCCGCGATCGAGCGCGCGGGCATCCGCGCCGCCGACATCGCCGCCATCGGCATCACCAACCAGCGCGAAACCGTCGTGGTCTGGGACAGGGCCACCGGCCAGCCGATCCACAACGCCATCGTCTGGCAGGACAGGCGCACCGCACCGATCTGCGAGGCGCTGCGCCGGCAGGGGCACGAACACCGCGTGACCGAGATCACCGGCCTCCTGCTCGACCCGTATTTCTCGGGGACCAAGCTGAAATGGCTGCTCGACACCGTGGACGGCGCCCGCGACCGTGCCGCGAAGGGCGAGCTTCTGTTCGGCACCGTCGACAGCTGGCTGATCTGGAACCTGACGGGCGGCGCGGCCCATGTCACCGACGCCACCAACGCCGCGCGCACCCTGCTATACGACATCCGCAAGGGCGTCTGGTCGGCCGAGATGTGCGAGATGCTGGGCATTCCCATGGCCATGCTGCCAGAGGTGCGCGATTGCGCCTCCGACTTCGGCACCACCCGCGCCGACCTCTTCGGCCGCGAGATCCCGATCCTGGGCGTCGCCGGAGACCAGCAGGCCGCCACCGTGGGGCAGGCCTGTTTCACGCCCGGAATGCTGAAATCCACCTATGGCACCGGCTGTTTCGCGCTGCTCAACACCGGGGCCGATCCGGTGACATCGACCAACCGGCTGCTGACCACCATCGCCTACCAGCTGGACGGCACGCCCACCTACGCCCTGGAAGGCTCGATCTTCATCGCGGGCGCCGTGGTGCAATGGCTGCGCGACGGGCTGAAGATCATCCGCGCCGCGCCCGAGACCCATGCGCTGGCCGATGCCGCCGATCCGGGGCAGGACCTGATCCTTGTTCCCGCCTTCACCGGCCTCGGCGCGCCCTACTGGAATCCCGATTGCCGGGGCGCGGTCTACGGGCTGACGCGCAGTTCGGGCCCGGCAGAGTTCGCCCGCGCCGCGCTGGAAAGCGTCGGCTTCCAGACGCGCGACCTGTTGCAGGCGATGCAGGCCGACTGGTCGGCCAGCGGCGAGGCGGTGCTGCGGGTCGATGGCGGCATGTCGGCGTCGGACTGGGCGATGCAGTTCCTGTCCGACATCCTGGGCGCGCCCGTCGACCGGCCGGAAGTGCTGGAGACGACGGCGCTTGGCGCGGCATGGCTGGCAGGGATGCGCGCAGGCGTCTACCCGGCGATGGACGAGTTCGCCCGCACCTGGGCGCTCGACCGCCGCTTCACGCCCGCGATGGACGCCAGCACCCGCGACGCCCGCTATGCCCGCTGGCAACGCGCGGTGCAGGCGACGCTTTCGGTCTGAGGGCGCGCACGGGTTTACCTGCCGTTAATCATCTTCGGTCCACGCTGGCCCGGTTGCTCGCGAAAGGACCCGATGATGACCTATGCGCCCCCGACCGCCGCGCTCGTCGGCACCGCCCGTGCCGCGCCCGGCGCGGCCGCCGGCCCCGCCATGACGCTGGAGCAGGGCGACAGGTTCTGCGTGCGCCGCCTGCATGTCGCTCCCGGCGCGTCGCTTGCGCCCTGCGCCCATGTCCACCGCGCGGAACACTGGATCGTCGTCTCGGGCACCGGACGCGCCACGGTCGATGGCGCCGCCCGCCTCGTCAGCGAGAACGACACCGTCTTTGTCCCCCTTGGCGCGGTGCACGGGCTGGACAACCCCGGCCGCGTGCCCCTTGTCCTGATCGAGGTGCAGACCGGCCCCTATCTGGCAGAGGATGACGTTCTGCCCGCCTGACCCCGACGCGCCGCCGTAGGCCAGCCGCAACAGGTTTCCGCCGACAGGGACCCGCCGCGGCAATCGCGCTTTCCATCACGGGATGTGCCCGCTATGGGCTTTCGCGCAGGCAGGAAACAGTCAGGGCAAGGGATCGGCCATGCGTATCGCGATGATCGGAACGGGCTATGTGGGGCTCGTCTCGGGGGTGTGTTTCTCGGATTTCGGGCATGACGTGATCTGCGTCGACAAGGACCCGCGCAAGATAGAGATGCTGGAGCGCGGCGAAGTGCCGATCTACGAACCGGGGCTGGACACGCTGATGGCCAAGAACGTCGAGGCCGGGCGCCTGTCGTTCACCGGGGATCTGGCCAGTGCCGTGGACGGCGCCGATGCCGTCTTCATCGCCGTGGGCACGCCCACGCGGCGCGGCGACGGGCACGCCGACCTCACCTACGTCATGGCCGCCGCCGAAGAAATCGCACATGCCATGACCGGCTATACCGTGGTCGTCACCAAATCCACCGTCCCCGTCGGCACCAACCGCAAGGTCAAGCAGACCATCGCCAAGGCCAACCCGGCGGCGGAATTCGACGTCGCCTCGAACCCCGAGTTCCTGCGCGAAGGCGCGGCGATCGACGACTTCATGCGCCCCGACCGGGTGGTGGTTGGCGTGCAGTCCGATCGCGCCGCCGAGGTGATGAACGGGATCTACCGCCCGCTTTACCTGCGCGACTTCCCCGTGGTCACCACCGACCTGGAATCGGCCGAGATGATAAAATACGCCGCCAACGCGTTTCTCGCCGCCAAGATCACCTTCATCAACGAGATCGCCGCGCTGTGCGAGAAGGTCGGCGCCGACGTCAAGGAAGTGTCCAAGGGCATGGGCCTCGACAACCGCATCGGCAACAAGTTCCTGCACGCGGGCCCCGGCTATGGCGGCAGCTGTTTTCCCAAGGACACCCAGGCGCTGGCCCGGATCGGCCAGGACCACGCGGTGCCCATGCAGATCACCGAGACGGTCATCAAGGTCAACGAAGAGATCAAGCGCCGCATGATCGACAAGATCGTCGACCTGCTGGACGGGTCGGTGAACGGAAAGACCATCGCGGTGCTGGGCGTCACCTTCAAGCCCAACACCGATGACATGCGCGATGCGCCATCACTGACGATCGTGCCCGCGCTGGTGGGCGGTGGCGCCAGGGTGCGCGTCGTCGATCCGCAGGGCCGGCGCGAGGGCGAGGCGCTTCTGCCCGGCGTGACATGGGCCGAAGATCCCTACAAGGCCGCGCAAAAGGCCGACGCCATCGTGATCCTGACCGAATGGAACGAGTTCCGCGCGCTCGACCTCAAGAAACTGGCCAAGAAGATGACCACCCCGCGCATGGCGGACCTGCGCAACGTCTACTCGCGCCGCGACGCGAAACGTGCCGGTTTCGAGGAATACAGCGCAATCGGCCGCGGATAGCCTGAAGTAGAAATCCAGAGATTTTCGCCCGGTATGGTTTACCGGGCGTTTCCATTTCTGTCCATATTTGAACACCCGCTGATTATCGTCGTTCGGACAGAAGACATTCGGCACAACTATGTGGTCCCGGAACTTTCCCATTTACGCCAAGAATAAAAAGAGGTATTTTACGTGTGAAATATAAAATTAAGGAAGACACATGAGTTCCGAAGACACCGGTGATGACCTGATCGTTCTGACATCTGAAATTGTTGCCGCCTTTGCCGGCCGCAACCAGATGGGCGCGGCGGAGCTTCCCGATCTGCTCCGCTCTGTCCACGCGACGCTGAATGAACTCGATGGCGGCGCACCGGCCGTGACCGAAGCGGCCCCCGTGGCCGAAGTGCTGACGCCCGCCGTACCGATCGACAGTTCGGTCAAGAAGGACGTGATCTTCTGCCTCGAATGCGGCAAGGGCTTCAAGACGCTCAAGCGGCACCTGTCGACCGAGCATGGACTGGATCCCGTCGCCTACAAGGCGCGCTGGCAGCTGTCCAAGGACTATCCGCTGGTGGCCCCGTCCTATTCCAAGACGCGCGCCGCGACCGCCAAGAAGATCGGCCTGGGCCGCAAGCCCGCCGCCAAGTAACGCGCTCACGGCCCGTTAACCGGGCCGGGCTAGATTGGCGGGAATGATTGTCTGTCATTCCCGCCGCCTTATCGTCTTTTCCTTCCCAAAGACCGGGTCAGAATCCCTGCGCGCCGTCTTCGCGCCGCTGTCCGAGGAACCCGTGCGGCCGTGGCGCCAGACCTCGCGGCTCTATCCTTTCTACCCGCACATGTCCCCGCTGGAGACGCGAACGCTGTTCCGGCGCCGCGGCTGGGATTTCGACGGCTACCGCCGGGTGACTTGCGTGCGCAATCCGTACCCGCGCCTCGTCTCGCTTTACCGCATGATCCGCCAGGTCGATGGTGTCTGGCGGCTGCGTGCGCACCTGGGTCTGTCAGTGCCCGGCTTTCGCGACTGGCTGCGTGCCAGCCGCCCGGACGGGCGCGGCGGCGGCGGACGGCGGCACCAGCGCTGGCGCAGATACGGCGCGTGGTCGGCCCGGGCATGGTGCCTTGCCCCGGATGGCACGCCGCTGGTCACCGACATCCTGCGGCTGGACCATCTTGGCGTCGACCTGCCACCGCTCATGACCGCGCTGGGGATGGACGCGCCCGCCGCCCTGCCGGTTCTGAACCGCCGCTCCGGCCCGGATTGGCGGCTATGGTACGACGCCGAGACCGCCGCTCTGGTCGCACGGCGCTACGCGTGGGAGCTGGGGCGTTTCCATAGCATTGCACCTATTCCCCCGGCCCCGGCGCGCGCGGCTTAACCGCCCGTTCACCTCGCGGCCTCAGTCTCTGGTCATGCCATTCACCGCCGGGGGGCACATGCCGCATCCGCCAGACGCCGTCATCGTCATTCCCACCCTGAACGAGGCCGACCACATCGGCGCAGTGCTGGACGGGCTGCTTGCCGATGGGGTCACCGCACCGATCTGGATCGTCGATGGCGGCAGCACGGATGACACCCCTGCAATCGCCAACGCCTATGCCGCATCTGTCCCCCGTGTTGCGCTGCTCGACAATGCCGCCCGGACCCAGGCCGCCGGTGTCAACCTCGCCGCCCGGCGCGCAGCAGCACAGGGCGCGCGCGTCCTGATCCGCATGGATGCCCATGCCCGCTATCCCGCGGGGTTCGTCGCAACGCTGCTCGACCGGCTGGACGACACCGGCGCCGACAGCGTCGCGGTGCCGCTGATCGCCCGGGGCGCGCGCGGCTGGCAGGCCGCCGCTGCCGCGCTGCAGCGCGGCTGGCTGGGCCATGGCGGCGCGGCGCACCGGCGCGGCGCGCGCGGCGGCTGGGCCGATCACGGCCACCATGCCGCGTTCCGGCTGGACCGCTTCCTTGCGCTCGGCGGCTACGACACGCAGTTTACCGCGAACGAGGATGCAGAGTTCGACATGCGGCTGGCGGCAGCCGGCGGGCGCATCTGGCTGGCCGGCGACCTGCCGGTCGCCTACCTGCCGCGCGCCACCCCAGCCGGGCTGGCGCGGCAGATGGCGCGCAACGGGCGCTGGCGCATGGAAACCCTGTTGCGCCACCGCCGCCGCCCCGCCCTGCGTCAGGCGCTGCCGATGGCCGCCGCGCTGTCCCTTCCGCTGGCGGCCCTTGCACCGCTCTGGCCGATGCTGGCCTTGCCCGCCGCGGCCTATCTGGGCGCCGTCGCCACCCTGTCCACCATGGGCGCCGGACCGCGGCTTGCCCCCGCCGTCGCGCTTCTGGCGGTGGTGTCGCACATGGCCTTCGGCGCCGCGGCGCTGGCACGGCTTGCCGGCGCGCTGCCCCCTGTCCGGGCGTCCCGCGCCATGCGGCCGGCATGACCGGCCCCAGCCTGTTCCTGATGGCCGCGCCCCGCGCGGGATCGACGCAACTGGCCCGCTGGCTGTCCAGCCATCCCGACATCGCCCTGACGCCGGTCAAGGAGCCCACGCATTTCGCCGCCCATGACTTCCCCGAGGCCTATGTGCGCGCCACCCATCTGAACGATGTCGATCCGGCGCGCTATCGCCCCGGCCGCACCGCACAATTCGCCGTGTTCCGCGACCGTGCCGATTACCTGCGCCTCTTCGACGGCCTGACCGAGCGCTGGCGCTGCGACGCCTCGACCAGCTATCTCGCCTGCCCCGAGGCCCCGGCCGCGATCCGCGCCGCCTGCCCCGCCGCCCGTGTTATCACGCTGACACGCGCGCCGCTTGACCGGGCATTGTCGCATTACGGGCTGGCCTGGCGCACAGGGCGCACCCGGTTGCCTCTCGGGGCGGAGCTTGACGCGGAACTGGCCGGGCGCACCCCGCTTCCCGCCCGTTTCCTTCTGCGCCCCTCGCGGCAGGCATCCGGCGTTGCGCGGGTCGCCGCGTTGTTCGGCACGAACCACCTGCCACTGACCTTCGAAGGCATGGTGGCCGATGCCCCCGCCACCCTTGCCGCCATCGCGCGGTTTCTCGGCATCGACCCTGCGGCCTTCGACCTTGGCGCACACGCCCGGAACGCCAGCGCCAGCCCAAGGCTGCCGGCGCTCAATGCGGCGCTGCACCGAAGCGGCGCCAAGACATGGCTGCGCCGCCATCTGCCCGCCGCCCTGAAACCCGCGCTGCGCCGCGCCTGGTTCCACGACGCGGCGCCGCCCGTCGCCAACGCCGACATCGCGCGGCTGGCACTGGCCCTGAACACCGCCGGATGAAGGTGCTTCTCGTCCACGGCGACCTGCGCGCCGGCGGCGGGGCCGAAGCCGTGGCGCGCGCCGTCCAATCCCGCCTGCACGCCGGCGGCCATGCCATCGACGTGCTGGATATCCACGGGCTGGCCCGCGCCGACGGCACCGGCGCGCGCCCTTGGCTGCTGACGATCGGGCGGCTGCCGGGCCTGTCGCGGTTGCACCTGCTGAAATACGCGCTGGTGTGCCGCGTCCTGCCGCGGCTGGCGCGGGGCCACCAGGCCGCCGTTCTGACCTATGGAGAGGCGCCCGCGCTGCCCTGTGCCACGCTGACGCTTCGCCATGCGCCGGTGCTGTTCTCGGCACGGCCCGCCGACCTTGCGCTGATCGGCGCCGCCGGCCGCGGCCCGGTCTACATGGCGCTGCGCCGGGTCTACGCCCGCGCCTGCATCCGTATCGCGGGCCTTGCGGGCGGCGCCCCGGCCACGCCGACACTGGCCAACTCCCGATGGACGGCCCGGCATGTCGCGCGGTCCGATCCCCGCCTCGCGCCAGCGCTGCTTTATCCCCCCTGCCCCGCCCGCACCACGCGGCGCGACGGGCCAGACCCCATGCGCATCCTGTCGCTTGGCCGCATGACCACCGGCAAGCGCCTGGATGAGGCTGTGGACATCGTCAGCCGCCTGATCGCCCAGGGCTGGCCGGTAACGCTGGATATCGCCGGGCGCGCCGGCACCTCTTCGGCGCGCCGGCTGATGCGCCACCACGCGGGCCGCCCCGGCATCGCCTTTCACCCGGACCTGCCCGGGCCAGAGCTTGCCGCCCTGATGGCGCGCGCGCGGCTGGGCCTGCACTGCGCACGGCACGAACATTTCGGCATGGCCGTGGCAGAGATGATCGCCGCCGGCATCGTCCCGGTCGTCCACGACAGCGGCGGCGTCCGCGAACTCGTGCCGCTGCCCGAACTGCGCTATCGCCAGCCGGGACAGGCCGCCGCGCGGCTGGCGGCGCTTCTGTCCAGCCAGATAGGGTACACCGACACGCTGGCGCGGCAGCTGTCCCGCACCCCCGCCCTGACCGGTGCGCAGCGTTTCGACCGGGTGCTCGACGGCCATCTCGCCCGGATGATCGGCACCGCATGACGCGCCCGGGCCCGGAACGGCGCGCGCTGGCGCTTTGGGCGATGGCAGCGGGGCTGGCACTCTGGGCGCCGGCAGTGGCGGTGCCGGGCCTGCCGCTGCCGTTGCAGCCAATGGACCTGCTGGCGATAATCGGCTGGCCGCTGCTTGCGGTCTTCCTGCCAAGGGTGGGCGCGCCACTGGTGCTGGTCCTTGGCAGCGGCGCGGCCTCGGTCGGGCTGTCCTGGGCCGTTTCGGGCGGCGAGGCGCTGATCCTAGGCTGGACACTTGGCTGTGCCTTTCCGGCCGTCGCGCTGACGGCTCTTGCCGCGGCCGATCCCCTCGCGCGGGGCTGGTTTGCCCGTGCGCTCATGACAGGCGCGGCGGCCTCGGCGCTTCTGTTCCTTGCGCAACTGGCGTTCGGGGCAGAGACGCTCGATTTCCGCACCAACCCCGCCTTCCGCCTGCCCCCCCAGCACGGCCGGGGCTTTGCCCTGTTCCCAGAGGTGTCGACCTTCGCCGCGCACATGCTGCTGGCGCTGGCGCTTGGCATGGCGCTGGCCCTGCATCCGGGCACCGGGCGCCACGCGCGGCGGGCAGCGACCGCGGCCGTGTTGCTGTGCCTTTGCGCGCTGATCCTGTCGCGCTCCACCAGCGTGCTGGTGGTGCTGCCGCCGCTGGCCGTCCTGGTACTGGCGCGCACCACCCGCGCCAGCACGAACGCCCTTCTGCTGACGGCGCTGGCCAGTGTGGCGCTGGCCGGGCTGATCGCGGTGTTCGCACACGCGCTTTATGCCGCGCGGCTGGAAACAGACGCCGCCACCCGGTCGGCGGCGATGCGGCTGGCCTCGATCCTCGGCGGGCTCAGCCCGCTGATCGACGGGCAGATGTTCGGCGTCGGCATCGGCAACAACGCGCTGGTGCGTTTTCCCGCGTTCGAGGCCGCGCGCGCCCTTGGCCTCAGCTTTGGCCGCCTGCCCGAGGGCGTGAACGCCCAGATCGTGGGCCGCCTGTTCGAGGAAGGCTGGCCCGCGCTGTTGCACCTTGCCGCCGCAGGTTGGCTGCTGGCCGCAGCCCTTCGCCGCGCGCGTGGTCCGGTCCCGGTGGCACTGGCCTGCCTTGCGGCGGCCAGCCTCATGATCGCCGGGGCCGTGGTGGGCTATCGCGGGATCTATGCCGCGTGGCTGTGGCTGGCGCTGCCCGCCGGCCTTCTGTCCCGGCGGCACACGCCATGACGGCGCTGGCCATTGGCGCGCGGCTGACGGCGGCGATGCTGGGGCTGGCCCACGTGGCCCTGCTGGCGCAGCGGCTGGACGCCGCCGCGCTGGGGACGGTGCTGTTTGCGCTGGGGCTCGCGACGCTGGGCGGCGGGCTTCTGGCGGCGGGACAGGTGCAGCATCTGCTGCGCGCTGGCCCCGGCGCACCGATCCCGCACACGGCCCTGCGCGCCCTTGCCTTCGGCGCCGCGGCGGGCGCCGTCACCATCACCACGGCGGGCGCGGCCGGGCTCCTGCCTCTGTCCCCCGGCGTGGCGGGGGTCACGGCCGCGATGGCCGTCATTCAGGGTGCGTCGGCGCTGGCCGGGGCCGCGCAGCGCGCGAACGGGCGCACCGGGCGGGCGGCACTTGCGCTTGGCCCGCTTCGTGTCGGCCTGCCGCTTTGCCTGACGGCGGCGACACCCGCCGCCTCGGTCGAAGCCTGCCTTGCGCTGGCCGCCGCCGGGCAGGCGCTGGCACTGCTGCCGCTGCTGCCCGGGCTGCCGCGCGTCGCGCGCGCGCCTGCGGCCCCGCGCGCACTGGGTCACGCTCAGGCGGGCTGGCTGATGCTGTCGCACCTGGATCTGCTGGCTGCGGGGATCCTGTTGCCCGGTGACGTGGCGGGCGTCTACCTGCTGGCCCGTCGCTGCGCCGCGCCGCTGGCGCTGGTGGTCGAAGGCGTACGGTTCTGCGCCGCAAGCGCGCTTGCCCAAGCCTATGCCACCGGCGACGGCCCGACCCAGGCCCGCAGATGGCACCGCCACACCGCCGCCGCGGGGGGGCTGGCATTGGCGGCAACCATCGGGGCGCTTGTTTTGCTTCCGCCCGCGATCGGGACCACACCGATCGTTCTGCCTCTGGTTCTGGCGCACATCGCGGCGCAGACGCCGCCGATCCTCTTCGGGCTTGGCGGCGTGGCACTGAACATGGCCGGCCACGAACGGGCCCGCCGCCGGCTTCTCTGGCGGGTGATGGCGCTTGCCGCGCCGCTGCTGGCGGGCGCGGCGCTGATGGGCGCGTTACAGCTGGCCCTGGCCCACGCCGCGGTTCACCTGGCCCAGGGCGCGGCGGCGGCACGCCTGCTTCGCGGCGCCGGGGACAAGGGCACTGCCGCTACATCCCCGGCCCCCGCAGGACCGCGCGCGGCGTCGCCGCAAGGATCCGCAGGTCGGTCGCCAGACCCGCGCGCCGGGCATAATCCACGTCCAGCCGCACCCGCGCCGCGTAGCTGAGCGCGTTGCGCCCCGCCACCTGCCACGCCCCCGTCAGGCCCGGGCGGCAGCACAGGTAGGCCCATGCGTCGGCGCCATAGCGCGCCAGTTCCCCGCGCGTCACGGGGCGCGGGCCCACAAGGCTCATCTCTCCGCGAAACACGTTCCAAAGCTGCGGCAGTTCGTCGAGGCTGGTGCGCCGCAAAAGGCGCCCCAGCCGTGTCACCCGCGGATCATGCGCCAGCTTCTGACGCGCCGCCCATTGCCGCGCCGCCGATGGATCGGCGGCAAGGTGGCGGGCAAGTGCAGCCTCGGCCCCCGCCGCCATGCTGCGCAGCTTCCAGCAGCGGAACGACCGGCCGCCGCGGCCAACCCTCGGCTGCCCGTAGAACCCCGGCCCCGGCGACCCGATGCGGACCAGCGCCCAAAGCACCGCCACCAGCGGCACCGCCAGCGGCGCAAGCGCCAGCACCGCGCAAAGATCCAGCATCCTCTTGACTTGGCTATGGCCCAGAGCGCCCCGGCGCGGCGCGAGTCCCGTTGCGGCAATTGGCATGGCGCACCTCCTTTGGCGCGCAGTCAACCGCACCGCGGTTAAGGCTCTTTCCACCGGTCGGCCCTAGGATCGGGCGAAATGCCACGCAGTTTAATGATGGGCCGCCCACGATGAACGTTCCCCTTGCAGGTACCGGGACGCCGCTGATGGGCGTCCGCCCGGTGCCGCCGCCGGTGCTGTCTTCGCCGCCGCTGGCAGCCGAGCCCCCGCCCGAGGACCTGATCGATTTCTCGGCCCTCTCCGCCACCCTTTGGCGCGGGCGCTGGCGCATTGCCGCCGCCGGGCTGCTGGGGGCGCTGGCCGTCGGGGTCTGGGCCGCCACCCTTGCCACGCCGCAATACCGCGCGACCGTGACGCTGGTGATGGCCACGTCCGACACCGCCGCGCCCATCGGGCTTGATAGCGTGGTTCCCGGCCTCGGCGGTTCCTCGGTCGAGGCGAACACAGAGGTCGAGATCCTGCGCTCGCGCACGCTGCTGACCCGCGTCGCGGAAGAGCTCTTGCTTTACGACGATCCGCGCCTGAACCCCACGCTGGCACCGCCCGGGCCGGTCACGGCACGCTGGCGGACGCTTGCCGCCGCGCTTGGGCTGCCCGCCGGCTGGTATGCCGCTCCGCCGCCCCGCGCCGCCACGATCGACGCGCTGGCCCAGCGGTTCGCCGTGCGCAACATGCCCGACAGCCGCGTGTTCGAGGTGACGGCCCATAGCCCGGATCCCGCCCACGCGGCGGAACTGGCCAACACGCTGGCGCGTCTCTATCTGGCCGATCAGGTGGCGCTCAAACAGGCCAAGGCCGCGCGCGCCGCCGACTGGCTGGGCGTGCAGGTGGCCGACCTTCAGACAGAGCTGGAAGAAGCCGAAAGCCGGGCCCGGGCCTTCGCCGCAGAGATGGAACTTGTGGATGCCACGGCGCTTCAGGGGCTGTCGGCGCAACTGGCGGACATCCGCGACCGGATCGGCGCCCGCCGCGCCGACCTTGCCACGCGCGGAATTACCGGCACCCGGGCCGACGATCAGATGCGCGCCATGCTGGACATGGAAACGGCCCTGTCCGCCCGGCTGCGCCAGCAGTCGCAGGACCTCGTCACGCTGGGCCAGCTTCAGCTTGAGGCTGCGGCAAGCCGCGAGATCTATGAACACTTCCTCGCCCGGCTAAAGGAAGCTTCGGTGCAGCGCGGCATCCAGACGCCGGACAGCCGCATTCTTGCCGCCGCGGAACAGCCAAGCACGCCCGCGCGCCCGCAACCGCTGTTGCTGGCGCTTCTAGCCGGGGTGCTGGCCGCCGCCGCCGCCGCCACCCGCCGCCTGCTGGCAGAGGCGCGCGCCGACACGTTCCGCGCGCCGCAGGCGCTTGAATCCGCCACCGGCCTGCCCGTTCTGGGCCAGATCCCGCAGGTCGCGGCACGTCCGGGGCTTGCCGCGCTCGCCGTGGCGCGGCCTGCGTCCTTCGCCGCCGAATCGCTGCGGCAGTTGCGCACGGCGCTGCAATTCTCCGGCCCCGGCCTGCCGCAGGTCATCGTCGTCACCTCGTCGGTCCCCGACGAAGGAAAGTCGACGCTGTCGCGCGCACTGGCCCAGAACATCGCCGCGCTTGGCAAATCGGTGCTGCTGGTGCAGGCCGACATCCGGCGCGCGCCCCTGCCGCGTGCCTGGACGTCGCGCCTGTCGCACTGGCTGCCGCTGCGCCGGGGCGGGCAGCCGCCCGGGCTTCTGGCCGTGCTCGAGGGGCGCTGCGGTTTCGCCGCCGCGATCCGGCAGGACGCGCCCGGCCTTTGCGTGCTGCCCGCGGACAGCACCGCCAGCAACGCCGCCGATCTGCTGGCCTCACCGCGCTTCGACCGGCTGGTCGGCCTGCTGCGCGGGCGTTTCGACTGCATCGTGATCGACACGCCGCCGGTCCTTGCCGTACCCGACGCGCGCCTGATCGGGCGCACCGCCGACAGCATTCTGTTCGCCGTGGCGTGGGACAGGACCACGCGCGAGGATCTGCGCGCCGGCCTTCACGCGCTGCACACCGTGCGGCTGGCGCCCGGCGGGCTGGTTCTGACCCGGATAGACCGCCGCGCGCTGGCGCGCTACGGCAGCGCGTCGGGCTTTGGAAGCTATGCCGCCCATGGCTATTACGAGGCCTGAGCCGCGACGCCCGAACCCGCTGCACCACGCCCCGCGTCAGAACAGGAAATCGTCCACCGACAGGTCCCCCACCAGAAGCTGTGCGCCCTCGGTCTCCAGCGCGATACGTTCTTCGCCGAACTCGATCAGCACGCCATAATCCTTCTGGACAAATGTCAGCTGATCCACGCCGTACAGCATGTCATAGGACGACAGGTCCACCACGTCCTCGCCCGGGGTGAAATCCGTCACCCGGTCCAGCCGCGCCTCGTCGGAAAAGACGAACCGGTCGGCCCCCCCGCCCGCCGGTCAGCAGGTCGGACCCCGCACCATCCATGATGATGTCATCGCCGTCACCGCCGGAAATCACGTCGTCGCCGTCATAGCCCATCAGGATGTCGTTCGCCGCCGTGCCGGTCAGCGTGTCACCCTCCATCCAGCCGGTGACCATCTCGCCCAGATCGCCCATGTCCAGCGAAAGCTGGGTCACGCCCGGTTCCGTCGCGCTGCTGACAAAAACCTGCACCTCGGTGCCAAAGACCACGACCTCGATGTCCGACACGTTCGACAGCGTCATGTCCACCTCGTCGGCGATGCTGCCCAGTTCGATCAGGTAGCCGCCCGGCGCCACCTCGAACAGCGTCAGCCCATCGTCGGCCCCTCCCGCCAGCAGGAAGCTTCGGTCCCCGATGACAAAGGACTCCAGCGCCGTCACCCCGTCGAACCGCGTGTCCAGATCGTCGATCACATGGTCCTTCTGGAACAGCCCGCCCCACACGTTCACCTTCATGACGCTCAGGCTGGACGATCCCGAACCGCCCACGATCAGAAAGGCGATGCCGTCCACCACCACCGTCTCCATCACCGTCGGCTCCTCCACGTAAAGCCCGGTCGAGGCGTCCTCGCTGTCGCGCTCCTTGATGTTGCCCCACTGGCCCATCCAGTAGGATGTGACGCCATCCTCCAGCGTCGAGGCGGCAAAGAAATAGGTCCGCCCGTAGGCCTCTATCCCGACAAGATCGCTGACCGAACCGATATGCGCCGTCTCGGTGTCTTCGAAGGTGTTCTTGTATCCCACCGACAGGTCGTCGCGGATCTCGAAGCTCATGAAGCCGGAACCGCCCCACTGGCTGGCGACCATGTACGTCTTGTCACCCACCTGCAGGACCAGCACATCCTCCAGATTGCCAAGGTACTCCGTATCGCCGCCAAGGATCTCGACGGTGCCAAGCTCTCCCTCGGGGCCCAGCACGTGAAACCCCAGCCGGTCGTCATGCCGGCCTGCGGGCACAAGGATCGTCTGGCCGTCCACCGTCACACTGTCCAGATCCGAAAGCCCGTAGGTGCCCCGGTTCTCGGCCGCGTCGATCTGGTCGGTATAGACCGCGGCCCCCCCCGCAGTCAGCGAGAAGGCCGACAACCCGCCGTCGGCTTCGGATCCGGTGTAAAGCATCACCGTCTCCCCGACCGTCACAACCTCAAGGTCGGTGATCCCCTGCAAATGCGGAATCCCGTCGTCGAACGTCGCCACATGGCTGAACATGCGCCCCACTCCTTGCCCCATGTGTGCCCCCACACGAAGGGCATCCTTGCGGGGCAAGGGTCGTCAGGACCTTACCGAACCGTGGCGGTCCCGGGGCAAATCGGCGTCACGCGCGGGCCGCTTCACCTCAATCCACGGGGTCGAAGCTTTCGGCGCGGGCCCGGTTCCAGCGCATCAGGTAGCCGAAGGCATCGGGCTCGTCCCGGATCAGGAACCCTTCGGGCAGGTCGGGATAGACCTCGTCGCCGGTGACCATGTCGCGGTCCTTTTCGCGCATCAGCAGGTGATGCGGCCTGAACTGGCTGGGTTGGGTCAGGCCCGCCGCGCCCGTCATCTCGGCCAGCGCCTTCAGCGTGTTGCCATGGAACCGCGCCACGCGCTGCCACTTGTCCTCGACGTCCAGCGCGCGCTGGCGCAGCTTGTCCTGCGTCGCCACGCCCACCGGGCAATGGTTGGTGTGGCAGGCCTGCGCCTGGATACATCCGATCGAAAACATGAAGCCGCGCGCCGAATTCGCCCAGTCCGCCCCCAGCGCCAGCGCCTTGGCGATGTCGAAGGCCTGCACCAGCTTGCCCGACGCGCCGATCCTGACCCGGTCGCGCAGCCCCGCGCCGCGCATCGCGTTATGGACAAACGTCAGCCCCTCGATCAGCGGCATTCCCAGGTGGTTGGCGAACTCCAGCGGCGCGGCGCCGGTGCCGCCCTCTTTGCCGTCCACCACGATGAAATCCGGCACGATCCCGGTTTCGACCATCGCCTTCACGATGCACATGAACTCGCGCCGGTGCCCGACACATAGCTTCATGCCCACGGGCTTGCCCCCCGACAAGTCACGCAGCCGCCCGATGAACTCCACCAGCCCGATCGGCGTGGAAAACTCGGGATGCGCGGCGGGCGAGACACAGTCGGTGCCCATCGGCACGCCGCGCGCCTCGGCGATCTCGGGCGAGATCTTGGAGGCCGGCAGCACCCCGCCGTGCCCGGGCTTGGCGCCCTGCGACAGCTTCAGTTCGATCATCTTGACCTGCGGATCGGCGGCCTGCGCGGCGAACTTGTCGGGGTCGAACCGCCCCTCGGGCGTGCGGCAGCCGAAATAGCCCGACCCCACCTGATAGATCAGGTCCGCGCCCCCCTCTCGGTGATAGCGGCTGATCCCGCCCTCGCCGGTGTCATGGGCGAACCCGCCCGCCTTCGCCCCCTTGTTCAGCGCAAGGATCGCGTTGCCCGACAACGCGCCAAAGCTCATCGCAGACACGTTGTAGATCGACAGGTTATAGGGCTGCGCACAATCCGGCCCGCCCACACGCACGCGGAAATCGGCGTTCTCTATATGCTTGGGCACAACCGAATGGGTGATCCACTGATAGCCCGAATCATAGACCCGCTGCCGCGTGCCGAACGGGCGCTTGTCCTCCACCCCCTTGGCCCGCTGATAGATCAGCGACCTGTCATCGCGGGAAAACGGTTCCTCGTCCTGATCGCTTTCGATCAGGTATTGCCGGATCTCCGGGCGGATGCCTTCGAACAGGAACCGCATGTGCCCGATCACAGGATAATTGCGCAGGATTGCGTGGCTGGACTGCGCCACGTCATAGACGCCGATCACGGCCAGCGCCCCGAAGATTGCCAGCGGAATCACCGCCCAGCCGGTCCAGATCAGCCCCAGCGCCGACAGCGCGGTCAATCCCATCGTCCCGAAGAACACGTAGTAGCGTTGCATGGCCCCCTCCCTGGCGGCGGCCCTTCGCGGGCTTTGGCTCAGGCTAGAACGTGGGGACCTTTTGCGAAACCCTCGTGACGTAATCAACCCCGGCGGGTTTCAAGCGACACCGCGCCCTCTCTCCCCGTGGATCCGTAAAGCCAGTCGATCGTGTCGTACCGGTCGTCCGGCGTCTTGGCGCGCATCACCGCGTTGCGCAGCTCGGCATGCGCGCCTGCGGGGTGATAGATGTGCTCTCCGATGGCGCGCGACTGCAACTGCACGCGCGCCGTGCGCAGGTGCCGCCGCACATTCGACCACAGGCCGTCCGCCCCGATCAGCGCCGCGCCGCGCCGCGCCGCGCACCGTCTCGCCCAGCCGCGCGGCCCTTTCCAGAACAAGGCTTGGCACGCCCTTCTGCGCCAGCCCCATGGCCGCCCCCAGCCCGCCAATACCGCCGCCCGCAATCAGGACCCTGTCAATGACTTGCCTGCTATTTACACAGTATGCTTATTATAGGCATACTGTACAAAAGCAAAAGGCGACCATGAGCGATCTTTATGGCATGGCGGGACACCTGATCCGGCGGCTTAACCAGATTTCCACCGCGATCTTCGCCGACAGGATGCAGCGCGAGGGGCAGGACCTGACTCCGGTACAGTTTGCGGCACTCATCACGATCTCGGAACACCCGGGGCTTGACCAGGCGTCGCTGGCCGGTGCCATCGCGCACGACCGCGCGACCATCGGCGGGGTGGTCGACCGGCTGACCGCGAAAGGCCTTGTGCAGCGCAAGGTCAACGAACACGACCGGCGCGCCAGAACGCTGAATCTGACGCCGCGCGGGGCCATCGTGCTTGACCGCGTGCGCCCGGCGGTGGACCGCCTGCAACGCGACATCCTTCAGGGATTGACCCCGGACGAACGGGCGCAGTTCCTGGCGCTTCTGGCAAAGGCCACCGATGCCGGCAACGGGTTCAGCCGCGCACCACTGCGCCGCGACACCGCCTAGATCAGCGACCGCCCCGGCGGCCAGCCCAGCGCCGCCACCGCCACGCGCGCCACATCAATGGCCGATTGCGCGACGCCATCGGAAAGAAGCCGCGCCGCACAGTCGGTAAGTACACACATCAATTCCACCGAAACGGCCGTGTCGCTCCACGAAACGGGGGTGATGCCGCCAAAATGCGCCTCGTGCCGGATCAGGTCCTCGACCAGCGGGTCGATCACCGCGCCGCCCCCGCCGGGATAGCGGTACCAGCCCACGCCGCCCTTCTTGCCCAGCCGCCCCTCGGCCGCCGCGTGCTCTGCCAGCCCGGCCCAGGCGCCACCGCGCGCCAGCCGCGCCGCGTGGCGCAGGTCCAGCCCGATCAGGTCTTCCAGTTCATAAGGCCCGATGGTGAACCCTGCGGCCACCATTGCTTCGTCGATCTCCCACGGGGTCGCCCCCTGCAACATCAGCGTGTCCGCCCGGTCCATCAGCGCCGCGCGCAGCCGTGGCCCGATCCCGCCCGACCGCACGACCGGCACGCCCAGCAGCGTCTCGACCTCCGGCAACGGTCCGCCCAGAACCTCGGCCAGCGCCACCGGCCCCGTCGTCGCATGAAGGATCACCCTTGGCGCGTCCGTGCCCTCGCCCACCGGCACCGCGCCGGGGGGCACCCTCGCCCCGGGGCCGGCCAGCACGATGCGCGCCCGCGCCCGGTCCACCACCTGCACCGTCAGCCCGGCGCGCGCCGCGATCTCGCGCAGGCGCGCTGCGTCATGGGCGTCGGGTTCCACCAGCACCACGCGGCGGCCCGCCGCCGCCATGTCCCGCGCCAGCCCCAGCATCGCCGCGTCCGCTCCGATCAGCGCGACGTCGGTTTCAGCCGCGCCCAAGGAATCCATGCGACCGGATTGCGGCCAGCAATTCGGCCTTGCTCGCCTCCAGCGTCTTGCCGGACGTGTTCACCTGCGCCTCTGCCCGCGCATAAAGCGCCTCGCGGCTGGTCAGGATCGACCGCAGTTCCTCCATCGCCTTGGGGTTGCCGGCCATCGGGCGCTCGTCCCCCTGTGCGCGGACCCGCAGCATGTGTTCCTCGGGCGTGGCGCGAAGCCAGACGGTATGGAAGTGGCGCAGAAGGAAGGCATAGGTGCGCGGCTCGGCCACGATGCCGCCCGCCACCGCAAGCACGATCGCATCCGACGTCGCCACCACCCGTTCCAGCGCCTGGCTTTCCAGCCGCCGATAGCCCTCTTGTCCGTAAAGCGCCATGACCTCGTCCACGGGCATTCCGGCCTGCTCGCCGATCTCGCGGTTCAGTTCCACGAACGGCAGGCCAAGTTCATCGCCCACCAACCGCCCCAGCGTCGACTTGCCCGCACCACGCAACCCGATCAGGCAGATACGCTGCGCCCGAAGCATCCCCGGCGCCTCGGGCGCAAGGATCTCCATGACCTTGCGCCGCTCGGACGTGTTGGCGGATCGGTAAAGCTCGGTGACGCGCAACTCCTCTGACGTCCACGGGTCTTCCTCGCCCACCAGCCATTCGATGCGGTGGTCCAGCGCCTCGGCCACCCGCCACAACAGCGCGATGGAAATGTTGCCCTGCCCGGACTCAAGCTGCGCCAGATAGCGCTGCGACACGCCGGACAATTCCGACAGGACCCGGCGAGAGATGCCCTTGCGCTCGCGGGCATGGCGCACGCGCTCACCCACTTTCGACATAAGCGCCGCTGCGGCGTCGCCCGCGCCACGCTCTGCGACGCGGCCCCGGAAATCGGTGATTTCATCCATGGGTCAGGCGGCGCCCTTGTGAATAATACTGCACAAAACTAGCCCTCAGGCCCACCTGATGCAATATAAATCCAGCCTAGCGCACCCGTCCGGTGGCTGCCACGTGCGGCGCCACGGCCATGCGCACATCCTCTGGTGCCGCAATCGGGCGGAACGTCGTGGTGTTCACGAAGGCCGAGACATACCGCCCGTCATAACAATGCACCCCGTCCTGGAACCCGGCGAAATCGAATTCCAGCGACCGGGTGCCAAGCTTGACGGGCTTCAGCTTGCACAGCAGCGGATGACGCGGGGTGACGGGGGCGCGGAACTCGCAGGACAGATGCACGAAGGGTGTCCCGAACCCCTTGTCGCGATTCATCACGTACCATCCGTAACCCATCAGCGCCTCCCACCATGCGTCGATGGTTTGCAGCCCGAAATCGGGCAGCCGCGCGGTATAGGCAATCTGCGCCGGGTCGCAATCGCCCCAGCCCACCCGGATGCTATGGGTAAAGACCCCGTCCTCGAAGGCGCCGCGCACCGCGCTTTCGTCGCGCATCAATAGGTTTCCACGTGATACCGCCCGTCCTCGCGCATCGCGTCGCGCGTCGCGGTCCAGTCCGCCCCGATCCCGCGCGCGATATCGGCCAGCGCCTCTTCGACGCCATGCTCCATCGCCTTCAGGCCGCAGATATAGATGTACCCGTTCGGGTCCTGCAACAGCGCGGCCACCCGTTCCTTCTGCTCGCGCAACTGGTCCTGCACGTATTGCTTGGGCTGGCCCGGCACCCGGCTGAAGGCGAAATGCTTGGCCATGAAGCGTTCGGGCACCTTCTTCAGCGGCCCGAAATAGGGCAGCCCCTCGGGCGTGCGCGCCCCGAACACCAGCATCAGGCTGTCGGTCAGGCCGGGATTCTCGCGCTGGCGCCGCATGGTAAAGCCCCGGAACGGCGCGCTGCCGGTGCCGGTGCAGATCATCATGATCTTCGCGCCCGGATCGTTCGGCATCAGGAAGGTCGACCCGAAAGGCCCGGTCAGGTCCACCGTTTCGCCAGTCTTCAGGTCGCAGACGAAGTTGGAACAGACACCGTCGGGCTCGCGCTTCACCGTCAGGGAAATGTTGTTGTAGTTCGGCCGCTCGCCGTCGCGCGGGCTGGACACGGAATATAGCCGGGGCAGATGCGGCTTGCCCTCTGCGTCCGTGCCCGGCGGGATGATCCCCACGCTTTGCCCTTCCAGCACCGGGAAAGACTGGTCCTCAAGGCTCAGGATGATGTGGCGCACGTCCGCGTCCGCATCGGGCGCGGTCAGGCGATAGTTGCCCTGCACCACCGCGCGCGCGGGCTTGCCCAGCGTGTACAGGTTCACCGTCGGCTTCGACGCGCTGGCCGGCGCGCGGGCCTTGCCGCCCGCGCCCTTGTGCGCCTCGGCCAGAAGCGCGGCCACCGCATCGTCCAGCGCCTCGATAGTGGTGTCGCCGTCACCGCCGCCACCGGCGGCGATATCCGCCTGCTCCGGCAACTCGTCCCAGCCGAACTGGTCGTCCAGCGAATACGGCTCCATCACCACGCGCCATTCGTCGATCGATCCCGTCGGGCAGACCGGAATGCAGGCCATGCAGTAATTGCACTTGGACGCATCCACCACGACGTTGGTGTCGTCATGGGTGATCGCCTCGATCGGGCAGGTCATCTCGCATGTATAGCAGCGGATGCAGATCTCTGGATCGATCAGGTGCTGCTTGATCGGCTTGTTCATCGCGCGTCTCTCGGGGCTGGCCACGATCCTTCGCCGAAGGATCGTGGCGAATTTTCGCAGAAGATCAGACCGGCGGGCCGTCCCGAGAGACGGCCCGCACGGGGCTTACGCCATGTGCAGCTTGACGTACTCGAAGTCGCCCGGCTTGTTGTCGATGCCCACCTTCGGCGGCGCGATCCAGCCGGCATACTGGCCGGGTTCCATCACCGACACCATAAGCGACTGGATGAAATCGCCATCTGCATGGGTCGGCAGCCAGCGCGGAACGCCTGCATCGTATTCGGCGCCCGACACCAGCTTGCCCTCGGGATCGAACATGTGGTTGGCGAAGACGCCGATCTTGCGGTTGAACGCCTCGTGCGGCAGCTTCATCTCGAACTGCACACCAGCCTTGGCGATGATCTTGTTCCAGCGCCCGATGCCGCCCGCCGCGTCGCGGGTGTAGTCGTCGCGCAGCCGCATGTTGATCGCGGTCAGCGCCGGCACCGACTTGCGCACCACCTTGCCGTCCTCGAAATCCCACACATCATAGGTGGCGTCGGTCAGCTTGTGATCGTCGTCGATCCGGCTTTCCATATAGCGGCCCTTGATGCCGGAATTGAAGGCATTGGCGGCGTTCGTCGACACCTCCTGCCCGAACAGGTCCAGCGACAGCGTGTAGTGCAGGTTAAGCTTCTTCTGGATCGTCGGCAGGTCGATCACGCCCAGTGCGCGGATGCGGTCGATGTCATAGGGGTCGTCGATCCCGTTCTCGACCATCACCTGGCAGGTCCGCTCGATCGTGCGGCCGACACCGGTTTCGCCCACGAACATGTGGTGCGCTTCCTCGGTCAGCATGAAGCGGCAGGTGCGCGACAGCGGGTCGAAGCCCGACTGCGCCAGCGATTCCAGCTGCATCTTGCCGTCGCGGTCGGTGAAGTAGGTGAACATGAAGAACGACAGCCAGTCGGGCGTTTCCTCGTTGAAGGCGCCCAGCATCCGCGGCGCCTCCTCGGACCCCGAGGTGCGGCGCAGCAGATCGTCCGCCTCTTCGCGCCCGTCGCGGCCGAAATACTTGTGCAGCAGGTAGACCATCGCCCAAAGGTGACGGCCCTCTTCCACGTTGACCTGAAACAGGTTGCGCATGTCGTAAAGCGACGGCGCGGTCTTTCCCAGATGGCGCTGTTGCTCCACCGACGCCGGCTCCGTGTCGCCCTGGATCACGATCAGCCGCTTCAGCATGTTGCGGTATTCGCCCGGAACCTCCTGCCATGCGGGCTGGCCGGCATGTTCGCCGCACGGAATGCGCCGGTCCTCGACCTGCGGCGCCAGCAGGACGCCCCATCGGTATTCGGGCATCCGCACATAGTCGAACTTGGCCCAGCCCTTTGGATCCACGCTGACGGCGGTCCGCAGGTAGACAAGCGCCTCCTGAAACCCGTCGGGGCCAAGGTCGTTCCACCAGTTCAGGTAGCCGGGGTGCCATTTCTCCAGCGCCTTCAGCACCCGCTTGTCCGACGACAGGCCCACGTTGTTGGGGATCTGCGTGTCATAGCTCACGTTGATGAGGTCGAGCATGTCTTGTTCCTCCGCCTGGGGCCGTCAGACCCGTTCCATGTTGTAATTGCCGCGCTGGCCCGTGCCATAGCGTTGCAGCGCACCCTCGGCGCCCACCGCGTTCGGGCGCTGGAAGATCCAGTTCTGCCACGCCGTCAGACGCCCAAAGATGCGGGTTTCCATCGTCTCGGGGCCGGCAAAGCGCAGGTTCGCCTCCATCCCCGTAAGCGCATCGGGCGAGAAGCTGGCGCGTTCCTCAAGGAAGATGCGCACCTCGTCCTCCCAGTCGATGTCATCGAAGGCATAGGTGACCAGCCCCAGTTCCACCGCGTCGGCGGCCTCCAGCGGCTCGCCCAGGCTGCCCTTCAGCTTGTCCACCTGCCCCGGCTCGCCCAGAAACCGGGTTTCCAGCCGTGTCAGGTCGTTCGCCATCGGCCAGCTGCCGAAATTGCCGTCCGACAGGGTGATGGCGGCAATGGGCCGGTTGTCGCCCTCGAACTCGTCTTCCATCATGTAGCTGCGGTCCACGGCGAACAGGATTTCCGCCAGAACGCCCGCATAGCACGACCCGTGCTCGACAAGCGCCACAAGGCTGCGAGAGGTCATGTCGATCCGCTTGAGCACCCGCTTCCAGTACAGCAGCACCTCGTTGGCCAGCCAGTGCCCGGCGTTGTCGCGCAACAGCGCCTCATGCGCCAGCACCGTCTCGGGGTCGCCCTGCGTGTGGAACACCACAAGCCCCAGTTCCCGCTCGTTCAGGCGCAGGTGCAGGATCGCGTCGTCCAGCTCGCGCGCGGCGCGCAGCATCCAGGCCTCGGCGCCTTGTGCATGGAAGGCGTCCATGTCGGCGGGCGCGTCGCCATCGGGGCCCTTGATGGTGATCTCGGCCTTGCCGCCGTCGCGGTCCACCGCCACTTCGACCGTCGAGTAGGTCACCGACCCATCTTCGGCCAGATCGCGCTTCAGCGGGGTCAGCCTGACCCCCTGCGCATCCGCGGGGCGCGGCGACTTCGCCGCGAACTCGGCCGCGCGCTGCGCCACGGTTTCCTCGAACTTCGAGTTCGGCACCACGTCGTCGACCAGCCGCCAGTCCTTGGCGCGCTTGCCCTTCACGCCTTCCTCGATGGAACAGAATACGTCGGCCAGATCGCGCCGCACCTTGCGCTTGTCGGTGACGCGCGTCAGCCCGCCGGTCCCCGGCAGCACCGCCAGAAGCGGCACCTCGGGCAGCGCCACGTTCGACGTGGCGTCATCGGCAAGGATCAGGTGCTCGCAGGCCAGCGCCAGTTCATAGCCGCCGCCCGCGCAGGCGCCCTTGATGGCGCAGATGTAATACTGCCCCGATTCCGCGCCCGCCGCCTCGTAGGTGTTGCGCGTCTCGTTGGTGAACTTGCAAAAGTTCACCTTGTGCGCATGCGCCGCGCCGCCCAGCATCCGGATGTTGGCCCCGGCGCAGAACACGTTGTCCTTGCCCGACCGCAGCACCACGACCTTGACCTCGGGATGTTCAAACCGCAGCCGCTGCACCACGTCGGCCAGCTCGATATCGACGCCAAGGTCATAGCTGTTCAGCTTAAGCTGATAGCCCTCGAACAGGCCGCCGTTCTCGTCCACGTCCATGTATAGCGTAGCCACCTCGCCGTTCAGCTCCAGCCGCCAGTGGCGATAGCTGTCCGGGTCACGTTCAAAGGTGATGGTCTTGGTCACGGTCTCTCTCCACGTCTGACTTGCAGTATAGTTCGCTTTTGCGGGCCGGCAAGGCGCGATCAGGCGCAATACTTGCAAGTATTTTTCATTTTTTTCAGTCAGTTACGAAAGAACTCGGGCAACTGTGCATTATGTTGCATCATATCTGCGGCCTCCAGGGCCACCGCCTGGTGCGGCCAGTCCGTCATGTCGGCCTCTGCCGCCGCTGCGCGCAGCCGCGCCACCGACAGCCCCATCACCACGCGCCCCTCCGGCACCCGGCCGAAGGCATCGCGCGCCAGCGCGGTCAGCCGCGTCGCCGCGTTCGCCCGTCCCATCCGGCATTTCAGCGCCGCATTGGCCAGCTGGATCACACCCTGCACTACGTGCTTTTCGGCCGAATTGGGCGCCGCGTTCATCCAGACCGCCTCCAGCACCTCGTGCGCCTCCCAGAAATACCCCGCCGCAAAAAGGTCCAGCCCGTGCCGCCACGCCAGGTTGTCCTCGGCCGCCTCGGACAGCGTCGGCACCGGCGCCGCCGCCTTGACCGGCGCGAACAGCGCCTCGTCGTGCCGGGGCGTCAGGCCCGGCAGGTAGGCGTGGTCTGGAAAGGCGAAGGCGGGGGTCGACATCGCTCAGACCACCTCGACCTCGGCCGCCTCGATCCGCACCAGCCGTTCGCAGAACTCGGCCACCGCCGCCAGCGTTGCGTCTGGCTGGTCGGCCTGCGGCGCGTGCCCGCAACCGTCCAGCACCACCACGTCCACCGGCGCATAGCTGCGGCTCTCGGCCTCTTCGACCTGCGCCAGCGTGCCGTACTGGTCCTCCCGCCCCTGGATCACCAGGCAGGGGATGCGCCAGTAGTCGATCACCTCGCCCACGTTCCAGTCCTTGAAGCCCGGGTCCAGCCACGCATCGCTCCAGCCCCGGAACGTCGCCTCGGGGTCGTCGTGATACCTCGCCATCCGCGCCTTCAGGTCGCCGGTCTCGAACGCCACCTTCGCCTGCGCGATGGATGCCAGCCCCATCTCCTCGGTAAAGAAATGCGGCGCCATCAGCACGATGCCCCGCACCCGGAAATCCTCGACGCTGCCCGCGTGGATCGCGGCAATTGTCGCGCCGTCCGAATGGCCCATCAGAACGGTCTTTTCCACGCCCACCGCGTCCAGCACCTGCGGCAGCACATCCACCGCCTCGCGCGTCATGTAGTCCAGCGGTCGCGGCAACGCCGCCGCGTCCGACCTGCCATAGCCCGCGCGCGAAAAGGCAAAGACGCCGAACCCCGTCGCCTTGGCCAGCCGCTGCGGGAAATCCCGCCACAGCGCAACGCATCCCAGCCCCTCATGCAGCAGCACGATCGTCGGTGCCGCATTCGGCGCCGGGCCCCAGCACGCGCATTCCAGCGCCGTGCCGCCCGCCTCGATCCGCTGCGCCGCACCGGGGGTCCAGGAAAACGCCATCACACTTCCTCGCGAAGCTTGAACCGCTGGATCTTGCCCGTCGCGGTCTTCGGCAGGTCGTCCACGAACTCGATCCAGCGGGGATACTTCCACTTGCCGATGTGGCTTTGCACATGGGCCTTCAGCGCCTCTGCCACGCCCTCGGTGCTGGCCCCGTCCTTCAGCACGACATAGGCGGCGGGTTTTTCCAGACCCTCGGCATCGCGGCGCGGCACCACGGCGGCCTCCAGCACGGCGGAATGGCTGATCAGCGCCTGTTCCACCTCGAAGGGCGACACCCAGATGCCCGAGACCTTGAACATGTCGTCCGTCCGCCCGCAGTAGACGAACCGCCCGTCCTCGCGCCGGGTGTACTTGTCGCCCGTGCGCGTCCAGTGCCCCTCGAAGGTGGCGCGGCTTTTCTGCCGCTGGTTCCAGTAGCTTTCCGCCGCCGACGCGCCGCGCACGATCAATTCGCCCACCTCGCCGGGCGGCACGTCCTGCCCGGCCTCGTCGACCAGCCGCACCTCGTATCCCGGAACGGGCCGTCCGCTGGTGCCATAGACCACGTCGTCCGGCGCGTTCGACAGGAAGATGTGCAAAAGCTCCGTCGATCCGACCCCGTCAAGGATATCCACCCCCCACAGGATCGCCCAGCCCTTGCCCACGTCTTCGGGCAGCGCCTCTCCGGCGGAAATGCACCGCCGCAACGGCGCGTCAGGCACCCCGCCCCCGGCCTGCATCCTGTGGACCATCGCGGCGTAAAGCGTCGGCACCCCGCAAAAGATCGTGGGCTTCGTGCGCTCCATCACCTCGGCCATGCTGTCGGGCGTGGGCCGCCCGTTGAACAGGATCGTCGTGGCGCCCACGGCCATCGGAAAGGTCATGCCGTTGCCCAGCCCGTAGGCAAAGAACAGCTTGGCCGCCGAAAAGATCCGGTCCGACGCCTCGATCCCCAGCACCTGCGCGCCATAGGTGTCTGACGTGGCCCTCAGGTTGCCGTGCAGGTGGCGCACGCCCTTGGGCTGGCCCGTGGAGCCCGAGGAATAAAGCCAGAAGGCGCATTCATCGGCGCTGACCCGGATCGGCTCGCGCATCTCGCTGCCCGCCAGTTCCGCCGCGAAATCCAGCATCCCCTCGGGCGTCCCGCCGCCTATGACAAAGATCTTCTCGATATGCGGATGCCCGGCCAGCAACGGCGCGACCGCCGGCAGCAACTCGTGCGACACGAACAGCGCCCGCGCGCGGCAATCGGTCAGGATCAGGTCGTAGACGTCCGTGCCCAGCAACGTGTTCAGAGCCACGGGCACCACGCCCGCCTTCAGGCACCCCCAGAAAATCACCGGAAACTCGATCTGGTCCAGCACCAGCATCGCCGCCCGGTCCTCCTGCCGCAGCCCGTGGCGCGCCAGCATTCCGGCCATGCGCCCGGTCTCTTCGGCCAGCGCCCCGTAGGTGATATCGCGCCCGGCGCCAAAGCCCTCGACAAAGGCGGTGCGATCCGCCGCCGGCCCCGTCGCATGACGGTCCACGAAATATAGCGCGGCGTTCTGGTTCTCGGTCGTCATCGGTCCTCCCAAACCCATTGGGCGTTCCGGCCGCCCGCGCGATCACGGGCCGGTGGCCCGAGTCGCCTTGTGTTATATAATGCATATGCGGATGGAACATGCAAGTTTCCCGGCGCCCACCGACGACCTGAGGATGGCCGCGCAGGAGATCCGGTTATAATCTTCGATTTTTCAGTGATTTTATGGGGCTTTCGGACCTTTGAACAACCGCCAGCCCACCAGCGGGTGCGAATTATCCCGCACCATCCTCATCGCAACGGGCGCTATCTGCACCAATGGCTGCATTATATTGCAAATCAGTCCTCGGCAAACCCCAGCGCCACGCGCAGTTCGGCGGTACTGCCCGCCGCCATGCGCCCGTCGCGCCGCACGAATACCCCGCGCAATTCGTGACCCTGCACGCAAAGCCGGTCTTCCTGGAACCCCGAATAGGCCAGCCGCAGGCTGCGCGTCGTCCATGCGTCCACCCGCATCTCCAGCCGCAGAACAGTGTTCTCGACCACCGGCGCGCGAAACTGCGCGCCCGCGTCCATCAGGCCCAGCCCCTGCGCGTCCAGCCGCGCGCACAGCGCCCGGTGCCCGCCTGCGCGCTCATGCATGAAGTCGTGAAAGCAACGGTCGAACCAGCGAAAGAAATTCGGATAGAACACGATCGCCGCCGGGTCGCAGTCGCCAAAGGTAACGGGAATCTCGATGACGTGATCGGGGGCACTCATGACCGTCTCCTTGCCGCTGACCTTCGGTGCTTGCGCCGCGCGTCCGCTCCGGTCAACCCCCCGCGCCCGAAACGAAGCGCCGCAGCACAGCCGCCTCGGGTCCGGCGGGGTCCAGCGCGGCAGCATCCGTCGTCACCAGCGTCACCACCGCCGCCGCCTGCCCCTGCAAATCCAGCACCGGCGCGGCCAGTGCCCGCAGCCCGGGAATGAAATCGCGGTCGGCCAGCGCCAGCCCCGCCGCGCGCACCCCGGCCTGAAACGCGGCCAGACCGCCCTTTGGCACCGCTTCACCCGCCTCTGCCATGGCCTGTGCCACCACCCGCCCGGGCAGCCAGCCCGCAAAGGCCCGCCCCGTTGCCGATCCCAGCACGGGCAGAACCGATCCCACGCCCAGCGCCGTCACCAGCGGGCGCCGCGCCCGTTCCCAGCGCACCACCACCGGCCCCGCGCGGCCCCAGACCGACAGCATCGCCGTTGCGCCCGCCTCGTCCACCAGCGCCGCCAGCCCGTCCGCCGCCCGGTTCACCGGGTCGATCCGCGCCACGGCGGCCAGCCCCACCCGCGCTGCCATCGGCCCAAGGTCATAAAGCCCCGACCGCCGGTGATCGACCATGCCGGTCTCCACGAAACTGGCCATGTAGCGATGCACCTTGGCCGCCGGCATCCCCACCCGCGCCGCGATCTCGGACAGGGCCATCGGCCCGCCGCCATCCGCCAGCGCCGACAGGATGCGCACCGCCACTTCCACCGATTGCACACGCCCGCGCGCGCCGTCCTCTGCCATTGCCGCCCCCCTTGGGATTGACATCAATTACGCATATCGTAACTAATTACGTCAACCCGACTCGGTGAGGAGAGATCATGCGCATCGCCATCGCAGGCGCGGGGCCAGCCGGGCTATATGCAGCCATCCTGATCCGCCGCGCCCGCCCCGACATCGAAGTCGACATCCTCGAACAGAATCCCCGCGACGCCACCTTCGGCTTTGGCGTCGTCTTCTCGGACGAGGCACTTGGCTTTCTGCGCGCCGACGATCCCGAAACGGCGGACCTGATCGAGCCGCACATGATGCGCTGGTCCGACATCCACGTCGTCCACCGGGGCGAACGCATCGTGATCGACGGCGTGGGCTTCGCCGGCATCGGGCGGCTGGAACTCTTGCAACTCCTTCAGAACCGCGCCGCCACGCTGGGCCTCTACCCCCGCTATGAAACCCGCCTCGACGATCCCGCGACGCTGGACGCTGACCTTGTGATCGCCGCCGACGGCCTGAACTCGGTCATCCGCACCGCCGACCCCGCGGCCTTCGGCGAAACGCTGACCCACCAGAACAACCGCTTCGTCTGGTATGGCTGCGACCGCGAATTCGACGCCCTGACGCAAAGCTTCATCGACACCCCCGCGGGCCGGATGAACGCGCATCACTACAGCTACGCCAAGGGGCGCGGCACCTTCATCATAGAGATGACGGCGGATGTCTTCGCCGCCACCGGCTTTGCCGACAGGCCCGAACCCGATTATCGCGCCACGTGCGAGGCGTATTTCGCCGACGTCCTGCAAGGCGCCTCGCTGATCCCCAACAATTCCGCCTGGCGCCGGTTCCCGAACCTGTCCTGCACCCGCTGGCACGCCGGAAACCGCGTACTTGTGGGCGATGCGCTGCACACCGCGCATTTCTCCATCGGCTCGGGCACCCGCCTGGCGCTGGAGGATGTGATCGCCCTTGTGCGCGCCCTTCAGGAAAACGGTTGGGCCATCGACACCGCCCTGCCCGCCTACCAGCAGGCCCGCCAGCCGATCCTCGAAAAACTGACAGCCGCCGCGCGCCGTTCGTCGGACTGGTACGAGGCCTACGACAAGAACATGGACCTTGCGCCATGGCCCTTCGCCCTGTCCTACATCCGCCGCGCCGGGCGCCTGTCGCCCGACCGCCTGCGCGGTCTCGCCCCCCGCTTCACCGCCGCGCTGGAAACGCGCGGCATCCCGTTGGAGCTTGCATGACCGCCCCCGTCGCAGACCTCGCCGCCTCGGTCGGCTTCAACCTGCCCGGCACCTACAACGCCTCTCGGCTTCTGTGGGACAACCTCGCCCGGAACGCCGACCGCCCGGCGGTGATCCACGACGACGGCAAGCTGACCTATGCGCAGCTGACAACGCTCGCCGCCCGCTACGGCGACCGCCTGCGCCAGACCTGCGCGCCGGGCGACCGGGTGCTGATGGTGATGGATGACGAACCGGCCTATCCCGCCGCCATCATGGGCGCGATGCGCGCGGGCCTCGTGCCGATGCTCATCAACACGCTGTCGCCCCCGGATCTGATGCGCTTCTTTCTCGAAGACAGCGGCGCCACCGCCGCCGTCATCGGCCGCGGCTTTGCCGGACAATTCGACAGAACACTTACCGAAAACACCGCCTGCCGCGACATCCTGATCGCCGACCTGCCGTTCACGGGGCCCGCGCCCGACCTGCCCGAACATCCCACCACCCGCCGCGACATGGCGTTCTGGATGTATTCCTCTGGCTCGACCGGGCGGCCAAAAGGCGTGGTCCACAAGCACGAGGATCCCGCCTACACCGCCGCCACATGGTCCGCGGACGTGCTGAACCTGACGCCCGACAGCATCTGCTTCTCGGTGCCCAAGATCTACTTCGCCTATGGCTTCGGCAATTCCGTCACCTTCCCGATGGCCGCCGGCGCGGCCTCGGTCCTCTTGACCGGGCGGCCCGACCCCGCGCGCGTCTATGACGCGATCGCCCGCCACACGCCCACCCATTTCTTCGGTCTGCCAACGCTTTACACCGCGCTCGCCCGCCACCCCGCCGCCGGCACCGCCAACCTGTCGTCGGTCCGCCTCTGCCTGTCCGCCGCGGAAATCCTGTCGGCAGACATCGCGGGCGCGTGGCGCGACCGCTTCGGCCTTGAAATCGTCGAGGGGCTGGGCTCGACAGAAATGCTGCACATCTACCTGTCGAACCGCCCCGGCGCCACGCGGCAGGGCTCTGCCGGGCAGGCGGTGCCGGGCTATGCCATCCGCCTGATGACGCCCGAGGACACCCCCGCCGCAGCCGGAGAGGACGGCGTGATGCAGGTCGCGGGCCTGTCTGGCGCAGAATACTACTGGAACCGCCCCGACAAGACCGCCGAGACGATGCAGGACGGCTGGCTTCACACCGGCGACCGCTTCAGCATGGACGAAGACGGCTATTACTACTTCAAGGGCCGGGCCGACGACCTGGTGAAGGTGTCGGGCCAGTGGGTCTATCCCATGGAAATCGAACTTGCGCTGAACGAACACCCCGAGGTGCAGGAAAGCTGCGTCCTGGCGATCACGCTGGACGACCAGCGCACGACCATCGCCGCCGTGGTCGCGCCCGCCGTCGGCGCCATGCCGGGACCGGATCTTGCGAACCGGCTGAAGGACTTTGCCAAGGCCCAGCTTCTGCCGCACAAGTACCCCCGAGACATCCGGTTCCTGGACACGCTGCCCAAGACCGGCACCGACAAGATCGACCGCCAGGCGCTGCGCCGCCTGGTCCAGCCCCCGGAGGACGCAACATGATCGAGGCCCCCGCCAACACCGCCGAACGCGACGCCTTCTATGCAGCCATCGAACCGGAATCGATGCGCGCGCTCTGGTACGTGATGGGCGCGATCATCACGCCCGAACCGAAATCGGACTGCCGCCCGGCGTTCTGGCGCTATGACAGCGTCCGCGCCCGCCTGATCGAGGCCGCGGGTCTCATCACCGCGAAAGAGGCCGAACGCCGCGTCCTGATCCTCGAAAACCCGGGGCTGAAGGGCTCGTCCAAGGTGACGACCTCGCTTTACTGCGGCATCCAGCTTGTCATGCCCGGAGAGGTCGCGCCCGCCCATCGCCACACGCAATCGGCGCTGCGCTTCGTCCTCGAAAGCGCGGGCGGGTTCACCGCCGTCGGCGGCGAGAAGACAGAGATGCGGTTCGGCGATTTCGTCATCACGCCGAACTGGGAATGGCACGACCACGGCAACACCTCGGACGCGCCGATCCTGTGGCTGGATGGGCTCGACATTCCCATCGTTCAGTTCTTCGACGCCAGCTTCGCCGAGGGCTACGGCGAGGACCAGCAGCCGATCACCCGGCCCGAAGGCGACAGCTTTGCCCGCTACGGCGCCAACATGACGCCCTTGGGCTACGAGCGCGCCGTGCCCGTCAGCCCGATCTTCAACTACCCCTACGAGCGCTCGCGCGAGGCGCTGGAGCGGATGAAGGCCGCCGCCGAATGGGACCCCTGCCACGGGCTGAAGATGCGCTACGTCAACCCTGTCGATGGCGGCTGGGCGATGCCCACCATCGGCACCTGCCTGCAACTTCTGCCCGGGGGCTTCACCACCGCGCCCTACCGCGCCACCGACGCCACGGTCTTCGTGGGCGTCGAGGGATCGGGCCGCGCGCGCATCGCCGGCGAGACATTTGACTGGGGCCCGCGCGATGTCTTCGTCGTACCCTCCTGGCACGAGGTGGTGCACGAGGCGCACGAGGACGCGGTGCTGTTTTCCTACTCCGACCGCCCGGTGCAGGAAAAGCTCGGCCTCTTCCGCGAGCGGCGCGGGAATCACTGAGGTTTCGGTTTCGGATTGCTGGCGCAATCCGACCCGCGTGGGGGCTCTGCCCCCACACCCCCGGAGTATTTGTGAACAGAAGAAGGGGTCAGAGGCCCAGTTCGGCCCGGATCGCGGCGCCATCGGCATCGCGCGCGGGCGGCGGCGGCGGATCGGCGGGCGTCTTGCCGTCGAAGCGCGGCGCGGCGCGGGGTTGCAGGCGGGGGGTCGCGGCCCATGTGCCGCGCGCGGCCATGTGCGGATCGGCGCGCGAGGCCTCGGGCGACAGGACAGGGGCGACACAGGCGTCGGTGCCCTCCAACAGCGCCGTCCAGTGGTCGCGCGGGTGTTCGGCAAAGAGCTCTGCCAGCCGTGCGGTGGCCTTGGGCCAGATGGCGGGGTCGTGCTGCCGGGCGAAGGCCGGGTCGTCGGTGAGCCCGAGGCGCGACAGGAATTCGGCGTAGAACTGCGGCTCCAGGCATTGCACGGCGACATGGCCGCCGCAGGCGCAGGCGTAGCTGCGCGACCAGTGCGGCCCGTCAAGCACCCCCTGCCCGCGCTGGGGCAGCGCCGCGCCCTCGGCCACCAGCGACAGGACCAGCGCCTGCATGTGCGCCGCGCCGTCCACGATGGCCGCGTCCACCACCGTGCCCCGCCCGGTGCGCGCGGCCTGCACCAGCCCCGCCAGCATCCCGGCCACGAGGTAGAGCGCGCCGCCGCCGATATCGCCCACCAGCGTCGGCGGGGTCACCGGCGCCTCGCCCGGCAGCGAGGCGTGCCAGAGCGCGCCGGCCAGCGCGATGTAGTTCAGGTCATGCCCCGCCTGATGCGCGCGCGGGCCCGCCTGCCCCCAGCCCGTCATCCGCCCGTAGACCAGCCGGGGCCGGATCGCGTGGCAGGCCCCGGGCGAGAAGCCCAGCCGTTCCATCACGCCGGGGCGGAACCCCTCGATCAGCCCGTCCGCCGTGCCGATCAGCGCGCGCAGCACGGCGGCGTCGCCCGCGTCCTTCAGGTTCAGCGCGATCGACCGTTTCCCGCGGTCGAGCAGGTTCGGCGCCGCGTCTGCCCCCTTGCGGTGCACCACGATCACCTCTGCCCCCAGTTCGGCCAGCATCATGGCGGCGAAGGGCGCAGGGCCCAGCCCCTCGATCTCGACGATGCGGATGCCTGACAGCATGGGCGCCTCCCTTTCGGGGCAGGCTATCCCGCCGCCGCCAGCACCGCCAGCGTGTCGGCGGCGATCATCGCCTCTTCGTCGGTGGGAATGATCCGGATCGTCACCGGCGCGCCATCGTCAGAGATCACCGGCGCGCCGCCCGCGTTCCGCGCCGCGTCCAGCCGCAGGCCCAGCCAGTCGAAGCCGTCGCAGACCGCCGCGCGCACCGCCACGGCGTTTTCCCCGATGCCGCCGCAGAACACCAGCGTGTCCAGCCCGCCCAGCGCCGCCGCCATGCCGCCGATCTCGCGCCGGATGCGGTGCACGAAGTATTCGATCGCCTGCCGCGCCTCTGGCGTCCCCGCCGCCTCCAGCGCGCGCATGTCGTGGCTGATCCCCGACAGCCCCTTCAGCCCGCTTTCACGGTAGAGAAGCTGTTCGATCTGGGCCGCGCTCATCCCCTTTTCGCCCATCAGGTACAGCACCACCCCCGGGTCAAGCTGGCCGCAGCGGGTGCCCATCGGCAGGCCGTCCAGCGCGGTAAAGCCCATGGTGGAGGCCACGCTTTGCCCGTCCTTCACCGCGCACATGGACGCGCCGTTGCCCAGATGTGTGATGATGACGCGGCCCCCGGCCTCGGCGGGGGCGATGCGGGCCAGTTCACCGCTGACATAGGCATAGGACAGGCCGTGAAAGCCGTAGCGGCGGATGCCCTCGTCATACAGATGCCGCGGCAGGGCATAGGTATCGGCGACCCATGTTTGGGCGCGGTGAAAGGCGGTGTCGAAGCACGCCACCTGCGCGGCGCCGGGAAAGGCCGCGCGCGCCGCGGCGATGCCCGCCATGTTGTGCGGCTGGTGAAGCGGCGCCAGCGGGCGCAACGCATCCAGCGCGGCGAAGACCGCGTCGTCCACGGCCACCGGCGCGGCATGGTCCGGCCCGCCATGCACCACCCGATGCCCCACGGCGGTCACCGCGCCCTCGGCCCGTTCGTCCAGCAAGGCAAGGATCAGGCGCAGGGCGGCGGCGTGGTCAGGCGCCTCTTCGGCGCTCAGCGCACGGTCGGCGACCACCGCGCCGCCCGCCTTCGCCACGAGGCGCGGCGCGGCGCCCAGCCCCTCGACCTGTCCGCGCAGGTGTTCGCGCGGCGGCCCGCCCGGCTCGAACAGCGCGAACTTGATCGAGGACGACCCGGCGTTGACGGTCAGGATCAGGCCGCCCGTTGCCCCGCTCAATGGCCTGCCCGCCCGGTCTTCTGCCGCCAGTCCTGATACAGCGCGGCAATGGCGCAAGAGGCCAGCCGCGCCTTTTCCCCGTCCGACCGGCTGGTCAGGATCACCGGCACCGCCGCGCCAAGCGCGATGCCCGCAGCCTCTGCATGGGCGACGAATGTCAACTGCTTGGCCAGCATGTTGCCCGCCTCCATGTTGGGGGCGACAAGGATATCGGCCCGGCCCGCGACGCGGCTGATGATGCCCTTGGTGCGCGCGGCGTTCACATCCATCGCGTTGTCCATCGCCAGCGGCCCGTCGACCAGCCCGCCGGTGATCTGCCCGCGGTCGGCCATCTTGGACAGCGCCGCAGCGTCAAGCGTGGACGGAATGTCGGGCGTCACCGTCTCCACCGCCGACAGGATACCGGCCTTGGGCTGGTCCACCCCCAGCGACAGGGCAAGGTCGATGGCGTTCTGGGTGATGTCCACCTTCTGCTTCAGGTCGGGCAGGATGTTCACTGCCGCATCCGTGACGAACAGCATGTGATCCAGCCCCGGCACATCCATGACAAAGACATGGCTCAGCCGCCGCCCGGTGCGCAGGCCGCCCTCGCGCTTGATGACCTGCCCCAGCAGGTCAGAGGTGTGCAGATGCCCCTTCATCAGCGCGCCCGCCCGCCCCTCGCGCGCCATCGCCACGGCGCGGGCGGCGGCAGCCACGTGGCCGGGCTCGTCGATGATCTCTATGCCGGTCAGGTCGTCGCCCTCGGCCTTTGCCACGGCGGCGATCTTCGCGGCGTCGCCGATCAGGATGGGGCGGATGATGCTGTGTTTCGCGGCCAGAAGCGCGCCGCCCAGCGCGGCGGCCTCCTCGGGCGCGACGACGGCGGTGGGAATTGGCTCCAGCGGTTCGGCGCGCGCCAGCAGCCGGTCGAAATGCACGTGGCTCTCGACGACCAGCTCGGGGATGTCCTCGACCTCCAGCCGCACCTTGTCGGCGGGGGCCAGCACCTCGGCGCTGCCTTCGGCGACCAGCCCGTGCGGCCCGGTCACGCGGGTGTTCAGCACCACCACCCGGCCCGCGCGCTTGTCCGTCACCTGCACCTCGACGGCCAGCGCATCGCCCACGTGCACCCGTTCCCCGAACCGAAGCGCCTGCGACAGGTACAGCGTCCCCGGCCCTGGCAGCACGTTGCCGATCACCGCCGAGATCAGCCCGCCCACCCACATGGACGGGGCCACCGCCTCCAGGTCGTCATGGGTGTCGTTGGGCAGGTGCAGCGGGTTCAGGTTCCCCGAGGCATGGGCGAAAATGTACATGTCCCGCGCCGTGCACACGCGCGTCAGGCTGGCGCGTTCGCCCAGCGCGATCTCGTCATAGGGCCGGTTTTCGCGGATCATTCCGCCCTCCGTGGTTGCCGTGTCCCGAATGCGCGGTCCGCGTGGCCCGCGTCAACCCCGCCACGTGTTCGCCAGACGACATTCGCCACCCCGTGAAAGGTGGTATCCCCTCTATCGACAAGTTATGATCGAAAGGCGTCATTTAGCGCATTTTCCCGGCGCTCCCCGCGTGACGGAGGCTCATGATACCCAACCTCGGCCCCATGGCCCTGGCCCTTGCGATCGGCATCGCATCGGGCGGCATCGCCAGTCTTGCCGGCCTGCCCCTGCCCTGGATGCTGGGGCCCATGATCGGCAACACCATCGCCGCGCTTCTGCGCGTGCCACTCTACGCGCCCACCGCCCTGCGGCCCGTGGTCATCCCGGTGATCGGCGTCATGCTGGGCGCGGCCTTCTCGCCCGCGATCCTCGACATGGCCGGGCGCTGGGTGGCGACGCTTCTTCTGCTGCCGCCCTTCATCGTCATCGCAGGCGGGGTGTCCTACGTCTATTACCGCCGGGTGGCGCGCTACGATCCCGTCACCGCCTTCTTCTCGGCCATGCCCGGCGGGCTGAACGAAATGCTGATCCTGGGTTCCGAGGCCGGCGGCATCGACAAGCGTATCGCGCTGGCCCACGCCACCCGCATCCTCGTCGTCGTCACCTTCGTCGTGGCCTTCTTCGGATTTGCGCTCGACGTGCGCAGCGACAGCGCCGCGGGCCGCCCCTGGCTTGGCTTCGCCAGCCTGAGCGCGCTCGACATCGCGCTTCTGACGCTTTCCGCGGTGATCGGCGCCATCCTTGGCAAGCGGCTGCACCTGCCCGCCGCCACACTTCTGGGCCCCATGGTCGCCAGCGCCGCGGTGCACCTTGCCGGCTGGGTGGCGGTGCCGCCGCCCACGCTGCTGGTGATCGCCGCACAGATCGTCATCGGCACGATCATCGGCTGCCGCTTTGCCGACACCGCCCTGCGCGAGGTGCTGCGCGACATGGGCCACGGCGCCGCCTCGTCCATCCTGATGATCCTTGTGGCGCTCGGCTTCGCGATGCTTGTCACCCGCCTGACGGGTGTCGATCCCAGCCAGGGGTTCCTCGCCTTCTCGCCCGGCGGCCTGACGGAAATGAGCCTGCTTGCCCTCGCGATGGGCAAGGACGTGGCCTACATCTCGATCTCGCACACCGCACGCATCGCCTACGTGATCGTTCTGGCGCCGCTCGCCTTCCGGCTCAGCGGGCTCGCCAGTCGGCGCAAGTAACCCGCATCAGAAGGCCCGCAAACGAAAAGGGCCCCGCCGTGGCGGGGCCCCATCTGCGATACCAAAAGGATCAGGCGAAGGACCAGCGCTCGAACCAGCGGTGGCCGTCCTTGTCCCAGTGGGACGAGAAGCCGCCCTCGCCGGTGTCGATGCCGCCGCGCGTCGCGAAGACGTAGTTGGCGAACATCGGGATGATCGCGCCGCCGTCCTGGTTCAGGATCAGCTGCATTTCGAAGTACATCTCGCGGCGCTTGGCGTCGTCCAGTTCGGCCCGGGCCGCGACCAGCAGTTCGTTGAACCGGCCATTGTCCCAGAACGTGTCGTTCCACGCGGCACCAGCGGCATAGGCGGTGGTGAACATCGCGTCCTCCACCGGACGTCCGCCCCAGTACACCGCCGAGAACGGGTGCACCATCCAGACATCCGACCAGTAACCGTCGTTCGGCACCCGCTTGACGTTCAGGTTGATGCCACAGGCCTTGGCAGAGTTCTGGTACAGAACGCCTGCGTCCACCGCGCCGGCGAACGCCGCGTCGGCGGCCGCCAGTTCGACGTCCAGACTGTCAAGCCCGGCTTCCTTCAGGTAGAACTTCGCCTTGTCGGGATCGTACTCGGTCTGCGGCATCTCGTCGTTGAAATACCGCTGGCCGCGCCCGATCGGCACATCGTTGCCCAGGCTGCCGTATCCGAACAGGATCTTGTCGACCAGTTCCTGCCGGTTCACCGCGTACTTCAGCGCGCGGCGCACGTTGGCGTCGTCGTACGGCGCCTTGTTCGTGGACATCGCGAAGGTGTAGTGCTGGTTGCCCGCCACCGAATGGATGTCGATGTCGGGGTTGCGCGCCATAAGCCCGATGGTCTTCAGGTCCAGACGGTCGATCATGTTCACGTCGCCGGACACAAGCGCCGTGGTCCGCGCGTTGGCATCCACCACCGCGATCATCTCGATCTCGGCAAAGAAGCCCCGGTTGGGGTCCCAGTCGTTCTCGTTCTTGACAAAGCGCGAACGCACGCCGGGCTGGAACTCTGCCAGCTTGTAGGGGCCACAACCGTCGCCGGCGCGCCAGTCAAGCTTGCCGTCCTTCGACGGGCCGACAATCAGGTGATAGTCGGTAAAGGTGAAGGGGAAGTCGGCGCTGCCGGCAGACAGCGTGATGACGACGGTGTCATTGCCCTCGGCCGAGATGTCCGTCACCGCGTCCAGAAGCGGCTTGGCGGCAGAGGTCGAATCGTCGCCCCGGTGATGGTTGATAGAGGCGATCACGTCATCGGTGGTCAGCGGCTTGCCCGAATGGAACGTCACGCCCTGACGGATCTTGAACCGCCACTGGGCGGCATCCGGCGTCGCTTCCCAGCTTTCGGCCAGCTGCGGCTCCAGCGAGCCGTCGCGCGCGACGCCCGTCAGATAGCCCGAATAGGCATAGGCCTGGCCGTTGACGAAATCGTTGTCCCAAAGACCGGGATCCAGCGTGTCGGTGGTGTTGCCGTGGCCGATCGCTGCGCGGAAACTACCGCCACGCTTCTGCTGCGCGCGCGCCTGCCGCGGGAAAAGGCCGGTGCCTGCCGCGGCAAGGCCGACGGCGGCCGTACCCTGCATGAAACCGCGGCGCGTCACGCCGGGCCTGATGAGTCTCGTCATGGTTGGTCCTCCTATCCCGTTTTGAATTCTCCTGGCGCAGACAGCAGCCGCCGCGCCTGTGGGGCAGAGGATAGCCGCGCTTGCACCGTGCAGGCAAAAGAAAACCCCGTTACCGCTGACCTTTTCCCGACTTTGCCCCGATCGGCGCGATCGCGCCGGCGCGCGGCCCGTTCATCCGGTCCGCCGCTCCATCCGCGCCGACGCGATGCCGACGTTGTGCCGACGTCATGCAGCATGGCGTTTTTTTCGCCACTTCAACGCGTTAACCCCGATTCTTCGCATAGGGTGCCGACACCGGCCATTCCCCGGCCGGGCCGCCGCCGTCTCAGGACTCCAGCGGCCGGGCCAGACGAACCGCGGTCTTGCCGGGCCAAAGCCGCCGGGACGGCATGATAAGCACGGTCGGGTCGTGCGGCGCCACGATGGCGCGGTCCCCGTCATGGCCGATCAGCGTGCCCTGCGGCAGGTGCTCGAACCCCCGCCAGTCCTGCGCGAAGCGGAAATCGCCGGTCTCGATCGTCACCGGCCCCATCACCTCGTAGAACCGCTGCGCCGGCCGCGGCGGACGCGTGTCCATCCGGTCCTCGGCGAAGTCCGCGGGTACAACACCTGTGGTTCTCAGAAAGCCCGTGACACAATCCCTTGCGACTTCTGCGGCCTCGGCTTCCCAGTGTTGGCCGCACTCGACCAGCGCCGCGTTGCGCGCCGACGCGGGGTCGGCAAAGTCGCCGAAGTCACGCATCCGCTGGCCCTCTGCATGGCCCTTGTCGGTCACGACGATGCCCGGCCAGCCGATCGCGCCGCCCAGTGCCCGGCCCTTTGCCGCCGGTCCCGCGATGATCAGGGGATCGGTCTTGTGCTGCATCGAATGGATGTCGAGAAGCAGGTCCACCGTAGACAGCCACGGCCGCAACTCGCGCGCACGCGCCAGTTCCGGAGTGACCCGCCGGGCCGGATCATCCAGTACGCCCTCGCCCCAAAGTCGGTTGAAATCCTCTTCAATCCAACGGGTTGCGTCCGGCACCTCGGGGTCGAACGCCTTGTAGGCAGCGACATTCACAAAGGCGAAGGACAGCTTTCCCTGCAAGGGCCGGACGCCCATCTGCATCAGCCAGTCCAGCGCGATCGCCCCGCAGGGTTCGTTGCCGTGAACGATCGCGGTGATCGCCACATGCGGCCCGGCGGCCCCGCTGTCGAAGGTCCAGACGTAGGGCACGCCGGTGTTGCCCGCGGCATAGGCCGATATGTCGGGCGGGGTCAGTTCGACGGCATAGATGTTGGGCAGGCCAGTCGCGGAACTTGTCATGCCGGCAGTCCTTCCGACATGCTGGCGACATACCCGGCCAGGTGACGCGACAGGGCGTCGAACGTCCCGCGCAGCGCCGCGTAGCCCGCGTTCGGCTCTCGCGTGGTCTCGTCCATGTAAAGCTTGCGGTTCACCTCGACCTGGATCGAGTGGCGCCGCAGCGCCGGGTCGCCGTTCGCCCGCACAAGCTCCATCCCCTTGTAGGGGTCGTTGACCGCCACGGAATAGCCGTGGCTGGTCAGGAACTCGCAAACCGTCACCGTGAATTCGGGCGCGCAGGACGTTCCGTCAAGGTCTCCCAGCACGAAATCCGGGCGCGGCGTGCCGCGCTCTTGGGTGGACATCGCCGACGCGACCTCCTGCATGGAATGGCAGTTCACATGCCAGACCGCGCCCCACCTTGCATGCGTCCTGTCCAGCAGGCCGCGCAGCTGCGACTGGTAGGGCCGGTGATACGTCTCGACCCGCGCCAGCACCTCGGCGGCCGTCAGCGGCCGGTCATAAAGCGGCTCTCCGCCCGGCGGCACCCGCGTCCAGCACAACCCGATGCCCAGCCGGCTTTTCACCGAAGGGCGAAGCGGCGCTGGATAGGTTCCCTCCAAAGCGGCGGGGTCCATGTCGTCCGGCGCCCGGTTGGCATCGACATACGACCGTGGAAAATGCGCGTGCAGCATCACGGCACCCGTGGAAACCGCCCCGGCCCAAAGATCCTGCACATGTGTGTCCTCGGCATGGCGCAGGAGCACGGGATCGGCAGAATGACCAAAGTCTTCGGGGTATTCGATGCCCGAGTGCGGGCTGTCGAATACAAGCGGCACGCTTTGCGCCTCTGCGCCCTCGATGGTCAGCACGCCCGGTATGTGCAGGCTCATTCGGTTCCTCCGTCTTCGAGATGGCATGCCACCGAGCGGCCTTCGCCACTGCGCAGGACCGGCGCCTCGCGCTGACAGCGCGGCCCCGCCATCGGGCAGCGCGGATGAAAATGGCAACCGGCCGGCGGGTTCAGCGGCGAGGGGATTTCCCCCTTGATGGTCTGATACGTTTGCCGCCCGGCACCAAGCCGCGGTACCTGTCCGATAAGCGCCTGCGTGTAGGGGTGGCGCGGGGTCTCGAACAGGGTCTCGGTCTTCGCGATCTCGACGATGCGGCCCAGATACATCACGACCACACGGTCGGCGATATGCTCGACGACGCTCAGGTCATGGCTGATGAACAGGTAGGTCAGGTCCAGATTGCGGCGCAGATCCTGGAAAAGGTTGATGACCTGCGCCTGAATCGACACGTCCAGCGCGGCGATGCTTTCGTCGCAGATCAGGAAATCGGGCCGGACGGCCAGCGCCCGTGCAATGCCGATCCGCTGGCGCTGACCGCCGGAAAACTGGTGTGGGAAACGCCTTGCATAGGACGGATCAAGGCCCACCTGCTTCAGCATATCCGCCACGTAGTCGCTCATCTCGCGCCGCGTGGTCAGGCCATGATAGACGGCAGCCTCGCCGATGATCTCGTCCACCTTCATCCGCGGATTGAGAGAGGACATCGGATCCTGAAAGATCATCTGGATGCGAAGGCGAGCCTTGCGGGCCTCGGCCGTGCCTGCATCGGTGACATCGACGCCTTCGAAACGGATCGTCCCGTCCGTGACGGGCAAAAGCCCGGCGACCATGCGGCCAAGGGTGGACTTGCCGCAACCGGACTCTCCGACCAGCCCCACGACTTCGCCCCGCGCGACCTCGAACGAGGCGGTGTCGACGGCATTCACACAGCTGCCCGACACGTTCGCGCCAAGGGCCCGCGCAAGCCGCTCGATGCTGTCGAGCTTCTTGACGAACTGGCGCGAGACACCTTGCAGTTCCAGCATGGCCGTCATGTCGCCGCCCCGCCTTCGGTCATCGGATGATGGCAGCGCAGTTCGCCGACCGGGCTGCGCCGGGTGATGGCAGGCGCCTCGGCCTCGCAGCGGGGGTCCGACCGGAAACACCGCGGCGCAAAGGCGCAGCCGGGCGCAAGATCGGCCATGTTGGGCGCCATTCCGGGGATCTGGGTCAGCCGCTGGCCGCGCTGCCCGTGTCCGGGGATCGACCCCAGCAGACCGACCGAATAGGGATGGCCCGGGGCGGCAAGTACCCCGTCGGTTGGCCCGGTCTCGACGATCCGGCCCGCATACATCACCGCCACCCTGTCGGCGAGCCCCGCGACGACGGCAAGGTCGTGGGTGATCCAGATCAGCGCGGTCCCGGTATCGCGCGCAAGATCCTGCACCTCGGCAAGGATCTGGCTTTGTATCGTGACGTCCAGCGCCGTGGTCGGTTCATCGGCCACGATCAGATCCGGCCCGTTCAGAAGCGCGATTGCAATGGCAACGCGCTGGCGCATCCCACCCGAGAACTGGTGCGGATAGGCGCCCAGCCGTTCTGCCGGCGAAGGAATTCCCACCTTTCCCAGCGCCGTGATGGCCCGGTCGCGCGCGGCCTTCGCACTGACCCTTTCATGCGCGCGCACGGCTTCGATCATCTGGGTGTCGATGCGCAGGACCGGGTTCAGCGTCATCATCGGGTCCTGAAAGATCATCGCGATCCGGTTGCCGCGCAGGCGCCGCATCTCGGCTTCTGGCAGCTGCGCCAGATCCTGGCCCCGGAACATGATGTGCCCGCCGACCACGCGCCCGGGCGGATCGACAAGGCGCAGGATCGAAAAGCCTGTGACCGACTTGCCCGATCCGCTTTCCCCGACAAGGCCCAGCACCTCGCCCTCGTCCAGCGAGAAATCGACGCCGTCCACGGCCTTGACCACGCCGGCATCGGTGAAGAAGTGGGTTTGCAGGCCCTCGACCTGAAGCACGCTCATCTTCGCAGCCTCGGGTTCAGGGTGTCGCGCAGGCGGTCGCCCACCAGGTTGATCGACGCCACGATCGCCAGCAGTGCGACGCCGGGATACATGCTCATCCAGTATTGCCCCGACAGCATGTAGTCATAGCCGTTGGCGATCAGCAGCCCCAGCGACGGCCGCGTGATCGGCACGCCGACCCCAAGGAAGGACAGCGAGGATTCCAGCACGATGGTGTTGGCGATCTGCACGGTCGAGATCACCAGAAGCGGCGGGACGCAGTTGGGAAGAAGATGCCGGAAGATGATCCGCCGGACCGGCAGGCCAAGCCCGCGCGCGGCGTCGATGTATTCCTTGCGCGCCTCGGACAGGGCGGTGCCCCGGACAGTGCGGGCGTAATAGGCCCACTGCACGATGATGAGCGCGATCACCACCTTGTCGAGTCCCCGTCCGAAGGCTGCCATAAGCATCAGCGCGACAAGGATCGACGGAAACGACAATTGCAAATCGACAAGGCGCATCAGGATCGCCTCTGTCCGCCCCCCGGCCCAGGCTGCGTAGATTCCGACGACAACGCCAATCGCCATCGCCACGAGCGTCGCGATGATGGCAACGGACAGGGACACCCGCAGGCCGTACAGGATGCCCGACAGGATGTCGCGTCCCTGCTCGTCAGTCCCAAGACGATAGGTCATCGCACCATCGAACGTCGTCGATCCCGGCGGAAGCCGACCATCCATGATGTCGAGTTGTCGCAGGTCATAGGGGTTCTGCGGGGCGATCTCGCTGGCAAAAAGCGCCAACACCACCAGCAACAACAGGCTTGCCGCCGCAACATAGGCGACGGGACCATTGAAGAACTGGCGACCTCGGCCACGCAGGAAGTGGACAGCCAGCGCGACGAAGCCAAGCAAGAGCAGCACGCGTGCGGGCAGGCTTGACCAGCCGGGGCCGACGACCAGCGCAATCGTGCTGATGCCCATGACCCCGGCAACGAGCCATGGAAGGTTGTCGGCGGACCACCTGCGCGCACCGCCCGAAGCCGGAATCTCGCTCATGTCGAGCCTCCGGTCAGGCGCACCCTGGGATCGAGGATCGTGTAGACGATGTCCACCACGAGGTTGATGACGATGAAGATCAGGACGGTCATCATCAGGTAGGCGACGATGACCGGCCGATCGAGCGTCAGGATCGAGTCGATCAGCAGCTTGCCCATGCCCGGCCATGCGAACACGGTCTCTGTCACGACGGCGAAGGCGATCATCGACCCAAGCTCCAGTCCCAGCACCGTAACGATGGGAATCATGATGTTCTTGAGAACGTGCACGAAAAGGATTCGCGTTTCGGACACGCCCTTGGCGCGTGCGAACTTGACGTAGTCCTGAACCAGCGCCTCTTGCGTGCCGGCGCGCGCCAGGCGCGTGACCAGCGATGCCTTGTAAAGCGCCAGCGTCAGAGCGGGCAGGATCATGTATTGCAGCCCGTTTTCCGAAAAGATCGATAGCCGGATGCCAAGGACCTCGACCGTGTCGCCACGCCCGGTGGATGGCAGCCAGCGCAATTCGACGGTGAAAATCAGGATAAGCAGCATCCCGACCCAGAAGTTCGGAAGCGAAAAGCCGAAGATCGACCCCGTCATGATCGCGCGACCCTGCCAGCGGTCGGACTTGTAGCCCGCGTAGACACCAAGCGGGACGCCGATCAGGACCGAGAAGAAAAGCCCGAGCGCGGCAAGTTCAAGCGTCGCCGGCATGTAGTGCAGGATCAGCGTAACGGCGCTTTCGCCATGCACGAAGCTGCGCCCCAGATCACCCTGAAGCGCGTTGCCCACGAAGGCCAGAAACTGGACATGGATCGGCTGGTCAAAGCCGAACCTTGCCATCGTCTCTTCAATCTCTCTGGGGGTCGCATCCGGCGAGATCAGGATATCGACGGGATTGCCGATCATGTAGATGCCGAAGAACACGATCACCATCATCGCAAGCGCGACAAAGACAGATTGTGCGATCCTTCTGAGCAGATAGACAAGCATGTCGCCGCCAGCTTTCCGGACTGATCGTTGAAGGGGTCGCCCATGGCGGCGCAAGACCGCCACGGGCATCTTTTAGGGTCGGCTATCCGGCCGGTTTGATGGATGCCGGCAAGGTGTACTGATCGACGCGGGGGGCATACATGACCTTGTCGGCCATCGCCCACGGCGTCACTTCGAAGTGCAGGGGCAGGATCGCCCAGTCCGCCATCGCGACGCGGGACGCCTCGCGAAGTAGCTCCTGACGGGCGGCATCATCCACGGTCGCAAGCGCACGGGTCAGCAGATCGTCGACCTCGGCGTTGGAGTACTGGCCGCGGTTGGTGCCGCCATAGCCACGGTCGGAATCCCGCGTGGCGACAAGCGCCTTGATCGGCGAGGACATCTCGCCGGTTCCGGCACCCCAGCCCGCAAGGTAGACCGAGAACTCGTAGGCGTTGCGGCGCGAGAAGAAGGTCGAGGCCGTCACGGCGTCGATCTCGGTCGGAACACCGATCCGGGCCCACATCTGCGCCACTGCCTGGGCAACCTGCGCGTCGTTGATGTAGCGGTCGTTCGGCGTGCCGATGGTGATGCCGAAGCCATCCGGATAGCCCGCCTCGGCCAGAAGCGCCTTGGCACGGTCGGGATCATAGGGCGCGGGCATCATTGCGCCTTCCTCGTGGGCACCGAACATCCCTGCCGGCAACAGTTCGCCCGCTGCGACGGCCACACCGCCCATGATGCGGTCGACGATGGCATCGCGGTTGATGGCGATCGACAGCGCCTCGCGGACGCGGACGTCCTTCAGCGGGTTCTTGCCATCGGTGCCCGTGATCATCGGGCTCGGCTCCTGCTTGTGGTCCATGTGCAGGTAGATCACGCGGTTCGAGATCCCTTGCACGACCTGAAGGCCGGCTTCGCCGCGGATGCGGTCGAGATCCTGAAGCGGCGGGTTCTCGATGAAGTCGACGTCACCCGCGAACAGCGCGGCGACGCGCGGACCGTCCGATGTCAGCGGCTTCATGCTGACGCGTTCCCACGGTGCGGCCTCGCCCCAGTAACCGGGGTTGCGCACAAGCTCGACACCTTCACCGCGTCGGAAGCTTTCCAGCAGGAAGGGGCCGGTGCCGATGGCGGCGCTGCCGTCGTTGAAGGCCTGCGTTTCGGGATAGGCAAGATCACCGCAGCCATCCGCCGAGAACTCTATCGCTGCGCCATCGACCCCGTTAGCCTTGGCGGAAATGATGCCCCACGTCGAGAATTCCGTGGGAAGCAGGGGATAGGGCGACGCAGTGTGTACAATCAGCGTCATCGGATCGGGGACTTCGAAGTCTGTCACGGCCTTGGTGTAGGTCGTGAACAGGGATGGCGAATCCGGAACGCCGGGAATGCGACACACGGTGTAGACCACATCGTACGCGTCGAACGCCGACCCATCCGAAAAGGTCACGCCCTCGCGCAGCTTGAACTCCCAGCGGGTGTCGTCCAGCGGGCGCCAGCTTGTCGCCAGCTGCGGGAACAGTTGCTGCTGCTCATCGGTGCCAACGAGGGACTCGAAGACATTGCGTCGAAGCTGGTTGTTCGGGCCGAGGTTGTGAAAATGAGGGTCCGCCGAACTGGGTTCGGACGCGAGCCCGATGCGCAGATCCTGCGCAAGTGTTGGCAGGGCGGGCAAGGCGACAGCGACAGCGAGCGCTGTCAGGCGCAGGTACCTGAGGGTCATGAAGGATCTCCCTGTTCACCCGGGTCTGCGCGCGCAGCCCGGACTGATCTTGTGCTGGAAAGTGCTGAGAGGTTAACGCCGCCCGGGAACGAGGGAAGCCAAGACTTCATTCATTTGTACTATAGAGATATACCGTAACCACATTTATTCTTTGGCGGGCCCGAATCCGTCGGTGGCGAGGAATGGACATGCGCAACAACTGGCATTCAATACGCGAATACGAGGCTTTGCGCGCCGTGATCACCTCGGGCACGACAAACGGGGCAAGCCGGCTTCTGGGGATCTCGCAACCGACCGTGAGCCGGGCGGTCAGCCACCTTGAATCCCGTCTCAACCTCGTGCTCTTCGAACGCCGAGGCGGACGGCTTCGCCCCACGGCCGAGGCGCTTCGCCTGAACGCACAGCTTGACCGGCTGTTCGATGCCATCTCGCTTATCAACGGGTCAGATCCGGATGATCCGGGCGCCCAGACGCTGCGGCTGGCGGCGCCGCCTTCGCTTGCCGAACTGGTCGGGTCCCAGATGGCAAGCTTCATGAAGCTGCACCCGGCGCAACGGATGTCGCTGGAGACCTGCACATCCAACGGGCTTGTCACACGTCTTGTCGACGACGCCGTGGATCTGGGGTTTACCCATGCCGATCTGACCCATTCCGCGATGGAGCTTATTCCCTTCCAGCAAAGCGAGGCCGTCTGCGTGATGGCCAAGGGGCATCCCTTGTCCGAACATGACGTGATCACGCCGGAATTGCTGGACGGTCAGAACTTTATCGCGATCCTTCGACGGCACATCGTCAGGTCGCGGCTGGACCGGCTGTTCGCCGAGGCGGGCTCTATGCCAAAGCGTGTTGCCGAGGTCGCAACGGGCCTCAGCGCCGTGACGCTTGCCCGCGCCGGCAGCGGTGTGTCGGTGATTTGCCCTTTCCCCTTGTTGCGGACGGACGATCCGACACTGGCCATCCGTCCCTTCATGCCGCGCTTCACCTACAGGGCATCCTTCGCCGTCTCGACCGTGCGCCCCCTGACACGGACAGCGCGCGCCTTCATGCGACACGTCAAGATGTCCATCCGGTCAGACCCCGACTGGCATGGTATCGTGAGCGAAAGAGCAGGCCCCGCCGAGATAGACGCGCCGATCTAGGCTCGCCGCTGGCGGCAGAGCACCGGGATTTCAATACCGTCCACCAGCCGTGCCGCATCCATTGGATGCGGAATGCACTCGCCCCTGTCTAGAACAGGCAGCGGACTGTGGTTGCGGCTATGCCGAGGACGATCTTTGCCCCAGAAGCCAAGGCCAGCGCCGAGGCATAGCGCGACGCCGTCTCCGACGCGCTTCACCAGAAAACCCGGACGCATGGCACCTTCATGGATGCCGCCTGCGACGATGACCTGGCCCAAATGCCCTTCCCGAATGAACCCTGACGTGACGATGCAAGAGAACTGAGGCTCTTGATCGCATCACCGCCAATCCAGCCGTCAGGCTGTCCGCCGTGGCGAACTTTTCAGCTTCGGACCTCTCTGGATGGCGAAGCTCTTACACCGCGCCTTGGGGCACTATCACCCGCGCGCTCATCACCGAGGCCTGCCCGGGCATTGAGGACCGGGTCGCGGGCACCGGCATCGCCAAGCAGCGCGAAACTCTTGTGGTCCGGGACGGCGGCACCGGCGCATCGCCAGGCCCCGGTCCGCGACCAGGGCCCGTCAAGGCCTCAGGCCTCGCGCGTGCCGATCACCGTCTCGATCTGTCCCAGCGCGTCGATGGACACCACGCAGCGGTCGCCTTCGACCAGCGGCCCTATGCCCGCCGGAGTGCCGGTCATGATCCGGTCCCCCGGTGCCAGCGCGATCGAGTGCGACAGAATCGAGATGATCTCGGGCACCGACCAAATCAGCTCGGCCAGATCCGCATCCTGCCGGACCGCGCCGTTCACCGTCAGCCAGATCGCTCCGGAGGCCGGATGCCCCACCATCGACACCGGATGCACCGGCCCGATCACTGCGGACCTGTCGAACGCCTTGCCCCAGTCCCACGGCCGCCCCTTCTCGCGAGCCTCCAACTGCAGGTCACGCCGCGTCAGGTCTTTGCCGACCGCATAGCCCCAGACATGCGACAGGGCGTCGGCCTCGGAAATGGCGCGCCCGCCGGTCCCGATCACCGCGACAAGCTCTGCCTCGTAGTGAAAGTTCGCAGTCTCGGGCGGATAGGCCACGACCTCGGCTGGCTTGGTGAAGAAGAACGGCGGATCCCGGTCCGGGTCCTTGCCCATCTCGCGCGCATGGGCGGCGTAGTTGCGGCCGACGCAAAAGATGCGCCGCACCGGCAGGCGGTCCTCGGTCCCCGAGACCGCGACGGTTGGCACCGGTCGCGGTTCGAACACATAGCCCATTGCGCTGGCCTCTTGCAGTGTGTGCGGCGGCCGCTGCCGCCTGCGCGCACTCTCGCCACGCTTCATGGCGGACTATGAAGCCAGCCTGCCCCAGTGCACCCGATAAAGGAGTCGATCCATGGCAGACAAGATCATCGTCACAATCGCCCCGACGTCCAATTTCCACGGCAAGTCGGCCAACCCGGCGCTGCCGGAGCAGCCCGCCGAGATCGCGCAGTCGGTCCGCGAATGCTATGACGCAGGCGCCTGTCTGGCGCACATGCATGCCCGCGACGCGCAGGGCATCCAGTCGACCGACCCGGCGATCTTCACCCAGATCAACGCCCATGTGCGGGCTGCCTGCCCCGTCATCATCCAGAACTCGAGCGCGCCCGCCATGGGCGCTGCCCCCGAGGATGCCGACACGGGGCTTCGCACGCTCGACGCCTACCCCGAGATGTCGTCGATCGACCTGGGCTATGCCGTGATCAACCTGCCGCAGGGCGAACACCACATCGGCTGGACCCTGAGTTTCCTGCGCAAAGCGGCCGGCATCATGAAAGACCGCGGTATCCGCCCCGAGATGGAGATCTTCAACAACAGCCAGCTTGACCTCGCCGACCAGTTGATCCGCGAGGGGCTGATCGAGCCGCCGCTGTCCTATTCCTTCGTCATGGGCATGCACCGCGCCAACCAGAGCGCCGTCGGCTGGAACCCAGCGACGCTTTACGCCTACACCCAGTCGATCCCGAAAGGCGCCAAGTTCAGCACGCTCGGCGTGGGGCCGGCCCAGCATCCTGCCACGGTGCTGTCGCTGATCCTGGGCGGCGGGGTGCGCGTGGGCTTCGAGGACAGCATCACCTACCGCCGCGGCCAGCCCGCGACTTCGAACGCCCAGCTGGTCGAGCGCATCGTGACCACGATCCGCGACCTTGGCCTGGAACCCGCCACCCCGGAGGAAGCACGCGACATGCTGGGCATCCCGCAACTGGGCACGCCCCAATCGATCGAGACGCGCCATCCCGAATACCGTGTGATCGCGGCGGGCTGATGCCCGCGGGACGCCTGCCTCAGCCCAGGATCGTGGGCAGGAACAGCACCAGCGCCGGCGCCGCGATGATGAGCGCGATCACCGCAAGGTCGGCCACCAGGAAGTTGGTGACGCCCTTGAAGATCGCGCCAAGCGAGGCATGGTGCGACGCCACGCTGCGGATCACAAAGACGTTCATGCCCACAGGCGGCGTGATCATTCCGATCTCCAGCAGTTTGACCACCAGCACGCCGAACCAGATCAGCGAGAGCCCCTGCGCCTCGACGATCGGCAGGAACACCGGCAACGTGACCAGCATCGCCCCGAAGGGTTCCATGAACATCCCCAGCAGAAGGTAGATCAGCACGATGGCGAGCATCAGCGTCAAGTAGGACAGGTCCTGTTCCGTCACGAACGAGACAATGAAGCGCGAGGTTCCGCTCAGCCCCAGAAAGCGGGTGAAGAGCGCCGCGCCGATGGCGATGAGAAAGAGCGCCGAGGTCGTCGTAAGCGTCTCGACCAGCGCCGCGCGCAACGCCGGCCGCGTCAGGCTGCGCGTAAGCGCCGCCAGGACGAGCGATGCGCTCGCCCCCACTGCGCCGGCCTCGGTCGCTGTGAAGAGCCCCGAGAACATACCGCCGAAGACCGTGCCCACGATAACGAGGATCGGCCAGACGCCGCCCAGCGCGTTGCGGACCGATTGCGGGGCGGCGGCCTCTGGCCGGTCCCGGCGCGGGACGGTCTGCGGCGACAGCGCGCTGACCGCCAGGATGACGAGGATGTAGCTGAGCGCCGTAAGAAGCCCCACCGAGATGCCGCCTAGGAACACCTTGGTGACAGAAGTCTGTGCGAAAACGCCGAACACGATCATCAGGATCGAAGGCGGGATCAGCGCGCCAATGGTGCCGCCCGCCGCGACGGTGCCACAGGCAAAGCCGGGCTTGTAGCCCGCTCTCACCATTTCCGGGATCGCGATGCGGCCCATCGCCGCCGCGCAGGCCACCGAAGACCCGCAGACCGACGCAAACCCTGAACAGGCCAGCACGGACGAGATCGCCAGCCCCCCCGGCACGCGCCGCAGAAAGACGTTGGCCGCCGCGAACAGCCCCGAGGTCATGCCGCTGTGGTAGCAGACGAACCCCATCAAGAGGAACATCGGCACCGCGCTCAGCGTCCAGCTTGCGACGAAATCGTAGGGCCCCGAGGCAAGAAGCCCCATGGCGGGGCCAAGCCCCACCATCGACACCACCCCGCCGAAGGATACCAGGATCATGGCGTAGGCGATCGGCACCCGCAGCACCAGAAGCACCGCGATGGCGACGAACCCCGTTGCAACCGACATCAGCGCGTGACCTCATTCGTGGCAGCAAGCGGGCGGCCCGACAGGACCAGCATCGCCGCGCGCAGCAGAACCAGCAGCGCCGCAAGGAAACATCCGGCGGGGATCATGAAATAGGTGGGCCAGACCGGGATACGCGTGCCCACCGCCATCACGAAGGCGGACTTGTGGAACGCCTCGAGCGCTTCACCCAGCGAGGTCCGGCACAGCAGTGACAGCGCCACCAGCGAAACCGCCGCGACCAGCAGGTCGGCCAGCATCAGCGCTCTGCGCCCAAGAAATGAGTCGAACAGCTCGACCGCGATCATGCCCTTTCGATGCTCGACCCAGACCAGCGGCAGAAAGGCGACGGCTACCATGTAGTAGCGCGACACCACCTCGTTGGTGCCCACCAGCGGTGCGCCGAGGATCATGCGGGCCAGCACATCGACCGTGATGTGCAGCATCATGACGAGGATGCCCAAGGCACCCAGAACCCCGACGATATTGGCCAGCACGCGCGACAGGTGGTTCAGGCGGTCCAACATGTGCCCCTCCAGCGGTGGGGCCGCGCGGACAGTCCCGCGCGGCCCGTCCGATTACAGCCCGTAGGTCGCGAAATCGACCTTGTCCCAGACCTCGGCGCGGATCAGCGCCTCGACCTCGGCCGGGTCGGTTACGCCGTCGAGCAGCGCGTTCCAGCGCGCGATCAGCGTTTGCGGATCGGCCAGCTTGGCGGCGGCATCGGCGACGCCGTACTGTTCCTCGGCCGCCTGCGCTGCGGCGGCGATGTCCCCACCGGCGAAATCGTCGACGAGGGCTGCCAGCTCGTCCGAAGGCTGGACGAACCGGATCCCGGCGTCGGCGGCGCGCGCCTCTGTCATGGCGGCCAGTTCGTAGCCCCAGCGCTGGGTGAAGGCGACGTTGCCGTGGACCGCGGCGCGCGCGATGGCCGCGCGATCCTCGACCGACAGGTCACGCCAGACATCCCCGTTCACCGTGAAGCCCGAGGTGGTGTGGAACGTGCCCAGCGGCACCTCGGTGACGTATCCCGCCACGTCGATCAACCGCTGCGTCACCAGATCGCCGACCGAGGCGAGCGTGCCGTCGAGCGTGCCCTGCGACATCGCCTCGAAGGTATCGTTGGCCGACAGGCTGACCGGAACCGCGCCCATCGCCTCGGCCAGCCGGCCGAAGGCGGCGGTGCTGACGCGCAGGCGCTTGCCCGCGATATCGTCCAGCGTGGTCAGCGGATCCGTGGTGATCATCACGTAGACGTCCGACGACCTGCCGCCCAGGAACACACCGCCCGCGGCCTTCATTTCCTCCTGACAGGGCGCGCAGTTGACGATGTATTCGGTCACGGCGGCGGCCATCGCATGGGGATTGCGGCCCTGAAGCGCCAGGTCGGCGGTCAGCGCTGCCTCGGGCACATCAGCGGGGAAGTAGCTTGGCAGAACGATCCCGATCTCGATCAGGCCAGAGCTCAGCGCCCCCTTCATCTCGCGCAGGCCGGCCACGTCCATGCCGTAGATCGTGCCGGTCAGCCTGCCGTCCGATTCCCGCGGCAGTGCCTCCTGGAACGGGACATAAGGGTGCGAATAGGCCGGATGCGGCGGTGGCGATCCCGGCCCGATACGGAAATCACGGCTGTCCTGCGCCAGAACCGGCGCGGCAAGCGATGCGGCCAGAGCAAGAGCCGCGATCTGGGTTCCAAGTCTCATGGTGTTCCTCCCGAGGTTATGTCTTTCCAGCGAACGGGGCGCGTTGCCCCTTCAATGTCCAAGTTGCTTGGCAATGATCTTGTGCATGATGTCCGGCGTGCCCCCGCCGATCATCGGAAAGTGCGAATCGCGCAGGTGGCGCTGCGCCGGGTACTCCTGCATCAGCCCGTAGCCGCCGAAGACAGACATCGCCTCGTGGCAGGCGGCGTTGCCCTCGTTGCCGGCCACCAGCTTTGCCAGCGCGGCCGAAACGGTGATGTCCTCTCCCCGGTCCGCCATCTGTGCCGCGGCATAGGTGTGCAGCGCGGCTGTCTGGACGCGGGCGTAGATGTCGACGAGCCGGAACTCGATCGCCTGGAACTTGCCAATGGGCTGGCCGAACTGAGAGCGTTCCTGCGCATAACGCAACGCGGCGTCATAGGCGGCGCGGGCATTGCCCACGGCGAGCGCGGCGGTGAAGATGCGGTCGACCGTCAAGGCGCGATAGGCGTTGCGGAACCCCCCGCCCCGGTCCGAGGCCAGCATGTGATCATCGGGAACGAACAGGTCGTCGAAGGCAAGTTCGGCCGTGTCCGAACAGCGCACCGAGAACTTGTCGAGCTTGCGACCCACCCGGAAGCCATGCCACCCGGTATCCACCACGAACATCTCCAGCGCGCGTGCGCCCTGCGACGGGTCGGTCGTGGCCACGACGGTTATGAAGTCGGCAACCGTGCCGTTGGAGGTAAAGATCTTCGAGCCGTTCAGCCGCCAGCCGCCATCCACCTTCGTCGCCCGCGTCGCGATCGCGGCAGCGTCGGACCCGGCATTCGGTTCGGTGATGGCATAGGCGGCGATCTTGTCGCCGCGCAGGGCCGGCGCGAAGTACGTCTCGCGCAGCATGTCGTTTCCCCATTCGAAAAGCGTATGGGTCGCAGTCGAGCCCTGCATGCAGACCCCCGCGGCGAAGCCGATCGAGCCGCGCGCCAGTTCCTCGCAGAGGATCGCGAAGCACAGGTTCGGGTTCTCCAGCCCGCTGCCCCCCGCCTCGACCGGGTACATCGTGCCGAAATAGCCCAGATCGCCCAGTTCCCGCGTCAGTTCTCGCGGGAACACGCCCGCCTCGTCCAGCGCCGCCGCCTGTGGGATCAGCCGCTCTTCCACCTCTTTCGAGATATGGCCGCGGAACTCCTCGGCCTCGTCGCAGAAACTCTTCACCGGACTTCATCCTCCGTCTTGCTGTAGATCTCGCGTAGGCGCGCACGCACGACCTTGCCGATGCCGTTCCTGGGCAGGGCGTCGGCAACGAAGATTTCCTTGGGGCATTTGTGTGGGGCCAGGTCGCGGCGCAGCCACGCATTAAGGTCATCGACCCGCAGGTCGCGTCCCGGCGTTGGCACCACCACCGCCGTCACTTGTTCGATCCAGCGCGGGTGCGGCACTCCGAAGACCGCCGCTTCGGCCACCCCGTCCAGAGCGGCGAGCCGGTCCTCGACCTCGGTGGGATAGACGTTCTCGCCCCCCGTCACGATCATGTCGTTCTTGCGGTCGACGAGGAACAGGACACCCCCGGGGTCCAGATAGCCCAGATCACCGGTCCGCACCCAGCCGTCGATGCGCACTGCCTCGGTCGCGTCAGGCCGCTTCCAGTAGGCCTGGAACACACCCTCGCCGCAAACCTCGATCTCGCCGATGCGGCCCGCCTCTGCCGCGTCGCGAGCCGCGCCCGCCACCCGCACCTTGCATCCCGCCACCGGCCTGCCACAGGACCGCAACAGACCGCCGTCGCCCCGAAGCGCCGCGCGATGATCCTCGGGCGTCAGGGCCGAGATCACCCCGCCTTCGGTAGAACCATAGGCCTGCAGGAATTCGCATCGCTCAAGCGCCGCCATCGCCCGGCGCAGCAACGCACCCGGCATCGGCGACCCCGCATAGAACACCCGCCGCAGTTCGCCCAGGTCGCCAGCGTCGAAACCTTCGTGATCCAGCAGCGCCGCCACCATCGTCGGCACCAGATGCACCACCGTGATTCGGTCGCGCCGGAACGTGTCCAGCACGCGGCGGGGGTCGAGTTCGGGCAGGATCGTCGTCTCGCAGCCTGCGGCGAAAGCCGCGAAGAAGTGGTAGAATAGCCCGCCGACATGAAAGAATGGCATCGTGGCGAGAACCCGGTCCTCCGGGTCCAGCTGCAGCAGCGCCGCCTGCGACATCCGCATGTTCGCCAGCGCGCCCCTGTGGGTGATGATCGCGCCCTTTGGCCGACCCGTTGTGCCGCTGGTGTAGATGATGCTGGCTGCGTCCTCGGGGCCGACCTCTGGCAGGTCGGGCGTCTCGCCCGCCGCCTGCAGCAAGGCCTCATGCCCGGCGAACCCCGCCTCGGGCCCATCGAGACACAGCCGCAGCCTCAAACAACCGAGCCCCCCGGCGATCGCCAGCGCCACCGGCAGATGCGCCCGGTCGACGATCAGCACCTCGGGCGCGCAATCCTCCAGCAGGGCGCGCAGGTCCGCGGCGCCCAGCCGCCAGTTCAGCGGCACGATCACCAGCCCCAGCCGCACCAGGCCAAAGGCCTCGACCACGCAGACTCGGTTCTTCGAAAGGATCGCGACGCGAGCACCCCGCGCCACGCCATGGGCCGCGACGGCCGTGCACAGCCGATCGGCCCGGTCGCGGACACCGGCGAAGGTGGCCGTGCGCCCGTCCGCGTCACGCAGCGCGACCGCGCCACCCCGGCGGGTCGCCAGATCATCGAACAGCGCCCCCAGCGTCGCAACCGGCGCCGGCGCCGTCATGTCGGACGCACCTTGTCACGCTTTTCCACCAGGAAGGCGCGCAGACGGCGCTTTGCCTCCTCTTTGTTCTGGGCGATGCCCACCATCAGCATCTCGGTAAAGAAGCCCTCTGTCGGCGACTGCTCGACGATGCGCGGCATTGCCTGGACGACGGCGAAATTTGCGAGTGGTGCGTTCTGTACGATGCGCTCGGCCAGCTTGATCGCCTGCGCCAGCCCCTCGCCCTCCGCCGCCAGGTATTGTGCCAGGCGCAGGTGGCTGTGGGCCTCCTGGGCGCCATAGACCCGACCAGTCAGCATCATGTCCATGACCGTGTCGGCGCCGATAAGGCGCGGCAGGCGCACCGACCCGCCAGATCCCAGGAAGATCCCCCGCATCCCCTCGGGCAGCGCGTAGAAGGCCGACGGCTCGGCCACGCGCACATGCGTCGCAGCCGCCAGCTCCAACCCCCCGCCCACAACCGCGCCATGCGGCGCCGACACCACCGGAACCCGGCAATACTGCACCGTGTTGTTCAGTGCCTGCCCGATCTTCGACGTGCGGAAGCTCTCGACGATATCGGTTTCGCGCAACTCGTTGAGGTCGAGACCGCCGCAGAAATGGTCCCCCGCCCCGTTCAGGACGATCGCCTCGACATCCTCGGGCACCGCCCCGAAGGCCGCCGTCAACGACAGCACCAGCGCGTCCGACAGGGCGTTGCGCTTTTCCGGGCGGTTAAGCGTCAGGATCGCGAGTGCGCCGCGACGCTGGATCTGCAGGCAATCGCCGACCTCGGCGCTCCAGCCCGCCCTCGGATCCGCGCTCATGCTTCGATGTCTCCGCGCGCGCGTGCCGGGCTGGCTGAACTCGGCGACACTCTGTGCCCGCAAGAGCGGCACAAGCTCGGCGTCGCGCCAGGCCATCCAGTCCTCGATGCTGCGTTCGTTCGACAGTTCGGCCCCCGCCTCGACCAGCATAGCCTTCACCGTCTCGGTCAGCCCGAACTCCTCTCCGGGGCGCCACCATGTCTCGATCGCAGGACCGGCGTGATCGAGGATCGCGCGCATCCCGCCATACCCGCCGGCCAGGTGCAGCGTCTGAAGCCCCCCCATCAGCATCCAGCGTGGCGCAAGGCCATAGCGCACCGCCGCGTCCACGTCGCGGGCCGACGCCACCCCCTCGACGATGCAGCGCACCGCCTCGCGGACCAGCGCGAACTGCAGCCGGTTCGTCATGTGCCCCGGCAACTCGGCATTCAGCCGGATCGGTGTCTTTCCCAGCAACCGCGCGAATTCCATCGCCCAATCCACGACGGCCGGTGCCGTGCGCTCGCCCGGGACGATCTCGACCAGCGGGACCAGATGCGTTGGGTTGAACGGATGAAAGATCACAAGCCGGTCGGGATGGGGGCAGAACGCCTGCAAAGCGCTCGGCACGATGCCGCCCGTGCTGCTCAGCACGACCACCGAGGCCCCTGCCGCGGCACCGACCCGGGCGAACACGTCGCGCTTCTGCGCCAGATCCTCGGGCGTGTTCTCCTGCACCACCTGGGCCGAGGCGACGGCCTCTTCGATGGTGGCATGGAATGTCAGCCGGTCGAGCGGCGGCACGCTGTCCCTTGCCACCTGCAGGTCCACCAACGACGGCCAGGCCCCCCGGATCAGCGCCACCGCCTTGTCCTTTGCGTTCGGCGCCGGATCGTAGGCCCGGACATGCAGGCCCTTTGCCAGCATCACCGCCGACCAGCTGGCCCCGACCGTGCCGACCCCGATCTCGGCGATCGTCGTCAAAGCGCTGGGCTGCACAAGGGGCATCGCAAGACCATCCTCTGATTGTGGGATACGGGGGCACTGCCACCGACAGGCCGACTCTAGCAAGCTGGCGGATATACACCTCATGCAAGGTGGCTATAGGTGTTCAAACATTATTCGATTACGGTGGCACCGCGTTGTGGGCCCATGTACCGCCAAGGCAAGGCAAGGCTTCGACAGGACGGAAGCGACGTGTGAACTCGAAACTTCTGGAATACTTCCTCAGGGTCGCCGAACTCGGCAGCATCAACCGCGCCGCCGTAGACCTGCGCGTGTCGCAGCCCGCCCTGTCGCGCAACGTCTCGCTTCTGGAGCATGAGCTTGGGACGACACTCTTTCACCGCAGTCGCGGCGGCGTCACCCTGACCGAACCGGGCCGAATGCTCTACAAGGTTGTGCCGCGCTGCGCGCTTCTCAGCCTCGAGATGTCCAAAGACCCGCAATGGGCACGGATCGGCGATCTGGAAATTGTCTGGTCGCTTTACAAAAACGCCCGCCGCTCGCACAGCCACGCTGTCCGTCACTGCCGCAGGGAGATCCGCAGGATCGTGCAACGCAAGCTGGCCGGCGGCGACTGGACCGGCGCCACCGCGATCGGACAACAGAGCTAGGACAAGGCCAACCGAACCGGGGTCAACGCCAAGGTGTTCTTCAACGGAACAGGCCCTTCTCGACGGATTCGGCGACGCGGAAAAGCCTGACTGCAAAGCTGGAAAGGAAAAGGGTGGCCGCAGTCTGCCGCCGCGGCCACCCTCGCTCCCATCAGGAGTGCCGGTAGGGGTCTTCGCGGCCGTCCATACCCTTCTGAAGCCAATCCACCACTTCGGCTTCAACCCATCCCACTCTGTACGGGCCGAGGATAGCCCGGCGCGGGAATTTCCCGGCCTTCTCCAGAGGTGCAATGTGTTGCGGCGAGTACGGGACCAGCTCCTTCAGCTGGCGCTTTGAGAGCATCGTCATCGCGATCTTTCCATGATCGAAGAGCGTCGCGAGGCCTCAAGGTTTCGACGACACCCAGGCTTGATCACGCTGACCGCCGTAAGCCTTTCTGGCTATCGCTGACGGCACATACCGATTCCAGCCAACACACCCTAAATTTTCGAGATGAGAATGCCGAAACGCGCAGCGTTTATGTGACCAAAGACGATAAAAGGCCCGGAGATTTCCCTCCAAGCCTTTGAAATCTTTGGCGCGCTGGGGAGGATTCGAACCCCCGACCCCTTGATTCGTAGTCAAGTACTCTATCCAACTGAGCTACCAGCGCGCAAAGTGTGGGTGAGGTAACGGCACATGCCGCGCTTTGCAAGGGCGATTTCGTCATTCCGCCACGGCGCCCAGCCGCGTGACGGTCTTGGGCAGCACCAGTTCGAAGACCGTTCCGTCCCGGTCCGTCCGCGCCAGTTCAAGCCGCCCGCCATGCCCGCGAGCGAGGTCGGCGGCAATAGACAGGCCCAACCCAAAGCCCCCCTTGCGCGCTGCGCCCTGGAACGGCTGGAACAGGTGCGCGCGGGCCTTGTCCGGCAGGCCGGGGCCGGAATCGGCCACGGTGATCTTCCAGGCGTCTTCGGTCTCGTCGGCGGATACGACAACTCGGCCCGGTCGATTGGTCAGCGCAATGGCCTGGTGTGCGTTTCGGACGAGGTTCGAGAGCACCCGGAACAGCTGTTCGGGGTCGGCGCGCAGGGTTAGTCCCGTGGGAAGCGCAGCCTCCAGCACGATGGGCGCATCGCCGAGCGCCAGCCTTTCACTGTCCAGAACCTCTTCGACCAGCGGCGCAAGCGGAACCCTTGTCAATTGCGGCGGAGGCTCCTCAGCCTTGCCGAAGGCCAGTGTCGTTTCGCAAAGGCTGACGGCCCGGGTGATTGACCCCACCAGCTTGGGCGCCGCGCGCTTGACCGCCGGGTCGTCGCTGATCTCCATCCGGTCGGCGAAAAGCTGCGCCGTGGTCAGGATGTTTCGCAGGTCGTGGCTGATCTTGGCCACCGCCCCGCCCAGCTGCGCCAGCCGCTCTTTCTGTCTCAGGGCACCGGTAAGCTGGGTCTGCATGGATTGCAGCGCCGCCTCTGCCTGCCGCAGTTCTGTCACCGGTGCCGAAGGCTCGATGATCCGCCGCGCATCCTCTGGCGCTTCGGCATAGCTGGTTATCGAACGTACCACACCGTTGATCGGCCGCACGAGGAACCGCCGCACGGCAAGGAACAGCAGTCCCGCTGTCACCACCGAAATCATGGCCGACAACAACAGGATACGCAGGCCATAGTCGATCATCGCACTGCGCAGCGGCGCGGTCTCCATCGTGACCTCGATAAGCAGACCGGCTTCGCGCACCGGGTTTCCAATGACCCGGATCACCTGCTCTTCGGGGTCGAGCAGGCAGGCCAGCGCATCCCGTATCAGCGTGAACGCGCCCGGATCGCGCAGGTCGAACGTCGCCTGAATTGGCGTGGGGATGGGCGAGGACAGGACAAGCTGGCGCATCTCGTCACGCCGCAGCACCACGTTCATGACGCCCGCGTTCTTCAGCAGTTCACGCTCCAGATCGGCGTCGATCATGTCATTGGCCAGCAGCGAAAGCGACGCGATCTGCGCACGCTCCAGCCGCGACAACAGGAAATCTTCGCGGAATCGGGCAACCGACGGCACGAAGATCAGCACCTCGGCGATCATCACGAAGATCACCGTCAAGACAAGGAACCGACCGGACAGCGAGTTCAGAAACATTCGCACCCCATTGCGGGCGGATCAGGGCAACCAGCGTTGCACGATACCGACCACCCGCTTGACCGTAGGGTTATCAAAAAGACGCGGCGAGAAATAGGCTCCTGCCGCGCGTTTGCTGACCTCTGTCAGCGTGGGATAAGGCGCGACCATGCCGGCCACCGCCGACATCTTGAGCCTGTTGGCGATAACCAGAGCCCAAAGCCCGATCAGTTCCCCCGCTTGTGCGCCGGCAATGGATGCGCCTACAGGCCGCCCCTTGACCACCATCACCTTGATAAGGCCCGTTGTCTTGCGTTCGGCGATCGCGCGATCATTGCCCGCGAAGTCAAAGCGCACCACCTCGACCCGGTTGCCGTGGCGGGCGCGGGCCTCGGCCTCTGTCAGGCCGACCTGCGCCAGTTCGGGGTCGGTATAGGTGGCCCAGGGGATATGATCGCCGCGCACCTTGGCCGGCAATCCGAACAGCATCGACCGAATGATGATGCCAGCGTGATAGCCGGCCACATGCGTGAACTGGAGCCCACCGGCGGCATCGCCTATGGCATAGACGCGCCTGTTGGTGGTGCGCAGCCCGGCATCGACCTTGACGGCCCCGTCATGCGCTATGGCGGCCGCGTTCAGGTTCAGGCGGTCGATGTTCACTTTGCGGCCAACAGCGATCATTAGATGGCTGCCCCGGTGCACGGTGCCGTCCGCCGTTTCCACGGTGATCGCGCCGGCACTGCCGCCGATGCGGCTGGCCTGCTGTCCCTCGACGATCTGCACACCTTCCTCGCGCAAGCGCTTCAGCACGATCGCCGCAAGCTCGGGGTCGTCCTTGCCCAGCGCCTTGGCGCCCTCGATCACCGTGACGCGACAGCCAAGCCGCACATGCGCCTGCGCCATTTCCAGACCGATCGGCCCGCCCCCGATGACGATCAGGTGCCCGGGCCGGTCCCGCAGATCAAAGATCGTCTCGTTCGTTTCATAGGGCACTCCGTCCAGACCCGGAATCGGAGGCACAAGGGGCGAAGACCCGGTCGCTATGACGAAGCGGCGCGCGGCGATCACGGTGTCGCCTGCCTGTACCTCTGTCTTCGAGATGAAATGCCCGAACTCTCGGATCACATGGACACCGAGCCCCGCGAAGCGTTCTTCGCTGTCATGCGGGGCGATTGTGGCGATGGCGGCCTGCACGTGATCCTTTGCGCCGGCGTAGCTCACCTCTGGCACTACCGGCTTGACCCCGAACCCGGCGCCACCCTGCATTGCATGGGCCTGCTTGCCTGCGGCGATCAGTGCCTTGGACGGAACACAACCGTAGTTCAGGCAATCGCCGCCCATCTTGTGGCCTTCCAGAAGGACCACGCGCGCACCCATCTGCACGGCACCCGACGCCACGCTGAGCCCGCCGGAACCCGCACCGATAACGCAAACATCGGTCTCGATCCGCTTCATGGTCAAAGACCCTTGCTGCCGCGCACGGCCTTCAGCAGCATCGGCAGGGCGGCCAGCGCCGCCAGCCCGAGAATGGGGCCCAGAACGTGCGGGGCAAAGATGATGCCGAGATCGGGCGTTTCGCCGTTTGCAAAGACTTCTCCCAGCCCCGCACCGACAGAGGTGTACACGACACCGCCCGGAATGATCCCAAGGAAAGTCGTTACGATATACCGCCACAGCGGCACGCCGACGAAGGCGGGAACGAGGTTGGCGACAAAGAACGGCACCGCAGGCACCAGCCGGATCAGGAACAGCATGGACCACTGGTTCTCGTCGATCCCGTCCTTGATCTTCTTTACCAGTCCTTCGCTGGCTTCCATGCGGTCCGCCAGCCGCTCGCCGAACCCCCAGCGGGCTGCAAGGAAGATCAGTGTCGCGCCAACGGTTGCGGCCGCCACATTTATCAGTGCCCCCGGGAATGCCGCGAACAGAAAGCCACCCGCCAGCGTCGCGATCGTGGCGCCCGGCAACGAGAAGGCGACGATCAGAACGTAGACCAGCATGAAGACGGCCACGGTCAGCCCGTAGTTGGCATCGCGAAAGGCCAGCAGAGCATCGCGGTTGTCGCGCAGGGTCTCGAAACTGAGCACATCGGACAGGGTAAAGGCACCGACGGCGGCCACCGCAAGGATTGCGATCAGTGGAAGGCGCCGGGCAAAGCCGCCCTTGAAAGTCTGTGTCATGTCGGTCATCGGTGTTTCCCGCGCTTTGGGTGGTCCCGTCAAGATGCGGTTCGGCGGGCACATGCGACAGGGGCTTCACGCCGCGTTGATCGCGGGTGAACTTTGGCAGGCGATTGGGCCTTGTGTTGTAACACTTTGGCCCGTCTCGGACGCCACGTGACGCGCTTTGTTGCAGTTCTGCGAATTGACAGCCCCCGGCGTTGCCCCTAAAGAGCGGGCTTCAAAGGATTCCCCAGCCTCCATCCGTGTCCGGAGGATGGCTCGTGCAGACGGAGACGGCGCGATGAAACGCACCTTTCAACCCTCGAACCTGGTCCGCAAGCGGCGCCACGGGTTTCGCGCGCGCATGGCCACCAAGGCCGGCCGCAAGATCCTGAACGCACGCCGTGCGCAGGGCCGGAAGAAGCTCAGCGCCTGAGCGCGCCTGACGCGATGCTCATGACAGCGCCGGAGGCCGCCGCACCGCAATCCGAAAGGGGCGGCGCGGCCGCACCGGCGTTTTTCATGCTGAAGACACGGCCCGAGTTCCTCAAGGCGGCGCGGGCGCGGCGGCAATCGGCACCGGCCTTCCTGCTGCAAGCCCGTCGGCGGACAGCGGACGAGCCAGCACCCGACGCGATCCGCGTTGGTTTCACCTGTTCCAAGAAGGTCGGCAACGCCGTTGCGCGCAACCGGGCCAAGCGGCGGCTGCGCTCCCTGGCGCGCGAGGTGCTGCCGAGGGCCGGGCGGCCCGGCTGGGACTATGTGCTGATCGGCAAGGCCGACGCGACGGCCGACCGCCCCTGGCCACAGCTTGTCACCGACCTGGAAAAGGCGTTGTCGCGCATCCACGCGGCACCGGAGGACACGGGCCGATGACGCCGCTGGCTTACCTGGTCTCGCTTCCGGTGCGGGGATACCGGCTGGTGTTCTCGCCCTGGGTGGGGCACGGCTGCCGGTTTCAGCCGACGTGCTCTGCCTATGCGCTGGAGGCGCTGGAAAAGCACGGCGCGATTCGGGGCACATGGCTGACGATCCGGCGCATCGGGCGCTGCCATCCGCTGGGCGGCTCGGGGATCGACAACGTCCCCGACTAGGCCGCGCGCCCTGCGAGGTCGGGGAAAAGCCCGGACAGCCCCGCCTCGGACGCGGCGCAGACCCCGCGTTCGGTAATCAGCCCGGTGACCAGCCGCGCGGGCGTGACGTCGAAGGCGGGATTTCTGGCCGGCGTGGTGTCCGGCGAAATCTGAACCTCGGTTGTCACACCCCCGGCAAGCTTGCCCTGAACATGCGTCACTTCCCTGCCGGACCGTTCCTCGATAGGGATCTCGGCAAGACCGTCGCGCACCGTCCAGTCGATCGTCGGCGATGGCAGCGCGACGTAGAACGGCACGCCGTTGTCATGGGCGGCCAGCGCCTTGAGATAGGTTCCGATCTTGTTGCAGACGTCGCCTGTGGCGGTGGTGCGGTCGGTGCCGACAATGACCATGTCCACCTCGCCGTGTTGCATGAGGTGGCCGCCTGCATTGTCGACGATCAGGTCATGCGGCACGCCGTGACCACCAAGTTCCCATGCCGTGAGCAGCGCGCCCTGATTTCGCGGGCGGGTTTCGTCGACGAAGACATGTACCGCAATCTCCGCCTCGACCGCCTGATAGATCGGCGATGTCGCGGTGCCCCAATCCACCGTGGCAATCCATCCGGCATTGCAATGCGTCAGGATACGCACCGGGTCTCCTGGGGGTTTGGTGGCAGCGATGCGTCGAATGATCTCGAGCCCGTTGGCGCCGATCCGTCGGTTGATCTCGACATCCTCGTCACAGATTGCGGCGGCCCTGGCAAAGGCCGCCAACGATCGCGCCTCTGGCGGCAGTGGCGAGAGATGAGCCGTCATCGCATCGAGTGCCCAGCGCAGGTTGATCGCAGTGGGCCGGGTGGCGTGTAGTTCTGCGGCCGCGGCGGAAAGCGCCGCGTCCGAGGGGTCGCGCCGCATTTCTTCGGCGATGCCGTAGGCGGCCGTGGCCCCGATCAGCGGCGCGCCACGCACCCACATGTCGCGGATCGCCGTCACGAAATCAGCGCGGCTGCGCAGCGGAACAACACGGAAGTCATGTGGCAGCCAGCGCTGGTCAATCACGCGGACTTCGGACACCTTTTCATCGTACCAGATCGAGCGATATGGCGTTCCGTCCACCTTCATGGCCGCGCTCCGTTGAGGGTCAGTCTTGGCGACAGTGTCATGGGCCGCGCGCGCAAGTCAAACGCGGCGGGCCGGGGTATGGCTGGGACTCGTTCCGCCAAAAAATCAGGCAGCGGCGACGCAGGGCACGCACCACAACCCGATCCGGTGCATCCCAGGCGCGAGCGTTCGCTGGCCAGTGAACCCTCGATACAGCAAGCACTTGCCGAGGCCAGAGATCGGGCGCTAGGGTTTAGTTCATACGTTAAGGGGCAGTCTTCAACGCCCCGCGTGACAACCACAACGGGGAGCTGCCTGAAATGTCCACCACTTCTGTCCGCCTGACCATGGGTGCCGCGGCACTTGCGCTTGGCGCGCTGCCGCTGTCGGCCGGGGCCGAAACCCTGACCATATCCTGGTGGGGCTTCAATGGCGACAAGCTTAACGAATACATCGTGCAGCCGTTCCAGGAAAAATGCGGCTGCGAGATCGTGTTCGAGACCGGCAACAGCGCCGACCGCCTGGGCAAGATCCAGATCCGCGGCGGCGCGGGTGTCGATCTGATCTACCTGCCTGACAGCTTCTCGCAGCTCGGGATCGAGCAGGGACTGTTCCAGCCCATCGATCGCTCGAAGATCCCCAATATCTCGGGGCTTCACGAAATGGCCCAGGCCCCGCAGGGCGAATATGGCCCGGCCTATACCCTGGGCCGCGTTGGCATCGTCTATGACAGTGCCAAGGTGGCCGAGCCGATCACGTCCTGGGCGGACCTGTGGCGCGCCGACCTCGCACAGTCGATCTCACTGCCGGGGATTACAACGACAGCCGGCCCGATGGTGGTGATGATCGCCGGACAGAAGGCCGGCGTCGACGCCTTCGAAGACGCGGACCCCGCGTTCGCCGAGATCGAGGCGATGAAGGCCAACGTGGTCAAGAACTACAACACCGGATCGGAGATGATTAACCTTTTCTCCACGGGTGAGATCACCGTAAGCCTTGCGCAGGACTTTGCCCTTGGCCGCCTGCAGGATGCCGTTCCCACGGTCGTCTGGGCCGAGCTGGAGGATGGCGATATCGCCACGTTGAACACGATCAATATCCCCGTCGGTGCCGAGAAGGTCGAACTGGCGCATGAGTTCATCAACTTCGTGCTGGATCCCGACCTGCAGAAGACGCTTGCCGAGAACGGTGTGGACGCCCCGGCTGTTGCCTCTGTCGAACTGAGCCCCGAGGCCGCCGCAGGCTGGACTTATGGGGCAGAGCAGATCAACAGCCTGAAGCGGGTGGACTACGGCGCGATGAATGCCGCCAAGGAAGCGTGGATCGAACGCTGGAACGAAGTTTTCGGGATGTGATCGCGACCGGGGCGGGCAACCGCCCCGGACAGCCGGACGCCGATACCAGGAGGCCATAGCCCCCAGTCGCGTCCGAAACGAAACGACAACGCCGTATGCGCCGGGGGAAAGATTGCTCAAACGGTTTGCCGGATGGACGCTTTCGAGCCCCGCGACATTGCTTGTCGTGTTGTGCCTTGTCCTGCCGGTGACGGCGACAATCGCGGCTACTTTCGGTTCGACGAAGGGACCTTGGGCGCTGTACCAGGCCTTTTTCGAAAGCGGCTTCCGCCAGCGGGTGCTGTGGCGCACGCTTGAAATCGCGATCGTGACCACGGTGGTATCGGTGGTCATCGGTTTCTTCACTGCCTACGTGGTCAGCCGCGCGCCGCCGCGCTGGCGGTCGGTTCTTATCATCCTCGCCGTCTTTCCCCTGCTGACCGGGGTGGTCGTACGTTCTTTTGCTTGGCTGATCGTGCTGGGCCGCAACGGAATCGCGAACAATTTCTTTGTCTGGCTGGGGCTGGAAGGTGCGCCCTATCCGATGCTCTACACTCAGGGCTCGGTCATCATCGCCATGATCTACCTCTTCGTTCCGCTTATGGTGCTGACGCTGGTGGGCGTGCTGGAAAACATCCCCGACGACGTGATCGAGGCCGCGGCCTCGCTTGGGGCGACCCAAAGCGCGATCTTCCGCCAGATCATATTTCCGCTGGCCGTTCCGGGGTTGATCGTGGGGGCTGTGCTGGTGTTCACCGGATCGTTCACGTCCTACGCGACACCGCAACTGCTGGGCGGGGACAGGCAGATGACCATGGGCACGCTGTTGCACCAGCGCGCCATGGTGGCATTCGACTGGGACGGGGCCGCCACAGTCGCAGCGATCATGGTGGCGGTCACGCTGGCCATCGTGCTGGCGATGACGCGCATCGCCAAGCGCCTGAACCCGATGGCGACATGACATGAACCGCCGGCTCAGTCCCCCGCTGATCGTCTTCGCGATCCTTGTCTACCTGTTCCTTCTGGGGCCGTTGGTCATCGTGATCGGCTCTGCCCTGTCGGACACGACCTATCTGACCTTTCCGCCGCAGGGACTGTCGCTGCGCTGGTTCGAGAAGATTTTCGAGATGTCGGCCTTTCGCCGAACCATCGTGACATCGCTGCAAATCGCCTTTGCTTCGACCACACTGGCCCTGATAATCGGGATTCCCGCCGCGTATGCGCTGAACCGGTATCGCATCGTGCTGCCCGGCTGGCTGTCGACGCTCTTCGTGCTCCCGGTGCTGGTGCCCGAAATCGTGCTGGGCTTTTCACTTCTGCGCTCGGTTCAGGTGGGGGCCGGGGTGCCTGTGCTTGTCGCCCTGTTGCTGGGCCATACGCTGATCGTGCTGCCCTATTGCGTGCGCGTGATTTCCGCCAGCCTGGCGTCCTTTGATTTCACCATCGAAGAGGCGGCCGTTTCTCTTGGCAGCCCGCCTGCCAAGACGTTCTTTACCATCGTGCTGCCCAATGTCCGGTCCGGTGTGATCGCCGCTTTCATTCTGGCCTTCATCACCTCGATCAACGATGTGTCAGTGTCGCTGTTCCTGACCGGACCCGGCATTTCCACCCTGCCCATCCAGATACTGGCCCATGTGGAACAGTTCTTCGACCCTGTTGTCGCCTCTGTGTCAGTGCTGCTGATGTTCTTGACCGTCGCGGTGATGGTGGTTGTGGAACGCACCCTTGGCCTGACCTTCCTTGCAAAGTGAACCTATGACAGCGACCGCCCCCCTGAGCCTTGCCAATCTGACCGCGCATTACGGCGCGACGAAGGTCCTGGATGACCTCTCGCTGGAGGTTGGCTCGGGCGAGTTGGTGTCGCTTCTTGGTGCATCGGGCTGCGGAAAGACAACCACGCTGCGGCTGATCGCTGGTTTCCTTGCACCGACCAAGGGGACCATCCGCCTTGGCGACACCGACCTGACCGCCCTGCCCGCGCACAAGCGCAACATCGGGCTGGTGTTTCAGAACTACGCATTGTTTCCGCATCTCAGCGTACTGGACAATGTCGCCTTCGGGCTAAAGCAGCGCGGCATCGGGACGTCCGAGCGTGAGGCAACCGCGCGCCGGATGCTGGACCGCGTGGGTCTGAACGCACTTGCTGACCGGCTGCCGGGCGCCCTCTCCGGCGGACAGCGCCAGCGTGTGGCGCTGGCACGCGCACTGGTGATAGAGCCGCCGCTTCTCATGTTTGACGAGCCGTTGTCGAACCTTGACGCCAAACTGCGCGTCGACATGCGGGTAGAGATCCGGCAGTTGCAGCGCGCCAACGGCACCACATCCGTCTTTGTTACCCATGACCAGGAAGAGGCCTTTTCGATTTCCGATCGCGTGGCGATCATGGATTCGGGGCGGATCCGGCAACTGGATACGCCCGAGGTGCTGTATCAGCGCCCCGCCAACGCGTTCGTTGCGCGTTTCGTCGGGTTCGAAAACCTGATCGACCTGCGCGTCACCGCCCGCAACGAAGCGATTGTGACAGCCGAAGGCGCCGGCGGTGCGACGGTGCGGCTGGACCAAGAGCAGCTTGGCGACATTCCAGATGTCTTCGTTCTGGCGACGCGGCCAGACGGGCTGCGTGTGGTCATGGAAGATACAGGCTTGCCCTGCACACTGGGGCTACGCACCTATCTTGGCCGCACCTACCACTACCAGGCAGAAACGCCAGTGGGGCCCGTCACCGCCGCCGGGCCGCTGTCGCAACCACTGGAACCGGGCGGGACCGCATGGCTGATGCCCGAGCCCGAACAGTGCTGCATTCTGCCGCCAGAGCCGGCATGACCACCGTCATTCAGAACGCGACGCTTCTGCCCTGCACCGACGACATGCCGGTGATAGAGCGCGGGCATGTCGTAATTGAGGACGCCCGGATTTCGAGGGTGGGCGCCGGCGCGCCACCCGTATCCGGGGCCGCAGATGTGATCGACGCAGGCGGCGACATCGTGATGCCGGGAATGGTCAACCCGCATTGCCACATGCCCATGACGCTGTTTCGCGGCCTGGGAGAAGATGTGGACGACCGGCTGTTTCGCTATGTCCTGCCGATGGAACGCAAGTTCGTCACGCCCGAAATGGTTCGGGTGGGTACGGCGCTTGCGGCCTGGGAAAGCATCGCGGCAGGCGTCACGACTCTGGCGGACATGTATTACTTCGAGGCAGAAGTGGGGCGCGTGCTGGATCGTGCGGGCCTGCGTGGCGTGCTAGGCCAGACCCTGGCAGATTTCGCCCCTCCCGATCACCGCGACATGGACGAGGGGTTCGCCCTGGTCGAGGCCCTGACCGACGAATTCGCCGGGCACGAGCGCCTGCGCGCCTCGATCGCGCCACATGCGCCCTATTCCACCGATATTCCGGTGCTGGCGCGAGTGGCACAATGGGCGGCCGACCGCCCGGATGTGCCCGTGCAGATCCACTTGGCCGAAATGGAAACCGAAATGGCCTGGGCCGCGCGCACCCATAGTTGCCGCCCCGTCGAGGTGGTGGACCGCGCCGGGTTGCTGCGCGACGGGCTGATCGCAGCGCATTGCCTGTACCTCGAAGAAGCCGAGATTGCCCGGCTGGCCGAGGCCGGGGTGCGCGTGGCGCATAACGCGCGCTCCAACGCCAAGGCGGGGCGCGGCATTGCCCCGGTTGAGGCGCTGCGCGCCGCGGGCGTGCCCGTGGGCATCGCCACCGATGGCCCGATGAGCGGCAACACCCTGGACCTGTTTTCGCAATTCGCGCCCGTGTCGATGTTCGCCAAGCTGCTGGGCCACAGCCGCAAGCCAATGCCCGCCTCCGACGTCATCGCCATGGCCACGCGCGAGGGTGCGAAGGTTCTGGGAATGCAGGCAGAGATCGGCACGCTGGAAGTCGGCAAGGCCGCCGACCTGATCCGCATTTCAACCGCTGCGCCGCGCATGCAGCCGATCTATGACGTCTATGCCACGCTGGTCTTCGCCACCATGCCGGACGATGTGCGCGACGTGATGGTCGCCGGGCAATGGCTTATGCGCGACCGGACGGTGCTGACACTGGAACGCGCCCGTGTGCTGCGCGACGCGGGTCAGATCGCCGAGCGTTTCCGGGCCGAGATGGTTGAAATAGACCGCGCCCGCGACGAAGCCGCCGAGACAGGGAAAGCCAACACATGACACATGACCCGACGCCGCTTGACGCCGCGCTCGCCGCCGCCGACGCAGGGGTAGAGGCCGGTCTGGCCCGGCTGATGGAGCTGATCGCGATCCCGTCCATCTCGGCGGAACCGGACCGCGCGGCGGATGTGCAGCGCGCGGCGGAATGGCTGGCGGCGGATCTGGCGTCTATGGGGTTCGACGCCTCTGTCCGCCCAACCGCGCGCCACCCGATGGTTGTGGGGCATGACACCACCGCCCCCGAAGGCGCACCGCATGTGCTGTTTTACGGCCATTACGACGTGCAGCCCGCCGATCCGCTAGAACTTTGGTCGGCCGATCCATTTTCCCCCGCGCTGGTGCCCCAGCCCGATGGCGAGACATGGATCACAGGGCGCGGCGCATCCGACGACAAGGGCGCACTTATGACATTCGTGGAAGCGTGCCGCGCCTGGAAGGCCGCGACCGGCGCGCTGCCATGCCGTGTAAGCGTGCTGCTTGAAGGGGAAGAGGAGATCACCAGCCCCTCGCTCGGCCCGTTCCTGGCCGAAACGGCGGAAGAGCTGCGCGCCGACACGGTGCTGGTCTGCGACACGGATATGTGGGATCGAGAGACCCCCGCCATCACCACGATGATGCGGGGGCTCGCCAGCGAGGAATTCACCATCACCACCGCCGACCGCGACATGCACGCGGGTATATTCGGCGGCGCGGCGCGCAATGCGCTTCAACTGATGGCCGATGTGCTGGCCAGCCTGCGTGCGGAGGACGGATCGGTCGCCATCGCGGGGTTCTACGACGTTGTTCACGAATTGCCGGCAGAGGTCGCAGCGACCTGGACGGCTCTGCCCTTTGACGCCGAGGCGTTCCTGGCCGGTGTCGGCCTTTCGATTCCCGCCGGGGAACGGGACCGCAGCGTGCTGGAACAGGTCTGGTCACGCCCGACATTCGAGGTGCACGGCCTTTGGGGCGGATATTCGGGCGAGGGCTTCAAGTCCGTCATTCCGGCAGAGGCACATGCCAAGATCAGTTTTCGCCTGGTGCCGGGGCAAGATCCCGAAGCCGTCCGAGCGGCGTTTCGCGACCATGTGTGCGCCCGCATTCCAGCCGATTGCCACGTGACCTTCACCGCTTTGGGCGCCGCTGCGCCCGTGGCGATGCCCACCAACAGCCCGATGTTGCAACAGGCGTTGGCCGGGCTGCGCGACGAATGGGGCAAGGCGGCGATCGCGGGAACAGGCGGGTCCATCCCGATCCTTGCAGAATTCCGCAATCGCCTGGACATGGATGCGCTGCTGGTCGGCTTCGCACGCTTCGACAACCGCGTTCACAGCCCGAACGAAAAATACGACCTTTCAAGCTATGTGCACGGCACCCGGTCCTGGGTGCGCATCCTGGACAAGTTCGCAACGGGCTAGGCGCGGCTACCAGACCACGGCGTGACTTTGCCCGGTGGCGACATTGACCAACCCGGTCGGCGCAGCCTCGTTCGGGGCAACCAGCACCCAGCGCCAGGGCGCGCAGGTCAAAGTGGCGAATTGCAGCCGTTCTGGAAAACCCGGCCCCCAGCGCGGCGAGGAACTCGGCTCATACAGCCAATCGAGAGCGGCGGCCCGCGCAAGAAAGGCTTGCCACTCGGCGTCGAGGTCCTGTGCGGGGCGCGCCGTCATCAGCCCGGCAATTTCATAGCGGCAGGTTGCAAGCACACTGCCCCCGCTGGCCAGCGCCCATCCCCCCTGTTGTTCGCGGATGGCGTTGGCCACAAGGGCCATGGCCGCATCCGACGATCCGGTGACCCACAAGTTGTGGCTGTCATGCCCTACGGTGCAGCCTACAGCGGTGTCAGGCGTGGCCGGGCCGCAGCCGCGCCAGAACATCGCGGCACGGCGGCCTTCTCCGGAGTGGCGGTCGATCACCGCCATCTTGGTGATGGCGCGGGCCGGGTCGCGCTGCACCATCCCGTCGCGCACCGGAAGATCCTCGGTCAGGAAATCGTCCTGCCAATGAAAAGGGCGCAGCACGGCGGCGGTCATCGTCTCGCGCCCAGGCGCCGCAGGGATCGCGAAATCGGTCTCTGTCAGCGGTGCCGGGAGTCGCACGCTTGCCCTCGCCCAGCCGGGCCAGTCGATATGCGGTGCAGGACCGGAATAGACTTCGTGTCTGGACACCTGCTGCCCGTCGGCCCAGACCTCGGCGATAGAAACGCCTTCGACATCATCCATCAGCACGATGTCGGCGTATCGCCCCGGCGCGATGCTGCCCACCCAAGGGGTCAGGCGCATATGGCGGGCAGGATTCAGGGTGACGCATTGGAACGCGATTTCCGGCGCTAGCCCGCTTTCAATCGCCAGCCGCACGTTGTGATCAGTGGCCCCCAGTCGCAGCGTATCCGACGCGCCGCGATCGTCGGTGGCAAACGCAACCTGTCCCCAGTCGCGCAGCCCGCGTTCCAGCAGCCCGGCTATGATGTCGTGCATCGAATGCGGGCGGATCTCCAGAAAAATGCCACGCCGCAGCTTGTCCCACGCCTCCTCTGCCGTCCACGCCTCATGGTCCGATGACAGCCCGGCGGCGGCGAAGGCGTTGATGCTGTGCGCATCGCGCAGCCCTGCCGCATGCCCTTCGACCACACCGCGCGCCGCGAATGTCGCCTCTATCATACCCCAAAGCCGTTCATGTGCCGGATTGTCGGCATCGGTGACCGCGGGCCAGTCCATCACCTCATCCAGCCCGGCGACCATCGGGTTGGCCATGAACCCGGCCTGTTCATCCCGCGCGAAGAACCCGCCGGACTTCTCGAAGCCGGTGGGCGGCGTAGCAGAGCCCGGCAGTGGAAAGATCTTCAGCGGCGATCCCGCGCGACGGGCCGCCAGCCAGAAGTCCAGGTTACCGGCCCCGTTCACGTTGGACAGTTCGTGACTGGCCTCGCACGTCCATGTATTGCCGCGTGGCAGGACAAGCGCGGCCTCATGCTCCGGGGTCAGATGCGAGCTTTCGATATGCTTGTGCACCTCGCCAAAGCCCGGCACCGCCGACAGGGCGCGCCGGCCAAAAGTATATTCAGCCTTGCCGCCCCATGACCCGGCCGGACCGGTAAAGGCAACGCGACGTCCACGGATGACGATTTCGGCATCGTCCAGCCATGTTGCCGTCGCCGCATCGAAAAGGCGGCCTACCCGCAAGATGCAATCGGCCGGACGACGGCCCAGCGCCACCTGAACCAGATCTCGCCGGATCTCGATTTCATCACCCGGATCTATCAACAGGTCATCTGGCAAGGGGCGGCTCATGGTTGGAACGGTTTCCATTGTGGCCCCTCAGGATCGGACGGATAGTCGGCACCGACAACCCCAATCCGGAGCCGCCACCATGCCAACCCCCGTCATCATCGACACTGATCCAGGGATAGACGACGCCGTGGCGATCCTTTGCGCGCTGGCTACCCCATCTATCCGGGTGCTGGGGCTGACAACGGTGGCCGGCAATATCGGGCTTGAGAAGACGGCAGCGAACGCCGGCCGCATCCTGTCGCTGGCCGGGGCGAACCTTCCGGTGATCCGGGGCGCCGCCGGGCCGATGGAACGCGAGGGTTTTGCCGCGACGGATGTGCATGGTGACGATGGCCTCGGCGGTGTGACACTGCCAGAGGCAACGGTCACACCGCAGGACGGTGCAGTGGACTGGACCGCCGAAACCATCCTGTCGCATCCCGATGGCACGGTGGATCTCTTCACGCTGGGTCCGCTGACAAACCTTGCCGGCCTGCTTGCAAAGCGGCCCGAAGCCGCGCGCCGCCTTCGGCGTATCATCGCAATGGGGGGCGCAGTTGACGAACGTGGCAATGTCAGCCCGAGGGCCGAGTTCAACTTTGCCGCCGATCCCGAGGCTGCGGCATGCGTGCTGGCCGCCGACCTGCCGCTGACGCTGGTTCCGCTTGACGTGACGCGAAGGGTCCGTGCGCGCCCCTCTGACACGGCTGTCTTGCGTGCCAGCCCGCAGGCCGCCGCGCAGGCGGCAGGTGCCTTGATCGACGCCTATTTCCTGACGACACAGGGCGGCGACAGTCGGCCCTTGCATGATCCTTGCGTCGTCCTTCTTGCCGATGCGCCAAAGCTGTTTCGTTGCGATACCCGCACGCTTGGCGTCGATATCTCCGATGGAGCAGACGCGGGTGCGCTCGGTCCCGGACCGCACCAAGTCCGGGTGGCCATGGGGGTTGACGGTGCGGGTGCGCTGGACCTGCTGATGCGGCGATTGACAGACCGCTAGTCCGGCCGCCATGGCTCTGGACATCATGGGCAGCGGGCGGAAGACTGGGCCATCACTTGCAAGGGGCGCACATGTCTATCCCGCCGCACGAGTTCTGGCAGGACCTTGACGACACGGGTCCGTTTCCCAGTGACCGCTTTCGCGATCGCTACCCCGCGGCGCTGCCAGACGGGCGGCGGCTTTGGCTGCCGATCCGCGTGCTGCCGGGCGACGGCGACCGGGCGGTGGCGTCACTGATCCTGACGCAAGCCAGCTTCCAGGTGCAAGAGGCCCTTGCGGACGTGCTGGCGGACCGGTTGAGGGACGTGCGCGCCGAGGTGATCGTGGGCGTTCCGACTTTGGGACTGGCCCTTGCCGCCGCGGTGGCGAAGCGGCTGGGCCATGGCCGTTTCGTGGCCTTGGGGACGTCCCGCAAGTTCTGGTACGACGAGGGTCTTTCCGTGCCTGTTTCGTCCATCACCTCCCCCGGCGCCGGCAAGCGGCTTTATCTCGACCCGCGGATGCTGCCCCTGCTTGAAGGGCGACAGGTGGTGGCTGTCGACGATGTTGTCAGCACCGGCAGGACACTTGTGGCGGTACGGGCGCTTCTGTCGCTCGCCGGTTGCTCTCCGGTGGCGGCAGGGTTTGCAATGACGCAAGGCACGTCATGGCAGGCCGGTGTCAGCCACTTGCCGGTTCATCACGCCATTGCCAGCCCGCGGCTTCGAAGCGACGGCGGCGGCGCGTGGATGCCGGAGTAGCCGGGGAAACCGGAATACCCTTCGGGCAGCGACTTGCCGCTCATGTCGGATCCCGCGCGAAGGACCGGCTGACTAGAGGACGCGAATCGCGAATTCGAAGAGTGAGCGGATATGCTGGACAACGGCATCGCGGGCAGCCTCGGCATCCCGAGCGCCCAATGCGTCGAGGATCGCTTCATGCTGACGGCTGTCAGGCTCCAGCCTTTCGGAGAGCCGCTCTATCTCGAATAGTTTCGTGGTCACGCGAAGCGAGAGCAGCATGTCGCGAATCACGATGTTGCCACATGCATGGATGAAGAGGTCGTGCACCTCGTCATCCGACTTCCAGTGCGCCAGCATGTCGTAGGGCGTGCGTGACTGCACCTCGCGCAACGTGGCCCGGGCATGGGCGATGGCCCCGGGCTCGATCCGCCCCACAGCCAGCGCCGCCGCTTCCGCCTCCAGGATCTCGCGCACCTTGAGGCTTTGCAGGTATTCCTTCAGATCGACGCGGCGGACGACGTAGGATCTGCTTTCCAGCTTGCGCAGCAACCCCTCGCTTTCCAGTCGCTGCAGTGCCTGCCGCAATGGCGTGCGAGAAATGCCAAGGCTCTCGGCCAGCTGCACCTCGACAATCGGTTGCCCGCTTGGCAGGGCACGCTCCTGGATCATGCGAGACAACTTTCGGTAGGCACGCTCGGACAGAGTGACCTGCGTGCCGCCAACGCCGCGCCCCCGGTTCTCTTCCGATGACTTGCTGAGCTTCGCAACCCGCCCGTTCAACGCGCACCTCCTTCACAAACTGCCTGCTTCTCGAACGTTTCGAACCTTCGTTACCCGAAAACATCCGTCTGCGCGACCAATCCGGGGCGATGAACGCCGCAGAACGAACGGGCCACAAAAAGAATCCTTGCATAAAACACACCGCCCGTCATCTAATTCTGTATACCGAGTGTGTGCAAAGCATCTAGAGGGGACGGGGATTGGATCTGGACGACGGGGCAGTAAGGCTTCTCAGGGATCTCGTGCGCGCCCAGACTGGTGGCGAGAATGCCGTGCAGGCAGTGATTTCCGAACGCCTGAAAGCGGCGGGATGCGCCGTAACGCTGCATCGTTATGATCCGGCTGACGTCCCCGTGAAGGGAGAGTTCGCGATCGACACGGCGCGCAATCCCGAACAACGCAGCGCAGTCGTCGGAGAGCTGCCGGGTGATCCGGAGTTGCCCAGCCTGCTGATCTTTGCGCATCCCGACAGCGAACCCGTGAAGGATGCCGCGTCATGGCATCACGATCCTTTTGCCGGTGATATCGACGGAGATCGCTTCTACGGCTGGGGTGTGGCCGACGACCTTGCAGGGTGCGCAGCCGCGGTTCTGGCCGTTGAAAGAACTGCCGCCAGCAACCTGCCGATGGGCCGGGTCGTGTTCGCCTCGACCCCTTCAAAACGTTACGCCCGCGGTGTGGCGGCCCTGTTGCATGGCGGGCTGACGGCGGATGCTTCGCTTTATCTTCACCCCGCCGAGTCCGGGGTAGGGATGCGTGAGATCAAGGCCGTCGCGTCCGGGCAGCTTGAATTCCGGATCCACGTCACCGGACGGGCGCCGGACACGACCGAACCGGGCCATACAGCCTTTTCGCACCTTTCCGATAACCCGATCGACAAGGCGTTGCTGATCCGCGACGCCCTGATGGCGCTGGCCGATGAACGGACAAAGCGCATTCGCCACCCGCTGATAGAGGCGGAGGTCGGGCGCGCCACCAATCTGCACATCTCGCGCATCACCTGTGGAGAGATGCGCCGGCTGTCCCGGATAGAGGACAGCTGCACACTTGGCGGGGCGATATCGTTCCCACCGGGAGAGACCCTGGACGAAGTGAAAGCTGAAGTCGAAGAGACCGTGCGCCGCGCGGCCGATGGCGACAGCTGGATGCGCGACCATCTTCCCGCGATCACATGGGTCACAGGCGTGACCGGCGCCGAGGTGCCGGCCGAACACCCGCTTTACCTCTCTGCAGCAGCCGTGGTGTCGGATGTCGTCGGCGGCCAGCCGCACGTCAATCCGATGCACACCGCATCGGACATTCGAAACCCGATCGTCGAGGCCGGGATTCCCTGCGTCGGTCTCGGCTGTCTGGGCGGTGATCTGTCCCAGAACGATCGCCATGACGAATGGGTCGACGTGGCCGACTTTCTTCGGATGGTCGACGTGACGGCCCGGATCGTTGCCGATTGGTGCGGCCCGAAGGAGTCGCAGCAACCGTGAACCAAGAGCCCTCAAGAGCGGGCCGAACACTTCCCAACAGAAAGGATACATCCATGAGACATCTCTCCCTTGGCGCTATCGCCGTAAGCCTTGGTCTTGCGGGTGGCATGGCCAGCGCACAGGATTGCCCAGAGAACCTGCCGACGATCGAACCCGGCGTTCTGACCATGTCGATCAACGCGACGATCCCGCCGCGGCAATTCATTGACGACAAGGGCAACCTTCAGGGCCTGCACCCGGACCTCGGCAACGAGATCGCCCGGCGCCTCTGCCTTGAACCGAAGTACATGAATGTGGATTTCGCGGTGCAGATCCCAGGCCTCGCGAACAAGCGCTGGGACATGGTCAACACCGGCATGTACTACAACACGGATCGCGCAAAGATCATGCGCATGGTGCCCTACGTCGTTAACGCACTGGCCGTCGTGGTCGAAAAGGGCAACCCGATGGGCGTAACCGGCTACGACGAGCTGGCTGGTCAGCCCGTCGGCACTGAAATCGCCGGTTTCGCCGACAACCTGATCCGTTCGATCAACGAGGAACAGGTCGCCAAAGGCATGGAATCCATGCAAATTCAGGCGTTCAATACCTTTGCCGAGGCCTTCGCAGCGCTTGGCGCCGGTCAGGTCAAGGCCGTGTTCGGGCCCGATGCCACGGCAGCCTACTATGCCGAGCGCGGCTCGTTCGACGTGGGTGCATCTGGGTTGAACCCCGGACTCCCGTCATCGTTCGGCTTTGACGGCAAGTCGGGCGAGGTCCTTGCCGAGGCAGTGGCAGAGGTGCTGCGCGACATGGTCGAGGATGGCACGTACAACGAAATGATGAGCGCCTACGGCGCCACGCAGATCCAGTATTGGGCCGACTACACCGGCGACATCGCCGTCTACTACACGCCCGAATAAGGCCGTCAAACTCCTTGCCCGGCCCCGGCGCCCCTGCGGCATTGGGGCCGGGTATGAGAAGCGGAGTTTCATGACTATCCCGCGTCAGAAACCGACAATGCGTGAACCCAGGAGTCCCCGGTGAACTGGAGCTGGCCCTACTTCTTCGATTACCTGACCAATGGCCTGATGATTCAGGGCGCCTGGACGACGATCTGGCTTAGCGTGATCTCGATGGTGCTGGGGCTGGGACTTGGGATCATCGCGGCGATGATGAAGATGTATGGCAACCGGGTCATACGCTATGTCGCTGAATTCTACATCTGGCTGTTTCGCGGCACCCCGATCCTGATCCAGCTGGTCATCATCTACACCGGCCTGCCGCAGCTGGGCATCCGGCTGAACGTGATCGAAAGCGCCATTCTTGGACTGGCCCTCAACGAGGGCGCCTATCTTGCCGAGATCATCCGCGCGGGCATCATGTCGGTCGACAAGGGGCAGGAGGATGCTGCCCGGTCCGTGGGAATGACATGGCGCGAGCGCATGTATCTCGTGATCCTGCCGCAGGCCACGCGGACGATCATCCCGCCGCTCGGCAACCAGTTCAACGGAATGCTGAAGACCACGTCGCTCGCCTCCGTAATCTCGATGGAAGAACTGATGCGAAACGCGCAGATGCTGGCGCAGATCGAGTTCCGCGTTCTTGAGGCATACAGCGTCGCGGCAATCTGGTACCTGATCCTCGTTTCGATCTGGAGCCTGATACAGGTACGGATCGAGGCGCACTACGAGAAACCCTTCGGACCGGCCGCGGCGGTCTCGCCCGAGGCGAAGAAGGATCTTGAAAGAGCACTAGACAAGGCCGGGCAGGCCTGAAGGAGACGCAGAATGGATCGCCAAGACCTGCCCGCTCCGAAACGCCGCGCGAATGGTGCGCGGTCCCTGGGCGAGCCTATCGTCGTCATCGACTGTGTACAGAAGTCCTTTCACGGCAATCACGTTCTGAAGGACGTATCCCTGACCGTGCGCAAGAGCGAGGTCGTCGTCATCTGCGGACGGTCCGGCAGCGGCAAGAGCACGCTCTTACGCTGTATCGATCAGCTGGAGACCATTGACGGCGGAACGATCCACGCCGCCGGGCACCTGATGGGCTTTCGCGAGAAGAACGGCAAGCGCGTCCCGCTGCGCGATGCCCAGATCGCCCGACAGCAGCGCGATCTTGGCATGGTGTTCCAAAGCTTCAACCTGTTTCCGCATGTCAGCGTGATCGACAACATCACGATGGCACCGGTTCGAATCCTGAAGCGCAAAAAGGCAGAGGCCCGCGACGAAGCCCGGGCGCTCTTGCAACGCGTCGGCCTGCCGGACAAGGAAAATGCCTATCCCCGGCAGTTATCGGGTGGACAACAGCAGCGCGTTGCCATCGCCCGTGCGCTTGCGATGAAGCCCAAGGTGATGCTTTTTGACGAGCCGACCTCTGCACTTGATCCGGAAATGATCTCCGAGGTGCTCGACGTGATGATCGACCTGTCCGAGCAAGGGATGACCATGATCGTGGTGACCCACGAGATGGGCTTTGCCCGCGCCGCCGCGGACCGGGTGGTCCTGATGCATGACGGCAGGATCGTGGAAGAGGCACCGCCCGAAGAGTTCTTCCTGAACCCGCGCAGCGAACACACGCGCCTGTTTCTGTCCAAGATCCTGTCGCACTAGCCATGGCCGTCGTCCGCACAGTCCTCGGCGACATCGAGCCGGCGAGCGTTGGGAACATCATGTTTCACGAACATGTCCTGTTCGACATCGTGCCGCCCGGCACCGTTGGCGACCGCGATGCCGACATCGCGCCCGAGGCGCGCTGGCAGATCGACTATCGATCAAACGAGGCGCCGGCGAACGCCCACCAGACAGACCCTGAGCGTGCCACAGAGGAATTACGCCTGTTCGCCGAGGATGGAGGCAGCCTGATCGTCGACCAGTCGGTGTTCGGGCTGGCACGCGACCCCAGGGGGCTGGCCAGGGCCGCGCGGGCTTCGGGCGTTCGGGTTGTCGCGGCGGCTGGTTGCTATACCGCGCCGTATGTTTCCCCTGACGTCCTTGGGATGGACACGGACGCACTGACCGCGCGGTTTGCCGCAGAGATCACGCACGGCATGGACGACACAGGTTGCCGTGCAGGGCTGATTGGCGAGATCGGCTGTTCGTGGCCGCTGCACCCGTTCGAACGGCGCGCCCTGCGCGCCGCCGCCCGCGCTGCCTGCGCAACCGGGGCCTCGCTTTCGGTGCATCCGGGCCGGTCGCCGGACGCTTGCGGCCAGATCCTTGACATCGTCGAGTCCGAAGGTCTGGATCCGGCGCGCACTGTCTTGTGCCACATGGACCGCACGCACCCCGACGGGGACGGCATCGCGACGCTTCTTGCGCGGGGCGCCAACGTCGAGTGGGATTTCTTCGGGATAGAGCAATCCCACTACTGGATGGGCGAGGTCGAATTGCCGACAGACCTCGGGAGGCTTCGGCTGATCGACCGCTTTGCCCAGGCCGGCCACGGCGACCAGATCGTGATCAGCCACGATATCTGCACCAAGACGCGGATGCGCCATTGGGGCGGGCACGGCTATGGGCATATCCTGCGCAACATGCCCGCGCTGATGCGCAGGCTGGGGTTCGAGCCCGCGCTGATCCGACGGCTGTTGCGCGAGACACCTCTCAGATTGTTGACATTGCCGGGGGCCCCAGCATGACAGACCGCTTCCGTGGCACATATACCGTGATGGTCACCGCCTTCGATGACAAGGGCAGGATCGACCTGGAGGCGCAGGCGCGATTCACCGAATGGCAGGTGCGCGAGGGTATCCACGGGCTTATTCCGCTCGGGTCGACCGGAGAGTTCCTGTCGCTGACCGCCGAAGAGCGGCGCGCGGTTGCCAAATGCGTGATCGACACCGTGGCCGGCCGGGTGCCTGTACTGATCGGCGCTGGCGCTGAAAGCACCGACGACGTGATCGCAAACGTTGCCATGGCCGAAGAGCTTGGCGCAGACGGCACCATGATCATTCCGCCCTTCTACTCGACCCCGACAGAGGCCGAGCTGATCCACCATTTCGCCCGGATCTCTGACGCCGCGACGCGGCCGGTGATGATCTACAACAATCCGGCCACTGCCAACGTGGACCTGACACCGCCGCTGGTCGCGGAACTGTCGAAACTGCCGCGGATCGACTACATCAAGGAATCGACGATGGACGTGACGCGCGTGCGCGACATCATCGAGATGTCCGAGGGCAGGATGACCGTCTTTGGCGGCATCATGGGGTTCGAGTCCTTCGTCGAAGGTGCCGAAGGATGGGTCGCGGTAGGCTCGAACATCATGCCGTCCGCTTTTGCCACGCTGTTCACACTTACGGCTGACGATGAGGATTACCACGCGGCGCGAGCGCTTTATCGCGACATTCTGCCAATCATCCGGCTGGTGGGCGGGCACCGCTATGTCGCGGGCAGCAAGACCGCGCTGGCCATGATTGGCCAGCCTGTCGGCGCTCCGCGGCCGCCGCGTCTTCCGCTGCCCGAGGCCGAGGTCGCCGAGGTGATGGCCGCGCTGACCGCCGTGGGCCTGGCGCCAGAGACCCGCACTTCGTGACGATACGCTTCAGGTTCGAAGGGCGGACCATCGACGCCGAGCAAGGCGACAGCATCGCCGCTGCGTTGGCGGTTGCCGGCCAGTCCGTGCTTGGCAAGCGCCGCAGTGGCGCCGCGCGCGGAATTTTCTGCGGGATGGGTATCTGCAACGACTGCCTTGTCACGGTGGACGGCCAGCGCGGGGTACGCTCGTGCATGGCCACAGCCACAGAGGGCATGGATGTCTGGCCTGAGGACGAACGAAGCCTTGCACACGCAACTCAGCCGCCAGACGCCGCGCAGCACTCGACCATCGAGGCCGATATCGCGGTGATCGGCGCCGGGCCGGCGGGATTGTCTGCCGCAATCGTCAGCGCAACCGCGGGCGCAAGCGTGGTGGTGCTTGACGAAAGGGGCGAAGCCGGCGGGCAGTATTTCAAGCCACGCAGCCAGGGATATCGCGGCCGCCTGCCCAAGGACCGCCAGCACCGCCGCGGCATCGCGCTGCGCGACATGGCGACAGCCTCGGGCGCACAAATCATCGGCGACCAGACGGTGTGGTTCGCACGGCAGGACAACACCGGCAGGTTCGAACTCCGCAGTTTTGGCTGCTCGCGGGCACTGCGCGTCGTCGCCCGCGCCGTTATTGTTGCATCCGGCGCCTATGAGACCCCGGCCGTCGTGCCGGGCTGGACGATGCCGGGGGTCATGACGATCGGCGCCGCGCAGACACTTGCCCGCCGCTACGGGGTGGCACCGGGCAAGCGGATCCTGATCGCCGGTCATGGGCCGCTTGGACTGCAACTGGCAGCGGAACTCGAAAGCCTTGGCGCGAAGGTCGTCGCGCTGGCCGAACGCGGGCGCCCGCGCCTGGGCCCCGCATTGCTAGGCGCGCTCTGGCACGCACCCCGGCTTTTCTTCGATGGTGTCGGATACCGGCTGACCGCCCTGCGAGCTGGGGTTCCGGTCATGAACGGCTGGCAGCTGACAAGGATTTTGGGCGACACGCACGCCCGTTCCGCAGAGCTGTCCGAGATAGCCACGGGCCGAACGCGAAGGATCGAGGCCGACATCATCGCCGCCGGGGACGGGTTCGCCCCACAGCTGGAGCTTGCCCGCTTGCTGGGCGTCCCTCTTACCCTCGACGCGCGAGGCCTGATGCGTCCAGAACGCGGCCCCGACGGACGAACACCCGTCCCGGGCGTTTGGATCGCTGGGGATGCAGGCGGGATGGGAGGCGCCGAACTGGCGCTGTGTCAGGGCGAGCTGAGCGGCGTCGGCGCGCTGGCCCATCTGGGACTTGGGGCGGATGGCACGCAGGCCAGGACACGGCGGCGCCTTGCCAGCGCCGAACGCTTCCAGGCCGCGCTTTGGACGATGTTCAGCGCACCGGCACGCAGCCTGCCCGACGATGACGCGATTCTTTGCCGTTGCGAAGAAATCACCGCTGGCACGGCGCGAAAGGCGATCGCAGACGGCGCGGACGACCCCGCGACGCTGAAACAGGCTACGCGCATCGGCATGGGACGCTGCCAGGGCCGCTATTGCCTTGCCAATGCGCTGCGCCTCTTGTCAGCGGCCGGCCATTCCACCCCGCCAGAGGCGCAGTTTGCGCCGCAATTGCCCGCACGTCCTGTTCCGCTTGGCGCCCTCCGGCTGGAGAAACCGGAATGGAGCGGTCACCGCGAAAGCGCACCAGCGGCCCGGCCCGGTGGTATTCCCGTTCATCCGCTTTCGCGCGACACCGCCGATCTTGTCATCATCGGCGCCGGTATCACCGGCACAACAGCTGCGCTTTATGCCGCTCGTGCAGGGGCCAACGTGGTGTGCCTAGATCGTGGGCGCGTGAATGGAGAAGCATCGGGCGGCAATGCCGGAAGCCTTCATCTTCAGCTTCTGTCCTGGGACTTTGGCGGCAAGGCGGTGGGCGACGGCAGCCTGCAACTGCGCACCCTGCCGCTTCAAGGCGAGTCAATTGCTCTCTGGAAGAGCCTTGAGGCGGAACTCGGCGCCGATTTCGAGATGCAGGTCACAGGCGGGATGATGGTTGCCGAAAACCCACGCCAGATCGCATTTCTGGAAGCCAAGGCTGCGGCCGAGGCCAGGGTTGGAATTGCAACCGAGGTGATAGATGCCACGCGTGTGCGTCAGATCGTGCCTGCAATCTCCCAAGACATCGTGGCCGCCGCATGGTGCCCGGGCGAAGGCAAGATCAACCCGCTTGTGGCAACACCTGCCTTGGCGCGCGCGGCAAGGCAGGCCGGGGCGGTCATCGAAGAACGTGCGCCGGTGACAGGCCTGCGACGCGACGATGCGGGCTATTGCGCAGAAACGCCGCGCGGCAGGATCACGGCCCCCCGTATCCTGATCGCGGCTGGCGGCTGGTCGGCACAGATCGCCGCCATGCTGGGCACAACGTTGCCGATCCGGGGCGCACCCCTTCAGATGGTCGTGACGGCACCTGGCCCGATGCTGGTTCCCTGCCTGCTGGCACATGCCGACAGGCACCTGACGATGAAACAGGCCGCCGCAGGCTCTGTTATCATAGGCGGGGCATGGCCGGCGATCACCGGTCCCGCGGGTCAGGCCCAGGTCCTGCCCGAAAGCCTGGAAGGCAACCTGTGGGTCGCGGGCCATACCGTGCCACAGGTCGCCAGTTTGCAGGTCATTCGCAGTTGGGCCGCGATGAACATCGACATCGATGGCGCCCCGCTGATCGGACCGGTACCGGGCTGCGATGGCGTTACAGTAGCAGCCACCGCGAACGGCTTTACCCTTGGGCCGCTGATGGGGCGCGAGGCCGCCGCCGCGGCGCTGACAGGGCGGCTGCGGCAGGATCTCGAAGCCTTTTCGATGAACCGTTTCACATGAACCACACCGGGAGAAATCAGATATGACAGCCCTTAGGATCACCGCAGGCCCATATTCCTTCGACGCACGACTGGAAAAAGAGGCGGCACCCAAGACATGCGCCGCCTTCGAAGCCGCAATGCCCTACAGCGGACAAATCGTGCACGTTCGCTGGTCCGGCGAAGGGGTGTGGATTCCGCTTGGCGACCACGACTTCGGCGTCGGCTACGAAAACCATACAAGCCACCCGGCACCTGGCCAGATCATCCTTTACCCCGGCGGCATCAGTGAAACCGAAATCCTGCTGGCCTACGGCGGGGTGGATTTCTCGTCAAAGATGGGTCAGCTTGCCGGAAACCACTTCATCACCCTGACTTCGGGGCAGGAAAACCTGATGGCGCTTGGAAATCTGGTGCTCTGGAAGGGTGCGCAGGACATTGCGTTTTCCTATGCCTAGGACCCTGAACCGGCCGCAGTTCGCCGAAGGCTGATCCCGATCGGATTTTCCCGAGAGGTCTCGGCCGTCGGCGAATTCCGGATCGATGCGACCGTTTCAGCGTGGCCTGTTCCTGAGATTCGGAACCACGTCTGGGGGCGCAGATCCCAGAGGCTATTTGGGGGGGGCGGCTGGCGGCAGGACTGCCGAAAGATCGCTCGACGCTCGCTTTGGCGGGGCACGCGGCGTGGCGGATCTCGGGTCTCGGGGCATTGTTCCGACACGCGTGGTCCACCCTTGGGGCAGGATCGCCTTGCTACGCTTTCCGCATCGCCATGATGATGCCTTTCACCAGACCTTGATAGCTCGGTCGCTGGTCTGCACCAGAGGAGCGGGCACAATACCGGCAAAGACGAACAATGGGGTTCGGGCCACCAGTGCGAAATCGTTTTCCTGGCCAGAAAAACCGTCTGTCTGCGTGGTTTGGTGGAGCCGATCGGGATCGAACCGACGACCTCGTCATTGCGAACGACGCGCTCTCCCAACTGAGCTACGGCCCCTCCGGCGCGTGAAGTGGCGTATCCAATGCGCGATGTCAAGCCAGTCGCGGGGGGCAGAAACTTCGATGGTTTGCCCGTTCTGCCGGCCCGCCCATTCGTGGCAAAGGTGAACGTGCGTGCATCCAGCGATCACCGGCTTGCCCCGGCATCGGGCAGCGTCCTATGATTTCGGAAACACCAAGGGAATTCCCGCTTGAGCAAACATGGCCCACATCCCACCGGTCTTCCACACAAGCCGGAGCAGACGTTTTTCGCCGATCCGGCAATCGACCGTGTTCTGGCAATGGTCATGACGCTTGCGGCAGAGCTTCACGTGACCCGCGACAGGATAGCCACGCTGGAGTGCCTCCTCGAGGAAAAGGGGCTGATGGAACCCGATGCGCTGGACGCCTTTCAGCCCACGCCAGAGCAGATGGCCCGGCTGGATGCCGAAAGACAGGCCTTCGTGGCAGAGCTGATGCAGCAGACGTTGGGTCTGGAGGTGTCGCTAGGCGCCCCCGAAGACGGCGTCGACAAGTTCAATCGCGACGCCTGAGGTCCGCAGATGCCCATCGATCCGCCGCCCCATCGCCCGTTCGACGCGTTCCAGGCTTTCGTTCTGGATTGCAAGCTGTTCTGGACGCGCAAAATGTTCCCAGAGCTTCGCGCCAGCTACGAGGCCAAGGCCGCCGAGGGAAGCGCCCCAAGGACGGCGGCGGACGTCGGCGCGATGATGACCGACGATACCACCTACCAGTTCTTTGGCTGGTTTGAACGGCACCAGCAGCGCATGAAGTATTCGGGTCGGCACGGGCTGGCCGTGCACTTTGCCCGTTACAGAGACGAGCTGGAGTCCGCCCTGTCCGCCCCCGTGGACGAACGCCTGCTGCAACTTGACCCGGACTTCCAGCAGCCGACGTACTATACCTCGATCGACATTCACCAGCATCCCGGCGGTGTCTGGTCAGACGAGATCGCAGGTTATGTCTATGAGCGCGGGGCCCGGTCCACGGCGCCGATGCTCGACAAGGCCGCAAGCCTGCATCATCGACTGGCCGCCGCCGCACTGGGCCGCGCCGCGCGCCCGGTGCGCCGCATGGTCGATCTTGGCTGCGGCTTTGGTGGATCGACAAGGCCCTTTTACATGGATCACCCAGAGATCGATGTCGTGGGCGTGGAACTGTCCGAACCCTGCCTTCGACTGGCCGCCAACCGGGCCGCGGAAGACCAGGCAAGGAACGTGACATTTCGCCAGGCGGATGCCGCAGCGACCGGGCTTGGCGACGAAACCTGTGACCTGGTGACCAGCACGATGCTGTTGCACGAGATGCCGCCACGTCATATCGCCCGCGTTCTGGCGGAATCGCACCGGTTGCTGGCGCCCGGCGGGCTGTCCATCCACCTTGATTTCCTGGCCCGCGACGACCCGTTCAGGACTTTCATCCACGAGGGTCACTCGCAGCGCAACAACGAGCCCTTCATGCCGCCGCTGAACCGCATGGACCTTGACGCTGCCCACCGCGAAGCGGGCTTTGACAGCGTCGAGATCGTACCCTTCGAGGAGATGCCGGGCACGCTGGCGCCCGGGTTCACCGCTTGGCGGTTCCCCTGGACGCTGATCGTGGCGCGCAAGCCGGAATAGCCGCGCAGCCTATTCGGCGGCGTCGGCATACTCCTCCAGCGGCGGGCAGATGCAGACGAGGTTCCTGTCGCCGTAGACATTGTCCACCCGGTTGACGGGCGGCCAGTACTTGTCGACCCGGAAGGCACCTGGCGGAAAACAGCCCTGCTCGCGGGTATAGGGCCGGTCCCAGTCACGGATCAGGTCTTCCATCGTGTGCGGCGCGTTCTTCAGCGGGTTGTTCTCGGGGTCCATGTCGCCTGTCTCGATCGCGCGGATTTCGTCGCGGATCGCCAGCATCGCATCGCAGAAGCGGTCGAGCTCTGCCTTGGTTTCCGATTCGGTCGGCTCCACCATCAGCGTTCCGGCCACAGGCCAGCTCATCGTCGGGGCGTGAAAGCCGTTGTCCATGAGCCGCTTGGCGATGTCGTCGACGGTCACATGGGCGCTTTCGGCGAAGGGCCTCGTGTCGAGGATGCATTCATGCGCCACGCGCCCATGCCGCCCGGTGAACAGGATGTCGAACGCGCCTTCCAGCCGCTTGGCGATGTAGTTGGCGTTCAGGATCGCGACCTTGGTGGCCTGCGTCAGTCCCGCGCCGCCCATCATCAGGACATAGGCCCAGCTGATCGGCAGGATCGAGGCAGAGCCGAAGGGCGCCGCGGAAACGGGGCCCTCGCGCCCGCCGATGTCAGGATGGCCGGGAAGGAACGGGGCAAGGTGCGCCTTGACCCCGATCGGCCCCATTCCGGGCCCGCCGCCGCCGTGCGGAATGCAAAAGGTCTTGTGCAGGTTCAGGTGGCTGACGTCTGCGCCAAGTTCGCCGGGCTTTGCCAGACCGACCAGCGCGTTCAGGTTCGCGCCGTCCAGATACACCTGGCCGCCGTGGTCATGGGTGACGCGGCAGACCTCGCGCACGGTTTCCTCGAACACGCCATGGGTCGAGGGATAGGTGATCATGCAGGCCGCCAGCCGGTCCCCCGCCGCTTGAGCCTTCGCGCGAAAATCGTCGAGGTCGATGTCGCCGTTGTCCGCCGATCTGACCACCACCACATCCATGCCCGCCATCTGGGCGCTGGCCGGGTTGGTGCCATGCGCCGACATCGGGATCAGGCAGATCCGCCGGTCGGTCTCGCCGCGCGCCGCGTGATAGGCCGCGATGGTCAGAAGCCCCGCGTATTCGCCCTGCGCGCCCGAGTTGGGCTGCATCGACATGGCGTCATAACCGGTGATCTCGCACAGCCGGTGGGACAGGTCGTCGATCATCTCGGCATAGCCCTGGGCCTGGTCGGCGGGGGCGAAGGGATGCACCGATGAGAACTCGGGCCAGGTAACGGGCATCATCTCGACCGCGGCGTTCAGCTTCATCGTGCAGGACCCCAGCGGGATCATCGCACGGTCCAGCGCCAGGTCGCGGTCGGACAGGCGGCGCATGTAGCGCATCATCTCGGCCTCGGCCCGGTTCATGTGGAAGATCGGATGCGTCAGGTAGTCGGACTGCCGGATCAGCGCCTCGGGAAAACCGATGTCGCGCGGGCGGGTGCCGGCGGTGGCCTCGATCCCGAAGGCGCGCCAGACCTTCTCGATGATCTCGGGGCCGACCATCTCGTCGATGGAAATGCCGATCCGGTCGCTGCCGATCTGGCGCAGGTTGATCCCCTCGGCCCGGGCGGACCGCAGGATGACGCCCTGCATCGCCCCCACATCGACCGTGATCGTGTCGAAGAAGGCATCGGGCGATACGCGGAACCCGGCCTCTTTCAGGCGGTCGGCCAGACGGACGGTGTTGAAATGCACCATCTCGGCGATGGAGCGCAGGCCCTGCGGCCCGTGAAACACCGCATAGAAGGACGCCATGACCGCCAGCAGGGCCTGCGCCGTGCAGACGTTCGAGGTGGCCTTTTCCCGGCGGATGTGCTGTTCGCGGGTTTGCAGCGCAAGGCGATAGGCGCGGTGGCCGTGGCTGTCGACAGAGACCCCCACGATCCGGCCCGGCATCGCCCGCTTCATCCCGTCATGGCAGGACAGGAAGGCCGCGTGCGGCCCACCGTAGCCAAGGGGAACGCCGAACCGCTGGGCCGAGCCCACCGCGATGTCGGCGCCCATCGCGCCGGGTTCCTTCAGCATGGTCAGCGCCAGAAGATCGGTCGCCGTGATCGCGACGGCCTTCGCCGCGTGCAGCGCCGCGATGGCGTCCGAGAAGTCGCGCACATGGCCATATGTGCCCGGATACTGGAAGATCGCGCCGAAGACGGCCTCGGGGTCCAGCGTCTCGGGCGCGCCGACGATCACCTCGATCCCGAGGGGTGCGGCGCGTGTCTGCATGACGCCGATGTTCTGGGGGTGGCAGTTCTCGTCCACGAAGAACGCCGTCGCCTTCGACTTGGCCACGCGCTGCGCCATGGTCATCGCCTCGGCGCAGGCGGTCGCCTCGTCCAGCAGGGATGCATTGGCGATCTCGAGCCCGGTCAGGTCCGACACCATCGTCTGGAAGTTCAGCAGCGCCTCTAGCCGGCCCTGCGCGATCTCGGGCTGATAGGGCGTGTAGGCCGTGTACCAAGCAGGATTCTCGAGGATGTTGCGCTGGATGGCGGGCGGCGTGACTGTGCCGTAATAGCCCTGCCCGATCAGCGAGGTCATCACGCGGTTCCTGCCGGCCACGGCCCGCAGCCGCTGAAGAACCGCATGTTCGGTCATCGGCGCCCATGTCAGGGGCGCCTCCTGCCGGATGGATTGCGGCACTGTGCGGTCGATCAGGTCGTCGAGGCTGTCCGCGCCGACCACCTGCAACATCTCTTCCATTTCGGCCGGAGAGGGGCCGATATGCCTGCGGTTGGCGAAATCGTAGGTGTCGTAGACGGTCGGGCGGTAAGCCATTCGGGCGGTCCTTATCCGATGAAGTCCTTGTACTCGTCCTCGGTCATGAGGTCGTCGAGCACCGAAAGATCGTCGAGTTTGAGCTTGAAGAACCAGCCTGCGCCAAGCGGGTCCTCGTTCACCATTGCGGGGCTGTCCACCAGGCTTTCGTTGACCTCGACGATCTCGCCGTCGACGGGGGCGAGGATATCGGCGGCGGCCTTGACGGATTCGATCACGACGACCTCGTCACCCTTGGCGACCTGGGTTTCGACCTCTGGCAGTTCCACGAACACCACGTCGCCAAGCTGCTCCGCAGCGTGATCGGTGATGCCCACGACCACCAGGTCATCCTCGACGCGCAGCCATTCGTGTTCTTCGGTGAATTTCATGACGTTTTCCTCGTGTCAGCGTTTGTATGTGGCGGGCCGGAACGGCAGCGGCGCGACACGCGCCGGCAGTCGCCTGCCCCGGACCTCTCCGAAAATCTGCGCGCCTTCGGCGGCAAAACCCAGCGGCAGATACGCCATCGACATCGGCCGTTCGATAGAGGGCCCGAACGCACCGGACGTCACGTGGCCGACGGGCGCGCCGCCGGTCTCGGCGGCGAATAGCGGGGTGCCCGCCCGCATAGGCGCGCGCCCGTCCGGCAAAAGCCCGACGCGGCGCCGCGTCGGCGCGCCGTCCAGCTCTGCCAGGATGCGGTCTGCGCCGGGGAACCCGCCCGCGCGCGCGCCACCGATGCGCCGCGCTTTCTGGATCGCCCAGGTCAGGTCAGCCTCTACCGGGCTAGTCGTGGTGTCGATGTCCGAGCCGTAGAGGCAAAGCCCCGCCTCCAGCCGCAGCGAATCCCGCGCGCCCAGCCCGATGGGCGCGACCTCTGGCATGTCCAGCAGGCTTTGCGCGAAGGCCAATGCCGCGGCCTCGGGCACGGAAATCTCGAATCCATCTTCGCCTGTGTAACCGGACCGCGAGACCCAGAAATCTTCGCCACCTTGGGCAAGGGTCGCCACATCCATGAACCGCATGTCGCGCACGCCGGGCACGATGCGGGCCAGCGCGGTTTCGGCCATCGGACCCTGAAGCGCGATCAGGGCGCGGTCGGTGATCTCCTCGACCTCGCAACTCTCGGACAAGGCAGCGCGAAGATGCGCGATGTCGGCGGCCTTGCAGGCCGCGTTGACCACGAGGAACAAACGATCGCCCCGGTTGGCCACCATCAGGTCGTCGAGAATCCCGCCCGCGTCGTCGGTGAACATGGCATAGCGCTGACGGCCTTCCGCCAGCCCGAGGATATCGACCGGCACCAGGCGCTCCAGCGCAAGCGCGGCATCCGCCACCTTCCCCGACTTCGGCCGCAGGATCACCTGCCCCATGTGGCTGACGTCGAACAGCCCCGCGGCCTCGCGGGTGTGCAGGTGTTCCTTCATCACGCCCGCGGAATACTGCACCGGCATCGCGTAGCCGGCGAAGCCGACCATGCGCGCGCCCAGCGCTATGTGCAGATCATGTAGACAGGTCTTCGCGTCCTCGGCCATGCCGCCCCCTTGTCGTCATCGCCGGTTGCCTGAACGCTTCCAGCACCTTTCGGGCGTTGCCGCCCATTGGTGCCCCCTCTGTCCTTTCGCCTGAGATCGTTATCCCTTCGGCGCCCCGCATGTGTCGGGGTCTCTCCAGAGTCCGTGTGCCGCGAAGGTCCTTCTGCCTGAGAGTTTACCGGGGCGGTTGCTCCTTCGGCACCGGCGCGAGGCCAGTTTCTCCCTTGGCGGCTGGCGGAACGCTACGCCAAAGCCGGGGGGCTCGGCAAGGGGGCTTGTAAAGCCCGGTGTTCATGCCAGATACGGCGTCATGGCAGACCCGTTCTTTTTTGGCTACGGATCGCTCGTGAACCGGGCGACCCACGATTTCGCCGAGGCCTACACGGCCCGCCTGACCGGCTGGCGGCGTGTGTGGCGGCACACCGCGCTGCGCCCCGTGGCCTTTCTGACCGCCGAGCCGGCGGACGGGATCGAGATCGACGGGCTGATCGCCGCCGTGCCGGGAAATGACTGGACTGCGCTTGATGCCCGCGAACACGCGTACGACCGCAACCACGTGACGGACATCACGCGCCATGCCGTTCCGCGCACGGTGGCGATCCAGGTCTATGCCATCCCGGATGGCAAACACGGCCGTCCGGACGAAACCCACCCCGTGCTGCTAAGCTATCTTGACACCGTTGTGCAGGGCTATCTGCGCGAATTCGGCGAAAGCGGCGCAGCGCATTTCTTTGAAACGACCGTCGGCTGGGATGCCCCGATCCTCGATGATCGGCGCGATCCGATCTATCCACGCCATCAGCGTCTGAGCGCCGGGGAACGCACGCTCGTCGATGACTGGCTGCACGAAATAGGCGCACGCGTGACGCAGGGGATTTGAACAGTCCCGCACCGCGGCGGCGCATCCCGATTGACCGGCCTGGTGCCTGGGCCCTAGGCTTTGGCCTTGCCAGGGAGGGACGGCGATGACGAACCTGAATGAAGATCAGCAATCGAAGAAGGCCTCGATCCAGAAGAGTGCAAAGGTCTGGGGCGTCATCGCGGGCGCCGTAGTCGGGCTTCTGGCGCTTTGGCTGCTGGGTAGCCAGGGATCGGCGGTTCGCTACGGGGGGGCCATCGTCGCTGCCGTAGCGGTGGGCGTTCTGGCGTTCCGCGCCAGCTTCAACTCTGGCGCCAAGGCGGCCAAATGCGCGGCCTGCGGCGCAGCCTTCAGCCGGTCGCGCACCGACCGGCAAGAGACGGTGACCGCAAGCAACCCCAAGGAAGAGCGCGAGGAACAGGAGGACGGGTCCACCAAGGTCACCCGCTGGACCGAAGATGCGCTTGACGTGCTGGAAACCTACACATGTGCCAAGTGCGGAGACGAGACGACGCGCAGCTTCCAGACGACCCGGCGGCGGGACGAGACTGAAACCACCGAACCGCGCGCCAAGCCGAAGGCAGAGCCCAAGTCGGGCAAGGACGGCGCCAAGATGGGCAGTTGGGGCGGGGGCGGTCCCGCCAAGGGTGACGGCCCCAAGGGCGATCAGGGCTGATCCCCGGGGCGTGGGCTTCGCAGCTTTCTGGACAAAGCCGCCGGGCTGTGGAATGCACCCGGCGACCTGGAGGCCATCATGACCGTCACCCGCTTTGCTCCTTCCCCCACCGGCTACCTGCATGTCGGCAACCTGCGCACGGCGCTGTTCAACTACCTGATCGCGCGCAAGGCCGGGGGCACCTTCATCCTGCGGCTGGACGACACCGATCCGGAGCGGTCAAGGCAGGAATACGCGGACGCCATTCAGGAAGACCTGGAATGGCTTGGCCTGACATGGGACAGGGTCGAACGCCAGTCCGACCGGCTGGACCGCTATGCCGCCGCGGCTGACGCCCTGCGCGGCGCCGGGCGGTTCTACGAATGCTTCGAGACGCCCACCGAACTGGACCTTAAGCGCAAGAAGCAACTCAACATGGGCAAGCCGCCGGTCTACGACCGTTCGGCGCTGAAGCTGTCCGAGGCCGACCGCGACGCGCTTCGCGCTGAACGCCCCGGCCACTGGCGCTTTCTGCTCGACCATGAGCGGATCGAATGGGACGACCTGATTCTCGGCCCCCAGTCGATCGACGCCGCCAGCGTGTCCGACCCGGTGCTGATCCGGGGCGACGGGCAGGTTCTCTATACACTGGCGTCGGTCGTCGACGACACCGAGATGGGCGTTACCCATGTCGTGCGGGGCTCTGACCACGTGACGAACACGGCAACGCAGATCCAGATCATGCAGGCGCTTGGCGGCACGCCGCCCGCTTTTGCGCATCACTCGCTTCTGACCGGCGCCCAGGGCGAGGCGCTGTCCAAGCGCCTTGGCACGCTTTCACTGCGCGACCTGCGCGCACGGGGGGTAGAGCCGATGGCGCTCCTGTCGCTGATGGCGCGGCTGGGCTCTGCCGATCCGGTCGAGCTTCGCGGTTCACTGGACGAGCTGATCGAGGGCTTCGACATCACCCGCTTCGGCGCGGCCCCGACCAAGTTCGACGAGGCGGATCTCTATCCATTGACGGCACGGCACCTGCACGGCTTGCCATTCGAGGACGTGCAGGACGAAATCGCGGCACTGGGCGTGCCCGCCGGGATCGCGCCCCGCTTCTGGGAGGTCGTGCGCGAGAACATCACCGTGCGCGACGACATGGCCGGGTGGTGGACGCTTTTCCGCGATGGTGTGCAGGCCGTGGTGGCGGACGAGGACAGCGAGTTCGTTGCTCAGGCGTTTGGCCTGCTGCCCGCGTTTCCCTATGATGATACGACATGGGGCAGCTGGACCTCGGCCGTGAAGGACGCCACCGGGCGCAAGGGCAAGCAACTCTTCATGCCGCTAAGACTGGCCGTCACGGGCCAACCGCGCGGGCCGGAAATGGCCGATATGATGCCTCTGATGCAAAACCCGCCGCGACTGTAGGTAGAGACGGCGATGTCGGAACAGGCCAAGTTTCTCGAAGGCAGCCTGTTTCGGCATATCACCGTGATGTCACTGACGTCATCTGTCGGCTTGATGGCGATCTTCATGGTCGACTTCGTCGACATGATCTTCATCGCGATGCTGGGGAAAGAGGCGCTTGCGGCGGCAGTGGGCTATGCCGGCGCGATCCTGTTCTTCACCACCTCTTTCGGGATCGGCATGGCAATTGCCGCCGGCGCACTGGTTGCCCGCGCCATTGGCGCCGGCGACACCGATCTCGCGCGGCGCAGGGCGACCAACGCGTTGCTTTACGGGCTGGTCTTCGGGGCCGCCTTTGCGGCGCTGGTCTGGTTCCGGCTAGAGGACATTGTCGGCCTTGTCGGTGCGACCGGCGAGACCAAGGACTTTGCCGTCGAGTACCTTGCAATCATCGTGCCGACCCTGCCTCTGCTGATGGTCGGAATGGTCGGCGGCGCGATCCTGCGCGCCCATGGCGATGCCCGGCGCGCGATGATGGCAACGATCTACGGCGGGTTGGTCAATGCGGTTCTAGACCCGATCCTGATCTTCGGGTTGGACCTTGAGCTTACGGGGGCCGCGGTGGCAAGCGTGGCGGCACGCGTGGCGATCGCGGCGACCGCGCTTTTGCCGGTGCTGCGCCATCATGGCGGCTTCACCCTGCCTTCGGCCAGGGGTCTGGCCCAGGACCTGGCGCCAGTCCTGACAATTGCGGCGCCCGCGATCCTGACCCAATTGGCCACACCCGTGGGCCAGGCCTATGTCACACGCGCCATGGCCGGCTATGGGGCCGAGGCGGTGGCTGGCACGGCGATTGTCGGGCGCCTGACGCCATTGGCCTTCGGGGTGGTGTTTGCGCTGTCGGGGGCGATCGGCCCAATCATCGGTCAGAACTTCGGCGCGGGACAGCATGACCGCGTACGGGCGGCTTTCCGCGAAGGCATGTTGTTCACGGCGGTCGTGGTGGTCGCGATCTCGGCTGTGCTCTTTCTGTTGCGCGCGCCCATCGCCGCGCTGTTCTCCGCCGAAGGCCTGACATTGACGCTCGTGATGCTGTTCTGCGGTCCGCTGGCGCTGGCGTTCTTCTTCAACGGCGTGATCTTTGTGGCGAACGCCGCATTCAACAACCTTGGCCATCCGCTTTATTCCACGTGGATCAACTGGGGGCGTCACACACTTGGCACCATACCGCCTGTGATGCTTTGCGCCTGGCTCTTCGGTGCGCCGGGCGTCCTGATCGGTCAGGCCCTTGGCGGTACAATTTTTGCTGCGATCGCCTGGATTCTCGCCCTGCGGGTCATGTCCGACAGCAAGGCCAAGCCTGATCGCGAACCGTTCTCGCGCCAGGCACGGCTGATGGCGCTGTTTCACCTGCGACGCTAAGACAATCTACTCGTCGTGGATGGGCCAATGCCGCGCCAACCCGGCAAGTCCCGCTGCGATAAGCTCGGCAAGAACCGCTTCGTCCACGTCGTCGAGCTTGTTGAAGTAGAGGCACGACTTGCCGTGCGTGTGCTTGCCCAGCCGGGACAGGATATCCCCGAAGTCGGAATAGCCCGGCAAGATGTAAACAGACAGCTTGGCCTTGCGCGGCGAAAAGCCAGTGGCAAGGAAGGAACCCTCATGCCCGCTTTTGTAGCGGTAGTCATAGCGCCCGTATCCCACCATGGAGCGCCCCCACATGACCGGTCGGAATCCCGTCACGCGCCGGAACAGGGCGTCAAGCCGATGCCCCTCGTCGCGGCGTCGCGCAGGCTCCACCGTCGCAAGGAACGCCTCTACCGCTTGATCGGTGGGCTGCGTCTTGTTCGCGGACATGGCCGAAGCATAGCAAACTCCCCGGATGCGCCAAACACCCTTTCCCCATGCCCCGCTTCCGGTTCATATGCGCCCCATGAGCGACGCCGCAGACTGGACAGCGCCCGACCTTGCCGCCTTCGAGGCGATGGCAGAAGCGGCACGCGACGCGCTTCCCGAACCCTTTGCACAGGCCGCGCGGGCCGTCGCCCTGAGGATCGAGGATTTTGCGCCCGACCATCTCCTCGACGAGATGGAAATCGCCGATGCGTTCGAACTGACCGGGCTCTACGACGGGATTCCCGTCACCGAGAAATCGGTTGCCGACCAGCCGTTGTCACCGGACACGGTGTGGATCTTTCGCCGCCCGATCCTCGATGAATGGGCGACACGTGGTGACGTCGCGCTTGGCCGTCTCGTCGCGCATGTCGTCGTGCACGAATTCGCGCACCATTTTGGCTGGTCCGACGACGATATCGCCGTCATTGATCGCTGGTGGGAATGATCCACACTTGCGGCGCCGGTGGACCCAGCGCACGGCACCCTTGCAGGTATCACAAGCAAGACAAAGGCCCATGAACGCGCCACAGAACAGCTTTGGCCTTGGGGGGCCAAGCTTCGACATGGACAAGGCCGCCGCGGCAGCCTCCCGGAAACGCGTGCTGGGGATGGTGGCCGCAGATCGTATGCCGCTGATCGGGTACCCCATGCCCTTCCCGGCCGTGGGCCATGTCTAGAACCGTGGTGAGGGCGGCTTCCGATTTGTGCCGGCGACCTATCAGATGATGCTCTGACACCTGCTGCGGGGGGGCGCCAATCGACGTCTCACAGGCCTTTCCCTGTTGAACCGTTCGCGCTAACATCGCAGAACGCAGGCGAGCGTCCGACTTTGAGACGCGGACAGGGGAAGTCCAGATGCGCACCGATATCCTGACCATTACGCTGAACCCGACCGTGGACTATGCCACCTCGGCAGACCGCGTGTTTCCCGATCACAAGCTGCGTTGCAGCGATCCCCATATCGACCCCGGCGGCGGGGGGATCAACGTGGCCCGCGCCATCCGCAAGCTGGACGGACAAGCGACGGCCTTGGTGGCCATCGGTGGGTCCACCGGGGCGCACCTGCTGCAGCTTCTGGCGCTGGAAGGCGTGCCCACCGTGGCCTTCCAGGGGCCGGGCGAAACGCGCCAGTCCATGTCCGTCACCGACCGCGCGACGATGGAACAGTTCCGCTTTGTCATGCCCGGGCCCAGCTGGACCGATGCCGATGTCCAGCGCGGCCTGAACTCGATCGACCAGGCCGCGGGGGATGGCACGTTCGTGGTTCTCTCCGGCAGCCAGCCGCCAGGCGTCGCAAAGGAATTTCCGTCGATTCTTGCCGATCACGTAGCGGGCCGCGGTGCCCGGTTGATCGTAGATACCTCGGGCCCGGCGCTGCACAACCTGCTCAGCGCACCGCACGAGGCGCTTTACGTCCTGCGCATGGACGGAGCAGAGGCCGAAGAACTTGCAGGACGTCCCCTGCCCGAACGCGCCGACAGCGCCGCTTTCGCGCGTGAACTGGTCGACAGGGGCGTGGCGCACAACATCATCGTCGCGCGCGGCGCCGACGGCTCGATCCTCGCAAATGCCGAAGGCGCGTGGCACGCACTTGGCACCCCGGTCGAGGTGATCAGCAAGGTGGGCGCCGGCGACAGCTTTGTCGGGGCGTTCACCCTGTGGTGCGCACGCGGCGAAGGCCTGCCCGACGCGCTGCGCGCCGGGGTCTCGGCCGCCTCTGCCGCCGTCGCCTCCGAGGCGACACGGCTGTGCGACCCGGTCCTGACGAAACAGCTCTTCGAGCAGTGCAAGGTGATCCCGATCTGAGGCCGCGTCAGCCCGGATCACGCCATCGGTTGACGATCGGATAGCGCCTGTCCAGCCAGAAGCTGCGCTGGGTCAGGCGCGCACCCGGCGCGGACTGGAACCGCTTGTATTCCGAAATGTAGACAAGGTGTTCGACCCGCTTGATCGTGGCGCGGTCATAGCCTTCCGCAACAAGGTCCGCGACCGAAGCTTCGCGGTCGATCAACCCTTCGAGGATCGCGTCCAGCAGCGGATATGGGGGAAGGCTGTCCTCGTCCTTTTGCTCTGCCCGCAGTTCGGCCGACGGGGGCTTGTCGATCACACGCGGCGGAATCACCACGCCCTCGGGCGCCCTCATCCAGGGTCTATGGTTGGCGTTGCGCCAGCGGCAGGTCTCGAACACGCGCGTCTTGTACAGGTCCTTGATCGGATTGTAGCCGCCCGCCATGTCGCCATAGATCGTGGCATAGCCCACCGCGACCTCGGACTTGTTTCCCGTGGTCAAAAGCATCTCGCCGAACTTGTTGGACAGGGCCATCAGCAAGAGGCCGCGCAGGCGGGACTGGATGTTTTCTTCGGTCACGTCGGGGGACGTTTCCTCGAACAGCGGCGCCAGCGCATCCGTCACCGCCGCGCGCGGTCCCCCGATTGGCACGGTATCAAGGCGGCACCCCAGGGCGTCGGCGACGGACGCGGCATCCTCCAGCGAATGGTCCGAGGTGTATTCCGACGGCAGCATCACGCAGCGCACGTTCTCGGGGCCCAGCGCGTCCGCGGCAATCGTCGCCACCAGCGCGCTGTCGATACCGCCGGACAGGCCCAGCACGGCCTTGGAAAACCCAGCCTTGCGCATGTAGTCCCCCAGCGCCATCACCATGACGCGGTAGTCCTGTTCCCACGGATCGGGAAACACCGCGCGTTCGCCCGTCTCGGCGCGCCAGCCCTTGTCCGTACGGGTGAAATCGACGTGCACAAGCGCCTCGTCGAAAAGGGGCAGCTTCGCAGCCAGCATTCCGTGCGGATTCAGCACGAAGCTCCCGCCATCGAACACCTGGTCGTCCTGACCCCCGACCATATTCAGGTAGACCAGCGGCAGCCCGGTCTCGACGGTGCGCGCCACCATATGCGCCATGCGCGTGTCGAACTTGCCGCGGAAGTAGGGCGATCCGTTCGGCACCAGCAGGATTTCAGCCCCGGTCTCGGCCAGCGTCTCGGACACATCCGAGAACCAGGCATCCTCGCAGATCGGCGACCCGATTCGCAGCGGGCCGATCCGGTAGGGTCCCGACACCTCGCCCGAACGATACAGGCGCTTTTCGTCGAAGACCGTGTAGTTCGGCAACTCGTGCTTCAGGACACGCGTCTGCAGCCTTCCGCCAGAAAGGATCCAGTAGGCATTGTAAAGGTCCGGCCCGTCCTGAAACGGAGCGCCGATCCCGATCGCCGGGCCATCGGCGCACTCGGCGGCAAGCGCCTCGACCGCGCTCATCGCGTGGGCGGTGAAGGCCGGTTTTTTCACAATATCCTGCGGCTGGTATCCGATGACGAACATTTCGGTCATCGCCAGCATGTCGGCCCCCGCGGCCTTTGCTTCGGCCCAGGCGCGCCGGGCGGTGGCGACATTTTCCTCGATCGCGCCAACCGTGGGGTTCAGCTGTGCCAGCGTCAGTCTAAACCTGTCGGACATGGGCGCCTCTCTCTCGGGTTGCGGTTTCTTACCAGATGGCCCGGCAAGGGAAAGCCGCCATGGCCAAAAACCGTTGTAAGGCCAACCCCGGTCCACTAGGCTCCACAGGCATCCGATCAAACGCGCTACGGACGGGCTGGGAGGCTTTCTTGCAGAACCATATTCGGGCAGGCCGGTGCAGGCGCGCGGCCGCGACAGCAGCACTGATTCTCGTCGTCGCCGGCACTGCGATGGCACAGGACACAGGCGAAATCGTCGTAAAGCAATACGACGATGGCGGCGTCTACGAAGGCACCTTCAAGGACGGCAAGCAGGACGGGCGCGGCACCTACACGCTGCCCAACGGCTATGAGTACACCGGCGAATGGGTGGATGGAGAGATTCGCGGCCAAGGCACCGCACGCTTTCCCAACGGTTCGCTCTACGAGGGACGATTTGAGAAGGGCAAGCCCGAGGGGTTCGGCAAGATCACCTTTGCCGACGGCGGCACCTATGAGGGAGACTGGAGCGACGGCAAGATCAACGGATCGGGCGTCGCCGTCTACGCCAATGGCGTGGTATATGAAGGAGAGTTCCTGAACGCCCGCCACCACGGCACCGGGCGCATGGAAACGCCGACGGGCTATGTCTACGAAGGCGCCTGGCTGAACGGGGTCAAGGAAGGCGAAGGCCGCATTACCTATCCCGACGGATCGATCTACGAGGGCACGTTGGTGGCAGGCGTCCGTCAGGGGCAGGGCACGCTTCGGCTGCCTGACGGGCTGGTCTATACCGGCCAGTGGGCCGACGGCCAGATCAATGGCACCGGCACACTCACCCAGCCGAATGGCGACGTCTACGAAGGTGAGTTGGTGGCGGGCGAGCGTGAAGGCACCGGCAAGGTGACCTATGCCAACGGCGACACCTACCAGGGCGATTTCCTGAACGACCGCCGCCACGGGCAGGGCACATTCACCGGCATTGACGGCTATGTCTATCAGGGCGAATGGGTCGCGGGCCGGATCGAGGGAACCGGCACCGTCACCTACCCCGATGGTTCGGTCTATTCCGGCGATTTCCGCGAGGATCTGGCCGATGGACAGGGCAAGATCGTCTATCCCGACGGGTCTTCCTACGAGGGGCAGTGGCAGGCCGGCGTCATAGAGGGAGAAGGCGTGGCGCAATACGCAAACGGGCTTGTCTATGAAGGGCAGTTCCGCAACGCCAAGAACCATGGCATCGGCAAGATGACCTATTCCGACGGCTACACCTATGACGGCGAGTGGGAGGACGGCCAACGCCACGGGCGCGGCACCGCCACTTACCCGGATGGTACTGTTTATGAAGGGGAATTCCGAAATGGCCAGCGCGAGGGCGTAGGCAGTATCGTCATGGCCGACGGGTTCACCTACGAGGGGCAGTGGTCAGGCGGGGAAATAGACGGAACAGGCGTTGCGACCTATGCCAACGGTGACGTCTACGAAGGCGAGTTCGCCACCGGCAAGCGGCAGGGCGAAGGCACGATCCGCTATGCCAGCGGCGAAGTCGCCAGTGGCACCTGGGAGAACGGCGCGCTGGTTCAGGCCGCCGACAACTAGACAGCCCGCGCTGGCCTATCAGCCCGCGCGTTCCGCCGAGATCATGGCAAGTTCCGTGCGGATGCGTTCCTCGACGAAACTGACGGGCACGGTGTCGACGGTGACGATGCCGCGCACGGTCAGGATGGCGACGTTTTCATCGCCGGAAAGCACGGTCTTCCAGATGCGCTTGCGCCCGCTGAGACGGTCCATGATGTGGGACGGCAGCACGGCCGAGAATGTCTCACGGTTCTGAAGCGTGCCTTCAAGCGCCTTGCCGAAGGGGGTGTCAGTGGTTTCCAGCAACACCCGCGCATGCAAAGGCAAACGATCCGGGATGTACCAATTATCCGCATCCAGAAGCGGAATATCACCTCTTTTCAGAGTGATAGCCCGATGTCGAACGGATTCGCCGGAGATGGGTTTCAGTAGATCGACGCCAAGCGGCGGCAGATCAAGGGTGCCCGACTCGGCCTTGATCTCGGAATGGAGATCCCCCTGTCCCAATCCGCGGATTTCGCACCAGACCTGAAGGGCGGCGGTGACACTGAACGTCGTCAGCAGCGTTTCGCAAAGATGAAGCGCAATGGCATCGTAATTCGAAGGCATGAACAAATCGTCTCCATGAAGGACGTCATGCTGCATCAGACGCCGCCCCGTGGCACGCGTCAATTCAGGTTCACATGACCTTGCCCGCGTCCAACCGGCACAGCAGGCTTTCTGCCCCCGACAGGACCGCGTTGCGGCGATCTTCGGCCATCTTGTCCCATGTTCGATACATGTTCGCCATGCGTGGGTTGGCGGCAAATCGGTCGCGGTGCCGGTCCAGGAAGTGCCAGTAAAGCAGGTTGAAGGGACAGGCGAGAGGCCCGGTCTTGTGCTTTACCCTATAGGTGCAGCCCTTGCAGTGGTCGGACATCCTGTCGATGTAAGCCCCTGAAGACACGTAAGGTTTCGAGGCGACGATGCCGCCATCGGCGAACTGGCTCATGCCGATGACGTTGGACGCCTCGACCCATTCGTAGGCGTCGGCGTAGACGGCAAGGTACCATTCGTGAACTTCGTATGGGTCGATGCCGGCAAGAAGGGCGAAGTTGCCGGTGACCATCAGGCGCTGGATGTGGTGGGCATAGGCCTCGGCCCGGGTCGCGGTGATGGCGGCCTTCATGCAGGCCATGTCGGTATCGCCGCTCCAGTAGAAGGATGGCAGTTTCCGCTTGTGGTTCAATACGTTGCGGCGGGTGTAATCGCGCCCTTCCAGGAAATAGACACCACGCACGTATTCGCGCCAGCCGATGATCTGGCGGATGAATCCCTCGGCCGCGTTCAACGGGGCATGGCCGGAAAGATACGCGTTTTCAACAGCCTGGCAGATCTGCATCGGATCCAGCAGGCCGGCGTTGAGGTACATCGACAAGACCGAGTGATAGAGGAAGCGGTCGCCGGTCAGCATGGCGTCCTGATAGTCGCCGAAGCGCGGCAGCGCGGTTTCGATGAAATGGCGCAGCGCGGCGGCGGCCCGGGTCGCGTCGGTGGCGAACCAAAAGCGGCTTAAGTCACCGAAATTACTTGGAAATTCCCGCTTCACCAGGTCAAGCACCTCGGCGGTCACGGCGTCGGGCTCGAACCGCAGGGGGCCGTCGCACAGCACTGCATCGGGCGCGGGCTTGCGGTTGTCGTGATCGAAATTCCACTTTCCGCCCATGGGCTTGTCACCGTCCATCAGCAATCCGGTGCGCCGCCGCATGTCGCGGTAGAAGTATTCCATCCGCAGCGTCTTACGCCCCTCGGCCCAGCGGCGGAACTCGTCGGTGGAGCACAGAAAACGCGTGTCGGCAAAACGTCGGCAAAACGTCGGCGTCACGTCGGCGAGCGCGTCGGCAAGCCGCCATTCCCCCGGTTCGGTGACAAGAACCTCGGTCGCGCCCGTCTCGGCCACCCGGCGTGCGATCTCTGCGGGGATGGAGCCGCCGTTGTCGGGATCGTCCAGCCGCGTGTATTCCACGCACCAGCCATCGGCGCGCAGCCGGTCGGCGAAATTCCGCATCGCGGCAAAGACAAAGGCGATCTTCTTGGGGTGGTGGGGGACATAGGCGGCCTCGTCCCGGACCTCTGCCATCATCACGACGTCGGACGCCTTGTCGGCGGCGGCCAGCGCGGCGATGTCTGGCGACAGCTGGTCGCCGAGAATCAGGACAAGGCGCGTCACCACGGCACCTGTCGACCGGCGTAGTCGAAGAAACCGCCCGATTGCGCGGGCGTGAGACCGTCGATCACCGACAGAAGGTTCGCGGCGGCGGTTTCCGGCGGTGTCGCACGCCTGGGCGACACGAAATCGCGGGTGAATGGCGTGGCGACGGTGCCGGGGTGCAGGGCGACGCAGATCGCCTGCTTGTGGGTGCGCGCGATCTCGATCGCGGCGGTGTGCACGATCTGGTTCACCGCGGCCTTGGCCGCGCGATAGCCGTACCAGCCGCCCAGCGCGTTGTCCCCGATCGAGCCCACGCGCGCGGACAGCACGGCAACCACGGCCCGCCGGTCGCGCGGCAGAAGGCGCGGCGCGTGGCGCAGGATCAGCGCGGGGCCCAGCGCGTTCACCTCCCACTGGTCGCGAAGCGAGGTCTCGGACACCTCTTTCAGCGCCTTTTCCGGGCGCTGCCCGTCAACCATCAGCGCGCCGGTGGCCACCAGGATCAGGTCGAAGGGCCCCGGCAGTGCGCCCAGCGCGGCATCGACCGAGGCCTGAGACCGGACGTCAAGGCCATCGTCGCGGCGCGACAGCGTGGCGACATCCGCCGACGCCACGAGGGTTGCCGCAAGAGCGCTGCCGATGCCGCCCGAGGCGCCGATCACAAGTGCGGTTCGAAATGTCATGACAGGCAGCTATCGCGCAGTCCGCTCTGGTCAATTCCAGGCGAGCGCGACATTCTGTCGGCAGGAGCACCGCGCATGACCCGACCGATCATCTATCACATCCCCGTCTGCCCGTTTTCGCAAAGGATCGAGATCCTGTTGCGGTTGAAGGGGCTGGAGGATGCGGTGGAATTCAGGGGCGTCGATATCACCGTGCCGCGCCCTGCGTTCCTGCTGGAATTGACGGGGGGCACCACGGCGCTGCCGGTGATGGACCTTGGCGGCGGACGGGTGCTGAAGGAAAGCATGGTGATCCTGCGCTATGTCGAAGAGGCGTTCGACGCCATGCCGGTGGCGCGCAGCGACCCCTTCGAGCGCGGGATCGAGCGGCTGATGATGACGCGCGAGGGGCCGTTCACGGTGGCGGGCTATGTCTATGTCATGAACCGCGACCGCGCGAAGACCGAGGCGTTGCGCGCCACGCTGCTGGATCATTTCAGGTGGCTTGACGCCTTCCTGCGGCGCCACAACCCCGAGGGCACATATCTGTTCGACGACTTCGGGCTGGCAGAGGCCGTCTATACCCCGATGTTCATGCGGTTCTGGTTCCTTGAGTACTATGAGGGCTTCGCCCTGCCCGAGGGGCCGGAGTACGACCGGGTAAGGCGCTGGCGCGCCGCCTGCATGGCGCATCCGGCGGCGCAACAGGTCAGCCACGACGAGATCGTGAAGCTGTACTACGACTATGCGGTGGGGGCCGGGAACGGCGCGCTGCCCGAGGGGCGCGGGGTGTCGAGCTTTGCTTTCGAGCCGGACTGGCGTGTCCGCCCGATGCCGCCGCGTGACAAGTACGACCGAGTCGCGGGGGACACGGAACTGGGGCTGGTGGCCGCCTGACGCGATATGAATTGACCGGCGCGCGGTTTGCACCATCCTTTGCCGGGTGTTGACCTGCGGGACCTGCCGCCATGCACCGCCTGCTGCCCACGATCCTGTGCGCCTGCCTTTCCGCCGCGCCCGCCGTAGCGCTGGAATTGCGGCTGTCGGGTTTCTACGAGCTGAACCGCCCCGCGAGCCTCGACTACGACCCGGCCTTCTGCGGGCTCTGGATCGCGAACGAGGGGCCAGAGGTCATCCTTGTGACGCTGGACGGGCTGGAGTTGCGCCGCTTCGGCAGCGACCTGTCGCGGATCAAGGCGATCACGCTGGACGCGGACGGCAGCGGGCTGATCGTGGCGGACGGGTTCGGCGGCTACCAGCGGCTGGGCAAGGACGGCACGCCCAAGGGCGCGCCCTACCGGCTGGGCCAGACATGGGTGGACACCGAGGGAATGGCAGTGGACGCCGACGGCAGCCTGATCCTTGTCGAGGACGACCCGGCGCGCATCCTCTGGGTGGATGACGCGGGCACCGTGCTGCGCGAGATCGACGGGCATACCTATGACCCGATGCTGACAGAGCCGCAGGGCATCGCGCGCGATCCCCGCACCGGGCATCTTCTGATCGTGGACGACTGGGAAGGCACCAACAGCCTGTTCGAGCTGGACGCGGACGGGCGGCTTCTGGGGACCTATCCGCTGATCCAGTACGGCCGCGACCCCGAGGGCATCGCGATCCGGCCCGGTGCGAACCTCTTGTTCATGGCCTTCGACGGCGGCGCGCGGATCGCGGCCTTCGACTATGCGCCCACGGTGGGCGACGGGGCAGAGGCGCCACGCCCGGGCGCGGATTGCGCGATATCCTGAGGGGAAAAGCCGCTTCGAAGCGGCTTTTCCAAGCGGGTTGGAACCCGCTTGGCCACGCGATTTCGAAATCGCGTGCGGAAGGCCTTTCGAAAGGCCTTCCCCCCGGAATTCACGGGTTTTCATTTACCGCGGGCGGCGTATACTGCGCCGCCATGACGACGAAGGTCCATACCGCTGCCCTGCCCGCGCGACGCGCGGTGCCGGCGCTTGGCCTTCTGCTTCTCCTTAGCCGCCTCTGAGCGTGCCGTCCGGCGCGACCGCTCAGAGGTGACGTGACGCGCCACGCAACGCTAAGGACCAGGAAAAGAGACATCCCATGACCACGACCGACAAGGATCGCGTGCTCATCTTCGACACCACGCTGCGTGATGGCGAGCAATCGCCCGGCGCCACCATGACCCACGCCGAGAAGCTGGAGATCGCCCAGCTTCTGGACGAGATGGGCGTGGACATCATCGAGGCGGGCTTTCCCATCGCCAGCGAGGGCGATTTCGAGGCGGTGAGCGACATCGCGAAAGCCTCTGACAACGCGGTGATCTGCGGGCTGGCGCGCGCCAACTTCAAGGACATCGACCGGTGCTGGGAGGCGGTGCGCCACGCGCGCCGGCCGCGCATCCACACCTTCATCGGCACCTCGCCCCTGCACCGCGCCATTCCGAACCTGACCATGGACGAGATGGCCGACCGCATCCACGAGACGGTGACACATGCGCGCAACCTCTGCGACAACGTGCAGTGGTCTCCGATGGACGCCACGCGGACCGAGTGGGATTACCTGCGCCGGGTCGTGGAGATCGCGATCAGGGCGGGCGCCACAACGATCAACATCCCCGACACCGTGGGCTACACGGCGCCGGTGGAATCGGCGGACCTGATCCGTCGGCTGATCGCCGAGGTGCCGGGCGCGGACGAGGTGATCTTTGCCACCCATTGCCACAACGACCTTGGCATGGCGACGGCCAACGCGCTGGCCGCCGTGGCGGGCGGCGCGCGGCAGATCGAGTGCACGATCAACGGGCTGGGCGAGCGTGCGGGCAACACCGCGCTGGAAGAGGTGGTGATGGCGCTGAAGGTGCGCCATGACATCATGCCATGGACCACGGGCGTGGACACCACGAAGATCATGAACATCAGCCGCCGGGTCGCCAGCGTGTCCGGCTTTGCCGTGCAGTTCAACAAGGCGATCGTGGGCAAGAACGCCTTTGCCCATGAATCCGGCATCCACCAGGACGGGATGCTGAAGAACGCCGAGACCTTCGAGATCATGCGGCCCGAGGACGTTGGCCTGTCGGCGACCAACCTTGTGATGGGCAAGCATTCGGGGCGCGCCGCGCTGCGCTCCAAGCTGCGCGACCTGGGGTACGAGCTGGCCGACAACCAGCTGAACGACGTCTTCGTGCGGTTCAAGGCGCTGGCCGACCGCAAGAAGGAGGTCTTCGACGACGACCTCGTGGCGCTGATGCGCGACGCCTCGACCGATCATGCCGCCGACCGGCTGCAGGTGAAGTTCCTGCGGGTGATCTGCGGCACCGAGGCGCCGCAATCGGCCGACCTGACGCTGACGGTCGATGGCGAGGACCGGCAGGTGACGGCCACGGGCGACGGCCCGGTGGACGCGACCTTCAACGCCGTGAAGAAGGCGTTTCCGCATGACATCTCGTTGCAGCTTTACCAGGTGCACGCGGTGACCGAGGGCACCGACGCGCAGGCCACCGTCAGCGTGCGCATGGAAGAGGAAGGCCGGATCGCCACCGGGCAGGCCGCCGATACCGACACGGTGGTGGCCAGCGCCAAGGCCTATGTCGCGGCGCTGAACCGGCTTCTGGTGCGGCGCGAGAAGACCGGCAGCGACGCCAAGGAGGTGTCCTACAAGGACGCCGGCTGATGGGCCACGGGTTCGATCCGGAGCTGGTCCTGCGGCAGCCCTTGATGGCCCATCTGGCGACATCCTCGCCCGATGGGCCGCGCGGCACGCCGGTGTGGTTCCTGTGGGAGGACGGCGCGCTTTGGATTCCGGGCGATACCGGATCGCACTGGGTCCGGCGGATCGGGGAAGATCCGCGCGTGGCGGTGGATATCGTGGACTATGACAACGCCGCCGGGCGGCTGTTGCATCTTGGCCTGCGCGGGCGGGCCGAGGTGGTGGACGAAGGCGTGCCCGCACGGTTCCGGCGGCTTCTGGTCAAGTATCTCGGCCCGGACGAGGCGTCGTGGAACGGCTGGTTCATGGAGCGGATCGCGCGGCTGGAGGACCCCGAGACGCGGATGGTGCGGCTGGTGCCAGAGAGCACCTTCGCCAACAACGTCTCCTATTTCCGGAGCGGCCCGGACCTGGCCGCGCCCTGAGACGGGAACCGCCGCCCGGGGCATCGAGCCCCGGGCGGCGGTGGCCTTCGGCGAGAGTATTTTTGAACAGAAGAAGCCGTGGACGGGTCAGTCGGGGTGGATGTCGCGGCGGGTGCAGCCCGATTCGAGCACCACGGCGATGCGGTTGACCCTGATCGTCAGGCCGCGTTCGGCGAGCCATTCGGCCTGAAGGCGGTAGGCGTCGGGCTCCTGCTGGCCGGGACAGTACCAGTGGCGCGCGGTGTGCTGGCGGTGGTGCACCAGTTCATGGAGAAGGACGCTGACATCGCGCACGTCATCGGGCGACCAGGGTGCGACGAGGGTGATCGTGGCGCTGGCGGGATCGTAGAGGCCGCGCGTCGTCTGACCCATCCGGGCGGCGGTGCCGGGGCGCAGGCGCGCGGTCTGGCGGTCCACGATCTCTACCATGGGCGGCGTGGCGCGCGCGGGATAGTCCGATCGGGCGTCGAGCCAGGCGTCGAGGATGGCCAGGAGTTCGGCGGTGGTCTGCGCCTGCCGCCAGGCCGGCGCCGGATCGAGGGTGACGGCGGCGCGCGCCGGCGCGGCGGCGCAGAGCACGGCAAGAGAGAGGGCGGCCAGCACGGGGCTGGCGCGGCGAAGCGGTATCATGGCGACCTCGGCGGGCTTTGTCAGGATGCGAGGTCATGCTAGGATCAGGCGCACGGACGGGTCAAAAGACCCTTTTTCATGGCACGATGAACGGGGTTCACAGCAATGGCCCGGCGCCTTCCACCCTTTGCCGCGATCCGCGCCTTCGAGGCAACCGCGCGGCATGGCAGCATGACCGACGCCGCGGACGAGTTGTGCGTGACGCCGTCGGCCGTCAGCCATCAGATCCGGACGCTGGAGCGTTTTCTGGACACGGCGCTTTTCGAGAGGTCCGGAAACCGGCTGGTGCTGACGCTGACTGGGCAGGCCTATGTCGGACGGCTGACAGGGCTTCTGGATGCGCTGGACGACAGCACGCGGCTGGTGCGCGAGACCGCGCGGCGCGAATTGCGGGTGCTGACGACGCCGGGGTTCGCCGCGCGCTGGCTGGTGCCGCGGCTGGACCGGCTGAGTTTCGCCGATGCCCTGCGCTTACGGGTGTCCGATGGCGCGCCGTCCACCGATTTCCAAAGCAATGATGCCGACGTGGTGATACATTGGGGCGACGCGCCTGTGCCAGGCGTGGTGGTAGAGCCTCTTATGGAATCGGTTCGGTATCCGGTGATCAGCCCGGCGTTGAGGCGCGCGTCCCGGATCGAGGAACCGGGCGATCTTCTGAACCTTACGTTGCTGCATGACGAGGTGTCCGATGGCTGGGCGGCGTGGTTCGCCGCGGCGGGCATGGACAGGCTGGGCGGAAGGAAGGGACCGCGGTTCGCCCATTGCGAGTTGTCCACCACGGCGGCGGAACGCGGACAGGGCGTGGCGCTTGGCTATGACGCGATGGTACGCGCGACGGTGGACAGCGGACGGCTGGAGCGGCTGTTTCACGCGGTGACGATGCCTGTCACAATCTATTCGGTTGCGGTGCCGGCGGCGCGGGCGGGCGAGACCCGGATCCGTGCCTTTCGCGACTGGCTGTTCGAGGAAGTGGCCGCCGAGGGCACGCTGGCGGCGCGGCGGGATATCGTCGCGGAATAGCGTTCCGGGGAAGTTTGCGGCGAAATTACGCTGATTCCGCTTCCTCGCCTCTTTCGTTCACGGATCACCCTACATATAACCTGCCCGGCATGGGCAGCGGGACGCGGCCCTTGTCCGCGCGAGCAGGAAGCCATCAAAATGTTCAGTCTGCTGTCAGGTTTGTTCTCTGCCGACATGGCGATCGACCTGGGAACGGCCAACACGCTGGTCTACGTGAAGGGTCGGGGTATCATCCTGAACGAACCTTCCGTCGTGGCCTACCACGTCAAGGACGGGCGCAAGCAGGTGCTTGCCGTGGGCGAGGACGCCAAGCTGATGCTGGGGCGTACGCCGGGAAGCATCGAGGCCATCCGCCCGATGCGTGAAGGCGTGATCGCCGATTTCGACACCGCCGAAGAGATGATCAAGCATTTCATCCGCAAGGTGCATCGGCGCACGACCTTCAGCAAGCCCAAGATCATCGTCTGCGTGCCGCATGGCGCGACCCCGGTGGAGAAGCGGGCGATCCGGCAGTCGGTGCTGTCGGCGGGCGCGCGGCGCGCGGGACTGATCGCGGAACCCATTGCGGCGGCCATCGGCGCGGGGATGCCGATCACCGATCCGACTGGCAACATGGTCGTGGACATCGGCGGCGGCACGACCGAGGTGGCGGTGCTGTCCCTGGGCGACATCGTCTATGCCCGGTCGATCCGGGTGGGGGGCGACCGGATGGACGAGGCCATCGTCAGCTACCTGCGGCGCCAGCAGAACCTTCTGGTGGGCGAGGCGACGGCAGAGCGCATCAAGACATCCATCGGCACCGCGCGGATGCCCGACGACGGGCGCGGCGCGTCGATGCAGATTCGCGGGCGCGACCTGCTGAACGGCGTGCCCAAGGAAACCGACATCAACCAGGCCCAGGTGGCAGAGGCGCTGGCCGAACCCGTGCAGCAGATCTGCGAAGCGGTGATGAGCGCGCTGGAAGCCACGCCGCCCGACCTTGCCGCCGACATCGTCGACCGGGGCGTGATGCTGACCGGGGGCGGCGCGCTTCTGGGCGAACTGGACCTGGCCCTGCGCGAGCAGACGGGGCTTGCCATTTCGGTGGCCAACGAATCGCTCAATTGTGTGGCCTTGGGGACCGGCAAGGCGCTAGAATACGAACGTCAGCTGCGGCACGCGATCGACTACGACAGCTGACCGCTGGAACACCGGCGAACGAGGGACGTCAAAGACCCCTTCCGGCTTGGAGGCGGCCGTGGCGAGAGACAAGAGCACAGGCGACGATTACGTCCGCCCGATCAGGCGCATCCTTGTCGGTGTGCTTGTTCTTGGGCTGTTTGGTGTCTTTGTCCTGTGGCGCATAGACAGCCCCCGCGTAGAACGTCTTCGCGCCGATCTGGTGGACCGGGTCGTGCCCAGTTTCGACTGGGCGCTGGTGCCCGTGACCAAGCTGGCGGGCATGATCGAGGATTTCCAGAGTTACAGCCGGATCTACGAACAGAACCAGGAGCTGAAGCGCGAATTGCAGCAGATGAAGGCGTGGCGCGAGGCGGCTTTGCAGCTTGAGCAGAAGAACGCCAAGCTGCTGGATCTTAACAATGTGCGTCTGGACCCCAAGCTGACCTTCGTCACCGGGGTGGTGCTTGCCGATGCGGGATCGCCGTTCCGGCATTCCGTTCTTCTTAACGTGGGGCACCGCGACGGGATCATGGACGGCTGGGCGGCGACCGACGGGCTGGGCCTTGTGGGGCGAATCTCGGGCGTGGGGCGGACAACGTCGCGTGTCTTGCTGCTGACGGATTCCAACAGCCGCATCCCGGTTTCGATCCTGCCTTCGGGGCAGAAGGCGATCCTTTCGGGCGACAACACGCCCCTTCCGCCGCTGTCCTTTCTGGAAAGCACCGACAACGTCCGGCCGGGCGACCGGGTGGTTTCGTCAGGCGATGGCGGCGTCTTTCCCGCCGGGATCCTGGTGGGCGAGCTGGCAGAAGGCACGGACGGGCGCCTGCGTGTCCGGCTTTCGGCGGATTACGAACGGCTGGATTTCCTGCGCGTGCTGCGTTCCCGCGCGGTAGAGCGGATCGAAGACCCCGGCAGCCTGATTGCGCCACCCGACGAAGCCGCCGCGCTAGAGGGCACGGAGGCCGTCGATGGTTGATCCCCGCACGACACGCCGCTGGGGATATCGGGCCCTGTTCCTGGGGATCTGCGGGGCGTTGATGTTCCTGCACATCCTGCCGGTGGATCTTGCGGCCGGACGCTGGCCCGCGCCCGACCTGATGCTGTGCGTGACCTTTGCATGGGTCTTGCGGCGGCCCAAGTTCGTGCCCGTCTGGCTGATCGCGGCAGTGTTCCTGATGGCGGACATGCTTTACATGCGGCCACCGGGGCTTTGGGCCGCGCTTGTCGTGATCGCGGTCGAGGTTCTGCGCGGTCGCGAGACCCAGTACCGCGAAACTGCGTTCTCGGTGGAATGGGCCACCGTGGCGGCCGCACTGACGGCGATCACGCTGGCCGACCGGGCGATTCTCGGCTTGACGATGGTCGATCAGGTGAGCCTTTGGCTGACGATGCTTCAGCTGGTGTTCACGGTACTGGCCTATCCGCTGGTGGTGGTGGTATCGCGGGTGGTGTTCGGGGTGCGACGGATCACACCCGGAGAACTTGATGCATTGGGAGCCCGGACATGAGGCGTTCGCCCAAGGATACCGAGGACAGCATTCGCAAGATCAGCCGCCGTGCAATGGTGCTGGGCGGCGTGCAGCTGGGCTTCATGGGAATTCTGGCTGCCCGGATGCGGCACATGCAGGTGGACCAGTCGGAGCAGTTCATGCTGCTGGCCGAGGAGAACCGCATCAACGTGCGGCTCCTGTCGCCACCGCGCGGGATGATCTTTGACCGCAACGGCATCCTGCTGGCGGGAAATGAACAGAACTACCGCATCGTGGTGGTGCGCGAGGATGCCGGCGACGTGGACGAAACGCTGGCGCGGCTGGCGCAGCTTGTGCCGCTGACGGCCGAGGAGATCGAGCGCGCGCGCACCGAGATCCTGCGCCGCAGCCCCTTTGTGCCGGTGACCATCGCCGATCGTCTGAGCTGGGCCGACGTGGCCGAGGTGGCGGTCAATGCCCCTGCCCTTCCGGGCGTGAACCCCGAGGTCGGGCTGTCGCGGTCCTATCCGCTGGGACATGATTTCGCGCATGTGGCGGGTTACGTGGGACCCGTCAGCGAGCGGGATCTCGAACTGCGCGAATCCCCCGATCCGCTGTTGCAGATCCCGGGCTTCCAGATCGGCAAGACCGGCGTCGAGAACAAGCTGGAGGAAATGCTGCGCGGCAAGGCGGGCACCCGACGGATCGAGGTGAACGCGGTTGGCCGCGTGATGCGGGAACTTGACCGGATCGAGGGACAGCCGGGCGCCGACGTGCAGTTGACCATCGACGCGGGGCTACAGAATTTCGTGCAGGCGCGTCTTGGCGAAGAAAGCGCGGCGGCGGTGGTGATTGATCTGGCCACCGGCGACATCCTTGCGGACGGATCGGCGCCGGCCTTCGACCCCAACAGTTTCGTGCGCGGTATTTCCAGCCCCGACTACCGGGCACTGCTGGAGAACAAGTACCGGCCGCTGGCCAACAAGTCGGTGCAGGACGTGTATCCGCCGGGATCGACCTTCAAGATGATTACCGCGCTGGCGGCGCTGGAAGACGGTGTCATCTCTCCGGAAGAGACCATCTATTGCCCCGGCCACAAGGAGGTGGGCGGGCGCCGGTTCCATTGCTGGCGGCGCGGCGGGCACGGGCAGGTGGACCTGCTGAACTCTATCAGCCAGTCCTGCGACGTGTATTACTACGACATTGCAGAACGGGTCGGCATCGAGAAGATCGCGGCGATGGCCGAACGGCTTGGGCTGGGCGTGCGGCCGGATCTGCCCCTGTCGGCGATTTCGGGCGGGCTTAACCCCGACAAGGCGTGGAAACGGGTCAACCGGGGTGCGGACTGGGTGATCGGGGACACGCTGAACGCCGGTATCGGGCAAGGGTTCGTCCTGTCCTCGCCGATGCAGCTGGCGATCATGACGGCGCGGCTGGCGACCGGGCGCGCGATCTCGCCCCGGCTTGTGAAGTCGATCGACGGTGTGGACCAACCGCTGGTGGACGGCGGGCCGCTGGGGCTGGACGAGGGATACCTGCGGCTGACGCTGCGCGGGATGTACCTTGCGACGAATCACCGGCAGGGTACCGCCTTTTCCTCTCGTATCGAGACGCCGGACATGAAGATGGCCGGCAAGACAGGCACCAGCCAGGTGCGCACGATCACCACCGAGGAGCGCGCGCAGGGCGTCTTTCGCAACGAAGACCTGCCGTGGGAGCGTCGCGACCACGCGCTTTACGTGGGCTTTGCGCCTTATGAGGCGCCGCGCATCGCCTGTTCCGTGGTCATCGAGCACGGCGGCGGCGGATCGGCCACGGCGGCGCCCATCGCACGCGACATCATGCTGCGCGCGCTTTATGGCGACGTGCCGCCGCTGGAGGCCTATCCGACCAGCCAGCACCGCACCATCGAGGAGCGCCTGCGCGACCTGCCCCTGAACGACCCCGCCCCGCGCCCCGCAGAAAGCCCAAGCCGCGCATGACCTATCTTGAATACACGGTGCAGCGGGTCCCGACGGGATGGCGCAAGATCCTGTATCTCAACTGGCCCCTTGTGGTTCTGCCGGCAGCGGTGGCGGCGGTGGGTTTCCTGATGCTCTATTCCGTCGCGGGTGGCGAGATCGGGCGCTGGGCCGAGCCCCAGATCAAACGATTTGCCCTTGGGCTGGCGGCGATGTTCGTGGTGGCGATGGTGCCCATCTGGTTCTGGCGCAACTTTGCGGGGCTTGCCTTCGGGGTGTCGATCCTGCTGTTGATCTTCGTTGAGTTCTTCGGCGCCACCGGCATGGGCGCGCAACGCTGGATAGACCTGGGTTTCATGCGTCTGCAGCCATCCGAGGTCAGCAAGATCACGCTGGTGATGGTGCTGGCCGCCTATTACGACCGGCTGGACGTCGGCAAGGTATCGCGCCCTCTGTGGGTGGCCGTGCCGGTGGCGATCATCCTTTTGCCGACGCTGCTGGTTCTGCGCCAGCCCGACCTTGGAACCGCACTTCTGCTGTTGGCGGGGGGCGCTGTGGTGATGTTCCTTGCCGGTGTCAGCTGGATCTATTTCGGGATCGTCGGCGCGCTGGGCGGCGGGCTGGTGACAGCGGTGTTCCTGAGCCGGGGCACGCCCTGGCAATTGCTGAAGGACTACCAGTACCGGCGCATCGACACCTTTCTGGACCCGGCCAGCGACCCGTTGGGCGCTGGCTATCACATCACGCAATCCAAGATCGCGCTGGGGTCGGGCGGCTGGACCGGGCGCGGGTTCATGCAGGGCACGCAGTCGCGGCTGAACTTTCTGCCCGAGAAGCACACCGATTTCATATTTACCACGCTGGCCGAGGAGTTCGGGTTCATCGGTGGCATATCGCTGTTGGTCCTGTACGCGCTGATCCTCTTGTTCTGCATCACCTCGGCGCTGACGAACAAGGACAGGTTCAGTTCGCTTCTGACGCTTGGGATCGCCGCGGCATTCTTCTTCTTCTTCGCCGTCAACATGTCGATGGTGATGGGGCTGGCGCCGGTGGTCGGCGTGCCGCTGCCGCTTGTCAGCTATGGCGGGTCGGCCATGCTGGTGCTTATGGTCGCCTTCGGGCTGGTGCAAAGCGCCCATGTCCACAGACCGAGAGGCCGCGCATGACCGTCAACGTGCTTTTTGCCGCCAATCCGTCGGACTGGGACGACTATGCCGGGCGGCTGCCCGGGGCGTGCCGCGCACTGGGCGTCGAGATCGACCTTTCGCGCGACCATACGCCCGAGGCGGTGGACTATATCGTGCTGGCCCCCAGCGGGCCGGTGCAGGATTTCACGCCCTTCACGCGCACGAGGGCGGTGCTGAACCTGTGGGCAGGGGTCGAAGCGGTGGTGGGCAACGCCACGCTGACGCAGCCGCTGTGCCGCATGGTCGATCCGGGCATGACCGAGGGCATGGTGGAGTGGGTGACGGGCCACGTGCTGCGCCATCACCTTGGGACCGACACCCATGTGCTGGGACAGGACGGCATCTGGCGGGAAAAGGCGCCGCCGCTGGCGCGCAGCCGCCGGGTGGGAATGCTGGGGCTGGGCGAGTTGGGCACCGCCTGCGCACGGGCGCTGGCGGCGCTGAACTTCGACGTTGCGGGGTGGAGCCGACGAGAAAAGCTGCTGCCCGGGATCGCAACGCATCATGGCGCGGCGGGGCTGGACGCGGTGTTGGCGCGCTCGGACATCCTTGTGCTGCTGGTGCCTTTGACAGCGGACACCGAGGGGCTGATGGGCCCGGAACGGATTGCGCGGTTGCCGCAGGGCGCGGTGATCGTGAACCCCGGGCGCGGGCCGCTGATCGACGATGACGCGCTGATCGCGGCACTGGATGCGGGGCACCTGTCGCACGCCACGCTGGACGTTTTCCGGCAGGAGCCGCTGCAGCCGGAACATCCGTTCTGGGCGCATCCGCGGGTGACGGTGACGCCGCATATCGCGTCGACCACGCGCCCCGAGACCGCCACGGGCGTCATCGCCGAGAACATCCGGCGGGGCGAGGCCGGAGAGCCGTTGCTGCACCTCGTGGACCGCGGCGCGGGCTACTGAGGGCAGCGCGGGGAACGCCCCTGCGGGGCGTGGCCTTCGGCGAGAGTATTTGTGAACAGAAGAAGCCCGGATCAGCGCAGACGCGGCGGGCGGTCGGGGTCCATGCCCGGTGCGGCGGGGGGACCGGGCAGCGCGGCGGGCGCGGGAATGTCGAAACGCAGGCCGACACGGGCGATGCGGTCCGCGGCGGGGTCGGACTGGGGAAGAAAGGTGACGTCGAGGGCGGCGGCCTCGATCCCGGAGAAGGCCAGCGCCTCGCCGGTGGCGCGGGCCAGCGCGTCCTCGGCCCCCGGGAGCGGATCGAGGAAGGCCAGCAGGTGCCCGCGGCTGCCATCGTCGTAGGTGACGGCGACAAGGCAGGCGGCCTGCGCCAGCCCCTCGGCGGCGGCGAGTTTCGCGTCGAGCGCGGGCAGGAGCGGCTCCGGCAGGCCGCCCGGCGCCGCCACGGACGCGGGGCGGGCGGTGACGGTGCGCGGCGTTTCGGCCAGCATGGCGGCCAGCCAGTCCAGCGCGGGGGCGGGCAGCAGCGTCTCGGACGGCGCACCGAGGTTGAGGCCGAGCCCGAGGCCCTGCCCCGCCAGCATCCCCGCCAGCGTGCGCCCCGAGAGCGCGACATAGGGCACGGCGCGACCGGAAAAGGCGGCCAGCCGGTCCTCTGTATCGAAGGCGAGAAGGTAGCTGGCGTCCGACAGCTCGAACATCTCGGGGTCGATGGCGTCGCCGTCGAGGTCGCGGGCGAGAAGCAGCACAAGCTCGGCATCGGCGAGACGTTCGAAGAAGCGCAGGCGCGCGGCGTCATCGTCGGGGGCGGCCTGCATGGCCGCATGTGCGCGGTCGATCGGGGTTTGGTCAGTCGTCATCGAGCACCTTTCGGACCGCGGCGCGCAGGACCGGCAGCAGGTCGGTCGCGAACCACGGGTTCTTCTTCAGCCACGCGGTATTGCGCCATGACGGGTGGGGCAAGGGAAAGACGGCGGGCGCATGGTCGCGCCAGGCGGCCACGGTGGGGGTGACGCCCTGCCGTGCAGGTGCGCCGAGGTGCCAGCGCTGGGCATGGCCGCCTATCAACAGCGTCAGGCGGATCCCCGGCAAAGCGGCCATGACGCGCGCGCGCCAGGTATCGGCGCACACGGGCGGCGGCGGCAGGTCGGAGCCGCGTGCATCATAGCCGGGAAAGCAGAAGGCCATGGGCACGATGGCCAGGCGCGTGCGGTCATAGAACATGGCCTTGTCAACGCCCATCCAGTCGCGCAACCGGTCGCCGGAGGGGTCGAAGAAGGGCTTGCCTGCGTTGTGGACGCGAAGCCCCGGCGCCTGACCCGCCACGAGAATGCGGGCGCTGGCGCCGAACCAGGGCACGGGCCGGGGGGCGTGCCCCGTGGCGGTGGCGGCGAAACGACCGGCGCAGAGCCGGCAGGCAGAAATGTCGGAGATGAGCGAGGCAGGCATGGACGCGGTCTAGCCCGGCGCTGCGGTCCGGGCAATTCGGGCGCGACGGGATTTGCCCGCGCGGCCCGCATCGAAGCGCCGCAACCCACGGCGCCGCACCGTCTGCATCGGGCTTGCGGGTCATCCGCCCCAGCCACCGCGCGCCGGTTGCCCGCGCCCGGAACATGGCGTATCCCGGCCCGACCGGTCAGGGGCCAGAAGAACGCATGTACAGGGTCTGGGATTTCGTCAGGAACTACTCGATCCTGCTGGTTGCGGGCGCGCTTATCGCGCTTGCCTGGGCCAATGCGGACGCTGAGAGCTATCAGCACATGGTCCAGTATCCACTTTGGTTCAACAACCTCCTGGGCGCTGATGCGACGACATGGGTTGCGACCCATGGCCCGTCCTACGGTATCCCGGAGGTCGGCGACGTCACCCGGGTGCTGAGCGTGCACTACCTGGTGAACGACGTGCTGATGGCGTTCTTCTTTGCCATCGCGGCCAAGGAAGTCTGGGAAGCGGTCATCCTGAAACAAGGCAGCCTGCGCGGACGCAAGGCGGCCACGCCGCTGTTTGCGACAGCGGGCGGTGTACTGGGGCCCGTCGCGGTCTACCTTGGACTTGCCGCGTTCCTGGGGTCGGATGTCTATGACGCAGTGGCGCGGGGCTGGGCCGTACCCACCGCGACCGACATCGCGTTTGCCTACCTTGTCGGGCGGCTGGTTTTCGGCGCGGGCCATCCGGCGGTGCGGTTCCTGTTGCTGCTGGCGATCGCGGACGACGCGGCCGGGCTTTTCATCCTTGCGGTCTTTTATCCCTCGGCCGAGATGGCGCCGGAGTGGCTTTTGCTGTCGCTGGGCGCCGCGGCGGGCGTCTTCGTGGTGTTCAACTGGCTGCCGCGCGTTCTGGACCGGGGCGACCAGTTGCGGACCAATTCGACCTTCGTGCGGGAGAAGCTGAGCTTCTGGCCCTACCTGATCGCCGGTGCGCTAAGCTGGTACGGGTTCCAGGAAAGCGGGCTGCACGCGGCGCTGGGGCTTCTGCCAATCGTGCCGGCCATCCCGCACGCCGACCGCGCCTTCGGCATCTTCAGCGAGGCCGAGCAATACCTGCACGACTTGCTGAACCAGATCGAGCATGCGCTGAAGCATCCGGTGGCGATCATCCTGTTCTTCTTTGGCCTGGTGAACGCGGGCGTCGAAGTCTCGTCGATCGCGGCACCGACATGGCTTGTTCTGGCGGGGCTGCTGATCGGCAAGCCGCTGGGCATCCTGCTGATCGGCTGGATCGCTGCCTATCCGCTGAAGCTGGGCCTGCCCGCAGGCATGAAGACAAGCGACCTTTTCGTGATCGGCTGCGTGGCGTCCATCGGGTTCACGGTGTCGCTGCTGGTGGCTTCGGCGGCGTTTGACAGCGGACCGGTGCGAGACGCGGCCAAGATGGGTGCCCTGCTCAGTTTCGGCGCGGTTATCGTTGCGCTCATCGCGGCAAAGCTGACGCGTGTGGAGAAACGGAAGGGCTGAGGCCCGCCAAACCGCCGCATTCCCGCCCTTTTTTTCGGTTAGCCGTTGCGGCAGAGGCAGAGTATCGGCCATATTCGCATGTGATACGCCCGAAAGAGGCGTGGCGACCGGGCTCTGGATCGGGGACGCAGGTATAAGGCGGGGTTCGCAGTGCCCGGCAATGTGATGCTGGAATTCGAGAACGTGTCCAAGTCCTTCTGGACGGGCAAACGCCGAAAGGTGATCCTTTCGGATGCCACGTTTCGCGTCGAAGCCGGCAACTCCATGGGCATTCTTGCGCCGAACGGCACGGGCAAGACCACGCTGATCAACATGATGGCAGGGCTTGAGAAACCTGACGAGGGGCAGATCCGCCGCTATTGCCGCATCTCGTTTCCGCTGGGGTTCATGGGCGGCCTGACCGGCAAGCACACCGCGCGCGAGAACGTTCGATACATCGCGCAGCTTTACGGGCTTGACCCCGACTACGTCGAGGCGTTCTGCCGCTGGGTCTGCAATCTTGACGAATATTTCGAGATGCCGATCAACACCTACAGTTCCGGCATGACCGCGCGGCTGAACTTCGCGCTTCTGCTGGTTCTGGATTTCGATCTGTACCTGATCGACGAGGGGATGCCCGCATCCACGGACGTGGAGTTCAACCGAAAGGCCGGCGACATCCTGCGGGAACGCTTGCAGAACCGCACGGTGATCGTGGTGTCGCACCAGGCCAGCACGCTTGAAAAGCTGTGCCGGTCGGCCGCCGTGCTGCGCAACGGCAGACTGTACCAGTTCGACAGCCTCGAGGAGGCAAAGGCGCTGTATGACTACCAAGGCTAAGAAATTCCGTATCCGGCGCAATCCTCCGACGTCCGGCGAAGCCCGAAGCCCGCGCGCTCAGACGCAGGACAACGACAGCCTGTTCGCCGGTCCCGAGGACGGGCTGGGCGACGCGCCCTTTCCCACCGCGGGTGTGCCCGCCCCGCGCGAGGACGAAATCGACGCGATCCGGCGCGAGGGTCTGACGGGACGGCAGCTTCGCATGGCGCGGCGCGTGGCGCAGAAGCACGGGCTTGCGCCCACCTCGGACTTCGACGCGGTGCGGCTGTTGCGCGAGCAGGGGATCGACCCGTTCGAGCGGTCGAACATGCTGAGTGTCGTTACCGGCAGTGCGCAGCGCGAAGCCCCCATGCCCGACCGGCTGCCGCAGACGGTCAAGCCGGTTCAGCTGCCCTCGACCGAGGTGATGGCCGAGGACAACCGGGCCAAGGAAATCATGCGGATGCAGCGCGACATCGTGCGCCGCCGCCGCCGCCGTGCCGCGCAGCTGATCGCGCGGCTGGCGTTCTTTGTCTTCCTGCCGACGATCATCACGGGTTACTACTTCTTCAAGATCGCGACCCCGATGTTCGAAAGCCATGCGGAATTCGTCATCCAGCAGGCGAATCCGGCGGGCGCGTCTTCGTCGCTTGGCGGGCTTTTCTCTGGCACCGGGCTGGCGACGGCGCAGGATTCGATCACCGTTCAGGGCTACCTGCAATCGCGCGACGCCATGCTGCGCCTGAACGACGACCTTGGTTTCATCAAGCATTTCCAGCAGCCGCAGATCGATCCGTTGCAGCGCCTTGAAATCGGAACCTCGCTGGAGGATGCGTTCAAGGTGTTCCGCCGCCACGTCAAGATCAGCTATGATCCCACCGAGGGCATCATAAAGATGGACGTGATCGCTGCCGATCCGAATGTCGCGGTGGCCTTTTCCGAACGTCTGATCGCCTATGCCGAGGAACAGGTCGACAACCTGACCCAACGGCTGCGCGAGGACCAGATGCGCGGGGCCCGCGAAAGTTTTGAGGAAGCCGAAGCCAAGCTGATCGCGGCACAAGAGACCGTTGCGAACCTGCAGGAGCGGCTGGGCGTGCTGGACCCGCTGGCAGAAAGCAGTGCGCTGATGGGGCAGATCACCACCTTTGAGACCCAGTTGCAGGAAAAGCGGCTGCAGTTGCAGCAGCTTCTGGACAACGCCAGCCCGAACCAGGCGCGGGTGGACGGCACCGAAGGCGACATCCGGCGGCTTGAGGCGCTGATCGCAGAGTTGCGCGCGCAGATGACAGAGGATGTGGCGGGCCGCGATTCGATGGCGCGGATCACCGGGCAGTTGCGGCTGGCCGAGACCGACCTTGAAACAAGGCGGCTGATGATGACGCAGGCGTTGCAGCAGATGGAAACCGCACGGACCGAGGCGAACCGGCAGACGCGCTATCTGAGTTTGGGCGTCAGTCCCATCGCACCGGACGAGGCGGCCTATCCCCGCGCGCTGGAGAACACCGCACTGGCGCTGCTTATCTTCGGCGGCATCTACCTTATGGTGTCGATTACCGCGTCGATCCTGCGCGAGCAGGTGGCAGGCTAGGATGCGCGATGTCCGCATCGGCGGCGTGACGGTCGGAAACGACCGTCCGCTGGTTCTGATCGCCGGACCCTGCCAGATAGAAAGCGCCGATCACGCACAGATGATGGCCGGCCGGCTGGTAGAGATCGCACGCGCGGCGGGCTGCGGGCTTATCTTCAAGGCATCCTTCGACAAGGCGAACCGCACATCGCATGGCGCGGCGCGCGGCGTTGGGATGGATCGGGGCCTTGCGATCCTGTCGGGCATTCGCGACTCGCTGGGCGTGCCCGTGTTGACCGACGTGCATGAACCGGGCCAGTGCGCAGAAGCGGCCGGGGCGGTCGACGTGTTGCAGATCCCCGCGTTCCTTTGCAGGCAGACCGACCTTCTGATCGCCGCGGCGCACACCGGCGCGGCGGTGAACGTCAAGAAGGGCCAGTTTCTGGCGCCATGGGACATGGCGGCGGTGGCGGCCAAGCTGACCGCGGCAGGAGCGGAACGCATCCTGCTGACAGAGCGCGGCGCCTCATTCGGCTACAATGCGCTGGTGGCCGACATGCGGAGCCTGCCGGTGATGGCCGAGACCGGCTGGCCAGTGGTGATGGACGCCACCCACGCGGTGCAGTCACCCGGCGGGCTGGGTGGTGCCTCTGGCGGCGATGGGCGATTTGCGCCGGTGCTGGCGCGCGCGGCGGTGGCGGTGGGCGTGGCGGCCGTTTTCCTTGAGACCCATGAGGTGCCAGACCGCGCACCCTCGGACGGGCCGGTAATGATTCCGCTCGACCGGATGCCCGCCGTGCTTGACGATCTGCAGGCGCTGGACCGCGTGGCAAAGGCCAGGTCGGTGACACCGTGATGCGACGCGAAAATTCCACTTCGGGGCTTGAAGCGGACCGCCTGTCAGCGTAATTAGCCGCGCACTGCTGGGGTGTAGCCAAGTGGTAAGGCAGCGGTTTTTGGTACCGTGTACCGTAGGTTCGAATCCTACCACCCCAGCCAGTATCCCCTTTGAAACGGACTGGCTCAGACCCTTCGGGCGGTGGCGGGCCGTGGCCGGGTCGCTTGGCCTTGTCCGGTGGCGACACATGTGGCGCGCGTCGCGGTCGACCGGGTCCGGCAAGTCGCTTTGGCCGGGGCGGGCCGTTTCCCGTGCCTTCGGGTCATCGCACGGAAAAAATCTGCTTAAGCCTCGGGTTCAAATGTGGTTGTTGGCCTCTGCGATCTATGCTGTCACACAGTCACGCAGGAAACCAAAGGGGTCAGAGCATGAGCCACGAAGGCTATCTGCTTCTTTTCATCGCGGTGTTGCCCTTTGCAGGGGCACTTGTCCCCGGCGTGATGATCCGGGCGGGGCGCACGGCCTGTGCCACATTCACCGCCGTGCCGACGGCGCTGGCCTTCATCCTGCTTCTGACCCTTGCGCCTTCCGTGATGCGCGGCGAGGTGATCCAGGCCGAATTGCAATGGCTGCCGCAACTGGGGCTTTCGGCCTCTTTCTTCCTCGACGGGCTTGGGCTGCTGTTTGCGGGGATGATCCTGGGCGTCGGGCTGCTCATCATCCTTTATGCGCGCTTCTACCTGTCCCATGAAGATCCTGTCGGGCAGTTCTATACCTATCTGCTGCTGTTTCAGGGCGCGATGCTTGGCATCGTCATCTCGGACAACATCCTGCTGTTGCTGATCTTCTGGGAACTGACCTCGCTGTCGTCCTTTCTTCTGATCGGCTACTGGAAGCACCTGCCAGAGGGGCGGCAGGGCGCGCGTATGGCACTTGCGGTGACCGGGTCCGGCGGGCTGGCGATGATCGGCGGGATGTTGATCCTTGGCAATATCGCCGGCAGCTACAACCTGACCGGCATACTGCAACAGGGTGAGGCCATACGGGCGTCGGACTGGTACTTGCCGGCGCTGATCCTGATCCTGTTGGGCGCGTTCACGAAATCGGCACAGTTCCCGTTCCATTTCTGGCTGCCGCACGCCATGGCCGCACCGACCCCGGTGTCGGCCTATCTGCATTCCGCGACGATGGTGAAGGCCGGTGTATTCCTGCTGGCGCGCATGTGGCCGGTTCTGGCCGGAACCGACGCCTGGTTCTATATCGTGGCCACCACGGGACTTGTCACCATGGTGATGGGCGCGCTGATCGCGCTGTTCAAGGACGACCTGAAGTCGTTGCTAGCCTTCTCGACGGTCAGCCATCTTGGACTTCTTACGATGCTGTTGGGGTTCGGCACACAGGCAGCGGCCGTGGCGGCCGTGTTTCACATCATCAACCACCTGACCTTCAAGGCCGCGCTGTTCATGACGGCAGGCATCGTCGACCACGAAACCCACACCCGCGACATCAAGCGCCTTGGGGGGCTTCGGCATCTTATGCCGATCACCTTCGTGATCGGGACCGTTGCGGCGCTGTCGATGGCGGGTATTCCGCTGTTCAACGGCTTCCTGTCGAAAGAGATGATGCTGGAAGAGGCATCGCACACCGATTGGGCAGGCAGCCCGTATCTTGTGCCAGCCATGGCGACGCTGGGCGCCCTGCTGTCGGTGGCCTATTCGCTGCGCTTCATTTCCCACGTCTTTCTGGGGCCGCAGCGCGACGACTATCCGCATACCCCGCACGACCCGCCTTTCGGCATGTGGGCGTCGCCGGGGCTATTGATCATCCTGGTCGTGGTGATCGGGGTTGCGCCCTTCCTTGCGGACGGCATCGTGACCGTAGCTGCAAATGCCGTGACCGGGGCCGACCTGCACCCGCACCTCAAACTCTGGCACGGGGTCACGCCGGCGCTATGGATGTCGATCATCGCCGTCGTTGGCGGTGCGCTTCTTCTGTCCATGCACGGTTCTCTGGACAGGCTGTGGATCGCCGCGCCGCGTCCCGAGGCGAAGTCGATCTTCGATCGGCTGATGGCCACGGCGGTTGGCGTTGCACGACGGTTCTCTGACGTCACCTATAGTGGCTCGCTCAGCCGCGATCTGGCGATCTTCACCGTTGCATCCGTCCTACTGGGATGGGTTGCCTACAGCGGCAGCGGCATGAGCGGGCCGACACGCGGTCTGCTGCCCGTTCCGCCGGTTATCGCCGTCGGTTGGATCCTGCTGCTGGCGGCGACCCTTTACGTGGTCACGATGCACCACAATCGCTTTCAGTCGCTGGTTCTGATCGGGATCATCGGTCTGATGATCTCGGCTGGTTTCGTCTACCTTTCGGCCCCGGACCTGGCGCTGACCCAGATCTCGGTTGAGACCGTGACGATCATGCTGCTGCTGCTGGCGCTGAACTTCATGCCGCAGATCACACCGAAAGAGAGCACGGCCGGCCGGAAATTGCGGGACGGGATCATCGCACTGGCCGCCGGCGGCAGCCTGGGCGCGCTTGCCTACGCATTCATGCTGCGCGATGTGGACACGATTTCCGACTACCATCTGGCCAACAGCTACGAGGGCGGCGGCGGCACAAACGTCGTCAACGTCATTCTCGTGGACTTCAGAGGCTATGACACCTACGGCGAGATCATCGTTCTGGGGATCGCGGGCTTCGTGATCTATGCGCTGATGCGCGCCTTGCTGGATGGTCCGGCTGCACGCCGGCTGAAGAACCTGGACTATGGCTACAACCGCTCGCGCGACCGGCACCCGCTGATGATGGTCGTCGTCACGCGCGTCCTGATGCCGATCGCGGTGGTTGTCGGAATCTACATCCTGTTGCGGGGCCACAACCAGCCGGGCGGCGGCTTTGTCGCCGGTCTGGTAATCGCCATCGCGCTTTTGATGCAGTACATGGCGTCGGGCTTTTTCTGGACCCAGGCACGAAAGAAGATCGAGTATCACACGCTTATCGGCATCGGCGTGGTCATCGCCGGGCTGACCGGGGCCGGGGCATGGCTTTATGCCAGACCGTTCCTGACGAGTTCCTATACATACGTGCATTGGCCGCCGATCGAAGAGTTCGAACTGGCAACGGCCATGCTATTTGACCTGGGCGTGTTTCTGACCGTGCTTGGGGCCGTGATGCTGATGCTTTACAGCTTGTCCCGGATTGCCCGCTACGCCGGCGAGACGGTGAATGTCGATCCCATGGATTACGACCCCGGCGAAAGTGCCGAAGAAAAGGTGGAGTCCTGAAATGGAGTTCATTGTCGCGAGCTCAATCGGCGTTCTTACGGCGGGCGGGGTCTACCTGATCCTGCGGCTCAGGACGTTTCCGGTGATCCTTGGCCTTGCCTTGCTGTCATACGCGGTCAACGTGTTTCTGTTTTCGAGCGGGCGGCTGGCCATCGACCAGTCACCGATCCTGTCGAAATACGGCGATGCAAGCTATTCTGACCCCCTGCCCCAGGCACTGGTCCTTACCGCCATCGTGATTTCATTCGGGATGACAGCGGTTCTGGTGATGATCGGACTTGGCGCCTTTCTTGAAGCCGGAGACGACCGGATCGATCTTGATACGTCAGAGGCCGAAGCCGGAAAGGACGGCCCGGCATGATGCACTGGATCATCCTGCCGGTCGTTCTGCCGGCCCTTTTGGCGCCGCTGATCGGCTTTGTCATGCGCAACGACATGACCCTGGCGCGATCTGCCTCGGTCGCCGGTACGGTGCTTTTGCTTTGTATTTCGCTGGGCCTTGCACTGCTTGCCGCCGATGGCGAGACCTATGTCTACCGCCTTGGAAACTGGCCCGCGCCCTTTGGCATCGTTCTGGTGCTGGACCGTTTGTCGGCGCTGATGGTGCTGTTGACGGCGATTCTGGCGGTCATCGTGCTGATCCATGCCATCGCCACTGGATGGGATGCGCGCGGCTGGCACTTTCACGCGCTGTTCCAGTTTCAGATCATGGGTGTGTGCGGGGCTTTCCTGACGGGGGACATCTTCAACCTGTTCGTGTTCTTCGAGGTTCTGTTGATCGCGTCCTACGGACTGATGATCCATGCCGGTGGCAAGAGGCGGATCCAGGCCGGCCTGCAGTACGTGGTGATGAACCTTGCGGGCTCGACCCTGTTCCTTTTTGCGCTGGGCACGCTCTATGCATCGACGGGAACGCTGAACATTGCCGACCTGGCGGTGCGAGTGGCTGAATTGCCGGCAGAAGAGGCGGCGTTGGTCAGGGTGGCCGCAATGCTGTTGCTTGTGGTCTTCGCGGTGAAAGCGGCGCTTTTTCCCGTGCAGTTCTGGCTTCCCGGAACCTACGCAAATGCGCCCGCCCCGGTGGCTGCGCTTTTTGCCATCATGACCAAGGTGGGCGCATACGCCATCCTGCGTGTCCACACCATCGCCTTTGGCCCCGGAGTTCCGGCGACCGAGGGACTTGCAGGCGAATGGCTTTTTCCGGCAGCCATTGTGACGATCGCGATCGGTGCATTGGGTGTGCTGGGCGCGCGGCGGCTGATGCCGCTGATTTCCTTTGCAGTCATCGGGTCCATGGGAACGCTGCTGCTGGCGATCGCTGCCTTTTCACCCGAAGCGACGACCGCCGGGCTATACTACATGGTGCACAGCACTTTCGCCGCGGCCAGCCTGTTCCTGATCGCCGATCTGGTTGTGTCGCGCCGGGGAACCGATGTGCTGAGCGCGATGCCCCCAACCATGCAGAACGGGCTTTTCGCCGCGCTTTTCTTTGCGGCGGCGATAGGGATGGCAGGTATGCCGCCTCTGAGCGGCTTTCTAGGAAAGCTTCTGGTTCTGGACGCCTTGCGCTCGCCCGGTGCCATGGCCTGGGCCTGGACCGCCATTCTTGTCGGTTCCCTGTTGACGATTGTCGGGTTCGCCAAGGCCGGCAGCGCCCTTTTCTGGAAGTCCACGTCGATCCCGCAGGCCGATCCGGACACCGACGATCCGGGAAAGACCGGAGGCCCGGGCCCAGCGCCTGCAACAGCGCTGGAGGTTGCCCCGACGATGCTTGCCATTGCCACGCTGGTCGCGCTTGCCGCGTTCGCGGGCCCGGTCGCGACCTATCTCGAAGACACCGCGATGCAGCTTCTTGACCGCGCACAGTACATCGCGGCCGTTCTTGCAACCGGCGCGGAGGGCTGATCCATGCTGAGACGCCTGATTCCGCACCCACTTGTCAGCCTGATGCTGGTGTTCGTGTGGCTTGCGCTGGTCAACAAGTTCACGCTTGGAAATCTGATACTTGGCTCTTTCTTCGCGCTGGTGGTGCCCATGCTGACCGCCGCGTACTGGCCCGATCGCCCGAAGATCCGGCGTCCGCTCAAGATCGCCGAATACGTCGTGATCGTGCTGTGGGACATCGTCGTCGCGAATGTGCAGGTGGCAGGCATCATCATCTTCAAGCGCGAGGCCGACATCCGCTCGCGCTGGATTTCAATACCGCTGGAACTGACATCGGCCGAGGCCATCACCGTTCTGGCCGGGACCATCACGATGACACCCGGGACGGTCTCTGCCACGCTGTCCGCGGATGGCCGTTGCATCCTTGTGCACTGTCTGTACACTGACGACCCGGAGGGTGTTCGCGACGCAATCAAGTCGCGCTACGAACAGCGTCTCAAGGAGATCTTCCCATGATCGAATATGCACTGATGTTCGCGGCAGGCTGCTACGCTGTTGCGCTGCTTCTGGACTTGTGGCGCATCGTTCTTGGACCTGACGCGGCCGACCGGATCCTCGCACTCGACACCATGGTCATCAATGTCATTGCGCTTTTGGTTCTTTATGGAGTCTGGCGCGGCACAGAGGTCTATTTCGAGGCCGCCATGCTGATCGCCATGGTCGGTTTCGTTTCCACGGTCGCCTATTGCCGCTACATCCTGCGCGGCGACATCATCGAGTGAGGTGAGACGATGAACTTTTTCGCTGAACTTGTGATCGCCCTTGCCCTTGCCGTCAGCGGTATCTTCGGTCTTGTCGGCTCCTATGGGCTGATCAAGCTGAAGTCGACTGTTCAACGCCTGCACGCGCCCACCAAGGCCACGACGCTTGGTGTCGGCGGCGTGCTGATTGCTTCCATGATCTATTTCTTCGCCAAGACCGGCTATGTCTCGATCCACGAACTGATGATCACCGTCTTTCTGTTCCTTACCGCGCCGATCACCGCGAACTTCATTGCCAAGGCCTATCTTGCGCAGCACACGAAACGCACCGAGCTTCCCGAGACATCGGGCGAGTTTGGCTGGTCGATCTACGACGACCCGCCCGGTCAGGGCCAAGGCAACTGAGGCAGGGGCCCAGGAAGGGTTCAACCGCATCTGACTGGCGCGGATCTGGGGGCCGGGTCAGTGGTCAGGACGCAGGGCGACAGGCGGCCGGATCGTTTCCTGGACACAGCCTTTGTCCCCCGGCAGCGGTCCCTGAGCCTGAACGACATCCGGAGGCGGCCCGGGCAACACCGACCCTACAAGCCGGTTGGCGGCCCAAGCCATTCAGGGCCGCTTATGGCCCGCTGGTCCGGGGCATGGCCGAGACCGGCATACCGGCAACCGCGTCTTCACCGATATCCCTGACGTGCGAGCGGCGGATCACCGGAGGGCATTCCAGCCGTACCCGTGTCGTCGCCAAGTCGTCCGAGTCGAGGATTCGCGCACCGCACCATTGACCCATTTCCCGGTGTGGCAACAGGACCGTCGACAGCGGCGGGTTCAGATGCTGGGCGATTTCCTGATCGTCGTAGCCCATCACCCCGATCGTCTGTCCGACCAGTTCGCCGCGTTCCTTCAGTGCCTGATAGCATCCGACGGCCATAAGGTCGTTGGCGCAGAAGATCGCGTCGGGGCGTGTGCGGTCGAGCAGGCGGTGCGTGGCGGCGTGCCCCCCCGACGGCAGGAAGTTCCCGGCCTCTATCAACGAGGGATCGACGGTCAGCCCCGCGGTTCGCAAGGCACGCTCGTATCCTTCCATCCGCTGATCAGAGGCATCCATCCACGCCTCGCCAGAGATAAAGGCGATCCTGCGGTGCCCGGCATCGAGAAGGGCCCGCGTTGCGGCCTCGCCGCCGCGCCGTTCGGCCGGCACGACCGAGGCGAAACGATCATGGGCGTCATAGCAGTTCAACAGCACCGCCCGGTGACGGGAAAGCGCATCAGGCGGCGTGACCCGACGAGTCAGGATCGAGGCATAGATGACGCCTTCGACCCGGTCGGCCGCCCATTTGCGAAGCACCGCCGCCTCGTAGCCAGGGTCGCCACCGGTCATCACCGTTTCGACGATGACACCCGCCTTCCACGCCTCTTCCTGCACGCCTTCTATCGAGATTGCGGCAAAGGGGCTGGTCGCGATCTCATCGAACATCACCCCGATCACCCGTGTGCCGGCGGCCTTGGGCGGACGTCCGGCGCCACGGGGCCGATAGCCGAGTTCTGCCACCGCCTTGAGCACACGACGCCGGGTTTCGGCGCTTATGCGCATGTCGTCGTTCCCATTGAGAACGAAGGAGACCGTGGACTGCGAGACGCCGGCCGTCATTGCCACGTCTTTCATGGTCACTAAAGCGTGTCGCGCCAGAGCCGTCACGTTCAACCATCCTGCCACTCCATCCGAACCCGCTTGCTAATAAATATTGCTAAAGTTTTTAGCACAAGTCACAATGCATCCAGAATCGGCACGTTTGGGAGGGCGCGCCACATGGCCGGGGATGCAAAGCAGAGGCGAAAGGGGCGCGGACTTTCCGAGGCGCAGGCGGCCGCGATCCTTCTTTTGCCGTTTCTCGCCGTTTATGCCGCGTTCCTGATCTACCCGTTCTTTCGGGGCGTCTGGATCAGCCTGCACGACTGGAACCTGCTGGCCGTCGCCTTCAATCCGGATGCAAAGGAGTTCGTCGGGCCAAGGAACTATGTCCGCGCACTTTGGGGGCGCAACATCGAATGGAGCCTTCTTGCCAGCCCGGTCATTCAAACCGCAGGTGTCCTCGGGATCGGGCTGGCCTTTTGGGGATTTCGCAGCGGGCGGCTTTCAAGGGCAACGGCACTTGCGCTGGGCATCGCTGGCCTGATGTTCCTTGTCTTGCCGGGGTTTCATCCCGGCGAAGGCGGACGCTGGTACGATCGCCGTTTCTGGCCGACCGTGGGAAATACGATCACATTCGTCGCGCTGGCGGTGCCCGGCGTCACGGTCACGGCCCTGATCCTTGCCGCCGCGCTTGACGGAGAGACGCGCGCCAAGGCCGTGCTGCGCACGATTTTCTTCCTGAGCCAGGTGCTTTCGGTGACGGTTGTCACGCTGATCTGGCAGATCATGTTTTCCCCCCGGCAGGGCCTGATCGCGAATGTGACCGAAGCGCTGGGCGGGTCGCCCGTCGTCTGGCTGACCGACCAGCACTTCGCCATGGCGGCAATCGTCATCACGACGGTATGGTGGTCGCTGGGCATCGCGATGATCCTGTTTCTGGCCGGCATCCAGGACATATCGAAGGACATCTACGAGGCCGCCGCGATCGACAACGCGACGGGGCTGAACGCCTTCTGGTACATCACGCTGCCCAACCTGAAGCGCACGATCACGCTGGTGGTGGTGTTGCAGATCATCCTGCATTTTCAGGTCTTCGGACAGTCGCACCTTATGACCCAGGGCGGGCCGAACGACAGCACGCAGGTACTGGTGCGCTATATCTACCAGACCGCGTTTCGCGACAGCGAGCTGGGCAAGGCCAGCGCGATGGCGGTCTTCCTGTTTCTCATCATGGGCGCGTTTTCGGTGGTGCAGTTCGTCGTCGGACGCGAGGAGCGGTGATGCTGAACCGGTCCTATTACTGGCTGATCACGGCGCTATCGATACCGGCCTTCGTGTGGCTGGTTCCGACAATCTGGATGGTTTCGCTGTCCTTTCAGCCCAATGACGTGCTTGCGCGCACGACGTCGAGCACGGCGTTCGGGCTGATCCCCGTTCCGTTCACGCTCGACAATTATGCGGCGCTTTTCAGCTTTGGGCAGACGCCGCTATGGTTCCTGAACTCGGCCATTGTCGCGCTTGGAATGACCCTTGGGGTTCTTGCCGTGTCCACGACTGCGGGCTTCGCGCTTGCCCGTCTGGAGTTTCCGCTGAAGCGAACGGTCATGGTGCTATGCCTTGTAGGGCTGATGGTGCCCGAGCAGGCGGTCTTTATCCCGCTTTACACGATGTTTGCCGACCTTGGCTGGCACAACAGCTATCACGCGCTGATCCTGCCGCGCATGGCGGTGCCGATCGGCGTCTTCCTGATGATGCAGTTCTTCAGGGCGATCCCGAAGGACATGGAAGAGGCGGCGCGGATCGACGGTGTCGGCTGGTTGCAGATCTTCTGGTACATCATGCTGCCGCTGGCGCGGCCGGCCATGATGACGCTTGCGATCCTGACGTTCCTTTACGCGTGGAACGACTATCTCTGGCCGCTGGTTTCGGCGAGAGAGCCCGATCGCTTCACGATCACGCTTGGGCTGGCCTCGATCCAGTCGAACTTTGCGCAATCCGAAGGGCTGGGCCGCGTGATGGCGTCCGGGGTCATCGCATCCCTGCCCGTCGTGATCCTGTTCCTGATGTTTCAACGCTACGTGGTCCGGGCCATGACGACCGGCGGGACCAAGGGCTGAACCGGGGCGTCCCGCGCCCCAATCCAAGGGAGGAAAACCATGAAGCATATCCTTATAGGAACCGCGCTGGCCGCGGTGGCCGTGACAGGCGCGACCGCGCAAGAGGTCTCGCTTGGCCGGTTCTTCGGCGCTTGCGAGGATGCAGGCACCGATACGACCAAGAGCGTCGGAGAGCCTTGCATCATCCAGTCCATCATCAATGCCGCTGACGCGGAACTGGACGGGATCACCGTGAACACTTTGCCCACCGACTGGGGCAACTACTATGATCAGATAATCGCGGCCTATGCCGGGGGCGAGCCGCCGGACATTCATGTCATGCACCGGCACCGCGTGCCGCAGTTCGCCGGACTGGGGGCGCTGGCCAATCTGTCTGATGACCTCGCGGCGGCAGGCATCGACACGGGCGACTGGGCCCCCACGGCGCTGGAGGCTGTCAGCTACAAGGGCGGCATTTACGGCGTGCCGATGGATTTCCATGCCAACCTCTGGCACGTGAACATGGAGATCATGGAGGCCGCGGGCCTTGTGAACGAAGATGGCAGCCCGATCCTGCCAACCTCGCCGGCGGAACTGCTGGAACATGCCGCCATGGTCGAAGAGGCGACCGGTCAGGACTATCTTGCCGCCGACTTCGCACAGTTCCCGATCGGGGTGCGGGTGGTCTTGTCGCTGATGTGGCAGCAGGGCGCGAACATCTTCACCGAGGACGGCACCGCAACGATCAATACCGAGGCGGGAAGAAACGCGGTGACGGCGATCACCCAGCTTTTCGACGCGGGCCACGCCAACCCGCAGCTCAACTATGCCGACAGCCAACAGGCCTTCCTGAGCGGCGAGGCCGCCGTTCTGGTCAACGGCACCTGGGTCGTCGATTTCTACGACGCCGAGGCGGCGAACCCCGACGTGGCGCTGTCGGAATACTACGTGGCCGATTTCCCGACGCTTTTCGTAGAGGGCGCGACATGGGCAGACAGCCACATGTGGGCCATCCCGGCCTCGGTCAAGCGCGACGAGCCAGAGACCTATGCCGCCGCCCTCAAGGTGCTGGCCTTCATCAACGATCACAACATCGACTGGGCCCGCACAGGGCACATGGCCGTGCGGAACTCGATCCTGGCATCCGACGCCTATGCCGGGCTGCCGCATCGTGACGAGTACGCCGGAACCGCCGCCATCGCCCGCGATACGCCCGCCTCGGAGAGCTATGGCGCAATCCAGGATGTGCTGAACCGCGAACTTCAGGCCATCTGGCTGACGGGAAAGTCCGTGGAGGACGCACTCGCCGACGCCGAACTGGAGGTGCAGGACCTTCTGGACGGCTGACAAGGCCAGACCCCGGCCGACCTTGCGTCGGCCGGGGTCACAACCGACAAGAATCACCGGAGCCCTGGACGATGGACCGTTGGACCGAAGTGGAGGCGAATGCCTGGTGGCGCGCGCGGCCCTGGGTGTGCGGGTTCAACTTCCTGCCCTCTACGGCGGTGAATTTCCTGGAGATGTGGCATCGCGACAGTTTCGATGCCGCGACGATCGAGCGCGAACTGGGATGGGCGGCCGACCTTGGCTTCAACGCCTTTCGGATCAACCTGCACTACATCATCTGGAAGCATGACCGTGACGGTCTTCTGGACAGGCTGGACCGGGTGATGGGAATGGCGACCAGGGTGGGGATCGACACGATCCCGGTCTTGTTCGACGATTGCGGTTTCGGCGGTTTCGAACCCGAGTACGGCCCGCAGCCCGATCCGGTCCCGGGCGTTCACAACAGCCGTGCGGTTGCCAGCCCCGGCCGTGGCCTGCTGCTGGGCGAACAAGAGACAGACAGGCTGCGCGCCTATGTCGGCGATGTCGTCGCGCGCTATCGCGACGATCCCCGGGTGTTGTTCTGGGATCTATACAACGAGCCGGGCAACCGCATGATTTTCGGGCCCGATGGCGCCGCACTTTATGAACCCGACTTCTCGGGGCAAAGCCTTGCGCTGATGCGCGAGAGTTTCGAGGCCGCCCGCGCTGCCGGGCCGTGCCAGCCTCTGACCGTGGGTGCCTGGAACACACCCGTCGCGGGAACGGTTGCGGCGGCCTATGACACGGCGATCGACAGGACCGCGCTGGGCTTGTCCGACATCGTTACCTTTCACGCCTATCTGGCGACCGACCGGGTGGCAGAGATCATCACGGGGCTGGAACGCCTTGGCCGACCCATGCTTTGCACGGAATGGATGGCGCGCCCCGTCGGAAGCAGGATCGGCGATCAGCTTTCGTTTTTCCGGTCAAGAAAGGTTGGCTGCGTTCAATGGGGGCTTGTCCGCGGACGGACCCAGACCTGGCTTCCCTGGCCCAAGGATCTTGTCGCGGCACATGGCGGAGATGCGGACAGGTCCGTCTGGTTTCACGACATCCTTTACGCCAACGGCACACCCTACGATGCGTCCGAGGTCGAGGTGCTTCGGCGCTGCACAGGGTGAAGACCCGGCGGAAACGACGGCCCCTCGAGCCGTGCCGGGGCCGTGCACGCCTCAGCCGCCATCACGTGTTGACAGGAAATCACGCAGATCGATCACGCGTTTCTCCCGCAACGAGACATAGACGAAGCCAAGGTTCATCCGTTCCGTCACCATCTGGCCGGGAAAGGGCAGGTAGCCAAGCTCGGTGGACCCGAAAGAGGGTGAGGCCGTGCCGACCTGCCATTCTGTTGTCAGCGTGACATCGACGAGCTTCAGCGACGGGCCGTCGCCCGGTGCGATTTCCCGCGGGACGCCTGCAATTTCCAGATAGGCCGCCTTGTCTCGGGCGTTGACGAAGCCGTCGATGAACTGGCTGGCCAGGACCTGAAGGTCGGCGGCGGTGTCCTCTGGCACCATGTGGCTGTGCAGGTGGTCGGCTTTGGGGTGGTTGTGGCCGGGCCCATGGCGATGCGCGTGGGGATGGTCATGTGGCATTGGACCACCTCCGGCCTTCGAATTCGCCGTGCGGGATGCTGACGGGCTTGTCGATATGCGCCTTGTGCTTGCCCAGCGTGCCGGCGCTGACCATCGCGCCCAGCACGTCGACGATCACGCGGGTGCCCATCAGCGCGGTGATGTCCGATGTGTCGTAGGGCGGCGAAACCTCTACCAGTTCCATGCCGCAGATGCCCTCGGCGGCGACCTTCGAGGCCAGCGCAAGCGCCTCTCGCGGCAGGAAGCCGCCGGGTTCGGGCCAGCCGGTGCCGGGGACGAAGCCGCAGTCGATCGAGTCGATGTCGAAGGACATGTAGACCATGTCGACCCCGTCCCACGCCATTTCCAGCGCCATCTCGGCCGTCTTGTCCACGCCCATGCGTTCCATGTCGGACATGGTGATGATGTTGGTCTCCCGCTCGCGGGCGACCTTCACCGCCTCGCGCGGGACCTGCCAGCCGCCGATACCCACCTGCACAAGGTTCTTCGCGGGCACGTTGGGCATGTTTGTGGCGTGGAACCAGGGCGTGGTGTGCATGCGTTCGTCCAGGTCCTTTTCCTGGATGTCGGCGTGGCGGTCGAAATGCACGATTCCGATCTTCTTCGAGGTGCATTCGGCGATGCCGCGCACGCAGGGAAAGCCGATGGAATGATCGCCGCCGATCATGATCGGCAGGCTGCCGGAGCTGAAGACATGGCTGACCGCGCGGCTGATCTGATCAAAGCTTTTTTCGATATTGGCGGGGATGGTGAACACGTCGCCCGCATCGCAAAGCGTCATCTGTTCGCGCAGGTCGACCCCGATTTCATAGTTGTAGGGGGTATAAAGCGCGCTGATCTTTCTCACGCCCTGCGGACCGAACCTTGTGCCGGGGCGATAGGTGGTGCCGCCGTCGAAGGGGATGCCCAGCACCGTGGCGTCGTAATGGCCCACCTCTGTCACGTCCTCGGCATAGGGCGCCTTGAGGAAGGTGTTGATGCCGGCGTAATGCGGCAGTTCCCCGCGCGCGAAGGTGGGGATCGACTTGTCTTCGATCGTGTCGGCGCCGGTCAGGCCCATGCGCAGGGCCCAGCGGCGTTCCTCGTCCCAGCGGGTTTCGGGCAACTCGCCCTCGGCCTGCATCGCCCGCCAGCCACGAAGCCGCGTCAGGTCGGGGTGGTGGTGGCGCCGGTCGGGCGCGCGGCTGTCGGCGGGGTGGTGTGACCGGGTCCGCTCAGGCGGGGCGATGAACATTGGTTTCCTCCAGCAGGGTCTGAATCCCCTCGTCCCGTTTGCGGGTATCGAGGTCATAGGTGATGGTGGCGCCATAGGCGTTGGGATCGGTGGGGTCCCAGCGCGGCTTGTCGAAGACGATCAGCCGGTCGCCCAGCTTGAAGCCTTCCTCGATGTCATGGGTGACCATGAAGACGGTCATGTTGGTGCCGGCCTTCAGTTCCAGCAGGAAATCGTGCATCGCAAGCCGCGTGCCGGGATCGAGCGCGCCGAAGGGCTCGTCCAGAAGAAGTATGCGCGGCTTGGCGGTCAGGGCCTGCCCGATCGCAAGGCGCTGCTGCATTCCGCCCGACAGCGCGGCGGGATAGGCATCGGCCATGTGTCCCAGCCCGATCCGGTCCAGCGTTTCGGCGGCACGGGCGCGGGCGGCGCGGCGGTCAGCCCCGAACAGCAGGCCGAAGCGCCGGGTGAAGGCATCCGCGGCGACGATGTTGTCCAGCACGGTCATGTGCGGAAAGACGGAATAGCGCTGGAACACCACGCCGCGTTCGCGGCCCGGCTCGCGCGCGGGCGGCGCGCCGTCGATACGGATCTCGCCCCGGGTCGGGCGCTCTTCTGCCAGCAACAGGCGCAGGAAGGTGGACTTGCCGCAGCCCGAGGCGCCGACGATGGAGACAAAGGTGCCCTCGGCCACGTCGAGGTTCACGCGTTCCAGGATCGGGCGCGCGCCGTAGCTTTGAAAGATGTTGCGGACAGTGACGAAACTCATAGGCCCGCCCCCGCCCAGGGATAAAGCCGCCGCGACATCCAGCGCAGCGCAAGGTCGATCAGGAAGGCCAGAAGCGTGATCCACAGGACGTAGGTCAAGATCACGTCCATCGCGAGGTACCGGCGCACGAGAAAGATGCGGTAGCCAAGCCCGAGGTCCGAAGCGATCGCCTCTGCCGCGATGAGAAACAGCCATGCGGGGCCAAGCGACAGCCGCACCGCCTGGATCAGGCACGGCATGATCTGCGGCAGCGCCACGCGCAGCGCGATGACCAGCGAGGAAGCGCCAAGGGTCTCGGCCTTGACGATCTGCTCGCGGGGAATGTCGATGACCCGCTGCGACAGGTCGCGGATCAAGAAGGGCGTGATGCCGATGACGATCAAAACGATCTTGGACGTCTCGCCCAGCCCGAACACGATGAAGAGGATCGGCAGGATCGCCAGCGGCGGCACCATCGACAGGACGGCGACGAACCCCGCGAGTCCCGCGCGCACATGCGGCAGAAGCCCGATCAGCAGGCCGAAGACCAGCCCCGACAGCGCCGCGATACCCACGCCAATGCCCAGCCGCCGCAGGCTGACGGCGGTGTCGTACCACAGAAGGACGCGGCCCGTGCGCCGGTCGCCCTCGGTGAACAGGCGCGCAGCGGTGTCGGCGATGGTGGACGGCGCGGGCAGCAGCTTGTCGGCGGGGTTGACGGACAGGCGCATGTCGGACCCGACCATGTAGGCGATCAGCACCGCCACGAAGGGGACAAGCATCAGGAACAGCGCAAGCGGCCGCCCCGGCTTTCTGTTGATGAGACGCATGGCGCGGGATTCGGCCCCGGCGGGTGCCGGGGCCTGTCCTTGTGTCAGAGGGCGCCGTCGGCGGCCATCTGCATATAGGTGGTGTCGTAGCGCAGCTTCACATTGGCCGGGTCACCGGTGGTCGACCCGTCGGGATAGGCGACGCCCACGAAATCGGGCGACGGCGCGCCCTCGCCCAGGATGCCCTTGTCGAAGAGGAAGGCGGCCACGTTCACCATCGTCTCCTTCAGCGCGTCCGACGAGGTGAACGAGACCGCATCGGCGGGGTCATAGAACATCTCGGTCGAGGCAAGCTGCGCCTTGTAGCCTGCAAGATCGGTGCCGGAAGCTTCTGCCATTGCGGTCAGCGCCGCCTCGTCCCCTGCGGCCATCAGGCCCATGAGTTCGTACCAGGCGCCGGTCAGGGCCTTGCCGAAATCGGGGTTGGATGCCAGCACCTCGGTGTTCACCCACATGATGTCGATGATCTCGCCTGGGATGTCGGCGCTATCGTAGACCTTGTTGGCGCCCGGTTCCTCCAGGATGCTGGACACCAGCGGGTTCCAGGTGACGACGGCCTGCACATCGTTGGTGGCGTAGGCGGCGATCATATCAGCGTCGGAGGTGTTGATGACGCCACCCAGGTCGGCCTCGGACAGCCCGACGCTGTCGAGGCCGCGGGCAAGCAGGTAGTGCGACACCGACAGTTCCACTAGGTGCACGGGCTTGCCGGCAAGGTCTGCCAGACCGCCTTCGCCCTTCAGGATGACGGCATCGTTGCCGTTGGAATAGTCGCCCACGATCAGCGCGGTGGTGTCGACGCCGCCGCCCGCGGGAATGGACAGGGTGTCCATGTTGGTGGCCGACACGCCGTCGAAGGCGCCGGCGGTGTATTGGTTGATCGATTCGATATAGTCGTTGATCTGCACGACCTCGACGTCGATGCCGTATTTCTCGGCCCATTTGTCCATGATGCCCGAGTCTTCGAGGTAGCCCCAGGGCATCCAGCCGACATAGATCGACCAGGCGACGCGGAATTCTGTTTTCTCCTGCGCAATCGCGGGCAGCGCGGAAAGGGCGGTCGCGGCAGCGACGCCGGCAGTCAGGATGACGGATTTCAGCATGTCTCGGCTCCGGTTCACGCCCCGCACTTTGTCGGAAACCGGCCCGCTGGCGGAACGTGGAAGAGGACACGGGCGAACCGGCGCAGTGACCTCCCGGGCTTTTCCCCCGCCGTGTACCGCCCGGAATTTGCCGGCGCGGCGGCACTTCTTGGACCGATCCCCCTGTTGCGGGGTGGAACCCTAAGTGCCCTGCACCTTGCAGCGTCCACAAGGCGGGCGCCTTGGGCAAACGCGGCGTGTGCCGCGCCGCAAGCGATGCAAGGGGGTGCGCGATATTTCGGCAGTTCCGCCGCCTTTGCCCCGAATCCCGGCGGCCTTGGACCCCGAAGGCGGGTCAATCAGCCCGAACCGGCCGCCCGGATCATGCCGCGTGCGATCACCAGTTTCTGGATCTCGCTGGCGCCTTCGTAGATTCGGAAGAGCCGCACGTCGCGGTAGAAGCGCTCGATCCCGTATTCGGCCATGTAGCCCGCGCCGCCGTGGATCTGCACCGCACGGTCCGCCACCCGGCCCACCATTTCCGAGGCGAAAAGCTTGCAGCAGGCGGCGTCGGTGGCGATGTCGGTGCCGATGTCCTTGGCCCGGGCGGTTTCCAGAACCATGCTGCGCGCGGCGAGGCATTCGGCACGGCTTTCGGCCAGCATCGCCTGCACCAGTTGCTGGTCGGCCAGCGGTACACCGAACTGACGCCTGTCCATCGCGTAGGCCAGCGTGTCGTCTATCAGCCGTTCGGCCTGCGCCACGCAGACGGCAGAGATGTGCAGCCGCCCACGGTCAAGCACCTTCATCGCAGAGGCAAAGCCGCGCCCCTCGACCCCGCCCAGAAGCGCGTCGGCGGGCACGCGGCAGTCCTGGAACACCACGTCGCAGACATGCGCTCCCTTCTGGCCCATCTTCCTGTCCGGCGGGCCAAGGAGCAGCCCGTCGCGTGGCGCCTCGACCAGGAAGGCAGAGATGCCGCGCGCGCGGTCGTCGGGCGATCCGGTGCGGGCGAAGACGGTGAAAAGCCCGGCGTGCGGGGCATTGGTGATGTAGCGTTTCGTGCCGTTGAGCAGGTAATGGTCGCCGTCGCGGACCGCGCGGGTCGTCAGGCTGGCGGCGTCGGATCCCGCCCCCGGTTCGGTCAGCGCGAAGGAGCCGATGATCTCTCCACTGGCGAGGCGCGGCAGGTAGCGCGCCTTTTGCGCATCGGTCCCGTCCATGATGATCGCCTGAGACCCGATCCCGTTGTTGGTGCCGATCAGGGACCGAAACGCGGCAGAGGTCCGGCCCAGCTGAAAGGCCACGCGCACCTCTTCTTCCATCGTCAGGCCAAGCCCGCCGTGATCCTCGGGGATCGAAAGACCGAACAGGCCCAGTTCGCGGAACGCGTCCACCATGCCGTCGGGCAATGCGTCGGCCTCGTCCACCGCGCGTTCCTGCGGGATCAGCCGGTCGCGCACGAAGCGCGCAACGCCATCCTCCAGCGCCATCAAAAGAGCTGCATCGCGGATCATGGCCTGTCCCCCTCTTGCCCGAAGCACAGCTTGGCCGCGCTTGGCGCCAAGGGCAAGGCGCGGCTCAGGCCGCCGAGGCGGGCGGGGCCGACAATGCGGCCCGGATGGTGGCCGGGTCGGTGACCGGCTGGCCGGAGAACAGGGCAAAGGCGTCGAGGCCCTGGTGAAAGAAAAGCTCCCAGCCTGACAGGAACACCATGCCGGCAGCCCGGGCACGGGCGCGGAACGGAGTGTCAACCGGCGTGTAGACCGCATCGAAGGCCCAGCCGCCAGAAGGAAAGCCTACACTTTCCGGCACCGGGCATCCGCCGTAGCCCTCCATGCCAAGCGGCGTGGCGTTCACCACGCCGTCAGCGCTGGTCACGTCGCGCACATCGCCGGTGGTGGCACCGGTGCCCAGCGCTGCGGCAAGCGCACTGGCGCGCTCCGGGTCAGAATCGACCACGACGATTTCGGCGGCGCCGAGATCGACCAGCCCAAAGGCTATGGCACGCCCGACACCGCCCGCGCCAAGGATCACGGCGCGCCCCGGAGTCCGGCCACCGAACGCCGTGCGAAAGGCGGTTACGAATCCGGAGAAATCGGTGTTGGCCCCGACCGGCCCTTCGGGGCCGACGAGGACCGTGTTCACCGCGCCCAGCCGTCGGACCGCGGGGTCATCGATGCGCACGCGCTTGGCGGCACGTTCCTTGTAGGGAAGCGTCACGTTGAACCCCTGAAGCCGCGCCACGCAGGTATCGAACACGGCATCAAAACCCTGCCCCAGGTCGTTCGGGATGAAATGGTCATAGGTCACTTCGATCCCAGCAGCCCGCCCACAGGCGCGATGCAACTCTCCGGCACGGCTGGCGCGGATGTTGTCGCCGATCAGCCCGAGGGACAGCTTTCGCATGGATCTATCCCGCATATCCGAATTGCCGCGGCAGGAAGAGAACGACATCGGGCACCAGGATCAGCACCATAAGCGCCGCAAGAAGCACAAGAAGGAAAGGCCAGATTTCACGGATGATCTCGATCAGCGGGATCCGCGTCACCCCGTTGATGACGAACAGAAGGATTCCATAGGGCGGCGTAATGAGCCCGATCATGCAATTGACGATGGCCACGACGCCGAAATGCACAAGGTCGATCCCCAGTTCGCGGCAGGTGGGCAGGAACAGCGGGATGATGACAAGGATGAGCGTCGTGGCGTCCAGAACGCAGCCAAGAAGCAGAAGAGTGACGTTCACGCACAGCAGGAACACCAACGGGTGGATGTCCAGCCCGACCAGCGCCTGGGCCATGATCGTCGGGATGTTTTCCGACGCGACCACGTAGTTGAGGATCAGTGCCCCGCCAATGACGATCCCTACGGCCGCAGAGGAGCGGGCGCTTTCGACGAGAATCCGGTAAAGCGCGCCAAAGCTGAGAGCGCGGTAGAACAGCGCGGCCAGCACCAGCGCGTAGGCGGCGGCAACCGCGGCAGCTTCGGTCGGGGTCGTGACGCCACCGTAGATCCCATAGAGCAGGATCGCGGGCATCAGGAGTGCCGGAAAGGCGGTGCCCACATGGCGCGGCAGGTCGCGCAGCGGCACCGGCTCTTCCAGGGCAAAGCCGCGGCGGTGCGAGATCCAGGTGTTCATCCCCATCAGCACCACGCCCATCAGAAGGCCCGGCAGGATGCCGCCCAGGAACAGGTAGCCGATCGAGGTGTTGGACACGAGCGCGTAGAGCACCATTGGAATGGACGGCGGGATGATCGGCCCGATGGTGGCCGAGGCCGCCGTGATCGCGGCGGCATAGCCCCGGGTATAGTGCCCGCTGCGGGTCATCATGCCGATGATGATCTTGCCGATGCCCGCGGCGTCGGCGACGGCGGACCCGGACATGCCGGAAAAGATCAGCGAGGCGACGACGTTCACATGCCCCAGCCCGCCGCGGAACCGGCCCACCAGCGCGACGCAGAAGTTCAGGAGCCGGTCGCTGATCGTACCCGCGTTCATGATGTTCGCCGCCACGATAAAGAGCGGCACGGCCAGCAGGATGAAGCTGTTGTAAAGCCCGTCCATCAGCGTCTTGCCGGCGACACCGACGCTTTGCCCGGCAAAGGCCAGGTAGACGAACGAGGCGACGAGGATCGCATAGGCGATGGGCGCGCCGATGCCCGCCAGCAGGAAAAGCGTGCCGAGGCACAAAAGGAACTCGATGCTCATTCGTCCAGCCGCCCTTGGCTATGGGGTACCGGGGCATCGGCCCCATGCCGGATGACGTGTACGGCGCGCCACGCGTAGCGGGCCGCAACAACCACGAGGAACAGGGCATAGATCGCGTAGATGTGGCGCATACGGATCCAGTCGCCGAAGAGCGCCGAAAGCGTCGCCGTCTTCTTCAGGCGCAGGATATGAAATCTTTCCCATGTCGCATCAAGCGACCAGAGAAGCCCGGCGCAGATCGCGACCGCCGCGACAATGGCAAACCCTGCGCGCAGTCTTGGTCCGACTGTCTGATAAAGAATGTCGAAGGTCACATGATCACGTTCGCGCACGACAAAGGCATTGCCCCAGAACACAAGCCAGACCCAAAGGACCAGGCAGAATTCCAGCGTCCAGCCAAAGTGTGACGGGTCGAGGAAGGGAAAACGCTCGGCGATCCATTCCAGCCGGGCGGTGTAGCGGATCATGATCTGAAGGATGAAGGTGGCGAACATGGCGGCCATCATGATGGCCGCCACCGCTTCGGCGCCACGGGTGAACCATGTCAACATGCGTGCCATGATGTCCCCCGCGGCAGAGTTTCAGGCCTAGTTGCCCAGAGCGTTGATCTGCTCCAGCACGCCGTCCGGCCAGGACGCGGCGAATTCGGAACCGACGTACTGCTGCTGCACATGGTTGCGGAAGGCCGCCAGATCAGGTTCGTAGATCTCCAGCCCCTGCTCGCGCAGGAAGGCCACGAGGTCTTCTTCCTTCTTCAGCTGGGCCTGCCGTGCGCTTTCGGCTGCGGCATCTGCCGCGGCCTGAACCGCGGCCTGCTGATCGGCGGACATGCTGTCCCAGATCGCCTTGGAGAACGCGATGTAGTTCAGGTCGACAAGGTGCGAGGTCAGTGCGATCTGATTGGTGACCTCGTAGAACTTGGAATCCACCACCGTCGGCAGCGGGTTGTCCTGTCCGTCTACAGATCCGGTTTGCAGGGCGGTGTACACCTCGGTGAAGGCAAGCGGCGTCGGGTTCGCGCCCAGCGCCCTGCCAAGGAACTGCCACGCATCCGTGCCGGGCATCCGCAGGTTCACGCCCGCAAGATCGGCCGGGGTCATTACCGACAGTTCATCCTTTGTCTGCCGAAGGTTCACATGGCGGCGGCCGAGGTACATGACCGACAGAAGCTTGACGCCAAGCTCGTCCTCGACGGTCTGCTTGAACGGATCCATCAGCGGGTCGTTGAACACGGCAACCTGGTGCGCGGCGTCCTGATGCACGTAGCCCGTGGCGAAGATCGAGAATTCAGGGAAAAACGTGGCCAGTTCCTGGGCCGACGTGATGGACATCTCCAGGTCGCCGGTCGCGATCGCTTCCAGCTCGCTGCCCTGTGCGACGAGAGATGCGTTATAATGCGGCTGGTAGTCGGCAAAATCGGCGACGGCGGGCGCGAAGATCTCGGCCAGAGCAACCGAACGCTGGTCTGTTTCGGTGGCCGGCGTGGACAGGCGCAGGACGACCTTGTCCTGGGCCGCAGCCTGAAGACCTGTGATAGCCGTCGCCGCGGCGACGGTGGCCGCCAGCACAAAGCGGCGGGAAAGTGCGATAGACATGGTTACTTCTCCCTTACGTGCCGTCTCCTCCGGCGGCATCACATCGGTTATACTCAAGATCATCCTTCGATCAACGGATTTTTCATGCTTTGTCATAGTCTCTGCAAGATAATCGATTTTAATCTGCGGCGCAGGCTGACACCTCATGTGCCCCAGTTTGCCAGGCTGTGCTCGACTCCGCCGTCGATATGACTGCGCAGCACGGCGGCACCCTGTGCCGTATCGCGGTTCAACGCGGCGTCCAGCAACGCCTTGTGTTCGGCCGCGGCCAGGTCTCCACGAAATGTCAGGACCCGCATCTGGTAGCGCAGATACTTGTCGAACACCGTCTGGTGCAGCAGCAAAAGCTCTGATGATCCGCACGCACCGATCAGGGATTGGTGGAATTCCCAGTCATGCTGTTTCCACTTCTCCCGCACCGAAACGTCGCCCTTGAGCATCCTCTGTTCCATGCGGTGCAGTTTGTGATGTGCGGCGACGATGCTTGCCTCCCAGTCGGTATCGCCCCGTTCTATGGACTTTTCGAAGGCATACACCTCGATCAGGACACGCAGCGCAGCGATGTCCCGCAGACCATCGCGCGTCATCGGTGCCACGAAGAAACCGCGCTGGCCTTCGGTCATCACAAAGCCCTCGGCGGCAAGCCGGTTCAGCGCCTCGCGCAGGGTCGAGACCGAGACCCCGTAGTTTTCCTTCAGGTCGCCCAGCGGTAGCTTCGCGCCTGCCGCAAGCCGCCCGAATACGATGTCTTTGCGCAGCCTGTCGTAAAGCGAATTGGCGACGCCGCCATCGATACGTTTGTCTGCCATGTGATGCCTCGTTCTGACCCACTCAGACTAGCACTTTGTCATTTGGACTTGCCAATGATCCATCTGTCGGTAAGAAAATCGATCAATGTGTGTTTCATCTGACATAAACGCAGCCCCATGAGGACCAGAAGCGGCGGACAAAACGGCGGCCGGGAAACGCGCGCCACCCGTGTCGCGGCCGACCTTCGCGCCGCGATCCTGTCCGGGGCGCTGGCGCCGGGAGGCAAGATGAACCTGAACCACCTGCGCGACCGGTATAATGTGTCCCTGTCCCCCCTGAGAGAAGCGATTTCCCGCCTCGTGGCCGAACGGCTTGTCGAGGCCGAAGATCAGCGCGGATTCCGGATCGCACCGGCCACGCGCGCCATGCTGGACGAGGTGACAGAGATGCGTGCCGACCTGTTGTGCCTTGCGCTTGGTCTATCGATGGCGCGCGGAGACCTCGATTGGGAAGGCCGGGTGCTATCGGCAATGCACCGGGCCCAGCACAGCGGTACCGGCCCGGCGATCGCAGAGGATGCATCACGGTTCATGCAGGCCTTGGCAGCGGCCTGCGGGCGGCCCACGCTGATTGATTTCTGCGCCATACTGGAAGGGCTGAACACGCGCTTCCGCAATCTTGTCGGCGATGGTCTTGCCTTGCCCGATCCAGCGCAACTGTCCGAAGCGGCGGTCTCGCGCCGGCATGATCTGGCGCTGGCGCTGCTGCGCGAACGCGTTGAAGAGGAAGGCTTGCAACTGGCTGCCCATTGGTCAGGAGCAACACGATGACGGCAATCTCGGTCGCGGGCGCGGGCCTGATCGGCAAGCGTCATCTCGAAGCCCTGCGGCTGGCGGGGATCACGATTCATTCGGTGATCGACCCGGATCCGGCGGCCGCCGCGGTTGCCCAGGCGCATGGCGTGCCGCTGTTCACTGACCTTGCGGCCGGCCTTGCCGCAACACCTGACGGCGTGATCCTTGCAACGCCCAACGCACTTCACGCGCACGGCGCGCAAGCCTGCATTGCCGCGGGTGTTCCGGTTCTGGTGGAAAAGCCGCTGACCACCGACCTCGACGACGCCATCGCACTTGTCGTGGCAGGAGAGGCGGCGGGCGTACCCGTTCTGACAGGCCATCACCGGCGGCACCTTCCCGTGATCCAGGCCGCCCGGGCACGGATCGAGTCAGGGGCGCTTGGCGCGCTGGTTTCCGCGCATGCGATGTTCTGGCTGGCAAAGCCGGACGACTATTTCGATACCCCGTGGCGGCGCGCACCGGGGGCCGGACCGATCTATGTGAACCTGATCCATGATGTGGATCTCTTGCGATTTCTCCTCGGTGAGATCGCCAGCGTGCGGGCCGTGTCCTCGAACCGCATACGCGGCAATCAGGTCGAGGACGCGGCGGCTGCCCTGGTGACCTTCGAAAGCGGCGTGCTTTGCACGATTCAGGTATCAGACGCGATCGTCGCGCCCTGGTCGTTCGAATTCACCGGCCACGACAACCCTGCCTATCCGCCCACTGACCAGAACGCCATGTGGATTGGCGGTACATTGGGGTCGCTGGCACTGCCACGCGGAGAGGAATGGAACGACAATGGCGCACGCGATTGGTGGCAGCCGATCAACCGCACGACGCTTTTGCGCGGCGGCACCGATCCGCTGCTGGCTCAGGTGCGCAACTTTGCCGATGTCATCCGCGGCCGGGCATCGCCCGTCTGTTCGGGGCGCGAGGGAATGAAATCGCTGGCTGCGCTGATTGCCATAAAGACCGCCGCAGAAACCGGCGATACCGTCACCCCCCGCGTCTAGGCGCGGCAGACAAGGACAAGAACGATGGACCTGCCCCGAAACCTGTTCAAGGCGCGACTGGCGTCACGCACACCTCAGCTGGGCATCTGGAACGCAATTCCCGGAAACATGGTGCCCGAGATCCTGGCGCTGGCCGGCTTTGACTGGGTCATGATCGACACAGAGCATTCGCCGTTGGAAATTGCCGAAACCCTGCCCGCGATGCAGACGCTTGCAGGGTATCCCCAGGTTTCGGCGGTGGTGCGCCCCTATGCCAACGATACGGTGCTGATAAAGCGCGTTCTGGACATGGGCGCGCAGACGCTACTGCTGCCCTACGTGCAATCGGCAGAGGAAGCCGAAGCCGCAGTGCGCGCGATGCGCTATCCGCCAAAGGGCGTGCGCGGCGTTGCCGGCCTGACGCGCGCCAGCCGCTATGGCAGCGTGCCCGACTACATTCAGCGCGCCTCGGAAGAGTTGTGCCTGATCGTTCAGGTGGAAACCGCAACCGCCCTGGATCGTCTGGAAGAAATCGCAGGTGTCGATGGTGTGGATGGCGTGTTCATCGGCCCTGCGGACCTCAGCGCCAGCATGGGCTATCCCGGCCAGACCGGCCACCCCGAAGTGGTGCGCGCAATCGAGGGCGCGTTCGCGCGGCTGAACGCCGTCGGAATGCCCTTTGGCATCCTGTCGCTGGACGAGGCGTTCTGCCAGCGTGCCATCGACCTGGGTGCGGCCTTTACGGCAGTCGGCGTCGACCAGGCGCTGCTGATCGATGCGGTGGCGGGGCTGCGCGCGCGGTTCGCCGGGCCCTAGCTAGCGCAGGCGGGCGCCACTGTCGGTATCGAAAAGATAGACGTTCGCCGGATCGAACCCGAGACCGACAGACGCGCCGGGGCGAACCTGCGTCGTCTCGCCCGCCTCGACGATAAGGCGTTCGCCGTTCGGCGCGTCGATGTGCACGTAGGTCACGCCGCCCAGCGCCTCTGTCAGTTCAACAGAGTGACTGCTTGCCGCGGTATCCACCTGCATGTGGTTGGGACGCAGGCCGACCGTCACGCCAACGCCATTGGCAGGCAGGGCAATGGGAACGGCCACCGGATCAGGGGACAGGCCGGGAACGACCACGGCCCCGCCCTGCACGGTCCCGTCGAAGAAGTTCATCGCCGGAGATCCGATAAAACCCGCGACGAATCGGTTATCGGGATCGCGGTAAAGATCCATTGGTGCGCCGACCTGTTCGATCACGCCGCCCCGCAACACGACAATCTTGTCGGCCAGCGTCATCGCCTCGACCTGGTCGTGGGTCACGTAGATCATCGTGGCGCCGATATCCTTGTGCAGGCGCGCGATCTCGACGCGCATCTCGACCCGCAATTCGGCATCGAGGTTGGACAGCGGTTCGTCGAAAAGGAACACCTCTGGCCCGCGCACGATGGCGCGCCCGATGGCGACGCGCTGGCGCTGGCCCCCCGAAAGCGCCTTCGGCTTGCGATCCAGCAACGGCTCCAGCTTCAGGATGCGCGCGGCCTCGGCGACCTTGCTTTGTATCTGGTCCTTGGGGTGGCCCGTCATGCGCAGGCCGAAACCCATGTTCTCGGCCACCGTCATGTGCGGGTAGAGCGCGTAGGTCTGAAAAACCATGGCCACACCGCGCTCGGCGGGGTCGGTTCTTGTGACGTCGCGCCCTCCGATGCTTATCGCACCGTCCGTGGTCTCTTCCAGCCCCGCGACCATACGCAAAAGCGTGGACTTGCCACAGCCAGAAGGTCCGACGAAAACGCAGAACTCTCCGTCCTCGATCTGTAGATCGACGCCGTGGATCACCTTGACGTCGCCATAGCGCTTGACGACCTTTTCTAGGGCTACTCCGGACATCTCATTCCTCCCTTGGGTCCCTTGGCGCGTCGCCGGGGAAGCGCCAGGTCTCGTAATCGCGCGCTATGGCGTCAGCCACGCGGCGCAGGCTGGGTGCATGGCCGGCCAGATCATCAAGATTGCGGCGCGCAGTCGTCGTTGTCACGGACAGCGCGCCCATGGCGCGACCGCTGCGCGACAGGATCGGCAAGGCCACACAGATGATACCGGGTTCATGCTCTTCATCGTCGAAGGCGTATCCGCGCGCCCGTATTTCCATCAGCGCGGCACGCATCGATGCGGCATCGGTGATGGTGTTTGGCGTGAAGCGATGGAAGGCTTGCTGCGGCAGGAAGCGATCCAGCTCTGCCTCTGGCAGAAAGGCAAGCATCGCCTTGCCGACACCGGTGCAATAGGCCGGGCCCACCTTGCCGGCCTGGCTGAACATATCGACCGGATCGCGGGCGTTGCGCTTGTCGACATACAGGACTTGGCCGTGGTCAAGCTGGGCAAGATGCACGGTTTCGCCCATCTCGGCCGAAAGCGCGTCCAGATGGGGGCGCGCCACCGGCGCGAGAGAGCTTTGCGCCCAGGCCGCGTGCGCAAGCCGCACCAGCCTCATGCCCGGCGCGTATGTGCCACGGTCCGGATCGTAGGCCAGCATCCCCTGCGCCACCAGCGTCTGTAACAGTCGGTACAGCGTGGCCTTGGGAAATGGAGAACTCTCCTGCAGGTCGGTGAAACGCACAGGGCGACCGGCCTCGGCCACAAGGTCGAGCACCTCACAGGCCTTGCCCACGGTTCCGTCGCCGCGCGGGTGTGCCGTCACTGGCTGGGTCCTCCCGTATCAGGGTGACGTCTGGCGCGTCACCTCTGTTGACAAGCATAGGCGAGTTGGGATTATGATTTCAATATTCAAAAACAGGTTCCAAATAATGAAACCTGCAAATTGGATGACATATCGTGCAACCCCAGGGAGGACACCATGCACGCAACCCTCAAGATGACCGCCGCAGCGGCTGCCTTGGCCGTACTTTCCGGTGGTGCGTTTGCCGGCAGCCATGCCAGCGCGCTTTCGGGCGATCTGAAGATCTTTCTCGACACGTCGAACCCGGCGCCGCGCGCCACGATGGAGGCGATGATCGCCCGATTCGCCGAGATGCACCCGGATCTGAACATCGAAACCACGGTCATCGACCGTGAGGCCTACAAGACCCAGATCCGCAACTTCCTGACGGCGAACGCGCCCGACGTGGCGACCTGGTACGCCGCCAACCGGATGCGCCCCTATGTAGAGGCCGGCCTGTTCGAGGACGTGTCCGACCTGTGGGCAGAACCCGAGATCGCCGAGAACCTCGCCTCGACCAAGGGCGCGATGACCATCGACGGCAAGCAGTGGGGCGTGCCCTATACCTACTACCAGTGGGGCGTCTACTACCGCGAGGACATCTTTGCAGACCTTGGCCTTGAAGAGCCGTCCACCTGGGATGAAGAGCTGGCCAACTGCCAGAAGATCGTCGATTCGGGCCGCGCCTGCTATACCATCGGCACCAAGTTCCTTTGGACCGCGGGCGGCTGGTTCGACTATCTGAACATGCGCACCAACGGCTTCGATTTCCACATGGCGCTGGCCGGTGGCGAGGTCAGCTGGGAAGACGAGCGCGTGCGCGCCACCTTCGACAACTGGCGCACCCTGATCGACATGGGCGGCTTCATCGCCAACCACCAGACCTACAGCTGGCAAGAGGCGTTGCCCTTCATGGTGCAGGGCGAGGCCGCGGCCTATCTGATGGGCAACTTCGCCGTCGCCCCGCTGCGCGAGGCGGGCCTGAGCGACGATCAGCTGGGCTTCTACCAGTTCCCGGCGATCAACCCCGACGTCGCACTGGCCGAAGACGCGCCGACCGACACGTTCCACATCCCCGCGAACGCGTCGAACAAGGACGCCGCGCGCGAGTTCCTGCGCTTCGTGGTGTCGGCCGAACAGCAGACCATCATCAACGGCCCCGACAACCTGGGGCAGCTGCCGGTGAACGCCAAGTCCGCCGTGGCCGATGACGAGTTCCTGAACGAGGGCTTCACCATGCTGTCGTCGAACAGCCCGGGCGGCGTCGCCCAGTTCTGGGACCGTGACGCGCCGGCGGAAATGGCCAAGGCGTCGATGGAAGGCTTTCAGGAGTTCATGGTGAACCCCGACAGCCTTGACCGCATTTTGGCCCGGCTGGAACGCGCGCGCGAGCGCATCTACCGCTAACGCACGCATTTTGCATCCGCCCCGTCCGCCCCCCTGCGGGCGGGGCCATCCCCCAGACCCGGCCCCGACCCCCGGCAGGAGGACAGTTGCATGTCCATGGCATCCAGTCCCAGCAGCCACGGATGGTGGCGGCGCAATCAGCAGTCACTGGCCCCGGCGCTTTTCCTGGCACCCGGCGTGCTGTTTTTCGCGGTCTACGTGATCTTTCCGATCTTCCAGTCCTTCAACCTGTCGCTCTACGAATGGGACGGGCTTGGAACGGCGGAATACATCGGCCTGCGGAACTATGAAGACCTGTACTGGGAATGGGTGGACCGCGACGCGTTCTACACGTCGCTGAAGAACAACCTGATCTGGCTGGTGCTGTACCTGCTGGCGATCCCCGCCGGGCTGTTCATCGCGCTTTTCCTGAACCAGAACGTCTGGGGCATCCGGCTTTACAAGTCTTTGTTCTTCTTTCCATTCGTGATTTCTCAGGTCGTCGTGGGCCTTGTGTTCTCGTGGTTCTACGATCCGACTTTCGGTCTATTGAACACCATCCTTGGCTGGGTCGGGCTGGGCCCGATCAACGTGCTGGGCGACCCGACGCTTGTGACCTATGGCATCATCGCGGCGGGGCTTTGGCCACAGACCGCCTATTGCATGATCCTTTACCTGACCGGGTTGAACGCCGTCGACCCAGAGCAGATCGAGGCCGGGCGGCTGGACGGCGCCAAGGGCTGGCGGATGCTGTGGCATGTCGTGCTGCCGCAGTTGCGCCCCGCCACCTTCATCGCCTTCGTCGTCACGATCATCGGCGCGCTGCGGTCGTTCGACCTGATATCCGTCATGACCGAAGGCGGCCCCTTCGGGTCGTCGCGCGTTCTGGCCTACTACATGTTCGAGGTGGCGCTGTCCGAATACGGGTTCCGCATGGGATACGGCGCGGCCATCGCGGTGGTGCTGTTCCTCATCATGCTGTGCTTCATCGCCTACTTCCTGTGGTCGATGTACCGCGACGAGAGGAGGGGCTGAGATGTTTCCGACCCCGATCGAAAAGCGCTCTGCCGCCGTCCGCAATTCCTACCAGGCGCTGGTGCCTTTCGCGCTGATCCTGTGGCTTCTGCCGCTGATCGCGGTTGCGGTATTCTCGATCCGGCCCGACGCCGATTTCGCCAACGCGAACTACTGGGGCTGGCCGTCAAGCTTCGAGGGCGTGACAAACTATTCGATGGTCTTCTTCGAAAGCGACATGCCGCGCTACCTCATGAATTCCGTGCTGATCACGGTGCCCACGGTGCTGGGCGCGGTGGCGCTGTCCTGCATGACGGGCTTCGCGCTGGGGGTCTACCGGTTCAAGGGCAACCTTTGGGTGTTCTTCATGTTCGTGGCGGGGAACTTCATTCCCTTCCAGATCCTGATGGTGCCGGTGCGCGACCTGACGCTGGACCTTGGGCTTTACGACACCAAGACGGGGCTGGTGCTGTTCCACGTCGCGTTCCAGACCGGGTTCTGCACGCTTTTCATGCGCAACTTCATCCGCGCCCTGCCGCGAGAACTGATAGAGGCCGCGCGGGTCGAGGGCGTCAGCGAGTTCCGCATCTTCTGGTATGTCGTGCTGCCCCTGATGCGGCCCGCCATCGCGGCGCTGTCGGTGCTGATCTTCACGTTCATCTGGAACGACTATTTCTGGGCGATCGTGCTGACCCAAGGTCCCGACAGCCAGCCCGTCACCGCCGGCATCACCGCCTTCAACAGCCAGTTCCGCGCCATGTATCATCTGATGAGCGCGGGCAGCCTTGTGGCCGCATTGCCGCCTGTCATGATGTTCTTCCTGATGCAGAAGCACTTCATCGCGGGCCTGACACTCGGAGCCGTCAAATGAGCCTGAAGATTGCGTTTATCGGCGCAGGTTCCACGATCTTCATGAAGAACATCGTGGGCGACGTGTGCCTGCTGCCCGAATTGTCCGAGGCCAAGGTAACGCTGATGGACATCGACGCGCGCCGTCTTGCCGAAAGCGAACTGGTGGCGCGCAAGCTGGTCGCGGCCACCGGGGCGGGCGTGGCGATAGAGACCACGCAGGACCGCGCCCGCGCACTGGAGGGCGCCGATTTCGTCGTCACCGCCTTCCAGATCGGCGGTTACCGGCCCTGCACTGTCACCGATTTCGACCTGCCGCGCGCCTATGGCCTGCGCCAGACCATCGGCGACACGCTGGGCGTGGGCGGGATCATGCGCGGGCTGCGCACGGTGCCGCACCTGTGGGACGTGGCACAGGACATGGCGCGGCTCTGCCCCGATGCGCTGCTTTTGCAGTTCGTGAACCCGATGGCGATCAACACATGGGCGCTGTCGGAACGCTTCCCCCATGTCCGGCAGGTGGGGCTGTGCCATTCGGTGCAGAACACCGTGCAGGAACTGGCGCATGACCTCGGGATGGAACCGGGCGGCATCCGCTATCGCGTGGCCGGGGTGAACCACGTGGCGTTCTTCCTGAAGCTGGAGGATGCGGCGGGGCGCGATCTGTATCCCCTGCTGCGCGACGGCTACCGCTCGGGGCGGCTGCCGAAGCCGCCGCTGCTGATGCCGCGCTGCGAGAACCGGGTGCGCTATGAGGTGATGGATCACCTCGGCTATTTCTGCACCGAAAGCTCCGAGCATCTGGCCGAATACGTGCCGTGGTTCATCAAGACCGGGCGGCCCGACCTGATCGAGACCTTCGCGATCCCGCTCGACGAGTACCCGGCGCGCTGCGAGGAACAGGCGGCAAGCTGGGCGGTCGAGGCCGAGCGGCTGAAATCGCAGCCGATGGAGGGCGTGGTGAAAAGCCACGAGTTCGCCGCCGACCTGATGGCCGCGATCGTGGCTGACCGGCCGCTGACGATCTACGGCAACCTGCCCAACCGCGGGCAGCTTCCGGCGCTGCCGATGGGGGCCGCGGTGGAAACGCCCTGCCTTGTGGATGCCAACGGGGTGCAGCCGACGACGGTGGCCGAGATGCCGCCGCAGCTGACCGCGCTGATGCGCACACAGATCAACGTGCAGGAGCTGACGGTGCGCGCACTGGTCGAGGAAAACGTGGAGCACGTCTATCACGCCGCGATGATGGACCCGCACACCGCCGCGGAACTGGACCTGCGGCAGATCCGGGCGCTGGTGTCCGATCTGCTGGCCGCCCATGGCGACTGGCTGCCCGCCTGGGCGCGTCCGGCAAGGGCCGCATGATGACCGCCGCCGAACCTGCCCGCTTTCCCGATCTGGCCGGCGCGTCGGTGTTCGTCACCGGCGGCGGGTCGGGCATCGGGGCCGCCCTGACCGAGGGCTTTCTTCGGCAAGGCGCGCGGGTTGCCTTCGTACAGCGGTCCGACGCCGGGGCCTTCTGCGACCGGATGGAGGACGCGACCGGCGCCCGCCCGCTGTTCCTGCCCTGCGACATCACCGACATTCCTGCCCTGAAGGCCGCCATCGCCGAGGCGGCGCGCGCTCACGGCCCCGTCACCCGGCTGATCAACAATGCCGCAAACGACAAGCGCCATGCCACCGAGGAGGTGGACGAGGCGTTCTGGGATTGGTCGCAGGCAATCAACCTGAAGTCCTATTTCTTTGCCTGCCAGGCGGTTGTCGCCGGAATGCGCGACGCCGGTGGCGGGTCCATCGTCAACATGTCGTCCATCAGCTACATGATGGGCAACGCGGGCTATCCCGCATACACGACCGCGAACGCGGGCATCACCGGCATGACGCGATCTCTGGCGCGCGAATTCGGCCCCGATGCGATCCGCGTCAATGCGCTGATGCCCGGATGGGTGCTGACCGAAAAGCAGATGGAAATGTGGACGACACCCGAAGCTCTGGCCGCGCACATGGAGCGTATGTGCCTGAAACGCCACCTCGCACCCGCGGATATCGTCGGGCCTACGCTGTTTCTTGCGTCGTCGGCATCTTCCATGATGACGGGACAGGCGATGGCAGTGGATGGCGGCGTGGTGGTGACGGGTTGATGTCGGGCGTGTCGGGATATTGCGACTGGATCGCGGTGGACTGGGGCACCTCGCACCTGCGCGTATGGGCGATGCAGGGCGACCGGCCGAAAGCCGAGGCACGATCCGACGCGGGCATGGGCACCTTGGAACCCGCGGGGTTCGAACCGGCCCTTCTTGCGCTGGCCGAGCCGTGGATGGGTGCCGGTCCGGTCGACGTGCTGATGTGCGGGATGGTCGGATCCCGTCAGGGCTGGGCCGAGGCACCCTATCGCCCCGTACCCTGCGCGCCGCTTGGTCCCGAGCATGGACGCCCCGCAACACGTGACAAGCGGCTGCGAGTTCGGATCATCCCCGGCCTGAAGCAAACCTCTCCGGCAGATGTCATGCGTGGCGAGGAAACCCAGATTGCCGGGTTCCTTGCCACACACGCGAATTTCGATGGCGTCCTTTGCCTGCCCGGCACGCACACCAAATGGGTGCAGGTGTCCGCCGGAGAGGTCGTAAGCTTTCGCACCTTCATGACAGGAGAGATGTTCGCGCTTCTGTCCCGGCAATCGGTGCTGCGCCATTCGGTCGGAAAGGGCTGGGACGACGATGCCTTTGCCGAAGCGGTCGGCGGCACGCTGGCCAGGCCGGAATCCCTGGCGCAGCGGCTGTTCACCATCCGGGCAGAGGGGCTATTGTCCGGGGCAGAGCCAGGGCGCGCCACGGCCATGCTGTCGGGCCTGCTGCTGGGCGCCGAACTTGCGGCATCGCGGCCCTACTGGCTGGGTCAGCGCGTTGCGGTCATCGGGGCCACGGATCCCTCGCGCAGCTATATCGCGGCGCTGAGACTGCAAGGAGTGGTCCCGGAAGTGGCGGACGGCGACGCGATGGTCCTGGCGGGATTGGTCGCGGCCCGCAGCATGGCAAAGGCGCCGGTATGAGCCGCGGCATCATCGCGATCCTGCGCGGGGTGACCCCGGAGGCCGTCGAAGGGATCGGTGCCGCGCTGATCGACGCGGGCATCGACCGGATCGAGGTGCCCCTGAACTCCCCCAACCCCGTCGACAGCATCGGACGGCTTGCGCGCGCGCTCGGGAACGTCGCCCAGATCGGCGCGGGCACGGTGCTGACCGTTCAGGACGTGGCGGCGGTGGCACAAGCGGGCGGTCGCATGATCGTGTCACCCAACACCGACGCTGAGGTCATCCGCGCCACCCGCGCTGCCGGGATGGACAGCTTTCCCGGCGTCTTCACCCCCAGCGAGTGCTTTGCCGCTCTGGCCGCGGGCGCGACCGGGCTGAAGGTCTTTCCCGCCTCGATGATGGGCACCGAAGGGCTGAAGGCCATCCGCGCGGTCCTTCCGCCCGACACCGACGTCTATGCGGTGGGCGGCGTCGGCGCGGCGGATTTCCTGGCTTGGCGTCAGGCGGGCGCGGCGGGCTTTGGGATCGGGTCGGCTCTCTACAAGCCCGGCGACGATGCCGCTGCGGTGGCCGACAAGGCGCGCGCCATCGTGGCGGCCTGGGACGCGCTGCCGTGACCCGCGCCCTCGGCGTCTGTTATTACCCCGAACACTGGCCGGAAGAGCAATGGCCAGAGGACGCGCGGCGCATGGCCAAAGCAGGCATCGCCTGGGTCAGGATTGGCGAGTTCGCGTGGTCGCGGCTGGAACCCACGCCCGGCGACCTGCGCTTCGACTGGCTGGACCGGGCCATCGCCGTTCTGGCCGACGCGGGGCTGAAGATCGTTCTGGGCACGCCCACCGCCACGCCGCCGCGCTGGATGCTGACCCGGCACCCCGACATGCTGGCGCATGACGCCGACGGTCGGCCGCGCGGCTTCGGTTCGCGCCGGCACTATTGCCTGTCCCACACCGGCTACCGGCAGGAGTGCCGCCGCATCGCCACGCTTCTGGGCGAGCGCTATGGCAAAGACGCGCGCATCCATGCTTGGCAGATCGACAACGAGTACGGCTGCCATGACACGACGGTGTCCTGGTCGCCCGCGGCGCTGGACCGGTTCCGCGGCTGGCTGCAAGGGCGATACGGCACGATAGAGGTGCTGAACGCGGCCTGGGGCAACGTGTTCTGGTCGATGGAATACGGCGATTTCGACGAGATCGGCCTGCCCAACCTGACGGTAACGGAACCGAACCCTGCGCATCTGATGGCGTTCCGCCGCTTCGCCTCGGACGAGACTGTGGCCTTCAACAAAGTGCAGGTCGACGCATTGCGCCCACTGACGGATGCGCCGCTGTCGCACAACTACATGGGCAGGGTTCTCGACTTCGACCATTTCGCAGTGGGCGCGGACATGGAGATCGCGACCTGGGACAGCTATCCCATCGGGTTCCTGTCCGACCGGCTGGAGGCCGACGCCGCGCACAAGCAGCGCTTCTTGCGGCAGGGCGAGCCGGACATGCAGGCGTTTCATCATGACCTCTACCGCGCGGTGGGGCGCGGGCGCTGGTGGGTGATGGAACAACAGCCCGGCCCGGTGAACTGGGCCCCCTACAATCCAGCACCCCTGGACGGAATGGTACGCCTGTGGACGTGGGAGGCTTTTGCGCACGGGGCTGAAGTGGTCAGCTATTTCCGCTGGCGGCAGGCGCCTTTCGCTCAGGAACAGATGCACGCCGGTCTGCTGCGTCCCGACAGTGCCCCTGCCCCGGGTCTGGCCGAGGCGGCAGAAGTCGCACGTGAACTTGCTGCATTCCCTGCGGACGCCGCGACAGCACAGGCGCCGGTCGCTCTGGCAATCGACTATGCTTCGGCCTGGGCATGGACCACACAGCCTCAGGGAGCGGACTTCGACTATTTCCGGCTTGTCTTCGATGCGTACCGCGCCTTGCGGCGCGCGGGCCTGTCTATCGACATCCTGCCCGTGGGCGGTGCGATCCCCGATGGCTACCGGCTGATCCTGGTGCCGGGGTGTGCCTGCCTGCCCGAAGACTGGGTCGACGGCCTGATCGACAGCGGCGCGACCGTGGTTCTTGGCCCACGCACCAATTCCAAGACGCCCGAGATGGCAACGCCTGTGCCGCTTCCGCCTGGCATTCCGGGGCTCGATGCAACGGTGGCGCGGGTGGAAAGCTTGCCGCCCTCGGAACAGCGCAACGTTCTGGGCGGTGGCGCTGTGCTTCACTGGGCGGAATCGCTGGAGGGCGACGCCCCCGCATGTCTTTCCACCATCGACGGCAAACCCGTGCTGATGGGTGACGGTGCGCTTCGCTACCTTGGCGGCTGGCCAGACGCGGCACTATGGGACCGGATTCTCGCAGAGTGCGGGCTGGCGCCCCTTGCGTTGCCCGAAGGCCTGCGATTGCGGGACCTGGGCGACTGGCGGTTCGCCTTCAACTACGCCCCCGAGCCGGTGACGTGGCTGGGCCGGACCCTGCCCGCGGCCGGGGTGGTCTGGTGGCGGCGCGACGCGGACTGACGCCCGCGCCGGTGGTCAGGCGCGCTGCGCCTCGGTATCGACGAGAAAGCGTTCCGACAGCGGCAGGCTGGCGGCACCCAGTGCGCGCGCATCTGGACCGACCGTGCCGGGCAGTATTTCTGGGATGTTCAGGCCGGTGACATCGAAACCGCCCAGGTGGTGACGGGTGCGTTCCACCAGCCGGGCCGCCACGTCGCGTGGCAGCCAGCCGTCGATCATCACCTTGCCGAAGTCGATGATCGAGCAGGCAGAGACCACGGCATGCGCCAGCCCGCAGCCAGCGGTATCGAGCCAGTCGTCGAGGATCGCAGGGTCCACATCCCAATGCCGGACGTCCTCCCACAGGCTGCCGGTCTCGAAACCCGCCGCAGCCAGGCTGGCTTCCAGCCGCGACAGGCTGGCCACGTCGATCAGCTGCGACGGCGTCCCATCGGGGGCCGGCACCGGCAACGGGCCAAGCGCACCGGAATTGCCGCCGGACCCGGAGAAAAGCGCGTGGTTCAGCACCACGCCGCCACCGATGAAATAGCCGACGTAGAAATAAAGGAAATCGGCCGGCAACTCGGCCGCACCGAAGACCAGCTCGGCCGCGCAGGCCGAACTGGCATCGTTCTGCGAGAAGACCGGGAAATCGTGTCGTGCCGCCAGCTCTGCCCGGATGTCGATGGTGCGCCACGCCGCCATCCGCTCGGGCGGGACCCCAAGCATCTGGGCCCAGTCCCACAGGAAGAAGGGAATTGCGATGCCAAGCCCGGAGACGCGCGAACGGTGGCTGGGTGGCAAGGTGCGGATCAGCCGTTCGATCGCTTCATCGGCGAAGGCGATGGTCGCCTCGGGCTCTGGGTGGGTGTGCACCCGGACGCGCCGCGCCAGTACCTTGCCCAGAAAGTCGATCAGAACCAGTTCAAGGCTTCGGCGGCCGATCTTGAGCCCAAGGAAGAATGCACCGTTATCGTCGAGGTGCATCGGCACAGAGGGCTGCCCCACCTTGCCGCGCACGGGATCGCCCTTGGCAAGAAGGCCCTCGGCTTCCAGCGCGCGCATGATGACCGAGACCGTCTGCGCCGACAGCCCGGTAAGCCGCGCGATCTCGGCCTTAGAGAGCGCGCCGTGCTGACGGACCAGCGACAGCACAAGACGCTCGTTGCGCGCGCGCATGCCAGACTGGTTGGTGCCACGTTGCACCAACCCGCTGGTACCTGGCAGGGCGACATCTCGATTTACCTTTTGCACCGGCTCCTCCCAAACCGCTGTCCAAAGGATGCCCAGCGGATCGACTGGCTGTCAATAATAAATCAGAGTGATTTATTTATTGACAGCAAAGGCCGATTCGCGTTTTCTTCGGCGCCGAGGGCCAAGGGGCGGAGGAACCCCGCCCCCCTTCATGACCGGCGGCCTGGCCGCCAAGACTTAAACGGGAGGATACCACCGTGAACATCAAGCGTTCCCTTTTCGGGGCCACTATCCTGGGCGCAATGGCAATGGCGGGGTCGGCAATGGCCGGCGGCCATTCGATCAGCGCCTGCCTGATCACCAAGACGGACACCAACCCCTTTTTCGTGAAGATGAAGGAAGGCGCGACCGCCAAGGCCGAAGAGCTGGGCATCGAGCTGAAGTCCTTCGCCGGAAAGATCGACGGCGACCATGAAACCCAGGTGCAGGCGATCGAGACCTGCATCGCCGACGGCGCCAAGGGCATTCTGCTGACCGCGTCCGACACCTCTTCGATCGTTTCCGCCGTGACCCAGGCACGCGAAGCCGGTCTCCTGGTTATCGCGCTCGACACGCCGCTCGACCCGATCGACGCGGCCGACGCCACCTTTGCCACCGACAACTTCCTCGCCGGTGAGCTGATCGGCGCATGGGCCGCCGCCGCACTTGGCGATGCCGCAGCCGACGCCAAGATCGGCATGCTTGACCTGGCCGTCAGCCAGCCGACCGTGGGCGTTCTGCGCGATCAGGGCTTCCTTCAGGGCTTTGGCATCGACCTGGGCGACCCGAACAAGTGGGGCGACGAGACCGATCCGCGCATCGTCGGCAACGACGTGACCGCCGGCAACGAAGAAGGCGGCCGCCGCGCTATGGAGAACCTGCTGGCCAAGGACCCGATGATCAACGTGGTCTACACCATCAACGAGCCCGCCGCCGCCGGCGCCTACGAGGCGCTGAAGTCGATCGGTCGTGAAAACGACGTGCTGATCGTCTCGGTCGATGGTGGCTGCCCCGGCGTCCAGAACATCGCGGACGGCGTCATCGGCGCGACCAGCCAGCAGTACCCGCTGTTGATGGCGTCGCTGGGCATCGAGGCGATCAAGAAGTGGGCCGACGAAGGCGTCAAGCCCGAGCCGACCCCGGGCAAGGCCTTCTTCGACACCGGCGTCGCGCTGGTCACCGACAAGCCGGTCGACGGCGTCGAGTCGATCTCGGTCGCCGAAGGCATGGAGCTCTGCTGGGGCTAAGTCCCGGTTGGCGGGGCCGGATGCGCACCGGTCCCGCCATTTTTCCAATCGTCAAGGCAGGGGGCGGTACGCCTGCCCCTTGACCATGGACGGGCCGCAACTCGCCCGCCTAGACTGTGCGCGCATTGCGCAACCAAGACGCAATCCGAACACCAACCGGGGGAAGACCCATGGCAGAGAGTGCCTCCAAGGGGCAGGACTACGAGTCTGCGCTGTCCCAGGCCAGTCAGAAGGTGGCCGAATTCGACGACGAGCGCACGGGCCTCGTCCACAAGATCCAGCACACGCTTCACGTCAACCCGGCGCTTGTGCCGCTGATCGTGCTGTTGCTGTCCATAGCAATCTTTGGGGTCCTGCTGGGGTCAAAGTTCTTCTCGCCTTTCGCGCTGACGCTGATCCTGCAGCAAGTGCAGATCGTCGGCATCGTCGCCGCAGCCCAATCGCTGGTGATCCTGACGGCGGGCATCGACCTGTCGGTCGGCGCGATCATGGTGCTTTCGTCGGTGGTCATGGGGCAGTTCACCTTCCGCTACGGCCTGCCGCCTGCGGTCGCGGTCGCCTGCGGGCTGATGTGCGGCACGCTGATGGGCTTCATAAATGGCTGGCTCGTCTCCAAGGTAAAACTGCCGCCCTTCATCGTGACGCTGGGCATGTGGCAGATCGTGCTGGCGACCAACTTCCTGTATTCGGCCAACGAGACGATCCGCGCACAGGACATCGAGGCCAACGCACCATTGCTTCAGTTCTTTGGGACAAAGTTCAGCATCGGCGGCGCGGTGTTCACCTATGGCGTGGTGTTCCTCGTGCTGCTTGTGATCGTGCTGGCCTATGTGCTGCGACAGACGGCATGGGGGCGGCATGTCTATGCCATCGGCGACGACAAGGAGGCGGCAGAGCTTTCGGGCGTGCAAACCAACCGGGTTCTGATTTCCGTCTACATGGTTGCCGGGCTGATCTGCGCCTTTGCCGGCTGGGCCCTGATCGGACGGATCGGTTCCGTGTCGCCGACATCAGGCCAGCTGGCCAACATCGAATCCATTACAGCCGTGGTGATCGGCGGCATATCGCTCTTTGGCGGTCGCGGATCGATCCTTGGCACGCTCTTCGGGGCGTTGATCGTCGGCGTGTTCACCCTTGGCCTGCGCCTGATGGGGGCGGACGCACAATGGACGTTTCTTCTTATCGGCGTGCTCATCATCGGCGCCGTTGCCGTGGACCAGTGGATCAGAAAGGTGTCGGCATGACCCAGCAGCAACCCATTCTTCAGGGCAAGAACCTGGTCAAGCGCTATGGCCGGGTGACCGCACTCGACCATTGCGACTTCGAGCTGTACCCGGGAGAGATCCTTGCCGTGATCGGCGACAACGGGGCAGGCAAGTCGACGCTTATCAAGGCGGTATCCGGCGCGGTGGTCCCCGACAGCGGCGATGTCTACCTCGAAGGCAAGAAGGTGCACTTTCACTCTCCGCTGGATGCGCGCGAGCATGGGATCGAAACCGTCTATCAGCAGTTGGCCATGTCGCCGGCGCTGTCGATCGCGGACAACATGTTCATGGGCCGTGAACTGCGAAAGCCGGGTATCCGCGGATCGCTGTTCAGGCAGTTGGACCGGCCCGAGATGGAACGGTTCGCACGTGAAAAGCTGAACGAACTGGGGCTGATGACGATCCAGAACATCCGGCAGGCCGTGGAAACCCTGTCGGGCGGCCAGCGCCAGGGTGTCGCCGTGGCGCGTGCGGCCGCCTTCGGGTCCAAGGTCATCATTCTTGATGAGCCGACCGCGGCGCTGGGCGTCAAGGAAAGCCGAAGGGTGCTTGAACTTATCCTGGACGTAAAGAACCGCGGCATTCCGATCGTGCTTATCAGCCACAACATGCCGCACGTGTTCGAGGTGGCGGACCGAATTCACATCCACCGGCTTGGCAAACGGATCTGCGTGGTCAAACCGCAGGATTACACCATGAGCGATGCCGTGGCATTCATGACCGGCGCCAAGGAACCGCCGGAAGAGGCGATCGCGGCCTGACATGTCTGGACCTGACCCGGACCTGTTGGAAACACTGGCGACGCGGATTGCCGCGTTGCCGTCTCCCTTGCTGCGGCACCGGGTGGCCATCGTGGGACCTCCCGGCGCCGGCAAGTCCACCCTTGCCGAGGCGCTCGTCGACCGGCTGAACCGGGATGCACCAGTGGCCGTGCTGGTGCCGATGGACGGCTTCCACCTCGACAACGCCATCCTCGACGCCCGCGGGCTGCGTCACCGCAAGGGCGCGCCGGAGACCTTCGACTCCACAGGCTTTGTCAGGATGGTCGAACGTCTGGGCACCGAGGAAGAGGTGGTGATCCCGGTCTTTGACCGTGTTCATGACATGGCCATCGCTGGCGCGGCGGTGGTGACGCCCGCCCACAGGATCGCGGTGGTGGAAGGCAACTATCTCTTGCTCCCGGACGCGCCATGGAACCGGCTGGCTGCCTGCTGGGACCTGACCGTCGCGCTGAGGTCCCCGTTCGAGGTGCTGCGCCAAAGGCTTATCGAACGCTGGCTGACTCACGGCCACGACCCGGAGGCCGCTCGTGCGCGCGCCGAGAGCAATGATCTGCCCAATGCCCGCCGGGTGCTCGACGACAGCCTGCCCGCCGACATCGTAGCCTGACGCACGGCACCTTTCCCAGTGCTTGACAGTGCCCGCGGAATGGAATCTGCGACAACGCATGTTCGCGGGTATCGGAATTGCAGAACTCGGGCTCCTTCTGGGCGCGCTTGCGCTGGGTGGCGTCCTGAAGGGTGCTACGGGTGCCGGTGTGCCCGTCGTCGCGGTGCCGGTCATCGCAGCGATCTTCGACGTGCGGCTGGCAGTGGCGATCATGGTCACACCGAACCTGGTCACCAACATCTGGCAGATGTGGCAGTTCCGCGCGCATGGACTGTCCGGGGGGTTTGCGTGGCGGTTTGCCGCCGCGGGCGGACTGGGCGCGATCCTTGGGACGGTTCTATTGGCCAGCCTGCCGGGCGAGGTGCTGATGCTGGGCCTTGCGGGCGCGGTCCTGCTCTACGTTGCCCTGCGCCTGTCCAAGCCGGGGCTGCGTCTTGCCCTTGGTCCGGCGCGGCGGATCGTTTGGCCGATCGGCACCGCGGCGGGAATGCTTCAGGGCGCCGCCGGGATATCGGCGCCGATTTCTGTCAGCTTTCTCAACGCCATGCGGCTGGAACGGCCGGTGTTCATCCACACGATTTCAGTCTTCTTCACGGTGATGTCGGCGGCACAGATCCCGGCGCTTTTTGCCTATGGCCTGATTACGCCGGCGATGATGGGCCTGGGTGCGGCGACGTTGCTTCCGGTGGCGGCGACCATTCCGCTGGGCGCGTGGCTGGCGCGGCGCTTGTCGCCGGCGGCTTTCGACCGGGTGGTTCTGGTCCTGCTGTCAGGGCTGGCGCTGCGGCTGATCTGGGACGCGCTGGTCTGACCGCGGGGTTGCGCGCGATCGATGCGATTGCCACCTAGGGCGGAAAGAGAAGAGGGGAGGCGGGCACATGCGACTGACACGTCGGGACATGGTTCTGGGACTGGCCGGTCTGGGCCTTGCGGGATGTGGAGGCGCGGCGACAAGCCCGGTGCCGACAGTCGCACGCAACGAATGGCGCGCGGTGCCCAACGCGGGTTTCGATGCATGGCTGGATGGCTTCCGCGGCAGGGCAGCAGCGCAAGGCCTTGATGCCACGACGATTCAATCCTCGCTTCGCGGCGCCGGCTACCTGCCCAAGGTGGTCGAGCGTGATCGCAACCAGACAGAGTTTTCGCGCAGCCTGGAGGATTACCTGGCCATCGCTGCGTCGGACGAGAGGGTGGCGATGGGGCGCGACAAGCTGCGTCGGCAGGGGGCGACGCTGGCGGCGATAGAGACGCGTTACGGGGTAGAGGCGCGGGTGGTCACGGCGGTCTGGGGGCTGGAAAGCTACTATGGCACGCGGATGGGCGACGCGCCGGTGATCTCGGCGCTGGCGACGCTGGCCTATGACGGGCGGCGCGGGGATTTCTTTGAAAAACAACTTGTTGCGGCGCTGAAGATCATCCAGGCCGGCGATATCGCCCCGGCGGCGATGACGGGCAGCTGGGCCGGGGCGATGGGGCATACGCAGTTCATCCCGACCTCTTACCTGGCCTATGCCGTTGATTTCACCGGCGACGGGCGGCGCGACATCTGGTCTGCGGACCCGGCGGACGCGCTGGCCTCGACCGCGGCCTACCTGCAACGCTTTGGCTGGCGGCGCGGCCAGCCCTGGGGGCTGGAGGTGGCGCTGCCCGCCGGATTCGACGCCGGATTGACCGGAAGATCACGTCGGCAAAACGTCGGCAACTGGTCGGCGCTGGGTGTGCGGCCGGCAGCCGGCGGCTCGCTTCCCGATCATGGATCGGCAGCGGTGCTGGCGCCCGCGGGCGTCACCGGCCCCGCGTTCCTTGTGTTCCGAAACTTCGACGTGATCCTGCGCTACAACAATGCCGAAAGCTATGGCATCGGCATCGGCCACCTGTCGGACCGCATCTCGGGCGGCGGGCCGATCCGGGGCCGTTTTCCACCCGATGCCTACGGGCTGACCATCGACGAGCGCAGGCAGCTTCAGGCGCGGCTGACGGCGCAGGGGTTCGACACCGGCGGCACAGATGGCGTGATCGGCCCGCAGACCCGCGCCGCCATCGCCGCCTATCAGCAAAGCGTCGGCCTGCCGGCCACGGGCGACCCGTCGCAGGCGCTGCTGCGCAGGTTGGGGTAACCCCGGCTTTACATCGCCCGCGAGAGTCGCCATCACCCGCGCACACCTGAAACCGGGCGCTGTGGAATGACGACGGAAAGCTTTGTGACGGACGGCGGGGTGCGCATCACCCGGCACGAGGCGGCGGCGGATTATGCCGGCGCGATCGACGCGCTGGCGGGGGAACTGGACACCCGGCGCGGCGTCCTGCTGTCATCGGACTACGAGTATCCCGGACGCTATACCCGGTGGGACACCGGGTTCGTCGATCCGCCGCTGGTGATAGAGACGCGCGGACGCGACATGCTGATCCTTGCGCTGAACCCGCGGGGGCAGGTGCTGGTCGAGATGATCCGCCCGGTGCTGACCGGGCTGGATGCCGTCGCAAGGATCGACTCGCATCCCGACGGCATCGCCCTGACCGTGCGCACGCCAGAGGGCCGCATCAGTGAGGAAGAGCGTTCGCAGGCCCCCAGCGTGTTTTCGGTGCTGCGCGCGATCCGCGACCTGTTCTTTTCCGGCGAGGACGGACATCTGGGCCTGTATGGCGCCTTCGGCTATGACCTTGCCTTCCAGTTCGAGCCGATCGACTTCGCGCTGGACCGGCCCGAGGATCAGCGCGACCTTGTGCTCTTCCTGCCCGACCGGCTGACGGTGGTGGACCACTATGCCGTGCGCGCCTGGACACTGGACTATGACTTTGCCCACGGTGCGCTGACGACACAGGGCATCGCAGGCGGCGGCACGCCCGAAGATTTCGTGCCCGGCCCGCAGGACCTGCCGCGCGGCGACCACGAGCCGGGCGAATACGCAAAGCTGGTGGTCAGGGCCAAGCATAGCTTTCGGCGCGGCGACCTGTTCGAGGTGGTGCCGGGGCAGGTGTTCTACGAGCCCTGCACCGACAGCCCGGCGGCGATCTATCGGCGGCTGCGGCGGATCAACCCCGCGCCCTTCGGCTTCATCATTAACCTCGGCCGGGCCGAATACCTTGTGGGGGCCAGCCCCGAGATGTTCGTGCGCGTCACGGGCCGCCGGGTGGAAACCTGCCCGATTTCCGGCACCATCAAGCGTGGCCGCGACGCCATCGAGGACAACGAGCAGATCATGAAGCTGTTGCAGTCCAAGAAGGACGAGGCAGAGCTGACAATGTGTTCCGACGTCGACCGCAACGACAAGAGCCGGGTGTGCGAGCCGGGATCGGTGCGGGTGATCGGACGGCGGCAGATCGAGATGTATTCGCGGCTGATCCACACCGTGGACCATATCGAGGGCCGCCTGCGCGAAGGCATGGATGCGCTGGACGCCTTCCTGTCGCACGCCTGGGCGGTGACGGTCACGGGCGCGCCCAAGCTCTGGGCAATGCGGTTCATCGAGGCGCACGAGAAATCGCCGCGCGTCTGGTACGGCGGGGCCATCGGGCAGATGGGGTTCGACGGGAACATGAACACCGGCCTGACCCTGCGCACGATCCGGATCAAGAACGGCGTGGCAGAGGTGCGGGCGGGCGCGACGCTTCTGGATGACAGCATCCCCGAAGAGGAAGAGGCCGAGACCGAGTTGAAGGCCAGCGCGATGCGCGCCGCGATCCGGGGCACGCCTGCGCCCAACGCGCCGGGCACCGAGGCGGCGACGCGCCTGCCGGTGGGCCGGGGACGGCGGGTTCTGATGATCGACCACGAGGACAGCTTCGTTCACACGCTGGGCGCCTATTTCCGCCAGACGGGCGCAGAGGTGCGGACCCTGCGCACGCCGGTCTCGGGCGAGGACATCGACGCCTTTGCGCCCGACCTGGTGGTGCTGTCGCCCGGGCCGGGCAGCCCGGCGGATTTCGGCACCGCCGCAACGCTGGCGCTGGTCGAGGCGCGGGGGCTGCCCGTGTTCGGGGTCTGCCTCGGGATGCAGGCCATCGGGGATTACTTTGGCGCGGACGTGGTGCAGATGGACGCGCCCCAGCACGGCAAGCCGGCGCGCATCCGGGTGACCGAGGCGGGGCGCATCTTTGACGGGCTGCCGGACGAGATCACGGTGGGGCGGTATCACTCGCTGCACGTCGTGGCGGATACGCTGCCTGCGGATATCGCGGTGACGGCGGCCACGCCGGATGGCGTGGCGATGGCGATCGAGCATCGCACGCGGCCCGTCGCGGCGGTGCAGTTCCACCCCGAATCGATCATGTCGCTGGGCGGCGAGGCCGGATACCGGATGATCGAGAACGTGGTGGCCCGGCTGGTCAGGCCATAGCGCGCGCGCCCATCACCCGGTGACGGATCGCCGGGCTAAGCGCGATCAGGATGATCCCGATCGAGAACAGGCACCAGATCGCCGGCATCTCGTTCGGGTCGTCCGTCAGCGCCCAGGCCAGCATGGGCCCGGCAATGGCGTGAAACAGGACAAAGCGCCACGCGCCATAAGCCAGCGGCAAAACGAAGACGGCCAGCATGTAGGGCCAGAAATCGCCCGGTATCCCCAGCGTGCCGGGCAGGTCGTTCAGCGGCACCTCCCACGCGATATGCCATTCGCCCGAGCGCAGGCACCAGTCCGCGCCGCACAGGACATCGCCGGCCGCGCAGGTGCCCAGCGCGGGGATCGGGGCAAGGCGAACAAGCAGGAGCGCCGAGGCAAGAAGCGAAAGGCCCAGCACCCGGCGGCGCATCGCGTCAGAGACGGGCGCAGGCGCGATGACCATGGCAAACAGGTTGATGGCCACGGGCTGAAACGCGATGTGCAGATACGACAGCGCCGTGACAGAGGCGTTGGCGCCGGTGCCGCACTGGTCCACCACCAGATATCCCGCGGCCTGCAACGCCTCCATCCCCGTGAAATAGGCGAGCGTGCCCCAGATCGCGGCGGGATCGCCCCGGCGCAGGGCAATGACCGTCGCAGCCCCGCCCACCACGATCATTCCGGCCGTGACGGTGGGCGTGAAGCACATGCCGCGCCCCTATCCGCTGCCGACGACCGAGGCCACCCGGCGCAGCGCCAGCAGATAGCCCTCTGGCCCGCAGCCGGCGATAACGGCATCCGCCCGGTGCGAGACGTACGAATGATGGCGGAACGCCTCGCGTTTGTGGATGTTGGACAGGTGGACCTCGACGACCGGGCCTTCGAAGGTATTCAGCGCATCGAGGATCGCGACGGAGGTGTGGGTATAGGCCGCCGGGTTGATGACAACGGCGGTTCCATCCTCGCGCGCGGCATGGATCCAGTCGATGATCTGGTGTTCGGCGTTGGATTGCTCGAACCGCGTCGCAAGACCCAGCTGCTCGGCCAGCGCCGCGCAGTCGCGGGCGATGTCGGCCAGTGTGGTGTGACCGTAGATTTCCGGCTGGCGCTGGCCCAGCAGGTTCAGGTTCGGTCCGTTGAGGATATAGACTAGCGGCGTCACGGCGTTGGTCCCTGTTTGCTTGTTCCAGTCATGCGCGCCCGCCGCGCCAACTGCAACCCCGGGCGCGGGTGCTTGCCCCGGCGGATCGCATCCTACATATTCCCTACAGGGAATATTTCGGGAGGACGACCATGCAGATCACGCGGCGCACCTTGCTGGCGACAGCCGGCGCAGCGCTTGGCACCGCCACACTGCCCCGGCGGCTTTGGTCGGGCAGCACACTGGAGGCGGGCAGCCTGCGCATCGACACACTGTCGGACGGCAACCTGGTGCTGCCGGCCGCCTTTACACTGGGCGACGTTCCGGTGGCCGATGCCGCGCCGATCCTCGCGCGCTATGGCCTTGGTGCCGACCAGTTCGAGCCGCCCTGCAACGTTACGCTTCTGCGCGACGGCGAGCGTACGATCATGTTCGATGTGGGCGCGGGCCCGAACTTCATGCCCACCGCCGGCAAGCTGGACGAGGCGCTGGACCTGTTGGGCGTGTCGCGCGACGACGTCACCCACGTGGTCTTTACCCACGCGCACCCCGATCACATCTGGGGGCTCTTGGACGATTTCGACGACCCGGCCTTCTACAACGCCGAGTTCCTGATCGGTGGCGACGAGTTCGATTACTGGATGGACCCGGCCACGGTGGACACCATCGACCCGGCGCGGCAGGCCTTCGCCGTCGGCGCGATGAACCGGCTGGAGGTGATCGCCGACGCCGTTACCTTGTTCGGCGACGGCGAGGAAATCCTGCCCGGCATCGCAGCGCGCGCCACCTATGGGCACACGCCTGGGCACATGGCCTTCGAGATCGCGGCGGGCAGCGACAGCGTGATGGTGGTCGGCGACGCCATCGGCAACCACCATCTGGCGTTCGAGCGTCCCGGCTGGCCGTCAGGCTCGGATCAGGACATGGCGATGGGGGCGTCCACGCGCAGCGCGCTTCTGGACCAGATCGCCAGCGCCCAGATGCGGCTGATCGGCTTTCACCTGCCCGGCGGCGGCATCGGGCGTGCGGAACGGTCGGGCGACGGCTATCGCTTTGTGGGGGAAGGCTGATGCGCGCGCTTGCCCTGTTCGCCGCGCTTGCCGCCCTTCCTGCCACCGCGTCCGAGGACATCGCCGACCAGTATCCCGGATCGGCGCTGTATTCCAAGCCCGTCGAGGTGATCCCGAACGTCTGGTCGGCCATCGGCGCCACCGCGCCGCCGACCTACGAGAACACGGGCCACAACAACAACCTGTCCTTCATCGTCACCGGCGACGGGGTGATCGTGGTCAACGGCGGCGCGGCGGCGGTTCTGGCAAAGGCGCTGCACGACGAGATCAAGGCGATCACCGACCAGCCGGTGAAGCTGGTCATCAACGAAAACGGTCAGGGCCACGCGATGCTGGGCAACAGCTATTGGGCGGCGCAGGGCGTTCCGATCCTGGCCCATGTGGACGCCGCGCACGAGTTCGAGGAGAACGCCTTCCAGATCCTCGAGGGCATGAAGCGCTACAACCGCGACAAGGCGGATGGCACTGAAATCCAGGGGCCAACGGAAACCTTCGAGGACGCGCGCATGATCGAGATGGGCGACATGCGCATCGAGGTGCTGCACCTTGGCCCGGCGCACAGCCCGGGCGACATTTCCGTCTGGCTGCCCGAGGAAAAGCTGGTGATCGCCGGCGACATGGCCTTTCACGAGCGGATGCTGCCGATCTTTCCCGACACCTGCACCTCCTGCTGGCTGGAGAGCTGGGAAGCCGCGTTCGAGCCCCTGGGCGCGGTCTACGTGATCCCCGGCCACGGGCACCCGACGAACATGGCGCAGGTGCGCCGGTTCACGCATGACTACCTTGTGGACCTGCGGGCCAAGATCCGCGAGCATCTCGACAATGGCGGCGATCTGTCCGATGCCTATTACGTCGATCAAAGCGCCTGGGCGCGGCTGGACACCTACGAGGAACTGGCCACGCGGAACGCCGGGCGCGTCTACGAAGAGATGGAGTGGGAGTGATGGCGCAAACGCCCCCGGTGTGCGATTTTGGATGGCAGGCGGCGGATTTCTCGCTGCCCGCCACCGATGGCAGAACCTATGCACTGGCCGATATCCGGGGGCCGCGGGGGACGCTGATCGTCTTTATCTGCAACCATTGTCCTTATGTCACATCGGTCATCGGGCGGCTGGCGGCCGACCTGGCCGAAATCCAGGAGATGGGCGTGGGCGTCGCGGCGGTCTCTTGCAACGATGCCGCCGCCTATCCCGCCGACAGCTTCGACAACATGGTGGTCTTCGCGCGCGAGAACGGGTTCCCCTTTCCCTATCTCTACGATGAGACGCAAGATACCGGGCGGGCCTATGGCGCCGCCTGCACGCCGGATTTCTTCGGCTTCGACGCGACGGGCGGGCTGCAATACCGCGGGCGGCTGGATGCGCATGGCCGCGCCGATCGGCCCGAAGGCGCGCCGAAGGAACTGGTGGACGCCATGCGCCTGATCGCCGACACAGGGCACGGTCCGGCCGACCAGATGCCGTCCATGGGCTGCGGCATAAAGTGGAAAACGTCGTGAGGGCTGTCGTCTTCGACCTCGACGGCACTTTGATCGACAGCGCGCCCGACATCCACGCCGCCGTGAACCGCGCCCTGACCGGGGTGGGCGCCGAGGCGCTGAGCCTTGCCGAGGTCACGTCCTTCATCGGCAACGGGATTCCCACGCTGGTCGAGCGCGTGATGCGCGCACGCGACCTGCCGGCGACGGACCACCCGGAGCTTTTGAAAAGATTCTCCGGCCACTATGATGCCGCCCCCGCCACGCTGACCCGCCCCTATGCGGGCGTGATGGACCTGCTGGCGGGATGGTCGGCGGCGGGCGTACCCATGGCGATCTGCACCAACAAGCCAGAGGCCCCGGCCCGGGCGATCCTGAATATCATGGGGATGGCGGCGCATTTTCCGGTCGTCGTGGGCGGCGATACCCTGCCGGTGCGCAAGCCCGATCCCGCGCCGCTGCACTACGCGGTCGAGGCGCTTGGGGCGCATCGGGTGCTTTATGTCGGCGACAGTGAAACCGATGCCGAAACGGCCCGCCGCGCCGGGCTGCCCTTTGCGCTGTTCACCGAGGGCTACCGCAAGGCGCCCGTGGCCGAGCTGCCGCATGACATGGCCTTCACCGATTTCGCCGACCTGCCCGGCATCCTCGACCGCCTGCTGCCCGCCGCGGCCTAAGGCCCCGGCGCGGCGCGGGCCGGAACGGCTATTGCGCCGTCCATCCGCCGTCGATGGGAATCGCCGCGCCGGTCAGGTTATGGGCCACCGGATCGCACAGCCAAAGCGCCAGCGCGCCGATTTCCGCAGGGTCCGAGGTGCGGCGCGAGGGCTGCTTTTCGGCCAGCAGATCGGCAATGCCCATGTCCCGGTCGCCGCCGTGCAGAGCGGCGCGCGCGGCGATCTGCGGCTCTATGATCGCGGTTTCGGTCCAGCCCGGGCAAAGGCAGTTCACCGTGACACCGCCCGAGGCGCGGCTGCCCTTGTCGGCGTATTCAAGCGCCGCCACGCGCGACAGGCCCACCAGCCCGAACTTGGCCGCGACATAGGGCGCCTTGTCCTTCGACGCGACCAGCCCGTGAACGCTGGCGATGTTGACCACCCGGCCATATCCGCGCGCCGCCATGCCCGGCATCGCCGCGCGCATGGTGTGAAACGCCGCCGACAGGTTCACCGACAGGATCGCGTCCCATTGCGCGCGCGGCATCTCGGCCAGGGGCGCGGTGTGCTGGATGCCGGCATTGTTCACCAGGATGTCCGGCCCGCCCCAGGCCGCGACGGCCTGCATCATCCGCTCGATGTCGTCGGGGTCGCGCAGGTCGCCGTGAAAGAACTCGGCCTGCGGGGCGCCGTCGGCGCGCAGGGTTTCGCAGACCTCGTGAACCTGCACGTCTCCGGCCAGCCCGTTGACCGCGATGCGCGCGCCCGCGCCCGCCAGCGCACGGGCGATGGCCAGCCCGATCCCCTGCACCGATCCGGTGACCAGCGCCGTCTTTCCGCTCAGGTCCGTCATGTCGCGTCCTCCTCCAGCCGCTTTCGAAGCTCTGTCTTCAGGACCTTGCCATAATTGTTCTTGGGCAGGTCCGGCACGAACACGTAATCCTTGGGCCGCTTGAACCGCGCGATCCGGTCAAGGCAATGGGCGTCGAGCGCGGCGGGGTCGGGCGCCTGCCCCGGCGCGGCGACGACAAAGGCCACCACGTCCTCTCCCCATTCGGCAGAGGGGCGGCCGACCACCGACACCTCGTGCACGGCGGGATGGGTCAGAAGCGCCTCTTCGACCTCGCGCGGGTAGATGTTGGTGCCGCCCGAGATGATGACGTCCTTGGACCGGTCGGCCAGCGTCAGGTAGCCCTCGGCGTCGAGCCGCCCCACGTCGCCCGTCATCAGCCAGCCGTCGCGCAGGGTCTTTGCCGTGGCGGCGGGGTTCTGCCAGTAGCCCGGCATGACCGGCGCGCCGCGCACCATGATCTCGCCCGTGTGGTTGGCGGGCAAGGGCGTGCCATCCGCATCGCCGATCGCGACCTCCACGACCGACTGCGCGCGGCCGACCGATCCAAGCCTGTCCTGCCAGCGGGGGTGGGCGCGGTCCGCGACCTCTGCCCGCGACAGGGCAGTGATCGCCATGGGGCATTCGCCCTGCCCGTAGATCTGCACGAACCGCGCGCCCATCAGGTCCACCGCCTCGACGATATCGGCCAGGTACATCGGCCCGCCGCCATAGACGATTGTGCGCAGGCCCTCGCCCGTCTGGGCGGTGGCGCGGGCGGCGTCGGTCAGCCGCCGGATCATCGTGGGTGCCATGAACATCGACAGGGGCCCCAGCGCGCGGCCCAGCGCCAGCACCTCGGCCGGATCGAACCCGCCCGAGGCAGGCACGACATGGCGGCACCCCATGCGCACATGGATCAGCGCGTAAAGCCCCGCGCCATGGCTCATCGGCGCGGCATAAAGCGCGCCGTCCTCGGGCCGCACCGGGTCCACGTCCACCGGATAGGCCAGCGACATGGCCGTCAGCATCCCGTGGGTGATGCACACGCCCTTGGGCCGTCCGGTGGTGCCAGAGGTGTAGAAGAGCCACGCCAGGTCATCTGGCGCGCGGGGGACGATGGCGCGAGGCCCGCAGCGGATCATCCCGGCATAGTCGGCCCCGTCGACATCGATCAGCGGCACCTGCGTTTCGGCGGCAAGGCCCGGCACAAGGGCAGAAGAGACAACGGCAAGCCGCGCCCCGGAATCGGCAAGGATCCAGGCGGTTTCCTTGGGGTGCAGCTTGGCGTTGATCGGGACCGCCGCGCCGCCCGCGATCCAGATGCCATGAAGCACAACAAGGTATTCGGGGCTGTTCGTCATGAAGATGGCGACGCGGTCGCCCGGTGCGATCCCGTGGTCCGTCAGTGCGGCCGCGACCGCGCCGGCGCGCGCCTGAAAACCTGCGTAGTCGGCGACCACCCGTTCGCCCAGAAGCAGCGCGGGGCTGCCGCCACGCGTCGCCGCCGTCCGTTCCAGCCACAACGCAAGGTTCATCGCGATCCTCCCTACCCATAGTAAAGGCGCGAATCGCGGCAGGTTCAATGCGGCAGGCGAAAGCAAAAAAGGGGGTGCACGTTGGGGCGTGGGCGTGAAATGGTGCTTGGCAACCGACGCCTCGCGCCACAATCCGAAAGGCCCTTCAATGCTTCGCCACGCCCTGCCCTTTTGTCTTGCCCTGATTGCCGGGCCCGCAGCCGCGGAACTTCAGTTCTGCAACGACACGACACAGACGGTCAGCGTTGCCATCGGCTATTCGGACGGCGACGACTGGGTGTCCGAAGGCTGGTGGAACGTGGCGGCGAACGATTGCAGCATTGCGATCGGGGGCGATCTGCCGAACCGCTACTACTATTGGCGCGCGACGGTGGCGGGCGAGGCGTTCCTGACCGAGAACTACTTTTTCTGCACCTCGCCCTCGGTCTTCACCATCCGGGGCGACGAGCAATGTGCAGAGCGCGGCTATGACCGGTCGGCCTTTACCGAGGTGGACGTGGGCAATGCCGTAAGCTGGACGGTCTGGCTGGACGCGGCGGCCTTCGGCGGACCGATCCCCGGCGAATATGACGATCCGGGCGCGGACGAGATGTCGAACGGCGAGGATGTGCCCGCCCCCGGCACCTACGGAGAGCCCTATACCATCGCCGGGATCTTCAGCCATTGCGACGTCTTCGACGCCTCGATGCAATGCGAGATCCACGCCGACGGCTGGCGCTATGTGGCCAATTCCGCCGATCCGACGCCGGGCTGGTTTCTGGAAGACATGATGCACCTGCCGATCAATACGCCCATCGTGATCGAGGGCGACATGATCGGCTACCAGGGCAACACGGCCGATGTGACGATCAGGGACTACAGCCTTGAAGGCTACGATCCCTTTGCAGGACTGCGGAACCAGTTGCAGGGGTTCTGGCGGTCCTACGAGGATCCGTCCTACGAGGTGTTGATCTATGGCGGCGTCTTCGAAGAGATGTCGGGCGGCATCCCCACCGACACCTCGGTCATGACGCTGGCCGACACCTGCGAAGGCGCGTTCGAGGATGGCCCGGCCATGATCCTGCGCAGCGGGTCGAACCCCGACGAATACCGCTGCCTGATCGTCTATGACGCCGGGCAGGAACTGGCGCTGTTCCCGGTGGGGGGTATGCGCGACCTGGTGTTCTGGCGGGTCAACTGAGGCACGGTGTCAGGCGGAGGACGGCCGCCGCGGGGACCCGCGGCGACCCAGCCCTTGCCTAGTGGTTGTCCCTCGGCAGGTTGTCGAGCCGTCCGACGTCGCGATACTTGACCGCCGGTTCCAGCACCATGCCCTTGTCGAACTGGGCGACGATGCCGCGCTGGATTTCCTGCCAGGGCGTCTGGCTTTCAGGCATGGGGAAGCCGCCCGCTGCGGTCAGCGCATCGCGGCGCGCCTGAAGCTCTTCCTCGGGGATCAGGATGTCGGCGCGGCCCTGCCGCAGGTCGATGCGGATCCGGTCGCCCGACCGGATCAGCGCCAGCCCGCCCATCGCCGCCGCCTCTGGCGCGGCGTTCAGGATCGAGGGCGAGGCCGACGTGCCAGATTGCCGCCCGTCGCCGATACAGGGCAGCGCGGTGATGCCCTGCCGGATCAGCCGCGCGGGGGGCTGCATGTTCACCACCTCGGCCCCGCCGGGATAGCCCAGCGGCCCGGCCCCCCGGATGACGAGGATCGTGCGGTCGTCGATGCCCAGGCTCTCGTCCTCGATCCGGTGGTGATAATCCTCCGGCCCCTCGAACACGATCGCGGTTCCCTCGAACGCCTCGGGATCGTTCGGGTCGGACAGATAGCGGGTCCGGAATTCCGGCGAAATGACGCTGGTCTTCATGATGGCGCTGTCAAAGAGGTTGCCGCGCAGATTGATGAAGCCCGCAGCCGGCTTCAGCGGCTCGGCCACGGTGCGGATCACCTCGCGGTCCGTCACGGCGCCCCCGGCAAAGGCGTCGGCCATGGTCTGGCCGGTCACGCATGGCGCGTCCGGGTGCGGCAGAAGCCCGGCGGCCATCAGTTCCGCCATCACGCCCGGCACGCCGCCCGCGCGGTGAAAATCCTCTCCCAGGAAGCGGCCGGCGGGCTGCATGTCGACGATCAGAGGCACCTGGTGGCCCAGGCGCTGCCAATCGTCGTTGGTCAGTTCCACCCCAAGGTGCCGGGCCAGACCGACCAGGTGGATGGGCGCATTGGTCGACCCGCCAATGGCGGAATTGACGACGATGGCGTTCTCGAAGGCCGCGCGCGTCATGATGTCGGCGGGCTTCAGATCCTCGTGCACCATCCCGACGATGCGCTGGCCGGTCTCATAGGACAACTGCCCGCGTTCGCGATAGGGCGCAGGGATTGCCGCGCCGCCCGGCAACTGCATTCCCAGCGCCTCGGACAGGCTGTTCATGGTGCTGGCTGTGCCCATGGTGTTGCAATAGCCGACCGAGGGGGCAGAGGCCGCGGCGATGTCCATGAACTCGTCATAGTCGATCTCGCCCGAGGCGAGCCGCTGGCGCGCGGCCCAGATCACGGTGCCCGACCCGGCGCGTTCGCCCTTGTACCAGCCGTTCAGCATCGGCCCCACGGACAGGGCGATGGCGGGGATGTTCACCGTCGCGGCGGCCATAAGAAGCGCGGGCGTGGTCTTGTCACAGCCAATCGTCAGCACGACGCCGTCAATGGGATAGCCGTAAAGCGTTTCCACCAGCCCAAGGTAGGCAAGGTTGCGGTCAAGCGCCGCGGTGGGGCGCTTGCCGGTTTCCTGAATCGGATGCACGGGAAACTCGAAACAGACGCCGCCCGCCGCGACGATCCCCTCGCGGACACGCTTGGCCAGTTCGACATGGTGGCGGTTGCAGGGCGACAGGTCGCTGCCCGTCTGCGCGATACCTATGATTGGCTTGCCCGATTGCAGTTCCGCCCGGGTGATGCCGAAATTCAGGTAACGCTCGATATAAAGCGCCGTCATCGCCGGGTTGTCGGGGTTGTCGAACCAGTTCTGAGAGCGCAGGGGCATGGGGCGGGTCCTTTGTGTCATCCGCCAAGACCGTGGCCCCGCGCCAAGCCAAGTTCAAGCCCGCGATTTGAAACCTTGGCCTGCGCCGGTCAGCGAATCAGCCGGTCGAGTTCGATATAGCCGAGGTCGGCGCTGACCCACTGACGCGACCGCACCACCGTGCCGTCGGGCGCTACCGCAAAGGCATTCTCGATCGTCGCGCCGGACGGGCCGGTGCAGCTTTCGGTCAGGGTGGCGGCACGCACCCGCGCGTCGAGGATCGACAGCGTCTCTGACCGGGGCGCCGACATGGTGCAATCGTAGGTCGTGACGCGCGCGCCGTCGCCATCGGCGTGGTGGTAGGCGCGGACATAGCTGGCACCGGCAAGCGACGTCACCGGCCCTGCCGGTTCCACCCGGATCAGCGCATCGCCGGGCAAGTCCGCCGCCACGAGAACCCCGTTCTGCAAAGACATCTGTCCGCCGTCCGGAGAAACCCAAACCTCGGCCGCGCCGGATCGGGCGTCCTGCGTATAGGTGCCCGTCACGGTGCCGTCACGGCTGGCCAGGATCAGCGGCACGTCGCTGTCGGACAGGCGTGCCATTGTCAGATCGTCCAGCGCCACGCTGGAGGTCGTGATGCCAGAGGCCGTACCGGGCAGAAACATCTGCGCGCGGTCCACGTCCAGCGCGCTGCATCCCGCCAGCGCCGCTGCCGCCAGACCCGCGGCCAGTATTCGGTTTCGCATGTTCCCGCTCCTTTGCGACATGCACCCGCAACGCGGGCGGGCGCGCCAAGGTTCCACCTGAAGTGTAGCCTGAATCACCCCCGACTGTCGAACGGGCATAATGAGTCAACTGGAAACAATTGAATTGTCGGGTTTCGCTGACGGAAACACGGTACCAGGCGTCGAAAATGGCTCGCATCCCGGGCGTGGTTTCGATTACCTGTCGCGGGGGCCTTTGACCGGGAAGATGTACCCCGTTATCGCCAGGGAGTCCCATGACCAAAGCACCACAGCTGGACATGTCGCCGCGCATCTCGGACGAGATTCGCAAGACCACATGCTACATGTGCGCCTGCCGCTGCGGGATCAACGTGCATCTGAAGGACGGCAAGGTCCGCTATATCGAGGGCAACCGCGACCACCCGGTGAACAAGGGTGTGCTCTGCGCCAAGGGATCGGCGGGGATCATGCAGGTGACCGCGCCGTCACGCCTGCGCGCCCCGATGAAGCGGGTGGGCCCGCGCGGGTCGGGCGAGTTTCAGGAAATCACCTGGGACGAGGCGCTGGAAACCGCCGTGTCCTGGATGAAGCCGCTGCGGGACACCGCGCCGGAACGCTTTGCCTTTTTCACCGGCCGTGACCAGTCGCAAAGCTTCACCGGGCTTTGGGCGCAATCCTTCGGCACGCCGAACTTCGCCGCGCATGGCGGCTTCTGTTCGGTGAACATGGCGGCGGGCGGCATATACACGATGGGCGGCGCGTTCTGGGAGTTCGGCCAGCCCGACTGGGACCACGCCAAGCTTTTCCTGCTGTTCGGCGTTGCCGAGGACCACGATTCAAACCCCATCAAGATGGGCATCGGCAAGCTGAAGGCGCGCGGCGCGCGGGTGATCGGGGTGAACCCGATCCGTACAGGCTATAACGCAGTGGCCGACGACTGGATCGGGATCACGCCGGGCACCGACGGCCTGCTGATCCTGTCCCTGGTCCACGAATTGTTCCGCGCGGGGCGCATCGACCTCGATTACCTCGCGCGCTACACCAACGCGCCGGTTCTGGTGGACTGCGATCCGAAGTCGGCCTCGCACGGTCTGTTCCTGCGTGACGAGGACGGCAAGGTGCTGATGATCGACAGCGCCACGGAAAAGCCGGTTCCCGAAGACACGCGCGGCGTCACCGGCGACCTTGGCGGCAGCCTGCGGCGCGCGGGCGTGACGCACAGGACCGTGCTTCAGCTGATGGCCGAAAAGTACCTGACGCCCGAGTATGCGCCCGACGCCGTGGCCGAGCGTGTGGGCATCCCGGCAGAGCGTATCCGCAGGCTGGCAGCCGATATCGCGCGCGTGGCCTTCGACGAGGCGGTGACACTGAACCAGCCATGGACCGACATTCACGGCGTCCGGCACGAGACGATGACGGGCCGCCCCGTCGCGATCCACGCGATGCGCGGGATCTCTGCCCATTCCAACGGGTTCCAGACGGCGCGCGCGCTGCACACGTTGCAGATCATCCTTGGCGCGGTGGAAACGCCCGGCAGCTTCCGGTTCAAGCCGCCCTATCCGAAACCCAGCTGGGCGCAACCGGTGCCGCATGCCAAGGCCACGCCGGGCCAGCCGCTGGGCGGGCCCCACCTTGGCTATCCGCAGGGGCCAGAGCATCTGGCGCTGGCTGACGACGGCACCCCCCTGCGCATCGACAAGGCCTACTCCTGGGAAAATCCGCTGTCGGCCCATGGGCTTATGCAGATGGTCATCCCGAACGCCCATGCCGGTGATCCGTACCGCATCGACACGCTGATGCTGTACATGGCGAACATGGCCTGGAATTCGTCGATGAACACCGAGGCGGTGATCGGGATGCTGACCGACCGCGACGATGACGGCGAATACGTCATTCCCCGCATCATCTATTCGGATGCCTATTCGTCCGAGATGGTCGCTTATGCCGACCTGATCCTGCCCGACACGACCTACCTGGAACGGCACGACTGCATCAGCCTGCTGGACCGCCCGATCTCCGAGGCGGATGCCGCCGCCGACGCGATCCGCTGGCCGGTGATCCAGCCCGACCGCGACGTGCGGCCGTTCCAGTCTGTCCTGTGCGACCTTGGCCACCGGCTGGGGCTGCCGGGTTTCGTGAACGAGGACGGCAGTGCGAAATACGCCGACTATGCCGATTACATGGTCAACCACGAACGCCGGCCCGGCGTCGGGCCGCTGGCGGGATGGCGGATCGGAGAGACCGGGACGAGCCACGGTCGGGGGGCGCCGAACGCAGCGCAGATCGAACGCTATGCCGAGGCGGGCGGGTTCTGGACGGCGCATATCCCTGAAGACGCTGCATATTTCAAGCCGTGGAATCAGGGCTACCAGGACTGGGCCGTCAAGATCGGCCTGATGGACGCGGCGACGCCCTATCGGTTCCAGCTTTGGGTAGAGCCGCTGGCAAAGTTCCGGCTGGCCGCCGAGGGCAAGGGCACGCGCCTGCCGCCCGAACACCTGCGCGCGCGCATCCGGGACACGTTCGACCCGCTGCCGATCTGGTACGCGCCCTTCGGCGACGCGGTGGCGGACGACTATCCGCTGCACGCGCTGACCCAGCGGCCGATGGCCATGTATCACAGCTGGGGCAGCCAGAACGCCTGGCTGCGGCAGATCCACGGGGAAAATCCCCTTTATATTCCGCAGGATATCTGGGATGCGCAGGGCTTTCAGCCCGGCGACTGGGCGCGCGTGACCTCGCCCCATGGCGAGATCGTGGTGCCCGCCAAACCGATGGCGGCGGTGAACAGCCGGACGATCTGGACCTGGAATGCGATCGGCAAGCGCAAGGGGGCGTGGGCGCTTGACCCCAAGGCGCCCGAGGCCAATCGCGGATTCCTGCTGAACCACCTGATCGGAGAGCTTTTGCCAGACAAGGGCGACGGCCATCGCTGGTCCAACGCCGACCCGATCACCGGGCAGGCGGCATGGTTCGACCTGCGGGTCAGGCTGGAGCGGGCCGAGGCGCCCGCCGAGGCGCAGCCCGCCTTTCCGCCTGTCCGCAAGGGCCGGGAGGCGGCGGAATGACCCTGCGGCATCACGTCGGCACAACGTCGGCACAACGTCGGCAGGTGCGCGCGGGACGGCCAGCGTCGGGATTTGAGTATTTCCACCAAGAAGAAGAGGGGGCCGGCACACGATGACCGACCTGCCCGCAACCACGGATCGCAAGCTGGGCCTTGTGATCGACCTTGACACCTGCGTGGGCTGCCATGCCTGCGTGATCGCCTGCAAGGGCTGGAACACCGAGGCCTATGGCGCGCCGCTGTCCGACGACGACCCCTATGGCGCGGCGCCCGAGGGGGCGTTCCTGAACCGGGTGCATTCCTACGAGGTGACGCCCGAGACCGGGCCCGCACAACTGGTGCATTTCCCGAAGTCCTGCCTGCATTGCGAGGACGCGCCCTGCGTCACCGTCTGCCCCACCGGCGCCAGCTACAAGCGGAGCGAGGACGGCATCGTTCTGGTCAACGAGATCGCCTGCATCGGCTGCGGGCTGTGCGCATGGGCCTGTCCCTATGGCGCCCGCGAACTGGACCCGTCCGAGCACGTGATGAAGAAATGCACCCTGTGCGTGGACCGGATCTATAACGAGAGCCTGCCCGAGGAAGACCGAGAGCCCGCCTGCGTGCGCACCTGCCCCGCCGGCGCGCGGCATTTCGGGGATTTCGCCGACCCCGAAAGCAACGTCAGCCAGCTGGTGGCAGAGCGTGGCGGGATCGAGTTGATGCCCGAGCAGGGGACGAAGCCGGTGAACCGCTATCTGCCGCCGCGCCCGAAGGACCAGATCGACGTTCTGGCCCCGCTGCTGGAGCCGGTGGCGCAGGATGCGCGCGGGTTCCTCGGCTGGCTTGACCGCACGCTGGAGCGTCTCTGATGCATCCGGCACGCTCGCTTATCGTCTTCACCACCCTGTCGGGCCTTGGGTTCGGCCTGATGATCTGGCTGGGCCTCGGCCTGCCGCGCGTGACCGGCTGGCAGGCCTTTGGCGGCTACCTGATCGCCTTTGCGCTGGCCGGAACCGGGCTGATCTCGTCGGTGTTCCATCTTGGCCGCCCGGAACGCGCGTTGCGCGCCTTTACCCAGTGGCGCAGCAGCTGGCTGAGCCGCGAGGCATGGCTGGCGGTGCTGGCGCTGACGCTGAACGGTCTTCATGCGCTGACGGCGATGGCGGGGGCGCCGGTGGCGCCGCTGGGCTGGCTGGGGGCGCTGGCGGCGCTGGCGACGGTGGGCGCGACCTCGATGATCTATGCCCAGATCAAGGCGGTGCCGCGCTGGCACCACTGGACAACGCCGGCGCTGTTTCTGTCTCTGGCCCTCGCGGGCGGCGCGATGATCGCCGGGCAAAGCGCGATGGGGCTGGTCGGGCTGGCGGTGGCCGGGATCTTGCAGGTTCTGGCATGGCGCGGCGGCGACGGTCGGCTGGCCGGGACCGGCACCGACCTTGGCACCGCAACGGGGCTCGGCGGCATAGGCACGGTACGCGCGTTCGAGCCGCCGCACACCGGCGGCAATTACCTGACGCACGAGATGATCCACGTGGTGGGGCGAAAGCACGCGGTCAAGCTGCGCCAGATCGGTGCCGGTCTGGCGTTGGCGCTGCCCGCGGTGGTGATCCTGCTGGGCCTGCCGCTGCTGGCGGCGGTGGTGCATCTGGCGGGCGTTCTGGTTCTGCGCTGGCTGTTCTTTGCAGAGGCCGAACACGTCGTGGGTCTGTACTACGGCAAGCACCAGGCCGTGGAGACCTGACGCCTGATCCCTGTCCATTCGGCAGCGGTCGGATCACGTGCGCCCGTCATGGGCTGCGCGGCTTTCACGAACTGAGCGGCGGCGCCCGCAACGCGCAAGTGCGGTTCCCCGGACCAGACCAGAGGGGCTGTTGCCGGTAGCCGAAAAAGGAAAAGGCCGCCGGTCCACCGGCGGCCTTTCCAGATCCCGATGCGGGAAAGCTTACATGCTTTCGCCGCCGAACTGGACAAGGTAGGCCCAGAGGTTCTTGGCGTCTTCCTCGCTGCGCACGCGGAACGACATGCCAGACCGTGCCCGGCTGTTGTCCAGATAGCCCTTGAGGAAGCTGGTGGGGTCCTGAACGTATTCGACAAAGGTCGCTTCGTCCCACATCAGGCCTGCATCGCCGGCCTCGACGATGGAATCCTTGTAGCGGGTGTATTCGGCGACAGAACCCGCCTTGCGGCCCATGACGCCGTAAAGGTTCGGTGCCTGGCGGTTGGCCTGACCACGGCCGGCGATCGTTTCGCCTTCGGGGCTTTCGATCACATGGCAGGTCACGCACTGGCGGAAGGTGTCTTCACCGGCGGCAGCGTCGCCCGAGGCATGGCCATCGGCAAAGGCGGGGGCGGCCAGCATCAGGGCGGCGGCCAGGGTGGCGGTGGTGCGGATCATGGTGTCCTCTCTGTCTTTGTTCGAATTCTGCGTCCCGTCACATGGGGCGGGGCTGGTTCACGCCGTAGCAGACGCCGGGAAGGTAGACCATAGTATCCCGCGGGCAAGGCGAATATACGCGATTTGCCTTGAAAACAGCCGCAGTTCACACCTCTTTGACGTCACATTCGGCACGGTTCAGGCGACGGCCCGCGCAAGCGCGCAATGCGACCACAACTCTGAGAGTGCCTCTACAAGCCGCGCGATGTCCTCGTCGCTGTGCAGGGGCGAAGGCGTGATGCGCAACCGCTCGGTCCCCTTGGGCACCGTGGGATAGTTGATGGGCTGCACGTAGATGCCCCAGTCGTCCATCAGGATGTCCGAGATCATGCGGCACTTGACCGGATCCTTGATCATCACCGGGATGATATGGCTGTCATTGGACATGTGCGGAATGCCGATGCGGTCCAGTTCCGCCCGCAGCCGTGCCACCTGACGGCGCTGCTTCATCCGCTCCATGTCGCTGGTCTTGAGATGCCGGATCGACGCGCGCGCCGCCGCGGCGACCGCCGGCGGCAATGCCGTGGTAAAGATGAACCCGCTGGCAAAGCTGCGCACGAAATCGCACATCGCGGCAGAGCCGGTGATATACCCGCCGACGACGCCATAGGCCTTGCCCAGCGTCCCCTCGATCAGGGTGATCCGGTCGGCCAGCCCCTCGCGTTCGGAAATGCCGCCGCCGCGCGGGCCGTAAAGGCCCACGGCGTGCACTTCGTCCAGATAGGTCATCGCACCGTGCTTTTCGGCGACCTCGATGATCTCGGCCATCGGGCAGATGTCGCCATCCATGGAATAGACCGATTCAAAGGCCACGATCTTGGGCCGGTCGGGGCCTACCGCCGCCAGCTTGCGGTCAAGGTCCTCGACGTCGTTGTGCCGCCAGATCACCTTGTCGGCCCGGCTGTGGCGGATGCCCTCGATCATGCTGGCGTGGTTGCCCGCGTCCGACAGGATCACCGCGCCGGGCAGCCGCGAACCCAGCGTCGAAAGCGCCGCCCAGTTCGACACGTAGCCCGAGGTGAACAGAAGCGCGGCCTCCTTGCCGTGCAGGTCGGCAAGCTCTTCTTCCAGCAGCAGGTGATAGTGGTTGGTGCCGGAGATGTTGCGCGTGCCGCCGGCGCCGGTGCCGCAGGTGTCGATCGCATCCTTCATCGCCTGCATCACCTCGGCGTGCTGACCCATGCCGAGGTAGTCGTTCGAACACCAGACCGTGACGTCGCGCACGCCTTCGTCCCCATGGTTCCTTGCACGCGGGAAATCCCCGCAGCGGCGTTCCAGATCGGCGAAGATCCGATAATTGCCTTCCTGCTTCAACGCATCCAGCTGGGCGGTAAAAAGCGCATCAAAGTCCATGGGTCTTCCCTTGCGTCAGTGTCTTTTCGTTGGGTTTGGGCGCGGGCAGCATCCAGCGCCATAGTCTTTCGTCCGGCAATCTCATGACCATCAGGACGTGTTCAAGAAGGGCCAGCGCGGTCATGGCGGCCAGAAGCGCGAAGCCCACGCCGCGCGCGCCGTCGTTTTCCATCAGCCGCGCCATCCAGCAGCCCAGTGTCAGGGCCAGAAGCACCACCGAGACCGGAAAGAACAGGCTTTGACGGGTCTGGCGGAAATGGCTGGGCAGATGCGCCAGCGTCGTCGGCAGGAATTCCAGATTGATCTTCGGCACGCCGAAGAACAGGTTCAGCTTGGCGAAGATGCGCGCGAAATAAAGCAGCGCGAAGGTATAGAAGCCAAAGGGGTTCGCCGCGCCAAGGCTGACGGCCGCCAGCGCCGACAGCGCCACGACCAGCAACGCCTCGTGGCTGGCGATCGTGCCCCAGGCGCGCAGGAACCTCTCGACCCCGTGGGTGCCCGGCGGGCAATGGGACCGGTTCGGACCCGTCACCAACCCGGCCAGAAAGGCAAGCTCGATCCAGCCCCAGATCGCCAGCGCCGAGACGAAGGCGCCATAGACCGCCGCCGTCGACGGTGCGTCCAGCGTCAGCCAGATGCCCCAGACGCCTGCCGCCAGAAACGGCAGGCCGAAGATGCCCGACAACAGATGCGCGTCGGGTCCGCCCCGGTCGGCGTTCTTGACCACCCACAGGATCGCCCCGGTGGAAAACCACCAGGCAAAAAGCGCGAACAGCGCGGCGATCCAGGGGCTGTCGATCACGAACGGGCGTCCTTTCGAGTCTGGCGGCGGCCAATGGGACCGCGTCGGGCGCGAAGCCGGCTCAATAGGCCGGCTCCAGCCGGGTGCTTTCGGGCACGCGATGCTTGTTGGCCGGAATCGTGAAGAGCGATACGAAGGCCAGCGCGGCCTTTGCGCTGCCCGCCAGCTCTTTCAGCTTGCCGCCGAGACCGCCCTGTTCCTTGCCCTTGGCGATCTGCACGTTGGCCCGGTGCAGACGTTCGAGGTTCGGCTGCCAGCGCGGATGCTCGATATCCAGCGTGATCGGAAAGATCTGTTCCGACAGCTTGGACGTCTTTGTGTAGACCTCGTGCGCGTACCAGTCCGGATCGACGCCCAGTGCCTTGTGGAACGCCGGGCGCTGGTGGTCGCGCACGTACATCGTGGCATAGACGGCCGTCAGGAAGAACTTGATCCACCAGACGTTGACGCCGCTGGTCAGCTTGGGGTCGGTCTTCATCAAGAGGGCGAAGGCCTCGCCATGGCTGAACTCGTCGTTGCACCACTCTCGGAACCACTTGAAGATGGGGTGGAACCGGTGCTCGGGGTGCGCCTCTAGATGCCGGAAGATCGTGATGTAGCGGGCATAGCCGATCTTTTCCGACAGGTAGGTGGCATAATAGATGAACTTCGGCCGGAAGTAGGTGTACTTCTTCTTCTGCGTCAGGAAGCCAAGGTTCACCGCAACGCCCGCCTCGCGCAGGGCGTCGTTGATGAAGCCCGCGTGCCGCGCCTCGTCCCGCGCCATAAGCTGGAACAGCTGGGTGACGTCCTTGTTGGTGCCGCGCCGCTTCATTTCCTTGTACAGGACACAGCCCGAGAACTCTGCGGTGCAGGACGAGATCAGGAAGTCGATGAACTCCTTGCGCAGCCCGGGTTCCATTCCGTCCCAGTCGATGTGGTCCCAGTCCTCGTTCTTGCGGAAATGGCCCTTGTTGGGGTCGGCCGCCATCTGCGCGATCAGCGCGTCCCAGTCTTCGCGCACGGGACTGACGTCGATGGCGTCCAGCTCTTCGAAATCGGTGGTGTAAAAGCGCGGCGTCAGAAGCGTGTTCTGCATCGCGACGGCGGTTGCCGCCTCGCTGTCGAAAGCGGCCTGGCGCTCCTGGATCGCAAGGCCCTCCTCGACGGTGGTGGCGTCGGCGGTATGGGCGGGGGTGATGTTCTGAACGTTCACAGCGTCACCTCTTCCGAGAACGAGAATTCGCAAAGCTCCATGACTTCGAAGTCGCCCGTCAGACGGGTCCAGAGCTGTTCCAGCTTGGACGCGCGCACGATGGTGGCGGTGCGGTCCTCTGATACGATCTCGCCGAAGGGCGCCATGATCTCGGGGCCGTCTACCAGCACCTCGTCGCCGGGATAGACGACGGCGCCGTTGTTGAACCGCACGTGCGCGTGCAGGCTTTCAAAGCAGTGGCTGACCTCGACCGTGCAAGGCGCCTTTTCGATTTCCCGTGTGAAAAGTCCCATTTTTTCGGTTCCCTTTTCCGATGGCTCAGATGCCGAGCAGCCGTTCGAACGCGGCTGTGTTTTCGGCCCCAAAATTCCCCAGTTCGACGGACCAGCCCGTCGCGGGGTCGTGTAGTTCAAGCCGTCCGTTGGCGTAGCGGACGACCTCGACGGGCAAAGTGGCGGGCAGCCCGTTCTTCAGGCGCTCGCGCGCCAGCCCGTTCTGCACGACGGTGATGAAACCGCCGTGCCCCATGTCCGCAAGAACGGCGCCTTCGCCATCCAGCACCGTCACCGCCTTGGATCCACCGCCCACAAGCGCGATGGTGCGGGTATCGACCACTTCGGCGGCCTTCGGCTGACCCACCGGTTCACGCCCCGTCACCACGGCGGCCGTCGTGATCGCAAGCGACACCAGCGCCAGCGCCAGCATTGCGCGCAGCAGCACCTTTGGGATCATCTCGCGGTCCGGCGCGTTGCGCAGGCGCGGCTGGTGGCGGGTGGTGGGATAGGACTGGTCGGTCATTTGTCGTCGTCCCTTCGTGTCATTCCGCGGCCACGGCGGCGCCCGCCGGCATGGCGGCCACCGCGGGCTGGCTGATCCGGGTTTCCGCGGCGTCGGCAAGGATCCCGGCCACCCGTTCGGCATCGGGAATGCAGCGCAGCGCCGGCTGCGTCTTGCGCACATGCCACGGCCGCACATGCGGCCAGCAGATCAGGTAGGAGATCCGCGTCTTGCCCTTCAGTTCCAGCGCGATGGTCCCGGTGCCGCCCTTGCGCAGGTCCAGCCCGGCGTTGGCAATGCTGGTGAAGGGCAGGTTGAATGTCACGGTCAGCGCCGCGCCGATCCGCATCGCCACCCGCGCGCTGGTGATCGTGTAGACGGTGCTGCGCGCCTGCACCCAGGCGATGCCAAGGATCAGGCCGCAGGCCGCAAGTCCCAGCACCAACAGGGGCACCCCGGACAGAAGCGCGGTGGAAAGGGGCAGCTCGGAGGCTGCCGATGCGACGCGCCAGACAATCAGGACCGCGAAATACCCCGCAACCCAGGTCAGCCCCATCGACTCGCGGGCCAGCGCCAGCGTGTCCGGGCGACCCTGCCAAAGCACCGCCTCGCCCTTGGGCGGTTCGGCCGGCAATCCCTTGACCGGTTCTATGGCGAAATCGTCATGCGGCATGGCTCTGCCCCTTTCCTGTTCCCGGCTCAGAAGCCCTTGGACCCGTAGGGGTCGTACATCGTGCCGCCGCAGTAGTAGGCGCAGACCTTCTCTTCCTCGAGCAGGGTGATCTGGTCGTCCGACTTGATCGTCGGGACACCCGCGAACCGCTCTCCCGAGATCGAGCGCACGATCACGAACTTGGACTTGATCTTGGCCATCTGGATCGGGACCAGCCGCTTGCCGCCGCCGTCCTTCAGCTCGAACTCGATATAGCGGACCATCTGTTCCGGCACGTCGATCCACATGTCGGTGACGGTGCCGGCGATCATGTCGTCGCCACCCAGAACCGGCAGGCCGCGCGGATCATAGCCGGCCGAGACGATCACCTCGGGGCGCTTGGACATCGGCACCAGCTTCAGGTGGCCGTGGCCGTCGAGTTCCGGAACGTCGCGGCGCGGCGCCCATGCGGCAGGCCCGACACCATCGGCCATCGCGTCGCCGGTGGGCGCGTGGGGAAAGCCCTCGGAGGCAGAGGTGCGCGCAAGCGCCAGATCGGTGCGGTCGCCCCGCTGGCCCGACGGCACCGTCAGTTCTCCGCGCCCGTCGCGCAGAAGGAACGTCTTGTCCTTGGGGACAGGGAACGGCCCCTGGTTCGGGGCGATGTCGCCCTCTTCGTTCTCGAGGGGGAAGCCCTCGCGCATGTTCTCGGTCTGCAGGTAGTAGATCAGCAGCGCGAAGAACAACCAGAACGACCATATGGCGAGACTCGCCAGATCGAAGTTTCCGAAGAAGTTTACGCCAACCATGTTTGGTCCTCCGAGGTTCAGGTGGGGAAGTCGGCAAGACCAATCCTGCCGCCCGTCTCCTGGTTGGGATGAGTTCGAAATGCGATCTTCACCAGCGGCCCAAGAACCACCAGAGTCACGAAAAGAAGCGCAATTTCAATGTGATATACAACAGAGTAGCCCGTCGAGGGCAGGGCAAGCGCCTCGCCCAGGCGCCCCGACATGGCAAGTGCGCCGACGCCATCGCGAATGCCCCCGCCCAGTGCGATGGACAGGCCCGCGGCGGTGGCCTGCGCCGCGCCCCACGCGCCCAGCGCAAGACCCCGGCCCGCGATCCCGCGCGCGGGCATCGTCATGGCAGCCGTCAGCGTCGCCACGGCGAACAGCCCGCCGCCAAGGCCGATGCCGCCGGCCCCCGCAAAGAACACCACCGCCGAATCCAGCGGCGCGGAAAAGACCACGGCCGAAAACGCTGCGATCCCGATCAGGATGCCCGTGGCACACATGCGGTAGGGGTTCATGCCCCCGCCCAGCCAGCGCGCCGCCAGCGCAAAGCCGATCAGGGCGCCGGTGGCCCACATCGCCGTCAAAAGCGTAGTCGAGGACACCGAAAGGCCCAGTATCTCGCCGCCGTAGGGTTCCAGCAGCACGTCCTGCATGTTGAAGCCGATGGTGCCCAGCACCACCACGGCCAGCAGTCGCCCGGCGTCGCCGCCCGCCGCATAGTCGGCCCAGGCGTCGCGGAACCGGGGCCGCGGCGCGGCGCGTTCCTCTTTCGACATCGGGCGGGCGCGCTCCTGCTTCCACAGGGCGATCACGTTCAGGAAGACGGTCATCAGCGCCGCGCCCTGCACCACCTGGATCAGGCGGATGCCGCTGAAATCGCGCAGCAGCCAGCCGATCACCACGGCCGACACACCCATGCCCAACAGGAACATGACATAAAGCAGCGCCACGACCCGCGGCCGCGTCTCGTCGTCGGCGCGGTCGCTGGCCAGCGCCAGCCCGGCGGTCTGCGTCATGTGCAGACCGATCCCGGTGAACAGGAAGGCGATGGCGGCCAGCACTTCTCCGGCGAAGGGGATATCGTGGACCACGTCGCCGCCCAGCACCAGCAGCGCGGCGGGCATGATCGCCAGCCCGCCCATCTGCCACAGCGTGCCGAACCACAGGTAGGGCACCCTTTTCCATCCGATGGCCGACTTGTGCGTGTCCGACCGGAACCCCAGCAGCGCGCGGAACGGCGCCACCAGCACCGGCAGCGCGATCATCGCCGCGACGATCATCGCCGGCAGGCTCAACTCCACGATCATCACGCGGTTCAGCGTGCCAAGCAGCATCACCGTCGCCATCCCCACGGAAATCTGGAACAGCGACAGCCGCAAGAGTTGCCCCAGCGGCAGGCCTTCGGACGCAGCGTCTGCAAAGGGCAGAAACCGAAGCGAAAGCGCCTTTATCTGGGACCGTCCGACGATCACGGCGCATACTCCAGGCATTCGGAGATGTAGAAGCCGCGGCTCACCCGCTCGACCTTCGTCAGCGTGCCGGGCAGCGCCCGCGCCAGATCGCGCGCGGCATGGGGCTGCATCACCGGCGACCGGTCAGACCGCGGGAACAGCTTGCCCGCGGTGAACATCGCCATCAGCAGGGGCGTGCGTGGCGCGACGGTAAAGACGATGGACCGCGCCGTGCGCTCGGCCAGCCGGGACAGGGCCGCGTCGATGTCGGCGGCGTCGTAATAGATCAGGCTGTCCATCGCCACGACATGGTCGAACCTGCCCAGCGACGGGTCGAGCATGTCGCCGGCATGGAACCGCACCCGCCCGCGCAGCGCCGCGTCCAGCCGCGCCTCGGCGATCCCGATCAGTTGCGGAGAGATGTCGACGGCCGTCACCTCGGCCCCGCGCGCGGCCAGCACGGCGGTCATCGCGCCCGGCCCGCAGCCCGCGTCCAGCACCCGCACGCCCGTCAGGTCCGACGGCAGCCGCGACAGCATCCGCGCGCGCATCGTGTCGCGCCCCTCGCGCACGGTCTGGCGGATGCGGCTCACCGGCGCATCCGAGGTCAGCCGCTCCCACGTCTTGGTGGCGGTGCGGTCGAAATAGTCCTCGACCCGCTCGCGCGTGGCGGCGTATGTCGCGGCGTCGCTCATCAATCGAAGCCCAGCAGTTCGAAGATGTGGCGGTCTTCCAGCGGCGCGGGCGCCAGCGGATCGGTGCCCGCCCAAAGCGTCTCGGCCAGCCGGATGTATTCGGCGCGGCACTGCACGATGTCCTCGTCGTCGGGCATCTCGAACAGTGTCTTCTTCTTCAGCCGCGACCGACGGATCGCATCCACGTCGGGCATGTGCGCGATCCGCTTGAACCCGACCTCGCCGCAGTACCGGTCAACCTCGTCGGTGTCGCGGCTGCGGTTGGCGATGCAGCCCGCAAGCCGCACGTTGTAGTTCTTGGACTTGGCCTGCACCGCCGCGATGATCCGGTTCATCGCGTAGATGGAATCGAAGTCGTTCGCGGTCACGATCACCGCGCGGTCGGCGTGCTGCAACGGCGCGGCGAACCCGCCGCAGACCACGTCGCCCAGCACGTCGAAGATCACCACGTCGGTTTCTTCCAGCAGGTGATGCTGCTTCAGCAGCTTCACCGTCTGCCCCACCACGTAGCCGCCGCAGCCGGTGCCGGCGGGCGGCCCGCCCGCCTCGATGCACATCACGCCGTTGTAGCCCTCGGTCACGAAATCCTCGGGGCGCAGTTCCTCGGCGTGGAAATCGACCTCTTTCAGGATGTCGATGACCGTGGGCTGCAAATGGCCGGTCAGGGTGAAGGTGCTGTCATGCTTTGGGTCACAGCCGATCTGCAACACCCGGCGCCCCAGTCTGGAAAACGCCGCCGACAGGTTGGAAGAGGTCGTGGATTTCCCGATCCCCCCCTTGCCATAGACCGAGAACACCTTGGCCCCCTCGATCTTCATGCTGGCATCCTGGTGCACCTGCACCGATCCTTCGCCGTCCTCGCCCTTCAGCACGGGCGGCGTGCCCAGCCCCCGGGCGCGCAGCCCCTCGGCTTCGCGCTGGTTGGCACGGGCGGCGGGGGGCGATTTCACGTCAAGTGGGCTCATGTCCGTCCTTTCCGCAAGGGTAAGTCCCTTGTGCTTCTTCTGTTCGAAAATACTCCGGGGGAGCGCGAGGGGGCTGGCCCCCTCGCATGGATCGGCGCCGCAGGCGCCGAAACCGGCAGACCGCCGTGATATGCGCCCACGCCGCTCATTCCGCCGCGATCCCGTCGATGCCTTCCAGCCGGTCTTCCAGCTCGTCCGCCGCGCCCTGCAGCGCGGCCAGCGTCTCGGCATCCGGCTGCCAGTAGTTGCGGTCCGATGCTTCCAGCAGGCGGTTCGCCATGCGCACGCTCGCCTCGGGATTCAGCTCGGCCAGCCGGCGGCGCATCGCCTCGTCCAGGACGAAGGTCTCGCTGATCCGCTGGTAGACCCAGGGCTCGACCTCGCCGGTGGTGGCAGACCAGCCCATCGTGTTGGTCACGCTGGCCTCGATCTGGCGCACGCCCTCGTGGCCGTGCCTCAGCAGGCTTTCGAACCACTTGGGGTTCAGGCTGCGCGAGCGGGTCTCCAGCGCGATCTGGTCCTTCAGCGTGCGCACCTTTCCGGCGCCGCGCGTCTGGTCGCCGATGTAGACCGGCGCCTCGGCCCCCTTGGCCCGTTTCACCGCGCGGGAAATCCCGCCCAGCGTGTCGAAATAGTGGTCGACCGTGGTCACCCCCAGTTCGACCGATTCCAGGTTCTGATAGGCAAGATCGACGTCCTTGAGCGCCTTCTGCAACAGCGCCGACTGCTTCATCGCCTTGCCGTTGCGGCCATAGGCAAAGGACTTGCGCGCCTCGTAGGCGTCGGCCAGTTCGTCCTCTTCGCCGAAGGCGGAACTGTCCACCAGCGCATTGACGTTGGACCCGTATGCGCCCTCGGCATTGGAGAAGACGCGCAGCGCCGCGGTTTCCATGTCGCAGCCCATTTCGGCGGCATAGGCCAGCGCGTGGGCGCGCACGAAGTTCCGCGCCGGGTCCTCGTCTGCGGTTGCGGCCTTCCACGCGGCCTCTGCCAGCATCCGGGTCTGCAAGGGCAGAAGATCGCGGAAGATACCCGACAGGGTCATCACCACGTCGATCCGCGGGCGGCCCAGATCCTCCAGCGGGATCAGGTCGGCGCCCGACAGGCGGCCGAAGCTGTCGAAGCGCGGCCTTGCCCCCATCAGCGCCAGCGCCTGCGCGATCGGCCCGCCGTCGGACTTGATGTTGTCGGACCCCCACAGCACCAGCGCCACGGTGCGCGGCATGCTTGCGTGGGTCTTCAGGAGCAGGTCGGCCTGCTTGCGCCCGTCTTCCAGCGCGAAGGCCGTGGGCATCCGGAACGGGTCGAAGGCATGGATGTTGCGGCCGGTGGGCAGCACGTCCAGAGACCGGATCAGGTCGCCCCCGGGCACCGGCGCCACGTATCGCGCCGACAGCGCCCGCATCAGGCCCGCAAGCTCGCCATCCTCGCGCAAGAGCCGGTTCGCGGTCTCGCGCGCCTCGGGGCTCTGGTCGGCCATCAGGTCCAGGTAATCGGCGATCTGCGCATCCGACATGCCCCGCCCGACGATATGCAGCCCGTCGGGGATCAGCGCGTCCTCGGTCTCCAGCAGCGTCAGCCACAGCTTGTCGGGGTCGGTCTCGGCGATGTCCACCGCCTCGGCCTGATCGCGGATCAGGCGGGCAAGGTCGTCGCGTTCGTCCGCGCCGGGGGGCAGCGCGCGCCAGCGCGTCAGGCTGTCCTTCAGCTCCAGCAGGCCCTTGTACAGCCCCGATGCCGCAAGCGGCGGGGTCAGGTGCGTCACCGTCACCGCCCCGGACCGGCGCTTGGCCAGCGTCGCCTCGGACGGGTTGTTCGAGGCGTAAAGATAGACGTTGGGCATCTCGCCGATCAGCCGGTCGGGCCAGTCGCGCGCGCCAAGGCCCGCCTGCTTGCCCGGCATGAACTCCAGCGCGCCATGCATCCCGAAATGCAGCACGACGTCGGCGGCGAAGGTGTTGCGCAGCCAGATATAGAAGGTGGTGAAAGCATGGGTCGGCGCGAAACCACGCTCGAACAGCAGGCGCATCGGGTCGCCTTCGTAGCCAAAGGTCGGCTGGACACCGACGAACACCTTGCCGAAATGCGCGCCCAGAACGAAGACGCCGCGCCCGTCCGACTGGATCTTGCCCGGCGCCGGGCCCCAGACCTGTTCGATCGCCTTCAGCGGCGGCGTCGTCCGGACGATGGTGTCGGCGTCCACGTGATCGGCCACGTTCGCGGGCTGGCCGAACTGGCGCGAGTTGCCCTCCAGCACGGCGGCACGCAGGGCGTCGACGCTTTCGGGCGGGGTCACGTCGTAGCCCTCTGCCTTCATCCGGTGCAGCGTGTTGTAAAGGCTTTCGAACACCGACAGGTAGGCGGCGGTGCCGACCGCGCCCGCATTCGGCGGAAACCCGAACAGCACGATCCCCACCTTCTTCTCGGCATTGGCCTTGCGCCGAAGCAGCGCCAGCCGCAGCGTCTTTTCCGCAAGGCTTTCGATCCGCTCGATACAGGGCGCCATCGCCTTGGTTTCGGAGACCGACCCGCAGCCCAGCGTGCAGCCCTGGCACCCCTCGGCCCCGTGGCGCCCGCCGAACACCGTGGGGTTGGTCGCGCCGTCGATCTCGGGCAGCGCGACCAGCATCGTGGTCTCTACCGGGCCCAGCCCCTGCCCCGATCCGGCCCATTGGCCCAGCGTCTGGAACTCCAGCGCGTGGGCCGCGATATAGGGCAGATCAAGGTCCTTCAGCACGTCGACCGCAGCGGCGCTGTCGTTATAGGCCGGCCCCCCGATCAGCGAGAACCCGGTCAGCGATACCATCGCGTCGATATGCGTGCCCGCCGCCGTCTTGAAATAGGTGGAAATCGCCGGCCGCCCGTCCAGCCCGCCCGCAAAGGCCGGCAGGACGCGCACGCCCTTCTCCTCGAACCGCCGGATCACCGCGTCGTAATGCGCCGTATCGGAGGCCAGCACATAGGACCGCATCAGCAAGAGGCCGACCGTCGCCACCGGATCCTTCGGCGAGGGCAGGTCGGCAAGCCGCGTGGTGATCCGGTCCGGCAGGTCGGGATGATAAAGCCCCACCTCGGGGTAATCGACGGGCGCCTTGGCCACTACCGCGTTCCAGTCCCGGTTCTGCGCATAGCGCGAGACAAGGAACCGGATCATCTGTTCCACGTTGTCGTCGGACCCGCCCAGCCAGTACTGCATGGTCAGGAACCACGCGCGCAGGTCCTGCGCCTTGCCCGGCACGAACTTCAGGATCTTCGGCAGGCGGCGCAGCATCTTCATCTGGCTTTCGCCCGATGCGCCGTTGGGCTTTGATGATCCGCGCAATTTCTTCAGGAGCTTGGCCACACCGCTTGCGGGCTTGGCCATGTCCAGCCCGCCCATGCGCGTCAGCTTGACGATCTGGCCGTCCGCGATGACCCCGATCATCGCGTCGCAGGCATCGCGGCGGGCCTCCAGTTCTGGCAGGATGGCCTGCACATGCTCTTCTATGAACAGCAGGTTGCCCACGATGATGTCGCCGTGGCGGATCGCATCCCGCGCGGCCTCCAGCGCATCGGGGTTTTCCGCCCATTCGGCGGCGGCATGGATGCTGACGTGCAGGCCCGGGAAATCGGCTGTCAGCCGGTCGGCCACGCGCGCGGCCGGACCCGCCGCATGGGCGTCCAGCGTGACGATCACGAACCGGTATCCCGGGATATGCCCGCTATCGCGCATAATGGGCCTTCGCCTCGTAAAGCGTGTCGATGCTGATTTCCGCGACGCCGCGTTCTGCGGCGAATTTCTCGGTGTTGCGCTTGGCCTTGCCGCGCACGAAGAACGGGATCTTGCGCAATTCCTTCTCGGCGTCGGCCAGCCAGATCACCGTTCCGTCGCCATCCGCCTGCGCGGGCGTCTCGGGCGCGTTGGCCGCCACCGGCAGGACAGGCTCTGCCGGTTCCTCGCGGCGCACCGCCTTGCCGCCGTGGTGGCTGGCACCGGCGGCATCGTGGAACTCGAAATCCTCGCGGAACATGGTCAACAGGTGTTCTTCCAGCCCCATGACCAGCGGATGCACCCAGGTGTCGAAGATGACGTTGGCGCCCTCGAACCCCATCTGGGGCGAATAGCGCGCCGGGAAGTCCTGCACATGCACCGGGGCAGAGATCACGGCGCAGGGGATGCCCAGCCGCTTGCCGATATGGCGCTCCATCTGGGTGCCAAGGATCATCTCGGGCGCGGCGGCCTCGATCGCGGCCTCGACCTCGAGGTAATCGTCGGTGATAAGCGCCTCGACGCCGTATTCATTTGCCAGCGCGCGGATCGGGCGGGCGAACTCGCGGTTGTAGCAGCCCAGCCCCACCACCTCGAAGCCCATCTCGTCGCGGGCGATGCGGGCGGCGGCGCGCACATGGGTGGCATCGCCGAACACGAACACGCGCTTGGCCGTAAGGTAGGTGCTGTCGACGCTGGCCGACCACCACGGAAACCGCAGGCGGCTTTCGTCCGGCTGCCGTTCGATCCCGGTGATCGCCTGCACCTCGGCGATGAAATCGCGGGTTGCGCCCACGCCGATCGGCACGGTTTTCGTATAGGGCTGGCCCAGCGTCTTTTCGCACCAGCGCGCGGCGGTTTCCGCCGTCTCGGGGTACATCAGCACGTTGAAATGCGCGGCCCCCATCCGGGCGATATCGGCGGGCGTGGCGGTCATCGGGGCCACGACATTTACCGCGATGCCCATCTGGCCCAGAAGGCGCGTTACCTCTTCGATGTCGTCGCGGTGCCGGAACCCCAGCGCGGTCGGCCCGATCAGGTTGGCGCTGATGCCCGTCGTCCGGTCCATCGGCTGCGCCAGCGCGCGCACGATCTGAAAGAACGTCTCGTCCGCGCCGAAGTTTTCCTTGCGCTGGTAGCTTGGCAGCTCCAGCGGGATCACCGGGATCGGCAGGCCCATCGTCTCGGCCAGCCCGCCGGGATCGTCCTGGATCAGCTCGGCCGTGCAGGACGCACCCACGATCATCGCCTGCGGCTGGAACCTCTCATAGGCCTCTTGCGCGGCATCCTTGAACAGGTGCGCGGTGTCGGCGCCCAGATCGCGGGCCTGGAACGTGGTGTAGGTGACGGGCGGGCGGTGGTTGCGCCGCTCGATCATGGTGAACAGAAGGTCCGCATAGGTGTCGCCCTGCGGCGCGTGCAGCACGTAGTGCAGCCCCTTCATGCCGGTGGCCACCCGCATGGCGCCCACATGCGGCGGGCCTTCGTAGGTCCAGACCGTCAGCTTCATTCGGCGGCCTCCACCCTCAGGATCGCGCGCCGCCGCAGCGGGCGCGAGAACAGCCCGGCCAGGTCGCCCGCCTGCTCGTAGAAATGCACCGGCGTGAACACCAGCTCGATCGCCCACTTGGTCGCCAGCCCCTCGGCCTCCAGCGGGTTGGCAAGGCCAAGCCCGCAGACCGTCAGGTCCGGGCGCGCGGCACGGCAGCGGTCCAGCTGCCGGTCCACGTCCTGCCCCTCGGCGATCACCGGCCCCTCGGCCAGCAGGTCAAGGTCCGGTCCCACCACGGCCTGGTGGATGAAGGGTGCGCCGACCTCTACCGCCTCCATCCCGCATTCGCGGGTCAGGAAACGGGCCAGCGGAATTTCCAGCTGGCTGTCGGGGAAGAAGAAGATGCGCTTGCCCTGCAACTCGGCCGCCTGTGCGGCGATGGCCTTGCGCGCGCGGGCGCGCGGCGCGGCCGTCACGGCCTCGAACCGCTCTGGCGGGACGCCGAACTCGGCGGCCACGGCGGCAAGCCAGGCGGTCGTGCCTTCCTCGCCAAAGGGAAACGGCGCCGCGATGTGGCGCGCCCCGCGGCGGGTAAGCGCGGCGTGGGTGTCGCCCAGAAACGGCTGGGTCAGCGCAAAGACGGTGTTCGGCCCCACAGCCGGATCGTCGGCGGCACGCCGCGCGGGAAGACAGCGCACCGGGCCGATGCCCAGCTGTTCCAGAAGCGACAGTGCCTGATCCTCGACAACGTCGGGCAGCGCGCCGACCAGCAGAAGCTCTTTTTCCTGCGTCTCGGGCAGCACCGGCACCATAGCGGCAAGGCACGCATCCTCGCCCTGGGTAAAGGTCGTCTCGATGCCGGACCCGGAATAGTTCAGCACCCGCACGTTCGGCGCATGAATCGCCGAAAGGCGTTCCGCCGCGCGGGCCAGATCCAGCTTGATGACCTCGGACGGGCAGGACCCCACAAGGAAAAGCTGGCGGATGTCGGGGCGCCGCGACAGCAGGCGCGCGACCTCGCGGTCCAGTTCCTCGTTCGCGTCGGCCAGCCCGGCCAGATCCTTTTCTTCCAGAATCGCGGTGCCGAATCGCGGCTCTGCAAAGATCATCACGCCGGCGGCCGATTGCAGCAGGTGCGCGCAGGTGCGCGAGCCGACCACAAGGAAGAACGCGTCCTGCATCTTGCGGTGCAGCCAGATGATTCCCGTCAGGCCGCAGAAGACCTCGTGCTGGCCCCGCTCCTTCAGGACAGGTGTGGCGCGACAGCCACGCTCGGGCGGCATCGGCGTCTGGTCGGTCATGCCGCGACCTCGCCAGCCGGGGCCGGGGCGCGCTCACCCTCCAGCCGGGCCATCCGCAGTTTCCACAGGAACTGCCCGGCGTTGACGACGTAGGCGGCATAGGCGGCCAGCGCCAGCCACATCAATCCCGTCGCGGACAGTGATCCGGTCAGCAGCGCCCATATATAAGCGGTGTGCAGCGCGATGACGCCAAAGCTGAACACGTCCTCCCAGAAGAAAGCGGGGGCAAAAAGATACTGCCCGAACACGACCTTCTCCCAGATCGCGCCGGTCACCATTATGAGGTAGAGGAACCCGGTCTTCACCAGGATCGAGACCGTCGCCGCCTCGTATCCAGCGCCCGTCAGCAGGTAGCGCACGACCAGCACAAGCGACACCGCGAAGGCAATGAACTGAAGCGGGGCAAGGATCCCCTGGACCAGCGTCCAGACGGTGGCGTCGCGTCGCGCGCGCTCCTCGTCCGTGTATAGCCGCGCTCCGGGTTTCGATGCGGCGGGATCATGCGGCATGTCCGACTCCCCTGATCTCGTCTTGTTCAAACTTATGGCCGCTTTGCCCAAGGTGTCAATTCTAACTTACACATCGCCCAGACGATCCGCCAACTTTGCCTGACAGATGAAAACGCCCGAAATCATCGCAAACCCCCAAAAAATGGCCGTTTTCGCCTAGAACGGGCCGCGCGCGGCGGTTTGCCCACCCAAGGGTGTCAATTTTCTTTGACATTCCTCGCCCGTCAGAGTCACTATGGGGCAACGTCGGCGTCCGCCGGTCCGGATGGACAGGACGCCGCCCACAAGGGATGTGGACATGACCGAAGGCAGCCAGCCCATGCGCGACATCGCAGACGCCGAACGCGGCCGCCGGGTGGTCTCGATCTGCGAAGGCGCCTCGGACCGGCAACCGCGCCGCACCGAAGACGATCTTCTCGATCAGCTGATGTCTGCGGCGCGCTCTGGCGATCGTGGCGCGCTGACACGTGCCCGCGCCGCGCTGCACCGCGCGGGGCATTGCGACGAGACGATCGCGTTCCGCTTCGTGCCAGAGGTGGCGCGCCGTTTGGGACAGGCCTGGGTCGATGACACGCTAAGCTTTACCGATGTCAGCATCGCGACCGCATGGCTGCAACGGATGCTGCGCCAGCTTGAGACAGAGCCCTGCGCGCTGACCCGGCCAGAGCCCGTGTCCCCCGCCACCTTGATGATCATTCCGGCGGGCGAGTACCATACCCTTGGCGCCATGGTGGCCACTGGCCAGTTGCGCCGGATGGGGTTGTCCGTGCGGCTTTCCGCCGGTCAGTCCACCCGCACCATATGCGACATGGTGCAGACTGACGAATTCGGCATGATCATGCTGTCTTGGGCACGCAGCGACAGGCTTGATTCGCTGCGTGCTCTGATACTAAAAATTCGGGAAGCCTTGCCGCGCCCAACGCCTATCGTCGTCGGGGGTGCAGTCTTGGCGACGGCGAGGCAGATCGAGCGGCAGACTGGTGCGGACTACGCGACAAGTGATATCGAAGACGCAGTTCGTCAATGCGGCCTGACGGACCATTTCCAACCGGCAGGGGCACGCGTAACCGGCGCCTGACTCAGACTCAGGAAAGGTCGTCATCCTATGCCGAGGATCGAACGGTGACATCGCGAGGCGTGAAGTACTGGACCTCCGGTGCGGTACCTCTGATTGCGCCCGAAAAACTGGCGGACATCATCACCGCCGCCTCCGACATCGCCATCATGCTTTCGGACACGGGGAAGGTGTTGTCGGTTCTGGTGAACCCGAACCACGCCTCTTTCGGGCGGCTGGAACACTGGGAAGGCCGCGACATCAGCGATTTCCTGACCCGTGAAAGCGTGCCCAAGTTCGAAGAGCGCATGGATGCCATCGCCACCGGCGAAGAGAACCTGCGCGCCGTCGAACTGAACCATTCCGATGGTGTGAACTGGGATTTCCCGGTGCGCTACTCGTTCCACGAGATCGGCCCCGACGGCGCACTTCTGCTTCTGGGCCGTGACCTGCGCCAGATCGCCGAAATGCAGCAACAGCTGGTGCAGGCCCAGCTTGCGCTGGAACGCGACTACGAGGCCCAGCGAGAGTTCGACACCCGCTACCGCGTGCTGATGGACAATGCCCGCGACGCGGTCATATTCGTTACCGTGGCGAATGGACGTGTGGCGGACCTGAACACGGCCGCCGCGCAGCTTCTGGGCGGCACGCGCGACGAGATGACGGGCCTGTCGCTGGCGCAGATATTCGACCCCCGCGGCATCGGCGAAGACGCCGAAGATGTGTCTGCCGCGGTCCTTGCGCAGGAATCGCTTCCGGCAGAGCTTCAGGCGCGCGCGTCGCGTCGCCGCCTGACGGTCAGCCCGCGACTGTTCCGCGCGGCGGGCGAACGCTTTCTGCTCTTGCGCCTCGAAGCCGTGGACGAGGCGCACAGCGCCACGGACGCCCTGTCCGAGGATCTTGCCGCGCTCTTTCATGACGGTGTCGATGCAATTCTCTTCACGGACGCGGCGGGCACCATCACCGCCGCGAACGAGGCGTTCCTCGACCTCAGCGACAGCACAAGCGAAGGCCAGGTCAAGGGTCATTCGCTTGCAGAGTTCCTGTCGCGCGGATCGGTCGACATGAAGGTTCTGACCGAGAACGCCGCGCGCGCCGGTCACATGCGCCTTTACGCCACCCGCCTTGTACGCGCCCACGGCAGCGAGGTCGCGGTAGAGATCTCGGCCGCCTACCTTGCGGACCGGGCCAATCCCGCAATCGCCTTCGTTCTGCGCGACTCAAGCCGCATCGACGCCCTGCGCAAGCCCGGCGCCACCGTCAGCGAGGACGGGATGCAGAACGTGATGGAACTGGTCGGCAGCGCCACGCTTAAGGACATCGTCGCAGAAACCACCGATGTGGTGGAAAAGATGTGCATCGAGACGGCGGTGGAACTGACCAACAACAACCGTGTCGCCGCGGCCGAGATGCTGGGCCTCTCGCGCCAGTCGCTTTACGTGAAGCTACGCAAGTACGGCCTTCTCAGCCGCGACGGCGACTGACCGACCGCAACGGCCCGGCCCGTTTCCGACCAGCTGTTTCCGCATGACCTGACCCTGCCTGCACGCCATTCGGGAAAATGGCGCGACACCCTGTCCCGTGGGAAAGGAATCCTTGCTTTCCGGCATTGTGTCAGCTTTACTTGACACATGACTGTAAGCCACACGATACAGAACCGTACCCTGCCAGAGCCCGCGGCGATGCTGCGGCTGATCAAGCCGATCACCTGGTTTCCGCCCATGTGGGCCTATCTCTGCGGCATCATCTCTGCCGGGATCGCCCCTTGGGAACACTGGCCGCTGGTCCTTCTGGGCGTCGTGCTGGCCGGTCCTGTCGTCTGCGGGATGAGCCAGGCGGCGAATGACTGGTGCGACCGCCATGTCGACGCCATCAACGAACCCGACCGCCCGATCCCCTCGGGCCGCATCCCCGGCCGCTGGGGGCTTTACATCGCGCTGGTCATGTCCGTCCTGTCGCTGGGGCTGGGCTGGTTCCTTGGCCCGTGGGGCTTTGGCGCCACCGTCGTCGCCGTCCTCTGCGCCTGGGCCTATTCGGCGGAACCCGTGCGGCTGAAGAAATCGGGCTGGTGGGGCCCCGGCCTTGTCGGCATCTGCTATGAAGGCCTGCCCTGGTTCACCGGCGCCGCCGTCCTGTCGATGGGCGCGCCCGAGTTTCCCGTCGTCACCATGGCGATCCTTTACGCCGTCGGCGCGCACGGCATCATGACGATCAACGATTTCAAGGCGCTGGAAGGCGACAGGCAGATGGGCGTACGCTCTCTTCCGGTCATGTACGGCCCCGACATCGCCGCCCGCATCGCCTGCACCGTCATGGCGCTGCCGCAGCTTCTGGTCATCGCGATGCTGGTCATCTGGGGCCGCCCATGGCACGCGCTGGCCATCGCCGGGCTGGTCATCGCCCAGCTTTTCGCGATGCGCGTCTGGTTCCGTGACCCCAAGGGCAAGGCGCCCTGGTACAACGGCACGGGCGTCACGCTTTATGTCGCGGGCATGATGGTCTCGGCCTTCGCGATCCGCACGCTGGACGTGATCCCATGACGCTGTCCTGGCTTGGCATCGTCCGCCTCGGCATCGTGCAGATGTGCCTTGGCGCGATCGTGGTGCTGACCACCTCGACGCTGAACCGCCTGATGGTTGTGGAACTTGCCCTGCCCGCCGTGCTGCCCGGCCTGCTGGTCGCGCTGCACTATGGCATCCAGATCACCCGGCCCAACTGGGGCTTCCTGTCGGACACCGGCGGCCACCGCACCCGCTGGATCGTCGGCGGCATGGTGGCGCTGGCCCTTGGCGGCTTCGGGGCCGCCGCGGGCGTCGTGGTGCTGGAAACCTCCTTCGGGGCAGGCATCGCCCTGTCCATCGTCGCCTATGCGCTGATCGGCCTTGGCGTCGGCGCCTCTGGCACCTCTCTTCTCGCGCTTCTCGCCACCGCGACGGAACCGCGCCGCCGCCCCGCCGCCGCCACCATCACCTGGCTGATGATGATCGCCGGTATCGCCGTCACCGCCGCCACCGTGGGTGCCTTCCTCGACCCCTACACGCCCGCGCTCTTGCTGCGGATCGTGGCCATCGTCTGCACCGGCGCGGTGGTCCTGACCGCGCTTGCCGTCTGGGGGATCGAGCGCCGTGTCATCGCCCGTGCAGAACCCGATTCCATGCCGTTCCTCGACGGCCTGCGTGAGGTCTGGGCCGAACGCGACGCGCGCAACTTCACCATCTTCGTCTTCCTCAGCATGACCGCCTATTTCATGCAGGAACTGATCCTTGAACCCTACGCGGGCCTGGTCTTTGGCTTCAGCCCCGGTCAGTCGACCTCGCTTTCGGGGGCGCAGAACGGCGGCGTCTTCCTTGGGATGGTCACCGTGGGCATCGCCGGCACCGCGCTTCGCATTGGCAGCCTTCGCACATGGGTCATCGCGGGCTGCATCGGGTCCGCCGCGATGCTGTGCGTGATCTCGGCCATGGGACAGGTCGGGCCGGCCCTGCCGCTTGTGCCCGCCGTCGTCGCGCTGGGCTACTTCAACGGCATGTTCGCCGTCGCTGCCATCGGCAGCATGATGGCCCTTGCCGGGCAGGGCCGCGGCGCGCGCGAAGGCACGCGCATGGGCCTCTGGGGCGCGGCACAGGCCATCGCCGCGGGCTTCGGCGGGCTTCTGGGCGCCGCCGCCGTGGACGCCATGCGCACCGTCATGGCCACAGAAACCGCATTCGCCACCGTCTTTTCGTTCGAAGCGGTGCTTTACCTCGCCTCCGCCCTTCTGGCGGCACGTATCATGCAGGGGCGCGACCGCCCCGGCGCTTCGGCGCACCTGGTTCCGGGAGAATGACGATGATCTACGATTGCGTGGTTGTGGGCGGGGGGCCGTCGGGCGCCACCGCGGCAGAGGATCTTGCGCGCGCGGGCAAGCGCGTGGCGATGCTGGACCGGGCCGGTCGGATCAAGCCCTGCGGCGGCGCCGTTCCCCCCCGGCTCATCACCGACTTCGACATCCCCGACAGCCAGATCGTTGCCCGCATCAACACCGCGCGCATGATCTCTCCGACCCAGCGCGCCGTCGATATCCCGATCGAGAACGGCTATGTCGGCATGGTCGACCGAGAGCATTTCGACGAGTTCCTGCGCGTGCGCGCCACCAAGGCCGGCGCCCACCGAAACACCGGCACCTTCCTGCGGATCGAGCATGGCGAGGCGCACAGCACCGTCGTCTACCGCGACAAGGTCAGCGGCAACGAGATGCGGCTGGACACCAGATACATCATCGGCGCCGATGGCGCGCGGTCGGACGTCGCACGCCAAGAGGTGCCCGGCGGCGACAAGATCCCCTATGTGATCGCCTATCATGAGATCATCGAGGCCCCGGCCAAGATCGGCACCTACGATCCCGAACGCTGCGACGTGATCTATGACGGCAAGATCAGCCCCGATTTCTATGGCTGGGTCTTTCCCCACGGGGCGCAGGCCAGCGTCGGCATGGGCACGGGCGTCGACGGCGTGAACCTGAAAGAGGCGACCGCCGCGCTGCGCGCCGCCAGCGGCCTGACCGACTGCGCCACCATCCGGAAGGAAGGCGCGCCGATCCCGCTGGAACCGCTCCCGAAATGGGACAACGGGCGCGACGTGGTTCTGGCCGGCGACGCCGCCGGGGTGGTCGCGCCATCGTCGGGCGAGGGCATCTTCTACGCCATGGCCGGCGGCCGCGTCGCCGCAACCGCGGTGCAGGCCGCGTTGGCCAGCGGCCGGGTCAAGGACCTGCAACTGGCGCGCAAGCTGTTCATGAAAGAGCACAAGACGGTCTTCAAGGTGCTCCGCTCGATGCAGGACGCCTATTACAAGTCCGACGAACGCCGCGAACGCTTCGTCAGCCTGTGTCATGATGTCGACGTGCAAAAGCTGACCTTCGAAGGCTACATGAACAAGAAGCTCGTGACCAAGCGGCCCATGGCCCACATAAAGATCGGGCTCAAGAACCTTGCACATCTGACCGGCATCGTCCCGCCCGCCTACACATGACAGACATGATCCCCGCCTGGGTGAACGGCACGCTCACCCCCGTCGAGAAACTGGAGGTCCACCAAAGGGGCCTTCGGCACAAGGCGGTGTCGGTGTTCGTCATGGACGGCGACAAGGTGCTGATCCAGCGCCGCGCGCTGTCCAAGTACCACACGCCCGGCATGTGGGCGAACACCTGCTGCACCCACCCCGGCTGGGATGAAACCCCCGGGGACTGCGCCGTTCGGCGGCTCGACGAGGAACTGGGCATCACCGGCGTCTATCCCTCGCACCGCGACCGCGTGGAATACCGCGCCGACGTGGGCAACGGCCTGATCGAGCATGAGGTGGTGGATATCTTCCTTGCCGACGCGGCCCCCGCCCTGCGGGTGACGCCGAACCCGGAAGAGGTGGCAGAGGTGCGCTGGATCAACCTCTACGATCTTGCCGCAGAGGTCGCCCGCCGCCCGGCGATCTATACGCCGTGGCTGCGCATCTACCTGGCCGAACACAAGGACAAGATCTTCGGCGCGCTGGCGCGGGTCTGACGGCCTGCCTCAGCCCCGCGTCGAAATCCGCGCGTGCATCTCGCGGATCATGCCGCTGGCCGTCTTCTCGAACAGGCAGGGGATGACCGCGTGCACCAGCGCCGCACCGCCCGCCAGCAGCAGGCGTGACGCGAACCATCCGGCAAACCGCATGTGCTCGAAATAGGTCTCGTCGACCGAGTCCGGGTGGTCCACGAAGATCCGCTGAAACGTGCGCGTCATGTGCTGCCTCTTTCGTTCCGGTGTGCCGTTTCCGAAAGACTAGCCGCCGCGCGCTCAACATATATCCCAATTTATTGCTGCATATCACGCGTTCTGTGGATACCATCCCAAGAATGAGCAAGAAGCTGGATGATTTTGACCGTGCCTTGCTGGCCCAGCTTCAGCGCGACGCCAGCCAGAGCGTCGATGACCTTGCCGACCGTGTCGCGTTGTCCCGCAACGCCTGCTGGCGGCGCGTCAAGCGGCTGGAGGCCGAAGGCATCATCCGCAACCGCGTCGCCATCCTGGACCCCGCCGCCGTGGGCCTGCCGCTTCAGGTCTTCGTTCTGATCCGGACGAACGACCACAGCGCCGCGTGGCTGTCCGCTTTCCGCAAGGCGGTGCGCGAGATGCCAGAGATCACCGGCGCCCAAAGGATGACCGGCGACCTCGACTATGTCCTGCGCGTGCGCGTGGCGGACGTGCAGGCCTATGACCGCTTCTATCAGCGCCTGATCGACAAGGTGCAGATCGCCGACGTCTCGGCCAGCTTCGTCATGGAAGACATCAAGGACACGACCGCCCTGCCGCTGTGACAGGATCGCCGCTTGCGTCCCCGGAGCAGGGCCTCAGGTGTCAGGCCCGCAGCGCCCCGAAGCCCCCGTCGACCACGCCCATCGCACCCAGCGCCGTGCGGGCGATGTCGCGCGCGGTCAGGCCGGCGGCGGCATACATCTTCGCCGGGCTGTCATGGTCGATGAACGCGTCTGGCAGGGTCATCGTGCGCACCGCCAGACCCCGGTCCAGAAGCCCCTCGGCCGCCATCGCTTGCAGCACATGCGCCCCGAACCCGCCGGTCGCGCCCTGCTCTACCGTCACCAGCGCCGCGTGATGCGCGGCCAGCTGTCGGATCAGCTCCATGTCCAGCGGCTTGGCAAAGCGCGCATCGGCCACCGTCACGGACACGCCGCGCGCCTCCAGTTCCTCGGCGGCGGCCAGCGTCTCGGCCAGATGCGCGCCAAAGGACAAAAGCGCAACGCTCGTGCCCTCTTTCACCACGCGGCCCTTGCCGATCTCCAGCACCTGCCCGCGTTCCGGCATCTCGACGCCCACGCCCTCGCCCCGCGGATAGCGGAACGCGATGGGCCCCGCGTCATGCGCGGCGGCGGTTTCCACCATGTGCATCAGTTCCGCCTCGTCGGCGGCGGCCATCACGACGAAACCGGGCAGGTTCGCAAGGTAGGCCACGTCGAACGACCCCGCGTGCGTCGCGCCATCCGCGCCCACAAGCCCCGCACGGTCGATGGCAAAGCGCACCGGCAGGCCCTGCAACGCCACGTCATGCACCACCTGGTCATAGCCGCGCTGCAGGAACGTCGAATAGATCGCGCAAAAGGGCTTCAACCCCGACGCCGCCATGCCGGCCGCGAAGGTCACGCCATGCTGCTCGGCAATGCCCACGTCGAAGACCCGCGCCGGGAACCGCTTGGCCATGATGTCCAGCCCCGTGCCCGATGGCATCGCCGCCGTCACCGCCACGATGGAGGAATCGCGCGCCGCCGCGTCGGTCAGCGCCTGGCCGAACACCTTGGTATAGGCCGGGGCGTTCGGTGCCGATTTCGCCTGAGCACCCGAGGCCACGTCGAATTTCGACACGCCATGATACTTGTCGGCAGAGCTTTCGGCGGGCGCGTATCCCTTGCCCTTGACCGTGCAGACATGGATCAGAACCGGCCCCGTCGCCCGCGCCCGCGCCGCGCGCAGCACCGGCAACAACTGCGTCATGTCGTGACCGTCCACCGGGCCGATGTAATCGAAGCCCAGTTCCTCGAACAGCGTGCCCTGCCCGCCCGGAAGCCCTGTGACCAGCTGGCGCGCCCGCCGCGCATGTTCGCGCAAGGGACCGGGCAGCGCGGCCTCGAACCCCTCTGCCATCTTCTCCAGCGCTGCGCCCTGCGGGCTGGCATAAAGCCCCGACAGGTATTTCGACATGGCCCCCACCGGCGGGGCGATCGACATCTCGTTGTCGTTCAGGATCACGAACAGCCGACGGCCCTCGTGCCCCGCGTTGTTCAGCGCCTCATAGGCCATGCCGGCACTGATCGATCCGTCGCCGATCACCGCAATGCCGTCACCCGTGGGCTGCCCCATGTCGCGGCCCACGGCAAAGCCCAGCGCGGCGGAAATGGAGGTGGACGAATGCGCCGCGCCGAACGGATCGTAAGGCGATTCCGACCGCTTGGTGAAGCCTGACAGCCCGCCACCCTGCCGCAGCGTGCGGATGCGGTCGCGCCGCCCGGTCAGGATCTTGTGCGGATAGCACTGGTGGCCAACATCCCAAACCAGCTTGTCATGGGGCGTGTTGAACACCGCGTGGATCGCCACGCTAAGTTCCACCACGCCAAGCGAGGATCCAAGATGTCCGCCGGTCTCGCTGACGGTCGAAATGACCTCGGCGCGCAGTTCGTCGGCCAGAAGCCGAAGTTCCGCATCGCCCAAAGCCTTCAGATCGGCGGGGCCGGCCACACGGTCCAGCGTGGGAGTGATCGGTCGTGTCATGCCTTGGTCCTCCTCAGAAAAAAGGCGCCGCAAAGGGAGACCCCTCTGCGGCGCGAGTTTCCTGTAGCCAACAGGAAGGGAACCGGGGTGTGGAGACCCCGACATCCGGGCCCGGGATAAGGCCCGAATGCGTGTCGAGCGCGGGGGCGATGCGTGCCGCCCCCGGCAAGCTCAGATCCGGCGGATCGTGTCGTCCGGCGCCACCAGGCTGCCCTCTATCTGGGGCATCGGTGGCGGCGCGAACTTGGAATCCTCGGGCAGCAGCTGGCCAAGGGCATAGAGGATCAGGATGACCCCCATGATCGCCACCAGGAAGACGCCCGCATAGACCGCCCCCATCGCCATCTGCTGGAACACCCAACCATAAAGCGACGGCTTGCGGTCGTGTTCCAGGTACCATTCCTTGTCAGACATCGGTCGGTCTCCTCAGAAATCCAGCGGCGCGTAGCCGTGGTCTTGCGCCCAGACGTACCAGTTGTCGACAACGGTGCCCGTCAGCAGGATGCCGATGCCGCCCGTCAGCGTGCACAGAACCGCGAACCACCACGCCCAGCGATGAATGCCTTCCATCGTGGCGTTGAAGCCCATGGTCCAGCGCCAGAACAGCGCCGCACGCTCCGAGGCCGAGCCACGGTCGATGATCTGCTCTATCTCGCGGTCGCCGCCCAGCCGGGTTACCGACAGGATCGTCGCGCCATGCATGGCGAACAGCAGGGCCGAGCCATACAGGAATGCGATCGAAAGGGCGTGGAACGGATTGTAGAACAGGTTGCCGTAGGTCAGCGAGAACAGGTTCGTCCAGTCAAGATGGGTGAAGATGCCGTAGGGCACAGCCTCGGACCAGCTTCCCATCAGCACCGGCCGGATCAGGCCCAGCACAAGGAACAGCCAGATCGCGGACGCAAAGGCCCAGGCCACGTGCTTGCCCATCTTCATCTGCGCGGCCAGCGTATAGGCCCGCACCCACCAGCTCAGCACCCCGATCAGCAGGAAGAAACTGGCGATCAGATAGTAACCGCCCTCTGCCATCGGGGGAAAGCCAAGGCCGTATTCCGGCGCAGGCGGCTCCAGCGACAGGTAGAACAACTCTCGCATGAAGATCGCGGGATTATAGCCCACCTCGTTCCAGAACCACAGGCCCACCATCACGAACCATGTGCCGCCCGTCATCAGCGACAGCACGCCCCATGGCCCAAGGTAGACGGGCCCAAGCTGGGCGTTGCCCAGCCAGCCCATCAGCGTGGAAAAGCTGGCGGACTTCGTGCGATCCGCAAGGTCCGCGTCCTCGACCAGACCCATCTCGGGCGCGCCCTGAACCTGAACCTGGGTAAAGATATTCTGATATTCAGCCATTGCTCATACCTCTCCTACAGGTCCGCCCACCAGGGCAGTTCCAGCCACCAGTCCCACCAGACAACCCAGGCGTCGAACCAGACGGTGCCCGAGATCACGATGCAAACCGCGCTCCAGAAGCCGGCATTCAGCGCCAGAAGCAGGCCCACGCGGTGGATGCCCAGCGTGCCGACCGAGTAGCCGACGAAATCGCGGAAGAACGTGTCCTCGTGGTCGGGGCTGCGGATCTCCTCGCCCTTCTCCGGGTTGACCGCCGAAAGGATCAGACCGCCGTGCAGCGCCAGCGCCAGACAGGTGGTGAAGAAGAACGACACCGCGATCATGTGGGCGGGGTTGTAGTGGAAGTTTCCATAGGTGTAGCCCGTGTTTGACACCCAATCGAGGTGCGACCAGATCCCGTATGGGAAACCGTAGCCCCACGCGCCCATCAGGATGGGACGGATCACCACCAGCGTCACGTAGGCGAGGATCGCAAAGCTGAACGCCACCGGCACGTGGTATCCGATGCCCAGCTTGCGGCAGATTTCCACCTCGCGCAGCGCCCAGCTGCTGAAAGCCCCGATCGCACAGATCGTGATGATCTGCCACAATCCGCCTTCGGCCAGCGGCGCGGCCCCCAGCCCGTATTCGATGTTGGGCGCGGGGATCGAGATCAGCCACGGGTTCCACTCGCCCTGAAGCGCGGCCCCGTAGAAGATCAGCAATGTGCCAAGGGCGGCGAAAAAGATCGTCGTCACCCCAAAGAACCCGACGTAGAAGGGCCCGACCCAGAAGTCGAACAGGTCTCCGCCGACAAGCGTGCCTCCGGGCACGCGGTATTTTCGTTCGAAGCTGAGCAGCGCCATACTTCTCTCCGCTTTTGGCGGCCTCTGTCGTCAGGGCAGAGCCGTCGTTCCCGTGTCGTGTCTTGTCGCGGGCGGGACGTATCCCGCCCGCGACGATCGTTGTGGTCGGCGGATGCCGCCAGGGCCTGAGCCCCGGACATCACATCCCGGCGTTACCCGCAGCAGTGGCAAACCAGTTGATGCCGTTGCTGAGGACGACGAGATGGATCATCGCCGCCAGAAGGAAGAGGAAGACCCCCTGCGCCACGAAGACGCGACGCGGATCGAAGATCAGCCAGATCTTGTAGAACTTGCTCATGCTTCAATCTCCCTCAGAACCACGGGCGCCAGATGTACGTGGCGATATGAGCGACAACGGCGACGGCTACGAAAAGCCAAAGCCCGCTCATATACACCGCGTGCAGTTCCTGCGCCTGCTCGTCGGTAAGACCCGTGAAAGACAGGTCGGTTCTATCAGCCATAGAATCCTCCGGATCACAGACTGACGCCGCGTCCCCCGCGGCCGGGTCCCCTAAGGGCGTCATGCCCCTCGGGTTTTCACCCCCCCGGGGGGGAGAGGCGAAACTCGGGCCCGCCCTTTCAGGCGGTAAAGAACGGTACGCCTAGGCGGAAAAGATCATGGGCGTGATGATCCGCGCCTGGCTCCAGGCCCGGGCGATCGGGCCCTTGCCGGCCAGGCTGCCCTGCTTGATCGCGGCCAGTGCCCAGGTCAGCGTGGCCAGCGGCAGCGTCGCAAGAAAGATGATACCGAAATAGACGCAGAACTCTGTCCGCGGCGGGCGGTGCGCCACGCTCTGCTGGACGGGCACGTCACTGGTAAAGTCGGCCATCTCAGGTACCTCCAATGTTGATGTCGGCGCCACGAAGCGCCTCCACTGTTTCGCGCACGACGCGTTCGGCGCCCTGTGCAAGTGCCGCGCGTTCCGCGGCGTCCCGCAGCGTTTTCGCCGCGGAAATTCGGGTCAGGATCGGGTGTTCGGCCACGATCCGGTCAAGCTCTGTCTGGGCGTCCTCGTCCCAGGGGAAATCGCGGCGCAGCGTGGTCGGTGTCGCCGCCGCGCTGTCCATCTGGCTGCCCAGCGGCAGGATATGGAACAGGGCATCGAACAGCCCGTTGCACACCTCTTGCAGCATGTAGGTCGCGCCGGCGTAGCCCATGAAAGGCGTGCCCGTGGCGCGCCGGATGGCGGCGCCCGGAAAGCTGGCGGGAATGAACGACGGCTGCGGCCCGTGGCCCGCGGCAAGTTCGGCAAGATACATCCGCTCGTTGATCGAACCCATCACGATCAGCGGACGGTGCTGGCGGGTCAGCGCGCGCACCTCTTCGTTGTTCGTCTTCTTGCCCGGCTGGCGCGCCACGGCGAATGCGCAGGGCAGGCCAAGGTCGCTTTCAAGGTAATGGCGGACGCCGCGGGCATAGGTCTCGTTCGCGACGATGGCAAAACTGGCGGTGGCAAAGAAATCCTGCGTCACGGACCGCCACAGGTCCCAAACCGGCTTGATCGTCGAATGCTTCTCGCGCTCGATGAACGGCTCTGGGTCAAGACCCGTCAACTCGCCCAGCTTGCGCAGGAACTTCGTGGTGGAATCGATGCCGATCGGCGCCTGAAGGTACGGTTTGCCCAGAACCTCGGCCAGCCCGCGCCCGAACTCTCGGTACATCACCACGTTGACATCGGCGTTCACAAGGTTGCGCATCTCGGCCAGGTGGCTGCCAAGGGGCATTACCATGTTGATCTCTGCGCCGATCCCCTCGACCAGGCGGCGGATCTCGGCCAGGTCGCTGGGCATGTTGAACACGCCGTACATCGGGCCAAGGATGTTGACCCGGGGCCTTGCGCCCTCTTCGCGCGCCTTCTCCGGGGGCATCCGGCCCTTGGTCATCCCGAATTCGGTGAAGATCCAGGTCATCGCCCGGTCGGCGGCTTCCCACTGATCCTCGTCGATAGTGCGCGGCAGGAACCGCTGGATGTTGGTGCCTTGCGGCGTCACGCCGCCGCCGATCATCTCGGCGATGGACCCGGTGACGACGACGGCAGGCAGCGCGGGGTCAAGCGTGCTCCACGCGCGCTTCATCGCGCCCTCGGTGCCGTCGCGGCCCAGCTCTTCCTCGCCCAGCCCGGTGGTGACGATGGGCAGTTCGTGCGGCGGCAGGGCGTCGGTGTAATGCAGCACCGAGGTGACCGGCAGGTTCTCGCACCCGACGGGGCCGTCGATGACCACCTGCAAACCCTTCACCGCGGTAAAGGCATAGACGGCGCCCCAGTAGCCGCCAGCGCGGTCGTGATCCTGCACTAGCATGGGCAGACCTCCGCACGGATGCCGACACGTGCGCCGACGTCTTGCCGACATTGTGCCGACGCGATGCCGACATGCGATTTCCGGTTTGGAAACAGGGACGCGCGCATCAGATCATCTCCTGCGCCTTGGCGGCACGGGCGGCCTTGTCCAGCTTCTTCTGGTGCTGCGCGCGGAAGTCCGGCCGCAGGTTCGGATCGCCTTCCCAGACGCCCGCGGTGTCGCCGCTGCCGACGCCCTCGAAGAACGCCTTCATCCCGTCCATCCGCTCCTTGTTGGCGATGGCGGCATTGACGACCTGCGCCAGGGACCCGGCGCCCGCCGGCCCCATCAGGGGGCGCGCCGAAATCAGATTGGTGAAGTAGAGCCCTGGAATCGCAAGTTCCTTGGCCTTCTGCACCACGGGTGTGGTGCCGATGGCCAGGTCGGGCTTGATCGCCTCCATCGCGGCGCAGTCGTCTTCCAGGCTGGCCCGGAACTTGACCTTCACGCCGCGCGCTTCCAGCCACTCGCGGTCGGCCTTCGACTGTTCGGTCTTCTGGCAGGCGGTGCCAACATATGGCACGTTCGCGCCGCTTTCGATCAGAAGCCGCGCCACCAGAAGCTCGCTGCCTTCATAGCCCGACAAGGTAATGGTGCCATTGATGGGCATCGAAGCCAGCGCACCCTTGATCGCCGGCAGGAACATGTTCTGCGCCGCCGCGATCTTGTCGGCGGGCAGCCCGAACGCGTCGCCGATCCCCGCCAGCCAGGCGGCGGTGCCGTCATGCCCAACAGGGGCCGAGCCGACGATGGGCCGCCCTGCGGCCGTGAACTCGCGCATCGCGGCGGAATAGAACGGGTGAATCGCCGCCACCGCACCGCAGTCCAGCGCGGAATAAAGCTCTCGCCACTCGCGGCAGGGCACCACGGGCCCGACGGCCAGACCCAGCGGATCCAGCATCCGGCCGATGATGATCGGGTCGGCGGGGAACATTTCGCCCAGCAGGGTAACGGTCGGGCGATCTGCGCGGCCGCCCTCGGGCGCCTGCACCGGACCGGCCTCAACCTCTTTGCGGGCATAGTTCAGCATCGCGCCGGCCAGCACGTCCTTGGCCTCGGCGTGGGTGGGAATGCCGAAGCCCGGCACGTCGATGCCGATGATCCGCACACCGTTGATTTCATTCGGCAAAAGCCGTAGCGGCACGCCCGACGCCGTGGGCACGCACAGGTTCGTCACCACAACCGCATCATAGCGGTCGGGATCGGCCAGTTCGTGCGCCGCGTCGCGGATGTCCTCGAACAGCTTGCCGGTCACCAGCGATTCAGAGTTGAAGGGCACATAGCCCACCGACCGCCGCGCGCCGTAGAAATGGCTGACGAAGGTCAGCCCGTAGACACAGCAGGCGCTGCCCGACAGGACCGTCGCCACCCGTCGCATCCGCAGCCCGACACGCAGCGACCCGAAAGCCGGGCACATGGATTGCGGCTTGTCATGCGGGCCTTGCGGATAGTCCTTGGCATACTGGTCGAGAATCTCGGACTTGCCGGCCATGCGCGCGGCCTTCTCCATCTCGTCCGCGCCGGCGTGACAGCCCATGCCATCGACGGGCATCGCGGCCTCGGGCGCGGCCTCGCGCCCGGTGCCCTCGATCACCTCGGCCTTGGCGGCATCGTCGTATGTAATCTCGCGTGCCATGCCTCAGACCTCGTCGTAGATCACTTCAAGGCTCTTCTGCGGCTTGGCATACTTGCCGCGCATGTCCGCATCGGTAGCCGGTACAAGAACAAAGCCCTCGCCAGTGTCCTTGCCGTCGAACAACCCGATCAGCTGATCCTGTGTCAGCGGCGCGGGGTGAACCGGCGGTGCACCTGCGACGTTCTCTGCAAGTTCCGCGAACAGCGCGCCCCACTGGGTCTCGTTCGTGCCGACGATCTCGTAAGAGGCCGACTTGCGGCGCAGGTCGTCGTCGGCGGGAATCGCGGCCAGAACCGGGATGTCCACGCGCTTGGCAAAGGCCTGCGCCTGCCCGGTGCCGTCATCCTTGTTGATGACCATGCCGGCGACGCCGACATTGCCGCCCATCTTGCGGAAATACTGCACCGCGGAACAGACGTTGTTGGCCACGTAAAGCGATTGCAGGTCGTTCGAGCCGACGACGATCACCTTCTGCGCCATGTCGCGGGCGATGGGCAGGCCAAAGCCGCCGCAGACCACGTCGCCCAGGAAATCCAGCAGGACATAGTCGAAGTCCCAGTCGTGGAAGCCCAGCTTTTCCAAGAGCTCGAAGCCGTGGATGATGCCGCGCCCGCCACAGCCGCGCCCGACCTCGGGGCCGCCCAGTTCCATTGCGAAGACGCCGTTGCGCTTGAAGCAGACGTCGCCGATCTTTACCTCTTCGCCCGCCAGCTTCTTGGCGGTGGACGTCTCGATGATCGTGGGACAGGCCTTGCCACCGAACAGCAGGCTGGTGGTGTCGGACTTGGGATCGCAGCCGATCAGCAGCACGCGCTTGCCCTGCTCGGCCATCATGTGGCTGAGGTTGGCCAGCGTGAACGATTTGCCGATACCGCCCTTGCCATAGATCGCGATGATCTGGGTTTTCTTGGTGGGTTCGGTCAGTTCGATCTCTTCTAGGGGCGCGTTCGCCTCGTCGCGAAGGCGCTGGTCGAACTCTTTGAGATTGGGCACGTCGAGGGTCATGCGTGACCTTTCCAGTCAATGATCATTTTCAGGCAGGCGGGGTCGGTGAACGCCGTTTCATAGGCCTTCGAGGCCTCGGCCGCGGCGTGGCGGTGGGTAATCAGGTCGGCCAGCGACAGCGCGCCCGCCTCGATCAGCTGGCGCGTCGCAAGCAGGTCGTCGCGGTCCCATTCGGCGGCCACGCGAAACCGCGCCTCTTTCATGAAGGCAGGCGGGAAGGCAAAGCTGATCGCCTGGGTGTAGAACCCGGCAAGCACGATCTCTCCGCCCTTGGCGATGTGTCCGATCAGCGTGTTCAGAAGATCGGCATTGCCGCTGGCGTCGTAGATCGACCGATAGTCGCGCCGCGTATCCTGATCGGGATGCAGCACCTGGTAACCCTTTGCGCCCTTGGCGCGGTCGGCGTCGATTTCCCAGACCGTGGGCGCCGGCGCCCCGGCGGCGATTGTCAGCCGCGCAAGCAGGCGGCCAAGAACGCCGTGACCGACGATCAGATCGGGAACGGCCTTGTCGACACCGGCCATCGCGTGCCGCGCGGTCGCGGCAAGCGCAAGCAGCGCGCCCTCGGCCCCCAAGCCTTGGTCGATTCGGGTGACACGCTCATGCGCCGTGACCAGCGTGGCGGCGGCACCGCCGAAAAGGCCGCGCGCGCCCTCGAAACAGGTCGCGCCGGGAACGAATACGTAATCCCCGGGCTTGTATGGTGTGTCAGGGCCGGCCTCGACCACTTCGCCGGCGGACTCGTAGCCGGGTACCAAGGGGTACCCCATGCCGGGAAACGGCGGCATCTGCCCCGACCAGAACAGCTTTTCGGTTCCTGTGGAAATGCCGGAATGCGCGATCTCGACCACCAGGTCCGCAGGTCCGGGGTCCGTCAGGCCAAGCGCATCGACCCTCAATTCCCTGGGACCCTGAAGAATGACGGCGTCGGTGTGCAACTTGGCTTTCTCCTGATTCCGAGTCGGTCAAGAGACTCGGGCGCGCAGTCACGCGCTATGGTGTCAGTCTAACCTGACACTTCCGTGTGTCAACTGATTTGGACATTTCCTGCTGTCTAACTTTCAGGACAGCTTGCGCGCGGTGACCACGCTGGTGACAAAGGGGCGGTGGGTTGCCGGCATGGCCACGTCGACAAAGCCAGCCGCCTTCATCAGGCCAGCGATCTCGGCGCCTGAGCGCACGCGCCCGGTACGCATCGCCATGCAATAGAAGGCAAAATAGACGTCACCCGCACGATGCGGACGATCGCCGCCCGACATCGGCTCGGACACGATCAGGCGGCCACCCTGCGGCAGGGCATCGTGGACGGCGGAAAGAAGCCCGCCGACCGTCTGGTCGGCATGATCATACAGAACACGCACTAGGCTGATCGCATCCGCGCCCACCGGCAGAGGATCGTCGCGGAACGATCCTGCGGCGATGGTCACGCGATCCAGGCAACCCGCGTCCTGGAGCCGTGCGCGCGCGCCCGGCACCACCGCCGGAAGGTCGAACAGCGTCATGGACAGATCCGCATTCGTCCGCGCCGCCGCCGCCAGAAAGGCGCCCGTCCCGCCCCCCACGTCCATCAGGTGGCGGACCCCCGAAAGCGAAACCGCGCGCAGCGTTTCCTCGGCCACCAGCCCCTGGCTGTCGGCCATGAGTTGGGAATACCGGGCCGCCTTCCCGGGGTCCTCGGCCCCACCGGCGCCGAAGACATAGGGCCAGAAGCCGGCAAGTTCGGGTTCCGTTTCGCCGCGCAGGAACGCGACGGGATCAGTCAGGTCGCGATACAGCACGTCGTGATGGCGAATCATCGCCTCCAGCCCCGGTACGCCAATCAGTGCAGCGCCCTTGCGCGCCAGCGCATAGCGCCCGTCGCGCCGCCGCTTCAGCAGGCCCATGGCGACACCCGCCTGCAACAGAACTGTCAGGCGCTCGGGCGCCACGTCGACACGTCCGGCAAGCGCCGCGGGACGCGCGGGCGCATCCATCAGCATGTGCAGGATACGCAACTCGACCAGTGCCAGAAGCGCCTGTGAATGAACAAAGCCCGCGACCAGATCGAACAGCTCTTGCCCCTCGCGTCGGGCAACTCCGCGGGTCAGCGGAAAGCGGCTGGCCCAGCTCTGGAACCGGGGCGAGGCAACAAGGCGCAGCAGACGCGCCGACAGGCTTCCCGACGGCGGGGCGGCAGGGGCCGGGCCGGTATGCCCCATGTCGGTCATGTCAGGCGCGCTGGCGCGCGGCGACAGGCACGACCTTTTCGGCATAGCTGCGCACCATCTCGGCCAGCATCGCCTCTCCGGGACAGGACGGAATGGACGAGATCGCACCGGCAAGGATGTTCTTGAGCCGCTGAACCGCCCCTTCGACGCCAAGCGACGAGACGGCGTTGGGGCGCGCGTGCGCCTCGTCCTGGCCGGCCGGCTTGCCCAGTTCGGCAGCATTGCAAAGGGCGTCACGCAGGTCGTCGGCGACCTGGAACGCCTCTCCGATGCGGGCGCCAAGCTCGAACCACGGCTCGGCGTCTTGCCCGGCGGACACGGCGCCCATCTGGGTGGCCGCGATGAAAAGCGCGCCGGTCTTGGCCTGATGATAGGCGGAAAGATCGACCTTGTCCTCGGACTCCCAGCCCTGTCCGGCACAGATACCCCCGGGCATCCCGGTGCGGGAGGACAGGATGCGCACAAGCTCCAGCGCGCGACCGCAATCCTCGCGACCGGCGCGGGCCAGCACCTCGAACCCCATGACGATCAGGCTGTCTCCGGTCAGAAGCGCCAAGGGTTCAGAATAGGCGCGATGCACCGACGGTTTGCCACGGCGGATGTCGGCATCGTCAAAGCAGGGCATGTCGTCGTGCACGAGGCTGGCGCAGTGAATCATCTCCAGCGCCGCGGCCGCTGCATCCGACAGGCGCGGGCGATCATCGCCGCAGGCCTTGGCCACCGAAAGCAGGATCGTCGGGCGGATCCGGGCGCCGCCGGGTGTCACGGCATACTCAAGCGCCGATGCAAGGCGGGGTGGCGCAGCACCTGCCTGCCCGTGGGAAATCGCGTCGGACAAGGCGTGCTCGATCCGTTTCGAGAGGGACATGGGGCCTCCTTGGCGCCGACTGTGTCAAAGTACTTAGACAGCTAAACTGTAAATCATACTGGACACATCGGCTGCGGGAGTCAACAATCCCGGACCATGGAAAGCGGATCGGACAAGGTCGTGGTGATCGGCGCCGGTATGGGCGGGCTGGCGACGGCCATGCGTCTGGCTCATGCCGGGATGGACGTGACCATCATCGACAGCCACGCCAGCCCTGGCGGCAAGATGCGCACCATCGAGAGCGTGGCCGGACCCGTGGACGCGGGGCCAACCGTCATGACGATGCGCCATGTCTTCGACGATCTCTTCACCGCGTGTGGCACAGCGCTGGACGATCACGTGACACTGACCTCGGACAGCATCCTGGCCCGGCACTGGTGGGCCGACGGAAGCACGCTGGATCTTTTTGCTGACGCGGATGCCAGCGCAGAGGCTGTTGCCACGTTTTCTGGCACCGCCGAGGCCGCCGCGTTTCGCCGGTTTTCAGACCGGGCGCGACAGCTTTTCGATGCCTTCGACGGGCCAATGATGCAGGCGGCGGAACCACGCCTTCTGGACCTGACGTCGCGGGTGATGGCAGCGCCCGCGCTGATCCCCGCACTGGCGCCTCACCGGACGCTGGCGCGCGCGCTTGCGTCCGAGTTTCGGGACCCGCGGCTGCGCCAGCTTTTCGGGCGCTATGCGACCTATGTCGGCGGATCCCCTTATCGCGCACCCGCCGTTCTGTCGCTGATCTGGCACGCCGAGGCCGCCGGAGTATGGGCCGTCAAGGGGGGGATGCACCGGCTGGCGCAGGCGATGGCCGACGTCGCGCAGGCCGGCGGCGCAACCATTCGCCTTGGCACCCACGCCGCGCGAATCGAGATGCAGGGGGGGCGTGCCGCAGCCGTTGTCCTTTCGGATGGCACGCGGCTGCGGGCCGGACAGGTGGTGTTCAACGGCGACCCCGCCGCGCTGTTTCACGGCCATCTTGGCGACGCGGTGCGCGGCGCGGTTCCGAAACCCGCGGTCGCCCCCCGCAGTCTATCCGCCGCGGTCTGGAGCTTTGCCGCCACCCCGCGCGGCGTCGAGCTTGACCATCACAACGTCTTCTTCGGCGACGATCCGCGCGCCGAGTTCGGCCCGATCGAGGCCGGGCGCCTGCCCGACGACCCGACGCTTTACATCTGCGCGCAGGACAGGGGCGCGGGCCACCGACCCGCGGGGCCGGAACGTTTCGAGATCATCATGAACGCCCCGCCCGGGCTGGCCGACAGCGACAAGGAACGAGAGATATGCCGGATACGCACCTTCGAGCGGTTGGAACGCTTGGGCCTGAGCTTTTGCGAAGAGCCGTCGCCCGCGGCACTGACGACACCGGCCGACTTCGACCGGCTGTTTCCGGCGAGCCAAGGCAGCCTTTACGGGCGCACCCCGCATGGTCTGATGGCCCCGTTCCGGCGGCCGACGGCAAGGTCAAGGATACCGGGGCTATACCTGTGCGGGGGCGGCACCCATCCGGGGGCGGGGGTGCCGATGGCGACGCTCTCCGGCCGGCACGCGGCCGCGGCGATCTTGACGGACCGAACTTCAACCTTGCCGTCCCGCCCAACGGCTATGCGTGGTGGTATGTCGACGGCATAAGCGACTGCGGCACGCGCGCGATCTCGGTGATTGCCTTCATCGGGTCTGTGTTCTCGCCCTGGTACGCGTGGTCCGGCCGCCGTGACCCCGAAAACCACTGCTGCATCAACGTGGCGACCTATGGGCGGGGTGGGCGGTTCACCATGACCGACCGGGGGCGCGCGGCGCTGCGCACGGCGCGCAACAGGTTCACTGTGGGGCCGTCCTCGCTGACATGGGCGGGCGGCAAGCTGGTGATCGACGTGAACGAGATCGCGTCGCCGCCGCTGGTCAGCCGGGTGCGCGGGAGGATCACGGTGACGCCTTCGGCGCTGACTTCAGTGGAGTTGCCGCTCTTGCCTGACGGCACCCATGTCTGGCGGCCCTTCGGGCCGTCCTCGGACATCGAGGTGGATCTTGGACCGGGCTGGCAGTGGACCGGACACGGATATTTCGATGCCAATTTCGGCACCCGCGCGCTGGAACAGGACTTCAGCTACTGGACATGGGGGCGGTTTCCCACCGGGGGCGGGGCGACATGTTTCTACGACGCCACGCGCCGGGACGGAACGGAACTTGCCGCCGGGATCCGGTTCGACGCAGCCGGCAATGCGCAGACGATCGCGCCGCCGCCCAAAGCGCGCCTGCCGCGCACCTTCTGGCAGTTGCGCCGCGAAACGCGGGCCGACGCGGGCCATCGGCCAACACAGGTTCAGGCGATGCTGGATGCGCCGTTCTATTCCCGGTCCGCGGTCAGCACGCGGATCGATGGCGAGGACACGGTGGGCGTGCATGAGGCGCTGGATCTGAACCGCTTTGCGTCGCCGCTTCTGAAACCGATGCTGGCGGTGCGCGTGCCGCGGCGTGCGGGCTGGCGCTTCGACGATTAAAGCGGAATTTCCACCGGCTTTTCATCAGGGTTGCGGCGCAGAACCGACAGGTTCAGCGCCCCAGCGACAGTGACCCAGCACAGGTAGGGGATCAGCATGTAGCCCGCCAGCGGGTCCATCAGCCAGAACAGGCCCGCCATCGCCGCCACGGACACCCAAAGCCCCATCAGCACGAAAAGCGCGGCGCGGATCCGGCGCAGACCGAAAAACACGGGCGTCCAAAGAGCGTTAAGCGCGATCTGCAACCCGAAGGCCGCCATCGCCAGCCCTGCCCCCGGCACCATTGCGACACGGGCGGCAGCCGCAGCGATCAGAAGATAAAGCGTGGTCCACGCCACCGGGAACAGCCAGTTGGGCGGCGTCCAGGGCGGTTTCGACAGTGTTCTGTACCACGCGCCGGGGGGAAACAGCGCGCCAGTCGTTCCAGCCGCCATGCAGGCCAGCAGGAACACCGTGAAGAGAATCCAGAACATGAGACCTATGTAGGCCGGGCGCCCTGCCCTTCCAATCCCTGACGGGCCATGTCGCGCGCCTTGAGGTCGGCGAGTGCCGCCAAAAGCGCACCGGACCGGCCATCGCCCCAGCTGGAACGCGCGCGATCTTGCGCCGCGGCATCGACAAGGAACGCGGTTTCCGACGCGGGTGCGGCATGAAGGACTGCCGATTGCGGCATCATGGCGGATACTCCGGCCCGCACGACGGACAGGCCAACCCAGCCGACCTTCTGGCCGGCGGTCGTCCGGCCCCGCCAACTGATCGTGTCATGGCCGTTGCGTCGGATCGCACCGCCGATCCCGGCATAGATATGTCGCGCCGCGAAGATGCCGGGGCGGCAATCCACGGGCAGCGCGGAAACGCCGGCCTCGGACCGGATGTAGAATCTGTCGGCCTCTCGCAGCAGGCGGCGCACCATGTCACGCACGGGTTCCGTGGGAAGAGGTTCGGCAAAGAAGGCGTCGGGGTCGATCCGTGCCGCCTCCATCCATTCGAGCGGCAGGTAGATCCGGCGCGCGCGCGCATCCTCGCCCACGTCGCGGGCGATGTTGGTCAGCTGCATCGCAAGCCCAAGATCGCAGGCGCGCGCCAATGCATCGGCATCGCGCACGCGCATCAGAACGGTCATCATCGCGCCCACGGCAGACGCAACGCGCGCGCAATAGTCGAAGAGGTCCGACAGAGTTCGATAACGCCTGCCCTGCGCATCCCAGGCCAGTCCTTCAAGCAGCGCGTCGGGCAGGACACGCGGCATCTCGAAATCCTCGACCACCGCGGCAAAGGCACGGTCGGCCGGCGCGTTCCGGGGGCGCCCGGCATAGATCAGGTCCAGCCGGTCCTGAAGCGACAGGACGGCGCCCGCCTTTTCCTCGTTCTCGTCGACGGCATCGTCGGCCAGCCGGCAAAAGGCATAAAGCGCCAGCGCCGGGTCGCAGACCCGTTTCGGCAGGATGCGGGACGCGGCATGGAAGCTGTAAGAGCCTGTACGGATCGCCGCGCGGCAATGCTCCAGATCTGTGGGATCGATCATTCGGCGGCCATCCTTTCCGGTTGGGAGACCACGGGTGCGTCGGGCACCAGCTTGCCCAGCACCTCGGCCGAGGACACGACGCCGGGCAGGCCCGCGCCGGGGTGCGTTCCGGCGCCGACCAGGTACAGGCCCTCGGCCTCTTCGCTGACGTTGTGGGGGCGGAACCACGCCGATTGCAGGATACGAGGTTCGATCGAGAACCCGCAGCCCAGCGGGCTGAGATAGCGCTCGCGGAAGTCTTCGGGCGTAAAGACCAGTTCCGCCGACAGGTGGTCGCGGAAGCCCGGCATCGTTTGTTCCAGCACGGCCGCGACCTTGTCGCGGTAAGTGTCGCGCATGGCGGCCCAATCCACCGGATCGTCATGACCAAGATGCGGCACGGGGCTGAGCGCATAGAAGGTGTCGTCCCCATCGGGCGCGGCGGTCGGGTCGGTGACAGAGGGCCGGTGCAGGTAAAGGCTCATGTCCTCGGCAAGACGGCCCTTGATGAAGACGTCCCTCAAGAGGCCCTCATAGCGTGGGCCCGACAGGATGGTGTGGTGGCCCACGTCCCGCCATTTGTCCCGCGTGCCACGGGTTCCAAAGTACCAGACGAACAGGCCCATCGACCAGCGCCGCGATTTCAGCTTGGCATCCGACCAGCGCCGCTTTGGGCTGTTGCGCAGCAGGCGCGTATAGGTGTGGCCCGCGTCGGCGTTCGAAACCACCACATCCGCCGGCAGGCTTCTGCCATCGGCCAGCCGCACGCCCTGCGCGCGGTTGTCCCGGATCAGGATTTCATCCGCCTCGGTCTTCAGCAGGATATGTCCGCCCTGGTCACGGACCACGCGGGCCATGGCATCGGCCATGGCCTGAACACCGCCGATTGCATAGTGAACGCCGAATTCCTTTTCGAGGTGACTGACCAGCGCGTACATCGACGTGACGTGCATCGGGTCACCGCCGATGAAGAGCGGGTGAAACGACAGCGCCATGCGCAGGCGTTCGTCCTTCACGCGTTTGCGCGCAAGGCCCAGGATCGACCGGTCGGCGCGTAGCAGGGCGAATTCGGGAATGACCTTCAGCGTGTCCCAGGCGCGGTGCATCGGTTCGGCCACCATGCCCTCGAAGCCCACCACATAGCGGCGGTGTGCGTCCTTCAGGAACCTCAGGTATCCGTCGACATCGCCCGGCGACAGGCGCCGCACCTCTTCGACCATCGCATCGGTCGACTGGCGCGCGGTGAAATGGCTGCCGTCAGGCCAGCGGATTTCGTAGAAGGGATCGAGTGGTCGAAGATCGACTTCGGCGTGGAAATCCCTTCCACAGGCGGCCCAAAGCTTTTCGAAGACGGCGGGCACCGTCACGATTGTCGGCCCAAGGTCAAAGCGGTGGCCATCCATGTGAATGGCCGATCCGCGCCCCCCGGGCACATCCAGCTTGTCGATGACCGTGACCCGGTAGCCCTTTGCACCCAGCCGCATTGCCGCGGCAAGCCCGCCCAGCCCTGCTCCGATCACCACGGCGGTCGATACGTTCTCGGAGCGCCGGGGAATCACGTTGGCTATATCGGGCAGTGTCAACATGGCCACACGATAAACTGTCTAGTTTGATTTACAATCCCAAAGATGGGACAAGCTGTCTCAAGGGGATACGCCTTTCAATCCGTGAAGAAGCGTGTCATGTTGAGTTGACAGTTCTATCGGGGGGCCCGCCATCTCTACCGTCAGCCTTTCGCTTTTCCGCTTTGGCAGCACCGCCCAAAGGCTTTGGGTGCTTGGCCAGATGGGGGCCGCGCGGCTTGATCTGCCGCGCGAGTCCGGCCTGCGTTTCTGGAAGCTTTGCGGCTCGGGCTCCGGCGAGGGTTTCACGCCCCGGCCGAACTGGGGCGTCTATGCCATCCTTGGCAGTTGGGACGACGAAGCCCTTGCGCGCGACAGAACGGCGAACGGCACGGTCTGGACCCGCTGGCGCTCCCATGCCGAGGAAAGCGTCACGATCTACCTGTCACCGACATCGGTACGGGGCCATTGGTCGGGCGTCACCCCCTTCAGCGTGGATGATACCGAGGAACCCGGCGCGCTTGCCGCGATGACCCGCGCCACCGTTCGGCCGAAGGCGATGCTGAGGTTCTGGGCGCGCGAGCCGCTGATTTCCGACATGATCGGCAGCAACCCGGACGTGATCTTCAAGATCGGAATCGGCGAAGTGCCGTTGTTGCAGCAGGTCACCTTTTCCATCTGGCCCGACGCGGACAGCATGGCGCGGTTCGCGCGTGGCGACACCGCGCATGGCCGCGCCATCAAGGCCGTGCGCGAAGAGGGCTGGTTCCGCGAAGAGCTTTATGCCCGCTTCCGCGTGCTTGGCAGCATGGGCACGTGGAACGGCGCCGATCCCCTTGCCCGACTGCCCCAGATCGAGACCGCCGCATGATTCAGCCCTTTCCGTTTTCCGCCATCGTCGGCCAGGACGAGATGAAGCGCGCCATGGTGCTGACCGCCATCGACCCGGCAATCGGCGGGGTGCTGGTGTTCGGCGACCGAGGCACCGGCAAGTCGACCGCCGTGCGCGCCCTTGCCGCCCTCTTGCCGGAAATCGAGCAGGTCGAGGGCTGCCCGGTGAACTCTGCCCGGCCAGAGGACGTGCCTAACTGGGCCGAGGTGCCGTCGCGCAGGATGGTCAGGCGCCCGACGCCGGTGATCGACCTGCCGCTGGGCGCGACAGAGGACCGCGTGGTCGGCGCGCTGGATATCGAGCGCGCGCTGGCACAGGGCGCAAAGGCGTTCGAGCCGGGCCTGCTGGCACGCGCCAACCGCGGATACCTTTACATCGACGAGGTGAACCTTCTGGAAGACCATATCGTCGATCTGCTGCTCGACGTGGCCCAGTCGGGCGAAAACGTGGTCGAGCGCGAGGGCCTGTCGATCCGCCATCCGGCGCGTTTCGTGCTGGTGGGCTCTGGCAACCCCGAAGAGGGAGAGTTGCGCCCGCAGCTTCTGGATCGCTTCGGCCTGTCGGTCGAGGTCGCCAGCCCCACCGACATCGAGCAGCGCATCGAGGTGATCCGCCGCCGCGATGCCTATGAGCATGACACCGACGCCTTTCTGAAGAAGTGGCGCACACAGGATACCAAACTGCGAAAGAAGATCCTGGCCGCGCGTGATCGGATGCGCGGCCTGCCCGCACCTGACGACGTCCTGCGCGACTGCGCCAAGCTCTGCATCGCGCTGGGATCAGACGGGCTTCGGGGGGAACTGACCCTGTTGAAGAGCGCGCGGGCGCTGGCCGCGTTCGAAGGGGTCGAGACCGTCACACGTGACCATGTAAAATCGGTGGCCGCGTCTGCGCTCCGCCATCGGCTGCGCCGCGATCCACTTGACGAGGCCGGGTCGACAACCAGGGTCTCACGCGTTGTCGAAGAGGTTCTGCGCTGACCGAGGCCGACGCCCTTTGGGCGCGAGCCCGGCTCGCGCTGGCGCTCCTGGCGGTTGATCCCGGCGGGCTGAAAGGGCTGTGGTTGCGCGCCCGGTCCGGTCCGGTGCGCGACCGGTTCCTGTCAGGCTTGCCCATGCTGCCGCTTCCCCTGAAGCGGATTCATCCAGGCATGGGAGATGACGCACTATATGGCGGGGTAGATCTGGCCGCCACGCTGTCGGCCGGTGCGCTGCGGCGCAATCGCGGGCTTCTGGCGGACCCTGCGGCGCTGATCCTGACGATGGCCGAACGCTGTCCTGCGGGGCTGGGCGCGCGGCTGGCCCATGCTCTCGACACGCCTGGGCACTGTCTTGTTGCATTGGACGAGGGGCTTGACGATGACGACGGCCTGCCCATTGCGCTGATCGACAGAGTGGGCCTTTTTGTTGATCTGAACGGCATTCCGCTGGGAACGACCGATGAGGATGGGCTGGACGCGGCGGAACTTGCCGCGGCCCGGGCTGCGTTGCCGGGGGTGAGGATGCCCACCGACGCGCTGGACGATCTGGCGCGGGTTGCGGCGCGGCTGGGGATATCCAGCCTGCGGGCGCCCCTTCTGGCGCGGATGGCTGCACGGGCCTCTGCCGCGCTGAACGGACGAGCGGATGTGACGCAGGACGACCTGTCGCTGGCCGTGGAACTGGTGTTCGCGCACCGGGCAACGCAGTTTCCCCAGCCCGAGGAAGAGACCACCCCGGACACCCCGCCACCGCCCGAGGCCGAGGAAGACAGCCCCGAGGACAAGCCCGAAGCCGACGGCGCCGATCCGGCAGAGGAGCTGCGCCTTCCCGACGAGATCCTGCTGGAGGCTGCGCGCGCCGCCTTGCCTCCGGACGTTCTGGCGGCGCTGGCCGCAGGACGCGCCCAGCGCGTGGCACAGGGCGCCAGCGGCACCGGCGCCAAGCGCAAGGGCAACCGGCGTGGTCGCCCGCTTCCGTCGCGCCCCGGCAAGCTGGACAGCGGCAACCGGATCGACCTGCCCGCCACACTGCGCGCAGCCGCGCCATGGCAGCGTATCAGGCAAGCTGGGAAGCCGCGCGCTCAGGGGCTGGCCATCCGCGCGGGCGACATCCGTATCAAGCGTTTCGAGACAAAATCCGACCGTTTGCTTATCTTTACGGTCGATGCTTCTGGTTCGGCGGCACTCGCCAGGTTGGCAGAGGCAAAGGGCGCGGTGGAACTGCTGCTCGCAGAGGCCTACGCGCGGCGTGATCACGTGGCGCTTGTGGCCTTTCGCGGCGACGCGGCGGATCTTTTGCTGCCACCCACGCGGTCGCTTGTGCAAACCAAGCGGCGTCTTGCCGGGCTTGCCGGAGGCGGCGGCACGCCACTGGCCGCCGGGTTGAAGGCAGCGATGGAGCTTGCACAGCAGTCGCGCGGACGTGGGCTGACACCCAGTATCGCGGTCTTGACGGACGGACGGGCGAACATCGCACTCGATGGCCGAGCCGATCGAACGCAAGCTGCTGAGGACGCGCGCGTTCTGGCCCGTGCCGTCCGAAACCAGTCGGTGCCAACGCTACTGATCGATACCGGCAACCGGCCCACGCGGCAGTTATCCGACCTTGCCGCAGAAATGAACGCCCACTACCTGCCGCTGCCCCGCGCCGATGCAGAACGCATGTCCGCAGCGGTATCAGCCGCGCTGGAAGGCTGAACATGGAATGGGCGCGGGATGGCCACGACTGGCCCAACGCCGCGGCGTCCCGCTTTGTCGATTGCCGTCCGCACCGCTGGCACGTTCAGGTCGCCGGGTCTGGACCGACCGTTCTGCTGCTGCATGGCGCCGGGGGGGCATCGCAAAGCTGGCGGGGGGTGTTTCCGGCGCTGTCGAAGGATCATCGCGTCGTGGCACCGGATTTTCCCGGGCAGGGCTTTACCCGGATGGGCAGCCGCTGGCGCTCGGGTCTTGACGCCACGGCCGAGGACCTGCTGGCCATGTTGCGGCAGGAGCGCTGGGTGCCCGACGTGATCGTGGGACATTCCGCAGGCGCTGCCGTTGCGCTTCGCATGGCGGAACTGACCGAAGGTACGCTTCAGGGAATAATCGGCATCAACCCGGCATTGGAGCCCTTCAAGGGCATCACCGGTTTCCTTTTTCCCTTCATGGCGCGGATGCTGGCGATGAACCCGCTGACACCGGTTCTGTTCACCCGGTTTTCGGGTGGGCCGTCGCGTGTCGCGGAATTGCTGGCGACCACGGGGTCACGGATCGACGACGAGGGACTGCGGCTTTACGGACGCCTGATCCGGGACAGCCGCCATGTGGACGGCACGCTGGCGATGATGTCGCAATGGAAACTGGACGGCCTGATCGCGCGGATGCCAAGCAACACGGTGCCCTGCCTCTTTCTGGTCGGCGACCGTGACGGAACCGTGTCCCCGAAGACGGCTGTCGAGGCCGCCGCGCGCCTGCCGCGGGCGCGCGTGGAAAGCCTTGGCCCGCTGGGCCATCTGGCACATGAGGAAGCGCCCGAGATCATTGCCCGCCGCATAGCGCAACAAGTGCGGACGCTGTCCGCCGCCCCGGTCGGGACCACGCCCGGCTAACCCGCCGCTTCGGTTTGCCGTGTCCGCATGTCATCGACCCCATCCGCACAAGCGAACCCGCCACGCATGGACACCGCACGTGCACCCGCGGCATTCCCGGCCCGAAGGCAGGCCTCGACCGTGCCACCGTCCAGCCAGGCATCAAGGAAACCGGCGTTGAAGGCATCCCCGGCGCCGGTGGTGTCGATCACCTCTGTCGCGAAGGCCGGAGAGTCCAGCCGGCCATGCTCTGTTTCGGCGCTGGCACCGTCGGCGCCGCTCTTTATGACGGTCAGCGGCGCAAAGGGGCGTTGCACCCCCAGACCCGCCAGCTGAGCGGCTTCTGCCGCGTTCGGCAGAAAGACATCGACCCTTGCGATCAGCGGCGCGGCGGCCTTTGCGTCGATCTCGTCATCCCAGGCACAGTCCAAAGACAGGCTGACACCCGCGGCACCCGCGATCTCTACAAGTTCCGGAAGCTCCAACAGGGTGGTCAGCTCGCCGACATGCATGTGGCCGATGTCCATGCGCCGCAGGTCCTGTGGCGTGGGCAGCGGTGCGGCCGGTCCGGCGCGGCGCGTCAGGAAGGCCCGGTCTCCGGCGTCGGTCATGGCTACGGTGGCCTGAAGGTCGCTTCCGGGCGGGGCCGGGCGTGACAGCCGGAGATCGACGCCAGCAGCTTCAAGGTCGCGCCGCAAGAGCGCGGCAAAGGGGTCAACCGGCAGGATGGCGGCAAGCGACGCAGGCCGGCCAAGCTGTGCCAGATGAGCCGCCGTGATCGGCGCGCCGCCGCCGGTGTGCACCCCAAGCCCACTTGCGAACACCTCTGTTCCCATGCTGGGAAGGCGCGGCAGGCCGGTGAAGATCAGGTCGCAATAGGCACGACCGACCGAGAGCACACCGCGCCGCTTTGCCCGCATTGTCACGTCAGCGCCTCTCCGGTCTGGGCATCGAAGACGTGCACATTCTCTGGGTTGGCGGACAAGTACACCGTCTCGCCCACCTGCGGCGGCGCCCGACCATCGGCCTTTGCGATCACCTCGGTCCCGGATGCCCCGACATATATGAGGGTCTCATGACCAAGGGGTTCCTGCAACTGCACCGGACCCTCGATGATGGCCGTGGTGTCAGCCAGGAACAGGTCCTCGGGCCGCACGCCCACCACGACCTTGCGTCCTTCGGGCAGCGCGGCGGCCACGGCAACGTTTCCCCCGGCATCCAGTGCGACGCCCGCGCCGTTGACCTGCCCCGGCAGCATGTTCATCGCCGGCGCCCCGATGAAGCGCGCGACAAAGGTATTGGCTGGCTTGTGATAGACTTCGGACGGGGTGCCGACCTGCTGAATGTGGCCGTCCTTCATGATGACGATCCGGTCGGCCATCGTCATTGCCTCGACCTGATCATGGGTGACGAAGATGATCGTCGAGCCGACGCGCTGGTGCAGTTTCTTGATCTCCAGCCGCATCTGCGTGCGCAGTTGGGCGTCAAGGTTCGACAGGGGTTCATCGAAAAGAAAGACCGCCGGGTCACGCACCATGGCCCGCCCGATCGCGACGCGCTGACGCTGCCCCCCTGAAAGCTGCGACGGCTTGCGGTTCAAGAGATCGGTCATCCCGAGGATGCCCGCGACCTCTTCGATGCGTTGCTCCTTTTCGGCCTTGGATGCGCGGGAACTGCGCAACCCGAAACCGATGTTCTTGCGCACCGTCATGTGTGGGTAGATCGCGTAGTTCTGGAACACCATGGCGATGTCGCGGTCCTTTGGTTCAAGGTTGTTAACACCGCGGCCCGCGATTTCCACGATGCCGGAACTTACCTCTTCCAGACCGGCGATCAGGCGCAGGGTGGTTGATTTTCCGCAACCCGACGGCCCGACGAAAACGACGAATTCGCCATCATGAACCTCCAAGTTGATGCCATGAAGGACAGTGGTCTTGTCGTAGGTCTTGATTAGGTCGCGCAGGATCAGGTTGGCCAAGGCTCAGCGCTCCAGCATGGTTTCAAAGGCCGCCGCCAGCGCGGCATCAGCGGTGCGGTAGCGGTCCGCACGGCAAGACAGGCGCGCGGTCAGCGATGCGGTGGTTGCGCCGTAGGCGTCAAGCGCTGCCGCGAGGGCAGCCGGGGCGGGGCCGCCGGGGCGGTCTCGGCGCGCAACGAAGGTTTCCGGCGCCACGGCCCCCGCAAAGGCCGTCTGGGACAGGCTGGCAGGACGCCCGGCCACGTCAACGAAGGCAGCGCAAAAGGCATCGAACCCGGCGCCAAGCGGCGACCCCCGGGCGATGACGGCACGCGCGGTCTTTGCAGCGACCTCGTGCGCCTGACGAAAGCTAAGCCCCTCGTCGCGTACCAGCGTGTCCGCAAGTTCGGTGATTGTGACGCAGGCCGCGTCCATGTTCGCGCGGACCCTGTCGGACCGGATCGAACAGGCGGGCAGCATCACCGCCATCAGGTTCAGGACCCGGGCGCCGCTTTCAAAGGCCGCATAGCCCGCCTGCTGCACCTCGCCCTCGCTGTCGTTCATGTCGGTGAAGGGCGTGTTGTGCATGGTATTCACCACCATGTCACAACGCCCGACGGTCACGCTTGCAAGATGGCGCATGTGCTCGATCGGGACCGGGTTGCGCTTTTGCGGCATGATCGAGCTGATCTGGACAAGGCTGTTGGGTACGTAAAGCTGGCCAACCTCGAACGCCGACCAGAACTGAAGGTCCTGGATCACCCGGCCAAGGTGCAGGAATATCAGCTTCGCCGCCGAATAGAGCCCGGTCACGTAGTCGACCGAGGCGATGCAGCCGTAGGAATTCAGCAAGGGACCGTCAAAACCCAGAAGCGCGGCAACGCGGTCACGGTCGATCGGAAAGCCAGAGGTCGTGATCGCTGCGGCGCCCATGGGACAATGGTCCAACCCGTCGATCGCCGCCTCCAGACGCGCTGCATCGCGCAACAGGACCTCGATGACCGCACCGAGATAGTGGCCGAAGGTGGTGGGCTGCGCAGGCTGGCCGTGGGTATAGGCCACGACAAGCGTGTCGGCCTCGGCGCGGGCCTTTTCGATCAGTCTTTCCGCGAGGTGCAGCACTTGCGACAGCAGGCCCGACGCCCTGCCCCGCAGCGCCATCTTGAACACGGTGTGATCCATGTCGTTACGCGACCGTGCAGTGTGCAGGGCGCCGCCCAGATCACCCAGCCTGCGGCGAAGTTCGGCCTCGACAAGGAAAAAGTAGTCTTCGTGCTCTCCGGTGTACCTCAACGCTTCGACATCGGTTTCCGCGTCGATATCCCGCAGTGCCCCGGCGATGTCGCGTGCGTCCCCGGCCGTCAGGATCCCTGTTTCCGCCAGCATGACCAGGTGCGCCCGATTGATCGCCGCCATATGTCCGGCGTAGTGCGCCTTCACACCCTCGAACAAGGGCGCAAGCACCGTGTCGCGGTAGGTTGGATCGGGAAAACTGGTGGTGTCTGTCATCCCTTGAGCCCCGCCATCACGACGCCCCGGATGATGAAGCGCTGGAAGATCAGGAACACGACCAGCGTCGGGATGGTCGAGATCGCCGCGCCCGTCATGATGAGTTCCCAGGCCACGTCTGCTTCGTCCCCAAAGGACGACAGCCCGACCGGCAACGTGTACATCTCGACCGAGTTCGTCACGATCAGCGGCCAGATGAACGCCGTCCAGTTGCCGAGGAAAACGAAAATCGCAAGCGCCGCGAGCGCCGGTTTCACAAGCGGCATCGCAACGGTCCACCAGATCTGCAACTCGTTCAGGCCGTCGATGCGCGCGGCCTCGATGAAATCGTCGGGCACGGTCTCGAAGAACTGCTTCATCAGGAAGGTGCCGAAGGCGGTCATCAGGCCGGGGAACATGATGCCCCAGTAGCTGTCCAGCCAGCCGAACTGCTGGCTCATCAGGTACCACGGAATGACCAGCATCTCCGTCGGGATCATCAGCGTAGACAGGATCGCGATGAAGATGATGTATCGCCCGGGGAAACGGAACTTGCACAGTGTGTAGCCCACGAGGCTGTCGAAGATGACGTTCGATACCGTGGTGATCGTCGCGATGATAAGCGAGTTCAGAAACCACCAGTAAAAGCGCCCGTCTTCCAGCACGTAGGTATAGTTTTCCAGGTGCGGTTCTTCGGGGATCAGGCGCAGGTTGTAGACCTCGTGCGGCCATTTCAGCGACGTCGAGATCATGAAGGCAATGGGCATGACCATCGCGATCCCGCCCAGAAAAAGCAGGAACCAGCGAAGGAACTGGCCCATGTTCGCCGGTCGCCGAGGCGGCTTTGCCGTCAACAGGGCCTCTGACGTCGGGCGGATCTGTTCGGTCACGGCCATCAGCGGTCCCTCAGCAGGCGCAACTGCAAGAGCGACACCACCAGCAACACCAGAAACAGCACCACGGTTTGCGCTGCGGCATAGCCCATGTCGAAGCTGTTGAACGCGGTCTGGTAGATCATCAGGACCAGCGGCTTGGTCGAGTTCAGCGGCCCGCCCGGGTTCTGCGACGTCATGTTGAAGACGTGGTCAAAGATCCGCAGGAACCCGATGGACGAGAACACCACCAGAAAGACGATCGTGGGCTTCAGCAGCGGCAGGGTGATTTCCCAAAGCACGGTCCATGTGGACACGCCGTCGATCTTCGCGGCCTCGTAGTAGCTCTTGGGGATTGCCCTGAGCCCGGCCATGAAGATGATGATCTGAAAGCCAAGGCCCGCCCAGACCGCCGGCGCAAGGATCGACGGCAGCGCATTTGTCGTGGAATTCAGAAAATTGATCTGTGGAATTCCCACCGAAGCCAGGAAGTTGTTGAACAGACCGATCGGTACGGGCTGATAGAACCAACGCCAGACCCAGGCCATCGCGACCGCGCTGGTCATGAACGGCAGGAAATACAGCATCCTGAGAAAGCCGTGCATGAAGCGCAGCTTGTCGAGGTGATAGGCAATCACGAAACTGATCACCAGGCTGACGGGCGTGCCCAGAAGCAGGTACACAAAGGTGTTCTGGAACACCTTCCAGAAGATGGGATCGGCCATCAGCTTGGCGTAATTGTCGAACCCGGTCCAGGTGCGGTCTCCAAGGAGATTCCAGTCCTGGAAACTGATGAGAATCGCGTTGCCGGTCGGGTAGAACCGGATCACCGAATAAAATATCACGGGCAGCGCCAGGAACGCCCACGCCCAGACGATCTGCTTCTGGCGGATCGATAGGTTTCGATAAAATGTCATGCTGCCCCGCCGGGATGGCCCCGGCCCGAAAGCCGGGGCGCTGGACCTCAGTTCGAGGCGTAGTAATCGTCAAGCAGCTTCTGTTCGGCCTCTGCCGCGATTGCAAGGCTTTCGGCCGCGCTCATCCCTTGAAGGGTGATCCGCTCGACCATCTCGACCATCAGCTGACGCTGCCCGCTTTCGTTGGCGAACTTCGTGGTGTTGGCATAGGCAAGCCCCTTGATGAACGGCCCGAACACCGGATCGCTGGCGTTCGCGTCGGTCAGGCCCACCGAAGGTTTGGCCGGCAGTTCGCCCACCACGTCAAGCCAGATCTGCATCGCCTCGTCCGAGGTGACGTATGCCATGAACTTGACCGCGGCGTCGTATTTCTCGCCCTCTGCCTTGGTGGTGATCGCGTTCACCCAGTAGGACGAATAGTTCGACCGGGTACCATCAGCCGTGGCCGGAAGCTCTGTGACGCCCCATTTCAGCCCGCGGGTGTTGTTCAGCGAACCGATGCGGAACGAACCGTCGATATGCATCCCCGCGCGGCCCGCCTTGAAGGCCGCCTGCGGTTCGTCCATGAACCCGAAGGCCGTGATCGGCGCGTCCCCATCTGCCATGCCGACGTAGAAGTCCAGCGCCGCGACACCGGCATCGGTGTTGTAGTTCACCGTCTGATAATCGTCGACGTAGGGCTCGCCCCCGAACTGGCGCACCAGGACCTCTCGCCACCAGTGGTGGTCCTGCGCGGTCATCCCGGCGGTAATGCCCACCTGCGTGATGTTGCCTGCGCCGTCGACCTTGGTCATAGCGCGCGCTGCGGCGACCATCTCGTCAAGCGTGGTTGGCGGCTCGACACCAGCTTCTTCGAGAAGGCGTTCATTGTAGAACAATGCCAGCGAGCGCACGGCGGTCGGCAGCGCCCAGTAGGCATCGCCGTCCTTCATGGCCTGAACCATCGGGAAGAATTCGGCATCGATGGTGGCGGTGGGGAAAGCGTCTGCCGGCAGCGGCTGAATCAGGTCTGCCGCAACGTAGTCGTTCAGCCAGCCGTAGAAAAGCTGCACGACGTCCGGCCCTTCGCCCGCCGGGATCGCCGCGGCCACCTTGGTGCGGTAATCGGCATAGGGGAAATGGGTCATCTTTACGGTGATGTCCGGGTTCGCCGCCTGAAAGTTCTCGATCAGTTGCTCCATCGCCTGCACGCGTGCGTCGAAAAAGTACTGCCAGTACTCGATTTCGACCGCATTCGCAGCCGACGCCACAAGCGCCGCAGCGCTGGTCGCGGCCCCGAAGGCCAGAGCCTTTAATCTTTGAGTTGCCATTGTCGTCTCCCTGTTGGATCGGCCGTCTGCGCGCCCAGTTAGCCGCGATCGAATGACCGCGTGTTCCGGGATGATAGACGCATGACAGTTGAGCTATCAAGTAAGTTGAATTAATCGGTGGGAATGATGGCCCGCCCAGATCCCGTGCTTGGCGCGAACGCGCTGCGCGCCCGCAGCCACAATCGCAGGCTGGTGCTTGGTCGTGTGTATGCCGCGGGCCGCATCGGGCGGGCTGATATTGCCCGCGCGTCGGGTCTCTCTACCCAAGCCGTGTCGAACATCATTGCCGACCTTCTGGACGACGGCATGATCGTCGAACAGGGCCGCCGCGCCGCCGCGCGCGGACTTCCGCCGGTGCAATACGCCGTGAACCCGAGGGGGGGGTATGCACTTGGGGCCGAAATCCGTCCCGATGCCGTTCTGGCCACGCTGATGGACCTGACGGGCGAGATCGTGTTCAGCGAGCGGCGCCCCCTGCCCGACCCCGGCAGACCGGCGGTGACAGACGCCGTGCGGGTCATCAAGGGGCGCGCCATCGCTGCGGCAGGCATCGACGCGGCCCGGGTCGTCGGTGCCGGGCTTGTGATGCCCGGGCCTTTCGGCGCAACCGGCATTCGGGACAGCGGGTCCGAGCTTCCGGGATGGGAGGATACCGATCCCCGCGTCTGGTTCACGCGGGCACTGGACCTGCCTGTGGCCGTCGAGAACGATGCCAACGCAGCAGCAATGGCAGAGCGCATCGCCGGCGCGGCCCAGGGGATGGAGACCTACGCGTTTCTCTATTTCGGGACCGGACTTGGCCTTGGCATCGTGTCGCAGGGGCAATTGCTGACGGGGGCGTTCGGGAACGCCGGCGAGATCGGGCATGTCCCCGTGCCGGGCGTCGAGGGCCCGATCCCGCTGGAAGACATGGTAAGCCGCCTGTCCGTGCGCCGTCACCTTGCCCGGGCCGGCCTGACCGCCAATAGCATCGACGATCTGCAAAGCCTCTATTTTCAGCGCCATACCGCCCTGCTGGACTGGCTGGGGCGGGCGGCGGGCCCGCTGTCGGCTGCGATCGCAATGGTGGAGAACCTCTTCGACCCCGAGGCCGTCATTCTGGGCGGAGCGATGCCGGACTGCATTGTCGACCACCTGATCGGTGGCCTGACCCTTACACAAAGATCGGTGGCCAACCGGCCTGATCGGCGCGCGGCACGGGTCATTCGCGGCTCTTGCGGCCGCATGACGGCAACCCAGGGCGCCGCCGCACTGGTGCTGAATCGCCTTTTCACCCCAACTATCGCCGCAGAGACCTGAGCCATGCCAACAACCGACCAGATACGCCTTGGCCATACACGCGCCCACCCGCGGATCGTGGACCTTTGGTGGGCCCTCAGGCCCACGCTGTCGGTGGTCCGCTTCATGCAGTCCGGCGCACACCCCGATGACGAGACCTCGGCGATGCTTGCCGCAATCGGTCTGCGCGACGGGATCAACCTGTCCTACGCCTGTTCCACGCGTGGAGAGGGCGGGCAGAACGATATTGGCACCGAGGCAGGCGCAGACCTGGGCGCGCTGCGCACCCGAGAGATGGAGCGGGCCTGCGACGTGCTAGGGATGCGCATGTACTGGCATTCCGAAAGCGCGGAGGATCCGATCACGGACTTCGGGTTTTCCAAGAGCGGTCAGGAAACGCTGGGCAAATGGGGCCGCGACCGGACTTTGGCGCGCTTCGTCGAAATCCTGCGCACCGACCGGCCCGATATCCTGTGCCCCACCTTTCTGGACGTGCCCGGCCAGCACGGCCATCACCGCGCGATGACAGAGGCCGCACACCTGGCGATCGAGGCTGCGGCCGATCCCGACTTTGCCTCGAACCTGCCCCCCTGGCAGGTGTCAAAGCTGTATCTGCCGGCATGGTCGGGCGCCGGGCAGGCGTATGATGACGATCTTCCGCCGCCGCCTGCCACGCTGACTGTCGCCGGCAAGGGACAGGACCCGGTCACGGGTTGGTCCTGGGAACTGATCGGCCAGATGTCGCGCAGCTATCACCGGACACAGGGCATGGGCCGCTGGGTGGGGCCCGAGACGGGCCGGGACTTTGCCCTGCACCTTGCGGCTTCGGCCGTGCCGGGCCCGGATACCGGGCTGACGGCGGGCCTGCCTGCCGGACTCGGGGCGCTGGCCGACCTTCGCGGCGCCGAGCCGATCGCGGACGACTTGCGCCGCGCCGATGTCGCCATTCATGCGGCAGTTGCGGCCTTTCCCGACACACGGGCCGTCGCGAAGGAGGCGCGCATCGCGCATGACGCCATCCTGGCGGCACGGGCCGCCTGTCCTGCCAGTCTGCGCGGCACCCTCCTGCACAGGCTTGACGCGAAGGTAACGCAGCTCGCGCATGTACTGCGGCTGGCGCTTGGGGCCAAGGCGCGAGCCTGGGCCGGCGCAACCTGGCTGTCACCAGGGGATCAGGCGGCGCTGACGCTGGAATCCGACCCCGGCGAAAGCGATGCGTTCGCCGCGGACCTGGATCTGCCGCGGGGATGGCAGGCGGGGAACGGTACTCTAAAGGTTGACGGCACTGCCGCGCCGACGGATGCCTACCGCGCCGCCTATGATCCAGCCTTTCCGCCGGCGCCTGCGGTGGTGATGCGGCTGGGCAGCGCCACCGCGCGCGTGGCGATGGAGCGTCCACCAGTGATCCTGCCCGCGCGCACTGGCACCCTTACCCCAACGGCGACCGTGGTGAACCGTACCAACGGCGCACAAACCTTGCACCTGTCGCTCGGTGACCTTCGGCCCGCCGACGCCGCGCCGGCCCTGTCGGTGCCCAAGGGCTGGCAGTCCGAACCGCGCGAAAACGGCTTTGCCCTTCATGTGCCGTCCGACGCGGCGCCTGCGCTTTATGACTGCCCGCTGACGCTGGCAGGCACCCCGGCGATGGCGGTCCGGCGGATCGATCATGACCATGTCGATCCCACGGCCACGGCGCGTCCTGCGGGTCTGCGCGTGCTGGTGCTGGACGCCGTGCTGCCCAAGGCGCGCGTCGGCTATGTCGGCAGTGGCAACGATCGCGTCGGCCACTGGCTGCGCATGTTGGGTGCGGATGTCACCGACCTGACCGATGCCGAACTGGCCAGCGACGCTGCGCTGGCGGGCTTCGACAGCATCGTCATCGGCATCTTTGCCCTGCGCTTTCGACCCGGACTGGCGGCGCACATGCCGCGCCTGCACCGCTGGACCGAGGCGGGCGGAACGCTGGTGACGCTGTATCACCGGCCCTGGGACAACTGGACCCCCGAAAGGACCCCGCCCCGCCGTCTGGACATCGGCCAGCCTTCGCTGCGCTGGCGCGTCACCGACGAGACCGCCGCCGTCCGCCACCTGGCCAATCACCCGGTGCTGTCGGCCCCCAATCCGATCGGCCCCGGGGACTGGGACGGCTGGGTCAAGGAGCGCGGCCTCTACTTCGCCCGCTCATGGGACGAGGCTTACCTTCCCTTGCTCGAGATGGCCGACCCGGACGAGGCCCCGCATCAGGGCGCGCTACTTGTGGCGGACATCGGGCGGGGACGCCATGTGCACACCTCGCTGATCCTGCACCACCAGATGGAACACCTGGTGCCGGGGGCGTTCCGGCTGATGGCGAACCTGATCGCACCGCGCGAATGACGGACGGGGCGCCGCGCGACAATGTCAGGGGCGGCGCCTGGCTGATCGCGGACATGTCGCTGAACATCTGGGCGCTGTCGATCGTCAAGGCCCTGGGCATGGACTATGCCGCGTCGCAGATCGTGTTCCTGCGGGCGGGTGTCGGTCTGCTCATGATCGCGCCCTTCATCTGGCGGGATCGCTCGGCCTTTACGCGGCTGCAAACTCCTTGGCTGCATCTTTTGCGAGTGTTCCTGTCCGTCGTGACCCTGACGGCAAGCTTTTTTGCCATTGCGCGCGTGCCTCTGGCCCTGTTCACGGCGATGAACTTTACCCGTCCGCTCGTCACAATGGTGATGGCGGCGCTGATCCTGCACGAAACCATCGGCCCGCGCCGCTGGGCAGCAGCGCTGGTGGCCCTGCTTGGCGTCCTTGTCGCGGTCGGTCCCGGGACCGCGGAATGGTCGGCCGGGCTTCTTGCGCTGGCGGTGGTGATCCTGTCGGGGTCCGGGGCCGTCATCGTCACCCGCCGCCTGAGGAATGTTCCGGCCACCGTGATGATGGCCTTCTACACCTTCGGACTGGCCGCGTTCTCGGCCCCGTTCGCCTGGAGCGGATGGGTCGATATCGCGCCGGGTCACCTGCCTCGGCTCCTGCTGATCGGGGTCTTTGCCCAGTCGGCGCAGTTCTGCTTTCTGCGCGCTCATTACCATGGCGAGGCCGGGTTCCTGTCGGTACTCAGTTACCTGAGCCTCATCGTTTCGGTCTCGGTCGGAGCGCTGGTGTTCGACGAGGTTCCAACGCCCCGTTTCTGGGCCGGGGCGGTGCTCGTCGTCGGTGCTTCTGTCTGGGTGACGTGGCGGGCCCGCCGCGCCAGTTGATAGACGGTCAATGCGTCCGGCGGCGGCCGGTCGGGATCGGCCTTGCCGGACCGGGTTCAAATGCCCTTAAGGATGTACTCGCGCGTGGGGATCGGATCGATGGCGCCATAGCCGCTGACCGTAACCGCCGCGACACGCGCGGCAAGTTCGGCAGCCCGCCGGGCGTCGCCGGTTTCCAGCAGGTATGCCAGGAACGAGCCTGCAAAGCTGTCCCCTGCGCCCGTGCTGTCGACCGCCTGAACCTGCGGCGCGGGAATGTCGTGGCGTGCACCCTGCGTCGCCAGCACGGCGCCTCGTTCCCCGCGCTTCAGGACCACGTGGCGCGCGCCATGGCGGCCATAGTGGGTCAGGATGTCATCGGGATCGCGAGTTCCGATCAGGATTTCCGCCTCGTCTTCCGACGGAAGCACGATGTCAGCCAGCGGCAGCAGGGCCTCCGTCGCCGCCCGCGCCTCTTGCAGGGACCAAAGGTTGAGCCGCAAGTTCAGGTCAAAGGAAACAAGCGTTCCGCCGGCGCGGGCAATTTCCGCGGCGCGCTGAACCGCATCGCGCATCGTCGGGCTTATTGCCTGGCTGATGGCGCTGACATGAAGGATGCGCGCCCCGGTAATCGCCGGTTCCGGCAGTTCTGCGGCTGTAAAGAGGCTGGCGGCAGAGCCCCGACGCGCATAGGAGAACCGCCGGCCCGACGGATCGGGATGGACAAAGTTCACGCCGGTCGGGTCCGTCGGCCGCACGATGACCGCAGTGCGATCGATGCCCTCGGCATCACAAAGCGCCAGGATATCCTCGCCGAACGGATCTCCTCCGACGGCAGAGATGTATCCGGTCGCGGCCCCCTGACGTGTCGCGGCGACCATGGCATTCAGCGTGTCGCCCCCGAAACCCTGTCGATAGACGGGACGTCCATCTTGAAGCATCGGCAACCGCACCATCTCGATGAGCGGTTCACCAAGTCCGATGATCCTAGCGCTTGTCATGTCCGGCTGACTGACCGGAATGTTCCGGTTTGTCCAGAAGGACCGCGCGCAGAAACCCGCCAAACTGGATCATGTGGGGCCTTTGCCGTCCGGTGCCGGCTCGGACACCGTTCAGACGATGGTGTTACCCCGGGCGTCGGCATGTCGGGTTCCGCCGTCAGGCGGGCGCCTTCGCCGTGCCGGCGCTGCCTGCGCCAGCCCGGTCGGAACGGATCGGTCCACCCGAACCTGCGCGACGTGGGACCGGGCCGAACGAAGCCATATAGCGCCCTCATCCGGTGATCAGTGGACGCGCCGACCGGTCTCGGGGTCGAACAGGTGCAGATCCGCGGCATCAATTCGCAGATCGACACTTGCGCCCTTCTCCAGGGTCCGCTTGTCGGGGGTTATCATGTGCACCCGTTCCCCGGCGATGGACAGATGGTGCAAGCGGGCACTGCCCAGTTCCTCGGAAAACAACAGGTGCGCCTGTATCGGCGAACCCGGCCCGTCAAAGCGCACCGCTTCGGGTCTGATACCCGCGACGATTCCGCTGTCTGGGCGACCCGGAAAAGGTTGTGAAAGGGTGACCCGCTGGCCATCGGACAGGCGCAGCGCCGCCTTGTCGGAAAGATGCACCGCCGACATGGTTCCCATGCCCGGCGAGCCGATGAAGCGCGCCACATAGACCGTCGCGGGCCGGTCATAGATCTCTTCCGGGGTGCCGACCTGCTGGATTTCTCCGCCTCGCATGACCACCAGAAGGTCGGCCAGTGTCATCGCCTCGACCTGATCGTGGGTGACGAAGACAGAGGTCGCGCCCGCCTCCTCATGGATACGCCGGACCTCGTGGCGCATTTGCGCGCGCAGTTCTGCGTCCAGATTCGACAGCGGTTCGTCGAACAGGAAGACCCGCGGGGACCGGATGATTGCCCGCGCCATGGCAACGCGCTGACGCTGGCCGCCGGAAAGCTCTGCGGGCTTGCGATCCAGCAGACCGTCAAGCTGGACAAGGCGCGCGATCTCTTCGGCGCGCCTGCGCCGTTCCGATCGCGGGCGGCCTTCGACCCGCAGGGCATAGGCGATGTTTTCCGCCACGGTCATATGCGGATAAAGCGCGTAGTTCTGGAACACCATGGCACAGCCACGATCCTTGGGTTCAAGGTTCGAGACATCGATGCCGTCGATCTCGATGCTGCCAGAGGTCTTCGTCTCCAGTCCCGCAACAAGCCGAAGCAACGTCGACTTGCCGCAGCCGGAGGGGCCCAGGATGACCACGAACTTGCCGGAAGGAATGTGAAGATCGACGCCCCTGAGCACCTCGGTACTGCCGAAAGCCTTGCGGAGGGCGGCCAGGTCAATGCTGCTCATGAGTGTCCTGCCATGGGGAACGGCCGGGACAAGACCCGGCCGTTCGGTTGAACGCCGTAGCGGGCGTCAGTTCATCGCGATCATCTCGCGCATGGCTTCGGCAAAGGCCTTGAGCGCCTCGTCCGCCGTCTGCTCGCCCAGAACGATGGATTGCCACACGGCCGGCTCTTCAGAGCGGATGGCAGGCATCGCAGGAGGGCGGGCACGGGCAAAACCCACTTCGAGCTGCGCGTTGGCGATCAGGTACTCGCGGTACTTGGAGATACGTTCCTGGGCCAGATCGGTGTCGATGGCACCCTCGATGATCGGCAGATAGCCGGTGCGCACGAAGACGAAGGCGTTGTTTTCGGGTGTGGTCACATATTCGATGAATTTCCACGCACCGTCCTTCACCTCCTGCGGCGCGGTGGCGACGATACCCAGCGTCGCCCCACCGATCGGAGCGGCGCAGACCGCCTGGCAGGGCAGCGGGGCGACGCCCAGATCGAAGGGCAGGTTTTCGAGGTTGCCGGTCAGGCCGCCGGTCGAGTTGAACTCGATCGCAGCGCGGGCGGTGTCGAAGTACTGCGAGGAAACGCTTTCGTCGAGTGCGGCTTCAAGCGAGGCCACGCCATGCACGTTCACCCAATCGGCGGCGTACTGGTAGGCCATGATCGATTCGGGGCTGTCGAGCTGAACCGCGTTGTCGGCGGGATCGACCCAGCCGCCACCGGCCTGATTGGTCATGGCCCAGCGCACCCACTGCGGCGGGGGGGCGATGCCCCACTGGGTCACCTCGTCGCCGTTGCGGATCGTAAGCGCCTTTGCGGCCTCGGTCACCTCGTCCCATGTCGCCGGGGCAACCTCGGGGTCGAGCCCCGCGGCGCGGAACAGGTCCTTGTTGTAGTACATGACCGGCGTCGACACGTTGAAGGGCAGCACATAGCTTTCGCCCAGATACTTCGACGCTTCCAGAGCGAAGGGCCGGACACGCTCTGTCAGCTCGGGGCCGGCGGCGTCGATGTAGGGTTGCAGCGGCTCAAGCGCACCACGATCGGCGAACAGGCCATAACGGGTGATTTCAAGCATCACGAGACCCGGGGCGGTGTTGCCCGCGATAGCCGCAGTCAGCTTCTGAGTGCCTTCGGTGTAGTTGCCGGTATAGACGGGCACGATTTCGTAGTCGGACTGGCTTTCGTTGAACTGGGCGGCCAGTTCATCGACCGCGTTTCCGTTATTGCCGGAAAAAGCGTGCCAGAATTCGATCTGTGTCTGAGCGGCGGCAGCAGATGCCGACAGGCCCAGAGCAAGTGCGCAGGTCGCAAGACGCATGGTTTCTCTCCCAAAGAGCAAAGACCGGGAGACGCTAGCCAGCCGATGTAACGGAAGCGCGGAGTTTTCTTGAAACCCGCCGTCACAAGACGGTCACGCGATTGATACGTTGGGGTGGTCTTGATGCGGCGATGTCGACCCTGCGCCCCTATCTTCTCTTGCTTCCGGCCTGTCTTGTGCTGCTGGTGTTCGTCTATTGGCCGATCCTGTATTCCGTCTGGCTAAGCGTCCATCGCTGGGACTGGCTGATGCCGCAGCCGCAGTTCGTTGGCCTGCGCAATTATACTGTCATGCTCGGCAGCGGGCAGTTCCGGAACGCCCTATGGAACACGGTGCTGTTCACGATGGTTTCCGTGCCGCCGACGCTGGCGTTGGCGCTTCTGGTGGCGGTTCTGGTAGCACCCCCGACGCGGAAAAACCGCGTGCTCCGGTCGGTCTATTTCATGCCGACCGTGATGTCGGCGGTGGCCATCGGGGTCATCTTCGACTGGATGATGAACACCGAGATCGGCACCTTCAATACCCTGCTGCGGGCATTTGGCCTGTCGCCCGTGCGCTGGCTCAGCGACCCTGACCTTGCGCTGTTCTCGCTGGCGCTTGTCGAGATTTGGAAGCAGTTCGGCTACGCGGTGGTGATCTATGCAGCAGGGTTGCAGGCCATACCCGCCGCACTTTACGAGGCGGCGCGGATGGATGGCGCCGGCCCGTGGCGCCAGTTCCGGGATGTGACCTTTCCACTTATCATGCCGACCACGTTCTTCCTGTTGATCCTGTCGGTCATCAACGGCTTTCAGGTCTATACCTTCGTCGAGGTTATGACACAGGGCGGACCGGCGCGCGCAACCGAGGTCATCCTGTACTACCTGATCCGGGTCGGCTTTGACTCTGCGAATGTGGGGCTTGGCTCGGCGGTGGCGCTGTTCCTGTTTGCGCTCTTGATCGGGATCACGCTTCTGAAGATCGCCACGATCGGGCGCAAGGTTCACTATGGCTACGATTGACGACGTCGCACCCGTCACGGCCGCGCGCACGGCACTGCCTCGCGTGCCGATTTCGGGCGTGTTCCTTGTGGTTCTGGCGCTGGTGGTGCTCTACCCTCTTTGGGAAATCGCCAAGATATCCTTTCTCGAACCTGCCGAGGTGAACGCCGCCGCGTCGCGGTTCTGGCCGCCGACCTTCAGGGCCTATGTCGAGGCATGGACGGGCGTGTCCTTTCCCCGATACTTCTTCAATTCGGTGGTGGTGACGCTGGCCGTAACGGCGGGCAACACGCTGACGGCGGTGCTGGCCGCCTATGCCTTTTCCCGCTTCGAGTTCCGCGGGCGCGACGTGGTGTTCCTCGGGGTGATCGGCACGCTGATGATCCCCAATCACATCACGCTGATCCCGAACTACCTGACCTTTGCGCGGTTCGAACTGCTGGACACCTTCGTGTGCCTGATCCTTCCGTTCCTGGCCTCTGGCTTTTCCATCTTCTTCCTGCGCCAGCACATGCTGACGATCCCCCGGTCATTGGATGAGGCGGCGCGGATGGACGGCGCGGGCACGATGATGATCCTGCGCACCATCATCGTGCCGCTGTCCTGGCCGGCAATCGCGGTGGTGGCGCTGTTCGCCTTCATGGGCCAGTGGAACGAATTCATCTGGCCGCTTCTGGCCACCACATCCGAGGATATGCGGACCGTCCAGATCGGATTGCGTTATCTGCTGCGGGACGAAGAGGGCGCGTTCCCGGACTGGCCGCTGATCATGGCCGGAACGATGATCACGCTGGTGCCATTGCTGCTGGCCTATGCATTTGCCGAACGCCACCTGATCCGGGGCATCACGATGGGATCCTTCAGATGACAGATATCGCCGCGCACCGTGGAGGGGCCGCGCTTTGGCCCGAGAATTCCCGCATCGCATTCGAGGAAACCGCCAGGCTGGCGGTGGAACAGATCGAGTTCGACGTTCAGCTGAGCGCGGACGGCGTGCCTGTCATCTTCCATGACAGCACGGTCGACCGCGTCACCGACGGAACCGGGCAGGTCGCAAAGAAGACGCTGGCCGAGCTGAAGGCGCTGACGATCTTTCGCGGCGGCGGCCAGATCTTGACGCTGGCCGAGGGGTTGGACCTCTTGGCGCCGACGCATCTGGTTCTGCGCTGCGAGATAAAACCGGGCCCCGGCATGAAGCCATATCCCGGGCTGCGCGAGGCGACGGTTCGCATGATCGCGGACCGTGGGCTGCTGTCGCGCACGGTGCTGACGTCGTTTCATCTGCCGACCCTGTCCGCACTGAAGGCCGAGGCGGTGCCCACGCTTGACCTGATATGGCTGGTCGCCGACCCTATCATGCGCTTGACCGGTGCCCACGCTGTGGCACGGCTGGCGGCTGACGCGGGAATAGGGCATGTGGCCCCGCATCACATCACACTGCGCGGCGAGCCGCTTGAAATCCTGCGGTCCTCCGGGCTGAATGTGGGCGCCTTTGCCGTGCTCGAAGACGAGGCGATCGAATGGGCGCTGGGGATCGGGCTTAGCGTGTTCACCACCGATCGGCCGGATGCCGCGCTGGCCCTGCGGGCGCGGGCCGGCTGAACCCAAACGCCGGTTCAGCCGCGCATGAGATCACGCCGCGATCAGTCCGCGTCTTTCCAGACCGGGTTGGTCCACGCGCGCTTGCCAGCACGGTCCACGACCGTCAGCCGCATCCAAGGGCTGTTGGCGAAGCGCGCAAGTGGAACGACGGCTTCGGTCATGTCGTTGCCGTGGCAGGCCAGCGCAGCGCTGCCCTTGCCCTGAACAATGACGGTCGCGGCGGCAGAGCATCGCACCGTCACTTCGTCCGGCGACCATTTCACATCGTGGATTTCCGGACCCGTCGAGGCATAGCTGTGCCCCTCCTTCAATGCGGCCAGCAGCGCCTCTGGCGTGTTCGCTTCTGCCTTGACCATGGTCCATCCGCCAAAGTGGTCAGGTTCCGAGAAGTGGGCATCGTCGGTGGCGCAAATGGTCAGGCGGCGGCCTTCTTCGAGCAGGCGGTCGAGATGCCAAAAGCCTTCGGCGCGGTCAGCGCCGACCTGGCAGCCGTGGTTGTACACCTCGACGGCATGGGCGGCCTCGATCGAGCGGGCGTCAGCCAGGCTGAGCCCGCCCCACTCGGGGTGGGCCACGGCAACATAGGCGCCCGCGTCGCGTGCCCGCTGCGCCAGCGCCGGACCGGTTTCCTGATCGGGCGAGGGCGAGAAGCCCGGCACTTCGCCCGGGGCAAAATCAGGCGGCAGGCCAACGGCAAGGATGTGCCAAAGCTCGCCGCTCTCCATGGCGCCGGAGTGGACCTCGGCTCCGAGGATGGTGGTAAAGCCCTCGTCCCGGTAGGGTACGGTGTCCACGATCGGGAAGCCGTAGAGCCCGATGAAATGATCGGTCAGGGCAATGAAATCATAGCCCTCAGCCTTGTAGCGGCGACACACGTCCTCGGGCGGCAGGACACCGTCAGAGCGGTCCGAGTGGGTGTGCAGGTTGCCGCGCCAGAAGCGGCCCGGAGCAGAGAACGCAGGATCGTGCATTGCGGGGTCCTTTAGAGAAGTGATTTCATCATGAAGACGCGCAGCCGGTCGTCGCGCCCCTTCGGATGCGGGCCGACGGCGGTGACGCGATAGCCGGCACCGGAATAGAAGGCGACAAGGCGATGGAACTGCTGGCCGGTGTGCAGGGCGATCTCTGTCGCGCCATCTGCACGTGCGTGGCTCTCTACCGCGTCCAGCGCCTTGCGCCCGTTGCCGTGACCCTGGCGGTCGGGGTGGATGCCGATGCTTTCGATCTTTATCGTGGTGCCGGTCCGCGACAACAGGACCGCCCCGATCCGGTTGCCGATCCAGAAGGCGCCGCCGTCGCGCAGGGCGCCTGCGATCCAGGGCGTGCGGTCCACCGGGGCGGTCTGGCCCATGGCCGCTGCATAGTCGGCGAACGCTGCCGAAAAGAGCGCGTCAAGCGCGGGAACGTCGGCCTCGGTCGCCGGGGTCAGCATTTGCGGAACACCATCACAAGGCCCCGGTCCGCCGCGTGCGGGTGGTCCTTGCCCTCGTAGATCGGGATGTCACGGAAGCCAAGCGCGCCGATGGCACCGCGGGCATTCAGAAGCGCAAGCGCAGAGCCAAAGCCCATGCCGTCGAAGACCGGCGGAATGCAGCCGCAGACGAACAGCGCCCCGGAACGGCACACGCGCAAAAGCTCTGGCAGGCAGGAAGGGCCGACATGGCCATGGGTAAACGTACCGGAGGAAATCACCCCGCCATAGCTGTTATCGGGCAGATCCAGCGGCTTCAGCAGGTCGCCAAGGATACGCCGCCGGTAAAGGCCCTTTTCGCCGGCCCGGTCCAGCATTTCGGGGGTGATGTCGATTCCATCGACGGTAAGACCCGGCAGATGCTCTGCCACAAGGCCCGTGCCCGCGCCGATGTCGAGAACCGGCTCGTCCCCCTGTGCCATGGCGCGATAGATCGCTGCGATTTCGCGCGGGGCGATATATCCCCAACCCTCGCCGAAACTGCTGTCATAGGTATCGGCCCATTCGCCATAGAGCGTTCGTGCACTGTCGGGGTCTTCGATGTCATAGGCGTTGTCGAGGTCGTAGTCGGGCATGCAAGGGGCCTTTGTGAAACCGTGTCAGCCGGCGGAGGTATGCCGGACACGGCTGCGTTGATCGGGGTCAAGTGAGGGGATCGCGGCCAGCAGCGTGCGGGTATACTCGTGCTGGGGATTGGCAAAGACCTGCCGAGTCGGGCCTTCCTCGACGATCTCGCCCAGATACATGACAGCAAGGTAATCGCAGACATGGGCAACGACGCTGAGGTCGTGGCTGATGAACAGGAAGGTCAGGTCGAGATCGCGCTGAAGCTGTTTCAGCAGGTTGAGGATGTCTGCCTGTATCGAGACGTCGAGCGCCGCGACGCATTCGTCGGCGACGACAAAGCGCGGCCTGGCAACCAGCGTGCGCGCGATCGAGATCCGCTGGCGCTGTCCGCCGGAAAAGGCGTGCGGGTAGCGGCGCAGGTGTTCGAGGTTGATGCGGCACTTTGCGGCGATCTCTCGCACGCGGGCGTCGGTTTCGGCGCGCGAGGCGGTCAGACGCTGCACCTCCAGGGGTTCGGCGATGATGTCGCGGACGGTCATGCGCGGGGACAGCGCGGCATAAGGGTCCTGAAAGATCAGCTGCGCCTCGGCCCGGAAGGCACGTTCCTCCTTGGCGCTCATGGTCGCGATATCGAAGCGCCGCGTGCCATCGTCATAGGTGACGCGTCCTTCGGTGATCGGCGCGGCGCGCAGGATCGCACGGCCCAGCGTGGTCTTGCCCGATCCGCTTTCGCCGACAAGGCCGACAAAGCTGCCCCGGGGGATGTCCAGGCTGACGTTCTTCACGGCCCGCAGCATCGGCGGCGCGCCCAGCAACCGGCGGCCCAGCGGATAGGCGACCGTCAGGTCCTCGATCCGGACCAGCGGGGTCATCGCACATCCTCGGGAAAAAGCGCCGCGAAATGGCCGGGGCGGACCTCTGTCAGGGGCGGCACCTCTTGGGCATAGCGCGACCCCGGAGGCAACTCGGGGTTGCGCGGATGGAACACGCAGCCAGTGGGCCTTTCCAGCGGCGAGGGGATGTCGCCCGGGATCGGGGTCAGTGGCGCGTCGAGGTTTCCGAGGTCGGGCAGAGCGTTCAGAAGACCCCGCGTATAGGCATGGGCGGGCTGTCGCAGCACGTCTCGCACCGGCCCCGTTTCCATGATCCGCCCAAGGTACATCACCGCGACCCGGTCCGCGATCTGCGCGATCACGCCAAGGTCATGGGTGATGAAAAGGATCGACATGCCGAATTCCGAGATCAGGTCGCGCATCAGGTCCAGCACCTGCCGCTGGATCGTCACATCCAGCGCGGTCGTCGGTTCGTCCGCGATCAAGAGCCTGGGCCGGGTGCTGAGCGCCATGGCGATCATCGCGCGCTGGCGCATACCGCCGGAGTATTCGAAGACATACTGGTCGATGCGGCGCGAGGGCTCGGTGATGCCGACACGGTCCAGCATCTCGATGGACAGGTCGCGCGCCGCCTTGCGCGACAGGTCGGTATGGATCTGCAACTGCTCGATCATCTGCGCGCCGACGGTCAGCGCCGGCGCAAAGCTGGCCATCGGTTCCTGAAATATCATCGAGATCGCACCGCCGCGGATCGGCAGCATGTCCCTTGGCCGCCTAAGGCCAAGCACGTCGATGTCCGGGCTGCCATGCAGCGTGATCCGCGACGCGGGATCGTAGACGGCGTTGCGCCCGTTCAGCTGCATCAATGACTTGGCCGTCACGGACTTGCCCGATCCGCTTTCGCCGACCAGCCCCAGCACCTCGCCCGGGGCGATGTCCAGCGTCACGTCCTCGACCACGGTGATCATGCCCTCGTCGGTGCGGAAGCGGACGGTCAGATTGCGTATGCCGAGCAGGGTCATTTGCCGTGCTCGCCATAGGGATCGGCCGCGTCGCGCAGCCCGTCGCCGACAAAGACGAAGGCCATCACCAGCGCGACGAAGAAGATGACCGGGATGAAATACCACTGATAGTTCAGAAGGACGTCGGCCTGCGTGGTGTTCTGCAGCAAGACGCCGAGCGAGGTGACAGGATCCTTCAGCCCAAGCCCGATAAAGCTGAGCGCGGTCTCGGACAGCACCATGTACGGAAACGAAATCACCAGGTCGACGATGATGTAGCTGGAAAAGCTGGGCAGAAGGTGGCGTCGGATAATATGGCCCGACCCGGCGCCCGAAAGTCGGGCGGCCAATACGTAATCCTGGTTGCGTTCGACCAGCAGGTGGGTCCGGACACGTCGCGCCAGCGTGGGCCAGCCGATCAGGCCCAGAATGATCGAGATGAAAAAGAACCGCATCTCGGCCGACCAGGTGTCGGGCACGAAGGCCGCCAATGCCATGAATAGCGGGATCGCCGGAACGGTGCGGATGGCGTCGGTGATCATTTGCAGGACCCCGTCCACCCAGCCGCCGTAAAAGCCCGCGATGCCGCCGATGGTCAGCGCCATGACGAACGAGATCAGCACACCCAGTGTACCCACGGCAAGCGAGGTCTTGATCGCGTGCAGGGTGCGGCTGAAGATATCCTTGCCGGTGTCGTCGGTGCCGAAGAGGTGGATGTGCCCCTCGTCCACGCCAAAGAGGTGCCGGTCAAGCGTGACACCGAACCAGGTGTACGCGTCGCCGCGCACGAACCACTCGACATAGCGGCGGTCCTCTGTATCGATCGTCGCAACCCAGCGAAAATTGGTCTCGATCGAGCGTTCCCGCGTGACACCATAGATGAAGGGCCGGACCGAGCAGCCGTTGGCATCGCAGAACCGCGGGACCTGCGGCGCACCGTTGGTGTAGTCCTTGTTGGCCCCGGCGATCGTCGGGTTATAGGGCGCGATGAAATCGGACAGAAGCCCCATCAGGATCAGAATAACAAGGAGCGCGCCCGCCACCATCGCCGAGGTCTGCCTGCGAAAGCGGGCCCAGATCAGCTGACGCTGGGACGCGGTGAAATAGGCTTCCTTGGCCTTCTGCGAAATCTCGGTCATGCCGACGCCCCCATCACCGATTTGCGCATCCGCGGGTCAAGCAGCGCAAGGCCCACGTCGGTCAAGAAGTTCAGACCCACGATCGTTGCGGTCAGAAGAAAGATGATTGCACCCGCAAGCTGCTGGTCGTTGGACCGCGCCAGCGCCTCGATCAGAAGCGCGCCGGCCTCGGTCAGGGTCAGGATTGTCGCGACGATGGGCAATTCGTTGAAGATGCGGTTCAGGTCGAACCCGAGGCTGTTGACGATGGGGCCCAGCGCGTGGCGGGCCGGATAGCGCCACAGCAGGCGGCGGCCGTAAAGGCCCCGGGCGCTGGCCGCCGTCACATAAAGCTTGGACTGTTCGTCCAGCATGAGCGCCCTGACAGTCTGAAGCGCAAATGCCGTGGCCGACCAGCCGAGAATGAAGATCGGCAGCCAGGCGCGGCTGAGAAAATCCATGAATTTCGCCATGGACCACGGCGCGTCGCGGAACTCCTTGCTGAAAAGGCCCGACAGGCTGTCTCCGAAATGGACGGTGGCGATCAGCATGATGATCAGCGCCAGCAGGAAGTTGGGCAGCGCGAGGCCAAGGTAGGACACGAACCTGAGGACGTTGTTGACGACCGGGTTGCGCGAAGCCGCCGCATAGATGCCGACGGGAACGGCGATGAGGTAGGCCAGCAACAGCGCCGCAAGGCTGATACCGGCAGAGATAAGGAATTTCGTCCCAAGCAACTGACTGATCGAGACACGCAAGATGCAACTTTCGCCGAACTCGCCCACGAAGGCGCCGGCCACCCAGCTGGTCCAGCGGATCAGAAAGGGCTGGTCCAGTCCCAGCCGGGCGCGCTCGGCGTCAATGTCTTCAAGCGTCAGGTTCTGGCCCTGGGTGTTCTTGTAGGCCAGGTAACGTTCGGCGCAGTCGCCCGGGACAAGCTCCATGAGCGAGAAGACGAGGAAGGACACGATCAGAAGCGTGATGACCGCCAGAACGGCACGAATTGCGACGAAACGCAGGAAATTGGTCATCTGTCAGATCCGTCCGGTTTCCCCGCTGGACATCTGCGCCGCGGGTCGGCCCCCTTGGGTGCCCGGCTGCCCGGGCAAGGGAACTCGTGGCGAGGCCGGACGCACATTGTCGCCCGGCCCCGAGATCGCCTTGCCTGCCGGATCAGTTGTCCTCGGCGAGGAACCACTGGGTCGCAAGGTACGGGTAGGTCCGGTAGTACTCGTAGCTCGACGTCTTGAACTCTGGCACGTTCTTCAGACCGTTGCGGACCACGATCGGCGACGGCGCGATCACCGTTCCGATGAACAGCATGTTGTCGGTGAACGCCTTGGCGATGGCTTCGCCCGCGGCGTTGGCCGCGTCAGATCCCGGCGCGGCGGCCTGAAGCGTCGCGACGTCGTCGATAAGCTGCTTCACCCAGGCCGGCGGCTCGATGCCGGCGGTGCCGTTGCTGTCGATCCACTCGGCCCATTTCATGCCGGTGCGGTGCCCGAAATACGACCCGAAGGGTGGGACTAGGCCCTCGTTCGTGCCCAGCGCAATGGCAAGGGGCTCGCCCTTCCACCAGGCCAGAACGTCCAGCTCGTTCGCCGATTGGGCGGCGCGGTATTCGTCCGGTGTCACCTCTTTCACGGTGCTCTGGACACCAACGTCCGACCAGTTCTGCGCAACCAGTTCAACCACTTCACCGGCCACGCCCTGGGTGGCGAACTGGATGTTCAGAACGACCGCGTCACCATTGGGCAGTTCGCGGAAGCCGTCGCCGTCGGTGTCCACCATGCCCAGACCGTCCAGCATCGCCTTGGCCGTCTCGGGGTCGAATTCCGTTCCGATGGCGCCGTAGGCTTCGGCGAAAGGCGGCAGCGGAGAGAAGCCGGTGTAGGCCATCGGCGTGCCCTGGCCGAAGAATACGACCTCGTTCAGTTCGTCGCGGTTGATGGCAGCAGACATCGCCTTGCGGAACTCTGGGTTCGAGAACAGCTCGCGCTTGCCTTCGTCGTCCGAGGTGACGTTGAACGACAGGGTCGGGATCGCGACGGTAGGCTTCAGCTGGACCGTGTAGCCGCCCTTTTCCTGGTTCTCCAGCAGGATCGGCGCGGCCGGCAGTTGCAGCGACTGGGCCTTGTAGTCGACCTCGCCGTTGACCAGCGCGAGGATACGCACCTCGTTGTCGTTCTTGTACAGCTCTTCCTGGCGGCTGATATAGGGCAGCTGCTGTCCGGTGGTATCGACCTGGTGGAAGTAGGGGTTGGCCACCAGGCGGCGGCCCTCGGTGGTGTCAGAGACGTAGATGTGGCTTTCCAGCGTGGGCTGGGTGGCATAGGGCAGCGACCCCACGCGCGCCGGATCGCGCAGCATCGGCGAGGGCGTATCGGTCCAGTCGGACGCGCCGAAGTAATAGTTGATAGCCTCGTACCCGCTGTCAAAACCGTATTCGGCGGCCAGCGCGTCGGCGTTCTCGTTCAGCGCCGGGTGGAACTGGCCGAGGAAATGCGCGGGCTGGAACGGCTGGGCATAGGAGGTCGCGAAATGCACCAGAAGGCCCGGCTTGGGCGCGGCGAGGACGAACTTGAAGGTCGTCTCGTCAATGATCTCGATCTTGATCGGCGCGCCGCCGGCCAGCACGTAGTCGGCGGGCTTTTCGCGGATGTTCGCGTCAAGGCTAAGGTTTTCAAGCCAGAAACGCACGTCTTCCGAAGTGAACGGCGCGCCGTCGGACCACTTGTGACCGGCACGCAGTGTCATCGTAAGTTCGGTGAAATCGGCATTCCATTCCCACGACTTGGCGACGTTCGGGACGATGGTCTGCAGGTCGTCGGCATAGCGCACGAAGTTGACGTGTCGCACAGACAGGAAGTCCGACGTACCTGCCTCGGTGTTGTTGGACAGGGCGTCGAAGGTGCCGCCGTAGGAGCCGATCATGTCGTAGGGCACGATGACCAGCGGCTCTGCCGGCAGGCGGTCCGCCAGCGGTGGCAGGGCACCGTTACCCTGGATCTCGGCGTTCAGGGCTTCGATCTCGGGGTTCGCCGAAAAGGCCATGTCACAGCCCGCCGCAGCCTCGTAGGCGGCCAGATCGTACTGCTGCGGAAAGTCGCCCGGGGCCACGCCCATCGGATCGGCCATCGTCACGGCCGGGCAGTTCGCCATCGCCGTGGTTCCGAGAAGTGTGAGGGCAAGTCCGCCCGTCAGTGCAAGTTTCATCGAATGTCCCCCGAGACAGTTTGAATCTGCCGGAGGCTCTAACGGGAGACGGATACAGTTTTGTGACCCCCAGAAAACCCTGGCTGCGGGGCCCCTGCCCGGAAGCCGTCATCGGCATGTCCCGGGTGCCGGCACCCTTGCGCTGCCAGGCTTCCCCCGAACCAGGGGCAGTTCGGCGGACAAGACCGGACAATCCCCGTCAAGGGGGCTGCCTGATCGTCCAAGAGACTGGGATTTCTGGAAGTCTTCCATCTGTGATGGATGGAAGAGTGGTGCCGGTGAAGGGACTCGAACCCCCGACCCCATCATTACGAATGACGTGCTCTACCAGCTGAGCTACACCGGCACGGGGTGGCGGGGAGATAGCAGCATGCGCCCGCCCCTTCCAGCCCTAATTTCAGCGAGTCCCGGCTTTGGATTCTTCGACGATCTCGGCGTCGGGCACGTCCGGATCAGAGGCGACCTCAATGGGTGTCGGATCGGACGAGTCATCGGTTGAATCCGTGTCCGCCGCGTCATTGGACGCCGGGATCCCGGCAGAAACAACTTGGGTGGCTGCCGGCTCTGACGCGACGACGGCCGGGACTGCGGCTGCGGCGGTTCCCACGATCAGCGGCAGGGTTTCCGCAGTGCCGGCCATGCTGATCCCGCCTTCGGGCGGGGTCTTCCAGCTAAGCGTGTCGAAGGCCCCGCAATTGGCGCAAACCGGTGTCCAGCCGCCGTGCACGGAATGACAGTTCTCGCACACCCATTGCGGTCCGCGCGACGCGGTCAATGCCTTCGCCAGCCAGCCGCGCACGACGGCATCGTCCGCCCCCTCTCCGCGCTCGATTGCCGCCATAAGCGTCAGGGCACGTGCGGTGGGTTTCTCGCTGGCAAGATCGCCAAGCGCCTTGCGAGCGCCGGGAAAATTCTCTGCCGCGATGTTCAACTCGGCCATCAGCATCCGGGTTTCGGGATGCTCGGGGTGATGGCGTGACAACGCGCCAAACCGCTTGATGCGCTCGGCCGGGGTTTCATCGGGCACGACGGCGGCGAACGCAGCGGCGAGGTCGGGATGGGGCTGCGCCTCCCACGCCTTGACAACGATACGGGTAGCGAGCCGTGGCTTACCCTGATCGATGTAGCCTTGCGCGGCCATGACCGCGGCGGGAACCAGATCGGGCGACAGGCGATTGGCCTCGATCGCGGCCTCGCGCGACTCGATGCTGTTGCCCTCGGCAACAACGTCCTTGGCCTCGCTGACGGCCAGCACGGCGTCCCGCCGGCGATACACATCGCGGGGAAGCGCGCCATGCTTGAGCTTGGCGCTCAGGGTCTTGCGCGCGCCCGTCCAGTCGGAATGCTCGGCCTGAAGCCGCAAGAGTATATCTTGCGTTTCTTCGTGGCGCGGCTTCAGCGCAAAGGCCTTTTCCGCCAGCTTCAACGCCTTGTCGGTGTCGCCCTCGGCAATGCGCTGCTTCATGATCCCGCGGACGCCGACAAACCGGGTGCGGTCATCCTTCAGAAGGCGCTTGTAGACCTCTTCGGCCTTCTTGCGGTCGCCCGCCATCTCGGCCGCCTGCGCCGTGATCAGGTCAGTCAGTTCCGGGCGCCGCAAGTAGCGTTCCGCTCTTGATGCCTTGGCCATCGCCTCCTTGGCCTCGCCCGAGGCCAGCGCCATAAGCCCCTCTGCCAGTGCCTTGAAGCCCTTGCGCTCTCGGTTGCGGTCGAAATAGCGGGTGATCGCCGTTTCATCGCCGTTGAGGAAGCGCAGAAAGGCAAGAAGGAAACTGAAGACCTTCAGGAAGACCCAGACCGCCAGAACCAGCACGATCATCGCGATCACTGATTGCAGTGGGCCAAGGTTGAATTCCGTGCCGGCAAGCGAGATGCGCACGCCGCCATCTGCCTCAAGCAGATAGCCCGCCCCAAGTGTCATGGCCGCGATCAGCGCGACGAAGAGAACGATCTTAATCAATGACCAAAGCATGCAATCGTCCTCAGTTGCTATTGACCGCGGCGGCCAGTGTTTGCGCCGCACGCAGGGCAGCTTGTCGCGCGTAGGCCTGCGCCAGCCAGCCCGACATTTCATTGCGCCCCTCTTCCGGCAGGGCCTCGATCTCGGCAAGTGCCGCATCGAGATCACCGGATTGAAGCGCTGCCTCTGCCCGCGACAGGATCGCGTCGGGATCGCTGCCTTCGCGCGGCTCCAGCGAGCGGGCGCCAAGATGGGTGCGCACGAATGCCGTCAGCCCGCCCACTTCGCCGGATTCCGCAGCCGCACGGGTGGCGGCGCCCATCGCGCTGCGCGCGGCCTCGGGAAAGGCAGCCTGAAGCGCGGCCTGGGTCGGAACGCCGTCCACCGCGGCGGCCTGCAAGGCGTCGGGAATGGCGGCGCCGGTGCGCGCGGCGATCTCGTCAAGCGGGCCGGCAAACCCGGTGCCGGTATCGAGCGCGGTTTCGAGTTCCGCCAGCGCTGCGCGCGCGGCGGCCGCGGTCGCGGCGGCCTCGGCGGCGCGTTCCAGCTCCGCCGCGGCGCTTGTCGCCTCTTCGATACGTACCAGTTCCTCGTCAAGCCTTGCGCGGGCCTCGGCAAGGCTTCCCTGAACCTTGGCCTCGATGTCGGCCAAGCGGGCATCAAGACCGTCCTGCATCCCGGCAAGCCGCCTTTCGTAGGCGTCCACGACCTCTTGCGGCAGCTCCGCCTGCGGAATTGTCTGGGACTGTGCCGCTTCAACCTCTGCGGCGAGGGCCGCCAGCCGTTCCTCGATGACGGTGCGCGCGTCCCCTGCTCCTGCGTCGCCTGCCGTCATCTCGTCGCGCAGGGCCGCAAGCGCCTCGTCACGCGACGCAAGCTCGGCACGAAGCCCGGCGAGCTCGGCCATTTGCGCATCAAGTCGCTTGTCCAGTGCGCCAAGCTCGGCGCTTGGGGCTTCGGGCGCGTCGATCACGCTGACGGCGCCCTGGCGAACGGCGATGAACATGCCCCCTGCACCGACAGCGGCGGCCACGACACCGGCAAGGATCATCGGCCCCAAACCGCCCGATTGCGACGGCGCGGCCGCGGGTTTGGGCGCTTCGGCCAAGGCTGCGCCGGGGATGGCCGCCGAAGTCGTCCGGTCCGCGGCCGGATCCGAACCGGTCGCACGTCCCGCATCGGCATCGCGCGGCGTAAGCGGCGGCGTGCTGGGGTTACGCGCCGGACGACCCGCCACGGTCTTGCCTTGCGGCGCCTTCTTCGGGCGTGAAACACCCGACATCGCGCCGCTGGCCGCGCGCTTGGTGCCGGGGGTCGATCTGCGGACCGGGGGCACACCGGAAGAGCGGCCCGGCGCCTGGATCCCGGATCCTGCGACATGGGCGGGCACGTCGGGCTTTCCTCGATCTGCGCTGTCGGCCACGTGCGCGGTCCTTTCGAATCTCTGACATTGCGTCAGGCCAGCCTGACACTTTGAACTTAGCCCTCGGGGCGAGGTGCCTCAAGGCGCGTTCCCCATGAAGTGGTCTGCGACACATGCAAGCATGGCCACAGCGTCAGGCCGGTCGGCGATTATCAGCCTTTCCGAAGGCGCCTTGCCCCACGATCGGGCAGCGGCGGGACTGATCGCCACCAGCCAAAGCGGTGCACGCGCGCCCTGTGCGATCTGCGCCAGCAGCAGTGCCGAGCGTGGAGAGAACAGCGGCGCGATGACCGGAGCGACGCCCCGCAACAATGCCAGCGCCTCTGGCGTCGGCGAACAGGGCGCCTGATCGTAGACGACGGCCTCTTCGGTCGGGGTGCCGCCGGCTGTCAGCCTCGCGGCAACGTCCCCCCTGCTTTCGGCGCCGCGCAAGTGAAGAAGCGGGCCGGGCAGACCCGTCAGCGAAGCGACCAGATCGTCTGCATTTCCCCCGGCAGAGGTCGCAGCCATCCCCAGGTCCCGCGCAACAGTTGCAGTGCGATCGCCGACGCAATGCGCCCGAAGACCCGCCACGGGGCGCGCGGCCGCAAGCGCGCGCGCCCCGTGGGCAGAGGTCAGCACGACGCCCACATACCCGGACGGATCCGGCACATCGTGTTCGTAGACGATCCGAAAGACTGGAGAGATTACGACCGGCGGCATCCGACCAAGTCGTCCGGCAAGATCACGCGCGAAATCCCGCGACTGGGGCGCAGGCCGGGTCAGCAGCAATGTGGGGTCTTCGTTCGCCACGTCCGTCCACCGGGATTGTCTGGGGCCTGCACCGGTGCTACCCCCCGGCATCCCCGCAGGCAACCGGGACCGCAATGTCCGACACCTTGACCGTTCTGGGACTGGAGAGCAGCTGCGACGATACCGCGGCCGCCATCGTGCGCTGCGCACCCGATGAAGCACCAGAGATCCTGTCATCGATTGTGATGGGTCAAGCGGCGCTGCACGCGCCATTCGGCGGGGTCGTCCCCGAGATCGCGGCGCGCGCCCATGCCGAAAAGCTGGACCTCTGCGTCGAAGAGGCGCTGGCGCAGGCGGGCCTGGGCCTGGAGGGGATCGACGCGATCGCCGTCACCGCCGGGCCGGGGCTGATCGGCGGGGTGTTGTCCGGCGTCATGTGCGCAAAGGGACTCGCCGCCGCGACCGGACTGCCGCTTGTCGGTGTCAATCACCTGGCCGGTCATGCCCTGACCCCCCGGCTGACCGATGGTCTGCCGTTTCCATACCTTCTTCTTCTGGCGTCCGGCGGACATTGCCAACTGCTGATCGCAGAGGGGGCTGAACGCTTTGTCAGGCTGGGCGGAACCATCGACGACGCCCCCGGAGAAGCGTTCGACAAGACGGCCAAGCTTCTGGGCCTGCCCCAGCCCGGTGGCCCCGCCGTTCAGGGCGAAGCCCAGGGCGGCGATCCAGACCGTTTTGCCTTTCCGCGCCCGCTGCTGGACCGAGAGGGCTGTGACATGTCCTTTTCCGGTCTAAAGACCGCGCTCTTGCGCCAGCGGGATGAACTGGTGGCCGCGGCGGGCGGATTGCACCGGCAGGACAGACGCGACCTGTGCGCCGGGTTCCAGCGCGCGGTGTCCGATGTTCTGGCCGAAAAGACGCGGCGGGCGCTGGCGCAATATATGAACCGCGCACCGGAACGGCCCGCGCTGGCAGTTGCAGGCGGGGTGGCCGCGAACACCCGGATCCGCGCGGCCCTGCTTGAGGTGGCGCGAAATGCCGGTGTCGAGTTCATCGCACCGCCTCTGTCGTTGTGCACCGACAACGCCGCCATGATCGCCTGGGCAGGGATAGAGCGGTTCCGTCTGGGCGCACGTGACGACTTCACTCTTGCCGCCCGCCCGCGCTGGCCCCTCGACGAAAGCCGGCCGGCGATGCTGGGCGGCGGCAAACGGGGCGCAAAAGCATGAACGGCGGCGTTGCGATCCTTGGCGCCGGAGCGTTCGGCACCGCATTGGCCATAGCGCTGGCCGGGCAAGGCGCGCCAATCACCCTTTGGGCACGCGCCGGGGCGCAGGATATCGACGACACCCGGCAGAACTCAGCCCGTTTGCCCGGGGTGGCCCTGCCGGACGCTGTGAACGTGACGGGTGACCTGGCAGAGGCCACGTCGCCCAGGGTTGTCCTGCTGGCATTGCCAATGCAGGCCTGCCGATCGTTTCTCATGGAACACAACGTCTTGCTGGAGGGAAAGACGATCGTTGCCTGTTGCAAGGGGATCGATCTGACCACCCGAGAGACGCCGGACGCACTGATCGCGCGATGCGTTCCCGGCGCATCGGTGGCGCTTTTGTCCGGGCCAAGCTTTGCGCTGGACATCGCGGCGGGGCTGCCGACGGCCCTGACACTGGCGATGGCGGACGAGGCCGCGGGCAAAGAGCTTCAGGCCCGGCTGGCGACCCCGACGCTCAGGCTTTACCGGAGCACGGACCTTGCCGGCGTGGCGCTGGGAGGGGCGCTGAAGAACGTGATGGCGATTGCCTGCGGGGTGGCCATGGGCGCCGGCCTTGGCGAAAGCGCGCGCGCGGCCCTGATGACGCGCGGCTATGCCGAAATGCGCCGGTTTGCCATTTCCGCGGGCGCACAGGATGAAACGCTGGCCGGGTTGTCCGGCCTCGGCGACCTTGCCCTGACCTGCACATCGGAGAAATCTCGCAATTATCGCTATGGGTTAGCGCTCGGCAAGCGCGGGCGGGCAGCGGCGAGCGAGACGACGGAAGGCATCGCGACGGCGTTGGCGGTGGCGGGGATGGTGGGGGAAGAGATGCCGGTGACGCGAATGGTGGCGGCGCTGGTGGAAGGGCGGGTCGGCGTGGCGGAGGCGGCAGAGGCGCTCTTGTCGCGGCCCCTGCGGCCGGAGTAGGCAGGGGCATGGCATACTGGCTTTTCAAATCCGAACCGTCCGAATGGTCCTGGGACGACCAGGTCGGAAAGGGCGACGCAGGCGAGGAATGGACGGGCGTGCGCAACTACCAGGCCCGCAACAACATGCGCGCCATGGCCATCGGCGACCGTGGATTTTTCTATCATTCCCAAAAGGATAAGGCCATCGTCGGCATCGTCGAGGTCTGCGCCGAAGCCCACCCCGACAGCAGCACCGACGACGACAGGTGGGACTGCGTGAACATCCGCGCGGTGGCCCCTCTGGCGCGGCAAGTGACGCTGGAGATGTGCAAGGCGGCCCCCGAACTGGCCGACATGGCGCTGGTCAAGACCTCTCGGCTGTCGGTGCAGCCGGTCACAGAGGCACAGTGGCGGACCGTCTGCGCGATGGGCGGCGTGGACGCCTGAGACCCCGAAACGGCACGTCGGCACAACGTCGGCAAAACGTCGGCATCGCGTCGGCGCGGCTTCCCCGCGACAGAATGCGCGAAATCTGGCACACTGCCGCCAGACCGCGGCGCCAGACCGCGGCCGTCAACCGGAAGGGATCGGGGACATGGAACTCCTGAACGTCATCGCCGCCGCAGCCGCGGCATGGATCTTTGGCGCCGTGTGGTACGGCGTGATCGGCAAGCAGTGGATGGCCGCATCCGGCCTGACCGAGGAAACGGTGAACCGGTCGAACCCCGTGCCCTATATCGGCAGCTTCGTCTGCGCGCTGCTGGTGGCGGGGATGACCCGGCACATCATGGCCGCGTCGGGGGTCGAGACCGTGGGCGCGGCGGTCGTCATGGGCCTTGGCCTTGGCGCCTTCATCGCCGCGCCGTGGATCGCGACCAACGTCCTGTTCGGCCAGCGCGACCGCAACCTGATCTGGATGGACGGCGCCTATCCCACCGTGGGCATGGCCCTGATGGGGCTGGTGCTGGCGTTGTGGTGAGGAGGTGAGGAAGTGAGGAAGTGAGGAAGTGAGGAAGTGAGGGTTGTTTGCGGCGTGGGGGAACGCAGCAAGACAGCTAGCTCTCGCGAGAGCAAGTTTGGGTGGCGATGAGCAGAGCTTCGGCCTTCAAAGGTAAGTACTCCGCAAGTGCTTGATCCCAATATATTCAGTCAAAATAGCATGGTACCTATTGGGAAAAGAAATTGATTGGAGACGTCTGACCTTGCCCGTTCCAAGTTACGAAGACCTAATGCCATTGGTGCTCGTTCGCGCGAAGACCGAACAGCGCGTCAAAGATGCAGTTTCCGAAATCGCGGATGAGCTATTTCTAACCGACGAAGAGCGAGATGAGAAGATACCGTCTGGTCAAACCACACTTATCTCAAGTCGTGTTGCTTGGGCAGTCACATACCTTGTACAGGCAGGTCTCCTGGAGCGCCCCAAGAGAGGGCATTTTCTTATAACAGATCGCGGTAGATTGGTTTTGGAGAACGACCTTCAGAAGCTGAATCTTGCTTATCTGAAGAGAATTCCGGCATTTGTGGACTTCATGACCCGTAAAGGGACAAACAGGGTGACAAGCGATGCACCTTTGATTTCTGAAGCTTCTCAGAGCGAGAAAACTCCTGAAGAGATCATTGGAAGCGCCTACAAAGAGCTAGAAACGGATCTCAAGGAGCAGGTATTAGATAGGATAATGCAGAACTCACCCGCTTTCTTTGAGCACTTGGTCGTCCGATTACTTTCCAGCTTAGGTTATGGGCGATCCGACACCTTGGCAGAGGTTTTGGGGAAGGTTGGAGACGGCGGAATCGACGGCATTATTCATCAAGACAAGCTCGGTCTGGATGTCGTCTACGTTCAGGCGAAACGGTACGCGCCTGAGAACGCGGTAAGTCGACCTGAGTTACAAGCGTTTGTAGGTACGCTAGCTGGCGTTTCGGCGCACAAAGGCGTTTTCGTTACAACATCGCGCTTTTCCCCCAATGCGTTAGAATACCTGAAGACGGTGAACGCACGGGTCATCACCATTGACGGTCATCGTCTCGTTGACCTGATGATTGAGGGCGGCGTTGGTGTGCGCATACGAAAGGTATTTGAGCTCCATCGTATCGACGAGGACTTCTTCTTAGAAGATTGAAGGCAATAAAATAATGAAAAATCGATGGAATGCACCCTTCACGCCAGAAAAAGAGGTCCGCGCGCCCGATTTGGCCTGCATATACCATGACTGGGCATTCACTTCCGCGGCTGACGGCGTGCGATCCGCAGCCTGCTGGGACGACATAATAAACGTTGCCACGGTCATTACAATAGAAGAGTAATTACCGCTGAGACAGTTGCCACTGTGATAAGATGAGCGGTCCTCAAAGGCGAGCAAGATTGGACCCTTAACTGCTTTTTTTCAGGCTAAATAGATAGTGTCCCAACGGCAACTGACCCAAAATCATCAGGAGGGTCCCGGACATGGTCACGGGACCCTCCATCACCCCACGTGCTCCCTCAGCACCACACGTGTTCGATATAAGGTCCCGGCCATCCTGACCGGACGCCCCATACATACGCCATGCGGGCCGGGGGGCCAAATCCGAAGTGCCTCGGATTTGGCGCGAATGCGCGGCGTTCAGCCGTAGACCGATTCCTTGCCGAAATGCTTGGTCAGCATGTAGTAGACCACGGCGCGGTACTTGTTGCGCTCGGACTTGCCGTAGGTCTCGATCACGGAATTGATCGCGTCCATCAGTTCGGGGCCGTCGGCAAGGCCGAGCTTCTTGACCAGGAAGTTGTCCTTGACCGTCTCAAGCTCATGCGCCTGGGACGATGCGACGGTGGAGGCGTCGGCGTTGTAGATCGCCGGGCCGCAGCCGATGGTGACCTTCCTCAGAAGGTCCATGTCGGGTTCCATCCCGCATTTCTTGCGCAGATCGTCGGCATATGTCGCGATCAGTTCGTCTCTACGTCCCATTCACTTGCTCCGTTGGTGATGTCTTTTTGTCAAACCGGACACGCGCCACGCGCGTTGGCCCGTATCAAAGACGCCGAACGGGGCGGTGACAACGAAAAAATATCGTGCACCCTGACCGAGAGCCGGCAAATACGACACGCGATGTCGGCACCGGACCGGCACGTCCTGCGGTGTGGCGGGACGCTGGGACGACCAAGGCCCCCGTGACGAGAGCGATGCCATGACCGACCCTCTGAGCCGCGATCAGCTGGAGCGTTACCGCAAGGACGGCTGCCTGTGGCCCGTACGCGCGTTCGGCGAGGAGACCGCGCGCGCCTTTCGGGCCGAGGTCGAGGCGCTGGAGGCGGCCCATGCGGGACCGATCGGCGGGCGGCCCCTGGGGCAGTATTTCCGGGTGAACGGGCAGGTCGTGCTGCCCTTGCTGTGCCGCATCGCGACCACCCCGGGCGTGCTGGACGCGGTGGAACAGGTGCTGGGGCCGAACCTTCTGGTCTGGTCGGTGGAGTTGTTCATCAAGGAGCCGGGGACAGACAAGATCGTGTCCTGGCACCAGGACCTGACCTATTGGGGCATGGGCGAAACGGATGAGGAGCTGACCGCGTGGATCGCCCTGTCGGACGTGTCGGTGAAGGCGGGCTGCATGCGGTTCATTCCGGGCAGCCACCTGAACCCGATTCTGCCCCATGCCGACAGTTTCGCCGCCGACAACCTGCTGTCGCGTGGCCAGTCGCTGGAAAGCGTGGACGAGGCGGCGGCGGTGCATGGTCCGCTGGCGCCGGGCGAGATGTCGTTTCACCACGGGCGGACGTTCCATGCCTCTGGCCCGAACCGTGGCGACGACCGCCGGATCGGCGTGGCGATCCGCTATGTCACGCCAGAGGTGCGCCAGCCCGAGTTGGGGCGCGATTACGCGATGCTGGTGCGCGGGATGGACCGGATGCAGGGCTGGATCAACGTGGCCCCGCCGCAACGCGCCTTTGATCCCGCGGGGCTGCGGCTTTATGATGAGATCCTGACGGCGCAGGCCGCCGTTCTGGCGGCGGGCACGACAGGCGATGTGGCGCTTTATGGCGTTACGGCAGAAGGATCCATGCCATGAGCGAGACGGTCAGCTTTACCCGGATGAAGGACGGCACGCGCGAGGAATACGAGCTGCTGGCACGGCTGGAAAAGCCGTTCCTGGCGCTGACGGCGGACCGTTTGATGGACGAATTGCGGCGGCAGGGCGCAGCGACGCTGGAGGGCTACCGCATCACCCGGCTGGAGCACGGGCTGCAATCGGCGACGCGGGCGCGTCGCGAGGGGGCGGATACCGACTGGATCGTCGGCGCGCTGCTGCACGACATCGGCGACGGGCTGGCGCCGCAGAACCATGACCGGATGTCGGCCGAGGTGATCCGGCCGTTCGTGCGCTGGGAGGTAAGCTGGGTCGTGGAGCATCACGGCATCTTCCAGATGCTGTACTACGGGCACCACTACGGCTGGGACCGCAACGCGCGCGACCGGTTCCGCGATCATCCCTGCTTTGACGTCTGCGCGGCGTTCTGCGAGCGCTGGGACCAGGCGTCGTTCGACCCGGACTATGACAGCGACACGCTGGAGAGCTTCGAGCCGATGGTGCGCGAGGTCTTCGGCCGAAAGGCCCATGACCCGGCGGTGATCCGCGAGGGCGAGGTGACGGGGCTGCCGGCGATGTAGGGCGGTCAGCGGCCGGTCAGGCCATAGACCATCAGTCCGATGTATTCCTTGACCGCGATGTTCAGCGTTTCGAGCTTTCGCGCAAGGTCCCATGTCAGGCCGTCGGTCAGGTCGCGGGCGCGGTGATCGACGGGAAAGGGCACGATATCGGGCCAGCCCGCGCGGCGGAAGCTGCGCAGCGCGCGCGGCATGTGGTAGCCCGAAGTGACCAGAACCCAGGTTTCGCCGGGCTGCGGATCGGCCAGGGGCAGCGACAGGCGGGCGTTTTCCGCTGTGTTGCGAGAGTCGCCTTCGAGGATGAGCCGGTCGGGCGCAAGGCCCTGGTCGGCGAAGAAGGCGCCAGCCAGCGTCGCCTCTGGGTCGGTGGAGCCGGCGGCATCGCGCAGACGGCCGCTGCCCCCGGTGAACAGGACACGCGCGCCGGGGTGGCGCGTGGCAAGCGCGAGGGTGGCGGTATAGCGTTCGCCGGCCTCGTTCAGTTCGGGCTGACCCGAAAGGCGGGCGGCCCCCCTGTCCTCTCCACCGCCGAGGATGACGATCCCGTCCACGCGGGCAAGATCGGGCCGAGGGGGATAGCGGGTTTCCAGCGGCGAAATCAGAAGATCGCCCAGCGGCAGGACGCCGACCGCCAGCGTGAAGACAAGCGTGGCGAATGTCAGGCGGCGGGCGCCGCGTGGACGGTTCCGCAAGAGCGCGACCCAGGCCAGGAAAAGGCCGATCACGATCCAGGTTTCCGGGCGGATCAGGGCCCAGACCAGTTTCGACGCGATGAAAAAGAGCGTGTCCATGTGGGGCTATGCCGTGTCGAGCGGTTGGAAGGCGGCGATGGCGTCCCCGGCGGCGGCGGCGGCATCGGCAAGGCCCAGCCCCGACAGGAAGGACTGTGCACGGTTCAGGTAGGTGTGATGGGCCAGAACATGGGCGCGCTGGCGCGCGGCCAGGGCGGCGCGCGCGTCTTCGTCGGCAAGGTAGTGATCGATCAGGTCGCGGTAGTGGCGCGGCGTGTCGGCCATGGGCAGGATGTCTGGCGGGAAGTAGCGGTGCAGCGAGGCCGAGGGATCGCTGATGGCCAGAAGCCCGCACAGCGGCACCTTGAACACCCGCTCGGGCACGTCGATGCCGTAGATGCCGGTGTGCGGCTCATGCACCACCGGGCCGATCCGGGCCGATGAGAACAGCGCCCGCACGTCGTCGTCGGAAATCTTCGTGCTTCGGAAGAAGCTGCGCGGATCGCGCCACGTGGCCCAGCCGCCCCAGCCGTGGACGCGGATGTCATAGCGGCCGATCAGCGGCATCAGGTAGCTGTCGATGTGGTTGGCCTTGTAGCGCCAGCGCCCGCCGACGAAGGCAAGGTCGCAGCGCCACTTTGGATCGGCGGGGACGCGGAAGAACTCGAACGGATCGCCGGCGGTGGGGATCATCGCGACGTTCAGCCCAAGCTCTGTGCGCCAGCGGTCCCAGTAGCGGTCGGCGTCGTCGCCCCAGCCAAGGCCATAGACCAGATCGGGCTTTTGCGCGGCGGTCCAGTCGATCAGGTCCGATGGTTCGTTCAGGGTGCGGTTGCCGTGAACGGTATCCAGCCGTTCCGTCCCGAACGGATTCACGTGGATCGCTATGCGGGTGCCGAAGTCCGCCACAAGGTCATGCGGGATGTCCTGCCGCCAGCCGGTGCGGCCGATGTAGACATCGGGGCGATACTCGCGGAACGCGGCGCGGTCGCCCTTCCAGTAGGCGACATCGTGGCCGAGGTGGCGAAACGCGTTCTCGTAGCCCTTCAGGATGTAGGTGAACGCCCCCCCGCGCGGGGCCACCATCAGGATTCGCATGTCCTATCCTGTCCCGTGGTCTGCAAGATCGCCGGCCTGCCAGAGCCGTGCGAAGGCGCCGTCGCGGGCCAGAAGATCGGCGTGGGTGCCCTGTTCGGCGATGCGCCCGGCCTCCATCACCACGACGCGGTCCACGTCGCGGATGGTGGACAGGCGGTGCGCGACGATGATCGTCGTGCGCCCTTCCGAGGCGCGGTTGATGGCGTCGCTGACGAACCGTTCGGATTCGCTGTCGAGCGCCGAGGTGGGTTCGTCGAGCAGGAGAAGCGGCGGGTTCTTGAGCAGGACGCGGGCGATGGCGATGCGCTGACGCTGGCCCACCGACAGGTTCGCGCCGCCCTGCTCGATCATGGTGTCGTAGCCTTCGGGCAGGGCGGCCACCACGCCGTCCAGCCGGGCCATGCGCGTCACCTCGTCAAGGCGGGCGTCATCGACGCCGGGCGCGCCCACGGACAGGTTTTCGCGCAGGGTGCCGCGAAACAGGAACGGCACCTGCTGCACCAGCCCGATCCGGGCGCGCAGGTCCGACAGCGCCAGAGTGGAGATGTCGGTGCCACCGATCAGGATGCGGCCGCCGTCGGTTTCCAGGAACCGGGGCAGCAATTCCAGCAGGGTCGACTTGCCCGCGCCGCTGGGACCGACCAGCGCCACCTTCTCACCTGCGGCGATCGAGAGCGTCAGGTCGTGGATCTGGCGGGTTTCGCGCCCGTAGCCGAAGCTGACATTCTCGAACGTCACGTCGGCCCGCGTGGGCGGCGCGGTGGTGCCCGCGGCGCGGTCATCCTCTGGCGCGAGTGTCATGATCGCGCGGATGCGCGAGAGCACGGCAAAGAGTTGCAGGCTTTGCCCGAAGGAATTGCTGAGATCCTGAAGCGGTCCGTACAGCAGGCCGACGCAGACGATGAAGCCCGTCAGCCCGCCGACATCGAGCCAGCCACGATCCAGCAGGAAGACCGAGATCAGGATCAGCCCGGCGATCCCGAAGGCCGCCGTCATGGAAATGACGAAGGGCAGGAAGGTGCCCAGCTTGTCGCGGCGCAGGATCACGCGGCGGGTGCGCGCGTTCTGGTCGTCAAAGCGCGCAAGGACGCGCGGCTGCATGCCGAAGAGCTTTATCTCTTTCGTGCCGGCGAGCGTTTCGTCCAGTTCGCCCACCAGCGAGGACAGGCGGCCCTGCGCCTCGTTCGCGGCCTGGTGGATGCGGCGCACCAGCCGGTCCATCGCCAGCACCATCGGCAGGAACAGGAAGATCAGCACCGCAAAAAGGGCGACGCTGTAGTACAGCGCGGCGGCGGCGTAGATCACCACGAAGATGGCCGAGGGTATGACGACCGACACCAGGTTCTTGAAACTGTCGCTGAAGACCTGAAGGTCATAGGAGAATGTCGACAGGATCTGCCCGCTTTCGGCGTCCTGAAGCCCGCGCGGCGGCACCGACAGGACGTGGTGAAACAGGCGGCGGCGCATATCGGTGGTGACGGTGTTTGTCACACGCTCCATCAGGTAGCGGCGCAGCGAACTGAACCCGGTGCCGAGCCCTGCGATCAGCAGGATGAGGCCAAGCTGGGCGGCGACCGGCGCGACCTCTCCTTTCGGAAGGGTTTCGGCGATAAGGTTCTGGGCACGTCCCGGGATCAACAGCGACACGCCCGCCGACACGAAGGTGGCGGCAAGGCCCAACAGGAAATCGCGCCTTTGCACACGGATTTCGGCAAAGAGCGTCGCCAGCTTTTCGCGCAGCGCGATGGCGGGCGTATCGATCCGGTCATCGGCCGTGCCGGTCTGGGGTGTCGGGTTCGTCATCGGCCGGGTGGTGCCCTTGCGCTGTGAACCGGCGCTGCGGTTCCTCTTGCGGGGCGTGCCTAGCTTTCCGTCCCCGGTTATGCAAGGAAAGCCGCGATGAACGCGCCGTCTTCCGCCACTCTGCCACCCCGCGTGGCCCTGCACGATCTGGGCATCGTGATCGCCTGCCGGTTCGACAGCCGCGAGCGGCGCGAGAACCTTGAGGCGATGCTGCGCTGTCTGGGCCGGATGTACGACGGGCTGGACGTCCATGTGATCGAGGACGCCCCCGCACCCGAGGCCGGGGCCCTGGGCGACCTGCCGGGCGTCACCTGGCACGCCCGTCCGAACGACGGAAAGTTTCACCGCACGCGCCTTTTGAACGAAGGGTTCTTTCAGCTGACGGACCGGCCCTATGTTGCCACCTGGGACACCGACGTGATCCCGCATCCCGGCGGCGTGGCCGCGGCGCTTGGGGCGCTTGCCCGGGGCAAGGGCATGGTCCTGCCCTTCGACGGGCGGTTCCACGACCTGCGCGGGCGGTCGCGGCAGGCGCTGGTGAAGATGGATGACCCCACGCCCGAGGTGATGGACTGGTACCGCGTGGCGATGGGCGGCGGCACCCGTCCCCGCGCCCGTGACCTGAAGCTGGTGAACAGCAATTCCGTGGGCGGCGTGGTGTTCTATGAGCGCGCCGCGCTGCACGCGTTTGGCGGCTACAACGAGGACTTCGTCACCTGGGGCTACGAGGACGAGGAGATCGCGGCGCGCGCGGCGCTGTTCGGCTATCCCCGCGTGCGGGTCGACGGCTTTCCGGTGGTGCATCTGTGGCACCCCAGGATCACCCGGAACCTGTGGTTCTATCTCTGGCCCAACCGCAACCGCGACCGGCGCGAAGAGATCGGCAAGCTGGACCGCGCGTCGGTCGAGGCGCTGCGCGACAAGGGCACGTTCGGGCGGATCGCCTGAACGGACGTCAGACCCCGCCGTCGATCGCGATCCAGCCCGGGGGCAGGATGTCGGGATTGGACTTGCCGGGTTGCGGAAACCACTTGGCCGGCGCGATCACGGTCTTGTCCGGCGCGGCGTTCAGCCAGGCGCCCCACCATGAGAAGCTGGAATTGGCGATGACGTGGTGGCGGCAGGATTTCATCAGCCACAGGTCCTCGACCGGATCATCGGCGCCTTGGTGTTCGATCACGCGGGTCTCGAAGGGCAGGTGCAGGTTGTCGCGCACCCAGTCGGGTTCATCGGAGAAGGCAAAGATCACCGGGTCGGTGGCGGTGCGTTCCGCCACGCGGGCGGCGGCGCGCGCGTAGTAGTCCAGCGAACAGGTGCCCAGCGGCTGTTTCGTGTTGGGATCGAGCACGTAGTCGCCCCGGCGGATGTGCAGCGACACGGACGGCACGGCGGCGATCTGGTCGAGAAGCGCGCTTGCCGCGTCCGACAGGGGCGCGCGCGGCGTCAGGTCGTCGCGCAAGGTGTCGGCGATGGCGGCGAAATAGCGTTCCGACTGCCAGTAGCCGTCCAGATAAAGGTTGCCGCCAAGGTTTGTCAGGCCCGGCTGAAAGGCGGGCTGGCGTTCGCGGACAAGGCGCGGCCCGGTGCCCAGCGCCCGCCAGACAAGGTGGCGCAGGGGCGACCCTGGCCAGAGCGGCGGCAGGGGCGCGTTCTGCGCAACCTCGATCCGGAAGGCATCGAGCAGGAAGCGGCGCGATCTGTCGTGGCCATAGTGCCGGGTGTCGAGGGCAAGGGGCGTGCCGTGGTGCAGCGCCAGCGCGCGACCGGCGGCATACTGAAACAGCTGGTTGCCCAGCCCGCCGGCGATTCGGCTGACGATCATGCGGGCGTTGCCGGGCGGAAGCGGGCGGCCAGAAGAAGTGCGGCGATGAAGCAGACCGTGCCGCTCATCGGGCCGGAATTGAAGGCGATGTTGGACAGCATGAAGACTGCCAGCATCGCCGTCCACGCCAGCCCGAAGGACCGCAGCGCCGGATCGGCGATCCCGCGCGAGATCCAGACCAGCAGACCAAGGAAGGTCAGCATGAACGCCAGCCCGAACACCCCGAAGCTGACCATGTGCACGAGGTAGTCGTTGTGCAGCGTGTTCTGTTGGCTGAGGTCCACCGAGCCTGGCGTCGCCTGTTCCAGCGCGGCGGCGATCTGGTTGCTGCGGCCATGGCCGATCAACGGGGCACCGCGAAAGGCGTCGATCCCGAGGCGCAGCATCTCGACCCGGGCACCAAAAGAGCCCGGCACAAGCTCTCCGGTCTCGATGAAGATCTGGGCGTGGTTCTTCAGCACCTGCCAGCGGAACCGGAAGGCATACCCGGCCAGCGCGGCCAACAGGACCAGCCCCGTGCCGAAGGGCAGGAGCAGGACCCAGCGCCGGCCCCGGATCACCCAATGGGAAAGGATGATGGCAAAGCCGATCAGCGCGCAGATCACCACCATCCGCGTGCCCGTCAGCGCCATGGGCAGGAAGGACAGCACGACCGGGCCGAACAGCCAGGCCCGGCACGGCCAGTCCTCCAGCGCCCGGGCAAGGGCCAGCATGGCCCAGGACAGGATCACGAAACCAAAGACGATAGGGCTGATGCCAAGGCCGCCGGCGCGGGGAAAATCCGCCTGAAGAAAGAGGATGCCGTTCAGGACGGCGCTCAGCGCAATGCTGCCGGCCAGCACCCGGTCGAGCGAGGGGCCGGGCACGCCGGCCCGCGCCATGACCGCCGCCGCGGGCAAGATACCCAGTAGCGGCAGGTAGGCGGCGACAGTCGTCTCTGTGCTTTCCGAGAAATCACCGTTTACATAGTCGATGGCCACGACAAGGGCGTAGAGGCCGATGAACCAGACCCCGATGCGCACAAGCGCCGGATCTGCGGGGCGGGTGCGCAGCCCCCATATCCCGACCAGCGACAGGAAAAGATGCGCCAGGGTTGCGCCAGAGGCCGTGTAGGCAAGGACGAACGCGGCAGAGGCAACGACCGGGACGGCCCGGCCTGTAAATGTGTCGGAATGTGACGCGACGCCGGACAACCGGAAACTCCTTCACCGCTTGCCGCCGAAACCGGCGCCAAGCCCCACGCAGGTGCCAAGCCCACCGGCAAAGGTCAAGGGTCTGGATCCACGACCGGCAAGGACCAGCCAGTATCGGGGGCGGCTGGTACGGCGGGCTCAGCTTCGGGCGTAGACATCCTCATACCGGATGATGTCGTCTTCGCCGAGGTAGGTGCCTGTCTGCACCTCGATCAGCACCATCGGGATCTTGCCGGGGTTTTCCATCCGGTGGACAGCGCCCAGCGGGATGTAGACCGATTCGTTTTCCGAGATCAGGCGCACGTCGTCGTCGACGGTGACACGGGCCGTGCCCTCGACCACGATCCAGTGTTCGGACCGGTGGTGGTGCGATTGCAGGGACAGCGCGGCGCCGGGGTTCACATGGATGCGCTTGACCTGAAACCTTTCGCCAATCACGAGGCTTTCGAACCAGCCCCAGGGGCGGTAATCGACGGGCAGTTGCACCGCCTGTGGCCGCCCCTGCGCCTTGAGCGCGGCGACGGCGTCCTTGACGCGCTGTGCCTCTGACGCGTGGGCCACCAGCACCGCGTCGGGCATGGCCACCGCGACGATGTCGGTCAGGCCGATGCCCACCAGTTCCTGATCGGGGTTCTCCGAGCGCAGAAGCGTTCCGGTACAGTCGAGTGCGGTGGCATGGTCGGAACAGACGTTGCCGTTGTCGTCGGGCCCGGCCTCGCGCCGCACGGCGTCCCAGCCGCCAAGGTCCGACCAGCGCCCGGTAAAGGGCATGACGGCAAGGTTCGACGCCTTTTCCATGATGGCATAGTCGATCGAGATGTCATCAAGCGCAGCCCATGGGCCGGCGGCGAGGCGTGTGAACCCGAGGTCGGTCTGCGCGCCGTCGAGCGCGGCAGTCACACCGGCCAGGATGGCGGGCGCGTGAGCGGCATAGGCGTCGCGGATGGTGGCGGCGGTGAAGAGAAAGATCCCCGCGTTCCACAGGAAGCGGCCCGCCGCGATCATCTGCGCGGCACGGTCGGCGTCGGGTTTCTCGATGAAGCGGGCAAGCGGCTGGGGCGCGTCGGCAGTCGGATCGGCGCCTTTGGCCAGTTCCAGGTAGCCATAGCCGGTCTCTGGCCGGTCGGGGGTGATGCCGAAGGTCACCATGTCGCCCGCCAGCGCCCGCGGCGCGGCGGCGGCGACGCTGGCGCGAAAGCCCGCGGCATCGGGGATCACGTGGTCGGACGGTGCGACCAGCATCAGCGCATCGGGGTCGGTGCGCGCCAGATGCAGGGCGGCGGCCAGCACGGCGGGGGCGGTGTTGCGCCCCTCGGGCTCGATCAGGATGGCGCCGGGCGCCTGTTCCAGCGCGGCCAGCTGTTCCACCACGATGAAGCGGAACGGATCGCCGGTGACGGCCACGGGCGGCGCGTATCCCGTCCCCGAAAGGCGTCGGGCCGAGGCCTGAAACAGGCTTTCATCGCCCATCAGGCGCGTGAACTGCTTTGGGTAGGACTTGCGCGACAGGGGCCAGAGCCGCGTGCCGGACCCGCCACACAGCAGAACCGGGTGAATGAGGGGGGTGTCTGCCATCGTCGTCGTCCTGCTCAGCCGCGCAACGCGGTCTTGTTGTCGAGGAACCAGCGGTAGGTTTCCGCGATCCCCTGTTCCAGCGGGATGCGCGCGGTCCAGCCCATCGCCGACAGCCGCGAGACATCCATCAGTTTGCGCATGGTGCCATCGGGTTTTGTCGAATCCGTGGCAATCCGGCCGGAATATCCGGTGATCCGCGCCACCGTCCGCGCCAGGTCGAGGATCGAAATATCCGTGCCGCTGCCCACGTTGATGTGGCTGAGCATGGGCTGCGTGTTGGCGTCATAGACCTTTCGCGGCAGGTCCAGCACGAAAAGCGAGGCCTCGGCCATGTCGTCGACATGCAGGAACTCGCGCCGCGGCGTGCCGGTGCCCCAGATCGTCACCTCGTCCCGGCCCTCTTGCGCGGCCTCGTGGAAGCGCCGGATCAGCGCGGGCAGGACATGGCTGTTCTCGGGGTGAAAGTTGTCGCCGGGGCCGTAAAGGTTGGTCGGCATCACGCTGCGATAGTCCGTGCCATACTGGCGGTTGTAGCTTTCACACAGCTTGATGCCCGCGATCTTGGCGATGGCATAGGGCTCGTTCGTCGGCTCCAGCGGGCCGGTCAGAAGCGCGCCTTCGGCCATCGGCTGCGGCGCCTCCCTGGGGTAGATGCAGGACGAGCCCAGTTGCAGAAGCCGCGTCACCCCGGCGGCGTGCGTCTCGTGGATGACGTTGAGCTCGATCATCAGGTTGTCGCGGATGAACTCTGCCGGGAAGCTGTTGTTGGCATGGATGCCGCCCACCTTGGCGGCGGCCAGGATCACCACGTCGGGCCGCGTGTCGGCCATGAAGGCGCGCACCGCCGCCTGGTCGGTCAGGTCAAGCTGAGCATGGGTGCGGGTGACGATATCAAGGTCTTCACCCGCTTCCTGCCGCGCGGTCAGGCGGCGCAGGATCGCCCCGCCCACCATGCCGCGATGCCCTGCGAGGTAGACGCGCATGGGATCTCAGCCCTCGATCGCCACGGGCAGGTCGTAGCCGTGGGATTTCAGGAAGGCGTGGCGCTGGGCGGTGCGCAGGTCCGCCGCGACCATCTCGGCGCACATCTCGCGCGCGGTGATCTCGGGCTCCCAGCCGAGTTTCGCCTTGGCCTTGGACGGATCGCCCAGAAGCGTTTCCACCTCTGCCGGGCGGAAATAGCGCGGGTCGATGCGCAGGATCACGTCGCCGGGCTTCACCGCCGGGGCAAGGTCGCCGGTGATGGCGGCGACGCAGGCGGTTTCCTGTGTGCCGGCGCCCTCGAACTCCAGCGTGATCCCAAGGTCGGCGGCGGCCCAGGTGATGAACTCGCGCACCGAATACTGCTTGCCGGTGGCGATCACGAAGTCCTCTGCCCTGTCCTGTTGCAGCATCATCCACTGCATCCGCACGTAATCCTTCGCATGGCCCCAGTCGCGCAGCGCGTCGATGTTGCCCATGTAAAGGCAGTCCTCCAGCCCCTGCGCGATGTTCGCCAGCCCGCGGGTGATCTTGCGGGTGACGAAGGTTTCGCCGCGGCGGGGGGACTCGTGATTGAAGAGGATGCCGTTGCAGGCATAGATCCCGTAGGCCTCCCGGTAGTTCACGGTGATCCAGTAGGCATACATCTTGGCCACCGCGTAGGGGCTGCGGGGGTGAAACGGCGTCGTCTCGGTCTGCGGGGTTTCCTGCACCAGACCGTAAAGCTCGCTGGTCGAGGCCTGGTAGAAGCGCGCGGTGGTCTCCATCCCCAGAAAGCGGATCGCCTCCAGTAGGCGCAGGGTGCCGATGGCGTCCACGTCGGCGGTGTATTCGGGGCTTTCGAAGCTGACGGCCACATGCGACTGGGCGCCGAGGTTGTAGACCTCGTCCGGCCGCACCTCTGACAGGATGCGCGTCAGGTTCGAACTGTCGGTCAGATCGCCGTAATGCAGCTTCAGCTTGGGGTTCGGATGGTGCGGATCCTGGTAGATGTGGTCGATCCGCTCGGTATTGAACAGCGACGTGCGCCGCTTGATCCCGTGCACCTCGTAGCCCTTGGCGAGCAGGAACTCCGCCAGGTAGGACCCGTCCTGTCCCGTGATCCCGGTGATAAGGGCGCGTTTCGTCATGTTCGGGCCTGCTACAGACTGTTTCGGGGCCGGTTATAGCGATCCGGAAGGGAAAGGCCATCGGGGGATCGGCAAGTTCGTTTCGGGAAATGCAGCCGTGTGGTGTGCGTGCGCCTCATGGCTCCCGCCCTTGGTGTAATGATACCGAAGATCCGCCGAAAGCGCCCGCCTCTGCATTTACGACCGGGGCCCGTCATCGATGAGACCGTCGGAGAAGAAATCCGGATCATCATTCTCATTGATCGGAAACGTGCCGCCACCGCCCCGAAGGAGCTGATCGATGGCGCGCCCAAAGGGGTCGCCATCGCCATCCGCAGGCAGGGCGACCTTGAGGCCCATGCGCCGGGCGACAAGATCCAGTTCCCTGTCGCGCGATGGGGTTTCCACGATCGTGGTGGTCTGCGTGACCGATCCGCGCCGCATCGTCGTCGTGCGAACCTTCAACGCGCTCAACTGGTCGGGCGTGGCGCGGGACAGGTCCAGCCGCCAGTCCCCGGTGATCGGATCCTGGACGTAGAGGTTGGAATAGTCCGGAAAGGCCATTGCCTTGAACCGGGCGAACATCGCGCTCGCGGTCTGCGGCGGGACAGTCGGGCTCTGTTGCAGCGCGCGCAGGCGGGCCTGAACCTTCAGGCAGTCCAGAAGCTTCTTCCAGATCGCTTCGGCCTCCTTGCCATACCCGGCCTCTCGCGCCGAGGCGGGTCCATCGAAGCTGGCGGCATAGGCTTGTACGAACCGTTCTTCCTTCTCGCAGTCCAGCGGCTTGTGGGCTTCGGCCTCGATCCGGGCCTGTTCGCGGGCCTTGTCATCGCTCGGGGCCAAGGATTTCCGGCGGGTCATGGGGCAGGCTCCGGTCCTGGCGGGGTTTCGAGCCCGAGAAGGATCCGGCGCAAGGCCTCGCGGCGCTGCGCCACCGCCTCTGCCCGGTAGCGCAGAAGGCGCGGCAGCGCCTTGACCTCGTCAAGGAGGCGCACTGGCTCGGTCTCGACCGCGCGCCAGCTTCTGTCGAAGGCCCGATCGACCGCCATCACGCGCAGATGGGCCCGGGCGTAGTCGGCGAACGGGACCTGCAGCGCTGGCAGATGCGCCGCCCAGCGCGGCACGCTGGGGCGCAGGATATCCTCCACGAAAGCGTCGATCTCAGCCTCCGTTGCCTCGCACACGGCCAGCCCGTGGCGGCGCGCATTCCGCGCAGATCGTGCGCGCCCCGGTGACGGGCAGGACGCGGCGATGAGGGGTTCGGGCTGCACCGTCATTCCACCACCTCGGCGTCTGGAACCTCCGCTCGCGCCCGGGCTTGTCTTTGCGCCTGGAAGTCTGCCTTCAGGCGCTCACGCTGCCGCCTGACACGGCTTGACGCCTGGTCGATCGTGTCGAGATCATCGACACAGGCGGCAGCGGCGCGGGCCATCGCCCCGTCAAGTGATACGCCTAGCGCCAAAAGCCGCTCGGCAGCCTTGGTATGAGCCTCGTGCGATCCGAACGCCCAACGGTCAAGCAACGCCCTCAGATCGTCTGTGACACCTTCGAGCCGGCGGAGGTTCTGCAAGTTCAGAATGCCCTGATGAACGAAGTCGAACGCCCGGGCGCGCAGCATGAGGTCCCGCCTGTATTTGAGCGATCGCAACTCCGTCGTCAGTTCGGCAATCTCTTCGACCAGCAGGGCCTCCAGAGGCGTTGTCGGCTTCAGGTCTGCACGGACAGCGGCGTGGATACGGGACGCCAAGCCGGCTTGTTCCAGAAATCCGGATACGAACGTGACACCCGGATCCAGATCGGCGCTCGGGGTGCCGGCTTCGTTTGCAACCACGGCGTTGGTATCGGGGGTCCGGTCGGCAATGCCCATTGCATATCCTCCACAAGGGTATCGGCGTCGCGGGGACTCGGCGCGCTGTCGGACATAGCGTGAACACTCGATCCGCCTGAGTCAACATATTGTTTAGAGTGGAGAATTTGCCACTCTATCTGGTGGCACAAACCGCACACCCAACGCTGACGGGTCGTCAACCGTCGGAGAAATGCCCTGACCGGTACACCCGGATCCCCGGTCCGTCCGCCGGAGACCCGACAAAGCGGATGCCTTGGGCCTCGAAAAACGCACGCAAGGTCTGAAGATGTCCCTTGCGGGACTTCGGCACACCGTCCGCGGCCTCATACCGATTGATCGTGGCCGTCCCGATGCCGGTCCGCTCCGCAAGTTCCGCAACGGACCAGCCGAGGACCGCCCGAGCGGCCTTCAATTGCACGGATGTGAGCTCAAGACCTTGCATTATGATAAATTTTATATCATATATGGAGTATGGGTCAAGAGCCGATTCTCCCTGCCTGGCGCGAGGCGTTCCAACGCCTCGAAGGCGCCTATGCGCCCGCCACCATGAAAAGCTACTACACCGATGTGGAGATCTTCGTGACCTGGTGCGGAGACGCCGGGGTGAGCGCCCTGCCCGCCGAGCCGGCGACGGTCTGCGCCTTCCTCGACGACCAGGCCGGAGAGGTCTTGCCGACGACCGTGCGCCGCAGGCTCTATGCCATCCGCAAGATCCACAGGCTTCTCGACCTGCCCGATCCGACCACTCATGAGGACGTGAACCTGACCCTGCGCCGGGTAAGACGCGGCAAGCCGGGCCGACCAAAACAGGCGCTGGGCCTGACACAGGACTACCTGAAGCGCTTCCTCGACGTTCAGCCCGACACGCCCTGGGGCCTGCGCAATCGCGCGATGCTGTCGCTTGGCTATGACCTGCTGACGCGGCGGTCGGAACTGGTGGCCCTGCGCACCGAGGATCTGTCGTGGCGCCGCGACGGCACGCTGCGCGTCCTGATCCGGCGCGGCAAGGCGGACCCGTTCGGCATGGGCCGCGTGGCCTTCACCTCGCGGCGCACCGCGGGGCTGATCGAGGCCTGGCTCGACTGGCGCGGAATGGAGATCGCGCCTCTCTTTTGCCCGATCTACAAGGGAAAGGCCGTAAACCGGGACCTGAGCACGACCACCGTGAAGCGCCTGGTCAAGACCTCCGCCGCGAAGGCGGGTCTCGATCCGAGCGTGGTCGATGCGTTCAGCGGCCATTCCCTGCGCGTCGGCGCCGCGCAGGACCTGCTGTCCGCCGGTCACGACACGGCCGCCATCATGCGCGCCGGCGGCTGGAAAAGCGTGAACGTGCTCGCCCGCTACCTGGAAGAAGCGGAGGTGAACGTCTGGGAGTGAGGTCGCATTGCCGAGGCGTTGTTCGAGGTGCCGGAGGATCATGACGAACTGAACGCCATCCTGCAGGGGATTGCAGGGGAACTGGACATTCCTTTCCTTGATCCCCTGACGCACCTATGCCGAGAAACCGTGAGCGGCCGCGAATGCGCAACGGTGTTGGACGGGCAACCCCTATACTTCGACAGCGCGCACCTGTCCTTGTCCGGTTCGGAACTGGTCGGACGCGCTGTCCTAAATGCGGGACTCCTCGACAGGCGCTAGAGACACGTCGGGCGATCCCGGACCGCGTGTCAGCAGCCTTCGGTAACCTTCGCGGCGCGGATCTGTTCGATGCGCGCGCCGGCGGCGCGGAGCAGGGTGTCCTGATCCGAGGGGATACTGGCGAAAAGCGCGATCTCAGAGGCTTCGAGTTCGGAAAGTTCCTCGCAAGACAGGCCCTCGTAGCTTACGATTTCGAGCGTTACGGTCTCGACCGGTTCAGCGGCAGGGGCGGGCTTTGGCTCTCGCTGGAGGTTGATCTGCGGAAGGCCGCCACAGCCGGCGAGCAGGACGATCAGGGAAAGCGGCAGAATCGGTCGCATGGCGGGCTCCTTCAACATCTTTCTGCCAGCATAGCCTGTCCGGATACATGATAAACCCTTCAAACGGTATCCCGCTCTGCTGCGCGCGCGACGGCGGCGCGAGAAGTGGTCGGACGAAGATCGGGACCTCTACCGGCGCCACCGCTGGCGGTCCGAAGGCTACCACGGCGAGGCGAAGCCATGGCATGGGCTCGCCCGCGCAGTCCGGCGCGGCCTCCAGAACATGCGCATTCAGGCGTTCCTCACGGCAGCAGCAGTCAATCTCAAACGGTTGGCGGCCGCGCTCCATGCTCGTCTTGCCACCGTTCTGGCCGTTGCCGGAAAGCTCTGCACCGTTCTGGCGCGGCTGCAACTCAAGACTGGACGAGTCCGTGCCCAGGGTATGATCCGGCTATCTCCGACCGCGTAAAGCGCGAGCACCAGCTTCCGAGTGAGTTCTTCAACAGCCCCCGCGTCCACTTCCAGCGCAACGCCTTGGCCCATGCCGGGAACAGCGGGCGGCGCGTGGTCTCCGCCTTCATCGCCACCGCCTTTGCCCAGGACACCGCCGAGGCCGCCAGCACCCAGTGGCGCGCCGTGGCCGACCAGATCCGGCCCAAGGTGCCGAAGCTCGCCACGCTGATGGATGACGCCGAGCACGACGTGCTGGCCTACATGACCTTCCCCCGCCAGCATCGCACCATACTGCACAGTACCAACCCGATCGAGCGCATGAACAAGGAGGTGAAAAGGTGCGCCGACGTCGTCGGGATCTTCCCGAACGAGGCCTCAATCATGCGACTGATCGGCGCCGTGCTGTTCGAGCAGAATTACGAATGGCATACCTCGAGCCGCTACATGATGGTCGAGACCTTCGCCCAGATCGACAAGGAAGAGATCGACCCCATTCTCAGCATAACCACGAAAGCCGCCTGATCATGCCCTCAGGCCATCAGGGAAACTCCACCAGCTTGACGGACGTGACCCGCGAACGAACAAACCAGAAGGTAAGCGGTGCGCACGCAGGTTTCCAATCCACATTGTTAGTGCTAGCCGTTGCGGACCGGTAGCATGGTTCGGGTGAGGACGCTAGCGATGAATAAGGAAACAGTGCGTGCCGGGATCGGTGGGCAAGCCACCAGAAGCGCAATGGAAAGAGACGTTCCTGTGGCGCAGACCAAGCTTTCAGTCATTGTCCCGATCTACAACGAGGAAGAAAGCCTACCTCTCCTTCACGAGCAGCTTCTTCCGGTGCTGGAACGGCTCGGCCTTGAGTTCGAGGTGATCGCCATCAATGACGGCAGTCACGATGCGTCCGGGCGCATCCTCGAGGAGATCGCCGCACGCGACAACCGTTTCAAGGTGGTCGAATTCCGCCGCAACGCTGGGCAGACGGCGGCGATGATGGCCGGTATCGACTATGCCACAGGCGACATCGTCATACCGATCGACGCCGACCTGCAGAATGATCCCGATGACATCCCGCGGCTGCTCGAGAAACTCGACGAGGGCTATGATGTGGTGTCTGGCTGGCGCAAAAACCGTCAGGACGACGCAATCCGCCGCAATTTCGTGAGCCGGGTGGCAAACCAGCTGATATCGCACATATCCGGCGTCACGCTGCACGATTACGGCTGCACGCTGAAGGCGTATCGCAAGGAGGTTCTCCGGGGCATGCGCCTTTACGGCGAGATGCACCGTTTCGTGCCGATCTACGCGTCGTGGATGGGGGCGCGGGTGATCGAATTGCCGGTGAACCACCGTGCGCGTCAGTTCGGTCAATCGAAATACGGTCTCAACCGGGTCCTGAAAGTGATCCTGGACCTGATGGTGATTAAATTCTTCTCCTCCTACCTCGTGAAGCCGATCTACGTCTTCGGAGGCGTCGCGCTGGCCTTCTTCGCAGGCGCGTTCTTCGCCTTTACCTGGATGTTGGTGCTCAAGATCTTCTACGGCGTCTCGATGATCCTGACGCCGCTTCCGATCCTGTCCGCGATGCTCTTTATGCTGAGCATCGTGACGTTTCTCATGGGGCTCATCGCGGAAATCCTTGTTCGGACGTATTTCGAGTCGCAAGGCCGGCTTCCCTACAGCGTCCGGAAAACCCTCAATGTCTGACTGTCGAATTCCATGTGCGGCATAGCGGGCTTTCTCGGCAGCGGAGATCGCGACGTTCTCGAGAAAATGACGAACCGGCTCTCGCATCGCGGGCCAGACGGGGTTGGGCTGCACGTGGAGCCCGACGCGCCCGTGTTTCTCGGGCACCGTCGGCTGGCCATCGTCGATCTGGCGACCGGAACACAGCCGATGTGGAACGAGACGCACGACGTGTGCGTGATCTTCAACGGCGAGATCTACAACCACCTGGAGCTCAGACGGGACCTCGAGGCGTGCGGACATCGCTTCGCCAGCGCCGGCTCGGACACGGAGGTCTTGGTCCACGGCTGGGAGGAGTGGGGCGAGGACCTTCCGCGCCGGCTGAACGGGATGTTCGCCTTCGCAATCTGGGACCGGCGGCGCGGGCAACTCTTCCTCGCGCGCGACCGGTTCGGGGAAAAGCCGCTCTACTACGCCGCCGACGGGTCACGCTTCGCTTTCGCCAGCGAGCTCTCGGCGCTGGCGATGCATCCGGACGTCTCGGACAGCTTCGATCCCCGGGCGCTCGCCAAGTTCTTCGCATATGGCTACATCCCGGCGCCGCACGCGCTCTACGAGGGGTGCCGCAAGCTGCCCGGCGGACACAGCCTGACGGTCTCGCTGCCCGGTCTCGCGGTGGCGCAGCGGCCCTACTGGAGCTTCGCGCTCGCCCCCGACCCGTCGCTCGAGCGGGCCGACGAGAACGCGCTCGCGGACGAGTTGCAGTCGCTGCTCACCACGGCCGCGCGGCGCCGCCTGATGAGCGATGTGCCCGTCGGCGTCTTCCTGTCGGGAGGGATCGATTCCAGCGTGATCCTCGCGGCGCTGAGCAAGGACCACGCAGGCCTGCCCTTCCACACCTTCACGATCGGCTTCACCGAGAAGTCCTTCGACGAGAGCGTCCATGCCCGCACAGTCGCCACGCACCTAAAGTCGGACCACAACGAGCGGGTGCTCGATTTCGACCGCGCGCGGGCCCTGATACCCGAGGTCCTCGGCAACATGGACGAGCCGCTGGGCGACGCGTCGATACTGCCGACCTCGCTTCTGTGCGGCTTCGCGCGGGAAAAGGTCACTGTGGCGCTTTCGGGCGATGGCGGGGACGAGCTCTTCGCCGGCTACGACCCGTTTCTCGCCCTAAGGATGGCCGACATCTACGAGCGGATCGTGCCGGCCTGGGGACACAGGCGCCTGCGCGACCTCGTAGGGCTGCTGCCTAAGTCTAACGCGAACATGAGCTTCGATTTCAAGCTGCGGCGCATGCTGATGGGCCTGTCCTATCCGTCCCGGATGCGGCTGCCGGTCTGGATGTCGCCGCTGGAGCCGGCCGACATCGCGGAGGTCCTGAACACGCCGGTGCGGGCTGACGAGGTCTACGACGACGCCATCGCGCTCTGGGAAAGCGGCGGGACGGCATCCTCGGTCGACAAGGCGCAGGAGTTCTTCACCCGGTTCTACCTACAGGACGACATCCTGACAAAGTCGGACCGGGCCGCAATGATGCACTCGCTCGAGACCCGGGCGGTGTTTCTCGACAACGACCTGGTGGACTTCTGCATGCGGCTTCCCACGCGCTTCAAGCTGCGCGGGCGGGAGCGGAAATACCTCATGAAGAAGGTCGCGCGCCGGCTGCTTCCGGACGAGATAGTGGACCGCAAGAAGAAGGGGTTCGGCATTCCGCTGCAAAAGTGGATGAAGGACACGGGCGATCTGGCGCAGGACCGCGTGACGGGGGTCGATCCGTGCTTCGTCCGGAAGGCGCAGGACGCGCACAGGTCGGGCAGCGCCGATTACCGGTTCTTCCTATGGTGCGTGCTGAGCCTGAAGCACATGGCGCGCGCCTGAGGCGCCGGGCGCGCGCCGTTCGGGTCCCTTCCGCGCGGGCCGGCCGCACGGCGCCGGAGGATGTCAGCCGCCGGCCCGCCGCCGCGCCTGGCGTGCGATCATGCCGGTGCGTATCTGGGAGATGCGATTGACCACCGACGGGGAAAGCCGTCCGACGAGCGCGCGCCGCACCTTCCACGACAGGTCGGAATGGTCCGCGAAGGGCGTCCCGTCGGCCACGCGGCTCGCCATGACCTCGTCGGCGAGACCAGCCATCCCGGCCTCGTTCACGTAGAGGATGGAGTTGAATCGGTACCAGGGCTGGACCTGCGCGTCCCGTGCCAGTTTCGGACGGAGGTAATCGAAGGGCGCGTAGCCGCGCTCGGCGAAGAGGGCGCGCCAGTATTCGAGCGGCTGCTCATTGATGTGAAACTCGCCGCCCTGTCCGGGCACGGCCGCCGAGAACAGGACGCGATCTCCGTGCGCGGTCAGCGTGTCGATGAAGTTCGCGGAGGCCTCGGCCGGCAGGTGTTCGGCCACCTCGAGCGACTGCACCAGATCGAAGCGGAGGCCGAGATTGAGCGGTCGCGTGATGTCATGGGCGCGAAAGCGGTCCTCGGGGATGTTGAGTTCGGACCGGACCACGTAGTCGCCATCGACCCCGATGACGTCCTCGACGCCGGCGGCGCTCCACTCCTTCAACCATGTGCCGCGGCCACAGCCGAAGTCGGCGATCGAGTTCACCCCGAGCACCGGCACCAGCAGGGCGGCGACGCGCTCCGCCGAGCGCCGGGCGCCGATGTCGGTGTAATCGTAGAACACGCTGGAATAGGCGTGCGAGTCGGTCGGTTGCATCGGCGGTCCCGGAATGTCCGCGGCGGAATGGCGAGCGATTGCGCGGGTTGTATTACAACAGGCCGACCCGCCGCAATGCCCTTGGTTCCGACGATCCCTGGCCGGATTGAAGAGGGCTGGGCCGCGGTGCTGCTCAGTCAAACCGGCCGTTGGAGAAGACCCAGAACCGGCCGGCGAGGAACGTGGCGGCCGGAATCAAAGCGCAGTTCGCGGCCACGGCCAGGATCGGCGGCCAGCCCATGAGCGAAAAGGTCACGATGACGCCCTGGGCGAAGGCGAGGCCGGTCGCGGAGAGGACGGTAAACTTCACGTAGTTTCCAAGCGCCGGCCGTTCCACCCGGAAGGTGAACTTCATTTGCCCGAAGAGGGAGACGACCACACCGGCGAGGTAACTGACGAGCGACGCCGTCAGCGCCGGAACGCCGAGCCAGATCAGGGCCGCGGCGCCGACCACGTAGGTCGATGTGGCTATGATCCCGACGAGCGAGAATCGCGACAGAAGGCGGATCATGACGCCCTTGCCCGTGTGGCGTCGGCCGCGCCTGCCGGGCGTTCGAGCACCGCCAGCACCGAGGTTCCCGGCACGCCGCCCGGGATCACGCGATCCTCAAGCCTGCAGAAGGCGGCGAGGGCGCGGTGGATCGCCCGGCGCGTTCCCGTCGAGGGCCCCGCCACCGATGTCAGTCGCCCGCCCTTCAGGCGCGAGGCGAGGAACATGGGCAGGTAGAGCGCGTGGAAGAAGTAGCGCGCGGCACGCAGCTTCCAGGGGCTGCTCTGGACCTCCTCCGCCATGCCCGCCAGCGAGTATCGCAGATGATGGCCGTAATGGGTGTCATAGTTCGACCACAGCTCGGCCCTCGCGGGGACGGTGATGATGAGACGCTCGGCATTCGGGAAGGCTTCAAAGAGGCGGTCGAGAAACGCCTGACGCTCGGGGAGATGCTCCAGCACGTCGAGCAGAAGCAGGCCGCGATAGCGCGCGCGCTCCTCCCGGGGCAGATCGAACACATCCGTGGCGAGCCGGAGGTCGGGCACATGCACCAGATGCGGCGGCACGGCCGCGATCTCGCAGCCGTCCACATGGAGCCCGCGCTGCCGCAGCGCCGCGACCACCACGCCCGACCCGCAGCCCACCTCGAGCCACGGCGCGTCCTTCAGATTTGTCCCCGCGATAGCCCGCGCGATCACGTCGCACCGCGCGAGCGACCAGAAGTGGTGCTCGACGTGAACCGGATACGCGGTTTCGTAACTGTCGCGATCAAACGACGACATCTAGTTCTGGCCTTTTCCGGACAACAAACCAACTACCTCCGTGGCGCTTGACATCCGGCATCTCGGCGCCTCCGTCAAGACGGGTCAGGGGCGCGCCGTCGGGCGGCAGTCGAGAATGGTCAGCTAGCCGCCCCATGGCTCCTACGCTGGCGCAAGCTTCAGGCAGAGGACACCTCCAATTCTGCGAGCCTTGCCGAGCGTGGCGAAAAGGACCGCGCCGTTGGCATGATGGTCCGTGGTGCCATGCATGCGAAATCAGATCGAAATAGTTGGTGATTGCCGATCCGTCTGGGTCCGGCTTCGCAGGAGTTCGCGGACGCCGAAATTGCAGTCGCTCGCCGTTTGGCGGTGTTCACTCATCGACCTGCGGACTAGGGTCGGGACTCATAGCCAGAACATGACGACGGCTGCGAGGGGCTGGATTCAAATTTCAAGTGCTACACCCGGTATGTTCGGGATCCCCATGGGACAGTAGTGCAGCCAGTTTACGCGCGAGGAGCGGCGCCGCCCGCGCAATCTGATGGAGATGGGGCTTCCGAATAAGGGGATTGCGAGCCAGCTTGGCCAGCGCCGCAGGACGATGGATCACGAGCTCGGGAGAAACAGCAACCTGGACGGCTATCGGCCGGACACCGCTGACCGGCGGGCCTAAGCGGGGCGTTTCGGAGGCTCGAGGATCGAGCGCTCCACCCACCTCTGCGCCCATAACGAGGACTGCCTCGCCATGGGATTGTCGCCGGAACAGATTGCCGGACGGATGGAGCTGGAGGGAGTGGAACACGGCGTCTGCACCGAAGCCATCTACCGGCATGTCTGATAGGAGCATAAATCCTGAATCATCCACAAAGAGCATTATTTACAGTCTGCGATCCCACCATCTTTACATCTCCCACACTTATAATTTGTTCAATGTATCTGGCATAATTAAGATATCTGAGGACTGTCATATTTAGGGTCCATGCGAGTTGATAATCTTCAAACTCATTTGCAAACTCCACAACCAGAAGGCTGACATCCGATTTCGGATTCCATTTTGACAATCCGTATTGCCCATGGGCGGGTTTCACGAATGCGCAGAGCCTTTTGATTGTTTCTTCTAATTCATTAAGATCCACATTGTGAACATCCGAAATTTGAACAATGGCTATGTTGGAATGATGGTCAGTTTTGGATATCCCTAGGATCTCGTAAATTCGAAGATTGCGATCCATTATCCTTAATTCGCTCAATGGGTCTTCAAATGCAAAGGTCGTTCCATCATTCTCACTTAGGAAATGCCGCAAACTCTCATCCAGCGCCGCTTGTAGATGGGCGTCGCGGTGCATTCCCAAGTAGGTATAGAAAGTGACTGTGCCAGCAAATGCAGCACACAGAGATAGGCTTGACCCAATCCACCGTCTTGGGAGGAAAAGAGAAGCAGAGGCCCAAGTAAAGTAACCAGATACTAATTGTAGTACAAGTTGATGTCTATGCAACCAATCAATATATAGAGGTTGCTTTTTGACTAAAATGTACGCAGCCACGGTAGACACAACTAATATCACGGAAACTGAGAAATGGCCAATTTTTGCCCAACGATCTCGGACCGGTGATTCTTGTCTGCCAACCACTAAGAAGAACACTAGCAAAAAGAAAAATGTGGATACAACTGCCCACCAGCTGGCAAATATCCATACATCGGCTAAAAGGTGTCCAAAACTTAAAACAAAATTGGCTACCCATCGAACGAGTTCCTTCGGAAACGCTATAATCTGGGCCATGTGAACCTGATTATAATTCACGTACAACCCGGTCGTAGGCAAGAATTCCAACCGCACAAAATACACCAGAAAAGGGAGAGCCAAAAAGTCTAAATGGGAGCGTATTGATCTCAAAGCCTCTGATATGTCGAAATATCTAATATTTTTCTTTTTCTCTATATTTGGAACCACGATAAGCATTAGTGGAATTGCAATAACTGCTAGTGGAAGAAAAGACGAAACAAGGAGAGATGCCGCAATCACGGCAAGTGACGATATTCGAAGTATTAGATTTTGGCGACATCTCCAGAAATATAGAAGCAGTAATCCCAAAGGAAAGAGCATAAAAGAAATATTGTAGACAAAGGGTGTGGTCATGGGTTTTGTGAAATTCAGTGGGGCTACTCCACAAATTATTGCAATGAAGGCAGCCTCCTCAACGGTTAATTTCCCAGATCTCAAAGAGAAAATGAATATGATTGCAGTAGCCATCATATGGATTGTGATCAGGAATATTGGTGATAGATATCGAGGTGTATCTAGATCCCAATCTATGATTGCCATATATATACTTGTAAAGTATCCTAAACCAGCGCTGCTGAACCATAGATCAAGTTCTGCGGGGCGCGCACGATAAAGATTGACATCGTCCCAGACGTAAAAAGAAAAGGACGCAGCTGGCATCATCACAAAAAAGCAAGTTAACACTATTAGTGCTGCGAGACAATACTCACGGAATCGCTGCCCTTGAAACTTAGTATTGGGAATCTTCATTTATCTTTTGATCCCATATTTCATGAATGTACATGTCCGATTTTGTGATTCCAAGTGGTGGATTATTCACGCTTACTTCTCATATACTTATATTATTCTACAATCACAGAACTAGCATAGATTCTGTATCGCTCTAGGGCAAATGTCGTTTCATTTGCCGTAATACTCCCTGAACCAGGCCACAAAGCGGGCGATGCCGTCGCGGACATCAGTCTGGGGGCGGTAGCCGGTGAGGTCTTGCAGGAGGCTCGCGTCGGCCCAGGTGGCGGGGACGTCGCCCATCTGCATGGGCATGTAGTTGCGGATTGCCTCGATCCCCAGTTCCGCCTCGATCGCGTCGATGAAATCGAGCAAGCGCACCTTTTGCGAGTTGCCGATGTTGACGACGCGGAAAGGCGCGGCGGGGCTGAGGCTGTCGTAGGCCGGGATCGGATCGGGGCGCGCGTCGACCTGGGGCGGGACGGCGTCGATCAGCAGGCGGATGCCGCGCACAAGATCGTCGACATAGGTGAAGTCGCGGTACATCTCGCCGTGGTTGTAGATGTCGATGGGCCGGCCATCGAGCATCGCGTCGACGAACTTGAAGAGCGCAAGGTCCGGCCGCCCCCAGGGCCCGTAGACCGTGAAAAAGCGGAACATGGTCGTGGGCAGCTTCCACAGGTGGGCATAGGAATGCCCCATGCTTTCATTGGCCTTCTTGGTGGCGGCGTAGATGGTCAGCTGGGTGTCGGCCTTTTCGGTCTCGGTGAACGGCATCTCTTCGTTCGCGCCGTAAACGGAGGAGGTGGAGGCCATCAGCAGGTGATCGACGGCATGGCGGCGGGCGCATTCCATGACGTTGAGCGTGCCGATCACGTTGCTGTCGATATAGGCGCGGGGGTTCTCCAGGCTGTAGCGGACACCGGCCTGCGCGGCGAGGTGGACGATCACGTCAGGCTCGAACGCGTCTACGGTGCGGTCCAGCGTTTCCTGGTCTTCAAGCAGCGCCTCGGTCGTGGAGAAGCCCGGCGATTGCAGCAGCATGGCGTGGCGGCGCTGTTTCAGGCGGACGTCGTAATAGTCTGACATCCCGTCATAGCCCTGCACGACAAAGCCTTCGTCGAGCAGGTGGCGCGTCAGGTGAAAGCCGATGAAGCCCGCCGTGCCGGTGACAAAAATGCGTCTTGGCTGGTCCGCCATGAATTCACCCTTAATCCGAAGTCCGTCCAGGGGGCTCGCCCCCTGCGGTTCTATGACTTGTATTTGTACTTATAGCCACCGTACTGGTAGGTATATCTTGACCCGTAGGTGCCGTAGCGGCTGCGTGACTGGTCGTAGTGGTTCAGAACCACCCCGGAAATCCTGACACCCGAGGTCGAGAGCGTCTTTTGCGCCGACATGATTTCGGATTGAGTCGTGACGAGGTGTCGCACGATCAGGATACTGATCCCGGTCTTCTGCCCGATGATGCCGGGATCTGTCACAGCCAGCACAGGCGGGGCGTCGACGATCACGAGGTCATAGTGCTCGGCCGCGACCTCTAGCAACTCGTCGAGTTTCTTGCTGGCCAGAAGTTCCGCGGGGTTGGGCGGGAAGCGGCCCGTGCCGATGAACTCGATCCCCGTCTTCGGATCGACGATGACGCAGTCCGACAGGGGCTTTGACCCCGCAAGGTAGTCGGACAGACCGGGATCCTTGCGCGAAAGCCCGAAGTTCTTGGACAACTCGCCCCGCCGCATGTCGGCGTCGATCAGGAGAACGGCCTTGCCGGTCTGGGCCGTGACGATCCCGAGGTTGAGCGAGATGAACGACTTGCCGTCCGAGGGCGCGCAAGACGTGATCATGATGGTTTCGCTTTGCGCGGCGGCGAGCGTGAACTGAAGGCCGGTGCGCAGGCCGCGGATCGCCTCGACCGCCATGTCGTCGGGCTGGGAAATCGCGAGGGCGTATTCTGCGTTGCCCGAGCGTTTGCCCTGAAGGGCTGGCACCTTGCTGACCGAGCCAAGGAGCGACAGGCCCATGGCCTCGATCTCGCGCGCGTCCTCGATCCCACGGCGCAGGAAGTTGATGGCGAAGGTCAGCAGCACGGCAAGCGCAAAGCCGATGCCTCCACCGGTCAGAAACGGCGATCGGCGATCGGGGCCGACAAAGCGCGCCACCTCGGCGGGTTCCAGCACACGGATATTGCCGACGGTGCTGGCGCGCAGGACGCGCAGTTGCTCGATGCGGGCGGTCAGCTGTTTTTCCAGCTCGCTCGCGCCCTCGACGCGTTCGGTGAGCCGGGCAAGCTCTTGCTCGGCTTCGGGCACGTCGCGCAGGCTAAGGCGGATCTCGGCAAGGCGCTCTTCGAACCGGTCGCGTTCCGCCAGAAGGGCCCGGTAGTCAGGGTGGTTGGGCGTCAGGGTTTGCGCCAGTTGCTCTTCCTGAAAGTCGAGCTCCTCCAGCGCGGACTGGATCTCGACAACGCGCGAAAGGAGTTCCTGCGTGCCAAGGCTGAGTTCCGCGGATTGCTGGCCTTCGCGGTATGTGGCGAGTGCGGCGTTCGCTTCGCGGACCTCGGCACGGATCTCGGGCAGCTGCTCTTCGATGAAATCAATGCTCTGGTCGATTTCGGCCGAGCGGCGGCGCAGGTTCTGTTCCTGGTAGGACGCCACCACGGCGTTGACGGCCGTGATCGCCTCGTCCCGATCGTCGCTGGAATAGCGGAAATCGACGATGCCGGTACCCCCGCGCTCGCGCACGCGCAGGCCGCTGCGCAGGCGGCCGACGCTGTTGCGCAAGGGTTCGCGATAGAGGTCATATTTTCGTCCGGCGGGAGCATTCAATTCCGCCACCGTCAGAATGGCGCCAGCCGGAAGCTCCAGCGGTTCGCCTATGGCTCCTTCGAAGAGCTGTCCGTCAGGGGTGCGCAGTTCGAATGTGCCGTCGCCCATGCTTTCAAGCACATATCGTCTGCCGATCAGTTCTTCAGGGACGGTGAAGCTTTCAAGGACAAGGCGTTCGCCAACCCGCTGATACTCGGCCGGGATGAAGGGGCCGATGAAAGGGATCGTGCGGCGCGCCAGTGCATCGCCGATCACCGGGGCACGGGCGGGCACGACCCGGATGTCGAAGGCCAGTTCATCGACGACCGGGCCGAGGATGAGGCGCGATTCGATGATGTGAATCTCGGTGGTCAGCGAGGATTGCGCCGAAGGGTTACCCAGAAGCGAGCCCACCAGTTCCGCCGGAAGCGCGACACCGGACGAGCGGCGTTCGATCTGGACGACCGAGGTCGCCTCGTACTCGTTCGGGGGAAGCTGGCCCTGCACGAACCCGATGCCAAGACCGATCACTGTAGCCAGACCGATCAGCCACTTGCGGGCCATGACCTGCGCAAGAATATCGCCAAGGTCGAATTCGCTGCCCTCGTCAGCGCCTCCTGCGCCTGGCACCTGGGCGATCAGATCCTCGATCTTGGGCTTTTTCATCAGCGCAGCGCGTCCAGCTGTTCCGTCCATTTCTGTACGCTATCACGGATCAGTTCCGCCGCGCGAAGGTGAAGCGCGCTGCCCATGCGATAGGGGTCGGGGATTTCCTTGCCCTTTTCGAAATGGCCCAAAAGGAACGTTTTTCCGGTGAACTGCGGCCAGCGTGCGGTGATCTCGTTGCGGTGGTGACGTTCCATCACGAGGATCACGTCAGCGGCATTGCCGATTTCCGTGTCGAACTGGCGGGCCGCGTGCGGGGTCACCGTTACGCCGACGACCGTCGCAGCCTCCTGCGCCTCGGCGTCCATGTCCCAGCCGACCATCGCGTGCAGTCCGGCAGACGATACCTGCAAGTCCGGACTGGACTCTGCAAGCGCCATTGCGGCGAGGGGCGACCGGCAGATATTGCCGGTGCAGACGGTTAGAACCGATTTAACCATGGGATCAGAGCGACTCTGCCACTGACCTGACTTCGAGGAACCCGTAGACCGGGATCAGGACGCGACCCACGGTATCCGTCCACTGGGTCACCGGATCCTTGGTCACGAAGACGATGTCCAAGGGTGACAGCGGGAAATCAGAAAGCAGGACGAGCGCAGAAGCATCGCTCAAGTCGAACTGGAACACATCAAAGCCACTGGTCGTCACCTTCGTGCGGCGGAAAACGAAGACACCCTTGGCATTGGCCCGCATCCGGTCGATACCGCCCAACTCTGCCAGAAGCTCCGTCAAGGACTTGCCACCCGGGTCCAGCGGAACCTCTGTCGTCGCGATCTCGCCAAAGACGAAGACCTTGTTGTTTCGCAACTCCGGAACGAAGACCACGTCACCGGGCAGAAGCACCGGGTTTTGCCGGTAGTCACCCATTTCAAGGAACGCGCGAACGTTCACGGTAAAGGTCTGGCCACGGCGGCGCACCTCGACCCGCGACAGGTCCGCGTCGTCTCCGGTGCCGGCCGAGTTGATGAGCTCGATCAGGCGCAGTGGCACGTTCGTAAGCGTGGTGGGACCGGCCCCGCCAACCGCACCGGTGATCATGACCGAATGCGCGCGGAATTGCTGCACGGCAACCTCGACCTGGGGGTCGGTGATGTAGGCGCGCAGACGATCCGTCAGTTCGTTGCGAATGTCGCTGACCGTGCGGCCCTGGGCGCGCACCTCGCCAACGAAGGGATAGAAGAAGTGGCCGGTCTCGTCGATGACGGGACCTTCGGCTGGGCGCAGGGCTGCATCGGCACCGGTCGGCGCACGCTCGGGCGTGGTCCAGACCTGGATACGCAGCTGGTCGCCGGGGCCGATGCGATAGGCATAACGGCCCGGATCATAGGGCGGGTTCGCGGAGTGCGACACCGGCGGTTCATAATAGACCTTTCGGACGTGCGCGATGTTCTTGGTCGTGACACGAATAACGTTCACGTTGCCCGGCAGCCGCTCTTGCGCGCTTTCGGTCACGGGGAACGCCATGTGCTCGCCACAGCCTACAAGAAAGAGAAGGCCGCTCAGCGCAGCCGCGAACAGTTTCCGACCGGAAGACACTTGACTGCCCAGCACTTTTCCAACGCCCCCTTTTAGTTTTGCGCGACACTAGCCGAGGGCGCCCCATGTTCCAAGTCCCCGCCGCCGCAAAATGGCCCTGATTCGGGCCGCGTGCTGCCCATGTGTCACAGGTTTCACCAGCGTCGTCGTGTTCCAGACGGACGGTTACACGCACACACCCGATGGTTGCAGTGCTTTCGCCGAAAGGCGCGGCTGCTATGACGGCCTGGCAAGGCAATCGGTGCCGGCAGGGTCGCGCGCCCTGCCGAGGGCGCGATATCCAATACGGCCTGCGGCCTCTGACACCGCAATATTGACAAGACCGAGGTTGCCCAAGGGGTTCCAGCCCCAGCCGCGACCCCGGGTCTTGTAGTCCGTGGGCCAGGGGATCAGCCCGCGCCAGCCCGCGGCGCAAAAGGTTTCGACCGCGCGGGGCATGTGAAAGGCGCTTGTGACCAGAACCCAGCGGCCGGCTTCCATGCCGGCGCCCAGCGCGGAAAGCGCCGCAGCGTTTTCGGCAGTGTTCCGGGCGCCGGCCTCGAACACGGTGCGGTCTGCCGAAATCCCCCCAAGGGCCAGTAACGCCGCGGCAACACCTGCTTCTGTCGGGGCATCGGGATCCGGTGCGCCGCCGCCCGATACAAGCACGGGAACGTCCGGCAAGAGCGTCGCAATCTCGATCACCGCGAAATATCGGTCAGCGTTGCCGTTCACTTGGGGCATACCCCATTGCCGCGTGGCCCCCAGGTCCTCTGCCCCGCCCAGAAGGATGATGCCGTCGGCATGGGAAATATCGGGGCGCGGTGGATAGTGTGATTCGAGCGGCGCAACCAGAAGCTGTCCAACGGGAAGGATTGCGATGAGCGCCCAAGCCAGAAATCCAAGAGCCAGCGCCCGCCACGCCCCGCGCCGCCGTCGCGCGGCCATCAGCACGAGCGAGAGCCCGAAGAGCACGAACAGCCAAAGCTCCACCCTTAGGATTTCGCCTATCAATTGGGAAACAATGGAAAAGAGCATGTTCCGCCCCCTTGCGCCGCCGGCACGTCTGGACATCCGGGTTGCGCCATCTCTGAGCCACGTCAACCGAAAAGATCGCGGACAACTGTCAGGGGGTGGCAAGCAAGCAACGGGTGAGGCGGCAGTTTGGAAGAATTCGCGCACCCGGTTCACCTCGGGCGCGAAATGCTGTAGCAGGTCCTTGAGACATCGATGAACAAGGAGGGGCCTGTCGCAGGAATGCGACACCTTGTCGGGCTTGATGCGCAATATGGTGCGAATTGTGCAATTGCGGTTAAATTCAAAGCCGGTGGCTGGTATCCCTCAAACGAGCAGATCTGGGGTTTCTTATGATTAAGGCTGGATTGAAGAAATTGGCGCTCGCAGCAGGCTTCGCAACCTGCGCGCTTGGCGTCGCCGCACCTTCGATAGCAGGCAACGCCGAGGGCGTTGTGACAATCGAAAGCATCATTGAGCCACCCGCGTCGCGTTTTACGTGGGAAGGCATGTATGCCGGCGCACAGGTCAACTGGTTCAACTTCCTTCAGGGCGCTAGCGGTCGCAGCCTTAGTGGCGCCAATGGGGCGGGTACCGCCCTGAACGCAGGCGTCCACTTCGGCGTGCGTGGCGACGCCGGGCCATTCATAATTGGTCTTGAGCTTGACGCCAACGCCATCCCGTTCCGTTTGCAGAATGGCCAGACGGTGGACGGGCATGTGCTTGCCAAGGCAAAGTTCGGTGTCGAGTTTGGCCGGCTTCTTGCGACGGCGTCATTTGGTCCGGGTGCCTATTTTGGCACTGGCATCGATGCCGCGGGCCTCGTCTACGGCGGCGGCGTTGACTACATGATCAACGACAAGTTTACGGTCGGCGTGGAGTACCTGAACCACAAGATGTCGGGATGGGGTGCGCCCTCGGCGTTCGTTCCTGATCCGCGGGCCGAGGGCAGCACGATCAGCCTGCGCGCCGGCTACCGGTTCTGATCCAGACCTGAAGAAATGGCAGGCGCGCCGTACCGGCGCGTCTTTTTCGTTCTTCTGCGGCTTCCTCGACGGATGGTCTACTTGTCAAGCGCGATGCAAGGGATGACGATCTTTCCGGCTTGGGTCATTGGAAGTCATCCATGAAGTATCGCCCTGAAATCGATGGCCTTCGGGCACTGGCGGTTATACCCGTGATCCTGTTTCACGGCGGGTTCGCGGGGTTCGCTGGCGGCTTTGTCGGCGTCGACGTGTTCTTCGTGATAAGCGGCTTTCTGATTACGACCATCCTTGCCGAAGATCTGGCGCAGGGCCGCTTCAGCCTTCTGACCTTCTACGAACGGCGCGCCCGGCGGATCCTGCCGGCCCTGTTCCTGGTCGTCGCCGCCTGCATCCCCTTTGCCTGGATCTGGTTCGTCCCACGTGACTTCCTCGATTTCGCGCAAAGCGTCGTGTCCGTCATGACGTTCTGGTCGAACATCCTGTTCTGGCGGGAAAGCGGCTACTTCTCGACAGCGGCAGAGTTGAAACCCCTACTTCATACCTGGAGCCTCGCGGTCGAGGAACAGTTCTACGTCTTCTTTCCCCTCCTCCTCTGGGCGATATGGCGGTTGGGGCAGCGGGCCATCCTGGCTGTGCTGAGCCTGTTGCTTCTTGCCAGTCTTGCACTTGCCGAGTGGGGCGCGGCGAACGAGCCGACGGCGGCCTTCTACCTTTTGCCGACCCGCGGCTGGGAACTGATGATTGGATCGCTTGCCGCTTTGGCGGTGCGGGCTGAATGGCTCCGCTCCCCGCGATGGGTTGAAGAAGCGCTCGGCATCGCCGGTCTTGCATTGATTGGCTACGCCATCGTGGCATTCGACAAGACAACGGCTTTTCCCGGCTTGCCCGCACTGGTGCCAACGCTTGGGGCACTTTTTCTGATCCTGCCTTCAAGCAAGCCGACGCTGGCCCATCGGGTACTGTCCTTGCCGGTGTTGGTCGGGATCGGCCTCGTGTCCTATAGCGCGTATCTTTGGCACCAACCGCTGTTTGCCTTCGCACGTTACCGCGCGCTGGGCGAGCCGCCAGAGGCGCTGATGCTGATCCTCGCCATCCTATCCTTCGGGCTGGCTTGGCTGACCTGGAAATTCGTGGAAACCCCGTTTCGAAGCCGCGGCCGCGTATCACGGCCCTCCATCTTTATTGGTAGTTCAATCGTCGGGGCGGGCCTGTGTGCCCTTGGCGCCGTTGGTTGGGTTTATCAGGGGTTTCCGTCGCGTCTGCAGCTACCGCCCGGACTCACTGCGTCAATGCAGAGATCCGATAGATCTGATGAGTGTTTCAATATTCGAAACCTGCATACTGCACCGAACTGGACATGCAAAGTCGGCGTGACTTCCGATGATACCAGCTTTTTTGTGTTCGGAGACAGTCACGCGTTCAGCCTCCTCCCAGCAATTGAAGCCGCCGCAGAGCGCGTTGGGAGGACGGGAGAGTTCACCGCCATTCCGGGATGCACACCATTAATTGGCGTGCATGCCCTCCGCCCTCGGCAAGGAACTAGAAACTGCAATCTCACGAACAATAGGGTTCTAGAGCACGCGATATCAGAAGGCATTGAGCTTGTAATAATGATTGCTCGATGGAGTTATTATACTGATGGAGGCTATGGAGGCGATGATTGGAGTTACATTTCCAGGGAAGCTGGCGGAACAGAGAATGCCGCTACAAGTCGCGCTGCCTTTAGGCAAGGTTTAGAAGACACTATTGCGGCATACAAAGACGCAGAAATAGATCTGGTCTTCATAGCACAGATTCCCGAACAATTAGCCGAACCAATCAGAGTATATGGAAGAGCCCATCTCACGGACAACCCAGAACGGGCAATTCAGAAAATGTTTGTCCCAATAGATTTGCACCGTGAACTACAGGCTTTCTCCAATAGCGCTTTCGGATCTCTGAACGCGAACTTGATAGATCTAACCGAGTATCTCTGCTATGGTGAATCTTGCCCAATTGGAAACTCTGAAGTATCGTACTATGTGGATGGCGATCACCTAAGCGTAGAAGGCTCTTTGAAACTGGTAGATCCTTTAGCATCAATTCTAGAAATAGATGACCATCCTTAGACATTAGATAGACTTAATTAGAAATTAAGGGCGACCGCGAGACTGAGTTTTTTCTAGAATTTGACATCCATGTTTTTTCCCAATGCATTCTTCTCAACTATCTCAAAGTATATGCTGACAATGATGTGAAGATCGTACTCGCGTACCATTTTCTTGCGCCCGTGAGCTCCCATAGCTTGTCTCTGTGTCAATGGGAGCGAGACAAAAAGCTCAATTGCTTTTCTTAGATCCACTGCGTCCCGAACCCTGCAGAGCAGCGCACTCTTTCCGGGGTCCACCACATCCCGGCATCCGGGCACGTCCGTCGTGATGACGGGGCGCGCCATGGCAGCGGCCTCGATCAAGGTGCGCGGCGACCCTTCGCGATACGATGGCAGGACGACGCAATCGGCGTCGGCGATATGGGGGCGGACATCATCGGTCGGGCCGAGATAGGTGATCGTGCCCTCGTCGATCCAGCCCCGGACCCCGGTATCGGGAATGGCGGAGCGATTGTCCTTGCCCATCGGGCCGAGGAAGCGGAACTCGCAGTCCGGGTGCCGGGCGCGGATGTAGCGGGCGGCTTCAACCAGTTCGCGGACGCCCTTGTCCGCCAGCATCCGCCCGATGAAGAGAAAGACCGTTCCGTTGCGCGCTTCCGGCGCAGGACGGGGCGCGAAGTGGTCGAGGTCGACGCCAGACCCCGGCGACATGGCGACCTGATGCGGACGGACAAGCCCGCGTTCGAGGAACAGGTCGCGATCTGCCGCGTTCTGGAAGATGACGACGGGACAGCGGCGAAACGCAAGGCGATAGAGCGCCTGTGCGATCCCCTGAAGGATCGAGCCGGACAGGAACGCAGTGCCAAGGCCCGTTACGGTCGGGATGAAAGGAATCCCGAGCGAGCGCGCGGCGAGCGCGCCGTAGAGGTTGTTCTTGATGGTGAAGCCAAGAACGGCATCCGGGCGCAGTGCCTTCAGGTGCCGACGCATGGACAGGAACAGCGCTGCTTCGCCGACCACCGAAAGCCCCTTGGCGTTCATTTCCAGGTGCCGTGTGTCGCAGCCCAACAGGGCGAGTTTCTCGGTCGTGTGGTCATCGGGGGCCAGCACGGTCACGCGATAGCCCTGCGCGATCAGGGCAGACACCAACCCGCGCCGGAAATTGTAGACGTTCCAGGACGTGTTAACTGTGACAACGAGGTGGCGGGAAGCTGAGCCGCACTTTGAGCTCATTCCGAACCAGACCAAAACCGTATTTGATAGGGAAGCCACCAGCGCGAATTATTCGCAAAGAACAACCATACAAATAGGACAAGAGCATAGTAGCCAATAATCAATATGACATGCGACTGGTTTTTTCTTCCAAAACGCCCAATCACATCCGGAAGATGCGAGAATACCACGAGCTGAAGTGGGATCAGGTAGAGTCCCATGCGATCCAAAGCGGTACTCATGGATAGTGGGAAATAAGCGATAAAGGATCCGAGGGCCAAGAACGAAAAGAGCCGCCAGAGGCGGTACTCTCCATCTGGCATGACAAAATGCCTTCTATAAAGTAAGAATATTGTGGCGGGCATCACATTCATTGAAAGGCGTATAAGTGCGCCAGCAGATTCGATGTTTGCGTCGACATATGTATTGACAAGACCGGCGGCCACGTCCGCCAAGAGAACCTGATATGCCAGTCCACCAGTAACAACTACCAGCCCTGCGACGAGGAATCTATTCTGAGCAATTGTGAACGCAGCGAGCGGAATCAGAAGAACGGCGGACTTATGAAATGTGGCTCCAATAACAACCCAAAATACAAAGAAGAAAACATTCTTTCTCCCGAGCGCGACAAGCCCTAGCATTGCAAATCCCAGTGCGACAGCTTGCCTTGTATATCCCATTGCTACAACGGTGACCATGTAAGGCATCGCAACAGCAAGCGCAAGCCACGGGCGCGGAAGGGATCTGCAGAACAGAACTAGACCAACCGAAAAGAAGAAGGCCGAAATCGCATTTACACCGGCAATTCCCCAATTGTTTCGAACAGCAAGTACATTCAAGAGCCAGTATCCCGGATCCTCTTGAAAGAGAGCGCTGTAATAATCGAGCCTTTCTGCGTAGAAGAGGTATCGAAAATAATTGCCCCAATCCCCGCCGACGTCGTAGCGCAAGCCGATGACCACAGTCAGGAGGATCAGCACCGCGAACCAGGACGCGTCGATCTTGACCGAGCGCGTGCCGTCGCGGCGGAGGCGCCAGCGCGGGTTGCCCTCTATCGCCAGCATTGCGGGAAGGAGGAAGAAGAGCCAGTAGGGGAGCATGTGTAACTTTGCTGGGGTGTCAGGGGCCGGGGCTGTCTTGCCTTACATTGCCACAGCCTTGCCGTGTGGCCAACGGGATTGGCCGGGGATCAGGCCGCGGGCGCGAAACCGTGATCGAACGTGTCGCGATATTGCGCGACCCACGCCAGCAGCATCAGGAGGGTCCAGAGAAGCTGGCCGTTGTTTCGGCGGCCCGATTGGTGCGTCTGCCAAAGCGCTCGCGCAGCGGCGGCATCGACGGGCAGCAGGGCGAAAAGGCTGTCGTCGTCCAGAAGGCCCTGCGCCCAGTCGCGCAATCCGCCCCGCAGCCAGCGGTCGAGCGGGATGGAAAACCCCTGCTTGGGCCGTTCCATCAGCTCTTGCGGGACGTGGCGGTAGAGCATGCGGCGCAGGGGCTGCTTCCCCTTGCCATCCGCGATCTTGGCCTCGGGTGGCAGGGCCCAGGCGGCGGCGATCACGCGGGCATCGAGGAAGGGCGCGCGGGTTTCAAGTGATACGGCCATTGCCGCGCGGTCGACCTTGACCAGGATGTCGCCGGGCAGGTAGCCGCGGCTGTCCATCGCCATCATCCATTCCGCCGGGCCGAGCGCCTTCAGGCTGTCGGGCAGGCCGGGCGGATCGGGGATGCCCGGGTCTGCCACCAGCCGCGACCAGTCCGGCGCCCGCGTGAAATGGCGGTAAAGGTCCGCCACGCCGTCGGCGCGGGCCAGGACCGGTCCCAGCGACACCGCCTTGTCGAGCGCCGTGACAGGCAGGCCAAGTCGGCGCGAGACCCGACGCAGAACCGCATCCTCTGCCGTCACCAGCGGGCCTAGGGCGCCGGCGGCCCGTCCCATCGGCGCACGCAGGGCACGCGGCACCTGCCCCACCCGGCGCAACAGGCCGGGGCCGAGTATGTGGCGGTTGTAGCCGCCGAACACCTCGTCCCCGCCATCGCCGGTCAGCGCGACCGTCACCCCGCCACGCGCTTCGCGGCACAGAAGCGCCGTGGGGATCTGCGAGGAATCGGCGAAGGGTTCGTCGTAGATAGCGGGCAGCGCGGGCACGATCGCCAGCGCGTCGTCCTCCGACAGGATGAACTCAGTATGATCCGTCTTCAGGTGGGCGGCGACAGCGGCGGCATGAGGCGCCTCGTTGAACCGCGCCTCGGCAAAGCCGATGGAAAAGGTGCGCACGGGCCGGTCGCTATGGGCCTGCATCAGCGCCGCGATCAGGGACGAGTCGATGCCGCCCGACAGGAAGCAGCCCAGCGGCACGTCGCTGATCATCTGTTCGGCCACGACCCGGGACAGGGTTTCCTCGAACCGCGCCTGCCCGTCGGGGTCCCGGTGCGCGATGGCCTCCGCTGCGATCCGGTCGAAGCTCTGGTAGGGCTCTGTCCGCGGATCGGCGCCGGGGCCGGTCAGCGTGACGATGGTGCCGGGCGGGACCTTTTGCACGCCCTCGAAGACGCAGAACTCCTCGGGCACATAGCCGTAGGCGATGTAGCTGCGCAGCGCCTCCCGGGACAGGCGCGGGCGAAAGCTCGGAAACGCTTGCAGCGCCTTGAGCTCTGACCCGAAGGCCCAACCGGCACCGGTGCGCGCGAGGTAAAGCGGCTTTTCCCCCATGCGGTCGCGCGAAAGATGCAGCACGCGCGCCTCACGGTCCCAGAGCGCCAGCGCGAACATGCCTTGCGCGGCCCGCAGCGCGGCGGGCAGCCCATCGGCATCGATCAGCGCCAGAAGCGTTTCGGTGTCGGAATGGCCGCGCCAGCCGGGCGCCCTGCCCCGCGCGGCCAGGTCGTCACGCAGGGCGAGGTGGTTGTAGATCTCGCCGTTGAAGGCGACCACGTAGCGACCCGAGGCAGAGGCCATCGGCTGCGCACCCGCCGGCGACAGGTCGAGGATGGAAAGCCGCCGGTGGCCCAGCGCGATCCCCGCCTCCGCATCGGCCCAGGCATCGCCCGCATCGGGCCCTCGGTGGCCGATCGCCTCTGCCATCGCGGTGACAGTGGCCACCGGTTCGGGCCCGGCGGGACCAAGGATGCCGCAGATCCCGCACATCAGGCGGCGCCCAGGATCCGGCGGCAGGCGGCCAGCACGTCGTCGCGGTAAAGCGGCTGGTCCCGCCAATGGGCCGCGGCGGCCTGCGACATCCGGCGATAGGCGGCGGGATCGTCGAGAAGTGCCAGCACCCGGTCGGCGGCGGCGGCATCATCGGTGACGACCACGGCGTTTTCCCCGTCACGGCAGTAGTTCGCGATCTCTCCAACTGGGGTGACGACCGGGACCAGCCCGGCCTGCATCGCCTCGACCACCGAAACGCTCATCCCCTCGTCGCGGCTGGTTTGCAGGAAGAATGCGGCAGTGGTTGCGGCCCCGGCCAGCTGGTCGCGGGTCATGGGGCCTTCGAAGGTCACGGCGGCCTCAAGGCCAAGGTCGGCCGCCTGTCGGCGCAGCGCGTGTTCCTGCCCCCCGTCGGGGCCGATCAGCCGCAGGGTCGCGTCTGGTCGCGCTGTGCGGATGCGGGCGAAAAGCCCCAATGCGCGATCAAGGCCCTTCTGCGCGTTCAGCCGCCCCCAGAAGACGAACGCCGGCGCCGGATCGCGCGGTTCCGGCGCCGCGGCCCGGTCCAGCACGAAGGAAATCACCCGCCCCTTGCCCCGCAGCCCCTTTGGCACGCGGCGGTCCAGCGTCGCCTGGGAATCTGCCCAGATCTCTGTCGCGACGCGCATCCCCAGGCGGTTCGCGACCCGGTCAACCCGATGCACGTCGTGGGCCAGGTGCAGGAACAGCACGCAGCGCTGGCGCGGGCGGACCAGCTTTACGATCAGCATCCCGATCGCCGCCCGCCAGAGCGAGGCGATCACCAGGTCCGGCCCGGTCCGCAGGACATGAACAAGCAGGCGAAGATAGTTGCGCGGCCGGTCCTCGGGCCCCACCGGCCCCTGATGCTCGAACGCGATATCCAGCGCATCGGCACGGCGGACGAGGAAATACTTCTCGAACCGCACATCCCCATAAAGCCCCCCCGGCAACGACCGCGCCGCGGTCTCGACCCCGCCGATGCCGTCATAGGGAATGATGTGAAGGGCGCGGGGGGTGGGCACGTTACAGCTGCATGAGCGCACGGTAGCTTTGGATCACTTTGTCGACGTGAAAGTCGCGGCCGCGGGCGCGCAGCATCTCCTTGTCGGGTGGGCTGTTCAATGTGTCGAGAATGGCGGTGGCCAGTCCGTCGGCATCACCGATCCCGACCAGGGGGCCGATCCGGCCGTTCTCGAGGATATCCGCTGGACCCGAGGGCGAGTCGGTCGAGACGACAGGGCAACCGCAGCCGAGCGCTTCGACATGGACGTTGCCGAAGCCTTCGTAGGAGGAGGACGACACGAAGACGCCGGCCCGGCGCATGTAGGCCCACGGGTTGAGGCTGAACCCTGGCAGATCGACGACGTCCTGCAGCCCAAGCTCTGCCCGGAGCGCCTCGAGCGCCGGGCGCTCCTCTCCCTCGCCCAGAATCACCAGGCGCAGGTCCTTGTTCTGTCGGGCCTTCGCAAGCGCGCGCAGGAGGGTTGGAAAATCCTTCTGCCGATGCAGGCGGCCCACAGACAGGCAGGTTCGCGCGGCGATCTCGGGATCGCTGAACCAGGGATGGTCCACCGGCTCTTCGGACAACGCAAGGACCCGGTCCGTCAGCGCGGGGTTGTTGATCGTGGTGATCCGGTCGCGTGGCAGCCCAAGCGTTTCCGCCAGATCATCCGAAATGCCATCCGATACGCCGACGATCCCGTCGGCCCAGGGATAGGCGTGGCGCAGAAGGCGGGGCAGCACATGCTTTTCACGCCACAGCGTGGAATCTGCCGTGGCGACCGACAGCACCTTGTGCGTGCCGATGTAGACGCGCGAGGGCGCCCGCGACAGCCGCCGAGCCCAAAGGGCAATCAGGTTTGCATAGTCCAGCGCCGAAAGCAGGGCGGTGGGCCGTTCGGTGCGGAAGTAGCGGACCAGGGCGGGCAGAGCGGCCAACATGCGCGGCGCCTTCAGATCGACGATGCGCACACCGTCCGGCACTTCGCTGGCCAATGGGCCGTGGGCGTTCATCAGCACAAGGTCGACCTTCAGACCCGCATCCACAAAGCCGCCCGCGATGTTCAGGCGCATGCGTTCAACGCCCCCGATGGTCAGGGCGTGCATGAAAAGTGCAACGTCGGTTGTCATGTCGCTCGGCTATCCCGCGTTCTGAAAGCCGAGGAGTTCGGCGTATTGATCGACGATGTGGCCGATCTCGAAGTCGCGGGAGCGGGTTTCCAGGATCTCCGACGGCGTCGGGCTGTCCAGGGTCGCGATCATCGCCCGGGCCAGTGCGGTATCGTCCTTGATCGGCACAAGCGGGCCATAAGCACCGTCGCGAAGGATCTCCTTTGGGCCGTGCGGACAGTCGGTGGACACGACCGGGCAGCCGCATGCCATCGCCTGGATCAACACGCCCGGAAGCCCCTCGTGGATCGAGGACAGGACGAAAAGCGACGCGCGGCGCATGTAGACAAAGGGGTTGTCCACGTAGCCGGTGAACTTCACCACGTCGTCCAGGCCCATTTCGGCCGTGAACTGGTGTAGCGCCTCTTCGCGGAAGCCCGTGCCAAGGATCATCAGGCGCACGTCGCGTTCCTTGCGGACGCGGTCGAAGGCGCGGATCAGGGTCTCGAAATCCTTCTGGAAGGTCAGCTGGCCGACCCCGATGATGACGGGCGGCTGGCCGTCTTCCAGCCAGGGGTGCGGGCAGTCGGCGCGGGACTGGTCCAGCATGGTCTGGGTGACCACCGGGTTGAAGACGGTCGTGATGCTGTCGCGCGGCAGTCCCGTCGTCTCGGCCATGTCGTCGCCAAGCCCGCTGGAAACGGCAACCCGCGCCGTGGCCCAAGGGTAGATCCAGCGCACGAAGTACTGCATCCAGTAGCCGCGCGAGATCGCAGAGCGGCTTGCCTCCAGCCGGTGAAGGTTGTGGACACTGACGGAGATCGGCACATCGGACCGTGCAAGACGCCACGCGATCAGCGCAACAATGTTCACGTGGTCCTGGGCCGAAATGATCGCGTCGGGCTTCACGTCACGGATATAGCGCAGGTAGCCCGGAAGCGCGGCAATGAGGCGAGAGGCCTTGAGGTCGATCAGGTTCACCCCTGCCGGGACGTTGTCGCGCAGCGCACCGGTTCCGTTCGCGACGACCAGGTCGACCTGATAGCCGCGGGAAAGAAGCTCTTCGCACAGGTTGATGCGGATGCGCGCCACGCCGCGCCCAAAGAACGAGGCGAGGAACAGGGCGATCCGTTTCTTGGGCTTTGCGGCCGTCATGCCAGTCCTTCAAGCGCCTGGCGCATCCGCACCGGCCAGCTGTAGCGGGTTTTCAGATCGTCGAGCGCCGCGGCACCCAGACTGTCCAGTCGGGTTCTGTCAGCATCAAGAGCACGCAGAGCCGTGGCCCAGGCCTCTGGCTGATCGAACGGTCGGATCAGCGCATTGCGGCCGTCTTCAAGCACCTCGCCCAGCACCGGCAGGTCAGACGCAAGGATCGCCTTGCCACTTCCCATATATTCGAAAAGCTTCTGGGGCGATGTCCAGCGAGAGATGTCGGCGGTCCCGCCATTGGGGGATACGCGGTTCTGAAGCGGCAGCAGGACCACATCGAACCGGTCTAGAAACGCCTTGGTTTCTGCGTGCGGAACCTGGCCATGGAAGGTCACGTTGTCCCCTGTGACCTGCGCCTTCCACTTCGCCACCTCGTCGGGGCGGCCACCCACGATGTCGAAATCCATCTCTGGCACCAGCGGGACAAGCCGCGCCAGAAGCTCCAGCCCCTTGCCGGAATAGAGGTTGCCCACGTAGCCGACTGAAAGACGGCCCGCCTTGCGAACAGGCGGCGCCGCGTCGAACCGGGGATAGGCGGCAACCCGGGTCAGCACGACCTCTTTCTTCTTCAGAACTGGAAACCTGGCCACCATGTCGTCCGCCAGGGCCTGCGATATCGCCGCCAGCCTCCGGAAGGACGGCAGCCGAAAGACCAGCCCGGCCAGGGCTTCCTGGGCGCGATTGCTGGGCATCTGGTGCACCTCGTAGACCAGCGGTAGCCCGGTATGGGCAGCGGCCAGAAGCGTGTAGATGTGACACGAATAGACCAGGTCGAGCGGACGCTTGTCGGCGGCGACGGCGCGGCGCGCCCGCCTACCCCAGTCCAGTCCCGCGATGCCCCGCAGCTTCGACATGGGAACGGGAGCAAGATCGAACGCGGGGCGGGTGCCGTAGGCCGCGAACGGATCTGCGGTTGCGTACGCGGGATCAGGCGGGAGGCAGGCAAAGGTGACCTTGTGCCCCATATCGGCCAGCGTCTCGGACAGGGCCATGCCGTGAACCGCCAGTGCCAGGTGCGAGGGCACGGGAACGAGCGCGGAAAACAGGATGTTCATCGGCGACCGTTCAACTCTTCCACACGTCCAGGGAGCGGCCCAGGATCTCTTCGCACGCGTCGATATCCGCTGCGAAACTGCGGCGCAACTCCGCCTCGAACTCGGGGCGGACCGGCGCGCGTTCGACCTGCTTCTGGTTCCATTCGAACAGGGCCTTGCCGGGGCGCAGGCCGATGGCATTCGCCGCCTTCTTGGCCAGCGGATAGACCCTGTCGAAGGGCGGCGGCGGATAGACAAGGAACCGGAAAAGCGCCCGGTTCTTCAGGGTCTTGTTGCCATGCACCCTCTCGAACTGGTCCAGCCCGTCATCGGTCAGGCCAAGGAAATCCAGCGTGCTTGCGTAGCCGACGCGCGGATCGGCGAAAAAGTCCTCGTAGACATGAACCAGCCGCTGGCTTTCGGGAACGGTGTCGAAGAACCGCCGCAACTGCCAGGAGTAGCGGCCCGCCCGGCGGTACCGCAGCATCCCGGGCGCCGGGCAATGCACCGGAATGTCACGGCCTTCCGCGCGGGCGGGCTCCAGCGCCCAGGCAGCTTCGAGATCGGGTGCGTCGTCGAAGAGGTTGCGATGGTTCTGGTTGAACAGGGACTGCACCATGACCACCGGGTTGCGCAGCATGGCGATGAAGCGCGCGTTCGGGTTTGCCTCAAGGATCGCCCCGACCGCAACCTCGGAGAACAGGTACCAGGTCGAGCCCTCGCCGATCAGCGCGCCGTCGGGCGCGCCCTCGAAAAGCGCCTCGTATGCCGAACGCTCGGGGATCGAACGGCGAACGGGCAGGGGAATGGTGTAGATGTCCGGGCTGAAATGGTGCGGTTCCTTGTTGTGCGGCAGGAACACCCCGGGATGCTGGCCAAGATAGGTGAACAGCGCCGTTGTCCCGCATTTGGGCGCACCGATGATGAAGAAGTCGGGAACGGCCATCAGGCAGTTTCGGCCCGGCCCGACTGGGCCATGCCCAGAAGCTGCAGATACTCATCCACCACGCGCGGGGTGGCATAATCCTCGGCCCGCCTGCGCAGGGCGTCAGCGTCCCTGGGCGCCGCCAACCGCGAAAGGATCGCCGCGGCAAGGGCCTCGGCATCACGCACCGGGACAAGGGGCCCCATGGCGCCACCTTTCAGCACCTCTCGGGGGCCATCCGGGCAATCGGTCGATACGACCGGCGTTCCAAGGCACATCGCCTGGATCAGGACGCCGGGCAGTCCTTCCCACCGCGAGGACAGGACCAAGAGATCGGCACGCGCCATCCACGGAAACGGGTTCGGCACGAAACCCCGAAGCGCCACGGCATCCTGAAGTCCAAGATCGGCGATCAAGGCCTCCAGCATCGCGCGGTCCGGCCCCTCGCCCAGCACGATCAGGCGCAAGGGCACGGTTTCTCGTGCTTTCGCCAATGCGCGCAGGAGCGTCGGGTAATCCTTCTGCGCGCTCAACCGGCCGGCTGCCACGATGCAGGGGGCGTTACCCCCAAGCCAGGGATGGTCGAGCCGCTCTTGCGCCTGCATGCGCACATCGTCGATGTCAATCGGGTTGCGAATGACCGTGACCTTGCGCCGATCGATGCCGGTCGCCCGCGCGAAATCGTCCGCCGTGCCCTCGGAAACCGCCACGATCCCCGCGGCGCGCCCATAGGCAAGGCGTACCGCAGCGGGCAACCAAAGCCGCTCCAGCGACGTGCGATTGCGCTCCATCCGCATGGAGAAGTTACCGTGAAGCGTCGGGAAGATCCGGACCGGGCTGCGCGCCATCAGCTTGGCAATCATGGCCGCGAAAGCGTGCGTCTCCTTGGAAACCAGAAGCACATCCGGGCGCGCCTTCCCGAGATACCGGACCAGGGCGGGCACCACCTCGCGCATCCGGCTGCATCCAAGCTCGTCCACCTTGATACCGTCTGGAAGCACGCCCAGCATGCGGCCAGTTCGGTGCTCCAGAAGGAAGCTGACATTGATGTGTTCCCGCTCGAACAAACCACGGGAAAGTGTCGTGCGTGTCCGCGATATCCCACCCTCTGACAGCTTTGGAAGAAGGATCACGACGCGCGTGCCGCATTGATCACGCAACGGAGTCTGCAATTGGATGCTCTACGACGTTGCGCTTGAGATCGACTGCAAGAGAATGCGAATTCGGGTTCGGACAGATGAAATTCTTCACTCGGCTACTTCGAGCCGGCATTGGGGCAGGAAGTGCGCCACCCTTCCGCAGCCAATTGTGCACGACCAGCCCCTCATTGACCGCCTTTCTGGGAATCTGGTTACGAATGCGTTGTGGCAGTAGTTCATCGGCCAAGTTTAGTAAGACTGTTGGCTTCTCCAGAACATGGCATATCCCGGTCGCGGAACTGGTATGGGTTACGACAACGTCCGAATCGGAAATTGCACCAATCGTGTCGTTGGAAACGATTTCGATGGCGTTCGTGTAGTTCGGAATCCGGTCAACCGGAGTATTTGGATGCAGGCAAATTCGCGCCCTTAACCCGGTCTCGTCCTGCAGTGCGGCAAGGTAATCCGACACCGCACCATAGTAACTATCCTCGACCGACCTATCATAAAACTGCTCAAATTTCTGATTCTCCAGTCCGACACGAAAGACATGCGGTAAGGCCTGATCTATAAACACAATACCACCGGCATCTTTAGAAATCGAACTCTCTTTATGCTGAACATGAGAATAGTAATCGCGGTGATTAATCAATGAGGTTCTTTTTGCACTTGGCAGCTCTGAAAAATCACAGCCCCGCTTCTCATGTGTAAACAGGTGGTCTGGGCGAACCCCTAGAGAGCGGACTCTATCTCTCAACACCGCAAGAGCGGCCCTTGAGGTCCATCTTTTTGGTAGAGCATGATCATAGCGGCGTCCGTCGAAAAGATCCTTCAAATCCCCTCGGACGAAGAGGATACCCCATCGCGAAGACCGATTTTCTACAAGTCGCGCCACTCGCAGCAGATCGATGCTTCTCTCAAGTCCAGCCAAGAGTATGTAGTCAATGTCTTGGCCCGAAAGAAGATCCTGGAAATCCGCAAAGCTAGTGGGACATACAATGCGGTCTCCCCGCACCCAATCTGTGTAAGGTTGAACTGCTTCCCACGGCTTCATGAATGCGGACGTGTCGATGAACTCATCGAACAGATCACCTAGTGCGTTGTAACCGCCGCTCTCCGCGAGAGTCCGTTCACGCACGCCGTGACAGAACACGATCACTCGCCTCGGGTGGGCGTCACAAGAAATTCGACTCATCGTACTCAGTCAGTTTCAGCAGGATAAACAAAATGAACCTCGATCCTTTCCGGAATTCCGGCGTCGGCCACGTATCGACGTATCTGGTCCTGCTGGGCGGCGCTTAGGGCGGTTCGAAACTCGCCGGTCGCACCAGAGCGGATGAAGCTTTTCCCGGAGAAGTCCGTGCCCGCGACGATGGGCTTTCCCCGCCTAGTCTCATGGGCCTTGACAGCGTCTACGCTTGCGGCCGCCAGGGCGCGGGCGATGACTTCGGGTTCCGAGAAGAGCCCGAAATGCTCCAGCAGGCGGGTCAGGGTCCCCTGCGGGTCCTGCATGAGGTCTTCATAGCGCAGAAAGATGGTATCCGCCGGTCGCGCGTTGGCGATTTCGAGCTGCGCCTTGAGAAGGCCGCAATATCGACCGACGAGGTCTGGAATTGCATCGTCCAGTGAAACGCCTCGACGCCCTTCGCGGTCTCGGTTCTTGTACAGGAAGTTATGCGCCGACACGCAGTAGTCGAAGACATTGCGCGTCAACATGACCGCCCGGTGAAACCTTGCGTCCACCGGGAGATGCGTATGGATCGTCAGGGGGAGCCCGCGGTTCACGCGGGCAAAGGCGGCGACACGCTCTAGCGTCGGCAAAACGGCCGACGTGCTGCGAAAGACACCGCCAAGGTGGATCGTGTCGAAATCGACCCGGTCTTCTATCCCGAGCTCGATGGCGTTGCGGAAGGCCAGGGCGTTGCAAAGATAGGTCGTGCCGCTTTTCTCATGCGTCAGCAGCCAGCAGTTGTCCGTGACCAGCGCAACCTGCGACGCTGCGGCGTCGCCCGCGCGGATCTGCGCCTTGTATCGCCTGGCAAATCGGCGATCCAACGCGGACCACACAAGCCGTCGAAAGGTGGATTGAGAAACTTCACTCCCACTCATGATGAATTGCTTCCCTGCAGCGTCCCGCGCCGTTCCGTTAAGAGTTCCGCCAACGCGCAATCAGCCTCAGTATAGATATCGACCGAGCGCTCTGCCGGCATCTGGTCGATACGGGTGTCTGGGAACAGGACCCGCTGCTCTTTGCGATATCTCTCTGTGTCAAAGTCATAGGTCGAACCGTTCGACCGAAAGACTTAGGGTGCATCCTGGCGCCTTGCCAATGGAGGATTTATTGGCTTTGACAGGGCCATCGCACCATTCGGCTGTTGTTCCAACAAGGTGTTGCACCTCGCGAATGAAATCACCGGTTTGCGTTGAGTTGAAGTAGACCACGGAGGGCGACTATCCGCTATGGGCGGCGTCGGGCTGCTGGTGGTTGTAGAAAGTGATCCAGCGAGTCACGCCAGCCTTGGCCTGCGAGCCGGTCTCCCAAGCGTGCAGATAGACACACTCATACTATGGAGACCGCCAGAGGCGTTCGATGAAGATGTTGTTGAGACTGCGGCCCTGGCCGTCCATCGAGATCCGGGTGCCGATCCGTTTCAGCCGGTTGGTCCGGGCGAAGGACGTGAACTGCGAGCACTGATCGGTATTCATGATCTCGGGCGAACCGAAGCGGTAGACCGCCTCGTTTAGCGCCTCGACGCAGAAGTCCGCTTCCAACGTGTTTGAGATGCGCCAGGCCAGAACCTCGCGGGTGAGCCAATCCATGATTGCGACCAGGTAGAGGAAAACCCGGAGCATCGGCAGATAGGTGATGTCGGCGCGGTTGGGCCGATCGACCCGCAGGCCACCCAGCAGGTAAGGATGGGTCTGGGGCCCCTTCGCGGGTCTGCCGGTGTTGGGCCCCTGGTAGATCGGCATCAGGCGCATAAGCCACCGGATACGCTGCTGGTTTTCGGCATGGCCTTCATTCTATAGATGCCAGGTTATCTGCCGGACACCACAGAACCGCATGTCCTGGAACTGCTTGGCGATCAAGAGCACGAGATCGCGATTCGTCGCTGTGTTGCCCTGTTGGGCGTCGTAGAACGACGACCGCGAGATCGAGAGAAGAGGGCATTGCGCCCCAACCGACAGCTTGGGCTCAGAGCGTTCGATCATCCCACGCCTCACTTGCCGATCCAGGGCTTGAGCTTTCGTGACAAAGAATCGTTGGCGACAGCCAGTTCTCCGATCCGGGCGTGCAGGTCGCGGATCACTTCTTCGGCAACCTCGGCCGACGCCGCAGCCTTGCTGCCCTGCTCGAAGATCCTTGCGGCGCCCTCCATCAGCGACCGTTTCCATTGATGGATCATCGTCGGATGCCGACCGTATTCGGCGGCCAGTTCCGACACCGTGCGCTCACCCTTCACAACCTCCAGCGCCACACGCGCCTTGAAGACCGCATCATGGTTTCTCCGTCTTGACATGTTCTGATCTCCTCGTTCTTGGAAACCAGCAGATCTCAGTTCGTAGCTTTCGTCACTGTCCGATCTTCAGGGGGAAGCTCACACCTCTAGAAACATTCATAATTCGAATGCAAAAATAGATTTGGCGACAAACGGGGCAGTTTATAGAAATATGCTGGCAGGATTCATTCTTATTATTTCACCTCACTTCCCAAAAAATATATTCGACCATAAAGCCTCCCTCCAAAATTTGTAATTCCGCTCCCCCAAGAAGCTTGCTAGAAAACCAAACGCAAATGCCGCTATTGTACAAAGAATTGTCATGACACTGCCCATTCTGTCGGGCATTGCCAGCGCTATCAGTGTCAATAAGGGGTAGTGGGTCAGGTAGATGGTGTAGCAGTATTGCGACAGCGATCTGATCGCCCAAGGGGCGGAGAACTTTGAACCCGCGAATGCAAGCACCAGGGATGAGACCAAGACCGCGAGGACCAGGTTGAAGGGCTTGCTGTAGTTCCCATTCTCCGGCCAGAGCGCCGGCACGAACAGGCAGATGGCCGAGAGAACCAGCGCGGCTTTCGCGATATGGGCGGGTATAAATCGGCGCAGCGCGTAGCAGCCGGCGCCGAACATCCAGACCGAGGCGAGCCCGTCGCCTCTCTGGCCAAGGAAGAAAGGAGAGATGAGAACCAGCCCAAGCAGGCAAAGGGCCGCCGCCACGGCATCAAACCGTCCCCTTAGGAAAAACACCAACCCTCCATAGAATACGTAGATCCAGAACTCGATCGAGATCGTCCAGAGCGGGCGGTTGAGGCCGAAGGGCGGTAGCGTGTTCAGGAAGGGAACGGGAATTACCTGTAGAAAAAGTAAGTTTCCGACAAACGTGCCCAGCCCAGTATTCTCCCTGTAGGGGTGGCTTTCGCCAAGAATCCACCATTCCACGAACCCGAAGAGAACGAGCGCCGGCACAAGCGGGATCGCCAAACGGCAGAAGCGGTCAAACACGAAGCGGGCAAGATGCAGTGCATCGTATCGCGGGACGCGATCGACGACCCAGGCGATCGTCCAGCCGGAGATGCAGAAGAACAAGGTCACCGCGGCGCTTTGCACGTTCATGGATACCGGCGCTCGCAAGATTTCCACCCCGGAGAAGATGGAACCCGCATGCCCCAGCACCACGAGGAAGGTAGCCAGCACGCGCAATCCGAGCAGGGCGTCGAGCTGACATTTTTCCAAGCTCATGGGATACGGTGGTCCCGAGACGGGGTCTGCAACGTGACGTGCGGCATCAGACTACGACGCTCGCACCATGAGAATAGTGGCAGGATTCGCAAAGCCACGGTCGGCCGCGCCTTGAGGCGATCACCAGACACTCCACCCGCCATCGACAACCAGGTTTTGCCCGGTCACGTATCGCGACGCATCGCTTGCAAGAAACAGGACGGCGCCGGTGAGGTCGTCGGGCCGCCCCATGCGGCCAAGCGGAACCTTCTCGGAGTAGCGGCGGTCGAATGCCTCGTTCTGACCGCTTGAGACGCCGCCCGGCGTCAATGTGTTGACCCGCACGCCGGCGCTGGCCCAGTAGGTCGCAAGATGCCGCGTGAGCCCCACTATACCCGCCTTCGATACGCTATAGACGGCGGGCGTGTTTATGGGCCGCCCCATGAATTCGGACCCTTCATAGATCCGCTGGTCTGGGCCGCAGATGCCATAGATCGATGCCGTCTGCACGATGCTGCCATTGCCACGCGCTGCCATCCCGGACCCAACGGTGCGCGCGACGTGAAAGGCGGCATCCAGGTTGATCGACATGATCTCGCGCCAGGTGTCCAGCGAGTAGTCCTCGACCGAGGCGAAGAATTCCGCAAGGTCGCTGCCCTTCGTCGCCGCATTGTTCAGAAGGATGTCGATGGAGCCGACCACGGCCTCGACCTCGCCGACGAGTTCCGTCACCGCATCGGGATCAGCAAGATCGACGGTGCGTGCATGGACCGATCCGGCATACCCTTCAAGTCTGGCTGCGATCTCCTCGGCACCCGCAAGGTCGACGATCACGACTTGTGCGCCGGCATCCGCAAGAGCGGCCGCGAAGTGGCGTCCAAGTATCCCCGCTCCACCGGTCACAAGCGCGGTCCGTCCGGAAAGGTCGAAAAGCCCGCGATAGGCGCCGGGCGCAAGCGGATCCGCGTACATTACTCTACTTTCCTTTGTTTGAGGAGCAGCCGCACGATCTCGAAGTCAAGGGTGCTGTCGATATCGACCGAGCGGTCTTCGGGCATCTCATAAAGCACGGTGCGCTCCATGAAGACAGCGCCACGATTGACCAGGTCGTCACGCCGCCAGACGTAGATCGAGGCATTCATGTCGAAACATGCCGGGGCATCCTGGCGGCGCAGCACAGCACCTTCGGTCGGCGGCTTGGACAGGCGGGCGAAACCGTCCTCGTCTCTTTCGACGAGATTGAAATATGGCGAGCGCCTGGCGGGGCTGCCCGTTATGACGTTGGTGGCATTGCCACCTTCCAACAAGGACACTGCGCCGGTTATGTCCTCGGGCAAGCGGAGCGGGGACGTCACGTCAAGGTCGACGACAAGATCGAAGAGCGCGCCGACCTTCGCTTCGGCTTCAAGGACACAATGCTGGATCGCAGGCAACTTTCCGGCGGTATCGCTTGCCAGTTCCGGGGGGCGCTCCACAAGGATATCGGCCCCGGCCTCTCGCCCCGCGGCAAGGATGTCCGCGCTGTCGCTGCTGATGGCGATGGCATCGAAGAGGCCCGTCTCTAGGGCGACATCGACCGTCCAGGCGATCAGCGGCCGACCGAGAAGCGGGCGAATGTTCTTGCCCGGCAGACCCTTCGAGCCGCCCCGCGCGCAGATTGTACACAGGCGCTTCATGCCGCGACCCAACTGCCCTGGCCGGCGGCGGTTTCGACGGCATGAATCAATCCGTCGATCCGAAGGGCGTCCTCGAACGTGCAGACATCGCAAGGATCGTCAGACAACATCGCAACGTGCATGTCGGAATAGGTTCGGTTGCGCTCAACTGTCATGCGATCGCACTTTCCGTTCTCCTCCAGCGTCCCTTCGATCAGATCGGCGACCATAGTGCCCCGGTCCGAATAGACGACGATCCTGCGTTCTGCAGGCTTCCGCAGATAGTCCACCTTCAGGTCCGCGCCGTGCCCGGCGGACATGCCGAGGAGAACGCTCCAGAGTTCATCCGCCTCGATGTCCAGGACGCCAAGGTTGCCGCCGATAGCCGCCACGCGCTCTACCGGGCCGAAAAGCCAGAGGAGATAGTCGATCTCGTGGCTCAGATCGCGCAGCACGCCGCCACCCTTGCCGCGCGATGCCGAGTATCCTGTTCGGTGATCCCGGCCGGGACGCCAATCCGGAAGATACTGTCCACAAGCTGTCGAGACGTGGTGGATCTTCGCCCCCGCAAGCCGCCCGCGCAGATCGGCGAGCACCGGATGAAAGCGCAGATTGTAGGCAACGCCAAACCGCCGGAAACCCGCCCCCGAGATCATCGGCGCCAGGGCGTCGGCCGGTTCCGGCCCGGTCAGTGGCTTCTCGACCATGACCGATCCGCTGTAGCCGCTGTCCGCCAGCAACCGAAGCGATGCCGCGTGTTCGGATGTTTCCGTCGCGATCACAACGTAGTCCGGACGAAACCGGTCGAGGGCGGACACGATATCCGCATAGCTCTTTTCGGCCCCACTGTGGCGCCTGGATACCCCGGCAACGTCGTGACCCAGGGCTTGCAGCACCTCGGCATGACGGCGTCCGATCGAGCCGAGGCCCACCACCAGTGACTTCAACCGTCTTCTCCAACTTCATGAGCCAAGCGAGCCCTCTCGAGGTCCTCATGTCGTCCGATGTCGATCCAGTCCTCCATCAACGGAAAGACCGAAACATCTTTCCCTCCATCCATCGCCGCCTGCAGCAGCTCCGGCATGTCCAGCGGATGTCCCGGTGACAGAAACTCGAAGATCCCAGGAGAAAGAACATAAATCCCGGCATTCACGTAGTGAGACATCGACGGCTTTTCCTCGATGCCCGCCAGTTTCGATCCCTCGGTCTTGAGCACCCCATAGGGGATCTGGGTTCGGTGCTCACGGGCGCAAACCGTGGCAAGTGCGGCATTCTCTGTGTGGAAGTTCAGGATGGCCTCGTAGCGCACACTGGACAGAAGATCGCCGTTCATCACGATAAGGGGCCGGCTCGGAAACTCGGGAAGAAGGGAAAGCGCCCCTGCCGTTCCCATCGGTTGCGTCTCTTCGACATAGGAAATGGAAACCCCGTGATCCGATCCGTCACCGAAGTGGTCGCGGATCACATGGCCAAGGTAGTTCAGCGAGATCGTGAATCTGCCGAAGCCCTGCTTGGCGAAATTCTCGATGATCACTTCGAGAAGTGGCTTTCCTCCGATGGGAAGCATGGGCTTTGGCGTGTTCAGGGTCAGCGGGCGAAGCCGAAGGCCCTGCCCGCCCGCCATCAGGAAGACCTCGGTTTCATTCTGGGGACGCCGATTATCCCCGGACAGGTCTTCCATTACGACGAGGTCGACGAGCTGCCCATGTTCATCGACGATCGGAATCTGGTGAATCCCCTTGTCGCGCATCTTGGCGGCAAGGGATGCCCGGGGCTCGCCCCGTTGACCCGTCATGGGCCTTCTGTTCATCGCCTCTGAGACCGGAGTGTCCAGATCAAGCCCGCGAAGGAGGGCTCGGCGAATGTCACCGTCCGTCACGGTCGCAACAAGCCGCGCATGCTCGTCCGTGACGAGAGCGATCTGGACGGCGCCCTTGTCGATGGCCGCTACCGCGGCACGAAGCGTCGCGTCTTTGCGAACGCAGATGTCGTCCAGGGATCGTGTCATGTTGCCGTCCCCTTGGAGCCCGGTATTCCCTGCCATTGTGCGTGGAGAGGCATTCCCTCGGCGCAGGCCGTCGCAAGTGGACGCCCAACCAGATCCCAGAACTCGATCGGCGAGGGCCCGATCCCCGGTCGCCGCACCGCGATATCTTCCGCCGTCAGCTCATGGCCCTTCGGCAAGTCCCGCGCCGCGACGAGTGCCTTGCGCGCTATGGCGATGTTCGGCACTTCCGCCGGTCCCGGTTGCTTGATCCCCGTCCCAAGCGCGACTTCAACCGCGCGGATGTCCTCGGCCAGCGCGCGGAACTCTCCGGGCTCCATCGACGCAGCATGGTCGGGGCCCGGAAGCGACCGATCCAGCGTCATGTGCTTCTCGATCACCACGGCGCCACGCGCCACCGCGGCCGCACTGGCGACGCGCCCCACCGTGTGATCGGAGAAACCCACCGGCAGGCCGAAGGCCGCGCGCAGGGTATCCATCGCGCGCAGGTTGGTTTCGGCCATCGGCGCGGGGTATTCCGTGGTGCAATGCAGCAGTGTCACGCGGGCCTTCAGCGCCTCCCAGGCCGCCGGGTCGCGCAAGGCGCCGGCAAAGGCCGCGCGGCGCGGATCGGTGCCGCCGGTCATGGCATAGGCCAGAACGCCCAGCGCCTCTTCGACCTCTGCAAGTGTCGCCATGCCGGTCGACAGGATCAGGTCGCACCCGGACCGGCCAATGGCATAGAGCAAGGGCGCGTTCGTCAACTCCCCTGACCCGAGCTTCATCAGCCGCAGCCCGAAGCCGTCGCTCAGCAGATGAAAGCTGTCGATGTCGAAGGCGCTCGACAGGAACCTGATCCCGCTGTCGGCACAATGCGCGATCAGGCGTTCATGATCCGCGCGGCTCAGCTGAAGGCGCTGCAGCATCTCGAACTGCGTTTCCTCGCCTCCGGTCGTCCGCTCCTGGTAGGCGGCCTTGGGCGCGTTCCGGTTGGCGAGTTTCTTGGCGTCAAAGGTCTGGAACTTGACCATGTCCGCCCCCGCCTCGGCCGCCGCATCCACAAGCCGAAGCGCCATGTCCATGTCGCCGTTGTGGTTCACACCGGCCTCGGCGATGATCTGTGTCGCTTGTCTCATGTCGCGTCCTGAAAGCGCTTGCGGATCAGCCTGGTGGGGTCGGCGATGCCCCGCAGGACCTCGACGATGCGCGCGGCGGACTGACCGTCGCCGTACGGGTTCTCGACCGCCAATCGCCCGCGCCGCAACGCTTCGCGGATCGCATCGCGGATGTCGCGGGCCACCGGGGCGCAGGTCAGAACCGACGCGGCCCGGGGCCGACCGTCCTGCCGCGTTCCGATGTTGACCGTCGGGATCGAGAAGCTGGGCGCCTCGTAGAGACCGCTGGAGGAGTTGCCGACAACGGCGTCGCAATGCGTGAGCGCCGAGAAATAGCGCAGCGACCCCAGCGAAGGAAAGAACGCCGCGTTCGCGCGCTCCGCGACGAAGTCCTGCATCATCGCGTCGATCGTCGCGCCGCCCGGATCGGCGTTGCTTCCGGTGACCAGAACCGAAACCTCAGGCATCTGCCGCAGCGCCTCCAGCAGGGCGCGGCATTCGAGGATCGGGTCTTCTGCCAACGTCGCCGGATGCACCGTGACCAGAAGCGTCGGCGCCCCGTCGGGCAAGCCGACCTCGGCAAGGAACGCGTCCCGCGGCATCGGCTGGACGGCGCGCACCCGGTCGAGCCCGGTGCTGCCCACGAGATGGACCCGCGCCAGGTCCTCGCCCATCCGCAGGATGCGGTCCCGCGCCTCGGCGTTCGTCGGGAAATGCAGGCTGGCCATCTTGGTGATCGCGTGGCGGCAGGCATCGTCGAAGGCGCCCTCGGTCACGTCCCCGCCGCACAGATGCGCGATGGGCACGCGGCTGACCAGCGCGGCAGAGGCGGCGGCGAGGATCTCGTAGCGATCACCTAGGACCATCACCATGTCGGGCCTCTCGGCATCGATCACCGCCCCGATCCCGGCCGTAGCTGCCCCCATCGCGCGCGCGATCTCGACCGCGCCATCCCCGGCGCCCAGTCCAAGGTCAATGACATGATCCGCCGCGAACCCGTCCGCCGCGATGGCCGCCAGCCCCGGTTCCTGCAGGTGCTGTCCGGTCACCGCAAGCATCAGGTCGAACCCCGGCTCGTCGCGCAACAGCGCCAGCACGGGAACCAGAAGGCCCCAGTCGGCGCGGGTCGAAGTGATCGCAAGGATCTTCACGTCAGCCGCTCAGACGTTGTACCGATCGGTCTTGTAAGCGGCGAGGTTCGCAGGGTCCTGGAACCATTGGGCAGTCTTTTCGATGCCGCGTTTCAGGCCGTCGAGGCCGCCATGTTCGGGGTCCCAGCCAAAGAGGCGCGTGGCGTCGGCGACGCCAGCGAACAGGCGTTCCACCTCGCTGGCCTCGGGGCGCATGCGCTCTGCGTCGGTCACGATCTCGACCTCGGCGCCCATCACCTCGGCGATGGCGGCGGCGGTGTCGCCGATGGAAATCTCGAAGCCGGAACCGATGTTGGTCACCCGGCCGATCGCCGCGTCGCAGCCCATCGCCTGCACGAAGCCGCGCGCGGTGTCCCCGGCATAGGTGAAGTCCCGGGTCGGGTGCAGCGCGCCCAGCTTGATCCGCCGCGCCCCGGCGGCGATCTGGCTGATGATGGTGGGGATCACCGCGCGGGCAGATTGGCGCGGCCCGTAGGTGTTGAAGGGGCGCAGGACCGCGACGGGTGTCTCGAAGGACTTGTGGAACGACAGCGCCAGCTGGTCCGCCGCGGTCTTCGTCGCGGCATAGGGGGACTGGGCGTTCAGCGGATGATCCTCGGTGATCGGGACGAATTGCGCGGTGCCGTAAACCTCGGAGGTCGAGGTCGAGATGACGCGCGCGGTGCCATGCCGCCGGGCCGCCTGCAGCACGTTCAGCGTGCCCGTGACATTCGTCTGCACATAGGCATCAGGCGCCTGGTAACTGAAGGGAATGGCGATGAGCGCCGCCAGGTGCAGCACCGCATCGCAGCCCGCCACCGCCGCATCCACGCCATGCGGGTCGCGGATATCGCCGGCCACCACCTCGAACTGCCCGGCCACGTCGGGCGCGGCCCTGTCCAGCCAGCCCCATGAATTGAACGAGTTGTAGTAGACGAAGGCCCGCACGTCATGGCCGTCACGCACCAGCGTCTCGACAAGGTGTGAGCCTATGAAACCGTCCGCCCCGGTGACGAGGATCTTGTGCTTGTTCGAGGTCATACTGTCCTTCGCCGATCTTCTGGATGTTCTGGGGCGTCCGCCTTGGTAGCTCCGGTTATCGCACCTTCCCACAAGGAAGCGATGCGCGTCGGTTCATGCGTAATGCAGATATCTCGCGCTCTTGTTGCAATGGTCGCCCTCAGGGCGTGGTCGCAGGCTAAGTTTCGCACCGCCGCCAGCAATCCGTCCCGGTCGGCAGGCGGCACAAGAATTCCGTTTTCGCCGTCCGCAATGAGTTCCCCGGGGCCGGTTGGGCAGTCGAATGCAATAGCTGCAATTCCCGCCGCCATCGCCTCGATAAGGGCATTAGGCATCCCCTCGAACCTAGAACTAAGCACGAACATGGTCGCTCGTGCATACCAGTCCTGCATGTTCCCCACCCGACCCGGAAGATAGACGCGCCGAGAAAGGCCGCGTTTCTCAATGTCCTTCACGAGTTCCCGCGTCTGCGGCGTCTGCCGTGTTCCCTCTGCCTCGAGGCCGAGGATCACGAGATCCCAGTCGGCAAGTTCATCGGCAAGCTCGTGGAAGACGTCAACCAGAATGTCGAAACCCTTTTGATGAGGTTTGCTACCGACGGCGAGAAGCACCTTTCTTGACGGGAGAACCGCCGCATCAGGAGACACGACAACATCGTTCCCCATCGTTGTGGAGATTACGGCGTTGGGGATGATCGTGGTGTTCTTCGTTCCGGTCATCCGAATAAGCCAGTCAGCCACCGCTTCGGTCTGCGCCACCACGGCATCTGCGCGGCGGTAGAAAAGGCGACGCCCCCACCCCCAAACCGTCGGCGCACTTCTGTGCCATGGTGCGTTTCGCTCCGAAACGATGCAACGCACAGACGTCCCGCGCGTTGCCAGTATTGCCATCACAGATTCCTGCGTCATGAACGCGACTACAGCGTCGGCCTTCCTAGCCCGCAAATACCGCCGAAGCCTCAGGATCCGAGTCAAGGTCGCCCAAAGCTTTGCAAGGACCCCGCGGTGTGCACCGAAGCTGTCGATCGATGCCCGATCGACGCCGTCTGAAATTGGGTATGCATCTTGCCCAGTTGGGGCCAGCGTCAGCACAGAGACGACATGACCGTGCGACTGAAGGGCGCCTGCCAGCCATACAGCAACCCGTTCCGCGCCGCCTGTTCCGAGACTCCCAACAAAGATGACGATCCGCATTGCGACGCCCTACGCAAGCCTAGGCTTGTAGATCGGAAGAAACGAAGCAAGCGCCGAGGTCTCCGATGCCACGGTCAGCTCCACCCCCAACGGCGCCAGCACTTCGTCGCGCATCGCCTTCACCACGCTATCGATTGGTATCCCGAAGTCAGGGCTGAGCGTCTTGTGCGTTTGCCCTTCAGCCGCTTTCGGCGCGAGGTCGTAGAGGGGCGGGTCGTGGTCCCAGCTCTCCCAGAAATAGCGGCCATCGTTCAGATCAATTCCACAGAGAACGATCTGCTGATAGCCGTGAATCGCGCCGAGATAGATAAGCGTGGAAAGCGACGCACGGCACGACAAATAGACGTCGCGCCAACGATGCAGTCCCAGCCGACGCCAAAGCCTGAGAAAGCGCCTCAACTCTTCTTCGGTGCGCGCGGGAATATCCATGTGAAGCGGCATGAAGACGTTCGGACGAAACTCTGCCGGGAAGTCATCCGGCCCGAACATATCCGCACGACCGCCATCCTTGAAGCCGCGAAGTTTGAACGGAACATCGCTGTATTGCTCTTGCTTAGCGCGCATCAGCCGCCTGAACTCGGGATGTGCTCCGTAGTTCGATTTGCTCTCCTTCATGTAGTATGTTGGAACGAACTCGTGCAGCATCCAGTTGTTGAATCCAATGCTGTCGGAAGCCTCGATGCACCGCCAGAGGTCTTGCGACATCCCGTTGATCGACGATCCACTGCCCAGCACGAAGAGAGTGCCCGATCGCCGTTTCGCATCGACTCGGCGGATTGGAGAGCGTAGGCCATAAGCCTTTCTGCATGAACGGTCTGTCCAGAGTCGCCGGAGGATTTTCGGTGCCTGCGACAACGTGAAAAGACCCGGGGACCGAACCAGCGCACGGCGCGCCATTTCTACGGCACCAACCGTCATTCCACCCGGCCGAAGACAAAGCCGGAAGCTACCGGCACGCTCTGTCCTTCGAGGCGCCATGGTACGTTATCTTGCGACATTCTTGGTGCGACAGGAGGTTTGACCGAAGCCGTCGGTCTGCTTCTTCAGGTTCCTGCGCTCATTCGAGCAATTCGATTGAACGCCGCGTTTCTGTCGATCAATGCATCCCAGGTATCGAACCCAACGACCGAGCCCTTGTCGAGCACGACGATCTTGTCACAACTACGGACCGTGCTTAACCGATGCGCAATGATCAGGATCGTCTTGTCCCCGGGAAGCGCGTTGATCGCCTGCATGACATCGTTCTCGGTTGCATTGTCGAGGGCGCTCGTAGCCTCGTCAAAAACTATGAGCTGCGCGTCGTGGTAAAGGGCGCGGGCGATGCCAATGCGCTGTTTCTGCCCACCGGATAGCCGGACGCCACGCTCGCCGATCGTAGTGTCCAAGCCGTTGGGCAGCTCATTCGCAACAAAGTCGGTAAGTTGGGCGATGTCGAGCGTCAGCCTTACCCGATCAAACTCGATGTCCGACTTTGAAATACCGAGCGCTACGTTCTCTGCGATTGTAGAGTCGGCCAGAAATATGTTCTGAGGAACATAGCCAACCGTTTTCTGCCAAGAACGTTGATTTGCGCGCGACAAGACGGTTCCATCGATCCGGATCTCCCCCGATTGCGGCTCCAGCAATCCCAGGATGACATCCGCGAGTGTCGTCTTGCCGGCTCCGGTGCTGCCGACGATCCCGATCCTCTCGCCGGCTCGGATCGCAAGCGATACGTCCCTGATACCTGCATGGCGATCGGATGGATACGAGTAGCTGACCCGGTCAATCGTGATCTCTGCCTCGAGCGACAACCGCTCGACGTTCTCGAACGATTGGACTTTCTCATGTGGCCAAAGCCCGATTTCATCGAAAATCCGCTCGACCGCCACGCGACCTGCCTGAATTTTGGCCATCGACGCATAGACACGTCCGAGTTCGGGCAACAACCGCTGGCCAGCGAAGACGAATGCACCGAGTAGAGGCAGAACTTCTGAGAGTTGTTCGTTCACGTCTGACGCATCACGGTCGAGAAACACTAGGGCCAGCACGATCAACCCGGACATCGCCATCGACTGGACCAAGAACTGGGGCACGCTTGCCAGAAGGTTGGCGTTGATCAGAGCCTTGTTCATCCGGAGCGACGCGCGCTCGAAAGTACGCAGATAGGTCTCCTCTCGCCCAAGAAGCTTGATATCCTTGAAGCCGCCAAGTGCCTCGCCCGAGGTTCTGAAGCGTGCCTCGTTCTGCTCGAAGCGTACCCGCCCTAGACGCCGGAGAAACGGGCGCGTGGAGATGTAAGTGACTGCGTAAACCAACCCCAAGATTCCAAAGGCCGAAATCGCAGCGCCTGGCTCCAACCAGAACAGAAACGCGACAAGGGCAGTGATCGATATCGCCGAGTTTAACAGATCGAGCGTCGGCCGAACGAAGCCGCCGACGACCTGCGAAGATTCCGAAAGGACCTTCGTTCCGATCTGCCCTGAGTGCAAGTTGATGAAGATATCATAGTCTCGGGTCAAGTAGTACGAGAATAGCCGGACGCTAATCGATTGAATCCGCATAGTCGTGTACCTGCCCACAGCATAAGACCGGAGGGCCTGAATTGTATTGGTCAAGAAAATCATAAATATTGTAAATATCCCCAGGAAGATGAGAAAATAATATGATGAGGAGAATCGAAAAAGATGGTATATATAAGCGAACTGAGGGACCTCTCTGATTTGATCTGGATCGGCCAGCACACGCAGGAACGGCACGACGGAAAAGATCATTCCAACCGACGACGCCGCCGCAACAATCGACAGACACATGACGAGAACGCCGTTGCGCTGCTCTTTGGCGTTCAGGAGCCTCCAGGCCTTCTTCCAAGGAGAGACATCAAAATTCAACTTGAGTCGCCTCAACGCAACGCCCTTCTTTCTTTTGCTTGTTCAGTCAGTTCATCACCCTTCTCGTGGCGAAGTAGGTGGACTAGGAACTCCTCGAACTGACCGCTTCGAAACGCATTGCGTGGCGCAATGGTCTCGATGACCTTCTCACGCAGAAGGCCGCTCAGCTCGCTCAATCGTACATTGTCCGCCCAGGGGATTTCGTTGCCACCCTCGGTTATATTAATCGGCAACCGGCCGTATGCCGCCGCCTCGAGAAGGGCAGAACTGACATAGGACGCGCCGATGGCGGTGCTTCGCTTGAAGTCATCGTCAAGTGAACGGTCGGAGACCTCGAACTCTCCGACGACCTCGGCATCTTCGCCATCCGGCTTGCGTCTGCGATCTCTCCAATGAAGTCTGAGGACGAAGTCGTATCCTGCCGCTTCCACGGCATTGCGGACATCCCACAGCGTCTTCCGAAGATCGTGTCCGAAGCAATCCTTCATGAACCAGATCGGCCCATTCATGTATGTGAAGATCTTTCTGCCGGCCAGAGGTTTCCCAAGGCGCAAGGTCCCCATTGGCGCCTGAAGGCCAGGAAATCCGAAAGAGTGTACTCTGTTCCGATACTCGGGGGACAAACGATGAATCCGGTCAGCTTCATAGTCCGACCAGACGATGAAGTGATCCGAGTTCAGTGGCAGACTGGACGAGTAGGATTGGCTCCATCCGGTATAACCATGACGGACCGTGATAGTCCAGACCCCTGCAAGTTGTGCCGCAGCGCAGAGTAGCGCAGGGGCCGGGCGCTGATCGTCATGCAGAAAGATCGCCTTAACCCTATTCTTCCTAAGCTCTTCACACAGCCATCCGATTTCCGCCTTCAAGATCGCCTCGATCTCAGAAATCGTTTCATGATCGTTGACATGCCGGGCTATCAATCCGTCATTGGCGAAGCCCGACAGCAGTCGTTCGAGCCGACGTGTCGAAAAAGCTAAGTGCTCAAAGGAGAATGTCCGCCCCAGAAGAATTTCTTTCTTTCCTTGCCATCCATTCTTTCTGTTGACGGAGTTTCGGATAAGTCCCATCTCATTTTTAATTGCGAACTGTGTCACTGAATTCTTAAGGTCAGCGAATCGCCCTCCAAAATCACTTAACTCAATTAATCCATTTGAAGCCTGGAAACGCAGAAGCGGGTTAATTGCATACAGCTTCTTGTACATACTCCGAGTTCGAACAGATTTTTGAAGGCGAGAAAATGCCTTATGGGAATTAACTTGCCCTGATCCTGTAAGCGTATACTTGAATGCATAAAAAAAGATTCTGAAAAAAACCGGGAATCTCTCGTGAATCGACGAGTACTTTCTTTCCGTTTCAAGTACCAGCTCTCTATTGCTCATTTGAGATCTTCATTGGATTGACTCGGAATCTAATTTAAATAAACATTGATCTATCAGCGATGACCTGAGACCCAACTTGCTTCCACTCGTCAGGAGAGTCCGCCGGTTTTTGCTCTGAGCCCTAACCTTGGATCGCCGGAAGCTTGAATTTCCCGGCTCTTTCACGATGACGGGCTGGCTGCGCCATCGGGATAATGCAGGGCGATTGGGACGCTGTATCCGATCGCGCTATGGGGTCTGACCGCGTTGTAGTTCCTACGCCAAACATCCAGTTTTTCTCGGGCGTCGGCAAGGCTCATGAACCAGTGCGCATTCAAGCATTCCGCCGGAAGCTTGGAATTGAACGCCTCGATGAAGCCGTTGTCTGTGGGCTTGCCAGGCCGGGAAAAGTCGAGCGTGATGTCGTTGGCTTAGCCCAGAGATCGAGATCGCGCGAGATGAACTCGCTGCCGTTGTCGTCCCGGATCGTCTTTGGATAGCTGACCTTGGCACAGACACGTTTCAGGGTCTGCACGACGTCGTCGCCGCGGTGGGCGAAGCGGGGATCGACGGCCGGACACAGCCTGGAGTGGGTATCGACGACAGTCAGGATGCGGAGCTTCTTGCCCATGGCGAGCTTGTCGTGGACGAAGTCCATGGCCCAGACGTCGTTCGGGCCCGCGGCTTCCTGGCGGTCCTCGCGAAGCTTCGCCTTCACGCGCCGCTTCGCGTGCTTGTTCCGGAGTTGCAGGCCCAACTCATTGTAAATCCTGCGGGCCTTCTTCATGTTGATCTCCCAGCCTTCCCGGCGCAGAAGCACATGCACACGGCGGTAGCCATAGCGCACGCGTGTCTCCGCGATCTCCTTGATCCGCCGTTCGACGGCCACCTGGTCGGTGCGCCGGGACTTGTAGTGGAACGTGAAGGTGTTGAACCGAAGGGCCCCACAAGCCCCGCGGATCGACACGCCCCAATCGATGCACATCCCGCGAACCAGCTCGCACATCCGCCCAGGCTTCAGAGCTTTCGGCGAATGACGTCCGCTCGCCATTGTCCTTAGACCAATGGCGAACAATGCTTCACCATCTCGCGATCCAGAGCGAGGTCGGCCATGATCTTCTTCAGCCGGCCTTTCTCGTCCTCGAGCGCCTTCCACCGGCGCATCTCGTCCGGCAGCAACCCACCATATCGCTTCTTCCAATTGAAGTAGGTCGCCCGGCTGATCCCCGCCTTGCGGCAGATCTGCGCTACAGGCGTGCCTTCCTCGCCCTGCTTCAGGATGAACGCCTTCTGCGCCCCCGTGAACTTCGATGCCTTCATGCGAATTCGCTTCTCTCCCAGCCAGGGAAATCTAGCGAAAAACTCCAGCTTCAAACGGTCCAGTTCTCAGGGGGCAGAGCAAGCACCGAACGCCCCGATCTGGGCTACCGCAACCAGGGCCGACGGCCCATCGAAACCGTCATGTCATTCGTTAGCCAGGAAGGTTAAGTGGGCATATTACCAAGGCTTACTCCAACGATCAGGGCCATCAATCAACATAACTCGAAAGGAAACCGGAGTATCTGTTACCCTTTTCTTTTAGAAAAGTGCGCCAAATCGATCAAGTGATCCGCTTGCACATTCACGGACATTCGCCTACCAATAACCTGATCTGCATCAGAAGGCTTCAATCCTAGGGATGGACGTTTATAGGCAATATCATCGGCTTTCAAAATGTCGCCCGGCTTCATGTCACGCTTGTAGTACAGGCTTTTTTGCATTGAGTTCTTGTTGGCACTTTCGGCCGGCGTAATCGTCTTTTCGGCGGAGCCCAGTATGCGCTCCACTCGTCGCACCTGCGCCACCAGCGCAGCGAACTCCTCGGGTTCACTTGATGCTCGATGATCCGGACCAGGCAAAGACTTATCCAAGGTGAAATGCTTCTCGATCACTACAGCGCCATGCGCTACTGCCAAGGCAGCTACCTCGATTCCCACGGTGTGGTCGGAGAAGCCAACCGGGCATTCGAACTCTTGAGCCATGGACCTCATGGCCCTGAGATTTGCCTCTTCCGCAGGAGCTGGGTACTCGGATGTACACTGCAAGATGCACAACTGCCTATGCTTGAGAGTATTTGGCAGGGATTCTACGGCAGCGCGCACTTCATCCATTGTGCACATACCAGTGCTGAGAATGATTGGGCGCCCAAGGGTATCAACGCCCTTCAGGAAAGGCACATTCGTGGTGTCCGAGGATGCCACTTTAATAGCTGCGACATTTATATTTGTCGCGAGGAAGCGTGCACTTTCCAGATCATAAGGCGTGCAAATGTAAGTAATGCCGATCTCTGCACAATATTCGGAAACTTCCCTATGCTGATCTTGGGAGAGCTCAAGTGACTTTAGCATATTCCACTGACCTACATCCTCAGCACCCATCGTTTCCTTTTGATATCTGGCCTTCTCCGTTTCTCTTGTCACAAGCTCTTCGGTCTTGAATATCTGAAATTTGACGGCATCGGCACCAGATTCTAGAGCAGCCCTAGCCGTTCTCTTGGCTAAATCAACGCTCCCGTTGTGATTTACTCCAATCTCTGCGATAAGAACGCATTTCTCGGTTAAGTCTGCGAAGAATTGAGGGCGGTATCTGTTCATTGCTCGGCTCTCATTTCTGATGCATTAAAGAGACTCGCGATCTGCTGTGCAATTTGAAGATCAAACTCATCGTCTATATCTATAGAGCGGTGATCAGGCATTATGTATAATTCCATGTTGCCGCGAACGACGCTATCATCTGGCCGGAATAGCTCGTCCCTTGTCCATAGGTAGACTGCGCCATTTAAGGCATAGACCTTTGGTGAAGCCTGACGGTATGTTACACGTGCGGGCAGAGTTTTGCTTAGTTGGAAAGTTCCGTTCTGATTGCGTTCCAACATGTTAAAGTAAGGATTGTCTCGTGCCTCATTCCCAGATAAAACAAGAGGTGCGCCCGTGCTTTCCAATAAATTGATCGCGCCAATGATATCTTGATCTGCGCGTAAGGGCGAAGTCACTGCCAAATCCACTATCACGTCGAAGCGGGTTCCTAATTTCTTTTCGCATATTTCGACTGCATGCCTACTACCAGGAATCTTTGTGATCGCATCGCCAGACAATTCGGGGGGACGTTTGATCAAAACGTCTGCGCCCGCATCCTTTGCAAGTGAGAGATAGTCGTCACTGTCCGAACTCACTGTAACACAATCAAAGGCCCCACACCTCCTCGCTTGACGAATGGTCCTAGTTAGCAGTGGTTCGCCAAGAAACTCCCTGATATTCTTGTGGGGAAAACCCTTGGACCCCGAACGCGCAAGGATTGTGGCGATACGAGACATCAGCCGTGCTGCTCGGCCATGCGCGCGACATCCAGCATTTCAACGGCCTGTCTGAACGTAATGCAGATGTCAGTGATTTGTGCTTCGGTCAGCTTCGGTGAGGACGGGAAAGCGATTCCACGTGCCGAGGCGTTCTTGCTGTTGGGACAGTCTCCGATCCGAGGAAGTGCCTTGTAGGGTGGCATCACATGCATGGGATAGAAGAGTCGCCGCGCATCAATATGTCGGTCACGCATGAACTCGATGACGCGATCGACCACATCCTGTCCAAGCTCATGGCGGAACAAGACGACAAAGTTCCAGTAGCTATGGACGCTGTTTGGGATCGCTTGTGGAAGAATGATGGCGCCTTCCAGATTAAGCAGATGCTCGCGATAGGTTCGAGCCAACCTGAGCTTGTCTGACAATAGCTGTTCGACACGTTCCAGCTGTGCGAGACCAATGGCCGATTGCAGATTTGTAAGCCGGAAATTGTAGCCGGCTTCAAGGTGCCAGTATCGCTTCGTAGGGTCCATGCCGTGGTCACGCAACATCCTGGCGCGCTCTGCCACCGCGGCATCCTTGAACACGACCATGCCCCCCTCGCCGGTCGTTATCAGTTTGTTCGCGAAGAACGAGAATGTTCCAGCATCGCCAATGGTTCCTGCATGCTTGCCATCATATCGCGACCCAAGTGCTTCCGCGGCATCTTCGATGATAAGCAGTTTGTTCTGATCCGCGATCTGTCTCAGGGTGGCCATGTCGCACATCTGCCCGTAAAGATGTACGGGCATGATCGCCTTGGTTCGCGGGGTAATTGCGGCGCGAACCGCTTCCATGTCCATGGTCAGGTTTACCGGCTCGACGTCCACGATGACCGGGGCCGCTCCGACATGAAGAACGGCATTCAGAGTCGCCGCGAACGTGAGGTCCGGAACGATAACCTCATCGCCTGCGCCGACACACAGAGCATCCAGAGCGAGCTGAAGCGCGACCGTCCCGTTGGAAACCGCAAGCGCATTCCTGGTACCCGTATAGCTGGCAAAGGCTTCTTCGAACGACCGAACGTAGATGCCTTGCGATGAAATCCAGCCAGACTTCAGGCAGTCCACGACATAGGCCATCTCGTTCCCGGCAAGAACCGGTTCCGCGGCCGGGATGTAGGTTGGTTCCTTTCGATAGACTATGCGGTCCAGGCAACCGTCATCGGTCAGCATTGGTATCACTGAGATGCGGTCACTGAGGTGAGATTGCGCCTCGTCGTCCTGAATCGTATGACTGAGTGAAACGAAGCTCTTGTTCATGACCTCGCGCGCCAGCGTTTCAAGCGTCGCACCGGACAAGAGCGCCCGCCTCACGTCTCCATCCGTGATCACACCAACAACCCGGGATTTCTCGTCCACGACGAAAACGATGCGCATTCCTGTGAGGTCAAGCTTCGACAGAACATCACGCAATCGGACATCACCGGAAATCAAGGCCTTGTCGTTTTGGTCAAGCTGCAAGTGAGGCCTCCAATGCGTCCCGGCAGTTGTCGAAGTCCGCTTTCTTTATCCGGTAGGCTTCGACAACGATGTATTCAGGCGAAAAGGGTTGCAACGCGCGTTCAATCCATGAGCCGCGACCAAATGGCTGATTGGTGTCCCTGACGCCGTCGTTGTCGCTTACATGCAGCGCACGCGTCCACGGAGCAACGGACACCAGAAATTCATCCATGGGCAGCCCGAGCGTGTTGCATGTGACCTTTACGTGGGCCAGGTCGATAAGAATTCCAACGTCCGCCTTGTGGAACTCTTCGGCAAAAGCCTGAATCTCCGAAGCTGTCGCAACCAGCAGCATCTCATTTCGTCCATCGACGAGATTCTGTTCAGCTACAACGTTGTTTTCCACCAATAGGGAAACGTCGCGCGAATTTGCATACGAACTCAACTCACGGATTGAGTCATGGAAAATTGAAAGCGCGATACCCTTGTCCTTTCGGCACTCGCTGGGGATCGCTTTTCCCAGGTGTTCCGGCCTCACCACAGCGGCATAGCCCGCATGGACACTGTACCAACGAGCACCAATCCGTCTGCTGAGGTCGATGGCCGCCTTGCAGTGATCCAGGCTCATCGCCTTTGTAGCGCCATCTTCCGAGGCGAGGTTCAGAACGAACGGTGCCGGCGGTGCGGGCGCGTAGTTGTGGAACAGGATCTCAAAGTCTTGGGCCTTGGCCACCTTGTCCGCAAGCTGTTCGTCGCGCCTGAGGCCGGCTGTGATCTCGATGTTCGAAACACCCCATTCCGAAGCGATATCGAGCACGTCCTCGATCGTTCTGCACCCGAACGCTGCAGATGAAGCATAGATCGGGGTCCTAGCTGTCACGCCCGCCTCCTGGCCTCGTGGACGGTCGCATGATCTCGTCCGGCGCAAGAACACCGTCGCGCCTCGCAAGACCATACTGCAGCACCACCGCCATTACCGTCGGCCACATCATCGTGTCCCAGTAGTCGCCCGCCGCGTCGCGCCAGTTGATGTCGCCGGTCCAGCGGATCCAGTCGACGGCGTCCATCGTCTCGTTGGCGGTTTGCAGCGCGAAGACCAGGAACCATGCCAGCCCCAGCCCGTACGGATAGCGCCGGAACAGGACCGCGAAGGCAAGGAACGCGCCGATCCCGAAATGCACGTGGAACTCGGCATTCGACAGCCCGATCCAGTCCAGGAGGTCGCGCTTGCCCTCATACCACCACCGGCTCAGGTCCGCGCCTCACGCAAATGCCCGATAACGCAAACCATACGCTTTATCGCCGCTCCGCAAGCCGGCGTTCGCCATCGCGGCCCAGCTCGTCCTGAAGCGATTCGATCTCGTCGCGGAGGGCTCGGTACTCTGCCCGCTTGCGCCGCAGGAACTGTTGCGCAAGCGACGTCTTTTCCGCGAAGCCCGCCGGTGTCAGGATATAGGCATACCGCCGTTTGTCCCGGGCCGCGCTGAAATTCTGAAGCTTCACAAGCCCCGCATCCGCCAGCGCCGAGAGACAGTAGTGCGCGCTGCCAAGGCTTATACCGACGGAGCGTGCGAGTTCCCGCTGACTGATCTCGGGGTTCTCGGCCAGTATGCGCAGCACCCGGAACCGAACGTCTTCCTTGGGGTTCTTGCGCGGGCGGGTCATCGCGCCACGCGACAGACGGCTACCGCACCGGAGGTCACGGGCGTGATCCGGGCGTCCGACATGAAGGTGTCATGAGCGCGAATTTCAGCGTTCACTCTTGAACGATATCAGCCCTGCCGGCGGTGTCAAACCGATGTTCCGGGGCTTTGCCCAATACTGGCCCAGACCCATTACAAAGCCGTGACGGATCCCCCGACAGGACGTCGGGCCAAGGCAAGTTTGCGGGGTGTCGGCGGATCACTCGGCAGGGCCGATAACCTCGTTTACCGCTGGCCGAGGCCGCGCACGCGTCCGCTTGGGACGGGCGATCTTGCGGAAGTTGCGGATCAATGAGCCCCGGACGAAAATATAAAGCGCGGTGCAGAACAGGAAGGCCGCAAGGGCCAGCGGACCGTTCGTCGCCGTCAGAACCGAAAGCAGCGGCGGCAGCAGGAACAGCGGCGAAAGCACCGCCGTCGACAGCGGATTTGCCCTTTGCCGCGCCCTCGGGCCGCGCAGCTTGCCGCGCAAAAGCCGCAGGACGATGTGGTGGAAATGCAGGCGGTCGGGTTCTCCGGCCGGGTGCGCCTTGCGCCAGCGCCGGAGAATGGCAGCCGCTGTGTCCATCACCGGCCAGAAGGCGGCCAACAGAACCGCCCAGGGCGAGATCTCGGGGTGGCGCGCCATCAGCAGCACCGCGATCCAGGCCGTGATGTGCCCGAAGGTATAGGCCCCGGCATCGCCCAGGAACACGCGGCCCAGGGGATAGTTCACGACGAAAACACCCAGCGCGACCAACAGCAGGGCCAAGGACACCGCCGCAAGCACCGGGTCGCCGACATGAAGCGCGATCAGCGCATAGGCGGCGCCCACGGAAATCGTGATCGCCTTGGACAGACCGTTGATGCCGTCAACAAGGTTGAAGGCATGGGCCACACCGGCGGTCGCGAAAACGGTAAAGGCAAAGCTGATCGCCGGGATGGCAAGCAACGCGTCGATTCCGACGATCCCGGCGCGGGTGATCGAATGGCCGGTCAGCACGATCATCAGGATACCGCTGATCCCGGCCATGGCCAGCCGGATACGGGGCGAGATGTCAAATCCCACGTCCTCCCCCATGCCCGCCAGGAAAACCGGCAGAGACGAGAGGATCAGGATCGTCATGAAGCTTGCGGCATCGGGGCCCACCAGCAAAGCGGCCACGGCAAGGCCCACCATAACCGCAAGCCCGCCGATACGGGGCGTCGGGGTGTCGTGCGCGCTCTGCACGGCGGTTCCTGCGTGGCCCCTCGCGGTCCACTTGACGTGGCTATCCCGGGTAACCACGATCAGCAGAGCCGTCAGAAGGCTTGCCGCGCCTGCCATCCAGAGAGTGCTTCCAAGATCCAGAAGCGCTGGAATCATACTCTTTCCTACTCACCTGTTCTGGCGCCGGATTTCCCCAACCGACGCCGGTCCAGTGCACATCAATCCCCACTCAATCACTCACCGAGAAACCATGAACGAACTCTTAATTCGGCCCGGACGTACGCAGCCTTCCAAACGAAGCGCCCACAACCGCAATATGTTGGGTCCGTGGTAGTCCCGCGAAGGGCGATTATCAAGTGACGAATACATGACCGGCGGCAGCCCGCTCTTGCCTGCGGCAAATGAGACTCAGGGCCTTGGCCCTTCAGGCAACGGGGCGCGCGCGGGCCACGACATCAACGTCCAACTGGTCCACCTCGGTCCGCACCGACCGCCCCATAAGATCAAGCAGAAGCCTGATGCGCCCTGTTTCCGTCAACATGACAACCCGCGCAACGATCCCGGCGAACGGCCCGACCACGATCTCGACGTCATCGCCCGGCGCGACGCTGGGCGGGGCGGAAAAGACCCCGTCGGAATCCGTGCAGGACAAGAGGCTTTCAACGAAGCCCGCGGGCAAGGTCGCCGGTCGACCGTGCTCTCCCGCGATCAGACGTCCGACCCCATATGTAGCGTTGATGGGCCGCCAGTCGTGGCTGTCCCCCGGCTCTCGAATGAAGGCATATCCCGGAAAAAGCGGGCTGTGCCGCATTGCTGTGCCGCCCCCCTTGCGCATGGCCTTGCGCAGGCGCGGCATAACGACGTCATAGCCCTGCCGGATAAGGTTGACGCGGGCTCGTTCAAATTGTCCGGGCTTGATCTGAGCCACATACCAAGTGGCCGTTTCCGGCGCGTTCGTGGCGTGCATTGCTGAACCTTTCGGCATCATCCCCACGGGCGGCATCAAGAATTCGGAACGACTCAGGGCCCCTCGTTCAGAGAGGCCCGGGGTTGCGTTCAGACCGCGGCGGCGGGCGCCGCGCGCCGATCAGTTGTTGGTGCCGCTGGTCGTGTCGCCGATCGCGCCCGCAACAACCGCCAGGATGATCAGGCCGCCGAATGCCGCGCTCAGACCCAGACCGCCGAACCCGGCACCCAGTCCAGCGCCGGCACCAGCACCCGCCGCCAGCGCAGCCGGGTTGATGCAGGTGACGGCCCCGGCGGGCGAACTGCAAAAGAACACCGCGCCATTTGGCGTGGTCACCTGAAACGGAAAATTGGGGTTGCCAGAGGGGCCGGTCACCGTGCCGGTCGCCACCTGGGCAGATGCTGCCGAGCCAAGCGCGGCAAGCGACAGGGCGGTAATCGATGCAATCGCAAGCTTTTTCATGTCGCAGTAACCTTCACAAGATGCGTTGGGCGAAGGATAACGGATGCGGCGGCGCAGCGCAATCATCGCTCAGGCCCATGGCGCAGGATTCCGCCATTCAGTGTGCAGCCCACTCCAATTCGACGTGGCCGAGCCCCACACCCACAAACTGCCGCGCCTTCCACGTCAGCCCATCACGGCCGATCCAGTAGATATTCGTGAAGATAAGGTCGGGCGATGTGCATGTCTCTGTCACCTGACGCACAGCACGCGCGGCGCCAAGAACACTGATCGTCTCAGAGCCTGTGGTTTCGATATCACAGACAAAGGTCAGCGGGCGCAGCTGGTTTTCACCGTCCAGATAGCGATGCACGCGCCGTGCCGTGCCGTTGCCGGTCTGAACCGCCGCGACCACCTCTGCGATATCGGCCGACATCAGGTCGGCGCCAAGCCCGCGGGTCGAGGCAAGAACACCGCTCTTCAGCGTCAGGCTGATGCCGTCGCCCGTCTGCCAGGTCACGAAACCGCGGTTGCGGCCGGCCACGCTGAGACCACCAACCGCGTTGCGCGACGCGACCCGCGCCACCATCAGCGGCTGGTTCAGGTCCATCAATGCGAAATCCGGCACGGGCTGCGCGGCTGCATCGGCGGCCTTCCCCGATTGGCCAAGCGTGCCAAGCACCTGCTGGGCCACGCCCGTCAGATAGGCGGTGCCCGCGGGCTGTTCGCTGCCGCAAGAGGCCAGCACGACGGCTGACAGCAAGGCGAGGATATGCCGTTTCACCGCCAGAAGGTTCCCCATTGGTCCGTCAGTTCGGATTCATGATAGCCTCGGACGATCCCGTAAAGCCGTCCGTCGACCTCCAGCCGCGCGCCGCCGTCGCGCGTGATCGGACGCAGTGTGCGCTGAATGTCTGTCGTGCTGGACCGGCCCGTGACCGCCTCCAGCGGGATGGTGAACAGAAGGCCCTTGTCGAAGGACCCTTCGCCAAAGTCGTTGAACGAAACGTCGGTCAGCGTCGCGAATGCGCCAACCCGCCAGCCATTGCGGAATGTCCGCTCCAGCGTCAGCGTGCCGCCCCAGTCGCCTGCAAGGTAACGCCCGGCGTCCACTTGCGCCTGGAAACCCTGGGGCAGTTCCAGATAACCCGACACATGGCCGCTTATGATGTCGTAGTTCTGGAATCCGAACAGCACATCGAAATCGCGCTGCTTGGCATAGTTGATCTCGGCCCCAAGGGCGAGGCGGCTGTTCACCGGCTTCCAGAGAAGCTCTGCCGACACACCGCCAAACATCCGCTCCAGGTAACCGGCGGTCACGCGGCCATAAAGGTTCGTCCCGGGCCGGAAGTAGGTGGCGAGCGTCAGGTCGTTGATCGCCGGGTCGCCGTTCTGGTCGTACAGGTAGTAGTCCGTCCGCACCCGAGGCAGCACAGAGTTCGACACGCGTGTCGACTGGTCGAGGTTCCCGACAAGCTTCTTGCGGATGCCGCCTGACAGAAACAGGCCGGGCGTAAGTTCATAGCGCGCCTTGAGTTCCAGCCCCAGGTCGAACCGGAAAGGATTGTCCGGATCGAAGGTATTTGTCGCCACGTAAGGCGCCAGGTACCAGCTGAGAGGCGAGGGATTGGGGTTCGAGGCAAAGCTGACCATGCCAAGCGTCGGCGCCTCGCCGATCTCGGCCCGGCTGTAAAGCTCCCACGCACCGTCGGGCGCGTGTTCAAGCTCTTCCACATCCGAGCGCATCATCGTCACCGACGACAGCGCCATGCCGTTTTCCATCGGGACGATCTCGAACACCTCGACCGAGGCGGGCGCGACATTGGTCAGGATCCGCGCCACCCGGCCCACCGCCATGGCCACCGACTGATAGCGCGTGTTGCGGAACCGCACGACGGCGCGCGTCTCGGACATGTCGAGAGCATCCAGCACAAGGCCGTCGCGCTCGAAATAGACGCCAAGCGCCACGCGGGCGCTTTCGGCGGTTTTCGGTCCCAGGTTCCACGACGCCTCGACCTCGGGGTTTGACGCGCGCGGCGCCACCGGCACCGGCGCGGGTGCCAGACCGCTGGGGAAGGTCTTGTCCTTTGGATTCAGCGTGAAGTTCAGCGATGCGCCAACGGTCGATCCGTAAAGGTAATAGGCACCCAGCTGCATCCCCGGCGCCACCTGGTAGGTCGCGCCGAAATTGAAGGGTATGCTGTGGGTGAACAGCCCCGCCGCCCCCGCCTCTTGCGTGTAGGCATCCGACGAATACTCGGCCGTCAGCGTCAGCTTGTCGGTCGCCCGCCACTCGACCCCACCAAAGACCGCGGCCGGCCCGCGGAACCACTTGGCCGATTCCAGAACGCCGCCCTGCCCGGTCGTACCAGTCGGGCGCGTTTCGAACCCGTCATCGATGATGCCGAGGGGATTGGTAAAGCTGCCGTAAGACCCGAACCGCCCCCAGCCGATGCCGCCAGAAAAGCGCAGCCTCGGGGTGATGTGCTTGGTCGCGACGATGTATTCCCCGGAATACAGCCCGGTGCCGATGAAATCCTGAAACCCGACCGCAACCGCCGGGCGATACGTGGTCTCGTCGATGAACCGGAACCGCAGGTCGAAGGACCGATCATAACGCGTCGGCGTGCCGGGACCCGTATAGTTGTCGATGATCGAATAGCGGAAACTGCCTGACAACCGAGGCAGAAGCTGGAACGTCATCGTATTGCGCAACTGGCCAGAGAAGTAGGACGAGGTCAGGGCGAATTCCGCGTCAGGCGCGCTTAGCGCCGTGGGCATGTCGATCATGCCCGGCGTGCCGTAAAGGCCATAGCTTGACGGGAAAGACAGGGTGTCCGCCCACGCGGGCGCGGTCGCGATAACCCCGGCTATGGCCCCTAGAACACTGCGCACGCGCTTGCCTACCTGCTCTTTTCTTCCGTCTACCGTCATCGGTGCAGAAACAGAAGCGACAAGTTCGCGAAACTGGCCCTGCGTCGCGAAACGGCAACGCATTTTGAGGGTTCATAGCGCGACATGTGGACAGGTGGAAAGACTTATCCACAGAATATGCGATGATTTCTGCCGTCAGGCGGCTATCCAGGCGTCCAGATCGGCCAATGTCATCGCCCCGGGGCGCAGCCCCTTGCGGACAACTTCTGCGCCAAGGTCGGTCAATCGCGCGTTCAACGGCGCGGGCACACCGTGCATCCGCGCCAAAAGCGCGATTTCGCCGTTCAGCCAGTCGGTTTCAACCGACCCTGTCCCGCGCAACAGGCTTTGGGTGGTCGATCCGCCCTGCCGGTCCACGCCGGGCACCGGCGCGGGGCGCATGACGTCACGCCGCGGATCGTCCATGCCCACGTTCTTCCAGTCGATGCCCGCGGCGCGGTACACGTCTTTCGCCTCGGCCCGGACCCTTTTGGTCAGGTCGCCCGCATCCACACCGGGCCCCAGCACAGCCTGGACGATATTGCCAAGGTTCATAAGAAGCTTGCCGTGCTTGCTTGCCATCACGTCAGGCATGACGAAGGCCGCCATGTTCGCCGCCTCGAAAGCCTGTGCGAAACGCGCATCGTCGGCATCGGTGCCGCCAGGATAGCGCCCAACGTCGAACATCCCGAACCGCGGCCCGGCCGTCACCGCCACCTCGCCGGGCACCAGGTAGGTCGCCGGCATCATCACGGTGGCCCCGTGCACGTTCGGGAAAAGCCGCAGCGCCGCGCGCTCGTTGCCCACGCCGTTCTGCAGGCAGAACACCGGCTGGTCCCGCAGGCCAGCCTCGCGCAACGCCTGCAATGCGCGTCCGGTATCCTGCGATTTCATGGTCAAAAGCACCATGTCGCCTGCGCCGAACGTCAGGTCCGACGGCGATCCGACACAATGGGGGCGGGCGTGAACCGTCCGCTCGGGCGCGCGCAACGTCAGGCCGCGCGCGCCGATCGCATGCAACATGGCGCCGCGGGCGATGCCCACGGCGTCCAGTCCCGCATCACACAGCGCCGCCAGGATCGTGCCTCCGACCCCGCCGACGCCGTGGACGACGATCCGCATTTGCCGGTCAGTACCGGTAGTGCTCGGGCTTGTAGGGCCCGTCCACCGAAACGCCGATGTAATCGGCCTGTTCGGCATCCAGCTGGGTCAGCTTGACCCCGATCCGTGCCAGATGAAGGCGCGCGACCTTCTCGTCCAGATGCTTGGGCAGGATATAGACCTTGTTCTCGTACTCGCCGCCCTTGGTCCAAAGCTCGATCTGCGCCAGCACCTGGTTGGTAAAGCTGGCGGACATCACAAAGGACGGATGGCCGGTGGCGTTGCCAAGGTTAAGAAGACGTCCCTCGGACAGAAGGATGATCCGGTTGCCCGAAGGCATCTCGATCATGTCCACCTGATCCTTGATGTTCGTCCACTTGTGGTTCTTCAGCGCGGCGACCTGAATCTCGTTGTCGAAGTGGCCGATGTTGCCGACGATCGCCATGTCCTTCATCTGGCGCATGTGGTCGATGCGGATCACGTCCTTGTTGCCGGTCGTGGTGATGAAGATGTCGGCGCTGTCGATCACGTCTTCCAGAACGACAACCTCGTACCCATCCATCGCCGCCTGAAGCGCGCAGATCGGGTCAACCTCGGTCACCTTGACGCGTGCGCCGGCACCGCTCAGCGACGCTGCCGATCCCTTGCCCACGTCACCATAGCCCATCACCACGGCGACCTTGCCGGCCATCATGGTGTCCGTGGCGCGGCGGATGCCGTCGACCAGCGACTCCTTGCAGCCGTACTTGTTGTCGAACTTGGACTTGGTGACGCTGTCGTTCACGTTGATGGCGGGGAAGGGCAGGTGTCCCTTTTCCATCATCTTGTACAGACGATGCACGCCCGTGGTGGTTTCCTCGGAAACGCCCTGGATCATGTGGCGCTGCTTGGTGAACCAGCCGGGGGTCTCGGCGATGCGCTTGCGGATCTGCGCGAAGAGGTATTCCTCTTCTTCGCTGGTCGGCACGGCGATCAGGTCTTCCTCACCCTCTTCCACGCGCGCACCCATCAGGATGTACAGCGTCGCGTCGCCGCCATCGTCAAGGATCATGTTCGCGCCGCCCTCGGCAAACCGGAAGATCTGGTCGGTGTAGGTCCAGTATTCTTCAAGGCTCTCGCCCTTGACCGCGAAGACCGGCGTGCCGCCCTCGGCGATCGCGGCCGCGGCGTGGTCCTGCGTCGAGAAGATGTTGCACGAGGCCCAGCGCACCGACGCGCCAAGCGCCACCAGCGTCTCGATCAGAACGGCCGTCTGGATCGTCATGTGCAGCGATCCGGCGATGCGCGCGCCGGTAAGCGGCTTGGACTCTCCGAACTCCTCGCGCAGCGCCATCAGGCCCGGCATTTCGGTTTCGGCAATGTCCAGTTCCTTGCGGCCGAACCCGGCCAGCGAGATGTCCTTGACGACGTAATCTTTCGCCATGTCGTGGTGCTCCAATCCTCGTGTTCGCGCGGCATGTAGCACCGGCGCCGCGCCGCGGCAACTCTGCCCGCGGTTTCCCGCGCGGCGGCACTGTGGCACAGCAAGGGCACGACCAGAATCGGAGACCGCCCTTGCCCGCCCAACCCCGCGCCTGGCAGCGCATGCTGTCCGGCCGCAGGCTCGACCTGCTGGACCCGACGCCAATGGACATCGAGGTCGAGGACATCGCCCACGGCCTTGCCTTCGTCGCGCGCTGGAACGGGCAGACGCGTGGCGACTATCCTTATTCCGTGGCCGAGCACTCGCTGCTCGTGGAACAGATCTTCGCGCTGCAATCGCCCGCGGCCCCGGTGAAATGGCGTCTTGCGGCACTTCTGCACGATGCGCCGGAATACGTGATCGGCGACATGATCTCTCCGGTAAAGGCTGCCGTGGGCCCGGCCTATGGCGAGCTTGACGCGCGGCTTTCGGCGGCCATCCACCTGCGCTTCGGCCTGCCCGCCGTTCTGCCCAAGACCGTGAAGGCCCAGATAAAGCGCGCCGACAAGGTGTCGGCCTGGCTAGAAGCCACCCAGATCGCGGGCTTTTCCGAACCCGAAGCAACGCGATTTTTCGGCCGCCCGCCCGATGATGTGCTGCGCGGACTTCTGATCCGCCTGCGCCCCCCGGTCGAGGTGCGTGCTGCCTACACCGAACGCCACGCCGCGCTGATGGCCGCGCTGTGACGGTGCATGTCCGCCGCGCCGGGCCGCTGGACGCCCCCGCCATGGCAGAGCTTCTGAACGCCATCATCGCGCGCGGCGGCACCACCGCGATGACACGGCCCGTGACGGCGGACGGGCTTGCCGATCACATGGACGCCCCCGGCGCGATCTGGACCGTGGCAGAGGACGCCCACGGCGCGCTTCTGGGGTTCCAGTGGATCGAACCGGCCCCCAACCTTGGCGCCGGCGCCTGCGACATCGCCAGCTTCGTGCGTATCGGCGAAACCGGGCGCGGCGTGGCCTCGCGCCTCTTTCAGGCCACCCGCGACGCCGCGCGCGCCGCCGGCCTGTCCTGGATCAATGCCGAGATCCGCGCCGACAACGACAGCGGCCTGACCTACTACCAAAGCCGCGGGTTCGAACGCTACGGCATGATCCGGGGCAAGCGGCTTCAGGACGGCACCATCGTCGACAAGGTGCTGATGCGCTGCGACCTGTAGCGCCTTGCGCCCCGGATCAACGCCACAGCACCGCGATCAGGCCCACGATTGCGGCCAATGGGGCACGCACCAGACCGAAGGGCCCAACCGGCGCTGCATCGCCCCCGAACCGTGGCAGCGACGGCAGTCGCAGCACCGGGCGGGCCCGGCGCGGCGCCTGCATGGCATGGTCCAGCGCATGGCCAATTGCGCGGGTCATGGGACGCCCCGCCGCATCGAACCGACGGGTGGCGCGCATCAGATCATTGTTAAGCGGGATCATGGTAAACCTCTGGCTTCTGATTTCCTTCTGACACCAGAAATAACTTGAAAACCCCCGTTGACCCAGCCAGCAATAATTTGAGACCTTTAACCCAGGCTATCAAATGGCCGAGCTCGACTGGCACCGCCTGCCGCCCCTTTCCACCCTCCGCGCGTTCGAGGCGACCGCGCGGCTTGGTGGCTATTCCGCCGCCGCCCGGTCGCTGAACGTCACGCCCGCCGCCATCGCCCAGCAGGTGCGCAAGCTGGAAACCGAAATAGGCTCTGCCCTCGTGCGCCGCGAAGGCCGGGGCCTGGTGCTGACCGAAACCGGCGAAAAGCTCGCGGCACCCCTGCGCGACGCCTTCGCCCAGATCGCCCGCGGGGTCGACGACGCCCGCAGCAGGGACACCCCGCGCGGCGTCCGCGTCTCGACCACCTTCTTCTTCGCCGACGCCATGGTCCTGCCCCGGATCGGCGAGTTCTGGGCCGCGAACCCCGGCGTTCAGGTGTCGTTCTCGCCCGACGGCAACCTGAAGCCCGTCGATCTCGATGCCTACGACATCTGCATTCGCGGGGGGCACCTTGGTGAAACCTGGCCCAGCCATTCGGTGCGGCAGCTTCTGAGCGGGCCAATCATTCTTTGCGCCGCACCGTCGCTTCTGGCACGCGCGAACGGCGACCTTTCGTCCCTACCCTGGATCCGCGATCGCAGTATTCCCGAAAAGGACCTGCGTGATTTCACCCGGATGGCCGGATTCGACCGCGACAAGCTGGACTTTGTGGATCCCGGCAGCGCCAAGTTCGAGATCGACGCCGCCGTCATGGGGTACGGCCTGTCGATCAGCACAGAGCTTGTGGTGCGCAAACACCTGCAGGACGGCTCTCTCGTCTGGGTCGACACGCCGCTTGACGTGACCGCCACCTATACCGCCATCACCCGCAAGGGCCGACTGTCCGACGCGGTGCAGGCCTTTCTCGACTGGCTGACGCAGATCTGTGCCGACGACCGGCCCTTTCCCGGTCCTACCGGAAAAAGCACGTCAGCCCCGACCATAGCAATGTGACGGGCGCGTCGCCCCCGCCCGCGTCCAGCAGGCCAAAGACACCGCCGCTCTCGAACTCCACGCCAAGGCTCGTCTCCCGGAACGGCCCGGCGCCCGCCGCCTCCAATGCGGCGCGGGTCTGGCCGATGCGCAGACCACCGGCCACCGTCAGCGCCGCGTCATCCACGATCCAGCCCAGGAAATCGCCGTCCATGAAGGTCAGGTCCAGCCCGGCCCACGACACGGTGTTGACCGGCCCTGCGCCGCACTCGGCATTGACCACGTCGGACACGGGCCGCGCGCCAAGCACCCGGCTGACCGCCTCGACCACGCCCGTCTTGTCCCGCCCGAAATCGATCCGCAGGTCGCTGCCGGCGGGCTGCAACCCGCTGTCATCCGGCACCAGCCCACCCGCGCGCATCTTCGCGACCGGGGCGAGCGTCGCAGAACACCCCGCCAGCACCGCCAGGAGGACCAGCGCCCGCAACATCGCCTAGCGCGGGCTGCGCTTGGCCAGGATCCGCTGAAGCGTCCGGCGATGCATATTCAGCCGCCGCGCGGTCTCGCTGACGTTTCGGTCGCACAGCTCGTACACGCGCTGGATATGCTCCCACCGCACGCGGTCGGCGGACATCGGGTTTTCCGGCGGGGGCGGCAGCGCGTCGCCATTGGCCAGCAGCGCATTGGTGATGTCGTTGGCATCCGCGGGCTTCGACAGATAATCCGTCGCCCCGATCTTCACCGCCGCAACCGCCGTGGCGATCGCGCCATAGCCCGTCAGCACCACGATCCGGCTGTCCGGGCGGCGTTCGCGCAGCGTTTCCACCACGTCCAGCCCGTTGCCGTCCTCCAGCCGCAGGTCGATCACCGCATAGGCGGGCGGGCGGGCCGTCGCGATGGCACGCCCCGCGGCCACCGATCCGGCCAGTTCCGGCTCGAACCCGCGCTTTTCCATCGCGCGCGCCAGTCGCCGCAGGAACGGCTCGTCATCATCCACCAGAAGAAGCGAGCGATCCTCGCCAAGGTCAGCCTGTTCGCTGTCCGCCATTCCACACCCTTCCACACGTCTTATTATTTTGTTGCGCAAAGCTTAGGGCGCAGGTGGGGGTTGGTCAATTTGCCTCAGCCTGCCGCATCGATGAAGCATGCCGCCTGCGCCGCCATCTGCTCGGCGGTGGTGTCACGGCGGAAGAACTCGACAAAGCCGTGCTCCGGCAGGACAAGATAGGAAAAGGTCGAATGATCCACGAGGTAGTACTCGGGGTCACCGTCCTGCTTGCGGTAATAGGTCTTGTAGGCCTGCGATGCCGCCTTCACCTGCTCGGGCGATCCGGTCAGCCCGATCATCGCGGGGTGCATGTAGGACGCGAAATCGCCGACCACCTCTGGCGTGTCCCGTTCCGGGTCGATCGAGATGAACACGCCCTGCGCGTCATGCCCCATCCCGGCCAGCACATCCAGCGCGTCGGCATTGCGCGCGGTGTCCAGCGGGCAGACATCGGGACAGAAGGTATAGCCGAAATAGATCAGCGTCGGCTTGGTGATGACATCGGCATCCGTCACCGTCTGCCCCGCCCCGTTCACCAGCGTGAAGGGCCCGCCGATGCTGCCCGAACCGCCCGCAATCGCAGTGCTGCGGCATTCGGCGAACAGGTCGCCCCCGTCGCTGCGCCCGAAGACCCAGTACCAGGTCACACCAAGAAGCGCGGCCACCGCCACCGCCGCCAGGATCCCCGAGGTTCGTGTCATGCCGTCCTCCGTTCCATCCAATACCGCCGGGCGCATTGATCGGACCCGCACCGCGGACTAACAAGGTCGCAGGTTGACGCAGCACCGGCGGTTTTCAAGCCATGGCCGACCCCACACCGGGTTTCCTGATCGAAGAGCGACGCAGCAACTGGGTGCGCCTGCGCACGCTCATCGTGCTGCGCTGGATTGCCGTGATCGGCCAGATCGCCGCCATCACCATCGCCCAGCGCCTGTTCAACCTGCAACTGGAACTTGGCCTGTGCTACATCGCCATCGGCGCGGGCATCATCGCCAACCTGCTGGCGATCTTCCTTTATCCCGAGAACAAGCGCCTGAACGAGGGCGAAGCGGGGCTGATGCTGCTCTTCGACATCGTGCAGCTGTCGTTTCTGCTGTATCTGACGGGCGGGCTGAACAACCCCTTCGCGCTTCTCATGCTGGCGCCAGTCACGATCTCGGCCACCGCGCTGCAACTGCGCAGCACCTTGATCCTTGGTGGCGTGGCCATCGCGATGATCACCTTCGTCGCCTTCTTCAATATACCCCTGCGCACCGACATGGGCTTCATCATGGCCATGCCCGACGCCTTCGTGCTGGGCTTCTGGGTGGCCATCGTCATCGGCATCCTGTTCGAGGCCGCCTACGCCCGCCGCGTCACCTCCGAGGTGCATTCCATGTCCGAGGCGCTGCTTGCCACCCAGATGGCGCTGGCCCGCGAACAGAAGCTGACGGACCTTGGCGGCGTCGTCGCTGCCGCCGCGCATGAACTGGGCACGCCGCTGGCGACGATAAAGCTCGTCAGTTCCGAACTGATAGAGGAACTGGCCGACAGCCCCGACCTGCGCGAGGACGCAGCGCTCATCAATCAGCAGGCCGACCGCTGCCGCGACATCCTGCGCTCGATGGGACGCGCCGGGAAAGAGGACCTGCACCTGCGCCATGCGCCGCTGGCAACCGTCCTTCGCGACGCCGCGGAACCCCACGCCCAGCGCGGCAAGGAGGTCCAGATCGACGCGCAGCCCGGCGAGGACGGAGAATCGCGCCAACCCGTGATCGAGCGTCGGCCAGAGGTGATCCACGGCCTGCGAAACCTGATCCAGAACGCTGTCGACTTCGCCGAAACCACCGTCTGGATCGACGCCCGCTGGACCCCCGAAAGCATTACCGTGCGCATCGTCGATGATGGACCCGGCTTTCCCCAGCACGTCCTTGCGCGCATCGGCGATCCGTTTGTGCGCAGCCGCCGCGACGATCCGGGCCGCACCGATTCCCGGCGCCCGGGATACGAAGGCATGGGGCTGGGGCTTTTCATCGCCAAGACCCTGCTGGAACGCTCGGGCGCGGACCTGCTGTTTGTCAACGGATGCGCCCCCGGAGACATCACACCCCATCCAAGGGCACGCGCAGGCGCCATCGTCGAGCTTACATGGCCACGCGACATGATAAGCCCGGCCCCGGAAACGCTGCGTGCCGCACTGGGCGAGAACCGCCCGATAGAGGTGTGATCGCCCCGTTAAGGCATTTTTAACCAAGGTTTACATAGGCTTCCCGCATCGTTTCCGCTCTGGGGATCCAATGCCCATGTCCGGCCTGCTAGACCTTCTGGCCACCTTTGCCGCCGGCGTTTCGGCAGCTTCGGTGGCATGGCTGCTTCTTGCCCCGCGCGCCCGCGGGCCTCGGGGCACCGGCACGCCGGCGCGTGACGCGGTGTTTCTCTTTCGCGGCGAAACGCTGGTCGACGCCACGGTGACGGGCCGCGCGCTTCTGTCCGCCGCGCCACGGGGCGACACCGATCGCGACAGGCTTGCCGCTGCGCTGGGGGATCGTTTCCCGCGCCTCGCACAGGCCATGGAAGACCTTCAGCACCGCGGCAGCCTGCACCTCGCCTCCGCTGACGGCACAGCCCGGATAGAGGCCGACTGGCAAGACGGCACCAGCCGCCTGCGTCTTGTCAGCGTGCCCCCCGGCGACGATCTTCCCGCGCCAGATGGTCACGGCCTTGCCGGGCTTCTGACCGAGCTTGAGACCCTGCGCCACGTGACCGACCACGCGGCCGCGCCCATCTGGTGCACGGACTCCACGGGCGGCGTGACATGGGCCAATGCCGCCTACATGACGCTTGCCGCCCGCACCGGCGGCGATGGCGGCTCCTGGCCGCTGCCCCGGCTCTTTTCCGAAACCGACACGCCTTGCGACCAGCCCGCCGGACATCGCATGGCGCTCGACCAGGCGGGGCAGAACGGCCCGGCCTGGTTCCGCGTCCATGCGGCGCGACAGGCAGGCAACACGGTCTTCACGGCCCTGCCCGAAGACGCCGCGATCGCCGCTGAGCGGGAACTCGGCGCGTTCGTCCAGACCCTGACCGGCACCTTCGCTCATCTTGCCGTTGGCCTTGCGATCTTCGACGCCGACCGTCGCCTTGTCCTGTTCAACCCGGCGCTGGGCGATCTGACGGGGCTTCCTGTGGACTTCCTCGCCAACCGCCCCGGTCTCGACAGCATGATCGACGGTCTGCGCGAACGCCGCACCGCGCCCGAACCCCGCGACTTTGCCGCTTGGCGGCGCAAGCTGGCCGCCGTGGCCGGCGACGGCCCCGCCGAACCCTATTCCGAGCTTTGGCCGCTGGCCGATGGCCGCACCTTCCGCGTCTCGGGCCGGCCGCACCGCGACGGCGCGCTTGCCCTCGTGATAGAGGACATTACGCCGGAACTGACCCTGACCCGCCGCTTCCAGTCAGACCTGGAGGTCGCGCAAGCGGTGATCGACAGCCTGGAAGAGGCGATCGCCGTCTTCTCTCCGGGTGGCCTGCTGACCCACGTTAACCGCGCCTACATGGCCCTGTGGCAGACCGACCCACTGGCCACGCTTGCCAGCAACGCGACGCTGCAAGACGCAACGCGGCTTTGGCGCGACCATTGTGTGCCCACGCCTGTCTGGGGCGACGCCCAGGATTTCGCGGCGGGGCTCGAAGACCGCCGCGACTGGTCCGCGACCGTGCGGATGAAGACCGGTGAAACGCTGGAATGCAGCTTCAGACCCCTGATCGGCGGCGGTATGCTTGCAGGCTTCCGCACGGTTTCCGCGGCGGCGCTTGCGACCGCGCCAGAGATCGCCGCCGCAAGCGCCTGAGCGGCCTTGCAGGCGGCACCAAGGCCCGTCACACTCTGCCCATGCCCGCCGCACCGTTCCGCACGATCATTGCGCCCAGCGAAAACGCCACCGCCGCGCTTGCCCGCCGTCTCGCCCCTGTTCTGGGGCCCGGCGACACCCTTCTGTTGTCTGGGCCGATCGGCGCCGGCAAGACCCATTTCGCCCGCGCCCTGATCCAGCAACGGCTTGGCGCCAAGGGCCGGACAGAAGATGTGCCATCGCCCACCTTCACGCTTGTTCAGACCTATGACGACGGCAAGGAGGAGATCTGGCACGCCGACCTTTACCGCCTGACCCATGCCGACGAACTGTGGGAACTGGGCCTTGACGAGGCATTCGCCACCGCCATCTGCCTGATCGAATGGCCCGACAGGTTGGGCGACGGCGCCCCCGCGGACGCGCTGTGGATCGACATCGCCACGAACGACGCGGGCGGGCGCCGCCTGTCGCTGTCCAGCAAGGCGCCGACATGGCCCGCCCGGATCGACATGGCGCTGGCAGAGCGGGCCGATGCCTGACCGCGCCGCCGCGCTGGCGGCCTTCCTGTCGCGCAGCGGCTGGGACGCCGCCCGCCACAGCCCGCTGGCCGGCGATGCCTCCAACCGCCGCTATGTCCGGCTGGCGCATCCCGCGCACGGCCCTGCCATCCTGATGGATGCCCCCCCGGAAAAGGGCGAGGACGTGCGCCCCTTCGTCGCCATCGCCCGGCACCTCGCGGGCCTTGGGCTGGCCGCTCCCGCCCTGATCGCCGAAGACCCCGGCCACGGCTTCCTGATCCTCGAAGACCTCGGCGACGATCTTTACGCCCGTGTCGTGGATCGCGACCCGGACCTTGCCGACACGCTTTATGGCGCAGCCATCGACGTGCTGGTGGACATTGCCCCGGCGCCCCTGCCCGCCTGCCCCGACTATGGCCCGCCGCAGATGGCACAGGCCGCGGCGCTGGCGCATGACTGGTATCGCCTTGCCGCCACCGGCACCCGCGACCCGGACCGGCGGGCGGCCTTCCAAGACACCGTGCGCGCCGTGCTTGACGCACACGCGGCAGACATGTCGGCGCTGGTGCTGCGCGACTACCATGCGGAAAACCTGATCTGGCTGCCCGGCCGCTTCGGCACCGCCCGCGTCGGCCTGCTGGATTTCCAGGATGCCGCGCGGGGACACCCGGTCTATGATCTCGTCTCGCTCCTGAAGGACGCACGCCGCGACCTTGCCCCGGGGCTGGAGACGCGGATGATCGACCGGTTCCTCGACCGTTCGGGCATGGCGCCGGACGCATTTCACGCCGCCTATGCCACGCTTGGCGCCCAGCGCAACCTGCGCATCCTTGGCGGTTTTGCCCGGCTGTCGCTGCACTATGGCAAGCCCGCCTATGTCGACCTGATCCCCCGCGTCTGGCGCCACCTGCAAGACAGCCTTGCGCACCCGGCGCTCGCCACGCTGGCAGAGGCCGTCGCCAGGGACCTGCCCCCGCCCGACCCGACCCTGTTGCAAGAGCTGAAGGACCAATGCGGCACCGTCCCGACGCACTGATGCTGTTCGCCGCCGGCTTCGGCACGCGCATGGCGCCCTTGACGGCGGATCGCCCGAAACCGCTGATCCCGGTGGCGGGCCGCGCCCTGATCGACCACGCCCGCGACATGGCCGCGGCGGCAGGCATCGGCCGGATCGTCGCCAACCTGCACTACCTGCCCGATCAACTGGACCGCCACCTCGCGGGCAGCGGCGTCGCGACGGTTCTGGAGACGCCCGACATCCTCGACACCGGCGGCGGCCTGCGCAACGCCCTGCCGCATCTCGGGCCGGGGCCCGTCTTCACGCTCAACACCGATGCCGTCTGGACCGGGCCCAACCCGCTGAACGCGCTCGCCGCCGCCTGGGATCCGGACCGGATGGAGTCGCTCCTGATGCTGGTCGCTCCATCCGACGCCACCGGCCACGCCGGGGCAGGAGACTTTCGCCGGGACGGCCGGGGCCGCCTGACGCGCGGGCCGGGGCTGATCTACACCGGCGCGCAGATCGTCGCGCCGGACCGGCTGCACGACATCCCGGACCCGGTGTTCTCGCTCAACCGGCTCTGGGACATGGCCGCCGCCGATGGCCGCCTTTTCGGCATCGTCCACACCGGCGGCTGGTGCGACGTGGGCCGCCCCCAAAGCATCCCGCTGGCCGAGGCGCTCTTGCGAGAGGCCACCGATGTTTGAGCCCGGCGCGCAACCCCGCCTCTTCCACGCTCCGCCCGGCGCCGATTTCCCTCGCGCGCTGGTCACGGGCCTGCTGAACCGCATGGACGGCCAGCCGCCAGAGGCGCTGGCGCGGGTCGAGTTGCTGGTCAACACCCGCCGCATGGAACGCCGCATCGCGGCGATCCTTGACGAAGGGCCCGCGCGGCTTCTGCCGCGCATCCGCCTTGTCACCGACCTTGGGGCGGGGGCGCTGGCCGGCATTCCCGCCGCCGTCCCTCCGCTTCGGCGCAGGCTGGAACTGACCCAGCTTGTCGCCCGCCTGCTCGACCAGCAGCCGGACCTTGCCCCGCGCACCGCCACCTTCGACCTCGCCGACAGCCTTGCCCGCCTTCTGGACGAGATGCAGGGCGAAGGCGTCGCGCCCGACGCGCTGCGCAAGCTGGACGTCACCGACAGTTCCGGCCACTGGCAGCGCAGCCTTGCCTTCGTCAATCTGGTCGAAACCTACCTGTCCGACACCGCCGGCCCGCGCCCCGACCCCGAGGCGCGCCAACGCCGCATCATCGAGGCGACGATCGAAAGATGGCAGGCCGCGCCCCCCGATCATCCCGTGCTGATCGCCGGTTCCACCGGGTCGCGCGGGGCAACCGCGCTTCTGATGCAAGCCATCGCGCGGCTGCCGCAGGGCGCCGTCATCCTGCCCGGCTTTGACACAGACATGCCGGGTGCCGTCTGGTCCGCCCTCGACGACCCGCGCACCGGAGAGGACCACCCCCAATTCCGCTTTGCCCGGCTTCTCTCGGCGCTGGACATGGCGCCCGGCGATGTCCTCGCGTGGCACGACACGCCCCCGCCCTGCCCAGAGCGCAACCGGCTGATATCTCTGGCGCTGCGTCCCGCCCCCGTCACCGACCAGTGGATGTCCGAAGGCCCCGCGCTGACCGGGCTCCACACCGCCACACGGGACCTGACGCTGATCGAGGCGCCCTCGCAGCGGGACGAGGCGACAGCCATCGCCCTGATCCTGCGGCAGGCGGCGGAAACCGGCACCACCGCCGCGCTTATCACCCCCGACCGCACGCTGACCCGGCAGGTCGAGGCCGCGCTCGACCGCTGGGGCATCATCGCGGACGACAGCGCGGGGCGTCCGCTGGCGCTGTCCGCGCCTGGCCGCTTCCTGCGCCACGTGGCCGCGCTGTTCGGCGCGCCACTGTCGGCCGAGGCGCTGCTGACCCTGCTGAAGCACCCCTTGGCCGCCAGCGGGGGCGCCGACCGGGGCCCGCACCTGCGCCACACCCGCGAACTGGAACTGCGCCTGCGCCGCTTCGGCCCGCCCTATCCGGACGCCGCCGCGCTGACCGCCTGGGCCGCAAAGGGCGACGCCGACCGGCAGGCCTGGGCGCGCTGGGTGGCAGAAACGCTGACCGGGGCCGAAACGGTCGGCACACGCCCGCTGGCCGACCATGTGGCCCATCACCTCGACCTTGCCGAACGCCTTGCCGCCGGGCCCGACGCCACCGGCAGCGGTGCGCTATGGCTGGAACGCGCGGGCGAAAAGGCACGGGCCGAAACCGACGCCCTGCGCCGCGAGGCCGGGCATGGCGGCGACATGCCCCCGGTGGAATACGCCGCGCTCTTTGATGCCATCCTGCAACGGGCAGAGGTGCGCGACAGCGTCACCGCCCACCCCGGCCTGATGATCTGGGGCACACTGGAGGCCCGCGTGCAGGGCGCCGACCTGATCGTCGCCGCCGGACTGAACGAAGGCGTCTGGCCCGAGGCCCCGGCGCCCGATCCCTGGCTGAACCGTCAGATGCGGCTGCAGGCGGGGCTTCTGCTGCCCGAGCGGCGCATCGGGCTGTCGGCGCATGACTTCCAGCAGGCCATCGGCGCGCCCCGCGTGGTGCTCAGCCGCGCGATCCGCGATGCCGAGGCGCAGACGGTCCCCTCGCGCTGGCTGAACCGGCTGGTCAACCTCTTGGGCGGCATTAGCGAAGACGGCAAGGCGGCCCTTGCGGCCATGCGCGCACGCGGCAACGACTGGCTGGCGATGGCCGCCGCGCTCGACCGTGCCGATGACGCCGTACCACCCGCCGCGCGTCCGGCCCCGCGCCCGCCTGTCGCCGCGCGGCCCAGGTCGCTGTCGATCACGCAGGTGCAGACGCTGATCCGCGACCCCTTCGCGATCTACGCTCGCCACGTGCTGAACCTGAAACCGCTCGATCCCCTGCGCCAGTCGCCCGACGCCCCCCTGCGCGGCACCGTAATCCACAGGATCCTCGAACGCTTCGTCGATGAGGTGTCGCTGGCAGACCTTCCCGCCGCGCGCGCCGCGCTTCTGTCCATCTCGGATCAGGTGCTGGCCGAGCAGGCGCCCTGGCCCGCCGCCCGCCGCCTCTGGCGCGCCAAGATCGCGCGTTTCGCCGACTGGTTCCTGGCGCAAGAGACCGGGCGCAGGCAAACCGCCGCCCCCCTGGCGCTGGAACACACCGGACGGCTGGACGTGCCCGACCTTGATTTCACGCTGACCGGCAAGATCGACCGCGTGGACCGCGCCGAGGACGGCACGCTGACGATCTACGACTACAAGACCGGCAGCGCCCCCTCGGTCAAGCAGCTGCGCCACTATGACAAGCAGCTCTACCTTGCCGCGCTGATGGCAGAGGCCGGCGCGATAGAGGGCGTGCCCGCAGCACGGGTCGCCGCCGTCGCCCATATCGCGCTGGGGGCCAAGCTGTCGGACACGCCCGTGGAACTGGACCCTGCAGGGCTTGCACAGGTCCGGGACGAGTTCCGCGCCCTTCTGTCGGCCTACCGCGACCACGCCCAGGGCTATCCCTCGCGCCGCGCGGTGGACCCGCAACGCGGGCCGGGCGACTATGACCACCTTGCCCGGCATGGCGAATGGGACGACGCCGATCCGCCCTGGCCGGTGGAGGTGGGCGAATGAGCATCGACGACGCCAGCATCGCCCAGCGCCTTGCCGCCGACCCGGCGGCCTCCACCTGGCTGTCGGCCAATGCCGGATCGGGCAAGACCCGCGTTCTGACCGACCGCGTGGCCCGGCTTCTGCTGAACGGCGTCGACCCCCAGCACATCCTCTGCCTGACCTACACCAAGGCCGCTGCGTCAGAGATGCAGAACCGCCTTTTCACCCTTCTGGGAGACTGGGCGCTGAAAGAGGACGCCGACCTGCAAGAGGCCTTGTCGACACTGGGTGAAACCGGCCCGATCGGCGCGGCACGGCTGGCGCAGGCCCGCCGCCTGTTCGCCCGGGCCATAGAGACGCCCGGCGGCCTGCGCATCCAGACAATCCATTCCTTCTGCGCCGCGCTTCTGCGCCGCTTTCCGCTCGAGGCCGGGGTAACTCCGCAATTCACGGAAATGGACGACCGCGCGGCAGAGCTTCTGCGCGGCGAAGTCGTTGAACGGATCGCCGAGGGCCCCGACGCCCCTGCGCTCGATGCTTTGGCCGCCGAATACACCGGCGACGATCTGGGGCAACTGACCCGCGCGCTGATCGACGACAAGGAAAGCTTTGCCGCGCAGGTTTCGCCAGAGAACTGCCTGCGCTGGTTCGGCCTGCCGCCGGACACCAGCGCCGAAAGCATCTTGCAAAGCGTGTTTGACGGCGGTGAACCCGCACTCCTTCGCGCGCTGGTGCCGCTTCTGATGTCCAGCGACAAGATCACCGACACCCGCGCTGGCGAAAAACTGGCCGCGATCCTGCCCTCTGTGCCCTCGCATGGCGCGTTCCTCGCCCTGTCGGATATTCTTCTGTTCGGCGATGGTGCAAAGGTGCCGCGCGGCGCAAAGATCGGCAGCTTCCCGACCAAGGGAACGCAGGGAAAGCTTGGTCCGCACCTTGACGCGCTCAACGACCTGATGTCCCGGATCGAGGACGCATTCCCCCGCTACCGCGCCTTCAACGCCGCCCGCCGCACCCATGCCCTGCACCGCTTTGCCGGCGCCTTCCTGCCCGCCTACGAGTCGCGCAAAGCCGCGCGCGGCTGGCTGGATTTCGACGACCTGATCCTGAAGACCCGCGATCTTCTGACCGATCCGCGGGTGGCGGCCTGGGTGCTCTATCGGCTCGATGGCGGACTCGACCACATCCTGGTGGACGAGGCGCAGGACACCAGCCCGACCCAGTGGCAGGTGATCGCCGCGCTGGCGCAGGAGATGGCATCGGGCATCGGCGCGCAGGACGACCGCCTGCGCACGATCTTCGTGGTGGGCGACCAGAAACAGTCTATCTATTCCTTCCAGGGCGCCGACCCGGCAGAGTTCGACCGGATGCGCCGCCATTTCGCGGACCGCCTCGCGCCGCCCGGACCGGGGCTGGCCAACCGCGCGCTGGAGTTTTCCTTCCGCTCCTCGGACGCGATCCTGCGGCTCGTGGATCACACCTTCGCCGCATGGCGCGATCCGCAGGGCCCGCAGCCGGACATGCGCCACCGCGCCGTTTTCGACACCAAGGCGGGCCGCGTCGACCTTTGGCCCGTGGTGGAACCCTCGGGGAACCCCCAAGACCTGGACTGGTTCGACACCGCCGACCGGCCCGGCGACATGCACCACAGCACACGGCTGGCCCGCGCCATCGCCGAGGCCATAGCCGGCATGATCGGCAGCGCCGCCGTCCCCGACCGCAACGCACCCGACGGCTGGCGCCCGGTGCGCGCGGGCGACGTGATGATCCTGGTGCAGCGCCGGTCCGCCCTGTTTCACGAGATCATCCGCGCCTGCAAGGCGCGCAACCTTCCCGTCGCGGGCGCCGACCGCCTGAAGCTGGGCGGAGAGCTTGCGGTGCGCGACATCGGCGCGCTTCTGTCCTTCCTCGCCACGCCAGAGGATGACCTGTCGCTCGCCGCGGCCTTGCGCTCGCCGCTGTTCGGCTGGGACGAAGGCGCGCTTCACGACCTCGCCGCGGGGCGGGCGGAACCTTACCTCTGGCGCGCCCTGCAATCGCGCAAGGCAGAGTTCCCCGAAACGCTGTCCACGCTGGAGGCCTTGCGCAATGCCGCCGACTTCCTGCGCCCCTACGACCTGATCGAACGCGTCCTGATCCGCCATTACGGGCGCCGCCGCCTGCTGGCGCGCCTGGGGCCGGAGGCAGAGGACGGCATCGACGCGCTCCTGTCTCAGGCGCTGGCCTACGAACGCACCGACGTGCCCAGCCTGACCGGCTTTCTGACCTGGCTGCAAACCGACGATGTCGAGGTCAAGCGCCAGCTCGACAGCGCGGGCGACCAGATCCGCGTGATGACGGTGCATGGCGCCAAGGGGCTGGAATCGCCCGTCGTGATCCTGCCCGACACCGCGAAACGCAACGCACCCCGCGACGCCGACATCCTGCACCTTGCGGGGGGCCAGGCCGTCTGGCGCAGCCCGGCCGCCGACCAGCCCGCCGCGATGAAGGAGGCCGCCGCCGCCGCCCGGCTGCGCCAGGAAGAGGAACGCCTGCGCCTTCTCTACGTCGCGATGACCCGCGCGGAATCATGGCTGATCGTCTGCGCGGCGGGCGAGGTGGGCGACGCGGGCCAAAGCTGGTATCGCCTGGTCGAGGATGGCCTGACCCACGCGGGCGCGGTCACCGCCGACCAGCCTACCGGCCCGGGCCTGCAATTCGCGCCGCTGGGCTGGCGGTCCAGTGTCTCGGGCGCCGCCACCGACGCGCCGCCGCCCGCCGCCACGCTGCCCGCATGGGCCAGCGCCCGTGCCGCGCCCGCCCCGCGCCCCGCCGGGCCGCGCGCGCCCTCGGATCTTGGCGGGCCAAAGGCGCTGCCCGGCGAAATCGTGCCCACCGGCGATGACGACCCCCTGCGCCGGGGCCGCCAGATCCACCTGCTTCTGGAACACTTGCCGCTTGTCCCCCGCGACGGCTGGCCCGATCTTGCCCGCGATCTTCTGACCGTGGGCGAGGACGCCGTCACCGTGGCAGAGGCCGACGCGCTTTGCGCCGATGCCGCCCGCGTGCTGGAGGCGCCGGACCTTGCCCCGCTCTTCGCCGCCGATGCGCTGGCCGAAGTGGCGATCACCGCCCACCTGCCAGAGATCGGCGCGCGCATCCACGGCGCGGTGGATCGCCTGCTGATCGACGGCGCGCGCGTACTGGCCGTGGACTACAAGACCAACCGCATCGTCCCCGAGACCGCAGCCGAGGTCCCAGAGGGCCTGATGCGCCAGATGGGCGCCTATGCCGCCGCGCTGGCGCAGATCTATCCCGACCGCAGGGTCGAGGTCGCGATCCTCTGGACGGCGGTGCCCCGGCTCATGCCCCTGCCGCACGATATGGTGAGGTCTGCACTGGCCCGGACAGGCACATCTTGACGCGGCGGGACCCCGTCCATACCTTCCGCCCCCGAACCCGAATGCCAAGGAGCAGGCCATGAGCACCGTAGCGGTCACCGACGACACCTTCGACGCCGAAGTACGCAACTCCGACATTCCCGTCGTTGTCGATTTCTGGGCAGAGTGGTGCGGCCCCTGCAAGCAGATCGGCCCCGCGCTCGAAGAACTGTCCGAGCAGTATGCCGGCAAGGTGAAGATCGCCAAGGTCAACGTCGACGACAACCCGAACTCGCCCGCCGAACTGGGCGTTCGCGGCATCCCGGCACTGTTCCTCTTCAAGGACGGTCAGGTCGTGTCGAACAAGATCGGCGCCGCGCCCAAGGCCGCGCTGGACAACTGGATCAAGGAATCGATCTGATCCAGCGGCGCGCGGCCCCGCGCGCCTTCAGATATCCCAGCCGCGCCGGCGCACGGTCTTCAGGATCTGCGCCGGCGCGTCGTCTTTTCCGGCGTTGATCGCCATCTCCTGCAAGAACCAGTAGAGATAACGCGCATAGTCGGGCCGCGCCTCTCGCGCATGCCGGATCGCCTCGGGCACGCCAAGCACATCCACCCGAGCCGCGATGTGGTGAAAGTCGATCCGCGCGAACAGAACCGCGGGCTTCTTGTAAAAATAGCCCTGGAAGGCGACCGCAGAGTTCTGCGTGACGACCATGTCGCAGCCCGGCAACAACACCTCCGGCGGCTCGGCCGACAGTTCCAGGCGCGGATGCGCCCGCGCCAGCCGGTCCAGCGCCTGCAATTCCGCCGGTGCGTAGACCTCCTTGGGATGCAGCGTCACGCGAATGCGCCCGGGCACCTCTGCAAGCACCTCGCGCAGCATGTCGATGGGCGCCATCGTCTGGAAACTGCGCCGGTCCAGAAGGCGCCCCTGCAACGGCACATAGACGTAGCCGTCGCTCTGCGGCGGGGTCACCGCGCCATACTGCCGCCGCCGCCAGAAATCGAAGAACCGCTGCGCAGCATCGGGGTCGATCGCCTCCTGCGGAAACACCGTGGTCGCCACCTCGGTCTGCCAACGCCGGTTCGTCCGCTCTATACGCCAGAAGGGATAGACATAGGCCCGCCGCGTGGTCAGCGCGCGGGGATGCGGCGGCTCCTGCATGTGGAACAGCGCCCAGCCCGGCCGCGCCACAGAGGCCAGCCGCTCGGCCTGTGTATCCTCGCGCAGCCGTACCCGCAGGCCCGCCGCCTCGAACGCGGCCTGAACGCGTGCGAAATAGTTGTGCCGCCCGCGTTCCACCGACCGGCGCATCGCGTCGTCAAGATAGATGTCGAGGGTGCGGGTGCCGCTCACCCCCGGCACCTAAGCTTCCGCGCCCCCGGGGACAAGCGCCCGCCTTGTGCCGCGCCCGCCCGCCGTCCATATACCCGTGACGAAAGGAGCCCCGCGATGCATGACACATCCTTCCCCGGCTGGCACGGCACCACGATCCTTGGCGTCAAGAAGAACGGCAAGGTGGTGATCGCCGGCGACGGCCAGGTCAGCCTCGGCCAGACCGTCATAAAGGGATCAGCCCGCAAGGTCCGCCGCCTGTCACCAGGCGGGCATCAGGTGCTGGCGGGCTTCGCCGGGTCCACCGCCGACGCCTTCACGCTTCTCGAACGGCTAGAGACCAAGCTCGAATCCGCCCCAGGCCAGCTTCAGCGCGCCGCGGTGGAACTCGCCAAGGACTGGCGCACCGACAAGTACCTGCAAAAGCTCGAGGCGATGCTGATCGTCTCGGACGGCGCGGCGCTATACGTCATCACCGGCGCGGGCGACGTGCTGGAACCCGAACATGACGTGGCCGCCATCGGGTCCGGCGGCAACTATGCGCTGGCCGCCGCCCGTGCCCTGATCGGCAGCGATCTCGACGCCGAAGCCGTCGCGCGCCGCGCCATGGCCATTGCCGCCGACATCTGCGTCTACACCAACGGCAACCTCACCGTCGAAACGCTGGGCTGACGCCTAACCCCGCGGCGTGACCCGCAGGACGCCGCCCCGGGGATCGTCCCACAAAAGCAACAGCGCCCCGTCCCGCGCCACCTCGACGTCGCGGGTGCGCCGCTCGCCCTCCAGGAACCGCTCCTCGCCCACGACGCGCGTGCCGTCCAGCCGCAGCCGCACCAGCCCGCCGGGGTTCAGCGACCCGATCAGCAGGTCGCCCGCCCAGTCGGCAAACATCGCGCCCTCGTAGAACACCATGCCGCCCGGCGCGATCACCGGGTCCCAGTAGTAGCGCGGCTCCTCGACCCCCGGGGCGCGCGCCAGGCCGCTGCCCACGGCAGACCCGCCGTAGTTCACGCCATAGGACACCGCAGGCCAGCCGTAGTTCGCGCCCCGTACCGACAGGTTCAGTTCATCACCCCCCGCCGGCCCGTGCTCGATGGTCCAAAGCTCGCCCGTCCCCGGCCGCATCGCCGCGCCCTGCGGGTTGCGATGGCCCAGCGTCCAGATCTCGCCCCGCACGCCCGCCTGCCCGGCCAGCGGGTTGTCCGCCGGCACGCCGCCGTCCAGCCGCACCCGAACCACCTTGCCATAGGTGCTGCCCGGATCCTGCGCCAGCACCCGTTCCGCCCGGCCCGACCGTTCGCCCGTGGTGACAAAGGCATGGCCCGCCCCGTCAAAGACGATCCGGCTGCCATAGTGCATCGGGCTGGCGCTGGCCGGCACCTGGACGAAGATATCCTCGACCTGCGTCACCTGCGTCAGGTCCGCCGACAGCACGCCCCGCGCCGCCGCCGTCGCGCTCATCCCGTCGCCCACCGGCTTGGCATAGGTCCAGTAGATCCGCCGGTCGGTCCCGAAATCAGGCCCCACGGCAACATCCAGCAGCCCGCCCTGCCGCGACGCCACCACCTCGGGCAGCCCGCGCAAGGGCGCCGACAGTGCCCCGCCCTCGGCCATCACCCGCAGCCGTCCGGGCCGTTCCGTCACCAGATAGCCGCCGCCCGGCAAGGCCGCGATGCCCCAGGGGTTCTGCAACGGCCCCGACAGCACCTCGACCTCCAGCGCCACGCCCGAGACCATCGCCGGCGCCCGCGTCTGCCCGTCGAAGGCCGGCGTGAAATCGGCGTTCGGGCGGCCCTGCCCCACCGGGGCCTGCGCCATGGCCGGCCCGGCCACGCCCAGCACCAGCCCAAGGATCATCGCGTATCGCATCGGTTGTCCTCCATCACGGGTTTCCCCCTCTAGATGGGGCGCGATCCCGCCTTCGCCAGCCGCCCGCAGGCCCATCGCGCTGCCTCGGCCACCGCCGGGTCCGCGTCATCGACCAGCGCGCGCACCGCGTCCAGCAGCGCCGGGTCGCCCGAATTGCCGATCGCATAGGCCACGTTGCGCACAAAGCGGTCCCGCCCGATCCGCTTGATCGGCGATCCCGAGAACCGCGCCCGGAACCTCGCGTCGTCCAAAGCCGCCAGATCTGCCAGCGGCGGCGCCAGCAGGTCGTCGCGCGCGGCGTATTTCTGCTCGGACGCGGCGACCGCGAACTTGTTCCACGGGCAGACAGCAAGGCAGTCGTCGCAGCCGTAGATCCGGTTGCCCAGCCCCGGGCGCAGATCCTCGTCCACGGGCCCGCGATGCTCGATCGTCAGGTAGGACACGCAGCGCCGCGCATCGAGCTGGTAGGGCGCGGGAAACGCATCCGTCGGGCACACATCAAGGCACGCGGTGCAACTGCCGCAATGCCCGGTCTCCGGCGCATCCGGTTCCAGCTCCACCGTCGAGAAAAGCGCCCCAAGGAAGACCCAGTTCCCCAGACCCCGGCCCAGAAGGTTGGTGTGCTTGCCCTGCCAGCCCAGCCCGGCCGCCTGCGCCAGCGGCTTTTCCATCACCGGCGCGGTATCGACGAAGACCTTGATCTCTTCCCCCGGCGCCTGTTCCAGCAGCCAGCGGCCCAGCGCCTTCAGCCGCTTCTTCACCACATCGTGATAGTCACGGTTCTGCGCATAGACCGAAATCGCCCCCCGGTCGCGCCGCGCCAGCACCGCCAGCGGGTCATGCGCGGGCGTATAGGCCTCGGCCAGCATCACCACCGACCGCGCCGCGGGCCAAAGCGCGGCGGGGTCCCCGCGCCAGTGCCGCCGCTCTTCCATCCAGGCCATCTGCCCGTGCCGCCCCGCGGCGACAAACGCCTCCAGCCGCCCGGCAGCCCCGGGGATCGCGCCGGGCAGCGTGACGCCGACGCCGGCAAAGCCAAGCCGCCGCGCCTCGGCCTTCAGGCGCCCGGTCAGGTCGCGCGCCATCGCCCCGGGCTTCTTCTGTTCGGAAATACTCTCGGGGGGGCCCGCGCCTCCGGCGCGGGTGGGGGGCAGACAGCCCCCCTGCAACAGCCGGGATCAGAAATCCAGATCGGCATAATGCGCCGGTGGCGGAAATCCCGGGATCTGGTCGGCAAGGATCGACCGGAAGGCCGGCCGCGACTTTATCTTGGCGTACCAGTCCTTGACGTTCGCGTTGCGGTGCCAGTCCACGTCGCTGATATAGTCCAGCGATGACAGGTGCGCTGCGGCCGCGAAATCGGCCAGCGTCAGTGCATCGCCCGCCAGCCAGCGGCGCTGATCCAGAAGCCAGCCCATGTAATCCAGATGGTACTTGATCTTCTGGGCGCCCGTCTTGACGTTGCGGCTGTCGGGATAGCCCTGCCCCATGACCTTCTTGTTCACCCGCTCGTAAAGCAGCTTCGATGTCACCTCGTGGTGAAACTTGTCGTCGAACCACGTCACCAGCCGCCGCACCTCATAGCGCGCCTCGGGGCTGCGCGGCATCAGCGGCGGGTCGGGGTGCATCTCTTCGATCAGCTCGCAGATCGCCGCGCTTTCCGAAAGGGTGCGCCCGTTCATCTTCAGCACCGGAACCTTGCCCGCTGGATTGCGCCGCAGGAACTCTGGCGACGCCTCCCAGTAGCGTTCTTCGATCAGTTCGACCTCGATACGCTTTTCGCCCAGCGCAAGACGCACCTTGCGGCAGAACGGGGACAGGGGGACGTGAAAAAGGCGTGTCATCGCGTGGTGTGGCTCGATGGGGTCTGCCCCGCCTCAATGCCGTGCCGCGCCGGGCAGTTCAACCGGGTTGATGCACGGGGCCTCACCGTCAGCCTCACCCGTCCCGCTGAAAGCACGCCGCACGCCCGTCCGCGTCGATGGTCGCGGCGCCGTCCATGATCGCAGCCGTCCGCCGGCGCACGAAGTCCGAGGGCCGGCTGGCCGACCGCCCCTTGGGATCTGGCAGGATCGCAGCCAGACGTGCGGCCTGCGTCGGGGTCAGGTCCGCCGCGGCCACGCCGAAATAGTGCAGAGCGGCGGCACGCACCCCGAACACGCCCTCGTCGAACTCGGCCACGTTCAGGTAAACCTCGACGATGCGCTCCTTCGACCAGAGAAGTTCGACCAGTGGCGTCAACAGCGCCTCCAGCGCCTTGCGGGGCCAGCTGCGGCCCTGCCAAAGAAAGACGTTCTTCACCACTTGCTGGCTTATGGTAGAGGCGCCGCGCGCCGCGCCATCTTCCAGCGCGGCGCGAATGGCGGCCATGTCAAACCCCCAGTGCAGGCAGAAATTGGCGTCCTCCGCCGCCACGACCGATCGCGCCATAGCGGGGGCGATGTCCTCCAGCCGCGCCCAGGCTTGATCCACGCCGCCCAACCGGCGCGATTCGGCAGCCATGTAGGGCGTCGTCGGCGGATTTAGGAACGCCGGTGCCGCCACCATCAGAACAACGACCGAGACCACCATGACCAGACCACGCCGCAGAAGCCGCCGCCACGGCCTGCGGCCCGCCCGTTTCCCGGACGCGCCCTTGGGGGATCGTTTCGCCTTTTTCGCCACGGGTCCCCCATGCCCGCGGTCCGGCGCGCGGTCAAGCGTGCCGGATCAGCCCGAGCAGGCCCAGACCCGGATATAGCAGTCGCCCCCGCCGTACTGGCGGCACCAGCTCAGCGCGCTGGATTCGGCACTTCCGCGGTTTCCGCCTGTCGACCAGCCCCACGCCCCGTTGCTTGCCTTCGAGATCGCGGCGCATTCGTTGAAAAAGGTGAAGATCTGGTCACAGTAGCCGCCGCACTCGTTCCAGACGCGGTTGTAGGCGTCTGACTCGTAGCTATAGCCCGCCGACCAGCCATAGCCGTCACCCGTGGTGTCGATCCCGACCGCACCCCATTCCGCGCTGGCCGCGCCTGCCGCCATCGCCATGCAGATGGCAAGCCCGGCTCCGCGCATCATCGTTCCAACCCTCATGTATGTCCCTCCAATTCCCAATGACATTCATCATTCAGGCGCAGAGAGCGTCCCGCAAACAGAATCGGGGCCGCCCCCAAAGGACGGCCCCGAACCGATGCAACCGTGTCAGCCCGCGTCAGGCGCGCGCTTCGGCCTCTTCCAGCGTCAGGGGATGCTCCAGCTTGTTCAGCATCTCCCTGGGACAGACCTGCACGAACCCGCCCAGCGCCACGTCCCAGTTCTGCAGGATGTCGGCCGCGCGGCGGCTGCGGGTCTCTGCGGCGTGCCGCTCTATCAGGCCGCGCATCTGCGCTTCCCAATGCGGCACGGTCACCGGACAGGTCACCAGCGTTTCCATGTTCATCATGTCCGCCGACGCACCCTCGGGGTCATAGAGATAGGCCATGCCGCCGGTCATCCCCGCGCCAAAGTTCGCCCCCACCGACCCAAGGATCACCGCGACGCCGCCGGTCATGTATTCGCACCCGTTGGACCCGCAGCCCTCGATCACCACCTTGGCGCCCGAATTGCGCACGGCGAACCGCTCTCCGGCCCGCCCGGCGGCAAAAAGATAGCCGTCGGTCGCGCCATACAGGACCGTGTTGCCGATGATGGTGTTGTCGGCCGCGACCAGCGGGCTGGCCATCGGCGGACGCACCACGATGGTGCCGCCCGACAGACCCTTGCCGACGTAGTCGTTGGCGTCGCCCGACACCTCCAGCTTCAGGCCCGGCGCGGCAAAGGCGCCCAGCGACTGGCCCGCGCTGCCCGACAGCTTCACAGTAAGGTGGTCGGGCTGAAGGCTGTTGCGCATCCCGAACCGCTTGACGATGTGGCTGGACACCCGCGTGCCGATGGTCCGGTCGGTGTTGCGCACCGCATAGGACACCTGCATCTTTTCGCCGTCCTCAAGGAAGCGCGCGGCATCCTTGACGATCTCGGCGTCCAGCGTGTCCGGCACGACGTTGCGCGGCTTGTCGCGATCATAGACGATCCGGTCTGCGCCATCGACGGTAATCAGCAGCGGGTTCAGATCCAGATCGTCCAGATGTGCCGAGCCACGGCTGACCTGGCTCAGCAGGTCGGCCCGCCCGATCACGTCGGCCAGCGACCGCGCGCCGATGCTGGCCAGCACCTCGCGCACCTCCTGCGCATAGAAGGTGATCAGGTTCACCACCTTGTCCGCGTTGCCCGTGAACTTCTCGCGCAGGCGCTCGTCCTGGGTGCAGACCCCCACCGGGCAGGTGTTCGACTGGCACTGGCGCACCATGATGCAGCCCATGGCGATCAGCGCGGCGGTGCCGATGCCGTACTCCTCGGCCCCCATCATCGCGGCCATGACGATGTCGCGACCGGTGCGCAGCCCGCCATCGGTCCGAAGCGTCACACGGCCCCGCAGGTTATTCATCGCCAGAACCTGATGCGCCTCTGTCAGGCCCATCTCCCACGGCAGGCCGGCATACTTGATGCTGGTCGCGGGGCTGGCCCCGGTGCCTCCGTTGTGGCCCGAGATCAGGATCACGTCGGCCTTGGCCTTGGCCACGCCCGCCGCGATCGTGCCGACGCCGCTGGCCGCCACCAGCTTGACCGTCACCTTGCAGCGCGGGTTGATCTGTTTCAGGTCATAGATCAGCTGCGCAAGGTCCTCGATCGAATAGATGTCGTGGTGCGGCGGCGGCGAGATCAGCGTCACGCCCGGCGTCGAATGCCGCAGCCGCGCGATCAGCTTGGTCACCTTCATGCCGGGCAACTGGCCGCCCTCGCCGGGCTTGGCGCCCTGGGCGACCTTGATCTCCAGCTCTTCGCAATGGTTCAGGTATTCCGCCGTCACGCCGAACCGGCCCGACGCCACCTGCTTGATCTTGGCGCTGGGGTTGTCGCCGTTGGACTCGGGCGTGAAATGCGCCGGGTCCTCGCCGCCCTCACCGGAATCCGACTTGGCGCCGATCCGGTTCATCGCAACGTTCAGCGTCTTGTGCGCCTCGGGCGACAGCGCGCCAAGGCTCATCCCCGGGGTGACGAACCGCTTGCGGATCGAGGTGATCGATTCCACCTCGTCCAGCGGCACCGGCGCTCCCAGTGGCTTGAAGTCCAGCAGGTCGCGCAGGTGAATGGGCGGCATCGCCCGCATCTTGGCCGAAAACTGCTTCCACATCTCATAGCTCGCGCGGTCGCAGGCGGCCTGCAACAGGTGCATCCCCTGCGCATCCCACGCATGCGTCTCGCCCGACCGGCGCGCCTTGTAGAAGCCACCGATGGGCAGCACGTCGGCGCCGCCGCGCCAGCCGCGCGCGTGAACCTCGACAAGCTTTTTCTGGATGCCGCTGACGCCGATGCCGGAAATCCGGCTGGGCATGCCGGGGAAGTATTCCGCCACCATCGCCCGGCTCAGACCCACGGCCTCGAAGTTCAGGCCGCCGCGATAGGACGACACCACCGAGATCCCCATCTTGGACATGATCTTCAGAAGGCCCTGATCGACAGCCGTGCGATAGCGCGCCACCGTCTCGGTCAGCGGGCCATCCAGCAGCCCGCGCTCGATCCGGTCGGCAAGGCTGTCCTCGGCAAGATAGGCGTTCACCACCGTCGCGCCGCAGCCGATCAGCACGGCAAAGTAATGCGGATCAATGCATTCCGCCGACCGCACCGCGACAGAACAGAAGGTGCGCAGACCCTTGCGCGTCAGCCACGAATGCACCGCGCTGGTCGCCAGGATCATCGGCATCGGCACCCGGTCGGGGCCCTGATGCTGATCGGTCAGGACCAGATGGCCGGCACCGGATCGCACGGCATCCTCGGCCTCGGCCCGGATGCGCGCCAGACCCTCGGACAGGGCACGCGCGCCGCCGTCCAGCGCAAAGGTGCAATCAATCTCGACCATCGAGTTGTCGAAGACTTCCATCAGCCGGTCGAACTGCGCATTCGCCACGAACGGGCTTTCCAGCACGATGATCTCGGTCTGGCTGCTGTCCTCGTCCAGCACGTTCTTGAGGTTGCCGAACCGCGTCTTCAGGCTCATCACCCGATGCTCGCGCAGGCTGTCGATGGGTGGGTTCGTCACCTGGCTGAAGTTCTGGCGGAAGAAGTGGCTCAGCGGCCGGTACTTTTCCGACAGCACGGCGGACGGCGTGTCATCGCCCATCGAGGCCACGACTTCCTTGGCGTCCTCTGCCATGGGCGCAAGCACCTGCTCCAGCTCTTCGATGCTGTAGCCCGCCGCAATCTGCCGCTTGCGCAGCTCGGCCCCGGTGAACAGCGGCGTCTCGACGACCTGGTCCAGCTCGTCGTCCAGCTCGTTGATCTTGCCGACCCACTCGCCGAAGGACTGCGCGGCGGCCAATTTGTCCTTGATCTCGGTGTCGTGGAACAACTTGCCCGCAGCCATGTCCACGGCCAGCATCTGCCCTGGTCCCAGCGCCCCCTTCTCTACTGCCGTCGCCTCGTCGGTGGGCACCATTCCCGCTTCGGACCCGGCGATCACCAGCCCGTCGCCGGTAACGACATAGCGCATCGGGCGCAGCCCGTTGCGGTCCAGCCCTGCGCAGACCCAGCGCCCGTCGGTCATCGCCAGCGCGGCCGGGCCGTCCCACGGTTCCATCACCGCGTTGCAGTACGAATACATGTCGCGCCACGCCTCGGGCAGTTCGCGCGCCTGCTTGGACCAGCTTTCGGGCACCAGCATCGTCTTGGCCATCGGCGCACTGCGACCCGCGCGCACCAGCACCTCGAACACCGCGTCAAGCGCCGCCGAATCCGAGGACCCCTGCGCGATGATCGGCTTGATGTCCTCTGCCATGTCCCCGAATGCGCCTGACGCCATCCGGATCTCGTGGCTCTTCATCCAGTTGATGTTTCCCTTCAGCGTGTTGATCTCGCCGTTGTGCGCCAGCATCCGGAACGGCTGGGCCAGCCACCACTGCGGGAAGGTGTTCGTGGAATAGCGCTGGTGGTAGATCGCGAACGCGCTTTCGAACCGCTCGTCCTGCAGGTCGGGATAGAACTCGGCCACCTGCTCGGCCAGCATCATGCCCTTGTAGATGATCGACCGGCACGACAGCGATGCAAGATAAAGCGTCGGCACCTGTGCGGCCGCGGCAGCCTTCTCGATCCGCCGCCGGATCACGTAAAGCTCGCGCTCGAACGTATCTTCGTCCGCCCCCTTCGAGTTCGATATCAGGATCTGCTCGATCTCGGGGCGGGTGGCGTTGGCCTTTTCGCCAAGCACGTCGATGTTCACCGGCACGTGCCGCCAGCCGTAGATGTAATACCCCATCCGCAGCACTTCGGTCTCGATGATGGTGCGGCAGGTCTCCTGCGCGCCGAAATCGGTGCGTGGCAGGAACACCTGGCCCACCGCCAGCATCTCGCCGGGGCGCGGGTTGTGGCCGGTGCGCGTGATCTGGTCGTGGAAGAACGCCACCGGGATCTGCACGTGAATGCCCGCGCCGTCGCCGGTCTTGCCGTCTGCGTCCACAGCGCCCCGGTGCCACACGGCCTTCAGCGCGTCGATCCCGTGCTCCACCACCTTTCGGCTGCGGCTGCCGTCGATCGATACCACCAGTCCCACGCCGCAGGACGCGTGCTCGTCCTCGGGACGGTACAGCCCGTGCTCGGCCATGTAGGCGCGCTTGGCTTCCTCACGTGCAACCCATTCGGCATCGTACTTGGTCATCACAGGTCTCCCTCGTCTATCCCGAAGCGGGCCAGCGTTTCCTTGCGGGTAAGCCGCGTGCGGTCGCCGGCATAGGCAAAGCTGTCCGGCTTGTGGTCGATGTAGATTTCATTGTCGAAGTCGAAGCCCGAGGCGTCGTCAAACAGGCCGATGGGCATCTCGATGGACGCGGTCATCGGCCCCTCCATCGTCACGTGATAGTACAGCGGCGAGCCGCAGTCGCGGCACCACGCGCGTTCCGCCCAGTCAGAGCTTTGCAGCGTCGCGATCCGGTCTGCGCCCTGCCAGTCCACCGACGCACGCGGCACGGTCACGCCCAACAGGGCCGATCCGGTCCAGCGGCGGCACATCTCGCAATGGCACGCGCCGAACGACGACGGCACGTCGCGCGCGGTAAACCGCACTGCCCCGCACATGCATCCTCCGGTCCGCATCGCCAAAGTCCCCTTGTATCCTGCTGTCCGCCGTCCACCGGCGGCAGCGCCTATTTCGACTGTTTCGGCCCGGCGCTCTTACCCGGCACCAGATCGGGCTTGGCGGCGCAGCCGTATTTCGGAACGATGGCCCCGAACCCGGGCTCTCCCGGCTCGACGAACTCGACGGGCGTGTTGTCCCAGCTGTCGACCTCGCCGTTCTCGACCCATTCTTCCTGGCCCAGGAAATACAACCCGTAGCCGGGGCTGAAATACTGGTATCCCCGGCCCATCGACGTCACCGTGCCATCCGGCCCGGAAAAGACGTTGTGGTAATAGGTCCGCTCCAGGTCGAGCCCGTCGATCTGCACCCGTTCGCCCACCAGGACGTCCATGCCGCGCACCCGGGTGAAAGTGACGCCATCGTCGGGGCTGTCGCCGTCCGACAGAAGCTCGAAGTCGTAGGCATCCCAGCCCTGCGCCATGAGCGTGCTGGTCGAGATCGGGTCTGCGGCCGGATGCACCAGCCGCTCGCGCCAGCCATCGCTCCACAGGCTGTGCAGCCAGTTGAACTCTGCATCCAGGATATTGGCGCTGAACCGGCCGTTCTCGTCATGGCTGGCCGTAAAGACATAGCCCGCCGGCGCGGCATCGCAGCGCCAGTAGTTGGCGACGAAACAGCCTTCCATCTGCACCGTCAGAAACCCGGTGCAGCCTGCGGCGGGCTCCCACGCCTGCGCTACGGCAGACTGTGAAGAAGCCGTAAACATCGCAGCCGCAGCAAGGGTCACCGCAACAGCGTCAGCGCACCTTACCTTTGTGAAACCCTGACCCGATTTCCGCGCCGACGCGATGCCGACGTTATGCCGACGTTGTGCCGACATCTATTCTGCCGCCACTTGCGCCGGTGCGTCGAACGCGGCCAGCATCGCCTCGGCGGCCTCGCGGCCATCGCGGATCGCCCAGACGACAAGGCTTGCCCCGCGCACGATATCGCCCACGGCGTAGACGCCGGGCAGGCTGGTGGAATGGGTGCGGAAATCGGCGCGGATGGTGCCCCAGCGCGTCACGTCCAGCCCCTCGACCCCCCAAAGCTTCGGCAGGGCCTCGGGCTCGAAGCCCAGCGCCTTGATCACCAGATCGGCGCCTTCGGTATAGTCCGATCCCTCGATCAGTTCGGGAACCTGACGGCCCGTGGCATCCGGCGCGCCAAGACGCATCTTCTGCACGATCACACCATCCACGTTGTCGCCCTTGAACCCCTTGGGCGCGGAAAGCCACACGAATTCAACGCCTTCCTCTTCGGCGTTCTGAACCTCGCGCTGGCTGCCCGGCATGTTGGCCTTGTCCCGGCGATAGAGGCACTTGACGCTGGTCGCGCCCTGCCGGACCGCCGTGCGCACGCAGTCCATCGCCGTGTCGCCGCCGCCGATGACGACCACGCGCTTGCCTTCTGCGTTCAATTCGCCGCTGTCGAACTCGGGCACGTCATCGCCAAAGCTCTTGCGGTTCGACGCGGTCAGATAGTCGATCGCGCGCACGATGCCGCCGGCGCCCACGCCGGGGGCCTGCAGGTCGCGCGACTTGTAGACGCCGGTGGCAATCAGCACGGCATCATGGGCCGCGTGGATCTCGTCGAACGAGATATCGGTGCCCACGTTGCAGTTCAGCCGGAAGCTTACGCCGCCCTGCTCCAGCTGATCGATCCGCTTCAGAACCACGTCCTTTTCCAGCTTGAAGCCGGGAATCCCATAGGTCATCAGACCGCCCGCGCGGTCATAGCGGTCATAGACGGTCACCTGGATGCCCTTGCGGCGCAGCACGTCAGCCGCCGCCAGCCCACCGGGGCCGGCACCGATTATGCCAACGGATTCAGGGCGCTCCTCGGCGGGGCGGATCGGCTGTACCCAGCCTTCTTCCCACGCGGTATCGGTGATGTACTTTTCCACCGACCCGATGGTCACGGTGCCGTGGCCCGACTGCTCGATCACGCAGTTGCCTTCGCACAACCTGTCTTGCGGGCAGATGCGGCCGCAGATCTCGGGGAAGGTGTTGGTGGCCTGGCTGATCTCGTAGGCCTCCCGCAGCCGGCCTTCCGCCGTCAGCCGCAGCCAGTCGGGGATGTTGTTGTGCAGCGGGCAATGCGTCTGGCAGTAAGGCACGCCGCACTGGCTGCACCGCCCGGCCTGCTGCGCCGCCTTCTCCGCGGCATACTCGCCGTAGATCTCGCCGAAATCCTTGCTGCGCAAATCCGGCGGCCGCTTTTCGGGCATCGCCCGCTCGACCGTCACGAACTGCAGCATCTTCTGCTTGGACATCGCAGATCACCTCCAGAATTCCCAGAACCGCCAGATACCCCGGCTGCGCGGGAATGAAAAGGCAGTTATACTGACCTATTAATTCGAAATTCACCGCCACCGCACGCAATTCCCTAACAAACTGATAATTTTAGGTCAGTATACGTTCCCAACTTACAAATTTCCCTCGCCCGAGCCGTCGTTTAGGGTCGCCCTGACGATTCGTGGGCGGTTTGTTGGATGACTCTGTTTCACCTGTTTCTAGTGGCCGTGATCCAGGGACTGACCGAGTTCCTGCCGATTTCTTCGTCTGGCCACCTGATCCTTCTTCCGAAGCTGACCGGCATGCAGGACCAGGGGCTTGCGCTGGATGTAGCCGTTCACGTCGGCACTCTTTTCGCGGTGGTACTCTATTTCCGTTCCGATGTGGCACGAGCCGTCTCCGGGGTGCCAAAGCTCTTGCGTTGGCAAATCAACGATCAGAACGCATGGCTGGCGCTTTGCCTTGTGATCGCGACAGTGCCCGTCGTCGTGCTTGGGCTGATCATCAAGCTGACCGGGTTCGACGAGGCACTTCGATCGACCGCCGTAATTGGCTGGACGATGCTGATCTTCGGGCTGGTCCTTTATTGGACCGACCAGAAGGGCGCCGTGACCAGGACGGCGGGGCAATGGTCCCTGAAAGATGCGCTTGTCATGGGGTTGTGGCAGGCCTTGGCGCTGATACCGGGAACATCGCGGTCGGGGATCACGATCTCTGCCGCCAGGCATCTGGGCTATGCCCGGCACGACGCCGCGAAACTGGCGATGCTGATGTCGATCCCGACGATCCTTGCCTCGGGCCTGGTTCTGTCCATCGACGTTGTCGGCACGGCTGACTGGGCGTTGGCGCGCGATGCTGCCATCGCGGCCGCCTTTGCCTTTTGCGCGGCGCTGCTGGCGCTTGTCTTCATGATGCGTCTGCTTCGCAGCGTCAGCTTCACGCCCTACGTCATCTACCGGGTGATACTGGGCGTCGTACTGCTTTGGATCGCGTATTCCTAACCGCGAAGCTTGCGGGCTGATGCCTTGATCGAGGCATACTGACCCGACGGGCGATAACACCAAAGGTAATCGGGAAGCACCGATTCCAGCGCGGTCGGCGTGATACCCAGATCGGCAAAGCCCTTGGCGCCGGGTGATACAACGTTGTCCCTTGCGAGGTTGCGGACCTGATCAAGCGTCAGGGGCCCCGCGATCAGGCCACCGCTGACCGCCTTCACCACGTCGAAGGCACCACCCATGATACGCGCCAGCCAGAACGGCGTGTTGACGATCAATGCGCGGCGCTGGATCACACCCAGCATCTGCTGCATCAGTTCACGGAAGCTGTCCACGTCGGGGCCCCCAAGCTCATAGATCCCGGGCCCGGCCTGCCCGGTCACACCCATGACCGCCGCGGCTGCCACGTCATCGACAAAGACCGGCTGGAAACGCGTGTCGGCCCCCACGATCGGAAGCAACGGCGCCATGCGCGCCATACCGGCAAAGCGGTTGAAGAACTGATCTTCCGCCCCGAACACGATCGACGGCCGCAGGATCGTGGCCTGCGGCATGTGCCGCAAGACCCCGGCTTCGCCGTCGGCCTTGGTCCGGGCGTAGGCGCTGTCGCTTTCGGCATCGGCGCCGATGGCCGAGACATGCACCATGCGGGCGATACCGGCCTCGGCGGCCAGGCGGGCGATGCGCTCGGCCCCGTCGGCCTGCACCGCGGCGAACCGGTTGCTACCATCTTCGGCAAGGATGCCCACGCAATTCACGACCGCGTCGGCCCCCACCATCGCCTGCCGCACACTGGCGTCATCGCGGATGTTGCAGAACACCGGCTCGACCTGTCCGACCACACCATACGGCTTGACGAACATCGCTTCGTTCGGGCGGCGCACGGCCACCCGGATGCGCCACCCCTGTTGAGCAAGCCGCCGCGCGATGTAGCGACCGACAAAGCCGGAACCGCCATAGATCGTGACCAGACCAGACATGCCATGCCTCCGTATTCCTCGAAAAAGCCATACCGATGCAGCGCCGCCGGAACAAGGCGCAAGACGTGGCCCGATCCCGCCAAACAGCCGTTGACAGGGTCTGCGCCGGGATATACACGCCGCTTCCACGACACCGGCCCAGGTGGCGGAACTGGTAGACGCGCTAGCTTCAGGTGCTAGTGCCCGTAAGGGCGTGGAGGTTCGAGTCCTCTCCTGGGCACCATTCCTTCGGAATGTGCAAATACACCGGCAGGGCGTTGCCCTTCGCCGGTGTTTTGCGTAATGGACCCGTCGGAGATTGAAGGAGTCAGGCGTTGGCCAATCACCTGCACCAGGGCGATCTGCCCGACGGCCTGAACCTTGGGCCGGTGGTCGCCATCGATTGCGAGACGATGGGGCTGAACCCGGTGCGCGACCGGCTTTGCCTCGTGCAGATGTCGTCCGGCGACGGTGATGCCCATATGGTGCAGATCGCCAAGGGGCAGGGCAGCGCGCCCAACCTCTGTCGGATGCTGGCCGATCCGGAAACCCTAAAGTTGTTTCACTTTGGCAGGTTCGATATCGCCGCGCTGCTGAACGCCTTCGGCACGCTGGCAGAGCCCGTCTATTGCACCAAGATCGCGTCGAAACTGATCCGCACCTACACAGACCGCCACGGGCTGAAATACCTGCTTCAGGAACTGGTCGAGATCGACATTTCCAAGCAACAGCAGACCAGCGACTGGGGCGCTGAAACGTTGAGTGCGGCGCAGCTGGAATATGCCGCTTCGGATGTCTTGTACCTGCACCGCCTGAAGACGGAACTTGACAGCCGGCTGGCGCGCGAAGGACGCACCGACCTGGCCGAGGCCTGTTTTCGCTTTCTGCCGACACGTGCGCGGCTTGACCTGGCCGGCTGGCCCGAGATCGACATCTTCGCGCACTGACAGGCTTGGCCTACGCGCTGTTTCTTTCCGGTGCCGGTAACGCTATGTGTTCTGGCACAGTCTCTGAAAGGGCCCCGCGTGTTGTCTGTCTTGCGCCTGATCTGTCTTGGTCTTCTTCTTGCCACGCCGGCCGTTCCGTTGGCTGCCCAGGACGGCGGGGCGGCGCTCGACCTGCAGATGACCGAACATGATTCTTCACTGCCCGTTGAAATCACCTCTGACGACCTCAGCCTAGATCAGGCCGACAACTCGGCCACCTTCACCGGCAATGTCATCGCTGCGCAGGGGGCATTGACGCTGACGACGGATCGTCTTTTGGTGGAATATGCCCGCAACGAATCCTCGGGCGCGAACGAGATCGTCCGCGTCACCGCGACGGGCAATGTCGTGATGGTGCAAGAGCACCCCGAAGAGCCCGACCGCCGCCCCGATGTCGCTGAGTCCCAGTTGGCCGTCTATACTGTCGCGGACGAAACCATGGTGATGACGCAGGACGTCTTGCTGGTTCGGGACGGTACGGTTCTGACGTCGGACAGGTTCACCTATCACCTGCCCACCGGTCGGGGCGTGATGGAGGGCCGCGTCACCACGCTGTTGAACCCGGGCAGCGAATGACGGCGCCGGACACCGGTGTGCCTTCCGGCGGGCTGCGCGTGGAGGGTCTTGAGAAGGCGTATCGCAAGAAGGTCGTGATACGCGGCGTAAGCATGTCGCTTGAGCGGGGTGAGGTCGTGGCTTTGCTGGGGCCGAACGGATCCGGAAAGACGACGACCTTTTACGCGATCGCCGGCCTGATCACCCCCGAACGTGGCGCAGTGCGAATCGATGGGCGGGATGTCACCTACATGCCGATGTACCGCCGTGCACGGCTTGGAATCGGCTATCTCCCGCAGGAAATGTCGATCTTCCGGGGACTTACGGTCGAAGAGAACATTCGTGCGATCCTGGAGATTGCAGTTAAGGACAAGAAAGAGCGCGCAAGGCGGCTTGAGCAGTTGTTGACGGAATTCTCCATCGGGCGCTTGCGCAACTCGTCCGCACTCTCTCTTTCGGGGGGCGAACGGCGGCGGGTTGAGATCGCACGCTGCCTTGCCGCCGACCCAAAGTACCTGCTTCTGGACGAACCGTTCGCAGGGGTCGACCCGATTGCTGTTGGTGATATTCGCGCGCTTGTGGCGGAACTCAAGAACCGGGGGATCGGTGTCCTCATCACCGACCACAACGTGCGCGAGACACTGGAGATCGTCGACAGGGCATACATCCTGCATGACGGAAAGGTTCTTATGAGCGGCTCCGCCGACGAGGTTGTCGCCGATGAAAACGTGCGTCGCGTCTACCTTGGAGAAAGCTTTCGCAGGTAGGGGTCGGCGGCAGGCCAGTTGACAGAACTGCGCGCTATGACGCCAAATGATCCCACGGGCCGTGTGGCAGATGACGGGCGGCAATCGGATCAGATGTCGCCTTGCAGCCCGCCGCTCAATGGCCCAGAAGGCGCCGGCGGACGCCATCCGGAGAACCGGAAGCGAACCGGGTGCGAGCGAGCGGAGAAAGAATGCAATACCAGATCAGCGGCAAACAGATCGACGTCGGCGAAGCGCTTCAGACACATGTCCGGACGGAACTGGACGATGTGGTGGCCAAGTACGCAGAACGCCCGACGGACGCAAACGTGGTGTTTTCAAAGAGCGGGGCAGAATTCGTCTGCGAAGCCGTAATCCATCTTTCGACCGGTCTGACCTCGCAGGCCAAGGGTCATGCCCACGAGATCTATGCCGCTTTCGAATCCTGCCGCGAGAAGATGGAGAAACAGCTGCGCCGCTACAAACGGCGGCTGAAAGACCATCATCGCGATCGCGCACAGCCGGTTGAAACTTTCGGCGGCTCTTCGTATATCCTCGCCGCATCGGACGAGGCGGAAGAAAACGAACCCGAAAGCCTGCAGCCGATCATCATCGCCGAGATGGAAACCAAGATTCCATCCTTCTCGGTCGGTGAAGCAGTGATGCAGATGGAGCTTGCTGGCGCACCGCTTCTGGTGTTCCGGAACGATCGACACGATGGAGTGAACGTGGTGTATCGCCGGGACGACGGGAACATCGGCTGGATCGACCCCAACAAGAACGGCTGACACCACGGTCTTTCCCCGAACTGACAGACGGGACGCATGGAACTTTCAACCATACTGAAGCCTTCGGCTGTCCGCATCTTTGCGGGCCTGTCCAGCAAGAAACGCCTTTTCCAGGACCTGGGAGAGATCGCCTTTGGCGTGTACGGGTTCAACAGTTCCGAGGTAGTCGATGCCTTGCAAGAGCGGGAATCGCTCGGTCCGACCGGCGTTGGCAATGGGGTCGCCTTGCCCCACGCCCGGCTGCCAGAGATCGACTCTGTCGTTGGGCTGTTTCTCCGGATCGAGAAACCGCTTGATTTCGACGCTGTGGATCGCCAGCCGGTCGATCTTGTCTTTGCGCTTTTTGCGCCGCAGACATCAGGGGTGGATCACCTGAAGGCGCTGGCGCTTGTTTCTCGGACGCTGCGAGATCCGGGCATCTGCGCCAAGCTGCGCTCGAACACGGATCCGGCGATCCTGCATACGATCCTGACAGAATCACCAGCCAGCCAGGCGGCCTGACCTAGGGGTTCTGATCACCCCAGCGACCATAGCCGAACGTCATGTAGTCCCGCTGATAGGCGGCACGTACTGCGGCCTCTACCTCGTCGTTGTAGACCCGTTCCAGACCAATGGGCCCGTCTACCGCGGCCTCTGGCAAGGGTGCTGTGGGCACACCGACCTGCGCGCACAGCTGGTCAAGGCCAAAGGCCAGGGATTCTGCGCGCAGCACCATGTCGGGCAAGGCAAACTGGGCCAGCCCCTGAACCATCGCATCCTGAGACGCCCATGCAGGATCCACGCGAATGCCGGTCTGACCGCCAAGGTTTCCCTTCACGAAGGACGCGAAAGCCAGGAATGCCTTGCGCATGTCGTCAGGTCCAAAGTCCGGGCCCGGACCGTCCTCGGGTATCGGCAGCTTGTATGTGGCGCGCAGGGTCTGGCGAATCTCGGGGTAGCTTCCGGTGCCGGTGCGAAGGATATACTGGCAGAACGCCGAATATAGCCGCGGCACCGGATGACGCACGACGGTGAAGCTGCGGTGCTGGCCGACCTTGCGTTTCCATTGGCGCAGGGTCTTCTGCGTGAAGTCACCCACGAGACCCGGTGCGTCCCCCAGTGCTGCCAGCCATCGGTTGACCTGTGGTTCGACCCCGGCACGCACCGGCTGAAACAGAAGCGGTGCACCGGCCGCCGCCACGTAGGCGGGCACAGCGGGGCCCCGGCGTGGTTCGAAATTGGGCGTCCGGGTGAGGTCGAACCTGTCGAGTCGCGCAAGCGCCCGTGCAAGCTCGTCAAAATTCGTGACCTTGTCCGCCAGCGCCTGCGGGTTCTGCACCTTGGTCTGCGTCGCCGGTTTGTCGATGCGTTCAGAGACACCCAGAAATCGGGCCATCCCGTTCAGGACATCGGTGTCGGCAAGATCGTCGTAGCCAATGTAGAATGCGGCTTGGCCGGTGGTCTGCAATCCGTAGAGCAGCCGCAGCTGAAAAGCCTGGAGCGAATCCAGATGGCCAAGGAACTCCTCGGTGTCAAAGGCGATACGCGCGCTTTTGGCGTTCTTGAGATCCTTGAGCCGCCATTGCCCCGTGCGGCCCGCGATCTTCAAGGACACGTAACTGTCGATCGGGTTGCGCGTCAGAATGATCTTGGCGCAAGCCGGGTCTGGAAGACAGTGTACCAGGATCCGGGGATCGTGATCGTGAAAGAAGCGAAAACCGGACATGCCCTGCGTGCCCGAGCGAACCCGGTCCAGCAGCGCGACGGGGTTCGCTTCGCGCTGGGGCAGTGTAATCCCGTGCAACTGCGTTGTGTTGGCATGGCCAATGAAATGCGGGTTGAACAGCTCTCCATGGCAGGTCAGGCCGGGAAACGCGTTGATCGACTCCTCCAGGAAATTGGACCCGGTCCGCATCTCTGCCAGCAGGATGAAGTATTCGAAGCGACCGGGCATGGGCTATCGGATCAGGTAGGGCTTGCGCGGTTGCGGCGCCGGGGCGGGCAAGTCCTCGATACTTGGGAAATCGCCCATCAGATGCGGCTGCATGCCCTGATTCTTGAGATTCTGAAGGAACTGGCCAAAGCCCGTCAGATCGACCATGCGCGGCGCCTCGGTCAGTCGACGCAGCGTCCGTGACCCGATCTCGTCGATGACGGTTTGCAGCGGCTCCATCGGTGAATCGACAAAGTCGGCCATCGTCCAGATACGCACCCGGGCTTTTGTGTGAGGGGATCTCAGAAGATCGAGGTGCTCTGCCTCTATCTTTTGCAGCCTGGCCGCTTCGCGCCGGATATCGGCGAAGTTCATGTTCGACCGGAACAGAGGCACAGACCATGCGCCGGAAATCACCGAGATCTGCGCGTTGGAATCGGTCGCCATGAAGTCCGCGGGTTCCTGGTTGTCGCGCGGGCCGTACTGGAAGCACTGCCTTTCGCCGCGAGTGTTCCAGATCAGGTTGGTCAGGAAGGCAACGGGATTATAGTCCCGCAGATTGGCACTGTCCGAGAGGCAGCCGGCATAGACAGGATGCCGCCCGGCGAATTCCACGCGATCTTCGGCATAAATATGGCCGTGCACGCGCGCGCCCACGACGCGCGACAGCCAGTCCTCGAAATCCTCGAACAGCTCGGCAAATCCCTCGAACACGGAGTAGGGCGCGCAGGTCTTGCCGTTCTCCCAGCCGGGATTGGGAAAGCGGCTTTGCATGTAAAGACCGGATCGCCCCCTCGTGCGCCGGTCAACCGCCTTGGCGAAGATGCGGTCGATCTTTCCGGGGTTTGGCTCTGCACCCGTGGCGACCCCTGCCGACGGCGCAAGAAACGCTTTGTACAGACGGTCGGCGTGCGGCCATATCTTGCGGGCCACAAAGCAATCAGACCGCCTCAGGAGTTGCAGATGATCGTCATAGAAGATGTGCGGCTTGCCCTGGAAATCGAACTTTGAAAGCGTCAGGGACCGGCTTTCCACACTTTGCGCATAGCGGCGGACAAGGGTCTGGTAGTAGCTTTCATCGGGGATCCAGACCTTCGAGAAGTATTCGTCGTACGCCTTGCGCCGGGGGGATTGCAGGATCGCAGACAGGGTCCGCCGCGTCAGGCACCACCACTGGCTGCCAAGATGCGGGACCAGTCCTTCCGGGATGTGGCGGCGGATACGCAGCCGTCGCTGCACGGCAACGTGGGCATCGAACAGCTTGCGCTGTTGCCGCCAAGAGAACGGAAAGTGAAGTGTGAAACGCTCGCTATCCAGACCGCCGACCGTCCAAGGCACGTCCTCGGTCGTCACGGATTCGATGAAGTCGGTCCCACTTCGCGCCTCTAGGTATCTCTTCAGCTCTTCAACTGGGCGCAGGGGCAGGCAGGACCCGGACGCCAGAAACACGTGCGTGACATCTGGAAAGTCATTGAGCATGGTTTCGGACGCGGTCTGAGACGCCCGTACCAGCGACCACGACCCCCATTCACAGCGGTGGCGCTTGGAAAACCTGATGTTGGTCAGGTCTTTCAAATCGGCCTTGAAATCCGAAAGCTCATCCGCGCGAACGCGTTTGTCGACGTGGATTACCACGGGACACCCCCGGGTCGCCCAATGCCGCGCGACTTGCGCAGCCCGGTCGAACGCGGTGTGTACCAGCATGACGAAACCCACGGTCGTCATGCCCAATTTCCCCGCGACATGATCCCCAGTATTTCTAGCTGGCGCCAGTTGATGTATTTCTCGGACCACTTGCACCAGAGATCCGGCTTTTCCACCAGTTTGCTTGCGTAAGAGCGGTATTCATAGCTGTTGGCATAATGCTGGCGCCGCGTCAGTTCCTCGGCCGATTTCTCTTTGAACGTGTCAAGAAACTTGGCGTGCAGAAGACAGCCCGACGCTTTTTCCCCCCCCCATTCATCGAACACGAGGTTCAGGCCGCGTGGCAACAAAGTATGGGTCGAACTGATAAAGGCGTAAGGGCGGCGCCACTTCACCAGTGGAATCTTGTTCAGCGCGGGCGCCCGTTCTGGGCGTTCGGCGAAGAAGGCTCTCGCGCGGGCACCGCCCTGTATCCAGAGGTTTCCATACTTGTGGTTGCGGGCGATCGTGTAGTTGCCGGAATCGAACCATGACGCGATTTCCAGTGGGTCCTGACCTTCGCGATAGGTCTGGGCATCGATCGGACCCTTCGGATACATGTCCAGAAGCATCGCGCTGAAAGACCGGATCGAAGACGCGTCAAGCCAGTCCGTCAATGCACGCAGAGGGCGTGTGTCGCAGAACGGATAGACAAGGAATTCGTCCACATCGACGGTCAGCGTCCAGTGGCCATGGGCGTATTTCGATTGAAGCCAATTCAGCCAATCTATCCCGAATTTTGCGCGCTTGTAGCTGCGTTTTGTCGTCCAGATCGACACGTCAGGCTGGGCGGCCAGAAATTCACGACTGCCATCGTCCGAATCGTTATCGACGATAAAGAAATGGCTCACACCCATGTCACGATAATACTTCAGGAAGTAGTCGAGGCGGACACGCTCGTTGCGAAGCACCGTAAATAGCAGGATATCGTCGCGGCCCACCTGTTCGGTGCGCAGCACCACAGGCTTTAGCTGGCGCCGCTTTCTGAACGCCCTGAGGCGCCAACGCTTGCGCTGCAGCCGCAGCCGGTATGATTGCAAGGGCTTCACGTGCGTCTTCTATGGACGCAAACCGGCAGACACCCCACCGAATGGCCGCCGTCACGTCCGGGCGAGAACAACCCTGAAGTGTGACGACCAATCCGGGAGATCAGGTGGAACGCGCCTGGTTCCGTCCCCGCTCTGCCCTGCCTGCATGCTCTCCGCCAAGTTTCGTATTGATTGTTTCCAAAAGTACACATCGTCTGGGTCCGCGTAAACGGGGTAATCGCCAAGAACCTCGCGATAAACCGGCAAGTTGGCACAAATTGTGGTGGTTCCCCGGGCCGCCGCCTCCATCGGTGGCAGTCCGTAGCCCTCTGCACGACTTGGAAACAATAGCGCCGCGGCCCCATCGATGAGGGCGGTGACAGCGCCATCGGGCAGGTTCGCGCGCTCGAAGATGCCAGCGTCTGGCGAAAGGGCGTCAAGCCGGTGGAACACCTCCTTGTTTTCCCAGCCTCGTGTTCCCACGATGATAAGGCTGGGCAGATCCTCTGGCGCCAGCTCTTTCGCAAGCGCGTCCCAGACATCGAGCAAAAGCGCGTGGTTCTTGCGGGGTTCGATGGTGCCTAGGGCCACGAAGTAGGGACGCGACAAGGGCAGGCCCGGCATAAGCTTTGCGGGTTCCGGCGGTGCGGGCGCCACGCCAAGATGCGCCACGATCGCGGGCGGAACGCGGTTCCAGCGTGCGAACCACGTCTCGGCCGCCGCGCGGGTAACAGCAGAGGTGTATATGACAAGGTCGGCGCACTCTCCGACACGGCGCAGCATTGACTCGAAGCGCTGTGGGGTGCCCGGCCTTTGAAACTGGGGGAAATCCAGTGGAATTGTATCATGCACCATCACGGCCACCCGGGCATCCGGAACCCTGCGCCAGGCATCGAGCACATCTTGTCCGAGGTTACTGTGCCCGACGTTCAGATAGGCGGTGCCGGCGGGAAGATGTGCTTGCAGCATTCGTCCCAGCCTGCCGCGGCGCGCGCGGGCAAGCGACAGGCGTCGCAGATCGGCTTCAGCCCTGCGCCTTGGCGCAGTCAGCTTGCGTGAGAGAATGCTCGCCAGATCCACCGGACCCCAGGGTGTTGTTCCGTCCAATCGCGATGCAAGAAGGCCGGCCCCGACCCTGTCCAGCAGCACATATCCAAAAGCGGTCCGGCAGAGCAGATACAACGGCGCGGGCAGCGTCAGAAAGTGGTCCAGATATGCCTGTTCCACCCGATCAATACCCGTGTGAGGGCCGCGGCCCACTCGTGACACCAGCCGTGTCACATCGAGGCAGCGGGCCAGAGGCTCAGCGATCGTATTGACCGGTTTGGTGCCAGCGCCAGGCATCGGCAATCATGGTTTCAAGCGTGGAGCGATGCGGATGCCAGCCAAGTTCTTCGCCAGCACGAACACTGCCCGATACAAGCCTCGTGCAGTCACCAGGACGCCGGTCGCCTTCTTCGATCGGGACAGCACGGTTCGTCACCGCGCTGCTTTTCTCGATGACTTCGCGCACCGAGAAACCATGCCCCGTCCCCAGGTTGAAGACACGGCTTTCCTTGCCGGCTTCCAGCCACTTCAGACCCAGAACGTGGGCATCGACAAGGTCCATGACGTGAACATAGTCCCGGATGCAGGTGCCGTCGGGCGTATCGTAATCAGTACCAAAGACCGTCAACGCCGGGCGCTTGCCGTCGATAGCGTCGAGCATCAGCGGTATAAGGTGGGTCTCGGGGCGGTGGAATTCACCCACTTCGCCATCAGGATCGGCGCCGGCAACATTGAAGTACCTAAAGATGACGGCGTTCAGGCCATGACTTTCGCCGAAATTGGCAAGGATGTCCTCGATCGCGCGCTTGGAAGCGCCGTAGGCATTGATCGGATGCTGAGGGCAGCCTTCGTCCAGCATTACATTGTCGTGTTCGCCGTATGTTGCACAGGTGGATGAGAAGACAAAGTTCAGGCAACCTGCCGCAACAGCGGCCTCGATCAGGCAAAGTGACCCGAATGCATTGTTGTACCAATATTTGCCCGGATCCTGCATGCTTTCGCCGACAAGGCTGAGCGCTGCGAAATGCATGACAGCGGCGGGCCGGTAGTCGCGAAAGACCCTGTCGAGACGGTCGCGATCGCTTAGCTCGCCCTGCTCGAACGGGCCGAACTTTACGGCATCGGCCCAGCCGGTGGACAGGTTGTCATAGGTGACGGGCACATAGCCCGCATCACGCAACACCTTGCAGGCGTGCGAGCCGATATAGCCCGCACCGCCGGTAACCAGGATATTGGTCACGAATTTCCCCAGTCTCTACTGCGCTGCCCGTTGCACGGCCAGCAAGTCATGCAGGTAAGAGGTGAATTCGTCCTTCAGGTCCTCTCGGGCCATGCCAAACGCAACTGTGGCCTGCAGAAATCCGGCCTTGGACCCACAATCGAACCGCTGACCCCGGAAGCGGTAGCCATAGACATTGCGGCCCTCGTTGATCTCGGCGGCGATCGCATCGGTCAACTGGATCTCGCCGCCAGAGCCGCTCTTGATCTTGTTCAGATTGCGCAGAACGGTGTTGGACAGAATATAACGGCCAATGACGGCAAGGTTGGATGGCGCTTCATCCACCGGTGGTTTTTCCACCATCCCCCTGACCGAGACCATCGAACCCATGTCCTCGGCCACGTCAAGAACACCATAGGCCGAGGCTTTTTCTGGCGGAACCTCCATCGCGGCCACCATGCTTCCGCCGGTTTCCTCGTACGCCTCGACCATCTGTTGCAGACATGGAGTTTCCGCCGCGATCACGTCGTCAGGCAGGATCACTGCAAAGGACTCGTTGGGCGAGATGAGGCGGCGCGCGCACCAGACCGCGTGCCCAAGCCCCAGCGCCTTGTGCTGGCGAATGTAGGCGATTGCGCCTGAATCCATGTTCGTGGATTTCAGGATCTCCAGAAGCTCATCCTTGCCCTTCTTGCGCAATTCCGATTCCAGCTCGGGGGCGTGGTCAAAATAGTCTTCCAGCGCGCTTTTTCCGCGCGAGGTGACAAAAATGAACTCCTTGATCCCTGCCGCGCGGGCCTCGTCGATGGCGTACTGGATCAGGGGCCGATCGACGAGCGTCATGATCTCCTTCGGCACAGACTTGGTCGCTGGAAGAAATCGCGTCCCGAGGCCCGCCACCGGAAAGACCGCTTTTGTTACTTTTCGCCCCATGCTTGCCTCACACCTTTTTATGCCTAAGTGGGCTATTTCACGTAGAATGGATAAAAACATGGCGAATTCGTGAACGAAAGCCCGTTTCACCGCGAATAGGTGCTCAGACTGGTGGTATTCCCCTCTGAGTTGCCACGCGGGCGCACTCTGTCGCCGCACGGGTTGAAAAACGGTTGAGGGATAGCAGCTTTTCTGTGCGCTCTGCTCGTCCGAACAGCCCCCCGGTCTGTTCCCAGACGCCGTTCGGCGTGAACCGGACCCGGTGATACAAGCTGGTGGGACTGAACAGGAAGAGCGAAACACGCTGGCCAGAGGCAACGGCGTTGCCAGCTATCCTCCTTGCGCTGCGAGAAGACCAGCTTCGGGCCGCGATCACTGTCATCCCGGTGAATGGCGGATCGGGGCGGAACGCCCTGAATTCAGGCGGGTCGTCCGCGATCGGCGTGCAGGCGACGATCCGATGCGCCAGCCCGGCCTGCCAGCCTTCGGCGAGGGAGCCAAGCAGGCGGGTCACGTCCCGTGGCTCGCACGTGCCACGTACCATGTGCCGCAAGAGCCTCCGTCGATGCTCTGCCAGAATCTCCGCCAGCCGGATCGCAGGATCGGCATCAGGGGCGTGCTTGCGCAGGAAGATCGCGCTGCTTGCGCCGATCTGATGCAAGGACACGGGCATGCGCTGCGCTGTGCGGCGCCCGGACGGCGCCATGGCATGGTGGACCTCTGCCAGAGGCACGATTGCGGTGGTGACCGCTTCCAATGCCAGACGCATGTTCACGTCGGTCTCATCCAGAAAATAGGCAAACGCGGGATCGAAGCCACCGAGCCTGGCAAGCTGTTCCCGCCTGAAAGCGCAGTTCGTGCCTTCGGTCTTGATGGCCTTGCCCGGTTCCGATGTAAAAAGGACGGGTTTCAAACCCTGGTGGTTCAGCGCCGTTTCGCGGCCTGCACCGTCGACGCGCGCGCCGCGCGACTGCAAGGAAATACCATTGCGCCCGCGCACGTAACCTCCGGCAGCACCCACAGCGCCGCCAGCGAATACGGATGAAAGCGCCGAAAGCCAGGTTGGTTCGGCCACCGCATCGTCATCTATGAAGGCGATGACGTCGCCCGCAGCAAGTTCAAGCCCCTGATTGCGGGCGGCAGAGATGTTCTGAACCTCTTGCAATGCGGTCTTGACCCGGTCCTGCCAGCGCCAGCGCGACACCGCCTCCAACCCCACAGCGTCGGCCACCACCACAATTTCGAAATCGGGATGGTCTTGCTGCGCAAGTGCGGTGAGGCAGAGCGCAAGGTGATCGGGACGCCCATGGCTGACAACGATGACGCTGGTGCGGGGCAGCGTCATGGAATTCGCAAGTCCGCCAGCATCGCCTCGACGCGGGGAACGTCTTCGGGCGTGTTGACCTCCCAGAAATGGCGGCCTCTTGCATCCACTTCGACGCAAAGCACCGGCCGCCCGCGTTCCAGAAACCGAAGCTGTTCCAGCGCTTCGTGACGTTCCAGCGGGCCGGCACGCCAGCGCGGGTACGCCGCCAACGCCGAAGGACGGTAGGCATATACGCCGACGTGATGGAACACGGGCGTGGGATCGGCGGCCGCGAAACCGGTGGCTGTGAAGGGAATGACCTCTTTCGAGAAATACAGTGCGCGCCCTTCGGCATCGAAGACCGCTGTGGTGCCCCCGACCAGCCCGGCATGGCGATCCTCGCGGAAGCGTTCCAGCGCGCGGCCATCGCACCGAAGCACCGGTGTCGCCACTTCGGCGGTCGGATGATCGGCAAGCTCTTCGACAAGCCTCTCGATGAACCACGGCGGGGTCAACGGCGCATCGCCTTGCAGGTTTACCACGATGTCATAGCCGCCACCCAGGCGGTCCAAGGCATCGGCACAGCGTTCTGTACCGTTCTCGCAGGCATCAGAGGTCATCAAGACCTCGGCACCAAAAGAGCGCGCCGCATTGGCGATTCGTTCGTCATCCGTCGCGACGATTGCCCTTTCGACACCGGTTACCGCCTGCCCCGCGCGCCAGGTCCGCTCGATCAGGGTCGCGCTCTCTCCGGTTGCCCCGCGCAATCCGACAAGCGGCTTTCCCGGAAACCTTTGCGACGCGTGGCGCGCCGGGATGACGAGCAGGACGGCCATCAGGCTGGACGCAGCGTCACACCCGGGGCGTAGGCGATGAAGAACGGGTTCTCGTATCCCGGCTTGCCGTATGCCAGGGGCGTGTGATCGTCAAAGCGAACCACATGGCCGCCCGCCCCGCGCAGCACGGCATCCCCGGCTGCCGTATCCCATTCCATCGTGCGCCCGAGGCGCGGATAGAGATCGGCCTCGCCAGCCGCAACAAGGCAGAACTTGAGAGAAGATCCGGCGCTGGTCATGTCGCGCACCGCATACCCAGAGATGTAGTCGTCCGTCGCTGCATCCCGGTGCGACTTTGACGCCACGACCATAAGCGCGTCGTTGTCTGGCTGGGTAACGGACAAGGGCGTCACCGGGCCCGGTTTATCCTTGGCCAATGCTCCGGTTTCCTCGACGGACCGGCCCGTTGCATCCGTGTAGAACATACGGCCCCGCGCCGGGGCATAGACAACACCGCGCACAGGCACCCCGTGATCGACATAGGCGATGTTCACCGTGAAATCGCCACGACGCTTCAGGAATTCCTTCGTACCGTCCAGCGGATCGACGATCAGGAAACAGTCGGCCGATTCCGAATGGGTTGTCGCCTGTTCTTCCGTGACAAGCGCCACATCGGGAAACGCCGCACGCAGCCCGGCGGAGATCAGCTCGTCAGCCGCCTCGTCGGCCACGGTGACAGGACTATCGTCGGATTTCGCGCGCTCTTCGAAATCGCCAGAATGATAGACCTCCATGATGCGGTCGCCTGCCTCCAGCGCAAGACGCCGCATCACCGTGACCAATTCCTCGAACTGCATAAACACCTCCTGCGACCCGCCGATTTCGATGGGCATTCCGAATTTCGCTGCTTTCCTTATCGTCATGCTGTAAGGTATTCACAAGGAAACCCTGCAAAAGATAGAAAACGAAAGCGGGGGGGCAGGTCGAGAAGGTAGATGTTTCAACCGGCGCAATCGCGATCAAGATGGGATTCCGTCTTTCGCACCCTTGAGGTGCTGTATCACTCGTGCATCAAGAACCTTCGCAGTGAACACGGAAACCCGGTGATCGGGCTGGTGCTGTCCGTGGTGCAGGTTCTTGTACTGGTCATGATCTTCTACTTCATGCTTACGCTCATGGGGCGGAACTTCGTGTCGAAGATCCGGGGCGATGTGGTGCTGTTCCTGCTTTCCGGGGTCTTCCTGTTTCTTGTTCACAACAAGTCGGTGGGCGCTGTCATAGGAACCGCCGGGCCCACATCTTCAATGATGCTTCACCAGCCGCTCAATACCGCTGTCCTGATCGCGGCGAACGCGCTTGCCACGCTCTATAACCAGACGCTGGTGATGCTCTTCCTGCTGTTCGTCTATCACACCGCATTCACCCCCATCACCATCGAGCAGCCGGTCTATGCCTATGGGATGCTTCTGTTGTCCTGGTTCACCGGCGTCGCGGTGGGGTTGGTGTTCTTTGCAATAAAGCCGTGGGCCCCCAGGATCATCGGCATTGCCTCTACCGTCTACAGGCGGGCGAACATGATCGCGTCGGGCAAGATGGTGGTGGCAAACGCGCTTCCGGCGTCGATGGTGGCGGTCTTTGACTGGAACCCGCTGTTCCACACGATCGATCAGGCCCGCGGTTTCGTGTTTCTGAACTACAATCCGCACAACTCGTCCATCACCTACCCGCTTTACCTGGGGCTTGGCCTCGTGATGCTGGGGCTGATCGGCGAATACTACACGCGCCGCATGGCATCGCTGCACTGGGAAAAGGGCCAGTAGTCAGTCTACAACCCGCAAGGTGACATTGATCCGCCCGCCCCGTGGCAACAGGGCAGAGCTTCCTGCGCGGATGCGGTCGATTCCGTGGTGCACAAGACGCGCAGCACCACCAAGCACCGCCACGTCCCCCGACGAAAGCCAGATCGACTCTGTCTTGCCGCCTCGCTCCACATTTCCGACCCGGAACAGGCCATCATCGCCCAGCGATATGGACACCACCGGCCACGAAAAGTCGGCTTCGTCCCGATCCTGGTGGAGTCCCATGCGCGCACCCGCGGCATAATGGTTCACCAGACAGCAATCCGGTGTCCGATCCAGCCCCGTGACGGCGCCCCAGACGTCCAGCACACATTGCGGGATCGGCGGCCAGTCCATCCCGGCCGGATGGCGTGGCTCATACCGATACCCGCGACGGTCCGACACCCAGCCAAACCGTCCGGCAGAGGTCATTCCCACGCTCATCTTGTGTCCACGCTTCGTTTCGGGGGAAAACAATGGCGCTGCGCGCACGACGTCGGTCAGTGCATCGCGCATTGATGCCTGTGCCGCGGGATCAAGAAGACCTTTGTGGATTTGAACCCCGCGCAGGGTCAGAGTCGGGGGCTGTTCCATACACCTTTCCGGAATTCGATCGCGTTGCAGGCGTTCAGAAGGGCTTAGCCTGCTTGCAGGGTCTCCGAGCCCTACTTATATACGCCGGGACATCGCGCCGGGAGGCCTCCCGGCAACTCCATGGGATCGAAGACCGGGTGCCGGAACGGGCCCGTGATTCAAATCATCGCCTACGAAGAGAGGACCTGCAAATGGCCAAAGTCATCGGTATCGACCTTGGGACCACCAACTCCTGCGTCGCCATAATGGACGGATCGCAGCCCCGCGTCATCGAGAACGCGGAAGGCGCCCGCACCACGCCATCAATCGTTGCCTTCACCGACAGTGAACGCCTTGTCGGCCAGCCTGCCAAGCGCCAGGCCGTCACCAACCCCGACCGCACGGTATTTGCCGTCAAGCGTCTGATTGGCCGCCGCGCCGACGATGCCGAGGTAGCGAGGGACCGCAAGCACGTTCCCTACGACATCGTGGCGGGACCGAACGGCGACGCCTGGGTCGAAGCTGGCGGCGAGAAATACAGCCCCAGCCAGATTTCGGCCTTCATCCTGCAAAAGATGAAGGAAACCGCAGAAAGCTACCTGGGCGAGGACGTGACGCAGGCCGTCATCACCGTGCCCGCCTATTTCAACGACGCCCAGCGCCAGGCCACCAAGGACGCCGGCAAGATCGCCGGGCTGGAAGTGCTGCGCATCATCAACGAGCCGACGGCCGCCGCGCTGGCCTATGGTCTCGACAAGAAGGAAACCCGCACCATCGCGGTCTACGACCTTGGCGGCGGCACCTTCGACATCACGATCCTTGAAATCGACGACGGCCTCTTCGAGGTGAAGTCGACGAATGGCGACACCTTCCTGGGTGGCGAAGACTTCGACATGCGGATCGTCCAGTACCTGGCCGACGAGTTCAAGAAAGAGAACGGCGTCGACCTGTCCAAGGACAAGATGGCCCTTCAGCGCCTCAAGGAAGCCGCCGAGAAGGCCAAGATCGAGCTGTCTTCCTCCACCCAGACCGAGATCAACCAGCCGTTCATCTCGATGGACCCCAACGGCGGTCAGCCGCTGCACCTTGTGATGAAGCTGACCCGTGCCAAGCTGGAAAGCCTGGTGGGCGACCTGATCGCCAAGTCGATGAAGCCTTGCAAGGCCGCGCTGAAGGATGCGGGGCTTTCCACCTCGGACATTGACGAAGTTGTCCTGGTCGGTGGCATGACCCGTATGCCTCGGGTCATCGAGGAAGTGACCAAGTTCTTCGGGAAAGAACCCCACAAGGGCGTGAACCCCGATGAAGTCGTCGCGATGGGCGCCGCAATCCAGGCGGGCGTCTTGCAGGGTGACGTCAAGGATGTGGTGCTGCTGGACGTGACACCGCTGTCGCTGGGTATCGAGACGCTTGGGGGCGTCTTCACCAGGCTGATCGACCGCAACACGACCATCCCGACCAAGAAGAGCCAGATCTTCTCGACCGCCGAGGACAACCAGAACGCGGTGACAATCCGGGTCTTCCAGGGTGAGCGCGAGATGGCGGCCGACAACAAGATCCTCGGCCAGTTCAACCTGGAAAACATCCCGCCGGCACCACGCGGCATGCCCCAGATCGAGGTGACGTTTGACATCGACGCCAACGGCATCGTGCATGTCAGCGCAAAGGACAAGGGCACCGGCAAGGAGCACAAGATAACCATCCAGGCTTCTGGTGGTCTGTCGAGCGACGAGATCGACCAGATGGTGAGGGATGCGGAGAGCCACGCCGAAGAAGACAAGAAGCGCAAGGATCTCGTCGAGGCCAAGAACCAGGCCGAAAGCCTGATCCACTCTACGCGCAAGTCGCTTGAAGAGCATTCGGACAAGGTGGACCCGACCACGGTCGAAGCGATCGAGTTGGCCATCGCCAACCTCGAAGAGCAGATGGAGACCGAGGACTCCGGCAAGATCAAGGGCGGCATCCAGAACGTCACCGAGGCCGCGATGAAGCTGGGCGAGGCGATCTACAAGGCCGAGCAGGAGAAGGCGGGTGAATCCGAGCCCGATGGGTCGGATGAACCGCGCGGGGTCGATGATGACATCGTGGACGCCGACTTCGAAGACCTCGACGAAGACAAACGCGGCCGCTAAGCGCTGCCAGGCGTACTCTGGACCGGCCTGCTACGCGTCAGGCCGGTCCTTGCGTTCCCGGAGGATAAACATCCATGGCAAAGCGCGATTACTACGAGGTTCTGGGCGTTGCGCGCGGGGCATCGGCTGATGAACTGAAGAAGGCCTATCGCCGAAAGGCGAAAGAGCTTCATCCTGACCGTAACTCGGACAACCCCGACGCCGAGTCGCAGTTCAAGGAAGTGAACGAGGCGTATGACGCGCTGAAGGACCCGGACAGGAAGGCAGCATACGACCGCTTCGGCCACGCCGCATTCGACGGCGGCATGGGAGGCGGTCCAAGGCCCGGAGGTCAGGGCGGCGATTTCGCAAGCGCCTTTTCCGACGTTTTCGACGATCTGTTCGGCGATTTCATGGGCCAGCGAGGCGGCGGTCGCCAGCGGGCAACGCGCGGTTCTGACTTGCGCTACAACCTGCGCATTTCGCTTGAGGATGCCTTTGCCGGACTTCAGAAGACGATCAACGTTCCCACATCGGTCGCCTGTTCGGACTGCTCGGGCAGCGGTGCGGAAAGCGGCGCAGAGCCCGCTACATGCCCTACATGTTCCGGCATGGGAAAAGTCCGTGCCCAGCAAGGCTTCTTCACGGTTGAACGGACCTGTCCCACCTGCTCTGGGCTGGGTCAGATCATCAAGAACCCTTGCCGCTCGTGTGGTGGCGCTGGACGGGTAGAGAAGGATCGCTCTCTTAACGTGAACATCCCGGCCGGTGTCGAGACTGGCACGCGCATCCGTCTGGCCGGAGAAGGCGAAGCGGGGCTTCGTGGCGGCCCCTCAGGGGATCTCTACATCTTCATCGAAGTGCAAGAGCATCCAATCTTCGAACGCGACGGGCAGAGCCTCTATTGCCGCGTTCCGGTCAGCATGGCCACGGCGGCACTGGGTGGCGACATAGAAGTGCCGACGATCGACGGCGGGCGTAGTCGCGTGAAGGTTCCGTCAGGAAGCCAGTCGGGCCGTCAGATGCGCCTGCGCAGCAAGGGAATGCCCATGCTGAGAGGCGGGGGAACCGGGGACATGTACATCGAACTTGCAGTCGAGACCCCGGTGAACCTGACATCACGACAAAGAGAGCTCTTGCGGGAATTCGACAAGCTGAGCGAGGACAACAATCCCGAGTCCTCCAGCTTCTTTTCCAAGGTCAAGAGTTTCTGGGCAGGGACCAAAAGCTGATCGCGGGACGTTAACCGTAGATTCACTGCATCTGCGCGAACCTTCAGGGCATGAGATCGCATGACCTTCAGGATCCGCAGTTTCCCCTGTTCTCCTCGGCGTCCATCCTTCCGGCGGCGCAAACTGGGAGTTCCGGGGCGGAACATGCGAAACGGCCCCGGCAACCGGCCTACGTGTCCGGCCATCGCCAACGGCTGCGCCAAAGGTTCAATGCCGGCGGTGACGCCGCACTTGCCGACTATGAGTTGCTGGAGATGTTGCTTTTTCGAACGCTGCCACGCGGCGACGTGAAGCCTCTCGCATGGCGTCTGCTGGACCGTTTCGGCGATCTCAACCGGGTACTGGCCGCCCCCGCAGGCCGTCTGAAAGAGGTCGAGGGCGTCGGCCCGGCTGTCATCGAAGACCTGGCACTTCTGGCTGCGATAGCGCGACGGATGGCGCGCGCACGGGTCTTGGACCGCCCGGCCATCAGCGGATGGCAGGCGCTTCTGGATTACTGCCACACCGCGATGTCGCATCGTGAAACCGAACAGGTCCGCGTGTTTTATCTCGACCGCAAGAACGTGCTTGTCTCGGACGAGGCGCAAGGCGATGGCACGGTCGATCATGTGCCCGTCTACCCCCGGGAAATCCTGAAACGGGCGTTGGAACTGAATGCTTCTGCCCTAATCCTGGTACACAATCACCCCTCTGGTGACCCGACACCATCTGAGGCCGACATCGCCCTGACCCGTCAGATAGAAGATGGCGCGCAGGCCCTCGGCCTCACGTTGCACGATCACATCATCATCGGCAAATCGACAGAGCTAAGCCTCAGGGCAAGCGGCTATCTCTGAACCCGCCACACCTCGACACGCCGATTGACCCTCCGCCCCCAGGCGCTGTCATCGCAGGCCATTGGCAAGGCCTCGCCAAAGGCAGCCAGTCGAATCACGACCTTTGTGCGGTCGGCAAAGGGGGCCGCGTCCAGTACTGCCTGCCGCACGGTTTCGGCCCGCCTGCGCGCAAGATCGCGATTCGCGCCGGCAGCGCCCGACCCGTCACTGAACCCCACAAAAAGCAGCGGCGTATTGTCATAGCGCCCGGCCTCAAGATGGTCGGCCAGAAGAGCTATGTTTGAAACGGATTGAGCATCCAGCTCTGCCGAACCGTCCAGAAACCGAAATGTGACCGACAAACGTGTCGCGCCGCGAAGGGCTGATACCATGGTCTGAAGTTCGGCCAGTCCGACCTCTTCACCGGCTGCGGCGATGGCGTTGGCCAGACGCTCACCCTGCGAGGCTATCGGCATATCCTCGACCACAAGGTCGACGAACCCGGCACGCCGGATCACGGGCGCGGCCGCAGGACTGCGGACAAAGGCCAGAAACTCTCTGGCAAGAAGCGGAAGCCGCTCTGACCCCGTGAACAGAAAAAGCGGTGTGGTCAGGGGGTAGTCTTCTGCCTTCAGGGCAAGTGCAGAAGCCGGGCTTGGAAAGTCGCACGTGCCTTGCAGAAGAACAGCGCGTGCGTTGTCGATATGCGAGTAGCTGGTCAAGCCGAAGGCTCCCGGATCGCGCACGACAGCGTCCGACAGATCGGCGTTACCCTCGTGGCGTTGGTAGGGTTCGGTCAATTCCAGCTCGGCGGGGCCGAGGATCTGCTCGGCGGCCAGAACATCGGGCGCCGAGCCCTTGTTGCGCAGATGCACACGGATTGGCCCGGCAGGTCCGCCCAACTCTTGCCAATCGACGATCTCGCCGGCCAGCACCTTGGCAAGGGCTTCCAGCGACATTCGCCGGACGCCGTTGGCAGGCGACACGATCGGCACCAAACCGTCGAGGCCGATAATCAGTCGGCGCTCTGATCGTGCCAGGTCACCGATTCCCGCAGCATTTGCAAGCCGCCGTTCTGCTTCGGTGGGCAGGCGCGCTGCCATGACCAGATCGGCCTGACCCGCGACAAGATCGCCGAAACCAGAGCCGGTGCTGCCAAGGTTGAAGGACACGCGCGCCGCTGTCTGTTCGGTCTGCCGGTCAATCAGGACATAGATGAACCGGCGATCGTCCCGCACGATGCGTTCGGTCCTGTAGCCCTGCCGGATCGCGAAAGACTCTATCAGCGCCGGCATCAGCACCGCGCCGATTGTGCGGGTGCCCGAAATGGCAATCTCGGCAACATAGGCATCGAGATCGGGACATCCCGGACCCTCGCAGGTCACGCCAGATCCGTCGACGGTCAGTACACCATACCGGGTCTCGACCCGGTAGAACTCTCCATCATATCCCTGAAGGGTGCCCGACACGGTCACCGTGCCGTCACGCGATGTCAGAGTTACATCCTCGGCATGGCCAACATCCGCCAGCGCAACAAAGGAAAGTGCGGCGAAGAACGCCGCACGCAACCGCCACATACAATCAAACCCCCTAGCCTACCTCGCGGCGATTCTCAGGTCTCGGAGCACGTTTTTCAACACAAGAAACTCGCCGATGGCATCACAGTCGGGCATTGCCAACGTCAGGGACACGGGATCAAGCCCGCCGGCCAGCCCAGCCTGAAGACTGGTACCCTGAATATCGAGACCACAGTTGGCAGCTGTCACCTCGGCCTCGATCGCCAACCGCACCACTCCGTCCGTATTGGTCGCGCCAACCGGATAAGAATAGATCTCGGCCATCTTTGCGTTGCCCGCTTCGATGCCAAGCCGCGACAAGAACCCGCCTCGTCCGTTGATCGCCGCCTGAGCTGACCTCGGCGCGTCGGCCCAGACGTGACCAAGTTCACCATATTCGGCACCGAACTCGAAGGCGTGCAACGACAGGCCTGGGTCGCCTGTCCACTGAAGCACGACGCGCGTAACCTCTGCCAGATCCGGCACCAGAACTTCGGTTTCTTCCCGCGTCCCGTCCGGGAAAACGGCCTCGAAAACGGCGGGGTGGGCAAGTGCCGGTACGCGCACGACGAGCGTGCCCAATGTGTCTGTAAGGCCAGTGAACTCCAGATCACCATGCCGCACGACCACCTGTGCGTTTGCGCGGCACGGGGCTGTAAGCGTCAGCGATACCATCGCGGGTGGGCGGGACGAGCCCGACAGCGTCAAGCCACAAGGAATGCCCAGGGCATTTCGCTCTACGGCGAACGGATCTGCCTCTGATGGCGGAACGTAGCGCTCTGCAGGCTCGTGCCCGGCCATCCTGTCCGGCATCCCCAAACCGGGAAGCGCAAGTTGAGGCGCGGCAAGCCCATCCCGCGGCATGTCAGGTATCAGTGCAAAGTCCTGTCGTGGTTCAGGTTCAGGCAGGGACGGCGAAGGTCGATCCACAGTGCTGAACGGGGCCGACAAAGAGGCGCCAACGACCGATACAGGCCCCCGCGGTTCGGACTGGTTCCAGATCGTCAGGCCGACAGCTCCGGTCGCCGAGATCACGGTTACCAACGCCGTCATCAATTTCGTTCTTATCATGCCTGCCCTCCATCCCGATCCGGGGTGTGACACGCCGACAATGCCCTGCGATTGGGCCGAACTTATGGCAAGACGGCGACGCTCCGACGAGGATCAGGCGGTTTGTTTCCGATTACGGAACCTGCTTATCCCATGCCGCAGAAAGACGTAGAGCAGGCCACCCACCAGCCCAAGGAAGGTCGCAACAGCCAGGATGACCGGTGTGCTCATGGTGCGCTCGAATATCAGAAGCGTGGTGTTGTATCGCGCGGCAACAAAGGACTCGTCCGAAACAGGAGACACCGCCAAAGCTGTATCGATCCGCTGTACCGATCGGTCGGTCTCATACTCTCTGACCTTTACGCGAAGCGCATTGGCCCTTGGCATGAAGCGTTCGCTAGAGTCCACCACCCGACCCTGAAGCACCCTGATTTCTTCTTCGATCGCAGCGTACCCCCGAAGATAGTAGGGCATCGTACTATCCCCTGCGATATCGGCGGACGGGGCTATATCGTCGATTGCGGCCGCAAAGGCGTCAGCACCGGTCCGCGCCTCGAAGGCGCGGTCGCGGATATCAAGTGCCCGCGCGATGCGCGCCTGCTCCTGCAGAAACAACAGGCGCTGATCCTGCTGGATCTGATAACCGAAAACGGCAAGCTCCAGTTCTCTGTGGGCGTCTTCGAGTGCCAAGACGATCTCTTTTTCGCGCGCATCACGAATAGAGGTTATCTGGTTCAAGACGGAACGCCTCGCGCTCTCACGGGCGTGGTCCAGAACGGCAAGCACGATCCGGCGCATCTCTTCTACATTCCGGGTTTCCACCTCGATCACCCAGTCCAGAACACCGAACTCTATGGCCTCCGGATCGGGCGACTTCACACGAAAGTCGTTCAGGAATTCTTCCAGGAACTCTTGTTGTGCCTCGGGATCGTCGGCAAGGGCCGCATAACCTGCGCTTTCACGTTCCAACGCGGCACGCATCGGCTCTGCGCTCAAGAGGGTGCTGCCAAAGAAGTCCAGTAGTTTCCCGGCGCTCACCGTCTCTACTGTTCTGCCACGATCTTCATCACCACCAAGATCGATTGCCACCACAGAGGCTTCGGTCTCTTCTCGGAAATCCACCACGGCGTTTAGATCGGTATATTTGGTGATCTCATCATAGAGAAGTGGCCTTATAGTCAGTTCTGCGGCGTACTTCTGCGGGACAGCGAATACGAACAAAATGCCAAGCAACAGCGCGATCAAAGAGAAGGTAAGGACAGTAATTTTCTCCTGAACGACAATAAACAGCAGCTCGAACAGGTCGACTTCACCGTTGCGCTCTGTGGATGTGTTTGCCATTGCCTGGATCTTTCCGGGTGCCCTTGGGACTGGTTTGGCGAAGACTATAGTCGATGCGCCAAGCGCTCAGATCCGTCCATGGCAGTGCTTGAATTTCTTGCCCGACCCACAAGGACAGGCGTCATTTCGGCCAGGATCACCCCAGGTTGCGGGGTCGTTCTCGTCGAAACCGGCCACAGCCGATCCCGTTGCCGCAACTGCGGCACTTGCGACTGCGGCACCGGCAGCATCGGCACCAACGGTTTCTGGTGTTCGGGCGCTTTCGGCCTGCTGGCGCAATTGTTCCTGCTGTGCCGCCAACTGTTGCATCATCGCGGCCCGCTCCTCCTGGGTCATCGGGCGGATCTGCGACAGCTTCTGCGTAACCTCGGTGCGCAACGAGTCGAGCATGCTTTCGAAAAGCTGAAACGCCTCGGACTTGTACTCGTTCAGCGGATCGCGCTGTGCATAGCCCCGAAAACCCACGACTGAACGCAAATGCTCCAGCGTCACGAGATGCTCGCGCCATTTGGTATCGATTGTTTGCAACAGGATCTGCTTTTCGATGTTGCGCATGGTTTCGGGGCCGAACTGGGCGGCCTTTGCCGCCATCATCTCGTCCGAACCGACCGCAAGCCGTTCACGAAGCGCATCCTGATCTACGCCCTCTTCGTCTGCCCACTCGGTCACGGGCGCGTCGATGTTCAGCTGGGCCTTCATCGCCGCATCCAGCCCTTCGACATCCCACTGGTCGGCATAGGTCTTTGGCGGAAGGTAGGTATCGATCAGATCGTCGATGACCTGATGGCGCATGTCCTCTGCGATTTCCGAAAGATCACTGGCTTCCATGATTTCGCGGCGCTGGCTGAAGATAACCTTGCGCTGATCGTTCATCACGTCGTCGAACTTAAGAAGCTGTTTGCGGATATCGAAGTTGCGGCCCTCGACCTTGGCCTGCGCCTTTTCAAGGCTTTTGTTCACCCAGGGGTGAACGATGGCCTCACCGTCCTTCATCCCCAGGCTGGACAGCATCTTGTCCAGCCGTTCGGAACCGAAGATGCGCATCAGATCGTCTTCCAGCGACAGGAAGAATACGGATTTGCCCGGATCGCCCTGCCGCCCGGATCGGCCGCGCAGCTGGTTGTCGATGCGGCGGCTTTCGTGGCGTTCGGTGGCAAGCACGAAAAGCCCGCCAGCGCCCAGAACCTGCTTCTTCTCGTCCGAGTGTTCGGCCTCGATCCGTTCGCGAAGCTCGTCGGGATTGGCGTCGGGGGTCTGCGCAAGCGCGTCCAGCACCTTCATCTCGACGTTGCCGCCCAGCTGGATGTCTGTGCCGCGTCCGGCCATGTTCGTGGCGATGGTCACGGCGCCCAGCTTGCCGGCCTCGGCCACGATCTGCGCTTCCTTCTCGTGCTGGCGCGCGTTCAGAACATTGTGCGCAACACCCTCTTTCTGCAGAAGACCAGACAGGAACTCGGACTTGTCGATAGAGGTCGTACCGACAAGCACAGGCTGTTTGCGGGCGTGGGCTTCCTTGATCTCGGCGACAATGGCTTCGAATTTCTCTCGTGCGGTGCGGTAGACCTGATCGTGGTCATCCTGACGCGCGATGGGCAGATGCGTCGGGACCTCGACAACGCCAAGCCCGTAGATCTGCATGAACTCCTCGGCCTCTGTCGAGGCTGTGCCGGTCATCCCGGCCAGCTTGTCGTAAAGGCGGAAATAGTTCTGAAACGTGACGCTGGCCAGCGTCACGTTTTCGGGCTGGATCTTTACGCCTTCCTTGGCCTCGATAGCCTGATGCAGGCCGTCAGACAGGCGCCGTCCCGACATCATGCGGCCAGTGAATTCGTCGATCAGAACCACCTGCCCGTCGCGGACGATGTATTCCTTTTCCTTCTGGAAAAGCTTGTGCGCGCGCAGACCCTGGTTGATGTGGTGGACGATCGTGGTGGACTCGGGATCGTACAGCGACTGCTCGGCGGGCAGGATCCCCGCTTGGTGCAACCGCTCTTCCAGCCACTCGTTGCCTTCGTCGGTATACGTGACGTTGCGTGTCTTTTCGTCCAGCTTGAAGTGATCGTCCTGGATCTCGGGGATGATCTTGTCGACCGCGGTGTAAAGCTCGGACCTGTCCTGCGACGGACCGGAAATGATAAGTGGTGTCCGCGCCTCGTCGATCAGGATCGAATCCACCTCGTCCACGATAGCGAAGCTATGCGCGCGCTGGGACATGTCGGACAGTTCCGACTTCATGTTGTCACGCAGATAGTCGAAGCCAAGTTCGTTGTTCGTGGCATAGGTTATGTCGCAGGCATAGGCGGCCTTTTTCTCTGGCTCGGGTTGTTGCGGGTACACGACACCCGTGGTCATGCCCAGCGCTGCGAACACCTTGCCCATCCATTCTGCGTCACGCTTGGCCAGATAGTCGTTGACCGTCACGATATGCACGCCACGCTTGGTCAGCGCGTTCAGATAGGCCGGGAAGGTCGCGACCAGCGTCTTTCCCTCGCCGGTCTTCATCTCGGCGATGTTGCCCTGGTGAAGAAAGATGCCACCCATAAGCTGCACGTCGAACGCGCGCAGACCCAGCGCGCGCCGCGCACCCTCTCGGCAGTTCGCAAAGGCTTCTGGCAGCAAGTCGTCCAGGCTTTCGCCCTTGGCCGCACGATCCACCAGTTCCGCGGTCTTTTCCTTCAGCTCGTCGTTCGACAGCTTCTGAAACGCCGGCTCCAGCCCATTGATCTTGGCGATGGTGGGTGCGGTCGCCTTGATCTGGCGGTCGTTGGCCGTGCCGAAGACCTTCTTGGCAATAGTTCCGATACCCAGCATGTGCTCTCCGCCCGATGGTGCCTGACATGATCGTGTCGGCGCAGTGCTTGCTCCGACCTCAACAGACACATAGGAAGGGGCCAAGAACTGGCCCCGCGTCTGCATCGCGATGTAAGCGGCGGCTGGTATAGTGTCAACGCCACGCGCCCGCTCGGGCAAACCAAAGGATCATCCATGTTCATCCGTCTTGCCGCCACTGCTGCCACGGCCCTTGTCCTTTCGCTTCCCGCCTATGCACAGGATACGGTGGCGCCCGCCGCCGATACGGTCGTTGCCACCGTGAATGGTGTGGACATCACGCTTGGTCACATGATCGTCCTGCGCAGCGGCCTGCCACAGCAGTATCAGCAACTTCCTGACGACGTCCTCTTCGATGGCGTGCTCGAGCAGCTTGTCCGCCAGACGGTGCTGGCACAGTCCTACGACGGCGCCTCGCCGCTGATCGAGCTTGAGGTGGACAACACCCGCCGCGCGCTTCAGGCCAACGAGATCATCAGTGATGTCGCCACTGCCGCCGTCACCGACGAGGCATTGCAGGCAGCCTATGACGCGGCGGTCGCCGACATGGGCGCGGTTCAAGAGTTCAATGCATCGCACATCCTCGTGGAAACAGAGGAGAAGGCGGCGGAACTGATCGCGGAACTGAGTGATGGCGCCGACTTCGCCGAACTTGCGCGAGAGCATTCCACCGGCCCGACCGGTCCTAACGGCGGCAACCTCAACTGGTTCGAACCCGAGATGATGGTTCCCCCCTTCGCAGAAGCGGTCCGCGCGCTGGAAGTTGGCGCGGTGTCCGCCGCCCCGGTTCAGACCCAGTTCGGATGGCATGTCATAAAGCTGAACGACACCCGGGACAGACCCGCGCCCACCCTTGAGGAGATGCGCGGCCAACTGGCCGAGACGGTGCAGCAAGAGGCCGTTGGCGCCGAGATCGATCGCCTGATGGCAGATGCCGTTGTGGTTCGTCCTGATCTGGACGGGCTTGACCGCTCTTCGCTTAGTGATCTTTCCTTGGTGCAGAACTGATTCAGGGACGGGACGCGAATGGCAAAAAAGGCCAGCGGCAAGGCCGACAAGACCAAGACGCTCAAACGCAAGCTCGAGAAGACCGGAAAGAAACTCAAGCGAAGCGAGAAAAAGCAGAAATCCGGGGCACCGATCAGCCCCGCGACGGTGGCATCGATCTCTCCTCTGGCGCCCAGTGCGTTCCCAGAGCTTCCTGAGATTGCGGGACTTCGGGTCGCGGTCGTAGAGTCTGGCGTGCGCTATCGCAACCGCCCCGATGTCATGCTGGCCGAACTGGCGCCGGGCACCACGGTGGCGGGCGTTTTCACGCGCTCTGCCACGCGCGCGGCACCTGTGCTGGACTGCCAGGCCAAGCTTGGCGGGCCGTCAGAGGCGGGCGCAGCGATTCTGGTGAATGCCGGAAACGCGAATGCGTTTACCGGTGCGCACGGCAGCGCCTCTGTCAGCGCGCTGTGCGAGTCGGTTTCCAAGGCATTGAACCTGCCGGAAAGCCGGGTCTTCACGGCCTCCACCGGAGTCATCGGCGTGCCGCTGCCCCATGAAAGGATCGCCGACAAGATCGCGGGCCTTGCTGACGGCCTTGCGCCCGGCGGACTGGAATCCGCAGCGCAGGCCATTCGCACCACGGACACCTTCCCGAAAGGCGCCGGCACCGTGATCGAAATTGATGGTTCCCCGGTGGCCATTGCCGGTATCGCGAAGGGGTCGGGGATGATCGCTCCCGACATGGCCACCATGTTGGTTTACGTCTTCACTGACGCGCGCATCGGGCAGGCAAAGCTTCAGCGAATGGTGTCCAAGCTGGCGGACGAGACCTTCAACTGTATCACGGTAGACGGCGATACCTCGACATCCGACAGCCTTCTGGTTGCGGCCACCGGTCAGTCCAACGCCCCCGAAGTCGGCGATGCGCGCACCAGTTCCGGTCGAAAGTTCCAGAAGGCGCTGCATGGCGTGATGCTGGACCTTGCACATCAGGTTGTGCGCGACGGCGAGGGTGCGACAAAGTTCGTCGAGGTTGCCGTCAGCGGTGCCGCCAGTGACGGCGACGCCCGCAAGGTCGCTATGTCCATTGCGAACTCTCCTTTGGTCAAGACGGCGCTGGCGGGCGAAGACCCGAACTGGGGACGAATTGTGATGGCCGTTGGCAAGTCTGGCGCTGCGGCCGACCGGGACCGTCTGGCAATTCGGTTCGGCGATATCCTTGTGGCCGAGAACGGGTGGGTTTCGCCGGACTACACAGAGGAAGATGGCGCAGCCTACATGAAACGACCAGAGTTGAAGATTTCGGTCGACCTTGGCCTTGGCTCAGGCGCCGCCCATGTCTGGACCTGCGACTTGACCCACCAGTACATATCGATCAACGCTGACTATCGCTCATGAAGATCGTTCTGGTCGCGGCCGTGGCCCTGGTAGATGTCGATGGCCGCGTTCTTCTGGCCCAACGCCCCGAAGGAAAGTCGATGGCCGGGCTTTGGGAGTTTCCGGGCGGCAAGGTCGAGCCCGGAGAAACGCCAGAGGCCGCGCTGATCCGCGAGTTGCATGAGGAAATTGGCATCGATACCTGGCAAAGCTGCCTTGCACCGCTGACCTTTGCCAGCCACGGCTACGATGATTTTCACCTGCTGATGCCCCTGTTCGCCTGCCGCAAATGGCAGGGGCAGCCACGGGCGCAAGAGGGCCAGACGCTGGCGTGGGTGGCTCCGAATCGTCTGCGGGATTACCCGATGCCCCCGGCGGACGTGCCGTTGATTCCGATCTTGAGAGACTGGCTTTAGGGCGGTTTTTCACTGCTGCGTGAAATTGTGGCTAAAACGCAGCCAAATTAAGAAAAAATTGATGAACTGACGATGGAATCGCCCTACTCTTGAATCTCACATCGCCTTGGGGGCAAGAATGCTGCGGACCATCACAATCGGAACGTGTGTCCTGATACAGGGGCTCTTCGTCAGGCAACTCGCCAGCGGGCTTATCGAGGTTCGTGTCGGCGATCAGGTTTTTGCCGGCAAGCCCGTGGTGCGGCCGGCCGCCTGAGCCGAAGGGCATCCTTAAGCACAAAGGGGAGCGCTTCGCGCTCCCCTTCTTCATTGAACCGTGATCATGCAGCTCAGGTCAGCGATCGCGCAACAACCTCACGCTCGAATATCTCGATGACGTCGCCATCGCGGATATCGTCGTAGTTTTCGAATGCCATGCCGCATTCCTGACCGGACTGCACTTCGGCGACTTCGTCCTTGAAGCGCTTCAGCGTCTTCAGCGTGCCTTCGTGGATCACGACGTTGTCGCGCAGCAGTCGCACACCGGCGGACCGGCGGGCGACGCCTTCGGTCACCAGACAACCGGCAACCTTGCCGACGCCCGACACCTTGAACACCTGCTTGATCGCGGCATAGCCGATGAAGCGTTCGCGCACCTCGTCCGACAGCAGGCCAGAGGCTGCCGCCTTCACATCGTCAACAAGGTCGTAGATGACCGAATAGTACCGGATCTCCACGCCTTTCTGGTTGGCGCTGTTGCGGGCCGGGGCATTGGCCCGGACGTTGAACCCGAACACGGGTGCGCCCGACGCTTCGGCAAGACCGACGTCGGTTTCGGTGATCGCGCCCACGCCAGAGTGAAGGACACGCACGCGCACCTCGTCGTTACCGATCTTCTCCATCGCCTGCACGATTGCCTCGGCAGACCCCTGAACATCGGCTTTCACCACGATCGGAAGCTCGGAAACGTCCGCATCCTGCTTCGCCTTGGCCATCAGCTGTTCCAGCGTGGTGGCGGCGCCGGCGGCAGCACGGCGTTCCTTTTCCTTCTCGCTGCGGTACTCGGCAATCTCGCGAGCCTGCGCCTCAGTCTCGACCACGTTCAGCACATCGCCCGCCTCGGGCGTACCGTTCAGGCCAAGTACCTCGACCGGCACCGACGGTCCGGCAGAATCCACGCGGTCGCCCTTGTCATTGACCAATGCGCGGACCTTGCCCCACTGTTCACCGACGACAAAGATGTCGCCCTGCTTCAGTGTGCCGTTCTGCACAAGCACTGTCGCAACCGGGCCTCGCCCGACATCAAGCTGTGCCTCGATCACGGCACCTTGTGCGGCACGCTCGGGGTTGGCTTTCAATTCAAGGATCTCGGCCTGAAGCGAGATCGCTTCAAGCAACTCGTCAAGGCCCTTGCCAGAGATAGCCGACACCTCGACATCCTGAACCTCACCCGACATCTTCTCGACCACGATCTCGTGCTGAAGAAGGTCGGTGCGCACCTTGTCCGGGTTGGCGTCCGGCTTGTCGATCTTGTTGATCGCCACGATCATCGGCACCTTGGCCGCCTTGGCGTGATTGATCGCCTCGACCGTCTGCGGCATCACGGCATCGTCCGCCGCCACAACGAGAATAACAATATCGGTGACCTGTGCCCCGCGCGACCGCATAGAGGTAAAGGCCGCGTGGCCGGGTGTATCGAGGAACGTAAGCAGTTCCCCGTTGTCTGCCTTCACCTGATAGGCACCGATATGCTGCGTGATGCCGCCGGCTTCGCCGGCCACTACCTTGGCATTTCGGATGGCATCCAGAAGCGATGTCTTGCCGTGATCGACGTGTCCCATGACCGTGATGACCGGAGGCCGCGGCTCCAGGTCTTCGGCCTTGTCCTCGACCGTGTCGATCACGTCTTCTACGTCGGCGTCAGAGACGCGCACCACGCGATGGCCGAACTCTTCGACGATCAGTTCAGCAGTGTCGGCATCGATGGACTGGTTCTGGGTAAGCATCATGCCGTTCTGCATGAGCGCCTTGACCACGTCGGCGACACGCGCCGCCATGCGGTTGGCCAGTTCCGACACAACGATGGTTTCCGGCACCTGCACGTCGCGGACAACCTTTTCACGGTGATCACCGCCGCCCATCGCTTTCTGGCGCTGGCGCTCCTGCTTGCGCTTCATCGCTGCAAGCGATCTCTGGCGCCCGCCTTCCCCGCCGGAAAGGGCCTGGTTCAACGTCAGCTTGCCCGAACGGCGACCATCGTCACGCGCCTTGGTGTTCTTGGTGTCGCGGCGATCTTCGCGCTCGCGTTCCGGAGCCTTTCGCGGACCCGAAGACGGCTTTGGCGCGGCCCGCTCGGCTGCTGGCTGCTCGGGTTCGGCCGTGGCGGCCTTTACCTTGCGCTCTTCCTCTGCCTTGCGGCGTTCCTCTTCCTCGGCCTTCTGGCGGGCGCGTTCTTCGCGCTCACGCTCTTCGCGCTCCTTGGCCTCGACCTCCGCGCGCCGACGCTCTCGCTCCTCGGCGCGCTGGCGCTCTTCTTCCTTGCGGCGTACTTCTTCCTCGGCCTCCCGCGCCTTTGCAGCGGCGAGCGCCTTCATCCGACGCTCTAGCTCGGCATCGGTCACGCCCGCGGGGCGTTTGGAAGGGTCGCCTCCCAGCATTGCGGGGCCGCTGCCCTTCGGGGCTCCGGGCTTGGGAACAACCACGCGCTTGCGCTTGGTCTCCACGACGACGTTCTTGGTGCGCCCATGGCTGAAGCTCTGCTTGACGTTGCCCGAACGGGCCCCGCCACGCAGGCCAAGAGTCTTCTTGCCGTCCGTATCGCTCATATACTCTTCGTATCCTTCCCGGCGTCTTGTCCGCCGATCATCTTGCGCAGCCCGGATAGCCGCGCGGCTTCCTCTACAACACGTGCCGTGAGTCCGCCAGCCGCAAGCGCGCCATGTATCACATGTTCACGCCCGAATGCCAAACCCAATTCCGAGGCCGTCAAACACCCAACGTAGCCGTCTGGCCCAGCTGGGGCGCGAAGCCGCGTTTTCCCCCTCGCAGAACCATCCGATGCCTGCAACAGGACCACGGCCCGCTCTGTGACCAGCCAGTCCTTCGTCTTTTCGTATCCGCACACGGCCAGGCCGGCCTTGCGCGACAGCGAGACAAGTTCAACCACGCGGGCCGCCAGCGTCGCCTCGATCCGATCGGCCAGTGCCGGGGCCAACTGCACCGGCTGCCGCGCGGCGCGGGCGAAAAGGCCCTTGCGCTCGACCCTGTCCAACGCCGCACGATCGGCGCTCACCCACAGGCCCCGCCCCGGAAGCTTTGCGGCAAGATCGGGAACGATATGGCCATCCGGCGCTAACACGAACCGTATCAGTGCCGCCTTTGGCCGAACCTCGCCCGTGGCGATGCAGCGCCGTTCCGGTTCGCTCCGGTCTTTTGCGCGCCCGCCACGGGTCATGTGCCGGTCAGGCCTCTACTTCGTCCTCGGCAGCATCGCCTTCGACTTCGTCCTCTGACTCGGTCGCAAGATCGGCGGGATCGACCCAGCCCAACTGCACCCGCGCCGTCATCACCATGTGCTGCGCTTCTTCAAGCGAGACGTCAAACTTCTCAAGGATTCCATCGTCCTTTACGCGTTCGCCATCTACCGTGGTCCAGCCGCCGGCAAGCTCCCAGTCGGCGCAAGTGGCAAAGTCTTCCAGAGTCTTGACGCCGTCTTCCGCCAGAGCCTGAATCATCTGGGGCGTCAGGCCCTCGAAATCAACCAGGCTGTCTTCGACACCCAGTTCACGCGCCAGTTCCAGCGCCTTGCGGTTCATCTCGTCCAGATGGTCCCGGGCCCTCGCCTGAAGCTCGGTGGCCGTGTCCTCGTCCACGCCGTCGATCACCAGAAGCTCGTCCGCTTCGACATAGGCAACCTCTTCGAGGCTGGTGAAGCCCTCGGACACCAGAAGCTGGGCAAAGAACTCGTCCAGGTCCAGCGTGTCCATGAACAACTGCGTGCGCTCGGCGAACTCGGCCTGCCGACGCTCGCTTTCCTCGGCCTCGGTCATGATGTCGATGTCAAGAGCGGTCAACTGGCTGGCCAGACGCACGTTCTGGCCGCGCCGACCAATCGCCAGCGACAACTGGTCATCCGGCACCACGACCTCGATCTTGCCTGCTTCCTCGTCGATGACGACCTTCGACACTTCTGCCGGCTGCAACGCGTTGACAAGGAACGTCGCCTGATCCTCGTTCCACGGGATGATGTCGATTTTTTCGCCCTGCAACTCGTTCACGACGGCCTGAACCCGGCTGCCGCGCATACCGACGCAGGCACCCACGGGGTCGATCGACGAATCATAGGAAATCACCGCGATCTTGGCGCGGCTTCCGGGGTCACGCGCCACGGCCTTGATCTCTATGATGCCGTCGTAGATCTCGGGCACTTCCATTTTGAAGAGCTCTGCCATGAATTCCGGCGCCGTACGCGACAGGAAGACCTGCGGGCCACGCGCCTCGCGGCGGACGTCCTTGATGTAGCAGCGGATGCGATCGTTCGGGCGATAGGTCTCGCGGCCGATCTTCTCGTTCCGGCGCAGGATACCTTCACCCTGCCCGATATCGACGATGACGTTGCCGTATTCCTCGCGCTTGACCTGTCCGTTGATGATCGTGCCCGCGCGGTCCTTGAATTCCTCGTACTGGCGGTCGCGTTCGGCCTCGCGCACCTTCTGAAGAATCACCTGCTTGGCCGACTGGGCGGCGATGCGGCCCATCTCGACCGGGGGGACCTCGTCCACGATGGTGTCACCCACCTTTGGCTCGGGAAGATACTGGCGCGCCTGGTCGACGGTCAGCTCGGCCTGGTAGTTTTCCAGTTCCTCATCCCCGACCACGGTGCGCACGCGTGTGAAAGTCGTCCTGCCGGTCTTGCGGTCGATGGACACACGGATGTCCATTTCGCTGCCGTAGCGGCTCTTGGCGGCCCGGGCGAGGCTTTCTTCCATCGCTTCGATGACCAGAGCGGGGTCGATCATCTTTTCGCGCGCCACGGCTTCCGCCGTTTGCAGCAGCTCCAGCTGGTTGGCCGATGTGATTGCCATGTTCCTCAGTTCTCCTCAGAGCCGTTGTCGGTTTCGATCTCGTCGAACACCGTCTCGTCAACGCTGCCACCCTCGCCATGCCCCGACACCTTTCGGGCGCGCAGCATGTCTCGGATCAATTCGTCGGTCAGGACCAGCTTGGCATCCGCAAGCCAGTCGAATCTAAGCCCGATGGTGCCGGCGTCGATCTCGACCAGCACCTCGTCATCCTCGGTTCCGGCCAGAACCCCGCGAAATCGACGCCGTCCGTCGATAAGCTCGTTGGTTTCCAGCTTGGCTTCATAGCCGGCCCAAGCATCGAAGTCCTTGAAGCGCGTCAGCGGGCGGTCGATGCCGGGGCTCGATACTTCAAGCGTATAGGCGTCGTCGATCGGGTCCTCGACATCCAGAACCGCGCTGACGGCCGCGGATATCTCGGCACACTCGTCCACCTCGATCCCACCCTGGGGACGCTCGGCCATGATCTGGATCGTCTTGGTCCTGCCGCCAAGCAGGCGAACGCGCACCAGTTCGAATCCCATGTGTTCGATCACCGGGCCGACGATTTCGGCAAGGCGTCTGTCAATGGCGGCTTTGGCAACGAGATCTGACATGGTTCCCTGACGATCAGGCACAAAAAAACGGGCGCGCGGCCCGTCGATATTTCCCGGTGGAGCCTTGGGGGTGGAAGCCAAGGCGCCGCTGATGATCGGGATATAGACGCAATCCCGGGATCACGCAAGTGGGGTCAGGCCATCCACCAGCGTTCGGCGATGCGCCCGCTGTCCAATGGCATCAGATGCCCGATCGCGTGCCCATGTGCCAGCCGTGTCGAAGCCGCCCCCAGGAACGGCGCGCTGATCGGCAAGAGCAATCCGCCTTCGTCCGACATCCGGCGCAGAGCACGGGACATTTCGCCTGCGCGGGCGTCTGCATCATGTGCAAGGCGTGCGGCACCCATGGCGTCGTCAAATACCGCATCGGTCCAGCGCGTCTGGTTCATCGGCGACCCGGGCGCCGTGACCAGAGCAAGGATCGCGTCCTCTGTCGGACGTCCGGCAAAGGACGTGGCGTGCAACAGTGACCCGGCACATGCGTCATTGAAGTAATCCGCCGCGGGCACCTCGCAAACCGTTAGCTCGATCCCGGCCTCGGCGGCCTGTGCCCGGAAAAGCCGTGCCGCGTCCACCGCGCCGGGAAAAGCCGCATCCGACACGATCAGCGGGATCCGCAACCGGTCGTGCCCCGCCTCGGCCAGCAGCGCCCGTGCCGCGCCAGGATCGTAGGCCGCCGGACGCAAGCCGCTGGCAAGCCCGGCGTTCTGGGGCCCCAACGGATGATCGGACCAGGCGTCGCCCATCCCGGCGAACACCTGCGCCAACACGGCTGGACGATCGACCGCCAGCTTCATCGCACGCCGCACCCGCGGGTCGTCAAAGGGCGCGGCATCGGTGCGCATGGCAAAGCCAAGCACCTGGTTGCCCCAGGCGTCGAATGGAAACACGCGCCGGTTTGCCGCCAATGCCGCGCGGCTTCGAAGATCGAGATCCGCTGCGGCATCGACCCGGTCGGTCAGCAGGGCGCGCAACCTGTCCTCGGGATGGTTGAGCGCAAGAAACTCGACCTCGTCGAACCATCCGGCGGCACCATCCTTGTAGTGCCGCCTTACCCGTTCGGTCAGGATTCGCCGCCCCGCATCGGTGCGCCGCAGCCGGTAAAGCCCGGTGCCGATGCCCTCTTCCATGGCCCGTGCGATCTGTCCCGACGGAAAGATCAGAAGATGGGGATCACTCAGGTGATATGGAAAATCCGGATTGCCTTGGCGCAGTGTGATCCGAAGCCGATGACGCCCGATCGCGCGCATGTCCTCGATCGCATCTACCAGACATCGCGCAGGAGAGCCGGCATCCCGGTGCAGCGCGTAGGACGCGATGACATCCTCTGCCCCGAACGGCGCTCCATCATGGAATGCCACGTCCTCGCGCAGGCGAAATGTCCAGACGCGGGCGTCGGCGCTCGCTGTCCAGTCCTGCGCCAGTTCGCCCGTCAGGTGCCCTTCGGCCGTAACCTCCGTAAGGGTGTCGAACACCGCACCCACAGCGGCAGCGGTCATGAACAGCCCAGAGTTTCGCCGGCTGTCCCAGCCATCGCGGGCGGACGCACCACCGATCGCCAGACGCAAGCGCCCCCCCCGCCGGGCGCGCGCCTGGGCGGGGACGCCCGTAGCCGCAAGCACACCGGCGGCGATACTTCCGCTCAGCAGGCGGCGGCGGCTGACGCGATGCGCGGCGCTGCTTCGGCGCGGCTGCGGCGTCATGCCAGTGCCTCGATCCAGGCGTCGCCGCGCATCCGGTCCATCACCCGCACCAGTTCGATGCTGATTCCCGGTTCCGAAAGCGCGTGTCCCGCCTTCGAGATCAGCGAAAGCCCGGACGCCGGCCACGCCTGATGCAGCCGGTAGGCCGAGGCCGGCGGGCAGATCATGTCATAGCGGCCCTGAACGATCACGCCCGGCGTATCCGCAATACGGTGCATGTTGGCAAGGATCGCGCCATCCTGCTCCAGGAAACCGCCGTTAATGAAATAGTGGTTCTCCAGCCGCGCGAAGGCACGGGCATAATCCGCAGGGCTTTCACCGCCGGACCCGGTGGTATTGTCGATAGAGGCCAGCGCGTTTTCCCACGATGCCCAGGCCCTCGCGAACCGGGTTTCCATCATCAGATCGCCCGAAAACAGGCGTCGGTTGTAAGCGGCGATCAGGTCGCCCTGCTCATCCCCGGGCACCATCTGGGCAAAGCGCGCCCAGACCTCGGGCCAGAACTGGCCGGCGCCACCGCCATAGAACCACCGCAACTCTGCTTCGGTCATCAGGAAGACGCCCCGCAGCACCAACGCCGCCGCGCGTTCCGGGTGTGTCTGCGCGTAGATCAGCGCAAGCGTCGCGCCCCAGCTGCCGCCAAAGACGATCCAGCGTTCGATGCCCAGCGCGGTGCGGATCGCCTCGATGTCGCGCACCAGGTGCCAGGTGGTGTTGGCCTCGACGCTGGCATGGGGCCGCGACCGGCCGCAGCCGCGCTGGTCGAACAGGATCACGCGATAGAACCGGGGGTCGAAATACCGCCGCATCGCGGGGCTGCACCCGCCGCCGGGACCGCCGTGCAACACGATCACCGGCACGCCATCGGGCGCGCCGCATTGTTCGACGTACACGCGATGCCCGTCGCCCACCTCCATCATCCGCTGGTCAAACGGATCGATGGGCGGGTAAAGGAACTGCGCAGCGCTCTTGCGGTCCGGGACCTTGTCCATGTTTCCCCTATATAGCGCCATGACACTCCCCGCCACGGGGGAATCCACCTTCTGGACACAGGAAGCCCTGACGCCATGCAAAGCACCGTCGATGCCGCCGAAGTCGCCAAGTTCGAGGCCATGGCCGCAGAATGGTGGGATTCGAACGGAAAGTTCCGCCCGCTGCACATGCTCAACCCCTGCCGGCTGGACTATATCACGCGTCAGATCGCCGCAGAATTCGATCGGGACCTGACAGGTCAGGCGCCTTTTGCGGGGCTGCGCATTCTCGACATCGGCTGCGGCGGCGGGCTTCTTGCCGAGCCGATGGCGCGGCTGGGCGCCGAGGTGGTGGGCGCCGATGCGGCAGAGCGCAACATTCCCGTGGCCCGTGTCCATGCCGAACAGTCCGGTCTGACCATCGACTATCGCCACACGACCGCCGAGGCGCTCGCCGCCGCCGGAGAGCAGTTCGACGCTGTGCTGAACATGGAAGTGGTCGAGCATGTGGCCGACCCGCTGGCCTATCTGACAGCCTGCCAGGAATTGCTGAAGCCCGGCGGGCTGATGATCTGTTCCACGATCAACCGCAACGGCAAGAGCTTTGCGATGGCCATCGTGGGGGCTGAATACGTCATGCGCTGGCTGCCAAAGGGCACGCATGAATGGGCCAAGTTTATCACGCCGGACGAATTGTTCGACCTGATCGCGCGCGCCGGCCTGACGCCCGTCGACCGCAAGGGCTTTGTCTTCAATCCGCTGGGCTGGTCCTGGTCGATCTCGGACCGGGACCTTTCGGTGAACTACGTGACCGCCAGCACGAAACCCGCCTAACCGCCTGCCAGGCTGGCCGACATCAGGTCGCGCAGCTCTGGTGTAACCTCTGGCGTCAGGTCGAACCACAGCTTCCACGCGGGCGGCCCCTGATGCAGCAGCATCCCAAGGCCCCCCACGGTGCGGTTGCCGCGCGCCCGCGCCGCGGCCAGAAGCGGCGTTTCTTCGGGCACGTAGACGATGTCGGCCACCACGGCGTCGGGTCCAAGTGCATCAAGCGGCAGGTCCAGCGGCGGTTGCCCCTTCATGCCAAGGCTCGTCGTGTTGACGACCATCGCGGCACCATCCAGCGCGGCGGCGCGGTCCTGCCATGCAACACGCCTGATCGGGCCGCCAATGGCCTCGATCACGCGGTCGGCGTGATCCCCGGTGCGGTTGACCAGCCGAACCTCGGGCACCCCGGCCTCCAGCAGCCCGTAGCACACCGCGCGCGCGCCGCCGCCCGCGCCGATCACCGTGGCGGGGCCGGCCCCGGGCGCCCAGCCGGGCACGGTTTCGCGCAGGTTGCCAAGGAACCCGCGCCAGTCGTTGTTGGTGCCGAAAAGGGTGCCGTCGTCGCGCACATGGATGCAGGACACCGCGCCGATGCGTTCCGCCACGGGGTCAAGCTCATCCACCGCGCGCATCGCGTCCAGCTTGTGCGGAATCGTGACGTTCACGCCCGAAAACCGCAGCGGGTGCAGACCGCGCAGCGCCGCCTCGACCGTGCCGGGACGGATCGCCAGCGGCACATAGGTGCCCTGCAAGCCCTGCTGCCGCATCCAGTAATTGTGCATCAGGGGCGAGCGGGAATGCATCACGGGCCAGCCCATGACCCCGGCAAGGTGGAAATGGTCCTGCGCCATCGTCGGCTATCCTTCCAGCTTGGCCCGGAAATGGTCCCATGTGCGCTGAAACAGGCCGGGATTGCGCAGCTTGGCCTGCGCCGCGGCGATCTGGTCAGGCGTGAAGCAATAGGGCGTGCCGATCTGAAGCGCGCGAAACTGGCGCTCGGCGTTTTCCTCGAGGTAGGCCAGCAGCACGAACGCCTCGGTGATGGTCGTGCCGACGGCGACGGCGCCGTGGGATTTCATCAGCGCGGCGGGGCCGTCACCCAGGGCATTGGCCAGGCGTTCCGCCATCTCGGGGGTGTTGATGCTGTCGGGCGTGTCGAGCACCGGCATGGGATAGACCAGCGTGCCCTGCGCGAAGACGGGCAGATAGTCATGGCCCGTCATCGTCAGGTAGGTCGACCACTTGGGATGGGCATGGCAGATCGCGCCGACGTCGGGGCGCGCGCGGTAGATGCCGGCGTGCAGGTGGAACTCCAGCGGCGGCTTTCCGTTGCCTTCCAGCAGGTTGCCGTCAAGGTCGACAAGGCAGATGTCATCAGCGGTCAGCCGGCTGCGGGTGGCGGAACCGACGTTGATCAGCATGCCGTCGCCGTGCCGGATAGAGCCATGGCCGTTGAAGTCGATGATGCCGTTGTGTTCCAGCATCCGCAGGCACAGGGCTAGCTGCTCTTTCAGCGTCTGTTTCTCGGTATCCGTCATCGGTGGGCCTCCTTACCAGCCAGCCTCGGCCCGGATCTCCTCGCGCCAGAGATCCCAGGCGCGAAGGCCGGCGGTCTGGTTCGGGACATCGGCCAGCGCACCCTCTTCGGGCGACAGCGCGGCGAGGGATTCGTCGCCTGCAAGCGCGTGGCTCCAATGCTGGATGCGGGCGTTGACCTCTGTATAAACCGCTCGAAACACTGCACTTTGCAGCGTCGGGCCGCAGGCGACGGAGCCGTGGGCGCGCATCAGGGCGATGTCTTTGTCGGCGAGGGTTTCGGCCAGGGCGACGCCCTTGGTGCAGTCGCAGACCAGCATGTCGGTGGCGCCGAAACGTTCCGAGATGTCGAACACCGGAACGCCCTGCGCAAGGAAGGCGGCGTTGTGGAACATCGCCTGGATCGGGCGCCGCGACGTCAAGCCGAAGGGGATCACCGAGGGCGAGTGCGAATGCACCACCGCGCCGAGGTCGGGACGGGCGCGATAGATCTCTCCATGAATGAAGCGTTCCAGAAAACCCTTTTGTGCGTTGGGGTTACAGGCGTCGCTATTCAGATCATACTCGACGATATCGGCGGGTGTCACGCGCGCGGGGGCCAGCGCACGGGACATCAGGTAGCGGTCGGGCGCGGTGGGATGGCGCATGGAAACATGGCCAAAGGCATCGACCACACCGCGTGCGGCGAGGATGCGCGCGGCGGCGGCGAGGTCTGCGATCAGGGCCGGATCGACGGGCCCGCCAGAGGTCGGGGCGGTCATGTCCGGGGGCCCGAAAAGGCGGAATTCGGGACGTCGGCATCACGTCGGCAAAACGTCGGCATAACGTCGGCGCGGGGATTTCGGCACGTCATATGATCACCTTCGTCTCGATCGAGGCGGGAAAGATGTCTTCGGGCCCAAAGCGGCGGTGGGCGATGCCCTGCTGCCAGGTATAAAGACCCATCATCTCCCATGTCTTGCGGTTGGCTTCGACCCCGAAGGGGAAAAGTTCCTTGCCGAAGATGCCCTGCATCTTGCGCGCATAGGTCGGCAGCCATGCCACCGGATAGCGCGACACGGCGGGGTCGAGGATGCGCTCGACGCTGCGGCGGCGCGATTCGTCGAAGGCGGCGTAAAGGTTGCGCGCAGCCCATGGTTGGGCGTCGTGGACAGACTTTTTCATCGCCACGATATGCATGATCGGCCAGACGCCTGTTTCGGCATACTGGGCTTCCTCGCGCTCCAGGAAATCGGGAAACAGCCGCACGATGTCGGGGTGGCCTTCAAGAAAGCAGGTCGGCGGTCGGGCGATGATGGCGCAGTCGAGCTCTCCGCTTGCCAGCATCTGGGACAGGGACTTGTCCTTGACGCGGGTGATCTCGATCCCCTCGGGCAGGTTCAGTTCGACCTTTTCCTCGCGCCCCGGAGCGTTGGCGCCCGCCTGCACCCAGCGGATGCGGGTCATGTCCATGCCAAGATCGTTCTGCATCCAGCCGCGCATCCAGACGGCGGCGGAATGCGCCCATTCGGGGCTGCCCACGGTCTTGCCATAAAGGTCCTCGATGCTTTCGATGCCGGACTTCCGGTTGACGTAGAAGGACGAGAACCGGAACAGGCGCGAGCAGATCACCGGCAGGCCGATCAGGTCGCTGTTGGGCCGCGTGACCTGGGTAGAGAACTTGGCAAAGGACATTTCCGACAGGTCGAATTCGCGGTTCGCAGTCATCCGGGCGAAGCATTCGTGATGGCCGAGCAGGAGCCAGTTCAGGTCGATCCCCTCGGGCGCCACGACGCCGCTGCGGATGTCGCGGAAATGGTCGTAATCGGTGGTGGCGATGGTCAGGGGAAGTTTTGTCATGTCGGTTCCGGGTGGTTTGCAGACGCCTTCTGGCGGGAACGGCCTGCACCGGCGGCGGGCGCGCGACCAATGGATGGCAGGACGCAACCGCGATCCGGCGCCGAAGCTGTTGGGCGAGCCTATGACAAGGCCTCTGGGCGAGCAAAGCCAATGTGGACCGGCGTTCCGCATGTCGGAACCGCGGTCCGGCCAGTGTTGAAATCACCACGCGCGCGCCAGCTTCATTCCCGAGGAAGGCGACACGCCACGAGGGGAGGCACAGGACCATGAAGGCAGGATTCGCCGGTGTCGGCGCGATGGGCGCAGCGATGGCGGGACACGTGGCCAATGCGGGGTTCGACGTGTTGGCGTGGGACCCGGATGCCCGGGCGCTGGCGCAGGCGACCGAGGGCAAGGTTCGCGCCGCAGCGGATCTGGGCGCGCTGGCGCGTGGATGTGACGTGCTGATTGCCGTGGTCAGCACCGACGCGCAGTCGCAAGCCGTTGTCGATGCGGTGCTGGAGGCTGGACCCGCCGAAGGGCTGACCCTTGTGATCGCCGCCACGAACCACCCGAAGACGATGATCGATCTGGCCGCGCGATGTGCCGCGCAGGGCGTCGGCTTCGTCGATGCGCCGGTGTGCTATGGCTTGCAGGGAGCGAAGGACGGCGATCTGGTCTCTTTGTGCGGGGGCGAGGCCGAACAGGTAGAGCGCGTGCGCCCCGTGCTGATGGCCTATTCGCGCAGCGTCGAGCATCTGGGGCCCGTGGGGACCGGCCAGTTGGGCAAGGCGTGCAACAACATGATGCACTGGGCCGCCTGCGTGGCGAACTATGAAACCCTTGCGCTGGCCAAGGCCTGCGGGATCGACGCGCAGGCGATGCGCGAGACGCTGTTGAAATGCCCGGCGCGCAACACGACGCTGGAGCGGTGGGACACCACCCGGCTGACGTGGCATGAAAAGGACATGGACGTGGTGCTTGACCTGAGCCAGCAGGCCGGGCTTTCCCTGCCGTTGTTCGGTCTGGTCGATCAGCTGGTCAAGCGGCTGGGCCCCGACGACATCAGGGCGCTGCTGCATGGCGACGCGGCCGAGTATCTTGGCCTGCCTGTCCGGGGCCGCCCCATCGCCGAGGTGACGAGGGGCTGAAGCCCGGTTGTCGAACGGGGTTCTTTCATGCGGAACGCACGGGCATTGACCGGGCGGCGCGCGGCGCGCTAGCGTTTTCGCCACCACGAGGGAGGACAGCCATGTCGGACGATCCGGCCGAGGCCAGCCTGGGCCATAACAGCGAGAAGCGTGAAAAGGTCGTGTGGGAGCGCTGGACCAAGAAGCGCACCTTTGTCCGTGCGCTGGAAGGCACCTACGGGCAGCTGAAGGAAGAGCTTTACAGCCAGCCGCGCGTCTACCGGACCTCTGACATGAAGTGGAAGGGCGGGCCGCAGCACTATGGCAAGAAGGTCATCAACCCGCAGGCCAACCGCATTGCGCAGTCGATCGAGGCCCATGTCGAGGTATTCTCGCCCAAGGGCTATGGCCAGACCCACGGGCACATGAACTCTGCCGTGTTCTTCGTGCTGAAGGGCAAGGGGCATGACATCCACGACGGCCGCCGTATCGACTGGGAAACCGGTGACGCGCTGATCGTCGAGAACGCCTGCGTGCACCAGCATCTGAACGACAGCGACGACGAGGGGCTGATCCTTGTTCTCAAGGCCAAGCCGCTTTTCCTGTTCATGCACATGATCTTTCAGAAGATGGTCGAATACCCGCCGGAGGATCCGGTACCGGGCCACGAAGATTATCTGCCGCCGGAAAACGTGTGAGGACGGACATGGGCATGGATCCGCAGACCTTTGCCGACGCGATCGAGCGTCAGCGCGCCAAGCAGGGCGCCCCCGAAGTCAGCTTTTACAAGGAGGCGCTGGAACAGTCGCAGCGGTTCCGCGCCGAGTACCGCGACCGGCTGAACGTCGTGAAATCCGACCAGATGCCGATGGAACGGTCCGCCGACGGCTTGATAAAGCACGTCGTCAACGAGCGGATGAACACCAAGGAATGCTGCGTCGACATCTACATGCAGTTCATCGCGGCGGGAAAGGCCACGGGCACGTCGCGGCACCTGTCCGAGGAGATCGCGTTCGTGATCGAGGGCACCGGCCACGATCTGCATTACGACGTGCAGTTCGAATGCAAGGTCGAGTTCGAATGGACATGGGACACCACGCCCAAGACCTATGAATGGGGACCGGGCGATTTCATCTATGTCCCGCCCTATGTGGCGCACAAGCGGGTGAACACCTCTGACGTCGAGGCACGGGTGATCGTGTGCAACAGCCGGGTGATGAAGGCGATCGGGCTGGACTGGTTCGACCAGCTTGAACCGGCCGAGGGGTTCGAGGAATTCTGGGTGCCGCCCGCGGACTGAGCGCGGGCGCACACCCCTTCCGCGGCGCGGGCGGTATCCCCGTCGCAATTTTGCGGCACGTCCGCAGCCAGACCGCCATAGGCACCCGGGACACCGGCGGACGCGGTCGATGTGAAATCCGAGGCGGTCAATCCCGACAGGTCGGCCGGCGGCAGAGCAAGGCATCCTTGGCGCGATGTCCCAATCGATGACTTCGGCCCGGATCCAGCCGGACGGAACCACGGACGGCGCCGCGCCCGCCGGGCGCTGTGGTGCGCTACTGAAGCGGCACCGCCGCGCCGTAGGTCGACAGCAGCCCGACGCCGAAGGCGACCAGACCGGCCAGAAAGGGCACCATCCACGCCGAGGCCACGCGCAGCCGCAGGAAGGACGCGCCCAGAAGTGGCAGTTCGTAAATCAGGATGCGATGTGCGGCAAAGATGCTCCACGATGTCACGAAGGTGATAAGCGCGTGGGTCGAGGCGCCGGACTTGGCGAAGACGGCGGCGATGGCAAAGGCGATCACCGGGCCCGCGGGCACCATCAGGCCCGCAGCGGCGGCGACGGGAATCGCCCAAAGCCCCGCGTCGTCGCCCAGAAGGCTGGCGATTGCCTGTTTCGGGATCAGCTGGGCGATGAAGCCCGCGGCGACCAGCGCGCAAAGCATCCGTGGCACCAGCATGGCGAACTGTTCGATGAAGCGTCTGGCGATCGGGCCAAAGTCGGCCCGGTGCCAAAGCGCGATGACGACCAGCACGGCAAGCAAGGCGAGAAGGACAAGGAACCCGACGCTCATGCGGTGCGGTCCTTCGGCGGCGGGGCGCTGGCATCGCTGTCCTTGATGCGCAGCGTCAGGGGCAGGCGCCGGGCGATCAGACCGGCGAGAACCGGCAGGGGCAGGCAGATGAGAAAGCGCATCACCGCGAATTCCGAGCCCATGAAGGGCACGTCCCAGATCAGGATGCGTTGCAGGCCCAGCGTCGCCCAGGCAACGATATAGGACACCAGCGCCCCCCGGTCGGCCCCCGACACGGCCAGCACCGCCAGCAGCGAATAGGCCGAGGACGGCCCGCCGGGCGTGACGGTTCCCGCAACCGCCGCAATGGCCAGCCCGCGCACGCCCGATTGCTGGCCGACGAGCGCCGACATCCTGTCACGCGGCAGCAGCACCCAGATCAGCGCCGCGATCGAGAGCGCCACGAGGACGCGCGGCATCAGGTCGGCGATGAGGCGCAGATCCTCTGTCAGGGCAAGCATGACCACTTCGGGGCCCTTGACCAGCCAGCAGACCGCGCCAAGGACCGCGGCAGCGGCGAAAAAGCCCCAGAAGCTTTTGCCGACGGCATTGGTCAGGACCGTGCGTCGCCACCGGGGATCGCGAAGGAAGTCAAGGCGTTGCACGGCCTGCCCCCCGGTCAGTGGTGATCGTGGGAATGATCGTGGTGGTGGTGATGGTGGTGGTGATCCTGCATCGCCTCGAACGCGGCGCGCGGTTCGGCGTGGCCGGTCGTCAGCGCCTCGATCGTGGCGCGGAAAAGGTCGGCCTCTGGCGGCAATTGCCCGGCAAGGAAGCCCGCCAGCCGCGCCAGTGCGATGGCCTGCGCGGCAAGGGCATCGACGGTTTCATCTTCGGCAGCGCGCGAGATGTCGTCGATGGCGCGCGCAAGGCCCGAGCGAAAGACGCGGTCCATGTAGGCGGCGCGGCCTTCGGCATCGGCAAGGCCGACAGGATCGTCGCCATCGCCGGTTGCCGTGCCAAGCTGCATACGCTTGGCAAGGGCGAGGGCGCGGTCCAGCACCTCTTGTCCGATCAGGACCTGTTCGTCGATTTCACCGCACATGGCGTCAACCCTCCATTGCCCAGAAGCTTTCGATCGCGAGGCCCGTTCCCACGACGATCGCCGCAAGGCCGATGGCCGCCATGGTCGCGGTGCGCAGCCAGGTTGCGCCACGTTCCACAAGCGAGAGCGGCAGGCTGAGTGCCGCCGTCAGCGCCGCCATACCGGCGACGGAGCCCAAGCCGAAGGCCAGCACGTAGGTCAGCGCGGCGGCCATGCTGTCGGTCGCGGCGACCGTCAGGACAAGCAGACCGGCGGACCCGGCAAGACCGTGCATCAGCCCGATGCCCAGCGTGGCCCGGTGGGAATGGTCGTGCGCGTCGGTGTCGGCGTGGCTGTGCGCGTGAAGGTGGCGTGCCCCGTCGTGGTCATGGACGTGGATATGCAACCGGTCGCGGCGCAGGCGCACCAGCACCCGCACACCCAGCCCGACGATCATGATCCCGACGCCGAGTTCCATCAGCGCCTCTGTCCGGCCCGTGATCGTGAAGCCGAGGGCCAGCACGGCCACGGCCATCACGAACAGCGACAGCGTGTGGCCCAGCCCCCAGACGGCGCCGCGCAGGGCCATCCGGCGCGGCCCGTCCCTGCCACGCAGCATGGTCCCGATTGCGGCGAGGTGGTCGGCCTCTAGCGCGTGTGCCATGCCGATCACGAAGCCCAGCGCCAGCGCGCCGCCCGGCCCGCTGAGCGTCTCGACGATCATGCGCGCAGGGCCGTCAGCATCGCGGGGATGTAGTCCTCGTCCTGGGCGACGACGAGCACGCGCGAGAACCGGCGCATCGCGTTCACCACGGCGTCAAGCGAGGCGCCGTCCTTGCCCAGCGCCAGCGCAAGACCTGCGCACATGATGTTGCGGCGGTGGCATTCGCGGGCGATGACCTCTGCCGCGGCCTGGTTGGTGCCCTCTGTCGCGATCAGGACCACGACATCGGCGCCGGTGAGTTCCGCGTCCAGATCGGCGACCGATCCATCCGGTGTTCCCAGACGGAGGTCGGCGGGGGTTGCGCTGGCCGCGTCACGCCCGCCGGTGTCGGACACGGCAAGGAAATGCGCGCCGGACCAAGGGTCCTCGGTGATGCGATACATTGCCTCCGCCGCCCGGGGGTCCAGCGCGAAGATGCGCGAACTGCGCGCGCGTGAATTGGCGTAGGGCACGCGAAAGCGGGCCTCTGCCGCCGAGGCGGCGCGGGCGCAACTGCTGAGCATCGTCGGATGATCGACGGGCCCGCGACCCTGCCGGGTCGCGTTGTCGGCCTCGAACATATCGTCGGAATCGTGCGGCATCGCGTCAGACCGACGTCTGTTTGGTGCCCGGCCGCACGGTCAGGTCCTCTTTCATCGCATCCTTGAACGGCTGATCGGGAGGCAGCACCCGGGCCGCCGACCGCACCATCTGGTGGGCGATGTCGCGGCCGGGCGGCATGACGCCCTTGTCACGCAGCGCCACGCAGGCCTTGCGCAGGCGGTGGCGGGCCATGATGATTCCGTTGTCGGTGGACACAAGGTTTTCCTTGGACCGGTCGACGATGGGACCCATCGATTCCTGAAGCGAGGCGTCCTGCATGGCGATGCCCCAGATCCCGGAATAGCTTTCGCCGCGCTTCTGCGCCTCGCGGTCCATCAGATAGTCGTTGTCCTTGTTCTGAAGCGGACGGAAGGTGCCGGGCACGTACTTGTTGTGCACGCCGTAGCCGTCGATCATCGCCTGCCGTTCCTCTTCGGTCAGGGCGCGGGTCGGGTGATAGTCGAACGACCATGCCCAGCAGTTTTCATCGTCGATGGGCACCCAGAAATGCCCGTGCACCGGGTGGTCGCCGCGCGGCGGCACCATGGTGAAGGACGGCATGACCCAAGGTGTGACGCGCCAGTAGTAATGATCGTTTTCCGCCATCCGGCGCGCGCCGATGTGCAGGCCGCCCTCTGATTCGACGACCTCGAACACCGGCTTCTTGTCGTTCTGGTTGTACTTGTTGCCGCCGGCACCGCGAAACAGCGGGTCGGTCTTGAGCGACCCGGAATGCAGGAAGGACACGTGCGAGCTGTCGATGCCGCCTTCCATCGCCTGAAGCCAGTTGCATTCCTGCCAGCGCTTGGAGGTGAAGGTCTGTTCCGGCGGGACGGTGGCGAATTCCCACTGCGGTTCTGGCGGGCGGCTTTCCTTGTCTCCCATGTGCGTCCACAGCACGTCGCCCACCTTTATCAGCGGGTAGCCCTTTAGCTTTATCTTCTGGCAGAAGCCCGATTCCTCGGGTTCCGAGGGCACCTCTACGCACTGGCCGGTATAGTCGAACTTCCAGCCATGATAGGGGCAGCGCAGGCCCTCTTCCTCGTTGCGGCCGAACCATAGCGAGGCGCCGCGATGGGCGCAGAATTCGTCGATCAGGCCATAGCGGCCCTTGGTGTCGCGAAAGGCGATCAGCCGTTCGCCCAGAAGCTTTACGCGGACCGGGGGGCAATCGTCCTCTGGCAGTTCACTGGCAAGCAGGGCGGGCATCCAGTATTGCCGGAACATCTCGCCCATTGGCGTTCCGGTGTCGGTCTGGGTCAGAAGATCGTTGATTTCCTTGCGCAGCATGGCTTGCGTCCTCCCTTCCATGGCACCGGGCGGGAGACCGCCCGGTGAAGTGCCCTCAGGCGGCCTGTCCCGGTTTCGGGGGCAGGTCCGGGCGCTCTGCCTCGTAGGCCGGATCCATCATGGATGTCAGCCCGTTGGAGGCAAGCGAATCCCGGAACATCGACCGGACCTCTTCGCTTTCGTCGGCATAGTCGATCTGGTCGCCGCCGATGCGCGTGGATATCCACGCCTTTGGCACGCCCTGTTCGTTGCGGATCGCCACGCCTTCGTACTTGAACGCAAGGTAGCGCGCAGGCGTCGTGCCTGTGTTGAAATGCTGGTGCCACCACATGTTGGGCGGCACGATCATCGCGCCCGGCGTCCAGTCATACCGGCGGGGCTCCGCGCCTTCGGGCCACATCAGCGAATAGCCGTCGCCCGACAGGATGATGACATGCGCGCCGGGGCCGTGGCGGTGGCATTTCTTGTAGGTGCCGACCGGGAACTGGCTGATATGGCTGTTGAGCGAGGATTTCGCCAGCTGGAAGCGGATGTGCCCGCCGCCCGCGCCACGTTCGCCCGCCTCGATCAGGGGCAGGTTGACGGCGTCATGCACGAAATTGGTTTCCAGCAGCAGGCCCTTCTGTTCACCCGATTCGGCGAAATAGTCGGGTTCGCCGTTGAAGCGGCCCCGGAAGTCATGGCTGGTGCCGTAGATGAACGAGGGATCCTCGAACACGTTGAAGATCGGCGGCATGTTGGTGACGGCGACATAGCGCGCCGGCTTGTCGCCCTGCCCGTTGAAGTGCTGGTGATGGGCGTTCAGCGGGATGCCGAAGATCGACCCCGGGCCCCATTCGAAACTGACCTTTGCGCCGGAATCGTCCCAGACGACGGTAGAGCCCCGCCCCGACAGCACCAGAACCGTTTCCTCGAACAGCTGGCGGTGCGGCGCCAGCTTGCCGCCTGCGGGGATTTCCATGACGTAGCAGTCATTGGTGGTGCGCGAGGCGTCATGGTTCAGGAAGACCGCGTTTCCCCCGCGCCGCGCCCATGGCTTCAGCTCTATCTCGTGCAGCGAGGGCACGTAGTTTCCGTTCTGAATGTCCAGCCCCTCTGCCGCGATGAAGCGGGTATAGGGGGTTTCCTTTTCAGTCTTGAACTTGGCGGCGAGTTTGTCCGAGACGACGGCCCGAGTGTTCATGGTATTCCTCCCGTCGGCGTGCGGGCCGCCGTGGCCGCCCTTCTGCCATTGCGCGAAGGATACGGCCCGGTTACCATTCCGTCAATGGACCGGCGGTCCGCATAGAGGAACGGTCATTGGCTGACGAGAAACCCCCGAAACCGCACACGGTCGATGACCACATGTTCGGCGATTTCTTCGCGCACGAACATGGGCCCGATGCCGACCACGATCACGATGACATCGACCCCGGCCCGCTGGAGGAAAACCCGATCTGGCTGCGCGACAATGTGGCGCTGACCTCGGTGGGCATCGACATCGGGTCTTCGGGGACGCAGGTGATCTTTTCGACGATCCACCTTCAGCGCAAGGCCGACAGCCACGCGTCGCGCTATGTCATCGTGGACCGCAAGACCGCCTACGAATCGCCGATCCGCTTTACGCCCTTTACCGGCGAGACCCAGATCGACGCCGGCGCGCTGGGACAGATCATCGACGAGGCCTATGCCGGCGCCGAGGTGCGGCCGGGCGACATCGACACGGGCGTCGTCATCCTGACCGGAGAGGCGCTGCGGCGAGAGAATGCGCAGGCCATCGCGGGAATCGTCGCCGAGAAGGGCGGCGATTTCCTGACCGCAACGGCAGGCAACCACATGGAGGCGATGCTGGCCGCCTTCGGGTCGGGCGCGGCGCGGGAAAGCCACGCGCGGCAGGGGCGCATCCTGAACATCGACATCGGCGGCGGGACGACCAAGCTGGCGCTGTGCGACCGGGGCGAGGTGATCTGGACCGCCGCGCTGCACGCGGGCGGGCGGCTGGTCGCCGCCGAGGACGGGCGCGTCAGCCGGATCGAACCCACGGGGCGGCATTTCGCCGAAGCGGTCGGGCTGCATCTGGCGGTGGGCGATGCGGTCAGCGCGGACCAGATGGGACGGATCGCGGCGCATGTCGCCTCGCTTATCCTGCGGGCGGTGACGGAGCGGCCGCTGGCGCGCGACGTGGCCGACCTTTTCCTGACCGACGTGCCCGAGGATTTCGCGGGCGTCTCGGGCGTCGTCTTTTCCGGCGGCGTGGGCGCCTATGTGACGGGGCAGGAAACGCAGGATTTCGGCGACCTGGGCTATCATCTGGGGCCGATCCTGCGGGCCCATGCCGATGCGGGTGATTTCGGCGCGCCGCTGGTGCCTGGGGGCTCCGCGATCCGGGCCACCGCGCTGGGGGCCTCGGAATACTCGGTGCAGCTTTCGGGGCAGACCAGTACGGTGACGTCGCCGGGGCGCAGCCTGCCACGGCGCAACATGCAGGTGTTGAAGCCCGCGATCGCCCTGCTGGAAGAACCCGGCGCGGACAAGATCGCGGCGGCGATCCTAGACCATTACGAGGCGTTCGACCTGTCGCCCGAGACGCAGGAGGTGGTTCTGGCCTTCGAGTTTGCCGGTGCGCCGGAGTACGGGCGCATCCGCACGCTGGCCGAGGGGATCGTGACCGCGCTGCGCGGGCGGCTGGCAGGCGGCGCGGGGCTTTACGTCATGATCGACGGGGACATCGCGCAGACGCTTGGCGGGATCTTCCGCGAGGAGCTGGGGCTGGTGAACGACCTGCTGGTGCTGGACGGCATTTCGCTGCGGGATTTCGACTATATCGACCTTGGAAAGATCCGCCTGCCATCCTTCACGGTGCCGGTGACGGTGAAATCGCTGCTGTTTTCAGAGGATCCGCGCGGGCCGAGGCGGCAGGAGCGGATTCAGTTCGTGCCGCAAGGCCATTCGCATGGGCATGGGCACCATCATCATGGCGACGGGCATCACCACCATCACGACCACGGTCACCATCACGACCACGACCATTCCCACGACCACGGGTCGGACGGTTGACAGGGGGCCGGGGGCCGCAGCATGAATGGAACGATGTTCTTCAAAGTGGAACGAGCGTAACGATGGCCGACCATAGCCCGAAGCCCGCGAGGACCGAGATCAACCGCAATCCGCGGCGCAAGACCGCGCGGCTGTCTTCGGTGACGACAGCGATTCACCTGCTGAAAACCTTTACTGCCGAGGACCACGAGCTGGGCATCAGCGAGCTTGCCAAGCGGCTGAGCGTGGCGAAAAGCACCGTTCACAGGCTGGCCGGCGCCTTGCTGGACGAGGGACTGTTGCAGCAAAATCCAGAGACCGGACGCTACAGCCTTGGTGTCGGGCTGTTTTCGCTGGGGTCGCTGGTGCGGTCGCGGCTGGACGTCACGAGCGAGTCGAAACACCTGTTGAACGTGCTGCGCGAGAAGACGCAGGAAAACGTGCGGCTGGCCGTGCTGGAGCGTGAGCGCGTGGTGTTCCTGCACGATTTCGAGGGGCCGCAGACGCTGCGCCTGCGGTCGGCCACGGGCCAGTTGCGCCCTGCCTTCTGCACGGCCGAGGGGCTTTGCCTTGTCTCTGGGCTGCGGGGGGCGCAGTTCGAGAAGTTCCTGACCTATGACCGTCCGGTGCGGACGCCGGCCACGACCACCAGCGAGGACGAGTTCGTGGCGCGGGTGCGGCGGGTGCGGCGGCAGGGCTATGCCTTCGAGGACGAGGAATGCGACGAGGGCACGCGCTGTGTCGCGGCACCGATCTACAATGCCGAGGGACGAATCGTGGCGGCCGTCGGCGTGGCAGGGCCAAGAGTGCGTCTGAAGAAAAGCCAGATCCCAAAGCTGGCGCCCGTGGTCAAGGACATCGCGAGCGAGATCTCGCAGCGCATGGGCTATGTCCAGCGGCAGCCGATTTACGTCTAGCGAGGCAGGATGGCACGGATAGAGAACGAGCGCGGCGGCGCCAGCTTCGAGTGCGGCGACGACGACACGATCCTGCGCGCGGCGCTGCGGGCGGGAATAGGAATGCCATATTCCTGCAACACCGGGTCTTGCGGGAATTGCCGGTTCGACCTGGTCGAAGGTGAGGTGCGGCACCTGCGCGACGATGCGCCCGCATGGTCGGAACGCGACGCCCAGCGCAACCGCTGGCTAGGCTGCCAGGCGGTGCCGTCGGGCGATTGCCGGGTGAAGTTCCGGACGATGGACGGCTATGTGCCGCCCGTGACGCCCGCGCGGCGCACGGCAACGCTGGTGTCGGTGGCGCCGGTGACGCGCGACATCAGCGAGTTCACCTTCGAGGTCGGGGGCGATGCGGATTTTCGGCCGGGGCAATACGCGCTGCTGGAGATCGAGGGAATCGAGGGAGCGCGGGCCTATTCCATGTCGAACCTTGCCGGCGATGGCACATGGCGTTTCATGATAAAGCGCGCGCCGGGCGGGGCGGCCACCGGCTGGCTCTTCGGGGCGGAACCGGGGGCGACGGTGGGTATGGACGGGCCCTATGGCACCGCCTTCCTGCGGCCCGAGGTCGGGCGGGACATCGTTCTGCTGGCGGGCGGATCGGGGCTGTCGCCGATGGTGTCGATCGCACGCGGCGCGGTGGCGGCCGGGATGGCCGGGGACCGCGCGATTCACCTGTTCTATGGCGGGCGCGAGACGGGCGATCTTTGCGGCGCCGAAGTGCTGGGCCCGGACACGGCGGGCGCGGTGCAGTTCACCGCCGCCCTGTCGGACCCGGAGGCGGGCGCGGGCTGGTCCGGGCCGACCGGGTTCGTGCATGACGTGGCGGCGGCCGCGCTGGGCGACCGGCTGGCCGATTGCGAGATCTACTTTGCAGGCCCCGCGGTGATGGCGGCGGCGGTGCAGAAGATGGCACACGCGGCCGGGGTACCGATGGACCGGCTGCATTTCGACGAGTTCTACTGACCGCGCGGGGTCCGGGGAGGGGCGATGACGGCACTGGATCTGACGCTGGGCTGCTGGGACTATGACCGGGTCCAGCCGCTGATCGACGGGCGGGTCAGGCCGCAGGGCATCGACCTGCGGTTCCTGAACATGATCGTCGAGGAAACCTTCTTTCGCATGGCGCGGAACCGCGAGTTCGACGTCTCGGAAATGTCGATGTCGTCCTACGTGGTGTCGCTGTGCAAGCCGGACCGGCCCTTTGTCGCGATCCCGGTGTTTCCGTCGCGCTTTTTTCGCCATTCCTGCATCTACGTGAACGCCGACGCGGGCATCGAGACGCCCAGGGACCTGATCGGCAAGCGGTTCGGCTGCCCGGAATACCAGATGACGGCGCCGGTCTGGATCCGGGGCATCCTTTCGGATCACTACGGCGTGCCGGTGGACGGGCCGATCTATGTCACCGGGGGCGAAGAGACCCCGAACCGGGACGAGAAGATCGCGCTGAACCTGCCGCCCAATTTCCGGGTGGAGCGGATCGGGCCAGAGGACACGCTGGCGCAGATGCTGGCCGAGGGACGGATCGACGCGTTTCACACCGCGCGCAAGCCGTCCACCTATGACGGCGTGCGGGTCAAGCGGCTGTTTCCCGATTATGTCGAGGTCGAGCGCGCCTATTGGCGCGACACCGGCATCTTTCCGATCATGCATGTGATCGCCATCCGCCGCGAGGTCTACGAGGCGAACCGCTGGATCGCGATGAACCTGTTCCAGGCGTTCCGCGAGGCGCAGCGGCTTTGCTACGAGGGCCTGCGCGAGACAGCCGCGCTGAAAGGAATGCTGCCCTGGTTCAACGCGCATGTCGAAGAGACGCTGGACCTGATGGGCGATGATTTCTGGCCCTATGGCGTGGGGCCGAACCGGCACGTGCTGGAGGTGTTCCTGCGCTATCACAACGAACAGGGGCTGAGCCCGCGCCGCGTGTCGGTGGACGAAATGTTCGCGCCCGAAACCTACGAGGAGTTCGTGATATGACCCGCGTGACCATCCCCGCGCTGCACGACCGCAAGCGGCGGGGCGAAAAGATCTTTGGTGTCGTCGCGTGGGATTACCACATGGCCGCCATCGCCGACCGGGTGGGCGTGGACATCGTGTCGGTGGGCGACACGGTGGGAAAGAACCTTTGGGGGCACGAGAACCCGCTGGAAGTCACGATGGACGAGATGATCGTGGTGACGAAGGCGGTGCGCCGGGGGGTCGGGAATGCGCTGGTCAGTGCGGATTTCCCCTATGGCCCGTTGCAGGAAGGGACCGACGCCGCCGTGCGCGCCGCGATCCGCTTCGTCAAGGAGGCGGGCGTCGACATGATAAAGCTGGACGGCGCGGCGGACTACCCCGAGGCGGTCAGCGCGCTGACCCGCGCCGGCGTGCCGGTCTGGGCGCAGTTCGGGCTGACGCCGCAGACGGCGCTGGCCACGGGCATTCCCTATGAGAACCAGGCGGGCGCGACAGAGGCCGCGCCGGGCATGGCCGAACGGCTGGTCGCCGAGGCGCGCGAGTTGGAAGCGGCGGGCGCGGTGCTGCTGGACTTCACCAATTCCGGGCCGGTGATCGGGCCCATGGTGGTCGAGGCGGTGTCGATCCCGGTGATCGGCGGATTCGGCGGCGGGCCGTGGCTGGACGGGCGGGTGCGGCTGGCGCAGGCCGCCGTGGGCTATGACGTGGGGGCGCTAGACAAGGCGCCTTCGGGCTATGCCAACGTTGCGCGGATCATCCATGACGCGCTGGCCGAATGCGCGGGCGACGTGCGCGACGGACGCCAGATCAAGGGACAGCCGGGGAGGTAGCGATGCCCAGTGCGGTCATCGACGGGATCGAGACGAATTACGAATTGCGCGGCGAGGGTCCGCCGCTCTTGATGTATGCGCCCGGTGGCTTCGACGCGCAGATCTCGAAATGGTGGGATCTGGGTGTCTACAAGCGGATCAGGCTACTGGATCACCTGCCGGCCCGGTTCACCTGCATCATGTTCGACCGGCGCGAGAACGGCCGCTCTGGCGGGCGGGTGGAGCGCATCGGCTGGGATCATTTCGTGGCGCAGGGCGCGGGACTGCTGGATCACCTTGGGCACGAAAGGGCGCACCTGATGGGGGGCTGCATGGGCTGTGCCCCGGTGGCGGCCTTCGCCGTGCGGCACCCGGAGCGTGTGCTGTCGATGGTGCACTACTGGCCGGTGGGCGGCGCGCATTACCGGATCAACGCGCATCAGCGGTTCGCCCGCCACATGGCTTTTGCCGAGGAGAACGGGCTGGGCGCGGTGGTGGATCTGGTCCGGTCGCATGACAAGAATTTCAGCGCCGATCCGCGCGGCGGACCGTGGGGCGACACGATCCGCAACTCTGACACCTTTGCCGCGGCCTATGCGGGGCTGCACCTTGGGCGCTACCTGCTGACAGTGCGCGGCATGGTGAACGGCCTGTTCGACCGCGACACCGCGCCGGGCGCCGATGCCGAGGACCTGATGCGGCTGGACATCCCCAGCCTGATCGTGCCGGGCGCCGACAAGGCGCACGCGACCTCCGCCGCGCGCTATTTGCAGGAATGCCTGGAGGGGTCCGAGTATTGGGACGTCCCGCCCGACGCCCAGACCGAGGACACGGCACCTGCGCGCATCCTCGATTTCCTGGGGTCGGTTTAGGGCCCAGAGCCTGTCGCACCACATCGGGTTCCCGGCCGCCCCGGACCGCGATCGGGTGCGACACGCTTTAACCCGTCAGGCCAAGCGTCGAGGGCGCAAACAGGCTGTCGAGCGGCATGGGTGTGTCGATGATGCCCTGCGCCAGCACGGTGGCCATCAGCCGTTCCAGAATGTCGCGGTTGGGGTCGAGGCCATAGGGCAGCGGGTCGTCCATCACGTCGAGCGCGGCAAGGTGGACCTTGTCGACCCCCGTCAGCTCTCCGATCTGGCCGGATTTCAGCGCCTCGACATAGGCAAGCTTTGACGCGCTGAACGCCTTGAAAAGCTGCACGGCAAGGTCGGGGGCGTCGGCCAGAACCTCGTCCCGGACCACGACGAGGTGGTTGATCGGATAGAAGCGGCGCGAGGTCAGCGCGGCGACACCGGCGGCGAAGGGGTCTTCGATCAGCGGGCGCGTGGTGTCGTCGGCAGTCAGGCCCACGGCGGCGGGGAGGTCGCCCCGGGCAAGCTGGTCTTCCAGCGTGCCCTCGCCGCCAAGATCCTGAACGTTCGGGGGCATCCGCCAGTCGGGGATGTGTTCGTCATCGGACCGCACCCACGTCACCTGGGACAGGTCGACGCCGTGTTCTTCGGCAAGGATCGCCCGCGCCCAGACGCCGGTGGTGACGGTGAAACCCCGCTTCACCCCGACGCGGCGGCCTTCCAGGTCGGCGGGGCCGGTCAGGTCGGCGGCGCGGCTGGCGACGATCGCGCCGTGATGGAACCCGCGCACAAGAAACACCGGAATCGCGGTCAGCGGCACGCCGTAGGCGCGGGCGGTGATGTATGTGCTGAGAGCCATTTCGCTTATGTCATAGGCGCCTTCACGCACCATGCGCCTGAAGGCGCGCGGCAGGGGGTTCACCTCTTCGAACGTCAGGTCGAAGTCGGGCATCGTCACCTGCCCTTCTTTCAGCGCCCTGTTGTTGCCCTGTGTGCGGCTGACCGCCGTCAGCGTCGTCTTGCCCATGTCACCTTCTCCCTAGCAGCAATCGGCCTCACCCTCGTCCCGCAGCGCCCGGCGCAGCCAGGGCTGGGGCAAATCCGTTTCCCCGATCTGCGCCACCGGCTTGAACAGCCGCAAGCGGTGTCGGGTGTCGGTCCCCGTCCAGAACAGGATGGTCGTCATTCGGTCCGGCGCGCCGGGAAGGCGCGCGGGTTCTTCAGTCACCAGCACGATATCATCTGGCGACAGGCCGAAGCGAGCGCGCACCAGCGCCTCTGTCCGGTCCAGGTCCGCCAGGTCGGGGCGCGCCGTCTGGACGAATGCGAACACGTTCCTCCCCCGTGCCATCCGTGTTCCGCCATGCGGAACTTCGTTCTTGAATGCAATGTGCCGCTTTGCTAGCCAAGGGTCAATGGACGTTGGGGAGGAACGCCTGTGGCCGAGAAAGTTCTTGCCGCGGTCAGGACCGGGCCGGAGCGGACCGAATTCCGCGAATTCGACATGCCCGACGTCCCGGATGACGGCGCGCTTCTGAAGGTCGAGGTCGCGGGCATCTGCGGCACCGACGTCAAGTTCTACTCGAAACCGCCGATCGACGAGCCCGTCATCATGGGGCACGAGAACATCGGCATCATCGCCAAGGCGGGCAAGACGTTCCAGAAGCGGCGCGGCCTGAAGGAAGGCGACCGGGTGTTCGCCGAGCATTACGTGGGCTGCATGACCTGCGAGCATTGCCACCGGGGCGATTACCGGCTGTGCATGGCGACCGACTGGCGCAAGAACCCCGAGGGCATCCGGTTCGGCTATACGCCGATGACGCGGGCGCCGCACCTGTGGGGCGGGTTCGCGCAATACATGTACCTTCCGTGGAACTCTGTCCTGCACAAGGTGCCGGACGGGCTGTCGCCAGAGCTGGCCGGGGTGGTCACGCCGATGGCCAACGGCATCCAGTGGGCGCTTTTCGATTGCGGGGTCGGGTATCAGACCCGGCTTCTGGTGCAGGGACCGGGCCAGCAGGGGCTGAGCCAGGTTGTCACCGCCAAGCAGGCGGGGGCAGAGCTTATCATCGTCACCGGCACCTCGAAGGACGCCTACCGGCTGGAAATCGCCAAGAAGCTGGGCGCGGACTACACGATCAACGTGGAAGAGGAAGACCCGGTGGAACGCATCGCCGAGATCACCGGCGGCGAGGGCGTGGACGTGGCGCTGGACTGCACCGCCGGGGCGGGCACCGCGCCGCTGCTTCTGGGGCTGGAGGCGCTCAAGCGGAAGGGCGGCACGCTTCTGGTGCAGCAGGAAGTGGCAGAGTTCCCCAGCTTTCCGCTGGCCAAGCTGTGCAACAAGTACGTCACGGTGAAATGCGCGCGCGGGCACAATTACCAAAGCTGCGAACAAGCGCTTCAGCAGTTGAATTCCGACCGCTTTCCGCTGGACCTGATCACGACGCACCGCTTCGCGCTGAAGGACACGCATGACGCGATCAAGGCGGTGGGCGGTTCGGGGGACGTGATCCACGTCTCTCTCATGCCCTGGCTATGACCGGCGACGGGCGCGTTCCTGTCACGGTCGTCACCGGCTATCTGGGCGCCGGGAAATCCAGCCTGCTGAACCATGTTCTGGCTTCTGGCCCGGGCCGGTTCGCGGTGATCGTGAACGAGTTCGGCGACATCGGCATCGACGGCGCGCTGATCGACACGGGCGAGGAAGAGCTGATCGAGCTGTCATCGGGGTGCCTTTGCTGCGTGGTGCGGGGCGATCTGATCCGCAGCTTGCGCGGCCTGTTGCGGCGCGAACCGGGGCTTGACGGCATCCTGATCGAGACGACGGGCGTGGCGAACCCAAGCCCGGTGATCCAGACCTTCACCGCCGACCAGGTGCTGGCAGGGCTGGCGCGGCTGGACGCGGTGGTGACGGTGGCGGACGCGGTGCATGTGGCAGGCCAGCTGAAGGCAAGCGAGGACGCCGCCGACCAGGTCGCGCTGGCCAGTGTGATCGTCCTGAACAAGGTATCGGATGCCGCCGATCCGGATGGCGTGGAACGCGCGCTGCGGGCGCTGAACCCCCATGCGGCGATCCACCGGGCGGACCGGGGGCGCGTGGGTGCAGGGCACCTGCTGGGCACCGGCAGCTTCTCGCTCGACCGTGTCGCGTCGGATCTGGCGGCGGACGATCACGGGCACCATGACCACGACCATGTGGCCACGAACGGGATCGCCAGCGTCTCGGTGACGCTGGACACGCCGCTGGACGCCGGGGCACTGGCCGCCTGGATGGAACGCTTGCTGATGCTGCGGGGCGCCGATGTGCTGCGGCTGAAAGGCATCCTGTGGGTGGCCGGCGAGCCCCGGCGCGTCATCGTGCAATCCGTTCACATGATGGCCGAGACCGATCTTGGCGCGCCCTGGGGGAACGAGACCCCCGGCAGCCGTCTTGTGGTGATCGGGCGGAACCTGGATGCTGCGGAAATTCGCGATGGCCTGTCCGGCTGCCGCGCCCAAGTGCCTGCGTAGGGAGGAAACATGCCTGTTGTCGTCACCGATATCGAACGCGCGGACGCCGATGTGGCCGCCGCGATGGCCCGCCTCGGCGTCGCCACCGTGCACGAGGCACAGGGCCGCACCGGGTTGATGCACCAGCGGCTGCGGCCGATCTACAAGGGCGCGGCGATCAGCGGCACGGCGGTCACCTGCACCCTGCCGCCGGGGGACAACTGGATGATCCACGTTGCCGTGGAACAGTGCCGGCCGGGCGACATCCTTGTCGCCGCCTCGATATCCGAGTCGCACTCGGGCTATTTCGGGGAGCTTCTGGGCACCTCGCTGAAAGCGCGTGGGGTGCGGGGGCTGATCCTTGACGCGGGCTGCCGGGACATTCGCGAACTGGAAGAGCTTGGCTTTCCCGTCTGGTCGCGGTCGATCTCGGCCCATGGCACGGTCAAGGAGACGCTGGGCGACGTGAACGTGCCGGTGTCCTGCGGCGACGAGATCGTGCGCCCCGGCGACGTGATTGTTGCCGATGACGATGGCGTCGTGGTGGTGCCGCGCCAGGACGCGGCCAAGGTGCAGGCGGCGTCCGAGGCGCGGCTGGCGAAGGAAGAGGCATCGCGCGCCCGCTATCAGGCGGGGGAACTGGGGCTCGACGTCAACGACATGCGCGGGCGGCTGGCGTCCAAGGGGCTGGTCTACATGACGCAGGCGGAATGGAAGGCACGGACATGACGCTAATCATCGATTGCCACGGGCATTACACGACGGAACCCAAATCCTTCATGGACTTTCGCAAGGCGCAGGTCGCGGCCTACGAGACCGGTGGCGCGCAGCCCGAGTTCCCCGAGATATCGGACGACGAGATCCGCGAATCGGTGGGCAACAACCAGCTGAAGGCGCTGAGGGATCGCGGCGCGGACATGACGATCTTCAGCCCGCGCGCCAGCGGCATGGGCCACCATGTGGGCGACGAGGCGGTGTCGATCGAATGGACGCGGCATTGCAACGACATGATCCACCGGGTCACGCAGATCTTCCCGGATAATTTCATCGGCGTCTGCCAGCTGCCGCAGAACCCCGAGGCGCCGATCGCCAATTCCATCGCGGAACTGGAACGCTGCGTGCTGGAGCTTGGAATGGTTGGCTGCAACCTGAACCCCGATCCGTCGGGGGGCATGTGGACCGGCGTTCCGCTGACCGACCGGGCGTGGTATCCGTTCTTCGAAAAGATGGTCGAGCTGGACGTGCCGGCGATGATCCACGTGTCGGGGTCGTGCAACCCGAACTTCCACATGACGGGCGCGCATTACATCAACGCCGACACCACGGCCTTCATGCAGTTCCTGCAGGGCGACCTTTTTGCCGATTTCCCCGATCTGCGGCTGATCATCCCGCACGGCGGCGGCGCGGTGCCCTATCACTGGGGCCGCTACCGGGGGCTGGCGGACATGATGGGCAAGCCGCCGCTGCGCGAGCATGTCATGCGCAACGTCTATTTCGACACCTGCGTCTATCATCAGGCAGGCATCGACTGTCTGTTCCGGGTGATCGACATCGACAACATCCTGTTCGCGTCCGAGATGTTCGGCGCGGTCAAGGGCGTCGATCCCGAGACCGGGCACAATTTCGACGACACCAAGCGGTATATCGATGCGCTGGAGTTGCCGGATGGGGACCGGGCCAAGGTGTTCGAGGGCAACGCGCGGCGGGTCTATCCCCGGCTTGACGGGCTGCTGAAGGCGCGTGGCCTATAGCTTTGCACGCGCGGCATAGCCGCCATGCAATTGATCTGAATCAATTGTAAAGAAAGGATTTATGTCTATGTTGCAGTGCAGCATAGGAGGGTACGTCATGGCCTTTGTAACAGATTTCGCGCCGACGCGGCGCCTTGCCGACCTGGTGGCCGATGTGGCGCCCTTGCGCGGTGGGTTTGATCTTTTCGGGATCGCTGCCGGGCTGCGGGCCTACCGCATCTACACCACGCTGGACGCCAAGTCCGACGCGCAACTTGCCGAGCTTGGCCTGCGCCGGACGGATACACCTGCCGTTGCCGCCGGAATGGCGTTTGGTGACCGGGCGGCCTAGGGCCGTCCATCGCCGGCCAGACGCGGCAAAACCTAGAACAATGGCGTTGCCAGCAGGCCGATCGCGGTCTCTGGCAAGCCAAGCCAGCGCAGCATCAGGTCCGTTGGACCGGCAAGCGCGGCGGCCCCCGCCACCGACAGCAGGATCGACACCACGACCCAGCGGTCGAAGACCTCGTGCTGGCGGTTGATCATGGCGTTGAAGATCAGGCGGAACACCACCGACAGGCGCTGTACCGGCACGACCACGGCCACGGGCGCGATGGCCAGCGCGACATAGCGAAAGGCGTGCGACAGCGCCACGAACAGCGCCGACAGCAGGAACCACCCCGCCGAGTGGCGGTCGAGGCCGCCAAGCGTGGCGCCCACGCCCGCGACCAGAACCCAGATCACGACGACGACGGTGGCTGCGGTATAGGACACCAGAAGGCCGCCGACGCTGTCGGCGATGCCGCCTTCACCGATGGCAAGCGCGATGAAAAGCGGGCTGGTGCCGTAGCCAAGCGCACAGACCGCCCCCCAGAACAGGCCAGGACCATACTGTGGATCGAAGCCCTTGGCGCGCCCGGCGGCGACGGCGGCGTCCTTGCGGCGGGCCAGCATCAACGGGGCAAAGACGATCAGCCCGATCCCCGCGATGTTCAGAAGGTTGACCGTTTCGCCGAGGAAGGCGAAGGCCAGCAGCAGCGCCACGAGGATGGACAGTTGCTGGATCGGGGTAGAGAGCGTGGCCCCCAACAACTGCGTCGCCTTGTAGTTTCCGTACCGCCCGATGACGAAATGCACGATCCCGGCGGCCGTCATCCAGAACCATGGCCCGAAGCCCCAGTCCCGCATCGCCTCGAACCCGCCGAAGGCGGCGGCGAAGGCAACGAAGAGCGGCACGCCGAAGGGCACGGTGATTGCCATGCCCTGCAGCACAGATCCCCGGATCACGCCACGCCGGATCGTGGCGTTGTTCAGCCCGAAGAACGCCGCCGAAGCCAGTGAGAGAAGCGCGCCCAGCATCGGCGGCGGACCGTTGGCCTAGGCGCCTGATCGGAGATAGCCGCGCACGATTTCGGGCGTCAGCGTCACCGAGGGGTCGTATTCGGGCGCATCCTCTATCTGTTCCAGGTCGTTCAGCCCGCAGTTCTTGAAGATGCGGTTGATGACCGAGATCAGGCGCAGGGGCCGGTCGGGATCGGCGTTGAAATGCTGGTGGATCGTATTCGGCGGAACATAGATGACGTCGCCGGCCTCATATTCCCAGCGGGACACCTTGTCCTGCGGCTTCCAGAAGTATTCGTCGGTGATCTCGACGTCGCAGTCCTGATGCATGTCGTAGCCGCGACCCTCGACGACATAGAGGCATTCCTCGGCAAGGTGGCGGTGCTTGCCGGAACGCGATCCGGGGGGAACGATCTGCATGTAGGCGTCGACGGTTTCCATGCGGGTGTTCATCGACTCGTTGATGAGGTGCTTGAGCAAGCCCTGCCGCGACATCTCCCACGGCATTTCCTCTGGGTGGACGACCTTCTTGCGCTGGGCGTCGCGGGCCGGACGGGCGGCGGCGTCGTCCAAGAGGTCCTGATAGAGCCCCATGTTTTCCGTGCCGTCCAGCCAGGCACCCGTTTCTCCCCAAGCCATGATCAGTAGCCTCCTTCGGGGTGGTTGAAGTCTTCTTCCTCTTCGCGCACCTCGAAGTCCTCGCCCCCTGGCGCAGCGACGGTCGAGCGTGGCTCGACCGTCTTCTGGAACAGCATGTTCATGAAGACGAACATCGGCTTGGTCTTGAGCACAAGGGCGCGCGCCGGCTTGGTGTCGGAGGCGTTGAAGTGCTGGTGCACGCAGTTGTTGTGGACGATGGCGACGTCACCGGCCTTCCAGTCATAGCGGACGTTGTCGTGGATCTCGTAGCCTTCGCCGTCGAGAATGTAGAAGGCGGCCTCGTTCACATGGCCGTGCTTCTGGCTTTTTCCGCCGGGGCCATATTCTTCGAGGTGAAGGTGAAAGAGCTGGCTGATGCCGTCCTTCGGCTCGACATAGTGGCGTGAATAGGCCTGCGGGCCATCGACGAACTTTATCTCTGTCGCCTTGCGGACGCGCGGCACGGCGCGCAGGCGCTCCAACTCTGTGGTCAGGTTGTATTCGCCCTGAATCGGGCGAACGAAGATGCGGTCCTTCTGGCTGTGGTAGTAGCCCGCGGGCTGGTGATCTGCACCATCGTCGTGGTGGTGATGGTGATCGGGGTCCGGCTCCATCTCGGGCAGGGTGTGTTCCTGTGGTTTCTTGTCCATTTGCGGGCCCTCCTTTGGGTGAAGTCTTAGCCCAGCGCATGTTTCAGAACAATATTCCTGTATTCGGAACGCTGGCGACGGCAGGCAGGATTGCGCAAGACATTGAGCGCATAACCCTTTGTTCGAAATTCATATTTCCGGCGCCTTGCAGGTTTTTCTTGCCGGTTCGCCATGTGGAACCGGCCGACCAAAAAGGTTGCCATTTCTTGCATACGGAACATTGTTCCGTTAACCAGCAGAAAAACCAGAGAGGGGCCGACACGATGGCGACGGGTGAAGACCTGATCGAGCTTTGCGCAAAACAGGACGTGCCCGAGGGCGGCGTGATCCGGGTGGATTCCGATGATCTGGAACTTGCGGTCTACCATGTCGAGGGGCAGTTCTACGTCACCGACAACATCTGCACGCACGGGCCCGGGGAACTGTCCGAAGGATACCTGGAAGGTCACGTGATCGAATGCGATTTCCACCAGGGCAAGTTCGACGTGCGCGACGGTTCCATCGTGGCGCCACCCTGCATCGTGGAGTTGAAGACCTACAAGGTCGTGCCCCACGAGACCGCCGTGGTGATCGAGGCCCCGGCGGACTGATCGCCTTTTTGGAATGTCGTTTCGCATGGCGGAACCTGTTGCACGAAGTGCCCCCCGCTGCCCTGTTGCGTTTTGACAGGCGCTTGGCCGTCTTTCTATCGTCGGACACCGGGGCCGAGGGAGGACACGCTGGTGCTGCGCAACGACGACGAAGACTGGCGGGCGGAACCTGTTGAAGGGCCGCTGGACGAAAGCATTTCGTGGGGGTCGGACGTGCCGGCGGCGATGCTTCGGGCGCTGGACATTCCCTATATCGCGCTGACGCCCGGAGCCAGCTATCGCGGATTCCACGATTCGCTTGTGAACCATCTTGGCAACCGTGGCCCAGAGATCATCCTGTGTGCGCATGAAGAACACGCGGTGGCGGTCGCCCATGGTTATGCCAAGGCGACCGGCCGTGCGATTGCGGTGGCGCTGCATTCCAATGTCGGGCTGATGCACGGAACGATGGCGATCTTCAACGCGTTCTGCGACCGGGCGCCCATGCTGATCCTTGGCGCGACGGGGCCCGTGGATGCGACCGAGAGGCGGCCGTGGATCGACTGGCTTCACACCTCGCAGGACCAGGGCGCGCTGGCGCGGCCTTTCCTGAAATGGGACGATCAGCCGGGATCCGTCGGCGCCGTGCCAGAGGCCATGCTGCGGGGCTGGAAGACGGCGATGACCACGCCTTGCGGGCCGGTCTATATCAACCTTGACGCCAGCGGGCAGGAAGCGCCGCTGGACAGCCCGCCCGAGTTGCCGGCGCCGGGGCGTTTCGCCCCGCCAGAGCCCGCAGGCCCGGCCCCCGGTGCGCTTGCCCGCGCGGTGTCGGTTCTGGCGGCGGCACAACAGCCCGCCATCCTGTTTGGACGCGGGGCGCGCACGGCAGAGGCGATGGCGACGCGTGTCGCACTGGCCGAAAGGCTGGGCGCGGCGATGCTGTCGGACCTGAAGGCGGGTGCGATGGTGCCGACCGACCACCCCAACCACGCGGGCAAACCGTTCAACAAGCTGTCACCCGCGGCCGGCGAGGCGCTGCGCGGGGCGGACGCGATCCTGAGCCTTGGGTGGATCGACCTTGGCGGCGTCCTGCATCAGGCCTTCGGGCCGTCGGCGCCGGATACGAAGGTGATCCATGCCGGGCTGGATCATCAGTTGGCGGGGGGCTGGGGCAAGGAGCATTTCGCGCTGCCGCCCGTAGACCTGGAGCTGAACTGCGATGCGGATACCGCCGCCGCCGCGCTGCTGGCAGCGCTGACAGGCCCCGCACGGCCCGCCCTGACGCGCCACGCCGCCGCCGCGAAGGCACGAGCCCCGCGCGAGGGCCTGACGCTGGGCGACGTTGCGCGGGCGCTGAAGGCCGCCGTGGGCGACCAGCCCGTCACCTTTCCGGCGCTGGCGCGCGGCTGGCCGGTCGATGTCTGGCCGCACCGCCATCCTCTGGATTACCTTGGCAAGGACGGCGGCGGCGGGATCGGCAGCGGTCCCGGCCTGACCGTTGGCGCGGCACTGGCGCTGAAGGACAGCGGGCGGCTTGTCGTGGGGTCGCTGGGCGATGGCGACACGCTGATGGGGATCAACGCGCTGTGGACGGCGGCGAAGTACTGTCTGCCGGCGCTTTTTCTGATCAACAACAACCGCAGCTACTACAACGACGAACTGCATCAGGAACGGGTGGCCATCGCCCGCGGCCGCAACACGGCGAACGCGTGGGTGGGCCAGAGACTGGAAGACCCCGCGCCGGACTTCGCCGGGCTTGCCCGCGCGCAGGGGATCGAGGCTGCGGGGCCGATTTCGGATGAAACGGCGCTGGCCAGCGCGCTGGAGACCGCCATCGCGACGCTGCGCGCGGGGCGTCCCTATCTGGTGGATGTGCTGGTGGATGGACGTCAGGACCGCGAGGACGCGGTGCCGCGGGCGACGAAGGGCGCGGCCTAGGCCGCGCCCCGGACGATCAGAAATCGCGGTAACCCGCGAAGTAGCGGAAGACGAGACCCCGGTAGAGTTCCAGATTGAAGGCGAACTCGAAGATCACGAAGATCGCCACCAGCGTCCCAAGCGTCACGACAAGCGACATGCGTACAGGCACGCCGCCAAGCTTCCACATCATGACGAAACAGAACACGCCGAGGCCGACGTAGTGCCCCAGCACGACGATCAGGCCCAGAAGAATCACCATCCAGAGCGAGACGATCCCGACCTTGTTGAAGCCCGCCATGCGGCCCGAAAGAGCCATGCGCACGCGTTCCGCGAATTGCGCCTCGTGGCGGTGGCGGAACAGCCGCACGGCCTGCACCACGATCAGGAGCAGAAGCGGCGCCATGATGACGAAGGGCGTGCGCGACGACACCAGTGCATAGCCCAGCGCCTCGAAGAAGGCGACGACGACGACAAGTCCGACAAAACCCAGAAAACAGATTTCCAGTGTCAGCAGGTCGGCGTGGTCGTCGCCGGGCTCCTGCGGGATGTCGTCATCGTGCTGATCGGTTTCATCCGACATGGATCACAGGGTCCCTTTGCGGCGGTCGCGGAGGATCGACCAGATGTTATAGCCCAGAAACAGCACGGTGATGGCACAAAGCAGCAGCGGGATCGGTTCGAGGAAGAACAAGGGCCCGTCCAGAAGCAGGGCGAGGTAGAGGTTCTTTTCCACCGCGAAACCCAGCACGAAACCGATCAGAAGCGCCGCGCGTGAGTAGTTCAGGATCTTCATGATGTAGCCGAGGACCCCGAACAGGACGGCAACGCCGATGTCGAACACAGAAGCATAGCCGGTGTAGGCCCCGGTTATGATGATCGCCAGAAGGACGGGCACCATGAATTCTGCGGTGATCGACGTCGCGCGGCTAAGCGGGTTCACAAGGAACATGCCCACGACGGTGCCGATCAGGTTCCCGAGGATGATCGTGAAGATCATGATGAAGATCACGTCGACATGGTCGTTCAGCATCCGGGGCCCGGTTTCGAGGCCAAGGATGAAGAGGCCCGAAAGAAGGATCGCCATGGACGACGAGCCGGGAATGCCGAAGGCGATGGTCGACGCCAGCGCGCCGCCTTCCACCGCATCGTTCGAGGCTTCTGGCGCGATCACGCCTTCCACCGCGCCCTTGCCGAAGCGGCTTTTGTCCTTGGCGGTCTGCTTGGCATGGCCATAGGCGACGAAGCTGGCCGGAGCAGAGCCGAGACCGGGAATGAGCCCCATCGTGGTGCCGATGGCAGAGCAGCGCAGCACCAGCCACCAGTGCTTGAAGGCCAGCCCGATGCCCTTGAAGATCTGGCCCTGGGTATCGCGGGCCGACAGCGCCTTTGGCGTGTAGCGGGCCAGTGCGCCGCCACGGCGGAACAGGTCGATCATCTCGGCGATGGCGAAAAGCCCGAGGATCACGGGCACCAGCGACAGGCCGTCGGACAGCTTGTCCATGCCCATGGTGAAGCGGTGGGTGTTGGTGACGTTGTCCACGCCGATCATGGCAAGCAGAAGACCCAGAAGCGCGGCGATCAGGCTGCGCGTCATGTCCTCCTTGCCGAGGACGGCGACGAAGGTCAGCGCAAGGAAGGCAAGCACGACAACCTCGGCCGGGCCGAAGAACAGCACCACTTCGCGCAGAACCGGGATCAGCAGGCCAAGCACGATGGCGCCGAACGTGGCGCCAAGTGTGCAGGCCGTCATCGCGGCACCCACCGCGATACCCGCCTGGCCCTTGTCGCGCATCGGCGGGCCGTCGATGAGTGTGGCGGCGTTCTGGCCGGTGCCGGGGGTGGAAAACAGGATGGCCGTAAGGCCGCCGCCCTGGGCGACGGTGGCATGGGCGGCAAGCAGGAACGCGATGCCGGCGCCGGGTTCCATCGTGTAGAGGAACGTCACCGCCATCGCCATGGCGAAATGCCCGGACAGGCCCGGAATGACGCCGATGACAAGACCAAACATCGCGCCAATGCCGATATAGGGCAGAACGGAAAGGCTGGTGGACTGGGCGAAACCGCTCAGCATGCCTTCGATAACTGTCATCAGGACACCTGCCGCCAGAAAGGGATGATGGGAACCGGGCGCATCAGATCGATGCGCCCGGCTGGTTCATAGCGACCGCGCGTTTGCGGCGATCAAAGCTCGCCCTTGATCGCGGCGACGAAAAGCGCGCGCGTTTCCTCGTCGAGGTCGGTGGCGGACTTGGCAAGGCGCGCCGTGGCTTCGCCGTCGCGGAACGCAAGGTCGCGACCAGAAGATTCCGCCAGAGCGACGAACTCGGGGTCGGTCATGGCCTTGGCAAATGCCTCGCGCAGGAAGGCAAGACGGTCTTCCGGCACACCCGGAGGCGCCGCGACGGGGCGGCCGACGGCAGAGAGGCCTTCCCATCCTTCAAGGACGCGATTCGCCTTTTCCGGATCGGCGGAGTTCGCGGCGATGTCAAAGACGCTGGGGATACCTTCAAGCACGCCCGTCGCCTCACGCTCGCCGTGCAGGATGATCTTGTGATCGCCGTCTTCGACGCCCGAGATGGCAGAGCCGAGCGAGCCCCACATGCCCTGAACCTCGCCGCGCAGCATCGAGGTGCGGATGTCCGAGGACGAGTTGAAGCCATGCACCACGCGCTGGTCCATGCCAAAGACGCTGGCGACGATCACGGCGTCCACGTAGGTGGACCCGCCAAGGCCGGTGGCGCCGATGATCTCTGGCCGGCCATTGCCCATCAGGTCGTCGAACGAGTTGATCTCGCTGAGCGAGCTGGCGACCATCACGCGGACATCGGCCACCATGCGGCCGAGGAAGTTGTAGTCGGCCACCTTGTAATCGGCGCCTTCGATCTCTGCCAGTTCGTTGGTGATCATCGCGGAACCGTTGATGATCCCGATGTGCAGGCCGTCGGCGGGTGCCTTGAAGATTTCCACCGCACCGCGCATACCGCCAGATCCCGGGATGTTCGCGATCTCGATCTGGGAGCCGGTATATTTCTCCATATAGGGCACGATCAGGCGGGAATACTCGTCATAGCCGCCGCCGGGACGATAGGGAACGATCCACTTGATCGTCTTTCCGGCGAAGAACTCTGCCGCGTCCTGCGCTGTCGCCACGCTGGCACCCGCAAGGCCGCTTGCCAGAACCGCCGTAGCGGCGAGGCCCTTCAGAAAAGTTCGTCTCATTGTCTTCCTCCCTGGTTTCGGCCCGGCTTGCGCAGGCCTTGGTCACGGGCGGCTGGAATGGCCGGTCCCGCGGTCATACCGTCCCCCGTTTCGAGGGCGGGCGTTCATCTGCACTGTGGCGGCGAAGGTCGGTCTGGAAGGAATGCACAATCATCAAAGCGCCGCTTGTCCGGCTTTTGCGTCCGTCGGCCAGAGCCACGCAACCCGACCGGGGGCCCCGGGCATTCGACGTTCGCACTCCACCGGCGTCCACAAAGTTCGTCGGCATCACGGGCCTCCCTCACCCTCGCCGCCATTCGGCGTGCGTTCGACAAGGGTAATGCGGCTTCTGGCGTTCCGTCAACGGGACAGCGGTCCACATAGGGGAACAAGTATCCCACGATGCGATGCAGGCGATCCGACGCGATCCTTGTCATTGCATCGCAACCAGCACGACGCCCGCCATTGCCAGTGCAGCGGCGAAGAGAACCGCCGGACCCGGCATTCGTTCGGTTCGGAAAACCAGAACCGACAGCAGGATGGACATGAAGATTTCCAGTGACGCGATCATCACCACCGTCGATACCTTTTCAAAGGCAAGCGCAGTGAACAGAAGGATCTGCCCCGACGACACCATGACAGACGCCGCGACGATCCACCGATCAAGATGCCGGAACATGCCTTTCAGATGAGCGCGCTGGCGCGGGATGACGACCGCGAGCAAGAGAAACCCGGCGAAGCCGGCCAGTGCGCTGACAAAGGTGCCCAGCGCGGGAACCGTCCAGTCTTCGAGCCCGGACTTGCGGGTGATGTAGGTGGCGGCATAGGCCAACGCACCAAGTACACCAAAGCTGTAGGCGCCAAGGGGCGGCGCGGATGAACCCGCATCGCCGCGTCCTGCAAGGCTTTCTCGCATCAGGATGACAAAGGCGGCACCGATGGCCAGCATCCCCCAGAGATCGGGGGTGCCGATCGCCTCGCCAAGAAGAACGGCGGCAAGACCGACCGAGAAGAACGGATTCAACCGTTTCACCGAAGAAGCCCGGCTGACGCCAAGCCGGCGGATGGATTCAAACACGAGCGTTCGCCCGAAGACGTTCGCCAGGATCCCGGCCAGGACGAACATGCCGATCGCACGCCATTCGGCCGGCCCCATCGGCCCGACCCCTTGGCCTGCCTCCAGCAAGGCCCAAAGACCCGCCGACAACACCAGCGTCACAAGAACCGAGAACATGACGCCCTTGTCCCCGCCAGACGCCTTGGTGCGCGAGACGAAGGTGTTCGCGAATGCAAAGGACATGGCCGATGCGACGGCAAGAAGCTGCCCGATCTGGGCGTCCGTCATCCGGCCTGTCCGGCCCGCGCCGCGGCCAGCGCCTCCCAGATGCGGGCGGGCGTTGCCGGCAACTGAAAGTCCGTGACGCCGGCCCGTGCCAGCGCATCCCCCACCGCCGACGCCATGGCCGCGGTAGCGCCGACCGTTCCGGCCTCTCCCACGCCCTTGACGCCAAGAGGGTTCATGAGCGTGGGCACCTCTACCGTGCCAAGCGCGAACATCGGCACGTCATCGGCGCGAAGCATCCGGTAGTCCATAAGCGTTCCGGTCTGGATCTGACCCGCGTCGTCATGCGCCATGCGTTCGCCAAGTCCGATCGACAGGCCCTGGGCGATGCCCCCGTGCAATTGTCCTGCGACAAGCACGGGGTTCAGGACGGTGCCGACATCCTCGACCCCGACGTAGCGGGCGATGCGGGTCTGGCCGGTTTCGGGGTCGATCTCGACCTCGCAGATGTGGGTGCCGTTGGGAAAGGTGGCCGCGGGGGGGGCGAAGCTTTGCTCGATCGTCCATTCACCCCCGGCGTGGGTGGCAAGTTCGGCCAGCGACAGGGTTTCGTTGCTGCCCAGACGGTGAAAGCCGCCGTCGCGGAACGAAAGGTCGGCAGCATCGCAGCAAAGCGCGGCGGCGGCACGGTCCCGGCCGTCCTCGATCAGACGGTCGAGCGCCGTCCAGACCGCCATACCCGCGACGCCAAGACCGGCGGACCCGCCGCTGCCGCGCCCGGATATGACGGCGCGTGTGTCGCCGTTGCGATAGTCGATGCGTTCGATATCCACCTGCAATCGGTCGGCGGCCATGCGGGACAGGGCGGTTTCGTGCCCCTGCCCCACCGACATGACGCCGGGGGCCAATGCGATCTGCCCATCGGCCCGGACGGTGAGGCGCGCGTGATCGGGGCGCGGTTTGCGCAAGGGGCCGGAAGAGGATTCGATGCAGTTTGCAAGGCCCACACCATACAGCAGACCGCGGGCTTGGGCCGCGTGGCGGCGCGCATCGGCACCGGCGTTCAGGCCAAGTGCCGTGTCCATCACGCGCGGGAAGTCGCCGCAGTCGATCGTGACCCCAAGCGCGGTGGTCGCGGGCATCGCATCGGGTTCGATCAGGTTGCGCCGGCGCAGATCCACCGGATCGGCCCCGATTGCGCGCGCCACGGCATCCAGCGCGGCTTCGATCACCTGTGTCGCCTCTGGCCGGCCATTGCCGCGAAACGGCGCAAGGGGCGCCCTTGGGGACAGGACGCCCTGAACCTCGGCCCAGACGGCGCCGATGCGGTAACAGCCGGTCAGACCGTTGATGTTGTTCATCAGGCCAAAGGCGCGGCGGCCCGGATAACCGCCGGCATCGACGGTCAGGCTGGCCGAAACGCCGAGGATCGACAGATCAGCGTCAAGGCCAAGGGTGACCTGCCCGCTGACCCCGCGCCCCTGCGCATCGGCCAGCATGGTTTCCGACCGGCCCGGCAGCCACGCGATTTCTTGTGACAACGCACGCGCTGCGAAGACCAGCGCGGCGTCTTCCCGCGTCATGAAGCCCTTCAGCCCGAATGACCCACCGACGTCCGCGGCGACGCAATGAAGGCTGTCGGGCGGCAGGCCAAGCTGGTCGGCAATCTGGTTGCGCAGCGCAAAGGGGCTTTGCGTGCTTGCCCGGTATTGCAGACCACCGTCCGGCAGAGGCGTGGCAATGGCGCCGCGCGGTTCCAGCGCAAAGGCGGTCACACGCGGGATGTCTACCGGAACCGTGACGCGGTGGACGGCTTCGTTCAGCGCGCTTCGCGTGGCGTCCTGCTGGCCAAACGCGCGGTAAAAGGCACGCCCGGACGCGGGCGCGTCATCTGCAAGGTCAAGGATGATGGCCTCTAGCGCATCTGCGGCGATGGCAGGCGTTTCGGCCACGACAAGAGCGACGGCTTCGCCGATATGGCGGATGGCATCGCGGCACAGGATGGGTTCGGGGAAATGACCCGCCGTGCCGCCGTCTTCGCGCGGAAGCTCGACATGGTCCATGTCGCCGATTCCCGCATTCGAAAAGTCTTCGGCGGTAAAGACGGCCAGCACGCCGTCCATGGCCCGCGCGGCCGACGCATCAAGCGTCGCGATCCGCGCACTGGCCCGGTCCGAGCGGAGGAAAGCCGCATGAGCGGTGCCGGGCTGCACGTGATCTGCCACGTAGCGCCCCTGCCCCGTGGTCAGGCGGCGATCCTCCCTTCGCGGATGATCCTTGGCGGTCATGGCAGCAGCCCGGTTTCGTTAATCTGCCCCCTGAATAGCGCCACGGCTGGACAGTCGCAGAAAAAACAGAACGCTGTTTCATATGAGGGAACGGTAGGGCTGCTAGTCCTCGCCCAGCCGGACGCGCATTTCGCGCAACACGGGAAGCGCGGCACGCACCTTGTCGGGGCCGATGGCCTCGACCACCTCGGCAAGGATGGGGGCAATGGTTTGCAGGGCGGCGTCGCGGGCGCGGCGGCCAGATGGGCTTATCGCCACGAACTTGCGCCGCGCGTCATCCCAGTCGGGACGGACATGGATATGACCGGCCCATTCCAGCTTTGACAGCGTGTTGGTCATCGCGCCGCGCGTGACGTGAAATGTGCGGGCCAGTTGCGCGGGCGTCTTTTCCTCGGACGTGCGCGCAAGATGGTTGAGAACCGAGAAATGGCTAAGCTCCATCCCCTTTGGCAGGGCGCGGCTCAGCCGGTTGCGGGCAAGCTGATCGGCTGTGAAGATTTCGGAAAAGAGCGCGATGGACAGGGAATCGGTCTGTGTGCTCATGCCGGGGCTCCGTACGGCCTGTCGTGCCGCAGGGATGGTACCCGGGCGCGGGCGCGGGCAACGTCCGACATGTCCAGATCGACGAGCGTGACACCCGGTTCGGTGCCCGCGTCTGCCAGCACCTCTCCCCACGGGGCGATGGCCATGCCGTGGCCGTAAGTGTGCCGCGGCTTGCCCTTGATGCAGGCATGGGTGCCGGTCTGGGCCGGGGCAAGGACGAAGCAGCCGGTTTCGATCGCACGGGCGCGCAACAGCGTTTCCCAATGCGCCGCGCCCGTTACGGGGGAAAAGGCGGCTGGCACAGTCAGGATATCGGCCCCGGCCTGTGCCAGCGCCCGATAGAGATTTGGAAACCGGACGTCGTAGCACACCGTCATGCCGATCCGGCCAAATGGTGTGTCGGCAAGGACCGCGCGATCCCCGGGGCGAAAGCCCGCCGATTCGCGATAGCTTTCGGTTTCCGAGATCTCGACATCGAACATGTGAATCTTGTCGTAGCGGGCGGCGATTTCACCGTCGGGCGACAGAAGAAGGGACCGGTTGGCAAAGCGCCCGTCGGGATCATCCGTCTTTAGTGCAAGAGAGCCGATCAGGATCCACACACCCAGCGCCTTCGCATCGGCGCGCAGGGCGGCAAGCGTCGGGTCGGCGCCTTCTGTGGTCAGGACCTGTCGCTGGTGGCTGCGGCTGGCAGAAACGCAGTTCGTGACTTCGGGTGTCAGGACGATGTCGGCGCCGGACTGTGCAGCCTGTGCCACCTGAGCCCGCGTCACGTCGAGATTGGCCGCGGGATCGTCCGAGGCGCAAAGCTGGATCAGCGCCGCGCGTGTCACCCGGTGGCCAGAAGCGGGTCGAGCTTGCCGGCACGATCAAGCGCAAAGAGATCGTCGCAACCGCCGACATGGGTCTTGCCGATGAAGATCTGCGGCACGGTGTAGCCGCCGTTGGCGCGCCCCGTCATCTCCTGGCGGCGTTGAGGATCCCGGGCCACGTCGATTTCGGTGAACTCCACGCCCTTGCTGGTCAGAAGACGCTTGGCCATGAAACAGAAGCCGCAGGTTGGGGTGGTGTAGATTTCGACGTTGGACATCATCATGCTCCGCTTGCCCCGCGAATATAGGCATTCAGGCGTCCTTCGCAACGCGTGCCAGCGTCACGATATCGACCTGCGGCGCGCCCGCCGCGCGCGCGGCCTCTGACGCTGCGGCAAGCGTGGCGCCGGAGGTCATGACATCGTCCACGATCAGCACCGGCCTGCCCATGGCGGCGGCACCCTGCCTTGAATGCGGGCGGATGGTGTCCGACAGCGCGGCAAAGCGCGCCTCGCGCCCCAGTCCGTCGAGAATGGGTGTGGATCGGGTGCGCACCAGAAGGTCGGGCGCGCAGGTCCGGCCGGTTTCGCGCGACAGTGCGCGGGCCAGTTCCGCCGACTGGTTGAAACGGCGCGACAGCAACCGGCGCCAGTGGATGGGCACCGGCACGATCAGGGTGTCGGCGCGCAAGAGAGGCGCGGCCGCGCGCGCCATCCAGCGCGCTGCGGGCCGCACAAGGTCAAGCCGATCGCCATGCTTGAGTGCAAGCACCATCCGGCGCGCCGCACCCCTGTAGGCAAAGGCCGCGCGGCCGCGGTCCCAGGGACGGGCGATGGCAAGGCAATCGTCGCAGAGTTCGGGGGCGCCGGTATCCTCGCCCGGCAGGGGCACGCCGCAGGCATCGCAGCAAAGGCCCGTCAGAAAGGGCGTGTCGCGCCAGCACGCCGGGCACAGCGCGAAGTCCTGGGCGACCTGTCCGCCGCAACCGCTGCACCGCGGGGGGAAGGCAAGGGAAAGGAGTGATTGCATCAGCGTCCGTCCCGGTTAGATAGCCCCCATGAGCAACGCGCCGAAGATGACCGACCGCGCCACGCTGTCGCGAAACCGGCAGCGCGCCACCGCGTTCTTTCTGCACGAGGCCGCCGCCGACGAGATCGAGGAAAGGCTGGCCCTGGTTAACAGGAGGTTTACTGCCCCGGCCGTGGTGGCGCCTTTCCACGAATTCTGGGGCGACAGGATGCCGGGCGCCCAGATCGTGCCGGATGAAGAGACGCTGGCCCTTGCGCCGGGGGCGCATGATCTGGTGGTTCACGCGATGTCGCTGCATTGGGCGAACGACCCGGTTGGCCAGATCATCCAGTGCCGGCGGGCGCTGTGCCCCGACGGCCTGTTTCTTGGGGTCCTGTTCGGGGGACAGACCCTGACCGAGTTGCGCCAGGCGGTTTCGGAGGCCGAGGTCACGGTCTGCGGCGGGTTGTCGCCCCGCATCGCCCCGATGGCCGAGATTCGCGACCTTGGCGGGCTCTTGCAGCGTTCGGGGCTTGCCCTGACCGTGGCCGACAGCGTGCCGCTGACGGTGACATACGACAGCGCCCTGCACCTGATGCGTGACCTGCGTGCGATGGGGGAAGGCAACGCGCTGTCCGCGCGGCACCGTAGAATTCCCCCGCGCGCCCTGTTCGCCGAGACTGGTCGGCGTTATGAACAGGCCTTCGCATTGCCCGACGGTCGCGTTCGCGCGACCTTCGAGCTAATCTTTCTGACGGGCTGGGCCCCGGACGCCAGCCAGCCGAAACCGCTGCGCCCCGGAAGCGCACGGAACCGGCTTGCCGATGCGCTGGGCGTTCCAGAAAGGCCCTTGCCACCTCATGGCACGGGCGATTCGAATTGACGCCTTGGGATTCAAGCATATGTCCTCACCTGCTGCAGACACTCAGATGACAACCGGGCAGGCAAAGATGTTCGACGAAGACGCCGCGACGCCGGCACTATCCGCCGCGGGCAAACCCAGCGGGCTGTCTATCCATGCACCCGCCGATCACCCGCGGGTGCCGCCCGCCAAGGTGGGGGTTCTGCTTGCGAATCTCGGGACGCCGGACAACTACGACTACTGGTCCATGCGGCGGTATCTGAACGAATTCCTGTCGGACAAGCGGGTCATCGACTACAGCCCCTGGATCTGGCAACCGCTGCTACAGCTTATCATCCTGACAAAGCGCCCGTTTTCGTCCGGTGCCGCCTACAAGTCCATCTGGAACGAAGAGGCGAGCGAAAGCCCGTTGATGACCATAACCAAGGCGCAGACAGCACGGATCGCCGACCGCATGGCGCAGCGGTATGGCGATAATGTGGTTGTGGATTTCTGTATGCGCTACGGCAACCCTTCGACACAGTCGAAGGTGCGCGCCCTGCTGGATCAGGGGTGTCAGAAGATCCTGTTCTTTCCGCTGTATCCCCAGTACGCCGGTGCGACGACGGCCACCGCGAACGACCAGTTCTTTCGCGCGCTGATGCAGGAAAAGTGGCAGCCGCCGGTGCGGACAGTGCCCGCCTACTATGAGCATCCCACCTATATCGATGCGCTGGCGCAATCCGTAGAGCGGGCCTATGGCGCAATGGACACGAAGCCGGACATCCTTGTGACGTCCTACCATGGCGTGCCCAAGCGCTATCTGATGGAAGGCGATCCGTACCACTGTCAGTGCCAGAAGACGACGCGCCTGCTGAAAGAGCGGCTGGGCTGGGCGGACGACAAGATCACAACGACCTTCCAGTCACGATTCGGCCCCGAAGAGTGGCTTCAGCCCTACACCGTGGACGAGGTCGCTCGGCTGGCCGAATCCGGCAAGAAGCGTATCGCAGTCATCGCGCCGGCGTTTTCGGCCGATTGCATCGAGACGCTGGAAGAGATCAACGAAGAGATCCGCGAAAGCTTCGAGGAAGCGGGCGGCGAATCCTTTACATACATCCCCTGCCTGAACGACGACGCGGCCCATGTCTCGGCGCTTGGCGAGGTGATCGAGGCAAACCTGCGCGGCTGGCTGGACTGAACCCGTCCCTGCCAGCGGCCGCGTCCGTCACGTTGGCCAGTTGCCAGACATGAAAAAGGCGGCCCTTTCGGGCCGCCTTTTCCGTTCGAATTCGGCAAAAGCCTTAGTTCGACGCGATCACCGCAGCAGCGGCAACGGCCAGAAGCAGCAGAGCCACAACCAGGCCGCCGGCCGATGAGCTGGCGGTTTCTTCGACGATGATTTCCGGCGCAACAATCGGGGGCTCCATGTTGCCAGCGGCAACGTTGGTGGCGACGAAAGCGAGCGCGGCAGCGAGTGCGAGTTTCTTCATGTCTTCCTCCAGTAATCCCCGCCGCAGACTCACCACGGACGGGACGCGAACTGTACCTCGTAAGGCGGGTATACACAGCGGCCAGCGACGAATGCAAACGCTTGTCTATCGGCCCGGACCGCAAGAAACGTGGATATCGTCAAATTAGCAACACCTGCGTCCCGACCTTGGTCAGTCCGTACAGCTGAGAGATGTGATCGTTGTAGAGACCGATGCATCCGTTCGACGAACGGCGCCCGATCTTGCGCGTGTCGTGGGTGCCGTGGATTCGGTAGTACTGCCAGCTGAGATAGAGCGCATGGGTCCCAAGCGGGTTGTCGGGCCCCGGCGGAACGTAGTCCGGCCATTCGGGATTGCGCTGCTTCATCGAGGGCGTCGGACGCCAATCCGGGCCTTCGACCATGCGCACGACGCTGGTGCGGCCACGGCGCGTCATTTCCTCGCTCAGCGGCACGCTGGTAGGATAAAGCCTGTAAATCGACTTGTCCTCGGACCAGAAGTGAAGCACCCGAGAACGGGTATCCACAAGGACCGCGCCATTGCGCAGGTTCGAGAAATACGGCTCCCAGCTGAGCGTGCGGAAGCTGGAGATGTTGCGCTTGGCAGGCGGGGGCACCTGCCAGACGCCCTCGGACGTTTCAAGGCGTTGCAGCTGTTCGAACGCATCCTGCCCAAGCGCAGGTGCTGCGGCGGCGCTGCCAATTGCGGCGGCCCCTGCGGCAAGAAAGCCACGGCGGCTGAGGTCCTTATCAGAGTTTCCGGCCATCGCCGACCTCCATCACGGTTTCGGTGGGACGGACGAAGTTATACGGTCAAGCCCGCCTTCGCGCAAATCAATCGGGGTTGAACATGCCTGTTCACGACAAGATGGGTTTTCCTTCCCCCGCCTGTCGATGTATTCCGGCCACTGACCGATACCGGAGATCCCGAACCATGACTCGTCTTGCGTTGTTTCTTGCCGTCGGGCTTTTCGCGCTGGGGGCCTGTGCGCCCGTAACCACGACAGTCGATGCCTCTGGCGAGCCTGTGCGCGCCAAGGTCTACCGATTGTCGGGCGCCAACGCGGCGCGGGTACAGTTCCGGATGCTTGATTCGGTTAACTCGCTGCGAGAGACGGCAGGGCTTGCACCGGTCGAACTTGACGCCCGGCTGAACGCCGCCGCCGCGACGCACGCCCGCGACATGGCGGTGCAGAACCGGCCATGGCATTTCGGGTCTGACGGCTCTTCGCCGATCGACCGGGCACTTCGCGCCGGCTACGACGGCACCGTTATGGGCGAAAACATCTCTGAGACCTTCGAGACAGAGCTTGAGACGCTGTCGGCGTGGATGGATCAGCCCGGCACGCGCGAAGTCATCATGAACTCGGCCGCGCGCGACATGGGCTTCAGCTGGTACCAGGAATCGGGCGGCAAGATCTGGTGGACGCTCGTCATGGGCGGCTGACGCCCGCCAGCAGCGTCAGGGATAGATATCGACCACGGTGCCGGTGGCGACCATCGAATAGATCTTCTCGATTTCACGGTCGGTGACGGCGATGCAGCCCCATGTCCAGTCCCTGCCGATCGCGCGCGGGCCTGACGTTCCCTTGGTGCTGCCATGTATGAAGATGTCGCCGCCCGGGGACTTGCCCAGATCGCGCGCCGTCGCGACATCCTCGGGCCGGGGATAGTTGATACCCAATGACAGGTGGAAGGCGCTGTTGGGGTTGCGGCGGTCGATAATGTACTGGCCTTCGGGCGTGCGCCCGTCGCCTTCGACCTGCTTGTGTCCTTCGGGCGCGAAGCCAAGAGATATCTTGTGTTCGGCAAGGATTTCGTCGTGATGCATCAGGTACATGACGCGCTCGGACTTGTAGACGATGACTCGCGTCACTTCCGGGCCATTGTAGGTGCGGAACTTGGACGCGCAGCCCGACAGGGCCACCGCCACCACCAGCATCATGACGAATCGGATCACTGTCATTGCCCCAAGATACGTCTTTGTTGTTGGCGGACATGATACAGCAATCGGACCCGCCACGGTAGCGGGCGCTTTGTCTGCACCTGTCACGTCACCGTCAACGGTCCTGCTGGTCCAGCCGGCGTTCTATGGCCTCCAGCCGCTTGAGAACCTCGTCGCGATAGGTGCCGGTCGCCTCTGCCTCTTCGACGTTGTGGGCATCCTGCATCGAGTTCACGATCAGACCCACCAGAAGGTTCACCACCGCGAAGGTCGTGACCATGATGAAGGGAACGAAGAAGGCCCAGGCATAGGGATAGGTTTCCATTACCGGGCGGACGATACCCATCGACCAGCTTTCCAGCGTCATGATCTGGAACAGCGAATAGGCGCTTTGGCCCAGAGTGCCGAACCAGTCGGGAAAACTGTCGCCGAACAGCTTCGTGGCCATGACAGCACCGATGTAGAAGATCAGCGCCATCAGAAGAAACACCGACGCCATGCCGGGCAGCGCGGTGATGAAGCCTTCGACCACGCGGCGCAGGCGCGGCGCGACCGAGATCACCCGCAGAAGACGCAGGATGCGCAGCGCCCGCAGCACCGACAGGGTCTGCGCACCCGGCAGCAGTGAAACGCCGACGATCGCGAAATCGAAAATGTTCCAGCCCGAGCGGAAGAACCGCAGCCTGTGCGCGACCAGCTTTGCACCGATCTCGGTCACGAAGATCACCAGACATGCCAGATCGAGCGCGCGGATCAATGGCCCGGCCTGCGCCATGGCAAGGTCCGACGTCTCAAGCCCCAGGAGAATGGCGTTGAACAGGATCACGCCGAGAATCGCGTTTCGCACGATGGGTTTGTCGAGCCAGTCCGCCAGCGTCTGCCGCACCTTCTTCTCCTTGCTTCGGGTCGGGGTCAGACGGGCATATGGCCCCGGGTGAACTGCGCCGCAAGCTCCACGTGCGGGGACCAGCGGAACTGATCGACAACATCGATCCAGTCGATGCGATAACCGGCATCGACCAGCACCCGCGCGTCGCGCGCGAACGTGACTGGATTGCAGCTGACAAAGGCTATTCGGGGGATGGACGCGACGGCCAGTGCCTGTACTTGCGCCAGGGCGCCGGCGCGGGGCGGGTCGATGACGGCAGCATCGAAACCGGCAAGTTCCGGGGCAAGAAGCGGCTGGCGGAACAGATCGCGCCGCAGGGTCGTCACCCGGCGAAGTCCGGTCGCCCCGCGCCAGCCGCCATCCAGCGCGCGCAGCATCGCGTCTTCCGATTCGACGGCCGTGACCTCTGCCTTGCGGGCAAGCGGCAGGGAAAAGGTTCCGCATCCGGCGAACAGGTCCACGACCCGCGCGGCATCGCCCACGGCCTCTGTCACCGACCGGCAAAGCGCCGTCTCACCCTCTGCCGTGGCCTGAAGGAAGGCACCGGGCGGGGGGACCACGCCGATACCGTCAAATCGGACGGTGGGCGGAACAAAGGCCGCGATCTGGTCTTCCCCCCATGTCAGGCGGGCAAACCCGGCCTCTGCCCCGATCGCGGCGAGATCGGCGCGCATGGCGGCGTCCGCAGGCTTTCCGCCGGTCACTTGCACGTCAGCACCGGCATCGGACAACGTGACAGTGACCGAAAGCTCTGCCTTGCGTGATCCTCCCAGCGCCACCAGCCGTTCCAGCGCCGGGCGAAGCGCCATGATCCGGGGCGACAGCAACCGGCAGTCGGGCGTGTCGACCAGCGTGTCAGAGGCACGCGCGTGAAACCCGATCAGCGCGCCGGATTTTGCGCGGCGCGCCGAAAGGACAGCCCGCCGCCGCGACGCAGGCGGCGAGGTGGCGACACCGCGCACCGGCGCCTCCAGCCCCTGAACGGCAAGCGCCGTGCTGACGACATCGGCTTTCCATGCCTCGACCAGACTGTCGGAGGCGTGTTGCAGCGCGCAGCCCCCACATTGGCGAAAGTGGCGGCAGGGCGCAGCGACCCTGTCGGGCGAGGGCGTCACGATTCGGGGTGCTGCGATCCTGTCGCCGACAAGGTCGCCCTCGACCACCTCTCCGGGCAAGGTCAGCGGCACCAACACGGGGCCCGGCGCGATCCCGTCCCCGCGATGGCCCAGCCGCTCGATCGTCAGCCTCACTCGGCGGCCTCTGCCAGCCCGATGAAGCCCCCGGCCTGGCGTTCCCAGTAGCGCGCATACAGGCCGCCGCGCTTCAACAGATCTTCGTGCGTGCCCTGCTCTGCAATGCGGCCCTGATCGAGCACCACGATCCGGTCCATGTGGGCGATGGTGGACAGCCGGTGCGCGATGGCCAGCACCGTCTTGCCCTTCATCACGTCGATCAGGGCTTCCTGGATCTCTGCCTCGACCTCGGAATCAAGCGCGCTTGTCGCCTCGTCCAGCACGAGAATCGGTGCGTCCTTCAGGATGGCGCGGGCCAGGGCGATGCGCTGGCGCTGGCCGCCCGAAAGCTTCACGCCGCGTTCGCCAAGGTGGGCGTCATAGCCTGTGCGACCCCGGTGATCCTCCAGCCCAAGTATGAACTCGTGCGCGCGCGCCCGGTTGGCCGCCGCGATCACCTCTGCTTCCGACGCATCGGGACGACCGTAAAGGATGTTGTCCCGGGCAGAACGGTTGAACATGGCGGTTTCCTGCGTGACCATGCCTATGGTTCGGCGCAGACTTTCCTGCGTGACGTCACGCACGTCTTGCCCACCAACCACAACGCGCCCCGCTTCGGTGTCATAGATGCGCAGCAAAAGGGCCACGAGCGTGGATTTCCCCGCCCCCGAGGCACCGACGACGCCCAGTTTTTCGCCCTCTGCCACACGCAGGTTGATCTCGTCCACACCACCGCTGCGCTTGCCGTAAGCAAAGCTGACCCCTTCGAACGCGATGGTGCCGGGCCCCGCCAGCGGGGTGGCACCGGGTCGGTCTGTCAGGGTGTAGGGCGGCGTCAGGGTATTCATCCCGTCTTCGACCTCACCGACATTGGCGTAGATGCCCATCATCGTGAAGCTGACCCAACCGCTCATCTGCGCGATGCGGATTGCGATGGTGCCGGTGGCCGCGATATCGCCTGCCGAAGCATTGCCAGCCGACCAGAGCGCCAGAGTCATCCCGACAAGGATCACCGGAAGCACTCCGGCCAGAAGCATCAGCGCAAAGCGGAAGGCGGCAGAGACCTCTCCGAATTCCCGCGACTGTTCGCGGAACCGGCGCATCGCCGACAGGGCGGCCTTGTCCTCGTGATCGGCATGGGCGAACAGCTTGACCGTCTTGATGTTGGTGATCGTGTCCACCACCTGCCCCGACACCATGGCGCGGGCGGCGGCGCGGCTGGCAGACCGGGCACGGATGCGCGGCAGGTAGAACCGGATCAGCGCAAGGTAAAGGACGATCCAGATGGCCAGCGCCAGCGCGACGGTCCCGTCGATGGACGTCAGAAGCACGGCAGAGGCGATCAGCGTCGACAGCGCGAAAAGCGGTGCGCTGATGGTTTCGACCACCACGTCGGTTATCGCCCGCGCCGTCTGCATCTGTTTCTGGGCGATCCGGCCCGCGAAATCGTCATCAAAGAAGGTGACAGGCTGTCCCAGCGTCCAGCGGTGCAGGCGCGACAGCACAAGGTTCACGATGTTGGGCGCCAGCGCCAGCGACTGGACCGCAGAGGACAGGCCGAAGGATACCGGGCGCAGAACGGCAAGGAACAGGACAACACCGACCAGAAGCCAGAAATTGTCGGCAAAGAACCTTTCGCCGCCCGATTCCAGTGCCGCGTCGATCACCCGCCCCAGCATAAGCGATGTCACGACCTCGAACAGGCCAGAGATCATCGACAGCACCGCCGCGATTCCCAGCACGCGCCAGGATCCCGACAGCGCCCAGCGCAGGAATTGGCCCAGGCGGCGGGGCGGCGGATCTCCTGCGCGGGCCTCGGAATCGATAAGACCGGAAAGATAGCTGGAAAAGGCCGTTGGGATCATTCTGCCGCCTCTGTTGCGATGAAACCGCCGGATTGCCTGTCCCAGAACCGGGAATAAAGCCCGTCCGTCGCCAGCAACTCTGCATGGGTTCCGTCCTCGACGATGCGCCCGCCGTCAAGCACGAGAATACGGTCAAGCCGCGCGATGGTGGACAGCCGGTGCGCGATGGCGATGACCGTCTTGCCTTCCATCATGCCCGAAAGCGTGTCCTGGATCGCGGCCTCGACCTCGGAGTCCAGCGCACTTGTCGCCTCGTCCAGCACGAGGATCGGCGCATCCTTCAGGATCACGCGGGCCAGCGCGATACGCTGGCGCTGGCCGCCCGACAGCTTAACGCCGCGTTCGCCGACCTGCGCGTCATAGCCCCGCCGACCGTCAGAATCCACAAGGTCGAGGATGAAGTCGTGCGCCTGCGCCTGTCGCGCAGCGGCGATGATCTGTTCCTCGGTCGCGTTCGGGCGGGCATAAAGCAGGTTCTCGCGGATCGAGCGATGCAGAAGGCTGCTGTCCTGCTGCACCATCCCTATTGCGCCCCGCAGGCTGTCCTGTGTCACGCCTGCGATATCCTGTTCATCAATCTGGATGCGGCCGTCTTCTATGTCGTAGAAGCGCAAGAGAAGCTTTACCAACGTCGATTTGCCCGCGCCGGAACGGCCCACAAGGCCGACCTTCTCTCCGGGGCAGATCGTCACAGACAGGCTGTCCAGTCCGCCCATCCCCCGGCCATAGTGATGCGACAACGCATCGAAACGGATCTCTCCGCGCGCCACCTTTAGCGGGACGGCATCCGGGCGGTCGGTAAGCGCGATGGGCTGGGCTATGGTTTCCATTCCCTCGGCCACGATACCGAGGTTGCGAAAGAACGACGACAGCGCCCACATGATCCAGCCCGTCATCGCGTTCAGCCGCAATGTCAGCGCCGTTGCCGCCGCTACCGCGCCAACGCTTGCCGCCCCCGTCATCCAGAGCGCGACCGCCCAGCCGACGACCCCCACGATCAGAAGCCCGTTCAGGAAGACCAGACAGACGTCCATCACCGTATAAAGCCGCATCTCGGCGGCGAAGGTTCGGCGCGCCGTCTCGATCGACTCGCGCGCATAGTCCAGTTCCCGCCCCTGCTGGGCGAACAGCTTGACCGAATGGATGTTGGTATAGGCGTCCACCACGCGCCCGGTGACGGCGCTACGCGCATCCGACGCCGCCTTGGACGCGGGGCCGATACGGGCGATGACCCAGCGGACAAGCACGCCATAAAGCGCGAACCACACCAAAAGCGGCAGCACCAGCCGGACATCCGCCCCCCAAAGCAGCACCGCCGCCCCGACCAGGTAGGCCAGCGCAAAGGTGATGGCGTCGAACACCTGGAACACCGCCTCGCCCGCGGCGGGGGGCGTCTGCATGATGCGGTTGGCAATACGTCCGGCAAAGTCGTTCTCGAACCAGCCGACGGACTGGCGCAACACCTGTCCGTGCGCACGCCAGCGGATCAACGTGCCGAAATTGGGCATGATCGCGTTGTTCAGAATCGCGACGTCCAGAAACTGGATCGCGGGGCGCAGCACAAGGATGAATACCGATGCAAGGACAAGCTCTGCCCCGTGGCGCGCCCAGACTTCTGCCGGTTGTCCGCGGGACAGGATGTCGACGACGCGGCCCATGTACCAGATCAGGCCCACCTCTATCGTGGCGACGACGACAGACAGGCCTGCGGAAGCGGCAAACACCTTGTGAAACGGTTCGGCGTACAGCTTCAGGAACGGCCAAAGCCGCTGCGGTGGCGTGTCATCGTCCGCATGCGGAACATACGGATCGACCAGTCTTTCGAAAAAGCCGAGCAAGAGGAACCTTTCGGGTTGCCAACGGCATATAGTCGGATTCGCCTCGGTGGAAAACCGCGGGCGCGCGCGGCTGCCTCAGGCCGGGTCGATGAACAGAAGCACCACGCAGGCGGCGATCAGAACGCCCATCACGATGTTGAACCGGCGCTGGGCCCGCGGACCCGACAGGCGGAGTGTGATTTCGCGGCCTGCCAACGCCCAAGTGGTCGCGCTTCCGATACCCGCGGCTACATAGACCGCCGCGATGATGAACGCACTGAGATAGGGCGCTCCGACCACGACGTATTGCGCCGTGACCGCGATGGCAAAGGCCCATCCCTTGGGATTGATCCACTGGAACGCTGCCGCCTCTGCAAAGGTCATCGGGCGCGGCTCGCTGCGGGCAAGGCTTAGCCCGCCAGCGGTAGCGATGCGCCACGCCACCCAAAGCAAAAGCCCCGCCCCGGCCCAGCGCAGGGCAAGACGCATCGCCTCGCTCTGGCGGAAAAGCTCGCCCAGCCCCAGCGAGACCACAAAGATGAGAATTGCGTAGCCAAGGGAAATGCCCATGACATGCGGCAGGGTGCGGCGCAGGCCGAAAAGCGCGCCCGATGTGGCGACCATCGCGTTGTTCGGTCCGGGCGTCCATGCGGATGCGGCGGCCAGGACGACAAGGTTCAGGAACATGTCCAGGGGCATGATGCGCCTTTAGGTCTGAATTACTGACCTTTTTTGCGCCGTCAGCGTCGCTGCGTCAAGAGAGAAGCTCTTCCCGTGTCAGACGAAACCCCGATGCGATCCAGCTGGATTCAAGACTTGCCATCCGCTGACCCAGCGCGGCCCCCTGATAGGCGGGCATCAGGTCACGCGCCGTGACAGGAAAGCGTGCCTCCGTCCCCCTCTCTATCGCGGCCATGGTTCCTGCGGGAAGGGCTGCTCCGATCAGCGCGCTGCGCAACAGCAGGATGTCCAGCGCCATGTCTGCCCCATGGCGATAGCCCAGTTCCGGTGCGTCTTCGGTGCTGCCGATGCCATCACGCAGGGTTTGAAGGCGGCGCGCGTCGTGACGCGACAGGCGCAGGCGGTCTGCCACGTCCTGCCCGCCCAGCGCAGCAAGCCGGCGGATCGCGTCGGGCAAAAGCCCGGCTGTCTGCTCTAGATGGATCAACACCGGCAATGCCTTTGCATTGGCCCCGTGAACGGCATGAACCAGGCATCCCGACGCCCCCATCGCGGCGACAGAGGGCGCGGGATCGGGGGCGGACAGAAGCTTTTTCATCTCGGCCCCGATCCGCTCTCGCGACAGCGTCTCCAGCCCATCCGACAGGGCGGCGCAGGCCGCAAGCCCGTCCGGGTCCAGCCCCGCGGCGGGATCGCCGAACCATGCATGAAAGCGAAAGAACCTGAGGATTCGCAGATAATCCTCGCCAATGCGGTCCATGGGATCGTCGATGAACCGCACGCACCGTGCCGCAAGGTCCGCGCGCCCCTGATCCAACGGGTCGATGACCGTGCCATCGGGCCGGGCATAAAGCGCGTTCATGGTAAAGTCGCGCCGTCGTGCATCCTCTTCCAGACGGTCGGTAAAGGCCACCACGGCGCGACGGCCAAAGGTTTCCACATCGCGGCGGAACGTCGTCACCTCGTGCGGCAGGCCTTCGGCCACCACTGTGATCGTGCCATGATCGATACCCGTTGGCACGGGTTTGAGCCCTGCGGCTTCGGCCAGCGCGATAACACGCTCTGGCCGCGCCTCTGTCGAGATGTCGATATCAGAGACCGGGTGGTCCAGCAGGGCGTTCCGCACGCATCCGCCGACAAATAGTGCATGGTATCCCGCGTCGGTCAGCATACGGCAAACGGCTTGGGTTTCGGCGCGTGCGATCCAGTCACCGCGAACCCGGGTCACTGGTGCAGCCTTTCGGCAAGCCCGCGCAGGATGCGCGCTGTCGCGCCCCAGATATAGTAGGGACCCCACGGCACGGCGTAATAGTGCCGCCGCTGGCCGCGCCAGCGGCGAGACTGGATGCTGAACCTCGCAGGGTCGGTCACATGCGCCAGCGGAACAGAGAAGACCTCTTCGACCTCACCGGCCTCGGGCACCGGAACGAAGGGCCGGGTAAGTCGACCAAGGATCGGGGTGACGACGAACCCGGTGACGGTTTCATGCGCGGGCAGTTGTCCCAGAACCTCTACGGCGTCACGGGGCAGGCCCACCTCTTCCTCGGCTTCGCGCAGGGCTGCGGCCGTCTCATCCGCGTCACCCGGATCCACCTTGCCACCGGGAAAGGCAATCTGGCCGGGATGGTGCTTCAGGCCAGAGGCACGTTTTGTCAGAATGATGCACGGATCGGCAGAAAACGTGTCCAGTGCCAAAAGCACCCCCGCGGGCCGCAGGTTCCGCCCCTGCGGCGGGATCACGTCCGGGTTCAGATCGAAATCGGACGATCCCGGCCCAGGCCCAGCGGCGGCGGCCCGCAGCGCGCGGGCCGGGTCAGTGTCCATCGCCGGGGACATGTTCGGCCTCGAATCCCAGCGTAAGGGGATCGAACTCGTAATGCGCGCCGCAGAACTGACAGTCCGCCGTCACCCGCCCATCATCGGTGGTCATCGTTCCGATGTCCTTGGCCGAGTAGATCGAAAGGCTTTGTCGCACCCGGTCTTCGGAACAGGTGCAGCCAAAGGACAGGGGCTGCGGATCGAACACGCGTGGCATCTCTTCGTGGAACAGGCGCACCAGAAGCTCGGTCGGTGCAACGCTGGGGCCGATAAGCTCCAGCGCCTCGACTGTTTCAAGCAGGGTCGTGGCACGGTTCCAGTTTTCTAGATCGTCGCCGTCCACGACGTCTTCGGGCGACAACAAGCCGCCTTCGCCAGAGCCGCCACCGGTCGCGAAGGGCGATGCCTTCGGCATATGCTGCAGCATCACACCACCCGCGCGCCAGGCCTCGGCGGTCCCGGGCGCGCGCGATGCGCCAAAGCTGAGCGCAAAGCGCGTCGGCAGCTGTTCGGACTGGGCGAAATAGGTCTCGGCGCAGCTTGCCAGCGAGCCTCCGGCGATGGGTGTAATGCCCTGATAGGGGACAGTGCCCGCCCCCTGATCGATCAGGATGGCGAAATAGCCCTTACCGATCTGGGGAAATGCGGGCGCCTCGGGGTCGAGCCGGTCCGGGTCATAGCTGGCATATGCGCGAAGCCGCGCCGGTTCTCCCTCGGCCTTCGGACTGAAGAAGTCAGTCGCAACCAGCCGTGCGGCGCCGCTGCCCCGCACCTGAAGCGACAGCTTCCAGCGCAGCTTTATCGTCTGGCCGATAAGGGCTGTCAGCAGCGCGGCCTCTGCCACCAGTGCCTCGATCGCGGGAGGGTAGTCGTGCTGAGCGAGGATCCGGTCCAGCACGCCGTCCAGCCGTGCGACGCGACCACGCACGTCGGACCGGTCGAGTTGAAATGGCAGGACAGTGTCGTCCCACGCGATGCGTGCACCGAGTGACATGGGCTTTCCTTGACGGGTGGGGATTGGCATACCGCCTCCATATATGGCGGGCAACCTGATGTGAAAGGGACATGCGGCATGATCCGGCGGTTTGGGCAGACACCTTCGGACGATGTCCGCTATACGCTAAGGCACGGGGTCTATGCGCTTCTGCCACTGGACGGGTCGCTTCTTGTGACCTTTCAGGAAGAGCCGCTTCCGGAATTCCAGCTGCCCGGCGGGGGCGTGGACACCGGCGAATCACCTTTGGCAGCCCTTCACCGAGAGGTGTTCGAGGAAACCGGCTGGCGTATCGCGGCACCGCGAAGGCTGGGCGCGTTCCGCCGGTTCACCTACATGCCGGAATACGATCTCTGGGCGGAAAAGCTGTGCACGATATACGTGGCCAGGCCGGTGCGGCGGCTTGGGCCGCCGTCAGAGCCCGGTCATTCCGCGCATTGGCTGCCTGCGGGCGATGCGGCACGGGCGCTGGGCAATGCCGGGGACAGGTTCTTTGCCGCGCGCCTGACCTCCGGGCAATAGTCGACCAGCACGCCGGACACGTCATCCTCGAAGTCCGTGTCGCCGGTGAGGGCGTGAACATCCCACATCAGCGCATCGAAGAGATCGCGGGCGGGGACATGACCTGACCTTCTCAGCAATCGCGCCATGCCAGCCTCGGCCAGTTGCAGCCCGCCGGGGGCCTCTCGTTCGGTCAGCCCGTCGGACACCAGAACCAGCCTGTCGCCGGGGCAAAGCAGGGCCGGAATGTCCTGATATTCGGCGTCAGCGACAAGGCCTGCGGGCAACCCCCCGTCACCGATGAATTCGACACGTCCATCAAGCCGGTGGATGGCGGGATAGGGGTGACCCGCTTGCGTCAGGACGACCGCGCCGCTTTCGGGATGGATGCGCGCAAGCGCCAGCGTGGCGAAGTGATCGCTGCCGATCTCTGCCAGGATCAGGCGATTCAACCGCGCCGCCATGTCTGAAGGCCGCGTGTCTGCGCCGGCCGCAAGCCCGTCAGAGGACAGGTAGGCCGCAAGCCGCGCAGCGATCAGCGCAGAGGCGATTCCGTGACCCGAGACGTCAAGCGCAAAGACCGTGACCAGACCATCACCGCCCGGAAGAAGACCGACAAGATCCCCGCCGACATGATGCGACGGACGCAGCATGAGCGCCACCTCGACCCCGCCGATACGGCGAAACCGGTCGCCCACAAGCGACGTCTGAAGGAGTCGCGCCTCTGCCAGATCCTTGCCCAGCACATCATGCAGGCGCTGCGCTTCTGCCAGGGCATCGGTCAGCTGCGCGTTCTTGCCCTGAAGCTCACGCTCCATCCGCAGGATCCGCTCACCCGTCCGCAGGCGCGCGCGAAGCTCTCCTCCATTCACGGGTTTTCCGACGAAATCGTCGGCGCCCATCTCAAGGCCTTCGGCGACTGCCGTCTTTTCCGCCTTGGAAGTCAGAAGGATGAAGTAGCCATAGCCGCGGCGCGGCAGCTTGCGAAAGGCGCGGCACAATTCGGGGCCGGACATGCCCGGCATCATCCAGTCGCTGATGACCACGTCGATTCCCGGCGCGCGACAACGCAACAGCGCTTCGGCGCCGGTTGCCGCCTCTTCGACGCGATACCCCCAACGGCTAAGAAGGCTGCCAAGAATGTGTCGTTGCAGGCGGCTGTCGTCGACCACAAGGACACCGAAGCCTTGGGTTGGGACGGGTGCGCCGGGCTGGTCCGAGGTGATTTGGGCCGTCGCGTGTGTCATGGCACGCGCCTAGCATCCATTCGCTAACGCGGCGCTAACCGCAGCATTTTGGGAACTATCGTTCACGGCGCAACGAACTGGCAAGGTTCGGGAACTAGAAGGGGTTCGTTGGGGGCACCACCGGGCGGAGGTGCGGGATGATTGACTGGGACAGAGTACGTGAACTGCGCGACGACGTCGGCGCAGAGGATTTCGTTGCACTCGTCGACATATTTCTCGATGAGGCGGATGAGGTCGTGGCCCGGCTTGGGGGTCCGCCCGAGGCCATAAGCGTGGATGATCTTCACTTTCTTCGGGGGGCCATGCTGAATCTTGGGTTCCGACAGGTCAGCGCACTGTGCCAGACGCTGGAAACAAGGATCTCTGGTGGTCGGTGCGATTCTGAAGAGGCAAGTGCGCTGCTTGCAGCCTATGTCGCGGCGCGCGCGGAATTCCTTCGTGGCACCACGACTTTGGCAGAGGCGGTCTGACGGGCGCGAACCTGCATCACTGCAATTCAGACCAGGAATTCGGACAGAACCCCGTCGGCGGTGATATCGCGATAGGCGAAGCCCGCGTGATCAAGCCGGTCGAACAGCGCGGGAAAGGCCGCGGCGTCCACCGTTTCGATTCCGATCAGCACTGTGCCGAAGTTGCGCGCGGATTTCTTGAGGTATTCGAATCGCGTTATGTCATCATCCGGGCCCAGCATCTCAAGGAAATCCCGCAGCGCACCGGGCCGCTGCGGCAGGCGCAGGATGAAGTACTTCTTCAAACCGGCGTAGCGCTGGGCGCGTTCCTTGACCTCTGGCAGGCGTTCGAAATCGAAGTTTCCGCCCGAGGTCACACAAACGACCGTCTTGCCTTCGATCTCGTCGGCCAGCGTATCCAGCACGTCGAGCGACAAGGCTCCTGCGGGTTCCAGCACGATCCCCTCGTGGTTCAGGATGTCCAGGATCGTGACGCAGATGCGATCCTCGGGCGCCGTCAGGACGGTTTCGGGATCGGTATCCTTCAGGTGACGAAACGTGGTTTCCCCGACCCGCGCCACCGCGGCACCATCGACAAAGGTGTTGACCCGGGGAAGCGTTACGGGGGCGCCGGCGCGCAGCGCGGCGGTCAGGCTGGCGCCGCCCTCGGGTTCCACAAGGAAGAAACGTGTCGCAGGCGCCTCGGACGCAAAATAGGATCGCACCCCGGCCGAAAGCCCGCCGCCGCCCACCGGCAGCACAACGATATCGGGCGCGCGGCCCAGTTCCGTCAGGATTTCCGCGGCGACGCTTGCCTGTCCCTCGATGACGTCGGGATCGTCGAAGGGTGCAAGAAAATGTCCCCCCGCATCCGCGCAATAGTCCTTTGCCGCCGCCAGCGTGTCGTCGAAATAGTCCCCGGTCAGCCGCACCTCTATCGCGTCCTGCCCGAAGACCCGTGTCTTTCCGATCTTTTGCTGTGGCGTGGTCACGGGCATGAAGATGACGCCGTGCACGCCGAAATGACGGCAGGCGAACGCGACACCCTGCGCGTGGTTCCCGGCGCTTGCGCAGACGAAAAGCCGCTGTTCTGGCGAGGTTTCCAGAACCTTGCGCATGGCATTGAAGGCACCACGGATCTTGTAGGATCGCACGGGCGACAGGTCTTCCCGCTTCAGCCAGATGTCTGCACCGTAGCGCGCCGACAGGTAGTCGTTGCGCTGCAGGGGTGTCGGCGGGAACAGGACCCTCATTCGGGCCTGCGCCACAAGTGCGGCATCGGAAAACTCGCTCATGTCCCGGGGCTATCAGAACACAGGCGGCGCGCCAATCTCCGTCAGTCGTCCTGCACCAGATGCCGCGACAGAACTTCCCTTATTGCATCGGGAATCGGTGCGGAACGCCGCGTTTCTGGATCAAAGAAAACCTCTGTCGTGTCATATGTCGCGTGCACCGCCCCGGTGGCCACATGGCGCATCCGCAGCTGGAAGGTGACGCTTTTCGAACCGATCCGCGTCACCGCGCCGTCGATTGCAACCAGATCGCCCGCCACCAGTTCCTGCCGAAAGGTGGTGGTGGCCACGGCGGTCACGGTGTGGACCGCGTGTTCCGCGATCATCACCGGATAGGTCAGGCCCAGCGACGAGACCAGGTGAAACGTGGCATCGTCGAAGAACGGCGCATAGTGGCGCACGTTCATGTGCCCGAACTGGTCGTGGTGCCATGGGTGCACGACGCCGCGATACACTTCCATCCGTTCTGCCATGTCGGCCTCCTGTGGTGGTCCGGAGCAAGGAAACAGCCCATGCGGCCGCGTGCAAGCCCGCGGCCCGCTTGCCCGCCCCGTATGGGCGCTGTAAACCGCGCGCACCGATATGAAACGGAGCCAGCGATGTCCGCGCCCAAGAAAGTCGTGCTTGCCTATTCCGGCGGTCTCGACACCTCGATCATCCTCAAATGGCTGCAAACCGAATACGGCTGCGAGGTTGTGACCTTCACCGCCGACCTCGGCCAGGGCGAAGAGCTGGAGCCAGCGCGCGCCAAGGCCGAGATGATGGGAGCATCCGCCATCTACATCGAGGACCTGCGAGAGGAGTTCGTGCGCGACTTCGTCTTTCCGATGTTCCGGGCCAACGCGCTTTATGAAGGGCTGTACCTGCTGGGCACATCGATCGCGCGGCCTCTGATCTCGAAGCGGCTGGTCGAGATCGCGGCGGAAACCGGTGCCGATGCCGTCGCCCATGGCGCCACCGGCAAGGGCAACGACCAGGTGCGGTTCGAGCTTTCGGCCTATGCGCTGAACCCCGATATCAAGGTGATCGCGCCCTGGCGGGAATGGGACCTGACCAGCCGCACCCGGCTGATCGATTTCGCCGAGAAGCACCAGATCCCGATCGCCAAGGACAAGCGCGGCGAGGCCCCGTTCAGCGTGGACGCCAACCTTCTGCACACCTCGTCCGAGGGAAAGGTGCTGGAAAACCCGGCAGACGAAGCGCCCGACTATGTCTACCAGCGGACCGTCGATCCCGAGAAGGCGCCCGACACGCCCGAGTATATCGAGATCGGTTTCGAGAAGGGCGACGCCGTGTCTGTCAACGGCGAGGCGATGTCGCCCGCCGCGCTGCTGACCCGGCTGAACGAGATCGGCGGCAAGCACGGCGTCGGGCGGCTGGACCTGGTGGAGGGCCGGTTCGTCGGAATGAAGTCCCGCGGGATCTACGAGACCCCCGGCGGCACCCTTCTGCTGGAGGCACACCGCGGGATCGAGCAGATCACACTCGACCGGGGCGCGGCGCACCTGAAGGACGAACTGATGCCGCGCTATGCCGAACTGATCTACAACGGCTTCTGGTTCAGCCCCGAGCGTGACATGCTTCAGGCCCTGATCGACAAGAGCCAGGAGCATGTGACCGGAACTGTCCGATTGAAGCTTTACAAGGGCCTTGCCCGCACTGTTGGCCGCTGGTCCGATCACAGCCTCTATTCCGAGGCGCATGTGACCTTCGAGGATGACGCGGGCGCCTATGACCAGAAGGACGCCGCCGGGTTCATCAAGCTGAACGCGTTGCGACTTAAGCTGATCGCGACCCGCAAGCGGCGTCTGGGCGGCTAGGTCAGCGTCGACAGGAACTCGTCCTGGCCGTAGATCTCGGCCAGGTGATCGCGCCTGAAGTCCACGTGGACGATCCGGCGCGTGGTGTTTTCATCGGTGACGCGCCGGAACAGAAACTCTGTCTCGGTCAGGTTGCCCCGCTGCATGATCCAGCGGCCGATACTGCCCATCAGCCCGCGATAGGGCGCGATCAGGTCGACGATCCAGAGACGCTCGCCCCCGCTCCAGTCCTCGGGTGCCAGTGGAACGCCGGTGACAAGCCGGCGCTCTGCCTCGGGCGTCAGCCAAGCCCATGTGTACATGGCACGCGGGACGCCATCGAAGCGAAAGATACGGAACTGCCCCCGGACAAGCGCCGGTTCAAGATAGGTGCGCAGGACGCCGACGGGCATTCGGGTGTGCCGGTCGCTGCGAAAGCCAAGGAACAACATGTCTCCATAGGCGCGCAGGCGGTCGGCGGACGGCGCTTCGATTTCGGGCAGGGTGCGCCCGCGTGCGTCCGTCAGGGTGGTCATGACATCCGCGGCCCATCCTGTGGCGTCCCGTCCCCAAGACACCCCTGCAACAACGCGCCTTCCCATGGACGCAGAGCCTTTCGCGCCGTCGGTCCGACGCCGTGTGCAGTCGAAAGCGCGGGAAACAGGCGCAGAAGCTCTTGCCTTGCGCAGGCATCGATGTCGCGCAGGGCGTAGTCGCCGGGGTGAAAGCTTTCCGTAGGCAGGCCCTCGGTCAGCATGATCTGGTGGCTGTCGAAGAGCACATGGAAATACTCTACCTCCCGTGCGCCATGATCGATGCGCACGGTCGTGTCGTTCAAAAGGGCCTTGGCCGGCACCAGCACCTCTGTATCCCCGAACATCAGTTCCGCGCGCCAGTCCTCTACGAGAATGCGGTGCTGGGGGGACACCAGAAGGTCGCGCGATGGGCGGTCCTCGCCCAGTGCGCCGGCTGCGATACGGATGGGGCGAAGCGATGGATCCGCGCGCATCTCCAATTCGGAAATCTTGCGCGACCCGATCCATCGGACCGGCTGCGCAGGGCCGTCAGCTGTTCTTACAAGGGCCCCTTTTCTTAGCGATTCCACGGGGATGGGGCCGTCTTCGGTTTCGATCAACGTGCCACGCGCCACACAGATAAGAAGCGTGATCGTGATCGTGTCTTCGTCCGTTCCCTGGGTGTCGGTGCCGGTCACAAGGATGGTGATGACCTGATCAGAGCCGGAATCGAACACCGCGTCACGGTCGATCTCGAAGGTGAATTCACCAGTCGTGGAATCAAAGACGATATCGCCGTACTCATCGCCCGAGACGATGACAAAACCATAGCCCTGATCGGATTCGCTCGACCCGCCGCCGCCAAAAAGCGGAACCTCGTCAAAGTCGCCGGAAACGGTGGTTACACTGGTCCCGTTCAGCGTTGCCTCGAAGAACCAATCGCTGACACCGCCGGTCGAGGCGCCACTGACTTCACTGATATTATAACCCATATCAGCCTGCTTACCTATGCACTGAGCACGTTTTCGCAAGTTGGAAAAACATGCAAATTCAATGCAATTGTTTCGGATCTTGCAACAACATGGCGCGTTGAATGTGGCAAAACTGTGGTTGCGTCATTCCGGTCAGGAAATCCGTGTCAGGGCGTCACAGATTTGCCGAAATCCGGTTGGCGGCAAGGTGGTGGTAGGCGTCAAGACCGGCTTGGGCCAGTGCCGTGTAGGGGCCGTCGAGGTCTGGCAGAGGTGCCTCGGGGCCGGCGAAACCGGTGCTTCGGTGGACGGCGCCATACCAGTGGCGGGCCCAGACGCCATCGTCGGGATGCCCACCTTCTGGCCAGGACAACATTCTGGGATTCCACGACAAATTCAGGCTCTCGCAAAGCTGCGACAGGGCTCTTTCGGGGTTGGCGCGGATGTCGGAGGCGTCGATGACGGTGGGCGTCTGGCCAAGGGATCGGGCGTGATCGTAGAGCTCGGCAATGCGGGTGAAGCCAAGATCGGCTTCTGTCGGGTTCTCGCGCTTGGCGGCATAACTGGCGACGACGCGGGCGGGGTGGCGGATGAGGAACACGTTGACCACCTGCGCCATCCAGTCCGTCGGCATGTTTGGCACCATGTGCTGCGCCATATGTTTCTGATAAAAAACACTTTTCCCGTTGGGCACCGGCCCGGCGCAGCGGGCGGCGATGACGTCTGGGTCGCGTTCGCCGCCGGCCAGGATCTCGTCCCGCATGGGGTGGATCAGGCCGGTCCGGTCAAGGTAGGCGGCATAGAAGGGTTCATCCCAGACGGCGCAATCGCCGCGCGCGGCGAAGGCATACATCATGGCGGTCGACAGGTTTCTCGGCCCCGACCACATGGCGATTTTCGTCGTCGGCATCACGTCGGCACAACGTCGGCAAAATGTCGGCGCGCAAGAACCAGCGCCAGAAAGCCGGATTTGGGGGAGGTGTCGCGTTTGGTCATGGGCCCGACGCTAGCGGCTTCGCCGACGGCCCGGAAGACCCGTTTCGCCCGGACACGGCGGCAGGGCCGCGCGATCACCCGATGTCACCCTTGCGTGAGGATCGAGCGAGGCGCTTGTCGCGTGCTGCCCGGCGGGCGCAATCTGGCGTCAGTCACGAGGAGGCTGCAATGACCCTGACATTCAACAACGTGAAGCCCGCGCTTCTGGCGGTGGCGATCCTGATCGGGCTGGTGGCCGAATGCGGACAGGCCAAGGCGGCCGGGCGCGAGACGGCCATTGTCGCGGGGGGGTGTTTCTGGTGCGTCGAGGCCGATTTCGAGAAGGTGCCGGGCGTCATCGAGGTGGTGTCGGGCTTTGCCGGCGGGCATGTGGCGAACCCCGATTACAAGGACGTGGTGCGCGGCGGCACCGGGCATCTGGAGGTGGTGGAGATCACCTTTGACCCAGGGCGCGTCAGCTATGCGCAGCTTATGCACATGTTCTTCCGGTCGGTCGATCCGACAGACGCGGGCGGGCAGTTCTGTGACCGGGGCGAAAGCTATGCCACCGCGATCTTTGCCCTGACCCCCGCCCAGCGCGCGGCAGCCGAGGCCGCCAAGGCAGAGGCGGCGGCGGCACTGGGGCGCACCATCGTCACCCCGATCCGGGACAAGGCCCCGTTCTATGCCGCCGACGAGTACCACCAGGACTACTACAAGAGCGGCACACTGGTTCTGACCCGGTTCGGTCCCCGGACCAAGGCCGAGGCCTACAAGCTCTATCGCGACGCCTGCGGGCGCGACGCGCGGGTAAGGGCGCTGTGGGGCGCCGAGGCGCCATTCGCGGGGTCCTAGGCGCCTATCCTGCGTTGCAGGCAGCCAGCACCGCCATGTTCAGGATGTCGTTGACGGTGGACACCGTGGAACAGATCTGGATCGGGCGATCCACGCCCGTAAGGATCGGACCGATCACCGTGGCGCCGGCCATTTCCTGCATCAGCTTCACGGAAATGGACGCGGAATGTCGGGCGGGCACGACCAGGATGTTGGCGGGGCCCGACAGACGCTGAAACGGATACTGCGCCATCGCCTGCGGGTTAAGCGCGACATCCACGGTCATTTCGCCTTCGTATTCGAAATCCACCCCGCGCTTGTCCAGCACCAGCGGGGCGAGGTGCATCTTGGTGGCGCGTTCGCTAACCGGGTAGCCGAAGGTCGAGAAGCTGACGAAGGCGACGCGCGGGTCGAGGCCCAACATGCGCGCGACCTCTGCCCCCCGCGTGGCGATGGTGGCAAGGTCTTCCTCGTCCGGCCATTCATGGACCAGCGTGTCGGCGATCAGCACGACGCGGCCCTTCAGCAACAGCGCGGTGACGCCAACGGCGCCGTGTTCGGCGCGGGCGTCGAAGACGTGGTTGATAAGCCCCAGCACATGGGCCGACTTGCGCGTGGCCCCGGTGACCAGCGCGTCGCCATGCCCATGGGCCAGCATCAGGGCGGAGAACACGTGCCGGTCGCGCGTGGCGAGGCGGTGGATGTCCTGCCGGTCGTGGCCTTCGCGTTGCAGGCGGTCGTAGAGGAACGCCTTGTAGGTCTCCAGGTGGCGGGTGTTGGCGGCGTTGACGACCTCGAGTTCGCGCACGGCATCGCCAAGACCCTCTGCCGTCAGCTTCTCTCGCACGTCGTTTTCCCGGCCGACGACGATGGCCTTGCCCAGCCCCTGCCGCTGATAGGCGACGGCGGCGCGCAGGACACGGGAATCGTCGCCCTCGGCAAAAATCATGCGGGCCTGCGCGGCGCGGGCGCGCGAGTTGATGCCTTGCAGGATGCTGGCGGTGGGATCCATCCGCGCCTTGAGGCTGTGTTCATAGGCGTCGAGATCGACAAGCGGCCGCCGCGCGGCCCCGGTTTCCATGCCTGCGCGGGCGACGGCGGGCGGGATGCGGTGGATCAGGCGCGGATCGAAGGGCGTGGGGATGATGTAATCGCGCCCGAAGGCCAGCTTTTTCCCATAGGCCATGGCGACCTCGTCCGGCACGTCCTCTCTCGCAAGGTCGGCAAGCGCCTCGGCGCAGGCGATCTTCATCTCGTCGTTGATCGCGCGGGCGTGGATGTCGAGCGCGCCACGGAAGAGATAGGGAAAGCCGAGGACGTTGTTCACCTGGTTGGGATAGTCGGACCGGCCGGTGGCGACGATGGCGTCGGGGCGGACGGCGTGCGCCTCTTCCGGGGTGATTTCCGGGTCGGGGTTGGCCATGGCGAAGATCACCGGGTTGTCGGCCATGCTTTCGACCATCGCGGGCGTGACGGCGCCCTTGACGCTGACGCCAATGAACACGTCGGCGCCCCTCATCGCCTCTTCCAGCGTGCGCAGGTCGGTCTTGACGGCGTGGGCCGATTTCCACTGGTTCATGCCTTCGGTGCGGCCTTGCCAGATCACGCCCTTGGTGTCGCAGGCGATGCAGTTCTCATGCCGCGCGCCCATGCGCTTTAGAAGTTCGACACAGGCGATGCCGGCGGCGCCCGCACCGTTGAGCACGATCTTCACATCCTCGATCTTCTTGCCCGAGATGTGCAGCGCATTGATGAGCCCCGCCGCGCAGATCACGGCGGTGCCGTGCTGGTCGTCGTGGAAGACGGGGATGTCCATCTCTTCCTTCAGGCGCTGTTCGATGATGAAGCATTCGGGCGCCTTGATGTCTTCGAGGTTGATGCCGCCGAAGGTGGGGCCCATCAGGCGCACGGCCTGGCAGAAGGCGTCGGGGTCTTCGGTATCCAGCTCTATGTCGATGGAGTTGACGTCGGCGAAGCGCTTGAACAGCACCGCCTTGCCTTCCATCACCGGCTTGGACGCCAGCGCGCCAAGGTTGCCGAGGCCCAGAACCGCGGTGCCGTTCGAGATCACGGCGACGAGGTTGCCCTTGGTGGTGTAGTCGTAGGCGGTTTCGGGGGCTTCGGCGATCGCCTCGCACGGGACGGCGACGCCGGGGGAATAGGCCAGCGACAGGTCGCGCTGGGTGGTCATCGGCACCGAGGGCACCACGTCGAATTTCCCGGGCCGGGGGATCAGGTGATAGCTGAGCGCCTCTTCGCGGGTGAATTTCTGACTGGGCATATGATCTGTTCCCTCCCCCTGTGCCGCAGTCGGGTTTAGCGGGGCGGGCAGGCGCACTCAACAAATAAGGGAAACGCCCTTTCGGGGGGCGGCGGGCCTTTGTAGTCTGGCGCGAAGCTGAACCGGGGGGCCCAGTGACCGTCGCCAATGCCGCCGTAACGCCGATGATGGCGCAGTATCTGGAGATCAAGGACCGGCACCGCGAGGCGCTGCTGTTCTATCGGATGGGCGACTTCTACGAGATGTTCTTTGACGACGCAGTGGCGGCGGCAGAGGCGCTGGACATCGCGCTGACCAAGCGCGGCAAGCATCTGGGCGAGGATATCCCGATGTGCGGGGTGCCGGTTCATGCGGCCGACGGCTACCTTCTGTCGCTGATCCGCAAGGGGTTCCGGGTGGCCGTCTGCGAACAGATGGAGGACCCCGCAGAGGCCAAGAAGCGCGGGTCGAAGTCCGTGGTGCGGCGCGACGTCGTGCGGCTGGTGACGCCCGGAACGCTGACCGAGGATTCGCTGCTGGATGCGCGGCGGCACAATTACCTCGCCGCCCATGCAGAGGTGCGGGGCGAGGGCGCGCTGGCCTGGGCGGATATCTCGACCGGGGAATTCCGCGTCACCCCCTGCCCCGCCGTGCGCCTGTCGCCGGAACTGGCGCGGCTGGCCCCGCGCGAGGTTCTGGTGAGCGAGGCACGCGAAGGCGAGGTTGCGGGAATCGTCGAGGATCTGGGCGCGGCGCTGACGGCTTTGGGCCGCGCGTCGTTCGACAGCACGTCGGCCGAGGCGCGGCTGACCGCGCTGTTCTCTGTCGGCACGATGGAGGCCTATGGCACCTTCACACGGGCCGAGATGGCGGCGATGGGCGCGCTGGTCGATTACCTTGAGCTGACGCAAAAGGGCAAGCTGCCGCTGCTGCGCCCGCCGGTGCGCGAGGCGGTGTCCCGCGTGATGCAGATCGACGCCGCGACGCGTCGAAACCTTGAACTTACAGCGGCCCTGTCGGGTGGGCGCGAGGGGTCGCTGGCGGCGGCGGTGGACCGGACGGTGACAGCCCCCGGCGCGCGGCTGTTCGACCGGCGGCTGTCCAGCCCGTCGCTGGATCTGGGCGTGATCCGCGACCGGCACGACGCGGTGGGCCTTCTGGTGGATCACGGGCGGCTGCGCGCCGACCTGCGCGAGGCGCTGCGGCGGGTGCCCGACATGGACCGGGCGTTGTCGCGGCTGGCGCTGGACCGGGGCGGGCCGCGCGACCTTGGGGCGATTCGCGGCGGGTTGGAACAGGCGGACCGAGTGGCGGGGCTGGTGCCCGGGGACGCGCCGCGCCTGCTGGCCGAGGCGGTGCGCGACCTGACCGGGATGGACGATCTGATCGACCTGCTGGAGGCCGCTCTGGTCGCCGAGCCGCCCTTGTTCCTGCGCGACGGCGGGGTGATCGCGGCCGGGCATGACGCGGACCTCGACGAGGCGCGGCGGCTGCGTGACGAGGGGCGCGGCGTGATCGCAGGGATGCAGGCGGATTATGCGCGCGACACCGGTGTCGGATCGCTGAAGATCAAGCACAACAATGTGCTGGGCTATTTCATCGAGACCACGGCAACCCACGCCGAGCGGATGCTGTCACCGCCCTTGTCCGATCGGTTCATTCACCGGCAGACAACAGCGAATGCCGTTCGATTTACCACGGTCGACCTGTCCGAGATGGAAACGAAGATCCTGAACGCGGGCGCACGGGCGCAGGAGATCGAGAAACTGATCTTTGCCGGGCTGCGGGACGCCGTGCTGGAGGTGGCCGACCGGGTCGCCGCCGCGGCGCGCGCGCTGGCAGAGATCGACCTTGCCGCCGCGCTGGCCGAGGTGGCGGCGGCCGGCGACTGGTGTCGGCCCGAGGTGGACGAGAGCCGGGCGTTTGACGTCACCGGCGGGCGGCATCCGGTGGTGGAACGCGCGCTGGCGCGGCAGGGAGGCGGGCCCTTCGTTGCCAACGACTGCCGCCTGACAGCGGGCGAGGGCGCGGCGATCCGGCTTTTGACCGGGCCGAACATGGCGGGCAAGTCGACCTTCCTTCGGCAGAACGCGCTGATGGCGCTTCTGGCGCAGATGGGGGCCTTCGTGCCGGCAGACCGGGCGCATATCGGGCTGGTCAGCCAGCTGTTCAGCCGGGTGGGGGCGGCGGACGACCTAGCGCGGGGGCGATCGACCTTCATGGTCGAGATGGTCGAAACCGCGGCGATCCTGAACCAGGCGGATGCGCGGGCGCTGGTCATCCTTGACGAGATCGGACGCGGGACGGCGACCTATGACGGGCTGTCGATTGCATGGGCGACCGTGGAACATTTGCAGTCTGTAAACCGCTGTCGGGTCCTGTTTGCCACCCATTATCATGAGCTTACCCGGCTGGCCGACCGGCTGGACGGGGTGGCGAACGCCACGGTCGCGGTCAAGGAATGGCGGGGCGAGGTGATTTTCCTGCACGAGGTGCGGGACGGAGCGGCGGACCGGTCCTACGGGGTGCAGGTGGCGCGGCTGGCGGGGCTGCCCGATGCTGTGGTGGAGCGGGCGCGCGTGGTGCTGGAGGCGCTGGAAAAGGGAGAACGCGAAGGCGGCACGCGCAAGGCGACGCTGATAGACGATTTGCCGTTGTTCAGCGCGGCGGCGATACAGGCCGCCCCGGCTGCGTCAGCCGGGCCGGGGCCGATTGAAACACGTCTGGCCGATGTGTTTCCCGACGAGATGTCGCCGCGCGAGGCACTGGCGCTTGTCTATGAACTGAAGGGACTGGTCGAGCCCTAGGGGGTGCGCCGCAGCGCACCCTTGGGATCACTTTCCTGCCGGGGTCGAGCTTACGCCGACATGGGCGGGGCGCAGCAGGCGGTCATGCATCCGAAAGCCGTCTTGCAGGACCTGGATGATGTCGCCGGCCTTGGTGTCGGGCAGCGGCGCCTCGAACATGGCCTGGTGCTGTTGGGGGTCGAACCTGTCGCCGATCGCGGGAGAGACGGGTTCGACACCGTGTTTCTTCAGCACCGAGACAAGCTCTCTCATCGTCAGCTCTATGCCTTCGAACAGGGCGGCGGCGGCGGCGCGCTGTTCATCGGATGCGGCGTCGATGGCGCGCTTGAGGTTGTCGTAGACCGGAAGCATGTCGCGGGCGAGCTTGGATCCGCCGAATTGCTCTGCCTCGCGGCGGTCGCGTTCCCCACGCTTGCGGGTGTTCTCGGCCTCGGCAAGGGCGCGCATCAGGCGGTCGCGGAATTCATCGCGCTCTGCCTCCAGCGCGGCGACGATGTCAGCGCCGGAGTCTTCGGAGACTGCGTCTGCGAACGGGTCCGGCCCCTCGGCAAAGCCGCCGGGATCGTTCTTGTCGTCTGCTGTCTGTGCGAAGTCTTCCGACTGCTTCGTCTCTGCCATTCTTCACCTCTCAGGATCGGTCGGCAATAAGCCGCCCGACCAGCTGCGCCGTGTAATCCACGATCGGGACCACCCGGCCATAGTTCAAGCGCGTGGGGCCGATAACCCCCACGGCGCCAACGATCTTACGGTCCGCGTTCATATATGGGCTGACCACCAAAGCGGAACCCGAAAGCGAGAAAAGCTTGTTCTCGGAGCCGATAAAAATGCGCACACCCTCGCCATCCTCGGCGAGTTCCAGAAACTCGACGATATCGCGCTTTCGTTCGAGGTCGTCAAAGAGGCGGCGAATCAGTTCGACATCGACGACGGCGGCGTCCTCTGACCCCAGAAGGTTGGCGCGGCCGCGCACGATCAGGCGTTCGTGCGGCTCGCCCTCGTTTTCCCAGACGGCAAGACCGCTTTCCACCAGTTCGCCGGCCAGTCTGTCGAGTTCCTGCCTGCGGCGGACGATTTCGGTCTTCAGTGCGCCGCGCAGTTCGCTGAAGGTGCGGCCCTCTGCAAGGGCGTTCAGGAAATTCGCGGCTTCGCGCATGGAAGAGGGTGTCTGACCCGGTGGCGGGGTGAACACGCGGTTTTCCACGTGCCCATCCGCGAAGACCAGCACCACAAGGGCGCGATCATGGGCCAGCGAGACGAATTCGATATGGCGAATCGGCGCCTCGTGCTTGGGGGCAAGGACAAGGCTGGCGCCATGGGTCAGCCCCGAAAGGGCCGAACCGACACGATCGAGCATGGTCGAAATGTCGCGTTCGTTCGAGCCCATGGTGGCGTCGATACGTTCACGGTCGGGCGTAGACAGCTCTCCGACTTCCAGAAGACCGTCGACGAACATCCGCAAGCCCATCTGCGTGGGCACGCGGCCCGCGCTGACATGCGGCGAATCGAGCAGGCCAAGAAATTCCAGATCCTGCATCACGTTGCGGATGGTAGCGGCGGAAAGCTTTTCGCTCATCGCGCGTGTCAGCGTACGAGAACCGACCGGACCGCCATTATCCAGATAGCCTTCGACCACGCGGCGGAAGACCTCTCTGCTGCGTTCGTTCAGCTCTGCAAGAATGTTCGGCGCGTTGTCCATGGGCACAACCTTTGGAGCCGCACGTTATTAAAGGTCTGCACGGGCTGCCGTCAATCAGGGTTGCACGATGGGACCCTGCGCGCATATGTCACCGGACACGCGAGACAGGACCGATATGCGACCTTCCAACAGAAAACTGGACCAGATGCGCCCGATTTCAATCGAAACCGGGGTGACGAAACATGCCGAGGGATCCTGCCTGATCCGAGCGGGCGACACACATGTGCTGTGCACCGCCAGCCTGGAAGAGCGCGTGCCGCCCTTCCTGAAGGGCAGCGGGCTGGGCTGGGTGACGGCGGAATACGGGATGCTGCCGCGCGCCACCAACACGCGGATGCGGCGCGAAGCCAAGAACGGCCAGTCGGGCCGCACGCAGGAAATCCAGCGGTTGATCGGGCGATCCCTGCGCGCCGGTGTGGACCGCGTCGCGCTGGGCGAACGGCAGATCACCGTGGATTGCGACGTGATCCAGGCCGATGGCGGGACCCGCTGTGCCTCTATCACCGGGGGATGGGTCGCGCTGCGGCTGGCGGTGAACAAGCTGATGAAGGCCGGCGACATCATCAGCGATCCGATGACAGACCCGGTGGCCGCCGTCAGCTGTGGCGTCTATGCCGGGCAGCCGGTGCTGGACATGGATTACCTGGAAGACAGCGAGGCCGGCGTCGATGGCAATTTCGTGATGACAGGGTCCGGGCGCCTGATCGAGGTGCAGATGTCCGCCGAGGGCGCGACGTTTTCCGAAGATGAGCTGGCCGAACTGATGCGGCTGGCCAAGATCGGGGTTACTGAACTTACCGCGGCGCAGCGGGCCGCGGTGGCCTGATGCGGCGGTTCGACGGCGACCACCTGCTGATCGCGACGCACAACCGCGGCAAGCTGGAAGAGATGGAGGCGCTTTTGGCGCCTTTCGGCATTTCCGTCAGTTCCGCGGCCGATCACGGTTTGCCCGAGCCCGAGGAAACCGGCACGACCTTCGTGGAAAACGCGCGGATCAAGGCCCATGCGGCGGCGAAGACCACCGGGTTGCCCGCGCTGGCCGATGACAGCGGAATCGAGATCGACGCGCTGGACGGAGCGCCCGGGGTCTATACCGCCGACTGGGCGGAAACCGGTCAGGGCCGCGATTTCGTGATGGCGATGGGCAAGACCCACGATCTGCTGGAAGAGCGCGGCGCGCCGCATCCCCGGACCGCGCGGTTCTGCTGCACGCTGGTGCTGGCGTGGCCCGACGGCCATGACGAGGTGTTTCCCGGCGTCATGGAAGGACAGGTCGTGTGGCCGATGCGTGGCGAACAGGGCCACGGATACGATCCCATCTTTCAGCCTGCGGGGTATGACGTGACCTTCGGGCAGATGGACCGCTGGGAAAAGAACAAGATCAGCCACCGGGCAAACGCGGTGCACCAGCTGAAACAGGCGCTGGGTGGCTGAGACGCCGGACGCGGGTTTTGGCCTTTATGTGCACTGGCCGTTCTGCCAGGCGAAGTGTCCTTATTGCGACTTCAACTCTCATGTCGTGGCGTCGGTGGACACCGCGCGCTGGGAACGCGCCTTCGTGTCCGAGATTGCGCGGCTGGGGGCCCAAACGGGCGACAAGGTGTTGTCGACCGTGTTCTTCGGCGGGGGCACGCCCAGCCTGATGCCGCCGGATCTTGTGGCCGCGGTGCTGGAGGCGGTGCGGCGCACATGGCGAATGACCAACGACGCCGAGGTGACGCTGGAGGCGAACCCGACATCGGTCGAGGCGGGGCGGTTCCGGGGCTATCGCGATGCAGGCGTGAACCGAATTTCAATGGGTATTCAGGCACTTAGGGGTGATGACCTGCGGGCCCTGGGGCGGCTGCATTCGGTGGCCGAAGCGCGGGCGGCGTTCGATATCGCACGCGGGACGTTCGCGCGCGTCAGCTTTGACCTGATCTATGCGCGGCAGGGGCAGGGGCTGGCCGAGTGGCGGGCGGAACTGCGCGAGGCGCTGTCCATGGCCGCCGATCACCTGTCGCTTTACCAGTTGACGATCGAGGACGGCACGGCATTTGGCGACCGTTTCGCGCGCGGGCGACTGCCCGGGCTGCCCGACGACGACCTGGGCGCCGACCTGTTCCTTGCGACACAAGAGATTTGCGAGGCGGCGGGGTTGCCGGCCTACGAGGTGTCGAACCACGCCGCGCCGGGGGCGCAATCACGGCACAACCTGATCTACTGGCGCGGCGGGGATTACGCCGGGATCGGACCCGGGGCACATGGGCGGTTGACGCTGGCCGGGGGACGGGTGGCCACGGAGACGCCGAAGATGCCCGCTGCATGGCTGGAGCAGGTGGAAAAGGGCGGGAGCGGAGAGTTGCCGCGTGTGCCAGTGCCGCCAGAGGAACAGGCGCTGGAATACCTGATGATGGGGTTGCGCCTGAGCGAGGGCATAGATCTTGTGCGATACCGTCAACTGGCAGGTGCCGACCTGCCGGTCGGCGCGCTGGCGCTGCTGACCGATCTTGGTCTGGTCGAAACGGTGAACGGGCGGCTGCGCACCACGCGCGACGGGCGGCCGGTGCTGAACGGCATCCTGCGAGAGCTTGCAGCCTGACGCCTAGTCGCGCCCGCCCGAGAGAAGACGGCAAAGCGTATCAAGATCATCCAGCGAGGCGTAGCGAATGGTGATCTGTCCGTCCTCTGCCCCGTCGACGTGGTCGATGGACACCTTCATGCGCAGGTTGGCGGACAAATCGCCTTCTAGCGCGCGGGTGTCGGCATCCTTTGTCGGGGTAAGCGTCACCTTGCGCGGTTTGGTTCCCTTTGGGGCCTTGGCCAGTTTCTCTGTCTCTCGCACCGAAAGGCCACGGGCCACGACCTGACGGGCCAGCGCCAGCGGGTCGGAGGTGGTGACAAGCGCGCGGGCATGGCCGGCGGACAGGGCGCCATCGCGCACCATCGCCTGCACCTCTTCGGGAAGCGTCAGCAGGCGCAGGAGATTGGCGATATGGCTGCGGCTTTTGCCCAGCGCTTCGGACACCTTTTCCTGCGTGTGGCCGAACCGGTCCATCAGCTGGCGATAACCTGCGGCCTCTTCCATCGCGTTCAGGTCGGCGCGCTGAATGTTCTCGATGATCGCGATTTCAAGGACCTCGGTGTCGTTGAACTCTCTCAGGATCGCCGGGACATCGTGCAGTTGCGCCATCTGGGCGGCGCGCCAGCGGCGTTCACCGGCAACGATTTCATAGGTTTGCGCGTCGCGCGGGTTGCGGCGCAGGATCAGCGGCTGGATCACGCCCTTTTCGCGGATCGAGCTGGCCAACTCTTCGAGGCTTTCGCGGGCGAAGGTGCGGCGCGGCTGGTCCGGGTTGGCGAAGATGCGGTCGACGGGGACGGTCATCTCTGGCTTGCGGGACGAGCCTTCGGGCGCTTCGGGTTCCTTGGGCGCGACATCGGCCATCAAGGCGGACAGACCACGGCCAAGGCCGCGGCGATCGGGTGTCTTGGCGGCCATCGAACGCTCCTTCACGCGGCGGCGGGCGTGCGCCGCGCCACCAGTTCCTGCGCCAGGGCGCGATAGGCAACGCTGCCTTTGGACAGCGGATCATATTCCAGCACCGGCAGGGCGTAGGACGGCGCCTCTGACACACGGACGTTGCGGGGCACGACGGTCTGGAACACGAGCTCTCCAAGGTTGTCGCGCGCGTCACGCTCTACCTGCTGGGACAGGTTGTTGCGGCCGTCATACATCGTCAGCACCACGCCTTCGATACGCAGGTCAGGGTTCGCGGCCTCCCGGACCTGCCGAATCGTCAGCATCAGCTGCGACAGGCCTTCGAGCGCGAAGAATTCGCTTTGCAGGGGCACCAGCACCGAATGGGCGGCGACCATGGCGTTGACCGTCAAAAGGCTGAGCGACGGGGGGCAGTCGATCAGAATGAAATCAAAGCCGAACTTGTTCATGGCAGGCTGGCGAAGGGCATCGTGGAGCAGGAAACTGCGTTTTTCGTTGGCCACAAGCTCTATGTCCGCAGAGCTGAGGTCCGTGGTGGCGGGAGCGATGGACAGACCCTCTACATCGGTTGCGCGAATCACGTCTTCGACGGGGGCTTCGTCAAGAAGCATGTCGTAGGTGGTCAGTTCCCGGGTGGCAGGTTCTATCCCAAGGCCGGTGGACGCGTTGCCCTGCGGATCAAGGTCGACAATCAGTACATTGAACCCGTCGCCAGCCAGCGCTGCACCCAGATTGATGGCTGTCGTCGTCTTGCCGACGCCGCCTTTCTGGTTGGCGATGGCAATGATGCGGGTCGGGGTCTTGCGCAGGGGGTCAGGCACGCCGAAGCTCTCCGATCTTGAGAATGGCGGAGTCGGGATCCGTTCCGCTGGGGCATGTTTCCAACGTGAAGCGCCAGTGTTCAAGGGCCTGCCCGGCTTCATCCGCGTGACGGGCGCCCTTCTGCAACAGACAAATGCCACTTGGCGCGAGATGTTGCGCGGCAAGTGTCAGAAGCTGTGTCAGAGGGGCAAGAGCGCGGGCGCTTATGACATCCGCCGATTGCTGCGGCGCGGTCTCGATTCGCTGTGCCAGCACGTTGAACGCCACGCCTGTTTCACGTGAAACCGTGCGCAGGAAGGCGGCTTTGCGCTGATCCGATTCGATACAGGTAACCTGAAGGTCCGGGTGCGTTTCAGCCGCGAGGATCGCCACGACGGCCCCGGGAAATCCACCGCCCGAACCAAGATCGACCCAGTGCCTTGCCGTAGCCGGGCAGAGCGCGTGGACCGCCGCACTGTCCAGGAAATGGCGCCTCCAGACGTCGGCAAGCGTCGAGGGCGCAACGAGATTAATCCTTGAATTCCATTTGTTTAGGGTCTGCGAGTATATATCGAGGCGCGCGAGTGTTTCACGTGAAACATCTGTTTGCGCCACGAAGACCTCCCGGCCGGCGGGCTTTGTCATACCGCACGCTTCCGCGCCGACTGACGCAGCCGCGCGAGTATCAGCGTCAATGCTGCCGGCGTCATGCCCTCTACCCGCGACGCCTGACCAATCGTCGCCGGCCGCGCCGCGTTCAGCTTGGCCCGAAGTTCGTTCGACAGGCCCCCAAGCGAATCGAAATCGAACCCGGCGGGAATCGCGTGTTCTTCGTCGCGCGACATCGCCTGAACGTCCTTCTCCTGCCGGGCAATGTAGTTGGCATAAAGCGCCTCGATCTCAAGCTGACGGCGGGTTTTGGGACCGATATCGACCAAGCCCGGATCAAGGGTCAAAAGATGATCGAAGGACACATCGGGGAATGACAGAACGTCCATACCATTTCGGCGCACGCCGTCCTGGTTCACATGCACACCCGCGGTCACGATCTGGCGCGGTGTCAACGTCATACACTGAAGACGCGCGCGGCCATTTTCCAGCGCCGCGGCCTTTGCGGCATAGGCTGCGGCGCGTTCCGGCCGCACGATACCCCAGGCAAGACCCTGCGGCGTCAGGCGTTGATCCGCGTTATCGGCACGCAGGGCAAGGCGGAATTCGGCGCGCGATGTGAACATGCGGTAGGGCTCCGTGACGCCGCGCGTCACGAGATCGTCGATCATCACGCCGATGTAGGACTGGGTGCGGGGGAAAAGCGCTGGCGCTTCGCCCGCCGCCCGCAAGGCAGCGTTCAGGCCGGCGACAAGACCCTGCGCGGCGGCCTCTTCATAGCCCGTGGTGCCGTTGATCTGACCCGCAAGGAACAGCCCTGGGACATCGCGCAGCTCCAGCGTCGGGGTCAGGGCGCGGGGGTCGACGTAGTCGTATTCGATGGCGTAGCCCGGTTGCAGGATTTCTGCCTGTTCCAGCCCGCGAATCGAATGAACGTAAGCCTCCTGTACATCGGCGGGCAACGAGGTGGAGATGCCGTTGGGATAGACCGTGTGGTCGTCAAGCCCTTCTGGCTCAAGGAAAACCTGGTGCGACGACTTGTCGGCAAAGCGCACGACCTTGTCTTCTATCGAGGGGCAATAGCGCGGGCCGACACCGTCGATATGACCGCCGTACATGGCCGAGCGGGCCAGATTTTCGCGGATCAGGTCGTGGGTGGCTTCGTTCGTGTGGGTGATGCCACAAGAAATCTGCCGCGCGAAGGGCGCCGTCGACATGAACGAGAACAGCGCCGGGTCATCGTCGCCGGGCTGAGATTCAAGGATATCCCAGGCGATGGTGCGACCGTCGAGCCGCGGCGGGGTGCCGGTCTTCAGGCGCCCTAGCGGCAGGCCGAAACCGTCGATCCGCTCTGCCAGCCGCACCGAGGGCTTGTCGCCCATTCGGCCGCCGGGATAGCTCACATCGCCAATGTGAATGACGCCGCGCAGGAAGGTACCGGTCGTCAGCACCACGGCGCCGGCGGAAATGCGGCTGTCATCGGCCAGAACCACGCCGGTGACGCTGTCATTCTCGACGATCAGGTCAATGACCTCACCTTCAAGGATGGAAAGATTCTCCGTGGACTCGAGGGAGCGGCGCATTTCCGTCCGGTAGATCTTGCGGTCGGCCTGAGCGCGCGGGCCCTGCACGGCAGGGCCCTTGCGGCGGTTGAGCAGGCGGAACTGGATGCCGGCGCGGTCGGCCACATGGCCCATCACGCCATCGAGCGCATCGATCTCGCGCACAAGATGGCCCTTGCCGAGGCCGCCAATGGCAGGATTGCAGGACATCACGCCGATGCCGTCGCGCGTGAGCGTGACCAGTGCGGTCCGGGCGCCACGGCGCGCCGCGACATGCGCCGCATCGCAACCGGCATGGCCACCACCGACCACAACAACATCGAAATCCCGGTGTTTCACGTGAAACACTCCCTACTTGCCCAGGCAGAACTGGGCGAAAATCCGATCAAGCACGTCCTCGACCCCGATATGGCCAACGAGCGCTTCGAGCGCGCGTATGGCAGTCCGGATGTCTTCAGCGATCAGTTCCTGCGCGCCGAGGCCTCTATCTAAACCGACTCGCGCCGATTCCAAAGAGGCAAGGCCGGATTCCATCGCGATACGGTGGCGTTCGCGGATCGCGGTTCCGGCGCCCTGGGCCCGGCGTTCAAGCTCTGACGCGATGGCGTCGACGAGTTCATCAACGCCAGCCCCCGTCTTGCCCGAAACCGCTGGATCCTGCCTGTCCGACAGATCGCCCTTGGCACGGCGGGTGATGTCACCTGCAATCGGGGACAGAAGGGGGCCGTCCTCATCGACAAGAAAAACGCGAAGGTCCGCAGCATTGGCCCGATCCAGAGCGCGCTGCACTCCGATGCCTTCCACGGCGTCGTCCGTGTCCCGCAGACCCGCGGTGTCCAGCAGGGTCACTGGTAGCCCGCGCAGGTCCATCCGAACCTCGATCACGTCGCGGGTGGTCCCTGCGATGTCCGAGGTGATCGCGGCCTCGCGACCTGCCAAGCGGTTGAGAAGCGTGGATTTTCCCACGTTCGGCTTACCAACGATGGCCACCTCGAACCCGTCGCGGATACGCTCGGCCACTGACGCCCCGGCAATCTCATGGCGCAGGTCCGCGATAACGCCGTCCAAGCGCTTGCGGACCTCTGGCGTCACGTCCTCGGGCACCTCTTCGTCGGCGAAGTCGATCGTGACCTCGATCAGCGCGGCGGCATGGATGAGATCCGCGCGCCAAGCCGCCACACGCTCGCCTAGGGCGCCGGAAAGAACGCGCTGGGCCTGAATGCGCTGGGCCTCTGTCTCGGCTTCGATCAGATCCGCCAGGCCCTCGACCTGGGCAAGGTCGAGACGGTCGTTTTCCAGCGCGCGGCGGGTGAACTCGCCGGGGTCGGCAAGGCGAAGCCCATCCATTCCCGACAAGGCCCGAAGCACGGCGGCGATCACAGCGATACTGCCGTGAAGGTGCAGTTCCGCCGACGCCTCTCCGGTAAAGCTTGCGCCCTTTGAGAAGGTGAGAATCAGAGCGTTATCAATAAGTTCGCCCGCTTCATCCCGCAAGGCGCGCAGACTGGCGCGCCGGGGCTCGGGCACCGTTCCAGCCAGGCGCCGAACCGCGTCATGTGCCCGGGGACCGGACAGGCGAACGACCGCGACCCCGGCCTTTCCACGGGCCGAGGCAAGGGCATAAATCGTGTCCATGGCAGTCGGGCGCTGGCCGTCAGGCGTTCATCGAGTCGAAGAAATCTGAGTTCGACTTGGTCTGCTTGAGCTTGGAGATCAGGAACTCGATGGCGTCGGTGGTTCCCATCGGGTTCAGGATGCGGCGCAGGACATAGGTTTTTTGCAGGTCGGACTTGGCGACAAGCAGTTCCTCTTTCCGGGTGCCGGATTTCAGGATGTCCATCGCCGGGAACACGCGCTTGTCGGCAACCTTGCGGTCCAGCACGATTTCCGAGTTACCGGTGCCCTTGAATTCCTCGAAGATGACTTCGTCCATGCGGCTGCCAGTGTCGATCAGCGCGGTGGAGATGATCGTAAGCGAGCCGCCTTCCTCGATGTTCCGGGCGGCGCCGAAGAACCGCTTTGGACGCTGAAGGGCGTTTGCATCGACACCGCCGGTCAGCACCTTGCCCGAGGACGGGACGACGGTGTTGAAGGCGCGGCCGAGACGGGTGATCGAATCAAGCAGGATCACGACGTCACGCTTGTGTTCCACCAGACGCTTGGCCTTTTCGATCACCATTTCCGACACGGCGACGTGGCGCGCGGCGGGCTCGTCGAAGGTAGAGGAAATGACCTCTCCCTTCACCGACCGCTGCATGTCTGTCACTTCCTCTGGCCGCTCGTCGATCAGCAGGACGATCAGGTAGCATTCTGGGTGGTTGAGTTCGATCGAGTGGGCGATGTTCTGCAAGAGAACCGTCTTGCCGGTGCGGGGCGGTGCGACGATCAGGCAACGCTGGCCTTTCCCGATGGGCGCCACCAGGTCGATGATGCGGGCGGACCGATCGCGATGGGTCGGGTCCTCGGTCTCCATCTTCAGGCGCTCGTCCGGATAAAGCGGCGTGAGGTTGTCGAAGTTGACCTTGTGACGCGCACGTTCCGGATCTTCGAAGTTGATCTGTTCGACGCTTGTCAGGGCAAAGTAGCGCTCATTCTCTCTCGGGGCGCGAATGACGCCTTCGACGCTGTCACCCGTGCGCAGCGAGTACTGGCGGATCATGTCCGGCGAGACATAGATGTCGTCGGGTCCGGGCAGATAGTTCGCCTCTGGCGAGCGGAGAAACCCGAAGCCGTCCTGCAAAACCTCGAGCACACCGTCGCCGCCGATATGCCAGCCTTCCTCGGCCTGTTCCTTCAGGATGGCGAACATCATGTCGCCCTTGCGCATGGTCGAGGCGTTCTCGATCTCAAGCTCTTCGGCCATGGACAGAAGGTCCTTGGGGCTTTTGGCCTTCAGGTCGGACAGATTCAGGCGGTCGGTGGTCATGGAAATCCTTCGGGACCGGCCGGAGACGGCGCACGGTCAGCACAATTCTGGAAGGTACACAGCCGGACGGCTGCGGTGCGTAGTTAGTGACGCTGGCCCGTCCTGTCAATCGTCGTCAGAAAGGACGCGCAATCACGGCGACCACGATGACAATCAAAAAGAGCGTCGGAACCTCGTTCATGATCCGGAACTGGCGGCCGGTGCGGGTGTTTGCGCCAGCCACGAACTCTTTGCGGCGGGCGGCGCACCACATGTGGAACCACGTCATGCCGATTATCGCCACGAACTTGGCATAGGGCCAGACGGCGCCCCAGTCGATCACGCCGGGGGTTATCACCAGCAGCAGCCCGAAGATCCAGCTTGAGATCATGGCAGGGTTCATGATGAGGCGCAGCAGCTTCATTTCCATAGTCTGGAACAGGTCATCGGTGTCGGTCCCCGTCCCAACCTTTTCCGCGTGATAGACGTAAAGCCGGGGCAGGTAGAACAGACCGGCCATCCACGCGATCACGGACAGGACGTGTAACGTCTTGGTCCAGGGGTAGAGGGTGACGAGTATGTCGGACATGGGCGCCTCGGGTTGATCCGACCCACCCCTTAAATAAAGAAAGTATTAAAAGAAAGATGTGGCTGTAGTAGGGGCTGGGGATGGTGGGGATTATCCGGTTTTCCCGGAATTCTCCCCATCTGGATTTTTCCTGCACCGAGCCATGTGGAAAACCGGATGCAAGGAGGAAAACTATGAAATATATCAATTTAATCAATACCTTAATAGATAGGCCCTGTTGAAGATCCATTGGATGGATCGCGGCGACTCGGTCACGGCCGGTGCCGTACACAAGCGGGTCGGGCGATTGTCCCATCGGGATGATTGCACCTGTTTCCAGCGCGGGCCGGCCCGGAATTTCGCGGCAACCGCGCGGGGCCGGGATATCCCCGTTTCCCACGCTTGCTTCTCCTGCCGTTTGCCAACAGGTTTGTCCCATGCCGAAAGATCTGATCCTTGCCTCCGGCTCTGCCACGCGGCGCCAGCTTCTGGAAAATGCGGGGCTGAGCGTCGCCGTTGATCCAGCCCGGATCGACGAAGAAGGCGTGCGCGCCGCCATGCAGGCGGAGGGCGCTTCGCCACGCGATATCGCCGATGGGCTGGCCGAGATGAAGGCGCGTCGGATCGCCATGAAGCATGGAGAGGGCCTGGTTCTTGGCTGCGACCAGGTCCTGGCGCTGAAATCAGAGATCTTTGGAAAGGCCGGGACGCCCGAGGCGCTGACGCAAACACTGGGGCGTCTTTCGGGGCAAACGCACATGCTGCTGTCGGCGGCGGTCATCTACGAGGATGGCGCGCCGGTCTGGCGGCATGTGGGCGTGGTGCGAATGCACATGCGAGAGCTGAGCGAGGGCTTCGTCGCGGATTACGTCGCGCGAAACTGGGACGAGGTGCGCCATTCGGTCGGCGGTTATCACGTCGAGGGAGAGGGCATTCGCCTGTTCACGCGAATCGAGGGTGACTATTTCGCGGTGCTTGGGCTGCCGTTGACCGAGCTTTTGAATTACCTCGTGCTCAGGGGGACGATCGCCACATGACGACAACGCAGAAGATTCCATTGGCGGGCGTGATCGGCGACCCGATCGCGCACAGCAGGTCACCCGTCCTGCATGGTCACTGGCTGAAGCGGTACGGACTGGCGGGACACTATGTTCCCATGCACGTCTCGCAGAAGGATTTGCCGGACGTGCTGGGAATGTTGCCAAAGATGGGCTTTGTCGGCGTCAATGTCACGATTCCACATAAGGAAACCGTGATCCGGCTGGCCGACGTGGTCACCGACCGGGCGGCGGTCATCGGGGCGGCGAACACACTTACCTTTCGGCGTGACGGCAAGATGCAGGCCGACAACACTGACGGATTCGGTTTCATCGAGAACCTGCGAAAGGGTGCTCCGGAATGGGATCCGCGTTCTGGTCCGGCGGTGGTTTATGGCGCAGGGGGCGCGGCCCGGGCGGTTCTGGCGTCTCTTCTGGAAGCGGGCGTGCCGTCAATCCGTCTGGCGAATCGCACACGAGGCAGAGCCGAAGCGCTGCGCGAGGAATTCGGCACGCGGATCGAGGTTCGCGACTGGGTCCACGCCGGCAGTATGTTGGAGGGCGCGGCCCTTGCAGTGAATACCACGGCGCTTGGCATGACGGGCAAGCCGCCGCTTTCGGTTCCGCTGGAGGCACTTTCGCGGGATACGGTGGTGACCGATCTGGTCTATTCGCCGCTGGAAACGCCGTTTCTGCGTGCCGGGCTTCAAATCGGGTGCCGCACCGTCGACGGGCTGGGGATGCTTCTTTATCAGGCCGTGCCGGGGTTCGAGCGGTGGTTCGGCAAACGGCCAGAGGTCGATGACGCCTTGCGCCGTGCGGTTCTGGCCGGATGAAGCGCCCCTTCCGGCTTGGCCTGACGGGGTCGATCGGCATGGGCAAGTCGACGACAGCCGCGATGTTCGCGGATGAGGGGTTGCCGGTCTGGGATGCGGATGCGGCGGTTCACAGGCTTTACGCGCCCGGCGGTGCGGCGGTGCCGGGGATCGCGGCGATCCACCCCGACGCGGTGGGGCCAGACGGCGTCAGCCGCGCGGTGCTGAAGGACTGGATCGCGCGGGATCCGGGTGCTTTGAAGCGGATAGAATCGGTTGTGCATCCGCTTGTGTCGCGGGATCGCGCGGCGTTTCTTGACCGGGCCGAAAGCGACATCGTGGTGCTGGATATCCCGCTTCTGTTCGAAACCGGCGGCGAAGCTGCAATGGACGCGGTGGTGGTGGTATCGGTGCCGGCGGACGTGCAGCGCAGCCGGGTTCTGGACCGGCCGGGAATGACAGAGGCGCATTTTCAGGCGATCCTGTCCAAGCAGATGCCCGATGCAGAGAAACGCGCGCGTGCCGATCACGTGATCGAAACGCTGGACATGGACAGCGCGCGGGCTGCGGTGAGACAGGTGGTTGCGGAAATCAGAAAAGGGCTGCCCCATGCGTGAGATCGTTCTGGATACGGAAACAACGGGGTTCGAGCCCGCGACCGGTGACCGGATCGTCGAGATCGGCGCGGTGGAATTGCTGAACCACGTCCCGACCGGCCGGACATTTCACGAATACATCAACCCAGAGCGGGACATGCCGCAGGACGCCTTTCAGGTGCATGGGCTGAGTGAGGAGTTCCTGCGCGACAAGCCCTTGTTTGCCGCAGTGGGGCCCGCGTTTCTGGATTTCGTGGGTGATGCAAAACTGGTGATCCACAACGCCAGCTTCGACATCAAGTTCCTGAATGCCGAGCTTGGATGGTGCAATCTGCCGCTTCTGGTTTGGGCAAACGTCGTCGACACGCTGGAGATGGCGCGCAGAAAGTTCCCCGGCTCTCCGGCGTCACTGGATGCACTTTGCCGGCGTTTCGGCATCGATAACTCGGCGCGCACGCTGCACGGCGCGCTTCTTGATTCCGAAATCCTGGCAGAGGTGTATCTGGAGCTGATCGGCGGGCGTCAGCCGGGGTTCATGCTGGGCGCTGCCATGGAAGGCGGGCGCGGCCGGACCGATCGCGACGCTGACGGGCCCTGGGTGCCGCGGTCGCGGCCAAGCGCGCTGCCGCCGCGGATCTCTGATAGCGAAAGGGACGCGCACGAGGCTTTCGTGGCGTCCCTTGGCGATGGGTCGATCTGGGCGCGGATGCGCTGAAGTCAGTTGGGCTGGGTGCCCTCGGGTGCCGGAGCCGCGGCGCCGTTGCCCTGCGCCTGCTGGGTCTGGGCACGACGGGCCAGTTCCTGGCGATAGAGCGCCACGAAATCCACGTTTTCCAGGTTTAGCGGCGGGAAGCCACCGTCGCGCGTCACGTCGCTGACGATGCGGCGCACGAAGGGGAACAGCATCCGCGGGCACTCGATAAGCAGGAAGGGGTGAAGCTGTTCCTCGGGCACGCCCTCGATCAGGAACACACCGCCGTAGTCCAGTTCCATCAGGAACAGCATGTCGCCGGTGGCCTTGGATTTGGATTCCACCTTGAACTTGCAATAGACTTCGTACTGGTTCTCGACGGTGCGCTTCTTGGCGTCGAGGTTCACCTGAACGCGGACATCGGGTGTCACGTCGCCGGTGGCGCCCTTCTGCACGACGATGTTCTCGAACGACAGGTCACGGATGAACTGTCCAAGCACCTGCATCTTCACGGGTGTCTGGGCGGTGGCCCCCGCCGGGGGGGTCTGGGTTTCATTCTCGGCCATTGTGCCGGTCCTTCCTCGGGATTTGGGTCGCGGAATGGACTAGCAGGAAGGGCGATGGCCCTCAATGCCTTGTCCAGCCCGAGTTTCCGGGGTGTGTCGGCTGTTTGGGCGGGTCCACTTCCTGATATTCGCCGTCGATCACCGGTCCGGATGCGCCGGGCTGATGCGGGCGGCGCTGGGCGGGTCCGCTTCCCATCTGGAACTGCTGAACCGTGACGCGGGCGCGCAGCCATTTGTAGGCCGCATGTCGGAAGCCGGGCACGAGCAGAAGGAAGCCGACGGCATCGGTGAAGAACCCCGGCGTCAGCAGAAGCGCGCCGGAAAACAGGATCATCGCCCCATGCGCCAGCGGTTCGGTCGGGTCGCGCAGATCCGAGAAGGACGTGCGCAGCTGATTCATCGCCAGAATGCCCTGCGCGCGTACGAGGTAGGTGCCCAGGATGGCGGTCAGGACCACGATTCCCAGTGTCGGCCAAAGCCCGATCAGGCCGCCGATCTGGATGAAAAGCGCGATCTCGATCAGCGGAACGCACAGAAACGCCAGAAAGAGCCACATATGGGACCTCCAATCATCAGGCCACGCGGTGGACAGGGCGCAGCGCGCACCCTACATATGTGCCGCGGGCCGGGCATACCACCTTGGCCATGAAAAGAGGTCACCATGAGTTCTGCCGTGATTCAGCTGTTGGTCCTTGCCGCTATCGCGGTTTTCCTGATCCTGCGCCTCAAGAGCGTTCTTGGAACGCGTGAAGGGTTCGAGAAACCGCCGGTGCAGCTGCCGCAAGGCTCGGCCCGGTCCCGGAACCGTCCCGAGCTTGAGGTGATCGAGGGCGGGCCTGACCGTGATATCACCGATCACGTTCCCGATGGGTCGGACGCCGCGAAATCACTGGGCGCGATGAAACTGGTGGAGCCGGGTTTTTCCGTGGGCGAATTCCTTCAGGGTGGCCGCGCGGCCTATGAGATGATCCTGATGGCGTTTGAAAACGGCAAGCTGGAAGATCTTGTCCCGTTCCTGGGAAAGGACGTCTACGAGAGCTTTGCACAGGTGATCGATGCGCGCGAGGCGCAGGGCCTGACCATAGAGGCGAATTTCGTCGGGGTCAGAGACGTGTCACTGATCGATGCGCGGTTTGACCGCGACACGCAGGAAGCCGAGCTTACGGTGAAGTTCGTCGGCGAACTGACGTCGGTTGTTCGCAATGCCGAAGGCGACATCCTTGAAGGCAACCCCAACGAGATCAAGCGCCAGCGTGATATCTGGACGTTCGCACGGATTGTTGGCACGGACGACCCGAACTGGAAGCTGGTCGCGACCGGGGAATGAGACGGCTTGCCGCCGCGTTCTGGCTCTGCCTGGGGCTGATCGTGACGGCGAAGGACGCCCCGGCTGCAGCGAACTATTCGCTGCTGTCATTCGACGATCTGGACGGCTGGTCCAGCGATGACCATGACGCGGCGCTTGCCGTCTTTCTGAACACCTGCATGGACATGGACGACCCGGATTGGTCTTCTTTGTGCGCGCTGGCGGCAGAGCAGAAGAACGCACGCACCTTCTTTGAATTGTTCTTTCGCCCGGTGTTGGTCGAAGAGGGTCGGCCCGCGCTATTTACCGGCTATTTCGAACCAGAGCTTTCGGGCAGCCGGCGCCGCACCGAACGTTTCCGCTATCCCCTTTACCGCCCGCCGCCGGAACTGCCGCGCGGCCGTGCGTGGCACACGCGCGAAGAGATCGAGGACCAGGCGCTTCTGGCGGGCCGGGGTCTTGAAATAGCCTGGGTCGATGACCCGGTGGACGTCTTCTTCCTTCAGATCCAGGGCTCGGGTCGCGTGCGCTTTCCCGATGGCGGCGGCCTTCGCGTGGGCTATGCCGCCAACAACGGGCACGACTACCGTTCCGTGGGGACCGAACTGGTGCGGCGGGGGATCTACCAGCCGCACCAGGTTTCTGCGCAGGTGATCCGCGCCTGGGTGCGGCGCAATCCGGTGGCGGGGCGAGAGCTTTTGCAGACCAACCCGTCCTATGTCTTTTTCCGCGAAGTCAGCGAGGTGCCAGCGGACAAGGGGCCGCTGGGCGCGATGAACCGATCCATCACGACGGGCCGCACGATCGCGATTGATCCTGCGTTCTACCCGTTGGGCGCGCCGGTCTGGATCGAGAAGAACGGCGCAGAGCCGATCCGGCGGCTGATGATCGCGCAGGACACCGGGTCGGCGATCAAGGGCGCACAGCGGGCCGATATCTTTTTCGGGACAGGCGCGGGTGCCGGCCGGATCGCCGGCAAGGTGCGTGACCCCGGGCGCATTGTTGTTCTGATGCCCATTTCGAGGGCCTATGCCCTGGCGCCATGGACCCCCGGATGAGCCGGAGATCACGACGGAGGCTGAGCGAGGAGGAACACGCGCTGTGGCAGCGCGTGACCGAAACCACCGTACCCATGCGGCCCGATGCGCCACGGCCCATTGCCGACTTGCCAGAATCGGTTGCGCCCGCCCCGTGCCCCGCGCCGGATGTGCGGACGGCGTCTGTGCCGCGTTTCCGTGTCGGACAATCCGCCGAGGCCATCCCGCCCAGAAACGATCTGGCGTCACCCATCGCCGATCATCTTGACGGCGCCGCGCCGCGCATGGACCGCAAACGCTTTGGCAAGCTGAAACGCGGCAAGATCCAGCCAGAGGCCCGGCTTGACCTGCATGGCATGACGCTTGCGCAGGCGCATCCGGTCCTGAACCGTTTCATCTTTGACAGCTACGCACAGGGGCGGAGGCTGGTTCTTGTCATCACGGGCAAGGGCAAGCGGCGCGACAGCCTAGACCCGATCCCGGTGCGCACGGGGGTCTTGCGCCATCAGGTGCCGCATTGGCTGCACACCCCGCCGCTGGCGCAGGCCGTGCTGCAGGTGAGCCCGGCGCACCTGAAACACGGAGGCGAGGGTGCCTACTACGTCTATCTACGGCGCGGGCGCTAGCATCGGGCGCGCCCGCGTGACGCCAATCGCCACCAGCCCCGAGGCAGCGCAGAAGTAAAGCGCGATGCCGATCATCTGGTCGGGAAACGCGATGCCACGGTCGATCAGCACACCTGTCAGGCCCGGACCGATGGCGGTGCCCAGGACCATCGACGCGGTGGCGATGGCCTTTATCCCGCCCAGGTACCGGGTGCCGTAGAATTCCGCCCAGAAGGCGTTTGGCACCGTGCTTCCCGCGCCTTGTGCCGCGCCCATCAGCACCATGGCAAACGCAGCCGCCCCAAAGCTGTCGGCGAACGAGAACAACACGAAGCCTAGCGCCATGGGCAGTTGATAAAGCGGCATCATCCGGGCGGTGCCGACGCGGTCGATCAGCCAGCCCGAAGACAGCATTCCGGTAATCGCCGCAACGGTGAACACCGGAAAGAGCGCGACGAGTTCAACGTGCGCCCAGCCCTTTACCTCTGCCACGTGGACCTGCTGAAAGAAGAACGCGGTGGAAAAGGCCGCAGGTGCCAGAAGCGCGGGAAAGACCGACCAGAACAGCCAGTGGCGCAACACCTCTGACCGCACCCAGTGGCGACCGGTCATGCCCAGCGACTGGTTCTCGGCCGCGACCGATTGCGGCGTGCGTTCCAGCCGCAGAAGGCGCGCCAGGATCGGCAGCATCAGCACAAGGACCAGCGCCACCCCGACCCAGAGCCAGCGCCAGGGTGCGACACCCAGAAGCGCGACGAAGGCCAGCGGCAGGAACGCTTCGCCCATCGCGACGCCGATCGAGGCGACCGACAGCGCGCGGCCCCGCGTCGCGACGAACCAGCGCGCCATCGCGACGACGGCGATATGCACCGCCATGCCCTGCCCGGCGAAGCGCAGGGCGAAGATCGCGAAGGGCAGCACCCAGACGCTGGGAACCACGGCCATCAGCAGCGCCGCGCCGGCCAGCATCGCCAGCACGATCTTCCCCAGCGCCCGCGCGCGGAAATGGTCGGTCAGCACGCCCGCCCAGATCATCACCGCCGCCGAGGCCGTGGTGCCCAGCGTGTAGATCAGACCCCAGGCACCGTGCGACAGGCCGAATTCTGCCCTGATCTCTCCGGCGAAGACCGAGATGAAGAAGGTCTGCCCGAAGCTGGAACAGAACATCAGCAGGACGCCCGCCAGCAGGAATGGCGCGTTGTCGCGAAGGAAGCGGGCGAAACTCATACGCTTTCTGTTTCGCAGAACGCGTGTCTTGGAAAGCCCTATTGTGTAAGGCTGGTGATCGGCGAGAGGATAATCTGCGTGGCGTCCTGGACCGTCAGGACCGCGCCCGGAAGGATCCCCGATTGTCCGGCCGCGTCACCGCTGAAGGCGGTGTCGAAATCACCGGCACGCTTGAAGATCTCGATCACCAGTGGCGAGGATCCGGCGGTGAAATGGCCAAGCCCGGTGGAGTAGTTCGTCAGGTCGATGATCGTGACGTCCAGATCGGACACCTCATCGACGTTGCCGAGGTTTCCCAAACGATAGCCGTCGCCGGACAGGCGGGCCGAAAGCGCGAGCGCACGGTCGCGTTTCGACACGAAGATGCCGAAGGGCTGCGGCAACGTGCCGATGCGCGCGGCCTGGCTGCGGAACACGTCGACGTCGATATCGGGCGAGACGAGGACGACCCCGCCGATGCGGCTGGCGACGCTGCCCGGGCGGGCGATGGCCATCTGGCGCAGCGTTTCCATCGTCAGAAGCGACCCGATGGAATGCGCGACAAGGATGATGCGGGTGGCGCCGGCCGCCTCTACCTGCGCGATGAGGTCTTCCAGCCCGTCGCGGCCAAAGAGCGTGCTGTCGCGGTCATGGACATAGCCCAGCGGGTTGCCGAGGCTTGGCCATGAATAGTGGATGCCCACGCCCGGCAGGCTGAAATCATGCATCAGTTGGGCGATGCGCAGCACACCGTCGGCGAAGTTGTTGTTGAACCCGTGGATGTAGATGATCGCCTCTTGGGCGGATCCGGGGGTTTCGCGGAGCGCAGCGGCGACATTGGTGCGGAACGCGGCGGCATCAGGATGGTTGACGGCGCCGGTGGCAAGGAAGTCGGTGTCTGGCGATGGATCGCCGTTGGGCCAAGACAGGCTGCCTTCTTCGCGGTTTGGCGGCACGGATATGTCCACATGCAGGTAGGCCGCGTTTGGCGACCTTTCGCCCCCGAACTGCCCGGTTTCGTCCAGCGCGCGGGTTGTGGCCACGAAGACGCGTTCGGTCACCAGATCACGCGATGCGGTATCCGGCACACGCACCAGTGCGGCACGCGGTGCGCAGGCCGCGCAAAGCACAACCAGAAGGATGACCGGAAGACGCGGCACGATGACTGCTCCTATGCCTATTCATGAAGTCTACGAAACCGCGGCGACTCGCGCCATGGTTTAAAGCACGTATCGGCTTAGATCGGCGGATCGTGTCAGGTCGCCCAGGTTCTTTTCGACAAAACCGGCGTCAACGGTGACAGCGTCGCCCGACCTGTCGGGCGCGGTGAAGCTGAGTTCCTCGAACACCCTTTCCATCACCGTGTAAAGCCTGCGCGCGCCGATGTTCTCGACCGACTGGTTCACGTCCGCCGCGATCTTGGCGAGCGCGGCGATCCCGTCTTCCGAGAAGGTGACGGTGACCTCTTCGGTTGCCATCAGGGCGGTGTATTGCCGTGTCAGGGCGTTGTCGGTTTCCGTCAGGATGCGCACGAAGTCGTGTTCTGTCAGGGGGCGCAGTTCGACGCGGATCGGCAGGCGGCCCTGAAGTTCCGGCAACAGGTCGGAGGGTTTGGCGATGTGGAAGGCGCCGGATGCAATGAAAAGGATATGGTCCGTCTTGACCGGGCCATACTTCGTGCTGACCGTCGTGCCCTCGATCAGGGGCAGAAGGTCGCGCTGGACGCCTTCGCGGCTGACCTCTCCGCCGCGGGTGTCCTGCCGGGTGGCGACCTTGTCGATCTCGTCCAGAAAGACGATGCCGTTCTGTTCCACGGCCTCTAGCGCGGCGCGGTTCACGGCTTCGTCGTCAAGAAGCTTGTCGGCCTCTTCCCCGATCAGGATCTCGTAGCTTTCGGCAACGGTCAGCTTCTTGCGCACGGTCCGCCCGCCAAAGGCCTTGCCGAAGATGTCGCCAAGATTCATCATCCCGCCCATGCCCGGGCCCATGCTGCCGGGCGGCTGGCCGGGGATCGGGAACATCTGAAGCGGATTGGTGCTGTCCGCGACTTCAAGTTCGATCACGGTATCGTCGAGCTCTCCCGATTTCAGCTTCTTGCGGAACATCTCTCGGGTGGCGCTGCGGGCATCGCTGCCTGCGATGGCCTCTATCACGCGCTCTTCGGCGGCCTCGTGCGCGCGCGTCCTCACGTCCTCGCGCATGTGGTCGCGGATCATGGCGACAGCTGTATCGGCAAGGTCGCGCACGATCTGTTCCACGTCGCGGCCCACATAGCCCACCTCTGTGAACTTGGTTGCCTCGACCTTGATGAACGGCGCACGGGCCAGCTTGGCAAGTCTGCGGCTGATCTCTGTCTTGCCGACGCCGGTCGGGCCGATCATCAGAATGTTCTTTGGATAGACCTCTTCCCGCAGGTCGTCGCCCAGCTGCTTGCGGCGCCAGCGGTTGCGCAGCGCGACGGCAACCGCACGCTTGGCATCGTTCTGGCCGATGATGAACCGGTCAAGCTCGCTTACGATTTCCCGGGGGGTGAGGTCTGTCATGGTGTATCCCTTGTCGCTTGGGCCGAGATACGCATTCCGCGACCCGATACCAAGGGGGGATCAGGCGGGGGCGAACTGGAAGGCGCCGAACATCATTGCCATGGCGCCCAGCCACGATGCCGCGATGCGCCAGCCAAGCCGGAGCCAGCCGGCGCTGATTGCCTGTCGGGTCGTGACGACAAGCGCGGCGGGCAGGACCACGGCAAGGTGTGTGCCAAGGAAGACGCCGGCGTGGATCGTTGGCGGCAGTTCTCCCCATGCGTGTCCAGAAAGCGCCGTTGCGCCAGCCGCGGCCCCGGTCAGACCCGCGAAAAGCGTCAGGGGCAGGCGCGGATACTCAAGCGCGGCGGCACCCAGGACTGCGGCCATCAGGCCGATGGCCAGAGGCACCAGCGTGATCCCTTCGGGCAGGGCCGGGGCCAAGGCAAGTCCAAGCACAAGCCCGGCGATGAAGCCGGGCCAGACGGCGGGCATTCCATCCGTGCGCCAAAGCCCAAGCAGCACCCCCAGCGGAAGAAGCCCCAGCAGGATCGCGGGATCGCCAAGCGGCACCCCCGCGCCTTCGAGGAACTGGGCATAGGCGTCCGCCCCCGTGCGAAACGCATGTGCATGGGCCGGTGCCGCCAGCGCCCAAAGCGCGGCCGCCCCGGCCAGCGTGCGGATCATGCGATGCCGGCGAGGAAGGCGGCGCCCACGGCGGCGATCACAACGCCAGCGGCCCGAACGGCATAGGTGCCCATCGGCAGCGCGGTCAGATAACCGAACGCGATGCCTGCCATATGCAGAAGCCCCGTCGAGATCACGAAGCCTACGGCATATGCGGCAGGGTTCGCGGCGGCCGGCAGTTCCGTGCCGTGGGCATGCCCGTGAAAGATCGCGAAGATGCCCACCACGACGGACGCGACCCAAAGCGGCGCCTTGACGGCAAGCGCGACCAGAAGACCCAGCACCACGCCTGAAAGTGCGATCCCGGTTTCCACCTGCGGAACCGGAATGCCGGCAACACCCATGGCCGCACCCACTGCCATGACCAGCGGAAAGACGATGGGCAGGATCCAGATTGCCGGTTTTCCAAGGAATGCGCCCCAGAGACCGACCGCAACCATCGCCACGACGTGGTCCCAACCGAAGATCGGATGGGTCAGGCCGCTGATAAAGCCGCCGGCGATCCCCTCGCCCTCATGTGCGAGGGCGGGCGTGGCGGCCAGAGCAAGAAGAACCGTTATGTTGACGATACGGGACATGAAACAACTCCAAAACTGTTCTGCGAGAGGGTAGCGGAGGCATGATGCAGGTCAATGTCAAACGACCGGATCCCGGCAACGCTTGCCGGACATGCCTGCGATGTCGCAGAATTGGGGAATACCCGACACGAAACAGGAGGACGACATGAGCCGCCATCCACTCGATCAGGGTCATCCGGCCACATCGGCCGAACAGCCCAAGCGATTTTCCGCCCTTGACCGCATCAAGGCCGGAGAAGGGCAGCACCCCGCAGCACGCACGCTTGCGCGCCGCCGCAAGGGGCCGGTCGATCCGGCGCGTGTGAAACAATACCTTCGAATTGAGCGCGGTTACCTGGCCTGAGGCCATTGTAATGGGTGTCGGGGCTCGGCTAGACCGCATTTACCAGGTCTGGTGGAGCCCCCCCGATGCAGCCGCTGCGCGGCATTCTCATGATGATGACGGCCATCTCGCTGTTTCTGGTGATGACGGCCATGATCAAGGCCGTGCCGGGCGTGCCCGCCGGGCAGGCGGTCTTCTTTCGCGCTTTTTTTGCATTGCCGGTCATCATCGGCTGGCTTCTGGTGCAAGGACAGTTTCCCGCCGGGTTGCGCACGCAGAACTGGCGCGGCCACGCGTTGCGCGCAATGGCGGGAACGACTGCGATGGGGTTGGGATTCGCGGGGCTGCACTATCTTCCCCTGCCAGAGGTCACGGCGATCCGGTTCGCGACGCCGATCCTGATCGTGATTTTCGCTGCCGTCATACTGGGCGAGCGTCTGCGGATGGTGCGGATCACCGCGGTGATGGTGGGGTTGGTGGGTGTAACCATCGTGATGTGGCCGCGCCTGACCTTTGCCAGTGGCGATGGCGCGCTGTTCGGGGCCTTGGTCACCCTGGCATCGGCGACCTTCGCGGCGCTGGCGCAGGTTTTTATCAAGAGCATGTCCGAAGTCGAGCGGACTGAAGCGATCGTGTTCTATTTCACGCTGACCGCCGCGCTTCTGGCTCTTGTCAGCGTGCCCTTCGGCTGGGCGTGGCCGGTGGGGTGGGACTGGGCGCTGCTTATCGGCGCGGGAATGATCGGCGGCGTTGGCCAGATCATCCTGACGGGCAGCTACAAGTTCGCCGATGCCAGCACGCTGGCGCCGTTCACCTACATCTCGATGCTGTGGGCGATCATCGTCGGGTTCGTCTTTTTCGACGAAGTCCCGACGCTGCCGATGCTGGGGGGCGCGGCGCTTATCATCACGGCAGGTGTGGCGATCGTACTGCGGGAACGCCAGCTGGGCCTGAAGCGAACGGCAGAGCGAAAGGTAAGCGCCAAGGAAATGTAGACCGCCCCCCGGAAACCCCGGAGAGCGGCCATGTTGTCCTTTGTCGAACCGTGGGTTCTATCGGCGCCGGATCAGGCGCGCACCAGTTTCTCGTAGCTTTCCGCGACGTCGCGGGTCAGGGCGCCGACCTCGAAGCTATAGTCGCCGATCTGGCCTACGGGCGTGACCTCTGCCGCGGTGCCGGTCAGCCAGCACTGCTGAAAGCCTTCCATCTCGGCCGGCTCGATCCGGCGTTCGTGGACCTTGACCTGCCGGTCCTTGAGCATCCCGATGACCGTCTGGCGGGTCAGACCATTGAGGAAGCAATCGGCCAGCGGGGTGTGCACCTCTCCGTCCTGAACGAAGAAGATGTTCGCGCCTGTCGCTTCGGCCACGTAGCCGCGGTAGTCCATGAACAGAGCGTCAGAGCATCCCTTGGCCTCTGCGGCGTGCTTGGACGTGGTGCAGATCATATAAAGCCCGGCGGCCTTGGCGTGGACGGGGATCGTTTCGGGGCTGGGACGCTTCCACTTGGAGATGTCGAGCTTTGCGCCCTTGAACTTGGCGCCGCCGTAATAGGCGCCCCATTCCCACGCGGCGACGGCCATGCGCACCGGGTTGCGGGCCGAGCTGACACCCATGTCGGGACCCGCGCCGCGCCACGCGACCGCGCGGACATAGGCATCGGTCAGGTTGTTGGCCTTCAGGACTTCGTATTTCGCGGCCTCGATCTCATCCACCGTGTAGGGGATCGGCATGTCAAGCTGGTCACCGGAAAAGCGCAGGCGTTCGGAATGCGCGCGGCTGAGAAAGATCTTGCCGCCATAGGCGCGCTCGCCCTCGAATACCGACGAGGCATAGTGCATCGCGTGGCTGAGAACGTGCACATTCGCCTCGCGCCACGGCACGAGCTTGCCATCCAGCCAGATGAAACCGTCGCGATCGTCGTATCCGCCTTCCATGTCCCGCCCCTTTCAGTTTCGCGTGACTTTTTCAGAAGTTGCGCGCATTAGGTCCGAACCGGACAGAAAGTTGCGCAAAAACCGAGCGACTTGCTAACATCCGGGGGTTGGAATGTCAACAAGCCTGACGTAAACTGAGCCGAACACGCGGGAGGAGATGGGCACCATGGCCGAAGGCGGTGGCCCGGGGGGACCCGGCGGCGAAAACCTGCTGTTCCTGACGGATGACCAGCTGCGCAAGGGCATCGAGGCGATGTTCTTCGCCTATCGCGGCTTCACGGCCGACCCTGACCGGATCCTTTCCGAGATGGGATATGGCCGGGCACATCATCGGGCGATCCATTTCATCAATCGCAGTCCTGGCACCACGGTAAACAATCTTCTGTCCATACTTGGCGTGACCAAGCAATCGCTGAACCGCGTGTTGCGCACCCTGATAGACGACGGGCTGGTCGAAAGCCGCGTTGGCAACCGGGACAAGCGTGAACGCCACCTGCACCTGACCGACGAGGGCGCATCGCTGGAGCGGCGTTTGTCGGATGCCCAGCGTAACCGGATGCGCAGCGCGTTCCGGTCGGCCGGGCCAGAAGCGGTGGCCGGGTTCCGCCATGTGCTGGAAGCAATGATGGACCCCGAGATGCGGCGGCATTTCAATGCTTTGAAGGACAGCAGCGGATGAGTTTTGCCGACGAGGCCCATCTTCTCTTGATCGAGGATGACGCGGATCTGCGCAAACTGCTGATGCGCTACCTGACGCGTCATGGGCTTTGGGTGACCGGGGCGCGATCTGCTGGACATGGCCTGCGCCTGATGGACGGGCTGGCCTTTGACCTTGTCCTCTTGTCGGCAAACGGAATCGTCCCACCCGAAGCGACGGCGGTGGTCGCGCGCGCGTCCTGCCCGGTCATCGGTTTGACAGGTGGTGGCGCGACGCTGGAGGGGCCGGAACCAATGGATGTGGTTGCCAAGCCGTTCGAGCCCGCCGCGCTGCTGGAGCGGATAAATGCCCGGCTTGACCGCCGGCCCGGACCCACGACGGCGGCCGCGCCGCGGCGGATGCGGCTTGGCGCGCTGGTCTACGATGTGGATCGGGGCGAGATGTGGCATGGCGACAGCCCGGTGCGACTGACGGCGACCGAAAGCCTGTTGATGCGTATCTTCGCCGCGCGGCCCGGTGTGGCGCTGAGCCGCGAGCGTCTGGTCACGGACCTTGGGCGCGGCGGAGGGCAGTCGCAGGAGCGGGCGGTGGATGTTCAGATCACCCGTCTGCGGCGCAAGATAGAGGCAGACCCGAAGATGCCCCGATACCTGCAGACCGTGCGCGGCGCGGGGTATCTGTTCTCTCCGGACTGATTGCAGGGCGCCTTGGTCGGGGCCCGTTGCCGGGGTCGCGGGCGAGATCAGCCCGGGCGGCAGGACGCAGGTATCGGGGCATCATCCTTCCAGTCGGTCACAGGGCGTGCGCGCAGACTGGTCCTGACAGCCTGCGCGGGGCCATCGGCAATGGTCAGAAATCCCCGGCCCGTCAGAAGATTCAGATCGCAGGTGCCGCGATCGGGCAGGTTCAGCGTATCGTACCATTCATAGGTATAGCCTGCGACGCGGTAGGCCCCGTCGCGATACGCGATGGTCAGCGCAAGACGCCAGCGATTGCGGCCAATGGCCTCGTTCATGGAGGTCAGCCGGACAGAGCCGTTGGCGGCAAGCGAAAGCTCTGGCTGCTGGCCGATGCCGCCGACCCAGGCGATGTCGCGCGCGACGACACGACCGGCGCCGGTGTCGATCGTCAGGTCCGCGCGCCCGTCGTCCATGCCGGTCAGCATCAGGATTTCTGCCCGGCCGTCCCCGTTCAGGTCCGAGGCAACGGATTGCGCCGCCGCCGGAGAGGCGGCCAGTGCCGCAAGCATGAGATATCTTGCCAGCAGGGGGCGTTTCCGGTTGGGTTGCGACATGACCACGATCCTTTTTTCCCACGACGACAGTCTGCGTCATGAAACACCGCCGGGCCACCCAGAACGGGTGGACCGCTATCGCGCAGTCATGCGGGCGCTGTCCGCCCCGGCCTTTGCGTCGCTTGATCGGCGCGAGGCGCCACTGGCCGCACGCGAGGATGTTCTTCGCTGCCACCCCGACGACTATGTCGCGGGGATCGAGCGGGCGATTCCCGCTGTCGGGTCTGTGCCGCTTGATCCGGACACCCATGCCTCGCCCGGGACACTGGACGCTGCCATGCGGGCGGTTGGTGGCGTGGTGGCCGCCGTCGATGCGGTTCTGGGCGGTCAGGCCGGCAGCGCGTTCAATGCGATGCGCCCCCCGGGCCACCATGCAGAAACCGCGCGCGCGATGGGCTTTTGCCTGTTCGGCAACGTCGCCATCGGGGCGAAGCGCGCGCTGGACCATCACGGGCTGGAACGCGTGGCGGTGGTGGATTTCGACGTTCACCATGGCAACGGCACGCAAGACCTGCTTTGGACAGAGTCGCGCGCCTTGTTCGCCTCGACCCACCAGATGCCGCTTTATCCAGGCACGGGGCACCCGTCCGAGATTGGCGCCCATGGCACCATCCTGAACGTTCCGCTGGACCCCGGCAGCGGATCCGCCGCCATGCGGCGGGCCTATGACGATGTTGTGCTGCCGGCACTGGACGAGTTCGAGCCGCAGCTTGTGCTGATCTCTGCCGGGTTCGATGCCCACGCGGCCGATCCCTTGGCCAACCTGATGTGGACCGAGTCCGATTTTGCGTGGGTCACGGGGCGCATCTGCGACATCGCGGATGCCCACGCGGGGGGGCGCGTGGTCTCGACGCTGGAGGGCGGATATGATCTGGACGCGCTGGCGGCGAGCGTGGCCGCGCATGTGACCGTGTTGATGGAGCGAAGCGGATGAGCGAGACCCCGGTTGAGGAAATGAGTTTCGAGCAGGCGATGCGCGCGCTGGAAGACGTTGTGGCGCAACTGGAATCGGGTGACGTCGAGCTTGAGAAGTCCATCGCGCTTTATGAACGCGGCGCGGCGCTGAAGAAGCGGTGCGAGGACAAGCTGAAAGAGGCCGAGGAAAAGGTCGCGCGGATCACGCTGGATGATTCGGGTGCGCCGCGCGGCGCGGCGCCGTTCGACGCGGGCTGATGTTTCAGGCGGCGCTGGCGGCACGGTCCGCCGAGATTCAGGCTTTCCTGGACGGTGCGATGCGGGGTCTGGCCGACCAGCCTGTCTGCCACGCGATGCGATATGCCGTGTCAGGGGGCAAACGGCTGCGCGGGTTTCTGGTGATCGAGGGCGCGCTGCTGCACGGCGTGGCCCCGGCACAATCGGTAATCGCGGCGGCGGCGATCGAGGCGCTGCACGCCTTTTCGCTTGTGCATGACGATCTGCCCTGCATGGACGACGACGATCTGCGGCGCGGCCAGCCCACGGTTCACGTGAAATGGGACGATGCAACGGCGGTTCTGGCGGGCGATGCGCTGCACACGCTGGCGTTCGAGTGGCTGGCCCGGCCCGATCTGCACCCTGATCCGGGCGTCCGCATCGATCTGGTGGCCAGCCTTGCCGCGGCGACGGGCGCGGCGGGCATGGTGCTGGGCCAGGCGCAGGATATCGCGGCGGAAACCGCGCCGGCGCCGCTGACGCTGGACGAGATCACCGCGTTGCAGGCCAACAAGACCGGGGCGCTGATCCGCTGGTCGGCAGAGGCTGGCGCGCGCCTGGGGCAGGCCGATACCGGGCCGCTGGGCCGCTATGCCACCGCCATCGGACTTGCCTTTCAGATCGCGGACGACATCCTTGATGTCGAGGGCGATGCCGCGACCGCGGGCAAGCGCCTGCAAAAGGATGCCGAGGCCGGCAAGGCGACTTTTGTGTCGCTTCTTGGGCTGGACGGGGCCAAGGCGCGCGCGCGCGATCTCGTGGCAGAGGCAGAGGCGGCGCTGGACCCCTACGGTGCGGCGGCAGAGCGGTTGCGGGAGGCGGCACGCTTCGTTATCTCGCGCCAGATGTAACAGGGACGCCCCTCGGGGCGCGCGTGCCATGTCAGACCGTCCGTCGACCCCCTTGCTGGATACCGTCCACGTTCCCGCCGACATGAAGCGGCTGAGCGATGCCGAATTGCACCGCCTTGCGCATGAACTGCGGGCCGAGACGATCGCGGCGGTCAGCCAGACCGGCGGCCATCTGGGCGCGGGGCTGGGCGTGGTGGAACTTACCGTCGCCCTGCACGCGGTCTTCGACACCCCGCGCGACAAGCTGGTCTGGGATGTCAGCCACCAGTGCTATCCGCACAAGATCCTGACGGGCCGCCGCGACCGGATCCGCACGCTGCGGCAAAAGGATGGGCTTTCGGGTTTCACCAAGCGGTCGGAATCGCCTTACGACCCTTTCGGCGCGGCGCATTCGTCGACATCCATTTCCGCCGCGCTGGGCTTTGCCGTGGCGCGCGACCTGGGCGCCACCTGCGACACCGGGCAGGGGGACGCCATCGCGGTGATCGGCGACGGCGCGATGTCGGCGGGCATGGCCTATGAGGCGATGAACAACGCGGGCCATGAAAAGCGGCGGCTGGTCGTGATCCTGAACGACAACGAGATGTCGATTGCGCCACCGGTAGGTGCGATGTCGTCCTACCTGTCGCGGCTTTATGCCGGCGCCCCGTTCCAGGACCTGCGCGCAGCGGCAAAGGGGGCCGTTGGGCTGTTGCCGGAACCGTTCCAGGAAGGTGCGCGGCGGGCGAAGGAAATGCTGAAGGGCATGACCGTGGGCGGCACGCTGTTCGAGGAACTGGGCTTTGACTACATAGGACCTATCGACGGGCACGACCTTGACCAGCTGTTGCCGGTTTTGCGCACGGTCAAGGCTCGGGCCGATGGCCCGACGCTGATCCATATCATCACGAAGAAGGGCAAAGGATATGCCCCCGCCGAATCCGCCCGGGACAAGGGCCACGGCGTTGCCAAGTTTGACGTTGTGACCGGCGAGCAGAAGAAGGCCCCGTCAAACGCGCCGTCCTATACCAAGGTCTTTGCCCGCGGTCTGATCGCCGAGGCCAAGGCAGACCCGTCCATCGTCGCCGTGACCGCTGCGATGCCCGACGGCACCGGGCTGGACCTGTTCGGCGCCGAGTTTCCAGCGCGGACATTCGACGTGGGCATTGCCGAGCAGCACGCGGTAACGTTCTGCGCCGGAATGGCGGCGGGCGGGCTGAAGCCCTTTTGCGCGATCTATTCGACATTTCTTCAGCGCGGCTATGATCAGGTGGTGCATGATGTGGCCATCCAGCGGCTGCCGGTGCGCTTTGCCATCGACCGCGCGGGGCTGGTGGGTGCCGATGGCGCGACGCACGCGGGCAGCTATGACGTTGCTTATCTGTCGAACCTGCCCGGATTCGTTGTGATGGCCGCTGCTGACGAGGCGGAATTGATGCACATGGTTGCCACTGCCGCAGCTTATGGCGACGGGCCGATCGCGTTCCGTTATCCGCGGGGCGAGGGCGTGGGCGTCGAGCTGCCCGAGCGGGGCGAGGTGCTGGAGATCGGCAAGGGCCGGATGATCGCCGAAGGGGCAGGCGTTGCCATTCTGAATTTCGGCGCGCGCCTGAAAGAAGTGCAGGAGGCCGCAGAGGCGCTCTCTGCTCAGGGGATCCGGCCGACCATCGCGGATGCACGTTTTGCCAAGCCGCTGGACCGCGACATGATCCTGCGGCTGGCCGCGACCCATGAAGCGCTGATTACCGTCGAAGAGGGCGCAGTCGGCGGATTTGGCAGCCATGTGGCGCAGCTTTTGGCCAACGAAGGCGTGTTCGACACGGGGCTGCGGTTCCGCTCGATGGTGCTTCCCGACATCTTCATCGACCAGGCCAGCCCGGCGGACATGTATGCGGTCGCCGGGATGAATGCTGACGATATCGTGGAAAAGGTACTTCGGGTGATGGAAAACGTCCCGAGGGCGTCACAACGGGCTTGACAGGCGCATACGTTATCTCGCGAAATCGTGCTTAGCCAAGTCTACATGTGGTATTGGGGGATATAGCATGAAGCGAACCGCACTTGTGCTTTGCCTTGCGCTGATGACGTCGCCCGTTCTGGCCGACGGCAAGGGACCGGTGGTGATGGAGCCCGTCATCATCGAGACCGAAACGGTCAAGACCGGCGATGACAGCTGGGTCGTTCTGATCCTGACACTGGCGGCGGCGGCAGCGGCGTTGCTGAACTAAGCCCGAGCGGCGTCAGTCACCTGACGCCAGCAACGCGGCCAGCCCATCGCGATAGCCGGGATAGATCAGGTCTATCCCGAGGTCCCGCTTGATCCGATCATTACGCACCTTCTTGGATTCCGCATAAAAGCTGCGGGCCATGGGTGTCATGTCGGCCTGATCGAACGGGATCGCCGGGGGCATCGGCACGCCCAGAAGTTCGGCGGCGTGTCCGATCACTTCCTCGGGCGGGGCCGGGTCGTCGTCGCAGACGTTGTAGATGGCGCCGGGATCGGGCTGCGCGATGGAGGCGGCAAGCACCTGCGCGATGTCGTCCACGTGGATGCGGCTGAAGACCTGCCCCGGCTTTACGATGCGCCGGGCGGTGCCGTTGCGCACCTTGGCGAAGGGGCCCCGCCCCGGGCCATAGATTCCCGCAAGGCGGAAAATGTGCAGCGGCAGGCCCACCGCCTGCCATTCAGCCTCTGCCGCGACACGGGCCATGCCGCGTTTTGTGGCCGGTGTCAGCGGCGCGGTTTCATCGACCCAACCCCCATCGTGGTCGCCATAGACCCCGGTGGTAGAGAGATAGCCCACCCAAACCACATTGCTCGCAGAGGCGATGGCGTTGCGAAGATGCGCCAGCACCGGGTCGCCCGCGTCGGTCGGTGCGGCAGAGGTCAGGATATGGGTGGCGCTGGCCAGTGCCGGCGCGATGTCGTCGCCGGGAAAGATCAGCGGTTCGACCCCCTCGGCGCGCAGGGCGTCGGCCTTTTCGGCGCTGCGGGTCGTGCCGAGAACGCGCCAGCCCCGTGGCAGCAGAAGGCGCGACAGGGCCCTGGCGGAATAGCCGTGGCCAAATGAAAGCAAGGTTCCGGTCATGTCGCTACACTTGGCGCGAACGGCGGGGAGTGCAAGTCGCCTTGGGAATGCCTACATGGTGCGCCAAGGAGGACGCCCATGACAAACCCCGATCTCGACGACGCCTATGCGCTGGAGACGCCAGAAGATTCGCGGCGGCTTTATGCCGGCTGGGCCGAGACCTATGACGACAGCTTTGCCCGCAGGATGGATTTCGCCCTGCCGCGCGTGGTGGCGGACCTGTACCTGCGGCATGGCGGCATCGGCCCTGTGATGGATGCCGGCGCCGGCACCGGGCTTGTCGGGCAGGAGTTGGCGGCACGGGACATCGCGCCGGTGGACGGTCTGGATATTTCGGCCCAGATGCTGGTCGTCGCGCGGCGCAAAGGCGCCTATCGTGATCTGATCGAGGGCGATCTGACCGGCCGGCTGGAGATCGGCGACGCCGCCTATGACGGAGTGGTCAGTTCCGGCACCTTCACGCTGGGCCACGTGGGCCCCGCGACAATGGATGAGCTGTTGCGAGTGGCCGCGCCCGAGGCACTGTTCGTTATCGCGATCAATGCAGCGCATTATCGCAGCGCCGGTTTCGCTGCCAAGTTCGAGTCTCTGGGTGACGTGATCGAGGGGCTGATCCTGGAGGATCACCCGATCTACGGGCCCGGCGCCGACGGGCTTCATGGGCAGGACCGTGCACAGGTGGCGGTGTTTCGCAAGGGATAGCGCCGTGGCGGTCAGGCGGCGTAGTCGGCCCCTTCGGCATCCAGGATCGCCTTGAGTTCGGCAAGGTGGCGGTCGCCCTGTTCGGGGTAGGCTTCGAGTTCCTGCGCTGTCTTCTCTGCAATCTCGTCGGACAGGACGCGCAACGGTCGGCCGGTTTGCAGGGCGCGGACATAGGTTTCTGCCGCGCGTTCGAAATAATACAGGCGGTTGAAGGTGTCGGCGACGCTGTCGCCGATGATCATGACACCGTGGTTGCCCATGATCATCACCTTCTTCTTCGGATCGTCGAAAAGGCCCGCGCAGCGCTCTCCCTCTTCCTCGAAGGCAAGTCCTCCGTAGTTGTCGTCGACGACGTAACGGTTGAAGAAGGTGGCGCAGTTCTGGTCGATGGGCGGCAGGGTGCTATCGGCCAGACAGGCCAGAACCGTGGCATGGATCGAATGCACGTGCATGGCGCAACGTGCATGCGGGCAGTGGCGGTGCAACCCGCCATGCAGGCCCCAGGCGGTGGGATCGGGGGCGTTCGGGCCGGACAGCGTTTCCGGGTCGTTGGCGTCCACCACGATCAGGTCCGACGCCCGGATGCGCGCGAAATGCATCTGGTTGGGGTTCATCAGGAACCGGGTGCCGTCCTCGTTGATCGACAGCGAAAAATGGTTCGCGACGGCCTCGTGCAGGTTCAGCCGCGCCGTCCAGCGAAAGGCGGCGGCCAGATCGACGCGTTCGGCCCAGTGGTCGATGTTGGCGCGGGGGGCGTTCATGTCATGCTCCGGTCAGAATGCCCCACCAGAGTGCACGTGCGGCGCCGGGAATGGAAGCCGGGTAGGAAGAGTTCTGGCACGGGTGTGCGCAACCACGCCTTGCAGGCTGGTCAGGTTGCGCGGGGCTTGCACGCGCCGGGAAACTGAGGACAATCGGTGCATGGAACATATCCCTTTCAAGACATGGCAGCAAAGCGCCGCGCGGCTGATCGCCGTGGCGGCCGGGCGGGCGCCGGCGGATCTGGTGATCCGCGGCGGCAAGGTGGTGAACGTCCAGACACGAGAGGTGCTGGACGGCTGGCAGGTGGCGATGGCCGACGGGCGTTTTGCCTATGTCGGGCCGGATGCCGGCCATTGCATCGGCGAGGGCACCGAGGTGATCGAGGCCGGGGGCCGCTATCTGGTCCCGGGCCTGTGCGACGGGCACATGCATATCGAATCGGGAATGCTGACGCCCGCCGAGTTCGCCGCCGCCGTGATCCCGCATGGCACGACGACGATGTTCACCGACCCGCACGAGATCGCCAACGTGCTTGGCCTGCGCGGTGTGCGGCTGATGCATGACGAGGCGCTGCTGCAACCCGTGAACATCTTTACCCAGATGCCAAGCTGCGCCCCCAGCGCGCCGGGGCTGGAGACCACCGGGTTCGAGATCACGCCCGAGGATGTCTCCGAGGCGATGACATGGCCCGGCATCATCGGGCTGGGCGAGATGATGAACTTTCCCGGAGTGGTCCACGCCGATCCAAAGATGCTGGCGGAAATGGCCGCGACGCAGGCGGCGGGGAAGACCGTGGGCGGGCACTATGCCAGCCCGGACCTTGGCCCCGCCTTTCATGCCTATGCCGCCGGCGGCCCCGCCGACGATCATGAGGGTACGGCCGAAGCCGACGCCATCGCCCGCGTGCGGCAGGGAATGCGCGCCATGCTGCGGCTGGGCAGCGCGTGGTACGACGTGGAACGCCAGATCACGGCGGTGACGGAAAAGGGGCTGGACCCGCGCAACTTCATCCTGTGCACCGACGACAGCCATTCGGGCACACTGGTCAACGACGGGCACATGAACCGCGTCGTGCGGCACGCCATCGACTGCGGCTGCGATCCGCTGGTGGCCTTGCAGATGGCGACGGTGAACACCGCAACCCATTTCGGGCTGGAACGCGAGATCGGCTCGATCGCGCCGGGGCGGCGGGCCGATTTGATCCTGACGTCCGACCTGCGGACGCTGCCGGTGGAACGGGTGATCGCGCGCGGCGTGACCGTGGCGCAGGACGGGCGCATCACCGTCGACTGTCCGCACCTGGACTGGCCCGAGGATGCGCGCGCCACGGTGAACCTGGGCAAGGTGCTGGAGGCCGGGGATTTCGTGATCGCCGCGCCCGAAGGGGCGAACCGCGTCAAGGCCAAGGTGATCGGCGTTGTCGAGAACCAGGCGCCGACGAAGGCGCTGACGGCGGAACTGGACGTGACCGACGGCGTGGTGCGGGGCGATCCGGCGCAGGACGTTTGCCAGATCGCGCTGGTGGAACGGCACCGGGGCACCGGCAAGGTGGTGAACGGTTTCGTCTCTGGCTTTGGCTATGTGGGCGACATGGCGATCGCGTCCACCGTGGCGCATGACAGCCACCACATGATCGTCGTGGGCACCAGCCGCGAGGACATGGCCCGCGCCGCCAACCGGCTGGGAGAGGTCGGCGGCGGCATCACCGTCTGGAAGGACGGGCGCGAACTGGCGCTGGTGGAGCTGCCGGTGGCGGGGCTGATGTCCGACAGCCCGGCGGCAGAGGTCGCCGCCAAGGCCGACCGCATGGTCGCGGCGATGGCAGAATGCGGCTGCACGGTGAACAATGCCTACATGCAGCATTCGCTGCTGGCGCTTGTGGTGATCCCGGAACTGCGGATCAGTGATCTGGGCATCGTCGATGTGCTGAAGTTCGAGGTGACAGAATTGTTCGAGGGCACGGCATGAACATTCCAGTGTCCAACGGGCCGGTGGAAACACCTGATCTTCCCGCAGCAAAGCTGTTCACGGACGCCGGGGCGGCGACGGCGCGCCTGATGGAGCTATATTCCGAAGCGACCACGTTCCTGCATGACCGCTTCATGGAAACGCTGAAGACCGGCAAGCCTGCCACGCGGTTCCGCGCCTTCTATCCCGAGGTGCGCATCACCACGACCAGCTACGCCGAGACCGACAGCCGCCTGTCCTTCGGCCATGTGGCGGTGCCGGGGACCTATGCTGCAACGATCACGCGGCCTGACCTGTTCGCGAATTACCTGCGCCAGCAGATCGGCCTTTTGATCGAGAACCAGAAGGTGCCGGTCAGTGTCGGGCCGTCCGACACGCCGATCCCGGTGCATTTCGCGATGGGGCCGGGCGTGACGGTGCCGCACGAAGGCGCGATGGACTTTCCGCTGCGCGATATCTTCGACGTGCCTGACCTTGCCACGACGAACGACGATATCGTGAATGGCTACGGCTTCACCTTTGCAGACGGCGCGGGGCCCTTGGCGCCGTTCACGGCGCAGCGGGTGGATTACTCGCTTGCCCGTCTGAGCCACTATACCGCCACGGGGCCAGAGCATTTCCAGAACCACGTCCTGTTTACCAACTACCAGTTCTATATCGAGGAGTTCGCCGCCTATGCCCGCGCGGCGCTGGCGGATCCGGACAGCGGGTACGTCAGTTTTGTGGGCCCCGGCAACGTCGAGATCACCGACCCTGACACACCGATGCCCGACCCTGCCAAGATGCCGCAAATGCCAACCTATCACCTGAAGCGCGAGGGCAGTGGGGGGATCACGCTGGTCAACATCGGCGTCGGCCCGTCGAACGCCAAGACGGCGACCGACCACATCGCCGTCCTGCGCCCCCATGCCTGGATGATGGTGGGCCATTGCGCAGGGCTGCGGAACACGCAGCGTCTGGGAGATTTCGTGCTGGCCCACGCCTATCTGCGCGAGGATCACGTGCTGGACGACGACCTGCCGATCTGGGTGCCGATCCCGCCGCTGGCGGAAATCCAGATCGCGCTTGAAGGTGCCGTGGCAGAGGTGACCCAGCTGGAAGGCTATGAGCTGAAGCGGATCATGCGGACGGGCACCGTGGCGACCATCGACAACCGCAACTGGGAACTGCGCGACCAGTCGGGCCCGGTGCAGCGGCTTAGTCAGAGCCGGGCGATCGCGCTGGATATGGAAAGCGCCACGATCGCGGCCAACGGATTTCGGTTCCGTGTGCCCTATGGCACGCTTCTGTGTGTCAGCGACAAGCCCTTGCATGGCGAATTGAAGCTGCCCGGCATGGCGTCGGATTTCTACAAGACACAGGTCGCGCGACATCTGCTGATCGGCATTCGCGCCATGGAACGCCTGCGCGACATGCCGCTTGAACGCATCCATTCACGCAAGTTGCGAAGCTTCGAGGAAACCGCCTTTCTGTAGAAATCGGCAAAAAAGCGCGGGGAACCAGTGGATTTGCGTGATCTGTGGCACACAAAAGGTTGTGTGCCATCCATATATTCCGTTAGATTCGCGCAATAACCCGCAACAGACGGGTCACACGAGGAGACCTTAGATGGCGAAACCGATGACCAAGACACAGCTGGTTGCTGCCCTGGCCGATGAGATGGGTTCGGACAAGAAAACCGCGACCGCTGCGCTGGATGCAATCACTGGTGTGATTACCAAGGAAGTGTCGGGCGGTGGTGCTGTTACCCTGCCCGGAGTCGGCAAGATCTATTGCCGAGAGCGCCCCGAGCGCATGGTGCGCAACCCTGCCACCGGCGAGCAGATCAAGAAAGAGGCCGACAAGGTGGTAAAGATGACCATCGCCAAGGCACTCAAGGACAGCGTGAACGGCTAGTCCGATTTCCTCGGGGGCCTCTTGCCCTCGACCGGCAATTGCCTAGGGTCGCCTTTCAGGCGGCCCTTTGCATTTCGGAGACAGGATGGATCTGCGCGCGATCTTCATGGGCGTGGTCTTCGCCTTCATGTGGGCGTCGGCCTTTACGTCTGCCCGTATCCTTGTCCTGGATGCGCCGCCGCTTACCGCACTTGTTCTGCGGTTCCTGCTGGCGGGCGCACTGGCCGTTGGAATCGCGCGCTACATGGGCCAAAGCTGGCGGCTGAGCCGGTCGCAATGGATGCTGACCGTGGTGTTCGGCATCTGCCAGAACGGGCTTTATCTTGGGATGAATTTCGTTGCCATGAAGACCGTCGAGGCGTCTCTTGCCGCGATCGTCGCTTCGACCATGCCTCTTTGGGTCGCCTTCGTGGGCTGGACACTTCTGGGCCAGAAAGTGCCGGCACTGGGCATCGCCGGATTGATCGCCGGGTTCACGGGCACCGCGCTTATCCTTGGCTCGCGCATCAGCGGCGGCGTCGATCTGGCCGGGCTGGGGATGTGTGTGATCGGGGTTCTGGCGCTGACTGCCGCCACGCTGGCCGTACGCGGCGCATCGTCCGGCGGGAACGTCCTGATGATCGTGGGCTTGCAGATGTGGATCGGCGCGCTGACGCTTTCGGGGTTCGCTTTGACGCTGGAAACCTGGGACGTCACGTGGACGTGGCGTCTGGCGGGGGCGTTTCTATATGTCCTTTTCATCCCGGGTCTTGCCGCGACATGGGTCTGGTTCCTGCTGGTCAACCGGATCGGCACGGTGCGCGCGTCGACGTTCCACTTTCTGACGCCGTTCTTCGGCGTGTCGATCGCCGCCGTGGTGCTGGGAGAAGCGCTAGGACCGCTGGACGTGGTAGGCGTTGTGGTGATCGCGGCCGGTATCCTTGCCGTGCAGCTGTCGAAACAGAAACATGCCTGACACGGACGTGAACGCCTGACAGAAGCTGTCAGATGACTTCGTGCGACGGTTGGGCCATGTGTCGGTCATGGACCTGATCCTTGGATACGGGGCCGGACTGCTGACGCTGATAAATCCCTGCGTTCTGCCGATCCTGCCGATCGTTCTGGCGACTGCCCTTCAGGCAAGCCGGTTCGGGCCGCTGGCCGTGGCCGCAGGGATGAGCCTGTCTTTCGTGGTGCTGGGCCTGGCCGTGACCGCCCTGGGCCGAACACTGGGCCTGACGCCGGAAACCGTTGCCGACGCCGGTGCCGTGCTGATGATAGGGTTCGGCGTTGTTCTACTGGTGCCACGGTTGTCCGAGGGTTTCGCCACCGCCACCGCCGGTGTGGCCGCCCGTGCCGACGGCGAACTGGATGTGGTGGACCGGTCCGGCCTGAACGGCCAGTTCCTTGGCGGCCTGCTGCTGGGTGCGGTCTGGAGCCCCTGCATCGGCCCGACGCTTGGTGGCGCCATCTCCCTGGCCAGTCAGGGCGAAAGCCTCTTGCGTGCCGGCGCCATCATGGTGGCCTTTGCACTGGGCGTGTCCACCGTGATCGTCGCGCTGGGCTATGGCGCGCGGTCGGTTATCCAGAAGCGACAGGCCTGGATGCGCGCGCTGGCGCTGCGGGCACGACCTATCCTTGGTGGCGTGTTCGTAGCGGTGGGTGTCGGGCTGCTGCTTCGCGTCCATCACATGCTGGAATACTGGGCCATACAGACCCTGCCTGCATGGCTTATCGATCTTTCCGTTTCCATCTGACCCGACAGGAGTTTCCCATGAATCGCCGCGATTTCCTTGCCACAACCGCCGCAGCGCTGGCCGTGGCCCCCGCCGCACTGGCCGCGACCGACTATACCCCAGGGCTGGTTGATGCCGAACTGGCAGCGGGCAAGACCGTCTTTCTGGACTTCAAGGCAAGCTGGTGTTCCACCTGCGCTGCACAGGATCGCGTCATCAATGCGCTCAAGTCCGCGAACCCGGCCTACGAGCAGGCCATCAGCTTTGTCGATGTCGACTGGGACACCTACAAGTCCGCTGATCTGACAAAGCGGCTGAACATTCCGCGCCGGTCCACGCTTGTCGTGCTGAAGGGCGACCAGGAGCTGGGGCGCATCGTCGCCGGGACGGGCCAGGCCGAGATCAAGGCGCTGATGGACACCGCCTTGACAGCTGCCACCTCTGCCTAAGTCAGCAGCGCCAGAAGCCCGGTCACCGTCACGAAGGCCATGAGCGTCGCAGCAAGCAAGCTGATCGACGCGATGCCTTCGTGTCCATAGGACTGCGCCAGCACCGTGAAGGAACCGATCATGGGCATTGCGGCGGACAGGATGGCCGCCGCACGCATGTCGCCTGCAAGGGCAGGCAGCCCCAGAACGGGCAGAATGACAACCACTGCGGCGACCATGGCCGGGTGGATAATAAGCTTTGCCGCAGCGATCTGCCCGGCAAGCCAGCGGTTGCCCCGTATCGGCAGGCCATGAAGGGTGCCGCCAATCACGACCAGTGCCAGCGCGCCCGCCGAGGCGGCGAGGATATCGGTAAACCGAAGCACGGGCGCGGGCACGCTTATCCCGGCCACCGACACGACCAAACCCAGCATCAGTCCGATCAGGAACGGCTTCCTGACCACGTTCCAAAGGATCGTGGCAACCATTCTTGCAAGGCCGCGCCCGTCGCGCGGGCGCGCGATTTCAAGAAGGACAAGCGCGACCGGAATCATCACGAAGTTTTCCACAAGGAAGTTGAGCGCCAGAACCGGCCCGGCAATGTCCGGCAGCGCCAACAGCAGCACGGGATAGCCGACAAACGCAGAATTCGGGGTGGTTGCGCCCATCACCGCGATCGCCCGGCGTGCAGGGCCCGTTCCGCTGGCCGCCGTGATCGCGTAGATCATTCCCGCGGTGGCCAGCCCGCCAAGGGCCATCGCCACAAGGTAGCCGGGGTGAAGCACGTCCGACAATTCCCGCGTGGCCACGGCGCGAAAGAGCAGCGCCGGCATCGCCACATGCAGCACATAGGCGCCCAACACCTTCATGTCGGCGCTGCGGAACAGCCCGAAAGCGACCGTGCCGTAGCCAAGCGCGATCAGCGCAAATATCGGCAGCGTGATGTAAAGGACGTCGGCCACCTAGCCGATCGGCCCCCGCACGCCGCCGGTCTGCCCGCGGTCGAGCAACAGGTGATCAATGAGCACGCAAGCCATCATCGCCTCGGCCACGGGGACGGCGCGGATGCCGACGCAGGGGTCGTGCCGTCCCTTGGTGACGATGTCGGTGTGCTGCCCGCCGCGGGTGATGGTTCTTCGAGGCGTCAGGATCGACGACGTGGGTTTGACGGCAAATCGCACCACCACGTCCTGCCCGGTGGAGATGCCGCCAAGGATACCGCCCGCGTGGTTCGAGGAATAGACCGGGCCGTCGGGCCCCATCGCGATCTCGTCGGCATTCTGGCTGCCGGTCAGCGCGGCGGACGCCATGCCGTCACCAATCTCGACGCCCTTGACCGCGTTGATCGACATCATCGCCGCGGCAAGGTCCGTGTCTAGCTTGGCGTAGACAGGCGCGCCGAGACCAGCGGGAACGCCCGAGGCCACGACCTCGATCACGGCGCCGACGCTGTCGCCGGACTTGCGCAGATCGTCGAGGTATTCTGACCACACTGACGCGGCGGCGGGATCGGGGGCCCAGAACGGGTTGTGCCCGATCTCGGCGGCATCGAACCGGTCGCGGTCGATCTTCAGGGCACCCATCTGCACCATGTAGCCGGTAATCCGCAGGCCCGGCACCATCTGTTCCAGAGCCGCGCGGGCAACGCCGCCCGCCGCCACCCGCGCCGCCGTTTCACGGGCCGAGGACCGGCCGCCGCCGCGATAGTCGCGGATGCCGTATTTCTGCCAATAGGTGATGTCGGCGTGTCCGGGACGGAACTTTTCGGCGATCTCGCCGTAATCCTTGGAGCGCTGGTCCGTGTTGCGGATCATCAACTGGATCGGCGTGCCTGTGCTGACGCCTTCGAACACCCCGGACAGGATTTCTACCGCGTCGGGTTCGCGCCGCTGGGTGGTATAGCGGTTCTGCCCCGGCTTGCGCCGGTCCAGCCAGTGCTGCAACGCCGTTTCATCCACCGGCACCCCCGGCGGACAGCCGTCGATCGTGGCGCCAAGCCCCGGACCGTGGCTTTCGCCCCAGGTGGTGACACGGAACAGGTGACCGAAAGTGTTGAAGCTCATGCCGGGATCCTTTTGCCCGAGGGTCTAGACCGACAGGCGGCGCTTGGAAAGGCCCGCCGCGGGCTGCACGCGCGCCCGGCAGGAGTTGTCCGTTCGCACGCCCCGGCAATCGGGCCAACAGGCCCGGTGGATGGGGCGACGCCCGATGCCATCGAATAGAACCCCTTGTCCCAACCGGGACGTGAGGCTAAATTCGTCGGTACCTCGGGGTGCGCCGGACACGGCGCTGAGATGTGGGTCTGGCCCGCGAACCCGTTGAACCTGAACCGGTTAACACCGGCGGAGGGAAGGTACCTGGAACACCTCCAGCCTGACCCTGCCGTCGCAATGGAGGATGACCATGAGATATCCGTTCATCGCTGCGGGACTTTTCGCGACCAGCCTGCCCGCGGCTGCCCAGGACACGCCCGTCCTGACCATCTATACCTACGACAGTTTCGTCAGCGACTGGGGCCCGGGCCCGCAGGTCGAGGCGCGTTTCGAGGAAAGTTGCGGCTGTGACCTGCAATTCGTCGGCGCAGGAGATGGCGCCAGCCTGTTGTCGCGGCTGCGGCTGGAAGGCGCGCGCACCGATGCCGACATCGTTCTGGGACTTGATACGAATCTTATGTCCGTTGCCGCGAGCACGGGGTTGTTCGGGCAGCATGGGCTGGCCGAGGTGAGGTATGACCTGCCCATCGCCTGGGATGACGACATCTTTGTGCCATTCGACTGGGGATATTTCGCCTTTGTCCACGACACCACGCGCACGCCTGTCGCGCCATCCGATTTCGTGGCGCTGGGCGCGAGCGACCTTAGCATCGTGATCCAGGACCCCCGGTCGTCGACCCCCGGCCTTGGGCTGCTTCTCTGGGTGCAGGCGGCCTATGGCGACCGGGCGGGCGAGATCTGGGACGCTCTGTCGGACAACATCCTGACCGTCACCAAGGGCTGGTCCGAGGCCTATGGCCTGTTCCTTGATGGCGAGGCCGACATGGTGCTTAGCTATACCACATCGCCCGCATACCATCTGATCGCCGAAGGCGACCCCACGAAGGCCGCTGCACCCTTTTCCGAAGGCCACTACATGCAGGTCGAAGTGGCGGCAAAAGTCGCCTCGACGGATGTGCCGGAACTGGCCGACGCGTTCCTTGCGTTCATGGTGGACGACGGGTTTCAGGACGTCATCCCGACCACCAACTGGATGTATCCCGCCGTGACGCCAATCGGCGGGCTTCCCGAGGGTTTCGAAACCCTGATCCAGCCGGAAACTGCGCTGCTTTATTCCGCGGCCGAGGCCGTCAAGGCACGCGACATGGCGCTGCCGATCTGGCAGGAGGCCCTGAGCAGATGATCCTTCGGGCGTTGCCCGGGGTTTTCGCGGTGCTGGTTGTCGCCGCGCTTACCCTGGGCACGCTTGTGGTGGTCGCGCTGCGCGCCGAGGGCGTGGCGCGGCTTGGCCCTGCGGATTGGGCCGCGATCCGGTTCACGCTGACCCAGGCCGTCGTTTCCGCCGTCGTCAGCGTGATGCTGGCAATTCCGGTCGCGCGCGCCCTTGCCCGACGTCGGTTCGTCGGCCGTGGTTTGCTGATCACGCTACTGGGGGCGCCATTCATTCTGCCGGTAATCGTTGCGGTTCTGGGTCTGCTGGCGATCTTCGGACGCAATGGAGCCCTGTCGGGCCTGCTGGGCTGGTTTGGCCTGCCTCCCGTGCAGGTCTATGGATTTCACGGCGTCGTTCTGGCGCATGTCTTTCTGAACCTTCCCTTGGCGACACGCCTGATCCTGCAAGGATGGCTGGCCATCCCGGCAGAGCGGTTTCGCATGGCCGCAACGCTTGGTTTCGCACCGCAAGACATCCGCAGGTGTCTTGAGCGGCCGATGCTGCGCGGCGTTTTGCCCGGCGCCGTACTGGTCATCTTTCTGATCTGCACCACCAGCTTTGCCGTCGCATTGACGCTTGGGGGCGGACCCCGGGCGACGACAGTTGAACTGGCGATCTACCAGGCCTTCACGCTTGAATTCGACTTGGGCAAGGCAGCCCTGCTGTCGCTGGTGCAGGTGGCCATCTGCGCGGTCGCGGCGGGCCTTGCACTGGGCACGACGGTGCCGGCGGGATTTGGTGCCGGGCTTGATCGTCAGATACCGCGCTGGGACGCGCCCCGGGGCGTGGGCCGGTTGCTCGATGCCCTTGTCATTGTCGCAGCGGCCGTCTTCTTGCTGCTGCCGATGCTGGCCGTGCTTACAGACGGGCTGACCGCTCTCGGCAGCCTGCCCCAAGCAGTATGGATGGCGGCGGTGCGATCGGTGGCGGTCGCGTTGTGCGCGGCGGTTCTTGCGCTGGCTTTGGCTTTGCCGCTGGCCGTACTGATACAGCGGGCCGGTCGCCGGGGCGGACTGATTGAACCCGTGGCCTACCTTTCGATTGCAACCTCGCCACTGGTGATCGGAACGGGGTTGTTCATCATCCTTTTTCCCTTCGCCAACCCGGTGGCGCTGGCGCTTCCGGTCACCGCCGTCGTGAATGCCGCGATGAGCCTGCCCTTCGTACTGCGCGCCCTGATGCCCGCCCTGCGAGATGCCGAGGCAGCGCATGGCCGCCTTGCCGATAGCCTTGGGCTGACGGGCTGGTCGCGGTTGCGCTACCTCTTGTTGCCGCGGTTACAGCGGCCCGCGGGCTTTGCGCTTGGGCTTTCGGCGGCCCTTTCCATGGGTGATCTTGGCGTGGTTGCGCTGTTTGCCGATCCCGGACAAGCGACGCTTCCGCTGGCGCTTTACCAATTGATGGGGGCCTACAGGATGGAAGATGCGGCAGGCGCGGCCGTGCTGCTCTTGATGTTGAGCCTTGGGCTTTTCTGGATATTCGACCGTGGGGGGCGGCTGAATGCTGCGACTTGACGATGTGCAGCTGTACCGCAATGGCTTCGCCCTGCGCGCGGGATTCGAGGTGCCGGCTGGCGCGGTGGTGGCTGTCATCGGACCATCCGGCGCGGGCAAGTCGACCCTTCTGGGTGTGATCGCGGGTTTTCTACCTCCATGTGCCGGGCGCATAAACTGGATGGGGAAAGACATCACTCCGCTGCCGCCGGGGGCGCGCCCCGTGTCGGTGATCTTTCAGGACAACAACCTATTTCCCCATCTTACAGCGTTCCAGAACGTGGCCCTGGGACTGCGCCCTTCCCTGCGGCTGTCGCCAGAGGAAACAGAACGGGTGCGCAAGGTTCTGGCCCGCGTTGGCCTTGCCGGGCTGGAGGACAGGCGCCCGGCGCAGCTTTCCGGCGGACAACAAAGCCGCGTCGCCCTTGCGCGCGTTGCGGTGGCAGCACGTCCCGTGGCCCTGTTGGACGAACCCTTTGCCGCGCTTGGGCCCGCACTGCGGCATGAGATGCTGGCTTTGGTGTCAGAGCTGGCGGCCGAGACCGGGCTTACGGTTCTGATCGTGACCCACGATCCAGAGGACGCCCGCCGGATCGCGCCGCAGACGATCCTGGTGTCAGATGGCACCGCAGTGGCGCCCGCCGATACCGCGGGGCTGTTTGCCGATCCGCCGCCCGCGCTTCGGGCCTATCTTGGCGCATGAAAAAAGGGCGCGCCCAGAGGACGCGCCCTTATGTCTCGACATGCTGGCCGATTATTCGGCTGGCTGCCCCTTGGCGCGGGCCTTGACCGGCGCCCAAAGCTGCTTGTTCGTCAGGTAAAGAAGAACCGTCAGAACCGCGAGGAAGGTCACGGCAACGAAACCGGCCTGCTTGCGGGCCATCATCTTGGGTTCCGCGGCCCACATCAGGAATGCGGCGACGTCCTTGGACTGCTGCTCGATGCTGGCCTCAGTGCCATCTTCGTAGATCACGTCATCGCCCCAAAGCGGCGGCGCCATCGAGATCCAGCCGCCCGGGAACGACTTGTTCTCGTAAAGGATGGTTCCGGCTTCTTCCTTCTCTTCGCCAGTGTAGCCGCTGAGAAGCGAGGCGATGTATTCCGCACCGCCAATACCCTTGAAGAGCTGGTTCAGGCCAAGGCCGTAGGGGCCGTGAAAGCCGGCACGGGCCTTAGCCATCAGGCTGAGGTCAGGCGCGTTTTCAAGGCCCGACGGCGGGAAGTGATCGTTCGCGGTTGCTGTGCGGAAATCCTGAAGCTCGGGGTCCCAGACTTCCCAGAACTCTGCATAGGCGCGCACCTGATCTTCAGGCAGGCCGGGGCCGCCTTCGTCCGACAGGGTGCGGATGGGGACGAATTTCATCCCGTGGCAGGCAGAGCAGATCTCGGTGTAGACCTGCAATCCGCGCTGAAGCTGCATCTGGTCATAGGTGCCGAAGGGACCCTCGAACGAGAAGTCGAAGTCTTCGACATGGCCTGCGCCGCCGGCGGCAAGGGCCGCGCCGGCCGGAATGGCCAGCGCGAGTGCAGCGGTAAGGGTGAGTTTGCGGAGCATCTTCATCAGATCCTTTCTCACTCGGCCGGGGTCGCCGCGCTTGCGCCATCAGCGCCAGCGGGTTTGCCGTAATGGGCCTTGAAGTCGTCTTCGATGGTGGCTGGTTGCGGCAGCGGCTTCTCGATCACACCCAGCAGAGGCAGGATCAGGAAGAAGAATGCGAACCAGTAGGTCGAAGCGATCAGCGAGATCCATGTGTAGATGCCTTCGGCCGGCATGGCGCCCACCCACATCAGCACGAAGAAATCGACGACCAGCAGCCAGAACCACCACTTGAACATCGGCCGGTATCGGCCCGAACGCACGCTGGAGGTATCAAGCCATGGCGCCAGCGCCAGGGCGATCAGGGCACCGAACATCGCGATCACGCCGAAGAACTTGGCGTCGATGATGCCACCGGTGATCCAGTCAACCGCCATCACGACCCATACGTCGCCGGTAAAGGCGCGCAGGATCGCGTAGAACGGCAGGAAGTACCATTCGGGCACGATATGCGCGGGCGTGACCAGCGGGTTGGCCTCGATGTAGTTGTCGGGGTGGCCAAGGTAGTTCGGCATGAAGCCGACGATGGCAAAGAACACCGCCATGACCAGCCCAAGGGCGAACAGGTCCTTGATGACGAAGTAGGGCCAGAACGGCAGCGTGTCACGTTCGGCTTCTTCCTTCGACCCGCGGCGCACCTCGACCCCGGTGGGGTTGTTGTTGCCGGTGGTGTGGAAGGCCCAGATGTGTACCGCCACGAGACCCGCGATGATGAACGGGAACAGGTAGTGCAGCGAGAAGAAGCGGTTCAGCGTGGCGTTGTCCACGGCAGGTCCGCCCTGCAGCCAGGTCAGGATGCTGTCGCCGACGAAGGGGATCGCGCCGAAGAGGCCGGTAATCACCGTTGCGCCCCAGAACGACATCTGACCCCAGGGAAGAACGTAGCCCATGAAGGCGGTGCCCATCATCAGAAGGTAGATCAACATCCCGATGATCCACGTGATCTCTCGCGGGGCCTTGTAGGACCCGTAGTAGAGACCACGGAAGATGTGCATGTAGACCGCGACAAAGAACAGCGACGCGCCGTTCTGGTGCAGGTACCGCAGCATGTGGCCGCCGTTCACGTTGCGCATGATGTGCTCGACCGACGCGAAGGCCATGTCCACATGCGGGGTGTAATGCATCACCAGAACGATCCCGGTGACGATCTGCAGCACAAGGCAGAAGGTCAGTACGATGCCCCAGATCCACATCCAGTTCAGGTTCTTGGGCGTGGGGATCATGATCGTGTCATAGAGCAGACCAACGATCGGCAGGCGTGAATGAAGCCACTTCTGGCCGCGCGACTGCGGCTCGTAATGGTCGTGAGGAATACCGGACATTCGTCTCTCCCTTAGCCGAGAACGATGGTCGTTTCGTCGTCGAAGCGCGCGACCGGAACCGGCAGGTTCTCGGGCGCAGGGCCGCGGCGGATTCGGCCCGAAGTGTCATAGTGCGATCCGTGGCATGGGCAGAACCAGCCACCGAAGTCACCAGCACCGTTGCCAAGCGGCACACAGCCGAGGTGGGTGCACACACCCATCATCACCAGCCATTCGCCGGCTTCGTCCATTGTGCGGTTTTCGTCCGCGGCCTCGGCCGTGCCGATGTTCGCGTTGCGTGCGTCCTGGTCGGGCAGGGCCGAAAGTTCCACGCTTCTCGCATCGGCAATCTCTTCTTCGGTGCGGCGGCGTACGAACACGGGTTTGCCAAGCCATTTCACCGTAAGCTGCGTTCCGGTCTGGACACCCGAGATGTCCACACGGATCGAGCTGAGCGCCTGTACGTCGGCGGTCGGGTTCATCTGGTTCACAAGCGGCCAGATCGCGGCGCCGGCTGTCACGGCACCCGCGCCGGCCGTGGCGTAGTACAAAAAGTCTCGGCGCGTGCTGTCGTGGTCTTCTGCGTGGGACACGGGGTCTTCTCCATTCTTCCGGCCGGGCGACGGCCACATCCTGAAGCAGCGCCGCGGCGCGGCACTCAAAACACACGGCTATCTAGCGGGGCCTTCCTGCGGCGTCCAGCGCCGTTTTCCCCGGACGGGCGCGCGCATTGTCGCGCTTTGGCAGGCGCTTGGCGCGGTTCAGACCCGGGAAAGAAGCGGCGCGACAAGCCGGATCGCGAAGCTGGCGAAAAAGATGCCAACCGCAGCGTTCACGATTGGCGCCGCGCGCAGGTAGAGCGCCGCGGCGGTCCCGGTCGAGAACAACAGGCCATAGCAGGCATGTATCAGGGCCGAAATCGCGACGGCCCCCGCGCACAGCACAGCGATGTCGCCCGGCGCCGCGCCGCCCAGCGGCAGGATACCAAGGATCGCCAGCCACGTGGTAAGCGCCTTGGGGTTCGTCGCAACGATAGAGAACGATCTCCAGAAAGATGCCTGAAGACCGAGCCCGGCCCGGGCCCGCAGGGCCTTTTCCCGCGTTTCCACATGGAAGGCGGCGCGCAGGTATCGCGTTGCAAAATAGATCAGGAGTCCGGCGGCCATGATTGTCAGCGCTTCCTGCACGCCGGGAACGATCTGAAAAAGCACCGCCATGCCCAGCGACATGCCAAGGCACCAAAGCCCCGATCCCACCCCGACGGCCACGGCGGCCGCCAGTGCAGGCCCCCGACCGGATCCCATCGCGGTCGTGATTGTGTTCAGTACATTGGGTCCGGGCGACAGGATGTTGAGGCCCAGGATTGTCCACGCTGTCAGAAAGGCTGTTCCGCCCAGTTTCAGCCGACGGGAACCGTCGCCTCCATGCTGGGCCGCGTCGAGAATTCGGCAAACCAGTCGGCCAATGCCGGACGTTCACCGCGCCAGTCGCGCGCCCCGTGTCGAAAGTCGATGTAGCCAAGCGCGCAACCCACGGCAATTTGACCGATGTCCAGCGGCCCCGCCAGATGACCCATCCAGCGGCTGTCTAGCGCATCGAGTGCGCGGGTGACCTTGGACCACTGTCCTTCGATCCACGGTGCATAGTGCAGTTCCGCAGGGCGAATCCGTGCCTCGTACACCATCAGGATGGCCGCATCGAGGATGCCGTCGGCGGTGGATTCAAGTGTCAGAACCTCCCAGAGGCGGCTTTCAGGATAAAGCCCGGCGTCCGCCCGCGCGTCGAAATAGCGACAGATCACACGACTGTCATAAAGCGCCGGCCCATCGTCGCGAACCAGCGTCGGAATCTTGCCGAGCGGATTCTCTGCCAGTGGCATCTTCGAGGTGTCCACGACGCTGCCGCCAGAGGCGATCATGCCCACGTCGTCCAGCTGCCCGGTTTCGTGCAGCACGACAAGCACCTTGCGGACGTAGGGAGAGGCGGGGTTCTGGTATAGCTGCATCATGTGCGGCGCATCCTGATACGGCCAAGGGCCGTGGCGTCGATTTCTAGGCCGGGCCCGCCGGTTCCCAGGCGGATGATGCGCCGGAAACGGCCTGTGCCGTTCACCTGCCCGGTTTCACGACGCAGCGTCACGCCCTCGTCGAGGTCGTCGAGCGCGTCCTCGGCCCGCTGGTCACGGCGCCCGGGGGCGGAATAGGCCGCGATGGCATAGGTCGCCAGCGCAACGGCGCCGTAGCGAAGTGCCACCCCGGCGATCGGGGCAAGGGGAAGGGCCATGACTATCCTCCTGTGTTCGCGGGAAATGTAGGCGCGCCGCGTGCCACTGTCCATCGGTCACTTGGCCGTGGACGGGGCGCGCATCAAATGGGCAAGCGCCTGCGTGTCCTGCCCGGCCGTGCCGTGCTCGACACCTTTGGCGGCACCAAGCCGCGCGTCCTCGGGCTTGTTCTGGCCAAGCTTCCAGGTGCCGTCGATGGTGTCGATCTCAAGACATGCCGGCACGATGGCGCGCATCATGCGGTCCATCGCCTTTGGGTCCATCTTGGCGGTGCGCCACGGCGGTTTCGGGGTCAGACCAGCCTCGAAGTGGTCGGACACGGCATCGAGGATCGGGCGCAGCGCATCGTCGGGAAGCCTGCGCAGTGTCCCGCGCAGGTGAACCGCGACATAGTTCCAGGTGGGCACCTGGTCAGGCAGTCCGTACCAGTCGGGCGAGATGTAGCCATCGGGCCCCGAGACCGCGATGACCGCCGGGCCGGGGTCGTCCAAGCGCCGCGCGATCGGGTTCGAGCGGACTAGGTGCAGGTGCGCTTGCGTCCCGGCCTCGTTCAGAAGGAACGGAACATGCGAGATCAGCGGGCCCCGGTCGTCATTGACCGCCAACACGCCGAACCCGCGCTGGTGGGCGAAGGCAAGGTTGCGGGCAGAGGTTTCGCCGCGGAACGCCGGGTTAGGATGCATCGGCGCGTGCGCTCAGCCGCGCCCCGTCATGGTCGGTGACGATCACGGGGACAAGCGTTCCTTCCGGGCAGGGGCGATCGAGCGTGACCTCGGTGAAATCGGCGGCGCGCCCGACCGTGTCGCTTTCCATCAGGATCGTGATCCTGCGGTCCCGCTGCGCGTCGAGATGGCGGATCACGGCACGGCTGCCGGCGTCACGCAATCGCGCGGCGCGCTCTCGGATCGTGCGACCGTCCACCTGCGGCATCCGCGCCGCCGGGGTGCCATTGCGCGGCGAATAGGGGAAGACATGCAGCCATGTCAGGCCGCAGTCCCCAACCAGCCGCAGCGAATTCTCGAAGGCGGCGTCGGTCTCTGTCGGAAAGCCCGCGATGATGTCGGCGCCGAACACGATGTCCGGGCGCAGCCGCCGTGCGTCCTCGCAGAACCGGATGGCGTCGTCGCGCAGATGCCGCCGCTTCATCCGCTTCAGGATCAGGTCGTCGCCGTGCTGGAGGCTGAGGTGCAGGTGCGGCATCAGCCGGGGTTCTCCGGCAATGGCATCCATCAGGGCGGGATCGGCCTCGATCGAATCGATCGAAGACAGGCGCAGGCGCGGCAGGTCGGGCACGAGCTTCAGGATCCGCAGAACAAGATCACCCAGCCGGGGTTCGCCCGGCAGATCGGCGCCCCAGCTTGTCAGGTCCACGCCGGTCAGCACCACCTCGTTGTAGCCACGGTCGCGCAGGCGGCGGATCTGGTCGACCACGACGCCGGCGGGCACGCTGCGGGAATTGCCGCGTCCAAAGGGGATGATGCAGAAGGTGCATCGGTGGTCGCATCCGTTCTGGATCTGCACATGCGCGCGCGACCTCGTGCCGAATCCGTCGATGAGGTGGCCCGCGGTTTCGCGCACCGACATGATGTCGTCGACCTGAACGGGTTCGGTATTGCCGGTGAAATCGGGGGCCAGCCGCGCCCAGCGCTCTGCCTGCATCTTTTCGGTGTTGCCAAGGACAATGTCGACCTCGGGCATGGCAGAGAACGTCGCCGGTTCCGTCTGGGCGGCACAGCCCGTGACGATCACGGTGGCGCGTGGATTGGCGCGGCGCAGGCGGCGGATGTCCTGCCGCGCTTTGCGCACGGCCTCTGCGGTGACGGCACAGGTGTTCACCACCACCGCGTCCGCGACCCCGGCGGCGGCGGCCAGTTCCTTCATCGCCTCGGTCTCGTAGGCGTTCAGGCGACAGCCGTGCGTTGAAAAGACAGGCGCCCGGCGATCCATCAGAGCGACTCCAGGAAGCTGCGCGTCAGCGTGCCGGTGAAGACATGCGCGGTGGGGCCCGTCATCCAGACCCCATCCTCGCGCCAGTCGATGTGCAGGGTGCCGCCGTCCACCCGGACCGTGACGGCCCGACCCGTCAGGCCACGGCGCGCGGCGGCCACGGCGGCGGCGCAAGAGCAGGAGCCGGAGGCCAGCGTCACCCCGGTGCCGCGTTCCCAGATCCGCAGGCGGATCTCGCCGCGCGACAGAACCTGCACGACCTCGACATTCGTTCGCTCCGGGAACAGCGGGTGATGTTCGTGCTCTGCCCCGAAGCGGGGCAAGTCGACCGCTTCGGCATCCTCGACGAAGAAGGTGCAATGCGGGTTGCCCATGCCGGTGGCGGTCGGCGCGCCTTCGATCGGCAGCGTCAGCGTGTCCATATCGCGCGCAAGGGGGATGTCCTGCCAGTCCAGAAGCGGCAGGCCCAGGTTCACGCGGGTCAGCCCGCCGCCCGCGTCCTCTGCCAGAAGCGCGCCGCGATCGGTCGTCAGCGTCAGGCGGTCCGCGCCGGTTTCGTCCATGATGTGCCGCGCGATGCAGCGCGTGGCGTTGCCGCAAGCCGCCGAAAGCGATCCGTCGGCGTTGTAGAAGACAAGATGGGCGTCAGCGGTATCCGACGCGCGGATCAGCGCCAGCTGGTCAAAGCCCACACCACGGTGCCGGTCGGCCAGCGCGCGCACCAGCGCGGGCGCGGGCGCGTCGCCGCCGCCCCGCTGGTCGATGACCACGAAGTCGTTGCCAAGCCCGTGCATCTTCATGAAGCCGGTGCCGTCTGATCTGCCGTGCCGCTGCATCCGCGCGCGTATACGCGCGACGCGGCGGCAAATCCAGTGGGCAAGGATTTATCGCTTGACCGCCCAAGGCGCTTTTTCTACCTAGGGCGCCTGAATGCCCCGGCCTGCCGGGACGTTTCGCTGCGGGCCCGTAGCTCAGTGGTAGAGCAGTTGACTTTTAATCAATTGGTCGAAGGTTCGAATCCTTCCGGGCTCACCAATACAAGAAACCCCGGGCATCGCCCGGGGTTTCGTGTTTTTGCGAAGCCTTGCGGAAGGAACGGCATCTGCTTGAATGATGTCAGGAGGTCCTGTCATGGCAAAGCCGAATCCTCATCGCCCCTTTACCCCCGATCCGGCGTTTATGGCGCTTTGGCCCGAAGGCTACAGCGGCAACGCCGTAAATGGCCTTGGCGAGCGTGAGGTACGCCGCCCGCGCATGGTCTGGTGGGCGCCCGATCCGGATGGACCCGTTTTTGGCGAGATGCAAAAGTGGTTCTATGGGCACGAGCCCAAGGACCCTGATCTGATGACCTTGCGGACAGAGCGGCGCGCGATCATTGACGCGCCCTTGCCCGATGTCGCCCCCGCCCAGACACAGCAAGCGCCAGAGGCGTGGACTGCTGCCCTGTCGCAATTCGTCGAGGCCGGCGATTGCGAGATGACGGGGGTTGCCCGGCTGCGGCCCGAATGGGTGTTCGAACATCACGAAACGGATTTCCGCACCGTCATCATGCTGGGCGTGCAGCACGATCATGCAGAGCTGTCCCATGTGCCCGAATTGCGCGGGGGGATAGAGGTGACGCGGCAATACTGCCGGGCCGCTGCCGCGGCAAAGCGTGTCGCCGGCTGGTTGCGCCAGCAGGGATGGGACGCAGAGCCGGTCACCGGCCCGATGACCGGCAAGATCCTGATGATTCCCCCCGCGCTGGAATGCGGCTTCGGGGAACTGGGCAAGCACGGGTCGCTTATCAATCCTGAATTCGGGTCCGCATTTCGCCTTGGCGCGGTGCTGACCGACGCGCCCTTTGCCGTGACCGCGAAGCGAAGCTTCGGCGTGGACGAGTTCTGCCATAACTGCCGGGTGTGCGAAGACGCCTGCCCGCCCTTCGCCATCACGCCCGACAAGCAGACCGTGCGCGGCGAAACCCGCTGGTACGTGGATTTCGACGCCTGCATTCCCTACTTCGCGGAAACTTCGGGCTGCGCGATCTGCATCGCCGTCTGCCCCTGGTCACGGCCGGGCGTGGGGATGAACCTTGCCGAAAAGCTTGCCCGCCGGGCCGAGCGGATAGAGACCAGCGATGCCGGCTAGCGGTAGCGCGCCGCAGTGATGAACTCTCCGAACGCCTCGCACCAGATCAACACGGTGGTGTAGGCCGCCGGATCCAGGTCCTGGGGTATGTCCAGGATGAAACCATCGAAACTTTTGACATCGCCGATCTGGACCGAAGCTGCCTTGAGCGGAAGAAACTCTTCCTCGTGCTCGACGAACTCTGGCACGAGGTACAGCTTGTAGTCGGGTCCGGGCGCAAGCCGTCCCTGGTGAACGATTTGTGTCGCGGTCAGGCTGATCGTGCCCTCGCCCCAATGCAGGAAATCGCTGCCGCGCAGTTCGCGGGTAAAGGAGCCGGTAAAGGCAGCATCCTGCGCCATGGCCTGAAGCTCGGCCGCCTCGGGTGACTTGGGGGCCGTCAAGATCGGTAGCGCGTAGATCCCAAGGGCAAAGCCCACGGCAAGGGCAATGCCATGCGTCAGAATGAGGAATGCGCGGCGCATGCTCCGGTCCCTTGTGTGATTCCGGCAGACGTGCAGATGCACGACCCTAACACGCGCGGGCCGGTGTCGAAATAGCCGGGGCCGACTATCGCGGGTCGGCGTGGCCCGAAGGCGTCGGCGAGAATGGCGCAGGCAGAAGGATCTTGCTTTCCTGCCGCAGGATCAGGGGCGCGGCCTGCGTCAGGAACTCCTGCCATACAGGCTCTTGCATGAGTGCCGCCCGCCGCGCCGCGCGATCGTCAAGCGAAGAATAGGCCCACATGTGCACCGTCTGGTTCAGCGCACCCAGTTCGGACACGAAGTAACCCACCATGTGACCAAGGGTTCTGGTTTGCAGTTCTCGGGCGCCGGTATCCTCGTAGACCTTGAAGAAGACCGGTATCTTCCCCGGGTAGAAATCGTAGGTCCGCTGTTCGACGATCATGTCTGGTCCTCCCGTGTCTATGCCGTGTGGCCATCTTGCCGGGCCGATTCGGCACCTGGGCGCCGACGCGGCCCCGCGCTGGCCTTCCCATGAAGTGGCACGGTGGCGGAGAAGACGCAATTCGGCTCTGCGTCGAGGCAGCCGGAGCCGGTTGTGCCGACTTGGCGGGGCGCCGCCGCACCATGCTTTGCCCGGGGCAGGTTCGGTGATATCGGGCGGGAATGCTGTCTTATCAACATGCCTATCACGCCGGGAACGCGGCGGATGTCCACAAACATGCGCTGCTGGCCGTGGCGCTGGAGTACATGGCACGCAAGGACAAGCCCCTGACCTACCTGGAAACCCATGCCGGGCGCGCCTTGTATGACCTTGATGCGCCCGAGGCCCGCAAGACCGGCGAGGCCGCGGCAGGCATAGCGGTCATGGCACCCTGGTTTGCGGCCGCTCATCCCTTTTCCCGGGCGTTGGATGCGGCCAGGCGGCACGCGGGGCCAAAGGCTTATCCGGGGTCGCCGGCCATTGCATCGACGCTTCTCCGGCCGATGGACAGGATCGTTCTGGCCGAACGTCATCCACAGGAGGTCGCGGCGCTGCGCAAGGCCCTTCCCGGCGCCGACATACGCGCCGCGGACGGCCCGTCGCTGGTCCTGTCCATTGCGCCGCCGGAACCGCGGCGGGGCATGGTGCTGATCGACCCGTCCTACGAGGTCAAGACAGAGTTCAGCACCATTCCCGACCTGGTGCAGAAGCTGCGGCGGAAATGGCCGGTCGGTGTGCTGGCGGTCTGGTATCCTATCCTCCGAAGCGGGGCGGACCGGCCGTTGGCGGACCGTCTGCGCTCTCTTGACCCCGAGGCGTTGTCAAGCGAGGTGCGCTTTCCGCCCGTGCGGCCGGGCCACGGACTGATCGGCAGCGGCATGTGGATCGCAAATCCGCCGTTCGGGCTGACGGACGCAGCGGCAGATCTTGCCGCGCGCTTTGCCGCGCTGGGGCCGTCCGCCTAGCAATCGACATTCTCCGCAAGGAAGCGCACGAGGATCAGGGTCAGGTTTTCCCGGCGCGATGTGTCGGGCCAGACGGCATAGATCCCAAGGGGTCGCAGCGCCCAATCCGGCAAAAGCCGCACAAGCCTGCCCGCCGACTCGCCCCGTTCGGCAAGGTGCATCGGAAGGATGGTCGCTCCGAGGTTGCATGTGGCGAAGTGATAAAGCGCATCCACGCTATCGACTTCCAGCTGCGCCTTTCCGGTGACCTTCTGTACCTTGCCGCCCGCCGAGATGAACTCGGTCGTGTCGGCGCGGTGGCGATAGCGAATCCAATCCCAGTCTTCCAGGTCGGTCGGGACCTTGGGTTGCGCACGGTGCCTGGCGTACTCTGTGCCGGCGACGACGACCCGCGCGCCTTCGCCCAGTTTGCGCGACATCATCGAGCTGTCGTCCAGCCAGCCCGCGCGAATGTTGAGGTCGAACCCGTCTTCCAGAAGACGGGTCGGATGATCCGTATAGGAAACGGACAAGGCGACATTCGGATGCTGGCGCACGAATTCTGCAATCGCCGTGGACAGACCCGACGAGGACAGGAACGCCGGAACCGAAATGCGAAGCGCGCCGACAGGGTCCAGTGACAGCGCGTTCAGCTCGTTCAGCCCGGATTCGGCGCTGCGCACCATGTCCGCAACGCGGGTGTACAGGATCCGGCCCTCGTTGGTCAGCGCCAGACGCCGGGTGGTCCGGTAAAGAAGGGTGACCCCCAGGAATGCCTCCAGATCCGAAATCGTCTGGCTGACGCGCGATGGTGCAAGCCCGATGTCCTTTGCCGCCGCGCGAAACGATCCCTCGTCAACGACGCGGGCGAAAATGGCCATGTGTCTGAGGTGATCGATCATTGTTCTGCAATGCGGAAGTATCTCTTCAGCAATCATCCGATAATCAAATCAAACAGACGTCAATAGGTATTGCTCCAGCAACAAGGAGCGACCCCATGAACGCAAGATCGGTCTTCCCGACACAGAACGCCAATCGGTACCTTGGAACGTTGTGCAAGCACTTTGGCCACAAAGTCCCGACGGGTCTGGACGCTGGTGCTGGATGGATCGGATTTCCCTTTGGCCGCTGTGACCTCGCAGCAACCGATGCCGACCTGACCCTGACCGCTTCTGCCCCGACGCAAGAGGACCTCGACAAGGTCAAGCAGGTCGTCGGCAGCCATCTCGAACGTTTTGCCTTTCGCGAAGATCCCAGCCTGCGCTGGTCCGCCTGACGCGGCTCCTTGCGCGGGCGCAGGTCCCGGAACCCGACCACCCGAGAACTTCAACCCCAAACCCCTCAACCTAGGAGACTCTCATGACCATCAAGTCATTGGTTGCCGGCGCCATTGTCGCTGCCAGCCTTCCCCTTTCCGCAATCGCGGATACTGCCAGCAACAAGGCGTTTACCATCGAGGCGCTGACCTCGACCCTGGGTGCGGGAAATGCCGACGCTGTCGATCGGTACTTTGCGCCCGGCTATATCCAGCACAATCCCGACGTGCCCAACGGGGCGCAGGGGCTAAAGGACCTGATCGCCCAGCTGGCGGCAAGCGGCACCTTCAATGCCGATTTCGTGCGTGTCATCGCCGATGGCGATCTGGTGGCCGTCCATGGCCGCTATGAAGGTTTCGGGCCGAAGGCGATGATCGCGTTCGACGTGTTCCGGATAGAGGACGGCATGATCGTCGAGCACTGGGACAACCTGATCGAAGAACAGCCCCTGAACCCTTCGGGCCGCAGCCAGACGGACGGCGAGACCGAGATCACGGACCTGGACAAGACCGAAGCGAACAAGGCCAGGATCCTGGAGTTCCTCACGAAAGGCATGATCGAACACGCCGAGATCAACATCACCGACTACATCAGCCCCGTCACCTACATCCAGCACAACCCGATGGTTGCGGACGGGCTTGAGGGGTTCGGCGCCTTCATGGCCGAGATGGCCAAACAGGGCCTCTCGATGGAATACGCCAAGGTGCACAAGGTGATTGGCGAAGGAAATTTCGTCCTGACCCTGTCAGAGGGCAGCTTTGCCGGTCAGCCGCAGGCCTTCTACGATCTCTTCCGGCTCTCGGACGGCCTGATTGTCGAGCATTGGGACATCATCGCCCCGATGCCTGGCCCGGATGCGCCCCACAACGAAGCCGGCAAGTTTTGATCCGAACGGGCCCCGGATCCGCCGGTTCGGGGCTAAGAACAGGACCTTTCACATGAAACGCAGAACCTTTCTGAAAACCACTCTTGGAACATCGCTTGCGATGAGCCTTGGGACTATCGCAGGAGCACAACCAATGGATGATGCAAGCAAGGCAAGCCTCGAAACCGTCATGGCCTTCATGGGGGCGATGGGTGGCGGCGACATGGAGTCGATGTCGGCGTTGATGGCCGACGACATGGTCTGGCACAACGAAGGCGACGTGACGCTGCCCTGGATCGGAGAGACCGCGGGCAAAGAGCCGATCTTTGGCTTTCTCGGCATCTTTTCAACGAACCTGCAGACCACGCTTTGGGAAAACACCGACGCTTTCGCGTCAGGCGATACCGTTGCGGTGTTCGGCAAGATGAATGCCGTTGCGACTCGTACCGGCAAGGAAACGGGTGAGTTCACGTTCGCCCTGCGTGCCAAGGTGCGGGATGGTCAGGTTGTTCTCTGGCATTGGTTCGAAGACAGCTTTGCCGTCAGCCGGGCCTATCACGGCTGACACGGGCCGAACATGCGGGCCGCCTGCCTGGGCGGCCCGTTTCGTTCACGCCCTAGGATCCGGAACCCAGATGCGCGGCCCGCGGAGCCGTGAACGGACCAGCCTCCTAGCCCCAGGTGTTGCCAGACCAGGCAATCGGCCTGCCGGCCAGCCAGGTCTTTCCTGTGGCATAAAGCGCTTCGACTTCTGGGCCCTTCAGGCCCGGCATGTCCTTTTTCACCGGATAACCAACGGCCGATTGCAGGTAGGCAAGGTGTCGGTAACCCGCCGGATATTGTGACAGCACGTCGTCATCCAGCGCTACCGTCGCACCGGGCGACACCGGGTCCATCCTGTCCTTTTCATAAATCGGCTGGCGCAGGCACATGCCCCATGTCCCGTCCCGTTTTTCAAGGAAGTCATAGAAACGGCCGGTACACACGACATCCACAAGCACGCCGTGCACCTCGCCCCGCTGCGAAATCGTCATCTTGGTTTGCGTCACCGCGCGATCCCCGGCGATGTCGCAGGCGAATCCGCCCAGAAAGTGCAGGATGGACACCCCGCGGGCCCAACCCTGCTTGTTCATCTCGATGAATTCGTCGGCGGTGCCCTGGGTCCAGGTCGCCATCATGCGTCCGTCGTCGTGCCAGACCGTTCGGAACTTCTCCCAGAATCCTGCATCGCGCCAGATCGCCCAGTTGTCGATCAGTTCGCGCAGGGCAAGCTTGTCGAGCAGCAGTTCGTCCATCGGTCTTCCTTTCTGGTGGGTCGGGTGCGTTGGCGCGCGCATCACATGGTCCGCAGGAGAACCGGCAAGTGTTCCCGGTCGCGGGTCCCGACGAACAGCCGGGCATAGTCGAGCGTCGCATTGGAATGTTCCTGCATCACCGATCCAGCGCGCATCGCATCGCCGTCGCGAATGGCATTGGCGACGATGACGTGCTGGGCATGGCCGACCGACATGCGCAGGCGCTCGCGGTCCAGAAGATCGGGATTGGGAACATGCGTTCCAAGGGCGGCAAGCGGCAGGTGGCGGATCGGCTCGAAGCAAAGCGCGACATAGTCATTGCCGCAGGCCTGCATGATCGTTTCGTGAAACAGCGTGTTGGCCTGCTGATAAAGGCCGATGTCGTCCATCGTGATCGTCGGCTTGCGCACCACGGCGTCCGACATCGTTGTCGATCGCTCCAGTGCCTCTGACGCGTCAGGGGTCATGCCGGACCGGGCCATGGCAGCAGCCGCCGCGCCTTCAAGAACGCCCCGAACGGCGATCACCTTTTCAAGTTCCTTGAGGCAAACCTTGCGTACCTCGTAGCCGCGGCCCGGTAGCTTTCGGATCAGGCCCGTCGCCTCCAGCCGGGTCAGCGCGAACTTTGCGGGGGTGCGGGAAACGCCCAGCATATCGGCAACGCTGACCTCTGAAAGCCGCTCTCCGGCGGGAAGCAGCCCGTCGATGATCAACTGCCGCAACTGAGCCAGCGTTTTTTCTTCTGCTGCGGCCATCATGATCCCGAAATGAATCCATTACTTGGCCATTATGCTACTCATGGGCACATATTTGGTCAATATGAATTCAAAATAGAATCACGGGCCCACATGGGATGCGAAAGGCCGGGCACGGCCAGCGACCGCAAATGCCCGGCCCCGCCAGCACCAGCACCAACAGCGGATGCCGATCTGCAAGCAAAGGACACCATCGGATGATCGAAGCGCACGAAACCGGCTACTTCACGGAAGAGAACTCTGCGGCTGTCGTGGCTGGCCGCAACCGGAACGCCGCGGATGAGCGGTTGCGGGACGTGATGGAGGTCATCATCCGCAAGCTGCACGAGGCGGTAAAGGAAATCGAACCGACGCAGGAAGAGTGGTTCGAGGCCATCACGTTCCTGACGAGGACGGGCCACACCTGCGACGACTGGCGGCAGGAGTTCATCCTTCTGTCCGATGTCCTTGGTGTCTCGATGCTGGTCGATGCCGTCAACTCAAGGCGCCCGTCCGGCGCTTCGGAAAACACCGTGCTGGGGCCCTTTCACATCGGCGGTGCGCCAGAGTATCCGATGGGCGCCAACATCTGCCTGGACCGGAAAGGCCATGACATGGTTGTGCGCGGGCGGATCCTCGACGTGCACGGAAACCCGGTTGCGGGTGCCCGGATCGACGTGTGGCAGGCCAACGACGAAGGCTTCTACGACGTCCAGCAAAAGGGAATTCAGCCGGATTTCAACCTGCGCGGCGTCTTCGTGACCGGCGCGGATGGAACCTACTGGTTTCGCGGCGTGCGACCCAAGCATTACTCGATCCCCGATGACGGCCCCGTGGGTGAACTTCTGCGTCGTCTTGGACGGCACCCGAACCGTCCGGCGCATTTGCACTACATCGTCAGCGCCGAGGGCTTCGACACGCTGACGACACACATCTTCGACCCCGACGATCCCTATATCGACTCGGACGCCGTGTTCGGCGTGAAGGAAAGCCTGATCGCAGAATTTGTCCGCGTCGAGGATTCCGAACGCGCACGCGAGCTTGGCTTTGACGGGCCATTCTACAAGGTAGAGTTCGATTTCGTTCTGGCGCCGCGTGCCTGACGGAACCCGCGCCGGCGCCGTGCCCTGCGCCACCGGAGGCGGCGCGCGGCCCGACGTGTCGCCTGCCCGACCCGGTGTCAGATCCGCCGGATCTTCAACCTTGTCTTCAGGTCCGTGCGGCAGAAGGCATGCAGAAAGCAGGTCTTTTCCGAGATATCCAGCATTTCCTGTGCGGTCTCGTCCGACTCGGAGGATTCCAGATAGACATGGGTTTCGATCGGGTCGGCCTCTCCGGGTTTTCCGGTACGCCCCGATGCGCCGCCAAGACTGAAATGAGTGTCCTGCACGATGCGATAGTCCGGCAGATCCAGCTTCAGCATCGACACGAAGCGGCCAAACTGGGTCATGAAGCAAAACCCGATACCGGCGCTTATCAGCGTGTTCGCGTCGGGCGCGCGCCCGTCCTCGGAACTGAGGAATCGGAATGACGTGCCATAGGGCGAATACTGCATCTGCTGAATGTCCTTGATGCCGTCTTCGCGCAGGGTGGCCACCGCACCGATGTTAAGACGCCTGTCCTGCTCGTCGGCCAGGCTGCCCGCCGCGGTTGCCGTGCCGCCAGCAACCGCCTTCTTCGGTGTGGGGCCCACAGGCTGCATCAGTTTCAGATCGCCGGCCTCGGGCCGGGACAGGGAGAAATGATTGCCGGGGTCGGGAAACAGCGGCCCATCCAGTTCGGCCACCTCGTTTGTCGGCAGTTCGGCGCCGTTCTTTCCCAGCTTGAACAGGCTTGTCAGATGCCCGCGCATCAATCCGTTCAGCGGCGATGCATAGGTCGCATCGATCAGGAACTCGCTGAGCGCAGAGTCCGCAAGATCGCAATCGATCTCGACCTGAAGCTCGATGTTCTCGGCGCCGCCGACCATGGTGCGCTTGGGCATCGACCCCTTCATCGTGTAATAGTTGTCCTGGATCAGCCTGAGCCGGCGGATCTCGATGCCGCGCAACTCTGCCAGCGCCGTGATCTCGTTCATGAAGCTGGCGGCCATTCCGCAGGACAGGAAGGCCAACGGGCATGGCGCGGAATCATGCCCGTTCAGATAGGGGCCCTCGTCCGACACGAGCCGCCACGTGCGCCCGGTCAACGCCGACCGAACCAGCGCCTCTTTCTGGAATCCGCTCAGCGACCGCACCCAGGTTCGCAGCGCGTCCCCCTTGCGATTTTCTGGCGCCGTGATCGAAACCTCTTCCGCGTTCGCAACGGAAAAGAACGGGGGCAGGTCGCTTTGCCCGATGATGTCTTCGCCAAGTGCTGCCATGGCGTTCTCCTTCCCGGCGGGTATTGCGTGACGTCGAATGATGGGCGTTGCCCGGGTCAGCCGGATTGTTCGAGTTCGCGCGCCGCCAGCAGGTAATAGTTCCGCGTCGGGGCGTTGTAGGTGCGATCCGCGAGGATCCGTAGCGCCGAAACCTTTGTCGCGCGCGCCGCAGCCCGTTCGGCCTCGGATCCGGCCGCGATCACCCTGTCGGCCAGTTCCATGGCCCATTGCGCATCGCCCGATGCCAAGGCCTCGGATGCAGCCCCGACAACGGCGGCGCCACCGCCCACAAGCGCGATCATCCGCTCCGCCTCGGCGGCGGGCGGCAGTTGCGCCAGACTGGTCGGATTGCCGTCGAACCATCCCAGCGTTCCCGCGAAGTAGGCCCGCGCCGCGTGCCCGATGTCGCCGTAGAATTCCTTCAGGTAAGGTTTGTCGGCCAGCCCGGCCGGCAGCTTCAGTCCGGCGGCGATGGTGAGCGGATCGAGACCGGCATTCATGCCCCGCACGGTTTCGGCGATGACATGGCGGATGGCGTCCCGATAGTCCGTCAATGCGGTCTGGATGGCCTCTTGTCCCACGACGGGCTGCGTATGTCCCGGCGCAAGGATCTCTGGCCGATAGGCCAGCAGCTGATCCATCGTGTCGGCCCAGGCGTCGAAATCGCGATAGGGCGTCCCGCGGATAGCGTAGAGGTTGGGAAAGGCGTGGTAGAAGTTGTCGCCACTGAAAAGGATACGGCCCTCGGCCCACCAGACGATCAGGTGATCCGGCGTCTCGCCCGGCGCCTTCGCAAACTCCAGTTCGAAACCCTCGCGGGTCATGCGCGTGGTTTCCGAGATCCGCCGCGTGGGTTCCATGTACCCGGCGCCCATGCCCTTCATCGGACGATCCCCCGGACCGATCCCAATGCTGACACGCTCGTCATCCGTCAGGCTGATGCCGAACTGGCGCTTTGTTCGGGCCATCAGCGCCGCATTGGGGGCGGGGCGGGATTCGTCCACCGCGACAAGGTCGGAAACGAAGTTGTCCGCGGCGATCACCTCGAGGGCACGGCCTTCGGCAAAGACCGTGGCGCCAGAGATGTGGTCGCGGTGCGAGTGCGTGTAGACGATGGTCGTGATCGGCAAGTCCGACAGCTTGCGGAAATCGGTCAGGATGTTCTCGGCAGCCTGTGTCGTTTCGGTCGTGTCGATCAGGACAACGCCCGTTTCGCCGACCAGGAAATGCACGTTCGAGGCCGCGTATCCCACCGCCGAGAACACCGTGGGTGCCAGTCGTTGAATCCCCTTGGGGAACTGTGCGTTCTGTCCGATCAGGTCTGGATGTGCGGGCATGGGCTACCTCAGGTCTTGGCCGGCGGGCCGTCCGCGGCGGAATAGGAGACGAGATCGGACACAGTCAGGTTGCTGTCGCGCTTCTCGAACGTCTGGATGTATTCGATCATCGTGTGAGAGTGTTCGCGCATCATACCCTCGGCACGAACCGGGTCACCGCTTTCGATTGCCTCATAGATGACCTGGTGCTGGGCGTGGCCGATCCGCAGGCGGAACAGGCCGCGCTCCATCTTTTCCGAGGACTGGAAGACGGATCGGTCAAATGCCATCGTCCCGACCGAGAGCATGGGCAGGTGGCTGATCCTGTCACAGGTATAGCCGACATAGTCATTGCCGCAGGCGTTCAGGATCGACGAGTGGAACAGCCGGTTGGCGGCCTGCATCTGGCGGATCATGGGTTCGTCGATTCGTCCCAGTCCGAGAAGTTGTTCATATGCGTCGATCGCGCGCGCCATGTCCGGCAGATGGGCCGATCTGGTCGGTGACTGTGCCATCAGGCGCGCGGCAAGGCTTTCCAGATGCCCACGAACCGCAACGGCCTGCCGGATGTCGGCCACGGTCGGGCTATTGACGAGATAACCGCGCCCCTCGGCGCGCTGAATCACGCCCTCACGTTCCAACAGCCGCAATGCAAGTCGCACGGGTGTCCGCGACACGCTGTGCGTGTCGCACAACTGGGCTTCGGACAGCCTTACGCCTTCGGCATAGGCGCCGCTGAAGATGTCGCTGCGAATGCGGTCCGCCAGCTCTGTGTCAATCGAGTCCATGACGCCATACAGATAACTTGGGATCCCAAAGTCAAGTCGAATGGGGATCATTACGCTGCTGATGGTCAAAAAATGCTTGCATTGGGATCCCTAGTGGTGCCAGCCTAGTGAAAAGGAATCGTGTATGCGGCGGATTCCCGGGCGCTTGGGATCCCAAGTTGCCGTTTGGGACCAGCGCGGCGAGGCGAAGGAAAAGCCCGGTCCATCCAAAAGGTCGCCCCTAAACAGAAGCGCGGCAAACGCGCGCCCGGTATCGGCCGGGGACGCTTGACAGATCAAGGCCCGTGCCGATGCGGGCAGGTTCAACGGGAGGAACCCATGAAGCTTACGAACGTATTGGCGTCCATCGTCCTGGGGGCCGCCCTGGCCAGCGGGGCTGCACCTTTGAAATCGGAAGAACTGTCGGTTGCGACGTTCATTCCGCCGCAACACCACATCAACTCTTTCTTCTTCAAGTGGTTCGGCGAAGAGGTCGAGAAACGCTCGGACGGATCGCTGACGATAAAGGTGTACCCGGCCGGCCAGCTTGGCGCAGGACCGGTGCAGCAGTACAAGCGCGTGGTCGAAGGTGTGGCCGACATCACCTTTGGCCTGCAGACCTACACACCCGCCCTGTTCCCCAAGACCATTCTTGCGGTGCCGCCGGGCAAGCACACGACATCGCTCGACTCTACCCAGGCGATCCTCAACATCTTCGATGAACATCTGGCCGACGAATACGAAGACGTAAAGCTTCTGGGTGTCTTCACCGTGGCCGGCGACGCCTGGGCCGCGACCAAGGACCTGTCGACGCTTGACGGTCTGAACGGTGCCAAGATTGTGCCGTTCGCGGCAATGACCTCTCCGATTTTTGAGGCCTGGGGCGCCGTGCCTCTGCAGATGCCGGTGACAGAGATGTATACTGGTCTGTCCACCGGGACGATTGACGGCACCTCGATCTCGGCCAGCCAGATGACGCCGCCGTGGAACTTTGGCGAGGTTTCCAGCCACTACATCGACAACATCCCCGTCAGCTTTGCGGTGTTCTTCGTTGCAATGAACAAGGAACGCTACATGGGTCTCAGCGATGAACATCGTGCGATCATCGACGACCTCGCGGGTGAGCAGATCTCGATGATGGGTGCGCAAAGCTTCCACAATGACAGCCTGCGCGGGATAAAGGCGCATGAAGACGGCGCTGCACAGGTCAAGGATGTAAGCTTTGTCTCGATGTCCGCGGAAGAGCGGGCAAAGTTGGATGCCCTCACCGCCGAGGCGCTGCAGGCGATATTTGCCGAGTATGCCGCCAAGGGCATCGACAACGCCGAAGCCATCTACAACGCCTTGAACCAGTGAGCCGCCGAGCGATGACATATGTTCAGACTCTGCGCGCGGCCGCACTGGCCCTTGTCACGGCGCTGCCCGCGCACTCCGCGCTAGCCGAGGAACTTTCGGTGGCCACGTTCGTGCCACCGAACCACGAAACGGTCACCGGTGCGCTGGCTTGGTTCGAAAAGGAAATCACCGAACGCTCCGGCGGCACGCTGACCATGAAGCTTTATCCCGCCGGGCAGCTCGGTGCCGGGCCGGTGCAGCAGTACAAGCGCGCGGTGGAAGGGGTGGCGGATATCACATTCGGGATTGCCGCGACGACGCCGACGCTCTTTCCCAAAACCTTGCTTGCGGTCCCGCCGGGCAAGGCCGTCGACGCGCTCGACTCGACCGAACGCATGTGGGCGGTCTTTGACCAGTACATGGCGGATGAGTGGACCGACGTGAAAGTGCTGGCCATCGGAAATCCCGCTGGAGGCATGATCATCTCGAACAGGGATGTCTCGACGATCGAAGGGATGCAGGGGGCCAAAATCGTGCCCTTCGCAGCGATGACCACCCCTGTGATCCAGGGCATGGGTGCGGTGCCGGTCCAGCTCGACACAACCGAGCACTATACTGCGCTAAGCACGGGGACGATCGACGCAGCCATTTCGACGATCAACAATATCATGCCGCCTTGGAACCTGGACGAAGTTGCGGACTACGCCATCGTCAACACACCGGCGACGTTCAACCCCGTGTTCTTTGTCATGAACAAAGAGCGCTATGAGACGCTGAGCGATAAGCATCGCGCGATCCTTGACGAGATCTCCGGCCTGCCGTTTTCGATGGAACTTGCACGGTCCTTCCACCATGCCGACGAGCTGGCGCTGGAGTGGAAGGACAAGCAGATCGCAGCAGGCAACCTGAGTGTCGAATGGATCGTGGTCTCTGACGAAGAGCGCGCCAAGATGGAAGCCGCCGCCGCGAAAGGCATGGAGGCGATCTATGCCGACTACGCAGAGCGCGGCATCCCCAACGCGCGCGAAATCTACAAAGCGTTGAACCGGTAGACACTCACGGTGCCGGGGATCCCTGACCTTTTTCCGGCACCGCAAGATCCCTGTGACAAAGGCCTGACCCAATGTCGGATGACACACCCAAGGCTTCGCGCGCATATGGCCTGCTCGACCGGCCATTGATCTGGATATCGCTGGTCTTTGGCGGCGCCACGCTAGCCTTCATGACCTTCTTCTCGGTCTGGAACGTGCTCGTCATGCGCAAGGCGCTGAATGCGCCGATCGTCGGCGCAGAGGACCTGCTGCTGCTGTCGCTCGTGGTCATCGTGGCGCTGTCGGTTCCTCTGGGCGCGCGCACGGGTGCGCATATCGAGATCGAGGTACTGGAATCGCGCATGTCGGCCGCTTTCGCGAAATGGTCGATGGTGTTCGTCAAGCTTCTGGGTGTGGCGCTGCTGGCGACCATGGCGTGGCGGCTTTGGCACGCGGGCCAAACCGCCGTCAAATTCGGCGAGACCACGCAGCAACTGCTGATCTCCTATGAGCCTTTCTACTACATGCTCGCGATCTCTGTCGGGGTCTACGCGCTGATCCTTCTGGTCGACATCTGGCGGGTGATCCTGTCGCACAAGGTGCCGGTGCTCAAGGTCGGGAGCGATGCGCTGTGATCAGCCTGACCACCCTCGGCATCCTTGGGTTGCTGTCGCTTTTTGTTCTTCTGGCGCTGCGGATGCCCGTTGCGCTTTCGATGCTGGGCGTCGGCTTTGTCGGAACGATCATCGCGAACGCGAGCAAGTTCATCTCCATCGGGATGCCCCCCGACCAGGCCTGGTCGCGCGGCTGGAACATCGCCTATTCCAACCTTGCGGGCGAGACGTTCGAGGCCGCCTCGAACTTCAACCTGCTCGTGATCCCGATGTTCATCCTGATGGGGAACCTGGCGGGCGTTTCGGGCATGTCGAAGGACCTGTTCAACGCGGCCTACAGATGGATGGGCCACCTGCGGGGCGGACTGGCGTCTGCCACGATTGCCGCCTGTGCAGGGTTTGCAGCCCTGTCAGGGTCGTCATTGGCCTCGGCCGTCACGATGGGCCGCGTCGCGCTGCCCGAGATGAAGCGTTATCGCTATGCCGACGGGCTGGCCACCGGCTCTGTCGCGGCGGGCGGCACGCTGGGTTTCCTGATCCCGCCATCCGGCGGCATGATCATCTATGCCGTGCTGACCGAGCAGTCGATCGGGCGTCTTTTCATGGCCGGCGTGTTTCCGGGCATCATCCTGACGCTGCTCTTCATCGCCGCGATTTATCTCGTGGTGTTGCGCAGGCCCGCGGCCGGGCCTGCCGGGCCGCGCTCCGGCCGCGCTGAACGGATGGCGTCGGTCCTTGCGGCACTCCCCATCCTGGGGGTCGTCCTTGTCACCATCGGCGGGATGTACACAGGGTTCTTCACCCCGGTCGAGGCGTCGTCCGTCGGTGCGTTCCTGACCTTCCTGGTTGCCGCGCTCCGCCGTCGGCTGACGCTGAAAAAGCTGGGCCAGGTCGTCCTGGAGACCATGAGCGCGACGGCGACGGTCTTTCTCATCATCATCGGCGCCTTCGTCTTCATCCCCTTCATGTCCCTCACGGAACTGCCGTCGGACCTGGTCACCATGCTGACGTCACTGCCGATCGGGGAACTGGGCATCCTGATGGTGATCGTGCTGATCTACATGTTTCTTGGCATGTTCCTCGAAGGCATCGCGATGCTGGTGCTGACCATTCCGGTGGTCATCCCGATCGCCATTGGCCTGAACTGGGATCTGATCTGGTTCGGCATCATCATCGTGATCGTGCTCGAGATGGGCATGATCAGCCCGCCGGTCGGAATCAACGTCTTCGTGGTCAAGTCCATCGCGCCGGATGTGCCGATGGGAACGATCTTCAGGGGCATCTGGCCCTTCTGGTTCGCCATGGCCGCAATGATCGGCCTGCTCATCCTGTTTCCGCAGATCGCGCTCTTTCTTCCGCAGAAAGTCGTCGGCGGATAGTCGAAAGGAACCCGTATATGGATACCAAGTCGGACCTCATCACGCTTCGCCACTTCATCGGCGGGTCCTGGGTCGAAGCCGAGAATGGCAAGACCTTCGAAAACTGCAATCCACTGGACGACAGCCTGTACTGCGTCGCCGCACGGGGTACCGGAAACGACATTCGCAGCGCGATCGCCGCGGCGCGGCAGGCTTTCGCGACCTACAAGGAGACCACCCCGACAGAGCGTGAACGCTGGCTTCTGCGGGTTGCCGAGATCATGGAAACCCGCAAGTCGGCCCTGATCGATTGCCTGATCGACGAGATCGGATCGACTGTCAGCAAGGCCAACTTCGAATTCACGAAGGGCCTGGCGATGGTTCGGGCCGCCGCGGGGCTGTGCCGGAACGTGCGCGGCGAGACCATCCCATCGGACCGGCCCGGCACCTTTTCCATGTCGATCCGCGAACCGCGCGGCGTTGTTGCCATCATCACGCCGTTCAACGTTCCGCTGATCAAGACGACGCGGCTGGTCGCCAATGCCCTTGCCGTGGGGAACACGGTCGTGCACCTGCCGTCGGAGATGGCGCCCCACCTGACGATCCTGATGGCCGAGATCTTGGCCGAGGCCGGGATCCCTGCGGGGGCCTATAACGTTGTAACCGGCTACGGGGCTGAGATCGGCGACGATCTGACCAGCAGCAAGGACGTCGATTTCGTCTCTTTCACGGGATCGTCCGTCGTCGGGCAGCACATCGCCGAGATCTGCGCCCGCAACAAGACGCCCAACACGCTGGAGCTTGGCGGAAAGAGCGCGACGGTCATCCTGGCCGATGCCGACCTGGACAAGTGCCTGCCATTGGCCGCGCGATCCATTTTCATGTTCGGCGGACAGCTGTGCATCGGCTCCAGCCGGTTCTACGTCGAGCGTTCCATACACGACGCCTTCGTAGCGCGCTTTGCCGCCATGGCCTCTGGCGCGGGAATGGGCGACCTTCGCGACCCTGCAACCGTGGTGTCGCCAATCATTTCGGACCGTCAGCGCAACCGCGTTCGCGAACACATCGCCGATGCCGTCGACAAGGGGGCCACGGTCGTCGTGGGCGGCGCGTTCGAAGGCAACCGGTGCCAGCCCACGATTCTGACAGGCGTGTCCGAGGAAATGACGGTCTGCCGCACGGAAACCTTCGGGCCGGTCACCACGATCTACCCGATCGACAGCTATGAAGAAGGTCTCGAACGGGCCAACGACAGCGAATTCGGCCTGTCGTCCGCGATCTTCACCAACGACCTGAACAAGGCCTTTCACTTTGCCCGGAACATTGATGCCGGCATGTGCCACGTGAACGGACCCACGGTCCACGATGAGGCGCATGTGCCGTTTGGCGGCAATCGGGAATCGGGGGTGGGCCGCGAGGGCACGGATGCGGATCTCGAGGCGATGACCGAACTCAAATGGGTCACCGTGCAGCTATGACGTTTACGCTTTATCATCACGGCTCGTCGGTCTGCGCCGCCAAGGTGCGGTTCGCCATGGCCGAAAAGGGCCTGTCCTGGGATGGTGTCTATATCGACATCCTGAAGGGCGAGCAATTCACGCCGAAGTACCTGGCGCTCAATCCCAAGGGCGTCGTTCCGACGCTTGTGCACGATGACCTGGTCATTCCCGACAGCACCGTCATCGTGGAGTACCTTGACCAGATTGCCCCCGACTCCAGCCTGCATCCGACCGACCCGTGGGGCCGTGCCCAGGCGCGCTACTGGACGAAGGCGGTGGACGAGGATCTGCATCCTGCCTGCGGCACGGTCACCTTCGCATGTTCCCACCGCCACACGGTGCTTCGGGATCTGGGCCCTGAAGGCGCCGAAGCCTTCCTCGCCTCGACCCCCGCGTTTTCGGTGACATCGGGGTGGAAGGCCCAGAAGGACAGCATTGTCCGCCATGGCTTCGACGCGCCGGGAGTGACCGAAAAGGTCAAGCTCTACGACACCTACCTGCAAAAGATGGAACACGCGCTTGGCCAGGGTGATTGGCTGGTCGGCGACAGCTTTTCGGTCGCTGACGTGTCCCTGACACCTTATGTGAACCGGCTTGCAATGATGTCGATGCGTGGAATGTGGGAAGGCGGCCGACTGCCGAGTGTCGAACGCTGGTTTGCCAGGATAGAGTCAAACCCGCACTTCAAGCCCTGCTTCATCGACTGGGTGCCGCAGGCGCTGACCGACGATCTGCGTGAGAACGGAGCCCAAAGCTGGCCCGAGGTCGCAAGGATCCTCGAAATCGAGACATGACTCAAGGGAGGTGAGTATGGGACGACTGGATGGAAAGACTGCGGTGGTAACCGGCGCCGGCCGGGGCATCGGCGCGATCATGGCACTGCGCCTCGCCCAGGAGGGCGCGAACGTCGTCGTGACCGATGTCCTGGACACGGCCGATACCGTCGCGGCGATCAAGGAGGGGGGTGGTTCAGCCATCGGACTGACGGTCGATGTGACGTCGGACAGCGACCTGGCCACGATGGTCGCCACCACCGAACAGACATTCGGCGGGCTGAACATCCTAGTCAACAATGCCTCGATTTTCGCCGCGCTCCAGCCAAAGCCCTTCATGGAGATCGACAACGAAGAGTTCGACCGGGTCATGACGGTCAATGCCCGCGGCGTCCATCAGGCCACCAAGGCTGTTGTCCCGGCGATGTTGCAAGCCGGCGGCGGCAAGATCGTGAACATAGCGTCCGGAACCTTCTACTACGGGGCGCCCGGGTTGTCGCACTACACGGCGTCGAAAGGGGCCGTCATCGCGCTGACACGCGGGCACGGTCGAGAGCTGGGTGAACGCAACATTCAGGTCAACGCGATCGCCCCGGGCCTGACCGAAAGCGAGTCCATCAAGGGACATGCCGGGTTCGATCCGGCGCGCGGCCCGACTGTTCAGTCGCGCTCGATCAAGCGTGAAATGCTGCCCGAGGACCTGCTCGGCACGTTGATGTACCTCGTCACCGCCGACAGTGATTTCGTCACCGGTCAGACGCTGAATGTCGATGGCGGCAAGGTGAACGTCTGATCATGCCAAGCAGGTACTCATTCGTTCCGCCGGGCGGAGGTCCGAACTACCACTGGTCTGCGGACCACACCTTTGTAAAGGTCTCCGCCGCCGACACCGGCGGACAGTACACACTGATGGAGGACAACCTGAAGTCCCAGTTTCGCCTGGGACTTCACCTTCACCGCCATCACGCCGAGACGTTCTACATCCTTGAGGGCTCTGTCGATTTCTACGTGGATGGCGACTGGATGACCGCCGTTACAGGCACCTGCCTGCATGTTCCCCCCGGGGTTCCACATGCGTGTGTCGTGACCCCGGGGGCCGAAGGCGGGCGGATGCTGATGATCTATCAGCCCGCCGGTTTCGACGGATACCTGGCAGAGCTGGCGGAATTGTCTGATGCCGACTTCGCCGACAAAGCAAGGATGGCCGCGCTGAACGAAAAGTACGACATTGTCGAGCTTGGCGATGTCCCCGACCGTGCGACGGCTGACGCATGACGACGCACCGCAATATCTTGTTCATCATGTGCGACCAGCTGCGCTGGGACTACCTGTCCTGCGCCGGGCACCGAACCCTGAAGACACCCAACATTGACCGGCTTGCGGCCCGCGGCGTCCGGTTCGAAAACGCCTTTGTCCAGTCGCCCATCTGCGGCCCCAGCCGGATGAGCTTCTATACCGGGCGCTACATGTCGTCCCACGGCGCCACGGCAAACTTTGTCCCCCTGCGCATCGGAGAGCGCAATATCGGCGATCACCTGCGTCCCCTCGGAGCCCGGCCGGTGCTGGTGGGCAAGACGCACATGATGCCCGACCGCGACGGCATGGCCCGCCTTGGTATCCAGCCCGACAGCCCGGTCGGGCGGCATCATTGCAACGCGGGCTTCGACCCGTTCGAAAGAGACGACGGCATCTATCCTGACCGCATGTTGGAAAAGACGGGACAGCCGCGCTACAACGACTACCTGCGCGACCGCGGGTACACCGGCGAGAATCCCTGGCACTGGGCGGCCAATGCTGTTCGCACCGAGGACGGCGTCAGGTCCGGGTTCTTCAACGATATCGCCGATCATCCGGCCGCCGTGGCCGAGGAAGACAGCGAAACGCCCTACATGACGCGCCGGGCGATGCAATTCATGGAGGAAGACGACGGCTCTGCGCCCTGGCTGCTTCACCTGTCCTTCATAAAGCCGCACTGGCCCTACATCGCGCCGGCGCCCTACCACGACATGTACGGGCCGCGGGATGTTCAGGCTCCCATCCGCTCTGCTTTCGAGCTGGAGGACCCCAATCCACTGGCAAGGCTTTTCATGAACCGGATCGCTGGCCGGACGTTCGGCCGCGACGAGGCGATCCGCAAGGTGGTGCCCACCTACATGGGCCTGATCAAGCAGATCGACGATCAGCTGGGAAAGCTTTTTGCCTTCATGGAAGAACGCGGCCTGTTCGAGCAGACGACCATCGTCTTCAAGTCGGATCATGGCGACTACCTCGGCGACCACTGGATGGGCGACAAGGACTACTTCCACGATCCCTCGGTCAGGGTGCCGCTGATTATCGCCGATCCGTCGCCCGAAATGGACGCGACGCGCGGGACGGTCTGCGGCGCCATGGTGCAGGCGATCGACCTGCTGCCGACCTTTGTCGAGCACTTCGGCGGAACAGTGCCGGAGCATCTGCTGGACGGCCGGTCGCTGCGCCCCCTTCTGACGGGTGAGGCCGACCGTATCCACGATTACGTGGTCAGCGAATACGACTATCACCAACAGCTCTTCGCCCACGAAACCGGCCGCGGCCATCTGGCGTGCCAGATCTTCATGGTCGCGACCGAGGAGTGGAAATACATCCACGCCCCGGGTTTTCCGCCGGTCCTGTTCGACAGGCGCAAGGACCCGCAAGAGTTCAACGACCTTGGTCGTTCGCCCGGGTACGAGGACGTTCGCCGCCAGATGCACGACCATCTTGCGGATTGGGCTCTGCGGTATCGCCAGCGGGAAACCTATGACAGCGACGCTGCCGAACGGTTCCGCGGGTTCGAGGAAAGCGCGGGCGTCCTGATCGGTTATTGGGACGAAACGGATCTGATCGATCCGGACAACGCACCCTCGCCGAACCCGGCGGGCACAGACAAGGCTTCCGGGACATGACGGGGCGGACACCGGAAGGCCGGGTCGCCGACGCCGTGGCGTTCGCCTTTGCGGTGGTCATCCTGGTGTATGCCGCATCGGGCCCCGTGGCCGATTTCGTACGCTGGTTCATCGAGACCACGACGCCCGGCTTCGATGACCTGCCGCGCCGCGATCAGCGGCTTCTTTTTCGCGAGCACTGGCTGGGGGCTGGCTACAAGGCGTTCGAGCGCGCCTTCCTGTTGCCCACCGGCCTGATCCTGGGCCTGCCGATCATCTTGTCATTTGGCATTTCGTTTCTGAACCTGCGGATGCGCTGGCGATGGCTGAACTGGGTTCTGGCGGCCCTGTCCACGGCGGTCTTCCTTGTCTGGATCGGGAAACTGCTGGATGTCGACGCCGGCGCCCTGCCTTCGGCGCGGACCCTGGATTTTCTGCTTTTTCCGATTGCGACGGCGCTTGTTCTGTATCTGACCTGGCGGCAGTTCGGCGGGTTCATCGTCGGGTTCTGCCTGCTGTGGATCGTCTATTTCTTCGTGCGCGGGATGCTTCCGGAATGGACGGGAATCCTGGCGGGGTCCGAATCGACTCTGGATCAGTCCATGCGGGCCATGGTTCTGAATTTCTGGGCCCAGACCGGCGGAATGTTTGGTCAGCCGATCCAGGTCGTCTCTGGCAACGTCCTGATCTTCATCGTTTTCGGCGCAACGCTGATGGCGTCGGGGGCCGGAAACCTGTTGATGAAAATCGCCAACCGGATGACCGGGCGCTTCACCGGTGGCGCCGCGCACGCGGCGGTCGCGTCCTCCGCCCTGTTCGGCACGCTGAGCGGCGCGGCGATCTCGAACGTCGTGTCGACGGGCGTCATGACGATCCCCGTCATAAAGCGGTCTGGCTTCAAACCCGCCTTTGCCGCCGCCGTCGAGGCCGCGGCCTCGACCGGGGGGCAGATCATGCCGCCGGTCATGGGCGTGGTCGCGTTCTTCGTGGCAGGCCAGATCGGGCTTGAGTACAGGTACATCGTGATCGCGGCGATCGTGCCGGCGGTCTTCTTCTATCTTGGCACCTTCCTGACAGTCTATTTCGAGGCCCGCCGACAGGGTATCGGTCCGCTGCCTGCCGCTGATCGCCCACGGCTGAACCGGGCAGAGACGGTTCAGTGCCTGGTCTTCGTACTTCCACTCGCGGTGCTCAGCTATTTCCTGTTCGTGCAGCCCTCGGTTCAGCGCGCCGGATTCTACGGTTTCGTCGTCGCGATGCTGGCCGCGCTGGTGCTGTTTCCGGCTTTCAGGTCCCGGCCCAAGGTATACGCCGCGCTTGTCGCGGCCGGGCGGATGTCGGCGACGATCGTTGTCATCGTCGCGGCGATCGGGTTGATCGTCGGGCTGATCCAGGTGTCGGGGTTCGCGGGTCGGTTGTCGTTGTTGCTGGCGCAACTGGCCGACGGGCCCCTGTTTCTGACGCTGATCGTGGTCGGTCTTGGCGCCATCGTTCTGGGCATGGGGCTTCCGCCGGGAGCCACCTATTTCATCATCGTCATTGCCCTGTCCTCGGGGATCGAGGCGGTGGGCCTTGCCCCGCTGACGCTGCACCTGTTCGTCGTCTATTTCGCGGTGATCTCCACGGTTACACCGCCCGTGGCGCTTGCCGCCTTTGCCGCGGCACCCATCGCGGGCGCGAACCCAGTGGCCACCGGGTTTCAGGCGGCGCGCCTGTCGCTTGCGGGGTTCGTCATCCCCTTTGTCTTCGTCTACCACCCGGCGGTTCTCTACAAGCTTCAGGTCACGTTTGCCTGGTTTGGTGGCGAAATCCCGACATCAAATGCAATGGCGGACGTTTCCGCCATCGGCTGGGGCGAATTCTTCTGGATCCTCGCCGCATTCTCGCTGGCCATGTGGCTCCTGGCCTCGGCACTGACCGGATTCGAAAAGAACCGCCTTCATCCGGCCGAACGCGTTCTGCGGGCCGGTGCCGGGGTGGCCGTGCTCTGGCCTGCAATGGCGGTCGCCGTCCCCGCGATGGGCATTGGCGCCGGACTGATCGTTCTTCACCGTTTTCTCGGTGGAGAGCCCTCGGCGATCGATCGCCGCAACATTCAGAACTCGTCATGAAAAAGGGAGGAGACCCGATGAAGACCCTGGCAACGATAGCCTGTACTGCCGTCATGTTCGCAGGAGCGGCCAAGGCCGAGGACATCACGCTTCGCATGGCCACGATCGCACCGAACCTCAGCGCGGCCATCACGATGGCCACATTCGCCAATGTCGTGACCGACAACCTGGACGGCGTCGCAATCGAGGTGTCGGCGGGCGGTGCGGCGACGCTGCACATGATGGAAGTGTCGCGCGGCAACCTGGAGATGTCGATGACAAATCCGGTGGTCTTCTCGCTGATGGCCGATGGTCGCGCCATGTATGCCAAAGAACCCGAGGCACCGGCGCTGTCCGAGAACCTGCAATTGCTGATGCTCTATCCCTACGGACAGTACCATTTCGCAGTGCGCGCAGACAGCGATATCCAGGTGCTCGACGACCTGGAGGGCGCGTCGGTCTTTCTCGGGCCACAGGGTGGCGGGGCCTACAACGCGGCGCGTGGATGGGTCGAGGCCACGACCGGCCTTGTCGCCGGAGAAGACTATGAAGCGATCACCGCGAATTGGCAGACCGGGTTCCAGGCGTTCCTTGACGGCAAGATCGATGTCTACGTGAATGGCTGTCTCGACCCTTGCGGCCAGTTCATCCAGTTCACCGAAACCGAGGAAATCCGGTTTCTTGGCCCCGAAAGCCATGACGGTGAGGCGGTGGACGCTTTCCTTGGAAAGTTCCGCTTTCGCGACGAAGTACCGGCCGGTGCCTACAAGACGCAGCGCAACGACGGGCCCGTCATGTCGTTCAATGTCGCCGTGGGAATCGGTGTGCGCGCTGATCTTGACGAAGATCTTGTCTACAACGTGACCAAGGCTTTCTGGGACAATCTGGACCAGGTGTCGTCCGAGGCCCCCTGGGCCCGTGCGCTGGATGTCGCCTTTGCCCCGCAGAACCTTGGTCGCATGACGCTCCATCCCGGGGCGGAACGCTATTACCGCGAAGTCGGCGTGCTTGACTGACGTGCGATGGCGCCGGCCCCGTGGCCGGCGCCCAACGTCGCCCCGGCAAACCGATGTGCGATGCCGCCGAGTCCGGACCCCGAAGATCTTGAATGACTGGTCGGAGTGAGAGGATTCGAACCTCCGGCCCCTGCCTCCCGAAGACAGTGCTCTACCAGGCTGAGCTACACTCCGACCGTGGCGGACCCATTGCCTGAAACGGGCGTGCGTTGCAAGAGGGATGCGACTAGAAGCGCTCGGCGCGCAACACGGCGCAATCCGTGACCGAGACGACGCCGATATGCCGCTCCACCACTTCGAACGCGGCGCCCAGAAGCATATCGAGCCGTTCCGGCCGGATGATACAGACCACGGCCACCATGCCGCCGATCGAGCTGACCTGTCCCTCGCGGCTCCACTCGCCAGAACGGCCCGATCCGCCAAGCACGGGCAGCACGGTGAAACCCGTCACCCCGGCATCGGTCAGCGCCGCGCGCAGGCGGCGTTCCATCGGGGCCTCGATAATGATCTCGACGCGCTTGGCTTCATGGGTCTGCATGTCTCATCCTCCGACAAACCGGGTCGCTACCGCAAGATACAACGGGATGCCCAGAACCAGATTGAAGGGAAAGGTGATGCCGAGAGAAAGCGTCAGGTAGACCGCTGGGTTTGCCTCTGGCAGCGCGACCCGCATGGCGGCAGGCACCGCGATGTAAGAGGCAGAGGCCGACAACGTCATCAACAGGACGGCACCGCCGGTGGACAGCCCCAGCGCCAATGCCGCGATCAGGCCAAGCGCCGCACCGATCGGTGGCATTATCAGCCCGAACGCCACAGTGCCCGGGCCGAGGACCCCCCGCGAAGACCGCAGCCCGCGCCCTGCAACCAGACCCATGTCCAGAAGAAACAGGCAAAGCGCGCCCTTGAACGGGGCGACGATGAACGAATCGATCTCGGCCAGCCCTTCGGCACCCGTTGCCAGCCCGATAAGAAATGCCCCGATCAGCAGAACGATCGACCCATTGAGCAGGATCTCACGCCACAGCCCCTTTTCCATGCGGGTCTGCCCACCGGCGCCACGCATCGCAAGATAAAGCGCGGACAGGATGGCCGGGGCTTCCATGACCGCCGCGACAGCAACCATGTACCCCTCGGACGCGATGCCTTGCGACGCAAGGACCGACGTCGCGGCCACAAAGGTCACGATCGAGATAGAGCCATAATGACCGGCCACGGCCGCCGCATCCAGCGCTGACAGGCGCGACACGCCCCTGAGCAGGGCGAAGGCAATGAATGGCAGCAGGAAGGACAGCACCGCCCCGGCCACAAGGGACCAGATCAGCCGTGACTCTATCCCGTGGTCGGCCACGCTGGCGCCGCCCTTGAAGCCGATCGAGAACAGAAGATAAAGCGAAAGCGCCTTGGCGGCGGCCTCGGGCACCGACAGGTCCGATCTTGCAAGCGCCGCCGCAAGACCAAGGGCGAACGACAGGATGATTGGCGACAGAAGATTGTCGCTCGCCAATGCAAATAAGTCGGCCACGCTTGCCCCCGCTACCCATACGCTGCGGCGGGGTCATACCCTGCTGGCACCAACATGCAAAGGTCAGACGGGTATGAAGCCCTTTGTTTCAGGATCGAAGCTGGACAGCCCGCCCTCGCCGATATCCGTCCAGAGGCCATGCAGCGAAAGCCGTTCCTCGGCTATGGCGGCGGAGACGAAGGGGAAGGACATCAGGTTTTCCAGCGAAACGATGACGGCTTCCTTTTCGAGGGCGCCGCGCTTGTCCGCTTCATCGTTGATGCTGGCCACCCGCTCGTATCCCGGCCGAAGGATATCCATCCACCGGCCCACGAAACTGGATTTCTCTTCCAGTTCCGGCGCATTGCCCGAGCACATGTCAAGGCAGCCCTGCACCCCTCCGCAATTGGAATGGCCCAGCACGATCAGGTGCGCGACCTTCAGCGCGGTCACCGCGTATTCCACCGCGGCAGATGTTCCGTGCGGTTCGCCATCGGGTTCGTAAGGGGGGACAAGGCTGGCGATGTTGCGGTGAATGAAGAATTCGCCCTGGTCTGCCCCGAAGATCGACGTCACGTGCACCCGGCTGTCGCAACAGGAAATCACCATGGCCCGCGGACGCTGGCCTTCGTCGGCAAGTCGACGGTACCACACCTTGTTTTCTGCGTGTGTGGTGGCCTTCCAGCCTTGATAGCGCTTGACGAGATAGTGGGGCAGGGGGCTGGCCGGTAGCAAGGTGCTGCTCCGTCTTTGTGTTCTTTGGAGCCTGAATAGGCTGCATTCGTCGGAAATGGGAGCCGTATTCCAACCCGCCACGCAACCTTTTCTTTGCACCCGGGGCGATAGGCCCTCCGCGGGGGCGCCAGGAACGGGGCGCCAATGGACGTTGTTTCGTTGAATTTCCGGGATGAACGCCTGGTTATCGACCGCGACCCGGTGTTGCGATTGTGCCAGCGGCTTGGGCCAGCAGCGGCGGATGCTTCTATCGAGGCGGCGCTGGAAGAGCTTGCATTCTGGCTTTATCACTGTGCGGGGACTGCCGAAGGGTGTGCGGATGCCGAACGACAGCGCTCTGCCCTGCGGCGGGTGGACAGGCTGGCGCGCATGACGGGGCTTGCCTCGGTCGCGGATGTCGCCACCCGGATGGCGGCAATGGATTCCACCGTTTCCCCGACCGACAGGGCCGCCATTGCCGCGCGGTTGATACGTCTCGGCGAGCGATCCATTCTGGCGCTCTGGGATCTCAACGACATGACGCTCTGAGCCGGGCTTGCGGCGGGGCGCGGCTGCGCTAGGCTTGGCGGGACCCCCTGACCCTGAAAGGACTCGTCATGTCTGCCGTCTTTGCCGACCGGGATGCCCCCGCCGTTCCGCTGCATCTGGTGGACACCGAACACTTCCAGGACTGGGGCGCACGCCAGTCCGATGCCGTGCGCAGCTGGTTGAAGGTGTGGGGCTTCTCGGGTCAGGCGGGGCGGGCATATCTGGTGCCCGGTCCGGATGGTGCCCCGGCGCTGGCCGTGGCGGGCATGGGCAGCGAACGCGACCGTGCGCGGACACGGTTCATCGCGGCGCAGGCGCAATCCGCGCTTCCCGAGGGCGCATATCGCCTTGCGACGCCGCTGACCGGCGGTTCGCTGGAAGAGGCAGCGCTCGGCTGGCTTCTGTCGGCCTATCGCTTTGACCGGTATCGCTCGGGGACAGAGCTGCGGGACAGTGCGCGGCTGGTCGTTCCCGATGGTCTCGATGCGCACAAGATCGAAACCATCGCGGCCGGAGAGTGCCTGACCCGCGATCTCATCAACACGCCGGGCTCGGACATGGGACCGGCCGCGCTGGAGCATGAGATCCGCTCTCTCGCCACGCTGTTCGGTGCGACGCTGGATGTGACAGAAGGGGATGCCCTGCTCGATGGCAATTTCCCGATGATCCACGCCGTTGGCCGCGCCTCTGCACAGGCACCGCGCCTTCTGGATATGCGCTGGGGCAGCAAGGGTCCGCGTCTTGTGCTGGTAGGCAAGGGCGTTTGTTTCGACACGGGGGGTCTGAACCTCAAGCCCGGTGGGTCGATGGCGCTTATGAAAAAGGACATGGGCGGCGCAGCCACCGTGGCCGGGCTGGCGCGCATGATCATGGCGCTGGACTGGCCTGTGCAACTGCGGGTGCTGATCCCCGCCGTGGAGAACGCGGTGTCGGGCGCGTCATTCCGGCCGGGCGACATCCTGACCTCGCGCAAGGGTCTGACTGTCGAGATCAACAATACCGATGCCGAAGGCAGGCTGGTTCTGGCCGACGCGCTTGCGCTGGCCGACGAGGAGACGCCGGATGTGCTGGTGTCGATGGCCACGCTGACCGGCGCCGCACGCGTGGCGGTCGGGCCTGATCTTGCGCCGTTCTATTCCACCGATGCCGACCTGGCCGACGCGATCATGGCCGGTGCGGCAGAGGCGCGCGATCCGGTCTGGCAGATGCCCTTCTGGGATCCCTATGACGAGATGATCGAGCCCGGTATCGCCGATCTGGACAATGCGCCGTCAGGCGGTTTCGCGGGGTCGATCACCGCCGCGCTGTTCCTGCGGCGCTTTGTGCAGGACTGCCCGGCCTACGCCCATTTCGACATCTACGGCTGGCAGCCCAGCGCGGCCCCCGCGCGCCCCAAGGGCGGCGTGGGTCAGGGTGCGCGGGCGCTTCTTGCCGGGTTGCCCGCAAAGCTGGGCCTTTGATGGACCGCCGCCTGACGCCGGCAAACGGGCGTGTCGCCGCGGAACGGTTGCGTGGAAAGGTGCAGGCCGATCAGTTCGTTCCGGGTGACCCGGCGCGTCTGGTCGTCCCCGTCGCCGACCTTCGGGCCGCCCCTGGCGGCGCGCGGGACCGGCAGCTTGTGCTGGGCGACGCCGTGACGGTCTACGAACGCCGCGACGGGCATGCCTTTGTCGAGGCGGCGAAGGACGGCTACGTCGGCTATCTGCCCGAGGCCAACCTTGGCCCGCCGCAGGACGCGACCCACTGGGTCGCGGTTCCGGCCAGCCACGCCTACACCGTTGCCGATTTCAAGCAGCCAGAGGCGCATGGCCTGGTCTTCGGAAGCCAGGTCCGCGTGATCGACGAACGCGCCCGGTTCTTCGAGACGGCCGAGGGCCATTTCATCCCCAAGCCGCACCTCTGGCCGGTCCGGAAACGGTTTTCGGACCCGGTGACCGCCGCGCAGCTTTTCTTTGGTGCGCCGTATCTCTGGGGCGGCAACACGCCCCGCGGCATCGATTGTTCGGGTTTGGTGCAGATGGCGCTTCTGGCGGCGGGCATTGCCTGTCCCGGTGATAGCGACATGCAGGAAAGCCTTGGCGCGGAGTATGCCGATGGCAGCCCCCTGCGCCGCGGCGACCTGCTGTTCTGGAAGGGACATGTCGCGCTGGCGGTGGATGGCGATACGCTGATCCACGCCAATGCCCATGCGATGGCCGTGGCCTATGAGCCCGCCCGCGCCGCGATCGCCCGGATAGAGGCACAGGGTGACGGGCCCGTGACGCACCACCGTGGGATCAATGGGGAAAGGCGCGTCGACGCGCCTTGACCAAGGCCCTTGCAAGGGCCTTTCCACGCGGCTTGCAAGCCGCGTGGGCAAAGCCGCTTCGAAGCGGCTTCCCGCCCTACTTTACCGCGCGGATCAGCTTTCGCTCCAGCACGCGGAGCACTGATTTCAGATCCTGCCCGCGCTTCAGGATTTGCCCGTCCATGCCGATGACGGCGTACATGCCTTGTTTCTGGCGCAGACGCGGGCGTTTTTCGATCCGGTACAGCGGATGTTCGGCCGTCCGGCGAAAGATCGAGAACACGGCAACATCGCGCAGGCAGGAAATGCCGTAGTCGCGCCATTCCCCTGCGGCGACCATGCGCCCGTACAGCGTCAGGATGATGCTGAGTTCCGATCGGTCAAAGGCCACCTGCTCGGGGACCCGCTGCGGACCGGCGAAGGGCGTCGGCGTCTGGATCGTCATGCTGGAAAGGTGGCCGGTTCGCGGCGGGAAATCAAGCGGCGTCCCCCGGTCGCCTCGAAAAGACCCCGACAGCGTCGTGCGGGCTTCACGATGCTGCCCGGTTTGGCGGCGATACCTTTGGGTGTAGCGAGAGAGTGCTCCCCCGGCGTTGCCGCATAAACAGCCCCCACCCAGTGGCGGCGTCGGGGCCTTTCGCCAGAACCCGCCCCCCGTTGGGGGCGGGTTTTTCCGTTTCCGAAGGGGGTGGGCCGCTGCCCGCATACTGCCGCGAAAACACCGCAGGCCGGACCCCTCGGCACCACCCTTCGGTCGTGTTCTGTGTGCATTCTGACCTCATAGCAAGAGAGCCTCCCGGTGCCGTGGCATTCATTGCCCCCACCCAGCCACGGTACCGGGTCCTTGCGATGCTCAGGCAAACGCGCCCTGGCAGAACCATCCAGACGACATTGCCGCGCCATGGGCATAGAACAGCCACAGCCGTTCGCCGCCTTGCGTGGTCACCCGCCAGTAGTCGCGCACGCCCGAGCGCCAGTCGGGATCGTCCAGCCACCACTCCGGCGCGATACGCTCGGGGCCTGTCGCCTCCAACGCCCGATGATCGCGGCGGCGCCAGCGGAATTCTGCGGGCGGCGCCGGCGTGTCGGGGGCCTGCACCGGCTCTGGACGCCACAGCAAAAGGGGACGCGGGGTGCGCGGCGGCGGCCAGTGCGCGGCGGGCGACGTCCAGGCCGCGGCCTGCCGGTTGAAGGCCTTTTCCGGGATATGGCTGTCGGCGGGGTGAAGCCGCAGGATGGCGTCGAGCCCCACCCGCGCGCCCAGGCGTCCGACCAGGTCGTCCAGCGCTGTATCCGCCGCCCCGCGGGCGGTGGCGTCGTCGGCGGCATCCATGTGGCCGCGGTGCTGGCGGGCGTGCACGGGTTCGGTCACCGTCGCCTCGATCCGCAGCGCGTCGATGCCGAAGCCCGCGTCGATATCGTCGACCTTCATCGCCAGAAGCGGGCGGATGCGGTCGGGCGCGGCAGAGGGACGGGCGAGCCCGACCTCTGCCACCTGCATGTCCTGATCGACGCGGAAACAGGTCAGCCGCACGCGCCGCGCGCCGCGGCCCTTCGCGCGCAGCCGGTCCTCCAGTTCCGGCAGCAGCCGGTCGATCCCGGCCAGGATGTCACCCGCCAGCCCGATCGGATCTGGCAGCGTCAGGCGCACGGCAAAGCGTGGCTCGGGGCGGGCGGCGGATACCGGCTCTGGCTCTACTCCCAGGGCCTGGTCCAGCCGCCGTACCAGATCGCGGCCGAACCGCCGTGCCAGTGCAGCCCGGGGCATTCCCGCCAGATCGCCGATATGGCGCAGGCCCAGCCGCGACAGCTCTGTCGCCTTGTCGGGGGTGACGCGCAGGCCCGCCACCGGAAGCCCGGCCAGCGCCTGCCGGGTTTGTCCGGGCGGCGCGATGCGGGACGGGCGGGCGCCGGCGGGGGCGGTACGCGGCGCGGCGCCGCCGCGTTCCCAGTTGCGCCGCTTCACCGCGCGGGCGCGGGTGGCATAGGCCTCCTGGTCGATGGCGTCGCCGGACCGGGTGGCGGCGGCGGGCTGCCCGGCATAGCGCGCCAGCGCCCAGGCCGCGCCGACCGTGTCGGCGATGCCCGCCTGCATCGTCAGGCCAAGATCGGCGCAGTCGAGCGCAAGCTGGTCCAGAAGCGGCGCCTCGCCCCCGAAAAGATGCGCGCAGCCCGTCAGATCGACGATCAGCGCCTCGGGGGCTTCCTCTGCCACCCAGGGCGAAAACTTGCCGGCCCAGCGGCGCAGGGCGGCCAGAAAGGGACGGTCGGCCTCTGGCGTGGCGATGCGGGTAACAAGCTGCGGGCACATGGCCTGGGCGTCGCGCAGGGGCTGCCCGGGGGTCAGCCCCTCGGCGCTGGCGGCGGCCGACAGGCTGACCAGCACCTGCATGTTCCCCCGTTCCGCCACAACGGCCAGCGGGGCATCCATGACTCCGCGCTCGGCCCGCAGCACGCGTTCGGCGGCGAGGCGGGGAAACCACAGGGACAGGATCCGGCGATTGGGCATCGGGGCGACAGCACATGTTCCCGTTTTGTTCACATAGCTAGGCCGATCTTCCCATAAAGTCGAGTCCGTGGGTTTTCATCCGGTCATGTCGCGTTAGGGTATCGGCCCGAAAATGCGCCAAGAAGGAGATCCCGATGCAGGCACGCACCATTCTGATCGCGCTGATCCTGTCCGCCGGCGCCGCGCTGGCCCACCAGGGGGTGCAGAACCCCGCCGTAAAGGCGCGGATGGACGCGATGTCGGCGATTGCCGACAACACCAAGATCCTGGGCGAGATGGCCAAGGGCGCCCGCCGCTTCGATGCCGACGCCGCGCGCGCCGCCGCCGCCGCCATCGCCGATCACGCCCGGCAGACCCCGGATCTTTTCGCCACGCCCGAGCAGGACCCGAAATCCGAGGCGCTGCCGGCGATCTGGACCGACTTCGACGATTTCACCGCCCTGTCCGCGGCGATGCAGGCGGCCGCCGAAAAGGCCACCGGCATCGCCACGCCCGGGGATCTGCGCCCCGCGCTGGCCGAGATCGGCGGGACGTGCAAGGCCTGCCACGAACGCTACCGCGAATAGGTTAAGCGTCTTGCAATGGTGCGGACCTTGCCACAGGCTGCGCCAAACAATGCAAGTGAGGGACAAGACATGAGAACCCGCGCCGCCGTCGCCACCGCCGCCGGAAAACCGCTTGAAATCATGGAGGTCAACCTCGACGGTCCGCGCGCCGGCGAGGTCCTGGTAGAGATCAAGGCAACCGGTATCTGCCACACCGACGAGTTCACCCTGTCGGGCGCCGACCCCGAGGGGTTGTTCCCCGCGATTCTGGGGCATGAGGGCGCGGGCGTGGTCGTCGAGGTGGGCGAGGGCGTCACCAGCCTGAAGCCGGGCGATCACGTGATCCCGCTTTACACCCCCGAATGCCGGGAATGCGAATACTGCCTGAACCCCAAGACGAACCTGTGCCAGTCGATCCGCACCACGCAGGGCGCGGGGTTGATGCCCGACGGGACCTCGCGGTTCACCACGCTGGATGGCGAACCGATCCTGCATTACATGGGCTGCTCGACCTTCGCCAATCACACCGTCCTGCCAGAGATTGCGCTGGCCAAGGTGCGGCCCGACGCGCCCTTCGACAAGATCTGCTACATCGGCTGCGGCGTGACCACCGGCATCGGCGCGGTCATCAACACCGCCAAGGTGGAAATCGGCAGCCGGGCGATCGTGTTCGGGCTGGGGGGCATCGGGCTCAACGTGATCCAGGGGCTGCGTCTGGCGGGCGCCGACCAGATCGTCGGCGTCGACCTGAACCCCGAGAAAAAGCCGATGGCCGAACGCTTTGGCATGACCGATTTCGTCAATCCGTCCGAGGTCGAGGGCGACCTGGTGCCCTATCTCGTGAACCTGACCAAGGGCGGTGCGGACTATACCTTCGACGCCACCGGCAACGTGCAGGTGATGCGCGCGGCGCTGGAATCGGCGCACAAGGGCTGGGGCGAGTCGATCATCATCGGCGTGGCGCCCGCGGGCGCGGAAATCGCCACGCGGCCCTTCCAGCTGGTTACCGGGCGGGTCTGGCGCGGCACGGCCTTCGGCGGCGCGCGCGGCCGCACCGACGTGCCGAAGATCGTCGACTGGTACATGGACGGCAAGATCGAGATCGACCCGATGATCACCCATACCCTGACGCTCGACGGCATCAACGAGGGCTTCGACCTGATGCATGCCGGCAAGTCGATCCGCTCGGTGGTGGTGTACTGACCCGCCCCCTTCTTCTGTTCGGAAATACTCTCGGGGGGTCCGGGGGGCAGACAGCCCCCCGGCTTCGTTTCAAAAGGAAAACAACGCCTTGGCAGATCGCGACCGACCACTTTATGCCGTTCTGATCGACGCCGACAACATCCCGGCCAAGTATGCCGCGCCGATCCTGAAGGAGATCACCAGTTTCGGGGAACCGGCGCTTCGCCGGGTCTATGGCGACTGGTCCTCGGGGCAGCTGCGCGGCTGGGCCGAGGCGACGCGGACGCTGGGGCTGGTGGCGCATCAGGAGACCGCGAACACCAAGGGCAAGAACGCCTCCGACATCGGGCTGGTGATCGACGCGATGGACATCCTGCACACCGGGCGGTTCGACGGGTTCGTTCTGGTCAGTTCCGACAGCGATTTCACCGCGCTGGCCAACCGCATCCGCGAACAGGGGATGGAGGTGATGGGAATCGGCGAGGCGAAGGCGCCCGAAAGCCTGCGCAACGTCTGCAACCGCTTCATTCTTATCGAGAATATCGTGGATGAGCCAGAGCCCGCCACGAAGGGCGCAAAGCCCGCCCAGGCGGGCAAGCAGGACCCGATCGAGGCGGTGCCGCTGATCCTGAAGGCCATGGACAAGATCCAGCAGGACGACGAGTGGTACGCGCTTGGCCAGATCGGGCAATACATCACCGCCGAGCACCCGGATTTCGATGCGCGCACCTATGGCAAGCGAAAGCTGAGCGATCTGGTGCAAGGGCTGCGGCGGTTCGAGACGCGGCGGGCGGGAAACCAGTTGCAGATACGGCGCGTGGACTGACCGTCCCGAATCAGGGGTTAATGCCTGAAATACTTTGGCTTTTCCCTTGCGGCTTCACGTCGGCATAACGTCGGCACTACGTCGGCATCGTGTCGGCGCCGGGGCGGCGGATCGGGGGCTTGACAGGGAGACCGGCGGCGGATGGCCGCCGGCAGCCTAGGCGCCGTAGCGGGCCATGAAGGTCTCGACTGCCCCGTCGATCACCTGCGTGATCTCGTCCTTCGAGAACTGGGTCTGGACGCCAAAGACCATGCGCGTGAACAGGCGCGCCTTGCACAATTCGCCGAATTGTTCAGCGGCGAATTCTGGATCTTCGCTCAGCACCTCGCCCCTCTCCATCGCCTGACGCAGGTAGGCGGCCACGGTTTCGCGCACCACAAGGGGGCCGCTTTCGTAAAAGGCACGGCCCAGTTCGGGAAAGCGATCGGATTCGGCGACGCTGATCCGAAAGACGCGCTGGCCGAAATCGGACAGGAGGAAACCGACAATATGGGTGGCAGCCTGCCGCAGGACCTGCGCGGGGGGCTGGCTGCGGTCGATCGTTGCCTCTGCCGCCTGCGCCTGACGGCCGCATTCGCGGCGCGCGACCTCGATGAAGAGCATCCGCTTGTCGGCGAAATAGCTGTACAGCGTGGCCTTGGAGACACCCGCCTCCTTGGCGATGGTATCGACGCTGGCGCCTTCGAAGCCGTCGGCCATGAAGACCTTGCGCGCGCCATCCAGCACCTGGTCGAACTTGCGACCCCTGCGGATTTCGGACGGCCGGACGTTCATGGGGACCCCTTGGTTGTCAGTGTAACATAAACTGTTCGGTTCAGTTTCCACAAGTCGGCGGGTTGCTCTTGGCGGTGGATCGCTTAATTTAGAACCATTCCAAGGCAGGGGACCAAGATGATTCCGGGTGTTGGCAGCCGACGCCGTTTTTCCGACCTGAGCGAGCAGCAGGTGCTGGCGCTTGCGATTTCCTCTGAAGAGGACGACGCGCGCATCTACCGCCAGTATGCCCAGATGCTGCGGGGCGAATTTCCCGCCAGCGCCAAGGTGTTCGACGAGATGGCGGTGGAAGAGGACGGCCACCGACAGCGGCTGATCGATCTGCACAAGCGGCGATTCGGGGACGTGATTCCGCTGATCCGGCGCGAGCATGTGTCAGGGTTCTACGCCCGCCGGCCCGTGTGGCTGGTGGAAAACCTGGGGATCGAGCGCATTCGCGACGAGGCCGAGGCGATGGAACGCGACGCAGAGCGATTCTATCGCAGCGCCGCGGCGCGCACCACGGATGCCGATACCCGCAAGCTTCTGGGCGATCTTGCGGCGGCCGAGGCAGGGCACACCTATCGCGCCGACACTCTGGTGGAAAAACACCTGGACGAGGACAGCCGCGAGGACGAGGCGCGCGCCGCAAAGCGGCAGTTCGTGCTGACATGGGTGCAGCCGGGGCTGGCCGGGCTGATGGACGGCAGCGTGTCGACGCTGGCGCCGATCTTTGCCACCGCCTTTGCCACACAGGACACGTGGACCACGTTTCTTGTGGGTCTGGCCGCCAGCGTGGGCGCGGGTATTTCGATGGGCTTTACCGAGGCCGCGTCGGATGACGGAGCGCTTTCGGGGCGCGGCAGCCCGACCAAGCGCGGATTTGCCAGCGGGATCATGACCACGGTGGGCGGGCTGGGCCACGCGCTGCCCTACCTGATCGCGGATTTCTGGACCGCGACGGCGATTGCTATCGCCGTCGTCTTCGTCGAGCTCTGGGCGATCGTGTGGATCCAGATGCGCTTCATGGAGACGCCGTTCTTCCGCGCGACCTTCCAGGTGGTGCTGGGCGGCGCGCTGGTCTTCGCGGCGGGCGTGCTGATCGGCGGGGGATGATTTGGGAGAACGGGTCCGGTCTGCTAGGGTTGGGGCCTGATGATCAGGAGCTCGCCATGTACCAACCGAAGAAGCCCGTCGCGGACGTGGCGGAACTGAAGGCGACACTCGGCCCCGATTTCCCCAGCCAGGTGTCCAAGGTGATCGACCACATCGACGATCATGTCGCCACTTGGATCGAGCGGTCTCCTTTCGTGGTGCTTGCTACGTCAGACCGCAAGGGGCGCATGGATGTGTCGCCCAAGGGGGACCCCGCCGGCTTCGTGAAGGTGCTGGACCGCAAGACGCTGGCGGTGCCCGATCGGATCGGGAACCATCGCGGCGACAGTTTCATGAACATCCTCGAGAACCCGCGCGTCGGCCTCATGTTCGTCGTGCCCCAGCGAAAGGAGGTCGTGCGCGTGTCCGGTGCCGGGCAGGTGGTGATGGATGACGAGTTAAGGGACATGATGGTGGTCAACGGCCACCGCCCGGACCTTGTGTTGCTGGTTCGCGTGGAAGAGGCGTTCTATCACTGCGGCAAGTCAATGATCCGGTCGCGCATGTGGCAACCCGATGCCTGGGGGTCGATCGAGGGGATGGCAAGCTATGCGCAGGCGCTCAAGGATCACGGCAACCTGCCCGATCCGATGGACGACCTAGAAGCGCGGATGGCCTACAACGAGACTGACCGCCTATACTGATGCAAGGGCCATTCCGCCACCGGTGACCGCGTGCTAAGGCGCGGTCATGCTTGAGGTCTTTCTGAAGACACTGCCGTTCTTCATGCTGATCGGGGTGGGCTATGTCGCCGCCGCGACGAAGTTCTTCAGCGACTCGGCCGCAGCCGCGCTGACGCGCTTCGTGTTCTATTTCGCGTTGTCGTCGATGCTGTTCCGGTTCTCGGCCAACCTGAGTTTCGCCGAGGTCTTCGACGCGCGCTTCATGGGCGTCTACCTGTGGGCCACGGGCTTCGTCTACCTGATCGTGCAGGCGGTGTCCTTCTGGCGCGCGGTGCCGGTGGAAGAGGCCGCCGTAGAGGCGCAATGCGCGGTGATCGGCAACATCGGGTTTCTTGGCATTCCGATGCTGGCGCTTCTGATGGGCGAAGAGGCGGTGGCCTACATCATGATGATGCTGGCGGTGGACCTGCTGGTCTTCGGCTCGCTGATCGTGATCCTGATTACCGGAAGCCGCGATGGCCGCGTCAGCTGGCGCACCCTTCGGACGATCGGGCGCGGGCTGGTGTCGAACCCGATGCTGGTGGCGATCTTCCTTGGCTTCCTGTGGTCGGCGCTGGAACTGCCGATCCCGGTGCCGTTGAACGAGTTCCTTGCCTTGCTGGGCGCCGCCGCGACACCCGGCGCGCTTTTTGCCATCGGCGCGTCGCTGGCCTCGAAATCGGCGGAACGGCTGAGCGTGGCGGGCTGGCTGTCGTTCGTGAAGCTGGTGCTGCACCCTGCTGTCATCGCGCTGGCCGCGCTGGTGATCTGGCCGCTGGAACCCTACGCGGCGGCGGTGATGATCGCCTCGGCCGCGCTGCCCACGGCGGGCAACATCTTTATCATCGCGCAGCATTACGGCGTTGCGCCCCAACGGGTGTCGGCCACGATTCTTGTCAGCACGGCGATCTCCGTCCTGACCGTGTCGCTGGTCATCGCCTGGGTTGCGGTGGCGCCGCCGGGGTCCTAGACCCCGTCAAAACAGGGAGACACGCCATGCAGACCGTATCCGAGAACGCCTGTTTCGGGGGCACGCAGGGGGTTTACACCCATGCCTCCGCCGCCACGGGCTGTGACATGACCTTCGGCCTGTTCCTGCCGGCCGAGGCGCGGGATGGCCCGGTGCCGGTCCTGTGGTACCTGTCGGGGCTGACCTGCACGCATGAGAACGCGATGGTGAAGGCGGGCGCGCAGGGCTGGGCGGCGGAACAGGGCATCGCGCTGGTTTTTCCCGACACCTCGCCCCGGGGCGCGGGCGTGGCCGACGACGACGCCTATGATCTTGGCCAGGGCGCCGGGTTCTACGTCAACGCCACCCAGGCGCCCTGGGCGCCGCATTTCCGGATGTGGGATTATGTGACCGAAGATCTGCCGGCGCTGATCTTCGACCATTTCGCGCTGGACCCTGACCGGCAGGGGATCACCGGGCATTCGATGGGCGGGCACGGCGCGCTGACCATCGCGATGACGCTGGCCGGACGGTTCCGCAGCGTGTCGGCCTTTGCGCCGATCTGCCACCCAACCGCCAGCGACTGGGGGCAAAAGCAGTTCACCGCCTATCTGGGCGAGGATGCGGATGCGTGGGAGGAACACGACGCCGCGCTGCTGATGCGCGACGGCGGGTTCGACGGGCCGGTTCTGGTGGACACGGGCACCAAGGACCAGTTTCTGGACCTTCTGATGCCCGAGGCCTTGGCCGGCGCCATCGCCGCGCGGCGGCAGCAGGCGGTGTTCCGGATGCAGCCGGGCTATGACCACAGCTATTTCTTCGTGTCGAGCTTCATGGAGGATCACGTGACCTTCCATGCCGAGGCGCTTTACGCGTGATCTATGTCGATGCCGACGCCTGCCCGGTGAAGGCCGAGGCTGAGCGCGTGGCCACCCGCCATGGCACGCGCATTGCCTTTGTCTCGAACGGCGGGCTGCGGCCGTCGCAGAACCCGCTGGTGGACATGGTCTATGTCGATCAGGGCGCGGACGAGGCCGACAAGTGGATCGCAGACCGCGCGGGCGCGGGCGACGTGGTGGTGACGGGCGACATCCCCTTGGCGGCGAAATGCGTGGCGGCGGGGGCAGGTGTGCTGAAGCCCAACGGCGAGGCGCTGACGCCCGCCAACATCGGCAACGTGCTGGCCACGCGCGACCTGATGGCCGACCTGCGCGCCGCCGATCCGTTCCGGCAGGGCGGCGGGCGGATGTTCTCCAAGGCGGACCGGGCAAGGTTCCTGGACGCGCTGGACCGCGCGGTGCGGGCGGCGGCAAGGATGGGGCAGGGCGGATGAGCGTGGACGTGGTGGTGTTCGACATCGGGCGGGTGCTGATCGAGTGGGATCCGCAGGCGATGTACGATGCGCGGATCGGGGCAGAGCGGCGGGAGAGGCTGTTCGCCGAGGTGGACCTTGACGGCATGAACCTTGGCGTCGACCGGGGCGACGACCTGGACGCGGCGGTCGAGGCGCTGGCGGCGCGGCACCCCGACTGGGCCGCCGAGATCCGGATGTGGCGCGACAACTGGCTGGAGATGGTGCCGGGCCCGATAGAGGGGTCCGTCGCTCTGTTGCGGGGGCTGCGGGCGCGGGGTGTGCCGGTCTTTGCCCTGTCGAACTTCGGCAACGCGACCTTCGCCATCGCCGAGCGGGTGTATCCCTTCCTGACAGAGTTCGACGGGCGGTTCATTTCCGGCGCGCTGGGCGTGATAAAGCCCGACCCGGAAATCTACCGCCTCGCCGAGGACGGCATCGGCGCGGCGCCCGGGCGGCTTTTCTTCATCGACGACAAGCCCGAGAACATCGCGGCCGCCGAGGCGCGGGGCTGGCAGGGGCATGTCTTTGACGGCCCGGCGGGTCTGGCGGCGCGGCTGAAGGCACTGGGGCTTCTGCCTGCTTGAACCGGCGGCGGCGATGGGCCAGCCTGCCGGGACCCAAAGCCCGGAGGCCCGCGATGACGACACCCACACTGATCCCCTTTGCCGAGGGCGAGGCGCGGCTGACATGGGCCGGGCTGACCGCCGCGCTGGAGGCAGGGCACCGGCAGCCGCGCGCGCAGATCACCGACAGTTTCCTCTATCGCGGGGCAGAGACGATCCTGAACCGCGTGGCCTGGATCGACGGCATGGGGATCGCGGTTAAGACCGCGACGCTTTATCCTGCGAACCCCGGGGCCGGAAAGCCCACGGTGAACGGCGGCGTGTCCGTGTTCTCGGACGAGGACGGGACATTGGAGGCAGTGATCGACTTTCACCTCGTCACCAAGTGGAAGACGGTGGGCGACAGCCTTCTGGCGGCGACAAAGCTCGCGCGTCCCGACAGCAGGAAGATCCTGATCGTGGGGGCGGGCACCGTGGCCCGATCGTTGCCCGACGCCTATGGCAGCGCCTTTCCCGAGGCCGAATTCACCGTCTGGAACCGCAGCCGCGCGGGGGCGGAACGGCTGGCCGCCCGCTGGCCCGGGATGGCGGTGGCCGAGGATCTGGAGGCCGCGGTGCGCGCGGCCCATATCGTGACCTGTGCCACCATGTCGCCGGACCCGGTGATCCGGGGCGACTGGCTGCAGCCCGGCCAGCACATCGACCTGATCGGCGCCTACCGCCCCGACATGCGCGAGGCCGACGACACGGCATTGCAGCGTGCGCGCGTCTTCGTGGACAGCCGCGACACCACGCTGGGCCATATCGGAGAGCTGAAGATCCCGCTGGAGACCGGCGCGATTCCCGAGGCGGACGTGCTGGGCGACTACTACGACATGGCGGGCGGCGGGTTCACGCGGCGAAGCGACGACGAGATCACGCTGTTCAAGAACGGCGGCGGCGCGCACCTGGACCTGATGACGGCGCGCTACGTGCTGGAGGCGTGGCGGCAGGGGTAGGGGGCAAGGGGTTTCGAAACCCCTTGCACGCGGTTTGCAAACCGCGTGTGCCCGGCCCGGACGTCGCGCGGGCAAGCGCCTTGGAAGGCGCTTGGTCAAGGCGCTTCGAAGCGCCTTGCAGGTTCGTGCCGGATCCGGGTGCCGGGGGATCGGGCGGTTCGATGCGCGGCGCCTGCTTTTCACGGGCGGCGGGGGCGGCTACACCGGCGGCATGGCACCGACCCTGACCCAGATCTACGAGGCGCGCGTGGCCGAGGGCGCGTTGCAGGCGGACCCGGCACAGCATGCGGTATTGCCGCTGTTGGAGGAGATCCGGGCGCATTTCGCGGCCCTGCCCGCCAGGAAGGGTTTGCTTGGCGGGCTGTTCGCCAAGGCGCCCGAGCCGCCGAAGGGGCTATACCTGTGGGGTGGCGTCGGGCGCGGCAAGTCCATGCTGATGGACCTGTTCGCGGAAAGCGTGCCGCTGGAGGCCAAGCGGCGAGTGCATTTCCATGCCTTCATGCAGGAGATCCAGGCCGGGCTTCATGCCGCGCGGCAGACCGGCGTGGACGACGCGCTGAAGCCCGTGGCGCAGAAGGTGGCGGACGAGGTGCGGCTTTTGTGTTTCGACGAGATGCAGATCACCGACATCACCGATGCGATGATCGTGGGGCGGCTGTTCCAGCAACTCTTTGCGGCGGGGGTGGTGGTGGTGACCACGTCGAACCGGCCGCCGGACGATCTGTACAAGAACGGGCTGAACCGTCAGCTGTTCCTGCCCTTCATCGCGCTTCTGAAGGGGCGGATGGCGGTGGTGGAGCTGGAAAGCCCGACCGACTACCGCCAGCACCGGCTGGCCGAGGCGGATGTCTATTTCACCCCGGCGGACGCGGTGGCGCGGGCGGCGATCGACCGGTTGTGGATCGACCTGACGGGCGGGGCCTGGGACCCGCTGACCTTGCACGTCAAGGGGCGCGAGGTGGTGCTGCCGGGGTTCCGCAACGGCGTGGCGCGGGTGCCTTTCTGGGACCTGTGCGGCCGCCCGCTTGGCCCGGCGGACTACCTGGCGGTGGCCGGGGCGGTGCGGGTGCTGATCCTTGAAGACGTGCCGCTGTTGTCGAGCGCGAACTACAACGAGGCCAAGCGGTTCGTGACGCTGATCGACGCGCTGTACGAGGCGCGGGTGCGGGTCATCATGAGCGCGGCGGACGAGCCAGAGCGGCTTTACATCGAGGGCGAGGGCAGTTTCGAGTTCGAGCGCACCGCCAGCCGGCTGCGCGAGATGCAGAGCGCGGGCTGGGGCGGCTAGGGCGATGCGGCTTTTCGTCGGGATCGCGATGCCCGAGGCCGCCTGCGAGGTGCTGGAAGACCTTCAGGCCGAGTTGCGGGTGGGGCGGTTTGCCGACCCCGAGACGTTCCACCTGACGCTGGTCTTCCTGGGCGAGGTCGAGGGCGAGGCGCAGCGCGAACTGCACGAGGCGCTGGAGCGGGTGGACACTCCGGGGTTCCCGCTTCGGCTGAAGGGGCTGGGCACCTTCGGGTCGAAGGCGCCGCGCGTGCTGTGGGCGGGGGCCGAGGCGGCGGCGGGCCTGCTGGCGCTGCACCGGGCCGTGGGGCGCGCGGCGCGGCGCGCGGGCATCGAGGTGGCGCGAGAGCGGTTCCGCCCGCATGTGACGCTGGCGCGCTTTGGCCCGCGGATGGGGGCGGAGGATCTGGAGCGGCTGCGGCGGTATCTGGAGATCCATGACGCCGCGCCCCTGCCCGAAGTGGCGGTCCGGGAAATCACGCTTTATCGCTCGCACCTGCGGCCGGGTGGATCGGTCTACGAGGTGCTGGAGACCTATCCGCTGGGGACGGGGTAGCGCGGGCCGCCTGCGACGGCCCGTGAACGCGCCTTTGGCGCGTGCCTCCGGCGGGAGTATTTTTGAACAGAAGAAGCGGGGGGCGCGGCGCGGGGGGTCAGCCGTTGTCGCGAAGGATGCGGCCGGCGAGGTAGAGCGAGCCGCAGATCAGGACGCGCGCGCCGGGGTCCCGGGCGGTGATGCGGCGGATGGCGGTGTCGACGTCGGGGGCTTCACTTGCGTCGATGCCCGCGGCGGTGGCGGCGGCGGCCGTGGTGGCGGCGGGCAGCGTGGCGGCCTCGCCGGGGATCGAGACGGCCTGAAGGCTGGCGGCGGCACTGGCGAGGGGGCGCAGGTAGCCCGCGATGTCCTTTGTATTGAGCATCCCGCAGACAAGGTGGGTGGGGCGCGGCGGCAGGCGCGTCAGCGCCTCGGCCAGGGCGATTCCGGCGGCGGGGTTGTGGCCGCCGTCGAGCCAGAGTTCGGCGTTGCCGGCGGCCTCGACGAGGGGACCCTTGCGCAGCCGCTGCAGGCGGGCGGGCCATTCGGCGCGGGTGACGGCGGCCTCGAACGCGGGGTCGGGCTGGCCCAGCACGCGCAGGGCGGCAAGCGCGATGCCCGCGTTCTCCACCTGGTGGCGGCCGATCAGGTTCGGCAGCGGCAGGTCGAGAAGGCCGGTTTCGTCCTGGAACACCAGACGGCCGTTTTCCTCTGCCACGTGCCAGTGCTGGCCGTGGACGTGGAGCGGCGCGCCGAGGCGGGCGGCGCGATCCTCGATCACGGTGAGCGCGTCGTCTTCCTGCGGGCCGACGATGCAGGGCACGCCGCGCTTGATGATGCCGGCCTTTTCGCCCGCGATAAGCGGCAGCGTGTCGCCGAGGAATTGTTGGTGGTCGAAGGAGACCGGGGTAATGACCGTCAGGGCGGGCGCGTCGATGACGTTGGTCGCATCAAGCCGCCCGCCAAGGCCGACCTCGAGCAGGGTCCAGTCGGCGGGGGTGCGGGCGAAGGCCAGCAGCGCGGCGCAGGTCGTGATCTCGAAATAGGTAATGGACGCGCCGCCGTTGGCGCGTTCGCAGTCGTCGAGCAGGGCGGCGAGGTCGGGTTCCCCGATCAGGGTGCCGGCAAGGCGGATGCGTTCGTGGAAGCGCGCGAGGTGCGGCGAGGTGTAGGCGTGGACACGGGCACCGGTGGCTTGAAGCCCCGCGCGCAGCATCGCCTGAACCGAGCCCTTGCCGTTCGTGCCCGCCACGTGGATCACCGGGGGCAGGGCGCGTTCGGGATGGTCGAGCGCGGCCAGAAGCCTCCAGACGCGGTCGAGCGTCAGGTCGATGATCTTCGGGTGCAGCGCCATCATCCGTTCAAGGATGACGTCCGAGGCGGAGGTGGTCACGGCTTGGGTGTCTCTTGCGCGGCGTCGGGCGCGGCGGCTTCGGCGTCCGGGGCCGCGTCGGCGGATTCAGACGGCTCTGGTGCAGGCAGGTCGCCCTTGACCGCGGGGGGCAGGCCCAGAAGCATCCGGGTGATCGAGATCAGTTCGTCGCGCATGTGGCGGCGGTGCGTCACCCGGTCGAGCATGCCGTGGTCGAGCAGGTATTCCGCGCGCTGGAAGCCTTCGGGCAGCTTCTCGCGGATGGTCTGTTCGATGACGCGCGGACCGGCGAAGCAGATGAGCGCGTTCGGCTCTGCGATCTGCACGTCGCCCAGCATGGCATAGCTGGCCGTCACGCCGCCCGTGGTCGGGTGGGTCAGGACGACGATGTAGGGCAGGCCGGCCTCTTTCACCATTTCCACGGCGACGGTGGTGCGGGGCATCTGCATCAGCGACAGGATGCCTTCCTGCATCCGGGCGCCGCCCGCGGCGGAAAACAGGATCAGCGGGCGTTTCAGTTCGACCGCACGTTCGGCGGCGGCGATGATGGCGTTGCCGACATACATTCCCATGGAGCCGCCCATGAAGCCGAAATCCTGCGCGGCGGCGACGATGGGGGTGCGCCCGATCTCGCCCTGTGCGACCAGCATAGCCTCTTTCTCGGACGTCTGCTTTTGCGCGGCCTTCATCCGGTCGGGGTATTTCTTCTGGTCGCGGAAATGCAGCGGGTCGGCGACCGGCGTGGGGACCGGCACCTCGGTGAACACGCCGCCATCGAAGAGCGCGGTGAAGCGATCGCGGGGTGTCAGCGCCATGTGATGGTCGCAGTTGGTGCAGACGTTCAGGTTTTCGCTGATTTCGCGGTGGAACAGCATGGTGCCGCACTCCGGGCACTTGGACCACAGGTTCTCTGGCACGTCCCGGCGCGAGAAAAGCGAGTTGATCGTCGGCCGAACGTAGTTCGAAATCCAGTTCATCGCGGCCCCGGTTCTGTCTTTCCGTTCGCAGCCAGATAAGCCCGGCGCGCGCGAATTGCAATCAGCGCCGAAGCGCGAGGCGGATCGCGCCCCAGGTGACGCCCATCGCCAGCATGTCGCCGAGGACGAGGCCGCGGATCAGCTGGGTATCGTCGATGCCGTAGGGCGTGAGGTAGAGGGCAAGGCCGGGCAGCGTGCCCTGTGTCGCCAGGATCAACAGCGCGATGGTGTTGTTGACGAAGTGAAAGCCCCAGGCGGCGCCGATGCTGCCGGTGGCACGGGTCAGATCCGCGGCGGCAAGACCGAAAAGCGCGGCGGCGGCGACGATAAGCCATGCGGTGCCGCCCGCGCCTGCGGGGTCGAAGTGGACCAGTCCGAAGAGCACGCTTGGCAGCACGAGCCATGCCAGCGGGTTCGAGAACCGTGCGGCGAGTTGTTGTTGCAGGTAGCCGCGGAACAGCAGTTCCTCTGCCCCGGTCTGGATCAGCACGCCGACAAGGGCCAGCGGCAGAAAGCTGAGCCAGAGCGTGATGCCAAGGCCCGGTGCGGCATCGAAACGCGTGAACCAGAGGGCGGCGCCGCCGCCAAGGATCACGGCGGCGATGGCGCCTGCGATGGCGAAGTCGCGCAGGACCCGTGGCATGGGGCCGAAAAGCGTCGCGGGTGCGCGGGCGTGCATCAGCCGCGCCGCCGTGATGGCGCCAAGTCCCATGCCGAGGAAGGTCAGCAAGAGCAGAAGCGTCGCGGTCGGGGTGCTGGCGCTTATGATGCGGTCGATCCAGCGCGCCGTGTCCTGCGTACCCAGCCCAAGCCAGAGGGCCACGAACAGCAGCACGACAAACCCGAGGTAGATCCCAAGCGCAACGGGCAGGCCCAGCATCAGCCGCCAAAGCTGGGGCCGGGCGCGCGCCGGGGCGACGAATTGCGCGAAAGCAGTCGGGATCATCGGTAATTCTGGCCTGTCTGCATTTTTCGAAAGGGTATCCCCTGGGGGCGTGGCGGGCAATCGGCCTTGTGCAGAAGCGGGGGCTCTTCTATTCCCCGGAGGACATCGTCAGGGAGGTGCCAATGCTCAAGCGTCAGTTCGACAAGTCCAAGCTGCCAAGCCGCCACGTGACAGAGGGGCCGGCGCGGGCGCCGCACCGGTCGTACTATTACGCGATGGGCATGACCGAGGAAGAAATCCACCAGCCTCTGGTCGGGGTCGCTACCTGCTGGAACGAGGCCGCGCCGTGCAACATCGCGCTGAACCGGCAGGCGCAGGCGGTGAAGATGGGCGTGAAGCAAGGCTTCGGCACCCCGCGCGAGTTCACCACGATTACCGTGACCGACGGCATCGCAATGGGGCACGAGGGGATGCGCAGTTCGCTGCCCTCGCGCGAGGCGATCGCGGATACCGTCGAGCTGACGATCCGCGGACATTGCTATGACGCGATCGTGGGGCTTGCGGGCTGCGACAAGTCTCTGCCGGGGATGATGATGGCGATGGTTCGCCTGAACATCCCGTCTGTCTTTGTCTACGGCGGGTCGATCCTGCCGGGCAAGGCGCCGAACGTGCCCGGGGTGCCCGAGGATTTCCTGGGCCGCGACCTGACGGTGCAGGACATGTTCGAGGCGGTCGGCCGCCAGCAAAGCGGCACCCTGTCCGAGGCCGCGCTTGATGTGCTTGAACGCGTCGCATGTCCGTCGGCGGGTGCCTGTGGCGGCCAGTTCACCGCCAACACCATGGCCTGCGTGTCCGAGGCGATCGGGCTGGCCCTGTTCAATTCGTCGGGGATGCCCGCGCCCTACGAATCGCGCGACCAGTACGGCGAGGCCTCGGGCCATGCGGTGATGGACCTGATCGAGAAGAATATCCGCGCCCGCGACGTCGTCACGCTGAAGGCGCTGGAGAACGCGGCCCGCGTGGTGGCCTGCACCGGGGGGTCCACGAACGCGGGCCTGCACCTGCCGGCCATTGCGCATGAGGCGGGGATCGAGTTCTTCCTTGACGATGTCTGCGAGATCTTCCGCGACACGCCCTATTTCGTCGACCTGAAGCCGGGCGGCACCTATGTCGCCAAGGACCTTTACGAGGCCGGTGGCGTGCCGGTGGTGATGAAGGAGCTGCGCAAGGCGGGCCTTCTGCACGAGGACTGCATGACCGCGTCGGGCTATTCCATCGGGGAAGAGCTGGACAAGGTATCCCGCGAGGCGGACGGCAAGGTGATCTATCCGATCGATGCGCCCATCACAAAGACCGGCGGTGTCGTCGGGCTGAAGGGCAACCTTGCCCCGCAGGGCGCCATCGTGAAGGTCGCGGGCATCGAGCAGGAGCAGCAGGTGTTCACTGGCCCCGCGCGCGTGTTCGAATCCGAGGAAGAGGCCTTTGCCGCCGTCAAGGCGCGTGACTACAAGGAAGGCGAGGTTCTGGTGATCCGCAACGAGGGCCCCGCGGGCGGTCCCGGCATGCGCGAGATGCTGGCCACCACCGCCGCGATTTCCGGCCAGGGCATGGGCAAGAAGGTGGCGCTTATCACCGATGGCCGCTTTTCCGGCGCGACGCGGGGGTTCTGCGTCGGTCACGTCGGACCCGAGGCCGCGCATGGCGGGCCCATCGCGCTTATCCAGAGCGGTGATGTCATCACCATCGACGCGGTCAGCGGCGTCCTGTCGGTCGATCTGTCGGACGAGGAACTGGCCAGCCGCAAGGCCGCCTGGCCCGGCCCGCGCGAGACGATCTATGCATCCGGCGCGATCTGGAAATACGCCCAGATCGTGGGCGAGACCTACAAGGGCGCGGTGACCCATCCCGGCGGTAAGGCCGAGAAGCATGGCTACATGGATCTCTAGGGCTTCTGCCCTTCTGATCCTGCTGGCGCTGCCCGGCTGCCTTGTGGGTGGCGGGTTCGGGGCCAAGGGCCCCGCGCCGGAAAGCATGACGGTGGCCGGCGGGCGCGTCACGGTGGCAGGGCCCGCCGGCTATTGCATCGACCCCGCCGCCAGCCGCCCGGGCGCCTCGCCCGCGTTTGTGCTGCTGGGCAGTTGCGCGGGCATCAGCGGGCAGGCGGGTGCGCCGCACCCCGACAGCCCGGCGGTTCTGACGGCGACGGTATCGTCGCGTCCGCTGGACGGGCCCGGCGTGGCGCAGTCGCTGGACGTGCTGGCGGCCTTCTTCAAGTCCGACGATGGCCGCGCGGCGCTGGCGCGTGACGGTCAGTCCGTGTCGGTCACTGTCAATCGCACCCGCAACGGGGCCGAGGCGCTGTACCTGCGGCTGCGCGACACCAGTCCCGGCGCGCTGCCCGGTACGCGCCAGACCTACTGGCGCGGCGTCTTCGACCTGAACGGGGTTCTCGTGACGCTGTCGGTGATCGACCTGGCCGACCGGCCGATCAGCGAGGCGACCGCGTTGGCGCTTCTTCAGGCATTCGAGGATCGCACCCGCCGCATGACGGAGGCCGGTGCAGGGCCACCCGTTCTGGCCCCGGTGGAGGAAACCGCGCAACAGCCGCCTGCAAATCCGTTTGCCGGTTTGCTAAGGTGAAACGATTTGTTTCTAATGCAGAAACAAATAGCGCGCTGGTGCCGAGGAAAGATGTATGGGACGACCGATGAGCAGCGGCGTCGACAAGCTGCTGCACAAGCGGATGTTGCGGCGCTGGGGCGATCTGGCGCGTCAGGCCGATCAGCTGGATCTGTCCAGTCTGCGGGCGCTGCGCAGCCGCGCGCGTGAACTGCGCGGCAGGCTGGACAAGGTGCTGTATGTCGCCGAGGGGCGGCTGGCCCTGCCCGAGATCGGATCGAACGCGATTCCCCGTCCGCTGCACACCGACTGGGCCTATCGGCCAGAGCCGTGGCGCGGGCCGGTGTCGCCCCGGGGCATGGCCGCCGTGGAGTCGAAGACCGAGATCGGATCCGAGCTAAAGGTGTTTCACGACTGTACCGTCTCGGAACTGACGCTGCGGCAGGTGCGCAACCGGCGCGAAGCCGATCTTGCGCCCTTTGGGCTGCGGATGGACGTGTTCCGGTTCGACGGCAGTTTCCTGTCACTGGTGCTGGAGTTGCCCGACAGCAGTGTCGCAGGGCTGAGCAAGCGCCACCTTGTCCGCGTGGCCGCCGACATCGAGGCAGAGCGTCCGCTGGACGTCTTTGCGCGGCTGAACATCCGCCACGGGCCGAACACCGAGCAGATCGTGCGCGAGATTCCCCTGTTCGAGGATGAGCCCCATGTCGACTTTGACCTTGCCTATACAGAGCTGAACGAGAAGCGGGTGGAACACATGTGGCTCGACCTGATCTTCGAAGGGGCCGAGATGAACCAGATCCTGATCCGCGACGTGACGCTGACACGGCGCCCGCGGGCCGAGCTTTAGGAGGCGGGGATGGCAGACCTGACGCTGACCAAGACGCGGTTGCGCGACGGAATCTGGGAAGGTGTGCTGACCGGCGGCGACGGCGCCGTGCCGAAGGTGCAGGTCAGCTATCTGGAAACGCCTGTCGATGACGTCGCGGTGGTGCGGGACACCGGCGCGCCGGATGCATGGAAGGTGAAGATCCCGGTGCCGCAGGCGTTGCTGTCGGACGGGATGCACACGGTCCTGATCGCCGAGGCCGAAAGCGGTGCGCGGCTGGGCAGCTTTACGATCCTGTCCGGCGATGCGATGGATGAGGATCTGCGCGCCGAGGTGGACCTTTTGCGCGCGGAACTGGACATGCTGAAGCGCGCCTTTCGACGGCATTGCGTCGATACGATGGGCGGCTGACGCCCGAACATCGAAAGGACCGGCCGGCGTGCCGGTGCGCCCTGCATGAGCGATTATCCCCACCTGCTGGCCCCGCTGGATCTTGGTTTCGTCACCCTGCCCAACCGGGTGCTGATGGGGTCGATGCACACCGGGCTGGAGGAAACGCGCGACTGGGCGCGGGTGGGCGAGTTCTATGCCGCGCGGGCGCGCGGTGGTGTCGGCCTGATGGTCACCGGGGGCATGGCGCCGAACCGCGAGGGCGGCGTCTTTCCCGGCGCGGCGGGGCTGTTCACGGCGGACGACATGGCGGGGCACCGGCAGGTAACGGACCGCGTGCATGACGCGGGCGGACGGATCGCCATGCAGATCCTGCATGCCGGGCGTTATGCCTACGGCCCCGAATGCGTGGCCCCGTCGCCGGTGAAGTCGCCGATCTCGCCCTTTCCGCCGAACGAGCTGGACGAGGCGGGCATCGAGAAACAGATCGCCGACATCGCCACGGCGGCGGTGCGGGCGCGCGAGGCGGGCTATGACGGCGTCGAGGTGATGGGGTCAGAGGGCTATTTCCTCAACCAGTTCCTTGTCACCCATACCAACAGGCGCACCGACCGCTGGGGCGGGTCCTACGAGAACCGGATGCGCCTGCCGGTCGAGGTGGTCCGCCGGGTGCGCGCGGCGGTGGGCGAGGATTTCATCCTGATCTACCGAATCAGCATGATCGACCTGGTGCCGAACGGGTCGACCTTCGACGAGGTGGTGACGCTGGCCCGCGCGGTCGAGGCGGCGGGCGCGACGATCCTGAACACCGGTATCGGCTGGCACGAGGCGCGGGTACCGACCATCGCCACCTCGGTGCCGCGCCGCGCCTTCGCCTGGGTGACGCAGAAACTGATGGGCAAGGTCGGCGTGCCCGTCATCACCTCGAACCGGATCAACACCCCCGACGTGGCCGAAGAGGTGCTGGCAGAGGGCTGTGCCGACATGGTGTCGATGGCGCGCCCGTTCCTTGCGGATGCCGATTTCGTCGCCAAGGCGGCGCGCGGGCAGTCGCACCTGATCGCGCCCTGCATCGCGTGCAACCAGGCGTGCCTGGACCACACGTTTTCCGGCAAGATCAGCAGTTGCCTTGTGAACCCGCGCGCCTGCCACGAGACGGAACTGCCGATCGTGCCCGCCGAGGCACCGCGCCGGATCGCCGTCGTGGGGGCCGGGCCCGCCGGCATGGCGGCGGCGATGACGGCGGCGGCGCGCGGCCATGCCGTGACGCTGTTCGAACGGGACACGCGGATCGGCGGGCAGCTGAACCTGGCGCGGATGGTGCCGGGCAAGGAAGAGTTTCACGGTCTGGTCGACTGGTTCGCCGCCATGCTGGAAGAGACCGGAGTGGACGTGCGCCTTGGCCTGGCGGCCGGGGCTGACGACCTTGCCGGGTTCGATCACGTCATCGCCGCCACCGGCGTGCGCCCGCGCGATCCGGGCATCCCGGGGCAGGAGGCGGGGCATGTCCTGTCCTACATCGACGTGCTGCAGGGGGCAGAGGTGGGCCCGCGCGCGGCCATCGTGGGCGCGGGCGGCATCGGCTTTGACGTGGCCGAGTTCCTGACCACGGGCGACAGCCCGACGGAACATTTGCCCGAATGGCTGGCGGAATGGGGCGTGGCCGACCCCGAGGCGCACCGCGGCGGGCTGGCCCCCGAAGGGCCACGCCCCGCGCCTGCGACGCGCGCGGTCACCCTGTTGCAGCGTCGGGCGGAACGGCCGGGCAAGCGGCTGGGCAAGACGACGGGCTGGATCCACCGCGCGAGCCTGAAGATGAAGGGCGTCGCAATGCTGGGCGGCGTGACCTATGACCGGATCACGCCCGAAGGCATCGAGGTGACGGCGGGCGACAAGACGCAGGTCATCCCCGCGGATTCGGTGGTGATCTGCGCCGGGCAGGAGCCCGAGCGCAGTCTGGCCGACGCGCTGGAGGCCCGCGGCGTGGCGGTGCACGTGATCGGCGGCGCTGACGTGGCGGCGGAACTGGACGCCAAGCGCGCCATCGACCAGGGCGTGCGGCTGGCCGCAGCGCTATAGGCATGTCAGGGGCGGGCAAGGCCCTTCGAAGGGCCTTGGACCACGCGATTTGAAATCGCGTGTGAAGCGGTTTCGAAACCGCTTGGCCAAGCCGCTTCGAAGCGGCTTTTGCCGTTGCCGAGGCGGCTCTGGCGCGTTTCACCGCCCTAAACGATCCGCGAAGAAACCCATGTATTGTCGAGGTGCCATCGCATTCTCGCCGGATTTCACCCCGATACCGTTTCCTGAGGGGCCGAAATGAAGAGTTGAGCAATGGACCGTTTGACGGAAATGGAGGCCTTCGCGACTGTTGTCGACCAGGGGGGCTTTACCGACGCCGCGAAGAAGCTGGGGATCTCCAAGTCCGCGGTATCGAAGCACGTATCGTCGCTGGAGGCGCGGCTTGGCGCGCGTCTTTTGAACCGGACGACGCGGCGCGTCAGTCCCACCGAGATCGGTCTTGCCTATTATGACCGTGCCCGCCGGGTGCTGAACGACGCGGGAGAGGCGGATGCGCTGGTGACGTCGATGCAATCGGCGCCATCCGGGCTTCTGCGGATTTCGGTCGCGACGGATTTTGGCGTGAATCACCTGTCGCCGATCCTGGGCGAATTCCTGCAGGAATTCCCCGAGATCACCGTGAACATGGTACTGAACAACCGCTACGTGGAGCTTATCAGCGAAGGCTTCGACATGGCTGTGCGCATCGGCGAGCTGGAAGACAGCACCCTGCGCGCCCGCAAGCTGACCGAAACCACAAAGCGGATGATCGGCGCGCCGTCCTATTTCCAGAAATTCGGCCGTCCGCTGAAGATCGACGACCTGAACGAGCACAAGCTGCTGCACTATTCCAGCCAGTCCTCTGGCAACGTGTGGAAGCTGACTGCGCCTTCGGGCGAAAAGCGGCAGGTGCGTACCGCCGGCTGGCTGAGCGTGAATGACGGGCAATCGCTGCTCAATGCCGCGATCAGCGGGCTGGGCATCGCCTATCTGCCGAGCTTTCTTTATGGCGACGCGCTGGCCAGCGGGCAGGTGGAAGAGGCAATCCCGGAACTGCCTGTCGAGACGCAGGGGATCTATGCGGTCTATCCGCCGGGCCGGTTCACCCAGCCCAAGGTGCGGGCGTTCATCGATTTCCTTGTGAACCGCTTTGCCGACAAGGGGCCGGACGCCTGGTAAGACGGCCTTCGGCGAAATTCAGCCACCGGACAGCAGGACCGCCTCGACCCGGCGGTTCTGCGTTCTGCCGTCCGGGGTGGCGTTGCTGGCCAGTGGCGCCAGATAGCCGATGCCCTCGGCGCTGATCTGGTCGGGGCCGACGCCGTAGTCCTCGACCAGCCGGTCCGCGACGGCGGCGGCCCGGCGGCGCGACAGCGCGATGTTGTTGTCCAGCGTGCCCTTGGCGTCGGTGTGGCCAACCAGCACGACGCGGCGGGCGGGGTCCGCCGTCAGGTAGCCCGCCAGGTCATCGAGCGATGCGAAACCGCCGTCGGACAGGTCGGCAGAGCCGGTTTCGAATCGCAGATCCGCCAGCGTGGCGCGGCCCGTGCCCTGCAATTGCGCCACCAGTCCGGGCATGGGCGCGGGTGCCGGTGCGGGCGTTTCGACAATATCGGGGGCCTTGGTGGTGGCAGAGACGGCCATTCGGGTTTCGACGGCGCCGACGCGCGTCATCTGCACATAGCCCGCCTTTGACGTCCGGCTGACCAGCAGGCTGACGTAATCGGGCGCGTCGGCATCGGGCCGGCGCGCGGCGAGATATCGGTAGTCGCCAAGGTCCACATGCATCGCCGGCGCGGCCAGCACATCGGTCTCAAAACGGAAATCGAAGCCGCCGCAGGCGTTGTCATCACACTCGAAGAGGATCTCGTAGCCATCCGCCACAAGCTGGTTGCGCAGGGGCGCCAAGAGATCGAGCGTGGAGACCCCCGGAGTGTCCACCCGCCAGGCACGCTGGTGCAAGAGACCCTCGGCGACGATCCGGTCCATGGCACCGTCGTGGTAGCCCGAAATCGCGATGGCGTGGCTGTCGTGGTCCGACAGGCGGTCCGCGGTCTGGACCGCGGGCGCGGGCAGGTCCAATGCGGCGGCGGCCGGCGCGATGCCGGGTGTCATCGCCAGGACCAGGGCAAGGCGGGCGGCGCGGGTCATCGGGCTTGCGCGTGGTATTCGGGGTTCGGCCGCATGTCGACCGCCGAGGCCACCCGGTTCGTCATGTTGAAGAACGCCGCGACCGAGGCGATGTCGAAGATGTCGCGATCCGTGAAGCCCGCGTCGCGCAGCGCCTGACGGTCCGGTTCCTCGACCCTGGCGCTGGCCTCTGTAAGCTTGACGGCGAAATCCAGCATGGCCCGCTGGCGCGGCGTCAGGTCGGCGGTGCGGTAGTTCATCACCATGCGCTCGCCCAGCACGGGGTCGCCCGACAATTCCCGTACCGCGGCGCCGTGCGCCACCTGACAGTACCAGCAGCGGTTGGCGGACGAGACGACGACGGCGATCATCTCTCGTTCCAGCTTGGTCAGGGCGCTGTCGCCCAGCATGAGGTCGTTGTACATCGCCGTGAAGGCATTCAGCTTGGCGATGTCGAAGGCGTAGGCCCGCAGGACGTTAGGCACCATGCCAAGCTTGTCCTGACAGACCGCGAAATATTTTGCGGTCGCATCGGGCAAGGGATCGACCATCGGCAGGTCGAGTGCTGTGGGCTTGTCTGTCTGCTCGGTCACGTGGCTGTCGGTGCGCCTGTCTGGGAGTCCGCCATACGGTAATGGTAGTGTCCCACAACGGTTATCCCCAGGGAAGCATAGAGCGCATTGGCCGGCGCGTTTCCGCGTGTGACGGCTAGGGCGAGCGTATCGGCGCCCTGATCGTGGGCCCAGTGCGCGGCGAGCCGCAAGATATTGGTGGCGACGCCTTGCCGCCTTTGGTGTGGGGGCACCTCTATTGCGTGAATCATGGCAACGCGCCCCGCGCAGGACACGAAGGCAGAGCCCGCAGGCTGATCGTTGTGGCGCGCGAGGATGCCTGTCTTCGGCGCAGGGGCCCGTTCCATCACGGCGATTCGCGCCGGGCCGATCCCGCCCTCGGCCCACAGGTCGCGCTGGATGGCGAGAAGCGGCCAGAGGGTGAAGGCCGTCATCCGCCTGACCGGTTCACCGGTGAACCGCGCGACCGGGCAGGCGTAGACCAGGGTGGGATCGACAATCGCGTAGCCGCGCGCGTCGAGCAGCGAATCGAGGCTGCGCTCGCCCGGGCGCAGCATGAAAAGCGGGATCTGCCCCAGGGCCTGCATTGCCTGTTCGGCGGCAAGGATGTCGGTGTCTGTCACCGGGCCTTCGGCCGTGGCGGCCGAGACGCGCTTGCCGCCGCCCTGCCCGTCGCGGATCGTCCAGGGGCCCTGGCGCGTGGTCGCGGCGGCGGGCCATGTGGCCGCGAGCGCCGCGAAAACCTCTGCCCCGGTCGGCAGGCTCATGACGTCTGACCGGGGAAGAGCGCGGCAAGAGCGGCGCGCGCGGCCCCGACCCGCGCGGGATCGGTGCCGCGGATGACGATGTTGGCGCCGTAGCGGCCGTCGCGGATGAAGGGGTAGCTGCCCAGCGACAGATCGGGATGCGCCGCCGCGATATCGCCCAGCGGGCCGGCAATGTCGCCTTCGGGCCGGTCGATGCGCAGGGTGTCCGAGATCAGCGGCGCGCCGCCCGTCAGCGTGGGCAGAAGCCCGGCCACCATCGCCTGGAACACCTGCGGGACACCGGCCATGACGTGGACGTTGCCCAGCGTGAAGCCGGGCGCGGCGGAAACCGGGTTGTCGATCAGCGCGGCGCCATCGGGGATGCGTGCCATGCGCAGGCGCGCGGCGTTCATCTCGGTCCCCTGCCGGTCGTAATGCGCCTGAAGCAGCGCGCGCGCGTCGTCGCGTACGTCGATATGGGCGCCGAAGGCATCGGCTATGGCGTCGGCGGTGATGTCGTCATGGGTGGGCCCGATGCCGCCCGAGGTAAACACATGGTCCCATGTGGCGCGAAGCGCGTTCAGGGCGGCGACGATGGCGGCGTGATCGTCGGAGACGACGCGCACCTCCTTCAGGTCGATGCCCGCGCGCGTCAGTTCCCCGGCAAGGTGGTGCATGTTGGCGTCGCGGGTGCGGCCCGACAGGATCTCGTCGCCGATCACAAGCATCGCGGCGGTGGGGTTGGGCATGCGGGTATCCTCCGGCGGGCAAGAATTTTGGAAAATTCTTGGCAAAATCCTTTTCAAGGATTTTCCCCCCGCTCTATAGGGCGGGCAGGATGCGCTTTCCAACCCCTCTTGTCCCCGCGCGGCTGGTCCGGCGCTACAAGCGGTTCCTGGCCGACGTGGTGCTGGAGTCCGACGGGTGCGAGGTGGTCGCGCATTGCCCCAACCCCGGCAGCATGATCGGACTGGCCGAGCCGGGAATGCGCGTCTGGCTGGAACCCAACGACGACCCGCGCAAGAAGCTGAAATTCGGCTGGCGGCTGGTGGAACTGCCGGGCGGCCACTGGTCGGGGATCGACACCGCGGTGCCGAACCGCGTGGTGGGAGAGGCGCTGCGCGACCGGGCCATCGCCGAACTGGCGGGCTACGGCGGCGTGCGTCCCGAGGTGCCCTATGGCGCCAAGAGCCGGGTGGATTTCCTGTTGCAGGAGGCAGGGCTGCCCGACGCCTATGTCGAGGTGAAGAATGTCCACCTGCGGCGCGAAGGCGACTGGGCGGAGTTTCCCGATTGCGTCACCGCGCGCGGCGCGCGGCATCTGGACGAGTTGGCCGCGATGGTGGCCGAAGGGCACCGGGCGGTGATGGTCTATCTGGTGCAGCGCAGCGATTGCGCGCGCTTTCGGCTGGCGGCAGATCTGGACCCCGGATACGCGGCGGCCTTTGCCCGCGCCCGCGCGGCCGGGGTCGAAGCGATCTGTTACGGCACGCGGATCGATGTGGGTGGCGTGACGCTGGGCCCGGCGCTGGAGATCGCGGAATAGGCTATTGCGGTGCCGTCAGGCGGATGCTGTCGTCATAGGTGAATGTCACCACGTGGCGTTCCATGCCGGGGGTCTGGGACCACGGATTGACGAAGGCCGTCATCTCCCACACCAGCGGTTCCAGCGTGTCGGGATCGACGAAGACGGAATGGGTGGCGCCGTAGAAGTAACCACCCCGGTCCGGGTCCGGGTCGGATTGTGTCGTGAAGGCATAGTTCATCAGCATCTGTCCATCGCGTTCCACGATGCCGTTGCAGGCGGCGTCGGTCAGGTTGGCGGTGCGCTGTTCGTGTTCGAGGCGCATGAGGGAGTCGCGGCCTTCCGGCATTCCGGCGCCTGCGTCTGTCCATGGGCCGTCATGAGTTGGGCCGTTCCAGACGCCGGTGTCGATGGCCAGGGTGTAGTGCGATTCGGCGGCGACGCCCGCGATGGTGCGCATCGGCGATTCGATGACGGCGTCGAAAACCCTCTGCGGGGTGCCGTCCGGGGCATATACCTGCGTGACGGTGCGGTGCGGGCGGCGCTCGAAAGGGTCGATGTGTTCGGCGTAGAAGGCGCGCGTCTCGTCCAGGCAGGCGTCAGCCAGGGCGGGCGGGGCCTGCATGACAAGGACCAGTGCGACAAGGGGACGAAGGGTATGGGGCATTGGCGCTCTCCTTGCGGGTGCGGTGGCGGGGGTGGCCCTTTGCGGCAGCCTCGCCTATGTATCCGACAGGAAGGATGGAGCGATACGTGGACGAGCGCAACCAAGGGCGTCTGACAAAGGACGGCATCACACTTCATGAGAGCGCGGATTTCGCGGGGATGCACGCCGCCGGGCGGCTTGCCGCCGAGATCCTCGACCGGATCGCGCCCCATGTGTTTCCGGGACAGACCACCGGCGCGCTGGATGCGATGATCGAGGCATGGGTCGAAGAGGCCGGCGCGACATCCGCCACCATCGGCTACAAGGGCTATCAGCACGCCAGCTGCATCAGTGTGAACCATGTCGTCTGCCACGGCATTCCCGGGACAAAGGTCCTGAAGGACGGCGACATCCTGAACATCGATGTCACCGTGATTCTGGACGGATGGTTCGGCGACACCAGCCGGATGTATGTGGCCGGGCAGCTGAGCCGCAAGGCGGAACGCCTGATCCAGGTGACACATGACGCGCTTTTCATCGGGATCGAGGCGGTTCGGCCGGGAAACACCTTTGGCGACATCGGCCATGCCATCCAGACCTTCGTGGAACGCCAGCGGATGAGCGTGGTGCGCGATTTCTGCGGTCACGGGCTGGGCCGTGTGTTCCACTCGCCGCCGAACGTGCTGCATTACGGGCGCCCGGGCACCGGGCCGGTGCTGGAGGAAGGCATGTTCTTCACCATCGAACCGATGGTGAACCTTGGCCGCCCGGAGACCAAGGTGCTGGCCGACGACTGGACGGCAGTGACGCGCGACAAGTCGCTGTCGGCGCAGTTCGAGCATTCGGTGGGCGTGACGGGGGACGGGGCCGAGATCTTCACCCTGTCGCCCGGCGGGCTGTTTCACCCGACCTGGGGCTGAGGCGCAGGCGCGTATTCCAGCATCGTGATGTGCGTGTCGCCGTAGCGGCGCGTGTCGCGCGGGCGAAACCCGGCGGGCGCGGGTTGCGGGCCGTTTTCTTCCCAGACCACCAGCGCGCCGGGGGCGATCCAGCCGCCGTTGACGGCGACGGCCAGCGCGCGGGCGCCAAGGCCCTTGCCATAGGGCGGGTCGAGGAACACCAGCGTAAAGGGGTCGCCCGCGTTCGGCCCAAGGCGCGTGGCATCCCGGCGGTGCAGCGTCGCGATGTCGCCGGTGCGCGTCAGGTCGATGTTGCGGGTGATCAGGGCGCGGGCCTTGGCGCCGTCATCGACAAATGTCGCCATGGCCGCGCCGCGCGACAGCGCCTCGAGCCCCAGCGCGCCGGTGCCCGCGAACAGGTCCAGCACACGGGCGTCGGTGACGGGGTCGCCATGCGCGCCGCCCATCAGAAGGTTGAACAGGCTTTCGCGCACCCGGTCCGAGGTGGGGCGCAGATGCGCGCCCGCGTCGCCCTTGCCCACCGAGGCAAGCGCGAGGCCGCGGAACTGTCCGGCGATGATGCGCACGCGCCCGTCAGCCCTTCAAGAGGGCCTTGAGGTCCGTCGCCGGGTCGGCGACGGCGGCGGGATCGGGGGATTTTCCCATCTCGATCAGGCGCTTGCCGACCATGTAGGCGCGCGCATCACTCATCGCGTCCACAGCCAGCAGGGTGTCGCCCGCAAAATACCAGTGCGAAACGGTGTCCTTTGCCCCGCCGGGCCGGGTGACGATACGGTCATAGCCGGCGTTCAGCCCGGCGATCTGTAGCTTGACGTCGTACTGGTCGGACCAGAACCACGGCTTGGCGACATAGGGCTTGCCCGCGCCCAGCATGTTTTCCGCCACGCATTCGGCCTGGTTGATGGCGTTGCCGACGCTTTCCAGCCGCAGCCGCGCCTCGCCGTGCGGGAAGGACGCACAATCGCCCGCCGCCCAGATCGCGGGGTCCGAGGTTTGGCCAAGCGCGTCGGTGCGGATGCCGTTGTCGATTGTCAGGCCCGCGGCCTCTGCCAGCGAGGTGGCGGGCGTGATGCCGACGCCGACGATCACGAAATCGACGTCCAGTTGCGTGCCATCGGACAGCGTGGCGCCGGTGACGCGGCCCTCGCCCGTCAGGCGGTCAAGCCCCGTGCCTTCGCGGATCTCGACGCCGTGGGTGCGGTGGACGCGGCGGAAGAAATCCGAGGTTTCGGGCGCGGCGACACGTTGCAGGATACGTGGCGCGGCCTCGACAAGGGTGGTGGCAAGGCCGCGTTTGGCAGCGACCGCCGCGGCCTCGAGCCCGATGTAGCCGCCGCCGACGATAAGGACGCGGCGGCCCTCGGAGAACTCATGCGCCATGGCGTCCACGTCGGCAAGCGTGCGGACGGTGTAGACGCCGTCCAGTTCGCCGCCGATGGCCCCCGGCAGGCGGCGCGGCACCGCGCCGGTGGTCAGCGCCAGCTTGTCATAGGGGATGGCATGGCCGCCCTGGATCACGACCTTGTCGGCGCGGTCGATCGCGACGACCGTTTCGCCGAGGTGCAGGTCGATTCCGTTTTCCGCGTAATAGCTTTCGGGGCGCAGATACAGCCGTTCCAGCGGCATGTCGCCCAGAAGATAGGCCTTGGACAGGGGCGGGCGCTGATAGGGGGGCTGCGGTTCCTCTCCCATCAGGGCGATCGGCCCGGTGTGGCCAAGTGCGCGCAGCTTGCTGACCAGAGCTTGCCCGGCCTGTCCTGCGCCGATCACGACGATGCGTTCCATGGGGATCCTCCTGCTGGCCAAGCCGCGCGCAGACCCTATATTCCGGGGCGAAGGAAACGCAAACATCCGAGAGGGACAAAGATGGCGATTTCGGTGGGTGACACGGTGCCAGAGGCGACGCTGCTGCGACTTGGGGCGGAGGGCCCAGAGGGCGTGAAGGTGAGCGAGCTGACCAAGGGCCGCAAGGTGGTGATCTTTGCCGTGCCGGGGGCGTTCACGCCGACCTGTCACATGGCGCATGTCCCGAGCTTCATCCGGGTCAAGGACCAGCTGGCCGAGAAGGGCGTGGACGAGATCGTCTGCCTCGCGGTGAACGACCCGTTCATCATGAAGATCTGGGGCGAGCAGACCGGCGCCACCGAGGCTGGCATCTCCATGCTGTCGGACGGCAATTCCGAGTTCACCAAGGCCATCGGCATGGAATTCTCGGCAGAGCCCGTGGGTTTCGTCGACCGCTCGCAGCGCTATGCCATGCTGGTCGAGGACGGCACCGTGACGCGGATGCACATCGAGGAAGGCCGCGGCACCTGCGATATGTCGGGCGGCGAGGCGATGCTCGAATCGCTTTGATTCGGGGCGCTGGCCGGTCAGCCGGTCAGCGCATCCATCTTTGTGGCGAGTTTCACGTCAAGCGCCGACAGCCCGCCGGCGTCATGGGTGGACAACGTCACGTCCACGGTCTTGTAGACGTTGAACCATTCGGGGTGGTGGTTCCATTTCTCGGCCCAGAGCGCGGCGCGCGTCATGAAGCCGAACGCCTCGACGAAATTCCGGAACACATAGGTCTTCGTGATCGCGTCGCGGCCGTCGACCATCTGCCAGCCGTTGTCCAGCAGGGGCGCAAGCCCGGTCGCGCGTTCGGCGTCTGTCAGTTTCTCTGGCATCAGTCCTCCGATGTGACTTTGCGGAACGGTCCGTAACTGGTCAGGACCTCTATCTCTTCGTCCACGGCGGCGCGTTCTGCGCGCAGGTACTGGTCGATGGCATCGCGGAACCCGGCATCCGCGACCCAGTGCAGCGAGTGGCATTGCACCGGCAGATAGCCGCGCGCCAGCTTGTGCTGTCCTTGCGCGCCGGCCTCGACGGTGTCGAGCCCGTGGGCGATGGCGTGGTCGATGGCCTGATAGTAGCACAGCTCGAAGTGCAGGCAGGGATGATCTTCGACGCAGCCCCAGTAGCGGCCGTAAAGGCGGCTGCGCCCGATGAAGTTGAGCGCGCCGGCCACCCAGCGCCCGCCGCGTTCGGCCAGCACCAGCAGCATGTCGTCGCGCAGCGTCTCCTGCGCGGCGTCGAAAAAGGCGCGCGTCAGGTAGGGCGTGCCCCATTTGCGGGCGCCGGTGTCCTGGTAGAACCGCCAGAAGGCATCCCAATGCTCGGGCTGAATCTGGTCGCCCGTCAGCTGCACGATGCGCCCGCCAAAGGCCTGTGCCGTGGCGCGTTCCTTGCGGATGTTCTTGCGCTTGCGCGAGGACAGGTCGGACAGGAAGGCGTCAAAGCTGTCGTAACCGCGGTTTTCCCAGTGAAACTGGTCGGTGACGCGGTGCAGAAGGCCCATCGCGTCGCCGGCTTCGGCCTCTGTCTCGGTGCAGAACGTGATGTGAACGGACGACAGGCGGTTTTCCGACGCGACCTGGACCGCGCCCTGTACCAGCGCGGCCTGTCCCATCTCTTCCAGCCCCGGGCGGGTCAGCAGGCGGCGGCCCGTGGCGGGGGTGAAGGGCACCGCGATCTGAAGCTTGGGGTAATAGCGCCCGCCGGCGCGTTCATAGGCGTGCGCCCAGTTGTGATCGAAGATGTATTCGCCCTGGCTGTGGCCCTTGGCGTACATCGGCGCGGCGGCGATCAATTGGCCGTCCATCTCGGCGGTCAGGTGGCGCGGCTGCCAGCCGGTGCCGGTGCCGACGCTGCGCGACACCTCCAGCGCGCGCAGGAAGCGGTGCGTCGTGAACGGATCCTCGGGGCGGCCGCCATCCGCGGCCTCGGGGCAGGCGCAGGCGTCCCAGTCGGCGGCGGGGATGTCGGCAAGGCTGCCCGCTGCGGTGATTTCGATCCGGGGTTCGCGCATGGGTCCTGTCCGCTTATGCCCCTAACTTGGCGTGCGCGCGTGGGGCGTCAAGCGCCGGCGCGCGCGGCGGCGTATCCCTCGAACGTGATGTTGTCGGCGATGCGGCGTGCGCGCGTCTCGTCCTCGGGGCTGCGGATCGTCCAGCACAGGACTGGCATGCCGCCCGCCTTCAGTTCCGTCACGCGGGGATTGTCGAGATCGCGCGCAAGGTGGCTGATGAAGGCAAGGTGGTCGGCATCCGTCAGGCCGGCAAGCCGGGTGCGCACCCCGGGCGGAAGCAGCGGCCAGTCGTCGGCGTGATAGGCGCAGGTGGTCAGGCCAACAGCGCGGTCCGGCAGGTGATGCGCCAGTAACGCGGCGGAATGGGGATTGAACGACATCACGGCGGCCAGCCCGTCATAGCCCGCCAGCACATCGGTCACCGCCTGTTCTAGCACGCCGATGTCGGGACCCATCGCGCCATCCTGATCCTTCAGCTCGATCAGCACGGGCACCCGCCCGTCGACCAGCGACAGGACCTCGGCGAGTGTCGGGATGCCCTCGTCAGCGCCGTTGAGCATGACGCGCCCAAGTTCCGCGGCGGTACAGAGGCGTACCGGCCCCTTCCGGGGGGTCATCCGGTCAAGGTGGTAGTCGTGGAACACCATCGCCTGGCCGTCCGCCGACGGTTGCAGATCAATCTCGATTCCGTATCCGGCGGCGATGGCCGCGCGGACCGCGGCAAGAGAGTTCTCGGGCCGGCCCGCCGCGCCGTCATGATAGGCGCGGTGGGCGATGGGGATGTCCAGAAACGGCTGTGCCAGCGGGGTCATCGAATCTGGAAGATCCCCTCGATCTCTACCGCGACGCCCATCGGAAGCGATGCGGCGCTGACGGCCGACCGGCTGTGTCGCCCGGCGTCGCCCAGTGCCTCGACCAGGAAATCGGACGCACCGTTGACGACCTTGGGCTGCTCGGTGAAATCGGCGGTGGAGTTGACGAAGCCAGTCAGCTTGACCACGCGCACCAGCCGGTCGAGATCGCCGCCACAGGCCGCGCGGACCTGTGCCAGAAGGCTGAGCGCGCAGCGTTGCGCCGCCGCGGCGCCCTGCGCCACGTCCATTCCGTCGCCCAGCTTGCCGGTGATCAGCGCGCCATCGGCGCCGATGGAAATCTGGCCGGACACATAAAGCGTATCGCCCGTCTGGACGAAGGGCACATAGTTTGCAGCGGGGGCCGGGGCATCGGGCAGGGTCACGCCAAGCTCTGCCAGTCTGGCCTCTATCTTTCCGGTCATCGGGGATCCTTTCGTTGTCTTGACGGGACGCTAGCCGATTCCGGGCGGGGGCGGAATCGTCTTCGTGACATTGCCGGCATGGGGCGGTCGGCGGCTGTCCGCCCATTGATCGGGTGATGTCGGCGGGCCTGCGCCGGCGAGCGCATCCTGTCGCGCGGCGGTCACACTGGCGGTCGTTCCGGACCATCGGGTTGGGTTGCGCGCGCCCGCGGCCTATCTGTATGAAGCGAGGGAAATGAGCAATCGGGTGCGGCGTGGTTGAGGCGAAGAGAATCGGTCGTTGGCACATGCTGCCGGGCGCCTTGGCGTTGCTTGCAATTACTGCGGCCTGCGCGCCGCCGGACGTCACAAGCGACTTTCACGACCCATACGAGATGCGCAACCGCGAGGTGTTCGAAACGAACGTCGAGATCGACCGCGCCCTGTTCAAGGACCGGTCGGGGACAGGACCAAGCATACCGGTTCCGGTGCGCGAAGGGCTGAGCAATTTCAGCGACACGTTCTCGTTGCCGCAAACTATCGTCAACGATGTCTTGCAGTTCAACGTGGAGGACGTAATCCACAACAGCTTTCGCCTTGCGGTCAACGCGACGCTGGGGTTCGGTGGCCTGATGGACCCGGCGACCGAACTGGGGCTGGAAAAGCGAGACAGCGATTTCGGCGAGACGCTACATGTCTGGGGCTTTGACGAGGGCGCCTATCTGGTGCTTCCGGTCCTCGGGCCCTCGACCGAACGTGACGCGGTGGGCAAGGTGGTGGATCTGTTCACCAACCCCTTGGGCTACGTCCTGCCCAGCCCCGAGAAATACGTGGGTACCGCCACTGGCATCGTGGCCAGCGTCGGCGCGCGCGGCGATTTTTCCGGCACGGTCGAATCCGTCCTGTACGACAGCGCGGATCCATACGCTGCGGCGCGGCTGCTTTATCTGGATAACCGGCGCTTCCAGTTGTCGGGCGGCGATAGCGGCGATGCATTCTTTGACCCCTACGAGGAACTTTATGGCCAATAACTTTGATCGCCGTGGCTTTCTGACCGCGTCGCTGGGTGCCACGCTTGCTTTGACGGTGGGTGGGCCCGCTTTCGCCCTTCAGTCGAGCGTGGCCGAAGGGCTGATCGACAGGCTGGTTACCGATATCAACCGCATCATCAATTCGGGCCGCTCCGAAGGGCAGATGTACGGAGATTTCGAGGGGCTGTTCAATCAGTACGCCGACGTGCGCCTGATTTCGCAGTTCGCCCTGTCGCGGCGGATCACCAGTGTCATCAGCAGCGGCGAGCTTGCCGCGTTCGAGCGCGCCTTCGTTGGATATATCGCGCGCAAGTATGGCAAGCGGTTCCGCGAGTTCATCGGCGGCAAGGTCGAGGTGAACCGCAGCGAGCAATTGCGCGAGGACACGGTCATGGTGACCACCACGGCCATCCTGCGCGGCGTCGATCCCTTCCGCGTGGATTTTCAGGTGTCGGACCGGGGGGGCAAGCCGCTTTTCGTCGACATGAAGGTCGAGGGTATCAGCCTGCTGCGCAGCGAGCAGCAGGAGATCCAGGCGATGTACGACCAGTCCGGGCAGAACGTCGCCGGCCTGATCGCGCGGGTGAAGCAGGCAGGCTGACCGCCGGGCCGGTCAGTTCCCCGGCCCGCGCAGGATATCGTTGAGCACTTCCATCAGAGAGCGGTCGTCGCGCGGCTGGCCCGGCGCGGGGCCGGGTTGTGGAACGCTGCCCGGCAGTGGCGCATTGGGGTCGGGGCGGATCATCGGCAGGGGTGATGGCGGCAGGTCGGCGTGAACCGCTGCCATGACGGCCTGCCAGATCTCCGCCGGCAGGCCACCGCCCGTCACGCCCGAAAGCGGCGAGTTGTCGTCGTACCCCATCCAGACACCCGCAACATAGTCGGCGGTGAAGCCAAGGAACCATGCGTCGCGGGCGGCCTGTGTCGTGCCGGTCTTGCCCGCGGCCTCGCGACCGGGCAGGCGGGCCCGCCCGCCGGTGCCGGTCTCGACGACCTGGTGCATCATGTAGACAAGCTGTTGCGCCGCGTCGGGTGTGATCACGCGTTCGCCGATGCCGCCCGCCTGGCCCATCAGTGGCACGTCGTCCTCCATCAGACGCAGTTCCAGAAGGCCATAGGGCGTCACGCTGGACCCGCCATTGAGAATACCGGCATAGGCGCCCGTCATTTCCAGCAGGGTGGATTCCGAAGCACCGAGCGCCAGCGCGGGCCCGGCGGCAAGATCGGACTCGATGCCGAACTCGGACGCGATAAGGCGCACCTTGTCGCGTCCAACCGATTCGCTGATCTTCACGGCGGGGATGTTGAGCGAGTTCGCAAGCGCCCAGGTCAGCGTGACCTCGCCATAGAAGTCGTTCGTGTAGTTGCGCGGTGACCACGGGCCAGAGCCGGGGATGTCGATGGTAATGGGTTCGTCGACCACGCGGTCGTACCACTTGTAGCCCAGGTCGAGCGCGGTGGCGTAGACGAATGGCTTGAAGGACGATCCGGTCTGCCGCCGGGCCTGGATGGCGCGGTTGAACTGCCCGGCAATGCCACGGAACCGCCGCCCGCCGACCATGGCACGCACCGCGCCGTCGGCAGACATCACGACGACGGCAGCCTGCGCTTCGGAGCCTTCGCGCACCTTCTCGTCGAAGATCTGGGCAAGCGCGTTTTCCGCCGCTTCCTGAATCCTGGGATCGAAGGTGGTGCGGATGATGACGTCTTCGGTCGTTTCACGGGTCAGGAAGGACGGTCCGGCGTCCATGACCCAATCGGCGAAATACCCGCCGGCGCGCGCCTCGGCCGCAGCGGACAACTGGGCGGGATTCGCGCGCGCGCGATCAGCCGTGGTGGCATCGATGTAGCCCTGTTCCTCCATCAGCGCGATCACCACGGCGGCGCGGTTCTGGGCGCGTTCAAGGCTGGCGGTAGGGGCAAAGCGGGACGGTGCCACCAGAAGCCCGGCAAGCATCGCGGCCTCGCCCGGATCGACTTCGGCCGCGGACTTGCCGAAATAGCGTTGGCTTGCGGCCTCGAATCCCCTTGCGCCTGCGCCCAGATAGGCGCGGTTGAGGTAGATCGTTAGGATCTCATCCTTGGAATAGCGTGCCTCCATTGCGAGGGCGTAGGGCACTTCCTGAATCTTGCGCCAGACCGTGGTGCGGCGGCAGTCCGTCTCGTACTCGGCCTCTGTCATGCCGTTCGACGGTTCATAGGGGACCCCAAGGCAGAGAAGCTTGGCCACCTGCTGGGTGATGGTCGAACCGCCGTGGCCTTCGAGCGGGCCGCGCCCTTCGCGCAGGTTGATGCGGATGGCGCTGGCGATGCCGCGGGGCGACACGCCCAGGTGCTGGTAGAAGCGGCGGTCTTCCGTTGCGACGACCGCGTCGCGCAGGACGGGCGACACGGTGTCCGCCGTGATCATTCCGCCGAACTGTTCCCCGCGCCAGGCAAAGACCTGTCCGTCCCGGTCCAGAAGCGTCACCGACCCGCGGGTCCGTGCATCGAGAAGGTCCGACACGGGCGGCAGCGTGGTATAGAAGTAGAAGATCGACGCGCCCAGAAGCAGGGCGACAGCCGCCGTGCCGGCGGCAAACAGCCGCCATATCAGCCGAACGATCCAGCGGCGCAGCGCACGCAATGCGCCTCGGATACCGCCACCTCCGCTGCCGCCGCGCTTGCGCCGCGGTGCGGATTTCCGCGGCTTTGGTTTCGGCTTTGGCTTCGATGCGCTGGCGGCGGGCTTTTCCGCGCGCAATGTCGGTGTCGCGCTGCGTCCGGAGGCAGAGCGCGAGGTGCCCGCCGTGCTGCCGCTGCGCCGGATCACCCGGGGTCGACCGTTTCTGTCATTGCCCGCCATGACGTCTTGCTGCCCTGCTCTTGTTTTGTGCCAGAGTAGCGGTTTCGCGCCCGCTTGTGGAGAGCGCGCGGCGCTGCACCGCGGCGTATGATGACTTCAATCACTGCACAATTTTTAATCTTTGGTACGCAAATGTGCAAAAATTGTGCATTCAGCCCGGATTCAGACCTCTCTGCGCGGGGCGGTGTCCTTGAGTCCCTGCGCCGGGCACGCTCCTTCTTCGTCGTGGAATCCCCGCAGGACCACCTGCCTATCGGAAGGGTACAAACGTGAAACTGATCATTGCAGCAATCAAGCCGTTCAAGCTGGAGGAGGTGCGCGAAGCGCTGACCGCCATCGGCGTACGCGGCATGATGGTGACGGAAATCAAGGGCTTCGGATCGCAGTCCGGCCACACCGAAATCTACCGTGGCGCAGAGTACGCCGTGAACTTCGTCCCGAAGGTCAAGCTGGAGATCGTGGTGTCGGCGGCGATGGCCGACCAGGTGGTCGATACCATCCAGACAACGGCCAAGACCGACAAGATCGGCGACGGCAAGATCTTCGTTCTGGACGTGCAGAGCGCTGTGCGCGTGCGCACCGGCGAAACCAACGAGGACGCGCTCTGAGGCGCGCGGTGATGTTCGAGAAAGGACAGTTAAATATGAAACTCAATCGAATTCTCCCCCTCGTGGCGGTCGCTGCCCTTGCGCCGTCGCTGGGGCTCGCCCAGGAGGCCGAGGCCGCCGCGCCGGGCTTCGACGAGATCGGCCCCTACATCATGACCACCCTGCTGTTCTGCATGGCCGGTTTCCTGGTGTTCTTCATGGCAGCCGGTTTTGCCATGCTGGAAGGCGGCCTGGTGCGGTCCAAGAACGTCACCATGCAGATGACCAAGAACATCGGGCTCTATTCCGTTGCCGCGATCATGTACTGGCTGATCGGCTTCAACCTGATGTACCCCGGCGACGGATGGATCATCCCGGGCTATGTCGGCCCGTTCTTCAGCACCACGGTACTGGACCCGGTGGGTGTCGCTGCCGCCGATGCCGCGCTTGACTATGCGTCGATCGGCTCGGACTTCTTCTTCCAGCTGGTGTTCGTTGCCGCCACCGCCTCGATCGTCTCGGGCGCGCTGGCCGAGCGCATCAAGCTGTGGCCCTTCCTGATCTTCGTCGTCGTGCTGACCGGCGTCATGTACCCGATCTCGGGCTCGTGGCAGTGGGGCGGCGGCTGGCTGTCCGAAGCCGGCTTCTCGGACTTCGCCGGTTCGACGGTCGTGCACTCTGTCGGTGGCTGGGCCGCTCTGGCTGGCGCCATCGTGCTGGGTCCGCGTCTGGGCAAGTACGGCAAGGACGGCAAGATCAACCCGATGCCCGGTTCCAACCTGGCGCTGGCGACGCTTGGCACGTTCATCCTGTGGCTGGGCTGGTTCGGCTTCAACGGCGGCTCGCAGCTGGCGATGGGCACCGTGGGTGACGTGTCCGACGTGTCGCGCATCTTTGCCAACACCAACATGGCTGCCGCCGCAGGTGCCGTCACGGCCCTGATCATGACGCAGCTGATGTTCGGCAAGGCCGACCTGACCATGGTGCTGAACGGCGCCCTTGCGGGCCTGGTGTCGATCACGGCCGAACCGCTGGCCCCGACGCTCTTCGGCGCGCTCTGGATCGGTGCGATCGGTGGTGTGATCGTGGTGCTGACCGTCCCGATGCTGGACAAGCTGAAGATCGACGACGTGGTCGGCGCCATCCCGGTGCACCTGTTCGCCGGTATCTGGGGCACCATCGCCGTCATCTTCTACGGCGAGGCGAGCCTTGGCACCCAGCTTCTGGGCATCATCGGCTACGGCGTCTTCACCTTCGTCGCCTCCCTGGTGGTCTGGTTCATCCTCAAGAGCATCATGGGTATCCGGGTGAGCGAAGAGGCCGAGCTGGAAGGTCTCGACAAGGCCGAGCTTGGCATGGAGGCCTACCCCGAGTTTGCGAAAGGCTGACCTCCCTTCCTGTCAGTCCTTGACAACTGCCCGGGCGTTCGCGCCCGGGTTTTTTTTGCCCGCGGGTCCGTTTCGGTGCCGTGGGTTTTCTGAATCGGGCGCCTGCGGCGCAAGCCTTTTCTCTCGCGGGCCGCGCCTTCGGCGCCGGCCGCTCGGGCCGCCTCTGGCGGGAGTATTTGCCAACAGAAGAAGCCGTGAGGGTGACACCCCTTTGCCGATCGGGCAGGCTGGGGTTGTTCAGGGAGAGGATTTTCGATGCCTCAGTTCATAATGACGACCTATGGCGGCACGCCGCCGGCCGATGCGCTTGCGGGACAGGCCTTCATGGCCGCATGGTCCGCATGGTCCGAGGGCGTGACCTTTGTGTCGCCGCCGACGCCATGCGGCGGGGCCGAGGTCGTGGGCGGGGGTGCTGCACCCTTGCTGAACGGCTGGCTGGTGTTCGAGGCGGCGACCCGCGACGCGGCGCGCGCCATCGTCGCGGCCTGTCCGCATGTGACCGAACTGGGCGGCAGCGTGCAGGTCGCGGAGGTGGGGACGCATCCCGGCACGGCCTGAGACCGGCCGGGGCGCGGCGAACCGTCAGCTGACGCGCTTTGGTGCGCCGGTGGCCATGTCGGTGCCGATATGGGGCAGGCCGGCGGCTTTCCAAGCGCCGAAGCCGCCTTCCATATGGGCGACGGGCTGGACGCCCTTGGCCAGGCATTGCGCCGCGACGCGGCCCGAGCGCATCCCGGAGCCGCAGTAGATCACCAGTTGCTTTCCCTGCTGCGAGGGCAGCTTGTCGGCGTTGACGAAGGACATCGGAAGGAGCAGGGCGCCTTCGATGTGCTCGAACATGTACTCTTGCGGGGTGCGCACGTCGATGAGGGCGATCTGTCCCTTGGCATAGGCCTCGGCCACGTCCTGCACGCTCCAGACCTGAAGGTCCTTGCCGTCGATGGTTTCGATCTTCATTGGGTTTCTCCCTTGTTTCGCTCAGACACCGGCATCGACGATGGCCTGCGCCAGTATCGGAATGCTGTCGCGGTTGAGACCGGCGATGTTGAGGCGGCTGTCGCCGACCATGTAGATGGCATTGTCCTCGCGCATCTTCAGCACCTGTTCGGGGGTCGCGCCGAGGCGGCTGAACATGCCGCGGTGCTGGGCGATGAAGCCGAAGCGGTCCGAACCCGTCAGTTCGCGCAATTCGTCGGCCAATGCCTCGCGCAGGTCGAGCATGGCGAGGCGGACCTCTTCAAGCTCTGCCTCCCAGTCGGCGCGCAACGCGGGATCGTTCAGGATCATGGTGACAAGGCGGGTGCCGTGATCGGGCGGGAAGGAGTAGTTCTGGCGGTTGAGGAACGCCAGCGTGCCCTCGACAGCCGGCTGCGCCGCTGGCGTGGGTGCGATGCCCATCAGAACGCCGGCGCGTTCGCGGTAGATGCCGAAATTCTTGGAACAGCTGGCCGCGATCAGCGCCTCTGGCAGTTGGCGCGCGATCAGGCGCACGCCCGCGGCATCCGATTCGAGGCCGTCGCCGAATCCCTGGTAGGCAATGTCGATCAGGGGGGTGGCGCCGATCCGTTCCAGAAGCGCGGCGACCTCTGCCCACTCTGGCAGGGTGAGGTTGGCGCCGGTTGGATTGTGGCAGCAGCCATGCAGCAGGACAACGTCACCCGGCTTCACGGCGGCCATGTCTTCCATCATCCCGGTGAAGTCGACTGCGCGGGTGTCGTTGTCGAAGTAGCGGTACTCGCGCAGCGGCATCCCGAGGTATTTCACGATCGTCAGGTGGTTCGGCCACGTGGGGCTGGAGACCCAGACGGTGGCATCGGGCGCCGACATGCGGACGAGTTCCAGAGCCTGACGCACCGCGCCGGTGCCACCGGGCGTGGCGGCGGCGGCGACCCGGGCGTTGTCGATTGCGTCGCCCAGCACCAGATCGCGCATCGCCGCGCCATAGGCCGGATCACCCAGAAGGCCGGTGTAGGCCTTGGTTTCCTCGGCCTCCCACAGCTGTCGTTCCGCCTCTTTCACGGCGCGCATCACCGGGGTGACGCCATGGGCGTTGCGGTAGACGCCGACGCCCAGATCGACCTTTTGCGCGCGCGGGTCGGCGCGGAACAGGTCCATCAGTTCGAGGATCTTGTCCTTGGGCTGTTCCTTGAGGTCTTCGAGCATCTTGAGGCCTTTCAGTCGGGGATGCGGGACAGGTCGCGGGGGCGGGTCAGGGTGCGTTTCAGCTCTTCCCGGCCGACGACCTGAAAGCCCACCTTCTGGTAAAGCGCAAGGGCGCGCGGGTGATCGAGGGTGCAGGTGTTGACGGTCATCCGGGTCGTGCCGGGCTGCTCCCAGCCGGTCAGGACCGCGGTCTTCAGAAGCCAGCTCCCAAGTCCGCCGCCGACGGCCTCTGGCACAAGGCCGAAATAGGCCAGTTCCATGCGCCCGGTCTCTGTCCCGTCGAGCAGGAAGAAACCGTGCGGCCAGCCGTCGCGCATCAGGGTGAAAAGCGACACGGCCGGATCGGAAAGCCACTCTGTCAGTTCGGTCTGATTCAGCGCGTGCATGTCTTCCCAGGCGTAGTCGCGGCCCACCGCGTCATAGAGCGACAGGAAGTACCAGGCCGGCGGCGTTTGCGCGCGCACGAGGATCGCGGGGCGGCCGGCGGGCTGCGGCGGATGGCCGTAGCCGGGTCTGGACCGCATTTCAAGGAAGTTGCGGGTGAAGGAAACCGTCGTGCCTGCGGGCTGCAGGGTCATCCGGTGGCCACCTTGAGGTCGCCATACATGCCCCATTCGGACCAAGATCCATCATAAAGCGCGTGGCGGTCATGGCCGATGCGTTCCAGCGCGAGGTTGATGATGGCCGCAGACACGCCGGAGCCGCAGGTGGTGATGACGGGTTTGTCCAGATTGACGCCCGCGGCGTCAAACACCGCACGCAGCGAGGCAGGGTCCTTCATCGTGCCGTCTTCGTTCAGAAGCGTACGGTAATGGACGTTCTTCGAGCCGGGAATGTGACCGGCGCGAAGGCCGGCGCGCGGTTCCGGTTCTTCGCCGCGGAAACGGCCGGCAGAGCGGGCATCGAGGATTTCGTGGTCGCCGAGTTTCGCGGCCGCCGCAACCTGGGTCACGTCGCGCACAAGGTGGTTCTGGCGGCTGACGGTGATGTGGCGGTCGCGGGTGATCGGGGGCAGATCCTCGACCTCGCGGCCCTCGGCCTGCCATTTGCCGAAGCCGCCGTCGAGAACGGCCACGTCCGTCTTGCCCATCAGGCGAAACAGCCACCAGATGCGCGCGGCCGAAAAGATGCCGTTGCCGTCGTAGACGACAACCTGGTGTCCGTCGCCGACGCCCATCGCACGCATCCGGCTGACGAACTTTTCGGAAGGGGGGGCCATGTGGGGCAGCGCGCTGCGGGCGTCGCTTATGTCGTCGATGTCGATGTAGCGCGCACCGGGAATGTGCGCGGCATCGTATTCGGCGCGTCCGTCGCGCCCCATGTCCGGCAGGTACCACGACCCATCCAGAATGCGCAGGTCGGGATCGTTCAGATGCGTGGCAAGCCAGTCTGTCGAGACCAGTGTCCTTGGATCGTCCATTGCCATGCCACACCTCATTTCCGCGCGTTTTTCAGTGCCTAGCGGCGGGGCGCGGGTCTGGCAAGGCCCTGCCTGAGCGTCGGCGGAACGGGTGCCGCGCTGGTGTTCAGCGACGATGCAACACCCAGCTGACCAACGCGGCCATCGCGGCGCCACCGATTCCGCCAGCAAGGATCTGACCTTCGATGCCATCCAGCGGCTCTGTGCCGCCCCGCGTCCCGAGTGCCATCAGCACCTGACCTCCGACGCCGCCGCCGACCACTCCAAGCACCGTATTCGCAAGGCTGCCCAGTTTGATCCGCCGCAAGAGCAAACCAGCCCCATGGGCACCCAGAATCCCCGCCAGAAGCGCGGCCATCGCCAGTTCCATGTCCGAAACCCACCAAATCACCAGCTACAAGTCCCGCCCGGCGGCGGTCCGACGGGCGCCAGACTAGCAGCCGGTTTGCGAATCGGCCAAACGGTTTGGCACGGATCAGCCGTTCTGGCGCAAGAGGCGGGCCTTTTGTCTTTGCCAGTCGCGCTTTGCCTCTGTCTCGCGCTTGTCGGCGGACTTCTTGCCCTTGGCGACACCGATCTTCAGCTTGGCGATGCCCTTGTGGTTGAAATACAGCACCAGCGGCACCAGCGTCATGCCCTGCCGCTGGGTCGCGTTCCAGAGCCGAGAAAGCTCCTTTCGGGACACCAGCAGCTTGCGCCGGCGCTTTTCGTCATGGGTAAAGGTCTTTGCCTGATCGTAGGGTGCGACGTAGGAGTTGATCAGCCAAAGCTCGCCATTCTCGACGGTGGCATAGCTTTCGGCGATATTCGCGCCGCCCTGGCGCAGCGACTTGACCTCTGACCCTTCGAGGATCATGCCGCATTCGAGGTCTTCCTCGATGGCATAGTCGTAACGCGCGCGCCGGTTTTCGGCGACGACCTTGTAGTTTGGATCTGCTTTTGGCTTTGCCATGACCGGCCCGAGATAGTGGCCCCGGGCGATGCTGTCCAGATGCCGGGCCCTTGACCTGCGTCCGGCGCCGGTGTTGAGGAAGGACATGTTGCTTCAACTGACCATCGGAACCGCCCTGATCCTGCTGACCACCACGGTGGCGGGGGCGGGGTTCCTTGTCATGGAAAAGGCACTGGACCGGGTGCAGGGCTGGTTGCGGACGCCGCCGCACCAGCCGAAGCTTCTGGTACTTCTGATCGGGTCGGTGTTCTGGGTCCTGATGATCGTCACCGCCAGCGTCTGGATCTGGGCCGTGGCGCTGTGGCTGCTGCCGGTCTTCATCACGATGGAGGCGTCGGTCTATTTTTCCATCGTGGCGTTCACGACGCTGGGCTTTGGCGACATCCTGTTGCCGCAGGACTGGCGGCTGCTGGCCGGGCTGACCGCGGTGAACGGGCTTTTGATGTTCGGCTTTCTGACCGCGATGCTGGTCGAGGTGCTGCGCCGCGTGCGCAACACCCAGTCAGAAGGCCGCGGCTGGACCAGCTGACGCGGGCCGCGTCAGTTCAGGATGCCAGCGTGCACCATCGCGTCGCGAATGGCCTTCTTGGTGGCGTCGGTAAGGCCCACCAGCGGCGAGCGCACCTCGTCAGAACAGCGGCCAAGAAGCGACAGGCCGTACTTGGCACCGGCAACGCCCGGTTCCATGAAGATCGCCTCGTGCAGGGGCATCAGCCGGTCCTGGTATTCCAATGCCTTGGCATAGTTGCCCGCCAGCGTCGCCTCCTGAAACTCGGCGCACAGCTTCGGCGCCACGTTCGCGGTGACGGAAATGCAGCCGACGCCGCCATGCGCGTTGAAACCCAGCGCGGTGGCGTCCTCTCCGGACAGCTGGATGAAATCGGGGCCGCAGGCGGCGCGCTGCTGACTGACGCGGGCCAGGTCGCCGGTGGCGTCCTTGACGCCCACGATGCGCGGCAGCTTCGCAAGCTCTCCCATTGTGGCCGGGGTCATGTCGATGACCGAGCGTCCGGGGATGTTGTAGATGACGATCGGCAATTCGCAGCAATCGTGAAGCGCGGTGTAATGCGCGATCAGCCCGCGCTGCGGCGGCTTGTTGTAATAGGGCGTCACCACCAGCGCCGCATCGGCGCCGACGGCCTGGGCGTGCTGCATGAAGCGGACCGATTCGACGGTGTTGTTGGACCCGGCGCCGGCGATCACGGGGCGACGGCCGGCGACGGCCTTGACCACCTGCTCTACGACCCGTTCGTGTTCGTCATGGCTTAGGGTGGGGCTTTCGCCGGTTGTGCCCACCGGCACGAATCCGTGCGTGCCGGATTCGATATGCCATTCGATCAGGTCTGTCAGCGCGTCGTAATCCACCGCACCATCGCGGAACGGGGTCACCAGTGCCGGAAACGATCCCTTGAACATCCAACACGCTCCTTGCTGCCGGTCCGGCGAGGCTTTGCCACCCTGTCGTTATGCCGGTCTCTTGAGTTGCGGACAGGGTGTCGCCAGCTACCCTAGTGCGCAGGTGATTTGCAAGGAGTGCATTATGGCACGCGGTGGTCTGGCCCTCTTGGGCCGCTTGGTCTTTGTGGCGTTGCTGATGCAGGGCGCGCCGCTGGCTGCCGCGCCGGGCGACGGGGTGGCCGCGGCCTTTGACGCGATTCGCGATGGCGACTGGGACGCAGCAGCAGCCGAGGCCGCAGAGGATGGCGACACCGGACGTGCCATCGTGGAATGGACGCGCCTTCGCAACGGACGGGGTGGCTTTGCCGACTACCTTGCCTTTATCGACCGCTACGGCGACTGGCCCGGCCTGCGTCTCTTGCGGCGGCGTGGAGAGCCCGCGATTCCCGCGGATGCCGACGCTGCGGACGTGCTGCGATTCTTTGGCGATGAGCGGCCCCAGACGGGCTGGGGCGCCGAAAGGCTGGCCGCCGCTTATTCCGCGCAAGGCCAGCAGGGCGACACACAGGTCGAGATCGTGATCGCATGGCGGACACTCGTCCTGTCCGAAGAGGAGCGGGCGCGGTTCCTGCGCGACTACGGCACGCTTCTGGCAGAGCATCACACGGCACGGCTGGACATGCTTTTGTGGCGGGGGCTGGGAAGCGAATCCGAAGAGATGTTCCCGCATGTCAGCGACGACTGGAAGGCGCTGGCGCGTGCGCGCGTTGCGCTGCGCGGCGATCGGCCCGGGGTGGACGACCTGATTGCGGCGGTGCCCGTGTCGCTGGCTGGGGATGCCGGCCTTGCCTATGAACGCTTCCAGTGGCGGGCCCGGCGAGGACGTATCGACGACGCGGTAGAGCTGCTTCTGGAACGCAGCGTCGACGGCGACAGCCTTGGCGAGGCGGAGCGCTGGGCCGACCGGCGCCGGGCCTATGCCCGCGACCTGATGCGCGACGGCAAGGGGGCAACGGCCTATGCCGTGGCCAGCCGCCATTTCCTGAACGAGGGATCGAACTTTGCGGACCTCGAATGGCTGGCGGGTTATCTTGCGCTGACATTTCTGGATGAACCCGCGCTGGCGCTGGACCATTTCCAGCGGTTTCGCGGTGCGGTCTGGACGCCGATCAGCGTCGGGCGTGCCGCCTACTGGATGGGCCGCGCGCACGAGGTGTTGGGCGACCCCGAGGCGGCGATGATCGCGTATCGGATGGGGGCCGAGAACCAGCAGGGATTCTATGGCCTTCTTGCCGCCGAGAAGGCCGGCGCGGCGATGGATCCGCGGCTTGCCGTGCCGCCGCGGGTGGACGACTGGCAGGCCGCCGGTTTTGCCCGGAGCACTGTGTTCGAGGCCGCGCGCCTGTTTCTTGGCGCCGGGCAACGCAGCCGGGCCGAACAGTTCCTGTCGCACCTGTCCGAGACCCTGCCCGAAGCGGAATTCGACGCCCTTGCGGCGGCCGTGGCGACGCTGGGCGACCGCCATCTGGAGGTCGCGGTCGGCAAGGCGGCGGCGTTTCGCGGGGTCAGCCTGCCGCAGGCCTATTTTCCGACCGCGGACCTGGGGTTAAGCGATCTGCCGGTGCCCGAGGCGCTGGCGCTTGCCGTGGCGCGCCGGGAAAGCGAGTTCGACCCGGTGGTGGTCAGTCCCGCCGGCGCGATGGGTCTGATGCAGCTGATGCCGGGAACGGCGCAGCTTATGGCGCGCGAAACCGGTGTTGGTTACGACCGGGCCCGCCTTTTGACCGATCCTGCCTATAACGCGACGCTGGGCAGCGGCTATCTGGCCCGTCTGGTCGAGGAATTCGGCGACAACTACATCCTTGTCGCGGCAGGCTACAACGCCGGGCCGGGCCGCCCGCGCCAGTGGATCGAACGCTTTGGCGACCCGAGGGATCCGGGCGTCGATCCCGTCGCGTGGATAGAGCTTATCCCCTTCCGCGAGACGCAAAGCTACGTGATGCGGGTGCTGGAAAGCTATGTCGCCTATGACGCGCGGCTGAAGGGGGCGCCGCAGCCCATTCGCATGATGGAACTGATGACGGCCCGCTAGCCCGTGGCGGCCTTGCGGGCCCGCAGAAGGGTGAAGATGCCGGCCGCCACGACGATCGTGGCGCCGATGGCGACGTTGGGTTCCAGCGTCTCGCCAAAGACCAGCAGGCCGATCGCGGTGACGAAGACGAGCTGGAGATATGCAAAGGGCTGCACCGCGCTGGCCTCTGCCACCTCGTAGGTCTTTATCAGCGCGAAATGCCCCGATGCGCCCGTGACGCACAAAAGCGCCATCCACGCCCAGTCGGGGCCCGTCATCGGCTCCCAGAACCAGATGCCGATGGCGGTCATGGCGACGGCGCCCACCGTGCCGGTCCAGAAAAAGCTTGTCGCGGCACTGTCGCGCCGGGCTGCATAGCGCGTCAGAAGCCCATACAGCGCGAACATGAGCGCCGCGGCCAGCGGCACCAGCGCGGCGGGCGAGAACACCTTGACCCCCGGTTGCAGGATCACCAGCATTCCGACGAAGCCGACGCCGATCGCCGTCCAGCGCCGCCAGCCGACGCGCTCTCCCAGCACCGGGCCGGAAAGGGCCGCAATCAGGAGCGGGTAGCAGGCAAAGACCGCATGTGTCTCGACCAGCCCGAGAAGCACGAAGGCCACCACCGTCACGCAGATCTCCAGCGCCAGGAGCAGGCCGCGAAAGCCCTGCAGAAGCGGCTGATCCGTCGCCGCCGCGCGGCGGAGGCCGCCGGCCTTGCGGCTTGCCACGGCGATGACGAAGGCGGCGAAGAACCAGTAGCGGATCATCACCACCATCAGCACGTTGTACTCGCCCGCCAGGTGGCGCGAGATCGCGTCCTGCGCGGCGAAGATCATCGTGGTCAGCACCATCAGGCCGATGCCAAGGCGGGTGTTCTGTTGTGTCATGGAACGGACCGAAGGAGGGCACGGGTCATGTGCCGTTTCCGCCCGTAGCCCGGCACGCGGGCAACGTCAAATCCTGCATCACCGAGAGCGCGGCGCACGTGCCCGGCGGCGGTATAGGTGGCGGCGGTGCCCCCCGGGGCGGTGTGGCGCGCGACCTGCCGCAAGAGCGCGGGGTCCCAAAGCTCTGGGTTGCGGGCCGGGGCAAAGCCGTCAAGGAACCACGCGTCCGCCCTGCCGTCCCAGCCGGGCAGCGTGTCGCGCGCATCGCCCTCGATCACGTGCAGGATCAGCTCCGGGGTTCGGATCAGGCGGTGTCCCTCGGCCCAGGGGCCAAGGACGGGGCGCGCGGCCTCCAGCGCCTGCGGAAAGGCCGCCAGCGCGGTCTCGATGTCGGGCGCGGTCAGCGGGAACGCCTCAAGACTGGTGAACCGCAACGGCCCGGGCACCCCGGCATCGCGCCACGCGATCAGCGCCGCGGCCATGTTCAGCCCCGTACCGAAGCCCAGTTCGGCGATGTGAAAGCCGGGGCGAAAGCGCGCCGGCAGGTCGTTGCCGTCGAGAAAGACGTGGCGTGTCTCGGACAGGCCGTTTTCCAGCGAATAGTAGGGATCGGCGAAGCGCGGGGAAACCGGCACGCCGTCGCGCCAGTCCACCGGCTCTTTCTGGTCCTTTGTCATGCCGCGTCCTATGACGTTCCGGACGCAGGAGAATGCGAAAGGGGCTGCCAATTGGCAAGGATCGACGTGACGGTGCGCGGGGCGGGGATCTTCGGGCTGGCCTGTGCCCATGCTTGCAGCTTGCGCGGGGCCAAGGTGCGGGTGATCGACACCGCGGGCATCGCGGCCGGTGCCTCGGGCGGGGTCGTCGGCGCGCTTGCCCCGCACACCCCCGACGCCTGGAACGCCAAGAAGGCGTTCCAGCTGGCGGCCCTCCTGGATGCCGGGGCCTACTGGGCTGGGGTCGACGCGCGGTCCGGCATCTCCTCGGGCTATGCCCGGCTGGGCCGGTTGCAACCGGTTGCGGACGACCGCGCCCTGTCGCTGGCACGCGCCCGCGCGGCGTCCGCGGCAGAGCTTTGGCAGGACCGGGCAGAGTGGCGCGTGGTCCGGGCCAAGGCGGGATGGGGGCCGGTCAGCCCAACGGGCTGGCTGATCCATGACACGCTGACGGCCAGGATCGCCCCGCGCGCCGCCTGCCACAGCCTTGCCGGAGCGATCCGCGACCTGGGCGGCGAGATCGTGATCGGCGAGGGCGCCGAGGCCGGCGCCGTGATCGACGCGACGGGCCATGCGGGGCTTGTTGCCCTGGCGGCGGACACGGGGCGCCCGGCGGGTACCGGGGTCAAGGGTCAGGCGGCGGTCTTCGGGCTGGACCGGCGGGACGCGCCACAGGTCTTTGCCGATGGCGCGCATGTCGTGCCCCATGCCGATGGCACGGTGGCCGTCGGCTCGACCTCGGAAAGGGAGTTCTTGGACGCAACCGCGACCGATGGGTTGCTGGACGACGTGATTGCAAGGGCCGTTGTCCATTGCCCGGATCTGGCCGGGGCCCCGGTGCTGGCGCGCTGGGCCGGGGTGCGTCCGCGCGCGCGCAGCCGGGCGCCGATGCTGGGGCCATGGCCGGGCCGCCCGGGCCGCTACATCGCCAACGGCGGCTTCAAGATCGGGCTGGCGATGGCGCCCGCCTGCGCCGGTCTTCTGGCGGACCTGGTCCTGGGCGGGCGCGACGCGATCCCCGAGGCGTTTCGCGTCGAGGCCAGCCTGTGACCGGCGCCTATTCTGCCCATGCCTCCATGCACAGGCGACCGTCGCCTGCGCGCACCCAAAGGCGGCCGTCATCCCAGTGCAGTGTGGCGGTTTTGGTATGGACGAGCGGCGCGCGGGCGACGAACCGAAAGCTCTTCACCGTGCCCAGCCGCTCCACGGCAAGATGGATCAGCAGTTGCGCCAGCAGCGGGCCGTGAACCACGAGACCGCCATAGCCCTCGGTTCCGCGCGCATGGTCTAGGTCATAGTGGATCCGGTGCCCGTTGAAGGTCAGCCCCGAGTAGCGGAACAGCAGCGTGGCGTCGAACCGCAGCGGCCCCGTGGCGGCATGGTCGGCCGGGACGCGGGGCGGTTCCGGCGGCGCGGGCCTGTCCCCCGGCAGCGGGCGGTAGACCAGATCCTGCCGCTCGTCGATGCACAGGACGCCGTCCTGCATCAGGTGGTGGCGCAGGGTGACGAAGCCAAGCGGCCCGCTGCGGCCCTGTTTCAGGGCGACGTCCTCGACCGTGGTTGTCTTGTTCGCCGGCTTGCCCAGGATCAATGGCGCGTGAAAGCGCAGCGCCCCCCCGGCCCACATGCGCGCGGGCAGGCCCAGATCGGGGATCAAGCCTTGCCCGGTGGCGGGGTGTCCGTCATGGCCCAGCGCCGCGGGCGGCGCCGGTTCCCAGAAATGGATGTGGTGCCAGAACGGGGGCAGGGGATCGCCAGCGCCCGGCGCCGGCCCCGCGCGGCCCAACGTGGCGTGCAGGGCCGCGGCACGGGCCGGGTCCAGCGCATCCCGGATGGTCTGGGTCTTGCCGATTGCCGCGGTCATGATGGCGGGCAAGGTATCGGCGCGGGCGCAAAGCACAAGGCCGGCGTTCCGCTCAGGCCGCCTGGCGGGCCGTCGCCTCGGCCCGCAACTGCTCCATCTGCTCGGCCAGCACGTTCAGGTAACGCTCGTTCGTGAGGCGGCCGTCGGCGTCGAACTCTTGCTCTGCCCGGGCCACCATGAGTTCCGGGCCGGGCACCAGACGGGGGCGGAAAGATACAAGGCACAGGCGCAGGGCGAATTGCGCCCGCTCGCCCCCGGCGCGGCCTCCGGCGGCGGACATGATCGCCAGCGGCTTGTCGCGCCACGGGCTGCCCTTGGTGCGGCTGACCCAGTCCAGCGCGTTCTTGAGTACGCCAGAGATCGACTTGTTGTATTCACAGGCAGAAATCACGACAGCATCCGCGCCCGCGATCTGGTCGGCCAGGGTCTGGACGCTTGCGGGAATGCCGGTCGTGTCCTCGATCTCCTCGTTGAAGAGCGGCAGGTCCAGGTCGGCCTCGATGTAGCGATCGGCGCCGTAGACGCGCGCCGCCTCGCGGATGAGCTTGCGATTGAGCGATGCGCGCCGGAGCGACCCCGAAATACCCAGAAGCGTGTGACCTGCCATCGTACATTCCCTTTTCCGTGGTGGGCTGGGACATAACCCCCTTTGCACAGGCTGCAAGGCCCTGCTGGCAGGGCTGGCACGGCGCGGATAGACTTGGCTTCGTCGATGGGCAAGCAGGGGCATGAGGCATGGAACGTCACGGCGGGCGAATCCTGACAGATCAGTTGATCGCCGAGGGTATCGGGCGGGTCTTCTCCGTGCCCGGCGAAAGCTTTCTGGCGGTTCTGGACGGTCTGCACGACAGCGGGATCCAGAACGTCGTCTGTCGGCACGAGGGCGGCGCGGCGATGATGGCCGAGGCGACGGCCAAGCTGACCGGGCGGCCCGGCGTGGCCTTCGTGACGCGCGGGCCGGGGGCCGCGAACGCCTCGGCCGGGGTGCATGTGGCCCAGCAGGATTCCACGCCGATGGTGCTGTTCGTCGGCCAGATCGCAAGGGCCCACCGCGACCGCGACGCGTTCCAGGAGGTGGACTATCGCCAGTTCTTCGGCGGCATGGCGAAATGGGTGGCAGAGGTGGACGACACCGCGCGCCTGCCGGAATACGTGGCGCGGGCGTTTCACGTCGCGCGCACCGGGCGGCCGGGGCCGGTGGTTGTGGCGTTGCCCGAGGACGTGCTGTCCGGTGTCGCGGAGGTTCCGGTGCGGGCCCCTGCCGCGATGCCGGACGCCAGCGTGTCAGAGGCGCAGATCACGGCGATTCTTGGGGCGCTGGCCGACGCGGAACGCCCGCTGGTCATCGCGGGCGGGCCGGGCTGGTCCGACACCGCCGCCGCCGACCTGCGCACCTTCGCAGAGGCCGCGGGCCTGCCGGTAGCCGTCAGTTTCCGGCGGCAGGACTACATGGACAACCGGTCCCCGGTCTATGCCGGGGACCTGGGCGTGGGGGCGAACCCTGCCCTGATGCATCGCCTGGCAGAGGCGGATTGCCTGCTGGTCCTGGGCGCGCGGCTGACCGACATCCTGACCGGCGGGTTCGAGGCGATGGACCCCGCGGGACACGGCAAGTCCATCCTGCACGTCCACCCCGACGCGGCGACCATCGGCAGCGTCTATCGCGCGGACATGGCCGTGGCGGCGCCCGCGCCCGTCGTCGTTTCACGGCTGGCCGAAGCCAATGTGCCCGCCGCGCCCGCCGGGCTGGCGGCGACGGCCCGCGCCGCCTACGAGGCCTGGCAAGCGCCGCGCCAGACGCCCGGCGCGGTGAAGATGGAAGAGGTGGTGCGCTGGCTGTCCGACACCCTGCCAGACGACGCCATCCTGACCAACGGGGCAGGCAACTATGCCGCGTGGCTGCACCGCTATTTCCGGTTCAAGCGCTTCGGCACGCAGGTTGCGCCCACCTCTGGCTCGATGGGTTATGGCTTTCCGGCGGCGATCGCGGCGTCGTTGGCGCATCCCGGGCGGCGCGTGGTCTGCATGGCGGGTGACGGGTGTTTCCAGATGACGCTCAACGAGATGTCGACGGCGGTTCAGCATGGCGCGACGCCCATCGTGATCGTGGCCAACAACGGGCGCTACGGCACGATCCGCATGCACCAGGAGCGGCACTATCCGGGCCGGGTATCGGGGACAGCGCTTGCCAATCCGGACTACGCCGCGTTGGCGCGGGCCTATGGCGCACATGGCGAGACGGTAGAGGACGGGGCAGAGTTTCCAGCGGCCTTCGGGCGCGCGGCGGCAAGCGGCGGGCTTGCCGTGATAGAGCTTCGGCTGGATCCGCGGATGCTTTCCACCGGTTCGGACCTGCCCGGCGCAGGCTGACGGACGCGCGCGGCTTTCCGCCGTTGCGGCCGGTGCTGCTATACGTCGGCAACACGTCGGCATAGCGTCGGCGCATGGCGATCCTTCTTTCCCCGCGACTGGGCTACAGCCGGGCCGAGCTTGTCTCGGACGGGGTGGTGCATGTCGTGGGGCTTGTGCTGGCCTCGGTCGCGGTTCCGGTGCTGATCTGGACGGCGGTGACCGTTCGGGGAGACTGGGCGGCGGTCTCGGCCACGGCGGTCTACAGCGTGACGCTGATCGCGATGCTGGGTTGCTCGGCCATCTACAACATGAGCCGTACGGACAGGTGGCTGCCCATCCTGAAGCGCATGGACCATTCGGCGATCTACCTGAAGATCGCGGGCACCTACACGCCGGTGGTGGCGCTTACAGGTGGCGCCGGTTTGCCGTTCCTTCTGGCGATCTGGACGGCGGCGCTTTCGGGCGCGGGGCTGAAGATCGCATCACCCGACAGGCTGCGATGGATGGGCCTGGCGCTTTACCTGGGGCTGGGCTGGGCGGGCGTGGCGCTGGGCGGCGGTTTGTTTGAGGCGCTGTCGGGTCCGGCGCTGGCGCTGGTCGTGGCGGGCGGGCTGACCTACACGGCGGGTGTGGCGTTCTTCCTGTGGAACCGCCTGCCGTTTCACAACACGATCTGGCATGTGTTCGTTCTGGCAGCGACGATCTGTTTTTATGCCGCCATATATCTCGAGGTGGCGATGACGCGGGTGGCGTGATGACCGTGCCCGGTCATCTTTCAAAGCGGAGCCATAACCCGTCGGGCCGTTCGCGCCGCGTGAAGAGATAGGGAACCGAGTCCCAGCACAGGACATCATCGTTGAGATTGTCGAGGACCCATGTCCCCGTCGTGGTTTCCGCCAGAAGCACGGCATGGGGAAAGAGCATGACCTCATGAAAGGCGATGGCAATGGTCAGGGCCGCGCCGGGCACGCCCGCCGCGACAAGGCGGCGGCGCTTTTCCAGCGCGAAATCCTCGCAATCGCCCATGCCGTTTTCCGGAAAGCACCAAAGCTCTTCCCGGCCGCTGTTTTCCCAATCCGGCAGGAACTCGATCTCGGTGTTCACCTCGCGCTGGACAGCGAAAAGCAAGTCACGCAGCGCATCGGTCCAGGGGATCGTCGCTTCGCCTTCGAGGCTGCAGGCGCCGGGTTCGGTCTGGCAGAAGGCGGCATACTGGCTTGGCGGTGGTTCGACGGCGCGCACGCCGAGGTGCATCGGCAAGCAGCGCGGCACGTCTGCCGTGGCCGCAGCAGGCAACAGGGAGTAGGCAAGAAGGAGTTGCTCCAGCGCGTTTGGAATCCGGCGTCCCATGACAGCAGCATAGCACCACGCCCCAGGGGGCCAACCGGGTTCCGCCGCCAAGTATTCCACGCCCTTCTGCGCCAGCCCTTCGGCTGACCCGAGCACGCGATCGTTCCGGCCGGGCCGATCCGTTCACAGCGCGGCCGCCGACTTCAAGGCCTGTCCGGGGCCTTATTCCAGGTGATGGCATCTGAGACGGCGGTGACAAGAAGCCTGGGCCAGCGGTTGGCGTCAGAACTCCACCCCGATCTGCGCCTTGATGCCGGACCGGAACGGGTGCTTGACCAGCTCCATCTCTGTCACGAGGTCGGCGATCTCGATCAGTTCGTCCTTGGCGTTGCGCCCGGTCAGCACGACATGGGTCATCGGCGGCTTCTCTTCTGACAGGAACCGCACGACCTCGGCGATGTCGAGGTAGTCGTAGCGGAGCGCGATGTTGACCTCGTCCAGCAGGACCATGCGGTTGGTGTCGTCGCGGATCAGCTCTTTCGCCTTCTCCCAGGCGGCCTGCGCCATCTCGGTGTCGCGGGTCTTGTCCTGGGTTTCCCAGGTAAAGCCCTCGCCCATGGTGTGGAACTGACAGATGTCGGTGAACCGCGACAGGATCAGATCTCGTTCACCGGTGGACATGCCGCCCTTGATGAACTGCACCACGGCGCAGGGCATCCCGTGGGCGATGCAGCGAAAGATCATGCCGAACGCGGCAGAGCTTTTGCCCTTGCCCTTGCCGGTGTGCACGATGACCAGTCCCTTTTCCTCGGTCTTCGTGGCCATGATCTTGTCGCGCGCGGCCTTCTTCTTGGCCATCTTCTGGGCGTGGCGGTCGGGATCGTCCGTCATTGGCGAGGTCCTTGAGAATTGTGGCATTCTGGCGGCGAACTGGAAACAGAGTGTTCCTTTGACGAAACAGCAGTCCGGCGCGTAGCCTAGCGAACGGGGTGCTGGCTACAAGCATTTCGAAAAAGGACTGATCTGGGGGATTGGCCAATGCGCTTGAAGCATTTGGTGGCTGCGTTCCTGGTTGCATTGGGTTTCCTTTCAATACCGCGCGCTGAAGCGCAAGTTTTCGTCCAACGGTGCGAGATTAATCGAGAGGGGCGGGCGATCTCAGGCATAAATGTCGAGATTGACGGGCGGTCTTATGATCTTGCAATCGGCGAACGCGGTCTGACCCGCGATACCTTGCGCAACAACCGGCAGCTTGTTCTTCTGGTGCGAAACGCGTTCTGGCTGTCGCCGCCCGACCGGCGTGTGACCTTGCGGCCGAATTGCGGTGGCCCGCGGGTGTCGGGGATGCTGACCGACGATCTCAACTCTCCGCCAGAGACAGCAGTGGCCCCGCCGCCAACGCCGCCGACGCCACCGGCGCCCACTCCGCCGTCCCCGCCGCCGCGTCCGCCGCGCCCGGAGCCTCCGGCACCTCCCGAGCCCGAGCCCGAGCCCGAGCCCGAGCCGGAACCGGAACCCGAGCCGGAACCCGAGCCCGAGCCGGAGCCGGAGCCGGAACCCGAGCCGGAACCGGAACCGGAGGGCCAGTAGCGTCTGGAATCGAATGGGCCAGGCACCCGTGTGCCTGGCCCCGGTTCAGTTCAGGTGTCGCGGGGGATCACTCCGCAGGGACGGCGGTGCCCTGTGCCGGGCGGCCAAAGTGCCGACGGTTCAGGTGAAACACCAGCCAGATCATCGCCACCTGTAATGCCAGCGCAATAGCGGTCAGCGCCCAGTATCCGGTCGAGAACTTGGCAACCAGGCCGTTCGCGACAAGGCCCTTGTTGATCCAGAAATGCGTCATGACCGACAGCGCGACGCCCGGGCAGACCAGCGCATAGGCGCCCGGCGAATTGGCTTCGCCGAACAGGAAGGCGTCGAAATACCCCTGGCGGCGCAGCACCAGCAGCCCGAGCAGTGCGAACAGCACCTGCACCGAAAGGATGCGCGACAGGAACACAAGGTCATCGGCCTTTGCGGTGTGGCTGTCGAAGGACACGTGCAGGCCGTGGTTCTGGCGCAGGAACATGATCCCAAGGACCGTCAGGATCGGGACGACGACCATCAGGGTCGGGCCGCTTTCCTTCGCGGTGCCATAGTGCAGCATCGAGTTGAAGCCGGTGATCGCGGCGACGATGGCATAGACGATCGCGGTGAAGCCGAAGAAGGTCGATGCGATCAGGCTGATCCCCTGGATCAGGGGCGTGGTGCTCATCGCGGCGGGCGCGGCCAGACCCACGGCAACCATCGAGATGGCGAAGGCCGGCAGCAGCTGGGCGAAGGAATTGTGGGCGGTCACGTCGAAGACGCCCCCCTTGGTCAGCACACGGCCAAGGAAATCGGCCACCATGCGGAAGGCCAAGACCCCGATGGCGACGAAGGCGGCCATGGCGAAGGGGAAGAGGTATTCGACGATGCCCCAAAGCCCGGGCACGAAGACAAGGCCAAGGATGAAGCCCACGTTGACCGTCATCGCCAGCGCCAGCGGCATGGCCAGAAGCTGTGTTTCGCCGTTGGTCGTGGTCAGCTTGCGGTAGGCTTCGGTCTGCCGGAAGGCCCGATACTGGCCGATGTTCCAGACCAGCGCCTTTATGTTGAGAAAGCCGAAGACGGCGATGCCCAGCATGGCGATGGCGATTGCGGCCTGAAGCGGGGTGGTCCCGGTCTGGAAGGCGGCCATGATGTCTTCGAACACCGGAACGGGCTGGCCGGGATGCGGCACCCAGAAGAACAGGTACATGAAGAATGTGACGGCAAGCCCCCCGGCCCCAAGAGAGGCGAGGAAGTATAGCGGCGAATAGCTGTCCGCCGGACGCGTGAGTGCGTTTGGCATGGGTGCCTCCTGAATCATATTCACTAAGTGGAATATAATGGGAGAACCCCGCACTTCACTTGATCTGCGTCAAACGGCCTTCGGGATTCAGGGTTCGTTAACCGTTTTTCGAGACGACACCGGCATGGAACCACGCCTTGCCCTGTCCGTTTGCGGCCTGATCCTGCTGGCCGCCTGCACCACGCCCAGCCCCGCAATGATGCGGGCCGGGCATCTTTCGCGGGAGGTTTCGGTCGACGGGGCCCGGTTTCGCGTCGATTTCACCGCCACGAAGGCCGAGGCGCATCGGCTGAACATGGACATGCGCGTTGCCCGGGCGCCGATGGTGATGCGCGGGGCCATCGCCATCGTTCTGGCAACGGGATGCCCGCTGAAGCCCCGCTCGCTGGAGGGTGACCAGGCGATCGTGACGGCAGCGCTCGATTGCGAGGGAACGCCCGGCACCGCCCCGCTGCGCGCGCCAGACCCGGCGCAGATCGCCTGCGTGATCGCGGATGCGGACCGGTCCGGGCGGCGGCCGGAACAGGTGTTGACCGACTGCTTGATCGAGTGACCTTCGGGCCCGGCGCACGGGCTTTACGCAAAGCCCGTGGCCCTTCCGTCGACCCGTGCGCGGGTGGCCGCGCGGGGGCTGTGCCCTTGTCGGTGACGTCGTCAGGGTGGCCTATGCCCTAGCCCGCCAGATCGTCCAGCAGGGCCCGTGCCGAGTTCGAGCGGGGCGACCAGAGGCCACGGTCCATCGCCTCGCGCAGGCGTTCGGCGATCTCTTTCAGTGCCGGGGCGTTCGCTTCTGCCAGAAAGTCCCGCGTGGCCTCGTCTTCAAGAAAGGCCGTGTGGACGAGGTCGAAGTGGTGATTGCGCACCGCCCCCGTGGTGGCCGCGAAGGCGAACAGGTAATCCACCGTTGCGGCGATCTCGAAGGCGCCCTTGTAGCCGTGCCGCTTTACCCCCTCGATCCACTTGGGGTTCACCACGCGTGACCGCACGACGCGGCCGATCTCGTCGTCAAGCGTGCGGATGACGGGGCGTTCGGGGCGGGAATGATCGTTGTGATAGATCGGCCGCGCCGCGCCCTGAAGGTGCTGCACGGCGGCGGCGGCACCGCCCTCGAACTGATAGTAATCATCGCTGTCCAGCAGGTCGTGTTCGCGGTTGTCCTGGTTCTGGACGATGGCCTCTGTCTGCGACAGGCGGGTTTCGAAGGCGGCGCGGGCGGGCGTGCCCACTGCCCCTTTGCCATAGGCGTAGCTGCCCCATTCGAGGTAGGCGTCGGCCAGATCGGCGGTGTCGTTCCAGATGCGCTCGTCGATGAGCGCCTGAAGACCCGCGCCATAGGCGCCGGGCTTGGAGCCGAAGACGCGGTGCTGGCCTTCGGCGCCTTCGCTGCGGGCGCGCGCGGCGGCGGGGTTCAGGTCCTCGGGTTCGTCGAGCGCCATGACGGCGCGCGCGGCACTGTCGACAAGGGCGATCTGGTCGGGAAAGGCGTCGCGGAAGAAGCCCGAGACGCGAAGGGTCACGTCGACGCGGGGCCGTCCAAGGACGCCCTGCGGCAGGATCTCGAAGCCGGTCACCCGGCGGTTGGCGGCATCCCATGTGGGCTTGACGCCCATCAGCGCCAGCGCCTGCGCGATGTCGTCGCCGCCGGTGCGCATGTTGGCCGTGCCCCATGCGGTCAGGAGCATGGTGCGGGGCCAGTCGCCGTGGGTTTGCAGGTGGGTCTCGATCAGGAGGTTCGCCGATTTCCAGCCCAGCGCCCAGGCGCTGGGCGTGGGCACCGCGCGGCTGTCGACGGAATAGAAGTTGCGGCCCGTGGGCAGGGTGTCGGGCCGTCCGCGCGTCGGCGCGCCCGAGGGGCCCGGCGGCACGAAGCGGCCGGAGAGCGCGGTGAGAAGCGCGTCGGTTTCGGCCGGACCACAGGCGGCGATCACGGGGCGCAGGCGGTTTTCTATCTGGTCCAGCACGGCGGCGGTGGCCGGGCCGGGGGCGGGCGCTCGCTTCGCATCGCCCCGCCCACCGTCCCGCAGGAGCCGTGTGGCCAGCGCTTCGAGGCGTTCGACCGAATCGCCCTGGCTGCGCCACGCATCGGTGCAGAGGTCTTGCAGGGCGTCCGGTTGCCGGATCGCCGGGGCGGCCATGTCGCAATCGAGCGGATCGAAGCCGAGGTTCAGGTCCTTGGCCATGGCACGCAGAAGCGAGGCGTTCTCTCCCTTTCCGTCGCCGCGCGGCGCGCGGGCGAGCGCGATGGCGAGGTCGCGTTCCAGGTGCCCCTCTGGCGACAGGCCGAAGACATGCAGGCCGTCGCGGATCTGGGCCTCTTTCAGCTCGCAGAGATAGGCGTCGAGCCGTGCAAGATCGGTGTCCTCGTCCTGCCCGGTCATGCCGACATCGGCGTCAAGCCCGGTGGCGGCGGTCAGGGTCAGGATCTCGCGCCGCAGGTGGGCGATGCGCCGGGGATCGACGCCCGCGGCCTCGTAGTACTCATCGACCAGCGCTTCGAGATCGCGCAGGGGGCCGTAGGTTTCCGCCCGCGTCAGCGGCGGGGTCAGGTGATCGACGATCACCGCCTGTGCGCGCCGCTTGGCCTGCGTGCCTTCGCCGGGGTCGTTCACGATGAAGGGGTAGACATGCGGCACCGGGCCGAGCACGGCCTCTGGCAGGCAGGTCTCGGACAGGGCCAGCGCCTTTCCGGGCAGCCATTCGAGATTGCCGTGCTTGCCCATGTGCACGATCGCCTGCGCGCCCCAGTCGTGGCGCAGCCAGATGTAGAAGGCGAGGTAGTTGTGCGGCGGGATCAGATCGGGGGAATGGTAGGTCTCGGTGGGGTCGATGTTGTAGCCGCGGGCGGGTTGCAGGCCGACGACGGCATGGCCGAAGCGGTGGACCGAGAGCTTGAAGCCGCCTTTGGCGGCTCGCTCCGCGGGGAGTATTTGGGAACAGAAGAAGGGATCGTCCTGCGGCAGGCCCCAGCGGGCCTCTATCCGGTCGCGGACCTCCCACGGAAGGGTGCGGTAGTGGTCCAGATAGGTGTCGAGCGGCAGGGTTTCGCCGCCGTCGCGGTCGGCCCGGTCGGCCAGCCAGTTCGTGGGCCCGGCCATGAGGCGGGCCATCAGGGCGGCGCTGTCGGCTGGGGCGTCGTCTATCCGATAGCCGTCCGTGGCCAGCGCCCGCAGGGCCGCGACGGTCGCGGCGGGCGTGTCGAGGCCGACGCCGTTGGCGAGCCTTCCGTCCTTGTTGGGATAGTTGGCCAGCACCAGCGCGACGCGCCGGTCGGCGGGGGGCGTGTGGCGCAGGCGGGCCCAGGCGGCGGCCAGCTGCGCGACAAAGTCGATCCGGTCGCCACGTGCGCGGTAGGCGGCTATGGGGCATTGGGTGGCCTCGTCGAAGAACGCCTCTCCCTTGAAGCTGACGGCGCGGGACAGGATGCGGCCATCGACCTCTGGCAGGGCGACGTTCATCGCGATGTCGCGCGCCGAGAGGCCGGCGAGGCCGGTGTCCCAGGCGTCCTCGGACGAGGCGGCCAGCACCACCTGGAACACGGGCGCGGCATTGGCGGAGGGCGCGGCGAGGGGGTTGGCGGGGCCGCTGTCGCCGTCATGCGGAGAGCCGACGGCAAAGGAGGTGGCGTTCAGGATCACCGAGGGCGGCGCGGCGGCGAAGAGGCTGTCCAGCGTCGCGGCGCTGACCGGGTCCTTCAGCGAGGCGACGAAGACGGGCAGGGGGTTCAGGCCCTGCCGCAGAAGCGCGCGGGTCAGCCGGTTGATCGGGTTCAGCCCGGCCCCCTGCACGAGCGCGCGGTAGAAGACGAGCGGCACCACCGGCGCGCCCGCGGTCCAGGCGGCGCGGGCGGTGTCCAGATCGGCGATGCCCGAACCGGGCCAGTAGATGCCGGCCCGCAGGAGGGGGCGCGCCGAAGGCGGCGCCTGGCCTTCCCCGGGCGCCAGCATCCAGGCGGCATGGCGCAGGAAGTTCGTCGCATTCTCGGGCCCGCCTTCCACGAGATAGGCCCAGAGCGCGTCATAGTCGGCATCGGGGATGGTGGAGAGCCGCCGCAGGTCGGCGTCTTCCTTGTCGTCGCCGGGCAGGAAGGCAAAGGGCACCCCCGCGGCGCGGAGACGCGAGGCATACTGCTCGACGCCGTAGCGCCAGTATCCCATGCCGCCAAGAAGCCGTGCGATCACCAGCCGGGACCGGCTGGCGCAGGCGTCGAGGTGCAGGTCCACCGACATCGGGTGTTTCAGATGGGTCAGGTTCGCCAGTCGCAGGGTCGGGGCGCCGTCGAGTTCGGCCCGTGCCTCGGACAGGGCGGCAAGTTCGGTGTCCGCGGCCGAGATCACGACGACATCGGCCGGGGTCTGCCCCAGGTCGACCGGTTCGGTGCCGTCGTCGATGGCGCCGGGTGTCGCGGCGAGAAGATGCATCAGCCGAGGGTCTTTTCCATGAAGACCGACGATCCGGCATCGGCGGGATAGTCGCCAAAGGCACCGCAGGTCCCGAAGCCATGGCGCCGGTAGAGCCGGTGCGCGTCATGCAGGAGCGTGCCGGTCTCGAGCTTCAGCTCTGGCAGGCCGAGGCTGCGGGCCTCGTCCTCGATCCGCGACAGGATGGCGGCGGCGACGCCCTTGCCGCGCGCTTCGGGCGCCACGAACATCGACTTGACCTCGCCATAGCCGTCGCGCAGCGCCAGCGCGCCAGTGCCGAGCGTCGTGTCGCCGTCGCGGGCGACGAAGAACCGGATATCGGGGGCGCAGAGCGCGTCGATGTCCAGGAAGAAGTTGTCCTCTGGCGGGAACAGGCTTTGCATCAGGGCGTGGCTGGCGGCCAGAAGGGCCGCCGCCTGGGGGTCACGCGGATCTCCGGGACCGACCGGGATCATGCCGACAGCGCGGCTGTGATCGCGGCGCGGTCGAGTCCGGCCTGTCCGATCACGACCAGCCGGGTTTCGCGGGGTTCGCCTGCGGCGATGGGCCGGTCGAAATAGCTGTCCACACGGGGACCGACGGCCTGAAGGGTCAGGCGCATGGGCTTGCCCGAGACCGCCGCAAAGCCCTTGAGGCGCAGGATGTCGTGGCCTCGGATGACCTCTGCCACCTGGGCGGCAAAGGCGGCGGGGTCGGTGATCTCGGGCCGGGTGACCACGAAGCTTTCGAATTCGTCGTGCCCGTGGTCGTGGTGGTGATGATCGTGGTCGTCGTCATGATCGTCGTCATGATCGTGATGGTGATGGTGCACCTCTTTCCGGGCCTCCAGATCGTTTTCGGCCCCGATTCCCTGGCCCAGCAGGACCTCGACGGGCAGAGCCCCGTGCGCGGCGCGGACGACGTGCACGCCCTTGCGCGCGCGCGCTTCCAGCGTGCCGGCCAGGGCGGTGCTGTCCGTCTCGCCCATCAGGTCGGACTTGTTGACCACGATCATGTCGGCGCAGGCGAGTTGATCCTCGAACAGTTCCGACAGGGGCGTTTCGTGATCGAGGTTGTCGTCGACGCGGCGCTGGGCGTCCACGGCGGCGATGTCATGGGCGAACCGGCCCTCGGCCACGGCGGGGCCGTCGACCACGGTCACCACGCCGTCCACCGTGACGCGGGTCGAGATGCCGGGCCAGTTGAAGGCCCGGATCAGCGGCTGCGGCAGGGCAAGGCCCGAGGTCTCGATCACGATGTGATCGGGCGGGGTTTCGCGCGACAGGAGCTTTTCCATAGTCGGCACGAAGTCGTCGGCCACGGTGCAGCAGATGCAGCCGTTCGACAGCTCCATGATGTCGTCTTCAGAGCAGGTGGCGTCGCCGCATCCTTTCAGGATGTCGCCGTCCACGCCGAGATCGCCGAACTCGTTGATGACAAGTGCGATGCGCTTGCCGTTGGCGTTGGCCAGCATGTGACGGATCAGGGTCGTCTTGCCCGCGCCAAGAAAGCCGGTCACGACCGTCGCGGGGATCTTCCCAGCCATGGGTTTGCCTCGTTGCTGTCAGGAAAACGGCCCCCCGCGGGCGGGAGGCCGTGTCTGGGTTCTCGTTGGATCAGACGCCGAAGAGCGTGGACAGGATCGGGCCTTCCGCGGCTTCCAGCGTCAGGAAGACGCCGACGCCTGCGACCATCGCACCGGCAAGGCGGGCGGGAACCGCCGCGGCTTCGGTGGCGCCAAGCACCTTTTCGGCCACCCACTGGGCAGCGATCGCGATCAGGTATTGCACCGCGCCAAGGCCGATCAGGTAGCCCAGCAGCACGGCCGCGCCTGCGCCGCCTTCCTGCCCGGCGATCGAACCGCCGAAGGCAGAGCCGTGAAAGGCGCCGAAGACCGCGAAGAGAGCCAGCGCGGGGGCCAGCGTCAGGGCGCGGCCCGACAGCACCACGCCGCCGACGACAAGAAGCGACAGCGCGATGACCGTTTCGGCCGCGGGCAGGGCTACACCGGCATACATCAGCGCGCAGCCCGCCAGCATCGCGGCGATATAGGCGGCGGGGGCCATGTAGCGGCGCGTGGTGAAGAGCGCGGCAATGCCCATCGCCAGCACGAAGAAGAGATGGTCGAAGCCAAGCACCGGATGGCCGATGCCGGACAGAAGGCCGTGCGCAAAGGTTTCCATCGGCAGGCCGCCCAGCGGGTGGTGGGCCAGTGCGGGTCCGGCGGCAAGGGCCGCGGCTGCGGTGGCAAGAAGTCGTTTCATGTCTGTCCCCTTTCGGTTCATCCGTTTGAAAGGGGGGTCGCGTCGAAGGCTGGCCGGGGCTTGCGCCCAGACTGACCCTTCACGGAACACCCCGTCCGTTGTTCAGGCCGGACCCCTGGGGGCCCGTGCATGGCAGGTCTCCTGGCTTGCGGGTCGCGGCCCCCATCCGCCTTCCCGGGCCTTGGGCCCAGTGGCATCTGGTGGGGGCTCTCCGCATACAGTCGCGGGGGCGGCTTCAGCCTTGGGCTTCCGGAATGGATCAGCCCTTACTGCATTCCCTTTTGATCCCCAGGGCACTTCGCGCCCGGCGGGGAACCATGCCGGGCCAGTTAGCACGCAGGGACGTTCCGCGGTCAAGCCCGATTGCGACCATGCGCAGCCTGTATGCGGTTTGCCGGGTCTTGGCCGATTTCCCATATCTTGTGGAAAACTCCGTCATATACGCCATATCCAGCCGCATCCGATTGACTCTGCGGCGCACGGACCGGAGACTGCCACGCCAGAACCGAGTCAACCGGAGCAGAGTCGCGGTGCGCTTTCAGCGTCTACGCCTCAATGGATTCAAGAGCTTCGTGGACCCGACCGATCTGGTGATCGGGGACGGGCTTACGGGGGTCGTGGGCCCGAATGGCTGTGGCAAGTCGAACCTGCTGGAGGCGCTGCGCTGGGTGATGGGCGAAAACCGGCCCACCGCGATGCGTGGCGACGGGATGGAGGACGTGATCTTTGCGGGCGCCGCGTCGCGCCCGGCGCGAAACTTTGCCGAGGTCGCGCTTATCATCGACAATTCGGAGCGGCTGGCGCCCGCCAGCTTCAACGATGCAGACGGGCTGGAGATCGTGCGGCGGATCACCCGCGACGCGGGGTCGGCCTACAAGGTCAACACAAAGGACGTGCGCGCCCGAGACGTGCAGATGCTGTTCGCCGATGCCTCGACCGGGGCGCACAGCCCGGCGCTGGTGCGGCAGGGGCAGATTTCCGAACTCATCAACGCGCGGCCAAAGTCGCGGCGGCGTATCCTGGAGGAAGCAGCGGGCATTTCCGGGCTGTATCAGCGGCGGCACGAGGCCGAACTGAAGCTGCGCGGCGCCGAGACGAACCTTCTGCGGGTCGATGACACGATCGAGGCGCTGGCGGCTCAACTGGCGCAACTTGCGCGTCAGGCGCGGCAGGCAGAGCGGTATCGCGCCATCGGCAAGGAACTGCGCCATTCCGAGGGCCTGCTGCTGTATCGCCGCTGGGCAGAGGCCGAAGCTGCCCGCGCCGCTGCCGAGGCCGCCCTGCGAGAGGCCCTGCGCGCCGCGTCAGAGGCCGAGCGACTGGCGCGGGTGTCCGCCGACAGCCGCGCCGTGCGTGAAGACGCATTGCCGCCTCTGCGCGAGGAGGCCGCGATTGCGGGCGCCGTGCTGCAACGGCTGGAGGTGCAGCGCGCCGGGCTGGACGACGAGGCGCGGCGGGCCGAGGAGACGCTTCGCGCCCTTTTGGCGCGAATCGGTCAGCTGACCCATGACCGCGACCGCGAAGAGGCGTTGGACCGCGACGCGGGCGAAACCATCGCCCGGCTGGAGGAAGAGGCCGAACGCCTGCGTGTCGAGGACGCGGGCCACGAGTCCGCGCTTGACGTCATGGGGGCTGCGGCGCGCGAAAGCGCCAAGGCGTTGCAGGGCCACGAGGATGCGCTAGGCGAAAAGACGGAAGACGTGGCGCGGCTGTCGGCCCGGCACCAGTCCGCCGAGCGCCTTGTGCGCGATCTGACCCGCACTGCGGAATCGTCAGAGTCTGAAGCTGCCCGCGCCACCCGCGCCATGGAGGCGTCCGAGGCTGCCATGGCGTCGGCGGATCGCGCCTTTGCCGACGCGGGGGAAGAGCTGTCCATCGCCGCCGAGGCTGCCGAAGCGGCAGAGGCCGCGCTTGTCGCTGCCGACGAGGCCCGGGCGGCGGCGCAATCGCGAGAGGCAGAGGCGCGCGCGGCCCGGTCCGCCGCCGAAGGCGAGGCGAATGCGCTGCGCGCCGAGGTCGCCGCGCTGGCCAGGCTGGTGCAGCGCGACACGGGCGAGGACGGGCAGGTCATCGACCTGCTGCGCGTCGCGCCCGGTTACGAAAAGGCGCTGGGTGCCGCGCTGGGTGACGATCTGCGCGCGCCCGAGGTGGGTGCTGGTGGCCGATCCGGCTGGGCGTTGTTGCCCGATTACGATACGGCGCCGTCGCTTCCCGACGGGGCCGCACCACTGGCCGCGCATGTCACGGTTCCGGGGGTCCTTGCGCGCCGGGTCGCGCAGGTGGGCGTGGTGACGCCCGAAGATGGCCCGCGCCTGCAATCTGCCCTGCGCCCCGGTCAAAGGCTGGTCAGCCAGGAGGGCGATCTTTGGCGTTGGGACGGGTTCTGCGCCGGGGCCGAGGATGCGCCAAGCGCCGCGGCCCTTCGGTTGCAGCAGCTGAACCGGCTTCAGGAGTTGCGGCAGGATCTGGAGGAAGCGACGGCGCGGGCCGAAGGCGCCGGAAAGGCCCACGAGGTGCTGACCGCGCGCCTTGCCGAAACAACTGAGGCCGATCGCGCCGCGCGGGATGCCCGCCGTGCCGCCGATGCCCGCGCGACAGAGGCCAACCGGGCCCAAAGCCGGGCCGAGGCTGATCGCAACATCGCCGCCGGCAAGCTGGAGTCCCTGCGCCTTGCCGTCGACCGGCACCGCGACGAGGCAACCGGGGCGCGCAACCGGCTGGCCGATGCGACGACCGCGCTCGAATCGCTGGAGGACCTGTCCGAAGCGCGCGCCGCCGCCGAAGCCGTGCGCACAAAGGTCGAGACCGCCCGGCAGGACATGATGGCGCGCCGCGCTGCCTTCGACGAACTGAAGCGCGCCGGAGAGGCGCGCGCCCGCCGTCAGGCGCAGATCGTCAAGGAGATCGCCGGCTGGCGCGAACGCCTGGCCAACGCCAGCCGGCGGATCGCCGAACTTTCCCAGCGGCTTGACGCCTCTGAGAAAGAGCGCGCGGAAGCCGAGGCTGTGCCCGGACGCATTGCCGCCGATCGCGCCAAGCTGTCCGAAGCCATCGGTGCTGCCGAGACCCGCCGCCGCGCCGCCGAGGATGCGCTGGCCGCCGCCGAAACCGCGCTGCGCGAGTCGGTCGAGACCGAACGCACGGCCGAGCGCGACGCAGGCGCCGCCCGCGAGGCGCGCGCCCGTGCGGAGGCCCGCACAGAGGCTGCCACCGAAACCGTTTCGCAGGCCGCCGCGCGTATTGCCGAAGACCTGGAATCGACGCCCGAGGCGCTGCTTGAGTCGCTGGGCGTCCCGCCCGACGACATGCCCCCGGCCGACCATATAGAGGCCGACGTGAACCGCCTGAAACGCCAGCGCGATGCGCTTGGCGCCGTCAATCTGCGCGCCGAAGAGGATGCGCGGGAGATCCAGGAAGAGCACGACACACTGGTGACGGAGAAGGCCGATCTTGAGAGCGCCATCGCAAAGCTGCGCAGCGGAATCGCCGGACTGAACCGAGAGGGACGCGAACGCCTGCTGACAGCGTTCGAACAGGTGAACGGCAATTTCACCACGCTTTTCACCCACCTCTTCGGCGGCGGCGAGGCAAAGCTGGTGCTGGTCGAGTCCGACGACCCGCTGGAAGCCGGGCTTGAAATCATGTGCCAGCCGCCCGGCAAGAAGCTGTCGACCATGTCGCTGTTGTCCGGGGGGGAACAGACGTTGACGGCGCTGGCGCTGATATTTGCCGTGTTCCTGGCCAACCCCGCCCCGATCTGTGTACTGGACGAGGTAGACGCGCCGCTGGACGATGCCAACGTCGGGCGGTTCTGCGACCTTCTCGACGAGATGGCGCGCCGCACGAACACCCGGTTCCTGATCATTACGCACCACGCGGTCACCATGGCGCGCATGGACAGGTTGTTCGGTGTGACCATGGCGGAACTGGGTGTCAGCCAGCTTGTGTCCGTCGATCTCAAGAAGGCAGAGGCGATGGTGGCCTGACGCGGGGCGCTATCGTGCGGTCTGCCAAACCACGCCTTGGAGCCCGGCAAATCGCGCCAGCCTTGTCAGTTCGGCATTCAGTTTCCGCGCGCGCGCGGGGGTCTGGGCGACCCCGGGTTCGGGCCAGTGCCGCAGGACATTGAGAGTGCCGCGCGCCCTGTCGGCCTTGGCGTCCAGCCGCCCGACAAAGCGGGTGCCTTCCAGCAGGGGGAACACGTAGTATCCCCATTTGCGCCGGGCGGCGGGCACGAACATCTCGACGGTATAGTCAAAGCCGAACAGCCGTTTCAGCCGGGCCCTGTCGCGGATCGCGGGATCGAACGGGTTCAGGATGCGCAAACGCGTGCTGGTTGCAGGCACGTCGTCCAGTCGGGTTTCGATGTCAGGGCAGGCCAGCGCGCGGGTCCATTCGCCGGTGGCCGTCTCCACTTCTGCCGGGACAAGCCGCCCGGTGTTGCGCGTGGCCCAGGCGGTGACCTCTGGGGGGTCGGTTGCGTCCCAGAACTTGCGGATTTCGCCCAAAGTGCCGAAACCGATGCGATCCAGCGCCGAGGCGCAAAGCCAGTCGACCTGTTCGCGATCGTCCATCTGCCGGCCGCGCAGGTCGGCGGGAAAGACCCGTTCGGCAAGGTCGTAGACCTTTGTGAACCCGTCGCGGTGGCAGGTCGCCAGATCCCCGGCATACCACAGGTAGTCCAGCGCCTGCTTGTGCGGGGGCCGCTTCCACATCTGCCGGGGGCCGCTGGTCCGCGTGTCAAAGGCATGGGTGGACAGCGGACCCTCGTCGGCGATGCGGCGTTTCACCTCTTGCAGCAGGCCGTGATCCAGCCCTTTGCCGAACCACGAGGATTGCCCGACCTTTTCCTTCATCCTGCGGAACTGGCGCTGCCACATCGGCAGGAATTCCATTGGCAGGACCGAAGCGTCGTGGGTGAAATGCTCGAACACCTTGCGTTGCGGCAACAGCAGGCGGTTCAGCATCGGTTCGCGGTAGTTCTGGTTGCGGCTCCAGAGGATGTGATGGTGCGCGCGGGCGACGACCTGGATGCTGTCCAGCTGTACAAATCCAAGGTCCCGGACAATCGCCATCGCGTCCAGCGGCCCGGTGGGCGTCGCCGCAAGACCGTGGGATGCCAGCCACAGGCGCCGCGCATCGCGGTTGGAAATTCTGAGTGCGGTCATGATCGGGTCCGTTCCGGCACGCTTGCCGCACATGGTTGCGGCCATGGCCGGGGGGTGCAACCGCCGTTGTGCCAAAAGGTCGTGCGTGGTTTCGCAAGATAGTCCGCAAGTTGTGATTTTGCCCCGTGGGCCTGCGCATCCTATCCTGCCCCGATTGAAAAGGAGAGCAGTGATGAACAAAGTCTTGATCGCAGCGGCCGCAATGATCGCGGCCGGTTCCACCGTGGGGGCGCAGTCAGGCACGCGCGATACGGACCGTCCCTATGCCCGCGCGGAACTTGCGGTGCTGCTGTCCGACCACGCGGTCGAGTTCCACGACGGTGGCGTGTCGCGCTATCGCGGCGACGGAGCCTACAGCTACAAGTACACCGAAGCCGACAGGCCCTATCTGGGGACGTATGCCGTCGGCGACAGCGGAGAGGTGTGCGTGACCTTTCTGAACGGGGCGCGCCGGTGCGACCTGTACGTGGACGACGGCAACCGCATGGTTCTGATCGTGGCCGACGGCACGCGCTTTCCGGTGCGTGACCGCCGGCCCCTTGTGGACGGTTACTGAGCCGTCACAGCCGGTTCAGCAGTTCCTGCGTCGGCCATGCATCGGCAGGCAGACCCAGACGTTCTTGTTCCTGCTGCACGGCGGCGCGCGTGTTGGCCCCAAGGATTCCGTCGATCCCGCCCACGTCATAGCCCATCGACTGCAGTTTGCGTTGCAGCGCCTTCATCTGGTTCTGGCCCAGTGCAGGGGTCGGGTTGCCGGGGTTGTAGACCGGCGATCCTTCAAGTCGCGTCGCGAAATAGGCGGCCGTGGTCACGTAGACAAAGCTCTGGTTCCATTCGAACAGTGTCGAGAAGTTGGGATAGACAAGGAAAGCGGGCCCGTTGTGCCCCTGTGGAACGATGATCGAGGCACGCAGGTTCGGCGCGGCGAAGCTGCCCGAACGGGGCTGCACCCCCATGCGGGCCCAGTCGGCCGCAGACCGCGTGGTCCGAAGTCCGGTCTGCTCCCACGGGAAATTCGAGGGCAGGCTTACCTCTTCCATCCATGGCTGGTTGGGCTGCCAGCCAAACGATCGCAGAAGGCTGGCCCCGGAATAAAGAGCGTCGGGGATGGACGTCTTCAGCGTGACGATGCCGTCGCCGTCGGCATCCACGCCATGTTCGATGATGTCACCGGGCAGCATCTGGACCATGCCGATTTCCCCGGCCCAGGCCCCGGTGGTGTTCCGGTCAAGGTCGCCGTGGCGAAAGAGCTCCAGTGCGGCGAAGACCTGAGGGCGGAACAGCTCTGGCCGCCGGCAATCGTGGCTAAGCGTCACCAGCGCATTGATCGTGTTGAAATCGCCTTGAAAGCCGCCGTAGTCGGTCTCGAACGCCCAGAACGACAGAAGAACGCCACGCGGGACACCGAAACGCCGTTCGATTCCGTCGAAGATGGCGTCATAGGTCTGCGCGTTCTGGCGGCCGCGATCCAGCCGGTATTGCGAGATCAGTTTTCGCGAGAAATCCACGAAACCCGTCTGGAAAAAGCCCTGCGCCCGGTCCGCGTTCAGCACGCCCTGCGACTGGCTGACACCGGCGAAGAATCCGTCGATGACGCCCTGCTGGTATCCCATTTGCGCTGCTTCGCGCTTCATGTCCGCGACAAAACCGGAAAAACTGCCGCCGCATGGAACTTGCTGGGCCTGCGCGGCTGTGGAAATACAAAGAACGGCGGCGGCTGTAAGGAAACGCATGATACCTCTCTGGGGCAAGAAATCTTGCCACGGACAGTAGCCAATCGGTGACGTCAGACAACCGCGATCATAACCGCCAGAACCCCGAAAAGCACCCAACTGCGCCATAGCGCCATGACCGACCGGTCGACATCCGCCGCGCGGACATTGCGCCGGCCATCCGGATTGACGAAGGGAGAGTCACGCATCCGCCCGTCGTAGCTGCGCGGACCAGACAGGGCGATGCCCAGCACGGCTGCCATCGCGGCCTCTGGCCAGCCCGCGTTGGGCGAACGATGCAGCCCCGCGTCCCGGCGGATGACGCCCCATGCGCGGGGCGACAGATGCGCCGCGGCAATCAGAACGGCGGTCAGCCGCGCGGGCACCCAGTTCGCGGCATCGTCCAGCCGGGCCGAGGCCCAGCCGAAGTCGCGGTGCCGTTCGGTGCGGTAACCGATCATGCTGTCGGCGGTGTTGAGCACCTTGTAGGCAAGGATACCGGGCAGCCCTGCGACCAGAAACCAAAGCGCCGGCGCGATGACGCCGTCCGACAGGTTTTCGGCCGCGCTCTCGATCGCGGCACGGGCCACTGCGGGCTCATCCATCGCGGACGTGTCGCGCCCGACGATCATCGCGACGCTGCGCCGTCCGTCGCCCAGCGAAAGGCGCAGCGAATCCGCCACGGCGGCCACGTGCTGCACCAGGCTTCTCTGGGCCAGAAGGATCGCGGCGCCCAGCACCTCTAGCAGCCGGCCGAACGGCAAGGCGGCGACGATACTTCCCAGAACCCACGCGCAGCCGACAAGGGCCACGATCACGGCAAGGCCGCGGGCCCGACGATTGGCGCCCCGGTTGAACCTTTCGTCGCACCAGCCGATGGCGCGGCCCATCAGGACGGCGGGATGCGGGACGCGCCGCCACAGGGCGTCCGGCTCTCCCATCGCCGCGTCAAGCAAGAGCGCACCGATCAGCAACGTGGCGCTCAAAGCGCGGCCTCCAGCTGGGCCCAGCGATCCGGTGCGGGCAGGCCAAGCCGCAGCCAGCGGTCCGAGTAGGGAAAGATGCGTGACCAGACATGGGCGCGGGCCAGCCTGTCTTGCCAGGCTGGCGCATCGCCAACCTCGTACAGCCGGAACAAGCGGGTGCCTCCGGCCAACTGCGCGCCGTGTGACCGCATCAGCGCGTCAAGCCTGTCCGCATCGGCGCCAAGCTTGTGTCGCGTCGTCTTTGCCCAGGCCAAGTCGCGCAGCGCCGCGGTGCCGATTTCCAGGGCTGGCCCCGATACCGGCCATGGGCCCAGCATCTCTGAAAGCCGTGCGATCAACGAGGGATCGCCGATGGCGAAGCCAAGCCGCAGGCCAGCCAGCCCCCAGAACTTGCCAAAGCTCTTCAGGATCAGCGTTCCGGGCCGCCCCGCCAATGCCGAAAGGCTGTCCGCGGGTGACGCGTCGGCAAAGCTTTCGTCGATGACCAGAAGCGTGGGGTCGCCCGCCGTGGCCTCTACTGCCGTCCAGCGCCGTCCATCGGGATTGTTCGGTGTCACGATCACGCGTGCCGATCCTGCGTGCGCAATGCTCCAGCCCGCGCGGGTGAAGGCGGCGGCGTGTTCGTTATAGGTTGGTCCCGGGATCTCGACCGTTCCGGGCGGGCGCAAATCGGGAAGGCGCGCGATCAGCGCCGATGCGCCGGGTGCGGCCAGAATGGCGGCGGTGCCGGGCACTTGCCAGAAGCCGCGCGCCGCGGTCTCCAGTGCCGTTCGCGCAGCCTGATCGGGAAGCGCCGTCCACGCGCCGGGGGTCAGCGCCGGGATGCTGTAGGCCACCGGGTTGATCCCGGTCGACAGGTCAAGCCAGCCCGACCGGGTGCCGCCATAGCGGGCGATTGCGGCGTCGATGCCGCCGCCATGGTCCCGTTGTGCTGTCATTCCCCGGGAAGCGGCGGGTGGCGCGACACGAAATGGCCCTTTACGCCCTGGGGCCACTGGCGATACGGCACCTGTCCCGTCTCGCTTTGCTCATGCAGGGCGGCCCAGGCCACGATGGCCTGCGCGGCATCTTCCGTCGCCTCGAAATCGCCCAGCGTGTAGCACAGCTTGCCGGCGGCCTGGACCGTGACGTTGCAGCCCTTGCCGCACCCCATCAGGCAGGAATGCCGGCGCGTGCGCACCTGTCCTTCGGCGGCCGCCTCGATCAGGTCGGCCAGTGCCTCGCCATCGGTGCGCTGCGCGGTGGCGGCATCCCAGCCCTCGCGCTTGCAGGTGTCGCAGATCGTTATCCAGGTGGTCATGGGCGCGCTCCTTTACGCGCCCATCAATCGTATTCGCGCGCGCGCCTCAACCCCGTCCGTGCGGCGCATCGAAGTCCAGAACCGGATTGATCGGGATGATGCGGTACGGATTGATGCTTTCGTGGCTGTAGTGGTAGTGGCGCACGATGTGGTCGAGGTTCACCGTCCCGGCAACGCCCGGCCATTGGTAAAGGTCCCGGGTATAGGCCCACAGATTGGGGTAGTCGATGATCCGGCGCCGGTTGCACTTGAAGTGCAGGTGATAGACCGAATCAAAGCGCACCAGTGTCGGGAACAGACGCCAGTCGGCCTCTGTCACGCGGTCGCCCATCAGGAACCGGGTGCGCGACAGGCGGTCTTCCAGCCAGTCGAGCGTATCGAACAGGGGATGCACGGCCGCGTCATAGGCGTCCTGCGTCGCGGCGAAACCGGACTTGTAGACGCCGTTGTTCAGGGTGTCGTAAATGCGCGCGTTCACCTCTTCGATGGCGTCTCGCATCCCGGCGGGCCAGTAGTCATCGGTGTTGCCCGTCAGGCCGTCGAAGGCAGAGTTCAGCATCCGGATGATTTCGGACGATTCGTTCGACACGATCGCCTCGCGCGTCTTGTCCCACAGGATCGGAACGGTCACTCGGCCCGAAACGGCGGGGTCGGCCTTCAGATAGATATCGCGGGCGAACGGCAGCCCATAAAGCGTGTCGCCCGTTGCGCCGGGGTAAGCGCTGTCGAAGGTCCAGCCGTCGTCAAGCATGTCGGGATGCACGACCGAGAAAGAGATATGGTCGGCCAGACCCTTGATCGCGCGAAAGATCAGCGTGCGATGCGCCCAGGGGCAGGCATAGGACACGTACAGGTGATAGCGCCCGCTTTCCGCCGGAAATCCACCCGCGCCCGAAGGCCCGGGGCTTCCGTCGGGGGTGATCCAGTTACGGAACCCCGCTGTCGTCCGTTTGAACGCGCCGTCCTTGCTAAGGTTCTTCAGCGCTTCGACGTGCCATACACCGTCAACAAGCTGTCCCATGACATACTCCTCTTTGCACTCTACCTAGTCGGTGTGAACGGGCTGGAAAACCGGGCCGAGCGCGGATCGTCTCTGCGCCAGTGCACAGTACCGGATGTCGCGACAGGGCCACGCAGCGCCGCGAATCCGTTTGCAATCGGCTTGCCGGCACCCCATTACCCGAGAAGACGAAGCCCCTTGCATGGGGCCAGAGAGGTTGGCGGCGCTGGATCGACCCAATACGGGGATCGCGGGCCGCATCGTCGGACAAGGTGCCGGACCCTCTCGGCCGCATGTCGGTACGAGAGAAAGGTCAAGCCAATGCCAAGCTCTTTCCGGATCGCGCTTGTTGCTGGAATGCTGCCGCTGCCTGCGGCGGCGCACCCGGGGCATATCGTGGCCGAGGCGGGCCACAATCACTGGGTCGCCGGCGCCGCGATCGCCGCTGCGGCGGGCATCGCGCTTTGGGCCGCATGGAAGGGCCGCAAGTCTCGTGACGCCGAGGGCGAGACAGAGGAAGACGCCGAGGACGAAACCGGCGACACCCCGCAGGAGGCCTGATACCTTGAAGACTGGCGTGATGATTTGCGGCCACGGGTCCCGCAGCAAGGCGGCGGTGGACGAATTCGCCGTTCTGGCTGACAAGTTGCCCAAGGTCCTGCCGCCGCACTGGGACCTGGAATATGGATACCTGGAATTCGCGAACCCCGTTATCCGCGACGGTCTCGACAAGTTGCGTGACCGGGGCTGCGAAAGGATCCTTGCGGTGCCCGGGATGCTTTTTGCCGCGATGCACGCCAAGAACGACATACCCACGGTCCTGAACAGCTATGCCGCCCAGCATGGGATAGAGATCGCCTATGGCCGGGAACTTGGGGTCGATCCCAAGATGATCGCGGCTGCCGGCGAACGGGTGCAGGACGCGCTTGACCGCGCGAACGCCGAACACGGGTCGGTGCCGCTGCACGAGACTTGCCTTGTGGTGATCGGCCGGGGCGCCTCGGACCCCGACGCCAATGCCAACGTCGCCAAGATCGCCCGGATGCTTTGGGAAGGCATGGGCTTTGGCTGGTGCGCGGTCGGGTACTCCGGCGTGACGTTTCCACTGGTGGAACCCTGCCTCGAACACGTAGCGCGGCTGGGCTATCGCCGGGTCGTCGTGTTCCCTTACTTCCTGTTCACGGGCATCCTGATCGACAGGATCTATGGTTTCACCGACCAGGTGGCCGCGCGACACCCCGATATCCACTTCGTCAAGGCAGGATACCTGAACGACCATCCGAAGGTTCTGGAAACCTTTGCCGAGCGTGTTCTGGAACTGGATGCCGACGTTTTGCCGCCAAGTTGCAGCACCTGTCAGTATCGCACTCAGGTCCTGTCGATCGAGGGGCAGGAAGCGCAGCGCCTGACGCCCAAACAGCGCGCGGTCATTGCCGCAGAGAAGGGCCGCGGCCACCCCGCGTTCGGCGCGGTCCCGCCCCCGACATGTGTCCTGTGCAAGTATCGCACCGCCGTTCTTGGCTTCGAGGCCGAGGTGGGCGCGGTGCAGGAAAGCCATCACCATCATGTCGAGGGTCAGGGCGCCAGCGCCCCGGGATCGAACGTGGCAGACTGCACGCTTTGCGACAGTTTCTGCACAGGTCTGTGCCGGTTGCAGGCACAGGATGCGCACGACCATCACCATCACACGCATCACCACGCTGACGATCATCATCATGATCACGACCACCATCACCACGCGCCCTATCCCCATGCGCGTCATCCGCTGGGCCCTGAAAGCGCGCGCCCGAAACAGCGCTGACCCCGGCCGCCCCGTGCCCCAACAGCCCCCTTCCGGAAGCATCCCCATCTTCCGCCCCAGGAAAGCCTGACCCGTTGCGCAGCTACGAAAAAGACCCGGCCGCCATCTATGCGCAAAGCTTCAGAACGGTGCGGGCAGAGGCGCGGCTTGACCGGTTTCCCGTGTCGATGCAGCCGCTGGCCGTGCGGGTGATCCATGCCTGCGGCATGGTCGAGATTGCCGACCGATTGGCGTTTTCCGCTGCTGCGGCGGAAGCCGGGCACGCGGCCCTGGCCGCCGGCGCCCCGGTCCTGTGTGATTGCCGCATGGTGGCCGCCGGCATCATCGCTTCGCGTCTGCCGGCGCGGAACGACGTGGTGGTGACCCTTAACGACCCGGGTGTTCCCGATCTTGCCGCACGGTTGGGCACGACGCGCTCTGCCGCCGCTGTCGAATTGTGGCGTGACAGGCTGGACGGTGCCGTCGTGGCGATCGGGAACGCGCCGACCGCGCTGTTCCACCTGCTGGAAATGCTTGACACCGGGGTGTCGAAACCGGCGCTGATCCTGGGGTTTCCCGTTGGTTTCGTAGGGGCCGCGGAATCAAAGGCCGAGCTGGCCGCCAATCCGCGTGGCTGCGAATTCGTCGCCCTGCGCGGCCGGCGGGGCGGGTCGGCGATGGCCTCTGCCGCCGTCAACGCACTGGCGGCGGGCTTGCCGGAGGACGCCGCATGATCTGCGGAACGCGGCAGGCATTCATCGTCAACGGAGGCGCCAATGCCTGATCCCTGGTTGCATATCGTCGGTATCGGAGAAGAGGGCATGGACGGGCTGCTCCCCGCCACGCGCGCGGTGTTGGAGGCGGCCGAGGTCATCATAGGCGGCGACCGTCACCACAGGCTGTCCGGAAGCGTCACCGCCGAGCGGCTGGCATGGCCACATCCCTTCGATGCGCTGATCGGCACGCTTCGGTCAATGCAGGGCCGCCGCGTCGTGGTGCTGGCCACCGGCGATCCGCTGTGGTTCTCTGTCGGCGCGCGCATCGGCCGTTCCATCCCGCCTGCCGAGATCGTCTATCATCCGCAGTTGTCTGCGTTTCAGCTGGCAGCGGCGCGCATGGGATGGAGCCTTGCGGACGTCGAGACGCTGACGGTTCACGGGCGGCCCGTGGAACAGATGATCGCGTTTATCCAGCCCGATCAAAGGTTGCTCATCCTGACAACGGGCGCGGAAACGCCCGCGCAGATTGCACGCTTTCTGACAGAGCGCGGGTTCGGCGCGTCGCCCATGACCGTCATGGCCAGCATGGGCGGTGCCGAGGAACAAAGGTTCGATGGTGTCGCCGAAAGCTGGGACCATGTGGTCCCCGCCTTCAACACCCTTGCGGTCGATTGCGTGGCGGCCGCTGACGCCGCGCTTTTGCCGCGCGTGCCCGGGCTTGCTGACGAGTTGTTCCGGCACGATGGCACGATGACCAAGCAAGAGGTCCGCGCCGTGACCGTGGCCAAGCTTATGCCGATGCGCGGTGCGCTGCTGTGGGATATCGGCACCGGCTGTGGATCGGTCGCGGTGGAATGGATGCGGGCCGCGCACTATGCCCGCGCCATCGGGATTGAGCCCCGCGCCGACCGTCGTGCGATGGCGGCCGCGAATGCACTTGCCTTGGGCGCGCCACGGCTGGAACTGGTGGAAGGAGAAGCGCCTGCGGCGTTGCAGGGACTGGCGGCGCCGGATGCGATCTTTATCGGCGGCGGGATGTCGCAAGAGGTTTTCGCCGCGGCCTGGAGCGCGCTCAAGCCCCTTGGGCGGCTGGTCGCAAACTCTGTGACGCTGGAATCCGAAGCGACGCTTTTGTCACTTCACAAGGCCCATGGCGGCCAGTTGGTCAAGCTGTCGCTGGCGCGGGCCGAGCCCGTGGGCGGCCTCACCGGCTGGCGTCCTTCGATGCCCGTAACCCAGTGGAGCCTGGTCAAGCGATGACGGGCACGCTTTATGGTGTCGGGCTTGGTCCGGGTGACCCCGAGCTCATAACGCGCAAGGCGGCGCGGCTGATCGCGTCAGCCCCTGTGATCGCCTATCCGGCGCTGGCGGGCAGCGCGAGCCTTGCGCGCGCGATCGCGGCCGACCTTATCCCTTCCGGCGCGCGCGAGATCGTCATGGATGTGCCGATGACATCCGCGCGCGAACCGGCACAGGCGGCATATGACACCGGCGCGGCACGTATCGCGGAAGAACTGGAAGCGGGACAGGACGTCGTTTGCCTGTGCGAGGGCGACCCGTTCTTTTATGGCTCGTTCATGTATCTTCATGCGCGCCTTGCCCCGCGTTACCCGGTCGAGGTCGTGCCGGGTGTCAGTTCCCTGACGGCTTGTGCCGCGGTGGCCGGTCAGCCGCTGGTCGCCCGAAACGAGGTCCTGACGGTTCTTCCCGGGCCCTTGCCAGAGGATGAATTGCGCGCGCGCCTGCAGGCCGCGGAAACAATTGCGATCCTGAAGGTCGGGCGGCATCTTCCACGCCTGCGTGCGGTGCTCGAGGCCGAGGGACTGGCGTCGCGCGCTGTCTACATCGAGCGTGCGACGCTGCCCGAAGAGGTGCGCCTGCCGCTGTCCGAGGCACCTGAAACCGCACCGTATTTTTCGATGATCCTTGTCACGAAAGGGGCTGACCCGTGGCTGTGACCCCCGTCATCCTATGTCTGAACCGGGCGGGTGAACCGCTGGCCCACCGCCTGGCCGCCGCATTCGGCTGGCCTGTTCACGGACGCAACGAACGGGTCGATCGTGCGGACGCGTGGTTTCCGGACGCGCTCGATCATGCGCGTACCCTGTTCGCGGCCGGCATACCCATCGTCGGGGTTTGCGCATCTGGTATCCTGATCCGCGCGGTTGCGCCGCTTCTGGCCGACAAGAAGGCAGAGCCTCCGGTTCTTTCGGTGTCGGATGACGGCAGGGTCGTGGTGCCGCTGCTGGGAGGGCATCGGGGCGCCAACCGGCTGGCACACCAGATCTCAGAAGCCCTGGGGGGTGTTGCGGCGGTGACAACCGCGGGCGAGGTCGCGCTGGGTGCCGCGCTGGATGAACCGCCAGAGGGGTACAGGCTGTCGAACCCCGCAGATGCAAAGTCGGCGATGGCGGCCCTTTTGTCCGGCGCCGGCGCGCGCATCGAAGGGCCCGCGATCTTCGGTCTGGCCCACCGCGAGGATGGGGACGTGACCCTTGCCGTGACCGAAGCGCCCGGCCCCGCCGGGCCGACCCGGCTGGTCTACCATCCCCAGCGCCATGTTCTGGGCGTGGGCTGTGCACGGGGCACACCGCCCGAGGACCTTGCCGCACTGGTCCGCGATGTCCTTGCGGAAGCAGGCATCGCCGCCGAAGCGCTGGCTTGCGTTGCCTCGGTGGATATCAAGGCGGATGAACCGGCGGTGATCGCGCTGGCGCGACAGATCGGCGTGCCATTGCGCTTGTTCCCGGCGGCCGAGTTGGAGGCGGAAACACCCAGGTTGGAAACGCCGTCGGACGTCGTATTTGCCGAAGTCGGGTGCCATGGCGTATCCGAGGGTGCCGCGCTGGCCGCGGCCGGACCTGACGCGGTGCTGGCGGTGGCAAAGCGCAAGACCGGCAATGCGACCGCCGCACTTGCCCGCGCGTCAGCGCCGATCACCACGCCGCGCGGACGGGCGCGCGGGCGGCTTTCAATCGTTGGAATCGGGCCCGGACAAGCGGCGTGGCGCACGCCAGAGGCAAGCCGCCTGATCGCAGAGGCCGAAGAGCTTGTGGGATACGGCCTGTATATTGACCTGATCGGGCCCTTGGCGGCTGGCAAGCCCCGGCAGGATTTCCCGCTGGGCGGCGAAGAGGCGCGCTGTCGCTATGCGCTGGAACGCGCCGGTGAGGGGCGTGACGTGGCACTGATCTGTTCGGGGGACGCCGGGATCTACGCGATGGGGGCGCTTGTGTTCGAACTGCTGCACCGCCCCCAAGCCGAGGGCGGCGTGAGTGCGGCCGCGCGCCGGGTCGAGGTGATCAGCGCGCCGGGCATCTCGGCGCTTCAGGCCGCGGCGGCCCGCGCTGGCGCCCCGCTGGGCCATGATTTCTGTGCCATATCGCTGTCCGACCTCTTGACCCCGAGAGAAGACATCGTCCGCCGAATTCGTGCCGCGGCGGAAGGCGATTTTGTCATCGCCTTCTACAATCCCGTTTCGAAGCGGCGCCGCACCCTTCTGGCAGAAGCGCGCGACATTCTTCTGGGACACCGCCCGGCGGAAACGCCAGTCTTGCTGGCCAGCAGCCTTGGGCGGCCCGAGGAACAGCTGGTCTACCGCCGCCTCGAAGACTTGCAAGTGGATGAGGTCGACATGCTGACCGTGGTTCTGGTGGGCTCTTCACAGTCGCGGCTGGCCGAGCTTGGAGAGGGGCCCCGCATGTTCACGCCACGCGGGTATGCCCGAAAGATCGATGGAGATCTTTCCCATGGCTGAACCGGTCGCGCGGCCCCCCCTGACACCGGCCGCACGCGATGCCTGCCCGGCGCGCACCCCCTGTCCGGGCACATTCAAGGGAGCACGCCTGAAATGACCGTCTTTTTCATCGGCGCCGGGCCGGGTGATCCCGAACTTCTTACAAGGAAGGCAGAGCGTCTGATCGCATCCTGCCCGGTGTGTCTGTTCGCCGGATCGCTTGTGCCGACCGAGGTCGTGGCGATCGCCCCCGAAGACGCCCGGGTGCTGGATACGGCGACCATGACGCTGGACGAAACCCATGCAGAGATCGTCGCGGCCCATGCCCGCGGCCAGGATGTCGCGCGGGTGCATTCGGGGGATCCATCGCTTTACGGGGCGATCGCAGAACAGATCCGGCGGCTGAAGGCGGATGGGATCGACTATCAGATCGTGCCCGGCGTGCCGGCCTATGCCGCCGCCGCTGCCGCGTTGGGTCAGGAATTGACGGTGCCGCAGGTGGCGCAATCCATCGTGCTGACCCGGATGGCGATGAAATCCACCGGCCTGCCGCCGGGCGAGACGCTGGACAACTTTGCGCGCACCGGCGCGACACTGGCCATTCACCTGGGGATCCGCGCCCTTCGAGAGATCGAACGTGTCCTGACGCCGCATTACGGCGCCGATTGCCCGGTTGCGGTGGTCTACCGGGTCGGCTGGCCCGACCAGATGATCTTGCGAGGCACCCTTGCGGACATTCACGCCCAGGTACGCGCGGCCAAGATCACGCGCACGGCACTAATTCTGGTGGGGCCGGCGCTTGGCACGTCCGAAGACTTCCCCGACAGCGCCCTTTACGACCCTGCGCATCCCCACGTCCTGCGTCCAAAGCTACGCGAAGGATAGGGGCACGGGGGACACGGTCCATCTGCGCCGCGGCCGCAGAGTTTCACAAATGCTTGACGTGCAGGCAGGCTGGTCCATTTTCTGAGCAATGGAGTTTTGCGCATGACCGACTTTCTGCCGAAAGAGGTGCTGGAGGGGCTGGCCGAGGCCCGTCGCCGGGACCGACGCAAGAAGGCACGCCTTCGGGTCCATGCGGGCGAGGACGTGTTCATCGTGCACCGGCTTTGGGATGGCGGGTTCGCCGTCGATGAACAGGATGCGCCCCGGCTTCGCGGTCTTGTCGATATCTACGATGGCGCGCGTCACCTTTGGCAGTGCCTGATCGTGGCCAGTACCGCCGACAACGGCGAAATGATCTACGAATTCAAGCGCAACACGGTGGCCGAGGATCGCGCGCCCCTTGATTTCGCGCGCGACGCGGATGCGCCGATCGCATTGCTGTCGCGCGACTGACCTCGGCTATTGCAGGTCCGAAAACGCGTCCTCGATCCGCTTGATCGCGGTCTCCAGGCGTGGGCGCGGCATGGCGATGTTGAAACGGTGCCAGTCCTTTCCGCCCTTGCCGAACTGCGCGCCCGGCGACATCGCGATGCCCGCCTGGTGGAGACGCGCCGTGGTTTCGCCGGGTGCCATGCCGGTGCGTTCGAAATCCACCCAGCTGAGGTAGGTCGCCTGCATGTCCATGACGGACACGCCCGGCAGCGCGCCGATCCGGTCGCGCCAGAGCGCGAAGTTTCCGCCGAGATAGGCGCGCACCGCTTCTGACCACGCGGCGCCCTCGGTGAAGGCCGCCCTGGTCATCAGCATCCCGAACCTGTTGGGCGTGCCGCCCATCATCTTGTGCGCGATGTCGAACCGTGCGCGCAGTTCCGGGTCCTCGATAATCGCAAAACCGGTTTCTCCGCCGGCGATGTTGAACCCCTTGGATGCCGCCGTGATGGTGACGAGGCGGGGTGTGGCCTGTGGTGCGGTGGTTGCCGTCGGCAGGTGCCGTGCGCCCGGAAAGCACAGGTCCATGTGGATTTCGTCCGAAAGCAGCAGCAGGTCATGAGCGGCGCAGAATTCGGCCAGGGCCTTTATCTCATCCGCGTCCCAGAGGCGGCCGCCCGGATTATGGGGGCTGCAGAAGACGACGATCCGTTCCTTGCCCGTCAGCTGCCCCGCCAGTGCGCCCAGGTCCATCCGGTACTGGCCGTCTTTCAGGACAAGCTGGCTTTCCACGATCCCGCGCCCAAGGGCCCGGGCCTTGGAATAGAAGGCGTGATACACGGGCGAAAAGACGATGATATCGTCGCCGGGATCCGAAAACGCCTGAAGGGTCATAGCAAAGGCATTCACCACGCCATGGGAAAACCGGATCCAGCCCGGGTCGATGGTCCAGCCGTGTCTTGACTTCATCCACCCGCAGATGGCCTCTGTCACCGGACCCGGATTTCCGAAATACCCCATGTACCCGCTGTCCAGATCGGTGCGAAGCGTATCGAGAATACAGGGGGCAGCATCGAAATCCATGTCGGCAACCCACATGGCGATGCCCGTGTCGGGTGTCAGGCCGCAGAAGGCTTCCATGTTGTCGAACTTGCTGCGGTGTCCGCCAGCGCGGTCCTTTTCGCGGTCGAAGTCAAATTCCAAGGGTGCCTCCGGTGTCCTTGCCCGGGACGCAAGCTACCCTTCCGTGCCGCGGGCGCAAGGGAGATTGCACGCGGGCGGGCCATCGCCTACATCCAAGGCCATGACTGTCCGACCGATCCTTATCCATCCCGATCCGCGCCTGAAAAAGCGCTGCGACGAGGTGTCCGACATCACGCCAGAGCTGCGAGAGCTGGCGGATGATATGCTTCAGACCATGTATGACGCGCCCGGAATCGGGCTGGCGGCGCCACAGGTGGGCGTGATGGCCCGTTTGCTGGTGATGGATTGCATCAAGGATCCTGACACCCCGCCGCGCCCCTTGGTCCTGTTCAATCCCCGGATCCTTTGGGTATCGGAAGAACACAACGTCTATGAAGAGGGCTGCCTGTCGATCCCTGACCAGTATGCCGACGTGGAGCGTCCGGCAGAGGTGCGGGTCGCCTGGGTCGATGAAACCGGCACCGAGCGCGAAGAGCAGTTCGGCGGCCTTTGGGCGACCTGTGTTCAGCACGAGATCGACCACCTCGACGGCAAGCTGTTCATTGACTATCTCAAGCCGCTGCGGCGGCAGATGATCACCCGCAAGATGGTCAAGCTGAAGCGCGAGCGCGAGCGGGAAAAGGCGAAAGCGTGAGCGTCCTGCCAATTCTCTTGCAGGGAGAGCCGGTCCTGCGGCAGGTGGCTTCCCCGGTGGGCGAGATCACTGACGACATTCGCCAATTGGCAGCGGACATGACCGAGACGATGTACGCGGCGCCGGGGCGGGGTCTTGCGGCCCCGCAGGTGGGCCGCTTGCTGCGTCTTTTCGTGATCGATGCCTATTGGAAGGATGGTGTGGCCCGCGCGCCCCGCGTGATGATCGACCCAAGGATCCTGTGGCAATCCGATGACATGGCGACAAGGGAAGAGGGCTGCCTTTCGATCCCCGGCCTTCCGGTGGCCGTTACACGCCCTGCCACCATCGCGCTTGCGTGGACGGAACTGAACGGGACGCGGCGGCAAGACCGGTTGACCGGGCTCGAGGCGGTATGCGTCCAGCATGAGCAGGATCATCTTGACGGCGTCTTGATCACCGATCGTCTGGACGCGGCCACGCGATACCGCAAGGCCGATGCGCTGGCCGAACTTACTGGCGGCACCTGGACGCCCGGGGCATGACGGTGCGCCCGATCCTGCAATGGCCGGACGAGCGGCTGCGCGCTTCGGCGGCGGACGTGCCGGACGTGACCGACGAGATCAGGGCGATCTGGAACGACATGACCGACACGATGGAGGCCATGCCGGGCCTTGGCCTTGCGGCGGTACAGATTGCCGTGATGCGACGGCTTGCGGTGGTGGATTGCTCTGACACACGGGGGCAGGTCGTCCGCCTTGCCAACCCGCGCGTCGTGGCGGCATCAGACGACCTTTTCGAGTGGGACGAGGGCAGTCCGTGCCTGCCCGGGGTCTCGGCCCGTGTGGCGCGTCCGCGCCAGGTTACCGTGCGGTTTCTGGACGAGACAGGCGCCGAACGCGACCAGACCTTCGAAGACCTTTGGGCAACATCCGTGCAGCACCAGATCGATCACCTTGCGGGGCGGATGTATTTTGACCGGCTGTCCCCGGTGAAGCGGCGCATGGTCCTCAAGAAGGCGGAAAAGGCGCGGGCACGGGCATGAAGGTGGTCTTCATGGGCACGCCCGAGTTCTCGGTGCCAGCGCTGGATGCGCTGGTCGATGCCGGGCATGAGGTGGTGTGTGTCTACACCCAGCCCCCGCGCGCCGCGGGGCGCGGCAAGAAGGACAGGCCCACGCCGGTCCATCTGAGGGCCGAAGCATTGGGCCTTCCGGTGCGCCACCCCGGCACGTTGCGCACAGCCCAAGTTCAGGATGCCTTTGCCGCGCTGGAGGCGGACGTGGCGGTGGTGGTGGCCTATGGCCTGATCCTGCCAAGGCCCGTGCTGACGGCGCCGCGGCATGGCTGCCTGAACATCCATGCCTCCTTGCTGCCGCGCTGGCGGGGGGCAGCGCCGATCCACAGGGCGATCATGGCGGGTGATGCGGAAACCGGTGTCTGCATCATGCAGATGGAACCGGGGCTTGACACCGGCGCCGTCCTGCTGCGCGAGGCGATCCCGATCGAAGCCGATGACACGACAGGCGCGCTGCACGATCGGTTGTCGGATCTCGGGGCGCGCATGATTGTCGATGCCCTTGCCCGCCTGCCGGAACTGGAGCCGGAAGCACAGGCCGCAAAGGGCGTGACCTATGCCGAGAAGATCGACAAGGCCGAAGCCCGGATCGACTGGACGATCCCGGCGGTTCAGGTTGATCGGCTGATCCGCGGGCTGTCGCCATTTCCCGGCGCGTGGTCCGAAATCGGGGGCGAGCGGATCAAGTTTCTGGCCTCGGAGCCGGTCGAGGGCACGGGTGAGCCCGGCAGCGTGCTGGATGACCGTCTGACCATTGCCTGCGGCACCGGTGCGATTCGACCGGCACGCCTGCAACGCGCTGGGCGCGGCGCGCAGGATACTGATACGTTCCTGAGGGGCTGGCCCGTCACCGCCGGCACCCGGCTGGAGGTTTGAGGCATGTATTTCGCGCTTATGGGCACCCTCGTGATTGCGGGAATCGTCGGTTATGCGTCTGAACGCAGCGGGTTCACGCAAAACGGTGTGATCCCGTCGATGATCATCTGTGTCGGTGGCGCCTTCTTGTTCTTTTTTCTGAGGGTCATGTTCGGCATCAGTTTCGGCCCGCCGGGTGTCGATGCCGTGATTTCCTCGATCGGGGCTTTGGCGATCGTGCCGACGCATTGGCGCGGTGGCCGCAGGGACAGGAGACGCAAATGAGCGTCGTTGCACTTATCATCATCGGGGCCGCCGCCGGCTTTCTCGCAACCCGGCTGATGAAGCTGGACACGGACGTTGTAACAACCATCGTTATCGGGATCGCCGGGGCGCTGGTGGGAGGTTTCGTGCTGCGGGCGCTGCTGACAATGATGGGCTGGCTTTCCGGCTTCGTCGGCGCCGTTCTCGGGGCGATCCTGCTGATCTGGTTGTGGAAGACCTATTGGCCCAGGGGCTGAGCGCCCCCTAGGCGCCTTCGAATCCGGCCTCGGCCATGAGTCGGTTCGATGCGGTTTCGACCGTCTCTTCGATCCGGGACATGAATGGCGCGTGCTCCATCCCCGGTGTGATGGCGGGCAGGAATTCCACCACCGCCGTGCCCGGCTTGCGGTAGATGCCGATACGCGGCCAGAACACGCCCACGTTGGTCGCCGCGGGTACGCAGGGAATGCCCAGCGTGGTGTAAAGCACCCCGGTCCCGACCTTGTAGGGCTTGTCCGCCCCCGGCGCGACGCGGGTGCCTTGCGGATAGATCACCAGTTGGCCGCCGTCGCGGCGTCCCTTCCGCGCGCCATCAACCATGCTGGCGACCGCCGCGCCCTTGCGCCCACGATCGACGGGAATGCAGCCCATCCGCTTGGCGTACCATCCCAGGATCGGGGCCCAGATCAGCTCTTTCTTCATGATGAACTTCGGCCGGGGGACGACGCTGACGATCATGATGATGTCGAAGAAGCTTTGGTGCTTGGCGGCGATCAGCACCTCTTGTCTTGGCGGCGCGCCGCGGATCTCTGAGCGAAGGCCGACCATCCAGTGCGCCGTCCATCGCACCCAGCGACAATAGGTTCGAACGCCGCGGAAGGCCCAATCGCGCGAGATCAGGGAAAGCGGCGTGAAATAGAGCGCAAGCACCGGCATCATCAGATACATCTGGCCCACGAACAACAGGGACCGGAGCCACTGGAACGCGTATCCCATCAGGTGAAAGTCCTCAGCATACGAAGGGCTGCCAGGCGCGTGGCCAGCAGTGCGACAAAGCCTGCCGCAGGTGGGATCAGCAGGGGCCAAAGCCAATGCGCCCCCTGGAAACCAAGACCGGTCAGGAAATCGCCGGCGTCCCCGGCGCGCGGCAACATGGCCACCGCGACCAGTCCCGCGAACGTGCCCGCCGCCGCGCCCGTCAAGGCCCGCAGCGTGAAGCGGCGGACAAAGGCACGGGCGATATAGGTATCGCGCGCGCCGACCAGCCGCAGAACATTGATAACCTGAGAGTTCGCGGCCAGCGCCGCATTCGCGGCCAGCGTGATCATCGACGCCATCGCCGCGCCGATCAGCAGGATCGACACCGATCCCATGAGGCGCAGACGATCCGCGGCGCGCACCAGCGGTTCGCGCCAGCGTGTGTGGTCGTCCAGCACCGCACCTGGCGCTTCGGCTGACAGGCGCAGGCGCAATCCGTCGCTGTCATAGCCGCGTGCGTCCTCGACGATCTCTACAAGCTGCGGGACCGGCAGGGTATCAAGCGGCAGGTCAGGCCCGAACCAAGGCGTAAGCAACTCGCGCTGCTCTGCCTCGGTCAGGGCGCGGGCATCTGCGATTCCGGGCGTTGTTCGAAGGACACGCAACACCGCGTCCGTCTGCGCGGCCACCTGTCCGGCGGGCGCCGAAATGCGCACGGTCGACGTGCGCGCCAATTCCGAACCCCATCGTTCGGCAAGGCGTCCGGCGGCCAGCGAAAGCGCCAGCGCGAACACGGCAAGAAAGGCCATGGCCCCAGAGGTGAACACCGTAAGGCGCGCCGTGTAGCCTGTCGGGGGCACGGCCCTGTCGGCTTGGGTGTCGCCGGACAACAGCGACAAGAGATCGCGCAAGAGGCTCACAGGTCGGACCCTACTTGCACGTGCCGGTTCGAGATGCGCAACACACGTGCCGATACCTGCGCCTTGGCGGCGCGAATGAGGTTCAGGTCATGGGTCGCGATCAGGATGGTCTTGCCCATCCTGTTCAGTTCAATCAACAATTGCAGCAAACGCAGCGACATATCCCAGTCGATGTTCCCTGTCGGCTCGTCGGCAAGGATCGTGTCGGGCGACATGATTACGGCGCGGGCAAGGGCCGCGCGCTGCCGTTCACCGCCGGAAAGCTGTGGCGGCAGGTTTGCGCGCTGTGCGCTCAGCCCGACCCAGCCCAGCAATTCTTCCAGGTTCTCGGCCTCTGCTGCGACATCGCGTCCGGCGGCCGTCAGCGGCAAGGCGACGTTCTCGATCAGGGGCAGGTGATCAAGAAACTGGCAATCCTGATGCACGACCCCGATTCGGCGGCGAATGCCTGCGATGTCATCGCGCGACATGGCCCGCGGATCCTGCCCAAACAGCGAAATCCGCCCGGCCGAAGCCGTAAGCTCTCCATAGCAGAGCTTCAGGAAAGTGGTCTTTCCCGCGCCTGAAGGTCCGGTCAGGAACTGGAAGGAACCGGCTGGCAGCGACAGGCTGACACCCGACAGAAGCTCTCTGCCGCCATGCCCGTAGCTGTAGGCCACATCCTCGAACTGGATCACCACCATCCTCGCGCGTTGCGCCCGTTCCGGTGCCCTCTTGTGACGCATGGCGCGGTCGCGTGCAATCTCGGGGCGCAAGGGCTTTGAAAGCCGCCGGTGCGCTGATACAAGATCTTCAGTGGGTGCGTGGGGCGCGCACATATGCTTGTGTGCGATGCGATGGAACAGCGATGCGTTTGATCTGCCCGAATTGCGGTGCGCAGTACGAGGTCGATGCCCGGGTGATGCCCGACGCCGGCCGGGACGTTCAGTGTTCGAATTGCGGACATACCTGGTTCCAGCGCCCGCCCCATCTGGACGCGGATCTGGCCGCTGAAATGGGGCAGGAGCTTCGCGCCGGGCCGGACCAGCAGACCGTCGCAGCGCCCGCGCCACCGCGGCGCCCCGTGCAGGAAGGTGCGTCCCAAGACACATCCCGGCGCCGTCTCGATCCCAAGGTCGCCGGCGTCCTGCGCGAAGAGGCAGAGCGCGAAGCCGTGGCGCGCCGGGCCGAAAGCGGGCATCTGGAAAGCCAGCCCGACCTGGGCCTCGATGATCCCGAAAGGTCGCCCGCGCCGCGCCGGGTTGCGCCCATGCGGCGCAACGAGGACGATGCTGAAGCGCCGCGCGAACGCGGTGCGCGACGTGACCTTCTGCCCGATGTCGACGAGATCAACTCGACCCTGAGGGCGTCGAACGCGCCAGAGCGCAGCACCGAGATGGCACCGGCCGCAACCTCGCCGGCACGACCGGAAGTCCGCCACCGCAGCGGATTTCGCGCGGGCTTCTTCCTTGTGCTTCTGGTGGCTGTTGGGGGCGCGCTTGTTTATGCATTCGCTCCGCGTATTGCCGAACTCTATCCACCCGCGCGCGATCCGCTTGTGACCTATGTGGATTGGGTCAACGAGACGCGTGACACGGCCGAGAAAATGATTGCCCAAGGCGTCGAGCGGATTAACGAAATGCTGGCAGACGACGAGGCCGGCACCCCGGGCTGATCAGAACCGGTCCAGAAGCCGCCTTAGGTATTCAAGCTCCTGGTCCGGGCGTTCCTGATCGCTGGAGCGTCGGCGGATCTCGTCAAGAAGTTCGCGCGCCCGGCGGTAGACGTCCTCTCCCTGCAACAGCTGCTCGTCGGTGCCGATCTGGCCGTTCGCGCCCACGTCGCGGCCCAGCGGGTCGCGACGCTGGCCGCTGTCGGCCTGTCCATTGGCATCGCCCTGCTGGCCATTCTGCTGCTGTTGCTGGGCCATCGCCTCGCCCAGTTCGCGCATCCCTTCGCGCAAGGCCTCCATCGCTTCGGACTGGCTGTCGAGGGCACCGGCGAAATCGTCCTCGCGCAGGGCGTCTTCGGCGTTGTCCATCGCGCGGCCTGCCCGGTCCAGGGCATCGCGCGCCGCGTCTCCCTCTGGCGTTCCGGCACCGGGCAGCGACCCCTGCTGGCGTTGCAGTTCCTGCCGCAAGGCGCGCTGTCGGTCGGCAAGGCCTTGTTGCCCGCCGTCGCCGGGCCGGGTTCCGTCCTGACCTTGCCCGGGCATCTGCCCCTGGCCGGGCATCTGGCCCTCACCTTGCTGACCCTGTTCGCCCTGTTGTCCCTGTTCGCCCTGCTGGCCGGGTTGCTGGAACTGCTCTTGCAGGTCGCCGAACGTTTCGTCCGAAAGCTCCTGCTGATCGCGCAGGGTTTCTGCAAGACCCTCCATCGCCTGCTGACCGGGCGATTGCTGGCCCTGCTGGCCTTCTGTGATCCGCATGTTTTCCATCATGCGCGCCAACTGGTCGAGAAGCTGCTGCGCTTCGTCCATGCGGCCCTGTTCCATAAGCTCCTGAAGACGTTGAAGCATCTGTTCCAGCTGGTCGCCCGTAATGGTCTGCGATGGGGGGGCCTCGGCCTGCTCCTGCCCGTCCTGCTGCTGCTGCTGGGCAAGCTGGCGCATGTACTCCTGCATCGCCTCGCGCAGTTCCTGCATCAGTTCGGCGATTTCCTCGTCGCTGGCGCCGTTGCGCATGGCCTCGGCCAGTCGTTCCTGTGCCTCGCGAAGACGGGCCAGCGCGTTAGAAAGGGTGCCGTCCTCAATCATGACGGCGATGTCCCATAGCGCGGCGGCCACTTCATCGCGGCGCTCTGCCGAAAGGCCGAATTCGTTCCCGACCTCCAGCCGGCGCAAGGCGACGCGCAGTTTCAGATAGGCCGTTTCGCTATCGAATGCGTCTTCGGGGCGGTGACTGATGGCCCGCAGGACCTGTGCCGCGCGCGGCCCGTTCTCGCGCGACCAGAGCAGGTCGCGGCGCTGCTCGATGATCGCGTTTGCCAGCGTGTCGAAGAACCGGCGTCCGGGAAGGTCGATGGTTTCCGGTGTCGAGCGGCCCTCTTGCCCAAGATCGTCGGTCACGGTGAACGTCACCCGCACCGGCAACCCGACCCAAGGATGCTGGGACAGATCGTCGACCAGGGTCTCGGCAAAGTCTGTGCGATCCCCAGCAATCGGCATGGGAAGATCAAGCACCAGTGTTTCGCGGTCCTCGGGGGCAACGCTTAGTCCGTGGCGGCGGTCGACCGCGGCCATGTCCAAAGCAAATTCCACCTGACCAGACACGACGCCATAGTCGTCCGACGCCGCGAAGGGCAGGCGCATCTCGCCGGTCGGGCTGCGCTCTGCCGGTCCGTCAGACCGAACCTGCGGCGTGGCGTCCGGCATGACGGCGACCGTCCAGCTGCGCCCGCCGGTGCCGCCGATCACGATCTCGCCCGGCTGCCGTATCTCGAAGGCCTGCTCGGGGTCAGAGGCGGGCGGCAACTCTCCGATCCGGGCAGAGACCGTCTCGGACAGCGTAAGGGCACCGATCTCTCCATAGAACCGCAGGGTCACGCGGCTGGCCTCGGGCACCGCGATGTCTGCGGCCGTGATGTCGTTCAGGTAAAGACTGGGTTTGCCGGTGTAGACAGGCGGTTCGATCCATCCTTCCCAGCTTGGGCCGGCCGCAAGCGCCGCGCCGTTGCCCGGCGCAAGTTCTGTCACCGATGCCACACGCCAGATCGAACCGAACCCAAGCGCCATGACAAAGACCAGAAGGGCGACATAGCGCAATGCGAAGGGGTCGCGCGATGCGATCCGAAGATCCGGCGACACGGCGCGGGCCTGCTTTGCCCGGGCGGCCATGCGTGCGACGTGCGCCCGCCAGACCGCGGCCGAGGCCGTGTCGCCGGCACCTATGGCCTGCGTGTCCGCCAGCGCGGAAATCGGGCGCCCGGGAAGTGTCCGGTCAAGCCTGTCCAGCGCCTCTGCGCGGGATGGCCAGCGAAACAGAAGGGTTCCGCGAACGGCAAACGCGACGATGGCCAGCGCCGAAATCACCGCGCCGCCCCATACGGCCTCTATCGGCAGCATTGTGTGCAGGCCGAGCATCAGCGCGCCGAGGCCGATGAACAAGATGCTCCAAACCGGCCAGAAAGCGCGGGTGAATCGCTCTGCCAGCATTCCGGCGCGGGTAAGGCGCACGGGCCAAGCAAGATGGCGGTTGGCCGCGGCTTTGATCTCTTGCGTGTCGGTCATGCACCCCGTGCCGGCGTGGCTGGGCGCGGGACTGCGCCTATAGCCATTCGGGGATGGTATCTCGATTGATGATCTCGTCAAAGGTCGGGCGGGCACGAATGACAGCGAATTGATCGCCGTGCACCAGAACCTCGGGGACCAGCGGGCGCGTGTTGTATTCCGACGCCATTACCGCGCCATAGGCGCCCGCCGACCGGAACGCCACCAGCTCACCCGCGGATACCGGCGGCAAGGCGCGTGCCTTGGCAAAGGTGTCGCCGCTTTCGCAGACCGGCCCGACCACGTCGAAGGGATGGGTTTCGGCGCCTGCCGCAGGCTCTACCACGGGGACGATATCGTGCCATGCGCCATACATCGCGGGGCGGATCAGGTCGTTCATGGCGGCATCAAGGATCACGAAGTCCCGCCCCTCGCCGGCCTTGACGAAGATCACGCGGCTGACCAGGAGCCCGGCATTTCCCGCGATCAGGCGTCCGGGCTCGATCTCGATCTCGCAGCCAAGGTCGCCGACAGTCTCGCGGATGACGTCGCAATATTCCGTGGGCAGGGGCGGTGCGGCGTTCGAGCGTTCATAGGGGATGCCCAGCCCGCCGCCCAGGTCCAGGCGGTCTATCTGGTGGCCCTCGGCGCGGAGCGCCCGCACAAGGTCCGCCACCAGCCCATAGGCCTCGCGGAACGGGGAAAGGTCGGTCAGCTGGCTGCCGATGTGCACGTCGATTCCCACGACGCGCACCCCCGGCAGGGCGGCGGCATGGGCATAGACCTCTTTCGCGCGCGAGATCGGGATGCCGAACTTGTTCTCTTTCTTGCCGGTGGCGATCTTTTCATGGGTCTTCGCGTCGACGTCCGGGTTCACCCGCACGGTGATCGGCGCGACCGTGCCCAAGGATTGCGCCACCTCGGACAGGGCGGCCATCTCGGGCTCGCTTTCCACGTTGAACTGGCGAATCCCGCCTTCCAGCGCCAGCCGCATCTCTTCTCGCGTCTTGCCGACGCCCGAGAACACGATGCGCTCGCCCGGGACGCCGGCGGCGCGGGCGCGGCGGTATTCGCCGCCCGACACCACGTCCATGCCCGCCCCGAGATTGCCGAGCGTGCGCAGGATTGCCTGGTTGGAATTGGCCTTCATCGCGTAGCAGACAAGGTGCGGCATGTCGCCCAGCCCCTCGTCGAACAGGCGGAAATGCCGGGTCAGCGTGGCCGTGGAATAAACGTAGAACGGCGTGCCGACCTCGGCCGCGATCTCGGCCACCGGGACATCCTCGGCATGCAGCATGCCGTCGCGATATAGAAAATGATCCATGGGTCTTTGTCCTGCGCGTTGCAGCGGGACATAGCAGACAGGGCGCGCGGTGCAATCGCGCGCTGGCTACCGCACCTCGCGCGTGCGCAGGAACAGGTAAAGCGGCAGGCCGCAGCTGACGCCGATGCAGAAGGTCGCGGGAACGGCGATCAGTGCCAGCCAGTTCCGTCGCACCCAGGTTTCCGCGACAATCCATATGGTCAGCGCGATGGCCGCGATCGTCAGGTCCCAGGTCAGCCCCGTGGTCGAGGCATTGACGTACCACGCGTCGATCAGGCCGGACAGGCCGGTCCCGGTGTCCCGCATGTAGGACAGGAACCAGTACATCGGGTGGATGGCTCCCCAGACGGCCAGCGCAAGGTAGATCATCCGCAAGGGGGACACGCGCGCGCCCCTAGAAGCTGCCGGCGACGCCGGCCTCGACGGTCGCCGTCACGGTCAGCGCGGCGGGCGCGGGGTCTGCCGCCTTGGCGGGCGGCGGAACCGGCGGTCCATCCACACCGCAGGCGGCCAGCAGGGCCAGCATGGCGGTCAGGGCAAGGGCGCGTGTCATCCCAGCTTCTCCTTCCAGCGCGCGACCTGCGCGCGCACCTGTTCCGGCGCGGTGCCGCCGTAACTCGTGCGGCTGGCGACGGAGTTCTGCACGCCCAGCACCTCGAACACATCCGCCGTGATGCCGGCGTGGACGCCCTGCATTTCGGCCAGCGTCAGTTCCGGCAGGTCGCAGCCCTTGCGCTCTGCCATGGCGACCAGCGTGCCGGTCACATGATGCGCGTCCCGGAACGGCAGGTCCAGTACCCTGACCAGCCAGTCGGCGAGGTCTGTTGCCGTCGAAAACCCGCTGGCCGCCGCGGTTTCCAGCGCGCCGCGGTTGGCCGTCATGTCGCGCACCATCCCGTCCATCGCGGCCAGCGACAGCATCAGCGAATCGGCGGCGTCGAAGACCTGTTCCTTGTCTTCCTGCATGTCCTTCGAATAGGCCAGCGGCAGCCCCTTCATCACCGTGAACAGCGCGACCGTCGCACCCAGGATGCGCCCGATCTTGGCGCGGATCAGTTCCGCCGCGTCGGGATTCTTCTTCTGCGGCATGATGGACGAGCCGGTGGAAAACCGGTCCGACAGGGTGACGAAGCGGAACTGCGCCGAGGACCAGATCACCAGTTCTTCGGCAAAGCGCGACAGGTGAACGGCGCAGATCGAGGCGGCCGACAGGAACTCCAGCGCGAAGTCGCGGTCGCTGACGGCGTCGAGCGAGTTTGCGGCGGGCCGGTCGAACCCCAGGGCCGTGGCCGTCATTTGCCGGTCGATGGGAAAGGACGTGCCGGCCAGCGCGGCGGCACCCAGGGGGCATTCGTTCATCCGCGCGCGGGCGTCCCGGAACCGGCCCATGTCGCGGCCGAACATCTCGACATAGGCCATCATGTGATGGCCCCATGTCACGGGCTGCGCCGTTTGCAGGTGGGTGAACCCCGGCATGACCCAGTCCGCCCCGGCCTCTGCCTGGACCAGCAGCGCGCCGATCAGCGCGCGCAGGCCGTCGATCGCCGCGTCGCACTGGTCGCGGACCCAGAGGCGAAAGTCGGTCGCAACCTGGTCGTTGCGCGAGCGTGCCGTGTGCAGCCGCCCCGCCGGATCGCCGATCAACTCTTTCAGGCGGGCCTCGACGTTCATGTGGATGTCTTCGAGATCGGTGCGGAAGGGGAAAGAACCCGCCTCGATCTCTGACAACACCGTGAGCAGACCTTCCCGGATGGCCGCCGCGTCGCTATCCCTTAGGATGCCCGTCGCCGCCAGCATGGCAGCGTGCGCGCGAGAGCCTGCGATGTCCTGTGGGGCAAGCCGCTTGTCGAACCCGATCGAGGCGTTGATCGCCTCCATGATCGCGTCGGGACCAGCGGCGAAACGCCCGCCCCACATGGCATTCGAGCTTTGGTCGGTCATGGAAGTAACCCCGGAGGAAAGATGCGCTGGACCTTCGCCGCCGTGCTCTACACCGCCCTGACACTGGGCGCAAACGCCGCCGACATCGATATCGCCGCGCTCGAGTCGCTGCGCGAGGGCAACATGAAGAAGCTGGTGTTTCATGAGATGCCCGTTGCCGCCTCTGACGCCGCGTTCGAGGATGCGGGCGGCGCGCCCATGACGCTGGCGGCCTACGCGGGCAAGTACACGCTGGTGAACTTCTGGGCGACATGGTGCGCGCCCTGCCGCAAGGAGATGCCGTCGCTCGACCGGCTGCAGGCGGAACTGGGGGGTGAGGCGTTCGAGGTCGTCACCATCGCCACGGGCCGCAATGCGCCCGCCGGGATCACGCGCTTCTTCGACGAGGTGGGAGTAACCAACCTGCCCAGGCACCGCGACCCCAAGCAGGCGCTGGCCCGCGACATGGCGGTGCTGGGCCTGCCGATCACGGTGATCCTGAACCCCGAGGGTGAAGAGATCGCCCGCCTGCGCGGCGACGCGGAATGGGACAGCGACAGCGCCAAGGCCATTATCCGCGCGCTGACTGCCGCCGACTGACCGGGGCCGCGGCAGTCGGTCCGCCGCGCCGGTCTTCAGGCCAGCGCCGCCACCTGTGCATGGCGCGGGCAGGTCACCAGGTGGTCGTTCACCACGCCGCAGGCCTGTAGCCAGGCATAGACGATGGTGGGCCCGCAGAACCGGAAGCCCGCGGCCTTCAGATCCTTAGACAACTGCCGCGACAGGGGCGTTTCCGCCGGCACGTCGGACATGCTGGCGAACGCGTTCTGCAGCGGGCGCCCCTCGACCCTGTCCCAGACGAAGGGCGCAAAGCCGCCAGCCTCTTCCAGCGCCAGAAAGGCGCGGGCATTGCCGATGGTGGCCTCTATCTTGCCGCGATGCCGCACGATTCCGGCGTCGCCAAGCAGGCGGGCCACGTCGGTCTCGGACCACCGGGCGATCGCCTCTGGATCGAAGCCTTCGAACGCGGCGCGGAAGTTGTCGCGCTTGCGCAGGATCGTGATCCAGGCCAGCCCGGCCTGGAACCCGTCAAGGATCAGCTTTTCCCAAAGCGCCCGGGCGTCGCGTTCGGGCACGCCCCATTCGGTGTCGTGATAGTCGACATACAACGGATCGGTGCCGCACCAGTCGCAACGGTCGTGCATGAGGCCTCCTGTTCGTGGGTTTGCAGTGGCCAAGCTTTACCCTTGGTGAACCTCTCTGCGCCAGTCTGCGGCAAACATGGATGGAGTCGCCATGCTTACCGCGCCAAATTCCACAAAGGTCGAGGTTCCGGGCTGGCTGCGCGATCCGCTCAGCGCGGCAATCGCGGGGCGCGACCGCAATGTGATCGCCATGGTCCGCAACGCTGTCGAGACGCGGAATGTCGTTCTGGCCTACCAACCCGTGGTTCGCGCCGATACCGACGGGGCGGTCGCCTTTCACGAAGGCCTGTTGCGGGTTCTCGACGGCACCGGCCGGGTGATTCCCGCCTCGGATTTCATCGGTGCCGTGGAACAGACTGAACTCGGGCGGCAACTGGATTGCCTGGCCCTTCGCATCGGGCTGGAAACGCTGGCCGACCAGCCGCAGGTGCGTCTTTCCATCAACATGTCGGCCCGCTCCATCGGGTATCCCCCCTGGCGGACCGCGCTGAAACGCGGGCTTTCCGACGATCCTGCCATCGGCGAACGTCTGATCCTTGAGATCACCGAAGGCTCTGCCATGCTTGTGCCGGACATGGTGCAGGTCTTCATGTCAGAGATGCAGGATCGCGGAATATCCTTCGCGCTGGACGATTTCGGATCGGGCTACACCAGCTTTCGCTGTCTGCGTGATTTCCTGTTCGACGTCATCAAGATTGATGGCCAGTTCATCCGCGGTATCGCCAGCAGCCCCGACAACCAGGTGCTGACAGAGGCGCTGATCTCGATTGCCCGGCATTTCGAGATGTTCACGGTCGCCGAAAGCGTTGAACAGGCCGCCGACGCCGAGTTCCTTGCAGGTATCGGCATCGACTGTATGCAGGGCTATTTCTTTGGCGCACCCACCTTGCACCCGCCCTGGAATGTCGAGGATCAGCACGCGGCAGGATGACGCGTCCCGCCCAGTGCAAGGCGGGTCTGCTATTGCCTACAATCGCATACCGTTGATTTGCTGCACTGCAGCATGTATAGGCGACACGTCCGAGCCGGACCTCGTAGTTGTAAATTGCGGCGCATGGCGTGAGGCTCGGCGCGATCAGATTCGCTTGGGAGAGAGCCACCATGACCAACGTCGTTATCGCATCCGCAGCCCGGACCCCCGTGGGCAGCTTCAGCGGCAGTTTCGCCAATACCCCCGCGCATGAGCTGGGCCGCACCGTGCTGGAGGCCGTCGTCGAGCGGGCCGGCATCGACAAGGCCGAGGTGGCCGAAACCATCCTGGGCCAGGTGCTGACCGCCGGGCAAGGCCAGAACCCCGCGCGGCAGGCGCATGTGAACGCCGGCCTGCCGATCGAGGCCGCCGCCTGGAGCATCAATCAGGTGTGCGGATCGGGCCTGCGCGCCGTGGCGCTGGGCGCCCAGCACATCCAGCTTGGCGATGCGTCGATCGTTGCCGCCGGCGGCCAGGAAAACATGTCGATGAGCCCCCATGTCGCCAATCTGCGGCCTGGCCAGAAGATGGGCGACATGTCCTTCATCGATTCCATGATCCGTGACGGGCTTTGGGACGCCTTCAACGGCTATCACATGGGCCAGACGGCCGAGAACGTCGCCGAAAAGTGGCAGATCAGCCGCGACCAGCAGGATGAATTCGCGGTCGCCAGCCAGAACAAGGCCGAGGCCGCGCAAAAGGCAGGCAGGTTTGCCGACGAGATCGTCGCGTACACCGTCAAGACCCGCAAGGGCGACATCGTGGTGGACGCCGACGAATACATCCGCCACGGCGCCACCATCGAAGCCATGCAGAAACTGCGTCCGGCCTTTACCCGGGACGGCAGCGTGACCGCCGCCAACGCCAGCGGGATCAACGATGGCGCCGCCGCGGTCCTGCTGATGTCTGCGGACGATGCCGAAAAGCGCGGGATCGAACCGCTGGCCCGGATCGCCAGCTACGCGACCGCCGGGCTTGACCCCTCGATCATGGGTGTCGGTCCGATCCACGCCAGCCGCAAGGCGCTGGAGCGTGCGGGCTGGTCCGTGGACGACCTCGATCTTGTCGAGGCGAACGAGGCCTTCGCCGCGCAGGCCTGCGCCGTGAACAAGGACATGGGATGGGATCCTGCGATCGTGAACGTGAACGGCGGCGCAATTGCCATCGGCCACCCGATCGGCGCTTCGGGCGCGCGCATCCTGAACACGCTTTTGTTCGAAATGAAGCGCCGAGACGCAAAGCGCGGCCTTGCCACGCTGTGCATCGGCGGCGGCATGGGTGTTGCCATGTGCCTTGAGCGGCCCTGATCGCCAAGACAACAACCGCTTGCGCGCAATAATGTTGCGCAAGCGGCATCGAAACGTTAACACAATTACCGAAAAGGTAGTGGAGGAACACCCATGGGACGTGTTGCATTGGTCACCGGCGGCAGCCGGGGCATTGGCGCGGCAATTTCGAAGGCGCTGAAGGCCGCGGGCTACGAGGTCGCCGCCAGTTACGCGGGAAATGACGAAGCCGCGGCGGCGTTCACCGCGGAAACCGGCATCAAGACATACAAGTGGAACGTGGCCGATTACGAGGCGTCCAAGGCCGGCATCGCGCAGGTCGAGGCCGATCTTGGCCCGGTCGAAGTGGTGGTCGCCAACGCTGGCATCACGCGCGACGCACCGTTCCACAAGATGTCTCCACAGCAGTGGCAGGACGTCATCGACACAAATTTGACGGGCGTTTTCAACACCGTACACCCCGTCTGGCCCGGTATGCGAGAGCGCGGGTTTGGTCGTGTCATCGTGATCTCCTCGATCAATGGCCAGAAAGGCCAGTTCGGGCAGGTCAATTATGCGGCGACGAAGGCGGGGGATCTGGGGATCGTGAAGAGCCTGGCGCAGGAGGGTGCGGCCAAGGGGATCACGGCCAACGCGATCTGCCCCGGCTACATCGCCACCGAGATGGTGATGGCGGTGCCCGAGAAGGTGCGCGAGGCAATTATCGGAATGATTCCAGTGGGTCGGCTGGGCGAGCCCGAGGAAATCGCGCGCTGTGTGACCTTTCTGGCGTCCGACGACTCGGGGTTTGTCAACGGTTCGACCATCTCTGCCAACGGGGCGCAGTTCTTCGCCTGAGGACAGACGGCGTTGCGTCGGCAAGACGTCGGCATCGCGTCGGCGCAGGAACAGCGGGCGGGCCATAGGGCCCGCCCGTTTCGCGTTCAGCGCCCGGCGCGGCCATGCCCAAAGACGGCGGCCAGCAGATCGGCCAGCGCGCGGCCGCGCAGGGCATGGGCGCTTTCGATGGCGGTGCGGGTGCGGGTGGATATGGACGCTTCGATCATCTGGGTCTGCCTTTCGGGTTTACATTTCTGAACTGATGGGACTATGCGGCCTTCAAACAAGGCTGACAAACGAGACCTCTTCGCGTTTCAGTAAAGAAATTCTTGCCTGATATGAGCAACCGTCTGCCCCCGCTGACCGCCCTGCGCGCCTTCGAGGCCGCCGCCAGACACCTGAGCTTTGCCCGCGCGGCGGACGAATTGAACGTCACGCCCGCCGCGCTGAGCTTTCAGATCAAGTCGCTTGAAGAGCATCTTGGCGGGGCGCTGTTCCGTCGGCTGAACCGCGCTGTTGAACTGACCGATGCCGGGCGCGCGCTGTATCCCGGCGCGCATGAAGGGTTTGCGGAACTGGCCGCCGCATGGCGCGCGGCGCAGCGAGTGGGTGATACTATTACACTGACGGTCACGGCGGGCCCGGCCTTTACCGCCAAGTGGCTGGCGCCGCGCATGTTCGGCTTTGCCCAGTCGCATCCCGATATCGAGTTGCGGTTCTCGGCCACGCTGCGGCTTCTGGATTTCGACCGGGACGGCATCGACGTGGCGATCCGCTTTGGCTATGGGCCGGACCCCGGGCTATACACCACGCGTATCCTGTCGGACTGGCTGACGCCGGTGATGACGCCCGAGATGGCCGCCGCCCATCCCACGCCCGAGGCGCTGACGCGGGCGCCGCTTCTGGTCGACAGGTCGCTGGATTTCGTGTCGCCGCCCTGCGACTGGCCGGCGTGGTTCCGCGCCAACGGGATCGAAGGGGCACCGGCGCCGCACGGGGCGCAGTTCAACCAGGCCGACCACGCGATCGACGCGGCGCTGACCGGGGCAGGGGCGCTGCTGGCGCGCAGTTCGCTGGTGGAAAAGGCGCTGCGAGAGGGGCGGCTGGTGGCCCCGTTCGAGGTGGCGCTGACCACGGACGCGCATTTCCGGTTCCTTTGTCCCGAGGGCACAGAGACCCGTCCGCAGGTGGCGGCATTCCTTGACTGGGTTCGCGCCGAGGCCGATACGATGTCGGACCTTGAACAGGGGCGCCGGTTTGTTTCAGCGGCGGAGGTGGCGGTTTGACACGCGGGCGCGCGACGGCGATCGGGTTCGGGGCGGTCTTGCTGTGGGCGCTGCTGGCGTTGTTCACGGTGGGATCGGCGCCGGTGCCACCGTTTCAGCTTAATGCCATCTGCTTTGCCATCGGCGGTGCGATCGGGGTGGTCTGGATACTTTGGACAGGTGGTGCGCGTGGGTTGCTGGGCGTTGGCTGGCGTGTCTATGCCTTCGGCACGGCAGGGCTTTTTGGCTACCATTTTCTCTATTTCTCGGCCCTGCGGCTGGCACCGCCTGCCGAGGCGGGGCTGATTGCCTATCTCTGGCCTTTGTTCATCGTGCTGTTTTCGGGTCTGCTGCCCGGTGAACGGCTGCGCGCGGGGCATGTTCTGGGCGCACTGGTGGCCTTTGCCGGTGCCGCGCTGATCGTGGCGCGCGGCGTCGGCACAGTGTCGGCAGAGGCGCTGCCGGGCCTTGGGCTGGCGTTCCTTTGCGCACTGACATGGTCGGGGTATTCGGTGATCTCTCGCCGCCTCGGCGCGGTGCCCACAGACAGCGTGGCCGTGTTCTGCCTGATCTCGGCGGTGTTGTCGGCGCTGGCGCATCTGCTGATGGAGGATACGGCGTGGCCGGGCACGGGGCTTGGCTGGGCATCGATGCTGGCGCTGGGGCTGGGGCCCGTGGGGCTGGCGTTCTTCATCTGGGATATCGGCGTGAAGCGTGGCGATATCCAGCTTCTTGGGGTCGCGTCCTATGCCGCGCCGCTGTTGTCCACGATCATGCTGATCCTTGCCGGTGTATCCCCGGCAAGCGCAACGCTGATGCTTTCCGCCGTGCTGATCGCCGGGGGTGCGGCGCTGGCCGCGCGGGCCAGCGCCCGGGCCGTTGTCAGGCCCCTGTCAGGCGATGGATCTGTTCCTTGAGCTTCAACTTCTGTTTTTTCAATTCGGTAAGGTGGAGTTCGTCGTGAGACGGGCTTCGCTGCGCGACTTCAACCTGCTCCGACAGCGACTGGTGCTTCTTCCGGAGCTCTTGCAGATGCGAACTCAGGCTCATTCTTTTCCTCCTTTTTCGCTGAACGCAAAGAAATTGCAGCACAGAAAATCCCACTTGTCACGCCGCTGATTCAAAAGCGTCGCAAATAGGCTGGTTTTCCATACCGCCGGGCCGAATCATCCACCGGTTATCCCCAATCGACCGCAAGCCCGGCGCCGTCGCGCAGGACGGCAGCGATTGCGGGCGCAAAGCTGTCACGGTCGCCGTCATGCGCCGGACCCGCGTGGATTGCCAGAGGCGGCAACAGGCGGAACGGCGCGCGCCCGCCCTTGCGACCGTGCAGGATCAGCCGTTCGGGCGCGCGCCCGTCACGGCCCGCCAGCGGCAGGACGCACAGGCCGCCGATGCGCGTGTCACAGGCCGCCAGAAGTTCGGGCAGCCGTTCCATGCGCTGGATCACCGTCAGCCGCCCGCCGGGGACAAGGCGGCGCAGCGCAATGTCGATCCATGCCGCCAGCGGGGTGTCGCCGGCAAAGGCGGTGGCCTTGCCGCTGTCCTGCGCAGGAAGGCTGCGGGCGGGGTCGAAATAGGGCGGGTTGGCGAAGACATGGTCGAAGCCGCGCTGCCGCAGGCCGGGGGGCAGGCGGGCAAGGTCGGCGGTGACGACGTGAAGCGGCAGGCCGTTGCGGACGGCGTTGCGGCGGGCAAGATCGGCGTAATCCGATTGCAGTTCGACCCCGGTGGCGTCGAGTCCGGGCACGCGTGACATCAGGCAGAGCGCGGCGGTGCCCACGCCGCAGCCAAGCTCCAGCACCGACTGGCCGGGCAAGGCCGGCACCGCGGCCGCGAGAAGCACCGGGTCGGTGCCGGCGCGGTAGCCGCGCGCGGGCTGGTTCAGGATCAGGCGGCCGCCGAGAAAGGCGTCTTCGGTGGTCGGGCCGGTCATTCGGCCACGGGGATGCCGTTGTCGCGCATGGCCGTGGCGGCGAGGAAATAATCGGCATCGCGCACCATAAGGCGGCGCGGCAAAATGCCGATGGAGCCTTCCAGAACGCTCATGTGGACGTCCATCTGAAAGCAGTCTATATCCTCGCCCTCAAGCAGCGCCGTGGCGAATGCGATGAGTGTGGGATCGTTGGTGCGCAGAAGCTCTCTCATGCCACCGGATGTAGGGGCAGACGCCCTGCTTTGTCGATAGACCTGACGGGACGGTGATGGGGCTGGATAGCGCAGAGATCAAACCGCACGAACGGCTGAGCACGGCCTTGGCAGCCGAAATGGGCGCGGTGAATGCGCTGATCCGCGAGCGCATGGCATCGGAACATGCGCCGCGCATTCCCGAGGTGACGGCGCATCTGGTCGAGGCGGGGGGCAAGCGGCTGCGGCCGATGCTGACGCTGGCGGCGGCACGTCTGTGCGGATACGGCGGGCCCTATCATGTGCATCTGGCGGCGACGGTGGAGTTCATTCATACCGCCACGCTGCTGCACGATGACGTGGTCGACGAAAGCGGCCAGCGGCGCGGGCGGCCCACGGCGAACCTTCTGTGGGACAACAAGTCGAGCGTGCTGGTGGGCGACTACCTGTTCGCGCGGGCCTTTCAGATGATGGTGGAGACCGGGTCGCTGCGGGTGCTGGACATCCTTGCGAACGCGGCGGCGACGATCGCCGAGGGCGAGGTGCTGCAACTGACCGCGGCGCAGGACCTGCGCACGGACGAGGGCATCTACCTGAAGGTGGTGCGCGGCAAGACGGCGGCGCTTTTCTCTGCCGCGACAGAGGTGGGCGGCGTGATCGCCGGCGCGCCCGAGGACCGGATCGCCGCGCTTCACACCTATGGCGACGCACTGGGCATCGCGTTCCAGATCGTGGACGACCTGCTGGATTATGGCGGCGACAGCGCGGCGACGGGCAAGAACGTGGGCGACGATTTCCGCGAGCGCAAGCTGACGCTGCCGGTCATCAAGGCGGTGGCGGCGGCCGATGCCGAGGAACGCGCCTTCTGGGCGCGGGTGATAGAGAAGGGCGACCAGCGCGACGGCGACCTTGACCACGCGATGGACCTTCTGGCGCGCCACGGCGCGATGGAGGCCACGCGGGCGGACGCGCTGGGCTGGGCCGACAAGGCGAAGGCGGCGATCCTGACGCTGCCCGAGGACCCGCTGCGCGACGACTTGCATGACCTGGCCGACTACGTGGTGGCGCGGATCAGCTGAGATGTCCGCGCGCCTGACGGGCGTTGCGCGGGCGTGACATGCGGCGACATGAGTATTTTTGAACAGAAGAAGCCTGCAGCGGTCTTTCAGGCCGTCAGCCGGGTTTCGGGCGGCTTGGTGAGCAGGGGCGCGGCGGCGGTCCACCAATCGGGGTGCGCCGCGGAGAGGGATGCGGCGGCGGCCTCTGCGGCGGTGGCGGTGGCATAGAGACCGAAGCAGGTGGCGCCGGACCCCGACATGCGGGCCAGCCGACACCCCGGCGTGGCGGCGAGCGCGGCCAGCGTGTCGCCGATGGCAGGGGCGATGGCGCGCGCGGGCGCCTCCAGGTCGTTGCGCTGGGTTGTGAGCCAGGCGGCAAGAGCGGGGGCGTCGGGCCAGGCGGGCAGGTCCGCGGGCATCGGCGGATTTTCGCGGCATGCAAGGGCGCGGAAGACGACGGGCGTTGGGACCGAGACGCCGGGATTGACCAGCACCAGCCAGGCGGGCGGCAGGGGGGCGACGGGGGCCAGACGCTCGCCTATGCCCGACATGCGGGCGGGGCGGGCGGCGAGACACACGGGAACATCGGCGCCGAGCGCCAGCACGGCGTCGCCCGTTGGCAGCGGCGCGCCGCGCAGCGCCGCGATGGCGCGCAGGGTGGCGGCGGCGTCGGACGATCCGCCGCCAATGCCGGAGGCGGGGGGCAAGCGCTTGTCCAGCGTGATCGACAGGGGCGGACCGCCCATCAGCGCGGCGGCGCGCAGCACGAGGTTGGAGCCGTCGGCGGGCACCCCCGCCGCGTGCGGTCCGGTCACGATGAAAGCCGGTGCATCGGCGTCCGCCACGGTCAGGTCATCGCCGGTGCCGACATGGACCACCAGGCTGTCGAGCAGGTGATAGCCATCGTCCCGGCGGCCGGTGACATGCAGGGTGAGGTTGACCTTGGCCGGGGCGAAGGCGGTGGCGGTGGCGCAGGGCGCGGCCGGCACCGTGTCAGCCGTCGCGCAACTCTGCCGAAACCGGGTCTTCGCCCTCTTCGATCAGGACGGCGTCGAGCCCGATTTCAAGCTTGCGGCGGATGCGTTCTGCATCGTCCTCTTCGGGGTCGAAGGACAGGGCACGGCGCCACTGGAACTGGGCCTCTGTCTGGCGGCCCACGGCCCAGTAGACATCGCCGAGGTGGTCGTTGACGATCGGGTCTACCGGCAGAAGCTCTGCCGCGCGTTCCATGTGGCCGACCGCCTCTTCGAAGCGGCCGAGGCGGTAGAGCACCCAGCCAAGGCTGTCGACGATGTAGCCCGAGCCCGGATCCTCTGCCACGGCACGTTCGATCAGATCCAGCGCCTCGTCGAGGTTGATGCCCATCTCGACGAAGGAATACCCGAGGTAGTTCATCACCTGCGGCTGGTTTGGGCGCAGTTCCAGGGCGCGGCGAAAATCGGCCTCGGCGTTGTCCCAGCGGTCTTCGCGCTCGTGCGTGATGCCGCGCGCGAAGAAGATGATCCAATGCCGGTCGTCCGGTACTTCGATCAGGTCGATGGCAGTGTCATAGGCGCTGCTGGCCTCGCCATAGCGCTCTTCCTGGCGAAGTGCATCGCCAAGGGCGACGTGAACAGCCTGAATCTCGGGGCGTTCCTCGGCGAGGGTGCGCAGGGTCGCGATGCCGCCTTCGGCGTCTCCGGAGCGGCGCAGGCTTTCGGCGCGTCCGATCTCTGCCGCGCTGAAGGCCGGATCGTCCTTCGGGATGGCGCCGTAGGCCTCTGTCGCAAGATCGTAGAGCTGCATGTTTTCCAGAAGCGATGCGCTGAGCAGGATCGCGTCGATATGGCCGGGGCGCAGGATTTCGGCGGTTCGGCTGAACACCAGCGTGTAGCCGCTGTTGGATTCGTTGCGAAGCGCGTTGGCGACGCTGTAGAACACCTCTGCCGCGCCGTCGGTGGAGCTTTGGATGGCATCGAGAGGCTCTGGCGCACCGGCGCCAAGTCTTTCCCGCAGGGAGATCAGGCCGCTGTCGGGTTGCAGGCCGAAGCGTTCGTCGAGGACGGCAATGGCGTCGGCGTTCCGGTCGAGCTGGCTGAGGATCTGGACATGGGCCAGCACGCCGCGCCGGTCCAGCGCGATGGTGCCTTGCGCGCGCCCCGACAGGATCTCGTCGGCGCCTTCCAGATCACCGACGAGGGCAAGCGCGAGCGCCTTGTGATAAAGGCCGAACGCTTCCAGCCCCTCGGTCGAGATAACCTCGTCAAAGGCGGTCAGGGCCTCGGACATGCGGCCTGCGCCGATCTCGGCCCAGGCCCGAAGCAGAGTGTCCACCATCGGCCCGATGCGCGGTGCGGCGTCGAGATCGGCGAGAAGGCCGTCGAACTCGCCCTTCTGGAAACGGTCGGAGAGCAGAGCGATCGAAGCGATCTGGGTGGGCGCGCCCACCGACTCCATCCGTCGTGCGATGGCCACGGCGCGATTCAGGTCGCCAAGGCTGAGGTGGGCGCGCGCGGCGGCCTCCATCAGCGAGGGGTTCTCTGGGTCGGCCACCAGGGCGCGGGTGTAGTAGTCGGCGGCGGCGCGGAAGTCGTTGAAACCGCTGGCGTGGCGGGCCGCCAGGTAAGACCCGGCCAGCCCCTGGGACAGCGCCGGCGCGGCGATGGACACCACCAGGGCGGCGGCGGCGCAAAGCTTCAGGCGGTTCAGGAAAGGCACGGTGCAACACCTCTTTGCGAAACTTCCAAAAAACCTAGCCCGTGCCCCGGCGGGTGGCAATGTGCGGCGACCGAATGGCGCGACCGCACACGCGATTGTCACATGTTGGGGTAGTTCGGCCCGTCGCCGCCCTGCGGGACCGTCCAGTGGATGTTCTGGCTGGGGTCTTTTATATCGCAGGTCTTGCAGTGGACGCAGTTCTGGAAATTGATGACGAATTCCGGCGCGCCGTCCTTTTCCACCACCTCGTAGACGCCAGCGGGGCAATAGCGCTGGGCCGGTTCGGCATAGGTGGGCAGGTTGACCCTGATCGGCACCGAGGCGTCGCGCAGCGTCAGGTGGGCTGGCTGGCTTTCCTCGTGGTTGGTCATCGAGAAGCTGACGTTGGTCAGCCGGTCGAAGCTGAGCACGCCGTCGGGCTTGGGGTAGTCGATGGGCTGGTGTTTCGCGGCCGGTTCGGTGGCGGCGGCGTCGGTCTTGCCGTGCTTCAGCGTGCCCAGCAGCGACAGGCCGAAGATGTTGTTCGTCCACATGTCGAAGCCGCCGACCGTCAGCGAGGTCAGAAGCCCGCGGTTTGACCAAAGCGGCTTGACGTTGCGCACCCGCTTTAGATCCTTGGCGATGGGCCCCGTGCGAAGTTCGTCATTGTAGGCGGTCAGTTCGTCGCTGGCGCGGCCCGCCTTGATCGCGGCATGGGCGGCCTCGGCCGCTGCCTTGCCCGACAGCATGGCGTTGTGGTTGCCCTTTATGCGGGGCACGTTCACCAGCCCGACCGAGCAGCCCAGAAGCGCGACGCCGGGCGCCACCGCCTTTGGCATGGCCTGCCAGCCGCCTTCGGTGATGGCACGGGCGCCATAGGCCACGCGCTTGCCGCCCTTCAGCAGTTCGGCCACCATCGGGTGATGCTTGAACCGCTGGAACTCCATGTAGGGTGACAGATAGGGGTTGGCGTAGTTCAAGTGCACGACGAAGCCCACGTAGACCTGATTGTTTTCAAGGTGGTAGATGAAAGACCCGCCGCCAGCGCGGTTGCCGAGGGGCCAGCCCATCGTATGGGTGACAGAGCCTTCGCGGTGTTTGTCCGGGTCGATTTCCCAGATTTCCTTCATCCCGATGCCGTATTTCTGCGGCCCCGAGTCCTTGTCGAGTTCGAACCGGGCAATCGCCTCTTTCGAAAGCGACCCGCGCACGCCTTCGCCAAGGAAGACGTACTTGCCGTGCAGTTCCATGCCGGGTTCGTAATTGGGGCCGGGCGTGCCGTCGGCCTCCTTGCCGAACTCGCCGGCGACGACGCCCCTGACGCTTCCGTCTTCCGCATAGACCAGTTCCGAGCAGGACATGCCGGGGAAGATTTCCACCCCCAGTTCCTCTGCCTGTTCGGCCATCCAGCGGCAGACGTTGCCCATCGACACGATGTAGTTGCCGTGATTGTTCATCAGCGGCGGCATGGGCCAGTTCGGGATGCGGATGCCGCCCGCCTCGCCCAGCATGTAGAAATTGTCGTCGCGCACCGGCACGGTGACGGGGGCGCCGCGATCCTTCCAGTCCGGGATCAGCGCGTTCAGGCCCGTGGGGTCCAGCACCGCGCCCGACAGGATATGCGCGCCCACCTCGGACCCCTTTTCGATGACCACGACGTTCAGATCGGCGTCGAGTTGCTTCAGGCGGATGGCGGCCGAGAGGCCTGCCGGCCCCGCACCAACGATCACAACGTCATATTCCATCGACTCGCGTTCGATCTCGGCCATTCCTGTTCCTCCGGAGCCATGCGGCGCACTGGTTTCCCGTGTTGCTACTCAGGCCCATCCCGGGGGTCAATCGTGTGGCGGTGTCGAAAGGTCGCACAACGGTCCCCGGCAAGCGGCGGGATTGCGAGGTTCCTCTTGCAATCGGGCAGGGCATTCGGTCAGGTGGGCGGACGCGAATTTTCGCGATGGGGACCTGCAAGACTGCGAGAAAGGCCATGGACAAGATACTCTTGACCCGCGCGGGCCATTCCGCGCTTAACGCCGAATTGAAGCGGCTGAAGTCGGTGGAACGGCCCGAGATCATCCGGGCCATCGCCGAGGCGCGCGAGCATGGCGATCTTTCCGAGAATGCCGAATACCATTCGGCGCGCGAAAAGCAGAGCTTTATCGAGGGCCGCATCAAGGAGGTCGAGGGCATCCTGTCGCTGGCAGAGGTGGTGGACCCCGCGCGGCTGTCCGGTGCCGTCAAGTTCGGCGCGACCGTGACTTTGGTCGATGAGGATACCGACGAGGAAAAGACCTATCAGATCGTCGGAGAGCCCGAGGCCGATATCGAGGCCGGCAAGCTGAACATCAAGTCGCCGCTGGCACGCGCCCTGATCGGCAAGGATGAGGGCGACAGCGTCGAGGTCCGCACGCCGGGTGGCGAGAAGGCCTATGAGATCGTGACCATTGCCTATATCTAGGCGCTGACCGCGCCCAGACAGGCAAGACGCATGGCCGACAAGGACTTCGACCCGATCAAGGAACTGGGGCTTGGCGCCCGCGCCCGCCCCGGCCGCGGCATGTCGTCCTGGGAACGGCTGGCGGTCGTTGCAGCGTTGCTGTGGGTCGTCGCCTGTGGCGGGTTCCTTCTGTTCACCTCGGCCAGCGAGGAAGGCGGGTTTTCCAGCCTTCGGTTTGTGATGACGCTGCTTGCGGTGTTCCTGCCTGTGGCGGTGCTTTGGGTGGGCGTTCTGGCGGCGCGGTCGGCACGGGTGATGCGTGAGGAGTCGGCGCGGTTGCAGACCGCGATCACCGCGCTGCGCCAAAGCTATCTGAACGACCGTGGCGCCGCCCCGCCCGGCGGCAAGTCGTCGGTAGAGCGCAAGCTGGAAGAGATCGCCGCGGCCCAGCGCAAGACGGAATCGGCCATCGCGATGTTTTCCTCCTCTCGCGTGATTCAGGCGGCGACGACGGCATCGGCGGCCAAGCCCGCCCTGCCGCATGGCGAGGCCGCGCCGGGCGGCGAGGAGCAGGGACGTCTGGCACTGAACACGCCCGTCGACGCGATGACAGAGCCGGTCAGCGTGGCCGATTTCATCCGCGCGCTGAACTTTCCCGAGAACGCCGACGACAAGGAAGGGTTCCAGGCGCTGCGCCGGGCCTTGCGCGACCGGGGCACCGCGCGGCTGATCCAGGCGGCCGAGGACGTGCTGACGCTTCTCAGCCATGACGGGATCTACATGGAAGACCTGCGGCCCGATCGCGCCCGCCCCGAGGTGTGGCGCAAGTTCGCCCAGGGCGAACGGGGCCGCGCGGTGGCGGCGCTGGGCGGGATCTACGACCGGTCCTGCCTTGCGCTGACGTCAGGACGGATGCGGCAGGACATGGTGTTCCGCGATTCCGTCCACCATTTCCTGCGCCGGTTCGACCAGATCTTTGCCGGCTTCGAAAAGACGGCGAGCGATTCCGACATCGCCGCGCTGTCTGATACGCGCACCGCCCGGGCCTTCATGCTGCTGGGGCGCGTGGCGGGGACGTTCGACTAGGGACTGGCGGCGGCGCGCAGGGCAGGTTCCGCCCCGGCGCCCAGTATCCAGCCTTCTTCGGGCAGATGCGGCCCTTGGGCGGCGGCGAAGGCGGCGGGCAGGGTGCCCGCCTGCGCAAGCCGGGCAAGGGCGCGGGCGAGCACCATCACCTGTACGCGGTCCCGGATCGCGTCGCCGGTGCGGACCTGTTCGGCGCGCACGGCATCCGAGAGAAGCGATGGGTAGACCTCGGCCAGCACGATCGGAGCGCTGTCGGCGGGCTGGAAGGGCCAGACGGCGACATGCTGTCCCAGGTCCTGCCGAAGATGTTCAAGCCGCGCGATCCCAAGCAATGCCTGAGAGCCGACAGAGCCGGTGGTGAAAAGCTTCCAGCAAGGCTGGGCGCTGCGGACAAGGGTTTCGACCCGGCGGCGTTCCGGCAGTCCGTGGGCCGGGCCGGGCTTGGTTGTGGTCAGGTCCGGGCCGGAGTTTGCGGGCGGGCAACCCCAGAACGGGCCATCGCCGGGGAAGAGGCGGTTGAGCGTGGCAGCCACCTGAAAGCGGTTGTTGGCGTTGTTCCGGGTGTCCTCGACGTGGTGGGCGAGCCAGCCCCAGACGGCCAGCGCGTCGGCCTGCCCTGTCAGCACCTGTGCGAAACCGGCGGGATAGCCGAAGGGAAAGTCGAATCCGACCAGCAGGCGCTGGCCGCGCGCCAGCGTCGCGCTGATCGTGGCAGATATGGCATCCATCGCGTCCCACCGTGTCTGGTGATAGCGCGGGGTGCCTTCAGCCTTTGCGGTCCATATGGCGTCGGCGGACGGTTTGCGCGGCGAAGGCGTGGCGCGCGCGGACCAGTCCACGACGAGGATGTGGTCAAACATGCCGCTCGGCCTGTGCCAGATCCTCGGCCGTGTTGATGTTGGTAAAGGGGTCGCGGATGCCCTTTGGCCAGATCACGCGGGCGGCGCCAATCTGTTGTGCCCAGAGGCCGAGCTTTCGTTCGCCGGCCAGCAGGCGGGCGCGCAGGTCGTCGCGCAAGGCCACGGGCCAGAGGCCGAAGGTGGGGTGCGCGCGGTCGGACGCGGCATAGGCGGCGCCGTTTCCGGGGTCCGCGTCAGCGACCAGGCGCGGCACGAGGTCGTCGGGAAACTCTGGCGTGTCCACGGCGGCGGTGACGATGCGCGCGTATCCCCGCCCGGCGGCCCAGTCCATCCCGGCAAGGATGCCCGCCAGCGGCCCGGCGTCTTCCAGATCGTCGGGCAGGACCGGAAGGCCCGTGTCGGCGAACCGCGCGGCGTCGCCATTGGCGTTCAGCGCCAGCGCCGCCACCTGAGGCCCAAGACGGTCGCTGACCAGCGACAGGAGCGTGCGGCCGCGCAGACGCAACAGTGCCTTGTCCGCGCCGCCCATGCGCCGTCCTGCGCCACCGGCCAGGATGACGCCCGCCGGACTGTCCGTGAAGGAAGATGCCATTTGAACCTCTTGCGCGATTTGGATAGCGAATGAGGGTCAAAGCGCAAGCCGGATCCCGCACATGCCCCGTTCTTCCACGGCCGCAGCCTATTGGCGCGGCGTCATCGACCTTCTGCCGATGCTGATCGTGGTGGTACCCTTTGCGACGCTCTTCGGCGTGCTGGCGATGGAGGCGGGGCTTAGCGTCCTTGAGGTCACGGGTTTCAGCTTGCTGGTCTTTGCCGGCGCGTCGCAGCTTGCCGCGCTTCAGCTTATCCTCGACAACGCGCCGCTTATCGTGATCATCACCGCCTCGCTGACGGTGAACCTGCGGATGGCGATGTATTCCGCGTCCCTGGCCACGCATCTGGGCGCCGCGCCGCTTTGGCAGCGGGTGCTGATCGCCTATTTCAACGTGGACCAGACCTATGCGCTGGGCGTGATGCGCTACGAGACCTACCCCGACATGCCGTTGCCGGATCGCGTGGCCTATTATTTCGGTGTGGCCACGCCGCTTTTGCCGGCATGGGCGCTGTTCACGCTGATCGGGGCGCTGCTTGGTACCAAGGTACCGGATGGGCTTGGGCTCGACTTTGCGCTGCCGCTGGCCTTTCTGGCGATGGTCGGTCCGATGCTGCGCACGCTGGCGCATATGGCGGCGGCGCTGGCCTCTATCGTGATGGCGCTGATCCTGTCCGGGCTGCCGTCCGGGCTTGGGCTGATCCTTGCGGCGATTGTGGCGATGGGTGTCGGCGCGACCGTGGAAGTCTGGATGGAGCGGCGGCGATGACCCTGTCCAGCGCCGAAATCTGGCTGGTGATCGCGTTGCTTGCGATCGGCTCTTTCCTGATCCGGTTTTCCTTTCTGGGATTTGTCGGCCATCGTCCGCTTCCGCCGTGGGCGCTTCGGCTGCTGCGTTATACGCCGGTGGCTGTCTTGCCGGGAATGGTTGCGCCGCTGGTGATCTGGCCGGACGCCACCGGAGGAGAGACAGACCCCACCCGTCTGATCGCGGCTGTTCTGGCACTGGCCGTGGGCCGGGTGACTGGCAACGTCATCCTTGCGGTGGCCGTCGGCGCCGGGGCGCTGGGTACAGGCCTTTACCTGAGTGCCTGAGCGACCTGTACTTCCGGCGACTGTTCAAGGATTTCCTTGTTGTCGTCGGGGCTGTCGTCGTAGACCACCACGCGTTCCACGCCGGGGATGGCGTCGAAGGCTGCCATGATGACCTTTGGCCGGAACGTGTCTGGCACGTTCTCGAAGCCTGGCAGGGATTGCAGGATTTCTGTGGTGGACTTGGCGCAGTAGGCTTTGGGCACGGCGCCGTAGGCGCGCGCCGCGGCAAGGGCCTGTTCGGCGACCTGCGGCGACACGCGCACCTTTTGCGTCACGACGTGAAAGGTTTCACGGGCGTGATAGTCGACGTAGTGATCGGAAAGGTAGTCGGTGATGCCGAAATGCACGTCGTTCTGTTCCGGGCTCCACGGGTGGTACCAGGTGCCGGCGGGGTCCCAGACAACGCGCTGCGAGGCGTTGATGATGAGCCCCGAGTGCCCGCCGCTGCCGTTCTCGTTCGAGATGACGGTTATCAGTGTCAGGTAGGGTGCTTCGTTGGGGCTGTACGCGGCTTTTTGCACGTCTTCGTTCGGCGCCATGATAGGTTCGGCACCGCAAGCGGCCAGCCCCCCAAGGAGCGCAAGCCCAAGTAACGTGCGTCGCAGCATGTCGGTCCCCCGCGAATTGTCCGGTCAGCCGTTTATGAAGGCCAGAAGCACGAGTGCAACGAGGATGACCGCAGCGGTCCACGTTACCCACTTCGTGAAACTCTCGAACGTGCGTTCCTGTTCGGTGATGTCCATTTCGCCCGGCTTGTAGTCCGCCATTGGCCCGTCCTCTGCTGAATTTTCCGAAAGACGGTTAGCCTATTCCGGGGGGCCTGTCACCCGGCAACATATGCGCGAATGGGCGCAGTCAGGCGTCTTCGAGGTCGGCGGCCAGCCGAAAGCCGATTCGCTGTGGTTCGGGGCGGCTGGAGTCGCGGGGCATCGCGCGCAGAACGACCGAAAGCTGGCTGACATGCTGGATCAGCTGGGTGCGGTTTCCGTCGGGATCGCTGCCGTAGAAAGTGACGATGTCGGGATCGAAATAGCCAACCCCCTCGATCCGCAGGACGCCGGCATCGCCGCCGGCGAAGCCCATCGTGACCTCGTGCTCGGAATCGAGCTTTTCCTCGAAGTTCTTGATGTACAGGATCACCCGTTCATAGGCCCAGCGGGCGGGGCTTTTCTGTTCGAACGGCTTTCTCGACAGCGCCTCGGGAAGCGGGGTCTGTTCGGCGGTCGGCGCGGCGTCGGGGTCGGCGTGGACGGCATGGGCGCGCGGCAGGGCGTCAGATTCATGCGCCTCGGCGGTGGTTTCTATCTTGCCGTCCATCATCGCCTACTCCCGTCGCTGCCAGAGCCACGCGCCATCGTCGCGCCGGGTTCGGGTGGCCTGGCCCGTGGCAAGAAGGTGGTTCAGGTGTGCCACGGATTCAACCAGTGCCAGCCCGTATTCGCCTTCGCCGATGGTGCGCTGAAACAGTGGCGCGAAGCACTCGGCGGCGGTGTGGGGCGTGGCGATGTGGTCAAGCAGCCGCGCAAGCGCGCCGTGATGGTTGTCGATCAGCTGGCGCATCCGGCGGGGCAGGCCGGTAAAGGGCAGCTTGTGCCCCGGCAGGACCAGCTGCCGCCCGGTGGCATGGGCCGACAGGCGTTCGCAGGCCTCCAGCCATTCGGCGACGGGGTCTGCCTCTGGTTCTGTCGCGTAAACGCCGAGATTGGGCGAGATCGTCGCCAGAAGCTGGTCGCCGCCGATCACAAGTTCGCCATCGGTGGACCAGAGCGTGGCGTGTTCCGGCGCGTGGCCGTTGCCGATGTGCACGTCCCAGTCGCGCCCGCCGATGTGGATGCGGTCGTCCTGCTTCATGCGGCAAAAGCCCAGCGGCATGGGGGCGACCACGTCGGCGAAGTTGAAGGGGCGTTCGCGGGTCCGGGCGTCGTAGATCGATGGATCCATTCCTGCGGAACGCCAGAAGGCCAGCGTTTCGTCGGCGGGGACCGCCTGCTCGTCCAGTTGCAGCATCCGGGCAAAGAGCCATGCCGTGCGGGTCGTCACCAGTTCGGCGCCGTGGTCGGTCTGGAACCAGCCGGCCAGACCCATGTGGTCGGGATGGTGGTGGGTCACCAGAACGCGGCGCACGGGCTTGCCCGCCAGCGGGCCGTCCAGCGCCTGTTGCCACACCGCGCGGCTTTTGCGGGTGGACATGCCGGTGTCGACGATCGTCCAGCCGTCGCCGTCGTCCAGCGCGTAGACGTTGACATGGTCGAGCCGCATCGGCAGCGGCTGTCGCAGCCACAGGACGCCCTCGGCCAGTTCGATGGCCTCGCCCGGGGCGGGCGGGGTCTCGTGCGGGATCCGGATCGTGTCGCCGCCGTCCATCATGCGGCCAGTTCCTCTGCGGTCATGGCATAAAGGTCCCCGGCCCCGGCAAGCGCGTGGACGCACAGCCCCGCATGTTCCGGCAGAAGCCGCAGGATGTGGAAGCGTGCAAGGGCGGTGCGGGGTCCCGCGCCGCCGTCCGCAAGCGCGGACTTCAGGTGAAACTGTGCCCCCAGCACCAGCGCGAAGGCCCGCAGGAAAGGCACCGACCCGGCGAAGCGGTTGTTGAGGTCGGGTTCCGCGACCAGCGCCTGCACGGTCCGGCGCAGGGTTGCGGCGGCTTCGTCCAGCGCCTGTGCGAGGTCGGGCATCGTCGCCTGCGCGGTGGCGGCAGTGGCGGCGATTTCGTCCAGCAGGCGGAACGCCTCTGCCCCGCCGTCCATCATCTTTCGGCCAACAAGGTCCATCGACTGGATGCCGTTCGTGCCCTCGTAGATCGCCGTAACGCGAACGTCGCGCAGGTATTGTGCGGCGCCCGTTTCCTCGACAAAGCCCATGCCGCCATGCACCTGGATGCCCATGTCGGCCACGCGGCAGCCGGTATCGGTGCCGTAGGCCTTGGTGATGGGCGTCAGCAGCGCGGCGCGTGCGGTCCATGCCGGGTCGCCGGTGGCGTTGGCCATGTCGATGGCCACGGCATTGGCCAGCACGATGGCGCGGGCGGCGTGGACCTCTGCCTTCATGGTCATCAACATGCGGCGTACATCGGCATGGTCGATGATGGCACCGGTGCCGCCCTGCACGGGCGAGCGGCCCTGCCTGCGGTCGAGCGCGAAGGTCATCGCGTGTTGCAGCGCGCCCTCGGCGGCGCCGAGACCCTGCACGCCAACGCCCACGCGGGCGTTGTTCATCATCGTGAACATGCAGGCCATTCCGCCGTGTTCGGGGCCAATCAGCCAGCCGGTGGCGCCGTCGTAGTCCATCACGCAGGTGGCGCTGCCGTGCAGGCCCATCTTGTGTTCCAGACTGACAACCCGCAGCGAATTGGCCGCGCCGGGGGTTCCATCCGCGTCGGGAATGCGCTTTGGCACAAGGAACAGGCTGATGCCCTTGGTCCCCGGCACGCCATCGGGCAGGCGCGCCAGCACGAGGTGGCAGATGTTCGTCGTGAAATCGTTGTCGCCGCCGGAGATGTAGATCTTCTGCCCGGTGATGGCGTAGGTGCCGTCACCGTTGGGCACCGCCCTGGTGCGCAGCGCGCCGACATCGCTGCCCGCCTGCGGTTCGGTCAGGTTCATGGTGCCGGTCCATTCCCCGGATATCAGGCGCGGCATGTAAAGCGCCTTGATCTCTGGGGTGGCGTGGTGATCGAGCGCCTCTATCTGGCCCTGGCTCATCAAAGGGGTGAGTTCGAGACCGAGGCAGGCAGCGGCCAGCATCTCGTTAACGGCGCTGGTGATGGTCAGGGGCAGGCCCATGCCGCCGTGTTCCGCCGGCGCAGAGGTCGCGACCCAGCCGCCATCTGCCAATGCCTTGAACGCCTCGGCATAGCCGGGGGGCGTACGGACGACGCCGTTTTCAAGCCGGGCGGGGTGCAGGTCGCCCGCGCGTTGCAGGGGGGCAAAGACCTCTTCGGCGAAACGCCCGGCCTCGGCCAGGATCGCGTCGGTCATGTCCGGGGTCGCGTCGGCGAACCTGTCGGTGAGGCGGACGGCGTCGAAACCGACGACGTGTTCAAGCAGAAAGCGGAACTGGTCAACCGGGGCGCGATACGGCATGGGGATCCTCCCGAATGGCTTGGCAGGCGGCGGGGACAGGGGTACACCCGGGCGCCCGCCCCGTCGAGGGGCCTTGGCCGGATGGACCGCGACGTCATGACCGAGACACGCCTGTTGCAGGCCGATCCGCAGGGGATCGAGACCGCCGCCGCGCTGCTGCGCGCAGGCCGGCTGGTCGCCTTTCCGACCGAGACCGTCTATGGGCTGGGCGCCGATGCCACGGACGGGCGCGCGGTGGCCGGGATCTTCGAGGCCAAGGGGCGGCCGCGCTTCAACCCGCTGATCGTGCATGTGCCTGACGCAGAGGCCGCGCGGGCCGTGGGCGTTCTGGACGACGGGGCGGAACGGCTGGCCGCGGCGTTCTGGCCGGGGCCGCTGACGCTGGTGGTGCCGTTGCGCGCAGGGGCGGGGATTTCGCCGCTGGTGACGGCGGGGCTGGAGACGGTGGCGATCCGGGTGCCGGCGCATCCGGTGGCGCAGGCGCTGTTGCGCGCGGCGGCGCGGCCGCTGGCGGCGCCCTCGGCCAACCCCTCTGGCAAGGTCAGCCCGACGACGGCGGCGCATGTGATGGCGGGACTGAATGGGCGGATCGCGGCGGTGGTCGATGGCGGGTCCTGCGCGGTGGGGCTGGAATCGACGATCGTGGCGGCGGGCGGGGCGCCGGTGCTGTTGCGCCCGGGCGGCCTGCCGTCGGAGGCGGTGGAGGCGTGCCTGGGCCGCCCGCTTGCCGTGGCGGGCGATCTTGCCGGCGCGGCGCCCACCGCGCCGGGGCAGCTGGCCTCGCACTACGCGCCCGAGGCGGCGCTGCGGCTGAACGCGGCGGTGGCGCGGCCGGGCGAGCGTTTGCTGGGCTTCGGGCCGGGGGCGTGCGATCTGAGCCTGTCGGAAACCGGCGATCTGGCCGAGGCGGCGGCGAACCTGTTTCATCATCTGCGGCTGCTGGACGCGGGCGGCACGGGGCCGATCGCGGTGGCGCCGGTGCCCGAGCACGGGCTGGGCCGGGCGATCAATGACCGGCTGCGGCGGGCGGCGGCGCCACGGGGCTGAGCCGACGCACCTGCCGGGGCCTTGTTACGGGGGCTCAGCCGGCCAGCGACGGGTCGTCGAGCAGGTGGCGGCCGCGCGGATCCTCGACCTCGATCACCCAGAGGTCGGGATCAAAGCCGCGCTGCCGGGCGATGGCTGCGTCCACATCCGGTTCCGTCCCGGCAGTCAGCGTGACCCATGTTCGGTCGCCGGTCGCCAGATCAAAGCTCCGCTGAAAGGCGGTGGCCTGCCCGTCCATCGTGGCCAGCTTGACCAGAACGGCGCCTGCGGTGTCGTCGCCGCGGTGCATGATGTGGGCGAAGATACCTTCGGACCCCAGCCGGTGCAGGTAGGCCGACACCCAGATGCCCGTGGCGAGGCGGGCCATCGTATCAGCCGTTACCGTCGGAGAAATCGAGGCCCATCTCCGAATAGCGTTCGGCCTCTTCCAGCCAGTTCGGGCGCACCTTGACCTGCAGGAACAGGTGAACCTTTCGGTCAAGGAAGCCTTCAAGCTCTGCCCGGGCAAGCTGGCCCACGGCCTTGACCGTTTCGCCCTTCTTGCCCAGCACGATGCCCTTGTGACCGTCGCGGGCCACATAGACGATCTGGTCGATGCGCACCGATCCATCGGGCCGGTCTTCCCATTGTTCGGTCTCGACCGTCAGCTGGTAGGGCAGTTCCTGGTGCAGGCGGAGCGTCAGCTTTTCGCGCGTGATCTCGGCGGCGATCATCCGCAGCGGCAGGTCGGCGATCTGGTCTTCGGGGTAAAGCCAAGGCCCCGTGGGCAGTTCGCCGGCAAGCCAGGTTTTCAGGTCGGCGACGCCGTAGCCCTTTTCGGCCGAGATCATGAAGGTGCGCACGAAAGGGAAGCGGGCGTTCATCCTTTCGGACAGGGCAAGGAGCGTCTCGGCCTTGACCCGGTCGATCTTGTTGATGGCCAGCGCAACGGGGCGGCCTGTGGCGCGCTCTTCCAGCGCGGTCAGGATCGCCTCTACCCCGTCTGTCAGGCCCCGGTGCGCCTCGATCAGGAGAACGACCATATCGGCATCCGCCGCGCCGCCCCATGCGGCGGCGACCATCGCCCGATCGAGCCGGCGGCGAGGGCGGAACAGGCCGGGCGTGTCGACGAAGACGATCTGCGCCGCGCCCTCCAGCGCCACGCCGCGGATGCGGGCGCGTGTGGTCTGCACCTTGTGGGTGACGATGGACACCTTGGCGCCGACCATCTCGTTCAGAAGCGTGGACTTGCCGGCGTTGGGTTCACCGATCAGGGCGACGAAGCCGCAGCGCGTGTCAGTCATCAGATGTCTCCAGCCGGGACAGCAGGGCGCGGGCGGCGGCCTGTTCTGCGCGGCGTTTGGAAGGTGCCGAGGCGGTTTCGAGAGCGCCGGTTACAAGTCGCGCCTCGATCGTGAAGACCGGGGCGTGCGGCGGACCCTCGCGCGCCATCTCGACGTAGTCGGGCGCGGGCAGGCCACGGGCCTGGGCCCATTCCTGAAGCGCCGTCTTTGGGTCCTTGGCGTCGGCCTCGACGTTTTCGATGCGGGGCTGCCAGTGGCTAAGGACCACGGCGCGCGCGGCGTCGAGCCCGGCGTCGAGGTAGACGGCGGCGATCACCGCCTCTATCGCGTCGCCAAGGGTCGCCTGCATCTTTCGGGTGCCGGTCTGCAGGTGCGTGCGCCCGAGGCGAAGCACCTCTGGCACGCCGATGGCAAGCGCGATCTCGGCGCAGGTTTCCTTGCGCACCAGCGCGTTGTAGCGCGGCGCGACGATGCCTTCGGAAGCGTCGGGATCGGCTTTCAGCACCGCCTCGGCGATGACGAGGTTCAGCACCCTGTCACCCAGGAATTCCATCCGCTGGTTCGAGGGCCGCCCCGGCGATGACAGCGACGGGTGCGTCAGCGCACGGATGAGCAGGGCGGGCGTGTCGAAGCGGTGGCCCAGACGTGCCTCGAAGGCCTTCAGCTCTGCCGAAAGCTTCAATCGATCCTCTTGAAGAACCGGTCGCCGCGCCATGTCCAGACAAAGAACATGGACCGCCCGGCGGACGAGAACATGATGCGGTCGGCGCGGCCGATGAGGTTTTCAAAGGGCACCATGCCGATGCCGCCGACCGACCGGTCGAAACGGCTGTCGGTGGAGTTGTCGCGGTTGTCGCCGAGAAAGAAGAAATGGCCCGCGGGCACGGTGTAGGTGCGTGTGTCGTCCATGCGCGACGGGCGGATGTCGAGGATATCGTGCGTCACGCCGCCGGGCAGGGTCTCGGTGTAGCGGGTCTTGAGGCAGGCGGCGCCAAGGCCGACGCCCTCGTTGCTGCACCGGGGCAGCGAGCCGACCGGGCCCTGCTGTTCGTAGGTCTCCTCGAACACGCCGGCGGGGTCCTGCGGGGCAGGGGTGCCGTTGATGAGCACAACGCCGTTCTGCATCTGGATGGTGTCGCCCGGCATTCCGATCACGCGCTTGATGAAATCCGATCCGTTCACCGGGTGGCGAAACACCACCACGTCGCCGCGCTCGGGTTCATTGCCAAGGATGCGGCCCGAGATGGGGCACATCGAGAACGGGCAGGAATACTGCGAATAACCGTAGGCCATCTTGTTGACGAAGAGGAAGTCGCCGATCAGCAGCGTGTCCTTCATGGACCCCGAGGGGATCCAGAAGGGTTGAAAGAACAGGGTGCGGAACACGCCCGCGATCAGCAGCGCGTAGACGATCGTCTTGATCGTTTCGCCGATGCCGTCCTTCTTGTCGGTATCCGAAGCCATGCCCTGCCCAAACCTCTGCCGTGGTTGCGCGCTACATGCGGGCCGGGGCGGGGGCTGTCAACCCGGCGGCGCGGCGCGGGGGCGGGCCTCGATGATGACGGTGGCCTGCGCCCAGGGGGCGTCGTCGGTCAGCGAGACATGCACCACGGGGTCGTGGCCGGGCGGCGTCAGGTCGGACAGCCGTTCTGCGGCCCAGCCGGTCAGCGTCAGGCGGGGCTGGCCCTTTTCCAGGTTGGTCACCGCCATGTCGCGCCAGGCGACACCCATGCGAAGGCCGGTGCCCAGCGCCTTGGCACAGGCCTCTTTCGCGGCCCAGCGGCGGGCATAGGTGCCGGCGGTGTCGGCGCGCGCCTCGGCGGTTCGTTGCTCGGCCTCGGTGAAGACGCGGTTGCGAAAGCGGTCGCCGAACCGGTCGAGCGTGCCGGCGATGCGGTCGATGTTCGCAAGGTCGGTGCCGATGCCGAGGATCATTCGCCCCCCAGTTCGGTGCGGGCAGTGACCGCGCCGGTCGCCTGGTTGACGGTGACGATCAGGATCAGCGGATTGGTGAAATCCTGTTCCGGCAGCCAGAGCCGGCCGGGCAGGCGAAGGGTCAGGCCCGTGGCGGGGTCGTAGGCGGCGGAAAGCGCGGCGAAATCGAGCGCGGCGAAACCCGTGGTGCCGTCGAAGCCGACGATCCGGCACTGGCGCGCGCCCAGCGAATCGAAGGGCGGGGACAGGACCAGCAGGTGATAGGCGCCGGCAGCGGGTTCGATGGTATCGAGAAGCCCAAGGCGGACATTGCCGTTGGCAAAGCTGCGGCTGTGCGCCTCCCACGGCTCTGGTATCGCGTCGGGGTCGGCGCGCCAGTCGCACTCCGTCACCTCCTGCGCGGCGGCAGGCAGGGCAAGCGCGGCGGCCACGAGCGCGGGCAAGGCTCTTGCAAGAGCCTTGGCAAGGCTTTTCCAAAAGCCTTGCACCCGCGCGGTCATGCGCGTGCCGCGTCCATCAGGCGGCGCATCTCGGCGATGGCGGGGCCGAGGCCCTGAAAGATCGCCTCGCCCACCAGGAAATGCCCGATGTTGAGTTCCATCACCTGCGGGAAGGCAGCGACGGGCCCGACCGTGTCAAAGGTCAGGCCGTGGCCCGCGTGCACCTCCAGCCCCAGGTCGTGGGCGAATGCGGCCATATCGCGCAGGCGGTCCAGTTCGGCGTCGCGTTCATCCATCCGCCCCTCGGCATGGGCGTCGCAATAGGCGCCGGTGTGCAGTTCGATCACCGGTGCGCCGATCCGGTGGGCGGCCTCTATCTGGCGGCGGTCGGCGGCGATGAAGATCGATACCCGGCAGCCTGCATCGCGCAGCGGCGCGATGAAATGGGCCAGCCGGTTTTCCTCGCGCGCGACCTCGAGCCCGCCTTCGGTGGTGCGTTCCTCGCGCCGCTCGGGCACGATGCAGACGGCGTGCGGGCGGTGGCGCAGCGCGATGGCCTGCATTTCCGGGGTGGCGGCCATCTCGAAGTTGAGCGGCAGGGTCAGCGTGTCCATCAGCCGTTCGATATCGCTGTCCGAGATGTGGCGGCGATCCTCGCGCAGGTGGGCCGTGATGCCATCGGCACCGGCCTCTTCGGCCAGTTGTGCGGCGCGCACCGGATCGGGATAGGCGCTTCCGCGCGCGTTGCGCACAGTCGCCACGTGGTCGATGTTCACGCCAAGCCGCAGGCGGGTCTGGCCGGTTGTGCCTTGCATCTGACTTGTCCTTTCCTGTCGTGCCCCGCGCGGCGTCAGTCTGCGGGTTTGGGCCCGCCGCCGGTTGGCGCGGGCTGCTTGCGCTGCTTCATCGTGCGGCCCGCTGCCTTTTTCCGCCGCCGCTTCTGGTAGGCCGACACGGCTGGCAACGCCAGCCAATAGGCGACCGTCGCGGTGACGATTCCCGGAAGAATGCCGCCCACGAGGTAGGGCAGGAACACGCGGTCGAAGAAGACGCCCAGCCGGTCCCAATGCGCCACGTCGTCGGTGAACATGGCGGTGAAGTTGTGCCAGAGTTCGACCGAGGCGCGGGAAAAGGAATGCACGATCTCGGGCAGGGGAATGCCCAGTTCCCGGCCGAGGATCCAGTTGCCCATTTCAAGGCTGACCGTGGCGATGATGGGGAAGGTAAAGGGGTTGCCGACGAAGGTGGCCAGAAGCGCCGCCAGCAGGTTGCCCTGCATCACGTAGCCGACCAGCGCGGCGGTGATGAAGTGAAAGCCGTAGAACGGGGTAAAGCTGGCGAAGACACCGGCGGCGATGCCGCGGGCGATCTTGTGCGGCGGATCGGGCAGGCGGCGCAGACGGTGCATGACGTAACTGGCGGCGCGGCCCCATCCCCCCCGGGGATAGAACACGCCGGCAAGCTTCTGCCAGACAGATCTCTTGTTCCGGCGCTTGAACACCATGACGCGCGCGCTTCAGCCCCCCATCGGTTTGCGCCCCGGGTCGCGGTGACGGGCCAGGGCGGCGACGTCGCTTTCCGCTTCGAGTGCGAGCATGACTGTATGCAGGTGTTCGACATCCCTGAGATCGACGTCGACAATAAGGCGGTAATAGTCCGGTTTCCGGTCAAGGAAATGCAGGTCCGAGATATTGGCCTTCTGCTCTCCGATCAGGGTGCAGATTCGACCCAGGACGCCGGCGTCATTGGCAATCGTCATGTCCAGCGAAACGGTATGCGCCGCGGGATGCTGGCCGGAATGCCATTGCAGATCGACCCAGCGGTCGGGCTGATCTTCGACCTCGATCAGAACGGGGCAGTCGATGGCGTGCACCACCACGCCACGGCCGCGGTAGGTGATGCCGACGATGCGTTCGCCCGGCACCGGCTGGCAGCACCCGGCGCGCTGGTAGGTCTGGTCGGTGGACAGGCCGATGACGGCGCGGCTGGCCTCTATCTCTTCGCTCTTGCCTGCGGCGAGTTCGGGGTAGAGCGTCTCTACCACGGCGCGGGCCGACAGCTCGGCAGAGCCCAGCCGCGCCAGAAGCTCTGCATGATTGGGCAGGCCCATCTGCTTGGCCGCGGTCTTTAGCGCCTTCTCGGTCGCCTTCTTTCCCACGTGTTCGAAGGCCACGCGCGCCAGTTCACCGCCCAGCTTGACGAAGCGTTCGCGGTCTTCCTCTCTCAGGCTGCGGCGGATCGCGGCCTTGGCGCGGCCCGTCACCACGATATCGAGCCAGGTGGGCTGGGGGCGCTGGCCCTCGGCGGTGATGATCTCGACCGACTGGCCGTTCTTGAGCCGGGTCCAGAGCGGCACGCGGATGCCGTCGACCTTGGCGCCGACACAGCTGTCCCCGATCCGGGTGTGGATACCATAGGCATAGTCGAGCGGGGTGGCCCCGCGCGGCAGCTTCACCACGTCGCCCTTGGGCGTGAAGCAGAACACCTGGTCGGAATACATCTCTAGCTTGACGTGTTCGAGGAACTCGTCGTGGTCGTCGGCGGTCTCGAAGCGTTCCGTCAGGCTGGCGATCCACTTTGCCGGATCGACGGCAAAGCGGTTCTCGGCCCGGACGCCATCGCGGTAGGCCCAATGCGCGGCGACGCCGGCCTCTGCCACTTCGTGCATCTCGCGGGTGCGGATCTGGACCTCGACCCGCTTGCCGTCGCGGCCCGACACCGTGGTGTGGATCGAGCGGTAGCCGTTGGATTTCGGCTGGCTGATGTAATCCTTGAAGCGGCCGGGCACGGCGCGCCAGCGCTGGTGGATCGCGCCCAGGGCCCGGTAGCAGTCGGATTCGGACCGGGTGATGATGCGGAAGCCGTAGATGTCGGACAGGCGGGAAAAGCCCTGTTCCTTTTCCTCCATCTTGCGCCAGATCGCATAGGGCTTCTTGGCGCGTCCGAACACGTCGGCGTCGATGCCGGTCTTGTCCAGTTCCAGCCGGATATCCGACGTGATGCGGTTGACCACGTCGCCGGTTTCGCGTTGCAGCGTGATGAAGCGGCGGATGATCGAGTTGCGGCCCTCGGGGTTGAGGACGCGGAAGGCAAGGTCTTCAAGCTCTTCGCGCATCCACTGCATACCCATCCGGCCTGCGAGGGGTGCGAAGATGTCCATCGTTTCGCGTGCCTTGCGCACCTGCTTTTCGTGCGGCAGCGAGCGTATGGTGCGCATGTTGTGCAGCCTGTCGGCCAGCTTGACGAGGATAACGCGCAGATCCTTGGACATCGCCATGAACAGCTTGCGGAAGTTTTCCGCCTGCTTTGTTTCGGACGACGAGAGTTGCAGGTTGGTCAGCTTGGTGACGCCATCGACAAGCTCTGCCACCTCGGTGCCGAAACTGCTGGCGACCTCCTTATAGGTGGACTTCGTGTCCTCTATGGTGTCGTGCAGCAGCGCCGTGACGATGGTTGAATCGTCCAGCCGCATTTCCGTCAGGATCGCGGCGACGGCGACGGGATGTGTGAAATACTCTTCGCCCGAGTGCCTGAACTGCCCCTTGTGCATGGCGCGCCCATAGTCATAGGCGCGCCGTATCAGGTCCTCGTTTGTGCGGGGATTGTAGTTGCGGACAAGTTGGACAAGGTCGTCTGCGTCGATCATCCTGTCCGATACCCAGCGGGCGCCCCGGCCCTTACTGCCGCTCTTGCGCTTCCATCAGTGCGCGCAGGAGCTTTTCCTCCGACATGTCGTCGTCGGTGGGGCGATCATGTTCCACGCTGCCGCCACCCATGAGAAGCGCCATGGCGTCTTCCTCGGGTTCGTCCACCTCGATCTGGGTCTGGTGGCTTTCGATCATCCGCTCGCGCAGATCGTCGGCCGACTGGGACTCCTCTGCGATCTCGCGCAGCGACACAACGGGGTTCTTGTCGTTGTCACGGTCGATCGTCAGCGGCGAGCCCGAAGACAGCTCTCGGGCGCGATGCGCGGCGAGCAGAACGAGCTCGAACCGGTTGGGGACCTTGTCAACGCAATCTTCGACCGTCACGCGGGCCATGTCTGATCCAATCCTTGGTTGGGAAGGGTGGAAACAGGTATCTACGCCTTTGAAAACGGCTTGACAAGCCTGAAAGGGCTGGCGCTCAGGCGGGAAAGGGCTTCAGTTCTTCGCGTTGCGCCAGCGGCAGGGCGGCGGCCATCTCTGCCACGCTTTTGCCAAGGACCGGGTGGACCCAGTTGGCCGCGATCTCTGCCAGAGGCACCAGGACGAACGCACGGTCTTGCATGCGCGGGTGAGGCAGCACCAGGTGGCCGGGGGCCCGCCGGGTCTGCTCGTCCAATGGCAGGCTGTGCCAGAGGGTGAACCCGGCAAGATCGGGCGCGATGCCGCTTCCCAGCGCGATAAGGTCGAGATCGATGCTGCGGGGTCCCCAACGCTGCATCCGCTTGCGACCAAGGGTGGTCTCTGCCGCGTGGAGCCTGTGCAGCAGGCTTTCGGCATCATGCACGCCATCGATGACGGCGGCGGCGTTCACGAAGTCCGGGCCCGACCCGGCGGGAAAGGCGGGCGAGGTGTAGAAGCGGCTGACCGCGGACAGCCGCAGGCCATCGCGCCCCAGCCACGCCAGCGCGGCGCGCAGGGTGGCGGCGGGGCCGCCTTCGGGCGACGCCATGTTGGCCCCCAGCGCGATCAGCGCCTTGTCGCCGTTTGTATCGGATTTAAGATAGATCATAGCTTGCACATGAACAGGTTTCGCTTATTTAACACGCCGGTTTCGCTTATTCTGTAGGCTGAATGCAGGATTTCAGTTTTTGGCGAAGCGAGTATTCGGGAAGGAATAGAATGTTTTACCGGGACGAACGGCTGGCGCTGTTCATTGATGGTTCGAATCTTTATGCGGCCGCAAGAGCGCTTGGCTTCGATATCGACTACAAACTTCTGCGACAGGAATTCATGCGCCGCGGCAAGCTGTTGCGGGCATTCTACTACACGGCGCTACTGGAGAACGAGGAGTATTCCCCGATTCGCCCATTGGTGGACTGGCTGCACTACAACGGCTTTTCCATGGTGACGAAGCCGGCCAAGGAGTACACCGACAGCCAGGGCCGCCGGAAGGTCAAGGGCAACATGGACATCGAGCTTGCCGTCGATGCCATGGAGCTTGCCCCACGGGTGGATCATATCGTGCTGTTTTCCGGCGACGGCGATTTCAAGCCGCTGGTGGAATCGCTTCAGAGGCAGGGTGTTCGGGTGTCGGTGGTTTCGACCATCCGGTCGTCGCCGCCGATGATCGCGGATGAACTGCGTCGGCAGGCGGACAACTTCATAGAGCTCGACGAGCTTAAGGAAGTGATAGGCAGGCCCCCGCGCGAACCGCGTGAACCGCGGGAGTACCGCGACGACGCAGAGCCCGAGTCCGCCGAATAGCTCTGGCGCGCCCCACGGGGCGCGTCAGTTCCCCTCTTGCGCGGCGTTGATCCTTTGGTGGGTGTCCACCACGCGGTCGGGCCAAGTGCTCTTGATGTAGGCCAGAACGGCAAGGATCTCTTCGTCGCTGAGAAGGTCGCCAAAGCCCATCATGTCACTTTCGTAGCCACGACCGACGATGGCGGCGACCCCGTGTTTCGTAAGCGCAAAAAGCTGGGCGTCGGGGTGGTGCCATGTGTGCCCGGTTTCGTCATGGGGCGGCGCGGGCATCCGGCCCGAGGGCTTGGGCGTGCGCCAGTCCGCCTCACCCTCCAGGTTCGCGCCGTGACAGGAGGCGCAGAAATCCCCGTAAAGCGACTTGCCTTGCGCAACGGCATTGGCATCGGTCCAGGGCAGAAAGCCGGCGGCATGGGCGGCGGGTGTGCTGGCCAGAAGCAGCGCGGCGGCAAGGGCGATCGGGGTCATGCGGTTCTTTCGGTTCCGGGCGGTTCAGAGGGAGCTTGGGGGCTTCCGCCGGTGGAAGGTCAAGGGCGATCCGGGCTGGACGTGCCGTGCGTGGCGTCTTACCTCTGGCAGTGGAAGGAGCGCCCATGTCGAAACCGCCGCTGACCCTTTATCTTGCCGCGCCGCGCGGCTTCTGCGCCGGTGTCGACCGGGCCATCAAGATCGTCGAGATGGCGTTGGAGAAATGGGGGCCGCCTGTCTACGTGCGCCACGAGATCGTGCACAACCGCTTCGTGGTGGACGGGCTTCGCGCCAAGGGGGCCGTCTTCGTCGAGGAACTGGACGATTGCCCGGGTGACCGCCCGGTGATCTTTTCCGCCCATGGCGTGCCCAAGGCTGTCCCGGCAGAGGCCGCGCGCCGCGAGATGCTGTTCGTCGATGCCACCTGCCCGCTGGTCAGCAAGGTCCACATAGAGGCCGAGCGGCACCACCAGAACGGATTGCAGATGGTCATGATCGGCCATGAGGGCCACCCCGAGACGGTGGGCACCATGGGCCAGCTGCCCGAGGGCGAGGTGCTGCTGGTGGAAACGGTCGCGGACGTCGCAACGCTGACCCCGCGCGATCCTGCGCGGCTGGCCTTCATCACGCAGACGACCCTGTCCGTGGACGATACCGCCGATATCGTGGCCGCGTTGCAGGCGCGGTTTCCCGCGATCGTGGGGCCGCACAAGGAAGACATCTGCTACGCCACCACCAACCGGCAGGAGGCCGTCAAGGCGATGGCGCCCAAGGCCGATGCCATGCTTGTCGTGGGCGCACCGAATTCGTCGAATTCGAAGCGGCTGGTCGAGGTGGGTGAAAAGGCCGGGTGCCGCTATGCCCAACTGGTGCAGCGCGCCACCGATATCGACTGGCGCGCGCTGGAGGGCATAACCTCGGTCGGCGTGACCGCGGGGGCCAGCGCACCAGAGGTGTTGGTGGACGAGGTGATCGACGCCTTTCGCGCCCGGTATGACGTGAGCGTCGAACGTGTCGAGACCGCGGTCGAGAACGTCGAGTTCAAGGTGCCGCGCGTTCTGCGCGAACCGGCCTGACACCCGGCACGCCAGGACAGGACGCATGTTCAAGACCCCGATCCCGCGCGCCGCGCTTGTCCTTGGCCTTGCCGGGCTGATCCCGTTTCTGTGGGGCGCGGCGACGCTTCTGTCGGACGGGCTGGCCGAGGCGGGCCTGCGCATCCTCGGCGCGCGCTTCGTCGGGCCTTTCGTGCAGCTGCAATACGGCACGATCATCCTGGCGTTCATGTCGGGCGTGCTGTGGGGCTTTGCCACGCGGGCGACGGGGGCGGCGGCCGCCACGGGCTATGCCCTGTCGGTGATCCCCGCGCTTTGGGCGTTCTTCTTCGTGGGCGGCGGGCCGGTCAGCGCGGGCATCTACCTGATCGCGGGGTTCCTTGGTCTTCTGGCGCTGGACTGGACGTTCTGGCGGCAGGGGCTGGCGCCGCCGTGGTGGATGGCGCTGCGCATCGGGCTGACCACGGTTGTCGTGGCCTGCCTTTCGGTGGGAGTATGGACATGAGCGGGGATGACGAAACCATGGCGGTCTATGCCACCGAGGCGGGGCGCTATGCCGACCTGACCGGCGAACGGTCGCCGGAACTTGACGTGTTCCTTGGGCTGGTGACGCCCGGCGGACGGATCCTCGACCTTGGGTGCGGGCCGGGGCATGACGCGGCGGTGATGGCCGGGCGCGGGTTCGAGGTGGATGCGATGGACGCCTCTGCCGAGATGGTGGCCGAGGCGCGGGCGCGCCATGGGCTGGCCGCGCGCGTCGCGGGCTTTGACGATGTCGATGCCGAGGCGTCTTATGACGGGGTCTGGGCCAGTTTCAGCCTTTTGCACGCGCCGAAAGCCGACATGCCGGGGCACCTGCGCCGCCTGCACAGCGCGCTGCGACCTGGCGGGCGGATCATGGTGGGACTGAAGACCGGCGAGGGCGAGCGGCGCGACCGGCTGGGGCGGTTTTATGCCTACTACACCCGCGACGAGCTGGTGGGGCTGATGGAGGACGCAGGCTTTGGCGTCACGTCAGAGTTCGTCGGGGCAGACGCGGGACTGGATGGCGCGGTGGCCCCCTGGATCATGGTGCAGGCCCATGCCTGACCTTTTCGCCTATACCGATGGCGCCTGTTCGGGGAACCCCGGGCCGGGCGGCTGGGGGGCGCTTCTGATCGCGCGGGATGGCGACACCGTGCTGCGCGAGCGCGAATTGAGCGGCGGCGAGGCGGACACGACCAACAACCGCATGGAGCTTCTGGGGGCGATCACGGCGCTGGAATCGCTGACGCGGGCGTCGCAGATCACTGTCGTCACCGATAGCGCCTATGTGAAGAACGGCGTCACCCAGTGGATCCACGGCTGGAAGCGCAACGGCTGGAAGACGTCCACCAGAAAGCCCGTGAAGAACGTGGACCTGTGGCAGCGGCTGGACGAGGCGCAGGCGCGCCATGACGTGCGCTGGGAATGGATCAAGGGCCACGCCGGGCACGAGGAGAACGAGCGCGCCGACGCGCTGGCGCGCGCGGGCATGGCGCCGTTCAAGCCCGCCAAGGCGGCCGAAGGCTAGGCCGTTTCGGGCGATGGCCCGCCGGCTTGGCGTGGTCGCGTCATCGGGCGTCGCAATCCGTATGGCGACCGGCGGGGGATCGGCCTATAGCGGGCCGTCGCGCGCAACGCGTTCAGATACCCCGGGGAAGACATGAACAAGACGGTCGTCAACAGCTGGAACGAATGGGATCCCTTGAAGCACGTGATCGTCGGGCGGGCCGACGATTGCCACATCCCGCCGGAAGAACCCGCGCTGGACGCCAAGGTGCCAGAGGACAGCGACATGCGCGGCCAGTGGGGCCGCCGCCCGCAGGAAACGATCGACCGCGCCAACGAGTTGCTCGATACCTTCGCTTCCCAGCTTGAATCGCGCGGCATCCGCGTCGACCGGCCCACGCCCCTCGACCATTCGCTGCCCGTGACCACGCCGGATTTCCACACCGAAAGCCAGTTCGGCTGCATGCCGCCGCGCGACGTGCTGCTGACGGTCGGTTCCGAGATCCTTGAGGCGACGATGTCCTATCGCTGCCGCTGGTTCGAGTACCTGAACTACCGGCCGCTGATGCAGCGTTATTTCGACGAGGACCCGAATTTCCGGCACGAGACCGCGCCGAAGCCGCGCCTGACCGATGCGGATTACCGGCCCGACTACCTGTCCGAGAAGATCGGCATCGACAAGCGCCTGCAATGGACCGCCGAGAAGTTCTTTGTCACAACCGAGGAGGAACCGCTGTTCGACGCGGCGGACGTCCTGCGGTTCGGCCGTGACCTTGTGGTGCAGCACGGGTTCACGACCAACCTGAAGGGCATCGAGTGGCTGCGCCGCCATTTCCCGCAGCACCGGGTCCATGCGGTGAACTTTCCGGGCGATCCCTACCCGATCCACATCGACGCGACGTTCACGCCGCTGCGTCCCGGGCTGATCCTGAACAATCCGCGCCGCCGTCTGCCCGACGACCAGCGGGCCATGTTCGAGTCCAACGGATGGGAGATCGTGGATGCCGCGCAGCCGGCGCATAACGCGCCGCCGCCGCTGTGCTATTCGTCCGTCTGGCTGTCGATGAACGTGCTGGTGCTGGACCCCAAGACGGTGTGCGTCGAGAAATCCGAGGTCTACCAGGCCGAGCAGATGGACAAGCTGGGCATGGAGGTCGTCGAGGTCGAATTGCGCGACGCCTATGCGTTCGGAGGCGGGCTGCACTGCTGCACGGCGGATGTCTACCGCGAGGGCACCTGCGAGGACTACTTTCCCCACATGGCGTGACGGGGCGGGGCGGCCCGGCGACGGGTCAGGCCGCCAGCCCCTTCTTGCCCATGTCGAGGAACTTGGTGCGGCGGTCCTTGATGAGCTTGGACCGCGACAGCCCGTCCATTTCCGCCAGCATGGACGCGATGTCCTTGCCAACCGATGCGATGGCCGCTGCGCGGTCGCGCTGGGCGCCGCCCAGCGGTTCGGCGATGATCCGGTCGATGACGCCAAGGTTGCGCAGGTCCTGCGCGGTCAGGCGCAGCGCCTCGGCGGCCTCGCGCATCTTTTCGGCATCCTTCCAGAGGATCGAGGCACAGCCCTCTGGCGAGATCACAGAATAGATCGAGTGTTCCAGCATCGCGACGCGGTTTGCCGTGGCAAAGGCCACCGCGCCGCCCGATCCGCCCTCGCCGATGACGACCGACACCAGCGGCACCCCGATCTGAAGGCACTTCTGGGTGGATCGCGCAATGGCCTCGGACTGGCCGCGTTCCTCGGCGCCCTTGCCCGGATAGGCGCCGGGCGTGTCCACGAGCGTGATGACAGGCAGGCCGAAGCGGTCGGCAAGATCCATCAGCCGGATCGCCTTGCGGTAGCCTTCGGGCCGGGCCATGCCGAAATTGCGTTCGATCCGGGTTTTGGTGTCGTGGCCCTTTTCGTGGCCGATCACCATGACGGGACGGTCGTTCAGGCGTGCCAGACCCCCCATAACGGCATGGTCGTCGGCGAAGTTCCGGTCGCCGGCCAGTGGCGTGTAGTCGGTGAACAGCGCGTTGATGTAGTCCCGGCAATGCGGCCTGTCGGGGTGGCGCGCCACCTGGCATTTCCGCCAGGGGCTGAGGTTGCGGTAAAGGTCACGCAGAATCTGGGCCGCCTTGGCGTCAAGCGCCGCGGCCTCCTTTTCGACGCCCATTTCCTCGTTCATGCGCGCCAGTGCGCGCAATTCCTCGGCCTTGCCTTCGATCTCTGCCAGCGGCTTCTCGAAATCGAGATAGTTCGTCGTGCCCGCCATGCCGGTCCCCTGTTGCCCGCGCCGTATATGGCCGCAGGGTGCGCGCAATGCAACGCAGAGGTTTCCCGCCGGCGCCTGATCCCTTTCAGGTGCGCGCGATCATCTCGGCCTGTTTCACGATCACGTCGGCCTGCTTGATCGAGGCGATATCGACCAGCCGGCCCTTGTAGACGGTGGCGCCGGCGCCTTCGGCCTTCGCCTTTTCCATGGCGTCAAGGATCTCTCGCGCTTCGGCGACGGCGGCGTCCGAGGGGGTGAAGACCTCGTTGGCAAGCGCCACCTGGCTGGGATGGATCGCCCATTTGCCGACCATGCCCAGCGTGGCAGAGCGCAGCGCCTGCGCGCGAAAGCCCTCGGGGTCCGAGAAGTCGCCGAAAGGGCCATCCACGGGCAGGACGCCATGGGTGCGGCAGGCGGCGACGATGGCGGCATGGGCCCAGTGCCACGGGTCCGACCAGTATTTCTGGCCCTCGCGGTGCATGTAGTAGTTTTCCTGTGTGCCGCCGATGCCGGTGGTCTGCATCCCCATGGAGGCGGCGAAATCGGCGGCGCCAAGGCTCATCGCCTGAAGCCGGGGGCTCGCGGCGGCGATCTCCTCGACATGGCTGATGCCCGCGGCGGATTCGATGATGACCTCGAAGCTGATCGGCGTGGCGCGGCCCGTCGCGGCCTCGATAGAGCTGACCAGCGCGTCGACGGCATACACATCGGCGGCGCGCCCCACCTTGGGGATCATGATCTGGTTCAGCCGCGGGCCCGCCTGTTCCAGCAGGTCGACCACATCGCGATACCACCACGGCGAATCGAGCCCGTTGATCCGGACGCTGAGGTACGTGTTGCCCCAGTCCACGTCGCCGATTGCCTGGATGACGTTCTTGCGCGCCTCGGCCTTGTCGTCGGGGGCGACGGAATCCTCGAGATCGAGGTTGATGACGTCGGCGGCGCTGGCGGCCATCTTCGGAAACAGCGCCGGGCGAGAGCCGGGACCGAACAGCTGGCAGCGGTTCGGGCGGGCGACGGGGGCGGGTTGGGTGATGAAGGACATCAGGCGGCCTCGCGAAAGGAAATTGCGTGATCGGGTTGCCGGACTGCTAGATTACTGCGCAGGGGGCCGCAACCCCCAAGCGCCCGCGCCACGGAATTGCCTGTTTGCCCGGTTAGGGCGTTGGTGTTCCGTCCCGTTGGAGAGTGTGCGCCCATGTTGCCTGTGTTCGAGATGTTTCGCCCGGTTCTTGTGCTGGTGGGGGGCGTGTTTCTCTTGCGCGCACTCTGGGTCGCGACGCTGGGTGCGATGATCCGCCTCGGGCGGCCGCGCGGGATGCTGGTGCCTCTCTGGACACTGGCGGCGCTCGTGGCGGGCTATGCGGCAACGCCCATCGAAATGGTGCATAGCCCGGTCCTCGATCTGACGGCGCTTGTTGAAAGCACCGTCCGGTCTCTGGAAACCATGCGCCCGGTGCCGCCGCCGGAACCCGAGATGGCGTTCGACCGCCATGGCACGCTGATGCGGTTCATCGAAGCGCCGCCTTTGGGGATCTGGGCAGCGGTGGCGGGAACTGCCGCGCTGAACCTCTTGCTGGTACTGCGTCTGCGCTGAGTCTGATCTGGACGCACGATTCTTGTGCTGATCGTCCAATATGCGGGAAAATCTGCGACAGGCAGGTGCGGTTGCGGCCGACTTCGCAAGACACATCGCCAGCAAACGTGGAATCCTGCGACAATCACGACGGAGCGCACGATGATCGAGACACCCTATCTTCTGTTTCTGGGCGATGCGCCCGACCCGCTATCGGCAAAGGTGGCGCAAGGCATTCGCGACTGGCGGCCCGAGTTCGCGGTTGGCCAGTACCGCATGGACGGCTGCAAGGCCGACCTTGACCTTCCCGACATGGACCTTGACCAGGCACGGGCCGCCGGGGCGAAGACGCTGGTGATCGGGGTTGCGAACCGTGGCGGCGTCATCAGCCAGGCCTGGAAAAAGGTGCTGGTCACGGCGCTAGAGGAAGGCTTTGACCTGGCGTCGGGCCTGCACAACCTGTTGCGGGACGAGGCCGACCTTGCCGCGGTGGCCGAGGCCACGGGGCGCGCGCTGCATGACGTTCGTGTGCCCGAGGTGGACTATCCGATCGCCAACGGCGTGCCGCGCAGCGGCAAGCGCTGTCTGGCCGTGGGCACGGATTGTTCCGTCGGCAAGATGTACACTGCTTTGGCGATGGACCGCTCGATGCAGGCCCTGGGGATGAAGGCCAGCTTTCGCGCCACGGGACAGACGGGCATCCTGATCACCGGCGAGGGCGTTCCGCTGGACGCCGTGGTGGCCGATTTCATGGCCGGTGCGGTCGAATGGCTGACACCCGACAACGACGCCGATCACTGGGACCTGATCGAGGGGCAGGGCAGCCTGTTCCACGTGTCCTATTCCGGCGTGACCATGGCGCTGATCCACGGCGGCCAGCCCGATGCGCTTATCCTCAGCCACGAGCCGACGCGCGCCCACATGCGCGGGCTGCCGGGATACGAGCTGCCGACGCTGGAGGCGCTTCGCGACATGGCGCTGCCGCTGGCGCGGATCGCCAACCCGAAGGCGCAGGTGGTGGGGATTTCCGTCAACACCAAGGCCCTGTCCGAGGATCAGGCGCTGGATTACCTGGAGCAGACGGAAAAGCGCATGGGCCTGCCCACGGTGGATCCGTTCCGGCAGGGCGCGGACCGGCTGGCGCAAGCGCTGGCGGCGCTGTAGCACGGGGAACGCCGCTGCGTGGCGGCGTGTTCGGGCAAGAAGGAAGCAGGGGGCGGGCATGACGATTGACCTGCGGGCCGGGACGTTCCGGCTGGCCGAGGCCTTTACCATCTCGCGCGGGTCGCGGACCGAGGCGAAGGTGCTGACGGTTTCGGTGACGCGCGGCGGGGTGACGGGCCGGGGCGAATGCGTGCCATATTCCCGCTACGGCGAAACGCTGGACAGCGTCGCGGCGCAGGTCAAGGCGCTGCCAGCCGACGTATCGCGTGCCGCCTTGCAGGGGATGCTGCCTGCGGGTGCGGCGCGGAACGCCGTCGACTGTGCCCTGTGGGACCTGGAGGCCAAGCGCGCCGGGCGCCGGGTGTGGGATCTGGCGGGTCTGGCTGCGCCGGGGCCGGTGGTGACGGCCTATACCCTGTCGCTGGACACGCCCGAGAACATGCGCGCGGCGGCGGCGCGCCATGCGCATCGCCCGCTTCTGAAGATCAAGCTGGGCACGCCCGAGGACATGCCCCGGCTGGAAGCGGTGCGCCAGGGCGCGCCCGCCGCGCGGATCATCGTGGACGCCAACGAGGGCTGGACGGCAGAGGTCTATGCCGATCTGGCGCCGCATCTGCTGCGGCTGGGCGTCGAGATGGTGGAACAGCCCCTGCCCGCGGGCGCCGACGACATGCTTGGGGAAATCGCCCGCCCGCTGCCCGTCTGCGCCGACGAGGCCTGCCATGACCGGGCCAGCCTGCCCGCGCTGGCGGGCAAGTACGACATGGTGAACATCAAGCTGGACAAGACCGGCGGCCTGACCGAGGCGCTGGCGCTGAAGACAGCGGCAGAGGCGGCGGGCTACCGGATCATGGTGGGCTGCATGGTGGGCAGTTCCCTGGCGATGGCGCCCGCGGTGCTGGTCGCGCAGGGGGTCGAGATCGTGGATCTGGACGGCCCGCTGTTGCTGGCAGAGGACCGCGCGGCCCCGCTGATCTATGACGCCGACGGCGTGCATCCGCCCGACGCGGCGCTTTGGGGGTAGGAATGGTCCCCGGGTGGCTTGACGCAGGCGCGCAAGCCGGACACATGGCGCGGGTGAGCGAAGGAGACCCAGCATGAGCCGCACCGTCTATGTCAACGGAGAGTACCTGCCCGAGGAAGAGGCGAAGATTTCCGTCTTTGATCGCGGTTTCCTGTTCGCCGATGGCGTCTACGAGGTGACGAGCGTGCTGGACGGCAAGCTGATCGACTTCGACGGCCATGCCACGCGGTTGCAGCGCTCGCTCGACGAACTGGAGATGGCGGCGCCGGTCACGCGGGACGAATTGCTGGAGATCCACCGCCAGCTGGTCGCGCAGAACGAGGTGACAGAGGGGCTTGTCTATCTTCAGGTGACGCGTGGCGCGGCGGACCGCGATTTCACCTACCCCGAGGGCGTGACCCCGTCGCTGGTCCTGTTCACGCAGCACAAGCAGTTGGCGAACAGCCCGGTTGCCGAAAAGGGGCTGGCGGTGATTTCCATCCCCGACCAGCGCTGGGGCCGGCGCGACATCAAGACCGTGCAGCTTCTGTACCCGTCGATGGGCAAGATGATGGCCAAGGCCGCGGGCGCCGACGATGCCTGGCTGGTCGAGGACGGGCACGTGACCGAGGGCACCTCGAACAACGCCTATATCGTAAAGGGCGGCAAGATCGTCACGCGGCACCTGGGCACCGAGATCCTGCACGGGATCACGCGCAACGCCGTGCTTCGGTTTGCCCGCGAAGCGCAAATGGAAGTCGAAGAGCGCGCCTTTACCATCGACGAGGCCAAGGCCGCAGACGAGGCATTCGTGACCTCTGCCACCACGTTCGTGATGCCGGTGGTGTCCGTCGATGGCGCGCCCGTTGGCAGCGGCGCGCCCGGCCCGGTGGCCCGCCGACTGCGCGAGATCTATATCGACGAAAGCCGCAAGGCCGCGGTCTGAGGCGCGTCAGCCCGGCGTGTGCCGGATCACGAGACAGCCTGCACTGGTGTCCAACTTGATCTCGGGGGCCGTCCAGCTGCGCAGGGTGGTGGGGGCTTCGAACCCGGCGCACAGGCGATATCCGGTGTCCGACAGCCGCTCGTAGACATAGGCCGCGCCCGTGTAGGGATCGGCATAGTGGTCGGCGATGTGGCAGACATCCGTCTCTGACAGGGTATCGGGCAGAACACCCCCCGCCGCGTCGGACAGACAGGCGATCTGCCGTTCCAGCTGCATCAGGTCATCGTGGCGCTGCTGGTCCCGCTTTTCGGCACGGCCCTGCGCGGGGCCGCCCACCGCCCAAAGGCCCAGGCCCACGGCGCAGGCCACCAGTGCCGCCAGCGCCAAGGTCGCAGAGGCGTCAGCCCGCATCGTCCCGGTCCGCCAGTTCGCCGCGGAAATAGGCAAGCACGGCACCGGCCACCACCGCGACCGTCGCGGCCTTGGCCGCGAAACGGGCGGTCAGGTCGCCGCTCAGGAAAGCATAGATCACCGCCACCAGGTCGCCGATCAGTCCAAGCGCGGCAAGAAATAGCGTGACATAGGCGAACCACTTGCGCACCGAGGATCGCCTTTTGCCCGGGTCGCGGGCGGCGGCACGCGTGGCGCGCGCGTTCAAAAGCAGGAACAGCGGAAAGAACACCACGAGGATCGCTATGGCCCAACGCACGCGCTCGGCGTTGATGTCGGACGGGCCGTCCACCGGATCGGGCAGCCAGGCCTCTATCAGTTCGAAGAACAGCGATGTCAGGTTCCACGCCGTCATCGCCAGCGCGACGAACATCAGGCTGTAAAGAAACGCCTCGGCGGCCGAGACATAGGGCTGGGGACGGGGGATCGGAGGGTCAAAACGGTCTTCGGCCCATGCCGCCAGCGCCGTATCGACCTCGGCCACGGACCAGCCGGCGCTGGACAGGGCGGTGCGGATGTCCTCGCGCGACCGCCCCGCGATCAGCGCATCGCGCACGAACCCGGCCAGCCGGTCGGCGGGGCGCATCGTCAGCCCTTGGCCTCGCCCACGTTCTGGGCGAAGGCGACCTTGAAGGCGGCTTGCTGATCCGGCGTCGCCTCTGCCTGGTTGGCGGCCTTCCAGTCGTCGTAGGGCATCCCGTAATAGATCTCGCGGGCCTCGTCCTTGGACATCTCCATGCCATGTTCCGCCGCCGCCTCCTGGTACCAGCGCGACAGGCAGTTGCGGCAGAACCCGGCTAGGTTCATCAGGTCGATGTTCTGCACGTCCGGCCGGTCCTGCATCAGGTGCTGGCGCAGGCGGCGAAAGGCGGCGGCCTCTATCTCGGTGCGGGTCTGGTCGTCCATGGCGGTCCTCCTGTCCGTCAAAGCTGGGTGCGCGCCAGCACCTCTTCAAGGATCGGGGCCAGCCGGTCGGCCCAGCGGATCTGTCCGGCCTCGTCCGCGATCAGGTCGTGGCGCAACTCGATCAGGGCGTTCGGGCGGCCATGGTGCAGGGCATGGCGGTCGATGGAATCGCCCGGAAGATGGCCGGCATAGGGCTCGTTGTCGCCGACGAAAAGGTCGGGCTCCTGCCGCAGGCGCTCGATCAGCGGCACGGCAAGGCGGCTGTCCCACGCGTGCAGGATGCCGACCTGCCAGGGCCTGGGGTGGCGGCCGTAAAGGCGCGGCGTGAAGGAGTGGATCGCGATGATGATCGTGTCGCCGCGGCGCCCGGCCAGCCCGGCCAGCGCGTCGTGATAGGGGCGATAGCACAGGTCCTTGCGGCGTTCGATCTCTGCCGCGTCGGCGTGGCGGTTGCCGGGCACGATGGTGCCGTCATAAAGGCGCATCACCAGCGTCGGGTCGTCCTCTCCGCGGTTGGGGTCGATCACGAGGCGGGAAAAACACGACAGTATCGCGGGTGCGTCCAGCCGTTCCGCCAGCCGCCGTGTGACCCCCGCCGCGCCGATGTCATAGGCGATGTGCCGGGCCATCTGGTCGTCGGGCAGGCCAAGCGTGCCGCCGTTCACCTGTTCGGGCACGCGGTTCGTGGCATGATCACAGGTGACCAGCCAGCGGGCGGGGCGGTCGGCCCCGATGATCTCGAAAGCAGCGAAGCTCATGTTTCCGTCATCTTTGCGCACAGAAGGCCACATACGGAATACCGGGGGAAAGCGCCAGTTGCGAGGCGTGGGGTTTTCGGCCATACCGACGCCAACCTTGAAATGTCATGCGCTAACATCCGGAGACTCTCCATGAGACGCCTGAGAAACGTCAAGATCGTCGCGACCCTTGGGCCGTCCTCCAGCGACTACGACACGATCCGCGCCCTGTTCGAGGCAGGCGCCGACGTGTTCCGCCTTAACATGAGCCACGGAAGCCACGACGAAATCCGCGTGCGCCACGACATCATCCGCAAGGTCGAGACCGACACAGGGCGCCCCATCGGCATCCTGGCCGACCTGCAAGGCCCAAAGCTGCGCGTGGGTGTCTTCGCCAACGGCGAAGAGGAACTGTCGGAAGGGCAGGCGTTCCGGCTGGACCTCGACGACGCCAAGGGCGACGCGACGCGCGTGCAGCTTCCCCACCCAGAGATCTTCGCGGCGCTGGAACCCGGCTCAAGCCTTCTGGTGAACGACGGAAAGATCCGTCTTCACGTGACGGATTGCGGCGCGGATTTCGCGAACTGCACCGTCACCGTGGGCGGGACGATTTCCAACCGCAAGGGCGTGAACGTCCCCGACGTGGTTCTTCCTCTGGCGGCGCTCAGCCCCAAGGACCGGGCCGACCTGGAGTTCGTGTGCGAGCTTGGCGTCGACTGGCTGGCGCTGTCCTTCGTGCAGCGCCCCGAGGACGTGACCGAGGCCCGTGAACTGGCTGCGGGACGTGCGGCCATCCTGTCCAAGATCGAGAAGCCCGCCGCGGTCAAGGCGTTCGATGCCATCCTGAAGGTGTCGGACGGCATCATGGTGGCCCGCGGCGATCTTGGGGTCGAATTGCCCGTGCAGAACGTGCCGCCGATTCAGAAGCGGCTGGTGCGTGGCTGCCGCGCGGTTGCCAAGCCCGTGATCGTGGCCACGCAGATGCTGGAATCGATGATCGAAAGCCCGATGCCCACCCGGGCAGAGGTGTCGGACGTGGCCACCGCGATCTATGAAGGCGCGGACGCGGTCATGCTGTCGGCGGAATCTGCGGCGGGCCAGTACCCGGTGGAAGCCGTTGAAACGATGCACAATGTCGCGCGCGAGGTGGAAAGCGACCCGACCTATCGCGACGTCATCGAAGCATCGCGTGGGGCGCAAAAGCAAAGTGTCGCCGACGCGATCGTGTCCGCCGCGCGCGAGATCGCCGAGACCATCGACATCAAGGCGATCTGCTGTTTCACCGACAGCGGCACGACCGTCGCACTGGTGGCGCGCGAGCGCCCGCGCCCGCCGATCATCGCCATGACCTCTCGTGTGGCGACGGCGCGGCGGCTTTGCCTGACATGGGGCGCCTATTGCGTGATGTCGGACGAACTGGGCCGGTTCAAGCAGGCCGTGGTGCGTGCCGTGCGCGCCGCCACGTCCGAGGGTTTCGCCACGATCGAGGATCAGATCGTCGTGACCGCGGGCGTTCCGTTCAACCAGCCCGGGACGACCAACATCGTAAGGGTCGCGCCCTGCGACGAAAGGCTGATATACAGGGCCGAACCAGAGTAACCCGCCGCCGGGAGGTCCGGCCCGATGCTGAAGTACGATCTTTATGTGGTAATTGGTGTCGTGCTGGCCGGGCTGGCGCTTCCATCCATTTTCGGGGCGATGGCCGACCGGCGTTCGCCGCGCGTGGCGCTGTTGACGCTTATCATCGCGGGTGTGCTGATCGGACTGGCCGTCAGCCAGCAGCCGGGTGTCTACGACTTCGAGGAAGTGCCGCATGCCTTTGTCCGGGTGATCGCGCATTACACCCGCTAGGCGGCGCGACATTCAGGGTTGCCAGACGGAAATGCGGCGCGTATATCGCGCGCTCTCAGGTGCGCGGCCGGCCGATGTGGCATGCCGAGTCGCGCGTTAACCGGCTTTGAGGAGACGGAAATGCCCAAGATGAAGACCAAGTCGAGCGCCAAGAAGCGCTTCAAGACCACGGCCACCGGAAAGGTTCTGGCGGCGCAGGCCGGCAAGCGGCACGGGATGATCAAGCGGACGAAGAAGTTCATCCGCACGGCACGGGGCACCACCACGCTGAGTGCGCCCGATGCGAAGATCGTCAAATCCTACATGCCCTACGACCGTTAAGGAGCCAGCCATATGTCGCGAGTCAAAGGCGGAACCACCACGCACGCCCGCCACAAGAAGGTGATCAAGGCTGCCAAGGGCTATTACGGCCGGCGGTCGAACGCATACCGCACCGCCACGCAGGCGGTGGACAAGGCGAACCAGTACGCCACCCGGGACCGCAAGCAGCGCAAGCGCAACTTCCGCGCGCTGTGGATCCAGCGGATCAACGCGGCCGTCCGCGCCCATGACGAGGCGCTGACCTATTCGCGCTTCATCAACGGCCTGGGTCTTGCCGGGATCGAGGTGGACCGCAAGGTTCTGGCCGATCTGGCCGTGCACGAGCCCGAGGCGTTCTCGGCCATCGTGGAAAAGGCAAAGGCCGCGCTGGCCTGACACGAGCCGCACAGGTTTCGGAAAGGGCCGCCCCGTTGGGCGGCCTTTTTCATTGGGACAGGGGGCGTTGCAGGACCGCCGCCGCAGCCCCCACCAACAGGATGCCCGAGGCCGCCAGAAGCCCCGCGCCGATGCTGCCGGCCATGTCCCCCAGCGCCCCTGCGCCCACCGGGCCAAGTGTCTGGGACACCGCGAAAATCACGGTAAAAAGGCTGATCGCCGCTCCCCAGCTGTCGGGCGGCAGGTTCTGGCGCGAGAAGTTGGTGATCGCGCCGGGGGCCATGAAGACGCAGAGGCCGAAGACCAGCGCCGAGAGGATCATGCCCGGCGTGCTGGGCAGAAAGACCGGCAGGGCGCTGCCGGTGGCGATGCCCAGAAGGATCAGCGCCAGCGGCAGGCCAGAGGCGAAGCGGGCGAAGATGCCGCGCCACAGGAATGGCGACAGCGCCATGCAGAGACCCAGCAGCACCCAGACCAGGGAGATCAGCCATGTGGCGGCAAGCTGGGCCGTCATCCAGGCCGACAGGAAGGTCAGGTAGACGATGTAGCCCGCCCCGAAACAGCCGTATCCCACCAGTTCCGGCAGCATCCGGCGGACCGGAAGGCGCGTGTTTTCAAGGCTTTGCCGGTCGGCGCGGAGGTGGCGGGCGGACCAGAGGGCGAGCGGGATCGAAGCGATGCTGAAGGCGCCGATGGCGATCCAGGCCCAGGGCCAGGCGCCGGGGCCGAAGCGGTCCAGAAGCGGCGGGATGCCCGCGCCCGACAGCACGATGCCAAGGCCCCCGCCAGAGCCGAACAGGATCGCGATGGCCAGCGCGTTGCGGCGCGGATCGTCCTTGAAAAGCTGCGAGGTCAGGGCGCCCGCGCTGGCGAAACTGAGCGCGCCGCACAGCCCCGTCAGGAACCGCCAGAGCGATTGCCACCACATCGGCTCATAGAGGCCGGTGGCCAGAAGGCAGGCGGCGGTGGTGACGAAACCAAAGGAAAACAAGGTGGTAGGAGCGATGCGCCGGATCAGGACCATGGTCCCGACCGCGCCGGCGATATAGCCCATCGCGTTGGCGGTGTTGAGCCATCCGGCCTGGGCGTAGGTCCATCCAAGTTCGGACCGCATGGCGGGCAGGATCAGCCCGTAGGCGAAGCGGGCAAAGCCGTTCGTCACGCACATGCCCAGCGCCAGACCCGTCAGGATCAGCCAGTCGCTGGGGCGGTTCTGGGGCATCGGCGGGACTCCGGGCTGCGTTCACCGATGCCTACCGCCGGCTGCCGGGCGGCACAACGGGGGCCGGAAATCCGGTGTCGGCATCACGTCGGCGCAACGTCGGCATCACGTCGGCGCGCCATGCGCAGGTTTCGGGTCGCCGCCGCACGCCGGGCGGGGTATCGCCGGAGCATCCCTTGCCCGACAGGAGCGCCGCTTGACCCGACCGCCCATGCCCCAGCACCGGATCGACGCAGCCTCTGCCGCGCTGCTGCTGGCGCTGGCGGCGCTTTGGGGCGCCACCTTCCTGTTCGCCGAAATCGCGCTGCGCGAGGTGCCGCCGCTGACGATCACGCTCCACCGGGTGGTCTGGGCGGTGCCGGTGCTGGCCCTTGTGGTGCGCCTGCGGGGCATCGCGGTGCCGTGGTCGCCGCGATTGTGGGGCGGCTGGCTGGTGATGGGGGCGCTGAACAACGCGATCCCCTTTTCGCTGATCTTCTGGGGGCAGACGCGGATCGAGGCCGGGCTGGCCTCGATCCTCAACGCGACGACGGCGATGACGGGAGCGGTGGTGGCGGGGCTTCTTCTGGCCGACGAGCGGCTGACGCGGCGCAAGGTTCTGGGCGCCGCGCTGGGACTTCTGGGCGTCGGGATCATCATGGGGCCGGGGGCGGTGCTGGCGCTGGACCCGGTGAACATGGCGCAACTGGCGGTGCTGGCGGCAGGGCTGTCCTATGCCTTTGCCGGGGTCTGGGGACGCACGGTGCTGGGCGGGCAGCCGCCCCTGCTGAACGCATTGGGGATGCTGGCGGGCAGCGCGGTTCTGATGCTGCCCGTGGTGCTGATCGTCGACGGCCCGCCGGTGCTGGCGCTGTCGCTGCCCACATGGGGCGCCTTGGCGGGATTGTCGGTCTTGTGCACCGCGCTGGCCTATGGGCTTTACTTCGCCATCCTCGCCCGGGCGGGGGCGGCGAACCTGCTGCTGGTCACACTGCTGATCCCGCCGTTTGCCATCGCGCTGGGCGCGCTGGTGCTGGGCGAGCGCATGGCGCCCGAGGCATGGGCGGGCTTCGCGGTGATCGCGCTGGGGCTGGTGGTGACGGACGGGCGGCTGTTGCGCCGCCGGTCGCGGCAATCGTGAACATGTTCGCTATCGACCACGGGCGCGGGCGCGCCTAGTCTGGCCCGGAATATCCGGACAGGGGCAAGAAGATGAACGAGCATCCGTTGTGGCCGCATGTGGCGCGGAACGAGGCGCGGGCCAAGGTTCTGGCCGATACCGTCTGGGCGACGCCAGAGACCTGCTATGCCGAGCGGGCCTCTGCCGCCGCCCATGCCGAGGCGCTGGCCGACCAGGGCTTTTCGGTGACGACCGAGGTTGCCGGCATCCCCACCGCCGTGATGGGCGAGGCCGGAAGCGGCGGCCCGGTGATTGCGTTCCTGGGAGAGTTCGACGCGCTGGCGGGCCTGAGCCAGGAGGCCGACCTGCCCGAACAGGTGCCGATGCAGGCGGGCGCGAACGGGCATGGCTGTGGCCACAACCTGTTGGGCGCGGCGGCGATGCAGGCGGCGGTGGCCTTGCGCGACTGGCTGGCCGAGACGGGCACGCCGGGCAGGGTGCGCTATTACGGCTGCCCGGCAGAGGAAGGCGGCGGCGGCAAGACCTTCATGGTCAAGGCGGGCGTCTTCGATGACGTGGACATCGCGATTTCCTGGCACCCCAACAGCATCCCGGCGGTGATGCGGGGATCGTCGCTGGCAAACACGCGGGTGGATTTCACCTTTTCGGGCCGCGCGTCCCATGCCGCGGCCTCGCCCCACCTGGGGCGCAGCGCGCTTGACGCGGTGGAGCTGATGAGCGTGGGCGTGAACTACATGCGAGAGCACATGCCGCTGACCGCGCGCATCCATTCGGCGATCATCGACGCCGGGGGGATCTCGCCCAACGTGGTGCAGGCGAAGGCCAAGGTGCGCTATGTAGTGCGGTCCGAGACGGTGCCCGAGATGCTGCAACTGCTTGAAAGGGTGCGCAAGGTGGCCGCGGGTGCGGCGCTGATGACCGAAACGCAGGTGGAGGACACGGTGCTGGCGGCGGTGTCGAACCTGATACCGAACGGGCCCTTGTGCGAGGCGATGCAGAAGAACCTCGACCGGCTGGGCGCGCCGGCCTTCGACGACCTGGACCGGGCCTATGCCGCGCGGTTCCAGGCGACGCTGGCGTCAGAGGACGTGGCGGCGGCCTATGGCATGTTGGGGCTGCGCAAGGGCGAGGCGCCGCTGCCCGATTTCGTGGTGGACGGCGACGGGCCGCCGGCGGACCTGCCGGCCTCGACTGACGTGGCGGATGTGAGCTGGGTGGTGCCCACGGTGCAGATGTGGGGCGCGACGATGGCGATCGGCACGCCGTTCCATTCCTGGCAGATGGTGGCGCAGGGCAAGGGTGGCCCGGCGCTGAAGGGGATGACGCACGCGGCGATGGTCATGGCGGCGACGGGGGCGGACGCGGTGCTGGACCCGGGCCTGATCGCGCGGGCCAGGGCGGACCTTGCGGAACGGGTGGGGCCCGGCGGCTATGTCTGCCCGCTGGCGCCCGACGCCGAGCCGCCGGTGGCCGCGATGGCGTGAGGCCGCACGCGGCCTTGCGCCCTGCGCCGCATCGCGCTAGCTGACGCCGCGAACCCGAGGGGGACGGTGATGGACGATCTGCGGCAGAAATACCTGGACCTGATCGCGGGCGTGGCCGACGAGGCCGCGCTGGAAGACCTGCGTGTCGCCGCGGTGGGCAAGAAGGGCGAGATCAGCCTTCAGATGCGCGAGCTGGGCAGGATGACGCCCGAAGAGCGGCAGGTGGCGGGGCCGCGCCTGAACGCGCTGAAGGACGAGATCAACGCGGCGCTGGCGGCGAAGAAGGCGGGGCTTGCCGACGCGGCGCTGGACGAGCGGCTGCGGGCCGAGTGGCTGGACGTGACGCTGCCCGCGCGGACGCGGCGGCAAGGCACGATTCACCCGGTCAGCCAGGTGACCGAGGAACTGACCGCGATCTTCGCCGACATGGGCTTTGCCGTGGCCGAGGGGCCGCAGGTGGAAAGCGACTGGTTCAACTTCGACGCGCTGAACATCCCGGCCGAGCATCCGACGCGCACCGAGATGGACACATTCTACATGCACCGCGACGCGGGCGACGACCGGCCGCCGCACGTGTTGCGCACCCATACCTCGCCGGTGCAGATCCGCGCGATGCAGGCGCAGGGCGCGCCGATCCGGGTGATCGCGCCGGGCCGCGTCTATCGCGCCGACTACGACCAGACGCACACGCCCATGTTCCACCAGGTCGAGGGGCTGGCCATCGACCGCGACCTGTCGATGGCGAACCTGAAATGGGTGCTGGAGGAGTTCTGCCGCGCCTATTTCGAGGTGGATCATGTGGAGCTGCGGTTCCGCGCCTCGCATTTCCCCTTCACCGAGCCGTCCGCCGAGGTCGACCTGCGCTGTTCGTGGGAGGGCGGCCAGCTTAAGGTGGGCGAGGGCGACGACTGGATGGAGATCCTGGGCAGCGGCATGGTGCATCCGAAGGTGCTGCAGGCCGCGGGCATCGACCCGGACCAGTGGCAGGGCTTTGCCTTTGGCATGGGGATCGACCGGATCGCGATGCTGAAATACGGCATCCCGGACCTGCGCGCCTTTTTCGAGAGCGACCTGCGCTGGCTGCGGCACTACGGCTTCGCCGCGCTGGACCAGCCGACGCTGCACGGCGGGCTGTCGCGCTAGGGCGGGCCCCGGGGGGCCCGAACGCCGCTTCGCGGCGTGCCTTCGGCGAGAGTATTTGTGAACAGAAGAAGGGGCGGGCCGTTCTGGCCCGACCGCATGTTCGTCTGCTTCAGGGCGTCGGCTTGACGAAGATTGCGCCGCCCGTCATCCGCGCTTCGGGACGGATGCAGGCGCGCCCGACGATGAAGCCGCTGCTGTGGCAGGGGGAGGCATCGACGGTGGCCACGGTGACGGCGTTCGCGGTGTAGATGGGCGTGCCGCCGGCGGTGTAGACGACGGCCGTGACCACCATGACCATGATGGCGAATGGCCGCAGGATCGGGTGCGATAGGATCATCGGGGGTGTTTCCCTTGGTCCTTGCTGCTCTGACCCTCTTTTGGTTGTTCATTCTGGCGGCAAGATGGCCTGCCTTGGCCGGAACCGTAGCCGTTTCGTGAACGCTGTCGCGCCCAAGGGTTGTGCGGGGGCCAGAGCCGGGGGCGGTGCCACAAAATCGCCATGCCCTGCGCCTATCCCCCGGGTGGGGCCATGCGCCCAGTGACCCAGGAGTTCGCGTAATGATCCGACTTGCCCTTGCCGGCCTTCTTGCCCTTGCGCCCGCTGCCGTGACGGCGCAGTCCGCCGGGTTCTGTAGCACCTATCTTGAGATGTCGTCGTCCGACGGGAACTGCCCGGGGTGCATCCTGCAATTCGTGGGAACCGGCGGGGCGGCGGGATACCTTTTGTCGTCGAACATCGGCTGGTCCGCGGAACTGACCCAGGTGGACATGGACGCGGGCGGTGGCACGGGGGTGGCGATCTGGGGCAACGTGGGCGGTGAGCGCGAAGGACAGATGTACAACCTTGCCATCGAGCGGCAGGGCGAGATGCTTATGGCGCTTCTGACGCCGCAGGATCCGAACGTGAACGACGTGCTGGAAGCCACCTATTTTTGCGACGACTGACATGGCGAAGCGGGCAGCGCCCCGACGCGCGGCGCCGGGGGCGACCGCCCTTTTCTTTTCGCGGTCCTTGGGCTAGGTCCGGCGCGGCATCACATCCGCGCGGGACGAGAGATGAAATTCACGCTTTCCTGGCTGGCCGATCACCTTGAGACCACCGCCTCGGTGGCCGAGATCGCCGAAACGCTGACCGACCTTGGGCTGGAGGTCGAAGAGGTCGTCGACCCCGCGGCGCGGCTGGCGGGCTTTACCGTGGGCCATGTGCGCGAGGCCGAGCAGCATCCCGACGCGGACAAGCTGCGGGTCTGCCAGGTCGAGACCGACGAGGGCATGAAGCAGATCATCTGCGGCGCGCCCAACGCGCGCGCGGGCATCCGCGTCGTGGTGGCCAAGCCGGGCGCCTACGTGCCGGGCATCGACACCACGATCGGGGTGGGCAGGATCCGCGGCATCGAGAGCCACGGCATGATGTGCTCGGAACGCGAGATGGAGCTGTCGGACGAGCATGACGGCATCATCGAGTTGCCCGGCGAGCCGGCGGTGGGCCTGGCATTCGCCGACTGGCTGGCGGCGCATGACCCGGCCAAGATCGATCCGGTGATCGAGATCGCGATCACGCCGAACCGGCCTGACGCGCTGGGCGTGCGCGGCATCGCGCGCGACCTTGCGGCGCGGGGGCTGGGGACGCTGAAGCCCTGGTCGGTGGAGCCGGTGGCGGGCGGGTTCGCGAGCCCCATCGGGGTGACGATCGACCCGGCGCTGAAGGAACGCGGCTGCCCGCTGTTCGCCGGTCGGGTTATCCGGGGGGTGACGAACGGGCCGTCGCCCGCGTGGCTGCAGAAGCGGCTGAAGGCCATCGGGCTGCGCCCGATCTCTGCCCTCGTCGATATCACGAACTTCTTCACCTATGACCAGAACCGCCCGCTGCATGTCTTCGACGCGGACGTGGTGAAGGGGAACCTGCGCATCCATCCCGCCGCGGGCGGCGAGACGATGGAGGCGCTGGACGAGAAGACCTATGCCTTTGCCCCGGGCATGATGGTGATTTCCGACGATGCAGGGCCGGAAAGCATCGCGGGCGTGATGGGCGGACAGCATTCAGGCTGCACCGAGGATACGGTGAACGTGTTCCTGGAATCGGCCTATTGGGACCCGGTGACGATTGCGGGCACCGCGCGGCAGCTGAAGATTTCGTCGGACGCGAAGTACCGGTTCGAACGGGGCGTGGACCCGGCGTTCACCCTGCCGGGGCTGGAGGCCGCGACGCGCATGATACTGGACCTGTGCGGCGGCGAGGCGTCCGAGGTGGTGACGGACGGCGCGGTGCCGGACACGGCGCGCGCCTACCGGCTGGACACCGACCGGGTGCAGTCGCTGGTGGGGATGGACATTCCGGCCGAGACCCAGCGTGCGACACTGACCGCGCTGGGGTTCGCGATCGACGGGGACATGGCGCATGTGCCCAGCTGGCGGCCCGACGTGATGGGCGAGGCCGACCTGGTGGAAGAGGTGGCGCGCATCGCGTCGCTGACGAAGCTGGAGGCGCGGCGGCTGCCGCGGCTGCACGTGGGCGTGCCGCGGGGCATCCTGACGCCGTTGCAGAAGCGCGAGCAGGCGGCGCGGCGGACCTGCGCCGCGCTGGGCTACAACGAGTGCGTGACATATTCGTTCATCGACGCGGCGGCGGCGGCGCTGTTCGGCGGCGGCGGCGAGGCCACGAGGCTTGAAAACCCGATCTCGTCCGAGATGAGCCATATGCGCCCGGCGCTCTTGCCGGGGCTGTTGCAGGCGGCGGCGCGCAACCAGGCGCGCGGGTTCATGGACATGGGCCTGTTCGAGGTGGGTCCGGCGTTTCATGGCGGCGAGCCCGAGGAAGAGCATCTGCTGGTGACGGGCCTTCTGATCGGGCACACCGGGCCGAAGGATCCGCATGGCGCGCGCCGGGCGGTGGACGTCTTCGACGCGAAGGCCGATGCCGAGGCGGTGCTGGCCGCGATGGGGGCGCCCGCGAAGGTGCAGATCCTGCGCGGGGCGTCGGGATGGTGGCATCCAGGGCGGCACGGGATGATCTGTCTTGGGCCCAAGAAGGTGCTGGGGGTCTTTGGCGAGTTGCATCCGAAGGTGCTGCAGGCGCTGGACGTGAAGGGGCCGGCGATGGCCTTTACGCTCTGGCCCGAGGAGGTGCCGGCGCCGCGCACCAAATCGGCCACGCGGCCCGCGCTGGACGCCAGCCCGCTGCAGCCGGTGGAGCGGGATTTCGCCTTTGTCGTCGATGCGGCGGTCGAGGCGCTGACGCTGGTCAATGCCGCCGCCGGAGCGGACAAGGCGCTGATCGAGGAGGTGCGCGTCTTCGACGAGTTCGTGGGCGGCGCGCTGGGCGAGGGCAAGAAATCGCTGGCGATCGCGGTGCGGATGCAGCCGCGCGACCGGACGCTGACCGATGAGGAGATCGAGGCGGTGGGCGCCAAGATCGTCGAGAAGGTCGCCAAGGCCACCGGCGGCGTGCTGCGCGGATAGCGCGCGGCGCCTGGCGCGGGCCCCGCCCGCCCACCCGCCCGCGCCAGGCGCCGCGCGTGGCGGGCACGGTGCGCTTGTCGGGCGGTGTGCCTGTTGCAGTGTGGGGCCGTGAGTATTTGGGCAGAGAAGAAGCAGGGGCCGGTTTTCGCCGCCTCCGGCCTGTTCTAGGATTTCCCGTGAGTGTGGAGGCGCGCGGTGCGGGAGTTCCGGGACAGGGTGGAAGCGGGCGAGCGGCTAGCCGGCGCGGTGGCCGCGCTGGGGCTGGACGATCCGGTGGTTCTGGCCCTGCCCCGCGGCGGGGTGCCGGTGGCGGCGCCCGTGGCGCGGGCGCTGGGCGCGGCCCTGGACCTGTTGATGGTGCGCAAGATCGGCGTGCCGGGGAACCCGGAGCTGGCGGCGGGTGCCGTGGTGGACGGGCCGGCGCATCAGGCGGTGTTCAACGAGGACGTTCTGCGCGGACTTGGGCTGCGCGATGTGGATTTCGACATGGCGGTGGCCGAGGAACTTAAGGTGATCGAGGCCCGGCGTGTGCGCTACATGGGTGGGCGCGGGCCGGTCGATGTCGCGGGGCGCGACGCGGTGGTGGTCGATGACGGCATCGCCACGGGCGCGACCGTGCGCGCGGCGCTGGCCGGGCTGCGGCGCAAGGCGCCGCGCAGCGTGACATTGGCCGTGCCGGTGGCAGCGCCCGGGCCGCTGGCGGCCCTGGAGCGGCTGGTGGATGGCGTTGTTTGCCTTGTTCGGCCGGCTGCGTTTCGTGCGGTGGGGCTGCATTACGCCCGTTTCGGGCAGGTGACGGATGACGAGGTGATCGCGGCGCTGGCCGCGGCGGAGCAGGACAAGGGAGACGGGGAATGACGCTGAAGGTGTATTTGTCGGGCGAAATTCACACGGACTGGCGCGACGAGATCATGCGCGGGGCCGAGGGGCTGGACGTGACGTTCGGCGCGCCCGTGACGGACCATGCGGCAAGCGACGATTGCGGGGTCGCGATCCTGGGGGCCGAGGAGAACAAGTACTGGCACGACCACAAGGGCGCGATGATGAACGCGATCCGCACGCGAAAGGGGATCGCCGACGCCGACGTTGTGGTGGTGCGCTTCGGCGAGAAGTACCGCCAGTGGAACGCGGCCTTCGACGCGGGCTATGCCGCGGCGCTGGGCAAGTCGCTGATCGTGGTGCAGATGCCCGAGCATGACCACGCGCTGAAGGAGGTCGACGCCGCGGCGCTGGCCGTGGCGCGCGAGCCCGCGCAGGTGGTCGATATCCTGCGCTACGTGCTGACCGGCAGGCTTCCGGGCTGAGCGATCAGGCCTCTCGCGGGGGGATGTCGAGGCCGCGCTGCACCGCGGGGCGGGCGAGGAAGCGTTCGAGATAGCGGTGCACGCCGGGGAAGTCGCCCCAGCCCACGAGGTCGAGCGCACCGTAGCGGTCGAGATTGCGGATCCAGGGCGCGATGGCGATGTCGGCGATCGAGTAGCTGCCGGTCACCCAGTCGCGTCCGTCGAGCTGGTTCTCGAGCACGCCAAGCAGGCGGCGGGTTTCGCCGATGTAGCGCTCGCGCGGGCGGGGATCCTCTATCTCGGCGCCCTTGAACTTTACGAAGAAGCCCAGCTGTCCCATCATCGGGCCGACCCCGCCCATCTGGAACATCAGCCATTGGATGGTCTGATAACGCTCTGCCGGGGTGTCGCCGATCAGCTTTCCGGCCTTTTCGGCCAGGTAGATCAGGATGGCGCCGGATTCAAAAAGCCCCAGCGGCGCGCCGCCGGGTCCGTTCGGATCGAGGATTGAAGGGATCTTGTTGTTGGGGTTGAGCGACAGGAATTCGGGGCTTTTCACGTCCGCATCCGACAGGGTGACACGGTGCGCCTCGTAGGGCAGGCCAAGCTCTTCGAGCGCGATGGATATCTTGACGCCGTTTGGCGTGGGAAAGGAATAAAGCTGAATCACCGAAGGGTCCTGCGGCGGCCAACGCCGGGTGATCGGGAACTGGGAAAGGTCGGTCATTGGGCAGGCTCCGGTTGGTTCGTGCATCAGCTAGGGTAGTTCGGTCCCCGAGATAAGGGGTTCTCATGTTCACCGATGGTGATAAGCCCTGTGCGCCAGCGCGCAACCATGCGCGCAAGGGAAAAGGTGGAGGCAACCAATGTTAAACGAGTTCAAGAGCTTTATCGCGCGCGGGAATGTCATGGACATGGCCGTGGGGATCATCATCGGCGCCGCGTTCACGGCGATCGTCACCTCGCTGGTTGGCGACCTGATCAACCCGATCATCGCGCTGTTCACCGGCGGCATCGACTTCTCGGGGTGGTTCTATGTGCTGGGCGAGGGTGCGTTCGGCAGTGTCGCCGCGGCGCAGGAGGCTGGCGTTCCCGTCTTCGCGATCGGCAACTTCCTGATGGCGATCATCAATTTCCTGATCGTGGCCTTTGTGGTGTTCCTGCTGGTCAAGTCGGTGAACCGGCTGAAGGACGCGATGGAGAAGGAAAAGGAAGAGGCCCCGGCCGCGCCCGCCGGGCCGACCGAACTGGACGTGTTGCTGGAGATCCGTGACGCTCTGAAGAAGTAGCGCGGACCCGCCGATGGCACATCCCCGGGATTCACGCGATCCCGGGGGCGTGCTATGATCGGGTGTTGCAGCATCGGAGGTCATTGCATGGATCGTCGGGGGTTCCTTGTCGGGGTCGGGGCCGTTGTGGTCGCCACGCCGGCCTTTGCAGAAACTTTGTTCGTGAACACCAACAGCGGCGCAGGCCTGAACGTGCGCGAGGGGCCCGGCACGCAGTTTGACGTCATCACGACGATCCGCGAGGGCACATCGGTTGTCGTGCTGCGGCGCGAGTCCGGCTGGGCCCGGGTGCGCATCCCGAATGGCACGGTGGGGTGGTGTTCGCTGACCTATCTGACGGTGACGCGCCCGATTGCAAGCGCCGGGCCGGTGGCGGGTGCCGTTCTGGTGGTGCAGGCGCCACGCGGAAATTCCATCAAGCTGCGCGCCGCGCCGAACATGCGGGCGCCTGTGGTGCGTGACTTGCCCAACGGCACGCGCGTAACGCTGACGGGGCAGGAGCAGGAGCAGTGGGTGCGGGTCAAGCACTCGTCCGGCGACATCGGCTGGGCGTTCCGCCAGGCGCTGCGGCTGCCGTGAGGTCGGGCGGCGGCCGCGGCTGACCGGGGCCGTGCCTGTATCAGGATTTCACCGCGAGTTGCGGGGACAGGACGTCGATGGCAAGGGCGCGGCCGACGGCATAGTTCGTCAGCCTGCCGTCATGCACGTTCAGCCCGTTCAGAAGGTGCGGATCGTCGGTGCAGGCGGCGCGCCAGCCCTTGTCGGCGAGTGCCAGCATGAAGGGCATGGTGGCATTGCCCAGCGCGATGGTCGAGGTGCGTGCCACGGCGCCCGGCATGTTCGCCACGCAGTAATGCATGATCCCGTCCACGTCGTAGATCGGGTCGTCATGGGTGGTTGTGCGCGAGGTCTCGAAGCAGCCGCCCTGATCGATGGCGACATCGACGATGGCCGCGCCGGGTTTCATCGTGGACAGCTGTGCGCGGGTGACGAGCCTGGGTGCCGCGGCCCCGGGGATCAGCACGGCGCCGATCACCATGTCGGCCAGCGCCACCAGTTCGGCGGTGTTGCCGGCCGAGGCATAGCTGGTTCCGAAGGTTCCGCCGAAGACGTCGTCGAGATAGCGCAGGCGGGAAAGCGAGCGGTCCATCACCGTGACGCTGGCCCCCATGCCGGCGGCCACGCGCGCGGCGTTGGTGCCCACGACCCCGCCGCCGATGACCACGACGCGCGCCGGGCCGACGCCGGGCACGCCGCCCATCAGCACGCCGCGCCCGCCATTGGCCTTTTGCAGGGTCCATGCGCCGACCTGCGGGGCGAGGCGGCCAGCGACCTCTGACATGGGCGCCAGAAGCGGCAGGCCGCCCGCCGAGTCGGTGACGGTTTCATAGGCGATGCAGGTCGCGCCAGAGGCCAGCAGGTCGCGCGTCTGGTCCGGATCCGGGGCGAGGTGCAGGTAGGTGAACAGGATCTGACCGGGCCGCAGCATGGCGCGTTCGGCGGCCTGCGGTTCCTTGACCTTGACGATCATGTCGGCGGTGGCAAAGACCTCTGCCGGGGTGTCGGCCAGCGTCGCGCCCGCGGAGGTATAGTCGGCATCGGCAAAGCCCGCGCCGGTGCCCGCGCCGGACTGCACGATAACGGCGTGACCGTGGGCCACGGCCTCTCTGGCGGCGTTGGGGGTCAGGCCGACCCGGTATTCCTGCGCCTTGATCTCGGTGGGGCATCCGATCTTCATTGGGTCCTCCCTCGGTTTGGCCCAGTGTGGCAGGGTGTCCGCGCAAAGGGGTTGAAAAGACTGCTGGTGCGCACGGCATTCTTGCGTAGACTTCTGCGAAACTGACGTCTGAAACGCGGTATTATTGCGCCATGACCCAGCTTGACGACATCGATTGCCGAATCCTTAGGGTGCTTCAGAAAGAGGGGCGCATTTCCAATGCGGACCTGAGCGAGCGGGTGCATCTTTCGGCCTCGGCCTGTCACCGGCGCGTGCAGCGGCTGGAGGCAGAGGGCGTCATCGCGCGATATGTGGCGCTTTTGGATCCGCGAAAGCTGGAGCGGCCGTCGACCGTGTTCGTGGAAATCACGCTGTTGGGCCAGACCGAAGAAGTGATGGACGCCTTCGAGCGCGAGGTGGCGCTGATCCCGGACGTGCTGGAATGCCACCTGATGGCGGGGGCTGCGGATTACCTTCTGAAGATTTCGGCCCGCGATACCGAGGATTTCGCGCGTATCCACCGCCGCTATCTGGCGCGGCTGCCCGGGGTGTCACAGATGCATTCGTCATTTTCGCTGCGGCGGGTCTGCCAGACGACGGCCTTTCCGGTGTAGGGCTGCACCGCAGGCTGTGGTGAGGGCGCCACAATTCTGCCCCAGTTTTGCCACATTTCAGAAAGGTTGATTTCGAGCCTCGGCAGAATCGCCTTATCTCTGTTCCCGCAGATTGTTTTGGCGGTCCCGCGCGCAGCCTGAGAGGGACCGCAACTGGGCGTACCGGGCCGTGTTGGGGCACACTTCCGCTGACCGGAGGTGTTGCCATGACCCTGGCTATTGGACGTCATCTTTCAGCGGTGGCGATGGCGGCTGCACTGGTCGCGAGCGCGACTGGCGCGGCGGCGCAGGCCACGTCGCCTTCGGCCGGGTGCAACGCGATGAACGGGGGCGCGTTCAACCAGACCGTCGCGCCCGGTGCGGCGGGCACCACCATCGATCAGACCTTCAACTACGTGGCCGGCGAACTGGTGCAGGTGACGATCACGAACGCGGCCAATTCACTGGCGGTATTCGGGGCGGTGTCGCTGTTCAACGGGGCGACAGGCACGCAATCGGCGCAGCTGACAGTGCCATCGACGGGATCGTTCCGGGTGCTGTCGGACATCATCGCGATCGCGACGGCGGCGGCGGTGATCCAGTGGACCTGCACCGGCGTGACGGTGCCGCCGCCGCCCACGCCGACGCCGACGCCCACACCCACGCCGACCCCCACCCCGACGCCGCAGGATGCCAGCGCGCAGGACAAGGCCGTGGCGGTGCAGACGGCGCTGCGCAGCGTCGACACCGCGCGGCCGCAGGGCACGCTGCCGTCGCGGTTCAGCCCGTCGAAGGATCAGCTGGTTGGCGATGTGGCGACGGACCTGACGGCGCTGCGGCGGCGTCTGGCCGAGACACGGGAAGAGTTGAACGAAGTCCTGGATGAGGCAGGTATCGACCGAGAGGCCTATTGGTCCCTGGCCGAGGCGCTTGACCGCAACGAGAGGCAACTGGAGTACTACAGGGCGCGTCTGAATGCCGGCTACTTCGAAGACCCGACCGTGGCTCGTCTGGAAGCAGAGCGTTCGGAAATTCAACAGCAATGGCAGGACCTTGTGGATCAGGGAAATCTGGACGAGGGATTGAATGCGGAACTGGAACTTCTTGAGTTTGAGTTTTTCGAAACGCTTTCCGACCTTGAGCAAGCCATCGAACGGCAGGCAGGCGCGATCACCAACCGCGCGGCCTCGGCGCTCAGCCTGACCGAAAGCGACGCCTCGACCTTCCGCTTCTCGACCCAGTCGGCGGAGTTGGGCAACGGCACCTGGTTCTGGTCGCGCGGGCAGGTCGGGGCGCTGATGGGCACGTCGCTGAGCGGTGGCTACCTGGCCAGCCTGCAACTGGGCCTCGTGCACGGGGTCAGCCCGACGATGGACCTTGGCGCCTATGTCTCTGTACTGGACGGCGAGGTGCGGCAGGGCGCGCCGGCCTCGGTTCTGGACACGACGGGTGTGGGCGTGGGCGTCTACACGCGGTTCGCCTTTGCCAGCGATTATCAGGGCGGGCTGTCGGCGTTCTATGAGCGGTCCGAGAACACATCCAGCACGGGCGGGGCGACGGGGCGGTTCGGGCGCGACTATTTCGCGCTGGACGGGTCGGTGTCGCGGCCCGTGGTGGTGGACGGCTGGACGCTGGTGCCGGCGCTGACGCTGGGGCTGACCAGTTCGTCGAGCGACGCCTACACCGACAGCGCGGGCACCGCCTTTGCCGTTGTGAACGAGACCTCCGTCACCGGGGGCGCGCGTCTGGACTTCTCGAAATCGTTTGCCGTCAGCGGCGGGCGCATCGTGCAGGTGACGCCGTCGGGCGCGGTGGCGGTGGGCGTGAATCTGGACCGTCGGGCGGACCTGACATTCTCGACGGGCACCGTGGTCAGCGATGCCAGCGTTTCGGGCAGCATCGACGGTGGCGCGACCCTGCTGTTCAGCGGCGGCGCGCTTCTGGACCTGCGGGCGGGTGTCACCGGGATCGGTGCGTCCAGCCAGTCGGTGTTCGGCTCGGTCAGCTATCGCCTTGGGTTCTGAGGGGTTTCCGAGCGGCGGGGCCTCAGATGATCTCGTCTTCGTCGAAGAGGGGATCGGCCTCTATCGCGGTGTCGAGATCGTCGAGACCGGCGGCGCGGTGGGCGCGGGCGGTAATGTCGGCGATGTGGAAAAGCCCGTCGCCCTCGTTCACCACGGGCAGGTTGGTGCGCCCGATGATAAGGCCGGGGGCGGGGGCCTTGAGTTCCTCGCCTATGGTGCCGAACGGGTCGGACACGACGCCCAGCAACATGCCCTTTTCGACGTAGCTGCCGATGGCGCGAAAGGTGCGAAACAGCCCGCCCACGGGGGCCCGGACCCAGCGGCTTGTGCTGGCGTGGGCGGGGGGTGACTTGGCGGGCGCGACGCCGCGCGCCGGGATCATGTCGAGCGTGCGCAGGACGCGCAGGATGCCGGACACACCGGCGCGCACGCCGGTTTCGTCGAAGCGAAGGCCCTCGCCCGCCTCGTAGAGAAGGATGTCGACGCCTTCGTCCTGCGCGGCCTGCCGCAATGAGCCTTCGCGCAGGGGGGCGGTCAGGATCAGCGGCGCGCCGAACGCCTCTGCCAGTTCCATTGTGCGGGGGGACCGGGGCGAGACGCGGATCTGCGGCAGGTTGGTTCGGTGGATGGCGGCAGAGTGCAGGTCGATCCCGAAATCGGCCTTGGTGACGATTTCCGCCATGAAGATGTGCGCAAGGCGCGCGGCGAGCGATCCGCGCGGGCTGCCGGGGAAGGAGCGGTTTAGGTCGCGCCGGTCCGGCAGGTAGCGCGAGCGCGCCAGAAAACCGTAGCTGTTGACGATGGGCACGACCATCAGCGTGCCGCGCAGGGTGCGGATCTGCGGCGCGCGCATCAGGCGGCGGGCGATTTCCACGCCGATCACCTCGTCCCCGTGAACGGCCGCGCTGACGAAGACGCGGGGGCCGGGGCGGCGGCCGTGGATCACCTGCACCGAGAGCGTGACGGGCGTGTGGTCGGACATCACGCTGACGGGAAGCTCCACCGTCTGGCGGGTGCCGGGGGCAACGATGGTGCCCCCGATCTGAAAGGGCGGCTGGTCGGGCATGGGGCCTGTGTCCTGCGGTTGGGTCAGGATCGGGGATTGGCGCGGAAAGGGCAAGGTGGGCTGTGGAGGCTGGTCTGGCCCGAGCGGCGCCTTGCCGGGACCAGCCGCCGGCGGCGGCCCGCCGGCGGGGTCATGTCCCGGCGCGGTCTTGGCGGAGAGACCCTGCCCGGACCAGCCGCCCGGCGGACATCCGAAGCCCTGTGTGATCGTCCAATCCCTGCGGTCTTCCGCGCGCCCGGCCCCTGAAAACGACAAACCCCCGCGCGCGAGGCGACGGGGGCGTCTGGCGGGCGGCCGGGGCCGCCCGGAGCACGGGGGATGCCTTAGAGCATGCCTTCGCGCTGGGCCTTCTTGCGTGCGAGCTTGCGGGCACGGCGAATGGCCTCGGCCTTTTCGCGGGCGCGCTTCTCGGACGGTTTCTCGAAATGCTGCCGAAGCTTCATTTCACGAAAGACGCCTTCACGCTGCAGCTTCTTTTTCAGGGCCCGGAGGGCTTGATCGACATTGTTGTCGCGAACGCTGACCTGCATGTGGTTTTCACCACCTTTCTAGGTTGAAGTTGCAAGGATTTGCAGGAGGTGGCCGTATAGCAAAGTGCCGCTAGCTTGTCTACCGTGTAGGTAGGACGTGAAAGGAGCGAGACAGATGACCGAAACCGCCGCCCCGACCGACCCGCGCGCCGCGCTGCTGGACGCCGCGCTGCCGCATGTGGCCTTCGATGGCTGGACAGAAGCGACGTTCCGTGCCGCTGCCGCCGATGTCGGGATCGACCCGCAGGCGGCGCGCGCGGTCTGCCCGCGCGGCGCGCTGGATCTTGCCGTGGCGTTCCACAAGCGCGGTGATGACGCGATGGTGGCGCGCCTGACGCGCGAGGACCTGTCGGCCCTGCGCTTTCGCGACCGGATCGTGGCAGCCGTGCGGTTCCGGCTGGAGGCCGCCGATGACCGCGAGGCCGTGCGGCGGGGCAGCACGCTGTTCGCGCTGCCGCAGAACGCACCCGAGGGCGCGCGCCTGATCTGGGGCACGGCCAGCCGGATATGGGACGCGCTGGGCGATCCGTCGGACGATTTCAACTGGTACTCCAAGCGCGCGACGCTGTCGGGGGTCTATGCCGCGACGGTGCTTTACTGGCTGGGGGACGAGACACCGGGGCATCATGCGACGTGGGAGTTCCTGGACCGGCGGATCGACGACGTGATGCAGGTGGAAAAGGTCAAGGGACAGGTCAACGCGAACCCGGTGCTGAAGCGGTTGCTGGCGGGTCCGAACTGGGTGCTGAGCCAGGTGAAGGCGCCGACCCGCGTGCCGCGCGTGGACCTGCCCGGAAGCTGGACGCCACCCCGGGGGTAGGGGCGGCACGGGCGCCTCTAGGCCGTCTCGACCCGTTTCATGTGGCGATCGATCACCGTTTCGTAATGCGCCGGAAACGGGCGCCGGTCTGGCCATTTCCACCATGCGCGGTTTCCGGGCGAGGCAAAGAACCAGGACAGGTAGCGTTCCGTCATGTCGGCAAATTCCGGGCGGATGCCCTGTTGCTCGAAGCCGATGTGGCGGTTGACGCAAATGATGAACTCGTAGGCCCAGGCGTCGAAAACGAGCCTGTCGGCCTCGTTAAGGCTGGCGTGGTCCGCGCTGCCACGCGCCACCGTGTCGGCAACGTTCTTGTCGAGGGGGCGGGTGCTTTGTTCCGCGAGACGCTCGACGATGGCAAGCCAGTTCTGGTTCTACAGGGCGCGGGTGTTCTGCCTGATCTGCCAAGCCAGAAACAGGAGCGATGCGATCACGCCTGTAGCGGCCAGCAGGTCGGCGGCCGCTGCGATTGTCGGCAGTGACATGATCCTCTTCCTTTTCGGCGTTGCTGGGTTCCTCAATTGTGCCCATGATCCGCATTCGGTCAAACGCCATTGCGGGGGCTGTGGAAAAGCTGCCGGGGTTGCGGGCCGCTTTCCCAGGCGGCACCGTGCTGCTAAGCGCAAGGCAAGGAGGAGCGAGCCCATGACCCACGCCATGACCGTCGTCGAGATTTCCGCGCCCGGCGGGCCCGAGGTGCTGCGCCCCGCCACGCGCGAGGTGCCCGTGCCGGGCCATGGGCAGATCCTGATCCGGGTGGCATGGGCCGGGGTGAACCGGCCCGACGCGTTGCAGCGGGCGGGGAACTACAACCCGCCCAAGGGCGCAAGCGACCTGCCGGGGCTGGAGGCGTCGGGATGGGTGGCCGCCGTGGGGCCGGGGGTGACGGAGCATTCGGTGGGCGACGCGGTGTGCGCGCTGCTGCCGGGTGGCGGCTATGCCGAATACGTCGTGACGCCCGCGGCCCATGCGCTTCCCGTGCCTGCTGGCATGGGGCTGAAGGAGGCCGCCTGCCTGCCCGAGACCTTCTTTACCGTCTGGACCAATGTCTTCATGCGCGGCGGCTTGCAGGCGGGCGAACGGTTTCTGGTACATGGCGGGTCTTCCGGCATCGGGACCACGGCGATCCAGCTGGCGCAGGTGTTCGGGGCGCGGGTCTTCACCACCGCCGGATCGGACGAGAAATGCGCGGCCTGCGTCGCGCTGGGGGCCGAGCGGGCGATCAACTATCGCAAGGAAGATTTCGTCGAGGCGATGCGGGCCGAGGGCGGGGCGCACCTGATCCTCGACATGGTGGGGGGCAGCTACCTGCCGCGCAACGTCAAGTCGCTGGCCGATGACGGGCGGCTGGTGCAGATCGCGTTCCTGACCGGCCCCAAGGTAGAGCTGAACTTTGCCGAGCTGATGGTGCGGCGGCTGACGATCACGGGGTCCACCCTGCGGCCACAGTCCGACCTTGCCAAGGCGCGCATCGCCGAGGGGCTGCGCGCAAATGTCTGGCCTTTGCTGGAGGCGGGCCGCGTCGCGCCGGTGATGGACAGCGCCTTCCCGCTGGAAGAAGCGGCGGCGGCCCATGCCCGGATGGAAAGCTCTGCCCATATCGGGAAGATCGTCCTGAAGGTGGCCGACCGCTAAAGGCCCCCTTGCCGGGGTTGGGCCTTGTGTATTTGATCCGGGAAGAAGCAGGGGGCGGGGCGCCGCACCCCAGAGGGAGGAGTGCCAGATGGCCAGAACCGTCGTCATCGAGGAACCGGGCGGACCGGAGCAGCTTAAGATCGTGGACCGTGCGGTGGGCGAGCCGGGGCCGGGCGAGGTGCGCATCCGCCACCATGCCTGCGGGCTGAACTTCATCGACGTCTACCAGCGCTCGGGCATGTACCCGATGCAGATGCCTGCCGCGCTGGGGATGGAGGCCGCCGGCGTGATCGAGGCGGTGGGCGAGGGCGTGACGCATCTGAAGCCGGGCGACCGCGCCGCCTATGCCGCCACCCCGCCGGGCGCCTATTGCGAGGCACGGGTGATGCCCGCCGCGCAGGTCTGCCCGCTTCCCGACGGGATCTCGTTCGAGGAAGGCGCGGCGATGATGCTGAAGGGGATGACGGTGGAGTACCTGTTCCACCGCACCACGCCGATCATGGCGGGCGACACGGTGCTGTTTCACGCCGCCGCCGGGGGCGTCGGGCTGATCGCCTGCCAATGGGCGAAGTCCGAGGGCATCCGGCTGATCGGCACCGCCGGGTCGGACGAGAAATGCGCGCTGGCACTGGCGCACGGGGCGGATGCCTGCATCAACTACAAGACCGAGGATTTCGCCGCGCGGGTGCGCGAGCTGACGGATGGGCGCGGCGTGCCGGTGGTCATGGATTCGGTGGGCGCGGACACCTGGGACGGCTCGCTGAACTGCCTGTCGCCGCTGGGGATGATGATTTCCTTCGGCAGCGCGTCGGGGCCGGTGCCACCGTTTTCCATCGCCACGCTGGGGGCCAAGGGGTCGCTGAAGGTGACGCGCCCGACGCTGTTCACCCATATCGCGGACCATGACGCGTGCCAGTCCATGGCAAGACACCTGTTCGGCAAGGTGCTGTCGGGCGAGGTGAAGATCCGCATCGACCAGCGGTTCCCGCTGGAGGACGTGGCCGAGGCGCACCGCACGCTGGAGGCGCGCAAGACCACGGGCCAGACGATCCTGACGCTTTAGGTCGCGAGGGTCGGGCGTGCGGGGGATCTGCCGCGCGCCCGACCCAAGGACTGCGGCTCAGTCCACCGGGTCCAGAAGCGCGTTCGTCATCGTGCAGTCGCGGCGGACGTCCGGGGCGCAGGGGCGCGGGGTGAGGTCGCGGGTGAGGCACAGGCGCGCCTCTTGTATGCGGCCGTCCTTGCAGGTGATCGTCAGCATGTCGGCGGTCAGGCTGGGGTTGGCCTGGAGGAACGCCTCTTCGATGACGCTGGCGGGCAGTTTCACCGGGCGGTCGAGCTTGCGCAGAACCTCTGGCCGGTTGACCCGGTCATAGGCGAGGCGGGCGAGGCGGTAGTAGTCGTCGGCGGCAAGGCCAGAGCAGCGGCCGTGCTTCTGCCACTGGTACCACGCCAGCCCGGACGTGCCCATGATGTCGGCCATCGCCTCTGTCTGGGTCCGCGAGGGGTTGCGGTGGACCGTGGGGCAGTTCGCGGGCCAGCCGCGTTCGTATTGCGGCCAGAGCCCGTGCAGCACCCAGCCCAGCGGGCGGTCGCATTGCGGAGAGCCGCGCGCATCGCCTTCAAGCGCGCACCACGTGGGCGACCACGACAGGGACAGGACGTAATAGTCGAACTCTCCAGCGGGTTCGCCGTCTGCATTGGCGAGGGTGGCGGAGAACAGCAGAAGCAGGAGCCAGCGCATTTGGTCTTTCCCTTGAAGGGTTCGGCGATTATATACCCTGCACTTCCCTGAAAACGAGGATAGGGTCCAGCCGGACCGGCCGTTTTCCCGGCGAAGAGAGATATTGTCGGAAGGAGACCGTTCACATGGCGAAACCGATCATGGCGAAGGCCACCGCCGTCTGGCTGGTCGACAACACCACGCTGAGCTTTGCGCAGATCGCCGAATTCTGCGGTCTGCACGAGCTTGAGGTGCAGGGCATCGCGGATGGTGACGTCGCGGCGGGCGTCAAGGGGTTCGACCCGATCGCCAACAACCAGCTTGATCAGGTCGAGATCGACCGGGCCGAGGCGGACCCGAAGTACCGCATGAAGCTGAAGTTCAACCCGGCGGCCGTGGGCGAGGAAAAGCGGCGCGGCCCGCGCTATACGCCCCTGTCCAAGCGGCAGGACCGGCCGGCGGCGATCCTGTGGCTGGTCAAGTTCCACCCGGAACTGGCCGATTCCCAGATCTCGAAGCTGGTGGGCACGACGAAGCCGACCATCCAGACGATTCGCGAGCGGACGCATTGGAACATCGGCAACATCCAGCCGATCGACCCCGTGGCACTGGGCCTGTGCAAGCAGACGGAACTGGATGCAGCGGTTCAGAAGGCCGCCGCGAAGAAGGCTGTCGGCGGTGCGGTGCTGACCGACGACGAGCGGCGCAAGCTGGTGTCGACCGAACAGTCGCTGGGCATGGAGTCGGAGGCGCGCATTCCGACCGCCATCGAGGGTCTGGAGACCTTTACGCTGAGCGATCCACGCGGCGATGACGAAGAGGACGACACCGTGCCGGACGCCGAGAGCTTCTTCAACCTGCCCGCGGGCGGGGGGGACGATGACGACGACGACGAGGATTCGCGTCACTGACCGCCTTTCGGCAGGACGTGCTTGAAACCCGGCCACTGGCCGGGTTTTTCTTTGCTGGAACGGACGGGGAGACGGGTGATGACGATTGCGGTGATCGGGCGCGGGCTGATCGGGTCGGCGGCGGTGCGGCACCTTGCGCTGGCGGGCGAGGACGTGGTGCTGGTCGGGCCGTCGGAACCGTCGGACAAGCGCAGCCACACGGGCGTTTTTGCCAGCCACTATGACGAGGGGCGGATCACCCGGGCGCTGGACCCGGTGCCGTTCTGGAGCCGTGTCAGCATCGCCTCGATCGCGCGCTATGCAGAAATCGAAGCCGCAAGCGGCGTGCAGTTCTTTTCGGACGTGGGCGCGCTTGTCGCCGGGCCGGGCGACAGCGCGCCGCTTCGCAGTGTCGAGGCGGTGCAGGCGGCGGCGGGCATTGCCTGCGACCGGCTGAAGGGCGCGGAGCTGGCGGCACGGTTTCCGTATTTCGATTTCCCGGCCGGAACGATTGGCTGGCATGAGGCGCGCGGCGCCGGATACGTCAGCCCACGGCGGCTGGCGCGGGCGCAGGGGATCGCGGCCGAGCGCGCGGGCGCGCGGATCGTCGAGGCCATCGCCACCGGGATCGCCGAGACGGCGGGCGGCGTGCGGATCGCCACCGATGCCGGGCCGGTCGAGGCCGGGCGCGTTCTGGTGGCCGCGGGCGGGTTCACCAACATGGTCTTGCCCGAGCCGGTGCCGATCACGGTCTATGCACGGACCGTGGCGCTGTTTGAGATCGACGAGGTCGAGGCGGCGCGGCTGGCCGGGCAGCCGTCCATGATCTACCTGGGCCCCAATGGCGAGGACCCCTATCTGCTGCCGCCGATCCGTTACCCGGACGGGCGTATCTATCTCAAGCTGGGCGGCGACCCCGAGGACCGGGCGCTGAACGGCGACGCCGAGATCCGGGCATGGTTCCGCAGCGGCGGGTCGCCCGAGGTGGCGGCGTATCTGACAGAGCAGGTGAAGGCGCGGATGCCGGGGCTGGCGATCCGGCGGGTGGTGACGGATGCCTGCGTGACGACCTTCACCGATGCCTACCGCCCGGTGATGCGGGCGCTGTCGGACCGCGTCTTCGTGGCGGCGGCGGGCAACGGGCGGGGCGCCAAGTGTTCCGACGAACTGGGGCGGCTGGCGGCGGCCTGCGTGCAGGGCGAGGACGTCAGCGGGGCGCTGGCCTGAGCGGGGGTGCGCGCCTGACTACAGCGCCTTGCGGGCCTTGAGCGCCGCGGTGATGGTGCCGTCGTCCAGATAGTCAAGCTCTCCGCCGATGGGGACGCCCTGCGCCAGCGAGGTGACGGTGACCTGCCCGTGAAGCTGGTCGGCGATGTAATGCGCGGTGGTCTGGCCATCGACGGTGGCGTTCAGCGCCAGGATCACCTCGGTCACGTTGTCCGTCGCGATACGGTCCATCAGCTTGGGGATGCGCAATTCGTCGGGGCCGATGGCATCAAGCGCCGACAGGGTGCCGCCAAGAACGTGATAGCGGCCGCGGAACACGCCCGCGCGTTCCATCGCCCAAAGGTCGGCCACATCCTCGACCACGCAGATTTCGCCGTTGGCGCGCTTTTCGCTGGCGCAGATCGGGCAGATGTCGGCGGTGGCGACATTGCCGCAGTTCAGGCATTCGCGCGCGGTGACGGCGACGGCGTGCATCGCATCGGCCAGCGGGGCCAGCAGCAGGCCGCGCTTGCGGATCAGGTGAAGCACCGCGCGCCGGGCCGAGCGCGGGCCAAGCCCGGGCAGCTTGGCCATCATCTCGATCAGCGTCTCGATCTCGCGCGGGGCGTCGGTCATCGCATCTGGCGCAAAGCGGCCGGGGTCAGAACGGAAGCTTGAAGTCGGCAGGCAGGCCGAGGCCCTCTGTCACCTTCTTCATCTCTTCCTCGGTGCGGTCCTTGGCCTTGGCCTGCGCGTCCTTGATGGCGGCGAGGATCAGATCCTCGACGACTTCCTTGTCATCGGAGTTGAAGATCGAGGGGTCGATGTCGAGCCCGGTCAGATCGCCCTTGGCGGTGGCCCGCGCCTTGACGAGGCCCGCCCCGGATTCGCCGATCACGATGATGCTGTTCAGTTCTCCCTGAAGCTCGCCCATCTTGCCTTGCATGTCTTTCGCGGCCTGCAACATCTTGCCCATGTCGCCAAGTCCGCCAAGTCCCTTGAACATCTGTCTCTCCTAATCGTCCTCGAAGGGGTCCCATTCCTCGTCCACCTCGGGCAGCGCGTCCTGCGCGGCGGCCTCGGCGATCTGGTCAGGGGTCTTGATATCGGTGATCGTCGCCTGAGGAAAGGCGGCGAAGACGGCCTGAAGCATCGGGTGGCTGCGCGCCTGTACTTCCAGAGCCACTCGTTCGGCGTCGCGGGTTTCGCGGATCGTGGGCGCACCGCCTTCGTTTACCACGCTGACGGCCCAGCGCGCCCCGGTCCAGAGTTGCAGCCGCCCGGCGAGGCGTGCCGCGAGGTCCGGGGGGGCAATGTCGGAGGGCTGAAACTCGATCCGGCCGGGGGCGTAGCGGACCAGCCCCACGCCGCCCTCGACCTCGACCAGCAGCTTCACGTCACGGTTGGCGCGGATCAGTTCGACCACGCTGTCGAAGCTGGGGAAGCGGGCCAGCGCGGTGTCGGGGGCGCGGGCGGGCGCGGTGGCGGCGCCGGACGCGGTGACGACGCCCTGCGCGCGGGCAGATGGCGCGCCGCCGGTCGGGCCAGAGGGCGCGCGCGCCGGGCCGGGGCCGGGCGGCGGCGTGGCGCCGTCGAGCCGCCGCACCAGGTCCTCTGGCGCGGGCAGGTTCGACACGTGGGTCAGGCGGATGATCGCCATTTCGGCGGCCATCATGGAGTTCGGGGCGCTTGCGACCTCGTCCAGGGCCTTGAGAAGCATCTGCCATGTCCGGGTCAGGACGCGCATCGACAGCTGGTCGGACATGGACCGCCCGCGGGCCTGTTCATCCGGGCTGACGGTGGGGTCTTCTGCCGCCTCTGGCGTGATCTTGATGACGCTGAGCCAATGGGTGATTTCCGCAAGGTCGCGCAGCACCGCCAGCGGATCGGCGCCATCGGCGTACTGCGACGACAGTTCCGACAAGCACAACAACGCGCCTGCCGCGTCGCCCTGCATGACCATGTCGAACAGGTCCAGTACGCGGCCCCGGTCGGCCAGGCCCAGCATGGCGCGCACCATGTCGGCGGTGGTTTCGCCCAGACCCTGGCTGAGCGCCTGGTCGAGAAGCGAGGTGGCATCGCGCGCCGATCCCTCGGCGGCGCGGGTGATGAGCGCCAGCGCCTCGTCGGTGATCTGGCCGCCCTCTGCGCCGGCGATGCGGCGCAGAAGGGCGATCATCACCTCGGGCTCGATCCGGCGCAGATCGAAGCGCTGGCAGCGCGACAGGACGGTGACCGGGACCTTGCGGATTTCCGTGGTGGCGAAGATGAATTTCACATGCTCCGGCGGTTCCTCCAGCGTCTTCAAGAGCGCGTTGAAGGCGTTCACCGACAGCATGTGGACTTCGTCGATGATGTAGATCTTGTAGCGCGCGCTGGCGGCCCGGTAGTGGACGCTTTCGATGATCTCGCGGATGTCGCCGACGCCGGTGCGGCTTGCGGCGTCCATTTCGAGGACGTCGACATGGCGGCCCTCGGCGATGGCTGTGCAGTGTTCGCAGGTGCCGCAGGGGTCCGTCGTGGGTCCGCCGGTGCCGTCGGGCCCGATGCAGTTCATGCCCTTGGCGATGATCCGGGCGGTGGTGGTCTTACCCGTCCCCCGGATGCCCGTCATGATGAAGGCCTGCGCGATGCGGTCGGCGGCGAAGGCGTTCTTCAGCGTGCGCACCATCGCATCCTGACCCACAAGGTCGGCAAAGGTTTCGGGCCGGTACTTGCGGGCCAGAACCTGATAGCCGTGCGGGGTCTCGGACATGCGGGCGCCTTGGTCTATGCGATGGGATGCAGGCTATGCCCCGGGGGCGGTGGCGGCAAGCCGGGGTTGCCGGATCGGGCGCATTCACCCTATGATTTTTCGTCTTGGCCTTGCGGGCAACCGGGGGGCGCCCGGACCGGTGCGGAGCAGGCGCAGGAGAGCAGGCGACGAGCATGAATTCCATCGTGCAGCGCATCATTCGCTATCTGCCGGTGCCCAAGGTTCGCGCCAGCGTCGCGCGCGGTATCGCTGAACTGGGCGTCAGGCGCGGGCTTTCGATAGAAGATGTGCTGGCGGGCGCGGGACTGGTCCCGGACGATATCCGTGACCTTGACCAGGAGTTGCCAGCGCCCCTTGTCGGCAAGCTGCTGATGGACATGGCGCGGCGGTTTCCCGATGAACCGCTGGCGCTTCAGATCGCGCGCGAGATTCCGGCCAGCTTCTTTGGCGCGCTTGGCTATGCCGCGCGGCATTCCGCCAGTGTGCGCGACGCGATGGAGCTCTACGCCCGATACATCGAGATCGTGTCGTCCCATGCCCGCGTACGGCTGGAAGATGAAGCAGGGGGTCTGCGCGTGGTGCTGTCGCATCATCCGATGCTTGCCCGGTTGCGCCACCCGATCGAGGTCGGTCTGGCGATGGGCGTCCGGGCCCTTGGGCTTATGCCGACGACAAGCGACATCGCCGAAGTGACCTTTGCCCATACACCGACCGGGCCGATAGAGGACTATGAGTCTTTCTTCGGTGTCACCCCGCTGTTCGAGCAGCCGAGGAACTCTGTTCTGCTGACCGATGCCTTTCTTGACCGGCCTTTGCCAGAGACGGACGCGGCCTATCATGCCTACCTGACCGACCTGCTGCACCGGATCCCGGGGTTTTCCGCCTTGGATGACGCCGAGATCGGCGAGGCGCTGGACTGGTGCGCGGACCGGGGCGACTATCGGGTGGAGGCATTGGCCGAGAGGGCCGGGCTTACCCCGCGCACGCTGCATCGGCGGCTGGCGCAGAACGGGCTTTCGCCGCGCGACCTTCTGGACGATGCCCGGTTCGGGCGGGCGCAGGGGCTGTTGTCTGACCGCGGCCTGCCCATCAGCGACATCGCGTTCCTGCTGGGCTATTCCGAGGAGCGCGCGTTCATCCGTGCCTTCAAGCGGTGGAGCGGCAAGACCCCTGCCGCCTACCGGGCAGAGCGGGCGGGCCATCAGCCGGCCTGACGGGGTTGCACGCGAGGCGTGTGGGAGTATAGTCGGCCCGCCGCCAGGGGGCGGCACCCCGGTCCGCGGAAAGCTGCATCGGCACCCCCTTTCCCTGGACGACCGACATGAACTCGGTTGATCCCTTGCCCGGACGGCGGACCATCGGGCGCGACCAGAGGGAAACCGATGAGCGATTCCACGCAACACTTGCGCCGTGCCGCAAAGGCATTGAAACGCGCGTTCGAGGCCGGTGATCCAGCGGCGCTGGCCCGTGTGGCCGACGTGCTGCCCGGAGCGGCCAAACTCAAACATGCCGATGTGCTGCACGTGATTGCCCGCGAGGCCGGGCACGACAGCTGGCCCCGGCTGAAGTTCGCCGCGGAAGCGGCGGCAATGGACCGGGGCGCAAGGGCAGAGCGGCTGAAGATGGCGCTTTACCTTGGCCAGCCATGGATCGTCGATGCGCTGCTGGCAGAGACTCCGGACCTTGGGCAGGACAATTTCGGGCTGCAATGTGCGCTATATGACCGGGACGGCGTGGCCGAACGGCTGGCCCGAGACCCCGGCGCGGCGGTGCGCGATGTGGGCGTGCGGCGGCCCATCCTGCATCTTGCGTTCTCTCGGCACTGGCAAGGCGGCGGCGATGCGGCGGACATGATCGCGGTGGCCGAGCTTCTGCTGGCCCATGGCGCGGACGTCAACGACAGCTTCGCGCCCGGCGCGGACGCTGCCTATCGCCTGCCCGCGCTTTACGGGGCGCTGGGGCACGCGGGGAACATGGCGCTGGCGCGCTGGCTGCTTGAGAAGGGTGCCGAGCCGAACGACGGCGAGTCGCTGTATCATTCGGTGGAGCTTGGCCATCTGGACGGCTTGCGGATGCTGCTTGGGTTCGGCGCGCGCCCCGAGGGCACGAACGCCCTGCCGCGCGCGCTGGATTTCGACAATGCCGAAGCGGTGCGTCTGCTTCTTGCCGCCGGCGCGGACCCGAACGAGGGCATCACATGGCCCGAGGCGTCGGGCGAAGCGCCGAGGGTGATCCCGGCCCTGCATCAGGCGGCGCGGCGGATGTGTTCGCCCGAGGTCGTCGAACTGCTGCTGGACCATGGTGCGGACCCGGCCGCCACCCATGAGGGGCACACCGCCTATGCGATGGCGCGGGTGCATGGCAACGCGGCGATGGCCCGGCTGCTGGAGACGCGCGGCGGTGCGACCCCGCTGAGCGAGGCCGAGGCGCAGCTGGCACGGGCCGCCGACGACGCGGTGCGGCCGCAAGACTGGATCGACATGGGCCGTCTTTCGGATGAAATGCGGCGGCTTCTGACCCGGCTTGTCTGGCAGGACGGCACGCTGCCGCACATGGAGCGGTTGGCGGCCATGGGGTTCGACGCCAATGTCACCGACGAGATGGGCCTGACGCCGCTGCATCTGGCGGGGTGGGAGGGGTTGCCCGACAAAATGGCCTTCCTTATGCGCCAGCAGCCGGACCTTGGCCATGTGAACGGCTACGGGGGCACTCTGTTTTCCACCATCCTGCACGGGTCGGAAAACTGCCCCAAGCGGGCCGAACGGGACCACATCGGCTGTATGCGCATGGCGCTTGAGCAGGGGGTGGCTATCCCGCGCAGGGCGCTGGATGCAGTAGGTGAACCGGAAATGGTGGCGTTTCTTGCCGAATGGGCAGAGACCCGGCCCGGGCAGGTCGTCGAAGAAGGGGTGTTCTGAAAGCGCTGCGACATGGGGTGGCATTCATGATAGGATGTGCCCCATGTCACGACGCACCCTTGTGATTGTCCTGTTGCTGGTCTGGCTGGCCATGCTGGCCTGGTCGGTGATCGGCGCGCGCATCACGCCGCCCACGGGCGACGGGTTTACACGTGGGTTGAACCGGCTGGCGCTTTTCATGGGCTGGCAGGCGGCGGCCGGCGTTCTTGGGCTTGTGATCTTTGCCGGCGGGCGCGGGCTGCCGCGCGGCTGGTTGCGGCGGCTGACATGGGCGCCGCTGGGGCTTGCGGGGCTGTTGGTGGCGGGCATCGTCGCGCTGATCGTCTGGGCGCGGATCAACAGCTGGATGCACCGGCCCGCCGCCGATGTGGCGCCGCCCGCCGCGGTGACGGAACCCGTGGCCCCGACGCCCACGGATTGAGGGGCGGCGCAGTCGGCGCGCCGCCCGGCTTGCGTCAGATATCGCGCTTGGCGCGCGACCGGGCCCGCCCCTGCGAATACTGCTTCTGTCGGGTCCTGTCGCGGGCATGTGCCTCGGCCAGGCTTTCGGTGTTGCGCGCGTCCTCTCGCAGAAGCTTCTGCCAGCGGTGAAAGCGCGCGGGGTCAAGCGTGCCATCCGCGATGGCGGCCGCGATGGCGCAGCCCGGCTCGCCTTCGTGCGCGCAATCCGAAAACCGGCAGGCATGGGCGAGGTCGGTGAGATCGGCAAACACGCTGCCGATGCCGTCCGCCGCGTCTGTCAGTTGCAGTTCGCGCATTCCGGGCGTGTCGATCAGCCAGCCACCCGCACGAGTGCGAAAAAGCGCGCGCGCGGTCGTGGTGTGGCGGCCCTTGGCGTCGTCGTCGCGGATATCCTGTGTCGCCTCGGCCCGTCCGGTCAGCCCGTTCGTCAGGGTGGTCTTGCCCACGCCCGAAGATCCCAAGAGCGCAAGTGTCTGGCCGGGCCCGCACCACGGGTGCAGGCGCTCGACATCCCCGGCGTCTCGGGCGTCAAGCGTTATGGCGGTCACAAGGGACGACAAGCCTTCGGCCTGCCTGCGATACCCGGCGGGATCGTCGGCCTCATCCGCCCGGGTCAGGATGACCAGCGGCAGGCAGCCCGAGGCGGCGGCCAGCGAAAGGTAGCGTTCCAGCCGGGCAACGTTGAAGTCGGCGTTGCACGCCGTGACAATGCCAAGCGTATCGACGTTGGCGGCGATCAGCTGGGGCCGGGCATCGTGCCCGGCGGCGCGGCGCAGGATCGTGGTGAGCCGGTCGAGCCGCCGGGTGATGCGGGCGGTGTCCGGGTCGTAGAGAACCCAGTCGCCCACGGCATAGTCGCCAGTGGTGCTGCCCGTGGGCAGCGTCAGCGTGAGGGCGCCGGCGGATGCAAGCGCCTCGACCCGGTCGCGGGCGATGGATGTGATTCGCGCTGGCAATCCGGTGTCGCCGGCGGCGTCGTCGCGCAGACGGTCCGACCATCCGAGGTCGGTCAAGGTAAGGTCAGTCAATTGTTCGATCCCTGGAAACGTCTAAGGGCGCGGTCCACGAATGGCCGCGGTTCGGACGACCGGGCGGCGACGATGTTACTTGACCGCGGCCCGGAGGATCATTGCAGTCTCTGCCATGAAATCCCCGTTCCAGCTTTGGGTGAGAGGCTGGACAACGACCCAAGCGGGGCTCGTTACGGCTGCTTCCTTCCGGACCTGACCGGGTTGGCGAGGTGCCTGCCCGCGCCAACCTCTCGCCCCGATACCTAGTCGCTGGTGCGCGGATTCGCAAGGGCGGGCGGATTTTGCTATCCTGCACGCATGACGTGAACTTGGGGGGTAGGATGAAGCCTGTTTTCGTGACGTGTGTTTTCGCCGTGGCATTGGGTCTGACGACACCTGCGGCGGCACAGGATATCGACGGTGTGATCGAGCATCCGATGGTCGAGCGCTATCCCGGGTCCGACATCCGCTGGCAGGTGATCGAGAATTACCGTCCCTTCCGAATCGCGGTGGGGCCGGTGACTGGATACCGCTCTATCGACGACTGGATCGACACCGAGGGCCGGGTGACGCGCACCTTCTACCGCTACCAGGGCTCGGACCGGGCGTATTCAGAAATCTACCTGAATTACCTTCAGGCGTTTCGTGACGAAGGCTTCGAGATCATTGCAGAGGGGATGTTCGACGACCGGCGCGGCACCGACGTGGGCGCGCGCCAGTGGGCGGACGTCTATTTCGCCGAGAACCCCTATGGCACGCAGGGCGAGGTCGTCTCGATCGGCGCGGGCACGTCCACGCAGGGCGGCGCCGGGGCCTTCATCGCGCGTACCGACCGGGCGGCGGGCGAGGTCTATGTCGTGGTCAACGTCGAGCAGCACGCCGAGGAGTCCGTCGGCGCGCTGATCGACATCGTCGAGGTGGACCGCGCCGAGCTGGGCCTTGTGGTGGTCGACGCCGAGGCGATTGGCCGCGATCTGGAGGAGAAGGGCCGCGTGGTGCTGGACGGCATCCTGTTCGAGTTCGACAGCGCGGTGTTGCAGGCGGCCTCTGACGCTGCGCTGGAGGCGGTTGCCACCCATCTGCGCGCGCATCCGGGCGACAGTTTCTATGTGGTGGGACATACCGACGCCAAGGGCAGCTTCGACTACAACAGCCGGCTGTCTGCCGAACGGGCCGCGTCGGTGGTCGAGGCGCTGGTGACGCGCTACGGCATCGCCCGCGAGCGGCTGACGCCCCATGGCGTGGGGCCGCTGGTGCCTGTCTTCTCGAACGTCAGCGATGCCGGGCGGGACAGGAACCGGCGGGTGGAGCTGGTGGAACGCCCGTTCTGACAGGCTTCGCCGCGTTTGGCGCGATCTGCATGTCGATTGGCGCGTCCTGCGAGTGCGCGGGCGTGCCCGTCTGTCTATCTCGGTCGCAATCGGATGCGATGGAGGCAGACGTGGGACAGCGGATGAAAACGGTTCTGGTGACGGGTGCGTCGTCCGGGATGGGGCAGGAGTTTGCCGAAAGGCTGCTGGCAGAGGGCTTGACCGTCTATGTCGCCGCGCGGCGGGCCGACCGGATGGCGGCGCTGGCCGACAAGGGCGCGATCGTGCTGGAGATGGACATCACGAAGGACGACCAGATCGTTGCCGCGGTCCAGCGGATCACCGACGGGCACGGCGGCGTGGACGTTCTGATAAACAATGCGGGGTACGGGCAGTATGGCGCGGTCGAGGACATCGCCATCGACACCGCGCGCTACCAGTTCGAGGTCAACCTGTTCGGGCTGGCGCGGCTGACCCAGTTGCTGTTGCCCTCGATGCGGGCCAAGGGCCGGGGGCGGATCATCAACATCTCGTCGATGGGCGGCAAGATGTATACGCCGCTTGGAGCGTGGTATCACGCGACCAAATATGCGCTGGAAGGCTGGTCGGACGCGCTGCGGCTGGAGCTTGCGCCGCACGGGATCGACGTGGTGATCGTGGAACCGGGGATCATCCGCACCGGATTTGCCGATGCGATGACCGATCATTTCGCCCCCGGGCGAAGCGGCGCATACGATGACCTGGCCAGCGCGCTGCAAAGGTCCACGGCCAAGGGTTTCGAGAACCCGAAGTTCGGGTCGCCGCCGTCCGTCATCTCGGACCTGGTGCTGCGGGCGATCCGGGCGCGGCGGCCGAAGACCCGCTATGCCGGCGGGCAGATGGCGCGGCCGCTGATGTTCCTGCGCTGGCTGTTGCCGGACCGGACCTTTGACCGCATCATCATGAGCCAGGTGAAATGACGCGACCCTTTGTTCTGGATATCGGCTGGTCCGGCCTGCTGAAGGTACTTGGCATCGACGCGGGCGACCTGTTGCGCGCGGCGGGTCTGCCCGGCGACCTGCTGGCGCAGGCGCGTCCCAGCGTGGATGCCGGGGGCTTTGCGCGTCTCTGGGACGCGCTGGAATCGCTGAGCGCCGATCCGGAACCGGGCCTGACCGTGGGCCGGACGCTGTCGCCCGAGACGTTCAGCCCGCCGCTGTTCGCGGCGTGGTGCAGCCCCGATCTGCGCACGGCGTTGGGGCGGCTGGCGCTTTTCAAGCCGTTGGTCGGGCCGCTGCGGCTGGATGTCATGGACAGCGCGCACGGACTGGAGGTGCGGCTGGGAGCGGAGCCGCAGGTCGAGGTGCCGCCGGGCTATGCCGGGGCCGAGTTGGTGTTCCTGGTCAACCTGGTGCGGCAGGCGACGCGGCATCGTGTCGTCCCGCTGGAGGCGCGGGGCCCGGCGGGCGCGGCAGGTCCGGCGACAGAGGCGTTTCTGGGCCGGCGGGTCGAGCCCGGGGCCGAGGCCGCGCTGGTCTTTGCGCCCGAAGATGCCGCGCGCCCGTTCCTGGCCGCAAATCCCGCGCTGTTCGACGTGTTCGAGGACGGATTGCGCGCCCGGCTGGACGCGGTTGTTCAGGGATCCGGCATGGCCGAACGGGTGCGCGCGGCGCTGATGGAATCGCTGCCTGCGGGGCAGGGCGACGTGGCCTCGGTGGCGCGGCGGCTGGGCGTCAGTGTGCGCAGCCTGCAACGGCGGCTGGCCGAGGAGGGCACGAGCTTTCAGGCGGAACTGGGGGCGCTGCGGGCGCGGCTTGCCCGCGACTATCTGACGGGCAGCCGCTATTCCAGCGCCGAGATCGCGTACCTGCTGGGCTACGAAGACCCGAATTCATTTGTCCGGGCCTTTGGCGGCTGGACCGGAACGACGCCCGAAGCGATGCGCGCCGCGGCTCAGGTCTGACCGCGTTCGGCCCAGCCCGCGAAGATGCGTTCCAAAAGCACGACGCCGTAAAACAGCAGGATCCCCAGCGCGGCCAGCGCGATCAGCACCGCAAACATCAGCGGGTAATCGGCGTTGATCTTGCCGGAATCGAACAGGTGGCCCAGCCCCTTGCCGTGCGGTTCCACGATCTCCATCAGGTTGGTGCCGATGAAGGCCAGCGTCACGGCCACCTTCAGCGCGCCGAAGAATTCCGGCAGGGTCTTGGGCAGGGCGATCTTCCAGAAGATCGTCATGCGTGAAGCGCCCAGCGCGCGCAGGATGTCGCGGTATTCGGGTTCCAGCGTCGACAGCCCGATCGAGACCGACACGGCGATGGGAAAGAACGAGATCATGAAGGCGATCAGGACCGTGTTCATGTTGTCCGCGCCCACGAACATCAGCGCGATGACGGGCACGACCGTGGCCTTGGGGATCGCGTTGAAACCCACGAGAATGGGGTAAAGCGCCTCTCTCGCCACGCGCGAAAAGCCCATGACCATGCCAAGGAGCGTGCCGAAGGCGACGGCAAGGAGCAGCCCCACGACTGTCCGCCAAAGCGTCTGCCAGCCGTAGATCAGGAACAGTTCCTTGAACTTCCAGAAGGCGGGCCAGAGGTCAGAGGGCGAGGCCATCTTGTAGTTGGGCCACTGGTTGACCCAGACCAGCCATTCCCAGAAGAACAGAAAGACCACGATGGCCATGACGGGCACCAGAAACCCGCGAAGCTGGGCGTTCATGCTGCGGCCTCCGCATCGGGGGCTGCGCGGCCTTGGGCGATCTGGATCTGGTGGCGCAGTTCGGCCAGCATCTCGACCGCCTTTGGTTCGTACAGCACGTCAATCGGCCGGTTCTGCGGCAGGTCGATTTCCATCAGGTATTGCAGCCGCGCGGGGCGGGCCGAGAGCACCGCGATCTCGTCCGCCAGGTAGACGGATTCGCGCAGGTCATGGGTGATGAGCACGCAGGTAAACGGTTCTTCCGCGCGCAGGTTGTGCATCGTCTGCCACAGGTCTTCGCGCGTGAAGGCGTCGAGCGCGCCGAAGGGTTCGTCGAGGATCAGCACCTCGGGCTTGTGGACGATCGACCGGCAGAGCGAGGCGCGTTGGCGCATCCCGCCCGACAGTTCCGATGGGCGCTTGTCCTCGAAGCCTTCCAGCCCGACAAGGTGCAGAAGGTGGCGCGCGCGTTCCTCGCGCTGGGCCATGGGCATCGACGGCGCCACGATTTCCAGCGGCAGCATCACGTTCTTCAGGATCGTGCGCCATTCGAGCAGGACCGGGTTCTGGAATGCCATGCCGACGGTGGGTTTGGGGCTGGTCACCAGTTCGCGGTGCAGCCACACCTGCCCCTCGTCGGGGCGCATCAGCCCGGCGATCAGGCGCGTCAGCGTGGACTTGCCGCATCCCGACGGGCCGACGACGGCGCAGAACGCGCCTTCGCGCACGGTCAGGGACAGGTTGTCCAGCACCGGCAGCGGGCCGGCGTCGGTCTTGTAGGCGTGGGTAACCTCGCGCAGTTCGATCTGCGCGTCCGATGGTGTCGACATGGCGGGCCTTTCAGGGTTGGCGCGGGCGGACGGGCCGCCCGCGCCGGAACGGGTTACTTCAGCATGAGGCTGCTGCCATCGGGCAGGTAGGCGTCGGTGAAGTACAGGCTGGCGTCGGGGGCGTTCTGGAACTCGTAGGTTTCCGCGATCTGCTCCAGCGCCTTGGCCATGCGGTCGGGATCGACCTTGCCCATGCCATTGGCCATCACTGCGTCTGTCAGCACGTTTGCGTCGATGGACAGTTGCAGGCGGCGGGTTTCCAGCTCTGCGTCGGCGGCGGGGTTGCGGCTTACCATCTGCTCGACCGCGGCTGCGGGATCGGCGATGGCGTCCTTCCAGCCATTGGCCACGGCGGTCAGGAAACCGGTGATCGCCTCGGGGTTGGCGGCGGCGAAATCCGTGTTGGCGATGATCGCGTTGCCGTAAAGCTCCAGCCCGTAGTCGGCCATCAGGATGACGGTGATGTCATCCTCGGGCACGCCAAGGCGGACGAGGTTCAGGTAGGACGAGAAGGAAAAGCCGGTAATCGCGTCGACCTTGCCTTCGGCCAGCATCGGTTCGCGGGTGGGGAAGCCCACGGGTTCCACGGTGATACTGCCCATGTCGAGACCGTTGGCCGTGGCGAAGGCCGGGAACTGCGCCCAGGCGCCATCGGGCGGCGGCGCGCCGAGGATCTTGCCCGGCAGGTCGGCGGGAACGCTGACGCCCTGGCTGGCGCGGCCGACGACGGCGAAGGGCGGCTTGTCGTACACCATCATCACCGCGATGACGGGCGCGCCCGGGTTCTGATCGAGGAACTTCACAAGGCTGTTGATATCGGCAAAGCCCACCGGAAATGCGCCGGTCGCGACCTTCGGGATCGCGTCGAGCGAACCCTGGCCAGCGGAAATCTCGACGCTGAGCCCTTCGGCGGCGAAGTGGCCGTTGTCGATGGCGGCAAAGTACGGGGCTGAAGGGCCTTCGAATTTCCAGTCGAGCGCAAACGGCATCTCTGTCTGGGCACTTGCGGCCCCGGTGGCCAAGACCAGACCGGCGACGGCAGCGAAGTAGGATTTGAACATGTTTGGACTCCTGATGTACTTCACGGGATGGCGCTAGGGGCCCCGGAACGCAGTGTTCGGTCAATTGCGGGCCGGGAGTAGCCATCGCGCGCCGGGGGCGTTGCCCGTTATCTGGGCACGATTCCACCTTTTTGTGCAAGAAGCTGTCGGGTTTTTTAAAGCGTGACGCGAAAACGGGCAAATCCCAGGGACGTATCGCCAAGATCCTGAAGCGGGGGCAGCCCGGGCGTCCCAAGATGGGCCCGTGCGCCGGGGCCGGTCTCGAACAGGACGGTCGCACCCGCGCAGGGGGCCAGCCGCCAGATCGGTGCGGACACCGGCGCAACGGTTTTCTGGCGGCGCACGTGATCGGCCAGCGCATCGCGCGTCAGGGTCGAGGGCGCGTGCACGATGCGGCTTGCGAAGTTCACCGGAAATCCCCCGCCGCCGCTGGTGCGATAGCTGTTGGTCACGACGAGAAAGCGATCACCCCGAGCGACCGGGGTGCCACAGAAGCTTAGGTCGCGCACCCGCCGCGCGCCGCCGTTCGCCAACCGGCCCTGGGCGTCGTATCGGGCGGGACGGCTGACATCGATCAGATAGCTCAGCCCGTGGAGGACGTCGAAGTTGTAGCTGGGAAAGTTGGGGTCGATCAGGGGTTGGTCTTGCCCGCCGGGAGCGATGTGGTGGAACAGCCCCGCCGCGCGTTCCAGCCATTCGGCGATCTCGGCGCCTGTGACGCTGACCACGCGCAGCGCGTTCGGGTAGTGGTAGAGATCGGCGATGTGGCGCAACGCCAACGCCCCCGGCGCTATGTCGATGTAGTTCTGCGGCCCGCCCAGCCCCCCGGCCTTGAACGGGGCGACGGCGGCCAGAGCCGGCAGGCCGGCGTGGCCGGTGCCGCCCAGAAGGTGATCAAGGTAGGCCAGCTTGGCCTCTGCCACGAGGCGGAGTGACGGTGCCGGGCCAAGCGGCGCGAAATGGCTGAACAGCGGCACACTTGCCCGGCCCACCGGGCGGCGGATGCTGGCCAGCGTTTCGGCATGGGCACGGTCCACGGCGCGCAGGACGGGACCGGCGGCGGCATCGGGCGACGACGCGGCGGCCGACAGGCTGCGGGCCTGCGACAGGTGCGCCAAGGTCCGCCAGCGGCCACGCCGCCGGTCAAGCAGAAGGTCGATCACCCCGAGGTGAGATCCGCCATGCCCGCCGATCACCGCGGGCTTGCCGTGAAGGGTGCCGCCAAGGGCATCGACCTTGTCCAGTCCCGCATGCTCGGGACCGGGAAAGACAAGGTGACTGTGCCCCGCCAGCACCGCGTCGATGCCGCGCACCGCGGCCAGCGGCACTGCGGCGTTTTCCATCCCCGGCCGCGCGCGCGCCGCGCCGATGCCGGTATGTGCCAGCGCCAACACGATGTCGGCCCCGGCGCGGCGGATCTCGGGCACCCAGGCCCGGGCGGTCTCGACGATGTCGCGGGACTGCACCCAGCCTTCAAGGGTGGCGCCGTCCCAGTCGGTGATCTGCGGCGGCGCGACACCGAAGACCCCAATCTTGAGATCAACCGGAGTGCCCACGCCATCTGTGAACTGCCGGCGGAGCAGCATGTAGGGCGGAAAAAGGTGGCTGTCGTCCAGCGGGCCTGCGCCCTTCTTCAGAACGATATTGGCCAGCACCACAGGGAAGTCCGCGCCGGCGCAGGCGGTCAGCAGGAAGTCGAGACCATAGTTGAAATCGTGGTTTCCAAGGGTCGCCGCGTCATAGCCCACGGCATTCATCGCGGCGATCATGGGATGGGTCCGGTGCCTGCGGCGTCCGCGGGCTCTTGCCACGTGATCGCCAAGCGGATTGCCCTGAAGCACATCGCCCACGTCGAAGAGCAGGCAATTGGCTGTCTCGACCCGCAGCGTCGCGATCAGCCCGGCAAGCATGGCAAGCCCCGTCCCGGGCGCCGGTCGGTCGTTGTAGTAGTCGTGCGGCATGACCTGCATGTGCAGGTCGGTCGTCGACAGCAGGCGCAGGTGCACCTGCCCGGCGGCGGCCTTCGCCGCGAAAGGATGGGTGTGCCGCATGACGTTACCCTGTCCCCGTGCCGAATGTATCATGATCTCCGACGGAACGTCCGAAGAACAGTTGAAAGGGAACCGAAGCTTAACCTGTGCAATACAGCTATAGGTTGAGTGATGATCCGTCAAGCCTGGCGGTCACCTGGCAAATTCCCGGTCCGCCGCTTTACCTTCGGGGCGTTTGCGCACAGAACCGGGACAGGCGACAGGGCGGACGACGGAATGCGTATTGCAGAGACCGTGACATTCGGCGGATCGGGGCTGGACCGGGCGGCGCATCTGCGTGGCGATCCAGAGGCGATGGCGGCCCAGCTGGCCGATCCGGCAGCGATGTGCCTTGCGCTGTGGCGCGGCAAGCCACTGATCGCCGGCCGGGATCCGCTGGCGCTGGCGTGGCTGCCCCCCGCGCACGGGATCTTCGACATGGCCGAAGCGCCGCCGGTCTTTCTTGGTCTTGGTGCGGGCGGCCCGCGTTTTGCCCGCGACGTGTCGGAATGGGAACCCGACGAGGTGCCCGACACGCTGGGCGCCTTTCTGGATCCAAGCGAACAGCGCCACCCCGACCTGCCGGCGGACCACCGGTTTGCCGAACTGCGGGCGGCGATGACCCACCTGAGCGCGCACGAGGCCGAACTGGCCGCCGTGGCGCGTGGCATCACTGGCTGGCACCGGACGCACGGGTTCTGCGCGCGCTGCGGCGCGGCCAGTATGGTCGCGCAGGCCGGATGGCAGCGCGACTGCCCGGCGTGCGGTGCGCATCATTTTCCGCGCACCGACCCTGTGGTCATCATGCTGATCACGCGCGGCAACGACGTGCTTCTGGGCAGGTCGCCCGGCTGGCCCGAGGGGATGTATTCGCTGCTGGCCGGGTTCGTGGAACCGGGCGAAACGATCGAGGCCGCGGTGCGCAGAGAGGTGTTCGAGGAGGCCGGTGTGCACGTCGGTGCCGTCACCTATCTGGCGTCCCAGCCGTGGCCGTTTCCATCTTCGCTGATGTTCGGCTGCCAAGGCGTGGCCACCAGTGCCGAAATCGTGGTGGACAGAAATGAACTTGATGCCGCGCTTTGGGTCAGCCGCGAAAGGCTGGCGCGGGCGTTCGCGGGGGACGACCCCCAGATCCTGCCGGCGCGAAAGGGCGCGATCGCGCGCTTTTTGCTATGGAACTGGCTTGCGGACCGGCTGGACTAGCCCCCATTCTGTACCCGGGGTGAAGAAATGGTGAGTGGATGAAATTCTCGACACGTCAGGACATCGACGTGCCGGCCGACAAGGTGTTTCGGGCGGTCACGAATTTCGACGCGCTGGAGCGTCGCGCGTTGCGGCGCGGGGCAGAGATCGAACGCGAGGATCCGCTGGGCGGGCCGGGGCTGGGCACCAAGTGGAAATCTCGGATCAAGCTTCGCGGGCGGTATCGCAATATCCGGTCCGAGGTGGTTCGTCTCGACCCGCCAAGCGGCATGGACATCCTGTCGGAGTCGGGCGGGCTTGAAACCGACTTTCGGCTTGAGGTGCTGGCCCTTTCGCCGCGCAGCACGCGCCTTACAATGTCGTTCGAATTGCGTCCGCAGTCACTGACGGCGCGGCTTGTGGTGCAATCGCTGAAGCTGGCGCGCGGTACCATCGGCGAGCGGTTCGACAAGGCTGCCCAGGGGTTCGCGCGCGAACTGGAAGAGCGCCACCGCGACGGTGCGGCCTGATTTCAGGGCCGCCGGGTGTCGGCCGGGTAGACGCCGAGGATGTGAAGCTCTGACGTGAAATAGTCGAGTTCTTCGAGCGCGAGCTTCACATTGGCGTCGTCGGGGTGACCCTCTATGTCGGCATAGAACTGGGTGGCGGTGAAGGACCCGTCGACCATGTAGCTTTCCAGCTTTGTCATGTTCACGCTGTTCGTTGCGAAGCCGCCCATCGCCTTGTAGAGCGCGGCGGGAATGTTGCGCACCTGAAAGACGAAGGTGGTCATCATGTGATCGGCGCGCCGCGTCATGTCGGGCTCGCGCGCCATGATGAGAAAGCGCGTGGTGTTGGTGTCGTGATCCTCGATATGGGCTGCCAGCGTGTCCAGCCCGTAGATCTGGCCGGCAAGGTCGGATGCCAGCGCGGCCTGCGTCTTGTCGCCCTTGCGCGCGACATCGCGCGCCGCGCGGGCATTGTCGGGGCTGACGCGCCCCTTGATGCCGTGATCGCGCAGGAACCGCGCGCATTGCGGCAGCAACACAAGGTGGCTCCACGCTTCCTTGATGTCGGCCAGTTGCGCGCCGGGGACGGCCAGAAGGTTTATGTGCACGCGCACAAAGGCTTCGTCCACGATGTGCAGGCCGGATTCGGGCAAGAGACGGTGGATGTCGGCCACGCGCCCGTAGGTGGTATTTTCCACCGGCAGCATCGCCTGTTCGGCGCGGCCATCACGCACGGCTGCGATGGCGTCCTCGAAGGTCGGGCAGGGCAGCGCCTCCAGCTGGGGGCGCGCGTCGTGGCAGGCCTGATGCGAATAGGCGCCGGGCTCTCCCTGGAAGGCGATGCGGGACGTCATGGTTTGCTGGTATCCAAACGTGGCAATGTGGGCGTTTGGTCGCGGCTCATATCGCTTGAACCCGGGTGGGGGAAGCGGATAGATACCCGCGGATTTCCAACGGGATGGAACGCGACATGTTCGACACGATGACAATGACGAAGGCGGTTGGCGCGCTTTGCCTGACGCTTCTGATTTTCCTTTTGCTGCAGTGGGGCGGTGAAGCGCTTTACCACAAGGAGTCGCACGGGGGTTATCACGAACAAGCCTATTCCATCGACACGGGCGAGGAGGAAAGCGGTGAAGCGGTCGTCGAGACCGGCCCGACCTTCGAAGAGGCCTTTGCGGTCGCCAGTGCGGATGCCGGTGAACGCCTGTGGCGCCAGTGCCAAGCCTGCCACAAGCTGGAGGACGGCGCCAATGGCACCGGCCCGCATCTTTACGGCGTGGTTGGGCGAGCCGTCGACTCTGTGGCCGGCTACTCCTACTCGGGGGCGCTGGAACTTGTGGCGGACGTCTGGTCGCCCGAGCATCTGAACGGCTTTCTCGAAAGCCCGCGCAGCTATGCGCCGGGCACCAAGATGAGCTATGGCGGCATGGATGACGTCGAGGATCGTGCCAACCTGATCGCCTATCTGCAAGGCATCGGCGGCTGATCCTGCCACACCCGGAAGACGCGGGCCGCGCCACCCGGGCGCGGCCCGTTTCGTTTGCGAACGGCCCGCTCACCGCGTGTTCACGAATTCTTTCGCAGGCTGGCATTCGACAAATCGGTTTCGCACCTAAATTTAGGTATTATTGTCGTTCACGCCGCGACAGGACAGAGGACCCAGTGATGCAGCAGCGATTTGCCCGGACCCAGACGCTATCTCGCAATACCGACCAGGGACGCATGTTCCGCCTCTTGATGGCGGTGCCGTTCTCTGTCGTCGCGCTGGCGTGGATGGTCGCGGTGGCCAAGGCCGAAGAGATCATCAAGGCACATGGCATTTCGACCTTCGGGCAGTTGCAGATGCCCGCGGACTTTCCTCACCTGGGCTATGTGAACCCGGAGGCGCCCAAGGGCGGCGAGATCAGCGTATGGGCCTTCGGATCGTTCGATTCCATGCATCCCTATTCCACAAAGGGGCGGTCCGGCGGGTTGTCGACGATTTTCTTCGAATCCCTGCTGGACGGCACCGCGGACGAGATCGGCGCGAACTATGGGCTGGTCGCGTCGTCGATGGAGTACCCCGAAGATCGCAGCTGGGTGATCTTCGACATCCGCCCCGAGGCGCGGTTTTCCGACGGCTCGCCGCTGACGGCCGAAGACGTGGTGTTCAGCTACGAGCTGTTCCGCGACAAGGGCCTGCCGAGCTTCCGCGCCGTTTTGCAGGAACAGGTGGAAAGCGCCGAGGTGCTGGACACCTACCGCGTGAAGTACACGTTCAAGGAAGGCTTCCCGACGCGCGACCTGCCATCCACCGTGGGCGGGCTGCCGATCTTTTCCAAGGCCTTCTACATCGCCAACGATCGCGATTTCGAAGAAAGCTCGCTGGAACCGCTGCTGGGATCGGGCCCGTACGTGCTGGCGGACATGGATGTCGGCCAGACGCTGGTCTATGAACGCGACCCCGACTGGTGGGGCGTCGATCTGCCGATGAACATCGGGCGCTACAACTTCGAGCGCATTCGCATTGAATACTACGCCGACTACAACGCCGCATTCGAGGGCTTCAAGGGCGGCAGCTATACCTTCCGCAACGAGGCGTCGTCGAAAAGCTGGGCCACGGGCTATGATTTCCCCGCGCTGACCGACGGCCATGTGGTCAAGGCGGAATTGCCAGACGGCACCATCGCGACCGGCCAGTCGTTCGTGTTCAACCTGCGCCGCCCGCAGTTGCAGGATCCGCGCGTGCGTCAGGCAATCGGTCTGATGTTCAATTTCGAATGGTCCAACGAAACGCTGTTCTATGGCCTTTACGAGAGGGTGAACTCGTTCTGGGAGAACTCTGATCTGGCCGCTGTCGGCACGCCGACGCCCGAGGAACTGGCGATCCTTCAGCCGCTGGTCGACGAGGGCCTGTTGGATGCGAGCATTCTGACCGACGAGGCAGTGATGGCGCCGACATCGGGCGAACGCCAGCTTGACCGGCGCAATGCGCGCGAGGCCTCGCGGCTGCTGGACGAGGCAGGCTGGATCGTGGGCGACGACGGAATGCGCCGCAACGCCGAGGGCCAGATGCTGAAGCTGGAGTTCCTGAACGACAGCCAGACATTCGACCGGGTCATCAACCCCTACGTTCAAAACCTCCGGTCCATCGGTGTGGACGCGGTTCACAACCGGGTCGACAATGCCGAGGCCACGAACCGCGAGCGCAGCTACGACTTCGACGTCCTGACAACCCAGTTCCCGATGGGCTATCAGCCCGGCTCAGGGCTTTTGCAGTACTATGGGTCCAAGACTGCCGACAGTTCGGTCTTCAACCTGATGGGTCTGAAGAATGCGGCGGTGGACAAGATCGTCGACATGGTGATCGCTGCCGGGACCGAGGCAGAGCTGACGCACACCGTTCAGGCGCTTGACCGGGTGCTGCGCGCCGAGCGCTTCTGGGTGCCGCAGTGGTACAAGGACGTGCACACGGTGGCGTACTATGACATGTACGGATATCCAGAGCCGCTTCCGCCGTATGCGCTGGGGAACCTGGATTTCTGGTGGTACGATGCCGAGAAGGGCGAGGCACTGAAGGCCGCGGGCGTCTTTTGAACCGCGGCATCGGGGTCTGACGAATGGGTGCCTATATCCTTCGCCGCCTGCTGCTGGTGATCCCGACGCTGTTCGGGATCATGGTGGTCAACTTCACGCTGACGCAGTTCGTGCCGGGCGGGCCGATCGAACAGATCATCGCCAATCTCGAAGGCGACGGCGACGTGTTCCAGACCATCGCGGGCGGCGCCGATGCCGGTGCGGCCGAGGCTGGTGGCGGGGATGAACGCTATCTTGGCGCCCGCGGCCTGCCCCCCGATTTCATCGAAGAGCTGGAGCGCGAATTCGGCTTCGACAAGCCGCCATTGCAGCGTTTCCTGCTGATGATGTGGGACTATGTGCGCTTCGATTTCGGGGAAAGCTATTTCCGGTCGGTCAGCGTGGTGGACCTGGTGATCGAGAAGCTGCCGGTGTCGATCACGCTGGGGCTGTGGTCGACGCTTCTGGCCTACCTGATCTCGATCCCGCTGGGCATCCGCAAGGCGGTGCGCGACGGCACGTCGTTCGACACCTGGACCTCTGCGGCGATCATCATCGGCTACGCAATACCCGGTTTCCTGTTCGCGATCCTGCTGCTGGTGCTGTTCGCCGGCGGATCCTACTGGCAGATCTTCCCCCTGCGCGGCCTGACATCGGACAATTTCGACGATCTGAGCATGTTGGGCAAGGTCGGCGACTATTTCTGGCACATCACGCTGCCGGTGCTGGCGTCCACGATTTCCAGCTTCGCCACGCTGACGCTGCTGACCAAGAACTCGTTCCTTGACGAAATCAAGAAGCAGTATGTCATTACCGCGAAGGCCAAGGGTCTTACCGAACGGCGGGTGCTTTATGGCCACGTCTTCCGCAACGCGATGCTGATCGTGATCGCGGGCTTCCCGTCGCTGTTCATCGGGGTGTTCTTTGGCGCCTCGATCATCATCGAGACGATCTTTTCGCTCGACGGTCTGGGGCGGCTTGGCTTCGAGGCGGCGGTCGCGCGCGACTACCCGGTGATCTTCGGGACGCTCTTCGTGTTCGGCCTTATCAGCCTTTTCGTGGGTATCCTGTCGGACCTGATGTATGTCTTCGTCGATCCGCGCATCGACTTCGAGACGCGGGAGACCTGAGATGGCGATGCCCGACACCGCCCCCCGCCCTGAGGACGCCGCGACAAAGCCGACCGACTGGACCGATCTGCCCAAGGCGCGGCGCGGCTGGTTCACCCTGTCGCCGCTGAACCAGCGGCGCTGGCGCAATTTCACCCGCAATCGTCGGGCCTACTGGTCCTTGGTGGTCTTCGGCATTCTGTTCGGCGTGTCGCTGTTCGCCGAGTTCATCGCCAACGACAAGCCGATCCTGGTGCAGCACCGGGGCAGCTATTACACGCCGATCTTCAACTTCTATCCCGAGACGGCGTTCGGCGGCGATTTCCAGACAGAGGCCGTCTATGCGGACGTCGAGGTGCAGTGCCTCATCATCTCGGGCGGGCTGGACATCTGTTTCGACGACCCCGAGGGCGTGATAGAGGATGCGGCCGACGGCGTGGTCGAGGGCGAGGCGATCGAGAAGGGCTGGATGCTCTGGCCGCCGATCCCCTATTCCTACAACACGATCAACGACATTCAGGGCACCGCGCCGTCCGCGCCCGACGACAACCACCTGCTGGGCACCGACGACACCGCGCGCGACGTGGCGGCGCGGGTGATCTACGGATTCCGGCTGTCGATCCTTTTCACGATCATCGTCACTGGCATCGCAAGTGTCATCGGTATCGTTGCGGGCGCGGTGCAGGGCTATTTCGGCGGCTGGCTGGATCTGGTGTTCCAGCGCCTGATCGAGATCTGGGTATCGACGCCCTCGCTTTACATCATCATCATCATGTTCGCGATCCTGGGCCGGGGGTTCTGGCTGCTGGTGTTCCTGACCGCGCTGTTCGGCTGGCCCGCGCTGGTGGGCGTGGTGCGGGCGGAATTCCTGCGGGCGCGCAACTTCGAGTATGTGCGCGCGGCGCGGGCGCTTGGCGTGTCGAACTGGACGATCATGTTCCGTCACATGCTGCCCAACGCGATGGTCGCCACGCTGACCATGCTGCCTTTCATCATCACGGGCACGATCGGCACGCTGGCATCGCTCGATTTTCTTGGCTTCGGTCTGCCGTCCTCGGCCCCGTCGCTGGGGGAACTGACGCTTCAGGCGAAACAGAACCTGCAGGCGCCGTGGCTTGGCTTTACCGCCTTCTTCACGTTCGCGATCATGCTGTCGCTGCTGGTGTTCATCTTCGAGGGCGTGCGTGACGCCTTCGATCCGCGAAAGACCTTCCAATGACCGGCGCGGCCACTGTTCTGGAAGTCGAGAACCTGAACGTCACTTTCCGTCAGGACGGACGGCAGGTTCCGGCGGTGCGTGGCGTGTCCTTTACCGTCGGCAAGGGCGAAACCGTGGCGCTGGTGGGCGAAAGCGGGTCCGGCAAATCGGTGACTGCGCTGTCGACCGTGTCGCTCCTGCCTGGAAGCGCCACGGTGTCGGGGTCCATACGCTATCAGGGAGAGGACCTGTCGAACGCATCAGAGGACAAGCTGATGCGGGTGCGCGGAAACGACATCAGCTTTATCTTCCAGGAGCCGATGACATCGCTGAACCCGCTGCACACACTGGAAAAGCAGATCCGCGAATCGCTTGCCGTGCATCAGGGCCTGACGGGAGAGGCAGCGCGCGCCCGGGTGATCGAACTTCTGGAAAAAGTGGGCATCCACAACGCCGCCGAGCGGCTGGGATCCTATCCGCACCAGTTGTCGGGCGGACAGCGCCAGCGCGTCATGATCGCGATGGCGCTTGCGAATGGTCCAGAGCTTTTGATCGCGGACGAACCGACGACCGCGCTGGATGTGACGATCCAGGCGCAGATCCTCGATCTTTTGTACGACCTCAAGCAATCCGAGGGGATGAGCCTTCTGTTCATCACCCATGATCTGGGCATCGTTCGCAAGATCGCCGACCGGGTCTGCGTGATGAAGGACGGCGAGATCGTCGAACAGGGCCCCACGGCCGAGATCTTTGCCAACCCTCGGCACGACTACACAAAGAAGCTTCTGTCGGCAGAGGCGGTGGGCACGCCGCCGCCGGTTCCCGAGACCGCCGAAGAGATCGTGCGCACAGACAACCTGCGCATCTGGTTCCCGATCCATCGCGGGCTGATGCGCAAGGTTGTGGGCCATATCAAGGCGGTGAATGCCGCAAGCCTGTCGGTGCGTGCGGGCGAGACCGTGGGCATTGTCGGGGAATCCGGGTCCGGAAAGACGACGCTGGCGCTGGCGATCATGCGCCTGATCTCGTCGCAGGGGCCCGTCGTGTTCCTGGGCGACAACATTCAGGGCTGGAAATCGCGCCAGTTGCGCCCGCTGCGGCGTGACATGCAGATCGTGTTCCAGGATCCCTATGGCAGCCTCAGCCCGCGGATGTCTGTCGAGGAGATCATCAGCGAAGGGCTGACGGTGCATGGCACCGACGCCGGGCAGGACCGACGCCGCATGGTTGCCGAGATCATGGCAGAGGTCGGGCTGGACCCGATGACGATGCACCGTTATCCGCACGAGTTTTCCGGCGGCCAGCGCCAGCGTATCGCCATTGCGCGCGCCATGATCCTGCGCCCGCGTCTTCTGGTGCTGGACGAACCGACCTCGGCGCTGGACATGACGGTGCAGGTGCAGATCGTCGAACTGTTGAGAGAGCTTCAGCGCCGGCACGGGCTGGCCTACCTGTTCATCAGCCATGACCTCAAGGTCGTGCGCGCGCTAAGCCACCGGGTGATCGTGATGAAGCGCGGCGATATCGTGGAAACGGGCGACGCGCGGGCGATTTTCGAGAACCCGCAGACGGACTATACCCGAGAACTGATGGCCGCTGCGTTCGACCTTAAGCCTGCGGGTGACGCCGCCTGACGCGCGCCTAGCTTGGCCCGATCGTGCGGCAGGTGATCCGGCGCGCTTCCAGGCGGCGGCAGGCCAGCGCGGCCAGTTCCTCGCTCATGCCCACGAAATTGGCGTCAAAGCCCCGCCCGGTGGACACGACCTTGCGCAAAGCCTCGTCCAGCGTGCCGATTTCGGCAAGCGCGGTCTTGAGCAGAACTTCCTCGGCACGGAAGCGGCTGGAATACGTCCCGATGTTGATCCCCCAAAGCCGCCCGCCAGAGGTTGACAGCCGTGTGACCACCTCGGTCACAGTGCCACTTGCCGCCTCTGCCGTCACCGCATGGGGCGTGGCGTCCCGCGAGGCTTCGGTTTCTTCGGTCAGCGCGGCAAGCGTAAGTTCCTCTGGTCGGCGCGGCGGGATCGGCGCGGTCGCCGGTGCGGCGGGGGTGCCTTCGGCAAGTACGGGGGCGTCCTTGTCTGCGGTTTCGCCCGTGTCTTCCACGCTGTCCGTTTCAGCAAGGTCGGTGGTTTCCGCCTCGGCCTCTTGCCTTGCCAGCGCAATGGCTTCCGCCGCTGCGGCCGCCGCGGCGAGGGCCTCTGCCGCTTCGGCGGCCAGCGCCTCGGCGATCGCTTCGGCCTCTGCGACGGCCTCTGCCTCTGCTATGGTTTCGGCGACGCTGTCCTGAACCTCTTGTTTCAGGGCCGCTATCGCCTCTGGCGAGAGGGTGGGCTCGCCGGGGCGGGGAAGGGGGCGCGGACTGGTTGCAACGGCACGCACAAGGCGTACGGTCTTGCCCACGCGCATCGGGCCTTCGTAGTCGGGCTTGGCAGGCGGGCGCTCGGCGACGCGCGTCGGCGCCTTTCTGAACCCGAGATCCAGAAGCTCGGCGACCTTGGCATTGCGCTGCGCGGTCGACCGGCCACCGAACACCGTGGCGATGATCCGTTCGCCGCCACGCTCTGCCGATGCGACAAGGTTGAAGCCCGCGGCCTTGGTATAGCCCGTCTTGATGCCGTCAGCGCCCTTGTAGTCGGACAGAAAGCGCCGGTTCGTGTTCGACACCTGACGCAGGCCCGCGTCCGTGCTCTCGCGAGAGAACAGGTTGTAGTATTCCGGGAAATCGTAGAACAGCTGCCGCCCAAGTATCGTCATGTCACGGGCCGTGGACAGATGGCCCTCCTGTGTCAGGCCGTGGGCGTTGCGGAACGTCGTCCGTGTCATCCCCATGGCCTTGGCCGTGCGGTTCATGCGGTCGATGAACGCGGCTTCGCTGCCCTCTATCGCTTCGCCGATGGCCGTCGCGGCATCATTTGCCGATTTCACGGCTGCCGCGCGGATCAGGTAGCGCAGCTTGATGCTTTGCCCTGTGCGCAGCCCCAGTTCCGACGGCGGTTCCGCAGCGGCATTGCGCGAAATCTTCACCATCGTATCGAGTGAGATCTCGCCGTTCCGAACCGCCTCGAACGCAATGTAGAGCGTCATCATCTTGGTCAGCGAGGCGGGATGAAGGCGCGCATCGGCGTTGTCGCTGTGCAGCACCTCTCCGGAGCGGGCGTCGATGACCATCGCGGCATAGGCCTGCGCATGCGCACGCTGACCTGCGGCCATGACCACAAGCGCAGCGACGATTACCAGCCCATGCCGGATCCATTGTCCAAGACGCGGTTGCACGACGTCTGTCCTGTTCTGCCTCAATCCGGGTGCTCTGGCGGCACCTCTCGGGCGGTAGGATAGCACAACGGCAAACGCGGGAAAACATCTGAAATTCAATAGGTTTGAGAAACATCTTCACAGATCTTCACACATCTTGCGACGAGTGCCGCAATGCCCCCAACATGTTTCATTGTGGCGGGAATGTGGCGTCTGTTCAGCCCAGCCGATCGAGCAGATCGTCAAGGGCGCCAAGATCCGGCAGTTCGTGGAATCGGGCGTGGCCATGCGGGGTTTCGGCGTGTTCCAGCACCCATGTCAGATCGTGCGGGACGAACACGCCCCAGCCACCCGTTTCGAGCACCGGCAGAACGTCCGATCGCAGCGAATTGCCGATCATCATGGCCCTGTCGGGCCCGTCGCCGATCCGCGAGAAGATCTCGGCATAAACGGAGGGCGTCTTGTTGGACACGATCTCGACCGCGTCGAACAGATCACCCAGACCCGATTGCGCCAGCTTGCGTTCCTGGTCGAGAAGATCGCCCTTGGTGATAAGCGCCACGCGATAGCGCCCGGCGACAAGCTCTACCGCGTCGCGCGCGTGGGGCAAAAGCTCTATCGGATGGCGCAGCATCTCTTGCCCCGCCTCGATGATCTGGCGGATGACCGAGGCGGGAACGCGATCTTCGGTCACCTCGATGGCCGTCTCGATCATCGACAGCACGAATCCCTTGATGCCGAAGCCGTAGTGACCAAGGTTGCGCCGCTCTGCCTCCAGCAGGCGTTCTTTCAGGTGGCCACGCTCGGCATGGTCGGCGAGCAGCGCCGCGAATCTGTCCTGGGTCATCTGGAAGAACTGCTCGTTCTGCCATAGCGTGTCATCGGCATCGAAGCCGATAACGGTCAATCGGGCGGTCATGAAATGCCGATTCCCCCTTGTGGCCGGTGTTCCGCCCGGATCGCCCCCTTTTCAGGATTGGCTTCGCGATTATATAGTACCTTCCGAACGATCCCAACCGATGAATGACGAGGCAGTGCGTGACGTTTCAGACGGTCATGATGGCGGAGCGTAAGGACGGCGACGGGACCACCGGCGTCCTGCTGGAGACACGCGCAAAGACGCAGCGGCCGCCGCTGTACAAGGTTCTGCTGCTCAACGATGACTACACGCCCATGGAATTCGTCGTGCACGTGCTGGAACGTTTTTTCGGTATGAACCACGCGCAGGCCTTCGACCTCATGCTGACGGTCCACAAGAAGGGCGTGGCGGTCGTGGGGGTGTTTTCCTTCGAGATCGCGGAAACAAAGGTGGGGCAGGTGATGGACTTTGCCCGCCGGCATCAGCATCCGCTTCAATGCACGATGGAAAAGGAATAGCGAACTGGACCCGAAGGGATGAGTTCCGATCGCCTTGACCTAGCGGTGAAGGGCGGGGCGCTTGGCGAGCCTTTGCCGCCGCGTATCGCCGTGTTCCGGCCGCGTGCGGGACGCGATCTTTGGACACTTGGCCAGGACCGCGTGCAAGTGATCCAGGGTTTCCGCCCGGACCATGACGCATATGCGAACCTGGGCTTTGCCGTGTCTCCCACGGCAGAGGGGACGTACGACGCCGCCGTGATCTGCGTGCCGCGCGCCAAGGACGAGGCGCGCGCACTGATCGCGCAGGCCGTCGCGCTTACGGGGGGCGGCCCGGTGCTGGTTGACGGGCAGAAGGATGACGGCATTGCCAGCCTTCTGAAAGACTGCAGCGGCCGCACAGGGATTGTTGGGACCCTTTCAAAGGCCCATGGCAAGGCGTTCTGGTTCCGAGGCGGCGATTTCGCCGATTGGCTTCCGGCCGAACCGCTCTCCCTTGCAGGTGGTTTCCAGACCGTGCCGGGCATCTTTTCCGCAGACGCGCCCGACCCGGGGTCGGTGCTGCTGGCCGATTCGCTTCCTGCCAGCCTGCCGCGCAATGTCGTCGATCTGGGCGCTGGCTGGGGATACCTTGCGCGCGCGATCCTCGACCGGCGCGGCGTCGAAAAGCTGCATCTGGTCGAGGCCGAACATGCCGCGCTGACCTGCGCGCGCGTCAACGCCGACGATCCGCGGGTGGTGTTCCACTGGGCTGACGCCAACGGTTTTGGCCCGGACCGGGCCTATGACGCGGTGGTGATGAACCCGCCGTTCCATGTTGGACGCGTGACTGATGTGGGTACCGGGCAGGCCTTCATCGCCACCGCGGCGCGACTCCTGAAGCCTTCGGGGCGACTTTGGCTGGTGGCCAACCGCCACCTGCCCTATGAGCGGCATCTTCGAACGTTTTTTGCCGAAGTGCGCGACGTCGCCGGTGACACACGGTACAAGGTCTTCGAGGCCGCCCGCCCCGGAAAGGGTGGCCGCGCGGGAACCACGGTAACGGGGACAGGGTGAGATGACATTCTCCATCACCGGCAAGACCGCCATCGTGACCGGCGCGGCAAACGGCGTCGGGCTGGCCATCGCCCGGCATTTCGTCAACCAGGGCGCTCGGGTGATGTTCGCCGACATGGACGAAAAGCGCCTGGTGGACGAGGTCGGCAGGGCCGGCGACGCAGACGGAGAAGACAGCGCGCCGCGATATTTCGCTGGCGACCTGCGTGAGAAACTGACCGTGGCCAACCTGCTTTCGGCCACCATCGACGCCTTCGACCGCATCGACATTCTTGTGAACGCCAGCCGCCAGGTGCAGCTGTCTGACCCGCTGAACCCCGATGACGATGCCGTCGAGATGCTTTTGGGCCAGAACCTTCTGACCAGCCTGCGCCTGACCCAAAGCGTCGCAAGACGCATGATCCATCAGGCCGAAGAAGACGGGCGAGATGACGGGCCCGCCGGGTCCATCATCAATTTGTCGTCCATCGCCGCACGCCGCCTGCAGCCAGAGCTTCTTGCCTATTCGGTGTCGTCTGCCGCGCTGGACCAGATGACCCGCGCCATGGCGCTGGCCCTTGCGCCGCATCGCATCCGCGTCAACGCCGTCGCCTTCGGCAGCGTGATGAGCGCCAGCCTGAAGGGCGCGCTCAAGGAACACCAGGCCTTCCGGGACGACATCATCGAGAACACGCCGCTGGCCCGTATCGCCAGCGCGGCCGAAGTGGCCGAGGCCGCGCAATTCCTCGCCTCTGACGGCTCGCGCTTCATGACGGGGCAGATCGTCACCATCGACGGCGGGCGCAGCCTTGTCGATGCCGTGACCGCCCCGGCGCACTAGGCCGCCTTGACAGCGCGGGGCACGCCCCGTTACCGCCGATAGCGGACGAGGAGATGCCAATGACCGAGATGTTCGACGACCACAAGACGCGCGCTTCGGCCTGGTTCCGCGATTTGCGCGACCAGATCGTCGCGGCCTTCGAGGCGCTGGAAGACAGCCAGACCCAAGGCCTTACGGCTGGCCTGCCTGCAGGTCGGTTCGAGGTTACGGAGACCTCGCGAACCGCAGAGGACGGCTCTGACGCCGGCGGCGGCCTGATGAGCGTGATGCGCGGTGGCCGCGTGTTCGAGAAGGTGGGCGTGAACGTCTCGACCGTCTACGGCACGCTGGGCGAGCGCGCGGTGCGCGCCATGACGGCGCGCAAGGAAATCCCCGGCCTGACCGAGGACCCGCGGTTCTGGGCGTCGGGCATCAGTCTTGTAGCGCACATGCAGAACCCGCAGGCGCCCGCCGTTCACATGAACACGCGCATGTTCTGGACCCCCGGCGCGTGGTGGTTCGGCGGCGGATCTGACCTGAACCCCTGCATCGAGTACGAAGAGGATACGGCGGGCTTTCACGCCGTGCTGAAGGACCATTGCGACCGGCACGACGCGTCCTACTATCCCCGCTTCAAGGCCTGGGCCGACGAGTATTTCTATGTCCCGCACCGCAAGCGGGCGCGCGGTGTCGGCGGCATCTTCTACGACGATCACAACACCGGCGACTGGGAGGCGGATTTCGCCTTTACCCAGGACGTGGGCCGCGCGTTCCTGCCCGCCTTTCTTGGCGCGGTGGAAAAGCGGCGCAACACGCCCTGGACCGAGGACGACCGCGAGACCCAGCTGGTGCATCGTGGCCTGTATGCTGAATATAACCTCGTCTACGACCGCGGAACGAAATTCGGGCTGGAAACCGGCCATGACGCCAATGCCGTGCTGATGAGCCTGCCGCCCCACGCCAAGTGGCCCTGATGCGGGACTAGGGGGGCCGGGCCCATGCTTCGCATCCTCGCCAACCGCGCCTATGCGCGGCTGTTGGCGGCGCAGGTTGTCGCGCTTCTGGGAACCGGGCTTCTGACCGTGGCGCTGGGCCTTGCGGCCTATGACATCGCGGGCGCGCAGGCGGGCACGGTGCTGGGCATCGCCCTGACGATCAAGATGGTGGCCTATGTCGGGCTTTCGCCGCTGGCCACCGCACTGGTCGCGCGCCTCGACCGGCGCCGCGTGCTGATCGCGGCGGACCTTGTGCGTGCGGCGGCCGCCGTCTGCCTGCCCTTCATCGATGCGGCATGGCAGATCTATGCGCTGATCTTCGTGCTGCAGGCGGCGTCGGCCACCTTCACGCCCACGTTCCAGGCCGTGATCCCCGACATCCTGCCCGATGAAGAGGATTATACCCGTGCCTTGTCGCTGTCGCGGCTGGCCTATGACCTGGAAAACCTGCTCAGCCCGGTGCTGGCGGGCCTGTTGCTGGGGATCATGGCCAGTCATTGGCTCTTTGCCGGGACCGGAGTCGGGTTCCTGGCCTCGGCCCTTCTCGTGGGGATGACCGCGATCCCCGCCGTTGCGCTTCGGCGCGACGCCAGCTTTGCCGATCGGTTGACGCGGGGCACGCGCATCTACCTTGCCACGCCCCGGCTGCGCGGGCTGCTGGCGCTGAACATGGCGGTAGCCGCGGTGGGTGCGGTGGTCATCGTGCAAAGCGTGGTCATCGTTCGCGCGGTCTATGGTCTTGACGAGCGGGCGCTTGCCATGGCGCTGGCGGCCAACGGGGCGGGGTCGATGCTGGCCGCGCTGGCGCTGCCGCGGCTCTTGCGGGACGGGGGCGACCGCCCGGTGATGCTGGCGGCGGGCGGGCTGGCGGCGGCGGTGATGGCGGGGCTCGGGCTTGTCGTGGCGATGGGGGGCTGGCCCGCCTGGCCGGTGTTCCTTTGTCTCTGGGCCGTGACGGGCGCGGCGCTGGCGGCGATCCTGACACCCTCTGGGCGGCTCTTGCGCCGGTCCGCCCATGCCGAGGACCGGCCCGCCGTCTTCGCCGCGCAATTCGCGCTCAGCCACGCCTGCTGGCTGGTGGCCTATCCGGCTGCCGGCGTGCTGGGATCGGGGCCGGGGCTGGCCGTGGCGATGCTGGCGGCGGGTGGCGTTGCGGCGTCGGCCACGATCCTTGCCGCGCGCATCTGGCCCGCCAGCCTGCCCGACGAACTGGAACACAATCACGACGATCTGCCGCCGGACCATCCCCACCTTGCCGATGCCGAACGCCGCGGCGGACACCTTGTCCACCGCCATGCCTTCGTCATCGACGACGAACACCGGGTCTGGCCCACCGCGGGTTAGGGCGATTGTGCGATACGCCCTAGGCCCGCGGTCAAGCCGCTTCGAAGCGGCTTGGATCAAGCGGTTTGCAAACCGCTTGCCCCGGGCCAAGGGGGAAAACGCGCGGCAAGGGCCAAGGCCCTTCGAAGGGCCTTGGCTGCGCGGTCAGCCGCGCAGCGCCTCCAGCATGACGTGGACGTTCTCGGGGTCGGCCTCGGGCGTGATCCCGTGGCCGAGGTTGAAGATATGCGGCCCTTTCGAGAACGCTTCCTTGATCCGCTTCGTCTCGTCGATCAGGGCCTGACCGCCCTCGACCATCAGTTTTGGGGCAAGGTTCCCTTGCACACAGCCGTCCACCTGCACATGTTGCGCCGCCCAATCCGCCGAGACGGAGTTGTCCAGCGCCACGCAATCGGCGCCGGTGGCCCTGGCAAAGCCCACGTAGCGGTCTCCCGCCTCGCGCGGGAAGGCGATGATCGGCAGGCCGGGGTGGCGGGCCTTCATCTCGGCGATGATGCGCCTGGCCGGTTCCAGCGCGTAGCGGTCGAAGGCTTCGCCCTTCAGCGACCCGGCCCAGCTGTCGAAGATCTTGACCACCTCGGCGCCTGCATCGACCTGCGCGGACAGGTATTCGATCGTCGCCTCCGTCAGCCTCTCGATCAGGGCCTCGAAGGTGGCCCGATCCTCCTGCATCAGCTTGTGCGCCGGTCCCTGGTCCGGGGTGCCGCGCCCGGCGATCATGTAGGTGGCCACCGTCCAGGGCGCGCCGGCGAAGCCGATCAGCGTGGTCTCGGACGGCAGTTCGCGCGCCAGGATGCGCACGGTCTCATAGACCGGGGCCATGTGCTCGTGGATGCTGTCGGCGGGTTTCAGCGCCGCGGCGCCCTCGGGCGTGGTGATCGTGGACAGGCGCGGCCCCTCGCCTGTGACGAACCACAGGTCCGCACCCAGCGCCTGGGGAATCAGCAGGATGTCGGCAAACAGGATCGCCGCGTCGAAGCCATAGCGGCGGATCGGCTGCAACGTCACCTCCGCAGCCAGATCGGGCGTATAGCACAGGGACAGGAAATCACCCGCCTGCGCCCGCGTGGCCCGGTATTCCGGCAGATAGCGCCCGGCCTGCCGCATCAGCCAGACCGGCGGCACCGCCTGCGTTTCCCCCGCAAGCGCGCGCAGTATCGTCTTGGTTTCGCCCATATGTCCCGGCCTCGTCACTTGAATGTCACCCAACTTGTGCCCTGTGACGATGGGGGCGCGCAACCCGGATTGTCAACTTGGCCTGACAGGGCTAGACGAAAGCATGACACTTGCTCTTCCGACCCCCGACTCGCCCCTCAAGATCGGCACGCGCGGTTCGCCGCTGGCGCTGGCGCAGGCCCACGAAACCCGCGACAGGCTGGCCGCCGCCTTCGACCTGCCGCCAGAGGCGTTCGAGATCGTGGTCATAAAGACCACCGGCGACGCGGTGCTGGACCGGCCGTTGAAGGAGATCGGCGGCAAGGGCCTGTTCACGCGCGAGATCGAGGACGCCATGCTTCAGGGCGCCATCGACATCGCGGTGCATTCGATGAAGGACATGCCGGTGGAACAGCCCGCGGGGCTGGTGCTGGACACCTACCTGCCGCGCGAGGATCGCCGCGACGCCTTCGTTTCGCTCAGCGTGGGGGCGCTGGCAGAGCTTGAAGAGGGCGCGGTTGTCGGCACCTCCAGCCTGCGGCGCAAGGCGCAGCTTCTGAACCGGCGGCCCGACCTGCAGATCGTCGAGTTTCGCGGCAACGTGCAGACCCGGCTGAAGAAACTGGGCGACGGCGTGGCGTTGGCGACCTTCCTTGCCAAGGCGGGGCTGAACCGTCTGGGCATGAACGATCAGGTGCCGCACAGCCCGATCGACGCCGACGCGATGTTGCCCGCGGTGGCGCAGGGCGCCATCGGGATCGAACGGCGCATGGACGACGCGCGGGTGGCCGAGATGCTGGAGGCGATCCACGACGGCCCCACGGGACGGATGCTGGCGGCCGAACGGGCGTTCCTGGCGGCGCTGGACGGATCCTGCGAGACGCCCATCGCGGGGCTGGCCGACCTTGACGGCGGGTCGATCCGCCTGAGGGGAGAGATCCTGCGCACCGACGGGTCCGAGGCGCTGGCCGACGACCAGACCGGCGCGGTCGAGGACGGCCCAGAGATGGGCCGCGCCATGGCCGCGGGTCTTCTGGCACGCGCGGGCGACGGGTTCTTCGACTGGAAATAGGCCGGGCTACCAGCCGCCCCCGCCGCCTCCGCCCCCGCCACCGCCGGAACTGCCGCCGCTGCTGAACCCGGACGAACTGCGTTCAGACGGCGCGGAAGTGGACGACACGGCAGAGCCGAAGCCGTTCTCGAAGGTGTCGAAGTCGAAGCCGTCAGCGCCCGTGTACCACTGCGGCTGCGCCGCAGCGCCCGCGCTGGCCAGGACGCCCGCGAACTTCCGCGACCACTCATGCGTCAGGCCAAGGGCCACGGCATGGGGCAGCAGTTTCTCGAACAGCTCGGGCGTGTGTTCCGGCGGGTTCAGCAGGTTCAGCCGGTCCTCCTCGGCCGTGGCCATGTACATCTCGAAGCCTTCGATCGCGTCCAGCAGGTCGCGCCCGGCCTTGGTGGGGGCCGCCATCAGGTAGTGGAACGTCCCCGCGATCACGCCGAAGGCCGCGCCCGCCGCCGCAACGGGGCCAAGCCCGGTCAGCTGCCCCTGGTCGTACAAGGCCAGCGTGAAGATCGCGGCCTGCACCGCGAAGATCCCGCCGAAGGAGGCCACCATGACCAGAACGGTAGAGCCGCGCCCGCCAAGCCCCGCGCTGCGCCCCGCGAAGACGGCGATCAGGATCGCCCCGGCCACCAGCGTCGCGACCCCGGCGACAAGCGCGGCGATCACCCAGACGAGAATGGCGCTTGGGTTGCCGTTCGACGCGATGCCCACAAGCGCGGCGCCGGCCACGACGCCGACCAGCACGCCCAGAAGCGTCTGGCGGGCATTGCGGCGAAAGCTGGCGCCATAGTGTTCTTCCCACAGGCGGCTGGACAGTTCGGCACGGGCCCGGTCCACGCGCCCGCCGTTCGACTTGTCGCTCTTCAGCGTCAGCGACTTGCCGAAGGCGAACAGCTTGTCATAGGCGCCGGCCTCGCCCCGGCTCAGCGGCTTTCCCTTGCGGCCCAGCGGGGCCAGCGTGTAGGTGCGCCGCCCCAGAAGCCCGCTTGCAGGTTCCTCCGTGATGCGCACGGCGCCCTTGACCGCCATCGACAGGATCGCCGCCGTCAGGCAGCGCCGGTCGAACCCCCGGCGCTTGATAAATCGGATGGCGGCGGGGCTAAGGCCCTTGGGCGGGTCGAACCGCGGATAGATCGCGCCGCCCTGCGGGTCGCGCCCCACACGCATCCAGCCGAAGAGCAGCGCCGCCGCCCCGATCAGCGTGGCCAGCACGCCCGCGGGGTGGGTCATCGGCGTTGCGCCCAGCATCTTCGCGGGGCGCGAGCCGGCGGCATACTGCACCGGCGGAACGTCGATCATGCCCTGGGGCCAGGATATGGCAACCGACCAGCCCTGACCGGGAAACAGCGTCTCGGTGGTGCGGGCGAGGTATCTGCCTTCGGAAATCCCCAGCACGCGCAGCGCATCGCCACGGTCGCCCCGAAAGCCGGTATAGCCCGCATGGTCGATGATCGGCACGCCGCGCGGCAGGCGGATCTCGACGCTGGAGGCCAGGATCGGAAAGGCCCAGTCGTTGCCGGTGATGTTCCAGAACAGCTCGTCAAAGCCGTCCTGCGCGCGCAAGTGGCCCTCTGTGCGGTAGCGGAATGAGTAGACCTGTTCCGAGGGCGCGGGCAGCAGCACGTCCGACTGCCCGATCCGCAGCCGCTTGTTCGACCCTTCCGATATCACGGCGAAGGGTTCGGGCGCGCCGTTGCGGCGCACCCATTCCACGTCGAATGTGGCCAGCGTTACCGATCCGTCCGCCTGACGGTAGCGCACCGGAAAGTCCCGGTAGATGCCGCGCTGGATCTGGGCGCCTTCCGCGCGCACATGGATCGTCTCGGTCACCACAAGCGCGCCATCGGGCTGCACCTCGACCAGAACGTCGAAATCGAGGATTTCTTCGGCCGCGCCCGCCGCCAACGGCGCCAGGATCAGCACAAGGCAGGCAAGCAGGCGGCGCAGCATGGTTCTATTCTCCGAAATCGACCTTGGGCAAGGCACGGCTGGCGGGATCCTCGATCTCGAAATACTCGGCACGGTCGAACCCGAACTGGCGCGCCACGAGATTGCCGGGAAACTGTTCCACCCCGGTGTTCAGCCGCCGCACCGCGCCGTTGTAATAGCGCCGCGCCTTCTGGATCATGTCCTCGGTCTCGGCCAGCTGTGTCTGCAGCTCTCGGAAATTGGCGTCGGCCTTGAGGTCTGGATAGGCCTCTGCGACGGCGAAGAGATGGCCCAGCGCCGCCGTCATCTGGTTGGCCGCGGCGCGCGTGCCGTCAACGCTCTGGGCAGAGGTGGCGGCGGTACGGGCGGCGGTGATCTCTTCCAGTACCGATTTCTCGTGCGCGGCATAGCCCTTGACCGTTTCGACAAGGTTCGGAACCAGGTCGGCGCGGCGGGTCAGCTGCACGTCGATCCCGCTCCAGCCTTCCTCGACCATGTTCCGGGACCGGACAAGGCCGTTGTACAGCAGGACGAGGATCAACGGGATCAGCACGATCACCGCGAGAATGACGTAAAAGACCACGGCCATGACGCCCTCCTGCTCTGGTGCGAACAGCCTAGCGGCGACCGTCCTCTCCGCCAAGCGCCATGCTCAGGGCAAGAGCTTGCCGGGGTTCAGGATACCGCGTGGATCCAGCGCCGCCTTGATCGCCCGCATCACGTCCAGAGCGACGGCGTCCTTGCGGCGTGCCATCGACGGTTTTTTCGACAGCCCCACGCCATGCTCGGCCGAAAAGCTGCCGCCAAGCGACAGCACCACGTCTTCCACCCGCTCGACGATGGCGTCGTGCGCGTCGGGGTCCTGGCTGGTGGGCCAGACCACGTAATGCACGTTCCCGTCGCCAAGGTGGCTGACCACGTTCACTTCGGCGCCAGCGTCCATCCCGGCCAGTTCGCCGTTCATCCGGTCGAGGAAGGTGGCGACCCTGTCCAGCGGCACGGCGACGTCGGTGACGATGGCGGGTTTTCGCCCCATGCCGACCTCTGCGGCGGCCTCGCGGCGGGCCCACATCTCGGCTCGCTGCGACTCGGAGGTCGCGACGACGGCGTCCAGCACGCGGCCGTCCTCCATCACGGCGGCAAGCGTGTTCTCCATCTGCGTCACGATCGGGATGCTGCCATCCGCTTCGGGCGTGGTGTCGCGCGGGGCGGTGGCGCCCACCTCCATCAGCACGTTGACGGCGTGGCTTTCGTCAAAGGGGGCGCGCGCGTCGGGAAAGCGGGCCATGTGCTGGCGGATGTAGCTGTCGGGCATGAACTCGAACGCCTGCACTGCGCCGCCGGTTTCCGCCTGCAACCGGTTCAGCAGCACCAGCGCGTCCGAAAGCGCGGGCACGGCCACCATCGCGGTGACATGGGCGCGCGGCGCCTCGACCAGTTTCAGCACCGCGCGGGTGATGACCGCCAGCGTGCCCTCGGACCCGATCAGCAGGTCGCGCAGGTCATAGCCGGTGTTGTCCTTGTGCAGTTCCGTCATCAGGTTCAGCACCCGCCCGTCGGCCAGCACCGCCTCGACCCCGAGGCACAGCGCGCGCGTGTTGCCATAGCGCAGCACGTTCGACCCGCCCGCGTTCGTCGACAGAATGCCGCCGATCCGGGCGCTGCCGCGCGCCCCGAATGTCACCGGAAAGGCCAGCCCGTGTTCGGCCGCCGCATCATGCATCTGCGACAGGATCACGCCCGCGCCGACGATGGCGATGCGGGCGTCCGGGCGGATCTCCTCGATGCGGTTCATCCGCTCGATCGACAGCATCAGCACGCCATCGGCAAACGTGCCGCCCGCCAGCCCGGTGTTGCCCGAAACCGTGACGACGGGCGTTCCGGTCTCATGCGCCACGCGCATGACCGCCGACACCTGCGCGGTATTGGCAGGCCGCAGCACGGCCAGCGGGGCGCTTGTGTACTTGCCTGTCCAGTCGGTCGCATAGGGCGCGGTATCGGGCCCGGTCAGGACATGGGCCGCGCCCAGGATCGAAGTCAGCTCTGCCAGAAGATCCACCGTCGCCTCCCTGCGCGAAGTGACACTGGCATCGCGCTTTTTTCACGGCATGGCAAGTTTCATGGCTCGGCGACGTCCGGACTGGGTCGGCATGGGTCGTTCAAAAAGCTTGCGGCCTCGCCGTGTGGTACCGGGGGCGTCCCGGGCCATGGCCGACGCCGCCGGCCCACTGGTAGAAAACCGTTTGATCCATCGGCCCCGGTCGGCCATTTTTCCCTTGAGGGGTTTTCGGGTCTGTTGTCGTTTGCCTGGCGGCCTGTACGATTTGGGGTTCAAGCGATGTTTTCAGTTGGTCGCCATGCTGGTCCGATCAAGGTGTCTGCAAGTCTGCTGGTTTCAGGCATTTCGCTTTCCGCCGGCCTGGCCGAGGCCGAGAGCCTGCAGCGAACGACACTTCATCTTGCGCAGGCGACGTCCGATCCAGCGCCGGTGGCCGGATACAGCGATTACGTCTTTCGGCAGTTTCCCTTTCTTCAATCGGTCCTGATCCTGAAGGGTGATTTCATCTCCACCCATGTGGCGCTGGTCGAAGGTGGGTATGAACCTGCGCTGGGTCTCGGGTTCGAGATGGGCTATGTCATCGGCGACCCGCCGGGGACGTACGAGCGTTTCAGGGACACCGCCAAGCTGGCCGAGGTCATGGGCGCGCTGCAGGCGCAGGGCGGCCTGGTCGGAAACATCAAGGCGAGTTACGACCTTGAAACCGAAGGTTTCGGCATTCGCGTCACCTATCGGTTCCAAGCCAACAAGGTGCTCGAACGCGTCGACCTGACATACAGCCTGACGGCGCGTGCGACGCCGCAAGAGCGTGCGATTCTGTCCGGGCTGCACGATGCCTTGTATCGGGGGGTCACAAGCGGTGAGAGCCTGTTGAAGAATGTCCCGATGTCGTGCCGCGAAGCGCATCCGATCATGCCCGTGTGCCCGTCGATAGAGCCGGATCGCTATTCCTTCCAACCACAACGTGGGCCGAACAATTTCAGTATCTTCTTCAATTTGCGTGCCGGGTGGGACACGACACGCGAGGCATCGAAGTATCACGACACGCTGGATCTGGGGGCGCTGTCGCGCGTGCTGCCGCGGCAATAGGGCCCTTGCCGGAAGATCCGGGTGCGGCCGGTCAGGCAAAAAGCCCGGCGAAGCGCTCTCGCAACAGGTTCTTCTGCACCTTGCCCATCGTGTTGCGCGGCAGCCCGTCCAGCACCACCAGCCGCTTGGGCTGCTTGAACCGCGCGAGCGAAACGCCGATGGCGGCGGCAATCGCGTCGGTGTCGGGCGTCAGTCCCGGTGCGGGCACCAGAACGCCCACCACGGCCTCTCCGAAATCGGGATGCGGCACGCCGATCACGGCGCTTTCCAGGACGCCGGGCTGGGCGTCCAGCGCCTCCTCGATCTCCTTCGGATAGACGTTGAAGCCGCCGGTGATGACCAGATCCTTGGCGCGCCCGACGATACGCACGTAGCCGTCGGTGTCGATCCGCGCCAGGTCGCCAGTGATGAAGAACCCGTCCTGTCGCAGTTCTTCCCGGGTCTTCTCGGGCATCTGCCAATAGCCCTTGAAGACGTTCGGCCCGCGCACCTCGATCACGCCGATCTCGCCCTGCGCCACTTCGGCGCCGGTCTCGGGGTCGGTGATCTTCAGCTCCACCCCCGGCAGCGGCTGGCCCACGGTGCCGGCGATGCGCGGCCCGTCACAGGGGTTCGAGGTGTTTATGTTGGTCTCGGTCATGCCATAGCGTTCCAGGATGCGCAGGCCGGTGCGCGCCTCGAACGCCTGGTGCGTTTCGGACAAAAGCGGCGCGCTGCCCGACACGAAGAGCCGCATGTGCCCCACCAGGTCGCGTGTCAGCCGTTCGTCGTCCAGAAGCCGGGTGTAGAAGGTCGGCACGCCCATCATGCTGGTGGCCGTCGGCAGCCATCCGATCACGGCATCGGCGTCGAACCTGGGCAGCAGGATCATCGAGGCGCCCGCCAGCAGGCAGACGTTCGTCGCGACGAACAGCCCATGGGTGTGAAAGATCGGCAGCGCGTGCAGCAGCACGTCCGCCTCGGTGAACCGCCAGTGATCTTTCAGCACCCGCGCGTTCGACAACAGGTTCTCCTGTGTCAGCATCGCGCCCTTGGACCGCCCCGTGGTGCCCGAGGTGTAAAGGAACGCCGCCAGGTCGTCCTTGGTCCGGTCCACGGGGGTGAAGGAGGTAGGCTGGTCCGCCGCCGCGTCGGCGAAACTGCCGCGCCCATCGTCGCCCAGCGTCATCAGCGCGGCGCCGTGCGACAAGGCTACCGGCCCAAGCCGGGCCTCTGCCGCGGGATCGCAAAGCACCAGCCGTGCGCCGGAATTGCCGACGAAGTAATCCACCTCGTCCGCCGTATAGGCGGTGTTCAGCGGCAGAAAGATCACGCCCGCCTGCGCCGCTGCCGCATAGACCGCCAGCGCTTCGGCCGATTTCGGCACCTGCACCGCCAGCCGGTCTCCGGGTTCCAGCCCCGCCGCCAGCAGGGCGTTCGCGAACCGCGCCGCCGTGTCGAGGAACGCCCGGAAGCTGAGCGTCGCGCCGCCCGGCAGATGAAGGAATGTCCGCTCGCTGTCTCGGTGGAGGCCGAAAAAGTTGTCGTAGAGCGGGTTCGTCATTGCCGGCCTCCGTTGCGTCGCGCAGCCGGATAGCCCGTTTGCAGGTGAAGGTCGATAGGCTTGACAAGGCCCCGCCCCGGCACGTCAGGCTGGGGCGTGACGGTTCAGGGGGGCATACATCTTGCTGCGGCGGTTCTGGCCGTGGGTCTTGGCGCGCTGGTGCTGGCCCGCCGAAAGGGCGGTGCGTGGCACGTCGGCGCCGGCAGGGGATATCTTGCACTGATGCTGGTTGCCAACCTCGCGGGGTTGACGGTCTTCCAGGACAGCCCCGGTTTCGGCCCGTTTCACGTGCTGGCAGTCGTCAGTCTCATGACGCTTGCGGCGGCCTTCCTGACTATCCGCCGCCGCCCGCGCCGGGTTCGCGATATCGTTGTGCATGGCATCATGATGGGCTGGAGCTATGCGGGACTGGCGGCGGCCGGGATCGGACAGGGCGCGGCTGCGCTGGCCTTGCCGGTCTGGCCAGCAATCGCGGTCACGCTGGCCCTTGGCGCCGTGGTGATCCACCGCGGATGGATCGCCGAAGCCGCACGCAGGATTGGCTAAACTCACTCTGTAGCAGCGGCACCCGGCCGGTCGGTGCACCATCGACCTGCCGGGGCCGTTTCAGGGCGGGCGCACCCGCTCAGATGGCCGGGGAGTGACCCGACTTGGCCATTTCGTAAGCGTCGAAATAGCGTGCAATCATGCGCGTCAAGGCGCGGCCTTCTCGGCGAATTTCGATCCGGTCGCCATCGACCGACAATACGCCGGGAAAGGCGTCTGCGATCCCGCTGGCCATGGCGCGCGCGATCCTGGGGTCTGCCCCCAACTCTGCGGCGACCGCGGCAAGGTCCACGGCGAAATGGCACATAAGCACCTCGATGATCCGGCCACGCAGCCGGTCGTCATCGCTAAAGGCATGTCCCCGCTTGGTCGCCAGAGCGCCCGCGCGCACGGCGGCCTGATAGCCCGAGGTCGAGGCGTCGTTCTGCGCATAGCCCTGCGGATAGCGGGAAATGGCCGAGGCGCCGATGCCGATCAGCGTGTCGGACGTGTCCTCTGTATAGCCCTGGAAATTGCGCTGGATGCGCCCGGTGCGCAGCGCCACCTCCAATGCGTCGCCGGGGCGCGCGAAATGATCGATGCCTATTTCGACGAACCCGTCCCACAGAAACAGCCGCCGCGCCGTCTCGTACAGTTCCAGCCGCTCTTCGGGGGCCGGAAGGGCATCTGTCGGGATCATTGCCTGACGTTTGGCCATCCATGGCACGTGCGCATATCCGAAAAGCGCCACCCGGTCCGGCGATAGCGACAACAGCAATTGCACGCTGTCCGCGATGCGCTGCCGGGTCTGGTGTGGCAGCCCGTAAAGGATATCCACGTTCAGGCTGGTGATGCCCGCGGCGCGCAGCCCATCGACGGCGGCCTTGGTCGTCTCGTAGGTCTGAGGGCGGCCGATCGTGTCTTGAATCATGGGATCGAAGTCCTGCACCCCGATCGATGCGCGGGTCATGCCCGCGCGCGCCAGTGCGTCGATGCGCGGCTGGTCCACCTCGTTGGGGTCGATCTCGACCGAGAAGACCGCGTCGTCCTCGAACGGGGCCATGTCGCGAATCGAATCGGCCAGATCGCCGATCATCTGGGGCGTCAGCAGGGTCGGCGTGCCTCCGCCCCAGTGCAGATGCTCGATTTTCACTCCCCGAGGCAGAAGGTCGCGGATGGTTGCGATTTCTGTCTTCAGAGACTCGACGTAGGCCGCCACCGGGGCAGACGTTGCGGTGCCCTGCGTCCGGCAGGCACAGAACCAGCAAAGCCTTCTACAAAACGGAATATGTAAATACACAGAGACCGATCCGCCCTCTGGGATGGCCTTCAACCACCCCGCGGTCTTGTCTGGACCCACCCCGCCGGCAAAGTGCGGCGCGGTCGGGTAACTGGTGTAGCGGGGCACGCGCGCGTCGAAAAGACCCAAGCGTTTCAGTTGCGTGAGTGTTGTCATTCCCCTAGCCTTAAGCGACTGATCCCCACCAGCATTGATCTCGATCAACCAAAGAGAATTTCCATGAATGATCTGGCGTTGGACATCAAGGAATGCGGCAATTGCCCGATCAGGCATCGCGCCGTATGCGCAAAGTGCGAACCGGACGAACTGGTTCTTCTTGAGGAAATGAAATTTTACCGCAGCTACGAGGCGGGGCAGCCGATCATGTGGTCCGGCGACCAGATGGATTTTGTCGCCTCGGTCGTCACCGGCATCGCGACGCTGACCCAGACGATGGAAGACGGCCGTACCCAGATGGTGGGAATGCTGTTGCCGTCCGATTTTCTTGGCAGGCCGGGCAGGGATCGGGCCGCCTATGACGTGACGGCGGTCTCGAACGTGCAACTGTGCTGCTTTCGGCGCAAGCCGTTCGAATCGCTGATGGCCACAACGCCCCATATCGGCCAGCGCCTGCTGGAAATGACGCTCGATGAACTGGACGCGGCGCGGGAATGGATGCTGATCCTCGGCCGCAAGACCGCGCGTGAGAAGATCGCAAGCCTTGTCACAATCATCGCCCGTCGCGAGGCTGCGATGCAGCAGGCCCGCGCCATCGACGGCTTCGGCTTCGACCTGCCGCTGACGCGAGAGGCGATGGCCGATTACCTTGGCCTGACGCTTGAAACGGTCAGTCGCCAGATCTCGGCGCTCAAGAAGGATGGCATCATCGAACTTCAGGGCAAGCGCCGCGTCAGCATCCCCGATTTCGAGGCGTTGGTCCTTGAAACCGGCGACGATGCCGACGGCGGGATGCTCGCCTGACGCCCCAAGAACGCACTGCACACACACGCAGGCGCCCGGTTTCCCGGGCGCCTTTTTCATGGTGATCAAGAGAGCCTTTGTCGTGGTCTTCTGGCCCGCGCCTCAGGGCTTGATCCCGGCGCCGGCCGGCGGCATGCCTTGCAAGCTGGACACCAAAGGACAGGACCGCGCCGGTTGCACGAACACATCCATCAATCCGCCTCGTGGTCGCCCGTGCATCAGTGGGCCATAAGAACCGGAACGGTCGCCTGTTCCAGCATGTTGCGCGTGGCACCGCCCAGAATGGATTCGCGGAACCGCGAATGACCATAGGCGCCCATGACAAGAATATCGGCGCTGCGGTCGGCGCAGTGGCGGCACAGCACGTCGGAAATGCGCGGCATCGTCTTTGCCAGAACCGCTACCTCTGCCCGGACGCCGTGGCGCACGAGCATCTGGCTCAGCTCTCCGCCCGGATCCGATCGGTCGGGGCCGTGCTGCGGCGGATCGACAAGGGTGATGTTTGCCACCGTCGCGCTTTGCAGCAGCGGAAGGGACGCGCGGATCGCAGCCAGCGACTCGGCGCTTTCGTTCCACGCAATGATCGCGGTGCCGATGCCATCGGGAAACTCGGTGCCGTCAGGGATCACGATCACCGGCACATGCCCGTTGAACAGCGCCGCCTCGACGATGGCTTCGTTCTCGTGCCCGCGATCCGGCCCATAGGGCTTTGACAGCACGACAAGGTCTGCGAACCGGGTGCGATGTGCGACGAAGGGCGTAAGCCCGGCCAGTTGCGCCGTTGCGGTCTGCACGGCCCAGCGTATGTCCGACCCGTCGAGCTGCTTTTTGATGTGGGCTTCCAGCTTGTCGGCGTCGGCCTGCGCCTGAACAAGGTTGTCCTGAATGATCATGGCGTTGGCGCCGGCATAGTAGAAACCGGGCTGGGTGCGATCCAGACCCAGACAGATCACGTCCAGATGGGCGTCCTGCTGATGGCAGATCTTGACCGCGGCAGCCAGCGCCGCCGCATCCGTTTCCGCATCGGTGATGACAGTTGCGATCGTCTTGTAGGCCATCTTAGGTCCTCATTTCCAAGGGTTTTCTCCGCGGTAGCGGATTATGACAAAGCCTGTGCTGGTTTGCCTCAGGCGTCTTTGACCTCGATCAACCGGCTGCTCCGGACTCCTTGACATGGATCAATGCGGCGTGACGGGGGGCAGTCCATTCCTCAGCCTGTCGAAAACCCCACCCGGGGTTGTGCACGCGCAATTGCCGGACGGACGAAGGGACAAGAAAAAATGTGGGACTATGTGAAACTGGCAGTGTTGGGGGCCATCGTCGTGCTGGCCGCCATCGCTGCCAACTATGCGCGTGACCTGGCCTACCAGGTTCACGCCATCATCATCCTGGCCGCCGCGGGCGGTCTGTTCGTCTGGACGCTTCGCCGCACTGGCGAGGCGCCGCCGACGCCGGAAACCGGATACCTAGACGGTGTCGTGCGTGCCGGTGTCATCGCCACTGCCGGTTGGGGTGTGGTGGGCTTTCTGGCCGGCACCTTCATCGCGTTTCAGCTGGCCTTTCCGCAGCTGAATTTCGAATGGGCGCAGGGCTATGCCAACTTCGGCCGCCTGCGGCCGCTGCACACCTCGGCCGTGATCTTCGCCTTCGGCGGCAACGCGCTGCTGGCGACCTCTTTCTACGTCGTACAGCGCACCAGCGCGGCGCGGCTGTGGGGCGGCAACGCCGCATGGTTCGTCTTCTGGGGCTATCAGCTGGTGATCGTGCTGGCGGCAACCGGCTATCTTCTGGGCCAGACCCAAGGCAAGGAATACGCCGAGCCGGAATGGTACATCGACCTGTGGCTGACGATCGTCTGGGTCGTGTATCTGCTTGTGTTCCTCGGCACGCTGATGAAGCGCAAGGAACCGCACATCTACGTCGCCAACTGGTTCTACCTGTCCTTCATCGTGACCATCGCGATGCTGCACATCGTCAACAACCTGTCGCTGCCGGTGTCGATCTTCGGGTCCAAGTCGGTGCAGGTCTTTGCCGGCGTCCAGGACGCGATGACCCAGTGGTGGTACGGCCACAACGCCGTGGGCTTCTTCCTGACGGCGGGCTTCCTGGGGATGATGTACTACTTCGTGCCCAAGCAGGCCGAACGCCCGGTCTTCAGCTACAAGCTGTCGATCATCCACTTCTGGGCGCTGATCTTCCTGTACATCTGGGCGGGTCCGCACCACCTGCACTACACCGCGCTGCCCGACTGGGCCTCGACGCTGGGCATGGTGTTCTCGGTGATCCTGTGGATGCCGTCCTGGGGCGGCATGATCAACGGCCTGATGACGCTGTCGGGCGCCTGGGACAAGCTTCGGACCGACCCGATCATCCGCATGATGGTTGTCTCGATCGGCTTTTACGGGATGTCGACCTTCGAAGGCCCGATGATGTCGATCCGTGCGGTCAACTCGCTGTCGCACTACACTGACTGGACGATCGGCCATGTGCATTCCGGCGCCCTGGGCTGGAACGGCATGATCACCTTCGGCGCGCTCTATTTCCTGGTGCCGAAGCTGTGGAACAAGGAACGGCTTTACAGCCTGTCCATGGTGTCCTGGCACTTCTGGCTCGCGACGATCGGCATCGTGCTCTACGCCGCGTCGATGTGGGTCACCGGCATCATGGAAGGCCTGATGTGGCGTGAAGTCGATGCGCAAGGGTTCCTCGTGAACTCCTTCGCGGACACCGTCGCCGCCAAGTTCCCGATGTACGTGGTGCGTGGTCTGGGCGGGGTCATGTACCTCACCGGCGCAATCATCATGGTCTACAACCTCTGGATGACCGTTCGCAGATCCCCGGCCAAGGCCGAGGCTCCCGCGATGGCTCCGGCCGAGTAAGGAGGGCTGGACACATGGCTCTGTTGGACAAGCACACGATCATCGAGAAGAACGCGACGCTTCTGACCGTCCTGTCGCTTCTGGTGGTCACGGTCGGTGGCATCGTGGAGATAGCACCGCTGTTCTACCTGGAAAACACCATCGAGGAGGTCGACGGCGTCAGGCCCTATTCGCCGCTCGAATTGCAGGGGCGCGAGGTCTATATCCGCGAGGGCTGCTATGTCTGCCACTCGCAGATGGTGCGGCCGATGCGGGACGAGGTGGAACGCTACGGCCATTACAGCCTTGCCGCGGAATCGATGTACGACCATCCGTTCCAGTGGGGGTCCAAGCGGACGGGCCCCGACCTGGCCCGCGTGGGCGGCCGGTATTCGGATGAATGGCACGTCGTCCACCTGCGTGACCCGCAGTCGGTGGTGCCGGAATCGGTGATGCCGAAATACGGCTTCCTCGAAAACAAGCTGCTGGAACCCGAGCATATCGAGGACCTGCTGCTGACCCATCGCGCCGTGGGGGTTCCCTACACCGATGAGATGATCGAGGCCGCGGCCGCGGATTTCCGGGCCCAGGCCGACCCGGACAGCGATTTCGACGGACTGCTTGAACGCTACCCGGGGGCGCAGGTGCGCAACTTCGACGGGCAGCCGGGCATTTCGGAAACCGATGCGCTGGTGGCCTACCTTCAGATGCTGGGCACGCTGGTCGATTTCTCGACCTTCACGCCCGAAGCAAGCCGCTGAGGTCGCGCCATGGACACCTATTCCATCACACGTCAATTCGCCGACAGCTGGGGGCTTTTGTTCCTGTTCCTTTTCTTCGTCGGGGCGGTGCTGTTCGCCTTCCGCCCCGGCAGCCGGGAAACGCACAAGGACATCGCGAACATCCCCTTCCGCAACGAAGACAAACCCGCCTCTGACGACGAGGCAAGCGTCGATCTGAAGGAGGCGCGGTCATGAGTGGCACACCCGAGAAGAAGAACGAAGACGGCTACGGCACCACGGGACATGAGTGGGACGGCATCGAAGAGTGGAACAATCCGCTTCCCCGCTGGTGGCTCTGGACCTTCTACATCACGATCATCTGGGGCATCGGCTATACCATCGCCTACCCCGCATGGCCGCTGATCGACCGGGCGACCGCGGGGGTGCTGGGGTTCTCGACCCGCGCGCAAGTGGCCGAACAGATCTCGGAGTTCGACGCGCGCAACTCAGAGCTTCGCGTTCAGCTGGCGAGCGCCGACCTGACGACGATCTCGGACGACGCCGCGCTCTTTAACTACGCGGTGCAGGGCGGTGCAGCAGTCTTCCGCAACAACTGCTCGCAGTGCCACGGATCGGGCGCGGACGGCGCGGTGGGCTATCCCAACCTGCTGGACGATGCCTGGCTTTGGGGTGGCGACATCGAGGAGATCGCCTATACGGTCCGCCACGGCATCCGCAACGAACAGTCGCTTGATGCGCGCTGGTCGCAGATGCCGGCCTTTGGCGCGGATGAGCTTCTGGGCGAGGCGCAGATCGTCGAGGTGGCGAACTATGTGCTTCAGATCTCTGGTCAGCCGCACAACGCCGACCTTGCCGCCGCCGGGGCCGAGACCTTCGATCTCGAATGCTCGGGCTGCCACATGGCGGACGGCACCGGCGACATGTTCGGCGGCGCGCCCAACCTGACCGACGCGATCTGGCTTTATGGCGGGGACGAGGCGACGCTGATCGAGACGATCACGAACTCCCGTTTCGGCGTCATGCCGGCCTGGTCCGAAGAGTATCGCCCCGCCGGTGGCCTTTCGGACAGCGAGATCAACGCGGTCGCGACCTACGTCCACCAGTTGGGCGGCGGTCAATAGCACACCCGGTTTCCGGCGGCCCTGTCGCCGGAATAGCGCCGGCCCCGGATCCTGTTCGCGCGTTTCTCTAGGGGCCGGCGCGACCTTTTCCCGGTCCGCAAGGACCGGCAGGCGGGCCGCCCAGATCCCGGGCGGCCCGTTTCGTTTTCTGGGCTCAGGCGCGCCGCCGCGACCACCAACGGCGGCGGCGCGGTGTTGCAGGCTCGCCCGGTGCCGGATGCACATCGTGCATCCTCGGCAGGTCCAGCCGCGTCGCGATCATGAAAGTCTGGGCGTAGGGGTTTATCATGGCGTCTCTCCTGAAGGCATCTCTGCGATACAGGTAATATTGATGTTTCCACCCATTCGTGCGAGCCAGAAAGCCTTGCCACATGTAAGGTCAGCTTACGGATGTCCATGCGATCTCTTCCCCCGCTCGCGGCGCTTCGCGCCTTCGCCGCCCTTGCCGAGGCACGCAGCGTCACCGGCGCCGGAGCGCTGCTGAACGTCAGCCATGCCGCGATAAGCCAGCAGCTCCGCGCGCTGGAACGCCACCTGGGCGTGCCGCTTGTCACCCGCGACGGGCGCACGATCGGGTTCACCGCTGACGGCGCCCGGCTGGCCGCGACCCTGCGGGATGCGTTCCAGTCCATCGCGCAGGATATCGACACGATCACAGGCGCCGACGCCGACCGCCCGCTTCAGGTCAGCCTGACCCCGATGTTCGCCGCCAGCTGGCTGATGCCGCGCATCGGCGGCTTTCACGCCGCACACCCCGATATCCGCCTGATGCTGGACGCCACGCCCGCGCTGGCCGACATGGGCCCCGGCGGCATGGATCTTGCGATCCGCTTCGGGCGCGGCGACTGGCCCGGTCTGACGGTCGAACTGATGCTCCCGACCGATTTCGTGATCGTCGCCGCGCGCAGCCTGATCGGCGACCGGCGCATCGCCTCGCCCGCCGACCTTCTGGGTGAGCGCTGGCTGCAGGAAATCGGCACCGACGAGGTGCAAGGCTGGCTTACCGCCGAAGGCCTGACCGGACAGCGCGTCAGCCGAATGACCGAACTGCCGGGCAACCTGCTGCTTGACGGGCTGCGCGCGGGGCAGGGGGTTGGCGCCACGATCCGCGCCTTCGTCGAACCCGACATCGTGCGCGGCGATCTTGTGGTGCTGTTCGAGGATCCCGCGCCCGATCGCGGCTATTACATCGTCCACAGGCCGGATGGACTGCGCCCCGCCGCCCGCCGCTTTCGCGCCTGGCTGAGACGAGAGGCCGCAGCCCCCGGCACGGCCTGAAATCCGCCCACGGAAAAGGTGAGGCGGAAATACTTGATTCAAGTCAAGGACCGCCAGCGCCCCGGCTGCGACAAGGCCACAACCGCAGATACCCCCCGGAGCGTTCCGATGAGTCAGCCCGAGTCCCCGTCCCTGTACGCCGCGCGCGAACCGATCTTTCCGCGCCGCGTTTCGGGCAATTTCCGCGCGCTGAAATGGGGGCTGATGATCTTCACTCTGGGCATCTACTACCTGACGCCCTGGATCCGCTGGGACCGCGGCCCCAACCTTCCCGATCAGGCGGTGCTGATCGACATGGCCAACCGCCGGTTCTATTTCTTCTGGATCGAGATCTGGCCCCACGAATTCTACTTCGTCGCGGGTCTTCTCATCATGGCCGGGCTGGGGCTGTTCCTGTTCACCTCGGCGCTGGGCCGGGTCTGGTGCGGCTACGCCTGCCCCCAGACCGTCTGGACCGATCTTTACATCCTTGTCGAACGCTGGGTCGAGGGCGACCGCAACGCGCGCGTGCGGCTCTGGAACCAGAAATGGACCATGCGCAAGGCCCGCCTGCGCATGACGAAATGGGTGCTCTGGCTGCTGATCGGTCTGGCCACGGGCGGGGCCTGGGTCTTCTATTTCACGGATGCGCCGACCCTGGCGCGCGATCTTGTCATGTTCGACGCACATCCGATCGCCTACACCACGATGGGCATACTTGCCGCCACCACCTTTCTTTTTGGCGGTTTCGCACGCGAACAGGTCTGCATCTACATGTGCCCCTGGCCGCGGATCCAGGCGGCGATGATGGACGAGGACACGATCACCATCGGCTACCGGTCGTGGCGCGGAGAGCCGCGGGGCAAGCACCGCAAGGCCGATGGCGCGGAACAGCTGGGCGATTGCATCGACTGCAACGCCTGCGTCAACGTCTGCCCCATGGGGATCGACATCCGCGATGGTCAGCAGCTGGCCTGCATCACCTGCGGGCTGTGCATCGACGCGTGCGACGACGTGATGGAAAAGATCGGAAAACCGCGCGGGCTGGTCGACTATATGGCACTGACCGACGAGGCCGCCGAACGCGCGGGCAACCGGCCGAAATCCATCTGGACCCACATCCTGCGCCCGCGCACGATCCTTTACACCGTGCTGTGGGCTGCCGTTGGTGTCGGTCTTGTCGTGGCGCTCTTCATCCGGTCCGACATCGACGTCACCGTCGCGCCGATTCGCAACCCGCTTTATGTCACGATGTCCGACGGCTCGATCCGCAATGCCTATGATGTGCGGCTGCTGAACAAGCATGGCGAGGATCGGCCGTTCAGGCTCAGCGTCGTGGGCGACCCGTCCCTGAGGATCGAGCTTGAGGGTACGCCCTATGTCACCGTCGACGTGCCCGCCAACGAAACCAAGCTTCAGCGGGTCTACGTCATCGCCCCGCGCACCTCGGACCCGGCGCTGACAGAAAGCACCGATATCCGCCTCTGGGTCGAAGACAACTCGAACGGCGACCGCGCCTATCGCGACAGCACCTTCCACGGAGTGAACCAATGACCGACAAGCCTCTCACCGGACGCACCGTTGCAACGATCGCGGTATCTTCCTTCGGCGTCATTATCGCGGTGAACCTCTTCATGGCCAGCCAGGCGATCGGCACCTTCCCCGGGGTCGAAACCCGCAACAGCTATGTCGCCAGCCAGCGGTTCGACGCGGACCGTGCCGCGCAAGAGGCACTGGGCTGGGACATCGCCCTGGGCTACGCCGCAGGGGAACTCAGGCTGGCCATCACTGGCCCCGATGGCCGCCCGGTGCAGCCGCAAAGCGTTTCCGGCACCCTTGGCCGTGCCACCACCGTGGTCAGCGACATGACGCCGGCCTTCGTCTTCGACGGGACCGCCTTCGTCGCTCCGGCCGACCTGGCGCCCGGCAACTGGAACCTGCGCCTCGACGCGGTTGCCGCCGACGGCACGCCGTTCCGGCAGCGCGTGATCCTGCACGTGGACGATCCCGCATGACGGCCCAGCCCCGCCCCAGCCTGTCGGCCTGCCCCGCCTGCGCCGCCGCCCCCGCGGCCGAGGCCGTGGCCGCCCAAGGCACCGGCGACCGCCAGATCGTCCTGTCGCTGCCGGAAATCCACTGCGCCGCCTGCATCAGCGGGGTCGAACGCAGCCTGTCTGCCATGCCCGGCGTGCGCGGCGCGCGGGTGAACCTGACGCTGAAACGCGCCACGGTCGAGGCCAACGCGGATGTCGAGCCGCAGGACCTTGCCGCCGCGCTGACTGCGCGCGGCTACACCGCCCATGAACTCGACTCCGGGTCGATCACCGCCAACGGCACCGACCGCGCGGGACGCGAGCTTCTGATGCGCCTTGGCGTTTCGGGCTTTGCCATGATGAACGTCATGCTCCTGTCCGTGGCGGTCTGGTCCGGCGCGGCGGATGCCACGCGCGACCTGTTCCACTGGATCAGCGCCACCATCGCCATCCCGACTGTTGCCTTTGCCGCGCAGCCCTTCTTCCGCAACGCCTGGGGCGCGCTGCGGCACTGGCGCCTGAACATGGACGTCCCGATTTCGCTGGCGATCCTGCTGGCCGTGGGCATGTCGATCTACGAGACCGCGCACAGCGGCCGGCATGCCTATTTCGACGCCGCGCTGTCGCTGACCTTTTTCCTGCTGGCGGGCCGCTATCTCGACCACCGCACGCGCAGCGTCGCGCGCTCCGCCGCCGCGGAACTCGCCGCGCTCGAGGTGCCGCGCGCGCTCAAGCTGGTCGACGGGGCCGACCGCATGGTGCCCGTGGCCGAACTGGTGCCCGGCGACCTAGTCCGGGTCCTGCCCGGCGCCCGGGTGCCCGTGGATGGCGTGGTCGAGACCGGCACGACAGAGATCGACCGATCGCTTCTTACGGGCGAAAGCCTGCCGGTCTATGCCGGCCCCGACACCCCGGTCAGCGCCGGAGAGGTCAACCTGACCGGCGCGCTGACGGTCCGCGTGACGGCGGCAGGGCAGGACAGCACGCTGCACCGCCTCGCCGAACTCGTGGCCGTGGCCGAGGTCTCGCGCAACCGCTACACCTCGCTTGCCGACAAGGCCGCCGCCGTCTACGCGCCCGTCGTCCACATCCTGTCTGCCGCCGCCTTCGCCGCGTGGTACTGGTACTCCGGCGACCTGCGCCTGTCGCTCAACATCGCGGTCGCCACGCTTATCATCACCTGCCCCTGCGCGCTGGGCCTTGCCGTGCCCGCCGTCAGCACCGCCGCCTCGGGGCGCCTGTTCCGCAAGGGTCTTCTGATCAAGAACGGCACCGCGCTGGAACGCATGGCCGAAGTCGATACCGTCGTCTTCGACAAGACCGGCACCCTGACCGAAGGCCGGCCCGAGCTTGTGAACCTCGGCGATCATCCGCGCCGCGATCTGGAAATCGCGCTGGCCCTGGCCGAGGGGTCTGCCCACCCGCTGGCCCAGGCGCTGGCGCAGGCCGCGCGCGCCGCGGGCATCCGCCCGGCCAATGTGGCCGACCTTGCAGAGGCGCCGGGCCACGGGGTGCAGGGCCGCTGGGGCGACACCCCAGTTCGCCTTGGGCGCGCCCGCTGGATCGGGGCCGACCCCGGCGCCGAAACCGCCACCTTGCTGCGGATAGGAGACCGCGCGCCGCTGGTATTCCGTTTCGCCGACCATCTGCGCGAGGGCGCCGAACAGGCCGTGCAGGAGCTTCAGGCGCAGGGCAAGCGCGTGATACTGCTGTCTGGCGACGCCGAACCGGCGGTGGCCGACATCGCCCGCCGCGCCGGCATCGCCGAATGGCGGTCCGAGACGCTGCCCGACGAGAAGGCCGCCTTCGTCGCGGGGCTTGGCACCGAGGGCCACAAGGTCCTGATGGTCGGCGACGGGCTGAACGACACCGCCGCGCTGGCCGCGGCCCATGTATCGCTCTCGCCCGGCTCCGCGCTGGAAGCCACGCGGGTGGTGTCCGACATCGTGCTTCTGGGCCGTTCGCTGGCCCCCATCGGCGACACCGTGCGCACCTCGGTCCGCGCCACGCAGCGCATCCGCGAAAACTTCACGATCTCGGCGCTTTACAACGTCGTGGCCATCCCGATCGCGCTGCTGGGCTTCTGCACCCCGCTGGCGGCGGCGCTGGCCATGTCGCTGTCCTCGATCACCGTCTCGCTCAACGCCCTGAGGCTGAGGTAACGCGATGAACGTCCTTGCCTACCTGATCCCGATCTCCCTGATCCTCGGCGGCGCCGGCCTCGTCGCCTTCTTCTGGACCCTCAGGTCCAACCAGTACGACGACCCCGACGGCGACGCGCAGCGTATCCTGAGCGACGACTACGACGACAAGCCCGCCGAGTAGCGCGCCGCACTGGTCCCCGAGCAGCCCGGCAGCACCCGCCCGAGGGTATGAGACCTGCCGTTCAACGGCCGTTGGGCGAAGGGGCGAATTCGGGCGAGGCAGCCGTTCGTTGCCTATTTTTCTGCAGTATGGTCGTATTCAACGGCGAAACCTTGCACCCAAGTACACCTATGGGGGTTCAGAATATGTACGAACCGAGCGCCATCGTCACATCGGAGGCCGAGATCAGGGACGTCATTCCCGGTACTTTTGAGCGGCAGGTCCGAAAGGTCATAGATCACATCGACGAGCATGTGCGGATCTGGATCGAACGCTCCCCGTTCATGACAATGGCAACCTACTCGGCCTCTGGAGCCATCGATGTTTCGCCAAAGGGGGATCCGGCTGGATTTGTGAAAGTGATCGACGAGAAGACGCTGGCAATCCCTGACCGTCCCGGCAACCATCGTTTCGACAGCTTTCTCAACATCCTTGAGACCGGTCGTATCGGGCTCATGTTCCTGGTGCCGAATCGACTGGAGGTTGTGCGAGTGAGCGGTACCGCGCAGGTGGTGCGCGATGTAGACTTGCGCAAACGCATGGCGGTCGAGGGCAAAGTTCCCGACTTCGCCATAGTCGTGAGAGTCGAAGAGGCATTTTATCATTGCGGAAAGGCCGTGATCCGGTCTGCGCTTTGGGAGCCGGAAAAAGCCTTGTCCGTTGAAGGCTTGCCAACCTACGGACGCGCCTTGAAGGCGCATGGCGCGCTGGACACTCCGCTCGAAGAAGTGGAACGGCTTACAGAAGACAACCTGAGGTACAGGCTGTACGACGAGTAATTTTCTTCGATGGTGAATAGAAACTAAACAGGCGTCCTTCAAACTGCTTTGGCATGGCACTTTGGCTGGATTTCTGCACCTTCATCCACGCACCCAATCGGCTCAAACGCGCCGTTCACCACATTGAGCCCAACCGCCCGCCACGAGCGGGCCACCCAATCCCTGCAAAGCCACCGTCCGGCACCTTTCCGCCGCCCTGACGCGTATCCAGCCGCGCCGACGGCCGACACCACATCCCCTTCCGGCTGCCCGACCCTAGGTGCCGCCGCCCGCCGCCGCCACAAGCTCCAGCACCCGTGGTCCCAGCGCCTTGACGATCAGCCGCACGCCCTCGGCGTTGGGGTGGATGCCGTCGGGCTGCATCAGCGCGCGCATCGCCGCGCCGCCTTCCACCGCCTCGGCCACCGGCGCAAGGAAGCTGTCGGCCAGCAGGGCGCCGTGTTCCGCCGCCAACTCTGGGTACATCGCGTCGAAGGCGGCCTTGTAGTCCGGTCCGTAGTTCCCCGGCGCGGTCATCCCCACCAGCAGCACCGGCACGCCCGCCTCACCCGCCGCCGTCAGGATGCCGTCGAGGTTGGCGCGGCTGACCGCCGGGTCGATCCCGCGCAACAGGTCGTTGCCCCCCAGCGCCACGATCATCGCGTCCACCTCGGGCGTCAGCGTCCAGTCCACGCGCGACAGCCCGCCCTGCGTGGTGTCGCCGGACACCCCCGCGTTCAGCACGGTCACATCCGCGCCCCCGGCCCGCAGCCAGCCTTCGAGTTGCGGCACGAACCCGTCCCCGGGCACCAGCCCGTAGCCTTGCGTCAGGCTGTCACCCAGCGCGGCCACCGTCACCGTATCGGCCGCCGCCGCCCCGCCCGAAAGCAGCGCGACCCCCAGCATCAGCTTGCGCATCCCCGCCCCGGCCCCATATCCCGTGGACCGGAGCCAGCGCAGGAGCCCGCCGATGACCGACCCCGTGATCGACCTGAGCGACGTGCGCCTGTCGCTCGACGGCAATGCCGGGCGGGTGGATATCCTGCGCGGCATCACCATGTCCGTGGCGCGCGGCGAAACGCTGGGGCTGATCGGGCCGTCGGGCTCTGGCAAAAGCTCTCTCCTCATGCTGATGGGCGGGCTCGACCGGGCCACGGGCGGCAGCGTCCGGGTGCTGGGGCAGGACCTGACCGCGCTGGGCGAGGACGCGCTCGCGCGCTTTCGCCGGATGAATATGGGGGTGGTGTTCCAGTCCTTCCACCTGATTCCCACCATGACCGCGCTGGAAAACGTGGCGACGCCTCTGGAACTGGCGGGACATGCCGACGCCTTCGACCGCGCGGCAGAGGAACTGGACGCCGTCGGCCTTGGCCCCCGCGCGCGCCACTACCCCGCCGAACTCTCGGGTGGCGAGCAGCAGCGCGTGGCGCTGGCCCGTGCCGCCGCGCCGCGCCCCGCGATCCTCTTGGCGGACGAGCCCACGGGCAACCTTGACGGCAGCACAGGGCAGGCGATCATGGACCTGCTGTTCGGTCTGCGCGACCGGCACGGCAGCACGCTTGTCCTTGTCACCCACGCGCCAGAGCTTGCAGACCGCTGCGACCGCGTCCTGCGCCTGCGCGACGGCCAGCTGGCCGAGGACGCCGAGAAGGCCGCCGCGGAATGAGCCTGTCCATCGCCGCCCGCATCGCCCGGCGCGAGTTGCGCGGGGGCCTCAAGGGCTTTCGCGTGTTCCTTGCCTGCCTTGCGCTGGGGGTGGCCGCCATCGCCGCCGTGGGCAGCGTGCGCACCAGCATCGAACAGGGGCTGGCGCGCGAAGGCGCGGCGATCCTCGGCGGCGATGCCGAGATCCAGCTGACCTATCGCTTCGCCACCGACGACGAACGCGACTGGCTTGCCGACAACACCTTGGCCGTGTCGGAGATCGTCGATTTCCGCTCCATGGCCGTGATCGACCGGGGGGCAGAGACCGACCGCGCGCTGACCCAGGTCAAGGGCGTCGATGGCACCTATCCGCTCTATGGGCAGGTCGTGCTCGACCCGGCCCTGCCGCTTGATCAGGCGCTGGCGGGCGATAGCGCGGTGATGGACCGCGTGCTGATGGACAGGCTGGGTCTGGCGCCCGGCGACAGCTTTCGCCTTGGGACCAAGGATTTCACCGTCACCGCCGCGCTGGTCCGCGAACCCGACAACGCGGGCGGCGGGTTTTCCATGGGCCCCCGCACCATCGTCCGCCGCGCCGCGCTTGACGGTACCGGGCTGATCCAGCCCGGCACGCTTTACGACAGCGCCTATCGCCTGCGCGTCGCCCCCGGCACCGACCTGAACGCGCTGCGCGATGGCGCGCGGCAGGCCTTCGCGGAATCCGGCATGCGCTGGCGCGACGCGCGCAACGGCGCGCCGCAGGTCAGCCGCTTTGTCGACCGGCTGGGCGCGTTTCTTGTCCTCGTGGGCATCGCCGGGCTGGCGGTGGGGGGTGTCGGCGTGTCGGCCGCGGTCCACAGCTATTTGGATCGCAAGACCCATGTCATCGCCACGCTGAAGACGCTGGGGGCCGAACGCGGCACCATCTTCATGGCCTACGGCCTTCAGATCGGGGCGCTGACGCTTCTGGGACTTGCCATCGGGCTGACGCTTGGCGCGCTGGCGCCGCTCGCTTTCGCGCCGCTGATCGAACAGCGCCTGCCCATGCCCGCGGTCTTCGCCATCCACCCAGGCCCGCTGGCCGAGGCCGCGCTTTACGGCCTGCTTGCCGCCGCCGTCTTCACGCTCTGGCCGCTGGCCCGCACCGAAGAGGTGCGCGCCGCCGCGCTCTACCGCGATGCGGCAGGCGGCGGGCGGGGCCTGCCCCGGCCGGTCTACGTCCTTGCCACCGGGCTTCTTCTGGCCGCGCTTGTCCTGTCCGCCGCGACCTTCTCGGGGCTGGCCACGCTCACGCTCTGGTCCGCCGCCGGCATCGCCGGGGCCTTCGCCGCGCTGGTGCTGGCGGCCATCGGGGTGCGCCGCCTGTCGCGCGCTCTGTCGCGGCGGGTGCGCGGCTGGACGGCGCTGCGCCTCGCGCTGGGCTCTGCCGGCGGCCCGGGGTCAGAGGCGCCCTCGGTCGTCCTGTCGCTGGGGCTTGGGCTGACGGTGCTGGCCGCCGTCGGCCAGATCGACGCCAACCTGCGCAACGCCATCGCCCGCGACCTGCCCGAGATCGCGCCAAGCTTCTTCGTCGTCGACATCCAGAACGACCAGATCGACGATTTCCGCGCCCGCGTCATCGCCGACCCCGGTGTGACCGACCTGCAAACCGCGCCCATGCTGCGCGGCGTCCTGACCCGCATCAACGGCCAGCCCGCGAGAGAGGTCGCGGGCGATCACTGGGTCCTGCGCGGCGATCGCGGCATTACCTATTCCATGCGGCCGCCGCCTGACACGCAGGTGACCCAGGGCGACTGGTGGCCGCCCGACTACGACGGCCCCCCGCAGGTCAGCTTTGCCGAGGAAGAGGCGCTGGAAATGGGCCTGTCGCTGGGCGACGAGATCACCGTGAACATCCTTGGCCGTGACATCACCGCCACGATCACCAGCTACCGGGTGGTGGATTTCTCGACCGCCGGAATCGGGTTCGTCATGTCGATGAACCCCGCCGCCCTGCGCGGCGCGCCGCACACCCATATCGCCACGATCTACGGCGACCCGGACGCCGACGCGCGGCTTCTGCGCGACATAGGGACGACATATCCCAACATCACCATGATTCGCGTCCGCGACGCCATCGACCGCGTGTCAGAGGTTCTGGCCGGCATCGCCGCGGCCACCACCTATGGCGCGCTCGCGACGCTTCTCACCGGGTTTGTCGTGCTGATCGGCGCGGCGGCGGCGGGCGAGCGTGCCCGCACCTACGAGGCCGCCGTTCTGAAGACGCTGGGTGCTTCGCGCGCCTCGGTGCTGGCGAATTTCGCACTGCGCTCGGCCATCTTCGGGCTGGCGGCGGCGGGCGTTGCGGTGCTGGCGGGCGGTCTGGCCGGCTGGGCCGTGACCACCTTCGTCATGGAAACCGACTACAGCTTTGAACCCGTTTCGGCGCTGGCCATCGTCACGGGCGGAGTACTGACGACGCTGGTGGCCGGGCTGGCCTTTGCCTGGCGTCCGCTTGCGGCACGCCCCGCACGGGTCCTGCGCGCCTCGGAATGACCGGCCCCAGCGATTGACATTCGTCCGCCCCTGACGGACCCCTTGGGGTTCAAACGGCGGAGGATGCGATGACCGAACGCGGCTGGGAATTCTGGGTGGACCGGGGCGGCACCTTCACCGATGTGGTCGCGCGCCGCCCCGACGGCACGCTTCTGACCCACAAGCTTCTGTCAGAGAACCCCGAACGCTATGCCGACGCCGCCGTGCAGGGCGTGCGCGATCTTCTGGGCCTCGCCCCCGGCGCGCCCCTGCCCGACAAGGCGATCCACGCCGTCAAGATGGGCACCACCGTCGCCACCAACGCTCTCTTGGAGCGCAAGGGCGAGCGCACGCTTCTTCTCATCACCCAGGGCTTCGGCGACCTTCTGCGCATCGGATACCAGACCCGCCCGAGGCTTTTCGATCTGCACATCCGCCGCCCCGACCTTCTGTATGAACAGGTGGCAGAGGTGCCCGAACGGCTCGACGCCGAGGGCGCAACGGTCACGCCGCTGGACGAGGCCGCCGCGCGCGCCGCCCTTCAGGCGGCGCATGACGCGGGCATCCGTTCCGTCGCCATCGCTTTCCTGCACGCCTATCTCAACCCCGACCACGAAGGCCGCGTGGCGGACATCGCCCGCGACATCGGCTTCACCCAGGTCTCCACCAGCCACCAGGTCTCGCGCCTGGCGAAACTGGTGGGCCGGGGCGACACCACCGTGGTCGACGCCTACCTGTCACCCATTCTGCGCCGCTACGTCGACCAGGTGGCGGGCGCGCTCGACCTTGGCCGCGCCTGCGACTGGCTGCTCTTCATGCAGTCGAACGGCGGGCTGACCGACGCCACGCTGTTCCAGGGCAAGGACGCCATCCTGTCAGGCCCCGCCGGCGGCATCGTCGGCATGGTCCGAACGGCAGAGGCGGCGGGCCATACCCGGCTGATCGGCTTCGACATGGGCGGCACATCCACCGATGTCAGCCACTATGCCGGCAGCTACGAACGCAGCTTCGAGACAGAGGTCGCGGGCGTCCGGATGCGCGCCCCGATGATGGACATTCACACCGTCGCCGCCGGTGGCGGGTCGATCTGCAAGTTCGAGGATGGACGCTTTCAGGTCGGCCCCGAAAGCGCGGGCGCCGATCCCGGCCCGGCCTGCTATCGCCGGGGCGGCCCGCTGACGGTGACCGATTGCAACGTGATGCTGGGCAAGCTTTCCCCCGGTCACTTCCCCTCCGTCTTCGGCCCCAACGGCGATCGGCCGCTCGACGCCGACGTGGTCCGCGAGAAATTCGCCGACCTGGCCCGTGCCGTCGCCGCCGAGACGGGCGAGGCCCCCCGCACGCCAGAGGACATGGCCGAGGGCTTCCTGCGCATCGCCGTCGACAACATGGCCAACGCCATCAAGAAGATCAGCGTGCAGCGCGGCCATGACGTGACGGGCTACACCCTGCAATGCTTTGGCGGGGCGGGCGGGCAGCACGCCTGCCTTGTCGCCGACGCGCTGGGGATGCGGCGGGTGTTCCTGCACCCTTTCGCGGGCGTCCTGTCGGCCTATGGCATGGGCCTGGCAGAAGTGCGCGCCCTGCGCGAGGCGCAGATCGACCGCCCCCTGTCCGACACGCACGAGATAGAGGGTACGCTGAACCGCCTTGCCGAGGACGCCCGCGCCGAGGTCGCCGCGCAGGGCCTGTCCGCCATTCGGATAGAGGCGCAGGCCCACCTGCGGTACGACGGCTCTCACCAGCCGCTTCCGGTGCCCTTTGGCGCCGCCGGCGCCATGCAGGCCGCCTTCGAAGAGGTCCACCTTGCCCGCTTCGGCTTTGCCAGCCCCGAACGCGCGCTGCTGATCGAGATGATCGCGGTCGAGGCCATCGGCGACACCGGAGAGGCCCCCGCCGCCATCCCCACCGGCGACCGCACCGCGCCCGTGGCCCATGTTCCCGTCCACCTCGACGGTGCCCCGTGCGACGTGCCCCTTTATGACCGCGCCGGGCTGCCTGCCGGGCACCGCATCGAAGGCCCTGCCATCCTTACCGAACCCACCGGCACGAACATGGTCGAACCCGGCTGGGCGGCCGAGATCGACGACCTCGGCAACCTGATCCTGACCCGCACCGACGCCGCGCGCCACGCGCCCGCCGCGGGCACCGCCGCGGATCCCGTCCTGCTGGAGGTGTTCAACAACCTCTTCATGTCGGTCGCCGACCAGATGGGCGCGACGCTGGCCAACACGTCATGGTCGGTGAACATCAAGGAGCGGCTGGATTTCTCCTGCGCCATCTTCGACGCGGCGGGCGATCTGGTGGCAAACGCCCCGCATGTGCCCGTGCACCTCGGGTCCATGTCGCAATCGATCCGCACAGTGATCCGCGACAACGCGGGTGCGATCCGCCCCGGCGACGCCTTCATGCTGAACTCGCCCTACAACGGCGGCACGCATCTGCCCGACGTCACCGTAGTCACGCCCGTCTTCGTCGGGGACAGCGTGGTGTTCTGGCTGGGCTCGCGCGGGCATCACGCCGACATCGGCGGGCGCACCCCCGGCTCGGCCCCGCCCGACAGCCGCCATATCGAGGACGAGGGCGTGCTGATCGACAACGTGCGTCTTGTCGACCGGGGCACCCTGCTGGAGGAGGACGCGCGCGCCGTCCTCGCCTCGGGCCGCTATCCCTGCCGCACGCCGTCGCAGAACATGGCCGATCTAAAGGCGCAGGTGGCCGCCAACGAGACCGGCCGCCGCGCGCTCCTGGAGGTGGTGGGCACCTACGGGCTCGACGTGGTGCGGGCCTACATGGGCCATGTGCAGGACAACGCCGAGGAAAGCGTGCGCCGCGTCATCGACCACCTGCGCGACGGGCAGTTCACCATGCCGATGGACACCGGACAGAAGATCGCCGTGCGCGTCACCGTCGACCATGCCGCGCGCGAGGCGGCGATCGATTTCACCGGCACCTCGCCCCAGCACGACGGCAACTACAACGCCCCCGCCGCCGTCTGCCGCGCCGTGGTGCTTTACGTCTTCCGCACGCTGGTCGGCAGCGACATTCCCCTGAACGAGGGCTGCCTGAAGCCCTTGCGGATCGTTGTGCCCGAAGGCTCGATGCTGAACCCGGTCTACCCCGCCGCCGTCATCGCCGGGAACACAGAGGTCAGCCAGAACGCCTGCAACGCGCTGTACGGCGCGCTGGGCGTGATCGCGGGCAGCCAGGCGACGATGAACAACTTCGTCTGGGGCAACGACGACTTCCAGAATTACGAGACCATCGCCGGCGGCGGCGGCGCCGGGCCGGGCTGGGACGGCTGCGACGCGGTGCAGGTCCACATGACCAACACCCGCATGACCGACCCCGAGATCCTGGAAAAACGCTTCCCCGTCCGGCTGGAGGAGTTCTCGGTCCGCCGGGGATCGGGCGGCGCGGGCCGCTGGCGGGGCGGCGACGGCGTGCGCCGCCGCCTGCGCTTCCTGACCCCGGTGACGGTGACGACGCTTTGCAGCCAGCGGATCAACGCGCCCTTCGGTGCCGATGGCGGTGCGCCCGGCGCGCCGGGCGCCAACACCGCCCTGATGCCGGACGGCACGCGGCGGGCGCTGAAGGGCGATGACGAGATCGACCTGCCCGCGGGCGCGGCCATCGAGATGGAAACGCCGGGCGGCGGCGGCTGGGGCGTGCCGGACTGAGAGGCGGCGCCGGTGGCTGGGTAGGGGGAACGCGCCCCTGGCGCGTGCGCTGCGCGCATGAGTATTTGTGAACAGAAGAAGGGGAAGTGTCAGCGCGACAGCCGGAATCGCGTGACCTGCCGATAGGGCGTGTCCGGCCCGTGCAGGATCGGCGGAAAGCCCGGATGGTGCGGCGCATCGGGCCAGCACTGCGGCTCGGTCGCCATGCCCGCAAAAGGGCCCAGCCCGCGGCCGTCATGCCCGGTGTATCCAGCCGCCACGCTGTTGCCGCCGTCGAACACCTGTATCCCGGGCTCTGTCGTCTCGATGGCCAGTTGCACACCATGGGTGCCCGTCAGCTCCAGCACCTTGCGCGGATCACCGCGCGCGCCTGCCGTGCAAAAGTTGTGGTCGATCCGCGCACCCTGCCCCGGCATCAGCACGCGCGCGTCGCGGAAATCAAAAGGCGTGCCAGTCACCGGCGCAACCTGACCTGTCGGGATCAGCGCATTGTCTACCGGCGTATATCGCCCGGCCATGATCTGCAGCAGGTGCCCCGCATAGTCTGGCGTCCCGTCGAGGTTCCAGTAACCGTGGTGCGCCAGGTTCAGCAACGTCGGCGCGTCGGTTTCCGCCTCGATCGCCAGCTCCAGCACGCCGCCGCCGGTCAGCGCGTAGGTCGCGCGCAGATGCCGGGTGCCGGGAAACCCGCCCAGCCCGTCGGGCAACGCAAGCGCCAGCGTCACCGACGCCGCGTCCAGCGCCGCGATCTCCCAGACCTGCGCATGCGTGCCGGTCGCCCCGCCGTGCAGCAGGTTGCCATGCTCGTTCGCTTCGAACACGCAGTCGCGCCCCGAAACCTTCGTCCGCGCCCCTGCGATCCGGTTCGCCACCGGCCCCACAATCGCGCCGTAGTAGGCCATCCCGGCTTCGTAGGGCGCGAGATCGGGCGCGCCCAGCGTCAGCGCCCAGGGCACGCCCGCCAGCCGCAGGTCGTTCAGGATCGCACCGCGCGTCAGGACCGTGGCCGTCAGCCCGCCGCCCGTCAGCGTCACGGCGTCGACCGCGCGCCCGTCCGCCTGCACGCCGAAGCGCCGGATCACAGGATCACCCGGTGTTCTGCCTGCCCTGTCGCCACGCCCGCCACCGCAAAGGTCTGTCCGTTCAGCGGCTCTGACTCCAGAACCTCGGGCGACAGGCCCTGCCGGGCGCTGGTCACGAACATGGTCGACAGGTCCGGCCCGCCGAAGGCCGGACAGCTGGAATGCCGTGCGGGCACCTCTACCGCGCGCAGGAAATGTCCGTCCGCGTCATAAGCCGCCACGCGGGACGCGCCCCATTGCGCGTTCCAGAACACGCCATCCGCATCCACCACCGCGCCGTCGGGATTAAGCCGCTCTGCCCGCAGGTCGAGGAACACCTCGGGGTCGGCGGCGGGCCAGCCGTCCGCCGGGTTCAGCCGCACGCGCTGCACCTGTCCCGACACGGTGTCGCTGAAATACGCATGCCCGCCATCGGGGGAAAAGCAAATGGCATTCGGTATCTTGATCGGCGCAAAAAGCCGCCGTAGCTCGCCCCGGTAATAGCGGTAGATCGCGCCGGTGGGGTCGGTGCCGTCCCGGTCCATCGTCCCGATCCAGAACCCGCCCCGGGGGTCCGCTCGCCCGTCGTTCGACCGGTTGCCGGGCATGTCCGCCTCCAGCGGCACCACGACCTCGGACGCGCCGGTTTCCAGGTCGAGGCGCAACAGCGCGCTGTCGGACGCCACAAGCAGCGTCGTGTCGTCCACCCAGCCCGCCGCCGACACGGTGCCCTTGAAATCCCAGTGCCGGGTCGCTCTGCCTTCCCGCGCAAGAAGCCGCCCTGCCAGAATGTCGAACCAGAACAGCTGTCCCCGACCGGGATGCCACAGCGGTCCCTCGCCCAGGGCGCAGGGGGTGGCGTCGAAGACCGCCGCGCCGCTCATCCCGTCACCACCACGCCGCCGTCGATCACCAGCGCCTGCCCGGTCATCATCCGGCTGACGTCCGAGGCCAGGAACAGCGTGCCGCCCACGATGTCCTCGGGGTCCAGCAGGTCCGGCAGGCATTGCCGCGCAAGGTGCGGTTCCAGCGTTTCGGGGGACACCCAAAGGCGCTTTTGCCGGTCCGTCATCACCCAGCCCGGCATCAGCGCGTTGACGCGGATGCGGTCGGACCCGAACTCGCGCGCCAAGGACCGCGTCAGGCCCGTGATCCCGGCGTTCGCGGTCGTGTAGACGGGGTAGCCCGCGTTCCCCATCATGTAGGACACGGACGAAAAGTTGACGATCGATCCGCCGCCCAGCTGCCGCATCCCCGGCAGAACCGCCTGGCAGGCGAAGAAGTAGTGCTTCAGGTTCACCGCCATCGACCAGTCCCAGAACGCCTCGTCCACGTCGAGCGTGGCGTGCCGCTGGTCGTTGGCGGCGTTGTTCACCAGCACGCGGATGGGCCCATGCGCGCCCGCCGCCGCGTCGATGGCTGCGCGCAGCGCGCCGATGTCGGTGACGTCGCATTCCAGTGCCAGCGGGCGAACGCCGTGCCGCGCCTCCATCTCGTTGGCAAAGGCGCTGGCGTCAGAGCGTTGCACGAAGGCCACCCGCGCGCCCTGCGCCATGAACCCGTCGGTCAGCGCGGCACCGATGCCCGCGCCGCCCCCGGTGATGAACACCGACGCCTCCCTGAGATCCGGATGGATCGCACCCATGCCTGTCCTCCCCGCCGCCATGTGCAGGCCGCAGGTTCTGTCCGTGCCCCGCCGCTGTCAACCGGCCTCGGCGCAGGCGGCCCAGTCGGCGGCAAGCTGGCGCATCAGCGTGGCATAGCCGCCGGCCCCGGGCGTGCCATCCGTGCCCAGCGGGTCCAGCACGCCGCGCGCGACGTCATGGCCTTCCAGCAGGCGGTCGGCCAGCGCGGTGGGCTGCTGCACCTCGGTCAGAAGGCAAGCGATGTTGCCCGCATCGATATGTGCCTCCAGCCGGATCAGTGATGCCGCGCCGCGTGCCGCCGCGTCGCTGTCGCCGATGCTGCCGGCCACTGTCAGGCCGAAACGGTCGGCGAAATGGGCATAGGCGTCGTGCTGGACGATCACAGCGCGGTCGCGCACGGGGGCCAGCGTGGCGGTCAGTTCGGCCACCAGCGCCTCTGTCTCTTGCGCGAAGGCCTCGGCGTTTGCGGCATAGGCCGCGCCGTTCGCGGGGTCGAGCGTTCCAAGCATCCCCGCGATGGCCCGCGCCCAGGCGACCGCGTTCATCGGGTCGAGCCATGCGTGCGGGTCGCCGCCCCCATGCGCCTCGTCTTCATGTGCCTTGTCCTCGTGGTCTTCCGCGCGTGCGTCCTTGGCGTGGTCATGGTCGTGCCCGCCGAACATCGGCTTCCGTGCGATGACCCCTTCGGCTTCCAGAAGAACAAGGCTTTCCGCTTCCGGGGCCAGCCCCTGGCGCGCGTCCTCCAGCCACGGGGTCAGCGCGGGGCCGACCCAGACAAGCGCGCCGGCTTCTGCCAGCCGGCGCGCCTCGGAGGGGCGAAGCTGAACGTGATGCGGGTCGGCCTGCCCTTCGATCAACAGGTGCGGCGCGCCCGCGTCCCCCATGACCGCCGCTGCGATCGCCTGTACCGGCGCGATGTCGGTGACGATACTGGGCACCTCCGCACGGGCGGGCAGGGCAAGCAGGGGAAAGAGCAGCAACATGCGCATCGTCTGTTCCTTGTAGAGTGACGGGGGATCACCTAGAATGATATGTAATAGTATAACACAGGCCGATTGCAATGCCCGATCCTCACGCCAGTGCGTTCGAACGTCACGATCATGCCGGATGCCGACATGACGTTCTGGCTGCTGTCGAGCGCGCGGCACGCGACCGTGGCCTTCGCCTGACGCCAGTACGCCGCCGTACGTTGGAGATTCTTCTGGAAGAGCACCGCGCGATGGGCGCCTATGACGTGCTGGAACGGCTGGCACAGGACGGGTTCGGCGCACAGCCACCCGTCGCCTACCGGGCGCTCGATTTCCTTGTGGACCATGGTTTTGCCCACCGCATCCGGCGGCTCAACGCCTTTGCCGCCTGCATGCATCCCGATCACAGTCACGCGCCGGTCTTTCTGATCTGCACCGGCTGCAATGCGGTGGCAGAGACACCGGGGGAACCAGTGCGCGCGGCGTTGGACGCCACCGCCCGAAGCCTTGGCTTTGCGGTGGAACGCAGTAACATAGAGGCGGTGGGCCTTTGCCCCGCCTGCGCCCCCGAATGAGCCTGATCGCCGCCGACCACCTGACCATCTCCTACGGCGGGACAGAGGTGCTGCACGACGTTACCCTGACCATTACCCCCGGAGAGATCGTCACCCTTGTCGGCCCCAACGGGTCGGGCAAGTCCAGCCTCTTGCGCGCGCTCATGGGTGTTGTGCCGCCGGTCTCGGGCCGGGTCACGCGCCGCCGGGGTCTGCGCATCGGATATGTCCCGCAGAAGCTGTCGCTCGACGACACGCTGCCCCTGTCGGTCGGGCGCTTCCTGTCGCTGCCGGTGCGCCGCGACGCCGCCGTCACCGCCGCCGCGCTGGACCGCGTGGGGGTGCCCGGCGTGCAGGACCGCCCCCTGCGCGCGCTGTCTGGCGGCCAGTTTCAGCGCGTCCTGCTGGCCCGTGCAATCCTTGGCGACCCAGAGATCCTGATGCTGGACGAGGCGACGCAGGGTCTGGACCAGCCCGGCGTCGCCGCCTTCTACCGTTTGATCGAGGACCTGCGCCGCGAGCTTGGCTGCGCCGTCCTGATGGTCAGCCATGACCTGCATGTGGTCATGAGCGCGTCCGACCGCGTCATATGCCTCAACGGCCATGTCTGCTGCCAGGGTACGCCGCGCGTGGTCTCAGCCGCGCCCGAATACCGGGCGCTGTTCGGTTATGGCACGCAGGGCGCGCTGGCGCTCTATCGCCACGACCACGATCACGATCACGATCACGGCCAAGCGCACGCCCACGCCCATGACCATTGATCGCCGACAGTCCGCATGAGCGATTTCCTGATCCGTGGCCTTCTGGCCGGAATCGGCGTCGCGCTGGCCGCCGGGCCGCTCGGCGCCTTCGTCGTCTGGCGGCGCATGGCCTATTTCGGCGATGCGCTGTCACATGCCGCGATCCTCGGCGTTGCCATCGCGCTCGGCTTTCGGATTTCGATCCTCGCGGGCACGCTGGCCACGGCGCTGGGCGTGGGAGTCGCCGTATGGGCCCTGTCCCGGCGCGGGCACCCGATGGACACGGTGCTTGGAGTGCTCAGCCATTCCGCGCTGGCCGTCGGCCTTGTTGCGGTGTCCTTCGTGCAGGGCGTGCGAGTCGACCTTGCGGCCTTTCTCTTCGGTGACATCCTTGCGGTCTCTGCCACCGACGTCGGCGTGATCTGGATCGGCGCGTTTCTGGTGCTGGGGCTTCTGGCCTGGCGCTGGCAGGCGCTTCTTACCTCGACCGTGAACGAAGAGCTGGCCGTCGCCTCGGGCATCCGGCCGGCGCGCGAACATCTTGCCCTGACGCTGGCGCTGGCGCTTGTCGTTGCTGTGGCGCTCAAGGTCGTGGGCGCGCTTCTCATTGCATCCATGCTGCTGATCCCGGCAGCGGCGGCCCGCAGCCTCTCGCGCTCGCCCGAAACGATGGCCGGCCTTGCCGCGCTGATCGGCGCGCTGTCGGCCGTGGCGGGACTGGCGGCAAGCTTTGTCTTCGACACCCCGGCGGGGCCCAGCATCGTAAGCGCCGCCGCGCTGGCGTTCCTGCTGTCGCTGGCCGTGCGGCCGCTTCGGCGAGGCGTCTAAGTGTCTGCCCCGCGGTTTGCCGATGTGATCCTTTCGCTCGCCTGAAAGAAAGCACTTTGAGACTGGTCTCTCAGGGCAGCGCGACAGCCAAGCGCTGCCCGATCAACCGGTCGCCGGGACGGAACAGCTAGCCGACGAAGCCGCGCAATGCGTCGATCTCTTCCGCCAAAAGCTCGTGGCCGCCCGCGTGCCAGAGCGTTTCCACCGCCGCGCGCTGATCCGCGAACCAGTCGATCAGGGCCTGTGTCTGAGGCGCGGGGCAAATGGGATCGCGCCGCCCGGCGGTAATCAGGACACGGCTTCCCGACAGGCCCGGCACCGGATCGGGAACCCACGGGATCAGCGGGTGCATCAGCGCAATCTCGGTGAAGAGACCGGGCGCTTGCATCGCCACGCTGGCAAGGATGTTGGCGCCGTTCGAATAGCCAATTCCAACGACACGCCTGGCGCCGGTCCTTGTCTTGGCCGCGTGCACGAACGCGGCCATTGCCACTGTGCGCGCTGCAAGGTCGTCCATGTCGTAGACGCCCTCGCCGGTGCGGCGGAAATAGCGGTTCATGCCGCGTTCCGCCACGTCTCCGCGCGGCGACAAGACATGCGCGCCGGAGAGCAGCCGCTCGGCAAGATCGTGGAACTGGTTTTCGTCGCCACCGGTGCCGTGAAAGGTCAGAACCAGCGGGGCGCCGGGCTGGCCGGCGGTTTCGCGCGTGATGTAGGTCATGGGATCAGTCCAGTATCGGCTCAAGCCGTTGTTCCAGCACGTCCCGCAGGTGCGCGTGCTGGCCGGGCAGCTTCAGCGCCTCGCCAAGGTGGGCGGTATCCTCGTCCCGGTCAAAGCCCGGTTCGTTCGTGGCCACCTCGAACAGGACGCCGCCGGGGGTGCGGAAATAGATCGCCCAGAAATAATCACGGTCGATCACGGGCGTCACCTGCCAGCCGGTGTCGAGCAGCGCCTCGCGCACTTCCAGCTGACGGGCGCGGTTTTCGACGGCGAAGGCGATGTGGTGGACGGATCCTGCGCCCTGCTGGGCGGCGGGCGCACCGGGCAGGGTCTCGATGTCGATCACGTCGGCGCCATTGCCGCCGGTCACGGCAAAGCGCGTCATGTCCCCGTCGCGGCCGGTTTCCTCATACCCCATGAAGCGCAGAAGCTCCGCCGATGCCCCTGCATCGCGCAGGCGCATGGACGCCGAGTGAAAGCCGCGGATCGCCGCGTCCTCGGGCACGTCGGTGCCGGTCCAGGGCGCGCGGGCGTCATCGGTTTCCACAAGCGCGAAGGTGTCGCCGTCGGGTCCGTCGAAGGTCAGCCGGTCCTGTCCAAAGCTGGAGGTCCGGTTCAGGCCCGTGACGCCAAGGCCCGCAAGGCGATCGGCCCAGTAACCCAGCGCGCCCCTGGGCACGGCGAAGGCGGTGACGCCGACCTCTCCGGCACCGTGGCGGCCGCGCGCGGCACCGGGGAAGGGGAAGTAGGTCATGACAGAGCCCGGGCTGCCGTGCTCGTCCCCGTAATACAGGTGATAGACGTGCGGGGCGTCGAAATTCACGGTCTTCTTGACGCGGCGCAGGCCGAGCGCCCTGGTGAAGAAGGCGTTGTTGGTCTGGGCGCCGCTGGCCAGCGACGTGACGTGGTGCAGGCCCTTGATCTGGTGCAGCATGGTATCCTCCTGCGGCGGAGCGGTCCGCCGGTGTTGTGCTTTCACGCTCTATGTCGTCTTTTTCGGGCACGGGGGAACCCCGGTCGCGGGCACGGGATCTGTGCACAGGCGCACGACCGGGCCGGGGCGGGCGAGTTTGGGGGACAGGATGGACGCGGATTACATCATCGTCGGCGGCGGATCAGCGGGCTGCGTTCTGGCCAACCGGCTGAGCGCGAAGGCCAGCGTCGTGCTGCTGGAGGCCGGGGGGAAGGACAATTACCACTGGGTCCATATCCCGGTGGGATACCTGTATTGCATCGGCAACCCGCGCACCGACTGGGGGTTCCGCACCGCCGAAGAGGCGGGGCTGAACGGGCGCAGTCTGTTGTATCCGCGCGGGCGTATCCTGGGCGGCTGTTCGTCGATCAACGGGATGCTCTATCTGCGCGGGCAGGCGGCGGACTATGACCACTGGCGGCAATTGGGCCTGGCCGGATGGGGCTGGAACGACGTGCTGCCCTATTTCAAGCGGTCCGAGGATTACGTCGACGGCGCCGACGACCTGCACGGCGCGGGCGGTGAGTGGCGCGTCGACAACCAGCGCCTGCACTGGGATATCCTGGATGCCTGGCGCGAGGCGGCGGTGCAGGCGGGGTTGCCCCGCACCGACGATTTCAACACCGGCGACAACGAGGGTGTGGGCTATTTCAAGGTGAACCAGCGCGACGGCTGGCGGCTGAACACGGCCAAGGCGTTTCTGCGGCCCGCGATGCGCTCGGGGCGGCTGCGGGTGGAGACCGACGCGCAGGCCGAGGGGCTGATCCTGGAAGGGCGGCGGGCCGTCGGCGTGCGGTTCCGCCAGAACGGACAGGTGAAGGAGCTGCGCGCGGGGCGCGAGGTGATCCTGTCGGCGGGTGCCATCGGCTCGCCCCAGCTGTTGCAGCTCTCGGGGATCGGCCCCGCCGATCATTTGCAGGCCCATGGAATCGAGCCGGTCCTGGACCAGCCGGGGATCGGCGCGAACCTGCAGGATCACCTGCAGATCCGCTGTGCGTGGAAGGTGACGAACACGGTGACGCTGAACACGCTGTCGGCCAGCCTGCTGGGCAAGGCCAGGATCGCGGCGGAATACGCGCTGCGCCGCACCGGGCCGATGTCGATGTCGCCGTCGCAGCTGGGGGCGTTCGCGCGGTCGGGGCCGGACGTGGCGACGGCGGACCTTGAATACCACGTGCAGCCCCTGTCGCTGGATGCCTTCGGCCAGCCGCTGCATCCCTTCGACGCGCTGACAGCCAGCGTCTGTCACCTGCGCCCCGAAAGCCGGGGGCATGTACGCATCGCCTCGCCCGATCCACGCGCGCAGCCCGAGATTGCGCCGAACTACCTGTCCACCGAGGGCGACCGGCGCGTGGCCGCCGCCGCGATCCGGCTGACCCGGCGCATCATGGCCCAGCCCGCGCTGATGCCGCACGCCCCGGAAGAGTTCCGCCCCGGCCCAGAGGTGCCTGACGTTGATGCCGCGCTTGCGCGCGCGGCGGGCGACATCGGAACGACGATCTTTCATCCCGTCGGGACGGTGCGGATGGGCGCCGAGGACACCGCGCCGCTTGATCCTGCGCTGCGCCTGCGCGGGATCGGCGGGCTGCGTGTCATTGACGCCAGCGTCATGCCCACCATCACCAGCGGCAACACAAATTCCCCCACCATCATGATCGCCGAGAAGGCGGCCGACCTGATTCTGGCACAATCGTGACCTTGAGCGACAATTCGAAAGGTTAAGGCGGCGTTCAGCGGCCCCGGGCTATCCCAGTCGCGGGGTAATAAAAGGTTGGTGGGATGAGCGCGCAGTCAAATGCGCCTATCATCGTGAAGCGCAAGAAGATCGTCGCGGGTGGCGGCCATCACGGCGGGGCCTGGAAGGTGGCCTATGCCGATTTCGTCACCGCGATGATGGCCTTCTTCATGCTGATGTGGCTATTGAACGCAACGACGGAAAAGCAGCGAAAGGGGATCGCGGACTACTTCAACCCGACGATTCCGATCAACCGCATTTCCGGCGGGGGCGAGGGCAGTTTCGGCGGCACCAACATATTTGCCGAGCAGGTCCTCGCCCAGAACGGCACCGGCGCCACCCAATCCAAACCCAGCGAGGAATTTCAGGCCCGCGGTGACAGCGGCCGCGGTGAAAGCGGCACCGAGGATGGCAAGGGGGTGGAGGATGCCGTCCTGCGCGAGATCGAGGAAGCGTTGACCGGTCGCAGCGGCGAAAGCCTTGTCAGCGACGAGATGCTGCGCCACATCGTGACGCGCGTCACCGACGAGGGCCTGATCGTGGAACTCTTCGATACACCGGGGACGTCGCTGTTCGAACCTGGAAGCGACAGGCCCACCGAACTTGCCACACGGCTGGCGGGCGTGGTTGCTGGCCTGTTCGCAATGGTGTCAAACCGCGTCGCCATCGAGGGTCACGTCGCGGCGGTTCCCGTGATCCTGGTGGACAATCGCGTGTGGGACCTGTCCGGGGACCGCGCCAGCCGGATGCGCACCCTGCTGGAAGCCGAAGGCCTGTCGTCGGCGCGTCTGCGCCGTGTCACTGGCCACGCAGATCGCGCGCCGGTGCTGAGCGATCCGACGGCCCCGCGCAACAATCGGCTGGAGGTGATCCTGCTTCGCGACGACGGCTGAAGCGCGCCAGGGGCGCATTAGCGCGGCGTTAAGCCGGCGCGCGTATGTCTGGGCACCGATCCCGGTCGATGCATCAGAAAGGCGCACCCGATGACCATTTCCTCTTCGCTGGCGGCCGGCGTGTCCGGGCTGAATGCCAACGCGGCCAACCTGGCCACCATCGCCGACAACATCGCGAACTCGTCCACCTACGGCTACAAGCGGGTGGAAACCGATTTCAATTCCATCGTGATCGCCGGCAGCACCGCGACACAGTATTCCGCCGGCGGTGTCGTCAGTTCCACACGGCGGCTGATCGACGAACAGGCGCCGCTGATCTCCACCTCGAACCCGACCGATATCGCGATCAGCGGGCGCGGCATGATACCCGTGACCACCTCGACCTCGATCGCCAACGACAATGGCGAGGTTCCGCTGTACCTTATGACGACGGGATCCTTCTATCCGGACGAGAACGGCGTGCTGACCAACGAATCCGGAATGGTCCTGATGGGATGGCCCGCCGACCCGGACGGAACGGTGCCCCCCTATCCGCGCGACACGGTGGACGGGCTGGAACCGGTGCAGGTGGACCTGAACCAGTATGCCGGCGACCCCACGACCGAGATGACGCTTGGCGTGAACCTGCCCGCGTCGGAGACCGAGGCGGGCAGTACGGGCGAGGCGCAGGTGCTGTCGGTAGAGTACTTCGGCAACATGGGCACCTCCGAGACGCTGGACATCACTTTTACCCCCACGGTGCCGGCGGACGGCAGTTCCAACGAATGGACGATGACGATCGCCGATTCCGCTTCCAGCGGGGACGTGGTGGGCGAATACATCCTGACCTTCGACGATTCCCGCGAAAACGGGGGCACATTGCTGTCGGTGACCACGGTGGAAGGCGGCGACTATGATCCCACCACCGGCACGCTCGACCTGTCGGTCGGCGGCGGTCCGATCGAACTGGAAATCGGGCAGCTCGGGGACCCCAACGGATTGACACAGCTCAGCGACAGTTTCGCGCCGGTGTCGATCAACAAGAACGGATCTCCGGTCGGGAACCTCGTCGCCGTCGAGATTGACGAGAACGGCTATGTGCACGCCATCTATGACGTGGGCTTTACCCGGACGATCTACCAGATCCCGCTGGTCGACGTGCCCAATCCCAACGGTCTGATCGCCCTGTCCAACCAGACTTACCAGGTGTCGCCCGACAGCGGCCCGTTCTTCCTGTGGGATGCCGGCGACGGCCCGACAGGAGAGATCGTGGGATACGCCCGAGAGGAAAGCGCAACGGACGTCGCTGCAGAACTGACCCAGCTCATCCAGACCCAGCGGGCCTATTCCTCGAACGCCAAAGTGATCCAGACGGTGGACGAGATGTTGCAGGAAACCACCAATATCAAGCGCTGAGCGGCCGGCGGCCTGAATCTGGATGAGCATCTCTGGCGCCCTCACATCTGCCCTTTCGGGCCTTGGCGCTGCCGCGCGCGGGGCCGAGATCGTGTCGCAGAACATCGCCAACGCCCGGACCGAGGGCTACGGCAGGCGCGAGCTATTGCTGGAGGCTGCGGGCAGTGCCTCTGCGGGGGTGCGGGTCTCTGGCATCACGCGCCACGCCGACCCCCGGCTTCTGGCGGACCGCCGCGCGGCGGGCGCCGCCGAGGAGGGCGCGGCCCTCCGGGCCGGTTTCCATGCAGGGCTTGAACGAGTGCTTGGCATGCCATCCGATCCAGGCAGTCTGACCGATCGGCTGGCCACTTTCGAGGCGGCATTGACCGCTGCCGCCAGCCGCCCCGACAGCACCGCACGGCTGGAAGCCGTGCACACGGCCGCGGCTGCGCTGGCGACACATCTGAACCGGGGGACCAGCCATGTGCAGGACCAGCGAATGCGGGCCGATGCTGCCATCGCAACCTCTGTCGCGCAGCTGAACGCGGGCCTTGAGGAGGTCGCCACGCTGAATGCCCGCATCGCCCGGTTCGAAGCGGTGGACAAGGACGCCTCGGGGCTGGCGGATCGCCGCCAGCAGGTGATCGACGAGATCGCCCGTATCGTTCCGCTGCAAGAGCTTCCCCGCGACCATGGGCGGGTGGCCCTGATGACCCCGGGCGGTGCGATGCTGCTTGATACGCAGGCGGTCGAGATCGGGTTCACGTCCGCTGGCGTTATCGCCGCCGAGATGAGCCTTGGGTCCGGGGCGTTGTCTGGCCTTACGCTGGACGGGCGCCCGGTGGCGGTTGACGGTCCGATGGGCGGCGGCACCCTTGCGGCGCAATTCGCCATCCGGGACGATGCTGGACCCGGGACGCAGGCGCGGCTTGACGCCGTGTCGCGCGATCTGATCGAACGGCTTGCCGACCCCGCCCTTGATCCGACGCTGGCGCCGGGTGCGCCGGGGCTGTTCACCGATGCCGGGGCGATGGTCGATCCCGCAGGCGAAACCGGGCTGGCGGGTCGTATCGCGGTCAATGCCGTGCTGTCCCCCGCGTCGGACGGGCTTTGGCGGCTGCGTGCCGGAATCGGTGCCGCCACCCCGGGCGATCCGGGCGACGCGCGGGTGCTGAACGCCCTGTCGGGCGCGCTGGCCGGACCCCGGGTTCCCGCGTCCGGCGGCTTTGGCCCGTCCGCTGTCGGTGCCGCCACTCTGGTGGCAGAGCTTTCCGCGGGTATCGCCAACGCCCGCACCGCTGCCGAGGCAGAGGAAACCGCATCGGGCACCGAGGCAGAAACCCTGCGCCTTGCAGAGCTTCGGCAAGGTGTGGACACCGACGCCGAGCTTCAGACCCTGCTGGCGATCGAACGCGCCTATGCCGCCAATGCCCGCGTCATGTCGGTGATCGACGAGATGCTGGCCAACCTGACGAGGATCTAGGCCATGTCCGCCCTGTCGATCGGAGATCTCGCACTGGGCTTTCAGTCGCGGCTGTTCAACACCCGTGTCAGGACAGAGCTGTCCGCGCTGGGGCAGGAGCTTGCAACCGGGACCTCGCGAGAGGCGTCGGCCGGAAACGGCCCATTGCAGGGGGCACTCTCCGGGATTGCCCACGCCATGACGACGCTGAACGCGCATGATGCCGCTGCGGCGGAGGCGGCGCAATTCGCCCGCGCGACGCAGGCGGCGCTAGGCACGATGCAGGAAGCGGGCGCGGAACTGGGCGCGGCGCTGGTTATGGCGGGCACGGGCGGCGCTGCGGCACAGGTCGATGCGGCGGCGACAGACGCCCGTGCGCGGCTGGGGTCGGTGGTGTCGGCGCTGAACGCGCGCGATGCGGGCCGCGCGCTTTTTGCGGGCACGGCCACCGACGGGGCGGCCGTGGCCGGGGCGGATGACCTTCTGGCGCAACTTGCCGCCGATATCGGGCCGCAGGCCAGCGCGGCGGATCTCGCGGCGGCGGTCAACGACTGGTTTGATGCCCCGGGCGGCGGTTTCTACACTCACGGCTACCTAGGGGCGGGCACCGATCTGTCGCCTGCGTCGATCGCCCCGGGACAGACGGCGGACCCGGCCCTGCGCGCCGACGATCCCGCGCTGCGCGAACTTCTGGCCGGATACGCCACCGCAGCACTTCTCGACCGGGGTCTCCTGGATGGACAGGCAGATCAGCGCGCCGCTGCCCTGCTTCTGGCAGGTACGCGCATCATGGAAGGTGACGCGGCGCTGGCGACCCTTGGCGCCCGCGTCGGCCGCGAAGAAGCGCGCATCGAAGAGGCGGCGACGGCAAATGCCGCAGAGGCCGCTGCCCTGGAAGAGGCCCGCGCCGCGCTGGTGGGCGTGGATGCCTACCGCACCGCGACCGCCCTGACCGAGGCCGAGACGCAACTTGAAACGCTTTATGCCGTGACGGCCCGTCTGTCGCGTCTGAGCCTGACGGAGTTCTTGCGATGATGCGCTTTCTGATAGGTATTCTGGCCGCGGCCGTTCTGACCGCGCCCGTTCCGGCCTGCGCGCAGACAGTGCGCATCAAGGACCTTGTCGAATTCGATGGCGTGCGCGGCAACGATCTTGTCGGGTACGGGATCGTCGTGGGGCTGAACGGTACGGGCGACGGCATCCGCAACGCTCCCTTTACCGAGGAGATCCTGTCGAACATCCTTGAACGGCTCGGTGTCAACGTCACCGGAGAGCAGTTTCGCCCCAAGAACGTCGCCGCCGTCTTCGTGACCGCGACGCTGCCGCCCTTTGCCCGGGCGGGGGGGACGATCGACGTGACGGTCTCTGCCATCGGGGACGCCAAGAGCCTGCTGGGCGGCACGCTGGTGATGACGCCTCTGAACGCTGCGGACGGTCAGATCTATGCCGTGGCGCAGGGCACCGTGATCGCCGGCGGCGCCGAGGCCGAGGGAGAGGGTGCGCGGGTTGTGCAGGGCGTTCCAACTGCCGGGGTCATCCCCTCGGGCGCGCGGGTAGAGCGAGAGATCGATTTCGACTTTGCCGCGCTTGACCGGATTCGCCTTGCGTTGCGCACGCCCGACTTTACAACCGCGGCCCGGATCGAAGCAGCGATCAACGCGGACTTTGGCCGTGGCGTGGCCGTCATGCTGGATGCCGGGACGGTTGCCTTCGACATCAAGGCGGCGCGCACGGCGTCTCCTGCCCATGCGATCGGACGAATCGAAAACCTCGCAGTCGCGCCCGAGCGCAAGGCCCGCGTGGTGGTCGACCAGCGGTCGGGCACCATCGTGATGGGTGCCGATGTGCGCATCAGCCGCGTCGCCGTCAGCCAGGGCAACCTGACGCTGCGGATCGAGGAAGCACCCTTGGTCGTGCAACCCAATCCGTTTTCGCAGGGACAGAGCATCGTTCTGCCGCGTACGCAGGCCGCGCTGGAAGAGGAGCCGGGCATCGGGCTGGCCGAGGTCCGGGCCGGCACGTCGCTGTCAGAGGTTATCGCGGGGCTGAACGCCCTGGGCGTTTCACCCCGCGACATGATCGACATCCTAAAGAGCATAAAGGCGGCCGGGGCGCTGCACGCCGAATTCGTGGTACGCTGAAACGGATACCTTTTTGGGGGCGGCATGGCGCGCCATCGCTGGCCGTCGCGGTCCCTTGGGCGCCGGCGAGGCGGAAAGGACGCCGGGCGTCACATGTAACCGCGCACCAGCGCTTCCGAGATCAGCGTCCAGCCGTCGGCGACAACGAAAAACGCCAGCTTGAACGGCAAGGAGACGATCGCGGGTGGCACCATCATCATGCCCATCGACATCAGAACGGCCGCGACGACGAGATCGATGATAAGAAACGGAAGGAAGATAAGGAACCCGATCTGAAAGGCCTTTTCGATCTCGCCCAGAAGAAAGGCGGGCACCAGCACCGAAAGCGGCGCATCAGCGGCGGTCTCGGGAACCGGGGCCGGGCGCAAGGCGGCAAGGCGCAGCACGGCCTCGGGGTCGGTCCGGGCCTCCATGAAGCCGCGGAACGGGCCAAGGGCTGCCTGCCATGCGGCTTCAAGTCCCAGCCGACCGTCGATGAGCGGCTCTGCCCCCGCCGTCCATGCCGCCGTCAGCACCGGTTCCATCACGAAATAGGTGAGAAAGAGCGCAAGGCTGACGATCAGCATGTTTGGCGGCGACTGCTGCAGGCCGATGGCCTGCCTCAGGATCGAAAGCACCGTGACGATGAAGGGAAAGCAGGTGATCGTCACCGCAAGCCCGGGCACTAGGCTGAGCACGGTCACAAGCACCAGTAGCTGGATCGTCCGGGCGGTCAGCGAGCCTTCGCCGTCGAGCGTCAGGGTCACCTCCTGCGCAAGGGACGGCCCCGCGGCAAGCATCACTGAAAGCGCGGCGGCGGCCGCAAGCCAAGCGGCGCGGGTCACCGGCCGCCGTCCAGGTCTGCGACTTCTGTCAGGCGCACGGCAAGCTGGCCGTCGCGCCCGCCGTCGAGTTCCTCCAGCTGCCCGCGCGCGATCAGCCGGTCGCCGACATAAAGCTCGACCGGGTCATCGATGCCGCGGTCGAGCGGGAACACCGCGTCTGGCGTCATCGCAAGAAGCTGGTGCAGCGGCGGCCGGGCGTGGCCGACCGAGACCCGTATCTCGATGGGAACCCGTGCAAGCGGGGGAGCAGTGGGTGTGTCAGCCATGGCGGCGCATCCTATCCTCATCCTCGAAGAGCGCGCCGATGGCCTGCTGGATCTCTTCCAGCGCGGCGGCAAGATCCACGTGACGTTCGGTGTTACCGGTGCGCAGGTAGGCCTGCCCCGGGCCAAGCGTCGGTTCGGCCGTCACCCGGGCGTGCGCCATGGCGTGGCGGGCCGCCAGCGCCTCGACGGAGGCAAGGTCGGCAGATGAGACAAGCAGTTCCAGCGGTGCGTCGGCCCGGGCGGTGGCCGTCTCTTCAAGCGCGTCCCAGACGATCCGGTCGAGTGCCGCGCGTTCGAGCCCGGGCAGAAGCGTCGCCGTCATTTCCGTCAGCAGCGGGCGCAGGGCGTCGGTGACCTGCGTGCGCGCCTCGTGAAAGGTGAAGGACAGTTCTTGCAGGGTGCGTTCCAGTTCCGCACCGATGCGGGCCTGGTTTTGGGCTTCGGCCCGCAGGGCGTCGTCGTAGCCGGAGCGATAGCCTTCCTCCCACGCCGACAGGCGGTCCGCTTCGGGCGGTGATGACACGGGGACACTCGGGGCAGGGGACGCGACCCCTGCCGGTGTTGCCTCCCCGAAATCCTCAAGGATCGAGAGCCTGCCCATCAGGCCTGTTCCTCTGTTTCGTCAAGCCAGCTGCGCAGGATCTCGACCGATTCGTCGCGACGCTCGGTGATCAGAAGGCGCAGGCGTTCCACGGGGTCCGGCGGCGGGGGATCAATTGCATCGGGTGTGCTCCCGGGCCCCGGCGATGCCGCAGGGGTGTCCGCCTGTGCGATGGCCACGCCTTCGGGCGCCGGTAGGGCAACCGGGGCGCCGGCTGTAGTGCCGCCCATGGGGATGACGCCGGGGCCGGCAAGCGCCGGGGCCGGCCTCGCCGCGCCGCGCCCGGCCAGCACCGGGCGGACGACGAAAAGCCCCAGGGCCAGCGCGACAAGCGCCAGAACTCCCAGCTGGACTAGGCGCATCGGGTCGAGAGGCGCCAGCGGCGGCATCCAGCCCGCATCTTCCACGTCAGGCAGGTTCAGGGCCCGGAATTCCATAGACCGAAGCGTCAGCTCGTCCCCGCGTCCGGTGTCGATGCCCGCGGCCGCGGCCACCAGTGCGCGCAGCGCCTGCAGCTCTTCCTCGGGGCGGGGCTGCCAGACGGGCTGGCCTGTATCTGGATCGGCAATCCGCAGTCCGTCGATCAGCACCGCAACGCTCAGCCTGCGGACGGCACCGGGGGCACGCAGCACTTCACGGCGGGTTTCCGAGACCTCGTAGTTCACAGTTTCGCGTGTCTCGCTGTCTTCGCTTTGCGCGGCGCCTCCGTCGCGGGCGGCGTCGCCGTCGGGCAGGTTGCTGGCCACGGTGACCGCACCGCGCCCGCTTTCCGTCGAGGCCATGGCGCGTTCGGTGGTTTCGGTGCTGATGGCAATGCGGCTGTCCGGGTCGATCCGCCGCTCGGTGATTGCTTCGGTCTCGGTCACGGTTTCAAGGCTGACCTCGACCACCGCGTTTCCCGGGCCCACCCGCGCCTCCAGCAGCCGCAGGATATTGGCCCGAAGCTGGGTGGCGCGCGCCTCTGTCCCCTGGGCGTCGGTGGCGGCATCGCCAGAGACCACCGCGCCGGTTTGTCCGTCGATCACCGACACGGCGTCGGGCGCAAGCCCGGCAACGGCCGAGGCGACGAGGTACCGCAGCGCCGTGGCGCGCCGGGTCGGCAATGCGCCGGTCGTGGCAATGACGGTGACCGACGCGCTGGGCGCGGCGTCGCGTTGCAGAAAGCTGGACGAGGGCGCGGCGATATGAACGCGCGCCTGCCGGATGTCGGGCGCGGCAAGGATGGTGCGCGCAAGCTCTCCTTCCTTGGCACGCCAGTAGGCGGCATCGAACATCTGCGCCGTCGTACCGAAGCCGGACAGTGAATCGAGCAGTTCGTACCCGGCGGCGGAATTCGCGGGCAGGCCCTGACCCGCCAGCGTCAGGCGAAGAGCGTCCCGTTCCGCGGCAGGCACGAAGATAGAGGTGCCGCGCACCTCGTACACAGTACCGGACTGGTCCAGCGCGGTAAGGACATCGCCGGCCGCGGCGGCGTCAAGCCCGGCGTACAGCAGCGAGAGGTCCGGCCGCGCCGCCATCCGCGCCAGCCCCAGCACGGCGGCGAAGACGGTGACGGTGGCCAGCGCGACGATGATTCGGCGGCGCGGATCCAGCGCGGACCAGAGAGACAGCACGTTCTGCACCGGGCACCCCTGTTTGACAGCCACGATCGTGCGGCCCGGTCAGGATTGCGCGATCCCGCTTAACATTCGGTTAGCCCAAACACGGATATAGCGGACCCATGCCACGCAAGCGGAGGCCGCGATGACCGACACCGCCGATCCCGAACAGGCGCCAGCCGAAGACAGGCCCGGGCGCGGTGGCAGGCTTGCGTTGGTGCTTGGCGTCGTGGCCGCGCTGCTGCTTGGCGGCGGCGGTTTCTTCGCCGTTTGGTCGGGGATGGTCCTTTCCCCTGGCCACGCGGATGACCCCGGACGCACGGAAAGGGCCACGGTGCCCGACATGCCGGATGTTGCCTTCGTCCCGCTGGAGCCATTGACGATCAACCTATCAGACGCCGGACGCCATCTGCGGTTTCGCGCCGAGCTTGAGGTCGCAGCATCCAGAAAGGCCGATGTCGAGGCTCTGATGCCACGCGTGATCGACGCGATGAACAGCTATCTTCGGGCCATCGCGCTGGAGGATCTGGAACGTCCCGCTGCGCTGGTGCGGCTGCGCGCGCAAATGCTGCGCCGCATCCAGATCGTGACCGGCGAGGGGCGGGTAAAGGACCTTCTCATCATGGAATTCGTTTTGAACTAGGGCGGTGTGATGGAACTGATTGCCGATATCCTGCTGATTTCCGGTGCGCTTGGCGCGGGCTTCTACTGCGTGGTGCTGTCCCGTCGCCTCACCCGGTTCACCGATCTCGAAAAGGGCGTGGGTGGCGCGGTTGCCGTGCTCTCGGCACAGGTGGACGACATGACGCGCACGCTGAAGTCCGCACAGGCAGCGGCCAGCGGGTCCGGCGCGGCGCTGGCCACGCTTACCGATCGCGCCGATGGCGTCGCCCGCCGACTGGAACTTATGGTTGCCTCTATGCATGATCTTCCAGCTGTCGATCTCGCCGCGTCGGATGAGGTCGACGCTCAGGACGCGGGCAAACCCGCCGCCGCTTCGAATCAGGACGCGCCGGCAGCGCGGACCGGCGGCGCATTGGCCGCGCCCGAAGCCGCGGGCAGCCCGGACAGCCCTGGCAACGAGATGCCATCGCCCCAGGACCTGACCGCGGCATCCGAAGGCCCGCCCGCTCCGAAGGCACCCGCCGTCGCATCAGGGGGCGGTGTCGTGGCTCAGTTCCGCAGCCGCCGCAGCGTCGAGGCAGCGGAATGATCCGCGTGCCACGCCTGCGGCTGCGTACCGGGCGCGGTGCGCTTTGGGTGATCGCCGGGCTCTTCCTCGCGTCGGCGGGGCTGCGCGGGGCCACCGGCGCGGCAAGCCTTGCCACGCCCGACGCCGTGCCCATGCCCGAGGCCAAGGTACAGGCTTGCGAGACTCCGCCCGACATCGCCACCACACTTGCCGTGATCGCCGAACGGCAGGCGGCGCTTGATCTGCGCGATGCAGAACTGGCCGACCGGGCCGCCACACTGCGGCACGCCCGCGACGAGATAGAGCGCCAGCTGGCGGCGCTCGAATCCGCCGAGGATCGCCTGTCGCGGCTCGTCAGCGTCGCCGATGTCGCGGACGAGGATGACCTGAACCGCCTCACCGCCGTCTACGAGAACATGAAGCCCAAGGAGGCCGCGGCGTTGTTCGAGACCATGGCGCCCGAATTCGCCGCGGGCTTTCTTGCACGAATGCGCCCGGACGCGGCCGCGGGCATCCTTGCCGGCCTGCCTCCCGAAATCGCCTATGGCTTCAGCCTGCTTCTGGCCAGCCGCAACAGCGCGGTCGCGGCGGACTGAACGCAGCCTGAAAAATTCGGTGAACCAGCCGGTTGGAAAGCTGGTCTTAACCCGACGCCACCATGCTTTGCGCAAAGCGAACCACCGCGAGGCGTTGCATGGTCGGAATCATCGGAATCTTCGTGGTCTTCTCCATGGTCTTTGGCGGCTATCTTGCCGCCGGCGGCAAGATGTACATCATCTTCAAGTCGCTGCCCTACGAGATGACGATGATCGGGGGCGCCGCGATCGGTGCCTTTCTGATCGGCAATGACAAGTCGGTCATCAGGCACACGCTCAGGGACCTGGGCAAGGTGTTCCGCGGCCCGCACTGGAAGCCCGGGGACTATCGCGACCTGCTATGCCTGCTGTTCGAGCTGATTCGCCTTGCCCGGCAGAACGCCGTTGCGCTGGAAGAGCAGATAGAAGCGCCCGAAAGCTCTGCCATCTTCGCGCGCTATCCCCGCATCCTTGCCGATCAGGAGGCGGTGGACCTGATCTGCGACACGCTGCGGTCGGCCGCGATGAACTACGATGATCCCCACCAGGTCGAGGAAGTCCTGGAAAAGCGGCTGGAAACCAGCCACCACGCCGCGCAGCATACCAGCCACACGCTGCAGACGATGGCCGACGGGCTGCCGGCGCTGGGGATCGTCGCGGCGGTGCTCGGCGTGATCAAGACGATGGGTTCGATCGATCAGCCGCCGGAAATCCTGGGCAAGCTGATCGCCGGTGCGCTTGTCGGGACGTTCCTCGGCGTCTTTCTTGCCTATGGCCTCGTCGGCCCCTTCGCCAGCCGGGTGAAGGCGGTCATCGACGAGGACGCGCATTTCTACCAGCTGATCCGCGAGGTGCTGGTTGCAAATCTTCACGCCCACCCACCCAACATCTGTATCGAGGTTGGCCGCCAGAACACACCCGGCCATTGCCGCCCGACCTATGGCGACCTGGAGGAGGCATTGCGCACCGTCCGGCAGGACGCGGCATGATCGGACGGCTTGTCGCGATACTCGTCTGCTTCGCTGCGGTTTCCGCCGCGGCGGCGCCCCTGATCGTCCGCTCCGGAGAGCACGACGGGTTCACGCGTCTCGTCGTCTACATGGATCCGGACCCGACATGGCGTTTCGGTCGGGTCGACGGCGGGTATGAACTTCGCACCTCGGCACCGGACGGCTATGACGTCGCCGCAGTCTACACGATGATCCGGCAAGACCGTATCGCGGCGCTGGAGGGACGACTTGACGGGCGGTTGATGCTGTCGGTCGATTGCGACTGCCATGGTGACGCCTTCGTCATTCCCCAGGGCATCGTCATCGACATCCGAGACGGCCCGCCGCCTGAAGCCTCGCCTTTCGAGGCGCGTCTCGACACCCCGAGCCTGCCCGAGATCCCGGCAGAAGCGGTAACTGACGAGGCGGTTGCAGGTCCTGGGCAGGCTTCGGCGAATGCCGCGCCGACATTCCGGCCCGCTCTTTCACCCGGACCATTGCCGGTGCTTCTGCCGGGTGTCGCGTTGCCCGGGATGCCGGGACCGGCCTTGGCCGATACGGAACCGAACGGGTGGCCAGAAACACAATCACCTGTCGCTCCGGACGGGCCGGCATCGGCGCCCCCCGGATTGGTGCGATCCGCCGAGGCCGGGATTCCGGAAGACCCCGGAGCAGCGCCCGAAAGCGACACCGCCGCGGATATCGATGCGGTTGTGCAGGACGCTGCCCGCACCATAGCCGAGCAGCTTGGGCGCGCCGCCGATCAGGGCCTGATCGCCCTGGCCCCCGATCCCGCTGTTTCACCACCCGCACCCGACCCCGCGCCGACCCCGGACGATGCCCCGCCACCGACGCTGTCGCCACCGGTGGTGCTGGCGGATCATCTGCGCGTCCAGACGGCCGTGGACCGGGATCGGCCCGAAGGCAGCCCAGTTGCCGACACCGGCCTCGCCTGCCTTGCGGATGGACGCCTCGATCTTGTGGCCTGGGCGGGTGAACGTGTCGAGATGGCGCATTATCGCGCGGCCCTCGTCGATGCCCATGACCGGCCCGATCCCAAGGCGATCCGCGATGCAGCACGCCATGCGGTGGCCATCGGTTTCGGCGCCGAGGCGCGGGCGATTCTGGCCGCTTTCGACGCCCCGGTGCCCGATGCGGGGCTACTCGATCAGCTTGCGCGCCTTGTCGACGGGGGCACGCTGCCGGCCAGCGAACTGGCCGCGCAGATCGGCTGCGACGGGCGCGCGGCGCTTTGGGCCGTTCTGGCGCGGGGACATCTGGCACCTGGGGACCCGGTCAACGCGGCGGCTGTTCAGGCGGGGTTCGCAGCCCTGCCTCCGGGCCTGCGCCGCAGCCTTGGACCCGGGCTGGCGGCACTCTTTCTTGACATGGGTGACGCAGATACCGCGGCCGCGCTGCGCAACGCGATGGCGCGGGCGGTGGACGGCACGTCGCCGGGGCTAGACCTTCTGGATGCCCGGCTGGACTTGCCAGCAGGCGAAGACCGGCTGGACCGGCTGGGCGCTCTTGCGCGCGGTGACAGCCCCGAGGCCGTGGCCGCCCTCGTCGCGTTGCTGGACGGCATGGCCGATGCGGGCCGGACACCGGATGGCGGCCTGCTTCTGCAGGCCGAGACGTTGGCAACAGAGCGAAGCGGCACGCTAGAGGGTATGGCGCTTGATCGCGCCCACCTGCGCGGACTGATTGCCGCGGGGCGGTTCGAGGCGGCGTTCGCCCGGCTGGCGATCCTGCGATCGATGGCCGGCCTCGACGACGCGACGCTTGAACATCTGCTTGTAGAGTTGGTGGCAGCCGTCGCGCAGGCGCCGGAGATCGCAAGCCTTCTGCCCCGCCTGCTTGCCGGTCCGATGCCGCGGTCGGCGAGCGAGCCGGCAGATGCCGCCCGCCGCGCACTGGCCGCGCGCCTGATCGAAACGGGTCTGCCGGCGGCAGCGCGAAAGGTCGTCGCCGCGCGTCCCGGCCCCCCGGGGGAGGCTGACAGGCTGGTTCTGGCGCGCAGCCATCTGGCGGACGCGGCACCAGAAGCCGCCTTCGTGTACCTCGCGGGCCTGTCTGGGTCAGGGGCGAACGGCCTGATGGCCCGCGCGCTGATGGCAGCGGGACAACCCGCCGCTGCGGCCGAGCTTTTTGCGCCGGTCGGACAACCGGACCGTGCGGCTGCGGCATCGTGGCAGGCCGGCGACTGGGACCGGGTGATTGCACTGGGGACGGACGGGCAGCGGGCGGCCGCCGCGCTTGCCATCGCCGCCCCCGCAAACCCCGAAGCCGCCGAAAGCCCCGCCGCGCTGCTGGACATGTCCCAAGACCTGATGCGGCGCTCGTCCGACGTGCGACGGGTCTATCGACAGCTGCTGGATGGCGCAGCCGGGGGATGACATCAGGCTGGGCCGGGACGGGCCGCGCGCCTGTTCCATCGACCCATGGTCGGGCCTGCGGGCCTGACGGCCGGCCCGGGGCCGGTGGGTGGCGGGCGATGATCCGTGCGCGACCGGCCTGATCCGCTCTGAGGGTCCGATCATCGGGCGTCCCGACGAAACGCCGGGATGCGGGCCAGGGGTTACGCTTTCTCAACCCTCCGCACCTAGCTTTGCGAAGGCATGGTGAACAAGGCCCCAAACGGATGATCTGCAGCCCCACGGCCTCGCGCAGAACGCGCGCCATTCTGGTTCTTGCCGCCTGGCTTGCAATGCTGGCCACCGCGCGGCCGACCAATGCGTCGACGCACGCCGGGACCGACGCGGCCGACGCGGCGTCGCTTTGCGAGGCTGCGGCCGTCTCTGCCGCGCGCGCGGCGGGGATTCCCGAAACGGTCCTGCTGGCCATCGCGCTTGCTGAAAGCGGCCGTCGCAGGGACGGCCGGCTTCGGCCCTGGCCCTGGACGGTGAACATGGAAGGCGCCGGGCACTGGTTCGACGCACCGGGCGCCGCGCTCGACTACGTCGCCAGGGCCCGGGAGGGTGGCGCCGTCAGCTTTGACATTGGATGTTTCCAGATCAACCATCGCTGGCATGGACAGGCCTTCGATTCAGTCGAGGCGATGTTCGACCCTTTGACGGGGGCACGATATGCGGCGGGATTCCTGTCACGGCTGCATGCCGAAATGGGCAACTGGTCGGCTGCCGCAGGCGCCTACCATTCGCGCACGCCAGACCTGGCAAAGCGATATCGCGCCCGTTTCGACACCCTGCGCGCACGGCTGGAAGACGCACCGCCGCCGGCATCGCCGGCGGTCCCGCCCGTCGCTGCACCGCCGGAACGCGGCAATGGATACCGACTGCTTGTCGCGGCGGGCGCACCGGGGGCGATGGGGTCTCTGGTGCCGCGGGACGATGGCGGCCCCACGCCTTTCCTGACGCTGGAGTAGCGGGCGATGACCCCCCGACTGTCGGCCATCTTTCAGCCTACCATTCTGCTGGCGCTGGCGCTGATGGCGGTGATCGTGATGATGATCCTGCCGATGCCCGCATGGGTGCTGGACGTCGGTCTTGCCGCGTCTTTCGCGCTTGCGATCCTGATGTTCACGGTGACGCTTTTCATCGAGCGGCCGCTGGATTTCTCGGCCTTTCCGACGGTTCTTCTGGCGTCCCTGATGTTGCGGCTGTCGCTCAACGTCTCGTCAACCAAGCTGATTATCGGGCAGGGCCACACCGGTACGCGCGCGGCGGGTGACGTGATCGAGGGCTTCGCAATGTTCGTGATGGGTGGCAGCCTGTTTCTGGGCCTCGTGGTCTTCTGTGTGCTTCTGATCGTCAATTTCGTCGTCATCACCAAGGGCGCGGCACGCATGGCCGAGGTGGGCGCGCGCTTCGCGCTGGACGCGATGCCGGGCAAACAGCTTGCCATCGATGCCGACATGGCCGCCGGTGCGATCGGCCATGAAGAGGCGAAGGCCCGGCGAGAGAGGGAGCAACAGGAAACGACCTTCTTCGGCTCGCTCGACGGGGCGTCAAAATTCGTCAAGGGCGATGCGGTGGCGGGGCTGCTCATCACGCTTCTGAATCTGGTGATGGGTCTGATCATCGGTACGATTGTGCATGGCATGCCGCTGTCGCGCGCGTTCGAGACCTACGCGATCCTGACCGTGGGCGACGGGCTGGTCAGCCAGATACCCGCTGTCATCATCTCGATCGCCTCGGCGCTCTTGCTGGCGCGGGGCGGGACCAGCGGTGCCACCGATACCGCGATCTTCACGCAGCTTGGCCGCTTCCCCCCGGCGCTGTTCACCGTCGGCGTGCTGCTGGCGCTTTTTGCGCTGGTGCCGGGACTGCCGTTCCTGCCCTTCCTGGCATCGGCCTGCGCGCTGGGCGTGGCGGGCTGGGCTGTGCGCCAGCGCGCAGCTGGCAGCAATCCGGCGGCAGAGCAGCCCGATCTGCCTCCTCCAGCCCCCCCGCCGATTGGCGATACGCTCGATCTTGACGACATCCACCTTGAATTCGCCCCCGATCTTGTCGCCATGGTGCTGGACACGGCGACGGGGCTGGATGCCCGGATCGCCAGCATGCGGCAGCACGTTGCCAGCGCCTTTGGCCTCATCCTTCCCGAGATCCGGCTGACCGACGATCCGTCACTGCCGGCGGGCTCCTATGTTGTCCGCATCCAGGGGGTGGAACAGGCCCGCGACAGCCTGCGCCCGGACCGAGTCCTGGCGATCCTGCCTGCCGACCCGCCCCCCCTGCCGGGGGGAGAAGATGTAAGCGAGCCGGTCTACGGCGCGCCCGCGCGTTGGATCGACCGGACGACGCAAGAGCAGGCTGCGCTGGCGGGCGTGACGGTGGTCGGTCCCACGGATGTGCTGGCCACTCACCTTCTGGAGGTCATAAAGCGCAACTTTCCGCGGCTTATGTCGCTCCGGGCGCTGCGCCGGCTGCTTGACGCCTTCACCTCGGTCAGCGACCCCGCAAGGGCCGAGGCCAACCGCCGGATGATCGATGAACTGGTTCCCGACAAGGTGCCGGTGGACCTGCTTCTGTCGGTGCTGCGGCTCTTGCTGGAAGAACGCGTGTCGATCCGCAACCTGCCGCTGATCCTGGAATCCGTGGCGGCGATGCGGGGGGCGTCCGCCTCACCCGAGACGATCTGTGAACACGTCAGACAGAGGCTGGGCTTTCAGCTGGTGGCAGAACTGCGCCGCCCCGATGGCACCTTGCCGCTGGTGCAGCTTGCCCCGGAATGGGAGGCCCGCTTTGCCAAGCACGAGATCGCGGGTGCGGGCGGGCGGGACGATGTCGCCCTGCCGCCCGAGGACTTCAACCGCCTTGCGCGGGCGGTCGCCGAACGCCTTGCCCGTGCCGGCGAGGCGGGTACCTATGCCGGCCTTGTCACCTCGACCCGGCGGCGGCGGTTCCTGCGCACGGTCCTGAATGCCAAGGGTGTGCAGAACCCCGTGCTTTCCTTCGACGAGATCGGCGTGGACGCGCGCCCGTCGCTGGTCGGGACGGTGCCCGCATGACCGCGGCACTGGCAGACCTGCTGGGGGTGACCCAGTCCGCCTGGGCGATTGGCTTTGCTGTCTTCCTGCGGGTGGGGGCGGCGATGTCCGTCCTGCCCGCCTTTGGGGAACAGGCGGTGCCGTTGCGTGTGCGGCTGGTGCTGGCGCTGGCGTTCACCGCCATCGTCGCCCCGGCCGTTGCCCTTCCGCTGACCCCGGTCGTTGAAGGCGCGGGCGCAGCACGCCTGTTCTACAGCGAGCCGCTGGCGGGGCTGGCGCTTGGCATGATCCTGCGGCTCGTTGTTCTGGCTTTGCAGGTGGCTGGCGCGATCGCTGCACAGGCCACGTCGCTGTCCCAGATCTTTGGCACCGCCGCGGTGGAACCGATGCCAGCCATCGGTCACCTCATGTTGGTGGCAGGGCTCGCGCTGGCGGCGATGCTGGGTCTTCACCTGCGACTCGCCGAGGCGCTGATCCTTTCGTACGATGCGTTTCCGCCCGGGCGCCTTCCGGGCGCCGGACTGATGGCGAGCTGGGGTATCGCGGGGGTGGCGCGGGCCTTTGCCCTGGCTTTCAGCCTTGCCGCGCCCTTCGTCATCGCCGCGACGCTGTACAACCTTGCCCTGGGGGTCATCAACCGGGCCATGCCGCAGCTGATGGTGGCCTTTGTCGGCGCCCCGGCGATCACAGCCGGCGGATTGGTCCTGATGCTGCTTGCCATGCCGATGCTCTTGGCAGTCTGGGCAGAGACGCTGTTCGCCGTGATCGCCGATCCTTTCGGGCCGCCGAGATGAGTGAGGAAGACCAACAGTCCCCGGGCGACAAACCCTATGAGCCGACGCAAAAGAAACTGGAAGAGGCGCGGCGCAAGGGTGAACGACCGCGCTTTACCGATTTGACGACGGCGGCCAGCTATGCGGGCCTCTTGCTGGCGGGCGTGGCACTTGGTGCAGACAGCATCGGTTCCGCCACCGGGGCCATGGCCGGCCTGATGGCCGCGGCCGACCGGCTTGCCGCTGCTGCGCCTGATGGACGGGGTGATGCGCTTCTCTGGCCGCTCTGGTCGGCCCTGGCGGCGCCGCTGGGGATCTGGTTCGGCCTGCCGGCGCTGGCCGCGCTGCTGGCGCTTGCGGCGCAACGGGGGCTGGCATTCGCACCCGACCGGCTGGAACCCAAGCTGTCGCGCATCTCTCCGCTTGCCACGGCGCAACAGAAGTTTGGCGCTGACGGCCTGTTCGAGTTCGCCAAGAGTGCGGCAAAGCTGACCGTTTTCGCGGTGTTGCTTCTGGTCCTGCTGAGCGCCGAGATGGAGCGGATCCTCCTTACCGTGCGGTTGCCGCCCGCGCAGGCCGTCGCGGCGCTCGCGGTGCTTCTGGTGAAGTTCATGGCGCTGACTGTGGTCGCCACGGCGATCATCGGCGTGGCCGATGCGCTGTGGCAGCACGCGTCCCACCTGCGGCAGAACCGCATGACGCGCAAGGAAATGGCGGATGAACAGCGCGAGTCCGAGGGTGATCCGACTTTCCGGCAAACGCGCCGTCAGCGGGCGCAGGAACTGGCGATGAACCGGATGCTCGATGACGTACCGGATGCCGATGTGGTCGTCGTCAACCCCAGCCATTTCGCCGTCGCCCTGAAGTGGAGCCGCCTGCCCGGAAGCGCCCCGGTCTGCGTCGCCAAGGGTGTAGACGAGATCGCCGCGCGCATCCGCGAACGCGCGGCCGGGGCCGGGGTGCCGATCCACCGCGATCCGCCGACCGCGCGGGCGCTCTATGCCACCGTCGAGATCGGAAGAGAGGTGCAACCAGAGCACTACCGCGCCGTGGCCGCGGCCATCCGGTTCGCCGAACGGATGCGGCGGGCCGCGCAGGGGGTACGGCCATGAGCGGGGACCTGCATGCCCTTGCCCATATCGCCGCGCTTGCCGAAGAGCGTGCGCTGGCCCGTCTTGCCCGGGCCGAGGCCGGTTTCCGCGCGCTGGCGGCACACCTGCCCGATCCCGTGTCGGCCCCGGCCGAGGGCACGGCGCTATTGGCGGGGGCGGCAGAGCGCCACGATGCATGGTGCCGGGCCCGCCGGGCGGAACTCCTCCCGCAGATGGCGCGTGCCGCCGCCGAACGCGAGGCGGCACGCACCGCCGCGCGCCGTGCCTTCGGGCGGGCCCGCGCGCTCGAAATCCTGCATGGAAAGGTGTCGCGCTGACGGCGATTTGCGGTCAGCTGTCCTGCCGCACCAGGTCGAGGATCAGAACGTCGATCAGGCTGTTGCCCAGTTCCTGCCGCGCCACTTCCCGCAGCGCCGTGCGAAGCGATGTCATCCGGGACGTCGCGGTAAACGTCCCGGTGAATCCTCCGGCGTTCGCATGGTCGAACAGCACCTGAAGGAACTGGTCCCGCAGCTTGGGCTCGCGTTCATAGATCGCCTCGGATTGCCCTGCCGTGACTTCCAGCGTGATCGACAGCACCACCAGCGATCCGACCCGCCCATCGGCGACGATGGGCACCACGAACTGGTTGTTGAGCTTGACGAAATCATGCTGTTCACCGTCATCCGCGGGGGCTGCCGCCAGCACCGTCGCCTCACCCGGAACCAGACAGTCGATCCCGGCCTCTTCGTGCGGATCTTGTGGTGGCGGACGAAGCACCAGACCGGCGCCAACGCCCGCGCCAAGCCCCAGCGCCGCCAGAAGAACGGGAAGGATCAGCCGCTTCATCGCCCGGCCCCCCTAGAACGGCAACAGGATGTCTGCGATCTGCTGGCCCCAGCGCGGTTGCTGCATGTCGCTGATCTGACCCCGTCCGCCATATGAAATCCGGGCAGACGCGATCTTGTCATAGGTGATCTCGTTCTGGCGGCTGATGTCCTCTGGCCGGACATAGCCCGTGACCAGAAGCTCGCGCATCTCGAAATTCACGCGCACCTCCTGCCGGCCGGAAATCTGAAGTATGCCGTTGGGCAACGATCCCACGACCGTGGCCGCCACGCGCAGTTCCAGCTTTTCGTTGCGCCTTACCGACCCGTCACCGGAACTGGACGAACTGCTGCTTGTGCCGACCGCAGGGTCAAGGCTTGCCCCCTCGGGCAGGCTGCTTTCCAGTGCCTGTGGCAGGCCGAACAGCGCAGAAATCCCCATCTGGTCGCTGCCCGAGCGGCTGCGCGCGCTGCTGTTCGAGATCTCCGCCCGTTCGTCGATTTCGATCACCACGGTCATGATGTCGCCCTGCCGGCTGGCGCGCCTGTCACCCAGAAGCGAGCTTGGCGCACCGCTCCAGAGCGACGCGGTGGCTGGCCCGTGGTCGTCGAGCTGAATGGGCAGCGAGGGCGACATCATCGCGTGCACCTCGTCGCCCATGTGCGGTGTGCTGAAACCCGGGGTCTGGCCGACCTCTTCAAGCCTGGTGCAGCCCAGGGTCAGGATCGCCGCCAGCGTCAAAAGACCAGTGTATCGCATCGCTCAGCCCCCGATGTTCGGGTCGGGGCCGCCGACCGATACCGTTCCGTCCGGGTAGACCGTGCCGCTGACGATGCTGCGCGAGGACAGGTTCATCACCCGCAGGCGCTCGCCCGCACCGGCCCGGCCCAGCGCCCGGCCCTCTGCCGCGATGCTAAGCCCGCCACGGCGGAACCGCAGCACCACGATCTCGTTGCGCTGAATCAGCGCCGGGGGCCCAAGGTGATCGGGGCCGATCGCCTGCCCGGGATAGAGCGCGACGCGCGCCTCCATGCCCAGAACCTCGGCAGGATCGCGGAACGGGCCGCGCGCAGGGCCGGGTTCCACCGCGATGTCGGCGGCGGTCAGCACCGCCATGGCCGGCACCGTCCGCGCCGCGACGACGGTGTCTGCGCCCGCGGGCGCGCCTGCTGTTAGGCAAAGAAGGCAAAGTACCCGCATCTCAGCGCACCTGAGTCGTTGCGGCCATCATCTGATCGGCGGCCGACAGCACCTTGGAGTTCAGTTCGTAGCCGCGCTGCGCCTCGATCAGTTCGGTCACCTCTCTCACGGCGTCGACAGAGCTGTTTTCAAGGTACCCCTGCCGCAGCGTGCCCAGCCCGTCGGACCCCGCCACGCCGATCAGCGCAGGACCGGACGCGGCGGTTTCGCGGAACAGGTTCGATCCGATCGCCTCCAGCCCCTTGGGGTTGGTGAACCCGGCCAGCGTGATCTGTCCAAGAAGCTCGGGTTCGACGCGGTCGCTGAAATAGGCATAGACCTCGCCCTCGGCGTTGATCGCGATGGATTGGGTCTCGGCCGGGATGACGACATCGGGCACCACGGCAAAGCCCTCGGACGTTACCACCAGCCCGTCTGCCGAAAGCTTCAGGCCTCCGTCGCGGGTGTAGCCTGACAGCCCTGACGGCAGCGCCACCTCGATATAGCCGGCGCCCTCGATCGCGAGGTCGAGGTTGCCGCCTGTTTCCGTCAGCGGACCCTGGGCGATCTGTGCGCTTACCGCCGCGGCGCGCACGCCAAGGCCCAGCTGCACGCCGGTGGGCAGGGTGCTTCCATCGGCGGCGCTGATCGTGCCGGCGCGGCTGGCCTGCTGATAGTGCAGGTCGGCGAACTCTGCCCGGCGGGCGTCGTATCCCGTGGTGTTCATGTTCGCCAGGTTGTTGGAAATCACCTCGACCCGCATCTGCTGGGCGGCCATTCCGGTGGCGGCGATGGTCAGTGCGCGCATTGTGTCGCTCTCCTATCTGCCAAGTGTCTGGACGACGGTGCGGATGCGCTCGTCTTCCTTATCGGCAAAGCCCTGCCCGATCTCGTAGGCGTGCTGCACCTCGATCATCCGGGCGATTTCGGTCACCGGATCCACGTTCGACCCCTCAAGGAACCCTTGCTTCAGGCTGGCTTCGACCACTGGGGTCAGCTCTCCTTGCGTGAAAAAGCGGGCCCCGGCGCGGCGGGTCAGCGTGTCCGCCGCGGCGGGTTGCACCAGCGTGATCTGAGCAACCGGGCGGCCGTCGGCGGAAAGCGTGCCATCTGCGGCAAGGCTGATGTCCCCTGCGCCTGCCGGTACCGGCACGGGGGCACCCCCCGCATCCAGAAGCGGCGCGCCATCGGCTGCCACAAGGATCCCCTCGGCGTTGGGCGCAAAGCTTCCGGCGCGGGTCAGTTCCACGCCGTCCACGCCCTGAACCTGAAAATAGCCGGGGCCCTCGATCGCGAAGTCGAACGTTCCGCCCGTGGCACGCAACGGCCCCTGCGCGGTATCGATGTGGCGGGCATGGGCGTGCGCCATCGACACCGACGGCACGCCTTGACCCATGGCGACCACGTGTTCGGTAAAGGTCACGCCCTCGCGCCGGTAGCCGTTGGTCGAGACGTTGGCGATGTTCTGGGCCACGGCCGTCATCTGCCGCATCAGTCCGTCCTGGCGGGTGATTGCGATGTAGGCGGTGCTGTCCATGCCTCAGATTCCCTCGATCAGCGGCACGACGGCCCGGGTGAAGAATTCCGTCAGCGTCCCGGTCATGAATCCCATGGTCGCCCAGAAGACGGCCAGCATCGCCACCAGCTTGGGCACGAAGGTCAGCGTCATTTCCTGAACCGAGGTCAACGCCTGGAACAGGCCGATGACGACGCCCGCGACAAGGGCCACGGCCAGGATCGGGGCAGAGATGACCACCGCCACCGTCAGCCCCTCCCGCAGGGTGTCGTAGAAGACGATCTCGTCCATCGGCTACACCGGCATCCGCAGGATTTCCTGGTAGGCCTCGACCACCTTGTCGCGCACCGTTACCGCCGTCTCGACGGCAAGTTCCGTCTGCGCCAGCGCCTGCACCAGCGCCTGCGGGTCGGCGTCGCCAAGCAGCGCGGCGCGGGCGGTGTCCTCGCCGGCCTGAAGGGTGGCAGCGAAATCCTCGGTCGCGCGGGCCAGCGCGCCGCCGGTCTGGCCGGTGGGCGTGGCGGCGGGGGTGGCGGCCGCGCCGTAGGCCTGGCTGGCAAGTGCGGGTCGGATGTCCATGGTCGGGGCCTCCTATCGGCGCAAGAGTTCCAGAAGCCGCGCGGACATCTTCCGCGCCTGGTCGAACATGCGCAGGTTGGCCTCATAGCTGCGCTGCGCCTCGCGGGCGTCCGCCATCTCGACCATCAGCGTCACGTTGGACCCGTCGTAGTAGCCGCTGGCATCGGCCAGCGGGTGGCCGGGTTCGTGGATCCGCTCCAGCGTGGCGGGATCCAGGTGCACCGGCCCGCTTTGCACGGTGCCGGTGCCCGATCCTGCCAGATGGGCCTCCTGGAAACTGGTGATCTTGCGGCGGTATCCGGGGGTATCGGCGTTGGCGATGTTCTCGGACACCAGTCGCAGGCGATCCGCCTGCGCGCGCATCCCGGCTGCCGATTGCTGCATGGTCAGGAACATGTCCGACATTCGCGTGCCTCCTACCGTGACCGGCCGAGGCTGGTGCGCAGAACGCCCAGCGCGGATTCATAGACCGACAGCGCCAGCGAATGTCCCTGCTGGATTTCGGCGGCCTTGACCATCTCTGCCTCCAGCGAGACGGCATTGCCGTTGGGCGACATCACGGCGGTCGCAACATCCGCGCGCGGGGCAAGCGCCCGTTCGGGGGCAAGATGCGCCGCCCGCGTTCTTTCAAGCGAAAGCCCGCCCTGGTCGTCGTACCGGGCCGCGAAGGCCGGCAGATCCATGGCGCGGTAGCCCGGCGTGTCGGCATGGGCCACATTCTGCGACACCAGCGACTGGCGCGCCGCGGCATGGGATGCGCGGGCGCCGGCAAGGCGAAAGATCTCCAGTCTGTCGTGCATCGGGGCTTCTCCCACGAGCGGTATCAACCCCGGCTTAACCGTGATTCGTTTAGAAACCGTTCGCACGGACAGGAGGTGACTGTGGCGCGACCCGGACTAGACCTTGCGACGGCCCAGATCGCCGGGATCCGCCCGGTGCGGCGGATCGGGCGGGTGGCCGGGCTGATGCGCGGCACCGCGCAGGTGACCGGCCTTTCGGATCGGGCCGCGCTGGGCGATCTTGTCCGCCTCGATGGCGCGCTCGGAGAGGTTGTCGCAATCGCGCCTGACCATGTGACCGTGCTGGCCGGTGACGCCGGTCGCCTGCACCTTGGTATGCCCGTGATGCTGGATGGGCCGGGCACCCTGTCCCCGCAGGACGGCTGGATCGGGCGGGTGATCGACCCGCTGGGTCGTCCGCTGGACGGTCGCCCGATTCTGGCGGGCACCGTCGCGCGCCCGGTCGATGCTCCGCCGCCGCCACCTGTCGACCGTCGTGCGCTGGGTGCGCGACTGGACAGCGGGCTTGCGGTGTTCGACACCATGCTGCCCATCGTGCGCGGCCAGCGGGTGGGCCTTTTCGCCGGGTCCGGTGTGGGCAAGTCGACGTTGCTCGGGCGTCTCTCGCTGGGCCTTTCGGCGGACCTCGTGGTCATCGCGCTCGTCGGAGAGCGCGGACGAGAGCTGCGCGAGTTCACTGACCGCGTCCTAGGTCCGGCCGGCATGGCACGCAGCATCGTCGTCGCGGCCACCTCTGACCAGCCGCCGATGCTGCGCCGACGCTGTGCCGATGCCGCGATGGCGGTGGCAGAGCATTTTCGCGATGCCGGCCGCCAGGTGCTGTACCTGTGCGATTCCATCACCCGCCTTGCCGAGGCGCACCGAGAGGTTGCGCTTGCCGCGGGCGAGGACGCAAGCCTTGGCGGATTTCCCCCATCGGTCCTGCCGCGCATCACCCGGCTGTGCGAACGTGCTGGTCCGGGCGCGGAAGGTCAGGGCGACATCACCGGGGTCTTCAGTGTGCTGGTGCCCGCCTCGGACATGGAGGCGCCGGTCGCGGACATCCTGCGCGGGGTGCTGGACGGACACGTCGTTCTGGACCGGGCCATAGCAGAGCGTGGGCGCTTCCCGGCCATTGATCCGCTTCGGTCGGTGTCGCGCGCGCTGCCCGAAGCCGCAACAGCGGCGGAGAACGACCTGATCGCCACTGCGCGCGCGCGCCTTGGACTGTATCACGCAAACCGCATGATGGTGCAGGCAGGGCTCTATTCACCCGGGGATGACGCGGCGCTTGATACCGCGATCGCCTGCTGGCCCGGGCTCGACGCATTCCTGGGGGAACCCGCGCCGCACGGGGCCGGGGCGGCTTTCGCGCGTCTGAAAGAGATCCTGGCGGCAGGCGACGCTTCGCGGAGTGCGGATGCCACCGGGACACCGGCCGCTACCGGACCGGCAGGCACTGTCGATGCCGCCATCCCGGCGGCCGGCGGCGGCGGTACGGGCGGCGCGCGCCCGCTGGCCGTGCAGGGTGCGCCGGACGCCGCCCCCGGCCCTTGACCGCGGCGGCCCTCCGCCCGCCGCCGTCCCGCTTGCAGATCATGCGCGCCGTTCCGTCCCATGGCCTTCTTGCGGGGCCCGGTGACATGGCGTGGCACCGGGCCCAAAGCCTACGTCGCGTACAGCCCCGCCGCCTGGGTCAAGAGTGTCAGCGCGGCGTTTCCGCTGCCAGCCAGCGAGTTGCCGCCAGTCTCGGCGGTCAGCAGAAAGCGTCTTGCCAGGTCGTCGCGCGTTGCGGGGTCGCCGAAGGCCGTCACCTCGGGGCCGCCGAAGGCCGCGGCGCTGCGTGTGCGAAAGATCGACAGCTGTCGGTCGAGGTCCAGTGCCCCCGTGCTGGCCGGCAGGCCAAGCGCTCCCTCGAAAACGCGCCGCACCGGCAACTCTCCCATCACGGCGAACCAGCGCCCGTCATCGCTTGTGTCGGTGCCGATGATCCGGTCCAGCGCCCGGTCCAGCCCCATGGCCAGCCGCATCGTTTCGTCCTGCGCGCCCACGGCGATCTCGAACTGGCGGTCGCGATAGGCGCTGGTGATCTCGGCCCCGAAATCCGACAGCACCGTGCGCGGCGGATCGAGATCGCCAAAGCCGAAGGCGCGGGCGAACTCGCGATAGCGGCTGTCGGACAGGCGGTTGGCAAGCGCGCCATCGCCGAAGGTCCCGTCTTCCAGCACGCGGCGCAGAAAGTAGCGGTTGTCGATGTCGTCCTGAAGCCCGAAGGCCCCCAGCGCCACACGCAGAAGCCGACGGTCGCCGACAAGCTCTTCGGCTGTCCGGACGGTGCCGATCGTCTCCTCGAAATAGGTTGTGTCGCGCACCACGGGGGCCGACGCGTCAAAGGCAGCCTGCTGCGCATCGCGGGTGCGGGTCAGAAAGGCCCAGCCCGACAACCCGCCACCGGCAAGGACGGGCTGAAAGCTCATGCCGGGTGCCCCGCAAGCAAGCGCGCCTCGCGCGGCAACAGTGCGCGCAACGCGCGCAGCGCCTGGTAGTGCTGGTCGTCCAGCACCGCGCGTGTGGCAGAGTCCAGCTGGGCGCGGCTGTCGGGATCGCGCAGCGCCTGGCTCAGCTGTTCGATCCCGCGCAGAAGCTGGCGGCGCGCCTCGTCCGGGGCCACCTCGCCCGACAGGACCAGTTGCGCAATGTAGCAGACACGCCGCACCGGCGTCGTGACCTCCTCGGGGTGGATGGCGTCGCGCAGCCGCAGGATGTTGGCGCCGGGCGTCATCACGGTCAGACGGCCACGCTTGTCGCCGTTCTCGATCACCGCGCCATTGACCAGAACCCGTTCGCGCGGACCCAGTTTCAGGACAAGCCCGCTCATGCCGCCGCCCCGGGGCCGGCAAGCCCCTTCATGACGGCGGTGTTGATGTCGACCAGCGCCTCGGGTGTGGCGTTACCTGCAAGAACCTGCGCGCTGTGGGCCAGCGTGAACTCGGCAAGGTAGAAAAGCTGAGCGCGCAGCCCGGGCGGCAGGGCGTTGGCGTCGTCGGCAAGATCCACGGCCAGCGCCGTCCAGAGCTGGCGGTTTTCGTGCAGTGCGGCGGCCAGTGCCGGAAAGGCGTCGCCCTTCATGGCGGTTGTCAGCCGTCGGGTCACACGCGCGAAGATCTCGAACTCGGTGCCGCGCGCGCTGCGCAAGGGGGCGGGGCCGGGGGCATAGGCGGTGGTGGCGGTCTGGTGCAGGTTCACGTGGGATCCTTCCTGTGCGATGGGGGTCAGGCGGCTGAACCGGGGCGCGGTTGTGCGCCCCGGCCATGGCCCTTACCGGAAGAGCGACAGGATGCTCTGCGGCGCCTGGTTGGCGATCGAAAGCGACTGGATGCCAAGCTGCTGCTGCACCTGAAGCGCCTGCAGCCGTGCCGAGGCCTCTTCCATGTCCGCATCCACCAGCGATCCGATCCCGGCCTTCAGCGAATCGGTCAGCTTGGAGACGAAGTTGTTCTGCGTCTCGATCCGCCCCTGGTCGGAGCCGAAAGAGGCAGAGGCGTCGATGGCCGTGTCGATCAGCGTTTCGATGTTGGCCAGCGCTGCGGCGGCGCCGCTGTCGGTGGTCACGTCGATCCCGCCAAGACCGAACAGCCCGCCGGAAGCGGTGCCATCGGCCGCCCCGACAACGCTGAATGCCAGGCTGGTGCTGTCGTTGTCGACCTTCAGCTGCCACTGGCCGGACGAGTTCTGCGCGACCTGCGTGCTGATGTCCGACAGTCCGGCGGAATCGATCGCCGCCTTCAGGCCGTTGGCCACGTCCTCGAACGTCTCGTTCGGGCCGGCGATGTAGGTATAGGCATCGGACCCGATGGTAACCTGGTAGCCGTCCCCGTCGTTCACCGTCGCCGAGTCCGAGAAGGTCACATTCTCTGCGCGTTCGCCGATCGACGCCGCAGACAGGGTGACATCCGCCCCGGCGCCATTCTTCAGCGCGGTCAGGTCAACGTCCTCGAACGCGCGCGTGGACGAGATCGTCACCGTGTCGGTGGCGACGCTTGCCGAGATACCCTCAAGCCCCAGGGCGTTGATGGCGTTGTTGATTGCCAGTGCGGCCGCATCCTGGTCTCCGGTGATATCCCCGGCCGCGAAACTGACGGTGCTGCCGGCCACGGTCACAGAAAAGGCGTCGCCCGACACATCTGCGTCTGCGGCGATCTGAAGCGTCGCGGTATTGGCGGTGTTGACCACGGCGGCGGCGCTGGCGGTCGCATTGGCCGAAAGCGAGGTGCCCGACCCGTAGGTCCCGGCGGAGGTGGTCAGATCCTGCTTGGTCACGGAGATGTTGCTGGCGGTCACCGTGCCGTTCGACGCCCGGTCCAGCGAGGCGAGGATATCGACGTTGGTGGTGCCCTGCAGCAGGTTCAGCCCGTTGAACTGGGCCGCGCCGACGACAGAATTGATCTGGTCGCGCAGTGCAGAGATGTCCGTCTGGATCTTCTGGCGATCGACGTTGTCTTCCTGCGCGGCGACGACCTTGCCCTTGATGTCGGTCAGAAGCGACGTCACCGTTTCCGAGGCCTCGCGCGCGACGGCGACCGTGGACTGGCCCAGAGAAAGGCTTTCCGAGATCGCCTTGAAGCCCTTCACGTCGGATTCCATGACCTTGGAAATCGCCCAGACCGACGCGTTGTCCTTGGCCGTAGAGATCGACTTGCCCGTCGAGATCTCGTTCTGCGTCTGCGCCAGGTTGCTGTTGATCGATTTCATCGTCTGCAGCGCGACCATGGCGCTGGTGTTTGTCAGAATGCTGGACATCGGTCCGGCTCCTTTCACTGGTGCGGCGTGTTCGGCCGCGCATCATTGCGGACGCCGCGCTGTGCGCGGCGGCGTTTCGGGCCGTTCTGACCGAAGCAGCGCGGTGACATGTCCGGGGCTGCGCCATCCTGTCGGATGCGGGGCCACTCTTGGCCGCGGGGGGCTAAGAGAATCCTAAGTCCCGGCCGCCGATTGCGGTGCATTCGACTCGAGTTTGTTCCGACGATCTAGGAACTGCGCGAGATCGTGCTTCTCGGCCCGCCGGTTTGCACCAGACGCCCGCCCGGGTCGTAGACCGTCAGCGCCGGGGGCCGGGTCATGGCGGCAAGTCTGTTGCGCGCGCGCGCCACCCCGTCGGCCATCGCCCGCAGAAGCCGCGCGTTGCGCGCGGCGGCAGCGCGCAGCGGGGCCAGTTCCGTCTCTGACGCGCGCTCACCGGGCAGGCTGTCCGCCAGCCGTGCCTTTTCGCTCCCCAACCGCTCGACCACATCGAATCGCGCGGCTCGAATCGCCGCGCACTCCTTCTCCAGAAGGTCCAGAAGCGCACCCGCCACCTGCCCGTCAGGCATTGCCGCCATCCTTCGCGGCCAGCGCCTCGAACAGGTGTTCCGCCAGCCCGAAGCCGCCCGATTCGACGATCGAAGCGGCATGGGCGTGCCGCAGAAAGGACGCGAACTGTTCCTCCCCGGGCCCGCCGCCGCCAAGTCCCTGACGCGCCTCGCCGAATCCCGCGGATTTCAGCATCTCCGAGATAAAGCTCGCCTCCAGTCTCTGGGCCGCCTGCCACAACGCGGGATCATGGGCGTGCGCGCGCGCGGTATCGCGGGTCGGCTGGGTGGGGCGCGGGGCAGAAGCGGGATCTAACATGTGCGGCGTCCTTTCTGGGCATCGGCGCAGATTGGCAGGCCGCCGGTAAAGATCGGGTAACCCGGCGCGGTCTATGACGGGACAAGGACGATTCCCGCCGCAGAACGCAGCAGAGGTGACAAGGTGCAGATCCCGCTATCCGCCGAACCTGTTCCGGGCACCGCACCCCCTGTCCCGGTTCACGGGCAAACAGGTGGCGGTAAGGCACCGGGCGGTGGCTTTGCAGACGTGTTCGCCCCGCCGCTGCCAGAGGCAAGGACGCCCGATGCGCCGGGGTCATCGCCTTTGCACATGGCGACGCCGATCCCGCAGGGTCCGTCCTTCATGCCGGTGGCCGGGACGATGCCGCAGCCCGATCAACTGCCCATACCCGCCCCATTGCACCCGGGGCCTCCGGTCCTGAAGGTGTCCCCGACAGCGGCGCCGCACGACATGACCCCGCCAGAGGTGCCGCGCGTACAGCAAACGGGCGCGCGCACCGGCGTGACCGATCCGGTCCTGCCCCGGGCCGGGGCACCTGACGGATCGCACGGCTTGACAGGCCAGGCGTCTCTTCTCCGCCCCGGTGCGGACGCGTTGAAGACGCCGCCGGCGCACGAAGCGGACATGGCAAACACCGCCACGCCCGATGGAAAACCGCAAGCGGCCAGGGCGGAACCACACATGCCGGTGACGCACGAACCGCCGCCGGAAGGCCCGTCGCCCGCCGACGGGGGCGGCCCCGACGGCGGCTCCCCGGTGGCGAACGCGCTGTCGGCCCCCCGCATCGCAGGCGAAAACCCTCCTCGGCCGGCGCAGGTCGCACAGGTCGCACAGGTCGCGCGCGTGGCGGACGGGTCCGACGCGCAAGGCGGGGCCGGAGGCAAGGCCGTTCCGCCGCAGGCGGGCGACCGGGTCCATCACCCGGATGTACAGACAACCGATGTCCACCCCGCCGCGGACCCGGCCGGACTGGGTGATATGTCCAAGACACAAAATGGCCCGCCCCAGCCCGATGCGCCAACGGCCGATGATGCCGGGTCCGAACCGCCCTCTGCCCCGGACACGACGAACGCGCAGCCGGTCCTGCCCGTCCAGCCGCCGAACCCCGGTCCGGCGTCCCCGACTCTTTCCGTGGCGATCCTCGTGTCACCGGAAATCCGCCCCGAAGGGCGCAACCCCGTCGGGCCCGCGGCTGGACCACTGCAAGGCCACCCGTCCCCGTCCCCGTCCCCGATCACGGGCAACGGACCGGCGCCGCCGCAGTTGCCTCTCTCCGGCGCCGTCCCGGTGCCATTGCCCCTGCCTGTCGCTGACCGGACCATGCCATATCGCCCGGCCGACCCGTCGATGCCGCCCGAACGCCAGCCTGCCGCATCCCAGGGCCTTCGCCCGATACCGCAGGACCCGGCCTTGCCCAACGGGGACGCAGTGGCACCGGGCGGGACCTCGGCACCGCAGGCCGCACCGCCGATTGCCCGCGGTCAGCAGACGATACCGCCGTCACCCGCCATGCCTGCGCGAACCGTGGCCGTCGCGACACCGCCACCGGTCATCCCCGCCCGCCCCGTGCCCGATCCAGTGCCCGTTCTGCCCATGGCCGCCAAGGACGCGCCGCCGCCGCTCTTATCGTCCGCGCCGTCCGTGGCCCTGCCCCGGCCTGCGCCCACCCCGCGCCACCCGGCGCCCGGCCCGTCCGAACCGGCCCCGCCGCCGGACCGGAGCCGATGGTGGGCCACCGTCTCTCCGCCGGTGTCCGACGCCTCGCGGCCGGCGGCGCATTCCGGCTCTGCCACCCCGCCGATCGGACACCCCGGCGGCGCACTGTCCCCGGTGGCCGTGTCCCTGCCGGGCGGTCCCCCGGCCGCTCTGCCCGGTGCGCGGCAAGGGCCGCAGCCGGGGCGGGTGGAGGCCGCCGGCATCACGCCGCCGCCCACGATCCCGCCCGCCCCGGCGGTCGAACCCGCCGAACCGGACACCACATCGCCGGGTCCCGCAAGCACGGCCACACCGGCGACACCTGCCACGGGCCCTGCGCTGCCCCCCGCGACGCCGGCGACAGTCCCGCTGTCCCTGCACCCCGAAAGTGCCCCGCCCGCGGCCGATCCCGGCACACAGGAAGCGCCCCTTGCCCCGACACTCGGCCCGGAACAGGCGCGCACCGTCTCGACCCCGGCGGCCCCACAGGCGTCCGAAATGCCCCGTCATGTCGCCCGGCAACTGGCTGAAGCGCTTCAGCCTCGCCCCGACGGCCCCGTGGAACTGCGCCTCAGCCCCGAGGAACTTGGAAGCGTGCGCATCACCCTCAGCGGCGATGATGGCGCGATGATGGTTCTTGTCCACGCCGACCGCGAAGATACGGCGGCCCTGATGCGCCGCCACGCCGACCTGCTGGATCAGGAACTTCGCGCCGCCGGCTATCAGGACGTGAACCTGACCTTCAGCGGCGGTGACACGCCGGGAACCGGGGCCGGTTCGCAAGACGACGGCCGCCCGGCCGAAACCACCGTCGGCGCCTCTGTCCCGGCGCCGGACGGGCCAGCAACGACGGGACCGGCCCTGCCGCCGCAGGACCGGCTCGACCTCAGGCTCTGACGCAGGAGAACCGCATGGACGTCACCCAGACCACGTCGACGACCCAGACCGCGCCGGCCAGCCCGACGTCCGCGCCGTCGGCCAGCACCACGATCTCGTCGGATTTCGAGACCTTCCTGCGGATGCTGACCGTCCAGCTGGAAAACCAGGATCCGCTGAACCCCATGTCCTCGGACGAGTTCGCCGTGCAGCTGGCGACTTTTTCGGGCGTCGAACAGCAGGTGCTGACCAATGATCTTCTGGCCGACATGACGGCGATGCTGTCCACCGGCAGCATGGGCGATCTTGCCGCCTGGGTCGGGATGGAGGTGCTTGCCCCCGTCCCGGTGGCATTCGACGGCTCGCCCGTCACGCTCTATCCGCCGCCAGAGGCGGGGCAGGGCCCGGCGGAACTGGTGGTCCATGACGCCAATGGAACAGAGATGTCGCGCCAGCAGGTCGACCTTTCGCAGGCACCCTTCGACTGGGCCGGCACCGCGCCCGACGGCACCCCGCTGCCCCCGGGCACCTACAGCATGACCTTTGTGGTTGGCGCGGCAGAAGTGGCGACACCGCACGCCGCGCATCACTATCTCGACGTGGCCGAGGTGCGGCTCGACCCCGGGGGCGCGACGCTGCTTACACCGGGCGGGCAAGAGATCGACCCTGAAAGTGTCGCTGGCCTGCGCAGCCCCGCCGGCGGCGGCTAGTCGGCGCGCAGCGGGCTTGTCGGTCCGCGTCGCGCGCCCTAGCGTGGCGCGGCCGAGAAAGGAAAAGGCCGCGCGGTGCACGTTCATTCCCACATCTCCATGCCCGACGACAGCGCGGCCGGCGACGGGCTGCACGCGCTGCGCAGGCTTGGCCTGGACCCCGGCGGTGCGGTCTGGGTCCCGCTGCGGGGCGGGCGGGTCAACCGGCTCTGGCGGGTCGGCGACTGGGTGGTCAAGCTTTACCATCCCCGGGGCGCGACCCCGCTTTTTCCCAACGACGCGGCGGCAGAGGCCGCCGCGCTGACGGCGCTGCGCGGCCGGGGCCTTGCGCCCCGCCTTGTCGCCGCCGCGCCCGGTGACGCGCCACCGTGCCTTGTCTACGACCACCTTGACGGCCCGTCGGCCGCGGCCACTCCAGACGCGGCCGGCGCGCTCTTGGCGCGGCTTCATGCCGAAGCGCCGCCTTCGGGGCTGCGCCGCCTGTCCGGCGGCGCCGACATCCTGCGCCAGGGCGACGCGATGGTTGCTGCGCTGCCCGGGGCGCTGGCGCGGCGGCTGCGCGCCCTGCGCCCGGCCGCGCCCCCGCCGCCCGATGAAACGGTCTTTCTGCACGGCGACCCTGTACCGGCCAACATCGTGTCCACCCCGGACGGTCCGCGCCTGATCGACTGGCAATGCCCCGCCGCCGGCGACCCGGCAGAGGATCTTGCGATTCACCTTTCCCCGGCGATGCAGGCGATCTACGGGCAGGGTCCGCTGACCCCCGCTCAGGAGGCCGCGTTCCTTGATGCCTACGGCCACCCCGCGCGTTGCCGCGCACTGGCCGCCGCCGCGCCCGCCCGGCACTGGCGCATGGCCGCCTATTGCCTTTGGAAGGCCGCGCGCGGCGACAGTGCCTATGGCGCGGCGGCCGAACTGGAACTGGAAAGGCTAAAGTAGCGTGCCGATCCAGACGCCCGCGCCGGCCAGCGCCGCGCCAAGCGCCATGAAGCCCGCGGCCCGAACGGCCCCGCCACGCGGGGCCGGCGGTTCGGCGTGCTCGCGCAGCAGGTAGGCCTCGGCCATCTGCGGCAGCTTTGGCCCGATGCGCCCCAGAACCCGCGCCGTGCGCGCAAGATCCTGTGCCAGCGCGCGCGGACCGATGTTCTTCTTGATGTAATCCTCGACGATCGGCTGGGCGACGGACCAGATGTTGATCTGGGGGTTCAGCGATCGCGCCACGCCCTCGACCACCACCATCGTCCGCTGCAACAGGATCAACTCGGTCCGCGTCTCCATCCCGAAACGCTCTGTCACCTCGAACAGGTAGTTGAGCAGCCGCCCCATCGAAACGCGCGTCGCATCCAGCCCGAAGATCGGCTCTCCGACCGACCGTAGGGCGCGCGCGAACTCGTCGATGTCGCGGTCGGCAGGCACGTATCCGGCCTCGAAATGCACCTCGGCCACGCGGCGGTAATCCTTGCGGATGAACCCGAACAGGATCTCGGCATAGACCCGGCGGGTGTATTCATCCAGCCGCCCCATGATCCCGAAATCCAGTGCGATGATATCGCCGTTCGGCGCGATCTTCAGGTTGCCCTGGTGCATGTCGGCATGGAAATACCCGTCGCGCAGCGCCTGGCTCAGGAACAGGCGCAGCACCCGTTCGCCCAGTTCGTGGCAGTCGTGCCCGGCGGCCTCGATTGCGGCGACATCGCCGGCCGGCACGCCCTCGGCCCAGCCGAGTGTCATGACGCGGCGGCTGGACATGAACCATTCCACCTTGGGCACCTGGAATCCCGCGTCGCCCTCGGTGTTGGCGGCGAATTCGGCGGCGGCGGCCGTTTCAAGCCGCAGGTCCAGCTCGCCCATCACCACGCCTTCGAAATGAGTGATCACCTCTGTCGGGCGCAGCCGCCGGGATGCGGGCGACAACAGCTCGATCAGGCTGGCCGCAAGGTAAAAGGCGTCCACGTCCTTGCGAAACGCCCTTTCGATCTTGGGGCGCAGCACCTTGACGGCCACCTGCCGCCCGCTGTCGACCAGCCGCGCGCGGTGGACCTGCGCGATGGATGCGGCGGCGACGGGTTCCGAGAATTCGGAAAACAGCCGGTCCATCGGCTGCTCCAGCTCTTCCTCGATCATCTTGCGGGCGGTCTCGACCGGGAAAGGGGGCAGCTTGTCCTGCAACACGCGCAACTGCATCGCCAGCTCGTCGCCCACCACGTCGGGGCGCGTCGACAGGATCTGCCCGAACTTGATGTAGGCCGGCCCAAGTGCCGTCAGCGCACGGGTGGCGGGCGGCAGGTTCGGGTCGCCCGAATGGCCCAGCCACGCAAAGGGCCAGCCGATGATGCGCGCCGCGATCCGCAGGGACGGCGGCGCGTTGAACGCGTCCAGCACCACGCGCATGGCGCCCGTGCGCTCCAGCGTGGCGCCGGTGCGTACCAGCCGCCAGATGTTGTGGGGGCCGCGCACCCTAGATCTTCCAGCCCGAATGCAGCGCGGCGACGCCCATCGTCAGGTTGCGGTATTTCACCTGCCCGAAGCCCGCGTCGCGGATCATCTGCGCGAACGTGTCCTGGTCGGGGAACTTGCGGATCGATTCCACAAGGTACTGATAGCTGTCGCGGTCCCCGGCGATCACCTGCCCCATGCGCGGGATGACGTTGAAGGAATAGCGGTCATAGGCCCACTGCATCCCGGGGTTGGGCAACTGGCTGAACTCCAGCACCATCAGCCGCCCGCCGGTCTTGAGCACGCGGAACGCCTCTTTCAGCGCGTCCTGCGGGCGCGTCACGTTCCGGATGCCGAAGCTGATCGTGTAGACGTCAAAGGTGTCGTCCTCGAAGGGCAGCGCCATCGCGTCGCCCACCACCCAAGTCAGGCGGTCGGCCATGTGCTCGGCCTCGGCGCGCTGGCGCCCGGCCTCCAGCATCGATTCGGTCATGTCCAGCACGACGGCGCTGGCCGTGGGCGCGCGGCGCAGGAAGCGGAACGCGATATCCCCGGTGCCGCCGGCCACGTCCAGCAGACGCTGCCCGGCGCGCGGCGCCAGCCAGTCCATCATCGCGTCCTTCCACAGCCGGTGAACGCCACCCGACATCACGTCGTTCATGATGTCGTACTTCGATGCGACAGAGGTGAACACGCCATGCACGCGCCCCGCCTTCTCGGTCTCGGGAACGGTCTGGAACCCGAAATGGGTGGTTTTCCGGTCGTCGTCGGTCATCGGGTCTTGCCTCGGCTGCAACACATCCTCCTTATAGGGCGCCCGGGGGGCGCTGCAATGCGGCGCAAGGGATGGAGGTTGCGCTGCCCGAACTGCCAGAGGTCGAAACCGTGCGCCGCGGGCTCTTGCCCGTGCTGGAGGGCAAGGTCATCGAGCGGGCCGAGGTGAACCGCCCCGACCTGCGCTGGCCCCTGCCGGAACGGATGGCAGAACGGCTGACCGGCGCGCGCGTGCGTCTGTTGCGGCGGCGGTCGAAATATATCCTTGCCGATCTGTCCACGGGCGAAACGCTGATCGTGCACCTCGGCATGTCGGGCCGGGTCCTGATCTCGGGCGTGATGATCGGCGACTACTACCATCACCATCCCGCACCCGCGGCGCATGACCATGTCGTCCTGCACATGAAGGGCGGCGTGCGCATCACCTACAACGACGCGCGCCGCTTCGGCGCGATGGATCTGGTCGCCACCGACCGGGCAGAGGAACACAAGCTGCTGGCCGGGCTGGGGCCAGAGCCGCTGGGCAACGCCTTCCACGAAGACTACCTCGCGATGCGGCTTTCGGGCCGCAACACGCCGATCAAGTCCGCCCTTCTGGACCAGCGAGTCGTCGCGGGTCTGGGCAATATCTATGTTTGCGAGGCGCTCTATCGCGCGGGCGTTTCGCCCAAAAGAAAGGCGGGCCGCCTGTCCGCAGCCCGCGCCCATGCGCTTGTTCCCGTCATCCGAGAGGTGCTGGCAGAGGCGATAGAGGCCGGTGGATCGTCTTTGCGCGACTACCGCCAAGCCGATGGAGAGCTTGGATATTTTCAGCACAGCTTTGCCGTATACGGTCGCGAGGGCCAGCCCTGCCGCACCCCCGGTTGTGCCGGCACAGTGCACCGGATCGTGCAGTCCGGGCGCTCCAGCTTCTATTGCCCGGCCTGTCAAAGATAGCTTGAAGTGTCGGGCGCGGGTGGTATGGACTCGGCCGAAGCTGCAACAGGAACGGGCGATCCCATGGCCTTCAAGACGATCATCGTCGAGGTGGACGACCACGTCGCGCTCATCAAGCTGAACCGCCCCGATGCGCTGAACGCGCTGAACTCCGAGATGCTGCGCGAACTGGGCGCCGCGCTTGGCGATGCCGAGGCGAACGAAAAGGTCCGGGTGATCGTGCTCACCGGCAGCGAAAAGGCCTTCGCCGCGGGCGCCGACATCAAGGAGATGTCGGAAAAGACCTTCGTTGACATGTTCTCCAGCGATTTCTTCGCGCCAGAGACAGAGGCGATCCAGCGCACCAGAAAGCCGATGATCGCCGCGGTGTCCGGCTATGCGCTGGGCGGTGGCTGCGAACTGGCGATGATGTGCGATTTCATCATTGCCTCGGACACCGCGAAATTCGGCCAGCCCGAGATCAACCTTGGTGTCGTCGCCGGTATCGGCGGCACCCAGCGCCTGACCCGCTTCGTCGGCAAGTCCAAGTCGATGGACATGCACCTGACCGGCCGGTTCATGGACGCCGAAGAGGCAGAGCGCGCGGGCCTTGTCAGCCGCGTCGTCCCCGCCAAGAAGCTGATGGAAGAGGCGATGGGCGCGGCCCAGAAGATCGCCGAGAAATCCGCCCTGACGGCGATGGCCGTCAAGGAGGCGGTCAACCGCAGCTACGAGACGACGCTGCGCGAGGGGATGCTTTTCGAACGCCGGCTCTTCCACGCCCTTTTCGCGACAGAGGACCAGTCCGAAGGCATGGCCGCCTTCCTTGAAAAGCGCGAGCCGCAGTTCCGCGACAAGTGAGGCGTCGCGCGCGCACCGTCCGCGCGTCACAACACCCTTTTCTTTTTGCAAGGGCTGGCGTATAGCCGCCCGCTACATGCGCGTGAGACCCGCTTTGGTCGGAATCAGCCGGTGCAGTCCGCCCGGCCCCGGGTCTTCCGTGCGCACAAAGTTTGACAAGACCCGGAGAAAAGATCGCCCATGGCAAATTCGCCCCAGTCCAAGAAGCGCGCGCGCCAGAATGTCCGCCGCAGTGCCGTCAACACCGCGCGCCGCTCGCGCATCCGCACCTATCTGCGCAAGGTCGAGGAAGCCATCGCTTCCGGCGACAAGGACGCCGCGACCGCGGCGCTCCGCATGGCCCAGCCCGAACTGATGCGCGGTGTCACGAAGGGCATCATGCACAAGAACACTGCATCCCGGAAAATGTCGCGACTCTCGGCACGGGTAAAGGCACTGGGCTAAGCCCGGACGCCTTGTTTTCATGGCCAATCGGTGCCTCGGCACCCCGAAAGGCGCGCCCCCAGGGCGCGCCTTTTGTCATGCAACTGTTGCATTTTGGACGCGAGCATACCGAGATTCAAAGGTTTACCGGATTCGCCCCGGCAATCCCGCGGTCAAGCGGTTTGTTCGGTTGCGAAGGCCCGACGCCCGTTGCTAGCTTCACCTAGCGATTCAGGTCGCCTTGGGGGGACATGCGGGCCGGACAGTCCGACAGGCAAATCGACGGGTCGAGGGGATCCTGACGAAAGCAATGCCTGGCGGATGACCGGAACGGTGTCGAGGTTACGACGGATTGGGGCTGTCGTGGCCTTGGTCTGACTGCAATCCGCGGCGACGCGGACGGCTGCCAGCCATGTCCATATGCGCGGTTCGGGCCGCGATCATGTTCCGGCATGCCGTTGCCGGTAACTTGGTCCGTTTCCGGGTCGCGCCTGTAGTGGATGCCGTGCGGGTCGGCGGGGATGCCTTTACGGGCAGTCTTCGGCTTGGCTTGGGGTGCGTTCGCTCCCGGTTGCCTGTGTCGCAGAGCAGCGCGCTGTTTCTGCGCGAGTCACAAGACCTTTGACCGGGCCGGAAGAACAAAGAGATGATGGAAGACAGCTGGGGGCGTGCGAAGGCCGAACTTCGCAAGGCTGTGGGTGAGAACAACTACACCCACTGGATAGAACCCCTCGAATTTCAGGGCGTCGACGAAGGTGTCGCGCGCTTCGGCGTTCCGACCACTTTCATGGGTGACTGGGTTTCACGCAATTTCGGCGACCGGATCCTGCAATACCTGAACGCCACGGGGGCCCCCGCCGGACGGCTCGATTTTGCCGTCGCGCCGCGCACGCCCGCTGCGGCCGCCGCCCCGGCCCGCAACCGAGATTCTGCCCGCGTCGCCGCCGAAGAGCCAGATCTGCCCGGCGCCCCGCTTGACCCGCGCTTCACCTTCGACAGCTTCGTCGTCGGCAAGCCGAACGAACTGGCCCACGCCGCCGCCCGCCGCGTGGGCGAGGGGGGCGAGGTCACGTTCAACCCGCTGTTCCTGTACGGCGGCGTCGGCCTCGGCAAGACGCACCTGATGCACGCCATCGCGCACGAGCTTCAGGCCCGCCAGCCGCAGCTGCGCGTCGTCTACCTGTCCGCCGAACAGTTCATGTACCGCTTCATCCAGGCGCTGCGCGAACGCCAGATGATGGATTTCAAGCAGCTGTTCCGCTCGGTCGACGTGCTGATGGTGGACGATGTCCAGTTCATTGCCGGCAAGGACAGCACACAGGAAGAATTCTTCCACACGTTCAACGCGCTGGTGGACCAGAACAAGCAGATCATCATCTCCGCCGACCGCGCGCCCGGCGAGATCAAGGAACTTGAAGAGCGCATCAAGAGCCGCCTGCAATGCGGTCTTGTCGTGGATCTTCATCCGACCGACTACGAATTGCGGCTGGGCATCCTGCAACAGAAGGTCCAGCAATACCGCCGCCAGTATCCCGACCTCGTTATCTCGGACGGTGTGCTGGAATTCCTTGCGCACCGGATCTCGAACAACGTGCGCGTGCTCGAAGGCGCTCTCATGCGGCTTTTCGCCTTCGCCTCGCTTGTGGGCCGAGAGATCACGATGGATCTGGCTCAGGATTGTCTTGCCGACATCCTGCGCGCCTCGGACCGAAAGGTCACGATCGAGGAAATCCAGCGCAAGGTCAGCGAGCACTACAACATCCGCCTGTCCGACATCCTCGGGCCGAAGCGCGTGCGCACGATCGCCCGTCCGCGGCAGGTCGCGATGTACCTTGCCAAGCAGCTGACCTCGCGGTCGCTGCCGGAAATCGGCCGCCGCTTTGGCGGGCGCGACCACACGACCGTCATGCACGGCGTGCGCCGGATCGAAGAGCTAAAGACCATCGACAACCAGATCGCGGAAGACGTCGAACTTCTGCGCCGCGCGCTGGAGGCCTGAGGCCCTGCGCCCTTGACGGTTCCTCCAAACCGTCAGACAGTCCAGAAAATCCTTGAGCCGCGGGGCGAAACCGGTAGGTTTCAGCCCCCGGTCAATGGTGTAGGGGACGAGGGTCATGAAGATCAGTATCGAGCGCGCGACGCTGCTTCGCGCGGTGGGTCAGGCGCAGTCGGTGGTGGAACGTCGCAACACCATCCCGATCCTCGCCAACGTCCTGATAGAGGCCGAGGGCGATACCGTCAGCTTTCGCGCGACCGACCTTGACATAGAGGTCATCGACCGTGTGCCCGCACAGGTGCTGCGCGCGGGCGCCACGACCGTGGGTGCCGTGACCTTCCATGAAATCGTTCGCAAGCTGCCCGATGGCGCGCTGGTGGAACTGACCGATGACGGCGCCTCTGGCAGGCTGACCGTGCAGGCCGGACGCTCGCATTTCCAGCTGGCGACGCTTCCGAAAGAGGACTTCCCGGTGATGGCCTCGTCGGAATACTCCTGCAACTTCTCGGCGCCCGCACCGCTGTTGCGGCGGCTCTTCGACAAGTCCAAGTTCGCGATCTCGAACGAGGAAACGCGCTATTATCTCAATGGCGTCTACATGCACGTCACCGATTCCGAGGGCGACAAGGTCCTGCGCTGCGTGGCCACCGATGGCCACCGCCTTGCGCGCATCGACGCCGACCTGCCAAAGGGCGCCGGCGACATGCCGGGCGTGATCGTGCCCAAGAAGACGGTGGGTGAATTGCGCAAGCTGCTGGAAGACGACGATGCCAAGATCGCCGTCTCGGTCAGCGAGACCAAGGTGCGCTTTGCCACGCCCGAAATCACCCTGACGTCCAAGGTGATCGACGGCACCTTCCCCGACTATTCCCGCGTCATCCCCACCGGCAACACCCGCCGGCTGGAGGTGGACGCCGCCGAATTCGCACAGGCCGTCGACCGTGTGGCCACCGTCAGCTCCGAACGCTCGCGCGCCGTCAAGATGCAGCTGGACGAAGACCGGCTGATCCTGTCGGTGAACGCCCCAGACAGCGGCGCCGCCGAGGAAGAGCTTGCCGTGGCCTACGGCGACGAAAAGCTGGAAATCGGGTTCAACGCCAAGTACCTGCTTGAAATCGCCAGCCAGGTCGACCGCGAGAACGCGGTGTTCCTGTTCAACTCCGCCGGCGATCCCACGCTGATGCGCGAAGGCAACGACACCAGCGCGGTCTACGTCGTGATGCCGATGCGCGTCTGACGAATGCCGCTGCGCGGCATGTCTTCGGCCAGCCCGGATTTCCCACGGCAAAGGGGGGCTGCGTGACCCGGCTTGCCCTGTCGCACCTGACCCTGTCGCATTTCCGCAGCCACCGGCGGGCGGTGCTGGCGCTCGACGGGCGTCCGGTAGCGATCCACGGGCCCAACGGCGCCGGCAAGACCAACATCCTCGAGGCCGTGTCGCTTCTGTCGCCGGGCCGGGGCCTGCGCCGCGCCGCCGCCGATGACATCGCCCGCCAGCCAGAGGCGCTGGGCTGGAAGATCACCGCCGAGCTTCACAGCCTCGCCCATGCGCACGAGATCGCCACATGGGCCGAACCCGGCGGCGCGCGGCAGGTCACCATCGACGGCAAGTCCGCCAGCCAGATCGCGCTTGGCCGCATAGCGCGTGTCCTGTGGCTGGTGCCCGCGATGGACAGGCTCTGGATAGAGGGCGCGGACGGGCGGCGGCGCTTTCTCGACCGGATGGTGCTGTCCTTCGACCCCGGCCATGCCGACAGCACGCTGGCCTATGAAAAGGCCATGCGCGAACGCAACCGCCTGTTGAAGGACGACGTGCGCGACCCCCACTGGTATGCCGCGCTGGAACGTCAGATGGCAGAGGCGGGCGCGGCCATCCACGCCGGGCGGCTTGAAACGCTCGCCCGCCTCTCCGCCGCGCAGGACGGCGCCGAAACCGCCTTTCCCGCGGCCGAGCTGTCGCTGGATTCGCCCGAGGGCACCGAGATGCCCGACACCGCCGCCGCGCTGGCCGAGGCGCTGGCCGCGGGCCGCCCGCGCGACCGCGCCGCGGGCCGCACCCTGACCGGCCCCCACCGCGCCGACCTTTCCGCCACCTACATCGCCAAGGGCGTGCCCGCACGCCAGTGTTCGACCGGCGAGCAAAAGGCGCTTCTGATCTCGCTGGTGCTGGCCAACGCCCGTGCGCTGGCGCAGGATTTCGGCGCCCCTCCGATCCTCTTGCTGGACGAGGTCGCCGCCCATCTCGACGCTTCCCGCCGCGCCGCGCTTTATGACGAGATCTGCGCGCTGGGCGCCCAGGCCTGGATGACGGGGACGGGGCCGGAACTATTCGAGGATCTCGGCACCCGCGCCCAGCACTTCGCCGTGACAGAAGAGAACGGCGCATCCTCTGTTCGGCCGTGCTAGCCTTGCACCGATAGCGAAAGGACTGCTTGATGCCCAGCTTCAAGGCCAAGCTCGCCGATCCGGCACGTCGGATGACGATGCACATCTGCACGATCCCGTCCGCCGCGGTGACACAGGCGCTGGCGGCGGCCGGGGCAGATGGCGTGATCGTCGACATGGAACACGGCGCGGTGGATCACGGCAGCGCCCATGCCATGATCGCCGCGACACAGGGGTTCGACTGCGCACCCCTTGTGCGCATCGCCGAGAACCGAGAGTCCGAGGTCAAGCGCGCGCTCGACCTTGGCGCCGAAGGCATCGTCTTTCCCCTTGTGCGCACCGCCGGGGACGCCCGCCGCGCTGTCTCGGCCATGCGCTACCCCCCAGACGGCACGCGCGGCTTCGGCCCCTTCCTCGCCCATTCGCGCTGGGGCACCACGCTGCCCGGCTACCGGCCCGGGATTGCCGACCAGCTGGTCTGCTGCCTGCTGATCGAAACCCGCGATGCCGTCGAGAACATCGAAGAGATCTGCACCGTGGACGGCATCGACCTGATCGTGCCGGCCCAGTTCGACCTGTCCACGGACCTTGGCCTGCCCGGCCAGTTCGATCACCCCGATTTCATCGCCGCGCTGCACCGGGTGGAAGCGGCGGCGCGGGCGCATGACATCCCCCTTGGACAAGCCGCGCTGTCGGAAGAGCAGGCGCGCGGCTGGTTCGCCCGTGGCTACCGCGTCGTGGCGGGCTTCGATGTGCTCTGGCTGCGGCAGGCCGCGGCAGAGGCGCAGGGCTGGTGCCGTGACTGATCCGGTGACCGGCGTTCACGTCGCCCTGTTGCGCGGCATCAACGTGGGCGGTCATGGCAAACTGCCGATGGCTGACCTGCGAACGATGCTGACCGATCTCGGCGCCAGCGATGTGCAGACCTACATCCAGTCCGGCAACGCCGTCTTTCGCGGCGATGTCACCGGCGACGCGCTGTCGGACGCCATCGCCGCGCGCCACGGCTTTCGCCCCGCCGTGCTGGTCCTTACCGCCGAGCGGCTGACCGCGGCCCGCAATGCCAACCCCTTTCCGGACGCCACCGCCACGCCCAAGGCGCTGCACCTGTTCTTTCCTGCCCAGGCGGTCGTGCCTGACATCGCGGCGCTGGATGCGGCCTGTTCGCCCGGAGAGCGCTGGTCGCAGGCCGAGGGCGCGATCTTCCTTCACGCGCCCGGCGGGCTTTCGGCCTCGCGCCTTGCACCACGCCTGGAACGCCTTCTGGCCACGCCCGTCACCGCGCGCAACTGGGCCACCGTGACCCGCCTGTGCGACATGGCCGCAGATCAGGGGGCATGGCCCTATCCGGCCGGGTAACGCTCTGTCCTGCCCAGTTCGTTGTCGGCGATCATCGGCATCTCGAACCGCTCGATCCGCGCCTCGCTGCCATAGGTGGCACGCACCCCGGCCTGCCAGTCCGGCCCGTGCCAGCGGGCCGCGGCCTCGGCATCGCGCCACTGGTAGACGGCGCCGCCGATCCCCCGCGCCTCGTCGTAGATGAAGCTCTTGCGCACCAGTTCGGGCACGCCGCGCCACTTGGCCGTCACCGCGTCATAGGCCGCCAGCACCTCGGCCCGGGACATGGTTTCGGGAATGTCGAAGGTCACGATCTCGATCAGCATGGCGCGGGCTCCGTCGGGGCAGGGGATGCGCCAGCCTAGCAGCGCCCGCAACCGCTTGCCAATCGCACCCCCGGATACCAAATCTTGTGTCCCGGACGTGACATTCCCCCCATAAGCCCGTATAAATACGACAAAATACAAAGGAAGGCCCGCATGGCGGACACCGCACCGGCGCAGCAGGAATACGGCGCCGATTCCATCAAGGTTCTCAAGGGGTTAGAGGCCGTGCGCAAGCGGCCCGGCATGTACATCGGCGACACCGATGACGGCTCGGGTCTGCACCACATGGTCTACGAGGTCGTGGACAACGGCATCGACGAGGCCCTGGCAGGCCACGCGACAGAGGTTTCGGTAAGGATCCACGCCGACAGCAGCGTTTCTGTCGCCGACAACGGCCGTGGCATCCCGGTGGAAATCCATGCCGAGGAAGGCGTCAGCGCGGCCGAGGTCATCATGACCCAGCTGCACGCGGGCGGCAAATTCGACCAGAACTCCTACAAGGTCTCGGGCGGCCTGCACGGTGTGGGCGTCAGCGTGGTGAACGCGCTTTCGGAATGGCTGGAACTGCGGATCTGGCGCGACGGCAAGGAACACCTCGCCCGGTTCGAGGGCGGCTTTACCGTGGATCACCTGCGCGTGGTGGGCGACGCGGGCGGCCGCCGCGGGACAGAGGTGCGCTTTCTCGCCTCTACCAAGACGTTCTCCAACCTCGAATACATTTACAAGACGCTGGAAAACCGCCTGCGCGAACTGGCCTTCCTGAACTCGGGCGTCACAATCCGCCTGACCGACGAGCGCCCCGCGGAAACCCAGACGATCGAGATGTGCTACGAAGGCGGCGTGCGCGAATTCGTCCGCTACATAGACCGGCACAAGCGCCCGCTGATCGAGGAACCGATCTTCGTGCGCGGCGAACGCGACGGCATCTCCGTCGAGGTCGCGATGTGGTGGAACGACAGTTACAACGAAATGGTGCTGCCCTTCACCAACAACATCCCCCAGCGCGACGGCGGCACGCACCTTGCCGGTTTCCGCGGCGCCCTGACCCGCACGCTGAACCTTTACGCCGGGCAGTCCGGCCTCGCCCGCAAGGAAAAGGTCAGCTTCACCGGCGACGACGCGCGCGAGGGCCTGACCTGCGTGCTGTCGGTCAAGGTCCCCGACCCCAAGTTCTCCAGCCAGACCAAGGACAAGCTCGTCAGCTCCGAGGTGCGCCCCGCCGTCGAGGGCCTGATGAACGAAAAGCTGGCCGAATGGTTCGAGGAAAACCCCGGACCCGCCAAGATGATCGTCACCAAGATCGTCGAGGCCGCGCTGGCCCGCGAGGCCGCCCGCAAGGCGCGCGAGATGACGCGCAAGAAATCCGCGCTCGACATCGCCAGCCTGCCCGGCAAGCTGGCCGACTGCCAGGAAAAGGACCCCGAGCGGCGCGAACTGTTCCTTGTCGAGGGCGACAGCGCCGGCGGCAGCGCCAAGCAGGGCCGTTCGCGCGCCAATCAGGCCGTGCTGCCCCTGCGCGGCAAGATCCTGAACGTCGAACGCGCCCGCTTCGACCGGATGCTCTCCAGCCAGGAGATCGGCACGCTCATCACCGCGCTCGGCACCGGCATCGGCCGCGACGAATTCGACATCTCGAAACTGCGCTACCACAAGATCGTCATCATGACCGATGCCGACGTGGACGGTGCCCATATCCGCACGCTTCTCTTGACCTTCTTCTTCCGCCAGATGCCGCAGCTGATCGAGAACGGGCACCTCTACATCGCCCAGCCGCCGCTCTACAAGGTCGCCCGCGGCAAGTCCGAGGTCTACCTGAAGGACCAGGCCGCGCTCGAGGATTACCTGATCGAACAGGGCATCGACGGCGCCCGCCTGCGCCTCGGCAATGGCGCCGAAATCGCCGGCGCCGATCTGGCCCGCGTGGTGGAAGAGGCGCGCAATGTCCGCCGCATCCTTCAGGCCTTTCCCACCCATTACCCCCAGACCGTGCTGGAACAGGCCGCCATCGCCGGCGCCTTCGTCCCCGGCACGCTCGACGCCGACCTTCAGGGTACCGCCGACCGTGTCGCCCAGCGGCTCGACCTGATCGCGCTGGAATATGAACGCGGCTGGCAGGGCCGGCCCACCCAGGATCACGGCCTGCGCTTCTGGCGCGTCCTGCGTGGCGTGGAAGAGGTGCGCACGCTCGACGGCCCGGTCCTGCGCTCGGGCGAGGCGCGCCGCCTCGGCGGCTTCACCGAAGGCTTGCGGGAAACCTACGGTCTGCCCGCGGCGCTGATGCGCAAGGATCGCGAAACCCCGATCCACGGTCCGCTCGACCTGCTCGGGGCGATCCTCGAAGAGGGCGAAAAGGGCCTGTCGCTGCAACGCTACAAGGGCCTCGGCGAAATGAACCCCGGCCAGCTCTGGGAAACCACCCTCGACCCAGAGGCGCGCACGCTTCTTCAGGTCAGGGTCCACGACGTGGCAGAGGCCGACGACATCTTCACAAAGCTCATGGGCGACGTGGTCGAACCGCGGCGAGAGTTCATCCAGCAGAACGCACTGTCGGTTGAGAACCTCGATTTCTGATATTCGGACGGCGGCATGACAGCCGCAGCGCCCGTCAACGTCGTCTCCGAATGGGCGCCGCTGCGCGAATGCGTCTACGGCTCGCCCGACGCCTTCGTGCTATCGGTCTTCCACGATGACGCCCGCCTGCGCGCGCAAGGGCCCTTCGGGCGCCTCTGGGCCGAACATCAGGGCCGCCCGCTGGCCGAGGCCGCCCCTGATCTCTGGGCCGAGATGCAGGCGCAGGTGCAGGGCGCCATCGACCTCCTGCGCGGGCTTGGCGTCACCGTCCACACCGCCGGCCCGATCAGCGCCATGAACCGCCGCTTCCCGCGCGGCGAGGATCACGGCGTCTTCACGCCCTGGATGCGCGACCCTTTCGTCACCATTGGCACCAACGTCATCGAACTGGCCCCGCGCAGTCTTTTCCACCGCCGGCAGCGCTTTGCCATCCGCGACATCCTCGCCAGCACCATGGACCGCGGCGCGCGCTATTTCGCCCAGCCCGACGGCGGCGCGGACGACAGCCTCGACGCGCCCGGCTGGGGCTATCTCGAAGGCGGCGACATCTTCGTTCTGGGCGACACGGTGCTCGTGGGCCATTCCGGCGGCTGCTCCAACCCTGAAGGCGCGCGCTGGCTGCACCACGCGCTCGGCCCCGGCTACACGGTGCAGGTGGTCCCCATCGATCCTAAGTTCCCGCATCTCGACTGCGTGCTGATGACCCCGCGCGAAGGCCTTGCCGTGGCCGCCACCGCCGCCTTTCCCGCCGGCCTTCCCGCCGCCCTCGACGGGTGGGAGGTGATCGACATTCCCCCCGCGCTGGCGAAATCGCACATGGCGGTCAACAACCTCGTCCTCGACGACCGCACCCTTGTCCTTCCGGCCGAGGACGCGCTCGACGATCTCGCCGCCACACTCCGCGCCCGCGGGTTCGAGATCATCCGCCTCCCCTACCGCGTGCCCTGCATGATCGGCGGCAGCTTCCGCTGTGCCCACCAGCCGCTGATCCGCGCCTGACGGCGCCGCCCCGCACCGCGCCCGTCTCTTCTTCTGTTCAAAAATACTCCGGGGGGGGACCCGCCGCAGGCGGGGCGGGGGGCAGCGCCCCCCTTTCCGTCCTCTCCGCAAGGACGCGCCTCAGGCCAGCGACACCCCCGCCGCCGCCATCCCTTCGTGCGCCGCCGACAAGGAGCCGCCGAAATCGATCGCACGGCACAGATCCTGCCGCACCGTCACGGCAAACCCCAGCCGGGCCGCGTCCACCGCCGAGTAGTTCACGCAGAAATCGGTCGCCAGCCCCACCAGCGTCAGCGCAGCGATCCCCCGGCTGCGCAGGTATCCCTCCAGCCCCGTGGGCGTGGTCCGGTCGTTCTCGAAGAAGGCCGAATAGCTGTCGATCCCGCGCCGGAACCCCTTGCGGATCACCATGTCGGCGCGGTCGCTGTTCAGTCCGGCGTGAAACGCCGCGCCGGCGCTGCCCTGGATGCAATGGTCAGGCCACAGCACCTGCGGGCCATAGGGCATCTCGGTCATCTCCATGGGCGCCTTGCCGGGGTGCTGGCTGGCGAAGGACAGGTGATCCGCGGGGTGCCAGTCCTGCGTCAGGATCACCGCGGCGAAGTCCCCCATCAGGGCGTTGATCCCGGGTACGATCATGTCGCCCTCGGGCACCGCCAGCGCGCCGCCGGGGCAGAAATCGTTCTGGACGTCGATCACGATCAGGGCTTCGGTGTCGGGGCGCATCGCGGTCTCCTTCGGGCTGTGCCGGTGCGATGTTCGGCGCCGGCGCGCCTTGGGTCAACCGTTCCGGGGCTTGAAGCGGGGCCGCCTGCGGGGATAACAGGCGCCATGGTCATCGTCGCCGCACTTTATCGCTTCACGCGCTTCCCCGATCCCGCCGCGCTCAAGCCGCCGCTGGCGCGGGTCTGCTGCGCCAACGGGGTCAAGGGCTCGCTCCTGCTGGCAGGAGAGGGGATCAACGGCACCATCGCCGGCCCGCGCAAGGGCATCGACGCGGTGCTGGCCCATATCCGCGGCCTGCCCGGCTGCGCCGACCTCGACTGCAAGGAAAGCACCGCCGCCGACATGCCGTTCGGCCGGATGAAGGTGCGCCTCAAGCGCGAGATCGTCACGATGGGCCAGCCCGATGTCGATCCGGCCGCCGCCGTGGGCCGCTATGTCGATCCCGCCGACTGGAACGACCTGATCCGCGCCCCCGACGTCGTGGTGATCGACACCCGCAACGACTACGAGGTCGCGATCGGCAGCTTTCAGGGCGCGCTCGACCCCGGCACCACCAGCTTCGGCGCGTTTCCCGACTGGTGGGCCCGCAACGCCGACCGCTTCGCGGGCAAGCGCATCGCCATGTTCTGCACCGGCGGCATCCGCTGCGAAAAGGCGACCAGCTGGCTGGTGGGGCAGGGCGTGGACGACGTGCACCACCTGCGCGGCGGTATCCTGAAATACCTCGAAGAGGTGCCCGCCGAAGACAGCCTCTGGCAGGGCGACTGCTTTGTCTTTGACGGGCGCGTCAGCGTGGGCCACGGGCTGACGCAGGGCCCCCACGTCATGTGCCATGCCTGCCGCCGCCCGCTGGCGCCCGCGGACCTCGCCCACCCCGCCTATGAAGAGGGCGTGTCCTGCGCGCACTGCATCGATACCTGCTCCGACGCCGACCGCGCCCGCTTTCGCGAACGCCAGCGGCAGGTCGCGCTGGCAGAGACGCGCGGCACCCGCCATCTGGGCGACTCGGCGGAAACCTCGGAAACCAAATAAAAACATAGCGTTATTGGATAACACCCGCCCCGCCATCGCATAGCGCGGCGGCGATATTGCCTGTCCGGTCGGTTCCCGGCGATGGGTTGGTCATCGGCACCGCGCCACCAATACGGGGCGGGCCGACAGACCACGAAACGCGACAGACCCGCACCCAGGAAAGGACAGACCGATGACCTTCAAGACCTTTGCCGCCCCGCTCGCCGTTCTGCTGACGCTCTCCACGCCCGTGATGGCCGATGGCTCTTACGTCTTCATCGAACAGTTCGGCGCCCGGCACGAGATCGGCGCCGCGCAAAGCGGCCGGTTCCAGCGGCTTACCGTCTACCAGGAAGGCTGGGGCAACAGCGCCATCACCTCGCAGGACGGGCGGCGCAACACCACCGTCGTCGGGCAGAGCGGGCACAACAACGCCGCCACCATGACCCAGTCGGGCGCCTGCAACATCGCCGGCGTGGCGCAGTTCGGCGGCCACCACACCGCCGAGACGACGCAGACCGGCGGCTGCAACGCCGTCGCCGTCATCCAGACCGGCAGCGGCAACTCGTCCAGCACCACGCAGATCGGACACGGCAACGTCGCCGTCGTGATCCAGGACTGAACCGGGGCCCGGCGGGGGGCGCGACTTCCCCCGCCGCCCTTGCCCCACCAAGCCTGACAAAGGAGTTCCCCATGCCCGGCTTCATCACGCACCCCCTTTCCTTGACCGCCGCCGCGCTTGCCGTGGCCGGCCTTGGCTGCACCAGCCTTGCCGCCGACAATCCCAAGACAGAGGCCCCGCTGGCCTGCGCCATCAGCATCGAACGCGCCGGCACGCTTTCGACCGTGGTCGCCTCGGTGACCGCGACCCAGGCCGCGGCGGGCGATTTCGACCTGTCGATCGAGAGCCGCGCGGGCGGCAACCGGTCGGTCATCCGGCAAGGCGGTGCGTTCTCGCTTGCGGACGGAGAGACCCAGACCCTGGGCCGCGCCACGCTGTCGGGTGACATCGACGCCACGCTTGAACTGACAGTGGACGGCCGCCGCCTGACCTGCCCGAACGCCGGCCCCATCGATCTCTAACCCGAAAGGACACCCAGCCATGTTCACACGCACCCTGACCGCCGCGATCCTTGCCGCCACGCTTGCCGCCCCTGCGATGGCGGGCAGCGTCAGCATCACCCTCAGCCCGTCCAGCGCCGAAGAGGCGCGCCTGATGCGCGCTGGTCTGGCGATCTACGGCATCGTGCAGGATATCGAGACGAACGGCCACATCACCCAGTCGGGTATCGCAAACGCCGCGGCGCTGACTCAGCGCGGGCGCGGCCACCTTGGCGTCATCCACCAAGAGGGCGACAGCCATGACGCCAGCCTGACCCAGACGGGCCGGGGCAATGCCTACGGCATCTTCCAGTTCGGCGAGGCGACCTCTACCGAGGTGGTGCAGACCGGCCGCCGCCAGACAGGGGTGACGGTGCAGTTCGGCTGGTGAGCGCGCTGCGCCGCCCTGCGGGGGGCGCTTGCCGAAAGGTGGGTGGGGGGCTCTGCCCCCCGTCCCGCCGGGGGCGGGACTCCCCCCGGAGTATTTTGAAACAGAAGAAGCCGCGGACGGTCAGAGCGTTCCCTGCCAGAGCGTCACCTTCAGCCCGCCATGGGCCACGGGGGCGCCGGGGCTCAGCGGCAGGCCGGTGGCCTTTGCCAGCCCCCCGTCGCTGGTGACTACCCCGATGCGCCAGCCCCCGAACCCCTCCTTCAGCGTGGCGCCAAGCGCGCCATAGAGACCGAACAGCAGCTTGCGGTCGCCGATCCGCGCGCCGTAGGGCGGGTTGACCAGAACGATCCCCGGCGGCCCGTCGGGGCGGGCCAGATCGCTGATGGCCTGTCTTTCGAACCGGCAAAGCGCGCCGAGACCGGCCCTTTCGGCATTGCCGCGCGCGCCCTGGATCGCCCCCTGGTCGCGGTCGAAGCCGAAAAAGCGTGCAGGGCCTTCGGGGGGCGCTGGCCGTTTCGGCGGGGCGGGGCGCGCCTCGGCGCCACCGCGCAGGGTTTCGAAGGCGAAGGCGCGAGAGCGCCCCGGCAAGAGACCGGCCGCGATTTCTGCCGCCTCGATCGGGATCGTGCCAGAGCCGCACATCGGGTCCACGACCATCTGCGATCCGTCGAAGCCCAACTGCCACAGGAAGGCCGCCGCCATGGTTTCCCGCAGGGGGGCCTTGCCGACGAAGGTCTTGTGATCGCGCCGGTGCAGCGGCTCTCCGGTCGTGTCGAGCGACAGGGTGCAGAGGTCATCCTCGATCCGGGCCTTGACGACCAGCGTGGCGTCGCCGGTCACGGGGATGCCCGCCGCGGCGATGGCGCCGGCCACGCGCTGCGCCGCCGCCTTGTGGTGATAGATGCGCGAGGAACGGCACACCGCCTCGACCCGGACGGGCACGTCCGCGCGCAGCCAGTCGCCCCAGGGCAGCTTGCGCGCCCGCTTGTCCAGCTGCGCCAGGTGCATCGCCCGGAAGGCCGCGATCCGCCAGAGCACCCGCACCGCCGTGCGCAGGGTCATGTTGGCGCGCGCCGCCTCGGCCAGGCCGCCCGCGGCCTCGACGCCGCCCGGCACGCGCCGCAGCCCGGTGAGGCCTGCCGTGCGCGCCTCTGCCTCCAGCGGCTCTTCCAGCCCTGGCAGCCCCACGAGGAAAAGTCCCGTCCCGTCCATGGCCCGTCCTACCCTGCCGCGCGCCCGCCGGCCAGTGCGGCCTGACGCGCGCTTGCCAACGCCCGCCCGGGCCTGCTTTAAACCCGGAAGCGCAAACGGAAGGGCAGGATCATGGTGGACATCGCCACGCGGGTCTACAATCACAAGTGGAAGATCGATCCGATCGTGCGGTCGCTGATCGACACCGATTTCTACAAGCTCCTGATGTGCCAGTCGGTCCACCGCAACCATCCGCGCACCAGCGTCACCTTCAGCCTCATCAACCGCACCAGCGGCGTACGCCTTGCCGAGCTGATCGACGAGGGCGAGTTGCGCGAACAGCTGGACCACATCCGCACGCTGTCGCTGTCGCGCGGCGAATCCACATGGCTGCGCGGCAACATGTTCTACGGCCAGCGCCAGATGTTCACGCCCGAGTTCATGGAATGGTTCGAGGCCCTGCGCCTGCCGCCCTACCACCTCGAAAAGCGCGACGGCCAGTACGAGCTGACGTTCGAGGGCAGCTGGCCAGAGGTCATGCTGTGGGAGATCCCCGCGCTTGCCGTCCTGATGGAACTGCGCGGCCGCGAGGTCATCAAGAACATGGGCCGGTTCGAGCTTCAGGTGCTTTATGCCCGCGCCATGACCCGCGCCTGGGAAAAGGTGGAACGCCTGCGCGCGCTGCCCGACCTGAAGATCGCCGATTTCGGCACCCGCCGCCGCCACTCCTTCCTCTGGCAGGACTGGTGCGTGCAGGCGATGATCGAAGGCCTCGGCCCCAAGTTCATCGGCACCTCCAACTGCCTCATCGCCATGCGCCGAGAGGTCGAGGCCATCGGCACCAACGCCCATGAACTGCCGATGGTCTACGCCGCGCTGGCCGACAGCGACGACGCGCTGGCCCAGGCCCCCTACAAGGTGCTCGCCGACTGGCACGAGGAGCATTCGGGCAACCTGCGCATCATCCTGCCCGACACCTACGGGACAGAAGGCTTCCTGCGCCGCGCCCCCGACTGGCTGGCGAAATGGACGGGCATCCGCATCGATTCGGGCGATCCCGCCACCGGGGCCGAAACCGCCATCCGCTGGTGGCAGGACCGCGGAGAGGACCCGCGAGAAAAGCTGGTGATCTTCTCGGACGGGCTGGATGTGGAGAAGATAGAGGATCTCTACGCCCGCTTCCACGGCCGGGTGAAGGTGTCCTTCGGCTGGGGCACGCTGCTGACGAACGACTTCCGCGGGCTGGTGCCGGGCGACGCGCTGGCGCCGTTCTCGCTGGTGTGCAAGGCCGTGGCGGCAGAGGGCCGCCCGACCGTCAAGCTGTCGGACAATCCGCGGAAGGCGATGGGGCCGGGGCTGGAGATCGAACGCTACAAGCGCGTGTTCGGGGTAGGGGTGCAGGAGGCAAGGGAGGTGGTGGTTTAGATTCCAAGGGAATTTTCAACTTCAGTAAGCGCCACTCGTGCTTTGTCGAAATCATGTTCGCTCATGTCTTTGGCATGCGAAGGGAATCTTCGAGCAATATTCAATTCTTCGCTGAGATGTTCGAACTTCTGCTTCTTCATCTGAAGCAAGTTTTCAAATTTCTCCCAATTCGCTCTAATTGCCTCGCATAGCTCGCTAAGGAAGAGTGGGCAAGTTTCATCGGAAAGGAGATCTTCAAATGAGTAATTTGAAAATTTACCACGTCGCTCATCTGAAACCTTTGAAAGCAACTTTTGCTTTCGTTCATTTGGGTGATAGGCGACGAAAAAAACAGTGCGAATCGTTCTTCTTAACCCACTTTCCAAATCATTCATTCGACGCCCTATCTCTTCGCGCCGCGCCTCCTGGGTCATGACGGCTGGGCTCTTCTCTAGAGACTCGAAGTACCGCTTTATTGCGCCCACCCTAAAATAATGAGCCGCCTTTCCAGATTCCACTATGCCGTAGCCAATGACATGCTGAACCATCTTTGGGTCTGAGTGCGCAAAATACGAGAAGTCATCATACTTTCCTTCTGCGAGCAACTTTAGGAGCTCAAATTCAAGGGGGTACTGTTCGCGTAGAAGCTCGACAACGGAATCTACATAGGTGTTCGAGTCTTTCAAAAAATTAGCTTTTCCCTTATCATAAATTGTCCTGTCAATCTGGAGGGGTCTATCCTTGCTGACAAGAGATATATAGCTGCAGGCATGCCTTGTAAGAAATGGATGCCCTCCAAAGTCCTCGTAAAGCCTTCCAAAAACATCTTCAGAGAAGCTCAATCCCATAACGCGGCCAAGGTCAGAAACCATCTCCTCCACTGTTTTTAGGTCAAACATTGGGATGTATCTCTTCTCGATATTGCCAAAGAGCGGATTATCGCTACCACGTATTTTGGACTCCTCAATAGCTTTAGGATTTGTCCCAACAAGAAGGTAAGTGAACGGCGAATTCTCAGACTGGAAGCCATACCTCAGTGCTTGCCATAGGCTGAGGAAGTCTTCATCCTCATTCCAATGAGAAGATGATGCCGTTCCAAACGCAATCCTTTCAAATTCATCAAAGAGAAGCGCAATCTTCTCAACCTTCATTTTGCCTTTGAGCGTGAGAATGTCTCCAAAGAAGGAATCAGCGGCATCAACTTCTGTGTACTTGTCTTGGCCTCGCAAGTTAGCAGATACTCCGTAGTGTTCTCTTATCTGATTCGCGATATAATATAGTAAATCGTTCCACCTTCTCTTGTGCACAGATGGATTCTGGCAATCAATTACTATGCTCTTAATATTTCTGTTTGCAGATGCTCGGTATACGCCATTTACAATGGATGTCTTTCCACTTCGCCGAAGTCCAAAGAGGCCAAAATTTTCTCCGCTCGCAATCTTAGCCATAATCTCATTAATTAAATTAGACCTTCCATAAAAATATATGTCTCTGCGCAGAGGGGAAGATATAGAGAATAGGTCGCGTGAAAATGTGAATTCAGAGAAGCGATCGAAAAAAGATTGATCGCTAAGCTTGCTGCCGGCTTCATCGTAATGAAACGGAACGACAACCGGAGAGTCGGGTGTTGTTTTGAATAGAGACCTTAGTTTTGTGGATAATTGGGAGTCGCCGCTGACCAGGATTCGAACAACCTTCTCGACGCGATATTTGTCAGAGATTTCGTCAATGATACGGTCGAATGCATCCAAAGTGCGGGGTTGGAACTCGGGGTAGTCAGAAAAGAGTAAGATAATTTCTCTTTCGGAGTGCACCATTCCGGAGATATCAGTTGAAGGTTTGATGAGTGCGTAGCGATACTTGCTGCCTTTTCCAATTTGTATCTTGCTATAGCTAGTTAGGTGGAAGAGCCTCGACAGGCGTTGCAATACACGCTGTTCAGCGGGAGGAAACTCATCCATTTTGAATGAAGGGTGGATGCCTGGGAAGGTATGCGAAGACATTTTGGCCCTCAATTATCTGGAGTATTGCAGAGGTTAGTCGTAGTCGATAAAGTTTTCAATATTTGTTTCATGGTGCATTCGCTGTCTGGACCTTGGGAATTAGTCGGAGCTGCTCAAGACTTTGTCATTCCCCCTCCACCTTCCCCCGCAACCCCTTCACCTCTCCCCGCGCCTTCTTCGCCGCCAGCCGGCGGCGGATCGATCCCTTGGTGGGCTTGGTCGGCACCCGGCGTTTCGGGGTCACCGTGGCCTGGCGGATCAGCTCTGCCAGCCGGTCGCGGGCGATCTCGCGGTTGCGGGCCTGGCTGCGGGTGTCGTCCACCTGGATAACCACCGCGCCCTCCTTGGTCCAGCGCCGCCCCGCCAGCCGTTGCAGCCGCCGCTTGACCGGGTCGGGCAGGTTGGGTGACCGCGCGGCCTCGAACCGCAGTTCCACCGCCGTCGAGACCTTGTTCACGTTCTGCCCGCCCGGGCCCGAGGCGCGGATGAACTGTTCGGTCAGTTCCCAGTCGGCGATGGTGATGGTGTCGGTGACATGCAGCATGGCGCGAAACTGGCCCTGATCCCGTCCGGATGCAAACCCCGCGCCGACGTGATGCCGACGTTTTGCCGACGTTGTGCCGACATGGGGGGCCGGCGGACACGAAAAGGGCCGCCCAAGGGCGGCCCTTCCGAGTTCCATGGAGATGGCCCGGTTAGGAAAACCTGCGACCAATCAGTGGGTTATGCCCCGGGGTTTGCCCCTAGGCGATGCCTCCCCTGACTGTCCCGGCACCCCTCTCCAATATCCCTCTCGACACTGGACCACCTCCTTTCAATACGTTGCTGTTGCCCTGAGGTTGGCACAGATTTTGTGTTTGTCAAAACCTTTTACGCAATAGGTGCCGTCAACCGCCGCACAATCAGGCGAAACGGCACCAAGGCGATCAAGGCAAGGGCAAGTTTGACACCCCAATCCGCCGCCGCCAGTGACACCCAAAGCGGAGATTCAGGGCCAACCCCCAGAAAAGGCAGGGAAATATTGGCCCATGACACGTCGTTCCCCGGCTCGATCCAAACCAGCGCCCCCGAAAACGCGATCGAAAAAAACAAAACCGTATCCACCGACGACCCCACCACCGTCGACACCACCGGCGCCCGCCACCAGTTGCCGTGGCGCAGGCGGTCGAAGATGGCGACGTCCAGCAACTGCGCGGAAAGAAAGGCAATTCCGGACCCAATCGCGATGCGAAGCGTGACCAGCGGGCCGAACTCTCCCTGGATCTGGGTGCCGATGACCGAACAGACGACCCCGGTGACGAAGCCCGCGAAGACCACCCTGCGCGCGGTGGAGGGGCCGTAGACCCGGTTCATCACGTCCGTGACAAGGAAAGCGAGGGGATAGGTGAAGGCGCCCCATGTCAGCCATTGGCCGAAGAGGAACTGCACGAGGATGTTCGAGGCCACCACGATGGCGGCCATGGCAAGGATGCCGGGCAGGAGACGGGTCATGATCTGGTCCGTTTTGACAAGGTTGCGGAGACTTGGCCCCCCGCTGTGGGGGACGATGCGTCCTAGCGGCCCGCCGCAGGCAATTCAAGTCACCGGGTCAGCCGATAATCGACGAACTCCGTCCGCTGAAAGCCGTTGAGGTTATCGTCCGAAAGCATGGTCAGCCGGATCGACCCATCGGCGTCGCGCCAGACGGCGATGCCTTCCAGGTTGTCGTGCCGCCCAGGACCGGTTTCAAGTACCAGGTGTTCATCTTCCAACGTGTTGCCCGAAATGCGGAAACTGCGCACGCGGGTCTGGAAGCCGAAGATACCGCTCAGATGTCTTTCCAGGAGATAAAACCGGCCGTCCGGCCCGAAATCCGCCCCAACCACAAGATAGGGGCCGTAGCGGGGCACGGAAAAGGGCTTGTCCCATTCGCCCGCGCGATAACGATAGACGGGAAACGGACGTGTCACCACGCCAGAGCGTTCGGGCAGCGTATAAAGCGCGCCGTCCGGCCCGATGGCCAGCGCTTCGAGCGACGAGTTGTTCTGCAGGCCCCTGAAATCGGGGTGACGTGGCAGCCACGCGGCCTCGGACCGGGGGTCGCGGTAGGTCCAGACGCGGTGGACGGACTCAAAGGACACGTACAGCCGCCCGTCGTCCCGAAGTGCAAGCCCCTCGGCGTCGATGTCATAGCGGGAAACCGGTCCGCCGTCCGTGTCCTTCAGGCGCGCAAGCCTGTCGAGCGTCACATCGGCAACCTCTCCGCCGGGGGTGCGGCGCAGGGTGCCCTCGGCAATCCAGCCCTTGTCCGTGACAGCGATATACCTGCCGCCATCCTCGGACAGTTCCAGCCCCGAGAACCCGCCGAAACCCGGCGACTCTACGCGCCATCCGTAGCTGCCCAGGTACTCGGCCACCGGTCCGGACCCGTTTGCGCGGGCCTCGCCGGTAGCTGCAAGCCACAGCGCGGCCGCGCCGATCAGCGCGGCGACAGAAGCGCGAGGCATTGACGGGGCAGATCGGCCAGCGTCAGTTCGCGCCGTGGCTGGGGTGGCGGCGCGTTGGGATCGCGCGGCTGTGGCGGCGGCGGGTTCAGGATATTCTGCACCCATTTCTCCGCATCGGCGCAACCGTCGCCCGGCGGCGGCGGATCCTGCGGCACGCAACCGCTGTCCCCGCGCGGGCAGTTCAGCCGCACGTGGAAATGATAATGATGGCCCCACCACGGGCGGATCTTGCGCAGCCAGGACCTGTCGCCTGTTTCGTCATTGCACATCTGGACCTTGGCGCCGGCAAAGACGAAGATCCGGGCGACCGCCGGATCGCTGGCGGCGGCCTTCAGGATCTCGTGATGCGCGCGGGTCCAGCTGTCGTTGACATAGGCGCCGCCTGTCCGCTGCATCGAAATAGAGCTGATGCTTTCGCGTTCGGCCACGGTCAGGTTCAGGCGGTCCGCCGGACGCATCCAGATATCGATGTCCAGCCCCGACTGGTGCGAGGCATGGCCCGTGAGCATCGGGCCACCGCGCGGTTGCGACATGTCACCGACATAAAGGCCGTTCCATCCGGGTTGCCTGGCGGCCTCTCGCGAAAGCCGCTTGACGTAGTCAACCGTGTCCGGGTGCGCCCAGTTGCGGTTGCGCGACAAGCGCATCGCCTGCCATGTCGGGCCGGTTTCGGGCAATTGCTCTGCCCCGGCATAGCAGCCCTTGGCATAGCTTCCGAACACTTCGGAGGGGCCTTGATGCCCGGTCTTCTCGGCGCCGAATACTGTCTTTGCCACCGCGGTCATGTCGAAATTGGCGGTCGATACGCTGACGCCCACCGGCTCTGGCGGCGTGGTGCGTTCTGTGCTGCCGCCGCAGGCCGCAAGCAGGGCGGCCAGTGCGACCGTTGGAACGATGCGGCGCATCCTACGCTCCTTCGTGCTCGCGGTCTGGTGTCACCCACACTAGCAGAACCAGCCCGACGAGAAAAAGGGCGATCAGCGGGGTCACGCCAAGACGCTGGCTGCCCGTCAGGTCTGTGGTGATGGCAATCAGCGCGGGCGCAAGAAAGGACGTTGCCTTGCCCGCCAGAGCGTACAGACCGAAGGCCTCTGTCATGCGGGCGGGATCGGCCTGGCGCACCATCATCGTGCGGCTTGACGCTTGCAACGCACCGCCCGCGGCCCCGATCAGGGCGCCGCAGACATAGAACAGAATGTCAGGCAGCGAAGAACCCGGCGCCAGCGCGACGCCGAACACCGCCTCGCGGGAGATGGCGACGATGGTGATTGCCACGCCGATCAGAACCAGGATCGACACGACGATCACCGGCTTGGGGCCGAAGGCGCTGTCGGCGCGCCCGCCGATATAGGCGAAAATCGCGCCGGTGATCGCGGCCATGATCCCAAAGACGCCGATGTCCACCACGCTCCACCCAAGGATGCCAAGCGCGTAGATGCCGCCGAAGGTGTACATCCCGTTCAGTGCGTCACGATAGAACATGGACGAGCCAAGGTAGGCCGCCAGCGACACGCGCCGCGGCAGGCCGCGGATCGTGACCAACAGATCGGACAGACCGGCCGCGATGCTGGCACCGCTGGCGGAAGTTCCCGGAGTTTCCTTTACCCAAAGAAAGAAGGGGATCATGAAGATGGCGAACCATGCGGCCGTGAATGGCCCGACAAAGCGCGTGCCTTCGCGTGCGGCAGGATCAAGGCCAAGCAATGGCTCGATCCCGATGAAGGTGACGCCGGCGTCGTTCTCCGCGAAGAGCAGCAACATGATGGCAAGCGCCACCACACCGCCCAGATAACCCCACGCCCAGCCAGAGCCCGAGATGCGCCCGATCTCGGCCTTGCTGCCAAGCGAGGGCAACAGGGCGTTGGTGAAGATCGTCGCAAACTCCATCCCGATCAGGCCCAGGCCGAAGAAGAAAAGGACAAGGACAATGCTGAAACTGCCGGGCGCCATGAGCCACAGCCCCGCCGCGCCCACCACGTAAAGCACCGAGAACACCCGGATCCACGGCATCCTGCGCCCGGTGGAATCCGCAATCGATCCCAGCACGGGGGCAATCACGGCGATCAGAAGCCCCGCCGTGGTCAGGCCGTAGCCCCAATAGGCCTGTGCCTCTGCCCGCGCGGCGTTGGCGTCCATCCCGGCGGCGGTCAGGTTCTCGATCACCATTTCGGCGAAGAACGGCCCGAAGATGAAGGTCAGCAGCAAGGTGTTGTAGGGCTGGCTTGCCCAGTCGAACATCATCCAGCCCCAGATGCGCCGTCTTTGCGGAATGGTGTCCATGGTCATGCCCCTGGTGCGGTTGCGCGGATAGAAGCGTTATGCGCAAACAGTTGCAACCGCCGTGTGACCCTTTGGCTTGCCAGCGGGGGGAGCCGCGCTTAGGTGTTTGGCCTGACGCAACCAGACCCGGACAGGCACATGACCTCGATAATCCAGATCCTCCTTCTGATCCTCGACGTGGTCTGGTTCATCATGATCGTCCACATTATCATGAGCTGGCTCATCAGCTTCCAGGTGCTGAATCTGCACCAGCAGTTCGTCGCGCAGATCTGGTACGGGCTGAACAAGCTGCTGGAGCCGATCTATGGCCCGATCCGGCGGTTCCTGCCCGACATGGGTGGGCTGGACCTGGCGCCACTGGTGGCGCTGATCGCCGTGTATGCCATTCGGATCGTCCTGATAAACAACGCCTACGCCTTCGTCTGACGCCGCGCCGCGTTCGCGGCCTTGTTCACCGAATCCTCATGTGGAACACTGACCTCTGACGAGCAGTAAACCACAATGACGGCAGGCCCATGGACCGTGCACGCGCGCTGCTTTCCAGCGTCTTTGGCTTCGAGAATTTCCGCCCGGGACAGGCCGAGGTCGTAGAAGCCGTCGCGGCCGGCCGCGACGTTCTGGCGATCATGCCGACAGGCGGTGGCAAATCGCTTTGCTTTCAGCTTCCGGCGCTGTGCCGCGAAGGCGTCACGGTCGTCATTTCTCCGCTTATCGCATTGATGCGTGATCAGGTGCGCGCGCTGCACGAGGCGGGCGTGGCCGCTGGGGCGCTGACGTCTGGCAATACCGAAGAGGAAACTGACGCCGTTTTTCGTGCACTGGACGCCGGCGAACTGAAGCTGCTTTACATGGCGCCCGAACGGCTGGCTTCGGGCGGGGCCGTGAACCTGTTGCGTCGGGTTGGCGTCACCGCCATTGCCGTGGACGAGGCGCATTGCGTCAGCCAGTGGGGCCATGACTTCCGCCCCGATTACCTGCGCATCGGCGAACTGCGGCGCACGCTGGGGGTGCCGCTGGCCGCCTTCACGGCCACGGCGGATGCCGAAACGCGCGACGAGATCGTCGCACGGCTGTTCGATGGACGGTCCCCGGATGTTTTCCTGCGCGGCTTCGATCGGCCGAACATCCACCTTGCATTCGCTGTAAAGGACGGACCCCGCCGCCAGATCCTCGACTTTGCGACGGCGCGCAAGGGACAATCCGGCATCGTCTATTGCGGCACGCGCGCCAAGACAGAGTCACTGGCCGGCGCGCTGAACGAGGTCGGCCTGTCAGCCTGCGCCTACCATGGCGGGATGGAGCCAGAGGCCCGTCGCGAGGTCGAGCGGCGCTTTCAGACAGAGGACGGGCTGATCGTTGTGGCAACGGTTGCCTTCGGGATGGGCGTGGACAAACCCGACATCCGCTGGGTTGCCCATGCCGATCTACCCAAGTCCATCGAGGCCTACTACCAGGAGATCGGGCGCGCCGGGCGTGATGGCGCTCCGGCCGAAACACTGACGCTCTACGGCCCCGACGACATCCGCCTTCGCCGCAGCCAGATCGACGAAGGGCTGGCGCCACCCGAACGCAAGGCGGCCGATCATGTGCGGCTGAACGCGCTTCTGGGGCTGGCAGAGTCGCTGACTTGCCGCCGCCAGACCCTGCTTGGCTATTTCGGCGAACGCGCCGAGCCCTGCGGGCATTGCGACCTGTGCGATACTCCCGCCGACAGTTTCGACGCTTCTGAAGCGGTGCAAAAGGCCCTGTCCGCCATCCTTCGCACGGGCGAATGGTTCGGCGCCGGGCACATTATCGACATCCTAACCGGCACCATGACAGACAAGGTGGCCGCGCGGGGGCACGACCAGTTGCCGACCTATGGTGTCGGGCGCGAGTTCGATCGGCGGGGCTGGCAGGCCGTGCTGCGGCAGATGATGGGGCACGACCTGTTGCGGCCCGATCCCGAACGCCACGGCGCGCTGCGCATGACCGACGCCGCCCGACCGATCCTGCGCGGCGAGGCCAGCATCCTGTTGCGGCGCGACAGCATCGCCGCCGCCCGCCGCCGTCCCGCCGTCAAGGCGCTGGTGTCGGACGAAGACGCGCCGCTTCTGTCCGCGCTCAAGGCCAAGCGGCGCGCGCTGGCAGAGGCCGCGCGCGTCCCCGCCTATGTCATCTTTCCCGACCGCACGCTGATCGAGATGGCCGAACGGCGGCCGGAAAACCTTGACCAGATGGCACGGGTGTCCGGCGTCGGCGCGAAGAAGCTGGAGCGTTACGGCGATGCCTTCCTGCTGGTTATCGCGGGCGCGGTGGCAGAGCTGCACCCGGCCCGCCGCAAGCTGGCGGGACAAGCCGCCGGAGAGATCTACGACCAACTTCTTCGTGTTCAGGCTGACCTTGCGCGCGGCCCCAAGGGTATGGACAAGCCCGTCAGTTGTTCCGCCGCACAGTTGGCGCGGGTGGCCGACATGCGCCCGCGCGATCTGGGCGGGCTGACCGCCATCCTTGGGGAACGGCGGGCCGAGAGGTTCGGGCCCGCGTTCCTCGATGTGCTGCATGGGGCCTAGGCACTGGACCCCGGCGCCCGGCTGGCTAGGTTCGACGACAGTAGAAGGAAGGAATGACTGCCGATGCTCGTCGTGATTTCGCCCGCCAAGCGGCTGGACCTGTCCCCGGTGCCGGGGATCGCCCCGACCGAACCCGCCTTCCAGGCAGAGGCCAACCGGCTTGCGTCCCATGCGCGGCAGCTGACGCTGACCCAGCTGAAGGCGCTGATGGACCTGTCCGACGATCTTGCGCGGCTGAACCGTGACCGGTTTCGCCAGTTTCAGGAGCAGTCGACGCCGGACAACAGCAAGCCCGCCGTGCTGGCGTTCGCCGGAGACACCTATCAGGGGCTGGAGGCGGGGTCTCTGGATGCCGAAACGCTGGACTATGCGCAGGATCACCTGCGCATCCTGTCCGGTCTTTACGGGGTCTTGCGGCCGCTGGACGCGATCCAGCCCTACCGGCTGGAAATGGGCAGCCGCCTGAAGACGCGACGGGGCACGAACCTTTACGATTTCTGGCGCGACGCACCAGCCCGGGCGCTGAACGACGCGGCGCAGGCGGTGGGGTCCGACACGCTGGTGAACTGCGCCAGCCAGGAGTATTTTGGCGCGGTGGACGCGAAGGCGCTGAAGCTGCGGGTGATCGAGCCGGTGTTCATGGAGGATCGCGGCGGCACGCCCAAGATCATCAGCTTCTTCGCCAAGAAGGCGCGCGGCAGCATGGCGCGCTTCATCGTCGAGCGGCGCGTGACCGATCCCGAGGGGCTGAAGGATTTCGACCTGGGCGGCTATGCGTTCCAGCCGGGGACAAGCGAGGGCGACCGCTGGGTCTTCCTGCGCGGCGCGGATCAGTCGGACGTCTTGAGCGAGGCGTCGTAGGCCACAAGCTCGACCGTGTTGCCTTCTGGGTCACGGGTGAAGACGCCGCGCCAGCCGATCCATGGAAAATCCTGAACGTCGTAGGGTTGGCCGATTCGATCGTACCAGGCGCACACCGCGTCTAGTTCGGCGCGCGGAAGCGACAGCGCGAGGTGATGTAGTGATCCGCCCCGCCCGGCCGCGAACTCTGTGCCGTCCGCGAAAAGGGCCAGGACCGTGGTGTGCCCGGCCACGCCCTCTGCGACACGCAGAAAGCGGATGTGCGGGGCGTAGTTTCCTGCAAGCGGAGTCAGGCCGATGACATCGGTATAGAATGTCGTCATGGCGTCGAGATCGGCACAACGGATAGCGATTTCCCCAAGGGCGCGGGGACGAAAGCCCTTTTCATTCTGCATGGCCTCATGGGTGGCATGAGGGCGCTTCGACGTAAAGCTTGGGATTGGCGCCCGCGCCGTCATTCTGCGGCCGTGCTTTCAGCCTCGGGCAGGGGCGGGCGGCAGGCGGGGGGGCACGCAGCGCCGATTTCTTGCAGGATCCGGGCCTTTTTCAGTGGCTTTGTCAGCACCCTGTCCAGCCCCATTGCCAAAAGCGCCTCGGCATCGCCGTCCAGTGCATGAGCCGTCATGGCCACGATGCGCGGGCGCGGCAGGCCCTGTGCCTCGGCCCGTGCGCGGATCTGGCGCGTGGCCTCGATCCCGTCCACCTGAGGCATCGAGATGTCCATGAAGATCAGGTCCGGCGGCAGTGCGGCATAGGCGTCGATCGCCTGCTGACCGTTCTCGGCGAAGGTCAGGTCGACATCCAGTGCCTTCACGATCTTCGCAAAGACCAGCCGGTTCGTGCGGTTGTCCTCGGCGGCCAGGATGCGCATCGGCCGCGGGCCGACCGCCGCGTCGGACGGGGGAGACCGGTCCGGCGGCGGCGGGTGCGTTGGCCCTGCCATTTCGCCCGCCAGTTCGGACACGGCGTGCCGGGCCGCCTGGGCGAGCGCGGCAAGGAATTCGCGGCGCCGGCAGGGGCGGGCCAGAACCGCATCAACGCCATTGACCGTGCCGGCGGACAGGGGCGCATTCGCCAAAAGCAGGATCGGCCCTGCAAAGCCGGCGTCGCGCAGACCCTGGACGGCACTGGCTGGACCGTTTGAAAGCCCCCCGTCAAGGACGACGACGTCACCGGGCGCCGGCGCTGCGTTGGACAAGGCGGCGAACGTCGGCAGGGCGACAGTTGTCAGGCCCAGCGTCTCTACCTGCCGTGTCATGATCAGACGGCTGGTGTCCTGCGCGTCCGCGATCAGGATCCGCCCGACCCCGCCGGGAATCTGCGCCAGCGGGGGGCTGTCATCCTCGTCCACCGGCAGCGTCAGCGATATGCCAAAGCACGAGCCGACACCAGGTTCGGACTCTACCCATATGTCGCCCTTCATCAGCCCGACCAGCCGCTTGGTGATCGCAAGCCCCAGCCCGGTGCCTTCAAAGCTGCGATTGCGCTCGTCCTCGACCTGATTGAACTCTCCGAAGACGTGATCGACCTTGTCGGACGGGATGCCGACGCCGGTATCTTCCACAGACAAGCGGATGCACTGGCCGCCACCCGCCATATCTGGAAAGCCCACCACACGGACCAGGACGTGACCCTTCTGCGTGAACTTGACAGCGTTGCCCACGAGGTTGGTCAGGATCTGTCGCACCCGGCCCGCATCGCCCACAAAGCGGGTTGGCATGAAGATGTCATAGTCCACCGCGAGCGTTACCGCACCATCCCGCAAAGAGGGACGCATAAGCAGCATAACTTCGTGAATGGCGCGTTCGAGATCAAAGGCCTCTGGGTGAAGCGTCAGCTTCTCGGCCTCTATCTTGGAATAGTCCAGCACGTCGTTGATAAGGGTCAGAAGCGCCTCGCCCGACGTCTTGATGGTTTCCACGAAAAGGCGCTGTTCGTCGTCCAGCGCGGTGTCTGCCAGCAGGTCCGCCATGCCGACCACGCCATTCATGGGCGTCCGGATCTCGTGGCTCATGTTCGCGAGAAAGGCGGACTTTGCGCGGCTTGCGGCCTCTGCCTTGCGGTGGGCCTCTTTCAGTTCCGCCTCGTACCGGACGCGGTCCGTGATATCGAGCGCGAGCGACACCGTGTCGCCACCATCTGCGCGCCGGTCTGTCAACTGGATCGATTGCCCGGACCACAGACGGATCACCCGGTCGCCGATCTGGTCGCTTCGCCAGCGGGTAAGCATCGCCTCGATCCAGACATCCGGGCGGGTGCCTTCCAGATCGGCTATGCCTTCTGCAACCACGATGCGCAGCATCTCGGCATAGCTGATGCCCGGGCCCACGCACTCCATCCCGTCGAAGGGTTCGAGATAGGCGGCGTTGGCGGCGATCATCACCTCCGACGTGTCCCAGACGGCGAATCCGTCGCGGATGGTCTGCACCGATTGCCACAGCCGCCGTTCGGCGATCATCGTCTGGGCGTTGGCGGTTTCCAGCCGAACAAGCGCGTCCGAAGTACGCTCCTTCAGGGTCTCTGTTTCCTCGCGCGTTTCCACGATCTCGTCGCTAAGCGCGCGGGCGTGGGCGGCAAGCCGCCGGTTGGCGTCATGTAGTTCCGCCTGTTTAAGTTCAAGCAACCGTTCCGCCGCCAGCCGCGCCCGCCGTTCGCGCGCCAGAAGATCGGGTTCCGTCATTCCATGCTCCACCACGCGTCCGATGGCAGGGTGGCATGGCGAATTGAACAGCGCCTTAACCGCGTAAGGGGAATCGTTGCCACCCCAAGCCGCCCTGTGCGACCATGACCGGGCCAGTCTGCAGGAGAAGAAGATGCGCGCCGCCTTAGCTTTGTCCGTTTCCCTGGCCTTGTCTGTCTTGGCCGGTTCCGTTCTGGCCGATACGGCGGTGCCCGACCGCCGCCTGGCCCTGACGCGCGACGTGGACTATCCCGGGGGCGACCTGCAATCGCTTTTCGATACGACACTGCGGGCCTGCGAGGCCGCCTGCCTGGCCGATGACCGCTGCTTGGCGTTCACCTTCAACACGCGGTCCAGCGCCTGCTTTACCAAGTCCGGGATCGGCGAGGAGACCGCCTATGAGGGCGCGCTGTCCGGCCGGGTTCTGACCGCCTTGCCGGCCGATGTTCTGCGGGGGGAGACGCGCGCGGCCGAGTTGCTGGAGTTTCTTGGCGAACACGATCTGGCAGAGGCCCGCGAGCAGGCGCTTGAACTGACCAACCAGCATATTCCCGGCCAGTGGACGGCCGCAGAGCTTTTGCAGGCCGCGATCGAGGCACGAGCCCAGGGCAACCCGCTGGCAGCCTACCGCTTTACGGGTGCCGCCACGGTGCTGACGGATGCGCCGGACCATTGGACCGAGTATGCAAGGCTTGCTTTGGGCATCCGCAGCGACGACCGCTCGGAGCAGGCGACGTATCGGCGCGGTGCGCTTCAGGCGTCGGTGAACGCGTACCTGAGGGCGGATAGCGGGCCCATGCGGGCAAACGCCCTTATCGTCATGTCGGACGCGCTTGAGGAACTGGACCGCGGACGCCTGTCGATCCCGGCGCTGCGGCTGGCCCAGTCGCTTGCGCCGCGCGACGACACCGTTGCGATGCTGGAGCGGGCCGTCGCGCGCCACGGTTTCCGCGTGGTCTCACACCAGGTCGACAGCGATGCCGCGATCCCGCGTATCTGCGCCGAATTCTCGGAAGACCTTGTGCAGGCAGGGGTGGACTATGCACCCTACGTGCAGCTTCCAGCCGCGAACCTGTCCGTCGATGCCGACCAGCGCCGCCTGTGCGTCGAGGGTGTGAACCACGGCACTCGCTATCAGCTTACCCTGCGCGAAGGCCTTCCTGCCGCCTCTGGCGAAGTGCTTTCAAGAAGCGTGGCGCTGAACATCTACGTCGGCGACCGCGCACCGCAGGTCCGGTTTCCTGGCCGCTCCTACGTCTTGCCCGCCACGGGCGAGATCGCGCTGCCCATTGTCACGGTCAACATCGACAAGGTGGACCTGACACTGCGTCGTGTGAGCGACCGCGCGATCCTGAACGCCGTGCAGGACGGATACTTTGGTCGTCCCCTGTCAGCCTGGGAAGAAGGCTATTTCGGCGACAGCATGGCCACCACCGTCTGGGAGGGCAGCGGCGACGTGGCCCTGCGCCTGAACGAGGACATGACCACGCGTTTGCCGATGGACGAGGTCGCAGGCGTGCTGGAGCCCGGAATCTATGCTTTGCGCGCCGCAATCCCCGGGGCAGATCCCTATGACAGCCCCGCCGCGACGCAGTGGTTCGTGGTGTCCGACCTGGGGCTTGCCACCATGGCCGGAACAGACGGTTTGCACGTGTTCCTTCGTGGACTTGGCAGCGCCGATCCGCGCGAAGGAGTTGAGGTGACGCTGATCTCCCGCGCCAACGCCATCCTGGGAACCGCGCGGACCGATGCGATGGGATATGCCCGATTCGCGCCGGGCTTGATGCGTGGCACCGGCGGCGCCTCGCCGGCCATGATCCTGGCCCAGGACGGGCCGGGCGATCTGACCTTCCTGTCTCTCACCGACCCCGAGTTCGACCTTTCGGACCGCGGCGTCGAGGGCCGCGAGCCCGCCGGCCCCGTCGATGCGTTCCTTACGACCGATCGGGGCGCCTACCGTGCCGGAGAGATCATTCATGCCACCGTGCTGACCCGCGATGCCACCGCGACGGCCATTCCCGACCTGCCGATCGTCGCTGTCCTGACCCGGCCTGATGGCGTGGAATACAGCCGTCAGATCAGCCAGTCTTCGCAGGCTGGCGGACACGTCTTTTCTTTCCGCACGAATGGTGCCGTGCCTCGCGGGGCATGGCGGCTGGACGTTCACGCCGACCCGGACGCACCAGCCATCGCGTCGAGCACCGTTCTGGTCGAGGATTTCCTGCCCGAGCGGATCGATTTCGACCTGTCGGTGCCGGATGCGCCGATCGCGCCGGGCGACGTGGTGCCGCTGACGGTAGAGGCGCGCTATCTCTTCGGCGCGCCGGGCGGCGACCTGCCCATCGAGGGTGAGGTGCTCCTGCGCAGTGTCGATACGCTGGAGGGCTGGCCCGGCTACACCTTCGGCGAGCATGACGGCGACCGCGTGCGCACGGGCGATGTCCTGCCGTGGGACTATCGCACCGACGGCAGCGGCCTTGCCACGATCCCGGTCGAGCTGCCCGATGTGGGGCAAGTCCTGCGTCCCATGCAGGCCGAGATGGTCGTGCGTGTCTCCGAGGGGTCCGGCCGTCCGGTCGAACGCCGGCTGACCGCGCCCGTCGCCGCGCCGGTCCCGGTTATCGGCATCCGCGCGGATTTCGACAGCGTGCTGCCCGAAGGCGGCGAGGCCGCATTCCGGCTGGCCGCGGTCAACTCCGCGGGGGCATCGGTGGCCATGCCCGTGCGCTGGACGATCAACCGCGTCGAAACGCGGTATCAATGGTACCAGCTGAACGGCGGATGGGAGTGGGAGCCGATCACGCGTCGCACCCGCGTCGCCACTGGTGATGTAACGCTGGGGGCCGACCCCGTGGCGGTCAGCGCCCCGGTCGAATGGGGCAGCTATGAGATCCGGGTAGAGCGTCTGGGCGGCGAGTATGTCGCGGCAAGCCGATCTTTCTATGCTGGGTGGTGGGGGGCGGCCGACGCGGGCGCAACGCCCGACATTCTGGAGGTTTCGCTGAACGCCGAAAGCTACCTGCCCGGAGAAACCGCCACGCTTCGCGTCGTCCCCAGACATGCCGGCAAGGCGCTGATCACCGTGATGTCGAACCGCCTTGTCGATATGCGCGCGGTCGAGGTGGCCGAGGGCGAGAACCTGATCGACCTGCCCGTCACCGACGACTGGGGCGCTGGCGCCTATGTCACCGCCACAGTCATTCGCCCGATGGACACCGACGCGGGCCAAAACCCCACGCGGTCCCTGGGCTTGTCCTATGCGCCGGTGGATCCGGGCGATCACCGATTGACTGCGGATTTCGAGGTTGCCGCCGAAGCCGACCCGCGCGGACCGCTGCCCGTGGCGCTGAAGGTCGACGGTGTCCTGCCGGGTGAAACCGCATGGGCCACGATCGCCGCGGTGGACGTTGGGATCCTGAACCTGACGGGCTTTGACGCGCCGGACCCCGCGGGCCACTACTTTGGCCAGCGAAAGCTGGGCATGGGGCTTCGCGACCTCTATGGGCGGCTTATCGACGGGTCCAGCGGGGCGATGGGCGCGGTGCGGTCCGGCGGGGATGCCATGATGGAGCGCGGGCTGGATGCCCCGCCCCCGACAGAAGAACTGGTCGCCTTCTTCTCTGGACCCGTCCAGGTGGGTGCCGACGGCTTTGCCCGGACAGAGTTTCCCTTGCCAAGTTTCAACGGCACGGTGCGGCTGATGGCTGTCGTCTGGTCTGATACCGGCGTGGGGCAGGCCGAGACAGAGGTGCTGGTGCGCGACCCGGTTGTGATGACGGCCAGTCTGCCCCGGTTCATGGCGCCGGGAGATACGTCGCGCCTGCTGCTGGAACTGGTACACGCCACCGGTCCTTCGGGCCGCATGGGTCTGGACGTGACCGCCGAAGGCCTGACGCTCGACACCCGGAACGTACCTTCAGGTGTCAACCTCGGGGATCAGGGCAAGGCAGTGCTGTCGATCCCCGTTGTGGCGGACATGACCGGCGTGCAGACACTGACCGCGCGCCTGTCCACACCCGACGGCAAGGTTCTGACCAAGGATCTGTCCCTGCCGGTGCAGGTCAATGACCCGGTCATCGCCCAATCCAGCCGGTTCGAACTTGCGGCAGGCGATACCTTCACCTTCTCTTCGGATGTCTTTGCCGGGTATCGCCCGGGTACTGCGTCGGCCACGCTGGCCGCCGGGCCCATCGCGCGGCTTGACGCGCCGGGCCTGCTGGAGGCGCTCGACCGCTATCCCTACGGCTGCACCGAGCAGGTAACGAGCCGCGCGATGCCGCTTCTCTACCTGTCGGACGTGGCGCGGGTCATGGGCCTGTCGACCGCAGCGGACCTGAACCAGCGCGTCGACCAGGCGATCGGGCGGGTGCTGGCCAACCAGGCCTCGAACGGCGCGTTCGGGCTCTGGGGGCCGTACTCGGGCGATTTCTGGCTTGATGCCTATGTCTCGGATTTCCTGTCGCGTGCCCGCGCCCAGGGTTTCGAAGTGCCCGACATCGCCTTCCGCATGGCGTTGGATAATCTGCGCAACCGCGTGAACTATGCCCCCGACTTCGACATCGGGGGCGAGGATGTCGCCTATGCGCTGTATGTGTTGGCGCGCGAGGGCGCGGCAGCCATCGGCGACCTGCGCTACTATGCCGACGTCAAGGGGCAGGGCTTTGCCACGCCGTTGGCCGCGGCGCAGATTGGCGCGGCGCTGGCGGCCTATGGCGATCCCACGCGCGCGGATCGCATGTTCCGCCAGGCGTTGGGGCAGATCGGCGGACTGTCCGGCAACGAACCTCAGGTCTGGCGGACCGACTACGGCACATGGCGGCGCGACCGTGCGGGCGTTCTGACGCTTGCGGTCGAGGCAGGGTCCGACGCCGTCGATCGCGACGCGATGATCGCCAGCATCGCCCCGGCGGGCGAGGCCGGCCGCCTGTCGACTCAGGAACAGGTGTGGATGCTGCTGGCGGCCCACGCGGTCCTTGGTGATGGCACGACGGGTGATCTGACCATAAACGGTACGCCGGCCGAAGGGCCGCTGGTGCGCGTGGCAGAGGATGACACGGCCTTCGCCCCGCTCGCGATCCGCAACGAGGGCGACCGGCCTGCCACGATCACCCTGACGCGGTTCGGCGTGCCCGAGGCTCCGGCAGAGCGCGGCGGCGACGGCTATGCAATCACCCGCCGCTACCTGACGCTGGAAGGTGACCCTGTCGATCCCTCTTTGGTCGAGACCGGAGTGCGGTTGCTGACGGTGCTGACCGTTCAGCCGCTGGGCCGGCGCGAGGCACGCCTGATGGTGGACGATCCGTTGCCGGCGGGCTTCGAGATCGACAACCCGAACCTCTTGCGCGGCGGTGACATCCGTGCGCTTGACTGGCTCGATCTCTACACCGATGCGCAGCACACGGAATTCCGGCAGGACCGTTTCCTTGCCGCCGTCGACTGGCGCTCGGATGAGCCGTTCCGCCTGGCCTATATCGTCCGGGCAATCAGCCCGGGCGAGTTCCACCATCCGCCGGCCAGCGTCGAGGACATGTACCGCCCCGGCCTGCGCGCATGGACGGACGCCAGGCGGGTGACCATCGTCGAATGAAGCGCGTCGCGCTTATCGTTCTGGGGGCGGCGCTCTTTGCGGGTGCCGCTCTTCGCGACGCTGCGGACCGATGGGTGGCGGCAACGGACTTGCCGCCGCTGGCCATCGAGACCTCTGTCGAGGTCATCGACCGCGACGGCCAGCTTCTTCGGGCCTACACGGTCGCGGACGGGCGCTGGCGCCTTGCGACATCGGTGAACGGGGTGGATGCGGGCTATCTGCGAATGCTGATCGCCTACGAGGATGGCCGCTTTCCCCGCCATGCGGGTGTCGACCCGCTGGCCTTGATGCGGGCGGCGGTGCAGGCGGCGGCCAATGGGCGGATCGTTTCCGGCGGATCGACGCTGACGATGCAGGTGGCGCGCCTGCTGGAAGAAGGGCCGACCGGCACAGCGTCCGGCAAGTTGCGGCAGATGCGTGTGGCGATGGCGCTGGAAAGGCGACTGACCAAGGACGAGATCCTTGGGCTCTACCTTAACCTTGCGCCCTTCGGCGGCAACATCGAAGGGCTGCGCGCCGCCACACTGACATGGTTCGGCAAAGAGCCGCATCGCCTGACCCCGGCTGAAGCCGCACTTCTGGTGGCACTGCCGCAGGCGCCGGAAGCACGCCGCCCCGATCGTGACACACCGGCGGCCCGGGCGGCCCGCGACCGGGTGCTTGAGCGCGCCACGCGCGCCGGGGTCCTGAGCGCCGAGGCCGCCGCCGCCGCGCGCCGCGATGCGGTGCCGACCCGTCGGCGCCCGTTCCCCGCTCTGGCGCCGCACCTGACCGACCGTGTGCTGGCCGCGGCGCCCGGAACCGCCCTGCATCAGCTGACGCTCTCTGCACCCTTGCAGGCGCGACTGGAACGGCTCGCCGCCCGCGCCGCGCGGCAGGCCGGCGCGCAGGTGTCCGTGGCGCTGATCCTCGCCGACCACCAGACCGGCGAGGTTCTGGCGCAGGTTGGATCGGCGGCCTACGAGGCGGATGGCCGCGCCGGCTTCGTGGATATGACCACCGCGCTGCGGTCACCGGGTTCGACCCTGAAGCCCTTGGTGTACGGTATTGCCTTTGACCAGGGCCTGGCGCATCCCGAAACGCTCATCGAGGATCAGCCTGCGTCCTTCGGCGGCTATGCGCCGCAGAATTTTGACGGGGTGTTCCGGGGCACTGTGCGCCTGCGCGAGGCGTTGCAGCTTTCGCTGAACCTGCCCGTCGTGATGCTGACCGATGCCTTCGGGCCTGCGCGCCTGATGGCGCATCTGCGCCGCGCGGGCGTTCGGGCCGTGTTGCCGGGCGGGCAGCCGGGTCTGGCGGTTGCTCTGGGTGGCGTCGGCGTAACGCTGGAGGATATGGCCGCCCTGTATGCCACGCTGGCGCGGGGTGGTGCGGCGGTGCGCCTGTCGCCGCTGCCGGGGCAGGCTGGCCCCACCGGCGCGCGTGTTCTGTCGCCAGAGGCAGCATGGCAGGTGGGCAACATCCTGTCGGGGATGCCGCCGCCACCGGGCGCGGCGCGCACGGGTCTGGCCTACAAGACAGGCACCAGCTATGGCCACCGCGACGCCTGGGCGCTTGGGTTCGACGGGCGGCACGTGGCAGGTGTCTGGCTGGGACGGCCCGACGGAACGCCGGTGCCGGGCGCCTTTGGCGGAGAGCTTGCGGCGCCGCTTCTGTTCGAGGTCTTTGCGCACCTCAAGCCATCGCTGGACCCGCCGCCGCCGCCGCCGCCCGCCGCGCTGATCCTGCCCACCGCCGGGCTGCCGCAGCCGCTTCAGCGGTTCCGTCCACGTGGCGCGGTCTTCGCGCGGGACGCCGATGCACCACAGGTGGCCTTTCCGCCGGACGGTGCTCGGATCGACACCGGAGGCGACCTCTTGGCGCTGAAGGTGCGTGACGGCCAGCCGCCATTTACATGGCTGGCCGATGGCTTGCCGCTGGTGACCGCCAGCCATGACCGGCAGGCTCTGGTCGACTTGCCGGGGCCGGGCTTCGTCACGCTTTCGGTGATCGACGCAGAGGGCCGCGCCGCCCGTTCGACCGTCAGGCTGGACTGAACGCGGGCCGCGAACGCCGCTGCGCGGCGTGCCTTCGGCGAGAGTATTTGCGAACAGAAGAAGGGGCGGGCGCGCGCCCCGGTCCTGTCAGGTGCGTTCGATGGCCAGGGCGATCCCTTGTCCGCCGCCGATGCACATGGTCACCAGCGCCTTCGAGCCGCCTGTCCTCTCCAGTTCGTAGAGCGCCTTGACGGTGATGATCGCCCCGGTGGCGCCCACCGGGTGGCCGAGCGCGATGGCGCCGCCGTTGGGGTTTACCCGCGCGGGATCGAGGCCGAGGCCCTTGTTCACGGCCAGCGCCTGGGCCGCGAAGGCCTCGTTCGATTCGATCACGTCGAAGTCGCCGATGGCAAGGCCCGTGCGGGCGAGCAGGTTCTGCACCGCGGGCACGGGGCCGATGCCCATCACCTCTGGCCGCACCCCGGCATGGGCGTAGCCGAGAATGCGGGCGCGGGGCTTAAGGCCGGCGGCCTCTGCCGCACCGGCGCGCGCCAGCACCAGCGCGGCGGCCCCGTCGTTGATCCCGCTGGCGTTGCCGGCGGTCACCGTTCCGTCCTTCTGGAACACGGTCCGCAGTCCGGCCAGCGCCTCGGCCGTGGTGGCCTTGGGATGTTCGTCAGTGTCGAAGGCGACAGTGTCGCGCTTTACCTTGACCTCTACCGGGACGATCTGGTCGCGGAACCGGCCCTCGGCGATGGCGCGGGCGGCGCGCGCCTGGCTTTCCAGCGCGAAGGCGTCCTGGTCGGCCCGGCTGACACCGTGTTCCGCGGCCACGTTTTCCGCCGTCACGCCCATGTGCCCGGTGCCGAACGGGCAGTTGAGCGCGCCCAGCATCATGTCCTGTGCGCCCGCGTCGCCCATCTTCTGCCCCCAGCGCGCCTGCGGCAGGATGTAGGGAGAGCGGCTCATGGATTCCGCCCCGCCTGCCAGGCCGAAGTCGGCGTCGCCCAGCATCAGCGACTGGATGACCGAGACGATGGCCTGCGCGCCCGATCCGCACAGGCGGTTGACGTTCATCGCGGGGGTCGTGTCGGGAATGCCGGCCTCCATCGCGGCCACACGCGACAGGTACATGTCGCGCGGTTCGGTGTTGATGACATGACCGAAAGCCACATGGCCGATCTGCGCGCCCTCGACCCCGGCGCGGTCCAGCGCTGCCTTTGCTGCGATGGCGCCAAGGGCAATGGGCGGCGTCGCGGCAAGGCTGCCGCCGAAGGTGCCGATGGCGGTGCGCGCGCCGGAAAGAATGACGATGTCGGTCATGGAGCGTCCTTCCTGTTTCTTCGGGCATGTTTATCGAATGCGGTGCCGCGCGCCAGCGTGAAGCGGCCTAACCGTCCAGCAAGCGCCGGATGCCGTCGCGGAACGGCATGGCCCCCGCGCCAAGCCGGTCCAGCACCTGCGCTTCATAGGCCCGGGCCAGCGGCGTGATCTCTTCGATCAGGCCGCGCCCGGCGTCGGTCAGCGACAGGGCGACGAGGCGCCTGTCCACTGGGTCCGTCGTCTTGGCGACGTACCCGGCGGTTTCCAGCCGCGCGGCGGCGCGGCTGACCTTCGACTTTTCCATCCCGGCGCGCATGTGGATCTCTCGCACACTCAGCGTGCCTGCATGGCTGAGGTTGGCCATGACGCGCCATTCCGGAATGCTGATCCCGAAGCGTTCCCGGTAAAGTGCCGAGAACTCGCGGCTCACCTGTTCGGAAAGCTGGGTAAGCTCGTAGGGCAGGAAGGAGTCGAGGTGAAACTGCGGCATCGGGCGCCCTGATCGTTGCCCTTGCAATGAAACCGGCAAGGGCGGCGGGGTCAAGTGGAGGACTTGACATCGTTGCAAGTGCAACGATAAGCTGGCAGGAAACGAGCGGGTGCCACGGCGCCCGTTTCCGGTTTCAGGACCTGGGAGGGCTGATCCATGAACGTCGAGACCGACCCGCGCAAGATGACCGTCGCCGCGACGACGGCCGGCACGACAGAGGGCTACATGCCCGGCTTCGGCAACGACTTCGAGACCGAGGCGCTGCCCGGCGCGCTGCCGCAGGGCATGAACAGCCCGCAGCGCTGCAACTATGGCCTTTACGGCGAGCAGCTGTCGGGGACGGCGTTCACTGCGCCCAGCCACCAGAACGAGCGCACCTGGTGCTACCGCATCCGCCCGTCGGTCAAGCATTCGGGGCGGTATCGCAAGATCGACATGCCCTACTGGAAATCGGCACCCAACATCGATCCCGACGTGGTGTCGCTGGGCCAGTACCGCTGGGATCCGGTGCCGCACGGCGACCAGCCGCTGACCTGGCTGACGGGCATACGCACCATGACCACCGCGGGCGACGTCAACACACAGGTGGGCATGGCCAGCCATATCTACCTTGTCACCGAGTCGATGGTCGACAGCTACTTCTATTCCGCCGACAGCGAATTGCTGATCGTGCCGCAGGAGGGCCGGCTGCGGTTCCTGACCGAGCTGGGCATCATCGATCTGGAGCCGAAGGAAATCGCGATCATCCCGCGCGGCCTCGTCTACCGGGTCGAGGTCATCGAGGGCCCCGCGCGCGGCTTTGTCTGCGAGAACTACGGCCAGAAGTTCGAGCTTCCGGGCCGGGGACCCATCGGCGCAAACTGCATGGCCAACCGGCGCGATTTCAAGTCGCCCGTCGCGGCATTCGAGGACCGCGAGGTGCCGTCCACGCTGGTCATCAAGTGGTGCGGGCAGTTCCATGAAACGTCCATTCCGCACAGCCCGCTCGACGTGGTGGCCTGGCACGGCAACTACGCCCCGGTGAAATACGACCTGCGCAATTACTGCCCCATCGGGTCGATCCTGTTCGACCATCCGGATCCGTCGATCTTTACCGTGCTGACCGCGCCCTCGGGCGTGCCGGGAACCGCCAACATCGACTTCGTCCTGTTCCGCGAGCGCTGGATGGTGATGGAGGATACGTTCCGTCCGCCCTGGTATCACAAGAACATCATGTCCGAGCTGATGGGCAACATCTATGGCCAGTACGACGCCAAGCCGCAGGGCTTCGTTCCGGGCGGCATGTCGCTTCACAACATGATGCTGCCGCACGGGCCGGACCGGGACGCCTTCGAGAAGGCCTCGAACGCGGACCTTCAGCCGCACAAGCTGGACAACACCATGTCCTTCATGTTCGAGACCCGGTTCCCGCAGCACCTGACGGCCTTCGCCGCGAAAGAGGCGCCGTTGCAGGACGATTACATCGATTGCTGGGACAGCCTGGAAAAGAAGTTCGACGGCACGCCGGGCAAGAAGTAGACCGAACAGGCACACAAGCCGCAGGTTGTCCCGACGGGACCGGCCTGCGTGACCGACAGATGGAGGGGACATGCCGCTATTGCGCAGCTGGGTAGAGAGCGCGAATTCTGCCACCACGGATTTTCCGTTGAACAACCTGCCTTACGGCGTCTTCTCGGTCGGGAAGGACGCCCCGGCGCGCTGCGGCGTCGCGATCGGGGACATGATCCTCGATGTCACGACGCTTGAGGCCGAGGGGCTGATCGCCCCCGATCCCGACACCGCGGTCTTCGACGTGGCCGCCTGGAACGAGTTCATGGAGCTTGGGCCGGAGGCATGGGCCGCCTTCCGTGCCCGGCTGGCCGAGTTGCTGGCAGAGGGTTCGCCCGACCGCGCCGCGGTGGAGCCGCACCTGGTGCCGATGGCGGATGCAGAGATGCACATGCCCTTCGGCGTCAGCGAGTTCACCGATTTCTACGCGGGCCGCCACCACGCCACAAACGTCGGCACCATGTTCCGCGGGGCCGAGAACGCGCTGCCGCCGAACTGGCTGCACATTCCCATCGGCTATAACGGGCGCGCGTCGTCCGTCGTGGTGTCGGGCACCGCGTTCCACCGGCCCTGGGGCCAGCTGAAAAGCCCCGATCACGACGCGCCCGCCTTCCTGCCCAGCCGCCGCTTCGACTTCGAGCTGGAGATGGGCGCGATCGTCGGCCAGCCGTCCCGGGGCATGGTCTCGGTCGCCGAGGCCGACGCGATGATCTTTGGCTATGTCATGCTGAACGACTGGTCGGCGCGCGACATCCAGGCCTGGGAATACCAGCCGCTTGGGCCGTTCCAGTCCAAGGCCACGGCCACCACGATAAGCCCGTGGATCGTGACCGCCGCCGCGCTGGCGCCCTTCCGCACCCAGACGCCGCCGCGCGAGAAAGAGCTGCTGCCCTATCTCAGGGAACCGGGGCCAACGCTTTACGACATCGGGCTGGAGGTTTCGCTGGCCCCCGAGGGCAAGGCCGGGACCGTCATCGCGCGGACGAATTACCGCGAGATGTACTATTCCTCGGCCCAGCAACTGGCGCATCACACGACCAGCGGCTGCCCGATGAACGTGGGCGACCTGCTGGGGTCCGGCACGATCTCGGGGCCCGAGAAGGGCAATCGCGGCAGTCTTCTGGAACTAAGCTGGGGCGGCAAGGAGCCGATGACGCTCGACACCGGCGAGACGCGCAGCTTCATCGAGGATGGCGACACGATCACCTTCCGCGGGGGCGCGGACGGTGACGGGTATCGCATCGGCTTCGGCCAGTGTGGGGGCACTGTCCTGCCCGCGGTGGACAAGCCCGGCTGGGCCTGATCTGGCGGAGCGGGCTGCGCCCGCACGCCTTTTGTTTTGAATCAAGGGGATGGTGCCCGTCGGGGCATCGAACCCAAGGGAGGAACGGCAGATGAGCAAGGCATTCGCCAGCGCCGGCGACATGGAAGAGAAGAAGATCACCTTTGCCGAGATCGGCGAGGGGCTTTACGCCTTCACCGCAGAGGGCGATCCGAACTCGGGCGTCATCATCGGTGACGACAGCGTGATGATCGTCGAGGCGCAGGCCACGCCGCGGCTGGCGCGCAAGGTCATCGACTGTGTCCGGTCGGTCACCGACAAGCCGATCAGCCATCTGGTCCTGACCCACTATCACGCCGTCCGCGTGCTGGGGGCCTCCGCCTACGGCGCGCCGCAGATCATCATGTCCGACACCGCGCGCGCCATGGTGGTGGAACGCGGACAGGAAGACTGGGATAGCGAGTTCGACCGCTTTCCCCGGCTTTTCCAGGGGCATGAAGAGATTCCCGGCCTGACCTGGCCGACCACGACCTTCTCGGACGCGATGACGGTCTACCTCGGCAATCGGCGGGTGGACATCATGCACCTGGGCCGCGCGCATACCGCAGGCGACGCCGTGGTGCATGTGCCCGACGCCGACGTGATGTTTACCGGGGACATCGTCGAATATCACTCGGCCTGCTACTGCGGGGACGGGCATTTCGCCGACTGGGGCGAAACTCTCGACAACATCGCCGCCTTCGATCCCGCCGCGATCGCACCGGGCCGGGGTGACGCCCTTGTCGGCCCCGAGATGGTGCATGCGGCCCTTGAAAACACACGGGATTTCGTCGAGACGACCTATCGCGCGGCGGCGCGGGTCGCGGCGAAAGGCGGGGATCTGAAGGAAGCGTGGGACGCGGTTCGGGCGGCGTGCGATCCGAAGTTCAGCGACTATGCCATCTATGAGCACTGTCTGCCCTTCAACGTCGCGCGGGCCTATGACGAGGCGCGGGGCATCGACACGCCGCGCATCTGGACGGCGCAGCGGGACAAGGACATGTGGGCCGCGCTTCAGGGATGAGCGGGGAGGCGGCGCATCCCTACCTGTGCATGGCGCTGAACAACGCCTGGGCAAATGCCCGGTTTTTCAACGCCTTGGCAGACCTTCCGCCCGGCGTATTCGCGGCGCCGGTGCCCGGTTTCTTCCCCAGCCTGTGCCGCACGCTGAACCACATCCACGAGGTCGATTTGTATTACATTGACGCGCTGGAGGAGGGGGGCGAAGGCCGCGCGGTCTATGATCGCGACGACGAAACCGACCCCGCCGCGCTGGCCACCGCGCAGGCGGCGGCCGACCTGCGGCTGGCGAATTTCTGCCGTCGGCAAGACGTCGGCACTATGTCGGCAAAACGTCGGTGCGAGCGCCCGGGCGGCCAGATGACAGAGGAACGGGTGGACGCGCTTTTGCTGCATCTGTTCCAGCATCAGGTTCACCACCGGGGGCAGGCGCATGTCCAGCTTCAATCGCTGGGCATCGCGCCGCCGCAACTGGACGAGTTCCACCTGGACTACGACAGGCACCCCACGGCGGAGGCGTACTTCGCATGAGCCGCTTCGGACCCGACCGCAAGGAGCTTTGGTTTCGGCTGGTTTTCAGCCTTGCCGCGCTGGTCTTTCTAGGCGGGGCGCTGGCGTATCGCGGATTGCCCACCGGGCCGGCCCTTGTTGAGCTTGGGCTGATCGCGGGCGGTTTTCTTGGCGGGTCGGTGGTATGGTCGGGGTGGCGGCTTTGGAAGGGAGACGCGAGATGACCGGGGCAGAGATCACGCGGCTGGCGCTGATGGGCGTCGTCTTTCTGATCTGGGCGGCGTCCATGTTCAGCACCCTGTTCCTGCTGCGCGGCCGGGCGGAAGAGCGCACGGGGCGCGCCTTTGCCGGGCCCGGGGCGTTCCTGACCGAAATCGGCCACTGGCTGCGCGCGCCCGAGGACAAGCTGCGCCGCCGCAACCTTGGTGTTCTGACACTTGCGCTGGTCGTCATGATCGCGACGGGCGCGTTCCTGGGCGGGAGGTAAGCCATGCCATACGACTATCGTCCCTTTCCCTATGTCGCCGCGCCGGGCCTGACCGCGCCCGAGCCGCGCCACAAGGTGGTGATCGTGGGGGCTGGGCCCATCGGGCTGGCCATGGCGATCGAACTGGCCAACCACGGTGTCCCGAGCACGGTGCTGGACGACAACAACGTGGTGTCGGTCGGCAGCCGCGCGATCTGCTGGTCCAAGCGCTCGCTGGAAATCATGGACCGGCTGGGCGTGGGCGAGCGCGCCCGCGACAAGGGCGTGACATGGAAGATCGGGCGCACCTTCCACCGCGATGCCGAGGTCTTCAACTTTGACCTGCTGCCAGAAGACGGGCACAAGATGCCCGCCTTCGTGAACCTGCAACAGTATTACGTCGAGGAATACCTTGTCGCCGCCGCGCAGGCGAACCCGCTGGTGGATGTGCGGTTCCTGAACAAGGTTACGGGCCTGCGGCAGACGGACGACCATGCCACGGTGGAAATCGAGACGCCGGACGGGACCTATGCGCTGGAGGCCGAGTACCTGATTGCCTGCGATGGCGCCAAGTCGCCCCTGCGCGGGATGATGGGGCTGGAGTTCGAGGGCGAGCTGTTCGAGGAAAAGTTCCTGATCTGCGACCTGTCGTTCAAGGCCGATTTCCCGACCGAACGGCGGTTCTGGTTCGAACCGACGTTCCATGCCGGGCAGACCGCGCTGTTGCACAAGCAAGCCGACGACACGTTCCGGATCGACCTGCAACTGGGCTGGGACGCCGATGTCGAGGAAGAGAAAAAGCCCGAGAACGTGCGCCCGCGAATCGCGCAGTTCCTGGGCCATGACGATTTCGAGATCGAGTGGCTGAGCATCTACACCTTCCAGTGCCGCAGGATGGCGCGGTTCGTCCATGACCGGGTGATCTTTGTCGGGGACAGCGCGCATATCGTGTCGCCCTTCGGCGCGCGCGGCGGCAATGGCGGGTTGCAGGACGTGGACGCGCTGGGCTGGCGGCTGGCGGCGGTGCTGGACGGGCGGGCGCCCGCCGGGGTGCTGGCGGATTATGACGCAGAGCGCATGTACGCGGCCGACGAGAACATCCTGAATTCCACCCGTGCGACGCGGTTCATGACGCCCGACGATGGGGTGGAACGCCTGCTCCGCGACCAGGTGCTGGCACTGGCGGCCAAGGCGCCCTTTGCGCGCGGCTGGGTCAATTCCGGGCGGCTTTCGGTGCCTTGTGTCTATCCGCTGAAGGATGCGCCGGACGCCGACGGTCTGCCTGATGTGGCACGCCCCGGTGCCGTGGCGCCGGACGCGCCCCAGGGCAACGGGTGGCTGATGTCCGCGCTGGGCGGGCGGATGGTGGTGCTGGGTGTCGGGTGCACGCCACCGGATGTGGCGGGGGCCGAGCCCGTGACGATCGCGGTGAACGATCACGTGCGCGCCCGCTATCTTGGCGATGCGGCGCAGGCGGTCTACCTGATCCGGCCCGATCAGGTGGTTGCCGCCCGCTGGGCCGAGGCCGACGCACAAGCCGTGACGGCGGCCATCGCCCATGTCTGGAGGACCGCATGAGCGCGCTTGTCACCGCCCCGAACCTGCCCGATCCGGACGGGTTCTATGCCGAGCTTCTGGCCACCCACAAGGGCCTGACCGAGGCGGAAAGCCACGCGCTGAACGCGCAATTGGTGATGATCCTTGCCAATCACGTGGGTGACCGGGCGGTCCTGTCGGATGCGCTGGCGCTGGCGCGGCAGGGGATGGGCGGCGCCTAGGTCAGGGGATAGAGCGGGGTACGCCCGTTTTCGCCCAGCACCCAGACGTCGTGGCCTTCGAACACGGCCACGGTCAGCGGCAGGCCAAAGCCCGCCCCGGTGTCAAGGTTGACCCGGTTGCCGTGATGCTCGGGGTAATCGACGGGGGTATGGCCGTGGACCACCAGTTTGCCGTGATCGCGGGTGTCGTTCAGGAAATCGTCGCGAATCCACGTCAGGTCTGTCGGGTCCTGATCGGGCATGGGGACGCCGTGGCGAATGCCGGCGTGCACGAAGATCAGGTCTTCGGTCTCGATCCAGAGCGGCTGGGTTTCGAGAAAGTCGATGTGGCGCGCGGGAAAGGCGGCGCGGGCGGCGCGCTGGGTGTCGGCGATGTCCGGGGCGGGGTCTGTCACGCCGTAGGACTGAAGCGTCCGCCAGCCGCCGATATTGGGCCATAGCCATGACTCCACCCAGCGGTCGTTGGGATCGCTTTGCACGAAGTTGAGCATCATCCAGTCGTGATTGCCGCGCAGCGCAACCCATGGCATTCCGCCAGTTATGCCGTTCAGCAGGAAGTCGATCACGCCGCGGCTGTCGGGGCCGCGGTCGCACAGGTCGCCGAGATGCACGACGGGCGCCCAGTCGTCACCGGTTATCGCCCGGTCCTGTATGATCCGGGCGTGCCCGGCCACCAGCCAATCGCGCTGGCCGTGAACGTCACCGATGGCATAGACCCGCTGGGTCATGGCGTGTCCCTTATGATCCGGCGCCGATCCTGTTATTTTGCCACTGGCGTGTCAGCTTACAACGCTAAATGGCAGTGGCAACAAGAGGGGTGCGGTTGATGAGTGGCCTTGTAGGACGGTGGAGGCGGGCCGGTGCGGCGCACAAGGGCACCATAGGGCTGGCCGTGGCCGGGGTGATCTGTCTTGTGCTTGCATGGGCCTTTGCCACCGAATCCCGCGCCTATCGCGACCGGGGCGCCGAAACCGCAGGCCGGGTGCTAGCCATCGATGACAACGGACAGGTGCGCTACGGGTTCGAGGTGGCGGGCCGCGCGCTGACCGGCGCGCAGGGCCTGCCCGACGATGCGGTGGCGGGCCTTGCCGCAGGGGACGCAGTGACGGTGCGCTATGTCACGGACGATCCCGCGCGAAACCGCATTCACGGCGATGGTCAGGGGCTGGCCTGGCTGTGGTCGCTGTTGGCGGGCATCGTGGCACTGGGCACCGCCGGGGTTCTGGCGCGCCAGAAACGCGAAACACGCTGGGACATCGTCAAGGACGTGGCCCGCGGCGGCAAGTGAGCGCCACGGGCCGCGCCGATCAGCCCACGTCGAATTCCAGCGGGCGGACCTGACGGAAAAGCCCGGTTGAATTGAGCTTGGCAAGGACCGCGTCGGGAATCGGGTCGTCCACGTAAAGCAGCGCGATGGCGTCGCGGCCACGATCCGACCGGCCAAGGGTGAAGTTGGCGATGTTCACGCCGTTCTCGCCCATCGTCTGGCCCAGTGCGCCGATGATGCCCGGCACGTCGTCATTGGTGGTGTAAAGCATGTGGCGCCCGATCTCGGCATCGATGGTGATGCCCTTGATCTGGATGAAACGCGGCTTGCCGTCCGAAAAGACGGTACCGGCGACGGACCGTTCGCGCGTGCCCGTTACCACGGTCAGCTTGATGTAGGCATCGAACACGCCGGTCTTGCCCTGGGTCGTGGTGGTCAGGTCGACGCCGCGATCCTTGGCGATCAGCGGGGCAGAGACCATGTTGACATCGGGGTTCACGGCCTTGAGCACGCCTGCGATGGCCGCGGCGTTCAGCGCGGCGGTGTTCATCTCGGCACAGTGGCCGTTGTAGAGGATGTTCACCGCTTCGATCGGTTCGTCCGTCATCTGGCCGACAAAGGCACCGAGATGACCGGCAAGCTTTACCCACGGGCCCATCACCTTTGCTTCCTCGGCGGTCACCGACGGCATGTTCAGCGCGTTGGTGACGGCGCCGGTCAGCAGATAGTCCGACATCTGCTCTGCCACTTGCAGGGCCACGTTTTCCTGCGCCTCGGTGGTGGATGCGCCAAGGTGCGGCGTGGTCACGACGTTGGGCATGTTGAAAAGCGGGCTTTCCGTGGCCGGTTCGACCTCGAACACGTCGAGCGCGGCGCCGGCGACATGGCCCGATTGCAGCGCTTCGGCAAGCGCGGCCTCGTCAATCAGGCCGCCGCGGGCGCAGTTGACGATGCGCACGCCCTTCTTGGCCCTTGCAAGGTTCTCGCGCGACAGGATGTTGCGGGTCTTGTCGGTCAGCGGCACGTGCAGCGTGATGAAATCGGCCCGCGCCAGCAGCTCGTCCAGCTCCACCTTGGTGACGCCCAGCTTGTCGGCGCGTTCCTCTGACAGGAAGGGATCGTAGGCCACGACCTTCATCCGCAGGCCATGGGCACGGTCGATCACGATGGACCCGATGTTGCCGGCGCCGATCACGCCAAGGGTCTTGGCCGTCAGTTCCACGCCCATGAAGCGGGACTTCTCCCATTTGCCCGCATGGGTAGAGGCGTTGGCCTCGGGGATCTGGCGCGCCACGGCCATCATCATGGCGATGGCGTGTTCGGCGGTGGTGATCGAGTTGCCGAAGGGCGTGTTCATCACGATGATCCCCTTGCGCGAGGCGGCGGGGATATCGACGTTGTCCACCCCGATGCCGGCGCGGCCCACGACCTTCAGGTTCGTGGCGGCGGCGATCACCTTTTCGGTGACCTTGGTGGCAGAGCGGATGGCAAGACCGTCATAGTCGCCGATGACCTGCATCAGCTTGTCCTTGTCCTTGCCGATCGAGGGATCGAACGTCACGTCGATGCCGCGGTCGCGGAAGATCTGGACGGCGGTTTCCGACAGCTTGTCGGACACGAGAACCTTGGGGGCCATCTTGGCATTCCTCATGGATGGGTAAGGCCGGGGGCGCCCGTCGGCGCGCCCCGGAACGTCATGTGTGGGATCGATGCCTAGGCGGCGGCGGCCTGTGCCGCGATCTCGGCCGCGAAGGCCCAGTCGAGCCCAGGGCATAAGCGCGTCGAGGTCCGAGGCTTCGACCGTGCCGCCGCACCAGATGCGCAACCCGGGGGGGGCGTCGCGATAGGCGCCGATGTCGAAGGCGACGCCTTCGGTTTCCAGCCGCTTGGCCACGGCCTTGGCAAAGGCGGCGCCGTCGATGATGCGGGGATCGGTGAACTTCAGGCAGACGCTGGTGGTCGAGCGCGTGGCCGGATCCTCGGCGAGGAAGTCGATCCAGTCACGCTTTGCCACGAAGCGGTCGATCACGGCGAAGTTGGCGTCGGCGCGGGCGATCAGGCCCGGCAGGCCGCCCACGGATTGCGCCCAGCCCAGCGCAAACAGGTAATCCTCGACCGCGAGCATGGAAGGCGTGTTGATCGTCTCGCCCACGAAGATACCCTCGATCAGCTTGCCGCCCTTGGTCAGGCGGAAGATCTTGGGCAGGGGCCATGCGGGCTTGTAGCTTTCCAGCCGCTCGACGGCGCGGGGGCTGAGGATCAGCATACCGTGCGCCGCCTCGCCGCCCAGCACCTTCTGCCACGAGAAGGTGGTGGCATCGAGCTTGTCCCACGGCAGGTCCATCGCAAATGCGGCGCTGGTGGCGTCGCACAGCGTCAGGCCTGCGCGGTCGGCGGGGATCGTGTCGCCATCGGGCATACGAACGCCCGACGTCGTGCCATTCCAGGTAAAGCAGACGTCGTTGTCATAGTTCAGCGCCGCCATGTCGGCGATCTGGCCATAGGCGGCCTCGTGCACTGTGGCGTCGAGCTTCAGTTGCTTGACCGCGTCGGTGACCCAGCCCGCGCCAAAGCTTTCCCAGGCGACCATCTCCACCGGGCGCTCGCCCAGAAGGTTCCACATGGCCATCTCGAAGGCGCCGGTGTCGGACGCCGGCACGATGCCGATGCGATAGCCGGCGGGGGATGCCGAGGATGTCGCGGGTGGTTTCGATGGCGGCCTTCAGCCTGGCCTTGCCGACGCCGGCACGGTGCGACCGGCCCAGCGGCGCATCGGACAGCGCATCAAGCGCGAATGTGGGGGGTTTGGCGCAGGGGCCAGAGGAAAAACGCGGATTTGCCGGCCGCGTGGCCGGGATCGTCATACCAGACATGGTATCCTTCCAGATATGCGCCCCTCGTTGGGGAGGGGTGTCCCACGGACGCCCCTACGCAAACCCCAAGAAAAACGCAATAGGGAACGATGCTTGCCCTGCTGGTTCGTGCGACGATTTGCAGAACGATGCGGGAACGTGTGCCGCGATGTGGCACAAATCTGGCACACACTGTTCCGCGTCTGTTCACGCTGTCGAGGATGGCCCACCACCAGAAACGGGAAGGGCCGCCCACCCCGGCAAAGGTGGACGGCCCCAGAAATCCAACGGAAGCTCAGAAAACCGCGGAACGCAAAATCCCTACCGCACCGGGGAAGTCCGCAACACGGGAAATGTCCCGGTTTCGCCGCGTCCGATCACCTTTCGGCAATTCGCCGATGAATGGGCCCAGCGTGCCTGTCTGGGCAGCGACCGGCGCCGGGAAAAGCGCCACGCCATTGCCCAGGCGATCCTGGCAGAGGCACACCCCCGGACCCTTCGGGCGGCGATGCGGGTTTCCGACCTGGCGGCCGCCAGCGGCGTCGACAAGCGGCTGGTGCGGACGATCCTGACCGAATGGACCGCGGCGGGGCTGATCGAGTTTCGCCGCGGCATCGGCCGCGGGAACTGGTCGACCTACCGTCCGACCCTGCGTCGGCCCGTCCAGATCGTGCGGGAGGGCCGGGCATGAGTGACCAGCACACCCGCCGCCTGTTCGACTGGCAACGGCAGATCGTGGGCGATCACGATCTGCCGCGGTCCGCGCTTCACGTCGCCTTCGTGATCGCGGACCATGTAAACCGCGAAACCGGGATCGCCTGGCCCGGCCAGGACCGAATCGCGGAAATGGCCGGCCTGTCCAAGAGCGGGGTTCGAAAGGCGATCGCCGCCCTGGCAGAGCGGGGGCACCTGGACGTTTCGGCGGGGCAGGGGTTCCGCGTGACCAGCCGTTATCGGATGGTCATCAAGCCCGGTGCCGTCGAAAAAAAGTGCCCCCCCAGTGACACTTTTCCGGCCTCCCAGGGCAATGAAAAGTGCCCCTCTGGTGACACTTTTCCGGGTTCCGAGGAAGCGAATAAGTGCCCCGTGGGTGCGCATAAGTGTCCCCCCAGTGACACTGTTAAGTGTCCCCCCAGTGACACTGAACCGTCTGAACTGAACCGTTTGAAAGAACCGTCTGAGGTAGATACCCCCTATAATCCCCCAGGCGATCTTTTCGCAGAAGATCGTCGCGCGTCGGACGAACCACCGGCGTCGGATGAACCGGCAGGACTTGCGACGGACGAAGGGCGCGACCCGTCGTCGGGCGACGGCGATCGGGGCGACGATGGGGACGCCGGCGCCCCGCCGCCAGACGCGGCGGGCGCCGACGCGGACGGCTTCGAAGCGTTCTGGCAGCACTACCCGCGCCGGGTGGCGAAGGGCGCGGCCCGGCGGGCGTGGTCGAAGGCGATCCGAAAGGCCGATCAGGGCGAAATCATCCGGGGTGCGATGCGCTACGCGGCGGAACGCGATGGCCAGGACCCGCGGTTCACGAAGCACCCGGCGACCTGGCTGCGCGGCGAGTGTTGGGCCGACGATCCGGCGCCGGCGGCCAACGTCGTGCCGTTCACCGGCGGGCGACGTGGCGCGCCGAGTGGGATGGACGCCGCCGCGGCCCTGATCGCGGCCCACGCCGGCGCCGAGGCCGAGGCCTCGGGGGGCTGGGGGCTGTGACCATGGCAAGGCACATCACCCCCGCCGCGCAAGGCGCCGCCGTTATCCCGTCCGACGCCGCTGGCGTTGGACGGATCGGCAAAATCCTGGACCCCGCCACGGCGCCCTACATCGCCGCCCGTCGACTGGTGGGCAGCGACGTTGCCCGATCGATCCTGCCGGTGACGCTGGATCAACCTCTGCGACTGCCCGACGACCTGGAAGGGATGCGGGCCGCGCTTGTCGCGTTGCCAGCCGCGGCAGAACTTCACCAGGCGCGCGGACAGATCGTCGATGCGCTGTCGGCAAGGGCAACCTTTCCGCAGATCGTCGCGATTGTCGGGGCTGCGCTGGACACCCGATCCGCGGTTTCCGCGGATCGACGGGGGCAGATCACGGAAGGCCTCACCTGGCACCTGAAGGTTGAGGCCAGCCTGAAGCACGTCAGCCCATACGTCCTGGCCGGGGCGATGCTGAAGCTGACACGGGAAACGCGGTTCTTCCCGGACGTCCCGGAAATCCTGGCCGAACTGGACCAAACGCGGACGTTCCTGGCGATTGCGGTGCGATCGATCGATCGCCTGATCGAAGCGCGCGACGAGCTGGCCGACGAAATCCGCATCTGGGAGAAGGTCGAAGCCGACGACCGGAAACGCCAGGCCAGGATCGCCCGGGGAGAACCGGTTGACGAGGATCTGTTCTGATGGCCGCGCGATCGCTTCATGTCGGCCTTCGCCAGGGCCAGCCCGGCCGGCACGGGACGGCGCCAGACGCCGCCCCGTCGCCCGCCAACGCGGCACGGCGGGGCCCGGTGGCCGAGGCACCGCGCCTGGTGGAGGCTGCGGCCGATCGGCGCCAGGCCGAGGCCAGCGGCGCGCCTCTTGCATCCCTGACGGACTTGGGTCCGGCCCTGGACCTCTGGCGCGCGGGCGAACGGCTGGTCACGGACACCGACCCGGCGGCCCGCCGGGTCGGCCGGACGATCCTGGCACACCTGCGGGCGGACACCGGCGAAAGCCTGGCCGACGCCCTGGGCCTTACCGGCCCGGGGCGCACGGGCGCCAGGCGTCGGTTGCGGATCGAACTGCGGGACGCCAAGTTGCGCGACCTTGCGGCCCATCATTGGCCCGAACTGTCGCCCAGGGCGGCAGGCGCCGCGCTGGCGACGGCATGGCGTCGCTACGCCGCCTCGGGCTGGCCGCGCGACCGGCTGGCCGATGACCCGCCCACGGCGCAGCCGGCAGCGACGTTCTACGACCTGATGCGGGACGGCCATGCGCCGATCGCGGCCGAGACCGCCCGCAAGATCATCGCCCGAGTTGGTCAGTTTCACCCCGTGGAACTGCCCAATGCGAAGGGCGAACCTGGTCCCGAAAGGAGTTAGCCCATGCAATACGACAGCCGAAACCGCCTGGCCCATCTGGCCCAGGTCAAGGACGCCCGACACGGGGTGTCGCGGGCCCTTTGGGACCAGATCGAAACCCTTCGCCAGCGCCGCAGCCGCGCCGATGCCCGCCTGCGCGAACTGCGCGCCTCCTGGCAGGGCACCGGCGAGGCCGCGACCGAAGAAGCCGCCACCAAGGCCGAACAGGAAATCGCCGACCTGACCGCCGAAATCGCCTCCTTGACGGCACGGCACGACCGCGCCGCCGACGAATGGCGCACGGCCGCCAGGACGCACGAAAACGCCCTGCGCCATGCCCGCGATCATGGCCTGCCCGTGCCTGTCCTGGACGACGAGGGTGGCGCCACCTGGGCGCCAGCGGGGGGCCGGTCATGAACCGCAAAACGAACCCCAAATCCGCCGCATCGGCCGCCCAGGAGGCCCGCCAAGCGATCGAGGAATTGCGCCAGCTTCGCGTGCGAAAGCTGGACCAGCGCGACGGGATCGCATCCCGTCCGGTGCCTCTGGCAGAAGCCCAGGCGGCCGTCGATGCCGGCCTGGCCCGCATGGCGGCCGAAGCGACGGCTGACCTCTACCTTGCGCCTCTGCGCAATCCCGCTGGCGGACGGCCGACCCTGCCCGACATGCGCACGGATCGGATCGTCGGGCTGCTTCTGTCGGCCAATGCGGACCGCGTGGCCGACGTTCTGAAAGCGGCGCTGGCCGAACGCTACGGCGACGACCCCGGCCTGCCCCTGGATGAACGGCAACGCGAACTGGCGCGCCTGGACGGCGAAATCTTCGACTGCGAACTGGCCGAGGAAGCGCTTGTGCGGGACTGCGAAGACGCCGGGCTGGCGATCTTGCGCCGGGAAGACGCCGATCCGCGCGCCCTTCTGGCCGACGACACGGCCCTGGGACGCTGACGACACGCGCGCCCGTTCCGACGGGCGCGCGGCACAAAGCCGATCGATCAACGCGAACACACGAAGGAGCATCCCCATGCAGATTTTCCAACACCCGGCGCCCCAGCGCACCAGCGCCATCGAAACGCCGTCCGAGGCGCGTCGGAACGGCCGGGCCGCTGGTTTCGAGCAGGGCCGGAAGGAGGGCGCCGAACGCGAACGCGCCCGTTGCAAGGCGATCCTGACTGCGCCCGAGGCGCAAGGCCGCCCGTCCCAGGCACTCGCGCTGGCGACGCACCCCGGCCTTGACGCCGAGGCCGCGCGCAAGCTGCTGGCGACGCTGCCCGCGGAACAGCCGGCCGCGCGCGTGCCGACGATCGCGGAACGCGAAGCGTCGCTTGCCACCTTCGACGACGGGCCCGTGCCCGATGCCGACAGCCCGTGGGCTGACGTGATCGCGCGGATCAACCGGGAGGGTCGCGCCAATGGCTGACCAGACACAATTCCGGCCCACTATCAAGGAACACGCGGCCGCCTTTGGCGCTGCCTTGCGGGCTTCGCAGACCTTGTCGGCGGCCGACGACGACCTGGGCGCCGAGGCGGCCGACGCACGCGCCTGGACCAGCTTCGATGCCGCTGCGCAAACACCGGCGACGACCCGCGAAGCCGTGGCCGCCAAGGTCGGCCTGGCACAGGCGGCCCTGGCCCGCGGATGCGACCTTGCGGGCGCGGCGATGCTGGAAGCCGTATGCCGCGACCTGCGCCGGCACACGGCCACGCCCGAGGTTTTCGGCGATGATGACGATCGCCAGCCAGGCATCCCCGGCCGCGCGCCATTCCCCGCCGCCCTGTCGCCGCTGACGGCGGGTCGGTTCGTCGGATGAAAGGTTCTGGCGCGTTTTCTTGCCGCGCCAGCAGGGCAGGTCGCGCCCGCGCTCGTCAGCTTGCGAAGCGGCCCCGTCAGTCGGCGAGTGGGCAAACCCCGACCCCGCGCGGCCCGATGGCCTCAGGCGTGGCGCGGACCTGAGGCGCCCCGGCGTTCCAGGTAGGCACCCAGGGGGGCAGGGCATCTGCCCGCCCCCTGGGCCGCCAATCCCCGCTAGCTGCAATGCCCGGACGCGCGAAGCACCTCGGACAGCTTTCGCTTGCCGTCGACCGTTTCCGCGGTGCAGTCCCCGAACCCGTTCGTTGACGTGCAGGTCATGCGCCCGGTGATCTTCAGAAACGTGTTCGCCAGTGCCTTTGCGTCCCGCCCGGCCTCGGTCGAAGGATCGGGACAGGTCACGCCCACAACCCGAAACGTCATGTCGCCGAACCGTATCTGGCCCCCGGAGTAGGCTTCGGCACCGCCGATGGCCGCCAAGGTGGGAGGGTCCCGCGGCTGGAAGACTACGAGGCCGCCCGATCGTTCCAGGGTCAGCGCGGCGCCGATCACCGCCGCCAGGGCCAGCGCCCCGATCACTCCCCAATTCCTCATATGGTCCGTCCTGGAAAACCTTGGTCCGAGTTTGCCAGGTCAGGGATCGTTTTCAAGGTGGGGTCCGTGGTCGCTTCCGCCCCGGCCCGGGTCATGCGCGGCCGGGCCGATCGCCCGGCCCTTCCTTTCCAGAAACCGACGCGCCCCGAAGCCCGATCCATTCGCCAGAAATCTGTCCCCGGTCCCCGGCGACGATCGGCGCGAACGCGGCCAGGTCCGCAGCCCTGGCGCTGCCGATCGCCCTGGCGATCGAGGCAGCGCGCGGGGACCAGGCGACACGAACACCCCCGCACCCCGCCGGCATCCCCTGGCACATCACCCGCCAGGCCCGGCCAGATACCCCGCCCGCAGCGCCCCACAGACAGGCCCCACAGCCGCGACTGTCTGGCCCGCCGTCCCCCACCACGGCGCCCACTGTCGCGGCCACAGGACGGCACAGAGGGGCCGCACCCCCCCCCCTTAAGGGACCGTATGAACTTCCCGGAACCGCGCGCGGGGCGCGACCGCGAAACTCGCGTGTTTTGTGCATTTTTGAAAATCTGCTGCCGTTCCTTTCGATATCCTTGCAAATTTGCACAGATGGCCCTGAAATGGCGCTGTCAGTTGGGGCTTGATGGAGGGCGCAATGTCCAAGGCATGGTCAATCACGCGGGCGCAAGCGGTCGCGGTGTTGGGTCGGTCCGACCGCTGGTTCGGGAAGCTGAAGCGCGAAGGCTATTGGACGCCGGATGCGCGCGGCCGTTACGATCTTCGCGACGTGTTCGCGGGGCTGGAAGCCTACTATCGGGACCAGGAAGCCGCGGCGGCGAAACGGTCGGCGACGACGTGTTCCACTGAGGCGCGGACGCGGGAAATCAATCTTCGGGTCGCGCACCAGGAACAGAAGCTGGTCCCGATCGATGACGCCCTGGCGTATGTCGAAGAATTCGCGGCGGACGTGGCGGCCGAGGTCGTCGGGTTTGCCGATCGCGTCGGCGATGCGGCCGACGACGCGGGCCAGGCCGCGGACGTGGCGTCCGCATTCCTGGCGGCCCTGGCCGAACGGGGGGAACGGACCGGGCTGGCGCTACGCACCGGCGGCCCCGCGATCCTGTGCGAAGGCGGCGCGTGATGTTCGACGCATCGCCACCGCCCCGCCGCACGCCCGGTTCGGCGCTGCCTGTCCAGACGCCGGGCTGCGGCTGGAAGCCGGAAACCGTTGAGGCCGAATTGATCGAAGCCGCCCGATGGCTGCACCACGCGGGAGGCAGGGCCGGGCCGCAGGGCTTTGTCGGATCGCGCCTGCACGACGCGCCCCTGTCCCTGACCGAGCATATCGAGGCCTTCGGCGGTCCGCCGGAACGGGCGGACCTGGACGATGAGCGGGAAGAAGAACGGGAGCGCGATCGGCTGCACTACCGGATGATGTCGGCCGCGCGGATTGACCAGCTACAGGCCGCGCTGCGCTGGCCGGCGCGTTCCGTCGTGCCGCGCCAGCCTTAGGTTGCCCGCGCCGTCCAGGCCTGGGTCGCCGCCCAGGCCGCCGGCCGCGGGTTCTCTCATGTCTGCCGGGAACGCGGGATGGGCCGCCAAGCCGGATACCGGGGGAAGGACCGGGGCCTGGCAATGATTGCGGTCGGACTGACGGTCAGCCGCGTGCCCCCGCGGTGAGGAAATGACGCCGATCGGTTGAAGGAAGACGCGTCAATCGCTTCAAGCAAGGGCGGCGCAGATGGAAATTATTTAGCCTCGCGCAGTAATGTGCGATACGTGGATGATTATGAGAGAACTATATGACGTGATTCCAGACCCTGCCGCTGTTCTCGCACTTGAACCCGAAGAACTTGGGGGACTCCTGCTTAGGCTGTTGCGAAATCGAGAGCCCGACGCCCTTCGTCGCGGTCAATTCTTTCATCCTGGGAACCTAATCAATGAAGCGATGACCGACGGTGATTCCTCGCGGGGAATAAAGGGGTATCCAAGGTCTGAGTGGGAGGGAATTGGAACTGCATTATCAGAGGCGTTTGCGTGGCTTGAGGCACAAGCCCTAATCATCCCGCCACCCGATCAAAACAATGCGGGCGGCGGTTGGAAGATACTAAGTCGCAGGGCTAAGAAATTCGAGAGTGAGGAGGATTTCCGCCATTTTATCATTGCCCGGCGCCTCAATCGCGACCTTTTGCATCCTGAAATCGCGGAAGAAGTATGGTTGTCATTCATACGTGGACGTTTCGCCGCCGCCATATTTGAAGCATTCAGGGCCGTTGAGATTGCTGTGCGCGAAGCGGCAGGTTTCCCAGATTCGGATCATGGCGGGCCTATGATCCGTAGAGCATTCCACAAAGACCATGGGCCTCTACGGGATCCCGAGCAGGGTGAGGCTGAGCGCGAGGCCCTCATGAACTTATTCGCGGGCGCAGTTGGATCATACAAGAATCCGCACTCGCACAGAAAGGTTTCAATGGAGGATGCCGGCGAAGCCATGGAGATCGTCTATTTGGCAAGCCACCTTTTGCGGATTGTCGACTCAAGGCGAGGCATGATTCATCAAGGGCCGCGGCCCGGAGATGTAGATTGACGGTGCATTGTTCTTGGCTGGCGGCGATCTGATCGCACCGGCCGCGGCGCGGTCCCGGCCGGGATCACGCCGACGGCCACGTCAGGGGCCGGCGGAAAACACCGCGGATGCAAGGCGCCAGGCGCCCCAGGCGAAGGCCGCCAGCGACGCCAGGAAAGCCGCGTATCCCGCGGCCGTTGCGGTCCCCTGCCGAACCTGGGCCCCGCTGGCATAGGCCTGGGCGGCCACGGCTATCGGTCCAGGCAAACGAAGCAACTGGAAACGTCGATCGGCAGCAAGTTGAAACATGCGACCGCGCCCAGGAACCAGCCCAATCCAACGGCCGGAACAGCGAAGACGACAGCAAGCCACCCGCGAGCCCAGTTCATGACAAGAAGTGTGAAGGTGTTGCCGCCGTCATCTTCTCCAAGGCCACCTCGCCGCCCCGACAGATAGCCAATGATCCCAGCGCCGAATATTGCGGGATAGGCGAAGGACTTCCCAAGGCAATTTGGCGCCCAGATCGCCCACAAGAAGCCGACGATGACTAGCATCGCGAGTGACCACAGGAGTTCTGATCTTTCGCTCATTCGGGTTTCAACTGGGATATCTAGGTTCAAAAAGCCTCGGGAAGCATACCTTCAACGGTAGCTAAACACTCATCCTGCACTTTGATTGCCGCTTCTCTGTCTGAGATTCTATTTTCTTCCACCGCCTTCATCATACAAGCGGCAACAATGAAGTGGCTGGATAACTGATCCGTGGGCCTCAAATCTTCACCACAAGATTGAAATCCTTCTAAGAAATCGTCACTTCGATCACCCATCTCCAAGCCATCTATCATACACAATGCAATCTCACCATTCTTGTCATCCGGATGCTCTTTTGAAATTACGCACAGATACTGCGCGGCAATTCCAATAACAATCTTATCAATATTAGAACTCTCTGTATTGAATAGTCTTTTAATGTAAATATCTTCTTCCGCGCAGAGGCTATATTCTTCCCTATCCCAAAAAAGCGAGAAGAACCAATGGTTGAATCTTTCGCCGGTTGGAAAATTGAGAAACCCAAACATTACACAAGAGCATGCGAACAGGAAAACGTATGCCAGGGGCATCAAATAGTGCGCAAACGGAATAATCCCCAGCATCGTCAATGGAATTGAGACAATGGCAGTAATTGGTATGGAAATAAGATAAATCCAGCCAAATACAATAATCGAATATACGAGCATGAACAAGATAGATAGATTCGCGAAATAATTGAAAATTACAAAGAAATACTGTCCAAATTGACTTCTATAAACAATTTGGCCAGATTTGTGAACTTGCTGCATGAACCACCACCACTGAAATACAATGGCGCTTGCTAATATCGGCAAGAAGGCATAGGGAACGAAGTCCATTGGTTCCCAGAAGCCTCTTTCGAGCATGAAATCCCCCATGTGTTTCGTTTCCAATAATGACCCGGCATTCCCCATATGGCCGGTCTCCCGAGAGGTTACGGCCGACTGACGCGGCCTTCCAAACACTTTCTGCCGCGGTGGGTCGTGGGAAGGTTAGAGATGGACGCGAAAAGCGGCAGAGCGGCCTGCGCAGGCTGGGTTTCGCACTGTTTCGCCGACTTCTGGACGCAGGTGTCCTGCCGCAGGTGACGCACTTTGCGGGTTTTGAGCAGGCGATTATACCGACACCGTTGCAGGGGGCGGCCCGCGCTGGGGGTTGATCAGCCCGAGGATGCCGGCGAAAATCTCTCGTGGCAGCGCGGCCTCGGCCATCTGGGATGGGCGGGTTCAATTCTGTCTGGTCCAGCGTTCCTTGTCGGTGGCGCGTTGCAGTGCGATCGGCGCGGCGGGCCGTTTCGGCCAAGGATGCTCGACCCTAGCAGAACCCGCAACGGAAATGGACCGAAACGGACTAAGCGCAACCACCGGAACCGCGCGCCCCCTTCCCGCTGTCACTTGCCGGGCGCCTTGTGGCGCCGCCGGGCGCAGCCCTGGGCGGCGTCTGATGCCGGCGGCGATGGTCCGCCCCATGTCCGACCTGCGCGTTCCTGGGGGCGCCCACGCGCCCCATAGCGTCAGCCTGCCTGTCGGATGCCGCCGCGCCAGCCTCTGCGGCCCTGGTCTACGCTTCGCGCCGCCAGCGCCCCGGATGCGGCCCAGGACGCGATCGGGTGGACCGTCCGGCCGTCGTGGCGTCCTGACGGCCACGGGGCCGGCCCAGGGCGCCCGTCGGCGGCCCGTGGTGCATCTGCCACCTGACAGGCGTCGGCCCGCCCCAGGCGGCCCGACCCGCCCACGACAGCACGTCTGCCCAGGTTCACCGGACCCAGGCCCACGCGCTTGCCACCCGCGCCCGCGCCGAAATGCGGCTGGCCGAGGAATACGATGCCGCGCAGGAGCGGGGGGAGGTTCATCGGCATGGGGGGCAGACGCCAAGGGATGTTGACGGCCCCAACATCCCCTCCGCCGCCGACATTGGCCTTCGCCGCGACGAAATCCACGAGGCCCGCCGCCTGCGCGATGCCGAGCGCGCTGACCCCGGCGTGATCGATCGGGCGGTCGCCAGCGTGGTCGAGTGGGGCCGGAAACCGACGCGGGGGCCGTGCGCTGGATGATTGCCGGCAAGGCCCAGGCGCCTGCCCGGTGCAGCGGGCGGGGCACGTCCGGCACTCCACCGCGACACACCCGCCACGGGGCCCCAGGGCGCCCACCTGGCGGCCCCACGCGCGCCCGGGCCCATCGGGCCCGGCGGTGGCCCCGCGGCGCCGGCGCGCCCCTCAGGGCGCGTCAGGCGGCCCGCCGCGGTAGACCGTCAGGAGTGCATCAACGTCTTCCTCGGGCTTGCCGAGGATCGCCGCCGCCTGGCGCAACATCCAGGCCCCGACCTCTGTCCTGGCGACCTCCTGGCGGTCCTGCCAGATCGATGCCGCCCAGGCCTGCCGATCCTCGGGGATCAGGTCCGGCGACTTGCCGCGCTGTCGTCGTCTTCCCATCGCTGCCTCCTGCCTCGGGCGGGAAGGATAGCCGTCGCAAGGTCCGGCGGGAGGAAGACGGGAGGCCGCAGGGAGGGCAGCGGGGAGGAAGGTCAGGCGAAGTGCAGGTTGCGAGGGCGCTAGTCTTCGTCCTGCTGTTCTATGTGATGGCGAACCAGGTCGACAATTTCTGCGGTCAGGAGGCGCATTCTTCGTTCGCGGTCTTCGTGATCCATCCCGACCGGGCCGAAGCTTCTCAAAATAGCTTCGCGAAGGACCTCTTGGACGGGCCAGCCTATTTCTTCTGATTGGGCTATCAGCATAGATCGATGCATTTCGTCTATGAAGAATTCAGGCGGGACAAATTTCCAGGCCGCGTCGCCGCGTTCGGCATTGTCTAGGTGATCAGACAGGGCCAGCACAATTTCCGCATTCATTGATCGGCCATTGGCGTCAGCTTGCGCCTTGATCCGGTCGCGCATGCCTTCCGGAAAGCGAACGATGTATTGATCTAGGGTCCGACTGGGTGCTTTTGACATTGCGCGCCTCCTATCGCCATAAGCGATGATTTTTCACCTTTCCGCAATTATCGCCATGGGCTATATCGCTAGTGGATATATAGCCGCGAGGTACAGGATCATGGCGAACGTGGTGCAGGTGGCAATGCGGCTTCCGATGGACGTTAAGCAATGGCTGAAGGCGGAAGCAGAGCGGAATTATTCGACCCAGAACAGCGAAGTAGTCCGCGCACTTCGCGAACGCATGGCACGCGTGGAAGCGCAGGCCGCGGACCTCAACCGAAACCGCGGCCAGGACGGGCCCCAGGCGCCGGTGGCGCAATGACAGAGGCGAAACTCCCCGCCTACACGACGCCGACGGCCCTGGCCGAACACTTCGGCGTCAGCGCACGGACGTTGCAGGAACGCGCCCGCGATCTTGGACTGCTGGTGAAACTGGGAAGTCGCGTTATCCTGCTGGAACAAGACGTGCCGACCCTCTTGGAGGCCATGAAATGCCAAAGCTCTACCGCCGCCAGCCGGGCGGAAACTGGCACTTCGACCTATCCGGCCCCAACGGGCGGATACGCCGATCTACTGGCACACAGGACAAGAAAGTCGCCGAAAGGATCGCGGCGAAAATCCTCGCAGCCGAATGGAAACGTCACACGGATGGCCCCCAGGCAACGGTGACGTTCGCGCAAGCCGCGCTGGAATATCGCCGCGCCGAAAAGCCCATCCGGTTCCTTGACCGGATCGAGGACTATTGGCGCGACAAACCGATCCGCGACATCAAGCCCGGCGCGATCCGACAGTCGGCCCTGGCGCTGTATCCATCGGCCGGAGGTGCAACCCGAAACCGACAGGTGATCGTCCCGACCATGGCGATTATAAACCATGCCGCCGACCTCGGCTGGTGCAGCCCGGTCAAGGTGAAGCGGTTCCCGATCGATCCTGCCGCCAAGACACCGGCGACCCGCGAATGGGTCGAGGCCTTCGCGGATCAGGCCGCGGCCGATAGACTGCCGCACCTTGCGGCGCTGTGCCTGTTCATGTTCGGGACCGCCGTCCGGATCGGTGAGGCGACCAGGCTTGCCTGGCGTGACGTTGACCTGGCGGCCCGGACGGCGACGTTGCGCGGCGCCAAGCCGACGCCCTGGACGCGGACTGTGCACCTGGCGCCGCCCGTCGTCGTTGCCATGGCGAACATCCCCAGCAACCGGAACCCAGACGAAAACGTCTTCTGCTACGCCCATCGGCAAAGCTGCACGACAGCATGGAATGCAGTGATCGAGCGGGCGGACATAGAGCGACTGACGCCCCACTGCTGCCGGCATGGCTTCGCCACGTCGATGCTTCAGGCGGGCGTTGACGTGAAGACCGTCGCGGCACGTGGGGGCTGGAAGGACGCGGCAACGGTCCTTAGGACTTATGCCCATGCGATCGAAGACCGAACCGTGACCGACGTTCTTTTTGACACAAATCCGGCACACGCGAAAAAGGCCGAAGCCACAACCGACGGAAAGAAAAGGATAAAATCGAAATGAATATGGCCCCTCGTTGGGGAGGGGTGTCCCACGGACGCTGCTAGCCGAGAGCCGGGAGAAACTCAAGCGACAGTTTTGCATCCAGGACCAAGGCCGTCCCGCGCGCCGCTCTCTTGCGGCAGGCAGGGAAGTTTCCTGCCGTCAGATACGCAGACGTGCCTGCGACCGGTGCCACGCATCGGTGCCAAGCGCGGCGACGATTCCGATCACCAACCCGGCGAACCCGAACATGGCAAGAATCAACGGGATCGGAATCACGTATTCGAAGCGCATCTGGTCGGTGTTGTACGCGGCGGAAGCGAAACGTCCGACATCGGCGAGCGGAGACAAGGCAAGCGCCGCGTCGAGATGCGCGAGGGACTGATCGCCTTCGAGCCGGACAAGCTGGGTGCGCAGCGCGGACGCCGCACTTGAGAATCGCAGCGGATCCCTGACGATCCCGCGCAGCTTCAGCGATTCGACTTCGGCCTCTATGTCCTCGACGCCGCGCAGGTAATAGGCAAGGTGACCTTCCGCTGCGACATCGACTCGGGCGTTCGCGAGACTTGTTATGTCGGCCCGGTTCCGACCTTCCATGCCTGTTCCAAGACGACGGGCGATGTGCAGCTGCTCTTCGAGGAACAGCAACCGCTGATCGAGATGCAGGCCCGCTGCCTCGGCTGTTCGGTCGATCCGGTCGAGCAGATCGATCCGCGCGCGGTCCAGCCGTTTTTCCTGCGCGTCCCGCATCGCCAGAACGAACCGCTCGACCGTGTCACGGGTGGAGATGTTCGCCTCCTCAAGCGCGTCTATGGCGTAGCGCCGCATGGCCTGGGGATCTGTTGTGCGAAGCTGGACGAGCCATGGCGACGTCTCGACAACCTCGGAGTATCCGTTGCGATTGGCCATCGCGCGTTCCGGCTCTATCAGATCGAAGCCGTCCCGCACCGTGGCCGCGCGCAAATGATGGACAAAGGTGTCGAACAGGAGGCTCTCGTCAATTGTGGTTGGCGATGGGAGATCCAGTCTGACCTCAGGCCGCTGAACGCTTACAACAAACTGTGGCGCACCGTTTTCTTCTGAATCGGGGGACAGCGCTGAATTCAGCGCAATGTAGCGGGAACTGTCGCCAACAAGGGGCCTTATCGTAAGGTCCGCTTGCTGCGGAAGGGCGACCAGCGACACAAGCGCCAGCCCAAGCGCAAGAGCGGTGAGGAACGTGCAAAGCACCAGACGGTAACGTTCAACCACAATCCCAAACGCTCCAAGATGCCACGACGTTTCAAACGCGGCGTCGTGGTAGCCGGTGTGGGGAACGACGGCCTTGGGCGAGTGTTGCAGCATTGGAGAGCGATCCGGGGTTGGGCACAGAGCCTCAGCTTAAAAAGGATTACCCCTCTTCGGTCACGGCAGCATTGGTGTAGGTTTCGGCCCTGTTCGAAGTGCTTCGCCATGCAATTTTGCGAGCGAAGGTTGACTGTTTTTTCTTTGAGGATTGTCGTTGAGGTCGTCGCATTTTGCACCAAAATGGATATTTCCAACTTAATTCGAGGAGCATTCGCCACGAGAAACTAAATTGCCTAAATTATTCCGTATTTGGCTGGTCATATTTCTATAAACAGATTTCATCTGGAGTCGGCTTAATGACCGATTATTCACTTCCCTCGGACCGCGAGGCGGCCGACGGCTTGGCGTATGGCGCGCGGTTGTGGCGGGCACTGGCGCATCGGATCCGGCCGGTGCTGACGCTGAGGGTCATGGTGTTCGGCACGATGATGTTCATGGCCGTTCTGCCGATCGTGGCTTTCTACAAGTGGGTGGAACGCACGTCCTTCGAGAAGGAAATCGCGCTTGTCGACGAAAGCCACCTGATTATCGCCAAGAACCTGTCGGCGGCATTCTCGCGCTATGTGCAGGACGCGAAATCCGTTTTCGGGCTGGCGGTGCAGAACGCCGGATGGTTCCCGGAGTTCGACGGCTACACAGGGGCGCTGGCGAACTTCAACTTCTGCCACATCGTGGTGGTGGACGGCGCGGGCCGGGTGATCCAGGTGATCGAGGGTGACAACGAGCACGCCACCGATCTGCCCGATCCCGCCATCATGGCCGAACTGCGCGAGATCGCGGCACAGGCGGGCGGCGAGATCGCCGTTTCGGGCATCCGGCCACACAATGGCGCGGCGCATTTCTTCATGGTGCAGCAACTGGCCGGTGATCATCTGGCGATCGCACCGTGGAGCCCGGCCTACGTGGTTAAGATGCAAAAGAGCATCGCCTTCGGCGAACTGGGCCATTCCATGGTCGTGGACCACGAAGGCCGTGTGGTGGCGCATCCGAACGCCGAGTGGCAGCGCATTTCCAAGGACGCCTCGAAACTGTCGGTTGTGCAGGCGATGTTGCGGGGCGAGACCGGCGTGATGCAGTTCTACTCTCCGCCGATGCAGGCCGACATGATCGCGGGCTATACCTTCGTGCCGGAAACCGGCTGGGGCGTGATGGTGCCCCAGCCGATCCGCGAACTGGCAGACCGGGCGGGCACGGTGCAATCGGGGGCGGTGGCGCTGGCGCTGTTCCAGCTTTCGCTGGCGATCCTGATAAGCTGGTGGCTGGCCAGCTGGATCTCGCGCCCGATCCGGGCCATCGCCCGATCCTCGGTGCAGGTGTCACAGGGCGACTATGACGCGCGCGTGCCGACCCCGCCGAGGCATACCGCCGTCGAGATCCAGCAGACGGCGGCGGCCTTCAACACGATGGTCGATGGCATCCGTGACCGGCGCGAGCGGCTGAAGGCCGCGCTTTTCCGCGCCGAATCGGTATCGCGCGAACGAGCGGCGCTGCTGGAGGCGGCGGAACAGGCGAACCGGGCGAAATCGAGCTTCGTCTCGATGGTCAGCCACGAGTTGCGCACGCCGCTGACCTCCGTCAAGGCGGCAATGGAACTGATCGACAGCGGCGCCACGGGTGAGGTGACGCCCGAGGCGAAATCCCTTCTGGGGATCGCGATCAAGAACAGCCGCCGGCTGGGCACCATGATCAACGATCTGCTGGACATGGAAAAACTGAACGCCGGCGAGATGCGGTTCACCTTTGCGCGCCTGAACCTTGCCGCGCTGGCCGCGGACGCGGTGCGCGAGAATGCGAGCTATGCCAAGCTGAACGACGTCACCTTCGAGATCGACGCCCCCGAAGGCCCGGTGATGGTCGAGGGCGATTTCAACCGCCTGACTCAGGTCATGGCCAACCTTCTGTCCAACGCGGCCAAGTTTTCCCATGCCGGCGGCACAGTCGAGGTCAGCGTCTTCACCGACGGCAACCGCGCCATCGTCGATGTGCGTGACCATGGCATCGGCATTCCGCCCGACGTGGGCGACCGCATCTTCGAGACGTTCGTGCAGCTTGATTCGGCGGACAACCGGGCCGTGGGCGGCAGCGGGCTGGGACTTGGCATCGCGCGGACCATCGTCGCGCGGCACCGGGGCAAGCTGGGATATCACCCGGCCGATGGCGGCGGCACGGTCTTTCGTTTTGTCCTGCCCCTGGCCACGGATGATGGCACCGGCGAACCCGAGGGGAACGCCGCGACATGACGGACCTGACGCATATCCTGCATGTCGAGGATGACCCCGATATCATCGAAGTCGCGGGCATGTCGCTGCAATTGCTCGGGGGGTTGCGGGTGGACCAGTTCACCAGCGGCAGCGCCGCGCTGGCGGCGGCGCCGGGGCTGCATCCGGACCTGCTGCTTCTGGACATGATGATGCCGGGGATGGACGGCTGGCGCACACTGCTGGCCCTGCGAGAGGTCCCGCATCTGCGCGAGGTGCCCGCCGTCTTCATGACGGCCAAGCTGGCGGGGCTGCCGAACGCCGAGGCCTGCGCGGCGCAGCATGTGATCGGCACGGTGGAAAAGCCGTTCGACGCGATGGCGCTTCCAGAGCATCTGCGCGCGATGTGGCGGGCCGCGCGGGCGCTCCCTGCCTTTCCCTGAGGGCGGGAACATCCTATAGGCCGGGCAAATCGTGCATTTGCCAGACGGACCCTGCCCATGACCGACCAATTGACCGTGACGCTGATCGCCTCTGCGAGGCGGCGCGACCTTGATCCCGCGCTTGTCGCTTCGATCCAGGGGGCGTGGGGCGGCGGCGCGGCAGACTGGCTGGCACCGGACGAGGCGGCGCAGTTCTCGATCCCGGCGATGCCCGATACTCGCTGGCAGGTCTGGCAGGACTGCCAGGAGATGGGGGTGGACCTTGTGGTGCACGGACCGGTGCGGCGGCACCGGCTGCTGCTGGCGGACATGGATTCCACCATGACCGAGCAGGAATGCATCGATGAACTGGCCGCAGAGGCCGGCGTGGGCGAGCGGGTGGCGGCGATCACGGCCCGTGCAATGAACGGCGAACTGGATTTCGAGGGCGCCCTGCGCGAACGGGTGGGTCTTCTGGCCGGGCTGGACGCGGGCGTGATCCGGCGCGTTCTGGACACGCGCATCACGCTGGCCCCCGGCGGGCGTGCGCTGGTCGCGACGATGCGTGCGAACGGCGGATACGCGGCGCTTGTGTCGGGCGGGTTCACCGATTTCACCACCGAAGTGGCCGCGCAGCTGGGGTTCGACGAGCACCGGGCGAACACCCTGCTGGCCAAGGACGGCAAGCTGACCGGGCGGGTGGCCGACCCGATCCTTGGCCGCGACGCCAAGATCGCCGCGCTGAACGACCTGACCGCGCGGCTGGGCATCGGTGCGGCGGACGTGATCGCGGTGGGCGACGGCGCCAACGACCTGGGCATGCTGGGCGTGGCGGGGATGGGCGTGGCGCTGCACGCCAAGCCGTCGGTCGCCGCACAATGCGACGTGCGGATCAACCACGGGGACCTGACGGCGCTGTTGTACCTGCAGGGCTACGCGCGGGCAGAGTTCGCGGAAGCTTCGAAGAGCGACGGCGCGGGGCGGTAGGCGCCGACCTCGATCCCGCGGCGGTTCCGGATCGGACCGTGCAGGAAGGCGCGCGCGTCGGGGTGCGCGGGGTCCAGAACGCCGAGCCCCGCAAGCAGGGCCGAAATCGTGCATTCCGCGGCCCGGGTGGCGCCATCGGCGATCTTGACGGCGATGCCCAGCCCGAGGTCGGGCAGGATTGCGGTAAAGACGCCCTCGGCCCCGGTCTTGAGCGCGGCGCGGCCGCCCGCCGCGCGCATCAGCCGGGTGCAGGCGCGCCCCTCTCCCGCGACCATCTCGGGGTGGGCGATCATGGCCTGCCTCAGCCGCGCGGCGGCGCGGTCGCGGGCGGACCCGGTGTCTGGATTGGCGACGGCGAAGCGGGCCATGGCGCGGGCGAGCCCGTGCAGGCTGCTGGCGAAATTGGGGGCAGAGCATCCGTCGATGGCGAACCCGGGCGAGGGTGCGCCGGTCATGTCCTCGAACGCCTCGCGCACGGCCAGTTGCACCGGGTGGGCGGGGTCGATGTATTCGGGGCCCGCGTTCAGGTGCCGGGCCAGCGTCAGGAAACCGGTGTGCTTGCCCGAGCAGTTGTTGTGCAGCTGTTCGACCGGGGCACCGGCCCGGATCAGCGCGTCACGGGCGGGGATGTCGCGCGGTTCCTCGGGGCCGCAGCGCAGGGCGGCGTCGGACAGGTGCAGGTCGGCCAGCCATGTACGCACGGCGTCTGAATGGATTGCTGCCCCCTTGTGCGAGGCGCAGGCCAGCGCAAGCTGCGCGGCGGTCAGCCCCGCCGCATCGGCGGCGCCGCTTTCGACCAGCGGCAGGGCCTGGATCATCTTGCAGGCGGAGCGGGGCAGGATGACCGTTTCGGGGTTTCCCCAGGCGTCAGTGACCCGACCGGCGGCATCGCAGATCACCGCGTGCCCGTCGTGGAACGATTCCGCGAAGTCTCCGCGCAGGACCTCGACTAGGCAGGTTGCAGGCATCGTCCGGACCCTTTGGCGCATGTCTCGCGCGATTTTCCGCTTGCAGGGCTTTCACAATGCCCTGCTGATCCGTTAAACTGTCCGGGAACGGTTGGAAAGTGCGCGCCCGTATGCAAGACGCGAAGACAACGGTCGGGGCGGCACGCCAGAGGCAGATTGGCAGAAGGATCGGGCAGAGATGCATTCCACAGTGATCCGTTGGAGTTGCGCCGCAGCGCTTGCCTTTGTGGCGGGTGCGGCGATGGCGCAGGAATCCGACAACCGGGTGGGCGCGAACACCGACTGGTCGGTGTTCGAGGAAACCGACCCGCGCCAGTGCTGGGCGGTGTCCAGCCCGAAGGAAGTGGTCAACACGCGCGACGGGCGCGTGGTGGCGGCGCGGCGTGGCGAGATCCTGTTGTTCGTCTCCTTCATCCCCGAGGACGGGGTCGCCGGGCAGGTGTCTTTCACCGGCGGCTATCCCTTTGCCGGCGGATCCACCGTGACGATCACGGTGGGCGAGGACACGTTCGAGCTGTTCACCGACGGCGACGTCGACCCCGAATGGGCCTGGTCGGCCTCTGACGAGGACGATGCGGCGATCATCGCCGCGATGAAGCGCGGCGCGGACGCGGTGCTGACAGGCCTGTCGTCGCGGGGCACCTCGACAAAGGACACGTTCTCCTTGTTCGGGTTCACCGCCTCGGTGGACGAGGCCTCGGCCCGCTGCAACGGGTAGGGAACGGCCCTCCGGGGGCATCGAGCCCCCTTCGGCCCGTGCCTCCGGCGGGAGTATTTCGGAACAGAAGAAGCGGGGGGCTGGGAAATCGGCCCCCTTCGGCGTATATGATGCGGCTCTGACGCCAGCCGAGAGCCCGTGACCCGATGACCGCCACCGCGCCGATCACCCAGGATGTTCACACCATTCCGCGCAAGCTGCCCGAGGGGCCCGCGAACCTGGTGGGCCTGACGCGCGAGGGCCTGCGCGCGGCGCTGATCGCGGCGGGCACGCCCGAGAAGCAGGCGAAGATGCGCACCGGGCAGATCTGGCAGTGGATCTATCACTGGGGCGCGCGCGATTTCGGCGTGATGACGAACCTTGCCAAGGACTATCGCGCAATGCTGGCGCGCAGCTTTGTCATCGAGCTGCCCGAGGTTGTCAGCCGGCAGGTGTCTGCGGACGGGACGCGCAAGTACCTGATGCGCATCGCCGGCGGACACGAGGTGGAAACCGTCTATATCCCCGAGACCGACCGTGGGACACTTTGCATTTCCTCGCAGGTGGGCTGCACGCTGACCTGTTCGTTCTGTCACACCGGCACCCAGAAGCTGGTGCGCAACCTGACCGCCGGGGAGATCGTCGGCCAGATCATGGTGGCGCGCGACGATCTGGGCGAGTGGCCCGAGCCGGGCGAGGGCATGGGAGAGCGCCCGCGCCTGATCTCGAACATCGTGCTGATGGGCATGGGAGAGCCGCTTTACAATTTCGAGAACGTGCGCGACGCGATGAAGATCGCGATGGATGGCGAGGGCATCTCGCTCTCGCGGCGGCGCATCACCCTGTCGACCAGCGGCGTGGTGCCCGAGATCGCGCGCACCGCCGAGGAGATCGGCTGCATGCTGGCGGTGTCGTTCCATGCCACCACGGACGAGGTGCGCGACCGGCTGGTGCCGATCAACAAGAAGTGGAACATCGCCACCCTGCTGGAGGCGCTGCGGGCCTATCCCAAGTTGTCGAACTCGGAACGGATCACGTTCGAATACGTGATGCTGAAGGATGTGAACGACAGCGACGCGGACGCGCGGCGGCTGGTCAGGCTGATCGCGGGCATCCCGGCCAAGATCAACCTGATCCCGTTCAACGAATGGCCCGGCGCGCCCTATGAGCGGTCGGACTGGGCGCGGATCGAGGCCTTTGCCGACATCATCTACAAGGCCGGCTATGCCAGCCCGATCCGCACGCCGCGCGGCGAGGACATCATGGCCGCCTGCGGGCAGCTGAAATCCGCGACCGAGCGCGCGCGCAAGAGCCGGGCCGAGATCGCGGCGGACACCGGGCTGGGCTGATGGCCGGGGCGGGCCGCCGGATCCTGCGCAAGCTGTTCCGCGCGCTTGGCTTCGGTGTCCTGGGCTTCCTGGTGCTGCTGGCGGTGGCTTTCGTCGCCGCGGGCCCGCCTGTGCCGCTTCCGGCCACCGTGACGCACGACGCGGACCTGCCACGGATGGAGGTGGCGGGCGTCACGCTGCACGCCCGCGCCGAGGGCCCCGACGGCGCGCCGGTGATCGTGGTGCTGCATGGCGGGCCGGGGGGCGACCACCGGTCGCTGCTGCCGCTGGCGGGGCTGGCGGAGGCCTACCGCGTGGTGTTCTACGACCAGCGCGGCGCGGGCCTGTCGGAACGCGTGCCGGACGCGGCGCTGACCTTCGAGGCGCATCTGGACGAACTGGACGCGCTGATCGACGCGGTCAGCCCGGCAGCGCCGGTGGTCCTGATCGGCCATTCCTGGGGCGCGATCCTGGCCACGGCCTATCTGGGCGTGGCGCCGCGCCGGGTATCGGACGCGGTGCTGATCGAGCCGGGGTTTCTGGACGCGGCAGGCATGGCCGAGTGGCTGGTGCGGGCGGACGATCTGATCGGTGACATGACGCGGTCTGTCTCTGGCGTCTGGCTGGTCACGAAATCGGTGCTGCAATCCCTGCGGTTGGGCGCGCCGGATGCGGACGGGCAGGGCGACTATGTCACGGGCCGGATGGTGGCGGCCTTCGCCAATCACCCCGAGAACCCCTATCACTGTGCGGGCGCGGCCTTTGACGCGCCGTCCTGGCGGTTCGGGGCGCGCAGCCAGTCGGCGGTGCCGGGCAGCGCCGGGCGCGGCGATCTGGACGCCATCGCGGCGGGGGCCGGGGGATGGGACGGGCGCGCGCTGTTCCTGACGGGGGGCTGTGACGACTGGATCGGCGCCGACCTGCAGCGGCGGCACATGGCGTATTTCCGCGACGCGCGCCTGTTGGACATCGCGGATGCCGGCCATGACGTGGTGCACGACCGGCCGGACGAGGCGCTGGCCGCTATCCGCGCGTTCCTGAGCGGCGACTGAGCCTAGGGCGTTCCGCACACGATCGACCTTGCCAAGGCAGACGAGGTCTTGACCCCGGTTGAGTGCGATACGCTTTAGCGCCCGGGGATCGTGCCCCGCTTCTGGCCCGCGCCGTCCCAGCCGTCGATCGCGGCCACGGCCTCTTCGGCGGTTTCGACGAAGCGGAACAGCGCAAGGTCTTCCTCGGCGATGGTGCCGGCGTCGGCCAGCGCCTCCCAGTCTATGATGCGCCGCCAGAAGTCTTCGCCGAAGAGCAGGATCGGCACCTGCTTCATCCGGCCGGTCTGGATCAGGGTCAGCGATTCGAAAAGCTCGTCCAGCGTGCCGAAGCCGCCGGGGAAGGTGACGATGGCGTTGGCGCGCATCAGGAAGTGCATCTTGCGGATGCCGAAATAGTGGAAGTTGAAGCACAGGTCGGGCGTGATGTAGCCGTTGGGCGCCTGTTCGTGCGGCAGGACGATGTTCAGCCCGATGGACACGCCCCCGGCATCCGCCGCGCCGCGGTTGCCCGCCTCCATCACGCCGGGCCCGCCGCCGGTGACGATGACGTTCTCGTGCCCCTCGGTGGCCAGGCTGCGCTCTGTCATGATGCGGGCGAACTTGCGCGCCTCGTCGTAATAGCGCGACAGGCCGGCCAGCGTCTCGGTGCGGGCGCTGTCCTTCTTCGCGGGCTCCGGGATGCGGGCGCCGCCGAACATGACGATGGTGGATTCGATGCCGTATTCCGACATCAGCAGTTCGGGCTTCAGAAGCTCCAGCTGAAGCCGGACGGGACGCAGTTCATCCCGGCAGAGAAAATCGGCGTCTGCGAAAGCCAGCTTGTAGGCCGGGGCACGGGTCTGTTCGGTCTCGGGCGTGGCCCGGGTCGTCACGATGTCCTGGTGGGCGTCGGGGAAACGCCGGGTTCGATCGTCCTTCATCACTCGCTCCTGTTCGCTGCATTGCGCGGGTGTCCGTCAGGGACTATAGCCACCGCGACACCGAAGCCAGTGACGAATTGGAGAGACCCGCATGTCGAACGCCCAGCTTGAGACCGCGATCGAGGCCGCATGGGAGGCCCGCGACACGATCACGCCCGCCACCACCGGCGAGACACGCGAGGCGATCGAGGACACGCTGAGCGCGCTGGACAGTGGCAGCCTGCGGGTGGCCGAGCGTGGCGATGACGGCACGTGGCACGTCAACCAGTGGGCCAAGAAGGCGGTTCTGCTTGGGTTTCGGCTGAAGGACATGGAGATGCAGACGGGCAGCCCGCAGGGCGGCAGCTGGTGGGACAAGGTCGACAGCAAGTGGAAGGACTGGGGCGAGACAGAGTGGCGCGCGGCGGGCTTTCGCGCGGTGCCGAACTGCGTCGTGCGCCGGTCGGCCTATATCGCGCCGGGCGTGGTGCTGATGCCGTCTTTCGTGAACCTCGGCGCCTATGTGGACAGCGGGACCATGGTGGATACTTGGGCCACGGTGGGCAGCTGCGCGCAGATCGGCAAGAACGTCCACCTGTCGGGCGGCGTCGGTATCGGCGGCGTGCTGGAGCCGATGCAGGCCGGCCCCACGATCATCGAGGACAACTGTTTCATCGGCGCCCGGTCCGAGGTGGTCGAGGGCTGCATCATCCGCGAGGGATCCGTCCTCGGGATGGGGGTCTATATCGGGCAGTCCACCAAGATCGTCGACCGCGCCACCGGCGAGGTGATGTATGGCGAGGTGCCGCCCTATTCGGTGGTCGTCTCGGGCTCGATGCCGTCCAGCGGGGGTGTGAACCTTTATTGCGCGGTGATCGTCAAGCGCGTGGACGAGCGGACCCGGTCCAAGACCGGGATCAACGAACTCTTGCGGGATTGAGATGATGCGCGCGCTGGGGCTGCTGGCCGCGCTTCTCGCCACGCCGGTGCTTGCGGCGGGGCCCTATGACGGGCTTTACCGCCCCGATCAGCCCTGGGCCACCGGTTGGGATTGCCGCAGCGTCGGATCGGACGGCGGCGCGCTGGCGATCATGGACGGCGCGTTATTCGGTGTCGAAAGCCGGTGCGACCTGACCTCGCCGGTGCAGGTGCGGGGCATGAACGCGACGCTTTACGACGCGGTCTGCGCCGGAGAGGGAGAGACCTGGTCCTATCGCGTGATGATCATGACGACCGATACCGGCGTCGTGATCGTGCAGGATGGTTTCGCGAACCCCTTGCGCCGCTGCGAGTGAGCCGGCGCGGCTTCGGGATGGACCGGGCGGGCTGCCGCGTGGTTACATGGGCTGGACAGGAATGGAGGGCACCATGGGACTGGGTCTGATCGGGTCGATCATCGTCGGCGGCTTCGCGGGCTGGATCGCCAGCATGGTGATGAAGGCGCGGACCGGGCTTCTGTCCAACATTCTTCTGGGGATCATCGGCGCGATGGTGCTGAACACCGTGCTGCGCCTCGTCGGGATCTATGCCGCCGAGGCGTGGATCCCGCAGCTGTTCGTGGGCGCCGCGGGGGCGTCTGCGCTGATCTGGATCTGGCGCAAGATCAACGGCTGACGCAGGACCGCGCCCGCCCCCGGGGACGGACGCGGGCTGCGCGGGATCACTTCTTCATCGGGCAGGTGTTGAGACCCAGCACCGAATAGAGCGGGCAGAAACCCACAAGGCCGGTGGCCAGCGGGATGATGCCCACCCAGCCCCATGGCGTGGCCGGGCCGATGAAAACCAGAGAGATCAGCACCAGCCCGAGGATGATGCGGGCGGCGCGGTCGATAGTGCCTTCGTTGCGGGGCATGGCGTGTCTCCTTGCGAAATGCCTTGACGCGCCAATCCTACGCCCCGGGGGCCGGGCCTGTCGGTGACAGTGTCACCGTTGCTCTGCGGCAATCTGTTCCAGCCGCGCGCGGTCGAGGATGCGCACCGCCCCGCGCCCCGGCTCGACCAGGCCCAGGCGCGCCATCTCGGCCAGACGTCGGCTGACGAAGGCGCGGCCCGAGGCGGTTTCTGCGGCCAGCGATTCGTGGGTGGCCGTCACCTGCCCCGTGTCGTCGGCCAGCCGCAGAAGCACCCGTGCCAGCCGGGCGTCGAACCCGGTGAGGGCGACGTCCTCGATCAGGCGCTCGAACTCTGCGAAGCGGTGAACGATCGAGCGGAATACGGTGTCCCGAAAGGCCGCGTCGCTGCCCAGCCGCTCCTGAAAGGCGGCGACGGGGACAAGCTCGCCCTCTATGTCGGTTTCGGCGATGCCCTCGGCGGCATAGGGGCGGCCCTCGATCAGGCAGGCCATCGTTTGCAGGCAGACCGCGCCGGGGGTGACGCGGTAGAGCACCACTTCGCGCCCGTTAGGGGCGGTCAGGCTGACCTTGATGGTGCCACGTGTCAGCGACACGAAGCCCGGGCAGTCCTGCCCCGGGCGGAACACCACGTCGCCCTTCCTGAGCGACAGCTTGCGCACCCGGTTCTGCATCCTGTTCCTTTCAACACTCTTGACTTGGCCGTGCCCGCCGCGCACCACCCGCGACATGGCAAAGACAGGTTCCCCCAAGCGGCCCCAAGAGGTATACACCCTTCTTGTCGAGGTCGGACGAAAGCCCGGCGACGATCTGCCCAAGGGCGCGACCGGCGCGGCGCTTATGTGCCTTGCGTCCGGCGTGGACGAGGCAGAGGCGGTGCGTGAAACCGTCAAGGTGCTGAAAGACGCCGGGCTCGCCCCGCTGGATGTGTCGGGCTACGGCACGCGAGAGGAACGGCTGGCCGAGGGCCACGACCTGAGCGACGAGGAACTGGCGCTGATGGACCGTGCGCTGGCCGAGAACGCGGTGATCGTGGTGCAGATGACGCCGTTCTACGACGAACCCGGGGACTGAGCCGCACGCGGATCAGGCCGGGCGCGTCACGGCAAAGTTGAAGCGGCCGGTCGAGAAGAAATGCGCCCCGCGCGCGTCGAGCCTGTCCTGTTCGTCGGCCCAGTCCCGCAGGACATCGTCGGGGACGCTGCCCTGTCCGGACACGTAGGCGGTGATGAAGGGCAGGATCATCTGGCTGTAGCAACCTTCGTGGCGGTCCGCGTTCACGATGGGATAGCAGTCGGCCCCGTCGAGTTGCAGGCCGGCCGCGCGCAGGCGGGCGCCCAGCGTGCGGGGCAGGCGGCTGTCAGCGCAATGCGGCTCGAACGCGGCGAGCACACGGGCCATGCGTCCGGGGTCTTCGCTGTGCCAGAGGACCGCGTCCCAGTCGGTGGCAAGGATCAGGCCACGCCCGCCGGGCGTCAGGACGCGGAATACCTCGGCACAGAAGGCCGCGATGTCGGGAACGTATTCGGCCACCTGCGTGCTGACGACCACGTCGAAAGACGCGTCCTCGAACGGCAGGTCGGTGGCGTCGGCCTCATGATAGTTCAGCCAGGGGCGGGTTGCGCGCGCGGCCGCCCGCGCAACCATTTGCGGTGACAGATCGACGCCCGTCACCTGCCCCGAGGGGCCCGTCGCCTCTGCCATGTCGGTGGCGAGAAAACCGGGGCCGCTGCCGATATCTAGCACCCGTTCGCCGGGGCGGATCGCGAGGCGCTCAAGGGTGTCGGCGCGCTGTGCCGCCATGTCCGGGCCAAGGTAGACCGCTTCCAGCCGTTCGGCGGCGTCCTCGTCATATTCCATGCCCGGCATCGCGGTTCCCCCAAAAAGCCCTTGTAACAATGGGAAAAGCCTAGCCGGAATCGGGGTCGCCTTGAAGTCCCACGGTGAACGCGGGCGATGGCGGCGCCGGGGGCCTGCGTCAGGCCCCGATGGCAGCGACCAGAACCGCGGCCTCGTAGGAACGCAAGAGCGGTGTTGCAAGGGTGTCGTGGCGGGGCAGGTCGCGCGGCGACAAGGGGGCCAGAACGGTGCCGATCCGCTGCGCCAGCTGTGCGCCGGGGTTGCCGAGGAACTGGCTTTCGCCCCATGCGCCCGCGATCGAGACGCAGGCGTGCCGGTCAAGCACCACCTGATGATAGCGCTGGGTGGCCCTGCGGTGGCCCAGCGGCACGGCCGCGATGGGCACGAGATGACGCGCCTCGACCAGCACGGCATCCTCGTTGAAGAGGTATTCGGCGTCCGCCCCCTCGATGCGCATCCTGTGACCGGGGGCCACGAGAACGTCGGCGGCCAGCCCCAGCGCCGGCGCGGCCAGCAGCACCGGCGCCAGCCGCGCAGCGGCGGGCACCTCTCGGGTCAGGACGTGGCGGACGGGCAGGAACCCATCGGCGGCGGTGCGGACCAGATCGCCGGGAACCAGCGACTGCACCTGTTTCGGGCCCGAGGCGGTCTCGATCGGGGTGCCTTCGCCCAGCCCGGGCATCGGGCCCACGGGTTCCACCGCGTCGGACCACGCCAGAAAGCCGGTGCCCCCATCCAGCACGCGCGGTCCGACGCTTTGTGCCAGCATGGCAAGGTCATCTTCGGGAAGGGGATGGGGGGCGTGGACCGGCACGCGCAGCCAGCGGCCGGTGTCGGGCAGCTCTATTGCCAGCGCGCCGCGCCGGGCGGGCGCGTTCCAGCCGTAATAGATGCGCAGGCACAGGTCGTCTTCGGTCAGCGGTGCATCGAGATGCGCGCGCACATGGGACGGGCCCTGCCTGTCAGTCAGCGTGACGCGCCCGCCGGGCCCCAGTGTCAGAGACAGGGCGCGATCCCAGCCATCACGGCGTACGTGGTCGATCAGCGTCACGGGGGCGGCGGACGACACGCCAAGCTGGGTTTCCAGAACAAGGGTCCCCATGGGCAGAAGCGCGTTCAGCGCCCGCGGCGCCATCAGCCACGCCCGCCCGTCAAAGACCCCGCGCCATGTCATGCGGCGCGCTGCCCGGCGCCCACCAGCAGGTGCGCCTCGTAGGATTTCAGCGTCGGTCGAGCGGCGGCGCCGTATCCGGCCCCCGTTGCCGGGTCAAGCTCCGGGAAGATCTGGCAAAGCTCGGTCAGCGCGTCCTTCGCAAAGGCCGAGCAGCTATGCGGGCCGGGCTGGAAGCTTTCTGTTGGCAGGCCGGCGGATGACACGATCTCGTGCTGGTCGAACATCAGGTGGACATAGGTGACAAGGCCACCCGGGCGGCGTTGCACGGTCCGGTCGTTCAGCAGGTGTTTCGCGGCAACCAGCACCTCGGGCTCGCCGAACAGCAGTTCGGCCAGCCCGTCGCGCACCAGCACCCTGTGCTGGGGCGAGACCATCAGCGCATCGTGCTCTCCGAATGTGTTCGCGGCGATGCGGATCGGGGCAAGATCGCCGCGGGCGGGCACGGTGCGCCGCCCGATCCAGCGCACCGGCTGCGGGCCGCTGTCTCGGGTCAGCACCATGTCGCCGGGCGCCAGCGTCTCTACCGGAACCGGGCCGTCCGGCGTGTCGATCAGGGTGCCGGCCACGAAACACGGCACGATGTCGGCGGTGACAAAGGCGGTGGCGCTGTTGGTGCCGTCGCTGGCGGTGTAGGAAAAGGCGATGTTTTCCTCGCCCGCGTCGGCGTCCACCGTCAGGGTTCCGTCGTTGTTCAGCGTCACCGTCTCGCCCGACGCAAGCACAACGCTGTCGCCCGCGCTGACGGCGATGCCGTTGATATGGGTGATCGTTAGCGTGACGCCCGTGCCGCCCTCGTCATTGGCCAGCACGTCGATGCTTCGAGAGCCTTCGGGCGCAAGGGTCAGGCTGTCGTCATTGGCGATCAGCGCGGTCTGAACGGAATCCGCGGCGATCAGCAGGTTGGAATCGTAGTTGGCGTCACCGGCATCGGCGATGGCGATGCGGATCGTGTTGACCTCTTCCGGGGTGACCGTGGCCGTCACCGTCAGGGTGACGGTGAAGCCGTCCATCTCTGTGTTGTAGTCGCTGTTCGTGTTGTCGATGTAGAGGTTTTCGGTCGCCAGCTCGTTGATGTTGTCGATGCTGACGGTGTCCTGGGCCACCGTCAGCTCGGCCAGTTCGCCGTTGACCCAGATGGCGACCACGTCATTGAAGATGCTGTCGACGTATTCGGGGTACTCTTCTGACGCGAAGACGAACTGCATCGTCAGCGTGTCGCCCTCCGGGATGAAATCCACGTCGAGGATTGCACCGTCATAGGTGGTGGTCCCGGCAAGCGCGTTCAGATCGGCATCGTTGTCGACACCGCGGTTGTTGTCGGTGCTGGTAGACCCGCTCTGGTTCGCGTCGCCATTGGAATTGGTAAAGTCGCGCACCCGCCCGGTGGACAGGATCACGCCCTCGTCGGCGGGCACCACGCCCGGAGAGGTCGCATCGCCGTCGGTATAGATGCCCGACGCGTTGTTGTTCCCGGTATAGGTGGCGTCAACGACGGTGACGCCTTCGCCAAAGATCGTTTCCGCCATCTCGGTGGCGGATGCCCGGTGATCTATGGGCAACTCGGACGCAGCAACCATTCAACACTCCTGCCCCAAAGACCGGAGCAGCGTGTCACGGCATGCAGAACCACGGCTGACGCGCCGTGTCCCGTTGTCCTGATCTGCCCTGGCGGCCCCCGATTTTTCGGGTGGCTCTGCCTACTGCCTCGGTTTATTCGTCTTATTGCCGATAGTTTGCCTCAATTCGCAGGGGGTGTGCGCTGAAACTGCGGATCGGTGCGCAGGTGAACGGGCGGCTGTGGCGGCAAGTCCACAGAAAGTGGAAATTAATCGCAGGAGTTGAATGAATGACCGATGCGGTCGCGCTGACTGCCGATCTGATTCGATGCCCCTCTGTCACGCCCGAGAACGCCGGCGCGATCGAGGTGCTGGAAAGGGTGCTGTCCGCCGCGGGGTTTTCCTGCCATCGCGCAGATCGTGGCGGCATCGCCAACCTTTTCGCGCGCTGGGGCGCCAAGGGGCATCCGCGCACCTTCGGCTTCAACGGGCATACCGACGTGGTGCCGCCGGGCGACCCTGCGGACTGGACGCAAGGCCCGTTCTCGGCCGAGTTGCGCGACGGCTGGCTGTGGGGGCGGGGCGCGACCGACATGAAATCGGGCGTCGCGGCCTTTGCCGCCGCCGCCGTGGATTTCGTCCGCGACACGCCGCCTGACGGTGCCGTGGTGCTGGCGATCACCGGCGACGAAGAGGGCGATGCCGACCACGGCACGCGCGCCCTGCTGGACTGGATGGACGCCAACGGCGAGGCGATGTCGGCCTGCATCGTGGGCGAACCCACCAGCCCGGAACGGTTGGGCGACATGATGAAGATCGGGCGGCGCGGGTCGATGACGGCGTTCTTCACCGTGACGGGCGTGCAGGGGCATTCGGCCTATCCGCACCGCGCCAAGAACCCGGTGCCGGCGCTTGCGCGGCTAATCGACCGGCTGTCAACGCATGTGCTGGACGAGGGGACCGCGCATTTCGATGCCTCGACGCTGGCGGCCACGACCTTTGACGTGGGCAACCCGGCGACGAACGTCATTCCCGCCGCCTGCCGCGCGACGGTGAACATCCGGTTCAACGACACCCACAGTTCTGCCAGCCTGACAGGCTGGCTGCGGGCCGAGGCGGACCGCGTGGCGGAGGAGACCGGGGTGGAGATCGCGATGCGGGTCAAGGTGTCGGGCGAAAGCTTTCTGACCCCGCCGGGGCCGTTGTCGGACCTTGTGGCGGCGGCGGTCGAGGCGGAAACGGGCATCAAGCCAGAGCTTTCGACGACCGGCGGCACCTCTGACGCGCGGTTTATCAAGGATCACTGTCCCGTGGTCGAGTTCGGGCTGGTGGGAAAGACGATGCACCAGGTCGACGAACGGGTCGAGGTGGCACAGATCGAGGCGCTGAAGCGCATCTATGGCCGCATCCTGCGTGACTATTTCGCCTGACCGCCGCCCACGGCTGGTGGTGATGGTCAAGCTGCCACGACCCGGCCGCGTCAAGACACGGCTGGGCCGGGACATCGGCATGGTGCCGGCGGCGTGGTGGTTGCGCCACCAGACCGCGGGCCTGTTGCGGCGGCTGGACGATCCGCGCTGGCAACTGGTGCTTGCGGTCAGCCCCGACAGCGCGGTGCATGATCTGCAAGCGTGGCCCGCGCATCTGCCGCGCGTGGGGCAGGGAGGCGGCGATCTTGGCGCGCGGATGGGGCGGCTGTTGTACGCGATGCCGCCGGGGCCGGTGCTGATCGTCGGCGGTGACATCCCGGCGCTTGGCCCGAAGCACATCGCGCGGGCCTTTGCCCTGCTTGGCCGGGCGGACGCGGTGTTCGGCCCGGCGACGGACGGCGGTTTCTGGGGCGTGGGACTGCGCCGCACCGCGGCTGTCCCTGCGGGTCTTTTCAAGGACGTCCGCTGGTCCACCGAACATGCGCTGGCCGATACGCTGGCAACGATCCCCGGTCTGCGTTTGGCTTTGGCGGATCGGCTGTCGGACGTGGACACAGCAGCCGATCTGCGGCCCCGGTGTCGCGATGGTTTCGCATGACCGCAACCGCGGCGCGTGCTACGCAACGGGCATGAGCAGCATACCCACAAAGGACGAGATCCTCGCCTGGATCGCGGACCACCCGACCGAGACGTCGAAACGCGACATTGCCAAGGCCTTTGGCATCAAGGGCGCGGCGCGCATCGACCTCAAGCGCGTGCTGAAGGAACTCGAGGACGGCGGCCACCTTGAAAAGCGGCGCAAGACCTACCGCGACCCTGACAAGCTGCCGCCGGTGTCGGTCTTGCAGGTACTGCCGCCGAACGACGCTGGCGACCTGTTCGCCCGGCCTCTGGAATGGCATGGCGAGGGGGCAGAGCCCGGCGTTCTGGTGCTGCCGCGCGCGTCCGATCCTGCGCTGGGCGCGGGCGACCGCATCCTTGCCCGCCTGACAGAGGTCAAGGCCGACGACCACGCCTACGAGGCGCGGCTGATCCGGCGCATCGGCGTGAACCCCAGGAAGGTGCTGGGCATCTTCCGCAAGGGGGCCGAGGGCGGGCGGATCGTGCCCATCGACAAGGGCGCCGACAAGGAATGGCGCGTGGCCCCCGGGGCCACCCACGGCGCGAAGGACGGCGAACTGGTCGAGGCGGAATCGGCCGGCCCGCGGGCGCGCATGGGGCTGCCGTCTGCCCGGGTCCTGGCGCGGCTGGGCGACCCGACCGAGCCGCGCGCGGTGTCGCTGATCGCCATCCACCAGCACGGCATTCCCGACGATTTCCCTGACGCCGTCATCGCCGAGGCCGACCGGATGCGCCCCGCGGGGCTGGGCAGCCGCGAGGACCTGCGAGAGGTCCCGCTGGTCACCATCGACCCGGCGGATGCGCGCGACCACGACGATGCCGTCTGGGCCGAACCCGACGACGATCCGGCGAACCCCGGCGGCCACGTCGTCTGGGTCGCGATCGCGGATGTGGCGTGGTACGTGCGCCCCGGCACCGCGCTGGACCGCGAGGCGCGCAAACGCGGCAATTCCAGCTATTTCCCCGACCGCGTGGTGCCGATGCTTCCCGACAGGCTGTCTGGTGACCTGTGTTCGCTTCACGAGGGTGTGCCGCGCGCCTGCCTTGCCGTGCGCATGGTGCTGGACGCCCACGGCAACAAGCTGCGTCACCGGTTCCTGCGCGGGCTGATGCGGTCTGTCGCCTCGCTGAACTACGAAGAGGTGCAGGCCGCCGCCGATGGCGCGCCCAATGACAAGACCGGCCCCCTGATGGACGAGGTCATCGCGCCGCTTTACGCCGCCTACAAGGCGCTTGCGGCGGCGCGGGAAAAGCGCCAGCCGCTGGACCTCGACCTGCCGGAACGCCGCATCGTGCTGGGCGAGGACGGGCATGTGCAATCGGTCAGCTTCCGCGACCGGCTGGACGCGCACCGCCTGATCGAGGAGTTCATGATCCTCGCCAACGTGGCCGCCGCCGAGGAACTCTTCGCGCGCCGCCGCCCGCTGCTTTACCGCGTCCACGAGGAACCGCCGCCCGACAAGCTGGACGCGCTGCGAGAGGTGGCGCAGGCCTCTGGCTTCACGCTGGCCAAGGGGCAGGTTCTCCAGACCCGGCACCTGAACACCCTGCTGGCCCAGGCCGAGGGGACAGAGTTCGACGAGTTGATGAACATGACCACGCTGCGGTCGATGACGCAGGCCTATTACCATCCCGAGAACTTCGGGCATTTCGGGCTGGCGCTGCGCAGCTATGCGCATTTCACCTCTCCGATCCGGCGCTATGCCGACCTGATCGTCCACCGCGCGCTGATCTCGGCGCATGGCTGGGGCGAGGACGGCCTGTCGCCCGACGACATCGACACGCTGGAGGAAACCGCGCAGCACATCAGCGAGACGGAACGCCGGTCGATGGCGGCGGAACGCGACACCACCGACCGATACCTGGCCGCCTACCTGGCCGACCGGGTGGGCAACTCCTTTGCCGGGCGGATTTCGGGCGTGCAGCGGTTCGGCGCCTTCGTGCGGCTGGACGACAGCGGCGCCGACGGGCTGATCCCGGTGCGCACGCTGGGGCGCGAGTTCTTCCACTACGATGCGGACGCCCAGACGCTGATGGGGTCCGACACGGGCATGACGCTGGGCATCGGCCAGCGGGTGACGGTGCGGCTGGCCGAGGCGGAACCCGTGACCGGCGGTCTGATGCTGGAATTGCTGGAGGTCGATGGCGCCAACGTGCCGCGCGGCCCGGCCCGGCCGATGGGCAAGGCCGCCAAGCGCAAGGCCGTCAAGGCCAAGCGCAAGGCCGACAAGGTGAAACGCAAGGTCACGCGCACGCGAAGATAGCGACAGATTGCCGGTATCCGGTGCTTTGCTTCCGATTTGGAAACGATCGCGGTAGTATGGTCCAACTCCGAAACAAGCAGGTGATGTGTTGCGGACACTGGTCCTTGTCCTTTCGGTCTGGCTTGTCGGCATGGCGCCCGTCCCCGGCGCGGCCGGCGCGGTCGAGACGTCTCTGGTCCCGCTGCCGCGGCCCGGAACGGCGGACGTGGCCCGCTCGCCGGTGCGCCCGCCTTCGGCGCTGGCCGTCACCGCGTCGCTGCGCCCGCTTGTCCGCCCGGCGAGCCTCGACGTGACCGGCGCCGCCGCCCCCGCCCCGGGGAACCTTGGCTTTCGCCGGTGGATCGAGTCATTTCGCCCCCGCGCCCGCGCCGCCGGGATAACCGAGGCCACGCTGGATCGCGCCTTCGCCGGGGTGCGCTATGACGCGGATGTCATCCAGCGCGACCGTAACCAGGCCGAGTTCACCAAGGCGATCTGGGACTACCTCGACAGTGCCGTGTCGCCGACGCGGGTCAGGAACGGCCGCGAGGCGGCGCAGGACTGGTCGCGCACCCTGGCTGCGATCGAGGCACGCTATGGCGTGGAAAAGGAAGTCGTCGCCGCGATCTGGGGACTGGAAAGCGCCTATGGCACGTTTCGCGGCAAGACCCGGATCGTCGGTGCGCTGGCCACGCTGGCCTATGACGGGCGCCGCGCCGACTTCTTCGAGGCGGAACTGATCGCGGCGCTGAAGATCCTTCAGGCCGGCGACGTGGCGCCCGCCGACATGACCGGCAGCTGGGCCGGCGCGATGGGGCACACCCAGTTCATGCCCACCTCGTACCTGGCCCATGCGCAGGATTTCAACGGCGACGGGCGGCGCGACATCTGGGCCGACAATCCAACGGATGCGCTGGCCTCCACCGCCGCTTACCTGAAGCATTTCGGCTGGACGACGGGCCAGCCGTGGGGGGTCGAGGTGCGCTTGCCCGAGGGCTTCGACTATGCCCTGTCGGGGGAACGGGTGAAGAAACCCGTGGGCTTCTGGACGCGGGCCGGGGTGCGGGACATGGCGGGCAAGCCGGTGCCCGACCACGGACGCGCGTCGATCCTCCTGCCCGCGGGTGCACGCGGCGCGGCCTTCATGATCTTCGACAATTTCCACGTGATCGAGCGCTACAATCCCGCCGACGCCTACGTGATCGGCGTGGGCCATCTGGCCGACCGGATCGCGGGCGGGCCGCCGATCCGCGCCGACTGGCCGCGCGGCGACCGTCCGCTGCGCTTTGCCGAGCGGCAGGAACTTCAGGAAAGGCTGAACGCGGCGGGCTTCAAGACCTATGGGGTGGACGGCATCATCGGACCCAACACCATCGCCGCGATCAAGGCGTTCCAGGGCCGGGTGGGGATGGTCCCCGATGGCTATGCCTCGCTTCAGGTTCTGAACCGGTTGCGCTGATGGCACCGGCGATGGGGGGCGCTGCCCCCCGCCCCGCCTGCGGCGGTGCCCCCCCGGAGTATTTCCGAACAGAAGAAGGGCAAGGCGCGCGCTTTCCGGCTTCTTCTGTTTGAAAATACTCATGCCGCCGCCCGCCGCCCCGTGATGGCTCCGGGGTCAGGTGAAATGCCGCACGGCGCGCGGATGGGCGCGGGTGGCCTGCGCGCCCGCATGGGCGGCGCGGGCGCGGCCCGGTGTCTCCGGGTTGGGTGCGGCGGGCGCGCCCCGCGGCGGCGTCAGCCGGTCCCTGAGCAGCGCCATGGGATGGGCCCGAAGGGTCAGGCGCAGGGCGACGTAATCCTCGACCACCTCTTCGCCGAGGGTCATCGCCGGCAGGGTGACGGCGGGTTCCGAGATCCCCTCGCCATCCATGTCCCCGGCGAAGAGCGGCAGCGCCGTGCCGGGGACAAGCGCCTTGGCCGCCCAGAGCGCGTCGCGCCGCGTCAGCCCCAGCGCGGCGAAGGCGTCGGCCTCGGCCAGCGCGCGCAGGCTGCGCGGCGCAAGGCCCGCGCGGCGCCACACGTCCTCGACCGACAGGTAGCCGTTGCCGCGGGCCGCGGCGATCCACTGCGCCTCGTCCTCGGACAGGGCCTTGATCTGGCGGAAACCCCAGCCGAAGCGCCAGCCCGCCCTGCCCGTCGGGTTCCATCACGTTGTCCCAGTAGCTGGCGTTGATGCAGACCGGACGCACCGTCACCCCGTGTTCGCGCGCGTCGCGCACGATCTGCGCCGGCGCGTAGAAGCCCATCGGCTGCGCGTTCAGCAGCGCGCAGGCGAAGATGCCGGGGTGGTGGCGTTTCAGCCATGCCGAGGCATAAACGAGCAGCGCGAAGCTGGCGGCGTGGCTTTCGGGAAAGCCGTAGCTGCCGAACCCCTCGATCTGGGAAAAGCAGCGCTCGGCGAAATCCCGGTCGTATCCGTTCGCCGCCATCCCCCGCAGGAAGCGCGCGCGGAACTCGCTGACGTTGCCGTGCTTCTTGAAGGTGGCCAGCGACCGGCGCAGGCGGTCGGCCTCTTCGGCGGTGAAGCCCGCGCCGGTGATGGCGATCTGCATCGCCTGCTCCTGGAACAGTGGCACGCCCAGCGTCTTGCCCAGCACCCGCCCCAGCGCGTCCGAGGGGAAGGACACCTCTTCCTCGCCGTTGCGCCGCCGCAGGTAGGGATGGACCATGTCGCCCTGGATCGGGCCGGGGCGGATGATGGCGACCTCGATCACCAGGTCGTAGAAGGTGCGCGGCCGCATCCGGGGCAGAAAGTTCATCTGCGCCCGGCTTTCCACCTGGAAGACGCCCAAGGAGTCGGCCTTGCACAGCATGTCGTAGACCGCCGGATCCTCTGGCGGCAGGGTGGCGAGCGTATAGTCGGTCCGGTGGTGCCGCGCGATCAGGTCGAAGGCCTTGCGGATGCAGGACAGCATCCCCAGGGCCAGCACGTCGACCTTCAGGATCCCCAGCGCGTCGATATCGTCCTTGTCCCAGGGGATGACGGTGCGGTCCTCCATCGTGGCGTTCTCCACCGGGCACAGTTCGTCCAGCCGCCCCTCGGTGATGACGAAGCCGCCCACATGCTGCGACAGGTGGCGGGGAAAGCCGATGACCTCGTGGATAAGCGCCATGGTCTGGCGCAGGCGGCGGTCCTCGGGGTTCAGCCCGATCTCGCGCATGCGGTGATCCTCCAGCCCGGCCGTGGAAAAGAACCCCCAAAGCTGGGATGACAGCGCGCCGATGGTGTCGTCGGTCAGGCCCATGGCGCGGCCCACCTCGCGGATCGCGCGCTTGCCGCGATAGTGGATGACCGTGGCGCACAGGCCGGCGCGGTGCCGGCCATAACGCTGGTAGATGTGCTGGATCACCTCTTCGCGCCGCTCGTGCTCGAAATCCACGTCGATGTCGGGCGGCTCGTTGCGGGCCTCGGAGACGAAGCGCTCGAAGACCATCGTGCCGATCTCGGGGCTGACGCTGGTGACGCCAAGGCAATAGCAGACCACCGAATTCGCCGCCGATCCCCGGCCCTGGCACAGGATCCCGCGCGACCGGGCAAAGGCCACCACGTCGCGCACGGTCAGGAAATAGGGCTCGTAGCCAAGTTTGCCGATCAGGCGCAGCTCATGCGCCATCATCGCGCGCACCTTGTCCGGCGCGCCGCCGGGATAGCGCCAGGCCAGCCCCTCCTCGGCCAGGCGGCGCAGCCGGTCGCCGGGCGCCTCGCCACCGGCGATCTCGGACGGGTATTCATAGCGCAGCTGGTCCAGCGAGAAGCTGCAGCGCGCGGCGATCTCGCCCGTGCGCGCCACCGCGTCCTCGTATCCGGCGAACAGCCGCCGCATCTCGGCCTCGGACCGCAGCCGTTCCTCGCCATTGGCCAGCGCGGCGCGGGCCCAGGTCGTCGACCCGGGTGCCGGTGCGGATCGCGGTCAGCACGTCGACCAGCCGCCGCCGCGCGCCGTGGTGCATCACCGGCGCGGCGCTGGCGGCCGTGGGCACCCCCAGCGCGCCGGCCAGCCGCGAAAGCCGGCCAAGGCGCGCCGCGTCCTGCCCGTCATAGCGCGGCGCCATCCGCAGGTGCACCTGCCCGGGAAAGCGCGCCACCAGCCGCGCCGCCTGTGCCTGCCAGTCGCGCGCGCCGGCGGCGGGTGGATGCAGGATCATCTCGATCCCCTCGCCCCAGTCCAGCAGATCGTCCAGCCCCAGGTCGCAATCGCCCTTCCCGGCCCGCAGCCGGCCCAGCGACAGCAGCCGGCTCAGCCGCCCCCAGGCGGCGCGGTCGCGCGGCAGCGCGGCGCAGGTGATGCCGTCGCGCGTCACCACCCGCGCCGCCGGGATCAGCCGCGGCACGGTCCAGATCGGCGCCGAGGGCGCGGGCGGAATATGCGCCGGACGCGGCGGGCCGATCGGGTCGGCCAGGGCGTCCTGCCGCGCGGCCACCTCGCGCGCGATCTCGCGGGCGGCCACATGCGCCCGCACGATCCCGGCCACCGAATTGACGTCCGCCACCGCGATCGCCCCGATCCCCAGTTCGGCGGCGCGCGCCATCAACTCCTCGGGGTGCGAGCCCCCGGTGAGGAAGGTAAAGTTGGACAGGGCGTCAAGCTCGGCAAAGCTCACGGTGCGACTCGGGTGTTCATGAAATGTTCCTGACAGACTCTGCCCCGTTGCGCGCCCGTGTCAATGCCCAGGTCGTCTTCCCGGCCCCGCTCCGCGCAAGCGCGCACGGGCCCGCCCCCTCGCGCCCGCCCCCGGCTTCTTCTGTTCAAAAATACTCACGGCGCAGGGCTCTCCGGCCGTCTCCGACGCCGGGTCGATGCCCGCCCGCGCCGCAAGACCCCCGCGCGCGGGCGCCAGCCCGCGCGCCCCCGGGCGACGCGCATCGCGCGGCGCAACCCCTGCGCTACAGCCGGTCGGCGAACTCGGCGATCACCTGGGCGTAGACGTCGCGCTTGAAGGGGACGATCTTCTCCACCAGGTCGCGCGGGTCGATCCAGGTCCATTCCGAGAACTCGGGGTGTTCGGTCTCTATCACGATCTGGTTGTCGGCGCCCTTGAACCGCATCAGGAACCAGCGCTGCTCCTGCCCGCGGAACCGGCCCTTCCAGACCCGCCCCAGCAGGTGCGGCGGCAGGTCATAGCGCACAAGGCCGGCGGTTTCGGCCTCGACAGACACAAGCTCGGGCGTCACGCCGGTTTCCTCCCACAACTCGCGCAGGGCGGCGTCGCGGGGATCCTCGCCGGGGTCGATGCCGCCCTGCGGCATCTGCCAGGCGGCCACCTCGCTGTCCAGCCGCTGTCCGGCAAAGATCCGGCCCTCGCGGTTGGCAAGGACGATGCCGACGCAGGGCCGGTAGGGCAGCTTCGCGATTTCGTCGGGGGTCATCGGGGCGGGACCGTCGGGGCAGGGCGGGCACGGGGCCCGCCCCGCGCCATCACTTCGCGTTCGGGCCCAGCGCCGACAGCCCCTTGAGGATGTCGATGGCATAGGCCAGCTGGTAATCCTCGTCGCGCAGGCGCGCGGCTTCCTCGGCCTTGGCGCGCTCTGCCTCGATCTGGCGGCGCTCGTCCTCGGTCAGGCTGTCGTTGTCGAGGCTGCCACGCAGGTCGGCCTCGCCGCGCGAGCGGGTGGTGCCCTCGTCCTCTTGCTCTTCGGGACGTGTCGGGGGCTGCGCCACGACGATGTCGGGCGACACGCCCAGCGCCTGGATCGAGCGGCCCGACGGCGTGTAGTAGCGCGCCGTGGTCAGGCGCATCGCGCCGTCACCGCGCAACGGCATCACCGTCTGCACCGATCCCTTGCCGAAGCTCTTGGTGCCGATGACGATGGCGCGGCGGTGATCCTGAAGCGCACCGGCCACGATTTCCGACGCCGAGGCAGAGCCGCCGTTGATAAGCACGACCAGCGGCTTGCCCATGGCAAGATCGCCGGGGGTGGCGTTGTAGCGCTCGCCGTCCTGCGGGTCGCGGCCGCGGGTCGACACGATCTCTCCGGCGTCGAGGAAGGCATCGGACACCTTGATCGCCTGCGTCAGCAGGCCGCCGGGGTTGTTGCGCAGGTCAAGGACGATGCCGTTGACGTTTTCCATGCCGCCCAGTTCCTCGACCGCCTCGCGCAGGCCCTCTTCGAGGTTGGGGTAGGTCTGGTCGTTGAAGGTGGTCACGCGCAGCACCACGGTATCGCCCTGGCTTCGGGTGCGGACCGCGGTCAGCTTGATGGTGTCCCGGATGATGGTAACGTCGAAGGGTTCGTCGATGCCTTCGCGGACCACGGTGATGATGATCTCGCTGCCCACCGGGCCCCGCATCAGGTCAACCGCCTCGTCCAGTGTCAGGCCCAGCACGGAATCGCCGTCGACATGGGTGATGAAATCGCCTGCCTCGATCCCGGCGGCGTCGGCCGGGGTGTCGTCGATGGGCGACACCACCTTCACGAAGCCCTCTTCCTGCGTCACCTCTATCCCCAGCCCGCCGAACTCGCCACGGGTGCGCACACGCATGTCGGCGGCGTCGTCGGGCGAAAGATAGCTCGAATGCGGGTCGAGCGAGGTCAGCATTCCGTCGATGGCGGCCTCGATCAGGTCGGCCTCGTCCACCTCTTCCACGTACTGGGCGCGGATGCGTTCGAAGATGTCACCGAACAGGTCAAGCTGTTCGTAGACACTGGCGCTGCGGCGGTTTTCCTGTGCGATCAGCGGTCCGGCCACCTGCGTGGTCGCTATGACGCCGACAAGGGTGCCCCCGACAGCGGCCATGATGAACTTTTTCATTGCGTCCTCTTTCCTACTCGGTGGTGAACCACGGCGCCGGGTCCACGGGCGCGCCGCCCTCTCTCAGTTCCATATAAAGCGTTTCCGGCAACGCAGTGCCAGTCCCAGTTCCCGACGCGGCCAGAAACGAGGTTGCATCGGGCGGGGTCCCGCCCATCAGCCCTACCGGCGTGCCGGCTGACAGAACCTCGCCATCCGCGCCATACACCTCTGCCAGCCCGGCCAGAACCAACAGATAGCCGCTTCCCGGCTCAAGGATCATCACGTTTCCGTAGTCCAGCAGCGGGCCACGGTAGCGGATCGTCGCGGGCCAGGGCGCGGTGACCAGCGCGCGCGGCGCAGTGGCGATCACCAGACCGGGCCGCGCGATGCCCGCCGCGTCGGTCTCGCCAAAGAGGCGAAGCACGCGCCCGGCCACCGGCAAAGGCAGTTTCCCGCGTGCGTCCGAGAACATGGGCAGCAGCGGCCCGTCGTCTTCGGGCGCCAGCGCGGCCAGCCCGCTGGCGAAGCCTTCAAGCGTTTCGGCCGACTGGATCAGCTCGCGCAGCGCCTCCGGGTCGGACAGGAACCGCAGCGGCAGGTCACGCCGGTCCGAGATCGCCAGCGCCAGTTCGGTCCGCGCGCGCTGCACACCCGCCAGCCCGGTTTCCAGCGAGCCCAGCGCGTTTTCCTGCAACCCCCGCAGAACCGCGACCTCTTCCAGCGTGGCGCGCAGCGTTTCGGCCTCGGCCCGCAGGGCAGGCGTCACTTCTGCCAGGACCATCCCGGCGCGGGCGGTGTCCACCGGCCCCGAGGGATGCAACAGCAGCGCCGGGCCCCGTGTCGCCTGGATCGCCTGCAACACGCCAAGAAGCTGCGACAGGCGCCCGCTTTCGGCGTCGAATCGCTGCTGGATGGCGGTTTCCCGGATGCGGGCGCGGCGCAGACCCTCGCGCAGGGCCTGAAGCCCCTCTTCGTAGGCGCGGATCACCTGCGTCAGCGCGGCGACGCGGTCGCGCGCGCCCTCGGCGTCCTGAAGCGCGATCTGCGCGCGTTCCAGGTCGTTGGCGGCACTGCGGGCCAGGAACGCCGGGTCGCTTTGCCCCAGCGCCGGTGCCGCGACCAGCGCGGCCGTCAGGATGGCCGCCAGCCGCATCATTTCCGGATCAGGCTTTGCCCGGTCATCTCGGGCGGCTGTGGCAGGCCCATCAGTTCCAGAAGCGTCGGCGCAAGATCGGCCAGCCGCCCGCCATCGGCCAGCGACGCGCCCGCCGGCCCGCCCACAAGGATCACCGGCACCGGGTTCGTGGTATGCGCCGTGTGCGGCCCGCCCGTGACCGGATCGACCATGGTTTCGCAATTGCCGTGGTCGGCGGTGACGATCATCGCGCCGCCCGCCTTTTCCAGCGCGGCCAGCGCGCGGCCAAGGCCCTGGTCAACCGCCTCGCAGGCGCGCATCGCGGCGGAAAGATCGCCGGTGTGGCCGACCATGTCGGGGTTGGCATAGTTCACGACGATCAGGTCGTAACCAGCGCCGATCGCCTTGACGAACGCGTCGCTGACCTCGGGCGCGCTCATCTCCGGTTGCAGGTCGTAGGTGGCGACCTTGGGCGATTTCGGCATGAACCGGTCTTCGCCGACCTCGGGGGTTTCCTTGCCGCCGTTCAGAAAGAAGGTGACATGGGGGTATTTCTCTGTCTCGGCCAGCCGGAACTGGCGCAGGCCATGCTGCGCCACCCAGGACCCCAGCGTGTTGACGATGTCCTGCTTGGGAAAGATCGCCTGCATGAAATCGTTGTGCCGGTCGGAGTACTCCACCATCCCCAGACAGGCCGCCCAGGCGGGGCGGGGGCCCGTGTCGAAGGCGTCGAAGACGGGATCGGCCAGCGCCGACAGGATTTCCCGCGCGCGGTCGGCGCGGAAGTTGATGAACAGAAGGCCGTCGCCGTCGCGCGGCGGGGCGTAGCCCCCGATCCGCGTCGCGCGGATGAACTCGTCGGTCTCGCCCGTGTCATAGGCGGCGCGGATGGCGGGCGCGGCACCGGCGGCATCGCGTCCGGTGCCGTGCAGGACAAGGTCGGCGGCTTCCTTCACCCGTTCCCAGCGCGTGTCACGGTCCATCGCGTAGTAACGGCCCACGACCGTCCCGATGCGCGCGCCCTCGGGCAGGGCGGCGACAAGCTCTGCCACCTGTCCCGCGCCGGATGTCGGCGCCACGTCGCGGCCGTCTGTCACCGCGTGTACCTGCACCGGCACGCCGGCGGCGGCGATGGCCCGGGCCGCCGCCACGATATGGGACTGGTGCGAATGCACCCCGCCCGGAGAGACAAGGCCCATCAGTTGCGCCGTGCCGCCGCTGGACTTCAGCGTCTCGATGAACGCCGTAAGCTCGGGCCGGGCAAAAAAGCTTCCATCCTCGATCGCAAGGTCGATCTGGCCAAGGTCCATCGCGACCACGCGCCCCGCGCCGATGTTGGTGTGCCCGACCTCGGAATTGCCCATCTGCCCGGTGGGCAGGCCCACGTCGGGGCCGAAGGTGATCAGCGTGGAGTTGGGGCAGGTCGCCATCAGCCGGTCGAAATTCGGCGTGTCGGCCAGCGCCGGGGCGTTGTTGGCTGTCTCCTCGCGCAGACCCCAGCCGTCAAGGATGCACAGAACAACGGGTTTCGGGGTGCTCATGGCCTGTCTCCTGCCGGGTCTTGCCGCTTCTAGCGTGCCCGGTCGGCGGGGGAAACCGTCACCTGCGCTACACCCGGTGATAGGGTGTGCCCGCAAGGATCGCGGCGGCGCGGTACAGCTGTTCGGCCAGCATCACGCGGGCCAGCATGTGCGGCCACACCATCGCGCCGAAGGACAGCACCAGATCCGCGCCGTCGCGCAGGCCCGGGTCCAGCCCGTCCGCCCCGCCGATCAGGCAGGCGACGTCACCGGTGCCGGTGTCGCGCCAGCCCGCCAGCGTTTCGGCAAATTGCACAGACGTCATGACCTGCCCGCGTTCGTCCAGCGCGATGCGGCGCGCGCCCGAGGGCACGGCCCGGTCCAGCAACGCCGCCTCGGCGGCCATGCCGCCGCCCTTGCGGTCTTCCACTTCGGTGATCGTCGCGGGACCAAGTCCCAGGCCCCGCCCGGTGCGCCCGAAGCGGGTCAGGTAATCGCCGATCAGCGCGCGTTCCGGACCGGCCCGCAGCCGGCCCACCGCGCAGATGTGCACCCGCATCAGTTGCGCGCGGCAGCTGCCTCGGCCGGGCTCATCCACATCTTTTCAAGCTGGTAGAACTCTCGCACCTCGGGGCGGAAGACATGGACGATCGCATCGCCCGCGTCGATCAGTACCCAGTCGGCGGTTTCCTTCCCCTCGACCTTGCACAGCCTCCCGAACTCCTGCTTCAGGCGGTCGGTCAGCTTTTCGGCGATGGACGCAACCTGACGCGATGACCGGCCAGAGGCGATCACCATGTAATCGGCCATCTCGGACTTGCCACGCAAGTCGATGGACACGACGTCTTCGGCTTTGTCATCGTCAAGAGAGGAAAGGATGCGCGCAAGCAGTTCTTCGCTTGTCGGCTGATCCGGCGTCGCGGTCATCGCCGCTTCCGGCACGGTCGTTCCACGGACCGCTTGTTCGATGAGAGACAGGACATAGTCCTCCTTCGCTGCACGCCGATCAAGGCCCCGGCGCCGGGCACGCTTACAAGATAACATCGCCAAAGTGAAATCTCAATAAAGCTGACCTTTCCGGCGGGGACTGGCCGCGCGCCGCAGCAGCGGCTAGCCTCTGTCCATGTCCCCGCCCCGGTTTCCGCCCCTTCGCTTGCGCCGTGCCTGGCGGTTTGCAGTGGCCGTATGGCGGCTGGCGTCCGACCGTGACCTTGGGCTCGTGTCCGCCGGCGTGGCCTTTTACGCGATGCTGGCCGTGTTTCCCGGGGTGGCGGCGCTGATCGCGCTTTGGGGTGTCGTTTCGGACCCGGATATGATCGGCACGCAGATGGAGGTTCTTGAAGGCTTTGTGCCGGAACAGGCGATGGGCCTGCTGGAAGGGCAGGTGCAGGCGCTGATCGACACCACCGACACGACGCTGGGCTGGGCCACCGCGCTGTCGACGGGGTTTGCCATCCTGTCGGCACGATCGGGCGTGGGGGCGCTGATCCGGGGGCTGAACGCGATACACGGCACCGCGTCGGGGGGCCTGCTGCACGACTTCCTGCGCGCCGTGGCGATGACGCTGGGGCTGCTGGCGGTGGGGCTGGCGGCGCTGGCCACCGGCGTTATCCTGCCCGTCGCGGTGGCGGTGCTGCCGCCGGGGCCGCTGACGGGCCCGGCGCTTCTGGCCGGGCGCTGGGCGGTGGCGGTGCTTGTCATCCTGTCGGGGCTGGGGCTGGTCTATCGCTTCGGGCCGGGGCAGGGACCCCGCGCGCGCGGCTGGGTGACGCCCGGCGCGCTGGTCGCGCTGACGCTCTGGGCGGCGGCATCGCTGGGGTTTTCCGTCTACGTCGCGCGTTTTGCCGACTACAACGAGGTCTATGGCACGCTGGGCGCCGCCGTCGCGCTTTTGATCTGGCTTTACATAAGCGCCTATGCCGTGCTGCTGGGGGCAGCCGTAAACGCCGTCGCGGGCCGTGCTCAGCCGTCCTGAGCCGCCCCGCCGCCGGCGGCAAAGAACATCGCCTGGCTGACGGCGGACCGCACCTGGTCTTCCGAAAACGGCTTCGAGATCAGGAACGCGGGTTCCGCCCGCTCGCCGGTCAGCAGGCGTTCGGGGAAGGCGGTGATGAAGATCACCGGCAGTTCCCCGAACTGCTCGAAGATGTCGGCCACCGCGTCGATGCCGGAAGAGTTGTCTGCCAGCTGGATGTCGGCAAGGATCAGGTCGGGCTGCGTCTGGGCAGCCATCTCGACGGCGGCGGTGCGGGTCCGCGCAATGCCCGTTACCTCGTGGCCCATCTCTGCCACGATGGCGTGCAGGTCCATGGCGATGATCGCCTCGTCCTCGATGATCATCACCTTGCCCGCGACGCTGGCCTGCATCTCGCGCAGCGCGATGCCGATCAGTTCCTCGGCCTCGCTGGGGGTGATCTGCATGATCGCGGCGATCTCGGCGGCGCCGAAGCCCTCGATCGAACCCAGAAGCAGGGCCTCGCGCGTGTTGGGTGTCAGCGCCGACAGGTGGTCGAGCGCGGCGGCCTCCAGCGGGCTGAGCGCCACGTCGGGCTGCGCGGTCGGCGCGCCGGTCGAGGCCCAGATCATGTGGAACGCGCGGAAAAGAGCCACCTTGGGGGCGGCCGTTTGGTCAAAGACACCGGGGTCCTGGAGGATCGCCTCCAGCGTGGCGGCCGCATAGCGGTCGCCGCTATCCTGTCCGCCGGTCAGGGCGCGGGCATACCGCCGCAAATAGGGCAGTTCCGCGCCGATAAGTGCAGATATGTCGCTGTCCACCGTGGCCATGGTCGTCCTATGCTCCGTCCTGCCCCTGTTTTGGGCGAACAAAAGGCTTATCTGATGGTAGGTTCCATGTGAACACCTAACGCAGACGGGCCGATCCTTGGGGATAAAGTTGGGACGCGAAGACGGAAATTCCAGCCTTCGTCGCCAGATCGACGAAAACCTGCGCCGCGCTTTCTGCACCCCGGTGCAGGCAGAGGCGTCCGAGGACCTGCCCGTGCGCCTGCGCGAGTTGCTGGAGCAGTTGCGCGCCAAATGCCGCGAAGGCCGTGAGGACCGGGATGGCTGAGACCGGCGCGCGCGGCTGATGCTGGGGGCTGCGCGTGGTATCGACCGGCTGAACCGGCTGGGGTTCCGGCTGGCGGCGCTGTTGTCCATCGCGCTTCTGCCGCTGGGCCTTATCGCGGTGCTTCAGACCGAACGCGTCATCGCCGAAAGCCGCGAACGGGCCGAGGCCGCGCTGATGGGCCGGACGGTGCAGGCGGCCTCTTACGAAAAGGAACTGATCCAGACCGCGATCGGCGCGGGGCTGGCGTTTGGCGCGGCGGTGCGCAGCGTACGCCATGACCGGGCCGCGTGCTCTTCGCTGTTCCGCAATTTCATCGACGCCTCCGACACATTCGTGTTCGCCGGTTACATCGACCCCGCCGGGGTGATGAAATGCACCTCCGAAGGGGTCTCGATGCATTTCGCGGACGCGCCGATCTTTCAGGACCTGAAGTCGAACCCCCGCGTGCTGGCGCGGCTGAACACCGTGGGCCCCATTTCCGGCGAGCCGGCGGTCATCGTCACGGTCCCAGTGCTGGACGGGCCGCGCTTTGACGGGGCGATTTCCGTGTCGGTGCCCCATGCCGCGCTGCTGGACGGGGTGTTCCGCGCGTCGGATCGCCCGCCGCTTGACCTTGTGACCTTCAACGCCGAGGGCGAGGTGCTGCTGGCCGCCGGGGGGCTGGACGGGGTGATCGACAGGCTGCCCGCGGATCGTCCGATGGCGGCGCTGGCGCAGGCCTCTGCCGCCTCGTTCATCGCGCGCACGCCCGCGGGGCCGGAACGGGTCTTCACCGTCGTGCCCCTGATCGAGGACACCGTCTTCGCCGTCGCGGTCTGGTCGCTTGACGCCGCGCCGCCCGCCCAGCGTCTGATTACCGTGCCCAGCGTTGCGATCCCGGTGCTGATGTGGCTGGCCAGCCTTGGCGTGGCCTATTACGCGGTGCACCGGCTGGTGATCCGCCACATCCGCCGCCTGCGCCACCGCATCCGCGTCTTCACCTCGGCCCGCCGCACGCTGCCCGCCGCCGCCGACGACGAACTGCCCGCCGAACTGCGAGAGGTGTCAGAGGCCTTCCAGGCGATGACCGAACGCATAATCGCGGACGAGACGCATCTTGAAAGCTCGATTCACGAAAAGAACGTGCTGCTGCGCGAGGTGCACCACCGGGTCAAGAACAACCTGCAACTCATCACCTCGATGATCTCGATGCAGTTGCGCCAGACCGATGCGCCCGAGATGCGCCGCCAGTTGCAGCGGTTGCAGGACCGGGTGCGCGGGCTCGCCGTCATTCACCAGAACCTCTACAACGCGTCTTCGCTGTCCAAGGTCAGGGCGGACGTGCTGGTACGAGAGATCGTGGAGCAGATGCTGGTGCGCGCCGTCGATCCCGCGGGCGGCATCCGAATCACTCGGGACCTTGTCGAGACCACGCTATATCCCGATCAGGCGCTGCCACTGGCGCTTCTGGCGAACGAGGCGATCACCAACGCGCTGAAATACCTTGGTGCGCCGCTCGATGGCGGGCCGTGGATCGACGTGACGCTGGTGCGGCAGGACGACGGGCAACTGCGCCTGACGGTGGCCAATTCCTCTGGCGCGCCGGTTGCCGAAACGCTTCCCTCCGACGGGACCGGGCTTGGCACCCGCCTGATCGAGGCATTCACGATCCAGCTTGGCGGCACCCTGACCGCCGGCGAAACGGACGGCACCTACCGGTTGGAGGTTGTGTTCCGCGAGGTAGAGTTCGACTCTGCCGTCGCCGCGCCGTCGCCGGTTCCGGCCAGATAGCCGCGCGGCCCCGGATGGGGCAGCTTGCCGGTGAAGGCCAGCGCCCAAAGCAGGATGGGGATGGCGATAAAGCCGCCCAGCGGCCCCCAGAGCCACAGCCAGAACACCAGCGACAGAAACACCAGAAGCGGGTTGACCGACATCCGCCGCCCGATCAGTGCCGGGGTGACGAACTGTCCCTCTGTCAGGTTCAGTGCGACGAAGATCACCGGGGGCAAAAGCTGTGCGACCCCGTCGAAGACCACCACGCCGGCCACTGCCAGCATCACCGCCACACAGGCCGGCCCGAGGTAGAGAATGAAGTTCATCAGCGTCGCCACCACGCCCCACAGCATCGGCTGCGGCATGTCGATCAGCGCCAGCGCGGCCGCGACGCAGCCGCCGAACACACAGTTGATAAGCGCGATGGCAAGAAAATAGCGCGACACCATGCGGTCTGCTTCCTTCAGGCGCGCGCCGATCTTGCCGCCGCCCACCTGCGCCTCTATCCAGTCGTAGATTTCGTCCTGCGACATCACGAAGAAGAACAGCGTTCCGATGAAAATCAGAAGCTGTGCCGCAAACGCGGGTGCAACGAAGATCGCGTCCAGAACAGAAGGCACGCGCGGCCCCTCGTCGCCATCGGGCACGGTGCCGTCCGGCGAAATCGCGCGCGCCACCTCTTCCGAGGCCGAAGAGATCACTCCAAGCATGTCCTGAATGCTGCGGAACGTCTCGCGCAGTTCCAGCCAGATCTGCGGCGCCTGCGCCAGAAGCCGCGAAAAGACCGGGCCGAGGAACACGAGGATTCCCGCCAGCAAGAGAAGGCTGACCGACATGACCACAAGCGCGCTCAGCCACGACGGGGCGCCGCGCCTTTCGATGAAATGCGAGATCGGCGACAGCACCACGCCGATGACAAGCCCCAGCACCAGCGGTGCAAAGACGTCCGCCGCAATTTGCAGGGCGGCGAAACCGGCGATCACGGCCAGCAGGATGACGGCCCATCGGGCGGCGGTATCGAGTGCCATGTCGGCCCTTCCTCGTGGCCCTGTCCCGGGCCATCCTTTCGGCAGTATACGCCATGCGCGCGGGTCTGACGATGCCCGGTCACGCCGGGCACGGCCCCTTGTGCGGCCGGACCGGCGCTGCGGGTGGCTGACGGCGGGCGCGGACGGGACAGCGCCGCGCGCGCGGCCCGCCATCACGCCCGCCTAGTAGTCCCGTTCAAAGAAGATCCCAAGCCCGGTCTGGCCTTTCGTGTTGACCGATCCGCGCGCGGTCACGCTTGGCGACAGGTCGAGGTTCAGGTTGATCTCGGTGCTGCCGTCCTGAACCGTCACGTCGGTATAGACGTTCTCGCCAATGTAGGCGCCCGCCGTCACCGCCGTGCCGCCGCTTTCGGTCGTCGTCACGTCTAGATCGGCCAGCCCGGCGATGCCCCGCAGCGACCCAAGGATGTCCAGCCCCCCGACCCCTGCCAGTTCCGCCACGGCAACCGCCAGCCGCGCGGCCTGAAGCGCCGACAACTCTGTCAGAGAGCGGCCGAACAGAAGCTGCGCCAGCACCTCGTCCTCTGGCAATTCGGGGTCCGAGCGAAAGGTGATCTCGGGCGCGTCCGCCGGCCCGGACAGCGTCACGAAGACGGTGTATTCCCCCGCCTCGGCCTGCGCCACCAGCCGCAGGTAGGGCGAGAACGCACCCTGAAGCTGCGCCTCGCCCTCTGTCAGGCGCAGCCGCTGGCCAAGAATGTCCAGCCGCCCGCGGATCAGCCCGAACTGTCCTGCGGGCAGAACGTTGCGCGTGGTGCCGGTCAGCCGCACCTGTCCGCCCAGTTCCGCGTCCAGCCCGCGGCCCCGGATAAAGATGCGCTGCGGCGCGCTGACCGTCAGGTCCAGTCCAAATCCCGGCCCGCCACCGCGCCGCGCGCCGTTGACCCCCGGGATCAGCCGGGCGCGGCCGCGTGTGTCGCGCACCTCTGCGGGCTCGTTCACATGGGTGATGACGGGGATCGGCCCGGTCGCGCTGACCCCGCTGGATGGCACCTGCACCTCGGTCGTGCCCAAGTTCACGGTGCCTGCTACAAGGGCGCCGCCCGTCAATGGCCCGTCGATGGTCAGCCGCCCGTTGGCGGTGGTGGTGAACAGCTCTGGATCGGTCAGCACCACGCCCTGCAACACCGCCGCCAGCGATCCCGCAAACGGCGGCAGCAGCGTGACCGGCCCCGTCACCGTCACCCGGCCGCCCCGGTCGACCGCCGCGCTGGCCGTCAACTCGGCCCGCGCGCCCGACAATGTCGCGCGCAGGTCCACGTCCGACAACGCGATGCCCTGGGTCGCGCTGACGATGCGCGCATCCGCCGTCGACAGCCGCCCTGACAGCGACGCCAGCGCAAGCGGCCCCGAAAGCCGCAGGTCGAAGCCCAGCATCCCCCGCACCGAGATCGGGACGATCCGGTCGTTGACCAGCCCCAGCGGCACCTGGCCCGCAAGGTCCAGATCGGCGCGCGCGAAATCGCCTGCCACGCTGCCCGCGGCCCGCAGCGTGGTGTCCGCGGGCCCGGCGCCCCGTACTCGCACGGCCCAGCCCTCTGGCACGCGCGTCAGTGTGGCCTCGGCGCTGGCGGGTCCGGGGATGTCGGGCGCGAACAGCCCAAGATCCGCCAGCCGCGCCGAAAGTGTCAGCGCGTCGCCGGTCCCGCCCAGCCGCCCGTCCGCCGTCACCCGCAGCGCGGGCGTTTCGGCCTCTGTCCGCTCCAGCGCCAAGGCGGTGCCATCCCATCGCGCGACGCCGGAAACGCGCCCGGAACCGGCCAGCAGCCGGTCGGCCTGCGCCACGCCCGTGCGCAGGTCCCGCGTCGTCGCCTCCAGCGCCATGTCGACCGCCTCGGCCGAGGCCCGGCCCTTTGCCAGAAGCGTCACCGCCCCGCCCAGCGGGCGGCCTGCGAGCGCGCCGTAGGGCGACAGGCTATCGGCGCGTGCCGCGATCTCGCCGTCGAAGTCCGGGGCGCCGGGCAGCCCGGCGAGGTTGCCCGTCGCGGACGCTTCGGCGCCGCCCGGGCCGCTGGCGCTCAGGTCCACCCGCCAGGGCCCGCCGTCGCGCGTGGCCGTCAGGTCCAGCGTGGCCGGACCGGTCGCGCCCGGCGCAAGATCCGCCAGGTCGCTTAGCCGCGCGGTCAGCGCGATCTCGCCGCTTGCTTCGGTCAATGTCCCGCGCAGCGTGGCGCTGGCCTTGTCGGCCTCGATACGGAACGCCTCGATCCGGGTGCCGCCGCTGTCGCGGCTGGCGCGCAGGGTCAGCGCGCTGTCGCCCTGCCAAAGCGCATCCGCCCGCCCCAGCCCCAGCGCGATGTCGCGCGCGCGGGCGTCCAGCGCCACGTCGAAATTCCCGCCCAGCAGGCCGCCGTTGCCCGAAAGGTCAAGCGTCCCCGATCCCGCAAGATCGCGCCCGGCCAGCGGGGCGAATGCGGCAAGGTCCGCCACCGTGGCCCGTGCCGCACCGGCAAGGACCAGCCCGTCGGCCACCCCGCCCAGCGTGCCGTCGCCCGTCGCCTCCAGCCCCGCCGCCGCCAGCCGCAGGCCGTCGATCCGAAGCGGCGCGCCTTCGGTCCATGCAAGCCGCACGGCGCCTTCGGCCCTGTCGCCAAGAGCGGCCGCAAGGCGCGGATCGGGCAGCCGCAGGCCGCGCCCGTCAAAGCTCAGGTCGGCGGTCACAACGCGCCCGGCCGCGCCACGCGCGATCCGGCCCGTCCCGCTCAGCGCCAGCATGTCCGCTGTCACGCCCGCCCGCGTCACGCCCTCGGCCACAACCTCGCCCGACCACGCCTCGCCCGCCGCCGCGTCAAAGCCAAGGTCCAGCGTCGCGCGGTCGATATCGGCCGGATCGCCCGCCAGTGGCAGGCGCACGCGCCCGCCCGCCGGATCGGCGATGCGGCCGGTCAGCGACAGAATCTCTGGCAGGCCGTCGGCGGCCAGCCGTCCGCGCCCCGACAGCGACAGGCTGGCGCTCTCCAGCGTGAGGCGGTCCAGTACCGTTCGCCCGTCCCCGTCCCGTGCGCCCTGTGCCACCAGCGCAACACGGTCGCCGAAGAACGCGCGATACTCGGGCGCAAAGAGCGGCGCCAGATCGCCGGCCAGTTCGGCGGCAAAGCCCTGCGCCGTGCCCTCGGCGGCCAGCACCACCTGCCCGGCCAGACGTACCGCGCCGTCGGTGGCCAAAGAAATATCGGCGGTAAAATCCGACAAGGGCCCCGCGCCCGCCACCGAGAAATCCAGCGATGGCGCGCCCGGCACCTTGAGCACCTGCGCCGCGATGCCGCCTGCCTCTTCCTGCACCGAAAGCGCCAGGTCCAGCTGCCGGGTGTCATTGGCGAAGGATGCGTTCAGGGACAGTGCGCCCGCGGGGCCGTCAAGGCGCGTCACCTCCAGCCGCGCGGCGCCCGCGCCGCCCGCCAGCATCAGGCCGCCGTCAAGGGTCAGGTCCGCGGCCGTGCCCAGCACGCCATCGCCCAGCGACACGCGCCCGATCGCCATTTGCCCGATCTGAACCGCCACCGGCAACTCTGGCAGGGCAAAGCCCCCGGACGCGGCGGAAGGCATACGGTCGGTTTCCGCCAGCGGTCGGCGCGCGATCTCCAGCGTCCCGGCGGTCAGCGACCGCACCTCCAGCCGTCCGCGCACCAGCGCCGCGCGGTTCCAGTCAAGTTCCGCTCCGCGCAGGGTCAGCCAGATGCCGTCGGCGTCGGCGATGGTCATCTCGTCCAGCGTGGCGCGCGAACTCAGCGCCCCGGCAAAGCCGGTGATGCGCACGTCGCGCCCCGCGCCTGACAGGTTGCGTTCCAGCAGACCTTCCAGAAAGCTGCCGCCATCCTCTTCGACCTCTTGCGCGGCAAGGGGCAGGGCGGCCATCAGCAGCGCCGCGCACAGGGCTGGAAACCGTCTCAAAACGCCTGTCCTATGCCAAGGTAGACCTGCACGGCCGATCCCGCCGATGGCCCTGTGACCGGTGTCGCCACGTCCAGCCGGATCGGCCCGATCCCGGTGTCATAGCGCACGCCCAGCCCCGCGCCCGCATGGCTGCCCGCCGCCGCGTCGGGAATGCTGTTCGGACCCACCAGCCCGAAATCGGCAAAGGCGACCACGCCGAACGGACCGCTCACGCTTGCGCGCGCCTCCAGCGAAAAGATGGCAAGACTGCGCCCGCCCGACGTGGCGCCATTGCCCATGTCGACGCCCAGCGACTGGTAGGCGTGCCCCCGCACCGTGCCGCCGCCGCCGGAATGAAACAGGAAATCGGGGGGTGTGCCCGCCAGCGTCGCGCCCAGCACGCTGCCCAGTTGCGCCCGCCCGGCCAGAACGAACCGCTCGCCCAGCGGCAGGTAGCCGCGCGCGTCCAGCGTCAGCCGCGCCCCGCTGTCCGATCCCGACAACCCCAGGAACGGCATCGCCTCTCCGGCCAGGTAGATGCCCCGCGTGGCATCCAGAGCGTCGTCGCGCCCGTCCCAGGCCAGCGACAGGGGCGCGGTCAGCAGCAGGAAGTCCTGTGGCCCGGTCGCGCGCACCGTGTCGGCGAATTTCAGGCCCAGTCCGGCGCTGCCCGACAGCCGGTCGGTAAAGATGTGCTCTACCCCCGCGCCCAGTTCGACGCTGTTCGAGACATAATCGGGCTCGTCCTCGCGGGCGAGATCCAGCGCAAGATAGGCGCTTGTGTCGGGGGTAAATGTGGCCGGCCGCGCCAGCCGCGCGCTCAGCGCATAGTCGATGCCGCCCGACTCTCCCGCGATGCCGCCGATCTCGGCGTCGAACCGCAGGCGCTCGGCCCCGCCCAGCAGGTTGCGGTGCAGCCAGTAGGCCGACAGGGCCGCGCCCTCGGTGCTGGAGATCTCGGCCCCAGCGCCGAACCGGCGCGGCGCGCGGTCGGCCAGCGTCGCGGTGATGTCCAGCGTGCCATCGGGATTGGCGGCCTCGGCCTCGTCCAGCGCCACGGCGCTGAACACCCCGGTGCGCCGCAGACGGGCGGTCACGCGGTCCAGGTCGTCGGGAGAAAACACCGCGCCCTCGGGAAACCCCGCGATCTGCGTCAGCCGCGCAGGCCGCACACCCGTATCGCCCGCAAAGCTCAGCCCGCCAAAGCGCAGGCGCGGGCCGGGGTCCAGCGTGATCTCGGCATCGAGCGTGGATGTGGCGTGGTTGGCGGTTATGCGTTCCACGGCGACCTCGGCCTTGGCGTGGCCCAGGTCGCGCCAGCCGTCGATGCCCGCGCGCGCGGCCTCGCGCAGCACGCCCAGCCGCGCCGGCGCGCCGGTGACGAAGACGTCGGGCAGGTCCGCGCCCGGCGGCGGCGGCACCACGCGAGCCGCGCCCAGCGCGAAGACCGGGCCGGGATCGACGCGGACCGTCACGGTGCCGATCCGCGACGGCGGCGAAAGCGGAGAGATCCCCGCCGCCTCGCGCCCGTCCACCAGGATCGAGACCGTTCCGCCGTAATGCCCGGCCTCGTAAAGCGCGCCGACCAGCCGCTTGTAGTCCGCGCGGGCCGCGGCCATCACCTCTTGCGGTCTGGGGGCCTCCTGCGCGGCAAGCCCGAACAGCAGCGATGCGCGTTCCAGCCCGCTGCCCAGCGCACCGTTCACCCCGCCGGTGTCGAACAAAAGCCGGTCCAGCGCGGCCGCCGGCCCTGCCAGCGCCGCCGCCAGGACACAGCCTGCCAGCCCTTGGGCCAGGCGTCTTGTTGATCTGCTCATTATGGCCCCCGTGCCCCTGCATGACACAGCCCGGACGTTCCGAAAAGAAGCGATCGCGTGATCGGCGTCAAACCACCCGCAGCACCGGTTTCGCGGGCGCCTGCGCCGCCGCGTCCAGTGCTGACAGGAACGCATCGCTCCACCATTCCACGTCATGGCGCAACAGCGTGTGCATCATCGCCCTGTGCCGCTTGCGCCGTTCGCCCATGGGCATCGACAGCGCGGTGACAATGGCCTGCGCGACCTCGTCGGGGCTGTGGGGATTGACGATCAGCGCCTCTGTCAGCTGCTCGGCCGCGCCCGCGAATTTCGACAGGATCAGCACGCCGGGGTCTTCTGGGTTCTGTGCGGCCACGTATTCCTTGGCCACCAGGTTCATCCCGTCGGCCAGCGGCGTCACCAGCCCGATCATCGCGGCCCGGTAAAGCCCGGCAAGCCGTTCGCGCGGCACCGCGCGGTGGATGTATCGGATGGGCGTCCAGTCGATCGTCGCGTGCTGCCCGTTGATATGGCCCGACAACTGTTCCAGTTCCTCGCGGATGTCCTGATAGGCGGCCAGTTCCCCGCGCGTTGGCGGCGCGATCTGCAACAGCGACACCTTGCCGGAAAGGTCGGGGCGCAGCTCAAGAAGGTGGCCAAAGGCGCGGAACCGCTGCGGCAGACCCTTGGAATAGTCCAGCCGGTCCACCCCGATGATAAGATGCTCGCCCGCCGCCGGCGCGTCGGTCCGGTCCCGTCCCTGCTGTGCCGCCGTCGCGGCAAAGCCCGCCGCGTCGATGCCGATGGGAAAAGCCCCCGCGCGCACCGTCCGCCCGCCGTAGACCACTGCGCCATCCGGGGCGACCCGCGCGCCCTCGACGCTGGCGAAACAGTCGCGGAACGCGGCCACGTCGCGCTGGCTTTGCAGGCCGATCAGGTCAAAGGCGGCCAGCCAGCGCGCGAAAAGCCCCACGTCGGGCAGCGCGTGGCAGTCGCCCGCCGAGGGGAAGGGGATGTGCAGGAACAGCCCGATGGGGTTGTCGAAGCCCATCGACCGAAGCTCCATCGCGATCGGGAACAGGTGATAGTCATGCACCCAAAGCCGGTCGTCCGGGCGCAGTTCCTCGGCCACCATCCGCGCGATCCGGCGGTTTACCGCGCGATAGGTCGTCAGATAGTCGCCCTGCATGTCCAGAAGGTCGGTGCGCCCGTGAAACAGCGGCCACAGCACCGAATTGGCGAAGCCAAGGTAATAGCCGTCATGCTCTGCCTGCGTCAGGTCGAAGCCCTTGCGCTCGAACGGGCCGCCCTCCATCGCCTGAAGGGCCGTCGCGGGCTGCTCCGCGATCTCTCCGTCATGGCCGATCCACAGGCCCCCCACCGCGGTCAGCTGATCGCGCAGCGCCACCACCAGCCCGCCCGAGGGATCGGGGCCAAGCGGCATTCGGTTGGACAGGATGACAAGCCGGCTCATGGCATCACACCGTGGCCGGTTCACTCAGGCTCCACGCCAGATAGGCGCGCACGTCCGACACGCCGTCTAGGCGGAAGTTGCCTTCGGTTTGGCCCTCGCCCACCTTGATCGCCACGCCCTCGACGCTTCGGCAATAGGCCAGCGCGGGCTCGTCGGTGATGTCGTCGCCGATGTAGACCGGCCGCCGCCCGTCGAACGGCGTCTCGCCCATCAGTGTCCGCACAGCGGCGTCCTTGGACACGCCCGCCGGGCGGATTTCGAAAGCCATCTTGGAATGGTGGATCTCGAAGCCCGCGATATCGTGCAGGATCGTCTCCAGGAAATGATAGGCCGAGCCGCGCAGATCGGGGTTGCGCCGGAAATGCAGCACCACGCCCGTGGGCTTGGGTTCCGCGATATAGGCCGCGTCGCACTTTGCGAAGGCGGTTACCAGCTCGACCAGATGGCCCACCGTCTCGGCGTCGACGTTCACCGTGGCCTCGATCCCCGCGCCGCGGTCGATCTCGCCGCCGTGGCTGCCCACCACCACGCCGCGAAAGCCCGGAAGATGCCCGCGCAGCGATGCGATGGCCCGGCCCGTGACCAGCGCCATCGCGCCATCGGTCGCATCGACCAGCGCATTCAGCAGCGTCACCAGCTTGGGCGGCACGTCGATCCCGTCGGGCGTTTCGGCAAGCTCTACCAGCACCCCGTCGAAATCGAGAAACAGCGCGGTCTCTCCCGGCGCGAAGGCGGGCACGTCGCTCAGCACCGTGTTGCCCTGGTCCTGGGTAAAGCCGATCATTTCGTAGTACATCCCATCCTCCGTCTCGCGGGCGGGCCGGCGGCCTTTCGGCGCGGCCCCTGGGGCACCCGCGATGGCGGGGCCACTTGGCGGCATGGGCGGGCGTCGTTTCGCGCCGCGGCTGCCGCCCGGCGTCGTATACGATCAATAGATAGGCACTTTTCCCGATACTGCCATGACCCGGGCCGCGCCGAAAGACCGCAGAGGCGCCAATGCCCGGAAAATGGGCACACCTGCACGGTTCCGGGCGCCACCATCCCCGCAGCACGCATCTTGATCGGGGCGCAACAACCGGATACCTCCCTTTCCATGACCCCGGTCTTCGACATCGACGATCACGCCCGGCTGCCCTGGCGGTTCTTCGGCGCCACGCGCGCGGTGCTTGCCCGGCTATGACTGCCGGCACCTCCGCTTGACCGAACCAAACACCAACGCCGCCATTGGGAGACGACCGATGACCGCCCCGAAGACACTCTACGACAAGATCTGGGATGCCCACCTCGTGCACGAGGCCGAGGACGGCACCTGCCTTCTGTATATCGACCGCCACCTCGTCCACGAGGTGACCAGCCCGCAGGCGTTCGAGGGCCTGCGCATGGCCGGCCGCGGCGTGCGCGCCCCGGAAAAGACGATCGCCGTGCCGGACCACAACGTCCCCACCGATCCCGACCGCCTGTCGGGCATCAAGGACGAACAGTCCCGCATCCAGGTCGAGCTTCTGCGCACCAACGCCCATGACTTCGGGATCGAGCTTTACGACGTCGACGATGTCCGCCAGGGCATCGTGCACATCATCGGCCCGGAACAGGGCTGGACCCAGCCGGGCATGACCATCGTGTGCGGCGACAGCCATACCGCGACGCACGGCGCCTTCGGCGCGCTGGCCCACGGCATCGGCACGTCCGAGGTGGAACACGTGCTGGCCACCCAGACCCTGATCCAGAAGAAATCGAAGAACATGCTGGTGAAGGTCGAGGGCGAACTGCCCCCGGGTGTCACCGCCAAGGACATCACCATGACGGTGATCGGTCGCACCGGCACCGCCGGCGGCACCGGCCACGTGATCGAATACGCCGGCAGCGCGATCCGCGCGCTGTCGATGGAAGGCCGGATGACGGTGTGCAACATGGCCATCGAGGGCGGCGCCCGCGCCGGCCTGATCGCGCCGGACGAAAAGACCTATGAGTATGTCATGGGCCGCCCGCACGCCCCCAAGGGCGGCGAATGGGAAATGGCGCTGGCCTACTGGAAGACACTGCACTCGGACGAAGGCGCGCATTACGACAAGGTGATAGAGATCGACGCCGCCGACATCGCGCCGGTCGTCACCTGGGGCACCAGCCCAGAGGACGTGCTGCCGATCACCGCCGTGGTCCCCTCGCCAGAGGATTTCACCGGCGGCAAGGTCGGCGCCGCGCGCCGGTCGATCGAGTACATGGGCCTGACCCCCGGACAAAAGCTGTCGGACATCGAAATCGACACCGTCTTCATCGGCTCCTGCACCAATGGCCGCATCGAGGATCTGCGCGAGGTCGCCCGCATCGTCGAGGGCCGCAAGGTCAAGGACGGCATCCGCGCCATGATCGTGCCGGGCTCTGGCCTTGTGCGGCTTCAGGCCGAACAGGAAGGCATCGCGCAGAAACTGATCGACGCCGGGTTCGACTGGCGCATGGCGGGCTGTTCGATGTGCCTTGGCATGAACCCCGACCAGCTGGCCCCCGGCGAACGCTGCGCGTCCACCTCGAACCGCAACTTCGAGGGGCGACAGGGCTACAAGGGCCGCACGCATCTCGTGTCGCCCGCGATGGCAGCGGCGGCGGCGGTCACCGGCCGCCTGACCGATGTGCGCGATCTGATGTAATGGCCTGCTCGCCACCCCTGCCGGGTCGTCTCGTTTGACGGCCCGGCAGGGCAGGCGGGCGCCCCCGAGACAGGACGAGACAGATGGACAAGTTCACCACCCTCACCGGCGTCGCGGCGCCCATGCCGCTGGTCAACGTCGACACCGACATGATCATCCCCAAGCAATTCCTGAAGACGATCAAGCGGTCGGGCCTTGGCGCCAACCTCTTCGACGAGATGCGCTATGACCGCGAAGGCAACGAGATCGCCGATTTCGTGCTGAACCAGCCCGCCTATCGCGACGCCGAACTCCTCGTGGCCGGCGAGAACTTTGGCTGCGGCTCCAGCCGCGAGCACGCGCCCTGGGCGCTTCTCGATTTCGGCATCCGCTGCGTGATCGCGCCCAGCTTTGCCGACATCTTCTTCAACAACTGCTTCAAGAACGGCATCCTCCCCATTGCTCTCCCGCAGGAGCAGGTCGACATCCTGATGAAAGATGCCGAGAAGGGCGCCAACGCCCGGATTTCCGTCGATCTCGAAGCCCAGACGATAACCTCGTCGGAGGGGCATGTGATCAGCTTTGATATTGACCCGTTCAAGAAGCACTGCCTGCTGAACGGCCTCGACGACATCGGCCTGACGATGGAGCGCGTGGACGATATCGGCGCGTTCGAGGCACGCCAGACCGAGGCGCGCCCCTGGCTCTGACCCGCGGCGGACCCGCGGTCTGACCCCCGGCCGACCGCGGGCCGAACACCGATCCGACACCGGACGGCCCGCGCCGTGCCACGGGCACGGCGCATTTCCGCTTTCAAATTGATGCAAAGCGGCACCAGTTGCTCCACGAAAATGCCCGGAAGCATTTGTTAACTTTCCCAAGCGCTTGCTGGAGAAAGTGAAAGTGGGCAAGATCATGGCAAGTTTGAGGCAGTTCGCCATACTTGGCGGAAACGGTTTGGAACAAGGGCACGGCATAGAACCGTGGCCGTCCGGGTCGGGGAAGTAGAGCAGTGATTTCGCGCTTGGCAGGCGCTCTTGTGCGCGCATGTTTGATGGTATTGCTGATTGCAATGCCCTCGATGGCTTTGCCAAGCGTTCCCGCCGACACGGTCCAGATTGTGGCGCTCTTCGCCATATTCGCCGCGGTTCTCGTAATCTTCGAATACGGTTCGACCTATCCCGGCCTGATCGAGTTCCGCGATGCACCGCCGTTCAACCGCATCCGATTTGGCGCGCTGTTCCTGACGGTCGCGGCGCTGACGCTCATAAGCCGCCATCACGCCGAACCCGGAACGCTCGGCGCGCTTCTGGAAATCGTCGGGACCATGGCGGCGGATATCGTCGACTTTCCCTACAGCCCGGTGCGTCTTGTCGTGCTGATGCTTCCCGAAGGCAGCAGCCTTGCGGTGATAGAGCAGGTGCGCGTCGCCGCTGCGCTGGCCTACCTTGTGTCGCTCCTGTCGCTTCTGGTGTTCTTCTACGCTATCCGGATCCGCAATTGGCCGGTGCACTGCGGGCCCTTCAACGTGTGGGTCAACCTGCCCACGTTTGATCCCACGTCCGGCGGCGACATCGTCGCGCGGCTGGAGCGTGACGCACGCGTTAACGTGGCGTTAGGGTTCCTGATGCCATTCTTCGTGCCGGCGATCACCAAGGCGGCCTCGTCGGTCTTCGGCACGGTCAACCTGTCCGATCCCCACACGATGATCTGGATCGTTGCAGCATGGGCCTTTCTGCCGGCAAGCCTGTTCATGCGCGGCCTCGCCATGGGGCGGATCGCCCTGTTGATAGAGGTCAAGCGCCGCCGCGCCATGCAGCAGGTCGACCCCGCGCTGCAACCCGCCTGATCCTTCTGATCGTTGCGCTGGCCTGGCCTGGCGCCGCGCTTGCGGACCCGCTGCGCGTGGCAACCTGGCACGTGGAACTCACCCGAAAGGGCCCGGGGCTCTTGTTGCGCGACTTGGCCCGCGGCACCCCCGACATCGACGCCGTGGTGGCGGGCATCTCCGCCACCGCGCCCGACATCCTTCTGCTGACCGGGATCGACTGGGACCACGGCGGTCTTGCCCTGTCGGCCTTGGCGGCCTTGCTGGCCGATGCGGGCCACCCCATGCCGCACGCCCATGCCCCGCCGCAGAACGCAGGCGCCGACAGCGGCGCCGACCTTGACGGCGACGGGCGCCACGGCACGCCCGACGATGCGCAGGGCTGGGGCCGCTTCACCGGGCAGGCGGCCATGGCCGTCCTGTCGCGCTGGCCCATCGACCGCGCCGCCGCGCAAGACCTGTCCGCCACGCTCTGGCGCGACCTGCCCGGCGCGCTTCTGACCGACGGCACCGGCGCGCCCATCCTGTCCGGCGCCGCGCTGGCGGTGCAACGTCTCTCCTCGGTCGCGCACTGGGCGCTGCCCATCGACACGCCGCAGGGCCGCCTGACGCTTCTGACGATCGCCGCCACGCCGCCCGTGTTCGACGGGCCGGAAGACAGGAATGGCCGCCGCAATCATGACGAGGCCGCGCTTTGGCTGGCATATCTTGACGGGATGCTGCCCGATCCGCCCACCGACACGCCCGTGATCCTTCTGGGCAAGCTCAACGCGGACCCGATGGATGGCGACGCGCGGCGTGGCGCCTTGCGCCGCCTGCTGACCCACCCCCGGCTGCAAGACGCCGAACCCGCCAGTGACCGCGGCCGCGCGCTGGCCGCGCAACAAGGCGGCGTCAACGCGGCGCAACGGGGCGATCCGGCGCAGGACACGGCCGACTGGGACGACGACGGCCCCGGCAACCTGCGCAGCAGCTACATCCTGCCGGACCGCGCCCTGTCGGTCACGGGCGCGGGGCTGTACTGGGCGCCGTCAGGCGGCGACGGTCCTCTTCCGCGCAACGCCCTCATCTGGCTGGACCTTGTGCGCCGCGGCACGCCCTAGCGCCGTGTCCAGCGGCGTCGCCCGGAATTCCGGCACCAGCGCGGCGAACCGCCCGCCGTCCAGCCGGTGCGGCATGTCCCACAGGTACCGCATCTCGACCAGACCCCGCGCCATCCGCCAGACCGGCCGCGCGATCTGCAACGGCAGCCACGACATCCGCTTCAGCCGCACCGCGCGCCCCGTCAAGCGTTCCAGCGCCGCGCGCATCTCGTCGCCCGACAGCGCATAACCGGGAAACAGCACCTCCTCGAACCGGGCAAGGTCGCCCCGCTTGTCACACAGCGCCACCGCCGCCCGCGCCATGTCCGGCAGATAGGCCCACGCGTGGTCGACGTCGGGCCGTCCGGGATAGGTGAACACGCCCTTGTCCAGCCCCTTCACCATCATCTGGTCGAACCAGTTTCCCGTCGCCCCGGTGTCCAGGAAATCGCCCGCCCGCAGGATGATGGTGGGCACACCCGCGTCGCGATAGGCGGCCTCCATCTCGCGCCGTATGCGGCCCAGGGGGTTCTTCGCCCCATGCGGCGTGTCCGGCCCCAGCACCGGCGGCGATCCCGCGCCATAGACATAGACGTTGCCGGGGATCAGCACCGTGGCCCCCGACGCCCGTGCCGCGCCGATCACCTGCGCGGTCAGGCCGGGCACCAGCGCGGCCCAGTCGGGATAGGGCGGGTTCCAGCCGTTCACGATCACGTCCGCGCCCATTGCCGCGCTGTCAAGACTGCCGCTGCCCCGCACATACGGGCGCACCGTCCACCCGGCGGCCTCAAAGGCCTGTGCCGCGTTTGCGCCGAACCGTCCGCTGGCGCCAAGGATCAGAACTGTTCCGGTCATCTCTTTCTCCGTTTCATGGCCGAGTACGAATGCCTGCGCCAACTATCTGCCATTCTCACACGTTTAGTAATTGCATAAGTTCAAACATAAGATATCCAGAAATGAATGGATAAGCTGAACCCTCCCCTCGACTGGTCCCTCGTTCAGGTGTTCCTCGCCGTGGCCGACACCGGTTCGCTCTCGGCCGCTGCCCGCAGGTTGGGCAGCAGCCAGCCCACAGTGGGCCGACAGGTGCACGAGATGGAAGACAGCCTTGGCACCGCGCTCTTCCGCCGCCAGCCGCGCGGCATGGCCCTGACCGAGGCGGGGCAGGCCCTGCTGGCCCCGGCCCGGGGGATGCAGACGGCCGCCGGGCAGCTTGCCCTTGCCGCCGCCGGTGAATCCGACCAGTTGGCGGGCTCTGTCCGCCTCACCACAAGCGTCTTCATGGCGCACCATGTCCTGCCGCCGATCCTTGCCCGGCTACGGCAGGAGGAACCGCGCATCGCCATCAACCTCGTCGCCACCGACAGCACCGACAACCTCCTGTTCCGAGAGGCCGACATCGCCGTGCGCATGTACCGCCCCGAACAGCTGGACATCGTCACCCGCCACTTGTGCGACGTGCCGCTGGGGCTCTTCGCCGCCACTGCCTATCTGGATCGCGTCGGACGCCCGAAAGACCTCGACGCGCTCTCACGGATGGAGTTCGTCGGCCTCGACGCCTCGGACCTGATGATCCGCGAAATGCGCAAGATCGGCTGGCAGGTCGACCGTGACTGGTTCAAGGTGCGCTGCGACCACCAGACAAGCTATTGGCAGCTTGTGCGCGCGGGCTGCGGCGTGGGCTTTTGCCAGCGGCCGACCGCGCTGGCCGATCCCGAGGTCGAGGAAATTTCCCTGCCAATGCCGGTTGCCGTGCTGCCGGTCTGGCTGGCCGCGCAGGACCGGATGCGCCGCACCCCCCGCGTGCGCCGCGTCTGGGATCACCTGGCCCGCCACCTGCCGCCCGCGCTGTCGGACGCCGCCAAGGTTCCTTGACCGTCCCGCGCCGGCGGGCTAGGGCCGTGTCGCATTCCGGAACCGCGCACAGGACGACACCCATGACCGACCGCTCCCTCCTCATTCTCGCCGGCGACGGCATCGGCCCCGAGGTGATGGCCGAGGTGTCGCGCATCATCGACTGGTTCGGCGACCGCCGCGGCATCGCCTTCGACGTGTCCGAGGACCTTGTGGGCGGCATCGCTTACGACACCCACGGCACGCCCCTGACCGACGCCACGATGGCCCGCGCGCAAGAGGTCGACGCGGTCCTGCTGGGCGCCGTCGGCGGCCCCAAGTACGACACCCTCGATTTCAGCGTGAAGCCCGAACGCGGCCTCCTGCGCCTGCGCAAGGAGATGGACCTTTACGCCAACCTGCGCCCGGCCCAGTGCTTCGACGCGCTGGCTGATTTCTCATCGCTGAAAAAGGACGTGGTCGCGGGTCTGGACATCATGATCATCCGCGAACTGACCTCTGGCGTCTACTTCGGCGAACCGCGCGGCATCTTCAAGGAAGGCAACGAGCGCGTGGGCATCAACACCCAGCGCTACACCGAGTCAGAGATCGCCCGCGTCGCCCGCTCGGCCTTCGAGCTTGCGCGCAAGCGCGACAACAAGGTCTGCTCGATGGAGAAGGCCAACGTGATGGAATCCGGCGTGCTCTGGCGCGACGTGGTGACAGAGGTGCACGCCGCCGAATACCCTGACGTGGAACTGTCGCACATGTACGCCGACGCGGGCGCCATGCAGCTGACCCGCTGGCCCAAGCAGTTCGACGTGATCGTCACCGACAACCTGTTCGGCGATCTGCTGTCCGACCTTGCCGCGATGCTGACCGGCTCGCTCGGGATGCTGCCCTCGGCCAGCCTCGGCGCGCCAATGGCCAACGGCCGCCCCAAGGCGCTGTACGAACCCGTGCACGGCAGCGCGCCCGACATCGCGGGACAGGGCAAGGCCAACCCGATCGCCTGCATCCTGTCCTTCGCCATGGCGCTGCGCTACAGCTTCGATCTGGGCGCCGAGGCCGACCGGCTGGAAAAGGCCGTCGAGGCAGTGCTGGCCAAGGGCATCCGCACCCCCGACCTGATGCAGGCCGAAGGCGGCACGCCCGCCACGACGACGCAGATGGGCGACGCCGTCCTCACCGCGCTGGACGAAAGCCTGTAGGACCCCCGCGGCGCGCCGCCCGCCGCCCCGGCGCGCCGCCACCGTTGACATCCGCGCCACACGCGCCGATTGCTGGCGCAGCGCTCCAGCCGGACGGACCACCATGACCAGCACCCTCAAAGGCGCACTGATGGCGCTTGGCGGCTTCGCGCTGTTCTCGACCCATGACGCCGTGGTCAAGGCGCTGGGCACCAGCTATTCGCCCTTCCAGATCCTGTTCTTCTCGGTGCTCTTCGGCTTTCCGCTGGTCATGCTCATGCTGATCCACGACGCCGAGCGGGGCACGCTGCGCCCGGTCCACCCGTGGCAGATCCTGCTGCGCACCGTGCTGGGGGTCAGCGTCGGGCTGTCGGCGTTCACCGCCTTCACCATCCTGCCGCTGGCGCAGGTCTACGCCATCCTCTTCGCGCAACCGCTGCTGATCACCGCGCTCTCCGTCCCGGTGCTGGGCGAACGCGTGGGCCCGCGCCGCTGGGCCGCCGTGGTGGCGGGGCTGATCGGCGTGCTGATCGTGCTGCGCCCGGGGGCAGAGCCGCTGGGGCTGGGGCACGCGGCGGCGCTTGTGGCCTCGCTGGGCGGCGCCGGGGTGGCCGTCATCCTGCGCAAGATCGGCTCGGAAGAACGCGCCGCCGTCCTCATCCTCTACCCCCTCATCGGCAATTTCGTGATCGCGGGCGCCTGCCTGCTCTTCGTCTATCGCCCGATGCCGGGGCACGACCTTGCCCTGTCGGCGCTGATCTCGGTGCTGGGCTTCGTCGCCATGCTGCTCCTGATTGCCGCCTACCGCAGGGCGCAGGCCGCCACCGTCGCGCCGATGCAGTATTCCCAGATCCTCTGGGCCGCTGGCTTCGGCGCGCTGTTCTTCGACGAATGGCCCGACGCCTGGACGATGCTGGGCACCGCCGTCATCATCGCCTCGGGCGTGGTGATCGTGATGCGCGAATCCACCGGCGGCACCACCCGCGTCCGCCCCGTCACCACCGCCCGGTCCCAGCGCGGCGATACCGTGCCGGGCCTGCGCGTCAACGTGCTGGTGAACCGCAAGGAAGGGGACAGGGACTGACCCCTTGATCCCCCGCCCCCGCCCGGCCACACTCAACCCGTGGGTTAAAGGAAAAGGGCGGCCCCCGTGTCGGATGCAGATGAAGCCTTTGAGGCCGCCCGCCGCCTGATCGCAGAGGCGAAGGCGAAGGGGGCAACGCGGCTGAGCCTCGACTTGCCCGAGACCCGCGCCCTCACCCACCTGCCGCCGGAAATCGCGGAACTGAGCGGCCTCGACCATCTCAACCTCGACAACGCCGGCGTGACGGACCTGTCGCCGCTGTCCGGCCTGTCGGGTCTGACGACGCTTACGCTGAACGACACCGGCGTGACGGACCTGTCGCCCCTGTCCGGCCTGTCGGGCCTGACGACGCTTGTGCTGAACGGCACCGGCGTGACGGACCTGTCGCCGCTGTCCGGCCTTTCGGGCCTAACCGACCTTTGGCTGGACCGCACCGGCGTGACGGACCTGTCGCCGCTGTCCAGCCTGTCGGACCTGAACAGTCTTGACCTTGCCTACACCGGGGTGACGGACCTGGCGCCGCTGTCCGGCCTATCGGGTCTGACGGCGCTTTGGCTGAACGGCACCGGCGTAACGGACCTATCGCCCTTGCCTAAATTGTCCAATCTTCATTCTCTTGCCCTTCAAAACACCAAAGTTGTCGATTTGCGGCCTTTGCGAGGGCTAGAGGGCTTTCTTCACCGACGAACAGTTCTCAGTCGGTCTAGTGGTCTGAATTTCAAGAACTCGGCGGCCACTCGCACCGATTCCCGCATTGCCGAGATCGCCGAGATCGAGGACAGCGCCGAACGCGCCCGCACCCTATTCGACTATTTGAAGGATTGGGAGCCGCCCGAAAGCGAAGAAACAGACACTCAAGGAGAGCGCAAGTCAGGTAACAATGGCCAGGATTCAGCGGCGGCCCAATTGCCGTTGATCCAGGAAATCGAGCGCCTTCAAGCGGCCTTCTCCAATCGCGCGGCCAGTCTGGAAAGAGAAATCGGTACCCTATCGGACAAAGCCAGCAGTATTTCCAAGAACATCGATGAACTAAGTGCAGCGCTCTTGGCAGCGCGGGAACGCCTGAAGGCGAACGAAGAAGAGACCGAGAAGAAGCATAGTGAGTTCAGAGCTTCCATTCAGGCCACTTCCACGGAAGCCAAGAAATCGGTCGAGCAGGCAATGGAAGCTGCCATATCGGCATTCCGCGAGGAGCAGGCATTCAAGGAACCTGTCGCGCTTTGGAAAGAAAAACAAACCGAACATGAAGAATCCGCCAAGACCTACTTTCGCCGGTTTTGCTGGGGTCTTGGTATCATCATAGCGGTCACGATTGGGGTCGTGGTCGGTTTGGCGCTTTTCCCTTCGATCTTGGACCATGTGCTTTCGCCTGTGGGCTGTGACCCAACCACGCCAGAGACCTGCCAAGGTTTCAGTATTCGCGGCCTGATCGTCACGGGTGGCATTCTGACGGCCTTCACCGTTCTTCTTTGGTTCACGCGGTTGCAGATGAAGCTCTATCTCGCTGAACGCCATTTGGCGCTCGACGCAAGAGAGCGGCAGGCCTTCTCTCAGACCTACATCGGCTTTCTTGGGGAAGAAGGGGCGACGGAAGACGCCAAGGACCAGCGTGCGCTTGTATATGCCGCGCTGTTCCGTCCGTCCAGCGACGGCACCGTCCGCGAAGATGGCGGCCTCGATCCCAGCATCACGGCAGCCTTCTCGAAACTACTCTCAAAGTAGCTCCGGGTGGGTCCACAGGTTCCCGACGTATAGCCCGACACGACGCCGACGTTATGCCGACGTTGTGCCGACGCGATGCCGACATGGCCGGTCAGCCCTTCTTCAGCGCCTTCTGGCCCAGCACTTCGGCGATCTGGACGGCGTTCAGCGCCGCGCCCTTCCGTAGATTATCCGAGACAACCCAGAGGTTTAGCCCGTTCTCGATGGTGGAATCCTGACGGATGCGGCTGACGAAGGTTGCATAATCCCCCACGCATTCGATCGGCGTCACGTACCCCCCCGCCTCCCGCTTGTCCACCACCAGCACCCCCGGCGCCGTGCGCAGGATGTCGCGGGCCTCGTCCTCGTCGAGGAAGTCCTCGAACTCGATGTTGATGGCCTCGGAATGTCCAACGAAAACAGGGACTCGCACGCAGGTGGCCGTCACCTTGATGGACGGGTCGATGATCTTTTTCGTCTCGGCCACCATCTTCCATTCCTCCTTGGTCGAGCCGTCTTCCATGAAGACGTCGATGTGCGGAATGACGTTGAAGGCGATCTGCTTCTGGAAGGTCTTTGCCTCGACTTCCTGCCCCGGCACATACATGCCCTTGGTCTGGTCCCACAGCTCGTCCATGCCCTCCTTGCCGGCGCCGGACACCGACTGGTAGGTGCTGACGACCACCCTTTTGATCCGCGCCCGGTCGTGCAGCGGCTTCAGCGCAACCACCATCTGTGCCGTGGAACAGTTTGGATTCGCTATGATATTTTTCCTGGTGTAGCCCAGCACCGCATCCGCGTTGACCTCTGGCACCACCAGCGGGACCTCCGGGTCGTAGCGGTAGAGCGACGAGTTGTCGATCACCACGCATCCCGCCTTGGCGGCCTTGGGGGCATAGGTCTTCGTCGCGTCCGACCCGATGGCAAAAAGCGCGATGTCCCAGCCGGTGAAGTCGAAGGTGTCCAGATCCTTGGTGGTCAGCGTCCGGTCGCCGAAACTGACCTCGGTGCCCAGCGACCGGCGCGAGGCCAGCGCCGCGATCTCGTCCACGGGAAACTCGCGTTCGGCCAGGATGTTCAGCATTTCACGGCCCACGTTGCCCGTGGCGCCCGCGACGACGACCTTATAGCCCATCTGTATCTCCCAGGGTGGCAAGGATTGCAGGCGCCGCTTCTACAATAGCCGGCCCGGCGCCGAAAGGGGGGTCAGCGTCCGGCAGCCCCGGGTCCCTCGAACTCCTGCTCGCGCCGTCGTTCTGCGTGGATCAGCCAGAGATTGCGTGAATAGATGAAGAGCCCCAGCGACTGGCCGAGGATGAACACCGGGTCCTTGCGATAGACGGCATAGGTGAACAGGATGATCGCGCCGCCGATCGAGAAATACCAGAACGCCAGCGGAATGACCGACCTGCGTTCTCTCTCGGACGCGATCCACTGCACCAGGAACCGGCCCATGAACAGAAGCTGCCCGGCAAGGCCGAAGACCACCCACCAGAACTCTGTCCAGCCGTCCACATGAAGCCAGTCGAACAACGTATCCATCATGACGCGTCACTTTCGGTTGCACCGGCCTTCTTGCGCCGTTTGATAAGCCACGACACGCCGACAAGATCGTGCAGCCCGACAAGCGCCCGTTGCAGGTTGGAATAGTTCGACCGCCCCGCCATCCGCCCGCGGTGCGCCACGTCCACCAGCACGATCTCCCAGCCGTCGCGCCTGAACAGCGCGGGCAGATAGCGGTGCATGTGATCGAAATAGGGCAGGGCAAGAAAGGCGTCGCGCCGAAACCCCTTCAGCCCGCAGCCGGTATCGCGGGTGCCGTCCGACAGCATCCATGCGCGGATGCGGTTGGCGAGCCAGCTGCCGAACCGTTTCCAGGCCGTGTCCTGACGCTTTATGCGTTGGCCTGCGACCAGCCCCAGCTTGCCTGTCGCATCGGCCATCAGCGGTTGCCAAAGCTTGGGCAGTTCGGCCGGCGGGTTCTGGCCGTCGCCGTCCAGCGTGCAGACGATGGGCGCGCGTGCCGCAAGGACACCGGAATGGACCGCCGCGCTTTGCCCGGCCGACTGCTGGTGTGACAATAGCCGCACCTGCGGTATCTCGGTGCGCAGCGCCAGAACGGCCTGCCCGGTGCCGTCGGTGGACCCGTCATCCACAACGATGATCTCGTAGTCCGGCAGGACCGCACATGCCGCCGCGATTTCGCGCAGAAGCGGAGCAGCGTTCTCCGACTCGTTGCGCATCGGGATCACGATGGACAGGCTGGTCATGGCGTCAGGCTCGGTCCCGATCCGCAGGCCGCAGGGTGGGGGCGACAAAGCACATCGCCCGCCGCTTGTCTACACGCGCGGCCTGCTGCGATACAGCGTGTCGCCCGGGTCGATCGTCGGGGTCAGGATCTCGCGCTGGCCTCCCGGCATTTCGGGATCACTGGTGCGCTCGGCGATGATCCGGGCGGCGGCGCGCCCGATCTCCAGCCGGCAGGCATCCATCGTGGCCAGCCGCCGTGGCAGACCGTCCAGCAATTCGACCCGGTTGAAGCCGGCGAGCCCCAGCTTTCCGGGCACGTCGATGCCCTTTTCAAGGCAGTACAGCAAACCTCCGGCGCCGATCATGTCGTTGGAGTAATAGAGGAAATCCAGGTCCGGCGTGCGGGCTAGCATGGCCTCTGTCATTTCCCGCCCCTTCGCCAGGGCCGAGCCGCCGGAATAGAACTCCTGGTCGGCCATCTCGACCCCGGCCTTGGCCAGCGCCTCGGTAAAGCCCTCGAACCGCTTGCGCGCCCGATGGTCCAGCGGCATCCCGGTGCCAAGGAATCCGATGCGGCGATAGCCTTGCGCGATGATCGCCTTGGCCATCTCGCGCCCGGCGCGACGGTGAGAGATCCCCACCATCGCATCCACCGGCTCTCCATCCGTGTCCATGATCTCGACCACGGGCACCCCGGCGGCGGCCAGCATGGCGCGCGCGGCCTCTGTGTGTTCCAGCCCCGCGATGATGACGCCAGACGGGCGCCATGACAGCATCTCGTAAAGGACGTCCTCTTCCTTCTCTGGCTTGTACTGGGTGACGCCCACCACGGGCTGAAGCGGCGTGTCGTCCAGAATCTGCGAAATGCCCGTCATTACCTCTGGGAAGACCAGGTTCGACAGCGAAGGGATGATGACGGCCACAAGGTTCACCCGCTGCGAGGCCAACGCACCCGCGATCTTGTTGGGCACGTAGCCCAGGTCCTTGGCCGCGGCCATCACCCTGTCGCGCGTCGCCTCGGACACGTCGCCCCGGTTCCTCAACACACGGCTGACGGTCATTTCACTGACGCCAGAGGCTTCGGAGACGTCCTTGAGTGTCAGCGGGCGGCGCGGGGCGTCGGGGGATGTCGTCAAAGGCGCGTCCTCATTGGGTGCCGGATACCCACTGTTAGCGCCAAAATCCGGCGGCTCCAAGCACAGAGGTCGGGCAAACGCGACTGGACAGGCCGGGGCGGAGCAGCGAAAACGGACCGCGACGGCCTCGTAGCTCAGAGGATAGAGCAACCGCCTCCTAAGCGGTAGGTCGCAGGTTCGACTCCTGCCGGGGCCGCCATGCTCCATTGTTTTTGCTGAATAATTTCTGATTTCGGGCGATCTGCCCCTAATTTGACCCTAATGTTACTGTTGCTAGGCGAGCGCCACCCGGGGCGCGCTGGGTGGGCCCAGCTGCGGCGGGCTGTCGCATTCCTGCCCTTGGCCGCCCGTGACCCGCCGCACGTGCCCGTTGCAACACCTGCGGTCGCCGCGTCCCTTCCGCATGGCGAAGCCGTGAAGCCCGCGCGGCGCGGGAACCCGCACCCCGGGGGCGATCCCCGCCCCCCGGCACACCCCGACTTGTGCTAGAGTATGGGAGTGCCACCGACCGACCAAACGCGCCAGATTTTGAGGGTGTTTGAATATGAAACAGACAGACCAGCTTACGCAGCGCCCCGAGAACCGTTGGCAAAACATGCTGGCCGCCGGGGACCCCCGCGCCGCTGACCGCCGGTGCACGGCCAAATCAAAGCAGACGGGCCAGCGGTGCCGGAACGCGGCGCGGAAAGGCAAGACCGTCTGCGGGTATCATGGCGTTGCCCGGTTCGACCGGATCACCCCCGAGATTGCGGACCGTCGGGCACGAGCCACCATGGCGGGGGCCGCTGAGGAAACGCTGGGCCACGCCATGGCCGAGGGTCTGCTTCACGAGGATACCCGGGCGGTCTTCCGCCGGGACTATGCCGGCCGTGTGCCGCAGCACTTGCATGCGACGTTTCTTTTGCAATTGGACGCCCGCCTCCGCGGCAAGATTGCGACAGGGGCGTGGGCCCGCGTCGTGCGGCGGTTCGTAGTTGCCTGAGGAAAAAGAGATGAAGATGAAGATAGAGCCCTATGCCGTGGCGCTGGCGGCGCTGTTTGGCTTGTTCGGAGCAAGCGCCGTGCGCGCGGAATTGGTCGAGTATTCTTGCCGGTTCACGTCGTATTCCAGCCCCGAGAAGGGTTATCAGAAAGCCGATTTTTCTTTTCGGATTAGCTGGGATAGCGTCACAAACGAGGCTTTCATTACAGGCAATATGGGGGCGGCGCAGCTGATTGCTGTCCCCTTTTCGAGTGGCATCACTTTCATCGAACAGGTGCCGACCGGTTCGCTCAACGTGACCGCTATTCACGCGTCGGGCCAAGCCGCGCACAGTCGCCACACGGTCATAGGCCCCGGGGATTTTGCCCCCTCTCAGTATTACGGTGCGTGCCCGCGCACCTAGTCTGATCTACCGCCTGACCCCATGCGGCAACCTCAGCGCGGGGCTATGGGCCCTGCGGCCCTCAGCACGTCCCCTCGGGCTCCGTTATAGGGAAGCCGGGGTGCGCTGCCCGGTCTTCTAGCGTTTCCAGCAGGACTGTGGCGGCAAAGGCGTTGTCCTCGGTTTCGCCGCGACCGGGCGGCACAATGTGTTGCATGACGTGGGTGAACCGGCCTTCCACGTCCAACGACACGGCCAGCCACGATCGGGACCCGGGAGGGTTCTCTTTCGGATCGTATCGGGGGAAGGCTTTAGCGTCGTCTTCATCGAGGGGCACGATAAAGGGCACCGGCTCTCCAAGCTGCACCATGATTTCCACGAAGGTCAGATACGCTTTTTCTAGCCGGGCTATTGCGCGGGGGTTCGTGACCCGGGTCAGCTTCCCGTCGGGGGTATAGTCGAAGGCATTGCGCGCGGCGGCCTTCGCTGCCTTGGTGGCCGCGCGCAGCAGCTTGCGACGTTCCGCGCGCGTCGCGCCTTTGGGGTGCTCTTTGTCGGCGCTGGTGGAGGTCGTCATGGGTCGTTTCCACTCTTCTTAGAGGTTGTCATGTCGCGGGGGCGGGGTCGGTTGGAGGGGTTGAGCGCCACCCCCAGTTTTGCCCCAGTTTTTCCCCCGGTTTGGGGCGCGTTGCCCTTGTCGGTTTCCGGGCACCGGAGGGTGTTCTGGCACCGGGGGCTTGTCCGGGCACCGGGCGGCCAAAAAGCCCTTATTTTCCCCCACCCCCAGTTTCCCCCCTATAGTAACCCGGGAAACTGGAAACTGGGGGTAACCCCCCCCGCTGGGGGGGGCGGGGGGGGGGTAACCCCCAGTGAGTTTCATTCTTTCCGCACCCCCGGTTTACCCCCGGTTTTACCCCTAGTTTTACCCCTAGTTTTCGCGCCCCCCGGTGCCGGGTGTTCTGTTTCATTCCGTGGCCTCGTCATCGTCGTTTTCATGGTCTTGAGACGACGGCGGAGCGTCGGCGGCCTCTATGAAGGGGGTCTCGCCCCCCTTGCTGTTCTTGCACCGGACCTCTTTCAGAAACCCCCGTCGCTGCATCTCCTTGGTTACGTCCTTGATGTGGTCACGGTTGAACCCATGCGACGGGTCCTCGTCTTCCTTGCCCGACCCGGGGTCGCCTATGTCGAGCCCCAAAGCCTTCGCGATTGCATGGCCGACCCATTTCCCGCGCGCGTTCGTGTGCGCTCTGCGTCTGTCCTCGGGGGCAGCCTTCACCGCTTCGTAAACGGCGCGGATTTCGTCGTCAGTGAGCCCTCCCGCCCCCGGTGCCGGGGGTGTCCATACCTCGACCGTCTGCACGTTGTCCCCATCGGGGTAGTCTGGGGTTCCGTTCGGAAGCTGCACCCCTTTGAGGTGGAGCCATCGCGCAGCCTCGGCTGGGGCGAGGTTCGACTTTCCGTTGTCTACGCGGACGTAGCGCCAGCGCTCGGCGTCAGGTATTCCGTAGCGCTGGGCGTCTTTGCTGCCCATCGCGTCCAACTGCCGGACCACCCGCGCGGCGTCGGTATAGGCGGACGCGCCGCGTGATGCTGATGCGCCATGGCCCGCCATGTCTCTGCCTGCTGCTTTCCCGGCATGGTGAACCAGCAGCAGGCCGATCTGCGTCGTCCCCGCCAGCGTTCGCAGCGCCCCCATCAGCACGTTTGCGGCTTCGTTGGAGTTCTCGGGGAGGGTGTGCATCGCGCCCAAAGGGTCGAGAATGAGCACGTCTATTTCGTTGGCCGCTATCGTATCCTTCAAGATGCTCAGCGCATCCTCATTGACCGTGAGGCCGTCCCGCCCGTCCTTGGCGAGCAACAGAGGAAGGTCCCGCCCCGAAGTCAGAAACAGGTTGCCCGCGTAGTCGGCCTCGGTGATCTGGTGGTGTTGCATCGCCGCGCGCACCCGGCGTTCCATCTCTTCAAGGTCGTCCTCGGCATTGTGGGACCAGACCCGAAGGGCGCGGCGCGGGGCGTCGTGGAGCAAAGTGCGGCCCGTCGCCATCGCCAAGGCTTCGACCATCACCAGCCCGGATTTCCCGCGACCCCCAGGGGCGACAAGAAGCGACCCATTCCCCCGGATCACATTCCGCCCGTAGAGCCATTGCCGGGGCGGTATCTGGGTCGACTGGCGGGGCACGAAGGGCTGCAACGTGAACCCCTTCGGCAGCGGGGGGAACTGCATTTGCGCCTCCGCGGACTTTACCCGGGCCGCGCCTTCGGGATTGTGTTTCTCGAGCATCCGCATAAGCGTGCCCCAACCGCAGCGGGACCCAGAGAGGGTGCTCCATACCCGCTCAGCTTCGCTGGGGTCGCCCCCCCACTTGCCACTCCACTCCAGCCATGCGTCTCGCGCTTCGGGCTCAACGCCCGCTGCCATCGCCGCGCCTTTCACCGCATGGCCGACAGTGATCCACTCGTCGCGGTCGTCAAAGGGTCCGCCCTGATCGTTGGGAAGTTCCTCAAGGGCCATGCGGAGCAATTCCGCGCTGGGCGCGGGTGTCGGGGTCTTCTGGCCGTTCGGCCCGCTGGCAGGGCCGCATGGGGCGTCTCCGACGCCCACGCCCGCCTTGCCCGGCAGGGCCAGCTTGTCGGCGACCTTTCCCAGCGCCTCGGAGATTTCGGCCACTGTGTGCGGTTGCTGAAATACCCGAGGCTTGACGGTGAACTGAGGGGCGGTGTGGGCCACCGCCTCACCGTAACCTCGGTCGCGCTTGCTTTTCGTCGGCAGGTTCGTCGTCCAAGGCAGGCGCACAATGCGCGGCAGGTCGCTCACGTCGTCCGACCCGACGCGCGCCAGCGCGGCCTTTAGCTGCGCACCGGCAGGCCCCCCTGTGCCCGTGGCATCCTCAACCGGCAGCCAGACGTGGGAGCCGTTCCCGGTATTCACCTCCACCGCCGGGGCTAGGACCTTGCCGATCTCCGCGATTGTCTTTGACCAGTCCGGGTCGGTGTTGGGCGCGTCTTTTCGGTCGAGGTCGAGAACAGCGTAGCGCCGTGCCTGAATATCTTCTGCTTTCGCCGCGCGCTCGGTCCCGGCAAATACATCGGGGCGTGGGTTCATCCCAACGTAGAGGTTCCGCTTTCCCTCGTGCTGACGGATGAAGTCCAGAAGTGCGTCCCCGGGGTCCCCGACACGCCCGCAGAGTGCGACCGCCCCGCCATCGGGGGCGATAGCGCGTAGTTCGATCACGTCCCCGGGCTCGAACATCGCGCGGATGAAGTCTAGCGCCTTCTCGGGGTCGGGCCGATGCGCGTCAGCTTGCCCGCTGGTGGCGGGCTTGGTATCCTTTGGCATGAAAATCCCTTTCGGGCCGTCTTTCGCGTGGGGCGAGGCGGCCCTTCCTTTTGGGGGTCAGATCACTCTGCGGGCTGGCGGGATGCGATCCACGAGGCCACGTCGCTCGCTCGCCACGCCACGCGGCGCACGGCGATCTGCACGGGGCGGGGGAAGTCACCAGCCGCGACGAGACGATGCATGGTCGGACGGCTGAGCGCCGTGCGCCGTAGCACCTCGGCCTTGGGAAGCAGAATGTCGGGGATGTGGGCCTTGTCGGTCATGCGTGCCTCCTTCGCGTAAGCGTTTGAGACATCCTGAGCCGATTTGGCATGAAACGCGGCAGCACTTGGGGACAAAAGCTGCTGCTTACACCTCCCCGCCTTCTGTCAATGCCAGCCTCGCCCAGTATTTCGCTTGGTCGTCGGAGATGTGGAAGTGGCTCGCCTCGTCGCGGCGCTTTCCGGCGGCCTCGGCCTCGGCCAACAGGGCCTCGTTTGCCTCCAAAGCCTTCTTCTTCCAACGGTCCCACAGGTGCTTTTCGTCGCGGTGGCCCATGAGTTCACGCCATGCAGCCGCTTGTGATGTTCGGTTGGCGGCGGCACGGTATAGTGTGGCGGCCACCAGCATGACCCGCGCGAACTCCCTCAGTTGACGTTCCTCCGCCTTGTCCGGGTCGCTTCTACTTCCTGCATAGAAGATGCGGGGCGTTGCCGAACCTTCACCCCTGTTACCGCCCAGCAGGTGACCGAGATCAAAAGCGACCGACACGTGGTCGAACCTCTGTGGCAGGAGACCGTTTTCGCCAGTGTCCGCGATCAGACGTTGCACCACCCCGATTAGGTAGGCGCGCTGCCTCCGCCTGTCCCGCGTCTTCGCGTTACCGTCGGGAACTTCGTTCTCGGCTTCGGCACCCGCTGCGTCGAGGTGTTCGGCTATCCCCCGCCCATGCGCCACGGCCGTAACGAACTTCCAGAACTCTTTGGGGTCGTGGCAACCGCCAAGGCCTTCCGCGCTGTCCAGAAGGCCGTCGAGAAGGCCGTGGAGTTCCCGCCGCGTGAAAGGACCGTCGCCCCCTGCCAGTATCTCGGCAAGCGTCTCACCTACTCCACCGCCCCCGGCGTCGTCCCCGATCATGCGCTCGCCCCCCGTGCAGGGAACGCCAGCACGTCGCCGCCCGTGGCGGCGCGACCGGCAAGGAAGTCTGCCCATGCCTGCATCATCCCCCGGCGGCGCTCCACCATGTCCCCCCGGCGGTATGCGGCTTCCACCGCGTTGCTGATCTTGTGGGCCAGCGCCACCTCGGCCATGTCCCCGGGGAAGGTCGTCCGTTCTGCCACCCAGTCCCGAAAGGTGCTGCGCAGCCCGTGCGGGACCGCAGGGCGCTTGCTGGCCGGGTCAAGGTATCCTGCCCCTTCGTCACCCCCGGCAGCGGCCACAGCCGCCTCGTGGATGCGCTTCATGGCGGCGCTGAGGGTCATGTCGGACAGCATCCCGCCCTTGGGCGCGGGGAAGACGTAGGGGCTGCCGTCGAGCCTGGGCAGGGCGCGCAGCAGCGCCACCGCGTCCTCGGACAGCGGCACGCGGTGTTCTCGCCCCGCCTTCATGCGATCCGCCGGGACGATCCAGAGACCGGCGTCGAGGTCGAACTCATCCCAAGTCGCGCCGCGCACCTCACCCGACCGTGCTGCGGTCAGGGCGAGAAATTCCAGCGCACGGGACCCAAACCCGTCCCGCTGTCGCAGGTCGCCCAGCCAGCGTGTCACGTCGCCTAGCGCCAGCGCTGGGCGGTGAACCTCCTTCGCGATCTGGCGTGGTGCTGGCAGGAGTTCTTTGAGGTTCCCCGCCCAGCGCGCCGGGTTGTCCCCCTCCCGGTGCCCGGCGACGGTGGCCCATGCCAGCACGCTTTCGATCCGCCCCCGCAAGCGGGAGGCGGTTTCCGTCTTCTCCCGCCAGATCGGTTCGAGGACGCGCAGCACGTCCGGGGTCGCTATGTCGGCAACACGGATTTCCCCGATGATCGGCACGGCATAGCCGACCAAGGTGGACCGCCATTGCGCCCGGTGCTTGGCGTTCGAGAAGGCGTCCAGCTTGGCGGTCAGGTATCCGTCAACGGCATCCGCGAAAGTAATGCGAGGGCGGCGTGCCTCGTCCATTTGCGTGGCCATGTCCCGCCGTGTCTGCTCCAACGGGTCGGTCCCGGCGCGCACAAGGCCGTAGAGGCGGGCGGCCTCAGCCCGGGCTTCCCTGAGCGAGACCTCGGGGAAGGGGCCCAGCCCGGCCTCTCGTTGCCGCGTGCGGGCCCCGGCGGCCTCTTGCCGGGCGATGAAGGCGGGGTCCTTGGACGTGAACCGGAAGGTCCAACGCCCGTATGCCTTGCCCGAGACCTCGTTGCGGCCCGTGGCGCGGAAGTAGAGCCCGCCCCCGAGGCTGAGGACGGCACCGGGGGCCGCGTTCTGAAGTTCCAGCACCGTCACGGGGGCGGCGTTCGCCTTCGTGCGCCGGGTTCGGGGCGCGCGCCCCTCTGCGGCGCTCACAGCCCGACCCGCCAGCGGTATTCGGCAACGACGGCCACGGGCAGCCCCGCCACCGCGGCGGCTTCCTCAGTCGTCATGCCCTCGTCTTCAAGGTAGGTGATGAGACAGGCTGCGGTGTCCCGCCAGACCTCGGGGCAGCGTTCGTGTTCGCTGTCCGACATGTAGAACATGGCGGCGAGCCGTTGGGCGGTGCCGGGGAAGGGCGTGACATTGGCTGTCATAGGGGGCGGTCCTTATAGCGGAGATGCATTCTTGACACTATCCTGCCCCTAATTTTTCTGAGCCGTCAAGAGACATAGTGAGCCGTCATGAACCGACATATCTCTAAAAATACGGGTTCTTCTGTCCGCTTCGAGGCGTATGAGCCGCCCTGAGCCTTCCTGAAATATGGCGGAGGCTGCTGCCGGGGCCGCCATGAACAACACTCTGGATGCCCGCAGGGACGGGCGCGCAGGTTGCCTGGCGCCAGAGTTGTTCCTTGCGGTGACGCGCAATGCGGCCTGAGAGCGCTTGGGACTGCGCGGCGATAAAGTCCCGAAAGCGGTGCGCCTCGGGGTTCGGTTCCGGTCCCGCGCAGAAAGGTTTCCCAGCGGGCTTTCGGGGGCGCCGCGATCTACGGGTATTCGGCGATCTCGCCCGCGGTGCGGTTCGCCTTCAGGCCGGCGCGGCCCCGTTCGGCCATGCCTCCCCCGGGGCGCGTCGGCTGACGCAGCTGCTGTCCGGGCTGGAACAGGGGCGCGCAGATCCGCGACTGCGGGTGCGCAGCATGCGTGAAAGGGCAGGCTGGGGCCCGCCAGGAAAGCGCGCGCCTTCGGTCAATCCGCCCCGATCCACGATCGCGGCAAGCCTTTCGAAGTGTTGCGGATCCAGTTTCAGAACTTCAGGCTATGTTGCGTCCAGCAATTTCGATTAAGTTCCCGTCCTTGCCGGGGTATCTGAGGAAAGGGAGCCATCGCATGTCGTTCTTTCAGCCGGAATTCGTAACAGACACCCCCGCCGTCCGGGTCCGTTTCGGGCCCGGGGTCAGGCATGACGTGGCCGAAGAGATCCGCCGCCTTGGTGTCCGGCGCGCCCTGATCCTGTCGACCCCGCCCCAGACCTCTGCCGCACATGCGCTTGCAGAAGACGTGGGCGCGCTGGCGGCGGGCATCTTCACGCGTGCGGCCATGCATACGCCGGTCGAGATCACCGAAGAAGCGATGGCCCACGCCCTTGAAATCCAGGCCGATTGCCTGGTGGCTGTCGGCGGCGGGTCCACCACGGGACTGGGCAAGGCCATCGCCTATCGCACCGATCTGCCTCAGATCGTGATCCCGACGACCTATGCGGGGTCCGAGGCCACGCCGATCCTTGGCCAGACAGAGAAAGGCCGCAAGACGACCCTGAGCGACCCTAAGGTGCGGCCCGAAGTGATCCTTTACGATGCCGAACTGATCACGTCGCTGCCCGTGCCGATGACGGTGACAAGCGCGCTGAATGCCATCGCCCATGCGGCCGAGGGGCTTTATGCGAAAGACCGCAATCCCCTGTCCAGCGTGATGGCCATCGAGGGGATGCGCGCCTTTGCCTCTGCCTTGCCAAGGGTCATGGCAGCCCCCGGCGATCTCGACGCGCGAGGCGAAACGCTATACGGCGCGTGGCTTTGCGGCACGGTGCTGGGACAGGTGGGCATGGCGCTGCACCACAAGCTTTGCCACACTCTCGGCGGGTCGTTCGGTCTTTCCCATGCTGAAACCCACGCCGTCATTCTGCCCCATGCCATCGCGTTCAACGCCGCCGCCGTTCCAGACCTGCTTGCCCCCATTGCAGAGATATTCGAAGCACCGAATCCGGGCGCGGCGCTTCACGCTTTCGCCCGCAGCCTGAACGCGCCGCTCGCGCTGGCCGAGCTTGGGCTGGCAGAGGCCGATCTCGACCGGGCCGCCGACCTTGCCACCCAGAACGCCTACTGGAACCCCGCGCCGCTTGACCGGGCGGGCATCCGGCAGCTTCTGGACGACGCCTACCATGGCCGCGCGCCTTCTGCGCCCGGCCTGCTTGCAGGATGATTCCGGTTGCATGGCGCCTCGGTTTGCGGTGCCGTTGGTGCAGGTCCCGCACACTGGTCCGCGCGAAGGCCGACGTACATATGTCCTCCGCAAGGCGACGGTGCCTTGGCGGGGCACCGAAAGGCAGGGAGGATTAGGCCATGGCTAGATATTCAACGGACGTTCTCATCATCGGCACCGGGCCGGCAGGCTCTGCGACCGCGGCGCTCTTGTCGTCGTCGGGAATCGAGAACATGGCGATCAACCGCTACCGCTGGCTGGCCAACACGCCGCGCGCGCATATCACCAACCAGCGTTGCATGGAGGTGCTGCGCGACCTTGGCCCCGAAGTCGAGGCCGAGGCGTACCTGCACGGCACCCACCAGGACCTGATGGGTGAGAACGTGTTCTGCGAAAGCCTTGCCGGCGAGGAAATCGGCCGGATGAAAAGCTGGGGCAAACACCCTCTCAGCCGGGCCGAGCATCAGCTGGCCTCGCCCTGCCACATGATCGACCTGCCGCAGACCTTCATGGAGCCGATCCTGTTCGGCACCGCTTGCCGACGCGGCACGCAGGCCCGCATGTCCACCGAATACCTGTCGCACGAACAGGATGCCGAGGGCGTGACGACAACCTGCCGCGACAGGCTTTCCGATGAAACCTTCCAGATCCGTTCCCGGTATCTCGTTGGTGCCGACGGCGGCAACTCTCTGGTGGCCGAACACGCGGGCCTGCCCTTCGAGGGGCAGATGGGCGTCGGCGGGTCGATGAACATCCTCTTCCGCGCGGACCTGTCGAAGTATGTCGCCCACCGTCCAAGTGTCCTTTACTGGGTCATGCAGCCGGGCGCCGATGTCGGCGGTATCGGAATGGGTCTTGTCCGGATGGTCCGTCCCTGGAACGAATGGCTGATCGTCTGGGGCTACGATATCAACGAACCCGCCCCAGAGGTCGACCTGCCCTTCGCCACCGGCGTGGCACGCCAGCTTGTCGGCGACCCGACGCTGGAGATCGAGCTTCTGTCCGCCAGCACGTGGACGGTGAACAACATGTACGCGACCCACATGCAGAAGGATCGCGTGTTCATCATGGGCGATGCCGCCCACCGGCATCCGCCGTCCAACGGCCTCGGCTCCAACACGTCGATCCAGGACGGCTTCAACCTTGCCTGGAAGCTTGCCGCGGTGCTCAAGGGTCAGGCGGGCGCGGGCCTTCTGGACAGCTATTCGACAGAACGCGCGCCCATCGCCAAGCAGATCGTGACGCGCGCGAACCAGTCGATCGGTGAATTCGGGCCCATCTTCGAGTCGCTGGGAATGACCGGTGGCACCGATCACGAAAAGATCCAGGCCAGCATGGACGCGCGTTGCGACGCCACGCCCGCCGCAGAGAAACAGCGCGAGGCCATTCGCGACGCCATCGCCTTCAAGAAGTACGAGTTCGACGCCCACGGCGTCGAGATGAACCAGCGCTACCGCTCCGACGCGATAGAGGCGGATGGCCAGATCGAACCGGCGTTCGAGCTTGACGCAGAGTTGCACTATCAGCCCACGACATGGCCCGGCGCGCGTCTGCCTCATGCCTGGGTCTTCGAAAAGGAAAGCGGCAACCGTATCTCGACGCTTGATCTGGCGGGGCACGGCCGCTTCGCGATACTCACCGCGATCGGCGGCGAGGGATGGGAAGCCGCCGCCGCAGAGGTCGGCCCGGAGTTTGGCCTGGACATCGCTGTTCACATCATCGGCCCGCGCCGCGGGATCGTGGATCATACCGGCGACTGGGCGCGCGCCCGCGAGATCACGGACTCGGGCTGTGTGCTGGTGCGTCCCGACCACCACGTCGCATGGCGCGCCGAATCCATGACCGAAGCCCCTGCCGCAGACCTGCGCCGCGTCCTGACCAGAATCCTTGCCCGCTAACGCGGCCGGGGCATCGCCCGGACCGATTGCCTCAGAGCCCCATGAAGGGCGCCGTTATCAGCGCGAAGTGCGTCAGTGACAGCCGCGCCGACCGCCCCGCGGTCGGCGCGTTTTTTGTCTATACGCGGTGCATGTCGTCGTCCGACCGGCGCAGGCCATGCCGGCCGAGACCGATGAACGCTATGCTGCCAAGCGCAAAGGTCGCAAGGTTGAACGCGATAAGTTGCGGGGTCTGCGGGATCAGGATCAGCGCTGCCACGTATTGCACCACGATCGCGGTAAGCAGGATGCCGAGGATCAATTCTCGCGACTTGTTGCGGATGAACATTGCGCCGATCGGTGCGCCGACCACCACGATCGGCACCGCTGCCAGCCAGTAGTTCCACGCTTCCGGGCTGATCGGAATGCTGGACGGCCCAATGCCCTTCCAGGCAAAGCCCACCAGCGAATTCATCGCCATCAGGATGACCGAGGTTGGGGTTGCGATACGCTCTGACAGGCGGAAGGCCAGCACGATGAGCGAGAAGGTAAGGATATCGATCCCGGTGCCGGTGATGCCGCTGATGATCCCACCGGCGAACCCCGCCGCGCCCAGAAGCCACGGCAGCGCCGCGTCATTCTCGGGCAGCTTTTCGCGCATCCCCACGCCGCGCGTGTTGAACCAGTTGATAAGCAACAGCGCCGTGCCGAAGGACAGCCAGCACGCGGTGAAGAAGGTCTTCGCGTAGGGCGCGGCAAGGTTCGGCGCCACGAACTCCAGGCTCAGAATGATGCCAAGCACGCCGCCCAGCCCGGCATAAAGGATCGCCTGCCACGCGACGGGAATGCGCAGCATGATGATGGTGATCGCCGCCGAAGTCATGCCGACCGACTGGATCATCAGCGAAAAGTCCCGCGCCACGCTTGGCGCGATGCCGAACCCCAGTGTGAACACGGGGAAGGCCACCGCGCCGCCGCCCTCGCTGGAGGCACCGGCGATGAACGACCCGACCGCCATGGTGATCGAGATCGGCCAGTATTCCGCAAAGATCCACCAAAGGTCGCCGACCGTCATGATCGCCAGCCAAAAGGTCCAGACCACAAGCGCACTTATGACTGTCGGATGCCGCAGCAGGCGTGCAAGCATCGATCGTTCATGGCCGGCCGGTTTGGCCTTGTTCGACTCGTCTGACGTCATCGGGGCTGTCTCCGCACTCGGAACGCTGAAAAGGCGAGTGGCTTGATGCACAATCGCCTTTGTTTGCACATGCAGCGCAACCTAGTCCGGCGGGGCCGGCCAGTCCAGCGCGCCCGGAGCACATGGCAGTGCCCCGCGCACGCGTGTTTCACGTCTGGTCAGCGATACAGCCGAAGCGTCGCGCGATTGCTGCCTTCGGCGGCAGACATCTGAACCTTGGTCTGCGCGGCCACCATCAGTTCGACGTCGTTGATGGCCGCTTCGATGACGCCTTCCACGGTGTTCGTCGCGAAAAGCTGCGTGCCCTGCACGCGGCTGGCCTCGATTCGGACGTCAAGCGGCTGGTTGTCAGGGTGACGCAGGTCCATTTCGTCAAGCTGGGCCTGGATCCTGTCGCGTATTTCGCGCGCGAAGCCGGGCTTTGGCACACTGACGGCCAGCAGCAGGAAATACCCGGACCCGGCATAGGAAAAGTGGAAGTTCTCGCCCCGTACCCCTACCGACACGGCGTCACCAAGGTCGGCGATGAAGTTCAGGTAGTCCCGTGCCGGCATTCCTCGGTAGATCTCTGCCACGTTGATGATCTTCAGCGCGATGACCCCGCCATAGCGGAAGTTGCTGCGCTTGATCCGCTCAAGATAGTTCTTGAACGTCGGAAGCTCGAGGTGGCCGGGCATGTCGTCGAAACTCAGGGCATCCTGAAGGTCGACGGCCGGCTGAAAATCGAGCGTGCTGGTCATGTCCGCCAGCTGCCGTTCGATCCCGTCCTTGGACTTGATCTCGCTCAGCAACTGTTCCGCGACGCGGATTCGGGCGGCCAGTTCCACCGTCTCGAAGGGCTTGGTGATATAATCTGTCGCGCCGGCCTCGAACGCGCGGTCGATATAGTCCCGCTCGGACATGGCGGTCAGCATGATGATCGGCGCGCGACGATACAGCGGGCGCTTGCGCAGCCAGCTGCAAAGCTCGATCCCACCCACGCCGGGCATCTGGATGTCCAGCAGGATACAGTCGAAGGGGTCGTGCGCGGCATCCACGATATCCATGGCCTCTTGCGCGCTTTGCGCAGTGGCAACAGGGCTGAACCCCATAGCACCCAGGGCCAGCCCCAGAACCTGGATGATGAACGGATCGTCGTCTACGGCGAGAATTCGCATCTTCGTCCTGTCCCAATCGGTTATGTCGTGACGGAACCCCGGCAGCACTCTTGTCCACACACGTGTCAACCTAGCCGTGTTGTCCTGTTAAGGTATGGGTGACAATTGGGACGGGAGTGAGAGCGAACCGTGGAATCAAGCGGCCGCAATTGCGGCGGCGGCGGGATGCTCGACACGATCGAACCCGACCGTGAAGATGGTGCCTTCGCCCAGCACGCTTTCATAGTCGATGCTGCCGCCGTGGGCCTTCACGATCTTTTCCGTGATGCTCAGCCCAAGGCCCGTTCCCTGGTGGGCGCGATGGTCGGAACTGTCCACCTGGCTGAAGGTTCCAAACACCACATCCCTTGACCCCGGAGGAATGCCGATCCCGGAATCCGTGACTGAAACCAGCGCCTTGCCCTCTTTCTGACGCACCGATACGCGCACGGTTCCGCCCGCGTTGGAAAACTTCACCGCGTTGGACAGAAGGTTGTTCATCACCTGCGCGATACGGCCCTTGTCGCCGCTGATCCAGGCATCGGGCGCACGCGCCTCGATCACCACCGCAACGTCCGATTGCTGGGCGTAGCCATGCATCATGGACACCGCTTCTGCCACAAGTTCGTCAAGGTTCACCGTATCGAAGCTATAGCGCATCTGCCCGGATTCGATCTTTTGCAGGTCGAGCAGATCGTTGATCAACTCCTGCAGGCGCTTGCTGTTCTTGTAGGCGATCTCGATCACCTCCTGCATCCGGCCGGGATCCTTGTCGAAGGCGCCGGTTTGAGCCAGGCTCAAGGAGCCGAGTATGGAGGTCAGCGGCGTGCGCAGTTCATGGCTGACGGTGGACACGAACTGCGACTTCACCTCCAGCGCGGCCTGCGCGCGGTCACGCTCGCGCCGAAGTTCGTCCAGGCTGTCCAGCCCGCGGCGATACAGCCGCAGGAAGATGACAGAGCATTCGATGACGAAGAACAGCACGAACAGTACGGTCGCAAGCTGCATCCAGAGTTCGGAACTCAGCGCCGGGCGAACGATCAGGAGATCGCGCACCGGGACGTAGATGAAGACCGCACCATAGATCAGTAGCCGCACAAGCAACACCCGCGGCAGTTGATGGTTGTTGACCGCCGCGAACAGTCCCGCCGCGAACAGGAAGAACAGCGGGGTCAGGTGTTGGCCGGGACCCTCCAGCACGGCCACGGCCACGGTAAAGGCGCTGACGGTCAGCGCGCTGAGCGCCGATGTCAGCAAGAGCGCGGTCTGCATCCGCCGTGCCGCGGCGCTGCTCTTGTGGGCGCGCAGAAGCGCCAGTTTCGACACCCACGTGTCCAGCACCTCGGTCAACTGCAACATGCACATGAATGCGATGGCCAGCACCAGATCGTAGTAGAAGCCAGCGAGCAGGGCCGAGCCCATGTACATGCCCTGGCGCTGCCAGAAAAGCGCGCGACCGCCAAGCACGAAATCCTCGATCTGCTTGGCAAGGCGGGGACCCGGAACGCGCGGACGCACAAGGATGTGCCATATGCGCCGCACCCGGTGCGGCAAGCCACCACGCCGGTGCGAACGCGGTCCTTTCCGCGCCATATGCCCTGCGTCCCGTGTCATGGCCATCGTTGCTTCGTCTCCCCTGCGCTTTGGCCTTTGGGGCCGCGCCGCACTGGCAGCCCTACTGGCCGAATGCGGTGTTTCCATGTCATGCGTCGGGCATCGCCGCCGCATGAGCGGCACGGCACCTCGCTTGAGAGGCGAATCTGATTCGATCAGGGCGTGTGCCCGGCGCCTTGCTGCCCAATTTTTGCCCCATTTGAGGACCAGGGCGCCTTGTAGCAGAGTTATCCACATCCACTACATATCGTAGACACCTCAATAAAAAGAATAATTCGTGATCTCTACCTCAAGTAGATTTCGCCACAATCACGCCCTTTTTCGCCGAATTGTGGAAAAATCTGTGGATAATCGGGCCAAAATGTGGCGATTTGGTTAACAAGAGCCGAGAGGCAGGAGCAGGAATTTCCCCAATCGGGGCGGCGCGGGCAACAAGACCCGGTCCCGGTGGGCGCGGCAAATCACGTTTGCCAAGCGTCGCCGCATGGGCGGCTCCTTCCTTTCAAATGAAGCCATGTTGCCGTTCGATTCAAGCGTGACGGTGACGGGCCCGAACCCCTGCGCGGCTGCCGCGCTTCGTGAACAGGAATTGAAACTCATGCGTGTGACGACCTTGAGCTTTGAGAACCTCCATTTGCATGGAGAACTCTTCGTGCGATTCCTTCGCGCCCGGAAAGAGTCATTCATTGACCGCAACAGCTGGGACCTGCCGCAGGCGGCAGGGATGGAATACGATCAGTACGACACCCCCGCCTCGCGCTGGATCGCCGTCCACGACGGTCTGGATATCCTTGCCGGTATCCGCCTGACGCCCACCACGGCGCGCTGCGGGATCTACTCCTACATGATCCGCGATGCGCAGCTGGGGCTTCTCGACAGCATCCCGTCGAACCTTCTGTCCTTCGAGGCGCCGGTCGATCCCAACATCTGGGAATCGTCGCGCGTCTTCGTGATGGACCGGGTCCAGGCGAAACAGCGCACCCGCGTGCAGGCGATGATGATGCAAGGCATGATCGACGCCGCGCAGGATCAGCAGGCCCGCGTCGTGCTGGGCCTCGTGCCGGCGGTATGGTCGCGCTGGATCGGGCGGCTGGGTCTTCAGGCCGCGCCCGCGGGTCCGGTGCTCGACATCGACGGATGGAAGACGCAGGTCGCGATGATGCAGCTTGCCACCCGCGGCCCCGCCTTCGTGCCCAAACCGCTGCCCGACCAGTCGCGGCACTTCGTCCAGATGCCACAGGCCGCCCGTCCGGGTGTCGGCACCCCGGCCGGTCTGCGCCCGCTGCAATCCCCGAACCCGCCCGCCACGGCGCTGCACATCGTTCTGGGCAGGTAGCGCCGCGACCACGACGACACGCCAGGGGGCGGTCCATCTGGGCCGCCTCTTCTTCTTCGGGGAGACGGCCCATCGCATGTCTCATGGGGCGAGATGCGCAGCGGCACCGTCCGTCCCTTACCGCGCAGCATCCCCCGAAACGCAAAAGAGCGGGCCGAGGCCCGCTCTTCCGTTCTCATCCGATCCGCAAGGATCAGAAGCTCATCGAAGCGCCGAACGAGTAGGTGCTGGTGTCGACCGCAGCACCGGCGTTGTCGCTCCAGCCGTAGCCGGCGTGCAGCTTCATGCCGCCGCCCAGATCGTATTGAGCCGCAACACCGAAGCCGGCGGTGTCGCCACCTGTAGTCCGGTCATACGAGCCGTAGTTCACACCAATCGCGATTGCGTCCACCGAGTATCCGAGCCCGATGCCGTAATGCATCGTGTCGTCAACCGCGGAACCCGACGACTGGCTGTAGTTCACACCCATGTACAGGCCGTTGTCCATGTTGATTGCTGCACTAGCACCCCAGATCGAGGCGTTGGTGTAGCCCTGATAGCCGAGGCCGAGGTTCAAGCTGGCGCCCGACATGGCCACCGAGTACTTGGCGCCGATGCCATAAACGACGCCAGGAGTGCCGCCGTTGTCGTCGATTTCAGCCGACACGGCGAAAGCGAAGTCGGCGAAGCTGTACTCGTAAGCGGCGATCTGACCGTCGTTACGACCGTCAAAGCCCGAGTTGCCGTTGTAGCCGGCGTGGCCGGTGTGGTCGTCGTTGATCGAACCGGCAGGGCCGGCAACTTCGCTCATCGCCCAGTCAAAACCGCCGTCGGTGTCGCCCATGGTCAGCTTGCCGAAGGTGCCCGACACGTAGATGGTCGCGCCGCCGTCGTCAGCGTTGTTGGCAACGGCCGCAGCACCGGCGCCGCCTTCGTCCAGATCGACCGAGAAGCCGAACTCGACGCCACCGTCGGTGGTGCCTTTGCCGGAGAAGTTGACGTCGACATCGGTGAAGAACTGCGGATCAACGCCGGCAACGCCGTTGCCACCGAAGATGCCCATTTCGGCGGAGCCCTTGAGAGCAACGTCAGCGTGGGAGATACTTGCGCTGACGACCAGCGCCGTAGTAGCAAAGAGAACCTTTTTCATGGTTTTCCCTCATTCATTAAAGGTGCACCTCAACCCGGTGGTCCCGACTTGAGTATGCTGCTGTGTCGCCCGCCGCGTCCGTGATTGCAAGAAAGCCCCGGTGCCCCCCCGGCAAAGCTGGCCGGATTGATGCACCGATGTCACAGTGAGTTGCGGGGGCCTTGCCGCTCTTTAGGCGGCGCCTTGCCGGGCGCTCACGGGAAATCGGCTTGTGACGTGGTGCGGCGCAAGATAAACCTTCTGCAGTTTTCTTAGCAAAGGCAGCAGGTAATGGCACGCAGCACCGCGTTTCGCATCGCAGCCGCCGGATCGGTCGCCCTCATGCTGGCCTCCTGTGGCGCCACCGACGACCTGATTTCCTATGATCAAAGCCTGTCGCGCGTCGATAACGAAGGGAATCAGCGCGACACCATCTGGGACCTGTTCGACAACAACGACGACCCGAACATCACCGTAGAGGTGAACAAGTACATCTGGGCGGCCTCGCTGGACATTCTCAGCTTCCTGCCCGTGGAATCGGCCGATCCCTTCACCGGCGTGATCGTCATGGGCTATGGCACGCCGCCCGGCGGCGGACGCGCCTACCGCGCGACCGTCTTCGTAAAGGACCCCGCGCTTGACGCCCGTTCGCTGACGCTTGCGCTTCAAACCCGCTCCGGCGCGGTCAGCACCGCAACCGTCCGCGCGGTCGAGGACGCCATCCTGACCCGCGCGCGCCAGCTGCGCGTGCAGGACTCGCGGCTCTGACAGGCGCCGCCGGCGCCTCCCTGCGTCTGGACCCCCGGCATCGCAACGATTAAACCCCGCGCGACGCCTCACGGCCCAGACACAGGACCCGCCCGCAGATGACGCGCTATTCGCCCAAGGAAATAGAGCCGAAATGGCAGGCCGCGTGGGATGACGCCGGCTGTTTCACCGCCCGCCGCGATCCCGCACGGCCAAAGTACTACGTGCTGGAAATGTTCCCCTATCCCTCGGGGCGCATCCACATCGGCCATGTGCGCAACTACACGATGGGCGACGTGATCGCGCGCTACAAATCCTCCTGCGGGTTCAGCGTGCTGCACCCGATGGGCTGGGATGCCTTCGGGATGCCGGCTGAAAACGCCGCGATGGCCTCGGGCGGGCACCCAAAGGACTGGACCTACGGCAACATCGCCGACATGCGCGGCCAGATGAAACCGCTTGGCCTGTCCATCGACTGGTCCCGCGAGTTTGCCACCTGCGACCCCGAGTACTACGGCCAGCAACAGGCCATGTTCCTGGATTTCATGGAAAAAGGCCTGGTCTACCGCAAGGCCGCCACCGTCAACTGGGACCCGGTGGACATGACCGTCCTGGCCAACGAGCAGGTGATCGACGGCAAGGGCTGGCGCTCTGGCGCGCCCGTGGAACGGCGCGAGCTGACGCAATGGTTCTTCAAGATCTCGGACTTCGCCGAAGAGCTGCTGGACGCCATCGACGGGCTCGACAGCTGGCCCGACAAGGTCAAGCTGATGCAGCGCAACTGGATCGGCAAGTCGCGCGGCCTGCAATTCGCCTTCGACCTGACGGCCCCCGCCGCCGGCCATGACGCGGTCGAGGTCTACACCACCCGGCCCGACACTTTGCTGGGCGCATCCTTCGTCGGCATCTCGCCCGATCACCCGCTGGCAAAGGCGCTGGAACCCGGCAACCCCGACCTCGCCGCCTTCACCGCCGAGTGCCGCCGCATGGGCACGTCAGAGGAGGAACTGGAAACCGCCGAAAAGCGCGGCTTCGACACCGGCCTTCGCGTGCGCCATCCCTTCGACCCGGACTGGGAACTGCCCGTCTGGGTCGCCAACTTCATCCTGATGGATTACGGCACCGGCGCGATCTTCGGCTGCCCCGCGCATGACCAGCGCGACCTCGACTTCGCGCGCAAGTACGACCTGCTGGTGATCGACACCTTCCTGCCGCTCGGCGGCGGTGATCCGGTGGGGACAGAGGCCTTCGTGCCCGCCAAGTCCGAAAAGGTGCAGTGGACGAAGAACTTCGCCTGGGACGAGACGGCAACCGGCGAAGAGGCGGTGGACGCCGCCATCGCCCATTGCGAATCGCGCGGCATCGGCAAGGGCGTCACGAAATTCCGCCTGCGCGACTGGGGCCTGTCGCGCCAGCGCTACTGGGGCTGCCCAATTCCCGTGGTCCACTGCCCGTCCTGCGGCGTGGTGCCCGAGAAGAAGGAAAACCTGCCCATCGCGCTGCCCTATGACGAGGACGGCGCGCCCATCGACTTTGCCGTGCCCGGCAACCCGCTGGATCGTCACCCCAGCTGGCGGGACGTGCCCTGCCCGTCCTGCGGCGCGGCGGCGCGGCGCGAAACCGACACGATGGACACCTTCGTCGATTCGTCGTGGTACTTCGCCCGCTTCACCGCGCCCCGTGCCGGGACGCCCACGAACCTCGACGACGCCGCCTACTGGATGAACGTCGACCAGTATATCGGCGGGATCGAGCACGCGATTCTCCACCTGCTCTATTCCCGCTTCTTCGCGCGGGCGATGCACATCTGCGGCCACCTGCCAGAAAAGGCGGTCGAACCCTTCGACGCGCTTTTCACGCAAGGCATGGTGACGCACGCCATTTACCAGACGCGCGACGACAAGGGCCGCCCGCTCTATCACCTGCCAGAGGATGTGGAACTGGTGGATGGCGGCGCGCGCCTGATCGCCACGGGCGAGGCGGTGGAAACCATCCCCTCCGCCAAGATGTCGAAATCCAAGCGCAACGTGGTCGATCCCACCACCATCATCGACCGCTACGGCGCCGATACCGCGCGCTGGTTCGTCCTGTCCGACAGCCCGCCGGAACGCGACGTGGAATGGACCGCCTCGGGGGCAGAGGCCACGTCGAAACACCTCGCCCGCGTCTACCGCCTTGCGGCGGAGGCCGCCGAAGGGGATGAAACCGCCGCACCGGACGCGGACGAGGCCCTGCTGAAGGCCATGCACAAGACCATCCACGACGTGACGATGGGCATCGAAAGCTTCGGCTTCAACGCGGCCATCGCCCGGCTTTACGCCTTCACCAACATCGTCGCGAAATCCGGCGCGGGGGCCGACACCCGCCGCACCGCCCTGCGGACCATGGCGCAGCTGATGTCGCCCATGACCCCGCACCTGTCCGAGGAGATCTGGAAGATGCTGGGCGGTCAGGGCCTTGTCGCCACCGCCCCATGGCCGCAGGCCGACCCGGCCATGCTGGTCGAGGACAGCGTCACCCTGCCCATCCAGATCAACGGCAAGCGCAAGTCGGAAATCACCGTGCCCCGCGACATGCCCAAGGAAGAGGTTGAAAAGATCGCGCTGGCCGATGAAGCTGTGGTCAAGGCGCTGAACGGCGGCGCGCCGAAAAAGCTGATCGTCGTGCCCGGCCGGATCGTCAATGTCGTCCTTTGAACGCCGCACGCTTCTGATCCTTGGCGCCGCTGCCCTCGCGGGTTGCGGCTTTGCCCCGGTCTATGGCCCCGGCGGCAGCGCCGAAAACCTGCGCGGCGCCGTCGCCGTCGTGAGCCCCGGCAACCGCGACGACTTCCTTTTCGGGGCGGAACTGGAACAGCGGCTCGGCCAGCCCGTGGCCCGGCGCTACACCCTGAATTACGGGCTGTCCTACACCACCGAGGATGTGGGCGTCTCCACCGCCGCCGCCGTCACCCGCTACAACCTGATCGGCACGGCCGACTACTGGCTGACCGATGATGCCAGCGGCGCGGTGCTGGCCAGCGGGCAGGTCGACGGTTTCGTCGGCTATTCCGCCACCACCGGGTCCGAACCCTTCGCCGCCGCGCAAGAGGACGCGCGCCGCCGCATGGGCGTGATTCTCGCCGACAAGCTGGTCACGCGCCTGTCGCTTCTGAACCTCTGACGCGATGAAGCTTTCGGGCCGCGACGCGCAGCGCTACTTCGCCAGCCCCGATCCCGACGCCGCCGGGCTTCTGGTCTACGGGCAGGACGCCATGCGCGTGGCCGAACGGCGCATTCAGGTCGTTGCCGCGCTGGTCGGCCCCAACGGCGAGGCGGAAATGCGCCTTGCGCGCCTGTCCGGGGCCGATGTGCGCCGCGACCCCGCACTGCTGAACGACGCCACCCGCGAACAGTCCTTCTTTCCCGGCCCCCGCGTCGCGCTGGTCGAGGACGCCACCGACGCCACCGCCCCCGCCATCGCCGCCGCGCTGGAGGACTGGCGCAAGGGCGATGCGCAGATTGTCGTCACCGCCGGGTCGCTGGCCGCCAAATCCGCGCTGCGAAAGCTGTTCGAATCGGGCAGGGCCACCGTCGCCATCGGCATCTACAACGATCCCCCCAGCCGGGCAGAGATCGAGGCGATGCTGGCCGCCGCGGGCCTGACGAACCTTGCCGCCGATGCCATGACCGCGCTCGACAGCCTGTCGCGGGAACTGGAACCGGGCGATTTCCGGCAGACGCTGGAAAAGCTCGCGCTCTACAAGCTGGGCGACGCCACGCCCGCCACCGGTGCCGATGTCGCCGCCATCGCGCCGCAAACGATCGAGGCCGCGCTCGACGACATGCTTCATGCCGTGGCCGAATCGCAGGTCGCGCGCATCGGCCCGCTGATGCAGCGCCTTGGGGGACAGGGCACCAGCGCCGTGGGCCTGACCATCGCCGCGCTGCGCCACTTTCGCGCGCTCCACGCCGCCGCCGCCGATCCCGGCGGCCCGGCGGCCGGCATCGCCCGCGCCCGCCCCCCGATCTTCGGCCCCCGCCGCGACAGGATGCTGCGGCAGGCCCGCCACTGGGGCCCCCGCCGTCTGGATCAGGCGGTGCAGCAACTGGTCGATACCGACCTGCAACTGCGCTCTGCCGGGCAGCGCGCGCCGCAGATGGCGCTGGTGGAACGCACGCTGATCCGGCTGGCCATGATGGGCCAGTGAACGCAAATGGCGGCGAAAGCCACTGGTCAAGCAGGCGCGCATCGTTTCTGATCGCCCCATCCCCGACACAGGAGCATCGGCATGTATACGGTCATCGGCGGCATCAAAAGCCGCGCCCTGCGCGTTCTCTGGATTCTGGAAGAGATCGGGCAGACCTATGAACACATCCCCGCCGCACCCCGTTCGGACCAGGTGCGTGATCTCAACCCCTCGGGCAAGATCCCGGTGTTGCTGGACGATGGCGCGGCGCTGACCGATTCCACCGCGATCATGCAGTATCTCGCCGACAAGCATCACGCCCTGACCTATCCCTGCGGCACGCTCGATCGCGCGCGGCAGGACGGGCTGACCCATTTCGTGCTGGACGAGATGGACGCCGTTCTCTGGACCGCCGCGCGCCACAGCTTCATCCTGCCAGAGGAACACCGCGTCCCCGAGGTCAAGAACAGCCTGAAGTGGGAGTTCTCGACCAGCGTCGACCGGCTGGTGACACGGCTGGGCGACGGGCCGTTCCTGATGGGAGAGATGATGACCCTTCCCGACATCATCGCGGCGCACTGCGGCGACTGGGCGCGGAACGCCAAGTTCCCCGTCGAGCACCCGGTCTTTATCGACTATGTCGAACGGATGCTGGCCCGCCCCGCCTATCGCCGCGTGCTGGAACGCGGCGCGGCACCCGCGACTTGACCCGGCGGCGGCCCGGCCCATCCTTGCACTCCGACCACCCAGAGAAGGCGGCCCCATGGGCGTGATGATCGACGGCGTCTACGACCCGCAGGACCCCGGCCCCGACACGACGCAGGGCGGCGCGTTCCGCCGCGCCGCCTCGACCATCCGGCACTGGATCACGCCCGATGGCCCCTTCGCGCCGGAACCGGGGCGCTATCACCTTTATGCCGCCTGGAACTGCCCCTGGGCGCACCGCGCGCTGCTGGCCCGCGCGATCCTTGGGCTTGAGGATACGATCGGCGTGTCCCATGCCCGCCCGCGCCGCACACCCGAAGGCTGGGTCTTCGATCCGGATGGCGCCTTTGCCGACCCCCGCCTTGGCATCGCGGCCCTGCATCAGGTCTATGCCCGGCAGGACCCGCCCTATACCGGGCGCGTCACCGTGCCCGTGCTGTGGGACGCACAGACCGGGCGCATCGTGTCGAATGAATCGGCCGACATCGTGCGGATGCTGGGCGCCTTCGGCAGCGGGCCGGACCTGACGCCGCCGGGCCTGACACCCGAGATCGAAAAGTGGAACACGCTGATCTACCGTACCGTGAACAACGGCGTCTACCGCGCCGGCTTCGCCCGCACGCAAGAGGCCTACGATGATGCCGTGGCAGAGCTTTTTGACACGCTCGGCCGGATCGAGGACCACCTTCAAACCGCGGACTGGCTGGCCGGCGACGTCTTTACCGAGGCCGACCTGCGCCTGTTTCCCACGCTCGCCCGCTTCGACGTGGCCTATCATTATGCCTTCAAGTGCAACATCCGCCGCCTGACCGATTATCCCCGGCTGTGGCTCTATGCGCGGCGCATCTACCACATGCCCGGTGTCGTCGGCACGGTGGATTTCGAGATCTACAAGCGCGGCTACTTCTCGCCGTCAGAGCTTCGCAATCCGCTGGGCATCGTTCCCGCCGGCCCGCAGATCGACTGGTCGCTGTAATCCGATTGCGCGCCTGCGGCGCATTCTTTCTGGCATTGCGCGCCTGCGGCGCTTCATGCGGTGCCTCCGGCGGGAGGTATTTTCAAACAGAAGAAGCCCGGGCGGCGGCATGGGCCCCGGCCCATCGTCCCGTGGCAAGGCAGCCGGTCAGAAGGTAGCCGCCCGTGGGCGCCTCCCAGTCCAGCATCTCGCCGGCGGCATAGGTGCCGGGCCGCGCGCTGAGCATCAGCGCGTCGTCGAGCGCCGTCCACGCCAGCCCGCCCGCGGTCGAGATCGCCTCGTCCAGCGGGCGCGGGCCCGCGTGGGCGACCGGCAGGGCCTTGACCAGCGCCGCCAGGGCCTTGTCCGATGGCATGGGGCGCGGCGCGAATTCCTGCAGCAGCGCCAGCCGCGCGGGATCGAGCGCCAGCGCCTTGCGCAGGTGATTGGACAGGGTCGCCTTGCCGCGCGGGCGGGCAAGCCGCGCCGCGATCCAGGCAAGGTCACGGTCGGGCAGCAGGTCGGCGGTCAGCGGCGCGCCATCGCGCACGGCGGCGAAGACGGCGTAGACGCCGCCGCCTTCCAGACCTCGGTGCGAGATCACGAACTCTCCACGGGTTGAAAGCCGCCCGGCGGTCAGCCGCGCGCCCTTGACCGGCGCGCCGAAGTGGCGCGCTATCTGCGGCGACCAGTTTACCGAAAGGCCCGCGTTGGCGGGCCGGAAGGGCGTCACCGGCGCGCCCAGCGCCGCCGCCCACGCCCCGTCCGAGCCCAGCCGCGCCCAGCTGGCCCCGCCCATCGCCAGCACCGTGACACGGGGCGTCAGCGTCACCGCGCCGCCGGGTGTGTCGAAGGCTGCGCCCGCCCCGTCCCAGCCCGTCCAGCGCCAGCCCGGCGTGATCCGAACGCCAAGCCCGCCCAGCCGCCCCAGCCATGCGCGCAAGAGCGGCGAGGCCTTCATCGCCCGCGGAAAGACCCGCCCGGTAGAGCCCGTGAACAGCGGCTGGCCCAGCCCACCGGCCCAGTCCATCACCGCCTGCGCGTCGAACTCTGCCAGCATCGGCGCCAGCCGGTCCGCCGCCGCGCCATAGGCCGGCAGCAGCCGGTCGAGGGCCACGTTCATCGTCAGGTTCAGGCCCGATTTCCCGGCCATCAGGAACTTGCGCCCCACCGAGGGCTTCGCCTCGGCCACCTGCACGCGCAGGCCGGCGCGCGCCATCGTCTCGGCAGCCATGAGCCCCGCCGGCCCGGCCCCGATCACAAGCGCATCTGCGGGTGTCTGCTGCATCCGCTTCCCCTTGCAGGCGCCCGCCCGATTGGCAAGCCTGCGTGCATGACCGGCGATCCGATCTGCCCCCTGTGCCTGCGCCCGATCCCGCCGGGCGCGCCGCAAAGCCTGCACCACCTTGTCCCCCGGCTGAAGGGCGGCAAGGGCGGGCCGACCGTGCTGATGCACCACATCTGCCACAAGGAAATCCACGCCACATTGTCCGAGGCGGACCTGGCGCGCGACTGGAACACGCCCGAGGCGCTGCGCGGCCATCCGCGGCTGGCGAAATTCGCCGCCTGGGTCGCGAAGCGCCCGCCAGAGTTCCTGTCGAAGGTGCCCGGCCGAAGGCGCGGGCGATAAACCATCCCTGCCAAGGGGTTGCGCACGGGCCGCCCAGCCTTCAGGCTGACGGGGCCCCGACATGCCTTTCGGGGCGGATACATTGGCTGGAGGCCGGCACATGGCGACCGAACATGATCTCGCGACACTCCTGGCGGAAACGGGCAAGCTGCTCGACCCCATCATCATCACCGAGTACGCCGATCAGGGCGCGTTTCAGTTGATCCATGACGAAGGGCTGGAGACTTACCTCGAACACGACACAGAGCGCGATGTGATCGTCGTGTCGGGTGACATCGGGACACCGCCGTCCCATGCCGCCGCCGAGGTGCATGTGCTGCTCTTGCGAATGAGCGCGCTGGGGCGCGAGACCGGCGGGTTGCGCTTCGGGCTTGATGCCGACGGGGGCGCGGGCGTCCTGATGTGGGACCTGCCGCTGGGCGTGCTGCACCCGCAATCGCTGGCCGCGGCGCTGTCGGGCTTTGTCGAGCGTGTGCGCATGTGGCGCCAGATCGTGGCGGCGGGTGGCCTTGCGCAGGGGGGCGGGGACGATCCCGCGCCGCCGGACGACGGGTCCGTCACGTTTCGCCTCTGATCCGCCCCAATATCACCTCAGTGTGAATTCGATCACATCCCGGGCGGCGATTCGCAGGCATGTATCCTTTCATAGGCAGAACTTGAAAGGATACGACGATGCCGACAGTCAATGCTGGTGCAAACACGTTCATGGAAATTGCTCAGTCGCTGCGCGGCACCGGGGATCAAAGTGTCCGGGCCTCGGGTGAAAAGGGCATCTACGGCCACAGCGCCAACCCGTTCACGAAGATCAAGGACTTCGTCCTCAGCTTCACCAATCCCGAAGCCCGCGCCGAACGGGCCGAACGCCGCGAGGCCAAGGTCAGTCAGGGTGCCGCACAGATCAAGGACGCGCTGACAAAGTCCTATGGTCCCCAGTTCTCCAAGTTCGCCTTTGACAAGCTGGGCCTGACCGATCGTGTCACCGGCACGGACATCAATCGCCTGCAATTCATGGCGCAAAAGTACGAATCACATCTTCAGAAGGGCTTTGCCTCGGAAAGCCCGCTGTTCCTGATGGCCGCGAACAAGGTGTTCGCGATGGACGCCGGGGACACGGGCAACACCGAGGCGATGCGCGATCAGATGCGCGCGATCAACGACAACTTCCTCCAGTCGGGCGCGCAGTTCGAGATCAACATCAACTACAAGGATCGCGCCATGCTGTCGGCGGGCTTCCAGAACATCGACACCATGTCGCGTGATGGTCTGCTCGCCCTGCGAGAGCAGCTGACCAACTCGACCAGCGAGATCGGCGGGCTGATGCGCGATCCGTTCGCGGTGTTCAAGGCCAGCAACGACGGCGATGTCGACGCCGAGATGATCCTGCGCAACGCGGCCGAAATCGGCGCGATTGATGAAAAGGAGCTGCAGGAACTGGGCTATGACACCGACCTGAAGCCCTTCAAGGCCGACCTGCTGCAATCCGCGGGCGTCATTCAGGCCTGATCCGCGCAAAGCCTCACCGAAAGCGCCGGCCGGATCTGGCCGGCGCTTGCCGTTCCGGCATCAGGACAGCGGCGCGATATCCCGGTCGGCGGCGGCCTCGGCCATGGCCCAGGCGCGGAACGCGGCCACGCGCGGGTCGTCCCAGCGGTCGCGCGGGCCCAGAAGACAGATCGCCCCCAGCGGCGAGACGCAGGTCATCTCGGGAAACGGCGCCACCAGCGCGCCCGCCGCAAGCTCGTCCCGGCACAGCACCAGGTCGGCCATCACCACGCCCGCGCCCATCACCGCCGCCTTCACCGCCATGTCGAGGTTGGGAAACTCCAGCCCCGCCCCCGGATCGACCCCGAGGGCGTCAAAGACCCGCACCCAGTCGGTCCAGTCCGCGTGCGCGGGCGTTTCGTGCAACAGCGTCAGGCGGGCAAGGTCGCCGGGCGCCGCCATCGGCCCGGCACGCTCCAGCAGGGCGGGCGCGCAGGCGGGCGTCAGCAACACCGGGAACAGCGCCTGCACCCGAAGCCCCGGCGCGCGGTTCGGCCAATGCTCCACCGAGAAACCGATGTCGAACTCGGTCGCGTCGAACCCGCCGCCGCCGTGAAAATCCGTGGTCAGCCGCACGCCGATGTCGGGATGCGCCCGGCGGAACCCGTCCAGCCGTGGCAGAAGCCAGCGGATCGAGGTGGCGGGCGGGCAGATCACCCGCAGGTCGCCCGCGCCTTCCGCGATCCGCGCCGCCTGCACCCCGATCCGCCCGAAGGCCTCGGTCAGCACCGGCAACAGCCGCGCCCCCGCATCCGTCAGCGCAACGCCCTTGGCCTGCCGGTGAAACAGCGCCGTGCCCAGGTGCTCCTCCAGAAGCTTGACCTGCCGGCTGATCGCGCCGCGGGTCACACACAACTCATCCGCCGCGCCGATATAGCCGCCGTGGCGGGCGGCGGCCTCGAAGGCACGCAGTGCATTCAGCGGCGGCAGGCGCATGGCCCCTCCAAGGATCAGTAATTCTCAACACTTATGGCAAAAAACATGGTTTGAGCGCAAGCGGCGCCCCGCGCTAGGGTTTGTTCGACCCCGGTAAAAGGCCAGAAAATCATGGCATTCACCAGCCTGCCCCCCACCTCTACCAGATTTGGTCCATCCCCGGCCACCGCACGCCTGCGCCGCCTATTGAGAATATATCAATCACTGGCCCACAGTTCCCGCACCGAATCCCGGATGCGCAAAGACCTTGCACGGCTTGCCGAAACCGCGCCGCATCTCCTGCCCGACATCGGCCTGCCCGTCCCGGACGACACCCCCCAAACCCCGCCCCGCCACCTTCCGGGCCGCGGCGTTTGACAGCCCGACAGCGAATCGCAATGCTTGTGGTTGCGTCCCCATGACGCGAAACAGCCAAAGGACATCGCCTTGCCCCGATGGCTTCGACCGTTCGCCCTCGCACTGGGGCTTACCTGTGCCGCACAGGCTGCTGCGGCGACTGACGCTGTTCTCTGCGTTCAGCGCTACCTGAACCATCTTGGCCACGCGGCCGGCCCCGAGGACGGGCTGATGGGCGGCAAGACCCGCGCGGCGGCGCGCGCCTATCTGGACGCCACCGGGGCCGACCTGCCGGACCTGACCGCCGACACCGCGCCCGGCTGGTGCGCGGCAGCCGAGGCCGACGCCGAATACGCCGCGCTGCGCGACTTCCAATACGGCCCCAACGCCATCCTGCCGCGCGACGTGGTGTTCCGCGCCATGCAGCACCAGCCTGATACCCGCATCGCCGGATGCGGACGCGTCTATCCGTTCCAACTCGATGAACTGGAGCGCATGGCACCCGTCCTGAAGATCAGCGGCTACAACTCCCGCATGGACAACGCCAGCTCTGTGCCCGGCGCGCCCGAGGCAGAGCGTTTCGCCACCACCGTGGCCGACGTCACCGTCTCGGCTTATGTGACCGAAGATGCCGCCGCGCTGACCCGGATCATCGGCGTGCTGGCCAACTGGGCCCGCGCCGGGGCCTTTCTCGACACCCTCAACTGCGTGCAGCCCGATGGCTATATCAGCTCGCGCGGGGCCTGCACCCAGTGGACCCGCAGCGATGGACAGGACCCCTCGGGGATCAAGGACTGATCGATGCCGACCATGCTGATGGCCGGGCTTGCCCGCAACTACCACGCCTTTCTGCAAGACCACGACCCCGACACGCTGGCCGGTGACCACGCCGCCATCACACGCTGGCTGGGGCCGGACCTGTCCCGCCGCATCCCCACACCCCGCAACGTCTATTTCGGGGTGAACATGGCCTATTACTGGCCCACCGCCGTGGCCGACATGGCCGCCGGGCGCACCACCCGGGCCCAGGACCGCCTGCGCCGCCTGCATGACGGGATCGTCCGGCTGATGAACGACGACGGCTCTATCGCCGACCGCACCACGCGCGGCGACCGGGCGCTCTGGTATCAGCACACCAGCATCGGCGAGGCGGTGATGTCGTTCGAGATGATGCGCGCCGCCGGCGTCCCGGTCAGCGCCCGGGCCGAACAGAAGCTTCACGCCGCCGTCGACCTGTTCCTGCGTGCCGTCGACGATTACGCGGTGCTCGACCCATGGGCGCGGCAGCGCCACAACGGCTCGTACAAGGGGGGAACGCAGGACTGGAACCGCATGGCCTGGCCCTCCACCAACTTTGGCGGAAGCTGGTTTCACGTCTACCCCTACCGCTACCCCGACCACCCCAACGCCGCCCGCCTGCGGGCCAAGGTCAGCTGGCGTCAGGGCTCGGCCACCCGCGACACGGATTTCGGCGTCGGCGTGGGTTGTGTCTACAACCTCGCGGCCGGCGTGGTGAACTGACCCCGTCGTTTGACACCCTGTCCCCCCGGTGCCACCCTGAACCGCCCTGCAAGGTGGGGCAGCGACCACGGGGGAACCGCTCATGCAGGTCAGCGTCGACCAGATCCGCACGACCAGCGCCGCCGCGCTGGTGGCCCACGGCGCCGGCGACTGGCAGGCGGCCGAAGTCGCCCGCGCCGTCGCAAGGGCCGAGGAAACCGGCAACGTCATCTGCGGCCTCTACTATCTTGAAAGCTATTGCCTGCAACTGGCCTCCGGCCGGGTGAACGGCACGGTAGAGCCACAGGTCCACCACCCCCGCCCCGGCGCCGTGACCGCCGACGCGCGGCTTGGCTTCGCCCAGCCCGCCTTTGCCCGCGCCCTGCCGGTGGCGCTGGACGCCGCGCGCGCCAACGGCATCGCCGCGCTGGCGGTGGCGCATTCGCACACCTGCACGTCGCTGGGCTATTTCACCGAACAGATCGCCGCCGCCGGTCTGATCGGCATTGGCGTCACCAATGCCTCTGCCATCGTCGCCGGGCCGGGCGGGCGCCGCCCGGTCCTCGGCACCAACCCCATCGCCATCACCATTCCCGGCGACGTCAACGGCCCGCCCGCGATGCACGCCGATTTCTCGACCGCCGCCGTCGCGCTGGGCAAGATCACCATGGCCGGGGCCGCCGGAGAGGCGATTCCGCCGAACTGGGCCGTCGATGCCGACGGCCAGCCCACCACCGACCCCGCCGCCGCGCTGGGCGGCGCGCTGGTCTCGGCGGCGGGCTACAAGGGATGGGCGCTCGGCCTGATGGTCGAGGCGCTGGCCGCCGGGCTGACGGGCTCGGTCAACTCGCTTGACGTCAAGGGGCTGAAGCTGGCCGACGGCCCGCCGCACGACCTTGGCCAGTACTACATCCTGATCGATCCGGGCGCGCATGGCGGCGCGCTGGCCGACCGCTTTGCCACCGTGGCGCAGGCGGTGGCCGACGATCCCGGCGTCCGCATCCCCGGCACGCCGCGCCGCCATCTCGATCCGGTCGATGTGCCCGACGCGCTCTGGCAGCAGGCGCTCGCGCTGGCCACGTTCAGATCATCGCCTTGATCGCCGCGACATGTTCGGCCGTCGCGCCCTGCGCGTCGGCGGCCAGCGCCCCGATCGTCGCCGCCAGTTCGTCCGCCCCGCAGACCCGGTCGACAAGGCCGAAGGCCAGCGCCTCGTCGGCGGTCAGCTTGGCCCCCGCCATCAGGATCAGCTTGGCCCGCGACGGCCCGACCAGCGCGGCAAGCCGCCCGGGATCGGACGGCTGCGGCAGGAACCCCAGCTTCATCACGGGGTAGAAGAACTTCGCCCCCGTCACCGCCACCCGCAGGTCACAGGCCAGCGCCATGCCGAACGCGCCCCCCGCCAGCGACCCGTTCAGCGCCGCAACGGTCAGGCAGGGCAGCCGCGCGATGGTGCCCGAAAGCTCTTCCCACACCGGGTCCGTGGCCAGCCCCGCGCGCGCCTCGTCCAGATCGGCGCCCGCGCTGAACACCTTGCCCGCGCCGGTCAGCACCAGCACCCGCGCCGCGCCCTCGGCGGCCCGCGCGATCTCGGCCAGTTCGCCCAGCATCGCGCGGGTCAGCGCGTTGGCCTTGGCCTGCCGGTCGATGGTGACCGTCCAGACCCCGGCCTTGCGCGCCACCGTGATCATGCGATCAGACCCGCCGCGCGGCGGATGTCGTCCTCTCGCAGGGAAATCTCCTGCCCGTCATAGCTTGCCGCCCTGTCCGAACACATCCACAGAAGCGTGCGCGCAGGACACTCCGCCGGGATATGCACCGACCAGTCAAGCTGGCTGACCGGGTTGATCCCGCTGGCCTTGATCTGGCGCTGCATGTCCGTGGCCACCGTGCCCGGCGACAGCCCCATCGCCCGGATGCCGCGTGCCGCGTATTCCTTGTCCAGCGACCGCGTCAGCATCGCCGCGCCCGCCTTGGCCGCGCAATACTGGCTCCAGCCCTCGACCGCGTTGTGCGCCGCGCCCGAGGACACGGTGATGATCGTGCCGCCGCCCGCCGCCAGCATCACCGGCAGCGCCGCGTGCATCCCGTAATAGACGCCTTTCAGGTTGATATCGATGCCAACGCCCCAGGCCTCGGGGTCGGTGTCGCCCATGTGGCCGATGGGATCGACCATGCCCGCGTTGTTGATCAGAACGTCCAGCCCGCCGAAGCGGTCCACCGCCGCGGCCACCGCCGCCGCAACGTCCGCCTGCCGGGCCACGTCCGCCGTCACCGCCAGCGCCGCGTCGCCGATCTCGGCCGCCAGCGCCGCGATCGCATCGCCGCTGCGCGCCACCAGAACCACGTTCGCGCCCGCCTCGGCAAACACCCGGGCCGCCGCCGCCCCAATCCCCTTGCTGGCGCCCGTGATAAGCACCGTCTTGCCCGTCAGGTCCGTCATCCCTGTCTCCCTTGCCATGCGCCCAACAGCTAGCCCAGCCCGCCGACCGGCGCCAGCGTCCGAAACACTTGACCCGCGGCGGTTGTGGCGCGAACCTTGCATCTGAACAGCCCAATCCCCCGGAAGGACACCATGAAACAGTGGACAGCCCCCGCCACGGCCACCGCACTCGCCCTCGTTGCGGGCACCCCGGCACTGGCAGATGTAACCGCCATGCAGGTCTGGGAAAGCTGGCGCGCCCAGGCCGAGGCCTTTGGCCAGACCATAACCGCAGAGACAGAAGTTGACGGCGACACGCTTCGTCTGACCGGCGTACAGACGACCATGGACGCGCCAGAAGGAACGATCACGGGCACGCTCGACTCGCTGGAATTCCAGGAACGTCCCGATGGCACCGTCGCCATAACCCTGGCGCCGACCTATGCCTTTTCCATGGACATGGAAGATGACGGCGAAAGCGTGCAGGTCGATGTCAGCGTCACCCACTCTGGGCTTGCGATCATCGCTTCGGGCGACGCGGACGCCATCGGCTACAGCTATCTGGCGGACAGCATCGCCGCCTCGGTGGACAGCCTCGTCGTGGACGGCGTTCAGCAGGGCGCCACGATAGAGTTCACCGTGACCGACATGACGGGCGACTACACCGTCACCGGCAGTGACGCCGCCTCGATCGCGGGCGCCATCACCGCGGGCACCATCGGCATGGTCATCGCCGGCACGGACGCGGAAGACGGCACGATCATCGACATCCGGCTGGACTATGCCGATGTCGAGGCAACGACCGACAGTGTCCTGACCATGATGGACAGCAACGACATGGCCGCCATGCTGGCCGCCGGTTTCAGCATCGACGCCGAAATGCTGCACGGCCCCGCCACCGTCGCGGTTGCGGTGCAGGACGAGGACCAGATGTTCAACCTGAACATGGCGATGGACGGCGGCAGCTTCTACACCGCGCTGGGGGCCGACGCGATGGCCTACGATATCGGCGCGATCGGCCTGACCATGGCCGTTTCGGGCTCGGAGATCCCGTTCCCTGAACTGACGGCCGCCGTGGACGAGCTTGGGTTCGGCTTCGACTTGCCGGTGCAGGCCTCCGACACCCCGTCGGATTTCTCGGCCGATCTGACGATGGCCGGGCTGACCGTGGCCGACATGCTCTGGATGATCGTCGATCCCGGCCAGAACCTGCCGCGCGACCCCGCGACGCTGGTCGTTGCCCTGTCCGGGCAGGGCAACTGGCTCTTCGACATCATGGACCCCGAGATGCAGGAAAACCCGCCCGCCGGCCCGCCCGGAGAGCTTCAGGCCCTGTCGCTCGACGACCTGACCCTGTCGCTTGTCGGGGCCGAACTGACCGGCACCGGCGCATTCACCTTCGACAACTCCGACCTGGAAACCTTCGATGGCATCCCCGCCCCCACGGGCGGCATCGACCTGCAACTGGTCGGCGGTCAGGGCCTTCTGGACAAGCTTGTCGGCATGGGCCTCGTGCCCGAGGATCAGGCGATGGCCGCGCGCATGATGCTTGGCCTCTTCGCCCGCCCCGGCGATGGACCCGACACGCTGACCTCGAAGATCGAGGTCAGGGGCGACGGCGCGATCCTCGCCAACGGCCAGCGGATCCAGTAGCCGCGCGCCGGCACCATTGTCCGCCGGCCTTCCGGGCCGGCGGACACCACAAGATCCACGCTTCCGCTCCGTAGGCTGCGCTCCAGCACGCCAGCGCCCCGACATCCAACGGCACCGGATTCCTGCGGCTCGGACCGCGGTGCGTGGCCCGGCGCGCGCAGGTCCGGCACGTTGCCCCCCGGAACGCCCCCCGGAAGACCCCCGGGAACGCCCCCGGCACCCTGCGGCCTTGCGCCTACCCCGTTGCGGGACTACCTCCGACCCATCACATCCCCCGAAGGCGCTTCATGTCCGACACCCTGTCCACCCTCACCGCCCGCCTCCTCGATGCCGCCCGTGCCGCCGGGGCCGAGGCCGCCGACGCCATCGCCATGCAGGGCACCTCGATCTCCATCGACGTGCGCGGCGGGGCGCTGGAACAGGCCGAGCGGGCCGAGGGCACCGATATCGGCCTGCGCGTCCTGATCGGGCGGCGGCAGGCCAACGTGTCGGCCTCCGACACCTCGGACGCCACCATCGCCGCGATGGCCGAGCGTGCCGTCGCCATGGCCCGCGAGGCGCCCGAGGACCCGCACGCCGGCCTCGCCGACCCGTCGCAGCTGGCCACCCGCTGGGACATCG
>CBDDJT010000003.1:0-1588149 GCA_965229765.1 Paracoccaceae bacterium | reverse complement strand
AAACTCAAGAAGGGCGACAAGGTCGTCATCCTTGCCGGCAAGGACAAGGGCAAGTCGGGCGAAATCGTCAGCGTCGATCCCAAGGCCGGCAAGGCCGTGGTTGACGGGCTGAACATTTCCATCCGCCACCAGCGTCAGAGCCAGACCACCCAGGGTGGCCGCACGCCCAAGGCGATGCCCATCGACCTGTCGAACCTGGCGTTCGTCGACAAGAACGGCAAGGCCACCCGCGTCGGCTTCCGCATGGAAGAGGGCAAGAAGGTTCGCTTTGCCAAGACCACGGGGGACGTGATCGATGCTTGATGCCGCAACCTACACCCCGCGCCTGAAGACCATCTTCCGCGAGACGATCCGCCCCGCGATGAAAGAGGAATTCGGCTACAAGAACGACATGCAGATCCCGCGGCTCGAAAAGATCGTGCTGAACATCGGGGCCGGTGCCGAAGCCGTGCGCGACAGCAAGAAGGCCAAGACCGCGGCCGACGACCTGTCGACGATTGCCGGCCAGAAGGCCGTCATCACGAAGGCCAAGAAGTCGATCGCCGGCTTCCGCGTCCGTGAAGGGATGCCGCTCGGCGCCAAGGTCACCCTGCGCGGCGACCGGATGTACGAATTCTTCGACCGCCTCGTCACCGTGGCGCTGCCCCGCGTCCGCGACTTCCGCGGCGTGTCGGGCAAGTCCTTCGACGGCCGTGGCAACTATGCCATGGGCATCAAGGAACACATCGTCTTCCCCGAGATCGAGTTCGACAAGGTCGACGAAGTCTGGGGCATCGACGTCATCATCTGCACCACCGCGGCCACCGACGCGGAAGCGAAGGCACTGTTGAAGCTGTTCAACATGCCGTTCAACTCGTGACGCGCGGGAGGAGAAAGACCAATGGCTAAAAAATCCATGATCGAACGCGAAAAGAAGCGGCAGAAGCTCGTAGAGCAGTACGCCGCCAAGCGCGCGGCGCTTAAAGAGATCGCGAACGACGAAGATCGCCCGATGGAAGAGCGGTTCAAGGCCCGGCTGAAGCTGGCCAAGCTGCCCCGCAATTCCTCGGCCACCCGCCTGCACAACCGCTGCCAGCTGACGGGGCGTCCGCACGCCTACTACCGCAAGCTCAAGGTCAGCCGGATCATGCTGCGCGAGCTTGGCAGCCAGGGCCAGATCCCCGGCCTCGTGAAGTCCAGCTGGTAAGGAGGACATATAATGAACGATCCTCTCGGCGATATGCTCACCCGGATCCGCAATGCGCAGATGCGCGGCAAGTCCACGGTGAACACGCCCGCATCCAAGCTGCGCGCCTGGGTCCTCGATGTCCTTCAGGACGAGGGCTACATCCGCGGCTACGAATCCACCACTGACGAGCGCGGCCATCCCGCGATCGAAATCTCGCTCAAGTACTACGAAGGCACCCCCGTGATCCGCGAACTAAAGCGCGTGTCCAAGCCGGGCCGCCGCGTCTACATGGGCGTCAAGGACATCCCGCAGGTCCGTCAGGGTCTGGGCGTGTCGATCGTCTCGACGCCCAAGGGCGTCATGTCCGATGCAGCTGCACGCTCCGCCAATGTTGGCGGCGAAGTGCTCTGCACGGTATTCTAAGGGGGGCCGTCGCATGTCTCGTATTGGAAAAAAGCCGGTCGATATCCCGTCGGGCGTAACCGCCACGGTCTCGGGCCAGACGGTCGAGGTCAAGGGGCCCAAGGCCACCCGCAGCTTCACCGCCACCGACGATGTGACCATCTCGCTGGATGAAAACACCGTCACGGTCACGCCGCGCGGCTCGTCCAAGCGCGCCCGCCAGCAGTGGGGCATGACCCGCACGATGGTGGCCAACATGGTTCAGGGCGTGACCGGCGGGTTCAAGAAGGAACTCGAGATCACCGGCGTCGGCTACCGCGCGCAGATCCAGGGCAACACCCTGAAGCTGTCGCTCGGCTATAGCCACGACGTGAATTTCGAGGTGCCCCAAGGTGTCACGGTGACCTGCCCCAAGCAGACCGAGATCATCGTTGAAGGCACCGATCAGCAGCTCGTCGGACAAGTCGCGGCCAACATCCGCGAATGGCGCGCGCCAGAGCCCTACAAGGGCAAGGGCATCCGCTACAAGGACGAGTATATCTTCCGCAAGGAAGGCAAGAAGAAGTAAGGGCGTAGGATCATGGCAAACAGCAAACGAGACCTGTTTCTGAAGCGCCGCCTGCGCGTTCGGAACAAGCTTAGATCGGTCAACGCCGGGCGTGCGCGCCTGTCGGTTCACCGTTCGAACAAGAACATCAGCGTCCAGCTGATCGACGATGTGGCGGGCCGCACGCTCGCCTCGGCATCGACGATGGAAAAGGACCTTGGCTTCGTCGGCAAGAACAACGCGGAAGCCGCCGCCAAGGTGGGCGAGGCGATTGCCGAGCGCGCCAGGAAGGCAGGGGTCGAGACGTGCTATCTGGATCGGGGCGGGTACCTGTACCACGGCACGATCAAGGCGCTCGCAGACGCCGCCCGCGAAGGCGGCCTGAAGTTCTGACACCGGCGCGTCCCGCGGTCGCGGGGCGTGCAACAACACACGGCGCAGGGCGGGGCACATGCCCGCCGCCCTCGATGATCAGGGGGCCGCATCGACGGCCCACCGTGATCGGACATCCCGCGGCCCCGGTCGCAGCAAGGAAGAAGTGAATGGCAGAACGTGACAACCGCCGGGACCGCCGCGACCGCGACGAAACCCCGGAATTCGCCGACCGTCTGGTTGCGATCAACCGCGTGTCCAAGACCGTCAAGGGCGGCAAGCGCTTCGGCTTTGCCGCGCTGGTCGTTGTGGGCGACCAGAAGGGCCGCGTCGGCTTTGGCAAGGGCAAGGCCAAGGAAGTGCCCGAGGCGATCCGCAAGGCCACCGAACAGGCCAAGCGCCAGATGATCCGCGTGCCGCTGAAAGAGGGCCGCACGCTGCACCACGACGTGCGCGGCCACCACGGCGCCGGCAAGGTCGTGATGCGCACCGCCCCCGCTGGTACCGGCATCATCGCCGGTGGTCCGATGCGCGCCGTGTTCGAGATGCTGGGCATCCAGGACGTCGTCGCCAAGTCGACCGGCAGCCAGAACCCCTACAACATGATCCGCGCCACGCTCGACGGCCTGCGTCAGGAATCGAGCCCCCGCCAGGTGGCCGCCCGCCGCGGCAAGAAGGTGGCCGACATCCTGCCCAAGCGCGATGACGCGCCGGCCGCCGAAGCCGCCGAGGCGTAAGGAGACCGACCCATGGCAAAGACAATCGTCGTCAAGCAGATCGGCAGCCCGATCCGCCGCCCCGCCAAGCAGCGCCAGACGCTGATCGGGCTGGGCCTGAACAAGATGCACAAGACGCGCGAGCTGGAAGACACCCCCAGCGTGCGCGGCATGATCCGCAAGATCCCGCACCTCGTCGAAATCGTCGAGGAACGCGGCTGATATCCCGGTCGGGGCTGTCCCGCACGGCCCCGACCCGCCGTTCACAACACACGCCGTGGCCGCCCAGTTCGCTTCGGGGGCGCGTCCGGCAAGGAGAAGCGACATGAAACTGCACGAACTGCGCGACAATCCCGGCGCCGCCAAGAAGGCAAAGCGCGTCGGCCGCGGCCCCGGCTCCGGCAAGGGCAAGATGGGTGGCCGTGGTATCAAGGGCCAGAAATCCCGCTCGGGCGTGGCCATCGCCGCTTATGAAGGCGGCCAGATGCCTTTGTACCAGCGTCTGCCCAAGCGCGGCTTCAACAAGCCCAACCGCAAATCCTACGCCGTCGTGAACCTGGGCCTGATCCAGAAGTTCATCGACGCCGGCAAGCTGACCGCCGACATCACCGAGGACAGCCTCGTTGCGTCGGGCCTCGTGCGCCGCAAGCTGGACGGCGTCCGGGTGCTGGCGAAGGGCGAACTGACCACCAAGGCCACCATCACCGTGACCGGCGCATCGCGCGCCGCGGTCGAGGCTGTGGAACAGGCGGGCGGCTCGCTGACGGTCACCTCTGCGGCATCGGACGCCACTGCGGCGGAATAAGCGGTTGTGGGCGGCGACCCCGCCGCTTACATCCCTGATGAGTTTTCCAAACGCCGCCGTCCGGAAAACCGGGTCGGCGGCGTTGACATGAGAGAGACCGCGAATGGCATCTGCAGCAGAGCAAATGGCGGCGAACCTGAGCTGGGGCACGCTGGGCAAGGCGAAAGAGCTTCGCCAGCGCATCTTCTTCACCATCGGGCTTCTGATCGTCTATCGCCTTGGCACCTATATCCCCGTACCCGGAATCGACGGGCAGGCGCTCCGCGAGTTCATGGATCAGGCGGCCGCCGGGATCGGCGGCGTGCTGAACATGTTCACCGGCGGCGCGATCAGCCGGATGGGCATCTTCGCGCTGGGCATCATGCCCTACATCTCTGCCTCGATCATCGTCCAGCTGATGACCGCCATGGTCCCGCAGCTGGAACAGCTCAAGAAAGAGGGTGAGCAGGGGCGCAAGAAGATCAACCAGTACACCCGCTACGGCACGGTGTTTCTGGCCACCTTCCAGGCCTACGGCCTCGCCGTCAGCCTCGAATCGGGTGATCTCGTAACCGATCCCGGCTGGTATTTCCGCGCCGCCTGCGTCATCACGCTGGTCGGCGGCACCATGTTCCTGATGTGGCTGGGCGAGCAGATCACCCAGCGTGGCATCGGCAACGGCATCTCGCTTATCATCTTCGTGGGCATCATCGCCGAACTTCCCGCCGCCCTTGCGCAGTTCTTCGAATCCGGCCGCTCTGGCGCGCTGTCGACCCCGGTCATCCTTGGCGTCGTCGTCATGCTTCTGGCCACACTCACCTTCGTCGTGTTCATGGAACGAAGCCTGCGAAAGATCCACATCCAGTATCCCCGCCGACAGGTGGGCATGAAGATGTATGACGGCGGCTCCAGCCACCTGCCGATCAAGGTCAACCCCGCGGGCGTCATCCCGGCGATCTTTGCCTCTTCGCTGCTTCTGCTGCCCACCACGATCTCGACCTTCTCGGGCGGACAGTCGGGTGCGGTGATGTCGACGATCCTTGCCTACTTCGGTCCGGGCCAGCCGCTCTACCTCGTGTTCTTCGCGGGCATGATCATCTTCTTCACCTATTTCTACACGTTCAACGTGTCCTTCAAGACAGAGGACGTGGCCGACAACCTGAAGAACCAGAATGGCTTCATCCCCGGCATCCGCCCCGGCAAGAAGACAGAGGAATACCTGGATTACGTGGTGATGCGCCTTCTGGTGCTGGGTTCCGGCTACCTTGCGCTCGTCTGCCTTCTGCCGGAAATCGTGCGGACGAACCTTGCGATCACGGCCTATTTCGGCGGCACGTCGATCCTCATCATCGTGTCGGTGGGCATGGACACGGTGCAGCAGATCCAGTCTCACCTGCTTGCCCACCAGTACGAGGGGCTTATCCAGAAGTCGCAGCTGCGCGGCAAGTCGCGCGGTGGCAAAAGCGGCAAGAGAGGGACTGCAAGACGATGAACATCATTCTGCTCGGGCCGCCGGGGGCGGGCAAGGGAACCCAGGCCCGCATCCTTGTGGAAGGCCGCAACATGGTGCAGCTGTCGACAGGCGACATGCTGCGCGAGGCCCGCACAAGCGGCACCGACATGGGCAAGATCGTTGCCGACGTGATGGACCGCGGCGACCTTGTGACCGACGAGATCGTCATCGGCCTGATCCGCGAAAAGCTTGCCGGCGGTGACGCTGGCGGCGGTTTCATCTTCGATGGCTTCCCGCGCACGCTGGCACAGGCCGACGCGCTGGGCGCGCTGCTTCTGGAACTTGGCCAGACCCTCGACTCCGTGATCGAGATGCGCGTCGATGACGACGTACTGGTGGGCCGGATCACTGCGCGTTCCACCTGCGGCGACTGCGGCGAGGTCTACAACGACCAGACCAAGCCCATTCCCGCCGACGGCAAATGCACCAACTGCGGCGGCACCGAATTCAAGCGCCGCGCCGACGACAACGAGGACAGCCTGCGCACACGCCTGATGGCCTACTACAAGCAGACCTCGCCGCTGATCGGCTATTACTACGCCAAGGGCGACCTGACCTCGGTCGACGGACTGGGCGAAATCGACGCCGTGGCAGGCGAGATCGCCAAGGCGCTGGCCTGATCGGCCAGCCACCCTTGACGCCCCGCGATTTTGCGCTTAAGCGGCACAGTCTCGCAAGAGAATCGATCTGACGCGCGCGCAGCCGCGGCGCCGAAGACAACATCGCCTCAGCAGTGGCCCGCGGGCATCCGCCCCGGGCCTCCGTTGTGAAAAAAGGTTCTGGAACTACGGAACCGCAACGAAAGGAACAGACCAAGTGGCACGTATTGCCGGCGTGAACATCCCGACGTCCAAGCGGGTTCCCATCGCCCTCACCTACATCACCGGAATCGGTCAGGCCTCTGCGCGCAGCATCTGTGACGCCGTCGGCATCGACCAGACCCGCCGTGTGAACGAACTGTCGGACGCCGATGTCCTTGCCATCCGCGAGCATATCGACGCGAACTTCACCGTCGAGGGCGACCTGCGCCGCGAAGTGCAGATGAACATCAAGCGACTGATGGACCTGGGCTGCTATCGCGGTCTGCGCCATCGCCGCAATCTCCCCGTGCGCGGCCAGCGCACTCACACCAACGCCCGCACCCGCAAGGGACCGGCCAAGGCCATCGCAGGCAAGAAGAAGTAAGGGGAGACTGGAAAAATGGCACGTGACCGTCGCGCACCCAAGCGCAAGGAACGCAAGAACATCGCCGCCGGCGTGGCGCATGTGAACTCGTCGTTCAACAACACCAAGATCCTGATTTCCGACGTGCAGGGCAACGCCATCGCGTGGTCGTCCGCTGGCACGATGGGCTTCAAGGGAAGCCGCAAGTCGACGCCCTACGCCGCTCAGATGGCCGCCGAAGATGCCGGCCGCAAGGCGCAGGAACACGGCGTCAAGACCATCGAGGTCGAGGTGCAGGGCCCCGGGTCGGGCCGTGAAAGCGCGCTGCGCGCCCTTGCCGCCGTCGGTTTCAACATCACGTCGATCCGTGACGTGACGCCGATTGCGCACAACGGCTGCCGCCCGCCCAAGCGCCGCCGCGTCTGACCGGACAGGAAAGTTTTCCCGGCCCGCGGCATGGTTCGCGGGTCGGCATCGTCATTTGAACCTCGGGCGTTCCCCGCTTGGGACATGGGCAGGGAGCAGGAATGGAGGCGACACGCATGATCCACAAGAATTGGCAGGAATTGATCAAGCCGACCCAGCTGGACGTAAAGCCGGGAAATGATCCGGCGCGCAAGGCGACCGTCGTCGCGGAACCGCTGGAACGCGGCTTCGGCCTGACGCTGGGCAACGCGCTGCGCCGCATCCTTCTGTCCTCGCTTCAGGGCGCCGCCATCACCAGCGTCCAGATCGACAACGTCCTGCACGAGTTCTCCTCTGTCGCCGGTGTGCGCGAGGATGTCACCGACATCGTGCTGAACCTCAAGGGCGTGGCGATCCGCATGGAGGTCGAGGGCCCCAAGCGGCTGTCGATCTCGGCCAAGGGCCCCGGCGTCGTCACCGCCGGCGACATCTCGGATTCTGCCGGCATCGAGATCCTGAACAAGGATCACGTCATCTGTCACCTGGACGACGGCGCCGATCTCTTCATGGAACTGACGGTCAACACCGGCAAGGGCTATGTGGCCGCCGACAAGAACCGCCCCGAGGACGCGCCGATCGGCCTGATCCCGATCGATGCGATCTATTCGCCGGTCAAGCGCGTCAGCTACGAGGTTCAGCCCACCCGTGAGGGCCAGGTGCTGGATTATGACAAGCTGACGCTCAAGATCGAGACCGACGGCTCGCTGACCCCCGACGATGCCGTGGCCTACGCCGCCCGCATCCTTCAGGACCAGCTTTCGATCTTCGTCAATTTCGACGAGCCCGAGGCCGCAGGCCGCGCGGACGAGGACGAGGGGCTGGAATTCAACCCGCTCCTGCTCAAGAAGGTGGACGAGCTGGAACTGAGCGTGCGTTCGGCCAACTGCCTGAAGAACGACAACATCGTCTACATCGGCGACCTGATCCAGAAGACCGAGGCGGAAATGCTCCGCACCCCGAACTTCGGCCGCAAGTCGCTCAACGAGATCAAGGAAGTGCTTTCGGGCATGGGCCTGCACCTCGGCATGGATGTCGAGGAATGGCCGCCGGAAAACATCGAGGATCTGGCCAAGAAGTTCGAGGACCAGTTCTAGGAGCGACGGGCGGGCCGCATGGCGGCACGCCCGCACCGGGCATCCGCCCCAAGGAGAGGGCGCCGCACGCATGGCGCCCCGGACAAAGCAAAATCGCCCGTAGAGGGCAACCAGGAGAAAACAGATGCGTCACGCCCGCGGATACCGCCGCCTCAACCGTACCCATGAACACCGCAAGGCGCTGTTCGCCAACATGGCAGGCTCGCTGATCGAGCACGAGCAGATCAAGACGACCCTGCCCAAGGCCAAGGAACTGCGCCCGATCGTCGAAAAGCTGATCACGCTCGGCAAGCGCGGCGATCTGCACGCCCGCCGCCAGGCCGCTGCCCAGCTCAAACAGGATGCCCACGTGGCCAAGCTGTTCGATGTGCTGGGCCCGCGTTTCGCAGAACGCCCGGGCGGCTATATCCGCGTGCTCAAGGCCGGGTTCCGCTATGGTGACATGGCGCCGATGGCGATCATCGAATTCGTCGACCGCGATCCCGACGCCAAGGGCGCGGCCGACCGCGCCCGCCTCGAAGCCGAGGAAGTCGAAGAGTAGCGACCGGCCGCAAGGCGTTTCGAAACGCCTTGAACCCACGGGCCTTCATAGGCCCGTGGCCTCCGAAACCCGCCCCAGGGCGGGTTTCTTGCGTCAGGGCCCCTTGTGCTGACGCGCCTCAGCGCCTCTATCTTGTGGCATGGCTGATCTTTTCGACACTGTCCCCGACGCCCAGCCGCCCGGCACGCCGCGCCCGCTGGCGGACCGCCTGCGCCCCGCGCGGCTTTCGGATGTGATCGGGCAGGACCAGCTAATCGGCCCCGACGGCCCGCTGCGTGTCATGCTCGATTCGGGCAGCCTGTCGTCTCTCGTCTTCTGGGGCCCGCCGGGGGTGGGCAAGACCACCATCGCCCGGCTTCTGGCGCACGAGACCGACCTGCACTTCGTCCAGATCAGTGCCATCTTCACCGGCGTGGCCGACCTGAAGAAGGTGTTCGAACAGGCCCGCCATCGCCGCGCGAACGGGCAGGGAACGCTGCTGTTCGTCGACGAGATCCACCGTTTCAACAAGGCCCAGCAGGACGGCTTTCTGCCGCACATGGAGGACGGCACGATCCTTCTGGTCGGCGCCACGACCGAAAACCCCTCGTTCGAACTGAACGCCGCGCTTCTGTCGCGCGCGCAGGTGCTGGTCCTGACCCGGCTCGACCTTGCAGATCTCGAACGCCTTGCCCAACGCGCCGAGAAAGAGCTTGGCCGCCCGCTGCCGCTTGACGGCCCGGCGCGCGAAACCCTGCTTGAAATGGCCGACGGCGACGGTCGCGCGCTTCTGAACCTGATCGAGCAGATCGCGGCGTGGCGCGTCGACGGGCGGATTGACACCGCGGCGCTGGCCACCCGCCTGCAACGCCGCGCCGCGCAATACGACAAATCGGGCGACGCCCATTACAACCTGATCTCGGCGCTGCACAAATCCGTGCGCGGCTCGGACCCCGACGCCGCGCTCTACTGGCTGGCGCGGATGCTGACGGGCGGCGAGGATCCCCGCTTTCTGGCGCGCCGCATCACCCGCATGGCGGTCGAGGATATCGGCCTTGCCGACCCGCAGGCGCAACGCCTCTGCCTCGACGCATGGGCAACCTACGAACGTCTCGGCAGCCCCGAGGGCGAACTCGCGCTGGCGCAGGCCGTCGTCTACCTCGCCCTCGCGCCGAAATCGAACGCCGTCTACACCGCCTACAAGGCCGCCATGGGCGCGGCAAGGAAGACCGGTTCCGAACCCCCGCCCAAGCATATCCTGAACGCACCCACGCGCCTGATGAAGGAACAGGGCCATGGCGAAGGCTACGCCTACGATCACGACGCCGAAGACGGGTTCTCGGGGCAGGACTATTTCCCCGAAACCATGAAACGCGGCGTCTACTACCAGCCCCCCGAGCGGGGCTATGAACGGGAACTGAAAAAGCGCCTCGACTACTTCGTGCGCCTGCGCGCCCGGCGCCAGAGCGGTTGACAGCCGCGCCCACCTGGGAAACACACCGATCATGCTCTGGACGCTTGGACAGGTCGCGCTTGGCGGCGCGCTGGGGGCTTCGGCCCGCTATCTCACCGGCATCGCCGCCGTGCGGGTGATGGGTCATGGCTTTCCCTGGGGAACACTGACTGTGAATGTCGTTGGTTCGCTGCTGATGGGGGGACTGGTGGTGATGCTGGCACACCTGAACGCCACCCGGCTGGCGCCCTTTCTGATGACGGGGCTGCTTGGTGGCTTCACCACGTTCTCGGCCTTCTCGCTGGATGTGGTCACGCTGTTCGAACGCGGACAGCCGGCCACTGCGGGGCTCTACATCCTCGGCTCTGTCGCGATCTCGCTTGTCGCGATTTTCGCGGGCATCGCGCTGGCGCGGCTGGTGTTCGCATGACCGGCGTCCAGACCCTTGCCGTCGCCGCCGACGAAGGTGACCAAAGGCTTGACCGCTGGTTGCGCCGCCGCTTTCCGCAGGTCACACAGGGCCGCATCGAAAAGATGTGCCGCAAAGGCGAAATCCGGGTCGATGGCGGCCGGGTGAAACCGGCCACCCGCCTTGCCGCCGGCCAGTCGGTTCGCATCCCGCCGCTGCCCGCCGCCGGCCCCGATGCCGTGCGCGGCGCCACCCCCGGCGGGCCGGCCCCCGCCGCGTCCCGCATCACTGACGCGGACGCCGCGATGATCCGCGCCGCCGTCCTTTACCGCGACGACCACATGATCGTCCTGAACAAGCCGCCGGGCCTCGCCACGCAAGGCGGCAGCGGCCAGACGCGCCACGTCGACGGGCTGGCCGAGGCGCTGCGCGATGGCCGCCCGGACAAGCCCCGCCTCGTCCATCGGCTGGACAAGGACACCTCTGGCCTTCTGCTGCTTGCCCGCAGCGCCACCGCCGCCCGTGGCCTGACCGCCGCCTTCCGCGCCCGCGACACACGCAAGATCTATTGGGCCGCTGTCGCCGGCGTGCCGCAGCCCGCCATGGGCACGATCCGTTTCGGCCTCGTGAAGGCGCCCGGCCACGGCCACAAGGGCGAGGGCGAAAAGATGCACTGCGTCCACCCCGGGCAGGTCGATTCCACCCCCGGCGCCAAGCGTGCGGTCAGCGACTATGCCGTGCTGACGTCGCTGGCCAAGCGCGCCGCCTGGGTCGCGCTGGTGCCCGTCACGGGGCGGACCCACCAATTGCGCGCCCACATGGCAGAGATCGGGCACCCGATCATCGGTGACGGCAAGTACGGTGGCTCGGGTCAGGAAAACCTTGGCGACGGCTGGGGCGCGCAGCTGGGCGGAGAGATCAGCCGCAAACTGCACCTGCACGCGCGTTACCTGTCGCTGACACATCCCGTCACCGGCCAGCCGATGCGTTTCGAGGCACCGCTGCCCGACCACATGGCCCGCACCTGGGGCGCCTTCGACTGGCGCGCCACGGACGTGCCCGCGGACCCTTTCGAGGATCTCGAATGACCGAATGGAAGGCCCGCCGCTTCTGGACGGCCGCCACCGTCGAACCGGCAGAGCATGGGTTTGCCGTCCTCCTTGACGGCCGCCCCGTGCGCACACCGGCCAAGACGAGGCTTCTGCTGCCCACTGACGTCGCGGCCCGGGCCGTCGCCGCCGAATGGCAGGCGCAGGACAAGGTGATCGACCCGCGCACCATGCCCGTGACGCGCGCCGCCAACGCGGCCCTCGACAAGGTCACGCCCCAGCGGGACGAGGTGATCGGCCTTCTGGCGGCCTACGGCGAAACCGACCTGATCTGTTACCGCGCGCCCGCGCCCGCCGATCTTGTCGCACGGCAGGCAGCGGCATGGGACCCCCTGCTTGACTGGGCCTCCGACCGCTTTGGCGGGCGGCTCGTGCCGGTGCAGGGCGTCATTCCCGCCAGCCAGCCGCCACGCGCGCTGGCCGCCCTGCGGGCGCCTCTTGACGCCATGTCTCCGTTCCAGCTGACCGCGATGAGCGATCTGATCGGCCTGACCGGGTCGCTGGTCCTGGGACTTGCCGCGATCGAGCGTCATTTGCCTTGCGACGACTTGTGGCGGCTTTCCCGAATCGACGAAGACTATCAGCAAGAGCTCTGGGGCGCCGATGAAGAGGCGTCCGAGCAGGCCGCGGCGCGTTGCAAAGCCTTCCATATGGCGATGGATTTCTTCGCAATGGTTACTGAAAAAGCTTAATGGATAGCGCGTTAAGCATTTCTGGACGCTGCTCAAAAACCAAGCATAATGATCGCCCCCAGACCATGCTTTACTTGACGATAGACGGGGAATCCGCCCAAGGTGTTGCTTGCCAAGAGGGGGCGAACTACCTTCAAGCACGCCGCCGTCCTAATGAGTCGGCAGAAAACCGCCTACACGGGGTGGTACACCAGGAAGAGGTAAACATGAAGAAATCTGTAATTCTCGGCGCACTGACGCTCGCCGGCCTGTCGGCTGGTGTTGCTGGCGCTGCCACGCTCGATGACGTCAAGACCCGCGGTACGCTCAAGTGCGGCGTCAACACCGGCCTGACCGGTTTTGCCGCGCCTGACGCGAACGGCGTCTGGGCCGGCTTCGACGTCGACATGTGCCGCGCTGTCGCCGTTGCGGTTCTGGGCGATGCCACCGCCGTGGAGTTCACGCCGCTGACCGGCCAGACCCGCTTTACCGCGCTGGCCTCGGGCCAGATCGACATGCTGTCGCGCAACACGACCTGGACCTTCAGCCGCGACGTTGACCTCAAGTTCGAATTCGTCGGCGTGAACTACTACGACGGTCAGGGTTTCATCGTGTCCAAGGCGCTTGGCGTGTCCTCGGCCAAGGAACTCGACGGCGCCACGATCTGCATCCAGACCGGCACCACGACAGAGCTCAACCTCGCCGACTTCTTCCGCGTCAACAACATGAGCTACGAGCCGGTCCCGATCGAGACCAACGCCGAAGCGCTTCAGCAGTACAACGCCGGCGCGTGTGATGCCTACACCACCGACGCGTCGGGCCTCGCCGCCTCGCGCGCGACCTTCGAAAACCCGTCGGATCACGTGATCCTGCCGGAAATCATCTCCAAGGAACCGCTTGGCCCGCTTGTGCGCCATGGCGATTCCGAGTGGGGCGATGTGGTGCGCTGGTCGCTGAACGCGATGGTCGCCGCCGAAGAATACGGCGTGACCTCGGCCAACGTTTCGGAACTGGCCAAAGGCACCGACAACCCGGAAATCAACCGCATGCTCGGCACCGAGGGCAACCTCGGCGAAATGCTGGGCCTCGATGCTGACTGGGCCGAGCGGATCATCGCGACCGTGGGCAACTACTCGGAAAGCTTCGAGCGCAACGTGGGTGAAAACACCCCGATCGGCCTGGCGCGCGGGCTGAACGCACAGTGGACCGAGGGCGGCCTGCTTTACGCCCCGCCGTTCCGGTAAGACTACCGACACCGAAGGGCGCGGCACAGGCCGCGCCCTTCTCTCCTGACCCATGAAGAAGATACTGACCCGTGCGACGGCCCAGGCCGACCGCAGTGTCCCGAGTTGCTAAGGGAGTTTCGCCAATGGCATCCGTGACCGATCCACAGCGAGATACGTTCCGACTTAGCCAACTGATCTACGACAGCCGCTATCGCTCGCTGACGATCCAGACGGTCGCGATGATCCTTCTGGTGTTGATGTTCTCTTGGCTGGTCTCGAACACCGTCCAGAACCTTCAAGCGCTGGGCAAGGATTTCGACTTTGGCTTCCTTGCCGAACCGGCAGGCTATGACATCAACCAGCGCCTGATCGAATACAACAGCCAGGCCACGCATGGACGCGCGGCCCTGGTCGGCATTCTCAACACCATTCTCGTTGCGGTCCTCGGCTGCGCGCTCGCCACCGTGCTGGGCATCATCGCCGGTGTCCTGCGCCTGTCCAACAACTGGCTGGTGGCCAAGCTGATGGCCGTCTACGTCGAGGGCTTCCGCAACGTCCCCCTGCTTCTCTGGATCATCGCGGTCTTCGCGGTCATGGCCGAATCCATGCCCCAGCCCCGCGCCTTCCGAGAGGGCGGCGGAGCAGAGATGATCCTGTTCGACAGCGTCGCCGTCACCAACCGCGGCGTCTACGTCCCGAATCCCGTCTGGGGCGACGGCAGCACCGGGCTGGTGATCGTCTTCCTTGCCTCGCTGGCGGGCATCTGGGCCTTCCGCCGCTACGCGCGCAAACGCCAGGAAGCCACGGGCGATATCCTGCCCGTTTTCTGGGTGGGCCTCGGCCTGTTCTTCGTGCCTTCGGTGCTGGCCTATTTCGTGCTTGGTCGGCCCGTGACGCTGGACTACCCCGAACTGGGCGGCTTCAACTTCACCGGCGGCCTGCACCTGCGCAACTCGCTCATCGCGCTCTGGCTGGCGCTGTCCCTGTACACCGGCGCCTTCATCGCGGAAATCGTCCGCGCCGGTATCCTCGCCATTTCCAAGGGCCAGACCGAAGCCGCCTTCGCCCTCGGGCTGCGGCCGGGGCGCACCATGAATCTCGTGATCCTGCCGCAGGCGATGCGCGTCATCATCCCGCCGCTGATCTCGCAATACCTGAACCTGACCAAGAACTCGTCACTGGCCATCGCGGTGGGCTACATGGACGTGCGCTCCACGCTGGGCGGCATCACCATCAACCAGACGGGCAGAGAGCTTGAGGGCATGTTGCTGCTTGGCACATTCTACCTCGTGACAAGCCTCGTCATCGCGGCGGTGATGAACTTCTACAACAGCTCTATCAAGCTGAAGGAGCGTTGAGATGAGCGATACACACGCCCATACCGTCCGCTTCGTCCGCGAGTCCATGATCCCCGAACAGGACCCCCCGCTGACAGAGGCAGGGGCGATAAAGTGGATCCGCGAGAACCTGTTTTCGGGTTGGCTGAACATCGTGCTCACGGTGCTCGCCATCGCGTTCATCTACTACGTGCTCAGCCACATGATGCCGTGGTTCCTGAACACGGTATGGAACGCCGGCTCGCTCAGCGAATGCCGCGAAATCCGCAATGCCACCTGGGGCGAGGGCGTTTCTTCCGCCTGCTTCGCGGTCATAAAGGACCGCTGGCCCCAGCTCATGTTCGGATTCTATCCGTCCGACGCCTACTGGCGACCGACGCTCGCGCTCCTGGTGTTCCTCGCTGGCATCGCCCCGGTCCTGTTCTCGGGCCTGCCGCGCAAGATTCTGTGGTTCTCGCTGGCCTCGCCCTTCGTGATGTTCTTCCTGCTTTGGGGCGGCAGCATCTGGGGGCCGATCGTGGTGGCCGCCGGTTTCGCGCTGGGCTATTTACTCTTCACGGCGGTGTCCAAGGCAGCGGGCACGCTGGCAGGCGTTGTCGCAGCGATCATCGGGCCGATCTTCTACTGGCTTGTCATCGCGGGGCCGCTGGCCGGGGCGCTGGCGTCCGTCATTCCGATCGGGATCGAATTTGTCCCGTCGGACGACTTCGGCGGCTTCACCCTGTCCTTCATCATCGGGATCGCGGGTATCATCCTTTCGCTGCCCCTGGGCATTCTTCTGGCGCTCGGGCGGCAATCCGACCTCTTTCTCATCAACAAGGTGTCGGTGGCCTTCATCGAGATCATCCGCGGCGTGCCGCTGATCGTCTGGCTCTTTACCGCCTCTCTGCTGCTCAACTATTTCCTGCCGCCGGGCACCAATTTCGACCTGATGCTGCGCGTCATCATTATGGTCACGCTCTTCTCGGCGGCCTACATCGCCGAGGTGGTCCGAGGCGGCCTCGCAGCCCTTCCGCGCGGCCAGTACGAGGCCGCCGACGCGCTGGGCCTCGACTACTGGAAGTCGATGCGGCTCATCATCCTGCCGCAGGCGCTGAAGATCTCGATCCCCGGGATCGTGAACACCTTCATCGGGCTCTTCAAGGATACCACGCTGGTGGTCTTTATCGGCCTTCTGGATCCTATCGGGCTGTCCAACGCCATCCGCGCCACCACCGACTGGCAGGGTCTCTACTGGGAGCTTTTCGTCTTCATCGGCCTACTGTTCTTCATCTGCTGTTTCAGCATGAGCCAGTACTCGCAGTATCTGGAGCGCAAGCTTCAGACCGGACACCGCTAAGGAGCGCCGCCATGACCGATACCGCAACTGACGCCATCACGGCCTCCATCTCGGATCGCGAGATCAACCGCAGCGCCATGCAGATCTCCGACGAGGTGGCCATCCAGATCGAGGGCATGAACAAGTGGTTCGGGCAGTTCGACGTTCTGCGTGACATCGACCTGACGGTCTATCGCGGCGAACGCATCGTGGTTTGCGGGCCCTCCGGGTCCGGCAAATCCACGCTGATCCGTTGCATCAACCGTCTTGAAGAGCACCAGAAGGGCACGATCGTCGTCGACGGCATCGAACTGACAAGCGATCTCAAGAACATCGACAAGGTCCGGTCAGAGGTCGGGATGGTGTTCCAGCACTTCAACCTCTTCCCGCATCTGACGATCCTCGAAAACTGCACGCTCGCCCCGATCTGGGTCCGCAAGACCCCCAAGAAAGAGGCAGAGGCGACGGCGATGCACTACCTCGAACGGGTCAAGATCCCCGAACAGGCGCTGAAGTATCCCGGCCAGTTGTCCGGCGGTCAGCAGCAGCGCGTGGCCATCGCGCGCTCGCTGTGCATGAACCCGCGGATCATGCTTTTCGATGAACCCACCTCGGCCCTTGACCCAGAGATGATCAAGGAAGTGCTCGACACCATGATCGGCCTCGCCGAAGAGGGCATGACGATGATCTGCGTGACCCACGAGATGGGCTTTGCCCGTCAGGTGGCGAACCGGGTGATCTTCATGGACCAGGGCCAGATCGTCGAACAGAACGAGCCAGAGGAATTCTTCCTCAACCCCCAGTCCGACCGGACAAAGCTGTTTCTCAGCCAGATCCTTGGCCACTGATACCGCCCGCGCCTCGCGATGGGCCTTGCAGCGCCGGCAGAAAACTGCCGGCGTCCGCTTTGGTAGGGGGGTGTTTCGCGGCATCCGCGCCGACGTTATGCCGACGTTCCGCCGACGCGATGCAGCATGGCGTTTCCGCCGGTTTTCAGGTGTTTACCCGTGATTCGCACGGGGCGGGGCGGGGTCAGTCCACCCCCAGATCGCGTGGCACCATGAACGCCTCGACCGTGCCGCCACGCCAGTCCGCCTTGGCCCAGTCGTCGATACCGAACCGGAAAACCGTGGTTGCGGCTGTCGGATAATCCAAGAATCTCATATGGTTGGCCGCTTCGGCGGCCAGGTTTGACGCCGCGATCCCGATCCCCGGATTGTGCCCCAGCACCAGCACCGTCTCACCTTCAGCGCCCCGCAGCACGTCCAGAATGTCTTGTGGTCCCGCGTGATAAAGTAACTTCTCCAGCCGCAGCGCGATCTCCGGCAACCCGAAAACATCCGCCATCCGCGCCCACGTCTCGCGCGTCCGAACCGCCGTTGAGCACAGCACCAGATCTGGCCGAAAACCGTTATCGTTCAACCACTTGCCCATGGCATCGGCAGACCGTTTTCCGCGCCCGTTCAAGGGTCTTTCGTGGTCATCCAGCATCGGATCGTCCCAATCGGACTTGGCATGGCGGGTCAGGATCAGCGTTCGGGTCATCGGTGAAAGGCCCTCATGTGAAACGCCGACTGCACCTGCAATCGACCATACCGCCCCGATACCGGGCACGCCCGCCGCACAAGGCATCCGCCCTCTTGGCATCCCGCTCCGGGGTCCGTGTCCAGATACCCCTTGCAGGCCGGCACATCATAGCCCGAAGGCCCCAGCGCGTCGACGGGGCAAGCCGAAAGACAGGGCTGGCTCGCGCATGTTTCGCACGGCTTTTCAACGGGTTGCGGCAAACTCAGGCGGTCTGCGAACGCCAGCGCCCCGCGGTAGGACACCATCAGTCCGGCCGTGTCATGGACCAGCAAACCCACCGGGGAAACCCATGCCCGCCCCGATTTTAGCGCCCATCCGATAAAGGGCTGAAACGGCGGCCCCCCAAACGGAAAAAGCGCCGTTGCCCCAAGACCTTGCGCCAGTGTCCCGATCACCCGCGCAGACCAGCGGTCCAGCGGGTCCGCCGCCCCATCCAGATATTCGGCACTGGCCGAGAACGCCGCCCAGAACCCCGGCTCATGCGGCCCCAAAAGCACCAGCGTGCCAGTGCCCTCGGGCACTCCATCGCCCGCCGCGGGATGGAATGCACCAAAGATCTCAAGGCTTTGCGCCGCCGCGTCTACTGCAATGCGGGTCAGCGACGGCACTGCCTAGAGCGCCCGGATCAGCGTGCCCGCGCCATGCTCGGTGTAAAGCTCCAGCAGGCAGGCATTTGGTGCGCGCCCGTCGAGGATGACCACCGCGCGCACCCCGGACTCGATGGCCGCAAGCGCCGTCTCGGTCTTGGGAATCATCCCGCCAGCGATGACACCATCCTCTGTAAGACTTTGAATTGCCTCGGCATTCAGGTTCGTCAGCAGCCTTCCGTCCCTGTCCTTGACGCCTTCCACGTCAGTCAGCAACAGCAGGCGGTCGGCCCTGAGCGCCCCGGCAATCGCCCCCGCCGCCGTGTCGCCGTTCACGTTGAAGGTCTCGCCCGCCCGCCCGGTGCCGATGGGCGCGATCACCGGTATGATCTCGGCATCGGCCAGCTTGCGCAGGAAGCCGGTGTTCACCTCGACGGGGTCGCCCACGAAACCCAGGGCCGGATCGGCCGGCTCACACACCATCAGGTTGGCGTCCTTGCCCGACAGGCCCACCGCTTGCCCGCCCTGTGCATTGATGGCCTGCACGATCTGCTTGTTGACCTGCCCCGACAGGACCATCTCGACCACCTCGACCGTGGCCGCATCCGTCACGCGCTTGCCGCCCACGAACTCGGACACGACGCCCAGTTTCGCCAGCATCTGGTTGATCATCGGCCCGCCGCCATGCACCACGACCGGATTCACGCCCACCTGGCGCATCAGCACGATGTCGCGGGCGAAGTTCTCCATCCCCTCGTCGCCCAGCATGGCGTGGCCGCCAAACTTGATGACGACGGTCGCCCCGTCATACCGCTGCAGGTAGGGCAGCGCCTGGCTGAGCGTGCGGGCGGTGGCGATCCAGTCTCTGTTCATGGGCGGGGTCCGGCGCTTTGGGTTCGGCGGTGAATAGACGCTAAGCCTTTGCCACTCAAGCCCGCTGTCAGGCCAGCCCGGCAATCTCAGACCGCAGCGTGGCCAGCCCCTCGCCCGTTTCCGAGGACGTCAGCATCAGCTCTGGAAAGGCCGCCGGGTGCCGCGCCAAAGCCCCGCGCACCTGTTCCAGCACATTGTCCATCTCGCCCTTTCTGGGCTTGTCGGCCTTGGTCAGCACCGCCTGAAAGGTCACGGCGGACTTGTCCAGCAGCGTCATGATCTCTTCGTCCACCGGCTTGACCCCGTGGCGGGCGTCAATCAGCACGAACGCGCGGCGCAGGGTGGGCCGGCCCGACAGGTAGGATTTCATCAGCGCCTGCCAGCGCTGCACCACCGCGACCGGCGCATTGGCAAAGCCATATCCCGGCAGGTCGACAAGGTAGTGCGCGTCGCCCAGCGCGAAATAGTTGATTTCCTGCGTGCGGCCCGGCGTGTTCGACGCGCGCGCCAGTGCCTTGCGCCCTGTCAGGGCGTTGATAAGGCTAGATTTCCCGACGTTCGACCGCCCGGCAAAGCACACCTCGGCGCGGTCTGCGGGGGGCAGGCCGCTCATCGCGACGACGCCCTTCACGAAATCGACCTGACCTGCGAACAACTTTCGCCCGGTTTCCATGGCGGCCTCGTCGGGGGCCTCGGCAAGGGGAAAGCGCAGCATCATGTCATCGCCTCCAGCGCGGCAAGATCTGCGTCTCGAATGGCCGGAATCGCCCGTGTGATCTTTTCCACGGGCCAGTCCCACCAGGCCAGGGCCAGCAGGCGCGCCACCGTCGGTTCGTCGAAGCGGATGCGCAGGACGCGGGCCGGGTTGCCCGCGACGATGGCATAGGGCGGCACGTCCTGCGTCACCACCGCCCGCGCCGCCACGATGGCGCCCGCACCCACCGTCACGCCGGGCAGGATCATCGCCTCTGTTCCGATCCAGGCATCGGCGCCGATCACGGTGTCGCCGCGCGCGCCGCTGCCCCAGTCGTCAACGTCGAACCCGTCGTCCCAGCCATGTCCGAAGATCGCGAACGGAAACGTCGACAGCCCCGTCATCGCGTGGTTCGCCCCGTTCATGATGAACTGCGCCCGCGCGGCGATGGCGCAGAAGGGCCCTATCACCAGCCGGTCGCCCACGAAGTCGAAGTGATAGCGCACGTTGCGGTCAAAGAAATGCTCTGGCCCGTCGGGATCGTCGTAGTAGGTGAACCGCCCGATCTGTACGTTGTCCCGGCCTTCGGCCAACGGGGCAAGGAATGCCAGTTGTTCGGTCAGCTCCAGCGGATAACGGGTGGAAGGGTCCGGGCCGGATGTCATGGCAGCACCTCCAGCGCGTCGCCTGCCGCCACCCGGCCGGCGGACAGAACGACCGCATGCACCCCGAAATTCTGGTGTCCCCAGCTCTCTAGGGCTCCAAGTGTGTCTGCATCGCGCCGCCCGGTCTCAGGGTTGGCTGTCGTGGCCATGCAGCGTGTCGTAGGTTCGCGTACCTCCACTGTCGCCTCGCCGAGGCGGAGACGGCGGCCGATCCATTCGAATTCCTGCCAGGGGCCCAGGCCGTCCAGCCAGATGTTGCCGCGCCAGCGGTGGACAGACATGGGACGCCCGATACGTTGTTCGACCGCGCGATGGGACGCAGCGTTGCACAGCGTAACAGAGGGATAGTCGCTGTCGGTCATGCCACGCCCGGGGACCCGCACGATCCGTGCCGAGGCAGCCCTGTCCGGTGGCATCAGCGGCGCGACCCAGTCGAGGAAGGCCTCTGCCTCTGTGTCGGGGTGAAAGCCAAGGTCGGGGCGGTCGGGGTGGGACAGGGTCAGGCGCTCTGCGGCTTCGTCCAGCGAGCAGGTGATGGCCATCAGGGCCGGCGCCTTGGCAATCCGCGAAAAGGCAGAGCAATGCGCCCAGGCCGCGTCGCTGGCAGACGAATGTTCATGCGCCACCGCCCAGGTCCGGTCCCACGGCATGGTGGCCCCGGCCGCCAGCATGACGCTTGTCACTCCCTCGCGCCCGTGGCTCTTGATGGGGTGACGCCACAGGCTGGCGACACGCCCGGTCATTTCTTGCCGGAATCGTCTGCCGGCTTACGCTTGAAGCTCGACCGGATGTTGCCGAACACGTCGGGTTTGTAGCCCTGGCTGCGCATGATGAGGTATTGCTGGCTGAAGGTGATCGTGTTGTTCGCGATCCAGTAGACGACAAGCCCGCTGGCGAAACCGCCCAGCATGAACATGAACACCCAGGGCATCCAGGCAAAGATCATCGCCTGCGTGGCGTCCGTGGGCGCCGGGTTCAGTTTCTGTTGCAGCCACATCGAGATGCCCAGCAGAAGCGGCAGGATACCGATGAAGATCAGCGCCGTGATGGACGCCGGATCCGGCGAATCCCAGGGCATCAGGCCGAACAGGTTCAGCAACGATGTCGGGTCAGGCGCCGACAGGTCCTGGAACGGACCGAAGAAGGGCGCGTGACGCAGTTCGATCGTAACGAAGATCACCTTGTAGAGCGAAAAGAAGATCGGGATCTGCAACAGGATCGGCAGGCAGCCCGAAGCCGGGTTCACCTTTTCCTTCTTGTAGAGCGCCATCATCTCTTGCTGAAGCTTCTGGCGATCGTCCCCGGCGCGCTCCTTGATCTTCTCCATCTCGGGCTGAAGTTCCTTCATCTTCGCCATCGAGACGTAGGACTTGTACGCCAGCGGGAAGAGCACCGCCTTGATGATAAGCGTCAGGCCGATGATCGAAACGCCCATGTTGCCGATCAGGGCGTTCAGCCAGTGCAGCACCGCGAAGATCGGCTTAGTCAGGAAATAGAACCAGCCCCAGTCGATCGAATCGAGAAAGCGCGCGATCCCGCCCTCGTTCTGGTAGGCGCGGATGGTTTCCCATTCCTTGGCGCCCGCGAACAGCTGCGAGGTGACGGATGCCGTGGCCCCCGCCTCGACGTCGAGCGTCGGGAAGATTGCCTCGGACTGGTAGATGTCGCGGCGGTTGTCGTATTTGGCCACGGCACGGAACGGCGAACCCGGGGCGGGGATCAGCGTGGTCATCCAGTAATGATCCGTAAAGCCGATCCAGCCGTTTGCCTGCACGTCAATCGATTCGACGCGCGCGCCGTCCCGCTCGGAATAGGCGAAATCGGGCATGTCATCATAGTTCGTCTCGGTCAGTTCGCCATCGGCCATGGCGATCAGGCCCTCGTGCAGGATGAAGAAGTTCTTCAGGTTCTGCGGTTCGCCGTGGCGGGCCACGACGCCATAGGGGGCCATGCGCACCGCGGCGGCGGTGGTGTTCTCGACGCTTTGCTCGATGCTGAACAGGAAATCCTCATCCACAGAGATCGTGCGGCGGAAGATCAGGCCCTGTCCGTTGTCCCAGACCAGCGTGACGGGCGAACCGGGGGACAGCACGTCGCCCGCTTCAAGCTGCCATTCGGTCGTCGGCACGGGCACGGCGTCAAAGCCAAGCCCGCCGGCGGGGGCCCAGCCGAAGAGCGCGTAATAGGCATTGGGCAGGCCGACGGGTTTGAGAAGGGTGACACTGGGACTGTCGGGGGCCAGTTCCTCGCGGTAGCCGACAAGCGACAGGTCATCGATCCGGCCGCCGGCCAGTGAAATCGACCCGCGCAGGCGCTCCGTCTCGATAGCGACCCGCGCAGCGGCCTCGACGGCGGCGGTTGACCCCTCGGTCCCTGTTGCGGTGGCCGTTGCGGCGCCCGTCACCTCTGTGGGCAGGGCATTGGGCAAGGGCGCCGTCGCCTCGGTGCCCTCGACCACCTGGGTCGAACCGGACAGGGCCGGATCGGGGACCGGTTCTTCCGGCGGGAAGAGCAGGAACCACACGAGGATAACCAAAAAGCTCAGCGCCGTCGCGAGGATCAGGTTCTTGTTCTGATCATCCATCGGGACCACCACCATTCGCGTCTAGGATTTTGGGTGGTTCAACAGACCGCGGGCCCAAAGGTCAAGCGGTTTCCAAGCAAAACGGGGCGGCAGGTCGGCGCGGGTCACCCCGCCTCGCGGTTGGGCCAGAGCGCGCCGGCCTGCCTGCCGCGGTGGCGGGACATCCAGGCGGCGGCGTCTTCGAAGGGCATGGGGCGGGCAATGGAGAACCCCTGCACGTGACGGCATCCAAGTTGCGCCAGAAGCGCATGTTCGCCCCGGGTCTCGACGCCTTCGGCCAGCGTGTCCACGCCCAGCCGCTGCGCCAGTTCCAAAATCGCGCTCAGGATCGTGCGCTGGTCGGGATCGCTGTCGATACGGGTGACCAGAGAGCGGTCGATCTTTATCCGGCCGACCCTGAACCGGCGGATGCTGGCGATGGCCGCATGTCCGGTGCCGAAATCGTCAAGGTCGATACGGCAGCCCATATCCGCCAGTGCGGCCAGATTCCGGATCACGACTTCGTCACCATGCCCGGCAATCACCGTTTCCAGCACTTCGATTCCAAGCCGTTCCGGGGTCAGGTCATGCCTGTCGAGTTCCCATCGCAGCCGTTCGGGCAGCATCGGGTCGGTCAGGTCGGCGGCGGACATGTTGACCGCCACGCTGGGCACGTCGAAGCCGCCCTCGTCCCAGTGGCGAAGCGCTGTCAGCACGTCGTCGAGGATCACCTCGGTCAGCCTGCGCTGAAGCCCCAACGCCTCGATCGCGGGCAGGAAATCGCCCGGCAGCAACACGCCGTGTTTTGGGTGGTGCCAGCGCGCCAGCGCCTCCATCCCGCTGATGGCGCCGGTGTCGGTGGACAGTTGCGGCTGAAACCACGCGCCGATCTGGGCGCTTGCAAAAGCGTGCACCAGCGCCTCTTCCAGTCCGGCGGCGGGACGCCTGCGCGCTTGCAGGTCCGGGGTAAAGGAACGGATCGCCCCCGGCGCGTTGCGGCGCGCCTCGTCCAGGGCGGCAAGCGCGGCGTCAAGACATGCCTTTCCGGTCCGGTCTTCGGACCGTTGGGGAAGGCAGAACCCGATACACAGCGTGACATGGATCCCCTGGCCGCCCAGGGGCAGCGGGTCTGCCAGGCTGCGTTGCAGCCGCGCGGCCAGTTGCACGAGCGATTCGAGGTCAAGCCGCCGGGTGAGCGCGAGAGAAAGGACAAAGCCGTGCGATCCGTTGCGCGCCAGCACATCGCCCGTGCGCAACACGCCGGAAAGCCGGTCGGCTATGCCTTTCAAGAGTTCCGTCGTCGCGGTTTCGCCAACACGAGAGAACAGGGCGGGACCATCGTCGATCTCGATCGCCAGCGCGGCGGTCTGCGCGCTGCCGTCCTGCGATGCCGCGATGTTCCGGTCCAGCGCCCGCCGTGCCGCGCCCGCCAGCGGCAGGCCGGTTGCGGCGTCGCGGGCATCCGCGGACCCGCGGGACGCCAGCGGCAGCCAGCGCAGCATCGCGATCGTCGCGGGTGTCGCCAGGGCGGCCCAGACAAGAGCGGTCTCACCGCCGAACTGATAGGCGGCCAGCGAAAGGGCCGGGACGAAGGCCAGGAGCGGCGGACCGAAAAGTGCGGCACGCAGCGTGTCGGGAAACCTGTCTGCAAGGCTTTGTCGGGTCGCGGGCAAGGGGCGGCCTCCACGTTGCGGCGCGGGCGGCCCCCGCCGTGTCATGGCAAGCCTAGGCGATGATTTCGCCCGTCGGGTTAACGCAAGAGCGGGATTTCCGACGCATTTTCATCTTCTGTGTCGCGGCGCATCAGCCCAGCGAAATCGAAGAGCCCGCTATCAAGTAGATGCGAGGGGCGCGCACTCATCAGGGCGGAAAACATCTTTTGCCGCCGCCCCGGTGCGCGGGTTTCCCACCCGTCCAGCATCTGCTTGATCGCCTGGCGCTGCAGCCCGTCCTGGCTGCCACACAGGTCGCAGGGTATGATCGGATAGTTCATCGCGCGGGCGAATCGGTCGCAGTCGGCCTCGGCCACATGTGCCAGAGGACGAAGCACGAAAAGGTCGCCCTGATCGTTCAGCAGCTTTGGCGGCATTGTCGCCAGCTTGCCGCCGTGAAAGAGGTTCAGGAAAAAGGTTTCCAGGATGTCGTCGCGGTGATGCCCCAGAACGATGGCGCTGCAGCCCTCCTCCCGCGCGATTCGGTACAGGTTACCCCGCCGCAGGCGTGAGCACAGCGCGCAATAGGTCCGGCCCTGCGGCACCTTGTCGACGACGATGGAATAGGTGTCCTGGTATTCGATCCGGTGGGGCACGCCCATGAGGTGAAGGAACTCTGGCAGGACGGTGGCCGGGAACCCCGGCTGTCCCTGGTCGAGGTTGCAGGCAAGGATGTCCACCGGCAAGAGGCCGCGCCACTGAAGCTCTGTCAATGCGGCCAGAAGCGTGTAGCTGTCCTTGCCGCCCGACAGGCACACCAGCCAGCGGGCCCCGCGTTCGATCATGCCGTAACGGTCCAGCGCCTCGCGCGCGTTGCGCACGATGCGTTTGCGAAGCTTCTTGAACTCCGTCGTCGCGGGCGCCCCGTGAAAGAGCGGGTGGATATCGTCGGCCTCGTCCAGCATGGGCGCGGTATGCCAGAGCGCGCGGGCGCGGGGAAGGGGCTTGCACGCTTGTGGCCATCGCCGCGACTGGCCTATCAAGTCGGCAATCACCGGAAGGCCGCCATGACGACCCGCACCCTGATCCTGCGCTATGCCGCCTTCGCGGTGATCGCCGTTCTGGCCAACCTTGCCTCGCAACGCGCCGTCCTGGCGCTCATGGACGGAACGGGCGGCTTTGCGCTGGCGCTTTTTGTGGGCACCGGTGTCGGACTGGTGGTGAAATACGTCCTCGACAAGCGCTGGATCTTTCAGGACCGCAGCACCGGTGTAGCTGCCCACGGCAAGCGGTTCTCGCGCTACACCCTGACCGGCGTCGTCACCACGGCGATCTTCTGGGGCACCGAAACGGCGTTCTGGTGGGCGTTCGAGGCTGACATCATGCGAGAGGTCGGCGCGGTGCTAGGGCTGAGTGTCGGATATGTTGCCAAGTACCGGCTGGACCGCCGTTTCGTGTTCGCGGGCAACGGTTCGCCGTGACATCGCCGCTGCGCGCGGTGTCGCGTTGTGACCTGCGCGCAGGTTTCGTATCAAGTCGTCGGGGCGGGTGATGCGGCAGGCTGAAAGTGGCGTCCGCGCGGCTGGAAAAGGGACGCGATGCGGTTTCTCGTGACGGGCGGGTCCGGATTCATGGGCATCAACCTGGTGCGCTACCTGCTGGCGCGCGGGCACGAGGTGCGCAGCTGGGACATCGCGCCCTTCGACTACCCCGAGCGGGACCGGATTGACGAGTTGCACGGCGACATTCGCGACAAAGGCCTGCACGACCGGGCCTTTGGCGGCATCGACATCGTGGTGCACTGTGCCGCCGCCCTGCCGCTGTGTACCCGCGAAGAGATCTTCTCAACCGACGTGGATGGCACGCGCATGGTGCTCGACACGGCGCTGAAAAAGGGCGTGCAGCGGTTCATCCACACCTCGTCAACGGCCGTCTACGGCGTGCCGGATCACCACCCGCTGGTCGAAGGCGACCGGCTGATCGGCGTGGGCCCCTATGGCGAGGCCAAGGTGCAGGCAGAGGCGGTCTGCGAAGATTACCGCGCGCGGGGCCTTTGCGTGCCGGTTCTGCGCCCGAAGTCCTTCGTCGGGCCCGAACGGCTGGGCGCGTTCGAACTGCTCTTCGATTTCGCCTTTACCGGACACGGGTTTCCGGTGCTGGGCAAGGGCAACAACCGCTATCAGCTTCTCGATGTCGAGGATCTTTGTCAGGCGGTGGACCTGTGCGTGACCGGCGACCGCGACACCGTCAACGATGTCTTCAACGTCGGCGCCGACCGGTTCGGCACCCTGCGCGAAAGCTTTCAGGCCGTGCTGGACTGTGCCGGCCACGGCAAGCGCGTCGTGCCCTTGCCCGCAGGTCCCGCGATCGCCGTCCTGCGAGTGCTGGAAAAGCTTGGCCTTTCGCCGCTTTACCAATGGATCTACGAGACGGCGGCGCGTGACAGCTTTGTCAGCGTCGACAAGATCAAGACGCGCCTTGGCTATCGGCCGCTTTATTCGAATGCCGAGGCGCTGGAGAGAAACTATGACTGGTACGTCGCGAACCGGGGCCGCATTTCGGCCGCTTCCGGCGTGTCGCACCGAGTGCCCTGGAAGAGAGGAGCCCTGTCTCTTGCCCGTTACGTGTTCTGACTTTCGTACTGCTCTGATTTTCGCCGTTTGTGTCGGTCTGGCAGGGTCCGCCGTGGCCCAGACCGCGGATACCTTGGCCGTGCAGCGCGAGGCGTTCGACGCCGTGCGCGCGAAATCGATCATCGAGCTTCAGCCTTTCCGAAACGAGATGACGGCGGTGCGCCCCGACACCGGGGCCGAGCTGACGCTTATCTCGCTGAATCCGGGGATCAATTCCTGGTTCCTGCTGGCCGAAGGGCCCGAGGGGCGGCGCAGCTATGTCCATCTGGAAAACCCGGACACTGAAACGCAGACCGTGACGCTAGAGGGCGGAGACGCGCCCGCGCTGGTGCTTGAAAAGGATGGACGCACGCAGCGTTGCCGCCCGTGGGAGGGCGAACTGGCAGAGGCACAGGCCACCCGCGTGCCCTACACGCCGATCTGCGACGGCGCGCTTTTCCTGCGCAACCGGGTCAACGGCTACAGCACCAACCTTGAAAAGACGACGGACTTCCTGCGCGACAACGTCTGGGGCGGCGAACAGGTTGTGCGCTTCATCCGCGACAACTTCTTCAAGGACAAGTTCGCCGAGACCTCGAAGAGCCTTGGCATGGAAGAGGTCGTCGAAGAGGTGACCGGCCCGCCGCCGCTGCCGCTGAACGTCAGCGATTTCCAGCGCCCGGTGATGACCGCCCTGCACGATTTCGGGCTTGAGGGCGCGCAGCCGGGCCGGATGACAATGGGCATCTGGTATCCCGTTGCCGATCTTGACGGCGTGTTTGTCAGCAGCTTCCAGCCCCGCTCGATCAGCGCCGACATCCTGCAGGGTCCCGGCACGACGAACTGGCTGGACGGTGTCGAGGGCGCGGCCACAGGATATGTGGTGGCCTTCGATCTTTCGCTGTTCGACCTGGGCTACGCGCGCGGGACCGATCATCCCGGCGTCGAATGGTCGCCACGACCGCCGTGGAACGTGCGCCCGCAGGGTCTGTCCGGCCCGGACGGGTTCAACCGCGTCGATCCGGTCGTGCCCCTGGGCATGGTCAGCCCGCGCGATGCGCCGCGCACGATCGCGACCTTCACGGCGGGTTACAAGCGCCAGCACGGCGCCTTCCGCTGGGGGCCCTTCGCCGAAGTCAACTTCGGCAGCCACTACGGGTTCCTCGAACACGGGGTGCTGTACTCCAAACTGTGGCCGGGGCTGTCGACATTCTTCATCCTCGACGACGGGTCAATTCACATGCGCACCTGGACCGAAGAGGACGATGCCTTGCTGCCGCGCCTCCGGTTCGCCCGGCAAAACGGTGTCGCGCTGGTAGAGCCTGACCCGGAATCGGGCGTGCCGCTGCCCGGCAAATACGTGACGCAATGGGGGGCGGGAAACTGGTCCGGCTCTGCCGAGGCGGAACTGCGCACATTGCGCGCGGGGTCCTGCATCGTGGAAACCGGGGACACGCGCTACCTGCTTTACGGCTACTTCTCGACTGCGACGCCCTCGGCCATGGCGCGCACGTTTCAGGGCTATGGCTGCACCTACGCCATGCTTCTGGACATGAACGCGCTGGAGCACACCTATCTGGCGCTTTACGTCCGCCGCGACGGTTCCGTGGAGGTCCAGCACATCGTGCCGGGGATGAGCGGTGTCGACAAACGCTTCCGAGACGGTACTGTGATTCCGCGGTTCCTCGGCTACCCGGACAACCGCGACCTGTTCTACGTGATGCGCAAGGAGGGCACGCAATGATCCGCGCACTGGCGCTTTCCATAGGGATGGTTCTGGCAGGCGGGGCCGTGCAGGCGCAATCCGCGCTGCAACAGGCCAACGAGGTGTTGTTCCAGCAGCTTCAGCAGGTGCACCGCCTGTCCGGCGCCGAGATGGAGCGTATCCGCGCGATCTTTGGACAGCGCGGCTTCATGGGCCAAGGCAACCCGGCCATCAACCAGCGCCCGATGACGCCCGAACAGTGTGCCGCGCGCATCCCCGGCGGGCCGGAAAGCTATCGCAACAGCCGGTTCGAACGGATCTGCGGCGACAAGTACATGGCGCCGCTCTATGATCCGCGCACCGAACGTGCGGAAGATGCCAACGCCTGCATCGACATGTTCGAGTTTCCGAACATTCCCTGCACCTATCCCGTGGTCTGGGTAAAGGCGGTCGAGGCCGCGCAGATCTGTGCGGCCCAGGGCAAGCGCCTGTGCGACGCGCATGAGTGGGAGGGCGCCTGCGCCGGCGCGCTGGAGCCGCCGGACTACCGTTTCGATCTTGGCAGCCACGGTGCCATGCGGGCCTGGCACAACTCGAAATACGAACCCACGAAGAGCTGGAGCTATGGCCCGACCTTCCAGCGCGGCATCTGCGCCCAGGACAGCGTGAAAAGCGCGACCTGCCCGGGCGGCGGGTTCAACAAGTGCGGATCGAATCACTACCCGGTGGGCAGTTTCCCCAACTGCCGCTCGCAGCTGGGGGTCTATGACCTGAACGGCAACGCGGCAGAGCACATGAACCTGCCCCTGCGCCCCGACCAGATGGCAAGCGCCGGATCGACCACGCTTGGCGTGACCGAAATGAAGGGAAGCTGGTTCATCTGGGACAAGATCAACGCGCACCCCGACTGGTGCCGCTGGCGCGCGCCGTACTGGCATGGCGCCCCGGTGATGTCGCCTTCAAGCCACGAGAACTATCACCTCGGATTCCGCTGCTGCAAAAGCATCTGAACTGGCCCGGCGGGCGCGCTGGCGCGCCCGCCCGTCCCTCAGCTCCAGTGTTCGTAGAGCCCGCGCAGGATGTCGGCGCGGCTGACCTGACCGACCAGTGCGCCTTCCTTCATGACCGGGAAACGCCGGTAGGACGCTGCAAGGAACGCCTCTGCCGCCTCTACGATGTCCATGTCGGCATCGAGCGTCTCGACCTTCGTCGACATGCAGTCGGCCACGGCGCCGGACCATTCGCGGAAATAGGCGGCATGAAGGGCGGCGCGCAGGCAGTCCTTTTTCGACAGAACGCCGACAAGCTGGCCCTCGGCATCGACCACGGGCGCGCCCGAAATGCCCCGGTCGAGCAGGATCGCCGCGGCGCGGTTGATTTCCGTCTCCGGGGTCAGGGTGACAAGGGTTCGGGCCATGTAGTCACGGACGCGGGGGCGGTCACTCATCGCTTGTTCCTCCGCTCCGGTTCGGGCAGGTGCGGCAGGACAGCCCGGCACAGGCCAGCCCGCCGCAGGACCCCTTGAGCGGTTTGCGCCCGGCCATCACCCCAAGCGCAAGACCGCCGATCGCCAGCAGCACAATCGTGAAACTCAGGATCAGGGTCGCCATGACAGCACCTCAGGCAAGGATGTGATCGGCGAATGCGCCGGTTGTGATGTCGCGCAGCCCCGGGCCATCGGCGAGCAGGAAAAGCGCGTCGATGCCCGCGGCGTCTGCCCAGGCGGGTCCGTCATCAGGGCCTAGCACCGCAAGCGCGGTGGCCAGTCCGTCCGCGGACTGCGCGGTCTCTGCCAGCACGGTCACGGACAGAAGCCGCATGTCCGCCGGTCCGCCACGGCGCGGGTCGATCAGGTGGGTTAGGCCCGCCGCGCCCTGCGCCGCATGGCCGGATGTGGCCACCGCGCGCGCACCCGGGGCGATCAGCCGGTGAAGACGCGGCGCGCCGGGGCGCGGGTCCTCTACCCCCACCTGCCAGGCCCGGCCGTCCGGATGGGTGCCAATCGTGCGCACCTCTCCCCCCAACTCCAGCAGGCCGTCGCGCAGGCCGGCGGTCCGAAGCGATGCGATCATCGCGTCAAGCGCATGACCCTTGGCGATCCCGCAAAGGTCGAGCGTCAGCGCGGGATCGGCCTTGCGCAGCGCGCCTTGGGCGATCTCCAGCGCTTCGAATGGCGCGACGCTGCCGATGATCGGGCCATAGCCATAGCGGTGCACGATGGGTCCGACTGTCGGATCGAATGCACCGCCGCTGTCGTGGTGCAGCGCCCGCGCGGCGCGGGCGAGCGTTGCGACCTCCGGCGGCACGGGCTGCCAATCGGTTCCGCCGTGCGTATTCAGCCGCGTCAGAACGCTACCGGAGCGGTAGGGCGAAAAGAGCGCGTTGGCATGTTCCGCGACACCGTCGATTGCCGCCCGAACAGGCGCCACGGGCGTTCCCGGCGGCAGTATCGCGTGCCATCGCCCGCCAAAGGCAGCGCCGGAAAGCCACTGCGTGCCGCCCGCCCCAACAGCAGGTGCCAGCAGCGCAAGTGTTCCGGCGCTGGCGGCGGCAAGGAATCGGCGTCGGGTCATCGGCATGGCTCAGACTCCGAAATCGTCGTTGAAGATACTGGACCGGTCGACGCCGGCATCCTCCAGCATACCCATCACCGCCCGGATCATCATGGGCGGACCGCAAAGATAATATTCGCAGGCCTCTGGCGCGGGATGGTCGCGCAGGTAGGTCTGCCAGACGACCGAATGTATGAAGCCCTGCGGTCCTTGCCAGGCGTCCTCGGGCGCGGGTTCGGACAGGGCGACCGTCCAGCTGAAATTGGGATGCTGCGCGGCAAGCGCGTCGAATTCGTCGGCATAATACAGTTCTCGCAGGCTGCGCGCGCCGTACCAGAAGCTGATCTTGCGGCCGCTGCCGACACGGCCCAGCTGGTCAAGGATGATGGCGCGCAGCGGCGCCATGCCGACGCCACCGCCGATCAGCACCATTTCCGCATCGGTGTCCTGTGCACGGAAGCTGCCGAACGGGCCGGACACCGTCACCGGATCGCCGGGGTTTACCGAACACAGGTAGGACGACACGATCCCCGGCTGCGCCTCTGGCACCGTGGGCGGCGGCAGGGCCAGCCGTATGTTCAGCACGACGCGGCCCGCCGCCGAATCCTCTGGCCGGTTCGAGATGGAATAGGCGCGCGTCACCTCGGCGTCGCTGGCCACCTTCAGCGGGCGGATCTGGGTCCAAGCCTGTTCGAAAGCCCCGGGCACATCCAGCCGGTCGAAGCTGACGCCATAGGGCGGTGCAGTCACTTGCAGGAAGGATCCCGCGACGATCTCGGGGCGGCGGCCCTCTGGCAGCTGAAAGACCACCTCGCGGATAAGAGGGGTCAGGAAACGGGCCGACGCGATCTCGGCCTCGTAGGTTTCGGCGCCGATCAGGTCGCCCGGCACCTCGACAGACAGGTCGCCGCGCAGTCGCATCTGGCAAGCCAGACGGTAGCCGTCGCGGAGATCGGCGCGCGACAGGCGCGCGGCCTCGGTCGGCAGTGCGTCGCCCCCGCCCTCGGTGACCCGCACACGGCAAAGCCCACAGGTGCCCGCCCCGGCACAGGCCGAAGGGATGAGGATATCGTTCTCTGCAAGCACCGACAGCAGGGACTGACCCGCCTGCGTTGCAAGCTGCGTGTCGCCATTCAGCGTTACCGTCACCGGCCCAGCGGGCGACAGCACCGCCCGCGCCCCCCGCACAACCAGGGACAGCAGAATGACAAGCCCCGTCAGAAGGGCGGACCCCAGCAGGATTTCCGTCATGGCGCCCCCAGTCCGGCAAAGGCCGAGAAGCCAAGCGACATGAGCCCCGTCACCAGAAAGGCCGACCCCAGGCCACGCAGGCCATCGGGCATGTCGGCGTATTTCAGGCGTTCGCGGATCGCGGCGAAGGCGACGATGGCAAGCGCCCAGCCAACACCGCTGCCGGCGCCATAGACGACCGATTCGGCAAGATCGTAGCGACGCTCCACCATGAAAAGCGATCCGCCAAGGATCGCGCAGTTCACCGTGATAAGCGGCAGGAAGATCCCCAGCGCGCGATACAGCGCGGGCGCATAGGCCTCGAGCGCCATTTCAAGGATCTGCACCATCGCGGCGATCACCCCGATGAAAGCCACGAGCTTCAGGAACGTCAGGTCCACGTCGGGCAGTCCCGCCCAGGACCACGCGCCGTCGATCAAGAGGCCGTTGAAGATCAGGTTGTTCACCGGCACCGTGATCGTCTGCACCACGATCACCGCAAGCCCCAGCCCGATCGCGGTATCCAGACGCTGTGACACCGCAAGGAAGGTGCACATGCCCAGAAAGAAGGAAAGGGCGAGGTTCTCTTCGAAGATGGCGGTCAGGAAGAGGTCGGTCATGATGTGCTCCTCCCTGCTTCGGGTTTCAGGCGAAACTCGGCCTGTTCGACCTGTCGGGTCCAGCGGCTGCGGATCACCCAGACCAGAAGGCCCAGGATGAAAAAGGCCGAGGGCGCCAGCGCCATCAGGCCGAGCGGTTCGAACCAGCCGCCATTCTCGACCGTCGGCAGGATCGGCTGGCCCAGAAGCGAGCCTTTGCCAAGCAGCTCGCGCAGTGTGCCCACGACGATCAGGATCAGGCTGTAGCCCAGCCCGTTGCCGATCCCGTCCGCCAGCGACGGCAGGGGTGGATTGTGCATCGCGAAGGCCTCTGCCCGGCCCAGAACAAGGCAATTGGTGACGATCAGGCCTACGAAGATCGAAAGCTGTTTCGAGGTTTCGTAGGCGTAGGCCTGCAGGATTTCGTCGATGACAATGACCAGCGCGGCGATGATGGTGATCTGCACGATCAGCCGGATCGACCCCGGAATGTGCGCCCGCATCGCACTGATGATGACGGACGACGCGCCCAGCACCACGGTCAGCGCAACCGACATGGTCAGCGCGGTGCCCAGCGATGTCGTCACCGCCAGTGCCGAACAGATTCCGAGGATCTGAAGCGTGATCGGGTTGTTGCGGATCAGCGGGTCGGTCAGGCGCTCGGTCAGTTTCATGTCAAAGCCCCTCTGCCCGCAGACGGTCCAGCATCGGCCCGTATCCGTCCGGACCCAGCCAGAAACGCAGCAGGAACTGCACGGCGTTAGAGGTGCGGGTGGCCCCGGTCAGGGCATCGACCTGCCAGGTCTCAGACGCGCTGCCCTTGACCACCTCGATCACCGGGGTTCCGTCCTCGGCCACAGCCTGCGTGCCCGGCCATTGCGCCTGCCAGTCCGGTTCCATGATGCGAGCGCCCAGTCCCGGCGTTTCACCCTGTTCCAGAACGGTAAGGGCCGCGACGGTTTGCAGATCCGCCTCCATCGCCAGCATCGCCCGGATGGTCGAGGCATAGCCCGTGCCGTAGACCGGCAGCACGATCAGCATCAACGCCCCGTCCCTTTGCAACAGGTAGACAGGCGCCGTGGTGGACCGCCGCTTGATGCTGGCAAGGTCCTGCTCGGTACTCAGGGCGATCGACGTCTCGGGGTCCTGTGCGGCGGCCAGCATGTCGAACCCTGCCGCGTCGGCACCGGGCAGGAAGTCGCCGGTGCCAAGATCCACCATCCGGGTTTCCAGCGCGTCGACGCCGGTTTCCATCATCAGCTCGCGCATCCCGGGCAGCTGGTCCAGCATCGCCTCCATCCGCGCGGCCTGTTCGGCGGCGATGTTGGCGTCCTGTATCGGCTTTAGCAGGACCGAGGCGGTCGACACCACCAGAGCCGAGATCAGCGCGACGCCGATCGCGACGCCGAAAGTCTTCACGGTGTCGTCGTTCGGCCGGTTCAGGAAGGCGCGGATCGGATTAGTCATGGCGCCGCTCCCTCAGCATGGCCATCGCGCGAATCGCGATCTCGTCCAGAAGCGGGGCGAAAATGCTGGCGATCAGCGCGGCAAAGATGATCTGTCCGGGATCGGGTGCGGTGCTGTCGGCTCCCATGAAAAGCGCCACCAGCCCGCCGGCCAGCAGGCCATGGGCCACACGGCCGGGGTTCGTGACCGCCGCACCCATCGGATCGGCCACGATGAAGATCAGCGGAAACACCAGCGCGGCGGCGGTCAAGGCGGGGTCGGGCGCCATGCCCGCCGCGGTGACGACGCCCAACAGGCCGATGGCCGCCGCGCCCAGAACGCGCCACGACACGATGCCCGTCAGGACCAGTGCGGCGCCACCGGGAAGGGCGGCGACGGCAACCGCAGTCGATGCACCCTCCGGCGCCAGCCCGGGGAACGAGAAAAGCAGGAACGCCAGCGCCGCCAGGCCCGCGTTGACAAAGCCGAAGCCGCGCCCCCCGAAGGCCAGCTCGGCGATCACCGCGCCAAAGCTGACGGCCAGCGCGATCTGCCACGGCTCTGCCGCGACGGGCGCCATGACGCCGACGATCAGGCCGGTGGTCAGCCCGTGAACGGTGATTGCCCGCCTGCGCACGCGGGCAAATCCCGCCTCCCAGATCAGTGCTGTCGCGATGGCCGTGCCGCCAGTCACAAGAACGCCCGGCCCTCCCGTGCCAAGCGCGGCCAGAAACGGCAAGACCAGCGCCGCAACCTGAATCAGGGTGACATGCAGGATCGTCCAGCCGCGGTGAAGCGGTGCGCCGGACGGGGCCGACCGGTTGAGCGCGATATGCCTCATGCCGCCTCCGCCAGATCGTCCAGCACCTGCCGCAGAAGCGTGCCGTAATCCGCTCCGCTGGTGCAAAGCGCCGAGGCCAGCGCGACATCCTCTTCCAGCATGTGCAATGCGCCCAGACGTTCCGCGGCCTCTGTGTCGCCGACCGCCAGCGCCCGCAGAAGGGGTACGGGCGGCACGCCGAATGGCAGGGCATGTTCCAGGTGCCCCATCGGTACGATCGGCATGGGTCCGACCGGTCCGCGCAAGCGCAGCAACCGGTCCAGAAGGCGCTCGGAACCCGGCGGACGGACACCGTCCAGCAGGCTGACCTGCAAGGCGTGGCGTCCCAGATAGGCCGCCTCGCGTCCGTCAAGGGGCGAGCCCGATACAACGCGCGCAGGGTGGCCGTCGGCGGACGCCGCCACCTCCCCGGATGTAAGGTCACGCAGGCTGGCCCCGAGATGCGTGCGCAGAAGCCGCGGACGGGCGGCGCGCGGCCCGCCCAGCGACACAACGCGAACGGGATCGTAACGCCCCGTCTCCAGAAGCCGCCCGATCGCCGCCACGTCCTGATACCCGATGGTCCAGACAGGCCGTTCAGGGCGCGCGGGAAACAGGCGGTGCACATGGGTTCCGGCCAGCCCGGCGGGATGGACGCCTTCGAACACCACGGTTTCCGCCCCGTCGAGTCCCGCCGCCATGTCTTGTCCCGGCCCCTGGCAGACGAAGACCGGCCCTGCTGTCAGCCGGGTCAGCGCCGCGATGCCGCGCCGCAGGTCGTCGTTGCGCGCCGTCAGCACCACCACCGGGTCAGGCGCCAGCGGACGTGTGTCGATTGCGGTGACGAAGATCGCGGCGGGGGTCGCCCGGGGTGCGGGGATGCCGCCAAACGGGCGGCTGCGAAAGGCCGGCCACATGCCGCGCGCCAGCAGCGTTTCGCGCAGCTCTCCCGGCGTGCTTGCCGGGGCGCCCTGTTCCGGGGCGGAAGTCTGTTGCGCATCGGCGCGCAGGCGCAGCGCCGAAAGGCTTCGGCGCGGGCCAAGGTCAATGCCGGCGACCTCGCCGCTGACCGGCGAGGCAAAGGCGATGTCCGGGCGCGCCCGATCCACGAACAGGATCTGGCCGACCGTCACGCGATCGCCCTGGACGACCGCGAGACGGGCACGCAGGCCGCCAAGGTCAGTGCCCAGCAGCGCAGCTGCCAAAGCGGGCGCGGCGTCCTCGATCTGCTGCGCCGGCGCGCCGGATATGTCGATCCGATAGCCCTGACGGACCGGGAATCGTTTGGGCATGGCTGGGTCCCGTAGGTTGGATCCTGATCTGCGTTCGCGGCCCAGACTCGCCGGGAACAACCGACGCGGCGCTGATTCAGATCAAAGACCGCCTAAAGAGTGTGGGGCATCCTCTTGCCGATCCATCCATGCCATTCCGATCCTAGCGGGAGATAGAAGACATGACTTTTCGCCGTGCCCGACTGGCCCTTGCCGCGCTGTTTCTTGGCGCCGTTACCCTTCCCGCCCTCGCGCAGGAACCCCCAAGCCTTACCGACATTGTCGAGGCATGGCTGTCTTCGCCCCACGCACAGCGCGGGGACGAGGCCTTTACCCACTGGGACGAAGACGGCGAGGTGCCGCCTGCATGCGCCACCTGCCACTCTGGCCCCGGCCTGATCGATTTCGTCGGTGGTGACGGTACCGCGCCCGGCGTGGATCATCCCGCGCCCACGGGCGCGCCGGTGGACTGCGCGACGTGTCACAATGCGGCTTCGTCGGCGTTGAGCAGTGTCACCTTCCCGTCCGGCGCGACAGCCGACACGCTTGGCAGCGGCACGATCTGCGCCGTCTGCCACCAGGGCCGCGAATCGACCGACAGCGTGGACGCCGCCATTGCGGACGCCGAAGACGATGCGGTGAATGCCGACCTGAGGTTTCTGAACGTGCATTACCGTGCTGCGGCAGCAACGCTGGTGGGCAGTGGCGCGCGTGGCGGCTACCAGTATGACGGCAAGACTTACGCCGGTCAGTTCTCGCACGTGCCGGACCTGAACACATGCACCAGTTGCCACAGCCCGCATACGACAGAGGTTGCGCTTGATCAGTGCACCACCTGCCACAAGGGGGCCGAGGACTTCCGCGCCATCCGCATCACGCCGACCGATTTCGACGCCGACGGCGACACGGCCGAGGGCATCCACGGCGAGATCGCGACGTTGCACCAACACCTTGGCGCGGCTCTTCAGGCCTACGCGGCAGATGTTGCCGGCACCGCCATCGTCTATGACAGCCACGCCTATCCGTACTTCTTTGTCGACAGCAACGGTGACGGCGCGGTGACCGAGGGCGAGGCCGCCTATCCCAACCGCTATCAAAGCTGGACGCCCCGCCTGCTGCGGGCCGCCTACAACTACCAGTTCGTTGCCAAGGACCCGGGCGGATACAGCCACAATCCCAAGTACCTGATCCAGTTGCTTTACGACAGCCTGGAGAATCTCGGTGCGCAGATCAGCTTGGACTTGTCCGGCATGACGCGCCCCTAGGCCAGGTCCGGTCGGGCGCCCTTGCGGCGCCCGGCGATTGCCAATGGAAAACGCCGCCTCCCTCATCGCCATCGGCATTCTCTTTCTTGCCGGCCTCGCGCTCGACACGCTGGGCCGGCGGGTGCATGTGCCGCGCGTGACGCTCTTGATGCTGCTGGGTGCCTTGGTGGGGCCGCCGGTTCTGGACATCCTGCCTGAACACCTTGTCGACGCCGATGATCTGATCGCGCCGACGGCGTTGACGATGGTGGCGTTTCTTTTGGGCGGATCGCTGCACCGGCGCACCTTGGTCGCGCATGGTCGCACCATCCTGATCGTGTCGGTCTCGGTCGTCGCCGTTTCGCTGGCCGTCGTGTCAGGTGGGCTTATCCTGCTGGGCGCCCCGGCGGCCTTCGCCTTTCTGCTGGGCGGCATCTCGGCGGCGACGGCGCCTGCGGCAACGCTGGATGTCGTCAAGCAGTCGGGCCGCACGGGGCGCTTCGTCGACAACCTGCGAGGCATCGTCGCCATAGACGACGCCTGGGGTCTGATCGTGTTCAGCCTCGTGCTGACACTGGCCGGCGCACTGACCGGAAACGGCGGCGAGGGCGCGCTTCTTCACGGGCTGGCAGAGGCGGGCGGGTCCATCCTGCTGGGGCTTGCGATCGGCCTTCCGGGCGCCATGCTCACGGGGCGGATCAAGCCGGGCGAACCCACTCTCATAGAGGTTCTGGGGCTGGTCTTTCTTTGTGCGGGCGCAGCGCTCTACCTTGAGCTTTCGTTCCTGCTGGCGGGTATGGTGGCGGGTGCAACCGTCGTAAACCTTGCGCGCCACCACGAACGCCCGTTCCACGAGATCGAGCGAATCGAGTGGCCGTTTCTTCTGGTCTTCTTCGTGATGGCGGGGGCGACGCTGAATATCGCGGGGCTGTCGGCGATCGGGTGGCTCGGGCTGGCCTATATCGTGCTGCGCAGCATCTCGCGCATCCTCGGGGCCTGGGTCGGCGGTGTCTTTGCAGGGCTGCCGGCGCGCGAATCGGGCCTGATGGGAATGGCGCTGATGCCGCAGGCGGGGGTGGCCATCGGCATGGCGCTTGTGGCGGCCGAACGCTTTCCCGGCATCGGGACGCAGGTGCTGACCATCACCATCGCCAGCACGATCGTGTTCGAGATCTTCGGCCCGCTGATGACCCAGTTCGCGCTTGAACGCACGGCCTCCGAGGACGCGCGCGGCACCTAGGTGCAACACGGCGAACCCCGCGCCATCGCTTTCCGGTCACCCGGCATCCGGACTTCCGGTTCCGCACCGCAAGGGGGCAGGTGGCGGCATTGCGACAACCTGACCGCGGGACCGTGCCGCACTTTGACACGGATCAACGCGGATACCGCGGCGCTTGCCTAGCGTTCATCTCGACCCAAGGACACCACCCGAAAGGACGCGACATGGACAACCCTGTGATCTGGTTCGAGGATCTCAAGCGTGGCGACGTTGGCCGCGTCGGTGGCAAGAATTCCTCGCTGGGCGAAATGGTTGCCAACCTCGCGGCCAAGGGCATTGCCGTGCCCGGCGGGTTCGCGACCTCTGCCGATGCCTATCGCGACTATCTCGAAGCCAACAATCTGAACGCTTTCATCGACGACACGATGGACGCGCTTCAGGCAGGACGCCTGACGTTGCAGCAGGCGGGCAGCCGGGTGCGCGAGGCCGTGTTTCAGGGCGACTGGCCACAGGCCACGCGTGCCGCCATCGCCGACGCCTATGCCGAACTGTCGCGCCGCGCCGGAAAGGCCGAGGCGTCCGTTGCCGTGCGGTCCTCTGCCACCGCCGAGGACTTGCCAGACGCAAGTTTCGCGGGTCAGCAGGAAACCTATCTGAACATCGTCGGAGAGGCGACCTTGCTGGAGGCGTGCCGCCGTTGCTACGCGTCGCTCTTCACCGACCGGGCCATCACCTATCGCCAGATCAAGGGCTTCGACCACCGCGACGTGGCCTTGTCGGTTGGCGTTCAGCAGATGGTGCGTTCGGACATCTCGGGGTCGGGCGTGATATTCTCGATCGACACCGAATCGGGGTTCGACAAGGTCGTCCTCATCAACGCGGCCTGGGGCCTGGGTGAGAACGTGGTGCAGGGCGCCGTGACGCCCGACGAATACCAGGTGTTCAAGCCATTCCTCGCAAATGACGCGCTGACCCCGATTCTGGAAAAGAAACGCGGCGAGAAGGAAAAGAAGATGGTCTACACCGGCGAGGCCGGGCGCTCGACCAAGAACGTGCCCACCTCCAGGGCGGAACGCGCCGCCTTCGTGCTGAACGACGCCGAGATCCTGTCGCTGGCCCGCATGGCGGTGACCATCGAGGATCATTACGGCTGCCCGATGGACATGGAATGGGCCAAGGACGGCGAGACAGGGGACCTCTTCATCGTTCAGGCCCGACCCGAAACGGTGCAAAGCCATGCCAAGAAAGGCGCCATCAAGTCCTACAGCGTGGCGTCCCACGGCAAGACGCTGACCACCGGCCTGTCGGTGGGCGCAGCGGTGGCGCATGGCCCCGTCTGCCTGATCGAAAGTGCGGCCGATATCGACAAGTTCATCGATGGCTCGATCCTTGTGACCACGATCACCGACCCGGACTGGGTGCCGATCATGAAGCGCGCGGCGGCCATCGTCACCGACCACGGCGGGCGGACCAGCCATGCCGCGATCGTCAGCCGCGAGCTTGGGCTGCCCGCGATCGTCGGCACCGGGAACGCAACGCATCTTCTGCATGACGAACAGGAGGTGACGGTAAGCTGTGCCGAGGGCGACACGGGGTATGTCTACGCCGGGACGGCAGAGTACGAGGTCGAGGAACTGGACGTTTCGCACATCCCCGATACCCGCACGAACGTGATGCTGAACCTTGCCAACCCGTCCGCTGCGGCCCGCTGGTGGCAGTTGCCTGCCGCGGGCGTGGGACTGGCGCGCATGGAATTCGTCGTCAGCGAATGGGTCAAGGTGCACCCAATGGCACTGTTGCAGCCCGAAAAGGTGGAACCAGCGGCGGCGGAAGAGATCGCGAAGCTGACGGCCGGCTACGACGACAAGGCGGACTACTTCGTCGATACACTTTCGCGCGGGCTCAGCCGGATCGCGGCCTTCCGCTATCCCAATCCGATGATCCTGCGGATGAGCGACTTCAAGACCAACGAATACGCCGAACTTCTGGGCGGCCATGCCTTCGAGCCTAGGGAGGAAAACCCGATGATCGGGTTCCGGGGGGCATCGCGCTACTATTCCGAGGCCTATGCGCCGGGCTTCCAGCTGGAATGCCGCGCCGTGAAGAAGCTGCGCGAGGAGATGGGGTTCGACAACGTCATCGTCATGATCCCCTTCTGCCGCACGCCGGCAGAGGCCGACCGCGTGTTGCAGGTGATGTCCGACGCCGGTCTGACACGCGGCGAGAACGGCCTTCAGGTCTATGTCATGTGCGAGATCCCCTCGAACGTGATCCAGGCAGAGGAATTCGCAAGGCGCTTTGACGGGTTCTCCATCGGATCGAACGACCTGACCCAGTTGACGCTGGGCGTGGACCGCGATTCCGGAGAACTTGCGGCGCTCTTCGACGAGCGCGACGCGGCGGTGCAGTGGATGATCCGCACGGTCATCGAAAAGGCACACGCGGTCGGGGCCAAGGTCGGCTTCTGCGGACAGGCGCCGTCGAACGATCCGGATTTCGCGCGGCTGCTGGTGGGCTACGGGATCGACTCGATCTCGGTCACGCCGGACAGCTTCATCAACGTCAAGCGCAACGTCGCGGAGGCAGAGACCGGCTGAAGCCCCCGCATCCTGTCCGTCGGTCAACGTAGGAGGAGACGATGACCTGGGAGACGATCCGAAAGCCTGCGGCCGAAACGGCGGCCGCCAACCTGAGCGCGGATGACCGCAGCACCTGGGGCTGGGACGATGCCCAGGCGCTGCTTGATGGTCTGCCGGGCGGTGGCCTGAACATCGCGTATGAGGCCGTGGACCGGCATGTCGCGAACGGCCACGGCGGCCAGCAGGCGATGCGCTGGCTGGGCAAGGACGGCGCGCGGCGCGTCCTGACATACGCCGACCTGAAGGAGCAGACGGCACGGTTCGCGAACGCCCTTGTCGCCGCGGGGCTGAAGCCGGGCGACCGCGTGTATTCCCTGATGGGCCGCGAACCCGAGCTTTACGTGGCCGCGCTGGGCACGCTGAAGGCCGGGATGGTGTTCACGCCGCTTTTCTCTGCCTTCGGGCCGGAACCCATCCAGACCCGGATGGAGATCGGCGAGGCGAATGCCATCGTGACGACAGAGGCGCTTTACAAGCGCAAGGTGTCCAAGGTGCAGGGCGCCATCCCCTCGCTCAGGGCCGTGCTGATCGCCGGCGACACCGCGCCCGAGGGCTGCGTCGCGCTGGGGCCCGCGATGGCCGCGGCCTCGCCCGATTTCACCTGCGCCCCGACCGCGCCAGAAGACATGGCGCTGATCCATTTCACCAGCGGCACCACCGGCAAGCCCAAGGGCGCCGTGCATGTCCACCAGGCGGTGGTGAACCACGCCGCCACCGGGCGCAACGCGCTCGAAATGCGGCCCGGCCGTGTCTACTGGTGCACCGCCGATCCCGGTTGGGTGACCGGCACCAGCTATGGCATCATCGCGCCCCTTGTGCACCGCGTGACGATGATCGTGGACGAGGCGGAATTCGACCTCGACCGCTGGTATGCCACGCTTCAGAACGAAGGCGTGCAGATCTGGTACACCGCGCCCACCGCGATTCGCATGATGATGCGGGCGGGCAAGGACGCCGCGGCGGGCTACGATTTCTCGAAGCTGGAATTCATGGGCTCGGTGGGTGAACCGCTGAACCCCGAGGGCGTCGTCTGGGGGCAGCAGGTGTTCGGCCGTCCGTTCCACGACAACTGGTGGCAGACCGAAACCGGCGGCATCATGATCGCCAACACCCGGGCGATGGACATAAAGCCGGGCTCGATGGGCTGTCCGCTGCCGGGCATCACCGCCGGCGTCGTCGAGAAGACCGAGGACGGCCTGCGGGAGCTTCCTGAGGGCGCGGTCGGCGAACTGGCGCTGCGGCCCGGCTGGCCCTCGATGATGCGCGAATACCTGCATCAGCCCGAACGCTACGCCAAGGCGTTCGCAGACGGATGGTACCTGTCGGGCGATCTCGCGTTGCGGGACGGTGACGGGTATTTCTGGTTCGTGGGCCGGGCCGACGACCTGATCAAGACCTCGGGCCACCTGATCGGACCGTTCGAGGTTGAAAGCGCCCTGATCGAGCATGACGCCGTGGCCGAGGCCGGCGTGATCGGCATCCCCGACGAGACGGCGGGCGAGGTGGTCAAGGCCTATGTCGCGCTGAACCCGGGATATGAGCCGTCCGAAGAGCTGGAACGCGACATCCGCGGCCATGCCCGCAAGAAACTCGGCCCGGCCGTCGCACCCCGCGAGGTCGTGTTTCGCAAGACCCTGCCCAAGACCCGGTCCGGCAAGATCATGCGCCGGCTTCTGAAGGCGCGCGAACTCGGCCTGCCCGAAGGCGATATTTCCACATTGGAGAGCGACGAGTCATGACCACGCAGGACAAACCCCGCCTCAATCGCGACCACGTGCTCGACCTGCTGCACGGTATGCTCCGCATCCGCAAGTTCGAGGACAAGTGCGCCGAGCTCTACACTCAGCAGAAGATCCGAGGCTTCCTGCACCTCTATGACGGCGAGGAAGCCATCGCCATGGGGATCATCCCGGTGCTGACTGCCGGGGACCGCGTCGTCGCCACCTATCGCGAACATGGCCATGCGCTGGCCCGCGGCGTCGACATGAACGCCGTCATGGCCGAGATGTTCGGCAAGGCAACCGGCTGCTCTGGCGGGCGCGGCGGGTCCATGCACATCTTCGATGCCCCGGCCAACTTCTATGGCGGAAATGCCATTGTCGGCGGCGGCCTGCCGCTGGCGGCCGGGCTTGGCCTGCACGACCGCATGACCGGGCAGGATAACGTCACGGCCTGCTTCTTCGGCGAAGGCGCGGTGGCCGAGGGAGAATTCCACGAGGCGATGAACCTTGCTGCCCTCTGGAAGCTGCCCGTGCTTTTCGTCTGTGAAAACAACGGCTATGCCATGGGGTCCGCGCTGGCCCGGACAGAGGCGGAAGGATCCGTCGCCAAGAAGGCCGCGGCCTACGGTGTGGGGGCCGAACAGGTCGACGGCATGGACGTTGTGGCCGTCGAGGCCGCGGCCCGCCGCGCCATTTCCGCGATGCGGGAGACCGGCAAACCCCACCTTCTGGAATGCCTGACCTACAGGTTCCGCGCCCATTCGATGTTCGATGCCCAACTCTACCGGGAAAAGACCGAGGTGGCCGAGTGGCGCGAGAAGGGGCCGATCAAGCGCTTTCAGGGATGGCTGCTGGAAAACCACCTGATCCACCAGCACGACATCCACACGCTCGAGGAAAAGATCGACGCCGAGATCGCCGCCGCCGTCGAGTTTGCCGAGACCGCGGATTGGGAGCCGCTGGATACCCTGTCCCGCCACGTGATGGCAGAGGATCGCCCGCCGCCGCCCGAACCCGCCGCGCCATCGGGCGAGACGGTCGAGATCACCTATCGAGAGGCGGTCAAGCAGGCGATCCGCGACGCCATGATCCGCGATGACCGCGTGTTCCTGATGGGCGAGGACGTGGGTGCCTATGGCGGCTGCTATGCCGTGTCCAAGGGCCTGATGGCCGAATTCGGAGAGGACCGGATCCGCGATACGCCGCTGTCGGAATCGGGCTTCACCGGCGCGGGCATCGGGGCCGCCGCCGCCGGCTTGCGCCCGATCGTCGAGTTGATGACGGTCAACTTCAGCCTTCTGGCGCTTGACCAGATCATGAACACCGCCGCCACCATCCGGCACATGTCCGGCGGGCAGTTCGGCGTGCCTGTGGTCATCCGCATGGCCACCGGCGCGGGCAAGCAGTTGGCCGCGCAGCACTCGCATTCGCTGGAAGGCTGGTATGGCCACATTCCCGGCCTTCGGGTGCTGGCGCCCGCCACGGTCGAGGATGCGCGCGGGATGCTTTGGACGGCGCTTCAGGATCCCGATCCGGTGCTGATCTTCGAGAACGTGATGCTCTACAACCGGACCGGTCAGCTGGACACGGCGGCGGGCCCTGTCGACATCGACCGGGCAAAGGTGATGCGCGAAGGCAAGGACGTGACGCTTGTCACCTACGGCGGGTCGCTGTGGAAGACACTGGACGCGGCCGAGACGCTGGCCGCCGAAGGTATCGAGGCAGAGGTGATCGACCTGCGCACACTGCGTCCGCTGGACGACGCCACCATCATGGCCTCGGTCCGGAAGACCCGCCGCGCCGTGGTCGTGGACGAAGGTTGGCGCACCGGATCCATCTCGGCCGAGATCGGCCAGCGCATCATGGAACAGGCGCTCTGGTCGCTTGACGCGCCGGTGGGCCGCGTCTGTTCGGACGAGGTGCCGATCCCCTATCCCGAACACCTTGAACAGGCCGCCATCCCGCAGCCCGCCAAGATCGTCGCGGCGGCGCGCGCCGCGTTGGGCAAGGGATAGCGCCATGGGTGTCTTTGCGATGCCCTCGCTTGGGGCCGACATGGAGGCGGGGACGCTGGTCGAATGGATGATCGGCCCCGGCGACGAGGTCCGCCGCGGCGACGTGGTCGCCGTGGTCGAAACCCAGAAGGGCGCGATCGAGATCGAGATTTTCGAGGATGGCGTCGTCGACAGCCTGACCGCCAAGGTTGGTCAAACGCTGCCAGTCGGTGCGCCTCTTGCGGTGGTGCTGAGACCGGGTGAGACCGCGCCGCCGGTCGCGCCGGTCGCGCCAGCGCCCGAACCAGCGCCCGAACCAGCCCCCCGGCATGATGCGGAAACTGCCCGAGCCGCGGCGCCGCCACCCGAACCGGCGTCGCCGACTGGCCCGGCAATCGTTCCCCCGCCGCCCGCCACGGCGCCCGGCACGCCCCCGCCGGCGTCTCCGGCTGCACGCGCCTACGCTGTGCAGGAAGGCATCGACCTGTCCTCCATCACCGGCAGCGGCCCGGGCGGCGTCATCTTGCTGGCCGACGTGGCCGGCAGGGGCGCTCCAAGGCCGACGGCGGCGAAACCCGAAAGCCCGATGGCCGCGATGCGCGCCGCGATTGCCGCCGCCATGACACGCTCCAAACGCGAGATTCCGCACTACTACCTGATGCACAGTGTCGACGTGCAGGCCGCAACCGACTGGCTGGAGGCGCAGAACGCCACGCGCGGCCCGCAGGATCGCCTGCTGATGGGCGCGCTGTTCGTCAAGGCCGCGGCGATGGCCGCGAAGCGTTCCAAGGGCATCAACGGTCACTACGCAGACGACAAGTTCCATTCGGCCGATGCTGTCCACGCGGGCGTGGCGGTGGCCCTCAGGGGCGGCGGTCTGGTCGCTCCGGCGATCCATGATGCCGATACCCTGCCGCTTGATGACCTCATGGCGGCGATGCGCGACGTGGTGTTCCGGGCACGCGCCGGGCGGCTTCGGTCGTCGGAAATGCGTGACGGAACGATCACGGTGTCCAGCCTCGGCGAAAAGGGCGTCGAGGCGATGGAAGGCGTGATCTACCCGCCGCAGGTGGCGCTTGTGGGGGTGGGCACACCGCTGTCCCGGCCCTGGGTCGTCGACGGCAGGGCGGTGCCCCGCATGGTGGCCACGCTTTCGCTGGCGGCCGACCACAGGGCCAGCGATGGCCGCCTCGGGGCGCGCTTCCTGCTTGATGTCGAAACCCTGCTGCAAACCCCGGAGGCACTATGACACCAGACGATCTTCGCAAAGCCTACCTGCAAGAACTGACGGCCATCGCGCCTGATATCGACGCCGCCGACGTGGGCGATGACGACCATATTCAGGACGACCTTGAACTTGACTCGATGGATGTGCTGAACCTTGTCGCGGCACTTCACAAACGGCTGGGCGTCGATATTCCCGAGGACGACTATCCACGGATCGAGACGCTTGCAAAGGCGGTCGAGTACCTTGCGGACCGTCTTGGCTGATTGGCAAGGTGGCAGGCCGCGGGCTAGGATCGGGCCATGCCCGGACGCTTTTTCCTGAACGCGTCCACGGCGGCGCTGGCAGAGGCCCTCGCGGCCATGCCGGACGCCGACGTGATGCCGACGCCGCGCCGCAACATTGCGCCGGGACAGCAGATCGTGGTTCTGACGCCCGATATGCGACTGTCGCTGATGCGCTGGGGGATCATCCCCGTGGGCCGAAAGAATGCGCGCGGACGCCCGGTTATGGAGACGCTCATCAACGTCCGTGGCGAAACGGTGTTCGACAAATCCGCTGTGCAAGGCCTGCACCGCGCCATCGTGCCGGCCAGCGGATGGTATGAATGGACGGGAAAACCGAGGAACAAGACCGCCTGGCGTATCGCGCCCAGGGACGGTGGATTGCTGTTGTTCGCGGCGGTCTTCGATGTCTGGACAGCGCCTGGTGGCTTGCCGATTGCTCAGGTCGCCACGGTCACTTGCCCGCCGTCGTCCGATGTGCGGCACATCCACGACCGTATGGGGGTGATCCTTGCCCATGACGCAGCGGCGCGCTGGCTGGCGGGGTCAGAGGCCGAGGCGCGCGCGTTGATCGCCCCGGCGCCAGAGGGCACGCTGATCCTTGCCGAGGCCACGGACGTTGACTGGAGTGTGCCCTAGGCATTGCTGCAGTGCAGCATTTTTCGATTGCATTTGCCGGGGAATTGTCGCCAACTCCGCGGCGGAGGTGCGACATGAAGGGCAAAGTCATAACCGTCGCCCAGCAAAAGGGCGGATCCGGGAAGACGACAATGGTCGCCAACCTGGCGCTCGAGGCGGCCTCTCGTGGCCAGAACGTGGCCGTGCTCGACACTGATCCACAAGGCAGCCTTGGCCGCTGGTTCATGGCCCGTCGCGAGCGGATGGGCGCCGACGCCGGTCTGTCCTTTGGCACCGCAAGCGCCTGGGGTGTGGCCTATGAATGCGAGAAGTTGCGCGGCCAGCATGATCTGATCCTCGTAGACACACCGCCCAAGATCGACGCCGATCTGCGGCCCGCCCTGCGCGAGGCCGACCTTGTACTGGTGCCTGTGGCCACAAGCCATGTCGATCTCTGGGCGACCGAAAGCGTGCTGGAGCTGGCACGGCGTGAACGGCGGCCCGTGCTGGCGGTGCTGAACCGGGTTTCGGCCCGCGCGCGGCTGACCGCCGATGTCCGCGCGGCGATGGACGAGCTGGGTCTGGAACGGACCGAGGCGTTCCTTGGCAATCGCGTGGCCTATGCCGAGGCGCTGGGCAACGGCACGGCCGCCTTCGAGACCGCGGGCCGCGGGCCGGCCGCCGCCGAGATATCCGCGCTGGGCGCCGAGATCGCGGCGCGCCTTTCCGAGGGGCTGGAATAGCGGTGAGCGCTCGATTACATTCATGTTGATGAATGAATGGAGGCTGCCATGGCCGCGCTGAAACTCACCTGTCTTGACTGCGGTCAAGTCAATCGCATCCCCTCGGACAAGCTGTCGTCCGGGCCGAAATGTGGCACCTGCGGTGCGCGCCTCGTGGATGGAAAGACCCATGCCATCGACTTGAAAACGCTGGAAAAAGCGTCACGGACAGACGACCTGCCGCTGGTGGTGGATTTCTGGGCGCCATGGTGCGGCCCATGCCGGATGATGGCACCGGCCTACGACAGCGCCGCGGGTGCGCTGAGGGGGGCGGCGCGGCTTGTCAAGCTCAACACCGAGGACTACCCCGATGCCGGGGCGCGGCACCGCATCCGCGGCATCCCGACGATGGCGGTCTTCAAGGGCGGCAAAGAGATCGCGCGCCAGGCTGGCGCATTGCCCGCGGCGCAACTGACAGAGTGGATCCGCGCAAGGACGTGACGCTTGGGCGGCTTGAAACGCCGTCGATCCGGCCGGGGCCACGCCGCTGCGGGAGCACGCGTCGCCCGGTGCCGGGTTGGGGTGAAATCGGGTGTCGGCAAAACGTCGGCATAACGTCGGCATCGCGTTGGCGCGATGAGGTCCAGACACGGATGATCACGGCGCGGCAGCCCACGGGAGCGGCGCTAACAGCAATCACGAGGTCGGGGAGGCCCGCAGGCAGGGAGCGGGCGGGCCGGTGAACGGCCCGCCCCGCCGGCTTATGCCAGCTTCAGGTTCGAGGCGCTTTCGCGGCCGTCACGGCCAGCTTCCACGTCATACGTCACCTTCTGGTCGTCGGCGAGGCCGGTGAGGCCTGCACGCTCGACGGCCGAGATGTGCACGAAAACGTCCTTGCCGCCCGTGTCGGGCGCAATGAAGCCGTAGCCTTTGGTGGTGTTGAACCATTTCACGGTGCCAGTAGCCATCCGCGTGTCTCCTTCGATGTACGCTGCCCACGGGATGCGGCAGCCCGGCTTAGTCAGTCTGAGATCGAGGACTGAAGCCGGTTAGGGAGACAGTGGTCGAAAGTCAGCAGAGGTCGCGAGCGCCATGTGACAGATTTTGGGATTCGGTGCAAGGGGCGTCTGGGGCGCAGGTGTCCGTGTCAGTTGCGCCGGGGAAAGCGTTAAGCGTTCCCAAGGCGATGGTGTCACGCATTGGCATGTGGTGTGCAACCCAATGCCTCACTGGGCCCGAGAGGCGGCCTGCCGATGCCTTGTGCAGTCCTCTATGCATCGCGACCTGCGTGCAGCGGGATGACAGGCAGACCGTGGCCCTTGACGCCGGTGGAACGGAGCAGGGTGCGCTGAAGCGCACCCTGCGGGGGCATTGGCCGGGCCAAGGCTGTAAGCCCGCCCGGTTCAGCGGGTGAATTTCTTGTACTTGATCCGCTTGGGTTCCACCGCGTCCGGGCCGAGGCGGCGTTTCTTGTCTTCCTCGTAATCCTCGAAGTTGCCTTCGAACCACTCGACGTGAGCTTCGCCCTCGAAGGCGAGGATGTGGGTGCAGAGGCGGTCGAGGAAGAAGCGGTCGTGGCTGATGATGACGGCGCAGCCGGCGAAATCGGTCAGCGCGTCTTCCAGCGCGCGGAGCGTTTCGACGTCGAGGTCGTTGGTCGGTTCGTCGAGCAGCAGCACGTTGCCGCCCGAGCGAAGCAGCTTGGCCATGTGCACGCGGTTGCGTTCGCCGCCCGACAGAAGGCCCACCTTCTTCTGCTGGTCGCCGCCCTTGAAGTTGAAGGCCGAGCAATAGGCGCGGCTGTTCATCTGGGCGTCGCCGAGTTCGACCACCTCGCCGCCGCCCGAGATCTCCTCCCACGCGGTCTTGTTGGGGTCGAGGGCGTCGCGGGACTGGTCCACGTAGGCCAGTTGCACCGTGTCGCCGTAGGAGACGGACCCTGCGTCGGGCTGCTCCTGCCCGGTGAGCATCCGGAACAGCGTGGTCTTGCCGGCACCGTTCGGACCGATCACGCCGACGATGCCGCCGGGCGGCAGCGAGAAGGACAGGTCCTCGATCAGGAGCTTGTCGCCCATCGCCTTCTTCAGGCCCTCGACCTCGATCACCTTGGCGCCGAGACGGGGCCCGTTGGGGATGATGATCTGGGCGCGGGTGAGCTTTTCACGCTCGGACTGGTTGGCGAGGTCGTTGTAGGCGTTGATCCGCGCCTTCTGCTTGGCCTGCCGTGCCTTGGCACCCTGCCGGATCCATTCCAGTTCTCGTTCAAGCGTCTTCTGGCGGGCCTTGTCCTCTCGGGCTTCGTGGGCGAGGCGCTTGGCCTTCTGTTCCAGCCACGCCGAATAGTTGCCTTCATAGGGGATGCCGCGGCCCCGGTCGAGTTCGAGGATCCAGCCCGTGATGTCGTCGAGGAAGTAGCGGTCGTGGGTGACGATCAGGATGGTGCCCTTGTAGGCGACCAGGTGCTGTTGCAGCCAGGCGATGGTTTCGGCGTCCAGGTGGTTGGTCGGTTCGTCGAGCAGCAGCATCTCGGGCGCTTCGAGCAGGAGCTTGCACAGCGCGACGCGGCGCTTCTCGCCGCCCGAGAGGGTGTCGACGCTGGCGTCGTCGGGCGGGCAGCGCAGGGCCTCCATCGCGACGTCGATCTGGGCGTCGAGATCCCAGAGGTTCTCGGCGTCGATCTGGTCTTGCAGTTCGGCCATCTCGTCGGCGGTGTCGTCGGAGTAGTTCATCGCCAGTTCGTTGAAGCGGTCGAGCTTGGCCTTCTTGGCGGCGACGCCTTCCATGACGTTGCCGCGCACGTCGAGGGCGGGGTCGAGTTCCGGTTCCTGTGGCAGATAGCCGACGCGCACGCCTTCGGCCGCCCAGGCCTCGCCGGTGAAGTCGGGGTCGATGCCCGACATGATGCGCAGGAGCGTGGACTTACCCGCGCCGTTGACGCCGACGACGCCGATCTTGACGCCGGGCAGAAAGCTGAGGCGGATGTTCTCGAAGCATTTGAACCAGACCGGGTTTACCGGAGAGCCGAAAGCTCAGAAGGTACAGCATGACCAAAGGAAACCCAGGGAACCGTTTTTCTACAGAGGTACGGGCGCGCGCGGTGCGCTTGGTTCTGGAGAACGAGGCGGATTACAAATCGCGGTCGCAGGCGGTCGCCTCCATCGCAGAGAAGTTCGGATGCAGTAGCGCTACGCTACGCGAGTGGGTGAACAAGCAGGCCATTGAAGACGGAGATCGCGACGGGCTGACGCGGTCCGAGCGCGAGGAACTCAAGGCGCTGCAGCGGGAGAACCGCGAACTCAAGCAGGCTAACGAGATCCTGCGCAAAGCGTCAGCTTTTTTCGCAGCGGCGGACCTCGACCGCCAACGGAAGAGATGATCATGTTCATTGATGATCACCGCGGGCAGTACGGCGTCGAGGCGATCTGCAGGGTCCTGCCGATCGCGCCGTCCACCTACCACCACCATCAGGCTGTCGCGCGTGACCCATCCAGGGCATCCGCGCGTGCTCAGCGCGATGCCGAGCTCGGCCGAAAGATCAAGGCCTGCTGGGAGGCCAGCGGCAAGCGCTACGGCGCGGTCAAAGTCTGGCACGATCTTGTCGCGCAGGGTGAGGATGTCGCGCGTTGCACGGTCGTACGCCTGATGAAAGAAAAGAAAATACAGGGCGTTACACGCGGCAAAGGCAAGAGGACCACGTATGGTGATCCGGCCCTGCCTTGCCCGGAAGACAAGGTGAACCGTGACTTCAAGGCGCCCGCTCCCAACAGGCTCTGGGTGGCGGATTTCACCTATGTGCGCACCGCTGTCGGGTTTGTGTACGTCGCCTTCATCATCGATGTCTTCGCCCGGTACATCGTCGGCTGGCAGGTTTCCTCATCGCCCAACACAAAGCTGGTTCTCGATGCGCTGGAGCAGGCGCTAGCCGCCCGCAATCCCGACCGCGACCGGCTGACCCACCACAGTGATCGAGGCGTCCAGTACCTGTCCATCAAGTATTCCGAGCGCCTTGAAGAGGCGAAAATCGGTGCCTCGGTCGGCAGCGTGGGCGACTCGTATGACAACGCGCTCGCCGAGACCATAAACGGCTTATACAAGGCCGAGGTCATCGAGCACGAGGGGCCGTGGCGCGGCAAACAGGACGTCGAGCTCGCGACGCTGGCTTGGGTCCATTGGTACAACGAAAAACGCCTATACGGCCCGCTCGGATACATCTCACCCACAACAGCAGAAAGGAACTTCTACGACGCACAACTCACGGCCAACATCGCCGCTGAGTGACCAACTCAAACCTCTCCGGTAAACCCGGTCTGGTTCAATTTCTTGCCGCCCGGATAGGTCTTGGACAGACCGTCCATGTGGTAGACGTACTGGTATTTCGACATCTTGATCCCGCCGCTCGGATGAGTTTCGAGCGTGTCTAGAGCTTGTGGCACTCGGTTGCAACGACGAGCAGGGTCAGCGCGGGACGAGGAAGGCGAGGTCCAGCGCGTGGGCGGCGTAGGCGTCGAGCGTCGTCCGGATGTCGCGGTCGAGCGCGCGCGTGGCAAGCGTTAGGTGCGAGGGCACTGCAGCGCGGTCGAGTGCGCGAAACAGGCGCCCTTGCGGCACGGGTTCGAACACCATGCGACGCATGGCTTCGGCCTCGGCCACGCCGAAGCGCAAGGCACAGAAGCCGGCTGCGAAGGTGTACTGACCGGCCTCCTCGATCCCATCCGGGGCCTTGGTCTTCAGCCAGGCGGCCATGCCGCCATCGATTTCGAACTGTGACACGAAGGACTGAAGGCTTTCGAACGGGCCGCACACGATCTGCACGCGTTCAATGTCAAACTGTGCAAGGCCTCCCTCCAGCAGTTCGGCCGCCTCTTCGGCGATGCCTGCCAGCACCAGAATGGTGGTACGATGGGCTTCGATATCCTTTGCAAGCGCTCCGAAGTCATTGGTCCGCCAGGTTCGTGTCCAGAGGTCGGCGGGCTGGTCAGGTAACTGCATGTCGTTGGCGACGGTCAATGCATCGGCATCCAGATAGATCTGGTTGATTCCGGCGACCATGCCGTGGTGTGTGTTCGGTGAAGCCGAATGGGTCGGTCGTTCGACCAACGGATCGAGGGTTTGCGCAACCTCCCGAAGGCGGATCTGGAAGCCTTCCATAAACTCGGCGGCTCTGGAGTTGCCGCCCGTCAACTCAACACCAATCGGGTCTTCTGGTACGCCAAGCACCTTGATGACATCGAACCTGTCATCAAATTCCGACAGAAGGTCTGCGGGATCGTCGGCGTTGGCAAGCCTGTCGTCGAGAACGTCGTTCACGGCGACGCTGCAATCGCGATTATAGCGGGCCTTTGTCAGAAGCTCCAAATGACGCGGCAGCCTATCCTGCACCTCAAGCGCGAGGGCGTGGGCGGCATAGGCGCCCCTGAGGCCGTTGGGGATGTCCCGCAGGGTCGCGCTTGCTGTGATCCCGCGGATCAAGGTCGTGGCATCCGGCAGGCGGTTTCCCGAGGTCAACGCGGCATTCGCTGCCGTTCGCGCAAGGCGGAGGGCATCGTCGAAATCGGGTTCATTGCCTGTCGGGCAACCGGCCGGCGCGGGGACAGACTGGCATTCGAGCGGCGACGGGCGGGCCGCCTCGATGCGCCTTTCGACCGCGACTATCACTTCGGCAGAAGCGTCCACCCATGACGGAACGCGGCGCAGGCTTTCCTGAAGGTAGCTTTCGAAGCTTGCCTCTGCGGCCACACCAATCGGGAAACAGGCTGCTGTGAACTGAGCGTTGGCAACACCCCGGAGTGCAAAGTAGACCGGCAGCAAGCAGCAAAGAAATCGAGCGCATGAAAAGAACCTGTCAACTATGCGTCGCCAAAAAGCTGAAAACACCATATCATACTCGCGCGAAACTGTCGTCCCTTGGTGTCCATTGACAGCCCCCCGGCGCGCGGTGGACAAGCCGTTTCGGCAACGGGGAGGCGGCCACGGCAGATGCAGGGGTTTCCGAAAGCGCGCGCGGGCATGCGCATCGGGCTGCTGGGCGGGTCGTTCGATCCGCCGCACCGGGGGCATGTCCATATCACGCGCGAGGCGATGAAGCGGTTCGGGCTGGACCGGGTGTGGTGGCTTGTGAGCCCCGGCAACCCGCTGAAGGCCGAGGGGCCGGCCAGCCTTGAGCGGCGGATGGCGGCGGCGCGGGCGGTGATGGACCATCCGCGCGTCGAGATCACGGACATCGAGGCGCGGCTGGGCACGCGGTATACGGCGGCGACGCTGTCGGCGCTGTTGCCGCGCTATCCGGGCGTGCGGTTCGTCTGGCTGATGGGCGCGGACAATCTGGCGGGTTTCCATCACTGGGATCGCTGGGACTGGATCATGCGGCAGGTGCCGGTGGGCGTGATCGCGCGGCCCGGCGAGCGCACGGCGGCGCGTCACGCGCCCGCGGCGGCCCGGTTCGAGCGGTCCCGCCTGCGCGGGGCCGAGGCGCGGCGATTGCCGGGTGCGACACCGCCGGCATGGTGTTTCCTCAATATCCCTATGGTAAAAATGTCATCAACGGAGCTGCGGTCCCGGGGGGACTGGGTACGATAGTTGCGCGGTGGCCGTCTTGGGGCCAAGACAACCACCGGGGGCAGGAGGAGCCGAACGTGCGTATTTCAAGGCGCGCCTTCCTGAGTGGAATTACAGCCACCACCGCCATGCCGGCGCTGGCGGCGCCGCCCTTGGTCAGCCTGCGCCCGCCGCCGCGGCCGGGCGATTTCCTTAAGCATACACTGCGGCCGGCACGGGAACTGGTGGCCGAGGCCGCGCTGGGCGGCAAGACCGCCTTTGCGGTGGCCGACGCGCGCACCGGAGACGTGCTGGAGGTCATGAACCCCGTTCTGGCGCTGCCGCCCGCGAGCGTGACCAAGGCGGTCACGGCAGTCTATGCGCTGGACGCGCTGGGTCCGGCGCATCGGTTCGCGACGCGGGTCATCGCCACCGGGCCGATTCGCGATGGCCGGGTCGAGGGCGACCTTGTGCTGGTGGGGGGCGGTGATCCGACGCTGGACACCGACGCTTTGGGCGACATGGCGCGCGACCTGCGCGCGGCGGGCGTGACCGGGGTGAAGGGGAAGTTCATCGTCGATGCCAGCGCGCTGCCGGTGATCCGCGAGATCGATACGCTTCAGCCCGATCACGTGGGCTACAACCCGGCGGTATCGGCGCTGAACCTGAACTACAACCGGGTGTATTTCGAGTGGCGCCCCGGGACCGAGGGCTACTCCGTCCGCATGGACGCGCGGGCCGAACGGTTCAACCCGGAGGTCGCGATCGCGCGAATGACGGTCGTGGACCGGGACCTGCCGGTCTATACCTATGCCGAACAGGGCGGGGCGGACAGCTGGACGGTGGCACGCTCGGCCCTGGGTGATGGTGGCAGCCGCTGGCTTCCCGTGCGCAAGCCCGATCTTTATGCTGCCGACGTGTTCCGCACACTTGCGCGGGCGCAAGGCGTGGTACTGCCTTCGGCCGAGGTGGCCGCGGCGCCGGCGGCGGGCGACGCGGTGGTGTCGCGGGAAAGCGAACCCCTGGAAGAGATCCTGCGCGATATGCTGCGCTGGTCTACCAACCTGACGGCCGAGGTCGTCGGGCTGGCGGCGACGGCGGCGCGTGGCGGCGACGGGGCGACACTGGCGCGGTCTGGTGCAGAGATGGCCGACTGGGTGCATGCCGCCCTGGGCGCGCGGCGCCCGGTGTTCGTGGATCATTCCGGGCTGGGCGACCGGTCGCGGATCAGCCCGTCGGACATGGTGCGGGCTTTGGTGGCGGTGGGGCCGGACGGGCCGCTATTGCCGATCCTGAAGGACTTTCCCCTGCGCGACGACGACGGCGCGCCGCTGCCGGGCGGTGCGGTTCAGGTGCGCGCCAAGACCGGGACGCTGAATTTCGTCAGCGCGCTTGCAGGGTACATGACGGCACGGGACGGGCGCGAGCTTGCCTTCGCGGTCTTCTCGGCCGACATGCCCCGGCGCGATGCGCTGGCCCCCGAGGAACGCGAGCGCCCCGTCGGCGCGCGGTCCTGGGCGTCGCGCGCCCGCAACATGCAGAGGGCGCTGATCGAACGCTGGGCCGCGGCGCACGTATCCTGAGGGTCAGAGCCTGAGGTGACGGGCCCGCGCGCCACGTTCGATCGCGGCGGCGTGCAGGCGTTCGATGTCCAGTTCGTAGCGGATTTCTTCGAGCAGGCGCAGTTCTTCCTCGCCCAGAACGCCATCGGCTGCGGCCACGTCGCAGGCAAGCGCATAGGCGGTTTCATAGAGCCGCTCCGGCAGGTTCTCGCGCACGAGACCCAGCAGGGCGTCAAGCCCGTCTTCTTCGGAGAAGAGGTCGAAAACCACTTCTGCCACCTGCTTCAGTCGGTCTGGATCGTAACCCGCGAACACCGGCAGCAGGTTCACGATCGATTCGATGGTGACCAGTTCTGCGGTACGGATGCGTTCGTCCGAGGCCGAGGTGGCGATCATGATCGCGACGAGGCTGTCCTGCGGGGTCATGCTGGCGGTAAAGTCGGTCAAGGGCCCAATCCTGCGGCTGTGCTGCCGGTGCAGATTATTGACGTGCTGTCGGGGCGGCAATAGGAAGGCGGCTTGCCGGGCAGGCCGCTTTTTGAAGGAACGACAGCGATGACCGATTTGCGCGACGCAGCGATGGCCTGCAAGGCCTGGCCGTTCGAAGAAGCGCGCCGGGTGATGAAGCGTTATGAAAAGGCGCCGCCGGAAAAGGGTTACGTGCTTTTCGAGACGGGCTATGGCCCGTCGGGGCTGCCGCATATCGGGACCTTCGGAGAGGTGGCGCGCACCACGATGGTGCGGCGCGCGTTCGAGATCATCTCGGACATTCCGACGCGGCTGATCTGCTTTTCGGACGATCTGGACGGGCTGCGCAAGGTGCCCGGAAACGTTCCGCAGCAGGAAATGCTGGCCGAGCACTTGCAGAAGCCGCTGACCAGCGTGCCGGACCCGTTCGGCGAATACGACAGTTTCGGGCACTACAACAACGCGATGCTGCGCCGGTTTCTGGATACCTTTGGCTTCGAGTACGAGTTCTATTCGGCGACGGAGTTCTACCGCTCGGGGCAATTCGACCCGGTGCTGAAGCTGGCGTGCGAACGCTATGACGACCTGATGGCGGTGATGCTGAAATCGCTGCGCGAGGAGCGGCAGCAGACCTATTCCATCTTTTTGCCGATCAGCCCAAAGACGGGGCGGGTGCTGTATGTGCCGATCAAGCACGTGGACGCGCAGGCGGCGACGATCACCTATGACGACGAGGACGGTCGGGAGGTGACGATCCCTGTCACGGGCGGCAACGTGAAGTTGCAGTGGAAGCCCGATTTCGGCGCGCGCTGGGCGGCGCTGGGCGTCGATTTCGAGATGTACGGCAAGGAGCACGCCACCAACACGGCGATCTACGACCGCATCTGTGAGATCCTTGGCTGGCCCGCGCCCGAGCATTTCACGTACGAGCTGTTCCTTGACGAGAACGGCGAGAAGATTTCCAAGTCGAAGGGCAACGGCATCTCGATTGACGAGTGGCTGACCTATGCCTCTGCCGAGAGCCTGTCGTATTTCATGTTCCAGAAGCCGAAGACCGCCAAGCGGCTGTTCTTCGACGTGATCCCGAAGGCCGTGGACGAATACCACCAGCAACTGCGCGCCTATGCCGGGCAAGACACGGCGGCGCAACTGGCCAACCCGGTGTGGCACATCCACGGCGGCACCCCGCCCGAAAGCCGGATGGTGGTGCCGTTTGCCATGCTGCTGAACCTTGCCAGTGTCGCCTCGGCGCAGGACAAGGACACGCTTTGGGGGTTCATCCGCCGCTATGCGCCGGACGCCAGCCCCGAGACGCATCCCGATCTGGACGCGGCGGCGGCGGCAGCGGTGCGCTATTTCAACGATTTCGTGAAACCCGGACGGGTGTTCCGCCTGCCTGCCGAGACAGAGCGCGCTGCGCTGGAAGACCTGATGGCGCGGCTGCGCGGCTGGGAGGGCGGGCTGGATGCGGAAGACCTGCAATCCATGGTCTTCGCCGTCGGCAAGGACCACGGGTTCGAGCCGCTGCGCGACTGGTTCAAGGCGCTATACGAGGTGTTGCTGGGCGCCAGCCAGGGCCCGCGGTTCGGCGGGTTCATCGCGCTTTACGGCGTCGATGAGACCGTGGCGCTGATCGAGGACGCGCTGGCAGGGCGGCTGGCGGGCTGAACCGCAGGTTTTTTTGGCGACGGAGGCGCGTTCCGCGCTAGCTTGTTCGGCGTGAGAAGAGCCGAACAGGGAGAGACGGAATGCTGCGAACCATCCTTTTTTGCCTGGCGCTGGCGCTGCCCGTGCAGACAGCCGGCGCACAGGAGGCGACCAAGCCCGCCATCACCGGCGTGATACAAAGCCAGATCGACGCCTTTCTGCGGGACGATTTCGAGACGGCGTTCAACTTTGCCTCGCCCAATATCAAGCGGCTGTTCGGCACGCCGCAGCGGTTCGGCATGATGGTGATGCAGGGCTACCCGATGGTCTGGCGGCCCGATGCCGTGAGGTTCCTTGACCTCGACGAACGCGGGGGCCGGACGCTTCAGAAAGTGATGATTACCGATCCCGGCGGCACCGTGCACATGCTGGAATACGAGATGCTGGCCACCGAAGGCGGCTGGCAGATCAACGGCGTGCGGCTGTTGCCCAAGCCCGAACTGGGCGCCTGATCCCCCACCGCGCGCATGGTTAACACGTCCGGCACCCCGGGCGTGATAGGTCCCTTTCGCGATTGGCCACGGGCCGTTTTCCTAAGAAGGCGAACGAAAGACGAGCGACCGGCACAGCCATTGGGCCGGCGCCGTCGGGCTGTGTGCGTGGCAAAGCCGAGAGGGATCGACACATGGTAGACACTGTCTTCAGCCTGATGCCGCCACCGTTCGAGGATGGCCTGGACGTCTGGTCGCGCGAGAACGGGACGCCTGGCACCGACACCTACGAGGGCGCGGCGGATGCGGCCTTTGTGCCCGCCGACCAGGATTTTGGCGGCTGCCTTGAAATCCTGAAGACGCAAAGCACCCAGACCCTGCGTTACATGGGCGAGACGCCCATTCGCGATGGCTACTATATTCGCGTCACGGCGCGGGTGAAGGCGGTCAGCGGCGCATTTCCCTCGGTGCGCATCGCGGGCTATCCGGCGGATGCGGCGGGCAACCCGGTGGGCGGGCTGGTGGAAACCGGCCCGGCGGTGCAACTGACCTCGTACGGCGAGGTGGTGACCGTGACGGCGGTGATCGGCACCGGCGCGCGTGACGGTGTCGACATGGTCTGGGGCAACACGCCCGAGTACGGCCATTTCGGCATTGACCTGACAGGCGCAAACGGCGGCGTGGTGCGGGTCGACGACCTTGAAGTCCTGGACATCACGGCGAGCTTCACGCGCGACCTGCTGGACTGGGTGGATGTGCTGGACTTTGGCGCGGCGGGTGATGGCGTGACCGACGACAGCGCCGCCTTCGAGGCCGCCGACGCTGCGGCGAACGGGCGGCAGGTGCTGGTGCCCGCGGGACTGTTCTACCTGGCCAACAGCGTGACCTTCGAAAGCCCGGTGCGGTTCGAGGGCAATGTGCTGATGCCCGCCGACCGGCGGCTATCGCTGCGCTCGAACTTCGAGCTGAACGCCTATATCGCGGCGTTCGGCGACGAGGTGGAGGGGTTCCGCCGCGCGTTCCAGGCGATGCTGAACTTTACCGACCACGAGATGCTGGACATGAACGGCCGGCAGATCGACGTCAGCGCGCCGATCGACATGCAGGCGGCGGTGGGCAACAAGGACACCTTTGCCATCCGCCGGGTGATCCGCAACGGCACCTTCGCGGCCCAGCCAAGCGCGGCATGGACCTCGGACGTCGTGACCTCGACCGCCAGCTTTTCCAGCGGGCAGGGCACGAGGCTGACGAACGTGGCCAATATCGCCAACGTACCGGTAGGCGCGCTGGTGACGGGAAGCGGCGTGGGGCGCGAGGTCTATGTCACCGCGAAGAACACCGGCGCGGGCGAGGTGACGCTGAGCCGCCCGCTGTGGGGGGCGCCGGGATCGCAAACCTACACGTTCACGCGGTTCAAGTACGTGCTGGATTTCGGCGGCTTCGCCAGCCTGAGCAAGATGTGCCTGTCCGAGATCAACATCCAGTGCAACGGCGAGTGCAGCGCCGTCATGCTGGCACCGGCGGGATCGCTGAACGATTTCAACGAGTGCCACATCACGCGCCCCAAGAACCGCGGCATCACCTCGGCGGGTACCGCCTGCCAGGGGATGCAGATCGACGGGTGCCGGTTCTTTTCCGACGAGTCGCCGCTGGATGCCGAGGACCGCACCAGCATCGCCTTCAATTCAAATGCAAATGACGTGAAGCTGCGGTCGAGCTGGTTCCAGCACTTCCGCCACACGGCGATCCTTGGCGGGACGGGAAACGTGGTGGTGGGCAACCACTGGTTCCAGGGTGACGATGTGCCGGGCGCGCCGCGCACGGCGGGTCTGGTGTTCACCGCAAAGAACGCCAACTCGCTGGTCACCGGCAACTACATCGACAATTGCTGGATCGAGTTGAACAACGAGCACGACGCCAATCCCGATTTTGCGAACGAGTTCGCGTTCGGGGGGCTGACGATCACCGGCAACCTGTTTCTTGCGATCGACACGGCAAGCTGGTTCAGGTTCATCCTTGTGCGGCCGTTCGGGCCGGGGCACTTCATCCAGGGCCTCAGCGTCACCGGAAATTCGTTCCGGACATCGGGTGCCAATATCGGGCGGGTCGAGGATATCGACACCTCGATCGCGGCGATGGATTTCGGACGGTTCCGCAACATCGTGTTCGAGGGCAACACCTTCAACGGCATCGACCAGTCGACGTTCAACCCCGTGACGCTGGAGTTCGACCAGAACACGGCCCAGAAGGACTGGGTGCTGAACGTGGGTGAGTACCTGCCGTTCAGGGGGTATTCGCGGGTTGTGACCTCTGTCATGCCCGAGGGGCCGATTTCCAATGCAAGCGGCACCTGGGTGTACGGGTTTCCTTTTGCCACGCCCCGGTACGGCGCTGCGCAGAACCAGGTGCGGCTGACATGGGCCGAGCCCTGCAAGGGCAAGGTGCGGCTGACGTCGCGCGTTGACGTGCCGATCTAGGACAGGTCGGCGGCGGTCAGCCGGTAGGTCTTGCCGAACCCGCCGTTCAGGTGCGCCTCTGCCAGTTCGAGGCGCATCAGAGAGAAATCGGCGAAGTCGATGTAAAGCCGGGCCTTGGGATTCTGGTCGAGGTAGGTCTGGCGCAGGGCCGCGTGAACGGGGCTGGCGCGGTCGACAAAGACCGCGCGGGCCTGAAGGGTCAGGCGCGGATGCGTCAGCGGATCGCCCTTTGGCCCCGGTTCCCCCACCAGCAGCGAGGCGCGCGGATCGGCGCGCAGGGCGCGGGTGTGCGCCGACAGGTCCGAGATGAGCGTGAGCGGTGTGCCATCGGGGCAGCGCGCCAGCGCGATGCGGGTCACCGTCGGCGCGCCCGTGTCCGGGTCCAGCACGGCAAGCGCGGCAATGCGCGCGGTGTCGATCAGTCTGCGTGCCAGACTGCGCGCCTCGTCGTCCGTGGGACGGATGGGATCCTGTTTGCCTTGCGTCATGTACGGGCCCTGCGGTTGCCATTCGGCTGCCCCAAGCCTATGTCCCCGTGCTGCATGTGCAAGACGCGAGGCGCGAATGGCCGACCTTATCCCCCTGAGCGACCGCGCCTGCCTGCCCGAGGCGCTGCGTGTCCTTTTGGCCGACTACCCGCGCGAGGCGTGGGAGGCGGACCCGGGCTTTGCCGGGCTGGTTCAGTTCTGGCTGGAGCGCCACGGCATGTTCCGCAAGCTGAATGCGATGTTGGCCGGGGATGCCGCCACCGCGATCGAGCGCGGGATGGACACCGACACGTACCGCGGGCGGTTGTCGCAGTTCGGCGGCATGTTGCTGGGCCAGTTGCAGGATCATCACCAGATCGAAGACGTCCACTATTTTCCAAAGCTGGCACGGCTGGATGCGCGGCTGGAACATGGATTCGACTTGCTTGATTCGGACCATCACGCGCTGGACGCGCTGATGCGGGAGTTTGCCGATGCCGCAAACGCTGTGCTGGGGCCGGGGCAGCCCGACGCGGCGCTTGTCACGCGCATCGGGCGGTTTCGCGAGACCGCCACCCGGTTCGCCCGGCTGGTCGAGCGGCATCTGGATGACGAGGAAGACCTGATCGTGCCGCTTCTGCTGAAGCATGGCGCACCCGGGCTGTAGGCATGGGTGGGCTGGCACGGGAAAATGTGCAGGACTACCCGCGCCCGCCCCGGCTGGAGCGGGTGTCAGAGCGGCTGGTGGTCAGACTGGGCGGGCAGGTGGTGGCCGACACGCTGCGTGGCCTGCGGGTTCTGGAGACGCACCATGCGCCCACCTACTATATCCCGCCCGGGGACGTGGCACCCGGTGCGCTGCGCCCGGCGGGCGGTGGCAGTTTCTGCGAATGGAAGGGTCGCGCCGCCTATTTCGACGTGACGGGCGGGGCGCTGACCCGGGCACGGGCAGCGTGGTGTTATCCCGCGCCCAGCGCCCGGTTCGTCGAACTGGCGGGCCACTTTGCCTTCTATGCCGCGCAGATGGACGACTGCCGGGTGGGCGATGTTCGGGCCACGCCGCAGCCCGGCGGGTTCTACGGCGGCTGGGTCACGCCGAATCTCGACGGCACGATCAAGGGCGCGCCGGGCACCGAATGGTGGTAGGCGCAAGCTGACCTGCATCAAGGACGATGGCCTTGGATCCGCCTATCCTGAACGGGTCTAGGGAGGACTGAGCCATGTATTCCAATATCCTCGTTCCGATTGCTCTTGATCATGACCATCCTGTTCAGCCGTCGTTCGACATCGCGCGCCGCCTGCTGTCGGAAGGTGGCAGGATCACCGCATTGCACGTGATGGAGATGGTGCCGGGCTACGCCGCACAATACCTGCCCGAAGGGCATCTGGAGCATCGGCTGAACGACATGCAAGCCGCGCTGCGGACCGCCGTGGGGGCCGACAGCGGCATCGAGTGCGCCGTGGTGTCCGGTCATGCCGGGCGGGCGATCACGGACTGGGCGGACGATCATGACGTCGATTGCATCGTCATCGCGTCGCACCGGCCGGGGTTGCAGGACTACCTGCTCGGCTCGACCGCCGCGCGGGTGGTGCGGCACGCGCAATCGGCGGTGCACGTCCTGCGCTGAGCCCGGTCAGAAGCTGATCCAGGTGGCCAGCTTCGCGCCCACCTGGCGGCTGCCCAGAACCTCGCCTGTCAGGCCAATTTCCATCTTGAGACGGGGGCTGATGGTGCGCACGACCGACGGCGCGATGCGCAGATAGGCCGCGCTGCCAGAGTATTGACCGGCCTGAAGTTGCACGATGGTCGCCCAGGTGTCCGACAGGTTCAGCCCCAGCGTGAGGTCGGCCTTGGCAGCGATGTCGCTGCTGTCCAGGCGATGGATGCCGGCCATGTCGAGGCTGGCCCAGCCGGATCTTCCGGCCAGTTGCAGGCCGCGCCCCAGATGCGCGCCGATCTGCACCTGTGTCTGATGAGGCGGACCCGAGCGCCCGGCGCCCAAGGATACCGCGTAGCGCATTCGTGCGTCGAGATCACCTATGGCGTAGCGCGCCAGCAGGATAGCGGAATAGGCGCCATCCTCTGAGAACCCGCCGTCGAGGCCGAAGGTCAGGCGCGGCGTCAGGCCGTATTCGGCATAGACCCCGGTGTAGGTCTCGGGCGGCATCAGTTGCAGGTTCCACAGCGCCACGGCGTCGGTGGCGGCGTTGTAGGAAACCGATACGAAGATGTCCCCGGGGTCCCTTGGCCACGGGCCGGCGAGGGTGGCCGCCGGGACCAGCCAGATCAGGAATGCCATCAGCCAGTTGCGCATGGACCTGCCCCTTTGTGGGCAGATTAGGGGGCGGTTGGTTAACGGAACGTTAGCACCGGCGGAGCGCCCGGTGTGCCCCGGGGGTTGAGCCGGGTCGCCGGGATACCCACCTTCCGGGGGAAAGCCATCAAACAGGGAGAAGCCGAATGCAGTGTCCGATCGACGGAACCCAGCTGGTGATGACCGATCGCGCCGGCGTCGAGATAGACTATTGCCCGCAGTGCCGGGGGGTCTGGCTGGACCGGGGCGAACTGGACAAGATCATCGAGCGCAGCGGTGCCGGGAATGTCCCGACGCGCGGCGGGCGCATGGAGGAAGACGACCATGGGCATGGTGGAAAGCGCCGAAAGCGCCGCGACAGTATCCTGAGCGAGCTTTTCGATTTCTGAGGCGTGCCGCCGCATGGCGGGGCGCGCCCCGGACTGTCAGCATGGGGCGAACCATGGCCACAAGAAAGGGTCACCCATGCGTCTTTTGTCATTCCTGTTGCCGCTCTGCCTGCCCGCCGCAGCCCTTGGCGCGGAGACAGAGGTCAATATCGCGCCGGGTGTGCCGGGCGTGACCGTGCCCACCCGAAGCGGCTCGGTAGAGATCGTGCGTATCCCAGACACCACGAACGAACTGAGCGGCGAGTGGGCGCGCACGTCCCGCCCCTGTCCTGCCTTCTGCATCCAGCCGATGCAGCCCGCCCCCGGAGTGACCACGATCGGGGAACTTGAGCTGCTGGACATGCTGGCCGACCCCGGGGTGACTGTCGTCGACAGCCGCACGCCGGATTGGTACGCTGGCGGCACCATCCCCGGCGCCGTGAACATGCCCTACACCGAGATGACGGACCGGCTGGGCGAACTGGGCTGCGAGATCGACTTCGACGGCTGGGATTGCATGGAGGCCGTGCCCGTCGCGCTGTTCTGCAACGGACTGTGGTGCGGGCAGTCGCCCACGGCGATCCGGCGGATGATCGAAGCGGGCTACCCGGCCGAGCGGATCTTCTACTATCGCGGCGGGATGCAAAGCTGGCGTCTGCTGGGGCTGACCGTCATCGGCGGCTGATGTCCCGGAGCGGCCACCCCTGCGCCACAAGCTTGCCCCAGTGACGCGCGATACTGGCGGCATGGACGACAGTTGGAATCTTCGCACCGCCTATCTGGGGCTGGAGTCGGCAAAGCCGTCCTACAGCCGCGCGCGGCTGCGCCGGATTGCACGGTCGGAACGCTATCTTGACCGGGCCTACGCACCGATGCGGCTGCTTCTGAAGGTGCTCTTGACGCCGGTGATGGCCGTCGGTGTGGCGACGTCGATCTTCATTTCCGCCGGACCATACGAGCGCGAGGCCGCGCTGGGCCATATCGTCGCGATCGCCGGGTGCGAGGCCGCCGATGCCGTGGGGCTTGCGCCATCGCGCGCGGGCCAGCCGGGCTATCACCGTCCGCTTGATCCCGATGGCGACGGACGGTCCTGCCAGTCCGACGACATTGCGGCCGCAGCGGGCGTGCTGCCTGCGGGCGGCGCGAAGTTCCTGCGCGCGAACTGAGCTTTCAGACCGCCGGGGCGGTGGTGCAGTCGCGAAACCTCTGCACCTCGGGCGCGGCGCCCTCCAGATCCAGAACCGCGGCGGCATCGCCCGAAAGCGCGGTGGCGGTACGGTTGAATTCCAGCCCGTTCAGCACGTTGCCGAAACCCTGGTCCGAAACGGTCAGGGCGCGGTTGCCGTCGTCAAGGCCATGCCGGTCGGTTGTGATGGTAAGCGGGCGGTCGCCCTCGAACCGGATGGCAAAGAGCGGGGCTGCGGGCCAGGGCGTCGGCGTGGTGACGGTGATCGCATAGATCGGGCCGGCGGGATCGTAGGTAAGGCGCACCTGAGCATCGGGTTGGGCATGGGTGAGCGTGCAAAGCCGCCCGTCGGTTCCGGCTTCCCACGCGTGGGCGGGGACAGTCAGGAGAAGAAGGGCGAGGATATGGCGCATGACACCCATGATAGGCTGCGCGGCGCGTTTGGCGAGGGCCAAGCATGTCGCCCGGATCGATGGCGAACCGCGCGGGGCGCTGAAGCGCGCCCTGGGGTGGCGTCCTGCCGGGGGGGGGCGCAGGACGGGCGGCACGCGGCGTGACATGCGTGCATGTCGCTTTCGTGTGAGATGTGGTCGGGCCGGTTTTGACGCCATGGCACGGTTCCGGCGATGACTGCGTCAGCACCCGGCAGGAGATCCGTGATGAAGACCCATGTCAAAGCCCTTGTCGTCGGCGGCGGCGCCGTCGGCACCTCGATCGCGTATCATCTGGCGCGGGCCGGTTGGGCGGACGTGATGCTCTTGGAGCGCGACGAGCTTACCAGCGGGTCGACGTGGCACGCGGCGGGTCTCTTGCCGCTGTTCAACATGGGATACGCCACCAGCCACATCCACGACTACAGCGTGAAGTTCTACAAGACGCTGGAAGAGGAAACCGGCCTTAACGCCGGGTTCTACGTGGTGGGCAACCTGCGCATGGCGCAGACCGACGCGCGTATGGACGAATACATGCTTTATGCCGCGACCGCCGAGACGGTGGGCATCCCGCATGAATGGCTGACGCCCGACGACATCCGCGCGCGCTGGCCGCTGGTGCGCACCGAGGATCTTAAGGGCGCGATCTATCACCCCACGGACGGCTACATCAATCCGGCCGACGTGACCCAGGCGATGGCCAAGGGCGCACGGCAGCGCGGCGTCGAGATCGTCCGCAAGATGCAGGTGGACGGCTATCGCTGGACCGGCAGCGAATGGGTCGTGACCTGCACGAAGATGGTGGAGAAGGGCGGCAACCTTCTGCCCTCGGACGAGGTGGTCGAGATCACCGCGGAACATGTGGTCACCGCCACCGGCAACCACGCGCAGCGCACCGCGCGCCTGCTGGGCCTGAAGATCCCCGCGATCCCGGTCGAGCACCAGTACATCGTGACAGAGCCCGACCCGGCGCTGGTCGAGTGGCGCAAGACAAACCCCGAGCATCCCGTGCTGCGCGATGCCGACGCCAAGTGGTACGTCCGCGAGGAGCGCGGCGGCTGGATCCTTGGTCCGTACGAGCGCAACGCCCCGGCGCGGTTCCTCTACGACGTGCCCGAAAGCTTCCGCGCCGATCTCTTCCCGCTGGATCTGGAGCGGATCGAAGAGGAATACATGAGCATGATCCACCGGGTTCCGACGACGGAAACGGTAGGGCTGAAGGACGATTACAACGGCCCGATCTGCTACACCCCCGACGGCAACCCGCTTGTCGGCCCGGCACCGGGGCTGCGCAACATGTGGCTGGCCGAGGGCTTTTCCTTCGGGATCACGGCGGCGGGAGGCACCGGGTACTACCTTGCCCAGATGATGGTCGAGGGCGAGGCCGAGATCGACATGGCCAGCCTCGACCCCAAGCGCTATGGCGACTGGATGACGACCGAGTATGCCGCGCGCAAGAACGAGGAATGCTACGAGCACGTCTACATCCTGCACCACCCCGACGAGGAACGCCCGGCCTGCCGGCCCCTCCGCACCTCGCCCGCTTATGACCGGCAGAAGGCCGCGGGCGCGCAGTTCGGGCAGGTGAACGGGTGGGAGCGGGCGAATTACTACGGCCCCGTGGATGCGCCCGAGAGCTTTGACCATGATGCACGGTCGTTCCGGCGCGGCGGCTGGTGGGAATACGCCAGGGCCGAGGCCGAGGCGGTGCGAAACGGCGTCGGCCTCTTCGACGCGACGCCCTTCAGCAAGCATGTTGTGCGCGGGCCGGGGGCGACAGAATTCCTTGACTGGTTCACCTGCAACCGGCTGCCGAAGGTGGGGCGCATCAACCTGACCTATGCGCTGACCGGCGCGGGCACGACACGGACCGAATACACCATCGTGCGGCGGGGCGAGCAGGATTACTATCTTGTCTCGGCGGGGGCGTGGACGGCCTATGACGCCGATTACCTGCGCAAGTCGGCCGAGGATTTCATGGGCCGTGGCGGCGGCTGGGTGGACATCCACGACGTCACCAACCAGTGGGGCGTCCTTGCCATCGCGGGGCCGAAGTCACGCGAGGTGCTGGGCGCGCTGGTGCGGGACGCGGACCCCGCGACCGTGCTGTCGAACAAGCGGTTCCCGTGGCTGGCGATGCGCCAGATCGAGCTGATGATGTGCCCGGTGATGGCGATCCGTGTGGCCTATACCGGCGAACTGGGCTGGGAACTGCACCACCCGATCGAGATGCAGACCTACCTGTGGGACCGGCTGATGGAGGCTGGCGCGCCGCATGGGATGAAGCTTTTCGGCGCGCGGGCGCAGAACTGGCTGCGGCAAGAGAAATCCTATCGCGCCTTCGGCACCGAACTTGGCCGCGATGCCACGCCGATGGAGGCGGGACTGGACCGGTTCATCGATCTGGACAAGGACTTCCACGGCAAGGCGGCGATGCTGGAAACCGGCATCCGGTCGAAATGCGTGACGCTGCTGATCGACGGGCCGGACGATGCCGACCCGTGGGGGCGCGAGGCGCTGTACCAGGGCGATGAGAAGGTGGGGCGCCTGACCTCGGGCGGGTATTCGGTGGCTTTCGGCAAGCAGATCGGCATGGGCTATGTACGGCCAGACCTGGCAGAGCCGGGCACGAAACTGAAGCTGCGGATGCAGCGCCAGCTTTGGGATGCCGTCGTGACGGAAGACAGCCCGCATGACCCGGCGAACGTGACCATCCGCAAGGATGGCTGACCCTTTCTACCCCGCGCCCCGCATCACGGCGGCGCGGGGATCGTCGGGGCCGTGATCCTCTGCCAGTTGCTTTGCCACGAGAGCCTTGCCGACGGCGTAGAGCTGGGCGTGGTTCGTCCAGTCCATGAAGTTCGCGCCCTTGGGCGGGGTGGCACGGATGTGCCAGTCCTCTGGCCCGAGGTCGGGACGATCGGCGGCCTGGCGCGCCAGCAGGCTGCGCATCACCACCGACAGGGCGCCGGGCGCGCGCGGCGGGCGCTTGCCGAAGGGCCAGACCAGCCGCCGCAGCAGCGTCCCGCGTCCGGGAAGACGGTCATAGTCCACCTGAAACGCCTGCCGCCCGTCGCGTTCGAAGCTGACGATGACGTTCGGGCCCGACTTCAGCCCGTGCATGGTGTGATACGGCATGTTGTCCATCGACCCGCCGTCCACCAGCATGGTGCCGTCATCTGTGTAGAAGGGCGGCAGGACGCCGGGAATGGCCGCCGAGGCGCGGATCGCCTGCCATAGCGGGCCGCGCCGTATCGCGACTTGCCGGTTGCTCGACAGATCGGTGGCGACGGCGAAGAAGGGATACCACAGGTCTTCGATCAGGCCGGGCGCGTTTTGCTGCAACTGGCGGTCGAGCATGGTGTGGTCGAGGATGGAATAACGCGGCACGGTCAGGCGGTTCAGCGCCTTGTTGGTCACGAATATCTCGTGGGTCAGCGTCTCTATCTCGTCGCCGGACAGCCCAAGGGCAAAGCCCGCGCACATGGCGCTGCCCACGCTGGTGCCCCCGAAGATGTCAAAGCGCGCGCCGGCGTCGCAAAGCCCCTGATAGATGCCGGTGTGAATCGGCCCGAAAGCGCCGCCGCCGCCGGCGACATACCCCAGCGCGCGCCCCGTCAGGAACCGCACCAGACGGTCAAGGTCCCCGGCCGCGCCCATCGCCGCGTGGTGGTGCATGAAGACCGGGCGCGCGTCCAGCCAGTCCGCCGTACCGGTGACGCGACCGGGCCGCTCGGGATGAAGCAGCAGAAGCCGGCGGTGCTCTTCCGGAAGGATATCGAAAGCAAGGCGTTCGAGGTCGGAAAGGGCGGGCGAAGGTCCGGCGTGGCCCGCGATCAGCACCTGATCGCTTTGCCGCAGGGCCAGTTCGGTCCAGCCCCGGCTGGCGGGGTCGGCGACGGCCAGCACCTGAACGCCGCTGCGTTCGAGGTCCTGCATCCAGCCGATGACGGTGGCGCGACCGGAGCTGTCGGACGGGTCGGCGGGGGCGTCGCGAAGGGTCAGAACGCGGCCGCCGGCACGCTCCATTGTCTCTGTCAGGGCGGGGACCAGCCCGTGGGGCAACGGTTCGTCCCCGGCGGGGATCAGGGTGACGACGCGGGTCTGCGGCGGCCGCGGTTCGCTGCGCACGCGGGTGCTGGTGGCCGCCAGCCTGTTGGCGAGGTCACGCGCCACAAGGCTTGCGATCGCAGGGTCGCGGGCACATGCCGCGTCATAGGCGGTGCGCGACAGTTTCAGCACCACGCTGTCGCGCGCCGCCACCACGCGCGCAGTGCGGGGCATCCCGGTGAAGAACGCGATCTCGCCGATCGATTCGCCGGTTCCGATCTCGGCCAGCGCGGTGCCGTTCCGATCAACGGTGAAGCGCCCGGCTTCCACGAAGAAGATCGCGTCGCCGTCGCTGCCCTGCTCTATCAGCACGTCGCCGCGCCGCAGGGTCAGTTGCTCGGTCCCGCCCTGCGCAAGGCCGATGGCGTCAAAAAGCGGAGAGACCCCCTGCGCGGTGAGGGGGGCGGGAGCGCTGTTGGGTGTCTGCATGGCTGGACCCTTCCGGATGCGGCCGTGCGGGGCGCCCGGGCATCGCTGGGATGCCAGGCGGGAAGCGAACAGGCCAACTGGTTATTGTATCGTCAGGCATCGAATCTTCTTGGGCTGAGCTGGGCCACGGTGGCGGCGTCGATCTCTGGGGGGCGCCCGGAGACAAGGTCAGCGGCAAGCCGGCTGGCAGCGGGCGCGGTCTGAAATCCGTAGCCGCCCTGTCCGGCGACCCAGAAAAACGCTGCATCGCGCGGGTCGAAACCGATCACGAGACATCGATCGGGGGCGAAGGTGCGCAGCCCCGCCCAGCTGGTTTCCACCCGCGTGACGGGTTCCGTCACCATCGCCTCGTAGCGCGCGAGCCCTTCGGCCAGCACCATGTCGTCGGCCCATGCGTCATGGGGTTCGACGGGGTCTTCCTCGGCCGGAGACACCAGCAGCTTGCCGGCGTCGGGCTTGGCGTACCAGGTCTCGCCGGTGCCGAACATCATCGGCCAGGCCGATACGTCATGCCCGCCGGGCGCCGGCAGGCGGGCCATGGACCGCCGCAGCGGCTGGAACCGCAGGGGGCGGATTCCGGCCAGATGCGCGATGTGATCCACCCATGCTCCGGCGGCATTGACGAGGATGCGCGCGGCATGTGTCCCGCTGCGGGTCTCCACCTCCCAGCCGGTGGGCGTGCGGCGGATGTCCGAGACATGGGCGCGGGTGGCGACGGTGCCGCCGTTGGCGCGGATCTCGCGGGCGAAGTTCTGGATCAGCCGGTCGGTGTCGATGTCCCAGGCTTCTGTCCTGTAGCCCACCTGTGTCACCGCGTCGGGGCGCAGGATGGGGACCATGGCGCGCGCCTCGTCCAGGGTCATGCGGCGCAGTTCCATCTTGGCCAGATCACTTGCGAAGGCATCGGCGGTGTCCCGGGTGCCCAGCAGCATCAGTCCGCGCGGCGACAGAACGCCGCCGTTCTCGTGCATGTGATAGTCAAAAGAGGCACGGTTCAGCACCAGAGTCGACGGCAGCCCGTAGGTCTGTTCGTAAAGCGCCGCGGACCGGCCCGAGGTGTGATAGCCCAGCCCCTCTTCCTGTTCCAGAAGCGTCACTTTGCCAAGATGAGACAGCCGCGCACCGACCGAAACCCCGGCGATGCCGCCGCCGATGACAAGGAAATCGTTCATGTTTCTTCGTTTCGATCCGTGGCCGGGGGTGGTGTCGGTGACAGCGCCGACAATCGGGCGTAGAGAGCATCGTCCATGCCAAAACCGATCGCGTCAAGCGAAGGCGCCAGTTGCGCGGTGTTGCGCGCCGACAGGATCGGACCGGTAACGCCGGGATGCCGTGCAGCCCATGCGGCCGCAAGCGTCGGGGCGGGCACGCCAAGCTCTGCCGCGATACCGGCCAGCGACACGGCTGCCCGGTGCATCCATTCGGCGCCATAGCGCGTCGCATAGCGCTCGTCGCTGGCAAGGCGGCCCTGACCGGCGTGCGTGGCGTACTTGCCGGTCAGCAGTCCCCCGCCCAGCGGTGAATAGGGAAAGACGGCCAGACCCTCGGACAGGGCCATCGGCAGGATCTCGACCTCGGCCTGCCGCTTGACGAGGTTGTACATCGGTTGCAGCGCTGTGATCGCCAGTCCGAACCCCGCGGCGATGCGCACGGCCTTCATCACCTGCCATGCGGCGAAATTCGACAGCCCCACGTGGCGGACCTTGCCGGATTCGACGGCGCGGGCCAGCACCTCGATCCGGGAGTCAGGCGGCGCATCGTCAGTCCAGCGGTGCAGGTAGAGAAGGTCGATGACGTCGGTGCCCAGCCGGCGCAGGCTTTCGTCGATCTCGCGGGTCATGACCTCTGGCGTGCCGACGCGGTAGCCGCATTTCGTGGCGAGGAAAAGCGCGTCACGCTCATCCGCCGCAAAGCGGCCCAGAAGCGTTTCGGACGCACCGCCGGTGTAGCCGTTTGCGGTGTCGAAATGCCGGATGCCCGCCGCGCGGCACGCGTCGAACATGGCGCGGCTGGCCGGTTCGTCGGCGGTGCCGCCGAACTGCATGGTGCCGAAGGCGAAGGGCGGAACGGCAGAGCCGTCAGGCGTGGTGAGCGTCGTCATGGCGGGACTGAACCATGTGCAGGGCGAAAGGAAAAGACCCGGCCGTGACTTGTGGCTAGCAGCGTGCGTTGAACACCTGCGTGCGGCTTTCACCCGCGAAACCGCCGCCGCCCACGCTGAGCAGGCCCATGTTGACCGAGAAGCCCAGGAAACGGTCGTTCTGGAAGTCGAACCACATGATCAGACCATAGCCCTGCCCGACGTCGAAGCTGCCGCCGATGCCGATGGCGCGCCCGCCTATGCAGGCGTTGCGATCCTGAAAGGCGCTGACGACCAGTTCCAGTCCGCTGGACACTTGCAGCCCGCCGGATTCGAAATCGGCGGCATAGGCCACGCCCGGCGCGCGGCGGGTCACGTCCAGCGATACGCCGCCCTCGACGAAGCGCCCGTATCCCACCGACCCGCCAAAGGACCCGCCCACGGTCATCGTCGAGAACCCCGAGCGTGCCAGCACTTCGTAGATCAGTCGGGTGCGGCGCTGCGATTCCACCACTCGCTGCATCTCGGCGGCGTTCCGAACCTGTGACAGGTCGTAGATCAGGCGGGCGTTGGCGGCGTTCGACGCCATCGGGCCGAAGGCAAGGTAGATGTCGTCGGCCAGTGGCGCGATACGTCGGGCCCATGCCTCGGCGTCGGCGCGCAGGCGGTCGAAGCCCGATACAGGCTTGATGCAGCGTCCGCGCGCAAGGTCCTCTATCAGGCCGGCATCGCACGAGGGTACACGGACAGTGACGGGGCAGGCGCGCTGGCCCTCGGCACCGCAGGGTTCGCACCGGCCCGACACCTCGATCAGGTTGGCGTTGCAGGACGGGATACGCTCTACCACGGTGCAGGCGCGCTGGCCCGATGCGCCGCAACTTGGGGCCGCGGGCCGTGGCGCGGCCGTTGACTGGCGCACGCAGCGCACGCCAAGCGGCTTTTCCACCAGACCCGAATTGCAGGACGGCACCCGTTCCCAAAGCTTGCAGGGTCGCTGGTTCTCTGCGCCGCAGGACTGCGCGGCGGCGGACTGGGGCAGCAGAAGTGAAAGGAACGTCGCCAGGGCGAGGGAAATCAGCACGCGGGCCATGGGTAAACCTATTCGTTCGGGTCCTGGGCGCCGTAACACGGCCTGTCGCGTTTCGGCGCCGCAAAGACTAGCACGATTCCCGCGATGCGCGAAAAGGAAAGGGCCCGCGCAACGGCGGGCCCCCAGTTTCGTATGGCTTGAGACGAGATCAGGACGGAATGTCGCCGGCCATGCCCTCGACGTAGAAGTCCATGGTCACCAGTTGCTCGTCGGTGGCGACTTCGCCCTCGGCAAGGAAGACGCTGCCGTCCTGCTTCATGATCGGGCCGGTGAACGGGTGGTATTCGCCCGCGGTGATCGCGGCGACCATTGCTTCGGCCTCTGCCTTGACCTCTGCCGGCACGGCATCGGTGATCTCGCCGATCACGACCTCGCCCTCGGCCATGCCGCCCCAGCTGTGGCCGCTTTCCCATGTGCCGTCCAGAACCGCCTGAACCCGCTTGATGTAATAGGGGTTCCAGTTGTCGATGATCGAAGCGACACGCGGCATCGGCTTGAACGCGCCCATGTCGGACGCCTGCCCGAAGGTATAGACGTTGCCCGCCTCTTTGGCGGCGGCCTGCGGCGCGGTCGAGTCGGTGTGCTGCATGATGACGTCGACGCCCTGTTCAATCATCGCCTTGGCGGCGTCGGCCTCTTTCGTCGGATCGAACCAGGTATAGGCCCAGATCACCACCATCTCGACGTCCGGGTTGACCTTGCGGGCGTGCATGAACGACGAGTTGATGCCCTGAATAACCTCGGGGATCGGGAACGAGGCGATATAGCCGATCTTGTTGGTCTTGGTCAGGCGGCCGGCCATCGTGCCGATCACCGCGCGGCCTTCGTAGAAGCGCGCGTCATAGGTCGCCAGGTTGTCAGAACGCTTGTAGCCCGTGGCGTGCTCGAACTTCACGTTCGGGAACTTGTTGGCGACGTTCAGCGTTGGATCCATGTAGCCGAAGGAGGTGGTGAAGATCAGGCCGCAGCCCGAAAGCACCATCTGCGTGATCGCGCGCTCGGCGTCGGCACCCTCTGGGACGGTTTCCTGATAGATCGTCTCGACCTTGTCGCCAAAGGCCTCTTCCACGGCAAGGCGGCCCTGGTCGTGCTGGTAGGTCCATCCGCCGTCCCCGATGGGGCCGACGTAGATGAAGCCGACCTTCAAAGGCCCGCTTTGGGCCGCGGCAGGCACACCCAGTGCGGCGGCGACGGCGGCCGTTGCGCCCGTGGCGAGCAGCGTTCTGCGTTTCATTCTGGCAGTCTCCCTGTATCTGCCGGGCGCGGCGCCCGGCGCGGTGGTTTGCCTCAGCTGGAGGCGTGGAAAGGTTTTCCGAGCGAGCCGGGTGCCCCGGCGGCCGCCCGGCTGCGGCCGGCGGACAGAATAACCAGCGCGATGATGGTCACAAGATAGGGCGCCATGGTCAGCCATTCGACCGGTATCGGCACGTTCGCAGGTTGCAGGTTGAGCTGCAAAACGCCCAGACCGCCGAAAAGATAGGCACCGATGACAAGCCGCCCGGGCCGCCAGCTGGCGAAGACGACGATCGCAAGCGCGATCCAGCCGGCGCCGGCGGTCACGTCCTCTGTGTAGGTGGGCACGCGCACGAGGCTGAGATAGGCCCCGCCCAGTCCCGCGCACATGCCGCCAAAGGCGATGGCGGCACAGCGCACACCGATGACCGAATAGCCCAGCGCGTGGGCGGCCTCGTGGTTTTCACCCACCGCGCGCAGGATCAGCCCGGCGCGGGTGCGCGTCAGCACCAGCCAGACGACAAGGCAGATGAAAAGCGACAGGTAGACGATGGGATCGTGACGGAACAGGATCGGGCCCAGGATCGGGATATCGGACAGAAGCGGGATCGCCAGCTTTCCTGTGGACGGGGCCAGCACGCCCACGTAGCCCTCGCCCAAGAGCGCGGCAAAGCCCAGCCCGAAAAGGGTCAGCGCCAGCCCAGTCGCCACCTGGTTGGACAGCAGGAACTGCGTCAGGAAGGCGAAGACAAGAGCCAGCACGCCGCCGCCCAGCGCGGCGCCGACAAACCCCAGAAAAGGAGAGGCCGTGGCGACGGCCACGACGAAGCCTGTGACGGCGCCGGTGACCATCATGCCCTCGACACCCAGGTTCAGCACGCCCGCACGCTCCACCACGAGCTCTCCGACCGCGGCCAGCAGGATGGGCGTGGCGCTGACCATGACAGAGGCCAGCAGAAGGATGGGATTGATCGCCGAAAGATCCATCAGGCCACCTTTTGCGCGCCGAAGCGGATGCGGTAGTTCGTCAGTACGTCCACCGCCAGAAGGAAGAACAGCAGCATCCCCTGAAACAGCTGGATCGCCGCAGAGGGCAGGCCCAGTTGAAGCTGCGCAAGCTCGCCCCCGATATAGGTCAGCGCCATCAGAAGCCCCGCCAGCAGGATGCCCACCGGATGCAGGCGCCCGAGGAAGGCCACGATGATCGCGGTGAACCCGTAGCCCACGTTGAAGTCGATCGAGATCTGGCCCGCGGGGCCCGTCACCTCGAACATGCCGGCAAGCCCCGCCAGCGTGCCCGAGATGCCAAGGCAGATCAGGATCAGCCGCCCCGGCCTCACGCCCGAAAAGCGCGCGGCGTCCGGGGCAGAGCCCGCCAGCCGGATCTGGAAGCCCAGCATGTGGCGGGCAAAAAGGATGTAGGCGAAAACCACCGCGAAAAGCGCGGCCAGCACCCCCCAGTGGATACCGGTGCCCGACCACAGCTCGGGGTTGGATGCCGCGGGGTATTGCGACAGGTTGCGCGACCCGGGAAAGCCCATCCCCTCTGGGTTGCGCAGCGGGCCGGTGGCCATCTTGGCAAGGATCGCCTCGGCCACGTAGACCAGCATCAGCGACACGAGGATTTCATTTGTGCCGAAGCGCACGCGCAGGACCGCGGGGATCATGGCCCAGATCCAGCCGCCGAAGGCACCCGCCAGCACCATCAGCGGAAAAATGTACCAGCCCTCTGCCGGGTAAAACGCCAACCCGACCGCGGCGCCAAAGATGGCGCCCATGATGTACTGGCCTTCCGCGCCGATGTTCCACAGACCTGCCTTGAAGCCCAGCGAAAGGCCCACGGCGATCAGGATCAGCGGCCCGGCCTTTATGAGAAGTTGCGCGCGGGTGTAGCTGGCGAAGGCGCCGAAAAGCGGGTCCCAGAAGATCGTGCGGATCGCGGCCAGCGGGTCCTTGCCCAGCATGGCGAACAGGATCGCGCCTGCGATCATCGTCAGCACCACGGCCATCAGCGGCGTGGACAGCGACCACGCGCGCGAGGGGTTGGGGCGTTTCTCCAGCCGGATCATGGCGTTGCCCCGTGGCGATCATTCGGCCACATGCGCGACCTCCATGTCATGGGCGCCGCCCATCATCAGGCCGATCTGGTCCACGGTCAGCCCGGCGGCCGGGCGCGTGGCGGTCAGGCGGCCCTCGTTCAGGGCGGCAAAGCGGTCGCAGATCTCCATCAGCTCGTCGAGATCCTGGCTGATGACGATGACCGCCGCGCCATTGGCGGCAAGGTCCAGCAGCGCCTGGCGGATCGCGGCGGCGGCGGCGGCATCGACGCCCCATGTGGGCTGGTTCACCACCAGCACGTCGGGGCGTTGCAGGATTTCCCGCCCGATGACGAACTTCTGCAGGTTGCCGCCGGACAGCGCGCGCGCGGCCTGACCCGGGCCGGGGGTGCGGACGTCGAAGCGGGCGATGATCCTTTCGGCGAATCCTTGGGCCGCAGGCCATTTCAGGAAGCCGCCGCTGACCAGATCCTCGCGGATCGCACCGGTGAGCAGGGCGTTTTCCGTCAGGCTCATGTCCGGGGCGGCTGCATGACCCAGTCGTTCCTCGGGCGCGGCCAGCAGGCCAAGGCGGCGGCGGGCGTTGGGGCCGAGATGGCCGATGGGCTGGCCGCGCAGCTTGACCGCCTCGCGCGGTGCGTGGGTTTCACCCGAAAGGGCGGCAAGAAGCTCGTCCTGCCCGTTGCCGGCGACGCCGCCGATTCCAACGACTTCGCCCTCGCGGACCTGAAGCGTGACGTTCTTCAGCGATGTCCCGAACGGGTTGGGCGAGGCGACGGACAGTGCGGCGATGTCCAGCACCACCTCGCCCTCGGCCCCCTTTTCGCGGGTCGGCGCGCTGAGGGTCTGGCCGACCATCAATTCGGCAAGGTCGCGCGCGGACTTATCTCGCGGCGTGCAGCTTGCCACCACCTTGCCCAGCCGCAGGATCGTGGCGCGGTCGCAAAGCGCGCGGATCTCTTCCAGCTTGTGGCTGATGTAAAGGATCGCGGTGCCCTCGGCCGACAGCTTGCGCAGGGTTTCGAAAAGGATTTCAACCTCTTGCGGGGTCAGGACGCTGGTGGGTTCGTCCATGATGAGAAGCTTGGGGTCCTGCAGCAGGCAGCGGATGATCTCGACCCGCTGGCGTTCGCCGGCGGACAGGTCGCCCACCAGCCGCGCAGGGTCGAGCGGCAGGCCGTAGGTCTCTGATACCTCGCGGATGCGGCTGGCCAGCGTGCGGCGGGGCGGCGGGTTTTCCATGCCGAGCGCAACGTTCTCGGCCACGTCGAGGGCGTCGAAAAGCGAGAAGTGCTGAAACACCATCGCCACGCCCGAGGCGCGGGCGGCATGGGGCGAGGCGGGCTCGTAGGGGGTGCCGCGCAGCGTCATCCGGCCGCTGTCGGGGCGCACGAGGCCATAGACCATCTTGACCAGCGTGGACTTGCCGGCGCCGTTTTCTCCAAGCAGGGCATGGACTTCGCCGGGGCGGATCGTGAAGGACACGTCCTGGTTGGCGATCACGCCGGGATAGGCCTTGGTCAGGCCCTCGATCGTCAGCAGGTCGGGCGTCGTCACCCCATCACCTCTACCCCAAACGCACGCACTGCGGGCGACAGTAGGTCGGTCGCGACGCCAATCGCAATGGCTTGCGGGTGTTTGCCCAGCGATTTCTGCCCGATCGGGCAGCGAATGCGCGAAATCTGGGCGTCGCTGTGGCCCAGATCCCGCAGGCGGCTGCGGAAGCGGGCCCATTTGGTGTCGGACCCGATAAGGCCCGCGAAGGCGAAGCCGCGTTGCAGGATGCGGTGGCAGATCTCGAGGTCGAAGGCGTGGGAATAGGTGAGGATCAGGTGCTCGGCGTTGTCCGGGGCATACCCCACGGCGTCTGCGGGATTGGCCGAAATCAGGGTGCTGCATCGCGTCGGCATCACGTCGGCAAAACGTCGGCGGTCGGTGTCGATCAGCGTGACGTCGAAATCGGGCAGGGGGGACAGCACGCCGGCGATGGCGGCGCCCACATGGCCGGCGCCGTAGATCCAGACCGGGCGGCGGGGACTGGCCACAGGCTCGATCAGCCAGCCCGAGAGCAGGCGGACGGCGGCGGGCAGCCCGGCGTTGCGGGCGGTGGCGGCCGCGCGGCGGAGCGGCAGGGGCACGTCGCCCGTGCCCTGCACCCGGCGCATCCAGACGGGGCCGTCGAGGGTGGAAAGCGCGGCGGCGTCCAGCACCTCTGTCACCAGCGTGACGGCGCCGCCGCAGCACTGCCCCAGCGCAGGGCCAAGGGGGTGGCGGGTGACGGTGGTGGCGCCGGTCGCCAGCGCGCGGCGGGCGTCGGCGGCGGCCTGATACTCCAGCGCGCCGCCGCCGATGGTGCCGGACTGGCCAGCGGCCCATACGAGCATCGCCGCGCCCGGCTCTCGCGGGGCGGAGCCGCGCACATCGGCCACCACGACGCGGGCGACGCTGCCGTGGCGGGCGACGGCCTTTTGCAGGTCGGCCAGATCGACGCTCATCCCCCTGCGTCCCTCTGGCGAATGACAGACATCAGCACGCGTTCCGGCGTGGCGGGGGCGTCGAGCGCGGGATAGGATGGGCCGCAGGCGGCGATGGCGTCCGACAGCGCAAGGAAGGCCGAGATGCCCAGCATGAAGGGCGGCTCTCCAACGGCCTTGGAGCGATAGATGGTGTCCGCGCGGTTGTGCCCCTGCGACCAGAGCGCGACGTTGAAGACCGGGGGCCGGTCGGAACAGGCGGGGATCTTGTAGGTGGAGGGCGCGTGCGTGCGCAGGCGGCCCTTGTCGTCCCACACCAGTTCCTCTGTCGTCAGCCAGCCCGCGCCCTGCACGTAGCCGCCCTCGACCTGACCGATATCGAGCGCCGGGTTCAGCGAGGCGCCCGCGTCGTGCAGGATGTCGGTGCGCAGGATACGGTTCTCGCCCGACAGCGTGTCGATCACCACCTCTGTCACGGCGGCGCCATAGGCGAAGTAGAAGAACGGGCGCCCGGTGCCGCGGATGCGGTCCCATTCGATCCCCGGCGTCTTGTAGAAGCCGGTGGCGGACAGGCTGACGCGGGCGGTGTAGCAGCGCCAGGCGGCTTCGGCGAATGTCAGGCTTTCGCCGCCCACATGCACCATGCCGTCGGCGAAACGGACGGTGGCGGGGTCGGCCTGATGTTCGGACGCAAGATGCGCGGCCATGCGGTCGCGGATGGTGTCGCAGGCGGCCTTGACCGCCATGCCGTTCAGGTCGGACCCCGACGAAGCCGCGGTGGCCGACGTGTTGGGCACCTTGGCGGTGTCGGTGGCGGTGATGCGCACCGTTTCCACGGGCACGCCGAAGCGGGTGGCGGCCACCTGCGCGACCTTCTGGAACAGGCCCTGGCCCATTTCCGTGCCGCCGTGGTTCATCGCGATGGAGCCGTCCTGATAGACATGCACCAGCGCGCCGGCCTGGTTCAGGTGGGTCAGCGTGAAGGAGATGCCGAATTTCACCGGCGTCAGCGCGATCCCCTTCTTGAGAAGCGGGTTCGTCGCGTTCCAGTCGGCGATGGCGGCGCGGCGGGCGTGGTAGCCGGAGGTCTCGGCCAGTTCGTCGACGATCCGGTCGAGCACGAAATCCTCGACCGGCATGTGATAGGGCGTGGTCTGGGGAAAGCCCGGCGCGCCCTCTGCCGCGTAGAAATTGGCGCGCCGCACGTCCAGCGGGTCGCGGCCCAGCGCATGGGCGATCTGGTCGACCACCCGTTCCATCGCCAGCATCCCCTGCGGCCCGCCGAAGCCGCGATAGGCGGTGGCGGACTGGGTGTTCGTCTTCAGCCGGTGGCTGGTGATGCGCGCGTCGGTCAGGTGATACGAACTGTCGGCGTGCAGCATGGCGCGGTCGGCGATGGCCAGCGACAGGTCCTGCGCCCAGCCGCAGCGGGTGTACTGGGTGAAGTCCACCGCCATCATGCGCCCGGCGTCGTCATATCCGACGCGGTAGTCGATGCGGAAATCGTGCCGCTTGCCGGTGATGGTCATGTCGTCGTCGCGGTCATAGCGCATCCGGCAGGGCCGCCCGGTGCGCATCGCGGCGATGGCGCAGGCGACGGCCAGCGCGTTGCCCTGGCTTTCCTTGCCGCCAAAGCCGCCGCCCATGCGCCGCACCTCGACCCGGACGCCGTGCATGGGCAGGCCCAGTGCCTCGGCCACCTTGTGCTGGATCTCGGTCGGGTGCTGGGACGAGGCGTGGACCAGCATGTCGCCGTTTTCCTGCGGCAGGGCAAAGGCGGCCTGCCCTTCGAGGTAGAAATGTTCCTGCCCGCCCATCTCTATCCGGCCTTGCAGGACGCGGGGGGCGTGCGAGAGGGCGGCGTCGACGTCGCCCTTTGTCCAGGTCAGGGGGCCGTCCTCGAACCGGCTGTCGGCGGCCAGCGCGTCCTCGATGGACAGGATCGCGGGCAGGGGTTCGATGACGGTGACGGCGCGGCGGGCGGCGCGGCGGGCGGCCAGGTGGCTGTCGGCCACCACGCAGAAGATCGGCTGGCCCGCGTAATGTACCGTGCCGTCCGCCAGAAGCGGTTCGTCATGGGCGGCGGGCGAGACGTCGTTGGTGTGCGGCAGATCGGCGGCGGTGAAGACGTCGACCACGCCGGGGGCGGCGCGCACGGCGTCCAGATCCAGTTGCACGATGCGGCCGTGGGCGGTGTCCGACAGCCCGAAGGCCAGCGACAGGGTGCCCATGGGCGCGGGGATGTCATCGACATAGCGGGCGCGGCCCGTGACATGCAGCGTGGCGGCGTCGTGGGGAAGGGGTCTGGCGACGCTCATGGCGCCACCTTCAGGACGCGGGTGTCGGCGCCCATGTCTTCGAGGAAGCAGCGGGTCAGCATGTTGCGCGCGGCCTCGAGCCGGTAGGCGGCCGAGGCGCGCATGTCGCTGAGCGGCTGGAAATCGGTCTCCCACGCGTCCCATGCGGCGTCGATCGTCTCGATCTCCCAGGGCTGGCCGGTGATCGCGGCCTCGACGGCGCCGGCGCGTTTCGGCGTGCCGGCCATGCCGCCGAAGGCGATGCGCGCGGCGGTGACGCGGCCGCCCTCGACGGTGATGTTGAAGGCGCCGCAGACGGCGGAAATGTCCTGGTCAAAGCGCTTGGACAGCTTGAAGCAGCGCAGGCGGTCGGGCTGGCGGGCAAAGCTGATGCCTTCGACGAATTCGCCGGGGCGGCGGTCCTGTCGCCCGTAGTCGAGAAAGAAGTCTTCCAGCGGCAGTTCGCGGAAATCGTCGCCCTGACGCAGGTGCAGGGTGGCGCCCAGCGCGATCAGCGCAGGCGGGTTGTCCCCGATGGGCGAGCCGTTGGCGATGTTGCCGCCGATGGTGGCGGCGTTGCGCACCTGGACCGAGCCATAGCGGCGGATCATCTCGGCGTAATCGGGGTGCAGGGGGGCGAGCGCCTCCATCACCTCTGTCATGGGAGTCGTGGCGCCGATCAGGACGCGGGTGTCGGTGATGTTGACGCCGCGCAGGTCCTCGACGCCGGAGATGAAGGCGACGGGGGCGAGGTCGCGCAGGCCCTTGGTCACCCAGAGGCCCACGTCGGTGGCGCCCGCGACCAGCGTTGCGGCGGGGTTTGCGGCATACCATTCGGCAAGGTCGTCGGCGCGGGTGAAGCGGTGGACACCGGGCGGGTCGCCCGCATCGGGGGCCGTGTCGCGCAGCCAGTCGGGCACGGGCGCGGACGCGGCGGTCTCGGCCGCGCGGACGATGGGGGCGTAGCCGGTGCAGCGGCAGAGGTTGCCGGCAAGCTGGTCGTCGTGGTCGGTGCGCCCGTTCAGATGCGCGGTGGCCATCGAGACGATGAAACCGGGCGTGCAGAAGCCGCACTGGCTGCCGTGGTGATCCACCATGGCCTGCTGGACGGGATGCAGCGCGCCGTCGGGCGCGGCGATCCCCTCGACCGTGCGGACGGCCTTGCCGTCAAGCTGTGGCAGGAAGAGAATGCAGGCGTTGAGCGCCCGCGCGCCTTGCGCGTCGGTCACCATGACGGTGCAGGCGCCGCAGTCGCCCTCGTTGCAGCCTTCCTTGGTGCCGGTCAGGCCGCGCGTCTCGCGCAGCCAGTCCAGAAGCGTGACGGTCGGCGGTGCCGTCACGTCCTGCGGTTCCCCGTTCAGAAGAAACCGGATGCCCATGTGCGTCAGCCCGCCGCGTTACCCGTGTCGGGGTGGTCGTCCTGCCTTCGATGCGGCGTAGAAGGCGGCCCCGTTTCCCTGTCGACCGGGTGTCAGGATTGCGGGGCGCGCGCTGGTTTTCAAGCCCCTACTGCGTCGCAAACGGAGTGTTTCCGGGCAGGTGCCCGGAAATCAGGCGCTTTGGCCGGTAAGTTCGGCCCGGCGGTATCGAGCGATGCGGCCAGTTCTTCCAGTTGGGCGGCAGCGGCGCCCCGGCCGTCGTGAAATCCCATCGCGGCATGGCTGGCGCAGCCTTGGGCCGTGGCGCGGGTGACGATGGCGGAGTAGCGGCAGTCCGCGCCCTCGGGTGTCAGGGTCAGGTCTGAGGTCATGGCGTGGGGCTTTCCCGGATGGGCGCCGGTTGCGCCGGGCGTGGCACCGGGATGGCGCGGCGGATATCGCGGGGCAAGGCCGGTGAAGGGCGGGTCGCATCCGTCCGGTGCCGCGCCGGAGGAAACCGCTTCGCATGAGTATTTTCACAAAGAAGTCGCAGGGCGGAGGCGCGCCTGCCGGACGCCGCGTCCGTGGACGACGGGGGATCGGACGCTGGTGGGAAAATACACAATTTCCAGTAGGGCTTGGCCGTTTCGACGCAAGGTGTGGTGAATTTGCTGTTCCCCGGCGGGACGAAGGCGCGTAGGCTGCGGCCATGTCGGCCAGCCCCAGATTCATCCATCTTCGCGTGCACACAGAGTACTCGCTTCTGGAGGGGGCGGTGCGCGTCAAGGCGTTGCCGGGCCTGTGCGAGGCGGCGGGGATGCCCGCCGTTGCGGTGACCGACACCAACAACATGTTCGCCGCGCTGGAGTTTTCCGAGGTGGCGGCGGGCGCGGGCGTGCAGCCCATCGTCGGCTGCCAGCTGGACGTGGCATATGATCTGTCCGCGCCGGGCGAGAAGCCGCGCGATCCGGCGCCCGTGGTCCTGCTTGCGCAGGACGAGGCAGGGTATCGCAACCTTCTGAAGCTGAACTCGTGCCTCTACCTCGGCAAGGGGGGGCAGTTGCCGCAGGTGACGGTGGACGAGCTTGCGGCGCATGGCGACGGGCTGATCTGCCTGACGGGCGGGCCGGACGGGCCGGTGGGGCGGCTGTTGCAGGCCGGGCAGGCGGGCAAGGCCGAGGCGCTGATGCGGCGGCTGGCCGGGATTTACGGCGACCGGCTGTATGTGGAATTGCAGCGGCACCGGGGCGCCGACGGCCAGCCCGGCGCGGCCGAGCGCGCGACCGAGCGCGGGCATGTGGAGATGGCCTATGCCATGGACCTGCCGCTGGTGGCGACCAACGACGTCTATTTCCCGAAGTCCGCGATGTTCGAGGCGCATGACGCGCTGATCTGCATCCGCGAGGGTGCCTATGTGGACCAGTCTGCCCCGCGTCGGCGGCTGACGCCCGAGCACTGGTTCAAGTCGCCCGCCGAGATGGCGGCGCTCTTTGCGGACCTGCCCGAGGCGGTGGAGAACACCGTCGAGATCGCGCGGCGCTGTGCCATCAAGGCCGAACGGCATGACCCGATCCTGCCGCGGTTCGCCGATGACGAGGTGGACGAGCTGCGCCGGCAGTCCAAGGCCGGGCTGGCAGAGCGGCTGGCGGTGATCGAGCCCGCGGCGCCGGTGGCCGAGTACGAGGCACGGCTGGAGTTCGAGCTGGGCATCATCGAGGGGATGGGCTTTCCCGGCTATTTCCTGATCGTGGCCGATTTCATCAAGTGGGCCAAGGCGCGCGACATTCCGGTGGGTCCCGGACGCGGATCGGGGGCGGGCAGCCTTGTGGCCTATGCGCTGACGATCACGGACCTTGACCCGTTGCGCTATTCGCTGCTGTTCGAGCGGTTCCTGAACCCCGAGCGGGTGTCGATGCCCGACTTCGACATCGATTTCTGCATGGACCGGCGCGAAGAGGTGATCGGTTACGTGCAGGAGAAATACGGCCGCGACCGGGTGGCGCAGATCATCACCTTCGGTGCGCTTCTGTCCAAGGCGGCGGTGCGCGACGTGGGGCGGGTCTTGCAGATGCCCTACGGGCAGGTGGACCGGCTGTCCAAGATGATCCCGGTCGAGGGCGTGAAGCCCGTGTCGATCGAGAAGGCGCTGGCCGACGAGCCGCGCCTGCGCGAGGCCGCCCAGGCCGAAGAGGTGGTGGACCGGCTGCTGACCTATGGCCAGCAGGTCGAGGGGCTGTTGCGCAATGCCTCTACCCATGCAGCCGGCGTGGTGATCGGCGACCGGCCGCTGGACGAGCTTGTGCCGCTTTACCAGGATCCGCGGTCGGACATGCCCGCGACCCAGTTCAACATGAAATGGGTCGAGCAGGCGGGGCTGGTGAAGTTCGACTTCCTTGGCCTGAAGACGCTGACGGTGATCCAGAACGCGCTGAACCTGATCGTGGGTCAGGGGCGGCACCTGCACGTCGCGGCGGACGGGGCCGAGATCTATGTGCCCGCGCCGGGGGCCGAGGACGACATCGGGCAGATCCCGCTGGAGGACGAGAAGGCCTATCGCCTTTATGCCGACGCCAAGACGGTGGCGGTGTTCCAGGTGGAAAGCTCGGGCATGATGGATGCACTGCGGCGCATGAAGCCCACCTGCATCGAGGACATCGTGGCGCTGGTGGCGCTGTACCGTCCGGGCCCGATGGAAAACATCCCCAAGTATTGCGAGGTCAAGAACGGGCTGCGCGAGCGCGAGGGCATTCACCCCTCGATCGACCATATCCTGGACGAGACGCAGGGCATCATCGTCTACCAGGAACAGGTGATGCAGATCGCGCAGGAGATGGCGGGCTACAGTCTGGGCGGCGCCGACCTGTTGCGGCGCGCGATGGGCAAGAAGATTCAGGCGGCAATGGACGCCGAGCGGCCAAAGTTTCTTGAGGGCGCAGCGAAGAACGGGGTCGATGCCGACAAGGCGATGGAGGTCTGGAACCTTCTCGACAAGTTCGCCAACTACGGCTTCAACAAGTCGCACGCCGCCGCCTACGCGGTCGTCAGCTACCAGACGGCCTGGCTGAAGGCGAACCATCCGGTCGAGTTCATGGCCGGGGTGATGAACTGCGATATCCACCTGACCGACAAGCTGGCCGTCTATGCCGAAGAGGTGCGGCGCGGGCTGGGGATCGAGATCGTGCCGCCCTGCGTCAACCGATCTCAGGCGACGTTCGGCGTGGATGGGGGGCGGGTGGTCTATGGTCTTGGCGCGCTGAAGAACGTGGGCGTCGAGGCGATGCGCATGATCGTCGAGGCGCGCGGCGACAAGCCCTTTGCCACGCTCTACGATGTTGCGCGCCGGGTGGACCTGAAGCGGGTGGGCAAGCGGCCGCTGGAGATGCTGGCGCGGGCGGGGGCCTTCGACCAGCTGGACGGCAACCGTCGGCGGGTGTTCGAGAGCCTGGATCCGCTGGTGGCCTATTCGGCGGCGGTGCATGAACAGAAGGCGTCTTCGCAGGTGTCGCTGTTCGGCGAGGCGGGCGAGGACCTGCCGGAGCCGCGCCTGTCGCCCGCCGACGACTGGCTGCCCAACGAACGCCTGTCCGAGGAACATGTGGCCATCGGGTTCTACCTGTCGGGCCATCCGCTGGACGACTACATGGGCCCCCTGAAGCGCAAGGGCGTGATGACGCTGGCCGACGCGGCCAAGCGGGCCGAGGCCGGGCCGCTGGTGGCCAAGCTGGCGGGCGCGGTGTCGGCACGGCAGGAGCGCAAGTCGGCGCGCGGCAACCGGTTCGCCTTTGTGCAGCTGTCCGATCCCACGGGGCTGTACGAAGTGACGGTGTTCTCGGACACGCTGGAGGCGGCGCGCGACCTGCTGGAGCCGGGGTCGAACGTGGTGCTGACCGTCGAGGTGACGATGGAATCGGACCAGTTGAAGCTGCTGGCGCGGTCCGTCGCGGCGATCGACGGGGTAGCGGCGGATGCGGGCGCGATGGGGCTGCGGGTTTTCGTGGACGAGGCCGCTGCGGTGCAGGCGGTCGCGCAACTGCTGGAGCGGGCGGCGCAGGAGGCCAAGATCCGAACGCGCGGGCCGGTGCACCTGTGCCTGATGGCGCCGGACCTGCCCGGAGAGGTCGAGGTGGCGCTGGGCGACGGGTTCCCGGTGAACCCTCAGATCAAGGGCGCGATCAAGTCGCTGGATGGCGTCGTGACAGTGGAGGACGTGTAGGATGAACCAACGGGCATTGTATGCGGGGCTGGCCGCGCTGATCCTGCCGCTGGGGGCCTGTTCGGTTCTTGACGGCGGCAATGTCAGCCGCGCGACGACCGAGATCACCACCGACGGGGCGGACGGCACGGTTTATGTCCGGTCGACGAGACCGAGTTATTTCGGCGGACTTTTCGGCGGGGCCGAGGTGCCCCCCGACGCCGAGGCGCGGCCCGCCGAGATCGTGGCTGCCGTCAGCGTGACGCTGGTTGGCGAAGACCCGCGCGCGCCCGAGGTGCAACTGGGCGCCTATACGCCTCAGGCCGCCGCGGCGCCGATGGCCTTTGGCGATGTGGCGACCGTCTGCGGGATCGACCCGGCCAGCCGGGCGCAGCTGGCCGACGAAAGCGCGGCGGGCTATCGCCTGTACGACAGCGCGCCGGGGACGATGGCGGCGCACAGCTATTACGTGACCGGGTTCGCGGATGGCTGCGCGCGGCGGTTCACCGCGACAATGGCAAGCTTCGGTACGGTCGCGGGGCACGAGGCGGCACGCTACAATCCGCTGAACGAGACGCCGCTGTCAGAGACCGACCGCCTGTACGAGGCGTTGAAGGCCGATGTCTGCGGCGCGCCCGAAGGCGCGTCCTGTTCGGGCTGGTCGGGGCGGGCGCTGACGCGCGAGACGGCCTTCCTGACGGTCTATGACGGGTTCGGGCCGGACGGGCGCTGGATGGAGCTTCTGCTTCATGACGGCGCGCTGGTGACGGCGGAACGCTGACGGGTCACGCGGCCTGGTCGAAGCGGGGCGGCAGGTCGCCCATCCGCTTGGCGGTATCGATCATCCCGGCGATGTCGGCGTCGAGCGCGGCGGCAAGCTGGTCGAAGCTGTCGATCACGAAATAGACCGGCTGGACGATGTCGATCCGGTAGGGCGTGCGGAAGACGGTCATGAGGTCGAAGTCCAGCATCGTGGCCGCGCCGCTGGTGGCGTGCGCGGTTTCCGACGGAGAGGACACGATGCCGGCGCCATAGGCGCGCAGGCCCCCGGGCGTGCGGATCATGCCGAATTCCACCGTGAACCAGAACAGCCGGAACAGCCGCCATGAACAGGGTTTGCCCAGCGTCACGGCGATCTTGCCGAAGCGTTCGATGAAATCGGCATAGGCAGGGTCGATCAGAAGCGGGCAGTGGCCGAAGACCTCGTGAAAGATGTCGGGTTCCTCGATGTAGTCCATGTCTTCGGGGCGGCGCAGGAAGGTGGCGACGGGAAAGCGGCGGCGCGACAGGAGGTCGAAGAACTGCGATGGCGGGATGATGGCGGGCACGCCCTCGACGCCCGCGCCGGTCAGCGCTTTGAGGCGGGCATCGATTTCGGCGATCTGGGGGACGCGGTCGCGGGTCAGGCCGAGTTTCGCGATGCCGTCGAGGTAGGCGGGCGCGACGCGGCCCGGAAGCGTGCGCATCTGCCGGTCGAAGAGCGCGCCCCATGTGGCGTCTTCCTGCGCGGAATAGGCATAGCGGCCGTCGGGGCCGGGCAGTTTCGAGGCATAGGCCATGGCGCATCTCCTGTCGGTTTTGCGCAGCATGACAGACGGCGGTGGAACAATCCGGTCAATCGCGGCGCCTTGGCGATTGATTTTGGGAACGAATTTCATGATGCTGGGGTTCATGGAATTTTCTGATCCCGAACGGGCGCTCTTGCGGGAAATCCAGCGCGACTCGTCGCAGCCGCTGGCGGCGCTGGCCGAACGTGCGGGCATGGCGCAGAGCACCGTCTGGCGCAAGTTGCAGGAGTTCGAGGCGGTGGGGCTGATCCGGGGACGGGTGGCGATCCTCGACCCCGCCAGGGCGGGCGCCAAGCTGGCGGTGCTGGCCAGCGTGTCGCTGGCCGACCATTCCGAGGCGTCGGTGGACGGCTTTGTCGCGCTGGTGCGGCGGCATCCCGAGATCCTGGAATGCCATGCGGTGTCGGGCGAGGCGGATTACGTGCTGAAGATCCGGGTGGCCGATGTGGAGGCCTACGAGGCATTCATGTCGCGCCACCTGCTGCGCAGCCCGCTGGTGCGCTCTGTCCAGTCGGCCTTTGTGCTGAAGGAGATCAAGGCGAGCACGGCGCTGCCCTTGTGAGGGGGACGCGCCTCGGGGGCATCGAGCCCCCTCGGCGCGGGCCTCCGGCGGGAGTATTTCTGAACAGAAGAAGCCGGGGAGCCTACCAGTGCGGGGGCGGGCGGTCTGCCAGAGGCAGGGCGCCGCCGTCGGCCTCGCGCTCTGCCTCGCGCTGCATGAGCATCTCGACGCGGCGGGTCAGGCGGTCGATCTCGCGCGATTGGGCGGCGACGATGTCGGAGAGGTCCTCTGTCGTGCGGAGCAGGTCCGCGACGCGGGTTTCGAGCAGGATGATGCGGTCTTCGGTCATGGCGGCCTTCTTGCCCCTGTCGCACCCTTCGGCTATGCCCCGCCGCGACGCATTCCCCCGGGGACAAGGCAATGGCCAAAGTGAAAAAGCAGCCGCGGCCCAAGGCCGAACCGCCGAAGGGCTTTCGGGACTATTTCGGTGCGGATGTCGCCGAACGCAAGGCGATGCTGGACCGGATCGCCGAAGTGTATCACCGGCACGGCTTCGATCCGCTGGAAAGTTCGGCGGTGGAAACGCTGGATGCGCTGGGCAAGTACCTGCCCGACGTGGACCGTCCGAACGCCGGGGTATTCGCCTGGCAGGAGGAGGAGGACGGCGGCTGGGTGGCGCTGCGCTATGACCTGACCGCACCGCTGGCGCGGGTCTATGCCCAGCACCGGGCCGACCTGCCGACGCCCTATCGCCGCTATGCCATGGGGCCCGTCTGGCGTAACGAGAAGCCGGGGCCGGGGCGGTTCCGCCAGTTCTACCAGTGCGACGCCGATACCGTGGGCGCGGCCAGCGTGGCCGCCGATGCCGAGATCTGCGCGATGCTGTCCGAGGCGCTGGAGGCGGTGGGCATTCCGCGCGGGGACTACGTGATCCGGGTCAACAACCGCAAGGTGCTGAACGGGGTGATGGAGGTGGCGGGCGTGCTGGACCCCGCCGATCCGTCGAAATTCGAGGAGGCGCGCGGGATCGTGCTGCGCGCCATCGACAAGCTGGACCGGCTGGGTGTCGAGGGCGTGCGGGCGCTGCTGGGCGCGGGGCGCAAGGACGAGAGCGGGGATTTCACCCAAGGTGCGGGGCTGTCGGACGCGCAGGCGGACGTGGTGATGGGGTTCATGGACGCCCGCCGCGACGATGGCCCGGCGACGGTGGCGCGGCTGCGCGAACTGGTGGCGGGATCGGCCATGGGTGCCGAGGGCGTGGACGAACTGGAAGAGATCGCCGCGCTTCTGGAGGCGCAGGGGTATGGGCCGGACCGGGTTATCATCGACCCGTCCGTCGTCCGGGGTCTCGGCTATTACACCGGGCCGGTCTACGAGGCCGAACTGACCTTCGAGATCCTCGACGAGAAGGGCCGCCCGCGCCAGTTCGGCAGCGTGGCGGGCGGGGGGCGCTATGACGATCTGGTCAAGCGGTTCACCGGGCAGGCGGTGCCGGCGACGGGCGTGTCGATCGGGGTGGACCGGCTTCTGGCCGCGCTGCGCGCCAAGGGGCGCGGGCAGGCGGACACCATGGGGCCGGTGCTGGTGACGGTGATGGACCGCGACCGGATGGCCGACTACCAGGCCATCGCGGCGGAGTTGCGTGCGGCGGGCATCCGCGCCGAGGTCTACCTTGGCAACCCCAAGAATTTCGGCAACCAGCTGAAATACGCGGACCGGCGCGGCAGCCCGCTGGCGATCATCGAGGGCTCGGACGAGAAGGCGCGCGGCGTCGTCACGGTGAAGGACCTTGTGCTGGGGGCACGGCTGGCGGCCGAGATCACCTCGAACGAGGAATGGAAGGCGCAGCCGGCGCAGGAGGATGTGCCGCGGGCCGATCTGCTGGGCTACGTCAAGACCAAGCTGGCGCGGGACGGCTGAGCCCATGGCGCTGGCCCCCGACCGATTGCTGGCGGCCGAGGCGGCGCGCCTGCTGGCCCGGTTCGAGGCCGCGGGTGCGGTGGCCGTGGACGCGCCGATGCTTCTGCCGGCGGAAACGCTTCTGGACCTGTATGGCGAGGACATCCGCGGGCGGGCCTATGTCACGCGCGACCCGGTGGCGGGCGAGTTGATGCTGCGTCCCGATTTCACGGTGCCGGTGGTGCAGATGCACATGGCGAACGGGGCCGAGCCCGCGCGCTATGCCTATGCGGGCACGGTGTTCCGGATGCAGGAGGCGGGAAGCGACCGGCCCAACGAATACGCGCAGGTGGGGTTCGAGCTGTTCGACGGGGGCGACCCGGCGGCGGCGGAGGCCGAGGTCTTTGCGCTGATCGCCGAGACGCTGGCGCCGCTGGGGTTGCGGGCGGCCACGGGCGACACGGGGCTTCTGACGGCCGCGGTGAGCGGGCTGGGGACGAGCGCGGCGCGCAAGGCGGCGCTGCTGCGCCATGTCTGGCGGCCGCGCCGGTTCCGCGCGCTTCTGGACCGGTTCTGCGGGCGCACGCCCGTGCCCGAGGCGCGCGCGGCGCTTCTGGCGCGCGTGGCGGCGGGCGAGGACGTCATGGCGGGGGCGGGGCCGGTGATCGGGCTGCGCGGACCGGACGAGATCGCCCGGCGGGTGGCCGCGCTGGCCGCCGATGCCGCCGAGCCGCCGATTTCGGCGCGCGAGCGGGCGCTTCTGGACGATCTGCTGGCGATAGAAGAGACGGCGCCGAACGCGCTGGAGCATCTGCGCGACCTGGCGGTGGACCTGCCGGCGATCCGCCCGGCGGTGGAGCGGATGGCGGCGCGGATCGACGCGCTGGCGGCGCGCGGCGTGGATGTGAACGCGCTTGATTTCGAGGCGAGCTACGGGCGCACGGCGCTGGAATACTACGATGGGTTCGTGTTCGGCTTTTTCGCGCCGGGGCGGCCCGACCTGCCGCCGGTGGCCACTGGCGGGCGCTATGACGCGCTGACGCGGGTGCTGGGCGGCGGGCGCGCGATCCCTGCCGTGGGCGGCGTGATCCGCCCGGCGCTGACGGCGGAACTGGGGGGCACGGCATGACGCTGAAGCTGGGCGTGCCGTCCAAGGGCCGGCTGATGGAAAAGACCTTCGACTGGTTCGGGGCGCGCGGTGTGCGGCTGTCGCGCAGCGGGTCGGAGCGGGAATACGCCGCGCGGGTCGAGGGCGCCGAGGGTCTGGAACTGGTGCTGCTGTCGGCGGGCGAGATCCCGCGTGAGCTTGGCGCCGGGCGCATTCACCTGGGCGTGACCGGCAGCGACCTTGTGCGCGAGACACTGGCGGGCTGGGACCGGCGGGTGGCCGAGGTGGAGCGGCTGGGCTTCGGCCATGCCGATCTGGTGATCGCGGTGCCGCGCTGCTGGATCGACGTGGACACGCTGGACGATCTCGACGCGGCGGCGGCGGCGTTCCGGGCGGCGCACGGACACCGGCTGCGGATCGCGACCAAGTACCACCGGCTGGTGCGCGAGTTCCTGCGCGATCACGGGGTGGCGGACTACCGGCTGGTGGACAGCCAGGGCGCGACCGAGGGCACGGTCAAGAACGAGACCGCCGAGGCGGTGGCCGACATCACCTCGACCGGCGAGACGCTGCGCGCCAACCACCTGAAGATCCTGTCAGACGGGCTGGTGCACCAGAGCCAGGCGACGCTGTTCCGCGCGCGAATGGCCGACTGGGACGACGCGGCGCGCGCGACGCTGCGCGCGCTGACGGCACGGCTGGGCGTGACGGAAGCGACGGACTGAGGCGGGAGCGCGCCTGTGGCGCGCGGCCTGCGGCCCGGGGGGCTGTCTGCCCCCCCTGCGCCTGCGGCGCATTCACCCCCGAGAGTATTTCGGAACAGAAGAAGCGGGGAGCGGTGGTCTGGCCCTCAACGCACGCCGATGTCGGCCAGCGCGGCCTGGAGCGCGGGCGGCAGGCTGTCGTCGCCCGAGCGGCGGGGGGGCAGGTCGCGCGGGGCGTCGCCGGCGGACAGGTAGCGCCAGCCCTGGAACGGGCGTCGCGGCATGGCTTCGGTGCGGATCAGCGCCGGGTCGAGCACGATGCCGCACCGGGTGATGCCGTCCTCGCCCGGCACCTCGTCGAGCCTGATGACGCGCTGGCGGGCGAGCACCACGCCCTTGAACACCCAGTAGAGCGAGCCGCCCGAAAGGATTTCCCCGGCGCGCTTGGGCCACATGCGGGTGACGTGGCGCGGCAGGCCGCCGGGCAGGTGCGGCGCGCGCTGGCGCTGCCAGGCGGCGAGATCCTCGACCGCCTCTGCGCCGACGCAGAGCTTCAACAGGTTGACGTAGCCGGACTTGTCCACAGAATCCCCCATGCACCCACCGCATATCGTAGCTGCCGGGCGGGACGCTTCAAGCAGTTGCGCGAACGGGCATCGCGGACTATTGTATGACGCCCCCCGAGCGTCCGCCGCACACCCGCCAGGAGCCCGCCCATGAGCCGTTTCGCCGCCCCCATCGCCGAGGCCATCTGGGACATGAAATACCGCCTGAAAGAGGCGGACGGCACGCCCATCGACGCCACCGTCGAGGACAGCTGGCGGCGGATCGCCCGCGCGCTGGCCGCGCCCGAGGCGGACCCGGGGGCCTGGGAAGAGCGGTTCTATGCCGCGCTGGAGGATTTCCGGTACCTGCCGGCCGGGCGGATCACGGCGGGCGCGGGCACGGCGCGGTCGGTGACGCTGTTCAACTGTTTCGTGATGGGCACGATCCCCGACAGCATGGGCGGGATCTTTGACATGCTGAAGGAGGCCGCGCTGACCATGCAGCAGGGCGGCGGGATCGGCTACGATTTCTCGACCATCCGGCCCAAGGGCGCGGATGTGCGGGGCGTGGCCGCCGATGCCTCTGGGCCGTTGTCCTTCATGGACGTCTGGGACGCGATGTGCCGCACGATCATGTCGGCGGGATCGCGGCGGGGCGCGATGATGGCCACCATGCGCTGCGACCATCCCGATATCGAGGAGTTCATCTCGGCCAAGTCGGACCCTGCGCGGCTGCGCAACTTCAACGTCAGCGTTCTGGTCAGCGACGCTTTCATGGAGGCGGTCAAGGACGACGCGTCCTGGGACCTGGAGTTCGAGGGCAAGGTCTATCGCACGCTCGAGGCGCGGGACCTGTGGAACCGGATCATGCGGGCGACCTATGATTATGCCGAGCCGGGCGTGATCTTCATCGACCGGATCAACGCGATGAACAACCTTGCCTATTGCGAGACGATCAGCGCGACGAACCCCTGCGGCGAGCAGCCCCTGCCGCCCTATGGCGCGTGCCTTCTGGGGTCGGTCAACCTGGCGCGGCTGGTGGAGGCGCCGTTCGAGGCGGGCGCGCGGCTGGACGCGGACGCGCTGGACGAACTGGTGCGCACGGCGGTGCGGATGATGGACAATGTCGTCGACGCCTCGCGCTTTCCGTTGCCGCAGCAGGCGGCCGAGGCGGCGGCCAAGCGGCGGATCGGGCTGGGGGTGACGGGGCTGGCCGATGCGCTTGTGATGCTGGGGCTGCGCTATGGGTCCGAGGCGGCGGCGGCGCAGACCGAGGCCTGGCTGCACGCCATCGCGCGGTCGGCCTATCTGGCGAGCGTGGATCTGGCGCGCGAGAAGGGGGCCTTTCCCTTGTTCGACGCCGAGAAGTTTCTGGCGAGCGGCGCGATGCGGGACATGGACGAGGACGTGCGCGCGGCGATCCGGGACCATGGCATCCGCAACGCCCTTCTGACGTCAATCGCGCCGACGGGGACGATCAGCCTTTATGCCGGAAACGTCAGTTCCGGGATCGAGCCCGTGTTCGCCTATGCCTATACGCGCAAGGTCTTGCAGAAGGACGGCAGCCGCACCGAGGAAGAGGTGGTGGATTATGCCGTGCAGATGTGGCGCGACAGGTTCGGCGACGCGGCGCTGCCCGACTGGTTCGTGAACGCCCAGACGCTGGCGCCCGAGGACCATGTGCGGATGCAGGCAGCGGCGCAGAAATGGGTGGATTCGTCCATTTCCAAGACGATCAACTGCCCCGAGGACATCTCTTTCGACGCGTTCAAGGACGTCTACATGATGGCCTACGAGACGGGCTGCAAGGGCTGCACGACCTATCGCCCGAACGCTGTGACGGGCAGCGTGCTGAGTGTCAGCGAGGGGGCGTCGGAGACGTCCGGGGCGCCCGTCGAGGTCGTGGCGGGCCGCGACATGGAAGAGCCCGCGTTGCCGCATGGCGACGTCATCTACATCGCCGAGCCGCTGGACCGTCCGCAGGAGCTGGAGGGCGCGACCTACAAGCTGAAATGGCCGGATTCGAACCATGCCATCTATATCACGATCAACGATATCATCGTTGGCGGGCGGCGGCGGCCGTTCGAGATCTTCATCAACTCGAAGAACATGGAGCATTTCAGCTGGACCGTCGCGCTGACGCGGATGATCTCGGCGGTGTTCCGGCGCGGCGGGGATGTGTCCTTTGTTGTCGAGGAGTTGAAGGCGGTGTTCGATCCGCGCGGCGGGGCGTGGATGAACGGGAAGTACATCCCCTCGATCCTGGCGGCGATCGGAGGGGTGATCGAGCGGCACCTGATCGCCATCGGGTTCATCGACGGCGAGGGGCTGGGGCTGAAATCCGACCCCGAGGCGCGGCGGATGGCGGTGGGCGCGCCGCGCGGGCAGGCCTGCCCGGCCTGCGGCAGCTTTGATCTTGCGATGGTCGAGGGCTGCATGACCTGCATGAATTGCGGCCATTCCAAATGTGGCTGACGCGCCACGCTGGCGCGTTCAGGCACAAAGGGACTTGGGCGGGGCGGCGGTGCGTCTTATAACCGCCCTGCCGGGGGGCACCGATTTGACAGGTATTCGACAGGATGCACCGGGCTTTCTCCGTCCTTTTTGCCGCTTTGATTTCCGTTGCCACGTCTGTTCAGGCGCAGGACGGCCATGAGACGCTGGGCTTTGCCCGGCTGTTTTCCAACGATGCGATCGGTGACGGCAAGGACCGCTGGCGCACGGGGGCCTATGCGATCAGCTGGGTGCGCGGGCGCGGCTGGAACGGGGAATTGCCGGGCGCGCCGGGCGACGTGCTGGAGTTCCGCCTGCGCGCCGACCTGATCGCGCCGGCAAACCTTGTGAACCCGGTGCCGGCGCCAAACGACCGGCGTTATGTCGGCGCGCTGTCGCTGGGGGTGCACACGCACTGGCAGGCGGATGGCAATGCCTATGCGCTGGGGCTGGATGCGGTGGCGATGGGACCGCAGACCGGGCTGGGCGATTTGCAGCGGATCGCGCATGACATCCTTGGCATGGCTTCGCCCGCGGCGGCGCTGGCCACCCAGATCCCGAATTCCGTCAGTCCGCGCCTGAGTTTCGAACTGGGGCGTCCGCTGTCACTGGGCGGGGATGTGACGCTGCGCCCGTTTCTTGCCGCCGAGGCGGGGGTCGAGACGCTGGTGCGCGTGGGTGGCGAGGTGATGGTCGGCCCGGTGTGGAACGGCAACCTGCTGCTGCGCGACACTGCCACCGGCCAGCTTTACAACGCGCTGCGCGAGGCGCCGGCCGGTGTCGGGTTGGTGGTGGGCGCGGATATCGCCCATGTCTGGTCGAGCGATTGGCTGCCCGCGTCGGACGGCTACCAGTTGACCGACGCCCGCGCGAGGGCGCGTGCCGGGCTGCGGTGGGAGCACAAGAACGTGTCGGCCTTCTACGGTCTGACATGGCTGGGCAAGGAGTTCACGGCCCAGCCCGAAAGCCAGCTTATGGGGTCGCTGGCGATCAACATCAGCTTCTAGGGCGCACCGCGCCAGACCCCGCCTTGGAGGCCCGCGAGACTCTTTCGCGCTGCCCCCGGGTATGCTATTGTTTCTGCAATAAAAACGATAAGCAGGCAGACAGGCATGAAAGCGGGCTATACCGGCACGTTCGTTATCTCTTGGACACAGACGGAAATCGACGCAGCGCGGGTGCCTGCGGCATCGGCGCTGGCGGTGGGCGCCGTCTGGCGGTGGAGCGGCCCCGCGGTGCGCATCGACGGGCCCCAGAACCTGTTGGTGCTGGGTGCCGCAGAGGGCATGGCCGAACTGCGCCGTCGTGCGGCGCGCAACGTGCGCCGGCTGGTGGGCGAGGCGCTTCTGGACCGGCCGGGGCGGGTGGCCGACACGGTCGAGGTGCTGGGCGCGCCCGAGGATCCGCTGCTGGACCAGGGTTTTGCCGTCACCGACGGACGGCGGCGCTATACAGTGACGCTGATCGCGGTGCCGGATGCGCACCCGCTGTTGATGTTCATGGGCGATTGCCCGCCCGAGAACGCGGATCTCTGGATCACGCATGTCTTGAGCTGCGGCAGCCGGCTGAACCGGATCGACGACGGGCCCAAGGCAGTGATCTGTTTTACCCCGGATACGCGGCTGGACACGCCGGAGGGCCCCCGCCCGGTGGCCGAACTGGCCGAGGGCGACCTTGTGCTGACCAAGGACAATGGCGCGCAGCCGATCCGCTGGCGTGGCCAGCGCCGGATGAGCGGGGCGCGGCTTCGGGCCATGCCAGACCTGCGGCCGGTGCGGATCCGTGCGGGCGCGGCGGGGCTGGACGTGCCCGACGACGACCTTCTGGTCTCGCCCGATCACAGGATGCTTGTGAAAGGGCGGATGGCCCTGACACTTTTTAACACCGACGAGGTGCTGGTGCGCGCGCGCGATCTGCTGAACGACCACACGGTGGTGGTGGATCACCGCCTGTGCGAGGTGACATACGTCCACCTGATGTTCGACCATCACCAGGTGATCTGGGCCAACGGACTGGAATGCGAAAGCTTCCACCCGGTGTCGATGGCACCCGACGCGATCGGCCCCGAGGACCGTGCGGCGCTGGCCGAGCGGATGCCCGACATCGCGCGCGACGCATCGCTTTACGGCGGCCATGCCCGCCGTCCGCTGACGCATGCCGAGGCGGCGATCTTCCTGCACGAGGCCGCCGGGCGGCATTGACAGGGCCGGAACCGGCTGTATAAGCGCGGTCTCCGGTGCCCCTTGGGGCGCCGGTTTCATTTGGTGTTGGTGGTTCCCGCAAGGGAAGGCCTGTCGCCCGGAAACGGGAAAGGACAACGCCCTTCATGGCCGCCCCGACGGGCGGCGCCGCAAGAAGGAGATCAGACGGTGACCAAACGCACCTCTGCCAAGTACAAGATCGACCGCCGCATGGGCGAAAACATCTGGGGCCGCCCGAAAAGCCCCGTGAACCGCCGCGAATACGGCCCCGGCCAGCACGGCCAGCGCCGCAAGGGCAAGATGTCGGACTTCGGCCTGCAGCTGCGCGCCAAGCAGAAGCTGAAGGGCCACTACGGCGACCTGACGGAAAAGCAGTTCCGCCGCATCTTCGCCGAGGCCGAGCGGGTCCGTGGCGATACCTCGGAAAACCTGATCGGTCTGCTGGAACGGCGTCTCGATTCCGTGGTCTACCGCGCCAAGTTCGTGTCGACGATCTTTGCCGCACGCCAGTTCGTGAATCATGGCCACGTGCTGGTGAACGGCCAGCGTGTGAACATCCCGTCCTTCCGCGTCAAGGAAGGCGACGTCATCGAGGTGCGCGACCGCTCGAAGCAGCTGGCCGTGGTGCTGGAGGCCGTGCAACTGGCCGAGCGTGACGTGCCCGACTACATCGAGGCCGACCATTCCAAGATGACAGCGACCTTCGTGCGCACCCCGGGTCTGGGCGACGTGCCCTACGCGGTGATGATGGAGCCGAACCTCGTCATCGAATACTACGCGCAGAACTGATCGGTTCGCGCCCTTGACGTTTCGGGGCCGCGCCTTTGGGTGCGGCCCTTTGCTTTTCGGCCTGCCGCGTCGTGCGGTGCCGTCCGGGGCGCGCTGAGGCACGCGCGCAACCGCGCCGATCTGGCTTGGCCGTCAGCGCGTTTGCCGCTGGTCAGGTCTGGGTGACGGGGCTAGAACGCCCGCGCAGAAGGAGCGCCCGCATGGCTGACATTCGCCCGCAACCGGGGATCATGGACATCGAGCTTTACGTGGGCGGACAGTCGTCGCTGCCCGGCGTGCGCGACGTGGTCAAGCTGTCGTCGAACGAGAACCCGTTCGGCCCCAGCCCGGCCGCCGTCGAGGCGTTCCGCAGCGCGGCGCACGCGCTGCACCGTTATCCGTCCACCGACCACCTGTCGCTGCGCACCGCCATCGGCGAGGTGCACGGGCTGGACCCCGCGCGGATCGTCTGCGGCGTGGGTTCGGACGAGATCCTGCAGTTCCTGTGCCAGTGCTACGCCGGCCCGGGCGACGAGGTGCTGCACACCGAGCACGGGTTCGCCATCTACCGGATCGGGGCGCTGGCGGCGGGCGCCACGCCCATCGCCGTGCCGGAGCGCGACAGGACGACGGACGTGGACGCGCTGCTTGCCGCCTGCACGGAGCGCACGCGGCTGGTGTTCATCGCCAACCCCAACAACCCCACCGGCACGATGATCGGCACCGGAGAGATCATGCGGCTGGCCGACAACCTGCCGCCGCGCGCTCTTTTGGTGCTGGACGGCGCCTATGCCGAGTTCGTCGACGGCTACGATGGCGGCGCCAGGATCATCGGCCAGCGCGACAACGTGGTGATGACGCGCACCTTTTCCAAGCTTTACGGGCTTGGCGGGCTGCGGATCGGCTGGGGCTATGGCCCGCAGGGGATCATCGACGTGCTGAACCGCGTGCGGGGTCCGTTCAACCTGTCCGAGCCGCAGCTGGCCGCCGCCGAGGCCGCCGTGCGCGACCGCGCCTTCGCCGAGCGCTGCGCGTCGGAGAACGCTCGCCTGCGGGTCTGGCTGGCGGATGCGCTGGCTGCGCAAGGGGTGCCCTCGGATCCGTCGTTCGGCAACTTCATCCTTGCGCGGTTCGCCGACGAGGCCGAAGCGCAGGCCGCCGATGCCTGGCTGAAGGCGGACGGGATCATCGTGCGGCGCGTGGCGGGCTATGGCTTTCCGCATTGCCTGCGGATCACCGTGGGCGACGAGGCCGCGTGCCGCCGCGTGGCGCACGCCATCGGCACCTTCCGCGAGGACCGGGCATGAACGCGCCCTACACCCGCGTGGCGCTGATCGGTCTGGGCCTGATCGCGTCGTCGATGGCCCATGCGATGCGGCGCGCGGGCATGACCGCCGAGATCGTGGGCACCGCGCGGTCTGCCGGGACGCGGGCCGAGGCCGCCGCGATCGGGTTTTGCGACCGGATCGCCGACACCCCCGAAGAGGCGGTGGCGGGCGCGGACCTTGTGGTTCTTGCGGTGCCGGTGGGGGCGATGGGCGCGCTGGCCGAACGTATCGCGCCGCACCTGATGGCGGGCGCGACCTTGACGGACGTGGGATCGGTCAAGCGGCACGTGATGGCCGAGGTCGGGCCGCACATCCCGGAGGGTGTGCATTTCATCCCGGGCCATCCGCTTGCGGGGACCGAGCATTCTGGGCCGTCTTCGGGTTTTGCCGAGCTGTTCGACAACCGCTGGCACCTGCTCATCTCTGATGAGGGAACCGATCCGCAGGCGCTGGCACGGCTGCGGGACTACTGGAGCGAACTGGGCGCGCTGGTCGACATGATGGATGCCGATCACCACGACCTTGTGCTGGCGGTGACCAGCCACGCGCCGCACCTGATCGCCTACACGATGGTGGGGGTGGCCGACGACATGCGCCGCGTCACCGACCAGGAGGTGATCCAGTATTCCGCCGCCGGTTTCCGGGACTTCACCCGCATCGCGGCGTCCGACCCGACCATGTGGCGCGACGTCTTCCTGACCAACAAGGACGCCACGCTGGAGATCCTCGGTCGGTTCACCGAGGAACTGTTCGCGTTGCAGCGTGGCGATCCGCACGGGTGACGGCGAGATGCTGTTCGACTACTTTACCCGCACGCGTGCGATCCGCCGGGGAATCATCCAGGCCGGGCAGGATACGGACGCCCCCGATTTCGGACGGACCAAGACCAAGCGATGAAAGCAGTGCGCACCGCCCTCGCCCTTTTGCTTGCCCTTGCGGCGGGCATGGCGGCGGCAGGGGCGCCCGAGGTGTCGCCGCGCCCGCTTGTGCGGCCCGTGGCCGAGGCGCCCGTCGCCCGTGCGGCGGTGGCGGTGCCTGCCACGGCGCTGGCGGTGGCCGTGTCGCCGCGGCCGTTGCGGCGGCCCGATGTGGCGCGCGCGGTCGCGGCCAGCGTCGCCATCACGCCGCCTCGGGTGGTCATGGTCTCGGCCAGCGCCGCGGCGGTGCGGTTGTCGCCGCGCCCGCCGGCGCGGCCCGACAACCTTGAACGGCGCAACACGGTGCGCGCGGCAGGCGTGCGCACGCAACCGGGCCTGCCCCTGCTGACCGGGCGGCGCGGCAGCGTCTGCGGGCTGGTGGCCATCCAGGGCGAAACGGTCGCGCCCATTCCGGGCCGGATATCCGGTTGCGGCGTGGACGATCCGGTCAAGGTGACATCGGTGAGCGGCGTCGCGCTGAGCCAGGCGGCGATCATGGATTGCACCACCGCGCGGGCGCTGAACGCCTGGGTGGATCAGGCGGTGATCCCCTCGGTGGGGCGGCTGGGCGGCGGGCTGGCCGGGCTCAAGGTGGCGGCGCATTACAGTTGCCGGACGCGCAACAACCAGCCGGGCGCGAAGATCTCGGAGCATGGCAAGGGCCGGGCCGTCGACATCTCGGCCCTGATCCTGAAGAACGGGGTACAGATTACCGTGCTGAAGGGCTGGGACGACCGCGATCACGGGCGCCTGATGCGGAGGGTTCATGCCGCCGCCTGCGGGCCGTTCGGCACGGTGCTGGGCCCCGATGCCGACAGGTATCACAAGGACCACTTTCACTTTGACACGGCAAGCTACCGCAGCGGGCCCTATTGCCGGTGATCAGCGCAGCACCAGCCGGGGCGCGGGGCCAAGCGGGATCGGCCCGAAAGAGACGTAGCCGCGCTGAAAGCTGAGAGGCGCGTCCAGCGTGTCGGGCGTGCCTGAAAGCCCGGCCAGAAGTTCCAGCGCCCGCGCCGCCGTGGGCAGCAGCGCCTCGGGGATCAGGCCGGCGGCGCGGGCCATGTCCAGCATCTGGCGCCAGTTCTCTGCCCGCACGGTGATGCGCCCTTCGGGCACGCCCTCGGGGGTCACGGTCAGGCTGCCGGTGGCGCGCAGGTCCATCTGCCCCCAGCGGGCCTGCAATTGCCGCAGTTCGATTGCCGTCATGCCTGGACGCGCGCGTTCGATGGCAAAGCGGTCCCACGGCGCGTCGAAGCCCAGCGTGGCGTCAAGGTGCAGGGTTTCGATCGTGGGCGGCAGGATCCCGGCAGGGTCCAGTGTGCCGCGCAGCGCGTCGGCGGGTTGAAGGCCGCTGGCCTGAAACAGGATGTCGTGGTGATGGTCCGCCTCTGCCTGCGTGGTGGTCAGCGTTCCCTCGGCCAGTGCGGCCTGCCAGCCGGCGGTGGATACAAGGTGGAGATCGCGCAGCGTGGCCTCTGCCGCGTTCAGCGTCAGCGAGGTGCCGGGATCGAAGGCGACCTGCGCCGACATGGCGCCGCTTGTCAGGGTGATCCGTTCGAAAGGCGAGGCGACGATCTGGCTTTCCGGCCAGACGGCGGTGATCCGGTTGGGGCGGTGGCTGTCCATCAGGATCCGGAAGTCGGGCGCCGACCATGCGACGCCGGTGGCGGGATCGGCAAGCTCCAGCCCGGTGATCGCGGTCTCGAAGCGCGCGGGAAACCCCGCGGTCGCGATGTCTTCATAGTCGGCGACCCAGCCTTCGGCGGCGCGTGCGTCCATCCATGCGGCCAGCGCCGCGCCGGTGGCCCGCGCGCCCAGCATCCAGTAGCCGGACCAGAGCCCGGCCAGCACGATCGCCACGATCCCCAGTTTGCGCATGGCGCCCCTGTTCCCTGTGCCTTGATCGGTGTCTATAAGGCCGCGATGGACAGCACCAGTGACATCATCGACGGACCGCTTTGGGTTTTTGGCTACGGGTCGCTTATGTGGCACCCGGGTTTTGCCCACGAAGACCGGCTGATCGCCACCCTGCCGGGGTATCACCGCAGCTTCTGCATGAGGTCCATTCACCATCGCGGCACGCCCGAGGCGCCGGGGCTGGTGCTTGCGCTGGATCCGGCGGCCCGCGCGGAATGCCGGGGGCTGGCCTTTCGCGTGCCAGAGGCAGAGCGCGCCGCGACGCTGGACTATCTGCGAGAGCGCGAACTGATCTCTTCCGCCTATCTCGAGATGGTACTGGACATCCACCTGTCGGACGGGCGCGGCGTGACGGCGGTCGCCTACGTGGTCGATACCGATCACGTGCAGTACTGCGGCGGCCTTCCGCTGGAGGAACAGGCGCAGATCATCGCGCGCGCCGTGGGCGGGCGGGGGCCGAATACCGAGTATCTGCACAACACCGTCGCACATCTGGCCGAACTTGGCATCGCGGATGCCGATCTTGGGTGGCTGGATGCCCGCGTTCGGGCAATTCTTGGTGCTTGACACGCGATATTGCGTGTTGGCTTACGCTTCGTTCCACCGTATCTTGTGGTCGTGACACATTCGTCAGGATCCGCACCCATGGATACGCCGGATCGAGAGGCCGAGCCGTACTTTTCTCAGCCGATCCGACAGATTTTGTCGATGCTCATCGTCCTCGGCCTTGTCGGGGCCGGTGGCTTTGTCGCGTTCATCCCCGTGCGGGACGTGTTTCTGGCCAACCCCTATCTGAACGGGTTCATTGCCTTCGTCTTCGTGATCGGGGTGCTGGCCTGCTTCTGGCAGATGTTCCAACTGGTCAGTTCGGTCAACTGGATCGTCGCCTTTGCGTCCCACCGGCCCGGGCACGAAGGTGCAAAGGCACCGCGCCTGCTGGCGCCGCTGGCGGCACTTCTGCGGTCGCGGGGCGCGCGGATGCAGATCAATGCCTCGTCCGCGCGGTCGATCCTCGATTCCGTCGCCACCCGCATCGACGAGGCGCGGGACATTACGCGATATATCACCAACCTGTTGATATTCCTGGGGCTTCTGGGAACATTCTATGGGCTGGCGACGACCGTTCCGGCGGTGGTGGAAACGATCCAGTCGCTGGCGCCGCAGGGCGACGAATCCGGGATCGACGTGTTCAACCGCCTGATGACGGGGCTGGAGGCGCAGCTGGGCGGCATGGGCGTGGCGTTCTCGTCCTCGTTGCTGGGTCTGGCGGGGTCGCTTGTCGTCGGCCTGCTGGAGCTTTTTGCCGGTCACGGGCAGAACCGGTTCTACCGTGAACTTGAAGAATGGATGTCGACGATCACCCGGCTGGGTTTTGCCGCCGAGGGCGATGCAGGTGGCGAGGGGTCGGCGGCGATCGCGCTGGTCGAACACATGGCCGAGCAGATGGAGACACTTCAGACCATCGTCACGCAGGCCGACGTTTCGCGCGGGATGGTGGACGAACGGCTGGGCGCGCTGGCCAACAGTGTTGAGAGACTGACCGAAAAACTGGCGCAAGAGCGCAATACCGAGGCGACGCTGGGCCGAGTGGCCGAAGGACAGGAGCGACTGATTGCCGCGATCGAGGCGTCTTCCGCGGGCGGTGGCGGCGTCGATCCGGAAAGCCGGATGCGCCTGCGGTCGATCGACGTGCAGCTTCTGCGGATCCTCGAGGAAATGTCGGCCGGACGGCAGGAGGCCACGAGCGACCTTCGCGCCGACCTTGCGCAACTGATCCGCGTGATATCGTCTGACGAGGATGGCGGCGTGCCCCTTGGCGAGGCCGGAGAGGGCCCGCGCCGCCGGAGACGGGGCTAGACCGTGGCGCTGACGCGCCGAGCCACGCAGCGCATGTCGGGCAGCATCTGGCCCGGTTTTGTCGATGCGATGACCGGCCTTTTGCTGGTGCTTTTCTTTGTGCTGACGATCTTCATGATCGTGCAATTCGTCCTGCGCGAGCAGATCTCTGGCCAGGAAACCCAGATCGACCAGCAGGAATCGCGGTTGAACGACCTGACCGCGCAACTGAGCGATCTTGCGGAACAACTGGGCGCAGAGCGTGACCGCAGCGCCGCGCTGGAAACCCAGGTGGGCTCGCTTTCGTCCTCGCTCGAGGATGCGCGCGCGAACGAGGTGGCGCAGGCGTCACTGATCGCCCAGTTGCAGGGGCAGAACGCGGCGCTGAGCGGGCAAGTCGCAGAGCAGGCCGGGCAAATCGCGACTTTCGAGGAGCAGGTCGCCTCGCTTCTGGCCGAGCGCGACGCAGCGCGGGACGAAGGCGTCCGGCTGGCCGCAGACCTGTCGCAGTTGCAGGGCGAAAACGCGGAATTGCTGACCCGGCAGGAGGCGCTGCAACTGGCGCTGGCGCAGGCGCGTGACGAAATCGACGAACAGGTCGAAGCGGCGCGGCTGGCCGCGGCCCGGCGCGAGGCGTTGCAGGGGCTGATCGCCGATCTGCGCAACCGGATGGCCGACCGCGAGGCGTCGCTGGCCGAGGCGCTGACCCGGCTGGATGACCGGACCGCGGAAGTCGAGGGGCTGAGCGGGCGCCTGACCCAGTTGCAGGCCGCGCTGGCAGCCGAGGAAACCGCGCGCGCCGACGCCCTGTCGCAATTGGCCGAACTGAGCGACAGACTGGCCGCGCGTGAGACGGAACTGGCCGACACCGCGGCCGCATTGACAGAGACACAGACCGCCGAGGCCGACGCGCTGGCGCGGCTGGCGGCGCTTGGCGACCGGCTGGCGGCGCGTGACGCGGAACTGGCAGAGACGCAGGCGGCGCTGGTGATTGCCGAGGACGCGGGCGAGGCGCTGGCCGCCCGGCTGGCGGAATTGAGCGACCGGCTGGCCGCGCGCGATGCGGAACTGGCGGACACGGTGGCGGCGCTGGCCGAGACCGAGACCGCAGAGGCCGACGCACTGGCGCGGCTGGCCGAACTGAACGAACGGCTGGCGGCGCGCGACGCCGAGCTTTTCGCGGCGGGTTCCGCGGAAGAAGCCTTGCAGGACAGGCTTGCCCGGCTGGAGGCGGCGCTGGCCGCCGCGCAGGACGATACGCAGACGCTGCGCACGACGCTGGCCGCGACCGAGGGCGATGCAGAGGCGCTGCGCAGCGCGCTGGCTGTGACCGAGGGGGATGCAGAGGCGCTGCGCACCGCGCTGGCTGCGACCGAGGGGGATGCAGAGGCGTTGCGCACGGCGCTGGCTGCGACCGAGGGGGATGCGGAGGCGCTGCGCACGGCGCTGGCCGCCGCGCAGGGCGATGCAGAGGCGCTGCGCACCGCGCTGGCCGCGACCGAGGGCGATGCAGAGGCGCTTCGTGCGGCGCTGGCCGCGACCGAAGGTCAGCTTTCCGAGGAAGAGGCCGCGCGGCTGGCCGAGGCGGCGACGGTGGCCGCGTTACGCCAACGGCTGGCCGATCTGGAGACCACGCTGACCGAGGGCGAGGCGGAACGGCTGGCGCAACTGGCGGCCGCCGAGGAATTGCGCCAGAGGCTGGCCACCGCCGAGAATGACATGACGCAAGAGATGGCTGCGCGGCTTGCCGCGGCGGCCGCCGCCGAAGACCTGCGCCAGCGTCTGGCCGCGGTGGAAACAGAGTTGAGCGACGAAGAGGCCGCACGGCTGGCAGCCGCGGCCGCGGCCGAGGATCTGCGTCAGCGGCTGGCGGCGTTGGAAACCCGGCTGACGGATGAAGAGGCTGCGCGACTGGCGGCGGCGGCCGCCGCCGAGGACCTGCGCCAGCGGCTGGCGGCCGTCGAGACCGAATTGTCCGAGGCAGAAGCGGCACGCCTTGCCGAGGCCGCCGCGGCAGAGGAGTTGCGCCAGCGGATCGCCGCGCTGGACGCCACCCTGACCGACGAGGAAGCGGCGCGGCTGGCAGAGGCCGCGGCGGCAGAGAACCTGCGTCAGCGGCTTGCCGGGCTGGAGGACAGGCTGTCGGACGAAGAGGCGGCACGTTTGGCAGAGGCCGCTGCCGCCGAGGCCCTGCGCGAACGTCTGCGCAACGCGGATGCGGAACTGACCGCCATGACGCTGGCGCTGGAGGAACAGCGCAGGCGGGCAGAGGACACGCTGACCCTGCTGGCGGCGGCGCAGGCGGCGCAGTCGAACCTGACAGAGCGGCTGGCCGCCGCGTTGGCGGAACGGTCGGACGCGCGCGAGGCGCTGGCGCGGCGCGAGGTGGAGCTTGAAGTGCTGCGCGCGGAACTGGGCAGCGAGGCGGACCTGCGCAACCAGCTGGCCGCCGCGCTGGCGGCGCGGATGCAGGCCGAACAGACCGCCGAGACCGCCCTGTCCGAGGCCGACCAGCGCGCCGCACTGCTGGCGGTGGCCAACGAAAGGCTGGCCGAGGAAGAGGCGGTGTCGGCGGAAAGCCAGCGCCGGGTCGCGGCGTTGAACGAACAGGTGGCGGCGCTTCGGGCGCAGCTTGGTTCGCTTCAGGCGCTGCTGGATGCGGCGGCGGATGCCGAGGCCGAGGCGCAGGTGCAGATCGAGGCGCTGGGCAGCCAGCTGAACGTGGCGCTGGCGCGTGCGGCCGCCGAACAGCGGCGCCGGGCCGAGCTGGAAGAGGCCGAACGCAAGCGGCTGGAAGAGGAAACGAAGCGGCTGGAAAGCTACCGGTCCGAGTTCTTCGGCCAGTTGCGCGCCGTTCTGGCCGACCGCGAGGGCGTGCAGATCGTGGGCGACCGCTTTGTCTTTTCGTCCGAGGTTCTGTTCCCGGTGGGGCAGGCGGAGCTGTCCGAGGGCGGGCGCGGGCAGATCGAGCGGGTGGTGAACATCCTGCGCGAGGTGTCCAACGAGATTCCGCAAAGCATCGACTGGGTGCTGCGGGTGGACGGGCACACCGACAGCCAGCCCATCGGGGCCGGCGGCGAATACGCCGACAACTGGGAACTGAGCCAGGCGCGCGCCCTGTCGGTGGTGCGGTTCATGACCGACGAGCTGGGCTTTCCACCGGACCGGCTGGCCGCCACCGGATTTGGCGAGTACCAACCGATCGATCCGGGCCAGACCGAGGACGCGCTGGCCCGCAACCGCCGGATCGAGTTCAAGCTGACAGAGCCCTAAGGCGTGTCGCACCCAATCGGTACCGCGTGGTCGCCGCCGCCCCGGCGGCAGCGATTGCACCGGCAGTTGAGGTCCGGGGCGGCGGTGAATGCCATCTGGTGCGACATGCCCTAGGGGCTGCGCGGCACCGTCAGGGTGGCGGTGCCGGTGCCGATCTCTGCTCCGTCGCGGATCAGCCGCGCAATGGCGGTGTAGGTGCCCGGAGGCCAGGGCGCATCGGCGCGGCCCATGCCGGCGGCCTCTGCCCGGCGGGCCTGGGTCCGCAGGATGTCGTTGACCTGCTCCAGCAGGACGGTTCCGTCGGGGGCGGTCAGGCGAAAGGCGACGCTGTCGCCCGTTTGCACGCCGAACATGTGCGCCCAGACCAGCAGCACGGGTGCCAGCGGATCCAGCGTGGCGATGGCGGCGGTACCGGCCTTTATGGCGGAATAGTCAAGCCCGGTGTCGGACAGGCCCACGCCGATCATCCCGCCGGGGCGGTAGGCGATGGGGTCCTGCCAAAGCTGGCGCGGGGCGCCGTTGTCGCAGGCCACGGGGTCGGCGGGGTGGAACGGATCCACCGGGCGGCCATCCTCTCGCAGGGTCAGGTGCAGGTGGGGAAATTCCGTGCGGCCCGACAGGCCGATGGCGCCAAGCACCGTGCGGGCGTTGACGCGCTGCCCGGGAACGACGGCGATGCTGCCCTGTTTCAGGTGGCAATACTGGCTTTCCCAGCCACCGCCGTGATCCACGACGACGCCGTTGCCGCAATCCTGATCTCCGGGCGTGGGGTCGCCCAGGTCGGCCACCCCGTTGCGCAGGCGCAGGACGGTTCCCGGGGCGACGGCGCGCACGGTGACATCGCGGCCCAGCGCGGCAAGGTCATGCAGAGCTATGTCGGTGCCCGTGTGCCCGTCATAGGTGAGAGGTCCGCAGGTGTGATCGGCGACGCCGGGGCCGCCGTCACGGTCCATGTAGTTCTGGATGAAGCAGGTGGTCCCCAAGGTACAGTCGACCGGGAACCTCAGAACCGGGTCCCTTGCCGCGGCGGGTGCGGCGGCAAGGGCCAGGATCAGGGTTGCGGCGGCGCGCCGGGTCAATCCGCCGTCAGGAGAGGCGGTTTCTTGGAGGACAGGCGCGGGGCCTGCGCCTCTTCGACGCGCAGGTCGATCTCGCCGTTCTTGACGCCGACCTTCACGACACCGCCCTTTGCCAGCTTGCCGAACAGCAGTTCCTCGGCCAGCGGCTTCTTGATGTGTTCCTGGATCACGCGGCCCAGGGGGCGGGCGCCCATCTTGTCGTCATAGCCCTTGTCCGCCAGCCATTCGGCGGCGGCGCGGGTCAGCTCGATCGTGACGTTGCGGTCCATCAGCTGGGCTTCCAGTTGCAGGACGAACTTTTCCACGACAGACAGGATGGTGTCCTTGCCCAGCGGCGCAAAGCTGATGACGGCGTCCAGCCGGTTGCGGAATTCGGGCGTGAACGTCCGCTCGATCGCGGCGGTATCCTCGCCCTCGCGCCGGTCGCGTCCGAAGCCGATGGCGGCCTTGGCCTGTTCGGCGGCGCCCGCATTCGACGTCATGATGAGGATGACGTTGCGGAAATCCACCTGCCGGCCGTTGTGGTCGGTCAACTTGCCGTGGTCCATCACCTGAAGAAGGATGTTGTAGACATCCGGGTGCGCCTTCTCGATCTCGTCAAGAAGCAGGACGCAATGCGGGTGCTGGTCCACGCCATCGGTCAGAAGCCCGCCCTGGTCAAAGCCGACATAGCCCGGAGGCGCGCCGATCAGGCGGCTGACCGCGTGCTTTTCCATGTACTCGGACATGTCGAAGCGCAGCATCTCGACGCCAAGGGTGTCGGCCAGCTGTTTGGCCACCTCTGTCTTGCCGACGCCCGTGGGGCCGGCGAACAGGTAGTTGCCGATGGGCTTTTCGGGTTCGCGCAGGCCCGCGCGCGCCAGCTTGATCGAGGACGCCAGCGCCTCGATCGCATTGTCCTGCCCGAACACCACGCGCTTGAGGTTCGCGTCGAGATCCTTGAGCACCTCGGCGTCGTCCTTGGACACGTTCTTGGGCGGGATGCGGGCGATCTTTGCCACGATATCCTCGATCTCCTTGGCGCCGATGGTCTTGCGGCGCTTGGAGCCGGCCAGAAGGTGCTGTGCCGCGCCGGCTTCGTCGATCACGTCGATCGCCTTGTCGGGCAGCTTGCGGTCGTTGATGTAGCGCGCCGACAGTTCCACCGCCGTCTTGATCGCGTCCGAGGTGTACTTGATGTCGTGGTGTCTTTCGAAATAGGGCTTCAGGCCCTTCAGGATCTTGACGGTGTCTTCCACCGAAGGCTCGTTCACGTCGATCTTCTGGAACCGGCGCGACAGGGCACGGTCCTTTTCGAAGTGCTGGCGGAATTCCTTGTAGGTGGTCGAGCCCATGCAGCGCAGCTTGCCGCCCTGAAGCGCGGGCTTCAGCAGGTTCGAGGCGTCCATCGCCCCGCCCGACGTGGCGCCCGCGCCGATCACGGTGTGGATCTCGTCGATGAAGAGGATCGCGTCCTCGTGATCCTCAAGCTCGGACACGACGGCCTTGAGCCGCTCCTCGAAATCGCCGCGATAGCGCGTGCCGGCCAGAAGCGCGCCCATGTCGAGCGAATAGATGGTGGCGCCCTTCAGCACGTCGGGCGTTTCGCCGTTGACGATCTTGCGGGCAAGGCCCTCGGCGATGGCGGTCTTGCCCACGCCGGGGTCGCCCACCAGAAGCGGGTTGTTCTTGCGGCGCCGGCACAGGACCTGAATGCAGCGCTCGACCTCGTGCTCGCGCCCGATAAGGGGATCGACGTCGCCCTTCTTGGACTTGGCGTTCAGGTCGACGCAGTACTTCGCCAGTGCCGATTCCTTGCCGTCGTCATCGTTGCTGGCGGTTTCTTCCTCGGCCTCGGGCGCGCCGCTGACCGGTCGGGTTTCCCCATAGCTGGGGTCCTTGGCGACGCCGTGGGCGATGAAGTTCACCGCGTCGTAGCGCGTCATGTCCTGTTCCTGAAGGAAATAGGCCGCGTTGGATTCCCGTTCGGCGAAGATGGCGACCAGCACGTTGGCGCCCGTCACCTCTGTCCGGCCGGAGGATTGCACGTGGATCGCGGCGCGCTGGATCACCCGCTGGAAGGCGGCGGTCGGCACGGCCTCGGAGCCGTCGACCTCTGTTATCAGGGTCGACAGGTCATCATCGATGAAATCCACCAGCGTCTTGCGGAGCACGTCGAGATCGACGCTGCAGGCCTTCATGACCTTGGCCGCGTCAGGCTCGTCTATCAGCGCGAGAAGAAGGTGCTCCAGCGTTGCCAGTTCATGCCGACGCGCGTTGGCCAGTGCCAGCGCTGCATGGATCGCCTGTTCGAGAGTATTGGAGAATGACGGCACGCTCCGTGCTCCTTATCTGCGTCGGGAAGGGCGAGCGCCCCGTCCCCACCGTGGCCTCAGTCCCTTAAAGTTCGGTGATATTCGCCGCGCTTCAAGAGAATTCTTTTCAAACCCGGTCACAATTCTCAGCGCGCTGGGAAATTGGGCACCATCGTTTCGGGAACACAACGCTTGCGGATCAGAACCGATCCTTGCGCCCCCGGATCGCGGCGAACACGTCCTCGTCCGCCGCACCCGACATACCTAAGCTGTCTTTCAGCGCAGGCAATGCCGCGCGGAGAAACGGATTGGTCGCCTTCTCTTCCGCCAGCGTCGAGGGCACGGTCGGGAGGCCCTTGGCGCGGGCTTGTGCCACGGCCTCTGCACGGGCCTTGAGAGCCGCGTTGTCCGGCTCGATGGTAAGCGCGAAGCGGGCGTTGGCGGCGGTGTATTCGTGGCCCGAGTAGACGTCGGTGCCATCGGGCAAGGCGGCGAGTTTCGACAGGCTGACCCACATCTGCGGCGCGGTGCCCTCGAACAGCCGGCCACAGCCCAGCGCCATCAGGCTGTCGGCGGTGAAGACAGCATTCGCGTCGGGCACATGGAAGGCGATGTGCCCGACGGTATGGCCCGACACGTCCAGCGCCGTGACCCTTGTTCCGCAGACCGTGAACGTCTCGGCGTCCGCGACCGCGAGGTCAAGCGCGGGCAGCCGGTGGACATCGCGCGCCGCCCCGATCACCCGTGCACCATGCGCGGCGCGCAGGGCATCGACGCCGTCGATGTGATCGTTGTGATGGTGCGTGATGAGGATGTCGGTCAGCCGCCAGCCGCGTTCCGCCAGCGCCGCCTCGATCGGGTCGACCTCGGGTGCGTCGACCAGCGCGGTGGCGCCGGTGGCGTCGTCGTGCATCAGGTAGGCGTAATTGTCGCTGAGGCAGGGGACGGTGACGATCTGCAGGGGCATGGCGTTTCCTATGGTCTTGGATATGCTGGGGCCGAGTCTCGCCGATCGCAAGGGCTGTCGCAATGCACCTCGACGTGCTGGACCTGCGCAACTTCTATTACCGCACCCGGCTGGGGCGTGCGGCGCAGCGGGCTGTGCGCGAGCAGGTGCAGGCGCTGTGGCCCGACGCCAAGGGCCAGACTGTGGTGGGGTTTGGCTTTGCCGTGCCGCTCTTGCGGCCCTACCTGCCCGATGCCCGGCGGGTCATCGGGCTGATGCCGGGACAGCAGGGGGTGATGGTCTGGCCGCCCGACGCGGCCAATGTGGCCGTGCTGTGCGAGGAGACGCTTTGGCCGTTGCAGACCGGGACCGCCGACAAGCTGGTGCTGCTGCACGGGCTGGAGACGAGCGAGAACCCCTCGAAATTGCTGGAAGAATGCTGGCGGGTGCTGGCTCCGGGGGGACAGGCGCTGTTCATCGTGCCGCACCGGGGCGGGCTTTGGGCACGGCGCGACAGAACGCCGTTCGGTTTTGGGCGGCCCTATACCCTGGGTCAGCTGGAGACGCAGCTCAAGCGGCACGCCTTCGTGCCGGAGCGCCATGTGGCGGCGCTTTTCCAGCCGCCGTCGGATGGCAAGTTCTGGCTGAAATCCGGCGCCATGTGGGAGCGGATCGGGCGGCGGATATCGTCGCATTACGCCGGCGGGGTGCTGATCGTGGAGGCGACAAAGCAGGTCTATGTCCGTCCGCCGGGCGTGGAAGAGCGGGTGCGCTCTCCGCTTCGGGTGCTGGAGGGCATCACCCAGCCCGAGGCCAAGCCGGTCTGAAGAGGGGGCGGATCGGGCCGTCGGCAACATGTCGGCACAACGTCGGCATCACGTCGGCGCGAAAGGAGGCAAGGCGATGGGCATTCACGATTTCATGGCCGGCTACAAGCGGGTCTGGGAGGGGCAGGACAAGCACGGCTTCGCCGCGCTGTTCACGCCCGGCGGGGTCTACTGGAACACGCCCTTCCAGGTGCAGACCGGCCCCGAAGAGCTGGCCGGCTACTGGGCGCGGATCGATTTGCAGCGGCATATCCGGCTGGACTACGATGTGCTGGCCGAGACGCCCGGCGGCGGGATCGCGCACTGGCACGTCGAATATCAGGTCGCCTCGGAAGAGCTGTTCGAGATCTGGGCGAAATCCACGGGCACCGGCCTGCCCGACCGAAAGCCGGGCGATCCGCTGCCGTGGATGATCCTCGACGGGATGCTGACCGCCGCGTTCGAGGACAGCGGGCTGGCGCGCGAGGTGCGGATCTGGTGGCATTCGGTGGCCCGGCCTGGGTAGGCGGGGACGCAGGGCATAGGCTGGCCGGGCGTGTCGGTCCGCTGCCCGCGCCACCGGGCGCAAGGTCGGGGCGGCGACCGTCGCCCCGCTTACTGCATGAGCGCCACGGGCGGGTTCGCGGCAAGGGCCGGGCGGCGGGTGGCGAGGGCGCGGCGGGCCTCGTCCCTTTGGCCGAGGCGCAGGAGCGTGTGGACCCATGCCAGTTCGATCAGGTCGCGCTGGGCGCGGCTGCCGCCGAGGCGCACGGCGCTGGCCATGACGCCGGTCAGGTCGTCCAGCGCGTCCTGCCACTGGCCGCGCGCCATGTGGCCCCAAGCGCGGGCGACCGGGCGCACGAGGTCGGCGGCATAGCCCTTTTCGGTCTCGGCGATGGCCGCGAGCCGGTCGCCGTCGCCCGCCATGGCGTGCGCCAGCGCGGCGTGGATGTCGACAAAGCTTTGCCCGGGGTTCGGGAAGGTCCCGGCGACATAGCCGGCAAGCGCCCGCCAGCGTTCGGGGGCCACGGGGATGCCAGCGATTTCCGCCCGGTAGAGAATGGCGGCGGTGTCGGTCACGACGTTGATCGGCAGGCCAAGCGCGGCGCCGGGCGCGACGCCGCTGTCCACGACCTGCCACATCGCCTGCGTGTCGCCATCGTGCAGCGCCCAGAGCGCGAGGTGCCAGCTGAGGTGGCTGTGCAGAAGCGCGCGGGGATCGTAGTCGGCCATCCAGCCGCCGAGATAGGCGCGGCCTGCCGTGGTTTGCCCGGCCTCGTACTGGGCGTGGGCGCGGAAATGCGCGCCGTGGGCGTTGCGGGGGTTGAGCGCCAGCGCCCGGTCCATGAGCGCGGTCGAGGCGTCGGTCTGGCCAGCCTCGCACAGCGACAGGGCGTGCATCGACATCATCCACCAGTCCTCGCCGTAGTGCGGCAGAAGCGCGGAGGTGAAGGCCAGAAGCTCTGCCTCGCGTCCGACCTCGCCGGAAAAGCCGATCAGGCCGAAGACGTTGGTGCACATCTGGGCGACCATGGCGTCGCGGGGATGGTCGCGCAGGTGGGCGGCCACGGCGGCGCGGGCGTCCGCCGCCCTGCCTGCAAGAAGCAGGGCCAGTGCGGCCACGTGGGCCTGTTCGCGAGGGGTGCCGCCGGGTGCGCGTGCCTGAGCTTCGGCGATCGCCTGCCGCGCGCCGGGCATGTCGCCGGCCATCGCGCGGGCACGGGCCAGCGCGGCATGGGCCAGCGCCCAGCCCGGATCGGCGGCGGTGGCGGCCGCGAAGGCGTCGGCGGTGCCGATGTCGGCGGCAAGGAACCGGGTGAGGCCGGTATCGTAGTGGTCCCGCGCGCCCGAAGACGCGGTGGACAGGGCGTTGCCGTAGTGGTCGGACAGGGGCATGTGCGTTTCCTTTGCCGGGCGGCGTCAAGCTAGCGGACCCGAGGCGGACGGGATACCGCGAAGGGCGCACCATGCCGCGCAAGAGCCCGGAGATGACGCGTTCCTGCCAGACTCGGGGCGGTTTCGGCGCGCATATGGCGCGCGAAACGGAAAGGACCGGCTATGGACGTGACCATTCTGGACGGCGGCATGGGGCAGGAACTTGTGGCGCGCAGCGGGCTGTCGCCAAGCGGATTGTGGTCGACCGAGATCATGATGGCGCGGCCCGATCTGGTGCAGGAGATCCACGCCGATTACTTCGCGTCGGGTGCCGTGGTGGCGACCGCCAACACCTATGCCATTCACCGCGACCGGCTGCGCCCGCACGGGATCGAGGACCGGCTGGAAGAATTGCACAGGCAGGCCTGCGGGCTGGCCTGCGCGGCGCGGGATGCGAATGGCGCGGGCCTTGTGGCCGGGGCGCTGGGGCCGCTGGGCTGGTCCTACAGCCACGATGGCGCCCCGCCGGCGGACGAGGCCGCGGAACTTTACGACGAGATCTGCCGGTTGCAGGCGGACCTTGTGGACCTGTTCCTGATCGAAACGATCGCATCCGTGGAGCAGGCGCGCGGCGCGCTGGCAGGGGCTTTGGGCCATGGGCGGCCGGTATGGCTGGCGCTGACGGTGGATGACAGCGACGGCACGCGGCTGCGGTCGGGCGAGGCGCTGACCGATGTGCTGGCGGCCTTCGACGGCGGTGCGCCGGAGGCGCTGCTGCTGAACTGTTCGGTGCCCGAGGCGGTGACGCAGGGGCTGGGCGCGCTTGCCGCGGCGGGCGCGGCGCTGCCGCTGGGGGCCTATGCGAACGGGTTCACGGGGATCGAGCGGTATTTCATGAAGAAGGGCAGCGCCGTGGCCGGGCTGAGCGCGCGCAAGGACATGACGCCGCTGGCCTATGGTGCGATGGCCGAGGACTGGGTGGGGCTGGGCGCCAGTATCGTGGGCGGCTGCTGCGAGGTGGGGCCGGCGCATATCGCGGAACTTTCGCGGCGGCTGGGGCGCAAGGCGGCCTGAGGGCCTGCCATCTGTCTCGCCGCAGCGCCGCGATGCGGCAGTGCAGAATCGCCGATGGTTGCGCAATCATTCATCCGGTAGGGCCACCCCCGGAAGCGCGCAATCCGTCGCACCTGCGTCAGCCCCTTGTTTTACTGGATCCTGGACCCCCAACATCGGCGCTCTTGCCGGTTGCGGCATTGCAGCACGTCTGCTACACCCACGCCGATTTTAAGACGCGCCCCCACGGGGTCGTCGCCGTAACAGGCCTCGGCCCCGTCAAGTGCGGGAAACGCCCGGGGCCTTAGATAGCGAAAGGGTGGACGTGTCCGAAGCAGCTTCGATCTCTACCGGGATTGCCGCGCGGTACGCGACGGCGGTGTTCGAACTGGCCAAGGAAGGCGGCGCGCTTGAAGCGCTGGAAGGCGACGTCGATGTCCTTCAGGGGATGTTGGCCGAGAGCGCGGATTTCCGCGAGCTGATTTCTTCCCCGATCTATTCGCGCGACGCACAGGGTGCGGCGGTGACCGCCATTGCAAAGAAGGCCGGACTGTCGGATACGGTGGCCAACACGCTGGCGCTGATGGCGTCCAAGCGCCGCCTGTTCGTGCTTCCGCAACTGACGCGCGCGCTGCGCGAGCGGATCGCGGCCGAGAAGGGCGAGGTCACGGCGGACGTGACGTCGGCCAAGGCGCTGACGCAGGCGCAGGCGGACAAGCTGGCGGCGGCGCTGAAGTCGGTCGTCGGCAAGGACGTAAAGATGAATTCCTCCGTCGATGAATCACTCATCGGCGGTCTTGTCGTAAAGGTGGGCTCGAAGATGATCGACACGTCGATCCGTTCGCGGCTTGCCGCACTCCAGAATGTCATGAAAGAGGTCGGATAAATGGCGATCCAAGCTGCAGAGATTTCTGCGATCCTCAAGGAGCAGATCAAGAACTTCGGCGAGGAGGCCGAGGTTGCAGAGGTCGGCCGCGTGCTGTCGGTCGGTGACGGCATCGCCCGTGTGCACGGCCTTGACAGCTGCCAGGCCGGCGAGATGGTCGAGTTTCCGGGCGGTATCATGGGCATGGCGCTCAACCTTGAAAGCGACAACGTCGGCGTCGTGATCTTCGGCTCTGACCGGGACATCAAGGAAGGCGACACCGTCAAGCGCACCGCGTCGATCGTGGACGTGCCCGCCGGTAACGCGCTGCTGGGCCGCGTCGTGGACGCGCTTGGCAACCCGCTGGATGGCAAGGGCCCGATCGAGGCCAGCGAGCGCCGCGTCGCGGACGTCAAGGCGCCGGGCATCATCCCGCGCAAATCGGTTCACGAGCCGATGGCGACCGGCCTGAAGTCGGTGGACGCGATGATCCCGATCGGCCGCGGCCAGCGAGAGCTTATCATCGGCGACCGCCAGACCGGCAAGACCGCCGTGGCGCTGGACGCGATCCTGAACCAGAAGGTCTATAACGACGCCGCCGGCGACGACGAGTCGAAGAAGCTTTATTGCGTCTACGTCGCCGTGGGCCAGAAGCGGTCGACCGTGGCCCAGCTGGTGAAGAAGCTGGAAGAGTCGGGCGCGATGGCCTACTCGATCGTGGTGGCCGCCACCGCGTCGGACCCCGCGCCGATGCAGTTCCTTGCGCCCTATTCGGCGACCGCGATGGCGGAGTTCTTCCGCGACAACGGCCGCCACGCGCTGATCGTCTACGATGACCTGTCCAAGCAGGCCGTTTCCTATCGCCAGATGTCGCTTCTGCTGCGCCGCCCGCCGGGGCGCGAGGCCTACCCGGGCGACGTGTTCTACCTGCACTCGCGCCTGCTGGAGCGTTCGGCGAAGCTGAACGAGGACAATGGCTCGGGCTCGCTGACGGCGCTGCCGATCATCGAAACCCAGGGCGGCGACGTGTCGGCCTTTATTCCGACCAACGTGATCTCGATCACCGATGGCCAGATCTTCCTTGAGACCGAACTGTTCTACCAGGGCATCCGCCCGGCCGTGAACACCGGTCTGTCGGTGTCGCGCGTGGGATCGTCGGCGCAGACCAAGGCGATGAAATCGGTCGCCGGCCCGGTCAAGCTGGAACTGGCGCAGTACCGCGAGATGGCGGCCTTTGCACAGTTCGGCTCGGACCTCGACGCCGCGACCCAGCGCCTGCTGAACCGTGGCGCGCGCCTGACCGAGCTGATGAAGCAGCCGCAATACGCGCCGCTCACCAACGCCGAGATCGTCTGCGTGATCTACGCGGGCACCCAGGGCTACCTGGACAAGGTCGCGGTGGGTGACGTGGTGCGCTACGAGCAGGGGCTGATCAACCACCTGCGCTCCAAGCACCAGGACGTCCTCGACGACATCACCGACAACGACCGGAAGGTCGGCGGTGACCTGGAAGAGAAAATTCGCGCGGCGCTCGATTCCTACGCTGCCGACTTTTCCTGAGAACGGGGCGGGACCGGATAGATGCCTAGCCTCAAGGACCTGAAAAGCAGGATCGACAGCGTCAAGTCGACCCGCAAGATCACCAAGGCCATGCAGATGGTGGCCGCGGCGAAGCTGCGTCGGGCGCAGGACGCGGCCGAGGCGTCGCGTCCCTACACCGAGCGCTTCAACGCGGTCATGGCCGGGCTTGCGGCGTCGGTGGGCGACAGTGACAGCGCGCCCCGGCTTCTTGCCGGGACGGGCAGCGACCAGACCCACCTTCTGGTGGTGATGACGGCGGAACGCGGCCTGTGCGGCGGCTTCAACTCGACCATCGTGCGGCTGGTGCGCCAGCGCATCGTTGAGCTGACGGCGGCGGGCAAGACGGTGAAGATCCTGACCGTCGGCAAGAAGGGCCGCGAACAGCTGCGCCGCGACCATGCGGACAAGTTCGTGGCGCATGTGGACCTGTCGGAGGTCAAGCGCATCGGCTACGCCAACGCGCAGGACGTCGCGCGCGACGTTCTGGGCCGCTTCGACGCGGGCGAGTTCGGCGTGGCGACGATTTTCTTCAACCGCTTCCAGTCGGTCATCAGCCAGATCCCGACCGCCCAGCAGATCATTCCCGCCACCTTCGAGGGCGGGGACGAGGGCGGTGCGTCGGCGCTGTATGACTACGAGCCGGACGAAGAGGCGATCCTTGCCGACCTGCTGCCGCGTGGCGTTGCCACGCAGATCTTCGCGGCATTGCTGGAAAACGCCGCGTCCGAGCAGGGCGCGCGGATGTCGGCGATGGACAACGCCACGCGCAACGCGGGCGACATGATCGAGCGGCTGACGATCCAGTACAACCGCACCCGCCAGGCCGTCATCACGAACGAGCTTATCGAAATCATTTCGGGCGCCGAGGCGCTCTAGAGGGACCGGAGACCAAACATGGCAAACGCAAAGGGCAAGGTCAGCCAGGTGATCGGCGCCGTCGTGGACGTGCAGTTCGAAGACCACCTTCCGGCGATCCTTAACGCGCTGGAGACCGACAACAACGGCAAGCGGCTGGTTCTGGAGGTTGCGCAGCACCTCGGCGAGAATACCGTGCGCACGATCGCCATGGACGCCACCGAGGGGCTGGTGCGCGGGCAGGTCGTGACGGACACCAACGGGCCGATCATGGTGCCGGTGGGCAACGCCACGCTGGGCCGCATCCTGAACGTCATCGGCGAGCCGGTGGACGAAGGCGCACCGGTGGACGCGACCGAAACCCGCTCGATCCACCAGCCTGCGCCGGAATTCTCGGAACAGTCGACGGAATCGGAAATCCTCGTGACCGGCATCAAGGTCATCGACCTGCTGGCCCCCTATTCGAAGGGCGGAAAGATCGGCCTGTTCGGCGGCGCCGGCGTGGGCAAGACGGTTCTGATCATGGAACTGATCAACAACATCGCCAAGGTGCACTCTGGCTTCTCGGTGTTCGCCGGCGTGGGCGAACGCACCCGTGAAGGCAACGACCTGTACCACGAGATGATCGAATCGAACGTCATCAAGCCCGACAATCTGGCGGACAGCCAGGTTGCGCTGGTCTATGGCCAGATGAACGAGCCTCCGGGGGCGCGGGCCCGCGTGGCGCTGACCGGCCTGACGCTGGCCGAACAGTTCCGCGACCAGTCGGGAACGGACGTGCTGTTCTTCGTGGACAACATCTTCCGCTTCACGCAGGCGGGGTCCGAGGTGTCGGCGCTTCTGGGCCGTATTCCTTCGGCCGTGGGCTATCAGCCGACGCTGGCCACCGACATGGGCCAGATGCAGGAGCGGATCACCTCGACCAAGGCGGGTTCGATCACCTCGATCCAGGCCGTGTACGTGCCCGCAGACGACCTGACCGACCCGGCGCCGGCCACGACCTTTGCCCACCTCGACGCCACGACCGTTCTGTCGCGCGCGATCTCGGAACTGGGGATCTACCCGGCCGTGGACCCGCTCGACTCTTCGTCGCGGATCCTTGACCCGCAGATCGTGGGTGAGGAGCACTACAAGGTGGCCCGCGACGTGCAGGGGATCCTTCAGCGCTACAAGTCGCTTCAGGACATCATCGCCATCCTCGGGATGGACGAACTGTCTGAAGAGGACAAGCTGACGGTGACGCGCGCCCGCAAGATCCAGCGCTTCCTGTCGCAGCCCTTCGACGTGGCCAAGGTGTTCACCGGGTCCGACGGGGTGCAGGTGCCGCTTGAGAAGACCATCGCGTCGTTCAAGGCCGTGGTCGCCGGCGAATACGACCACCTGCCCGAGGCCGCCTTCTACATGGTCGGCGACATCGACGAGGTATTGGCCAAGGCCGAGCGCCTGGCCGCCGCAGCCGCGTAAGGAGCCAAGATGGCCGATACGATGCAATTCGACCTTGTCTCTCCCGAGCGCCGGCTGGCCTCGGGCGAGGCGCGCGAGGTCCAGATCCCGGGTGCCGCGGGCGACCTGACGGCGATGGCGGGACATGCGCCAACCATCACCACGCTGCGTCCCGGCATTCTTCGGATCGTGGGCGGCGCGGGCACCGACGAATATGCGGTGACCGGCGGCTTCGCCGAGATTTCGGCCGAAGGGGCCTCTATCCTCGCCGAAGAAGCGTTGCCGGTGGGCGAGATGACCCAGGACGCGCTGGACGGTTTCGTCGCACGGGCGGCCGAACGCTTGCAGACCGCGAAAGACGCCGGCGACCAGAACCTGGTCGACGATGCCGCCAAGCTGGTGGCCGACATGGTGGCCATGGGTGGCCATCTTGGGCTGACGGCCAAGCAATCGGCGGGCTGACGCAAAGACGTGGCGCCGGGCGCAGACAGGCGCCCGGCGAACACCTTGCGGCCGAAATTTTCTCGATGCGGCCATATAATTTCCGCATAGTGTTTCTATCTGCGGTTCAATGATCCGGATCAGAAATCATCTTGTAGGTATCGAGCAGGGCTCTCATGTCCTGTTTCAGGATTTCGAGCATGGTGGCGACATGTGGGCCGGCACCGGCCCGCGCCAGCATCGCCACGAGGTCACCTTTTCCACCCCGTTCCGTCATCTGCCCGCTGTTCAGGTCACGATGGGCATGTTCGACATGGACCAGAAGACCAACCAGCGTGCGGACATCTCCGCCGAAGAGGTGACGGCCGAGGGCTTCGTGATCGTGTTCCGCACCTGGGGCGACACCCGCGTGGCACGGGTGCGGGCCGACTGGACCGCCATCGGCGAACTGCCGCACGATGACGACTGGGAGATCTACTGAGGCGCGGGCGGGCCCGGTCAGGCCGGGTGCGGATCGGGCCAGGGACCGAGCGCGTGGGCGACCTGAAAGAAGGTGAAGCGCGGCGCGAAGCGGCCGATCGCCTCTGTCACCTCGGCGCCGTGGCGATCGCGGAACGCCCGGAACGCAGCCTCGTCGTCCCATTCCATGTAGTTGACGACCAGGTCGGGGGTGGCGCCCGTTCCGGTGTGCAGGCGCGCGCGGCGAAAGCCGGGCTGACCGGCCACCAGCCTGTCGAGAATGCCGTGGACGGCGTCGGCGTTGGTGGCGCGATCTGCCGCGGACGGCTCGAAGATGACAAGGACGACGAACATGTGACCCTCCGGTTGCTGCGGTGACGCGGTCAGGCTGGCAGGTCCGGATGGGCGCGGATACTCTTGCGATTGAAGCGGGGCCGCTACGAAATCTGTAGTGGACAGGCAGCGGGTGAGGCCGTCAGGCTGGGCACAAAGCGGAAGGTGCGATGATGTCCCAAGGCTATACCCGCTTCTGTCCGGTGGCGATGGCGTGCGAGGTGCTGGAGCCGCGCTGGACCCTCCTGATCCTGTGCGAAATGTGGTCGGGATCTTCGCGGTTCTCGGAAATCCAGAGGGGGGTTCCGGGTATGAGCCCCAGCCTGCTGACCCGTCGGCTTCGCGAGATGGAAGAGCGTGGGCTTGTCGCGCGCACGGACGCTGGAACAGGCGGGGCGCGCCGCTACCTCACTACCCCGATGGCCGATGAACTGGAGCCGATGGTTCAGGCGCTGGGGGCCTGGGCGCATCGCAATCTCGACCCGGAGCCGGGCCTTTCCTGCCTGGATGCGCGGGTGCTGATGTGGAACATTCGCCGCAAGATCGACGTCTCTGCCCTGCCGCGCCGTCGCTCTGTCGTGCAGTTCATCCTTCGCGAGGACGGCAAGCCCGATTTCGTGGCGTGGCTTCTGATCCGGCCAAACGCCGAGACCGACCTATGCATGGTCGATCCGAAGGATGCGGTCGATCTGTTCGTCACCGCCGATCTGCGCGCGTTGACGGCGGCCTGGATGGGGCATTCCAGCTTTGCCGCCGAGATCGCGGCAGAGCGCATCCAGTTGCTGGGCGACGCAGAGATGGCCGCGCGGCTGTCGAAATGGCTGGTGCGGTCGAGTTTTGCAGAAGAGCCACCCGACCGCCCGGGCGCGCCGGCCAAGGACCTGAAACGGCGCAGCGTGCCGTCTCAGGCCCGGGGGTAAAGCCCCTCGTAGATCGGTTCGATCGAGCCGGTCTCGAACAGCGACGACACCGACGTGCCGTTCCAGATGTTCATGATCGCCTGCGCGAAGATCGGCGCGGTGGGAATGATGCGGATGTTGTGCGCGCCCTTGACCTCTGCCGTCGGTTCGATGGTGTCGGTGATGACGAGGCTTTTGAGCTGCGAGTTCGTGATGCGGCCCACCGCGGGACCAGACAGGACGCCGTGGCTGATATAGGCGTGCACCTCTGATGCGCCGGCCTCGATCAGGACATCGGCGGCCTTGCAAAGCGTGCCGGCGGTGTCGCAAAGGTCGTCCACGATGATGCAGGTCTTGCCGGTGACGTCGCCGATGACGGTCATGCCCGCCACCTCGCCCGGTTTTTCGCGGCGCTTGTCCACGATCGCCAGCGGGCAGCCGATGCGCTGGGCCAGTTCACGGGCGCGCGCCACGCCGCCCACGTCCGGCGAAATCACCATCAGGTCGTCGAGCCGACCGTTGAAGACCGATTTTATGTCGAGGGTAAAGAGCGGCGAGGCGTAAAGGTTGTCGACGGGTATGTCGAAGAAGCCCTGGATCTGGGCGGCGTGCAGGTCCATCGTCAGGACCCGTTCGATCCCGGCACCAACCAGCATGTTGGCGACGAGCCTTGCGCTGATCGGCGTGCGCGCCTTGGTGCGGCGGTCCTGACGGGCATAGCCGAAGTAGGGAATCACCGCCGTGATGCGCGCCGCCGACGACCTGCGCAGCGCATCGGTGATGATGAGCAGTTCCATCAGGTTGTCGTTGGCCGGGTTCGACGTGGGCTGGATGATGAACATGTCCTCGCCGCGGACGTTCTCGAACACCTCGACAAAGATTTCCTGGTCGTTGAAGCGTTCGACGCGGGCGTCGACGAGCCCCACGGACGCGCCGCGGTGCAGCGAGGTGCGGCGGGCGATGGCATTGGCGAGCGGGCGGTTGGCGTTGCCCGAGATCAGCTTGGGTTCAGCGTTCGATGGCATGGCGGCAGCGGGTCCATGTGACGGTGGGATGACGGTTGGCCACGCCTTACCATCCCGGGGCTGCCATGCAAGCCTGAGCATAAGTAGAGCGGCAGGACAGCAACACCCCGCACGGCGCTATGCCTCTGGCACGCCGGCACGGCGCATCGCGTCCAGATGGGACGGATCGTGGGTGATGAAGCCGCTGGGCAGCGACGCGCGCATGTAGGCGATGGTGACGTGGGGATAGGCCTCGCGGAAGGCGCGCGCGGCGCGCAGGGCTTCGTCCTCCAGCCCCATGATCGTGCAAAGCGCGACCAGGGGGCGCAGGGCCCATTTGACGCTTGGCCCCAGCGCCATGCCCTTTTCGATGAATGCCTTGGCCTCTGGCAGGTTTCCGGCTTGCATTTCGGCCACGCCCTGCCCGATGACCATGTTGTGCAGGTAGGGGTCCAACGGGCTGAGTTCGATCGCCTTGTCGAAGGCGCGGCGCCCTTGACGCGGATGGCCGGACCAGGCCAGAATATAGCCCCGGCGCATCCAGCCCCAGGCGTTGTTGGGGTCGATGGCCAGCGCCTGGTCGATGAAGGATGCGGCGCGTTCGTTGTCGTCCGAGGTCATCGAGATCGCCGCACCCACGGCCACCAGCGTCAGCACATGGTCGCGCGCGGTGTCGGCGGCCTGGTTGGCAAGCGCCAGCGCGGCGGCCTTTTCGGCGGCGGGATCGCCGGACCAGAGATAGGTCAGCCGCTGGGCAATGCACCACGCCTTCAGCGCGCGGGGCAGCGGGTGGCCGGGATCGGCGGCGATGGCCCGGTCGAAGAGCCCGATCGCGGTGGCGTTGTCGTCGGGGCGGTGCGCCCAGAAATGGGGCATCGCGCTCATCACCAGTTCATAGCCGGTGCGGTCTGGGGCGCTGCGGCGGCGGGCGCGGTCGATCTCTGCCGCGCGCAGGTTGGGCGAGATCTGGCTGGCAACCCGAGTGGCGACCCGGTCTTGCAGGTCGAAGAGGTCGTCGAGCCGGTCGTCGCAGCGGTCGGACCAGATGGTGCGGCCGTCCGCGCCGTTCACCAGCTTGACCGAAATGCGCACGCGGTCGCCCGAGCGGCGCACGCTGCCCTCGACAAGGTAGTCGGCGGTCAGAAGGCGGGCGATTTCAGGGGCAGGCAGGGCCCGGCCCCTGAGCGCGAAGGCCGATTGCCGGGCGATGACGTGGAAGTCGCGCACACGGCTCAGCGCGCCGGTGATCTCCTCGACCACGCCATCGGCGAACATGTCGGTTTCGGGCGCGCCCATTTCGGTGAAGGGCAGCACGGCCAGACTGGGCCGCGCGCCGCGCGGCGGCGGGTCGGCGGGGGGCGGGACGGGCGCCGGGGATCGGGGGATGGCCTGGCGCTGGTGGCGGAGCCAGTCCTCTACCCCTTCGGAGGGCAGGTCGAAGCCTTGCAGGAAGTCGGGGCCGCCGTCCGCGCCGGTGACGGCGACACCGGCGGGATCGAGGGACACGCATTGGCGGTCGGCGGCCAGTGTGCCGCCGGGCAGGGCCCGGCGCAGCACCGAAAGCTCTTGCCGGAGCGAGGCGCGTGCCTGGTCTTCGCCCCGGTCGGACCAGAGGAGATCGGCGAGAAACCCGCGTTCTGCCCTCATGCGGGGCTGGCTGGCGAGATAGGCCAGCAGGGCCTGGGCGCGGCGCGACAGGCCCGTCACCTCGGTCCCGTCGGGGCGGAGTGCCGCGAAGGGTCCGTTCAGCGATATCCGCAGCCTGTCAGACATGGGCGCACCCGCCCCCCGGCAATCGGCGCCGCGGGCGTGCGGCGCCCTGCAAGACTGATCCAAAGCCGGGGCTTGGGCAACCTGTGCCGGTGCGGACCGCGTCTAGCCCGCGACGTGGCCGAGGAAGGTGTCGATGTCGGCGTCGGTGGTGCACCAGCTGCACACCAGCCGGGCCGAGAGGTGTTCGTCGCCGGGGCCGTCCATGGACTGGCCGAAGGGCCACAGGTAGTAGGCCGCGCCGGCGTCCTGCGCGCGGCGGTGGCCGTCGCGGGGCCATGCGGCGAAGACGGCGTTGGCCTGGGTCGGGTGCAGAAGGGTGCCGCCGGCCTTGACGATGCCCTGCGACAGGCGCTGCGCGGCGGCGTTCGCGGCGCGGGCGAGGTCGAGCCACAGGCCGTCGGCAAGATAGGCATCCATCTGGGCGGACAGGTAGCGGTGCTTGGAAAAGAGATGTCCGCCGCGCTTGCGCCGCAACTCGAACTCCCACGCCTTTTCGGCGTCGAAGAGCACCACGGCCTCGACCCCCATCGCGCCGTTCTTCGTGCCGCCGAAGCTGAGCACGTCGATGCCCGCGCGCCATGTCATGTCGGCGGGGCTGGCGTTGGTGGCCGTTAGCGCGTTGGCAAAGCGCGCGCCGTCCATGTGGACGGGCAGGTCATGTTCGTGCGCGATCGCCGCGATCTCTGCCACCTGGGCGGGGGTATAGACGCCGCCGGCCTCTGTCGAGTTGGTGATCGAGACCATGCCGCGCTGGACGTTGTGGACGCCGCCGCGCCCGGCAAAGCCGATGGTGCGCGCCAGTTCGCCGGGGTCCATGCGCCCGTCCTCGCCCCCGACCAGCACAAGCTTGGCACCGCCGGTGTAGAACTCGGGCGCGCCGCATTCGTCCTGCTCGATGTGCGAGACCCGGTGGCAGAACACCGAAGCCCACGGCGGGCAGTAGCACGCGAGCGACAGGGCATTGGCCGCCGTCCCGGTGGCGACAAGGTAGACAGCCGCCTCTGGCGCCTCGAACGTGTTGCGGATGGCGGCGCGCACACGCTCCATGATCGGGTCGTTGCCGTAGGGCATGGCATATCCCGCGTTGGCGTCGGACAGGGCCTGCATCACGGCGGGATGGGCGGGGGCTGTGTTGTCGGAGGCGAAATACATCAGAGCGGCTCCTCGATGATGTGGTCTTCCCAGTCTTCTTCGGGCACTTCGAATTCCGGCACCGTCAGGCCACGCACCGAGACGCCGGCATCATGGACGCTGTCCGGCGTGCCCGAGATCAGCGGGTGCCAGCCGTACAGCGGCTTGCCCTCGTACAGCAGGCGATAGGCGCAGGTGGTGGGCATCCAGTAGATAACCTTGCCGATCGTGTCCGGTGTCAGCGTCACGCAGTCGGGCACGAACTGGCGCCGGATCTCGTACTGGGCGCAGCGGCAGGTGTCGTCGTCCAGCAGGCGGCAGGCCACGCGCGTAAAGGCGATTTCCTGCGTGTCGGGGTCTTCGAGCTTGTTCAGGCAGCATTTGCCGCAGCCGTCGCACAATGCCTCCCATTCGCGGGTCGACATGTTTTTCAGGGGCACGTGTTCCCAGAAGCGGTCACGCAGGCCATCGCGGCGGATCGGGTCGTTCATCGGGCTACCGTAGCGGGGTTGCTGGGGACCGAAAGGGCTAAAGCGACGAAAGGATGTCGCGGGCGCGCCGGCAGTCGAGGTCCATCTGGTCGATCAGGGCGTCAAGGCTGTCAAATCGTTCCTCGGGCCGCAGGAAATCCACCAGCGCGACCGACAGGTGGGTGCCATAAAGATCGCCGGTGAAGTCGAAGAGGAAAGTTTCGATGTTTGGCAGGTTGTCGCCGAACATCGGCCGGATGCCGACCGAGGCGGCGCCGTGCCACGTGCCGGCGCTGGGGCCCGACAGGACGTCGACCAGCACGGCATAGACCCCGAAGCGGGGCGGGTGCAGGCCGGTGATCGACATGTTGGCCGTGGGATAGCCAAGCTCGCGGCCGCGCTTTTCGCCGTGCAGCACCGGGCCCTCTATGCGGTGCCAGTGCCCCAGCATGGCGGCGGCATCGCGCGGGCGGCCCTTGGCCAAAGCCTGGCGGATCGAGGTTGACGACACCTCGACCCCGCCGGTGTGCACCAGGTCGGCCAGCGTCACGCCGAAGCCCAGTTCCGCGCCAAGTGTCCGCAGGTCGGCGGGGCTTCCGGCGCGGCCCTTTCCGAAGTGAAAGTCGCTGCCGACGACCACGTGTGACAGGCCAAGGCCATCGGCGATGACCTGTTGCGCGAAGTCCCGGGGCGACAGGCCGGACAGCGCGGGGCCGAAGGGCAGTTCATAGAGGTGATCTACCGCGAGCTTTTTCAGACGGTGGGCGCGCGCCTCGGCGTTCATCAGGCGGAACGGGGGGGCGTCGGGGGCGAAGACCTCGCGCGGGTGCGGCTCGAACGTCATGACGCCAAGGGGAACGCCCCGCGCGCGGGCGAGGTCGCGCGCCTGCGCGATCACGGCCTGGTGACCGATGTGCACGCCATCGAAGTTGCCGATGGCGGCCACGGCGCCCCTGTCCCGCGGCGCAAGCCCTGTCCAGTCTGTGAAGGTCTGCATCGTCCCCCGGTCCGCGCGCGGGGGGCGCCCGCTGCCCGTCAGTCGAATTTCCGGCTGGGCGCCATCACCAGCGCCTCGCCCTTCAGAACGATCCTATCGCCCACGGCGCAGTGACATTCAAGGGTGACACGGCGCTTGGCATGGTTGATCGCGGTCACCTCGACCTCGGCGCGGACCAGGTCGCCGGGACGGACGGGCGCGATGAACCTGAGCGACTGGCCCATGTAGACGGTGCCGTGACCCGGAAGCTGCTCGCCGATCACCGCGCTGATGAGCGCGGCGGTCAGCATCCCGTGGGCGATCCGGCCCTCGAAGATGGTGTCATGGGCGTAGTCGTCGTCCAGATGCACCGGATTGCGGTCTGTCGAGACCTCTGCAAAAAGCTCGATATCGCGGTCCGTCACCTCTTTGAGCAGGTGGCGGCGCATTCCGATTTCGATGTCCTCGATGCAGATCGTGCCGCGTGGCATGTTGTCGAGCATCCGACTCTCCCGGGTATATGCTGCGCTGCAACATAACGCCCGGGCGGGGCTGGGGCAATCCCACAGGGTAATTTTTTGACGCACAGGCGCCCCGGGGCGCAACTATGTTGCTTTCCCCGTTTCCGCTGTCGCCTCAGCGCAGGAAGCCGATGGCGAAATCCGGCGCCTCGCCGGCGGCGTCGAGATAGGCGGCCAGCGCGTCCGGGGCGGGGTTTGCGTCGGGGCGTGGCGCGGTCCGGGTGTCCGCCGCCGCCAGCCCGCCGGTGATGAAGAGCGCGTCCATGTCCTCGCCCATCGCGCCGCGCACGTCGGTGTGCACGCCGTCGCCGATGCACAGGATGCGTTCGTCGGGGGTGCTGCGGTCCATGGCCGCCAGCCTCCGGCGCGCCAGATCGTAGATTGGCGGATGCGGCTTGCCGAAATAAAGGCTTTCGCCGCCCATCTCTGTATAGAGCGCGGCCAGCGCCCCGGCGCACCATTCGCGGCTTTCGCCGCGGTCCACCACGAGGTCGGGGTTGGCGCAAAGCAGCTTCAGGCCCTTCTGCTTGGCATAGAGGAAATCGGCGCGGTTCACGGACGGGTCGGCATGGGCGTCGAAGGGGCCGGTGCAGACGATGCCTTCGGCCTCTTGCAGGGGCACGCGGGCGATGATCGGCGCGTCGGCCAAAAGCTCCATCGGGTCGAAAAAGGCCACGTCGTGGGGTTCGCCGATGAAGTAGACGCGGGTGCCCACCGCGCCCTCGAACATCGCGGCGCGGGCGCTGTCGCCCGAGGTGACGATGACGTCCCAGCAATCCTCTGGCACGTCCATGCGCGCGAGTTGCCGGGCCACGCTGGCGCGCGGGCGGGGCGCGTTGGTCAGAAGGACCACGGTGCCGCCGCGCGCCTTGAAGCGGCGCAGCGCCTCGACCGCGGCGGGATAGGCGGTGACGCCGTTGTGCAGGCAGCCCCAGAGGTCGCACAGCACCACGTCATAGCGTTCTGCGATCTCGTCGAGCGAGGTCAGGATCGTGGTCATGGCGCGCCTTTCGGGGGAGAGGGGGCAAGACCCCGCACGGGGTCTTGCCAAGAGTTTTCCAAAACTCTTGCCCGTCAGAGGGCGAGGACCGGGATGATCTGCTTCTTGCGGCTCATCACGCCGGGCAGGACGACGGTGTCGCCGGTGGCGGTGGCGCCAAAGCTTTTCCCGGCCAGAGTGCGGACAAGGTCGTTGGGGATCAGAAGCGTGGCTTCCTCGTTCAGGATGTCCACGACGAACAGAAGCACCTGATCGACGCCATCCTCGGCGGCGACGTCGGCCATGCTGGTCATCAGGCTGTCCTTGCGGTCCAGCACGACCTTGGGCGCGGTGGTCTCAAGCACGCTGACGCGGAACTTGGTGCCCGCGACCTCGTATTCCTTGCTGTCCATGCGCAGCAGCTCGGCATCCGAGAAGGCCGAGACGTCGGACTTGGCGGCGAACATCTCTGCCGCGTAGTCGGGGATCGACAGGCCCAGGTCGCCCGCCAGCTTCTCGGCCAGCGCCTTGTCGGTGGGCGTGGTGGTGGGGCTGCGGAATTCCAGTGTGTCCGACAGGATGCACGACAGCATGGTGCCCTTGACCCAGTCGGGCATCTGCGCGGCATCGGCGCCCATCAGGTCGTGCATGATGGTGGCGGTGCAGGCCAGCGGGCGCACGGTGATGTCGATGGGCCCCCTGGTTTCCAGCCCGCCGACCAGCTTGTGGTGGTCGATGATGGCCTGGATGTCCATCGCGTTGACGTTGGCGGGCAGTTCGGCGGGGTTGTTGGTGTCGACGATCACCACGGGCGTGCCGTCGTCGATGGCGTCCACGATGGCGGGCTTGGGCAGGTCCCAGCGGGTCAGGACAAAGGCGGCCTCGGTGTTGGGTTCGCCCAGCAGGACGGCCTCGGCCTTGGTGCCGCGCACCTCGTTGAGGTACCAGGCCCAGATGATGGGCGAGCCGGTGGAATCGGTGTCGGGGGCCTTGTGGCCGAAAACCTTGGTGGTCATGGGAATGGGTCCGGATTGGTGTGGCGTTTCCCGCGCGTCTTAGCGAAGCGGCGCGGGAATGTCAGGCCCCGGAATTGCCGCAGCGCGGCAAGGGGCCATGCGGTCGGCGCATGGCTTGCCCTAGCCGTTCTGCCGCGTGGGCAAGGCGCGGTCGGCAAGGCGTGCCCCGATCCAGGCGGCAAGGCGGCGCAGGCCGATGCCGGTGCGGAACTCGAACTCCTCGTAGTGGAAGGCGCGGGGGGTGACGCCGTGGCTGGCAAGGCCCTGCTGAAGGGCGCGGCGCAGGGTGGCGGGGCCGCAGAACGCAACGCGCGCGCCGGCGGGATCGGCGGTTTCGGCGATGCGCTCTGCCGTCAGCCTTTCGCCGGCGTCCGACGCCACGAGGGTCAGGGTCAGGGCCGGCTGTGCGGCGGCGGCGGCGCGGACGCGGTCGAGGTGGGGCGCCTCGGCCTCGGACCGGACGGCCCAGAACAGGTGGATGGGGCCTGTCTGGGCGGGGCCAAGCGCCTCGGCCCAGGCCAGGAACGGGGTGATGCCGATGCCGCCCGCGATCCAGATCTCGGGCCGCGTGCCGTCGCGCCGGGTGAAGCGGCCGAAGGGCCCCTGCACCTGTGCGGTCGCGCCGGGCGCAAGGCTTCGGGGCAGGCGGGCTGTCCAGTCGCCAAGGGCCTTGGCGGTGATCTGAAGGCTGCCGTCGTCCGCCACGGGCGCCGACAGGGTGAAGGGGTGCGGCTCGGACAGGCCGGGCGCGTCGAAGGACACCACGGCGAACTGCCCGGGCCGCGCGGCGAAGCCTGTCTTGCCCGCGGGGGCCAGCGTGATGGCCGTGGCGCCGCCGGTGTCCCGCACGTCGCGCACTGCATAGGCGCGGCGGCGCGGCGGCAGCAGGGTGACGCCATAGGCCAGCAGGCCCGCACCGCAGGCCGCCGCGATGTAGAGGCCCAGCGGATCGCCCACGGCAAAGGGTTTCTGGATCAGCAGGAAATGGATCGCGCCGGCGGCAAAGAAGGCGCCCATCGCCCTATGGGTCCATTTCCACAGGTGATAGGGAATGAAGGTGGCGACCGAGATCACCGCAAGGATCAGGAGGCCGTAGAGGCTGAGTTCGCCCAGCGTTTCGCCCAGTTCGGCAAGCGCCGTCTGGCGGCCCAGCGCGTCCATCTCTGCGTCGATGGTGTCGTGCAGCAGGATCGCGGCCATCGCGGCGACGCCTGACCACTTGTGCAGGACATAGACCCGGTCGAGCCCGCCGAAGACGGTTTCCACGCCGGGTGCCCGTGTCGCCCAGACCTGCGCCCAGGCCATCAGGATGAGCGCCACCGCGCCGATATACTGGCTGAAGAGCGCCACCGAGTCGCGCACCTGCGGCAGGTTTGCGAACAGCACGCCGGGGATCACGACGGCCGTCAGGATCAGGACGGCCAGGCCGGTGAGTTTCATCTTCGGGTCCTTTGGTCGGGGTCAGGTCGGCCCTGCGCGGGCGGGAATGAGTTCCTCGGCGATCAGGTCGTCGAGAAAGAGGCTGAGAAGTTCCAGCCGCCCCGACACGCCCGCCTTGCGGTAGAGCGCGGCGCATTGGGCCTTGACCGTGCCCTGCTTGGTCGCGCGCAGGTCGGCCATGTCGGCGATCGCGTAGCCCTTGATGGCAAGGATGGCGATGTCACGCTCTGCGTCGGTCAGGCCCCATTCGGAAAAGCGGGTGTCCAGCAGGTCGGCAAAGGCGCCCGATGCGACCTTGAGCTGATCGGCCATGCGGGTCTGACGGCGCAGCAGCCGCAGAAGCTCGCTGCCGGTGAAGGCAAGGCCGAGGACCAGCGCCAGGGTCACCGTGGCCTCGACCACGTCATGGTCGGTCAGGCCGGTGCCGGTGTCGATATCGTCCAGCGCGGTGCCGGTGCCGAAGACGTCGAACAGCACATCCAGTGCGAAGTAGCCGGTGCAGAGGGCCTGGATGGCAAAAAGCCCCCAGAGCATGTGCGCTCGCGTCATGGCCGTGTCCCCGTTTCGTGTGGGGGGCGGCGTGAACGCCGCCCCGGTTGGTGCGATGGCTCAGCCGTCGTCGCGGTCCTTGCCGTCCGCGTCGTCATCCTTGCCGTCGTCGTCGTCGTCGCTTTCGTCATGGTCGTCGTCCTCGCGGTCGTCCTCGCGGTCGTCGTCCATCTCGATCCCGGTCACCATACCGGAGGATCGGGCGACCTCAATTTCGAAAAGCGTGCCGCCCATGCGGGCGTCGACCTCGAAATCGCCATCGTCTGTCTCGATGCGCAGCACTTCGTACCCCTGCGCGGTCAGGGCCGCGCGGATCGCCTCGGGGCTGGTGCCTGCGGTGTCGCCGACGTTGATGGCGGCAATGGCGGCGCCAGGGATCAACAGGGCGGCCAGCAGGGCGGGTTTGATCAGTCCGGTCATGGTGTTTCCTTTCGAGGTTGGGTTTCGCGTGTTGGCGTCGCGTCGTTGCGACCTGTCAGCATCTGGGGCCGTGGGGCGGGCCGGATGAATTGGACTTTCGGTCGGATCGGGCGGCCTAGGCCGAAGGTTTATCGCTATTCCGGGCGCTGACAGCCGCGTGCGGCGGTGCTAGGACGCGGCATGGCAGGCCCCCGTGAGACAGAGCTTTATGCGCCCGTGAAGGCGTTTCTGGAGTCGCAGGGCTATGTCGTGAAGGCCGAGGTCGGCGGTGCCGACGTCGTGGCCTGCCGGGGGGACGAGGATCCCTTGATCGTGGAGATGAAGACGGGGTTCACGCTGGCGCTGGTGCATCAGGGTATCGCGCGGCAGGCGGTGACGGATTGGGTCTATCTGGCCGTGCCGCAGCCCGCCGGGGCGGGCGCGCGCAAGGCCGTGCAGGCGAACGTTGCGCTGTGCCGGCGGCTGGGGCTGGGGCTTTTGTCGGTGCGGCTGCGTGACGGGCATGTGGAACCGCTGGTCGATCCGGGACCCTATGCGCCGCGCAAGTCCGCCGTGCGGCGCGGGCGGCTGTTGCGCGAGTTCGCGCGGCGCGAGGGCGATCCCAACACCGGCGGCGCGCACAGGGCCAAGATCGTCACGGCCTACCGGCAGGATGCCCTGCGCTGCGCGGCGCAACTGGCGGCCGGACCCGCGCGCGGGGCAGAGGTGGCGTCGGCGACCGGCGTGGCGCGGGCGACGCGGATCATGGCGGACGACCATTATGGCTGGTTCGAACGCGTCGCGCGCGGGGTCTATGCGCTGACGCCCGCCGGGCAGGCGGGACTGGCGCGGTGGCAAGCGCCGGGCACGGCCCGGGACGGCGACGCGCCCGATTGATGAAGATCGGCGCGAAGGGAGTGTTGACAGTCCCTGGTGCGCTCCTTATCTCCGCGTCGTTAGCACTCGGATACAGTGAGTGCTAACAGGGACACAAATATGAACCAAGGAGCGTTCAGAGATGGCTTTCACTCCGCTGCATGACCGTGTGCTGGTCCGTCGCGTCGAGAGCGACGACAAGACCAAAGGGGGCCTGATCATCCCCGACAGCGCCAAGGAAAAGCCCGCCGAGGGCGAAATCGTCTCGGTTGGCGCCGGTGCCAAGGACGATGACGGCGATCGGATCGCGATGGACGTCAAGGCTGGCGACAAGGTGCTGTTCGGCAAGTGGTCGGGCACCGAGATCACGCTGGATGGCGAAGAGCTGCTGATCATGAAGGAAAGCGACATCCTCGGCATCATCGGCTGAGCCCGTCGCAAGACCTTACCAAGAACCCAATAGAATTCAGGAGAAGCCAACATGGCTGCCAAGGACGTCAAGTTCGACACTGATGCCCGCAACCGGATGCTCAAGGGTGTCAACACCCTGGCCGACGCGGTCAAGGTCACCCTGGGCCCCAAGGGCCGCAACGTCGTTATCGAAAAGTCGTTCGGTGCCCCGCGCATCACGAAGGACGGTGTGACGGTCGCCAAGGAAATCGAACTGGAAGACAAGTTCGAGAACATGGGCGCACAGATGGTCAAGGAAGTGGCCAGCCGCACCAATGACGAGGCCGGCGACGGCACCACCACCGCCACCGTGCTGGCCCAGGCCATCGTCAAGGAAGGCATGAAGTCGGTCGCGGCCGGCATGAACCCGATGGACCTGAAGCGTGGCATCGACATGGCCACCGCCAAGGTCGTCGAGGCCATCAAGGCCGCCGCCCGCCCCGTGTCCGGTTCGGACGAGGTTGCGCAGGTCGGCACCATCTCGGCCAACGGCGAAACCGAAATCGGCCGCCAGATCGCCGACGCGATGCAGAAGGTCGGCAACGACGGCGTCATCACCGTTGAAGAGAACAAGGGCCTGGAGACCGAGACCGAGGTCGTCGAAGGCATGCAGTTCGACCGCGGCTACCTGTCGCCCTACTTTGTGACCAACGCCGACAAGATGATCGCCGAGCTGGAAGACTGCATCATCCTGCTGCACGAGAAGAAGCTGTCGTCGCTTCAGCCGATGGTTCCGCTGCTGGAATCGGTGATCCAGTCGCAGAAGCCGCTGATGATCATCGCCGAGGACGTGGAAGGCGAGGCGCTTGCCACGCTGGTGGTCAACAAGCTGCGTGGCGGCCTGAAGATCGCCGCGGTCAAGGCACCGGGCTTTGGTGACCGCCGCAAGGCCATGCTGCAGGACATCGCGATCCTGACCGGTGGCCAGGTCATCAGCGAAGACCTTGGCATGAAGCTTGAGAACGTCACGATGGAGATGCTGGGCTCGGCCAAGAAGGTGACGATCACCAAGGACGAGACCACCATCGTCGACGGTGCCGGCGAGAAGGCCGAGATCGAAGCGCGCGTCGCCCAGATCCGTGGCCAGATCGAGGAAACCTCGTCCGACTACGACCGCGAAAAGCTTCAGGAACGTGTTGCCAAGCTGGCCGGCGGTGTCGCCGTGATCCGCGTCGGCGGCATGACCGAAGTCGAGGTGAAGGAGCGCAAGGACCGCGTCGATGACGCGCTGAACGCCACCCGCGCCGCGGTTCAGGAAGGTATCGTCGTCGGCGGCGGTGTCGCGCTCGTGCAGGGTGCGAAGTCGCTTGAAGGCGTCAAGGGCGCCAATGCCGACCAGGACGCCGGTGTCGCCATCGTGCGCCGCGCCCTGGAAGCCCCGCTGCGCCAGATCGCCCAGAACTCGGGCGTCGACGGCTCTGTGGTGGCTGGCAAGATCCGCGAATCGTCGGATCCCAAGTTCGGCTTCAACGCGCAGACCGAAGAGTATGGCGACATGTTCGCGTTCGGCGTGATCGACCCGGCCAAGGTCGTGCGCACCGCTCTGGAAGACGCCGCTTCGGTGGCCGGCCTGCTGATCACCACCGAGGCGATGGTGGCCGACAAGCCGCAGAAGGACGGCGCTGGCGCCGGTGGCGGCATGCCCGACATGGGCGGCATGGGCGGCATGATGTAATCACGCCGATCCCGTTACGGATCGTGGAAAGGGCGCCTTTGGGCGCCCTTTTCTTTTTGGGTCGATTAAGGCGGATTTCGGAACGCTTAATCACGGCTAAGGGACGTTTAGGAGCGGTCCGGGCAATGGTGGATCAACGCAAACGCCAGACCCGGAGAAACCCAGATGACCGATTTTCCCGCCCCGATCCTGCTGCCCCGCAAGTCCGCCCGCACCTTGCGCCTGCCGACGCTGGCCGATCTGCTGGCCCTGCTTCCCGCCCGCCGGGTGCGCGGCGCCGATGAGGTGCTGGCCGCCGCCCAGCGGCGCGAGGCGGCGCGGCGCGACGTGGACCGGCTGTGGCGTTAAGACCCGACTGCCGCCTACCCCAGTTCCATCGTGGCGATGGCCTGAAGCGCGTTCGTCGTGGCGGGCGGGGTGCCGCGATACATCCGCGCGGTGGCGAAGGGGACGGTGAAGCCCGCGCCGGTCAGCGCGTCGCGCAGGGGGGTGTTGGCCTCTGGCACATCGACGATCAGGGGGCCGTCGGGCCGCAGGGCGGCGATATCGGCGATCAGCGCCAGCGCGGCATCGGTGTCGGGCGCGATCACAGGGCCGATCTTGGTGCCGTCGCGGCAGGCGCGCCATGTTGCAAGGCCCAGCGGGCGGTCTCCGGGGGCCAGAATGCGGGTGGCGCGCAGGCCGGGCGCGCCGGTCAGCCAGGGGTGCAGGAAACCGGGCCGGGCCAGCCCGCCTGCATCCGTGTCGAGCGCGATCAGCGCGGGCAGGTCGCCGGGCGTGGCGTCGCGGATGGCGGGATGGGCGGCGGCGGGCCAGCGGCCTTCGTGGCGCAGGCTGGCGCCGGTGCGCAGAAAGCCCGAGGCGCGGTAGTTCGCCTCTTGCGCGGGCACGCCGTCGAGGCCCACGGTCCGGTCGCCCGCATGGGCCAGCGCGTGGTGCCAGAGCGCCAGGCCGATCCCCCTCCCGCGCCAGTCCGGGCGGCAGAGGTAGAGGCCGAGGAACGCCTGTTCATCGTTCAGGTTCACGACCGAGATGGCGGCGACGGGCGTGCCGTTCACCCGCGACAGGAAAAAGCCGGCGGGGTCCGCGGCGTGAAACGCAGCGGCGTCGGCAAGGCCGGGGTTCCAGCCTTCGCCTGCGGCCCAGTCCAGCACCGTTGCCAGGTCTTCGGCGGACATGGTCGACATCTCTGGTGTCATGCGCTTGCCTTCATTCCGGAAAGCCCGTGCCGCGCAGCGCGGCGCACATGCGTTCGCTGTAGCCGGGGTCGATGAAGGGGCGGGTGCGCTGGAACATCGACACGGACATGTCCGGCACCTTGGCGCGCAGCCTTGCGGCCATGACGTCGGCCTTGGCGGCTTCGCCGGTCTCTCGGTAGCAGCAGATCAGCCCAAGGAAACTGGTGGCGAATTCCGGGTACTCGGTCAGGGACTGTTCATAGAGCACAGCCGCCCCAGCCGGGTCACCGCGCATGAGGGTCGCCTGCGCCACGCCGCAGGTGGCCACACCGATCTGCGGGTCCAGCGGGCTGATCCGGCGGGCGCGGTTCAACTGCTCGATCGCCGTGTCGAACTCGCCAAGATAGTTGTGCACCCAGCCCTTCAGGATGGCGACGGTAAAGGAGTTGGGGTTCAGGCGCGCGGCCTGCGTCAGCGCGGTCATGCCGCGCCGGGGGTCGCCGCCGAGGTAGGCGATGTAATGGCCGACGATGCCCAGCGTCAGCGCATCGTCCGGGCGGCTGTCCAGAACATCCCGGGCCAGCGGGACAACGGCCTGCGCCTTCTCGATCGGCCACCAGCGCGTGGCGAAGGCGCCAGTGTGGGCCATGCAGATCAGCGCCTTGGCAAAGGTATAGTCGGGGTCAAGCTCCAGCGCCTGTCGCAGGAGCGCCAGGCCTTCGTCGAGGTGTTCGCGCACGTTCTGGATATAGACCATCGGGGCGGCGCGCAGGCAGAGGTCATAGGCCGCAAGGCTTTCGGTGGGTTTCTTGCGGGCGCGCGCGGCCTCGGCATAGATCAGTTTCGGTTCCAGCGCGGCGGCGACGCCTTCGGCGGTGCGGTCCTGAAGTTCAAAGATGTCGGTGACGCTGCCGCTGTAGCGGTCATGCCAGATGGTGTGGCCGGTTTCCGTCTCGACCAGCTGGGTAGAGATGCGCATCTGGTCGCCCGCCTGCTGGATGCTGCCTTCGAGCAGATAGCGCACGCCCAGCTCGCGCCCCACGTCGGCCACGTCGACGGTGCGGCCCTTGTAGGTGAAACTGGACGTGCTGGAGATGACGAAGAAGGCCGAACCCCGCGACAGGGCGGCGATGACCTCGTTCACGATGCCGTCGACAAGGTAGTCGCTGTCGGGCGCGCCGGTGAGGTTGGCGAAGGGCAGGACGGCCAGCGACGGCTTGTCGGGGACTGGCGGGCGCGAGGCTGCGACCGGCTCGGGCGCGTCGGCGGCGCCCAGCGTCAGGCGATAGCCGACGCCGGGAACGGTGCTGATCGCGCGCCGCCCCAGCGCCTTGCGCAGGGCCGAGATCTGGACGGTCAGGTTGCCTTCCTCGACCATGCGGTCGGACCAGACATGGTCGAGCAGTTCCTCCTTGGTGACAACGCGGTCGGCGTGGGCGTGCAGGTGGGCCAGCACGTCGAAGGCGCGGGCGCCAAGCGTCAGTTCGGCCCCGTCAAGAAGGGCCTGTCGCTGATCGGGCAGGATCGTAAGGCCGGTCATTGCGCCCCTGTGCCGCGTGTCCGCCGGCGCGTGCGCCGCGCCGACAGAGTGGCAGACCGTGGGCGGATGGCAAGGCCCAGAGGCGCGGTGTCAGTTGCCCGCGCGGGCCATCATCATTTCGTGCACCGCCTGCATCCCGCGGTCGACCATGGCCGAGACCTCTGCCGCATGGGTGTGCAGCGCGGCGACCACATCGGGATCGTCCGAGGTCTGGGTGACAATGACGCCTTCGTCGGTCACGTCGATGGTGGTCAGGATGCTGTCGGCGCGTTCGAAGATGATGTCGAGCGTCGGGCTCTGGATGAAAACCTTGGGATCGCGGCCTTCCTCGACACGCATGATCATGCCCATGACGTGGCTGAGGATCGTTGCCATCAGGTCGGGATCGTCCGAGCGGGTCACGGTGCGGATGCCGTCGGGCAGGTTCGTGACGCTGCGGGTGATGTCCTGAAAGCCCTGGAACATGCGCGCCAGTTCGGCGCTTTCCTCTGGCGTGGCGTCGAGCCCGCGCAGCCCGGGCATGTTGACCATGTCATGCCCGGTGCCGTCCGCGCCGTGGTGCATCCCGTGTCCCATGCCCTGGCCGGTCATCTGGGCAGTGACGGCGGCGGGCAGCGCCAGCGCAAGCGACAGCGCGACGACCGGCAAGGCGCGCGGAAGGATCAGGGGCAGGGGCATGTCGGGTATGTCCTGTGGGGCGCGGGCGGGGCCACGCGGATGCATTACATATTCGATATAGCGCATTCTTCATGGCCCGCCATGCGGCAAACGAAGGGGGCGGCCGCGATCCCGGGAAGAATGCCGGCGTATCGAGGTTCGCGCCCACCGCCTTCGGTGCCACCCGGCGGAAAACCGCTTGAAGATATCCCGATGCGTGTGTCGCGGACCGGCACGACGGGTTAGGGTGGCGGCAGGCTTGATCTGTCGCAAGGTGGCCGCCGCTGCCCGGGACTAGCCTGCAACCGTTATCGGACGAGGTGACCCATGCGAGCCCTGATTTCCCTGTTTCCCGCCGCTCTTGTCGCGCTTGGCCTGACTGCGGGCGCGCACGCGCAGGACGGACCTGCGATCTTCGACATCGGCGACGACGCCTTCCGCGCCGGGGCCACCGTGCTGTTCGAGGCGGACGGCGTGGATGACCTGTTCATGGCCGGCGAAACCGTACGCGCGCGCAGCGCGATCGCGGGGTCGGCGCATGTGGCCGGGCGCAACGTCACGCTGTCGGGCGACGTGGGCGGAGATGTCTACGCCGCCGGCATGGAGGTTGAGGTGACCGGCGGTGTGGCGGGCGATGCCACGGTCATGGGCTACGACGTGACCGTGGGGGCCGTGGGCGGCGACTTGCGGCTGTCGGGCTCGGACCTGAGCGTCGAAGGCCCGGTGGCGGGCTATGCGATGATCGCGGGCGACGAGGTGGAGATCGACGCCGAGATCGCGGGTGATGTCACGCTGGCGGCGCGCAGTGTCGATTTCGGCCCCGGCGCGCGCATCGGCGGCACGCTGACGGTCTATGAAGACACCCCCGGCACGCTTGAAGTGCCCGAGGCCGTTGTCCCCGAAGAGCGCGTGCTGCGCCGCCAGATAGAGGACTGGGACCCCGATGCCGCGGGCCTGCCTAGGCCAAGCCCCGGCCGCTGGGTGGCCAAGTTCCTGATGGGCGTGATCGTCGTGGCGGCCTTGGCAGCGGGGATCGCGGCGCTGCTGCCCGAACAGCTTGCATCGATGCGCCGCCGGGTGCTGGCGCGGCCCTTCGGCACGCTCTGGATGGGGTTCATGGGGCTGTCGGTGCTGGTCGGTGCCGCGATCCTGCTGGCGATGACGCTGGTCGGAATCGTCATCAGCCCCGCGGCGGTGCTTGCGGCGGTGATCCTGTGGCTGGCGGGCTACGTGATCGGGGCCTATGCGCTTGGCGTCGGGCTGACCATGGCCTTTGGCCGGGCGGAACCCGCCGACGTGGGCGACAAGGCGGTGGCGGCGGGCATCGGCGCGCTGGCGGCCGGGGTGCTGGCGCTGATCCCGTTCGTTGGCTGGCTGTTTGCGATGGCGCTTACCCTTGCGGGGGCGGGCGCGATCATCGTGGCCTGGGCCGACCCGCGGTTCTTTGGACGGCATTAGCAAGGCAACAGCCTGCCGGGTCACTTCGCGTTCTGAGCGTGGTGCCCGGCGGGTGGCATGACGCCTTTTGCCGCCGGGCGATTTCTTCCTTCAACTGTGGTGCGGTGGAAGGATCTGCACCATGACCATCCAGGACGACGCCGGCTTCGCGCATATCATCGCGGCCCGGGGCTGTGTCGGCTCGTTCTTTATACTGATCCTGCAGATCAAGCCGAATGCCCCGCCGTTCCGCATCCAGCAGCGGGCCACCCGCGTGGCGGGGCTGGAAGCCGACAAGAAAGACGTTCTTCACCCGGCACTCCTGTGCCGACCTTGCACCGCAAGTGAAACTGTCGGTCGCATAGTTTGGTCGAGGTTGCGATCCCTTCGATCATGTCGATCCATATCCATGCGGACGTGTCCTGGGTGAACGCCCGCGAAAGCGCCCGAATTCGCGCGCCGGAACATCCCTGCGCCGATGGCCGCGCCCGGCGCGCGCCAATGGTGGGCCGCCGCCCGGCGACACGGGTCATCGACGATCTGATCGGCGCGGATGGCAGGAAACAGATCGTGCCGCCGAAAATGGTGCCGGGCGTGGCTGGCTAGCGCACCAGCCGCTCCAGCGGGTCGTAGAGAGGGGCGGCCGGCGGCGACCAGGCCACGTCCCCCAGGCTGTCGGGTTTGTGGCGCAGGGCGGACAGCTCCTGCCGGGATACCAGCCGGTGCCGGTTGACCACGCCTTCGGGGTCGGTCCACGCCGGGTCGAGCCGGCCTGCCGCGACGGTGCAGCGGAAGAACAGCTCGACCTGGTGGAAGTCCGCGTCGGGGTCATGGAACTCGTTGACCAGCGCCAGCGGACCGACACCGACCGTCAGGCCGGTTTCCTCGGCCACTTCGCGCGCAAGGTTGGCAGGGATGGAGGAATGGCGGTCCACGCCGCCGCCCGGCGCGCACCAGAGATCGCTTTGCCCGCCGGGATAGGCGTTGACCAGCAGGAGCCGCCCGCCGATGAGGATCAGCGCACGCGCCGCGAGGCGCGGCCCGTTGCTTGCGCCGGGCAGCATCAGACGCGGGCCAAGGCGTTTCGAAACGCCTTGGGGCAGGGGCCCTGCAAGGCCCCTGCCAAGCGGTTTGCAAACCGCTTGGGCCAAGCCGCTGCGAAGCGGCTTTTTCCCCTAGCGGCGGATGCGGTTGACATGGCCCATCTTGCGGCCTGGCCGCCAGTCGCCCTTGCCGTAGAGGTGCAGCGCCGCGTCGCGTTCGGCGGCGATCTGCGGCACGCGGTCCACGTCGCTGCCGATCAGGTTTTCCATCGTCACGTCGGCGTGGCGCGCGCCATCGCCCAGCGGCCAGCCGGCGATGGCGCGGATGTGCTGTTCGAACTGGTCCACGGCACAGCCGTTCTGCGTCCAGTGCCCGGAGTTGTGGACCCGCGGTGCGATCTCGTTGACGATCAGGCCGCCGCGCGTCACGAAAAGCTCCACCCCCATCACGCCAACGTAGTCGAGCGCGTTCAGGATGCGCGCGGCCACAAGGACGGCGTCGGTGCGCTGGGCCGTGCTGATCGAGGCGGGCACCGTGGTGGTGCGCAGGATACCGTCACGGTGCACGTTCTCGCCCGGATCGAAGCAGGCCACCTGCCCGTCGGGGCCACGCGCGCCGATCACGCTGATCTCGCGTTCGAAGGTGACGAAGCCTTCGAGGATCGCGGGCGTGCCGTGGAACGCCTCCATCGCATCACCGGCGGCGGTGGGTGCGTCGATGCGCACCTGCCCCTTGCCGTCATAGCCCATGCGGCGGGTCTTCAGGATCGCGGGCGTGCCGATGGCGTCGATGGCCGCGGCCATGTCGGCCCCGGTGTCGACGGCGGCAAAGGGCGCGGTGGCAAGGCCGAGGCCCGCGAGAAAGGTCTTTTCGTCCAGCCGGTCCTGGCTGACGGCCAGTGCGCGGCGGCCGGGGCGGACGGGGGCGTGCGGCTCTATCGTGTCCAGCGCGGCGGCTGGGACGTTCTCGAATTCATAGGTCACAACGTCGACCGACCCGGCGAAGGCGGCCAGCGCGGCCACGTCGTCCCAGGCGGCGGTGGTCACGCGATCGGCCACGTGTCCGGCGGGGGGGGCCTTGCCCGGGTCGTAGACATGGCAGCGAAAGCCCAGCCTTGCGGCGGCCACCGACAGCATCCGGCCCAGCTGGCCGCCGCCGAGGATGCCGATGACCGCGCCGGGGGCGAGGGGGTCAGTCATCCGCGGGCTCCTCGGGGATCGAGGCCGACAGCGCCGCGCGCCAGTCGTCCAGCCGCCGGGCCAGCGCCGCATCGCCCAGCGCGAGGATGCCCGCCGCCATCAGCGCGGCATTGGCCGCGCCGGCCTCTCCGATCGCCATGGTGGCCACGGGAAAGCCGCGCGGCATCTGCACGATGGAATACAGGCTGTCGACGCCCGACAGCGCGCGCGTCTGCACCGGCACGCCGATCACCGGCACGCGGGTCTTGGACGCCATCATGCCGGGCAGGTGCGCCGCGCCGCCCGCGCCCGCGATGATGACCTTCAGCCCCCGGTCCACGGCGGTCTTGCCGTAGTCCCAAAGCCGGTCGGGCGTCCGGTGGGCCGAGACGATGCGCGCCTCGTAGGGCACGCCCAGTTCGTCCAGCAGGGCCGCGGCCGCCTTCATGGTGGCCCAGTCCGACTGGCTGCCCATGATGATGCCGACCTCTGCGCCCATGCGACCGTCCTCCGTCAGAAAGCGCGCACTATAGCCAGCCGTCGGGGCTACGCAATGATGTCGGGGGTCAGGATGTCCTCGATCTGGGCCATGCGGTCCTTGAGCCCCAGCTTGCGCTTTTTCAGCCGCCGGATCTGAAGCTGGTCGGCGCGTGGCGATTCCTGAAGGGCGTGGATCGCCTCGTCGAGGTCGCGGTGTTCCACACGCAGGCCGTGCAGCTCTGCGCGCAGCACTTCCTCTGTGTTCATGCGGGAGGACTCGTTCATCGCCGCTCCGGTCGAGTCGGTTGCATCAGGTTCGACAGGCTACCGCGTTTCCCGCGATTGGCAAACCGCCCTGCCGTGCCGGCCCTTGCAGCAGGGCGGTTCGCGCCCCATATTTTTGCCATGGCCGCCGTTTCGGGGCCCTACCTGCACAGTCGCTTGTTCAAGGACGTGTCGATGACAAAGATGACCCTGGGTTCACACCCCTTCCTGCTGGGCTTTGACCAGCTTGAACGCCTGATGGAACGGGCCGCGAAATCCGACAACAACGGATATCCCCCCTTCAACATCGAGCAGACCAACGCCAACTCCTACCGCATCACCCTGGCCGTCGCCGGGTTCGCCGAGGATGACCTTGCGATCACTGTCGAGGACCGCCAGCTTGTGATCCGTGGCCGCCAGTCTGACGATGCCGGGGACCGGGTGTTCCTGCACCGCGGCATCGCCGCACGCCAGTTCCAGCGCAGTTTCGTGCTGGCCGACGGCGTAGAGGTGGCGGGCGCCGCCATGGAACACGGACTTCTGCACGTCGATCTCAGCCGGCCAGAGCCGGAACGCGTGGTGCAGACCATCGCCATCAACCGCGGCAGCGGAGCCACCAAGAAGGGGATTTCGAGATGAACGAACGCTTCACGTTTTCGCCCGAGCAGGAAAGCCGGATCGTCTATGTGCGCCCGGTCCGGATCGAGGACCTGCCCGACGAGGTTCGCCAGCAGGCGATGGGCGCAGAGACGCTGTTTGCCGTGCACAACGCCGAGGGCGAACGCCTTGCGCTGGTGCGCGACCGGCGGCTGGCCTTCGTTCTGGCGCGCCAGAACGACCTTGCCCCGGTGAACGTGCACTGATGCCCTATGGTGTCGATTGGGTCGACGCCTTTTCGGCGCGCCCCTTCGCGGGGAACGGCTGTGCCGTGGTGTACGAAGCCGCCCACCTGCCCGACGAGACCTGCGCCGACTTTGTCCGGGAAACCGGGCTGGTGGAATGCACGTTCCTTGGCCCGTCCGACAAGGCCGACCTGCGGGTGCGCTATTTCATGGCGACCCGAGAGCTTCCGTTCGCGGGGCATCCCACCATCGCGACGGTCGCTTCGCTGGTCGATCGGGGGCTGGCCGAGCCCGGTGCCCTGACGATCGAGACCGGGGCGGGGGTGATCGGTGTCGAGATCGGCGGCGACGAACGCGCGCCCTGGATCACCATGACCCAGAACCGGCCCGAGTTCGGGCCAGAGGTGCCGCCGGACCTTGTGGCCGACATCTACGGGCTGGGGCTGGACGATATCGTCGGAATCCCGCGCGTGGTGTCCACCGGCGTGCCGTTCTGCGTGACCGTCCTGCGGGACAAGGATGCGCAGGCGCGCGCCCGGCTTGACCCGCACGCACTGGCGCGGTTCCGCGACGCGCTGCCTGTCCCCGACAGCGACGTGATGGAACCCTACCTTGTGACGCTGGGCGGCGTCACGGATGACGGCGATACCTTTGCCCGGCTTCTTCTGGCGCCGCCGCTGCCGGGCGAAGACCCGTTCACGGGCTCTGCCACCGGGTCGATGGCGGCCTATCTGTGGTCCGAGGGGTTGCTTGACGCGGACAGGTTCGTTGCCGAACAGGGGCACTGGATGGGCCGTCCCGGGCAGGCCCGGGTGTCGCGCGTGGGCCCTGCGGACGATATCGCCGGTGTGCGCGTCGGCGGGCAGGGCTATGTCCTGATGCGCGGGTTTCTGAACCTGGGCTAGCGCCGGACGCCCGGGTGGTCCGACATCAAGCGCGCGATTGGCCGGTTCGCCGTGACCCGGTCAGGCCCGCCGGGCACGGCGGCCCGCAGCAGCGCATTGCCTGACCCCGGATGCCGGGGGCGGGGTCTGTCACGGGCAGGCCCGGCCGACGGGCCCGGAACCCCGGTCCGTCAGCGTCCGCCCCAGCGTTGGAAACCGGGGCGGAACAGAGCTTGGCGATATGTCGGTGCGGGTCAGCCCGCCACCAGTCCCATGCTTTCCAGCTTCAGAAGAACCTGGTGCGCGCAGTTGTCCACGTCTGTGCCTTCGGTGTCGACGCGCAGTTCAGGGCCTTCGGGCACATCATAGGGGTCCGAGATGCCGGTGAATTCCTTGATCTTGCCTTCGCGCGCCAGCTTGTAGAGCCCCTTGCGGTCGCGGCGCTCGCACTCTTCCAGGCTGGTGGCCACATGCACCTCGACGAAGGCGCCGTAGCCCTCGATCATCTCGCGCACCTTGCGCCGGGTGGCCGCATAGGGGGCGATGGGCGCACAGATCGCGATGCCGCCGTTCTTGGTGATCTCTGACGCGACATAGCCGATGCGCTGGATGTTCAGGTCGCGGTGTTCCTTGGAAAAGCCCAGTTCGGACGACAGGTTCTTTCGCACCACGTCGCCGTCCAGCAGCGTCACGGGGCGGCCGCCCATCTCCATCAGCTTGACCATCAACGCGTTGGCGATGGTGGACTTGCCCGACCCGGACAGGCCGGTGAAGAACACGGTAAAGCCCTGCTGCGCCCGCGGCGGGCGGGTGCGGCGCAGTTCGCGCACCACCTCGGGGAAAGAGAACCACTCGGGGATCTCCAGCCCCTCGGCAAGGCGGCGGCGCAGTTCGGTGCCCGAGATGTCGAGCACGGTCGAGCCTTCGGGCACCTCGTTGGCGGGATAGTACTGGGCCTTTTCCTGCACGTAGACCATGTGCTTGAAGTCGACCATTTCCAGCCCGATCTCGGCCTCGTGGGTCTTGAACAGGTCCTGCGCATCATAGGGGCCGTAGAAATCCTGGCCCTGGCTGTTCTTGCCGGGGCCGGCGTGGTCGCGGCCGACGATGAAATGGGTGCAGCCGTGGTTGCGGCGAATGATGCCGTGCCAGACCGCCTCGCGCGGGCCGGCCATGCGCATGGCAAGGTTCAGCAGGCTCATCGAGGTGGTGGCGGCCGGGTACTTGTCCAGCACCGCCTCGTAGCAGCGCACGCGGGTGAAATGGTCGACGTCGCCGGGCTTGGTCATGCCGACCACGGGATGGATCAGCAGGTTGGCCTGCGCCTCGCGCGCGGCGCGGAAGGTCAGTTCCTGGTGGGCGCGGTGCAGCGGGTTGCGGGTCTGGAAGGCGACGACACGGCGCCAGCCGACCTTGCGGAAATAGGCGCGCAGCTCGTTCGGCGTGTCGCGGCGGGCGCGGAAATCGTAATGCGTGGGCGGCTGGATGCCGGTGACCGGGCCGCCAAGATAGACGGGGCCCGCGGTGTGGTGCAGGTAATGCACCGCCGGGTGCGCCTCGTCATTGGCGCCGAACACCTTCTCGGCTTCATGCGCCTTGTTCGGCACCCACTTGTCCGTGACCGACAGGATGGCAAGGATCACGCCTTCCTGATCGCGCAGCGCGATGTCCGTTCCCGGCTCGATCTTGTCTGCGAAGGCCTCGCCCACATCCAGCGTGATCGGCATCGGCCAAAGCGTGCCGTCGACAAGGCGCATGGTGTCCACGACGCTTTCGTAATCGGCCTGGCCCAGGAAGCCCTTCAGCGGGCTGAAGCCGCCATTCATCAGGAGTTCGAGGTCACAGATCTGGCGGGGCGTCAGGTCCCACGACAGAAGGTCGCCGGCCTCGCGCTTTAGCTTCTGCGCGCTGTCCGGCGAGACATAGAGTTCCTGAACGGGGGTAAGGTGGTTCTGCATGACTTGGGTCCGATGCTTGGAGGAAAGAAGGCCGCTTGCCGTGCCCGTCAGTTCCGCGTGAAGGGCGTCGTATTCGGCAAGCTTGCGGGCGAGAAACCGGTCGGTCAGGCGCGCCTTCTCGACGGCCCCCCGAGAGGTGAGGGCATAGGCAAAGCGCTGGCGGCGGTCGGGTCCGGGGCGGTCGGTGATGCGGACCAGCCCCGCCTCGGCCACCGCGCGAAGCTGAGCATTCAGCCGCCCCAGCGAGATGCCCAGCGCCTCTGCCGTGGCGCGCTGCGTCGCGTCCGGCGCGGAGTCCAGCTGGCGCAGGATCAGGAACAGCTGATCCTCGTCCGGCAGCGTGGATTTCTGGGCGGGTGTGGGCATTGGCGGGGTGGCTCAAAGTGTGTTCAGCGCTGAACACATCTCATATTTTGCACCCGCAGAAAACCCCAAATATTCGCGCAATGGGCGAAAATCGGAAACAGGACGTTGCCCTGCCGGAACCTTTCGGCTCTGGCAGGGGCAGGCTCGTGCGCAGGGTCAGGTCGGGCGGTCCGCTCAGGCGTCGGGGCGCAGTGCGATCGCGCGGGCCGTCGCCGGGCGGGCCAGGTTGCGCCCGATCCAGGCCATCACGTTCGGAAAGGATTCCAGCCTCGGTTCATCGAGATAGGTATACATGCCAGCCCAGGGCACGGCCGCCATGTCCGCGATGGAATAGTCGCCGGCGATGTAGTCCCGCCCTTCTAGCTGGCGGTCCAGAACACCGAAAAGGCGCACGGTTTCATCGAGATAGCGCTGTTCGCCATAGGGCACCTTCTCGCTCAGCCCGCGAAAGTGGTTGGCCTGCCCCATCATCGGGCCAAGCCCGCCCATCTGCCAGTGCAGCCATTCGGTGATCTCGGCGCGTTCCTGAAGGGTATCACCGCCAAAGCGCCCCGTCCTTTCGGCAAGGTATTGCAGGATCGCCCCCGATTCCATCATCCCAAGCCCGGTGTCGTCGTCTTCGATCGCGGGAATCCTGCCGTTGGGCGCGATGGCAAGGAACGCCGCCTCGCGCTGCTGTCCCTTTTGCAGGTTCACCCAGTTGATCGTGTAGTCGAGCCCCATTTCTTCAAGCGCGATGGCGATCTTGAAGCCGTTGGGCGTGGTCCAGAGATGGGCTGTAATCATGGTCGGCGTTCCAATCGTGATCTGGTGGCAAGGGGTCGTTGAAATCGTCGCGGGTGCGCGTGGGGACGTGTCATTCGGCCAGCCCCAGGGCATTGCACAGCATCGCGAAGGCAAGGTCGGCCTCGGGCGCTGGCAGATTTTCCGTGATGACAAGGTCGATCTGGAAGAAGACGAGCTTTGAGACAAAGCTGGCACTGGGCCCCCGGATCGCGCCGCTTTCCAATGCGCGGTGCACCCATGCCGCGTGTGGTGCGGCCAGTGTGTCCATCTCCTTGCGGGCGGTCTCGCTGACAAGGCCTGCCTCGGCCAGCAGGTGCATGACAGCCCTCTGGTCCGGATTGGCGCGGGCCCAGGCAAGGTATCCCTGCCAGTTCGCATAAAGCCGCGCCCTGTCCAATGGCGCAGGGCCAGAGTGAACCAGCGCGGCGAACATCGCCTGTTTCGCGGCCGTATAGATGCCGTCGATCAGCGCCTGCTTGGTCGGAAAGACATTGAAGAGCGTGCCGTTCGAAACCCCGGCCTCGGCCGCGATGCGCGCGGTCGATACGCCGACGCCGTCGCGCAGAAACAGCCGTGTCGCGGCATTCAGGATGCGTGTGTCGCGCTCGCCCATGGGGCGCATGTAGGTTGGAGTGACTGGTCAGTCAACCCTCGGTCGGACGCGTCGCGTTCCCCTGTCGAGTGCCGCGCGCCGCCCACGGGGCCGCGCGCCGGATCACTCCTGTTCGGCGAGGAATTTTTCGGCCTCCAGCGCGGCCATGCACCCCATGCCGGCCGACGTCACCGCCTGGCGGTAGATGTGGTCGGTCAGGTCGCCGGCGGCAAAGACGCCGGGGATGGAGGTCGCCGTGCTGTCGGGCTTTGTCACAACGTAGCCGCCCATGTGCGTCTCCAGCTGGTCCTTGACCAGTTCGGACGCCGGCGCATGGCCGATGGCGACGAAAAAGCCCTTGCAGGGGATTTCGGTGACCTCGCCCGTCGTGACGTGCCTGGCGCGCACGCCCTCGACGCCCAGCGGGTTCTCGGCGCCGATGACTTCCTCGACCGAGTGGTCCCACAGGATTTCGACCTTGGGGTTCTTCATCAGCCGGTGTTGCAGGATCTTTTCCGCGCGCAGGCTGTCGCGGCGGTGGATCAGCGTGACCTTGGACGCGAAGTTCGTCAGGAACAGCGCCTCTTCGACCGCTGTGTTGCCGCCGCCGATCACCACGACCTCCTGCCCGCGATAGAAGAACCCGTCGCAGGTGGCGCAGGCCGAGACGCCGAAGCCCTTGAATTTCTCTTCGCTTGGCAGCCCCAGCCACTTGGCCTGCGCCCCGGTGGCAAGGATCAGCGCGTCGGCGGTATAGGTCGTGCCGCTGTCACCGATGGCGCTAAAGGGGCGCGCCGCCAGGTCGACCGAGGTGATGTGATCGCCGATGATCTCTGTCCCGACAGAGCGCGCGTGCGCCTCCATCCTGACCATCAGGTCGGGGCCCTGCACCTCTATGTCGCCGGGCCAGTTCTCGACCTCGGTCGTGATGGTCAGCTGCCCGCCGGGCTGGATGCCCTGGATCAGCACCGGTTCCAGCATCGCGCGCGAGGCGTAGACGGCCGCAGTATAGCCCGCGGGACCGGACCCGATGATCAGGACCTTGCTGTGTTTCGTCTCGGACATGGGGCACCTTGGGGCTGTTGCGGCGGGGACCAGATATAGGCGGAGCGTCCGGCAACCGAAAGCCCCGCCGGCGGCACGTTCAGAACGGCGCGGCGAGGCCAAGCGCCGCAGCCTCTCGGCGCAGCGTTTCGGCGGTGGCCGGGGGCAGGGGGATGCCGTCGGACAGCAGGCGCGCCTCTGTCTCTGCCTCGATCTCTCCGGGATAGTGGATGCGCGCGATGCCGGGCGCGCGGGGCGTTGCGCGCAGGTTCGCGATGAGGCGGGCCATGTCCGCCTCGAAGGCGGCCAGCGGGCGAAGCCGGGCAATGTCGATGGCAATGGCCAGATGCCCCACGCCACTGGTGCCCTCGGGCGCATAGGGCCCGGTGACGCCCGTGCCAAAGGCGCTGCCGGGCAGGATGCCCGACACCACGTCCATCAGGGTGGCGATGGCATAGCCCTTGTGGCCCGCCATCGGCAGGATCGACCCCGCGATGCCCGCCGCCGGATCGGTGGTGGCGCGGCCCCCTGCGTCGATCGCCCATCCTTCGGGGATCGCCTCGCCCCGCTCGCGCGCGGCATAAAGCTTGCCGCGCGCGACGGCGGTGTTGGCGATGTCCAGCATCATCGGCGGATGCGGCCCGGCCGGCGCGGCCCAGGACCACGGGTTGGTGCCCACCCGGTTTTCCGTCCCGCCCCATGGCGCCATCGCCGGGCTGGCGTTCGTGGACAGGAACCCGATGCAGCCCGACAGCGCCGCGCGGCGGGTGAAATACATCGCCGTGCCGAAATGGCCCGAGTTGCGGACGGCCACCGCGCCGATGCCGTGGGTGCGCGCCGCCGCGATGGCGTGGTCCATCGCGCAAAGCGCCGCCAGCTGGCCCATCCCGCCGCCGCCGTCCATGCCGGTCAGCGCCGCCCCCGGCAGGTCCGGCACCGGGTCCGCCAGCGGGTCGGCGGCGCCTGACCGCAGCCGCGCGGCATACCAGAAGGTGCGCAGAACCCCGTGCGAGGGATGGCCCCACAGGTCCGCCTGCACCAGCGTGTCGGCCACCAGCGCCGCGGTCTCCGGCGGAAGCCCCAGCGCAAGGTAGCAATCGGTGACGAAGCCGCGCAGCGCCCCGGCGTCGGTGCGGATCACCCGGCGCCACCGGGCGACACGATGGGCCGCGTCTCGCCGGTGTCGGCAAGCGTCCGCGTGGCATGGGCCCCGGCATAGGTCCAGAAGATCTCCAGCGGTGCGCTGTCGGATGCGTTGCTGAACCGGTGCGGCACGCCCGCGGGCACCCAGACCACATCGCCCGCGCCGCCCTCGGTCGTGGTGCCGTCGATCTCGACCAGCGCCGCGCCCGACAGGATCAGCACGCTTTCCTCGACATTGTGGTGGTGCAGCGGGATGCCGCCGCCGGGCGGGATATGCGTGAACCCGTTCAACAGCGCCCGCGCGCCCGTATCGGGCGTGGTCATCTGCACGGTGCTGGCCCCGCCGCCCCGGTCGTGGTGCGGGCGGTCGGCCTTGCGCCGGATCGTGCCGGTCATGTCGCGCCCCCCGGCAAGAGCGTCCAGATCTGCACCGATTTCGAGGCGATCAGCGGCTCGGCGGCAGCAGAAAAGCCGTGGTAATGGGACATGGACTTGTGCGTCTCGAAAGCCGCGGCATCGTCGTAGATCTCGTAGAGCAGCACCTCGCCGGGGCGGTCCGGGCTGACGCAGACATCGAAGCGCCGGCATCCCGGTTCATCCGCCAGCGAGCGCGCGGCGTTCTCGGTGACAAGGTCCAGAAAGGCCGGTTGATCGGCTTCGGACATGGTGAATCTGACGATGACGACATACACGGGGGCTTCCTTTTCCTGTGCGCGGCGCAAGCATAGCTTATCCGGACGTATGCGGAAGCGCCGGAAGGAAATTGCGCTTTTGTGAAACATTATTGCGCAACCCTTGCCGATTGCGTAGTGTTCGAAAAAATCACCCCGTTGGAGTCGCGCAATGCCCGACAGCAGACTGGACGCCATCGACCGCAAGATCCTAGCCGAGCTTCAGGGCGACGGGCGGATGACCAACGTCGAACTGGCCCGCCGCGTGGGCATTTCCGCGCCGCCCTGCCTGCGCCGCGTCCGCACGCTGGAAGAGCAGGGCTATATCCGCGGCTATCACGCGGATGTCGATCCGCGCAGGCTGGGCTTCGAGGTTCAGGTGTTTGCCATGGTCGGGCTGCAAAGCCAGGCCGAGGCCGACCTGTCTGCGTTCGAGGCACGCTGCCGGGCGTGGCCGCTGGTCCGCGAATGCCACATGCTGAACGGCGAGGTGGATTTCATCCTCAAATGCGTCGCGCCCGATCTTTCGACCTTCCAAAGCTTCCTGACCGAACAGCTGACTGCCGCCGACAACGTGATCAGCGTCAAGACATCGCTGGTGATCCGCGGCTCCAAGGACGAGCCGGGCGTGCCATTCGACGTGCTTGAAGACCGGCTGGGCCGCACCGCATAGACGGCCCGGCGGCGGCCTAGGCCGCCAGCACCGCCTCGCACGCCTCGTGGCTCAGCCGCGGGATGCGCAGCGGCCCGAACATGGATATCCCGGAAACATGCGGGAACAGCGTCAGGAAACTGCGCAGTTCTTCCAGCGACAGAAGGTTCGCGACCTCCGGGCCGGGGTGCATCGTCTCGATCGCCAGCCCGTTCGCCTCGATCACCTGGTGGCGCGAAAAGCCAAGGTGGAACACTCGCACGGATGACGCCGGGGTGACGCGGATCACCGAGTGGCCGTCGGCAAAGGCACTGACCGGGGCCAGCGCATCGTCGCGCCCGATCAGCGAGGTCAACGCCGGGTTGCGGTGAAGGATGCGCGCGTAGGGGCCAAGAAGAAGATCCGGCATCGGGCGCTGCGGCCCGAAGCTGTCCATCGGGATGCGGTAAAGCGCGGGGCCCTTTTCGGGCATGTCGGGGGTCGCGGCCACATGCGTTGCGCCGCGCCACATTAGCGTCTGCATCCCGTGGTCGCGTGTCTCGACCTGCATCCCCGGCACAAGATCCTCGATGGCGACATGGCCCTCGTCCGTGTGCAGGATGGTGCCGCGCGCCATGGCGCAGAAGGCGGATTCGAAGATCGGAATGGCAGGTGCGGCGCGCACCTCGTCGATCAGCTCGCCATTATGGGTCAGCGCCATGATCTCGTAGCGGCGCATCGGCACGCGGGTGATCGGGCGGGGGGTGGACGTGCGGCGCGCCGTCCAGCGGCGTGTTTCGGTGCCCGATACGGCGGGCAGCCCTGCTCCGGGTCCGGGAAGGTGGGGATAGGACATGCGGTCGCTCCTCGCGGCTCTGTCTGTACCGGCCCCCACCGATTTCAGCAGATGAAGAGAGGATGCGGCAAATCCTCATCTATTGTCAAAGGCTTGGAAAGATTGGTTGCCGTGCGGGGGGCAATTGCGACGGCGAGCTGGACATTGTTTCGCCTCCCCGGAACGGTCCGTCACTGTGCTGCCACATTGGGCGGCAGGGCGGCCCATGCCTGTGGCACAATGGCCGCGGCCCGTTCGGCCGCCGCCATCGAATCGCGTGCGCTCAGGCGGTGCGGCGGTCCGTCTTGGCGGGGGCCTTGGCGTCGCGCTTGACGATCCATGCCGCGCGGCGTGCGCCGCGTTCCCAGGGCATCTTGACCTCGGTGCGGGCGGACTCGGTGATGGTGGCGTCGATCCAGCGGCGGCGGGTGGTCATGATCTCTCTCCTCGGTTCGTGGCAGGGCGCACCGTGCGATGCGCCGCGTTCATCCCCCAATCTACGGGGCAATCGGGCATCAGCATGGCCGCGCGCGCAGGTTTCCCCGGGCCGCATCAGGGGCAATTGTGGCAAACGCTTCGGCGCGGCATCGGGTTGCAAGATCGGTCGAAATCAGGGGATTTCGCGGTGTTCGCGAAACAATGCCATACAACCCATGGGGCTGTTTCCGGATTTGCGGCGGGAATGGGTCGGGCCGCAGCCATGCCATGGCCACGATCTGGCGCGCGCGCGGCCCGTCAGAGGCGAATCACCGAAATCAGGCGGCCATAGTCGGCCTCTTTCCGGTGCACGCTGCGCCGGTAGGAAAAGAAGCGGTCGGGCTCGGAATAGGTGCAATGCCGCGTCCACGTCGCCTCGCCCACGCCCGCCTGCCGCAGCCGGTGCAGCCCATAGCCGGGCAGATCGAAGTGATAGCGGTCGTTCTTGCCGTTGATGAAGAACCGCGCGCTGTCGGCATCGTCATCAAGGAAGGTCTCAAGAAACTCTGGCCCGACCTCGTAGGCGCGCTGGCTGATCGTCGGACCGATCACGGCGATGATGTCCGCGCGGTCGGCGCCCAGCGTCTCCATCGCGTCAAGCGTCGCCTCCAGCACGCCATCTCGCGCGCCCTTCCAGCCCGCGTGTGCCGCGCCCACAACCCCGGACCTGGCGTCGGCGAAGAGCACGGGCTGGCAATCCGCGGTCAGCACCCCCAGCGCGACGCCCGGCAGGGCCGTAACCATCGCGTCGGCCTTTGGCCGCGGTTCCGGCAGGGGGCCGTCGACCGCCACCACATGGGCCGAATGGGTCTGGTGCACGGTGGTCAGGCCGTCGTCGTCCACTTCCATCGCCTCGGCGACGCGGGCGCGGTTGATGCGCACCATTTCGGCCTGGTCGCTGGATCCGGGGCCGCAGTTCAGCCCCTCGAACACGCCGCTCGACGCGCCGCCGCGCCGCGTGAAAAAGCCGTGCCGAACCTTGCGCAGTTCAGGCGTTGTGATGATCTCAAGTGTCATTCCTGCAGCCCCGGTAGCGGATCGGCCCCCCGAGGGACAAAGCCGATCGCCTTGAACAGGGTTCCCATTTCCTGCGGATGGGTCAAGCGGCGATGGGCCGACACGTGCGTCTCCAGCGCGTCAGCGGTCAGGCCATGGGCAAGTTGCTGCGCGCGCGGCGTGATCCCGAGGCGTTCGAGGAACACCCCCTGCGGTGTCAGCGCGCTTGCGTCCAGCCCCGGCGCGGCGGCGGCCAGCGCGGCGAAATCCACGTGCGCGGTCAGGTCGGCCTGCCCCGGGGCGGCCAGGGGATCGGCGGGGGCGTGCCCCGCGACCGCCTGAAACGTGTCGCCGCAAGAGCCCCAGTCGCCATAGTCGATCACCAGCGCCGCGCCGCCGTGCCGCGCGATCCGGTCGGCCAGCGCCTGCATCACCGCGCCCGCCGCCGGCCGGATCTCGACGATGCCGCCGTCCGGTGTGTGGCCCATCCGCGCGGCCGGTTCCGGCAGCGTCACCGGCCCGCCAAGCCCCATGACAAGCCGGCCATCGGCCACGCCAACCTGCCGTTCCCGCCAGATGTCGCCCACCCGCTGGAACTGGCGCACCGGCAGCGCGTCGAAGAACTCGTTGGCCACCAGCCACAAGGGCGCGTCGGGCAGATCGTCCGCGCCGTCGCACCACGCCAACGCCCGCGCGCCCGCCAGCGCCTCGGCCTGACGTCCGCGCAGCACGGGCGACGCCTCGACCAGCACGACGCGCGCGGCTTCGTGAAACCCCGGGACGGCCTGCGTGGCGCGCAGGATGTCGGCCATCAGCGTGCCGCGCCCGGGGCCCAGCTCTGCCAGCGTGAAGGCCGCCGGCGCCCCCTGCGACAGCCACGACTGCGCCAGCGCAAGGCCCAACAGTTCCCCGAACATCTGGCTGATTTCCGGGGCCGTGGTGAAATCGCCCTCTGCGCCCAGCGGATCGCGCGTGGCGTAATAGCCGTCCTGCGGGTCTAGCAGGCATTCGGCCATGTAGTCGGCCAGCGTGATCGGGCCGGTGGCGGCAATCCGCCGGATCAGCCGGTCTCCCAGCGCGGTCATGTCGCCCGGCGCCGGGACCACGCGATCAGGGCCAGCCCCGCCAGCAGCATCGGCAGCGACAAGAGCTGCCCCATGGTCAGCCCGGCCTCGCCCAGCCGGATCACGTGACCCATCGGATTGTCCGGCGTGATGAACTGCGGGTCGGCCTGGCGGAATGCCTCGACGAAGACGCGCGCCGCGCCGTAGCCCGCCAGGAACAGCCCGGTGATCTGGCCGGGCCGTTTCAGCCAGCCGCCCCGGAACGCCAGCGCCAGCAGCACCAAACCCAGCAGCAGCCCCTCCAGCCCCGCCTGGTACAGCTGCGAGGGATGGCGCGCGCAAAGCCCCTCGATGCCCGGACAGTCCTGCGCCATAGGCCCGGGAAAGATCACGCCCCAGGGCACATCGGTGGGCCGCCCCCAAAGCTCGGCATTGATGAAGTTCGAAAGACGCCCCAGCATAAGTCCCGGCGGCGTGGCCAGCGCGAACATGTCCGCGGCCGACATCGGTGCGATGCCATGCTTTCGGCAGAACAGAAGCCCCGCGACGACAACGCCAAGAAACCCGCCGTGAAATGCCATGCCGCCCTGCCAGATCATCGGGATCTGCGCCGGGTTCGCCAGGTAATAGGCGGGCTGGTAGAACAGCACGAAACCCAGCCGCCCGCCGATCACCACGCCCAGGATGACCCAGGTCATCAGTTCCTCGACCTGGTCGCGGGTCATCGGTGGCCGTTCGGCGGGCCAGAGGCGTGCGTTCGATACCGCCCGCACCGCCAGCCACCACGCGATCAGCAGGCCCGCGATATAGGCCAGCGCGTACCAGCGCAGCGCAAAGGCGAAGCCGCCGATTTCAATCGAGAACAGCTCTGGGCTGAGGTCGGGAAAGGGGATCGCGGCGGGCAGCATGGCGCATCCTTGTCCATGGCCCCCCGGCGAAGTCAAGCTTGTGCCCGCGCGGGGTGGGGACCATATAACACCGAAACCGCAAAGGAGCCCCAGATGCAGACCCGCAACAAGGTTTTCGAGGACATCTCGCAGCTGATGACCAATGCCATGGGTGTCGCCCAGGGCGCCAAGGACGAGGCCGAAACCGCCTTCAAGGGCATGATCGACCGCTGGCTGGCCGACCGAGACTTCGTCACCCGGGAAGAATTCGACGCCGTTCGGGCGATGGCGCAGAAGGCGCGCGAGGAGAACGCCGCGCTCAAGGCCCGGCTCGACGCGATCGAAGCGGGCGCCTCCAAGTCCGCCGATTGATACCGGACGGGGCCGCCCGCGCGGCCCCTCCGCGCCGCGCGCCACCCCCGCGCGCGCCCGCATTGCGGCATTTCATCGAAACGTTACGCGATTTGCCGCCGGAAACGGCGCGAATGCCCGATTTGATGGGGGTAACTTCCAAATAGGGCTTTACAGCCTCAGCCTTTCCGAACACCATATCTCGTAATAAGAGTGGGAACCAACGCCCCACCTTGAGCAGGCACCAAGCCTTAGTGGGCACCATGCCCCTGAAGGCTACAAACCACGAGGCCGGGCATGTCCATTGCAGAGCAGTTCGAGACGGATGACATCCATCCGATCGACATCGTCGAGCATCTCGCCGAGTACAACGACTGGGATTTCGACCGCGTCGCCGACGACCAGATCGCGATGGCGGTCGAGGGCCAGTGGCGCACCTACTCGATCACGCTGGCCTGGACCGGGTTCGACGAAACGCTCCGGATGATCTGCACCTTCGAGATGGAGCCGCCAGAGGAACGCCTGCCCGCGCTTTACGAGACGCTGAACCGCACCAACGACACCTGCTGGGCGGGCGCGTTCAGCTACTGGCCGGAACAGCGTCTGATGGTCTATCGCTACGGGCTGGTGCTGGCCGGCGGCCAGATGGCCGGGTCCGAACAGATCGACCGGATGATCGCCAACGCGGTCACCGCTGCCGAACGCTTCTATCCCGCGTTCCAGCTGGTGGCCTGGGGCGGGCGCACGCCGGCCGATGCGATGCAGGTCGCCATTGCAGAGGCCTACGGCCGCGCCTAGGCTCCGCCCCCGGAACCCCGGAGGCGGATTATGACACTCGATGAAATTGCACGCCGCGGCCTTGTGATGCTTGGCTGCGGCAAGATGGGATCGGCGATGCTCGAAGGCTGGCTGGCGCAGGGCCTGCCGCCGTCGTCCGTCTGGATCCTCGACCCCAAGCCGTCCGACTGGCTGAAGGGCCTTGACGGGCTGCACCTGAACGAGGACCTGCCGGGCGATCCCGCCATCGCGCTGGTGGCGGTCAAGCCGCAGATGATGGGCGACGCGCTGCCCCGGCTGGCCGCGCTTGGCGGGGGCGCCACGCTGATCCTGTCGGTGGCCGCCGGAACGCCGATCTCGGCCTATGAGGCCGCCATGGGCGCCGGCACACCGGTAATCCGCGCCATGCCCAACACGCCCGCCGCCATCGGGCGCGGCATCACCGCGATCATCGGGAACGCAACCGCGTCAGAGGCCGACCTGCGCGGCGCCGAAACGCTTCTGTCCGCCGTGGGGCAGGTGGTGCGGCTGGATGATGAGGTCCAGATGGACGCCGTCACCGCCGTCTCCGGGTCGGGCCCGGCCTATGTCTTCCACCTGATCGAAACGCTGGCCGCCGCCGGCGCGGCCGAAGGCCTGCCCCCGGAACTCGCCATGCGCCTGGCGATGGCCACCGTCGCCGGGGCCGGCGCGCTGGCAGAGGCCGCCGACGAGGACCCCGCGCAACTGCGCATCAACGTCACCAGCCCGCAGGGCACCACCGCCGCCGCGCTGGGCGTCCTGATGGACGAGGACACGGGCTTTCCCGCCCTCTTGCGCCGCGCGGTCAAGGCCGCCGCCGACCGCTCGCGCGAATTGCGGGGCTGAGCCATGGCAGAGATCAGCTTTGACGACTTTCTGAAGGTGGATATCCGCGTGGGCCGCGTGACCCGCGCCGAACCCTTCCCCGAGGCGCGCAAGCCCGCGATCAAGCTCTGGATCGATTTCGGCCCCGAGATCGGCGAGCGCAAGAGCTCTGCCCAGATCACGGTTCACTACACGCCCGAGGCGCTGGTGGGCCTTCAGGTCATGGCCGTGGTCAACTTCCCCCCGCGCCAGATCGGCCCCTTCATGTCCGAGGTACTGGTGCTGGGCGCGTCCGATGCGGATGGCGCGATCGTGCTGATTGCCCCGGATCAGGACGTCCCCGAAGGCGCAAGGATGCACTGATGCAGAAACTCCTGTTCACCCGCGCGCTGCCCGACAGCATCATGCAAGACGCCGCGCGGCATTTCGATGTCACGCTGTCGCCCACCGATGCGCCGCTGACGCTGGATCAGGCGCGCGCCGCGCTGGCGGACTATGACGCCGTCATCCCCACCCTTGGCGATGCGTTCCGGGCCGAGGTCTTTGCCGGCGGGCCGCACCGCTGCCGGGTGCTGGCCAATTTCGGCGTGGGCTACAACCATATCGACGCCGCCGCCGCCAGGGCGGCCGGGGTGATCGTGACCAACACGCCGGGTGCCGTCACCGACGCCACCGCCGACATCGCGCTGACCCTGATGCTGATGGCCGCCCGCCGCGCGTCCGAGGGAGAGCGCATCCTGCGCGCGGGCGACTGGCACGGCTGGGCGCCGACCCAGATGCTGGGGCTGCACGTCACCGGCAAGACCGTGGGCATCGTCGGCATGGGCCGCATCGGCAAGGCGGTGGCCGCGCGCTGCCACCACGGCTTCGGCATGAAGGTGGTGTTCCACAACCGGTCCACCGTGGCCGATCCGGGCGTGCCCGCCACGCAGCTGCCGGGCCTGCATGACGTGATGGCGGCCGCCGACGTGGTGATCGTCTGCGTGCCGGGTGGCGCGGCCACGCACCACCTGATCGATGCCGCCGCGCTGGCCGCGATGCAGCCGCATGGCGTCTTCGTGAACATCTCGCGCGGGGACGTGGTGGATGAGGCCGCGCTGATCGCGGTGCTGGAGGCGCGCGCCATCGCCGCCGCAGGCCTCGACGTCTACGAGTTCGAGCCGCTGGTGCCAGAGGCGCTGATCGCGCTGGAAAACGCCGTTCTGCTGCCGCACCTCGGCACCGCCGCGCTGGAGGTGCGAGAGGACATGGGCCGCATGGCGCTGGCCAATGCCGTGGCCGTCAGCGAGGGCCGCGCCCCGCCGAACCCGGTCTGAAAAGCCCTAGCCCAGCCGGTTGCGCCGCACGTGCAGCCCCGCGCCAAGCGCGAACAGCACGAACAGCGCCTGCGGCAGAACCGCGCCGTCGATTTCCGGCACCGCGACGATTGCTGTGGCCGTGGCGAAGGATAGCGTGGCACTTTGGCCTGTGCCCAGGTTGCCTGATACCGTGCCTGCGCTGTCGACGTATCGGAAGAGAACGGCCCCAGGAGGTGGCACTGGCCCGGTCCCATAGGCGAAGGAAAGCTGACCCCCGATGGTCACGCCCACGTTGTCCGCATCGCCCACCGCCGTGGCGAATGTTCCGGCATCCGTCGCAGAGCCCCACCACGGTTGCGATTCCAGCAGCGCCGTGGACGCGGTATAGCTCGTGTCGACGAAGGTCACCTCATAGTCGATGCCGCCGACGTTGATCTGGTAGGCCGAGACAGGAAGAGCCACCAAAGACAGAAAAAGAGTCGCTGCTGCAACCGACAATCGCGTAAATGGCACGTATTCCCCCGGGGCGACATCAAACGCGTCGCACCCAAAAGGTGCCGCGCGCTCTGATTTTTACTGCGCGTCACGGTTCGATTGCGCGGGGGCAAAGTCAACATGCTGCGTGCCGAATGGGCCGCACTACATCAAGTGGTGGCAAACGGGCCACATTTCCGGGCAAGTCAGGCCCGCGGGGGGCAACCGGCCCCTAGCGCAGCGTGCCCAGCCTTTCGCCGTTCAGGCAATAGTCCGGCGCGGCCTCGGCATGGTCGTGGTCGATCATCCAGAGGATGCAGGCGTCGGGCTTTGTGCAGTCGCGGCACTGGGCGACCATCGCCATGTGCTCGTCCTGCGACAGGCGGCCATCGGCCAGCGCGGCGCCAAGGTCGGCGCCGATATGGTCGGCCATGCCGGTCATCAGGCAGGCGGTGCGTGCCGCCTCTGTCCGGTCGGTCATGTCATCCGCTCCCTGACGCGCGCGAAGGCGTCCCTGTTGCCGCAATACTCGGGCGCCGCCGCCGCGCGCCCGCCCTGGCTGCCCATCCAGCTGGTGCAGAACCTGCGAAAGGCGCAGGCTTCGCAGCGCTGGACCATTTCAAGGTATCTCCGCCGGTCCAGGACGCCGGACGCCATCGCATCGGTCAGGTTCAGGCCCAGCGTCTGGGCCACCCCCTGGGTCAGCCAGAACGGCCCGTCCGGACTGACGAGGCCGGGCATCGCCATGGCTCAGGCCCCGGCCAGCGATCGCAGAAGCGACCGGTTGCGGCAATATTCGGGTGCGGCGTCGGCGCCCTCGGCGTGGCTTTCCAGCCAGTGTTCGCAGGCCGCGCCCTCTGTGCAGCTCATGCAGCGCATCACGACGCTGCGCAGTTCCTGCTCCATGATCCGGCCGCGCATCGCGCCCTCGGCCAGATCGACGCCAACGGTATCGGCCATGCGGTGCACAAGATCCGCGTGATGGTCGAGCTTGGAAAGGATGGACATCGCAGCACTCCGTTTTCTGCACTTTGGAACAGAAAATCAGGCCGCGTGCGGTCCCGCCTTGATCCGTGTCAAACGCCGCTACTGCAATCGCGCCAGCGTGGTCTCGACAACAGCGACGCGCGCGGCGTTGGGCGGGTGGCTGCCAAGGAACACGTTTCCGGGGTCCGGGATGCGCGTGAAATAGGCCGCGCCGCGCGCCGGGTCATAACCCGCGCGCAGCGCGATCTCGGTGCCAAGGGCATCCGCCTCCAGCTCGAACTCGCGCGAATAGCGCCGCGCGCCGATCTCGGCGCCGATGCCCTCGGCCTCGCGCACGGCGTCGGCATCCGCGCCCTGCGCGACGGCCAGCGCGCCGGCCAGCGCCGCGCCCCGCGCCGCGTTCACCTCCATCCGTTCCAGGTGCCCCAGGATATGGTGCGCCGCCTCGTGGCCGAGGATGAAGGCAAGCTCGTCCTGATTGCGGGCCTCGGCCACCAGCGCAATGGTAAAGACGATCAGCGGCCGCCCGCTTTCAGACACCGTCTGATAGGCGTTGGGCGCGCGCCCCGTGCGGCTGTCCACCACGATCTGGTAGTCGCAGGGCATCCCGGCGGACCGTTCCGCGCAAACCGCCTCGGCCACGGGTTCGACCCGCTGGATCACGGCGACGAAGTTCTGTGCCGCGACCGCTGGCGGCGGCAGCGCATCGGGCGCGCGCAACGCCACCGTGCCCGGCGGTTGCGGGGGCACCGGCGCAGCGCAGCCGGCGGCAGCCAGCAGGAACAGAAGAACGAGACAAGGACGCATCAGGCAGATTCGCGGCAGCAACTGGCCCGAACCTAGCAGTCCCGCCCGCGACCGCCAGCCGCAATCCTCTGTGCGCGCCGCCGTTCCGGCCTATCTGGCCCAGCATGGACCAGACGCACACAGACCAGACCCCCGCCACCGTGCTTTACAACGGCAGTTGCCCGATCTGCTCTGCCGAGATCGCCGCCTATCGCCGCCATGCCGCCGACAGGGGGCTGCCGCTCGATTTCCGCGACCTCGGGACAGAGGACCTGTCGCGCTGGGGCCTTACCGCCGATCAGGCCGCGCGGCGGCTTCACGTGGACCACGCGGGGCGGCTTTTGTCCGGGCTTGACGCCTTTCGCGTGCTTTGGGCCGCGATGCCGCGCTTTGCGTGGCTGGCATGGTTCACCGGGTTGCCGGTGATCCGCCCGCTGGCCCGGCTGGTCTATGACCACGTCGCGGCCCCGGCGCTGTATGCCCTGCACCGCCGGCGGCAACGCAGGGCAAGGGCGGCCGAAAACCCGGTAGGCAGCGGCGCCGGGGGCCGCTAGGCTGCGGACATGTTCACGATAGAGCACGACTTTGACGCCACCGTCATCACCCTCGTGGACGAGGGTGATGCGCCCCTGAACGAGGACGTCATCGTGCAGGCCTTCGAGGAATGCGTGACCGTCGAGCAATACGACGCGCGCACCGACCGCACGCACAAGATCACCCTGTCCACCGCGCAGCTGCGCGACCTGACCGCCGCGCTGAACCTGCCCGAAGGCGTCTACCGCCTGCGCCGCAGCGACCCGGGCTAGGTCCAGCGCGCCGCTCCGGACATGCCGCAGATCGCCCGCACCACGCATGACATGATCGCGCAGATGGACCCGCGCCTGCGCGCCGGGACCTGCGTCTTCGCCACGCTGGAGGCCCCCGCGCCAGAGCTTGCCGCACAGGCCATCGCCACCTTCGCCGAGGACGAGGGCCTGTCGCTGATCCTGCCGCTCGACGCGGCGGCGCGCGCCGGGCTTGACACCTCGCAGCCCATGCGCTGCATCACGCTCCACGTTCATTCCGCGCTTGACGGGGTGGGGCTGACGGCCGCGGTGGCGGGCGTGCTGGCCGATCACGGTATTGCCTGCAACATGGTGGCGGCCTTCCACCACGACCACGCCTTCGTGCCCGCCGCAGACGCGGACAGCGCCCTGTCGCTCCTGCGCGCGCTTCAGGCGGGGGCCTAGGGCGGCGCCGCGCGCGCCGGACACGCCCTAGGCGTCCACCCGGAACAGCTTGTCGCGCGCTGCCGCCCCCCGGACCAGAACCAGCCGGGATTTCGCCACTCCCAGCGCCCGTGCCAGCGCCTCGGCCACCGCCGCATTGGCCTTGCCGTCGGCGGGTGGCGCCGTGACATGCACGCGAAGAACGGCGCCCTCGCGCATGACGAAGGTACGCCGCGCGCGGGGCGTCACGCGTACCGGGATCAGCGTGCCGGGCACGGCCAGATCGGCAAGGGCAGGGTCGGCGGCCATGCCGCAAGCCTTGCATGAACGCATCCCGGGTTGAAGACCGGGGTAAAAACCCCGACATCGGGGCAAGCGAAAGGAGACCCGATGCCCAACCCCAACCCCGCCGCGATGGACTTCCTGCTGACCCGCCGTTCGCGGCCGGCCAAGACGCTGACCACACCGGTTCCGACCCGCGACGACCTGCTGCCGATCCTGACCGCCGCGGCGCGCACACCCGATCACGGCAAGCTTGAACCATGGCGTTTCATCGTGCTTGAAGGTGCGGCGCTGCAACGCCTTGCCGCGCTGGCGGCAGAGCGCGGGCAGGCACTGGGCAAGGATGACGACCAGATCGAGAAGGGGCGCAAGCAGTATGCCGACGCCGCGCTTGCCGTCGCCGTGATCGAGGTGCCGCGCGCCTCCGAGAAGATCCCCGCGCTGGAACAGACCTATTCGGCGGGTGCCGTCTGCCTTGCGCTTCTGAATGCGGCGCTGGCGTCCGGGTGGGGCGCCAACTGGCTGTCGGGCTGGGCCTCGCATGACCGCGCCTTCCGCGAGCGGGGTCTTGGCCTGGCCGAGAACGAGCGAATCGCGGGCTTCATCCATATCGGCACCGAGACATCGGCCCCGCCCGAACGCCCGCGCCCCGACATCGCCACCATCACCGACTGGGTGGCGGAATGATCCTTGGCGATTTCCTGAAGGCCCTGGGCCAGACCGGCGACCCGCGCTTTCGCAGGGTGCTGGGGCTTGGCATCGGACTGACGCTGCTTTTGCTCTTCGCGGTCTACGCGATCTTCGCCACGGTGCTGAACATCCTTCTGCCCGACACGATCACCCTGCCGCTGATCGGTGCGGTGACATGGGTTGACGACCTTCTGTCATGGGCCTCGATCCTTCTGATGATCGTGCTTTCGGTGTTCCTGATGGTGCCCGTCGCCTCGGCCTTCACGGGCCTCTTTCTCGATCAGGTGGCCGACGCGGTCGAGGACCGGCACTATTCCGCGCTGCCAGAGGCCCGCGCCATCCCCCTACTTGAGGGTCTGCGCGACGCGGTCGGGTTCCTTGGCATCATCGTGGCGGCGAACATGGTGGCGCTGGTGGCCTATATTTTCGTCGCGCCCGCCGCGCCGGTGATCTTCTGGGCGCTCAACGGCTATCTTCTGGGGCGGGAGTATTTTCAGCTTGTCGCCATGCGCCGCGTTGGCCGGACCGAGGCCAAGGCCGCCTTCCGCCGTCACGCGGGCAGCGTCTGGCTGGCGGGCGGGCTGATGGCCATTCCGCTGACGGTGCCCATCGTGAACCTGCTGATCCCGGTGCTGGGCGTGGCGACGTTCACTCATCTCTACCACCGGCTGGAGCGGGGATAGCGCGGTCGGGGTCGCCCGCCGCGATGCTCAGCCGCTGCCGACCGCTGAGGACTTCACTTTATCCCTGCCGGGACCGGACGACCTTTGAGAGCGTGCTGACGTCACCAAAGCGGCTGGCCGAAGGGGCGGCCATCCGCTGCCCGGGCCGCTTCGCGGCTGTTCCGGGCCGGGCTTCCCCGCTCGGGTGCGGGCGGGTGCTCTGGGCGGCACGGACCACCAATCACCCGGCGCCCGTCTCCTCCCGGTCCCGTTGGTATTGCGCGGCGCCCGGGATCGGGCGCAGCCACGGCTCGCGCCGCACCGTCCAGCACTCGTAGGTCGGCACAAAGCGGCCCGGTTCGTCCAGCGTGCCAAGGTGAACCTCCACCTCGTCGCCCGTGTGCGCGAGCACCGACCCGCCGCAGCGCGGGCAGAATTCACGGCCCGCAAACGCCTGCACCTCACCGGCCACCGTCACCGCCGCCAGCGGAAAGATCGCGGCCGCATAGAACGCCGCGCCGTGATGCTTTCGGCAGTTCAGGCAGTGGCAGACACCGACGCGCAGCGGCACCCCGGCGGCCGAGATCCGCACGGCCCCGCAGCCACAGCCGCCGGTCGCCCGCGCCGTCACGCCTCAGCCCCCTTGCGACGGCGGGCCCATCCGGTCGAACCAGTCGAAGTCGCGCACGCTGATCGCGCCGCTCAGGATCACCGTGGCGATCACGGCCCAAAGCACCACGGCGACCGCGGTGACGATGCGGAACTTGCGGCGCAGGTTCGGGTTCACGGGCGCGCTCGACGGCGTGCCGGGCTCGACCACGCCGGCCTCGCCCTGGGTGGTCAGCCGCAAGGGCAGCACCACGAACAGCACCATGAACCAGATGACAAGAAACAGCACGATAGCGGATGTGATGCCCATCAGACCTGCTCCAGCTCGATCAGGGTTCCGTTGAAATCCTTGGGATGCAGGAACAGCACCGGCTTGCCATGCGCGCCGGTCTTGGGGTCTCCGCTGCCCAGCACGCGGGCGCCGCTGGCCTTCAGATGGTCACGCGCGGCGAGGATGTCGTCAACCTCGTAGCAGACATGGTGAATCCCGCCCGAGGGGTTCTTGTCAAGGAAGCCGGCAATCGGGCTGCCCTCGCCCAGCGGATACAGCAGTTCGATCTTGGTGTTGGGCAGTTCGATGAACACCACGGTCACGCCGTGATCCGGTTCGTCCTGCGGCGCGCCCACCTTGGCGCCGAGGGTCGCGCGGTATTGCTCCGCCGCGGCCTCAAGGTCCGGCACGGCGATGGCGACATGGTTCAGGCGTCCGATCATCGGGTCCTCCATCCTTGGTCGCCCGCTTATGGCCAGACGCCCGCGCGCCCGCAAGCGTCGGAAGGCCGCAGGCGTTTACCTGCTGTTCAGCATAACGGGGTTTGATCGGGACATCGCATGGGAAGGACGCTGCCATGACCACCCCCGATACGCTCCAACTGGCGCCTGCCGCGCCAACCGCCGCCCACCCGCTCGTCGGCCTGACCGTTCTGGTGGTCGAGGACAGCCGCTTCGCCTCGGAAGCGGTGCGCCTGATGTGCCTGCGCTCTGGCGCGCGGCTGCGTCGGGCCGACACGCTGGCCGCCGCCGGACGTCACCTGCGCGTCTACCGGCCCAGCGTGCTGATCGTCGATGCGGGCCTGCCCGACGGCTGCGGGATCGACCTGATCGCGCGGATGGCCGCCGACCGGCCCCGCATCCCCGCCATCCTTGCGACCAGCGGCGACCCCGACGCGCTGTACGCCGCGCGGGATGCGGGCGCCGACGGGGTGCTGGCCAAACCCCTGCACGCGCTGGCCGAATTCCAGGAGGCCGTTCTTGCCGCGCTGCCCGCCGATCTGCGCATCCAGGCGCCCCGCGCCGTGCCCGGCGACACGGTTGTTCCCGACCACCTGTCGCTGCTGGAAGATCTTGCGCAGGTGGCCGAGGTTCTGGAAAGCGATCCGCCGCCGCCACGGCTGGCATATCTTGCAAGGTTTCTCGCGGGGCTGGCCGCCAGCACCGGCGATGGCGATCTTGCGGGCGCTGCCGCCCGGTTGCAGAACGCCCCCTTGCGCAGCGATCTCGCACAGGTGGCCGGGCTGGTGCAGGACCGGATGACGCGCCGCAAAGCGCTCTGACCCGGGGTCAGACCGGCGCAGGGTCGCGCGCGGCCAGAATCGGTCCGGTCAGCGCCGAAAGCGGCTGACGCTGCCGCCCGTCCGCATCGAAATTCCCGGGGTCAAGCCACGCCTCAAACGCCGCCGACAGCGCTGGCCATTCCGCGTCTATCGCTGCGAACCACGCGGTGTCGCGGTTGCGCCCCTTGACCACGGCGGCCTGCCGGAACACCCCCTCATAAGACAGCCCCAGCCGCTGTGCCGCCCGGCGCGAAGGCCGGTTCGCCGCGTCGCATTTCCACTCGTAGCGCCGGTATCCCGCGCCGAAGGCCCAGCCCATCATCAGCGCCATTGCCTCTGTCGCCGCCCGCGTCCGCTGCAACGCCGCCGAATAGCAGATGTGCCCCACCTCCAGGCTGCCCGCGGCGGGCGCAATCCGCAGCCAGCTTGCCACGCCTTCCCACGCGCCGGTTTCAAGGTTGCGGATCGCGTAGAACATCGGATCCGTGCCAGAGGCCGTTTCGGCCATCCAGCGCGCGTAATCCTCCAGCCGGTGAAAGGGCCCGTAGGGCAGGAAATCCCAGATCCGGTCATCCGCCCGGTTCGCGGCAAACAGCGCCGAGGCGTGCCGCGGCCCCAGCCGCTCCAGCCGCGCATACCGTCCCTGCAAGGCATCGGGTCCCGGCGCGGGCGGCGGGACCCAATCGGCAAGGGGGCGGTCCGGCGTCATTCCTGCGGCAGCACCCTCAGGCCCAGGTCGCGAAGCTGTTCGTTGGTGGGTTCGCTGGGGGCGCCCATCATCAGGTCTTCGGCGCGCTGGTTCATCGGGAACATGATGACCTCGCGGATATTGGCCTCGTCGGCCAGAAGCATCACCATCCGGTCGATCCCGGCGGCGCAGCCGCCGTGCGGCGGCGGGCCAAAGCGGAAGGCGTTGACCAGCCCCGAGAACCGCCGCTCGACCTCTTCGGCGGAATAGCCCGCGATCTCGAAGGCCTTGAACATCACGTCCAGCCGGTGGTTGCGGATCGCGCCAGAGATAAGCTCGTACCCGTTGCAGGCCAGATCGTACTGATAGCCCAGCACCTCCAGCGGGTCGCCGTTCAGCGCCTCCAGCCCGCCCTGCGGCATGGAAAACGGGTTGTGCGAGAAATCGACGACGCCGGTTTCCGGGTCCTTCTCGTACATCGGGAAATCGACGATCCAGCAGAAGGCGAAGCGGTCGGTTTCCGTCAGGCCCAGTTCCTCGCCGATGGTGGTGCGCGCCTTGCCCGCCACCCTCTCGAACGCCTGCGGCTTGCCGCCAAGGAAGAAGGCCGCGTCGCCCTTGCCAAGGTGCAGCTGCTGGCGGATCGCCTCGGTCCGCTCGGGGCCGATGTTCTTGGCCAGGGGGCCGGCGGCTTCCAGCCCGTTCTCGCCCTCGCGCCAGAAGATGTAGCCCATCCCCGGCAGGCCCTCTTTCTGGGCAAAGGCGTTCATCCGGTCGCAGAACTTGCGCGACCCGCCGCCCTTGGCCGGGATCGCGCGGATCTCGGTCCCTTCCTGCTCCAAGAGCTTGGCGAAGATCGCAAAGCCAGAGCCGCGGAAATGGTCGCTGACCTCCTGCATCTTGATCGGGCAGCGCAGGTCCGGCTTGTCGGTGCCGTACCACTTCATCGCGTCGGCGTACTTGATGTGCGGCCAGACCGTATCGACCGCGCGGCCGCCGCCGAACGCCTCGAAACAGCCCTGGATCGCGGGCTGGATCGCGGCAAAGACGTCGTCCTGCGTGGCAAAGGACATCTCCATGTCCAGCTGGTAGAAATCGGTGGGCGAGCGGTCGGCGCGCGGGTCCTCGTCGCGAAAGCACGGCGCGATCTGGAAATAGCGGTCGAAGCCCGACACCATGATCAGCTGCTTGAAGAGCTGCGGCGCCTGCGGCAGCGCGTAGAACTTGCCCGGATGCAGCCGCGAGGGCACGAGGAAGTCACGCGCGCCCTCGGGCGAGGACGCGGTGATGATCGGCGTCTGGAACTCGGTGAAGTTCTGGTCCCACATCCGGCGGCGCAGGTCCTGCACCACGCGCGAGCGCAGCATGATGTTGTCGTGCAGACCCTGCCGCCGCAGGTCCAGGAAGCGGTAGCGCAGGCGCGTTTCCTCGGGATACTCCTGATCGCCGAAGACCATCAGCGGCAGTTCATCCGCGCTGCCCAGGATCTCCAGGTCGCGGACGAAGACCTCGATCTCGCCGGTGGGAATCTTTGCGTTCACCAGCGCCTCGTCGCGCGCCTTCACGGTGCCGTCGATTCGAATGCACCATTCGCTGCGCACCTTTTCCACGTCGTGGAACACGGGGCTGTCGGGGTCGCACAGCACCTGGGTCATGCCATAATGGTCGCGCAGGTCGATGAACAGCACGCCGCCGTGGTCGCGGATGCGGTGCACCCAGCCAGAAAGGCGAACGGTCTGGCCCACTTCGGCGCGGGTGAGGTCAGCGCAGGTGTGGCTGCGATAGGCGTGCATCGGAAATTCCTTTTCTGCGCGTCACGGGGGACGGCGCCGATACACTCGCTGGCGGGCCGGAAGTCAAGCGGCGCGGCCGCGGATCACGCCCGGTTGTCGGGATCGTCGGTCAGCCGCATCCGCTGCATCGCCGACGCCACCTCCCATGCGACGGCATCCGCGCCCAGCGGCTCCAGCGCGCCGGGGTCGTCGCGCGCCAGCCGCCCGCCGACCAGAACGAACAGGTCGGGGCGCGCCACCCGCAGCGCCAGCACCAGCCGGGCCAGCGCCGGCATCGCCCCCGGAGAGCTGACCGAAATCCCCACGAAGCGCGTGTCGCTGCGCTGGATCTCGGCCAGAAGCTGGTCATGCGGTAGCCCCAGCTTAAGCTCGATTTCCCAGCCCTCGCGGCGGAACAGGTCGGCGGCCATCGTCACGCCAAGCGTATGATCCTCTCCCGGCACGTTGGCGAAGATCGCCGATTGCGGTGCCGTGGCGTCACTGGGTGACAGGGCCGGGCGCATCGCGCGCAGAAGGCCATAGATGCGGCTGACCCCGATGGTGACATCGGTAAACGTTACCCGGTCCTCGTCCCAAAGCGTGCCCAGCCGTGCCGCCGCCCCGGACAGGTAGGTCAGATACAGTTCTTCCACCTTGATCCCGCGCTTCAGCAGTGCGTGGACAAAGGCCGTGGCCGGCTCGGACGTCTGTGAGAACAGCAGGCGCACCAGCGTGTCGATCTCCTGCGCCTGCGCCTGCGGCACGGGCAGGTCGCGCACGTGGGATGGCCGCCGCTCGGCCAGCCGCGACACGACCTCGCGCGCCAGACCCGCCAGCGCGTCGCGCGGCAGATGCGGGCCCAGCGCCTCGAATTCGCGCACGGCGTCCTCGACGAGTCCCGGGTCCAGCCCGTTGGGTTCGCTATCCGACATTTTCGGTCGGTTTCCCTCGCGGCGCGGGTGAAGGTGCGGGCAATGGTCGGCGCGCAGCTCACCGGTTGCATACCACGCCATACTAGAAACAACCGGCCAGCCGGGCAAGCGCCGCGTCATCGCGACCAAATGTGCCGTCAGCCGCGCCGCACCTCGAACCGGCAGGCGGGCGCGCCTGTGGCGCCACAGGCGGTTTCCACCACCCGCGATGCGGGGTCCACCAGAACCTGAAACAGCCGCTCGAATACCGCCGCGTGCCAATGGCAGACCGGATCCGCGGCCCGTTCGCCGCGCACGATGGGGTTGTCCGCGATCTCGAAGACCAGCGGCGTCAGCGAGGCAACGGAAAACCGGCCCGACCCGGCAAAAGTCCATGCGTGCCGGGCAATCGCCCGCGTCAGAAGCCGCTCGGCGATCCCCCGGGGCAGGATTTTCAACACCCGCTGCGCGAGCTTCGGTATGCGGTGGGCAAGGATATAGTCGGCCGTGCCGCGCCCGGCCCTGGCCGCCAGCGTGGGCGCGTCTTCTGGCAGGCACTGGCGCAGTGCGCGGTGCACGGCGCCCGCGGGGCGCTCGTCCATCAGCCCGTCGGTGTCGGGCAGGCCGTCCAGACCGCCGGCCCTGAACACCCGGTCACGCAATGCGCGTCCGCCCGCCGCGTCCAGCACGGGAATCAGTTGCAGGATGGCATTGGGCCCGATCCGGCCCTCGGTGGCCGCCGCCCCCATCTCAGGCTTCTTCCATCTGCTGGTCGCCGCCGCCGCAGGCCTTGATCTCGGCGCCGTTGGGCATCTTGAAGGCCTTTGCCGCGTTGCGGTCGCCGGCCCGCGCCTTGCCCTGCTCGCGCAGCGCCTCGCGCCGTTCGGCGGCGCGCGCGGCCCGGTCGGCGGCGGCCTCCCAGTCGTCCATCTGCGCCTCGGCGATGGTGCGCGTGGTGTCGAAATGGAAATCCACGCTGTCCTTCGTCTGCGGCCCCCAGTAGCCCGCCTTGCCCAGGTCGTAGAAGGTGCGCCCCACGCCCGCCTTCAGGAACGCCTTCAGGCAGCCCAAGAGATACCGCCGCCGGTATCCGGTGCCGCGCCACGGGTAATGAAACAGCGCCTTCTTCATGTAGAACCGGCGATAGTTCTTCATCACCCCGTCCAGCAGTTCGCCGCGCGTCAGCGCCTTGGGCTTCATGATCGGGGTCACGAAGTTGTATTTCGAGAAGTCGAAGATCTCGACCTTGTCCTTGAGGTCCTGAAACAGCGGCGTGAAGGGCCAGGGCGTGTACATCGCCCAGTTGGCCAGGTCCGGCTGCCAGTCCCACGCCATCTGGTAGGTTTCTTCCAGCGTTTCCTTGGTCTCGTTGTCCAGCCCGACGATGAACTGCGCCTCGACGAAGATGTCGGCCTCGCGCAACAGGCGGATCGCGGTCTTGTTCTCGTCGACCTTGGTTTCCTTGTTGAAGATATCCAGCTTCATCTGCGCCGCCGCCTCGGTGCCCAGCGAGACATGGACAAGCCCCGCCTTGCGGTAGAACTTCAGCAACTCGCGGTCGCGGTAGATGTCGGTGACGCGGGTGTTGATGCCCCACTGCACCCGGCGCGGCAGGTCGCGCGCGATCAGTTCCTCGCAGAACTGGATGAACTTCTTGCGGTTGATGGTGGGTTCCTCGTCGGCGAGAATGAAGAAGCCGACGCCGTGGTTTTCCACCAGATCCTCGATCTCGTCGACGACCTTCTTGGGGTCGCGCACCCGGTAGTCGCGCCAGAACTTCCACTGGGAACAGAACGAACAGGTGAACGGACAGCCGCGCGCCATGTTCGGGATCGCCACCCGCGTGTTCAGCGGGATGTAGATGTAGCTTTTCCAGTCCAGAAGCGACCAGTCGGGCGTGATCGCGTCCAGGTCCTTGATCGTGGGCGCGGCCTCTGTCGCGACGATCTGCTCGCCGTCGCGGAAGGCCAGCCCGCGGATCTTGTAGCGGTCGGCGGGCCAGCGCCCGTCCTCCACCGCCAGCATCAGTTCGGTGATGATCTCCTCGCCCTCGCCGCGCACGATGACATCGATCCATGGCGCCTCGGACAACACCTGCTTGTACATGAACGTGGCGTGAATACCGCCCAGCACCCGCAGCGCGTTCGGCACCTTGTCCTTCGCGATTTCCATCAGCCGTTCGGCGGCATAGATCGATGGCGTGATCGCCGTGGTCCCCACCACGTCAGGGGCCAGCGCCACCAGTTGCTCGGCGATCTCCTCCTCGGAAATGCTGTGCGTCATCGCGTCGATGAAATGGATGTCGTCAAAGCCCGCCGTCTTCAGCGCACCCGACAGGTAAGCCACCCACGCAGGGGGCCAGTTCCCCGCGATCTCCGCCCCGCCGGACCGATAGTTCGGATGGATGAACACGATACGCATGGCGGACCCCCTGGATGGATTATTGTAAACCCAGCCTAACAGTCACTCTGTCTGGCAAACTTGACACACATCAAACCGGCCCCATTTCTGGACGGAAAACGGAATTCGTGCCAAACTGTCGCAGTTTGAATGTGTAACCCGCCGAATCTGGAGGCTCGGCAAGGCGAAAACGGGCATCCTGCCCGAACCGGGGGTGGACATGTGGGACACGCTTTTTGACAAGGCGATCGACCGGATCGTCAAGGCCGGCACCCTCGTGGTCGAGATGCCGGACGGCGCCAGTCGGCGCTACGGGGATGGCACCGGCGACCCGGTGATCCTGCGCTTCAAGGACCGCGACCTGCCGCGCCGCATTCTTCTCAATCCTGATCTTGCCGTTGGCGAAGGCTACATGAACGGCACGCTCGAGATCGAGAACGACGATCTTTACGGCTTCATGGGGCTGGCGGTCAGGAACCTTGCGGCGGGCAACAAGTTCTGGTGGCAGCTTGCGCTCGAACACACCCGCAGGCTCCTGCGGCGCATCGAACAGCACAACCCGATGCCCCGCGCCCGCCGGAACGTGGCGCATCACTACGACCTGTCGGGAGAGCTTTACGATCTCTTCCTCGACACCGACAAGCAGTACTCCTGCGCCTATTTCGCCCGCCCCGACATGACCCTGGAAGAGGCGCAGGCGGCCAAGAAGGCGCATATCGCCGGCAAGCTCCTGATCGAGCCGGGGATGCGCGTGCTGGACATCGGCTGCGGCTGGGGCGGCATGGGCCTGACGCTGGCGCGCGACCACGGCGCACGGGTGCTGGGCGTGACCCTGTCCGAGGAACAGCACAAGGTCGCCACCGCCCGCGCCCGGGCCGAGGGGCTGGACGACCGCGTCGAATTCCGCCTCGCCGATTACCGCACCGTCACCGAGCGCTTCGACCGGATCGTGTCGGTGGGCATGTTCGAACACGTCGGCGTGCCGCATTACCGCGAATATTTCGGCCATGTGCGCGACAAGCTGACAGAGGACGGTGTCGCGCTGATCCACACCATCGGGCGCGTCTCGCCCCCCGGCAGCACCAGCCCGTGGATCCTGAAGTACATCTTCCCCGGCGGTTACGTCCCCTCGATGTCCGAGGCGATCTCGGCGGTCGAGAAAGAGGGCCTCTGGTCCACCGACGTAGAGGTCTGGCGCCTGCACTACGCGGAAACGCTGAAGCACTGGCATGACCGCTTCATGGCCAACCGCGACAAGGCCGTGGCGCTCTATGACGAACGCTTCTGCCGGATGTGGCGCTATTATCTGGTCGCCAGCGAACTGACGTTCCGGTTCAACCGGCAATGCGTGTTCCAGTTCCAGCTGGCGCGCAAGCAGACGGCGGTGCCGCTGACGCGTGCCTACCTCTATCCCGCCCCGGACACGGCAGGGATGCGCCACGCGGCCGAATAGGCCCCCCGACAGCCCCGTGGCGCGGCCGCTCAGAACGGCCGCGCCACGTTGCCCGAATAGAAGAACACCCCCAGCCCCAGCGCGAAGACCACGATCCCGGCAAAGCTGTGCAGAACCACCGCCTCGGGGAAATTGCCGCGCACCCGGTAGGACCACGCAAAGGCCAGCCCGCCCGCAAAGGTCATCGCCGCGACGATCCAACTCCAGTACATCAGGTGCGCCAGCGAAAAGACGGCCGCGTTCAGCACGATCTGCGCCCGCATGTCCCGCGGCAAGAGCGCGCCATAGCGGCGAAAGAACAAGGGCCGGAACACGATCTCCTGCGGCAGCGCCGACAGCACGGGATAAAGCGCCGCGATCATCAGCATCAGCGCCGGGTTCTCGCGCACCAGCAACAGGAACGCCGCCGGCGCGGTCGTCAGCACCACGGCCGTGCCCACCGCCGCCGTGGCCAGCGTGAACACCGCCGCCAGCCGCCAGTCGATGCGCCCCGTGCCCGCCCGCAACTCTCGCCACCTGAACCCCGGCGTGATGTGCAGCAGCCACAGCCCCAGCGCCGTCACCGCGAAAAGGGCGGGAAACATCGCGCCGGGCGGCAACAGCACCGCCACCGCCACCGGCGCGCCAAGGTAAAGCGCCGCGAACTCCACCGCCCGCGTCCAGTGCCGCGCCCCGTTTGCCGTCAGGTCAGCCGCCTGCATCGCCATCGATCCCCGTCATTTCCTGTCTATCGATATAGGGCATCGCGCAAACCGCCAAACCCCGCCTTGCGCCGGGGCGCGCACTCACTATAACCGGCCCGATTTCACGGCCGATCCGCGGCGGCTGCGCAAACAGGTGGGGACCCATGCCGAAAAGAACCGACATCCAGTCGATCATGATCATCGGTGCCGGTCCCATCGTCATCGGGCAGGCCTGCGAGTTCGACTATTCCGGGGCCCAGGCCTGCAAGGCGCTGCGCGAAGAAGGGTACCGGGTGATCCTGGTGAACTCGAACCCCGCCACGATCATGACCGATCCGGGGCTGGCCGATGCCACCTACATCGAACCCATCACCCCCGAAATCGTCGCCCGCATCATCGAAAAGGAACGCCCTGACGCGCTTCTGCCCACCATGGGCGGGCAGACCGGCCTCAACACCGCGCTCGCGGTCGAGGAGATGGGCGTGCTGGACAAGTTCGGGGTCGAGATGATCGGCGCCAAGCGCGCCGCCATCGAGATGGCCGAAGACCGCAAGCTGTTCCGCGAGGCGATGGACCGCATCGGCCTTGAAAACCCGCGCGCCACCATCGTCGCTGCGCCCAAGGCGGAAAACGGCCGGTTCAACATCGCCCGCGGGGTCGAGGATGCCGCCGGCGCGCTCGACGACATCGGGCTGCCCGCCATCATCCGTCCTGCCTTCACGCTTGGCGGCACCGGCGGCGGCGTGGCCTACAACCGCGACGACTACCTTGAAATGTGCCGCCGCGGGCTCGAGGCGTCGCCCGTCGCCCAGATCCTGATCGACGAAAGCCTGCTCGGCTGGAAGGAATTCGAGATGGAGGTCGTGCGCGACCGCGCCGACAACGCCATCATCGTCTGCGCCATCGAGAACGTGGACCCGATGGGCGTGCACACGGGCGATTCGATCACCGTGGCGCCCGCGCTGACGCTGACCGACAAGGAATACCAGATCATGCGCAACGGCTCGATCGCCGTCCTGCGCGAGATCGGCGTCGAAACCGGCGGGTCCAACGTGCAATGGGCGGTGAACCCCGAAGACGGCCGCATGGTCGTGATCGAGATGAACCCGCGCGTCTCGCGCTCCTCGGCGCTGGCGTCCAAGGCCACCGGCTTTCCCATCGCCAAGATCGCGGCGAAGCTCGCCGTGGGCTACACGCTGGACGAACTGGACAACGACATCACCAAGGTGACGCCCGCCAGCTTCGAGCCGACCATCGACTATGTCGTGACCAAGATCCCGCGCTTCGCCTTCGAGAAGTTCCCGGGCAGCGAGGCGACGCTGACCACCGCGATGAAATCCGTGGGCGAGGCGATGGCCATCGGCCGCACGATTCACGAATCCATGCAAAAGGCGCTGGCCAGCCTCGAAACCGGCCTGTCCGGCTTTGACGAAATCGACATTCCCGGCGCGCCCGACACCGCCGCCGTGATAAAGGCCATCAGCGCCCAGACCCCGGACCGCCTGCGCCTGATCGCCCAGGCCATGCGCCACGGCCTGACCGACGAAGAGATCCAGGCCGCCACCGCCTTTGACCCGTGGTTCCTGTCGCGCATCCGCGAGATCGTCGAGGCCGAGGCAGAGGTGCGCAAGTCCGGCCTGCCCGTCACCGAACAGGGCCTGCGCAAGCTCAAGATGATGGGCTTCACCGACGCGCGCCTTGCCGCGCTCACCGGCCGCGAGGAAGATCAGGTGCGCCGCGCCCGCCAGAACCTCGGCGTGACCGCCGTGTTCAAGCGCATCGACACCTGCGCCGCCGAATTCGAGGCCCAGACGCCCTACATGTATTCCACCTACGAGGTCCCCGCGATGGACGAGGTGGAGTGCGAGGCGCGCCCTTCAAAGCGCAACAAGGTCGTCATCCTCGGTGGCGGCCCCAACCGTATCGGGCAGGGGATCGAATTCGACTATTGCTGCTGTCACGCCTGCTTCGCGCTGACCGACGCGGGCTTCGAGACCATCATGATCAACTGCAACCCCGAGACCGTGTCGACCGATTACGACACCTCGGACCGGCTCTATTTCGAACCTTTGACGTTCGAGCACGTGATGGAGATCCTGCGCGTCGAGCAGGAAGCCGGCTCGCTGGTTGGCGTTATCGTGCAATACGGCGGCCAGACCCCGCTCAAACTGGCCAATGCCTTGCACGATGCCGGCATTCCGATCCTCGGCACCTCGCCCGACGCGATTGACCTGGCAGAGGACCGCGAACGCTTTCAGCAACTTTTGCAACAAAACGGCCTGAAGCAGCCGGTCAACGGTCTGGCCCGCACCGATGACGAGGCGCGCGCCATCGCCGCCAAGATCGGCTATCCTCTGGTGATCCGGCCGTCCTATGTTCTCGGCGGCCGCGCGATGGAGATCGTGCGCGACGACGCCCATCTGGCCCGCTACATCCGCGACGCGGTGAACGTGTCGGGCAAGAACCCCGTCCTGCTCGACAGCTACCTTGCCGGCGCGGTCGAGGTCGACGTCGACGCCCTGTCCGACGGCGAGACGGTGCATGTCGCCGGCGTCATGCAGCACATCGAAGAGGCCGGCGTGCACTCGGGCGACAGCGCCTGTTCCCTGCCGCCCTATTCGCTCGACGCCGCAACCGTGGCCGAACTGAAGCGCCAGACCGAAATCCTCGCCCGCGCGCTCGGCGTCGTGGGCCTGATGAACGTGCAGTTCGCCATCAAGGACGGCGAGATCTTCGTGCTAGAGGTCAACCCGCGCGCCAGCCGCACCGTGCCCTTCGTCGCCAAGGCCACCGACAGCGCCATCGCCTCCATCGCCGCGCGCATCATGGCCGGCGAGAAACTGTCGGCCTTCCCGATGCGCGCGCCCTATCCGCCGGGCACGGGCCCCGACGACACGCTGCCCTTCGCCGACCCGATGACGCTGGCCGACCCGGACATGCCGTGGTTCTCGGTGAAAGAGGCGGTGCTGCCCTTCGCCCGCTTCCCCGGCGTCGATACCCTTCTCGGCCCCGAGATGCGCTCCACCGGCGAGGTCATGGGCTGGGACCGCAGCTTCGCACAAGCCTTCCTGAAGGCACAGATGGGCGCGGGCATCGACCTGCCGCGCGAGGGTGCTGTGTTCTTTTCCATAAAGGACGCCGACAAGTCGCCCCAGTTGGTCGAAACCGCGCGGATGCTGACCGCGCTGGGCCTGACCATCGTCGCCAGCCGGGGCACCGCGGCATACCTTGCCGAAAACGGCATCGAGACCCAGATCGCCAACAAGGTCTACGAAGGGCGGCCCAACATCGTCGACCTGATGAAGGACGGCGGTATCCAGCTGGTGATGAACACGACCGAGGGCGCGCAGGCGGTGGAGGATTCCCGCTCCATGCGCAACGTCGCGCTGATGGACAAGATCCCCTACTACACCACCGCCGCCGCCGCCCACGCCGCCGCCCTCGCCATGACCGCAAGGGCCGAGGGCGAGGTGGGCGTGCGCAGTTTGCAGGGGTAGGGCAGGGGCGCCCGGCAGAGGGCTTCGGATGGCCGCGGCCTGCCGCAACCGACGGCTGTGGTCCTCACTTTATCCCTGCCAGATCCGGACGACCCCCGAGCGCGCGCTGGCGGTGACAAAGCGGCTGGCCGTTGGGGCGGCCATCCGCTGCCCGGGCCGCCTTGCGGCGGCTGTTCCGGGCGGGGTCTTGCCGTTCGGATGTCTGCCCGCCACGGCGCCGCCAAACACCCTGAGTGCAGGAAATTGGCTGACCCTCGCAACGGCTCGAGCGGGCCGGGCCGCTCCCGTCAGGGACGACCGCACCCCCTTGCCCCATCCCCGAACCTCCCGCACACTTCCCGGCGACGCTCCGCATGAAGGACCCCAGCCCATGCTCACCCGCCGCGCCGCCCTTGCCCTGATCCCCGCCGCACTCGCCACGCCCGCGCTGGCGCAGAAGAAATCCACCGGACGCGGTGCCCTGATCGCGGGCGCCTACACCGCCGAGGGCCGCAACCCCGATGGCAGCGGCTATTCCGGCATGGCCGAGATCTCGCAGGATGGCGATGCCGTCGCCATCGCGTGGTCGGTGGGCGGCAGCGCCTATCGCGGCACCGGCGTGATCGAGGGGCGTGTGGTCACAATCGACTGGGGCGACGCAACGCCGATTGTCTATGTCCTGATGCCTGACGGGTCGCTGCACGGCACATGGGCCGACGGCACCGCGCTGGAACGTCTTGCCCCGCGCTGAACGGACAGCACGCGCCGTTCATCCTGCCCCGGGCCGCCCCCCTGCGCCGCCGCGATGCCGACGTTTTGCCGACGCGATGCCGCAGCCTGGTTTCCCTGCCCCGTCAGCGCATTAACCCCGATTCGTCACTCGGCGGGCAAGGTAAAGGTCAGCGCCGCCCAAAGGCTCTCCCAGACCGGGTCGTCCTCGACCACGGGCGCCAGCGCGCGCATCACCACCGCATCCACCAGGTATTCCATGCCCGGCGCCACCGCGATCACCGCGTGCCCGTCCGCATCCGTGCGCGTCAGCGTGACCGTCACCTCACCCGCGGGATCGCGGGCGAACACCTCCACCTGTACGTCCGCGCGCGGCGTGCCCTCGTACAGCACCCGCACCGGCAGCCCGCCCGAAAGATCGTCCGTGTAGGGGTTCGCCAAGGCCACGATCTCGGTCAGAAGCCCGACCTCGCGGTCGGCCCCCGCGCCATCGCCCACGGCCAGCAAAGCCTTGGCATAGCGGGAATATCTCTCGCGGAACCCGGTCTCGGGCAGGCCGCGCGCGGCGTGCTCGTCCAGCACCCATGCGAAATCCTTGTGGGTCACGAAATTCTCGAACATCTCGCGCTTGTCGTAGCGCAGGAAATTGTCCGTGGTCTGGTGCACCGCGATCCATAGCCCGGACCCCGGCGCGGCCATGTTCAGCGCCGGGCGGTCGCCCATCCGCCCCGTCACCGGCACCACGCTTTCACCCTGCACCAGATCGAAGCGGGCGATGTTCATGTCGATGTAGGAATACGCCGAACCGGCGAAATTCTGCCCCACACGGATGTTCGCGGTGATGGTGCCCCCCTCGGGGACTTGATAAGCCTCGGGCGAGATCCAGAATTCATGGGCCGAGGCCGAAACCGCGCCCAGCCAGCCCGCAAGGCCAAGGACAGCAAGGGAAAGTCGCATGTTCAGGTTCCATTCACTTGGGGTCCGCTCCAAGCTGTCACTGACCCTGCTGGTGTCAACCCTCGTTGCCGTGCTCGTGATCGCCGCACCCGCCCGCGCCCATGAAATCCGGCCCGCCATCGCCGATGTCACCGTAACGCAGAACAGCGTCACGCTGGACATCACACTGACGCTCGAAGGTCTCCTGGCCGGCATCGACCTGTCAGAGGTTCAGGACACCGACGCGGCGCCGCAGGCCGACCGATACGACGTGCTCCGCGCCCTGCCGCCCGGGGCGCTGGAAACCCGCTTGCGCGACGCCTGGCCGGACCTCGCGAAAGGGCTGCGCCTGCGCGCGGGCGCCGACACGCTGTCCCCCGGCATCACCGCCATAGAGGTGCCGGAGACAGGCGACCTGACCCTTCCGCGCGACAGCCGGCTGGTGATCGAGGCCCCGCTTCCCCAGGGCCGGGCGCCGGTGATCTTCGGCTGGGCGCCGGAATACGGCCCCATCGTGCTGCGCCAGATCACCGAAAACAGCGAAGAGGGCTATACCGCCTACCTGACGCGCGGCCAGGACAGCGCGCCCATCCCCCGCGATGCCGCCGCTGCCGAAACCGGGCTGGCCGCCTTCGGCCGCTACGTGCTGATCGGCTTCGACCACATCGTGCCGAAAGGGCTCGATCATATCCTGTTCGTGCTGGGCCTCTTCTTCTTTTCGCTGCACCTGCGCCCGCTTCTCTACCAGGTCTCGGCCTTCACCGTGGCCCATACCGTGACGCTGGCGCTGGCGATCCTCGGGCTGGTGAGGGTGCCCGCGGCCATCGTCGAGCCGCTGATCGCGGCGTCCATCGCCTGGATCGCGGTCGAGAACATCCTCTTCAAGGAGATGAAGCCCTGGCGCACCGCGGTCGTCTTCGGCTTCGGGCTCCTGCACGGACTGGGCTTTGCGTCCGTCCTGTCGGACATCGGGCTCAACCCCGCGCGCTTCGTCACCGGGCTGATCGGCTTCAACGTGGGCGTCGAACTGGGCCAGATCGCGGTGCTTGCCATGGCCTGGGGGATGCTGGGCATCTGGTTCGGGCGCAAGCCGTGGTGGCGCGCCCGCGTGGCCATTCCGGCCTCGCTGGTGATCGCGGCGACGGGCGCCTACTGGTTCGTGGAACGCCTCGCCGCCTGATCCGTCGCCCCGCTTCTTCTGTTCGAAAATACTCCCGCCGGCGGCACGGTCCGAAGGGGCTCGATGCCCCGCAGGACCGTTCCTCCCCGCGCCGGCCGTCAAATCCCGTTCCGTCCGCCGGAAAAACCGGCTAATCCGGCGCCATGGCAAAGCTCTACTTTCACTATTCCACCATGAACGCGGGCAAGTCGACGCTGCTTCTGCAGGCGTCCTACAACTACCGTGAACGCGGCATGGACACCTACCTTCTGACCGCAAGGCTCGACCATCGCGCGGGCGCGGGCACCATCGCCTCGCGCATCGGCATCGCGTCCGAGGCCGACACCTTCGCGCCCGGAGAGGACCTGTTCCATCGCATTGCCGCCCGGCTCGACGCCGGGCCGGTGGCCTGCGTCTTCATCGACGAGGCGCAGTTCCTCGATCGCGCGCAGGTCTGGCAACTGGCGCGCGCCGTCGACGACCTGAACCTGCCTGTCATGTGCTACGGCCTGCGCGTCGATTTCAGGGGAGAGCTGTTCCCCGGCTCCGCCGCCCTGCTGGCGCTGGCCGACGAGATGCGGGAGGTGCGCACGATCTGCCACTGCGGCAAGAAGGCCACCATGGTCGTGCGGCTTGGCCCGGACGGCACGGCGCTGACCGACGGGGCACAGGTGCAGGTCGGCGGCAACGAAAGCTATGTCGCGCTCTGCCGCCGCCACTGGCGCGATCGCACCGGCGACCGGGCGCCCGGCTGACGCCATGCCCGTCTCCGCCCGCGTCCAGGTCGTCTCGCTCTTCGCCGCCTACGGGGTGGCGGGGCTGTTCTGGGGCGCTTTCGCCGCCTCGGCCCCCGAATTCCAGGCGCGGGCGGGTCTTGACGCGGCGGGCTTCGGGCTCGCGCTGGGTGCCATGCCGCTGACCGGACTGCCCGCGATGCAGGTCTTTGGCCGCCTCCTGCACCGGATCGAGCCGCTGGCCATTCCCATCGCGCTCGGGTTCTTCGCGCTGGGTCTCGTCATGCTGGGGCTGTCGCGCGGGATGGCGGGCTTCGTCGCGGCGCTGATGGTGCTGGGCGGGGCCTCGGGCGCGCTCGACATCGCGCTGAACAACCGCACCGCCCGCGTCGAAGAGGCTACGGGCCTGCGTCTTTTCAACCGCACCCACGCGCTCTTCCCCTTCGCGATGCTGCTGGCCAGCGCCGGCACCGGCCTGGTCCGCGATGCGGGCTTTGCCGCCGCGCCGCTCTTTGCCGGGCTTGCCGTTGTGTTCGTGGCTGCCGCCGCACTGGAATGGCGCGCGGGCCGCGGCCCGTCCCCCGCAGCGCCTTCGGCAGGATCCGGACCCGCGCGCCGCGCGCCGCTGGGCTTCGGGCTGGCCGTTCTTGCCGCCATCGCCGCGCTCGGCGCGTTTCAGGAGGCCTCGTCCCAGGCCTGGGCGGCGATCTTCGTGGAAACCGCGCGCGGCGGCAGCGCGGCGCAGGGCGGGCTGGCGGCCGCGGCCTTCATCGTCGGCCTTTCGCTGGGGCGGCTGGGCGCGCATGAACTGGAACACCGCCTGCCGCCCGTCGCCACCGTGCGTCTTGCCGCGCTGCTGGGCGCGGCGGGCTTTGCCGGGCTGGCCGCCGACCTGCCGCCGGGGCTTCTGCTGCCGGTGTTCCTGCTGGCGGGCATCGGGGTGGGGCCGGTGGAACCCGCGGTCTTCCGCGCCGTGTCGCGGCAGGGCCCGGCCGAGGGACGCGGCCCCCGGCTGGCCACCGTCACCGGCGTTGCCTATCTCGGCTACCTTCTCAGCCCGCCGGTGCTGGGCCTGATCGCCGATGTCGCGGGCTATCCGGCGCTCTGGCTCGCGGCGGGGGTCGCCGCGCTGGTGGTCGTGGCCCTGACCCTGCTGTTGCCCGTCCGCGCCGCGCCCGGCGCCTAGGCGCCCGTCTCGTCGCGCAGCCAGGCCGCCGCGTCGGGCTCCATCCCGGTTTCCGTCCAGGTGATGACGGGCAGGTCATAGGGGTGGCGCGCCCGCAGCAAGGCCACCAGATCGTCCAGAACATCGGTGTGCGTCTTGCAGGCCAGCTGCCATTCCGCCTCGGCCTCGACCTTGCCCTGCCAGTGAAAGACGCTTGTCACCGGCCCCGAGACCGTCGCGCAGGCCGCCAGCCGCGCCTCGACCGCGGCCATGGCCAGCGCACGCGCGGTCGCCTCGTCCGGGCAGGTGACATGAAGCTCGATGGGCCGTGACATGACCCCAGCCTAACGCGCCTGCCCCCCTGCCTGCAAACCCCGCTTCGCGGGGTGCCTCCGGCGGGAGTATTTGCGAACAGAAGAAGGGGTCGGCTCAGCGTGCCAGCCGCCCCCAGAGGTCATACTCTCCCGCCTCGTCCACCTCGACCGTGACGATGTCGCCGGGGGAAAGGTCCCGGAAGCCCTCGTCGATGAAGAGGTTGCCGTCGATCTCGGGGGCGTCGGCCATCGTGCGGCAGGTGGCGGCGTCTGTGTCCACCTCGTCCACGATGACCTGCAGGCGCTGGCCGACCTTCGCTTCCAGCTTCGCCTCGGAAATCGCCTGTGCCTTTTCCATGAAGCGGTGGAAACGGTCTTCCCTGACCTCGTCGGGCACATGGTCGGGCAGGGCGTTCGACCGGGCGCCGGCGACGTCTTCGTAGCGAAAGCAGCCCACCCGGTCGAGCTGCGCCTCGTCCAGCCAGTCCAGAAGCGTCTGGAACTCGGCCTCGGTCTCGCCCGGATAGCCCACGATGAAGGTCGAGCGGATCGCGATATCCGGGCAGGTGGCGCGCCATGCCGCGATCTCGTCCAGCGTGCGCGCGGCGGCGGCGGGCCGGGCCATGCGGCGCAGCGTGTCGGGGTGGGCGTGCTGGAACGGGATGTCGAGATAGGGCAGCACCAGCCCCTCGGCCATCAGCGGCACCAGGTCGCGCACATGCGGGTAGGGGTAGACGTAGTGCAGCCGCACCCAGGCGCCCAGCGCGCCAAGCTCGCGCGCCAGCGGCACGATGGGGAACTTGTCGTCGCGCCCGGACCAGTCGGTGCCATAGGCGCTGGTGTCCTGGCTGATGACCAGAAGCTCGCGCACCCCCGCGTCCACCAGACGTTCGGCCTCGCGCAGGATGGCGGCGGCGGGGCGGCTGGCCAGCTTGCCGCGCATGTCGGGGATGATGCAGAACTTGCAGGCGTGATTACAGCCCTCGGAAATCTTCAGGTAGCTGTAATGCCGCGGCGTCAGCTTTACGCCCTGCGGCGGCAACAGGTCGACGAAGGGATCGGGCGCCGGCGGCACCGCCGCGTGGACGGCGTCCAGCACCTGTTCGTATTGCTGCGGGCCCGTTACCGCCAGCACGCGGGGATGCGCGCCGGTGATGTACTCGGGTTCCGCCCCAAGGCAGCCGGTCACGATCACGCGCCCGTTTTCCGCCAGCGCCTCGCCGATGGCGTCAAGGCTTTCGGCCTTGGCCGAATCGAGGAACCCGCAGGTGTTCACGATCACCGCGTCCGCGCCCTGGTAGTCGGCCGAGATGCCATAGCCCTCGGCCCGAAGCCGCGTCAGGATGCGTTCGCTGTCCACCAGCGCCTTGGGACAGCCAAGGCTGACCATGCCGATGGTGGGCTGGCCGTCGCGGCGGGTGTCGGCCACGCGGGCGCGGACCAGATCGGGGCGCAGGTCGGGTGGGTTCGTCGTCATGCCGGGGCTATACGCAAACGCCCGCCCGCCGAAAAGGGGCATGATCAGTCCGGCGGAATGCCCGCATCGATCAGGCCCTGCCGGTAGCGGTAGTTGTCGATCCCCTCGACCAGCGTCGGCGGCACGCTTTGCTGAAGCTGCCGGACCGTCAGGCCGGGATGGCGCCGCAGGATTTCCGCGGCCGCGGCGCGGGCAAGGTCCATCCGCCCGGCCTCGGCGGCGAAGGACGCGACAAGCCGGTTGGCCCAGGTCATGCCGGGGGCAAGCGACATGGCCTCCTCCAGCAGCGACAGCGCCAGGTCGATGTCACCCATTTCGCGCGCCACAACGGCGCGCCCGATCTTCATGTTGAAGCGGAACGGGTCCAGCGGGCTTAGCGTTTCGGCATGGTGAAAGGCGGCTCCGGCCTCGCGGAAGCGGCCGGCGTAGATCAGGTTCCAGCCCGCGCGCATGTGGCCCCAGGAATTGTTCGGGTCGATCTCCAGCGCGCGATTGACGTATCGCGTGGCCCGCCCAAGGCCCGCGCCCACCAGCGCGATCGCGGCGCCGATCGCCACGAGGCTGGGCGCATGATCCGCCGTCTGTTCCGCCGCGCGCTGGGCAAGGTCCGCTGCCGCCGCGCGGTCCGCTGCCGGATCGCGGGACCAAAGGTAGGCCGGCTGCTGCGCCAGCGCCCAGGCCTTGTAGGCGAGCACGCGGCCGAACCCCGGATCGATCGAAAGCGCCTGGTCCAGAAGCGCGATGGCCCGCGCGTTGCCTGAGCCGGTGTGCGACCAGAACTCGGGGAAGGCCGACAGGTAAAGGTCATAGGCGCTGCGGTTGCCGGGGGCGGTGGTGCCGGCCCGGGCGATCTCGGCCAGCCGGAGAGAGGGCGACAATTGTCCCGCCACGCGCTCGGCGATGCGGTCCTGCAAGTCGAACAGGTCGTCCAGCCGGTCATCGAACCGCTGCGACCACAGTGTGTGGCCATCCGCCCCCGCGACAAGCTGGACCGAAATCCGCACCCGCTCGCCCGATCGCCGCACCGATCCCTCGACGATGTAATCCGCCCCCAGCGCCGCCGCCGCGCCGGGAATGTCCAGCCCCTTGCCGCGCAAGGCAAAGGCCGATTGCCGGGCGATCACGTCGAACTCTGCCACCCGGCTCAGCGCGCCGGTGATCTCTTCGACCACGCCGTCGGCGAACATGTCGCCGGCCTCGGCCGACAGGTCGTCGAAGGGCAGGACCGCAAGCACCGGTGTCGTGCCGCCGCGCGCGGTGGCGGGCGCCGTGTCCGGCGCATCGGCCTTCAGCGCCTCGGCCAGTGTCAGCGTCGCGGCCTCCGGCGTTGCCTCAAGCCCGGCCTTCAGCCGCTCGGCGAACCGCGACAGCCGAGCCAGCGCGGCGGACCGTCGCCCCAGCGCCGCCTCCGCCCGCATGATGCGCCGCAGCGCGCGCTCGTCGTCGGGGGCCAGCGCCTGTGCCGCCTCGGCCTCGGACAGCGCGCGCGCCGGATCGGCGCCAAGCGCCAGCTCTGCGGCGGCAAGATGCGCGGCGACGCGCGCGTCCGCATCGGCCTGCCGCGTCTCGCGCAGCCAGTCCTCCAGCCCGCCGCCACGCAGCGCCAGCCCGTCAAGAAACACCGCGCCCGGCGCCGCGGCGGCCACCTGCACCGTCCCCTGCTCCAGCCAGACAGACGCCCTGTCGGCCCCCAGCGTGCCCTCGGGCAAATGCTTGCGCAGTTGCGACAGCTCCTGCCGAAGGGACGCGCGCGCCTGTTCTTCGCCCCGGTCGCCCCACAGCAGGTCGGCCAGCATGTCGCGCCCGGCGCGGCCCCCGGGCCGCATGGCAAGGCAGGCCAGCAGGACCTGCCCGCGCTGCGACACGCCCACAACCGGCGCGCCAGCGGGCCCGGTCGCGGTGAATTCACCGTGCAGCGAAAGGGTGATGGCATGGGGCATCGGGCGGGGCTGGCTGTCCGTCAAAGGTGTTCGCGCCTGATTTTACGCAGATTTTACGCCCGACGCACGCACAAGGCGCGCGGCTCTGACGCTGCTTTGACGGGCAGGGGGCACAAAGGGGTCATCAGATCGAACCCCCGGCAAGGAGATCCGCCATGACCACCACCACCATCCGCACCGCTGCCACCACCTCCCGCGGCTTTGGCCTGGCCGGCCTGCTGAACTGGCTGGTCGAGGCCGACCGCCGCCACCGAGAGGCGCGCCACGTGCGCCGGCTGCCCGATCACATGCTGCGCGACACCGGCCTGACCCGGACCGACGCCGGGATGCTCCACGCGCCGCGCCTGCGCTGAACCCCGCGGCTTGCCGCGCGCCGCCCCCCTGCTATCCTGCCGGCGTGGTTTGGGTATCCGGGGGGCGCCATGCGCTGGGTGTTTAGAGTTGTTTCGGTCATGGTGGCCGCCGCCATGGTCGTGGTTTTCGGCACGACGCTGATCCCCGCCGACAAGGTGGCAGAGGTCGCCGCGTCACGCTTTCAGGCCATCACGGGCCGGTCGCTGACGATAGAAGGCGCCGCGCGCCCTACGTTCTGGCCCGAACTGGGGATCAACACCGGCGCAGTGACCGTGGCCAATGCCGACTGGTCGGATGCGGGCCCGCTGTTTTCCGCCAGGGGGCTGTCCATCGGGGTCGACCTGATGGCGCTGGTCAGGGGCGATATCCGTATCACCGGCATGATCGCAGAGGCGCCGAATCTGCTCCTGGAACGCAGCGCCGACGGGGCGGTGAACTGGGTGCTTTCGGATCCGGGCACCCCGGACGGCACGGACAGCGCAGCGCCCGGTGTCACGCTCGACAGCGCCCGCTTCACCGGGGCCACGATCCGCTATCTGGACCACGCGGCGGGAACGCAGACCACCCTTTCCGATCTCGACCTGACGCTTGCGCTGCCCGATCTCGCCGGAACCGCGACGCTGACGGGCTCCGGCATGTGGCAGGACGCGCCCCTGACCCTTTCGGCAGAGGTCGGCGCCCCTGCCGCGCTGCTTGCCGGTGACACCGCGACCCTCGGCCTTCGGGCAGAGCTTGGCGGCGCGACGCTCTCCTTCGACGGCCGCGTCGCCAGGACGCCCGCCGCCGAGGGCCGCTTCGACTTCAGCGCGCCGGACATTCCCGCGCTTGTGGCGCTGGCCGGGGCAGAGGCCGTCTATCCCGTGGCACTTGGCCGCTCGGGCGCGGCGCAAGGCGACATCACCCTCAGCGGCGACACGCTGAACCTGCGGGAACTGCGGCTTGCCCTTGGCGACCAGCGGGTCGAGGTGATCGCCGACCTGACCCTTGCCGACCGCCCGCGCCTTGTCGCGCGGATCGACGCCGGGGATCTCGATCTTTCGGCCCTGTCCGGCGATGGCGGCGCGCCCGCCGCCTCGGGCTGGTCCACCGATCCCATCGACGTGTCCGCCCTGCAATCCATCGACGGCGAACTGCTGCTCAACGCCACCAGCCTGACCCTTGGCGGCACGCGCATCGATGGTCTGTCCACCCTGACCCGGCTGGACGAGGGCCGCGCCGTCACCGACCTGCGCGGCTTTCAGGTCTATGGCGGCACGCTCGCCGGCAGCGTCGTCGTCAACAGCCGCGGCGGCCTGTCTGTGCGCACCGAATTGACGGGCAACGGGCTGTCGCTGCAAACGCTGCTGACCGACCTTGCCGGGGTCGACAGGCTGACGGCCACCGCCGGCGGCACGCTGAACCTGCTGGGCTCGGGCAACAGCGTCGCGGCGCTGATGGCGGGGCTGTCGGGCGACGGAACGCTGTCGGTCGGCGCGGGCACGCTGCAAGGCGTCGACCTGACCGCCACCGTGCGCGACCGCCGTATCGCCCCCCGGTCAGAAACCGCCGGCGCACGCACCGTTTTCGACAGTGTCACCGCCAGCTTCACCATCGCCGGCGGCGTGCTTTCCAACCCGGACCTTGCCATCGCCGCGCCGCGCTTCGTGGCAGACGGGCGGGGCACCGTGTCGCTGGGGCCGCGAACGCTCGACTACACCGTGATCCCGACCCTGCGCGAGGACCAGCGCATCGTGCTGCCCATCACGATCACCGGGGCATGGGATGCGCCCGCCTTCGGGCTCGACGTGGGCTCGGCGCTTCAGGAAACCCTGCGTGGTGGTGCCGAACGCCTGCGCGACGAAGCGGGCGGCACCCTGCGCGACCGTCTTGGCGGCGAGACCGGCGCCGACCCCGCCCGCAGCGGTCCCTTGCGCAACCTGCTCGGCGGAAACTGACAGGCCCTAGCCCGCGTATCCGAACCGGGGCGCCACGGTCTCGATGGGATGCTCGGGCCGCCCGTCTTCGCCTTCGGGGAACTGTCCGCTCTTGGCCAGCTGGGCATAGCCATGCGCCAGCGACCACAGCATCATCTCGGTGCGCCGCTGCCTGCCGGGTCCTTCGGCCCCGGGCCAGTCCAGCCCGTCCGAGATCTCGGCAAGGACCGCATAACTGCCGCTGGCCGCCCCGCTCAGCGTCTCGTCGCGGAGGTCGCAGAATAGCGGCGAGAACATCAGCTCGAAGAGATGCGGGTGCGCCTCGGCGAACCGCACGTAGCCTGACAGCGCGGCATCCCGCCGCTCTGACCGTGTGGCGGCCTCTGTCAGTCCCTCGCGCATGAAGGCGGCGTGGCGGCGGAACCCTTCTGTCGCGATCGCCGTCATCAGCCCGCGCAAAGAGCCAAAGTGATTCTTCGGTGCCGTGTGGCTTACACCCGTTCGCGCGGCGATGGCGCGCAGCGACAGGCCGGGCAGCCCGTCCTCATCCAGAATCTCCAGTCCAGCCTGGACCAGGGCATTCTTCAGATCGCCGTGATGATATTTCTTTCGTTCCATATCGGATCTCTGTACCGTGTATATTTCCAGTGTAAATATTCAGCTTGCCATGCGCAAGGAATTCCGGCATTAATCTTTCCAGTGGAAATTTACAACGGAGATATCCCGTGACCTGGGACACCCTCTTCAGCCTTGCTTCCAGCACCGCGATGCTGGGCTGGGCCATCCTGATCCTCGCCCCCCGGCGCATCGCGGCGCTGGGCGTGGCGGTGCGCTATGCCATTCCGTTGGCGCTCTCGGCGCTTTACACCGTGCTGATCCTCGGCCATTTCGCCGCCGCGGACGGCGGCTACGGCTCTATCCCCCAGGTGCGTGCGCTCTTCGCTTCCGATCCGTTGCTGCTGGCCGGCTGGACCCACTATCTTGCCTTCGACCTTCTGATCGGCGTTCTGGTGGCCGACCGGATGGACCGTGTCGGCCTGCACCGCCTGATCCAGGCACCGATCCTGCTGCTTGTCTTTCTCTTTGGCCCGGTAGGCTTCCTGCTGGCGCTGATCGCCGAGACCGCGATGCGCGCCTTTGGCCTTGCGCCGAAACCCTCCTCCAAATCTCCCCAAAAAGGCCTGAACCAATGACCGAACTGTCCCTTCCCGTCACCCGGCGCATCGCGCTGCCCCGCCTGACGATCCTTCTGGCCGGTCTCAGCGCCGTGCTGCTGGTGCTTTATCTGGTCCTCGGCGCCGCGGATTCCCGCCTTCTGGACGGCGTCGGCGTCTGGGTGAAACCGGCCAAGTTCGCGGCCTCCTTCGCGCTGTTCTTCGCCACGCTCGCATTGCTCGAACCGCGCCTGTCGCCGGCATGGCGCGACGGCCGCACCCTGCGCATCACGCTCTGGGTCATGACCGCCGCCTTCCTGTCCGAAATGGCCTACATGAGCGCGATGGCCGCGCAGGCCCAGCACTCGCATTTCAACTTCTCCACCCCGTTCCATGCTTTCATGTACAGCTCTGTCATGGCGGTGGGCGCGGTGTCGCTGGTGGCGGGCGCGGCGGTCTACGGCGTCGTTGCGGGGCGCGACCGCGCGGCCAGCTTGTCGCCCGGCCTGCGACTGGGGGTGGTGGCGGGCTTCGTCCTGACCTTCGTGCTGACGTTGATCGTTGCGGGCTATATGTCCAACTCGGGCGGGCACTTCGTGGGGACGCCCACGGCGGGCGCGGCGGTGCTGCCGCTGACCGGCTGGTCCGCACAGGTGGGCGACCTGCGCCCCGCGCATTTCCTGTCGATTCACGCCATGCAGGCGCTGCCCTTGATCGGGCTGGCCGCCGATCGTCTGGTGCCCGATGCCGCGCGGCGCTGGGTGTTGATCTCGGCGCTGGGCTACAGCGCGCTGACGCTGGGCATCTTCGCGCAGGCGCTGGCGGGCCAGCCGCTCGTCGCGCTCTGATCGCGCGCGAGCGCCCGAAAGGGGCGGCCCCGGGGCCGCCCTTTTTTCGCGTCAGCGGCGGCGGTCGCGCCGCGCGCTCATCGGCTGGAACGCCACGCCCACATGCGCCTCGCAATAGGGCTTGCCCTGCTGCACCGGCAATCCGCAGAACCAGAAATCCGGCGTTGCCGGGTCGCCGATGGGCCACTTGCAGGTCCGCTCGGTCAGTTCCATCAGGCTGATCTTCTTGGCCTTCTTCTCGACCTCGCGCACGCTGGCCAGCGCCTCGGGGCTGATCTCGTTGGCCGAGGGCTGCGGCGGCAGCGGCTGGCCCGCCGGCACGATCGCCTTGCGCGGCGGGATCGCGGAAACGGTCGCCGGCGCGGGCTCTGCCGGTTCGGGGTCCGGCACCGGGGCCGGGGCGGGCGTGTCTGCCGCGGCGGGCTTTGCCTCGGGCGCTTCCTTCGCGGCGGGTTTGGCCTGCGCCGTGGCGGCGCTGGCTGCTCCGCCGGACGGCGCGGCGCCCCCTCCACCGCCAGAGGCGCCGCCGGTGCGGTTCGACAGGCCAAGGCGATGCACCTTGCCGATCACGGCGTTCCGGGTCACGCCCCCCAGTTCCTTGGCGATCTGACTGGCGCTCTGGCCCTCGCCCCACATCTTCTTCAGAAGCTCTACGCGTTCGTCGGTCCAGCTCATCGCCAACCTCCAACTGAAAACGGCCCCGCCGGCGGGTCATCCCCCCCGCCGCCTGCAGGCCGCCGGTCACATTCCTTGACCGCCTATTGTAATCACCGGCCTGCCGGATACAAGCACCGCCAACACCAAAGGAGGCACCGATGGCCGAACCCGCCGATATGGGCGTACGCCGCTTCGGGCGCGTCAACTGGCTTGGCCTGCAAACGCTGGCCACGCGCGAGATCCGACGCTTCATGACGGTCTGGACCCAGACGCTGGCCGCGCCGCTGGTCACGGCCGCGCTTTTCATCGCCGTCTTCTCGCTGGCCATCGGCCCGGGACGGGGCGACGTGATGGGCGTGCCCTATGTCCAGTTCCTCGCCCCCGGCATCCTGACGATGACGGTGATCCAGAACGCGTTTGCCAATACCTCGTCCTCGATCATGTCGGCCAAGGTGCAGGGCAACATCGTCGACACGCTGATGCCGCCCCTGTCCCCGGCAGAGCTTCTGGCGGGCTACATGGCCGGCGCCATCGCGCGCGGAAGCTTCGTGGCGGCGGCGATCGTGGTGTTCCTTCTCGTGGTGGTGGGCGGCGGCGTCGCGCATCCGCTCTGGGTGGCGGTCTTCGCGGTGCTGGGCGCGGCGCTGATGGGGGGGCTTGGCATCGTCGCGGCGATCTACGCCACCAAGTTCGATCAGCAGGCGGCGATCACCAACTTCATCATCACGCCGCTGTCGTTCCTGTCGGGCACCTTTTACTCGATAGAAAGGCTGCCGCCCGCGATGCAGACGCTGCTGCACGTCAACCCGATGTTCTACCTGATCGACGGGGTGCGCTATGGCATGATCGGCCAGTCCGACAGCTCGCCCTGGCTGGGGCTGGCCGTGGTGTCGCTCGCCGTCGCCGCGGTGCTTGGGCTGTGCTGGAACTGGCTGCGCACGGGCTACCGGCTCAAGGCCTGAGGCCCGCGGAAAGCCGCAGGCAGCCCGCTATTCCGCCGCCTGCGCCGGTGCTTCGGGGTCGGCCAGCCATTCCGCGCGCAGCTCTTCCAGCAGCTGGCGGATCGCCTTGTCCTCCTTGGGGTCCGCCGACAGCGTCTCGCGCGCCAGAAAGCGGTCCAGCCCGTCCACCTTGCGCCGGTTCACGATCCGCACGAGGTTCGCGGGCAGGTTGCCCGCCGCCGCCTGCGCCTTGACCCAGGCCTGGGTCAGCGACGGGCGCGGCGTGTCCGTTTCCACGCACCACGTATGCTCGAAGAGCGTCATGATATAGTCCAGCGCCGGGTCCTTGGGGTGCCGCCGGTCCGACCGGTAGGGCAGGCGGAAGACATCCGTAATGATCTCGAACGAGGGCCAGTAGTACAGGTGCCCCTCGTCGCACTTCTCGCGCATCAGTTCGTCGATGGCCACGCGCAGCACCGATTTCGACACCGAATTGGCCGTCAGGCAGCTGACATCGCGGAACGTCGCGATCAGCGGGATCGGCGACAGGGTAAAGATTATCTTGGCGTCGGGACGATGCTTGCGGATCAGGTCGTGGATCGCGCGCATGTTGTCCTTGTTTTCCTCGACGGTCGACACGCGGAACTTGTGGCGCTCGGGGTCGTAGACGTCCTTGGGAATGGTGCGCCAGAACACGTTGCCCGTGGGCTCGTCATACCAGACTTCGGACAGGCCGAAGGTCAGGATGAACACCTCGGTCTCGTCGAAGATGCGCTTGGTCTCCAGCCGCACCGCCTCGTCATAGCCGAACTCCTCGGCGTTGTAGCCGTGCCACAGCGACCCCTCGAAGACCTTGTTTTCCCACGCCCATTCGAATTGCTGGCGGATCACGAAGGAATTGACCATCCCCTCGCCCATCGTCACCACATAGGCCGCCTTGGCGTCCTCGGACTTGTTCAGCACGTTGAAGTTCCGCGCCGACAGCCATTTCGAGATGTTGGAGGCAAAGCAGGACCCGAAGGCGGTGATCTGCGTCGAGGGCTCGATCAGCGGGCGGTCGGGCGCCCAGCCCTTCAGCACGAACTGCGGCACGCCGGACACGCCGGCCATGCGCGCGATCGTGGGATTGTAATTCGTCGTCTCGCCCCGGAACCATGTGCGGTGCGCCCGCGTGTCCTTGGTCGTGGTCTGGAACACGAGCTTCTGCATCCCGTGATCCTCGGTCACAAGTTGCGCCTTTTCCGAGCCGTCCGAATCCATGGGTGTCACCTGCACTGCCTGTCTCTGCCCGCCGTCTTCTGACGGCCTGATTGCCCGCCGGTCTGGCACGCAATTGTGTTCTTTTCAGGGAATCATGCCCGCCGGCGCGCCGGCACGCAACCGGGCCGGTCGAATTGCCCACAAATCGCCACATTTTCGCGCGCTGGGTGCCTTTCCGGGGGGCTAGGTGTCGGTGAGGTATGCCGCGCGCGGACCCGCGCTGCGGACAGGTAGAAAGGTGCTCCGAATGAACCCCGCCCCGCTTCGCCTCGCGTTGGCCGCCGCCATATCGCTTGTCCTTGCGCTGCCTGCCGCCGCGCAGGACGCCACCATCGACGCTGACGATGCTGCCCCCGATGTCAGCTCTTCGGTCACGATCGCGGATCCGGCACTGGCCGTGGAACCTTCCTCCGACCTCGGGATCTGGAACGCCTGCACCCACGAAGAGTGGGGACGGGGCGACGATGACGATGACAACAATTCCAACTCGAACTCGGTCAACTTGGGCAACATCTACTCCCACATTCTGATTCCGGGCGCGGCGATCTCGGAACTGGGGATGATCTCTGGTGCCGATTGCACCGAGCTTAGCACCGACTATCTCGCGGCGCGCGGCTCCGTCTGCGCTGGCACGGTCAATGTCGGTGATTCCGACCGCGAGGATATCCTGTGGGCCGCCTATGTCGCCATGCCCAGCCGCCTCGTCGCCCTGACCTGCGACTGACCGGGGGGCGACCCCGGCTGCCCCCGATCCCGCTTTACAATCCGGCCCCTGCCGCGCTAAGCGTCGGGGCATGAACGCTTCCGGAATCATGTCCGCCCTCCGCCGACGCCGACGCGCCTGACAGCGCGCCGCGCCGCGCATCTGCGTGCGGCCCCGATCCCGCCCCGACCGTTCGTTCCACCCCGCCATTGACGAAAACGGTGCCCGCGTGCACCTTCCGGCTTCATTCCAAGGACAACGCCGATGATCCCGTCCATTCTGCCCACCTATTCCCGCGCGCCGCTTTCGTTCGAAAAGGGCGAAGGCAGCTGGCTGTTCACGCAGGATGGCGCGCGATACCTCGACCTTGGCGCCGGCATCGCGGTCAACGCGCTGGGCCATGCGAACCCTGCGCTGGTCAAGGCGCTGACCGATCAGGCGAACCGGCTCTGGCATGTGTCCAACCTTTACCAGATCCCCCAGCAGCAGGCGCTTGCCGACCGGCTGGTGGCGGCGACCTTCGCCGATACCGTGTTCTTCACCAACTCGGGCACAGAGGCCTGCGAACTGGCCGTCAAGATGGCGCGCAAGCACTTCCATGACGCAGGCCAGCCCGACCGGACCGACATCATCACCTTCTCCGGCAGCTTCCACGGCCGGTCTTCGGCCGGCATCGCCGCGGCGGGCGGCGAAAAGCTGACCAAGGGCTTCGGCCCGCTATTGCCCGGCTTCGTCCACGTCCCCTTCGGGGATCACGACGCGCTGCACGCCGCGATCACCGACCGCACGGCGGCCATCCTGATCGAACCCGTGCAGGGCGAGGGCGGCATCCGCACCGTGCCCGACCAGTGCCTCAAGGGCCTGCGCGACCTGTGCGACCAGCACGGCATCCTCCTGATCCTCGACGAGGTACAGTGCGGCGTCGGCCGCACCGGGCGGCTCTTTGCCCATGAATGGGCGGGCATCACCCCCGACATGATGATGGTGGCCAAGGGCATCGGCGGCGGCTTTCCCCTTGGCGCGGTGCTGGCCACCGAACATGCCGCCAGCGGCATGACCGCGGGCACCCATGGCTCCACCTATGGCGGCAACCCGCTGGGCTGCGCCGTGGGCGTGGCGGTCATGGATATCGTCGACGACCCCGCCTTCCTCGCCTCGGTCCGCGAAAAGGCCGCGGGCCTTCGCCAGCGGCTCGAAGGGCTGGTCGCCGCGCATCCCGAGGTCTTCGAAGAGGTGCGCGGCAGCGGCCTGATGCTGGGCCTGAAGTGCCGCGTCGCGCCCGCCGACGTGGTGCAGGCCGGCTATGACCAGCACGTCCTGACGGTGCCCGCCGCCGACAACGTGGTGCGCCTGCTGCCGCCGCTGACGATCACCGAGGACGATCTGGCAGAGGCCGTCGCCCGCCTCGATGCCGCCGCCAGCGCGCTTGCCGCGCCCACACCGGCCTAGGCCCGTCCCGCCTTGCCCCGCGCCCACAAAAGTTGCCTCGCATGACCCATTTCCTCGATATCCACAAGACCGACGCCGCCGACCTGCGGGCCATCCTCGACCAGGCCCACGCGATGAAATCGGCCCGCGCCGGCCGCCCCCGCGGCACCCCCGACGACGACCAGCCGCTGGCCGGCCGCATGGTGGCGCTGATCTTCGAAAAGCCGTCCACCCGGACGCGCGTCTCCTTCGACATGGGCGTGCGCCAGATGGGCGGGCAGACCATGGTCCTGTCGGGCTCTGACATGCAGCTCGGCCATGGTGAGACCATTGCCGACACGGCCCGCGTGATGAGCCGCTATGTCGACCTCATCATGATCCGCACCTTCGACGAATCGGTCCTGCTGGAAATGGCCGAATACGCCGACGTGCCCGTCATCAACGGCCTGACCGACCGCACCCACCCCTGCCAGATCATGGCCGACATCATGACGTGGGAGGAACACGGCGGCCCGGTCGCGGGGAAAAAGGTGACATGGTGCGGCGACGGCAACAACGTCTGCGCCAGCTTCCTGCACGCCGCCGGGCAGTTCGGCTTCGACTTCACCTTCACCGGCCCCCAGACGCTCGACCCCGAAGATGCCTTCGTCGGCTATGCCCGCGACAAGGGCAGCCGCGTGACGGTGGAGCGTGACCCCGCCGCCGCCGTGGCGGGCGCCGACCTGGTGGTCACGGACACCTGGGTGTCGATGCACGACAGCCAGTCCACCAAGGAACGCCGCCACAACCAGCTGCGCCCCTACCAGGTGAATTCCGCGCTCATGGCCCATGCCGACCCCGGTGCGCTTTTCATGCACTGCCTGCCCGCCCACCGCGGCGAGGAGGTGACGTCAGAAGTGATGGACGGTGCGCAATCGGTCGTCTTCGACGAGGCCGAGAACCGGCTGCACGCGCAAAAGGCCATCCTGCGCCACTGCTTCGGGGTCTGAGGGAAAAGCCGCCTCGAAGCGGCTTTTCCACGCGGTTTCGAAACCGCGTGTCACGGGCCTTGCAAGGCCCGTGGTCAAGGCGCTTCGAAGCGCCTTGCTCCCCGGACCGTATGTCAACTTTACGTGACAGTTGGAATCTGACACTCTGCCGGGGCGCCAAGGATATCCGCCCATGCCTCCCTATGACGATCCCGTGCCCGCCCTGACCGCCCCGGCCCCCGGCCCGGCCGCGCCGCGCAAGTTCTGCACAGACTGCGGCCTATCGCGCACCGCCGACGCGGGCCTTTGCGGCATGGCCTGCCAGTTCATCCGCCCTGACTATCCGGCGATGGAAACCCGCGTCCACGGCCGCCCGCGCGACCCCGAGCGCGGGGACGAGGCGTTCTTCGGCCCCTACCGCGCCATGTGGCGCGCCCGGCTGACCGCCCCCGCCGAAGGCGCGCAATGGACCGGCATCACCACGCGTCTGGCTGAAACCCTGCTGGCAGAGGGTGCCGTCGATGCCGTCCTGACCGTCGCGCCGGCCGAGGACGACCGCTGGCGCCCGGTGCCGGTGCTGGTGACCCGGGCCGAGGGCATGGCCGGCGTGCGCGGGATGCGCATGGGCTATGCGCCGCTTCTGTCCTTGCTGGAACCCGCCGCGCGGGCCGGCCACCGCCGCATCGCCGTCATCGGCATCCCCTGCCAGGTCTATGCGCTGCGCGCCATCGAGGACCGGCTGGGGTTCGAGCGGATCTACGTCATCGGCACCCCCTGTTCCGACAACACGACGACCGAGAACTTCCACCTTTTCCTCGGCAAGCTGACGGACCGCCCCGAGGACGTCACCTACCTCGAATTCCGCGCCGACTACCGGGTCGAGATGCGCTTTGCCGACGGCAGCCGCCGCTTCATTCCCTTCCTGAAGCTGCCGATTTCCGACCTGCCCTCCGACTTCTTCCCGCTGACCTGCCGCACCTGCGTCGACTACACCAACGTGCTGGCCGACATCACCGTGGGCTACATGGCGGGCGAGGGCGACCAGTGGCTGATCGTGCGCAACGCCCGTGGGCAGGAGATGCTGGACCGCATCGCGCCCGACCTCGCGCTGGCCGCGCCCGGCAGCAAGGGCAGCCGCACCGCCGCCGTCCGGGGCTTCGTTCAGAACACGCGCCTTGCCGCCGGCGGCCTGCCGCTCCGCCGGATGCCCGACTGGGTGCGCCCCATCGTGGCCTGGCTGCAGCCCCGCACCGGCCCGCGCGGGCTGGAGTTTGCCCGCGCGCGGGTCGAGATGAAGGCGGCAGAGACCGTGCTGTTCCTGCGCCACGCCGCGCCCGCCCGGATGAAGAACATGGTGCCCGACCATGTCTGGCGGCTGGCCGCGCGCTATGGCCTGACCCCGGATGAGGACGAGACCGGGCGCGGCTGACGCCGCGAAGGCGCCTTTGGCGCCTGCCTCCGGCGGGAGTATTTGGAAACAGAAGAAGCAGGGCGAGCGCGCCCCGTTGCATCCCGGGCATTCGTTCATACCTTGGTCGGGGCAAGGGGAGGGCGACATGGCGGCACGCATCGCGATCACGGGGCTTGGAACCATGGGCGGCGCGCTGGCGCTCAACATGGCCGGGCGCGGTTTCGACGTGGCCATCCACAACCGCAGGCCGGCCCGCATCGCCGCGCTGCGGGACAGGGCCGGGCCGCTGGCCGATCGCCTTGTCCCGGCGGAAACGCCGCAGGCGCTGGCCGCCGCGCTGGCCCGCCCGCGCGCGGTCCTGATGATGGTGCCCGCCGGCGCGGCGGTGGACGACACCATCGCCGCGCTCATGCCCCATCTCGACCCCGGCGATATCCTGATCGACGGCGGCAACGCCGATTCCCACGACACCGACCGGCGCGCCGCCGCCATGGCGGACGCCGGCATGCTCTTTCTCGGGCTCGGCGTGTCTGGCGGGGAAGAAGGCGCGCGCCACGGTCCGTCGCTGATGGCCGGCGGCGACCCCGCGGCCTGGGACGCCGTCGCCGACATCCTGACGGCCATCGCCGCACGCTTCCGCGACGATCCCTGCGCCGCGCTTCTGGGCCCCGGCGGCGCCGGCCATTTCGTCAAGACCGTGCACAACGGCATCGAATACGCCGACATGCAGCTTATCGCCGAGATCTACGGCCACCTCGCCCATGGCGAGGGCCGCGCCCCCGCCGCCATCGGCCAGTTGTTCGACGAATGGAACGGCGGCCCGCTTCACGCCTACCTGACAGAGATCACCGCCCGCGTCCTGTCAGCCACCGATCCCGCTACCGGCCTGCCCATGGTCGACATGATCGAGGATGCCGCCGGCCAGAAGGGCACCGGCCGCTGGACCGCGATCGAGGCCCTGCGCCTCGGCCAGTCCGCAAGCGTGATCGAGGCCGCGGTGGCCGCCCGCGCCTGGTCCGCCGACAAGCCCGCGCGCGCCGCCGGTGCCGCGACGTTCGCTGCATCCGACCGCTTCGATGCCGTCCCCCGCCTTCTCGACGCCGATCTTGAACGCGCGCTCCTGGCGGGGCGCATCGTCGCGCTGTCGCAGGGCCTGTCGCTTCTGCAGGCGGCGGCAGAAGATCGCGGCTGGGACCTCGACCTCGCCCGCACGGCCGAGATCTGGCGGGCGGGCTGCATCATCCGCTCGGGCCTGCTCGACGACATCGCCGCCGCCATCCGCGCCGGCCTGCCCCACGGCAAGCTGATCCTCGCCCCGCATTTCGCCGCGATCCTTGCCGACTGCATGGGCGCGCTGCGCCGCACGGTCGCGGCCATGGCGCTTTCGGGCCAGCCCGCCCCGGCGCTCTCCGCCGCGCTGGCCTATCTCGACACCCTGCGCCACGCCCGCGGCACGGCCAACCTGATCCAGGCGCAGCGCGACTATTTCGGCGCGCACGGGTTCCGGCGCGTGGATGCCCCGGGCGACCACCACGGGCCCTGGTAAACACCCACGGCTTCTTCTGTTCGAAAATACTCTCGGGGGTGAATGCGCCGCAGGCGCAGAGGGGGCAGACAGCCCCCTTTACCCCTTCCGCGGCTTGGCGCGTAGGGTGGGGTCGGCGACTGTCGGGTCCTCAGGCCAGGGGTGGCGCGGATAGCGCCCCCGCATGTCCTTGCGCACGTCGGCGTAAGAGGTCGCCCAGAACCCCGGCAGGTCCATCGTCGTCTGCACCGGCCGCCCGGCAGGCGAGAGCAGCGTCACCCGCAGGGGCAGGTGGCGCGGACCCACCACGGGGTGCTCGGTCACGCCGAACATCTCCTGCAGGCGCAGCGCGATCCCGGGCGCCTCGCCGGCATAGTCGATCGCCACCTTCCGCCCCAGCGGCGTGGTGAAGCCCGCGGGCGCCAGCCGGTCGACCAGCGCCTGCCCCTCCCAGCCGAGGCGGGCCTGCAAGGGCCCGACGAGGTCCAGCGCCCTCAGCCCGGCCGCGTCCGTGACGCCCGTCAGGTGGGGCGGCAGCCAGTCCTCCAGCGCCGCCATCAGCCCCGCGTCAGACAGGTCCGGCAAATCGGCCCCCTCGGCGCGCAACAGCTCTGCCCGCGCCTGCAGACGCCGCGCCGCGTCGGACCAGGGCAGGCCCAGCTCGCGCACGCCCTCCAGCATGGCGCGCGCCACGGCCTCGGCGGGTGCGTCGCGCCATGCCCGGTCCGCCAGCACCAGCGCGCCGAGGCGCTCGTGCCGACGCGCCTCGACCTTGCGCGCGCGCTTCGACCAGGCGCAGACCTCGTGCCAGCCGATCCGCGCGCCGTGCACCTCGCGCACCTCTGCCTCGGTGATGGACAGGGCAAGGCGGATGCGGGCCTCGCGCCCCGCGCCGTCAAGGTCGGTCGCCACGATCAGCCGCGCGCCGGCCAGCGGTTCGCCCGCGTCCATGACCGCGCCCCGCCCGCCCGACAGCACCCAGCGCGGATCGTCGCCCGCGCGCCGCAGCCCCACCCGGTCGGGATAGGCCAGCGCCGCCATCTGCGCGGGCGTCAGCCCCGCGTCCTTGCCAGCCTCCCGGCCCTGTGCCGCCGCGCGCAGCCGCCGCGCCTCGGCCCGGATCCGGTCGAGCGCGGCGCGGCTCGCGCGCGCGTCGCCCCGCTCCAGCGCCGCCAGCCGCAGCGACAGGTCCGCGGGCGCACCGCGCAGCGGGTCGCGCTCGGCCATCAGCGCGGCCAGACCCGCGGCGTCCGGTCCCGCCACGGCCAGCATGTGCCCCAGCCGCGGATGCAAGGGCAGCGCGGCCAGCGCGCGCCCGTGCCCGGTGATCCGCCCGCCCGCGTCCAGCGCCCCCAACTCCCGCAACAGCGCCCGCGCCTCGGCATAGGCGCCCGGGTTGGGCGGCGTCAGGAAGGCCAGCGCCTCGGGTTCCGCGCCCCAGAGCGCAAGGTCCAGCGCCAGGCCCGTCAGGTCGGCCACCTCGATCTCGGCGGGCGGGTAGGGGGCCAGCCCGCCCTCTTCGCCGCGCGTCCACAGCCGATAGCACACCCCCGGCGCCACGCGGCCCGCGCGCCCGCGCCGCTGGTCGGCCTCGGCCCGGCTGACGCGTTCGGTCACCAGCCGCGACATGCCGCTGCCGGCATCGAACCGCGCGCGCCGCGCCCGGCCGGCGTCCACCACCACGCGCACATCCTCGATGGTCAGCGATGTTTCGGCGATCGACGTGGCCAGCACCACCTTGCGCGCGCCCGGTTCCGGCCGGATCGCGGCGCGCTGGGCATCGAAGGGCAGGGCGCCATACAGCGGGCGCAGCACCGCGCCCGGCGGCAGCCGCGCCTCCAGCCGCGCGGCCACGCGCCGGATCTCGCCCTCGCCCGGCAGGAACACCAGCACGCCGCCCTCGGTCTCGGCCATCGCCTGCGCCACCAGCCCCGACGCCGCGTCCTCCAGCCGCTGATCCTTCCGCACCGGGCGCTCCAGCCAGCGTGTTTCCACCGGAAAGCCTTGTCCCTCGGAGGTGACCACCAGCGCGTCGTCCAGCAGCGCGGCGACCGGTCCGGCGTCCAGCGTCGCCGACATCACCAGAACCACAAGGTCCTCGCGCAGCGCGCCCCGCGCCTCCCAGGTCAGCGCCAGCCCAAGATCGGCGTTCAGCGAGCGTTCGTGGAACTCGTCGAAGATCACCGCGCCCACCCCCGTCAGTTCCGGGTCGGACTGGATCATGCGCGTCAGGATGCCCTCGGTCACCACCTCGATCCGGGTGGCGCGGCCCGCCTTCGCCTCGCCCCGGATGCGGTAGCCCACCGTCTGGCCCACAGGCTCTCCCAGCGTCTCGGCCATGCGCTCTGCGGCGGCGCGCGCGGCGATGCGGCGCGGCTCCAGCATCACGATCCGCCCCGCCACGCGCCCATGCTCCAGCAGCGCCAAGGGCACGCGCGTGGTCTTGCCCGCGCCGGGCGGGGCCTGCAACACGGCCCGCCCGTGGGCGTCAATCGCCGCCAGCAGGTCCGGCAGCGCGGCGTCGATGGGAAGGGGCGTTCTCACGCCTCCGATTATCTGCGATCGAGCCGCGCGACGCCATACAATGTGTCGATCCGCACCTCGTCCACCTGCATCAGCCCGTCGCCGTTCCGCCGGTAGGTCACCGTAAAGGGAAACTGCGCCTTTTCGCCCATCTCGGCGGGCGAAAAGCCCGCCACGCGGCGGTATTCCCCGTCGCAGACCAGACGGTCGCCCTGCCGCCGGGGGTTCTTGACCGTCAGGCTGCTGCGCCGCTGCCCGTCGAAGACCGGCACCGCGCCCCGGCAGGCCTCTGCCTCGGGCGCGTCGCGCAACAAAAAGAACACCGCCGCCGCCGGGTCCAGCGTGCCGCCCTGCGTCGCGGGGTCCAGATCGAAGGGCTTGGGCTCGCGCGGGGGGGAATAGCTTTTGACCTGTGGCACGCCCCGCCGGTACTCCATCTCGGCGTCCGACTGCCGCTGCCCCGTGTCCGCGCTCTCGGTGTATCGCACCGGCACAAAGCCGTCGTCCGCGATCCGCCCCACCGACACCGCGTCATAGCGCAAATCCGCCACCAGTCGCAGCAGTCCCGTGCTTTGCAGCCGCCCGGCCACCGAATACTGCGTGTCCGTGGTGATCCCCTTGAACACCACGACCCCGGCCTTGATCCCCGAGAAATACACGTCGAACCGCGCCTCGGTGGTGATCTCGGCCCGCGCGGGCAGGGTCAGCGCCAAGGCGGCAAAAAGCGACAGAAGAAAACGGCGTATCATCCAAAGGCTCCACCAATTCGATGCCCGGGTGCTGGACATCCCTTGTCATGTAGGGGCAAGAAAACGGCGATGACGTCAATTCACGGAAATGTAACAGCGGACCCCCGCGCATGACCGACGACCCCGCCGACCTTGCCCGCCGGGTGGCCGCGGGCGAACGCCGGGCGCTGGCCCGCGCCGTGACGCTGGTGGAAAGCACCCGCGCCGACCACCGCGCGCAGGCGCTGGCGCTGCTCGACGCGCTGCGCAACACCGGCCGGACCGCGCTGCGCATCGGGCTTTCGGGAACGCCCGGCGTGGGCAAGTCCACCTTCATCGAATCGTTTGGCACCCTGCTGACGGGGCAGGGGCTAAAGGTCGCGGTTCTGGCCGTCGACCCCTCTTCTGCGCGGTCGGGCGGCTCTATCCTTGGCGACAAGACCCGCATGGACCGCCTGTCTCGCGACCCCCGCGCCTTTGTCCGGCCTTCGCCCAGCCGGACCCACCTTGGCGGTGTCGCCCGCCGCACCCGCGAGGCCGCCGCGCTGGCAGAGGCCGCGGGCTATGACATCGTGCTGATCGAGACCGTGGGCGTCGGCCAGTCCGAAACCATGGTCGCCGACCTGACAGACATCTTCGTGCTGCTTCTGGCGCCTGCCGGCGGGGACGAGTTGCAGGGCGTCAAGCGCGGTATCATGGAACTGGCGGATCTGATCCTTGTGAACAAGGCGGACGGCGACCTTGCCGCCGCCGCGCTGCGCACCCGCGCCGATTACGCCGGCGCCCTGCGCCTTCTGCGCAAGCGGGCAGAGGACCCCGAAGGCTTTCCCAAGGCGCTGACCGTTTCCGCCGTCACCGGCGACGGCCTGCCAGAGGCCTGGGCCGAGATGCAGGCGCTGGCCGGTTGGCGCCGCGACACCGGCCACTGGCAGACCCGCCGCGCCGCGCAGGCCCGCCGCTGGTTCGAGGAGGAACTGCGCCAGTCGCTGCTCGACCGCCTTTCCGCCGACCCCCGCGTCGCCGCCGCCATCGCCGGGATCGAGGAGGATCTTGCCTCGGGGCGCCTCGCGCCCTCGGTCGCCGCCCAGCAGGTGCTGGCGCGGTTTCTCGGCACCTGAGGAAAAAGGGCGGGGGCTCCGCCCCCCTGCGCCTGCGGCGCATTCCCCCCGGAGTATTTTCGAACAGAAGAAGACGCGCGCCGCGCATTTTCCCGATTGCCTTTTCGCACGGCTGTCATAAAGCGGATTCGGCGCCGTGCCGTCCGGCGCCGGGCGGACCCCGCCCTACAATCCCGGATCGGAAGACGGCCCGGTTCATCCAGTGAAGGAACTGGCGCATGATGACTGTGCGCTGCTATCTCGCCCCGTCCGCCATCGAGGGACTGGGCGTCTTTTCCCATGAGACCCTTGCGAAGGGACAGCTTGTCTGGCGCTACGACCCCGCGCTCGACCTGTCGGTGCCCAAGACCTCGGTCGAGGCCATGCTGCCCCATGTGCAGGAGTTCATGGACCGCTACTGCTACGAGGACCCCTACAATCCCGACAACATCGTGCTGGACGCCGACGAAGGGCGCTTCATGAACCACAGCGACACCCCGAACCTCGATTTCTCGGGCAAGGATTTCGGTTATGCGCTGTGGGACATCCCCGCCGGGACGGAACTTACCTGCAACTATGCAGAGTTCGTGACCGGCGTGCTGGTGATGCAGCCGCCACGCCACCGGGTGGGGGTTGCGCCCAACGGCCACGCGGCGGCCTGAACGGGGCTTGACAGCCCGGCCTGCGTGCTCTTTAACGCGCCGACAGATTTAAGGGCGCCTCCCCCCGGGGCGGCGTCTCTTGCGTTCTAGAAAGCGAGGATGCCATGTCGCGCCGCTGCGAACTGACCGGAAAAGGCCCGATGACTGGCAACAATGTCAGCCACGCCAACAACAAGACCAGACGCCGGTTCCTGCCGAACCTCAACGACGTCTCCCTGATGTCCGAATCGCTGGGCCGCACCTTCAAGCTGCGGATCTCGGCCGCGGCGCTGCGCAGCGTCGATCACCGCGGCGGGCTGGATGCGTTCCTTGACAAGGCACGCGACGCCGAACTGTCGTCCAACGCGCTCAAGATCAAGAAAGAGATCGCCAAGGCCCGCACCGCGGCCTGATCCCTTCGACCGGACCGGTTTCGCGGCCTCGCCCCTGCAAGGGCGGGGCCGCTTCCTTTTGACGCCTTCACCTTCGTGAACGCGTTGCGCATCTGAAGGTCATGAACGTCCGCCTGCGCCCCGTCCTGATCCTGCTGTTCGCGCTGATCCTCGCGCTGACCTCCGGTGCGATGGCCGTCGCGCGCGGCCAGACCCACGCCGCGGGCATGATCGTGCTCTGCACCGGCAGCGGGCCTGTCACCGTGGCCGTGGATGCCGACGGCCAGCCGGTCGGCCCTGCCCATGTCTGCCCCGATTGCGCGCTGTCCCTGATCGTGGCCGTCGCCGCTCCGGATCCTGTGCCGCGCGCGCTTTCGGCCACTTCCGTCCGCTTCCGCCTTGCGCCGCTGCCGGCGGTGGCCGTTCCCGTCGCTCTCCTGCCGCGCGCCCGCGCGCCGCCCCTGGCCTGATCGCCCCGGACGACACCCAAACAGATCAGACCACGCGACCAGGAGAGTCCCATGACCACGATTCGCACCTTCGCCGCGGCGCTTGCCGCCGCCACCTTCACCCTGCCTGCGCTTGCCGCCGACATCACCGTCAGCGACGCCTACGCCCGCTCCGCCAGCCCTATGGCCAAGTCCGGCGCCGCCTTCATGATCCTGCAAAACGCCGGCGCCACCGATGACCGGCTGGTCTCGGCCGCCTCGGACGCCGCCATGCGGGTGGAACTGCACACCCACAAGGCCACCGGCGACGGCGTCATGCAGATGATCGAGGTCGAGGAAGGCTTCGCCATCCCCGCCGGCGGCACCCACGCCCTTGCCCGCGGCGGCGACCACGTCATGCTGATGGGCCTCGCCGCGCCAATGCGGCAGGGCGACACGATCACCGTGACCCTCACCTTCGAGACCGCGGGCGACATCACCGTCGAGATCCCCGTCGACCTCGAACGCGCGCCAGAGCAGGGCATGGGCCACGGCATGCAGCACGGCCAGGGCCAGCCCACCACCAACTGAGCCGCCAGCGCCCCGCCTGTCCCCACGGGCGGGGCCCCGCTTCTTCTGTTCCGAAATACTCTCGGGGGTGAATGCGCCGCAGGCGCAGAGGGGGCAGACAGCCCCCTTGCCGCAGGCCGCGCGCCATCCGCGACGCCGCCGCGTCGCCCCCGGATCAGCGGCGCCGCGCGCCCCGTGCCATGCTGGCGCACCCCGTCAGCCGCACAGGACCCGATGCAGACCTTCCACACCGCCGCCGCTGCCTTCACCCCGGCCGAGTGCGACCGTATCCTCGCGCTTGCCGCCGAGGCCGGGCGCGCGGACGCGGGCCTTGTCGGCGGCATCGCCAACCACAACCTGCGCCGTGCCGACATCGCCTGGCTGGACGAGGCGGACGGCACCGGCTGGGTGATGGACCGGCTGATCCGCCTTGTGGCGGACGCCAACCGCACCGGTTTCGGCTTCGATCTGACGGAATTCGCCGAAAGCCCGCAGGTGGCGTGCTACGATGCCGCGCGGCAGGGCCATTTCGGCTGGCATTCGGACATCGGCGACGGCCCGGTGGCGCGGCGGCGCAAGCTGACGCTGGTGGTGCAGCTGTCCCCCTCGCGGGACTACACCGGCGGCACGCTTCAGGTCATGGCCGACGCCAACACCCGCGACGCCCCTGCCGATCAGGGCAGCGCCTCGCTCTTTCCCAGCTTCGTTCTGCACCGCGTCACCCCGGTGACGGGCGGCACCCGCCACTCGCTGACCGTCTGGGCGCACGGGCCGCCCTTTCGCTGAAACTGAAACTGAAGCTGAAGCCGCCGCGCCGCGGCGACGGGACCGCGGGCGCGCCGGCAGCGGGCACGCGTCAGCCCTTGTGCGGCGCCGGTGCTGCCCCGGGGCGGGTCAAAGACCCTGTTCGTGCAGCACGGCGTCCACCCAGTCGGGCACGACCTCGCTTGCCTTGCCGAACCGCACGTCGGCGAAGGCCCGGGTGATCTCGGACCGCTCCAGGTTCAGTTCCAGCGTCGCCGCCCCGGCCCGGCGCGCGTCGTCCACGAAGGCGGCGGCCGGATAGACGCTGCCAGAGGTGCCGATCGCCACGAACAGGTCGGCCGCCTCCAGTGCCGCGGCGATCTCGTCCATCGCATAGGGAAACTCGCCGAACCACACCACGTCGGGGCGGGTGGCGTCGATGGCACAGGCGGGGCAGGGGTCGCCGGCATCCATCTCGGGCGGCGCATCCCAGCGATGCCCGCAGGCCGCGCAAAGCGCGCGCAGCAATTCGCCATGCATGTGGATCACGTTGCGGCTTCCGGCGCGCTCGTGCAGGTCGTCGATGTTCTGGGTCACGATCAGCACTTCGCCCGGATGCACTGCCTCAAGCCGCGCCAGCGCCGCGTGCGCCGGGTTCGGCACGGCCGCCCGCACCTGCGCCCGGCGCGCATTGTAGAAGCGATGCACAAGCACCGGGTTGCGCGCGAACCCTTCGGGCGTGGCCAGTTCGTCGATGTTGTAACGGCTCCACGTGCCATCCGGGCCGCGAAACGTGCCCAGCCCGCTTTCCGCCGAAATCCCGGCGCCCGTCAGGATCACGATGCGCATCGCCCGGCCCTCCCGGGACACAGGCTAGCCCGCGTCCGCCGCCCGGCCAAGCCTCATCGGCAAAACGCCTCGGCCTGAGCACCGAACACCTTGTAGGTGTCCCAGAAGCGTTCATGATCCTCGCGGTCGGACATGCGCACTTCCTGCGCCTTGTGCGGATCGCTGAAAAAGGTCGATGCCAGCCGCTGCTCGGCCCCGTCCAGAAGAGAATCCGCCACCTGCTGGATACAGCCGCACAGAGAAGACGTCGCCCCGCGTCCGGCGGCCATGCAGGCCCGTTCGATCGGGCCGGCCGAAGCGGCCGGCGCCAGCGTCGTCATCGTCGCCACCGCCAGTGCGGCCGCAAGGACACTGCGTCTCATCGTCTGCCTCGTGAACTGCCACGGGCCCGTCGCCCGCCCGGTTTTCGCGCCAGAGACTGCCGCAACCCGGCGCCCTGCGCAATTCACGGATGCGCCAGCGGCGCCCGCCCGCCGAACGCCCCGCCGAGCGCCCCGCCGAATGCCCCGCCGAATGCCCCGCCCGGTCGGCCGGTCACGGGATTGCTGGCCTTCCGCGTTCCCATGCCCTAGACCACGCCCGCACGTCAGGGAGAGAGTGACATGGACAAGGTTTTCAGAACGACGCGGATGCTGCGTTTCGGCGATTGCGACATCTCGGGCACCGCCTATTTCCCGTCCTACCTGAACATCCTCAACGGCGTGAACGAGGAATTCTGGGATCACCTGGGTTTTCCCTGGCACAAGATCATCTGGGAAGACCGCTGGGGCACTCCAACCGTCCACATCCGGTCCGATTTCTCCAGCCCGTCGTTCTTCGGCGAGAACCTGGAATTCGCGGTGAGTGTCCTCAAGGTCGGGCGCTCGTCGGTGACGATCCACCACGACATCAGCTGCAAGGGTGAAAAGCGCTGGGAAAGCACGCAGGTGCTGGCCGCCTCGGACCTCGACAAGCACATCTCGATCCCATGGCCGCCAGAGGTCAAGACCGCGCTGGAAGCGCTGGTCGCCGACCCCGCCTAGGGCGCGCCCGGGGCGCGTCGTGCGGCTGCCCGGGGCACGGGCTCTTCGCCCGGCCCGGGCAAGCCGCACCCCGCCGCCCCGGCGCCGCATCCACCCGGCCGGCACATCCCCGCCGCCGCGCGCCCTGTTCACCCCGCGATCCCGCGGACACCGCGCCGACGCGATGCCGACGCGATGCCGACGTTTTGCCGACGTGGCGCCGCGGCGCCCATTTCCCTTGAAACACTGGCGTTAACGCGCGATTCGCCGCCCTTGCGCGCCGCCGCTTGACCGGGCACCCGTTCCGGCGCATATCCCGCCCATGACAGAGCTTTCGCGCATCCGCAATTTCTCGATCGTGGCCCACATCGACCACGGCAAATCGACCCTTGCCGACCGGCTGATCCAGCTGACCGGCACCGTCGCCGAACGCGACATGAAGGAACAACTCCTCGATTCGATGGATATCGAGCGCGAGCGCGGCATCACCATCAAGGCCAACACCGTCCGCATCGAATATCCGGCGAAGGATGGAAATACCTATATTCTCAACCTGATAGACACCCCCGGCCACGTCGACTTCGCCTATGAGGTCAGCCGTTCTATGCGCGCTGTCGAGGGCTCGCTGCTGGTCGTGGACGCCACCCAGGGGGTCGAGGCGCAGACGCTTGCCAACGTCTATCAGGCGATCGACGCCAACCATGACATCGTGCCGGTCCTCAACAAGATCGACCTGCCCGCGTCAGAGCCCGACCGCATCCGCGTGCAGATCGAGGACGTGATCGGCATAGAGGCGCACGACGCGCTCGAGATCTCCGCCAAGACCGGCCTCGGCATCCCCGAGGTGCTGGAGGCGATCGTCGCCCGCCTGCCCGCCCCCAAAGGCGACCGCAACGCCCCGCTCAAGGCCATGCTGGTCGACAGCTGGTATGACGCCTACCTTGGTGTCGTCGTGCTTATCCGCGTCATGGACGGCGTCATCCGCAAGGGCGAGCGGATCCGCATGATGCAGACAGGCGCCATCTATGGCATTGACAAGCTTGCCGTTCTCAAGCCCGCCATGGTCGACATTGCAGAGCTTGGCCCGGGCGAGATCGGGATCCTGACCGCCTCGATCAAGCAGGTCCGCGACACCCGCGTCGGCGACACGATCACGCATGAGAAGAAGGGCGCCGACAAACCCCTTCCGGGCTTCCGCCCGTCGGTTCCCGTGGTCTTTTGCGGCCTCTTCCCCGTGGATGCCGCCGAATTCGAGGACCTGCGCACCGCCATCGAAAAGCTTGCCCTCAACGACGCCAGCTTCTCGTACGAGATGGAGACCTCGGCCGCGCTTGGCTTCGGCTTTCGCTGCGGCTTTCTCGGGCTTCTCCACCTCGAAGTCATCCGCGACCGCCTTGAACGCGAATACGGGATAGAGCTTATCACCACCGCGCCCAGCGTGGTCTATCATGTCTTCCTGCGCGACGGCACGATGGTGGAACTGCACAACCCCGCCGACATGCCCGACCTGACACTTGTCGACCGGATCGAGGAACCGCGCATCAAGGCCACCATCCTCGTGCCCGACGATTACCTGGGCGAGGTGCTGAAGCTTTGCCAGGACCGTCGCGGCATCCAGCTTGACCTCACCTATGCCGGCAGCCGCGCGATGGTCGTCTACGACCTGCCGCTCAACGAGGTGGTGTTCGACTTCTACGACCGCCTGAAATCGGTGACCAAGGGCTATGCCTCGTTCGACTACTCGATGGAAGGCTACCGAGAGGACAAGCTGGTCAAGATGCAGATCCTCGTCAATGACGAGCCGGTGGACGCGCTGTCGATCATGGTCCATCGCGACCGGGCGGAAACCCGGGGCCGCGCCATGTGCGAAAAGCTGAAGGACCTGATCCCCCGCCACATGTTCAAGATCCCGATCCAGGCCGCGATCGGCGGACGCGTGATCGCCCGCGAAACCCTGGCCGCGCTGCGCAAGGACGTGACCGCCAAGTGCTATGGCGGCGATGCCACGCGCAAGCGCAAGCTTCTGGACAAACAGAAGGCCGGCAAGAAGAAGATGCGCCAGTTCGGCAAGGTCGAGATCCCGCAGGCCGCCTTCATCAACGCGCTGAAGATGGACAGCTAGGCCTGCACTTGGCCCGGTGCTGTCTCAGCCGTGGCTCGCCGCGCCTTGCGCCGTCGCGCCTGATGCAGGCGTTTCAGGCTGCCAGCTGTTGAACTCGTTCAGGAAAAGCCCAAAGGCGTCCTGCCCGCCGGTGCGCACCATGCGTGTAAGCCGGAACGTCTCTCCCAGCCTGTCCTGCAACGCCCTGTCGAGATGGCGCGCGCACCATTTGGCCACGCGTTCGATATTGTAGGATTCGATCCAGTCCGCCTGGTCCCATTTCTCAAGGAACATCTGCAACGCTTCCACGAAGACGTCGTCGCCGTCCTCCGACGCCGCCAGCCGTCGCAACGCGATCCGGTCGGATCGCTTGAACGTCCCGAACCGGTACATGGTCTTGTGCGCCTGCGGAGAGGTCGTCTCGGTCGCGGTCATCAAATGTCCTCCAGGCTGTCGAACTCGACGCGCTGCTTCATAAGGCGCTCGAACAGCGCACGCGCGTTCTCGCCCTGTTCGCCGGACGGCGGCTTGCTGCGGCAGTACCGTCCGGAATTGGTGTTCACGAACCATACGAGGTTATCGTCATCGTCGTGGTCCAGAAAAAGTTCGCCCGCGATGCGGGCGGGCTGTTCGTCGATCAGGCAGGGGTGTCCCAGCTTCTTTTCGTCTGCGGGATGGCTGGGAAAGTTGCGCCGCCTTGGGTGTCCGGTCAGTTCCCGGACGTCGGGTAATTCCGCGATCTCTTCTGCCGCCAGCTTTATGTCGCTGTCTTCATCCATGACCCACGGGAAAGTAATGGCGCTTGCCGCGCAAGCAAATTGCGGGGAACCGCAGACACTACAATAGGCGGAAAGCTGGTGCCCGGTATCGCCTGACAGCGTCGAAAGCGATCGAGGTCTGCGACCGTGCTCCCAAACCGCGACCTCGCTTGGGGGCCTGAGAGGTCCATACCTCTCTTCAAGCTCCGACGTCACCGTATACCCTGCTCAATATTGAACACCTGTGAAGGAAAGGCAAATTCCGAGGCTGCACAAACCCGGCGCGCAGCCTTATCCATCTTTCGGAAGCGAAGCGGTGGAGTTTTGGCAACACGTCCGTGGACGCTAGCGCGACCTTGCGGAAGAACAGCAGCGCCAATCGCCGGCCCCGGACGGGCGGATGGGTGCCCCGCTCGGGGCCTCTGGCGCCGACTGTACCTTCCGCCGACGCGATGCCGACGCTTTGCCGACGCTTTGCCGACGTGGGCTTGCGGCCCTTGACGCCCCGCGATTCGCCCCTTCGCCGCCCGGAATCGCCTTTGCACCCGCAGAAAATGCCCGGTGTCATGTGCTTGTTGCACACGACCCCAGCAAGTCCTTTCCGGCAAATCCGAAATCCCGGTTATCAACAGGATTTCAACATATGATATCAACACCTTATCCCCAGCGAATTTTCATGCTGCAGTGCTATTTTCTTGCCCGACCGGCCCCCGATTTGTGACAGTTTTCTTACCGCAAGGGGGTTTCGATCCCGGAGCGGACGCAAAGGCCCAGAGGGCCGGCGCGGGACGAACCGGATCCTCGGATCAGGCCGCACCGCCCGGACCTCACCCAAACCGGATGGACCCAAGATCTTAGGATCAAAGGGAAATCTGGAAGGGGATGCACGGGCCGGAGCGGGCCGGCAAGGTCTTTCGGGATCTCTAAGGCAGCGAAGGTTCCCTCGGGAGCCCGAGCAGAACGGGCCTGCATCCCACGATGTCAGGTTCGGGAAGGCGTCAGGGTGATGCAAGGACCGCGTCTGAGCACCTGGCGCCTTTTCCCGTTCACTCCCCCAGAACGCCGACGGGGCCCGAACTTCGTTCGAACCCCGCCAACAGCGTCAGCTGATGCATCACCGCGTCTGTGCACCTGTGCCTTACATATAGCGATGTTGCCTGCACCGATCAACTACATCTCGTGGCCGGTGCTTGGGCCTTGGGGCAACGGCGCCGCCGCGACCGGTCGCATCCGGGTGCCGCCCTTCCCGGCGACGATGCGGTTTCCCTGTGCGTCGATCCGCGCGCGCGCTCGACCGGACCCCCCGGTGTGCCGCCTTGACGCCGATCAAGGCGCCGCTGCGCCAACGTCCCTAGACGTGCCGGAAACCCGCGGAAAAAGCCGATGCGCCGCCTTGCCATGATCCTGTTCGGACCCGTCGCCAGCACGCTGGCGGGTGTTTGCGTGGTCGCGGCGCTGGTCGCGGGCGCGGGCGGGCTCTGGCCGCTGCTTGGCGCCGCAGCGGTCGGTGGAGTTCTGGGGGTGCCCGTCAGCTGGGCGGTCGCGCGCCGGATGGCGGGCGGAAAACCGGGCGAAGTCCGGGATGGCCCCGATCAGTCGGGCGCTGCCCCGCGCGCCGCGTCGGGGTGTTCGGACATGAAATGATGCAGCACCGCGTAGAGGTCGCGCGCATGTGCGGCATCGTCCCGGCGCAGCGCGTCGCGGATATCCTCGCAGATCATGCGCTGGATCGCCTGCGGTCCCTTGGCCGCGTGGGCAAGGTAGGCCCCCAGCGCGGCGGCGTTCACCGGTGGCAGATGTTCGTGTTCCGCGATCGCCTCGATCTCGGGTCTGGTCAGATCGGTCATGTCGGCGATATCGTCCATCGTGATCATTTCGACGGCCTCCTGTCAGGATCCCGCAAGGGTAGCAGGGCCGGGAACGGTGCGGATTGATCGGGGTCAAGAGCGAGGGCGACACATGACGGAACCGACGGGCTACACGCGCTTGCAGATCCGGTTGCATTGGCTGGTGGTGGTGCTGCTGATCCTGCAATACGTCCTGCACGAGGGGATCGCCGAAGCCTTCGATGCCGGCATCGAGACCGGTCGCCTGACGCTCGGGGTCGGACCGGCCGGGCACATGGGCCTTGGTCTTCTGATCCTGCTGCTGGCCTTCTGGCGCATTGCGCTGAGGCGCGAACACGGCGCGCCGCGCCCGCCCGACGGCGAACCGGGATGGGCCAAGGCGGCGGCCAGGGCCACGCATCTTGGCTTCTACGGTCTGCTTGTCGCCCTGCCGGTCACCGGCGGACTGGCCTGGGGCATGGCGTCCGAAGCCATGGGTGACGTGCACGAGGTGTTGCGCGCAGTGCTGATGTTGATGATCCTTCTGCACGTGGGCGCGGTGGCGGTGCATCAGCTGGTCTGGCGGACGGACCTTCTGTCGCGGATGCGGATGCCAAAGGGTTGATCCGTGCCGTACAGATCCGGCACGCCCCGGGGCAATCGCGTCAGACCCTTCAGGGAACGGTCGAGGCGATCACCGGATGATCCCCCGGAGATTTGAATTCAATGAAATCAGAGGGCTAAAATTCGGCATGGCATCTCGATGGCGCCAAATCTGGTATCCATACATGGGTGCCAACAGCCGCTGTTTTCGCCGGAATCAGCAAGATCTTCGTTCCGGCAGCTCAGTTCGTGCCGCAACTCCTCTTGTACTTTTGGCCTGATCCACAAGGGCACAGCTCGTTCCGCCCGACCTTCCGAGATCGTGCGGGCGCCCGGTTTGCATTGGCGTTCCCCCACGTGGCACGTCCCTTGGTCCACCTGCTCAGGGAAATGACCATGTCGAACAGATCGCGCGTCTCGCCAAAGTGATGGAACGGCTGGCGGACGCGCTTTGGGCCGCAACGAGGACGGATGCCAGCCTGCGCCGGCTTTGCCCAAACCCGGGGATCGGTCCCATCGCCGCCGGGGCCATGGCGGCATTTGCGCCGGACCTCGACACTTTCGACAGCGGGCATAACTTCGCCGCTTGGCTTGGGTTGGTTCCACAGCGACGGTCCACCGGCGGCAAGGCCAAGCTGGGAACGGTCAGACCGACATCCGCCGACTGCCGATCGTTGGTGCCATGAGCGTGATCCGTTGAGTGGTCCGCAAGGGCGACAGATCCAACCGCTGGCCTGCTGCTGGTGTTGCCCGCAAGCCTGAGATGGTCGTGGCCGTTGCGCTGGCAAACAAGTTGGCGCGCACGATCTGGGCCGCGACGACGAAACAGGAAGATCATCGAATGGCGTGACCGGACCCGCATGGGCGGAAAACGGGCACGACCTAGCCGCAAGGCCGGGATGAGCGATCGACGAGGAGGAAGCGAAAAGGTCTTCGAAGTTCAAGGCAGGGACAATCAGACCCCGGGGCTTTGGCGCTTGCAGCTCTCTGAACCGATGTGAACCCGGCCTTCCGAACAGCATACCGGCCCGTGGCGTCATGGAAGGCCACGTTCAGAGGCCAGACCGAGGCGGAAACCCATCTGGAAGACGCCCGCAACCTGTTCAGATCCACCGAACCACCTCCATGGACGGTAACGGGACTCCGGGGGCTGGCCGGGCCGGCGCAGGCATTCCGCACGGCGGAGCGCGGGCGCGTTGGAGACGGCGCGTCGACCGCCTGCACCGAACTCACTGCCGGATGTCCTTGGTTGCGTGTATGCTATGCCGCGATGGTCAAGATTTCCGCCTATCTGTTCACGCTCGGCCTTGGGGTTGGCTTTGGCCTGTACCTTACGTTGAACAGCCTGACGGCCCGCACGGTCGCGTCGCCGTTTCTTGCAAACGTGGCCTTCTTCGCGCTTGGCCTGGTCACTGCGGTGGGCCTTTCGATGATTGCCGGAAACCGTCCGGCAGACCTGTTGAGATTTCGCGAAGTTCCGTGGTGGATGCTTCTGTCTGGCGTGATGAGCGGTTTGATGATCCTCGGCTCGGCGATGCTTATCCCTCAGGTCGGGCCGGGCGCATTCTTTGTCCTGTTTGTGGCCGGGCAGGTCGTTGCGGGCACGCTGATCGGCCATTTTGGCTGGCTCGGCAACGTGCAGGACCCCGTGCAGCTTCGGACCATCCTTGGCGTCGGATGCGTGATCCTTGGCGTCTGGCTTGTCTCGGCCCGTTAGGGCGCCGGAGCCACGAGGCCGGGCCGCGGGCGGCGGGAGATCGTTGTGGGGACTGGTGCGGGCAAGGTCTTTGCCCCTGCTGGTGGCGCAGGGCCGTGCATCGACACCGCCGGGGTGGCGGATGTCCGCGACACATCTGGGGCCGGCGATGCGTCAATGCCGGGGATCTTGCCGCACGGCTGGCCGGCCAGGATCAGGCGAGCGCAATCGGGTCTGCCCAGCAGGTTCAGGCGGAAGCGATCCGGCATCATGGGGGACGGATCCCCAAGGAACACCTTGCAGGAGCATGTGGCCAGGCCTTTTGACGTGCGTCAGCAGGGCGGTTTGCCGACCAGCGACGTTCATGCACGCCCAGATTGTCCGAAATGCTTGTTCAAGGTTTGGCGCGTGATGCCCTATCCCACTCGGGCGTTGCAGCCTTGGGTGAGCCCGGTACGGTTCAACCATCATTTGCGCAGCCCGAAAGCAGAGGCTAGGACTGGAACATGACACCTGCCAAGAACAAGCGCGGTCCGGGGCGCCCGCGCGGCTTTGACGAGATTTCCGCGCTTGATGCGGCGACCCGTTGTTTCTGGTCGCTTGGATATGCGCGGGCCTCGATTGGTATTCTCAGTCAGGCGATGTCGATGCCGCGCGCCAGCCTTTACGCCGAATACGGTGACAAGGACGGGCTTTTTCTGGCGGCGATAGAGCACTACGCCAGCACCCGCAGCGGAAAGGTCACGAGGTTTCTCAAAGGACAGGGCGATGCGGCGGCCGAGGTCTATGCCTTCTTCGGCGCGATGATCGAATTGGTGACATCGGACCCAGCAACGCCGGGCTGCCTGATTGCCTGCGTCTTGCCGGAAGCAGCGACCGTGCATCCGAAATTCCAGACACTGCTGGCCGAAAAGACCGACCGCCTGGAGGCGCTGCTGTTTGACTGCCTGCGCGCCTCTGACAGCGTATCGACAGAGGACGATCTGAAAGCCAAGGCGTCGGTTCTGGGCGCAACGGCCCGCGGGCTGGCGATCAGCGCGCGGGCCGGCGTGCCTGCCCATAGGTTGCGCAGTGCCGCAGCGATGGCCGCCCGGCTGGTCTGCACACCGGCACTGCGGCACTGATCACGCTTCTGTAATCACGGGTTCGTGTGCGCTTGACGGCGGGCGGACGGGCTGGTCTGAAGGTTTCAGAACGTTCAGTCAAAAAATTAACAGGGATACTATCATGACCACCATTCGTCCTTGGCGCACCGGCGTGCTTGCCGCCGGCCTGGTGCTTGCCGCCACCTCAGGCCACTCAGACACCTTCCGCTGGGCCTCGACAACCGATCCGCAAACGATGGATCCCCATGCGGTCAACTCTGCGCCGGTCCTGTCATTTCTGAACAATGTCTATGAAGGACTTGTGCGCCGTGGCCGCGACATGTCCATCGAAGGCTCGCTGGCCGAGAGCTGGTCGCCCCTTGACGGCGAAAACGGTTGGCGGTTCGTGTTGCGCAAAGACGTGACCTTTGCGGATGGCGCGGCCTTTACCGCAGAAGACGTGCTTTTCAGCTATCAGCGGGCGTCGAACGAAGCCGCGGACGTGCGTTCGTGGTTCGCGCCGGTGACGGACGTTCGTGTGGTGGATGACTACACCGTCGATTTCGTCACCAATGCGCCGAACCCGCTGTTTCCTGACAGCATCGCCAACTTCATGATCCTCGACAAGGGCTGGGCCGAAGCCAATGACGCTGCCCTTCCGGCCCGCGACGCCGAGAATTTCGCGACAATGAATGTGAACGGCACCGGCCCGTTCATGCTGCAAAGCCGCGATCCCGGCGTCCAGACGGTCCTTGTGCCAAACCCGAACTGGTGGGGCGACGTCGAGCACGACGTGACAGAGGCGATCTTCACCCCGATCGGCAATTCGGCCACGGGCCTTGCAGCCCTGCTGTCAGGCGAGATCGACTTTATCCAGCCGATCCCGTTGCAGGATGCCGCACAGGTCGAAGAGCGCGATGGCTTCAAGGTGCTGGAAGGCGAGGAGACCCGGGTAATCATGTTCGGTTTCGGCCACGAGCACGACACGCTGTTGTACTCGACCGACGTGACCGACGCCAACCCGTTCCAGGATGTGCGCGTGCGCCAGGCGGCAGCCCATGCCATCGACATGGACGCTATCGACCGGGTGCTCTTTCGAGGCAAGATCGAAGCGGCAAGCCAGCTCGTCCCGGCGGGGATCTCGGGCTATTCCGAGGCAAATGACGAACGGCCCGCCTACGACCCGGACCGGGCGCGCGCGCTGCTGGCCGAGGCAGGCTATCCCGATGGCTTCTCGTTCGGCCTGAAGTGCACCAACGACCGCTATATCAATGATGAAGCACTGTGCCGGGCCGCCGCGTCGATGTTCGCCGCCGTTGGCCTGAACGCCGAGCTGAGCACCGGGCCGGTGCGCGATTACTGGCCGCAGCTGCGCGAGGACGACTTCGACATGTACCTGCTGGGCTGGTCGCCGGGCACCTTCGACATGGAGCATCCGATCCGCTTTCTCAAGCACACTCAGGACGACGAAAAGCGCCTGGGCTCTTGGAACTTCGGCAACTTTTCGAACGCGCGTGTCGATGAACTGCTGCCGATGATCCAGCAAGAGATCGATCCGGCTGCGCGGCAAGCGATGATCGACGAGGTGGTCGCCATCAGCCAGGCCGAAGTCGCCTATATCCCGCTCTACACCCAGCCCCTTATCTGGGCGGCCAGGGACGGGGTCGAGCTTGTTCAGCGGGCAGACAACTTCTTCATGCTGCGCTGGGTAACGATCGACTGATCGCCACCTGACAAAAAGACCGGCGATGGCGTATTTCATCCTGAAACGGCTGATACAGTCCGTTTTCGTGATGCTCGCCGTCGCCTTTCTGGCGTTTTCGCTGTTCCGTTTCGTCGGAGATCCGGTCAGCCAGATGACCGGGGTAGAGACGTCGGTCGAAGACCAGGATCGCCTGCGTGAAGAACTGGGCCTGAACGATCCCTTCGTCCTGCAATTCTACCGGTTTACCACCGACTTGATGCGGGGGGATTTCGGCTATTCCTACCGTACCCGGCAGCCCGTGGCCGAGATGATCGCCGACCGCATTCCGGCCACGCTCGAGCTTGGGATCGTGGCGCTGGTCATATCGCTGATCATTGGCATTCCGGCCGGGGTCTACACGGCGCTTCGTCCTCGCGGTGCCGTGACGCAGACGATCCTGCTGACGACCCTTGTGGGCGTCTCGATACCGACCTTCGTCATCGGCATCGCGCTGATCTTTCTGTTCGGGGTGCGGCTGGGCTGGTTGCCGACCTTCGGGCGTGGCGGGACCGTAGATATCGGAGGCTGGACCACCAGTTTTCTGACGCTCGACGGCTGGCGGGCACTGATCCTGCCTGCCCTGACGCTGGGCGTCTACCAGCTGACCCTGACCATGCGGCTGGTGCGGGCCGAGATGATGGAGGTCATGCGATCGGACTACATCCGGTTCGCCACGGCCCGTGGCATCCCCTACAGGTCGCTTCACTACCGCCATGCACTGGCCAACACGATGGTGCCCGTCATCACCATCATCGGGCTTCAGTTTGGGGGTGTCATCGCGTTTTCCATCGTCACCGAGAGCGTGTTCCAATGGCCCGGGCTGGGGTTGCTGTTCCTTGAATCCATCCGCTTCGTCGATATTCCCGTCATGGGCGTCTATCTTGTGGTCATCGCCTTCTTCTTCGTGCTCGTGAATCTGCTGGTGGACATGCTGTACATTGCCATTGACCCGCGGTTGCGGGTGAAAGAGGCGGTGTGATGTTCATCAGGCTTGTCAGATCCGATGCGGTCTATCATTTCTTTCGCTCGCCCGCCGCGATCCTGGCTGCAACCATCGCAACACTGATCATCGGCGGCGCTTTTCTGGCCCCGTGGATCGCCCGCACAAATCCGTATGATCTGGCCAGCTTCTCACTGATGGACGGGCTTTTGCCTCCCGTCTGGGCGGGTGGAGATCCGCGCTTTCCCCTGGGGACTGACGACCAGGGGCGCGACATGATCTCGTCGATCCTTTACGGGGCGCGTCTGTCGCTTGCGATCGGGCTGCTGGCCATGGCCATCGCAACCGTTCTGGGCGTCGGGCTGGGCCTTGCCGCAGGGTATTTCGGCGGAAGGTTCGACGCGATAGTCATGCGGATTGCAGACGTGCAGCTGGCGTTGCCTGCTATCCTTACGGCGCTGCTGATTGACGGTATATCGCGGGGCGTGCTGCCGCCAGCGATGCAGCAAGACCTGCGGGTCGCCGTCCTGACACTTGCCATCGCGCTGTCGCTTTGGGTGAATTTCGCGCGGACCGCGAGGGCCAGCGTCTTCGTCGAACGCAACAAGGATTATGTGCAGGCGGCCATGATCATGGGCCAGCATCCCTTGCGTGTGATGCTGCGGCATATCCTGCCGAACATCATGGGACCGCTGCTGGTCATCATGACGGTCGATCTGGCGTCGGCCATCCTGCTTGAGGCCACGCTCAGTTTTCTCGGCATCGGCCTGCCCGCCGACAGCCCGTCCCTGGGCACGTTGATCCGCATCGGGATGCAGTTTCTCTTTTCGGGGGAATGGTGGATCCTCTGGATACCGACGATCTTTCTGGTCGCTCTCGTCGTGTCGATCAACGTACTGGGCGATTTTCTGCGCGACGTCTTCAATCCGAGGCTTCGCTAATGCTGACGGTCGAGAACCTGACGGTCCGGTTTCCCGGCAGGTTCGGTGATTTCACGGCGGTCGAGGACGTCTCTCTGACCGTCGATCGAGGCGAGATTCACGGACTGGTTGGCGAAAGCGGCGCCGGCAAGTCGACCATCGGGGCCGCGATCATCGGATTGCTCCAGCCACCGGGCTTCGTGGCCGGGGGCAATCTTGTCCTGGGGGATACCGATCTTCGCAGCCTTGGCCCGAACCAGGTTCATCGCCTGCGTGGTGCGCGGATTTCGATGATCTTTCAGGATCCGCAGACCAGCCTCAATCCCTTGATGACGATCGAGAGCCAGCTGATCGAGACGATCCAGGCGCATGAGGATGTCAGCGCGGCCGAGGCGCGGGACCGTTCCGTCGCGTTACTTGAAGAGATCGGAATCGAGAATGCCGCGCGTCGCATCAAGGCCTACCCGCACCAGTTTTCAGGTGGGATGCGGCAACGCGTCGTCATTGCGCTTGCGCTTTGCACCAACCCCGAACTGATCATCGCGGACGAGCCGACAACCGCGCTTGATGTCGCCGTGCAATCGCAGGTTCTGGACCTGATCCGGCGGCTGGCCCGGTCGCGGGGAATCGGCTTTCTGCTGATTACCCACGATATTGGCGTGATCGCCCAGATCACGGACAAGGTCACGGTCCTTCGGGGGGGAAAGGTGATGGAGTCTGGGCCGACTGCGGGGGTGCTTGCCGCGCCCGGTCATCCCTATACGACATCGCTACTGGCAGCCGTGCCCCGCCTTGACCGCAAGAGCGACCGCTTTCACGTGCCCGACAGCGACACGCCGAAACACAAGGCCCCGCACGGACGGTCCGCCGCCGATGCAGAGACGTGGCTGCGGGAAGGCGAGCAGGCACTGGGCGAGGGTCTTGGGATGGCGGACATCTCGGTCCGCTTCGCAGGTCCGCGAGAGCGACTTTTCCGAAAGCCAGAGGATTTTGTCGCGCTTGACGGGGTTTCCATGCAGGTCCGGCCCGGAACTGTCATGGGGCTTGTCGGCGAAAGCGGGTCCGGAAAGTCAACCATCGCCAAGGTGATAACGGGACTTGTCCAGCCCAGCGCAGGAAACCTGACGCTGGGGGCAAGGCCTTTGCCGCTGGCGCGTCAACGCAATCGCAAGGACCCGTCGCGCCGCTTGATTCAGATGGTCTTTCAGGATCCTTACAGCAGCCTCAATTCCCGCCACCGTATCGGCGATATTCTGGCCGAGCCGCTATGGCTTTACGGATTGGAGCCAGACGCGGCCAAACGCCGTGACCTTGCAGCCGCCATGCTCGACCTTGTGGGTCTGGCCGAAGATGCAATCGATCGCTACCCGCACCAATTCTCGGGCGGACAACGGCAACGGATCGCCATCGCCCGATCCCTGCTTGCCCGGCCTCGTGTGCTGATCTGTGACGAGCCGACAAGTGCTCTTGATGTCTCGATTCAGGCCCAGATCCTGAATCTGCTCAAGGAGTTGCAATCAAGATTCGGCCTCACCATCCTTTTCATCAGTCATAACCTTGCCGTGGTCAGGCAGATGAGCGACGACATAACGGTTCTGAGATCCGGCAAGGTGGTCGAGGCACGACCGTCCGAGGATTTCTTCACCGCCCCCCAGGCCGACTACAGCCGCGAACTCCTGCAGCTTACACCCAGCATCTGAGGGTAGAGCGCAGCGGTCCACACAGTTCGTTCGCCAGGGTCCTGCCGTCGGCGCGGGGAGCCCGGTCTGTTGAAGTGGTCCGCCATTCAGCCCGGAAAGCCCGCGACCGGACTGGCCCTGTGGCGGCACTGCCCGGAGAGTATGGCGCGCCGCCGACCCAGGCCCGGGATTGCTGCGAGATGTCCCATGCCTTGTTCTGCGCCATGATGTGAAACGGTGAGGACCTCCAAAGATTGCGCGCGCCAGAGCTTCTGTTCAAGGAGAGGAGATGTCACGACGGCGCTTGGCACATCGGCCAGGCTTTGCGCCAATGCGCATCACGGCATTGGCGGGTCTCACTTTGTGTCGGGAACCGCCGACGTGCCGGCACGCCAGCCCGTGTCGTCGATCCACCAGGCCGCCATCGGCCGCATGTTCAGCACCGCGCGACAGCGCAGCGAGCCCTTGTCGAAAGCGGCTGGCGTCTGAAAGACCAGGTTACGCCGTTCGTAGAGCTGAAAATGCAGTGCCTTGCGCAAGGTTTCGGCCTCGTTCCTTAGCCCCCACGCTTCAAGTTGTGCGGCAAGGCTGAAATTGAAACCAGGCTGGATTTCGGCGGTCTGGAAGGTCGGATCGTCCTTGTGGGGCAGGGCGGCCAGCGCGGCGCTTGAAAGCCCGGTCAGGGAAACGGCGCCTTCCCCGTTCCCCGCCTGCACGAAGTTTCGCACATAGATTTCCGACAGTGCCGAGCGGGCGTGGTCCCCGGCCACGATATCCCCAAGGCCCAGTCGGCGGGCGAGGAAGGGGCCAAAAAGCTGTTCGATGAAACAGGCCTCGGAGAATGCACCATCCGTGTCGACGCGAAACCAGCGTCCATTGAAGAGCCGCGCGGTATAGGCCGCCCTTGCAGCGTTTGCCTGTTCACGCCAGGCCGCCGCCACGCCTGGGTGCCCGGCCTCCTGGGCCAGCGCGGCGCCTGCCAGAAGTGCGGCTATCCATAGCCCGCCGCAATAACTTGATGGGCCAGTCATGGGGATATTGTCGAAGGTCTGGTCGGGCGTGCAGTCATTCTCTATCAGCCCGTCGCCGTCGCGGTCGAATTGTTGCAGGTGGTCGATAGCGGCCTTGACGGCCGGAAATCGTGCCTGTCGCCAGTCAGGTCCGATCTGCTGTCCTTCGCGGTAAACGCACAGCACGAGATCGCAGTTGAGATCCTTCCACCGCGTACCGTCGCGGTAGGTGTAGGAATTCGGGGTGATGAAGGGGTCCTCGCCGGGGCCCCCCAGATCATGCGGGCAGACGCCGCGTGGGTTGATGGCAAAGGGCGTCGCGTCCCACCGGTGCCGCCGGTGTGCCGGGTCATCGGCCAAAAGCTGTTCGGCGAAATCCTGCGCCACGCTCGCCGCCAGTTCGGGAAAGAACCGCGCGACGGCCTCGGCGGCGTAGATCCAGAGATCCATGGTATTGTACAGCGCGTAGTCGTGGCACTCGATCAGCCCGAAATGGCGCCGCCCCGTGGGCGATCCCGTAGCCGAAGTCGCGACGGTCAGCCCGTCGACAAGGAAATAGGATTCGTTGATGGCGACGCCCGCGCGGTGCGGCTCCGGTCCGATCCTCGTGCTGGTCTCGTCATGCCAGCGGGCGATGTTCCGGTCCCAGTCGGCCGCATTCGCCCGGGCATGACGGGTCAATGCGGCGGCCCTGCGGCCGCTTTCGCCCCACGCGTCGGTATAGGCCCGCAGCCAGCGGCGGCCCTGCCCGAATGTCAGCGTCGGCATGTCCCAGACGAGCGTCGCGCGCACTGTGCGAACGTCGCCTGGCGCCAGGGTCATTCGGGTGCAGACCGCGCCGGTTGGATGGGCAGGTGGCGTTTCGCGAAACCCGCTTTCGCTCACCCATCCAGCGCCGAGGTCGGGCGCATCGCCGGTGGCGACATAGGTGTCCCAGAAGTCATGGCCGTCGCCCGTACCGTCAAAGCACACGGTTTGGCTGTGGTACATGTCGGCGTCTCCGGCTATTGAAATGGCCCATTCGCCCGTACCTTCGGGTGGCGGCGCGCCGTCGAAGCGCCGGTCCAGGATCACGCCCGCGCCGTTCCCGGCATCGAAGGCCCGGTTGAAACAGCCCGCCGCAACCCTGTCCGGACGGCACTCTGTCGGCGCGCCGAACCAGCCGTTCAGGTTGGCGAAGGTGAAGGCAAGCGACGCCTCGACCGGCTTGCTTCCCGTGTTGCTGACCCGCCAGTCGAATACCGCGACGGGAAGCGATGCGCTTGCGAAATCCCCCGCGATGACGGGCGAGAACGACTTGCACTCTGCCACGACACCGCCAAACGCGCGGTGCCGATGCCAGGCGACCGGAAAGAGGCCTGCCCATTCGGGTGCAACCGTCTCATAGCGGAATGCCGAGAGTTCCGCCGTGCCGGGATCGGGTTGCAGTGCCACGGCGTCTGGTGTGCCGCCCTGCGGACAGGTTCGCAGGATGAACCCGTTGGCCGGCATGGTGAACTTTGCCACGCCGCCAGCCTTCAACGTCCAGCGGCTGAAGCGCCCGTCGGACGCTCGCGTGATCCCGCCGGTGCCAATGCCGCCCAGTGGAACACCCGTGGCCTGCAGCGGCTGAAACAGGGCGTCGAGTTTGCCGACGGACGCGTTGACGCCGTGACCTTCGGCGCGCTTCAACGACGCCGGCGGAGGCACGAAGGGATCGTTGCGCATGAGAAAACCCCCGCCAAAGAGCGAACGACAGATCAGCACCAAATTCGCGGGGACAATGGCCTGAATCCCATCTGAAAAGAAGGCGTGTCGCGACGGGGCTTTGCAGCCATGTGAACCTTCGGTGCGTCATCCCGGCGGGATACCTTCGTGTGCGACGCTTCCCGTGTGGGCAGGCCACGCGCGAGAGGCTGTTTGCGATTTGGCCGTCCCGCGATCTGTCGCAGCAATTCTGCCGCTCAATGGGTGTCGGTTTTCCATGCTCGCACGACAACGGCCTGGCGATCCGGGCGAGCGGTTTGAAGAGTGCCTATCAGAATGCGGCGGTTCAGCCATTCAAGGCGTCCCGCCGGTGCCTGGGCTGAAATGACCGACATGGCGTAGCGATCCGGTTTCCGGGTCTCGTCGACGATGACGCGGTTTCGCACCGTGATCGTGATGTCATCCTCGGTTCGCATCTCATAGAGCGCGTCGAGTTCCTTGATGCCATCGGGGCGCAGCACCTGCCTGTCGGCCCCCCCTGCCAGGATCCAGCCGTTCAGCCCATCGATACCGGGTCCCGAATAGAAGCGACCCCCGAGGATCGGCACCATGAAACGGTGCCCCGAGGACGCGGCCCCAAGGTCAATTCGGTCTGCGACATCGACGATTGCCGTCCAGATCAGTCTTGTCGATGGCTCGGCCGGGGCAATCCGGGCCAGAATCTCAGAATCGTTCATTGGTCCAGCTAGCGGGTTTCATGGGCATCGGCGTAATGGAAAATGCTTATCACCTCGTCCATGGATCTTTCGATTCCTGTCCGAGCCTCCATATGGGCCCGGGTTCGGACAAGAGAGCGGTAGCGACGCTTTCCTTATTTCTTCCAGCCCCTTCTTGAGCGGATTCAAGGGCCGGTCGATCATAGCGAGATGCAGGGTATCGCCAGGCCCGGCGCAACGCTGCTTGTGCCGCGTCATGCGTCGTTCCTTGGCCAAGAACGCGCAGATCGGGTCCGGTCGATGTGCGCGGTGGTCGTGGCGATCGGAAGTACGACCCTCCGAACGCCGGACATGACATAAGCAATCGTTATCACGTGTCCAAAATTTTTATTTTTTATTATCGTGACGCTGAATAGCATTCCGCCGATGCGGGTCGTCCGCTTCAAAGGGAGGAAAAAGAATGCTCAATTCGATCTGCAAGGCGGTGGCCACCGGATGTACGGCGGCGCTGCTGGCAAGTGCAGCCACGACGGCGATGGCCGCCGATGAACTCGTAATCTCGTCGGCGACGCCGCCGCAGCACATCCAGACCATCACAATGGCAAGCTTCGCCGCGGCCCTGGAAGAGCGCTCGGGTGGCGCGCTGACCGCCAAGGTTTTTGACAGCAGCCAGCTTTACAACGCACGCGACGTGGGCAAGGCGGTTGCCCGTGGCGATGTCGGTATGGCGACCGTGCCGTCGCCCTATCTCAGCCGGATCGAAGCCAATATCAACGTGCTGGATCTTCCTGTCCTCAAGGGCATGACGGCCGAAGAGCGGTCGGCCATGCTTGATGGAGAGGTTGGCGACATACTGAGCGATCTTCTGAGCGAGAAGATGGGCGTTGTCGTTCCGGGCAACTGGCCGGTTCTGGGGCGCGTCTACTATTGGTCGACCAGCAAGCCCCTTCGCAATTTCGAAGAATTCGTCGGCCTTCAGGTTCGCATTCCCGGCGGCGCTGGTCCTGCTGCAGTCGTCGAAGGCATGGGTGGTGTCCCGGTCGTGATGCCCGGCTCCGACATGCCGCTTGCACTGCAGCAGGGCACGGTAGATGCGACCATGGGGTCGATCGAGTCCGTCGTTCAGCAGAAACTGACCGATGTGGGCGTCCGCTATGGCTTCTGGGACCAGGGTATTGTCGGCTTTCTGATCCCGATCGTCAGCCAGAAGTACTGGGACAGCCTGACCGCTGAAGAGCAGGTGCTTTTCACCGAGACCTGGAACGATATCGTTGAAGAACAGCGAGCAGCAAATCTGGTCGTCGATGCGGAAATGCGGGCCACGCTGGAAGGCTGGGGCGTGACCATTTCGGATGCGGATATCGATGCGGCCCGTGCGATCCGCGAGCAGATGATGTCGCAACAGGAAGCGGTCATCGACAAGTACAAGCTTGATCCAAAACTGGTTGAACTGGCTGCCATGGCCGCTGGCCAGTGAGTCAGGCGATCGCATATCTCGATCGCCTGATCGGCTGGATCGCGGCAACGGCCTTGGGCATCACGTTCCTGCTCCTGGTGTACAACGTCGCCACGCGATACCTGACCAGCTTTGGCTTGGTATCGCCGTCGGTTCAGCTGAACTGGGTATTCGAGATCTGCGTGTTCATGCTGGTCTGGGCAGTCCTGCTGGGGGTTGCCCGGATCGAACGGCGGGCGCAGCACATACGCGTGGATTTCCTGTACAACAAGTTCGGCCCGCGTGGGCAGCTTGCGACAGAGCTTTTCGCCCTTGTGTTTGCGATGGGGGTTGCCGGGTTCTTCATCTACTCGGGCAATTTTGTCGTGCAGGATGCCATCCTGTGGGATGAACGCAGTGAAACCACCCTGCGCACCCCGTTCTGGCTTCTCTACGCTGCGCTGCCGGTCGCTTTCGTCGTGCACCTGCTGTTCATCATCGAACGGTTCCGCGTGCTGGTGACAACCGGCGAAAGTGCCAAGCACTCGAGTGTGGACTAGGGGGTCACCGCTATGACATCGCTGATCTTGATTGCCCTTGTGGCTGTTTTGATCCTGCTTGCCCTTGGTATTCCGATCTACCTGGTTCTTATGGGCGTTGCATCGATCCTGCTTGTGGCCGAGGGGCGCACAATCGCCGGGCTGGGCCAGCATGTTCTTGATCACCTGCAGTCACCCATCCTGATTTCCGTTCCGTTCTTCATCCTGTCGGCCGTGTTGATGCAGGGCGGCGGGCTGGCGCGCATCCTGTTCGATGCGGCATTGTCGTGGATCGGGTGGATAAGAGGCGGGCTGGCGATTTCGGGTGTGGCAGCCACGGCTGTCTTTGCGGCAATCACCGGATCGTCGGCTGCGACGACCATGGCGATGGGCACGCTTCTGGTGCCGCTGATGGAAGAACGGGGCTACAAGACCACGTTCGCGATGGGTCTGACCGCCGCTGCCGGAACGCTTGGCATCCTGATCCCCCCTTCGCTTCCGATGATCCTATTTGGGCTGATCGCCGAGGAATCTATCCCGCGCCTTTTCCTTGGAGGCGTGATCCCGGGCCTCATGCAGGCGGGGTTGTTCTCGATCTATATCTTCATGGTCGCCAACAAGGTGGGTGGGCGCGCGGAACCTTTTGTCGGCCCGCGGCGATTGGTAAGGACCAATATCCACGCGTTCCCGGCCTATCTGATCCCGGTCGTCGTTCTGGGCGGTATCTATGGCGGGTTCGTGACCCTGACAGAGGCAGCGGTGCTGGGGGTGCTTTGTGCCCTCGTCGCGGTCCTGTTGATCTATCGCACGGCGAAGCTGCGGGACATTCCGAAGATGTTCACCGAGGCGGTCGATCGAACCTCGGTCATCATCCTGATCATCATGGGCGCGACGTTGGTCAGCGCCTGGATCATCAAGTCGGGTGTGCCGCAGAGCTTTGCCGCCTCCATAGTGGAGAGCGACCTGAAGCCCTGGCAGTTTCTTCTGATCATGAATGCCTGCCTGCTGATACTGGGCATGTTTCTGGAAGGTGTCGCGATTATCCTGATCGTGTTGCCGGTGGTGTTTGTTGTCGTGAGGCAATTGGGCATCGACATGACACATTTTGCGGTTGTCATGGTCATCAACATCGAGCTGGCGCTGTTGTCACCGCCGATTGGTCTGAACCTGTTTGTAATGTCCAATGTAACCGGGCGCCCGGTCAGCGAGGTCCTGCGAGGCACTGTCCCGTTCTTCCTGATCATGTTGTGCCTGTTGATGCTGGTGACCTTCGTACCGGCCCTGTCCACCTGGCTTCCGAACCTTGTGTTGGGTAAATGACATGCAAAGTGCACTGATATCGGACGCAGTCATCCCGGCCCCCAAGACGGGCCACAGCTTTGTGCGCGATCTGGCCTATGGTTCCGGCGAAAGAAACCGGATGGACCTGTACGTCCCTGATGTCGCCGACAATCCGCCTCTGGTCCTGTTTGTCCACGGCGGATCCTGGTTTCGGGGGGACAAGATCGACGCCTTGAAATACGCGCGGCTGGACAAGCTGCTGGCCGCTGGCTTCGCGGTTGCGTCGATGAACCATACCTATTCGCAACAGGCCATCTGGCCAAGGCAGTTGCATGACTTGAAATCCGCAGTCACGTTCCTTGGATCGCGGGCGCAGGACTACGGATACGATTTCTCGCGCCTTTTGGTCTGGGGGCAATCGTCGGGCGGTCACATCGGACTGTGGGCCGGCGTTCTGTCTGCGCGTGGCGATATCCCACCTGTCACCGCGATTGTCGGCTGGTTTCCGCCCTGCAACCTGTATCAGCTATGGCACGATCGCGAGAATGACGATGTTCCCCGCGGCAACGAAGACGTGGAACTCCCAACCCCGGAAAGCCGGCTCCTGGGTGGCGACGTGCAGAAGAACAGGCGCGCGGCTGATGCCGCAAGTCCGGATGTCGCGGCTGCCGAACTGGACCCGGCAAAGATGTTCCCTCCGACATTGCTTGTCCACGGTACGGCCGATCCGGCGGTGTCCCCGCTTCAAAGCGAAAGGGTGCGCGACGTGCTGGCAGCACGCGGCACGAGGGTTGAACTGATCCAGGTTCCGGGTGGCGGACACGGCGGCGACGGCTTCGACGCTGTCGTGGACCCTTGCATCCGGTTTCTTTCTGAACGCACCTTGGGCTAGCCAGCGGCGCACACGAAGGAAGAGTGTCCGCGGGTCAGGAATTTCCGCCACGCGAAGACCCGAAGGGATTCTAATGTCTCCGGGAAGGATCGGATACGGATTTCAGATATGCCCGCTAACGCCAGCACTTTACTGAACCGGTTTGTCGCAAAGGCCAAATTCCGGCACATGCAGGTTCTGGTGAAGCTTTCCGAGGTTGGCAGCATGCGTCGCGCCGGAAATGCGGTGAACATGACGCAGCCTGCAATTTCGCAGCTTGTGCAAGAGCTGGAAAACCTGCTCGAAACCGAGCTTTTCTTTCGCCACTCGAAAGGTGTCGAGCCGACGGAAGCTACCAGAGAGTTGCTGCCTGTCGCCCGCAGGATCCTTGGGGCGCTGGAAGACGGTTCGGAAATTCTGGCCAATCGCCTGCAACAGCAGGGGGGCATGGTGCGGGTGTCGGCCAGCCCTGCCGCACTGGGGGGAATGATTCAGGGCAAACTCGACAGTTTTGCGGCCAAGCACCCCGGCATTCAGCTTCATGTCTGGCAGATGGACGACGCTGACCCTTTGGGCGGAATTGCCGAGGCCTCGATCGATGTGATCTGCACGCGGGAACCCCCTGTCATTCCCGAGGGCTGGACGTTTGAGCGGTGCGTCGAAGACAAGCTTATCGCCGTGTGCGGCGCCGCGCATCCGCTGGCTGGCAAGTCATCCATCACGATTGGTGATCTTGGCGCCTGCAAGTGGCTGCTCAACCGCGTAGGGTCGGTTGCGCGTGACCGGTTCGAGGCCTTTGCACATGCGCACGACTGGCCTCAAGGCGCGCGATGTCAGGTCATCATGCATATTCCCGAACTGACGAAGGAAATGCTGACAACCGGCAAGTACCTGGCGATCCTACCACGCAGCGTCGCCGTTCCGTGGCTGGACTCGGGTGCAGTCAAGAAGCTGAACACCGAAATTGACGCGCCCCTTCGTCCGCTTGGCTTTCTTTGGGAAGCGGCAAGGGCAGGATCCGCGACCTCTGCCTTTGTCACGCATTTGCGGTCGTCGCACGCATGAACGGGGTTCTGGGAAGAACACAGCTTTGTGACCTGCCGCGCAGAATGTTCTCGACCAGATGACCTGCCTGCCGAAGCCCCCTCATTCATGACGAGGGTCGGTAAGTCTGTTGATCCGACCCCGAACGCTGGACCGCCCCAAGGCAGGGTTTTCCGGCTGCTGTCAGGGTGACAGGCTGGTGATGCCCCCGATCTCGTCAGCGTGATCGGGGCTTTGCAGCCTGTCGCGCCGCGCCGGGAAACCTTGTGGCGCTTCGACGCTATCAAGAACGCATGCAGCACTGGACACAATTGTCTAGCGATAGGGCGGCCGAGCGTCTAGGCTGCCGGCACAGAGCGATGTGGTGGAGGGGCGTCAGATGAATTCTCAGTATCGTGTTGTGGTGATCGGGGGCGGCGTTGTTGGGGCATCGGTCCTGTATCACCTGGCCCGCCATGGCTGGACGGACGTCGTGATGCTGGAACGGCGGCGACTTGCCTCGGGGTCGTCGTGGCACGCGGCCGGGGGGATCCATGCGCTGAACGCCGATCCGAACATGGCAGCATTGCAGGCCTATACCATCGACCTGTTGTCCGAGATCGAGAAGGAATCGGGCCAGAACATCGGGCTTCACATGACGGGTGGACTGACGCTGGCCGGCACGCCCGAGAGGTGGGAGTGGTTGCAGGCCAACTATCGCGTCTTCCAGTCGATCGGAATCGACGATTGCGAACTGATGTCGCCCGAGGAAGCACAACGGCGTTGTCCCATCATGTCGACAGATGGCGTCCTTGGCGCAATGTGGGCTGACCGCGAGGGGTATATCGACACGACGGGCACGGTGCAGGCCTATGCTGCCGCCGCGCGCAAGCGTGGCGCCGAATACTACGAGGAAACCAGGGTTGAACGGCTGATCCAGACGACAGACGGCTGGCAGGTTGTCACCGACAAGGGCACCATCACCTGCGAGCACGTGGTCAACGCCGCGGGCCTTTGGGCCAAGCAGGTCGGACGGATGGCTGGGATCGAGTTGCCGCTGAGCCCGTTGAAGCACCACTACCTTGTGACCGACACCGTGCCCGAGGTGGCAGCGGCAGATTTCGAGATGCCGATGACCGTTGATCTCGAAGGTTTCACCTACATGCGCCAGGACCAGAAGGGGGTTCTGGTCGGCATCTACGAGATCGAACACGAGCACTGGGCAATGGACGGCGCACCGTGGAACTACGGCGAGGAACTGTTCCAGGAACAGCTGGACCGTATCGAGAACGAACTGATGCTTGGGTTCGCACGCTATCCGGCGATCCAGGATGTTGGCATAAAGACCTGGGTGAACGGCGCCTTCACCTTTTCGCCAGACGGCAACCCGTTGGTGGGACCGGTGCCGGGCAAGCGCGGATACTGGTCGGCCTGCGCGGTGATGGCGGGTTTCCTTCAAGGCGGGGGCGTGGGCAAGACGCTGGCCGAGTGGATGATCCATGGAGAGCCCGAGGCCGACGCCTGGTCGATGGACGTGGCGCGCTACGGGAGGTTCGCCGAGAACAAGCGATATATCCGCGAGACCACCGGCCAGTTCTATTCGCGCCGCTTCGTGATGACCTACCCGAACGAACAGCTTCCGGCGGGGCGGCCGTTGAAGATGGCGCCAGCGCATGACGCGATGACCGCGGCTGGCTGCCGGTGGGGCGTCAGCTGGGACCTTGAGGTGCCGCTCTACTTTGCGCCCGAGGGGTTCGAGGAGACGCCGACGCTGAAGCGGTCAAATGCCCATCCCATCGTTGCCGAGGAGTGCCGGACGATCCGAGAGGGGGTCGGGCTTCTTGATATCACCGGATTTTCGCGCTTCGAGGTGACCGGTCCCAAAGCCGAGGCGTGGCTTGACAGGATAATGGCCTCGAAACTGCCGGGGCCGGGGCGGGCACGACTGGCGCCGATGCTTGCGCCGAACGGGCGGTTGAAGGGTGACCTTACCGTGCTGAACTGGGGCGACGGAACGTGGTGGATCATGGGATCCTACTATCTGCGGACGTGGCATATGCGCTGGTTCGACGACCATCTGGAGGACGGCGTTTCCGTGCGCGATCTGGGCGAGAGTATCTGCGGGTTCGGCGTGGTTGGTCCGAACTCACGCGCTGTGATCGAAGCGGTTGCCGAGACCGACCTGTCGGACCTGCCGTTCATGGGGTGCCGGCGGGCCGACATCGGGCTGGTGCGCGCGCATGTGGCGCGCATGTCGGTGACCGGCGAAATGGGGTTCGAGATCAACTGCCGCTATGGCGATCACATCGCGCTGCGCCGCCTGTTGCTGGAGGCTGGGGCAGCGCATGGCATCCGTGAATGCGGATTCAATGCGATGCTGTCGACGCGGCTGGAGAAGAGCTTTGGCATCTGGTCGGCGGAGTTCACGCAGGACCGGACGGCGGGGATGACAGGCATGGACCGCTGGATCGCCTGGGACAAGGGCGATTTTATCGGACGAGAGGCGGCGCTGGCCGAACGTGATGGCGACGGCCCGTCCAAGGTTCTGGTCACGCTGGAGGTCGAAGCTGCGGATGCAGATGCCAGCGGCTACGAACCGGTCTGGGCGGGGGAAGAGCTTGTGGGTTTCGTCACCTCGGGCGGGTACGGGCACTATACCGGCAAGTCGCTGGCCATGGCGCTTGTGGACAGGGCCCACGCCGCCGAGGGCACCGGGCTTGCCGTGCACGTGGTCGGCGTTTCGCGGCCAGCCCGGGTGATAGCGCCATCGCCGCATGACCCGGCGGGCAGAGCGATGAGAGGTTGAGCCGGGTGGCGGAAAGCAGTGCAGGACGGCGGGGCAGGCGGACGCGTGGGCCCCGCCCAGAGGGGCCGCCGCCATCGCGCCGGACGGCCAATTACCGGCAGTTGCGCAATCCCTTTCCACCGATGGAGGTGTTCTCTGGCGATCAGGTCGCCGAGATGCACGAAACCGCCCTGCGTATATTGCAGGAACTTGGGATGCGGGTTCTGCTGCCCGAAGCGAGAACGATCCTTGCGCAGGGTGGTGCGCGCGTCGACGAATCCAGCGGGATGGTTCGGATCGGGCGTGACATGGTCGAGGCGGCAGTGGCCAGTGCGCCGTCCTCTATCGCGTGCATCGCGGGGGCGCGGCAGCGCGACCTGACACTGGAGCTTGGAACCCTTGTGTTCCAGCCGGGCGCTGGGGCGCCACATGCCACCGACCTGGAGAGGGGGCGCCGCCCGGGGTCGGGCCGCGATTATCGTGAATACATTCAGCTGACGCAGCATTTCGACGTCTTTCACATGATCTCGCCCCAGGTCGAGCCGCAGGACGTGCCGACCCATGAACGGCACTATTTCACGACCGAGGCGCAGCTGACGCTGTCGGACAAGTTCCCCTTCGTGTTCTCGCGTGGGACACCACAGGTGATGGACAGTTTCGAGATGGTGCGCGACTTTCGCGGACTGACCGATCTGGAGTTTGCGGCCGCGCCTCATTGCTACACGATTATCAATACCAACAGCCCGCGGACGCTGGATATACCAATGGCGCAGGGGTTGATCGACTTCGCCCGCCACGGTCAGCTGTCAATCGTGACGCCCTTCACGCTGATGGGGGCGATGGCGCCGATCACGGTCGCGGGGGCGGTGACGCTGAGCCACGCCGAAGCGCTGGCGGCGATCGTGCTGACGCAATTGGTGCGACCCGGCGCGCCGGTCTGCTACGGCACCTTCACCTCGAACGTGGACATGAAATCCGGGGCGCCGGCCTTTGGCACTCCGTCGCATTTCCAGGCGTCGCTGGCTGCCGGACAACTGGCGCGGATGATTGGCCTGCCGTGGCGCTCTGCCGCCGGTTCGGCTTCGAACCTGAACGATGTTCAGGCGGCAAACGAAAACCAGTTTGGGCTTTGGGGGTGCCTGATGGCGGGCGCGACCGTGGTCATCCACGCGGCGGGCTGGCTGGAGGGTGGCTTGACGGTGTCCTACGAAAAGCTGGTCACCGACGCCGAGGTCCTGAACATGATCGCCGAGTTGTGTGCCGGTGCGCAGGCAGGTGCGGACGAGATCGGGCTCGACAACGCCATTGCCGAGGTCGCTCCGCAGGGGCACTTCTTTGCGACCAGCCAGACCATGGCGCGTTACGATACGGAGTTCTATGAACCGATCGTTCACGACTATGCCAATTTCGGTACATGGGTCGAGCGGGGTGCTCGTGACGCCAATTCCCGCGCGACCGATGTGTGGAAGTCCATACTGGCGGCTGACGTGCGCCCTGCAACCGATGGCGACCGGCGCGAGGCGCTGGCGGCCTTCATCGCGCGGCGCAAGGCAGAAGGCGGCGCCCCGCCGGAAAGCTGATGACACGAACGACGCCCGCGCCGGTCCTGCACCGCGACGATCCCGACAAGGCACCGCTGACCGGCAACGTGAAGGTCACGCGCGATGACTGGCTGAACGCAGCGCTGGACGTGCTGCTTTCGGACGGGGTCGAGCAGGTGAAGGTGCTGACACTGGCGACCCGGCTGGGTGTGTCCCGGTCCAGCTTCTACTGGTACTTCAAGAGCCGGCGGGATCTTCTTGAGACCTTGCTGCGGCATTGGCAGGAAACAAACACGGCGGCTGTCGTTGCGCAGGCCGAGGCGCCGGCCGCCACCGTCACCGAGGCTGTCTGCAATGTCTTTCGGTGTGTCGTGGATGAGCGGATGTTCAACAATCCGCTGGACTTCGCAGTGCGCGACTGGGCGCGGCGGGACGCGAATGTGCGGCGGCTTCTGGATGCGTCAGACGCGGCGCGGCTGACGGCACTGACGGGAATGTTCACGCGCTTCGGCTATGCTGGCGAAGAGGCAATGATCCGGGCGCGGGTGCTGTACTTCATGCAGGTGGGCTACGATCTGGCCGATCTGGGGGAATCCACCCAGCACCGGCTGACGATGGTGCCGATGTATCTGTACTGCTTCACCGGCCAGCAGCCGCGACCGCAGGAGATCGAGACTTTCACAGCCTATGCACTGTCCGCCAAGGAGGCCCAATCGCAATGACAGACTCCGCAGACGCGATCATCATCGGGGCCGGCGTGATCGGCGCCGCTACCGCGTTCGAGCTGGCCAAGGCCGGTTGGAAGACGTTGACAATCGACAGAGAGACGCAGGCGGGCCACGGATCAACTGCCGGGTCCTGTGCGATCGTCAGGATGCACTATTCCACGCTGGATGGCACGGCGATGGCATGGGAGGGCTATCACTACTGGCGGGACTGGGCCGATTACCTCGGCCTGCCACCTGGGACGCCGCTGGCGCAATTCCGCGAGGCGGGGTGCCTTGTGATGAAGACAAGGGCCAACGGGTTCCTGGAAAGGCACAAGGTCAACAGCGCAGAATTGAACTGTCCGTTCGAAGACTGGGCGCCCGAGGATATCGCGCGTCGGCTGCCGATCTACTCGCTGGACAGCTTCGCCCCGGCCCGGCGGATGGACGACCCCGCCTTCGGCCAGCCGAACGGCGGGCGTTTGGCGGGGGCGGTGCTTTGGCCCAACGCCGGCTATGTGACAGACCCCGCGCTGTCGGCACAAAACCTCGCCATGGCAGCGGCGGCGCACGGCGCGCGGTTCCGGTTGGGTGAGACGGTGACGGGGATCTTGCAGGTGGGGGGCCGCGTGTCAGGTGTGCGGTTGGCCAGCGGCGAAGCAATCGAGGCCCCGGTCGTCATCAACGTGGCGGGGCCGGCCTCTGCCCGGATAAACGCAATGGCCGGTGTGCTCGAGGACATGACCATCGCCACAAGGCCCCTGCGGCAAGAAGTGGTTCACGTGCCCGCGCCTCCGGGGTTCGACTTCGAGGCCGACGGCATGATCGTGTCGGACAGCGATATCGCCTGTTACTGCCGTCCCGAGCATGGCAACCACATCCTGATAGGAAGCGAGGACCCGGCGTGCGACCCGCATCACTGGGTCGAGGACGACATGGACTATGATCGCGATTTCACCGACCAGTGGACCTTGCAGGCGCAGCGCTTTGGCCAGCGTGTGCCTTCGTTGGGCATTCCGGGGCGTGCGCGGGGTGTCGTTGATCTCTACGATGCATCTACAGACTGGATCCCGATCTACGACAAGTCCAGTCTGCCGGGATTCTACATGGCCTGCGGCACCAGCGGCAACCAGTACAAGAACGCCCCGATCGCCGGAAAGCTGATGGCTGCACTTGTCGGCCATTGCGAAGCGGGCGGAGACCACGATAGCCATCCCATGACATTCCGTCTGCCCTATACCGGGCGCGACGTGAACGCGGGGTTCTATTCGCGCAGACGTCCTGTCAACGCTGAATCGAGCTTCTCCGTTCTGGGTTGACCCGGGCGAGCCTATGTCAGCGCCGTGCAGGTCACGCCGAAACGATCGGCAACACGGTCGAGCACCTTCCTGCAATGCGCGATGTCGCGGCTGGCAGTCGCCTTCATCCGGACCAATCCCGCCATGCGCCGTGGCAGTGGATACCACCTGTCGAGGTCCAGACCGCAGGCGTCGAGCAGGCTGAGCGGCAAGGTCTGCACGGCGATGACCTGGTTCAAGTAGGCCTGGGCTGACGAGGCCCCGATCCATGCGTTGCGGTTCTTGCGGAAGAGCGCCTCGTGATCGAGGAAGTAAAAGCCCCGGCCGCGCAGTTCGCCGCGATAGAGAAGATGGGTGGTGAAGAAGCCCGCGACACTGGTGAGGAAATGGAACCCGTCACGGGCATTCAGTGACAAGATCGTGTCCCTTGCCGATAGTCCGGGAAGAGCCTGTGCCATCTCCGGCGTTCTGAAGAAGCTGCCCGTGCAATTGACAAAGATGCTGCCGGGCGGGACCGGAGAGGTTGCCCCGCTGCGCAACGTCATCACCGGGCCGTCGGGGCCGTCCTCGACCCGGTCGAGGTAGTCCGCGTACTGCGTCTCAAGGCCATCGGCAATGCGCGCGTGCTCTTCCTCGGATTGCAGGCCGTACAGGAATACCGCGTTCGCAGTGTCGGGATCGGTAGCATGTGTGCGGCGGAAATGGTCGATAAGGCTTGCCTCGTTCTCACCGTCGAAGTGTATCGCAAGGTCCCGAAAGACGCGTGAGACCAGATCTCCCGAGGTCCAGCGCGACAGCCCGGTCGGGAGGTAGCGGGTGCGGTTGAGAAAGTTCGTGCCGCCGCCCTTGAGGAGCGTCACGCTCCGTCCCGGGTCGCGCGAGAGTGTGGCGAGGATCGAGTCCATGCCCGTCTTGCCGCCGCCGACCACGTAGACCGGTGCCCCGGGATGGGCGTCCAGCGTGGCCAAGAGGTCTTGAGGTATGACCGAAACCACATTGGCAGAACCGAGGGGAAGAGGATCTGCAACGCGGTAGTTCAGACCTGCGGCGTGGATCGCGCGCCGCGCAAGCACAATCGTCTTTGCGTCCGTGTCATCCACCGGGTGATACTCGACCCGAGCGCGGGGTCCGTCGGGGGTATCGATCTCTTCGCACAGGCTTGCCCGGTGGCCGAATGCGGTTTCAAGCTGTACCTTCTGTGATACCGGCGCAAGCGCGGCGCCCAGATGATCGCGCACCTCGTCACGTTGCGCGAGATAGTCGCGTGGCTTTGTCCAGTTCCACTTCATGTCGCCGACGGTGAACATCGGGTGCGGCTGGTGCAGGCGGACATAATCATATGCCGTGTTCCACATGCCGCCAGCGACTGGTTTTTCGTCGATCAGCAGGACGCGGCCCCCGGCGGGCAAATAGTTCGTCGCGGCATACAGTGCGTTCAGCCCGGCGATCCCGGCACCGATCACGACAAGGTCAAAGGGCGATGACGTGCCGACGCCTTTCTCGATGGTCGGGGCGTTGGGGAGGTGCGGCATCATGATCTCCTTGGCGGGCATTCTGCGAAGCTAGATGGAAATTCCCACCGTTGCGCCTTGTTTCCGGCGCGGACGCGGGCACCCGGCAGGCGTCACCCGAACCAAGGGGCGTGGCCAAGCGATTCCCTGTTGGCGATGGTCGCCTTCAGTTCGACGCTGGGTCCCGGGTCTTCACCGTTGCGCATGGCAATCAGCATTCTGGCGGCACCCCGGCCCATGGCCCGGTGGGGCACGTGAACGGTGGTCAGGGCAGGGGTGACAATCTCGGCGATATCGATGTCGTCAAACCCGGTGATCGAGACGTCATCGGGAACACGTATGCCCATCGTGCGTGCTCTGGACAGCGCACCGGCCGCCAGCACGTCATTGCCGCACATGACGACGCTGGGACGACGGCCTTGCGACATCAGTTCTTCGAACGCGGCGGCACCGTTGGCGATGGAATAGGGTGTCTCGATCACCTTCAAGTGTTCTGCGGACAGTCCGCGGGCGTCGAGTGCGGCCTTGACGCCCTCGCATCGCTGGCGCGCCCTGTCATTGCCTGCCCGGGGGGCAGAGATCAGCCCGATGTTGCGGTGGCCGAGGTGAAGAACCCTATCGGCTAGGGACGACATTGCCCGGCGATTGTCGAATCCGATCGACTGGAACTCTCGCGAGGCGTCATAGGTCCATGCAAGGACGTGCGGCGTTCGCTGCTTTGCAAGAAAAGCGTAGCTTTCGGGTGTCCGGTCGTGACCGATAAGCAAGAGCGCGTCCGCCCCGCGTGCGACGAGCGCGCGGATCTGTTCCTCTTCCAGTTCGGGGCTGTAGGAGGATGAGGCCACCAGCAAGGTGATCCCCTGCCGACCAAGTTCGTCCTGAAATGCCTGTAGCCCGCGGGCGAAGATGGCGGCTTCCATCGTGGGGATGATAGCGCCAAACGTGTCGGTCCGGCGAGAGGCCAGCGCGCGTGCGCCGAAGTTGGGCGCGTACCCAAGCTGACGCACTGCGTCGAGGACACGCCGCCGGGTGTCCTCGGACACGCGCGCAGGTGTGTTCAGGCAACGCGAAACGGTGGCGGTGGACACGCCGGAAAGCTGTGCAACGTCCGCCAGTGTGGGTGAGCCCGGGTCGGGCTCTGTCGCGTGCATCCGGGTGACCACCGGTTTCATCGAAATGACCTTCAGAACAGTCCTTTGGCCAAGCCTATACGCTTGCCTGCTGCGATCAATACCCATGTAAGCGCTTGCATAGGGATATGTAAGCGCTTACAGTCACCGGGAATCGGCAGTGGGAGGCTTGCCATGTTTGCGGTCGTGGGCGCGGTCCTGTTCGCCATATTCATCGGAAACGTGGTGATCGGTGCCTTCGGCGGCACGCAATTTCTGGACGACGTGCGCGAGATGCTGGTGCTTTTTGCCGCCTCGCTCGCCTTTGTCGTGTTGATCTTGCAGCGCGAGGCGGCCGCCAAATCCAACGAAAACGACATGAACGAACCAAAGGGAGGAAAAAATGGCTCGTGACAAGATGGAGCGGATCTCGCAAGAGCGCCGCAATTTCCTGAAGCTGACCGGGGCAGGCGGTTTTACCGCGGCGATGGTCGCCGGGGCTGGCGGCTTGCTTTGGTCGAGCGAGGCCACTGCGCAGACCGCCCGCGAAGAGCGCGAGCGGGAAGAAGCGGCCGAGTACACCATGACGCTGGCCACGGCCTATGTGCTGGGCGCTTCGCGCAGCTATCCGATCATGCAGCTTGATCTGAAAGAGAACATCCAGAACGCCACGAACGGCAAGGTATATGTCAAGCTTGCCCCGGGCGGCCAACTGGGCGCCGGCGGTGCGCTGGTGCAGGCAGTGCAGGCCGGCACGATCCAGTGCGCGCAGCACTCGCTTTCGAACTTCGCGCCTTTCGCAAGCGCGGCAGATCTCATCAACATGCCGTACTTCTGCGGTTCCAACCAGCGCTTCACCAACCTCGTGACCTCGGATGCGTGGAAGTCAGAGGTGCATCCAAAGATCGAAGCGGCCGGTTTCAAGGCGTTGTTCTACATCAACATCGACCCGCGGGTCGTTGCGGTGCGCAAGGGCGGCGACGCGGTCATCACGCCGGCCGACATGTCCGGTATCAAGTTCCGCGTTCCCGGATCCAAGATGCTGCAACAGTATTACCGCATGGTCGGCGCCAACCCGACCCCGGTGGCCTGGGGCGAAACACCGTCGGCGATCAAGCAGGGTGTGGCCGACGCGCTTGACCCGTCCGTGGGCGCTCTGTTCGTGTTCGGCTTCAAAGACATCCTCAGCCATGTGACGTTCACCCAGGCGGTGCCGGATAGTCAGGTCTATTCGATGAACCTTGAATGGTTCAACTCGCTGCCCGGCGACGTGCAGGAAGGCATCGAGTTCGCCGGTGAACTGACCGCTCACCAGAACCTTGCGAAAGTGCCCTCGGCACGGGCCTACGCAATGGCTGAACTGGTCAAGTCCGGCGTCGAGTTCCATTCGCTGACCGCGGATCAGCTTGGCGAATGGCAGGCCGCAGGCGGCTATCAGCGCTCTGAATGGGATGAGTTCAAGGTCGAGCTTGCCGGTTCGATGGATGTGTTCGCCAAGCTTGAAGAAGCGGCGGGCACCATGGGCCGCTACTACGTGCACGACGCCTGATCCTGCGCGGTCCGGGGCAGGGACCACCCCGCCCCGGACATCAGACCCATACATTCCCTTGCCGCATGCCGGGCCGTCGGCTGATGCCGCGCCGGCACACGGGAGATCTCCATGTCGCAGATCCTGAACAACCTGAACCGGAACGCCGAGCGATGGGCGCTTCTGGTATTCTATGTGATGCTTGTCGCCACCATGTTCATCGAGGTCCTGCGACGGGAGTTGCTGAGCTATTCGTCGATCTGGGGCGAAGAGATCGTGCGCTATTCGTTCATCTACCTCGCGTGGATCGGGGCCGCGGCGGCGGTGCGCGAGCGGGGCCATATCCGCATAGATGTTCTGATGCACTATGTCGGACCCCGCGCAAAGGCGCTGCTTTATCTCTTCGGCGACCTCGTTATGGTCGCCGTGGCGCTGGTGGCACTCTACCACTCGCTTGAAACCGTGCACGTTGCTGCGAAATTCGGATCGGTCACCGATGGCCTTCGGATCAGCCGCGTCTGGTTCCTGATGGCGGTGCCGGTCGGCTTCGCTCTGGTGCTCTTGCGCCTTGTCCAATCCATTCTGCGCGATGTCGCGGACCTTCGTGCGGGACGACCCGTCTACGAAGGCGACAAGCTGTTCGACTGAGGAGATCGGCAGATGCTTTGGAATCAACTCGATCAGACCGTGATCCTCGGGTGGGATTTCTACGGGTCGGTGATCCTTTTCGTGTTCCTTGTGGCGGTGGCTGTTCCAGTCTGGGCCGCAATCGGCGCAGCGGCGATCGTCATGCTGCTTTGGTCTGGCGCGCTTCCGCTGGGGCTGGTCGGAGAGAAACTCTTCTCTGGCATCGACTTCTTCGCGCTGACCGCCGTGCCGCTTTTCATCCTGACGGGTGACGTGCTGGTGCGCACGGGACTGAGCCGGAAGTTTCTCGACGTGGCCGAGGCGCTGACGCAATTCGCAAAAGGTGGCTTCGGGTCTGCCACGGTGCTTGTTTGCGGGATGTTCGCGGCGATCTCGGGATCGGACGCGGCGGGCGCAGCAGCCGTCGGGCGCATGACGATCGACCGGCTGGTCGAGTCGGGCTACCCGCGCCCCTACGCGTGTGCGTTGGTCGCCGCGGGCGCCTGCACCGGAATCCTTATCCCGCCGTCCATCGCTTACATCATCATCGGCCTTGTTCTGGGCATTTCAGCCTCCACCCTGTTTCTGGCTGCCGTGATCCCCGGATTGGCGATCCTGGTGTCTATCCTGGCCACCAACATCATCATGAACCGTCTCAATGGCTGGGAAGGTGGCGGAAACGTCGGCATGGCCGAGTATTTCACCCGGCTGGGCGCCGCCCTGAAATCCGGCTGGTATGCGTTCCTTGTGCCGGGGATCATCTTCTACGGCATTTTCTCGGGCCGGTTGACGCCGACCGAGGCGGGCGCGACCGCCGTCGTCGTGACCATCATCATGGGATTCCTCCTTGGCACCCTGCGGCTGAGCGACTTTCCCTCGATGCTGGTGAGTTCGGCCAAGGTGAACGGTGTGATTCTGCCGATCATCGCCTTTTCGGCCCCCCTGGCCGAAGCGCTGGCCATAATCGGCGTTCCCCAGGGGTTCGTCGCTGCTGCGACGTCGGTCAGCGACGAGCCAATGGTGCTGATCCTCTTGATGGTCGGCATCCTGATCGCGGCCGGTTGCGTGATGGAGACGACGCCGAACATCGTGATCCTCGCGCCGATCCTGAAGCCGTTGGCGGACGATATCGGCATGAACGAGATCCAGTTCTGCATCATGATGATAACCGCGCTGGGGGTGGGTTTCATCACGCCACCATTGGGGCTGAACCTTTTCGTCGTGGCGGGTATCACCGGGGAGTCGATCCTCAAGATCGCCTACCGCGCAATTCCGTTCGTCTTTTTCATGCTCGTGGTGACATTGTGCATTGCCTACGTCCCCTCGATTTCGACCGTCCTTCTGCCTGACATCTACAAGTAGGTCCGATACATGCCGAGAGAGTACCTCAAGAAAGCCACCCTGACCTCGAAGAGCGACGCGTCGGAGACCAAGAAGGTCGTGCGCGAGATCCTCGACGACATCGAGGCCGGCGGCGATGCCAAAGCGCTGGAATACGCGGCCCGGTTCGACCGATACGAAGGCGAGATCGTGTTGTCGGAGGACGCCATCGCGGCCGCCGCTGCGATGGTGCCCGAAAAACTGCGCCGGGACATCGACTTTGCCCATGCCAACGTGAAGAAGTTCGCCGAAGCACAGCTTGCGACCGTCGGGGATTTCGAGGTCGAGGTGGTGCCGGGCCTGATTGCGGGGCAAAAGGCCATCCCGGTGGATGCCGCCGGATGCTACGTGCCAGGCGGCCGCTATAGCCACATCGCCAGCGCGATCATGACTGTCACCACGGCCAAGGTCGCGGGCTGCAAGCACATTGTCGCGTGTTCGCCGCCCCGCCCGGACGTGGGAATTGCGCCGGCCATCATCTATGCCGCCCATGTCTGCGGCGCGGACAGGATCCTGGCGATGGGTGGCGTGCAGGGCGTGGCGGCCATGACATTTGGTCTGTTCGGGTTGCCCCGGGCCAACATCCTTGTGGGGCCGGGCAACCAGTTCGTCGCCGAGGCCAAGCGGATGCTGTTCGGGCGCGTGGGGATCGACATGATCGCCGGCCCTACCGACAGCCTGATCCTTGCCGATGGCAAGGCCGACCCCATGATTGTGGCGACCGATCTCGTCGGGCAGGCAGAACATGGCTACAACTCTCCGGTCTGGCTGGTGACGGACGACCGCACGCTGGCCGAAGAGGTGATGCGTCTGGTGCCCCTTCTGATCGACGACCTGCCAGAGGTGAACCGCGACAACGCCGCCGCCGCATGGCGCGACTATGCAGAGGTGATCCTTTGCGCCGACCGCGAGGAGATGGCGGCGACTTCTGACGACTATGCGCCCGAACACCTGACGGTTCAGGCCGAGGACCTTGACTGGTGGCTGTCGCGGCTGGGCTGCTATGGCTCGCTGTTTCTGGGCGAGGAGACCACGGTTGCCTTCGGTGACAAGGCGTCTGGCACGAACCACGTGCTGCCGACCTCTGGTGCGGCCAGCTACACGGGCGGGCTGAGCGTGCACAAGTACATGAAGATCGTGACGTGGCAGCGGGCCACGCGCGAAGGCGTGCGGCCCGTAGCCGAGGCCACGGCGCGCATTGCCCGGCTGGAAGGCATGGAAGGGCACGCGCGCACCGCTGACATCCGGTTGAAAAAGTACTTCCCGCTAGAGAACTTCGACCTTTCCGCAGATGACTGACGCCCCGGGTCTGCCCGATCTTTTCAGCGTCGAGGACCGTGTGGCCTGCGTTACCGGGGCAAGCTCTGGACTGGGACGCCACGCGGCCGAGATCCTATTGCGCGCGGGCGCGCGGGTCGTGGGCGTTGCCCGTCGTACCGAGGCGCTGGAGGCATGGCGCGACATTGGCGGCGCGTCGGCGGCCGCGGTGCCCGGCGATCTGGCGGACAGGGCCGGGTTCGACGGTCTGGCGGCGCGCATAGCGGCGCCTTTCGGCGCGCCGGACATCCTTGTCCACGCGGCGGGGCTGAACACTCGTGAAGTTGCGGACGAGGTCACGCCCGAGGGCTGGGACGCAACACTGGCCATCAACCTGTCTGCACCGTTCTTCCTGAGTCAGCGGTTCGCGCCAGAGATGAAGCGCAAGCGCTGGGGGCGGATCGTGAATTTCGCCTCTTTGCAGTCGTTTCGTGCGTTTCCCGGCGGTATTGCCTATGGTGCCTCCAAAGGAGGCGTGGCGCAGTTGACCCGCGCGATGGCCGAGGCGTGGTCGGACGCGGGGATCACCGCGAACGCCCTTGCGCCGGGGTTCTTTCGCACCGAACTGACCGCGGCGGTGTTCAATGACCCGGCTCGGGCGGCGCGCAACGCTGCGCAGACCTGCATTGGCCGAAATGGCGAACCGGAGGATCTGGACGGACCGCTGCTGTTTCTGTGTTCAGAAGCGTCACGGTATGTCACCGGGCAGGTTCTCATGCTTGATGGGGGGTTCACTGCAAAATGAAGGCCTTGGTCTATGACGCGCCCGAGACGCTTGGATTCCGCGATGTGCCGGATGCCACGCCACGGGAGGGCGAAGCGCTTGTCCGTGTCGAGGCAGTCGGCATCTGCGGATCTGACATGCACGCCTACCTCGGCCATGATGACCGGCGCCCCGCGCCGCTGATCCTGGGGCACGAGGCTGCGGGGACCATTGTCGCGGGCCCCCGGACCGGAGAACGTGTCACCGTCAATCCGCTGGTGACTTGCGGCTTGTGCCCGGCCTGCCGTTCAGAGCGCGAGAATCTGTGCCCAGACCGGCAGATCATCTCGATGCCGCCGCGGGAAGGGGCCTTTGCCCAGTTTCTGGCGATGCCCCCGCGAAACCTGATCACCGTTCCCGAGGCAGTGTCGCTTGGCAAGGCCGCCCTTGCGGAGCCACTGGCGGTCAGCTGGCATGCCGCACGGCTTGGTCTGGCAGCGCTGCACCCGGGCGAGGACGCCGGTGCCCTTGTCATCGGCGGCGGCGCGATCGGTTTGGCCGCAGCGCTGGCCTTGCGTGCAATGGGCTGCGCAAATGTGACGGTGGCCGAACCGAACGAGGCCCGCCGCGCCTTTCTGAACGAACGCTGCGGCGTCAAGGCAGTGGCAGCGGCAGAGGCCGGCGCGCCGCTGATCGTGGACGCGGTGGGATACGCCGGCACGCGCGCGGCCGCCTCGGCACTGACCACGCCGGGCGGCGTGATCGTACATATCGGGCTTGGCGAGGACACCGGTGGACTCGACGTGCGACGCATGACGTTGCAGGAGATCACCTTCATCGGCACCTATACCTATACGGCGCAGGATTTCCGCGATACCGCTTCGGCACTGTTCGAGGGTCGGCTTGGCCCGCTTGACTGGACCGAGACGCGCGCGCTTGCCGAGGGTGCCGCAGCCTTTGCCGACATCCGTTCCGGTCGCGTGGCCGCGCCCAAGATCATTCTGAAACCTGACGCCTGAGGAGACCCCGAACATGGCAGACATCCCCCATCTTCTTGTCCACGAACACGCCGACAACGTTGGCGTCGTCGTAGTCGAGGGGCTGACGGCCGGCACCGACATGCTGTGCTGCGTCACCCATGACAACTCGACCTTTCGCCTTACGTCCGGCGCCGATGTGCCGATCGGCCACAAGATCGCGCTGAAGGACCTGAAAGCGGGAGACACCGCGATCAAGTATGGTGAGGACATCGGCAAGGTGATCGCCGACATCCCCAAGGGCGAACACGTCCACACCCACAACGTCAAGACCAAGCGCTGGTAAGGAGCCAACAAGATGGCATCGAAATACTCGAACATGACTGTAAAGGCATACCGTCGCGAGAATGGCCGCGTCGGGGTGCGAAACCACGTCGTGATCCTGCCGGTCGACGACATATCGAATGCTGCCTGCGAGGCGGTGGCCAACAACGTCAAGGGCACGATGGCGATCCCACATGCCTATGGCCGCCTTCAGTTCGGTGAGGACCTGGAGCTTCACTTCCGCACGATGATCGGCACGGGGGCAAACCCGAACGTTGCCGCCGTCGTGGTGATCGGGATCGAGCCGGGCTGGACCAAGCGTATCGCCGACGGCATTCGCGCCACCGGCAAGCCGGTGGCAGAATTCTCTATCGAGCAGAAAGGCGATTTCGAGACCATTCGCGCCGCGTCCTGGGCGGCGAAAGAGTACGTCCATTGGGCGACCGAGTTGCAGCGCGAGGAATGCTCTGTCTCGGAATTGTGGGTTTCGACCAAATGCGGCGAAAGCGACACTACCACGGGCCTTGGATCCTGCCCGACCGTCGGCAACATGTACGACAAGCTGCTGCCCGAGGGGATCACCGGGTTCTTTGGTGAAACGTCCGAGATCACGGGCGCCGAGCATATCTGCCAGAAGCGTGCGATCAACGAAGAGGTCGGAGAGCGCTGGTACAAGATGTGGAAGGCCTACCAGGACGATGTGATCTTTGCGCACCAGACAGACGACCTGAGCGACAGCCAGCCCACCAAGGGCAACATCGAGGGCGGTCTTACCACCATCGAGGAGAAGGCGCTGGGCAACCTTGAAAAGATCGGCCGCACGTCACAGTACATCGACATCCTGGAGCCGGCGGAAATGCCGAGTGCGGGCAACGGTCTGTATTTCATGGATAGTTCTTCGGCGGCGGCGGAATGCGTGACACTGATGGCCGCCGGCGGGGCGGTGATCCATACCTTCCCCACGGGGCAGGGCAACGTGGTGGGCAACCCCATCGTGCCGGTCATCAAGATCACCGCGAACCCGCGCACCGTGCGTACGATGGGCGAACACGTGGATGTGGACGTATCTGGCATCCTGCGCCGCGAGATGACCATCGACGAGGCGGGCGATGCCCTGATCGAGATGATCGTGCGCACCGCCAATGGCCGCAACACCGCGGCAGAGGCGCTGGGCCATCGGGAATTCTCGATGACCAAGCTCTACCGCAGCGCGTGACCTTTGCGGGCGGCCCTCGGGCCGCCCCGAAACCTGGCCAGTAGCAATGACACAAGAGACTGAAACCCTTTCCATCCAGGCTGCCGAGGCGTTGATTGAGGCTGTGCTGGAGCGCTCTGGCGCGTCCAGCGTCGCGGCTCTGTCTACCGCGAAGGCGCTTGTCGCCGCAGAGGCAGAAGGTCAGGTGGGTCACGGGTTCTCAAGACTGGCCGACTATGTGGCGCAACTGCGGTCCGGAAAGATCGCTGGTGGTGCCGTGCCCAGTTGTGTTGGCGAGGGAACCGCAGCGCTGGTGATCGACGCCGGGCACGGACTTGCCTATCCGGCACTCGACCTCGCCATTGCGCGTGGTACAGAGGCCGCCGACCGTTTCGGGTGCGCGACGATTGCCGTGGCGCGGTCGCACCATTGCGGTGCCCTGTCGGTTCAGGTGGAACGTATCGCGCGGGTCGGACAGATCGGCCTGATGATGGCCAACGCCCCGGCGGCCATCGCGCCGTGGGGATCGAATGTGCCGGTTTTTGGCACCAACCCCATTGCTTTTGCCGCGCCGCGCCGTGACGGCCCGCCGCTTGTCATCGACCTTTCACTGTCGAAGGTGGCGCGGGGCAAGGTCATGCATGCGCGCAAGTCGGGCCAGCCAATTCCCCTTGGCTGGGCGCTTGACCCCGAAGGTAACCCGACAACGGACCCCGAGGCGGCCCTTGCCGGGTCGATGGTGCCGATAGGCGAGGCCAAGGGCACGGCGCTTGCACTGATGGTGGAAATCCTGGCCGCCGTGCTGCCGGGGGCCAGCCCAAGCACCTCTGTGACGTCCTTCTTCACGGCTGACGGACCGCCCCCCAACGCCGGTCAATTCCTGATGGCGCTGAAACCGGCTGACACGCTGGCCTTTGTCGATCGGCTGGAACCTGTGCTGGCAGGCATCGCGGCGCTGGAGGGCGCGCGTCTTCCGGGCACCCGGCGAGCTGCGGCGATCAAGCGCGCCGAGTCAGAGGGCATTGCGGTGCCGCGTCACTATCTCGACCTCGCTCGCCAATTGGGAGAGGTGCCTTGACCGCCAGCGGCGAGCCGCTTGTCACCCGGTTTTTTCAAAGAGGCTGGGGCGCGGTTGCGGTGCCGCTGCTCCCGGGGCTTCTCATCGCGGGTCTGATCGCGCTGGCCAGCCGTTTCGTGGCCGACCACTATGGCGCGCCGGCAATGCTGCTTGCGCTGTTGTTCGGTATCGCGCTGAACTTTCTGGCCAGCGAGCGGCGCAGCCGTCCCGGCATCGACTTTGGCTCTCGCCAGTTGCTGCGGCTCGGCGTGGCGCTTCTGGGTGTGCGGATCGGTGCCGACATCCTGGAACAGCTTGGTTGGCAGACCGTTACACTTGTCGTGTCAGGTGTATTGGCGACCATTGCCTTTGGCCTCGGCGCCTCTCGGCTCTTCGGGTTTCGCTATCGGTTTGCCTTCTTGTCCGCGGGAGCGGTGGCGATCTGTGGCGCGTCCGCCGCGATGGCCATCGCCGCAATCCTGCCCCGCGACGAGCGCTCGGAAGAGCGGTTGATCTTTACCGTGGTCGGCGTGACGCTGCTGTCGACGCTGGCGATGATCGTCTACCCCGTGCTGGGTGCCGCGATCGGGTTCGATGACCGAACGAACGGCATCTTCATCGGTGCAACTGTGCACGATGTGGCACAGGTGGTCGGTGCGGGCTATTCGGTGTCAGAGGAAACCGGGGACATCGCCACCTTCGTGAAGCTTCTGCGCGTGTTGATGCTTGCGCCCGTGGTCCTTTGCGCCGCGCTGGCGATCCGGATGCTTGCGCAGCCTGCTGCGACCGAGGGGCGCCGGCCACCACTGATACCGGCGTTCGTGGCAGGCTTCATTGTGCTCGCAGCGCTGCAACTGGCGGGACTTCTGCCCGAGTTTGTAACCGTCATGGCCACCGATGCCTCGCGCTGGCTGCTGCTGGCGGCCATCGCCTCGGTCGGGTTGAAGACTGTGCCCAAGAATATCCTCGATGTTGGATTGCCGGCGGTGGGGCTGATTGTTGCCGAAACCGTCTTTCTGGCGCTCTTCGTCGGGATCGGTCTTGTGGCTTTCGGAATCGCCTCGCCATAATGCGAGAAGGAGAACCAGGACAGTGCATACCCATATACTCATACCCGTGGCGCTGGATCACGAAGGGCTGGCCCCGCGCAAGATCGAGGTGGCGCGCAAGCTTCTGGCCGACGGCGGCCGCATCACGCTGCTGACCGTGCTGGAGGATGTGCCGGGCTTTGTGGCCGAATTCGTGACCGTGAAGTCGGCGAACCACCTGTCGGACAAGGTACGCTCTCGGCTTGATGCCATCGCAGACGGGGCGGAAGATATCGACACGGCGGTGGTCACCGGAAAACCGGGGGTGCGGATCGCAGAGTTCGCGAAAGCCAAGGATGTCGACCTGATCGTTGTCGCGTCGCACAGCCCAAGCGCGCAGGACTATTTCCTTGGGTCCACGGCGGCACGCGTCGCGCGCCGAGCGCCCTGTTCGGTCTATATCCTCAGGTGAGAGCGGGTTTGGGCATTCGTCGGCATTCCGGGGTCGGGCAGGGGGCGGCGCTCGGTGCCGACCCGCGGACCCGCGGAGACGGCGGGTGACTGGGCGCCGCAGGCGGCAAGGTGCGGGGACCGCAGATGGCGCGCCGCGAGAGACCCGTCAGCTTCTGGGGCAGGGCGACGGCGCGACCCTGACCGATCAGCCCTATGATCGGCGGCGATTGTCCTATGCCACCACCTTTACCCACCCTGTACAGCAGAAAATCATCCAGGCGATAGAACTGGCCACGGCGCGGCTGCATCTCTTGCGGCTGATCCGCAAGTTCGAGGCGAAGGGGGTTCCCCATGGCCAGCCGTTCTGGGCACAGGCGCTGGACGTGATGGGCATCGACCTTGCGACGCCCCAGGAACAGATCGCGCGCATCCCCCGCGAAGGTCCGCTTGTCGTGACTGCCAACCACCCTCACGGACTGGTCGATGGAATGGTGCTTGCGGAACTGATCGGACGGGTGCGAACGGACTACAAGATCCTCACGCGCTCGCTTCTGACCGGGGTGGGCGAGATCGATGAGTTCATGATCCCGGTCCCGTTCATGCACGACCCCGACGCGCAGGAAAAGAACCTCGAAATGCGTCGCCGAGCGATGGAGCATCTGGCCGGTGGTGGGACGATCGCGCTGTTCCCGTCCGGTGTCGTCGCTTCGGCCGAGCGGATGTTCGGCCCCGCGGTCGAGAAAGACTGGAACGCATTTACCGCCAAGATGATCTTTCGGTCTGGCGCAACGGTCCTGCCGGTTCGTTTCCCTGGACAGAACAGCCGTGCCTATCAGATCGCCAGCCGCCTTTCGGCCACTGTCCGTCAGGGTCTGCTGCTCTACGAAGTGCGCCATGCCCTGAACAAGCCGCAGCGCCCCATCGTTGGACATCCCATCGGGCGCGAGGAACTGGCCCAGTGGGCCGGGAACCCCAAGGGGTTCGTCGCCTGGCTGCGGGAATGTACGCTCTCGCTGCCGGAAACCGGATAGCGGTCTTGGCACGGGTCAAAGCGGTGTGACATCCACCGTATGATGACAGTTCTGCCCGCCAGAGGTCCGCAATGCCCCTTTCACGGGTGACACATCGGAATAGTCGCGGCCATACGCTACCACGATGTGATCCAAACCGACGATGCAGGCGTTTGTGGGATCATATTCGATCCAGCCAAGCTCGGCCCCGCACCAGGCGGAAACCCAGGCGTGCATGGCGTCTGCCCCTTCCAGGCGCGTCTGGCCCGGCGGCGGAACGGTGCGCAGGAAGCCCGAAACATAGCCGGCCGGGATGCCGAGGCTGCGCAGCGCCGATATCATCACCTGGGCGAAGTCCTGGCACACGCCGTGGCGGTTCCCGAAGGCTTCGGCTGGCGGCGTGTCCACGTCTGTCGCACCGGCCTCGAACCGCATTTCCCGGTGCAATGCCTCGCCCACAGCCGTCACTGTCTGGAGAGTCGTCATGCCATTGCCGGTCAGATCGCGGGCAAAGCTTGCGATCGTCGGTTCAGGCGGGATGCGGGGCGAGGCGCCAAGGTAGTGAAGCGGCGCCAGCGGTCCAAGGGACCTGTGGGCCGCAACCTCGACGGCAAGTCCGGACAGGTCCGGCGACAGGTCAAGCCCGGGCGGTGTGGCCAGACGTTCTGCGCTGGCGGACAGCGTCAGTTCGACTTGGTCGATGGGGGAATGGAACGCCAGAACTGTCATGGTGTTCCCGAAGAAATCCGTTGTGTGGCGGCATTCGCTGGGGCCGGGATACACGCTGAGCAGGCGCGACAGCACGGTTTGCCGCCCCGGAACGCTGGAGGGAAGAATGCGCGCCACCATGCGCGCATGATCGGACATCGCGCCGTAGCTGCACCCAAGGGTCAAGCGGATGTCATAGCGCATGGCCCGTCCCCCTAGACCAGATAGGCCGCGACAAGGTCGCCCGAGATGTCGGCGACGCCCGTCCGGATGCCTGCCAGCCGTTCGGCCGTGATCTCTGCCGGATCGGCGACCACCAGTCCGGACTCGAGCAAGAGCAGGGCCCGCAACACCGGCGATACCCGCCCTTGGACCCGTGCTTTGGGAAGGTCCTCGGCGATACGCCGCATGGCTGTGATCTGAAAGACGATGGAGCGCGGGTTGTTGGTGTCGAGCGCCAGCAGGTCCATCACCGTATCCCGCGTGGGATCAATGCGGTAACGGCGCTGATGAGTGACGCGGTTGTCGCCATATTCCAGCGCGATATCAAGCAGCCCGGCGGCGCCGTCGGTGCTGGCAAAGGCCGCCAGCACCGACGCGGCGCGGTCCGCCCGTTCCAGCGCCCGGCCGAAGGTCAGAAAGCGCCAGCCCGAAGTGCGGTGCATGTTTTCGTGCACCAGCCCGCTGAAGCCCGAGATCTTGCGCAGGAGGACTCCAAGGGCGCGGGCGCTGTCGTCGCCCGGGTCAAGCGTGCCGGACAGGTCTTCCAGGCTTTGCGTCAGGTCGGCCAGCGCGGCCCACCCATCGACAGAGAACCGGTCGCGCACCTTGCCCGCGCATTGGCGCGCAGCGTCGAGCGCGGGTTGCAGTCCGTCTCGCAGCGGTAGCGCGACGTCCAGCGGAAGTGGCGCCATCAGGTCCGAAATCTGCTTGATGCGCGGGTCGCGTGCCTCGCCGACTTCGGCGAGGCGCAGGTGGTAGGCGCGCAAGAGGCGGATGGCGCCTTCGGTGCGCTCTACGTAACGGCCCAGCCAGAAAAGGTTGTCGGCGGTGCGTGAGGGCAGGCCGCCGGTGTCAGGGCGGCGAAAGCTGCCGGCCTCAAAAAGCGTGTCGGCCGGCGCAGGTCCATCATGCATGACCCAGACGTCGGCGACAGAGCCGCCCCGTTGCATCGAAAGCGCCGTGGCGTCGTCACTGCGTCCGATGCGGGCATAGCCCCCCGGAAGAAAGGTCCAACCCTTTGGTGTCCGCGCAGCAAAGACGCGCACCGTCATCGGGCGTGGCAAGAGCCGGTGCCCGTCCCAGGCCGGAGTGGTCGAGAGTGTGACGGCCTCTTGCCCTACCAGCCCGGCGGAATTGGCGTCGATCCAGTCGGATAGCTTCTGGTCCTGCTGGCCGCGCAGGGTTCCCCCAACGGCAGAGGCGCTGCCGATGTCGAAGGGCAGCGCGCGGCTCAGCGCCTCGCCGATGAACATGGTGTCGGCGTTTTCCTTGACGAATTCCCGTTCGGTCGGCTGACCGCACCACCATGTGGCGATGTTGGGCAGGGCAAGCGGTTCGCCCAGGACGGCCTGCGCGATCCTTGGAAGGAATGCCATAAGCGCGCGGGTCTCTAGAATCCCCGACCCAAGCGCATTTACCATGTTGACGTTCTGCTGGCGCAGGGCGTCCACAAGACCGGGCGTGCCGATGTGACTGGTCTCGTCCAGTTCCAGCGGGTCCGCGAAGGCAGCGTCAAGCCTACGCCAGATCACGCCCAAAGGCTGGGGCCCGGCGACCGTGCGCACTTGAACCCGCCCGTCGGAAACGATCAGATCGTCCCCTTCCAAAAGCGCAAGCCCGAGGTAGCGCGCGATATAGGCGTGTTCGAAGTAGGTGTCATTTCCTGGGCCGGGGGTCAGGATCGCGGGGCGGCTGCCCTGCGGGCCGGGCATGGCGTCCATTGCGTCACGGAAAGCGCGGAAGAACCCGGCAAGCCGCCGGGCGTTGGCGCGGGGAAACGGTTCCGGAAAGACCCGGGCGGTGGCGATGCGGTTTTCTAGGGCAAATCCCGCGCCAGAGGGGGCTTGTGCCCGGTCGCCAAGAACCAGCCAAGAGCCGTCGGGGCTTCGACCGATCTCGAAGGCAAGGAAGTGCAGGAAATGCCCCGATGCCGGCGTGATCCCCACCAGTGGACGGTGCCATTCTGGATTGCGCGCGATGAGGTCAGCGGGCAAGTGGCCGTCGCGCACCAGCCGGGCCGGTCCATAAAGATCGGCCACCACATGCTCAAGCAGTTCGGCACGCTGGGCAAGACCATCGCAGATCCTGTCCCACTCTGTTTCGTGCAGGATCACCGGGATGTGGCTGAGGGGCCAGTCGCGTTCCTGCAGGGGATCGGTACTGTAATGCCGATAGAAGACGCCGGCGTCGCGCAGATACTGGTCGCCGCGCGCAAAATGGGCCTGGATCTGGCCGGGTGTCAGCCGGGACAGTTGGTCGATGAACGGCGCCCAGACCGGGCGCATCGCCCCGTCCCGTGTAAAAAGCTCGTCAGCCACGCCCTCTTGCACGGCATAGTCACCCAATAGGGCCGCGTGCGCTTCGGGTCGTGGGCTGGCTTGTCCGGTCATGACAGGCCGGGCGGGCGGCGCAGGTCGAGCGTCGTTGGGAACTCGGGATGAGGGTACTCGGCGGCCGGGGTATAGCCGCCCGTCGTATGACCATGCGCCTGGAAGCGTGAAAGGCGACGCGCCTCGGCTTCATTTCCGTTTACGGGAAAGGTGTCATAGCTTCGCCCGCCGGGATGCGCCACATGATAGACGCAGCCGCCGACCGGACGCCCCGAGGCCACATCGAAGATGTCGAAAGTCAGGGGGGCGTTTATCGGAAGGACAGGATGCAGGGCCTCGGCCGGTTGCCATGCCTTGAATCGCACCCCGCCGACGCTGACACCGGCAGTTGCGGTATCGGCCAAAGGCACGGGGCGACTGTTGCACATGACCTTGTAACGCTCCTTGAAAGCGGTGCTCAGCTTGACCTGCAGCCGTTCCACTGAACTGTCTGTGTAGCGGACAGTCCCTCCGATGGCGCCGGTTTCGCCCAGAACATGCCACGGCTCCAGTGCCTGGCGCAATTCGAGGTGAACGCCTTCCACCTCGACCTCTCCACAGAAGGGAAACCGGAACTCGGCCTGGGCAGTGAACCAGGCGGGATCGAGCGCAAAGCCGTGGTCGCGCAGATCGCGCAACACGGTCAGAAAATCCTCCCAAAGGAAATGGGGCAGCATGAACCGGTCGTGCAGCACGGTCCCCCAACGAATCGGGCGACCTTCGACCGGAGATGCCCAAGCACGGGCGATGATCGCGCGTACCAGCAATTGCTGGGCAAGATTCATGCGCGGATGGGGCGGCATCTCGAACCCGCGAAATTCGACCAGACCCGGCCGCCCGGTCGGCCCATCAGGAGAATAAAGCTTGTCGATGCAGATCTCGGCCCGGTGGGTGTTGCCCGTGACATCCGTCAGCATGTTCCGCAGCAGCCGATCCACCAGCCAGGGCGGTGCCGTGCCAGCGCCCGCGCCGGGGGCGCTGATCTGGTTCAGCGCGATCTCGAGTTCGTAAAGCGTGTCGTGGCGCGCTTCGTCTATGCGGGGCGCCTGGCTTGTCGGTCCGATGAAGAGACCCGAGAAAAGGTATGACAGCGAGGGGTGCCGTTGCCATAGCAGGATCAGCGATTTGAGCAGGTCCGGGCGCCGCAGGAACGGACTGTCGTTCGGTGTGGCGCCGCCCACCACCACGTGGTTGCCGCCACCGGTGCCCGTGTGGCGGCCGTCGATCAGGAACTTGTCTGCCCCAAGGCGGCAATTGCGGGCCTCTTCGTAGATCGCTTCGGTCGTTGCGACGCACTCGTCCCAGGTGCTGGCGGGGTGGACATTTACCTCGATCACGCCGGGATCGGGGGCAACCCGGATCACGTTCAGGCGGGCGTCATCTGGCGGCGCATAGCCTTCGATATGGATGGGCAGACCCATGTCGCGCGCGGTCGCCTCGGCGGCGGCCAGAAGCTCAAGGTAATCCTCGGCGGTTTCCACCGGCGGCATGAACACGCAAAGACGCCCGTCGCGCGGTTCGACGGAAATGGCGGTGCGCACCGCGCCGCCGATGACCAGATCCTGTTCTACCACATTCTGGGATGCGCCATTCGGGGACAGGGCCGATACCGGCTGACGGTGGTCGGTGCTTGTGCGGGGCAGGGCGCCGCCCGCCTCGGTGTGATAGTCGGGCATGGCATCCCGCGGAACGGTGGGATCGGCCGGATAGGTGTATGGATACTGCGACGGCGGGATGTAGGGCAGGGTGCCAAGCGGCAGGCGATAGCCTACGGCGCTGTCGCCGGGAACGAGGTAAAGGCGGTCCCGCCGAAGCTTCCAGCTTTCGGACAGCCAGCGCGGCCCTGTCGCGCGCGATTGCCAGCGTTGGATGGGCAGGACATGCCCCGCAGGTTCGGTCAGGCCACGCCCGAAGACGCGTGCGATGCGTGCGCGTTCCTCGGGGTCCTTCAGGCGCGAGTTCTCTGGCGTCACATTCTCGGGCAGGTTGCCTTCACGAATGATCCACTCCGCCGGATCCTCATGTGCGGCAACGACGAAATCCGGGGAAACGCCCAGTTTGTCCGCCATCTTCTGCAGGAAATCTTCCGATTGCTCCTTGCCGACCCGGGTATCGGCGCCTTCGCGGGCGATCAGAGCGTCATCGGCCCAGACGGGTTTGCCATCGGTGCGCCAATAAAGCGAGAAGGTCCAGCGCGGCAGCGTCTCGCCGGGATACCACTTGCCCTGACCATAGTGCAGAAAACCCCCCGGAGCGAAGCGGTCGCGGAGGCGACGGATCAGCTTGTCCGCCAGCGTGCGCTTGGTGGGGCCCACTGCCGCGGTGTTCCATTCCTCGGCCTCGAAATCGTCGAAAGAGACAAAGGTGGGCTCTCCGCCCATGGTCAAGCGTACGTCGCCATCGCCAAGCGCCTTGTCCACCTTGCGACCCGTCTCCAGCAGCGCCGCCCAGGCCTCGTCGGAGAAGGGCTTGGTGATGCGGGGATGCTCGGACACGCGGGCCACGCGCATGTCAAAGCTGAACTCGGTTTCAGCGAAGGTCGCCGTGCCCGAAATGGGCGCCGCGTTGCGGTGGTGCGGTGTCGCGGCGAGCGGAATGTGGCTTTCGCCGGTCAGAAGACCGGAGGTGGGATCGAGCCCAACCCAACCCGCGCCGGGAAGGTAGACTTCGACCCATGCGTGAAGGTCGGTAAAGTCGTGATCGGTGCCCGACGGGCCATCAAGTGCCTTCACGTCGGGGGTCAGCTGGACGAGGTAGCCGGACACAAAGCGCGCGGCAAAGCCGAGATGGCGCAGGACCTGCACCAGCAGCCAGCTGGAATCGCGGCACGAACCAGATCGCCTTTCAAGTGTTTCCTCGGGTGTCTGCACGCCGGGTTCCATCCGGATCGTGTAATCGATCTCTTTCGAGATCATCGCGTTCAGCCCGACGAGGAAATCCACCGTGCGCCTCTCATCGAGGTCGAGTGCGCCGATGAACCTTGCCAGACGGGGCCCCTCGCCCTCTGGCGTGCGGTAGATCCCCAGATCGTCTTTCAGATCCTCGGGATAGTCGAAAGGCCAGTGTTCGGCGCTGTCCTCGACGAAGAAGTCGAAGGGGTTATAGACTGTCATGTCGGCGATCAGGTCGACCTCGATCTTCAGTTCACGCACCGGTTCCGGAAACACGAAGCGGGCAAGCCAGTTGCCGTAGGGATCCTGCTGGTGGTTCACGAAATGCCCGCCCGGTGAGACCTTGAGGCTATGCGAGATCACGCGCGTTCGACCGTGCGGCGCTGGCCGAAGGCGGATGATCTGCGGAGAGAGCACGACCGGCCGGTCGTAGCGGTAGTGCGTCAGGTGGTAGAGGCTTGCGTGGATCGCCATGTGATATGAGGCCTGTATCGGGGGTCTCCCGAGATATGGCAGGTTTCAACGGCGGGTCCTAGGTTTCGCCTGTGGGCGTTGAAGAAAACGCCGATATGGGGATGAATCTCTTGGGGTTTTGCCGAAAACAGCGGCATGTCATGGCCAGGCTCGGCGTGCGGGCGTTTGTCCGGCGGTAAAAACATCCTAGGGTTCCGGGGCGGTGCATGCTCTGGCAAAACCTTGGCCAACGGGCTGGACGACGCGGTTTGGAGCGGTGATAAAAGTTTGCGCGCGCACATTCCTGATGTGGCCGCGGTTGTGGTGAGCCTCTTGGGGCGAAGGCGGTCAGGACAGGGTGCGATGGCAGACAACAAGATTCGCAACATGGAAGAGTTCGCTGCTGTCAGTGGGATTTCGCGCCCTACCGTGTCCAAGTACTTCCATGATCCCGACAGCGTGCGCCGCACAACGCGAGAGCGGATCGAAAAGGCGTTGGAAAGGTACGAATACCGCCCGAATATCTTTGCGATGAACCAGAACCGAAAGCTGACCAAGAACGTCGGTATCGTGGTTCCCTATCTTGCCGACCCGTTCTTCGCCGAAATCGCGCGCCAGATCGAACAGCGCTGCATCGCTGCCGGTTTTCGTCCGACGCTTTACAGCGCGCATGGTGAACGGTCGCTGGAGAACGATATTCTGGATAGCCTGGTGTCACTGAAGCCGGCGGGTGTGCTTCTGGCGCCGTTGGGGCGCGCATCGGACCGAGGTGCGATCGAAAAGTTCTGCTCTGATGTGCCCACCGTTCTGTTCGACAGCAATCTCGACGATGTCGGAGAGGCATTCGTCGGGTCCGACAATCGCAGTTTTGTCTCGCAAACTGTCGACTACCTGACCCGGACAGGTGAGCCGCCATGTTTCTTCGAGATGCGCACGCCTGCGAACCCGAACGCCAACAAGCGGCGCCTCGCCTACATAGAGGTGATGGAGGCGCGCGGATTGGAACCGCATATCATCAAGGTCGAGGGTGAAGGTTGGGCCTTCGAGCAGATTGGCCGCGACGGCGCGCTTCGGGTCCTTGAGACTGGCGGATTCCCCACCAATACAATTCTTTGCAGCAACGATCGTCTGGCGATCGGGCTGCTTGCAGCGTGCTATGAAAAGGGCTTCCGCGTCGGAAGAGAAGAGGGCTGCGCCCTGCGCGTTGCGTCGCACGATGACCATCCCTTTTCGCAGTTTACCTGTCCGTCCCTGACCACTGCGGCTCATGACTATGATTCGGTCGCAAATTGCGCGTTCAACACCCTCAACAAGCTGATCGAGTCGGGAGGACGATTCGATACGCGGACGGAAACCCTGTTCTCGGCTCGTTTGGTCCTTCGGGCATCAGCTTGATGGACCAAAAAAGTTTACGCGCGAAAAATTTTAGTTGACGCAGGAAAAACTTCCGGCCTAGTGTCTTGGCGAAGCATCCAAGCTAGGGAGGACACGGGATGTATCTGAGAAACGCACTTTGTGCGGCAACGGCGCTTGGCCTGATTTCGGCTGCGGGCGCGTATGCGGAAACCATCACCATCGCCACTGTGAACAACGGCGACATGATCCGTATGCAGGGTTACACTGACGATTTCACCGCCAAGACCGGCCATGAAGTCGAGTGGGTGACCCTTGAGGAAAATGTTCTGCGTCAGCGCGTTACCACTGACATCACCACGCGCGGCGGTCAGTTCGACATCATGACCATCGGCATGTACGAAACCCCGATCTGGGGCGCCAACGAATGGCTCGTGCCACTTGATGACCTGTCGGAAGGCTATGACGTCGATGACATCCTGCCCGCGATGCGCGGTGGCCTGTCGCATGACGGCACGCTCTATGCGGCTCCGTTCTACGGCGAAAGCTCGATGGTCATGTACCGCACCGAACTGATGGAAAAGGCCGGGCTGACGATGCCCGAAGCGCCCACCTGGGAGTTCATCCGCGAGGCCGCGGCGGCCATGACCGACCGCGACAACGACATCAACGGCATCTGCCTGCGCGGCAAGGCCGGCTGGGGTGAGGGCGGTGCCTTCATCACCGTGACGGCCAATTCCTTTGGCGCGCGCTGGTTTGACGAGGACTGGAACGCCCAGTTCGATCAGCCGGAATGGGCCAACGCCCTGAACTTCTTCGTCGGCATGATGAACGAATACGGCCCTCCGGGCTACGCAACCAACGGCTTCAACGAGAACCTGTCGCTGTTCCAGCAGGGCAAGTGCGGCATGTGGATCGACGCTACCGTCGCCGCGTCCTTCGTGACCAACCCCAACGATTCCACCGTGGCCGACAGCGTCGGCTTCGCCTTGGCCCCCGACACCGGGCTTGGCAAGCGGTCGAACTGGCTGTGGGCGTGGGCGCTGGCCATCCCGGCGGGCACCCAGAAGGAAGCTGCTGCAAAGCAGTTCATCGAGTGGGCGACGTCCAAAGAGTACATCGCGCTTGTGGCCGCGAACGAAGGCTGGGCCAACGTTCCGCCGGGTGCACGCACCTCGCTCTACGAGACGCCTGAGTATCAGGAAGTCCCGTTTGCCAAGATGACGCTGGACTCGATCAACGCGGCCGACCCGACGAACCCGACCGTCAAGCCGGTGCCCTATGTCGGCATCCAGTTTGTCGCGATCCCCGAGTTCGCCGGCATCGCGACTGAAGTCAGCCAGGAGTTCTCGGCCGCCTACGCTGGTCAGCAGACCGTCGAGGAAGCGCTGGAGAAGGCTCAGGCCCTGACCAATGACGCGATGGAAGCGGCCGGTTACCGCTAAGTCCTCGCGCTGATTTCCGGGGGGCGACATAGTCTGCCCCCCGGATCCCCCCACCCTGCTATCCTGTCATCGTCCCCAGTGGGTCTTTCCCACCAGCAGAGGAGATGTATCCATGGCGACCCAGCATTCGCGCTCCGCAGCCCGCATCATGATGGCGCCCGCGGTCATCCTGCTTCTGGGCTGGATGCTTGTCCCTCTGACGATGACCCTTTTCTTCTCGTTCAAGAAATACCTGCCGATGCGCGGCGACTCTCTGGACCGTGGTCTCGACTGGGTCGGTTTCGAAAACTACGCACGTTTCCTGAGCTCCAGTTCGTTCTGGCCCAGTGTGTGGGCCACGCTGATGATTGTCGGCGGCGTGCTTGTCATAACCGTGGTGCTGGGCATCTTGCTGGCCATCCTTCTGGACCAGCCGTTCTGGGGGCAAGGGATCGTTCGCATCCTTGTGATCGCGCCCTTCTTCGTGATGCCGACAGTTACCGCCCTCGTCTGGAAGAACATGTTCATGGATCCCGTGAACGGCATGTTCGCGCATCTCTGGCGCTTCTTCGGGGCAGAGCCCGTATCATGGCTGTCAGATGCCTCTGTACAGTCGATAATCCTGATCGTTTCGTGGCAGTGGCTGCCCTTTGCCACCCTGATCCTCTTGACCGCAATACAGTCCCTGGACAGCGAACAGCTTGAAGCCGCCGAGATGGATGGCGCGCCCACCCTGTCCCGTTTCTTCTATATCGTGCTGCCGCATCTGAGCAGGGCGATCACGATCGTACTTCTGATCCAGACGATCTTTCTGCTTTCGATCTTCGCCGAGATCTTCGTGACGACAGGCGGAGCGTTCGGCACCCGCACACTCACTTATCTGATCTTCCAGCGGGTCGTGGACAGCCAGAATATCGGTCTCGGTTCGGCCGGCGGCGTCTACGCCATCATCCTTGCCAACATCGTCGCCATCTTCCTGATGCGCATCGTCGGCAAGAACCTCGATAAATAGGAGGCGGGCATGGCACGCGCAGTTTCCCAACGCCGCAAGATCATCACGACCGCCGCCGCTTGGGCCATCGGATTGTTGATCTTCTTTCCGATCTACTGGACCATCCTGACCAGCTTCAAGACGGAAGCGCAGGCAATCAACAACCCGCCGCTGTTCTTCAACTTCGACTGGACACTTGAAAACTACAGCGTCGTGCAAGACCGGTCGAACTACATGCGGTTCCTTTGGAACTCGGTCATGATTGCGGGTGGCTCGACGCTTCTGGGTATCCTGATCGCCGTGCCCGCCGCCTGGTCGATGGCTTTCGTGCCCTCGCGCCGGACCAAGGACATCCTTCTTTGGATGTTGTCCACCAAGATGCTGCCGGCTGTGGGCGTGCTGTACCCGATTTCGCTGATCTTCGTGAAATTCAACCTGCTGGACACGCGTATCGGCCTGATCGTGGTGTTGATGCTTATCAACCTGCCAATCATTGTCTGGATGCTCTACACCTACTTCCGCGAAATTCCGGGCGAGATCCTGGAAGCCGCGCGGATGGACGGGGCGGGGCTGCGGCAAGAGATCCTTTACGTCCTGACGCCAATGGCAATTCCAGGCATCGCTTCGACGATCCTTCTGAACGTTATCCTGGCCTGGAACGAGGCGTTCTGGACACTCAACCTGACCGCTGCCAAGGCCGCCCCGCTGACGGCCTTCATCGCCAGCTATTCCAGCCCCGAGGGCCTGTTCTACGCCAAACTTAGCGCAGCCTCGACCATGGCCATCGCGCCGATCCTGATACTTGGCTGGTTCAGCCAGAAACAACTGGTCCGCGGCCTGACATTCGGCGCGGTGAAGTGAGGGAATGATATGGGACGCATCGTACTCGAAAAGGTGAAGAAGAGCTTTGGCGACGTGACGGTCATTCCGCCGCTGGACCTGGAGATCGAGGATGGCGAGTTCGTCGTGTTCGTCGGCCCCTCGGGCTGCGGCAAGTCTACCCTTCTGCGCCTTATCGCCGGGTTGGAGGACGTGTCGGGCGGCTCGATCCGCGTCGACGGGCAGGACGCGACCGAGGTTCCCCCCGCAAAGCGCGGGCTGGCCATGGTGTTCCAGTCCTACGCGCTTTACCCGCACATGAGCGTGCGCAAGAACATCGCCTTTCCGCTGCGCATGGCCAAGATGGACGCGGCCGAACAAGAGCGCCGGGTCAGCCAGGCGGCTGACGTGCTCAACCTCACGGACTATCTTGAACGGCGCCCGGGACAGCTTTCGGGCGGACAGCGCCAGCGTGTGGCCATCGGCCGCGCGATTGTTCGCGAACCCTCGGCATTCCTCTTTGACGAGCCGTTGTCGAACCTCGACGCGGCGCTGCGGGTTGGAATGCGCCTTGAGATATCCGAACTGCACAAGCGACTTGCCACCACGATGATCTACGTGACCCACGATCAGGTCGAAGCGATGACGATGGCCGACAAGATCGTGGTGCTGCAGGCCGGCGTGATCGAACAGGTGGGCAGCCCGCTGGAGCTTTATCAGAAGCCGAGAAACACATTCGTGGCGGGCTTCATCGGATCGCCCCGGATGAACCTGATCGACGGGTCAGAGGCCGCAAAGCATGATGCCGCAACGATCGGAATCCGGCCAGAACACATCGAAATCTCGCCGGATCAGGGCACGTGGAAGGGTACGGTCGGCGTCTCGGAGCATCTTGGTTCCGACACGTTCTTTCATGTCCAGTGCAGCGCGTCGCGCACCCCGCTGACCGTGCGCGCACCCGGAGAGCTGGCGCTTGGATACGGGGCCGAAGTCTACCTGACGCCGCGCACAGAGCATGTCCATCGATTTGATCAGGCGGGTCTGCGCATCGAATGACACGGTTGCACGGCAAATGTGCGCTGATTACAGGCGCGGCACGCGGGATCGGCCTTGCATTTGCAGAGGCCTACCTGCGCGAAGGCGCGCGCGTGGCCATTGCCGACATCGACATTGAACGGGCGCGATCCGCTGCGGCCGGGCTGGGCCCCGCGGCCATACCCATCGAAATGGATGTCACCAGCCAGGACAGTATCGACGCCGCGGTGGCACAGGCAGTTGCCGCACTTGGGAAGATCGACATTCTCGTGAACAACGCGGCGATCTTTTCCGCCGCGCCGATCGCCGAGATCATGCGCACGGACTATGACCGGGTCTTCGCCATAAACGTCGCGGGCACGCTGTTTACACTTCAGGCTGTGGCGCGCCACATGATCGAGCGGGGCGAGGGCGGCAAGATCATCAACATGGCCAGCCAGGCGGGCCGCAGGGGGGAAGCCTTGGTCGCGGTCTACTGCGCCAGCAAGGCCGCTGTCATCAGCCTGACCCAATCGGCGGGGCAGAATCTGATCGCCCATGGGATCAACGTTAACGCGATCGCTCCCGGCGTGGTGGATGGAGAGCACTGGGACGGCGTCGATGCCTTCTTTGCCAGGTACGAGGGCAAGGCACCCGGACAGAAGAAGCGCGAGGTTGGAGAGGCGGTACCCTATGGCCGGATGGGCCGGGCCGAGGATCTGACGGGCATGGCCGTTTTTCTGGCCAGCGAAGAGTCCGACTACATCGTGGCCCAGACCTACAACGTCGACGGCGGCAACTGGATGAGCTGATGGAAGATGCCGTGCAGCAGATGGATGCAATGACGCTATGCAATGCGGTTCTCGGGCACCTGCCAGAGGGCGTGCAAGGCCCGGTCTACGACCGCGCCGCGCTTCGGCCGGGTATCGTACATATCGGCGTCGGCAATTTCCATCGTGCGCATCAGGCGTGGTACCTGCATCGGCTGATGCAGCGGGGTCAGGCTCTGGACTGGGCAATCATCGGCGGTGGCGTCAGACCGTATGACGCTGCCATGCGGGCCCGCCTTCTGGCGCAGGACTGCCTGACCACACTGATTGAGCTGGACCCATCGGGAAAATCGGCCGAGGTCATCGGACCGATGATCGACTATCTGCCCATCGAGGAGGGAAACGGCCCGCTGATTTCCCAGATGGCCGACCCTGCAATTCGTATCGTTGCGCTGACGGTGACAGAGGGTGGATACTACATCGATCCGGTCAGCAAGGAGTTCGATGCCGACCATCCCGATATCCGTCACGATGCGGCCAACCCCGATAGGCCGCGCACGGCTTTCGGCGCCATGGTTGCGGCGCTGCGCCGGCGTCGCGCCGATGGCCACGGCCCGTTCACTGGCCAAAGCTGCGATAACCTGCTGGGGAACGGACGAATTCTGCGCCAAGTAGTGGTATCCTTGGCGCGGCTGGGCGATCCCGACCTGGCCGAGTGGATAGACACGCACTGTAGTTTCCCCAACTCGATGGTGGACTGCATCGTGCCGGCCACCGGACCGGGCGAGATCGCCCTAGCCCATTCCTTTGGCCTGGACGATGCCGCGCCCGTTACCCACGAGAATTATCGCCAATGGGTGATCGAGGACGATTTCTGTGCGGGTCGTCCCGACTGGGACAATGTCGGGGCCACTTTCTCTGACAGCGTGCACGACTACGAGACGATGAAGCTGCGGATCCTGAACGCAGGCCATCAGGTTCTGGCCAATGCCGGAGAGCTTCTCTCGGTCCCCACGATCGCCGAATGCATGGCGGATGCCCAGATATCGGCCTTGCTCGACAGTGTGCTGCGGCAAGAGATCGCCCCACATGTGCCCCCTGTGACCGGGATGGCGCCGTACGACTATATTGCACTGATCCAGCGGCGCTTCGCCAATCCTGCCATTGTGGACACGACGCGACGCGTCGCCTACGACGGGTCTTCGCGGCACACAGAGTTCGTATTGCCGGTGGTGCGGCAGGCGCTTTTGGCAGCGCAGCCTCTGGACGGGTTGGCTCTGGTCGAGGCGCTCTGGGCACGGATGTGCGCAGGTCGCCGCGAGGATGACAGCGCCATCGAACCAAACGATCCTTTATGGGATAGCTTGAGCAGCACCGCTCATCGGGCGCGCGCCAATCCGCAGGCGTGGCTGGACCAGAGAAATCTCTATGGCGAGTTGGCAGATGCGCCTGAGTTCCGCGAAAGGTTCGACCACTGGTTGCGGATGATCTGGTCGAACGGTAGCCGAGTCGCCTTGAAGGAATACACAGGGGTCTGAGGCCGGGCGGCCATGACACCTATGTCTCGCAGGGTCGCCGGGCATTTCTGCCCGCCTGTCGATCTGGCCAGATGTGCCCCAGGTTGCGGGTGGGCGCGCTTAACCCTCTCGCAAAGCACGTGAAAAATAGACCGTCAGTGGCTGGGTCAGATAGGACAGGGGGGTGCGGTTTTCTGTCCTCAGGTGCACCTCGACCGGCATACCCGGCAAGAGGCGTCCGGTCAGGTCCGGGTCAAGTGCCGCAATGTCAGGTGCAACGACCGCCTCGTAGAATGCCTGCCCCGTCGCCTCGTCAATTGCGGCGTCCGCCGAGATTTGTACCACGGTGCCGGACAGGCGCGGCGTGGTGCGTTGGCTGAAGGCCGTGAACACCAACGATACCTGCTGGCCGACGAAGACCTGATCGATGTCGATCGGGTCGATCCGCGCCGAGACCTGAAGGGGCTGGTCGCCGGGCACCACGTACATCATCGCCTCTGCCGCCTGAACCACCGATTGCAGCGCCGCGATCCGTGACCCGAACACAGTGCCCGCGACCGGTGCCCTTATGTCCAGCCGCGCCAGTTGCTCGGTCAGCCCCAGGCGGCGCTCTTCCAGTTCGATTTCGGCGTATTGAAGGTCGCGCAACTGGGTGATCGCTTCTTCGCGGCGTGACTCCGCCAGCCTCAAACGCTCGATCTGAAGGCCAGAGATTCGCGTCCGGGCCTCGGCGATGGCCGAAAGCAGGCGGCCGATCTCACCCTGCAGGCGGGCCTCTTCGCGTTGCAGTTCCAGCAGCCGCGAAGCCTGCATCAGCCCGCGGTCAAAGAGCGTCTGAACGTCGGCCAGTTCCTGGCCGATCAACGCCTGCTGGCGTTCAAGCGCTGTAAGTTGTGCCCTTGCCCCGTCGATCTGGGCGGCAATCTGCGCCTGCTGTTCGGCCAGTTGGTCCTGTTCCTGCGAGAGTGCGGCGCGCCGGGCCAGGAACAGGTCACGCTGGCCCTCGACCTGTTCGGCGATCTGCGCTTCGGTGACAATGGCGAAACCGGGCAGATTGCCGGGCACAAGGTCGTCGGCGGTGTCGCGCTCCGCCAGCAGGCGGGTGCGCCGGGCGAATATCTCGGCCAGTTGACGCTCGACGATCACAAGTTCCGATCGAAGGAACGTGCCGTCCAGTCGCACAAGCACATCGCCGGGGGCCACTGCGTCGCCGTCGCGGGCAAGGATCTCGCCCACCACACCGCCGTCCGGGTGCTGGATCACCTGTCGGTCGCTTTCGACTTGCACCGTGCCATTCGCCAGAACCGCGCCGGCGATCTGGGTCCCAAGGCTCCATGCGCCCAGCGTGCCCAGAAGAAGCGCGATGGCCGAGAAACCGACGATCAGGTGGCGGCGGACGCCATGGGTTTGTCGCATTGCCCTGTCACCCTCCCGCTTTGCCGATGGCACGCTTTACCTCATTGGCGTTCTTCAAGAGGGATCGCAGGATGTCGTCGCGCGGCCCGAACCCGGCTGCACGCCCCCCATCAAGCACCAGCAGCTTGTCGCAGCACGTTATCGCGGTCGGACGATGCGTCATCAGGATGACCCCCTTTCCCGCCGCCTTCATGGCGGTGACGACGGCGTTCAGCGCTTCTGATCCTTCGGCATCAAGCGCGGAATTCGGTTCATCCAGCACCAGCAGGACGGGGTCGTTGTAAAGAGCACGGGCAAGCGCCAGCCGTTGCTTCTGTCCACCCGAAAGTTGCGCGTCGTCCATGCCGATCCGCGTGTCATAACCGTGCGGAAGCTTCAGCACGATGTCGTGCACCTGGGCTTGTCTTGCCGCCGCCACGACGCGGGCGTCGTCTGGTTCGGCGGCCATCTGGGCAATGTTCTCTGCCACGGTTCCGTCGAACAGGCGCACATCCTGAGGAAGATATCCCACATGGCGCCCAAGCGTTTCGGGACCATACTGGTCCAGCGTGGCGCCCGACAGCCGTACCTCTCCGGCGGTCGGGGCCACGATCCCCAGCATGACCCGCGCCAGTGTCGTCTTGCCCGAACCGCTGCGTCCGATAACGCCGATTGCTTCGCCCGGGGACAAGGTGAATGAGATGTTGTGCAGTGTCGGCGGCGTGCCGCGTGCCAACACCACCGATACGCCGTGTACAGCAAGGCTGGCTGATGGTGCGGGCAGTTCCGTTCTCGGCGCGGCTTCGGCGTCGTCCGTCAGCAGGGTACGCAGGTTCTTCCAGGCGCTGCGCGCGCGCTGCACCACGGCCCATTGGGCGATTCCGGTTTCCACAGGGGCCAGTGCCCGGCCCAGAAGGATCGAGCTGGCAATCATCGCGCCCGCGGTGAGTTCGCCCCGAAGAACCAGCCAGGCCCCAAGGGCCAGGATGGCGGATTGAAGAAAGAACCGGAAGGCCCGCGCGGCAGAGCCGAACAGCCCGGTTCGATCATTCGCCAGCAGCGTCTTGTCCACCGCGTCGTCGTGAAGCCGTGCCCACCGATCGGTGACGGCGCCGGCCATGCCCTGGGCCCAAACCAGTTCCGCCGCCGCGCGGGCCTGTTCGGCAAGGTGGCGTGCGCGCACGAAGCCGACGACGCTGTCGTTCAATTGCGCCGAAGTGCGGAGTTGGTTGGCTATGGCCAATGCGATCAGAAAAGCGCCCCCAGCAAGTGCAAGCCAGCCCATCAGCGGATGAAACAGGAAGATTGCGAGAAGAAACAATGGGGTCCACGGGATGTCGAACAACGCCAGAATGACGGGTGCCCCAAAAAGCGTGCGCAGCGCATCGACATCCTGCATCGACGCCGAGGACGGGCCGTCTCTGCGGGCTGCCCGCTGCAAGAGCCGGCGAAACACGTCGGTGTCCAGCGTTGTCTGAACCCGCGCGCCGGCGCGGGCCATTACCCGCCCCCGGGCATGGTCGAGGATGCCGTAAAACAGGTACAGGACGGCAACCAGACCGAACAGAGTGACCAGCGTTTCCTCGGATCTTGATCCGAGAACGCGGTCATAGACCTGCAACATGAACAGGGGACCGGTCAGCATCAGGATATTCGTGAACACGCTGAAGATCAGCGTCGCCGCGAACAGCCCGCGAATACCGGTGCGAGAGACAAAGCCCCCCGTGTCTGACTTGCGCGTCATGCTTTCTGCTGCCTCGTGGCCCGTGGTCTGGCTGGTCTGGTTCGTGTGTCGGCCCGATGACCGCAGGATATGTGTAGAGCGCGAATTCCAAAACCCCTTCTCTCCATTCCGGTCCGGGCCCGGTCAGGGAGCCTGGGTTCAATCTTGGCCCTGGTCGGTTTCCAGACGGTTTACGCGCACCCGGGCGGTCTTTTCTGCATCGGCCAACAACGACTTCAGCAGCGGATTGGGAAACCGCCTGTCGATGGTGACGCCAAAGAACGCCTCGGTCAGGTTGGGCAGCTTTGCAAACTCGACCAACTGGCCCTGCCGCAGTTCGTCCAGCACCACGATGGGCGGCAGCACGGCAAGCCCGGCGCCTTCGCGGGCAAGCAGGCGAAGCATCGCCATGTCATCGACTTCGGCGGCGATTTGCGGCGCGATATCCAGACGATCGGCAAGCGCGTCGAACCCCATGCGGATGCCGGTGCCCCGGCTGGGCAAAAGCAACGGCGCAGCGCTCAGGATCTTCTCGACCGGCAGACCTCGCTCTGCCTGCGACGCCCGCCCGATCAGGCTGACCGGCTGTTCGTCGATCCTTTGCACGATGAACCGCGACAGCGCGTCCTCTGGCGGCGGCTGGTTGGTCAGCACCAGATCGAGATGGAGCGCGGCCAGCGCCTCGAACAGTTCTCCCGCGCTGCCGGACCGAAGAACGACCTCGACATCGCGGCGCCCCAGAACAGGGCGCAGGAACCCAAGCTGAAAGTTGCGGGACAAAGTGGACAGGGACCCGATGCGCAGCGCCCGCCGGGCCAGTCCTGCCTGACCAAGTGTCGCCACCAATTCCTGACCGGCGGCAAAGATCACGTCTGCGTGGTCCAGCGCGATGCGTCCCGCCTCGGTCAGGTGCAGCGCGCGCCCGCGCCTTTCAAAGAGAGGCTGGCCAAGCCGGTCTTCCAACTGGCGGATCTGGGTCGAAAGGGCCGACTGTGACACGTTCAGCTTTTCGGCCGCGCGGGTCAGGTTGCCCTCATGCGCGACCATCTGAAAGTAGCGCAGGTGATGATAGTTGAGTGACATTCGTTCTCTTTAATAGAACGAAATTTATCAAACAATATATTTTTATTCTCGTTCTGGCCCTTCTAGATCCCACGGCACCTTCGATCCGAATGGAAAGGCCGTGCCATGCAGTCTCTTGTCCTCCCCCTCATCGGACCCGCCGCGCTGCTGGCCGTTGCAGTGCTCTCGTTGCTCACACCGGGGCGTCGGCCGATCGCGACCCTGCGTCTTGTGCAGGCCGGCGCGCTTGTTGCGCTGCTGGGGGCCATCGCCTCGGTGATTGCACTGGTCTCCCTTGGCGGCACGGCGGTGTCCTTGGATGCGGTCAGCGCCACGCTTCTTCTGCTGGTGTCCTTCATTGGCTGGATCGTGCTGCGCTTCGCAGCCAGCTACCTCGATGGCGAGAACCGGCAGGGCGCGTTCATGGGCTGGATGGCCGCCACGCTGGCCAGCGTGCTGGTTCTTGTGCAGGCCGGCAATCTCGTGGTCCTCAGCGTTGCCTGGATCGCGACCGGTGTGTTCCTGCATCGGCTGCTCTTGTTCTATCCTGACAGGCCCGCAGCGCAGCGCGCGGCACGCAAGAATGTCGTTGTCTCTCGGGCAGGCGATGCGGCTCTGGTTGGTGCCGCGGTGCTTCTCGCCACCGGCTATGGTACCTTCGATATCGGCGCGATCCTTGCCGCCGCCGCTCAGGGCCTGGCGCCCGCAGGCGTTGTCTGGGCCGCGGCGCTTCTTGCCGTCGCCGCGGCGCTGAAATCGGCGCAGTTTCCGTTTCACGGCTGGCTGACAGAGGTGATGGAGGCGCCGACACCGGTGTCCGCCCTGCTGCATGCGGGCGTCATCAACGCCGGTGGATTCCTCTTGATAAGGTTTGCCGACGTGATGCTGCTGGCGCCGGGTGTGCTGGCCGTGCTGGTGATCCTCGGCGGATTCACGGCGCTTTTCGGTGGCCTGGTGATGTTGACCCAGACGGCGGTCAAGACCTCGCTGGCGTGGTCGACGATCGCGCAGATGGGTTTCATGATCCTGCAGTGCGGGCTTGCGCTCTTCCCGCTCGCGCTGCTGCACATCGTGGCCCACTCGCTTTACAAGGCGCATGCCTTCCTTGCCTCTGGCGCCGCGGTCGAGCAGGTGGCCGCCATACGGCGCCCGGGCCCGGTTGCGGTGCCCGATGCACGGGCGGTTCGCAGGGCCTTTGCGCTGGCGCTGCTGATCTACGCCGTGATCGGCCTCGGCTTCGGGTTCGACACCAAGTCGCCGCAAGCCATTGCCTTGGGCGCGATCCTGGTCTTCGGCGTGGCCTACCTCATTGCGCAGGGCCTTGCCGATGCCGCGCCGCGCGCCCTGACCCGGCGGACGGTGGCGTACGCCGCCGCCGCATCGACCAGCTACTTCGCGCTTCAGACTGGCGCCGAGTGGCTGACAGCCGGGGTCCTTCCCGCAACGCCCGCGCCGGGGCCGTTGGAAACGGCGCTGATCGTTCTGGCGCTCTTCAGTTTCGGTGCGGTGGCCCTGGCCCAGGCACTGTTCCCCCTTTGGGCATACCACCCCGCTGCCGCTGGGCTGCGTGTGCATCTGGCCAACGGGCTCTACGCGAATGCAGCGCTTGATCGGATGCTGGGCGGCTGGGCCCAACCGCGCCGGTCCGCCTGATCCCACGGATAGCCGAAAGGAGATGCCAAGATGACCCGTATCCTTCCCCAAGCAGGACCTGCACGGCCCGGGCTGACCGCTGCCGCCGATGCCGCCTTGCGCCGCATACCGCCGGTCTGGCCGCTGGCCTCCAGTGTCGCGGTCAATCCGTTTCTGGGCCAGACTTCTGAAACACTGGCGGATGCAGGGGCGCGGCTGGCGCGCGTCGGGGGTGTGGCCGTGACCATGCCGCGCGACTGGTACCATGCGCAGATCGCCGATGGCCGTATCGCCACCATTGATCTGGACGCGGCGCTGGCGGCCTGCCCGCACGCGAACCGGCCTGACGGGGTCGCCGCGCTTGTGGCTGCCGCCAAGTCCGATCGCGCCGGCCCCGTCCGGTTGCCGACCGTCGCCGATCTAGTCGCCGAGATCGGGGGGACCGACTGGCCCGCCATTCTGGCCGATCGTCTCGGTGTCTGGGCGGCGGCGCGGTTCGACGCGGGGCAAGCACTCTGGAAGGCACCGCAAGGGCGGAACGCCTGGGCCTCGTGGCGGGCATTCGCCGCCCATGACCTGACGCCCGAGATCCTTGGGCTTCGGGGATTTGGCCTTGCCGTTCATGAGGCTCCGGAGGATGCCGGAACTGCCATCGCCCGGGCGGTCGATCTGCTTGGCGTGCCCGAAGCAGCTTTGGAGAGCTATTTCCACCAGCTTCTGTTCTCGCTTGGCGGCTGGGCGCAATATGCCCGCTACCTGTTGTGGCAGGCAGAGCTTTCCGGGGGAACGGACGATACACTCGCTGGCTTGCTGGCCATCCGCATCACGTGGGAGGCCGCGCTTCACGCTCATGCGGGCGGGGCTGTGGCCGTGCCGTGGCAGGCGGTGCTTGCGGAACATGCGGTGCCGCCAGCGCCCGACGCCGATCAGGTGATCGATGCCATCCTGCAGGACGCGGCGGAAAGGGCCGCTCAACGAGAACTGGCCATAACGCTGGCCGAACCTGTCGCGCCTGCCCCCGATGACCGCCCTGCGGTTCAGGCCGCGTTTTGTATCGATGTCCGGTCCGAGGTGTTCCGCCGCGCGCTGGAGTCACTCGACCCTGCAATCCGAACGCTTGGCTTTGCCGGGTTCTTCGGGCTGCGGGCCGGCCATCGGGGCTTTGCGTCAGATGTCGAGGAACTGCGCCTGCCCGTGCTCCTGACGCCGACCGTAACAAGCACCGCCACAGCCACCGACCAGAAAGAGGCCGACCTTGCGGCGCGCTACGCCGCGCGTGCGAAACGGGCCTGGGGACGGTTCAAGCTGGCCGCAGTGTCGTCGTTTTCCTTCGTCGAGGCGATGGGCCCCGTTTATGGCGGCAAGCTTGTGCGGGACAGTTTCGGGCTGACCGCGTCGCGGGTCCCGACCGACCCTGCGCCCCGGCTGGACCCCGAACTGGATCTCGCCTCGCGGACCGAGGCGGCGGAAACCGTGCTGCGGGCCATGTCGCTGACGCGGGGTTTCGCGCGGCTCGTGCTGCTGGCTGGCCATGGGGCGAACGTCGTCAACAATCCCCATGCCAGCGGCCTGCACTGTGGTGCCTGCGGCGGGTACTCGGGCGAGGTCAACGCGCGGCTTCTCGCGCTGCTCTTGAACGATACCGACGTGCGCAGCGGTCTTGCCGCGCGCGGGATCGTGGTGCCGATGGACACCCTCTTCGTGGCTGGTCTTCACGACACGACCACGGACACCATCACGATCTTCGATGCCGATGCGCCTTCTGCGGATCACGCGGATGACCTGAAGACACTTCGCGCCTGGCTCATGGATGCGGGTCGCATCTGCCGCGCAGAGCGGGCGCTGCGCCTTCCCGGCGCGCAAGGCAAGGATGATCCGGCACGGCGCAGCCGCAACTGGGCAGAAGTACGCCCCGAATGGGGTCTGGCGGGCTGCAAGGCGTTTGTCGCCGCGCCACGTGGCCGGACGGCTGGCCGAAAGCTGCAGGGTCGCGCGTTCCTGCACGACTATGACTGGCATCAGGACGCGGAACAGGGCTTTGGCGTGCTGGAACTCATCCTGACCGCACCTGTCGTTGTCGCCAGCTGGATCAGCCTTCAGTACTACGGCTCGACCGTTGCGCCAGAGGCGTTCGGCGGTGGCAACAAGCTCTTGCACAACGTTGTCGGCGGCATCGGCGTGCTGGAAGGCAATGGGGGCAACCTGCGCGCCGGGCTGCCCTGGCAGTCGGTGCATGACGGCGAAGGCTACGCCCATGAACCGCTCCGGCTGTCCGTCTGCATCGAAGCGCCAAGCGCTGCGATGACAGATATCCTGGCACGCCATCCCGGTGTCAGGGCGCTCTTTGACAACGGCTGGCTGCACCTCTTGCGGCTTGATGAACATGGTCATCTCGCCGAACGCTACATTGGCGATCTCAAGTGGGCGCAGGAAGGGCAGAATGTCCCGGAAATGCTGGGGCAGGTTGCATGATGAAAGGGCCGGGGGCCGGTACGCCCCCGGCTTCCTATTCCTTGACGTAGGGTTTGCCGTCCGCCGCCGGCGGACGTGCCCGCCCCACCAGCCCCGCAACCACGATGATGGTGGCGATGTAGGGCGACATCGCAAGAAACTCGGACGGAATCGGCGTGTTCAGGATCGCCAGCTTCTGCTGGAGCGAGTCGGCGAAGCCGAAGACCAGTGCTGCCGCCAGCGCACCGACCGGGTGCCAGCGGCCAAAGATCATCGCAGCCAGCCCGATGAACCCGCGGCCCCCCGTCATGTTCTCGTCAAACCGGCCGACAGATCCCAGTGTGAACCAGGCCCCGCCGAACCCCGCGACCATGCCACCCAGCGTCACGTGCAGATACCGTGTCCGGTAGACGTTTACGCCCAGCGTGTCGGCGGCGCGCGGGTGCTCTCCGACCGCTCGGGCACGCAGGCCGCCGCGGGTATGGAACAGGTAGTAGGTCGATACGGCAACAAGGATCAGCGCGCCATAGACGAACAGGTTCTGGTTGAAGAAGATCGGCCCGATCACCGGAATGTCGCCCAGGACGGGGATCTTGTAGGCCCGGAAGACCGGAGCGTTGTTCAGGTGCCGCATCTCCGAAAACACCTGTGACGTCACATAACTCGTCAGTCCCAGAACGAAGAGGTTGATGACAACGCCAGCGATGATCTGGTCCATTCGGTAGGTTACGACCAGCGCCGCAAGGATGAACCCGAAGATACCGCCCACCGCCACGGCGGCCACAAGGCCGGGCACCCCGCCAAGTACAGATCCCATCAGTGCCCCTGTGAAGGCCCCGGCAAGCAGCATCCCCTCGATGGCGATGTTTACCACGCCCACGCGCTCGCAAAGCACACCGGCAAGGCCGCCCAGAGCGATCGGCACGGCGCGCACCATCGTGGCCTGAAGCATTCCGGTCAGCGAAAACGCCTTGCCCGCGGTGGCCCAGACAAGAAAGGCCGCCACCACGATCAAGAGCCCTACGCCCAGTGACAGGTAGGTCCAGCGTCCGCCGCCGCGGATGAACTGGCGCGCGCCCAGGAACGCAAGCAGCGCCCCCGCGATATAGCTGAACGGGCCGGCCGGCACCACGAGGTTGGGCAAGGCCCAGTCGTCACGCGGGCGCGACAGGCGGAAGGTGGCATCGCCCTCTGCCCCGAGGACCAGTACCACGAAGACGGCCAGCGCGATCAGCACGAAGCCGATGATGCGCTGCTTGCGCTGTTGCCCGGATTCAAGCTTGTCCGCAGCCGAAGGCGTGGGATCGGTCACTGCGCTCATGCCTCACCCCCACCGTTGGAGCCTTGCTTGCGGAATCCCCATGGGAAGATCGCGCGCACCAGAAGCGGCGCGGCGATGAAGACGATGATCAAGGCCTGGATGATGCCGATCAGGTCGATGCTGACGCCGGCGTCCACCTGCATCTGGCGGCCCCCGGCTTCGAGCGCCCCGAACAGAAGCCCGGCAAGCGCCACACCATAGGGGTGTGACCGGCCCAGAAGCGCAACCGCGATTGCGTCGAAACCGATCGCTGCCGAGAATCCCGGCGAGGCGCGGTCCAGCACGCCCAGCACCTGGTTCGCGCCCGCAAGCCCTGCAAAGGCCCCCGCCGTCGCCATCGCGGCCACGATGATGAGGCTGGAGCGCATTCCGGCATATCGCGCAGCGTCGGGGTTTTCCCCGCTGGCCCGGAACTCGAACCCGATCTTGGACTTGAAGAGCAGCCAATGGACGAAGAACACTGCCGCGATCACAAGGAAAATGCCCGCGTGCAGACGAAGGTTGGGATCCAGGAACTCCAGCAGCCGGGGCAGTTCGGCGTTGTCCGGCACGCTTTTCGAGATCGGGTCGGCGCGGCCTTCTTTCTGGATCCAGTCCAGCCGCAGCATGTAGTCCAGAAGCCGGAAGGAGATCAGGTTCAGCATGATGGTGGAGATCACCTCATGCGCACCTGTTGTCGCCTTCAGGAAGCCGGCGATGGCGGCATAAAGCGCCCCGACCAGCGCTCCGGCGACAAGGCACATCGGCATGAGAATAAGGAAGGGAAGATTGGGAAAGCTGAAGCCGAAGATCACCGCCGCAAGCCCGCCCATCAGAAGCTGCCCTTCGGCCCCGATGTTGAAGAGGCCAGTGCGGAACCCGATGGCCAGCCCCAGCCCGGCCAGGGTCAGCGGCGCGGCGGCGGTCAGGGTTTCCGAGATCGCGTTCAGCGACCCGACCGATCCGACGGCGAGCGCGACGAAGGACCGACCGATCGTCGGCAGGTCGACCCCGGTAGCCAGCATCGTCAGGGCGCCCAGAAACAGCGCCACGATCACCGCGAAGACCGGCACGACGACAAGATCCTCGAACTCGGACCGGCCACGCACCGAGCGTACCATGAGTCTCTGGATTTCCTCGTTGACGTTCACGCGGTCGCTCATGCGGCCTCTCCTGCCATGGCAAGCCCGATGCGGGCCCTGTCGGGCATGCCGCCCGCGGCGTCGAACTCGGCCACGATGCGCCCCTTGAACATCACCAGGATCCGGTCAGACAGCCCCATGATCTCGTCCAGTTCGGACGATACGATCAGCACGCCGTCGCCCTCGGCCCGTGCGGCCATCAGACGCGAATGGATGTATTCGATCGACCCCACGTCAAGCCCGCGCGTCGGTTGCGAGGCGATCACCAGCTTTGTGTCGCGCGAAAGCTCGCGGGCGACGACAAGTTTCTGCTGATTGCCGCCGGACAGGTTGCCGGCCTGCTGGAAGATCGACGGTGTTCGCACGTCGAACTCGTGCGCGTATTTCGCGGCCCACTGGTTCACCGCGGGCCAATCCACCTGCGGGCCGTTGGAAAAGCGCTCGTCGTAATAGCTGTCCAGCACCATGTTCTCGGCCACGGTGAAACTGGTGATGATGCCCGATCTCAGCCGATCCTCGGGGATATGGGCAACGCCCATGGCGTGCAGGTCGCGCGGCGACGCGCGCGTCACGTCGCGGCCTTCGAAGCCGATCTTGCCGGACGCGCTTGTGCGAAGGCCGGTCAGGGCCTCGATCAGTTCCGACTGTCCGTTGCCCTGAACCCCGGCGATGCCCACCACCTCGCCACTGCGCACGTCGAAACTGACACGGTCCACGACCCTTTCGTCCGCCTCGTTCAACACGGACAGGTTCTGCACCGACAACACGGGCGTGCCGGGCGCGAACTCTGTCTTGTTCACCGCGAAACTGACGGGCCGGCCCACCATCATCTCGGCCAGTTCGGCAGGGCTCGATGTCTTGGGATCACCTTCGCCGACGATGGTTCCCGCGCGCAACACGCTGATGCGGTCCGCGATCTCCAGGATCTCGCCCAGTTTGTGGGTGATGAAGACAAGTGCCTTGCCCGCGTCGCGCAGGGCACGCACGATCTTGAAGAAGTCCTCGACCTCTTGCGGGGTCAGAACGGCCGTGGGTTCGTCAAGGATCAGCACGTCCGCCGAGCGGAACAGGACCTTGATGATCTCCACGCGCTGCTGGATACCGACCGGCAGGTTCTCGATCAGGTCGTCCGGATCGACCTCCAGCCCGTAGGTTTCCTCGATCTCGCGCACCTGCCGGCGCGCGGCGTTCAGGTCCAGGTAATCGAGCGCCTTGGTCGGCTCGACGCCCAGAACCACATTCTCGGCCACGGTAAAGACCGGGACCAGCATGAAGTGCTGGTGCACCATGCCGATACCAGCGGCGATGGCGTCGCCCGGCCCCTCGAAGACCGCCGGCTTGCCATCGATCAGTATCTCGCCTTCGTCGGGCGAATAGAGACCTGACAGCATGTTCATCATTGTGGATTTGCCGGCGCCGTTTTCACCCAGAAGACCCAGCACCTCGCCGCCGCGAATCTTCAGGTTGACCCCGTTGTTGGCGACCACCTTGCCGAAACGTTTCGTAAGGCCGCGCAGCTCGACATCCATCTTGCCCGTCTCCTGCTAGAACCGGCGCGGCACCCGGGGGGCGCCGCGCCGGCAAAGTCGTTGAGATCAGCCGCCGACGTTGATCGAGCCGTCGATGATCCCGGCGCGGATCGCATCAAGCTCTGCCTTCAGATCGGCAGGAACGGTATCCTCGAAGCTGTGGAACGGGGCGAGGCCGACACCGTCGTTGTCCAGCGTCCCGACGATCAAGCCACCCTCGAAGCTGCCGTCCATCGCGGCCGCGATTGCGCCCTTCACGGTCGCATCCATGCGCTTCAGGACCGAAGTCAGGTAGACATGCGCCTTTTCGGGGTCCGTCTGGGTCTGGTCGGCGTCAACGCCGATGATCTTCAGTTCCTCGGTGCCAAGCTCGTCCGCCAGCGCGGCGGAACCAAGACCAACGGGGCCGGCAACCGGCATCACGATGTCCGCGCCCTCGTCATAGAGGTTCTGGGCAAACACCCGGCCGTCATCCAGCGATTCGAAGTTGTTGGTGAACAGGCCCTCGCGGGACTCCGGGTTCCAGCCCAGAACCGTGACGTCGGTGCCCTTCTGCTCGTTGTAGTAGTTCGCACCGGCGACGAAGCCGTCCATGAAGATGGTGACGGGCGGAATGTTGATGCCGCCAAACGTCCCCAGTATCCCTGTCTGCGACATGCCGGCGGCCAGGTAGCCCGCCATGAAAGCCGCCTGATCGGTGGCAAACACCTGTCCCAGAACGTTCGGGATCGTTGGATCATAGGCGAAGTCCACGATCGTCAGCTTCTGATCGGGATTCGCCGCAGCAGCCGCGGCAGTCGCGTCGCCCAGCAGGAAGCCCACCGTCACGATGATGTCGCAATCTGCGGCGACAAGCGAATTCAGGTTGGCCTCGTAGTCGGTCTCGGCCTGGCTTTCCAGAAAACGGCCTTCGATGCCCATTTCCGACTGCGCGTCGGTGATGCCTTTCCAGGCGGTCTGGTTGAAGCCTTTGTCGTCGATGCCGCCGACATCGGTGACCTGGCAGGCCGTAAAGGCCGCGGCCGAACCGGCTGCGAAGGCAAGGGCCGCCGACGCGACCGCGCCACGCAGCATGTAGCGCTCAAAGATCGCCATGACTGTTTCTCCCAATCGGACCGGGAAAATCGACAGAATCGCCGTTCGGCGTTCCGCGCTCCCCGTGGTTGATGTGCGAGGCCGAAATGGCCTCGATAAGAGAAGCCTATGTGGCAGCGCGCGCCAGCACAATTGATTCCGACAGGCTTTGCCTTGGGCTGCCCGGATTTTGCGACCGGGATACGTTGTTGCCTGTCAGTTGAGCCAGAATGGATTGGATCACGCGCGGCGGCCTTCACGGTCGACGACCATCGCTTGCGCCCGGACGCTGTTGTTCGGGACCGGCAGCTTCAGACGCGCCGTGGATCGCCATGGCCGCGCTGCCATGCCCGGACAGGTTGACCGTGCGTGCCGCCGGGCACACGACACTCACGTGCCGGCGACGACAGCGTGGAAGGCGTGTGCAGGTTGCCGCGAAACAAATGTCCCCGGCCCGCAAATGCGGCGGGGATCAAAGGGGTATCCGGTTCTCTGTTCCGACGTGCCAGCCTGTTCTCGTGTATCTCCGGCGACAGTCGGCCCATCAATCGCCGATCTCGATGACCACCTTGCCGGTAGACTTGCGGCTGCGCAGCAACTCCATGCCATCGCCCGCACGCTCCAGCGAAAGCCGGTGACTGATGTGCGGCTTCAGGCGGCCTTCGGCATACCAGCCGAATAGCCGCGCCAGGCTGTCTGTGATGACCTCCGGCCGGAACGCCATGTAGCCCCCCCAGTACAGGCCCAGCACAGAGAGGTTCTTGACCAGAAGGTGGTTCGCCGGGATCTGCGGAACATCGCCGCTGGCGAAACCGATTACGATCAGGCGTGCCTCGGGCCTGCAGGCCCGCATCGCCGCGGTAAACTGCTCACCGCCGACGGGATCATAGACGACGTCGGCGCCGCCAAGCGTGCGCACGGCGTCTCGAAGATCTTCGGTCCCGGTGTCGATCAGGTGATCGGCGCCCGCGTCCCTGGCCACCGCCAGTTTCTCGGCGCCGCGCGCCGCGGCGATCACCCGCGCGCCCATCAGTTTGCCGATCTCGACCGCTGTCAGGCCCACACCACCCGCGGCCCCAAGGACAAGAAGGGTTTCACCCGGCTTCAGGCCGGCCTTGTGGTCCAGCGCCACATGGCTGGTCCCGTACGCCACCTGGAACGCGGCCGCTTCTGCAAATGGCATGTTGTCCGGCAAAGCCACGCAGCGGTCGGCGGCAAACACGCCGATTTCCGCAAGCCCGCCGAAGCCGCCAAAGACCGCGACGCGGGTGCCGGGGGGCGGGCCGTTCGTGTCCGGACCCAGTGCGGTCACTGTACCCGCAAGCTCCATCCCGAGCGTTGCCGGCAGGGGCGGACGCTCCTGGTATTTGCCGGTCGCCATGAGGAGATCGGCAAAGTTCAGCCCACAGGCAGAGATCCGCAACTGCACCTCTCCCGCGGCCGGTTCCGGGGCTGTACAGTCCTCAAGCGACGGAGGTGTGTCGTAGGATGAAACCCGAAAAGCCTTCATTCATTGTGCCCTTACGCTGCAAGCCGGCAAAACCTATCGTCGTTGCCCGTGTTTGGCGAGCGTCGAATGCTTCACGGTTTCAGGCGCTTGCGCGAGTGCAGGCGCACCATCCGCAAGCCATTTCGCAAGGGCTGTACAAAAGTACATGTTGATACTTACGGGTGAGTAAGGTGTTTGGGGGTATCCGTTGGGTTGAAAAAGGATATGATAATGAAACACCCAGTAGATGTTCACGTAGGCCAACGTGTGCGGCAGCGCCGCTGGATGGTCGGTATGACCCAACAGCAGCTTGCCGAAAAGGTCGGTATCAAGTTCCAGCAGATCCAGAAGTATGAAACCGGCATGAACCGCATCAGCGCCTCGCGCCTGTGGGACATCGCACATGCGCTGGAAGTGCCGATCAGTTTCTTCTTCGATGGCCTCGAATCCGATCAGGCCGCGCAGACGGCCGAGGGTGGCAAGGTGCCCGGCGACATCATGGGCGACCGCGAGGCGCTTGAACTGGTGCGCTCGTACTATTCCATTCCGGAAACCCAGCGCCGCCGCTTGTTCGATCTCGCCCGTGTGCTGAGCGAGACGACCTGATCGCTTGACCCACCCGCCCCCGGGTTGTAGCGCCCCTGTCAGGACGCATACGGGGACGGTGCAATGGCCAGACAGGATCACGTGGACCGTGCCGAACTTATCGGCACGGCCCACGCCCTTGCCGACGCTGCGCGACAGGCGACGCTGGCGCATTTCCGCAGCCGTGACCTGACCGCCGATACCAAGGATGCCGACGGTTTCGACCCGGTAACCGCAGCCGACCGAGCATCGGAACTGGCAATGCGCGACATCCTGCGCAAGCGCCGCCCCCATGACGCGATCCTCGGAGAGGAATTCGGTACCGTCGAGGGGGACAGCGGCCTGACATGGGTGCTTGACCCCATCGACGGCACGCGCGCCTACCTTGCCGGGACACCAACCTGGGGCGTGCTCATTTCAGTGCGTGACGGGGACGGGCCGATCTTTGGCCTGATCGACCAGCCCTATATCGGAGAACGCTTCGCCGGGGGGCTGGGCGTTGCGCAAATGACCGGGCCACTCGGTCCGCGCGACCTCGCCACGCGGCCGGCGCGCCCGCTTGACGAAGCCATCCTGTTTTCCACGTTCCCCGAGATCGGCACCCCGCAAGAGGCCGAAGCCTTCCATCGTCTTGCCGCGCACCTTCGCCTGACACGCTATGGGATGGATTGCTACGCCTATGCCCTTGTCGCCGCCGGGCACGCCGACCTCGTGGTCGAGGCCGGTCTTAACCCTTATGACATCCAGGCGCCCATCGCGGTGATAGAAGCAGCCGGCGGCATCGTGACCGACTGGACAGGCGGCGCCGCGGCAGAAGGCGGCCGGGTGGTGGCCGCCGCCAACCGCCAGGTGCACGAAGCGGCTTTGCGGGCGCTGGCATGGGTAGAGCCGTGACAAGCTGGCTGATCCGCGGCGCAGACCAGGTCCTGACCATGGATGATACGCGCCGAGAGCTGCCGGGCGCGGATATCCACCTCGCCCACGGCGCGATCGCCGCAGTCGGGCAGGGGCTGGCCGCCGACGGCGCGGAAATTGTCGAGGCCGCGGGATGCGTGGTGACGCCGGGCCTCGTGAACACTCACCACCACCTCTACCAGACGCTGACCCGCGCGGTGCCCGGGGCGCAGGACGCTCTTCTTTTCGGCTGGCTCCGCACCCTGTATCCGATCTGGTCACGCTTTGGCCCGGACCACATGCGGGTGTCCGCGCTGACCGGGCTGGCCGAACTGGCGCTGTCAGGCTGCACGCTGACCTCGGATCACCTCTACCTGTATCCCAATGGCGCGCGGCTTGATGACACGATCGACGCGGCGGCCGAAATCGGCCTGCGCTTTCATCCGACGCGCGGTGCAATGTCCATAGGGGAAAGTGCCGGCGGCCTTCCCCCGGACAGCCTGGTCGAGGACGAGGCGGCAATCCTGAACGATTGCATCCGCGTGATAGACGCCTTTCACGACCCGGCACCCGGCGCCATGGTGCGCGTGGGCGTTGCGCCCTGTTCACCGTTTTCGGTCAGTCGCGGGCTGATGCGCGACGCTGCCGTCCTCGCCCGGGACAAGGGCGTCATGCTGCACACCCATCTTGCCGAGAACGCAGAGGACATTGCCTATTCGCTTGCGCAGTTCGGCTGCCGCCCGGGCCAGTATGCCGAAGACCTGGGCTGGACGGGCCGCGATGTCTGGCACGCCCATTGTGTCAAACTCGACGCGACCGAGATCGCGCGCTTTGCCGCCACCGGGACAGGGGTGGCGCATTGCCCGTGTTCCAACTGCCGTCTCGGATCTGGCATCGCCCCGGTGCGTGCGATGCGAGACGCGGGTGTGCCCGTGGGGCTGGGGGTGGATGGGACTGCCTCGAACGACACGGGCAACCTCGTGGCCGAGGCCCGGCAAGCCATGCTGTTGCAACGCGTGGCCCAAGGCGCCGACGCGATGAGCGCGCGCGAGGCTCTGGAGATCGCGACACGCGGCGGGGCCGAGGTGCTGGGCCGCGACGATTGCGGACAGATCGCACCGGGCAAGCGCGCGGATATCGCGATCTGGGATGTCACCGGCGTTGAAAGCGCCGGCAGTTGGGACCCCGCCGCCCTTCTTCTTGCCGGGCCGTCGCGGGTTCGGCACCTGTTTGTCGAAGGCCGTCAGGTGGTCCGGGACGGGCAGGTCATGACGCTCGACCTTCCGCGGGTACTGGAACGTCAGCGGCGACTGGCCCGCGCCCTGGCGGGCTAAGCGGCTTCAAAGCCGCTTGGCCAAGGCCATTCGAATGGCCTTGCCCCGCTCAGGTCCGTATCGTTGCCTCGCGCCCGCCGCTCCAGACGGCACTGACAGCCCTGTCGTCGCCCATCATGATCGTGGGAAACAGGGCCTCCCAGATCGTTTCGGCGCGTGCCGTGCGCTGGGCGATCGCCTCGGTCGATGCAAGGTCCAGTATGACAAGGTCGGCCTCCAGCCCCGGGGCGAGATTGCCGATCAGATGGTCGGCGCGCAGCGCACGGGCCGACCCCTGGGTGGCCAGCCAGATCAGTTGCGCCGGGTGCAGCGCGGTGCCGCGCAGCTGGCCGACCTCATAGGCCGCCGCCATGGTGCGCAGCATGGAAAACGACGATCCGCCGCCGGTGTCCGTGGCAAGCCCGATGCGGTGGCCCGCGGTCATCAGCCCGGCCATGTCGAAAAGCCCGGACCCGATGAAGGTGTTGGACGTCGGACAATGAACAAGGCTGGCGTCGGCCTCCTTCAGCCTGTCACGTTCCCTTTCGTTCAGGTGGATCGCGTGGCCAAAGACCGCGCCGGGCCCGACAAGGCCATAGCGTTCATAGGTGTCAAGATAGTCGCGCGCATCGGGAAAAAGTTCGGCCACCCACGCGCATTCCTCGGTCTGCTCGGACAGGTGCGTCTGCATGAGGCAGTCTGGATGCGCGGCCCATAGCGCGCCCAGAGCCTCAAGCTGTTCGGGCGACGAGGTCGGGGAAAACCGCGGTGTGACAACGTAGGACAGGCGGTCCACGCCATGCCAGCTCGACAGCAGCGCCGCGCTGTCGTCATATGCCGATCGCGCCGAGTCGCGCAGTCCGTCCGGGGCATTGCGGTCCATGCAGGTCTTGCCGGCATAGGCCCGTACCCCGCGGGCCCGCGCTTCTGCCAGAAAGGCGTCGACGCTCTCGGGGTGGATCGTGCAATAGCTGCAAACCGTCGTGGTCCCGTTCGCCTGAACAAGATCGAAATAACGACGTGCGATCCGTGCCGCGTGCTCCGCATCACGAAAACGCATCTCTTCGGGAAAGGTGTATCCGTTCAGCCAGTCGATCAGCCGCTTGCCCCAGCTGGCGATGATGGCCGTCTGTGGATAATGAACGTGCGCGTCCACGAACCCGGGCAGGATCAGCGCCTCGCCATGATCGACGCGGGTGGCGTCGGGATGGTCGGAGACAAGGCGCTCGGCTTGGCCCACGGCAACGATCCGACCGTCCTGCAGGACCACCGCGCCGCGCCGCTCATGCAGCACCGCTTGTTCGGGCGGGACGTGAAACGGGTCTGCCGCAAACCGCAGCGTCTGCCCGGTGATAAGTGTCTTGTCCATGCTGCCTCGCTCTTGGTCACGTCACGATAGACAGGGAGAATGGCAAGGTAAATTCTGGCCTGCCCCCTGTTGCCCGGCGGCACGCTCCACTAGACTCCATACAGGTTCCGGAGGACGGCGCATGGCAGAAAACGAGCAGTTCGAAGAGCCCCGCGAGGACGAGGACTACATGCTCGATCCCGCGACGGTATCCGCAATCCTCGACGCGGTTGCGGCCGACGATGCGGCAACCCTCGCCGCCCTGATGGAGCCGCTTCACGCCGCCGACATCGCCGACCTGCTGGAGCAGGTGGGCGACGAAGAGCGGCGAGAGTTGCTGCGGCTGTACGAGCCCGAGATGGACGGCGAGATCCTGTCGGAAATCGACGAAGGCATCCGCGAAGAAGTCATCGCCGCACTCAGCCCCGAAACGCTGACCGAAGCGGTCCGGGAACTCGATTCCGACGATGTCGTCGACCTGATCGAGGATCTTGAAGCACCGCAGCAGCAGGCGATCCTGGCCGCGCTGGAGATCACCGACCGGGTCGCCGTCGAACAGGCGATGACCTACCCGGAATATTCCGCCGGCCGCCTGATGCAGCGCGAGGTCGTGGCCGGCCCCGAACACTGGTCGGTGGGCGAGGCGATCGACTATCTTCGAGCTACCGAGGAGTTGCCCGAAGACTTCTATCACCTGATCCTCGTCGACCCCAAGATGCGGCCAACCGGCTACGTCACGCTAGGCAAGCTTCTGGGCTCGAAACGCAACGTCAAGCTGAAGGACCTGACCGAAGACAGTTTCCGCACCATCTCCGTGCAGCAGGAAGAGGCAGACGTCGCCTATGCCTTCAACCAGTATCACCTGATCTCTGCGCCCGTGGTCAACGACGACGGGCGGCTGGTGGGCGTGATCACCATCGACGATGCGATGATCGTGCTGGACGAAGAGCACGAGGAAGACATCATGCGCCTTGCCGGTGTGGGCGAGGGACGCCTTTCGGACAAGGTGATCGACACCACGAAGCGGCGTTTCCCCTGGCTTGCCGTGAATCTTGTCACCGCGATCATCGCCTCGGTCGTCATTTCTCAGTTCGAGGACGCAATCACCCAGGTCGTGGCGCTGGCCGTGCTGATGCCCATCGTCGCGTCGATGGGCGGCAACGCGGGAACCCAGTCGCTGACCGTGGCGGTGCGGGCCATCGCCACGCGTGACCTTACGGCGTCCAACATGATGCGGCTTGTCCGCCGCGAGGCTCTCGTCGGCCTTGTGAACGGAGTCATCTTTGCCGTCGTCATGGGCGTGATCGGCGCCGTGTGGTTCGGTTCGCTCACGCTGGGATGGGTGATCGCCGTTGCCATGGTGGTCAACCTCGTGGTCGCGGGGCTGGCGGGCATCGCCATCCCTGTCGTACTGGATCGGCTGAAGATCGACCCGGCGCTGGCCTCTGGCGCCTTCGTGACGACGGTGACGGATGTGGTGGGTTTCCTGGCCTTCCTCGGTCTCGCCGCGGCCGTGCTGCTGTGACCGGGTTGGCAGAGGTCAAGGCCGCTGCCCGTGCCGCGGCCTTTGCACGGCGCAAGCACGCGTTCGACACCGGCGACCGCGCGGCGGGCGCACGCAATCTCTTGCGTCATCTGCACAGCCTTCGGGGCAAGCCAATGGCCGGCTACATGCCGATGCGGACAGAGATCGACCCGCTGCCCGCCATGGCGGAACTTGCCCGGCACGGCCCGGTTGGCGTGCCCGTGATTCAGGGCAAGGGCTTGCCGCTCCGGTTTCGTGCATGGTCGCCCGAAACCCCGATGCAGGATGGTCCCTTTGGCGCACGGGTGCCCGTGTCGGGTGACTGGATCGATCCCGAGCTTCTGATCGTGCCACTGGTGGCCTTTGACCGGGCCGGGAACCGGCTGGGGTATGGCGGGGGCTTCTATGACCGCACGCTGGAGGTTCTGCGCGCGCGCTGCCAGACCTTGGCGGTCGGCTTTGCATGGGCCGCGCAAGAGGCGGTGGACCTGCCCGTCGAACCAACCGATCAGCCGCTTGACGCGATCATCACCGAAGCCGAGATCCACGTCTTCCACGCCGCCCCGGACTAGCGTGGCCGGCCTAGGCTGGCGCTGCCCTGGCGTTTTGCCCTTGCCCACACGGCGGACGCGCCCTAGGCCTGACTGGCATGAGGATCCTGTTTCTCGGGGATGTGGTCGGCCGCGCAGGGCGCGCGGCGATCGTGGACCGCCTTGCCGCGCTTCGCGCGGCAAGGCGTGTGGATTTCTGCGTCGTCAACGGAGAGAACGCCACCTCGGGCGCTGGCCTGTCCACGGCCCATGCACGGGTCTTGCTTGATGCCGGCGCCGACGTCCTGACACTGGGCGATCATGCGTTCGACCAGAAGGACATGCTGTCGGGCATCGAGGGTGAACCACGCATCCTGCGGCCGCTGAACTATGCCAAGACCGCGCCGGGGCGCGGCGCACGCCTCTTCGACGCGCCCGGCGGACGCAAGGTGCTGGTGGCTCAGGTCCTGGGTCAGGTATTCATGAAACGCACCTTCGACGATCCCTTTTCCGCCGCAGATGCGACCCTTCGGGCGCATCCTCTGGGTGGCACGGCCAATGCCATCCTTCTGGACGTTCACTGCGAGGCGACATCCGAAAAGATGGCGATGGGCCATTTCTGCGACGGCCGCGCCAGCGTGGTCGTGGGCACCCATACCCATGTGCCGACCGCCGATGCGATGATCCTTCCCGGCGGCACCGCGTTTCAAAGCGACGCGGGGATGTGCGGCGACTACAACTCTGTGATCGGCATGGACAAGGGCGAACCCCTGCGCCGTTTCGTGACGGGCATGTCCAAGGGGCGCTTTGTGCCGGCAGAGGGCGAGGCGACGCTGTCGGGCCTGTTCGTCGAGACCGATGACCGCACGGGGCGCGCCACGCGGGTAGAGATGGTGCGCGACGGCGGTCGCCTGGCGCCAGCATCGCCAGCCTGAAAAGCCGCATGAGCGAACGCGCGGTCCTGCTGGCGATCCTTGTCGCCCTTGGTGCCGGCTGGGGCATCACCCAGCCGCTGGCCAAGATCGCCGTCAGCGAAGGCTACCGGCACTTCGGCATCATCTTCTGGCAACAGGCGATCACCGCAGTTGCCCTGTCTGTGGTGCTGCTTGCGCGCCGTCGTCCGCTGCCGCCAATCGGTCGGCGGCAAATGGGGTTCTTCGCGCTGATCGCGGTGATCGGAACGATCCTGCCCAACACGGCATCCTATCAGGCGGCGGTCTACCTGCCGGCGGGGATCCTGTCGATCCTGCTGTCGCTGGTGCCGATGTTCGCCTTTCCGGTGGCTTTGGCCCTCGGGGTGGACCGGTTCGGCTGGGCGCGCATCGCGGGGCTTGGGCTGGGTGCCGCGGGGGTGTTGCTGATCGTCGCGCCAGCCGCCAGCCTGCCCGACCCGGCGATGGCGGCCTTCGTGCCGCTCGCCCTTGTCGCACCGCTTTGCTACGCGTTCGAGGGCAACATAATCGCCCGTTTCGGAACTGCCGGTCTGACCCCGGTCGAGCTGTTGTGGGGGGCGTCGGTCCTTGGTGCCATGGGGTCTGCGCCGCTCGCGCTCGCGACCGGAACATTCATCGACCCGCGTCCGCCGTGGACGCTGCCCGACATGGCGATTCTGGCATCCTCGCTGATCCACTCGGTGGTCTACGCCAGCTATTTCTGGATGGTCGGGCGCGCCGGATCGGTCTTTGCCGCACAGGTGGCCTATCTTGTCACGGGCTTCGGTGTCGTCTGGGCCATGATCCTGCTTGGCGAAAGCTATTCGGGTTGGGTCTGGCTGGCACTGGGGCTGGTCATAGCCGGCCTTTTCCTTGTGCAGCCGCGGCCCAAGGCGGCGCTTGTGCCCACCGGGGTGCTCGGTCAGGATGGACGCTAGGGTAGAGCGGACAGGCCAATGGACATCTTCGCGTTCGATCCCACCACGCAGGCGATCCTGACGCTTGCCGTCGTCGGGGCGATGTTCGTCCTGTTCGTGAAAGAGGTGTTCCCGGCCGAGGTCACGGCAATCGCCGGATCGGTGGTGATGCTGGTGCTGGGCCTTCTGCCCTACGAGGCCGGTCTCGCCGTGCTGTCGAACCCGGCGCCCTGGACCATCGCCGCCATGTTCATCGTGATGGGCGCGCTGGTGCGCACCGGCGCGCTCGACTGGTTCACCCAGGCGGCGGAAAGGCGCGTCGAGACCTCGCCGGTCGTGGCGATCGGCGGGCTGATGGGCTTTGTCGTCCTGTCGTCGGCCGTGGTGTCGAATACGCCCGTGGTGGTCGTGATGATCCCGGTCTTCGTGCAACTGGCCCAAAAGCTGCGGATGTCGCCGTCCAAGCTGCTGATCCCGCTGTCCTATGGCGCGATCATGGGCGGTACGCTGACGCTGATCGGCACCTCGACCAACCTGCTGGTCGATGGCGTTGCGCGCGCGCAGGGGTTGGAGCCGTTCAGCATACTGGAGGTTACGCCCCTCGGCCTCGTGGTTGTGGCCTGGGGCATGGTCTACTTGCGGTTCGTCGCGCCCCGCCTCCTGCCGGATCGCGACAGCATGGCCAGCCTGCTGTCAAACAAGGCGCGCATGAAGTTCTTCACCGAAGTGGCGATCCCCGAGGACAGCGAACTGATCGGCCAGCGGGTCATGCTGGTGGATCTCTTCAAGCGGGAGGGCGTCCGGGTGGTGGACGTGTTGCGCGGCGACGCGTCCTTGCGCCGCGACATGTCCGCGGTCACCCTTGAACCGGGCGACCGCGTCGTGCTTCGCACAGAGATGGCCGAACTCCTCGGTCTGCAACAAAGCAAGCACCTCCGCATGGTGGACAAGCTGTCATCGATCCGCACCACCACAGTCGAGGCGCTGATCACACCCGGCTGTCGGCTGGTGGGCCGCACGCTCGGACAGCTTCGCCTGCGCCGCCGCTACGGCGTCTATCCACTTGCAGTACACCGGCGCAGCCAGAACATCGGGCGCCAGCTGGATGACCTCGTGGTCCGCGTTGGTGACACCCTTTTGCTGGAAGGCGCACCAGAAGACATCCAGCGCCTCGCCGCCGACGTGGGGCTTGTCGATATCGCACGTCCCTCGGCACGGGCGTTCCGGCGCAGCCATGCGCCTCTGGCCATCCTGTCGCTTCTGGGGATCGTGGTGCTCGCCGCGCTGGGTGTCGCGCCGATCCTCGCGCTGTCGATGGTGGCGGTGGCAGCGGTTCTGGTCACCCGCTGCATCGACGCGGAAGAGGCATTCGGCTTTGTCGACGGGCGACTGCTGGCGCTGATCTTCGCGATGCTCGCTGTCGGCGCGGCGCTTGAGGCGTCGGGGGCCGTCCGGCTGATTGTCGATGCGCTGGCGCCGGTGATGACGGACCTGCCGCCGTTCCTGCTGGTCTGGGCGATCTACCTCCTGACCTCGATCCTGACAGAGCTGGTGTCCAACAACGCCGTCGCGGTCGTGGTCACGCCCATAGCGATCGGTCTGGCGCAGGCGCTGGGCATCGACCCGCGCCCGCTGGTCGTGGCAGTGATGGTGGCCGCCTCGGCCAGCTTTGCGACACCCATCGGCTATCAGACCAACATGCTGATCTACGGGCCCGGCGGCTATAGGTTCACCGATTTCCTGAAGGTGGGCATTCCACTTAACCTGAGCGTCGGGCTCGTTGCCTCCGCGGTTATCCCCATGATCTGGCCGCTTTGATGTTCTGGCGGTTTCCGCTATCAGAACAAGGATATCCGCGCTGACGGGCGGAAACGGGAGTGCCCCTGGTGATTGTCGAGAGTGTTGGCTGGGTTGCCGCAGCCCTGACGCTTGCGGCGTATTCCATGCGGACCATGCTGCCGCTGCGGGCGGCAGCGGTCTGTGCGAACATGTGCTTCATCTACTTCGGCTGGCAAAGCGGCCTGCCGTCGGTGTTTGCGCTGCACGCAATCCTCTTGCCGCTCAACGGCTTTCGCCTTTGGCAGCTGCTTCGGGGCGTGGCACGGGTGCGCGCCCAACGCGGGCAAGAGCCCGATTTCACCTGGCTGCGTGACACGGCCAGTCCAAGGACACACACCAAGGGCTCGCTGATCTTCGCAAAGGGCGATGCACCCGACAACCTGTACTATCTCGACAAGGGACAGGTGCTTCTGGAAGAGATCGGCGTCACCCTGAACCAGGGCGATATCTTTGGCGAGATCGCCTTTTTCACTGACGCCAAGGAGCGCACGGTATCCGCACGCTGCGTCTCGGAATGTCGTATACTCGCCATCGACGAGGCGCGGTTCATGTCGCTTTATCACCAGAACCCGACTTTCGGCTTCGCCATCGTCCAGCTGATCGCCAAGCGCCTGATGGAGGGCATCCAGAACCGGCCAGAGGCCTATGTTCCGGTTGCCCCCAGATCCCCCGACGATCAGCCGTAGCGGTCGACGAAACGGCGCAGAATCTTGCCGGGATGCGTGACATCCGCGGCATGACAGGCAGCGATCAGGGCGCTGGCCTCTTCCGGCGGAAAGTACCCGTGATCCTTGTAGATCTCGATACGGCGCTCGAAGTCGCTGGCGTCTGCCTCGGGGTGGAACTGCGTGGCATAGACGTTCCGCCCGTGCCGGATCATCTGGAACGGGCAGGTGTCGGACGTCATCAGGTGAACCGTGCCCCGGGGCAACGCCTGCACCGCTTCCTTGTGGCCCAGAAAGGCCTCGAACGTCTCGGGAAGCCCGGCCAGAAGCGGATCGGCGGCGCCCTCCGGCGTCACGCGGCAGGGCGCGGCGCCCACGGGTTCGCCATAGCGCCGCTTGGACACCTCGGCGCCCAGGTGGTGGGCAAGGATCCCGATGCCATAGCAGCAGCCCATGAACGGGTGATCCCGCGCCACGATCTGCGGCATCAGGCCCAGCACGGCGGCTTCGATCCGGGCCTCGACCGGGGTTTTCTTCTCGGGCGGATCGCTGACGCACCCCGGCCCGCCGCCTACAATCACCCCGGCATAGTCGCCCACGTCCAGACCTTCGGGCAGCGCCTGCTGATCCAGCCTGATCCGGTGCGTGTCGCCCTCGGCCAGCCCGGCCTTGTCAAGGATCGCGACGAACTCGCCGTCCGCGGCATCGGTCTCTGGGCGCAGTTGAAGGACAAGAAAGGGCTTGCTCACACTCACCTCACAGTGGCCAGAAGACAAGGATCGCAGGGATCGACACCGCGACCACAAGCAGTTCCAGCGGCAGGCCCATCCGCCAGTAGTCGCCGAAACGGTAGCCGCCGGGCCCAAGGATCAGCGTGTTGTTCTTGTGCCCGATGGGCGTCAGGAACGCGCAGGACGCCGCGATCGCCACCGCCATCAGGAACGGGTCGGGGTTTACGCCCAGACGCTCGGCCATCCCGATACCCACGGGTGCCGCGACGATCGTCGTGGCGGTGTTGTTCAGGATGTCCGACAGCGTCATCGTGACCACCATCAGGACCGTCAGGATCGCCCATGCCGGCAGACCTTCGGTCAGCCCGGTCAGCGCGTCGGCGATCAGCGCCGTGCCGCCAGAAGTCTCAAGAGCCGCGCCAAGCGGGATCATGGACCCAAGCAGAACGACCACGGGCCATTCGATGTGATGGTACAACTCCGACAACGGCACGATGCGCAACAGCGCATAGGCCGTCACAACGCAACCCAGAGCAACCGGAAGATAGACCAGCCCCACGCTGGCAGCGGCCACCGCCGCCGCGAATAGCCCGATGGCCAGCCATGTCCGCGAGGTCTGTGTGACCGCCAGCCCCCGGTCGGCCAGCGGCAGGCAGCCCAGCCAGTCGATCACATCGGCCTCGGTCTGTTCCGGCGTCAGGAGCAACAGGATGTCGCCCGGCTGGATGACGGTGCGGCGGATCTGGCTGCGAATGGTCTGGCCCTTGCGAGAGATGCCCAGCAGGATCGTCCGCCGCCGCCACGACAGGCCCACCGCCTGCGCCGTCTTTCCAGCGATCCGCGCGTCATCGGTCACCACGACCTCGGTCAGGGTCAGGCCGGCGCCGGCGGCATCCAGCGCTTCGGCCCGCTTGCCATCGGCAAAGTCGAGCGACAGGGCCGCGCGAAACTCGTCCAGCGCCTCTGGCACCGCTTCGATCATGATCGCGTCGCCCGGGGCAAGGGGGCGGTTGCGTGACAGACCCGGCAGGCGCTTGCCGCCCCGCACCAGCCCGATCAGGGCCACATCGTTCTTGTCCGCCACCTCGGCAAGGTCCGACAATGTCTGGCCCACGGCCTTCGATGTTTCGGACACCACCAGTTCCGACAGGTACTCCTTGTAGTCCCCGGCAGTCGTTCCGGCGCTGCTGGCGTCATCGTCGCGCGGGATCAGCCGCCAGCCCACCAAGGCCACGAACAACAGGCCCGCGATGGCCGTCACCCCGCCCACCGGGGCGAAATCGAACATGGCGAAAGGCTCGCCAAGCGCATCCTCGCGGATCGAGGCGATGATGATGTTCGGCGGCGTGCCGATCAGCGTCACCATCCCGCCAAGGATCGTGGCAAAGGACAAGGGCATCAGCGACAGGCTGGGCGGACGCCCCGCCTTGCGCGCGGTCTGGATGTCGACCGGCATCAAGAGGGCCAGCGCGGCCACGTTGTTCATGAAGGCCGACAGCACGCCGCCGATCCCGCCCATGATGGCGATGTGGCTCCCAAGCGAGCGGGTGCTGTCCACCAGTGTCCGCGTGATCAGGTAGACCGCCCCGGACCGCACCAGCCCGGCCGAGACCACCAGCACCAGCGCCACCACCAGCGTCGCCGGATGCCCAAAGCCCGAGAACGCGTCATCCACCGGCACCACGCCAAGGATCACCGCCAGCATCAGCGCGCTGAAGGCCACGATGTCATAGCGGAACCGCCCCCAAAGCAAGAAGCCGAAGACAGCGACGAAAAGCGAGAACAGGATGATCTGGTCGCCTGTCATGCCCCGCCCGGCCCTTGCCTAAAGTCCGGCCGCGCGTGCCACGGCCCCATCGGCGGGGCCGCGGCCCTGTGGCGACAGGATCACCGGGAACCAATCGGGCCGCAGCCGCTCTCCGGCCCGCATTCCATGTCCGGGGAAGGGAGGCGACGTGCGCCCGGGACGGTCCGCCACCCGTGCGTCGTCGCCGACCAGCCGAAGCGAGAACGCGCGCCGACGCGATGCCGACGTGTTGCCGCGCGCGCCGTGCAGCACGCGAAAGTCAAAGGCGATGGCGTCGCCCGGCTCCAGCGGCCATTCCAGCACCTCCATTCCATCCGCGTCCGGGTCGGGCACCTGCATGTAGGTGTCTTCGTCGGGATAGAACGCATCCTCCTTGAGCCAGCGCGTCGGCAGCACCGGCTTGGGCCACAGGTGTGATCCGGCGACACAGCGCAGCGTGGCGGCCGTCACCGGCTCTACCGGCGCCCAGAAGCTGACGGTCTGGCTTCCCTCGACGAAGTAATAGGGCCCGTCCTGGTGCCAGGGCGTGGGCTTGGACGTGCCCGGTTCCTTGACAAGGACATGGTCGTGAAACAGCTGGACGGTCTTTGACCCCATCAGATCCGCGGCCACTTCGGCCACCGGCGAGCCGTCGATAACCTGCTGGAATTCCGGGATTCTCTGCCAGTTGCAGTAATCGTCGAAGAACCGCCCGCCTTCTCCGGGCAGAAGGTTTTCGGCGGCATAGGGGCCGGGCTCTGCCAGATTGCGTTCTATGCCCTTGGCGATCGTGTCGACCCATCCCGCGAAAAGCCCGCGCACCCGCACCGCGCCGTCGCGGCGGAAACGGGCAATCGTATCCTGGTCGAGAAGCGGTGCCTTTGTCATGTGCTGCCTCCTGTCCAGTGCGGACCCTAGGGTCTGGCGCGCCATCGGACCAGAGGGAATTGCCCTTTGCGGGGCCGCGGGGGTATAGAGCGCCAAAGCAGGTTTCAGGGACGGAGAAGGTCATGGCAGGCCATTCAAAATGGGCGAACATCCAGCACCGCAAGGGACGGCAGGACGCCGCGCGGTCCAAGCTGTTTTCCAAGTTCTCGAAGGAAATCACCGTCGCCGCCAAGATGGGCGACCCCGATCCCGACAAGAATCCCCGTCTCAGACTGGCCATCAAGGAGGCCAAGTCGAACTCGATGCCCAAGGACAACATTGACCGGGCGATCAAGAAAGCCGTTGGCGGAGAAGGGGATAGCTATGAAGAGATCCGCTATGAGGGCTATGGCCCCGACGGGGTGGCGGTGATCGTCGAGGCGATGACCGACAACCGCAACCGGACGGCATCCACCGTGCGCTCGACCTTTGGCAAGAACGGCGGGAACCTGGGCGAGACCGGGTCGGTCAGCTTCATGTTCGAGCGCAAGGGCGAGATCGTCTATGCCGCGTCGGTCGGAGATGCCGACACCGTGCTGATGGCCGCGATCGAGGCAGGGGCGGAAGATGTGGACAGTTCAGAGGAAGGGCACGTCATATATTGTGCCGATACCGACCTGAACGAGGTCTCTACCGCACTGGAATCGGAACTGGGCGAGAGCGAGTCGACCAAGCTGATCTGGAAGCCCACGACCACGACAGAACTGGATCTGGACGGCGCGCAGAAGCTGATGAAGCTGATCGAGGCGCTGGAAGACGACGACGACATCCAGACCGTCACCGCGAATTTCGAGATCTCGGACGAGGTGATGGAGCAGCTTGGCGCGGCCTGATCGGGGCTGCGGCATCACGTCGGCACAACGTCGGCATCGCGTCGGCGCGGACGCTGTCCCCGCGGCGGACCCGATGGCACGGCCGCGCGCGAACGCCGCTGCGCGGCGTGCCTTCGGCGAGAGTATTTTCGAACAGAAGAAGACCGGGGGTTTCGCCTAAAAGGCGCGGGCCGCCTTGCTTGACTGTCGCCATGGCGGTGAGAGGCCGGGGCGGGGAGGTGCAGGGTATCTTTGATGCGATCATGGGCTGGGGGGCCGGGGAATGGAGTGTCATCGCCGGGGTGGTCGCACTTCTGACCTATCTCGGTCCCGATCCGCATTCGGTGCGGCGGTGCGTCTTTGGCTGGCTCGGTCGCAAGGATCCGCCGCAACGCGTGGTGATCGTGCCACCCGATCCGCCGCCGGACCCCGCGCCTAACGTCGCCCCCTTCATCGGCGTGCCCAAGGGGGCGGCGGGTGGTGGGGCGCGAGGCGGAGCTGGTGGAGTTGCGCGGCAGGCTGGCCGAAAGCGGCGGTGTCGAGGTCACGAACTCTGGCGCGATCCTTGCGGGGCGGGGGAAAACCGGCGGCCGCGAAAGGCGAAGGCGCAGTTGCCGTGTTCGACGTCCGGTTTCGATTTCGAGGCGCGGTTCGCGAGGGCAGCGTGTCATCCCTACACCCCCGGCGGCACCGCCTAGCGGGTGGCCAGCCAGGCGGCGACGGCGGGGTCGGCGGTGAGGGCCATGGCGCGGCGGCGGGCCATGTCGGCGGTGGCGTCCTGCCCGGCGGCGCGGGCGAGCGACAGGCGCGCGGCCCAGTAGGGCTGATATCCCGCGGCGCGCTCGGGGGCGATGGCGTCCAGCAGGCGCAGCCCGGCGGCGGGGCCATCGCGGTCGCCATGGGCCACGGCGCGGGCCACCAGCACGCCGAGCGCGGGATGATGCAGCGCCAGCGCGTCGTAGAGCGCGGTCAGCGCGCGGGCGTCGGGCCGGGCGCCGCGGGGCGTGGCGGCGTGGAGCGACTGGATCGCGGCCTCTGTCTGGAAGCGGCCGAAGCGGCGGGCGTCGGCGGCGCGGGTCAGGCACGCCTCTGCCTCGGCGATCATGGCGGTGTCCCAGAGCGCGCGGTCCTGGTCGCGGAGCGGCACATAGGCGCCCGTGGCGTCGCGGCGGGCGGCGCGGCGGGCGGTGGCGTGCAGCATGAGCGACAGGAGGCCCATGGGTTCGGGCTCTTCCGGCAGCAGGTGGACGGTCAGCCGGGTGAGCCAGATCGCCTCTGCCGTCAGGGGGTGGCCGGCATCCTCGGCCCCGCCGAGCGCATCCCAGCCGGTGCCGAAGGCGGCATAGATCGCGGCGAGCACGTCGCCGAGACGGTCGGGCAGGTCGGGCGGCTCTGGCGTGGAAAAGGGGATGCCGGCGTCGCGGATGCGGGTCTTGGCGCGGACGAGGCGCTGGGACATGGCCGCCGGGCTGGTGGCGAAGGCGGCGGCGATGCGCGCGGCGTCGAGGCCAAGCACGGTCTGAAGCATCAGGGGCGTGCGGGCGGCCGGGTCGATGGCGGGATGGGCACAGGTGAAAAGAAGCCGCAGCCGGTCGTCGGGAAACGGATCGTCGGGCGGCTGGCGGCCGAGGGTTTCGATCATGGTCAGCGTGTCCTGTGCGGCGCGGGCGGTGCGGCCGCGCCGGTCCTGCGCGCCGGCGGCGCGGCGTGCGGCGGTCAGAAGCCAGGCCTCTGGCCGGTCGGGGATGCCGCGTTCTGGCCATGCGCGCAAAGCGGCGGCGAAGGCCTCTGCCAGGGCATCCTCGGCGGCGGCGATGTCGCGGGTGCGCCGGGTGACGAGGGCGAGAAGGCGCCCGTAGCTGCTGCGCGCCGCGGTTTCGGCCGCGGCGCGGGCGCCTTCCCCCCGGGTCACTGCTGGATCGGCGGCATGACCGGGCGCACCTCGACCGAGCCGACGCGGGCCGAGGGCGATTTCGCGGCCCAGTCGAGCGCCGCGTCGAGGTCCGGCACCTCGATCACGAAATAGCCGCCAAGCTGTTCCTTGATGTCGGCATAGGGGCCGTCCTGCACCTCGCGCTTGCCGTCGCGGACGCGGACGATGGTGGCGGTGTCGGGCGGCAGAAGACCATCGCCGTTCACGATGACGCCGGCCTCTTGCAGGGCGCCGATATAGGCGCCCCAGGCGCCCCAGTAGCTTTCGGCATGAGCGGGGTCGGTACGTTTGCCGAATTCGGCGACGGGTTCTGCGAAGATGAGCATGTACTGCATTGTGTCGTCTCCCTGGACGTGTGGATGATGGGGGGCTTCGGTCAGTCTGTCGACATCGGCATGATGTCGAGATGCGCCGCCACGGTGGCGGTGCCGCCGCGCAGCGCCGAGGGTGCGGTGGCGGCCAGTGGCGCGGCGTCGGCGGGGCTGTCGGCTCGGATCACGAAATAGCCGCCGAGGATCAGCCCGTCGGGGCCGGGCGCGCCGGGAACGAGCGGCGCCCCGCCGGTCATCGCGCCCGAGGCGGCGAGGTCGGCGGACCAGGCGGCCCAGGTGGCCCAGTAGGCCTGCCCCGCGGCGCCGGGATCGCTGCGCAGCGCGGTGTCGGCGGGGGTTTCGTGGATGAAGATGGTGAAGTCGGCTGCGGGCGCGGCCAGCGGCAGCGCAGCAAGAAGCGCGGCAAGGGCAAGGCGTGTCATGGTCGTGTCCTTTCGGTCATGCGGACGGCGCGGGGATCGGCCGTCTGAATGCATGAGCCGTGGGCCCGGGCGATTTCGACATTCGGGCAAGATTTTTTCGCGCGGGCTTGCGGCTTGTGCTGCGGGGCGGGTTGCGGCAAGGACCGCCGGATGTGTCGGCAGGGGACGGGGCGCGGATGGTTCAGGCGGCGGTGGCGGGATTCGCGTTGGGCTTCAGCCTGATCCTTGCGATCGGGGCGCAGAACGCGTTCGTCCTGCGACAGGGGCTGCGGGGGGCGCATGTGCTGGCGGTCTGCCTGACCTGCGCGGTGTCGGACGCGGCGCTGATCGCGCTGGGGGTCGGCGGGCTGGCGGCGGTGGAGGCGTCGCTTCCGGGCGTGGCGCCGATGCTGCGCTGGGGTGGCGTGGCCTTTCTTCTGGCGTATGGCGCGCTGTCGTTCCGCCGTGCGCTGGGCCCGGCCGAGGCGCTGGAACCGGCGGCGGGCGGTGCGGGGCCGCTGGGCGCGACGCTGGCGACCTGCCTGGCGCTGACCTGGCTGAACCCGCATGTCTACCTCGACACGGTGATCCTGATCGGGTCGATATCGACGCAGTTCGAGGGCGCGCGCTGGGCCTTTGGCGGCGGCGCGATGGTGGCGTCCTTCGTCTTCTTCTTCTCGCTGGGGTTCGGGGCGCGGCTGGTGCGGCCGCTGTTCCGCAAGCCCGCGGCGTGGCGGGTGCTGGAGGTGGTGGTGGGGCTGACGATGTGGGCGATCGCCGCGGGACTGGCGTTCGGTCAGGGCGTCTGAGCCGGGTGGATGTCGACCGGGCATTTCGACAGGAAGTATATGTGCAGCCAGTCGAAGCCCGCGTCGATCCCGTGCTGTTCGAGATAGCGGGCCTGAAGGGTATAGGCCTCGTATTCCGGGGCGCTCAGGCACTCCCACTCGCGGTTCGCAAGCTGCACGCGATGCACGAGTTCATGCAGGAGCACGCCCCGGTCGCGCGGGTCGTCCGAGTCCCATGGACGCACCAGAACGATCTGGCGGCGGTGCGCGTCGTAAAGGCCGAAGATGTCGTCGCCCACCAGCACTTCGAGGTCTTCATACAGGATCGCCTCGCCCCGGTTGCAGAAGGTCACGGCGGGCGGATCGTCGCGGATGGCCGACACGTCATAGGCGGTCTCGGCGGCGATCCAGTCGAGCAGCACGGCCACCAGCGGATCGGGCAGGCGGGCTGCGTCGGGCTGCGGGGCGATGGGTGTGACCGGGCAGGTTCCCGGCGCGTAGACCGTCGTCTCTGCCGCCGGAAGCGGGGCGGCGAGGCACAGGCAGACCGCAAGAGACAGCATGTCGCGAAGCATGCCGCAGACTAGCACGCCGCGCGCGGGCTTCACAGGGTTGCCCTTGGCGCGGTGTTCCGGTCTAGATCGCCGCATGGTTCTTCCAACCCCTTCGTCCGAGCCGCGCCCGGTGGCAGGCATCCTGTGGATGTTGTGCACCGGGGCGCTGTTCGTCGGCGTCACCGCGATCGTGAAGCATGTGGGCGACGGCATTCCGCCGGGGCAGGCGGCATTCCTGCGCTATCTGATGGGGCTGGTCTTTTTCATCCCGTTTCTGCCCAGCCTGCGCGCGGCGCGGCTGGACCGGGGGGCGCACCGGCTGTTCGCGCTGCGCGGGCTGGTTCACGCGCTGGGGGTCACCTGCTGGTTTTTCGCGATGACGCGCATCCCGCTGGCCGAGGTTACGGCGCTGGGCTATCTGGCGCCGATCTACGTGACGATCGGTGCGGCGCTGTTTCTTGGAGAGCGGCTGGCGGTGCGGCGGATCGCTGCGGTGGGCGTGGCGCTGATGGGGGCGCTGGTGATCCTGCGCCCCGGCGTCAGGGAACTGTCGCCCGGCCACGTTGCGATGCTTCTCAACGCGGTGTTGTTCGCGACGTCCTTTCTTGTGGCCAAGGTGCTTGCCGACCGGGTGTCGCCCACGGTGGTGGTGGCGTGGCTGTCGGTCTGGGTGACGGTGGGGCTGCTCCCGCTGGCGCTGATCGACTGGGTTTGGCCAACGTGGACGCAGCTGGGCTGGCTTTTCGTGGTGGCCGCGCTGGCGACGGCGGGGCATTACACCATGACGCTGGGTCTGCGCGCGGCACCGATCACCGTGACCCAGCCCGTCACCTTCCTTCAGCTTGTCTGGGCCACGCTTCTGGGCGCGCTGGTCTTCGGCGAGGGGATCGACGGTTTCGTGATCGCGGGCGGCGCGCTGATCCTTGGTGCCGTAAGTTTCATCACATGGCGCGAAGCGGTGCTGAAACGGCGCAGTGTCACGCCGCCGGCGGTCGCGACCAAGCTTTGACAGGAAAGGCTTTGCCGGTTGGGCGTTTCTTCCTAAACTCGGCCCGAGAAGGAAAGGACGGATCCGGGATGACCAAACGTATTGCCGCAGTTGCCGCCGCGATGGCGGGGCTATTCTTTGCCGCCTCGGCAGAGGCAGGGCTGGAGGTCTGCAACGACACCGCAGCCGTCCAGAGTGTGTCGATCGCCTATCAGGGCAGCGACGGATGGATCAGTGAAGGCTGGTGGAACGTGGAGCCGGGCGATTGCCTGCTGCCGTTGTCGGGCGATCTGCAGAACCGGTACTACTATTACCGGGCCGAGGTGGACGCAGGCGATTTCGACGGCGAGGGCTATCTGTTCTGCACCACGCCCGAGGCCTACACGATCGAAGGCGACACCAACTGCGAGGCGCGCGGTTACGACACCGAGGACTTCCGCGAGATCGACACAGGCCCCACGGCCACGCACTATACGCTGACGCTGGTCGACCCCGAGGGCGCCAGCACCGCACCGCCCGACACTGGGGACGGGCTGATCTTCTGCAACGACACGCCATGGGTGCAAAGCGTGTCGGTGGGCTATCAGGGCGAGGCGGACTGGACCTCCGAGGGCTGGTGGAACATCGAGCCCGACGAGTGCACGACGGTCATCACCGGTTTTCTGGACCTGCGGTACTACTATTACCGCGCCGAGGTCGAAGGCGGCAGTTTTGACGGCGAGGGCTATTTCTTCTGCACGTCGCCCGAGGCCTACACCATCGTGGGCGACACCAACTGCCGGTCGCGCGGCTATGACGAGGAAGAGTTCGCCGAGATCGACGTCGAGGATTACACCAGCTTTACCCTGACGCTGATCGACGACAGCGCGCCGCCGCCGCCCGTCCGCGATACCGGCAAGCCGCCCGCGGCGGAGACCAGCAAGGCCCCCACCGAGGTGCCCACGTTCGAGCGCAAGGTCACCCCGCGTCCCCCGCGCGGCAACTGACCGGAGCGCGGCGTCCTGTCCGGGCCCCGGGCAGGACGGTTGGCACGACTCGATTCCGCGCCTAGTCTGACAGTGTCGGCAACCAACAGGACGGCAGGACATGAAAACCGGGATGTGCGCCGCAGCGGCGGTGACCCTGATCGGCGCGGCAGGCGCTGCGCAGGCAGGACTGGAAATCTGCAATGACACGGACGCGTTCCAGAGCGTCGCGATCGGCTATCTGGGCGACGACTGGACGTCCGAGGGCTGGTGGCTGCTGGAGCCGGGCGGCTGCGTGGACGCGCTGCCGGGCGACCTTCAGTCGCGATATTACTATTACCACGCCGTGGCCGACGACATGGCCTTCCAGGGCGATGGCTATTCTTTCTGCACGCTGCCCGATGCCTTCACCATCGTCGGCTCCGAAGACTGCGAGGCGCGGGGCTACGACAGCGCCGATTTCAAGGAAATCGATACCGGCGAGACCGCGCTGCACCATGTCGAGCGGATCGCGCTGACCGACAGCGTCGCGGTGGAGAACGATACGCCAGAGCAGGTCCCGGTGCCTGAAACCGTGGACGAACCGCCGGCCGACGATACCGCAGTCATGGAAGAGGACATGCCCGCCGAAGATGGCCCCGAAGAGGACATCTTTGACGAGGATTTCTTTGACGATGACGATAGGGGCAACGCGCGCCGCGGCACCTCTCGCGGCTGACGCTAGCCGCGCGGGTCCAGAAGCCGCGCCATCACCGTCTGGCCGGTGACCTGCCCCAGCAGGCGGTCGCCCCCGGTCACGCCAACGGGTCCGTCGCGGCCGACCAGGTGTTGCATCACCTCGGCCAGCGGCGTGTCCTGGGGCACGCTGAACGCCGGCGCGCCGGTGGTTGCGGGCTCCATCACGTCAGAGGCGCGCAGCACGCCCAGCGGATTCATGTTGGCGACGAAATCGGCCACGTAGTCGTTCGCCGGGGCCGAGAAGATGTCCTTGGGCGTGCCGCATTGCACGATTCGCCCGCCTTCCATGATCGCGATGCGGTCGCCCAGCTTGAACGCCTCGTCCAGGTCGTGGCTGACGAAGATGATCGTGCGGTTGAGCGTCTTTTGCAGGTCGATCAGTTCGTCCTGAAGCCGGGTGCGGATCAGCGGGTCGAGCGCCGAGAATGGCTCGTCCATCAGAAGGATCGGTGCGTCGGTGGCAAAGGCGCGGGCAAGGCCGACGCGCTGCTGCATTCCGCCGGACAGCTCGCCCACCTTGCGGTCGGCCCAGTCCGACAGACCCACGAGCGACAGCTGGCGTGTCACCCGCTCTGCCCTTTCGGTCCGGGGAACGCCGCCCAGTTCCAGCCCGAGACCCACGTTCTCGGCCACGCTGCGCCAGGGCAGAAGACCGAACTGCTGGAACACCATGGCGATATGGTTGAGCCTCAGGCGGCGGAGCGTGGGCGCATCGGCCGTCGTGACGCTGGTCATGCCGTCGCCGCCCTGCACCCGCACCTCGCCACGCACCACCGGGTTCAGCCCGTTGACGGCGCGCAGAAGCGTCGACTTGCCAGAGCCTGACAGGCCCATCAGGACAAGGATCTCGCCGGTGGCGACATCGAGCGAGCAGTCGTGCACGCCCAGCACCTGCCCGGTTTCAGCCTGGATCTCTGTCCGGCTTTGCCCGGCGTCCATAAGCGGCAGCGCCCGGTCGGGATGGTCGCCGAAGACGATGGAGACCCGGTCGAAGACGACGGCGGTGGCGGTATCGGGGCCGGGGCGGGTCATTTGCGGTCCACCCGAAGCATCCGGTCCAGCATGATGGCCACGACCACGATGATGAAGCCCGATTCAAAGCCCAGCGCGGTGTTCACCTGGTTCAGCGCGCGCACCACCGGCACGCCGAGCCCGTCGGCGCCCACCAGTGCGGCGATGACGACCATCGACAGCGACAGCATGATCGTCTGGTTGAGCCCCGTCATGATCTGAGGAAAGGCATAGGGCAGTTCGACCTTCCACAGCACCTGTCGCGGCGTGGCGCCGAAGGCGCGCGCGGCCTCCAGCAGATGCGTGGGCGTCGAGGACACGCCGAGGTGCGTCAGCCGCACGGGCGCGGGCACCACGAAGATCACCGTGGCGATCAGCCCCGGCACCATGCCGATGCCGAAGAACACGATTGCCGGGATCAGGTAGACAAAGGTGGGCAGCGTCTGCATCAGGTCGAGCACGGGCCGCATGGCTGCGTAAAGGCGCGGCCGGTGCGCCACCGCGATGCCGATGGGCACGCCGACGCCCATGCAGACCACGCAGGCCGACAGCACCAGCGTCAGGCTTTCGGTGGTTTCCTCCCAGTAGTCCTGGTTGAGGATGAAGAGGAAACCGAGCGCGACGAAGAGACAGACCTTCCAGTTCTTCTGCAACATCCAGGTCAGGGCGACGAAGACGGCGATGATCACGAAGGGATGCGGCGTCTGCAGGACCCAAAGGATCGCGTCGATCAGCGCTTCCATCGCGTCGGACAGCCCGTCGAAGAACCACGCGCCATTGACCTGTAGCCAGTCGAAGACGCTGCCGGCGGCGCGTCCGACGGGGATCTTGGTGTCTGTCAGCCAGTCCATGGCAAGCCCTTGTCCTGTTGCGCGCGGCAATTCGGCGGAGCCGCGCAAGGCGCGGCATTTCTTTCCTGTCGCCGCGCTGCGCGCGTCTCCGTGTGCCTCCGGCGGGAGTATTTGTGAACAGAAGAAGCCGGGATTCGGACTGTCTTCTTCTGTTCCGAAATACTCGCGGGGAGGGTTCGGGAGGGGTGGCAAACCCCTCCCGACACCGCGCCGGAGGCGCGGTCGATGAAAGGTGTGCCGCGCATCGCGCGGCTCCGCCTGATCAGAGCCCGAGGGCCGATTTCACCGCGGCCATGGCGTCGCCGCCGTCCTTGGTGGTCACGCCGGCAAGCCATGTGTCGAGCACGCCGGGGTTGGCCGCAAGCCAGGTGTTGGCGGCATCCGAGGGATCGGCGCCGTCGTTCAGGATCGCGCCCATGATCTCGTTTTCCATGGCCAGCGTGAATTCGAGATTGTTCAGAAGCGCGCCAAGGTTCGGGCAGGCCTCGGCGTAGCCCGCCGTGGTGTTGGTGTAGACCGTGGCACCGCCGAGATCGGGGCCGAACCAGTCGTCGCCGCCGGTCAGGTAGCTCATCTCGAAGTTGGCGTTCATCGGGTGCGGTTCCCAGCCGAGGAAGACGACCGCCTCGCCGCGCCGGTCGGCGCGCGCGACCTGCGCCAGCATCCCCTGTTCCGAGCTTTCGACCACCTCGAAGCCGTCGAGGCCGAAGGCGTTGTCGGCGATCATGTCCATGATCAGCCGGTTGCCGTCGTTGCCGGGTTCGATGCCGTAGATCTTGCCTTCGAGCGCGTCTTTCTGCGCGGCGATGTCGGCGAAGTCGGCGATGCCGAGGTCGGCGGCGGCCTTGTTCACGGCCAGCGTGTATTTCGCGCCCTGCAGGTTGGCGCGCACGGTATCGACGGTGCCAGCGTCACGGTAGGGCGCGATGTCGGCCTCCATCGTGGGCATCCAGTTGCCGAGGAAGACATCGACGTCGCCCTGGGCGAGCGAGGTATAGGTCACGGGCACGGAGAGCACCTTGATGTCGGTGTCGTAGCCCAGCGCCTCGACCACGAGCGAGGTGGCGGCGGTGGTGGCGGTGATGTCGGTCCAGCCGACATCCGAGAAGACGACTGTGTCGCAATCGGCGAGCGCCGGGGCGGCGGCAACGATGGCCAGCGCCGAGAGTGTGGAGCGTAGGGTCATGGGCAGTCTCCCTGTTTTCTTGATTGACGCGTCAATTAAAAACCCGATAGCCTCGGCGTGCAAGTCTTTTGCCGTGGAGCCTGCGGTGCCGAAACTCGGGATGGAGCCTATCCGACGCGAGGCGCTGGTCCAAGCGACCATCGCCGAAATCGGCGATGCGGGCTCTCTGGACGTCACGGTCAGCCGGATTGCGCGGCGCGCGGGCGTGTCTGCCGCCTTGGCGCACCACTACTTCGGCGGCAAGGAGCAGATCTTTGTCGCGGCGATGCGTCATATCCTGGCGCAGTACGGGGCGGGCGTTCGGTTGGCGCTGGCCGGGGCGCGGACGCCGCGCGCGCGGCTGGACGCGGTGATCGCGGCGGGGTTCGCGCCCGAGAATTTCGACGAGGCCACGATCGGGGCGTGGCTGAATTTCTACGTGCAGGCGCGCGTGGTGCCGGAGGCGGAGCGGCTGTTGCGGGTCTATCAGCGGCGGTTGCGGTCGAACCTGGTGCATGACCTTCGCCCGCTGGTGGACGATGCGGCGCCCGACGTGGCCGAGACGCTGTCGGCGCTGATTGACGGGATCTACATCCGTGCCGCGCTTGGCGAGGCGGTGCCGGACGGCGCGGCGGCAACGGCGCGGGTGACGCGGGTTCTTGACCGGCTCCTGGAGGAGCGGGGATGACGCGGCCCAATATCCTGATCGTGATGGTGGACCAGCTGAACGGTACCCTGTTCCCGGACGGCCCGGCGGACTGGCTGCACGCGCCGAACCTGTCGGGACTGGCGGCGCGGTCGGTGCGGTTCCGCAATGCCTATACCGCGTCGCCCCTTTGCGCGCCGGGGCGGGCGAGCTTCATGTCGGGGCAGCTGCCGCGGCGGACGGGGGTTTACGACACTGCCGCCGAGTTCCGCTCGGACATCCCGACCTTCGCCCACCACCTGCGGCGGGCTGGGTATCAGACCTGCCTTTCGGGCAAGATGCATTTCGTGGGGCCCGACCAGATGCACGGGTTCGAGGAACGGCTGACGACCGACATCTACCCCGCCGATTTCGGCTGGACGCCGGACTATCGCAAACCGGGTGAGCGGATCGACTGGTGGTATCACAACATGGGGTCCGTGACCGGGGCGGGGGTGGCCGAGATCACCAACCAGCTGGAATACGACGACGAGGTGGCGTTCCAGGCGGTGCAGAAGCTTTACGACCTGGGGCGGCGGCGGGATGACCGGCCGTGGTGCCTGACGGTCAGCTTCACCCATCCGCACGATCCTTATGTGGCGCGGCGGCAATACTGGGACCTGTACGAGGCGTGCGACCACGTGGCGCCGCGGGTGCCGCCGATGACCTACGAGGATCATGACCCGCATGCGCGGCGCATCTTCGACGCCAACGACTGGCGCAGCTATGACCTGACCGATGACGACGTGGCGCGGTCGCGGCGGGCCTACTTCGCCAACATCAGCTATCTGGACGACAAGCTGGGCGAGATCCTGCATGTGCTGGAGGCGACGCGGCAGGAGGCGGTGGTCGTGTTTGTCTCGGACCACGGCGACATGCTGGGCGAGCGGGGGCTGTGGTTCAAGATGAGCTTCTACGAGGGATCCGCACGGGTGCCGCTGATGATCGCGGTTCCGGGGGGGCTGGGCCGCGGGGTGGATGCGCCGGTGTCCACGCTGGATGTCTGCCCGACGCTTTGCGACCTTGCGGGCGTGTCGATGGACGAGGTGATGCCCTGGACCGATGGCGAAAGCCTGGTACCGGTGATGCGGGGCGGCGCGCGGACGGCGGCGGTGGCGATGGAATACGCCGCCGAAGCCTCTTACGCACCGCTGGTCAGCCTGCGGCGGGGGCGTTGGAAATACACCGCCTGTGCGCTGGACCCCGAGCAATTGTTCGATCTGGAGGCCGACCCGGACGAATTGACCAACCTGGCGACCGAGGCCGCGCAGGCCGACACGCTGGAGGCGTTCCGGGCCGAGGCCGCGGCGCGCTGGGACCTTGCGGCCTTCGATGCCGAGGTGCGCGCGAGCCAGGCGCGGCGGCTGGTGGTCTACGAGGCGCTGCGCAAGGGCGGCTATTACCCGTGGGATTTCCAGCCGTTGCGCGCGGCTTCGGAACGCTTCATGCGCAACCACATGGACCTGAACGTGCTGGAAGAAAGCCAGAGATATCCGAGAGGTGAATGATGGGACGACCTGACGTGACGCCCAAGGCGAGCCATTTCATCGGCGGCGAATATGTCGAGGACACCGCCGGCGACCCGATTCCGGTGATCTATCCGGCGACCGGCGAAGAGGTCGCGCGCGTCCATGCCGCGACGCCCGAGGTGATCGAGCGCGCGCTGGCCGCCGCCGATGCCGCGCGCGCGGAATGGGCCGCGATGACCGGGACCGAGCGGGGCCGCATCCTGCGCCGTGCCGCCGACATCATGCGCGAGCGCAACCACGCGCTGTCGGAGATCGAGACGATCGACACCGGCAAGCCCTTGCAGGAAACGCTGGTGGCCGATGCGACGTCGGGCGCGGATTCGCTGGAATGGTTCGGCGGTATCGCGGCCAGCCTGCGGGGCGAGCATGTGCGGCTTGGCCGCGACTGGGCCTACACGGTGCGCGAGCCTCTGGGCGTCTGCGTGGGGATCGGGGCGTGGAACTATCCCACGCAGATCGCCTGCTGGAAGGGCGCGCCGGCGCTCGCCTGCGGCAACACGATGGTCTTCAAGCCCAGCGAGACGACGCCGCTTTCGGCGCTGAAGGTCGCGGAAATCCTTGTCGAGGCGGGTGCGCCGCCCGGCGTCTACAACGTGGTGCAGGGGCGCGGCGACGTGGGCGCGGCGCTGGTGGGTGATGCGCGCGTGGCCAAGGTGTCGCTGACCGGATCGGTGCCCACGGGCAGCAAGGTCTATGCCGCGGCCGCGGCGGGCATCCGGCATGTCACGATGGAGCTTGGCGGCAAGTCGCCCCTGATCGTGTTCGATGACGCCGACCTCGACGATGCGGTCAGCGGGGCGATCAACGGCAACTTCTATTCCTCGTTGCAGGTCTGTTCCAACGGCACGCGGGTCTTCCTTCAGAAGGGCATCAAGGAGGCGTTCCTGGCGCGCATGGTCGAGCGGCTGAAGGGCGTGCGCATGGGCGATCCGCTGGACGAGGCCACGAACTTCGGCCCGATGGTCAGCGAGGCGCAGATGAAGATCGTCGAGGGCTATATCGCCAAGGGGATCGAGGAGGGCGCGCGGCTGGTCACCGGCGGAGGGCGCGCGAACCTGCCGGGCTTCTTCGTGCAACCCACGGTCTTTGCCGATGTCACCGACGACATGACCATTGCCCGCGAGGAGATATTTGGCCCGGTCCTGTCGGCGCTGGATTTCGAGACCGAGGACGAGGTGATCGCGCGCGCCAACGACACGCCCTTCGGCCTGTCGGGCGCGGTGTTCACCCGCGACCTGGCGCGCGGGCATCGGGTGGTGGGGAAGCTGGAAGCGGGATCGTGCTGGATCAACGCCTACAACCTGACGCCGGTGGAGGTGCCGTTCGGCGGGTCCAAGATGTCGGGCGTGGGGCGCGAGAACGGGCTGGTGGCGATCGAGCACTACTCGGAACTGAAGACCGTCTACGTGGGCATGGGCCCGGTCGAGGCGGCGTACTGAAGTCGGCGGGCCGCCCCCTCGGCGGCGCGCCCACCCGCCCACCCCGCGCCGCCGAGGGGGCTTTGCGATGAAGGAGGGGCCGCGATGGGCCTGACGGTTTACGGGCGCGCGACGTCGTCCAACGTGCAGATGGTGATGTGGGGGCTGGCCGAGCTGGGCCTTGCCGCCGAGCGGCTGGACTATGGCCATGTCTACGGCGGCGTGGACACGCCCGAGTTCCTGGCGATGAACCCCAACGGCCGCGTCCCGGTCCTGAAGGACGGCGACCTGGTGCTGTTCGAAAGCGCGGCGATCCTGCGCTATCTGGCGGCACGCTACGGCGATGGCGGGGCATTCTGGCCTGCCGATCCGGTGGCGCGGGCACGCGTCGATACCTGGGCCGAGTGGGGCAAGGTGACCTTTTCCAACGCCTTCACAGTGCCGATCTTCTGGTCGCGGGTGCGCACCCCGGCGGCGCGGCGGGACGAGGCCGCGCTGGCGCGCGGGATCGCCGGGTTCGAAGAGATGCTGGACATTCTGGAGCGGCAGCTGAGCGCGCCGTTCGTGATGGGCGAAGCGTTCTCGGTGGCCGATATCGTGATCGGGCATGTCCTGTTCCGCTGGTTCGACATCGACGTGCCGCGCCGTCCGCGCCCCGTGGTCGAGGCCTATTTCGCCCGGCTGTGCGAGCGCCCGGCCTATCGCGAACACGTCATGATCCCTTACGAGGCGCTGCGGGCCGAAGGCGCGTGATGGAAGCCGATTTCGTCATCGTTGGCGCGGGCAGCGCGGGTTCCGCCATGGCCTGGCGGCTGGCCGAGGCGGGGTCGTCGGTGCTGGTCATCGAATATGGCGGCACCGATGCCGGGCCGCTGATCCAGATGCCCGGCGCGCTGTCCTATCCGATGAACATGAAGCGCTATGACTGGGGCTACTGGTCGGAACCCGAGCCGCATCTGGGCGGGCGGCCGCTGGCCTGTCCGCGTGGCAAGGTCATCGGCGGGTCGTCGTCGATCAACGGGATGGTCTATGTGCGCGGCCATGCGCGCGACTTCGACACATGGGCCGGGATGGGGGCGGATGGCTGGGCCTATGCCGACGTGCTGCCCTACTACAAGCGGATGGAAAGCTGGCACGACGGCGGGCACGGGGGGGATGCGGACTGGCGCGGCAGCGACGGGCCGCTGCACGTGTCGCGCGGCCTGCGCGACAACCCGCTGACCCGCGCCTTTGTCGAGGCGGGGCGGCAGGCGGGCTATCCCGTGACCGACGATTACAACGGCCGCCAGCAGGAGGGCTTTGGCCCGTTCGAGGCGACGATCTGGAAGGGGCAGCGCTGGTCGGCGGCCAACGCCTATCTGAAGCCCGCTTTGCGGACCGGGCGCTGCGAGGTCCTGCGCGGGCTGGCGCGGCGCGTGGTGATCGAGGACGGCCGCGCGACAGGGGTTGAGGTTGCGCGTGGCGGGGGCACAGAGGTGGTGCGCGCCCGGCGCGAGGTGATCCTTGCCGCCAGCGCGATCAATTCGCCGAAACTGTTGATGCTGTCTGGGATCGGGCCAGGGGCGCATCTGGCCGAACATGGCATCGCGGTTGTGGCCGATCGCGCGGGCGTGGGGCAGAACCTTCAGGATCATCTGGAGATGTATATCCAGATGGCCGCAACGCAGCCGGTCAGCCTGTATCGCTACTGGAACCTTCTGGGGAAGGCCTATGTGGGTGCGCGGTGGCTTTTCACGCGGACCGGGCCGGGGGCTTCGAACCAGTTCGAAAGCACCGGCTTCATCCGGTCGCGGGAGGGGGTGGAATACCCCGACATCCAGTTCCATTTCCTGCCGCTGGCGGTGCGCTATGACGGGCAGGCGGCGGCGGAAGGCCACGGATTTCAGGCGCATGTGGGGCCGATGCGGTCGAAAAGCCGGGGGGCCGTGACTCTGCGGTCCGCCGATCCGGCCGAGGCGCCGGTGATCCGGTTCAACTACATGAGCCATCCTGACGACTGGAAGGAGTTCCGCACCTGCATCCGCCTGACGCGCGAGATCTTCGCGCAGGAGGCGTTCGCGCCCTATCGCGGGCACGAGATCCAGCCGGGGGCGGCGGTGCAGACGGATGCCGAGCTGGACGAGGCGATCCGGGAACATGCCGAAAGCGCCTATCATCCCTGTGGCACCGCGCGGATGGGGCGGCGCGACGATCCGATGGCCGTGGTCGATCCCGAGTGCCGGGTGATCGGGGTGGACGGGCTGCGGCTGGCCGACAGCTCTGTCTTTCCGCAGATCACGAACGGCAACCTGAACGGGCCGTCGATCATGGTGGGGGAAAAGGCCGCCGACCACATCCTGGGCCGCGATCCGCTGCCGGCGGCGAACGACGCGCCGTGGATACATCCCGACTGGCGGACGGCGCAGCGCTAGGGGACGCTCGCCCCCCCCTTGCACCGGGCGAACGGGGGGCCGATGTTAACGGGGTGTTAAGACTTCGTTCCCTCTTCGTTTTGCTCTGCCTGGCCTTTTCGACGCCGCTGGCGGCGGCCGAGGTGCTGACGGGCACCGTGCGCGTGACCGATGGCGATTCGATTCGGCTGGGCGGGGCGCGGGTGCGCCTTCAGGGCATAGACGCGCCGGAACTGGATCAGACCTGCACACTGGCGGATGGGTCCGAGTGGTGGTGCGGCGACTGGTCCCGGCAGGTGTTGGACGCGGCGTTCGGCGGGCGGCAGGCGCGCTGCGATGTCCGGGGCACCGATGTCTATGGGCGCACGCTGGCGCGCTGCACCGTGGCGGGCACGGACATGGGCGACTGGATGGTGCGGCAGGGCGCGGCGCTGGCCTACCGCCGCTATTCGCTGGACTATGTCGAGGCCGAGAAAGCGGCGATATTTGCCAATGCGGGGCTTTGGCGGGCGGATTTCGAACCGCCCGAGGACTTCCGCGAGGCCGCCCGCCCGGTGCGGGACGACAGCGGCAGCGCGGGCAAGGTGCCGCCCGATCCGGCCTGCCCGATCAAGGGCAACACTTCGTCGAGCGGCAAGATCTATCATGTGCCGGGGCAGGCGGATTACGACAACACCGTCATCACGCCTGCGAAAGGGGAACGCTGGTTCTGCACCGAGGCCGAGGCCCGGGCCGCCGGGTGGCGGCCCGCGCGGCGCTGAGCATCACTCGCCCGCGCCCACCCCGTTGCGCAGGGCGGTATAGGCGAAAACCGCCATCGACAGGATCGCCAGCACCGATCCGGCCTTGGCCAGCGCCTCTGTCGTGCCGGTGATGGCCAGCACGATGCCGGGCACCAACACCACGACAGAGGCCAGCGACAGGGCATAGTGGACCAGGGCCAGCCTTGCGGCAGCCGCGCGCGGGCAAAGCGCGTAGAACGTTCCGAAGACCGACATGGCGACGAACCCGATAAGGTTCAGGTGCCAGTGCGCCGGTGACAGCGTGTGGTCGTGGGTGGCCGACATCTGGATGCCCCAGGCCATGCCGATCAGCGCAAGGATCGCGCCGGTGGCGAAGAAGAGAGAGGGGATGCGGGTCATGCTTGGTCTCCGTCAAATGCGCCCAGAGGCGGGCCGGTGAAACTCAGGTGATGCCGCGCGCCGGCCTCGGTGATGGCAGGCATGTCCTGGGGGATGCGGAATGCGCCCGCAGCCATTTCAGCGAAGAAACCTTCGAACCCGCCGGGCGTGAAAACGATCAAGTGGCGCGAGGGCGTGTCGCTGATGACGCGAAAGGTGTGTTCCGTGCCGCGCGGGACAAAGACGGTGTCACCGGGTCCACGGGCAAAGCGCGCGCCGTCAAGCCAGAACTCGGCATCGCCCGACAGCAGGATGAACGTCTCGTCTGCGTCGTGGTGGATATGGCGCGGCGGGCCGGACCCGGCGGGCGAGACTGTGTCGAGGATCGACATTGTTCCGCCGGACGCGGCGGTGTGCAGGATGGTTCTGTAATACGTGCCCAGCCATTCCATGGCATCGGGCCCGAGCGTGGTGTCCTTCATCGTTTCCTCCCTGGACGTGCAGGAAACGAAAGCGCTTTCGTCACAGGCAGGGTAGCGACGAACGGGCCATATGAAAAATCGATTGATTGTATTACTTCTATTCGCATGGCGAATTTAGCTGCATTCGATCTGAACCTCTTGCGCGTGCTTGACGCACTTTTGCAGGACCGGTCCACCGTCCGGGCGGGTGCAAGGCTGGGCCTGTCGCAACCGGCGGTGTCGGCTGCGCTGGGGCGGCTGCGTGCGGCGCTGGGCGACGAGCTTTTGTTTCGGCGGGGGCAGGGGATGGAGCCAACGGCCTATGCCCTTTCGCTGGAGGCGCCGCTGCGCGCTGTGCTGGAGGGCGCCGAGGCGCTGATCGCCACGCCCGCCCCCTTTGATCCGGGCCGGTCGTCGGCGTCGTTCCGCATTTCGGGCAGTGACTATTTCGCCGAACTGCTCATGCCGCGGCTGGCAGAGCGGTTGCTTTTGATGGCGCCGGGAATGCGGGTGCATCTGGTGGACCTTGTGCCCGACAGCTATGTCGACACGCTGGACCGCTACGAGGTGGACATGGCGTTCATTCCCAAGGTGGACCTGCCGGACTGGATCGAAGGCCGCCCGCTGTTGCAGTCTTCCTTTTCGGTGATCGCACGGCGCGGGCATCCCCGGCTGGCGCGGGCCGGGCTGGCGCCGGGGGACACTGTGCCCATCGACCTGTTTTGCGATCTGGGGCATGTGCTGTTCTCGCCCGAAGGCAATGCGACGGCGATGGGCGACGCGGCCCTGGCCCGTGTCGGGCGATCACGGCGTGTGGTGATGACGCTGCCGGTCTTCTCCGGCGTCTACCGCGCGGTGGCGGGATCGGACCTGATCGCGCTTTTGCCGACGGGGCTGGCGCGACATCTGGCGGCCTCTGAGGGGCTGGAGCTTTTTGCGCCGCCCATGACCGTGCCGCTGGCGCAGATCGTGATGATCTGGCACCGCCGCACCGCAGCCAGCCCCGCCCACGCATGGCTGCGCGATCAGATCGCGGCGGTTCTTGCACCGCTGGACGAGGCGCCGCGCGAAACTTGATCCCGGTCAATGTGGCGCAAACGGGCGCGCCCTAGGGTCGTTCGGACAGAACACGCGAGAAGGATCAACAGGATGTCGCACACCCCCCACGAACTGCACGAGGAATTCCCCGAGCACGCCGAACGGATTCACACGCTGAAGGAATCCGATGCGCATTTCGCCCGGCTGATGGAGGAATACCACGAGGTGAACCGCGCCGTGCACCGGGCCGAAACGAATGTCGAGCCGGTGGACCAGTTCGCGGAAGAGACCATGCGCAAGACGCGCATGGCGCTGAAGGACGAGATCTACCGGATGCTGACCGCCGCCGCCTGAGGCCGCGCGTCACCCATGCTGCGGGGACGGCGTCAGGCGTCGTCCCCGGTCTTGCCCTCGACCTCTTCGCGGAAGCGGTCGAAGAACTGGTCGGCCATCTTGCGCGCGAAGCCGTCGATGATCCGGCTGCCAAGCTGGGCCAGCTTGCCCCCCACCTTCGCGTCGACCTCGTAGGTCAGTTCGGTGCCGCCCTCGACCTCGGCGAGCGAGACATTGGCGCTTCCCTTGGCGAAGCCCGCGACGCCGCCCTTGCCCTCGCCCGAGATCGTGTAGCTTTCCGGCGCGTTGACATTTTCCAGCTGCACCGCGCCCTTGAAGGTCGCCTTTACCGGGCCGACCTTTTGCTTGACGACGGCTTCGAACCCGTCTGCGGGACTGCCGGTCAGCTCCTCGCATCCCGGGATGCAGGCCCTGAGCGTTTCGGCGTCGTTCAGGCTGGCCCAGACCGTGTCTCGGTCTGCGGCGATGATGCGGGTGCCGTGCATTTCCATGGGCGGTCCTCCTTTTGACGCCAGTGTTAGGGGGCTGGCGCGGGGCTTGCAATCGGCAAAGGCACCGTCATTCCACCCGGTAGGGCAGCACGTCGCGGCGGTCAGGGTCCACCGAGAGGCGGCGTTCGAGCGGCGGGACGGCGCGCTGGTGACAGCCGGTACGTTCGCAGATCCGGCACGAGATGCCGATGGGTTCGAACGCGGCGCGGTTGCCGAGATCCAGGTCGTCGGCATAGACAAGCTGGCGGGCGTGGCCCACCTCGCACCCCAGCCCGATGGCATAACGGCGCACCGGCGCGTGAAAGCTGCCGCCGGGTTTCGACACGTCGCGGGCAAGGCAGAAATAGCGCACGCCATCGGGGGTTTCGGCAAGCTGGCGCAGGAAGCGGCCGGGCGTCTCGAACGCCTGATGCACGTTCCAGAGCGGGCAGGCACCCCCGAAGCGGGCGAATTGCAGGCGCGTGGCCGAATGGCGTTTGGTGATGGTGCCCGCCTGGTCGACGCGCACGAAGAAAAAGGGCACGCCCTTGGCGCCGGGGCGTTGCAGGGTGGACAGCCGGTGCGCCACCTGCTCGATCGAGGCGCCGAAGCGGTCGGCAAGGCGTTCAAGGTCGTGGCGGGTATCCTGCGCGGCCCGAAGGAAGGCGCCATAGGGCAGAAGCGCGGCCCCGGCAAAGTAGTTGGCCAGCCCGATCTTGGCGATGGCGCGCGCCTCTTCACTGGCAAAGCGGGCAAGGTCCAGCGTGGCCTCTATCAGGTCGTTCTGGGTCAGAAGCGCCAGTTGGTGCAACAGCTGGAAGCCTTGCGTCGCCGGGGCCGCGCGCGAGGACAGCGTCAGCGTTCCGGTGGCGCGGTCGTGCGCGCGCAGGGTCTGGCCGTCGTCGCGCCTTATACGGATGCCGCGGGCTTCCAGCGCCTCGGCGGCGGCGGCGCGGGGGTCGCCCGTGCTGGCAAAGCGTTCGGCGGCCCGGTCCACCGCGTCGATGTAGTTGTCGCAATAGTGGAAGAAGTCGCGCACCTCTTCCCAGGGCGAGGGGCGCAGCGCGCCGCCCTCGCGCCCCAGTGCCTCGTCGAGAGAGGCGAGCCGCTCGTGGCTGTCGCGGTAGGCACGGTGCAGGGCGAGGAAGGCGCGCGCCAGCGCCGGGGCGTTCGAGGCCGCCAGCCGCAGGTCGGCGAGCGGCGGGTCGAGATCGGCAAAGACGGGGTCGGCCAGCGCCTCTCGCATGTCGGCCACCATGCGCTCGCCCTCGCCGGTGGACAGTTCGGTGACGTCGAACCCGAACTCCTGCGCCATCGCAAGGACGACCGCCGCCGAAACCGGGCGGTGGTTGTTTTCCATCTGGTTGAGGTAGGGCAGCGAGATGCCGAGCTTGGCCGCAAAGGCCTTTTGCGTCAGGCCCAGCCGCGTGCGGGTTTCGCGCAGCTTGGCGCCGGCATAAAGCTTGGGGGTGGACATGGCGGCCCTTCGCGGATTTGCAGGGCCACTCGTAGCCTTTGCAAAGCCTTGGGGAAAGACCCTAGCCGCCCAGAACCTTACGTTCGCGACGGATCGTGTAGTTGATCGACACCACCGCAACGGCGGATGTGGCAAACATGATCCAGATCAGCGGGAAGGCGCCCGCGCCCGGCACCAGCAGGATGCCGGCCAGAACCGACAGCGCCGCGCCGCCGCCGATCATGATCGCGCCCCCAAGCCCGCTGGCCGTGCCCGCCAGATGCGGCCGGACCGACAGCATCCCGGACATGGCGTTGGGCATGACAAGGCCATTGCCGAGGCCCACGAACACCATCGGGCCGAAAAAGGCCCAGATCGTGCCGTTGCCGGTGTAGAACAGAGCCAGCGACAGCAAGGTGCCGGCGCAAGAGGTGAGCGTGCCCCAAAGCACCAGAAGGTTCACCCCAAAGCGGATGGCGAAGCGCCCCGTCAGGTAGTTGCCGATGGCATAGCCCACGGCCGGCACGCCGAAGAAAAGGCCCAGGGGGCCCGGTTCGAGCCCGAAGACCTCTGTTCCGACGTAGGGTGCGCCGCCGAGATAGGCAAAGAACGCCCCCGCGGCAAAGGCCATGGCAAGGCAATAGCCCCAGAACCGGCGCGAGGTCAGAAGCCCCGGGTATTCGCGCACCTGGTCCATCAGGCTGGTATTGCGGCGGGCCGCGGTCTCGCCCAGGTCGGCCCAGATCAGCCACGCGGTCATCGTGCCGAGGATCGCGAGCAGCCAGAAGTTGGACTGCCAGCCGAAAACCTCGTCAAGAAAGCCGCCCACGGCCGGAGAGATCATGGGCACCACGGCCATGCCCATGGCGACATATCCGATCATCGAGGCCGCCTTGTCCTGGTCGTACATGTCCCGCACCACCGCGCGGCTGAGCACCATGCCAGAGACGATCACCGCCTGCCCCATGCGGAAGATCAAGAACACCTCGATCGTGGGGGCGTAGATGCAGCCGATGGTTGCGGCGACGAACAGCACCGTCGAGACCAGCAGCACCGGCCGCCGCCCGTAGCGGTCCGAGATCGGGCCCACGATGATCTGAAGCACGGCGTTCACGGCCAGGTAGACCGCCACCGAAAGCTGCATGACGCTGTAGTCGGTGCTGAAATAGTCCGCCATGTGCGGCAGCGAGGGCAGGAACACGTTGAGCGACATCGCCGACAGGCCGGCAATGAGGACGAGCGTCATCACGTGGGGGGCAGTGGTGCGATCCAGGAATCGCACCGCGGGGTTTGTTGCCATGTTAAGTTCCTAGGCCCGGGACACGGCCTTGTCCATATGGCGTGGTCACTGGGCTACGGGCCAGGTGTCGCCCACGCGGTAGCCTTCGGGCCAGGGGTCGGCGGGATCGCGCATCAGCTGGTGCGCACCGGTGATCCAGGCCCGTCCGCGGACCGATGGCACGATTGCCAGGCGCCCGCCAAGGGTCGTCTCTGCCGTCACCCGGCAATCGAAACGCCCGCCGATGATCGAGCGCCCGACATAGTGCCCGCCGACGCCGATCTCGCCGCGCGCGTGCATCACCGCCAGCCGCGCGCTGCACCCGGTGCCGCAGGGCGAGCGGTCGATCTTGCCCGGCGCGATGACCACGGCGCTGGTGCCTTCGGGCACGGGGCCCGTCCGGTCGACGGGCGCGGCGAACTGACAGAACGAGATGTGGTTCCACGGCTGTTCGGGATGGGCAAAGCCCAGCTGTTCGTTGGCCGCCGCGCGGATCCGCGCGCCCAGCGTCGCGATGTCATGGCCCTCGTCCGGGGTCAGCGACAGGCCGACGGCCCCGGTCGGGACGATGACATAGGCGTCGCCCCCCCAGGCTGTATCGACGCTCAGCGTGCCGAGGCCCGCAACCTCCAGCGGAGCGTCGAGCCTGTCGGCGAAGGAGGGCACGTTGAGCAGTTCTATCGCCTCTGCCCGCCCATCGCGGCAGGTGGCGCGGACCTCGATCAGGCCTGCGGGCACCTCCAGCGTGAACACGGTCTCGGGTTCGGTCATCGGCACCTGCCCGGTTTCCAGAAGGACCGTCGCCACGCAGATGGTGTTCGAGCCGGACATGGCCGGAGTATCCTCGGGCTCCATGATGAGAAAGCCGGCAACGGCGCGGGGATCCTTGGGCGGGACCAGCAGGTTGACGTGGACGTGCAGGCCGCCGCGCGGTTCGTTCAGGACGAACCGGCGCAAATCGCCGTCCGTGTGCAGCCAGTCGCGCATCTGCCAGAGCGTCTCGCCGGGCGGCGGAGCGACGCCGCCGGTGATGACATTTCCCACCTCGCCCTCGGCATGGGCAGAGATCATGTGGATCACGCGGTCGCTGTGCATCCGGGCCCTTTGCATATTCGCAATTTGCATTCGAAAGATTTGCCACGCTTTGCAAATCTTCCGAATTTTCCTTCCGTCGCGCTGTCGCGCGCCCTACTGTGCCGCAAACCGGACGGGAGGGACACCGTGAAGGATATTCTGCACGAACTTCAGGAACGGCGCGAGGCGGCGCGGCAGGGCGGCGGCGCGCACCGGGTCGAGGCGCAGCACGCCAAGGGAAAGCTGACGGCGCGCGAGCGGGTAGAGCTTTTGCTGGACGAGGGCAGCTTCGAGGAATTCGACACCTTCGTAGCCCATCGCTGCACCGATTTCGGAATGCAGGACAACCGCCCCTACGGCGATGGGGTCGTGACAGGCTGGGGCACCGTGAACGGCCGTCAGGTCTATGTCTTCAGCCAGGACTTCACCGTTCTGGGCGGGTCGGTGTCGGCAACCCATGCCGCCAAGATCTGCAAGATCATGGACATGGCGATGCAGAACGGCGCGCCGGTGATCGGCATCAACGATTCGGGCGGCGCGCGCATCCAGGAAGGCGTGGACAGCCTGGCCGGCTATGGCGAGGTCTTCGCCCGCAACATCAAGGCATCCGGCGTGGTGCCGCAGATCAGCGTCATCATGGGGCCCTGCGCGGGCGGTGCCGTCTATTCGCCCGCGATGACCGACTTCATCTTCATGGTGAAGGATTCCTCTTACATGTTCGTGACCGGCCCCGACGTGGTGAAGACGGTCACGAACGAGATCGTCACCGCCGAGGAACTGGGCGGCGCCAGCACGCACACCCGCAAGAGCTCTGTCGCGGACGCGGCCTTCGAGAACGACGTGGAGGCCCTTGGCGAGGTGCGGCGGCTGGTGGATTTCCTGCCCCTGTCGAACCGCGAGGCGCCGCCGGTGCGGCCGTTCTTCGATGACCCGGAAAGGATAGAGGCAAGCCTCGACACGCTGATCCCGGAAAATCCCAACCAGCCTTACGACATGAAGGAACTGATCCTGAAGCTGGCGGACGAGGGGGATTTCTACGAGATCCAGGAAGAGTTCGCCAAGAACATCATCACCGGCTTCATCCGGCTGGAAGGCCGCACCGTCGGCGTGGTCGCCAACCAGCCCATGGTGCTGGCGGGCGTTCTGGACATCGACAGCTCTCGCAAGGCCGCGCGCTTTGTCCGGTTCTGCGATGCCTTCGAGATCCCGATTCTGACGCTGGTGGACGTGCCGGGCTTTCTGCCGGGGACGACGCAGGAATACGGCGGCGTCATCAAGCACGGCGCCAAGCTGCTGTTCGCCTATGGCGAGGCGACGGTGCCCAAGGTCACCGTCATCACCCGCAAGGCCTATGGCGGGGCGTATGACGTCATGAGTTCCAAGCATCTGGGCGGCGACGTGAACTATGCCTGGCCCACGGCGCAGGTCGCGGTGATGGGGGCCAAGGGCGCGACAGAGATCCTGTATCGTTCGGAACTGGGCGACCCCGAGAAGATCGCGGCGCGCACGGCCGAATACGAGGACCGCTTTGCCAACCCGTTCGTCGCCGCCGAACGCGGCTTCATCGACGAGGTGATCGCGCCACAGACCACGCGCAAGCGGCTCTGCCGCGCCTTTGCCGCCCTGCGCGGCAAGCGCCAGCAGATGCCGTGGAAGAAGCACGACAACATTCCGCTGTAGGTGGAGCCAGACATGACCCGTCTGTGGAAGAACCAGGCCTTCACGATCAGCCAGCCCGACAACAGCCCGTTCCGGCGCGAGGGGTTGCGGGCGTTCTTTGAGTACCGTGACCTCGGGATCAAGGGCGCCACGCAGGGCAAGTACGGCGCGCATGTGATCCGCGCGGTGCCCGGCATGGAAAGCCCGGCGACATGGCACAGCCACGATCTTGAGTTCCAGATGGTCTATGTGACCAAGGGCTGGGTGGTCTTCGAATACGAGGGCGAGGGAGAGCATTTCCTGCGCGAAGGGTCCTGCGTGTTGCAGCCGCCCGGCATCCGCCACCGCGAGGTGCGCCATTCCGACGATCTGGAGCTGATCGAGATCACCGCGCCGGCCGAGTTCGACACCCGGACCGACGGTCAGGGATGAGCCGCGCACGCTGGCATATCCGCGATGCGGACGGGGTTCTGACCCTGTCGCGACGGCTGCCCGCGCGGTTCGACGTGGCGGCCGAAATCCGGCTGCCTGCCGCGCCTGCCGCCAGCGTCGCCCATCAGGTGCGCCAGGACCTGTGGCGGCGGCTGCGCGGTGTGCGCGGGTTCCAGCCGGTGGTTCAGGTGACACGCGGCGACGGTGGCCTGACGGTGCGCGCTGGCGGATCGGTGGCGGCGCGGGCCTTTCCGCGCGCCCGGATCGAGGCCGAGATCGCCGGTCTTCTGTCCGATGGCGCGCACCGGGCGCGCTGGATTGCCCATGCCACGCGCCGGGGGGCGGGCGATGCGTAGCGCGGCGGTCCTGCTATGGCTGGCAGCAGTGCCGACGCTGGCCAGCGGGCAGGAGGCGCCGCTTGTCCCCGTGCCCTCGGGGCAGCCCGTGCGGTTCTTCGAGGTGATCCGCGACGCCACTGGCCCCGGCGGGCTGACCTACCGGTTCCGCTTTGTCGCGCCAGAGATCGCGCGCAACGGCGGAAGCGTCGATTTCCAGACCGCCGCCGCCGACATGGATCACCTGTGCAACGCCTATGCGCTTGCGCGAATCTCGAATCTCGGGCCGCAGCCATCGCAGGTGATCGTGTCGCTGGCCGAGCGCGAAACCGAGTTCGGCGCCGCAACGCCCGGGGTGACGCAGTTTTTCGAAGCCTATCGCATCGCCGATGGCGCCTGCGTCTGGGAGGGATTCTGACCATGTGGCGGCATTCCGCCTGTTTTGCGCCATGTTGCCGCAATGAATCACTGATCCGGGAAAGTGGCCCCATTTGGCGACTTGATTTCACAATCCCGCCGGTTTCATGTACGAATGTATCAGGTTGCGGGACAGTGACCTGTACCTTTGTGGCATCCGGACCGGAAAATCGGGCGGATCCGATACCTGATAGGAGACTTTCATGTCCAAGAGCGTCAAGGTCGTGCTCGGCCTCAGCCTGGTGGCTTTCATCGCCGCCTGTGCCCCGAAGCAGGAAGAAGTGGTCTACGTCAACCCCGAGCCGATTTCGATCGAGCCGGCGTACACGGGCAAGTACAAGTAAGACACGCGCGGGACAGGCGGTTACGCCTGTCCCGTACGCCCGCCCCGGCACGGTGACGGGGGGCAGGATATGCTGAAGCATCGCGGCTTTCCGGGCCGCCTTCCCGGCACCGACTTCCAGTTCACCATACGGCGGGCCAACCCCAAGGGCGCGACGCCGATAAAGCGGCGCGAACGTCACGCCGACCGCCGTCCTGCCGACCGCAAGGCGGACGAGGCGTTTCTTGCCGCGCTGATCGAGCATTTCGGCGACGAACCGTTCGAGCGCGGCAACCTCGACGCCGGGCGCTTGTCCTGGCTCTTCGGACGCGAAGTTCTGCCGCTGGACGATCCGTTCGATCCGCTGGACTACGAGGCGCAGCTGGTTGTCGACTACCCGGCTGCGGCGGCAGCCTTTCCCGACCTGTTCGAGGATCCCGAATGATGGCGCGGGCGCACAGGGCCCGGCCCGGCGGCCCTTCGCCGGTGCGGATCGGCGGGAACCGGCGCAACCTGTCCGGGAATGGGCGGTTTCCGGCGCATTCCAGGGGTTCCAGCGGGGCCCTGTTTGAACATGCGCCCGCCTGCGGCAGGCTTCGGGCCGAGGCAGGTCCCTCCAGCAACACTTCTGCCTTCAAGAACCAAGAAGCTTACCCTTCCCCAACAGACTGGTCTGGTCCCGTGTGGACCGGACCGCCTCTTTCCAGCGGTGCCCGGCCATTCGGGCCGCGCGGCGCCCTTCCCCCGCATTGCCAGACTTTCCAGACCCCCGCGCGCCCGCGCGTCGGGGCAAGAACCGAAAGGGACGAGACGTGTTCAAGAAGATCCTGATCGCCAACCGCGGTGAAATCGCCTGCCGGGTCATCAAGACGGCCCGCAAGATGGGCATTGCCACGGTGGCGGTCTATTCCGACGCCGACCGCAATGCGCTGCATGTGGCGATGGCGGACGAGGCGGTGCACATCGGCCCGCCGCCCGCCAACCAGTCCTATATCGTCATCGACAAGATCATGGACGCGATCCGCCAGACCGGGGCCGAGGCGGTGCATCCGGGCTATGGCTTTCTGTCCGAGAACCCGAAGTTCGCCGCGGCGCTGGCCGCCGAGGGTGTCGCCTTCATCGGCCCGCCCCAGGGCGCGATAGAGGCGATGGGCGACAAGATCACGTCAAAGAAGATCGCGCAGGAGGCCGGGGTCAGCACAGTGCCGGGCTACATGGGCCTGATCGAGGATGCAGAGGACGCGGTCAGGATCAGCCGCGAGGTCGGCTATCCGGTGATGATCAAGGCCAGCGCGGGCGGCGGCGGCAAGGGGATGCGCATCGCCTGGTCCGACGACGAGGCGCGCGAGGGCTTTCAGTCCTCGAAGAACGAGGCGGCCAGCAGTTTCGGCGACGACCGTATCTTCATCGAGAAATTCGTCACCCAGCCGCGCCACATCGAGATCCAGGTTCTGGCCGACGGGCATGGCAACTGCGTCTATCTGGGCGAGCGCGAATGCTCGATCCAGCGCCGCAACCAGAAGGTCATCGAAGAGGCCCCGTCGCCGTTCCTCGACGCCGAGACGCGCAAGGCGATGGGCGAGCAGGCCTGCGCGCTGGCCCGCGCCGTAGGCTATGCCAGCGCCGGGACGGTCGAGTTCATCGTGGATGGCGCGCGCAACTTCTACTTCCTTGAAATGAACACCCGCCTGCAGGTGGAACACCCGGTCACGGAGCTGATTACCGGCGTGGACCTCGTGGAACACATGATCCGCGTGGCGGGTGGCGAGGTGCTGTCACTGACCCAGGACGACATCACGCTGACGGGCTGGGCGATGGAAAGCCGGCTTTATGCCGAGGATCCCTATCGCAACTTCCTGCCTTCGATCGGGCGGCTGACGCGCTATCGCCCGCCGGCAGAGACCGAGGGCTACCTGCCCGGCACGGCTGCGGGCGCGGCTGGCCCGGCGGTGGTGCGCAACGATACCGGCGTCTACGAAGGCGGCGAGATCAGCATGTTCTACGACCCGATGATCGCCAAGCTGTGCACCTGGGCGCCGACACGGGCGGACGCGATCGAGGAAATGCGTACCGCGCTTGACGCCTTTGAGGTGGAAGGCATCGGCCACAACCTGCCGTTCCTGTCGGCGGTGATGGACCATCCCCGCTTCGTGTCGGGCGAGATCACCACGGCCTTCATCGCCGAGGAATACCCCGAGGGTTTCGCCGGCGCGACATTGCCTGAAGATGCGCTGCGCCGGGTCGCGGCGGCGGCGGCGGCGATGCACCGGGTGGCCGAGATCCGGCGCGCGCGCCTGTCGGGGCGGATGGACAACCACGAACGCCACGTGGGCGCGGACTGGGTCGTGACGGCGCAGGGCCAGTCGATGTCCGTCAGCATCGCCGCGGACCGCGACGGCGCCACCGTGCGCTTTGACGACGGTGCGTCGATGCGGGTCGAAAGCGACTGGACGCCGGGCCAAAGCCTTGCGCTGTTGCAGATCGACGGCGCGCCGCTGGTGCTGAAGGCGGGCAAGATCCCCGGCGGGTTCCGCATCCGCACGCGCGGCGCGGACCTGAAGGTGCATGTGCGTACCCCGCGTCACGCCGAACTGGCCGCGCTCATGCCCGAGAAACTGCCGCCCGACACCTCGAAGCTGCTTCTGTGCCCGATGCCGGGCCTGATCGTCCGCGTCGAGGTCGCGGAAGGCGCCGAGGTGCAGGAGGGCCAGAACCTTTGCACGGTCGAGGCGATGAAGATGGAGAACATCCTGCGCGCCGAACGCCGGGGCGTGGTCGTGAAGATCCACGCCGGGCCGGGCGACAGCCTTGGCGTGGACGAGATCATCATGGAGTTCGAGTGACCCCGGCGAGCGACATAGCCGGGCCGCGGGCCGGTCAGCGGCCCGCCTTGATCTCGTCCTGGCGCAGCGGCAGCTTGTCGATGGCGCGGCTGATCTCGCGCACGTCCCAGGGCGAGGGCTTGCGCAGCACCACGGTGCCGTCCTTGGCCAGCAGCACCAGCGAAAAGCCCCTTGGCCGCAGTTGCGTGCGCACGTCCGACCGGGCGTCGGGATCGGTGTCGACAAGGATCACCACGTCGCGGTCTGCCAGCGCCTCGGAGCGTGCCAGCAAGAGCTCGATCTGCTGCTGGAAGCGCGGGTCCGCGGGTGTGTCGGCAAAGACCACGATGGGACGCGCGACCCACAGAAAGTCGTCTAGCGACAGGTCTGTCGCGTCCATCGGCGCCAGCGCCGCGGGCACCGGCGGCTCTGCGGCGGCGGTGGCTTCTTGCGCCAGGGCGCCTTTGGCGAGCATCGCCAGAACGACAAGGATGTACTGCGGTTTCATGCGTCCTCCTGCATCCAAGGATATAGGGGCAGCAGAGCGGAAATCGAAACCCCGGATTGAAATGAAAAGGGTCTTGCCGCCCTTTTTCGCAACCGACGACAAGATCGAAAGGTTCGACTGATGAGCGACATGGACGCCTGGAAACGCCGCGCCGAGAAGGAATTGCGCGGGCGCAGCCCAGATGACCTGACCTGGGCCACCCCCGAGGGGATCGAGGTGGCGCCCGTGTATACGGCGGGCGATGCGTGGAACCTGCCCCACCTGGGATCGATGCCGGGCGAAGCGCCCTTCACCCGCGGACCGCGGGCCACGATGTATACCGGCCGGCCCTGGACGATCCGGCAATACGCGGGCTTTTCCACCGCCGAGGCGTCGAACGCCTTTTACCGCAAGGCGCTGGCCGCCGGGCAGCAGGGCGTTTCGGTGGCTTTCGACCTGGCCACCCACCGCGGCTATGACAGCGACCACCCCCGCGTCGAGGGCGACGTGGGCAAGGCCGGCGTCGCCATCGACAGCGTCGAGGACATGAAGATCCTGTTCGACGGCATCCCGCTTGGCGAGGTCAGCGTGTCGATGACCATGAACGGCGCGGTGATCCCGGTGCTGGCGTCCTTCATCGTGGCGGGAGAGGAACAGGGCGTCGACCGCGCGGCGCTGTCGGGGACCATCCAGAACGACATCCTGAAGGAATTCATGGTCCGCAACACCTACATCTACCCGCCAGAGCCCAGCATGCGGATCGTGGCCGACATCATCGAATACACCGCCGCCGAGATGCCGCGTTTCAACTCGATCTCGATTTCCGGCTACCACATGCAAGAGGCCGGCGCGAACCTGGTGCAGGAGCTGGCCTTCACCCTGGCCGACGGCAAGGAATACGTGAAGACGGCGGTGGCGCGGGGCATGGACGTGGATGCCTTCGCCGGGCGGCTGTCGTTCTTCTTTGCCATCGGCATGAATTTCTTCATGGAGGCCGCCAAGCTGCGCGCCGCGCGCTTCCTGTGGCACCAGATCATGTCAGAGTTCAAGCCGCAGAAGCCGCAAAGCTCGATGCTGCGGACCCATTGCCAGACCTCGGGCGTGTCGCTGGCTGAACAGGACCCCTACAACAACATCGTGCGCACGGCCTACGAGGCGATGAGCGCGGTGCTGGGCGGTACCCAGTCGCTGCACACCAACAGCTTCGACGAGGCGATCGCGCTGCCCACCGAGTTCTCGTCGCGCATCGCCCGCAACACCCAGCTGATCCTGCAGAACGAGACCGGCGTGACCAGGGTCGTCGATCCGCTGGCCGGGTCCTACTATCTGGAAAAGCTGACCGCCGACCTGATCGAGGCCGCGCAGGAACTGATGGACGAGGTCGACGCGATGGGCGGAATGACCAAGGCGGTGGCCAGCGGGATGCCCAAGCTGCGCATCGAGGAGGCGGCGGCGCGCCGTCAGGCCGCCGTCGACCGGGGCGACGAGGTCATCGTGGGCGTCAACAAGTTCCGGCTGGAGAAGGAGGACGAGATCGACATCCTCGATGTCGACAACGTCGCCGTGCGCGCCAGCCAGGTCGCGCGGCTGGAGACGATCCGCGCCAGCCGGGATCAGGCCGCCTGTGACGCGGCGCTGACAGCGCTGGAAGAGGGCGCGCAGGGCAACGGCAACCTTCTGGCGCTTGCGGTCGATGCGGCGCGGGCGCGCGCCACGGTAGGAGAGATTTCGATGGCGATGGAAAAGGTGTTCGGCCGTCACCGGGCCGAGGTCAGGACGCTGGCCGGGGTCTATGGCGCCGCATATGAGGGCGACGAGGGCTTTGCCGCGATCCAGCGGTCGGTCGAGGCCTTCGCCGAGGACGAAGGCCGCCGCCCGCGGATGCTCGTGGTCAAGATGGGCCAGGACGGCCACGACCGGGGCGCCAAGGTGATCGCCACGGCATTCGCCGATATCGGGTTCGACGTGGACGTGGGCCCCCTGTTCCAGACCCCCGAAGAGGCCGCGCAGGACGCCATCGACAACGACGTGCACGTGGTCGGCATCTCGTCCCAGGCAGCGGGGCACAAGACGCTGGCGCCCAAGCTGATCCAGGCGCTGAAGGACCAGGGCGCCGGGGATATCATCGTGATCTGCGGCGGAGTGATCCCGCACCAGGACTACGAGTTCCTGCATGACGCGGGCGTCAAGGCGATCTTCGGGCCGGGCACCAACATCCCCAAGGCGGCCGAGGACATCCTTGCGCTGATCCGAAAGGCCCGCGCACAGGCGGCCTGAGGCAGGGGCGGGCAAGCGGTTTCGAAACCGCTTGCGAAACGACCCTGCGGTGCCGTTTCCCTTTCCGCCCGCCTGCCGGGATCGGGCGGGGCCGGCGCGGACCCTTCGGGCCCGCGCCGCAAGCGGTTTCGAAACCGCTTGTCAACGGCCTTGCAAGGCCGTTTCCTGCCCCGGACATCAGGCGCAGCGGGGACCGGCATGGCGGCGGCATTCGATCATTTCGCGGTGGCGGCGGGCACGCTGGCCGAAGGCACGGACTGGGCCGAGGCCGCGCTGGGCCTGCCGCTGGCGGGCGGGGGCGAGCATCCGCTGATGGGAACGCACAACCGACTGCTGTCGCTGGGCGCGGGCGAATACATGGAGGTGATCGCGGTCAATCCGGCCGCGCCGCCGCCCGGGCGGCGGCGCTGGTTCGACCTCGACCGGTTCACCGGCGCCCCGCGCATCACCAACTGGATCCTGCGCTGCGACGATCTGGACGCCGCGCTGGCGCTGGCCCCGCCCGGCACCGGCACGCCCATCGATTTCCAGCGTGGCGACCTGCGCTGGCGCATGGCGGTGCCCGATGACGGCATCCTGCCCTTCGACGGCGCCTTCCCCGCGCTGATCGAATGGCAGGGGGACAGGCACGCGACGGACCTTCTGCCGCCGTCGGCCTGTGCGCTCGCCGGGCTGGAGATCGCGCATCCCGAGGCGGTGGCTCTGTCTGCCGCGCTGGCGCCGCTCCTGACCGACGCGCGCGTGCGCATCCTGCCCGGCCCCGAAAAGGCGATCCGCGCCACGATCGACACGCCCGCCGGGCCGCGCGTGCTGGCATGACGCTCCGCCCCGCGCGGGCCGGCGATGCCGAGGCGATCGCCGCGATCTGGAACCCGGTGATCCGCGACACCGAGATCACCTTCAACGCCGTTGAGAAGTCGCCCGGAGAGATCGCCGCCATGGTCGCCGCCAAGGCCGGGGCGGGCCATGGGTTCCTTGTCGCCGAGACCGGCGGCGCGCTGGCGGGCTTCGCGCTTTATGGCCAGTTCCGGGGCGGCGTCGGCTATGCCCGCACGATGGAACACACGATCATCCTTGCGCCTGCCGCGCGCGGGCAGGGGATCGGCCCGCGGCTGATGGCCGCGCTGGAGGATCACGCGCGGGATGCCGGGGCGCACATGATGTTCGCGGGTGTCAGTTCCGGCAACCCGGCGGGACGCGCGTTTCACGCCCGGCTGGGGTATGATGAGGTGGTGACGCTGGGCCAGGTCGGCTGGAAGTTCGGCCGGTGGTTCGACCTGCACCTGATGCAGAAACGGGTTTCCATACCCTGACAGCCGGGGCCTTACGCGATACTCTGCCGCCATGTCGATCTGGTCCCGCATCACCGAGGCGCTGGCCGCGCTTGCCAAGGGCGAGGGGCTGGGCGCGTTGTTCGAACGCCGCCGGCCCTCGGAGATGAGCGTGGCCTTCACCATCGCCGTGGTGGCCCTTGGCGCCAAGATCGCCAAGGCCGACGGGCGTGTCACCCGCGACGAGGTCTCGGCCTTCCGAGAGGTCTTCCGGATCGCGCCCGGCGACGAGGCGCACGCCGCACGGGTCTTCAACCTTGCCCGGCAGGACGTGGCGGGCTTCGAGGATTACGCCCGCCGGATCGGCCGGATGTTCGAGGCCAACGATCGCGTGCTGTGCGACCTGATGGAAGGGCTGTTCCATATCGCGCTGGCCGATGGCGATTATCACCCTGCCGAGGACGAGTTCCTGCACCGGGTGGCCGAACTTGTCGGCGTGGACGAGCGCCGGTTCCGCAGCCTGCGCGCGCGTTTCGTCGCCGACGCGGCGCCCGATCCCCATGACGTGCTGGGCGTCAGCCCCGATATGCCGCTCGATGACATCCGCAAGGTGTGGCGGGCAGAGGTGCGCGAAACCCATCCCGACAGGATGGCCGCGCGCGGCCTGCCCGAAGAGGCGGTGACACTGGCCGAGAAGCGGCTGGTGGCGATCAATCACGCGTGGGACGAGATACAGGCGGGGCGCGCCGCCTGATGCGGATCGCCACCTACAACGTCGAATGGTTCACCAACCTGTTCGACCGGCACGACAACCTTCTTGAGGATGGACAATGGTCGGGTCGGCAGGACGTGACCCGCGCCGATCAGCTGGGGGCGCTGGGCATCGTCTTTACCGCGCTCGACGCAGACGCCGTCATGATCATCGAGGCACCCGACAGCCACGACCACCGCTCGACCGTGCGCGCGCTGGAAAATTTCGCGGCGCGCTATGACCTGCGCGCGCGCCGCGCGCTGCACGGGTTCAAGAACCAGACGCAGCAGGAAATCGCCCTTCTTTACGATCCCGATGCGCTGACCTGCCGGCACGAGCCGATGGGCGATCCCACCGGGAAAAGCGGCGGCTTCGAGGCGCCGCGATTCGACGGGGCCTTTCGCATCGACCTCGACATCGACGCCGATCTCGACATCGTCACCTTTTCCAAGCCCCCGCTTGAGCTCGCGTGCACCGCCAACGCAACCGGTGCGGCCTTTCGGATGATCGGGGTGCACGTGAAATCCAAGGCCCCCCACGCCGCCGAAACGCCAGACGAGGTGATGCGCGTGGCCATCGCCAACCGGCGCAAGCAACTGGCGCAATGCATCTGGCTGCGCCAGCGGGTCGAGGGGCACCTTGCCGCAGGCGAAGCGCTGATCCTTCTGGGCGACCTGAACGACGGTCCGGGACTGGACGAATACGAAAAGCTCTTCGGCCGCTCTGGCGTCGAAATCGTGCTGGGCGACGAAGGCGGGCCGCAGCTTTTCGATCCGCACGCGCGGCTGGCGCTCAGCCAGCGGGTCGGGGCCACGCCCGCCACGGCGCGGTTCTATATCCACCCAGAAAGGCGCTATCTTCAGGCGTTGCTCGACTACGTGATGGTGTCTCCGGACCTGCGGACGCGTGATCCGTCGTGGCGCATCTGGCACCCGTTCGATGATCCCGACTGCTACCGCGTGCCCGAACTGCGCGAGGCGCTGTTGCAGGCATCCGATCATTTCCCGGTGTCGATCGACATCGACCTGTGACCTTCACAGCGGCGCCCGGCGTCCCCATATCCCTGTCATGACACGCCTTGCCACCGCCGCACTGATCGTCACGCTCGGCACCGCGCCCGCGCTGGCCGAAGAGTCCCCCAGCGACCTGAAAGAGGGGATGGACCTGCTGTCGCAGGGCACCCGCCTGCTGTTGCAGGGTCTTCTTTCAGAAGTGGAACCGGCGTTGCGCGAACTTGAAGGCGCGATGAAGGACCTGAACGCCTATCACCCGCCCGAAGTCCTGCCCAACGGCGACATCATCCTGCGCCGCAAGGTGCCCCTGCCTGCCGCGCCAAAGGGTGACGGGGACGAGATCGAGCTTTAGGACGCCCGCCCGACGGCGAACCGGGCCAAAATCCTCGAAGGGGAATGTCCCAAGGCCTTTGCAAAGGCCTTGTCCGGCCTCAGCCGGCAGGCCCCAGCACGCGAACCTCGGTGCGCGCTTCCAGCGACGCGGCCAGAGAGTTGAACCGCGATTCGGCGACCTCGCCGAAAAGCCCGCGCGCGTGCGGTGTCAGCGACAGCGTCAGCCGCTTGCGCCGCGCGTCCCAGGCCAGTGCGCCCATCTTCTCGGGCTGGTCCACCGCGAGCATGGCGCCAAAGCGCATGGCCTTGCCCAGCACCTCGGCCTCGGTGATCTCCTTCTCCGACAGCAGCCCGAACAGCGGGGTCAGGCGCGAATGCGAGCGGCTGTTCTTGTAACGGTGCAGCAGCGCCAGACCAAGGAACACCCGCTCGCCATGGTTCAGCCCGCCTAGGTTTGCGCGGGTGACGTTGTCAAAGCAGGCCTCGTGCCGGTAGTCGGGATGCGCGCGCCATGTCACGTCATGCAGGTGACAGGCTGCGCGCAACAGGCGCTTGCGGTCCGCCGGGGCCTTGTCGAAGATCGGCTGTATGAAATGGTAAAGCGACTTGCCGAAGCCCGGCAGGCGCGCGTCCTTGTGCTCGGCAAAGGCACAGGCCTCGATCAGTGGGTCGCGGACCCGCAGCGCCTGTGGCATCTGCTCGTACAGCAGGCCCTCGCGGATGCCGTAGCTCGACACCGCGATCTCGCGTGGCTTCAGGGCCCGCATCAGCGCCGACAGCACCTCGCAGGCAAGCGGAACCAGCGCAAGGCGGGCCTCTCCGATGCCTGTCATCTCGCGCAGCGAGGCGAGATCGTGTTCGGCGATCCAGTCCAGCGTGGCCGCGACCGACTTGCGGCTCATGCGGTATTCGTGCAGCACGCGCAGCGGATAGCGTCGGCGCTCCATGTCGATGCGCGCGATGGCCCGCCATGACCCGCCGACAAGATACAGCGGCAGGGACGCGCCTTCGAACTTCTTGGCCAGATCGTCGACGACCTTGGCGATATGCTGCTTGCGCGCCTTCTTTCCCCCGGGCAGCGACTCCAGCCGCAAGGGCCCCAAAGGCGAGGTCACGGCGCGGCCCACCTGCCCATCGGACACCTCGGCCAGTTCCATCGACGATCCGCCGATGTCGCAGATCAGGCCCTTCGCTTCGGGCCAGCCCAGCAGGACGCCCTGCGCCGATAGCCGTGCTTCTTCCGCCCCGTCGATGACGTAAAGGCGGAGGCCGGTCTCCCGCTTCACCTCCTCTATGAAGTCGGGACCGTCCTCCGCCTCGCGCACCGCTGCCGTTGCAACGGCTGTCAGCGGCGCGATGCCCAGTCCGTCGGCCAGCAGCTGAAAACGTTTCAGCGCGGCCATGGCCCGGGCGCGTCCGGTCGGGTTCAGCCGACCGGTCTCTGTGACGCCGGCGCCAAGGCCGCACATCACCTTTTCGTTGTAGAAATACGCCGGAGAGCGGGCGGCGCCGTCAAACACCACAAGCCGGACCGAGTTGGATCCGACATCCACGACTCCAAGCCGCCGCAGCGCCTTGGCCGAGGGATCGTCGAACAGCGGCGTCTCGAACGGGCCTCTGTCCGGTCCTTCGCTTCCGTCCATGGGCTTCCCCAGCATCTTCCGCGGGCGACCGTGCCGGATGCCCGCGCCACAGTCAATCTTTGGAATGCGTCAGGGCCAGAACGTCCTTTGCCCCCGCTGACCCGCGCCCTGACAAGGACGGATTTTCCATGAAGAAGCGGTGGCAGTTGAACAGCCCCTCGGCGCCACGGGTCTCTGGCGGGCGGCTGGAACTGCCGTCGGCGTCCATGATCCACGTCTGCGCCTCGTCGGCGAGGTTGGCGGCCATGATCTGGCTGACGATCTGTTCCTTGACGGTTTCGTTCGTCGTCTCGATCAGGGTTTCCACACGGCGGTTCAGGTTGCGGTCCATCCAGTCGGCCGACGAGATGTAGACGCGCGCGTCCCTCGACGGCAGCCCCTGGCCATTGCCGAAGCAGACAATCCGCGAATGTTCCAGAAACCGCCCGACTATGGATTTCACGCGGATGTTTTCGGACAGTCCCCTTATGCCGGGGCGCAGGCCGCAGATTCCACGCAGCACAAGGCTGATGCGCACGCCCTTCTGCGACGCCGCGTAAAGCGCGTCGATGATGTCGGATTCGACAAGGCTGTTCATCTTGGCCCAGATCTCGGCCGGGCGGCCGGCCTCGGCATGGGCCGCTTCCTCGGCGATCCGTGCCAGAAGCGTGCTTTTCAGCGTGTGCGGCGCGATCGACAGGTTCTCCAGCACTTCGGGCAGAGCATAGCCGCTGGTGTAGTTGAACACCTTGGTCGCGTCGCGTCCCAGCGCCGGGTCACAGGTGAAGAGCGACAGGTCGGTGTAGATGCGCGCGGTGATCGGGTGATAGTTGCCGGTGCCGAAATGGGTATAGGTCACCAGCTTGTCGCCTTCCCGCCGGACAACGGTGCTGATCTTGGCGTGCGTCTTGTAGTGGATGAAGCCGTAGACCACATGCGCCCCCGCCCGTTCCAGCCGGCGCGACTGGCGGATGTTGGCGGCCTCGTCGAAGCGTGCCTTCAGTTCCACCAGCGCGGTGACGGACTTGCCGTCCTCGGCGGCCTCGCACAGGGCGGCGACGATCGGGCTGTCCTTGGACGTGCGATACAGCGTCTGCTTGATCGCCACCACGTCGGGATCCCGCGCGGCCTGTTGCAGGAACCGCACCACCATGTCGAAGGTCTCGTACGGGTGATGCAGCAGCATGTCCTTTTGCCGGATCGCCGCGAACATGTCGCCGTCATGGTCCAGCACGCGTTCGGGCACGCGCGGGGTAAAGCTGGGCCACAGCAGGTCGGGGCGTTCGTCCAGCACCAGTTCCTTGACGTCGCCGATGCCGATCAGGCCCTGAAGTTCTATCACCTCTTCGTCGCGGACATGCAGCTCCTTCATGATGACGTTGCGCAGCCCCGCGGGCGCCCCCGCCGACAGTTTCAGCCGGATCACCTCGCCCCGGCGGCGCCGCTTCAGCGCCACCTCGAATTCGCGCACAAGGTCCTCGGCCTCTTCCTCGACTTCCAGATCGCTGTCGCGCAGCACGCGGAAGGCACAATTGCCGATCTCGCGATAGCCCGGAAACAGGCTGCCGATGTTCAGGAGCAGGAGTTCTTCCAGCGGCAGGAACCGCGCCGCGCCGTCGGCGTCGGACAACCGCACGAAACGGCTGATCTGGTGGGGGATCGGCAACAGCGCCTGAAGCGATCGGCGGTCCGATTTCCGCTCAAGCTGCAATGCCAGCGAGAAGCCGGTGTTGGGAATGAAGGGGAACGGGTGCGCCGGGTCGATCGCCAGCGGTGACAGCACGGGGAACACGTTGCTCAGAAAGACGCGTTCAAGAAAGCCGATGTCGTCCGGCGACAAGTCGGCGCGGTTCAGGATGCGGATCCCGGCCTCTGCCATCTCGCGTTGCAGACCGTCCAGCGTTTCCTGCTGGTGTTCCATCAGGCGGCGCGCTTCGGTGTTTACCAGTTTCAGCTGTTCGCCCGGGGTCAGGCCGTCCGCCGCGGGCGTCGTGTTGCCGGCATGGGCCAGCTCGCGCAGGCCGGCCACGCGCACGGTGTAGAACTCGTCTAGGTTCGTGGCCGAGATCGACAGGAACCGCAGCCGTTCCAGCAGTGGCACGCGCGGGTTCGCGGCCTCTTCAAGAACGCGCCAGTTGAAGCCCAGCCAGCTCAGTTCACGGTTGAAGAACCGGCGCGGGCCCGCCCAGTTCTCCGGGGGCAGGTCGACGGGTTCGGGGAACGGGGTGTTCAGGAAATCGGCTTTGGTCATGTGTGACGTATCGAAGCCTTGTGTGTCGTGGAGATGACACTATTCGCCCGGCGCGTCATCGTTGTCCAGAAGGCGCAACGCAAGCCGGCGGGTGATCGCGCGTCCCTCGCGCAAGGCGGCGCGGTCCAGCCGGTCGACAAGCGCCCCGGCGGCGGCAAAGCTGCGCGGCATCCGGTCCACCAGATAGCGGATGACATCGGGCGCCACGGCGATCTGCCGGTCGGCGAACTGCTTGACCATCACGGCGGCCAGAAGCGCGTCATCGGGGGCCCCGATGCCGGCCACCGGCGTCGCCTCCAGCCGGCTGGCCAGATCGGGCAGGGTGACGCCCCAGCGCGCCGGGGCCTGCGTTCCGCTCAGAAGCAGTGGCTGCCCGGTTTCGCCCATCCGGTTGACAAGGTGGAAAAGCGCACGTTCTGCGGCAACGTCCCCGGCGATGCGGTCGGCGTCCTCTACGGCCAGCGGCGCGGCAGCCAGCGCCGCACCGTCCGCCCCGGCCAGCCCCCCGGCGCGCACGATCGCCGCACCGGCCAGCGCGGCCCAGACATGGGCAAGATGTGTCTTGCCCGCGCCCGCGGGTCCGCCCAGCGCCAGCCGCCCCAGGGGCCAGTCGCGCCAGCCCTCGACCGCGGCAACGGCAACGGCATTGGCGGGCGAGACGAAGAAATCGCCACGCCCCAGCGCCGGCCGCGCCGGCAGCTCGAATGTCAGCTGTTCGGCCATTTCAGGCGTCGCCGTCCCCGTCGCCGTCCATCTCTGCGCCCCGTCCCTCGATCCCGCGATACAGCAGGCTTTTCCTGTAGCGCTCGATCCCGAAGCGGGTCAGCACGCCCAGCGATGCCGCAACGGGCACGGCCACCAACATGCCCACGAACCCGAAGAGCGTTCCGAAGGCCGACAAGGCGAAGATCAGCCAGACAGGATGCAGCCCGACGCTGCTGCCCACCAGCTTGGGCGTCAGGAAATTGCCCTCGACCAGTTGCCCCACCTGAAAGATCACCGCGACCACGATGATCCAGATCCAGTCGCCCCAGAACTGGAACAGCGCCAGCCCGATGGCCAGACCGCCGCCCACGATCGCGCCGACATAGGGGATGAACGACAAGAGCCCGGCGATGAACCCCACGACAAGGCCGAATTGCAGCCCCACCGCCATCAGTGCGACGGCGTAATAGGTGCCCTGGATCAGCGCCACGGTGCCCTGGCCCCGGATGAAGGACGCCAGCACCCGGTCGATGTCATGCGCCAGCCGACGCACGACAGGCGCATGATCGCGCGGCAGCAGGCGATCCACCTCTGCCACCATGCGGTCCCAGTCCATCAGCAGGTAGAAGGTGACGACCGGGACCAGCACGACCAGAACCACCACGTTCACCAGCCCCGCCGCCGAAGTCAGGATGTGGTTCAAAAGCTCGCCGCCCTTGGACTGGATCGTCTCGCCCACCGACACCAGCGACCGGCGCAAGGCGCTTTCGGCGTCCATCAGGTCTGGAAATCGGTCGATCAGGAAGGTCTGAAGGTCCTGGAACAGGCGCGGCGCGATGTTCACCAGGGCGGCGGCCTGCGCGATCAGCGTCGGAAGGATCACCAGCCCCGCCACCACGAAGGCAAGAATGGCCACCAGCGTTATGACGATCGTCGCCCAAAGCCGCGACAGCCCCAAACGCTCCAGCCAGTCGGCGATGGGGTCAAGGCAATAGGCCAGCGCACCGCCAAGCACGAACGGCAGGATCACGTCGCCAAGCATCCACAGAAGCAAAAGGAACACCGCCGCGGCGATGCCCCAGTATTTCATCTGCTCGTGGACGGGAAGGGCCATGGCGCACGCTCCTCTCTTGGGCGTTCATCGCCCATGCCGCGCCGCCGCGCAAGCGAAACGCCGTCGCGACGGCAGCGGCCCGGGCATGTGCGCCGGACCGCCGCAGCGCCTAGTGGCAGGCCGGGCGCACGCCGGGCAGCAGCACCTTGTCGATCACGTGGATCACGCCGTTCGACGCCTCGATGTCGGCGATGATGACGTTGGCCGTCGCGCCGGTGCCGTCGGCGATGCTGACCTCGGCGCCGTTGCGTGTGATGCACAGCCGCTCGCTGTCCAGCACCGGCTTGAAATAGTTCGACCCCGCCGGGATCATGCCCGCGGTCAGCTTGCGGTCATCGACGTGATAGAGCAGCACGTCGGTCAGCTGGCCCTTGTTCTCGGGCTGCAAGAGCGTCTCGACCGTGCCTTCGGGCAAGGCGGCGAAGGCGGCGTTCACGGGGGCGTAGACGGTAAAGGGCCCCGGACCCTGCAACGTCTCGACAAGGCCCGCGGCCGAGACGGCGGCCACAAGGGTCGAGAAGCGCTCGTCGCCCACGGCGATGTCGACGATGGTGTTGGCGGCGGCGGGCAGGGCGCCGGCCATGGCGATGGCAGCCGCGCCCAGCGCGGATTTCAGGGTGGTCATGGTGTTGGCTCCAGATTTTGGTTTGTGTCCGGTGTGGCGCGCCGGACGAAAGGGTGTGGCGGGCCGCGCATTTGTCGCGCCCGCCTGACGCACCCGTGACCATGCGTGATGGCGGCACAGGCGGCCTGCCCCGGACGCGGGACCGGGCCGCCCGGCGCCCGCCCGCCCCCCAAAGGCCCCGCGCCACCTTGCATCGGCCCGCCCCATTGGCCTAGAGGTGCCGCGTCACGCCGCCCGTCACGCAGCCGCCTTACCCAGCCCCGGAGCGACCCCATGCGCCTGTCCCGCTATTTCCTGCCCGTTCTCAAGGAAACGCCCGCCGAGGCGCAGATCGTCAGCCACCGCTACATGCTGCGCGCCGGCATGATAAAACAGGCCAGCGCCGGGATTTATTCCTGGCTGCCGCTGGGCTTCAAGGTGCTGAAGCGCATCGAGCAGATCGTGCACGAGGAACAGATCCGCGCGGGCCATATCCCGATGCTGATGCCGACGCTGCAATCCGCCGACCTCTGGCGCGAATCGGGGCGCTACGACGACTACGGCGAAGAGATGCTGCGCATCACCGACCGGCACGGGCGCGACATGCTCTATGGCCCCACGAACGAGGAACTCATCACCGACATCTTCCGCAGCCATGTGGGCAGCTACCGCGACCTGCCGCTGACGCTGTATCACATCCAGTGGAAGTTCCGGGACGAGATCCGCCCCCGCTTTGGCGTGATGCGGGGCCGCGAGTTCTACATGAAGGACGGCTACAACTTCGACATCGACAAGTCCTCGGCGCTGCACGCCTACAACCGCCACATGGTCAGCTACATCCGCACCTACGAGCGCATGGGCCTTCAGGCGATCCCGATGCGCGCCGACAGTGGCCCCATCGGCGGCGACGACACGCATGAGTTCCTCGTGCTGGCCGACACCGGTGAATCCGAGGTGTTCTACGACGCCGCCATCACCGACCTGAAGCTGGGTGATCGCGTGGTGAACTACGACGACCGGGACGAATGCGCCGCCATCGTGCAGGAATGGACCGCGCCCTATGCCCGGACGGACGAGACCCATGACGACGCCGCCTTCGCGCAGGTGCCAGAGGACCGCCGCCGCAGTTCCCGCGGGATCGAGGTGGGGCAGATCTTCTATTTCGGGACCAAGTACTCGGACCCGATGGGCGCCACCGTCGTCAACGACAAGGGCGAACGCGTGCCGGTACACATGGGCAGCCACGGCATCGGCGTCAGCCGTCTTCTGGGCGCGATCATAGAGGCCAGCCACGACGACCGCGGCATCATCTGGCCCGAGGGCGTGACGCCCTTCCATTGCGGCATCGTCAACCTGAAACAGGGCGACGCCGCCGCCGACGGTGCGTGCGAGGCGCTGTACGCCGCGCTGACGGCGGCGGGGCTGGAACCGCTCTACGACGACACCGAAGAGCGTGCCGGCGCCAAGTTCGCCAGCATGGACCTGATCGGCCTGCCCTGGCGCATCACCGTGGGGCCGCGCGGGCTGAAGAACGGCGTGGTCGAACTGACCAGCCGCCGCACGGGCGACAGCGAGGAGCTGACGCCCGAGGCCGCGGTGGCGCGTGTGGTGGAGATCTACGCCGGGATCTGATCGCGGCCGCGGGCCAGGGGCGCATGGCGCTTCGAAGCGCCATGCCGCACGGGCACGGAACGCGTGCCCCGCCCCGCCGACGGGGCACGCGGTTTCGAAACCGCGTGCCAAGGGCCTTCGAAGGCCCTTGCCCCAGCGCGCGTTGTGGAAATCCGATGTCGCTGCGGCTATGATCGCGGCGTCCGTCATCGGAGAGTGCTTGCCCATGATCATCCGTGCCCTGACCCTTGCCGGTGGCGTCCTCGGCGCTGCGGCCACCTCGCAGTTCCCCGAGTTCTCGCAGCAATACGTTCAACGTCTGGGGGGCGCGGTGGATGCGCTGGGCGAGGTGGTGGCCGATTTCGACAAGTCCGCGCAGGCCGAGGGGCTGACGCGCGACGCCGCGCTCGCGCAGATGACCGGTGCGCCCATCGTCGAGCGGCGGCGCGAGGACATGACGCGCACCTTCGACCGCTACGACCGGCTGGCCGCCGACCTTGCCGCGCTGACCGAAAGCTCTCCCTACCAGCGCGCGCTCAACGCGCTGCGGTTCACCGACGGCGAACTCATCGCGGCCACCCGCCGCGCCTATGTCCCGGCCGTGCCGATCAGCGCCGAGGGCGCGGTCTTTGCCGGTGGCGGATTTGTTCTTGGCTGGCTGGCAATCGGTGTGCTGCTGTGGCTGGTGACCATGCCCATCCGTCGGCGCCGCCGCGCAGCCGAACCCGCGCCGGTCGCGCCGCTGGGCGATGCCGTTGCCGAGGTCCGAATGCGCAACGGCGCGCCGCGCGGCTGACGCGCCGCTTGACCCGGCCACGGGTTCCGATAAGCACCCCGTCATGACCGCGCCGTTTTCCCGTTTCGAATGGATGATCGCCTGGCGCTACCTGCGCGCCCGCCGGGTCGAGGGCGGCGTAAGCGTGATGACCTGGATCAGCCTTGTCGGCGTGACCCTCGCCGTTTTCGCCCTGATCGCCACGCTGGCCGTCCGCGCGGGCTTCCGGGCCGAGTTCGTCGATACCATCCTTGGCGCCAACGCCCACATGACCGTCTATTCCGAGCTGTATGTCACCGACACCGGGCAGACCACGCGGGCGATCCCCGAATACGCCGCATGGGCCGAGCGGCTGGCCTCTGTGCCCGGCGTCACCCGTGCCGCGCCCCTGGTGAAGGGGCAGGTCTTGGCCAACCTGCGCAGCCGCAACGCCGGGGCCGAGGTTTTTGGCATCACGCTCGAGGACCTGAAGGGCATTCCCCGGGTGGCGGGCTCCGAGGATGCGGTTGGCGACATCGACCGTTTCCCACAGGGCATCGCCATCGGATCTGGCGTTGCGCGCGAACTGGGCGCCACGCTGGGCGACCGGGTGCGGCTGATCTCGCCCGACGGGGTCAAGACCGCCTTCGGCACCAGCCCGCGGGTGAATGCCTACGAGGTCGTCTTCATCTTCTCCGCCGGGCGCTATGACATCGACCGCACGCGCATCTACATGCCCTTTGCCGAGTCGCAGAGCTATTTCAACATGGAAGGCCGCGCCGACGAGATAGAAGTCATGGTGACAGAGCCCGAGGCGGTGGAACGCTATGCGCCGGCGCTGATCTCGGCCGCGGGCGACGGCGCGCTGCTGTGGTCATGGCGTGACAGCGCGGGCAGCTTCCTGCGCGCACTGGATGTCGAGGACAACGTGATGTTCGTGATCCTCTCGATCCTTGTGCTGATCGCGTCGATGAACATCATCTCGGGCCTTATCATGCTGGTGAAGAACAAGGGCCGTGATATCGGCATCCTGCGCACCATCGGGCTGACCGAGGGCGCGGTGCTGCGGGTCTTCTTCATCTGCGGCGCGTCGGTGGGGCTGGTGGGCACGGTGCTGGGCGTGATCCTCGGCTGCCTCTTCGCCATCTACATCGACCCGATCTTCTCGCTGGTGAACTACGTCGCGGGCGGCGGGGTCTGGGACCCGTCAATCCGCGGCATCTACCAGTTGCCGGCAAAGCTTCAGCTGGCCGACGTGCTCTCTGCCGTGGCCCTGTCGCTGGGCCTGTCCTTCGTGGTCACCATCTTCCCGGCCCGCCGCGCGGCGCGGATGAACCCGGTCGAGGCGCTGCGGTATGAGTGATCCGGCGCTGCACCTCGACGGCATCGAGAAGACCTATCTGGCCGGCACCCCGGGCGAGGTCGCGGTGCTGCGCGGTGCCGCGCTGACCCTCGCGCCCGGAGAGGTCGTCGCCATGGTCGCGCCGTCCGGGGCGGGCAAGTCCACGCTTTTGCACATCGCGGGGCTTCTCGACACACCCGACGCGGGCCATGTGTCGATCGCCGGCCGCGACATGACCGGCGCCAGCGACCGCGACCGTACCGCCACGCGGCGCCGCCAGGTGGGTTTCATCTACCAGTTCCACCACCTGCTGCCCGAATTCACCGCACTGGAAAACGTCGTGCTGCCGCAACTGGCCAACGGGACCGGGTCCGCCGCCGCCCGCGCCCGCGCGATGGACCTGTTGGACCGCGTGGGCGTCGCCCCCCGGGCCGGGCACCGCCCCGCCGCGCTGTCGGGCGGCGAACAGCAGCGCGTCGCCTTCTGCCGGGCGCTGGCCAACGCGCCGCAGGTTCTGCTGGCGGATGAGCCCACGGGCAACCTCGACCCGGCCACCTCGGCCCGCGTGTTCGAGGCGCTTCTCGATCTTGTGCGCGGCACCGGCCTTTCCGCGCTGATCGCCACCCACAACCTTGATCTTGCCGCGCGCATGGACCGGGTCCTGCACCTGGATGAAGGGCGTGTGACGAACGGCCCTGCTTGACCCACCCCCGTGGCCCTGCAAGCATGATCCCGAACCCTGTCATCACCGGAGAGATCATGCGCCCGTTTCTTGTCGCCCTGATGCTGTCGCTTGGTGCCGCGCATGCGGCCCACGCCGATGAAACCGGCTATGGAGCAGGGCTTTACGTCAGCCATTGCGCCGCCTGCCATGGGATGGAGGCCACCGGCGATGGCCCGATGGCCGGGCTTATCACCATCGCGATGCCCGACCTGACCGGCCTTTCCGCGCGAAACGACGGCAGGTTCCCGCTGGCCCGCGTCGTGCAGACCATCGACGGCCGCGTGGCGCTGCGTGGCCACGGCGGGCCGATGCTTGTCTTCGGGCAGGTGCTGGGCGGTGGCAGCGCGGTGGTCGACGCCCCCGATGGTACCCCGATCCAGACGCGGGGCGATATCGTCGCCATCGCGGAATACCTCGCCTCGATCCAGACGGACTGACCGGGTCGCGCCCGCCGTGCCTCCAGCATCGGTTGTATCTGAAAAACGCAGCCGTTCCCTGAGGTTGCGCCGCCATGACTGTCCGCTGAATTCATGCACCTGACGGTTTGGGCGGGGTTGATTGATGGACGCTCCCCGGGTCTTCTGGGCCCGTGGAAAAGCGGGGCAAGATGGTGAAACGGGGATACGCTGCGCTGCTTGGCGCCGGTCTTCTGGCGGGCTGCAACGCGCCCGTCGATGTTGGCCGCGCGGCCTATCTGGGCCATTGCACCGATTGTCATGGCACCGGCGCGCGCGGCGACGGCACGCTGTCGGCGCTATTCTCCAACGGCGTGCCTGACCTTACCTTGCTAGCCGCCAATAATGGCGGCACCTTCCCCGAGGCCTACGTGCTCCGCGCCATCGGGACCCCGTCCGCCGTGCATGGCGGCGTTACCGCCATGCCCGATTTCGCCCGACTTCTGTCCGGCGCGCCGGCCACCCATACCGCCCCGGACGGGACCGTCATCGCCACCACCGACACCGTGCTGGCGCTGACGGCCTACCTGCGGTCCGTGCAGGACTGAGCGCCCCCGTCAGTCGTAGTAGATCTCGTTATCGGCCAGATAGACGTTCGAGGCCGCGCAGATGTCGATCGAGATGGGATCGTCCACGACCTCGCTGCCGTCGTTGCCAAGCCAGCCCACGGCGAACACCTGCTCGCACGGTCCGCTTTCGCCATAGAACTGCGCCGTTGCGCTTTGGCCCGGCATGACCTCGACCCCGTCCAGCCAGTTCGACGACCAGCCGCTGCCGTCGTTGGTGTAGAACCCGACCACCACATTACCTGCGGTGTCGTTGTATATCTCGAAATACCCTTCGGACCCGGTTCCCTGGCCAAACGCCACACCCGCGGCCAGACAAAGGGCCAGGCCGGCACCCGCCATTACGTTCCGCATTTTCTCAATCCTCTTGGTGAAATCCCGCCGATCGGGGATGCGGGATCCTAGCACGGCGAAAGACGATCGGCAAAATAGCGGCGGCGGATTGCAACAGGCCGCATCGGCTCGTGACCGTCGCTTCGGGCTGTGGTCTACTGATCCAAAGGACAGCAGATCCAGGAGGCAGCGACATGTCGACGGTGAAGACCAGGGCAATCGTTTCGGGGGCATTTGCGGCGGCGTTCCTGCTGGCGGGATGCGTCGTGGCGCCCGAGGAAAGCGGGCGGCAGGACTACCAGGCGCTGTGCGCGGGCTGTCATGGCGACGACGGGCGCGGCGACGGCCCGGCGCTGGCCACGCTCGACGCGCAGGTGCCCGACCTGACGCTGCTGGCCACGGCCAATGGCGGGATCTTTCCGAGCGTGCGCGTTATGTCCCAGATCGACGGCTACACCCGCGAGCAGACCCATGGCGGGATGCCCGCCTTCTGGCCGCTGCTCGAAGGCGACACCGTCCTGATCGAGACAGAGCCGGGCGTGATGACGCCGACGCCGGCGCGGCTGGTGGCGCTGGCCCGATACATCGAGTCGATCCAGCAATAGCGCTTGACGCCGATCAAGGCGGCGCGCGCCGGTTCGCGCCATGCTGGGCCATCGCAACAGGAGCCTTGCCATGATCCGCACCGCCCTTGCCCTGACCCTTGCCGCGCTGGCCACGGGCCCCGCCGTGGCGCAGGACGCCCCCGACGCCGAGACCGGGCGCGACCACTACGTCACGTGGTGCGCCAGCTGCCACGGCATGGAAGCCCGCGGCGACGGCACCATGGCCCCGATCCTGTCGGTCCTGCCGACCGACCTCACGCGACTGGCAGAGGGGGCCAGCGGCGAATTTCCCTGGATGCGCGTGGCGCGCCAGATCGACGGGCGCGACCCGTTCCTCGCCCATGGCGGGGTGATGCCGCTGTTCGGAGATTTCTTCGCGGGCGATCCCGCCGCGCCCGAGGCGGCGATAAAGCTGCCCGATGGCCAGCCGATGGTCACCACCCGGACGATTGCCGAACTCTTGGTCTACCTGAACGCCATTCAGGAGTGACGCCCTAGCGCGGCACCTGCTGGCAGGCCGACATCGTGTCGAATGCCACGCGCGAGCCGTCGAGCGTGAAGCGTCCCAGTTCGGTCTCGCCCTCGCTCCAGACCATGACCATCTCGGCCTTGAACTCGTCGATGAAGACGCCGGCCAGCTGCGCCCGCGCAGGCGCGGTCAGCGTCAGCCCCGCACCGCCCGTCATCGACAACTCCCACGGCTCGCGGAACCCGAACTGCGCCGCGATGTCCTTGCGCTCGCCCTCGGGCAGCGCCTCCCACGCCGGATCGCTCAGGTTCACCTTCAGAAGCGGCTCGCCCTGCGTGCCGTCGAACCCGATGCTGAACCGCGTGGTGCCATAGTCGCGCACCGCCCGGCAGCCCATCGTCTCGGGGAACCACGAAATCGTCCACTGCCCGCGCTGGGCATAAGGCTCTTGCGCCCCGGCGGCGGGGGCGGCAAGGGCGATCAGGGCGGCAAGGGCAAGTCGGCGCATCGGCACTCCCCGGGGTTGCGTCACGCGCCACGATAACCGCGCCGTCCCCCGCTGGCCAGAGACGCTATAGCCCAAGCGCGCGGCGCAGCGCCGCGTTGGCCCGCGTGCTCCACCCGCGCCCGTCGGCCTTCAGCCGCTCCACCACGTCGCGGTCAAGGTACAGCGTCACCCGCTGCTTCTTCTCGCCCTCGGGCAGGGGCGGGCGCCCCAGCTTGCCGTGCTTCTGAAGGATCTCGACGAGTTCGGGGAAGTCCCACACGGGGCGCATACGGTCCATCTGTTCATCGGTCATCGGCGGGTTGTCGGGATCGCCTTCGGCCGCCGCGGTGATCCAGGCGTCCTCTTCGTCGCTGATGTCGTTCGGGTCTGCTATCCGCTCTTGCGCCTTGCCATCCATCCCGCGATCTCCCGTCTGTTTGCCTTGCGCAGGCTGATGATCCGCAGCCGGCCCTGCCTTTGGGTGTAGACGACCACATGCAGCCGTCCATCGATCAGCCCCCGCGCTCTCCAGCGCGACTCGCCATAGTCGACCCGGTCGTCAGCCTCGACCTCATGCGCGGCCCACTCGAACCGCACCAGATCGGCGAAATCCACGCCGTGCCTGGCAAGGTTCGCCCGCCGCTTGGCCTCGTCCCACTCGTACATGGAGGATAGGATGGCCGGGGCAGGGTTACAACGGGATTAATGTATGTATGTTTAGTCCCTGATAATGGAGATATGCGCCTTCGGGTAGCACTTGATGAGGCGCGGAGTGGGGGTTTCTAACTCGGCCTCTCTCGGCCAGTATGGGGCACGGTCAATCGTTGTCGTCTCAATTCATGGGTTGCTGATATGACTTACAAGACGCCTGAAGAGGTGAGGAGCGAGTATATTTCACTTCTTGGAGAAGATCTCGGATTTGTATGGTTTAATTTCAAGAATGACTTTCACATCCTGCAGCTAGAATGGAGAATTTACAATAGTTTCTTTTCATCGGGCCCCGAGAGAATTGATCTGCTATGTCGAGCCTCCGCAAAAACGGCGCGAATAATTGAGAAGATTATGTTCCGTTCGGCTTTGTTGTCCCTTCGCCGGTTAGCGAAGGCCGGTCAGGGAGGGAAGTCCAAAGAACCTGAGACGATTTCAATACATAGAGTTGTGGCTTTAGTCGGCGAAGGATCGACAAAGAGCGAGCTTACTCGGTTTGCCAAGCTAGCTAGTGACGAGTCAGAGCTAGCCTTCACGTGGGTCGACAAGACGATTGCACATGTGGATATTCCAGTTCGCGCCGGGGCCAGTAGCATTTCTCCGGTGACCAAATCTCACGTGGATGCCGCAATGGAGGCAATATCCAGATTCATCAACTGCTTTGGCGAAAAATTGTTGGGTACGTCCTATGTATTTGACATAATAGCGCCATATGGCAATGATGAATTGGCTCTCCTTCAGGTTATTTATGATGGCCTTTCTGTAAAGCAGGAAAGAGAGGATCTTCGCGACCGGTTACTTGCCGAGCGTGACTGGAAAGCGTTGCAGGCCCTTCCAAATTATCCTGATTGGTTAATGAATCGACCGCGTACCGATTGGGGCAAAGACTAGGCGGCACCCTCAAACATCCAACTCCTCAACAAACCGCGCGTTTTCCTGGATATACTGGAACCGCAATTCCGGTTTCTTGCCCATCAGCCGTTCCACTAGGTCGCCGGTCTCTCCGGGTGCATCCTCTTGGATGTTCACCCGGATCAGCTGGCGGGTGGCAGGGTTCATCGTGGTGTCCTTCAGGTCCTTGGCGTCCATCTCGCCCAGCCCCTTGAAGCGGGACACGTCGATCTTGCCCTTGCCGCCCAGCCCGCGCGCCATCAGCCGTTCCTTTTCCGGCTCGTCCACGGCGTAGACCCGGTGCGCGCCTTGCGTCAGCCGGAACAGCGGCGGGCAGGCGAGGTAGAGGTGCCCGTGGTCGATCAGCGGCCGCATCTGGGTGAAGAAGAACGTCATCAGCAGGCTGGCGATATGCGCCCCGTCCACGTCGGCGTCGGTCATGATGATGACCTTGTCATAGCGCAGGTCGTCGATGTTGAACTTCGTGCCCATCCCCACGCCCAGCGCCTGGCAGAGGTCGGATATCTCGGCGTTGGTGCCCAGTTTCGAGGACGCCGCGCCCAGCACGTTCAGGATCTTGCCCCTGAGCGGCAGAAGCGCCTGCGTCTTGCGGTCCCGCGCCATCTTGGCCGATCCGCCCGCGCTGTCGCCCTCGACGATGAAGATTTCCGTCCCCTCGCGCGCGTTCTGCGAGCAATCCACCAGCTTGCCGGGCAGCCGCAGCTTCTTGGTCGCGGTCTTGCGCGCGGTCTCCTTTTCCTGCCGGCGGCGGAGCCGCTCCTCGGCCCGGAGCACAAGGAAATCGAGGATCGCGCCCGCCGATTTCGTGTCGCCCGCCAGCCATGTGTCGAAGCGGTCGCGCACCGCGCCCTCGACCAGCCGCGCGGCCTCGGCGGTGGCAAGGCGGTCCTTGGTCTGGCCCACGAACTCGGGCTCGCGGATAAAGCACGACACCAGCGCGCAGCCGCCCGACACAAGGTCCTCGCGCGTGATCTGCGCGGCCTTGCGGTTGCCCGCCAGTTCGCCATGGGCGCGGATGCCCTTCAGCACGGCGGCCCAGAACCCCGCCTCGTGCGTGCCGCCCTCTGGCGTGGGCACGGTGTTGCAGTAGGACTGGATGAACCCGTCGCGCGAGGGCGTCCAGTTGATCGCCCATTCCGCCGACCCGGGCACGCCAAAGCGTTCCTGGAACTCGACCTTCCCGGCAAAGGGGCGTTCGGCATAGGTCGAGGCGCCGTTCAGCTGCTCGGCCAGGTAGTCGGCCAGCCCGCCGGGAAAGTGGAACACCGCCTCGGACGGCGTTTCGCCGTCGTCGATGGCGGATTTCCAGCGGATTTCCACGCCCGAGAACAGATAGGCCTTGGACCGCACCATCTTCATCAGCCGCGCGGGCTTGAACCGGTGCTGCCCGAAGATCTCGGCATCGGCGTGAAAGGTGACGGTTGTGCCGCGCCGGTTTGGCGCGGCGCCCAGCGCCCGCACCGGCCCCTGCGGCAGTCCGCGGCTGAACTCCTGCGCGAACAGCTCCCGGCCCCGCGCGACCTCGACCCGCAGGTGATCGGACAGCGCGTTGACCACCGATACCCCCACGCCATGCAACCCGCCCGAGGTCTGGTAGGCCTTGCCGGAAAACTTGCCGCCCGCGTGCAGCGTGCACAGGATGACCTCCAGCGCGGACTTGTCGGGAAACTTGGGATGCGGGTCCACCGGGATGCCGCGCCCGTTGTCGCGAACGGTCACCGAATGATCGGCGTGCAGCTCGACCTCGATGCGCGTGGCATGGCCGGCGACGGCCTCGTCCATCGCGTTGTCCAGAACCTCGGCCACCAGGTGATGCAGGGCCCGCTCGTCGGTGCCGCCGATATACATGCCGGGGCGCTTGCGCACGGGCTCCAGCCCCTCCAGCACCTCGATGGACGAGGCATTGTAGGACGGGTCGGACCCGGCCCCGGAAAGAAGATCGTCGGCGGACATGGGCGCTGCTCTTTTCTTGGTGTTCGCTGAGCGGGCATTAGACCAGCCGCGGCGCGGCGGGGCAATGGCGCGCGTAGCTCAGGCGATGCCCGCCAGCACCCGGCGCGCCGGTTCGGCCCGGGCGAAAACCTCCATCAGCGTGCCGGGGCGGGCGTCCGCGACATCGGCCCACAGCATCAGGCCCTTGCGCCGCAGGTGGTCGGCGCGGGGATGGTCCTGCGGCCAGGGCGCGGGCACGCGTTTCAACCCCGGCGCCGACGGGGCCAGCCCGGTGGCCGCGATCGCCGCGGCCGCGGCCATGCCGTCGTCCCCACCCATCAGGTCGCGCCACGCCTCCAGCCCCGGCTTCGAGAATGCCATCGTCCCCCAGCCCGCCCGGACATAGCCGCGTGCAATCCCGAAGAACCACGCCGGCGCCGCGGCACCGCGCGGCCGCCAGAGCATGTGAAGATGGGTGTGATAGGGCGTCTTGTCCGCCGAGAAGCGCACGTCCCGGTTCATCCGGAACAGCTTGGTCTCGACCGGGGCCTCCGCCATCGCCGCAAGCTCTGGGGCCACCACGGCCAAAAGCGCCTCTGCCGGGGCCTTCAGCGCGGCCTCGTACCGGGCCTTGTGGGCCTGGAACCAGTCGCGCGAATTGTCGGCGGCAAGCGCGTCGAGGAACGCCCGCACGTCGGGAACCATCCGTTCAAGATCCTTCATCCGGCCCTCCAAGCGGTAGACGCCCCGTACCTGCGCGCCCGAGTGTGACGGTTTCTTGACACCAATCAAGGCGGGTCGCCGCGCGCCGCGCTAGAATTGGCGCAACAAAAGGAAGGACCGTACATGCCCGATACGCAGATGCCGCTCGACACCGACCAGGTGCAAAGCTTTCCCACGGTGACGCCGGACGCGATCCGGCATGCCTTCGAGACCGGGGAATACCCCTATGCCGAGAAGATGCCGCGCGCCGCGTACGAGGCGGAAAAGGCCGCGCTTCAGGCCGAACTGCTGAAGGTGCAGCTTTGGGCCGAAGAGGCGGGCCAGAAATTCGTGCTTCTGTTCGAAGGCCGCGACGCCGCCGGAAAGGGCGGCACGATCAAGCGTTTCATGGAACACCTGAACCCCCGGCAGGCCCGCGTCGTGGCGCTGAACAAGCCGACCTGGGAAGAGAAGGGCCAGTGGTTCTTTCAGCGCTATATCACCGAATTGCCGACCGAGGGCGAAATGGTCTTTTACGACCGCAGCTGGTACAACCGCGCCGGCGTCGAGCGCGTGATGGGCTTTTGCACGCCCAATGATTACCTCGAATTCATGCGCCAGACGCCGGACCTTGAACGGATGCTGGTGCGCTCGGGCATCCGGCTTTCGAAATACTGGTTCTCGGTCACCCAGGACGAACAGCGCCGCCGCTTCGAGGCGCGCGAGACCGATCCGCTGAAGCGCTGGAAGCTGTCGCCGATCGACAAGGCCAGCCTCGACAAGTGGGACGACTACACCGAGGCGAAGGAGGCGATGTTCTTCTACACCGACACCGCCGACGCGCCCTGGACGATCATCAAGTCCAACGACAAGAAGCGCGCGCGCCTTGCCTGCATGCGGCATTTCCTGTCCGGCATCGACTATCCCGACAAGGACGCGGCAATCGTCGGCACGCCGGACCCGCTGATCGTGGGCCGCGCGGCGCATGTGGTGCACCGGGCAGAGCATATCCTTGGCACCTCGCTGCACCCCGGCACGCGCCACGTGAAGCCCGGACAGGCCTGATCTGGCGGAGGCGCCTGCGGCGCCACGCCTCTTTTTCGGGCGCCGCCTGCGCGGCGCGTGGGGGGCTGTCCGCCCCCCCGGCGCCTGCGGCGCCGTCCCCCCGAGAGTATTTTCGAACAGAAGAAGGGTGGATTGTGTTTTGTGTCGCGGGGCGCCAGTCTTTGCCCCGGTCAACGGAGGATCTGGCACATGTGGACGCGACGCGACGATCGCTGGGACACGCGGTATGACCGCGAGGATTATCTTTTCGGCACAGAGCCGGCGGCTTTCCTTCAGCGCGAGACCATGCGCCTTTCCGCCGGCGAACGCGCGCTCTGCATCGCCGATGGCGAGGGGCGCAATTCGGTCTTTCTGGCCGCGCGGGGATTGAAGGTGACCGCCTTCGACGCCTCGGGTGTCGGGCTGGAAAAGGCCCAGCGCCTGGCCGAGGCGCGCGCGGTCGAGATCGACCTGCACCAGTCCGTCATCGAGGACTGGGACTGGACGCCCGGGGCCTTCGATGTGGTGGTGGCGATCTTCATCCAGTTCGCGGGCCCCGAATTGCGCGCCGAGATCTTCCGCGGCATGGACCGGACGCTGAAACCCGGCGGGCATCTTCTTGTTCACGGGTACGCGCCGCGCCAGGTGGGTTATGGCACCGGCGGTCCGGGCGTCGAGGAGAACATGTATGATCTGCTCATGCTGCGCGAGGCCTTCCCGGGTTACCGCGTGCTGCATGCCGATGACTACGATGCGGAAGTGGACGAGGGTGAGGGGCATTCTGGAACTTCGGCGCTGATCGATTTCGTGGCTGTGAAGGAGGGGTAGCAGATGAGGGTTCTCTTTACCGGCGGGGCCGGCAAGGCGGGGCGGCATGCGGTGCCGTACCTGGTGGCGCAGGGACACAGGGTGCTGAACGTGGACATGGTGCCGCTGGAGGCCGACGGCGTCGACAACCGGCTGGCCGACATCACCGACGCGGGCCAGATGCACGACGTGATGCAGTCCTATGCCGGGTATGACGAGCTGGAGCCGGGCACGGGCCAGCCGCGGTTCGACGCCGTGGTGCATTTCGCGGCCGTGCCGCGGCTGCTGATGCGGCCCGACAACGTCTGCTACCACACCAATGTCATGGGCACCTACAACGTCATCGACGCGGCGCTGAAGGCGGGCATCCGCAAGATCATCTTCGCCTCGTCCGAGACGACCTATGGCGTGTGTTTCGCCGATGGCGAGATCCGGCCCGACTATGTGCCCATCGACGAGGATCATCCCACGGTCCCCGAGGACGCCTATGCCATGTCCAAGGTGGTCAACGAGGTGACGGCGAAGAGCCTGCAGCGCCGGTCGGGCGCCGATATCTACGGGCTGCGGATCAACAACGTGATCGAGCCGCACGAGTACAAGGCGAACTTTCCCGCCTACATGGCGGATCCCGGCCTGCGGCGGCGCAACATCTTCGCCTATATCGACGCGCGCGACCTTGGCCACATGGTGGAGTGCTGCCTGAAGACCGACGGTCTGGGGTACGAGGTGTTCAACGTCTCGAACGACGACTGTTCGGTGAACCTGACCACGGGCGAGATCATCGCGCGCTATTACGAGGGCGTGCCCGTCAGGGGCGCGATGGGCCCGCACGACACCTTCTACAGCAGCGCCAAGGCCAAGCGGTTGCTGGGCTATGCCCCGAAACATCACTGGCGGATGTATCTGGACGACCCGCGCATGGCCTAGGCGCGGCAGGGCATGGCTCTGGCCATGCGAGCGGCATGACATGACCGGGGCGGGCGTGTGAAAGACGCGTCCCGGCTCTGGTCGGTCGGGGGTCTTTCGGCGGTGGCGGTCACCGCGCGCGACTGCCTCGCGCTGACGACGCTGTCGGTGATCTATCCCTTGGACGCGATCGGGGCATGGCAGCAGGAACCCAACCCGAACCCCGCGCCCCCCGACTGAACCGCCGCGTGCGAATGCGCGGCCTTGCCCCGTTCGGCGCGAAGCCCTAAAGCGCGCAGGTGACCCAGCCGACACTGACATACCGCCAGCATGCGCGCGCCGTCATGGTGCTGGGCCTGCCGCTGATCGGCAGCCACCTGGCGCAATTCGCCATCATGCTGACCGACGCGGTGATGCTGGGCTGGTACGACGTGCGCGCGCTGGCGGCAGAGGTGCTGGCGCACGGCTTCTTCTTCGTCTTCTTCATCATGCTGTCGGGCTTTGCCTGGGCCGTGATGCCGATGGTGGCCGCCGCCGCCGGTTCGGGCGAGACGGCGCAGGTGCGCCGCGTGACGCGCATGGGGCTGTGGCTGTCGCTTATCGCAGGCGTGGCGGTGCTGCCGGTCTTCATCTGGTCGCGCCCGATCCTTCTGGCGCTGGGGCAGGACCCGGACCTGTCGGCGATGGCGCAGGACTATCTGCGCATTGCGGGGCCCGCGATCCTGCCCGCGCTGGTGGTGATGGTCCTGAAAAGCTACTTCGCCGCGCTGGGTCGCACGCAGGTCGTGCTGTGGGTGACGGTCGCGGCGCTGCCGCTCAACGCGTTTCTCAACTGGCTCCTGATCTTCGGAAACGCGGGCGCGCCCGAAATGGGCATTCGGGGCGCCGCGGTGGCCTCGGTCAGCGTGCATCTCGCCTCGATGCTGGTGCTGATTGCCTATGCGATGCGCGCAACGCCGGAACATGCGCTCTTCCAGCGTGTCTGGCGCCCCGACTGGGAGGCGTTCGGCACCGTCTTTCGCCTTGGCTGGCCCATCGGCCTGACCGGGCTGGCAGAGGTGGGGCTCTTCACCGCGTCCTCGCTGATGATGGGGATGATCGGCACGCTGGAGCTTGCGGCGCATGGCATCGCGCTCCAGATCGCCTCGGCCACGTTCATGATCCATCTCGGGCTGTCGAACGCGGCCACGATAATGGCCGGTCGCGCCTATGGCCTGCGCGACACGGGCGGGCTGGCACGTGGCGGGGCGGTGGCGATTGCCTTGTCGATGGGGGTGGCGCTGGCCACCGTGGGTCTGTTCCTTGCGGTGCCGGAACCGTTGCTCGGGGCCTTTCTTGATCCTGCCGATCCTGACCGTGCCCTGGTGATCGGCGTTGGTGTGGGCCTGCTGGCGGCGGCGGCTCTGTTTCAGCTTGTGGACGCGGCGCAGGTCATGGCGCTGGGCCTTCTGCGCGGGGTGCAGGATACACGCGTGCCGATGGTCATGGCCGCGGTCAGCTATTGGGGCGTCGGGCTCTCGGCCAGCTATGGCCTGGGTTTCATGACGCCGCTTGGCGGGGTGGGGATCTGGCTGGGGCTGGCGCTGGGGCTGGCCGTCGCGGCGGTGCTGATGATGGGCCGGTTCTGGCTTCGGGCCGTGCGGCACCTTCCGGCATAGGGCGAACGCCTTTGCAAAGGCGTTCCGCGCCCGGGGCCGGACGCGGCGCAGCGGGCGCGCGCCCGCTGCAAGGCGCTTCGAAGCACCTTGCCCCCTCAGCCCTTCAGCAGTCTGTCGGCCTTCTTGCGCACCAGCACGCTGCGCAAGTCGTGCATCGCCAGAAGCAGCGCGTCCGTGACCTCGTCAAGCTCGGCCTGCGTCGCGGCCGTCTGCGCCCAGTGGGCGGTGTGGTTCAGATGGTCGATCGTGCGGTGTATGTCGTCGATGGCCCGGCGCGCCAGCGCCGCCTTGCGCTCTTCCATCCAGTGCTCGATGGCACGCGTTTCTTCGGGGGACAGCACATGGTCGCCTTGCGGCTTGATCTGGCCGTTGCGGATGTTGACCACGGCGATCTGGTCCATTTCTATGCGCCGCTGGCGGTTCTCGGTGTCCACGCGATAGACGAAGGCGCCGTTGTCGCGGACGCGAAAGTAGAACTCGGGCAGGTCCGCCACCATTACGTCAGTCCCGCGCAAAAGCCCTGGATGCGGCGGCAGGCATCCGTCAGTGCCGCGTCCGACGTCGCATAGCTGACCCGGAAATGCGGCGACAGGCCGAAGGCCGCGCCAAAGACCACGGCGACGCCGGTTTCCTCCAGAAGCGCCGTTGCGAAGGCCTCGTCGTCGGTGATCGCCGTGCCGCCGGCGGATGTCTTGCCGATGCAGCCCGCGATGGAGGGATAGACATAGAACGCCCCCTCGGGCACCGGGCAGTCGATCCCCGCCGCCGCGTTCAGGCCGTCCACCACCAGATCGCGGCGCCGCCGGAACGCCTCGACCCAGTCCGACAGGAACGCCTGCGGCCCGTTCAGGGCCTCGACCGCCGCCCATTGCGAGATCGAGCAGGGGTTCGTCGTGGACTGCGACTGCAGCTTGCGCATGGCCGAGATCAGGTGCTCGGGCCCGCCGGCATAGCCGATCCGCCAGCCCGTCATCGCATAGGACTTGCTGACGCCGTTGACCGTCAGCGTCCGGTCGCGCAGGCCCGGCTGGATCTCGACCGGCGTGCAGAAGGTGAACCCGGGATAGGCGATGTGCTCGTACATGTCGTCGGACATCACCCAGACATGCGGATGGCGCATCAGCACATCGGTCAGGGCCGCCAGTTGGTCGTGCGAATACCCCGCGCCCGTGGGATTGGACGGAGAGTTGAAGATCAGCCACTTGGTCCTGGGCGTGATCGCCGCCTCCAGCGCCTGCGGCGTGATGCGGAACCCGGTGTCGATCCCGCCCGGCACGATCACCGGCACCCCGCCGCCAAGCCGCACCATGTCGGGATAGCTGACCCAGTAGGGCGCGGGGATGATGACCTCGTCGCCGGGGTTCAGCGTCGCCAGCAGCGCGTTGTAGAGGATCTGCTTGCCGCCCGTCGCCACGCTGATCTCTTCGGGCGCATAGCGCAGCCCGTTGTCGCGCAGGAACTTGGCCGCGATCGCCGCCTTCAGCTCGGGGATGCCGTCAACGGCGGTGTATTTCGTCTCGCCCCGGTCGATGGCGTCCTTGGCGGCGGACTTGATGTGCTCGGGCGTGTCGAAGTCGGGCTCGCCGGCGCCAAGCCCGATCACGTCCATTCCGGCGGCCTTCATCTCGCGCGCCTTGGCCGTCACCGCCACCGTGGGGGAAGGCTGGATTCGGTCGAGTGTCGCGGACAGGAATGCCATGGTCGCCTCCGGTTTGCTGTGGGCGGTGCTATCTCTTAGGATGCGCGCGAAGCCCGATCAAGGATGGTCGGCGGAAAGGACGAACATGACCGATCAGGGAACGGCCGCGACCGACGGCTGGTACTCGAACGAGGCAGCGACCTTCGGCGACCGGGTCGCCGCGGCCCGCGACGCGATGGTGCTCAGCCAGGCGGACCTGGCGCGCAGGCTCGGCGTCAAGCTGAAGACCGTGCAGGCGTGGGAGGATGACCTGTCCGAGCCCCGCGCAAACAAGCTGCAGATGCTTTCCGGCGTCCTCAACGTCTCGCTCATGTGGCTCTTGAACGGAGAGGGAGAGGGCGTCGCGCCCCCCGGCGACGCCACCGAGATCCCCCATGACATCAGCGCCATCATGGCAGAGATCCGCCAGATTCGCGGCGAGATGACGCGCGCCGCCGAACGGCTTGCGCGGGCCGAAAAGCAACTGCGCCGCGCCCTTCAGGACCACACCGCATGACGGATGCCGCCACGGAACGCCCCGAACATCGTCTGAAACGGCTGCGGATGCGGTCCTGGCGGCGCGGGACCAAGGAAATGGACCTGATCCTGGGGGGGTATTGCGATGCCCGCCTCGGCGGGCTGCCGCCCGAAACGCTCGATCTGTACGAGGTTCTGCTCGAGGAGAACGACCAGGACCTTTATGCTTGGGTGACCGGACAGGCCCCAGCGCCCGACCGCCTTGCACCGCTCATCGCCGAAATCGCGGCCACGGTGAGGGGTCCGGGCAGCGCTTAACCGTATCTTGGGCATTTGCCGCAATTCTGCCGTGCAAGTCACGAACGGCGGAGATTGCGATGACCCTGCACAGCCAGATCGGGCAAACGGCCCACCCGGGCTTTCTGTCCCAGTATCTTGAATCCCTTGCACTGGTCGAGCGGCTTCACCGGCTGCTGCTCGACGTGCTGAAGGATGAATTCGAACGCCTCGGCATACTCGAAATCAACGCCGTACAGGCGCTGTTGCTGTTCAATATAGGCGAGAACGAGGTGACGGCGGGCGAACTCAAGACGCGCGGCTACTATCAGGGCTCGAACGTGTCCTACAATCTCAAGAAACTGGTCGAGTGCGGGTACATGCACCACCAGCGGTGCGAGATCGACAGGCGCTCGGTCCGCGTCCGGCTTACCGAAAAGGGGCGCGGCGTGCGCCAGATCGTGGCAGACCTGTTCCAGCGTCAGGCCGCCACGATGCAGGACCGCGCCCTTGTCGATCCCGACGGGCTGGAAGACATCAACACCGCGCTGCGGCGGATCGAACGCTTCTGGGCCGACCAGATCCGCTATATCTACTGATCCCGCACGCGGGCCCGTCAGCGCTCCAGCACGCCCATTGGCATCGTCTCCAGCTCTTTCAGCAGCTTTCGTGCCATCGCGTCCTCGTAATCCGCGTATCCGGCCGCCACTTCGGCAAAGGCATCGGGTCCCTGGATCACCTCGAACCGGAAATACGCCACAAGGTCGGAAATCGCTGCGTCGGGCCGCCGTGACACCGCCGGCGGCGGCGCCACGATCACCAGCGCATTCACCGTCGCCCCGGCCAGCCGCGGGTCGCCTCTCACATCTCGGGGGCGCGGGCCGCTGTTCGATTGCCCGTCTCCCGAAATGTCCAGCGTCCGCCGCCAGCATCCCGATTGCTCTGTCAGCGCCGTTGCCCCGGCCAGCATCGCCTCGCCCAGCGCCGTGCCCGGATCATTCGGCACCCGCGCGGTCGCGGTCAGCCGCGCTGCGATCCCGGCCAGCACATCGGCGTCCGTCACCTCTGTCCAGGGCACCAGCACCCGCCGCTGCCCCGACCCGGCCCATTCGAAGACATGCAGCCGCACCGGTGCATCCGGCATCGCCAGCAGTGCCGCCTGCACGTCGCGCTGCATCAGGGCCCCGGCCAGCCCGTCCAGCTGCAACCGGTATTCCTCCATATCGACAGATCCCGACACGTCCAGCGCCAGCGCCAGCGCCTGCCGGCACACTGCCCCCGCTGGCACGGCGACCAGCGCCATCAGCGCGGACAGAAGCACCGCGCGCATGTTCAACCGCCCCGCGGCGCGGGCGCGTCCGCCGCCCCGATGGCCGCCGCGCGCAGCTCTCGCACCAGCTTGCGCCGCATCGCGCGCTCGAAATCGTCGAAATCCGCGGCCTCCTCGACGAAGGCGCCGGGCCCGCGGATCAGCTCGTCGCGGTAATAGGCCGCCACGTCATCATCACCCGCGCCGCCGATCGCCAGCCCGTTCACCGTGATCTCGCCCAAAGGGAAATGCTTGTAGGCCAGAGGCGGGGCAAATCCGTCGTTGTTCACGCCGTCGCCCGACACGTCCAGCGTGCGGAACAGGCAGGGCGGGGCGCCTGCGAACAGCGTAGCCGCGTGCCCCAGCGCATAGCCCAGCGCCGTGGGAAACTCGGCATAGCTCCGCCGGCTGGACGCCACCGCCGCCGATGCCGCGCGCAGCGTCCGGGGGCTGTCGATCAGCACCCAGTCCAGCACCGTGTCCTGCTGGTAGCGGCCCGACCATTCGTAGACCGCCAGCGCAACCGTATCGCCGGGGACAGAGAACATCGCCCGTTCCACCTCGGGCGAGATCAGCGCCCGCGCCAGCCCGCCGCGCTGAAGCGCGTCCTCGGCCGCGTCGACCGAGGACGAGATGTCCAGCGCCAGAAGAAGCGCCAGCCTGCAGGTGGCCGCCGCCGCGCCGGGCAGCGCGATGCCCCCGGCCAGCGCCGCCAGAAGCGCGGCGCGTCTCACCAATGCCCGGTGTTTTCCATGCTGGCCCATGGCTCGGCCGGGGCCAGCGCCTCGCCCATCTGCAACAGCTCGACCGAGACGTTGTCGGGCGACCGAACAAAGGCCATGCGCCCGTCGCGGGGCGGCCGGTTGATCGTCACGCCGTTGTCCATCAGGTGCTGGCAGGTCTCGTAGATGTTCTCGACCTCGTAGGCGAGATGCCCGAAATGCCGCGAATCCGACGGCAGCCCGTCATCGCCGTCCCAGTTCCAGGTCAGTTCCACCGGGCATTCCTGTTGCCCCGGCGGGGCCATGAACACCAGCGTATAGCGGCCCTGTTCGCGGTCGATCCGCCGCTTCTCGGTCAGGCCCAGCAGCGCGAAGAACGCCACCGTCGCCTCCAGGTCCTTCACCCGGACCATCGTGTGCAGATATCTGATCTTCATCTCGAACTCCCTTGTCGCATCGCAGCCTAGCAGATGCGCTCCCCGCATCCAGCCGTGTCATCGCCCCAGCATGTGGCGGGTTTTCCAGACCCATCCCATAGATATAGTATCCCCGCACCGCAACGCCCCGACGAAGGATTCGCCGCCATGCCGCTTACGCCAGACCAGCTGCAAGAGATCGAGGACCAGCGCGCCACGCCCCGCCAGACCCTGCGCGCCACCGCCCCGGGGATAGAGCGTCACCTCTACACCGCCATTCCCGTGCTCGATCACGGCTTTGTCCGCGTCATAGACTACATGGGCGACGACGCCGCCATCGTGCAGGCCGCCCGCGTCAGCTATGGCGCCGGCACGAAACACGTCCAGAACGACGAGGGGCTGATCCGCTACCTGATGCGGCACTGGCACTCCACCCCGTTCGAGATGTGCGAGATCAAGCTGCACGTCAAACTGCCCGTCTTCGTCGCCCGCCAGTGGATCCGCCACCGCACCGCCAACGTCAACGAATACTCCGCCCGCTACTCGATCCTCGACCGAGAATTCTACATCCCCGCCCCCGACGCGCTGGCCGCCCAGTCCACCGTCAACAACCAGGGGCGCGGCGAGGTCCTGCAAGGGGCAGAGGCCGAACGCGTCCTCGACATGCTGAAATCCGACGCCACCCGCGCCTATGACCACTACCAGGACATGCTGTCACAGGACGGCCAGCAAGGCCTCGCCCGGGAACTGGCGCGCATGAACCTGCCCGCCAACGTCTACACCCAGTGGTACTGGAAGACCGACCTGCACAACCTGTTCCACTTCCTGCGCCTGCGCGCCGACGCCCACGCCCAGTACGAGATCCGCGTCTACGCCCAGGCGATCTGCGACGTGGTGGCCGACTGGGTCCCCCACGCCTGGGCCGCGTTCCAGGACTACCGCCTGGGCGGCGCCACACTCTCCGGCAAGGCGATTGACTGCCTGCGCCGTATGCTCAAGGGTGAAGAGGTGACACAGGAAACCTCCGGCATGAGCAAGGGCGAATGGCGGGACTTCATGGGGGTTGTTGGGTAAGCGCCACTCTGTTTTTTGAGGTGCAGTGTTATGCGAGATGATCTGCCTAGTAGGGTGACAAAATATTTTAAGGTTTCGGACAGGAAATACTATGAAGAGGGGCAGTTTAAATTTGGAACCCTTGAAGAATACAGGGATCAAGAGTCTTGGGGAAATGTTGATGCTCGCCATGACGAGAGAGAGGGCGTGACGAGGCGAAATTATGATGTAAATATTTCTTTGTCGGGCACATATAATGCTGGTGGGAACATTTTTCAGGGTCCCCCTGGGGGAGGGTCTGCGCAAGTTTCAATTTCAGACGCAAGTATGGTTCAGTCTGTAAATGAATGGATTTTCTGTTGTACTAATGGTGCCTATAGCGAAGCGCATCATCTTCAGATGGTAAACGGTGTGGAAAGCGTCGGATACGCCGGAACGCCGCAATTGCTAGCGTGGGCTGAAATCGACTTTCGGCAATTTGCGGCTGCTGTCGCGGAGAGTGCAAAACGGCATCCTCTCTTTAATGTGACTCCTGGAAACTATTTTGTATGCGCAGATTCTGTAAAATACAATAAAGTTGATGAGTTTACGCGATTGAGAGGAGATATTTCCAATTATATTGAAAGCAATAATCCGGTTGAATCTGTTCTTTCGAAGCCTGAGAGATTCTCTCCAGAGAATGAATTTAGAGTTGTTTTGCGATTGAATGCGCCTCATGGCGCTCCACCGGATGCGAAGCCAGTCTTTTTGAGAAGTCAAGATTTGAAGGGCTCAATATTGAGATTTGGCTTTCTGACCCCTTAGTTTCAATCATTGTTTCAAAGTTTTATTCAACCTCCGCACCTGCCCCGACCCCAAAGGGCAGCGTCTGGCCGCGGGCAGCCGCTGCAACGCCCGAGGTCCTCACTTTATCCGGCCAGGTCCGGACGACCTCGATCCCCGCGCAAACGTCACCAAAGCGGCTGGCCATAGGGGCGGCCAGCCGCTGCCCGGGCCGCCTTGCGGCGGCTGTTCCGGGCGGGGCGCGCCGTTCAAGACTCGCCGGGAGCATGTCCCGGCAAAGGGCATCGGCTGGTCATCGGGGCGGCCGTTGCGCACATGCGCGCAACCTGCCCGGGCCGCTTCACGGCTGTTCCGGGCGGGGTTTCTCCGTTCAGGCGTGGAAAACCTACATCACCCGCGCGTTCAGCGCCTGGCTGCACTGGCGCGGGGCGCCCGTGTCCCGGCTGAAGCCGGGGTTGCCGCAGGTGGCGCAGATCCAGCGGCTGGTGGCCTGCGAGAAATGCGCCTTGTCCTGCACCCAGCGGCAGCCGTGGCGGCTGCTGCGGGCGTGGACGATGCGCCACCATGCAAGGATCAGGATCAGCGCGGCGGCCAGTCCCAGCGCCAGCGCGGGCAGCCAGCCCTGCGCGTAAAGGCCCTGGATCAGGCCGTCGTTCGACTCGACGGATACGAATTTCATAAGCTGCACTCATAAAGACACGCGGCGCAGTCTACCCGGCGAATGGGGCGAAACCGTGGCGCGTCAGCCCAGGATGCCGGGCCAGTTCGCCTCTCCCTTCGCGATGTTGCCGGGGATGTCCTGCAACCACAGCTCGCGCGCCCGCAGGTTGGCGTTCAGGTACAGCCGGTCCTGATAGACCGTCCATGCCTCTGGGATCGTCGGCGCAAGGTATCCGCGCGACGCGGCAAAGGCGCAGTAGCCGCCGAACCGCGCGCCGTACTTGTCGGGGTCCATCTCGAACGCGGTGCGGTTGGCGGCGCTGGCGAACCGCCATTCCGCGCCCTTCCACGCCAGCGCGTGCGCGGCGCTGCCGGTCACGGGGCCGCCGTCGGTGAAATAGGCCACGGGGTCGGTGCCCCGGATCGCCAGCCCGTTCACCTGAAAGGTCTCTGGCTCTCGGGCCAGCGCGGGGGTGCCCGTCAGGGCCAGAAGCGGGGGGATCGCGGCAAGACGCAGGGCGGCGCGGCGGGTCAGGGTCATGGTCTGGTCCTCATGGCGTGTGTCACGGGATCAATATGGCGGGTGCAGGGGCAGGGCGGCAGCCCCCCTGACCGGCACGTGATCGTCCGTGCGCGGGCTGAAACAATTCGCCCGCCCGCGCGGTGGCGCCGACGTCATGCCGACGTTGTGCCGACGTGATGCCGACACGGGTTTTCACGGGCTTGCCCGGTGCGCGCCGCCTGTGCTTGACTTGGCGCGGAACCACCGGAGGCTGCCGATGTTTAAGGAAATCTTGCCCGTCTGCCTTGCCGCAGGCCTTGCCCTTGCCGCGCCCGTGACGGCGCAGGAAACCGTTTTCTGGGGCGAGATCGGCGACTGGGATATCGAAGTTGATACAACGATTTCAAATGGTTGCTACGCGGTGGCCGAGTGGGAAAGCGGCACGATCGTGCGCATCGGGATCAACCCCGAGACCGATTTCTACTATGTGCTGATCGGCAATCCCCGCTGGGCCCCGATCGTCGCCGAGCGCGAATACGCCCTGTCGGTCCAGTTCGACAGCCGCGCCCCCTGGGACGTCACCGCCACCGGCCTCCAGTTCAACCCCGGCGACCTCGTCTACTATTATGCCCAGACCCAGCAGTTCGATTTCATCAACGAATTCATGCGCTTGAACCGCATGAAAATTTCGGCGGGGCCGCGGTCGCTGGACACGCTGGTGCTGCGCGGGTCGCGCGCGGCCTTCGAGGGCGTGATGGAATGCCAGGATGAAATGGCCCGCCTGCCCCCGCCCCAGCCCCCCGCCAGCGGCGGCGTCCGCACCGGTCCTGGGAAGTCGGCTCAGTTCTGACGCCACGAAAACTGTATATACAGTCTGTCATGGCAATGTTACAATTTCGTCATGAACAGCGCGTGGCGAACCATCTGCATTGGTCTTACCCTGACGGCAAGTGGCGGTGGTGCCGCGGCGTCCCCCATCGCAGAGATCATCTGCGCGCCCCGGGTCGAGATGCTGAACCGTCTGGAGCGGCAGTTCGGCGCCGTACGTCAAGGCATCGGACTAAGCGGCCCGGACCGCATGGTCGAGGTCTGGGCAACAGAGCGCTCTGGCGACTGGACGCTGGTGATGACCTATCCGGATGGCCAAAGCTGCATCGTCGCAATGGGTGACAATTGGGAAACGCTGGGGCCTTTGCAAGGCTGATTTATGGCCAGATCGTGACCGAAACAGACTGTTTCCGCCTCATTCTTTGACAGGTACCCGCCGCGTTTTCGATCCTCCACTGAAATTGTCAGTCAGGCACAGACCGTGCCCCGGAGGGTTCCATGCGTATCGTTTACATTGCTGCCTTTGGCCTGTCGCTCATCGCTGCTGCGCCGGCTCTTGCCTGGTCGGACGCGCCCAGTGGACGGCCAGAGTTCCAGCCCGCCAGCAACCAGATGGCCGTTTGGGCCTATCCCACCGCGGCAAACTATTGCCCGGCGGGGCTGCAGCCGGTGGTGATCGGCGGCGTCATCTGCTGCGGGGTGCCGACCCACACCGGGTATCGTCCGCATGTGGTGCAGCATCGCACCCCGGCACCGGCCCCGGTCTACCAGGGCGCCAAGGACGGCTTCGTTTCTTACAGCAAGGACTACGTGGGCAACTGATCTCAGGCGTTGCTGTTTGTCTGGCGGATGGAAACAGTCTTTGTCCGCCCGCAAAATTGACCTCTACAGGTTGCCTGTTAAGCTACTGGTCATAAAAGGATTTCGAGCAGCACAACATATTGTCGAGGGGGCTATGGGAAAGACTACATACATTGCTGCCGGGCTGAGCGTGCTGCTCGGCGCGGTCACACCGGCGCTGGCCGATGGATATACCGGGAATTGGACTCACAATGGCCGGTACGTCATGAAACCCGGGTGCTGTGCGAACGCGCCGCGCCCGACAGAACAACTCGATGTTCGAACCTACACCTATCCCGATGGACGGCGCGTGATCGTCTATCCCTACAAGAACGGCACTGGCTATCAGCCGTTCTGGTGGGAGCAACAGGGAAAGTGAACCTGCGCCGGGTTGCGCGACCTGTGCGCGGCCCGGCGGCGCATCAGCACGACGCCCTTGGAGGAGTCGGAGCCAAATGGCCTGACACAGTCGGATCACGCTTGCGGCGGCCGCGCGGGTGGTTGCGCCGAACCGTGGCGGGGCAGCCCGGTCAGAACCGCCCCTATGGAACCAGGCGTCTGGATCGAGGGGTCACATCACCTGAAGATCCGTCGCAGAAGAGCGTCCGTCCCGGCCTTCGCGCAGTTCGAAGCTTACTTTCTGGTTGTCAGCGAGGCCGGTCAGGCCTGCACGCTCTACCGCTGAAATGTGAACGAATACGTCCTTGCCGCCATCGTCCGGTGCGATGAAGCCGTAGCCTTTGGTGGTGTTGAACCATTTCACGGTGCCGGTGGCCATCCGTCTACTCCTTGTCGTCATCCCGCCCGCGGAAGTGCGACGGGTCGGTGCAGCCAGCTCTTCCTAGTCTTCCGGCTGCCCCTGTGACGGGAGCGGTAGTCAAGAAGCCTGTTGTCACACCGGGGAGATTGGTGCGATGCCCCAAAAAGACAAGGTTTCGATGCGCAGGTTGTAATTATTTCACATGACTTGCCTTAGACGGAGGCACAGATGCGATTGTATGGGCTGAAGAACTGTGACACCTGCCGCAAGGCGCGCGCCGCCCTCGCGGCGGCCGGGCATGACGTTGTGCTGGTGGATGTGCGCGAGACGCCCCTGCCATCCGGCACGCTTGCGGGTCTTCTTGAAACCTTTGGCGATGCCCTGGTCAATCGCCGCTCGACCACCTGGCGCACCCTGTCCGAAGAAGAGCGTGCTGCCGATCCTGCCGCCTTGTTGTCCGCGCATCCGGCACTGATGAAGCGTCCCGTGATCGACGCGGACGGAACGCTATATCTTGGGTGGGATGCTGCCATCCGGGCGGTTCTGCTTCCCTAGGCGCGGCGCTGTCCCCAAATGACGGGGGAAAGATGCGGAGGTTGTGATGCGAAATGCGGCCCTGATGCTTGGCGTGATCGGCGGCTTGTGGGGTATGGTCGTGGGTTTCTTCGGCTATGGCTATATCGAGGTTCTGGCCCTGCTGGACCAAGTGCCCGATATCGCGCCAAGGGTCGACCACGTGGCAAGGGTTCAGACCGTAAGCCTGATTGCGCCGCTTCTGGCGATCGCCGGTGGTGCGATGGCGCGGGCGCAGGCGATTGTGGGCGGGGTCCTGATGCTCTTGTCGGCGGCGGGTATGTACTGGGCTTTCGGCTTTGGCGTCTTCACGATGTTTCCCATCGCCTTCTGTGGCCTCGGGGGGCTTCTGGCTCTGGCCGCGCGTCAGCCGGATGCGGCCTGACGGAATACCAGCCTGTCCAGCGCCAGCGGACCGCCGCCGCGCAGAACGAGGAAGACCAGCAGAAACACCCAAAAGGCCCTCTGGTCGAGGATCAGGGCGTTCGAGTGACGGTCGAACCATGCGCCGATGGTCGATGCATCGGCGTTGTGGCCCACGATGTCGGTCAGGCTTTGCACTACCACGAAGCCGATCATGCCCAGAGCTGCCAGCCGGGTGAACAGGCCAAGAATGATCAGAAGCGGCAAGATGAACTCGGCATAGGTGCCCGCAAGGATCACCAGCTTGTCCAGAAAGCCGAAGCCGCTGGGGTCATACCCGAGCGCCTCGAACTTGCGAGGGAAGATCTGGGTGTAGGCGCCGAAGTCGATGGTCAGAAAGCCAAAGACACCGTCGCCGATCTTGGTCTGGGCGGATTTCCAGAAATAGCCTGTCAGAACGCCCGCGAACACCAGCCGGGCCAGCGTCGGCAAAAGGGCCGGAGCGGCGCGTTCCAGCCGGGCAAAGAGATCCTCGTGAAGGCGAAGAAGGGCGTTCATTCGTGGTGCTCCTGCAGGTCTGTCAATGCGGCGGTGCCGATCAGCACGCCGAGGATTGCGGTCAGGTCGAAGCCGGGGGTGTCGGACGCGATGTCGTGTGCCGTGCCAAGGGGCGCCCCATCGGACAGCGCGGCGACAAAAATGCCGCCGCCCGGGGGAAGGACAGACATGATCGGGTCGAATTCCGGACGGGACACCAGCACGTCTTCGGCCTGCATCGTCGGGGCCGGGGCATCCGCAACCATGTTCGCACGCCAGATCCCGTGCACCGGCCATTGGGACCGGATCAGCCGGACGGCGGGCGCCAGGATCAGCCGGGCGGACAGCAGCCGGTCGGCGGGCAGCAATTGCAGGCGTTCGTACGCGATCGGCGGGGCGTCGGCGGCATGATAGGACTGCCGCCGCGCCAGTTCCAGCCGCGCGACGTCGGGCAGGTAGGGCAGGTGCGCAACCGGCGGAAAGGCGGCCAGAAACGCTGGCATCTCTTCGCCATAGAACATCAGAAGCGGGCTGCTTGGCGGATGCCGTCGCAGGTACTGCCCCGCCATGGCGCGGAAGAATTCGGTGCCGAGCAGCCTGGCAAGAACGGGAAAGCCGACTTCCAGCGCGTCGGTCAGGCTGTGGGCGACATTGTTGCGGTAGACGTCGAAGCGTCTTCCGGCGGGGCGGCCCGATGGATCAGTCAGCCCCGCAGGCGGTGAATGTGCCGGGTCCAGAAGCGCGGTGGCGAATTCCGGCTGGGCCAGGGTCATGCTGGCACCCGTTCGAGAAGGCGTGCCGCACGCGCGGCCTCTGCCGCCAGAACGGGCCATTCGGGCACGTCGGTGTCCCATTCGATTAGGGTCGGGCGCGGCCCGGCGCGGTCCAGCGTATAGGCATAAAGCGTCCATACCGGATCGGCGACCTCTGCCCCGTGGCTGTCGATCAACAGCGGCGCGCCGTGGTCGTCGCTGTCCACATCGTGGCCGCCGAGATGAACTTCACCGACAGCGTTCATCGGAAAGGCGTCGATATAGGCGCGCGGATCGGTCTGCTGGTTGACTGCCGATACGAACACGTTGTTGACATCCAGCAGCAGGCCGCACCCGGTGCGCCGCGCAATCTCGGCCAGGAAATCCGTTTCCGACCAGTCGCTTTCGGCGAAGGCCAGATAGGTTGATGGGTTTTCCAGCAGAAGGGGCCGGCCGATGGCGTCCTGCACCTCGTCGATATGGGCGCAGACCCGCACCAGCGTGGCGGCGGTATAGGGCAGGGGCAGCAGGTCATTCAGAAAGTGGCTGTCGTGCGTAGACCACGCAAGGTGTTCGGAAAAGCTGGCGGGGTTGAGCCAGCCCACAAGATGCGCCAGCCGGCGCAGGTGGTCGCGGTCAAGCGGGCCTTCGCCGCCGATGGAAAGCCCCACGCCATGCACCGACACAGGGAACCGTTCGGCGAGGTGGCGCAGTTGTACCAGCGGGCGACCGCCGTCGCCCATGTAATTCTCTGCATGGATCTCGATCCACGCCACCGCACCGGGATCTTCGAGTATCGCGGAATAATGCTGGGCCTTGTAGCCGACGCCGGGCGCGGCGGGCAGGCGGTGTCTGTCGGTCATGTCCAGCATCTCAACGCTTCTCCGGCGGTGGAAGACGGCCCCCGGCCCGGTGCCGGGGGCCGGAGTCGGCTTAGCCCTGGGGCAGGTCGCGCTTCAGCTCTTCCAGCGCGCCCATGCGCGCGGTGCCGTCTGCCATCGCGGGCAGTTCGATGTCGCCGCAGGTGCCAGCGGGAACCAGCGTCCAGGCGTTGCCCTGGTAGTCGACGGTCGACGAACCGGCGCAGGTCGTGCCGGGGCCGGCGGCACAGTCGTTTTCGCCGGCGAGCGAAACGCCGAAGCACTTTTCCTGAGCCTGGGCGTTCGCCGGGCCCGCGACGTGGGCGGCAAAGGCAGCGGCGACGGCGCCGGCGACGGCGAGCGACTTGACGGTGTGGGACATGGTAAACTCCGTGAATTCGAGGGTTTGAACGATCGCTTCGTTGCGATGCCCAAAACCTAGGCTCCGGCTATGCACACGTTCCAATAACAGCGCCGTGTTGCACGCCGCTGTCAGGGGGTGAAACAAACGGAAAGTTTACTTGGCCGTGACTGCCTTGTGCCGCAACCGGTGCAACCCCTTGAAAAGTCGCTTCACGCGCGGGCGAGGTCTGGGGGGCGCGCCTCTGCCGCAAGGCTATCGGTGACCTCCTGGAGTGTAACAGTCCGCGTCTGTTTCTCCCCCAGACGCCGAAGCGAGACCGTGCGATCCTCGACTTCCTTCATGCCGATCGCCAGAATCACGGGCACCTTGCCAACGGAATGCTCGCGAACCTTGTAGTTGATCTTCTCGTTTCGGGTGTCGGCCTCGGCCCGGACACCGCGTTTTCTCAGCAGGTCCACGATCTCATGCACGAATGGGTCCGCGTCGGACACGATCGACGCGACCACAACCTGACGCGGTGCCAGCCAGAACGGCAGGCGGCCGGCGTGCTCTTCTATCAGGATGCCGATGAACCGCTCGAAGCTGCCCAGCGTCGCGCGGTGCAGCATCACCGGGCGGTGCTTGGCCCCGTCCTCTGCGATGTAGGTCGCATCGAGCCGTTCGGGCAGGACGAAATCCACCTGGTGCGTGCCGCACTGCCAGTCGCGGCCGATGGCATCGGTCAGGACGAACTCCAGCTTGGGGCCGTAGAACGCGCCCTCGCCGGGGTTCAGTTCCGGCTCGATTCCCGCCGCGCGGGTGGCAGACAGCAGCGCCTGTTCCGCCTTGTCCCAAACAAGGTCTGACCCGGCGCGCGTTTCCGGCCGATCCGAGAATTTCACGCGGAAGTTCTCGAACCCGAGGTCCTTGTAGATTTGGCTCAGGAAATCGATGTAGATCGCCGTTTCGCTTTCGATCTGGTCTTCACGGCAGAAGATGTGCCCGTCGTCCTGGGTGAAACCGCGCACGCGCATGATCCCATGCAGCGCGCCCGAGGGCTCGTACCGATTGCAAGATCCGAATTCGGCCATGCGCAGGGGCAGGTCGCGATAGGATTTCAGGCCCCGATTGAAGATCTGAACGTGGCAGGGGCAGTTCATGGGCTTCAGCGCATTGATCGCCTTTTCGCGGGCGTGTTCCTCGTCCACTTCGACGATGAACATGTTCTCCTGGTATTTTTCCCAGTGGCCCGAGGCCTCCCACAGCTTGCGGTCGACGACCTGAGGCGTGTTCACCTCGACATAGCCGCCCTCGCGCTGCCTGCGGCGCATGTAATCCTGAAGCGTGGTGTAGACCGTCCAGCCATTGGGGTGCCAAAACACCTGGCCCGGGGCCTCTTCCTGCATGTGGAACAGGTCCATCTCGCGGCCGAGGCGGCGGTGGTCGCGGCGTTCGGCCTCTTCCAGGAAATGCAGGTAGTCCTTCAGCTCCTGCCGCGACCGGAAGGCCACGCCGTAGATGCGCTGCAACATCTGGCGGCTGGAATCGCCGCGCCAATAGGCACCGGCCACGCTCATCAGCTTGAAGGCGTCCGCGGGCACCTGGCCGGTGTGTTGCAGGTGCGGGCCGCGGCACAGGTCCTGCCAATGGCCATGCCAGTACATGCGGATCGGCTCGGTGCCGGGAATGGCCTCGATCAGTTCCACCTTGTAGGGCTCGTTGTTGGCCTCGTAGTAGCGGATCGCGCGGTCGCGCTCCCAGACTTCGGTGGTGACGGGATCCCGGCGGTTGATGATCTCCTTCATCTTGGCTTCGATCAGGCCAAGATCCTCTGGCGTGAACGGGTCCGCCCGGTCGAAGTCATAGTACCAGCCGCGTTCGATCACCGGGCCGATCGTGACCTTCACGTCGGGCCAGATTTCCTGCACGGCGCGTGCCATGATATGCGCAAGGTCGTGCCGGATCAGTTCCAGCGCCTGCGCGTCGTCCTGCATCGTGTTGATGGCGATGCTGGCGTCATGATCGATCGGCCACTGAAGATCCCAGTGGCGCCCGTCGAGCGTGGCCGAGATCGCCTTTTTCGACAGCGACTTCGAGATGCTCTCGGCCACTTCGGCAGCGGTGACGCCGGCCTCGAACGCGCGAGAATTGCCATCGGGGAAAGTAAGGGAAATCTGGGCCATCGGCCTGCTCCTCGTCAGTCTGGCGCCCACGGAACGCCCGGTTGCGGGTATGTCCACGCCTAGATGTGACACTGATCGGGCCTTGTCAACGCGGGCGGTCGCGGCACTTTGTGTTTCGGTCCCGTTGTGGCAAGAGGGTCCGAACGAAGGAGGCCGCATGTCCGATCCAGACTACCTGGACACGCCGTCCGGGCGCCGCATCGCCTATCACCGCAGCGAAGGGGGTGGGCCCGGGATCGTGTTCCTTGGCGGGTTCAGGTCCGACATGACAGGGACCAAGGCGGTACATCTGGAAACCTGGGCGCGGGCGCTGGGACGCGCGTTCCTGCGCTTCGATTATTCGGGCCATGGCCAATCTTCCGGCCGTTTCGAAGACGGCTGCATCGGTGACTGGGCCGAGGATGCGGTATCGGCCGTCGCGGCATTGACCGAGGGGCCGCAGGTGCTGGTGGGATCGTCCATGGGTGGCTGGATCGCCTTTTTGATGGCGCGGCAAATGCCCCAGCGGGTGGCGGGTCTGGTCGGGATCGCCGCCGCGCCGGATTTTACCGAGGACGGATTCTGGGCGGAATTCGATGCAGCGCAGCGCGCCACGATCGAGCGCGAGGGCAGGCTGGAACTGCCGTCCGAGTATTCCGATGACCCCTATGTCATCACACGGCGACTGATCGAGGACGGCCGCAGGAACCTTGTTCTTCGCGCGCCATTGGCGCTGCCCTTTCCAGTGCGCCTGTTGCAAGGCACCGCCGACGCGGACGTGCCGACCGAGGTGCCACAGCGCCTGATGGATCATGCCCAGGCGGATGACATGCGGCTGACCCTGGTCAAGGGCGCCGACCACCGCTTTTCTTCAGCCGATTGCCTTGCACTGACCGAGGCCGCGATTGCCGAGGTCACGACACGGGCGGGCGACCTCTGACATGTGGAAATTTCTGGTTTCCGTTGCAATTCTCGGTGCCGCGGGTTGGGGCCTTTGGGAATACGGGGCGCGGGAGGGTATCCCTACAGTGATGCCGCACGGGCAGCCGTCCGAAGGCGAAGACCTTGATGCCTATTTCGCGGCGCGCGAAGCCGAAGTGCCAAATCTTCGGGCGGATGCCCGCGCCCGGGTGGATTGGGCGGGAGAGGCAGGAATTCGCACCGAACTGTCGCTGGTCTATCTGCACGGCTTCTCGGCCAGCGCGGAAGAGATTCGCCCCGTGCCCGACAGGGTGGCCGAGGCGCTGGGCGCGAACCTCATCTTCACGCGGCTTGCGGGTCACGGGCGCGACGGGGCCGCCATGGCCGAGCCCCGCGCCGGCGACTGGCTGGCCGATCTGGCAGAGGCGGTTGCGGCCGGACGCGTGGCGGGCGAACGCGTGATCCTGATCGGCACGTCCACCGGCGGCACGCTTGCCGCTCTGGGGGCCGCCGATGCCGAACTGGCTGGGGCATTGGCGGGCGTCGTCCTGATTTCACCGAACTTCCGTATCGCCAATCCGATGGCAGAGCTTCTGGGCTGGCCCTACGCACGCTACTGGCTGCCGCCCGTCACCGGGCTGGAGCGCAGCTTTGTGCCTGTGAACGAAGGCCACGCGACGCATTGGACAACGCGCTATCCATCGGTCTCTACCCTGCCTCTCGGGGCACTTGTGGCGCATGCCAATGCGCAGGATTTCGCCGCGACGCGGGTTCCGGTGCTGATGCTCTTCTCGGACAGCGACCTTGTCGTGGATCACAAAGCGACCCGCAGCGTGGCCGAGGTCTGGGGCGGGGATGTGACGCTGGTGCCGCTGGATCTGCCGGAAACGGGGGCCGATCCCTCGCACCATGTCATCGCGGGCGACATCCTCAGCCCGGCGATGACAGCGACCGTCACGCGGGCGATCCTGGACTGGGCGCGCAGCCTTCCGGACGACTGAGATGACCAGGCCGCGCCGCCCCTCCAGCTACATCGCGCTGGAAAGGCTTGGCCGGCAGCGTCTGTCCCGGCATTTCGAGCTGCGAAACTTTCTTCATTCCGAGATCGCAAGCCATTATGGACGCCAGAACGTGCCCGACGATCCCGCGTTGATGCTGGCAGCGGGGCAAAGACTTGCCCGGGACCTGCTGGAACCGCTGGTTGAAACCTTCGGGCCGATCGACATTCGTTCGGGCTATCGATCGCCGGAACTGAACGATTTCGGCGCGACCAAGGTGCGGCCCCAGAAATGTGCGTCGAACGCGCGCACGCGGGCGGGGCATATCTGGGACCAGCGGGATGGCGCGGGGCGGATGGGCGCCTGTGTCAGTGTCGGGATCCCGTGGTTCGCGCCGCAGTTCAACGCCGGGCGGGACTGGCGCGACCTGGCATGGTGGCTATTCGATCACCTGAACTTTCACGAGGTCTGGTTCTTTCCGCAGAATGCCGTCTTCAACCTGACGTGGCGCGAAATGCCCGAACGGCGGGTCCTGAGCTATATCGCGCCCAGGGGGCTTCTGGTCGGTCAGGGGCGCCCGCCCGATCCCGACCGCGCCCGGCGTCATGCCGATTTCCCGCCGTTCCGCGGCCTGCGCTATCCACCCATCCCGCAGTGCTGGCCCGGTTCGGCGGAGTAGACCGGGGGCGCACAGCGTCGCTATACCGCACCCGGCCTGCTCGCAAGCGGGACCTTCTGGGCGCACACAGTAGGCGACAAGCTCGGCTCCGGGATCCGTCCGGACCGCGCGGGAATGCACAAGGTCGCGCATGCTGTCCACGCTTGTTATGCTCGGCGTCGTCATCGGCGCGAACAACCTTGCGGTTTCGCTGGCGCTGGGCGCGATGGGCCAGAACCGTCTGCATGCCCGGATCGTGGCCGTGTTTGGCGTGTTCGAGTTCCTGATGCCGCTGGCCGGCATCTGGCTGGGCCGGCGGATCGCCGAAGAGTTGTCGGCCAACCTTGGCTGGATGGCGCCTGTCCTGTTGATCGGTTTCGGTCTGTCGACGCTGGTGGGCGCGGGGATGCGCCGCTTCGACGACGAGGCGCTGGGCCGCAAGGTGGCCTCCTGGCCGGGGCTTGTGGTGCTTGCCGCCAGCCTGTCGACCGACAACCTGCTGATCGGTCTGTCGCTGGGGCTTGGAGATGTGGCGCCAGTGCTGCTGGCGGCTGTGATCTCTGCCTGCTCGATGTCCTTCGCGTGGGGCGGGCTGGCGCTTGGGAACCGGGTGCGCAGGCAGGGCCGGCGCCGTGCAGAGGCCGCGGCGGGCCTGCTGCTGATTGTTGCCGGCGTCCATCTTGGCCACGGCATCTTCTACTGACCGCGCTGGGCGGTTGACCCGGAGCGCTGCTTTGACAATCTTGCGCCGTCCGGAAACGGGCGCCAACCCTGACAGATATGGTGCACCCAGCGATGCCTGACCCTCTTGTCCTGCTGCCCGGCATGATGTGCGATGCCCGCCTGTTCGGTCCCCAGATCGCCGAACTGTCCAGCGAGACAGCGGTGATGGTGGCGCCGATCACCGGCGCCGAGACCGTGGAAAGGCTGGCGCGGCAGGTGCTGGACTGGGCGCCGGAACGCTTTGCGCTGGCGGGATTGTCCATGGGCGGGATCGTGGCGATGGAGATGCTGCGCCATTCGCGGGGACGCATCACGCGGCTTGCCCTGATGGACACCAACAGCCAGGCCGAGATGCCAAGCGTGGCCGCGGCGCGCGAGCCCCAGATCGCACGCGTGCGCGCCGGACGCCTGGAAGAGGTGATGCGCGACGAGATGAAGCCGAGCTACCTGGCGCCAGGGCCGCAGCGGTTCGAAGTGCTGGAACTGGTCATGGACATGGCGCTGGCGCTGGGGCCGGACGTCTTCGTGCGGCAGTCACGCGCGCTTCAACGGCGACCCGACCAGCAATCCACCCTGCGGCGCACCGATATTCCCACGCTGGTTCTGTGCGGAGAAGAAGATGCGCTTTGCCCGGTGCGCCGTCACGAATTCATCGCCCAACTCATGCCGCACGCACGGCTGGAGATCATACAGGGAGCGGGCCATCTTCCGACACTGGAACGTCCTCATGTTCTGACCGGGCTTCTTCGGGCGTGGCTCCATGCGCCGAAGGGTGCGATTCTTTCCTGACCTTCCCGGGCGACGCATTCTCGTCGATGAAGTCCAGCACAAGCGGCCGGATGTTGTTGCGCCATGACTTGCCGGCGAAGATGCCGTAGTGCCCCGCTTCGGGTTCCAGGTGACTGGCTTTCTTGTGGTCCGGCAAGCCTGTCAGAAGTTCAAGCGCGGCAAGGCACTGGCCCGGTGCGCTTATGTCGTCCTTTTCGCCCTCGACGATCTTGACGGCCACGTCGGTGATCTTTCCGATGTCGATGCGCTGGCCGTTCACCGAGAAGTCGTTGCGCGCGATGTCGCGTCGCTTGAACACGCGTTCAACGGTGGAAAGGTAGAATTCCGCGGTCATGTCCATGACGGCAAGGTATTCGTCGTAAAAGCGGTTGTGCTTGTCGTGGTCGCCGGCTTCATCCTTGGCGACGTTCAGGATCTGGTTGAAGAACGCCTCGCCGTGCCGGTCGGCGTTCATCGACATGAAGGACGCAAGCTGCAACAGGCCGGGATAGACCATCCGGCCGACGCCTGCGTATTTGAAGCCGACACGCTGGATGACCATTTCTTCCAGTTGCCCCATCATGACCCGGCGGCCAAAATCGGTGACATCCGTCGCGGCTGCGTCCGGATCGATCGGCCCGCCGATCAGCGTCAGGCTGCGCGGCTGCGCCTTGGGGTCATGCTCTGCCATCCAGGCGGTCGCGGCCAGAGCAAGGGGTGCGGGCTGACAGACCGCGATCACATGCGTCTTGTGGCCGAGGTGGCGCATGAAATCGATCAGGTAGAGCGTATAGGTCTCGACATCGAACTTGCCCTCGCTGACCGGAATGTCGCGAGCGTTGTGCCAATCCGTGATATACACCTCGCAGTCCGGAAGCAGGCTGGCGACGGTGGATCGCAGGAGCGTGGCGTAATGTCCCGACATCGGAGCAACCAGCAAGACCTTGCGGCTGCGGGCCTTGCGTCCGAGTACCTTGAAGTGAATGAGATCGCCGAAGGGCCGCTTGACCGCGGTTTCAACCGTGACCACGTGGTCGCGTCCATCTTCGCCCACCACGCTGGCGATGCCCCAGTCAGGCTTGGCGACCATGCGCGCAAAGCTGCGTTCGGTCACGTCGCCCCAGGCAGCCATGATCTTGAAGAAGGGATGTGGTACAAGGCCCGTCTGGGGGTAGGAACCCATTGCGGCAGCGGTTGCTCCCAGCCACTGATTTGTCGTGCGGATGGTCTCCATCCAGTCATAGGTGAGCATGTAGCGCATATCGTTACCCCTGGGTCCGCAGGTTATTACAACACCACCTTCCCCCCCGGCCCAGGCGACGTTATGCTGCAAGTGCAGAAAATACGATGGAAACAGGCAGATGACAACCGACCATGATGAAACACCGGTCTCGGAGACGCTGGCCGGCAATCTCGCGAAGGTCGAGGAACTGTCACAGCGCCTTGTCGCCGCGCTTTCGCAGAAAAAACCGATCGATCCGTCGCTGCAGGCGCCGAACACGGAACTCTTCATGAAGGCCGCCGCCGCCTACGTGACCGAGATGATGACCAACCCGTCCAAGATCCTGGAGCATCAGATCTCGTACTGGGGCAAATCGCTGAAGCATTACGTCGAGGCACAGCAGCTTCTGGCCAAGGGCCAACTGGCCGCGCCCGAAGACAACACGCCGACGGACCGGAGGTTCGCAAACCCGCTTTGGCAGACCCACCCGTATTTCAACTTCCTCAAGCAACAGTACATGATGAACACCGAGGCCATCGAGAATGCCGTCAAGGATATCGACAGCCTCGATCCGGTGGAAAGAAAACGCGTCGAGTACTTCTCGCGGCAGATCATGGACATGTTCAGCCCCGCGAATTTCCTCGGGACCAACCCCGAGGCCCTCGCCCGTGCCGTCGAGACCGAGGGCCAGAGCCTTGTTGACGGGCTTGAAAACCTCGTCCGTGACCTTGAAGCCAACGATGGCGATTTGCTGGTGACGCTTGCCGACAAGAATGCATTCCGCGTCGGCGAGAATATCGCAACGACAGAGGGCAAGGTCGTCTTTCGCAACCGTATGTTCGAACTGATCCAGTACACGCCCAAGACCGAGACTGTTCACAAGACCCCGCTCATCATCTTCCCGCCATGGATCAACAAGTTCTACATCATGGACCTCAAGCCCCAGAACTCGTTGATCCGCTGGATCGTCGAGCAGGGCTACACGCTCTTTGTCGTAAGCTGGAAAAACCCTGACGCCAGCTATGCCGATGTGGGTCTCGATACCTACATCCAGGAAGGCTACATGACCGCGTTCGAGCAGGTGAAACAGCTGTCCGGCGAGGATCAGGTCAACGTCGTGGGTTACTGCATCGCCGGTACCACCCTGTCCATGACGCTGGCCCTGATGCAAAAGCGCGGCGACAAGACGGTCAAGTCCGCGACCTTCTTCACCACCATGACCGACTTTTCGGACCAGGGCGAATTCAGCGTGTTTCTGACCGACGACTTCGTGGATGGGATTGAGGAGGAATGCCGGGAAACGGGCTATCTTGCGTCGTTCTTCATGTCGCGGACCTTCAGCTTCCTGCGATCGAACGATCTTGTCTATCAGCCCGCGATTCGCAGCTACATGATGGGGCAGACGCCCCCGGCCTTCGACCTGCTTTTCTGGAACGGTGATTCCACGAACCTGCCCGCGCGCATGGCAATCGAGTATCTGCGCTGGCTGTGTCAGGACGATCTGCTGGCGAAAGGAAGGATCGAGATCCTTGGCGAGACGCTTTCGCTGAAGGACGTGAAGGTGCCGCTTTGCGCCATCGCCTGCGAGACCGACCACATCGCCGCCTGGAAGGCCAGCTACGAAGGCGTGCGCCAGATGGGCAGCCGGTCGAAGACGTTCATCCTGTCGGAATCGGGCCATATCGCGGGGATCGTGAACCCGCCGTCAAAGAAGAAATACGGACACTACACGAACGATGACACCTCTGTTTCCGCCGCGCTTTGGCAGGAGGGCGCGCAATTCCACGAGGGATCGTGGTGGCCGCGTTGGGGGGCCTGGCTGGCCAAGCGGTCCGGGCGCCAGGTTCAGGCGCGCACACCGGGCGATTCGCAGCATCCGGTTCTCTGTGATGCCCCCGGAACATATGTAGTCGAAGATATTTCCCATTGATTTCAGGTGGATGACCTTTTTGCTGCACCGCAGCAAAAAATCCTTGAAATGCTGCGGTGCGGCGTCCATATTTCTTGCAGACGAAGATAGCGGACCACCGCAGACCAGGAGCAAGACACATGGCCACCAAGACCGCAACCAACGACTACACCAAGATGATGAAAGACATGATGGGCGCTTTCCCGGTCGACATGACCGCCATGCAGGACGCGTTCAAGACGCAGGCCACGCTGGCCGAGAAGATGTCGAAGGTGGCTCTGGAAGCCGCAGACAAGTCGACCGAGATCTCGACCAAGTGGACCAAGGAAACGCTCTCCAAGTTCGGCGACATGTCCGTCGCGAAGGAAGATCCGACCGACTACACCAAGGCGATGACCGACTTCGCCTCGGCTCAGGCCGAGATGACCGCCGAAGCCATGGCCGCCTTTGCCGAAGTGGCGAAGAAGGTGCAGATGGAAACGGTCGAGCTGATGCTGGCCGCCGGCAAGGACATGTCGGAAGACGCGAGCGCCGCGGTCAAGAAAGCCACCGCCGAGGTGACCGCTGCCGCCAAGAAGGCGACCGCTGCCGCGAAGTAATCGCAGCCAAAAAGTCTCGACGCCGATCCTCCTCCCTGTCGGCGTTGCAGTTGGGCGGGCCATTGTGCCCGCCCTTTCATTTCTTGCCGCAACGCCGTAAGGTTTGCTGCACCGCAAAACGGGGAGGAACGCGCGTGGCTGCTTCGACGGAACCCCTGCTTATAAAGCGCTATGCCAGCCGCCGTCTCTACAACACAGAGACGAGCGATTATGTAACGCTGGAAGACATCGCCAAGTTCATTCGCGCCGGCCGCGAGGTACAGATCGTCGACCTGAAAACCGGCGATGATCTGACCCGCCAGTATCTTCTTCAAATCATTGCAGAACATGAGTCGAAGGGCGAAAGCGTCCTGCCTATCGGCGTACTGACCGATCTTGTCCGCAGCTACACCTCTGAGGTCAACAGCGTCGTGCCGCAGTTTCTGGCGGCCAGTTTCGAGATGCTGCGCGACGGGCAGTCCAAGATGATGGAGAACATGACCGCGATCAGCCCTCTTGCCGCCATGCCCGGCTTTGATGCGATGCGCGCGCAGCAAGAAGCCTTCATGCAGGCGATGACGGGCGGGTGGCCGCAGGCGAAAGAGGGGTCAAGGCCTGCGGGTCAGTCCAAGGAAGACCTTGACGAGATCAAGCAGCAATTGGCCGAGTTGCAGGCGAAGCTGTCCAAACTGGGCCAATAGCGACGTCGGCACAACGTCGGCACAACGTCGGCAACATGGCGGCGCAACGGCGCGACCCCGCACTCAGGCCGGGCGTCGGTGCCGTTCGCGCCAGGCCAGAAGGCCCGCGCCGCCGAGAATCACAGCCGCCCCCAGCACCGACACCCCGTCGGGCAGCACGTCGAACACCAACGCGTCGAAGAGCGCCGCAAAGACCAGTGTCAGGTAGCTGAAGGGCGTCACGAAGGACGCGTCCGCCCGGGCCATGGCGTTTATGAAACAGGCCTGCGCGCTGGCCATCATCAAACCGATTCCCGCCAGTGCCGCCCATTGCGCGGGCGTGGGCGGGACCCAGACAGGCAGCACGGCAAGGCTGGACAGGCCGACGCCAAGAGCGTTGTTGACCAGCAGGATCTGAAGCGGCGCCTCGCGGCCCGACAGCTTCTTTATCAGGATCAGCTCCATTCCCAGCACGGCCGCCGCGCCAAGCGCGAGAAAGGCCGCGGGCTGAAACCCGGCCGCGCCGGGGCGCAACAGGATCGCCGCGCCGCACAGCGCGATCAGCGCGGCGGTCCATCGAATGCGCCCGACCTTTTCGCCCAGAAGCGGGATCGACAGCATCATGGCGAACACCGGGTTCAGGAAACTGATCGCCGTGGCGTCGCCCAGCGGGATGAAGGCGACGGCGGCGAACATCAGCGTGACGCCGCCCCAGCCCATCAGCGTGCGCCCCGCGTGCAGCCGCCAGTGGACGCGGGTGAAGCGGATGCGGGTGACGGCGGCCAGCGTGGCGATGCCCGCCAGCGCGAAGACAAAGCGCCCGTGGCTGATCTGAAGCGGGTGCAGAGGCTCGCCCAGATGCCCCGCGCCGATGGCCTTGGCCAGAAGCGTGGTGCCAGCGATGAAGGCCGTTGCCGTCAGCATGTAGAGAACCGCCGCCGCAGGATCCGACGCGCGCGGAACGAAGGCAGAAGCGGGCGCTTTCGAATGTCTCATGCTGTGCTCTTGGGGGGCGGGCTGACCCCGCACCCGGGGACCGGGCAAGGGGGTCTCAGGGCAGAGGGGGCAGGTCCCCGAAGAAGCCGATGACCTGGCAGAGGCGTCCATCGGCATCGAGGGTGCCGAAATCGACGCCCTGCACGGCGACGGCGCCATCGGCCGTCAGCAGCCGCCAGCTGAATTGGACATACTCGTGGTGTATGCCGGCGCCGCTGGTGATTTCGAGGGTGCCCCCAGGGAACCGGACGTGCACCGCGGCGATCAGGTCCGACAGCGCCGCGCGTCCTTCGGTCCGGGCGGTCGGGTCGCAGTAAAGTCCATCCCCGGCCCAGCAGTGTTCCAGAAGCGCCAGCCTGCGCGCGGCGTCGGGTTCGCACCAGGCCTGTCCATAGATATCCAGAAGGTCGTTCACTGCGGCGGTCAAGGCGGTTCTCCGGGATGGCAGGTGCGGTTCCGTCCTTCCTATACCGTCGCCCCGGCCTGGGGTAGTCACCGCCGCGCTTCGAAGGTGCGGCGGTGATCCCGCATTCCCGAGCGGGTGCGTCACGCTTCAGCCCCTGGCGTAGCCTAGCGTTTGCAGCGCCGCGCGGATCTCGTCGAGGATCGCGGGGTCGTCGATGGTGGCGGGCATCTTGAACTCTTCGCTGTCGGCGATCTTGACCATTGTCGCGCGCAGGATCTTGCCGGACCGGGTCTTGGGCAGGCGGTCCACCACGACCGCCAGTTTGAAGGCCGCAACGGGGCCGATCTGGTCGCGGACGCGGGTGACGACCTCTTTCACGATGTCGGCGTGCGGCCGGTCGCAGCCCTTGTTGAGGCAGAGAAAGCCAAGGGGCAGCTGCCCCTTCAGCTCGTCGGTCACGCCGATCACGGCGCATTCGGCGACGTCGGGGTGGCCTGCCAGCACCTCTTCCATGCCGCCGGTGGACAGGCGGTGCCCGGCCACGTTGATGACGTCATCGGTGCGGGCCATGATGTAGAGATAGCCGTCCTCGTCCCGGTAGCCCGCGTCGCCGGTCTCGTAGAAGCCGGGGAAGTGGTCGAGATAGCTTTTGCGGAACCGCGCCTCGGCGTTCCAGAGCGTGGGCAGCGTGCCCGGCGGCAGCGGCAGCTTGACGGCGATGGCGCCCAGCGTGCCGGCGGGCAACGGGTGGCCGGCCTCGTCGAGGATCTGCACGTCATAGCCCGGCATCGGGACGCCCGGTGACCCGATCTTGACCGTCAACTCGCCGAGGCCAGTGGGGTAGCCTGCGATGGTCCAGCCCGTTTCGGTCTGCCACCAGTGATCGTAGACAGGCACACCCATGACGCGCTGGGCCCATTCCACGGTGTCGGGATCCGCGCGTTCGCCCGCAAGAAAAAGCGCGTGCAGGTTCGAGATGTCGTAGTTCGCGATCAACTCGCCCTTGGGGTCGTCGCGCTTGATCGCGCGAAAGGCGGTGGGCGCGGTGAAGAAGGCCCGCACCTTGTGCTCGGCGATCACGCGCCAGAAGGTGCCGGCGTCGGGGGTGCCGACGGGCTTGCCCTCGAACACGACGGTGGTGTTGCCGTGGATCAGCGGGGCATAGCAGATATAGCTGTGGCCCACGACCCAGCCCACGTCCGACGCGGCCCAGAAGACTTCTCCGGGTTCGACCCCGTAGATATTCTTCATCGACCAGTTGAGCGCGACAAGGTGCCCGCCGGTGGGACGCACGACGCCCTTGGGCTGGCCGGTGGTGCCCGAGGTGTAGAGGATATATGCGGGATGGCTGCCCTCGACCGGGACGCAGTTGGCGGGGGTGACGCCATACTGGAAGGCGTGCCAGTCGACGTCGCGGCCTTCGGTCAGTTGGGCGACTTCCTGCTCGCGCTGGAAGATCACGCAAAAGTCGGGCTTGTGGGTGGCGGCCTCGATCGCGCCGTCCAGAAGCGGTTTGTAGTGGACGACGCGGCCCGGCTCAATCCCGCAGGAGGCGGCGATGATGCACTTGGGCTGCGCGTCGTCGATGCGCACGGCGAGTTCATGGCTGGCGAAACCGCCGAAGACGACCGAGTGGATGGCGCCGAGGCGGGCGCAGGCGAGCATCGCCTCGAGCGCCTCTGGCACCATCGGCATGTAGATGATGACGCGGTCGCCCTTCTCGACGCCCTTGGCGCGCAGCGCGCCGGCAAGGCTGGCAACGCGGTCCTTCAGTTCGGCGTAGCTGATGGTGTGCTTGGTGTGGGTGACGGGGCTGTCGTAGATGACCGCGGCCTGTTCGCCGCGTCCGGCGGCGACGTGGCGGTCAACGGCGTTCCAGCAGGTATTGACCATGCCGTCGGCGAACCATTCGTATAGGGGGGCGTTGCCGTCCCACAGCGCCCTTGACGGCTGCCGGTCCCAGTCGATGGCCTGGGCTGCCTGCATCCAGTAGCCCTCGGGGTCGTTCTGCCAGGCTGCGTAGACGTCTGTGTATGCCATGGTATGCCTCCCTTGCGGATCACGGCGGTGTTACCGCCTGCGCGAGGGCGCGGCAAGCGGGCGGGGATGCGTCCTGCGGTCACTGTTGGCGGTAACGCGCGGGGGCGCAGATCACATCTGTTGTAACACGTCCGCCGCCCCTTGTGCGGTGCGCTGCGACCCCCATTTCTGGCGTCTCAGGGACCGGCATTCCGCCGGCCCGGTGTGCAAGGATAGCGTCACCATGGGTGACAAGAAACCGACCCAGAAGCCTTCGAAACCCGGCGCGAAGACGGTCAAGAAGTAACACGGCGGCGCGCGCCGCCGCGCCCCGTCGGCGCGCACCCGAAGGCCCGGCCCCCCCGCCGGGCCTTTTGCATGTCCGGGGGTCAGTCGCCCGCCATGCGCTTGCGCAGCGCGATGCGCCGGGTCAACAGGCGTCGCGCCAGGCCCTCGTCCACGTCGCGGCGTTCGGTGCCTACGGCGCGTGTCAGAAGCTGAAGCCCCTCCAGCGTGTCGAGCGCGGCATCGGCCGCGCGTCGGTGCCAGTCTAGGCCCGCCGCGTGCAGGCGGGCGATGGCGGGGTCTTGCATCAGCTCGGCCACGGCGTCGGCCAGGGCGGGCAGGTGGCGCTGGATCGACGTGTCCTCGACCACGTTGAAGTTGCGGTCGGCCCAATAGCCGATGTCGATGGGCTTGGACGCGCGGTTGGGCAGGCCGCGCGCGGCCTTCACAAGAAACGCCTTGGCCGATTTGACCGAGTAGTGGTTGAGGCAGGCCAGATCCATCCCGGCGGCGGTGCCGTAGGTGACGGCGGCCTCGGTCTCGAACCCGCGGGGCAGGGGGGTGCCCGACCCGTTGACCCAGCGCAGCGTGCCCTTGCGCGCGGGCTCGATGTTCTTGGGGCGGTGCACCCCCAGCTTGCGATAGGCGCCATCGTTGCGAAACAGCGTCTTGAACTGGCTGGCCGTCCATGGCGCGTGGCAGGGAAAGGGGGCGGCGCGCGTGAACTGCGCGGTCACGGGCGCGTCCTCGATCTCGACCACGCCGTTCGCGCCGAAAAGCCGCCAGGTCAGCGCGACGGCGTCCGCGTCGGGCAGGGCCGCGAACAGGTCGTCAAGGTGGCCCGCGCCGCAGCGGATGTTCAGGAACTCGTCGATGTCGCTGACCAGCAGCCATTCTGCCTGCGCGGTGACGGTGTGCTTTCCCGCGTGCTCCAGCGCGGTCCATTGCACACCCTTCTTCGCGTAGTCGTCGTTGCGTTCGTGGGTCAGCCAGCCAGTGCCGGCCAGCGCGTCCAGAAGCGCATCTGTGCCGTCATCGCAATCGTTGGTGTAGACAAGGATGTGATCGGCGCCAATCAGGCGGTGATAGGCGACCCATTCAAGGACATAGGGTGCCTCGTTGCGCATGGTGGTGATGATGAGTGTTCGCACGCGCCAATGCCCCGTCTTTCCCGCCCCTGATCTAGCAGAGCCGGGCCCGCAAGGGAATCGCGCCGCTCAACCCCTGCCGCCCCGGCGGGCCAGCACGATCCCCGACCCGATGATGAGCGCGATGCCCACAAGCGCCCATGGGCTGAGGACCTGACCCCAAAGCACCCAGCCCCAGAGTGCGGCGAAGATCAGAAGCGAATATTCGAAGCCGGCAACGAAAGAGGCCTCTGCCAGAAGATAGGCGCGCGTCAGCAGGCCGATGCCGATGATCGAACCCACAGCCTGCACCGCCGTCCAGAACAGGAACTCCGCGTCAGGGGCCGTCCAGCCGCGCAAGAGAAACCCCGCCGCGCCTTCGGGTGCAACGGGCTGCCAGATGGCCAGCACCGTGCAGCCGAGCGCGCCCCATGCCCCCAGCGCGGCGAAGAACCCGAAGAGCAGCGTCAGCGTGCTTTCGCGGGCACAGTGGCGGCGGGTGGCGATGGCCGCGAGCGCATAGAACACCGCGCCCGCCAGCGGCATCAGCGACGCCGGTTTCAGACCGCCCGCCTCTGGCCGCAGCACCAGCAGGACGCCAGCGAACCCGATGGCCACGGCGGCAAGGCGGCGCGGGCCGACGCGTTCCCCCAGCGCGAGTACGGAAATCAGCAGGACGAAGATGGGCGCGGTGAAAAGGCCTGCGGCAGCCTCTCCGACGGGCATGAACGCCAGCGCGCCGAAATAGAGCACCATCGAGGTGGCCAGAAGCACGCTGCGGACCGCGACGGCGACCGGGCGCAGGGGACGCAGCCGCTGGTCCATGACGCGCGCCAGCACCAGAAGCAGGGGCAGCGCCATCGCCGTGCGGATCAGGTGGAACTGCCACAGCCCGCCCAGATCCGCGATCAGCACGATCAGGGAATCGATCAGCCCGATCAGCGCCATCCCCGCCACGACAGAGCCCGCCGCCGCAAGCGGGCGGGTCTCTGGCAGGGGGGCGTGTGGGATGCTGCTCATAACTTCGCTCTTTTCAAACTATGGCCTTGACGTAAATACTCGGCATTCCGCAGGCAGTGGGCGGAATGCAGGGGAGGATACACCATGGGCTGGCTTGCCGATGAAACCGGGCTGGACAAACGCCACGCGAACTATGTGCCTCTGACGCCCTTGTCGCACCTGAAGCGCGCCGCCGGCGTGTTCCCCGACCGCGAGGCGCTGGTTTATGGCGCGCGCCGTGTGACCTACCGCGAGTATCACGCGCGGGTGTCGCGGCTTGCCTCGGCGCTGGTGGGCGCTGGGGTGGCGTCGGGCGACGTGGTGGCGACGCTTCTGCCCAATATCCCCGCACAGGCAGAGGCGCATTTTGGCGTGCCCGCCATGGGCGCGGTGCTGAACACCATCAACATCCGGCTGGACGTGGACACGGTGGCCTACATTCTTGATCACGGCGGCGCGCGGCTGGTGCTGGTGGACACCCAGTTCATCGGCCTGGCCGAGGCTGCCATCGCCCAGATGGAGGGCGCCGCGCCCCAGATCGTCGAGGTGGCAGACCCGCAGGCAGGGTATCCGGCGACGGGCCGTTACGTGGAATACGAGGATTTCATCGCGGCGGGCGATCCGGGGTTTGCCTGGCGGTTCCCCGAGGACGAGTGGGAAAGCCTTGCGCTGAACTATACCTCGGGCACCACCGGGCGGCCCAAGGGCGTGGTCTACCACCACCGCGGCGCCTACCTGATGACCATGGGCACCGTGATCTCGTGGCGGATGACGCTTTATCCCCGGTTCCTGACCATCGTGCCGCTGTTTCACTGCAACGGCTGGAACCACACCTGGATGATGCCGATGCTGGGCGGCACGGTCGTGTGCTGCCGCGACGTGACGGCCAAGGCGATCTATGACGCGGTGGCCGACGAGGGCGTCACCCATTTCGGCGGCGCGCCGATCGTGCTGAACGCCATCGTCAACGCCAGCCCCGGGGATCAGCGCGCCTTCAGCCAAACGGTCGAGGTGTTCACTGCCGGTGCGCCGCCGGCCGCCGCAACACTGGCCGCGATCGAGGCGCTGGGCTTTCACGTCACGCAGGTCTACGGGCTGACAGAGACCTATGGCCATGTCACCGAATGCCTGTGGAACCATGACGAATGGGGCCATCTGGAGGGCGACGCGCGCGCCGCGATCAAGGCGCGGCAAGGCGTTCTGATGCCGATGATGGAGGACATCACGGTCATGGATGCCGGGATGAAGCTGGTGCCCTCGGATGCCACCACGCAGGGAGAGATCGTGATCCGCGGCAATTCGGTGATGAAGGGATACCTGAAGAACCCCGAGGCGACCGAAGAAGCGTTTGCGGGCGGATACTTCCATTCCGGCGATATCGCGGTGATCCATCCCGACGGGCATTTGCAGATCGCCGACCGTGCGAAGGACATCATCATCTCTGGCGGCGAGAACGTCAGTTCCGTCGAGGTCGAGGGTATCCTGATGCATCACCCCGCCGTGCTGCTTTGCGCGGTGGTGGCCAAGCCCGACGACAAGTGGGGCGAAGTGCCTTGCGCCTTTGTCGAGCTGAAGCCGGGTCGCGAAGCGACCGAGGCTGACCTGATCGCCTTTGCGCGCGAGCGGCTGGCGGGGTTCAAGACACCCAAGAAGGTGGTGTTCCAGGAGCTTCCCAAGACCTCGACCGGCAAGATACAGAAGTTTGAATTGCGCAGCGTGGCGCGCACGCTGTGAGTTGAGTGCAGACGCCGGGGGCGCTATCGTCACGGGCATGGACAGATCGCGGGCAGCGGCGCAATGACGGCGCTAAAAGGCTATCAGAGGCTGGAGGCTCCGGCGCTTTGGCGCGTTGATCCTGATGCGCAGCGCCGTGACGTGATCGTGTCTTTTGGCGATGCCACGCTGGTGGTGTCGGATACTGCCGAGAGGCCGCTGACCCACTGGTCGCTGGCAGCGATCGAGCGGCTGAACCCCGACGAGACGCCGGCGCTTTATGGTCCCGGCGCGGATGCGACGGACACGCTGGAGATCGAGGACCCGACGATGGTCGAGGCGATCGAGACGGTGCGGCGCGCGGTCGAACGCAGCCGGCCGCACCCCGGACGCTTGCGGCTGGTGCTGACTCTGGCGGCGCTGGGGGCAGTGCTTGCGGCCGGGGTGTTCTGGCTGCCGGATGCGCTGATCCGCAATGCCGCGGTGATGGCGCCCGAGGCCAAGCGGACAGAGATCGGCGAACGCCTGCTGACCGACCTGCGGCGGGTGGCGGGCGTGCCGTGCCGCACGACGCTGGGCACGCGGGCGCTGGACGTGCTGCACGACCGGCTGCGGGGGCCCGATGCGACGGGCCGGTTCGTCGTGGTGCGCGAAGGCGTGCGGCGGACCGTGGAGCTTCCGGGCGGGATCGTGGTGATTCACCGCGCGCTGGTGGAACGGTCGGACGATCCGGCGGCGCTGGCGGGTTACGTGCTGGCAGAAGGCGTGCGCAGCCAGATGTCACACCCGATGGAGCGGCTCTTGCGGGACGCGGGTCCGTGGACGGCGTTTCGCCTGCTGACAACCGGCGATATCCCCGATGCCACGCTGACGGCCCATGCCGAAACTTTGCTCGCCGCCCCTGACCAGCCGGTGCCCGACGAGGCACTTCTGCGCCGCTTCGCCGTGGCGGGGGTGCCGTCGTCGCCGTATGCCTACGCGCTGGATCCCAGCGGCGAGGCGACGATTGGCCTGATAGAGGCCGATCCCGGCCTGCCAGCAGAGGCACAGCCGCTGATGAGCGACGGCGAATGGATCAGCCTTCAGGGCATCTGTGACACCTGAGACAGGGTGCCCCCGTCAGTCGCGGGGACGCGCGTCGCTGAAGCCCAGCGCGCGAACGGCGCTCAGGCCGGCCTGAAGCGCGGCTTCGGTTGTGTAGGGGCCCGCCACCACGATCTGGAATGGCTTGCCGTTCGACGTGCCCTTTCCGATCTTCACCGGCAGACCTGCCTGTTGCAGGCGCAGCACGGCCGCGCGCGCCGCGGCGTCATCAGTATAGCGCCCGGCCTGCACGAAGGGCGACGAGGCCGGCGCCGCGCTGCCGGGTTCGACCGATTTGGTGGAGATCCGGGTTTCGGTAACGGTGGGCGCGGGGCCGCTGACCACAACGGCCCGGGCGACGTCCCCGTTGGGCAGTACCAGCTTCACCGGCGCGCCGGTTTCGGCGGCGATGCGCTGCTGCTGGAGGGTAGTGAAGGGGTATTGCAGCGTCGGATACTTTCCCGTCACGTCCTGTCCCGTGGACACGTCGATCAGCCGGCGCGGCACTGTCTGGGTCCATACGAGGCTCATCTGTGTCCAGCCGTCCAGCGTCTGGACGCCGCGATCGGGATTCAGCCGGTCATCGCCGAAGTCAACGGTGCGGTAGCCCGGTGGTGGTGACAGGTCTTCGATGCTGCCGGAGCCGGGATTGCTTCGGCCATAGGGGCTTTCGGCCTGTGGGCCGCACCGCACCGGCAGCCCGTTCGAGGGCTGCATGTACGCCGCGCTTACGCCCGAAACGCCGGGGCAGACCGTGGTGGTGGCGGTGCTGCCCGCGCGGGGAACGACGCGCACGGTGGCGGTCGTCGTGGCGGTCGGCGGGGGCGCGGTCACAATGGGGGCAGGTGCGGGCACGGGCGCCGGGGCAGCCACGACGGTACGTGGCACGGGCGCAGGCGTCGTTACCGGGGCATCGGCGACCGTGGGCACGGTGCGCGGCCCGGTCTGGGTCGGCTGGAAGCCGCAGACCACGTTGCGGCCGCGGTCCACGCGCGGCACCCAGGTGACGGCGCCGTCAAAACCTGCGCGAATATAGACACAGCCACGGCTGTCGACGTATTGCCGCCCGGTGAAGCTTTCGGGCGGAAATTCTGCCGGTTCGTCCGCGTTCCGAAGGTTCTGGGCGTCGGCAGCCCCTGCGCCTGCGGCCATCGCGGCGATCAGGACAACGCTCAGTCGAATCTGGTGCATCTGTGCCCCCACACAATATGTCGTGGGAGTTTGCCCGAGATTCCCCAATGGGTAAAGGGCCGCCGCCCTATTTCGTGCCGAACATGCGGTCGCCCGCGTCGCCCAGTCCGGGAACGATATAGCCCTTCTCGTTCAGGCGCTCGTCGATCGAGGCGGTCACGATCGGGACATCGGGATGGGCCTGCCGCATCGTCTCGATCCCTTCGGGCGCCGCCAGCAGGCACATGAAGCGGATATTGGTGGCGCCGGATTTCTTCAGAAGGTCCACGGCGGCGGCAGAGGAGTTGCCTGTGGCGAGCATGGGGTCGAGGGCGATGACCAGCCGGTCTTCCAGCTCCTCTGGCACCTTGAAGTAGTATTGCACGGGCTGAAGCGTCTCTTCGTCCCGGTACAGGCCGACAAAGCCCACACGTGCAGAGGGAATCAGTTCGAGCACCCCGTCCAGCAGGCCGTTGCCTGCCCGCAGGATCGAGATCAGCGCCAGCTTCTTGCCCGCCAGCACCGGTGCGTCCATCGGGCAGAGCGGGGTTTCGATGCGCCGCGTGGTCATGTCCAGTTCGCGCGTGATCTCGTATGCCAGAAGCTGGCTTATCTCTCGCAGAAGCTGGCGGAACACCGCTGTCGAAGTCTCGGTTTCGCGCATCAGCGTCAGCTTGTGCTGGACCAGCGGGTGATCGACGACGGTGACATGCCCGGTCATGCGGCGTTCTCCAGTTGCTTGAGTATCCTGTCCCGCGTGGCGGCATCGCAGAAGGCGGCCTCGGCCGCAACGCGGTTGATGTCGCGGAACGTGCCTTCGTCCCAGCCGAAGGCGTCGGCGAGGCGCTTGTACTCCCAGGCCATGGTGGTGTGGAAGAAGGGCGGATCGTCGGTAGAGACGGTCACCTTTGCCCCGGCGGCGCGCAAGCGTTCGATCGGGTGCTGAGGCCAGTCTGCGTAGAGCCCCAGCGCGATGTTGGACCCCGGGCAGACCTCCAGCACCACGCCGGTTTCGGCAAGGTGGTCGACAAGCGCCGGGTCCTCGACGGCGCGCACGCCATGGCCAATGCGGCTGACGCCGAGGTCGGTCAGGGCGTCGCGGATCGATTGCGGGCCCGCCCATTCGCCGGCGTGCGCGGTCAGGCCGAGGCCCGCCTCGCGCGCCATGTCGAAGCTGTAGGCGAAATCGCGGGGCGCGCAGACGTTCTCGTTCCCGGCGATGCCGAAGCCCACGATGAAATCGCCCGCCGTCTCTGCCGCGCAGCGGGCGATGGGCCTTGCACGGTCCGGGCCGAAGTGCCGGATGCAGGTGATGATGCCGCGCATGACGATCCCGTGCGCGCGTTCGGCCTCTGCCGCGGCCTCTTGAATCGCGGAGAGGTAATCGCGCCAGGCACCGAGATCGCCGCCGCCGCAGAAGTCGGGCGACAGGAACATCTCTGTATAGATCACGCCGTTTGCGACGCATTCCTCCAGCACGGCACGCGTGACGAGGGCGAAGTCCTCGGGCGTTTGCAGCACTGTCGTTGCCTGTTCGTAGACGCGCAGGAAATCGGGAAAATCGGTGAAGGTATAGGCCCCGTGATCGTCAAAGATCGGGCCCAGATCGACGTGCTTTCTACCGGCGATGGAGCGGATGACCTCGGGCGGGGTGGCGCCTTCGAGGTGAAGGTGCAACTCGACCTTCGGAACAGCGAGACTCACAGAAAACTCCTTCCGGGACGGGCGGCTGGCACGCCGAGGAGCGCCGCGATGCTGGCCGCCACATCGGCAAAGGCCACATGGCCGATGGCGCGCGCGCCGACCCCATGGCCCAGCACCGGCACCCGTTCGCGCGTGTGGTCGGTGCCTGCCCATGTGGGATCATTGCCGTGATCGGCGGTAAAGATCGCAAGGTCTCCGGGACCAAGTCGATCGAGAAACCGCGGCAGCGCCGCGTCGAACCATTCCAGCGCGCGGGCGTATCCCGCGACATCACGGCGGTGGCCGTAAAGGCTGTCGAACTCGACGAAATTGGCAAAGGTCAGCGTGCCGTCGGCGGCCTCGGCGCCCAGCCGGACGAGCTGTTCGAAAAGCTGATCGTCGGTGCCCTTCACCACGTCGTCGATGCCCTGCATGGAAAAGATGTCGCCGATCTTGCCCACGGCATGCACAGTGCGCCCTGCGTCCTGTACCCAGTCGCACAGCGTCGGTTCCGGCGGTGCGATGGCATAGTCATGGCGGTTCGTGGTGCGCGAGAAACCGGTTTCGGGCGTGCCCACAAAGGGCCGGGCGATCACGCGGCCCACCTTCATGGCGTGCAGCACGGGCGCAAGATCGCGGCAAAGCATCAGCAGACGGTCGAGGCCGAAGTGATCCTCGTGCGCGGCTATCTGGAAGACGCTGTCGGCGGAGGTGTAGCAGATCGGCCAGCCCGTTTCGATGTGGCGGGCACCCTCTTCGGCGATGATGACGGTGCCCGAGGCGTGGCGATTGCCAAGAATGCCGCCGGTCCCGGCCAGGCGGCAGACCTGTGCCACCAGGTCGTCGGGAAAGACGGGCTCGGTATCGGGGAAATAGTGCCAGTCCCAGGGCACGGGCACGCCCGCCAGTTCCCAGTGCCCGGAAGGCGTGTCCTTGCCGCGCGACACTTCTGTCGCCGCGCCCCAGAGGCCGGCGGGCGGGGCATTCAGCCCAGGCGGCGGCGTGCCAGAGGCAAGCCGCACCGCCGCGCCCAGACCCAGCGCATCTAGGTTGGGCAGTTGAAGCGGCCCGCTGCGCCCGTCCTCGGCCCGGCCCGCCGCGCATTCGGCGGCGATATGGCCAAGGGTATTGGCGCCCGTGTCGCCGAAGGCTGCGGCATCCGGCGCGCCGCCGCAGCCCACGGAATCGAGCACCACAAGGAAGGCGCGCGGCATCAGGGCACGCTCCGGTAGGTGACGGGCGGCAGGTCGGGAAACTCGACGCCGATGGCGTATGCGGCGGCAACGGCTGTGCTGGCGGCGTCGGCGGCGTCCTCGTTTGCGGCGTGGATGCGCGCGATCCGGTCGCCGGGGGCGACCTCGTCCCCCAGCGCGGCAAGGTCAGACAGGCCGACGGACGGGTCGATCCGCTGACCGGCTACCAGCCGCCCGCCACCCAGCCGCACCACGGCCTCTCCCAGCGCGCGCCCGTCAATCGTGGTGACAAAGCCGCGCCGGTCGGCCAGCACGTCGCGCACCACCGGCGCGGCGGGAAGCCTGTCGCGCCAGCGATCGACGAAATCGGCCGGGCCGCCCAGAGCGGCCACCATCCGCCCAAAGCGTTCGGCGGCCGCGCCGGTTTGAAGGGTATCCAGGATCATACCCGCGCCTTCGCGGCGGTCCTCGGCCATGCCGGCAAGGCGCAGGAGTTCCCCGCCGAGATCGGCAGTCAGGTCGCACAGGGTCGATTCCACGTCGCCCTCTGTCAGGGCGAGCATCACTTCCATGACTTCCAGCGCGTTGCCCGCAGCGGGGGCGACCGGCTGGTTCATGTCGGTGATAAGCGCGGTGGTGGCGCAGCCCGCGCCGTTGGCGGTTGCGACAAGCGCCTCTGCCAGCGCCTCGGCCTCTGCCATGGTCTGCATGAAGGCGCCAGAGCCGACCTTGACGTCGAGCACCAGTGCCTGAAGCCCCGCGGCCAGCTTCTTGGACAGGATGGAGGCGGTGATCAGGTCGATGCTTTCGACGGTCGAGGTGATGTCGCGCACGGCGTACAGGCGCCTGTCGGCCGGGGCGATGCGCGCGCTGGCCGAAACGATGGCGGCGCCGCAGTCGGCCACGATGTGGCGCAGGCGGTCCTCGTCCACCTCTGTCGTCAGGCCCGGGATCGCTTCGAGCTTGTCGAGCGTGCCGCCGGTGTGTCCCAGCCCGCGCCCCGAGATCATCGGGACATAGGCCCCCAGCGCGGCCAGCGCGGGCGCCAGCACCAGCGACACGCAATCACCGATGCCGCCGGTGGAATGCTTGTCGATCACCGGGCCGGGCAGATCCCATTTCAGGACGTCGCCGCTGTCGCGCATGGCAAGGGTCAGCGCGACGCGCCCGTCCTCTGACAGGCCCTGAAGGCAGACGGCCATGGCAAAGGCCCCGGCCTGCGCGTCGCCGACCGTGCCATCGGCCAGCCCGGCAGCGAACCACGACAACTCCTCGTTCGCGAGTGGTTCGCCCCGGCGGAGTTTGGCGATGACGCTTCGGGCATCCATGCTCAGCCGTCCGCCATGTGCGCCGGCGTGAACGCGCCCGGCAGAAGTTCGGCCACGGTCATGCGCAGGGTCGCGCCATCGGTGGTGCCCAGCGTGACCACCACATCGGGGGCGGCGAATTCGGCGATTTTCTGCCGGCAACCGCCGCAGGGCGGCACGGGCATCGGGCTTTCGGCGATAACCGCAACCTCGGAAATGGTGCGTTCCCCGGCCGCACACATGGCGGCGATGGCGCCCGCCTCGGCGCAGGTGCCTTCGGGGTAGGCGGCGTTTTCGACGTTGCAACCGAGAAAGACCGTGCCCTTGTCCGTGCGCAGCGCCGCGCCCACGTTGAAGCCCGAGTAGGGCGCATAGGCGTTGTCCCGCACCGCGCGGGCCGCATCCATAAGCGACATCCAGCGATATCCTCTTGCGTTGTCCGGCAAGAGTGCGGCGGTGCGCGCGCCGATGCAAGTCCCCGGAGCGGCCCATGTGCGGCCCGTGTGCGGCCGGATGCACCCGAGCGCCGCCGGTGCGGCGGAGAAGCCTGTTCCAGCCGCCAGAGAAATAGTTTAACGCTAAACAAAACTCAGGAACGGAGGATCGTCCAGTGTCGGATCAGCGTCAGGACGTGTTCAGGCAAACCGCGCTCGACTATCATGCCTTCCCCAAGCCGGGGAAGCTGGAGGTGCGCGCGACAAAGCCTCTGGCCAACGGCCGCGATCTGGCGCTGGCCTATTCGCCCGGAGTGGCCGAGGCCTGCAACGCCATCACGGCCGACCCGGCCGCCGCCAGCCGATACACCGCGCGCGGCAACCTTGTGGCGGTGGTCACCAACGGCACGGCGGTGCTGGGGCTGGGTAATATAGGGGCGCTGGCGTCCAAGCCGGTGATGGAAGGCAAGGCGGTTCTTTTCAAGAAGTTCGCCAACATCGACTGCTTCGACATCGAGCTGAACGAATCCGATCCCGAACGGCTGGCCGACATCGTCTGCGCGCTGGAGCCGTCCTTCGGTGCGATCAACCTGGAAGACATCAAGGCGCCGGATTGCTTCATTGTCGAGAAGCTGTGCCGCGAACGGATGAACATCCCGGTGTTCCACGATGACCAGCACGGCACGGCGATCGTGGTGGGCGCGGCGGCGATGAATGCCCTGCGCGTGGCGGGCAAGCGGTTCGAGGACATAAAGGTGGTGTCCACCGGCGGTGGCGCGGCGGGGATCGCCTGCCTGAACATGCTGCTGAAGCTGGGTGTGCGGCGCGAGAACGTCTGGCTGTGCGACCTGCACGGGCTGGTGCACGAGGGCCGTGCCGAGGACATGACCCCGCAAAAGGCCGAATACGCCCAGCCCGGCGGGCCGCGCGGGCTGGCCGAGGTGATCGAGGGGGCGGACCTTTTTCTTGGCCTGTCGGGACCGCGTGTGCTGACGCCCGAGATGGTAGGGGCCATGGCGGATCGCCCGATCGTCTTTGCGCTGGCCAACCCCGAACCCGAGATCATGCCCGACGTCGCGCGAGAGGCGGCACCGGGAGCGATCATCGCGACGGGCAGGTCGGACTATCCCAACCAGGTCAACAACGTTCTGTGCTTTCCGTTCATCTTTCGCGGGGCGCTGGACGTGGGCGCGACCGAGATCAACGACGCCATGCAGATCGCCTGTATCGAGGGGATCGCTGCGCTGGCCCGCGCCACCACCAGCGCAGAGGCCGCCGCCGCCTATCAGGGCGAGCAACTGGCCTTTGGTGCCGACTACCTGATCCCGAAGCCGTTCGATCCCAGACTGATGGGCGTTGTCGCCAGCGCGGTGGCGCGCGCGGCGATGGACTCGGGCGTGGCCACGCGCCCGATCGAGGATCTGGCCGCCTACAAGACCCGGCTTGACGGGTCGGTCTTTCGCTCGGCGCTCATCATGCGGCCGGTTTTCGAGGCCGCGGCGACGGCGAACCGGCGCATTGTCTTTGCCGAAGGCGAGGACGAGCGTGTGCTGCGGGCCGCCAACGCGATGATCGAGGAGACCACGGATATCCCGATCCTGATCGGCCGCCCGGACGTGGTGGAGCAGCGCGCCGAGCGCGCGGGCCTGCCGATCCGGCCGGGCAAGGATTTCGAGCTGGTGAACCCCGAGAACGACCCGCGCTACCGCGACTACTGGACGACCTATCACGCCCTGATGGAACGCCGCGGCGTCACCCCGGACCTTGCCCGCGCGATCATGCGCACCAACACCACGGCCATCGGTGCGGTGATGGTGCATCGCGGCGAGGCCGACAGCCTGATCTGCGGGACATTCGGGCAGTTCCTGTGGCACCTCAACTACGTCAACCAGGTGCTGGGCACCGAGCGGCTGCATCCCATCGGCGCGCTGAGCCTGATGATCCTGGAAGACGGGCCGCTGTTCGTGACCGACACGCAGGTACATGCAGAGCCGACGCCCGAGCAGATCGCCGAAACGGTGATCGGCGCGGCGCGGCATGTGCGCCGGTTTGGCGTCCTGCCGCAGATCGCGCTGTGTTCGCATTCGCAGTTCGGGAACCTCGATTGCGACACCGGGCGGCGGATGCGGGGCGCGCTGGCGATCCTTGACAGCGCGCCGCGCGATTTTGCCTACGAGGGCGAGATGCACGCAGATGCGGCCTTGGACCCCGAGTTGCGGGCGCGGGTCTTTCCCAATTCGCGCCTCGCCGGGGCGGCCAACGTTCTGGTCTTTCCCAACACCGACGCGGCCTCTGGCGTGCGCAATATCCTGAAGATGAAGGCCCGCGGGCTGGAGGTGGGGCCGATCCTGATGGGCATGGGCAACCGCGCCCATATCGTGACGCCCTCGATCACGGCGCGCGGGCTTCTGAACATGTCGGCGCTGGCCGGCACGCCTGTGGCGCATTACGGCTGAAGCGGGCGGGCCCTTGGCGGGGCCCGCCGGTGCCTGTCAGGCGGCGCGGGCCGCGGGGGCAAAGCGGGCGTAGAAGCTTTCGCCCTTGGCGGCCATATCCCGCAACAGCTCGGGCGCCGCGAAGCGTTCGCCATGGCGCGCGGCAAGGTCGTCACACAGGCGCACGGCCTCTGCCGCGCCGATGCGGTCGAGCCAGCTGAACGGCCCGCCCGACCAGGGCGCGAAGCCCCAGCCAAGGATCGCACCCACGTCGCCTTCGCGGATGTCGGTCAGCACGCCCGCCTCCAGCGCGCGCACGGCTTCCAGCACCTGCGCGAAGAGCAGGCGGTGCTGGACCTCTGTCACCTCGGGCTGGTCGGCGGCGGGGGGGTATTGCGCGGTTAGCCCGTCCCAGAGCCCGGTGCGCTTGCCCGCGTCGTCATAGGCGTAGAAGCCCGATTTCGACTTGCGCCCCATGCGGCCCTGATCGGCCATCCAGAACAGAACTGTGTCCACCGCGTCATCGGGATAGTCGGCGCCCATCGCCGCCTTGGTGGCCTTGGCGATCTTGACGCCGAGGTCGATCGAGGTCTCGTCGACCAGTTGCAGCGGCCCCAGTGGCATCCCCACCAGCTTGGCGGCGTTTTCCACCAGCGCGGGGCGCATGCCCTCGCCCACCATGCGGATGCCCTCGTTGATGTAGGGGATGATGCAGCGGTTCGCGTAGAAAAAGCGCGCGTCGTTGACCACGATGGGCGTCTTGCGGATCTGGCGCACGAAATCGAGCGCCTTGGCCACGGCGCGGTCGCCGGTCTGTCCGCCCTTTATGATCTCGACCAGCAGCATCTTGTCGACCGGGCTGAAGAAATGGATGCCGATGAACTGGTCGGGCCGGGCCGAGGCGCGGGCAAGATCGGTGATCGGCAGGGTCGAGGTGTTGGTGGCGAAGACGCAGTCCTGCGGGATCGCGGCCTCGGCGCGCTTGGTGACGTCGGCCTTGACGCGGGGGTCCTCGAACACGGCCTCGACGATCAGGTCACAGCCCGCCAGCGCGGCATAGTCGGTGGTCGCGGTGATGCGGGCCAGCACCTGATCCTTCTTCTCGGGCGTGACCTTCTTGCGCTGGATGCCCTTGTCCAGAAGCAACTCGGAATAGGCCTTGCCGCGGTCGGCGGCGTCCTGCGCCTGATCGATCAGCACGACCTCGATCCCGGCATTGGCGCTGACATAGGCGATGCCGGCGCCCATCATGCCTGCGCCGAGGATGCCCACCTTGGCAACCTTCTGGTCCGGCACCGCGGGGCGGTTCGCGCCTTTTTCCAGCGCTTCCTTGTTGACGAAGAGCGATCGGATCATGGCCGAGGACGTCGGGTCCAGCAGCACATGGGTGAACCAGCGCGCCTCGATCCGGATGGCGGCGTCGAAGGGCACGAGCGCGCCCTCGTAGACCGCCGAAAGAAGGGCCTTGGCCGCCGGGTAGACGCCCTTGGTCTTGCCGTGGACCATGGCGTTGGCGCCGACGAAGGTCATGTAGCCTGCCGGGTGATAGGGCGCGCCGCCGGGGATCTTCTCGCCCTTCTGGTCCCAGGGTTTGACAAGGTCGGCGTCAGTGGCCCCGGCGATCCACGCCTTGGCGGCGGCGACGGGATCGGCGGCGACCTCGTCGATCAGGCCCGCGGCCCTTGCCCGCGCGGGGTCGAGCGTCTTGCCTTCCAGCAGGTAGGGCGCGGCGGCCATCGCGCCCAGCTTGCGCACAAGACGGGTGGTGCCGCCCGACCCGGGGAACAGGCCGACAAGGATTTCGGGCAGGCCGATCCTGGCCTTGGGGTTGTCGGCGCAGATGATCCGGTGGCAGGCCAGCGCGATTTCATAGCCGATGCCAAGCGCCGTGCCGGGCAGGGCGGCGACAATGGGCTTGCCGCCCTTGTTGCGGTCGTCCATGCCCGCGCGCTCGATCTTGCGCAGGATGCCATGGACAGACATCAGCCCGTCGAAAAGCCCCCGGGCGGGCGTGTCGCCGGCGTCGTCCCGCATCCGCGCCAGCACGTTCAGGTCCATTCCGGCGGCAAAGCTGTCCTTGGCCGAGGTGATGATCACGCCCTTGACCTCTGCGTCGCCGAGTGCGTCGTCGATCATGCCGTCCAGCTGGCGAAAGCCGTCAAAGCTCATCACGTTCATGGATTTCCCGGGCAGGTCCCAGGTGATGGTGGCGACGCCGTCGGCGTCGACGGAATAGCTGAAATCGCTCATGTCGCGTCTCCTTGGGGATAGTCGTTCCAGGGCTGCCGGTCCCATGGCAAAGCGTCTTCCGGGTGGAAGACGCGGGCGGGGTTCAGCCCGGATGGATCGTCGAAGGCACCGAGATCGAGCATGATGAGCGTCTCGGCGCGCGGCGTGGTGTTCCAGAGCGGCGACCCGCAGGTGCCGCAGAAGGCCTGGTCGACGGCATGGCCGGCAGGGGCGGGCCGCGGATAGACCCGCGCCGTGCCGGTTATCGTGACCGCGTCGCGGGGATAGGCCGCGCTGGCGGCATGTCCCGTGCCGGTCTTGCGGCGGCAGGCGCCACAGTGGCAGACGAAGGCGAAGCGCGGTTCGCCCTCGGCCCGGAACCGGACCGCGCGACAGGCGCAGCCGCCGTCGCGGGCGGTCATGCCCGCGCCCCCGTCCGGCGCAGCGCGCCGGTTTCGAACCGGACCCGCATCAGCGTGCATCCTTTCGCGCGCCGTCCGAAGGGCGCGGCGCATCGGCCGCCTTGCTGCGCGCCTGATGTTCGCGCCGCTGGCCTTCGGCCATGTCCCGGGCGATGACATTCAGGTTGTCGTTGTGGGCGTCGGTGTCGCAGGACGTCGCCTGCCAGCGCCCGTCGATCCGCATCAGCGTCATGTGGCTGAGGTAAGGCTCGACAAGTGGCTGGCCGTCCTTGCGGATGATCGTGATGTGCTGGCCGACGATCATGGCGGAATTGACGGGAACGAAACCGGCCTTCAGGCAGCGCCTTTCGTACCATTCCGCGCCGGTCCGTTCCAGGTGATCGCGCAGGTCGTTCATCGTGATCTCGACCTCTTCGGGCGAGCCCAGCACGATCTCTGTGTCGATCGTGGTCATCCGGTTGGGCACCGCCAGATGGCGCAGCAGCATCGGCAGGTTCCGCGTCCAGACCGCCAGCGACACCCGGTCGAGGTTCGTCTGGTAGATCGCGCGCGCGTCTTCCATGGCCGTTACACCCTCTCGATGATCGTTGCCGCGCCCATGCCCGACCCGATGCACAGCGTCGCCAGCCCGGTTGCGTGGTCCGACCGCTCCATCTCGTCGAGCAGCGTGCCAAGGATGATCGCCCCTGTCGCGCCCAGAGGATGGCCCATGGCTATGGACCCGCCATTGACGTTCACCTTGGCGCGGTCGACCTCGAACGCCTGAAGAAAGCGCAGCACGACCGAGGCGAAGGCCTCGTTCACCTCGAAAAGGTCGAGGTCGCCGATCTTCATGCCCGCGGCGGCCAGCACGCGTTCCGTCGCGGGTACGGGGCCCGTCAGCATGATCGTCGGATCGGTGCCCACGCGTGAGGTGGCGCGGACGCGCGCGCGTGGCTTAAGGCCGCGGGCCTCGCCGAATTCCTTCGTGCCGATCAGGACGGCCGCGGCACCATCGACGATGCCGCTGGAATTGCCGGCATGGTGGATGTGCTCGATCCGCTCCAGATGCGGGTATTTCATCAGCGCCACGGCGTCGAAGCCCGGCATGACCTCTCCCATCTCCTTGAAGGACGGCTTCAGCGCACCCAGCGACTGCATGTCGGTGCCCGGGCGCATGTACTCGTCATGGTCGAGCACGGTCAGCCCGTTCTGGTCGCGCACCGGGATCACCGAGCGTTCGAACCGCCGGTCGGCCCAGGCGGCGGCGGCGCGGGCCTGGCTTTCGACGGCATAGGCGTCGGCGTCGTCGCGGGTAAATCCGTACTCGGTCGCGATGATGTCGGCCGAGATGCCCTGCGGCACGAAATAGCGTTTCATCGCCACGGTCGGATCGACGGCGATTGCCGCCCCGTCAGAGCCCATGGGCACGCGGCCCATCATCTCGACCCCGCCGGCGATGAAGGCCTGCCCGGCCCCGCCGCGCACCTGGTTGGCGGCCATGTTCACCGCCTCGAGCCCCGAGGCGCAGAAACGGTTGATCGACACGCCGGGAATGCGCTCGTCGAGGTCGGAGGCCAGCACGGCGGTGCGCGCCAGGCAGCCGCCCTGCTCGCCCACCTGGGTGACGTTGCCCCAGATCACGTCCTCGACCGCGTGCCCGTCCAGCCCGTTGCGGTCCTTCAGCGCGTTCAGCGTCAGCGCCGACAGGCGCAGCGCTGTCACCTCGTGCAGGCTGCCGTCCTTGCGGCCCTTGCCGCGCGGGGTACGGACAGCGTCGTAGATATAGGCGTCGGTCATCCTGTGGCCTTTCCGTGTCAGGCCCGGTCGGCGGGGTTGCCGGGCATCAGGTCGTAGGGGTGCTTCCAGCCCGGCAGCGCCGACAGGCGCGTCAGCCAGGCGTCGATATTGGGCCAGTCGGCGCGGTCGAAGCCGAAGGGTTCGGGGTAATAGAGATAGCCGCAGCAGGACAGGTCGGCATTGGTCACGCCGTCGCCCACGATCCAGTCGCGCCCCGCGAGGTGCCCGTCGAGCACCTGGTAGGCGGCCTTGAGCCGCCCCTGCATGAAGCCGATCACCTCGGCCGGGCGCTTGTCTGCGGGCAGGAAGTTCATCAGGAAGCGTGTCATCCCGGCCTGGCTGGACAGCTTGTGATTGTCCCACAGCACCCAGCGCAGCACCTCGTAACGGTCCTCGGGGGCGCCGCCAAACTTGCCGGTCTTGTCGGTGACGTACTGCTGTATGACACCCGACTGGGTCAGCCGCGTGTCGCCGTCGACCATGACGGGCGCCTCGCCCATCTCGTTGACCCCGGCGCGGTAGTCCGCTGTGCGCGTCGCGCCGTTGAAGAAGTCGACAAAGACGGGTTCCCAGTCGAGCCCGGAAAGCTGGAGCGCAAGCGCCGCCTTGTAGGCATTGCCGGATTCGCCGAAGCAGTGAAGCTGGATGGTCATGCGCCTTCTCCCGATGCTGCGTCCCTGGCGGGCCGCGGATTTGAGTATTTGAAGCAAGAAGAAGCAGAAGCGGACCTGCAAAGGTAACCGCCCGTTAACCTTGACGGGCCATGATCGGTGGCACGGTACAGGCTGGAGAGCCGATGACCGTGCAAGGAGAAGCCCCGCCGCCGTGCCAGCACCCGGACGCACTCGGGTCGAGCGCCGCGGCGGGGCGGACCGCCCCTGGCTTCTTCTTGCCCGAAATACTCTCGCCGAAGGCGCGCGGCGCAGCCGCGCACGGGTCGGCGCGCCGCAGGCGCGGCGAAACCCGGATGGCGCGCTGCGCTCATCCCTTGCCCCCTGCAAAACCGCGGGCGATCAGCTCCTTCATGATCTCGTTCGTGCCGCCGTAGATGCGTTGCACCCGTGCGTCGGCCCACATCTGGCCGATCGCGTATTCCTGCATGTAGCCATAGCCGCCGTGCATCTGCAGGCAGGCGTCCAGCACTTCGCCCTGGGTGTCGGTGGTCCAGTACTTGGCCATCGCGGCCTTCTCCACGTCGAGCCGTCCCTGAAGATGCAGCGCGATGCACTCGTTCAGGAAGGCCCCTGCCACGGTCAGCTTGGTCTTGCATTCGGCCAGGGTGAAGCGGGTGTTCTGGAACTGCATCAGCGGGCCGCCGAAGGCCTGGCGCTCCTGGCAGTAGGCGATGGTGCGTTCCACCGCGCCCTGCATCGCGCCGACCGCGCCGCAGGCGATCAGCAGGCGCTCCTGCGGCAGCTGTTCCATCATCTGGTAGAAGCCGCGGCCTTCCTCGCCGCCGAGGATGTTTTCCGGCGGCACGGGCACATTGTCGAAGAACAGCTCGGACGTGTCCGAGGCGTGCATCCCGATCTTGTCGAGGTTGCGGCCGCGGGCGAAGCCCTCTGCCCCCTGGGTTTCCACCACCACAAGCGAGGTGCCGCGCGCCCCGGCCGAGGGATCGGTCTTGGCGGCCACCACGATCAGGTCGGCGTGCTGGCCGTTGGTGATGAAGATCTTCTGGCCTGTCACGCGATAGACGTTGCCATCGCGCGTCGCGCGGGTCTTCAGCCCCTGCACGTCCGATCCGGCGCCGGGTTCCGACATGGCCAGCGCGCCCACCATCTCTCCGGACGCCATTTTTGGCAGCCAGCGCGATTTCTGGTCCTCGGTGCCGTAGGCGAGGATGTAATGCGCCACGATGCCGGAATGAATCGGGTGGCCCCAGGCGGCGAGGTTGGCGCGGGCGCTTTCCATCGCGATCACCGCTTCGTGGCCAAAGTCGCCACCGGCGCCGCCGTATTGTTCCGGGATCGAGGGCAACAGAAGCCCCAGCGCACCAGCCGCGTTCCAGGTGTCGCGGTCCATCTGGCCCTGTTCGCGCCAGCGGTCGAACTGGGGGGCCCATTCCTCGGTGATGAACTTGCGCGTCATGTCCGCAAGCATGTTGTGCTCGTCGGTGCGCCAGTCGGCGGGTGCAGTCGCGTCCATGGGTCTCCTCCCCTTATCGTTTTCGCGCGTCGAGTTCGCCGTTGAACTGCCGCAGGCGATGGCCCAGCGTCTCGGCATCGGTGACGCTGTCGAAGTGCTCGAAGAGAAACGACAGCGCTTCGCCTTCGTCCAGTCCCGCCTCTGCCGCGAAGCGGCGCAGGCGGCGATAGCCGTCCTCTGTCATGGCGACGGGGAAGCGGCGTGTCAGGCGAAAGCGTTTGGGCATCTCTCCTCCTCGGGCGGCACTCTAGAAGGCCTCTGCCTCCAGTTCCATAACGGTCTGTGCTCCGGACCGGATGCGGGTCAGGTGCATGGCCGTCGCTGGCAGGTGACGGGCCATGTAGTAGCCCCCCGTGACAAGCTTGTTGCGATGGAACGCCGGGTCGGCGGTCCCCTGTTCCAGCGCGACGAGGCTGGCGCGGGCCATCTTCGCCCACATCAGCGCAAGGCAGACATGCCCGAAGAGGTGCATGAAGTCATAGCTGCCAGCAAGCGCGTCGTCGGGCGATTTCATGCCACGTTCCATGAAGTACATGGTCGCCGCCTGAAGGTCCTTGGATGCTGCCTTCAACGGGTCGAGGAAGGGCTCTTTCAGACCTTCGACGCCCTCGTTGTCCCTGATGAAGCCCTTGACGATGTCGAAGAAGGCCATGACCGGCTTGCCGCCGTTCGAGGCCAGCTTGCGCCCCACGAGGTCCAGCGACTGGACGCCGTTGGTGCCCTCGTAGATCATGGTGATGCGGGCGTCGCGAACGAACTGTTCCAGACCCCATTCCCGGGTAAAGCCGGACCCGCCCAGCGTCTGCTGCGCCAGCACCGTGGTCTCAAAGCCCATGTCGGTCAGGAAGCCTTTCGTGACAGGCGTCAGCAGCGAGATCAGCGCATCCGCCTCGGCGTCGCCGTTGCGGTGGGCGCGGTCGATCAGCATGGCGCCCCAGAAGATGAAGGCGCGGGCACCTTCGACAAGGCTTTTCTGGTGCATCAGGTTCCGGCGCACATCGGGGTGCACGATGATCGGGTCGGCCGGACCGTCGGGGTTCTGCGCGCCGGTGACGGCACGGCCCTGAAGCCGCTCTCGGGCAAAGGCGGCGGCGTTCTGGTAGGCCACCACGCCCTGCGCATGGCCCTGAAGCCCGACGCCCAGACGCTCTTCGTTCATCATGGTGAACATCGCCTTCAGGCCCTGGTTGGGTTCTCCGACCAGATACCCTGTGGCGCCGTCATAGTTCATCACGCAGGTTGCGTTGCCGTGAATGCCCATCTTTTCTTCCAGCCCGCCGCAGCTGACCGCGTTGCGCGCGCCGAGGCTGCCGTCGTCGTTCACCATGAACTTGGGCACGATGAACAGGGAAATGCCCTTGGTACCCTCGGGGCTGCCCGGAATCCTTGCCAGCACAAGGTGGATGATGTTGTCCGACAGGTCGTGTTCGCCGGCGGAAATCCAGATCTTCTGGCCGGTGATCCGGTAGGATCCGTCATCCTGCGGTTCCGCCCTGGTGCGGATCAGGCCCAGGTCGGTGCCGCACTGGGGCTCGGTCAGGTTCATGGTGCCGGTCCAGCGGCCCTCGATCATGTTGGGCAGGTAGGTGGTCTTTTGTGCATCCGAGGCATGGCTGGCCAGCGTGTTGACCGCGCCGTGGGTCAGCCCGAGATACATGTTGAAGGCCATGTTGGCAGAGACGAACATCTCGCCGACCGCACTGCCCAGAAGATAGGGCATCCCCTGGCCGCCGTATTCGGGGTCGCAGTCCAGCGCGTTCCAGCCGCCCTCTCGCATCTGGTCATAGGCGGCCTTGAAGCCATCGGGCGTTCGCACGACGCCGTTTTCAAGCGTGCAGCCCTGCCGGTCGCCAACCGGGTTGAGCGGGGCAAGCACCTCTGCCGCGATCTTGCCAGCCTCACCCAGAATGGCGGCGGTGAGGTCGCGGTCAAGGTCGTCGTAACCTGGGATATCGGCCTGGGACACGTTCAGAACCTCGTGAAGCAGGTACTGCATGTCCTCGACGGGGGGGGTGTAGACGGGCATCGCGGGGGTCCTATTCGGCGGCGGAGGCGTGTTCGAGTTGCGATATCTTGCGCGAGACCCAGTCAAGCTGGGCTTCCAGTTCGCCAACGGCGACGGTGAGTTCGTCGCGCTGTGCGATCATCTTGTTCAGGCGTTCCAGCCCCAGCGCATACGTGCGTTTCAGCTGCGTCCGCTGGTGGTCGCCCATGTCGTAGAGTTCCAGAAGCTGCCGGATCTCTTCAAGGCTGAAGCCGAAGCGCTTGCCTTGCAGGATCAGTTTCAGCCGCGCCTGATCGCGCCGCGTGAACAGGCGTTTCTGCCCGTCGCGGATCGGGAACAGAAGTTCCTTGGATTCGTAGAAGCGCAGCGTGCGAGGGGTAACATCGAATGACTCGCACATCTCGCGGATGGTCAGGGGAATCTCGGTCATGGCAATCTCGCGGTCTTGTGTCGTGTCCTGATGTGTGACAGGCGCGCATTCTTCGCAAGGGAAGTTTACGTAAACGTCAACTTGACGTTGCGTCACCTGATGGCGCGCGCTTGGCACTTGCACCGGATCGGACCAGCCGGAATAACGGGGACGACGGAGGCGGGCACATGGACCCAGAGAACAAGACCAGGATCGCACGGCAGTTCATCGAGGCGCTGCCGCATTGCCACGCGTTGGGGATGCGGCTGGAAACCGTGGGGCCGGGCCATGCCGAGTTGCACATGCCCTACGATGCACGGCTTGTGGGCGACCCGGACACCGGCGTGATCCACGGCGGTGCGGTGTCGGCCCTGATGGACACCTGCTCGGGCGCGGCGGTGATCGCGCATCCGTCCAACCCCGGGGCCACGGCCACCATCGACCTGCGCATCGACTACATGCGTCCCGCGACGCCGGGGCAGACCATCGTGGCGCGGGCAGAGTGCTATCACGTCACCCGCACTGTGGCCTTCGTGCGGGCCACAGCCACCGACGACGACCGCGACAACCCGGTTGCCGCCGCGACCGGCGCCTTCACGGTGGAGCGTTAGAGATGGCGCGCAGGCCCCCCGAACCGGTGCAGGTGGTCAAGCAGCGGCGCGACGCGGCGCTGAAGTCGCTTGTCGACGGCGTGCCCTATATCGGGTTCCTCGGCATCAATTTCGACCGGCGCGGCGATGAGTTGACCGCCATCATGCCATTCCGTGACATGCTGATTGGCAACCCGATGCTGCCCGCGCTGCACGGCGGGGCGACGGCGGCCTTCCTTGAAGTCACGGCGATCATCGAACTGGCCTGGGCGTCGCTTTGGGAAGACATCGAATCGGGCCGGATCGACGCCGCGGCCATCGAAGACGGGTCGCTGCCCCGTTTGCCCAAGACGATAGATTTCACCGTGGACTACCTGCGCTCGGGCTTGCCGCGCGACGCTTATGCGCGGGCCCGCGTGAACCGGTCGGGGCGGCGCTATGCCAGCGTCCATGTCGAGGCATGGCAGGACAACCGCAGCCGTCTGTACGCGCAAGCCACCGGGCATTTCCTGGTGCCGCCGCGCCGCGACGCCGACGGATGAGCACCACACCGGCCGGGCCGCTGACCAATGCCCGCGTCCTGAAGGTCGCCATTCCCATCGTGTTGTCGAATGCCACGGTGCCGATCCTTGGCGCCGTGGATACCGGCGTGGTGGGCCAGATGGGGGCCGCCGCCCCGATCGGGGCGGTGGGGATCGGGGCGGTGATCCTGTCGGCTTTCTACTGGATGTTCGGATTCCTGCGCATGGGCACCACCGGGTTGACCGGACAGGCGCATGGCGCGGGCGACCGGGCCGAGGTCGCCGCGCTTCTGACGCGGGTGCTGCTGGTGGGTGGCGCGGCCGGGGTGGCTGTGATCGCCTTGCAATTGCCGCTGTTCGCGGCGGCGTTCCGGGTGGCGCCGGCCTCGGCCGAGGTCGAGGCGCTGGCCCGCGACTACATGGCGGTGCGCGTCTGGTCCGCGCCGGCGGCCATCGCGCTCTTCGGCATCACCGGCTGGCTGATCGCGCTGGAGCGCACGCGCGGCGTTCTGGTCATCCAGCTGTGGATGAACGGGCTGAACATCGCGCTGGACCTGTGGTTCGTGCTGGGCCTTGGCTGGGGCGTGCAGGGCGTGGCGCTGGCAACGGTGATCGCGGAATGGTCGGGACTTGCGGTGGGGCTGTGGCTGTGCCGCGATGCGTTCCGGCGGCCCGAGTGGCGCGACTGGGCGCGCGTCTTCGACAGGCTGCGGCTGACGCGCATGGCGACCGTGAACACCGACATCCTTATCCGGTCGCTGCTGCTGGAGGCGATCGTGATCTCGTTCATGTTCCTCGGGTCCGATTTTGGCGACGTGCCGCTGGCGGCCAACCAGATCCTGATGCAGTTCCTGATGGTTACCGCCTTCGCGCTGGATGGGTTCGCCTTTTCCGCCGAGGCGCTGGTGGGCCAGGCGCTGGGGGCGCGGCGGCGGGCGGCGCTGCGCCGGGCAGCCATCCTGACATCGGCCTGGGGCGCGGGGGCCTGCGTCCTGCTGGCGTTGAGTTTCGCGCTGCTGGGCGGGCCGGTGATCGACGTGATGACCACCGCGCCCGAAGTGCGCGAGGCCGCACGCGTCTACCTTGCCTACATGGTGGCCGCGCCCATCGTCGGGGTGGCGGCGTGGATGCTGGACGGCATCTTCATCGGCGCCACCCGCACCCGTGACATGCGCAACATGATGGCGGTATCGGCCGTGGTCTACGCGGTGGCCGCGATGGTGATGGTGCCGCCCCTTGGCAATCACGGGCTTTGGCTGGCCTATCTGCTGTCTTTCGTGGTGCGGGGCATCACGCTGGGCCTGCGCTATCCGGCGCTGGAGGCAGAGGCGGACCGCCCCGCATGATGGCCTAGAGAATCGACAGCACCGCCTCTGGCGGGCGGCCCAGCGCGGCCTTGCCGTTCGCAAAGACCACCGGGCGTTCGATCAGCTTGGGCACGCGGGCCATGGCGGCGACAAGCGCATCTTGGGGGCTGTCCCTTGACAGGCTCTCGGCGCGGAATTCGGGCTCTTTCACCCGCATCGCGGCGATGGCGGGCAGGTCTAGCGCAGCAAGGGCCGTGCGTATCTCGGCCTCGGACGGCGGGTCGGTCAGGTAAAGCCGGACCTTCGGGTCGACCCCGTGCGCCTGCAACAGCGCCAGTGTCTGGCGCGACTTGGTGCAGCGCGGATTGTGCCAGATGGTGACGTCGGTCATGTCCAAGCCTTTCTGTCCGAGCCCACGGCCTGCGCGACGCTGTCGAAACCGTCGCGCGCAAGCAGCGCGTCGAGCCCCTGCGCGATCCGCGGGGCAAGCGACAGCCCGCGATAGACCATCGCGGTATAAAGCTGCACCGCCGTCGCGCCGGCGCGGATCTTGGCATAGGCGTTCTCGGCCGAGCCGACGCCACCCACGCCGACAAGGGGCAGCGCCCCACCGGTTTCGGCCGCCAGACGAGCCAGCACCCGGGTCGAGCGGGCAAAAAGCGGCGCGCCGGACAGGCCGCCGGCCTGATCCCTTGCAGGGCTGTGCAATCCGTCGCGGGACAGTGTCGTGTTGGTGGCGATTATGGCCTGCACGCCCTCATCCATCGCGACGGCGGCGATCTCGGCGATCTCGGCGTCGGTCAGGTCGGGCGCGATCTTGAGGAACACGGGCACGGGCCGCGCCAGTGCCGCGCGCGCCTCCATCACGCCGGACAGCAGGCCGCGCAGGGCCTCTGCGCCTTGCAGGTCGCGCAGCTTTTCGGTGTTGGGTGAGGACACGTTGACGGTCGCGAAGTCGGCGTGCGGACCGCAGGTGGCAAGAACGCGGGCGAAATCGGCGGCACGGTCGTCGCTGTCCTTGTTGGCGCCAAGGTTCAGGCCCACGGGGATGCCGGAAGGACGCGCAGCAAGGCGCGCCGCGATTGCGTCGGCCCCGTCGTTGTTGAAGCCGAACCGGTTGATGGCGGCGCGGTCCTCTGTCAGCCGAAAGAGGCGCGGGCGCGGGTTGCCCGGCTGCGGACGCGGGGTGGCGGCGCCGACTTCCAGAAAGCCGAAGCCCGCGCGCATCAGCGGGTCCAGCGCGGTGGCGTTCTTGTCGAAGCCCGCCGCCAGTCCGACCGGGTTCGGCAGGTCAAGGCCCGCAAGACGCACGGCAAGGCGCGGTGCGCGCACGGGGCCGGGCAAAGGCGCAAGCCCGGTGTGCAGCGCCTTCAGCGCCAGACCATGCGCCGTTTCGGGGTCGAGACGACGCAGCGCAAGCAGACCCACATCTTCAGCCAGGCTCATCCGAAACGGCCCCCCGCATCGGCGGGCGCGCAGCGGATCAGGCGCGAGGTAGCTACCGCCGCTTGCCGATGCACGACAGCGTTCCGGTAATCCGGATCCGTGACCATGGCCAGAAAGGCGTGGGCGCTGGGATAGCGGGCGATGAACACCTCGTCCCAGGCCTCGTCGGACGGGCCGATCAGAACCGTTTCGAACCTGCCACGCCACAGGATCGAGCCGCCCACGCGGTCAAGGACCGGCCCGCTGTCGCGGCCGTAGTTGGCATAGGCTTCGGCCCCGCTGAGCCCGGTATCGGCAAGCGGATGGTCGGCGGGATATGCGGCATGGTCGCGGAACCGTACAAGGTTCAGCATTTCCAACGGTGTATCGCGATCCAGCGCCTTGAAGGCCTCGAACTGCGCGCGGTCCGGATCGACGTGGCCTGTCATCCGGCCTCCGGCAAACCGCCGGGCGGCAGCATGTTGCCTGCGCCGTCCGAGACCAGCCGCTGGTGGCTGACAACGTCCTCCATCCGCAGGCGCCGGTAGAGGTGCGGAAACAGCGCCCCACCGCGCGACGGCTCCCACTTCAGGTCGTCGCCAAGCGCTTCGCTCTCGCAGGCCGCGACGACCAGCTCGGATTCGCCCGAGAAGTATTTTGTCGCGGTCTCGGGCGCCTGCTCGGCGGTCGAGAAATGGATGTAGCCATCCGACAGGTCGATTGGCGCGCCGGCGGTCACGCCCGCGGCCTCGAAGGCGGCCCACTCGGGGGCGCGGAATATCTTGTAGATCAGCATGGTCCCGACTTGCCGTGCGGCGGCTGCGGCGTCAAGCGGCGCGATGCAGGCGCGACGGGCACGCACGCGTGGATTTCATTCTTGTATTGCCATTCCGTCATCGCCCTTTCACCAATGCTTTTGACTTTGCAGCGGCAGCGAGTCACCATTTTCCCAGAAACACCCGAGAAGGATATCCGATGTCTGTTCGAATTCTGACCGGCGTCGCGGCGCTTGCGCTTTGCGCGGGCGCGGCCTCTGCCGACTACAGCCTGACAATCCTGCACACCAACGATTTCCATGCCCGTTTCGAACCGATCAGCCGTTTCGATTCCGGCTGCTCGGTCGAGGACGACGCGGCCGGCAAGTGCTTTGGCGGTTCGGCACGTCTGATGACCGCGATCAACGAGGCCAAGGCGCGCAGCAACAACTGGATCCTCGTTGACGGCGGCGACCAGTTTCAGGGAACGCTTTACTACACCTATTACAAGGGCAAGCTTGCCGCCGAGATGATGAACCACATGGGCTACACGGCAATGACCGTGGGCAACCATGAGTTCGACGACGGCCCCGAAGTGCTGCGCGGCTTCATCGACGAGGTCAACTTTCCCGTGCTGATGTCGAACGCTGACCTCTCGGGAGAAGATCTTCTGAACGAGGCGCTGCCCAAGTCGGTCATCATCGAGCAGGGTGGCGATCGGATTGGCCTGATCGGACTGACGCCGCAGAACACAGACGAGCTTTCCTCGCCCGGGCCGAACGTCATCTTCACCGATCCGGTTGACGCCGTCCAGGCCGAGGTCGACCGTCTGACCGCCGAGGGAATCAACAAGATCATCGTCTTGTCGCATTCGGGCTACCGGGTGGACCAGCGCGTCGCGGCCGAGACGACCGGCGTGGACGTGATCGTGGGCGGACACTCCAACACCTATCTGGCCAACAACGACGACAACGCCGACGGCCCCTATCCGACCGTGGTCAATGGTGTGGCGATCGTGCAAGCCTATGCCTATGGCAAGTATCTGGGTGAGTTGAACGTCACCTTCGACGACGCCGGAAATGTGACCGAGGCCTCCGGCGACCCGGTGTTGGTCGACGCGGCGATCCTGGCCAACGAAGAGGTCGCGGCGCGCATCGCCGAGGCGGCGGCGCCGCTGGACGAGATCCGCAACATGGTGGTGGCCGAGGCCAGCGCGGCCATCGAGGGCGACCGCAGCGTCTGCCGCGCGGTGGAATGCCCGATGGGCAACCTCGTGACCGACGCAATGCTGGACCGCGTGGCCGATCAGGGCATCCAGATCGCCATCACCAACGGCGGCGGGCTGCGCGCGTCGATCGATTCAGGCGAAGTCACCATGGGTGAGGTTCTGACGGTGCTGCCGTTCCAGAACACGTTGTCCACCTTCCAGGTGACCGGTGCGACCATTGTCGAGGCGTTGGAAAACGGCGTTAGCCAGATCGAGGAAGGCGCCGGACGCTTCCCGCAGGTATCGGGGCTGAAATACACCTTCGACGTCAGCCAGGAGCCGGGCAGCCGTGTGTCCGACGTCATGGTGATGGAGGGCGGTGCATGGGTGGCGATCGATGCCGACACTGTCTATGGCGTCGTGTCCAACAACTTCGTGCGCAACGGCGGCGACGGCTATGGCATGTTCCGCGACGCGATGAACGCCTATGACTTCGGCCCCGACCTGGCCGACGTGACGGCGGAATACCTCGCCCAGAACGCGCCCTACGCGCCCTATACGGACGGGCGCATCACGGCGAAGTAATCGCCGCTCTGCTTGCACTTCGGGCCCCCCGCCGCGATGCTGGCGGGGGGCTTTTCATTTCCGGGGCGGCGATGGACCATCCGCTGATCGACCTGATCAACCAGAAGATTCGCGCGGCAGAGGCCGAGGGCGCGTTCGACAACCTGCCGGGTGCGGGCAAGCCGCTGCCGCCGTGCGACGACCCCGAGAACGCGGTGCTGAACCGCATCCTGAAGGACAACGGCGCGGTGCCAGAGGGGGGTGCCGTGATGCGCGAACTGTCGCGCCTGCGGGCCGAACTGGTCGAGACCGGCGACCGCGCGCGTCGGCGCGAGATCGTGACCGAGATGTCGTTGCTTGAGACGCGGCTGGCGCTTGTGCGGCGCGACGCGCGGCGCTGAGGCATGTGCGGGCGGTTCGCGATCACCCTGCCAGACGACGCCATGGCGCAACTGTTCCGGGCTGCGCCTGCGAACGACCTGCCGCCGGTGCCGAACTACAACGTCTGTCCCACGAACCGGGTGCACGTGGTGGTCGCGGGCGACGGCGGGAGGCGGCTTGCCGCCATGCGCTGGGGTTTCATCCCGCACTGGTACAAGACCCCCTCTGGCGGGCCGCTGCTGATAAATGCGCGGGCCGAGACGATCGCCGAGAAGCCCGCCTTTCGTGCCGCTTGCCGTGAACGCCGCTGCCTTGTCCCGGCCACGGGCTTTTACGAATGGACCAAGGACGCCGACGGTGCCCGGCTGCCGTGGTATATCCATCGCGGCGACAACCAGCCGATCGCCTTTGCGGGGGTCTGGCAGGACTGGGAGCGCGAGGGCGAGCGGCTGACGACCTGCGCCATCGTCACGACAGAGGCGACCGGCCCGGTAACGCAGATCCACCACCGTATGCCCGTCAGCGTGGCGCCCGGGGACTGGGGCTTGTGGCTGGGCGAGGCGGGCAAGGGCGCCGCCCTGCTGATGCGCCCGCCGCCCGAGGATACCTATGCCTTTCACCGGGTGGACCGGGCGGTGAATTCCAACCGCGCCTCGGGTGCGGCGTTGATCGCGCCGGTGGCAGGCTGACGGCTCTGGACCGTGGTGCATGGCTTCCGCTAGGGTCGCATCGCGATCGGATTGGCGGGGATGGGCGATTGACGAGAGGTTTGCGTGTTGTTGCCGTCGTTGCGGCTGCGCTTGCGCTGATGGGCTGCCAGCTTCAGCCCTATGGCGTTTCCGGGGCCTATACATGGGACAATCCCGATCCCGTTGCCGTTGACATGCCCGAAGGCGCGCTGAGCATCCGTCAGCAGTTCCGACCTGACGTGGAGGGCGGACTGGGGGCGCACAACGGACTTGACGTCTGGGGACCCGCGGGCACGCCGATCCTTGCCGTGGCGTCCGGCCGCGTCATCCAGTCCTTCTACGAACCCGCCTACGGCAACCAGATCGTCATCGACCACGGCCCGGACGAGAAAGGGCGCCGCGTGCACAGCGTCTATGTTCACCTTCGCGACCGCTTGGCCGAGGTGGGCGACGCGGTGGCGCGCGGCGAACAGATCGCGACCATGGGCGCCACCGGGGCCCTTGGCATGGCAGTTCACCTGCATTTCGAGATGCGGCGCGCCAATGCCGCCAGCCCGGTGCCGGACGCGCTGGACCCGCACCTGTTGTGGGTAGACGGCGCCGGCAAGGTGACCTGCTTCGATCCGGACCGCCGCTATCCGGCAAGGTCCTTCGGCATCACCTATCCGACCCCCTGCAAGGGCGGCTGACAAAAAAAGGCCGTGCCTAGGCACGGCCGTCCAGTCAGGGAGGACTCTTTAAATCGCACAGCTGCTGCGCCTGACCGCTCGGGCCGATTGCAGGCAACTGCTTATATCTTAGGCAGGGAATGCGGCGAATCTGTGGCGGCTGTTTCCAGCGCGATTTCAATGGCTTCGCTGCCGCGGGACAGGTGACGCGCACCCGGCGCGACTCAGTCCCTCGGGGCAGGCGCGCCGCCTTCGAACCGGTTTTCACGGGTATAGTCGCAGGGGTCGTCCTGCATCTGAAGATGCAGCCCGTCGCCGGTGTAGGGATGCGCGCGTGCCAGCGCCTCGTCCACCTCGATGCCGAGCCCCGGTGCGGTGGGCGCCTCGATGAACCCGCCCTCTGCCCGGATCGTGCCCTTGATGAGCGCATCGTGGAACGGCGTCTCGATGGTCTCGGCCATCAGGAGGTTCGGGATCGACACGGCAAGCTGGATGTTGGCCGCCCATTCCACCGGCCCGGCATAAAGATGCGGGGCCATCTGGGCGTTGAACGCCTCGGCCATCGCGGCGATCTTGCGCGCTTCCCACAGCCCGCCCGCGCGGCCCAGTGCGGGTTGCAGGATCTCGGCCCCGCCGGTGCGCAGCAGCGTGGCGAACTCCGCCTTGGTGGTCAGCCGTTCGCCGGTGGCCACCGGGATGCGCACCGCCTGTGCGACGCGCTGGAACTCCAGCAGGTTGTCGGGCGGGATGGGTTCTTCGAACCACAGCGGCGAATAGGGTTCCAGCGCCTGACCCAGCCGGATCGCACCGGCGGTCGTGAACTGGCCATGCGTGCCGAACAGAAGGTCGGCCCGGTCGCCCACGGCGTCCCGGATCGCGGCGCAGAATTCGACGGACCGGGCGATGTCGCGCATCGCCGGCATGTGGCCGCCGCGCATGGTATAGGGCCCGGCGGGGTCGAACTTTACGGCCGTCCAGCCGCGCGCGACGCAGTCGGCGGCGGCCTCGGCCGCCATCTCGGCCGAAATCCAGAAGTCGTCGATATCGTGCTGCGGCAGGGGGTAAAGGTAGGTATAGCCGCGCACCCGGTCGTTCATCCGCCCGCCCATAAGCGCCCAGACCGGGCGGTCGCGATCCTTGCCCAGGATGTCCCAGCAGGCGATTTCCAGCCCCGAGAAGGCGCCCATCACCGTCAGGTCCGGCCGCTGGGTGAAGCCCGAGGAATACACCCGGCGGAACATGCGCTCCACGTTCTCGGGGGACTCGCCCAGCATGTAGCGGGCAAAGACATCACGGATCACCGCCGACATCGCCTCTGGCCCGACCGTGGCGGCATAGCACTCGCCCCATCCGATGATTCCGGTGTCGGTGGTCAACTTGACAATGATCCAGTAGCGTCCGCCCCAGCCGGGCGCGGGCGGCGCGGTGACGAGGATGTCGAGATCGGTCAGTTTCATGGGCATCCTCCGGGTGCGGGCGGCGATCTGAGGGCGGGATCATGCAAGGCGAACAGATCAGTATAAGGCTTCTGGGTCCAGAGGACGCGGCGGTGCTGGACCGTGTCGCGGACGAGGTGTTCGACGCGCCGGTGCGGGCGGACTGGGCGCGCGCCTTTCTGGGCACGGGGAACCACATGATCGTGGTCGCCGTGGCGGGTGACACCGTCGTCGCGATGGCCACGGGCGTGATCTACCTGCACCCCGACAAGCCGCCGCAGCTTTGGGTCAACGAGGTCGGGACCGGCGCGGACTGGCAACGGCGCGGGCTGGCGTCGCGCTGTCTGCGGGCGCTGCTGGCCGAGGCGCACGCGCGCGGCTGCATCGAGGCCTGGCTGGGCACGGAAGAGGACAACACGGCGGCGCGGGCGCTTTACCGCGCGCTCGACGCCGACGAGACCGAAGGTCTCGTGGTCTACAGCTGGGACTTTGCCGAGGACGGCGTGCCGGCGGCCCGTTGACGGGCCCGCCCCATGCGCCGGGTGGCCGGGGCCGTCCACCGCTCAGAACACGATGACGTTGCGCCGTGCGCCGCCCGCCTTCGTGTCGGCGATGGCCTCGTTGATCTGGTCGAGCGTCCAGCGTCCCGACACCAGCTCGTCCAGCTTCAGCCGTCCCTGCCGGTAGAGATCGACAAGCCAGGGGATATCGCGCTGGATGACCACATCGCCCATCTTCGAGCCCAGCATCTGCTGTCCGATGGCCGAGACGATGCCCGGCTCGTAACTGCTGAGCGCGCCGGTGGCGGGCATGCCCACCATCACCAGCTTGCCGTGCGGGGCGAGATAGCGCATCGCCGTGTCATAGGCCGGGATCGCGCCCACGGTGACAAAGACCGCGTCCGCGCCGCCGCCGATGATCTCCTTGGCGGCGCGCCACGGCTTGTCGTCGCTGGCCAGCACGCCGTCGGTCGCCCCGAATTCGCGCGCGATGTCCAGCTTGGCCTCGCTCATGTCCACGGCGACGATGCGGCGGGCGCCGGCAAGCCGCGCGCCCTGGATGGCGTTGAGCCCGACGCCGCCCGCACCGATCACCACGCAGCTTTGTCCCGGGCGCAGGCCGGCGGTGTTGACCACCGCGCCGATACCGGTGACCACGCCGCAGGCCAGCGTCGAGGCCACGTCGAGCGCGATGTCGTCCGGCAGCTTGGCGATCTGGCTGGGCTCCACCACCACCTTTTCGGCGAACGCGCCCGAGCCGAGGCCCTGTTCCATCGGGCTGCCGTCAGCGGCGGATAGCGGCCCGGCGGTCCGGTCGCGCGGCAGTTCGCAGGTCGAGGGGTGGCCGGTCACGCAGGAGGTGCAGGCGCCGCAGGCGCGCATGAAGGTGACAAGCACCCGGTCGCCGACGGCATAGCCCGTCACGCCCTCGCCAAGACGGCTGACATGGCCCGCGGCCTCGTGCCCGTAGACGGCGGGAAGGAAACCGCCCCAGGCGCCATCGGCATAGGAGATGTCGGAATGGCAGATGGCGCAGGCGGCCAGCGTGACCTCCAGCTCTCCGGGGCCGGGATCGGCGAGGGTGATGTCCTCGATGGACAGCGGCTGGCCGAACTCGCGGCAGACGGCGGCGCGGATGGTGGGCATGGATCCTCCGTGGGCGTTTTGCGGCGACTGTGGCAGAGCGGCGGGGCGGCGCAAGTCGGAAACCGACGTTTCAGGGCGCGCTCAGGTCGCGCGGGGGCGGGTGCCGGACAGAAAGACCGCGCCCGAGGCGGCCATCAGTGTCATCGACACGAGGAAGGGCGCGCCGGGGAAGAAGACCGCGCCACCGGGGGCGGTGAAGGCGGCGAAGATCTGGGTCATGATCAGGGGTGAGACAATCATGGATACGGCGGCGGTGGAGGAGATGACGCCCTGAAGCTCTCCTTGCGCATCGTCGGGCGCGGCGCGGGACATCATGCCTTGCAGCGCCGGGGTGACGACCGCGCCGAGCGCGGTAAGGGGGGTAAGGATCAGCGCCAGCGTGCCGGACTCGACCAGCGCGATGCACAGGAAGGCGCAGAAGTTGAAGACGAGGCCATAGGCCACGGTCATGCGCTCGCCCAGGCGGCGCAGGACGACGCGGATCAGCCCGCCCTGCACGATGGCGATGGCGATACCGAAGCTTGCCAGCGACACGCCCACCATCGCCGGGTCCCAGCCGAAACGGGCGCGGGTGAAATAGGCCCAGACGGACGGATAGACGAAGAACGCCACCTGGTAGAGGAAGAACATCACCAGCAGGCGCCCGACACCCGGCAGGCGCCCCACGGCGCGGAAGGCGCCAAGCGGGTTGGCCCGGCGCCACGAGAACGGGCGACGGATGCGGTCGGTCACGGTTTCAGGCAGGATCATGAAACCAAAGGCGAAATTCAGCGCGGCAAGCGCGCCGGCGGCGTAGAAGGGCGCGCGCGTACCGTATTCGCCGAGCACGCCGCCCAGCAGCGGGCCGATCACGAAGCCGATGCCGAAGGCCGCCCCGATCAGGCCGAAGTTGGCCGCCTTTTCCTCTGGTTTCGACAGGTCCGCCATGAAGGCCGAGGCGGTGGGCTGGGTGGCCGCGGTGATGCCGGCCACCACCCGCCCTGCGAGCAGAAGCCAGATCGTGCCGGCCAGCGCCATCACGAGATAATCGACGGCCATTACCGCCAGCGCAACGAGAAGGACGGGACGCCGCCCGAAGCGGTCGGACAGGCTGCCGATGGTGGGGCCGCAGAGAAACTGCATCACCGCGTAGACGGTGGACAGCACACCACCCCAGATCGCGGCACGGGCCAGATCGCCGCCATCGACCTCCTGGATCAGGTCGGGCATGACGGGCAGGATCAGCCCGATACCCATCGCGTCGAGGGTCACGGTGATCAGCACGAAGAGGATCGGCAAGCGGCGCTTCATGACCGCCCGTTACCCCGCGTCGCGGCGATGGGCCAGCGCTTTTCAAGCGGAGCCGCGCGGGGCGCGGCAAGACTTTTGCTGGCGCCGCCGGGGGCGGCGCGTGCCTCCGGCGGGAGTATTTGCGAACAGAAGAAGGGCCTGCGCGGCGCCTGCGGCATTGCGTCGGCGCAACGTCGGCATCGCGTCGGCGCCCTGGCGCGCCGATCAGTCCGGATCGGGCAGGGCGCGGGCGGCGGCGGCGAAGGCGCGCGCCTCGTCCGGGGCGGTGCCCATCTGGGTGCCGGCGTCGAAGACCGGGCCAAGGCCTGCGTCCGGCCAGCGAAGGGCGGCGAGACGGGAGAGGGGCGTGCCGTCCTTCATCGCCTGAAGGCAGAGCGCCTTGACCTCTGCCTGCGCCTCGGGGCGGGGCATGAGCGCGGCCAGCGCGAAGGACAGCGCCTCGGCATGGGTGAGGGCGAGCCCGTCCGGGTCGAGGCCGCGCGCCATTGCGTCCGGCCGGGGCACGAGGCCCGGGACCATCCGCTCGGCCACCGAAAGCGCGCGGGCGAGGCCGAGGCAGATCTGCGGCAGGACCAGCCATTCGGTCAGCCAGGCGGCGCCGTCGCGTTGCTGGCGGTGGATCGCGGCGCCCGACATCGCGGCATGGAGCGCGGCGAGGTGGCGGGCGATCGCCACGAGAAGCGCGGGATCCACCGGGTTCTGTTTCTGCGGCATGGTGGACGAGCCGCCGGACTGGCCCAGACGGATCTCGGCGATGCCGGACTGGGTCATCAGCGACAGGTCCTCGCCCATCTTGGCGAGGCTCGCGGCGGTGTCGGCGGCCCAGCCGGTGAAGGCGGTCATCCGGTCGCGTTCGGCGTGCCAGCTGCCGCCGGGGTCGGTGAGACCGAGGGCGCGGGCCATGTGGGCGCGGATGTCCGGGCCCTTGGCGCCCATGGCCGAAAGCGTGCCGGCGGCGCCGGACAGGCTGATCGACAGCAGGTCTGGGGCGAGGGTGTGAAGCCTGGCGTGCAGGCGCAGGAGCGGACGGCCCCAGGCCGCCGCGATGGCGCCGAAGCTCGACGGCGTGGCCGCCGCGCCCCAGGTGCGGCCGGCCATGGGCAGGGTGGCATGGGCGTCGGCCAGTGCGCCAAGCGCGCGGCACGTGGCCGTCAGACGCCGGTCGTAAAGCGCCACGACCTGCCGCAGGCGCAGCACCAGCCCGGTGTCGACGATGTCCTGCGACGTGGCGCCCCAGTGGATGTATTGTGCGTGCTCAGGCGCCTGCATCGCGGTGCGGAACGCCTTGACCAGCGCGGGCACGACCACGGCGCTTGTGCCGGTCTCTGCCGCGAGCGACGCCGGGTCGATCTGGATCTCGCGCGCGGCGCGGTGGATGGCGGCGGCGGCGGTCTCGGGGATCAGGCCCGCCGCGCCCTGCGCCTCTGCCAGGGCGCCCTGGACCAGCAGCATGGCCCGCACCTCTGCCGCGTCGGTGAAGAGCGCGGCGGCGTCCGCGTCGCAGAAGAGGTCGCGGTAGATCGCGCTGTCGTAGACGCTGGCGGCCATCAGGCGGCGCGCAGCCCGAGGATGTCGCGCGCCTGGACCCAGGTGGCGACGGGGCGTTCGTATTTCTCGCACAGGTCGACCGTGCGGCGCACCAGCGCGGCGTTCGAGGGCGCCAGCGTGGTCTTGTCGAGCCGCACGTTGTCTTCCAGCCCGGTGCGGCAGTGCCCGCCCGCCGCGATGCACCATTCGTTGACCGTCAGCTGCCCGGCGCCGATGCCCGCGGCGCACCAGCTGGCGTCGGGGGCGAGGCGCTTGACGGTCTCGACGTAGAAGTCGAACACCGGCTTGTCGACCGGCATGGCGTTCTTCACGCCCATCACGAACTGGATGTAGAGCGGTTTCGCCAGCCGCCCGTCGGCGGCCATCTTCACGGCCTGGAAGATGTGGCTGAGGTCGAAGGCCTCGATTTCCGGCTTGATGTCGTATTTGAGCATCTCCTCGGCCAGCCAGTCGACGAGTTCGGGGCTGTTTTCGTAGACGCGGGTGGGAAAGTTGTTCGAGCCCACGGTCAGCGAGGCCATGTCGGGGCGGAGCGGCAGCATCCCGCCGCGTTCGCGCCCGCTGCCCGAGCGGCCGCCGGTGGACAGTTGCACGATCATGCCGGGGCAATGCGTCTCGAGGCCTTCCTTGAGGCGGGCAAAGCGTTCGGGGTCCGAGGTGGGCGTGCCGTCTTCCATGCGTACGTGGCAATGGGCGATCGAGGCGCCGGCCTCGAAGGCCTCGTGCGTCGATTCGATCTGTTCGGACAGCGTAATCGGGACGGCGGGGTTGTCTTCCTTGCGGGGGACGGACCCGGTGATGGCGACGCAGATGATGCAGGGCGTGGTCATGTGTCTTTCGCGATCTCGTTGAGAATTTCGGCAAGTCTAGCGGGGTCGGAGAAGAAGGGCGAGTGGTCCGTCGCCATGGAATGCACGTGGCCGGCGGGCCAGTCGCGGGTCATGTCGTGCTGGGCGGCGGCGGGGATGGCGCGGTCGTGCTCGCACAGGATGTAGTGGCGGTTCAGCCCGGGCGGCAGCGCCGGCGCGGGCTGGGTCGAGGGGCGCGTGGGCTGGGGCCGCAGGCGGGGGCGGGCATAGTCGGCCGTTCCGGGCGGGCAATCTGGGTAGAAGACCGGCACCAGGGCCGCGTCGGCAAAGGTTGTGGCCAGCCTGTCGGGGGTGGGGCGCATGGCGGCCATCAGCGCCTCGCAGCCGTAGCGGGCGCGCAGGTCGCGCCCCGATTCGCCCGCGGCGGGCGCCCAGGCGCACAGGTAGACCAGCGCCGCGATCCGGTCGGGCGCGGCAGCGGCGGCGGCGGTGATCGAGAGCCCGCCCAGCGAATGGCCGACCAGCACCGTCGGGCCGGTCATCGCGCCCAGCACCGCGTCGCGGTAGGCGGACAGGTCGATGGCCCCGGGCGGCGTGGCGTCGTCGCCCGCGCCGGGCAGGTCGATGGCGCGCACGACATGGCCCTGTGACGACAGAAGCGGCATCAGGTCTCGCCAGCACCACGCCCCGTGGCAGGCGCCGTGGATCAGGAGGATGTCGGCCATGGATCGGGTTCCCGGCGCCCGCGCCGGCGTCTTGTCCGGCGCGGGCGTGTGTCAGCGGCGTCAGAGGTCGAGGAAGACGGTTTCGTTTTCGCCCTGCAGGACCATGTCGAAGCGGTAGGCACCGTCGCCGGTCTTCTTCGCGATCAGCGTGTCGACGCGCTGGCGCTGTTCGATGCGCGAAAGCAACAGGTCGGCGCTGTTGTCCTCGTCCTCGAAATAGATGCGGGTCTGAAGGCCGGTGTTGATGCCGCGCGCGGTGATCCACAGGGCGATATGCGGTGCCTGCATCCCGCCGTAACGCAGGGGTGTCGGCCCCGGCTTTACGGTGCGCAGGGTGTATTCGCCGGTCTGGCCGTCGGCGGCAAAGCGGCAGAAGCCGTTCACCTTGGGATCGGCGCCGGACTGGCCGGGAAAGCGGCCCGCCGCGTCCGGCTGCCAGCTTTCCAGCATGGCGTCGCGAAACGCCCAGCCGGTGCCGTCGTAGACCGAGCCGGTGATGGTGATGATCTGCCCTTGCGCGCCGTCCTCGATGGCGCGCAGGCCCAGGTCCTCGGGGTAGATGCCCTGCACGCCCGCGAAGGTGGGAATGCAGCCGATATGGACATAGGGACCGGCGGTCTGGGACGGGGTTTCGTCCAGCATGTTCAGCGGTTGCACCATCTTACATCCCCTCGATCTTGTTCTCGAACATGGTCTGGCGGCGGCCGCGCAGGACGATGTCGAACTTGTAGGCCAGGTAGTCCATCGGGCGGCTGCCCTGCATGTCCAGCGGCGCGACCAGCCGGTCGAGCTGGCTGCGGTTCTTGATCGTCGCCGCGATCGGGCAGAGGTCGATCAGCGGGTCGCCCTGAAAGTACATCTGGCTGATGAGACGCTGCCCGAAGCCCGTGCCGAAGATCGAGAAGTGGATGTGCATCGGCCGCCAGTCGTTGACGCGGTTGGGCCAGGGATAGGCGCCGGGGCGGATCGTCATGAACTCGTAATGGCCGTCCGCATCGGTGATGGTGCGCCCGCAGCCGCCGAAATGGGGGTCTAGCGGGGCGAAATAGGTGTCCTTGACGTGGCGGTAGCGCCCGCCGGCGTTGGCCTGCCAGACCTCGACCAGCGTGTTCGGCACCGCGCGGCCGTTCTCGTCCATCACGCGGCCGTGGACGCGAATCCGTTCGCCCACGGCGCGTTCCGCGCCCTGTGTGTAATTGACGATCAGGTTGTTGTCGTGGGGGCCAAGAAGGTCGTGGCCGAAGACCGGGCCGGTTTCCTCTGTCACCGTCGATTCCAGCGACAGGAGCGCGTAGCGCGGGCTGCGCGTCACCGCGGTCTTGTAGTCCACGTCATAGGCGGGCGGGTGAATCGCGCGGTTGCGCGGAATCAAGGGTCCGAGGTCTGTCATGGCTGTCCCTCCATCTCGTCGAATACCTGTCTGGCGATCTTGATCGCGTGGTTGGCGCGCGGCACGCCGGCGTAGATCGCCACGTGAAGCAGCGATTCCATCACGTCCTCTCGCGTGGCGCCGGTATTTGCGGTGGCGCGGACATGCATGGCGACCTCCTCGAAGTTTCCCAGCGCCGCCAGAAGCGCGATGGTCAGCATCGAGCGTTCGCGCGGCGTGATGCGCTCACGGCTCCAGACGTGGCCCCATGCGGCCTCGGTGATGAGATCCTGGAAGGGCTGGTCGAAGTCGGTCTTGGCGGCCTCGGCCCGGTCGACATGGTCGTCGCCGAGAACCCGGCGGCGGGTGGCCATGCCCTGTGCGTGGCGGTCGGTCATGTGCCTGATCCCCCGGTTTCGGGCCGCTGGCGCGGCCCGATCCGCCGGGGGGTTTCACCCCCCGGACGCCCCAGAGTATTTGGGAACAGAAGAAGGGCAGGGCGGGCGCGCGTGGTGGCGGGCGGCCGGTCAGACATGTCCGGTCTCCTTGAGGAAGTCGTTGAGAAGGCTGGCGTATTCCCGGGGCTTTTCGACACAGGGCAGGTGGCCCGCGCCGCGGATCAGCGCGAATCGCGAGCCCTTCACGAGTTCTGCCGTCTCGCGCACGAGGTCGGGCGGGGTGGAGCCGTCGTCGGAGCCCGCGATGGCGAGCGTGGGCAGCGTCAGGCTGGCGGTGGTGGTGTAGAAGTCGGAGCCGGCGATGGCGGCGGAGCAGCCGATGTAGCCGTGCAGCGGCTGGCGGACCAGCATGTTGCGCCAGGCTTCGAGTTCGTCGGTGTCACGGAAGGCGCGGGCGAACCAGCGTTCCATCACGGCGTCGGCGAGCGCCTCGATGCCGCTGGCCTCGCAGGCGACGATGCGTTCGCGCCACATCTCGGGCGTGCCGATCTTGGCGGCGGTGTTCGAGATGACCATGGCGCGCACCTGGTCCATGCGTTTTACCGCGAGGCCCTGGGCGATCATGCCGCCGATGGAAAGGCCAACGAAAACGGCGTTTTGCACCTTGAGATGGTCGAGCAGACGTTCGGCGTCGGTGATGAGCGATCCCATGGAGTAGGGCGCGGACGGGCAGGAGGACAGGCCGTGGCCGCGCTTGTCGTAGCGGATGATGCGCAGGCCCGCGGGCAGGAGCGGCACGATCTTGTCCCAGAGCCGCAGGTCGGTGCCGAGCGAATTGGCGAAGACGAGGGGTGCGCCGTCGGGGTCGCCGTCTTCGCGGTAGTGCAGGCGGACCTCGCCCAGGTCGGCTATGTGCATCGAATTTCCCCTGTCTGCATCACGTCGGCAAAATGTCGGCATAACGTCGGCGCGCCGGGCATCAGTATGGCAGCCCGACGTAGTTTTCGGCCATCACCGTCTGCGCGGCGACCGACGCCTCGAGCGCCTCGAGCTCGGCTTCCTGAATGCGCTGTTCGAAATCGGTCTGCTCGGGGAAGCGGTGCATCAGCGTGGTGAACCACCAGCTGAAGCGGATCGCCTTCCAGACCCGCGAGAGCGCCTGCGCCGAGTAGCTGTCGAGCCCGTCGTCGTCGCCGTCGAGATAGTGCCGCGCCAGCGCGCGGTAGGCGTAGTGCACGTCCGAGGCGGCGAGGTTCAGGCCCTTGGCGCCGGTGGGCGGCACGATATGGGCCGCGTCGCCGCAGAGCAGGAGCCGCCCCCAGCGCATCGGTTCGGCAACGAAGGAGCGCAAGGGCGCGATGGACTTCTCGATCGAGGGGCCGGTGACGAGGCGGCTGGCGGCCTCTTCGGGGATGCGGTGGCGCAACTCGTCCCAGAAGCGGTCGTCCGTCCAGGCGTCGAGGCTGTCGTCGACGGGGCATTGCAGGTAGTAGCGCGACAGGTTCGCGTTGCGCATGGAACACAGCGCGAAGCCGCGCGGATGGTTGGCGTAGATCAGTTCGTGATCGACCGGCGGGGTTTCGGACAGGATGCCGAGCCAGCCGAAGGGATACACGCGCTCGAACTCTTTCAGGACGGTGGCGGGGATCGAACGGCGGCTGACGCCGTGGAACCCGTCGCAGCCGATGACGAAATCGCACTCCACCCGGTGTTCGGTCCCGTTCTTCAGCCATGTGACATGCGGCGTGTCGGTGTCGAGCCCGTGGGGCGTGACGCCTTCTGCGTCGTGGATCACCACGCCGTCCATCGCGTCGCGCGCGGCGTAGAGGTCGCGCGTCACCTCTGTCTGGCCGTAGACCATCACCGACTGGCCGGTGGTGGCCTTGAAGTCGACGCGGAAGCCGCGGTTCTGGAGCGCGAGGTAGGTGCCGGTGTGCACGAAGCCTTCGCGGTCCATGCGGTCGCCGGCGCCTGCCTCGTGCATCAGGCCGACCATGCCCTGTTCCAGCACGCCGGCGCGGATGCGGCTGAGGACGTAGTCGCGCGAGCGGCGTTCGAGGACGACGGTGTCGATGCCCTTGCGGTGCAGCAGCTGTGACAAGAGCAGACCTGACGGGCCGCCGCCGATGATGCAGACCTGTGCGCGCATTTTGGTTCTCTCTCCCTGATCGAGGACATTGCCGATGGTGGTTGGCAATGTCAACTAGTTTGCCGTGCCGGGAGGGAAAGGGCCCGAGACGCCATGGCCGGGGATTTCCGGGGCGTCAGAAGATCCGCAGGTGCGCCATGATCTGGCCGTGGTCCGAGGCGAGCTTGTTGTAGGGCGCCTCTGGGTGGCTGCCGTCGGTCAGGTGATCGTTGAGGACGGAGAAGTATTCCATCTCGCCGATGCGGCCGGGTGCGTCGGGGTGGAAATGGCGCGACAGCAGGATCTGGTCGATGGATTCGAAGACGCCCCCGAAGGCGGCGGTGTAGATCATGTCGCGCAGGGATTTGCGCACGAAGAGCTTTTCGGCCGAGTGCAGGCGGACGGCTTCGACGGCGGCGGCGATCTGCGCGGCCTCGTCGGCGGTGTAGCGGTCGTTGGCCTGTTGCGCGTCGTGTCGGCGCATCCAGGCGTAATTCACGAAGGGGCGTTCGCCGGTGATGATTTCCGAGGACACCGCGTGTTCGCCGTCGTTGAGATCACCCAGCACGATCACGGGGTCGCCTGCGTCGAGCGCGTCGAGCACGTGGCGGCGCAGCACCCATGCCTCTGCCATGCGGCGCACGGCGGCGCGCAGAGCGCCCATCGCGCGCCCCGCGGCGTCGTAGTGCAGGAGGTCGGCCTGGGGCGCGAAAGGCGCGCCGGGGGGGGTCAGGTATTCGCCGAGCTTCGATTTCAGGTGGACGTTGAAGAGCGTGACGGTCCGGTCGCCCATAGGCACGCGGGCCTTTAGGATGGGACGCGACAGCCGGGTCAGGCGGAAATGGCCCGCATCTTCGCCTGTCAGTTCCCGAAACGGGATCTCGACGGGGGTGTCGAGATGCTGGATCACCTCGGGCGGGCCGTCGAAGCCGTTGCGCGACAGGATCGCAAGGCCGGGGCGGCGCTGGCCGGGGTCGCCGTCATTGAGGTTGGGGGCAAAGGCCAGCCCGGCATCGGTGTAGGGGTGGTAGGCGAGCTTGCGGAAGATTGCCTTGCGCCGGTGGGGGGCGCGGCGGCCGGGCTGGGCGGCGTCGTTGAGCACGCCGCCGCGGGCATCGGTCTCTGCCACCACGGCGGCAAGCGCGGCCTCGTCGAAGATTTCCTGAAAGCAGACGATGTCTGCATTCAGTGTCAGAAGCTGGTCGGCGAGCCAGTCTTCCTTCCAGGCGTATTCTTCCTGGGTGTACTGTTCGAAACGGTAAAATTCCTGTTCGGGTCCGATCAGATTCTTGACGTTGAACGAGGCAATCGTGACATCGGTCATGTGACTATCCCAGTGTTTGAAGGGCCTGGATGAAGCGGTGGGGGTCGACGTTGCCGCCCGAGACTACCACGATTGCAACATCGGTATCGATCCGGTCGGGGTGGTAGAGCGCGGCGGCCAGTGCCACGGCGCCGCCCGGTTCGGCCACGATCTTGAGCCGCAGGAAGGCCTGCGCCATGGCCGCCAGCGCCTGGTCGTCGGAGACAGCGATGCCGGGGCCGCAGAGGCGCTGCATGATGGGCAGGGTCAGGACGCCGGGGGCGGGGGTGACGATGGCGTCGCAGATCGAGGCGCCGGGGGCGGCGGTGTTTGCCTGCCGTGTGCCGGCGGCCAGCGAGCGCACGACGTCGTCGAAGCCCTGCGGTTCCACCGGGCGGGCGCGCAGGCCGGGGGCGTGGCGTTCCAGCGCCAGCGCGATGCCGGAGGTCAGGCCGCCGCCGCCGCAGCAGACCAGCACGTCGGCGCGGTCGACGCCAAGCTCTGCCGCCTGGGCGGCGATCTCCAGCCCTGTCGTGCCCTGGCCTGCGATGACCTGCGATTCGTCGTAGGGCCTTACCAGCGTCAGGCCGCGGTCGGCCGAAAGCGCGGCGCCGATCGCCTCGCGGCTTTCGCCGCCGATGCGGTCGTATTCCACCACTTCGGCCCCCAGCGCGCGGGTGTTGGCAAGTTTCAGCGCGGGCGCGTCGGCGGGCATGACGATGACGGCGGGCACGCCCAGCATCCGCGCGGCCATGGCCACGCCCTGCGCGTGGTTGCCCGAGGAATAGGCCAGCACGCCCTTCGCCCGCGTGTCCGGGTCGAGCGCGGTCAGCGCGGCATAGGCGCCGCGGAACTTGAACGATCCCGTCACTTGCAGGCATTCGGGTTTCACCAGAACGCGGCGGCCCGCGATCTCGTCCAGAAAGGGCGAGGACAGGAACGGCGTGCGGCGGGCGTGGCCGGCGATGCGCTCGGCGGCGGCCTCGATCATGTCGATGTTCATTTCAGGTGCTCCACCCATGCGCGGATCGCGGCGACGGCTTCGGGTTCGTCGAGAAAGGGAATGTGGCCGCGGCCGGGAACCTCGGCATAGATCATGTCGGGGCGGCGGCGGCGCATCTCTGCCGCCGTGTCGGGCGTCAGGAGGTCCGAGTTGGCGCCGCGGATCAGCGCAAGCGGCAGGCCCGCCATGGCGTCGAACAGGGGCCAGAGGTCGGGCGCGGGCTGGCCGCTGGCCGACAGGAAGGCGTCGCGCAGCGCCGGGTCATAGGTGATCGACAACCCGTCGGGCGTTTCGCGGAAATGCAGTTCGGCCTCGGCGCGCCAGCGGTCCATCGGCACGCCCTCGAACCCGGCCATGCGGGTCGCCATCGCCTCTGTCACCTCGTCCAGTGTGCGGGCAGCGGGATTGCGGCCGATGAAGGCCTCGATCGCGGCCAGCCCCTCGGGTGCGATCTCGGGGCCGATGTCATTGAGGCAGACGCCCGTCAGCCGGTCGCGGGCGTGCGCGGCCAGCCCCATGGCGATCAGCCCGCCGCGCGATGTGCCGAGGATCGCGGCGCGCTCTAGCCCGAGGTGGTCCATCAGGCGCAGGACGTCGCCCGATTCCACCGGCAGGGAATAGGTGTTGAAATTCGGCGACCAGCCGGACTGGCCGCGCCCGCGATAGTCGGGCCGGACCAGGCGCACGTCGCCCAGGTGCGGGGCGATGTAGTCGAAGTCGCGGCCCGTGCGGGTCAGCCCCGACAGCGCGATGACGGGATGGCCCGCGCCCTCGTCGGTGTAGTGCAGCGTCAGGCCGTCGGCAGAGGTGTAGCTGGGCATCAGAGGCGTCCGGCAAGTTCGGGGATGGTGGTCAGGTCGGGCAGGACGGTGCCGGGGCGCCACGGCAGGCGGTCCATCGGCTCGCCCGCGCGGTTCACCCAGACGGTGGCAAAGCCGTAGCCCGCCCCGTGGCAGGCGTCCCAGCCGTTCGAGGACACGAAAAGCACCTGATCGGGCGTGGTGGCGAAACGCTGGCCGACAAGGTCGTAGACGCTGTGGTGCGGCTTGAAGACCCCCACGGATTCGACGGACAGCACATCGTCGAGAAACGCGCCGATCCCGGCGCTGTCGACGGCGCCCGCCAGCATTTCGGGCTCTCCATTGGACAGGATGGCCGTGGCGTATCCCTGCTGTTTCAGGGTGGCCAGCATCAGTGGCACCTCGGGGAAGGCCGAAAGCTCGAAATACAGGGCCAGAAGGCGTTCGCGCAGCGCGGGGTCGGACAGGCCCGATGCCTCCATCGCCCAGTCGAGCCCGTCCTGCGTGACCTGCCAGAAATCGGTATGGGCGCCCGCGACGGCGCGCAGCCATGTATATTGCAGCTGCTTCGTGCGCCAGTCGGCGGCGAGTTTCTGCCACGTCCCGGCCAGCGCGGCGTTGCCGGGCTCTGCTGCGGCCTGCCGGGCGGCGGCGGTGACATCGAAAAGGGTGCCATAGGCGTCGAAGACGCAGGTGGTGATGGGCATGAGATCCTCCCGGGGTGGTCGCGGCGACACTGGCAGAGCCCCGTGACGATTGGAAGGGCCGAGGCCGGTGCTGTGGCGGGGGGCGATTCGTGCTAGGGTGGCACCATGCGCAGCAAGGGAGGTTTGCCATGGCCGGCACGCATGGACAGGTTCACTGGACCGAATTGATGACGCGGGACGTCGAGGCGGCAAAGGCCTATTACGGCGCGATCTGCGGCTGGACGTTCGAGACGATGCCGATGGAGAGCGGGCACTATCACCTTGGGATGCGTGGCGGGGTGCCCACGATCGGGATCATGGATCTTGGCGACATCCCGGGCATGGAAGGGGTGCCGCCGCACTGGTTCAGCTATTTCGCGGTGGACGATCTGGATGCCGCGCTGGAGAAGACGGCGGCGATGGGCGGCACGGTCCAGCGACCGCCCTTCGAGGTGCCGGGCACCGGCTGGATCGCCATCGTGACCGATCCCACCGGCGCGGCCATGGGCCTGATGCGACCCGAACCGATGGCGGACGCCGCCGGCTGAGCCGCACCGCCGCACCGGGCCGGTCCCGCGCGCGGGTTTACAACCCGGCGCGGGCCTGAAAGGCTATGCTTCAGCAATCGAAGCACCCGCCGCGCAGGCGGCCTTCGCCATTCACCCCCCAAGTACAGATGATGGAGACAGCCGATGACCCAGGCCAAGGCGGGTGACACCGTGCGCTTGCATTACACCGGAACGCTGGAGGACGGGACGACATTCGACAGTTCCGCCGGGCGCGACCCGTTGCAGTTCACCGTGGGATCGGGCGAGATCATTCCCGGGCTGGACCGCGAGATCGCGGGCATGGCGGTGGGCGACACCAAGCAGGTGACCGTGCCCGCCGAGGACGCCTATGGCGCGCATGATCCCGACCGTCAGCAGGTGGTGCCGCGCGACCAGATCCCGGACAATATCCCCACCGAGCCGGGCACGCAGTTGCAGCTTCAGACGCCGGACGGGCAGGCGGTGCCCGTGGTGGTGACCGAGCGCACCGAGACCGAGGTGACGCTGGACGCCAACCACCCGCTGGCGGGCAAGGCGCTGATCTTCGACGTCGAACTGGTCGAGATCGTCTAAGGCAGGCGCAAAGCGGTTTCGAAACCGCTTTGCGCCGCGCGGCGTGCAAGAGTTTTCGAAAACTCTTGCGGCCGGTCGCGGGTCAGAGGTGTTCGGTCTGGGGCATCCCGAGGACGTGGAAACCGCCGTCGACATGCACCACCTCTCCGGTGGTGCAGGCGCCATAGTCCGAGGCGAGGTAGACGGCGGTGCCGCCCACCGCCTCGAGCGTGGCGTTGGAGCGCAGGGGGGCGTTCAGGTCGGTGTGCTTGAAGGTCTTGCGCGCGCCGCCGATGGCGGCGCCGGCCAGCGTCTTCATCGGGCCCGGCGACACGGCGTTCACGCGGATCTGTTCGGGGCCGAGGTCGTTGGCGAGGTAACGCACCGTCGATTCCAGCGCCGCCTTTGCCACGCCCATGACGTTGTAATAGGGCGTTACCCGGTTCGAGCCCTGGTAGGTCAGGGTCAGGATCGTGCCGCCGCCTGTCATCAGCGGGCGGGCGCGCCGGGCGCAGTCGATCAGCGAGTAGCAGGAGATCGACAGCGAGTGCTTGAAGTTCTCGAGCGAGGTGTCGATGAAGCGCCCGGTCAGTTCCGACTTGTCGGAATAGGCGATGGCGTGGACGAGGAAGTCGAGCCCCCCCCAGCGGTCGGCGAGGGTCTCGAATGCGGCGTCCATCTCGGCATCGTCCATCACGTCGCAATCGAGCAGGATCGAGGCGCCGAGGCTTTCGGCCAGCGGCTGCACGCGCTTGCCGAAGGCGTCGCCCTGGTAGGTGAAGGCGAGTTCCGCCCCCTCCGCGGCCATGGCGCGCGCAATGCCCCAGGCGATCGAACGCTCGTTGGCGACGCCCATGATAAGGCCGCGTTTTCCGGTCATCAGGTCAGGCATTGGGCGTCATCCGTGATACTTGCTGAGAAGCATGGAACCGTTGGTGCCGCCGAAGCCGAAGCTGTTGGTCATCACGGTGTCGAGTCCGGCGTCGTCCACCAGCGTCGTGGCGATTTCGGCCGGGGCGAGCGCGGGGTCGAGGGTGGCTACGTTGATCGACGGGGCGATGAAGTCGCCCTTGAGCATCAGGAGGCAGTATATCGCCTCTTGTGCGCCGGCCGCGCCCTGACTGTGGCCGGTCATCGACTTGGTGGAACTGATGGGAGGGGTGCTGCCCTGTCCGAAGACGCGGCGCACGGCCTCTACCTCGCCCACGTCGCCGACCGGGGTCGAGGTGCCGTGGGCGTTGATGTAGCTGATCTTGCGGTGTTCGGGCAGGCCGCGCAGGGCAAGGCGCATTGCGCGTTCGCCGCCCTCGCCCGAGGGGGCGACCATGTCGTGCCCGTCCGAGGTGGCGCCGAAACCCGACACCTCTGCATAGATGGGCGCGCCGCGCGCCAGCGCCCGGTCGAGGCTTTCGAGGACCACGATGCCACCGCCGCCCGAGATCACGAAACCGTCGCGGGCGGCGTCGAAGGCGCGGCTGGCCTCGGCCGGCGTGTCGTTGAACTTGGAGGACATGGCGCCCATCGCGTCGAACAGGCAGGACAGCGTCCAGTCCAGTTCCTCGCCGCCGCCGGCGAACATCACGTCCTGCTGGCCCAGCATGATCTGCTGGGCGGCCATGCCGATGCAGTGCAGCGAGGTCGAGCAGGCCGAGGTGATCGAGAAGTTCACGCCCTTGATCTTGTAGGCCGTCGAGAGGTTGGCCGAGATCGTGGACGACATGCATTTGGGCACGGCGAAGGGGCCGATGCGTTTCGGGCTGCCCTTTTCCAGAACCGTCTGGTGGGCGGCCAGCATGGCGCTGGTCGACGGCCCGCCGGAACCGGCGATGAGGCCGGTCATCGGGTCCGACACCTCTGCCTCGGACAGGCCGGCGTCGGCGATGGCCTGTTCCATCGCCACATAGGCATAGGCGGCGCCGGGCCCCATGAAGCGCAGCAGGCGCTTGTCCACGTGCTCGGCCGGATCGAGGTTGATCGCGCCCTTCACACGGCTGCGGAAGCCGTGTTCGGCATAATCCTCGGCGGCGACGATGCCCGAGCGTCCGGCGCGCAGGCTTTCGGTGACGGCATCGGCGGTGGTGCCGATGGACGAGACGATGCCGATCCCGGTGACGACAACGCGGCGCATGTCTTGCTCTCCCTGTCGTGGTATCAGGTCGTGGCGGCCGAGAGGCCGACCTTCATGTCCTTGACTTCGCAAACGGTTTCGCCGTCTGCCTCGACCCGGCCATTGGCGACGCCCATCTTGAGCCGGCGGTCGATGACGCGGGTGAAGTCGACGTGGTAGGTGACGAGCTTGCGGTCCGGACGGATCATGCCCGAGAGCTTCACCTCTCCGGCGCCAAGCGCGAATCCCTGCCCCTGCCAGCCGCGCCAGCCAAGGTTGAAGCCCGTCAGCTGCCACAGCCCGTCGAGCATGAGACAGCCGGGCATCACCGGATTGCCCGGGAAGTGGCAGGGGAAGAACCAGAGGTCCGCCACGATGTCGAGTTCGGCGCGGACATGCCCCTTGCCATGCTCTCCTCCGTCGCCGCTGACATCGGTGATGCGATCCATCATCAGCATTGGCGGTTCGGGCAGCTGGGCGTTGCCGGGGCCGAAGAGTTCGCCACGGGCGCATCTCAGAAGATCGTCCTTGTCGAAACTCGTCGGAAACTCTGCCATTTGGCTGGGTCCTTCCTTGCCGTCAGCGCGTTCGACCCCTCTATCACCCGTGTTTGGCGGCTGGCAAGCCGCGACGGGCGGCGGGCCAGTGCGGTTTCATTTGAAACCTGCCGCACAGGACCCTATTATCCCCTCCATGCGAGACTGTACCGACACATCCCATGATCCCCGCAACATGCGCGGGACCGAATGGCTGGCACGCGGCGGCCTGCGGCCGACGCGGCAGCGCGTGGCGCTGGCCGCGCTTCTCGTGGGCGATGGCGAGGACCGGCACGTGACGGCGGAAAGTCTTTATGCCGCCTCGATGGCGTCGGGCGAGCGTGTGTCGCTGGCGACCGTCTACAACACCCTTCGGGCGTTCTGCGAGGCGGGGCTCATGCAGGAGGTCACGGTGGACACGAACAAGTCCTACTTCGACACCTGCACCGAAGATCATCCGCATTTCTTCTGGGAAGACGAGGGGCGCCTGACCGATGCGCCGGCCGACCAGCTGGAAATCGCGCGGCTGCCCGCGGCGCCCGACGGCGCGGAGATCAGCAAGGTGGACGTGGTGATCCGCCTGCGGCGCACACGCTAGCGGGCGGTGTCGCCCGGCGCGGGCAGCGCTAGAACCACTGGCCCGGTTCCATCAGGCCAAGATCCATCAGTTGCTGCGACGACCAGCTGAAATCGACTGAATTGTGCCAGCGGAAGCTTTGCACGTCGAAGGTCGAGCCGGGGTTGAGCTTTAGCGCCTTGGCGGTGCGGAACGAACAGATCGCCGCCGTCAGGTTGTTGTGCCACGGGCAGGCGTAGGTATTGTATTCCTCGTCAGAGAAGGTGTGGTCAGGGCGCAGCCGCAGCCCCGGCGCGGCGCGGAAGATGCCGATGCGGTCGATCTTGCGGCGGTCCTTCGGGATATGTTCCTCGAAACGCCAGCGCAGGCCCCCGTGGAAGTCGAGCTGGCGTTCCATGATCTTTCCCGCATCGTTGACGCGCGCCTGTGCGTAATAGCCCGACCGGTCGAGCTGGGCATCCTTTAGCGCCACGGCGTTGGGGTGGCGCCACAGGTCGGCGGCGTAGAGGTCGATGACATAGCTCAGCATCGCGTCGCGGCGTTCTTCGGTGTGGAAGGCCAGCATCTCTGCCACGCTGCGCGTCTCGCAGAAGGGATAGAACAGGTATTCGGCGTTGAAGCAGTAGTACATCCAGAGGCCCGGCGCGGCCTCGATCACCTGATTGATGGCGGCGGGCACGGCGCCGGGTTCGAGCGCGTTGAAGTCGATGCGGTGAACGTCCTCTTCGACCAGCCTGGACAGCGACAGTTCCGGCGGGGCGAACAGCAGGACGTCGGCAAAGCCGCGGTCCTGATGGTGGGATATGGTGGTGTCGATTTCCACGAGATCCTCTGCGAAGATCATCGCAACGGGGCCCTTCGAGAGGGCGCCCTTGCGGTTCGACAGGAAGGTGGCGAGATCGGGGTGGCGCATCTTCGGGGCCTTGTTCTGTCTGCTCGGTCCGAGAATCCCACGAAAGCGGCCCGGGTTTCAAGCGTTGCGGGGCGCGTGGGCGTGGTGTAGTCCAGCGCGCGGATCGAGAGGCGCGCCATGGCTGGGACACGCAAGCTATACATCAAGACTTATGGCTGTCAGATGAATGTCTATGACAGCGAACGCATGGCCGAGGCGCTGGGCGGGTCGGGGTACGTGCAGACGGACCGGGCCGACGATGCCGACATGATCCTGCTGAACACCTGCCACATCCGCGAGAAGGCCGCCGAGAAGGTCTATTCTGAGCTTGGGAGGCTGAAGGGGCTGAAGGCGGCGAAGCCGGACCTGAAGATCGGCGTGGCGGGCTGCGTCGCGCAGGCCGAGGGCGAGGAGATCCTGCGCCGCCAGCCGATGGTGGATCTTGTGGTCGGGCCGCAGGCCTATCACCGGCTGCCGGACATGGCGGCGCGGCTGGACGCGGGGCAGACCGCGCTCGACACCGATTTCCCCGAGGAAGACAAGTTCGAGCGGCTTGCCGGGCGGCCAAAGGCCGCGCGCGGGCCAACGGCGTTTCTGACCGTGCAGGAAGGCTGCGACAAGTTCTGTGCCTTTTGCGTCGTGCCCTACACGCGGGGCGCCGAGGTCAGCCGACCGGCCGCGCGCGTTCTGGACGAGGCGCGCGAACTGGTGGCGCGGGGGGTGCGCGAGATCACCCTGCTGGGGCAGAACGTGAATGCCTATCACGGCGCGGGGCCGGACGGCGGCGCCTGGACACTGGCGGGGCTGATCCGGGCGCTGGCCGGGATCGGGGGGCTGGAACGCATCCGCTATACGACCAGTCACCCCAACGACATGACCGACGACCTGATCGCGGCACATGGCGAGGTGGCGCAGCTCATGCCTTATCTGCACCTGCCCGTGCAGTCCGGGTCGGACCGGATCCTGAAGGCGATGAACCGCAAGCATGACGCGGCAAGCTACCTGCGGCTGATCGAGCGGATTCGCGCGGCGCGGCCCGACATCCTGATGTCCGGCGATTTCATCGTGGGCTTTCCCGGCGAGACCGAGGCCGATTTCGAGGACACGCTGTCGCTGGTGCGGGCCGTCGGATACGGCCAGTGCTATTCGTTCAAGTATTCCGCCCGTCCCGGCACGCCCGCCGCCGAACGCGCCGAGGTGGCCGAGGACGTCAAGTCGAACCGGCTGTCGCGGTTGCAGGCATTGCTGACAGAGCAGCAGCACGCCATCCAGGACGCGATGGTCGGGCGCGTGGTGCCGGTGCTGTTCGAAAAGCCCGGACGGCTGGCGGGGCAGATGGTGGGCAAGTCGCCCTATCTGCACGCGGTCCATGTGACGGCCGAGGGACTGGCGCCCGGAGATATCCGGGACGTGCGCATAGTCGAGAGCGCACCCAACTCTCTGGGCGGTGTTCTGGCGGACCTGTAGCGCCTGGACCCGGGCGCGGGCGACTCGGTCTCTTGCGCCCCTGCTTGTGCCGACTCGGGCCGGAGCGATCCTGCGGCTGACGGTCGGCGGCTTGGCGCGCCAAGACTTATCCACAGTTTATCCACAGCCAATTGGCGAGTCGCGGCCGATTTCTGTTCGGATTTGCCCTCCAGATATGGTAATAACGGCTTCACAAGACCATAGGACTTGCTAGAGTTGCATTGATATTGTGGTCGGGTGATCGCGCATAGGCAGATGCGGCACCCACTTGCAGCGGCAAGTAAAGGCAAGGGGCTTAGAGCGGTGATCAGGATGATGAAGACGATTTTACGTGCCGGACTGGCGGCGCTGGGGCTGAGCGTTCTGCTGGCCGGTGCCGCGGCGGCGCAGGATTCGCGCACGGTGATCGGCGAATCCTATATCCCCACGATCTGGGTCGATCCGGATGGCTGCGAGCACTGGGTGATGGACGACGGCTGGGAAGGTTACATGACCCCCCACGTGACGCGTCAGGGCATCCCGGTCTGCCGCCGGGGCAACACCTGCGCGGTGATGAACTCGGACGCGCTATTCGCCACCAACAGCTACGCGCTGAGCGCCCATGCCAAGGCGCAGCTGGCACAGTTCTTCCGTTCTGCCGGCGCGACGTCCTATATCATCGCCGGTCACACCGACAGCCGCGCAAGCGACGAGTACAACATGCGCCTGTCGATCCGCCGCGCGAATTCCGTTGCCGCCGTGGCACAGGGTGTCGGCGCGCGCATCGCGGACGTGCGCGGCTATGGCGAGCGGATGCCGCGCGCCTCGAACCACACCGCGGCTGGGATGCAGCAGAACCGCCGCGTCGAGATCATTTGTATTCGTTAACTGGGGGGCATCGCATGAAGCCGATCAAGGGACTCCTGCTTCTGGCCGCCGTTGCGGCACTGGCGGGATGCGTCGATAACAAGACGGACAAGACCGTCGACCGAGCCATCGATTCCAAGCACCTGAGCCAGCTGCGGGCCGGGATATGGATCGATCCCAACGGCTGCGATCACTGGATCATCGACGACGGGGCCGAGGGCTACCTGTCGCAGCGGCTTGACCCATACGGCAAGCCGGTGTGTTCCGGTGTGGCGCCGCCGAACACGGCCATCGGGCCGTACAAGGCCGGCTCGCCCATCGCCGACCCGATCTGATCCGGCGCGTCTTGGCGTCCAAGGCGATCACGCGGCCGCAGGTTCACCAACCTGCGGCCGTTTATTGTTTCGGGACGGTGACAATCGCGGAAGCCCGCTTGCGCGCGGCCGAACGCCTTGGCACGATCCCGGGAAAGCCCTTTTGCGGACGGAGAGCCATTTGGCCATCAGCGTGCTGAGCCCGCCCCCCGCGGCGGACGACGATCCCGAGATCCTGCTGGAGTTTTCCGACAACCGATTGCTGATCGACCTGTGCGGAGAGTTCGACCGCAACCTTGCCCAGATCGAGCACAAGCTGGAGGTGCACATCCGCCGAAAGGGGAATCTTCTGGCGATCCACGGCGAGCCGCAGGCGCAGAAGCGCACCGCCGAGGTGTTGTCGGCGCTATACCACAGGCTGGAGCAGGGACGCCCCATCGACGCGGGCGAGATCGACGCCGCGCTGCGCATGGGCGGTTCCGCCGACGGAACCGGCGCGCGGCAGGGCGACCAGATGGAACTGTTCCAGGGCGGGCGGCTGGAGATCAAGACACGCAAGAAGACGGTCGAGCCGCGGACCGAGGCGCAGAAGGCCTATGTGGCCAACCTGTTCCAGAACGAGATGGCCTTCGGCATCGGGCCGGCGGGCACCGGCAAGACCTATCTGGCCGTCGCGGTGGGCGTGACCATGTTCATCGGCGGGCATGTGGACAAGATCATCCTGTCGCGCCCGGCGGTGGAAGCCGGCGAACGGCTGGGATTCCTGCCCGGCGACATGAAGGAAAAGGTCGATCCCTTCATGCAGCCGCTCTACGACGCGCTGCACGATTTCCTGCCGGGCAAGCAGCTGGCCAAGCTGATGGAGGAAAAGCGAATCGAGATCGCGCCGCTGGCCTTCATGCGGGGGCGGACGCTGGCCAATGCGTTCGTGGTGCTGGACGAGGCGCAGAACGCCACGACGATGCAGATGAAGATGTTCCTGACCCGGCTGGGCGAGGGCAGCCGGATGGTCATCACCGGCGACCGGACGCAGGTGGACCTGCCACGGGGGGTGCCGTCGGGGCTGGCCGATGCGGAACGGCTGTTGAAGGACGTCAGGGGTATCTCGTTCAGCTATTTCACCGCCAAGGACGTGGTGCGCCACCCGCTGGTGGCGCGCATCATCGAGGCGTATGACAGCGACGCCGGGCCCGGCTGAGGGATTGCCGGCACGGGCGGGCCGGCGGGAACGCGCCGTTGGCGCGTGCCTTCGGCGAGAGTATTTGGGAACAGAAGAAGATGGGCGGGATCGTCGACGCGGTGATCGAGGACGAGCGCTGGGCGGCGGCGGGGCTTGAGACGCTGGCCGAGCGCGCGGCGCGCGCGGCGCTGGCGCACCTGGGGCTGGCGGGTGCGGGCCTTGAGGTCAGCCTGCTGGGCTGCGACGATGCGCGCATCGCGGTGCTGAACGGCGATTTTCGGGACAAGGCGGCGCCCACCAACGTGCTGTCATGGCCGTCGGAGGACCGCGCGCCCGGGGAACCCGGCGGGGTGCCCGCGCCGCCGCGCCCGGACGAGCCGGAACTGGGCGATATCGCCATCGCCTGGGAGACATGCGTGCGCGAGGCCGGGGCCGCGGGGCTGGCGCTGGAGGCGCATGTGACCCATCTGGTGGTGCACGGGGTGCTGCACCTGTTGGGATATGATCACGAAACCGACGAAGACGCGTCGCTTATGGAGCGTTTGGAGGTCGAGATACTTGCCAGCCTTGGGGTTGCGGACCCATATTGCGGTTAGCGTCCCCGAGGCGCGACATCTGGAACGGATACATGGGCGAACAGGCAGACGGATCTTCTAGCGCAGCGCAGGGCGCGCAGGATCCGGAAATGGCGCCGAGGCCCGGGCTTCTGGCCCGGCTCTTCGGCGGATTCGGGCAGCAAGAGTCCGGCGAGACGGACCACACGGCGGAATTCCACGCGTCGAACGGCAAGTCCTATGATCCCGGGGTGCCGGGATTGCTGAACCTGCGCCGGATGCGGGTTGAGGATGTCGCGATCCCCAAGGCCGAGATCGTGTCGGTGGCGGTGGACATCCGAAAGGACGACCTGGTGCAGGTGTTCCGCGACAGCGGGCTGTCGCGCCTGCCCGTCTACCAGGGCACGCTGGATACACCCATCGGGATGATCCACCTGAAGGATTTCGCGCTGACGCACGGGTTCGGCGAGGGCGGGCGGTTCAACCTGCGCAAGATGCTGCGGCCGATGCTGTTTGCGCCCCCGTCGATGCCGATCGGGGTGCTGCTTCAGAAGATGCAGACCCAGCGCACGCACATGGCGCTGGTGATCGACGAATACGGCGGGGTCGACGGGCTGGTGACGATCGAGGATCTGATCGAGCAGGTCATCGGCGAGATCGCGGACGAGCACGACATCGACGACGGGGCGGACTGGGTGCTTGAGAAACCCGGCTGCTACCTGGCGAACGCGCGCACCGACCTGGAAGAGTTCGAGGCCGAGGTGGGGCTGAAGCTGGCACTGGGCGAGGACGAGGAAGAGATCGACACGCTGGGCGGGCTGGTCTTTGTCCTGATCGGTCGGGTGCCCGCGCGCGGCGAGGTGATCCCGCATCCCGCAGGTGCGGAAATCGAGGTGGTGGACGCGGATCCGCGCCGGATCAAGCGTTTGCGGGTCCGGCTGACGGGCCCCCGCGATGCCTGACATGGGGCGGCCCGAGGCCCTGCCGCGCGGGGCGCTCTGGCTGCGGATGCTGGCGCTGGGCGCGGTCGGCGCGCTGGCCGGGCTGGGGCAGGCGCCGGTGTCGCTGCCCTGGGCGACGCTGGCGGCGCTTGGCCTGGCCGTGTCGATCCTGTTGCGGGCGCAGACACCCGGGCGCGCGGCGGCGCTGGGATGGGCTACGGGCACCGGGTATTTCGCCGCCACCCTGTTCTGGATCGTCGAACCCTTTTTCGTGGATGCCACCCGGCATGGCTGGATGGCGCCGTTTGCGCTGGCGGGCATGGCGGGTGGGCTGGCGCTTTTCTGGGCGGCGGCCTGGGGCGTGGCGGCCTGGCTGGTGCCGCGCGGCGGGCTGTGGCGCGGCCTGGCCTGGGCGGTGGCGCTGACGGCGGCCGAGGCGGCGCGGTCCTACGTCATGACGGGCTTTCCCTGGGCGCTGGCGGGCCATGTCTGGGCGGGCTGGGCGCCGATGCATCTTGGCGCGCTGGCGGGGCCGATCGGACTGACGCTTCTGACGGCGCTGGCGCCGGGCGTGCTGGTGCCGCTGATGTCGCGGCCGGGGCGCGCGGCCGCGGCGCTGCTGCCTTTTGCGGCGGCCTACGGGCTGGGTGCGTGGCTGGGCGCGCAGCCGCTGCCGGCGGAGGGCGACAGGCCGGTATTGCGGCTGGTGCAGCCCAACGCGCCGCAGCACCTGAAGTGGAACCCTGACTGGGCGCCGGTGTTCTTTGCCCGGCAGCTGGAGCTGACGGCCGCCGGCCCGGGCGAACTGGGGGCGCCGGCGCTGGTGATCTGGCCCGAAACGGCGGTGCCCTATCTGCTGAACTCTGCCGCGCCGGCGCTGGAGCGGGTGGCGGCGGCCGCGTCGGGCGGTCCCGTGATCCTGGGCATCCAGCGGACCGAGGGCGTGCGGGCCTACAACAGCATGGTGCGCGTGGGGGCGGGCGGCACCGTCGAGGACATCTATGACAAGCATCACCTGGTGCCCTTCGGGGAATACATGCCCCTGCCGGGGCTGATGCGCACGCTGGGGCTGCGGGCCTTCACCGCGCAGGAGGGCTATGGCTACAGCCCCGGATCCGGCGCGGCGCTGCTGGAGCCGGGTGCCGGGCTGGGCCGGGCGCTTCCGCTGATCTGCTACGAGGCGATCTTTCCGCAGGACCTGCGCGCGGCGCCGGGGCGGGCGGACTGGATCCTTCAGATCACCAACGATGCGTGGTTCGGCACGCTGTCGGGACCCTACCAGCACCTGGCACAGGCGCGCCTTCGGGCGGTGGAGCAGGGCCTGCCCCTTGTCCGGGTGGCCAACACCGGGGTCAGCGCGGTGATCGATGCGCGCGGGCAGATCGTGGCATCGCTGCCGCTGGGGCAGGCCGGTCATCTGGACGCGGCGCTGCCCGCGGCGCTGCCGCCCACGGTCTATGCGCGCCTGGGCGACCTGCCTGTTCTGCTGGTGCTGGCGGCGGCTTTGGCGGGGCTGCTGGCGCGGCGCCTTGGCGGGGCGGCCCGCAAATCCGATTGACGCGGCGGTCCCGAGGCCGTACTCCCGCGCGACACCCGTCACAACGGCTTCCTGGCGTGATGGGGTTACACCCAATGGAGCGCTTTTCATGTCCCGTAAAGACTACACATTCACCTCGGAATCCGTGTCCGAGGGCCACCCCGACAAGGTGTGCGACCGCATCTCCGACGCCGTTCTCGACGCCTTCCTTGCCGAGGACCAGCTGGCGCGCGTCGCCTGCGAGACCTTTGCCACCACGAACCGCGTCGTGATCGGCGGCGAGGTCGGGCTGACCGACCAGGACAAGCTGAAGGATTTCATGGGCCGCGTGCCGGATATCGCGCGGGCCTGCATCCGGGACATCGGCTACGAGCAGGACAAGTTCCACTGGAACACCTGCGACGTCGACAACTATCTGCACGAGCAGTCGGCCCACATCGCGCAGGGCGTGACCGGCGAGCGCGGCGAGGAAGGCGCGGGCGACCAGGGCATCATGTTCGGCTATGCGGTGACCGAGACGCCAGAACTGATGCCGGCACCCATCCACTATTCGCACGCGATCCTGCGGCGGCTGGCCGAAGTGCGCAAATCCGGCGTGGAATCGACGCTGCGCCCGGATGCCAAGTCGCAGCTGTCGCTGCGCTATGCCGATGGCAAGCCGGTCGAGGTGACCTCGATCGTGCTGTCGACCCAACATGCCGATGAAAGCCAGACCAGCGCCGATATCCGCGCCATCGTGGAGCCCTACATCCGCGAAGTGCTGCCCGAGGGCTGGATCACCGACGCCACCGAGTGGTGGGTGAACCCCACCGGCACCTTCGTGATCGGCGGGCCGGACGGTGACGCGGGCCTGACCGGCCGCAAGATCATCGTCGACACCTACGGCGGCGCGGCCCCGCATGGCGGCGGCGCGTTCTCGGGCAAGGATCCGACCAAGGTCGATCGCTCGGCCGCCTATGCCGCGCGCTACCTTGCCAAGAACGTGGTGGCGGCGGGCATGGCCGAACGCTGCACCATCCAGCTGAGCTATGCCATCGGCGTGGCCAAGCCGCTGTCGATCTATGCCAACACCGAGGGCACCGGGCAGGTGTCGGAGGCGGCCATCGAGAAGGCGATCGCGCAGGTGATGGACCTGACGCCGCGAGGCATCCGCGAGCATCTGGAGCTGAACAAGCCGATCTACCAGCGCACCGCGGCCTATGGCCATTTCGGGCGCGCGCCCGAGGCCGACGGCGGGTTCAGCTGGGAACGCACGGACCTTGCCGAGGCGCTGAAGAAGGCGGTCTGATCGGGCGTGATCCTGCGGACGCGCCTGCGGCGCGGCTGTTTTTTTCCGGGAAGGGGCGCCTTGGGGCGCCCCTTTCGCGTTCCCGGCGTGACGTTTTCGCCCGGCGGTGGCGATGGGGGCGGCGGGGGGTGAACGCCGCTGTGCGGCGTGCCTCCGGCGGGAGTATTTGGGAACAGAAGAAGGGGGTGGAGTGCCCTTTGCCGATGTCGGGCTGCGGTTGGTCTAGAGGCAGGGCGTGCGCACGAGTTTCAGGTAGACATTGTAGGGATGCGAGGCATTGGGGTCCCCGCGTTGGGCCCTGACGTCCTTGACCCGGTAGCATGCGAAGGCCTCGGACAGGGATTTCTGGCGGCTGAACTTGTCGGTATCGGCCCGCCCGGGGACCGGGTTCCAGCGGCTGGACACTGTCGCGTAGACGAGATCGCCCGTCATCGGGCGGGTCTTTTCCCCGAGCGCCTCGACCGCGCCGTCCGCTGCGCACCCGCCCTCACACAGGGTGAAGCTGTGCGGGATGAGAGAATGGTAGAAGTTGAGCGCGTCGGCACGAGCGATGCCGTCCGCGTCGAGGGAATATTCCGCGGCCCAGTACCACGCCCTTATTCCGAGCATTTCCGAAAGGACGCGTTCCACGCCGGGCGACACATAGAAGGTGGCCGCGCCGACGGCGCTGATGGTGACGAGAAAGTCGCGGACTTTCTTTAGAATGCTGCTGTCTGACATGGGATGACTCCAAGCTTTTGCGGGCCGGTGCGGGCCGAACTATCTTTTCTTGCAAATTTCCGGCTGAAACCGGCGATGAATGCGGCGATCATAGCCCTTGGGATGTGGGGGCTGCAAGGCTTGCTCTTTCTGGTTGCGGGGCGTGCCATGTCTGGCAAAGGGCAGCGGCGCAGGCGGGCTGGTCGAACGCCGCTTCGCGGCGTGCCTCCGGCGGGAGTATTTGGGAACAGAAGAAGGGGGAAGCGGGACGCTGGCGGGACCGGCGGGGTCTTTCGGCGGGCTTGACGGGGGCGGCGGGCTTTGCGACAGGCGCGGCCATGAGCGAGACCGACAAGACAGCCCCGCACGGCGCGCCGTGGCGCAACTTTTACGGCCGGCGCCATGGCAAGACCCTTCGCGACCGGCACCGCAGCTATCTGGAAGAGGACCTTGGGCCGTTGTCGCCGGGACCGGTGAGCTGGGAGGAGAACCCCGGGCGCGCGGCCCTGGACGTGGCGGGATTGTTCGGGGGGCGGCCTTTGTGGCTGGAGATCGGGTTCGGCGGCGGCGAGCACATGGTGCATCAGGCGGCGCGAAACCCCGGCGCGGGCGTGATCGGCTGCGAGCCCTTCATCAACGGCGTGGCGATGCTGCTGGGCAAGATCCGCGAGGCGGGGGTGGAGAACGTGCGGGTGCATCCGGGCGATGCGCGCGACCTTTTCGACGTGTTGCCGGCGGGATCCGTGCAAAAGGCGTTTCTGCTGTATCCCGATCCATGGCCCAAGAAGAAGCACCATCGCCGCCGCTTCGTGACGCCCGAGCATCTGGAGCCGCTGGCGCGCGTCATGGCGCCGGGTGCCGAGTTGCGGGTGGCCACCGACATTCCCGACTACGTGCGCCAGACGCTTCTGGAGGTGCCGCGCGCGGGTTTTGAATGGCTGGCCGAGGGGCCCGCGGACTGGCGGCGGGCGTGGGACGACTGGCTGTCCACGCGCTATGAGCAGAAGGCGCTGCGCGAGGGGCGGGTGCCGCATTACCTGACCTTCCGGCGGGTGTGACCGGGCGCGCGGCATGGTATGCTTTGGGTTGAATTCCGACCGGAGACCACCCCATGAGCGACCGACGCATCACCAATTGCCACGTCCACAGCTTCACCCACCGGCATGTGCCGCTGCTTTACCCGCATTGGGCGGTCTGGCCGTTCAAGCGCATTCCGGGGCTGGTCCGGCTTGTGGCCTTTCTGTGCCGCCCGTTCTTTCCGGGCACGGCCGAGACGCTGGACCGGCTGCACCGCTTTCAGGAAGAGGCGGGCGCCGAGACGCAAGCGGAATTGCTTGGGAAGGTGCGGCGGCACTACCCGTCGAACACGCGTTTCGTGGTGCTGCCGATGGACATGGAGGGGATCGGGCACGGGCCGGTGCGCGCGGGGCTGGGCGATCAGCATGACGAACTGGCGGCGCTGGCCGCGCGCGCGGACCTGAAGGGGCTGGTCCTGCCCTTTGCCACCTTCAACCCGGCCCGGGGGCAGGCCGGCGTCGACGAGGTGAAGCGGATGGTCGGAGAGCATGGGTTCCGGGGGCTGAAGATCTATCCGCGGCTCGGGTTCCCACCCGACCACGACCTGCTGATGACCGGGCTGTATCCCTTTCTGGAGGAGCGGGGCCTGCCGGTGATGACCCATTGTTCGCGCGGCGGCGTGCAGGGGCGGGGCGTGGTGACGGCGGCCGCCGACCGCTATACCGCGCCCGAGGCCTATGTCCCGGTGGTGGAGGCGTTTCCGGGCCTGCGCATCTGCCTGGCGCATTTCGGCGGCGCGGCGGACTGGCGGGCCTATGTCGAGGAGGGGATGGCGCCGGGCGACGCGGAGGCGCGGCGCCGCAACTGGCAGGTGGCGATCCGCGACATGATCGGATCCGGCAAATACCCCGGTCTCTGGACCGACATTTCCTACACGCTCTTTCACTTCGACGACAATCTGCCGTTCCTGAAGCTGTTCATGGAGGGCACGGGGGACAAGGCCGACCGGCTGCGGCGGCGGGTGCTGTTCGGGTCGGATTATTACATGACCCGGCAGGAGCGGCTGTCGGAGCGCGCGGTGTGTTTCCGGCTGCGCAACGCGCTGGGCGAGGACCTGTTCTGGCGGATCGCGCAGGCAAACCCAGAGGTCTGGCTGGGCGAGCGCGAGGAAGATGTGGCGGAGGTGGCCGGCGCGGGGAGTTGACGCTTCACCTTGGCGGCGAAAGGCCCTAAGCGGGGCGCGGACTTTGCGCAAGGAAGAACGCCCATGTCAGGCCACGGACAGCCGATCCCGATGACCGCCCGTGCCAGCGGCCCGCTGGCGGGCGTGGCCGAGGTGCCCGGCGACAAGTCGATCAGCCACCGGTCGCTGATCCTTGGCGCGCTGGCGGTGGGCGAGACGCGCATCTCGGGGCTGCTGGAGGGGCAGGACGTGCTGGACACGGCAAAGGCGATGCGCGCCTTCGGGGCCGAGGTGATCGAGCATGGCGGCGGCGACTGGACGGTGCATGGCGTCGGCGTGGGCGGCTTTGCCGAGCCCGAGGACGTGATCGACTGTGGCAACTCGGGCACCGGCGTGCGGCTGATCATGGGGGCGGTGGCGACCTCGGCCCTGACCGCGACATTCACGGGCGACGCGTCCTTGCGCAAGCGGCCGATGGGGCGGGTGACGGACCCGCTGGCGCTGTTCGGGGCGCGGGCGGTGGGGCGCGCGGGCGGGCGGCTGCCCTTGACGCTGGTGGGCGCGGCGGACCCGGTGCCGGTGCGCTACGTGGTGCCGGTGCCGTCGGCGCAGGTGAAGTCGGCGGTGCTGCTGGCCGGGCTGAACGCGCCGGGGCAGACCGTGGTCATCGAGCGTGAGGCGACGCGCGACCATACAGAGCGGATGCTGGCGGGGTTCGGCGCCGAGGTGACGGTGGAGGATACGGACGAGGGCCGGGTCATCACGCTGACGGGGCGGCCGGAGTTGCGGCCGCAGACCATCGCGGTGCCGCGCGATCCGTCCTCGGCCGCGTTTCCCGTCTGTGCCGCGCTGATCGTCGAGGGGTCGGACGTGCTGGTGCCCAACATCGGGCTGAACCCCACGCGGGCCGGGCTTTTCGAGACGCTGCGCGAGATGGGCGCGGACCTGACCTATGAGAACATGCGCGAGGAGGGGGGCGAGCCGGTGGCCGACCTGCGTGCGCGCTATTCGCCCGCGATGCACGGGATCGAGGTGCCGGCAGGGCGCGCGGCGTCCATGATCGACGAATATCCGATCCTGTCGGTGGTGGCGTCCCTTGCCGAGGGCAACACCCACATGCCGGGGGTAAAGGAACTGCGGGTCAAGGAAAGCGACCGGATCGACGCGATGGCGGTGGGCCTGCGTGCCAATGGCGTGACGGTGGACGAGGGCGAGGACTGGTGGACGGTGCACGGGCGCGGGCCCGGCGGCGTTCCCGGCGGTGCAAGGGCCGAGGCGCGGCTGGATCACCGGATCGCCATGTCCTTTCTGATCCTCGGGATGGCGGCGCAGTCGGCGGTTTCAGTGGACGATGCGGGCCCGATCGCCACGTCATTCCCGGTATTCGAGCCGCTGATGACGCGGCTGGGCGCGGCGCTGGAGCGGGCGGATGGCTGAGGCGGCGGGCGTGTGGCGGTCCGGCCCTGACAATGCGCGTGCCGTCGGATAGTTTGCGCCGCATGAGTGATGACCAGACACAAGGCGCGGGGCGCACGCGGTGCTTTACCGTCGCGATCGACGGGCCAGCGGCGGCGGGCAAGGGCACGATCTCGCGCGCGGTGGCCGAACGGTTCGGCTTTGCGCATCTGGACACCGGGCTTTTGTACCGGGCGACCGGGCGGCGGATGCTGGACGGGCTGGACCCGATCGCGGCGGCGCACGCGCTGCTGCCCGAGGACCTGCACCGCGACGATCTGCGCACGCCGCCGGTGGCCGAGGCGGCCAGCAAGGTGGCCGCGATTCCCGAGGTGCGCGCGGCGCTGGTGGATTTCCAGCGCGCCTTTGCCCGGCGCGCAGGCGGTGCGGTTCTGGACGGGCGCGACATCGGGACGGTGATCTGCCCCGAGGCCGAGGTAAAGCTGTTCGTGACCGCCTCGGACGCAGTGCGGGCGCGGCGGCGGTTCGAGGAATTGCGCGGAAACGGGCATGACGTGACGCTTGATGGCGTGCTTGAGGACCTGAGGGTGCGGGACGCGCGCGACAGCGGGCGGGCCGACGCGCCACTGAGACCTGCGGAGGATGCAATGACGCTGGACACGACGGAACTGGATATCGAAGAGGCGGTGGCGCGCGCGGTGGCGCTGGTGACCGAAAGGCACGCGGCATGAGCGTGGCGGCGCGGCAGCTGGGCGCGGGCGGGCCGATAGTGGGGCCGGTTGGCATCGGCGCGATGTCGTTCGCCGGGTTCTACGGGCCCACGACAGAGGCCGACAGCTATGCGGTTCTGGATGCGGCGCTGGATGCGGGCATGGTCCATGTGGACACCGCCAACGTCTATGGAATGGGCCGGTCCGAAGAGGTCATCGGCGCGTTTCTCAAGGCGCGCGGGGCGGACGCGCGCGACCGGCTGGTGATCGCCACCAAGGCCGGGATTTCAAGCGATCCTGATACGGGCGCGCGGTGCTACGACAACTCTGCCGCGCATCTGGAAGCGGAACTGGACAAGAGCCTTGCGCGGCTGGGCGTCGAGGCGGTCGACCTGTTCTACGTCCACCGGCGCGACGCCGAGCGTCCGATCGAGGAGGTGACGGAGGTTCTGGCGGGGCTGGTGCGCAAGGGCAAGACGCGCGGCTTCGGGTTCTCCGAGATCGCGCCGACGTCCTTGCGCCGCGCGGCGGCGGTGCATCCGGTTGCGGCGGTGCAGTCGGAATACTCTTTGTCCACGCGGTTTCCGGATCTGGGTCTGGTGCAGACCTGCGCCGAGCTTGGCACGGCGCTTGTGGCGTTCTCGCCCGTGGGCCGGTCGCTGCTGACCGACCGACCGATGTCGCGAGACGAGGCGGCGGCCAGCGGGTTTCTGAAATACAATCCCCGCTTCCTGGAGCCGAATCTTGGCCGGAATGTCGCCGCGACCGCCGGGTTTCGCGCCCTTGCGACGGCGCGCGGCGAGGCGGCGGCGGCCCTGGCCATCGCCTGGGTCCTGTCGCGGGGCGAGCACGTGATCGCGATTCCCGGCACACGGACGGCGGCACATGCGGCAGAGTTGTTCCGGGGGGCAGAACTGGCAGGCGACGCCGGACTGATCGCCGAGATCGAGGCCGCGCTGCCGGTCGGCTGGGCGCATGGCGACCGCTATTCCGAAGACCAGTGGATCGGGCCGGAACGCTATTGCTGAGCGGTGTTCGCGGCGCCGGCGTCGTTATCGTGCGTCGGCGTTCGCCGCCATGATCTTGGCCTTGAGGTCCTGCGCGATCCCCAGTTCCAGAGCGGCGATCAGCCGGCCCTGATCCGCGCGCAGGCGTTCGACGACCTGTGACGAGATCTGCCATGCCCGGGCGCTTTCGGCCACGGTCGTCGTGGCGCTTGCCGTGCCGCCGTCGACAAGCGACATCTCTCCGACGAAATTGCCGGGCAGGCAGGTGGCGACCCGGCGGCCATCAACCTCGACGTCCACCCGCCCGCCGGCAAGATAGACAAGCCGGGTGACCGTGCGGTCCTGGGTGGTCAGGCGCGTGCCGGGGGCGAGGTCGCCCCATTGCCCGAGGTCGAGCAGCCGCCGCGCCTCGTGCGGGCCGAGGCCGGGAAACCGGGCCTTCACGAACGCGTGCTCTTCCGCCGAGAAGCGCGCCCTGCGCCGGCGCCCCCATTCCACGGCAATCTGGATCACGTTGACGGTGACGAGCAGCGATTCCCAGAACAGGCTGACGGGGTCGCGCAGCCAGAGACCCGCATACAGGATTGCGGTGAGCGCCGAGGCGATGACAAGAAGGCGCAGCCAGAACAGCGTGCGCATGAGCATGGACAGGACAAGAAGCAGGTAGGCGACATGTCCGACGAGGCCACCCACCGAGAAGGCGGACGCGAACGTCAGGTCCATGCGGCGTCCTGGATGGCAAGACCGGACGGTCGTGGGGCCGTGTCCGCTTTACTGTACATGTACGAAAACCCGGAAACTAAGTGTGCGCCATAGTTGCGCACAATCGGCCGGGTTCAAGGCAATAGTGCCCGGCGGTCCGGCAATGCCGCAAGCGGGGCCTACGGGGTTGCGCGATGGCCGCGTCTGGCGTAGAGACCGCGACGTCAAGACGGCGGTCAACGTCAGCGAGCAGGGTCGGGGTCATCCACCGGCCCTTGTTGCTTTAGCTGCCGCCCGCACGACCAACCCAAGACCCGCGGAGACAACCGCGCGGCCGGAAAAGACGTTTGAAAAGGAAACACGACTGAATGTCCGCTAGCGCATCCATGGAAGAGTTCGAGGCTCTCCTTAACGAAAACCTCGAGATCGACACCCCTAACGAGGGCTCTGTCGTAAAGGGCAAGGTCATCGCCATCGAGGCGGGCCAGGCCATCATCGACGTCGGCTACAAGATGGAAGGCCGCGTCGATCTGAAAGAATTCGCCAACCCCGGCGAGGCCCCCGACATTGCCGTGGGCGATGAGGTCGAAGTGTTCCTCGACCGGGTCGAGAACGCCCGGGGCGAGGCCGTCATCAGCCGCGACAAGGCCCGCCGCGAGGCCGCCTGGGATCGCCTGGAGAAGGCCTACGAGGACGACGCCCGCGTCGAAGGCGCGATCTTCGGCCGCGTCAAGGGTGGCTTCACCGTCGATCTGGGCGGTGCCGTGGCCTTCCTGCCCGGCAGCCAGGTCGATGTGCGCCCCGTGCGCGACGCCGGCCCGCTGATGGGTCTGAAGCAGCCGTTCCAGATCCTCAAGATGGACCGCCGCCGTGGCAACATCGTCGTGTCGCGCCGCGCCATCCTGGAAGAAAGCCGCGCCGAACAACGCGCCGAGGTCATCGCCCGCCTGAAGGAAGGCGATTCGGTCGACGGCGTGGTCAAGAACATCACCGAGTACGGCGCCTTCGTCGATCTGGGTGGCGTCGACGGCCTCTTGCACGTCACCGACATGGCGTGGCGCCGGGTCAACCATCCGTCCGAGATCCTGGCCATCGGCGAGACCGTCAAGGTGCAGGTCATCAAGATCAACAAGGAAACCCACCGCATCAGCCTCGGCATGAAGCAGCTGCAGGACGATCCGTGGGATTCGGTCGAGGCCAAGTTCCCGCTGGGTTCGGTCCATTCGGGCCGCGTCACAAACATCACAGACTACGGTGCGTTCGTGGAGCTGGAGCCGGGCGTCGAGGGGCTTGTGCACGTGTCCGAGATGAGCTGGACCAAGAAGAACGTCCATCCCGGCAAGATCGTGTCCACGAGCCAGGAAGTCGACGTCATGGTGCTGGAGATCGACACCGCCAAGCGCCGGGTTTCGCTGGGTCTCAAGCAGACGATGCGCAACCCTTGGGAAGTGTTCGCCGAGTCCCACCCCGTTGGCACCGAGGTCGAGGGCGAGGTGAAGAACATCACCGAGTTCGGCCTGTTCATCGGGCTGGAGAACGACATCGACGGCATGGTGCACCTCAGCGACCTGAGCTGGGACCAGCGTGGCGAAGAGGCGATCCAGAACTACCGCAAGAGCGACATGGTCAAGGCGGTGGTTACCGAGGTCGATATCGAGAAGGAGCGCATTTCGCTTTCGGTCAAGGCGCTGGAGGGCGATCCGTTCGCCGGTGCGACCGACGGGGTCAAGCGTGGCTCGATCATCACCGTTTCGGTGACCTCGATCGAAGAAGGCGGCATCGAGGTGGAATACGAGGGCATGAAGTCCTTCATCCGCCGGTCCGACCTGTCGCGTGACCGGTCCGAACAGCGCCCCGAGCGTTTCGGCGTGGGTGACAAGGTGGACGTTCGCGTCACCAACATCGATCCCAAGTCGCGTCGCCTGAGCCTGTCGATCAAGGCCCGCGAGATCGCCGAGGAAAAGGAAGCGGTCGAACAGTACGGCTCGTCCGATTCGGGTGCGTCGCTGGGCGACATCCTTGGCGCCGCCCTGAAGGGCTCTGACAACTAATCCGCCGCGAACCCGTGGCAGAGCGGCCCCGCCATCCGGCGGGGCCGTTCGCATTTCGACCCCGCCGTATTGGCCCGTTTCGCGGCGGCCATCCGCATTGCAACGCGGCGAATCACCTGTCGGACGGGTCTTGCACCCGCGCCCGCGCGAGGCCCGGCTCGGGCCGCGCCGCGAGACAGGCCGGCCGGATGGCTTGGGATTCAGCGGATTGGCCGGGCGAAAAGCCGCTGTGCGACCTACTAAATGTTCCGCCCTTCCAGGTTTGGCCCTATAGTGCAACGGTATGTGCCGCACGCCGTTTGCGGACCCCAATGTCCGACGGGAGGTGTGCCTTATGATCCGGTCAGAGCTTATTCAGACGATCGCCGACGAAAATCCGCACCTCTATCAGCGCGATGTAGAGCGCATCGTGAACACGATCTTCGAGGAGATCATCGAGGCGATGGCCCGGGGGGACCGGGTCGAGCTTCGCGGGTTCGGCGCGTTCTCTGTCAAGCAGCGGGATGCGCGGACGGGTCGCAATCCACGGACGGGAGAATCGGTGCATGTCGAGGAAAAGCACGTGCCGTTCTTCAAGGCGGGCAAGCTTTTGCGTGACAGACTGAACGACCCCGTGGGGTAGGGAACGCCCGATGCGATATATCCGTTATGCCTTTCTGGCGGCGCTGGCCGCCTGCCTTGTCACGGTCGCGCTGGCCAACAGCGCGCCGGTGTCGCTGAACCTCTTGCCCGAAGGCGTGGCGCTACTGGTGGGGGTGAACGCCACCGTGACGCTGCCGTTGTTCATTGTGATCTTCGCGGCCATCGTCGCGGGGCTGCTGATCGGCTTTGTCTGGGAATGGCTGCGAGAGCACAAGCACCGCGCCGAGGCCGCGCGCGAGCGTCGCAGCCGCGAACGGCTGGAACGCGAGGTCCGGAAGGTCAAGACAGAGGCGCAGGGCGGCGACGAGGTTCTGGCGCTGCTGGAAGACAGCGGCGCGACGCGCTGAACGCCGTGTCGGACAGGATCCGGTTCAAGGTTTGCGGGCTGACCGCACCCGAAGACGTCGCGGCGGCCGCCGTGGCCGGAGCGGGCTATGTCGGCTTTGTCTTTTTCCCCAGATCGCCGCGCAATCTCGATATGGCGCGCGCCGCCGCACTGGCGCATGGCGTTCCGCCGGGGATATGCAAGGTCGGGCTGACCGTGAATGCCGACGATGCCTTCCTCGACGACCTGACTGCACAGGTGCCGCTGGACATGCTTCAGCTTCATGGCCGCGAAAGCCCCGAGCGGGTGGCAGAGGTGCGCGCGCGCTATGGCCTGCCGGTCATGAAGGCCGTGGGGGTCGCCGGGCCAGGCGATCTGGCGGCGCTGGACAGCTTTGGCCGGGTGGCCGACCAGATCCTGGTGGACGCCAAGCCGCCCGAGGGCGCGGTGCTGCCCGGCGGCAACGGGGTTGCATTCGACTGGCGGCTGATCGCGGGGCGGCGCTGGCCGGTGCCGTGGATGCTGGCGGGCGGGCTGACGCCCGAGAACGTGGCCGAGGCCGCGCGCCTGACGGGCGCACGGCAGGTCGATGTCTCGTCGGGGGTCGAGCGCGCGCCGGGGGTCAAGGACGCCGCGCGCATCGCGGCCTTCGGCGCGGCCCTCGGGGGCCTGGCATAACCTGGCGTTAACCATGGCATGGCAGCGTATGGCCATGCCTCTGCCCGCACATATGACGCCGCAACAATGGATGTCCCAGGTCCTGACCTCGGGCGAGGCGCGGCGCGGGGGTGTCGTCAAGCGCCAGATACGCGACGTGGAGCGGCTGGTCGGGCGCGCGGCCTTTCTCGCCGAACTGGACCGGCGCGGCTGGCAGGCCGTCGAGAACGGGCGCCATTTCGTGATCTTCTGCAATGGGCTTCCCATTCGGCGGGTGCGCTAGAAGGCCCTTTGGCCCGGCCGCCGCGGCGCGGCCCGGGCACGGGCCTTGCAAGGCCCGTGCCACGCGGTTTCGAAACCGCGTGGTCAAGGCGTTTCGAAACGCCTTGCCCTTGCCCCGTGGCCCCGCGCGCGCTAGCACATCCCGCGTGCACAGGGGAGACGCAGCCATGCCCGAGGATCTGATCAACAGCTTCATGACCGGCCCGGACGAGAACGGACGTTTCGGGGATTTCGGCGGGCGGTTCGTGTCCGAGACGCTGATGCCGCTGATCCTTGCGCTGGAAGCGGAATACGAGAGGGCCAAGACCGACCAGAGCTTCTGGGACGAGATGGCCGATCTCTGGACGCACTACGTCGGCCGGCCCTCGCCCCTGTATTTCGCCGAGCGTCTGACGGACCATCTGGGCGGGGCCAAGATCTATCTCAAGCGCGACGAGCTGAACCACACCGGGGCGCACAAGATCAACAACGTGCTGGGCCAGATCCTGCTGGCCCGCCGCATGGGCAAGAAACGCATCATCGCCGAGACCGGGGCGGGCCAGCATGGCGTGGCCACGGCCACCGTCTGCGCCAAGTTCGGGCTTGAATGCGTGGTCTACATGGGCGCGCATGATGTGGAACGGCAGGCGCCGAACGTGTTTCGCATGAAGCTTCTGGGGGCAGAGGTGATCCCCGTGACCTCTGGCCGGGGCACGCTGAAGGACGCGATGAACGACGCGCTGCGAGACTGGGTAACGAATGTGCGCGACACGTTCTACTGCATCGGCACCGTGGCCGGGCCACACCCCTATCCCGCGATGGTGCGCGACTTTCAGTCGATCATCGGCAAGGAAGCGAAAGAGCAGATGCAGGCCGCCGAGGGCCGGCTGCCCGACACCATCATCGCCGCGATCGGCGGCGGGTCGAACGCGATGGGGCTGTTCTATCCGTTCCTCGATGACAAGGACGTGCGCATCATCGGGGTCGAGGCCGGCGGAAAGGGCGTCGACGACCGGATGGAGCATTGCGCCAGCCTGACGGGCGGGCGCCCAGGGGTTCTTCACGGCAACCGCACCTACCTGTTGCAGGACGAGGACGGGCAGATCCTTGAGGGGTTCTCTATCTCGGCGGGTCTGGACTATCCGGGAATCGGGCCGGAACACAGCTGGCTGCACGACATCGGGCGGGCCGAGTATGTCTCGATCACCGACGTCGAGGCGCTGGAGGCGTTCAAGCTGAGCTGCGAGCTGGAGGGGATCATCCCCGCGCTGGAACCCAGCCACGCTCTGGCGCATGTGATGAAGATCGCGCCGGGGCTTCCGGCGGACCACATCATCTGCATGAACATGTGCGGCCGAGGCGACAAGGACATCTTTACCGTGGCGCGTGCGCTGGGGGTTTCCATGGGCGTCTCGGCTTAGGGAACTTGGCATAAACCTTTGATATAGGCGTGTCCGCAGAAGGTTTATGACCCCCGGTTTAAACCTTTCCCGGATTTCATTGCCGCCACGGTTCAGCCATGTTCGCCTTGTTCGACCCGACGCACACAAGGTTCCGTGCACCCGGGAGCGCCCACTGCCTTCTGTCCCTCGGCATCACGGCGCATCTGGTGGAACCGCTGGATTGCGGGGAGAGTGCCGGCCGCTGCCTTGTCCCTCGCAGCGCCGCAAGACACCTAACGGGACGGTCGGCGCCTTGTCCCTCGGCGCCGGCCGTCCCAAGACGGCCCACCCCACCCGATCCAGGCACGTCGCGGCGCAAACGGGGCTATCCGTATGCAGTCATTGCGTTTTGGGCATGTCAAAGGGTAAGTCTGACAGGGACCACGCCACGTGCCGAGACGGGGAACAGACAATGAGTGAAGCGAGACTGGCGACGCGGGGCGAGCGCGCATGAGCCGCGCGAGGCTTGGCGGCGGCGTGCGCTTCACGGTCACGCTTACCGGCATTCTTGCCGTGCAGGCAATGTGCACCGTGTTCTTCGTGTCCGATATCCTGCTGGGCATCTTTGGTCCCGCGCCGGGGGCGGCGGGCTGGCAGTTGCGCGACATCGCCCAGATCGCGGCAGCCTGCGGGCTGGTTCTTGGCGTGGTGCTGGGGGCGATCGCGTTACAGCGCCAGCGCGCCATGAACCGCAAGATGGGGGCGCAGATCCGCGCCGCGTCGAGCGCCTTTCATGCCCTGATGCATGAGCGGTTCGACGACTGGGGCCTGACGCCTGCCGAACGCGACGTGGCGGTCTTTGCGCTGAAGGGGCTGACGCTTGCGGAGATCGCGGCACTGCGCTCGACCAGCGAGGGGACGGTCAAGGCGCAGACGGCCGCGATCTATCGCAAGGCGGGTGTCAGCGGGCGGGCGCAACTTCTGAGCCTGTTTCTTGACGACCTTATGGACGACGGGCTGGCAAGACCCGAAGCGCCCTAGTCCACGCCGATGGCGTGGGCTTCCAGAACCTCCAGCGGAACGATTTCCAGTGCGCGGCGGTGCGTGGCCGACAGATCGACCTGCGGGGCGCAGCCTTCGTCATGGGCCTGAAGGAAGCGCCCCGCGCACAGGCACCAGCGGTCGCCGGGCTTCAGCCCCTCAAAGCGGAACTCTGGCCGCGGTGTCGACAGGTCGTTGCCCACGTATTTCGAGTAGGCAAGGAACTCTGCCGTCATGACGGCGCAGACGGTGTGGCTTCCGGCATCTTCGGCGCAGGTGTCGCAGGCGCCGTTGCGGAAGAAGCCGGTAAGCGGGTCTGCCGAACAGGGCCCAAGCGGGCCGCCAAGGACGTTGACGGATGGATCGGGTTGCAAGCTCATGCGGGCTGCCCCCGGATCGGGGATGCGGCGATACGGGATGTGCGGAAGCCGGTGCGCGGTGCGCGCGGTGCGTGGGTCAAGGGAACCTCCGTTTAGCGGGTGAGCGGCGTGGGGGCCGGCGTGCCTTTCCAGTCGACCCAGCGGCCGTGGAAATCGACGCGGCCCAGCGGCAGCACGACTTCGCCGGGCCACAGCGTCAGGGTCAGGGCCGCGCCGGGGGTTTCGGCGTCGGCCTCCATCCCGATGCGGGCCAGCGGACGGGTTCGGCCAATGTCGCGCATCGCGGCCTGGGCGCGGGCCTGTGTGGCGGGGGAGAAGTACTGCCAAGCGACGGTGTGGATCACCACGGGCAGGTGAGCGGGGTCGGCGCCGGGCAGGCGTGCGGCCAGCCAGTCCGCGGCGTCGTCCCGGTCGATGCAAAGACCGGCGGCACGGGCGGCGGCGATGGCGGCGCTGGTCCTGTCGCGCCGCTCTGGCTGGTCGGCCCACAGATAGGACAGAAGCGTCAGGCGGTCGGTCTCTGACGCAATGTCGAGGGGGTTGAGATCGACGCCATGGCGGGCCGCGACGGCAAGACCGGGGCAGGCGACGGGCGCAGGGCCCGACCAGTCGGGGGTGAGTGTGAACACCGGGTCAGCGGGGCCAAGCCGCGCGCCGCCCGCCAGCAGCGCCACGCGGTCGGACAGAAGGTTGAGCCCCGCGCTGGCCCCGAGTTCGTAGAGCGCAAGCGGGCGGCCTGCCCAGGTGGCGGCGATGTGCAGGGCCGGGATAAGGGCGGCGGCGCGGCGCACCTCGTTGGTCTGGGGCGCAGAGGCGAGGCGATCGGTGATCGCGGGGCCGTCCGTGGCGAAGGCTGCGGTGACGGCGTCCCAGAGCGCGTCATCGGACGTCGAGGCGGGCGGCCAGTGGGGCGCAAGGCCTGCGTGCCCCCTGACCACCAGAAGGTGGAGCGCGCCGGCCAGCCGCAGCGGCACGGAATCGGCGTTGGTCGCGGGGTCGCCCGGCCAGTCCAGCAGGCGGGCGCCGACCGGGGTGGATCGGTCAAGCCGCTCTGCCGCGAGGGTGCAGAGGCGGGCGGTAAACGGCGAGCCCAGCGCGGTGCAGGCGCGGGCCTGTGCAAGGAAGGCGTCGCGCAGGCTCATCGGAAGCGATCGACGAGGCGTTGCAGGGGACTGCGGGCGTCCGGTGCGGTGTCGGGCGAGGTTTCGGGCATGGTTTCGGGCGGGGCGGCTGACTTGTCAGGGCTTTCGGGACCCGGGCCCCCCTTGGCAGGGGCCGGGCGTTCGGGGCGTGCGGGCTGGATGCGCAAGGCGACCGCGTTCATGAAGCGCGCGCCGTCGCCGGAGGCCAGTGCAGGGGCGCCATCGCTGATCCCGCGCATCAGGTCGTCGAGCCAGTCGTCGTCGGCCTTGGGGAAGTCATGCAGGACATAGCCGGCCACCGCCTCTTTCCGGCCGGGATGACCGATGCCCAGCCGGACGCGGCCATAGTCGGGGCCGATATGCCCATGGATCGAGCGCAGGCCGTTGTGCCCGGCGTGCCCGCCGCCCTGCTTGACCCGGCACTTGCCCGGGGCAAGGTCCAGTTCGTCATGCAGGACGGTGATGTCGGCGGGGCCGAGCTTGAAGAAGTTCATCGCCTCGACAACCGACTGGCCCGAGCGGTTCATGAAGGTTTCCGGCTTGAGAAGCAGCACCTTCTCGGTGCCGAGCCGGCCTTCCGCAACGCGGCCCTGGAACTTGGCGCGCCAGGGGGCGAATCCATGATCCTCGGCAATGCGGTCGACCGCCATGAACCCGATGTTGTGGCGGTTGCGGGCGTATTTTGCCCCGGGGTTGCCGAGGCCGACGAAGAGACGCATGTGCGGGCTCCTTGCTGGGCAGGGACGCAGGCGTTACATGGCCCGTCAGGACGGGTTTGGCCAGAGGCAGGGTGCGATGTATCTGACGATGAACCGCTTCAAGGTGCGGCTGGGGCAGGAAATGGCGTTCGAGGAGGTCTGGAGCAGCCGCGACAGCCACCTGAAAACGGTGCCCGGTTTCGTCGCGTTCCACCTGCTGAAAGGCGAGGAGGTGGACGGCTACCGGCTTTATGCCTCGCATACGGCGTGGGAGACCGAGGCCGCGTTCCGGGCCTGGACCACGTCCGAGGCGTTCCGCGCCGCCCACAAGGGCGCCGGGGGCAACAAGGACCTGTACCTTGGACCGCCGGAACTGGAGCTGTTCGAAAGCGTGCAGTCGCTGGCCTGAGCCGGAACGAAAAACGGGGCCACGCGGCCCCGTCTTGATGTCTTGCTGCCGGCCGCGATCAGGCCTCGGCTTCTTCCGCCTCGGACGCGTCCCCGGCTTCGTTGTCGGACGAACGCAGGCCCGACGGAGCAGAGATGTTGGCGATGACGAAGTCGCGGTCGATCGTCGGCTTGGCGCCTTCGGGCAGGGCCACCGAAGAAATCGTCACGGTGTCGCCGACGTTCAGGCCAGCCAGATCCACGGTGATCTTTTCGGGGATGTCACCGGCGGTGACGACCAGTTCCACCTCGGGACGCACAACGGTCAGAACGCCGCCGCGCTTGATGCCGGGGGCGGCGTCTTCGTTGATGAAGTCCACCGGAATGAACAGGTTGATCCGCGAGGTCCGGCGCAGACGCATCAGGTCGACATGCGTCGGAAGGTCCTTGACCACGTCGCGCTGCACGCTGCGGCAGATGACGCGCACGTCTTCCAGGCCGTCGACCTTGAGGTTGAACAGCGTGGACAGGAAGCGGCCGGACTTCAGCCGCTTGATGAGCGCATTGTAGGGGATATTGATGGGTTGCGGGTCCTGCCCGCCGCCATAGACGATGCCCGGCACGAGGTTTTCGCGGCGCGCTTGACGGGCGGCCCCCTTGCCTGTCCCCGTCCGTACCTGGGCGTGAAGATCCGGGATCTCACCAGCCATTTTGAACTCTCCTGGTCTCGAAGTTAGGGGCATCCTCCAAGGGTGTGTGCCCGCACGAAGACGGGCGTATAGCGGCAATCGGCGTGTATGGAAAGGGCCTATCTGTGCGCTCTTGTCCTGCCGCCGGGAATGGCGTTCTGTGCCGGGCAATGCGCCTTGGAACCGATATATCCCTGTCGCGGGCCACGCTGCCCGCTTTCGCCATCCAGGGCTATGGCTGGGGGGCGTTCGCTGCGCTTGTGCCGCAGTTGAAGGCAGGGATCGGTGCGCCGGACGGCATGTTCGGCGTGGTCCTGCTTTTTGCGGCTGCCGGGGCGATGTCGGCGATGCTGCTGGCGCCGCGGATCGACCGGCAGCTGGACCGCTGGTCGCAGCCGGTCGCGGGGCTGTTCATGATCGGGTCCTTCGTGGCCGTGGCGCTGGCGCCGGGGCCGGCCGCCTTCGCGGCGGCCATGTTCTGCGTTGGGGTTGGCGCGGGGCTTCTGGACGTGGTGATGAACGCCCGGGTCAGCGAGATCGAGTCGCGGTCCGGGCGCGCCCTGATGAGCCTTAACCATGCGGGGTTCTCGCTGGCCTATGCGGTGTCGGCGGCCTCGACCGGGCTGGCGCGCGAGGCGGGCGTGGCGCCGATGCAGGTCTTTGCCTGCCTTGTCGTGCTGACGCTGGTCGTGGGGTCGGTGATCCGGCTGCCCTCTGCCGATGCGGCCGAAGGGATGGGCCGGGGGCAGGGCGGGCGGCTTGGGCCGCTGGTGGCCTTTGCCGGTGCGATCACGCTGATCGCCTTTGTCGCCGAGAACGCCACCGAAGGATGGTCGGCGCTGCATATCGAACGGACGCTTGGCGGCAGCGCCGCAGAGGGCGGGCTTGGCCCGGCCATGCTGGGGCTGACAATGGCGATCGGGCGGTTCCTTGGCCATGTGCTGAGCGTGCGGGGGCGCGAGGCGGCGCTGATCGGTGCGGCGGCGCTGGTGTCGGCGCTGGGCGCAGGGCTGGCGGCCGTGGCGCCGGTGCCGGCGGTGGCCTACGCGGGCTTCGCCGTGCTGGGACTGGGGGTGTCGGTGATCGCGCCGCTGGCAATCGGGCTGGCGGGCGCGCTGGCGGCGCCCGCGCGGCGCACCGAAACGGTCAGCCGCGTCGTGATGATCGGCTTTGTCGGGTTCTTTATCGGCCCGCCCATGATGGGGCTGGTAAGCGAGGTCGCCGGCCTGCGCGCGTCCTTCGTGGTCATCGCGCTGGCGCTGGTGGCGGTTCCGCTGCTGCTGGGCGGGCTGCGCCGGAGCGCGGCGGTCTAGTTGTCGATCCAGTCGCCGTGGAAATCGCGGGGGACCATCAGGATGTCACGTCCCACCTCGTCCAGCCGCCGGTGGCCGCAAAGCGCCATGGTCATGTCCAGTTCCTTGTGAATGACCTCCAGCGCGGTGGTGACGCCCTTTTCGCCCATCGCGCCCAGTCCGTAGACGAAGGCGCGCCCGATGTAGGTGCCTTTCGCGCCCATTGCGATGGCCTTGAGCACGTCCTGGCCCGAGCGGATGCCGCTGTCGAAATGCACTTCGACCTTGTCGCCGACCGCATCGACGATGGGGCCGAGCATACGGATCGACGACAGCGCGCCGTCAAGCTGGCGGCCGCCATGATTCGACACGACGATGGCGTCGGCGCCGAGGTCGGCGGCGCGGCGGGCGTCCTCGACATCGTTGATCCCCTTCAGGATCACCTTGCCGCCCCAAAGCTTCATCAGCTCTTCGATCCGCGTCCAGTCCAGCGAGAGGTCGAACGCCTCCTTGTTCCAAGACGACAGCGACGAGGGGTCGGTGACACCTTTGGCATGGCCCACGACATTGCCGAAGAACCGGCGCCTGGTGCCCAGCATTCCAAGGCCCCAGGGGATTTTTGTCATCATGTTGGCGACCGAGGCGGGCGTCAGCTTGGGCGGAGCGGAGAGACCGTTCTTGAGGTCGCGGTGCCGCTGGGCCAGCAATTGCAGATCGACGGTGATCACGATGGCCGAGCATCCTGCGTCCCGCGCCCGCCCGATCAGGTTTTCCATGAAGGCCTGGTCCTTGAGCGTATAGACCTGGAACCAGAAGGGTTTCGTCGTGTGTGCGGCCACGTCCTCTATCGAGCAGATGGACATGGTCGAGAGGGTGAAGGGCACGCCGAACCTTTCGGCAGCGCGGGCGGCCTTTATCTCGCCGTCGGCGCATTGCATCCCGGTCAGCCCGACGGGTGCCAGCGCAACCGGCATCGATGTGTCCTGCCCGATCATCTGCATGGCGGTCGAGCGGTCCGTCATGTCGACGGCGATGCGCTGGCGCAGGCGCAGCTTGTCGAAGTCCGACGTGTTGTCGTGGAAGGTCTGTTCCGTCCAGCTGCCCGATTCGGCGTAGTCATAGAACATCTTGGGGACACGACGTTTGTAGATGCGCTTGAGGTCCTCGATCTCGGTAATGACGGGCATGGCGGGAATTCCTCTGGAACTTGCTGGCATCCCGGTAGCAAGATGCTGGCACACTGGCAATTGGACAGGTGGAGGCACCCCTTGGGGATCATCTGGATCGGTCTGCTGGCGAGCCTTGGCGCGGGGCTGATGACCGGTGTCGGCGCGGTGCCTGTGCTGTTCGGACGGCGGCCGTCGCAGCGCAGCAACGACGCAATGCTGGGATTTGCGGCGGGCGTGATGCTTTCGGCGTCCTATTTCTCGCTGATCCTTCCGGCAATCGATTCGGGGGTCGGCATCTATGGCGGGGCGCTGGCGGCGGCGCTGGTTGCCGGGGCGGGCATCGCGCTGGGCGCGGGGTTCGTGGGGATGCTGAACGCGCTTTTGCCACATGAGCATTTCGTCACTGGCCCCGAAGGTGCCGACCCCGGTGCCATCGCGCGCATCTGGCTCTTCGTCTTCGCCATCACCATCCACAATTTCCCCGAGGGCATGGCCGTTGGCGTGGGATTTGGCGGGGGCGACGTGTCGAACGGGATGTCGCTGGCCATTGGCATCGGGCTACAGAACGCGCCAGAGGGTCTTGCGGTGGCGCTGGCGCTGGTGGGACAGGGATACGCGCGCGGCTGGGCGTTTGCGGTGGCGCTGCTGACGGGACTGGTCGAACCGGTGGGCGGGGTGATCGGCGTCTGGGCGGTCTTGGGCTCTGCGTTCATTCTGCCGCTGGGGTTGAGTTTCGCGGCGGGGGCGATGCTTTTCATCATCAGCCACGAGATCATCCCCGAAACGCACCGCCACGGTCATCAGGCGGCGGCGACAACGGGGCTGACGGCAGGGCTGATCCTGATGATGCTTCTGGACGTGACATTGGGGTAGGGCACGCGGGTGCAGGGGTAGGGATGCATTACTGGGAAGACATGCCGGTGGGTTTCCGGTTTTCAGCCGGTCCGGTGGAGGTGACGCGCGAGGCGGTGACCGGGTTCGCAGCCGACTGGGACCCGCAGCCCTTTCACCTTGACGAGGATGCGGCGCGGCAGTCGCATTTCGGCGGGCTGGTGGCCAGCGGCTGGCACACGCTGCTTCTGGGGTTCCGCATGTCGCTGGAGGCAGGGGTCTGGAACGACGCGTCCATGGGTGCGTCCGGCATGGACGAGGTGCGGTTCCTGCGCCCGGTCTTTCCAGGCGATCGCCTGCGGCTGGAGGCCGAGGTGATTGCCGCGGAGCGGTCCCGCTCGCGCCCGGACCGGGGGCGGCTGCGCCTGCGCCACACCATCCTGAACCAGGACGGCGTGGCGGTGGCGGGGTTCGTCGGCAACCACCTTGCCCGGACGCGGCCGGTGGGCGGTGCCTAGACGCGGCGGACGCGGCGCGCCCAGATGAGGATCGCCGCGGCCAGAAGCCCCAGCAGGGCCAGTTCCGTCGGGCTGCTGCCGAGGGCGCCGATGGGAGCGGCGCTGGACTCGCTGACGACGCAATTGCTGATGAAACTCGCCTTGCAGTTGGCGTTCGCCATGGCGGAGCTTGACTGGGCAAACACGCCCGTGGCGTGGAACGCCGCGACGAGGGCGGCGCTGGCCGGCATCAAGAAGCGCGAGGGTGTGGTTTTATCGGGTGTCATGGTCAAATCCTTGTCAAAGGGCACGCCAGTCGGCGCGATGGGCAAGGCCGCAATCGCCAAGTTCCCGGAACGCGTAGACGGTGTGCGAGGGCACGGTGTCGGCGTCGGTCAGGCGCAGCGCGAAAGCGGCCCGGTGAAGAAGCCTGTCCCAGCCGGGATAGGCGGTGCTGACTTTGCCGTGATAGGCAAAGCCGTTCGCGGTGCCACGGTCGGGCAGACCGGGCACGACGTTCTCGAACCGCTGTGCGGTGGGCGGAAGCGGAAGCACGATCAGCACCCCGTCGCAGCCCGCGCTCTCCAGCACCACGCCTGCCGTCCGGCCGCTGACCGTGATGCGCGAGCCGGGGCTGGGCCGAAGCCCGTCCCGGGCCAGGGAGTTGGTGACGTGTTCCACCTCTGCGGCGCGGTCGAAGACGGGACCGGTCTCGCCGGACTTCAGCGCGAGGCCCGTTGCCGGGGCCGCCGCCAGCAGAAAGAGCAGGCTAGCGCGCAGCATGGCGGCGCACCCCCAGCGCGGTGATGGCAGCCACCAGCGCCATGGTTCCGAGGCGAAGGGCCTGCTCCCCGCTGCCGCCGTGCAGCAGATCGAAAAGCGCCGGGTCCATCGCCATTGCCGCAAGGCGCAGCGCGTTCACGAGGACCATGATCGCCACCACGAGGACGGCATAGGGCAGGGCGCTGCGTGGCAGGCGGCCCAGCAGGAACCGTGTGCCGCTGTGCCAGATCAGGAGCGCCAGCGACAGGTTGGACAGCACGCCGCATTTCCAGACAAGAAGCAGCGTGTGGCCGTCGACCGCGGTGATCGCGTTTCCGGTCGCTGCCCCGCCGGCGCCTATGAGCGACAGCACGAGGGCGGCAAGCGCGGCGTCCGCAGTCAGCAGCGGGCCGCCCAGGAGCGCGCCGGCCAGTCCCACCGCCGGGCCATGCAGCGCAACAAGGAGCAGGATCCAGACGCCGTCGCGCAGCGCGCCACGCACCTGCGGCAGCAGCAGCAAAAGCGCGGCGGTGACGGCGAGGCCCGTCCACGCGATGTCGGGACCGCGGCCAAGCCCTCCGGCCAGTGCGGGCAGAAGAGCGAGGAGGGCCGGAAGAGTGAGCGGCGCGCGGAGGTCGCCCAGAACCCGGATCAGTCCGAGCGCGGCACAGAGGAGCACGATCTTGCTGACGCCCACGTCGGGCGTGCCCGTGGTGTCCGCCGCCCGGGACAGGGCGGCGGCAACCGCGTTCGCCATCGCCCCCGCCGCGGCGACAGCGATGCCGAGGGACAGAGGCACGGGCCGGGGCAGGGGCGATGACAGGGGCGCCGCGCTCGGGGTGAGCGCGACGGAGGGGCGGGCGGGCATCGGGCGGTTCCCGGTGGTTGCAGCGGTTGCCCTTGGCTACCGCCCGAGGCTGCGCAGGTCCAAGGCGCATGCGTATGGCCGGCCTATGCTTTCGTATGGGGTGCGGTGCTAGGGGTTTGACCGTTCGCGCCGGTCGAGCTGATCCAGGGTATAGCGCGTGGCGATCTGGCCGAAGACGCCCGGCACGAAATCGGGATCGGACGGCAGGCAGCCGGTGCCGCAAAGCTGTCGCACAACGCCCGTCTGGCCGTCGATGAACCAGAGCCGCCCGCCCGGGGTCGCCACGTAGCCGTCAAGCCCCTCGTCCATGTCGCCGAGGACGTCGCTGACCGAAGGCACCTCGCTGTCGGCGTCGGGATCGAAGCTGCCGTGGGTGTGATAGCTGGCGAACACCTCGACGGCGTTGGGGTGATCGCGCGGCTGGCAGCTGTCGCGCCGGCCCTGCCTGGGCTGGCTGACCAGAAGGCGCCCGTTTGCATCCGCGCCGATGGTGCCGCAATATTCGCGGTTCGATGTAAAAGAGGCGGGCTGCGCCGTCGCGAGCACGGCGCGGGCAAGGTCGACCTCTGCCTTGTCCTGCGCCGGGGCGGACGTGGCGAAGAGGAGCGATGTGGCGAGCAGAGCGGCAAGCGGGGAAGGGCGCATGGATCTACTCCCTGAACGATGATGCGCAACGATATCCCGGGTCAGCGCCCCGGGATATCGGGAATCTTTCCCGCGATGCGGTCAGGCCCGGTGCGCGCCGTCCGCCAGACCCCGGACGAAGGCCAGAACCTCGTCCACAGGCTTGCCGGCCGCGATTTCCGACACGATCGCCGATCCGACGACGCATCCATCAGCGACGCTGGCGATGGCCTGCGCGGAGTCCGGTGTCTTGATGCCGAAGCCGACGATCAGCGGCAGGTCGGTCTGCGCCTTGATGCGCGACACCTCTGGGCCGACGTCGGCGGCCTGCGCCTCGGCCGCGCCGGTGATGCCGGTGATCGAAACGTAATAGACGAAGCCCGAGGTGTTCTGGAGAACCTTGGGCAGGCGCTGGTCATCGGTGGTGGGCGTGGCCAGCCGGATGAAGTTCAGCCCGGCGGCCTGCGCGGGAATGCACAGCTCTGCGTCTTCTTCCGGCGGCAGGTCGACCACGATCAGCCCGTCGACCCCGGCGGCCTTGGCATCCGACAGGAAGCGGTCCACGCCACGGCTGTAGATCGGGTTGTAGTAGCCCATCAGCACGATCGGCGTGGTGTCATCGGTCTTGCGGAAGGCCGCCACCATGTCGAGCGTCTTCTGCAGGGTCTGCCCGGCTTCGAGCGCGCGCTGGCCGGCCAGCTGGATCGTCGGGCCATCGGCCATCGGGTCGGTGAAGGGCACGCCCAGCTCTATGATGTCCACGCCCGCGCCGGGAAGGCCTGCGAGGATCGCGGCCGAGGTCTCTGTGTCGGGGTCGCCGGCCATGATGTAGGACACGAAGGCCTTGCGCCCCTCGGCGCGGAGACGGTCAAAGCAGGTGTCGATCCGGGTCATGGCGGGCCTCGTCAGAATGCGGCCCGCCCCGTGTGCAGAAAACCGCGCCCGATATCAAGGCGGGTTCGCGTGCGTCCGCGGCTGCGCTACGCCGGTTTCTCGCAGTTCACCATCCAGGGGACACCGAACCTGTCGCGGCAAATCCCGAAGGCGGCGGCCCAGAACTCTTCCTGCAGGGGCATGACGACCTCGCCACCGTCCGACAGCGCCTCGAACAGGGCGCGCGCCTCGTCCACGGTGGCGCAGTCGAGTTGCAGGCTGAAGCCCTTCCAGCCTTCGTGCGCCCCAAAGCCGTCCGAAATCTGGAGCAGGACCCCGCCCACCTGCATCCGCGCATGAGCGATCATGTCTTCCATCCCCGGCGGAAGCCCTTCGGTCGAGGGCATGTCCGAATAGGTCATGACGGCCACGGGTTCGGTCGCGAACACGCCGCCGTAGAAGGCTATCGCCTCTGCCGCACGGCCGTCGAATGTGAGGTAGGGGTTTAGGTTCACGCTGTTTCTCCCAACCGGTGACAGGTGCGCCCATCCTAGCACGTCTTGCGCCCCGGCGCGCCGGAAGATAGGTGCCCCAGCGACAGGCGAAAGGAGACCGCCATGGGCTTCAAGACCGGAATCGTGGGCCTGCCCAACGTGGGCAAGTCGACGCTGTTCAACGCGCTGACGCGCACCGCGGCCGCTCAGGCGGCGAATTTTCCCTTTTGCACCATCGAGCCCAATGTCGGCGACGTGGCGGTGCCCGATCCGCGGCTGTTCAGGCTGGCGGAACTTGCCGGGTCGAAGCAGATCATCCCCGCGCGGCTGACCTTCGTCGACATCGCCGGGCTGGTGAAGGGCGCGTCCAAGGGGGAAGGACTGGGCAACCAGTTCCTGGCCAACATCCGGGAGGTCGACGCCATCGCCCATGTGCTGCGCTGCTTCGAGGACGGCGACGTGACCCATGTCGAGGGGCGGGTCGATCCGCTGGCGGATGCCGAGACCATCGAGACCGAACTGATGCTGGCGGACCTCGAATCCATCGAGCGGCGGCTTCAGAACATCGTGCGCAAGGTGCGGGGCGGCGACAAGGAGGCCGTGCAGCAGGAGCGCCTGCTGAAGATGGCGCAGGCCGCCCTGGCCGAGGGGCAGCCGGCACGCAGTGTTGCGGTCGATGCCGAGGACGCAAGGGCATGGGCAACCCTGCAGCTTCTGACGGCGAAACCCGTCCTTTATGTCTGCAACGTGGCCGAGGACGAGGCGGGAAACGGCAATGCCCAAAGCGCCGCCGTCGCCGAGAAGGCCGCGGCCGAGGGCGCCGCCAGCGTGGTGATCTCGGCCAGGATCGAGGAAGAGATCAGCCAGCTCGACGCCGACGAGGCGGACATGTTCCTGGCCGAGCTCGGGCTTGAGGAAGCCGGGCTCGACCGGCTGATCCGGGCCGGCTATGGCTTGCTGGGGCTGCGCACCTACTTCACCGTCGGCCCCAAGGAGGCGCGTGCCTGGACGATCCGCGCGGGCGCGCTTGCGCCGCAGGCCGCGGGCGTGATTCACGGCGACTTCGAGCGCGGGTTCATCCGGGCCGAAACCATTGCCTACGACGACTTCATCGCCTGTGGCGGCGAGCAGGGGGCGAAGGACACCGGCAAGATGCGCGTCGAGGGAAAGTCCTACGAGGTCAAGGACGGCGACGTCCTGCATTTCCTGTTCAACGCCTGATCCCGTGCCACTTCGGCCCGCGCATCGCAATTAGGGCTTGTTTCCCCGCCACCGCCGCTGATAGGACCGTCGGCGGAGACGTGGCCGAGTGGTCGAAGGCGCTCCCCTGCTAAGGGAGTAGGCGGGAAACCGTCTCGAGGGTTCGAATCCCTTCGTCTCCGCCACTTGCCCTTGAGAAACGGTTCTACCCATCCGGCTGCGGCCGGATTTCTCCGTTGTTTTCGAGGGTTATGCGGGCGGGGCTGAGAACTGGCGGAGGCGCCGGGAGGCATGGAAGCGGTCTCTCCGGGCCGATATTCTCCTGACCTGTTGACTGCGCTCTTTTGGTACAGTCCTATAAGACTCTGAAAATTATACTCTTTTTCGGCCGCTAGAACTGTACCTTTGCGGCGGACGTTCGGCATGCGGGCGCGACCCGGGTCGAAAGCCATAACTGGTATGCGGTGGTTCGTGACCATCGATCATGAACACGCCTACATTTTTCCGCCAACACCCTTGAACTTTTCAACGAACGCAGAGATGCGTTGGAACACATCTCTTTTTTTAGTCAGGTATTGTGGATTGAGTGGGCTCATTTTTGGGAGGATCGAGTTCAGCTCTGTGCCGTTTTCGCTCGCGTATTCGCGCTTGATCGACGTCGCGATGTAGCGCTTGGCGGCATCTGCGTTCAATTTTTCATCGGTTATCAGTTCTTCCGCTTCCCGGCGCTGTTCGGCTTGTGCGAAGGCAAAAAATGCCTCAATCACTCCGGCCTTGTCCCCCAGTTTGTCAAGGTCTGTTTGATTGATGAAATCGACGATGAGGCCTTCTTTCGCGCGATTTCCAATACTGGCGCGAATTACACGGCGAACCTCGCCAACGAGCTCTGACTTGCTCTTCGTTTTTTTGTTGTGCTCGAATATTAGCTCCAGGATGTAGTCCAGATTGATTTCCTGGGACTTCAAGAGGTCGACCTCAAAAACTACATCATCCCAGTCAATCGTTGACTCAACTTGCTCGGCGCTCGCCTTTTCGCGGCGAAGCCAATCCCGGATGTCATTGTAGGTCGAACGGTAGTCCTGGACCTTTCGGTCAACAGGCATCTCGATGTTCTTGAGCTCGTCAACGTCATCATCACTCAGATGATGCCGCTCTTTGAATGCTCTCACCGCTTCAGCGTCACTCTCGTCGATCTCCTGAAGCTCTCTTAGGCTCGAGAACTCATCATAATTCTGAAGGATGTTCTCAACACGGAGATACTCGCCGAACAGCTTCGCAAAGGCCTTCTTGTCCGTTTCCTTTTCGATGGCGGAGGGGTCCGGGAAACGCTCTTCCAGCTCACGGACGACATCAATAAAGCCTCGCCGCGCCTCGCCTGTCGTCTGGTCCGTAAAACCTTCCATGTATTCTGAGTAGCTCTTCTCCAGAACGACGTTCTTGGTATTGGCGTTGCCAAAGAGTGTGATCGCCTTGACGGTCGCCTCTTCTAGGTCACGGAAGGTAACGATGTTGCCGAAGGACTTGGTCGCATCATAAATGCGGTTGGTGCGGGAGTAGGCTTGTATTAGGCCGTGAAAACGCAGATTCTTGTCCACGAACAGCGCGTTCAGGGTTGGCGCGTCAAAGCCGGTCAGGAACATGCCAACCACAATGAGCAGGTCGACTTCCTTGGACTTCACCCGTTTCGCCAGATCCCGGTAATAATTCTGGAAGCCTTTGCTATCGACGCTGAAATTTGTTCGGAAATAGGCGTTGTAGTCCGCGATGGCGGCGTTCAGGAATTCCTTGGCGCTGCTGTTCAGCGCTGAAACCTCAAAACTCTCGTCAGGAATGTCGCCAATCGCATCCTGTTCTTCGTTGGCTGCGAACGAAAAGATGGTCGCGATCTTCAATGGCTTGTCGCTACCGTCCTGCAGCGCATTCAGTTTTTCATAATAGAGCTTGGCTGCATCAACGCTGCTCACCGCGAACATGGCGTTGAAGCCCTTATTGTCTCCATAGAGACGATGCGTCTTGCGGCGGAAGTTATCGAGAATGTACTGGGAAATCTCTGCGATTCGTTCGGGGTGCTGGAGAACTTGCCGGTTTTCGGCGGCGGTCAGCTTCTTTTCGTCCTGTTCGGTTTCGATCGCTTTGAACTGCGGGCGCACATCGTTGTAATCGACCTTGAACTTCAGCACCTTTTCGTCGCGGATCGCGTCAGTGATCACATAGGAATGCAGTTCGCTCCCGAACACACTGGCAGTCGTTTCCGCGCCCGAAGCATTTTCCGGAAAGATCGGCGTGCCGGTGAAGCCGAACTGGCAGAATTGTTTGAACTTCCGCTTGAGGTTCTTCTGTGCCTCACCAAACTGGCTGCGATGGCACTCGTCGAAAATGAAGACGACGCGCTGGGTATAGACCGGCAGGTCGCCGTCGCTCTTCATCAGATTGTTGAGCTTCTGGATCGTCGTGACGATGATTTTGTTATCGTCCTTGGAGAGGTTGCGCTTCAACCCGGCTGTGCTGTCGGAACCGTTGACGCTGTCAGGCGAGAAGCGCTGATACTCTTTCATCGTCTGGTAATCGAGATCCTTACGGTCGACCACGAAAAAGACCTTGTCGATGAAATCGAGGTCGGTGGCGAGGCGGGCGGCCTTGAAGCTGGTCAGCGTCTTGCCCGAGCCTGTCGTATGCCAGATGTATCCGCCGCTTTCCGGCTTACTAAGCGTCTTACCTTCGAACGAGCTTCTTATCTTTCGTAAGATTCGTTCCGTCGCAGCGATCTGATAGGGGCGCATCACCAGCAGCGTGTCACTGACGTCGAAGACGGAATAGTCCAACAACACCTTCAACAACGTGCGCTTCTCGAAAAAGGTCGCCGTAAAATCCTTCAGGTCCCGGATTAGGTTGTTATCGGCCTGCGCCCAGTTCATCGTGAAGTCGAAACTGTGCTTGTCGCGCTTGGTCGTGTTGGCGAAGTAGCGCGTATCCGTGCCGTTCGAGATCACGAAGATCTGGAGGTACTTGAAGAGCGAACTGTCCGAGTTGAAGCTCTCCTTGCTGTAACGGTGGATCTGGTTGAACGCTTCCCGAATGGCGACGCCGCGCTTTTTCAGCTCGACCTGCACCAGCGGCAGCCCGTTCACCAGAATGGTCACATCGTAGCGGTTCGCATGAGTGCCTGCTTGCTCGAACTGCTTGATGACCTGAACCTTGTTGCGGCAGACATTAGCCTTATCGACCAGATAGATGTTCTGGATACGGCCATCATCGAAGACGAAGTCAAAAATGTAATCGTCGTGGATCTTGCGGGTCTTGTCAGTGGCGCTGTCGCTGGGGCGATCCAGATAGGTCTCAACGAACCGCGCCCACTCCTTCCCAGTGAACTGAACGTTATTGAGCGCTTGCAGCTGTGTACGCACATTCGACAGCATGGCGCCCGTTGATTTCAGTTCGTCAAGAAACTCATAGCCCTGATTGCGCAGGTCCTGAACAAGCTCGCGCTCCAAGTCGGCCTCAGACTGATAGCTGTCAGCCGCCTCCCAGGTGCGCACGTATTTATCGAGAACGATAAAGCGATTGGTCTCGGCGATCGGGGTCGTCTGCTCAGGCATTTGGAGCGTCCTCCTGCCAATAGCTGTAATTGTTGCGCAGATGATCCAGCAGGAGCTTCACCGTCTGCTTTTCCTGCGGGGAGGGCTCGGCGATGGTCTCACTGGAGAGCGTGCTATGGCTCGTAAACTGAATGATGCGGTTCATGTAAAGTTTCTGGTCGCCCGGCAGCAGCTCTGACCATCGCGGATAGCCCAGAAAGTTCGATGTCTTTTCATAGAGATTTCGCAGCAGGGTGAAGTGATAGCGCTCGATCTTGTCTGCCGCGATTGCCTCCTCCAGCGTCTGCTTGAGGTAAAGGTGGTAAGAAAAGCTCTGGTTTGAATCGCCGTTCTTCTCTGTCAGCTCAAACGTTCCATCCTCAAGCCGTTTTAGCATGTAGGAGGACTTTTTTTTCAGCTCATTGAACAGCACGTTGAAGAAAAGTGGGCTGTGTGTCGTGATAATGAATTTCAGGCCGTTCACCGTATCGCTTCTCTTGATCAGGTCCGCGACGTCGACGGCGAGCTGAATGAGGTGGTTCTCATCAAGCGAACTGACCGGGTCATCAATGAAGACATACTCGAGGTCATTGAACTGATCCGTCTCGCGCTCATCGACTTCAGCGACGTTACGGGTGCTGATGACCTGATCCAGCAGGCAATAAAAAACGCTCCAGATGAAGTTACTTTCTTCGCCCTTCGATATTTTGAGACGTTCTGGGTTGGTCTCCGGATCTTGCCCCAGGGTGAAGATCACTTCGGAAAATGCCGGAACGGTAATCTCTTTGTCGTCCTTGTCCCTGGTTTTGTACTCCTCATTGAAGCGGGGCGTAAGATTTGGCTGGGTGTAACGCTGAAACACGGTGATCACATTGAGGTCGAGCCCGAGATCTTCAAAGGCGGATTTGGTAAAAGCATTCGGCTGAATACAGAGCTTCCGCTCGGTATCGCCGGTGAGATCATTGTCCCAGTAGAAGAGGTCTTCGGTGAAGGCGTTGTAGTAAAGTACTTTAGGGCGATAATCGTCGTCCCGTTCTTCGGTCTTCGGGTCGATTAGCTCTCTGAATGCGCGGGACAGTCGCGTCTTGCCGGAGGCGTTGAACGCATAGATCAGCTGAACCTTCTTGTCGGCGTCCCTCAGCGTCCCGGCGATCTCGGTCAGCGTATGTCCCATTTACGCCACCACTGCATCAGGTTTGGGAAAGCTCAGCAGCTGATCGCGGTAATAGGCATATTGTTTTTCACGCAGCTCGATCTCGCGGGGCAGGCCTTCGCTGATCGAAGTCGTCAGCGTGTCGAACTTGTCGAGAATTGCGACAATGCGCGTCTGTTCCTCGAGAGACTTAGCAGGGTCGTCTGGGTAAGGAACCGGCAGCCGCACGTTCTTGACCCCATCAATCAGGAGCCTTTTTATCTTACCGCTCGAAACGTACTTCGCTTTCTGATCATGAAAGGCATCTGTTTGCATCGCATATGCGATGAACTTCGGGTTCATGTTGTGGCGGAAAGCATAGCTATCATCGTGGATCGCGACTTTTTCTTCTCCGAGCCAGGCAACCGCTTTGCCAACGTCTTCAATTGTTTCGCTGACGCCCGCGATGACAACATCACTCGGTTCAGCATGAACCGCTCCGGGTTTGCCGGAGGCTCCAACTCCTGAGTAGGATGGAGCATCATGAGCAAGACGACGAACAAGTATTCCCCCGAAGTGCGCGAGCGTGCCGTTCGCATGGTTCTGGACAACGCCGGGCAGCATGAGAGCCGCTGGTCGGCGATCCTGTCGATTTCTGCGAAGATTGGTTGCGCGCCGCAGACGCTGAACGAGTGGGTCAAGAAGGCCGAGGTTGACAGCGGTGATCGCACCGGTGTTACGACCGAGATGGCCGAGAAGTTGAAGGCCTTGGAGCGCGAGAACCGCGAACTGAAGCAAGCCAACGAGATCCTGCGGAAGGCTTCGGCGTATTTTGCTCAGGCGGAGCTCGACCGCCGGTCCAGGACATGATCGCCTTCATCGAAGAGAACCGGGAAGCTATCGGGGTCGAGCCGATCTGCAAGCACCTGCCGATTGCCCCATCTACCTTCTACGATCACATGGCCAAGCGGGCGAACCCCGATATGCTGTCGGATCGGGCGAAGCGGGATATGGCCTTGAAGCCCGAGATCGAACGCGTCTGGAAGCAGAACTACAGGGTCTATGGGGTACGCAAGGTTTGGCACCAGATGCGCCGCGAAGGCTTTGACATTGCCCGCTGCACCGTTGCGCGACTGATGAAAGACATCGGGATCGAAGGCATCATTCGCGGCAAGAAACACAGGACGACTATCCCGGATACGTCCCAGCCGTGCCCGCTGGACAAGGTGAACCGTCAGTTCAAGGCCCCGGCGCCGAACATGCTGTGGGTCAGCGATTTCACCTATGTCGCCACCTGGCAGGGCTTCGTTCACGTGGCCTTCGTCATCGATGCCTTCGCGCGCCGCATTGTGGGCTGGCGGGTCAGTCGGACGGCCCATGCCGGCTTTGTCCTGGATGCTTTGGAGCAGGCCGTGCATCAGCGACAACCCGGATCGGGCCTGGTTCATCATTCGGATCGCGGATCGCAATATCTGTCCATTCGCTATGCCGAGCGCCTGGCCGAGGCGGGGATCGAACCGTCCGTGGGCAGCGTGGGTGACAGTTATGACAATGCCTTGGCCGAGACGATCAACGGCCTGTTCAAAGCGGAAGTCATCCACCGACGTGGGCCATGGCGCAGCTTCGACGCCGTGGAATACGCCACACTCGAATGGGTCGACTGGTTCAACAACCGCCGCCTGCTGGAACCCATCGGGAACATTCCGCCAGCGGAGGCCGAAGCAAACTTTTACGCCGCTCTGGAAGGATCAGACATGGCCGCGTAACCAAGATCAATCAGCCTCCGGCAAAACCGGAGCGGTTCAGTGCGCAGGCGATCGATCTTCTCAACCGTGGTTCTGATCTCGGCATTCAGCTCATCGATGTTGACAACCACGCGCGTGTCGCGCGGCTCGACGTAGGAACTGACCGAGAGGTTGTAGCCCCGCTCCACGATGGTCTCATACGGCACCGAGGCAGCGACATGGTCGACGTCTTGCTTGCGATCAAAAATCTCCATCACCCGCCTGATGTGATCGTCCGTCATCAGATTGGTGTTGATGGCCTTCTTGAAGAACTCTTCGCCACTTGCGTCGATGAATTGAGTGGCCGTGTCGGTCTTGTTCTTGGCAAGGACCAGGATCGTCACCGCGATGGTCGTTCCGTAGAAAAGGTTGGAGGCGAGCGCGATCACCGTCTCGACATAGTTGTTTTCGACCAGATATTGCCGGATCTTCTTCTCCGCGCCGTCGCGATAGAAGATCCCCGGAAAGCAGACAATCGCCGCGCGACCCTTGGCTGACAGGTAACTCAGGGCATGGAGCACAAAGGCAAAATCCGCCTTTGATTTGGGCGCCAGCACGCCAGCGGGCGCGAAGCGGTCATCATTGATCAGCGTCGGGTCATCCGAGCCGATCCACTTCACCGAATATGGCGGATTGGAGACGATGGCATCAAAGGGCTTGTCGTCCTGGAAATGCGGATGGGTGAGCGTATCGCCGCGCTGGATATTGAACTTGTCGTAATTGATGTTGTGCAGGAACATGTTCATGCGGGCGAGGTTGTAGGTCGTGTGGTTGATCTCCTGCCCGAAGAAGCCCTCTTCGATGATGTGTGCGTCGAAGTGCTTCTTGGCTTGCAGCAGCAGGGAGCCGGAGCCGCAGGCCGGATCGTAAATCTTGTTGACCTTGTCCTGCCCATGCATGGCGAGCTGCGCGATGAGCTTGGAGACATGTTGCGGGGTGAAAAATTCCCCGCCGGACTTGCCCGCATTGGCCGCGTAGTTCGAGATCAGGAATTCATAGGCATCGCCGAACAGATCAATCTGGCTGTTGTGGAAGTCTCCGAAATCCAGCTCCGCAACGCGCTTCAACACTTTTGCCAAGCGGCTATTCTTTTCCGTGACGGTGTTGCCCAGGCGCGTGCTGGTCGTGTCGAAGTCGGCGAACAGGCCCTTGATGTCCAGCTCAGAGGGGTAGCCATTGGCGGAGGATTCGATCGCCGCAAAAACCTGAGCGAGATCGGTATTGAGGCTGTCATTGGTGTTAGCGTTCTTCGCGACATTGGCGAACAGCTGGCTGGGATAGATGAAATAGCCCTTGGTCTTGATGGCGTCGTCCTTGATGTCATCGGTGACGACATCGTCGGGTAGACCAGCGTAGTTGATGCTCTCGTCATCCGCCTCGATGTATGCAGCGAAATTCTCGCTGATAAAGCGGTAATAGAGCGTGCCGAGGACATATTGCTTGAAGTCCCAGCCATCGACTGAGCCGCGCACATCGTTCGCGATGTCCCAGATTTTCCGTTGCAGCGCCGCGCGTTGTTCCTGGCCAGTCATCTCTTTTTGTCCTTCTTCGGGCTGGCTTCACGCTCGATCCAGTCCTCAATATCCACGCGCCGAAACCGCCAGGTGCCGCCAACCTTGAAGCCGGGCAGCTTGCTGTCGGCCGCAAGGCGGTAAGCGGTTTTCTTGTTGATCCTGAGATAGTCCGCGACTTCATCAATGGTCATGATGTCATCTGCCATGCGAAGCACTTTCCCATAATCGTCCCTTTTGAGATTTCTATGGAAAATTGCGGATTCCTACAAGGCGAGAATTCCAAGCGGTTTCAGAGCGCTGATGAGATCGGGCTGGCTTTGGGCGTGTCGCTCCTTGTAGTCGGTTTTGTCGCTGGCTTCGATGTCCGGGCATCTGAGCCGAGTCTCGCCCAAGCCCTCTAGCTCTGCCCATGGTCCCGTTGATGCCGCCTGTGCGCGCTTTGAACCTTATCTCCGCGCGGCGATACTGCTCCCGCATGCCTTGCGGCCCGACGCCGGGTGCAACGATTGTCAGGATTCCAGTGCTTCGCGTCCATTGAATTTGGAAACCTGCGCCTTCCATTCGTCGGGAAAGTGCTGCATTGCGGTCTTCAGGGTCAGGTCTGCGAACTGCCTGCCATCAAGGACAGCTGTGACGATCTCGGGAGCCAGCAGTGTAAGCCGCAGGATTCGCGTTAGGAACGAAGGCGTCACGCCTTCCTGTACCGCCAGCTCTGTAATCGTGGTGAACTGGCCCGACTCCAGCAACCTCTTCCAACGGAACGCTCGGGCCAGCGCCTTGACCAGTGTGCTGTCGGTCTGAACCGCTCCGGTTTTGCCGGAGGCTGATTGATCTTGGTTACGCGGCCATGTCTGATCCTTCCAGAGCGGCGTAAAAGTTTGCTTCGGCCTCCGCTGGCGGAATGTTCCCGATGGGTTCCAGCAGGCGGCGGTTGTTGAACCAGTCGACCCATTCGAGTGTGGCGTATTCCACGGCGTCGAAGCTGCGCCATGGCCCACGTCGGTGGATGACTTCCGCTTTGAACAGGCCGTTGATCGTCTCGGCCAAGGCATTGTCATAACTGTCACCCACGCTGCCCACGGACGGTTCGATCCCCGCCTCGGCCAGGCGCTCGGCATAGCGAATGGACAGATATTGCGATCCGCGATCCGAATGATGAACCAGGCCCGATCCGGGTTGTCGCTGATGCACGGCCTGCTCCAAAGCATCCAGGACAAAGCCGGCATGGGCCGTCCGACTGACCCGCCAGCCCACAATGCGGCGCGCGAAGGCATCGATGACGAAGGCCACGTGAACGAAGCCCTGCCAGGTGGCGACATAGGTGAAATCGCTGACCCACAGCATGTTCGGCGCCGGGGCCTTGAACTGACGGTTCACCTTGTCCAGCGGGCACGGCTGGGACGTATCCGGGATAGTCGTCCTGTGTTTCTTGCCGCGAATGATGCCTTCGATCCCGATGTCTTTCATCAGTCGCGCAACGGTGCAGCGGGCAATGTCAAAGCCTTCGCGGCGCATCTGGTGCCAAACCTTGCGTACCCCATAGACCCTGTAGTTCTGCTTCCAGACGCGTTCGATCTCGGGCTTCAAGGCCATATCCCGCTTCGCCCGATCCGACAGCATATCGGGGTTCGCCCGCTTGGCCATGTGATCGTAGAAGGTAGATGGGGCAATCGGCAGGTGCTTGCAGATCGGCTCGACCCCGATAGCTTCCCGGTTCTCTTCGATGAAGGCGATCATGTCCTGGACCGGCGGTCGAGCTCCGCCTGAGCAAAATACGCCGAAGCCTTCCGCAGGATCTCGTTGGCTTGCTTCAGTTCGCGGTTCTCGCGCTCCAAGGCCTTCAACTTCTCGGCCATCTCGGTCGTAACACCGGTGCGATCACCGCTGTCAACCTCGGCCTTCTTGACCCACTCGTTCAGCGTCTGCGGCGCGCAACCAATCTTCGCAGAAATCGACAGGATCGCCGACCAGCGGCTCTCATGCTGCCCGGCGTTGTCCAGAACCATGCGAACGGCACGCTCGCGCACTTCGGGGGAATACTTGTTCGTCGTCTTGCTCATGATGCTCCATCCTACTCAGGAGTTGGAGCCTCCGGCAAACCCGGAGCGGTTCACTTGGCTTTGTTCTGCGGGCTATCAGTCCTCTTGATCACTGGGTCCAGATGCTTGCCGAACGAGAAACGGATGAGGAGCCCAGGCTATGATGGGCCAGGTGATGATCTGCCGGCGGTCTGTCAATCAACCGAAGGTTTGCTTTCCAGTAACCCCTTTAGCAAAATATTGACATGCCCATCGACGAAACGGGGAATGTCCAAAGGTTGGATCTCGTTGAATGTTATGTGCCACAAGCCCGCCAGAACGAAAGGCGCAATGATGATCTTGGGATCGTAGTCTGCGACTTCGCGCCGAACCTCGCCTTTCTCTATCGCGCGTTCCAACAAGGATGTGAGCAGCCGTTCGCCGTTCTTCAGGATGTTTGCGTGGTAGTACTTAAGTAGCTCCGGGAATTGCTGACCTTCTGACACAAGAACTTTCAGCAACACCAAATTATCGCCTTCAGTCATGCGTCCGTAGACGATCTTCAGCATCATTTTGAAGAGCTCCGCGAACGGCATGTCCGGCAGGGTTGGTCTGGATCTTAGGCCGCTGAACACTCCCCCGATCCGATCCTCAAAAGCCTGCCGAATAACAGCTTCCTTGTCAGGGAAATAAAGATAGACCGTCGAGCGCGCGATATCCGCTCTAGAGGCGATGCTGCCGATGGACGTCCCCGCATACCCTTTGTCGGCGAACTCTTGCATGGCTGCGGAGATGATCTCTTCGGGCCGCGCTTCCTTGCGTCTTCGGCGCTTTTTCTCCGTCATCGACACCTCCCACTTGCAAAGCCGGAAGTTAATGACATATGTGTCATTAACGACCGAACTCGATGAGTGACCCTATGTCAGAGACTGCTGCCTCCCAAGTCCCAGAATTGCCTTTGCGGGACAACGGTCTTTCTGATGCCCCGGCAAGGCCGGCAAGGACGTCGCTTCTTCGCAGGGCGGTCGTGCGTGCGCCACTGCTGCTGGCTACCTTGATATTGGGCGCGTTTATCGGGCTTTATTTTCAACCTCCCGGCCTGCAAGCGGCGTTTCGAGCAACCGGACTTCAACCCGGTGCTGGAAATGACACTCCAATCGCCGTGGCCACTCAACAGGTTCAAACACAGCAAGAGATCGCTGTTGTGAGCGAAGGGGACATCGTGGCCCTTGGACGGATTTTGCCACAAGGAGATGTCATCAGTATCGCCACACCATTTGGAGCGGGAGACGCCCGTATTGCCGCTTTGGAAGTCAGTGTAGGCGACTACGTGCAAACGGGCGATGTGCTGGCCACGCTCGACAACAGGAACCAATTGCTGAGTGCGATTGAAGCGGCGGAGGCGACGGTCGCAGTGCGTGAAGCGAGCTTGCGTCAAACCCGCGAAGCCCTGCGCGCAAGCCGAGCGGAGGCTCAAGCCGCCCTTGAAAGTGCTGAGGCATCAGCAATCGAGGCGCAGGCCGAGTTGACCCGAGCCGCGTCGCTTCTTGATCGCGGCGTCGTCACGCAAGCGGACTACGACCAGTTCGAAACGCGGGCAACCCAGGCCGCAAGAGAGGTCGAACGCAACCTCGCCACGCTTTCCCGCTTTGACCCGAGTTCCGGCAATGCAATGGCAGAGCTGGCTCTTGGCGAGGCCAACCTAGACGCAGCGAGAGTCGAGGTCACCCGGGCATGGCGCAACCTTGATCAATCGACCGTCAGAGCCCCAACGGAAGGCACAATCTTACGACTGAACGCACAAGTCGGTGAGAGACCCGGCGCTGAAGGCATCCTCGACATGGGCGATACGCGCCAGATGACCGTTGAGGCCGAAGTTTACCAAACCTTGATTGGCCGGGTTTCGGTTGGAGACCCCGTTACCATTACAGCAGAAGCTTTGGACGGCCCCTTGGCCGGTGCCGTGCAGGCGGTTGGCCTGAAGATCGGGCGACAGTCGATAACCTCGGATGATCCAGCCGCCAACACCGACGCGCGCGTGGTCGATGTCATCATCTGGCTGGACGACGCGTCATCGACGGAAGCTTCGCGCTACACCAACCTAGAAGTCATCGTTCGGATCGACACGGGGCGTGAAGGATGAATGCGGCCCTTACCCTGTTGTTTGGCAGGTTGCCTATCGGCTGGTTGCAACTGACCCATAGCCGCGCGCGCTTTGCGGCTGCTGTTGCGGGCGTCGCATTCGCCTCGCTCCTGGTCTTCATGCAGTTGGGCATTCTGGGGGCGCTGAACACCTCCACGATCGCGCCCTATTCGTTCTTTGACGCCGATATCATGGTGTCGTCCGAGGACGCCAATACCTTGACCGATGGCAGCAACATCGCCCGGTCACGGCTCTTTCAAGCGTTGGGCGTAGAGGGCGTAGAAAGTGGCGCTGCGCTATTTATTGGAAACCTGGAGTTCCAATTGGCGAACGGTGACACCGCCACGCTTCAAACCTTTGGGATTGGCACTAGTCAAGGCGACTATGTCATTCCTGAGATTGGCACACAGCTTGCCCGGCTTAGGACAGAGAACACCACACTGATCGACACCGCCACTCGGGGGGTATCGCCAGACGTGTTTGACGACCTGAAGAACGGCCAACCCTTTCCATTTGAAGTGCGTGGACAAACCCTTACAGCCGTCGGCACCCTGGAGATGGGCGGAGGGTTCTCTGCGGATGGCACCTTGTTCGTGTCCGACCAGACGTTTCTGCGCTTCTTTGGCAGTCGAAGCAGCGGAGCACCGAACCATATCCTACTGAAGGTGGAACCGGGCGTATCACCCGAAACCGTAGTGCAGCGTTTGCGCGCGATCTTGCCCGCCGACGCCGTCAAGGTGAACACCATGGGCGGGGCTGCGGCGGCTGATCTGGCCTACCAGACAACCGAACGGCCCACGGGGATCATATTCGGCTTTGGAGTGTTGATTGGGATCATCGTCGGAATCGTCATCGTCTACCAGGTTCTTTCCACCGACGTTGCAGATCACTTGCGCGAATACGCGACCTTTAAGGCGATGGGCTATAACCACCGCTTCTTTCTCGGCATCGTCTTTGAAGAGGCTTTGGTCCTGGCGGTGTTTGGGTTCGTACCCGGCCTGCTCGTCTCACTTGGCCTCTATTTCGGCATGTCGGCTGCAACGGGATTGCCCGTCGCCATGACGCTGGACCGGATCATCTGGGTCTTCTTTGGAACGCTTGCAGCCTGTTCGTTGTCAGGGGCAATTGCCACACGGCGCCTGGCGTCGGCTGATCCGGCGGATTTGTTCTGATGGCGGGCGGGTATCCAATCACCGTGCAGGGGCTGAACCACTACTTCGGGACAGGCGAAGCACGAAAGCAAGCCATCTGGGATGTGGGTCTTGAGATCGAGCGGGGCAAGTTGACGATCCTGATGGGGCCGTCCGGGTCCGGCAAGACAACCGTTCTGACCTTGATGGGGTGTCTGCGCGACGTCCAAGAGGGCAGCGTTGCGCTTCTGGGCACGGAGTTGAACGGCGCGACTGAGGCGCAGATGGTCGCACTAAGGCGGCGGTTGGGGTTCATCTTTCAAGCACACAACCTCCATGAGAGCCTGACTGCGACTCAAAACGTGTTGATGGGCCTCCAAGTCCACGGCTCGGGCGATGGGAAAAAGCAAAGGCAGGCCGCACATCACCTGCTTGGACTGCTGGGCTTGAAGGATCGGCTTGATTACTTGCCCGGCAGCCTGTCAGGCGGGCAAAAACAGAGGGTCGCGGTTGCCCGGGCCCTCGTCTCTAACCCCGACATTGTCTTTGCCGATGAGCCAACAGCGGCACTCGACAAAGCCTCGGGCCGAACGGTGGTCATGATGCTGAAAGCGTTGGGACAACAGCGCGACACCACCACCCTCATGGTCACCCATGACAATCGCATCATGGAGTTGGCCGACCGCATCATCACCCTCGAAGAAGGTCGCGTCGTCAGTGATGTGCGCCAAACCCCTCCCTTCGTGAAACTTGTCACATCAAAAGAGGCCTGATGTGAAACCCATTTGCACAAGCGCAGCACTCGCCATCGCATTTGGTTCAATCGGAGCGTTGCCGGCATATGCCGAGCAAATGTCACCCAGCCAGATCGAAGCCGAGATGATCGGCAGAACGCTTGAAGGCCGCCGCATGGGAATGCGTATGGAGATTCTCTACGACCCATCAGGCGTTGTGACGTTTTCTTCCGCACTGATGAACGGGACAGGCACTTGGGAAGCATCAAGCGACGGTATCTGCGTCAACATCCCGTCCGGACCCCGTGAAGGCGAGACATGCGTCACCGTCGAGCGATTGGGGCCAGGCGAGTTCCGGACCTCGGATGGTGTGAGACTAACGGCGAAAAACTAGTGCTTTCTTGCAGGTTTGGGCGGTCTCGGCACCTTCGCCGATACCCTCTGTATCTGCTTCGTGGCCAGTGAGCCAGGCAAAGCGACCCCAGCGATCACCAGCCGCTCAGGATCAAAGCCCTGCGCCCAAAGTTGACCTTGGGTCGAAGAATTTTGAAAAACTCATAACTAACGTAAGAAAAATATATAAACTTCATCGCCCGGCGCCGTCCAATAAGTAAAGCATATCTGCATTTGAGGGTAGAGTTGTTCACTAAAGCTATTAAGGAATTCCCCAATCGTACAAACAATAATTTCTATTGATAGGTTGTGAGCAGGCGGCGCTTAGTGTTTGTAATTGAAGGTCGTTTAATCCAAAGGTAAGGGGAAGAGATGAAGCAGAAAGCCGTTCGTTACCCTCTAGTGATTCCCCTTGCGTTGTTGACGCCGCTTGCGCTCGGCGGATGCATGGATACTGCGAGTGGACAGCGCGTAACTGTGTGTCAACCTGTGGCAAACGGTGTTAGAGTCTGATTCAAAACTTCTTGAGCGAATTCATTGTCTTGCGAGCAGCCGCGTGACTCGGCGGATGTGTGCGATCGTGACCCAAGCTGCCGCGCTGGCGATGGATTTTTCCCAATCCTTGGATAGACGTCGGCATCGTCCCAGCCAGGCGAGGGTACGTTCGACGACCCATCGGCGTGGCAACACCTCGAACCCTTCTGCGGTGTCTGAGCGCTTGACGATCTGCACCGTCCAGCGCCCGATAGACTTTAACGCTTCTCGCAATTTTGGCCCTGCATACCCGCCATCGGCGAAGACGTGGCGCAGGGTGGGATACCGTGCGGCCACACGTTTCAGAACATCCGGCGCGCCATCACGGTCTTGGATGCCGGCACTGTGAACGACAAGACCGACCAGCAGGCCAAGCGTGTCGGTGGCAATGTGGCGCTTGCGCCCTTTGATCCGTTTGCCAGCATCATAGCCTCTAATCCCGCCACTTTCAGTGGTTTTTACGCTCTGGCTGTCGATGATACCTGCCGTTGGCAGGGCTGCTCGGCCCTCAGCCAGACGTGCGGCCTCCACAAGTGCGCGGTTCATCTCCTCCAGCAGCCCGTCATTGCGCCAGGCATAGAAATACCCTCGTACTGTCGAGACCGGTGGAAAGTCGTTCGGCAGCATTCGCCACTGGCACCCTGTGGTCGCAACATAAAGGATCGCGTCGAACACATCGCGCAAACACGTGGTGCGCGGCCGGCCAGTTTGCTTGGGCGGCGGCATCAAAGGGGTGAGCAGCGCCCATTCGGCATCTGTCAAATCGCTTGCGTATTTGTCGCCCTCACGGGCATGCTGGCTGCGGGTGAGTTCGGTCCAGGCCATCGTGGTCTCCGTTCAGTGTCGCAGCCGAACAGAATCACAACCTCCTGAACTCACTCAATTAGTTTCAAATCGGGCTCTTACGCATTGCGAGACTCTATCGACAGTGGGAGCTGTTCGCACCGCGACCGCCGACGGAACTGACGATGTCGGGACCATCCCGGGGACGACGCCTGAACCAAGCCCGACGGCGCCATCGGATGGCGGCAGCAGTTCTGCGTCGGCAAGTGACGATGGCGTTGCCGCTTCTACGGGTTCTTCCGCAGCGTCAGCATCGTCGAGCGGTGTAGCAGCCTCAACCGGCGATTCGGCGGCTGCCGCAAGCGACACTGGCGTTTCAGCTTCTTCCTCGTCATCTGCGGCCGCCGCGTCTGACTTGGGAACAACCGCCGTTTCGGATGGAAGCGCGGCAGCTGCCGGTGATGCGGGCGTTGCAGCTGTATCTTCGTCGGGTGCCTCCGCATCGGTGAGCGAGTCCGGTGTCTCGGTTTCTGTCGGCAACTAAAGCCAGTTGAAGAAAAAATGCCGAAGACCCCAGTCAAGCTGCTCGATGCGCAAATTCCGGTGCCGCGCTCTTTCGGAGGTGAGAAAACGCTATGCGTATTTTACTGATTGGGCTGGCATCTATGCTTGCTGCGGGGCCTGCCTTGGCTCAGAACACCTCGTCGGCCGGAAATAACTGGTCGTCGTCCTGGGGCTTTTCTTCGGTTTCTGATCGCACTCTGGCCCTTCAGAGGGCCAATCTTGTGAGGGATGCCAAGACAGAGGACGGGCCTCAAACGGTCATATATCAGGACAGTTACACGGACGCGCGATCAAATTACATTGAGAATGTGTCAGATGGCGCGCAGGCCACAATTGGCGATGTGGCTGACCACATCGGAGACGACGTGGGTACACAGACCTATTCTGTCGGTTCCATGAACACCGGCGAGATCAGCGTCACGGGCGACAACAACGATATTACCGCGACAAACTCGGCAACATCCGAAGGCTGTGTTGACGGCAGTGTAAACACCTCACTGCTTGACGACTCCACGGGTGAGCTCGGAAGCAACGACATGTCGTGTCAGTAACGCGCGCTTCGAGGGACATGGGGCAACAATATTGGAAAGCGGTCGGTCACCCAGGCGCCATGGCGCCCCGTTTGCTCTGCTAGCGTTTATGCTGGTGGGCTGCGGCGGGGTTGCGCCTGGCATGATCGATCCGCCGAGTCGAGCGGCCAACCTTGTAGAGGGGCCACCGATCGAGACGATAACGACGCCGTTCGACCGGGCCTTGATGTGCCTTCACGGAAAGATCGACAGCGCCTTAACTTTTGGCGTCGGTCAGATTTCCGACAGCACGGGAAAGGAAACGTTTTCCGAAGGCGGGACGGGTAAATTCATCTCACAGGGTGCTGGAGAGATCGTCCAGTCAGCGCTGTTCAAGACCGGTGTCACCGTGGCGAACCGGCGCGATCCGAACATTGCGATCAATGAGACGAACTGGGGGCTGCGCGAGATCGACACGTTCCTGCCGTCGACGTTCTACATCACCGGCAGCATCAACAGCCTCGATTTCATTCCCGGTGGCGGCGCCGCGGTGAACGTGAATGGTGTCGGACCCAGGGCACGGCAGGATCGGATCCTTGTGGGGCTCGATCTGGCGCTGACGGACACTTACACCGGCATAGTTGTCGCAAACATCTCTTTGCAAAAGCAGATCTACGCCAGAGAGGTCGCGTTTGGCGTCGACACGTTCTTTGGCACGGACCTGATCAGTTTCGAGATCGGAATGAAGGAACGCGAAGCGCTGCATCTTGCGCTTCGCCAGATGATAAATCTTGCCGTGCTCCAGCTTCTGAAACCGGTGACGGGACCGCGGACGCTGGAACAGTGCGTGTCGCAGTTGGGAGAGTTCGGTCGTGCCCTCGGCTTGGACGAGGGCTATTTTCCGAACCCGCGTCTGACCGAGGTGATCGCCAAGGCTGGCGAACGTACACGCGTCCTGTCTGTCGAAGAGGCCGCCGCCGCCCCGGCGGCCGCGCCCCCGGCGCCGCCGGTCCAGATGTCGGCCAAGGCCATCGATCTGGGAAGACAGGCCACCATCCTCGCGGCCAGGGCCATTTCTGCGGCAGAGCGGTCGGTGATGACGAATGATCCCGACGCTGCCGATCTGGCGGTGGTGGAAGCGGCCGATGCGCTTGGCAAGGCGGTTCGCGCATTGCGCAACGGCGCGGTAGAGGGCTTGACCGGCCCCGAGGGCGACGGGGCCGCGCTGATCGTCGAACAGGCGGTGACCGCGATACAGAAGGCCCGGGATCGGGCCGTGCTGTTGCGGGCCGAGGCGGAAAAGATCGCGACAGATACGGATGTGGCGCCGGATGGCGCGGCGACGACCAGCGGGCCGCCACGGCCCGGAACACCCGAATACGATCAAAGGGGCGGCGGATGACCCGCGCGCCCAAAGGAATCCGGTGCATTCGGCACCGGTCGGGGACCTTCCGTTTATCCCCAAGTCAACCCGCGCATGGTCGGAAGGACATGCGTTTGAAAAGGTATGGAAGATGAAAAAGCTTCTTACGACGACGGCCGTCCTGACGGTCGCCATGGCGGGTGCCGCTTCGGCCCAATCGGTGCTGGAGCGTGTACTGGCCCAAACAGCGAGCCTGAACGACGTGACGGGCGTCTTTGCCAACACCGCCGACAACATTGGTGCCGGTGCGGACTCGGTGACCACTGAGCCGCGGCAGCTGACGGCGGGAGACATCATCTTTGTTGGTGTCGATGCCAACACCAATCCTGTCTTCGGTACCGTCCAAGCAGATGGTTCGGTCATCGGTGAAGGTGGAGCACTCGACGGCGTTGTGCTTGCGAACAACGCAGGTACCATCGGTGCAACCGGCGCCGGCACGGATCTCGTTGCGCCGATTGGTGCTCCGGTCCAACTCGGCGATGAGGGACTTGGTCTAGGCAGTGCCTCCGTGGGTTCGGGTATCACCGTTGTCACCAACGGCGTACTTCAAACGGTGTCCGTCACTCAGTCTGCCGGTCTGATCGACGGTTCCATCGACATCATCGCCAACCGGATCGACGAAGCGACTGCCAACGTCGATAATCAGGTCACCGCGATCTCTGACGTGACCGTGAACTTCGGCAACATGGCGACCACCGTGCTCGGTGCGGTCAACACCGGTGAGATCGGCCTGGGCACCAACCAGGAAGTTGAGGAAGCCATCGCAGACACCAGCCAGGCGGTGCGTTCGGTCGTCACCCAGGTCGGTACGACGGCAGCATCGACGGTGGTTGCGGTGAACTCGGCCCTGAACACCATGGATATCGATGGTGGAATCAGCGTCAATCTCGAGGGCGTAAACGCTTCGGTCGCGGCCATCTCGCCGGATCAGCTGGACATCCTCAGCGACGCCGGGTCGATCACGCTGGCCGGACTCGACCAGCTGCTTGGCAGCATGGAGACCACCGTGCTTGGTGCAGTCAACACCGGTACCATCGTGTCCGGTGTGAACAACCAGGTCGATGGCACCGTGGCCGCGATCGTGGGCAACAGCGCCACGAACATGTTTGACGCCACTGCGACTCAGTAATCTGGTTGCCTGACCGCGCGCTACATGTCCCAACAGGCGCGCGGCACCTTGCCAGCCGAGGAGAACGGGTATGAGGACCCCCAACAGACCCCTTAAGACCCGCCTCGGCTGGTATTTTTCGTATTACCGCGATCGGGTTTCAAAACCGGCATCGCGGCCCAACCCGGTTCAGGAGGCACAGGTTTGTCGTTCCCCCAAGAACACATCGCCGCCTGGACCGGGACTTCACCATGACTGACCGAGGCGGCGCATACGCCGTTACGTGCATCTGATGGAACGGCGGCAAACCATAGCAGTCTCACGTGGGCGTCGCGTGTCTGCTGGAGTCATTGCCCTCGTGTTCTCTTTGGCCAGCCCTGTGGCGGCAAATTCGCAAACCGTTGTCGAACGCGTCCTTGCCGATCTTGGACAGATCGAGACCGTAAGCCTGATTGCGGCAAACGTCGCGCAAAACGCATTGGACTCTGCTGGGCAGGGCGTGATCGACGGCAGTATCAAAGTCGTTGCGACAGGTGTTTCCGGACAAGTCGGTGATATCATCGCCGCAACGCAGGCGCGTGTCAGGCTTGGTGACCTTGCGACCACCGTGCTTGGGGCGACCAACACTGGTGACGTCTTTACCAACTTTGCAGTGGAGATCGTCGGAGACCTCGCGGGCGCGGAAGACCCCGCCGGTGACAGCACCAGTTCTATTGGCACGGCAGACATCGTTTATGGTGTGAACCAGTCTGTCGATGTTGCGATATCAGGCGCTGCCGGCGCCGCACGTAGCACAGTTGATGCGATAGGCACCACGGCCGGTGCGATGATCCTTGCTCTGAACTCCGCCGCAAATGATTTCGACATCTCAGGCGAGATCACCGTAGAGCTCAGCGGAGTATCGGCCGCACTCGCCTCTCAGCATGAGAACATCGTGCCATTTCTGACGTCATCCGTCGATCTTGATGGATTGCAAAGGACCCTTGGCCAGATCGGCACCACTGCCATCGGCGCAGTAAACGGCGGAACTGTGGTTTCGGGTGTTTCCGGAACTCTGGCCTCTGTGCTCGACGTGGTCGTTGGCCAGGAATAGCGCCGATGCACGAAGCCAAGCCAAACAACCCGTTGGGAAATACCTACTTGAATGCGTAGGCGCCAAGATTGCTCAGATGTAACCGAACACATCAGCATCGTCTGGCAGCGCACTGTGATCACTTGCCCAGCCAACCAGGAGAAGATCTATGAAAGTCCATTCCTTACTCGCCGCACTTGCTATAATATTCGCACCTGTGGTCGCATTCTCCCATGATGACCACTCCTCCAATCGGGTTTCAAGCATTACAGTCTATCGAATAAGTACGGCTGTAACCACTGGCGCGTTAAACTTGAGAGAGGGGCCCGGAACTTCGTATCGGGCAATTTCTGTACTCCACAGAAACACCACTGTACATGTTCACGGCTGTAGCGCCTCTGGCTACTGGTGCAATGTGTCGTCAGCAACGGCAACTGGCTGGGTTTCGGCCAGATACCTCAGGCAGACACCCGCACCGGCACCTGCCCCTTGGTATGGTGGAACCTGGACTTATCCCTACACGTCAGTTGTTCCATACCCCTACATGACCATGCCCAGGGCGCCTGGCACATCCACGTTCATTTACACACAGCCCTAAGGCATTGCCCAAAGGATTGGCGTGGCGGCTTACGTTGCGCCAATCTGTTTCGCCCATCTCAAGACCACCCTGAAGGCCATCACCGCAGGCCATCCGCAAGCCCGTATCGACGATATCCTGCGGTGGAATTTCACACCGTCAAGCTGATCCTGCGTGGGCCGCAACCGCCGATTGCGCTTCACTACACAGGCCAGGGTTTCCGATTTGCAGTCCGACAGGTTCTCGGCGGTTCCCATTCTTCATGCCGCACTCGCGGAGACATCGTGCGTCTGAGGTGGCATTGCAGCCTCAGGGCATGAGCGGCAAGGTGATCGGCGCGACACCATCAGAAAGCGTTACGTAATCACTGCCGATGTCGATGATGACAAAGCCGTTGATCGTATCTCCAATGGTCAGCCGGCTCATTATGCCGCGCGTGTTTTCAACAATCGCCCAACGCAGCTCCTTGATCCGAAAAGTACCACGTAGCTTTAGGGGAACGTCCCGCATGGCTATCTTATCAGGCTCGTCCTCCTGCGGCGCCACGTCGTCTTGTGTGTCGGGGTCCTGTCGCTCCGGCGTGTTTGGGGCGACAATGTTGCCAAGAAGTGATAACAGGCCCTCTGCGCGCCTTGACTCCGGGGCAGTGGGCTGAGCGGTTGTGCGCCCCGGCTCTGCGTCGGCAATGAGTGTCGCAGGTTCGTCCTCGGGCGGTGCATTACGTTCTGGCTCCGGCCTGGGCCGTGGAGAAGGTCGAAGAGATATGGCGGGTGCCAAGGCACCGGCAAACACTTCGGCGTCGGCGTCGGCGTCGGCCTCGGCATCGTTCAATCCACCTTGGGAAACGTCTTCGAGCGGTGCTTGGACCGCAGCTTCGCCCGAGAGCACCTCCTCTTGAACCGATGACTGATCGTGGCCGCTTTCTTTGTCGCGTCCGGATGCTGCCGCCTGCACGTCAGACGCCGCTTCTGGGCCAGCCGTGGCAGCGGGCGGCGTCTGTATCTCAGAGGTGCCACGACCTGTTTGGAGCAGGGTTGTAAGCTCGGCCTCGGCATTGCGAAGGACACGGTCGACGATGCTGATTTCTGGCGACACGATGTACGGCGGCGGCGCAGGCGCCGGGGCCGCGGAGGGCGCAAGAGGCGTAGGCTTGACCACGGTCGGCGCGGCTTGCGTTGCGACTTCCGCAGGTTCGTCGTTCACCTCGCCATCCGTTCCGAGCGCGGCTGGCGCCGAGATTTGAGGCGACGCAAACATTCCAGAAGGGACGGGGCTTTCGGCGTCCGTGTGTGCGGGTTCGTTCCTGTTTGCCGCAGCGTCGTCTTCAAGTGCTTCCGCTGAGCTTGGCGTCGGGCGGGAGTCGGTGGCAGGTGTCGTCGACTCTTGCACAACGTAGTCGGCCACCTCCAATGCCGTGGATGTATCGTCTTCCGCGTCCTCTTCGGGCGTAGTTTGTCCGACGTCCGGCAGTACGGTCATCAAGTCGTCGTATACCACACGGCCGCCGGCATCGCTGATGGCAGGGTCAGGGGGGGCAGAGGCCGGTTGCGTGGCCAGTGCTACTTCGCTCGTTTCCCGTGTGCCCGACGGTGCAAGATCCCTAAAGAGCGGCAAAGAATTGGGCGTTGCAATTGAAGTATCGAGAGCGAAGGGCGCGGAAAGCTGCACCACTCCATTACGAATTTGCAAAGGTTGGTCACTGATTGACCAGCGGGATACCGTGACCCCATCCAGTGTCCACCGGTCGTTTGGTCCGTTAAGGTTTGCCGGCATGTACACAGGCAGATCAATGCTTCGTGCCGGTGTGTTTTCAAGGATTGGAACCGGGTCATCTGCGACAACGGGGGGAAACACCAGCCAGTTTATCAGGGCCGACGCCGAAGCGATTGCTGCCAGGAACGCACCGGATACCGTTAGGGCAATTGCCGATTTAATGGTCATACCCAGATTCTGCACCTGTTAAGACCGCAGCCCTTACCTTTTTTCAAGGAAAGGGGCCGAAATCCAGAAATGAACCCAAAGCAACACGTCCCTTACCTTCAGGTCATGCTTGGTGGGTGTGGTGGCTTCAGGCTGATTTTCCCGGGGCAGAGATTCGGCAGAAAAATCCTGAGTGGGGTGGGAGCAGCCCATCAGCAGACTTAGAAGTGTTATGGCGAAGATCGCTCTCATCTATTCGACCATTTTTTCAGAAATGCTCCTACGGACATCAGCTAGACAAAGTTCATATGCCTGATTCATGCTGTTCTCGAGAAGAGATGCATGTGTGATCTCGCGATCGGCCATGCTACATGCGTCCGATGGATTATAGGTGCTGCACCCGGAGAGCGCCGCGAAAGTAATGGCGGGGACAACGAAGCGTTTCATCACAACTCTCCTACGTCCTTTGAATCTTCAAGCTCGACTCCAAAAGCAGAAACAAGACTTGCAAGACGGGCGACCTCGGCCCCGAATTCTTCGGAAAGGTCTCCGGTGGAGTCTGCCGCGACGGCTTCTCTTGCGCCAAGTAGACGTTGGATTGCTACCTCGTAGAAATTGGACAACGCCTCCCTCGACGCGGTGATGCGTTCGCTCAACTGGGGCGATGGAACACCGGCAGATACCACTTCGCTGGACGTACGGACGAACTCTCTCGCGAGTATGAGATCGAATTCCACATTCCCAATGTCTTCGAGAAGCGCGGCGCGGACGGCGTCGAGGGACTCTCGGCGGAGAACGTAATTCTTGTGCTCGAGCACAAGTCGGGAACTTACAACGCGTGCGACTTCGCCGCCGATGAGACCTCCGATCACGCCACCGGCAAACGCTCCGGCTTCGCCCTGAATCAGGGCCCCCAAGAGGGCACCCTGAACGGCACCCCCTAAAACGCCGGCTGCTACCGCCTCCCGAGCAGCCTTTTCATATTCCATCTGACGTTTCTCGATACTTCCGGCGACACTATCCCAGCGAGCCAAAGCAGCATCATCAACAGACAAGTCGGTGCGTGACACTGTGTCATTGTTGGAAATTGCAGTGCTGCCAATATCACCAGAACACCCGGCAAGGCCCACTGTCGCCGCAACAGTCAGCACTTTGAGTGCAAACCTCATATCATAAGTCTCCACGGAATCCGTTTTATGTTTCCATCAGAAAAGAGCGAATTTCTGACAGGCAAATTCAAGGCATCTCCCCGATCAGGCTATAGCAGTTGCCCAGATGATTGGGTCAATCTGATACTCTACCTGCCAAGCTTGCTCCCCACGCCCATGTCCACTCGGCGCGCTTAAGCCTGCTTAGGGTTTCACCTGCCCCACAGTCAATAAATAACGTTCCAAACTAGAAATAATGGTAGATCGTGACGCAATAGTTTTTACAGTGCTCGATGAAATATATCTATTTTCCCAATTTGTTTAATGAAAGCTGTTCTTTTGTACAAAGCTCTAATATTGCGCAGGCGGGACAACTTTGGGGTGCAAGGGCGAACGCGCCGGTCGCGATATTGTTCGCGCGATCACACGAGCCAAGTGGCTGACCTCTGCCTCGGTCACGCATTCGGTGACAAGTGTGGCGGCTGCCATGGCCGGAACCGAAGGATCACTCTGGCCACTGGGACAGATCGGATTGGACACCTCGTAGAGTATGGTCGGCACTTGAGGCCCGGTCGTGACGGCGGCCGGCGATGGCAAGCGATTCTGGACCCGTATCGCCGACGCTGCTTGCGCCGGTATCGCCAAGGGGTCCCGGGCCTTTGACGCCACTGGATCCTGAACAAAGGCGTTGCTGAGGGGGCTGGCTACAACGCCAAGGCCGAGCATGAGAAGCAGCATGAAGGGCAATGGAACTAGGTACTTCGCAAGCCGGCGCTGCCGACGGGCGCGGGACAGGCCGATCAGCGCCTCCTGCGCCCGCAAATGCCTTACATCCGCAGTCATCTTCACGAAACAGGTAACGCTGATCTGAACGGGTCGTGGCTTCGACTTGGCGGGCAGGCATGTGTCGCTCTCTTCCAGATGTCACACATCAAAGGGTAATGGCCGGCGGCACCATTCCGGTGCATCGGGTGCAACGGGCCGGACAAGGCACCAATTGTCATGCAATGCTGCGGGACGGAGAAGATGCCGGAAACGCAAGACGCCCCGCCGCGCGGAACGACGCAAGGCTAAGCTGCCGGTCATCGGTTTCTTGGCTGCGTCCAAGCCGCAGAAGGCCACGCAAGACGGCCAGATGCGGTTCGGGCGCCAGTTTGACTCTGCCCCCGAACCTTTCCGCGAGCGCCTCAACGAAGCCGTCCACCTGCGCCGCCCCCCCTGTCAGGCAGGCGGGATGATCGAACACTGACGAAAGCACCTCTGGCGGCACGTCTTCCAGCACAGCCGACACGGCGTTCAGGATTGTCTCGAGCGGACCGGCTAGCGCCAGCGCCAGTTCGGACTGCGAAAACTCGCGCCTTGCAGGGACACCGCGACGGCGGCACTTGCCACTCAGGGTGATTGTTGCGCTGTCCGAATCTTGTGCAGTCCGCACCGTACCCCAAGTGATCTTGGCCAGTTCAGCCTCTGACTCGCCAATTTCGAAGCCGTGATGACGCAGGAGATGCACGCGGATTGCGGCAGTCATCGCATCGCCTCCGCAGCGCACACTGCGCGCTGCGATCGTGCGCCCCAGACTGACCACTGCGATTTCGGTCTTTCCCGCACCGACGTCCACACAAAGCACTCCTGGTCGCTCTGTGTAGTCCGGTAAACTGCCGGCAAGCGCAGCGATGTGGCTTGTTACGATGTTCCGCCGCGTCGCCCCCGCCGCACCAAGGCATTCCTCCAGCGCGCGGTGGTCGATGGCCCGCACGCCCCATGGAATTGCTACCGCGACATCTGTACGGCTCAGCCGCATGTTCGGTACGTTTTGCCGCATGAACCCCTCGAGAAAGGTTCTTGCCGCGTCAAGATCGGCAATCACACCGTCAACCATGGGACGAACGACTTCGATCGTGCTTGGCGAGCGTCCCAGCATCCGCCTTGCGCTTTCGCCAAAATGATGTTGAGCAGCATACGTGCCGCGACCAGCGGTTTCGAACGCCGCAAAAAACGGAGCAGACTTAACCGCATTGGACGTAAGTGTCTGCAATGCAACCTTCGACGTCCCGACATCGATTGCAAGCATTTTACAGCGAATGAGGTCGAGAAAAGAAGCTTTCACCACACTCTCCTTAGTATGCACGGATATACGCACCCGTTCGAACCTGCTTAAGAACAATGAGGCGGAAATCGCTTCCAAACTCCGGGATTCTGAAGGCAGAACTTAGGGCTGGTCCGCATATCTCTATCGAGTAGTTATCCACAGGGGCAAATCTGTCCAGTTACTTTCGGCGTCATGCAAAGCTAGATCTGGTAAGGTTTCTTGAAATAGAGACAAAATCCGGCGCATACAGCTAAATATTGGATGAAATCATGGGAATGTTTTTTGGGTAGGGTTATTTACCCTTTCGTTTGGAGCGGACTGCCTAATAGAAAGGTGCGAAGATCTAATTATATTTCGTTCCAGCGCTGAGATCGTAACATCTATCTTTCCGCTTAGCCCTATTTCTGCGCTATCTTTGAAATTGAGGGCCTGATCATGGGGCTGGAATGGTGAACTGGCCGCAGTTTCCACCGGGCACTTCGGCATAGGCATGGACGCTCGGGAATATTCCTCAGCACGTGCCCTTGTCTGAAATAGAGATCATCACCGATGGCGCCCCCCGGCGCCGCGCCTCCGCCGAGAAGCTGCGCATCGTGGAAGAGACGCTGGACGACCGGGCCAGCATTCCGGTGATTGCCCGCTGCAATGGCGTAGCGCCGAACCTCTTGCATCGTTGGCCACGGCTTATGCTTGAAGAGGGGGGTGGGCCGTGTCCGAGGATGATGATGTCACCCGCAACAAGATCGTCCGGCAACTGGAGGACCGGGTTTGCGAACTCGAAGGCCAAATCGCGCGCAAGACGCTCGAAGCCGGACGCCAACGACCCATAGCTGTCTTGCCGGCAAGGGACGCTTCGGGCTCAGTGTTCTAGCCTTGGCCCTCGTGTTCGCACTGGGCACTGGCTGGGGCAAGGCGCATGGCGTGGGTGCAACGACAGGTCACCCCGCAATGCGTGACCAACGGATTCTACGGCTTCGCGCGCTGCGGGTGGGTGGATCTGGTTGGGACGCCGGTGACCGCAAGAAGCCCGCCAAGACCCTACCTTTCCGGAGGTGTCCGGTTTGCGAGTAGCAGATCCCCCCAGATGGGAATGCCCTCCAGTCGTCGTGCAACGTCCTGACGGGACTCACTTTGGACAATGGCCCGGCGATCCAGCCCGATCAGCTCCGAGAACTCCAGCAACAGCAGGCTTCGCAGGCTGTCGGCATAAACGATGACATCCGATCCAAGTATCGACAGCACCGCGCCGCTGTCGTCGTAGCGGCTGTCGACAATGAACCTGTGACCAGTCACCGGGATCAGCGGGGGTGCTGACGAAACCAGCGCTTCGAGGTGGCGGCGCAGATCGCCCTGCCTTGGTCGTTCGCCCCAGCCGTGACGCCACATGCCTTTCTGCTCGATGTCGAATTGCAGGCTGTCAAGCTGTGACGCGTAGCAATCACTTATTCCCTGTGGGTTTCCCAACCAATCCGAGAAGACGGAAACGTCCGGGCCCCATCCCATGCCGAAGGGCGGCTCGTCCAGCCATCCGGCGGAGACCGCCTGGCGATCCGGGCAATTCAGGATCTGAAGAAATCGCCGGTAATCCGTTGGAAACCGGATGTTCCACGACGCCTCGATCTCCGCGATCTGTGCCTCACTCAATCCGCCGGCCCATCTGGTCCCCGTTCGCCATGAAAGACCGCCGACGCCGGCATTTTCGAAAGTGTCCAGCGTTGCGGTTTCAAAGCCCGCCCAGGCTGTCTCGGTCGCACGCCGAAGCCAGTCCAGAAAAGGATCGAAGTCGCCCGGGATCGCGTTTGGCGGCGTCATACTGCCTCCGGGTGCAGGTACTTGCGCATGGTCCGGAACCGGACCTGCGAACCGTGAACCTGCGGATCTGCCCGGTCAAGTACGCTGGCCGCAAGGCAGCCGGGCTTGCCGATTGCATTCCGTGCCAAGACTCAAGGCAACATACCTGCTAGAATTCGCCTCAGAAGTGGGAGGTCTTGAATGATGCAGTCTCTTGTTTCAGCCGTCCTCTTCGCCTGTTCTACCTTGCTTGTTGCGCTGCTTCCAACAGCGCCGTCACACGCTGCAACAGTTACAGTTCGCGTGGTCGATGAGACCGGTGCCCCTGTTTTCGACCCCCATTCTGTCAGTGACGCGACGGTCGTCTTCCTGAAGAATCTCCAAGATGGGAAGGCTCAAAGCCAACCACTCAGACAGGTTCAGGGGGCGATCTTCACGGATGTAAGCGCCGGGTCCTATCTGCTGCGGGTAAACATCGAAACCTGGACCCCCGGTAGCAAAATCCGACCACTTCTTGATACTTTCCCCGGTCGTGAAGCCTTTCGCATCATAGAGGTCGGGGAGTCCAACCTTGGGATCGAACTCAAGCTGGGAGAATTCAGCCCGGACCAGGTCGTGAGTGTGCAGACCGGGGACGCCATGCTGCCGTATCGTCATTTCGCGTGGGTTGCCGATGGTTTCGTGGATTCCCCCGATGTGGCGGCGCTCATGATCGGGCTCAGCAGCTCCAGAGCGCCTTCCGGGCCTGTCGAAGGGTACTTGCACTATGACCTGATGTTATTGGACAGCGCAGGGCTGCCTGCGGCTGTCACCGGACTCGTCGCGCAATCCCGGTCAGGGTTTCAGGCGGTACTCGACCGATTGAACCGGGATCTATCCAAGTCTGGTCGGGAGATTGCCGCCGAAGCCTTGCAGTTGAGCGGTGGAACAAACGAAATCGGCGCCTTTGCCGATCCTGAGAGGCTGCTTGATCGTCTGGCCGCAGCGTTTCCGGTGACCCCTGGGTGCCAAGACAACCCCAGGTATCCCGATGCCTATAGCGAATGTGTGGATGACCAATGGCTCTTGCATCGTGCAACCGGGCCTGTCCGGAACATGATCGATGCGGGCGATATCATCGCTGCGCACATCGAATTCCTCGAATTCTTCGGCCAGTCCGTGGGGGACGAGGATGCCCGGATCGGAATTTCGATCGAAGTCGGCGACAGGTATGTGCCCGAGATTCCCTTGGACGTGCCCGTGAAGATCGTCGTGCGCGTTTTCGCGAGCGACGTTCAGCCGTCCATTCTGTACGGGCTGATACGGCAATTCTCTGCGTCGAGGCCAGCGCCGGACTGGCCGGTTCCAGGAGTGCAAGGGCCTGTGCAAGAGCAGGGGATAGCGGTCTCATCGGAACGTCCCGCATCCGAGTTCCGGCTGGACCATGTTTTTTCGTCGGCTGCACGCGCAGCGAATACTGGGCGTCTTGGCTTCGTAGCCGGGGACACGGTCGAAATCCGGTTTGGGCGCCATTCCCGCCAGTTCAGGATTGCGGAAGAGGCGGAGGATCCCGGTGCCGGGACACTGGAAAGCATCTCGCTGGTCCACGTCGGGCCTGCCGACAATGCTGCAACCGAAAGGGTTTACGCAGATTATCCCGTGCGCGTTGACCTTGTGTTCTCTGACCCACCTGAACATGCAATCAACCGGGTCGAGGTCGCCCTTTTGCGGCAGGAAGGAAGTCAGATACGCCCTATCGCCATATCCAACCTTGAAGCTGTCGCGACTGGAGACCCGCGTGTCTTTCGCACGCCGGATTTCATCGCCAAGGACCTCTTGCCGGACGCCATCGTCCGCAATGGTGACCGGCTCAGGGCTTCCTTTACCGACGCTTCGGGGCAACGGCACACCAGCAACTCGCTCTTTATCGAGGGCGATGAGGCGAAGCTTCTGTACCTGGCCTTCGTCGATGATGAGGGTGCGGAAATTTCGGAACTGTCGGTCGGGGGCACGACACGACTGCGTGCCGAGTTTTCGTCGCCGCCAGGGTCCAACCAGACATTCGAGGCGGAATTGTCCGTCGTAACCGGTATGGACGAACGGCATATCGCGCGCTTCAACGGGCAGGTCTTTGATCAAACCTGGGTGGAAGAGATGCAGCAGGGCGTTGATCCTCATGTCTTCTACTCCGGTCCGATATCCATGCTGGATCGCGGTTCTGGATCGCCCGGGGGTGGGCTGCAAGTTGCCTCGCCGCGCGACCTCCTCGGGGCGGCGATGTCAGGCCTCAGGGACCAACTGGTGATGACGATCGGTGATCTGGAGGAGGGTGAAGGTCGGCTTGTGGTTCGGGCCGCCGACCCGACAGGGCGTGCCTATGATGTTCCTGTCTTCATTTCCCGCGTAGACGTTACTGCCGTTGCCAACAGGGAAATCGACCTGGCCGAGAACGATTATCTGGTCTCGGTCCTGTTCGACGACACGTACCACACGACCGCAGAGGTGGCGGCAACCGAAACCACCGAGATCGTCGTTCCACCCGTAGGCGGTGTGCGTTTTATCGTGTCGCCCGGATCATCGATTTCGCGCGTGCGCTTTGAGAACTTGGGGGCAACGTCCCGGGGCTGGACGGGCACTGGCCCGCTGAACACCGCGCGAACCGCCTATCTGCCGGCGGGCAACTATGTGGTGCGTCCCGAAGGCCTTAGCGAACAGGCCGTCGGCGTTCCGTTCGCCGTGTCTTCGGGTAAGATTCAGACGGTGGATTTGCGCCTGCCGCGGCTGCGGGTCGACCTGAAGAGCGATCTGCCCGAACCCCGCCGCGTGGCATATTCCGGGGTCGTCGCCCGGGTGCAGGTTGATGATCCGACCGGCAGGCGCACAATCGAATATCGGCAGACGGGCACCGGCCCCTTCGATTTCGAGGTTCTCCCGGGAACGCTGCAGGGCATTTACCTGATCTACCCGGACGGAGTAACAGCATCAACGCCACTGCCGGCCTACGGCGCACCGGAACTGGGTTCAGGCGCACAGCTTGCAATCGGGGCGCAGCAGTCGCGAAGTCTGGAAATTCCCGAAGCTGCCCCGGCACTGGACTTGGGCAGGTAGGCGCCCGCGAAGCGATGTGTGGCGGCACGCGAGGTCAGAGCGTTCGTTGCGCAGTTTGCGACACCGGCTCTGCCATACTGTGCAAAGACGCCAGCCGTTCCGGCCTCGGCAGTGCTATCAGGTGGCGCGTGGGCTGCAGCTCTGGCACCACCTCCGGCACCGCTCCTCTTTGGGTACTCCGCAAATTCAGGTGAGGGGCGCTGTCCTGGGTGGGGAAGAACAGGTTCCGCAGGTTGTGCTTCCAACGGCCGCCGCCGCAGGTGACGCATGGGACGGTTTCTCTCTTGCCGACCTTATGGTGAAATATGGCTTGGGGATCTCCTGGCGGTGGGCGGATTGCGAAGCGTCGCTTCCGTCACCCCAGGTCAGTCGCGCGCCGCTCAAGCCCCGCCCTTACCTCTGCCGCGTGACCTGGAAACCTCGCGCCTTCGTTTCCGTTTGCAGCGCTCGCACCGTCCAGGCATCCAGCCCCTGCCGCGCGCCACTGCGTGAATCGCAAGTGAAGGTCGGTTGCGGTTGTGAAGCCAGCCGGGTCCAAGCGTGTTTCGTCGGCCAGAAACAGCCCGAACCTGTCCTCGTCGAAAAAGCATTCCTCCGATGCGGCGGCCAGGCTGGCGGGCAGGATCGCCCGGACGTCCTGAAGCAGCGTCTCGACGGGGTCGACGGGCAGCTTGACCTCGATCCCGACCGGCGCGTGTTCATCGACGGGAACAGGCCATATTCCAATGTCTCCACGCCGGGAATGCCCTGCACGGCCAGAGACGCCACCGGAGAGGGTGCGCTACGCGGGATTTCCCGCACCATGGGTCGCGGCCCTTCGGGCAGAAATGCCCGTTCCTCGACGGCCTGTGCGGTGATGCCGCCACCGCCCGTCCGTCGTCTCGCTATCCCGGTCGCGAAAGGTCGAGCGGAACCCATGCTCCGCGATCCCGATTCGACCCATACGGCGCAGAACGGCCGTCACAGTCATGTCGGAAATCGACGTGCCGGGCTTGTTTTCGCTTTCGAGTACCAGCGTCTCGGCGTTCGATCAGGCGCGGCATGGCGGGTTCACGTTCTTCGCCGCGATCGACGGCCAGATGGCGTGAACGTGACCCGGACAGGCGCGCGCCAGACCGCGCCCTTCCGGTCAGTTCGCGGTTTCGGGCGGGTCCCAGATTCCGATGAGGATTCCGCTTTGGTTTTCGTCTTCGCGCATGTCCAGGACGCCCTGGTCGGTCATCGCGACGCGGTTGCGCCGGTCGAGCAGCCTGTCGGTCAGGCGGCGGTGCATGTCCTGGCGCACCGCGTCGTGCGCGGGGTCGCGGCCAAGGTCTGTGAACTCGCCGGGGTCGGTGTGCAGGTCGAAGAGCTGCGGCGGGAAGCCCCGGAAATGCACGTACTTCCAGCGATCGGTGCGCAGCATGTAGCCGCGCGCCTCCGATGGCGGGACATCCAGCGTCTCGCGCGCGGCATAGAAGGCATAGTCGATTTCCGACAGCACCGCGTCGCGCCAGTCGTCCGGCGTCTCGCCGTGCAGCAATGGCATGAGCGAGCGGCCCTCCAGCCGGTGCGGGGCGGGCGGCGTGCCCGTCGCCTCGAGGAAGGTGGGCACAAGGTCGATCGCCTCGACCAGCGCCTTCGACACCGTGCCGCGCGTGGCGTCGGCCTCGGGCCGGGGATCGACCACGATCAGCGGAACGCGCACCGACACCTCGTGGAACAGCTCCTTCTCGCCCATCCAGTGGTCGCCCAGGTAGTCGCCGTGGTCCGAGGTGAAGACGATCATGGTGTCTTCGGTGCGGCCCGTCTCGTCGAGCCAGCCGAACAGCCGGCCGAGGTGGTCGTCGATCTGCCTTATCAGCCCCATGTAGGCGGGCATCACGGTCTCGCGCACGCCCTGGCGCGAGAAGGTCTCGCTGACCTGCATCCCCATGAAGGCGGCGTAGACGGGATTGGGATCGTGCTTTTCGCGCGGGTCGCGGTGGATCGGCAGGAAGGTCTCGGGCCCGTACATGTCGTGGTAGGGCGCGGGCGCGATATAGGGCCAGTGCGGCTTTATGAAGGACAGGTGGCACAGCCAGGGCGCGTCGCCCATGCCCGCGATGAACTCGCGCGCGCGCATGGTCATGTAGGCGGTTTCCGAGTGTTCCTCGGCCACGCGGGCGGGCAGGGTCGAGTTCTTCAGGTGCCAGCCGGACAGCACCTCTCCATCCGGGCCCTCGCCGGAATTGGCATAGTCGTTCCAGGGGTTCTCGCCCGGGTAACCCTGTTCGCGCAGCCAGTCGTTGTAGCGCAGCGCCCCGCCCCGCTTGCGCAGGAGCGCCGTGGGATGCAGCCCGTCGTCGCGTTCATAGGGGTCGAAGCCGGGCTGCGACACCAGACAGCCGATGTCGGTGTCAGGCGTCAGGCCAAGCCGCGCCATGCCCTCGGGGTCGGGCATCATGTGGGTCTTGCCCACGACGGCGGTGGTGACGCCCGAGGGACGCAGGTAGTCGCCCAGCGTCATCTCCCCGACCGGCAGCGGCACGCGGTTCCACGTGGCGCCGTGGCTGAACACGCTGCGCCCGGTGTAGAACGACGCGCGAGACGGGCCGCAGACCGGCGACTGCACATAGGCGCGGTCGAAACGGACGCCGCGCGCGGCAAGCCGGTCGATGCTGGGGGTGTCCAGATGCGGGTGCCCATAGCACGAAAGGTGATCCCAGCGAAGCTGGTCGCACATCACAAAGAGGATGTTCTTGATCTTGGACAAGACACTGTTCCTGACCATCGGGTTTCGAAGCGGCAAGTGCCCAACCGACGATAGACCAACCCATGCCACACCGCCAGAGCGCCGGCGGAAGGTGCGCGAGCCGCGGGGCGCGAACGGGGCGCGGGGCACGGGTGCGATACCGCCATCGCGGTTCGTCGCTTGCCGGGCTATGGTGCCGGAAAGGCGAGGTTCTTGAAGGGATGCGTGCCATGGCCCAGCCCACGATGGCCGCCGGTTTCGCGGCGGCGTTTCTGGATTTTGCGGTGACGAGGGGCGCCGCGCGCGACAGGCTGCTGGCCGCATCGGGGCTGGAGGGCACGGACCTTGGCGACCAGGACGCGCGCGTGCCGGTCGCCGCCTACCAGGCGCTCGTGGCGGCGGGAATCGAGGCCACGGGCGACACGGCGCTGCTGTTGCGGCACACGCTTGAATCCAAGCTAGAGACGATTTCGGTGGTGGGGCAGATTGTGCATTCCTCGCAGTCGCTGCCGCATTCCATCGTCCAGCTGAACCGTTACCTGCGGCTGATGGCAGAGGTGGACGTTCCGGGCGACAGGGACAGGTTCGAGGTGCTGGAAGAGAACGGCAGGGTCTGGATCGTCGATCACATCGCCGTCGCCGGCCCGGACTACTTTGCGCTGGAGGCCTCGTTCGCGCGGTTCATCAGCGAGTTCCGCAGGTCGTTTCCCGGCGTGACCTTCGCGCTGGAAATGGAGGTGACATATCCGCCCCCGCCCCATGCCGCGGAATACCCCGACCTGTTCCGCATCCCGGTGCGTTTCGAAGCGGTGCGCAATGCCCTGCGCATTGACCCCGTTTGGCTGCGAGAGGACTCGGATTTCGAGCCCGGCCACGCTTACGCGTTCGGCATCTTCACGCGCCATGCCGACGGGCTTCTGGCGGCGCTGGAGAGGTCGGACAGCCTGCGCGACCGGATCGAGGCGGCGATCCTGCCCGACCTGCACGAAGGGTCGCTGTCGATGGACAAGCTGGCCCGGGATCTGGGCATGAGCCGTCAGACGCTGTACCGTCGGCTTCGAACCGAGGGGGTGACGTTTGCGGAAATCCACGACGATCTGCGCCGCCGCATGGCGCTGGACTACCTGACCGCGCGCAAGGTTTCTGTCAACGAGACCGCCTATCTTCTGGGATTTTCCGAAGCCTCGTCCTTTGTGCGCGCATTCCGGCGCTGGACCGGCCAGAGCCCGACCGCCTATCGCGACGGGGGCGCCTGACACCGTTTCGGGCGAATTTGGTACGCAGGGTCAAATCCCTGATCTCTGCGGTCATGCCGGTCCGGCAGGCCGCCGTCTATGTCCTGCCAGAGACATCCGGCCCAGGACAAAGGACACTGACATGGACCCGACGCTTGCCGCAACGATCTATGGCGCGCTTGCCGCGCTTCCGCTGACAATGCACGTCGGACTGGCGGCGGGTGCGCCGCTGGGGCGATTCACGGTCGGCGGTCGGTTCGAGGGACGCCTGCCGCCGCTGTGGCGCGGACTGGCGCTGGTGCAGGCGGGGCTTCTTCTGGGCATGGCCTGCGCGGTTCTGGATCGTGGCGGCATCCTCGCCCTTGGCCTGCCGGGGGCGGCCTTCTGGCTGGCCTTTGCGATGACGGTTCTGACGCTTGTCGCCAATGCAATCAGCCCGTCGCGCCCAGAGCGCCTGCTCTGGACGCCGGTGATCGCCGCGATGACCGGTGCCGCGCTTTTTGTCGGCCTGCCGTGAGTCACCCGAAGCCGAGAAGGGACGCATGATGAACACCGTATTCATCGCCGGGGCCACCGGCTATCTTGGACGATACCTGTGTGCCGAGTACAGCCGCCGCGGCTGGTACGTAACCGCGCTGGTCCGCGACCGCGACCGCGCCGCCCCCCTGGCGGCGGACATGCTGATCGAGGCCGAGGCGACGCGCCCCGAAAGCCTGCGTGGCGCGATGGAAGGCGCGGATCTGGTCGTCTCGGCGCTGGGCCTGACGCGGCAGGCGGACGGGTTGAGCCATCGCGATGTGGACTTTCAGGCGAACCTGAACCTGCTGCGCGAGGCCGAAAGGGCGGGCGTCACCCGCTTTGCCTATATCCACGTGTTGAACGCCGATGCCATGCTCCATGTGCCGGCGGTGGCGGCCAAGGCCGATTTCGTCGATGCCCTATGGGCATCGCCGCTGTGCTCGACCGTGATTGCGCCCTCTGGCTTCTTTTCGGACATGAGCGATCTTCTGTCGATGGCCCGGACGGGGTGGATATGTCTGTTCGCCCCCGGCACCCGGCGGATCAACCCGATCCACGGCGCCGACCTTGCTGCCGCGACGGCCGATGTGACGGAAGCGGGGGACTCATGGCTGGACGTGGGGGGACCCGAAACGTTCAGCCACCGCGAACTTGCCGAGCTTGCCGCCAGGTCGGTGGGGCGGCGGGCGCGCGTCGTTCTGCTGCCCGACGTGTTGCGCAGACTTGCCCTCGTGCTGCTGCCGTTGCTGACGCCCCAGCGCGTCAACGGCCCCGCGCGGTTCTTCCTGACCGCCATGTCCATGAACATGGTCGGCGCACCGCACGGCACCCGCCATCTGGCCGCACATTTCGGGGCGCAGGCGGCGGGCAAGCCGGCGCCCCGAGCCACGATCACAACCGGAGAGACCCCATGACCCTGACCCGTATCGGCGGCCTTGCCGCCCTGATCTGCGCCGCCACCTACCTTATCGGCTTTGCGCTTCTGCTGACGCTTCTGGCACCGTTGGGCTTTGGCACCGCCGAACTCGATCCGGGCGCCATCGCGGCCTTCATCTACGCGCGCCCCGGCGTGATGATCGCCTGGAACACCACGATCTATGTGGTGAACGCGCTGGCGCTGGTCGTGCTTGTGGTGGCCCTTGCCGCGCGGCTGGCCCCGGCATCGGGCTGGGCAAGCGTGACGCGTGCCTTCGGCCTTGTCTGGGCGACGCTGGTTCTGGGCGCTGGCATGATCGCGAACGTGGCGGTGGAGCGGGCTGCCCACCTGTATCCGTCGGATCCGCAGGCGGCGGCAGAGATCTGGTTTGTGATGCACGAGGTGGAACTGGGCCTTGGCGGCGGCAACGAGATCGCGGGCGGCATCTGGATTGCCTGTGTCAGCCTTGGCGCATGGTCCGTGGCCTGCCTGCCCCGGGCGGCGAGCCTGCTTGGTCTGCTGACAGGACTTGGCGGGCTGGCCACCATCGTGCCGCCGCTTGGCGATATGGCGGGCGCCGCGTTCGGGCTGGGCGCCATCGCGTGGTTCCTGGCGGTGGGCGCGGCATTGCTGCGGGAACGCGCGCCGGCATAGCACGTGGCGGCACCGGGCCGGGACCACATCCAACCCGGGTGCCGCGCCCATGCCCCGGCGGCGACGGGCCTTGCCGCGGCTAGACCGCCAGTGCCGGATCCAGCACGAAGGGCAGCGTCTTGAAGTGCCGTCGCGCCGTACTTTCGTCGATCTCGGAGCGACGTTCGGGATCGCGGGCGATGCCGTGGCGCAAGAGTTCACGCATGACAAGCGCGATGGTGCCGACCTCGGTTTCCTCGGCGTCCTTGTTCTCTTCGGTGATCTTCACCCCCACCGCCAGCAGTTTGCCAAGGCAGACATGCGCCCCGCCGCCAAAGGACAGGCCGTGAAGCGGCAGGTTGTCCGGCAGTTCGCGGTAGGGGTTGAACGACTCTGCCTCTGCGCCGAAAAGTTCGGGGTTCCGGTTCGTCTTTGTCAGGTCGATGGTGACATAGTCGTCCGTCTCGGCATGTTGGCCGCCGGGCAGGTCCATCGGGCAGAGCGCGCGGCGCTTGGTGATGGGGCTGGCCGGATGAAGGCGGGCATTCTCCCAGATGAAGCGTTGCATCAGGATCGGATCGTCGAGCAGGCGGCGCCGGTCCTCCGGGTGGGTCTCGAACCAGTCGAGCGCCTCGTTTACCATGTTCATCAGGACGTTGGCCGTTGTGAAGGCGCCCGCGAGAATGAAGAACGCGGCGTCCTTCATGCGTTCGTCATAGGGCAGGTCCTCGTCCGTCGGGCTGTGGATCAGCTGTGCGGTTATCGCGTCCTGCGGCAGGTCCGTCTTGTCGATTTCGCCTGCCTCGAACCTTGCGACGATGTCGCGCCGGCGGGCGAGCGAAGGCTCGAAGAATTCTGTCCGGAAGGCCTGAAGCGCCTCTTCAAGCTCGACCAGAAGCGTGTCTCGGTCTGCGGGGTTCGTCAGCTGGCCCATCGTCGGCGCGTGGCCCAGCTTGCCCAGAAGCGCCAGCAGGCGATCCGTGTCGGCCTCGGTGTGGCGGCGGTCGATCCCGGCACTGTCCGCCGTCAGGTTGATCAACACCCGGTAGGCGAACTTGGCCATGTCGCCGCGACCGCTTTCGACCACGGGGTCCATGGTTTCCTTTACGGCCTTTGGGAAGATCTGGTTCTGGTAATGCCGAAAGAACCGGCGGTTGAAGATGCTGGAAAAGATGCGCTTCTTGACCGCGTGATCCTCTCCGTGAAGGCAGACCACGGTGCGTGGCAGGAAGACCGTGTCGGCATCATAGAGCGCCTGATGCAGATCCGGCAGCCGCAAGGTCTGTTCGGCATCGCGATAGCTGTTCACGAATAGGTCGGTCATGCGCGTTTTCCTTCAGTGCAGCTCTTCGACGTTCAGCGGCGCTGGTTTCTGGTCGGGCCCATAGGCAAGCTCTCTGGTCAGCCGCTTGTCCCCGATGGACGCCAGCCGCCAGCCGGAAAGGGGCTTTCGTTTTGGCGGCGGCGACAGATCCTTCTCGACCCCGTCGATCATGACGGTGGTGATGTTGTCGGGGTTGCCAAGCAGGGCCAGGTTCTCTTCCACCTTGCCGCGGACACAGATGATGTCGGCCCGCTGGCCCGGTGCGATGGTCCCCACCTCGCCGGCCATGCGCAGGCCAAAGGCGCTTTTCTGCGTGGCGCACTGGATCGCCTCAAGCGGGCTGAGCCCGAAGTATTTCACGAAGACCTCCATCTCGCGGTAGTGCCAGTCTCCATACGGCACGAGCGCGAAACCGGCCTCGGACCCGGTCAGCAGGGGGACGCCCTCCTTGTGGGCGATCGTCATGGTCTCGATCGAGTCGGTGATCTCGCGCTCGAAGATCGCGATCAGGCTGTCGGAGGTGCCGATCTTGGGTCCGAACTCCACCATGTTGTACTGGAAGGTCAGCGCCGGCGCGATCGGGATCTTCCGGTCAATGACGGCCTGAAGGGCGCGGTCGTCCATGCCGGTGGCGTGAAAGATCAGGTCGAACCCCGCCTCGGCGGCCTTTCGCGTCGCGTCCGCCCCGCGGCAATGGCCCATCACCGGGGTCTCCAGATCATGCGCGGTGTCGCAGATCAGCTTGAGCTCATCCATCGTCCAGACGCACATCTCGCCCTTGTGCGCCTGGCGCGGGATAATGCCGGTGACGTGCACCTTGATCCAGTCGGCGCCATATTTGACCTGGCGGCGGACCTCGCGGACGATCTCGTCCTTCGAGTTGACCGCCATGTAGTAGCCCGTCGTGCCTTCGTCGTTGATCAACCGCCCCGCAGTGCCGCCGACGCCCGTGATAAGCGCGTAGGCCCCGCAGGACATGCGCGGGCCCTCTACGATGTTGGCGTCGATGGCGTCGCGCAGGTCGGTCATGTTCTCGAACGTGGAATCGGGATCCAGCACGCCGGTAACGCCCGCCCGCAACAGCTTGCGCGCATTGTAGCTTGCCACCAGCGCCGAAAGCGCATTGCGGCGCTGAAAGAAGATCTCGGCATTCGATCCCGCGTCATCGAAGGAAAGGTGGCAGTGGGTGTCGATCAGCCCGGGCATCACGGTTTGTCCCGTCGCGTCGATCCGGCGCACCCCCGGCTTGGTCTTTGCCGCGCTGTCCGCGGCAACGCCGACCGCGACGATCTTTCCGTTCTCGACAAGAACGGAGCCCTCGAAGGCCGGCTGGCCCGCGCCGTCGATGATGCGGCCGTTCTCGATGATGAGGTCTGTCATCGGGCTTCCCCTGTCAAAGGCGCAGCAGTCGCCGCGCGTTGTCTGCCAGTTTCGGTGCGGGACGGTGCGCGGCCAGATCCTCTGGCGCGTCCCAGCCCGCGAAATTGGTCCCGAACACCAGACGGTCATCCCCTGCGACCGAGGTAAAGAGGGCCAGAGATGCGTCGCTGTTCAGGTGGTTATCGAACCAAAGCCGCGACAGGCGTTCCTCGAAGGCACCGTCTGCGCGCAAACCGGCGGGCGACCAGGGCCGCTTGCGGGCCGCCATCGCCATGCGCCCGATCAGGTAGCCCGTGGACCCGCCGCCATGGCTGAGGCAGATATCGAGGGCCGGATGCCGGTCCATCACCCCGCCGTAGATCAGCCGTGCCACAGCAAGCGTTTCCTGCGCGGCGAAACCGATCACCACGTCAAGGTCGAAATCGCCAAGGTTCGGGTCGCCCTTTGGGCCGTCGATGCCCGCGGGCGAAGGATGCAGGAACAGCGGCACATCAAGCCGCACGCAAGCTTCGTAAAGCCGGTCCATCGACGGGTCGTCGAGGCGGTGCGGCATGTCCGTTCCGATATACCCGCCAAGCAGCCCAAGGTCCGACACCCCGCGCTGCAGCTCCTCGACCGCCGCGCCGACATCCTGAACCGGAAGCGCGGCACACCCCGCCAGCCGGTCGGGATTCGCGGCGACCAGCCGCGAAAGGGCATCATTGTGCGCGCGGCAGAACTGAACGGCCAGATCCGTGTCGATGAAATGCAGGAATGTAAGCGGGTTCGGCGACAGCACCTGGAAATCGATCCCCGCCTCGGACATTCTTTGCAGCCGCAGGTCCGTATTCATGAACGGGCTGCCCTGATACCTTACGCCGTCAAGCCGGTAGTCGCCCACGCGAAACCACGGTGCGTCCCCGTCCTGACCGCCCATCTCTGGGCCGAGGGCGCCGGCTGCCCCGAAGGTTTCGGCGAGGACGACGTGGGCGTGCACGTCGATGACCCCGGCAGTTTTTGCCCCTGACACCATGTGCCTCCCATTTATTTCTCTTTGAATATGATCGTATTCGATGTATCGAGTCAACGCGGTGGCGTCGAGTTTCTCGAACGTGTATCCCAGAGCCGGCACAATCGGAGGGGTGCGGGTGAAAGACGCGAAAATGCCAATGACGGGAAAAAAGCGGCGGCCGCTTGAAGACCGCGTGTCGTTTCTTACCCATCGGATCAATGCACGCCTGCAGCAGGTCTGCAATCCCGTGATCTTCCCATACAAGCTGGATCTGTATTCCTCTCGCATTATCGTCGCGCTGGCCGAGAAGGGTCCGATGCGGGTTGGCGAGCTTGTCGATCTGATGGCCCTGCCGCAATCGACCATGTCGCATCAGCTGAAGCGGCTGGAAAAGGACGGCTACGTCCTGCGCACCCGCTCTGCCAGCGACAACCGCACCGTGGTCATCACCCTGACCGAGCGGGGGTCCAGCGTCGCCGAGACCTGCAACCGGCTGAGCGACGGCATCATGGCGTCCATCTCTGGCGAGATGTCCGAGGAAGAGCTGGAGCTTCTGACCCGGCTGTTGCAGCGGGTGTTCGACAGCCTGCCCAAGGAAGGCCAGGTCCGCATCTGAACTTCGGACCCATGAGGTCCTGCCGCGCCCTGACGGGACGTCGGGCCGCTGACCTGCGTCGGTTCCATTGTCATGAAATTAATCATTGTAAATAGGTTCGATATGAATACAAATTTCCCCAACTGTCAGACTGCCGGACAAGGGGGGAGGCTGCGTCATGGGCCAGCCGCATGTTGTAACCGGAATGGACGCGATTTCCGCCGGGTTGAGACACCCCGGGCTGAAACAGGCGCTCTATGACGAAGGCGCCGTCATCATGGACGGCACGCTGCTGACGCTGCATGGCGAGGCGCATCGGCGCCGCCGCGTGCTGGAATTCCGGGTCTTCCGCAAGGATTTCTTCCATTGGTACGAGCGGACGGTGTTTCCCGCCACGCTTCGCGCATCGATGGAAGCGGATATCGCGGCCGGCCGGTGCGAGCTTGTCGACCTGGGATACCGGGTCACGATGAACCTGACGGCGGATTTCGCCGGCATCGATCGGCCGCTGAAGACCCAGAAGGAAACCGAAAGCCTGCTCAGGCTTGTGGCGGTGTTCTCGGAAGGCGCAACCATCATCCATTCTACCCGCCCCAAGGACGACGTGCGCGCAGAGGTTCGCGCGGCAATCGCCGATTTCGAGCCACAATTCCTTGCGCCCTCGGTGTCGCGGCGGCGCGCGCTTCTGGCCCGCTTCGATGCCGGTGAGATCACCGAGGATGACCTGCCCCGCGACGTTCTGACGGTGATCCTGCAAAAGGGCGACCCCGACGAATTCACCCCGGACATGCTGACGCGAGAGATCGCGTTCTACCTTCAGGCCGGGGCGCACTCGACCGCGAATTCCACGATTCACGCCTTTCATGACATCTACAGCTGGGCCGAGGCCGATACGCGGCGCTGGAACCGGCTGCGCGATGATCCCGTCTTCTTCCAGCGCTGTGTGCACGAAAGCCTGCGCCTGCACCCGGCAAGCCCTGTCGCCTGGCGCACCGCGACCTGCCCGATGGACCTGCCAGAGGCGGGGTCGGTGGCCGAGGGCGCCACGATCGAGTTCCGCCTTGCCGAGGCGAACCGCGACCCCGCTCTTTTCGGCCCCGACGCCGATAGGTTCAACCCCGAGCGGCAGGTCGCGCCGCCGACGCTGCCGTTCGGGCATACCTTTGGCACGGGCGTTCATACCTGCCTTGGGCGGGATCTCGACGGCGGCGTTGTCCCGCGCGGCGAGGTGGATCCCGGGACGCATCAATACGGCACCATCACGCTTTTCCTGCGCGATCTGTTCGCGCGCGGGGCACGGCAGGACCCCGATGACCCGCCAAGGCGGGCCACCCACACGGCGCGGCCGAACTGGGGTCATTATCCCATCGTCCTTGACGGTCAGAGGGCGTGGACATGAGAACCGCAATCGTCACCGGCGGCAGCGGCGACATCGGCCGGGCAATCGGACAGACCCTGATCGCCGAAGGCTATCGCGTGGGACTGCTTGACCTGGACAGCCAAACCGTGGGCGAAGCCGCCAGCGCGCTGGGCGCGACCGGCCTTGTCGCCGATGTGACGGACGAACCCGCTGTAGAGGCCGCGCTGGCAGAGTTCGGCGCCGTGCCCGACGTTGTCGTAAACAACGCGGGAATCGGCCGTTTCGCCGCGCTTCTGGATATGCCGATCGAGGTCTTCCGCCACCAGCTGGACGTGAACCTGACCGGGGCGTTCATCGTGGCACGCGCGGCGGCACGGGACATGGTCGCACGGGGATCGGGCACGATCATCAACATCACCTCGATCAATGCGATCACGACGGGCCCCGGCACCGGGTCTTACCCGGCGGCCAAGGCGGGTCTGGCAAAGCTGACAGAGATGATGGCGCTGGAGTGGGGACCCGCCGGCGTGCGGGTGAACGCGGTTGCGCCCGGCTTTATCGACGCGGGCATATCGACACCCTTCTACCGCGACCCCGAGGTGCGCGCCCTGCGGGGCGGTGCCGTGCCATCGCGCCGGCTGGGCCTGGCCGAGGATATCGCGAACGCGGTTGCCTTTCTTGCAAGCGACAAGGCGTCCTACGTCAACGGCCATCACATGGTGGTCGATGGCGGCGTCTCGGTCAGCCTGCTGACACAGTTGCCGCGCGTCGCGAAATGAGCGTTCGGAACCTGCTTTTGTCCGGCGGGATCTATCACCCGTTCGCCGAGACCTCGGAAGCGGTGGCCGGGATCCTGTCGTCACAGGGGATCGAGACAACGGTTTTGCCGGTCGCCGAAGGGCTTTCCCGGCTGGCGGGCGAGCATTTCGACCTTCTGACGATCAACGCGCTGGCCTTCTCGATGACGCAGGCCGAGAAATATGGGCCGCTGCGGGATCGCCATGCCTTTGCCACCCGTCCCGAGGACCGCGCCGCGATCCTTGCCCACATGGCGCGGGGCGGCGGGCTGCTCGGGCTTCATACCGCCGCGATCTGCTTTGACGGATGGGACGAGTGGCCAGTCCTGCTGGGCGCGGGCTGGGTCTGGGGTATGTCGCACCATCCGATGCCGGAGTACGTGACGGTCGAAGGCGCCGGGGGCTTTGCCCTCTGGGACGAGTTGTACTGCGACCTTGCGATAGACCCGGACACCGAGGTGCTTGCGACCGCGACCTCCCAAAGCGTGGCCGCGCCACAGCCGGTCCTGACCCGCAAGGATCGCGCCGTCTACCTGTCGCTGGGCCATGACCTGACCGGCGTGTCGAGCCCAGGCTATGCGGGGATGCTGAAACGCGCGGCGCGTCTGGCGCTGGAAGATGTGGAAGGAGCCCGCTGATGCAGGCGATCGAAGGATACTCGGTACTGATCACCGGCGGCGGCTCTGGCATTGGTCAGGGCATTGCCAGGTTCATGGCCGAGCGCGGGGCGCGGGTCACCATCACCGGCCGCCGCGCCGCCCGGCTGGAGGAAACCGCGAAGGCGATCGGACCGGCCTGCGCCATCGCACCGGGCGACATCACGCTGGAAGCGGACCGTGTGCGCATGATCGAGACCGCCGTCGCCCACGGCGGTGGTTTGCAAGGGCTGGTCAACACCGCGGGCAACATGCTGCGCGGTCCGATCACCGACCTTGTGGCGGAGGATATTCTTGAGCTTCTGAACGCCAATGTCGTGGCCGGGATGCGGCTGACCGGGCTTGCCACGCCGCATCTGTCGCGCGATGGCGGCGCCGTGGTGTTCGTGGGGTCCGTCCACACCCGGCGCGCCTTTCCGGGCGCGTCGCCCTACGCCGCCTCGAAAGGCGCGGTCGAGGTGCTGAGCAGGGTCCTGGCCGCCGAGCTTGGGCCGAAGGGGATTCGTGTCAACTGCGTGGTCCCTGGCGCGGTGCCGAGCGAGTTGAATGTCCGCGCCGGTGTCGCCGCGTCGCCCGAAGAGAATCTCGCCCGCCTGAAATCGCTTGAAGAGGATCATCCGATGGGGCGGATCGGTACTCCAGAAGAGCTTGCCGAGGCGGTCGACTACCTGCTGCGCGCGGCATGGACGACGGGCACGTCCATCGTCGTCGATGGCGGGCTGGCGCTGGGCGTAAGCTACAAGTGAGGACCAGACGTGACCGCCAAACACCATATCCGCGATGTCCGGTCAGGTTGGGACCGTGTCATCCATAGTCGTGACGGCATACGCCTTGCCAGCAGGGCCCCAAGGCAGGACCGCATGACGGAAAACCTCAAGCAGCGCGCACGGGGCGGACCTGATGGGGCCGTGCCCGGGCCGAGAAACCGATTGACATCTCCAACTGAAGCATCGCAACTCCGATTATATCCAGATCGTTACATTCGACGTGAGACTGCCGGCAACGCCCGGCGCACAGGGAGGAGCCGGTTGCTCAGAACCGGAATGCGCTTGGAGCGGGCTGACTGATGCTTGCGCAACAGCTTCTGAACGGGCTGGTGGTCAGCGGGGTTTACGCGCTGTTCTCGCTCGGGTTCACGCTTGTCTTTGGCATCCAGCGGATCTTGAACCTCGCGCATGGCGCGATCTTCATGACGGGTGCCATGGTTGCCTATTACACCGTCGCGGCGGGCGGGCCTTTGTGGCTGGGGTTTCTTCTGGCGATCGTTGCGGCCGGGCTGCTTTCCGTGATCGTCGAACTGGTCTGCTTTCGCCGTCTCAGGAAGACCGGTGACGAGGAATTCGGCGGCATCATATCGTCCATCGGGGCCGGGCTGGTCATCACCACGATTGCGCAGCAGGTGTCCAGCACGCAGATCCTGCGCTTTCCCTTCGAGACCTTCCCGGTGGTGATCTACCGGTTCTGGGGCCTTCGCGTTTCGATGCTGCAACTCTTCATGGCCGGGGCGGCGATCGTGCTGGTTCTGGTTCTTGGATACTTCATCTACCGCACGTCCTTCGGGCGGCGCGTGCGCGCGGTGACAGATAACGAGCATGCCTCGATGCTGATGGGGATCAACCCCAACATGATCTACGCCCAGACCTATTTCGTGGCCGGGGCGCTTGCCGGGGCCGCCGGTGTGCTGGTCGGGCTTGCCTTCAACTCGATCAGTTTCGTGATGGGAGAACCCTACCTGATGTTCGCCTTCGCGATCATCATCCTGGGCGGGCTCGGCTCGATCCCCGGCGCGTTGCTGGCAAGCCTCGTCTTCGGCATGGTCCAGACGCTGACCATCGCTTACCTGCCGTCCGGGCTTACCGACACCATCATTTTCGCGGCGCTCTTTCTGATCCTGCTGGTGCGGCCGCACGGCATTCTGGGCAAGGCTGACGCGGGCAGCCTGAGGGGACGGCGATGAGCGGATTCATTGCAGGATATGTCCCGCTTCTGGATCTGTACCTGATCCACCTCGGCCTTGCGTTCAGCCAGTACATAGTCCTGCGCGCCGGCGTCTTCTCTCTGGCGACAGCGGCGCTGGCGGGCATCGGCGCCTACACCGCCGGGATCTTCGCGGTAAAGCTGGGGATGCACCCGGTGCTTGGCGTGCTGGCGGGAACCGTCATGGGAATGGCCGCCGCGATCGTCCTGTCTATCCCGCTGGCGCGGCTGCGAGGCGTCTACCAGGCCATTGCGACGGTGGCCTTCATCCAGATCTTCGTTTCGCTCAACATCTATGCCGAGCCGCTGACGGGCGGGGCGCTTGGGCTGAACGGCATCCCCAAGACCGTGGGCACGGGCGTACTGGCTGTGGCGGCCATCGCGGCCACCTACGTGATCTGGGCCGTCGAACGCGGACGTCTGGGGCGCGCCTTCAACGCGATCCGCCAGGACGAGGCGGTGGCGGCCTCGCTTGGTATCTCGATCGTCCGCCACCAGATGCTGGCCTTCGCCATTTCAGGCGCTCTGGCGGGTCTCTTCGGCGCGCTCGAAGCCTATCATGCCTATGCCCTAGATCCGAACCAGTTCGGGTTTCACCTGCTCATCACCGTGCTCAGCTACGTGATCCTCGGGGGCCGGAACTCTGTCATCGGCCCGGTCATCGGCACCGCCATTCTCATCATCCTGCCCGAGCTTGCGCGCTTCCTTGCGGAATACCGGATGGTGATCTACGGCGCGATGCTGATCGTCGTCATCAACTACATGCCCAAGGGCATCGCCGACACGGTACGAGACGCGGTCCGCGCCGGGCGGCTCAAGCGGCGCGGCGAGGGTCCGGCATGACGATGCTCCGGCTCAGGAACCTGTCCAAACGCTTTGGCGGCGTCGTGGCCTCTGACGACGTCAACATCGATGTCCCGGGGGGCAAGATCACGGGTCTGATCGGCCCGAACGGGGCGGGCAAGACGACCATCGTCAACATGATTACGGGCATGATGCCGGTCTCTGGCGGGTCGATCCATGTTGGCGAGACAGACATCACCCACGCCCCGGCGCATGAGATCTGCCGGGCAGGGCTGGCGCGGACCTTCCAGAACATCCGCCTTCTTTCCGAGGCAAGCGTGCTGGAAAACGTGATGATCGGCCTCCACCGGCATGAGAGCTCATCGACGGTGTCCGCGCTGTTCGGCCTGCCCGCCGCCTCGCGCGAAACAGCAGAGATGACCGGCCGCGCGCTGGTGCTTCTTGAAGAATTCGGGCTGTCCCAGTTCGCCGACTACCCCGCCGGGGGCCTGTCCTACGGCCACCAGCGCAAGGTCGAGATGGCCCGGGCCATGGCCGCGGAACCCGACTTCATCCTGCTCGACGAACCTATTGCGGGCATGAACGACGTGGAAAGCGATGCGCTGGCCGACATCTTCCGCGGCTTCGCCGCCGCAGGAAAGGGCGTTCTTCTGATCGAGCATAACGTGCGTTTCGTCGCCCGCATGTGCAGCCATATCTACGTCCTGGACGGCGGCAAGTTGATATCAGAGGGCACGCCGGACCACGTCCTGAACGACCCGGTCGTCATCACCGCCTACCTGGGGGGAAGCGACGATGCTTGAGGTCCGGGACCTGCGCGTCCACTATTCCGGCATACAGGCCCTGCGCGGCGTGTCGCTTGAGGTTCGCAAGGGCGAGACCGTGGCGCTTATCGGTCCGAACGGCGCCGGCAAGTCAAGCCTGCTCAACACGATATCAGGCCTTGTCGCCAAGGACACCGGCACGATCACCTTCGAAGACGCCAGGATCGATGGCATGGCGCCATGGTCGGTGACCAAGACCGGCATCCTGCAAGTGCCCGAGGGGCGCCAGGTCTTTGCCGAGATGACGGTGCTGGAAAACCTTCAGGTGGGCGAGACCGCGCTTGCCGGTCGCCCGCCGACCTACCGCCTGGACGATGTCTACAAGGTCTTTCCGATCCTTGGGGAACGGCGCGACCAGCGCGCCGGATCCTTGTCGGGCGGACAGCAGCAGATGCTTGTCATCGGGCGTGCCCTGATGGGGGGGCCGCGGCTTCTGCTTCTGGACGAGCCCAGTCTGGGGCTGGCCCCGGTCATCATCGAACAGGTCTTCGAAGCACTTGCGGAACTCAAGGCGCAGGGACTGACGATCCTGCTCGTCGAGCAGAACGCGCATCTCGCGCTCATGTCGTCAGACCGGGCCTACGTGATCGAACAGGGCAGGATCGTGAAGAGCGATGACAGCCGTTCTCTCGCCACGGACCCGGAAGTGACGGCACTTTACCTCGGGCAGGACTGAACCCGAAAACCAGGGAGGAAGACACATGAAACACATGAAACTGGCCCTTACGGCCTCGGCCATCGCGCTGGCCGCGCCGGTCTTGGCCGATGATGTCAAGATCGGCGTCGTCGTCTCGACCACGTCCACCTATGCCTTTGTAGGCGAACCGCTGGTGAACGGCATGAAGCTGGCCGCAGACGAGATTTCGGCGGCGGGCGCATGGGGCGACAACACGGTCGAGATCGTCTATCAGGACAACCGGTCGGACAAGCAGGAAGCCATCTCTCTCATCACCCGGATGGCGCAGTCCGAGAACGCCGATATCGTGATCGGGCCGATCGCCACGTCCGAGGCGATGGCGACAGGGCCGGTCGCCAACGACCTGAAGATCCCGATGTTCACCACGGCAACTTCGCCAGAGGTGCTCAAGGCGGGGCCCTATATCTTCAAGTCCACCGAAACGGCAGATGCCTACATGGCGCCTGTTGGCGACCATGTCGCCAGCCTGAACCCGGCAAGCTGCTTCCTTGTCTCGATCCGCGACAACGAGGGCTATATCCGCCAGCGCAACGTGTTCCGCGAGATCATGGAGAACGCGGGCGTCGAGATCGTGGGGGACGAAACGGTGCTGTCGTCGGACACCGACTTTACCGCGCTGTCGACCAAGATCGTGGATGCCGATCCCGATTGCATGTTCGTCACCACCCCGCCCGAGCAGGCCGCCAACATCATCATCCAGTCCCGGCAGGCCGGCCTCGATCCCGACACCATCCTCGCGGGTGACAGCGGCGCGGGCTCGCAGAAGTTCATCGACGCGGGCGGCTCGGCGATCGAGGGAACCTTCTTCCCCGCAAGCTTTGTCGCAAGCGCTTCTGACAGCTCTCAGGCGTTCGCCAGCGCCTACGAGTCGTCCTTTGGCAAGGCGCCCGACATCTGGGCCGCCACCGGCTACACGATGATGCAGACGGTCGCGAACGCGATCCGCAATGCCGGCGACGACGTGACCCGCGACAGCCTGCGGGACGCCATGGCGGCGACCAAGGATCTTCCCGTCGTGATGGGACAGGGCCTTCTCAGCTTCGATGCCGACCGGATCCCCAGCATGGGCGGCATCGTCATGCAGATCAGCGGCGGCAGCTGGGCGCAGCCGTAAGACCTGAACCGGGATGCGCCGCACAGGAATGCGGCGCATCTCTACATCGCCCGGCTGCGAACAGAGCACCGTTCACCCGGCCTTCCGGCTCGCGCATCCTGAAGCGGACAGTCGGGAGTGCCGCAATGCAGGTCCGGACGGGCGCGACCTCGATCCCGAGGCGGCAGCGGATCTCGGGTCAAGAACCACACCACGGCTTCCCGGGGGATCGATTGCGCCAGCGCGATTGAAGATCGGCGGCTTTGGATGAGGCCACGACCGGGCGCTTTAGAAGAGCAGGTCTTCGACCAGCAGAGAGAAAAGCTGCGATTTCCCGGTCACGTTGGCCTTTTTGTAGATCGCCGTGCATTGGGCACGCACCGTGCCCTCACGCGTTCCGCGCATGTTGGCAATGTCGGCCACGGACATGCCCTTGAACAGGAACCACGCAACCTCTCGTTCGGCGGGCGACAGGCCCAAGGACGTCAGGAAGTCCTCTACCGCAGACGCAAATTCGCCGGACGTGAGGCGGCGAGCGGTTTCGGCGCGTCGCATCTCTCGCCCCGCAATGACGGCAAGCCGGACACCCATGAAAGTGCCCAATACGAGGCCCAGGCTTGCGCCCATCTCGACGACTTCGCGCACGCGCCAGCGAAGTGGCAGCGTCGGCAGGCCGACGACCGAGGCCAGGATCTCCCAAAGAAAATATGCGCCACAGGCGCATTGGGCGCACACCAGCGCCCAGATGAGAAGCGGGGTCTTCATCCGCAGTCCCGCCGACAGGTCATTCCCAGCATCGTGCCGTGGGTCCTGTTCGGATGTGGAGAGCGGATCATGGTTCACTTGTGTCCGGGGGTATCGCGGCTTTTTTCCGAACGGCCGTCCGAGTCTGATTCTTTGGGGGGGGCATCGTCATGGCCCTTGCCGTTCTTCCGCCGGTCCGGCTCGTCGTCGGGCGGGCTGTCGTCCTTGCCATGGTCCTTTGGCGGGGGCGAAGGCGGATCCGACGGAGGCGGCGGCGGAGGCGGCACGGGCGAGGGTTGCGTCGATACTGGCGCGGGGCTGGCGTCCGGCTGGTTGTCCGGTTGAAAGATGGGTTCCGGAGGCAAGGCGTCTCTCGGAAACCTCCGGTCTCTCATGATCTCGCCGGTCGTCCTGTTCAACACGACCTCTCTCAGAGAGGTCTGGTCCTCTGCCACGATCAGGATGCGGCCAAGCCAGGTCCGGCTGACTTCCGATACGATGAAGCCCTCTGCCTCGATGCGCGCAATGACGGGTTCGACGAGCGTTGTCTGCGCCTCGGCCGCACCGTGCAATACGATCAGCGAAAAAGGGGCGATGATCCAAAAGCGTTTCAAGCGCGCAGCTCCCTGCTACAAGCCGGCACCCCCGAAAGTGTGCCGGATGCGACTGGATCGGCGTGCGACACGAAGTCTACGCCGATCTCACTTGTCGTCAACATCAGCCCGGCGGACGCGTTCCGCGACTAGTGCGGGGCATCGTAGATCACAAGGCTTTCAAGGAATGCGGTGATCGCTTCCTGCGCCTCTGCGGTTTCAGCCAGGTAGGCGTTTCGCGCTTCCAGGGCTGCTCCGGCATGCAGGCGTATCGCCTCGTCCAGGGTGGTTGCGCGACCATCATGGAGCCAGGGACCCGTCGAGCCGACACCGGCAAGCGACCGCGTCAGAAACACCGACGCGCCCATGCCCAGCGGATCCGAAGGATCGGCCAATTCGGCGCCCATATCGTGCCGTCGGAAATCGGTGAACCAGCGCGCGACCGCCTGCCCGTCGTCGTTCACGGGCAGCGCGCCGAGGGGATGAACACCGCCGTCGATTTCAATCCTGTTGTTGGGCTGATCCCGGGTCAGGTCAAAGGAGATCGCCGTGAGCGCGGATAAACCATGCGCTGCGGGGTCCGAGCCGTCCGGGAAGGTTTCGTCAAAGAAGCCGGGCGTAGTGCTTGGTTCGGAGAAGACCGGCGCATCGACCACCATTTCCGGCACATGGCAACTTGCACACCCGACATCGAGGAACAGGGACTCGCCCCAACTGATTTGCCTGACCGAATCCTCTGACAGCTCGACCAGACCGAGTGCGGCCAGTTCACGCATCTCGACCGGGCGCTCAAGCCCCGCCATGTAGATTGTCAGGGCGGTAAGGTCACCAACGCTCAGCTCTCCGGTGACGCCATCGAAATCCCCGTCCGCTTCGCCTACCAGTTCGACAGCCTGAAGGCCGAGTTCGTTGTGGGCGGCCCCCCGCGTGAAGGCGCGGATCGTGGCGTGATTGCCCTTCCAGCCAAACGGGCGGATCGTAAGATCTTCATCTATGCCGATGATGCCGGCTGTATCGACCTCGTAGGAACAGGGCGTGGTTTCAATGCGCCGGACGGCAAGCGTTCCAAAGGACACCCCCTTTGCTTCCAGCATTGTTCCTGCCTGGCCCACGTCACAGGCCACGGCCACCGCCGCCTCGCGCTGAAGATAGAGTTCAAGGCTGATTTCTTCGGCCAATCGCTGGGGGACGGCCAAGGCGAACAAGGGAAGCGTATTGCGTTCCAGGTACTGCGCCGGATCGCCCGTGTGCGCGGGATCCACGATCGCATTCAAGGCGACATCCCCCGCACCGTTCGCGATCGGCGCATTGTGGCAGGCAATGCAGGACATCGCGTTCGCTCCGCCTTCGCGCTTGGGAAAATGGGACGCCCATTCGCCTTCGCCTGCAAGGTCGGCACGCGGAAAGCGCGTGAACATGCGGCCCTCTCCGATATTCGCGCCGACACCCTGTACAAGCGTAAAGCTGTGTTCCGTCAACTCGTCACCGGCTTCGAAGGCGCGTGTGAATGCCTCGGCGACGGACCCCTCTTCGACCAACCGGGCAAAGTCGCCCTGATCGACGGGGGCAAGCGTTTCATCCGCAACCCCTGGTATTGCAATGACGAGACCCGCGAACACCACGGGCGCCAGAACACTTGGATATGGGCGCATCTTCAACCTCCTGCTGCATTGAAGCGGGCAGGCACGTGGACCCACCGGCACCCGGGCACTTCGGCCGGATCGCCGGGCGATGGACATTGGAGAAATGGCCCGTTGAAAGCATTTAAGCAAAACTCATACCCCGCTTCGGGAACCGGATGACGCTGGCGCTGCCGCGAACGGACTCTTGTCCCGTTTCGATCGGCAGGTGGGCCGGTATCGCGCCGCAGGGGCGCAGGCGTTGTCATTGTCCGGTAGCGCACACCTCACATTGGCCGGGTCCCGCGGGATCGGTGCGGGGCCCAGCAGGGCCAGGGGCGGTTCAGGCGACGATCAGGGGGTGCGGTGCAGGTCGTTCGCGGCCCGCAAAGGCAAGACACGTCGCTTCCCTGATGGGCAGCCACCCGGGGCAAAGCGAAATCCGGGCGGCTCGCGGCCCATTCATGTTGCCGCGGCGACGGCAGCGGCAAATAACCATGGCCGTACGCCAAACGGGCAACGCACGACGGCCAAGTCGTTTCTGGGCCAGACAGGCCCAGAAGTCGCATTCGTGGCGGATGGCCTGTCAGGCGGCGTGGCTTGCGCGGACACCTTCGACGATGGCCCGGAATTCGTCATCGTTCAGGATGTCGCGCTTTTCGATGCCGCGAGCCTTTACCTGCATCAGCACCTCGCCCGCCTCGGCATCGGAAAGCTCGCCCAGCCGAAGCTCTTCCATCTTGTAGGTGACAGAGGCCTTGCCGCTTTTCTTCCCCAGCACAACCTCGCCGGCGCGCCCGGTCAGGGCGGGGTGGGTCCCGAACATCACCAGCGGATCGTGCATCACGTACTGGATGCCGATCCCGCTTTCGCGGATGAAATTTCCATGCCCCAGCACAGGCTTGTTGCGCGCGATTGGAATGTTGGACAATTCCGAAAGCAGTTCGCCGAGCTCCGGCAGCTTTTCCATACGGTAATGGGTGTCATAACCGTAAAGCAGATGCAGGCCGAGGATCAGTTCCTCCAGTGCGGCATTGCCCGTGCGCTCGCCCAGTCCGTTGCCGCAGCTGTGGACGCACTCGGCACCGGCGGTCACGGCGGCAAGCTCTGTTGCCACCCCCATGCCGAAATCATTATGCGTATGGATCTCTATAGGCAGTCCCGTCATTCCCTTGACCCAGCGTACCATGTACTTGATCGCCTCGGGCGTTGCGCAGCCCATGGTGTCGACGATGCCGATGGAGTCGGGCGGCGACTCGTTCATGATCGCCTTGCAGAGGTTCGTCAGATCCTCGGGGCGCGCACGCGTCGTGTCATAGGGAAAGAAGACGGTGTGCAGGCCCTGTTCGCGGGCATAATTGATGACGTCGCGGCTTTTGCGGAACACATCCTCCCAGGTCCAGCCGAACTGGGTTACCAGTTTCGGATAGCCGATCGGCACCTCGATGATGACACCGGATGCCCCGCATTCCAGGGCCATGTCGATGTCTGCCTTCATGGCGCGGGCAAAGGTATAGATCTTGGACTTCAGACCAAGCTTCGAGATTTCCTTGATCGCTTCGGCGTCCTGTTGCGAGACGGCGGGCAGGCCGGCCTCGATCCGGTCGACACCGATCTCGTCCATCTTGGTGGCGATGCGGATCTTGTCGTCGATGGAGAACACGACACCGGGTGTCTGTTCGCCGTCACGCAGGGTGGCATCGTGGATCTCGACCTTTGGGGGCAGGTCCAGTGCGCTGCGAACCTCCGGAACGAAGTTGTAGGGACTGACCCACCACTTGCCGTCCTCATGATACGTTTCACGCATCGTTGCGCCTCCCCCGACTTGTTGCTGATACTTCGATATATACCTATTTTGTTGCCATAAACAATAAAAAACCCACTTTTTGGGCCGTTCGGCAAGAGCACGAGCGAGGCGCCGGATCATAGTCCGTTTGCCAGTATCAATAGGAAAAACGATATTCATTGAGTATGGCGAGATAAGCTGGCAACGTTCCGCCATGGACAGCCCGCTTGCAGAACAGCAAACCACCCAATCATCCACGCAGCGCGCCTATCTGGCGCTCCGCAACGACATCATCTTTGGCCGGATCCCCCCGGGTGAACGATTGAAGATCGACACCTTGAAGGAAGTGCTGAACACAGGCGCGTCACCCGTGCGCGAGGCGCTCAGCCTTCTGACCTCGGATCAGCTGGTCGACAGGATCGATCAGCGCGGGTTTCGCGTGGCCAAGACAAGCAAGGAACAGTTCCAGGAAATCCTGAAGCTGCGCTGCACTCTCGAAGATCTCGCCGTGCGGGACAGCCTCGCCCATGCAGACGCGTCATGGGAGGATGCGCTGGTCTTGTCCCACCACCACATGAGCCGCGCACGCCAGCGCGACCCCGAAACCTTCGAGACATGCCACAAGGCGTTTCACATGGCGCTCCTTGCGGCCTGCCAGTCGCCGATCCTGCTGAGGTTCTGTGCGCAGCTCTATGACCTGAACGTGCGATATCGCTACCTCGCCGGGAAATCCAAGGGATACTCGCGTCGTGACGTTGATGCGGAACACCAGGACATACTGGACGCCGCGGTGGAACGCGACGTCGAGACTGTCAGCGACAGACTGATGGAACACTATAGCAAGACCGGGGCCTTCCTTGCGGAACAGGTCGGCTAGGTCAGCGGGACGAGTTTGAGGTCCATGTCGGCCACAAGGTATGTTTCGTTCACCTTCCCGGACAGCATGTAACCATCGGGAAAGCTTTCGGCGGGGTTGGGGAGGTAGGTCATGACAAGGTCCTCCCGCACGCCGAAAACCGTGTCCTCGTCCAGATACGGATCATCGTCGGGAAAGATTTCCGTCACAAGGGGACGATAGCCTTCGGCCTTGACGATGTAGTGCAGGTGCGACGGCCGCCACGGGTGGCGCCCGGTCGCATTCAGGATCTCGCCCACCGGCCCGTCGGTCGGCACGGTATAGCTGACGGGTTTGACGGTCGTGAACCCATACGCGCCGTCAGCTCCCGTGGTCTGGATGCCATGAAACGAATAGGTATCCTGATCGGGATCCTGACTGGAGTAGAGCCCGTTCGGGGCGGTCTGCCAGATATCGATCGTTGCGCCCTCGATCGGGTTGCCCTGCGGATCGGTGACGCGGCCCCGGGCCAGAAGGATATCACCCTCATAGTCACGTTTCATGTCATAGCCGAAAGGGATGTCGGGCGCGCCACTGATATGGAATGGTCCAAGAACGCTGGAAGAGGTGCCCTGAGGAACCGAATTCACCATATCGACCAGCGATGACAGCCCCAGGACGTCCGACAGAAGGACAAACTCGTGCCGCTCCTCGTCGGAAATCCGGCCGGCCCATTCCAGGAATTCTATGCCTTTTTCCCACTCTGCGTGCGTCAGCTTCACTTCCTTGGCGAAGTTGTGCAGATGCGTGGCCAGTGAAAGCATGACTTCGCGGAGTCGAGGGTCCGTATCCGGGCCGAAATAGGACATGAAGACATCGGTGATATTGTCGCTGGTTACGTTGCGCATGGCAGACTTCCCTGACTGACTTACAATATGGCCGTGCTGAGAGACGGGAACCGGATCAGAAGGATAAGAACAACCAGCATCACCAGCGCAAAGGGAAATGCGCCGATGAACACATCCTTCAGCTTTATTCTGTCATCGTTTAGCGTGGCCTTGATAACGAAGCAACTTATTCCAAGCGGCGGTGTCAACAACCCGATCTCCGCCCCGACGACGGTCACGATGCCGAACCACACAAGCGAAAGCCCCATAGGTTCTATGAGCGGCAGAAACAGCGGTACCACGATCAGGATGATTGAAGCGGTGTCAAGGATCGTGCCCAGAAAGATCATCAGAAGCACGTAGAACAGCATGATCCAGAAGTAACCCAACTGGCTTTGGTCCAGCAGGTCGCCCAACTGGTTGGGCAGCCCGGCCAAGCCCAGCATGCGCGAATAGATCGAAGCCGCCGTGATAAGGAAAAGGATGGCCGCGGTGATGTGGCCGGTCTCAAGCAGAGCATCCCAGAAGTCCCGATAGCTCATGCGTCGGCGCACGATTGCGATGACAAGCGCAAGTGCCGCCCCCGCGGCCCCGGCCTCGACCGGGGTCAGCCAGCCAGTATATATCCCTCCCAGCACGACCGCGATAAGCCCGAGGGTGGGCAAAGTCTTGGAGGCAATCTCTGCGGCGCTCATCCACTCCATCTCTTCGCTGAAGCGGCCGCCGACATAGTTTGGCATGAACCGCCCCATCGCCCAGATCGCAACCACATAGGCCACGGCAAGCAAGAGGCCGGGCACGATGCCTGCCAGAAACATCTCGCCAACGGATTGCTCGGCCACGAACGAGTAGATGATAAGCATGGCGGACGGTGGAATGATCATGCCAAGCACCGAAGAGCCCGCCACGACGCCCACCGCGAAACGGGGGTTGTAGTCATGGCGCAGCATCTGCGGCACCGACACCTTCGAGAACACGCTTGCCGACGCGATGGACGATCCGGTGACCGCTGCGAAGACGGCATTCGCTCCCACCGTTGCCATGCCGATACCGCCTTTCACCTTCCGAAAGCCGGAGTTCATGACCTCGTAGATATCCGCGCCCAGGCCGGCCTTGGACACGATCAGGCCCATGAAAGTGAAGAGCGGCACCGTGGCGAAGGTGTACTCCATCACACTGTCACCGACGGCAACCTTCAGCAGGTTCATCGCCAGTGTGAAGTTGTCCCGCATAAGCCAGATGGACACGAAGCTGACCACACCCAGCGCGATGGGGATATAAAGACCGATGTAGACAAGAACGACGATGGCCACGACCGATGCCATGCCGATTTCCAGTGGCGTCACGGCCTGTCTCCTTCGTCATTGCGCAGGAGCGCCGCAGCCCTGCGGCCGCCCAGAACCTTCAACGCGAAGACCAGCACACACAAGGACGCGCTCAGGAAGATGACCAGCTTCACCGGCCACCATGGCGCGGTAAAGACCCCGGGGACGCCGAAATAGTCCTGCGTTTCAAACATCTTGAGAAACTCGGGCCAGATCGCGATGGCGATCAGCGTCATGAACGCCGCCGACACGAGGTCGATCACATGCTGGATGGCGTTCGCCAGACGTGGATATCGTCCGCCCAGTATGATCAGGAAGCCATCGGACCGTGTCAGCCGATTCACCCGGCAGACATCGGGCAACTGGAGAAACACGATCAGCACCATCGAGAACTGCACGACTTCCACCGCACCGTGGAAGGGCTTGTTGAAGAGCGAACGGGCGATCGCGTCGTAGTTGACGATGCCGACAAGCACCAGGACCATCAGCGTGCCAACGGCATTCGCGGAAATCGCGATGCCGTTGACCAGCCGGGTCAGCGCAGAGAGCGTCGCCCCAAGCACCTCAGTTCGTCGCTGCCGCCCAGTCGCGGACAGGCGTGAACCCGGCCGCAGCCAGCTTGGCAAGGTAGGCGTTCAGCATCTCGGTGCCGGGCTCGCCCTTTGCATCAAGCTCTGCCGCCCATTCCTGAGCGATGTTGGGCATGGCCGCAGCCCAGGCCGCGCGTGCCTCGGGGGCCATTTCGACGATGGTCCCGCCATCGGCGACGTAGGCTTCACGGCTTTCTTCGGCAAGGTCCATCGCAAGGCCGGCCACATGGTCGCGATAAAGAACCGCAACCTCTTGCAGAACGCCTTTCACCTCGTCGGGAAGCGAATCCCAGTAGTCCTTGTTCACGGTCACGGTCTTGGAATTCACAGCCCCAAGATCGACACGCAGCATGTAGGGTGCGACCTCGGCAATCTTGAAGGTCTTCGCCGCCTCCGGCCACAGCATGGCGTGGTCGACCAGACCGGTCTGAAGCATATTGTAGAAATCGGTCAGCCCGCCGCGCACCCCTGCTGCGCCTTCGATACCTTCAACGTAGCGCAGGTTCATGCCCGCGCCGGCGATCTTGCCGCCTTCAAGGTCTGCCAGGGTATTGATCGGGGTTTTCGAGAACAGCTGATACGTGTCCAGGACTACGCCGGTTGCAAGATACACCTGGTTCTGCGCGGCGAACTCGCCCTGCATTGTCGCGAATTCCTTGGCAATCTCGTCGACGGCCTTGGCCACCGCGCGTGAATCCGCGGCGACAAAGGGCGTGACTGCCGATATCGCCTGGCTCGGAAGTTTCGAGCTGTGGAAGATGGTCGTCACGATGCCGATGTCGCCCAGCCCCAGCTGGATGCCTTCAAGCACGCCGCGCGGCTTGACTATCGCGCCACCGTAACTTTCCTGCCAGTCCATCTGGTAGTTGCCGGTGGCGGCCAGCCGCTTGTCGACCTCGGGAATGAAGAACTCGGTGAACTCTCGTACCCAAAGTGCCCGGGCCGGGTAGCCGTCGATGACCACTGCCTTGATCGTTTCGGTCGCCAAGGCCGGCGCCGCCGCAAGCCCAAGTGCCAGCGCCACGGCCGTGTGGCGTGCCAATCTTCCAATCATCTCGTTTCCTCCCATGTCAGGCGCGATCAGGCGGTGCGCCACTCCGTTCCGGCAATTTCGCCAGATTCCAGCTTGCGCGGCGCGAAAGGGAGCATGTGCGAACGTCCCGCGTCAGGCGCGGCCGACAGGGCCGCGTCCTGGCGCGCATTCGTCTTTTGCCCTAACGCCATCCACGCCTCATACGATTGAACACACCTCGTCGAATCCAAATCTCGGCAGCTTCTGAAACAGAGCGCTCTCATCGGCATAGCCGAGGTTGATAATGAAATTGGATCGCAGCGCGGTTCCCGCAAAGAAGGCCTCGTCCACCACCGCGTTAGAGAAGCCCGACATCGCCCCCACGTCCAGCCCGACGGCCCTGGCGGCGATCATGAAATACGCGCCCTGCAGTGTGCCATTGCGAAACGCGGTTGCCTCTATGTGGGCGGCCTTGCCTTCGAAAAGGGGCCGGCGGTCCTCATGCGGAAAGAGAAAGGGCAACCGCGTCCAGAACTCCAGGTCATGGGCGACGATCACGTTGACCGGGGCACTGCGCATCTTTGCGACGTTGGCCGGCTTGAGAGCCGGCTCCAGCCGGTCCCGGGCCTCATCCGAAGTGATGAACACAAAGCGGCCAGGCGACGAATTCATGCTTGTCGGCCCGGCGGCCACGATGTCGTAAATCGTTTCCAGCAAAGCCCGCGGCACAGGCTGGTCGGTAAAGCCGTAGTGATTCCTCGCGCCGCGAAGAATTACGTCGATGCTGTCATCATCAAGTTCGCTCTTGCGCGCACGCAATTCACGCACCGCCGCCTGTGCCTTGGCGCGCAGCCCATCCAGCGCATCGGCATCTGCATGACTCATCGTTCCCCCTCTTCGGCAAGCCCCGGCAGCTGTTGAGACAATGCACCGCTGTGTCACTATTTTCAAAATTTTGCCGACGTTTCCTTTTCATGTCAAATAAAATCGATATTTTTGGGAGAGTTCAAATTGGAGCAAGCCCATGCCAGCCTGGAATGAGTACAAGGCCATCGCCGCGGACCGAGGCGCCCTTGCCTGCGAGGTGTTCGTCGTCGTCAGCACCCCGTGCAAGCCACCCGAGGCATTGCAGGCGGTTCTTCCCGATCACCTCGCCTACATTGCCGGGCTGGAACGATCAGGCTCGCTGATGCTTGCCGGGCCGATGTCCGACGACACCGGAGAGCAGATGCAGGGCAGCGGCATGATCGTGCTGCGCGCGGCGTCGATGGAAGAGGCGCGCGAACTGGCGCAGAACGATCCGATGCACGCCACCGGGACCCGTACCTTCACGCTGCGCAAATGGCTGATAAACGAAGGCCGCCTGACGGTTTCGGTGGGGCTGTCCACCGGCGAGCGCGCCCTGGGCTGAGGCAGGACAATGATTGCGGCAAAGCCTTTGGGCAACCTGTTGGCCACCTTGCTGGACAGGCGCCCCTTCCTGAGCAGGCCTGATAGTGCGCTGGACATCGAAATGGCATGCCGACAGCTGCTCGACGAGCGGGACGAGACAGCAGGCATACATCTCGCCTCGTCCATCCTGGCCCGCTACCTTGCCCTGGACCCTGGTCAGCTTCTGGCCTTTTTCGGCTTCCTGAACGACGATCTCGACATCGACGCGGCCCGGATCGCCAGTCTTGCGGGGACTTATCGCGACGACCCCGCGACGGCCAGCTATGCCGAACTGCGCCGTGCCGCCGAACCCGTTCGCCAACGCCTGTTCCGGCGTCTGAACGAAGCACCCGGCGCAACGTCCGCGATCGTTCGGATGCGTCAGGACCTCCTGCGCCTCTTGCCCGAGCATCCGGGGCTTGCGCGAACCGATCATGACTTGCGGCATTTGCTGGGCAGTTGGTTCAATCGCGGCTTTCTGGTGCTGCAACGGATCACGTGGGACAGTCCCGCGTCGATCCTTGAAAAGATCATCGCCTACGAGGGCGTCCACGAAATCGATACATGGGACGATCTTCGCCGACGCCTGCATCCCGGCGACAGGCGATGTTTTGCCTTCTTCCATCCCTCGGTGCCCTCGGAGCCCCTGATCTTCGTCGAGGTCGCGCTGACCCGGGGCATTCCCGGATCCGTGCAGGCGCTGCTTTCGGACAGGCGTGATGCAATCCCCGAGACAGAGGCCGACACGGCCGTGTTCTATTCGATCTCGAACTGCCAGCCTGGGCTGGCCGGTGTGTCCTTCGGGAACTCGTTGATAAAGCAGGTGGCGCGCGACCTTGCACGCGATCTGCCCAACCTGCGCACCTTCGTAACCCTTTCACCGATCCCCGGACTGGTGGCGTGGCTTGCCTCGGAAGGCATCCGCGCCGATTCCTCGGACACGTCGCACCTTTTGCGCATGGCGGCATCCTATCTGCTGGAGGCCAAGGATGTCCGGGGCCGGCCAAAAGATCCCGTGGCGCGTTTCCACCTTGGAAATGGCGCACAGGTGCACGCCCTGCACGCCGGGGCGGACCTGTCGGCCAAGGGGCTGGCCGCATCGTCGGGCGTGATGGTGAACTACCTGTACGATCTTGGACGGATTTCTCAGAACGCGGCACATTTTGCCGAAGGGGGTGTGGTTGCGGCCTCGCCCGCCGTGCGGGCGCTGGCGCGCAAGGCCTGACCGACCGCGACTGCCCTAGCTGTCGTAGCGGTCGGCAACATGCGCGCGAAGGTGCGCCTTGAACTCTCCGGCCAGCCGGGTCTCCTTGCGATCTGCCAAAGACATTATGGATATTGTCTGGCCGGGCGCAGGAAGCTCGACAGGCAGTATGGCCAGCCCGTCGCGCGCATCGGCGCGCACGGCATGGCGGGGCAGGATCGTCAAGAAATCGCTTTCGCGCAGAAGTTCGATCACCGCGCCAGCCGATTCGCTCTGGAAGGCGAACCGCAGCGTGCGGACCCCCATCAGGCGCAAGGCCGTTTCCATGTCCAACCGCAGCATGCTGCGGTTGGGGTGTCCGATCCAGGTGATCTGTTCCAGCTCCCGATGCGTGATCTCTTGCGACAGCAGCGGATGTCCCTGCCGTCCCACGATCACGTTTGCATCGGAATAGAGCGCCTCCAGGCTCAGGTCCGGGATAGAGGGCTGGGCCGCGCGCGCGGGCCCGACGATAAGGTCGATCTGGTTCTGAGTCAGACGATCGTGCAGCCCGGGAAAGTAGTCGGGCACCAGATCGATCCGCACTCCGGGGCGGTCCTTCACGAACCCTGCTATGGCTTCGGACACCAGCCTTTCGCACAGGAACGGGGGCGCACCAATCTTGAGCACCGCAAAGAACCCCCGCGCCCCGAAATCGACCGCCTCTTCGGCTCGTTCGCGCGCAACGCGAATGGCACGGCCCTGCGCGGCAAGTTCATGCCCCAGCGCCGTTGGACGCAGCGGCCGGCTGGCCCGTTCGAAGATCGCCATGCCGGTGCGGGCCTCCAGCGTGCGGATCATCCGGCTGAGCGCGGGCTGCGATGTGCCAAGACGCTTGGCGGCCCCATGCAAGGTGCCGACGTCAAGAATGACGGACAATTGCTCCAGATGTCTTGGATCGATCAACATATCAGTATCGCATATTAAATTAACAAGAAAACATTAGACTGATATGTTGTATTCGTCAAAACTCATCGATGAACGATAAAATCGTTTTTTGGGAGGATGACATGAATATCAAGCCCCTCGTCACCGGGGTCGGCGCAGCGATCGCGTTCGCCTGTGCCGCCACGGCGGCAAGCGCCAACACCCGCATGATCGTCAATTGCTTCTGGCCGCCGCAGCACTTTGTCTGCACCAAGGTGCTGCCTGGATGGCTGGACGAGGTCGAGCGTGTCACGGAAGGGCGCGTGCGCGGAAACATCCCGCCGAAATCGGTTGCGCCGCCCCCCGAACAGCTGGCTTCGGTCGAAAAGGGCATCGTTGATGCCGCGGTCCAGTTCAACGGGCTGATCGGCAATCGCGTCAACGGCGCACTGACGGCAATGCAGCCGTTTTCGGGCTCGTTCAACGGCCCAGCCATGACGCAAGCCGCCTGGGAAACACGCGAGCGCTTCTATCCCGACGAATTCGACACTGTCGAGTTGCTGGCACAGTGGGTCATCACGCCCGGACGGCTGTTTTCGAACACCGATTCCCCGATCCTGACGGTCGACGACTTCGCGTCGCGCAAGATGTGGGCACTGCCCGGACCGCTTGCCAACATCGCCAAGGAACTCGGCGCGGCCGTCGTCGCCACCCCCGCCGTGCAATCCAACGAAGTAATCGCAAATGGCGTCGTCGATAGCCACCTCGGCCTTGGCGGCGATGCGATCCAGTCTTTCCAGGTCATTCCGTACACGAAGTCGATGACCGAATTCACCCGTCCGGTCTACACGACCTCGTTCTCCTTCGTCATTAACAAGGACAAGTGGGCCGAGATCTCGGCAGAGGACCAGGAGGCCATCCGCGCCATCTCGCAAGAGTGGATCGGAATGAAGGCCTCTGCGACCTGGGATTCGGTAAGCGCCGACGTCTACGCCAGGTTCGATGAACTGGGCATCACCGTTCACGAGGCCGACCCGGCCCTTGAAGCTCGTCTTGTCGAGGCGTCGGGGCCGATCACCGCCGCATGGATCGCGAAGGCAAATGCCGCCGGAATCGACGCCGAGGCAGCGCTTGCCTTCTACCGCGAGCGCGCGGCCGAGCTGTCGGAATGACGGCGACGCCCGCACATGAGGGCGTTGCCAGAGCTGCACTGAAACGTTCGATCGCCGCGCTTGAGACGATTTCCTGCGCGGCGATCTTCGTGATGATGGCCCTGACATTCGTTGACGTGATCGGCCGCTACGTCTTTCACGAGCCGATCTTTGGCGGGACCGAGATCATCGCCGCCATCCTTGCACTGACGATCTTCTCCGGTCTGGGCGTCATCAATGCGCGCGACGAACACATCACAGTGGAACTGTTCGAGGCGCCGGTGCGCCGCCTTCTGTCGCCCGTCATCTACGAGGTCGTGATCCAGCTGTTCTCGGTTCTGGCCATGGCGCTGATGACGGCGGTGCTGGTCGAACACGCTTATGAGGCCTGGAAGCTGGAGAAGTACACGACCGTGCTTGAAATGCCCGTGTGGTATGTCAGCGCAACCATTGCGGTCTTCGCGGTCATCAGCGTCCTGTCTCAGGCGACCGGCGTGGTGCTCAAGATCCTCGACACTGCGGCCTCCGCAAACCCAGAGGATAGCCGATGACGACAGCTCTTCTTGGCTTTGCGATCCTGCTGGGGCTTTGCTTCTTCGGGTTCCGGGTGGGGTTCGCCACCCTTATCGTCGGCTTTGTCGGTTTCGCGCTGGAACGCGGCTGGCTGCCCTCGCTGGCGATGGTGGCCCAACAGGTGACCGAGGACGCCCAGAACTACAACCTTTCGGTGATCCCCCTCTTCATCCTGATGGGCGTGTTCATCTACCGCTCGGACATCAGCGCCGATCTCTACGACGCGGCCTATGCCGCGCTGGGCCGGATGCGGGGCGGGCTGGCGCTGGCGACGGTCCTGGCCTGTGGCGGATTCTCCGCTGTTTGCGGATCCACGCTTGCCACCGCGGCGACCATGTCCAAGGTCGCCATGCCCCAGATGAAGGCCTACAACTACTCCGACAAGCTGGCGGCGGGAACGATCGCGGCGGGTGGGACCCTTGGAATCATGATCCCGCCTTCGGTGCCGCTGGTGATCTACGGAATCATCGCCGAACAGGATATCGGCCTGCTGTTCATCGCCGGAATCCTGCCCGGGCTGATGCTGGTCATGCTGTTTCTGCTCGCCGTGTCGATCATGGTGCGGCTCGACCCCGACTCCGCCCCCGCGGCGGCTGAACTGGACGCCGGGCGCAAGCGCAAGGCGGTGCGCGGAACGCTTCCGGTCTTGGTGCTGTTCGTGGTGGTCCTTGGCGGCATCTACGGCGGTGTCTTCACCCCGACCGAGGCATCGGGCATCGGGGCGTCAGGTGCTGCGGTGATCGCCCTGGTGCGCGGCCACCTGCGCAGCCTGAACGAATGGCGAGTCTGTCTGGTCGAGGCGGCAATGACCACGGCCAAGATCTTCATCGTGCTCTTCGGCGCCGTGGTCTTCACGCAGTTCATAAACCTGTCCGGGATGCCCTATGACCTGCTCGACGCGGTGGACGACTGGCAGCTCGACGCGCGCGAACTGGTGATCTTCATCTGCATAGTCGCGCTGCTGATGGGCATGGTGTTCGAAAGCATCGGCATCATCGTCCTGCTGGTGCCCGTCTTCCTGCCCGCGCTCTATGCCACCGGGGTCGACATGATCTGGTTCGGCATCATCGTGGTGCTGGTGACAGAGATCGGCCTGATCACACCCCCGATCGGCATGAACGTCTTTGTCGTGAAATCGGTGCTGCCACAGGTTCGCCTTGCCGACATCTTTCGCGGTGTAGGCTTCTACATCGCGGCGCTGGCGATCGGTCTTGTGTCGGTCTACCTGTTCCCCGGCATCGCAACCTTCCTTCCATCAATCGCCAGGTAAAGTCCGGTGTCCAAGATCAAGAACATCCTCTTTGTGATGTGCGACCAGCTTCGCTGGGATCACCTTTCGTGCTATGGGCACCCGCATCTGGACACCCCCAGCATCGACCGGCTTGCCGCGCGCGGCGTCCGTTTCGACCGCGCCTATGTGCAGTCGCCGGTCTGCGGCCCGTCTCGCGCGTCGTTCTACACCGGGCGCAGCGTGTTCAGCCACGGCGCCACGTGGAACCGCGTGCCGCTGCCGGTCGGGGAGATGACGCTGGGCGACTACCTGCGTCCCTCGGGCGTCACCACCGCCGTCGTGGGCAAGACCCACATGATGCCCGACCCCGAGGGCATGGCGCGGCTTGGCCTGACGCCTGACACCGACATCGGCTGTCTGGTGTCGCAGCCCGGCTTCGACCCCTATGAACGCGACGACGGGCTGCATCCCACGGCGCTCCTGCGCAAGCGGGGCGGGGCGCTGCGCTACAACGACTGGCTGCGCGAACAGGGTTACCCGGGCGAGAACCCCTGGAACGACTATGCCAATTCCGGCGAGGGCCCGGATGGAGAGGTGCTGTCCGGCTGGCACCTGAAGAACTCGACCCTGCCCGCCCGCGTGGCCGAGGAACACTCGGAAACCGCCTACATGACCATGCGCGCGCGCGAGTTCATCGCGGGCATGGGCGACGCGCCCTGGCTGTGCCACCTGTCCTTCATAAAGCCGCACTGGCCCTATATCGCGCCCGCGCCCTACCACGACATGTACGGGCCCGAGACCTTCCTGCCGATCCACCGCGACCCGCGCGAAAAGCACGATCCCAATCCCGTCTACGCCGCCTTCATGGGGATGCAGGTCAGCGAGACCTTCTCGCGCCAGGGCGTGCGCGAGACCGTGATGCCCGCCTACATGGGGCTGATAAGGCAGATCGACGACCACCTCGGCCGGCTGTTCGGCTGGCTCGACGAGACGGGCCGCACCGAAGACACCATGATCGTCTTCACCTCGGACCACGGCGACTACCTGGGCGACCACTGGATGGGCGAGAAGGAGCTGTTCCACGAGGTGTCGGTGCGCGTTCCGCTGATCGTGGTCGATCCCCGGCCCGAGGCCGACGCCACGCGCGGCACGGTGTCGAAGGCGCTGGTCGAGGCGATCGACCTTGTGCCCACCTTCCTCGAGGCGACGGGCACGCCGCCCGCCCCGCACCGGCTGGAGGGCCGCTCGCTCATGCCATTGCTGCACGGCGAGACGCCGGACGACTGGCGCGACGCGGTGCTGTCGGAAATCGACTATGCCTTCTATGCCGCGCGCGAGACGCTGGATGTCCCGCCATCGGAGGCGCGCGGCTACATGCTGCGCACCGATCGCTGGAAGTACGTGCATTTCCGGGGCTTCCCGCCGCAGCTCTTCGACCTGCACACCGACCCCGGCGAGTTCACAGACCTTGGCCGCGACCCCGCGCACGACGCGGTGCGCCAGGACATGCACCGCCGCCTGACCGACAGGCTGCTCGACCGGCGCAACCGCGTCGCGATGACCGACCAGGGCGTCCTGGACATGCGCGAAGACGAAAACCAAAGCGGAATCCTCATCGGAATCTGGGACCCGCCCGAAACCGCGAACTGACCGGAAGGGCGCGGCGCGCTCAGCTTCCCATCAGGAGCACGGCCAAAGGCACTGGCGCCACGGCAATGCAGATCGAAAGAAGCGTCGGCAGCGGAGCGAACAGCCCGCTCAGCCCGACCATCATCATGATCCCGCCGCCGCCGCCGATGATCGCGTTTCCCGGGACATTCACGGCAAGCGCCAGCGCGACGTAGCGGTGCCGCACAGCCATGGCGACGACCCGGGGCGGCGCGCCCTCAAGCAACATCGACAAGCGCGCCTCGCGCGACAGGGGCGCGGCCCGCGTCACCAGGGCCGCCGCGCGCCGCAGCCGCAGCGCCGACAGAACCCGCGCCAGCGCCATGATCGGCACCAGCCGCCCCAGCGCATAGGACAAGAGCATAGCAAGCACCGTGGATGCGTAGACCAGCGGCGCGATGACCGCCCCGAAGGCGGCCAGCATCGCGATGCCGATTTCTGCGCCCGGCACGAATGGCAGCGCCAGCAGCCCGACATAGGCCGCCGCGCCCAGCATTATGGCGCGGTGCATGGCTTGCCCGTTTCCGGGCGCACGCTCCAGGTCCAGCGCTTGGCGCAGATGATCCGATCCCCAGTTCGCCGCCAGCACCAGCGCGATCAGAAACCCAATCCGCAGAAGGATCCCGGGCAGGCCCGTAGCCTTCGCGCGCGGCGCGTCGGGCGTCATCCCGTGCCGTCCGCCGGCGCCCCGGACCGGGCACCGGCACTGCGAAGCTGTTGGGCCCAGTACCGGCGGCGCGTGGTCCATGTCGCGTCCGGCGTCAGGGTGTCGGTCGTGTGGAAGGCGCGGCCATCCCGCTTGTGACCGCGTGACCAGGGCGCGCCGGGGACCGCAAGGTCAGGCGCATCCCCTCGCCGCGCCGAAACCGATGCAGCCCCGGCCCCGGCCACCAGCGACAGGGCGGCAATCGCGTTCAGAATGGGTGACATGGCCCCCGCTTTCGGTCCCCAGCCTATCGCGCTCGGCGCCCCGGCGAAACAGGCGCGGCCAGTTCGCGGCACTCCTGCTGCGGGGTATCCGCATCCGGGACCGGAAGTTTCCTTATAGATTAATTGATTGGCGCAAAATGCTGTGCAATGCTCGATTCATGGGCGGTTTGAAAACACTTCTTCTCGCGCTCCTGGTCGTCGGTCCGGCCACGGTTCCGGCGCGCGCATCCGATGACCTGTTGCGCACCTTTTCGGTCTGCGCGGGCCGCCTGTCTGCCCAGATGGAACACCAGTGGCTGCTGCGCGACCCAGAGGCAGAGCGTACCGAGCGCGTGCGCGCCGCGATGCTGGAACTCGTCGTGCTGGTCGGCCCGGACGAGGCGACACGCGCCGCTGCGCTGAACATCCGGATCGCGGCCAAGCACGCCCAGGCGCTGCTTCTGACCCGGGCCACCTTCAATGCCGATGCCGCGGACGCCGACTGGGCGCGGCGCCGTGCCGCGGACGAAATCGCCGCCTGCGCGTCCCTCCTCCTCGGGTGACATCGCTGCGGTGCAGCGAATCCTTCGCCGCTAAACTGCATGTGCGATGTTCATTTATTGTGCGTGGCCGTCCGATCCGCACAAAAAACGCCCACAACTCTCGAATACGCAGGCCAGAGACCGGTTGACCTCTCCAGAGTCTGCTTTGTCCCGTGCAACGAAAAGGCGCCGCCCGGAACTGGGGGGCGCATCTCGTGCGGCGATGCCGGCCGGTCAAGCAGGGCACCACCGCACTCCGCAAAATAGATGCGTGGGCCGCATGTTGGCGTCTTGTGGGCGTCAGGCAAGGGTCTGCGCGCACCGCATGAAGGAAAACTTGCGATGTCGAAATCCCTTCTCACCAGCACCACCGCCGCCGCGCTTCTTGCCGCCACTCTGCCGGCAATGGCCCAGGGCGTCGACTGCCCGATCAAGGTGGGCGTGCTGCACTCGCTTTCGGGCACCATGGCGATCTCCGAGACGACCCTGAAAGACACCATGCTGATGCTTGTCGATCAGCAGAACGCGGCCGGCGGCGTGCTGGGCTGCGAACTCGAAGCCGTCGTCGTCGACCCGGCGTCCGATTGGCCGCTCTTCGCCGAAAAGGCACGGGAACTTCTGACCGTCCACGAAGTCGACGTGATGTTCGGCAACTGGACGTCGGTCAGCCGCAAGTCAGTCCTGCCGGTGATCGAGGAACTGAACGGCCTGCTGTTCTACCCGGTCCAGTACGAGGGCGAGGAAAGCTCGAAGAACGTGTTCTACACCGGCGCCGCCCCGAACCAGCAGGCGATCCCGGCCACCGACTACTTCCTTGAAGAGCTTGGTGTAGAGAAATTCGCGCTTCTGGGCACCGACTATGTCTACCCGCGCACGACCAACAACATCCTTGAAAGCTACCTGATCGACAAGGGCATCCCGGCGGACGACATTTTCGTCAACTACACGCCCTTCGGCCATTCCGACTGGTCCAAGATCGTCGCCGATGTCGTCGCGCTTGGCGCCGACGGCAAGAAGGTGGGCGTGATCTCGACGATCAACGGTGACGCCAACGTCGGCTTCTACAAGGAACTGGCTGCCGCCGGCGTCTCTGCCGATGACATCCCCGTGGTCGCCTTCTCGGTGGGCGAAGAAGAGCTTTCGGGCCTCGACACCTCGAACCTCGTGGGCCACCTCGCGGCATGGAACTACTTCCAGTCCGCCGAAAGTGACCTGAACGACGAATGGGTCGCGGCGTGGAAGGCCCGCATGGGCGAAGAGCGCGTCACGAACGACCCGATGGAGGCCCATTTCATCGGCTTCAACATGTGGGTGAACGCCGTCACCGACGCCGGCACGACCGATGTCGATGCCGTGCGCACCGCAATGTACGGCCAGGAATACCCGAATCTGACCGGCGGCACCGCCGTGATGCTGCCCAACCATCACCTGGCCAAGCCGGTGCTGATCGGCGAGATCCAGGCCGACGGCCAGTTCGACATCATCAGCCAGACGACCGAAGTTCCCGGCGACGCCTGGACCGATTTCCTGCCGGAATCGGCCGTGCTGGTGTCGGACTGGAAGGATCTCGGCTGCGGGATGTACAACACCCAGACCGAGACCTGCGTGCAGATCAAGTCGAACTACTGACCTGAGTTGAACGTCTCGCCGGGGGCGGTTTCCCGCCCCCGGCTTCCCGGTCAAGGACCCAAAGATGAGAATGCCATTCCTGCGGCTCGTCGCAGCGCTGTTGTGCCTGATGGCCGCCCCGGCCACGGCCCAGGACGCCGGCGCCCCGATCCAACAGCTTCTGCAAGAGCATGGCGAGATCATCGCCAAAAGCTCGCGCCGCACCATCGGCCCGGCCATCGACGCGCTGGCCGCCAGCGGCCTGCCCGCCGCGCAGGCGGTGCTGGAACGCTGGCAGGCAAAGGAGATGTGGCAGAACGAGGACACCGGCCTGTTCGTCTTTGCCGAGGAAATCGACCGCGACACGATCCGCATCTTCGATCCCGCCGACGGGTCCGAGATCGGGACCGTCCCCGACGACATCTACAACCAGCTGAAGCCGAATTCCGGCATCCGCGGCCTGATCGGCGCGGCGCTGGTCCGGTTCCAGTTGAACGATCCCGATCCGGTCAACCGCGCCACCGCGCTCGACGCGATAGAACGTGATGCCGAGCAATCCCACCTTGCCGCCTTGCGCGGTGCCATCGACAGCGAACCCGACGCCGCGATCAAGACGCGAAAGCAGCGTCTGGAACGGCTGCTGACGATCCGCTTCGATCCCGACGACGCGGCCCGCATCGCTGCCATCGAAAGCTTCTCGGGTGATCTGGGCGTCGATGTGCGCGCCTCGCTCAACCCGCTGGTCGCCACCCGGATCGAGGCCGCCGCGACACTGCCCGAAGGCGACGACATCGCCGGCACTCTGACGCCGGGAACCGACGCGCTGCCGCGCGGCGCCGCCTATGCGCTGCTTGTGGACACGGGCCTTGCCCCGCCCGCGATCAGCCGCGCCGACCAGCGCGCGGCGCTTGTGGCCAACATCGCCGACGGCGCGGTGGCCGGCATCCAGGTGGCCGACCTGAACACAGAGGCCGCGCGCGATCTCGCCTATGCCGAACTGGCCCGCGCCGGCGTGGTCGAGGCGGTGGCGCTGGAAACGGAAATCGATGACGCGCTCGGCGCCCATGTCTTCTACGAACGCTTCACCGGCGCCCCGCCGCAGGTGGCTCTGGCCGCGCTGGCCGCGCTACAGGACATCGAGACGCGCGTGGCGCTCAACCGCACTCTCGACCTGACCCTCGACGCGCTGTCGCTGGCCTCGATCTACTTTCTCGCCGCCATCGGTCTTGCCATCACCTTCGGCGTGATGGGCGTCATCAACATGGCGCATGGCGAGTTCATCATGATGGGCGCCTACACGGGCTACGTGGTGCAACTCATCATCCCCGACTACACCGTGTCGATCCTCGTGGCCCTGCCGCTCGCGTTCGCCGTGACCTTCGGGGCCGGCGTCGCGATGGAACGTCTGGTGATCCGCTGGCTCTATCACCGGCCGCTGGAAACCCTGCTGGCCACCTTCGGCATCTCGATCGCGCTACAGCAGATCGCCAAGAACATCTTCGGTACGCAGGCGCGCCCGCTGACCTCTCCGGGCTGGCTGGACGGGTCGCTGGTGATGAACGACATCGTGTCCATCAGCTATATCCGCATCGCGATCTTCGTGCTGGCGCTGGTCTTCCTTGCCCTTTTCCTTTTCGTGATGAACCGCACCCGCCTTGGGCTCGAGGTGCGCGCCGTCACCCAGAACCCGCGCATGGCCGCGTCCATGGGCATCAACCCCGACAAGATCAACATGCTGACCTTCGGCCTCGGGTCCGGCATCGCGGGCATCGCGGGCGTGGCCATCGGCCTATACGCCAAGGTCACGTCGGAAATGGGCGCCGACTACATCGTGCAGTCCTTCATGACGGTCGTCGTCGGCGGGGTGGGCAACATCTGGGGCACGCTTGTCGGCGCCGCGCTGGTGGGCAGCCTGCAAAAGGGGATCGAGTGGCTGAACCCCTCGAACACGCTGGCGGCGCAGACCTACATGATCCTTTTCATCATCCTCTTCATCCAGTTCCGGCCGCGGGGCATCATCGCCCTCAAGGGCCGGGCGGCGGAGGCATAGATGACCGACACCACGCTTGCCACGCCCCGGCGCCGCCCCTTTGCACTGCGCTATCCCAGCGTGATGATCTTTCTGGCCGTGCTGGCGCTCTTCACCGTTGGCGTTACCGTTCTGTCCGAAGGGTTCGGCATCGGCGCGATCTCGACCAGCTTCGTCAAGACGCTGGGCAAGACGCTGTGCCTGTGCCTCGTCGCGCTGGCGATGGATCTGGTCTGGGGCTATTGCGGGATCCTCTCGCTGGGGCACATGGCCTTCTTCGGGATCGGCGGCTACGCCATCGGCATGTGGCTGATGTATGCCCGGACAGAGATGATCGTGGCCGAAAGCCTTGCCGCAGCCGACCTGCCGCCCACCGCGCAAGAGATATCGGACGGCATCGCCGCCCAGATCTTCGGCGTCGTCGGCGCGTCGGAATTCCCGCCGATCTGGGCCCTCGCCCATTCCCTGCCGCTGCAACTGGCCGCCGTGGTGCTGGTGCCGGGGCTTCTGGCGCTGGTCTTCGGCTGGCTGGCCTTCCGCAGCCGCGTCACGGGCGTCTACCTGTCGATCCTGACGCAGGCGATGACGCTGGCGCTGTCCCTTTATCTCTTCCAGAACGACAGCGGCCTGCGCGGCAACAACGGCCTGTCGGGCCTTCAGAACCTGCCGGGCCTCGACGACACGCCGCAGGCCATCGTCTCGGTCTGGTTCCTCTGGGCCTCGGCCTTCGCGCTGGGGGCGGGCTATCTGCTTTGCGCGTGGCTGGTGTCGGGCAAGTTCGGGTCCGTCATCCGCGCGATCCGCGACGACGAGGCACGCGTGCGCTTCCTCGGCTACCCGGTCGAGGGGTTCAAGCTGGTGGTCTTCACGCTGACCGCCGTGCTCGCGGGCATCGCGGGCGCGCTCTACTATCCGCAGGCGGGCATCATCAACCCGGCCGAAATCGCGCCCATCGCCTCGATCTACCTTGCCGTCTGGGTGGCGATCGGCGGGCGCGGGCGGCTTTACGGCGCGGTCATCGGCGCGGCCTTCGTGTCGCTGTTGTCCACGTGGTTCACCGGCGGGCAGGCCCCCGACATCGTGCTGGGCCCGCTGCGCATCCAGTGGGTCGACTGGTGGACGGTGCTTCTGGGCTTGTCCTTCGTGGCCGTCACGCTCTTTGCGCCCAAGGGGATCGGCGGGCTGTTTGACCTGATCGCCGACCGCCGCAGCCCCAACCGCCACGGGGCCGCCTTGGGCCCCGAACCCGGCGCCCTGCGCGAAAAGGAGGCCGACCAATGAGCACGCTTCTGGAGGTGTCCGGCGTTTCCGTCTCGTTCGACGGGTTCAAGGCGATCAACAACCTGTCCTTCCAGATCGCCGAGCGCGAGCTGCGCGCGGTGATCGGTCCCAACGGCGCAGGCAAGACCACTTTCATGGACATCATTACCGGCAAGACCCGCCCCGACGAGGGCCGCGTGACCTACGGCGAACGGGCCCTGTCGCTTCTGTCGATGTCCGAAAGCCGCATCGCGCAGGCGGGCATTGGCCGCAAGTTCCAGCGTCCCACGGTGTTCGAGGACCAGTCGGTGGCCGACAACCTGATGATGGCGCTCAAGAAGGATCGCGGCCCCTTCGCCGTCCTGCTGTTTCGCCCCACCGCCCAGGATCGCACTAGGGTCGAGGAACTGGCAGGGGAAATCGGCCTGACCGGCGCGCTGCACCGAAAGGCCGGCGAACTCAGCCACGGCCAGAAGCAATGGCTCGAAATCGGGATGCTCCTGGCGCAGGAACCGCGCCTTCTTCTGGTCGACGAACCCGCCGCCGGCATGACGCCCGCCGAACGCGAACACACCACCGACATTCTGCGCGAGGCGGCGAAAACCCGCGCCGTCGTCGTGGTGGAACACGACATGGAATTCGTCCGCCGTCTGAACTGCAAGGTCACCGTCCTGCACGAGGGCTCGGTGCTTGCCGAAGGCTCCATCGACCACGTCACGCAGAACGAGAAAGTCATCGAGGTCTACCTTGGCCGCTGAACTCCTGAAACTCGAAGGCCTGACGCTCCACTACGGCGGCAGCCAGATCCTGAACGGCATCGACCTGACCGCGCGCCTGGGCGAGGTGACCTGCGTCATGGGCACCAACGGGGTGGGCAAGACCAGTCTGCTCAAGGCGATCTCGGGCACGCACCCCCGGTCCGGGGGGCGCTATGTGCTGGATGGCGAGGATCTGGGCCGGGTGCCGGCGCATGTTCTGGCGCGCAAGGGCGTGGGCTACGTCCCCCAGGGCCGCGACATCTTCCCGCTGATGACCGTGCGCGAGAACCTGGAAACCGGCTTTGCCTGCCTGCCGCGCACCGAGCACGACGTCCCCGACGAGATCTTCGAGCTGTTCCCGATCCTCAAGGATTTTCTCCACCGGCGCGGCGGCGACCTGTCCGGCGGCCAGCAGCAGCAGCTTGCCATCGCCCGCGCGCTGATCGCGCGCCCGAAACTCCTTTTGCTCGATGAACCGACCGAGGGCATCCAGCCCAACATCATCCAGCAGATCGGCCGCGTGATCTCGCACCTGCGCGAACGCGCCGACATGGCCATCGTGCTGGTCGAGCAGTATTTCAGCTTTGCCTACGACCTAGGCGACGCCTTCCACGTGATCGAGCGCGGCGCAGTCAAGCTCAGCGGCCGCAAGGACACCCTCGACCGCGAAAGGCTTCTGGCAAGCGTTTCGGTCTGACAAAACCCCATCCGCAACGGCCCGCGCCGCCCCAAGGGGCGAGACGGGGCTTTTGCACGTCTTGCCGATTGACAAATATACTAGTGGGAGCATAGTGGGCAGATCGGGATCCGGGACCGGCAACGCACAGGAAAGGGCAGGGGGCGCAGATGAAATACACAGCCTACGCCGCCACCATGCAAAGCGTCTGGTTCAGCCATGACGAGGGCGCGTCATGGGCGCGCCTGCTGACGCCCACCGGCGGCTTCTACAACGAAGCGCGCGCCTGGGCGGTCCACACCCATCCCGACCGCCCGGGCGAGGTTCTCACCGGCACCGACCAGGGCCTTTACCGCTACACGTCAGGGTCCGGGCGCTTCGACTATATCCCCTCGCCGATGGACAACCTTCACATCCTGCAAATCGCGCAGGACCCGCGCGACCCGAACTTCATCGTCTGCGGCACCCGCCCCGGGGAAATCTTCCTGTCAGACGACAACGGCGCCACATGGACCCGTGCCAATCTCGATGCCTCGACCGAGTGCTGGTTCATCAACACCAGCCGCGTGACCTCGATCCATTTCGACCCGCGCGACGCCGACACGATCTGGATCACCGTGGAAATCGACGGCGTCATCCGCTCCACCGACCGGGGGCGGACATGGCAACTCATCATTCGCGGCCTGCACGACAACGACACCCACGACCTTGTCTTCCGCGATCACCCCGACGGCCGCCGCACCATCCTGTGCTCGACCGAGGATGGCGTCCACCGATCCACCGACAACGGCGCCACCTGGGAACAATTGACGATCCCGCAGGCCCGCTGGGACTATTTCCGCAGCCTCAAGCAGCCGGCCGAGAACAGCGATACCGTCATCGCCTCGGTCGGCGACAAGCCGTCCGGAGAGGCGGGCGACCTGCTCATCAGCCGCGATTTCGGCGAGACATGGGAGGTCTGCCAGATGTCCCACCCCGCCAATTCAACGCTCTGGTCCATCGGCACGAACGCCGCCGACACCAGCCTCCTGTTCGCCGCCACCATCTTCGGCCAGATCTTCCGCAGCACCGATGGCGGTGCAAGCTGGCAGAAGATGCCCCGCGAGCTGGGCGAGATACGCATGATCACCTGGGCCCCGTTGACGGGCTGAAGAAGGCGAGGCCACATGACGCTCTTTCTCTACAAGCCGCATGTCACCGGGCCCGAAGGCGCCATCACCACGCCCGATGTCGTCATCGACCGGGTTTACATCGACGGCGCCATGCGCCCGCTTGGCCTTCTGACCAGCAACGCCTGGCAGCAGGTTCCACAGGATGACACCGGGCGCGCGGGCTATGCCCTCGTCGCCCTCGGGGGCGGCGCGCTGATCGCCCCGGTGCTGGCGCTGGCCTCTGGCCCGCTGGTGGTGGCGCGCGCGGCGTGGCGCTTCTCCTCCCTGTCGGGCCACGCCGACCGCGTCACGCTGAACGGCGCGCCGCTCTCCACGTTTGCCCCGCCCGCCGACACCATCGCCGCTGCGGGCGGCACCGGCGACGCCCTGCCGAGGGGCTACATGCTGATCTGCACCGCCCCCGGCGACACGACAGAGTCGCTGCTGCACGACCCCGAACGCGACCGCACCCTCAGCCACCGCGTCACGCTGGAACCGATGGAAACCGACCGCTGGGGCGACGTGCGCCCCCGCCCGCGCTATTCGGTGGGGCCGACGCAGAAGGACGTGACGCACTACATCTAGCGAAGATCAGACGCCGACCATCCCCGCCAATCCGTCGAACAGCCCGCTGCCCGGCGCGCCATAGTCCCCGATCACCTGGAAATGGTCGTGCCCCGGCGCGTCGAATGTCGCCACCGGAGTGCCCTTCGCCCGGCACGCGGCAGCGAAGCCATCGCCTTGTGCCTTGAACGCCGGCGTCTCGGCCCCGCCGCAGCCCACCAGAACCGGCAGGTCGCCGGGCGGGAGATGATGCGCCGGGCTCATCGCCCGCGCCCTTCCTGCGTCCAGCCCCAGCCAGTCATTCGCCCCGGCGTCAAGCAGCGGTTCCAGATCGAAGAGCCCGCTCACCACCGAAAGCGACGCCACCGCAGGCCGGCCGGGCCAGCCCTCTGCCGCGGCCATCGCCGCCAGATGCGCCCCGGCGGAATTGCCGCTTAGGTGCAGCCGCGCGGGATCGACCCCCAGCGCGTCCGCCTGATCCGCCACAAAGGCCAGCGCCGCGCGCGCGTCGGCCACCGCGTCCTCCAGCGTGGCCTCCGGCACCAGCCGGTAATTCACCGGGATCCACGCCACCCCACGGGCCCGCCACGCAGGCGCGGGAAAGCGGCGGCTGTCTTTCGATCCCGCCCGCCAGTATCCGCCGTGAAAGAACAGGATCGCCGGCGCGCCCGCGCCCGCCCCGAACACGTCCAGCCGCTGGCGCGGATGCGCCCCATAGGCCAGGTCCAGCCGCGCGTCCGGGTCGTCGGCCACCGCCGCCGACCGCGCGGCATAGTCGGCCTGCGCGGCATTGGCGGATGCCGAATGCGGGTCCAGATCGTATCCGGCGTCCATGCGCCCGTCCCCTAACGCCGATAGCTTTCGCGCGCGGTGACCGAGATCGGGCAGGGCTCTACCGTGCAGGACACCTCGGTCTGCACATGGCGTTCCACCGCCGGCTTGCGCGTGCCGCCGTCCGGCTCTCCCCATGTCAGCGTCACCTCGGTCCCCGGCTCTGCCGCCTCCGCGTCCAGCAGCGCGAGCGATATCCAGCTGCGCACGTTCGCGGTATAGACCGGGTAATGCGAGATCCCGACCATCCCGCCGTCGATCGACACCATGTCATAGGGGCAGGTGGCATAATGCGACGCGGGCATGTCCATGAACTTGAACCGCTCGCCCTCGCCCAGTTGCGAGGCGAAGATGCGCACCACGTCCTCCTTGGACCAGCGCAGCGTGCGCTTGTGGCGGTGCGGCTGGCCCTGCATCGCCATCAGCGCGTCGCGCCCGATGAACTCGTGATCGTACTTCACGATATGCCCGTAACCCAGGTCATAGGGCGTCAGGAAGTAATCCTCGACCCGGTCGCTGACATAGGATCCCCCCAGCGACAGCGAGCCCTCGAACCCGTTCCCCGGCAGCCATTCGCGATAGGGCCGCAGCGCGTCGCCCGCATAGATCGCGGGCAGGGGCGAAGGGAACCATCCGCTTTCATGCGCGACGGTGGAATAGGTCTTGGACCCCGCCGCGCGCAGCCCTTCGCCGGCGCCCGCTTCCATGATCGCATCGCGGATCAGGTCGTAATCCTCGAACGGCCCGAAAAGCTCCAGCCCCGCCGCCCCCGCCATCCCGTGGCGCAGCGCGCGCACCTGCCGCCCGGCGATGGTGATCTCGCCCATGCCGAAGAACTTCATGCCCTCGATCGGCCCGCCGTTCAGCTTTTCCAGGATGCCCCACGCGTTCGGCCCCTGCACCTCGAACCGGTAGCCCTTGCGCCGCCCGGTGTTGTCCAGCGCCCGGCTGTCGAGGTCGAAGCTGACGTCAAGGCCCTCCTTCTCGGCGTGGTACATCACCCAGTTGGCGTTCGACGGCTTGTTGACGATGTTCACCTTGTCCTCTTCCAAGATGAACAGGATCGCGTCGCCCACCACGTACCCGTCCTCGGTGCAATGCACGAACTGCTTGGCCACGTCGCGCCGCCAGTTGGCCATGGAGTTGATCGCAAGGTATTCCACCAGCTTCCGTGTGTCCGGTCCCTCGATGTAAAGGTCGGTCATGTGGAACGACTGGTCGAACAGCACCGCGCCGTTGCGCCACGCCTCCTGCTCGTCGCGCCAATTGGTGAACTCGGCCTTGATCGGGAACTGGTAGGGCCCGGCGGGCGCGTTTCGCAGCATGTCCACCGGGCTGGCGGCGGCGTCGATCCTGTCCTGCAAAGACGGTGCGGTCATCGGTCTGTTCCCCTGCTGTGGCCGCCCGCACGCATGTGGGGGGCAGCGTCATTCCGGTTGTTTACTAGTGGGCAGAAAATGGGCAGAATCGCAAGTGGAAATTGAAACGCCGCCCCGGCGCGGCCCCGCATCCCGAAAGGACCGGCCATGTCCCGCATAGACTCCCGCCTCGCAGACCTTGGCATCGTCCTGCCGCCGCCACTGGTCCTGCCCAGCGAAAACCGCACCAGCGCCGTACAGATCGGCGAGATGCTGTACGTCTCGGGACACGGCGCGGCGCTGCTCGACGACGACAGCGTGCGGCAGCGCGGCAAGGTCGATCTCGATATCACCGAGGCAGAGGCGCAGGCGACCGCGCGTGCGCTGGCCATCAAGATGATCGCCACCGTAAAGCACCATGTCGGCGACCTCGACCGGGTGGCGCGGGTCGTAAAGATCCTCGGCATGATAAACGCGCATCCCGATTACGAGCGCCAGAACCGGGTGCTGAACGGCGCCAGCGACCTGTTCTTTCAGGTCTTCGGGCCCGACATCGGCTGCCACGCCCGGTCCTCGGTCGGGGTAGAGGGGCTGGTGCATCGACAGCCGGTCGAGATTGAGGGCATCTTCCACATCAGGCCATAGCCGTTGACATTCCCGCACAGTGCGGGAATCTAGTGGGACGAAAGTGGGACAGCCTTGGATCGCAAACCCTTGGAACAGATGCCGGCGGACCAGATGCTTCAGCATCTGACCGACACCCCGAAAGAGATCGTCAAGATCATCCGCGCCTTCTGCGACCGCTACGGGATCGCGGAATCCACCTTCGGGCGGCTCGCCGTGAACGACGGCAAGTTCGTCAGCCGCATCGACGCCGGCAGCCGGATCGAACCCGAAACCGCCCGGCGCGTGGCCGAATTCATGCATGCCGCCGACCGGGGCGATATCCGCCTGCGCGGCCGCCCCCGGCGCAAGAAGACCGAATCGAACGCCGAGACCATGGCCGAGCTCATCAGCCAGGAAACCTCGATCCGCACCCCCGGCAGCTTTGCCTTCTTCGAACAGCGCCAGCGCTTTCACGTCTTCGCTAACACCACCAACGAGGCCTGGGTGCTGGCCGACCGCATCGCCGAGGACCTTCAGGGCCTGCAACCCGGCCCCCCCGGCATCCGCATCTTCTATGCGCCGATGGACAACGGCATCACGCTGGCGCGCACCCTGCGCGCGCTCCACGCCGCCTTTCCGAACGTGCCGGTCCTTGTGGTGCTGAAGGGCAGGGGGCTGGAAGACCTGCGCAACACCATGGGCCGTCTGGTGGACCGGCTGGCCGAACACCCGCTGTCCGTCTTCGTGATGACGAACCTCTACGTGCGCGAGGCGCTCGACCTCGTGAAGCTGTCCGAAGACAGCCCGCACGACCTGACATGGCGCGAGGTCGCGCTGGACGGCAACCGCTCCTATGATTTCCAGCAGCAGATTGCCCGGCTGTACGGCGACCTGTCGCGCGAATGGCTGATCCATCAGGGCGCGCACGGCCAGCCGGTCTATGAACGTCCCTCGGTCGTCACGATCTACCGCAAGGATCACCGCTTTCCGCTGGCCGACATGATCCCCAAACCGGGCCAGCGCCAGCGCCGCTACGATTACTGCCTGCTCAATCACCCCTACCTGCACAGCCACACCATGAAGTTCCGGATCGACCACATCCTGAACCCCGTGGTGCGCGCGCTGGCGCCCGGCGGCCAGATGACCGTGGTTCAAAGCCATGGCGACGACCCCGCGCACGAGATCGTGCGCACGGTCTGGCCCGATCAGCCGATCCACTCTGTCAGCCGCTACGACATCATGCGCGACCTGCGCCGCGCGCTGGGCGCCCGCCAGCAGAACTATACCTTCAGCGGCCTGACCGACGCGCGCTCGCTCTTCCGCTTCGACATGCACACGCTGCCCGTGATGGAAGGCCAGAAGATCGGCGCGCTCTCGCTCTCCTCGGCATGGAACAACGCGGTCTATTTCGCCGAGGTGAAAGAGGAACTGGCGCAGGCCGCCATGCGCGAAGGCGACCGCCACCTGTCCGTCACCGCCGACGTGCTGGCCCGCCACGGCGGCCTCTGGTTCGTCAACGAAACCTTCTCGGTCACCCGCAAACCGTCGGAGTCCGCCTGACCATGCACACCCTCGACCCCGCAGAGTACGGCAAGCTCGCGCTCTGCTTCCGCCCCGAAAGCGCGGCCATCGTGGGTGCCTCGACCAACCCGATGAAATTCGGCGGCCGCGCGCTGAAGTTCTGCCTCGAACGCGGCTACGGCGGCCGGATGTATCCCGTGAACGCCCAGAACGACGTGGTGCAGGGCGTGCCCGCCTTCCGCACCGTGGCCGACCTGCCAGAGGCGCCGGACATCGCCGTCATCGCCGTGCCCGCGCCGCAGGTGCGCGACAACCTGATCGCGGTGGGCGAACGCGGCGCAAAGGTCGCCATCGTCTACGGCGCGCAATTCGCAGAGGCCGGCGGCGACGGCCGCGCCCGGCAGGACGACCTTCTGGACATCGCGCGCCGCTACGGGATGCGGATGATCGGCCCCAACTGCATGGGCGTGATCTCGCTCGCCTCGGGCTTTGTCGCCAGCTTCACCTCGGCGCCCGAACACAACGACGGCCACGGCTGGCCCGAGGTGGGCGACGTCTCTGTTGCCAGCCAGTCCGGCGCCGTCGGCATCCAGATCTTCGCCCAGCTGCGCGACCGGGGCCTCGGCCTCGCCAACTGGATCTCCACCGGCAATCAGGCCGACATCGACGTGGCCGATGCCATCGCCTATTACGCCGGCGACCCGGCCACCCGCACCATCGCCGTCTACATGGAAGACGCCAGCCGCGGCCTGAAACTGGTGCAGGCGCTGGAACTGGCGCGGCAGGCAAGAAAGCCGGTGGTCATCCTCAAGGTCGGCACGACGCCCCAGGGCGGTCAGGCCGCGGCGGGACACACCGCGTCGATGTATGTCGAGGACCGCCTCGTCGACGACCTCTTCGCGCAATACGGCGTCCTGCGCGCCCGTTCTGTCAACGACCTGATCGACCTGACCGCCGCCTGCAACGCGGGCATCATCCCCGCCTCGCCGCAGGTCGCCGCCATCTCCGTGTCGGGCGGCGGGGCCGTGATGATCTCGGACGCCGCCGCGCGGCTGGGGCTGGAATTGCCCGACTATCCGGCGCGGTCGCTGGCCGACCTCAAGGCCGCCAACAGCTTCGTCAACGACCGCAACCCCATCGACATCTCGGCCCCCTCGATGAGCGACATGGCCATCACCGGCGGAAGCCTGAAATGGGGGCTGGAGCGCGGCCGCCCCACGATGCTCGGCTACATCAGCCATGTGCCGCTGGTGCCCCGCACGCGCGGCGGGATCATGCCGCAGCTTCTGTCCTTCGCCGATGCCCACCCCGACCAGCTGATCGCCATCGCCGCCAACCTCCACCCCGAGGACCGCAAGGCGCTGGTGCAGACCGGCGTCGCCGTCTTCGACGATCCCACCGTGGCGACAGAGGCGGTGGCCAAACTCGTGCGCACCGGCCAGGCCCACGCGCGCCCGCCCCAGGTACCGGCGGGCCCCGGCACCCCCGGCACGGACGCCGACACGCTGCGCGCCCGGCTGGCCGACATCGGCCTGCCGCTCGTCGCCGACACCCCCGTCACCAGCGCCGACGCGGCCGCCGCCGCGCAATCCGCCCACGGCCAGATCGTGCTGAAACTGTCCGCCGCCCGCCTTCTGCACAAGACCGAACACCATGGCGTGCGCACCGCGCTCGACACGCCGGACGCGGCGCGCGCCGCCTTCGCCGCGCTTGCCGCCATCGCCGACACGCTGCGCCCCGATCATCCCGACATCGCCATCATCGCCCAGCCGATGCTCCACGGGGTCGAGGTTCTGGTGGGCACCCGCCACGACCCGCAGTTCGGCGCGCTGATCGTCCTTGGCTCGGGCGGTGTGGATTGCGAAATCCACGACGACCTGACCTATGCCAAGGGCCCGATCACCGAGGATCAGGCCGACGCCATGATCGCCCGCCTGCGCATCGCGCCCAAGCTCGCGGGCTGGCGCGGCGCGGCGCCGGTGAACCGCACTGCCCTTGCCGCCGCACTGGCCGGCCTGTCACGGATCGCCGCCGACCTGCCGCCGTTCGAGGTCAACCCCGCCATCGTCACGCCCGACGGCATCCATGGCGTCGATCTTGTCGTCGGGGCCTGACGCCGTGTCGCCGCTGACCCACTGGATCGGCGGCCGCGCCGTGGCGGGGCAGGGGCCGTCAATCCCCGTCCTGAACCCCGCCACCGCGCAGCCCATCGCCGACCTGACAGAGGCGACACCCGACCAGGTGAATGCCGCGGTCATCGCTGCCCGCGCCGCCTTCGACACTGGCCCGTGGCCCGATACGCCCGTGCCAGAACGGCAGGTGATCCTGCGCCGCGCCGCCGCCGCCATCCGCGCCGACGCCGATGTGCTCGCCGATCTTCAGGTGGCCGAAGGCGGGATGCCCCGCGCCGCCGTCCTGCGCCAGGTGGCCGCCGCCGCCGGATGGTTCGACTATTTCGCCGACTTTCTGACGACCGAAGGCGGCAATACCCACCACCAGCTTGGCCCCGTCACCACCCTTGTGGATCGCGTGCCCATCGGTGTCTGCGCGCTCTATTCCCCCTGGAACGTGCCGCTTGGCCTCACGGCGATAAAGCTCGCCCCCGCGCTCGCCGCCGGCAACACCGTCGTCCTGAAACCGTCCGAGGAAACGCCCGCCACTGTCCGCCGTCTCGTCGATCTGGTCCACGGCGCGGGCCTGCCCGATGGCGTGCTGAACTGCATCAACGGGCGCGGCGCCGTCACCGGCGCGGCGCTGGCCGATCACCCGGGCGTCGACATGATCTCTTTCACCGGCGGCCCGCAGGGCGGCGCATCGGTCGCGCAGGCCGCTGCGCGCCGCCATGTGCCCTGCGTGATGGAACTGGGCGGCAAGTCCGCCACCGTGATCTTCGCCGATGCCGATCCTGGCGCCGCGCTCGATGGTGCGCTTGCCATGGCCTATGGCAGCAACGGGCAGGCTTGCCTTGCCGGGTCGCGCCTGATCCTCGACGCCGCCATCGCCGACGATTTCCTCGCCCGGTTTCAGGCCGCCGCACGGGCCCTGACCCTCGGAGACCCCGCCGACCCCGCCACCGACATCGGCCCCCTGATCTCGGCCCGCCACCGCGACAGCGTGCTGGGCTTCTACGACAGCGCCCGCGCGGACGGCGACACCATTCTGTTCGGCGGCCCCGACGCCAGCCTGACCCCCGGCTTCCACGTCCGCCCCGGCGCGATCCGCGTGCGGTCCACCGCCAGCCGCCTCTGGCGGGCAGAGGTCTTCGGCCCCCTCGTCGCCGTCGCCACCTTCGAGACCGAACCGCAGGCCATCGCGCTTGCCAACGACAGCGACCACGGCCTGTCCGGCTATCTCTGGACCCGTGACCTTGGCCGCGCGATGCGCGTCGCGCGCGCCATCCGCACCGGCACGATCGTCGTCAACAGCCCCTTCCTGCGCGACCTCAACGCCCCCTTCGGCGGCTTCAAGGCCTCGGGCGTGGGGCGCGAGGGCGGCGCCTACAGCTGGCACAACTTCACCGAGGCCAAGACCACGGTGATCCATCACGGAGAGCCCCCATGCTGACAGGCAAACGCATCATCGTCACCGGCGCCGCGCAGGGCATCGGCGCCGCCATGGCCCAGGGCTTCGCCCGCATGGGCGCCGCAGTGGCGCTGGCCGACATCGCCGACCCTGCGCCTGCTGCCGACCGCATCCTGGCCGACGGGGCGCGCGCACTGGCCGTCCGCATGGATGTCACCGACCCCGCCGACTGCGACCGCATGGTGGCCGAGACAGAGGCCGCGTTCGGCGGGCTCGACGGGCTGGTCTGCAACGCCGCGCTCTTAGCTACCCTGCCGATCCAGCCGCATGACGAAATCGATCCCGACCTCTGGGACAAGGTGATGGCCGTCAACGTGCGGGGGCCGTGGCTTTGTTCCCGGTCCGCCGTGCCCGCGATGGCGCGCTCGGGCGGCGGCTCCATCGTCATGATCGCCACCAACCGCATCTTCCACGGCTATCCCGGGATGCTGCACTACGACGCCTCCAAGGGCGCGGTGCTGGCCATGACCCGCTCGCTGATCCGCGAGGTCGGCGACCGCAACATCCGCGTCAACACCGTCGCCCCCGGCCTGACCCTGTCCGAGGGCGTGTTGGCCCGCGATGGCATCAACGACCGCAAGGGCGCCATCGCGGCCGGCCGGTCCCTCGCCCGCGACCAGCAGCCCGAAGACCTGATCGGCCCCGTCGCCTTCTTTCTCTCCGACCATTCCGCCTTCGTCTCGGGCCAGTCGCTTGGCGTGGACGGCGGCGGCGTCATCCACTGAAAGGACCCGCAATGGCCATCGTCACCATCTCGATCCTCGAAGGCCGCGACCACGCCACCAAGGCCCGCCTGATGCAGCGCCTGACCGATGCTGTCGTGGAAACCCTCGGCGCCGAACCCCGGCAGGTCCGCGTTGTCATCAACGAGGTGCGCGACGGCGACTATGCCGTGGGCGGCACGCCCGTGTTCCTGAACCCCGATCCCTGACAGCGACAAAACGGTTGCGTGGCCCCATTAGTGGGCTAAAGTGGGCAGAAAGGGGCAAGACGCTCCCGGCACCAACACGGAGGACCGCCCATGCCGCACGAGGTCAAGATCCCCGGCTACGTGATCGACCGGATCATGGCCAAGCGGGGCAAACTGTCGGTGTTCGACCGGTTCGAGCCGGCGAAAACCGCCTTCCTCGTCGTGGACATGCAGAACTTCTACGTGGCCGAGGTCGACACCGCGATCTCCATCGTGCCCAACATCAACCGCCTCGCCGCCGCCTGCCGGGACAAGGGCGTGCCGGTGATCTGGGTCATCATGAAATGCGCCGAGAAACTGGGCGCCCCCAGCGACTGGCCGCTTTATCACCGGTATTTCTTCACCGAGGCCAAGGGCCAGAACCACCTGTCGCAACTGTCGCCCGGCCACCAGGGCTATGAGATCTACCCCGATCTCGACGTCCACGCCGACGACCGGATCGTGACCAAGAAACGCTTCTCGCCCTTCATACAGGGCGCATCCGACCTGCACGGTATCCTGCAAGACATGGGCGTGGAAAACCTGATCGTCGCGGGCACCGCCACCAACATGTGCAGCGAATCGACCGCCCGCGACGCCATGATGCTGGATTACCGCGTGGTCATGGTCGAGGATGCCAACGCCGCGCGCTACGACGACGACCACCTTGCCGGGCTGACCTCGTTCTACCAGTCCTTCGGCGACGTGAAGACCACCGACGCCACCATCGCCATGCTGGACTGACGCCGTGCCGGACGCCCCCCAGATCGACGTCTCCACCCGGGGCGCCGCGGGGATTGTCCGCTTTGCCCGGCCCCAGGCGCGCAATGCCCTGACCGATGCGATGCTGGCCCAGACCCGCGCGCAGATGGCCGCGTGGGAACAGGACCGCGCCATCGCCGCCGTGATCCTGACGGGTGACGACACCGCCTTTTGCGCGGGCGGCGACCTGAAGGGGACCGCGTCCGCGCAGATGCCGCCCTTCGACAAGTACCGCCACCGCCACACGGACGCCGAATGGCAGGGCTTCATGCGGTATCTGTCGGCCTACACGAAGCCGGTGATCGCCGCGGTCGAGGGCTACGCGCTGGGCGGCGGCCTTGAAATCGCGCTCCGCTGCGATTTCGCCGTCGGCTCCGAAACCGCCCGTCTCGGCCTGACAGAGGCGCGCTTCGGCCTTTTCCCCATCCTCGGCGGGGCATGGTCGCTGGCCCGCGCGGTGGGCGAGCGCAAGGCGCGCGAACTGGCCTACACCGCCCGCCATATCCCCGCCGACGAGGCGCTGGCGCTGGGTCTTCTCAACCACCTGACCCCGGCGGGCGGCGCGCTCGACCGGGCCTGCGAGATTGCGGGCGACATCGCCGCCAACGCGCCCCTGTCGGTCATGGCGCTGAAACAGGCGATCAACCGCGCGCCTTTCCAGACCTTCGATCAGGCGCTGGCCGAGGGCGGCGACCTGTCCGCGCTCCTGATGTTTTCCGAGGACCGAAAGGAGGGCCTTTCCGCCTTCACCGAGAAACGCAAACCGGGGTTCAAGGGCGAATGACCCAGCTTGACGCCATCGTCATCGGCGGCGGCCACAACGGTCTGACGTGCGGCGCCTACCTGGCCCGCGCGGGCAAATCCGTGCTGGTGCTGGAACAGAAACCCTATGTCGGCGGCGCCAGCGTGACCGAGGAATTCTCGCCCGGCTTCCGCGCCTCGACCTATTCCTTCATCATGGGCCACCTGCACCCCAAGGTGATCGGGGAACTGGAGCTGAAGAAGCACGGGCTGGAATACTACCCCCAGCCCAACGTCTTCAACCCGACCGAGGATGACGGCATCATCTTTGCCAAGGACCCGGCCAAGACGCGCGAACAGATCGCCCGGTTCTCGCCCCGAGACGCCGAGAACTACCCCAAGTTCTTCCAGCGCCTGCAATCCACCATCGACATCCTGCGGATGCTTCAGATGGAAACCCCGGTGAACCCGTTCCGCAAGGATCCCGTCGGCCTGTGGAAGACCGCCCGCCTTGCATGGAAGCTGCGCAATGCGGAAAAAGAGGTCTACAACCTCCTTCATTCCCTTTCCATGTCCGCGCACGACTATGTCGCGCAGTGGTTCGAACATGACCTCGTGAAGGCAAAGTTCATGTTCTGGGCCACCATCGGCGGCAACGTCGGCCCCTATTCCCCCGGCACCGCCTTCTACCTTGTCACCCATCTCATCGGCCAACTGGGGATGAGCTTTGCCAAGGGCGGCATGGGCGGGGTCGCCAACGCCATCGCGCGGGCCGGGAAGGCGCATGGAATGCAGATCCGCTGCAACGCCTGGGTGGACGAGATCCTGATCGAGAACGGCCGCGCGACCGGCGTCCGCCTGCGCGGGGGCGAGGAACTGCGCGCCGCCCGCGTCATTTCCAACGTCAACGCCAAACGCACCTTCCTCGACATGGTGCCCTCGCACCACCTGCCAGAGGAGTTCGTCGACGACATCCGCGGCTACCGCGCGCAGGGAAAAAGCTTCAAGTTGCTTTGCGCCGTCGACCGGCTGCCGCAATACAAGGGCTTCTCCAGCGAAAAGACCGGCGTCGACTACCCGGCCTACGCCCATATCTGCCCCACGCCCGAATTCCTCGAACGTGCCTTCGACGAGGCGAAATACGGCTGGTACTCGTCCGAACCCTTCCTAAGCCCGAACGTCCCCAGCCACAGCGATCCGACGCTTGCGCCCGAGGGCAAGCATGTCGTCGTCATGCAGGGCGGCGTCACGCCCTATGAACTGAAGAATTCCGACTGGGACCGCGAAGGCCCGAACCTTGTGCGCAACGCTTTTGCCGTGATGGACCGTTTCGCGCCCGGCTTTTCCGACAGCGTGATCGACTACCGCCTCTACACGCCCCGCGACATCGAGGCCGACATCAACATGCCCGGTGGCAACTCGCAGCACGGGGACCTGACGCTTGACCAGATCTTCTTCATGCGGCCCGTGCCGCGCTATGCCGACTACCGCTCGCCGGTGCGCAACCTCTACCAGTGCGGCGCCTCGACCCATCCCGGCGGTGCCGTTTCCGCGGTCCCCGGCCACAACGCGGCGCGAGAAATTCTCGCAGACTGGCGATGGAGGACATGAATTGATCCCGACCCCCCAAAGCTGTGGCTTGCGCGACCGGGGCAGGGTGCGCTACGGTGCTTTTGCAAGCGTATGCAAAATGGACGCGAACGATGGCTGAGATCCAGTTGCGCAACATCTCCAAGCGCTGGGGGTCGTTCGTGGGCGTGCACCAGTTCGACCTGACCATCGCCGACCGGGAATTCCTTGTGCTGCTCGGCCCCTCGGGCTGCGGCAAGACCACGACGATGCGCATGATCGCGGGGCTGGAGGAGGTGACAGAGGGCGAAATCCTGATCGACGGCCGCGTGGTCAACGATCTCGAACCCAAGGACCGCGACGTCGCCATGGTGTTCCAGAGCTACGCGCTCTACCCGAACATGAACATCTACGAGAACATCCGCTTCCCGCTCAAGGTCCGCAAGATCGACGCCGCAAGCCATGACGACCGCGTCATGAAGGCCGCGCGCATGGTGGAACTCACCGATTTCCTGCACCGCAAGCCGTCCGAACTGTCCGGCGGCCAGCGCCAGCGCGTCGCGCTCGCCCGCGCCATCGTGCGCGAACCCAATGTCTTCCTGATGGACGAGCCGCTGTCGAACCTCGACGCCAAGCTGCGCGTGTCCACCCGCGCCCAGATCAAGAACCTGACCCACGAACTCAAGGTCACGACGATCTACGTCACCCATGACCAGATAGAGGCGATGACGCTCGCCGACCGCGTCGTGGTGATGAACAAGGGCATCGTCCAGCAGGTCGGCACGCCGACCGACATCTACGACATGCCGGCCAACACCTTCGTCGCGGGCTTTATCGGCAGCCCGGCCATGAACCTTGTCGAGGGCACGCTGTCAGGCGGCACCTTCACCGGAGACAACATGCGCATCGAAGGCCTTTCCGCCCCCGATGGGCAGGTGACGCTGGGCTTCCGGGCAGAAGATGCCGCCACCGTGCCCGCGGGCGGCCAGATCACGGCGCCCGTCTACACGATGGAACTGCTCGGCGACGCCACGATGGTCACGGTCCGGCTTGGCGATGCCATGGTCAGCGTCAAGGCCGACAAGGCCTACCGAATCGCAATTGGCGACACCGTTTCCATCTCGGTGCCCACCGCGATCTGCCACCTGTTCGACACCGCGTCGGGCGAACGAATCGGGGCCTAGGCCCCTAAAAGGCCATCCGACCCTGCGGGGAAGGGTGAAATCGTCAAGGCGGGCCGACCCGCCAAGACATGACAACAGGGAGTGAACGCCATGTTCCTAAAGAAGCTGTCCATCGCCGCAGCGGTATCGGCGCTCGCCGCCGGCGCGGCCGCGGCCGACTGCACCAACGACGTGCCGGTCAAGACGATCTCCAACGCCTTTCCGGCCTATGAATCGATGACCGCCGCCATGCAGGCCTGCGGCAACGTCACCAGCGAGCTTGACAAGGACCACCGCCTCAAGATCGTCGATGCCTTCTCGGCCAACCCGTCGCTCTACTCGATGACCAGCCTGACGAACTCCACGTCGGTGCCGATGATCGACGCCGACCTGCTGCGTCCGCTCGATGACCTGATCGCAGAGCATGGCCAGGGCCTCAGCCCGAACCAGTTCATCAAGATCGACGGCAAGGTCATGGCCATCGCCGCCTTCGCCAACACCCAGCACCTGATGTACCGCAAGGACATCCTCGACGATCTCGGCCTTGCCGTGCCCACCACCTGGGACGAATACATCGCCGCGGCTCAGGCGATCCAGGCCGCCGGCGTCGTGGACTATCCGATCGGCCATTACTTCATGGACGGCTGGAACCTCGCCTTCGTCTTCGTCAACCACTACCTCGGCGAGGGCGGCGCGTTCTTCAACGCCGACTGGACACCGTCGATCAACAACGAAAAGGGTGTCGCCGTGCTGGAACGCATGGCCGCGCTCGCAGAACTGATGGACCCGGAATACCTCGTGTCCGACACCACCTTCGTCACCAAGCAGCTTCAGCAGGGTGACATCGCCATGGCCAACCTCTGGGCCTCGCGCGCCGGCGCGGTGAACGACCCGGCCGAAAGCTCTGTTCCCGGCCAGATCGTCATGGCCAAGGCGCTGATGGGCGCCGAGGCGCTGTCGGCCACCGTCTGGTGGGACGGCTGGGCCATCGCCAAGAACATCTCGGACGAAGAGGCAGAAGCCGCCTTCAAGATGATCGTGGCCTCCATGACCCCCGAGGAAATCGCCGCCCACAATGACGATGCGCTGTGGCTGGCCCCCGGCTTTACCCCCGGCGATGCCGCCGTGGGTGCCGCGGACACCTTCGCCTCGGGCATGGCCGCACCCTATCCGATGAACAAGCACATCGGCTCGATGCACAACGCGCTCGGGGCGGGGCTTGCCGCCTACCTGACCGGTTCCAAGGACGCCGCGACGACACTGGCCGACATCGAGGCCGCCTACGTCACCGACGCCAAGGAAAAGGGCCTGCTTCAGTAAGGCCCGGCTTGTGACAGGGCGGGTGGCCCCCTGCGGGCCGCCCGCCACCCCGTCAGGAGACAGCGCGCGTGAAACGCAAGACCTTCATGATCTTCGTGGGCCCCTCGGTGCTCATGATGCTGCTCTTCATCGCGGCGCCGCTCGTTTCGGTGCTGTGGCAAAGCTTTCACCTGACACAACCCATCTATCAGCAGGTCGAGGTCGAGACCTGCACCCCCGGTTTCCCCTCGCAGATCTGCACCACCGAAATGCAGATCCGCCCGCTGCTGGACGACAACGGCAAGATCATCACCGAAACCACCTTCGTCGGCCTGCAAAGCTATCGCAACGTGCTGGAACCCGACCGCCTGCGCGCCGCGCTGGATGCCGGCAGCTGGGACCAGCTGATGAACCTGCGCTTCTGGTCGGCGCTGCGCTTCACGCTCGTCTTCACCATCCTGACCCTGCCGCTGGTGATCGGCACCGGGCTTCTGATCGCGCTGGCGGTCAACAACACGCTGCAACGGATCAAGGGGCCGGTGATCTTCATCTCTCTGCTGCCCTTCATCATCACGCCGGTGATCGGGGCGCTGTCGATCCGCTGGCTTTTCATCGGCGACGGCATCCTGACCGCCGCGCTCGAATCCTGGACGGGGCGCGACATCGCCATGTTCGCGCAGGGCTGGACGATCGAGCTGATGATGTATCTCTACCGCGTCTGGCACGTCGCGCCCTTTGCCTTCGTGGTGTTCTACGCCGGGCTGCAAACGGTCAACCAGGACGCGGTCGAGGCCGCGCTGATCGACGGCGCCACCCGGTTCCAGCGCCTGCGCTACGTCATCATCCCGCACCTGATGCCGCTGGTGGTCTTCGTGACCATCATCCACCTGATGGACGCCTACCGCGTGTTCGAGGAAATCGTCGGCTTCTCGGCCAGCGCGCATGTGATCTCGCTGCAATGGCTGACTTATGACTTCCTCCTGCCTGACGGCACCGGGTCGCGCGCGATCAGCCGCGCCTCTGCCAGCGCCATGCTGACGATGATCGGCATCGCCATCCTGCTTGCCTTTCCGCTGCGCCGCGTCTGGCGCGATCACAAGGGGCGCTAGGCCATGTCATCCCCTGCCAACCGCCAGCCTCTTGGCCTGAAGCTCGTCTCGAACGGCTTTCTCGCGCTCTGGTGCCTTGTCGCCGCCTTCCCGATCGTCTGGATCACGGTGATGAGCTTCAAGAGCCCGCTCGACGCCTTCGATTCCAACCCGATCCGCGTCATCGTCGGCCCCCGCACGCGCGACCTTGCCGGCGGCCTGTCGCTGCTCGACATCGCGCTGGCGCTCCTGCTGGCCTGGGCGCTGATCCGGCTGGCCCTGAAATGGCTGCCGGGCCGCGTGCGCGACCTGTCGCCGCCGGGCCGCGTCTGGCTGGGCTGGATGGTTGGCGGCGGTGTCTTCGCGCTGGGCACACTGATCCTCTATACCGTCATCCTGCCCGCGGCGCTGGGCGTGCTGAACCCGCTGGCCGGCCCGCTTGGCACCGATGTCATCGGCCTGACGACAGAGCATTACCGCGCCGTCTGGGTCGATCGCGGCTTTACCCGCAACTTCGCCAACTCGATGGTCGTCACCTGCGGCGTGGTCATCGTGTCGCTGACCGTTGGCACGCTGGCGGGCTACGGCCTTGCGCGGTCCGGGTCCTCCTTCGCCTTCTGGCTGCTGGTGGTGGCGCTGATCTTCCGCGCCCTGCCGCACTCGGTGCTGGTCGCTGGCTACCTGCCCTATTTCATCTCGTCCTCGGAATGGCTGGCCCCGATCCTCGGAGAGGCCGCGCCGACGCTCTACGGCAAACCCTGGGCGGTGATCGCGGTGCTTGTGGCCATCAACCAGCCCTTCACGATCTGGATGCTGCGCAGCTTCTTCCAGAACATCCCGCAGGAACTGGACGAGGCCGCCCGCGTCGACGGCTGCTCGCATTTTCAGGCGTTCTGGCGCGTGATCGTGCCGGTGATGTGGCCCGGCGTCATCACCACGGGGCTCTTCAGCTTCCTGCTTGCCTACAACGATTTCCTCGTGACCTCGCTCCTGCTCGACGCGCAGAACATGACGATGGTTCCGGCCATCGCCAACATGTTCAACCGCGAGACCACCGCCTCGGACGAGGTGCAGGCCATCGCCGCCGCCGTCTCGATCACCGCCCCGCTCTTCCTGCTGGTGATGGTCTTCCAGCGCCAGATCGTCAGCGGCCTGACGGCGGGCGCGGTGAAGGGGTAGATATCAGCCGGAGAAACCCCGCCCGGACCAGCCGCAAGGCGGCCCGGGCAGCGGCTGGCCGCCCCACCGGCCATCCGGTGCCCTCGGTTGGGGTCATGTCCCGGCGCGCTCTGAACGAAGAAACCCCGCCCGGAACAGCCGCGAAGCGGCCCGGGCAGCGGATGGCCGCCCCATCGGCCAGCCGCTTTGGCAACGCCAGCGCGCGCTCAAAGGTCGTCCGAACCTGGCCGGGATAAAGCGCAGATCTCACCCGCCGCAGCGGCTGCACGTGGCCACCCGCCGCCCTCTGTCGGTATGCGCCCCCAGCCCGGCCAACGCCCCCGGACAAGGCGCCGCGATCAATCGCCCCGCCACCCCGTCGTCTCGGCCAGCACGTCCCATCCCTGCTGCGCCCAGAAGTGCAGAAGGTCGATGAACACCCAGTTCTCGGCCAGCTTGCCGCCCGCCCGCCGGTAGATGTCGATCACCCGGAACTCTGCAACCTTGCCGGTGGGCGTGCGGCCCATGAACGGCCCGGTCAGCCGCGCGGAAAAGTTGGGCCAGCCGAAGAACCCGCCATAGGCGCCCTCGGCCAGCCGCGCGACGTGGCCCGTGCCCGTCCGCTCGGAAAACGCGGCGCGGAACGGTCCCGAATGCTGCGCCGCATAGCGCGGAATGGTGAAGGTCGCCCCGATCCCCGCAGGCCCCCACCAGATCATGTCCTCGTGCCACGTGCGGCGCAGTTCCTCTTCCAGCGGCAGGCCCAGCCCCCATGTCCCGAGGTCCGAGATCATCGCGTTGATCGCCGCCAGCGTCGCCTGTCCCTCTGCCTCTGGCGCGGCCTCGAACAGCAGCCCGTCATGGGTGGCGGGCCCCGGCTGCACCAGATGCGCCGCCGTCTGTCCGCCAAAGGGGTCCAGCCCCGCCTGGATCATCAGGTGCGGGATGTCGAAATACATCGCCGTCTCGGCGATGCGCCCGTTCTCGACCCGGTTGAACTCGGCATAGCGCAGGAACGCCATCTTTCCCGTGGGCGCGATCCCCAGCCAGGGCGCGTCGAAAAGGCCCATGATGTGCCCCATGGACACGACCCAGACGCCCTTGACGCCGTCGATCTCGTTCCGCCCGGCAAAGAAGATGTCCATCCGCCGCGCCCGCGCCGTCAACGCCTGCGCCAGCGGCTCCCAGAACCGCGCGGCCACGGCATCGGCCCCGGTCAGCGCGCCAAAGGGATGATAGCCCCGCCAAAGCCATCCGTCGGCCACGCCCGCGCGAAGCGCCTCGGCGATCCTGCCCGGCGCCGCGCCATCCAACCGCGCCAGATGATCCAGCACGATCCGCTTGGCTGTCTGTATGTCCTGCATCCTGCCCGCCACCCGTTCCCCAGAGATTGGCCTTGCCAATCAATGCCATCGACATTAGCATTTTTGCAAGCGTATGCAAAAATGCGAGCGCCCCAGGATGACACCCGAAGATCACCAGAGACAAAGCGCCGAAACCCTTGCCGCCGTCAAGCGGATGGAAGACGCGCTCGGCCGCTCGGAAATGGACATGACCCCGTATTTCCACGGGGATTTCCAGTGGCGCGGCAACCGGGGCTGCGGCACCAAGGACGGGGTAGAGGCGTTCCGCCGCAACTGGCAGTGGCCGCTGCGCGCCGCCTTCACCGACCGTACGTACCTGACCGAGAAATTCCTTGCCGACGGTGAATGGGCCGCCTGCTTCGGCCATATCGAGGCGACGCATTCCGGCCCCTTCATGGGCATTCCCGCCACCGGCAAGCGGGTGCGCATCCCCTACATGGATTTCTGGCGCGTCGTGGACGGCCGGATAAAGGACAACCCCGTGTCCGTGGACTTTGCCGCCGTGCTGGCCCAGCTTGGCCGCGACGTCTTCGAGGGGCAGGGATGGGAAGCCTACGACACGGGCGAGGTCACGCCGCCCCGCCCCGAGGGCGCCCCATGACGCCGGACGCGGTCATCGCCGATCTGTCGACCCGGTTCGGCGATGTCCGCCCGGTCGAAAGCTGGGGGGAAACCGCGCTGTTCCACAACCCCGGCGGCGCGATGCCGCGCGGCGTCTACTTCGCCACCGTCAAGCGGAAGGACGGCGCGAACGACCGCGCCTCGGCGCTCGACCGGCCCGGGGTCTGGCGCCTGAACCTCGGCCTGCCGCCCACCTTGTACGAGGCCCGCTTCGGCCCGCGCCCCGCGCGCCCGGCCAAGGGCGGGATCGTCGCCACCGGCCATGACTTCACCGCCCTGGACGACCTGACGCCGCACCCGGTCTACGGCTGGATGGGCTGGGTCGCGGTGGTGTCGCCGTCCCGAACCACCTACGACGCGCTCGCGCCGCTGATCGGTGCCGCCTTTGACAAGGCCCGTCAGGCCGCCGCCCGGCGCCTGCGCGCCGAAGCCCGCTGAAGGAGAAACGAATGGCCATCACGCACCTGAAACGCTCGAAGCCCGAGGCCGAGAAGGCCGAGGACGACGCCCGCGTCCGCGCCACCGTCGAATCCACGCTGGCCGACATCGCCGCCCGTGGCGACGCCGCCGTGCGCGACCTCAGCGCCAAGTTCGACAACTACGCCCCCGCCGCCTTTCGCCTGACGCCTTCGGAGATCGAGGCGGCGATGCAGAAGGTCAGCGCGCAGGACATGGCCGACATCCGCTTTGCCCAGGATCAGATCCGCGGCTTTGCCGAGGCGCAGCGCGCCTCCATGACCGATATCGAGGTCGAAACCATCCCCGGCGTGATCCTCGGCCACCGCAACATCCCCGTGCAGTCGGTCGGCTGCTACGTGCCCGGCGGCAAGTTCCCCATGGTCGCCAGCGCGCACATGTCCGTCCTGACCGCCACCGTCGCCGGCGTGCCGCGCATCGTCGCCTCTGCCCCGCCCGTCAACGGCGAACCGCACCCCGCCATCGTCGCCGCCATGCACATGGGCGGCGCGCATGAGATCTACGTTCTTGGCGGCATTCAGGCCGTGGGCGCCATGGCCATCGGCACCGAAACGATCGACCCGGTCCACATGCTGGTCGGCCCCGGCAACGCCTTCGTGGCCGAGGCCAAGCGCCAGCTCTTCGGCCGCGTGGGCATCGACCTTTTCGCCGGTCCCACCGAAACCATGCTCATCGCCGACGACACCGTCGACGCGGAACTCTGCGCCACCGACCTCCTCGGCCAGGCCGAGCACGGCTACAACTCGCCCGCCTGCCTCATCACCAATTCCCGCAAGCTGGCCGACGACACGCTGGCCGAGATCGACCGCCTGCTGGCGATCCTGCCCACCGCGGAAACCGCCGCCGCCAGCTGGCGCGACTATGGCGACGTGATCCTCTGCGACAGCCATGACGAGATGCTCGCCGTCGCCGACGACATGGCCTACGAACACGTGCAGGTCATGACCGACCGCGACGACTGGTTCCTTGAACACATGACCTGCTACGGCGCGCTTTTCCTTGGCGCGCGCACCAATGTCGCCAACGGTGACAAGGTCATCGGCACCAACCACACCCTGCCCACGAAAAGGGCCGGCCGCTACACTGGCGGGCTCTGGGTCGGCAAGTTCCTGAAGACCCACAGCTACCAGCGTATCGTGACCGACGAGGCCGCCGCGCTGGTGGGCGAATACGGCTCGCGGCTCTGCATGCTCGAAGGCTTCGTCGGCCACGCCGAACAGTGCAACATCCGCGTGCGCCGCTACGGCGGGCGCAACATTCCCTACGGCGCCGCCGCCCCTGTGCGCGGCGCCGCGGAATAGCCGCGGGGCACCGGCGCGCGGCATGGACAGGCACTCCGACCACAAGGCACGGCTTACCCCGTTCCGCGCCGCGCTCTACCACGGCGACGCCACCGCCGCGCGCACGGCGCTGGATGCGCTCCTGACCCCCGACGCGCCCGTGCGCCTGTCCCATCCCTTCGGCACCGTGACCGGGCCCGGCGGGGTCTGGGACACCGCCCTTGCCCCCCTTGCCGCCGCATGGCCCGACCTCGAACGCCGCGACATGATCGTCGCGGCGGGCGTGACGCCAGAGGGCGCCGACTGGGTCGGCGCCTGCGGCCATTACATCGGCACCTTCGCGCACCCGTGGCTCGACATCCCGCCCACCGGGCACCTCGCCCATATCCGCTATCACGAATTCTTCCGGTTCGAAGGCGGCCGCGTGACAGAGGTTCAGGCGCTCTGGGACATCCCCGAGGTCATGATGCAGGCCGGCGCTTGGCCGATGGCGCCCCAGCTTGGCCGCGCATGGGCCGCGCCCGCGCCCGCCACGCAGGACGGGCTGGCCCCCGGTCCCCGCGATGCCGCCGCCTCCGACGCCAGCCTGCGCCACGTCATCGACATGCTGACCCACATGGGCCGCCACCCCGCGCAGGGCGGGCCAGAGGTGATGGAGCTTGACCGCTTCTGGCACCCGCGCTTCGGCTGGTATGGCCCCGCCGGGATCGGCACCGCGCGCGGCGTGCGCGGCTTTCGCCACTGGCACCAGATCCCGTTTCTTGCCGCCATGCCCGACCGGGGAGCTTATCCCGGGGGCACACAAAGCCACCTCTTCGGCGACGGCGCTTACGTCGCCGTCACCGGCTGGCCCAACATGCGCCAGACGCTGACCGGCGGCGGCTGGCTGGGCCTGCCGCCCACCGGCGCGCAACTTACGCTGCGCAGTCTCGATTTCTGGCGGCTCGAGTCCGGCCGGATCCGCGAGAACTGGGTGCTCGTCGATCTCTTGGACGTCTTCGCCCAAGCCGGTATCGATGTTCTTGCCCGGATGCGAGAGGTCAACAAGGCCCGCATGGGCTTTGACCCGGACACAGGAAAGGCGCTGACATGACCCTGCCCCGCACCCCCTCCTTCCGCCTCGACGGGCGCCGCGCGCTTGTCACCGGGGCGTCCTCGGGCATCGGCCTTGGGGCTGCCGTCGCGCTGGCAGAGGCCGGCGCGCACGTCGTCTGCGCCGCGCGCGGCGTGGACCGCCTGCAAGCCGCCGTCGACGCCATGGCCGCCGAAGGGTGGAGCGTCGAGGCCCTGCCGCTCGACATCGGCGATCTGGACGCGCTGCGCGCCGCGCTCGATGCGCAGGCGCCGTTCGACGCCGCGGTGAACGCCGCAGGCGTGGCCCGCCACGGCCCCGCGCTCGACACCACGCCAGAGGATTACGACGTGGTGATGGGGGTGAACCTGCGCGGCGCCTATTTCCTGTCGTCATGGCTGGCGCGCGGCATGGCCGATGCGGGGCGCCCCGGCTCCATCGTCCATATCTCCAGCCAGATGGGCCATGTGGGCGGCATAGACCGCGCCGTCTATTGCGCCACCAAGCACGGGCTGGAAGGCATGATAAAGGCGATGGCGATCGAATGGGGCCCGCGCGGCATCCGCATCAACACGATCTGCCCCACCTTCATCCGCACGCCCCTGACCGAACCCACCTTCGCCGACCCCGAGCGCGTCCGCTGGCTTCAGGAAAAGATCAAGCTTGGCCGCGTGGGCGAGGTGCAGGACATCATGGGCGCGGTGCTGTACCTCGCGTCCGACGCCTCGGCGCTGGTCACGGGCACGTCCATGCTGATCGACGGCGGCTGGACGGCGGATTGATGGCGGGGGAAAAGGTCACATCGATGGACGTGGCGCGGCGCGCGGGCGTGTCGCAATCGGCGGTCAGCCGGGTGTTCACCCCCGGCGCCAGCGCCTCGCCCAAGACCGTGGCCAAGGTGCGCAAGGCCGCCGACGAGCTTGGCTATCGCCCCAACGTGCTGGCGCGCGGCCTCATCACCGGCAAGACCCGGATGATCGGGCTGGTGGTGGCCTACCTCGACAACCAGTTCTACCCCGTGGCGCTGGAGCTTTTGTCCAAGGCGCTTCAGGAACGCGGCTATCACGTCCTGATGTTCATGGCCGGCAACGCGACCGAGGACATCTCGCACATCGTGGACGAGTTGCTCGACTACCAGGTCGACGGCATCGTCACCGCATCCGTCGCCATGACGAACGACCTGACCGCCCGCTGCGACACCGCCGGCATCCCCGTGCTGATGTTCAACCGCGGGCAGGACGATCCGCGCCTGTCAGAGGTCACGACCGACAACTTCGCCGGGGGGCGGCAGGTGGCCGAGTTCCTGCTGGCCGGCGGCCACGACCACATCGCCCATATCGCTGGCTGGCAGGGCTCCTCCACCGGCCGCGACCGGGCCGCCGGGTTCCTCGCCGGGCTTGCCGACGCCGGGCGCGACGCCCTTGCCGTCATCGACGGCATGTATCACCGCGACGCCGCGATGGACGCCGCCCGCCAGCTCTTCGACCGCCCCGACCGCCCCGACGCCGTCTTCGTCGGCAACGACCACATGGCCTTTGCCGTCATGGACGTCCTGCGCCACGAGCTTGGCCTGTCGATCCCCGGCGATGTCAGCGTGGTGGGCTACGACGACGTCCCCCTTGCCGCGTGGGCCGCCTATGACCTGACGACGGTGCGCCAGCCCGTCCGCCGCATGGTGGCCGAAACCGTCGACCGCCTTCTCGCCCGGATCGAGACCGGAGACACCGCCCCCGCCAGGATCCGCATTCCCGGCACACTGATGCTGCGCGGCTCGGCCCGCATTCCCCAGGGATGGACCCAATGAAAGGCTTCGACCCCAAGTTCCGCGACTTCCCCGACTACATCCTCGGCATCACGCGCGAGATCTGGGAGGATCGCGGCCTGCACACGCTCCACGACTACTACGCCCCCGACATCGTCGTGCGCACGCCTGCGGGCATCACCATCGGCAACACGGGCGTCATCGCCGCCACCATGGCCACCCTCAACGAGTTTCCCGACCGCACGCTCCTGGGAGAGGACGTGATCTGGTCCGGCACGCCCGAGACGGGGATGCTGTCCTCGCACCGCATCCTGTCCACGGCCACCCACCTTGGCGGGGGCGTGTTCGGCCCACCCAGCGGCGCGCGGCTGACCTACCGCATCCACGCCGACTGCCACGCCCGTGACAACATGATCGACGACGAATGGCTGGTCCGCGATCAGGGCGCCATCGTGCGCCAGATGGGGCTCGACCCGCGCGACTACGCCCGCGACCAGATCGCGCGAGAGGGCGGGGCAGAGGCCGCCGCAAGGCCCCTCACCCCCGACACCGACCGCCCCGGCCCCTACACCGGGCAGGGCAACGGCCACGAACACGGCGCGCGGCTTGCCGACATCCTGTCGCGCATCATGGCCGCGGAACTCAGCGTCATCCCGCAGGCCTATGACCGCGCCTGCCAGCTGGAATACCCCGGCGGCGTCACCGCCCACGGCCACCCCGCGGCGGACGCCATGTGGATCGGCCTGCGCGCCGCCTTCCCCTCGGCCGCCTTCACCGTCCATCACCGGATCGGCCGCGACGACCCGATGATGCCGCCCCGCGCCGCGGTGCGCTGGTCGCTCTGGGGCCGCCACGACGGCTGGGGCGCCTTCGGCCCGCCTTCGGGCGCGATGGTGCATGTCATGGGCATCACCCAGGCCGAGTTTGGCCCCCGCGGCCTGCGCCGCGAATTCACCATTTTCGACGAAACCGCGATCTGGAAACAGATCCTGCTGCATCAAGGTGCCACATGACCGCCCCCCAAGTCGTCCGCTACGGCGACCTCGTCCCCTGCAAGACGGCCTTCATCGACGCCCATACACCGGGGTCCGACCAGAAGGAGAACTTCACCATCATCGGCGGCGGCGTGTCGGAATCCCCCGATCAGCACGTCCATATCCGCGACACGCCCGGCTTCAACATCGGCGCGGCGGGCCAGCCGCCCAAATGCCGCAACTCGCTGCATTCGCACCGCACGGCAGAGGTGTTCTTCGTCCTCTCGGGGCGCTGGCGCTTCTTCTGGGGCCGCTGGGGCAACGCGGGCGACGTGGTGCTGGAAGAGGGCGACATCATCAATATCCCCACCGGCATCTTCCGGGGCTTCGAGAACATCGGCACCGACTACGGGATGATCATGGCCATCCTCGGCGGCGACGACGCGGGCGGCGGCGTGATCTGGGCACCGCAGGTGATAGAGGATGCCCGCGCCCATGGCCTGATCCTGTCCGAACAGGGCAAGCTCTACGACACCAAGCGCGGCGAATCCTTGCCCGGCGGCGTCTCGCCCATGCCGCTGCTGACGGACGAAGAGCTTGCCACCTATCCCGAACCCGCGCCCATGCAGGTCATCGGCGGCCATGTCCGCCGCTACTGGGACATGGTCGCGCTGGCACACTCCGGCGCCCCCGTCACCGTGATCGGCGAAACCGGCATCATGCGCGACAAGCCGGGGTTTCAGGTCACGTTCCTGACCCGCGCCAACGCTCCCGCCGCGCCCGAGACACGCGATCATGCCACCGTGCTGATGCCCGTGCGCGGCCACTGGCGGCTTGACTGGGACGGCGGCACCACCGCGCTTGCCCCCGGCGACACCGCGCTTGTGCCCCCGGGCCAGTCCCATTCCATCACCCCGGCGATGAGCGGCGAGGCCGCGCTTTACCGCGTCATCGGCACCGACGATCCCGCAGGCGCCACCTGGCGCGGCTGACCCGACCCCGCAGAAAGGACACCCCATGCCCCTTGCCGCCACCCATGTCGGCAGCCTGCCGCGCAGCCAGGATGTCGTCGACCAGCTTTTCGCCCGCGAACGGGCAGAGGCCTATGACCCCGCCACCTTCGACGCCGTGATGACGCGCGCGGTGGACGATGTGGTGCGCCGCCAGGTTGCCGCCGGGATAGACATCGTCAGCGATGGCGAAACCTCAAAGATCAGCTACGCCACCTATGTGAAGGACCGCTACACCGGCTTTGACGGCGACAGCCCGCGCAACGCGCCCGCCGACCTCAAGCTTTATCCCTCCTTCCTCGACCGCATCGCGAAGTCGGGCGGCACCCCGCAATACGCCCGCCCCATGTGCGTGGGCGATGTGCGGTCCAAGGGGCAGGGCGAACTGGAAAAGGACATCGCCAACCTGCGCGCCGCGATGGACGCGCACGGGGCCGAACGCGGCTTCATGAACGCGGCCTCGCCGGGCGTGATCTCGCTTTTCCTGCAGAACGACTTTTACCCCACGCGCGACGCCTATCTTGCCGCGCTCGCCGATGCGATGAAGGCCGAGTATGAAACCATCGTCGCTGCCGGGCTCGATTTGCAGCTCGATTGCCCCGACCTTGCCCTGTCGCGGCACATGCTCTTCACCGATCTCTCGGACGCAGAGTTCGTCCGCGTCGCCGCCGCCCATGTCGAGGCGCTGAACCACGCGCTGTCGGACGTGCCCGAGGACCGTGTGCGCATCCACATCTGCTGGGGCAACTACGAAGGCCCGCATGTCTGCGACATTCCCATGGCCACCATGTTCGACACGCTGATGTTGGCGCGTGCCCGCTATGTGCTCTTCGAGACGTCGAACCCGCGCCACGGGCACGAATGGGCCGTGTTCCGCGACCGCGCTGCCGACATTCCCGAGGACAAGGTGCTGGTGCCGGGCGTGGTCGACACGACGACGAATTTCGTGGAACACCCCGATCTCGTGCGCCAGCGGCTGGAGCGGTTCACCGACATCGTCGGGGCGGATCGCGTGATCGCCGGGTCCGACTGCGGCTTCGGCACCTTCGCGGGCTTCGGCGCGGTCGACCCCGAGATTGCCTGGGCCAAGCTCGCCACCCTGGCCGAGGGCGCGCACGCCACCGCCTGACCGGCGGCGGCCCGCCGCCGCACGCCCCGTTAACCCCGGTTTTCGCGCCGGTCGCGCCGACGCGATGCCGACATTTTGCCGACGTGATGCCGCAGGGGGTTTTCCTGCTCTTTCAATGCGTTAATCCCGATTCGTCCAAGGGAGCGCCGACAAGTGTTCGACAAGCCCTCGCGCACCCCCTAGCCTGCGACCGGGCGCAGGCCAAGGGAGGGAGCCATGGGCAAAAAGAACATCCTTTTCATCATGTTCGACCAGTTGCGCTGGGATTACCTGTCCTGCGCCGGCCATCCCCACCTGCACACGCCGCATATCGACGCGCTGGCCGCCGACGGCGTCCGCTTCACCCGCGCCTATGTCCAGTCCCCCGTCTGCGGCGCCTCCCGCATGTCCTTCTACACCGGCCGCTACTGCCACTCCCACGGCGCCACCTGGAACCGCGTGCCGCTCAAGGTCGGAGAGCACACGATGGGCGACCACCTGCGCGCCGCCGGGATGGATTGCTGGCTGGTCGGCAAGACCCACATGAAGGCCGATGACGAGGGCATGTTGCGCCTTGGCATCCCGCGCGACAGCATCATCGGTCTGCGGGCGGAACAATGCGGCTTCGACGTCTGGGAACGCGACGACGGCATGCGCCCCGAAGGGCCTGACGGTCTTTATGACGAGCATGGCGCAGAACGCTACAACGACTGGCTGCGCGAGCGGGGCTATCCCGGCCCAAACCCTTGGCACGACTTCGCAAATTCCGCCCGCGACGCGGATGGAAACGTGCTGTCTGGCTGGTTCCTGAAGAACGCCCGCGCCCCTGCCGAGATCCGGGAAGAGGACAGCGAAACCCCCTACATGACCACCCGCGCGATCGAGTTCATGGAGCAGGCCGGCGACACGCCTTGGTGCCTGCATCTGAGCTACATCAAGCCGCACTGGCCCTATATCGCGCCGCCGCCCTACAACGACATGTATGGGCCGGAACACGTGATCCCGGTCAACCGCTCGGACGCCGAACTGGCCGACACCCACCCCGTCTTCCGCGCCTATATCGAGGGCCGGGTGTCGCAGTCGTTCTCTCGCGACCAGGTGCGCGAAACCGTGATCCCGGCCTACATGGGCCTGATAAAGCAATGCGACGACCAGATGGGACGGTTGTTTGCCTGGCTGAAGGAGACTGGTCGCTGGGACGACACGCTGATCGTCCTGACCTCGGACCATGGCGACTATCTGGGCGACCACTGGATGGGCGAGAAGGACATGTTCCACGACTGTTCGGCCAAGGTGCCGCTCATAATCCGCGACCCGTCGGCCGCCGCCGACGCCACGCGCGGCACCACCTGCGACGCGCTGGTGGAATCGATCGATCTGGCCCCCACATTCCTTGAGGTCGCTGGCGGCAGACCCCGTCCGCACATCCTCGAAGGCCGCTCTCTGACCCCGTTCCTGCACGGGGAAAACCCCGGGAAATGGCGTAGTTACGCGATCTCGGAAAACGACTACGGCATCACCCCGGCGATGGAGGCGCTGGCCACGCAGGTGGACGATCCGCGCCAGTTCATGCTGGTGACGGAGCGGTGGAAATACATCCATGCCGAGGGGTTCCGCCCGATGCTGTTTGATCTGGAACGCGACCCGGACGAGCTTCACGACCTCGGCGCGGACCCCGCGCATGAGGCGGTGCGCACCGAGATGGCCGCCCACCTGTCGGACTGGGCGCGCCGCCTGTCGCAGCGCACCACGATGAGCCCCGAAGAGGTTGCCACGGAACGCGGCAGGTCCCCCGCACGCGGCATCCTGCTGGGCGCCTGGGACGAGGCCGAGGCCCCCCCCTCGGCCCTGCCGTTCTATGGCAAGCGCCCCGGTCCCGAAACGGAACCGGGAACCGGTTAGTCGCCTGATTTCGCGCCTTTTTCGGACACGCCGGACAGGTTCGCGCTGACCGTTTCGCCCAGTTTCTGCAGGGTGGGAAGCTGAAGCGCCATGTCCATGATCGATTCAATGGTCTGGTTCACCGGCGACAGGGGCGCTGCCCCGTCGCCCCGGTCGCGCAGGCCGCCGCTGATGTGGTTGACGCTGATGCGGTCGATCTTCTCGGCGGGCTTGACCATCTCGGCCATGATGCGCGGCATCGCCTCCAGCCGGGCCTTTTCCAGTTCCATCGCCACGATCGCGTCAGAGCGCGCGTTCTCGGCCTCGATCCGGGCGCGGGTGGCCTCGGCGCGGGCCAGTTCCATGGCCTTCATCGCCTCTGCCTCTTCGCGCCGCGCGGCGGTGCGGTCGGCTGCGGTAGCCTTCTCGCTGGCCGCCGTGATGCGGGCCTTTGCGGCGGCGGCTTCGGCCTGCTCCTCTGCCGCGATCAGGGCAAGGCGCTTGCGCCGCTCTGCCTCGGCCATCTGGCGCGCGGTCAGCACCGCTTCGGCGGCCTTTACCGCCTCGGCGCGCGCGGTGTCGGCATCGGCCTGGGCGCGGCTTTCCTCCTGGCTTTTCTCGCTCAGCTTGATCTGGCGGTCGCGTTCGGCCAGTTCCAGCGTGCGGGACTGGGCGATCTCGGCCTCCCGGATCTGCTGTTCGCGCGCGATGTCGGCGGCCTGGATATCGGTTTCCATCCGAATGCGCGCCTGCGCCGCCGTGCGCTCGCTGTCGGCTTTTTTCTGAGCGACTTCAGCCAGCTGCGCGGCCAGCAACGTTTCGATCTCTTGCGTCTGGGCGATTTCCGCGCGGCGCTGGTCAAGGTCGATTTCCAGCTTGCGCTTGGCCGCTTCCATGGCGGCGCGGCGCACGCTGACCTCGCTGTCGCTTTCGATCTCGGCGCGTTCCTTCTTGGACTTGGCGATCACCTCGGCCAGCTTGCGCATACCGACCGCGTTGAAGGCGTTGTTCTCGTCCAGCGCCGAAAACGGCGTCTGATCCAGCGCCGAGAGAGACACGCTGTCGATCTGAAGCCCGTAGCGGCCCAGCGGCTCGACCAGCGCGCCGCGCACCTCGGCCACGAACTGGGCGCGGTTCTCGTGCAACTCGTCCATGGTCAGCCGCGCCGCGACGGACCGCATGGCGTCCACCAGCATCCCGTCGATCAGCGCGCGCAACTGGTCGGGCTGGAACAGCCGCTTGCCCAGCGTCTGCGCGGCGCGGGCGATGGCCTCGGCCTCGGGCTGGACCGAGACGTAGAACTCGGCCCCCACGTCCACCCGCAAGCGGTCGTTGGTGATAAGAGACTGGTCGCCCGTTCGCGCCACCGACAATCGCAGAGTCTGCATGTTCACGCGCGTGATCTCGTGGAAATAGGGGATCGCCAGCGTGCCGCCGTCGATCACGACCTTGCGGCCGCCGACGCCGGTCTTCACAAGGCTCACCTCGTTGGTGGCGCGTTCGTAGAACCATGCCGCAAGCACCACCAGGACGGCGACGATCGCGATCAGAAGGATGATCCAGGCCAGGGCCGACATTTCTCGGTCTCCTCCGTTAGTGCCCGTGCATTTCGCACAGGATGTTCGACGACATGCCCCCGTCGACTGGGATGTTGGTGCCACGGATCCAGCTGGTCATGTCCGACAGCAGAAAGGCGACCACGGGCGCGATGTCCTGCGGCGTGCCGGGGCGGTCCATCACGCGGGCGTCCTCCTCGGCGCGGGCGCCGAGCGTTTCAAGAAAGTCGCCCAGGATCGGGGTATCGACCGGGCCGGGGCTGACGGTGTTCATCCGGATGCCCCGGTCACGCCATGTCCAGCGGTTCTGCATTGTCCAGACGATCAGTGCTTCCTTGGAAAAGAAATAGCTGCGCCCGCCCGCGTTGGTGATCTCAAATCGGTCCATGAAGGGGCCAAGCGCATCCATGTCCGCGTGCTCGCTGGCCTTGATCGCCTCTGCCGATTGCGGCCAGCCGAAGCCCGCCAGCGAGGCGAGGTTGACGATGCTGGCGCCCTTCGACAGCTTGGGGATGAGGCCCAGCGTCAGGCGCTTCAGCCCGAAGAGGTTGACGTTCAACACCTTTTCCGCCGGGGCGGTGGGCGGAAGCCCGGCGATGTTGGCAAGCCCGTCGATGCCCTGAGGCAGCGCATCGACCAGCGCGTCGATGGTGCGCGGGTCCGTCAGGTCGGCGCGGTAGAACTCCTCGACATGGTCGAAACGCTTGGTCACGTCCACGCCCAGCACCGTGGCGCCAAGCTTGGTGCACAGCCGCGCGGTTTCCAGCCCGATGCCCGAGGCAGAGCCGGTGACGACGATCGTCTTGCCCTTCAGCAGCGGGCCGCTTTCCCAGGTCGCCGCCATCAGAACACCGGCGGGAAAGGACGGCCGCCGCGATCCAGCGTGATCCAGCGCGTCTCGGTGAAGGTTTCCATCGACCAGCGGCCCCCGTGCCGGCCCACGCCCGAGGCCTTGGTGCCGCCGAAGGGAACGTGCGGCTCGTCGTTGATGGACGAGCAGTTGACGTGGCACATGCCGGTTTCCAGCCGCGCGGCCATGGCCAGCGCACGATCCTCGTTTGCGGTGATGATCCCCGCCGACAGCCCGTATTCCGTGTCGTTGTTCAGCGCGATGGCCTCGGCATCCGTGCGGAAGGGCACGACCACGGCGACGGGGCCGAAGGTTTCGTCCTGCCAGACGGCCATGTCGGGGGTGACATTCGTCAGGATCGTGGGTTCCACGAAGCGGTCGCGCACCGTGCCGCCAAGTGCCAGCTTGGCGCCCTTTGCCAGCGCGTCCTCGATCTGGTGCTTCACCCGCGCGACCTGCCGGTCGTTGATCAGCGGGCCGATGACGTTGGATTTGTCCGCGACGTTGCCGGTCTTCAGCTTTGCCGCCCGTTCGACGAAGCGGCGCAGGAACTCGGGATAGACGCTTTCCTGCACCAGCACCTTCTCGACCGACATGCAGATCTGGCCCTGGTGCATGAAGCTGCCGAAGCTGGCGGCGCTTGTGGCGCGGTCCATGTCGGCGTCTTCCAGCACGATCAGGCTGTCCTTGCCGCCAAGCTCGACACAGGCCTTTTTCAGATGCGCCCCCGCGCGCGCGGCGATCTGGCGGCCCACGGGGGTGGAGCCGGTGAACGAGATACCCTTGACCAGCGGGTTCTCGACCAGTTCGTCGCCCATCTCCTGCACGTTGTCGCGCGAGCAGGTGACGACGTTGAAGACGCCGGCGGGAATCCCCGCTTCTTCAAGCACTTCGGCAAAGAGCAGCCCGCCGGCATAGGGCGTGTCCTCGGACGGTTTCAGCACGATCGTATTGCCCGCGGCCATCGGAAAGGCAAAGCCGCGCGAGGTCAGGATGCCCGGCATGTTCCAGGGCGAGATGACGCTGACCACGCCCATCGGATAGCGCACCGCGGTCGACACCTTGCCGTGCTCGGAAGGCAGCACCTCGCCGATGGGGCCATAGCAAACGCCTGCGGCGGCGCGGAAAACCTCGGCGACATAGCCGACTTCGAACATGCCCTTGCCGAACCAGCCGCCGCCTTCGGACTGGGCGGCGGCGACGAAGTCGGGGGCGCGGCGTTCCCAGACGTCGGCGATTTTCAGCATGGCATGCGCGCGTTCCTGGAAGGGCAGGGCGGACCAGGCGGGAAAGGCGCGCTGGGCGGCTTCGATCGCGGCGCGCGCCTCGGCCCGGCCGCCCTCTGGCGCCTTGGCGAAGATGCTTCCGTCAGAGGGGTTCACATCGTCGAACGTGCGCGCCGAGGGGCGCCATTCGCCGCCGATATACATCCCCCGTAGGGTCTTGGTGCGGTGCAGGTCGTCGAGCATCTGCTATCCTTCCTTGCGGTCGAATTCGGCGGCGCCGGGGCGGCGGCGATAGACCTCGACCCGGGGCGCGCGGTAGATTTCAAGGGTGACGGGCGGGGCCGTTTCGGCCCCGGATCGGGACGTCGGCATCACGTCGGCGTCACGTCGGCGCTGCGTCGGCGCGGGATCGGCCGGGGGACGGTCGCGTTCCATCGCCGCGAGGCGCCCGCGCCGGGCCCGGGCGGCCTGCGCGGCGCGCGCGATCTCGTCCAGCGTGGCGGCCAGCCGGTCGTTGTGCGCGCCCGCGTCCGTTGCCGCAGGCGCGGCGCGCCTTTCGCTGACGCTGGCCGCGGTGCGGGCGCTGGCGCCGGCGACAAGGTCGGCGATGGAGGCGCCGAGCACCGCGTCGGCGGACCGTGTCCGGGTCGATCGGGCGCGGGGTTCGATCCGCGGCAGGTCGGCTGCCGGGGGGGGCGCGTCCCCGTGCGGCGCCGTGTCGGTGACGTCGTCATAGGTGTGCGGCGCCGCCGCCCCGCCCGCGCCGAGATAGGCGGCCTGCACGGCGGGGTCGCTGCGCAGCGCCTCGGCGCTGTCCTGATGCACGATATGGGCGTTCTCCAGAAGATAGCCCCGGTCGGCGATGGCCAGCGACTGGCGCGCGTTCTGTTCCACCAGCAGCACGCCAAGCCCGAGGTCGCGCACGCGGGCAAGGTTCTGGAACAACTCCTTGCACAGAAGCGGCGACAGTCCCAGCGAGGGTTCGTCCAGTGTCAGGACCTGCGGGTTCGACATCATCGCGCGGCCGATGGCGACCATCTGCTGTTCGCCGCCCGACATGGTGCGCACCACCTGCCGGCCGCGTTCGCGCAGCTTAGGGAACAGCTCGTAGACGCGGGCGAGGTTCGCCGCCTCTTCGTCGCGGGCCCGGCCCGCATAGGCGCCAAGCGTCAGGTTCTCGCGCACGGTCAGTTCCGCGAAGACGCCGCGCCCCTCTGGCACCAGTGCGATGCCCTCCTCGACGATGCGATCAGGCGAAAGGCCCGTCAGTTCGTGTCCGTCGAGCGTGATCGAGCCATTGACCTGGCCCTCGCAGATGCCCGACACGGCCTTGAGCAGCGTCGACTTTCCGGCGCCGTTGGCGCCGAGGATGACCACGATTTCGCCGGGCGCGACGCGCAGGCTGGCGTCTTCCAGCGCGCGGTGCTGGCCGTAGGCCACTGAAAGCCCCTGAACCTCAAGCATCGGCAGTCTCCGTTGCGGGCAAAATTCTTCGAAGAATTTTGGCAAGAGCTTTCGAAAGCTCTTGCGCGCGGGTCGCCGGGCCGGGGCCCGAAAGAGCCTTCGAAGGCTCTTTCGCAGGGTTTTCGAAAACCCTGCCACGGTGGTGAGGGGGGCGCCTAGTCATCGTCATCCCCCAGGTAGGCGCGGATCACGTCCGCGTCGGAAAGCACCTGCGCGGGCGTGCCTTCGGCGATCTTGCTGCCCGAGGACATCACCACGCAGCGGTCGCAGAGCGAGCGGATGGCGTCCATGACGTGTTCCACAAGGATGATCGTGCGGCCTTCGTCCCGGAGCGAGCGGATCAGGTCGATTCCGATCCCCAGTTCGGTCGGGTTCAGCCCCGCCAGCCATTCGTCGAGCAGCAGAAGCGTCGGGTCCCCCGCCAGCACGCGAGCAAGTTCCACCCGCTTGGTATCGATATAGGTCAGCTGCCCCACCGGCATGTCGCCCTTGCCGCCAAGGCCCACCCGGTCAAGGAGCGCGTCGGCATGTGCCGCCGCCTCTGCCCCCCAGCGGCGGCGGTGCCCAAAGACGGCGCCGGCCACCACGTTGTCGCGCACGTTCATCGACGGCAGCAGGCGCACCAGCTGGAAGGTGCGGGCGATGCCCTTGTGGGTGATACGCTGGGGCGCCAGTCCGGTGATCGGCGTGCCGCGCAGCGAGATCGTGCCGGCGGTGGGTTTCAGCGCGCCCGAGATCAGGTTGAGCGTGGTCGACTTGCCGGAGCCGTTCGGCCCGATCAGGCCCATGACCTGATGTTCGGTCACGTCGAAGTCGATGGCGTTGACGGCCACGAGCCCGCCGAAGCGCTTTGTCGCGCCGCGGACCGACAGGACGGGGGCGGCGGCTCTCATGTCCAGCCCTCGCGGTTTGTCAGCCTGCGCCGGATGGTCTCGATCAGCCCGACGAAGCCCTTGGGCAGGACATAGACGATGACGAGGAAGGTCACGCCAAGCAACAGCATCGTCTGGTTGGGAAAGGTCGACGAGATCGTTTCCCACATGAGGGCGAAGGGGATCACGCCCACCAGCGGCCCCCAAAGCCGGCCGGACCCGCCCAGCAGGGCCATGATGACCACCTGGAAGGACAGCATCGGGGTGAAGGCGAGCGAGGGTTCGATATAGACGTAGCGTGGCGCCAGCATCGCGCCGGTGATCGCGGCGACCGCGCCCGGCACCATGAAAAGCAGAACCTTGGCGCGGGCGGTGTCGATGCCCGAGTGGCGCGCGACCTCTTCGTCGTCGCCGATGATGCGCAACGCGAAGCCGAGGCGCGAGCGTCCGATCAGCCAGCCCGCGAGGTAGACGACAGCCGCCAGCCCGACCAGTTGCCAGTAGATGTGATCCTCGGTGATGTCGGTCAGGACGTAGAGGCCCTTTTGCCCCGACATGTTCTGTGCCCAGGTGATGACCTGGCGCACGAGTTCGGCAAGGCCCAGCGTGAAGATCACGAAGTAGACGCCAGACAGGCGCAGCGTGGCGAGGCCCACGAGCGCGGCGAGGACGGCGCCGAGGACGCCGGCGAGGGCGACAAGCGACCAGTAGGGCAGAGTCTCGAACCCAAGGCCCACGGTATAGGTGCCCAGCCCGAAGAAGGCGGCGGTGGCCAGCGAGATATAGTGGGTCGGCCCGGAGAAGAGCGCCCAGCTGGTGGCGAGCACCGTGAACATGGCGATGTTGAGCCCGAGGCCCAGCCAGTAGCCCGAGCCGGTAAGCGGCAGGAGCGCGGCGATGCCGAGGCCGACGGCGGCGAGAAGGAGCGTGCGGATTTCGGACGCGGTCATGTCTGGCGCCTTCCGAACAGGCCCTGCGGGCGGAACAGCAGGATAAGGATGAAGAGCGTGTAGGCGGCGGCCAGCGTCAGGCCCGGGTCGATCAGGCTGGCGACGAGGGTTTCGACGACGCCGAGCAGGAGCGCGGCGACGATGGTGCCGCGCACGTCGCCGACGCCGCCCATGATGACGATGATCAGCGCCTTGAGCGTGAACATCACCCCGGTCGAGGCGTCGAGCGTCAGGAAGGTCGAGATCAGCGCGCCGCCGGTCGCCGTGACCGCGCCGCCAAGGGCAAAGGCGATGGCCGCGAGGTGGCCCACGCTGATGCCGACAAGGCGGGCGCTGGCGGGCGCGGTGGCGATGGCGCGCATCGACAGGCCGGCGCGGCTGCGGTTGAGCCACAGGTAGAGCAGCCCGCAGATGACCACGGCGCCAAGGAAGGCCGCGACGCGGTTCAGGCCATAGTTCTCGCCCGCGAAGGTGACGGGGCGCGACAGGTAGGAATAGTTGAAATAGTCCCCGCCGAAGACCGCCAGCATCAGGCCCACGGCCACGAAGGACAGTCCGAATGTCGCAAGAATGGAATCCGTTTCAAGCTGACCACGGGTCTTGGCGCGCTTGACCAGCGGGCGCAGCATCACCTGATAGATCAGCCAGTTCGCCGCGAAGGCAAGCGGCGCGACGATGGCCACCGTCAGAAAGGGCGAGACCTGTCCGGCGGTGTAGAACCAGAACGCGCAGAAGCCGCCGGCCACCAGCATTTCGCCGTTGGCAAGGTTCATGATGCGGGCGACGCCATATTGCAGGTTCAGCCCCATCGCGATCAGCGCATAGGTGCCGCCAAGCAGAAGGCCTGTCAGAAAGATGTCCATCGCGCGTCCCGTTCAGGTGGGGGCCGGCCCCGGTGTTCAGGGCCGGCCCGGTCGTTATCAGGAGCCCCAGCCGGACTTCACGCGGACGGTCGACGCGCCCTCGCGGCCGGTTTCGGCGACGCCGCGGAACACGCCGTCCTGCCACTGGCCGACGGTCCAGAACGCTTCGTTGAAGTTGTTCTCGTTGAAGCTGATGTCGCCCAGCACCGTGGTGAAGGTGGCTTCCTTCAGGTGGGCCGACACGGCCTCGCGGTCGAGGCCGACGGTCTCGATCGCCTGTTCAAGGATCTGAAGCGACGCATAGGTCGTGGCAGAGGCCCAGTAGTCGGGCTTGGCGCCGGTCGCGGCCTCGTGCGCGGCGGCGTATTCCTTGAACGCCTCGCTGTCGGGGTTCACGCCGCCCGCGCCGAGGATGCCCTCGGCCTGTGCGCCGAAGCGGCCGCCGAAGGCCGGGAAGCAGGTGGCGACGGCGGTATAGAACGCCTCGACCTGAAGATCCTCGATGATCGCCTGTTCGGTCAACCCGAACGTGTCGGGCGGATAGGACCACGCGACGAAGGCGTTGGGTTCGGCGTCCTTGGCGGCCTTGACCACCGGCGACAGGTCCTGCGTGCCCAGCGGGTAGCTGGTGTCATAGACGATTTCAAAGCCGGCTTCTTCGAACAGCGGGCGCGCGGCGGCGGCCAGTTCGATGCCGAAGGCGTCGGCCACGTTGACCATCGCGATGCGGTTGCCGGTCAGCTGGCCCGCGTCACGCATTTCCGAAAGGATCCGCACCACGTCGCTGGCGAAGGCCGAGGTCGAGCCCAGCGTGAAGAACATGTTGGGGAATTTCGACGCCAGATCCTCGACCTGGTCGGTGATGTTCGAGACCGAGATCTGCGGATAGCCGTAGCGCGCGAAGATCGGGGCCGCGGCGATGTTCAGACCGGTGGCGAAGGGCGCGATTATGAAATCGGCCTCGTCCTGGGTGGCAAGACGCTGGACGGCCTTGATGGTTTCGCCGGGGTTGGTCTGGTCGTCGTATTCGATGATCTCGACCATGCGCATGGTGCCGTCGACGTTCAGGCCGCCGCGGGCGTTCACCTGTTCGGCCCAGAGCCGGATGTTGGGCCAGTGGGTCACGGCCGCCCCGCCGGCCAGCGGGCCGGTCTTGGGCGCGACTGCCCCGATCACGATCGGGTCGGCCGAATGGCTGCCGGCCAGCGCCGCGCCGCCGAGCGCGGTCGACAGCGCGAGCGCGGCTGTCAGCTTGAGGGTCGTTCTGCGTTTCATGTCGTTTCCTCCCGGTTGTATTTCCGCGGTGTCAGAGCGGGTGCGGCGCACCCGCCGCGTGCTGCGCGATCCAGCGCAATTCGGTGAACTCGTCGAGCGAGGCGGCGCCGCCGAAGCGTCCGTAGCCCGACGCCTTCATGCCGCCAAAGGGCATGGCGGGGTCGTCGAAGACGGTGGGGCCGTTGATATGCACGATGCCGGTTTCCAGCCGGTCGGCCAGACGCATGGCGCGGTCGGTGTCGCGGCTGTGGACGGCGGCGGCAAGGCCGAACTCGGTATCATTCGCGATCGACAGGGCCTCGTCCTCGTCCTGCACGCGCAGGACGCTGGCGACGGGCCCGAAGCTTTCGTCGTGGTAAAGCGCCATCTGCGCGCCGACCCTGTCGACGACCGCGGGCTGCATCACGGCGCCGTCGACCTCTCCGCCGATGCGCAGGATGGCGCCCTTGGACACGGCATCGTCGATCAGCGCGCGGACGCGCTGGGCCGCCTCGGCGTTGATGAGCGTGCCGAGCGGCGCGATGGCCCGGCGCGGATCGGCGGCCGAAAGCTTGGCCGTGCGCCTGACCAGCCGGTCGGCGAAAGCATCCGCCACGCTGTCCAGAACGATGATGCGTTCCGTCGACATGCAGATCTGGCCCTGATTGAAGAAGGCACCGAAGGCAGCCGCCTCGACCGCGGCGTCGAGATCGGCGTCGTCCAGCACGATCAGCGGCGCCTTGCCCGACAGTTCCAGCAGGCAGCGTTTCAGGTGGATCGCCGCCATCCGCGCCACACTGCGCCCCACCCGGGTCGAGCCGGTGAAGTTGACGCGGCGCACCGCCGGATGGGCGATGAGGCTTTGCACCACGGCCTCTGACCGGTCGGGCAGGTTGGTGACGACATTCGCCACGCCGGGAGGCAGGCCCGCATCGTTGAGGGTATCGACCAGCAGGCGGTGGGTTTCGGGGCAGTGTTCCGACGCCTTGAGCACAACCGTGTTGCCGCAGGCCAGAGGCCCCGCCATGGCGCGGACCGCCAGAACGATGGGGGCGTTCCACGGCGCGATGCCCAGCACCACGCCGACGGGCTGCCGGCGCAGGATCGAGCGCGCGCCATGGGCGGCGTCGTCATGCACTATGTCGGCCAGCATCGGGATAAGGTCGGCGGCGCTCTTCAGAACCTGCCGCGCGAGGGCGATGTTGAAATCGACCCAGCCGGGGGCGGCGCCGATCTCGGATGCGGCCGCCCGTCGGAGCCGGTCGGAATTGTCGCTGATGGCCTCGGCGAAGTTGAGAAGAAGCGCGCGGCGGGTGTCGGCGGGTGTCGAGGACCAGTCCCAGAACGCCGACGCCGCACGGTCTGCCGCCGCCTCGGCGGCAGCGACGGCGGTGTCGTCGCGATCAATCTGGTCCGGCCGCAGCAAGGCTGCGGTGTCCCCTTGGTACACCCGGGATCCTCCCTGGCCAGTCGGCGGTGCCGAACGGCTCTGATTGTTGTTGTCAGGGATGATTGGGTGTCTGGGCGAAAAGAAAATATGGAAATTCGGGAAAATATTGTCAAAGTCTGGGGAATGTCACGGAATTCAGGTTTCCTTGCAGGTCCCGGGCCGGGGCTTTACGCCGAACCGGTGCGCGGCGGGTTGCAGGACCGTCGGCTTGGCGGGCTTGTCGATCTGGGCGAGCGGAGCTGGCGCGTGGTGCTGGTGGACCGGGGGCGCGTGCGCCTGACCGCAGCCGCCGCGAGCGAAGAGATCGCGGGCCCGGCGCTGCTGTGGCTGCCTTGGCGTGACGACATGCGGCTTACTGCGCGGGCGGGGATGGCGGGCGCGCTTCTCATCCTGGGCGAGCGGGCGCTGACCAGCGCGCTGGGGATGCGGCCAGAGGCGACGGACCTGCGGCTGACGGCGGACCGGCGGGTGCTTTTGCCGCTTGATGGCGAGACGGGACTGCGCCCGCTGGCGGGCCAGCTTTTCGGACTTATCCTGCGCGAGGCGGCAGAGCGTGCCGATGGCTCGGAAACCGTGATCGAGGCGCAGGTGCGCGTGTTGCTGGTGATGCTGTGGCGCGCGGCGGCGCCGGCGCGGGGCGAGGTGGGAACGCAGGGTCCCGCGCCGCAGGCGCTGCGGCAGTTCCGCCAGTTGCTGGAGGTGCATTTCCGCGACCGCTGGAAGGTGGCGCGCTATGCCGAGGCCCTTGGCCTGACGCCGGACCGGCTTCACGACATCTGCACCCGAGAGCTGGGACGACCGCCGCAGCAACTGATCCATGAACGACTGGTTCACGAGGCCGAGACCCTTCTGGCGCGGTCGGCGCGCACGGTTGATCAGGTGGCCCAGCATCTGGGGTTTCGCACGGCTGCCCAGTTCTCGGCCTTCTTCCGGCAGCGCATCGGGCTGCCGCCGGCCACCTACCGGCGGCGATTGCGCGCAGGGGGCGGGCTGGCCCGGGCACCGGAGCGATCGCACGCGGACTGGCCCTGAGCAGCTTTTGCCCAAATGACACGGGCCGGTGAAATGTGGTCGGGCAGCGTTCGGATTGGTTGACGGCGGTCCGTTGCAGCAGCAGCGTTGACGCAACGTCAATCTGGATGCCGGTCCGTTGGGGCCCGGTGCGTTCCCGGAATCCGGGCCGCCGGGATGGGGGTAAAGCAGATGACAGACCGCCTGGTGCTGGTGCTGGGCACAGGTGTGCGTGTGCACGCCGGTGGTCCGGGATCAGCGTCCATGACGCCGCGCGCGGTGAAGGAGCGTGCTGTCCTGGCCATGCTTGCGCTGGCTCCGGGACGCAGGCGCACGCGCATCTGGTTGCAGGACATGCTTTGGGGTGACAGCCCGGACGGAAAGGGCAACGCCAGCTTCCGACGCGCGCTGAGCAACATTCGCACCGCGCTGGGGCCCTACCGGGGCGTGCTTCGGGCCGACAAATGGGCTGTCTGGCTGGAGGCCGAGGTCCGGGTCGAGATCGACCCGGCCTGCGGGTCCGAGGATTTTCTGGCCGAGCTGAATATCGGGGCGTCGGGGTTCCAGGACTGGCGGCTTGCGGCCGCCGCCGAGAATGCGGCCCGCGGCGCGCAGCGCGGGCCGGGGCAGGATGCGCCCGCGGCCCCCGCCATCCCCGGCCGTTCGCTGCGTATCCGGATCACGCGGCAGGGCTGGGACGGGCGCGCCGGTGCGCCCTGGGTCGAAGAGGACCTGGTTGACGCCCTTGCGCGGCGGCTGGCCGACCAGGGGCCGATCGTGCTGGAACTGGAGGACCGGGTGCCCGGGGATGCCGCCCCGCCCGACCTGGTGCTGGAGATGGGCAGCGCGGTGGACCCCGGCGGCGTTCGGGTCATGGTGCGCCTGATTTCGCCACGGCAGGGGCATTTCCTGTGGTCGGGGCGCGCGCATCTGCCCGGCCCGCCGGACCGCGCCGCCGAGGGCGCCGAATTTTCCGCCTTTCAGAACCTTGTGCTGGTGGCGATCTTCGAGCGCGGCTTGCGCGATTTCCGCGGCAACGGGTTCTTCCGGGTGCAGCAGGCGCTGGCCTTGCTGTTCACCGGGCAAAGGCGCGACATCACGGCGGCCGAGGACATCCTGTCCAGCCTGATCGAGCTGGACGACGCCTTGCCGCTGGTGCAGGCGTTGCGCGGTTATCAGCGGCTGACGAGTGTGATCGAGTTGCGCGCCGATGCAGGCCGGCAGGCCGACGAGGCGCTTCAGCTGGCGCGGGAGGCGCTGATGCTGGGGCAGACCAACCCGATGGTGCTGGCGCTGGCCGCGCAGGTGGCCATGAAGCTTGAGGGCGACGTGGACCGGGGCTGGCACCTTGCCGCACGGGCCGTGGCGCTTGACGCGGTGAACCCTTATGCGCTGGCCGCCGCAGGCCATGCCGCGACGCTGCTTGGCCGCCCCGGCGACAGCTATGCGCTGTCGTGCCGGGCGTCGGATGCCGCGCGCGGGCTGCGGCACGAGTTCATCTGGCACATGCAGCGGGCGCTGGCCGCGTTGTCCGTGGGCAAGGTGGACGAGGCGCTGGATTACACCCGGCAAAGCCATATCGGGATGCCCGGCTACCGTCCCGCCTTGCGCTACATGGTGGCGCTGTCGGGGCTGGTTGGCGACACGGCGCAGGCCGAGCGCTATGCCGCCCGCCTGCGTGCGGTCGAGCCGGGCTTCGAGATCGGCCACCTGATGCGGCCGGACTATCCGCTGGACACTTTCCGCAGTCTGGGGCTGACGCTGACGGCCTGAACGGACCGGGACCTGTCGCACCCGATCGGACTGGTGCATTCGCCACTGCCCCGGAGGCAGCGATTGCGGTCCGGGGCGGCGGAAAATCCGATCCGGTGTGACGGGCCCTAGCGGAGCGCCATGCGGATCGCCTCGGCCGCGGCGACGGACGTTCCGGCCAGCCGGGCATGGGCGCCGCCGCCGCTGGTGCGTGTGACGATGCCCGGCCGCAGGGTGGTGCCCACTGCCACGGGCAGAAGCCCGCCGGCATCCTGCCCGTTCGGAAGGCGCCCGGCATAGGGCGCGGGCACGTCGCCGGGGGTGCGGCGGCCCAGTTCCAGCGCTGTGACCGCCACGCGCCGGGTGCGCTGACCCAGCACAAGGTGCGAAGCGGTGCCGCGCCGCCGGATCACCGATTGCGGTGCCGAGGGATCGTCGGTGATGGGCAGCCCGTTCGGCGCTCGGTGAGGATAGGCGGGATCGAAAAAGCGAGACTGGCGGCTGGCGCGCACAAGCTCTGCCAGGCCCGGGGGATCGTCGCGCAGCACCATGCCGTGCAGGTCGCCAAGCGCGTGGTCGGTGTGCAGGGCGACGGTCCATTGCCCGGCGGGCGCGGCGTTGGGGCCACGGGTGGGCGCCAGCGTGATCCGCAGGCTGTGCCAGCCGCCGCGCTCCATCAGATGTGCGGCGGCGATCGGGGCGGGCGTGCCCGCGGCGACCACGTCGCCGGGCGACAGCGTGGCATGGGCGGCCTGCCCGGCGGGATCGGTGAGGGTCAGGCGGACCGGACCCGCGCCGGTCCAGTGCAGTTCGACGGTGTTTGGGGTCGGGTCGGCGCCGGGAATGTCCCAGGTCAGCGGCCCGGTGCCCGCACCGGGCGCGATGTCGCCGCAGCGCAGGTGCTGGCGTGACTGAAGCTGGTTGCCGGTGGGCAGGTAAAGCCAGGTGTCCCCCTGCCGGGCCGCGAGCGTGGCTTCCAGCGCGGCGTGCAGCGGATCGCCGGCGTCGCCGTCGGCGGGCGAGGGACCGCCGAGATAGGCAAAGGACAGCGCGACGTGAAGCGGCGCGGGCCCGGGGCCGGCAAGCGCCATCGCCTGCGCCACCGCCGGCACGGCCAGACCGCGCAGCACGTCGCCCGAGCGGTCGAGATAGGCCTGTGCCGGAAGCTCTACCGCGACAAGGCCGGGCAGGGGGCGGTCGCGCAGGATCAGGCTGGCCATCGCGGTGCCATGCGCCATCCCGCGGGGGCCGAGCGCGGGGCGCGTGCCGCCGCCGTCGCCGTAGATCGAGCCGGGGTAGGCCTGCGCCAGCCGCGCCACGACCGCGCCATTGCCGTGCCTGTCGAAAAGATCGCACAGACCCGCGATCGCAGGGCGGCCCAGCACCGACACGCGGGGGGCGGCGTCGGGCTCTGCCTCGATCATCGCGACGGCGGTGAAGGCCGGGGTGCCGTCGGTGCGCCGGAAGGCAGGCAGCCAGAAGGCGGTGCCGATGTCGATGATGGCCACGCGCGGCAGGCGGGGCGGGCCGGGCGGACCCGGCGGCGCGTCGGCGTGCAGGCTGCCGGGGGCCCGGGCGGGCGGACCGATCAGGTGATCCTCGCCGCCGGGAAAGGGCCGGGCGGCGGCGATGTCGGCGGCAGAGATCACGGCGGTGTCCGTGCCCTCGGCTGGGATCAGGGCACGCGTTCGGGTGTCGTCACCCCGCAGGCAGGACAGCGCCACCGGCAGCAGGTTGCGCGGCAGCGTTCCGGGCGGGTGGCGCGCGGGGGAGATCGGTCGAAATTCCATCCCCGGCCTCAGGCGCCCAGTTCCTCGGCGATCCGCGCCGCGATCCATTCGAGGACCGCCGGGCGCGGCGCGGCGGCAAGCGTCACGGTACCTTCTGCGCCGGCGGCGCGGCAGCTGCCCGCGACGGGGGTGAGTTGCACGCTCAGCGCCTCTCCCTTCAGCCGGGCGATGGCAACCCGGCCCAGCAGGCGGCCAAGGGCGCGCCCCGCCTCGCCATCGACGGGATAATGCACGCCCGCCACCACACGGTTGAGCGCGATACGCTCGGATATCGGGTCGATCAGAGCGCCGGTGCGCGGCCCGTAGAGCGCGCCAAGCGTTTCGGCCAGCGCGTGCGATTCCGTGGCATGGCCGCTGGGAAATGCGGAATGGGCCGGCGTCTGGATCACCGGCACGACCTCTGGCGCGAAGTCCACGGGGCGGGTCATGTCATGGATCGCCTTGACCCGGATCGTCACGCGCACGGTGAATTCATGCACGGCGGCGAGAAAGCCCATCGTCCAGGGGTGCGTCACCGGCCCCAGCCGCGCGGGCAGGGCGAGGTAGCTGAGGATATCGGTCTGCTGGGCGACGATCTCGTCCATGCGGATCCAGCGTTCCGAGGCCAGCGCCAGCACCTCTCGCAGCTGACGTGTCCAGTAGGCCTCGTCCGAGGCGCCGCGCGCCAGCGCTGTCACGGGCACGGTGGTCCCGCCCAGCGTCAGCCCGGCGATCTGGTGGTCCGTGAGGTCGCCGGTGAACCAGCCCCCGGCCTCGGTCGGGCCAAGCGGCACGATGTCCACGCCATCCATCAGGGTGCTGACCAGCAGTTCCGCCCGGTGGCGGGGGTTCATGGCGCGGAAGGCGGCGCCGGGGTCGCGCGGGGCAATGCGCGCCGGGTCGATGTCGACCGAGGCGTGAGCAATGGTTTCCGTCGCCTCGGCGGCGGTGTCGAGCAGTGTGCGGCTGAGAAACGCCGAACTGCCAGAGCCGGCGTGTGCGAACTCCATCCCCGAGGTGTTGGAGGTGTTCGATGTATTGGAAGTGTTCGACGTGTTGGAGGTGTTCGAGGTATTGGACGTGTTCGATGTGTTGGATGTATTGGACGTGTTCGCGGTCGTCATCTCGGTCCTCCGGGTCACTTGTCACGGCATCTGGAAACTGGCCGTGTCAGGGTAGTCGATACGAGAAGCCCGGCAAGCCCGTTTGGCGGCCGGGCGCGGGCGTTGGTGCGGCTATGGTGCGTGGGCCACGTGCAGGATCTCCTCAAGGCTGCTGAGCGGGCGCGCCAGCGGTTTCGGGCCGTCGTTCGGGTGCCAGCGCCCCGCGTCCGAGCCGCCCGCCTGCCAGTATGAGGTCGGGTCGGTCTGGACGATGCCCACCAGTGTCTCGGCCACCAGCCGGCTTCCCAGTGCGCCAAGCCGGGCACCGTGTTCGCGCAGCTCCGCCTCTTTGAGGATGTAGAACCAGAGGGGTGTGTCCAGATCGAAGCGGCCGGCGCGGATCGCGGCGGCGGCGGAGCCCGTGGCGAGTTCATCGGGCGAGAGACGCGGCAGGACGATGCCCATCTCCTCCAGCGCGTCGAGGCAGGCCTGTGCACTGGGAAGGTCGATCCGCAGGCCCGCCCGCAGGTGGTCACGCGCCAGTGCGGCGGCGGGTTCGGCGGCGTCGGGAGTGGGGGCGATGCAGGTGTCGATGCGCCGCGCGGTCGAAGCCATGCGCCCGATGCCGGGGGCCGGGCCGGTCGCGATGCCCGCCGCAGCTGCCATCGGGTCCAGCACCCGCAGCGCCGCAAGGGCAAAGCCGGGCATTCCGGGGTCGGGGCGGCCGGGCCGCGCCATCGATGCGACAAAGCCGAAGGCCGCGCAACTGAACTCGACCGGAACCGGAAGGTCGCCGGTCCGTCCGGGCGCCATGCTGGCGCGGAACTGGCGGTAGAGCGGGGCGCCGTCCCGGACCACCTCGGCCAGAATCCAGTCATCCGCGATCGTGGGCAGGAACTGGTTGAGCACCAGCCATTGCCAGCTCCAGCTGACCTGACGGCGGGCCCATGCGCCCGCGGCCTCGGCAGTGCCTGCGCACTGGCCCGCGGCGGGCGCTGCGGAGAGCAGGCGGCGCTGTGCCCGGTCAAGCGCTCTTGCCAGCCAGCCGTGGGAAAGGCGCGGTTCACCAAAGACAGGCGACAGGTCCAGACGGCCGGTGCCGGCGCCTTGCAGGGACGCGCTGTCCGATTGCCCTGCACCGGCCTTGGCACCGGCACCGGCGCCGGCGCCGGCGTCCCGGGGGGGCGTCGCCGGGAAGGCGCAGCCCAGATCGCGCGCCACGAGTTCGGCCCAGTCGGCATAGAGCGCAGGGATCGGTGCACGGTCCGGCGTGGGGCGCGGCTGATCGGCCAGGGCCCGGGCAAGGGCGTCGATGGCGTCGGCGGAGCGTGGTTCCGCCGGAGCGGCGGCGGGAAAGAAGTACCCCGCGTTCCGCGGCAGCGCGACGTGTTGCGCGGGGTCTCGGCGCGGCGGTCGGGTCTGTCTGGCGGGGGCGAACATGGGCGGGCGTCCTTCGGCAGGGACCAGTGTGGCCCCTGCCTGGGACATCGCCGTGATTTTTCCGTGATCGGCGGCTGGCGCCTTCGGGATCAGGCGGCCAGTGCGGCGTCAACCGCGCCGGCCAGACGGTCGACCAGAAGGTCAATTTCGTCATCGGTGATGATGAAGGGCGGGGCCAGCAGCACGTGGTCGCCCCGCCTGCCGTCGACGGTGCCGCCCGCCGGGTAGCAGATCAGCCCCGCGTCCATGGCGCGCGCCTTGACGCGGGCGTGGATCTTGCGCGCGGGGTCGAAGCTGCGCTTGGTGTCGCGATCCTCGACCAGTTCGATGGCCCGGAACAGCCCGCGGCCCCGGATGTCGCCCACGTGCGGGTGATGGCCGAACCGGGCGTGCAGCGCGGCGTTCAGCGTGTCGCCGCGCGCGCGCACCTGTTCAAGAAGCCCGTCGTCGAGGATACGGCCCAGCACTGCCTGCCCGGCGGCGGCGGCCAGCGGGTGGGCGTGATAGGTGTGCCCGTGCTGGAAACTGCCAGAGCCTTGCGCGATGGCGTCATGGATGGTGGCGCTGCACAGCATGGCGCCAAGGGGGGCGTATCCCGCCCCCAGCCCCTTGGCGATGGTCACGATGTCCGGCGCGATCCCGTCCTGTTCGCAGGCGAAGAACGTGCCGGTGCGGCCCATGCCACACATCACCTCGTCAAGGATCAGCAGGACACCGTGGCGGTCGCAGATCTGGCGGATGCGCCGGAAATAGTCCCCGACCGGGGGCACCGCGCCCGCCGTCGCGCCGACCACGGGTTCGGCGATGAAGGCCATCACGGTTTCGGGACCGAGGCGCAGGATCTCGTGTTCCAGCGCGTTTGCGGCGCGTTCGGCGTAGGCCTCGGGCGTCTCGCCCTCGGCGCGGTGGCGATAGTCGAAGCAGGGGTCGATGTGGTGGGTTTCCACCAGAAGCGGTGCGTAATTCTCGCGCCGCCCGGCGTTGCCGCCAGCGGCCAGCGCACCCAGCGTGTTGCCGTGATAGCTTTGCCGCCGGGCAATCAGCTTGTGCCGTCCGGGCTGGCCGATTTCGAGCCAAAACTGGCGTGCGAGCTTGATTGCCGCCTCTACGGCTTCGGATCCGCCAGACAGCAGGTAGACGCGGTCGATTCCATCGGGTGCGTTGGCGATCAGCTTGTCGGCCAGCCCCATGGCAGCCTCGGTGTTGAAAAAGCCGGTGTGGGCAAAGGCAAGGCGGTCGAGCTGGGCGCGGATCGCGGCGCGGACCTTTTCATCGGAATGGCCGAGGCAGGACACGGCCGCCCCGCCAGAGCCGTCGAGATAGGCACGGCCCTGCGCATCGTGGATATAACAGCCTTCACCGCGGACGGCGACGGGCAGGGAGGCCGGCGAGCGGCCGAAAAGGTGGTTCGCCATGCCGCTAGCCCCAGACCACGAAGACCGACCGGCGGGCGTGGCAGACGGCGCGGGCGGCGTTCGGGCCCGGCCGGTCGTCCGACGGTTCCCGCCGGGGCGAGACCATGGCGATGGCTCCGACCTCCAGCCCGTGCGCGGCCGCGATGATCGCGCGATCGCGTAGGACGGCGGCGGTGTGCAGCACGTTTTCCCATCTGGGCGGGGAGGACAGATCGACGGGCAGAAGGACGGTCTTGAACATGGCCTTGCCTTTCTAGAACGCCGGTTTGGTCTGGCGGCGGTGGTGCAGCAGTATCACGAGCCCCAATAGCAGCAGGGCGGGGATTTAGAAGACCCTCTCCGGCATCCGGTGCCGGGGCACCTCGACCGCGCGCTGCGAGGCGGCGATGCCGCGTCGCCGTTCGTGGCGATCACCGACAGCCTTGCGTCGCCGATCGTCGGCAGGGCCGAACCGGTCCTCTTGCCGCCCAAGGACGGGCCGCAGGCGTGGCCGGATCCTCGCGCGGCGTCCACTCTGGCCCAGACCCCGGTGGCGCAGATGGTGGCGCGATCGCCGCATGTGCCAGACAGCATCGCCGCCTCATGGGCATGGCCGCTGGACAACGGGGCCTGTGTCGCATGAGGGTCAGGTGGTGAGGGCGCAACGATGCAGTTGAACCCGTGGCGTTATCCGGGAAACATACCGGCAAGGAGACGACCTTGGCCGAGATTTCCGACCCGACCGCCGATGCAGAACCCGTGCAGCCGCGACCGTTGCCGACCTGTCGCCTTGCGCGGACGAGCGCGAAGCGGACCGTAGGTGCGGCGGCGCGTCCGCGTGCGCCGGACAAGCGCCAGGCCGCCGCAGACCAAAGGAACCACCTGTCATGACCACGAACCTACTTGTCATCATGTCCGATGAGCACCAGTCGCGCGCGATGGGCTGTGCCGGGCATCCGTTCGTCCAGACGCCGCATATCGACGCGCTGGCGGCCCGATCGATGCGCTTTGCCAATGCCTACACGCCCTCGCCGATCTGCGTGCCCGCGCGGGCCAGTTTCGCCACCGGCCGCTATGCGCACCAGACGCGGATGTGGGACAACGCCATGCCCTATGACGGGTCTGTCCCCGGCTGGGGTCATGCGCTTCAGGCCAGCGGCGTGCCGGTGGAATCGATCGGCAAGCTGCACTATCGGGCTGCCGGGGATCCTGCCGGTTTCGACGTGGAACATATCCCGATGATGGTGGCGGGCGGCGTCGGGATGGTCTGGGCCTCTATCCGGCGCGAGAACGAGCGGACCCCGCGCGGGGGGCGGATGCTGGGGGATCATGTCGGCCCGGGCACCAGCAAATACACCGATTACGACGCTGCCGTGACCGCCCGCACCGAGGACTGGCTGCACGCCCGCCGCGCCTCTGGCGACGACCGGCCATGGTGCCTTTATGTCGGGCTGGTGGCGCCGCATTTCCCGCTGGTGGTGCCGCAGGAGTTCTATGACCTCTATCCGACGGACAGCCTGCCGCCGGTCAAACTGCACCCGCGCGACGGCCATGCACGGCACCCCTGGGTGGACAAGCAGGCGTCCTTCATGGACAGCGAGGCCAAGTTCCGTGACGAGGACGAGCGCCTGCGCGCCATCGCGGCCTATTACGGGCTGTGCACGTGGCTGGACCACAATGTGGGGTGCATCCTTCAGTCGCTCGAGGCTGCGGGATACGGCGGGGACACCACGGTTGTCTACACGTCGGACCATGGCGACAACCTTGGCGCGCGGGGGCTTTGGGGCAAGTCGAACCTCTACGAGGAAAGCGTGGCCGTGCCGCTGATGATGGCGGGGCCGGGAATCACGCCGGGCACCTGTGACACGCCTGTCAGCCTGCTGGACCTGTCGGTGACGATTGCCGAGCATTTCGGGACCGGGATCGACGCGGCCGAGGGGATGCGCAGTCTTTACGACATCGCCAATGCGCCCGCCGAGCCAGAGCGCCCGGTGTTCAGCGAATATCACGCGGTCGGTTCGGTCTCTGGCGCGTTCATGCTGCGGCGCGGGCGATGGAAGTACAACCATTACGTCGGTTTCCCGCCCGAGCTTTTCGATCTGGAGACGGACCCCGAGGAACTGGTGAACCTGGCCTGCGACCCGGAGCGGGCGGGGGTTCTGGCCGAGATGGACGCGGCGCTGCGCGCAATCTGCGATCCCGATGCCGCGGATGCGCAGGCCTTTGCCGATCAGGCCGCGCTGATCGAGCGGCACGGCGGGCCCGAGGCGGCGCTCGCGCTGGGCGCGTCCGGGGCAAGCCCGCCGCCCGACGTGGCGCAGCGGGGATGACGTCACCGCGCCAGACACTGCCGGATGCCACGGGGGCAGGCGGCGCGCCGGTCGCGATTGAAGGTCGCGGACCCGGGGCGCAGGCCTCTCGACGGGGCGCGCGGGGCGGGCTATGGGAACGCCGCAAACCCGGAGTGCAGCCATGACCCCTGACCGTTCCATCAAGATCGCGCCGTCTATCCTGTCCGCCGATTTCGCCAATTTCGGGGCCGAGATCCGGGCGATCGAGACGCAGGGCGCCGACTGGGTCCATGTGGACGTGATGGACGGGCATTTCGTTCCGAACCTCACCTTCGGGCCGCCGGCGGTCAAGGCGTTCCGGCCGCATGTAAAGACGGTGATGGACGTGCACCTGATGATCGCGCCGGTGGATCCCTACATTCAGGCCTACGCCGATGCCGGCGCCGACATCCTGACCGCCCATGTCGAGGCCGGGCCGCACATCCACCGCACGCTGCAGGCGATCCGCGCGGCGGGGATGAAGGCGGGCGTCGCGCTGAACCCGGGCACCCCGGCCGAGGCGGTCGCGCATGTGCTGGACCTGATCGATCTGGTCTGCGTGATGACGGTGAACCCGGGCTTCGGCGGGCAAAGCTTCATCGACATGACGGGCAAGGTGCGCCAGCTGCGCGCGATGATTGGCGACCGGCCCGTGCATGTCGAGATCGACGGCGGTGTGACGCCGGAAACCGCACCGCTGGTGGCGGCGGCGGGCGCGGACGTGCTGGTGGCGGGATCGGGTGTCTTCAAGGGCGGATCGGTGGACGCCCCCGAGGTCTACGGCGCCAATATCCGCGCGATCCGGGCGGCGGCCGAGGCGGCGCGGTAGGCGCGGGGGCCGTGTCACGCTGGACCCGCGAGATCGCGGCTCTGGATCCCGCGACCGAGTATGAGCGGATCGGCTTCCTGCTGAGCACCTGCGAATTCGCGTGGGACACCGAAAAGGCGCTGGAGTTCGCGCTCTTCCGCACCTACGCCGTGCCGTCGATTTCCAGCCTGTTGTCGCGCACGGGCGAGTTTCGCGACCGCACGCGCAAGCGCTACGACGACACCGAACTGCTGCTGTCCGAGATCGCCGAGAACGGGCAGGACAGCGCGCGCGGGCAGGCGGCGCTGGCGCGGATCAACGACATGCACGGTCGGTTCCGCATCGCCAACGAGGACATGCTCTATGTCCTGTCCACGTTCGTGCTAGAGCCCCGCCGCTGGATCGACCGCTTCGGCAGGCGGCCGCTGACGGGGGCGGAGGTCGAGGCGGGCGTGCTCTATTATCGGGCGCTGGGCGCGCGGATGGGGATCGCGGACATTCCGGAAACCTATGAGGCCTTCGACGCCTTCAACCGCGCCTACGAGGCCCGGCATTTCGCCTATGCCGAGACGAATGCCGAGATCGGCGGTCTGACGCGCGATCTGCTGTTGTCCTTCTACCTGCCACGCCGGCTTGTCCCGCTGGGCCGGCCGGCGGTGCACGCGATGTGCGACGCGCCCCTGCGCCGCGCGATGGGCTTTGCCGATCCGCCCCGCTGGGTGGAGCGGGCGGTGTTTGGCGGGCTGAGGGCGCGGGCGCTGATCCTGTGGGTGCTGCCCGCGCGCCGCCGTCCCCGGCGCATCACGCAACGGCGGCGCCCGACCTATCCGGGCGGCTACACCATCGAGACGCTGGGCACGTTCCGGGCGCCGCGCGGCTGACGCCGCGCGGGCAAATTCCTTCGAAGGAATTTGCTGGCCTCCGCCCGGCGCCGCGCCGCCGGTGGCGGGGGAAGACCGGCCCGGTGATCCGGGCCGGGCAAGGTTTTTCGAAAAACCTTGCGCCGCGGGGCGGTCAGGTCATGCGTCGATCCAGCCGTCGCCATCGCGGATGCGGTGGCGGATGGTGTTGGCCCGGCCCAGCGTCTGTTCGATGAAACAGCCCCGCTTGGCGGCGGCCACCAGCGCCGCGACCCGGTCGCGCGGCGCGGCGCTGTCGATGAAGACGTCGATCTCGAAGCTTTTTGGCGCGGTCTCGTAGGTTCGTCCCGTCGCCTCCCAGTCCCACTCCACCCGCGTCTCGACGCGCAGGCCGTCGAGCGGCACGTCCAGCCGTTTCGCGAAGGCGCGCAGCTGCGTCATGATGCAGCCCGTCAGGCTGCCCACGAACAGCGCCAGCGGCGGCGGCGCGGTGGCGTCGCCGCCATGGAACGGGCCCTCGTCGGTGGCGAGCGTGAAGTGCTCTTCCATCGGGCTGACCATGCGCACGTCCAGTTCGTTGCGCATCTTGCCCGTGGCCGTTCCGGTGCAGTCGAAGCGCACCACCGCGCGCGAGATCGTGTCGGGGGTGACGGGCGCGCCGGTCATGCCGCGCCGCCTTCGTCCTCGAAGATCGCGACCGCGCGGGTGAACCCGCCAGAGGCGGCCTTTATCTTCACCGGAAAGCAGCTGATCGTGAAGCCGCTGGCGGGCAGGCTTTCGAGGTTCGACAGTTTCTCCATGTGGCAATAGCCGATGTCCATCGACGCGCGGTGGCCTTCCCAGATGATCGAGGGGTCGTGGGTCGCCGCCCAGCGTTTCGCGGTATGCGAGAAGGGCGCGTCCCAGGACCAGGCGTCGGTTCCGGTGACGCGCACCCCGCGTTCCAGCAGGTACATCGTCGCCTCGCGGCCCATGCCGCAGCCGGCGTGGATATAGTCGTCCTGCCCGTATTTCGCGCCGGCCGCCGTGTTGACCACGACGATGTCCAGCGGCTGCAGGTCGTGGCCGATGCGGGCAAGCTCTGCCTCGACCTCTGCCGCACTCACGAGATGGCCGTCCGGCAGGTGGCGGAAGTCGAGCTTGACGCCGGGGTTCATGCACCACTCCAGCGGCACCTCGTCGATGGTGATCGCGCGCTTGCCGCCGTCCATGGTGGAGTGGTGGTGGTAGGGTGCGTCGAGGTGGGTGCCGTTGTGGGTGGCGACCTGCATGAACTCGATGGCCCAGCCCTCGCCGCCCGGCAGGTCCTCCTTCTTCAGGCCGGGAAAGAAGCTGGCGATCTGCCCGGCGGTTTCGTCATGCGCCATGTAGGTGATCTTGGGCAGCATGATGGGCGGGTCCGAGGCGATGTCGGCCTCTAGCGCGACGGAGATATCTACGAAACGGCGGGGCATGGCGCGGGTCCTTTCCGTTGGGCCGGAACGCCGCTTTGCGGCGTGCCTCCGGCGGGAGTATTTGGGAACAGAAGAAGCGGTCAGCGTCCGGGCAGCAATCCTGTGGCGATGACGGGGAAGGTGAGGACGAGGCCGAGGACGGCGGCCATCATCAGGGCGAAGGGTGCGGCGCCGCGGAAGATGTCGCCCAGCGTGATCGAGGGATCGTCGAGCGTGGACTTTATGACGTAGACCGATATTCCGAAAGGCGGCGTGAGAAGGCCGATTTCCACCGCGATCACGGTGACGATGCCGAACCAGATCAGGTCGATCCCCATGGGCTGCACGACGGGCAGCATCAGCGGCACGAGGATCAGCATGATGGACGAGCTGTCGAGGATCATGCCCAGCGCCACGACCACGCCGACGTAGATCAGCATCAGCCCCCAGAAGCCCAGTTCTGCCGTGGTGGCGAAGGTGCCGAGGCCGGCGGGCACCCCCGAGAAGGCCAGCATCCGCGAATACATCTGCGCCGCGATGATGAGCAGGCAGACCGAGGCGGTGACGAGGCCGGTTTCCACCAGAACGCGCCAGAGGCCCGCCAGCGTCAGGGTGCGGCGGACCAGCCCGATGGCCAGTGCCACCAGCGCGCCGACCGCGCCTGCCTCGACCGGGGTGAACCAGCCGAGGTAGATGCCGCCGAGAACAAGGAAGATCAGGAGCGCGATGGGCCCGCCCTTGGCCAGTATCTGCGCCGGCGTCAGGCCGTCGTCCTCTTCTCCCCGGTCGGGGGTGCCGACGAAGCGCGGGGTCAGGATGGCCATGGCCACGATGCCCAGCGCGAAGAACACCGACAACAGGATGCCGGGGCCGATGCCCGCGATGAAGAGGTCGCCGATGCTTTGTTCCGTCAGGATGCCGTAGAGGATCAAGAGCAGCGATGGCGGGATCAGCATCCCCAGGACGGAACTGCCCGCCACCACGCCCACGGCAAAGCGCGGCGCGTAGCCGTGGCGGATCATCTGCGGGACGGCGATCTTGGTGAACACCGCCGCCGAGGCGATGGAGATGCCGGTGATCGCGGCGAAGATGGCGTTGGCGCCCACCGTGCCCACGCCCAGCCCGCCGCGCAGCCGCCGGAACAGCGTGTTGGCCACGTCGAAGGCGTCGCGGCCCAGCCCGGATTCCGAGACGAGGAACCCCATCAGCACGAAAAGCGGCACCACCCCGAAGAAATAGCTGGCGATGGCGTCGTTGGCGGCAAGCGCCAGCAGCTTGGAGGCCAGCACCGGCGAGCCCTTGATCGCCCAGACCCCGGCGAAGGAGCAGACCATCAGCGCGATGGGCACGTAGAGGCCCAGCATCACCAGCACGCCCATGGCGCCCAGCGCCATCAGTCCGATGTCGAACGGTGTCATGCCCGGCCCTCGGCCGGGTTGCCGGGGGGCAGGTGGCGATAACGCCGCCAGATGCGGGCGGCGAATTGCAGGACCAGCATGGTGCCCCCGATCAGGATGGTGGCCTTCACCGGCCACGTGGGGGCGGTGAAATCGCCAAGCGCGCCGATGAAATCGCCGCGCGTCCAGGCGCGGGCGAACAGCGGCCAGGTGGCGTGGACGATCACGCCGAGGATCGCCATGGCGACAAGGTCGAACAGGGTTTCAAGCGCCCGGCCCAGCGCGGGCGCGCGGCGGCGCAGACCGTTCAGCACCGCCTCGCTCTGGGTGAAGCGGCCCGCGCGCAGGGCTTGCGGCGCTTGCAGAAAGACGATGGCCACGATGGACAGAGTCACGAGTTCCGGCACGCCCGAGATCGGCGCCCCGGCAAGGTTGCGGCCCGCCACGTCGAGGCCGACCATCACCGTCAGCCCCAGGATCAGCAGCGAGCCGATGACGTTGAGCGCCTGCGTCAGCGTGTCGAGAAGGCGCAGCGCGAGGGGATCGCGCTGCGCCGCCGTTTCAGGGTCTGGCACCGGCTACTCTTTGTCCCAGTCGCGCAGCGGCGTGGCGCCGGCGGCGCGCATACCGTCCATGTAGATCGTCAGCATGTCGCTGGCCGGGATCTCCTTGGCGTCGAGCGCGTCGGCCCAGACCTTGGCGGCGTTGTCCATGCCGGCGGCCCATGCGGCCCGCATCTCGGCGGGGGCGTCGGTGATGGTGGCGCCGTTGGCGGCCATGCCCTCGAACGAGGCGGTGACGGCGGCCTCGAGCGCGTCCATGTACCAGGCTTGCGCGGCATCGGCGCCGGCGTGCAGGGCGGCCTGCACCTCGGACGGCAGCGCGTCGTACCAGTCCTTGTTGGCGCAAAGCGCACCGGCATACTGGGCACCGAGACCCGCGCGGGTGACGTAGGGCGCGACCTCGTATAGCTTGCCGGGCAGGGCGGCCGAGGCGAAAACGATGACGCCGTCATACACGCCGGTCTTCAGTTCGTTGTAGTAGGTCGTCAGGTTGCCCGACACGCCGACCGCGCCGGTGCCCGACAGCCAGTTGATCGCAGCCCCCGGCGCCGCGATCTTCTTGCCGTCCAGATCGTCGAGGCTTTCGACCGGGAAGTTCGTCATCAGCAGGTAGTCGTCGATGGCGATGGGCGCGCCGAGGTAGACGTTGTTGTTCTCGGTATAGGCGGCGGTCATCCGCGGGTCTTCGGAATGCAGCTTGTGCATCAGGTCGGACACGGTGCGGGCGTCGTCGCTGACGAAGGGCGTGTAGTAGGTCACGTTCTGGATCGCGAGCTTCGCGGGATCGAACAGCGCCTGGCAGGTGCCGATCTCGACCAGACCCGATTCGATGGCTTCAAGCTCTTCGCCGACGCCGGCGATCGCGCCGCCGTACTGTTCCGAGAAGCTGACCGAGTGGCCGCTGCCGTCGAGCGTGGAGGTCACGGTGGGAATGAACACTTCCGAGATCATCCGCACCCAGCGGAACACGGGCGGATGGCCCGCGGCGACAGTGGCATTGAAGCTGTCGGCCACGGCCGGCAGCGGCGCCGACAGCACGAGCGCGGCGGCGCAAAGCCTGAGGGCATGTTTCATGGATCTTCCTCCCTTGGATTTTCCGGCAGTGTCGGGACTTGCGGGGGGCGCCGTCAACAGCGAACCGCTGTCATGGACTGTTTTGGCCGTTTGGCCTATGTGATGGGGCGGGACCGATGGATCCGGTCCGCAACCTCCGAGAGGGCCGCCGATGCTGACGCCGATTGCCAATGACATCGTCTTTTTCGGCGACAGCCTGAGCGATGACGGCAACCTGTTCGCGCTGGGAACCGGCGTGGTTGCGTGGCCCACGCCCTTTCCCAACGGGATCACCGACGGGCTGGTGCATTCCGCGTTCTACGACCTGATCCCGGGCGGCGGGACGGTATCGAACTATGCCATCGCCTCGGCCGACGCGGCGGGCACATATACGCTGGGTGATCTGGTCGTGGATAGCGGGCTTCAGCCCGAGTTGCTGGTGCCCGAGGACGATGCTGCACTGAATGCGGACCTGAACCTTGGCGCGCAGATCGACCGATACCTGACCGACATGGGCGAGGCGGACCTGACGGGCACCATCGCCATCGTGTGGATCGGCAACAACGATCTGGGGGCGGCCGGGGGCGGCACGCTGACCGAGATCCTGCAATCGGCCTTCGCCGCTGCCGACGCGGCGGTCGATGCCATTGTCGCGGGCCTTGTCGAGCTTTTGGCGGCGGGGGTCGAAACGGTCTATGCCGGCACGCTGCCCGTGGCGACCTTCTTTCCCAGCGTGGGCGTTCAGGACGAGGTCACGCAGGGTCTGACCGAACTGGTGTTCGACTATTTCAATGATGAGTTGCGCGCCGCTGTCGATGCGCTGGAACAGGGCGGCGCCAGTGTCGGGCTGATCGACTATGAGGCGATCACCCGCGCCATTGCCGAGGATCCCGTGGGATTTGGCCTTGTCGCCCCGCTGACCGAGCACATGGGTCTGGACGAAGGCGCCGTGCTGGACAGTTATCCGGCCGAACAGGTGGGTTTCGTCGATGACCTGCACCCCGCGTCGTCGATCCACGGGGTTCTGGCGGCGTTCACCACCTATGCGCTGGACGGTGTGGTCACCGCGCTGGACGCGGCGGGGGGTGCGGCGATCTATTCCGCCGCCGACGACCTGGTGCTGGGGCTGGACGGCGACGACATCGGCTATGGGTCTGCCGGGATCGACACGTTCTTTGGCGGCGCCGGCAACGACGGTTTCGCCGGCGGACAGGACGGCGACATCCTGTCGGGCGGATCGGGCGACGATTTCCTTGCGGGCGGTCAGGGCGACGACGTGGTCGATGGCGACACCGGCAACGACAAGCTGGGTGGCGGCAAGGGCAATGACGTGCTGATTGCCGGGCAGGGCTTCGACCTCTTGATGGGCGCGCCCGGGGACGACACGTTCATCTTCGTGCAGGGCGACATTCTGGGCGACCCGTCCGCCGGCGGCGCCAACATCTATGGCGGAGATGGATTCGATACCCTTTATATCGCGCTGACGCCCGAGGCGGCGGCGCTGTTCGGCGCCGACCTTGAAGGCGAGACCCCCGAGGCCACGCTGGCCGCGCTTGGCATCACGGCTTTCGGGATCGAGGAGATCGTGGTGCTGGAGGGCGCCGACGGGATCGACGCGCAGTTCGGCGCCGAGGAGTGGTTCCTTGGTGCCGATCTGTGGGGCCTGATCTGAGGGCGCCCCGGGCCGCGCGTCAGTGCGCGGCCTTGATGAAGGTGCCGTTCTGAAGTTCCTTGACCGCCTGCATCAGTTCGGCGCGGGTGTTCATCACGATGGGTCCGTGCCAGGCGACCGGTTCCTCGATCGGGCGGCCGGCGACCAGCAGAAAGCGCACGCCCTCTTCGCCGGTCTGGACCGTCACGTCATCGCCGTTTCCGAACCGCACCAGCGTCCGGTTGCCCGACATGTCGCGGATGTTAACCTCTTGGCCAGCCACCTCTTTTTCCACGCGCACGCCGACAGGGGCGGCGGCGTCGGCGAAACGGGCCTTGCCCTGGAAGACATAGGCGAAGGCGTTGGCGCGGGTGTCGACGGGAAGCGACTTGCGGGTGTTGGGCGGCACCTTGACGTCGAGATACAGCGGATCGGCGGCGATGCCGTCGACCGGGCCGCGGCGGCCCCAGAAGCTGCCGGTGATGATCCGCACCTCGGTGCCGTCGTCGTCGATTTCGGTCGGGATGTCGCCGCCGCCGATGTCCTGGTAGCGCGGCGCGGTCATCTTCAGCGACGCGGGCAGGTTGGCCCAGAGCTGAAATCCGTGCATCTGCCCGGCGATGTTCCCCTTGGGCATTTCCTGGTGCAGGATGCCCGACCCCGCGGTCATCCACTGAACCGAGCCGGGGCCGAGTTTGCCTGTGTTTCCAAGGGAATCCGCGTGTTCCACGGTGCCTTGCAGGACGTAGGTGATCGTCTCGATCCCGCGGTGGGGGTGCCAGGGAAAGCCCTTGGCGTAATGGTCGGGGACGTCGTTGCGGAAGTCGTCAAGCAACAGGAACGGATCGCTTTCGGCGGGATCGCCGAAGCCGAAGACGCGGTGCAGGTGGACGCCGGCGCCCTCCATCGTGGGCTGCGAGCGGCGGGTGGAAACGACGGGTCTGAAGGTCATGTGCGGGGCTCCTGTTCGCTGCCTCTTAGATCGTGCGCGGCGCGGCGGGATCAAGCGGGGGGCCTGTGCGCGGGCGCACGGGGGCTGTGCCGAAGGCCCCGAATCCGCACGTCAGCATAACGTCGGCACAACGTCGGCAAAACGTCGGCGCGGGGTCAGCCCGCCGCGATCGCCCGCACCGGCACGCTGGCATAGGCATGGATGGTGGCGTTGACGGCGGTCGCGGGCCGGCCCAGCGGCTCGAACCGGGCGACGCGGTCGGCCAGCGCGCCGAACAGGCACGTCATCTCCAGCCGGGCGAGGTGCATGCCCAGACAGGTATGCACCCCATGGCCGAACCCCACGTGCCCGCGCGTGTCGCGCCCGATGTCGAAGCCGTCGGGGTCGTCCCAGCGCGCGGGATCGCGGTTGGCCGCGCCAAAGACCATCAGGACGCGGTCGCCTGCCGCCAGCGTCAGGCCCGCGACGGTGACGTCGGTGTCGAGCAACCGGGTGAAGGCGCGGATCGGGGTGTTGAGCCGCACGATCTCTTCGATGGCGGATTTCATCAGGGCGCGGTCGGCGCGCAGGCGGTCCCACTGGTCGGGGTGGCGCGCGAAGAGGTGGATGCCGTAGCCGATGGCCGAAATCGTTGTGTCGAGGCTGGGCGCGATGTAGTCGCGCATCAGTTCGACCGCGCGCGCAGGGTCCATGCCCGTCTCGGTCGCGCGGTCGATGGCGCGGCGCGCCCAGCCATCGGGCGCCAGCCCGTCTATGGTCGCCGCATCGTCCAGAAAGCCGCGCATCTCGCGCAGGTTGGCGGTGGCGGTCTCGCGGCGGTCGCGCGGGTCGCCCATCAGCTCGAACGTGGCCGCCGCCCAGTCGAGCATCCGGGGCTTGCCCCGGTCGCCGAGCCCCACCAGATCGCGCACCGTGGTCAGCGGGATATGCGGGGCGAGGTCGCGCGCGGCGTCGAAGCTGCCCATGCCGCAGACATGGTCGGCGATGGCGTTTGCCTCGGCCTCGATCCGGTCCCGCACCTGTTGCAGCGCCTTGGGCGTGAGCGGCGTGAAGGTGATTGCGCGGGTGGTGTCATGCTGCGGCGGGTCCGAGTTGAGCGTGCTGCCCACGAGGATCGCGTTGACATCGTCATTGATCGACACGCCGTGGCCCGAGCGAAAGCTTCGGTGGTCACGCAGGCTGGCGGTCAGCGCGCTGAACCCGCAGATTGCGTGCAGGCCCTGCGCTGGCAGCCAGACCACCGGCCCGGCGGCCAGCATGGCGCGGTAGGCCGGTTGCGGGTCGGCCAGCGTTTCGGGGCCGTAGAAGTCGACCGGGCAGTCGGGCGCCAAGGTCATGTGGCGGTCAGTCTGCGTGTTCGGCCAGCACGCGGCGGGCGGCACGGAAGCATTCCAGTCCCTGCGGCACGCCGCAGTAGATCGCGACCACGTGGATGATGGCGCGGATCTCGTCCTGGGTAACGCCGTTGCGGATCGCGCCCCGGCAGTGGATTTCCCATTCGGTCATCTTGCCCAGCGCGCCGATCATGGCGAGGTTCATCATGCTGCGGGTCTTGGCGTCGATCACGTCGTCGCCCCAGCCGAAGCCCCAGCACCATGCGGTCATCGCCTCTTGAAACGGGCGCGAGAAGTCGTCGGCCTCGGCGAGGTTCTTCTCGACATAGTCGGCGCCCACCGTGGCCTTGCGCTGTTCCAGTCCCTTGAGGAACAGGTCCTCGTCGAAGATGCTCATTGTCTGTCGTCCCTTTCCAGCATGTCGAGAATCGAGGCTTCGATCTGGCCCGCGCAATAGCGCCATGGGCTGTCGTCCCAGCTTGCGCGCAGATCGGCAATGGCGGGGCGCGCGGCGACCCTGTCCGCAAGGTCGGCCAGCGCGGGGGCGTGGCTGTCGAGATCGGCGCGCAGGGGCGGCAGCCGGTCGGCCATGGTGTGCCAGAGCGCGCCGAGGCTCAGGTCGCCCAGCCCGGGCGCTTCGGTGCCCGACAGCCAGCCGTCCCCGGCCCGGGCCGCGATGCGGTCATGCATACGCATCCAGCGCGGCAGGCGGTCGGCGCGAAACGCTGTCCAGTCGTCGTGATCCCACATCTGCGCGCCGTGGCTGTTGGTGATCTCGAGCAGGACGTCAGAGGCGTCGCAGGCGAGCCGCAGGTCGAGGTCGGGGTCATGGCAAAGCCCGTGGCGGCGGCCCAGCGCCATGGCGATGGCGGGCATCTGCGACAGCCAGGTGTCGCTGGCGTGGTGGTGCAGCAGGGGCGGGCCCATGAAGGGGGTCGGCTGGTCCTTGGGGTCTGCGTCCTTGAGCGCGAGCATCTCGTCGAAGCCGGGTTCGTCCCAGGCGGCGCCGGCCTCTGCGAGGATGAAGCGGGGGATATGGCCGCGAAACGGGATCGGCCAGTAGTAGAGCGTGTAGTCGAGGGACATGCGGTCTCCGTCCGGGCGGGGTCGGCCCTGCTTAGCGCGGATTCGGGGGGCGGCCCAAGGGGTTTGGCGGCGGGCTTGCGGCCCGGCTCTGGCCAGACGGGGCCGGGGGGCCTAGCCTTGGGCCTGCGGAAAGAGCGGAGGGCGCGATGGCGGACACGATGAAGGCAATGGTGACGATGGGCCATGGCGGGATGGACCAGATGGTCTGGCACGAGGACTGGCCAAGGCCCGCGCCGGGACCGGGCGAGGTGTTGATCCGGGTCGGCGCCTGCGGGCTGAACAACACCGACGTCAACACGCGGGCGGGCTGGTACGCCAAGGAGGTGCGCGGGCCGACCACGAGCGATCCGGCGCCCGACTTGCACGGCGACGGGACGTGGGGTGCCTCGGGCCTGGGATTTCCGCGCATCCAGGGCGCCGATGTCTGCGGCGTGGTCGAGGCGGTGGGCGAGGGGGCCGATGCCGCGCTGATCGGGCGGCGCGTCATCACCGACAACTGGGTGCGCGACCCCGCCGCGCCGATGGACATGGACCGGGCGCGGTATTTCGGGTCCGAGATGGACGGGGGGTTCGCGGAATACACGGTGATCCCGGCGCGCAACGTGGCGGCGGTGGACAGTGACCTGAGCGACGCGGAACTGGCGACGTTTTCGTGCTCTTACACCACGGCAGAGGGGATGCTGTCGCGCGCTGGCGCTGTGGCGGGCGACGTGGTGCTGGTGACGGGCGCGTCGGGCGGTGTGGGATCGGCGCTGGTGCAGCTGGCCAAGCGGCGCGGTGCGGTGGTGGTCGGCATGGCCTCGCCGGACAAGCACGCGGCGCTGGCGCCCCTGGGGGCGGATGCGCTGCTGCCGCGCGCGCCCGGCGACCTGCGCGCCGCCCTGCGGCAGGCCATCGGGCGCGACAGCGTGACGGTGGTGGCCGATATCGTCGGCGGGCCGTATTTCCCGCAGGTGATCGAGGCTTTGGCACGGGGCGGGCGTTATACCTGCTCTGGCGCGATCGCCGGGCCCATCGTGGAGTTGGACCTGCGGACCTTCTACCTCAACGACCTGACCTTCACCGGGTCCACCATCGTGCCGCAGCATGTGTTCGGCGACGTGGTGGGCTATATCGAGCGGGCCGAGATCCGGCCGCTTCTGGCCGCGACATGGCCCCTGCGCGAGCTGCACGCGGCGCAGACGGCGTTTCTGGAAAAGCACCACGTGGGCAAGATCGCGGTGCTGGCCTGAGCGGCGGCGGTCAGACCGCGGTGGGAGGCTGGCGCGACAGCGCCCAGCCGGACGCGAACGACACCGCCGCGGCGACGACCATGGGGGTTATGGCGCCGGTCCAGGCGCCGCCCGCCGCAGAGACCGAGGCGGCGACGATGGGCGCACCGATGAACTGACCCATCGCCGAGCCCTGCATGAGCATTCCGTTCGCCGCCGCGAGGTGCCCGGCGCTGCGGGCATAGCGCGGCACCGCGTTGAAGAGCACGGCGGGGATCAGCCCGCCGGCCAGCGAGAACAGCACGCACAGGGCAAGCCGCGCCGCCGGCGGCAGGACGTCGGGAAAGATGCCGAGGACGCAAAGCACCATGACGGCGTTGGCAAGGGTCACGAGCGTCAGCAGCCCGACGCCGCGCCTGACCAGCCAGCCGCCGAGCAGGATGCCGGGCAGGTTCCCCATCACCACGAGCGCGGTGAAGACCGAGGCGCGCCCCAGACCCGCCGCGAAGGCGTCTGACAGGAAGGTTGGCAGCCAGACCATCAGGCTGACCCAGTTGAGCGCATAGGTCCCGAAGCACAGCGCCAGCATCAGAAGCGGCGGATGCGCCAGCGTTTCGCGGATCACGGTGGACGGGCGGCCCGCTGGCGGTGCGGGCATCCGGACGCGTCCCATGGCGCGGATGACGGCGAGTCCCGCCAGCAGCGCCACGAGGGTGATGACCAGCCAGAACATGCGCCAGCCGGATGCGCCGATGACAAGCGGCGCGAGAAGGATCGCCAGCGTCATGCCGCCGGGGGTATACAGGCTCCACAGCGTGATCGCGAGCGGGCGGTCGGATGACAGCGCGGCCGCCGCGACGACGGCGGGAAGGGCGGTGCCCACGGCGATGAAGCCCACGCCTTCGAGAAAGCGCGACACCAGCAGCGCCGGCAATCCGCCCGCCAGCGCGCCGAGGAGGCCGCCCACCACCAGACAGGAGAATCCGGCCGTCACCAGCCGCCGCCGTCCCAGCCGGTCGGCCAGCGTTCCGACCGCGGCGGCCAGTAGCATCCCCAGCCCGCTGAACATGGACACCACGAAACCGCCGGCGACGAGGCTTAGCCCGAGGTCGGCGCGGATCGCGGGCAGGGCCGGGGGCACCTTGCCCACGAAAAGTGCGGCGACAACACCACCGACAACCGCGGTGACCACAAGCGCCCAGTCGGTGCGCGGGGCGGACTGCGCGAGGGGCGTCGCGGTGCTGGAGGTCTGGGGCAAGCGGGGGGTCTCCGTAGGGTCGCCTGCGTGTCTATTCGCGGCGACGCAACAAGACAACGGAGTGTCGGTGCCGGACTTGAACCACGGCCGGCTTTTCCCTAGCAACGGCTCGGCCATGAGTGTGAAGCGTGTGTGTGGGGGGGTCTTTCATGTCGGCGTTCTACGCCTCTGGCCTTCTTGACTGGGTCGGATTTGCCGGTGTCGCGTTCTACATCGGGTCCTATGCCGCCCTTCAAGGCGGCCTGATCCGGGGCTCTTCCTACACCTATGCCTTGCTCAACCTGATTGCCGCCACTCTGGTGCTGATCAGCCTGCCCACGTCGTTCAACCTGTCTGCGGCCATCATCCAGATCTTCTGGATCGTCATCAGCATCATCGGGATCGCGCGGATCTTCTGGCTGCGGCACAGGGTGCGGTTCAACGCCGAGGAGACGGCGTTCCTGAACGACGCGCTGCCGCATTATCCCAAGACCGCCGCGCGGCGGCTGCTGGATGCCGGGACATGGCGCGATGTACGCGACGGTGTGGTGCTGACCGAAGAGGGCGAGCCGGTGACGCATCTGCACTACGTGGCCTCGGGCTCGGCGCGGGTGGTGGCCGGTGGCGCCAAGGTCGCCGAGATCGCGCGCGGCATGGTTGGCGAGATGAATGTCCTTGAAGCGGGCCCTGCGTCGGCAAGTGTCATTGTCGAATCAGGCGCGCGGGTCTTTACAGTACCCGGGGATACATTGCGGCGTATCTGCCGCAACGATGGAGAATTCCGCCTGTTTCTTGAGCAAAGCCTGAGCACGGCGACCCGCCGCAAGCTGATCGAAGCCAATGCACGTTTGGCCCGTACGGGCGAATCGCCATGAGCGCCGGCACGATTCTGTGGCTTCTCATGCTGTTCCAGATCAAGCACCTGGCCGCCGACTACCTGTTCCAGAGCGGCTGGATGGTGCGCAACAAGGGCCGCTACGGGCATCCCGGTGGCCTTTTGCATGCCGGGGTTCACGGGCTTTGCACGGTTCCCGTGCTTCTGCTTGCGCCGGTGTCGATGACCGTGGTGGCGGCAGTTGTGGTGGCAGAGGTGGTGCTGCACTACCATATCGACTGGTCAAAGGTGCAGATCGGCCGTCTGCTGCACCTGACGCCAGAGCGGCAGGGCTACTGGATCGCCATGGGCGCCGACCAGTTCGCGCACCAGGTGACCTATGTTCTGATCCTTGCCGCCGTGGCGGGGTATGCAACCTAGCCACGCTGTGGATGAATCCCGGCCAGGATGTCTGCGCACGGTTGTCATGGCGCACATATCCGTTAACTTCCAAAGGGTTTTAACGCGCCCCTGCTGCCGGGGCGTTCAAATTTCGGGATGGTGCTGCCGGTGATAATGACGGGTGACTGCCGCCTTGGGGGGCGACGGACGGGTATGCTGGGCGCTGTGATGGCGCTTTTTCTGGGCGCAGGGGGGGCGGCGGCGGAACCCCTTGTCGATGCGGTGCGCGCGGCCGTCACGCAGAACCCGGCGCAGCGGGCCGCGAACGCCGATGTGCAGGCCAGCGCGTTCGAGCTACTGTCGCTTCAGGGAGAGTTCCTGCCGACGCTGTCGCTGTTCGGCGACGCGGGCGCCAATTACGTCGATGCCCCGGGGCGGCTGTCGGCGGCCAACAACGGCCAGACCCGGCTGACCGCCGAGGTGGGGATCGCGGCGGAGTACACCATCTTCGACGGCTACCGGCGCGCCAACCTCGTCTACCGGGGCGCGGCGCAGGTGGATGGCGCGATCTTCCGGCTGCTGGATGCGTCCGAGACGATGGCGCTGAACGCGGTCGAGGCCTACATCGACGTGATGCGCCACCGGTACCTGCGCAGCGTGATGGCGCAGAACCTTGCGCGCCACCACGAGATCGGGCGGCAGGTGAAAGACCTTGTGGCAGGCGGGCGCCTGCCCGCCGCGGACGGGTTCACCATCGACGAGCGCACGCTGGCGGCGCGCCTGGCCCTGCTGGACGTGGAACGCGCGCTGGCCGATGCCGTGGCGCGCTATGAGGCGGTGATCGGTCACGCGCCGCACGGCGGCATGGCGGTGCCGCATGTCACGGGGCTGCCCAATTCGTTGCAGGTGCTGACGGTGAAGGCCGTCGAGAACAGCTATCAGGTGCGCTATGCCAACACGCTGGTGCGGCGGACCTATTACGAGCAGGGGATCGGCGAGGCCGACCTTCTGCCAGAGGTCAAGCTGCGCGCGGGCGTCACCTATGGCACCAACCAGGGCGGCAACTCGGGCTCCGAGACCGATGCGTTCGTCGGGCTCCAGTTCCGGTGGGAGTTCTTTACCGGCGGTCGTCAGCCGCGCCGGGTGGCCTATACCCAGCGCACGCGCGAGGCGATGGCCGAGCGCGACGAGGTGGTGCGCGACGTGCAGGAGCTGGCCGCGCGGGCGTGGAACAGCCATCAGACCAACCTTGCGCGGGTGCAGCTGATCGACCGGCAGCTGCACGCCAGCCGCCAGATCGTAGAGCAGTACAAGGACCAGTTCGAGGCGGGCACGCGGAGCCTGCTGGATCTTCTGTCGGCCGAGCGCAGCTATTACAACGTGCGCTTTCAGGATGTCAGCGCGGATGCGAGCCTATCGTTCAGCCGCTACAAGCTTCTGGCCGCGCAAAGCCGTCTGGCATCGCATTTCGGCATCCAGCCCGCGGAAATCCCGCTTGATCCAACGTTCCAGGACCGCGCCAAGGGCAATCCCGCCGCGATATTCCGCACGGACATTCCGGCACTGGAATGACACGGGTTCCGGGCCCTTCCGCCACGGGCGTGCCCGCCCGTCCCGTTGAAGGGGGACGGGCCCCCGCAGGAAGAGGCCGGGATCGCTGTGGTCCGCTGGCTGGCCGACCATCATCAGCGCCCGTTTTCCGCCGCCGCCGTGCTGGGCGGGTTGCCGCAGGGATTTGACGGGACCGATCCCGCGCTTGTCGCGCGCGGGCTGGCCGAGGTGGGGCTGGCGTCCCGCCTCGTGCTGCGCCGGGTGACGACGCTGGATCCCGCCGTGCTGCCTTGCGTGCTGTTCACCCGGAAGGGCGGGCCGCTGATCCTGACGGGCATCGACCGGCGCGCGGGCGTGTGCCGGGTGATCGATCCCGCCGAGGGGCCGCTGGAGCGCGAGATCCGCCGCCGCGACCTGAACCGCCGCGTGCGGCGCGAGGCGCTGCTGGTCGCGCCAGAGGGCGACCCCGCCGAAAGCCGCCTGTCGCCCGAGGCGCGGGCCGCCGGCCAACGTCCCGCATACTGGTTCTGGGGCGCGGTGCGGGCCAACTGGGGCGGCTGGGTGCAGGTGATCCTTGCCGCGCTGGCGATCAACCTGCTGATGCTGGCGCTGCCCCTGTTCGTGATGAACGTCTACGACCGGGTGATCCCCAACCTTGCCTTCGTGACGCTGTGGACGCTGGCGCTGGGGGTGGCCATCGCCATCGGGCTGGATCTGCTCATGCGCGCTGTGCGGGCGCATGTGCTGGAGCGCATCTCGCGGAGGGTGGACACGCAGGTGGCCTCGACCCTCTTCCGGCAGGCGATGGCGCTGCCGATCCTGAACCGTCCGGGCGGCGCGGCGGGCATCGCGAGCCATATCCGCGATTTCGACGCGGTGCGCGAATTCTTCGCCTCGGCCAGTTTCGTGTCATTGATCGACCTGATGTTCATCGGGGTCTTCCTTGGGATGCTGTGGCTGATCGTGGGGGATCTGGCGCTGGTGCCGCTGGTGGCGGTGCCGGTGGTGCTGATCCTTGCCTTTCTGGCGCAGTTGCCGCTGGGGCGGGCGGCGGCCAAGGCGCAGCAGATGTCGGGCAAGCGGCACGTGGTGCTGGTGGAAACGCTTCTGGGGATCGAGACGGTCAAGAGCCTGAACGCCGAACCCGCGATGCAGCGCGAATGGGAGCGCGCGGTCGCGGCCTCGTCCCGGGTGAACGGGCAAAGCCGGTTCTGGTCGTCGCTTGCGGCCAATGGCGCGGGGCTGGTGACGCAGGCGGTCAGCGTGGCGATCATCGTCTGGGGCGTGTTTCTTGTGGCCGATGGGGCGATCACGGTGGGCGCGCTGATCGCGGCGAACCTTCTGGCGGGGCGGGTGCTGTCGCCGCTGGGGACCATCGCGCAGACGATCTTTCGCGCGCAATACGCCGCCAAGGCGATGGGGGCGCTGACACGCTTCATGGCGCTGGAGCCGGAACGCGCGGGGGCGGTGAAAAGCGGGCTGCGGGTGCGCGCTGCGCGGGTGTCGGTCGAGGGCGTCAGCTTTGCCTACCCCGACGCGCCGAAACCGGCGCTGGACGGGCTGACCCTGACCATCGAGCCCGGAGAGGCGGTGGCGCTTCTGGGCCGGGTGGGATCGGGCAAGACGACGCTGGGGCGGCTGCTGGCGGGGCTGCTGGTGGCCGAGAAGGGCCAGATCCTGATCGACGGGCACGCCATCGGGCAGTACGACCCGGCGGAACTGCGCGCTGGGATCGGCTATCTGCCGCAGGATTCCGAGCTTTTCACCGGGACGATCCGCGAGAACCTGATCCTGGGCCGCCCGCACGCGCGGCCCGCCGAGATCGAGCGCGCGCTTTACCTGTCGGGGATGGATGCCGCCGTGGCGGCGATGCCCGACGGGCTGGAGACCTTCGTGGGCGAAAAGGGCAGCCGCCTGTCGGGCGGGCAGCGGCAGGGGTTGTCGCTGGCGCGGCTGATCCTGCGGGCGCCGCGGCTGTTGTTCCTGGACGAGCCCACCAGCGCGATGGATCAGGAGATGGAGGCGCGGGTGGCGGCAAGGCTCGATGCGCTGACGGCGGACGGCACGGGGCTTGTGCTGTGCACGCACCGCCAGTCGCTGGCCAACCGCGCGGCGCGCTTCGTGGTGATCGACGGCGGGCGCAAGATCCTCGACGGGCCGAAGGACGAGGTGCTGGAGCAGTTGCGCAGGCAGGCGCTGGCGCGCACCGCGCCGGTGCAGACGCAAGGGGCGGGGTAGGCGATGTTCGGCAGCCGCGCGGACGACACCCTTGGCGGGGATCTGGCGGGAACGGCGGGCACGGCGCGCGCCATCGGCGCCTGGCCCCTGATCCTTGCGGTGCTGGCGGGGATCGGCGGGTTCGCCTTCTGGGCCGCCACGCACGAGATCGAGGAAGTGACGCGCGGCATGGGGCGGGTCATCCCGTCCAGCCAGGTGCAGGTGGTGCAAAGTCCCGAGGCGGGCGTGGTGACCTCGATCGACGTGGCGCCGGGCGACGTGGTGGTGCCGGGCCAGGTGCTGATGCAGATCGACGACACGGGACTGGCCGCGCAGCGCGGCGAACTGTTGGAGCGTGAGGCGGGGCTGATGGCCGAGACCGCGCGCGTGGCCGCCGAGGCGTCGGGCGCCGACGAGATCGCCTTTCCCGAGGGGCTGGAGGCGCGGGCGCCGGGCGCGGTGGCCGCCGAGCGGCGCGTCTTCGCCTCGCGCCGGGCGCAGTTGCAGACCGAGATGACCGTGCTGGCCGACCAGCTGGCGCAGCGCGACAGCGAGCTGGCCGAGTTGCGCGCGACTCGGGCCAAGCTGCTGGAGGTGGTGGCGCCGCTGGAGCGCGAGGTGACGCTGACAGAGGATCTTGCCAGCCGGGGCGCGGTGCCCGAGATCGAGGTGCTGCGGCTGCAGGCGCGGCTGGCGGAAGCGCGCGGCGAGTTGCAGGTGCTGGAGGCGACAGAGCCCAAGCTGGCGGCGGCGATCAGCGCGGCGAAAAACCAGATGGCCTCGGCCGAGGGGGCGTACCGGCTGACCGCCGAGGAACGTCTGGCGCGGTTGCAGGTAGAGCTTGCGGTGGTGCGCGAGGGGCTGCGGGCGGCGGAAAACCGGGTGACGCGGGCGCAGTTGCGCGCGCCGGTGCGCGGCACGGTGAACACGGTGGCGATCACCACGCTGGGCGCGGTAATCCAGCCCGGCGCGCCGCTGGTCGAGATCGTGCCGATCGAGGACGGGCTTCTGATCGAGGCCGAGGTGCGGCCGCAGGACGTGGCCTTCATCGAGCCGGGCGACCGCGCGTCGGTCAAGATCACGGCCTATGACTACCTCGTCTATGGCTCCTTGCCGGGCACGGTGGAGCGGATCGGCGCGGACACGATAGCGAATGCCGAGGGGACAGAGTTCTTCCGCGTCGTGGTGCGCACCGACGAGACCGCGCTGGAACGGGGTGGCGAGCGGTTTGCGATCAGCGCCGGCATGGTGGCGCAGATCGACATCCAGACCGGCCGCAAGACGGTGCTGAGCTATCTTGCCAAGCCGATCCTGCGGGCCCAGTCCGAGGCGCTGCGGGAAAGGTAGGGGGCTGCTGCCTGCGCCCTATTTGGACGTCGCGGTAAAGACGCCGTCCCAGTCGGGGCCGGGGGGATTGGCGCGGACATCGGCCAGCCGGTCACGGTAGAGCGCGGCGTAGGCCGAGAGATCTGCGCCGATCGCGGGGGCGGCGGCCTCGATCCTGGCCAGGGCGGTTTCGGCGGCGTCCCAGTTCCGGGCGCGGTAGGCCGCCAGCATCCCGGCGTTGGCCTCTGCCAGCGGGGTGAAGGCGTCCTGCGTCAGAACCTCGGCGCCGCCCAGCAGGGCAAAGACCCGTTCGGGCTCTGTCTTGCCCTTCACGCGGATCAGGTCGAGTTCAAGCATGGCGAAGCCGCCCCGCACCGCGCTGGCCGTCGCGTCGCCCAGGATGATGCCGACGCCATAGGTCTTGGACTGGCCTTCAAGCCGCGAGGCGAGGTTCACCGCGTCGCCCAGAGCGGTGTAGTCGAAGCGCGTGTCGGAGCCCATGTTGCCCACGGTGCACGACCCGGTGTTGATGCCGATGCCCACGTCGATGACCTGCGCGGAGCCGCCGCTTTCGGCGCCGCGGCGGGCGTTCAGATCGTCCACGCGGGCGCGCATCGCCAGAGCGGCGCGGCAGGCGTGCGCGGCATGGTCGGGCACGTCGAGCGGTGCGTTCCAGAAGGCCATGACCGCGTCGCCCATGAACTTGTCGATGGTGCCTGCCTCGTCGAGGATGGCGTGCGACAGTTCCGACAGGAAGGCGTTCATCAGCTGCGTCAGCCCGGCGGGATCGTCGCGGAAGCTTTCGGCGATGGTGGTGAAGCCGCGCACGTCGCTGAACAGGATCGACAGGTCGCGGCGTTCGCCGCCAAGCGTCAGTTCCGCCGGGTTGTCGGCAAGACGGGCCACCAGCGCGGGCGAGACATACTGGCCGAAGGCGCTGCGGATCTGGCGGCGCTGGCGTTCCTCGGCCAGGTAGTTGGCCGTGGACATCAGCATGACCATGGCCAGTGTCGCGGCCACCGGGAACCCCGCGTCGAGCAGCAGGCGCTGGGACTGGAAAAGCCAGACGCTGGCCCCGGCGACCCCGCCGAGCAGCGCCAGCGACAGCGCCACCAGCCAGCCCGCCGGCAGCACCGGGGCCAGCGCGATGACCAGCAGCCCAAGCACCAGCGCCGCCGCAAGTTCCGCGCCCACCATGTAGTTGGGGCGCGACAGCAGGCTTTGGCCAAGGATGTTTTCCAGCACCTGCGCGTGGATCTCGACCCCGGGCATGGGCACGCCCAGCGGTGTGGGGCGGAAGTCTTCCAGCCCGATCGCCGAGGTGCCGACCAGCACGAGATGCCCGGCCAGCCGCCCCGGCGGCATCCTGCCGGCCAGAAGATCGGCGGCGGCGACGAAACGGGCCGGGTCCGAGGGGCCGAACCACGGCCAGACACTGCCGTCGCGGTCGGTCCGGACAAGCTGACGGGCGAGCACGATGCCGTCGACCCCGGCCTCGTTGGCGCGCACGGCAAAGGCGGCGCCGCCGGTTGCGACGCGCAGCAGTTCCGGTGCAAGGCCAAGGCGGATCTTGTCCTGCACCATCATCACCAGCGGCACACGGCGGTAGATGCCGTCGCTGTCGGGACGCACGGTGAAGACCCCGCGCCCCGCGGCGGCGTCTTCCAGCACCGGCAGGTTCTGAACGATGTCGGGGAACTTTTGCAGGAAGGGCGTGGGATCGGGGCCCAGAAAGGCGTGCGGCACGTCGCGCATCGCCACCGCCTGTTCCCGGTTGGCCAGCGCGCTGCGCACGCTTGTCTGGCCGACGATCACGCGGGCGCGGCCCATTGCCTGCGCCAGTTGCATGTCGGTGTCGGGCAGGGCGGCCAGCGCGTCGCGCAGCGCGGGCTCCATGCCCGGGTTGGCTGCCGCGATGGCGGGCGGCGACAGGCGGTCGGGCTCGGCGAAGACGATGTCGAAGGCCACGGCCACGGCACCGTCGGCCATCACCTTGTCGATCACCTCGGCAAAGCGGGCGCGCGGCCAGGGCCACTGGCCGATCTCCTCGATGCTGGGGTCGTCGATGTCGATGATCGCCACGGGGGCGGGCGTGGCGGGCCGGGGGCTGAGGCGCTGGTAGATGTCGAAGGTCGAATTGCGGATGTCGGCCAGAGCCACGGGATCGCCGACCCTGAGCGCGAGCAGCGCCAGCAGCAGGACAATCCCCGCCAGCCGCCCCCATCCCAGTTTGCGTGCGATCCGTTTCAGTGGTCCTGCCTGTGCGTTGCCGGTGATGCGCCCGCTTCGGGGATCAGAAAGGCCGACACGGTGCCGCGCGTCAACCGCGCCGTCTTACTTCACGTGGTAATTTTCTTGCTCGAATCTCCTTTTCGACTAGTATCCCAAAGACTTTTTTCGACGTTTTTTAGAGGTTTGGCATGCTGTTCGGTCTTATTTCCGATACGGACCACCCACAGGAGACGATTGTTCTCCATGTGGAAAACGGCGCGCCCGTCGTCGTGCCCGATCCGGCGCTGCTGTTCCGGGCGGAATTTCACCGTGACGGCCCGGACCTTCTGCTGCTGAACGAGGATGGCGCGGACGTGCGCGTGCTGGGCTATTTCGGCCAGGGCGCGCCCGCCGGGCTGACCACGCCCGAGGGCGCCATGCTGGCGCCCCACGTGGTCGAGCGGCTGACCGGGCCAGAGGCGCCGGGCCAGTACGCGCAGGCCGGCGGCGCGATCGCCGGCAACCCCATCGGACAGGTCGAGACGCTGGAAGGCGTGGCGCGCGTGCAGCGCGCCGACGGCACCGTCGAGACGCTGCGCGTGGGCATGAAGGTCTTCCAGAACGACGTGGTCATCACCGAGGACGGCGGCACCTGCTCTTTGACCTTCGCGGACGGCACGATCTTCACGCTCGCCTCGGGCTCGCGGATGCTGCTGGACGAGCTGATCTACGACCCCAACGCCACCGAGGGCAACAGCGGCGCCTTCAACCTGATCGAGGGCAGTTTCGTCTTCATCGCCGGGCAGGTTGCCAAGACCGGCGGAATGGAGGTGACCACGCCCGCCGCCACGATGGGCATTCGCGGCACGACCGTGCTGGTCGATATCCAGACAGTGAATGGCGTCACCACGGTCGAGGTCTCGCTTAACGTCGATCCGGACGGCGGCATCGGGACGATCGAATTGCGCGATCTCAACGGCAACCTGATCGCCACGATCGAGGACACCGACAGCGCGTGGATCATCGAGCCTCCCGGCGGGGCCGAGCCCATCGAGATCGAGCGCACCGTCGATGACCTTGCCAGCGACGAAGAAATCCTGGCCGATGCCGCCGCCGCCTTCGCGCTGGCGGTGCAGCGGGTGGACGCGGGTGAGACCTTTGTCGAGCTGGGCAGCGCCACCGCCGAAGACGAGGTCGACCCCGAGACCGGCACGCCGTTTGACACCGGCGCGGGCGAGGATCTGGACGCGGGTGACACCGGCGGAACCCCGCCGCCCGCCGGCGACGGCGGCACCACGCCGGACGACCCCGTGGCCCCTGTCCCCGAGGACGAGGTCCCGGCCCCCGACGCCGCCCCCGACGCCGCGCCGGTGCCGGACGACGCCAGTCTGGACGCGACCGAGGACACCCGGCTGGCCGGCACGCTGACGGCCACCGATGCAGATGGCGACGATCTGGCCTACGGTCTTGTCACGGGGGCCGAGAACGGCACGGTTGTGGTGCTTCAGGACGGCTCGTTCGTCTATATTCCCGATCCGGATTTCGAGGGCACGGACAGCTTTACCTTCAGCGTGACCGATGCCGCCGGGAACACCGCGACAGGGACCGTGACGCTGGAGGTCGCGGGCGTGAACGACGCACCGACCTTCGAGGAAGGCACGCTGGACGCCACGCAGGACGGGCCCGCCACGCTGGACCTTGCCACGCTGGTCAGCGACCCCGATGCGGATGACGATCCGGGCGACTTCGACTATGCACTGGTGACAGAGGGCACGGCAGCCGAGGGCGGGTCGTTCACGCTGGAGGGCAGCGTTCTGACCTTCACGCCCGGGGGCGGGTTCGACGACCTCGGCGCGGGCGAAACCCGCACGGTGACCGTCGGGGTCAGCGTCACCGATGGGGGCGGCGCCAGCACCACGGGGACCGTCAGCGTGACCGTCACCGGCGTGAACGACGCCCCGGTGGCGGGCGGCGACACGGCCACGACCGACGAGGACAGCGCGCTGGCCGGTGCGCTGCTGGGCAACGACACGGACGTGGAGGAGGACGCGCTCTCGGTGACCAGCGTCACGACCGACGTCGATGGCGAGCCGACGGACCACGCGGCGGGCAGCCTGATCGAGCTGGCCTCGGGGGCCACGCTGACGGTGAACGCGGACGGGACCTACGACTTCGACCCGAACGGCGCCTTCGAGGGCCTGGGCGCGGGCGACGAGGCGCAGGAGACGTTCAGCTACGAGATCTCGGACGGCAACGGCGGGACCTCGACGGCGAGCGTGACGATCACCGTCACCGGCGTGAACGACGCCCCGGTGGCGGGCGACGACGCGGCCACGACCGACGAGGACAGCGCGCTGGCCGGTGCGCTGCTGGGCAATGACACGGACGTGGAGGAGGACGCGCTCTCGGTGACCAGCGTCACGACCGACGTCGATGGCGAGCCGACGGACCACGCGGCGGGCAGCCTGATCGAGCTGGCCTCGGGGGCCACGCTGACGGTGAACGCGGACGGGACCTACGACTTCGACCCGAACGGCGCCTTCGAGGGCCTGGGCGCGGGCGACGAGGCGCAGGAGACGTTCAGCTACGAGATCTCGGACGGCAACGGCGGAACGAGCACGGCGAGCGTGACGATCACCGTCACCGGCGTGAACGACGCCCCGGTGGCGGGCGACGACGCGGCCACGACCGACGAGGACAGCGCGCTGGCCGGTGCGCTGCTGGGCAATGACACGGATGCCGAGGAGGACGCGCTCTCGGTGACCAGCGTCACGACCGACGTCGATGGCGAGCCCACGGACCATGCGGCGGGCAGCCTGATCGAGCTGGCCTCGGGGGCCACGCTGACGGTGAACGCGGACGGGACCTACGACTTCGACCCGAACGGCGCCTTCGAGGGCCTGGGCGCGGGCGACGAGGCGCAGGAGAGCTTCAGCTACGAGATCTCGGACGGCAACGGCGGGACGAGCACGGCGAGCGTGACGATCACCGTCACCGGCGTGAACGACGCCCCGGTGGCGGGCGACGACACGGCCACGACCGACGAGGACAGCGCGCTGGCCGGTGCGCTGCTGGGCAACGACACGGACGTGGAGGAGGACGCGCTCTCGGTGACCAGCGTCACGACCGACGTCGATGGCGAGCCGACGGACCACGCGGCGGGCAGCCTGATCGAGCTGGCCTCGGGGGCCACGCTGACGGTGAACGCGGACGGGACCTACGACTTCGACCCGAACGGCGCCTTCGAGGGCCTGGGCGCGGGCGACGAGGCGCAGGAGACGTTCAGCTACGAGATCTCGGACGGCAACGGCGGGACCTCGACGGCGAGCGTGACGATCACCGTCACCGGCGTGAACGACGCCCCGGTGGCGGGCGACGACGCGGCCACGACCGACGAGGACAGCGCGCTGGCCGGTGCGCTGCTGGGCAATGACACGGACGTGGAGGAGGACGCGCTCTCGGTGACCAGCGTCACGACCGACGTCGATGGCGAGCCGACGGACCACGCGGCGGGCAGCCTGATCGAGCTGGCCTCGGGGGCCACGCTGACGGTGAACGCGGACGGGACCTACGACTTCGACCCGAACGGCGCCTTCGAGGGCCTGGGCGCGGGCGACGAGGCGCAGGAGACGTTCAGCTACGAGATCTCGGACGGCAACGGCGGGACCTCGACGGCGAGCGTGACGATCACCGTCACCGGCGTGAACGACGCCCCGGTGGCGGGCGACGACGCGGCCACGACCGACGAGGACAGCGCGCTGGCCGGTGCGCTGCTGGGCAATGACACGGACGTGGAGGAGGACGCGCTCTCGGTGACCAGCGTCACGACCGACGTCGATGGCGAGCCGACGGACCACGCGGCGGGCAGCCTGATCGAGCTGGCCTCGGGGGCCACGCTGACGGTGAACGCGGACGGGACCTACGACTTCGACCCGAACGGCGCCTTCGAGGGCCTGGGCGCGGGCGACGAGGCGCAGGAGACGTTCAGCTACGAGATCTCGGACGGCAACGGCGGAACGAGCACGGCGAGCGTGACGATCACCGTCACCGGCGTGAACGACGCCCCGGTGGCGGGCGACGACGCGGCCACGACCGACGAGGACAGCGCGCTGGCCGGTGCGCTGCTGGGCAATGACACGGATGCCGAGGAGGACGCGCTCTCGGTGACCAGCGTCACGACCGACGTCGATGGCGAGCCCACGGACCATGCGGCGGGCAGCCTGATCGAGCTGGCCTCGGGGGCCACGCTGACGGTGAACGCGGACGGGACCTACGACTTCGACCCGAACGGCGCCTTCGAGGGCCTGGGCGCGGGCGACGAGGCGCAGGAGAGCTTCAGCTACGAGATCTCGGACGGCAACGGCGGGACGAGCACGGCGAGCGTGACGATCACCGTCACCGGCGTGAACGACGCCCCGGTGGCGGGCGACGACACGGCCACGACCGACGAGGACAGCGCGCTGGCCGGTGCGCTGCTGGGCAACGACACGGATGCCGAGGAGGACGCGCTGAGCGTCACCTCGGTGCGCGTCGAGGTGGACGGCGAGCCGACGGACCACGCGGCGGGCAGCCTGATCGAGCTGGCCTCGGGGGCCACGCTGACGGTGAACGCGGACGGGACCTACGACTTCGACCCGAACGGCGCCTTCGAGGGCCTGGGCGCGGGCGACGAGGCGCAGGAGAGCTTCAGCTACGAGATCTCGGACGGCAACGGCGGAACGAGCACGGCGAGCGTGACGATCACCGTCACCGGCGTGAACGACGCCCCGGTGGCGGGCGACGACGCGGCCACGACCGACGAGGACAGCGCGCTGGCCGGTGCGCTGCTGGGCAATGACACGGATGCCGAGGAGGACGCGCTCTCGGTGACCAGCGTCACGACCGACGTCGATGGCGAGCCCACGGACCATGCGGCGGGCAGCCTGATCGAGCTGGCCTCGGGGGCCACGCTGACGGTGAACGCGGACGGGACCTACGACTTCGACCCGAACGGCGCCTTCGAGGGCCTGGGCGCGGGCGACGAGGCGCAGGAGAGCTTCAGCTACGAGATCTCGGACGGCAACGGCGGGACGAGCACGGCGAGCGTGACGATCACCGTCACCGGCGTGAACGACGCCCCGGTGGCGGGCGACGACACGGCCACGACCGACGAGGACAGCGCGCTGGCCGGTGCGCTGCTGGGCAATGACACGGATGCCGAGGAGGACGCGCTCTCGGTGACCAGCGTCACGACCGACGTCGATGGCGAGCCGACGGACCACGCGGCGGGCAGCCTGATCGAGCTGGCCTCTGGCGCGACGCTGACGGTGGCCGCGGACGGGACCTACGACTTCGACCCGAACGGCGCCTTCGAGGGCCTGGGCGCGGGCGACGAGGCGCAGGAGAGCTTCAGCTACGAGATCTCGGACGGCAACGGCGGAACGAGCACGGCCTCCGTCACCATCACGATCACCGGGGTGAACGACCCGGTCCAGGTGTCCACAGAAGACTTCGCGCCGGTGCCGGAGGGGGACGCCGGTGTCCTGTCTAACGTGGTTTTCGACCTGAATGACGTTCTGACGGCCAGCGACGCGGATGCGCCCGACGTGCCGGCGATCGACCCGGATTCCGTCCAGGTGGCGGTGGCGCCGGGCAGCGACAGCACGCAGGTTGCGTTCCTGGTGCAGGGCAGCACGCTGACCGTCGATACCGCGAATTACGACAGTCTGGCCGCGGGCGAATCCGCGGTTTTCGAGGTGACGTTCGACGTGGTCTCGGGCGATGAGCGTGTGGCGCAGAGCACGACCATCGAGATCACCGGGGTGAACGACGATCCCGCGGCGAACGACGACACCCCGGCGACCAGCGAGGACACGGCGCTGATCGGCAACGTGCTGGGCAACGATACGGATGTTGACGCAAGCGACGCCCTGGCGGTCACCGGCTTTTCCGTTTCGGTGGACGAGGTGCCGCAGGACTTCGCGCCCGGCGATACGGCGACGCTGAATTCGGGTGCGACCCTGACGCTGAACGCCGACGGCAGCTTCGCCTTCGATCCCGGCGGCGCCTATGAACATCTGGCGCCCCCGGAAACGGCGCAGGAGAGCTTTACCTACGAGATCTCGGACGGGAACGGCGGGACATCCGAGGCGACGGTGACCATCACCATCAATGGGGTGAACGATGCCCCCGAGATCGCCGACGTGACCGAAGAGGTCAATTCCGGGGACACGCTGGACGGCACGCTGACCGCGACCGATATCGACAACGCGCAGGGCGATCTGAGCTTTGCGCTGGTGGGCAGCGGTACGACCGGCAACGGCAACGTGGCGGTGAACCCCGATGGCACCTACAGCTATACCCCGGACGAGGGGTTCATCGGGGTGGACAGTTTCGAGGTCGAGGTCACGGACGGGGACGCCACCAGCACCGCGACGGTCACGGTCGAGGTCGGCGACGACGGGTCGGAAACGCCGGGGGCAGAGGGCCTGACACTGGATATCGCGACCGAAGCCACGCCCGACACGCCGGCCGGCAACGTCGATATCGGGCTGAGCGGGGCCGGCGTCACGCCGATCAACATCGTCTTCGCGCTGGATGCCTCTGGCAGCATCGGGTCGTCCAACTGGGACGTGATGTTGCAGAACGTCGCGGATGCGCTGGACGTTCTGGCCGAGCAGTTCGACGGGGTCGAGGGCGCGGATGTGCAGGTGTCCATCATCCGCTTCGCCTCGGATGCGGTGACGGTGATCGAATTCACCGACCTGACCTATGACCCGGTGACGGGCGAGTCGAACCTTCACGACGCGGTCGAGGCGATTCCGTTTACCGGCGGCGGCACCGATTGGGCGGATACCTTTGCCGAGGCAGAGGCACAGTTCCTGACCCAGAATGACGGCGGGATAGACTACCTTTACTTCGTTACGGACGGGAACCCGACGTCAAGCTACCAGACGGAACTGGACAGTCTGACGGCCGCGATCGACAACCTGTCGATCTACACCTTCGCGATCGGTTCGAACGTGGACGAGGCCAATCTGATCGAGATCGACAGCGTGCTGGAACCGGGTGACGACGTGCGCTCGGCGGCGACCACCGCGGACCTGACAGCGGCTGTTCAGGACACGCCGCTTTTCAACGCGGCACTGACCGAGTTCAGCCTGTCGCTGACGGCGGACGGGGTGGACGAGGGGGTCGTCTTTTCCGGCGTGGACGGGCCTGTGACCCAGTCCGAAGACGGGCTGAGCTATGACCTGCCGATGGCCGAGATCGACGGGCTGGAGGATGTGCTGGGCGGGCAGAACGATTTCGTCGCCACCGCCGGGTTCGATATCGACGGCGACGGGGAGACGGACGTGACGCTGGTGTCGACGGCGCGGATCGGCAAGGCCGACGTGGCGCAGGACATCGCGGGCGGTGACGAAAGCGACCTGCTGTTCGGCAGCGATGCGGGCGATACGATCTCTGCCGGTTCGGGCAACGACATGGTGTTCGGCTATGCCGGCGACGACGACATCGACGTTGGCACGGGCGACGAGACGGTGGATGCGGGCGCGGGCGACGACAAGATCACCGTGGGCGAGACGATCACCGGGACAGGCGATGCCATCGCAGGCGGTGCCGGGCGCGACGTGCTGGCCTTCGACTTTGCGGGCGACCTGATCGACCTTGGCGGCGGCGCCCACGCGCTGAGCGGGATCGAGGCGATCGACATGGCCAACGGCGAGGCGAACACGCTGACACTGGACGCGACGTTCGTGCAATCGCTGTCGGACACGCCCGACACGGAATTGGAGGGGCTGCTGGGCGCCGCCCTGGGCGACAGCCTGACGGTCTATGGCGAGGCGGGCGATACGCTGGTGCTGGTCAGCCAAGGCGGTTTCCGGGAAAGCACCACGCACGCGCCGGTCACGGATGCGGAGGGCAACGCGCTGGTGATCTACGAGATGCTGGACGCGGGCGGCGATGTGCTGGCCACGCTGGCCGTGGACGAGGATGTGGCGGTCTTGCCGCCCGCGGCCTGACGCGGGGCGGCGGCGCTAGCGGTCCAGGGCATGTAGAAGCGCGGTGGTCCGGCCCAGCCGGTCCGACAACAGCCGCGCGAGGAGCGCGTGGAATTCCGCCGCGATCTCGGGGTGTGTGCGCGCTGCCTCGTCCAGCGACATGCGCGTGATGACCGCGATCCGGCATGGCGCGTCGGCCACCACCGAGGCGGTGCGCACCGAGTCGTTTGAAAAGGCGATCTCGCCCACCACGGCGCCGGGCTGGAAACTGGCCACCCGCGCACTGGATCCGGTGGGTCCGCGCACCCAGGCCGACAGCCGCCCGCTTTCCAGGTAGGCCAGGCTGTGGCCGTTGTCGCCCTGGTGGAACAGGGTCTCGCCGGCGGCGAGGGTTCGCCATTCTGCGACCATGGGCAGGTCAAGCTCCGTGGCGCGTGCAAGCAGGCCGCCAAAACCGGTGGTCGGCGTGGCGTCGGGAGTGCGTCCCATGCTGAGGTCGTTCAGCAGCCGGTCCTCGACCGCGCCCAAAGCGTCGGCAAGCGTGCGGTGTGTATCCACCGCCGACAGCACGCCGGCCGCAGACAGCCGGTCCGCCACGGTGCCGGACAGGGCGGAGAACAGGACGTTGGCCCGCTCGCGTCGCACCATGTCGGCAATGCGCCCCATCACGAAGGCCGTCGAGACATCCACGCCCTGCACGCGCCGGAAGTCGAGGATCAGGTTGCTGAGGGGGGTCGTGCGGCCCTTCAGTTCTGCCGCGACCGTCTCGTACAGCGTGTTCGCTGAGCCGAAGAAAAGGTAACCCTGAAGCTCCAGCACCACGGTCTGATCGCCGTGCCGGGCCAGAATGGCGGTGTCGGTGTCGGGCCGTTCGGTGGGCGACTGGCGCAGCCGCGCGGTGACGCGGTTTCGGATGACGTTGATCCGGGAATAGGCGGCGGTGAACAGCAGCGAGGCGATCACGATCCCTGCCAGGACCGCGGTGACGAAATCGAAGGCCAACGTGATCGTCAGGATCACGAGGATGATCGCGTAATCGCTGCGCGGCATCTCGCGCCAGGCCTGCACCAGCCAGCGCCACATAAGCTCGAACCCCAACATGCAGAGCACGAGCGCGAAAAGCCCGACCGGCAGGTAGGCGATGGCGCCCAGTGCGCCGAGAAACGCAAGGCCGACAATGCCGACGGCCGCAATGTTCGTGGCGGTCCGCGGGGCGGGCAGCAGGCTGTGCGACACCTGGGACATCGAGGCCGAGTGAAAGCCCACATATGCCCCGCCCGCAGCGCCAAGCATGTTGGCCAGCCCGGCGGCCCGGAACTCGCGGTTCAGGTTGAAGGCATTGCGGATCTGAAGCTCTATGCCGCTGATGTTCATCACGAGGGCCAGCACCGAGAGCCCGGCCAGCGCCAGAAGCGTCGTCGCCTTCTCGGCGATGGCCGACAGATCCGCCGCGCCCAACTGCGGCAGGTCGCCCGCCGCCAGCCCGCCGATGCCCGCGGGGCTGGCCCCCAGCAAGAGACCCGTCTCCATCGCGCGGGCCACCGTCATGTCGGAAAGCGCGACATAGGCAAAGAAGCCGCCCGCCGCGAGGGCGATGCCGAGGGCCAGCGCGAAGGCGTGCGAGGTGCGTTGCGCGATAAGCGACAGCGCCAGCCCCCCTGCCATGTAGGGCCCCCAGTGGCGCGCGGCATCGGCGTCCAGAAGCTCTGTCCCATCGGCACCACCCGGCACCGCCAGTCCCGCGCCGCGGATCAGAAGGTAGACGCCGGTCGCGGCCAGAAAGCCGCCGACCACGGGATAGGGGATGAACTTGGCGCTGGGGCCCAGCCGGGCGCGGCCCAGCAGGAAGATCACCAGACCCGACAGGAAGGTTGCCACCATGATGAAGAGCACGACAGTCGCAAACACCGTGGCGTCGTTTGCCCCGGCCATTGTCGCCAGCAGGGCAGAGACACCCACGGAGGTCATGACCACCGGGGCCGACTGGTTGCCCCACCAGACGCCTTGCACGCTGCTGCCGTAGGCGCCCGCCAGCCCGTAGAGGACCGACCCGAACAACGCCATCGACAGGCCGATCGGTCTGTGCGGCTCCAACGGGCCGGAAAAGATCACGCTGACATAGGAGGTGGTGACGATCAACGACAGTAGGCCGATCAGAAGGCCAACGAAAGCGGCGTGCAAGACGGTCCGGTCGATAGACTGCAAGAATGCCAATGCGGGAATCCACTCGGGGGCTCAATGTGTTGCAGCGCAACATACGGATTTGAGGCATCGGGTAAAGCTTCAAGCCGCGGCGACGCTCACCTTGCCGCAGGGTATGGGCACCTTTACTCGCCCCGGCTTTCGGCCCATCCTGCGCGAGCTCAAATCAGGGGGACGCGATGTCGCGACATGACCAGTACAACGAGGACGTTGCCGGACGCGCCAACGTCGAGGACACGCCCGAACTTCTGGCCTATTACGACGACCTTCAGAAGAAGGGTGCGGGCGCGCTGTGGACCGTGGCCAACAAGATCGAGCCGTGGGAGCCGCGGTCGGCCAGCGTGCCGATGATCTGGCGCTATGCAGGCCTGCGCGCCGACGTGCTGCGGTCTGTCGATCTGGTGACGCCGGAAAAGGCGGGGCGGCGTGTGATCTACCTCGACAACCCCGGACGGTCGGACGTGGCCGCGGCGGTGGGCTGGATCTATGCGGGACTTCAGGTGATGCACCCCGGCGAAGCGGCCAGCGCGCACCGCCATTCCGCCAGCGCGATCCGGTTCATCATGGAAGGGCAGGGCGCCTATACGGTGGTCGACGGCCACAAGATGACGCTGGGCGCCAATGATTTCGTCCTGACCCCCAACGGCACATGGCACGAGCACGCGGTAGAGGCCACGGGCACCCCCTGCATCTGGCAGGACGGGCTGGACATCCCGTTTGTCAACGCGATGGAGGCGAATTTCTACGAGGTTCACCCCGACCTGACGCAGGCCGTCGCCTACCCGGTGGACGACATGACCAAGACCTGGGGCAACCCCGGCCTGACGCCGGGTGGCGGGGCGTGGGACAAGGGCTACAGCCCGATGTTCAAGTACGAATGGGACCGCACCTACGAGGCGCTGTTCAATCTTGCCGGGGCCTCGGACGGATCGCCCTTTGACGGGGTTCTGATGGAATACGTCAACCCTGTCACGAACGGCCCCGTGATGCAGACGCTGGGTGCGTCGATGCAGATGCTGCGGCCCGGCGAGAAGACGCGCGCGCACCGCCACACCGGCAGCTACCTTTATCAGGTCTGCAAGGGGTCGGGGCATTCCGTGGTCAACGGCCAGCGGTTCGACTGGTCCGAACGCGATATCTTCTGCGTGCCAAGCTGGGCCTGGCACGAACACGTCAATGCGTCCGATACCGAGGACGCCTGTCTTTTCTGCCTGAGCGATCTGCCGGTGATGCGGGCGCTCGGGCTCTACCGGGAAGAGGCGTTCGGAGACAATGGCGGGCACCAGCCCGTCGCCGCTTGAGGAGAGACAGATGAAGCTTGTGACCTTCCGCGCGGGCGTCGAGGGCCCGGCCCGGCTGGGTGTGATCCTTGACGACCTGGTGATCGACACCGGCGCACTGGGTGAGGCCACCGGCGCGCCCCTGCCCGAACGGATGCTGGACCTGATCGACCTTGGCCACGCGGGCGTGCGGCTGGTGCAGGCGGCGCTTGCCGACCAGGACGGCGCCTGGCCGATGGGCGTGGCGCGCCCGCTGGCCAATGTCACGCTGCTGGCGCCGATCCCCCAGCCGCGCAAGAACATCTTCGGCATCGGGCTGAACTATGCCGAGCATGTCGAGGAAAGCGCGCGGTCGCTGGACACGGCCAAGGGGATGCCGCCGCAGCCGGTGATCTTTTCCAAGCCGCCTACCACGGTGATCGGCCCCGGCGACCCGGTGCAGCACAACGCCGCCATCACGCAGCAGCTGGACTGGGAGGTCGAGCTTGCCGTGATCGTGGGCGCCCGCGCCACCCGCGTGGCCGAGGCCGACGCGATGGCGCATGTCTTCGGCTACTCGGTGATGATCGACATCTCGGCCCGCGACAACCGCCGCTCGGGCCAGTGGATCTATTCCAAGGGGATGGACAGCTATGCGCCTTTCGGGCCCTGCATCGTGACGGCGGACGAGGTTGCGGACCCGCACGGGCTGGACCTGTGGCTGACGGTGAACGGGGTGGAAAAGCAGAACTCGAACACCCGGCACATGTATTTCAAGATCCCCGCGCTGATCTCGGACCTCAGCCAGGGCATCACGCTGGAGCCGGGCGACATCATCGCCACCGGCACGCCCGAGGGCGTGGGCGCGGGCCGCGACCCGCAGGAATGGCTGTGGCCCGGCGACGTGATCGAATGCGGGGTGCAGGGCATCGGCACGTTGCGCCATCCCGTCGTCGCCTCGGGCCCGGCCGAGACCGGCGGCAAGCGCGGCTGAGGCGCGGGTGAGCGCGGGGCCTTCGACCACGGTTCATGCGGCGCTGGCCGCAGGATTGAAGGCGCAGGGCGTCGGCACGCTCTTCGGCCTGTTGGGCGACGCGAACCTGTTTCTCGCCGATGCCTTCGTGCGGGGCCAGGGCGGGCGCTTCGTGCCCGCCACGCATGAGGCCGCGGCGGTGCAGATGGGCCTTGGCCATGCCGACGCCACGCGCGGCGTTGCGGCGGTGACGATCACCCACGGGCCGGCGGTGACGAACGCGCTGACCTCGCTGGTGGCGGGGGTGAAATCGACCCTGCCGCTGGTCCTGCTGGCCGGCGACACGCCCGCGCGCGACCCGAACCACCCGCAGGCCGTGCCGCAGCGGATGCTGGCCGAGACGCTGGGCGTCGGATTCGTCCAGCTGCGCGGTCCGGCGACCGCCTGCGAGGACCTGCACACCGCCTTTCGCCGCGCCCGGGCCGAGCGCCGCCCGGTGATGCTGAACATGCCGGTGGAGTTCATGTGGGAGCAGACGGCGGTGTCCCCGCCGCCGCGCGCGCTGCCGCCCACGCCCGTCCTGCCGGCCGACGAGGGGCCGCTGGAGGATGCGGTGGGCATTATCGCCGCCGCCCGCCGCCCGCTGGTGCTGGCCGGGCGCGGGGCGCTGCACGCGCGCGACGCGCTGGTGCGGCTGGCCGACCGGATCGGCGCGCCGCTGGCCACCAGTCTCAAGGGCTCGGCCCTTTTTGCCGGGCACCCCTACAACCTTGGCGTCTGCGGCACCCTGTCGACCCCGGCGGCGGCAGAGGCGATCGGGGCCGCCGATTGCATCGTCTCTTTCGGTGCCGGGCTGAACCGCTTCACCACCGGGCGCGGTGCCTATGTGCAGGGCAAGCGGCTGGTGCAGGTCGATGCCGACCCGCTGCAACTGGGTCGCCGCCGGGCGCCCGACGCGGCGCTTCTGGGCGACCCGGCGCTGGTGGCCGAGCGGCTGTCGCACTGGCTGGACGCGGCCGAGATCCCCTCGTCGCGCTCTACCGACACGCTGGACCCCGCCGCGCTGCGCGCCCCGCACCCCGTGCCGCCGCCCGCCGTCGCGCCGGGCACCGTGGACCTGACCGAGGCGCTGATCCGCATCGACCGCGCGGTGCCTGCGAGCCGTGTCTTCGTCACCGATGGCGGGCGCTTCATGGGCGCGGCCTGGACCCGGATCGGGGTGACGCGGCCCGAGGACATGGTGCTGACCGTCTCGGCCGGGTCCATCGGCATGGGGATGGGCCACGCCATCGGCGCCGCCGTCGCGCGCCCCGGCCAGCCGACGCTGCTGGTCACCGGCGACGGGGGCTTCATGTTGCAGGGGCTGACGGACCTGACGACGGCGGTGCGCGAGGCGCTGGACCTGATCGTGGTCATCTGCAACGATCAGGCCTATGGCGCGGAATACGTCCAGATGACCGACCGGCAGATGGACCCGGCGATTTCCACCTTCAGCTGGCCGCCGCTGGCCGAGGCCGCCCGCGCGCTGGGCTGCGAGGCGGTGCGCGTCACGGGACCCGAGGGGCTGGAGGCCGCCGAGGCCGCCATCGCCGCACGCACACGCCCGCTGGTGATCGAACTGATGCTCGACGCAGCACAGGTGCCGCGCCTGCAACTCTGACGTCGCTCAGCCCGGTCCCAGCCCGCGTGCTGCCAGCCAGTCCGACAGAAGCCGCACCGCCTGCGCCAGATGCGCGGGCTGGCCCCGGTAATAGTGGCTTGCGCCCTCGATCTTCTCATAGGTCCGGTCGGCCGAGGCGGCGACGGCAAAGACCTCTGCCGGATGGCTGGGCGGCACCGCGTCGTCCGCGCCGTTTTCCACCACCAGAAGGGGTGCCGACACCCGCGCGGCACAGGCCACCGCATCGGCCCGGCTGCGCGGCGACCACTGGCTGAGCCATGCCCGCAGCGTGGTGAAGCGTGCCATCCCCACGGGCCCCGAGTTCACCGTCTCGGGCACGCCGAGGTAACAGGTGCCCGCCGCGCGCCCGTTGGCGTCGATCGTGGGGTCGAGGAACCGGGGGTCGGCCAGCGTGCGGTGGACGATGAAGGGACGCTCCACCTCGGCCCCGCCGCGCGCGCGCAAGGTGGAGAGCGTGGCGTCCACCCGTTCGGTGATGCGCGCGACGCGCGCGGCCTGCGCGGCGCGGAACCGGTCGAGGAACGCCGCGTCATAGGGCGGGCGCGGTGCATCCGGGCCGTAGAGGTCGAGCGAAGGGTCGCGCCGGTCCGGGTCGTCCTCGTCCAGGACCGAGGGGTCGATCCATTCCGACAGGATGCGCGCCCGCCCGGTGTGCGCCGCGATGAAGGTGACCGCATCCGCCGGGATCAGCCCCGCCGCCGTCAGGTCGTAGGGATCGCCCGCTGGGGTGTCGGTCAGCGTCGGGGCCTCGGCCTGCGACTGGTAGAACAGCGCCAGCGCCCCGCCGCCCGACCAGCCCATGACGACGACGCGGGCGTATCCCAGAACCTCTTTGGCGTGGCGGACATAGGCGCCGAGGTCGGCCGCGACCTTTTCCATGATCAGCGCCGTGTCGTTGCGGGCGTAGCGCGAGGCACAGCAGATCACGTGATGCCCCGCCGCCGCCAGCGCGGCAGGCAAGGGCATCAGCGTCAGCGTCGACGCCGGGTGCATCACCAGCAGCGCCGTGTCCGACGGCGCGTCGGGGCGCAGAAGCTGGCCTTCGAGGAACACGCGTCCCTGCGAGCCGACGAAGCCGTAGGTCTCGGAGAACGCCGCCCGCTCCTCGAAGCTGACGATCAGCGGGACGCGGTCAAAGCCCGCGTCAGGCATGCAGCGGGTCGACGTCCGGCGCGCGCTTGGTGCGCGACCATTCCTCCAGCACCGCGTCGGCGCGGGCGCGCAGGCTCTCGACCAGTTCGGGGGTAGAGCTGTCCCAGGCCGCTTCCATCCGGTGGCCGCTGGGGTCGAAGAAATAGATCGACTGGCAGATCTTGTGGTCGGTCGGCCCGACCACGTCGATGCCATGCGCCTCCAGCCGGGCCTTCATGGCCATCAGGTCGTCCTTCGTGTTCACCCGCAGGGCCAGGTGCTGCACCCAGTCCGGCGTGTTGGGGTCCATCGTCATGTCGGGGCTTTCGGGCACCTCGAAAAAGGCGATGTAGCTGCCGTCGCCCATGCGAAAGAAGATGTGGATGTGCGGCGACCATTCCCCGGTCGAGGGCACCTTGTTCTCTGCCACCGCGATCTCGAACTCCAGCCCGATGACGTCTCGGTAGAACTCGGTCGTCTCCTTGGCGTCGCGGCAGCGATAGGCGACGTGGTGCAGGCCCTGCAGGCTCATATCCGGTCCTCCCCTGGCATGGCGTCTGGCGGCAGCATAGCCGATTGCGGGCGCCGCGCCATGCCCCCCGCGCGATATGCCTTGCGCTATGCCTTGCGCGAGAACAGACCGGCCAGCGGGGCGATGACCTTGCCCACCACCGGGATGAGCAGAAATCCGACCGCCAGCCCGATCACTCCGTCGAGGCCCGCGGTCACCAGCCATTCCACCGCGCCGTTCCCGGCGCCCACCGACGCCGCGATGTCGTGGATGGTCTGGTAGGGCGGCTTGACCCCCATCTCGTAGAGCGCATGGACAAGGATCGCGCCGCCGACCCAGATCATCGCCGCCGTGCCCACGATCACCAGAAGCTTCAGGAAATAGGGCATCCCGCGCACGATCCCCTCGCCCAGCCGCCGGGTCAGGGCCAGCCGCCCCTCCGCCGCCATGTGCAGGCCCACGTCGTCGGCCTTCACGATCAGCGCCACCGCGCCGTAGACGGCCACCGTGATGATGACGCCCGCCACCGCCAGCGCCGAGGCCACCATCCAGAACGGCAGCTCCTCTGGCAGGGCCGAAAGCGTGATCGTCATGATCTCGGCGGACAGGATGAAATCGGTCTTGATCGCGCCCTTCACCTTCTTCTCTTCGAGGTGCGCGTCGGCCATCTTTTCCTTCACCAGGTCCTCGGCGTGGTGATCGTGCGGGTTCAGCACGTGCCAGACCTTTTCCGCCCCCTCGAAGCACAGGTAGAACCCGCCCAGCATCAGAAGCGGCCAGATCGCCCAGGGGGCGAAGGCCGACAGGGCCAGCGCCACGGGCAGCAGGATCACCAGCTTGTTGAAGAGCGAGCCGCGCGCGATCTTCCAGACGATGGGCAACTCGCGGTCGGCGGAAAAGCCGTGGACGTATTTCGGCGTGACCGCGGCATCGTCGATCACCGCGCCGGCGGCCTTGGAACTGGCCTTGACCGCCTGTCCCACCACGTCGTCGACAGAGGCCGCCGCCACCTTGGCGATCGCCGCCACGTCATCGAGAAGCGCCAGAAGTCCGCTCATGCCCGTCCCCTTTCAACCCGCGCGCACCATACCAGCCGGGCCACCGGGCACAACGGGCGAGCGCGTGGGGAACAAGGGTGTTTACGGTTGTGGGTGGGGGGGTAGGACTGTCTTGGCGGGAAAAGGACGGGGAAGGTCGATCTTATGCGGATAAGTGGTGTGTTGGCATCGTGCCGACGGGGTCTTGTGGCCACCCTTTGTCTGATCGGCCTGTTCGGCCTTCCCGCGCAGGCGGTGGTCATCAACGTAGGCGGGGTGGACTATGACGTGGTGTTCTTTGCAAACGCCTACGACACACTGCATCCCAGCTTCAATGACAATGTTGGAACCCTGACGGATCCGGCCAGCACGCCATGGTGGGGCGTGGCACCGGACGGTCTGGGCGGTGCGATGGATGCGCAGGACTTTGCGACGGCATATGAGGCTGCCGTTCCCGGAAGTCCTGATGTCTCTTCCTTTTCTGACAGTATCCTCTTTGCCTACGAAGAGAATGCCGGACTGGTAGATTTCTATCAAGCGCTTGAAACAGGCGGTGTTGGCACAGCCACAAGATCTGTGACCATAGTTAGCACCGCTCATGTCTACGCCTATACCGTCCCCATCGTCGCGGCCGTCCCCGAGATCGACGGCAACGCGCTGTTCAAGGCGTTGTTCGTGCTGTTCACGCTGGGGGTCTGGCTGCACATCCGCCGCCAGCGGCGATTGGGCTGAGGCATCCGCGCAACAGACTTATCCACAGCACCGGGCGATTGTTTCTGCGGTTTGACTCCCGGCATCCGCTTTGGGACCGTTGCACGGTCTTCACGGTGGGGGTGCTCGTCATGGGTGGTATCGTGCGGGGTCTGCGGCGTTTTCGGTCGCTTGGCATGGCCGCTTTGGTCGCTGTCGCCGGCGTTCTTCCTGCCCATGCGCTTCTGGTTGTCGTGGGCGGAACCACCTATGACGTTCAACCGCTTCCCACCGGCGAAAGCTTTGCGGACAACAGTGTCGCGTTGAGCGATCCGGCCCAGACCGCATGGTGGGGCGATCCTGCCCTGGCCGCCGACATCCGGGATGAGGTCTTCGCGGCAGAGGGCAACGCGACGTTCACCAGGGTCTTCGCACATACCCTGACAGGCTCTTTGACCGCCGAGGTGAGAACCGGATCGACCGCCGCCACCAACCCCAATATCTCGACCGGTCTGCTCGGCATTCCGACGACCGACACGGCGTTTCAGGGATCGCCCTATGTCTACTACACCGGCACTGCGGTGTCCGTCCCCGAGATCGACGGCAACGCGCTGGCCAAGGCGTTGTTCATCCTGTTCGCGCTGGGGGCGTGGCTGCATGTGCGGCGGGCCCGGGCGGCCTGAGCGTCACATCCGCAGGATCCGCCGGGCGTTGTCCTTCAGGATCAGGGGGCGCACCTCGTCGCGGATGTCCAGCGTTTCGAAATCCGCCAGCCAGCGGTCGGGCGTGATCGCGGGCCAGTCCGAGCCGAAGAGCATCTTCTTCTTCAGGATGGTGTTGGCGTACTGGACGAAGATCTTCGGGAAATACTTCGGCGACCAGCCCGACATGTCGATGTAGACGTTGGGCTTGTGCTGGGCCACGGCCAGCCCGTTTTCCGTCCAGGGAAAGGACGGGTGCGCCAGCACGATGGGCATGTCGGGGAAATCCACCGCGACGTCGTCCACATGCATCGGGTCCGAGTATTTCAGCCGCATCCCCATGCCGCCCCGCATCCCCGAGCCGACGCCCGTCTGGCCCGAGTGGAAGAGCGCGATGGCGCCTTCCTCTGCCACCGCCTCATAGACCGGGTAGGCCATGCGGTCGTTGGGGAAAAAGCCCTGCATGGTGGGGTGGAACTTGAAGCCCTTCACCCCGAACTCGCGCACCAGCCGCCGCGCCTCGCGCGCGCCGGCCTTGCCCTTGGCCGGGTCGATCGAGGCGAAGGGGATCAGGATGTCGGCGTTCTCGGCGGCGATCTGGGCGACCTCCTCGTTGGAATAGCGGCGGAACCCGGTCTCGCGTTCGGCGTCCACGGGGAAAATCACCGCGCCGATCTTGCGTTCGCGGTAATAGGCGGCGGTGTCCTGCACGGTGGGCAGCATCCCCTTGGCGCCGGCGGGGTTCCTGAAATAGGCCGCCATGCCCGCCTGGAACTCGTTGTAGCCGTCGTCGCGGTGGTCGCAGCAGGGCTCCTCTGCGTGGGTGTGGAAATCGAGCGCGACAAGATCGTCGAGGTTCATCATGGGGCGGTCCCTTCGGGGTCTGTCAGGGCGAGATACTTGCGCAGAAGCCGCTTCAGCGTGGCGGCCTCGGCGGGTGTCAGCGTGGGGGGCGGGCGCGTTTCGTGCGCGGTGACGGCGGGGCGCAGGCGGCGGGCCAGCGTGTCGCCCGCCTCGGTCAGGTAAAGCTCGACCGCGCGGCGGTCATCGTCCGGCACCTCGCGCCGGATCAGCCCCGCATCACCCAGCGCGCGGACCATCTTGGCCATATGCGCGCGCTTGATGCTCAGCGCCTCGGCCAGTACGCCCTGCCGGACGCCGGGGTTGTGCTGCAAGAGCAGGATCACGGTCATTTCGCCCGGCCGCAGGTCGAACTGCCCCAGATCGGCGAAGAAGCGGTCGAAGCTGTCGATTTGCGCCAGCCGCAGCAGAAAGCCCAGCGCGTCGGCAAACGGGCCGAGCCGCACCCGGTCGGCGGTGCCGGCGGGCGCCTCAGCCATCCTTGGGGGCCTGCACCTTGCCCGCCCCGCGATCGAGAAAGGCGGCCAGCCGTTCCTTGGCCTCGGGCGTGACGGATGTCAGCGCGGACATCAGCGATTCCGCGAACAGGCCGTCCTCTGACGACATGTCGCGAATGCGGGGCAGGGCGTTCAGGATGGCGTAGTTCGAGAATTCCGCGTTCCCGGCGGCGCGCGTGGCAAGCTCCAGCGCGCGGTCAAGTGCCGTGCCTTCGTCGGCCAGATAGCTGACGCCGCCCCAGCGTTCCATCTCGGCGGGTGTCACGACGCGGCCGGTCAGCATCATGTCGCCCATCCGGGCCGCCCCGATCAGCCGGGCGATCCGCACCGATCCCCCGCCGCCCACGAAGATGCCGCGCGTACCCTCGGGCAGGGCGAAGAAGGTGGTGGCGTCGGCGACCCGCACATGGACCGAGGCGGCAAGCTCGAACCCGCCGCCGACGACCGCGCCATGCAGGGCGGCCACGTAGGGGATGCGCCCACGCTCGATCCGGGCGAAGACCTCGTGCCAGCGGCGAGAGCCCTCGACCGCCTCGATCAGGGGCTTTTCGCGGTGCTCGGCCAGGTCCAGCCCGGCGCAGAAATGCTTGCCCGTGCCGTGCAGGACGGCGGCCTTGGCCTCGGACGCGGCGCGGGTGATGGCCTTGTCCAGCGCCTCGATCACGCGGTCCGAGATGGCGTTGCGCTTGGCCGGGCGGTCCAGCGTGATGAGCGCCACGTCGCCGCGCATCTCGTATCGGATCAGGGTGTCGTCTGGGTCTGCCGCCATGGGGGCCTCCGCGCCATATTTGTTTCCCAGTAAACAAAATGCGTTCGTGCGGTCAAGGCCGCCCGGACATGCCGGGGCTGTCTCAGGCCGTGGCGCCAAGACCCTTGGAGATCGCGCGTGCGGCACTCAGGACGCCTTCGGTCACGTCCGGCGTGATGGTGCCGGTTGTCTTGGTCGCGCTTATGGCGGCGACGACGGCCCCCGACATGTCGCGCACCGGCGCCGCGACGCTGCACAGGCCGCTTTCGAACTGCCCCTGATGGGCCACGGTTTCGGCCTTTCGGTCGCGCGCGCAGGCGGCAAGCACCGCCTCGGCCTCTCGGCCCGGCCGGTCGGCCATCAGCTTGCGGATTTCTCGCTCTGTCTTGTGGCACAGCAGAAGCCGCCCCATCGCGGTCTGTGCGGCGGGAAGCCGGCTGCCGACATGGACGAGCGAAGACAGCCCGTCCGACGCGGGGCTGCGGATGAGGTAGAGAACATGGCGACGGTCGAGCACGCCCAGATGCGCCGACCAGTCGAGCGAATCGCGCAGCGCCTCCAGCGGCTTCTGCGCGACCTCGAGCAACTCACGGCTGGCAAGGTAGCCATAGCTCAGGCCCAGGACCTGGGGCCCCAGACGATATCGCGCTTCGCCCTGCACTTGCAGCAGATAGCCCTCTTTCAGCAGGGTATGGACCGTGCGGAAGGCCGCTGACCGCGTGACGCCAAGGGCCTGCGCGATGTCGGCCAGCGATTGCTCGGGCGTTTGCGGGCCGAAGGTTTGCAGCGCGGCCAGCCCCCGCACAAGGCCCGGCACCACGTAGGGATCGGGGTTGGTCATGCCGCGCCTTTCGTTTTGCCTGCAAAACGCGATCTTCCCAGCAAAACGCCGCTTGGGCAAGATGGCGGCATATCCAGAACAGGAGCGCGACATGAACATGGAGACCACCAAGGGCCTGACCCTTGCCGATCGCCTGACCGCCCACACCGGCCGCTTCACCGAAAAGGCGTTCGACTGGAACGCGTTTCCCTCGAACAGCGGCTTCGACGAACTGGCCCGGGCGCAGATGCGCTATATCGGGGCCGGCGGCTCGCCCAAGGTGGGCGATCCCTCGACCCTGAAGGCGGACAACTTCACGCTCAGCCTGATCTACAAGGAGCCGGGCCGCTATGCCGCGTGCCACAGCCACGAGATCGAGGAGAGCTTTCTCATCATCGACGGCGCGCTGATCGTCGGGTGGGAAAGGGACGGCGAGGTGGTCGAGGTGAACCTCGGCCCCAAGGACATGATCCTGAACGCCCGCGAGATCGGCCACGGCTTCCGCGTGGACGGCGTCGAGCCGGTGATGATGTCGATCTCGGTCGACGTGGGCAAGCCGCTGCCGCCGGTCTACCACTATCACCCCAAGGAGCACCCCAGCGAGCTGGCGCGCAGCTTTGGCGCAGAGCCGGGCAAGACGCTGAAGTTCGACCGCGCGGGCGACCACCCGATCCAGAAGCTGATGTCGGAATACGTGGTGCGCCACCACGAATTGCCGACGATCTGGGACGACGCGGGCTTTACCCGCAAGATCTATGTCGGCGATGCGCCCGGCGCGATAAGGTGGGACACCTGCCGCAAGGAAATGTGGGGCCTGCCCGTGGGGGCCCGTCTGGCGCCGTTCACCCGGTCGGTCGAGGACGCCTTCCTGTGTCTCGACGGCGCGGTCGAGGTCGTCTGGGTCGATGACAACGGCGACGAGGCCGTGGTGGAGCTTGGGCCGCGCGATCTGGTCAAGACCCCGGCGGGGCAGGCGCATTACCTGCGCAACCCCGGTGCAGGGGCCGCGACGGTCTGGACAGTGATCGGCTGTTCGGGCGACGATGGCGCCGTCTACGCAAAGGGGTGAGGCTGGAAGATGTCGCAGGACAATCAGACGAAGCCCGACGCGTTCAAGGCGGTTCTTGCGGCGGCCCGGTCCGAGGCCGGGCGCCCGGAACTGGCGCACCAGAGCCGTGGCAGGCCGTTGAGCGACAGCGAAGACGCCTTTGCCGACGCGCTGATGGAGATCTACGCGGAAGGTGCCGCCGGGGCCGAGGCGGTGGCCGCGGCGCTGACGCAAAAGGGCGTTGCGGCCCCATCGACGGGCCGCACCGACTGGACGGCGGACAGCGTCGCCGCCGAACTTGGCGCGCTCAACGCCGATCTCGACACCGCATACATGGACAACGGCTTCGGGGCCTGAGGGCGGACCGCAACCGAGGAGTTTGGCAGTCATGATGACCGCAGAAATGAAGACCCGTATCGAGGCCCGCGTGAACGAGGGCCTGAAGAACCAGTGGTATCCGGTCGCGAAATCCGTCGAGATCCGCACGGACCGGCCCTATGGGGCCGTGGTGCTTGGCCAGAAGCTGGTGCTCTGGCGGGACGGGGCCGGCAAGATCCGCTGTATCGAGGATTTCTGCCCGCACCGGGGCGCGCCGCTGAGTTATGGCGAGGTGCATGATGGCCAGATCGGCTGCCGCTATCACGGCGTGATCGTGGATGGCACCGGGACGGTGCAGCGCGTGCCCGCCATGCCCGACTGCCCGATGGAGGGGCGCAAGGCCCTGCGCGCCTACCAGGTGCAGGAAACCAACGACGCGGTCTTCGTCTTCATGTCGGTCGAGGAAGGGCAGGAGGCGCCCGAACTGCCGCTGCCGTCAGAGTTGTCCGACCCGGCCTGGACCGGGTTCCTTTGCACCGCGATCTGGGACGTGAACTACCGCTACGCGCTCGACAACCTCGCCGATCCGATGCACGGCTGCTACCTTCATGCCGAAAGCTTCACGCTGGCCTTCGGGTCCAAGCAGGACCTGCTGGAGCTTGACGACCGGGGCGACGGGTTCCGCGTCAGCCGCGTGGGGCAGGTGGGCGAGAACTTCGACTGGGTTGAATTCGCCGTGGGCGAGGGCGGCATGTTCTGCCATCTCGACATTCCCTATCCCAAGGCGGCGGGACCGGGCGGACACATGCGCATCCTCGGCTACGTCACGCCGATGGGGCCGCGGCGGTGCAAGGTGTTCTTCTGGCGGATGCGCAAGGTCGAGGGCTTCGACCGCGAAAGCTGGCGGTTCCTTTATCGCGCGCGCCTGGAAGAGCGGCACTGGAACGTGCTGGAGCAGGACCGCGTGATGCTGGAAGGCATGCCCGACGACGCCCGCCGGCGCGAGATGCTCTATCAGCACGACATCGGCGTGGCGCATCTGCGGCGGGCGCTGAGCCGGGCCGCGAAGGCGCAGATCGAGGCAGAGGACGCCTCTGACGTGGCCGCGGAATGAGCCTTGGGGGACGGCGCGTCCTGATCACGGGCGCAGCGCGGGGATTGGGCGCGACATTGGCGCGGGGCCTTGCGGGGGCGGGCGCCGACCTGATCCTGGCCGACATCCTGGAGGATGAGGGCCGGGCCGTGGCCGCCGAACTGGGCGCGGTCTTCCACGCCGTCGATCTGCGCGACCCCGACAGCATCGCGGCGCTGGGCGCGGCGCTGGACGGGCCGGTGCATGGTCTTCTGAACAACGGGGCCATCGCAACGGGGATCGGCGGCATCGGCTTTGAGACGGTCGATATCGCCACTTTTGACCGGGTGATGGAGGTCAATGTGCGCGGCACCTGGCTGATGGTGCGGGCGCTGGCCCCGCATCTGCGCGCGGCGGGCACCGGCCGGATCGTGAACGTGGCCTCCGACACGGCGCTCTGGGGCGCGCCCAACCTGATCTCCTACGTGGCGTCCAAGGGGGCGGTCATCTCGATGACCCGGTCGCTGGCGCGAGAGCTGGGGCCGGACGGCATTGGCGTGACGGCCATCGCGCCGGGCATCCTGACCACGGAAAGCACCGACTACGTGCCGCGCGCGCGTCATGCGCTTTATGAAGAGGGCCGCGCCGTGCCGGGACCGCAACCGCCCGAGGATATCGTCGGGACGGCGGCCTTCCTGCTGGGCGAGGGGTCCATTGCCCTGACGGGACAGGTGCTGCCCGTCAATCGGGGCTTCGTCTTTACATGACCGACGCCGCCGACCTGGCGCAGGCGCTGCAACGCCCTTGGCGCCATGGCGAGCATCTGGACGCGCGCGGGCTTGTGCTCGACGCACCCCTTGTGCTGGACGGCCTGACGCTGAGCGGCTTCGACCTGACGGGCGCGCATCTGAAGGGCGGGATCACCGCGCGGGGCGCCACGTTTCTTGGCCTTGCATGGCTGCGCGACACGCGGGTGGAGGGCCCCTGCGACCTGTCCGGCGCGCGCTTTCGCATCGACCTGCGGGCCGAGGGCATGGCGGCGGACCGTATCGTGCTGGACGAGGTGCAGCTGCGCGGTGTCCTTGCGCTGGCGCGGGTCCGGGCGCGCAGCATCAGCGCCTTTCGTGCGCTGGTCATGGCCAACCTGACGCTGGAGGAGGCGCAGGTGTCCGACCTGCTGGACCTGTCGGGGGCAGAGATCATGGGCGGGCTCTGGGCCGAAGGCGCCCGGATCGGGCGGATGCGGGCCGACGGCACCGAGATCGAGGGGCGGGTGCGCCGCCCCGGACCGCCGTCAGGCGCGCAGCCGCGCCTCGCCCTCGCGGGTCAGCCCGTCTAGCCTGTGGTAGAACCCGTCCACCGCCGACTGGGCGGTGTCGCGCAGGCGGGCGTTGCGCGGGCCAAGATCGGCCCCGACCTCTTCGGCGCCCGCTTCGCCCACCTTGCGAGAGACCTCCTGCACGAACTGGCAGACGGGAAGCCGCGCCTCGCCGAAGGCGGTCAGCGCCTCTTCCGGCCCGTCGATCCGCGACAGCGCGTCGGCCAGAACCACCGCATCCTGCATCGCCATCGCGCCGCCCTGTCCCATGAAGGGTGTCGCGGCATGGGCGGCGTCCCCGATCAGCACCACGCGCCCCCTGTGCCACGGCAGGGGCAGCACGACCTCTTCCACGGCGGTATAAAGCGTTTCGCTGTCCGGCCCCAACCCGTCCAGGAAGGCGCGCGCGGGCCCCTCGAACTCGGCAAATCGCGACCGCATCAGGCCGGGCCAGTCCTCGGGCGGGAAATAGGCGTCGCGGGGCTCGGCCACTGTGCCGAAGGTGTACAGCCTGTCCTCGCTGATCGGCATGATGCCAAAGCGCTTGGCGGGGCCCATCATCATGATCTTGTCGGTTAGGTCAGGGGGCCGGAGATGCACTGATCGCCAGACGCCAAAGCCGGTATAGCGCGGGGCCAGGTCCACCCCGATCTGCGCCCGCGTCGCGGAGCGGACGCCATCCGCGCCCACGACAAGGTCAAATCGCGCCGATGTTCCATCGGACAGGGTGACGGTCACGCCGGCCTCGTCCTGCTCGATCCCGTCCACGGTCGTGCCAAGCTGCATGGGCACGCCAAGCGCGCCCACGCGCCCGGCCATCACGCGATGCATCTCGGCCCGCTTGATGCCCAGGATCGCGGGCATCCGGGCGGCATCGGGCGTGGGATAGCGGGTTTCGGTGATCGGATCGCCGTGATGGTCGAGATAGAGGTTCCGTCCCTCGGCCACGGCGAACCCGGCGGCCACGATCTCGTCCAGCAGGCCAAGCGCGGCCATGCTGACCAGCCCGTTGGCATAGACGAAGATGCCCGAGCTTTGAAAGCGCCACTCGGGCTGGCGTTCCACGATCCTGACGCGGTGGCCCCGGTCCGAAAGCGCAATTGCTGCGCTGCATCCGGCGATGCCGCCGCCGATGATCAGGATGTCGAGCGTCTGAGGCATGGGTCCTCTCAAGCCTGGTGCGTCGGGATCAGCGAGGCATCGCGCAGCGCCATCTGCCGTTCGGCAAGGCGGTGCAGCATGTCGGCCCTGCGCCTGGCCGCGCCGCTGTCCGTCCACAGGTTGGTCAGCTCGTGGGGGTCGCTGGACAGGTCATAGAGCTCGCCCAGCTCCGACCCCTCGAAGACGGTCATGCGCCAGTCGCCGTCGACCAGTGTCCGGCTGGCAGTGCGCCCCGAGGGGTCGGCGAAGGCAAGGCCGTTGTCCTCGATCAGAACGGGCAGATCCTCGGCATCGGAAGCCAGCAGGTCCCGGCCCTGCATCCCGATGGGCGCCTGCACGCCGGCGCGGGCCAGAAGCGTCGGCGCAAAGTCGATGGCGCTGCCCTGGATCGCGGTGGACTCGCCGCCCGCGCGAACCGGATCGGCCCAGATCAGCGGCACCCGGATCAGGCCCCGCGTGTGAACCCCGTGTTTCAGAGCCGTGCCGTGGTCGCCCATGTAATCGCCGTGGTCGGACATGAAGATCACCACGGTGTTGTCCGCCTTTCCGCTTCGCTCGAGCGCGGCGAGGATGCGCCCGATCCAGTCGTCGATCATGGTGATCGCCCCGTAGTTCAGCGCGATGATCCGGCGCGTCGTCTCTGCGTCCGCGTGGAAGGGCCAGTAGGCGTCGGGGCTTTCGTCGCCGGTCTCATAGACTTTCTGGATGTGGGCGGGCAGGTCGGTGCGTGCGCCGGTCTTGTGCCCGAAGCTCTCTGGCAGGGCGATGCCCGCAGGGTCATACATGTCGAAATACTTGCCCGGCGGTGTGAATGGATGGTGCGGATCGGGGAAGGAGGCAACCAGCAGAAAGGGCCGGTCGTCGTCCTTGTCGAGAAACCCGCAGGCTTCCTCTCCCACATAGGCCGTGGGGTACAGATCCTCGGGCAGGGCGGTGCGCCAGATCTGCGGAGTCCCGTTGCCGTCGTCCGGCAGGGCCGCCTCGCGCCCGCGCGGGTCGGCGGCGCCGTTCAGCCGGTCCCTCAGCCAGCGGGAATAGTGCCCCTCGACCTGGTCGCCATGCCCGATGCACAGCGACAGGTGGTCGAAGCCGTAGTAGGGCCGGGGCACGTCGCGGTCCGGGTCCGCGACCCAATGCGCGCGGATTTCCTGCTGATAGTCGGGCCCGGACCGCTGGGTGCGGCGTGCGCGGTGAAAGGGGGACTGCGGCGGAACGCCGGTCCCGCGATGGGCAGGCGGCCGTGCCTCGATGGGAGAGACGTTCTGGAAATGCGCCTTGCCCACGATCCCGGTCCGGTAGCCTTCGGCCCGCAGGACATCGGCATAGGTCGTGCTGTCCAGCGACAGGGGAATCCCGTTCTGTCGGCAGCCGTTGACCGTTGTCATCTGTCCAGTGGCCAGTGCCGCCCGGTTCGGCTGGCAGATCGGGTTCGAAACATGAAAACGCTCAAAGCGCAGCCCCCGCGCGGCCAAGGCATCGACGTTCGGGGTTCGCACCACCGTGTTGCCGTAGCAGCCAAGGTGATCGGCGCGCTGCTGGTCCGTCATCAGGACCAGGAAGTTCGGGCGTCGGCGCATCCGGGCCGACCTATCGGAACATCAGGTCCACCGGACCCGTCACAAGCACCGGAAAGAAGAACAGGATCACGATCGCCGCAAGATCACAGATGATGAAGGGGATCGCCGCGCGGTAGATGTCGGCCATCGTCGTGCCCTTGGGCGCCACTGCCTTCATCACGAAGAGCGCCGCGCCGAAGGGGGGCGAGGTGGCGCCGGTCTCGATCGCGACAAGGAACATCGCGCCGAACCAGATCGGGTCAAAGCCAAGCTGGATCACCACCGGCACGAAGATCGGAAGGGTGATGAGCATGATCGGCAAGGGCCCCATGAACATGCCCATGAGAACCACGAGCATGATCATCATGAAGACGATGGTTCCGCCGGAGACATCCATCGACAGCACCGCGTCGACCATGTCGTAAGTCGCGCCGGTGTAGGCGAGCAGCTGCGAGAACGTGACTGCGCCCGATACGATCAGAAGAACCATGACAGAGATGTTGGCGCTGGCGAAGATGGTGTTGCCAAAGATCCGGGGCGTCAGGCGCCGCTTCAGCGCGGCAAGGATCAGCGTGGCGAAGGCGCCGGTTGCCGCCGCCTCGCTGGGCGTGGCGATGCCCAGAAAGATCACGCCCACCACCGAAAACACCACCACGGCCAGCGGCACGATGTTGATCGCCGTCGCGCTCAGCTTTTCGGACAGCGGTACCGGCGGCACGTCGAAGGGCGGCGCAAGGTGCGGGTGCACGGTGCAGCGCCCGATGATGTAGACCACGTAAAGCAGGGCCATCAGCAGGCCGGGCACGATGATGCCGATCAGCAGCTGCCCGATCGAGATCTCGGCGATGACGCCCAGCACCACGGCCAGCGACGAGGGCGGGATCATGATCGCCAGCCCCGAGGATCCGAGGATCGGACCAAGCGACATGGGTTTCTTGTAGCCGCGTCGTTCCATCTCTGGTGTCAGCGACGACCCCAGAAGCGCGATCGAGCCCATCGAATTGCCGGTCAGCGTCGAAAACAGCACGCCGCCGCCCACCGCCATCAGCGCCAGCCGCCCCCGCAGCCGCCCGAACCATTTGTCGAGCGTGTCCATCAGGTCGATGGCGATGCGCGACTGGAACATCGCCTCGCCCATGATCATGAAAAGAGCGATGGGGATAAGGGTGAAGCTGCTGATCGAATCCACGGTGTTCAGGATCAGCTGCTCGATCCCCGCCACGCCCCCCATCAGTATGTAGGCGCCCACGAGGTTGACCGCGAAGAAGGCGAAGGCCACCGGAAGGCCCGCGGCCATCAGCAGGAAGAGCGGCCCGAGGATCAGGACAAGCGTCGTGTACCACTCCATCCTCAGGACTCCTCGCCGCGGATGGTGCGGATCATCGCATCGACGAACTGGACAGCCATCAGCCCGGTCCCGAGCGGCATGGCCGCGGTGATCCACCAGCTGAGCGGGCGCATGACCGTCACCTCGCGCACGCCGACGGCGAATTGCTCGATCACCACCTGCACGCCGACGACCGTCAGCACCGCGCAGACGAAAAGCCCGATGGCCGCGTTCAGAAGCTGCGCAAACATCTGGCGCCGGCCTGTCAGGCTGTTCAGGACGAGGTCCAGAACCACATGACGGTTCTTCTCCAGCAGGTAGGGCGCGCCAAGGAAGGTGACGAAAAGCAGTGCGTACTCGCTGACCTCGATCACCCAGAGCCGTGAAGGCGCGCCAAGCGCCCGCCCCAGCACCTCGACGCAAACGATCGTCGCGATGGCGAAAAGAAGCGCCGCTCCGGCGATCGCGCAGATCAGGTTCAGACGGCTGAAGATCTTGCGCACCGGGTCGATTGACCTCGACATCATGGTTCCTTCATGGCCGGACATCAGAGCCGGGGCAGGGACCCCGGCTCTGACAGTGATGGAAAGGCTGCGGCCTAGCGGTCGAGCATCGCGCGAAGTTCGGCGGCGACCTCTTCACCGGCCGTGGCCGCGGTTGCGGCCCAGGCCGCATCCATCGCCGTCTTTTCGTAAAGCGCGCCTTCGTCACCGGTCAGCGTCAGGAACTTCCAGCCTTTTTCCACCATCAGCGCCTGGCTTGCGGCGATCGGGTCTGCCCAGATGTTGTCCATGCGCGGCGCGAAGTCCTCGCGCAGGAAGGTTGTCAGACGCTCCTGCAGGTCGGGCGACATCTCGGCCCAGGTGTCGGCATTGATAAGCACCGGAAAGCCTGCGCGGTAGACGCCGGGCGCCACGACCGTCTTGACGAGGTCGCCGAACTGTTCGGCCTGCCCCAGCGGGCCTTGCATGAAGCCGTCGATCGCGCCGCGTTCCAGCGCGGTATAGATCTCTTCCATCGGCAGGACGATCGGTTCCGCGCCCAGCGCCTGCACCATCGGCAGAAGTGTCGGGAAAACCCGGATGCGCTTGCCCTTCAGGTCTTCGAGGCTGGAGATATCCTCGCCCATGTAGATGAAGAAGTTCAGCTCTGTCGCCGGGATCTCGCCAAGGAACACAAGGTCCTTCTCGGCGTGCAGCTCGGTCATCCGCTCGTGGTAGTCGGTGGCGGCGATCTCCGCGTAGTTCTTGAACGAAAGGTTCATGGTGCCCGACGTCGGGACCAGCCCCTGGTAATAGCTCGGGCTGGTGTAGGTCATGTCCATGGCGCCGTTACGCACGCCTTCGGCCTGCTTGAAGGGCGGCATCACCTCGGGCCCGCCGCGCCAGACGATTTCGACTTCGCCGGCGAACTTCTCGTTCACCTCGTCCACGAAGCTTGAAAACGGGCCGTTGATGTAGACCGGCTTGGGCGCAAGGGTCACGGCATTGATCTTGACGGCGTCCGCAAGGGCCGGGGCAGCGCTCAGCGCCACCGCGAGGATTGCATTCTTGAGAAGGTGTTTCATGACGTTTCCCTGTTTTCCATTTTCAGTTCAGCGGTGTTTTCCAGGCATCATAGCCGTAGACCCAATCGGCATTGCTACCTTTTTTCAGCCATTCGTTGGCAAGTGAGGCTTCCTGGACAAGTTTGGTGCGGGGTTTGCGTTCCGCCTCGTAGCGTGCCAGCGCATCCGGCACGTCATCGGGTCCGGCGTGCTGCAACGCGCGGGCCAGCACCACGGCATCCTCGATGGCCATGCAGGCGCCCTGGGCCATGAAGGGCACCATGGGGTGCGCGGCATCGCCAAGAAGCGTGACCTGTCCCCGCGCCCATTGCGGCATCGGATCACGGACGTGCAGGGCGGATCGCGTGACTTCGGTCACATGGTCCAGGATGTCGCGCGCATCCTCGTGAAAGTTGGCGTAGGCGCTGCGCAGGTCCTCGACGTTGCCGGGAAGCGTCCAGCCTTCCTCGGACCAGTCCGATTGGGGCAGCGTCGCGAAGACGAAGATCTCGTGCCCGCCGGTCAGCGGAAAGACCACGATCTGCTTTTCCGGGCACTCGCCCCACCACTTGGTAAAGGCGTCGAGGTCCGGAAGACCGGGCGCAGAGTCACGCGGAAACACCCCGCGATAGGAAACCATGCCGGTGTATTTCGGATTGTCCTCGCCCCAAAGCGCGGTCCGGATCGCCGAATGGATGCCATCTGCGCCCACGATCACGTCGAACTCTGCCTCGTCCGCGCCGTCCAGCCGCAGGATGGCCTTGTTCGCGCCGGGCACCACGCCGGTTGCCGCCTTGCCGAGGCGCAGAACCCCGGGTGCAAGCCGGTCCTTCAGTGCGTCCAGAAGATCGGCGCGGTGGATGGTCAGCTGCGGCGCGCCGTATTTCTGTTCGGCCGCCGAACTCATCGGCAGGCGCGAGGTTTCCTCGCCCGTGATGCCGTCGCGGCTGATGCGATGGGTGGGCCGCGCCGCGGTCCGGCGCAGCACCTCGCCCACCCCAAGCCGGTCCAGCGCGAAGACCGCGTTTGGGGTCAGGTTGATATCCGCGCCCACACGATTGAAGGCCCGGGCCTTTTCGAAGACCGTCACCTCGGCGCCCAGATCGCCCAGCGCGATCGCAGCCGAAAGCCCGCCGATCCCGCCGCCGCAGATCGCGATCTTCAGTTCGGACATGGCTTGCGTCCCCCGGGTCCTTGTTCTATATTGAACAACATGTTCAAATTATGCGGATCGCCGCGGATCGGTCAACCGTTTTATCTGGCCGGAACCGGGGATGGGGTCGGAAACGTGCGAAAGGAGACGGTCTTGGGCAGTGGTGAAACGACAGGCACCTATTCCGTGCCGCCCGTGGAACGGGCGATCCGCCTCTTGCGCTACATCGGCGACCGCAACACGTGCCGGAATCTCAGCACCGCCGCACGCGACCTTCGAATCAATCGCACGACCCTGATTCGGCTGATCCACACGCTTCTGGACCAGCGCATGATCGAAGAGATCGGGGACGGCGCCGGCTATCGGCTGGGGGTCGGTCTTGTCAGCCTTGGCGCGCAGGCGCTTGACGGGCGCGATATCGTGCAGCTGTGCCAGCCCATCCTTCAGGACCTGTGCGAGGCGACAGCGATGTCGGCGCACCTTGGCATCCTTGATGGAACGGATATCGTCTATCTCAGCCGCGCGACGCCCAATTCCCACCTTGTCAGCAACCTGCGCGCGGGCGCACGCCTGCGCGCGCACGCCTCGTCCATCGGGCGGGCGATCATCGCCGAGTTGCCCGAGGCAGAGATCCGGGCCCTTTTCGGCGACGCGCCGCTTCAGGCCGTGACGGCCAAGACGCCCACAACGCTCGACGCGCTGCTTGGACAGGCGCGTGCCGACAAGACCGCCGGCCATGCATGGAGCGTCGGCAATTTCGAGGCGGGGATAGGATCCTGTGCCGCGGCGGTCTTCGACCACGGCGGACGCGTGGTGGCGGGGCTTAACGTCTCTGGGACCGAAGGCCGGTTTGCGGACCCCGACGACGGTGCGGGTATCCGGCGCGCCGTTCTGGATGCCGCGCGCCGTGCCACCGCCGCGATGGGCGGCCCGCCGCGCGCCTGAGCGGGAGCCTAGCCGCCGGCCGGCCAGCGGGCCCAGGGATGCGGCTGTCCCGACAGGTCGGTGTAGACCGATTTCTGCCGCTGGTAGGCCCGCAGGCCCGCGCGCCCCTTCTCTCGGCCGATGCCGCTTGCGCCGTCTCCGCCGAATGGCGTCGAGATGGAGAACTGCTTGTAGGTGTTGATCCAGACCGTCCCGGCGCGGATCGCCCGGCCCAGCTGCCAGCACCTGCGCTGGTCGCGCGACCAGATCCCGCAGGCAAGGCCGTAGTCGTTGTCATTGGCCTGCGCCACCACGTCTTCCACGGTGGAAAACGGCATCACGACCAGCACGGGGCCAAAGATTTCCTCGCGGCAGGTCCGGGCGCTGTTGTCCAGCCCGGCGATGATCGTCGGCTGGAAATAGGCGCCATCTGCCAGTTCGGGCGCGTCCGGCACGCCGCCGCCCGCCAGCACCTCGCCGCCCTCTTCCCTCGCCAGCGCGACATACCCCGCGACCGAGGCGCGATGGTCCTCATGGATCAAGGACGACACCTGAGTCTGCGCCTCGAAGGGATGGCCGACCACAAGCGCGCGTGTCGCCTCGACCAGTCGCGCCACGAAGCGGTCGTAGATGCTGTCCTGCACGAACAGCCGAGATCCGGCGATACAGCTTTGGCCCGAGGACGAGAAGATGCCGAAGAGGATCCCCGCGATGGCAAGGTCCTCGTCGCAATCGTCGAAAACGATCGTGGGTGACTTGCCGCCAAGCTCCAGCGACACGGGCATCAGCTTTTCCGCCGCCGCGCGCGCAAGGTTGCGCCCGGTCTCCGTCCCGCCGGTGAACGAGACCTTGGCGATGTCCGGATGCCCGACCAGCCGGTTGCCCACCTCGCGCCCCGATCCCGGCAAGACCGAGAACAGCCCCGGCGGCAGCCCGGCCCCTTCGATGATGCGCGCCAGTTCCAGGCTGACGAGCGGCGACCAGCTGGCCGGTTTCAGCACCACCGCATTGCCCGCCGCGAGCGCGGGGGCGACCTTTTGCGCATCCGATGCGATCGGAGAGTTCCACGGCGTGATCGCCGCGACCACGCCCAGCGGTTCATGGACCGAGGCGGTCTGGTAGTCGCCCCGCGGCACCGTCAGCAGGTCGTCCAAGGTTTCCAGCACGGCCGCGAAATAGCGGAACGTCCCGGCCGCCGATGCCGCAAGCGCCCGTGTCTCGGCCAGCGTCTTAGACGTGTCGCGCGACTGGATCCACGCGATGCGTTCGATATTGGCGCTGATGCCTTCGGAAATACGATAAAGGTAACTGGCCCGCTCATGCGGCCGAAGCATCTGCCACGCCGGATCCGCCTGGGCCGCGCGTGCCCGTTCGATCGCAGCGTCGGCATCGGCCACCGACGCGCCGGACAGGACCGTGTTCTCGACCCCTTCGGCGGCAAAGACGGATCGGATCGGCGCGCCGCTCCCCTTGCGCCATTCGCCCGCGACAAAGATCTGGTCGTCTCGAAACTCTTGCGGCATGGAACGGGGTGTCCTCAGATCACGATGGCGTTCTGGCGGTTCAGGATCGCGCGGGCAATGCTAAGCCCGGTGGTCCGCGATGTCTTTGGATTGATCTCGGAGGGTTTGCCGACCAAGCGGATCGTCGCCTCGAGCGCCGCGGACTCTATGGTGAACTCGTGCACGTTTTCGGCGGTCGTGGGATCGGCGACCAGCCGCACCTCTGTCCGGTCCATGCCCAGCCCGGCCAGCGCCAGTGTGGCCGCGACGTTGGCGTTCTTGGGATAGGCCGTCGCCGCATCGCGTGCGCTGCCCTCGAAGATCGTCATCGGCTCGGTCAGCGCGTACAGGTCGGCGATGGCCTCGGCGGGCGTTCCGGCCCAGGCGCGGGGCGGCTTGCGGCCGGTATAGCGCACGGCCGTCAGACCTCCCAGCCGGGCCGCGGCCAGCGCGTCGATTCCGCCGATCGCGCCGGAAGGGATCACAAGCTGCGACCCGCCCGCATCGGCGGCCGCATGCAATCGGGTTTGCAGGTCGGTGTCGGTCAGCGCCCCGACCGAGGCCACGATCAGGTCGGTGCTATTGGCGAGGATATCGGCGCCAAAGGCTGCCACTGCGCCGTGCCCGGCGCATTCGGCGACTACCTTCGGCCCGCTGTCGAGGAAGTCGGCAAGGGTGTCTGTCACCATGGCATCGGCGCCAAGCCCCGCTGCTTCCAGCGCCGCCCGCGTCTCGTCCTCGCGCCCCGGCCGCACCAGCACCGAGATAGAGGGCAGGGGGACCTGCGCGGCCAGCACGGCGGCCACGTCCCGCGCGATGGCGCCAAAGCCCACAAGCCCGACGCGATGGGTCATCGGGCCTGTCCCGCGGCCCCCGCGGGCGGGCCGGCAAAGGATTCGGCAAAGGGGCCGATCGCGGTCATGTCGACCTCGACCAGCGCCGGGCCGCGCAGCGCCAGCGTACCGTCAAAGGCCTCGGCGAAGCCGTCGATGTCCGTGACCTTTTGGTGCGTCATGCCCACGGCCTGGCACAGCAGGCCAAAATCCGGCGTCTTCAGCTTCGAGTAATAGCGCCGCCCGCCATATTGCGCGTCCTGGATGTTCTCGATCACGCCATAGGCCGCGTCGTTCATCAGCACGAAGGTGATCGGCAGGGCCTCGTCCACGGCGGTGATAAGTTCCGCCAGCCCCAGCTGCGCGCCCCCGTCCCCCACAAGCGCGATGGTTCGCGCCCCCGGCGAGGCCGCAGCCGCCCCTATGGCCATGGCGATCCCTTGCCCGATGCCGCCGCCCAGCGCGTGCACGCCAAGGTGGGGCGCCGCGATCTGGACATAGCGGTTGCCGAAGGTGGAATTCGAGATCGTCACGTCCCGCACCCACGGGTGCCGCCCGGCGGGCACGACCCCCAGCAGGTGTTCGGCCACCACCTGGTAGGGCCCCAGCCTGCTGCGCAGCGCGCCCTCGGACTGGGCCCGCGCCACCGCGATATCGTGATGGAAATTGGGATCGGTCTCCAGCTGGCCGGACAGACGATCGAGCAGGCCGCGCAGGGCCTGCGCCGCGTCGCCACAGATGAACCCGTCGATGGGGTAGTTCCGGCCGGCCTGCGTCGGTTCCGCGTCGATCTGGTACAGCGGTTGGGGCAGGGGCATCCGGTAGTCCCGGGTCTCGTTCCCGCGCAGGCGCGATCCCACGACGATCATCAGGTCCGCAGAACGGAAGATGCGCTCGGCATCGGGCGTCATGTTGAAGGCGCCAAGACTTCCGGGGTGGCTTTCGGGCACGGTCGCGCGGCCCTGCGTCGATGTCACGACGCCAAACCCCAGGTCCGCCAGCGCCGTCGCCTCGGCCACGGCACCGCGCGCGCCGCCGCCCAGCCAAAGCATCGGCCGCCGGGCCGTTCGCACTGCACCGGCCAGCGCATCGAGCGCGGTCGCATCGATGGGGGGAAGCGCCGCCAGTGGCGGCGACAGCGGTACATAGCGCGGACCCGGCGCACGCTGGACGTCCACCGGCACCTCCAGGCTGACGGGACCCGCGGGCGGCGTCACGGCGGCCCGCAGGGCGGCGGCCAGCGCGCCCATCGCGCCGCTCTCGTCCCAGATGCGATAGACAGCCTTGGAGACCCCGCCCAGCATCTCGGGTTGCTTTGGCACGTCGTGGATGGCGGCGCGGTCGCGATCCATGCAGGCCCGGTCGACCTGCGTCGTGATGTGCAGGACCCGGCTTCCGGCCGTCAGCGCCTCGGCCTGCGCGCCGGCGGCATTCCCCGCCGCCGTCCCGGTCGAGGTCAGCGCGACGCCGATTTCACCCGAGACGCGGGAAAACGCGTCGGCCATGTTCATCGCCCCGGCCTCGCCGCGCGCGGGCACGAACCGTATGCGTCCCTGCACCGCGACCGCGTCGAGGATCGGCATATTGTGGATCGAGATGACGCCGAAGATCGTCGTGATGCCCGCATCGGCCAGACCCCGTGCGATCTGGTGGCCTACGCTCTCGGTCATTGGGTCCTGTCCCTTCAAGTCACGCATCAGGCAAAGCGGGACACCCCGCCAGAGACCTCGAGCCGCGCGCCGGTGATGTAGCTGGCGGCGGGAGAGGCAAGAAAGAGGATCGCCCGGGCGGCCTCTTCGGGCGCGCCCAGCCGGCCAAGCGGTATGTTCTTCTTGCGGGCCAGTTCGGTGTACCACGCCTCGCGGCTCTGGCCCTTGTCGGCGCGCGCCTCGAAGCGGCGCTGCCACTGGTTGCTGTCCACCAGCCCCAGCAGGATCGAGTTGACGCGGATCGCAGGTGCAAGTTCGGTCGCCAGCGACTTCAGCAGGTTCTGCACGCCCGCCCGTGCCGCCGAGGTGCAGACCATGTGCGGTTCCGGCTGGTAGGCCAGAAGCGAGTTCACCGCGACGATCGCCCCGGCGCCGCTGGCGCGCAGCATCCCTTCGAAGGCGCGGATCGGGTGCAGCTGGCTGAAGAACTTCAGCTCCAGTTCCGCGCGCCAGTCCTCGTCGGTGGTGTCGGCGAAGGTCGAAACGCGGCCCTGTCCGGCGTTCGTCACAAGCGCGTCGCAGCCGCCGAAGCGCGCGGCGACCTCTTCGGCGAACTCCGCAACCGCCGCGCTGTCCAGCACCGAGAACGCGCGCGCCAGCACCCGGTCGGCACCGGCCTCGCTGGCCAGGGTGTCGCGGACGGCCTCCAGCCGCTCTGCTCCCCGGGCGCAGAACGCCACCTTCGCGCCCGCGTCAAGGAATGTGCGCACCGCCGCAAGACCGATCCCCGACGATCCGCCCGTGACCACGACCGCCCTGTCCCTGAGGCCAAGATCCATGCGCCTATCCCTGCACCGGAAAGCCCGGATCGGGCCGCCCGGCCATCACCGTGCGCATGGCCGGTGTCGGGGGTCCGGCTGTCATCCAGCGGTCCATCGCCTCGGGATCGGTGCGCGACCAGACCTTGGGCTGGTGGGTGGCCTCGTCGATCTGCTGCAACTCGGCCGTGAATTCGATGACGTAGCCCGAAGGCGAGACGAAATAGGCGAAGGGGTTGTTGCCCGGCCCGTGCCGGCCCGGCCCCCAGCTTGGCACCTGGCCTTTCTGCTTCATGCGGCCGATCCCGCGCATGTAGCTGTCGATCCCCGGCATCTCGAAGGCGACGTGGTTCACCGCCGGGTACTTGTTGCGCACCAGCGCGATGGAATGGTGGTCGGTGCTGCATCGCAGGAACACCATCTGGTCGGCCGAATAGTCGCTTGCCCGAAAGCCAAGCACCCGCTCGTACCAGGCTTGCGCCCCCTCCATGTCCGCGGTGTTCAGAACCACATGGCTGATCTTGCGGGGGTAGGCAAAGACGTCCTCGGGCGTGCGCATGGCCATGTCCGCCGTCACCCGCAGGCGCCGGTTGTCGGGGTCGAGGATCTCGAACCCGTAGCCGCCGAACGGCCCGTCGATCGGCGCCGGATCGCCCAGCACGGTCCCCCCGCGCGCGACCACCTGCGCGTGAAAGGCGTCAACGGCCTGCCGGTCCGGCTGGCCGAAATGGATGTACTCGATTCCGTAGGTCGCATCGTCCTTCAGGCCGTAGATGAACGGTTCGGGGCCCGTGCCGCGCAGGTAGGTGATGCCATCGCCCTCATGTGCGACCGTCAGCCCCCACAGATCGGTATAGAACTCTGCCGTTTCCGTCATTCCCGGCGCGCGCATGACGATGCCGCGCAGATGTCCCATCCTCAGTTCATCGGCCATCGGCATATCCCTCTTCAGGCGTTGGGGCGCTGTCGCACAGCGCCGGCACAAGTTTCAACAGCGCGTCGGCAAAAGCCCTGGGCGCCTGCAAATAGACGGCATGGCCTGCGTCCGCGATGACCATTACAGGTGGCGTTTCACCTGTCGCATCCGCCCATGCCCCCGCCGCAGCGTCGGTCTGGGCCCGCGGCGTGACCCGGTCTTCGGCGCCGATGATGAACGACGGCCGCAGGGTCAGCCGCGCCACCGATCCCGCCAGATCGCCGCCCGCCAGCATGTGCACTGCCTGACCATAGCCGCGCGGGTGGATGCGCGCCATCTCGGCCTCGACCTGTGCGACGACGGACGCATTCGCCTCGGGCTTGTGGACCAGCCGCGCCGCGCGGGAGCGCGCGAACGCCGCCGGCCCCTGCGAAGCCAGATCGTCCAGCCGCGCGGCGACGCCGGAGGGCAGCGTGCCGCCGGGCGCGACGCCGTATCCCTGCGCCGCGGCTGCAAGGGTCAGGGACAGGACGCGCCCCGGCGCAGCCTCTGTCAGTGCCGCTGCGATCAGCGTGCCAAGAGAATGCCCCACCACGTGCACCTGCCCCAGCCCAAGCCCGTCGAGCATCCGCAGCGCTGCCTGTGCGTAATCCGACGCAACCGGCCAGTCCGCGTCCAGCGGGTCAGAGTCCAGATACCCCGGCGCGTTCCATGCGATCAGCCGAAGGCCGCCGGGAAGATGCGGAAAAAGCGGAACAAACGATTGCGCGTTGGAACCGATGCCGTGCAGGAACAGGACCGCGGCCCCGGCCCCCGGGCGATCCATAAGGGACAGGCCGCCCATGCGAAGCGGCACAGCTTGCGACGTCATGGTCGTTTGCGACTGGCTCATGATCGTCCTGGGAACCCCATGCGGCACAAGTTCAAATGTGAACGTCCTGTTCATTTTCAGGATGGCGAAGCGCGACCTGCATGTCAAGTGACCCTTGCCTCAAAGCCCGGCCGGCACCTCGGCGGGCATTCATCGCGGCAGGTGGGCGCAAGCGTGACCATCGGCCGGCGCACAGTTTTTCATCTATCCGTCCCTTTCCCGGCAGCGGGCCGGTTTCGAACGGCCTGCCGCCATCGCCGCAGGGATTTCAGTTGCATCAATGAAAGCCATATGCTCTGCTTACCTTATATGAGCAGGGTGTTCAATAGTGAACAACGGAAGCGAGTGAGCCGCGAGCCCGGTCCTGTCATCCGGCGCTGGACCCTTGCTTCTGCGACAGGGACGAACGGTCGATGAAGCCGGCACTCCGAATCTGACAGAGAGGACTGCAAACATGATACGTCACACCACCCGAAAGACCTTGATGACGACGCTCGCCGTCGCCGCTACGGCGCTGGCCGCGCAGACCGCGCAGGTTTCGGCATCCGATATCGTTATCGGTGCCAACCAGCCCGGTTCGAACTTCTACACCATTGGTGCCGCTCTCAGTGACACGATCTCGGCCAACTCGGAGTTTACCGGCCGTCTCGTGACCTCGACAGGGGCCGGCGTCTGGCTGCCGATGATGACAACCGCCGAGGTCGATATCGGTACCGTGTCGCACTACGAGGCGTACCTTGCCGCCAAGGGCGAGGGCCCGTTCACCCAGCCCTTCGACATCAGCATGATCGCCGCGGGGTCGGGTCTTAACGTGGGTCTCTACGTCAAGGACGATTCCGGCATCAACTCGATGGCGGACATCGTGGGCAAGCGCATCGGCAGCGGGTATGCCGGCAGCCCGGCGATCGACGTCTTCGCGCGCGGTGAACTGGCCAATGCCGGTCTCACCTACGACGACATGGACGCGCAGCCGCGCAGCACGCTTTATGGCGGGCAGCGCGAGGACGTGACCGAGGGGCGGCTGGACGTTTTCTATGCCTCGCTCGGATCGGGTCTGATCAACGAACTGGACAGCACGCTGGGGGTCAAGTTCCTGAGCCTCGATCCCTCGGGCGAGGCCGTTGCGCGTATGCGCGAGGTCTATCCCGCCGTCGTCACGATGGTCGAGGCCGGCCCTCCGGGCGTGGACGAGGACATCTACATGACGTTCCTGCCTTCGTACCTTGTCGCCTATGCGACCGTGTCGGAAGAGGCGATCCACGCCGCGCTTGATGCGCTCGTGACCCACAACGACACGTTCCGCGCGGCCAACAACGCGCTGGGTGGCTGGACGACGGACCGCTTCGTCACGACAGAGGCGATCCTGCCCTATCACCCCTATGCGGTGAGCTACTACAAGGCCAACGGCATGTGGAGCGACGAGATGGACGCGCGCCAGGCCGAGCTTCTGGCCGAGTTCGGGCGCAACTGAGACCCGACGACCCACGCCGCCCCGCCCGAAGCTTCCGGGCGGGGCGAATGATCCTCGGGCCCTGGGGCCGCCGCCCCCGGCCCAGCCAAGGCGGTGCGCCGAAACGAGATGACCGATAGTTCTGCCCCCACGCCCCCCAGGGACCCTGAAGAGGTGTCCTCGAACCGGCTGACCGGTGGACCGGGGCTGTTTCTCTTCCGGACGCTGACGCTTGCGATCTCTCTGATCTGCCTGTCCTTCGTTCTGGACATCACCTTCATCCTCGAAGTCGCGTTCTTCCAGGAACAGTATTTCGGGCTGCTCTACGGGCTGGTGTTCGCGGCAGGCTTCCTGCGCCTGCCAGCCTATGCGAAAGCGGCCGATCGCCCGGTGCCCTTCTATGACTACGCGCTGGCGCTGGCGGGTCTTGCCGTCGGCTTGTACCTGTTCGTGAACTGGGGCGACATCGTGCTTCGGGCCGGGTTCATCATTCCGCAGCGCACCTATCTGGGGCTGCTGACGGTCTTGATCATCCTCGAACTGACCCGCCGGGCCTTTGGCTGGCCGCTGGTCTTCGTGGCGCTGGGCTTCATCCTTTACGCGATCTATCGCAACGTGTTTCCGGGCGCCTTCGGGGGGCGCGCGATTCCGTGGGAACGGGTGGTCAACTTCGTCTACACCGATACAGAGGCGCTGATGGGCATCATCGCCAGCGTCGTGTTCGGAATGGTCTTTGCCTTCCTGCTGTTCGGCCGGGCGCTTTTCGTCGCCGGCGGCGGCGCCTTTTTCACCGACCTGTCGATCTCTGCCATGGGGCACAGGCGGGGCGGGCCGGCGAAGGTGGCGGTGATCGCGTCCAGCATCTTCGGCACGCTCTCGGGCAGCGCCTCTTCCAACGTGGTGGTCACCGGGGCGATCACGATCCCGATGATGATCCGCGCGGGCTACCACCGTGCCTCGGCCGCCGCGATCGAGGCGGTGTCCTCCAGCGGTGGCGGCCTGATGCCCCCGGTGATGGGCGCCACCGCGTTCATAATGGCAGAATTCCTTGCCGTCCCCTACCACGAGGTGGTGGTCGCCGCGCTTCTGCCGGCGCTGCTCTACTACTTCACGGTCTTCCTCCAGATCGACCTCGAGGCAGGCAGGCTGGGCTTGCGGGGCCTTGCACCGGCAGAGATCCCGCGCCTTCTTGCCGTGCTCAAGGCCGGCTGGTTCTTTCTCGTGCCGCTTGCGGCGCTGATCTACTGCCTCTTCGTCATCTTTCTCAGCCCGTCGAAATCCGCGCTGGTGGCGCTTGTCGTGGTGATGGTGGTCAGCTTTCTCGGCGCCAACAAGTTCACCCCACGACAGGTGCTCAGCACGCTGCTGAACACCGGCAACCTAATGATCGAGATGGGTATCCTCGCCGCGATCGCGGGCATGATCGTCGGAATCATCAGCCTGAGCGGGCTTGGCCTGCTGTTCGGACAGCAATTGCTGACGCTGGCCGGCGGCAACATCTTTCTGCTTCTCGTCCTGACGGCGGTTGCCAGCATCATCATGGGGATGAGCATGCCGGTCACCGCCTCTTACGTGATCCTCGCGGTGATCGCGGCGCCCGCGATCGAGCAGGCGGGCGTTCCCGCGATCGCCGCGCACCTGTTCATCTTCTACTTCGCCGTGCTGTCGTTCATCACGCCGCCGGTCTGCGTCGCGATCTTCGTGGCCGCGACCATGGCGCGGGCGCGTCCGATGCAGGCCGCAGGGCGTGCGATGCTGCTGGCGGTCGTGGCCTTCGTGGTGCCCTTTGTCTTCGTCCACGACCAGGCCCTCCTGATGGATGCGCCATGGTACATCGTGATCGGCGAATTCCTGGCGGCGTGTCTTGGGTTCTTCGGCATCTCTGTCGCGCTCCAGGGGTTCCTGATGGCGCCGGTGGCCTGGCCGCTGCGCGCCGCGATCGGGATCGCGGGGCTTCTTGCACTTGTCCCGGCGATGACGCTGAAGCTTCCGGCGCTGGTGGTGACAGCGGTCCTGTCGGGTATCATCTATGCGCTGGGCCGGCGCGGCGCGCCGTCCGCGGCCTGATCGTCAGCCGTCCCAGTCGGCGGCGATCCGTTCGGCGATCATCATCGTGGGCAGATTGGTGTTGGCGCGCGGGATCGCGGGCATCAGCGAGGCGTCGACCACCCGCAACCCGTCGATGCCGCGGACCCTGCCGCGCGGATCTGTCACCGCCCCGGCATCGTCCGTCCCGCCCATCCGGCAGGTGCCGACGGGGTGATAGAAGCCCGTGACGTTCTCTCGCACGAACCCCCGAAGCGCGGCGTCGTCGTCCAGCAACGCGGCAAGCGTCGCGCCACCCTCGCACATCCGGGCCACCACCGCGCGTCGGACGGGGCCCGGCATCTCCAGCGCGGCGGCCACCAGCCGCGCCACGATTGCATTCCTTGCGCCCGTGCGGTTCAGCGCCCGCACACGTTCCGAAAAGGCCGCGGGAAACGCCTCCTGCACCATACCGCCTGTCTCGGGCGCAGACATCAGCGCGGCGGCATGGCGATAGGCCCAGACCATGCGGTCCATGTCAGCGGGGTCCGACAGCATCCCGAAGTCACGCACCGTGGTCAGCCCGTCAACGCCGCGCGCCAGCGACAGCCGCCCGCGTGACAGGGGCCGGAACACGGACACGATCATCCCGCCCAGTCGCTGGCCCAGCGCGTGCCACGAAGTCTTGTTGGCGACCCCGATATAGACGTCCGCGTCCTGCCCGCCGTCCGGGCGCAGCCGCAGGGCCATGTTCGCGGCGGGGCGCAGCCGACCGGGCTGGCGCGCCGCGCGTGACAGCACCGCCCCGATGGCGACGGCGGGGTGATCGTGCAGGTTGGCGCCCACGCCCGGCAGATCCGCAAGCGGTGCGATGCCAAGTTTGTGCAATTCCGCGGCAGGGCCGATCCCCGCGCGCAACAGCAGGTCCGGCGATTGCAGCGCACCCGCGCTCAGCACCACCTGTGCCGCTGCCAGACTGTGCGGTGCACCGTCTTGCTCCAGCACCGCGCCGGTGCAGCGGGCGCCCTCGAAGGTCAGCCCCCGCACCGTGGTGCCCGGAAGGATGGTCAGGTTCGGGCGCGCCCGGACCTCTGCCGTCAGGTACCCGATGGCCGCCGACACGCGGCAGTCGGGCCGGTTCGACATCGGCACCCGGCCATAGCCGCAGGCCACGCCCGCGTTCATGTCGTCGAGAAACGGGTGCCCCATGCGCTCTGCCGCCCGCGCCACCGCCTGGCTGTAACCGGGCCAGTCGGCCCGGGCGTGCCGCCGCACCGCGATCGGGCCTTCTGCACCGTGGTCCGGCCCGGAAAAATCCAAGTCGGTTTCCAGCCGGGTGAAGAACGGGGCAACGCTGTTCCAGTCCCATCCCGCCGCGCCCAGCGCCGCCCAGCCATCGTAATCCGAAGCAAGGCCACGAAACGCGACCATCGCGTTCACGCTGGACCCGCCGCCCATGATCCGCGCCTGTTCATAGCGGCGGGCCGGCCCGTCGCTGCACCAGCGCACGGTCAGGTCCGGCCACATGTTCTCTGGTCGGTAGGCGGCGGAATAGAAGGTGTCGGCGACGTCCGGCGGCACGGCGCCCGGCGGCGTGTCGCGCCCGGCCTCGACCAGCACGACCCGGCGGGAGGCGCGTTCGCTCAGCCGCGCGGCCAGCACGCAGCCGGCGGACCCGCCGCCGACGATCAGCACGTCGCAGGCCGCGGGCAGGCCGCTCATCGCTCGGGTTCGTCCGTGGCGGTCCCCGGCCCGGCGGCGTCATCCGTCCGGGACGCGCCGTGATCCACCCGCGCCTCGGGGGCCCTTCGGTTGACGTGCAGCGAGAAGATGTCGGGCCGGTGATAATGCCCCGACAGGTCCACCGCCAGCTTGGCCCTGCGGATCAGCGCCAGGTCGCACTCGGCATAAAGGATGCCCTCTTCGGTGCCCATCGGTCCGGCAAGAATGGCCCCCGAGGGCGCCACGATCATGCTGCCGCCCAGCCGCCCCGGTTCCGCCAGCAGTTCGCGGTCCGCCTCCGGCATCTCCAGCGTGGCCGCCGTCGCTTCGTCCAGAACGCCGCAGGCGGACACCACGAAGGCGCCGGACATCAAGGCGAAGGCCTGCGAGGTGGCCTGCACCAGCAACTGGATCGGCGTGCCGTAGAGCCCGAAGTAGGCGGGCCAGCTCATCCCGTGGAACACGGTGTTTTCCTGCGTCAGCGCGAAGATCGCCAGCGGGTTGAGGTTCTCGCCGCAGACAAGGCCGCTGACACGGCCGAGTTGCGTGTCATGCCCGCCAAAGGTGTCGCCGTGCCCGCCCGTATGCACCAGCCGCTCGCCCACGGTCGGCATGAACTTGCGATGGTGCCCTACAAGCGTGCCGTCGGCGTCGAAGGTGACGTGGGTGTTGAACATGGTGCCGTTGCTGCCCGCCCGGCGCTCGCACACCCCCATGATGACCACCGCGCCCGCGTCCCGCGCGGCATCGGCCAGGGCATCGGTCTCGGGGCCGGGCACCTCGACCGCGTTCTCGAACAGACGGACGGACAGCCCTGTGGAAACAGGCCCGGTGGCGGTGTGATGATGATACCAGGACGCATGGGCGGGGATGAATCCTTCGGGAAAGACAACCATCTGCGCACCGTTGCGCCCGGCCTCGCGGATCAGCGCGCAGGCTTTCGCGGTGGTGGCCGCGCGGTCCAGGGGGACCGAGGCGGCCTGGACAGCTGCAACACGAACCTTTCCGTCGTTCATCCACTTCCCTCGCAGACGCACATGGCTGGTGCGATCATGACAGCGCCGGACGGCCGGGCCAAGCTGCCGGCCTCGTACCGGTTCTTTCCCCGGGGCACCGCCGCCTGCCAGGAACGCGGCTCACGGGACCGGCTTCGCCGTGCCCTCGACCTGTATGCGATAGCCTGACCGCGTGGCCGGCCAATAGTCCCAGATCGCCTTGTGCTGGGTGCAGCGGTTGTCCCAGAAGGCGATCGAATGAGGCTCCCAGCGGAACCGGAAGCTCCATTCGGGCTTGATCGAATGCTCAATCAGGAAATCGAGGAGATAGCGCGCCTCCATCTGCGGCAAATCATTGATATGAGACGTGAAGTCCGTGTTCACGTACAGCGCCTTGCGCCCCGAGTCCGGGTGGGTGATGACCACCGGATGCACGCTGACCGGCGTGCCCGGCCCGAAGACGCGGGTGCCGTCATGGGTGGCCGTCAGCCCGTCGAGATAGGCTTTCATCCGGTCCGACAGCGCGTCATAGGCCGCGTACATGCTGGCGAACATCGTGTCGCCGCCGCCATGGGGCGGGATCGTGTGGTTGTAGAGGATCGAACCCAGTGGCGGGATCTCGGCGCAGGACTGGTCCGAATGGAAGTTCTCGCCGGAAATCCGCGTCGAGGTCTCGTCGTAGTGAAACTTGCGCACATAGGGGTTTTCGGTGGTCTTCGAGATCGTCTGCTTGCCCACGTGCCGCCCCAGCGGCCCGAAGTATTCGCCAAGCCGGACATGATCGTCGAACGACAGCTTCTGGTCGCGGAAGAACAGGACCTGATGCTCTGCGAAGCCGGACTTTAGCTGTGCCAGCTGGCTGTCGTTCAGCGGCTTGGTCAGGTCGATGTTCGAGACCTCGGCCCCGATATGCGGGCTGACCTTCGTGAATACGAGAGCGTCGGCCTCGGCGCGCGTTCCGTCCATGTCTTTGGGCTCCCTGCTGGTTCGCGTTTGCACTCAGCGTAGCGGGCGCATTCGCGGCCCACAAATATGAAAAGGCTTGCTGGAGATACTTCTTTGATATGAAGCGCCGGTCAGGCCGGAACCAGCCGCAGCGGCAGGCTGTCCAGCGCGCGCATCGCGTTGTTTGGCCGCCAGACGGCCTCGCCGTCCGGCTCTATCGCCGCGACACGCGCGATCAGTGCCAGAAGCACCGCCTCTATCTCGGCGCGGGCGATGTGCTGGCCGACGCACCCATGCACGCCGGTGCCGAAGCCCAGGTGCCCGCCGGGGCGGCGGTCGATGCGGAACTCTCGCGGGGCGTCCCATTTGTCGGGGTCCAGGTTCGCCGCGCCAAGGCCGCACAGGATCTTGGCGTGTTCCGGGACTGGCAGGCCCGTTATCTCGGTGTCGGCGTTCACGGTCCGGGTAAAGGTGTGGATCGGGGCCGCGATCCGGATCGCTTCGTCGATGCAGGGGCGCACAAGCTCTGGATCGGCGCGCAGCCGGGCGTAGGCCCCCGGCGCCCGCGACAGACACCAAAGCGTGTTGCCCATGCCCGTGACCGTGGTGTCGATCCCCGCCGACATCAGCGACCGGACCAGAAGCATCGCGTGATCTTCCGAAACGTCGCCCGCGTCGGCACCGGCATAGATCGCCATGCCGATGCCGTCCGGGGCCAGCCGGTCGCGGGCGCAGGCGGCGGTGATCCACGGGACGATCTCTGGCGCGCGGTGCAGCGCCTCGCGGCGCAGGCGGTTGTCCGGCCCAAATGCGTTGGCGGCCATCGCGCCATAGTCGACAAGGTGGCGCGCGTTCACGTCCCGCATTCCGACGGCCTTTGGAAAGACCGTGGTCGGAAAGGTCTCGGCGATCTCGGTGACGGCCTCCACGCGTTCTGCCTGCAACAGCCGGTCGACAAGACTGTCCGCCTCGGCGCGGAACTGTTCGCGCAGCGACAGCGCCACCTTGGGCGACAGCGCGCGCGCCATGACCGCGCGAACCCCGGTGTGCTGCGGCGGATCGGATTCAAGAATGATCGACGGCGCGCGCCACGGTTCTTCAAGCTGGAAGTCGTTCAGCCCGACGCCACGCGACGACACGAAGCGGCGATGATCGCTGAAGACGGTGCGCACCTCTTCATGGCGGCCCACGGCCAGCGCGGCGCAGCTGGGGATATAGACCACGGACCCGGCGGCGCGCAGGGCGTCGTAATAGTCGAATGGGTCGGCAAGCACGTCCTCGTCGAATGGATCGATTTCAAGCACCGGGATCGCGGGATCGGGATCGATCGCGGCGTGGCCTTCGACGATACGCATCGGTGTCTCCCTTGGCTTTGTCGGGAAAGGCTAGACGCAGCCGCATCCACAGACAAATATGTGAACCGTAGCACTCGATATCGTGGTGATATGAATGGAAATCCGGTATCTGCGGCACTTCCTTGCGGTGGCCGAAGAGCTTCACTTCGGTCGGGCGGCACGGCGGCTCAACATGGAGCAGGCCCCCCTCAGCCAGTCGATCAAGCGGCTCGAAGCGCATCTTGGCGTGCGGCTGTTCGACCGTTCGGCGCGCTCGGGCACCCGGCTGACCGAGGCCGGCCGGCGTCTGCGCCCCGAGGCCGAGCGCGCGGTATTGCAGTTCCAGACGGCGCTGGACAGCGCGCGCCATGACGCCATGCCGACGCCGGTCACCGTCCGCGTCGGGTTCGTCACCCTTGGTCTCATGGGGCCGCTGCCCGGCGCGATCCGTGCCATGGAACAGGCCCGGCCCGACGTGTCTGTCCGGCTGGAAGAGGGGGCAAGCGCCGATCTGCTGGAACGGGTCGCCGAGGGCCGGCTGGACCTTGCGCTGCTGCACCCGGTCGAACGCCATCCACCCGGCGTCGCCGTCCATCCGGTCCGGCGCGACCGGATCATTGCCGCGCTGCCTTCGGCCCATCGTCTGGCCGGGCGCGGCAAGGTCAGCCTGCGGGATCTGGCCGACGACCCGCTGATCCTGTTTCCCGCGGCCTCTGGCGCGGATCTTCACCGCCGCATCCTTCAGGCCTATCGCGGCTTTGGCCTGACACCCCGGATCGAGCAAGAGGCCCGCTCGACCCCGACCATGCTGCTTCTGGTGGCCGCCGGGCTGGGCTATGCGCTGGTGGCCGAAAGCGCACGCTACCTGCCGTTCTCGAACGTGGCCTTTGTCGCGTTGTCCGACGTGCCGGAAACGCTGGACTGGGGTCTCTGGCTTGGCTGGCGCCAAGGCGCGCTGTCCGGCGCGGCGCGTGAGTTCGCCGGGCGGCTTGACCCCAGCGCGGTACTGACCGGGCCGCGTGCCCCCTAGCCGGCGTCATTTTCCATGGACTCGCATTGAAATGTCCCCGGTCCTGTGGTGTCATATCCATAATTGACCAAGCCGTTCAAATAAGAACAAGCCATGGGAGGCCACCTTGGAGGCAAGACCCGACGCATCCCTGCTGGCGACGACACAGGCTGGGCTGGACCCCTTCCACCTCTACCGTCCCGAAACTGTGGAGGACGCGATGGCCGCCATGGCCGCGGGCCAGCCGCCCGTCTGCTTCTATGCGGGCGGCACCGACATCTTCGCGGCCTTCCGCGAGGGGCTTCGCCCCGGAAGCCTGATCTGGCTAGACCGGCTGCCAGACCGCAGCCGGATTTCGGTGCAGGCGAACCGGCTGACGCTGGGCGCCGGCGTGACCCATATGCAGGCCGTGGCAGATCCGGCGCTTGACGAGGTGCCGGGGCTGGCCTCGGCGTGGCGCCGGATCGCCACGGTCCGCATCCGCCGTCATGCCACGCTTGGTGGAAACCTCATGGCCCGCCGTCCCCGCTATGAACTGTCGATCCTCCTGTCGGCCCTGTCGGCCCGGGCGACGCTTGCCTCGGGCGGCGGGTTGCGCGACGTTCCGGTCGAGGCATTGTGGGACCTGCCCGCAAACAGACCAGAGCTGTTGGTGTCCGTCTCCATACCTCTGAACGGCGCGCCACGGCTCGACTATGCCCGCGATCTGCGCCCGACCATGACGCAGGCGCTGTGCCTGCGCGATCCCGGCACGGAACTCCCGGCTTGCCGCGCCGTCGTCGCGACCGAGTATCTCAGGCCGTATGTCACCGATCTGTCAGAGGGTGCGGTGCTTGGTCTGCCCGACGGTTTCGGCGACGCCATCGCCGATCCGCACTGGCTGGCCCGCGTGTCGGCGACCCAGTTCACCCGCCAGATGGAAAGGCTTGCCGCAAGATGACCCTTTTGTCCGATACCGGCCGGGTGTCGCTGGTCTTTACCCTGAACGGCGCGCCCATGCGGATGGACGCCCCGACCAGCCGCGTCCTTTCGGACCTGCTGCGCGAAGATCTGGCGCTGACCGGCACCAAGCCCGCCTGCGGGCGCAGCGTCTGCGGCGCCTGCACCGTGCTGATCGACGGGGTGCCGCGTGCCGCCTGCTCGACCTTCGCGTTCGAGATAGACGGCGCCTCGGTCACGACCATCGAGGGGCTGGAATCCGGCACCGGCGAACTTGACCCCGTGCAGGCCGCCTTTGCCCGCAAGAGCGCGTTTCAGTGCGGTTTCTGCACACCGGGCATGATCCTGCTTGTGCGCGGTCTTCTGGCCGAAACCCCGCGACCCAGTCGCGCCCAGATCACGGAATGGATTTCCTCCAACATCTGCCGCTGCACCGGCTACCAGATGATCGTCGAGGCGGTCGAGGAGGCCGCGGCAGAGATCGCCGCGCAGGAGACCGGGACATGACCGACAACACGCCCCTGAACGTCATCGGCATGACGGGCCCGCGCGTCGATGCCCATGACAAGGTGACGGGCCGCGCCCGCTACACGCTCGACACCGTGCTGCCGGGAATGCTGCACGCCAAGGTCCTGCGTTCGGGCCGGTCCCACGCGCGGCTGATTTCTGTGGATGCATCGCGCGCGCGTGCCATGGACGGGGTCCATGCCGTGCTGACCGGCGCCGACCTCGACTTTCAGGCCGAGATGCCGGTCTATGGCTATTTCATTAAGGACCAGCCGATCCTCGCCACCGACCGCGTGCGCTATCAGGGCGACATGATCGCCGCCGTTGCCGCCGAGACAGAGGCGATCGCGCTTGCCGCGCTGCGCACGATAGATGTCGAGATGGAGGATCTGCCAGAGGTCACCGACCTTGACCTCGCCACCACCGATGACGCGCCGGAACTGTTCCCCGATGCTCCCATGGGCGTGGTGCCGCCCTATGGGCAGGGGGCCGCAGGCGCGCTTCGGCCCGAACGCAACGTCTGCTACGAATTCCGCTACACCACCGGCGACGCCGCCGAGTTCGACGCCTGCGACCATGTCTTCGAGGACGAGTTCCGCTTTTCCCGGATGCATCACATGCACCTGGAGCCCTTCGTCTGCGTGGCCGACTGGCGCGAGGACGGCACGCTCGACGTCACCTCCAGCGTTCAGAACCCGTTTCCCCTGCGCAAGGAACTGGGCCGCATCTTCCGCGTGCCCGAGAACCGGATCACCGTTCGGGTGCCCTATCTCGGCGGCGGCTTCGGGTCCAAGAACAACTGCAAGACCGAACCGCTTGCGCTGATGCTGTCGCGCATGGCGCGCCGCCCGGTGCGCTTTGCCATGACGATGGAAGAGGGCTTTCTGACCAACACCCAGCACGCCGCGATCCTGCGGGTGAAGACCGGTGTCATGGCCGATGGCACGCTGGTGGCGCGCAAGGCGCGCATCCGGCTGGATGCCGGCGCCTATTCCGACGCCAGCCCGCTTGTCGCCGAAAAGGCGGGCTACCGGATTCCGGGGCCCTATGCGCTGCGCCACCTCGATACCGTGTGCTCCTGCGTGATGACGAACACCGCCCCCGCCGGTCCGTTCCGCGGTTTCGGCGGGACACAGGCGGCCTGGGCCTCGGAAAGCCAGACTGACATGATCGCCCGGCGGCTGGGGATCGACCCTTACGACATGCGCATGAAGAACCTGCTGCACCTGAAGCAGCCCTTCGTGCCGGGCGAAAGCGGCGTTGACAGCGACCTGCGCGAAGGGCTCGACCTCGTGGCCAGCGAGATCGGATACCACGCGCCCCGCGCGCCGGGCCGCGGCATCGGCCTTGCCGTCGGCTTCAAGGACGGCGGCGGCGTGAACAAGCCCGCGCAGGCCCGCGTAAAGGTCTCCACCTCGGGGGACGTGTTCCTGCATTGCGGCACCGTGGAAATGGGGCAGGGCGCGCGCACCGCGCTGTCCGCCGTCGTGGCCGAGGTTCTGGGTTGCCCGCTGGAACGCGTGGCCTTCCTGCCGCTCGACACCCGCTACACCCCGTTCGATCAGGGCACGAACGCCAGTTCCGGCATTTCGGTCATGGGGCAGGCGGTGGAGAAGGCCGCCGTTGCCGTGCGCGATCAGGTGCTGGCGTTGGCCTCGGGCCTGCTGTCGACACCCGCCGACCAGCTTCGGCTCGACAACTGGACGATCCGGCGCGGCAACGAGGCGCACGCGCTCGCGCCCATGGTCATGGGCTACTACGGCGGCACGGGGTTCGAGTTCACCGGCGATGGGTTCCACAAGGCCGCGAACGACCATGCCGCGCCGCTGGAAACCCAGTGCGTGTTCTGGGAAATCGGCTGGGCGGCGGCAGAGATCTCTGTCGATCGCGGCACCGGGCTCATCAAGGTGCACAAGCTGGTGGTCTCGGGCGACGCCGGCCGCGCCATCCACAAGCTGGTGTGCCGCGGACAGGACGAGGGCGCGGCGCTGATGGGCCTTGGCCAGACCCTGTTCGAAAGGATGGTCTACGACGGCGGGCGGCTGGTGAACGGCGAGGCGCTGATGTATCGCGTTCCGCTGGCCGAGGACCTGCCAGAGACCTTCACCGCAATCACCCAGGAACAGGGCCACGGCCCGGGCCCCTTCGGTGCCAAGGGCATGGGCGAGGGGGCGATGCTGCCCATCGCGCCCGCCATCGCCAACGCCCTGCATGAACTGACCGGAGTGCGCATCACCGAACTGCCGCTGTCGCCCGAGCGGGTTCTGGCGGCGCTCGACGCCGCGGGCTGATCCCCCCGCGGCGTCAGCCGACCCGGATCGTCTGGCCGCTCAGCCCGCTTTTCAGGCAGCGCAGGTAGCCGCGCGCGACCACCTCTGCCGGCAGCTTCTCGAAGCCCGGAAAGGCGTTGTGCGCCGGGGCAGGGGATTCGCGCACGAAGCCGGGGCTTACAACGTTGATCCGCAGGCCCGGCGGAAACTCGGTCGCCGCCGCCCGCACCCATGTCTCCAGCGCCCCGTTCACCATGCTCAGCGACGATCCCCCTAGGATCGGCTCGTCGCTGGTGGTGCCGCTGGTCAGCACGACGCAGCCGCCCGCCGGCAGCACCTCGCGCGTGGCCAGCGCAAGGTTCACCTGCCCCATCAACTTGTCGTTGATCCCCAGCCAGTAGCGCGAGTCCGCCGTCGCCGCCGTCGCCACGTCCTTCAGCGCCACGAACTCGGCGCGCCCGGCGGTGCAGACGACATGGGCCAGCGGCCCCGCCTGCGCCAGCCCCGACGCGATGGAGGCCGGATCGGTGATGTCGAGCGCCACCTGCGCCTCCTCTATCCCCGCCGTGACGACCTCGAACGCCTCGGCCAGAACGGCGTGAACGGCCCTGCCGATCACCCCCGAGGCGCCCACCAGAAGGACCCTTTCCGCCCCGCCGCTCATCGCGCGGGCCTCATGTCTTTGCCTTCAGCACATCGCTCAGCATCCGCCCGCCCAGCGACCAGTGCCCCGCCTCGTGCTCGGTCAGCAGCACCTGGATATGACCGGGATCGGACCCGGTGTTGCGGGCGACGGCCTCTGTCACCTCGCGCACCAGCGCGGCCTTGGCCTCTGGCGTGCGCCCGCCCAGCATGTCGATCCTCACGAATGGCATTCCCGTTCCCCTCCCTCCCTGCCGTGCGGGCGCGTGCCCGCCTCAGACCATGTCCAGCGTGTCCAGTCGGCCCAGTGCGATGCGCACCGACCGCAGGGTCGAGGCCAGCATCTCGGTCCCCGAGACGCCGACCATCGGCTGCCGCTTGACCGTTTCCACGACCGATCCGTCCCGCCCCACCGCGCGCACCTCGGCGCTGGCATGGTCCAGCGACGCATCGGCGATCAGCACGCCCCGGCACCGCGCGATCCCCACCGTGGCCAGGGCGCAGGTCACCATCGTGTTGACGTTGCGCGGGTAAAGCCGCGCGATCTCCTGCACCGGGCCGTCGAAGACCACGGTTTCACCCGGCCCGAACACCGGCGCCCCGCCGGCGTCGGCAAAGTCGATGCTGGCGGGATGCTTGCGGAAGGTGATCGTCACCTCGTCCCATATCCCGCGCGTGGAGAGCAGCGATTGCAGCCCGACAAGCGCCCCTTTCGGCAGGACAAGCCGCGTGCCCGCCTCTGTGGCCGCCGCCTCCAGCGTCCGGGCCAGTGTCTCGTCCACCAGGGCCGAGACCGAAACCGGCATGTAGTCCGACCCCGCGAGGATCCGTGCGCCGTGGCGGCGCGACAGGTCAGGATGCGCGGCCTCGACCACCAGCGCCGGCGCCCCGGGCAGGGGAAAGGACAGATCGCCCAGCCGGTGTTCCGGCGCGACCTCGTACAGTGCCTCGGCCCGCCGCGCCCAGACAAAGGCCGGGGCCAGCCCCTGCGCGGCCGCCGCCTCGGAACACAGGTAGCGATAAAGCCCCATGCCGATGAACCCGGCACCAAGGACCCCCACGCGCATCTCGGGACGTGCGGTCATTCCCGTATCCTCAGCACTTCGCGTCGCCCGGTCAGGCCCGGCAGCGCCAGCATCAGCAGCACGAAGGCCCCCGTCAGGAACTTGAGATCCGATGGCTCCAGCCCCAGCGCCAGCGCAAAGCTGATGACCTGGTAATAGGCGATCGCGCCCACGATGGGTGCCAGCAACTGCCGCCACAGCGTGCTGCGCCCGATCAGCGTTTCGCCCACGATCACCGCCGCCAGCCCGTTCAGCAGCACGCCGAACCCCATGTTCACGTCGGCAAAGCTCTGGTTCTGGGCCATGATCGCGCCACCTGCGGCGCACAGCCCCCCCGCCAGCCCAAGCCCCAGGATCGTCTGCCGCCAGATAGAGATGCCCTGCGCCCGCGCCATCATCTGGTTCGACCCCACCGCACGCAGCGCCAGCCCGGTTTCGGTCTTCAGGAACCAAAGCAAAAGCCCCGCCGTCAAAAGCGCCAGCCCCAGAATCAGCAGGATCTGCAACGTCAGGTTCGACGACGACCCGCCCAGCAACACATCGAACATGTTGTCGAAGGCGAAGAGCGCCGTATTGGGCTTGCCCATGATCCGGATGTTCACGCTGAACAGCATCGTCAGCACGATGATCCCGCACAGCAGGGTATTGAGCCGCAGACCCAGATGGATCAGGGCCGTTGCGCAGCCGGCAAGAAACCCCGCGGAAAGCGCCAGCGCCGTCGCGCTCAGCGGATCAAGCCCGGCGGCGATGCTTGCGGCCGCTACGGCGCCGCCCAGCGGAAAAGAGCCTTCGGCGGTAAGGTCGGGAAAGGACAGCATCCGGAAAGGCAGCATCACCCCCAGAGCCACGAAGCCGTAGATCGCCCCCTGCAACAGGGTGATCGGCACGAGGTTCAGGAAACTGCTGATGATCTCGCCCACGAAACGCCCCCTTCAGACCAGCAGCATCTTGTCGTCCACAAGGTGGAACCGTTCGATCAGCGCCTCGACGGTGAGCGACCGCTTCTCAGCGCCAGAGGCCTCGAAGATGATCTTGCCGTCCATCATCATGATCAGCCTGTTCCCGTGGTCGATCGCGTGCTGCATGTTGTGCGTCACCATAAGCGTCGTCAGCCCGTCACGTTCGACGGCGTCGACGGTTGCCTCCATCACCGTGGCGGCGGTGCGCGGGTCCAGCGCCGCGCAATGTTCGTCCAGAAGCAGGACGCGCGGCGCCGTCACAAGCGCCATTGCCAGTGCCAGCGACTGCCGCTGCCCCCCTGACAAAAGCTCGACCTTCTGGTCCAGCCGGTCCTCCAGCCCAAGGCTGAAGACCGCCACGGCGTCGCGGAAATTCCGCCGCCGCGCGTCGGTCAGGGCAAAGCCAAGGGTCCGGCGGCGCCCGCGCGCAAGCGCGAGCGCCAGGTTCTCCTCGATCGTCATGCCGCCGGCGCTGCCCGCCAGCGGATCCTGGAACACACGAGAGATCAGCCCCGCCCTTCGGTGCGGGGGGCGGCGTGTGACATCGGTCTCATCGATCCACACGCTGCCCGTATCCGGCATGACCTCGCCCGCGATTGCGTTGAGCAGGGTCGACTTGCCGGCGCCGTTCCCGCCGATCACCACCGCGAAATTCGCTTCGTCCAGCCGAAGCGAGACATCGTTCAGCGCATGTCGCGCGCTGGGCGTTCCGCGATAGAACGTCTTGTCCAGGTCCCTGACGTCGATCATGCCGGTGTGCCGGTGCCCGGCATCACTCGACCACGCAGTCGCAGGCCGCCAGCGCCTCGGGCAGTGTCATCCCTGCGTCCGCCAGCCGCTTTGCGCTGATAAGCGGTATGTGATCGTTGATCGCCGGCTGGCTGTTGGACAGGTCCGAAGGCGAGGTGCCGCGCAGCACCTCTGCGGCCAGAAGCCCGCTGTTATAGCCGACCTGCTCCCACGAGATCGAGACAGAGGCCAGAACCACGTGCTCGCGCACCGCCGGGTGAGAGGCGTTGATGATCGGCACGCCCAGCCGCTCTGCCGCGGATGCCGCGGCGGGCAGGGCGGGCTGCAACAGGCTGGAGGACGGGACATAGATGAAATCGACACCGCGCAGCGCCATCGTCCGCTGCTGGATGTCGTTCACCGATTCAACGCCCTCGGCCTTGAACTCGATGCCTGCTGCCGCGGCGACCTCCTTGGCCCGGGCAAGCTGCGTTGTGTCGGCCACGTCGCCGGGATTGAACAGCATTCCCATGCTGTCCACCTCGCCCAGAAGCTTGCCGGCGAAATCCAGGACCGCCTCCAGCGACTGCATGTTCGACGCGCCGACAAAGCGGTCCGATCCCTTGTCCCAGCTGGGCACGACGCCGGCTGCGACAGGGTCGGTGACGACGGTAAAGACAATCGGGATCGACTTGTCCTCGACCAGATCGACCGCCGCCTGGGTGATCGGCGTCGTGATCGTCAGCATGAGGTCTGGATCCTTGGCCTCCAGGCTGCGCAGGATCTGGGGAACCAGCGACGGGTCGAAGTTCCCGTGCGCATACTCGTAGACGACATTCTCGCCCTCGACATAGCCTTCGTCGGCCAGCGCCTTCTTGAAGCCCGCGATCGCCTGGTCAAGCGTCACGTGCGGCCCGAAGTTCGCGATGGCGATCAGCTTGCTGTCATCCTGGGCCATCGCGGGAATTGCCAACGCCCCAAATCCGACAGCAGCTGCGAAAGCCGTGCCAAGCACGCGGCGCGATATGAGTGTCTTCATTGCCGGTCATCCCTGTTGATTGCGTGGTTATTGGCCGGCCGCGCAGGTCCATGGCAGGCGCGCACCAGCATCCCGAAACTGCAACACGGGTCCCGATTTCAGTCAATACCTTCTGGTATTGAATTCAGCGGCCGCCCGGAAAGAACCTCGCGAAGGACGCGGTTATAGGCATCGGGCTGCTCGATATTGCCCAGGTGCCCCATGCCAGGCATCCGGATCAGGCGCGCATCCGGCAGGCGTTCGGCCAGCCGCTCCATCGCCCGCAAGGGGGCTGCGGGGTCATTCTCGCCCGCGATGAGGACAGCGGGCGCGGCGACCCCTGGCAACTCTGCCCGCGCGTCGAAACCCACCAGCGCGGTCATCGCGGCGCGGTAGGTCCCTGCACGCACCCGCGACATCGTCGCCACCGCCGCATCCCGCGCGGCCTCGGACGCGGCAGGCCCCACTAGGCTCGGCACGAACTCTGCGGCCAGATCCGCCATGCCGCGCCCCGCGTCCAGCGGGGCAAGCCGGCTTTGCAGGAACGCCCGCTGGAAATCGCCGTCGGGATTGCCGAACGCGGCAGAGGTCGCCGACAGCACCAGCCGCGTCACCCGCGCAGGATGACGCGCCGCGAAAAGCTGGGCGATCATGCCGCCGATCGAATGCCCGACCAGCGTGCACTGCGTCACGCCCGCCGCGTCCAGCCAGTCCGCCAGCGCCGCGACCCAGCCGTCGAACCCCGGCTTCGCCAGGTCGTCGGACCCGCCGTAGCCCGGCATGTCCCATGCCATCGCGCGGTGGGTCGCCCCGAACGCCGCCAGTTGCGCATCCCAGCTTTCCGCGCCGCCGCCGACACCGTGCAGAAAGACAAGCGCTGGGCCGTGCCCGCGCTGTTTCCACGCCACGCCGCTCATGGCGCGTCGACCAGTTCGCCGCCGCGCACCACCTCGACCCCGTCGAGCGTGATGGTGCAGCCGCCCACCGGCATGTCGAAATGCCCCTCGGTATAGCGCCCGGCGAACTCGTTCGCGCCGGTGGAATAGAGGAAATTCCCCGCCCAGGCGCGAAGCTCGGTGCCGTTGGTGTCGCGCTTGTCGTACATCGCCAGCGCCTCGTAGCGTGCCGCCCGGTTCAGGCCCCAGCCCACGTGGCTCGTGGCATAGGCCTCGCGGTCGCCCCACGCCGCGAAGGACCGCCGCATGAGTTCAGCGTCCGCGCCCTCGCCCTCGACGCCGGTCACGTAGTCCTCCTCGATTGTCAGCGTCACGGGACGCTCCAGGTACCGCTTGAACGTCAGGTTCACGTCGCCCGGCGCCAGCACCAGCCGGCCGTTGACCGCGCCCGCCGCCGGAAAGGCGATCACGATCCCGCCCGGCATGTGGGACAGCATCCCGGGACGGTCGGCAAAGCCGTAGACGCCTGCCACCACCGCGCCGTCCAGATCCGCCGCCAGATCGGTGCCGGCGGCGGATGTCACCGTCATCCGCCGCGCCGCCTTCAGCCGCTTGCGCGCCTCGTTCACCTGCGCCTTCAGGCTCTCGTCCGGCAAAAGGCGCTCCAGCGCCTCGGGGTGCTCGTTCGAGATGTTGATGATCCGCGCGCCGCCCTTCAGGATCTCGGGCGTTTCCGGCGCGTGCATCAGCCCCTCGACCGTCAGGTCAACGACAATCCCGCTGGCCGCCAGCGCCGCCACTGCCCGCGCGTTGCGCTGCAACGCCACCGAGGCCCCGGTGGACCGTACCGGGACGGGCGCGGTCTGGTCAGGCGTCGGCATCACGATGTGAAAGACGTCCCGCGTGCGCCGCAACAGGGCCAGTTCCGCCAGATGCACGTTCAGCGGGCGCGACTGGGTCTCGGACAGGATGACCGCCGTCTCGCCCGGCCGCACCTGGCACAGCTCGAACAGCCTGTCGAACGTGTCGATCCACTTGGCCTCGATCCGGTCGTTCAGCATCAGCCGTCTCCCCTGGTATCCCCGCCGTCGCGCAGCGCGCGGCGGTAAAGCTTGCCCGTCGGTCCGGTCGGCAGCGCCTCGTGGATGTGAAACCGCTTGGGGTGCAGCGCGCGCGGCAACAGGGACTGCGCGGCAAAGACCTCGGCCAGCGCCTCGCCGCTGATCCCCGGTTCGGCCAGCGTCACATGTGCCTCGATCCGTTCGCCCCATTGGGCATCCGAGACGCCCACCACGGCGGCGGCCCGCACCGCCTCAAGGCGCAGGATCGCGGCCTCGACCTCTTCGGCATGGACCTTGATGCCGCCGGTGTTGATCCGGTTGTCCAGCCGCCCCGCCACATGCACCAGCCCCTCGGGCCCGATCCGCCCCAGATCGCCGCTGCGCCACCACCCCTGCGGGAACCGTCCGGCCGTCCGCCCCGGATCGCCGCCATATCCCACCGACAGGGACGCGCCCGTCACCGCGATCTCGCCCACCTCTCCGGCGGGCAGGTCCACCAGCGTCTCCGCGTCCGGGTCCACGATGCGCGCGTCCGCGCCGGGTACCGGCCGTCCGGCCGCCGCCGCCATGCCGGGGCGCGACAGGTCGGTCTCGGTCGCGACGATGCCCGCCGCGCAGCCGCCCTCGGATGCCAGATGTACGCTGCGCACCTGCGCGAACCGCGCGCACAGCCGCTCGACCAGCTCGGGCGTTCCCGGCTCGCCCGAGAACATGGCCACCCGCAGGTTCGGGCAGGCCGCGCCGCTCCAGCTCTGGCAGGATCATGCGCCACAGCGTCGGCACCAGCGCGGCCACCGACAGCCGCTCTGCCTCCAGCAGGTCCAGGTATTCTGCGATGTCGAACTGCGGCTGGAACACCAGCTTGCCCCGGATCGCGAGGAACGGCAGCACCGTATGCACCCACGCGGCAAAGGACGGCGCCATCGGCACCGCGATCCCGTCGCCCGGTGATGTCGCCGCATAGACCGGCCCCGCCATCATCGCCGTGGCGCCCAGCGTGGCGTGGCTGTGCATCACCTGCTTCGGCATCCCCGTGGTGCCCGAGGACAGAAGCACGCAGGCCAGCGCGTCGGGGTCGCGGGGGACAGGCGCCATCTCTGGGCCCGCGCCATGCCCCGCGACCTCGTCCAGGGCCACCACTGCCAGGCCGGGATCCGCCTCTGCCGCCAGCCGCGCCGCCCGTTCGATCTGGGCGTCATCGGCGACCAGCACCGAAGGGCGCAGGCCCGCCAGCGTCTGCACAAGCCGCGCGTCGGTTTCCCGGACATGCAGGGCGCAGAACGCACCGCCGGCCGCCAGCGTGCCAAAGACCGCCACCGCGTGATCGGCGGACGGCCCGCACAGGAACGCCACCGTGCCGCCCGGCGCCAGACCCCGCGCGGCCAGCCGCGCCGCCGCCCGGCGCGCGGCGGCCCCCGCGCCGGTCCCCGTCAGCCGCCGCGCCGGATCGACGATCAGCTCGGCCCCGCCGGCCCACCGGCAGGCCGTCTCGAATAGCTGGCTGAGGGGGGCCGCGCGCCGCATCGTCCCTACAGGTCGCGCCCGATGATGTACTTCATGATCTCGTTGGTCCCGGCGTAGATCCGGTGCACCCGCGCGTCGGCCCAGGCCCGTGCGATCGGAAAATCCCACATGTATCCATAGCCGCCATGAAGTTGCAGGCAATCGTCCAGCACCCGGTCAGCCAGGTCCGTCGTCCACAGCTTGGCCTTCGCGGCGGTCACCGGGTCCAGCTCGCCCGCGGCATGAGCCTCGATGCAGCGATCGACAAAGGGCCGCGCCGCCTCGACGTCGGCGGCGATCTCGGCCAGCTTGAACTGGGTGTTCTGCATGTCGAAGACCGTCTTGCCGAAGGTCTTGCGCCCCTTGACGTACTCCACCGTCATGTCCAGCGCCGCCTCGGCCAGCACGGCCGAGCGCACCGCCACCACCAGCCGCTCCTGCACCAGCCCGTGCATCAGGACCTTCCAGCCGCCGTTCTCGGGGCCGATCATGTCCTCCGCCGGCACCTCGACCTCGTCGAAGAACAGCTCGGCCGTGTCCTGAGCCTTGTTGCCGATCTTCTTGAAGTTCCGCCCCCGGCTGACCCCCTTGGAATGCAGGTCGACCCAGAACATCGACACGCCCTTGGCCCCGGCCCCGGGGTCCGTCTTGGCGGCCAGCAGGATCCGGTCGGCGATGTGCCCGTTGGTGATGAAGGTCTTGCTGCCCTTGATGACATAGGTGTCGCCCGCCCGCCGGGCCGAGGTGCGCAATTCCTTCAGGTCGCTGCCGCCGCCCGGTTCGGTCAGGCCGATGGACGCGATGACCGAGCCGTCGGCCATCTTGGGCAGCCAGTGCCGTTTCTGCGCCTCGGTGCCGAATTCGGTCAGAAACGGCGCGATGATGTAGGAATGCATGTCCCACGCCGGGGCGGCCACGCCATGGCGCCCCAGTTCCTCCAGCACCACCGCGTCGAACAGGAAATCCCCGCCCATCCCGCCATAGGCCTCGGGAATCGAGGTGCCGAGAATGCCGATCTCGCCCGCCCGGCGCCAGATCTCGCGCGGGGTGCGTCCCGCGTCCTCCCACGCCTCGTATTGCGGCAGGACCTCGGCCTTCAGAAACCGCGCGACCGTGTCACGGAACTGTTCGTGGGTCTCGTCGTATAGTGTGCGCGCCAGTCCGAATTTCATGTAATGCCCGTCATTCCCCGTGGCAAAGGTGCCGCGGCCACCTTTCGACGCACATGGACCCCTGTCAATACCATCTGGTATGTTGATTGACGATTGCCTGCCGCGTCAGGCCTGCTACCGAGAAGAGGCCGAAAGGAGAGACGCGCCGCCCATGTCACAGACCCAAGAGACCACGCCCCGCCGGCGCGGCCGCCGCTCCGAGGTCAGCCGCGAGGCCTGGATCGCCGCCGGCCTGGAAGAGCTTGGCCGCCACGGCGCCGGTGCGCTGCGGCTGGACCGGCTTTGCAAGCGGCTGGAGATCACCAAGGGCAGCTTCTACTGGCATTTCTCGGGGCGTGAGGAATTCGTGCAGCAGATCCTCGAAAGCTGGGAACAGCGCGACACGCTTGCCCTGATCGACCTTGTGGAATCCGGCGGCGGCGGTCCCGAGGATCGCCTGCGCGCGCTCTTTCATGCGGCAAATTCGGGCCGTGTGGATTTCGCCGCCGAGCAGGCGATCCGCCACATGGGGCAGGGCGACAAGTCGGTGCGCCGGATGCTGCACCGGGTGGATGCCCGGCGGCTGGGCTACCTTTCGGCGCTGTTCGCGGAACTCTTTGCAACCCCCGACGGATCCGAGGCGGCAGCGGCGCTCTACTACGGCCTTGTCTTCGGCGAGGCGATGACCTTTCGGCGCGAGGATCGCGCGACCCGGCTTGCGCGGCAGACCGCTGCACTCGACCTGATCTTCGCCAGTGCCCCGCGCAAGCCGGGCCCGGGAAAACGGCCTCACTGAAACGGAGTCACACCATGACGGATGCCACCGAAATGACCGCCATCCAGATTGCCGAACCGGGTGGCCCCGAGGTGCTGCGACCGGTGCGGATGCCCGTCCCGGCGCCCGCCGAGGGACAAGTGCTGATCCGCGTCGCTGCCGCCGGTATCAACCGCCCCGACGTGGCGCAGCGCCAGGGCCTCTATCCGCCGCCGCCCGGCGCCAGCCCGCTTCCGGGGCTAGAGGTGTCGGGCACCATCGCCGCGCTGGGGCAGGGGGTCACCGAATGGGCGGTTGGCGACCGTGTCGCCGCCCTCGTCGCTGGTGGCGGCTATGCCGAGTATTGCGTGGCGGATGCGGGCTGCGTCCTGCCGGTGCCGCCGGGCATCGCCATGACGCTGGCCGGGGCGCTGCCCGAAACCGTCTTCACGGTCTGGTACAACGTCTTCATGCGCGCGGGCCTTGCCGCCGGGGAAACCGTGCTGATCCACGGCGGGTCCAGCGGCATCGGCACCACGGCGATCCAGCTGGCCAAGGCCAGGGGCGCCACCGTCTTCGTCACCGCCGGAACGGATGCCAAGTGCCGGGCCTGTCTCGATCTCGGGGCCGATCACGCGATCAACTACAGGACCGCGACCTTCGAGGACGAGGTGCTGAAGATCACCGCTGGCGACGGTGCCGACGTCATCGTCGACATGGTCGGCGGGCCCTATCTCAACCGCAACATCGCCTGCGCCGCGGTCGAGGGCCGCATCGCCCAGATATCCTTTCTGGAAGGGGCCGAACCCACGCTGGCGCTGTTTCCGCTGGTGCGCAAGCGCGTCAGCCTGACCGGCAGCATGTTGCGCCCGCAATCGCCCGAGGCCAAGGCGCATATCGCCGACGGGGTGCGCGACCACGCCTGGCCGTTGCTGGTGACGGGCGAGCTTGCGCCGCCGATCGACAGCGCCTTCCCCCTCGACCGTGCCGCCGAGGCCCACGCCCGCATGGAAAGCGGCGCGCATGTGGGCAAGATCGTCCTGCGGGTCTCGGACCACGCGGACGCGTAGCAGGCGCAGGCCGCGCGCCGCTATCCGTCCCGCCCGGGCTCGTCGGGATTGCTGGAAAACAGCGCGATCTTGTTGCCCTCGGGGTCGCGCAGATAGCCGACATAGAACCGGGGTCCGTAATCGTCGCGAAAGCCCGGCGCGCCCTCGTCGGATCCTCCGGCGGCAAGGGCCGCGGCGTGCAATTCTCGCACCTGCGCCTGGCTGCCTGCCTCGAACGCCACCATCGCGCCGTTCCCGGCAGAGGCCGGGCGCCCGTCGAACGGCGGCTTGACGTAGAAATCGGGCAGCACCGGCGCCTGCCCCGGCATCACCGGCAGGGCATAGCTCAGCCCCCCGGTGCCTTCCGTCAGCGCATAGCCAAGGGCCGGCAGAAACGCGCAATAGAACCGCCGCGCGCGTGCGATGTCGTCCGCCCCGACCGTGACATAGGCAATCATGTGTCGCGCCTTTCCGCCAGCCTCGCGGGCCGGCCGGCCATACCGCGGTCCCGCCGCCTGTCACCGGCGGTCAGCCTCGAATCCCCGGTTCCCTGCATTATCCCGATGACTTACCCAATCGGGCACGAGCGGGCATGATGAAATGGTATCATACGAGCCTTCCAAGCTTGTGCCTTGGGTTTCGCCTCGTTGCATTTTTTTGCCAGTTGCTTCTTTTTTTGAATTATCGCTTTCACGATGTTGCACCTCGCGGTTCGGTTTGGTGATGACGCTGTGGCGCATGGCACAGGCCGTTCGGAGCCTGGGGTCGCGACGTGGCGTCTGTGGCTTGCTGTCCCGCGACGGCTCCTGATTGCTACGGAGCCCGTTTCCGGCGGCTTGGACGCCCCGCGTTGTGGAAGCTGGAAACATCTGCCAAAATATTCGACGATGCGGCGCTGACGACGTTGCAGCGGGTCCCCCCTTCGCCGAGCGACCGGGGCGGCCTTTCGTTAATTTGGGATACGCCCAGAACAAGAAAGAGAGTGTGCGCCCCGATGTCCGCCTCATCAGAAGCTGTCTTCCGTGTGCTGAAGGAGGATATCATCTTCGGTCGCCTGCACCCCAGGGAGCGTCTGATCGAACGGGACCTGTCCAACAGGTTCGGGGTCAAGCGCGGCGTGGTTCGTTCCGCGCTGGCCCAGCTGACCGAGATCGGCCTGGTCGAGCATGAGCCGAACCGGGGCGCCTCGGTCATCGACCTGTCGCTTGCCGAGATCGAGGAAATCTACCGGGTGAGGATCGAACTGGAGACACTGATCGCCCAGTGGATGCCGCTTCCGCTTGAAGACGCGGCCATCGCCGAACTGGAGGCCATCCAGAAAGAGCACGAGGCGGCCATCGCGCAGAAGGACCTTCAGGAGATATTCGATCTGAATGCACGGTTCCATCACGCGCTGAACAGTCATTGCGGCAACCGCTACCTGGAGATGCTGATCAAGGACATGATGCACCGGGCCCTTTCGGTCCGGCTGTCGGCCTACATGGAGGACGAGCATCTCTCCGAGGTGGTGGCCGATCACTGGGCGATCATTTCGCACCTGCGCGACGGCAACCGGCCCGCGCTGGTCGAGATCATGCGCGAACATCACCGGCGGGGCCTGACCTGGTACAAACGTCAGCGCGCGCAATCCGGGGGGATGGCGCGCCCGCGCCTTGCCGTCGGCCAATAGGGCCGGTCGTGCGGGATCAGGCCGTATCGAACGGCAGGGGGATCCCGAACTCGGCCGACAGGGCGGCCATTCCTTGTGCGGTAACCGGATCAAGGGGAATGCCCTTGGCGCGCCGCCGCGCCGCTTCTTCCCACTCGCGGTCGCCGGGGGCCATGACCCGTGCCCCTTCGCGCGGGGCCGAGCCGCGCAGCAGCGCCATGTAGCGGGTCATGCCCTCCGCCACGATCGGGGCGCCCACAAATCCGTCTGGGTCGAGCACGATGACGAACGCACCCAGATCGCGCGGGGTGCTCAGGTCGGGGCCGCCCATCGGCAGGATTTCGGGACTGAGCCGCATTCCCGTCAGCACCGCCGACAGGATTTCGGCCACCCCCGCCAGTCCGGCACCCTTGAAGCCGAAGGCGCCGCCGACCGGGTCCAGCATGGCAAAGTCGCGTGGGTCCGTAATCTCCTTGCCATCGCGTCCCGAGGCCACGCCGGGGGGCAGACGCTCGCCGGTGGATTGATAAAGCTGAACGCGGTTGTAGGGCACCGAACTGGTCGCCATGTCCAGAAGCCACGGGTGGTCGCCGCCGCTGGGCACCGCCATCGAGAAGGGATTTGTGCCGTGGAATGGCGCGGCGCCGTCATGGAGCCGCACGAAACTGTCGGAATTGCAGACCGCGATCCCGATCAGTCCCTGTTCGGCCGCCCGGAGGGTGAAGGCCCCGGCCGGTCCGATATGTGACGCGTGGCGCACGCCCACGGCGGCGATCCCGGTCAGGCGTGCCATTTCGCAGGCGTGGTCCATGGCCGAATACGCGGCGCGCGCGCCATGCGCATGATCGGCATCCAGCAGGCCCGAGCCCGGCCGGATCTGCCTGAACGCAAGGCCGGGCGTCGGGTTCACGCGCCCCTTCCGCATCACCGAGATGTAGTGCGGCAGAAGGCGTACACCGTGACTGTCGACGCCATGCACGGACCCATGCATCATCGCGGCCGTGGCGTCGCGGGCGGTGGCCGCATCGGCGCCGATGGCGAGAAAGCTCCTCTTGCAGAATGACGCGAGCCTTTCGGCGGGGACGATTGTGGCATGGCGGGGCTGAATCATGGGACGTGCCTCTCTGGGATGGGGCAGACAGCTGTGGGGAAGGCGTAAAAGAATGCCTCATTTTGTGCAACAATATTGTCAAACAAAAGGATTGCATGTCGATCACGAGCGCCTCTATCATGGGTATACATCAGACTTGCGCACACCCGGACAGCCCCTTGCTCGGCGCCGGATAGGCGCACGCGAAGCCGGGGAGCACCAGTCATGTCCTGCACCCTCGAAGCGTTCCCCGCCGCTTCAGCGCTGACGGCTCGTGGCCAGGGATGCAGCAGGTGACGCAAGAGGTGGACTACATCGTCGTCGGCGCCGGATCCGCCGGCTGCGCGGTCGCGAACCGCCTGTCGGAGGATGGCACATCGACCGTGCTGCTGCTGGAGGCCGGCCCGCGCGACACCAACCCCTGGCTGCATATTCCGGTCGGCTATTACAGGACGCTCTACGATCCGCGCGTCAGCTGGGGCTACGAGACAGAGCCGGTGCCGGAATGCGTAAACCGGCGGATGCCGTGGCCGCGCGGCAAGGTCCTTGGCGGGTGCAGCGCGGTCAACGGTCTTGTCTACATCCGTGGCCAGGGCGCCGATTTCGACCATTGGCGGCAACTGGGCAATGTCGGTTGGAGCTACGACGATGTCCTGCCCTTTTTTCGCAAGGCCATCGACCAGCCGCGCGGTGCAAACAACTGGCACGGCAAGGGAGGACCGCTGCGTGTCTCTGAAGTCCCGCACACCGAGCTCTGCGATGCCTATATTGCGGCCTGCGAGCAAGCCGGGGTTCCGAGAAACGACGACTTCAACGGGGCTTGTCAGGACGGCGCGGGCTACTTCCAGCTTACCACCTCGAACGGCCTGCGCATGAGCGCCGCGCGCGCCTATCTCAGGCCGGCCCGGAAGCGCCATAACCTGCACGTCGAGACCGAGGCCCATGTCGACCGGGTGCTGATCGAGAATGGCGCCGCCATCGGCGTCCGGGTGCGGAACCGCGGGGGCGCGCGCGACATTCGTTGCCGGGGCGAGGTGGTCCTTTGCGGCGGCGCGATCAACTCTCCTGCGGTGCTACAGCACTCGGGCATCGAGCCGGGCGGGCGCCTGTCCCCTCTCGGCATTTCCGTGCTGCGGGACCTGCCCGGCGTGGGTGAGAACCTTCAGGATCACCTGCAGGCCCGCTCGGTCTACAGGGCGAACCGGCCGATTACCGTGAACGACGAGGTGCGCAATCCCCTTCGACAAGTTCTTGCGGCACTGGAGTGGCTGGCCTTCCGGCGCGGGCCCCTGACGGTCAGCGCCGGTCAGGTGGGTGCCTTTGCCCGAACCCGCACCGACGTCCCGGAGCCGGATGTGCAGATCCATTTCATCCGCTTCAGTTCGGACAAACCCGGCGATGGGCTGCATGCCTTCTCGGGGTTCACCGCGTCCGTCTGCCAGCTGCGTCCCGAAAGCCGAGGCTGGGTCCATGTGCGGCATCCCGATCCGGCAAGGGCCCCGGCGATACAGCCAAACTATCTGGACACGGCGCTGGACCGCGACACGATGGTCGCGGGAATGAAGCTGAAACGGAAGATCATTGCGCAACCGGCCGTGTCCGCCCTGGTCGAGCGGGAGATCCTTCCCGGGCCGGACTGTGCGGACGACACCGCGCTGCTGCAGTATCTGCGTGAGACCGCTTCCACGATCTTCCATCCGTCGGGCACCTGCAAGATGGGCAGCGATACCTTGGCCGTCGTGGATGCGCGGCTGCGTGTGCGGGGCGTGAACCGGCTGCGCGTGGCCGACGCCTCGATCATGCCCGCCATTCTTTCAGGCAATCTGAACGCCGGATGCATCATGATCGGCGAGAAATGCGCGGCGATGATGATCGAGGATCGGCGGTCGCCCCACCGGTCCGCGGACCCGGCGCGAAAAGGGCAAGCCAATTCCGCTTGAAACGGATCTTGTTCCTGCCGCAAGATTGTCCTACAAAATTGTTGCACAAAACTGGACATGGGAGGAAACCACTGTGCGCAACCTCATCCTGACCGCCGCCGTGGCGGCGCTATCCACCGTTGCGGTCGCTCCGCAAGAGGTTTTGGCAAGCGACTTCCCCGAACGCCGAATCCAGATCAGCTTTCCCTGGGCCGCCGGCTCTCCGGCCTATGTTCTAAGCCAGATCATCGCCGATGGCATGACCGAAGAGCTTGGCGTGGACATCGCCGTCGTCTCACGACCAGGGGCCGGTGGGGTGAACTCCTTCATGGCTGGATTGGCCGAGCCCGCGGACGGCTACACCATCATCGACGGCTGGGTGGCGCCTCTCATGATCTCGCCCATGTTCGACAAGGCAGAGTATGAGTATGATGACGTGATCCCGCTGCATTCCGCCGGTGCGGTGGCCTTGGCTGTGGTTTCGCGCGCGGACGAGGATCGGTGGACGGACTTCCCGTCGTTCGTGGAGTATCTGCGCGAGAACCCGGGCGAGACCCGCTTTACCGGCTCCGAGGAACTGACCTTGCCGCATCTGGTCGCCACCAGCATGCTGATGGACCAGGGCCTGGTGTCCCGCAACGTGCCCTATGTCGGGCTGGCGCCGGGGGTGAAGGACCTGCGCGGCGGGCTCCTCGACTGGATGCTGGTGAATGCCGGCAGCTACAAGGCCAACAAGGATCACCTGCGCGTTCTCGCCGTGCTGAGCGACAATGCCGAGGCCGCCGGGGTCTATGACGGCGCGCCGATGATCGGAGAGTTCGGTGTCGACCTCGGGCTGAGCGGGCTGGCCCCGATGAGCTGGAACTGGTGGGTGGTGAAGGCCGATACGCCCGATGATGTCGTGGCCCGGTTGCGGAGCGCGATGGAGGCCTCGCTAGAAGACCCGGACGTGCAACAGAAGATCCGCGACCTGGGCTTTCTGCCCAGTGGCTACAGCGCCGACGAATACGCCGAGGTGGCCGGTCAGATCGATGCAGAGCTCCGCAGCGCTATGGAAGCGGTCCAATGGCTGCGCGACGAGTTGAAGGCGCTCCAATAGCGGGCTGACTCATAGAATGAAATCGACCATCCCGGCCCAGACATGAGCGATCTTCCGGACACCAGACAGGCACCGCGCACCCCCTTGGGGGAGGTGCCTGTCGTTTTCGTCTTCCTCGCCCTGGCCGGGCTGGTCTTTCACGAGACGAGCACGAGTTTCGTCGAACAGGGCGCTGCATCCGGCGGCGCCATGTTCAATGCGGCGCTGTACCCGGAGCTTCTTGCCTGGACCCTCGTCGGCCTTTCGGCGCTGCGCCTTGCCAGTATCGCAAAGGCGGTTGCGCAAGGCGGGCACACGCCGTCCGAGCCTGGCGACGAGAGTCGGCAATCGCTGTTCAAGGCGTTGATCTGGCTTGGCTTTCTCGTCGTCTATCTGATGTGCATCAAGCCGCTTGGCTATCATCTTGCGACGCCGGTCTTCATGTTCGCCAGCTTTTTCCTGCTGGGCACCCGGAACGTCTTGCTTGCGGCGGCACTCGCCATCGTGACCTCGCTGACGATGTCCTTCGTCTTCGAGGTCCTGCTCAACGTCATCCTGCCCGTCGGCATCTTCGGGATCGGCTTCTGATGTCGGCCATCGGCAGGTTCACCCGCAACGGGGTGCCGGAATGATCCTGGAAACGCTGGTCTCCGGCATGGCGCTGTATTTCACGCCGTCCAGCGTGCTTCTGACGCTGATCGGCTGCGCGGTCGGCCTTGTGATCGGCGTGCTGCCGGGCCTTGGCCCTCTCATGGGGATCATCCTTCTGACCCCCGTCGCGCTGTATCTGCCGCCTGTCGCGGGCATGGGTCTGCTCATCGCCGTGTTTGTGGGCGGGTCATGTGGTGGGGCCATTTCGGCGATCCTGCTGCGCATTCCGGGCACGCCGCTTGCCGCGGCCACGCTGCTTGACGGCTATCCCATGGCGCAGAAGGGCCAGGCGGCGCAGGCGATCGGGATTGCCATAACCGCCTCGGCGCTGGGCGGGCTGATCGGCGGGGTCTGCCTGATCTTCCTGTCGCCGCTTCTGGCGGATGTCGCGATCCGGTTCGGACCGCCCGAGTATTTCGCGCTTACCCTTCTGGGGCTGATCAGCATCACCGTCGTATCCCCCGAATCCACGGTCAAGGGCCTGATGGTCGGTGCGGTGGGGATGCTGGTGTCCACGATCGGGATGGACCAGTTCGCAAGTGCCTACCGCTTCACCTTCGGCTTGCCCCAGATGCTTGGCGGCTTCCACATCGTCGCGATGGTCGTCGGGCTTTTCGCCATATCCGAGATGTTCATGCAGATCGAAAGCGGCGGGCTCGATCGAAAGCCGGCGGTGTCTTCCACGCGCATGTCTCTATCCGCGGTGGCGATGACCCTGCGCCGCTGGTTCAATCTCTTGCGCTCCAGCGTGATCGGTATCTTCTTCGGGGCGCTGCCGGGCGCGGGCGGCGTCATCGCCTCGTTCACCGCCTATGCCATCGCCCGGGTCTCGTCCCCCGAGCGTGAAGAGTTCGGCCGTGGCAACCCCGATGGGGTGGTGGCCACGGAATCGGCCAACAACGCCTGTTGCGGCGGAACCCTGATCCCGACGCTCGCGCTTGGCCTGCCCGGCGATGCCGTCACCGCCGTCCTGATGGGCGCGCTGATCCTTGTGGGGTTCTTCCCCGGCCCGGAACTGTTCGAGAACAACAAGGATGTCGTTGGCGGCATTTTCCTGGCCTATATCGCCGCCAATATTGCGCTTTTCGTCCTGGGCGTGCTTCTGACACCGGTCTTCGCCTCGGTCCTCAAGCTGAAGAAGAAGCACCTGATCCCGATCGTGACGCTCTTGTCGGTGATCGGCGTCTACGCGGTACAAAGCTCCAGCTTCGATCTGTGGATCATGTTCGGCTTCGGGGTTGCCGGCTACTTCCTGAGAAAGCACGGCTATCCCCTTGCCCCCATGGTCATCGGCACCGTGCTGGGGCCGATCTGCGAAAGCAACTTCCGTCGCTCGCTGGTGTTGTCCGCCGATGACTTCGGGATCTTCGTCGACCGGCCCGTCGCCGCCACGATCCTCGCCATCACGGCCGTCGCGCTGATCGCCTCGCTGGTCCCTTGGACGTGGCTGGCCCGGATGCGCGCTGGCGGGACGGGGACCTGAGATGCCGCCGGACGTCCGCCGCCCCCCCGTCGCAGCCCGCCCCGGGCGAAAGCCGGTCCAGGCGACGCCGCACCGTTCAAGAAGACAAGGGACACCGGAAGAATGACGAAAGAGAGGCCCAATATCCTCTGGTACTGCACGGATCAGCAGCGCTATGACACCATCGGCGCGCTGAACAACGCCTTTGTCAGCACCCCGACGATCGACGGGCTCGTCGCCTCCGGCACCGCCTTCACCCATGCCTACTGCCAGTCGCCCATCTGCACCCCCAGCCGGGCGGCCTTTCTGACGGGCTGCTATCCCAACACCGTGCGCACGCCCCGCAACGGCAACGGCGCGTTCGCCGATGCGCGGCCCCTGGTGACGCGGCTGCTTCGGGACGCGGGGTATGAATGCGGGCTGGTGGGCAAGCTGCACCTCGCCAGCGCCTTCGGGCGGGTCGAACCGCGCGTGGACGACGGGTACAGCTATTTCCGCTACAGCCACGCGCCCCGCGACGACTGGGCCGAGGGGCACGACTATGCAGAATGGGTCCACCGGAAGGGCGGCTGCCTGAAAGAGCTGACCCGCAGCGTCGAGGGCGTCCCTGCGCCGTTCCACCAGACCACATGGGCCAGCGACCGGGCCATCGAGTTCATCACCGACCGCAAGGACAGGCGGCAGCCCTGGCTGCTGAGCGTCAACGTCTACGACCCGCACCCGCCCTTCAATCCGCCCCAGGCCTATCGCGAGATGTTCGACCCCGCGCAGATGCCGGACCCGCTGTTTCGAGAGTCCGATATCGCGCAGCAAGGGAAACTCGCGGCGCTCGATTTCCAGTCCCGCGCCGCGCATCCCGGCAAGCTCGACATCGGCGATCCCATCCTGCCCAGCACACCAAGCAACGAAAGCTACAGGTCCGAGGGCGAGTCGCCGGGCGCGCGCGATGCCTGGACGCTCAAGGCGGCCTACTACGCCATGATAAAGCTCGTCGACGACCAGCTGGCGCGCATCATCGCGGCGCTGGAAGAGAGCGGGCAGCTGGACAACACGCTTGTTGTCTTCATGAGCGACCACGGCGAGACGCTGGGCGATCACGGGCTGATCGAAAAGGGCTGCCGCTTCTACGAAGGTCTGGTGCGTGTGCCGCTGATCCTGTCCTGGCCGGGCCGCTTCCGGGCCGGTGCGGTGCGTGACGAGCTGGTCGAGCTGATCGACGTTGCGCCCACGCTGCTGCACTCCGCCGGGCTGGAGGTGCCCGCCCACATGCAGGGCCAGTCGCTGCACCCGCTGCTGACGGGGGCACCCGACCTTCCGGCCCGCCGCCCCTACGTCCGCAGCGAATACTTCGACGCCCTTGCAGGCGGCAACGCCAGCCGGGCCACCATGTACCGCGACAAGCGCCACAAGCTCGTGGTCTACCACGGGCACGGGCTGGGCGAGCTTTACGATCTGGAACGCGACCCCGGGGAGTTCGACAACCTCTGGGACGATCCGGAGTCCACCGAGGTCAAGATGCGCCTGCTGGCGGCAAGCTTCGACGCGGCCATGCAGGCGGTCGACCTCGGGCCAGAGCGGGTGGGGCCGATATGACCGCCACCATCCCCACCAGTCCCCGCCCCGCAAGCAGATCCACCCCGACACCAGGAGACCGTCGATGACCAAGGCCCCCGACAGGTCGCGCCCCAACATCCTCATCATCTATGCCGACCAGATGCGCGCCGACATGATGGGATGCGCGGGCAACCCGGTCATAAAGACCCCCTATCTCGACCGGCTTGCCGGCGAGGGCGTTCGTTTCGAGAACGCCTTTGTGTCCTACCCGCTGTGCTGTCCGTTCCGCGCCTCGTTCCTCACCGGCAAGTACGCCCATGCGACCAGCATGTTCGCCAACCATTTTCCGATCGACACGAACCAGACCTTCCTTGCGCAGCTGCTGGCGGACACGGGCTATCGCACGGGCTATGTCGGCAAGTGGCACCTGGACGGCGGCCCCAAGCCGGGGTTCGTCCCGCCCGGCGAGCGGCGGCTGGGCTTCGAGCATTTCGTCGGCTTCAATCGCGGGCACCAGTATCTGCGCTCGGTGTTCTACCGTGACACGGATCAACCCTACCGCAGCGCGCGGTACGAGCCGGATTACCAGACCGACCACGTGATCGAATTCATGGACGAGGTCGTGCGCTCGGACAGCGGGCAGCCTTTCCTCGCCTACATCTGCTATGGCGCGCCGCATTACCCGGTCCAGCAGATGCCCGAGTATCTCAGGCACCTCTACGATCCCGCAGAGGTGCCGCTGCCCCCCGGCGTGCCGAACCCCGAGTTGCAGCGCGAAGTGGCGCAGCGCCGCCTGGAATACGACTGCGCCGGCGATCTCAGGGCGCTGGACCGCAGCAAGACCGGCGGCGAACATGTCCATTCCGCAGAGGTCGAGACCGAGGCGGAGATCCGCCAGTTCATCGCGCATTACTATGCGATGATCTCGAACGTGGACCACAATGTCGGGCGGCTGCTGAACTGGCTGGACGCGCAGGGCATCGCCGACGACACCATGGTCATCTTCCTGAGCGACCACGGCGACATGCTGGGCCAGCACGGCTACTACTGCGGGCTGAAGCGCACCCCCTACAAGGGAGCCATGCAGGTGCCCTTCATCGTGCGCTATCCCCGTCGCTTCGCCGCCGGGCGCGTGGCCACCGGCCTGATCGACGTGGCCGTGGACACGATGCCGACGCTGCTTGAGACCTGCGGCCTGAGCATCCCGGACGAGGTGCAGGGAATCAGCTACCTGCCTCAGCTCGACGGCAGCGCCGAGACCACCCGTGAAGCGGTCATGTACGAGATCATGAAGTCGACCGATGGCGGGCCGGGCGACTATACGCCGGTTCCCGAACGCGGCATCCGGACGCGCGACTGGCTGTATGTCCGTCAGCCGACCCGCCGGAAATTCCTGTTCGACCTCAGGAACGACCCCGACGAGATGACGAACCTTGTCGAGGACAGCCGGCACACCGCGCGGATGGACGCCTTCGACCGCGTCATCGCCGGGCACATGGAACGCACGGGCGACGACTGGCAGCTTGAAAGGCCATTTCCGCCGCCGGATTTCCTGACCCACGCCGAGGCGGATGCCTACCTCGAAAACGTCGTTCTGAAGACCGCCCAGTTGGTGCCCTGACACGTGGCGGACGTCTTGCACCTCCAACCGGAGCGAAAGCCAAAATGACCTATCCAAACGTTCAACTCTTCATCGGCGGCACCTGGACGGATGCCGCCGATGGGCGCACCCTTGCCGTAACCGACCCCGCCACCGACGCGGAAATCGGCCGCGTCGCCCATGCCGGCCGCGCCGACCTCGACGCCTCCCTCGCCGCTGCGGACGCCGCCTTTGCCGGCTGGAAGGTGACGGCGCCAACGGACCGGGCGCGCCTCATGCGGACCGCCGCAGACCTGCTGCGCGCGCGCGCCGACACGGTCGCCGCGATCATGACGGCCGAGAACGGCAAGCCTCTTGGGCAGGCGCGGCTGGAAACCCTGCTGGCTGCCGACATCATCGACTGGTTCGCCGAGGAAGGCCGCCGCACCTACGGCCAGGTGATCCCGGCGCGCAGCCCGGGCGTGACCCAGCTGACCGTCAAGGAAGCGGTCGGCCCCGTTGCCGCCTTCACGCCGTGGAACTTTCCCATCAACCAGGTGGTGCGCAAGGTGTCCGCCGCGCTGGCAGCGGGCTGCACTATCATCGTCAAGGCACCCGAGGAAACACCCGCCTCTCCGGCCGAACTGATCCGCTGCTTCTCTGACGCGGGCCTGCCCGCCGGTGTCCTCAACCTGGTCTTCGGCGATCCGGGCGAAATCTCGTCCTACCTGATCCCGCATCCGGTGATCCGCAAGATTTCCTTCACCGGCTCGACCCCGGTGGGCAAGCATCTGGCCGCGATGGCCGGCCAACACATGAAGCGCGCGACCATGGAACTGGGAGGCCATGCGCCCGTACTGGTCTTCGACGATGCCGATCTGGACAAGGCGGTTCCGGTCATGGCCGCCACCAAGTATCGAAACGCCGGGCAGGTCTGCACCTCGCCCACACGGTTCATGGTGCAGGATCCGGTCGCCGAGAGCTTCACGAAAGCCTTTGTCGAGGCCGCGAAGGCCGTGCGCGTCGGTCCCGGAAGCGACCCCGACACCGAGATGGGGCCGCTGGCGAACGAGCGGCGCATCCCCGCGCTCGAGCGCATGATCGCAGACGCCATCGACAAGGGGGCGAAGCTTCTTGCCGGCGGACGGCGGATCGGCAACGAGGGGCAGTTCTTCGAACCCACCGTCATCGCCGACGTGCCCACCGATGCCGCGATCATGAACGAGGAACCGTTCGGCCCCGTCGCCATCATCAACCGCTTCGGCACAGACGACGAGGCGATCCAGGAGGCGAACCGACTGCCCTATGGCCTCGCCGCGTTCGGCTGGACCACCTCTTCGGCACGGATGCAGCGCCTTCAGGACGAAATCATGGCCGGAATGCTCACGATCAACCATGTGGGCCTCGGCCTGCCCGAGGTGCCGTTCGGCGGTATCGGCGACTCGGGCATCGGAACCGAGGGCGGGTCCGAGGCGATCGAACCCTACCTCCAGACCCGCTTTGTGACACGGCTCAACTGACCCCACGGAAGGAAGCGGACATGCCCAGCCTGGATTTGCCCCCGGACGGAACATTCGTTTTCCGGATCTGGCGTCCTGAGGTTTCTGGCCCCTCTGTGTGCCACTTGCGCGGCGATCGGCTCGTCGACATCACATGTCGCGACATCCCGACGATGCAGGCCCTGCTGGAGTTCGGGGACCCTGCGCGCACCGCGCGCGCCGCAGCCGGCGACGACGCCGGATCGCTAGACGCGGTTGTCGAAAACTCCGTCGAATGCCCTGTCCCGGATCGGCCGCACATCCTTGCCCCCTGCGATCTTCAGGCGGTCAAGGCCTGTGGCGTCACCTTCGCCGCTTCCATGCTGGAACGCGTGATCGAGGAACAGGCGCGCGGCGATGCCCGCAGGGCACAGGCCATCCGCAAACGCTGCCGCGACATCCTCGGCGACAGCCTGCGCACGATCCAACCGGGTTCGGAGCAGGCGATGCAACTCAAGGCTGCCCTGATCGAGGAAGGCGTCTGGTCCCAGTATCTCGAAGTCGGGATCGGTCCGGACGCCGAGGTCTTCACAAAATGCCCGCCGCTCGCCTCGGTCGGTTGGGGCGCAAGCGTCGGCCTGCATCCGCAATCCAGCTGGAACAACCCAGAACCGGAACTGGTGCTGGCGGTCGACAGCCGGGGCCGGACAAAGGGCGCCACCCTCGGCAATGACGTGAACCTGCGCGATGTCGAGGGGCGTTCGGCCCTTCTTCTGGGCAAGGCCAAGGACAACAACGCGTCGAGCGCGCTTGGCCCGGCGTTACGTCTCTTCGACGACAGCTACGGCCTGAAGGACGTGTCCAAGGCAAACCTGCACCTTCGCGTCCAGGGCGACGACGGGTTCCTTCTCGAAGGCAGAAGCTCTATGCGCGAGATCAGCCGGTCCCCCGAAGACCTTGTGCGTCAGACCTGTGGCGCACACCACCAGTATCCGGATGGCTTCATGCTCTATCTCGGGACGCTCTTCGCCCCGACGCAGGACAGGGGAGAACCCGGCGCGGGATTCACTCACAAGCTCGGCGATAGGGTGGAGATCATCGATCAGTGTCTCGGGAAGCTGGTCAACACCGTCCGGCTCTCGACCGAATGCCCGCCCTGGACCTTCGGCACGAACTCCCTCATGCGCAATCTTGCGCAACGGGGCTTGCTCTGATCGCCGTGCCCACCGTGGAGACCCGTGACCGATGGCCGGTGCCCACTGATGCAGCCGGCTTCAGCGAGCGCGTCCCTGGCGCCCGACACTCCATGCCTTCATGGTGCTTGTCGTACACGCAAGTGCCCGGTCCGCAACGCTTTGCGGACTTCCCAGGCGCATTGCTCACGGATTGCAGGCCGTGGAAGCTTGTCGCACTGGGCGGGTTGGCGGATCGGTTCGATCCTCCAGCGGCAGATTGAAGTTGGCGTGAGAGCCTGTTTCAGGTGGCGTTCCGCTCGTGCGGGAAGACGAGATCCCACAAGCCCTCCGCAGGAGAACACCCTTGCGAGATCGCATAAGCGAAAACCGGCGGCATAGGTGTTATCTGAAGCGTCTCGCCCACTTCACGTAGTTTCGGTTCATCAAACGGCTCAACGCGGGCAGGAACATTAGCACGACTGTCAAAGCGAGAATGGCGATCGTCAGGTGTCGCTCCACAAGGAAACCAAGGGGGTCTCCACCTGTCAACATCGAGGCGCGGCGCAGGTTGACCTCAAGTATTGGACCAAGGATAAACCCAATCACCATGGGCGCCAAGGGAACCTGAAGCTTGCGGAACGCGTAGCCAAGCGCTCCGAAGAGCCAGAGAAGCCAAAGATCGAAGATGCTCTGCTGCACGAGATATGTGCCGACGATGCAAAGCACGAGAACGCCGGCCAGCAGAAAACGGCTGGGAAGCCGCAGGATTCTCCCGAAAAGCGGCATGAGTGCCAGCCCGATCGGCAAGAGCAACAACCCGCCGAGAAGAAACGTCGCAAAGACGCCCTGAACCACTGCGACATTGTTCGCGAACAACATGGGCCCGGGCGTCAGACCTTGAATGAGAAGGCCCCCCATCATCGCGGCGGTAACGGGATCGCCCGGTATGCCTATGGCGAGCAAGGGGATCAGTGCACCACCGGTTGTTGCCGAGTTCGCGGCTTCAGACGCTATCACGCCGCGCTGATCGCCTTTTCCGAAACGAGATGCGTCCTTGGCCCCGTCGCGTGCGAACTTGTAGCTCAGATACGCCGAGGTCACGCTCCCCACGCCGGGAATTGCTCCTATGACGACGCCGACGCTGCTGGACTGCACCAGCAACCTCAAACTGGTGATGGTCTCCTTCGCCGATCGCAGACGAAAACCGACTTGAGCCCCTGCCGCCGTCTTGCTTGCGGGTGTTTCCAGCTGGATCAGCAACTCCGACACGGCGAACAGACCCATCATCATCGCCACGAGGGTGACGCCGCCGCTGAGATCGGACGACCCAAAGCTAAAGCGCTGGAAGCTTGTCATGGGATCGCTGCCGACGGTGGCGAGTATCAGCCCGAAAAGACCTGCCAGCAGCCCCTTCAGCGTCGAGCCCTCGCTCAGAGACGCGATGGCGGACAAGCCGAGCAAGGCAAGCGCTGCGGTCTCCGCAGGTCCGAAACTCATTGCGACCCTTGCAAGCAAAGGAGCCAACAGCAATAGGATCACGCCACCGAAAACCGTGCCAAACACCGACGAGACAAGAGCGATTGTGATGGCTTGAGAACCTTTACCCGCCCTCGCCATGGGATACGCATCCAAAAGGGTCGCGGTCGCCATTGGAGTACCGGGAATACCTATCATCGCAGCAGTGACGGCTCCGCCGAAGTTTCCGCCCTGATAAATTCCGATAAGAAGCGCAATCGAAGAAATCGGCCCCAAGTAGAAGGTAAAGGGAATTGCAAGAATGACGCCCAAAAGCGGCCCCATGCCGGGCAGAACGCCGATCAAGACGCCAAATAGAAGTCCGCACGCCAGGTAAAACGGGACATCAGAAAAAAACAGAGATACTAGTGCAAATGCATCTGCTGCGGCTTCCAAGGCTCAATACTCCAGTGCTTACAGTGTTGCAAAGGAGCTTTCGGGCAGAACGATACTGAACGCCGCCCGAACCAGATATTGCACCAATAGCGTTGACGTGACTGAATACAGTGCAACAAGCCAAATCCTTCGCTCTCCTGCGATCAGGAGATTTCCGGCGACTAGCAGGGAAGTCGCGATCGCAAAGCCCAGATCATGCAAAAGGAGCGCATAGAGCGCGAACGTCCCGAGGGACATGCCAAGCTTTGCAAGGTCCGACCGAGGTTCAGCTTGCAAGGCGAGTTCGGGGTTCTCCGAGTTGCCCAACAAGACCCGATAGATGCTCTTGACCATCAATATCGAGCTTAGACCAATGCAAAGCAGAGCAAGTATTCTCGGGTACGTTCGCGCATCCATTCCGACACCGATCGAGAAGGAGTCGCTCATTCGTGTCGTTTCCCAGAAAACCGCGACGCCGAATGCAAAGAAGGCAAGCGCCGGAACCAGTTCTTTCCAGAATGCGCTTGCCTTCAATGGTCGTCCTCCTTGTGCCCGCGCAGAACAGCCACGGACAAGTGTGGCGTCAATTGTTCCGAAGTACAGACAATTCTGGACCTAACAGGTCATGAGAACGATCCCAGATGACCTCGAATTCGTCCGAGTTCAGGATGAAAGCTGTGTTTCCGGTTTCCACCATTCTACGCTGGAACTCTTTCGACATGGCCGCATCCATGAACACTTTTCTGAGGTGTTCGAGGCGATCCTCGGGGACACCCTTTGGTGTGGCCAGGCCCGACCAGCCGGCCGCCACCGCGCCCCATTCAAGATCATACCCCTCCTCGGTCGCGGTCGGAATATCCGGCGCGATACTCGACCGTTCCGGCATGAATATCGAAAGGATACGAATATTGTCACCGTAGATCTTCCCGACCGACAGTCCGGCGATGCCGAAATCCGTCGTTCCATCAAGGATCGCTTTGACGTTTTCGACTTCGCAGTCGCTGAAGGGAATCGGGTTGTAGTTCTCGACCTCGGCAACCTGGAGAAAACGCCGGAAGACGATATGGGGCAATCCAACCCAGCCGCAAATGCTGACATTCAAGTCGCGATCCTGGGCCTTGGCCCATTCCACCAGCTCTTTAGTGTTCGTGGCCGGGTGGCTATCGGGCACGACAAGCACGAATGGATTGATATTCACCATCATGATCGACTCGAAGTCGTGGCGCGTATAGCCGACATCAGGATTGAAGATCGGAGCGATGACCTGTGTCGCCACCCACGCGTTCATGACCGTGTAGCCGTCAGGCTCGGCGTTGAAGGCGGCAAGTTGCGCGCGCGATCCCGTTCCTCCTTCGAGGTTCTGCACGACGATCGGTTGACCGAAGGCTTCGCTGGCCAGCTCGGCAAGAATGCGCATCGGCACATCGCCCGCACTGCCCGGAGCCCACGGCTCGAGAATCGTCAATGGTTTCTGAGGGTAGTCGTCTGCACATGCCGGGCTTGCCCCAGCCAAGGAGGCTGCCGCTGCGGCAGCCACAAGAAAATTCTTCAACGTTCTTCCTCCCTTTAAGCCGAACGGTCTGGACCAGACAACAATACGAAAGGACGCATTTTGGTGCAACAAAATTGTTGAACAATATGCGGGCGTGCGACGGAGACGCAGGCTTCGATCCATTGATGACTCACATGCCCAGTTCTGGGCGCCGGCATCGCTGCACTGGATCAAGCACAACCCGAATACCTCGCCATGCGTCGCCGTGGCTGCCGCATCCCGCAAGGCCATGCAGGGCTTTCAACTGGCCGCGCGCGACGTCTCGACCGAGGGCAGAAGCAGTCGAGTGAACCGGTGGCCGAAGCGGCCGCGCTCCGATGCCAGCTCCTGCATCCACGCCCGCGCCGTGTCAGCAGGACGCTTTGATCTGCGCCGACAGACACGCAGGTCGATCCCGGCGAGCGCGCAGGCCCGCCGCTGGGTCTAGCTCTTCGCCGTCTGTCCCCATGTCTGGAGAACAGGCTAACCCAAGAGAGGGGACGTTTCAGGGGAGCAGGTCAATCAGACATGGCCGCGCAGCCAAGATCAATCAGCCTCCGGCAAACCCGGCGCGGTTCAGACTCCTTGACGTCAAGAGGCGCATGAACTAGCAGATGAATCCCTAAGCGGGCGTTGTGTAATGGTAAGACCCTTGCCTTCCAAGCAAGAGATACGGGTTCGATTCCCGTCGCCCGCTCCAGCAATTTCGTCCGAGACGCTTCGTTCGATCGCCCGGCACAGCCCTATAGCTCGTCCGCCCAGGGCGGGTTGGCGCCCGCGCGGCTGACCGTCACCGCCGCTGCCCGAGCGCCCAGCGACAGCGCCTCTGTCAGCGTCGCCCCGTCCAGCGCATCAAGCCCTGCGCGCGTCAGCCGTCCGCCCGCCGAAAGCGCCGCCATCACGCCCGCGTTGAACGTGTCGCCCGCGCCCACGGTGTCGGCCACCTCGACCTGCGGCGGCGTCACCCCGGCCTCTGCGCCACGCGTGAACCCGCGCGCGCCCTTCGCGCCCTCGGTCAGGCAGACAAGCCGCGGCCCCTCGGCCAGAAGCGCGCGCGCCATCTCGGCCCCGTCGCCCGTTCCCCGCAGCCAGTGAAGGTCCTCGTCCGAGATCTTCACGATGTCGGCCATCGCCAGCATCCGGTCGATCCGCGCGCGATAGGCGGCCTCGTCGGTGATGAACCCGGGCCGGATGTTGGGGTCGATCATCGTGACCTTGCCCGCGGCGGCGGCGCGCGCCATCAGCGCCTCGTAGGCGCTGCCGCAGGGCTCGGCCACCAGGCTGATGCCCCCGAAGAACACGGCCGCGACATCGTCGGGCAGGTCCGGCAGGTCGGTCTCGGCCAGCATCCGGCCGGCCGTGTTCTCGTCGTAGAACGCATACTGCGCCTGCCCGTCCGACAGCGTCACGAAGGCCAGCGTCGTGGGCCGGTCCGACAATGCCGCCAGCCCAGCGTCAACTTTCGACGCGGCCAGCGCCCCGGTCAGCATCTGCCCGAACAGGTCGTGCGACAGCCCGCTGAAAAAGCCCGCGGGCGCCCCCAGCCGGCCAAGCGCGATGGCCGTGTTGAACACCGCGCCGCCCGCGTAGGGCGCGAATGCCGCCTCACCCGCCACGGTATCGCGCGGCAGCATGTCGATCAGGGCCTCTCCCGCACAAAGGATCATCGCCTTGCCTTTCGTTGGTTGCGCCGTCCCTAGACAGTTAGCGCAAACATGTCCATCGCGCCCGTGCATTTGACGCAGGTCAACGCGCCGATGCAAGCCCGGTTCCAGTCTGGGGCTCTTGGATGTTCGACCTGTTCAAGGAGAGGAAAGATGGTTGAATCTTCGCACAAGGCCGGGCTCTGGCCGTCGCTTTACGATCCCCTTCGCAGCATGGGCCAAAAGCTGGCAGACTGGCTGGCCCCCGCGTCCGAGGCCTCGTCGGACGCCAGCGCCTACACCATAAGCATGGAACTGCCCGGCGTGGCCGAGGGCGACATCGACATCGGCGTCGATGCCGGCGTGGTCACGGTGAAGGGCGAAAAGAAGATCGAGAAAGAGGACAAGGGCGAAACCTGGTACTTCTCGGAACGCCAGTACGGCGCGTTCTCGCGCAGCTTCCGCCTGCCGCCCGACGCGGACGAGGCCAGGGTGGCCGCCGACCTGAAGGACGGCGTGCTGACGATCACCGTGCCAAAGACCCGGCCGGAAACGCCCAGCGCCCGCAAGGTGAAGATCGCGAAAAAGGCCTGACAGCCCCCGGCGGGGCGTCAGCCGCGCCCCGCCAGATGCGGCGTCAGAACGGCAAGGAGCGTCCGGTTCACCGGGCAGGGCAGGCCCGCGGTCTCGGACAGGCGCACCACCGCGCCCTTGATCCACGGCGTTTCCAGCCGGTTGCCGCGCTCAAGGTCGATGGCGGTCGAGGCGCGCATCTCGCCCGGCAGGCCCGCCAGCACGGACATCACCCGCTCCACCACCGCATCGGACAGTGCGACGCCCCGCGCCCGGCCCAGTGTCGCGGTTTCCTCTGCCGCGGCGCGGAACGTCTCCTGCAGCACGGGCGTGGCGCGGATGTCCTCGACGCGGCAGCGCGCCGCCGCCGTCACCCCCGACATGGCCGAGAACAGCACGAACTTCTGCCAGACCGCGGCCTCGACATCGTCGGTGGCCGGCGCCGGCACGCCCGCGTCCTCCAGCGCCTTGCGCAGCGCGTCGATCCGGGGCGAGGGGCGGCTGTCCCGCTCGGCAAAGACGAAACTGTTGAAGCTGCCGGTCTGGGTGATGACGCCGGGCGCGGAAATCTTGGTCGAGATCTGCGCTATGCCGTTGGCCGCATGTGCCGCGCCAAGGGTTTCGGCCAGACGGTCCGCGGCCTCGACCCCGTTCAGGAAGGGCACCACCACCGTGTCGGGGCCCAGCATCGGGCGGCAGGCCTCCATCGCCGCGTCGAGCGACCAGCCCTTCACCCCCAGAAACACCGCGTCCACGGGCCCGACCTCTGCGGTATCGTCAGTCGCGATCCAGGGGCGCACGACGGTCAACCCGTCACCCGACACCAGTTTCAGCCCGTCCTGCCGGATCGCCGCCAGATGCGCGCCCCGCGCGATGGTGGCCACCTCGTGCCCCGCCTGCGCCAGCCGCACCGCCAGGTAGCCGCCGATGCCGCCGGTGGCCAGTGTCGCGATCTTCATGCGCTCTCTCCCATGTCCTGCAAGGCCCGCAGCACCAGCGGCGTCACCGTGCCGGGTGCCGTCACCGGCGCCATGTGCCCGCCGCCGGGCAGTTCGTGGCAGTCCCAGCCGGGGTTCGCCGCCTGCAACAGGCCGCAGATTTCCGCGATGGGCCGCACCGTGTCCGCCGCCCAGATCAGCGTGGTGGCGGCGGGCAGCCGCGCCGCCCAGTCCGAAAGCGGCGTCGTCTCGAACTCCACCGCGTCCCATTCGTGCAGGTTGGGCTTCAGCACTTCGGCAAAGCCCGCGCGCCGCGGCTCGGGCATCGCGTCCCAGCTGCCCGGCCCGTTCCAGTAGTCGGCAAAGACATGCGCGGCGTGCAGCCAGCTGCCATCCCGCCCCGCCTGCCGGATCACCGCGCCCAGTGCCATCGCCTCGGCATGGGCCTCGGAATGCCCGGCCAGCGCCAGCAGGTAGAAGGGGTTCGGCTCGATCAGCACCAGCCGCGCCGCCCGCGCGCCCAGATCGGCGGCCACCCGCATCGCCACCGCCCCTCCAAAGGAATGGCCCACCACCGCCACCGGCACGTCGCCCTCGGGCAGCGCCGCGCGCGCCAGTGCCGACTGGTCGGCCAGCGTCTGCCGCCGCGCCCCGTCCCAGGCCGGCGACCCGCCATAGCCGAACATGTTGACCGCCCGCACCCGGTGGGTGCCCTCCAGCGCCGCCGACAGGTGCTTCCATTGCCGCCCGCTCGACGCGCTGGAATGGATCAGCAGGGCCGCCGGGCCTGCCTCGCCCGCCGCGATCACCTCTGGCGCCGCGCCGGTCATTCCCGCCACTCCACCGCAGCTTCCAGCGTGGCGCGTTCCGTGCGGAACGCGTTCGCCGGGTGATCGGCGTCTGCGAACCCGAAAGAGATCGCGCAGACCACCAGCCGGTCCTCAGGCAAGCCGAAATGGCGACGCAGGAACGGCGCATAGGGCGCGATCGCGGCCTGCGGGATCGTGGCGATCCCCAGCGCCTGCGCGGCCAGCGTGAACGCAGCGACATAGCCGCCGCAATCCACCGCCCCGTAGACGCCCAGCGACGCCGGGCTGGTCACGATCGCCGCGTGCGGCGCGCCGAAGAAGGCGAAGTTGCGCCGCATCTGCGCCGTCGCGCCCGCCCGGTCGCCCCGGTCCACGCCCACCGCGCCGTAAAGCTGCCAGCCGCAGTCCGACCGGCGTTCGCGGTAGACGCCCACATAGGCCTCGGGGAAGGGGAAATCGGGCGTCTCGGGCGCGCTGTCCACCTCGGCCAGAAGGCCCGTGCGCAGACGCTCTGTCTCGTCCCCGCTGGTGACGATCACCTGCCACGGCTGGGCGTTGCACCAGCTTGGCACGCGCTGGGCGGCAGTCAGCACCGCCTTGATGCGGTCGCGCGGCACCGGGTCGGGGCGAAAGGCACGGCAGGAATGGCGCGTCTTCAGAAGGCCCAGCAGCGTGTCATAGTCGCTCATTGGTTCTGCGCCGCGATGTAGCCCACGACCCCGGCCACGATCAGGCCCGCGATCACGGCAAAGGCGATCTTCCACGCCGACCACGGGCGTTCGCCCTGCACCCGCCCGCTGACGCCGTTGACGACAAAGCGATAGGTCTTGCCCCGGTACTTGTAGGCCGCCAGCCACACCGGCAGCAGGATGTGCTTGAACGTCACGTCGCTGATCGCGGTGTCGATGTCGTGGATGCGCTGCCGGTCGCCACCGATGTCGAACTTCACGTCGCGCTCGATCACCCGGTCCATGTGGGCGCGCGCCTCGTGAAAGCCCTCGTCCAGTTCGACCGTGTAGCCCTCGGCCCGAAAGCCCGCCAGGTACTCGGGCCGGTAGGGCTCCAGCCCCGCCAGGTCCCAGGGCTCCAGGTTGTCGGTGTATGTCTTCGGCAGCGAGCGCGAGGCCAGCACCAGAACGTCGTCGAAGAACCGCGCCACGCGGCCCGACTTGGGGCTCCAGCGGATGCGCTGCTCGCGCACCTGCTCGCGCTTGCCGTTCCGCGTCACAGTCTTGGTGACGTAATAGACCGTTCCCCGCTCGCCCCGATAGCTGGACTTCGTGTCGGCATCGAAGGTCCAGTAGGGCACATAGATGCCCGACATCCGGCGGCCCTTGCGGGCGTACTCCTGCAACCCGTTGGGCGCGAACCACAGCTTGCCCAGCCATGCGTTCATCGCCTCGTGCGCCGCCCGCTCTTCAAGCCGGAACGGCAGCAGCCCGCGCGGCTTTATGTGCCGGTGCGTGCCGGTGTCGGTGACCACGGGCGTCGCGCAGAACGGACACTCCTTGGCGTGGGTCTTTTCGTCGAATTCCACCTGCGCGCCGCAGTTGGGACAGTTCAGGACGCGTGTTTCCTCGATCTCGGCATCGGGCAGCGCCGCCTCCAGCCCGGCCCTGAAATCCAGCTCGCGGATCGGCTGCGTGCGATGACCGTCGCCTTCGATCGGCTGGGTTGCGCCGCAATGATCGCAGACAAGCATCCCGCCTCCGGGCGCAAACCGCAGGTCGGACCCGCAGGAATTGCAGGGAAAGCGGTGTTCGTCCTGCGGGGCAGGGGCGGTGTCGGTGTCTGTCATCGCAACCCCCGGCGGGCGCCGGGTCCCTTCCTGTCCGGTTTCGGGGCCTCCGCGCCCCTGCCCGGACTAGACCGCAAACCGCCCCCCGCCCGCAAGCCGCTTCGTCAGCGCGCCGGGCGCCCGCGCCTAGTCGAACGGATCGAACGCCTTGAGGAAGAACGCCTGCTGTTCCGCCTCGGGGCGTGCCGCAAGCCCCACCATTCCCGCGATCGTCACCTTGGCGTAGATGTCGGCCCCGGTGCCAATCGGCACGGGCGAGGCAAGGTCCGCCGCATTCGTCCCGGCCTTCCAGAGCCCGCCGACCGTGTCGGCCCCGTGGCTGCGCAGACCGGCCCATCCATCGTCCATGACCCGCGTGCGCGCGGCGCTGCCGGCGGCGGCGGCCTCTTCCAGGCTCTTGCCCTCGCTGATGGCCTTGTCCCACGCCTGCGAATGGGCCCGGTTCGAGGCTTCGGGCCCGGTCTTGTCGAACGAGGATGCCATGCCCGACCCGCCCTTGAACGCGCCGTAAAGCCCTTCCATCATTCCAGCGAAGGAAAACGCCTTGCCCGGCAGGCCAAGCTTGGGCGCGACAGAGGGCGGCACGAATTTCTCGGCCAGCGGCAGCGCGGCGGTCGTCACGGTGGCCACGCTGCGCAAATCCTCCGCCATCGTCGGCGTGTCGGACCGGTTCAGCGCCTCGCCCGCGGCTGCCGCCGCCACGCCGCCCATGGTTGGACCGATGCCGCTCATCTGTGCCTCCTAAAGCCGGATCAGGATTTCGTCCCCGTTGCCGCCATCTCCCGGCTCGGCGCCCGGATCGGCGGGCAGGCGCACCGCGCCGTCCTCCAGCAGCGCGCGCGCCCGCGCGGCGGCGTTCAGGAACACCGTCATCGCCGCCAGCATCCATGCCGGGTCACGCTCTACCCCGCTGTCGTCCTGCCGCCGCAGGCTTTTCGTGCACAGCACCGTGCCCGTCGCCCCGTTCAGCGCGAAGACGGGCCAGCCCATGGCGTCGAGCGCCGCGTTGGCCTGCAACAGCCCGCGCAGCGTGCCCGCCTCCTTGCCCGCGGGCAGATCGCCCAGCACCGCCTGCATCAGGATCACCGCCTCGTCCCCGCCGGGACCGACGCTCATCACAAGGCCCTCGTCCCGGTCGGAACCGAAAAGGTAGATGCCGTCCGGCCCGCGCAGGATCTCGGCCCCGGTCTCGACGGAAATCGCCCCCATCAGCCGGTCGACATGCGCCGCGCAGGCGGACACCTCAGGCCCCCGGCGGGGGCGGCGGCAGGATGGTGAAGAGCTGCGCCAGCTCGCGCACGTCCTCGGCCTTCATCCAGCCATCCTGCCCGGCGGTCCAGACATGGGTGTCGCGTGTGATCTCCCCGGCCTGCGCCATGCGCCCCATGGCGGCCTTGGAAAACGGCCCCCGCGTCTGGCCGTTCTCGGCCACGTGCCACACATGCTCGATCGGGGGCGGCGGCGGCATTGCCGCGGCCGCGGGCTGCGCCGGGGCAGGGGCCTGGCCCCAGGGGCCGGGCTGGGCCATCTGGTTGGCCATCGCCATGCCCATGCCCATCCCCATGCCCGCGCCCATCGCGCCCGCGCCGGCGCCCGATTTCGCGGCCGCCGTCATCGCCTCGGCGGCGGAATACTGGGTGAACTTGCCCAGATCACCCGCCAGCCCCATCGAGGTGCGCTTGTCCAGCGCCTCCTCGACCGCGGGCGGCAGGCTGATGTTCTCGATGTAGAACTCGGGCATCGCGATGCCGTAGCCCTCCAGCACCGGGGCCACCTCTGCCACGATCAGCTTGCCAAGGTCGGCGGTGTTCGCGGCCATGTCCAGCACCGGGATGTTCGACCCCGCGATCACGCGGCTGAACTCCTGCACGATGATGTTGCGGATCTGATAGCTGATCTCGTCGCGGGTGAACTCGCCGTCGGTGCCCACGATCTCTGTCAGGAAGCGGGCGGGGTCGCCCACGCGGATGGTATAGGTGCCGAAGGCCCGGATGCGCGTCGGCCCGAATTCCGGGTCGCGCAGCATGATCGGGTTCTTGGTGCCCCATTTCAGATCGGTGAAGCGGGTCGTGTTGACGAAATAGATTTCCGACTTGAACGGCGACTTGAACCCGTGATCCCAATGCTGAAGCGTCGTCAGGATCGGCATGTTGTTGGTCTCGAGCATGTAGAGACCGGGCGTGAACACGTCCGCCAGCTGCCCCTCATGGACAAAGACCGCCGCCTGCCCCTCGCGCACCGTCAGCTTGGCGCCGTACTTTATCTCGTGGCCCTCGCGCTCGAACCGCCAGACCATGGTGTCGCGCGTGTCGTCGACCCAGTGGATGACGTCGATGAATTCGCCGGTAAGGAAATCGAAGATGCCCATTCAAGTCTCTCCCAAGGACCCGGTCACACCGGCCCGCCCAAGAGGTCCGAGACGATGGTCTCGACGATGGGGCGGGCCTCGTTCACCGTCATGCCCGGGCGCAGACGGTCGTCGTAGAGGATTTGCAGCAGAAGCTCGTCATGCCGCGTCAGCAGCGCGAACTCCTCGTCGTCGTTGAAGATCGTCGGCCGCGCGGCGGGGCTGTCGTTGGACAGGCCCATGCCTTGCGCGATCTCTTCGTGGATACACGACAGGCGCAACAGGTCCGGGTGCTCGCCCCGGATGATCGCCACCGCGCGGGTATACGCGCCGTCGTTCTGCGGATCGACCGCAAAGACAAGGCAGAAGGTGGTGCGCGGGATGTCCTGCACCGTCTCGATGGCGCTTTGTCCCAGCCCCGGCACGATCTCCAGCAGGCGCGGGCCGATGGCCCGGCGCTCGGCCTCGGTCAGGACCAGCACGTGGAAGTTGGGGTTCGTGTCCGTGGATCGGACCGGATGCCCGCTGACCTCTCCCAGACGCCGGGCATAGGACACGATGGCGTTGCGGTCGCGGGTGCGCTGATCGGCGGGGATGCTGTCGCCGAACTCGATGGTCATGCGCACCGGCTGTTCCCAGCGGTGCAGCCGGCTTTCGGATTCGCGTGCCACGATCCGCCCGCCAACCGTCGAGAACTCCTCGAACAGCGCGATGCGCACGAAATTCTCGACCAGCTGGCGTTCGGAAAACGGCGCGTCCGCGCCGCCGCCGTCGCGCCGCAGCAGCCCCCGCGCCAGAAGGTCGTTCTGCACCCGCTGGTAATAGGCCGCCAGATCGCGGCTGGCGGGCGCCAGCGGCGCGGCCTCGGCGTTCACCTCGGGCGGGGGCGGGGGCGCGGGCAGGTCACGCCCGCCGGTCGGCGCGGGTTCGCACGCGGCAAGGGCCAGCAGCCCCGCCGCGAACAGCCCCGTCCGCATTCCGCCCGCAACCCTCATGCCCGGATCACGCGTCCGGCACGCTGGCGCCGGCGGTGTCCCCGACCTTGTCCTTGCGCGCCTTGGCAGAAGACAGCGTGTCGCGCAGTTCGGTTTCCATCTTCTTCAGCTCGTCCTCGGCGGCGGCGCGCCGCGCCTTGCCCTCGTCCGCGATCTGAAGGCTTTCCTCGATGGTCGCGATCAGTTCGGCATTGGCGGTCTTGATCGCCTCGATGTCGAACACCCCGCGCTCCATCTCCTCGCGCACCACCTTGTTGGCCTCGCGCAGGTTGGCCGCGTTCGCGGTCAGAAGCTCGTTGGTCAGGTCGCTGGCCTCGCGCACCGCCTTGGCCGCCTCGGCCGAACGCTGGATGGTCACCGCCTGCGCCAGCTGGGTTTCCCAAAGCGGCACGGTGTTGACCAGCGTCGAGTTGATCTTGGTCACCAGCGACTTGTCGTTTTCCTGCACCAGCCGGATCGAGGGCAGCGACTGCATCGTCACCTGACGTGTCAGCTTCAGGTCATGCACCCGCCGCTCCAGGTCGTCGCGGGCGGCGCGCATGTCGCGCAATTCCTGCGCCTTGAGGATCTGCTCGGCCTCTGGCGCGGCGTCCACCGCCTTTTCCATCGCCGGGATCTCGGTCTCGTCCAGCTGCTTCAGCTTTTCCTCGCCGGCGGCGATGTAGAGCGCCAGCTCGTCATAGAAGGCCAGCGTCTTTTCATACAGCAGGTCGAGCGACTTGATGTCCTTCAGCAGCTTGTGCTCATGCGACAGCAGGTTGTCGGTGATCTTGTCGATCTGGCCCTGCACCGTCTCGTAGCGCGCCGCGAACTGGGCGGCAGGCGCCAGCTTGCCGGTCAGGCGTTCCCACCACGACCGCTTGCGGCGCACGTCCAGTTCGCTGACGGAAAACCCGCGGATCGCGGTGACGATCTCGCGCAGGCTGTCGCCCGCAGGACCCACGTCCTTGTTGCGCACGTCCGACAGCATCGCCTGGCTGATTTCCTGCAATTCGGCCTGTGCGCGGCTGCCGAACCCGATGATCGAGTTCGAATCGCCCATGTCCAGCTCGGTTATCCGCTTGCGGATATCCTCGGCCACGGGGGGGTCTGCGGCCTCGACGGGCACAAGATCGGTGGACGGCTCCGGCAGGATCACCGCCGTCACCTCCTCGATTTCCTTCAACGCGGCCTGCGCCTTCTCGCGAACTGTCTCGGACATGGCTCAAGAACTCCTGAATACCAACATGTTATGCCGTTTCATCCTTCCGCTGTCACGCCTTCGCGCGCCAGACGGTCGCGCAGGACCCCGATCTCGATGTCCAGATCGGCGCGGCTGTCGTCCAGCAGGGTTCGGGTGCGGGCGGCGAAATTCTGTTCAAGGTCGTCAAGCAGCGCCTCGTAATCGGCGCGCGCTTCGGCGTTGCGGCTGCGCGCATAGATGTCGGCGAACTTCACCGTCGCATCGCGCGCGCCCAGCAGATAGACGCTCAGGTACTTGCGGGCCGCCGTCAGGTCGCGCGGGTCGTCCTCGATCGTGCGGAAAAGCTGGCGCACCGTGGCCTGAAAGCGCTCGACGCGGCCTTCCAGCCTGCGGTCCTCGGCGCGCTTGACGGCGTCGGTCATGGCCGCAAGGTGTTTTTCGGCCTCTTCCACGGCGCGCGCCACGCGGTCGGACTGAAAGCTGTCGATACCTTCGGCGCCCTTGTCGCGCATCGGGTCCGGCCCGAAGGCCAGAAAATGCAGCACCGCGCCCAGTGCGGCGAACACGACGCCCTCCACCGGCCCGTGCCCGGCGAAACCGGCCAGCGCCAGCCCCGCGCCGGTCAGAGCGCTGCCCAGCATCTTGCGCGGCAAGGCCGGGCGCTTGGCGATCTTGCGTGCGTCATAGGCCTCGTGCGCCTTGAGCCCCTCGCGGGTCAGCCATGCGGCAAGGATCAGCAGGCCAAAGGCGGCAAGAAACTGCGCCATGACCAGCGGTTCGCGAAAGAACGCCAGCACCGCCAGTGGCAGCGGCGCAATGAAAAGAAAGTTAACCCGCCCGCCGACGCGCGTACGCTTCGCGCCGCGCCATCCCGCGCCGCTGTCCTCGGGCGCGGCCGCGTCGCCGTCGGGGCTGAATTTTCCGCCATAGCGCTGGGCCATCACGTGCCTCCTGTCACGGACACGTAGAGGATCAATGCAACAAGCAGAAAAAAGGCTGTTTTCTGTAGACCATTTTCCGACACGACATCCCCCGGGCACCTGTCACGACCCCTTTCGGATATAGGGGATTGGCCTGCGTCACGCCAGCGCTAACGGGAAAATCGGGGGGGTGGCGAGGACAGGACGCCACGGTCAGCGGTCAAGCGCGCCGATCGTCGTCGCGCCGACGCACCCGCGCCAGCACATGATAGACCGGGCAAAACCCCAGCACGCCAAACAGCATGGGCACCACGCCCAGCCAACCCAGCGGCGTCACCGGCGCGGTGAAAAGAAGCGAAAACAGCAGGAAGCCGAAGGCAAAACGCAGCAAGCGCTCCACCCCGCCAATGTTCGGTGTCATCCGTGGCCTTTCAGTGACGGCCCGGCGTGCGCGACGCCGGGCCCAGAGGTCCGTCGGTCGGGGCCGCGATCAGTTCTTGCTGATGCGATAGGCCTCGTGGCAGGCGCGGCAGTTGCCTGCGACAGCACCGAAGACGGCGCCAAAGGCCGCCGCATCGGCGGGGGCGGCGTCGATCGCGGCGTTGGCGTCGGTCAACAGCTTGGCCACGGCGGCGTCAAAGCCCTCGCGGTCCGACCAGATCGCCGGGGCGGCCTCGGTTTCGTTGCCGCTTTCGCTGCCTTCGGGGAACTGGGCGCCGAAACCCATCGCGGCGGTCGCCATCACGCGGAACGCGGCATCGGCCACCCGGGCGTCATAGGCGGTCTCGCCCTTGGCCATGCCTGCCAGATGGCCCATCGCCTTGCCGACCTGGCCCATCATCATCTGGCGCACGATGGTCGGCTCGGCCAGATCGGCGGTGCCGCCGTGGCCGCCGGCAAGCGCCGCGCCGGCAAAGGTCGTCGCCGCGATGGCGGCAGTCAGGATCTTCTTCATGGGTGCACTCCTAATTGGCGATTGAACCCTAGCCGTTTCGCCTGGCGCTGGGATCGGCCCAAAGTCTGATATCCCGATCACGTTATTCTTACTTTCGTCCTTTTCCGCTCCCGCATCGGTCCGTCCGCGCCGCGCAACGGTCCGGCCGGGATGTCGCCGCGCCCCGCGTCACGGCAAACCCTGTCCTGCACGGACGCACCGTCCCCATGCAGGAGAAACCCGCCATGACCCTGACCCGGCACCTCGCCCGCCTCGGCCTCGCCACCCTTCTGGGCACCGGCATCGCCGTCCTTCCCGTCAGCTTCGACCCCGCCGCGCCTGCCGGGCCGAAGGTGTCCAAGGCCTGGGCCAAGGACATCGACCGCGACGACCTCAGCGACGACGATAACAGCGGCAGCAGCGACGATGACGATGACGGCCGCCAGTCTGACGGCCCCGACGATTCCCCCTCGACCGGGATCGAGGAGGCCACCGCGAACGGCGGCCGCATCGAGATTGAAAACGGTGTCTACGAACTGAAGAACGCCGCCGGCGAGACCATCGTCGAACGTCCCGCCACCGCTGCCGACTACGCCGCGCTTGGGGTGACGCCGCCGGCCACCGCCACCGCGACCTCGCCGGCCACGGGCGACAGCGGGGGCGCCCAGATCCGCGTGGGCCGCGTCATCGAGGTCGAGCAGACCGCCACCTCGATCGAGATCCGCTATAGCCGCGGCTGGAAGGAAGAGATCGAGAACGGCGTCTACGAACTCAAGGACCCGGCCAACCGCACCGTGATCGAACGCCCGGCCACCGCCGCCGACTGGGACCGGCTCGCCGCCGCGGGGGGCTGACACCCGGCCGTTTCCCGGCGCCCCCGCGGGCACCGGACGGCCCCGGTCCCGGCCTTCGGGAACGGGGCCTTTCCTGATCGCGGTTCTGGCGGCGCGCGTTATCCCTCGCGCCGGTCCTCGCGCCAGTGCTCGCGCGCCATCAGCGCCGCCTCGACACGGTTGCGCGCATGAAGCTTTTGCAGGATCGAGGTCATGTAGTGCTTGACCGTCTTTTCCTGGAGGTCCAGCGCCCGCGCCACTTCCTTGTTGCTCATCCCCTCGGCCACCCGGCGCAGGATGTCCTCTTCTCGCTTGGTCAGGTCATCCAACGGGCTGGCGGGCTGCACCTGCGCGGGCTTGCGCATCGCCGACAGCACCTTCATCGCCAGCGAGGGCGACAGATAGCTGCGCCCGGCGGCGATGTCGCTGACCACCTGCACCAGTTCGCGCGATCCGATCCCCTTCAGGATATACCCCCGCGCTCCGGCCTTCAGCGACTCCATCACGTCCTGGTCGTCCTCGGACACCGTCAGCATGGCCACCCCCGGCGCGGGGTCCAGCGCCGCGATCTCGCGCAGCGCGTTCAGCCCGCCGCCCGGCATTGAGATGTCCAGCAGCACCACGTCGGGCGCCGCGCGCTGCGCCAGGTCCACAGCCTCGGCGGCGCTTCCGGCCTGACCCACCACACTGAACGCCGGGTTGTCGTCAAGGCTGCGCGCCAGCCCTTCGCGAAAGATCGGATGGTCGTCCGCGATCACCACCTTTACCGTCATGCCCTGTCTCCAAGCAGATCCAGCACCATGCAAAGCTCCGTTCCCCCCGAGGGCCGTGTCGTCGCGTTGAACCGGCCGCCGATGCTTTCCACGCGATCGCGCAGCCCCGACAGGCCCAGCCCGGGTTCGCTGCCGCCAAGGCCCGGGCCGTCATCGGTCACGCGGGCGCGCAACTCGCCATCGCGGATCCCAAGGCTGACGGCCTGCCCGGCGCCGCCCGCGTGCTGCCAGGCGTTGTTCAGGCCTTCCTGCGTGAAGCGGTAAAGACAGATCTTCACCGCAGCGGGCAGGTCGCCGCCGTCGCCCTCGTGGCAATCCAGCGTCAGCGCAACGTCATGGCCGGTGCGCCCGGCATGGGCCTGTGCCACCGCCTCGACGATGTCGCAGGGGCCGCGCTTGTCGATATCCGGCAACGACAGCCCGCGCGAGATCTGGCGGATGTCCCGCAACGCCTCCTGCACCGCTGCGCTGATCCCCATGACCTCGCGCTGGCGCGCCTCGGGACAGGCCGTGTCGGCCAGCGCATCCAGCCGCAGTGCGGCGAACCCAAGATGCTGCGCCGGCCCGTCATGCAGGTCGGCACCGATTCGCCGCAAGGACTGGTCGTTCATGGCAGAGGCGCGCTGCGCGGCACCCTGCACCCGCAGCCGCAGTGACGTGTTGCGCATGGACAGGGCCTGCAAATCGGCCAGCTGCCGCGACAGCTCGGCCTTTTGCCGGTCGATCGTGCGGCTGCCGCGCAGGACGATGGCAAACAGGACCAGCCCGATTGCCGTCATGCCCCCGACCACGGCCAGCCAGCTCATCCAGCGGGCGCGCGTCAGGTCGGCCGACAACTCGCCGCTGACCTCGTAGAACTCGGCCACCGCGATCACGTCGCCCGACCACAGCTCGCGCACCGGGCTGTAGATTTCCAGAAGCGGCAGGCCCATCGCGGCCTCCCGCGCGTCCTCGGCATCCACATGCTGTTCGAACTCGGCGCGCACTTCGCCTGACCACGCCTCGCGCAGATTCTGCGTCGGCTCGAACCGCCGCCCGATCAGGGAAGGGTCACTCGCGGCCACGATCAGCCCGCCGCGTTTCCAGATCTTGTAAGAGGCCACGCGCTCGCCCAGTGGCGTGTTCTCGAAGATCTCTTCCAATGCGCGGGTCGCGCCGGGCGAAAGCCGGTCCTCTTCCGCCAGCTCCTGGCTTAGCGGTGACAGGACGCTTTCCATGTACAGCGCCGTGGTGTTGGCCGTGTTGCGCACCACGCCCGCCTCGATCAGCGCCGAGGCCCAGTAGCCCGCGGCCAGCGCCGCGGCCAGCATGACGGTACCGCCCGCCACGGCGAATTGCCGGGCCAGCGACCAGTTGCCGATGCGCTCTGCCAGTCCCATGCGCCTGTCTACCCCGGTTGCCGGGCCGCCGCCACGGACCTTTGTCGAACCGTCGGGGATGGCGGTGGCGCGGACGCGGACGGTCCGTGCGCCGACGTGGTGCCGACGTCTTGCCGACGTTGTGCCTGCGGCCGTTTCCGTCCGTTTCGGCGCAGCACGGCAAACCTGCGCCGACGTCTTGCCGACGTTGTGCCGACGCCTTGCCGACAGCGGTTCCTGCGTCCTATCGGCGGCGTTTCGGCCTGGCCGGGCGGCGCTCCGGCACGTCTGGCGCCGGGCCGAGGCCCAGTTGGTCGCGCAGCACCCGCGCCTTCACTTCTTCCACTTCGCCCGCCTTCAGTTCCCCCAGCCGGAACGGCCCGTAACCTATGCGAATCAAGCGGTTGACCTTCAGGTTGACGGCCTCCATGGCGCGACGGATCTCGCGGTTGCGCCCCTCGCGCAGCCCCACGGTCAGCCATGCGTTCGCGCCTTGCTGGCGGTCCAGCGTCACCGTCATCGGCTGAAACCGCTCGCCGTCCACAGTGATCCCCTTGCGCAGCGGTTCCAGCGCCGCATCTTCGACCAAGCCATTGACGCGACAGCGATATTTCCGCAGCCAGCCAGTCGATGGCAGCTCCAGCCTGCGCTTGATCCCGCCATCATTGGTCAGCAGAATCAACCCTTCCGAGTTCAGGTCCAGCCGCCCCACCGACATCACTCGTGGCATCCCTTCGGGCAGCGCGTCAAAGATGGTCTGCCGCCCCTTTTCATCCTTCGCCGTCGTCACCAGACCCGTCGGCTTGTGATAAAGCCAAAGCCGCGGCGGCTCCGGCGCGGCGACCGGCTTGCCGTCCACCGTCACCTTGTCCGCTGGGGTGATGTTCAGCGCCGGGCTTGCGATGATCTTGCCGTTGACCGAAACGCGCCCCGCCTCGATCAGGCGTTCGGCCTCGCGCCGGCTGGCCACCCCGGCCCGCGACAGGATCTTGGCAATGCGCTCGCCCGCCGGCGTTTCGTCAGTCATGGCAATCGCTTATCCTGCCCACCCGCGCGGCGCAAATCCTTCCTCGGCCCGCAAGGCGCAGGTTGTGCTGGAAGATCGGGGCGCCACGGGGCATCAGGAGACCATGACGGGGTTCAACAGCCACATGGCCGCCGCGCTGGCCGAGGCGCGCGCCGCCCGGGACCGGGACGAGGTGCCCGTGGGCGCCGTCGTCGTCGACCCCGCGGGCCGCATCGTCGCCCGCGCCGGAAACCGCACGCGCGAGTTGGCCGACCCCACGGCCCATGCCGAGATCCTCGCCCTGCGCGCCGCCTGCGCCGCCACCGGGTCCGAGCGATTGCCGGGTCACAGCCTCTACGTCACGCTGGAGCCGTGCCCGATGTGCGCCGCCGCAATCTCGTTCGCCCGCATCGCGCGCCTCTACTACGGTGCGGCCGATCCCAAGTCCGGCGGTGTCGCCCAGGGGCCCCGGATCTTCGCCCACCCCCAGGCGCATCACGTGCCCGAGGTCTACGACGGTATCGCCGGCGCCGAGGCCGAGGCGCTGCTGAAAGAGTTCTTCGCCGGCCGCCGCCAGGGGGGGCAAGCGGTTTGAAAACCGCTTGCCAAGGGCCTTGCAAGGCCCTTGGCCCCCTGGAAAACGTCTAGAACTCTATCGGGACCAGCAACTCCGGCTCGACCACCGCGACGCCCGGCAGCCCGGCCTTCAGTGCCTCTGCCGACTGTTCCAGCAGCGGGAAGGTGCGGTAGTGGCAGGGGATCACCGTCCCGAAATCGAAGAAGGTCTTCGCCGCATAGGCCGCGCGGCGCATGTCCATGGTGAAATGACCGCCGGCGCAGAGGATGCCGATGTCGGGTGCGTGCAGGTCGGCGATCACCTTCATGTCCGCCATGACGTCGGTGTCGCCGGAAAAGTAGATGCCGTGCCCCTCGCCCGTGATGACAAAGCCCGACTCGGCGCCGGCATAGACCGGCCCGTCCGGTCCGGGGACAGAGGATGAATGCACCGCGTTGACCATCGTCACCGCCACGTCGCCGATCTGGATCGTGCCGCCCTTGTTGAAGCCGACCGTTTCGATGCCGTCGGTCTCGGCCCACCAGCTCATCAGGTCGTAGATGCCCGCCACGGGCACGCCAAGCTCCTTGGCCAGAACCCTGGCGTCGCCGGAATGGTCGCCGTGACCGTGTGACACCAGAAGATGCGTCGCACCCGCCACCGCTTCTTCCCGGCGGTCGGCGGGGAACATCGGGTTGCCCGTCAGCCACGGATCGACCAGCAGAACCTGCCCCGCGATCTCGATTCGGAAGCCCGAATGCCCAAGCCACGTGATTTTCATGAACGCCTCCCTATGTTGTTCGGATCGAGTTTAGCAGCCCCGAGTGCCGCCGCCCATGGACTGGACCCAGCAATTCGACAGCTACTGCGAGCGCACGGACCTGTCGTTCTGGGCAGAGCCGGTCAATGCCGCGACCAACGCCGCCTTTCTGATCGCGGCGCTGGTGATGGCGCTGCGCCTGCGCGGCCAGCGCCTGCCGCTGGCCTGGGCGCTGGTGGCGATTCTCGCGGCGATCGGGATCGGGTCTTTCCTGTTCCATACGCTGGCAACGGCATGGGCGGCCATGGCGGACGTGCTGCCGATCGTGCTTTTCATCCTGGTCTACCTCTTCGCGGCGAACCGCGATTACTGGCGCTGGCCGCTCTGGGCGTCGCTGCTGGCGACGGCGCTGTTCATTCCCTATGCCGCGATCACGACGCCCTTGTTCGACCAGTTGCCGTTCCTGCGGATATCGGCCTTCTACTGGCCGGTTCCCGTCCTGATCGTGATCTATGCCGTCGCGTTGCGCCCGCGCCTGCCGAAGACGGCGCGCGGGCTGACCGTGGGGGCAGCGATCCTGACCCTGTCGCTGACCTTCCGCTCGCTTGACGAGGGGCTGTGCGACGCGGTGCCCCTTGGCACGCATTTCATGTGGCATGTGTTGAACGCGGTCATGCTGGGCTGGATGATAGAGGTCTACCGCCGCCACATGCTTGCAGGGGCAGGGGCGGGACGCTAAACGCTGCGCGACCCAAGAACGGAGCGTTCCCATGTCGATCGACCGTGATACCGCCGCCAAGGTGGCCTCTCTGGCGCGCATCCGCGTCGAGGACGACGCGCTGCCCGCGCTGGCCGAGGAATTCAACGCCGTGCTGGGCTTCATCGAGCAACTGAACGAAGTGGACGTCGAGGGCGTCGAGCCGATGACCGGCGTGACGCCGATGCGGCTCAAGCGGCGGCAGGACGTGGTGACCGACGGCGGCATGCAGGACAGGATCCTGTCGAACGCGCCGGACGCGCGCGAGGGCTTCTTTGCCGTGCCCAAGGTGGTGGAGTGACACGTATGTCAGACCTGACGAAACTGACCATCGCCGAAGCCCGCGACAGCCTGCGTGCGGGCGACGTGAGCGCGGTGGACCTGACCGAGGCCTGCCTTTCGGCCATCGAGGCTGCCGGCGCGCTGAACGCCTTCGTCCACAAGACGCCCGATGTCGCGCTGGAACGGGCCCGCGCCGCCGACGCGCGGCTGGCGCAGGGCGACGCGCCGGCGATGTGCGGCATCCCCGTTGGGATCAAGGACCTGTTCTGCACCGAGCACGTGCCGACGCAAGCGGCCAGCCGCATCCTTGAAGGGTTCCGGCCAGAGTACGAATCCACCGTCAGCGCGCAGTTGCGCGACGCGGGCGCTGTGATGCTGGGCAAGCTGAACATGGACGAGTTCGCCATGGGCAGTTCGAATGAAACCAGCGTCTACGGCAACGCGGTGAACCCCTGGCGCGCGGGCAACGACGGCGCGGCGCTGACGCCGGGCGGATCGTCGGGCGGCTCTGCCGCCGCGGTGGCCGCCGACCTTTGCCTTTCCGCCACCGGCACCGACACCGGCGGGTCGATCCGCCAGCCCGCAGCCCTTACCGGCATCGTGGGGCTGAAGCCCACCTATGGCCGCTGCTCACGCTGGGGGATCGTGGCCTTCGCCTCGTCGCTCGACCAGGCCGGGCCGATGACCAAGACGGTGCGCGACGCGGCGATCATGATGCAGGCGATGGCGGGCCACGACCCGAAGGATTCCACCAGCGCCGACATCGCGGTGCCGGACTTCGAGGCGATGCTGACCGGCGACATCAAGGGCAAGACGATCGGTATTCCGCGCGAATACCGGATGGACGGCATGCCGGCCGAAATCGAGGCGCTGTGGCAGCAGGGCGCCGAGATGCTGCGCGACGCGGGCGCCAAGGTCGTCGACATCAGCCTGCCGCACACGAAATACGCGCTGCCCGCCTATTACGTGATCGCCCCGGCCGAGGCGTCCTCGAACCTCGCGCGCTATGACGGGGTGCGCTATGGCCGCCGGGCAAAGCTGGCGCAGGGCGACGGCGTGACCGAGATGTATTCCAAGACGCGCGCCGAGGGCTTCGGGCATGAGGTGCAGCGCCGCGTGATGATCGGCACCTACGTGCTGTCTGCGGGCTTCTATGACGCCTATTACAACCGGGCCCGCAAGGTGCGCACGCTGATAAAGCGCGACTTCGAAACGGTCTTCGACGAGGGGATCGACGCGATCCTGACGCCAGCGACACCCTCGGCGGCTTTCCCGCTGGGGCAGATGTCGGATGCCGACCCGGTTTCGATGTATCTCAACGACGTCTTCACGGTCACCGTGAACCTTGCCGGGCTGCCGGGCATCGCCGTGCCCGCCGGGCTTGATGCGCAGGGGCTGCCGCTGGGCCTGCAACTGATCGGGCGGCCCTGGGCCGAGGGCGATCTGCTGAATGCCGCCTATGCGCTGGAGAAGGCAGCCGGCTTTGTTTCCAAGCCCGCGCGTTGGTGGTAACCTTCGGCAAAACACAAAGAGCAGAAGGTTTCTGGCAATGCGCATGATAGGTGCGGTCCTGGCGTTGTGGGCTTTGTCGGCATGTTCGCCGCCCGTGCCCGCCTCGAACCCGGCGCCCGATATGCCGATCAGTTCCGAGGCGACCGACTTCAACAGCTATCGTCTGGCCGGAGACCTGACAGGGACCGGGACGACGACGGACGACGGGGCCGAGGACATAGCCGCCAGTGCGCTGGCCGCGCTTGGTGCCAGCCAGACACCCGCGTCCGGTCCGGCCCCGGTACCCGCGAACGATCCGTCGCTGTCGGATGAGCAAAGCTTTGCCGCAGTCTCGTCTCGCGAGTCGATCGAAAGCGACGCCGAGCGCCTGGCGCGCCAGCGCGAGGCGTACCAGGTAATCGCGCCCGAACCGCTGCCCACCCGCTCCTCGGCGACAGGCCCCAACATCGTGGAATACGCCCTGTCGACGACCAATATCGTCGGCCAGAAGCTTCATAACCGCGGGTTGTTCGCCACCGACAGCCGCGCCGCGCGCGCCTGTGTCGCCTTCGTGTCCGACGATCTGGCGCAAGAGGCGTTTCTTGCCGAAGGCGGCCCGTCACGCGATCCAAAGGGGCTGGACCCCGACGGCGACGGCTTTGCCTGCGGCTGGGATCCGGTGCCCTACCGCCACGCCGCCGCCACGGCGGCGGCCACGGTCAACGCGACGGACGGGTGAAGGGCCCCGCGCCGTCGCCCAACCACGGCCCGCGCCGGGGAGGGGCTGCGCCCGACATGGTGGTGCTGCACTTCACCGCCATGGCCGACGTGCAGGCCGCCCATGAGCGGCTGTGCGACCCCGGGGCCGCCGTTTCTGCGCATTACCTGATCGCCAAGACGGGCGACCTGATCGCGCTGGTGCCCGAGGACCGTCGTGCGTGGCATGCCGGGGCAGGGGCCTGGGGGCGGCATACCGACATCAACTCGCGGTCCATCGGGATCGAACTGGACAATCCCGGGACAGAGCCGTTTTCGGATCCGCTGATGGCCACGCTCGAACGTCTGCTCGGTGGAGTTCTGTCGCGCTGGGCCATACCGCCTGCGCGCGTCATCGGCCATTCCGACATGGCGCCGGGGCGCAAGGCGGATCCGGGCCGCCGCTTCGACTGGCGGCGGCTGGCGCGGCAGGGCCTGTCGGTCTGGCCCGAACTGGCCGCGCCGGGCGATCTGATGGCCGACCTTGCGACCTTCGGCTACTGCCCGCCCGGGGACCTTCCGGACGCAGACGCCCTGATGGTGGATGCCTTCCGCCAGCGCTTCCGCCCCTGGGCAACAGGCCCGGTGGATGACACGGACAGGGCGCTTGCAGCGGGGCTGGCCCGCGCATGGCCGGTTGACGGCGCGCGTCCGCGTCCCTAACTGCAAGGCGCGCGGAGGGCCGGATGGCCGCGGCCTGTCACAGGGTCGAGGAAAGTCCGGACTCCAGAAAGTGACGGTGCCGGGTAACGCCCGGCCGGGGAAACCCGAGGGAAAGCGCCACAGAGAACAGACCGCCCATTTGGGTAAGGGTGAAACGGTGGGGTAAGAGCCCACCGCGGGACGGGCAACCGGACCGGCAAGGCAAGCCCCACCGGGAGCAATGCCGAATAGGGACCTCGCGGGGCCACGGCCCCAGGGCAGCTTTCGCCCGGAGGTCCGGGTTGGCAGCCAGACCCCGCCGGTAACGGCGGGGCCAGAGGAATGGTCATCGAACCGCTTCGGCGGGGAACAGAATCCGGCTTACAGGCCCTCCGCGCAAATCATCGGGCCAGTCCGCAACGCCCGCCCGAATCCGGTTGACATGCCGGGGCCTGCGGGTAGAAGGCGGGCTTCACAGGATTTCACGGGCGGACCGCCGCCCGCGCGACGGAGTTGACCCATGGCGAAACCGACGACCATCAAGATCCGCCTGAACTCGACCGCTGGCACGGGGCATTTCTACGTGACCAAGAAGAACTCGCGCACCATGACCGAGAAGATGAGCGTGCGAAAGTACGACCCGGTCGTGCGCAAGCATGTCGAGTACAAGGAAGGCAAGATCAAGTAGGATCGCCTTTGTGACTTGTCTGACCGGGGCCGCGCCATCAGCGCGGCCCCGCGTCGTTCCAGGGTATCGTTCCAGTGGCCGCCCGTGACCGAGACGCTGACGATCCGCGCCGCCCTTCCCGATGACCTGCCCAGCGTCGGCGCAATGCTGGCGCGGGCGTCTCCAAGGCTTGCCTGCCTGCATCGTCCGCCGCCACAGCGTCTCTCCGCGCGACTTGCAACCTGGAGGTGATTTTCTGTTTACTTAATCGCGCGGCGATGCAACCCTGAGACGATCAAGATTCAATCTTGACGAGTTGGTCCACAGGGGGAAAAAAGATGAAGACGATTACGATCGACGGCGCATATCCGGTTACTCTCGCAACCAACCTTCAACCTGAATCGCGCGTCACGTCGCCCGCGGCCAGGTTGCTGGCCAATGCCAAGATGGGGGCGCCCGTCTACGCCAAGGACAGCACCAGCCTCTACGAAAGCTGGATTGACGTGCCCGAGGGGATGTCGTCGATGGTCGTCGGGGTGGGTAACTGGCAGGCCGGGCCAGTCGAAAACATGTACATGCGTCTGTTCGACCCCAACTTCACGCCGATCAGCCAGCCGACGGCGCTGAGCGCGCCGAACCAGCTGGTCATTGCCCCGACGGGAAATCCCGGTATCGCCGATGCGATCATGTCGGCTATTGTCATAAACCCGGCGCCGGGGCGCTGGAACGTGCAATGGCCAAGCGTGTCCGGGTCCATGCCGGATTTCGAACTGACAGCGGGCGCGGTGCCAGCCGCGAACGGGGCGCAGATCATGGCCGACGAGGTGTCGGCAATCCTGCAATCGGGCCAGAACATCGCGATGAAGACCGCAGACTGGAGCTGGGCCTGCGGCGGATGCAAGGTGGCCGCCTACGGGCTGGCGCTTATCATCGCATCGGTCGCGGCCGGCGCCATGGCGGCCACGCTGACGGTAGAGTCCGGGATTGTCGTCGCGACTGCGGGCTGGGCCGGGGTGACTGCGCCCGTTGCGCTGGCCTTCATCGTGGGAATCTGCACCGCGGCCACGCTGACGGTTGATTTCATCGTCACCAGCCTGTGCGAGTGGGCCGGGATCTGTTCCTAGCACCCGGGGGCCTTGCCCGAATCCGGTTGACATGCCGGGGCCTGCGGGTAGAAGGCGGGCTTCACAGGATTTCACGGGCGGACCGCCGCCCGCGCGACGGAGTTGACCCATGGCGAAACCGACGACCATCAAGATCCGCCTGAACTCGACCGCTGGCACGGGGCATTTCTACGTGACCAAGAAGAACTCGCGCACCATGACCGAGAAGATGAGCGTGCGAAAGTACGACCCGGTCGTGCGCAAGCATGTCGAGTACAAGGAAGGCAAGATCAAGTAGGATCGCCTTTGTGACTTGTCTGACCGGGGCCGCGCCATCAGCGCGGCCCCGCGTCGTTCCAGGGTATCTTTCCAGGGGCCGCCCGTGACCGAGACGCTGACGATCCGCGCCGCCTGCCCGGACGATCTGGCCCGTGTCGATGCGCTGCTGGCGCGGGCGTATCCAAGGCTCCTGCGGCCGGACTACCCGCCCTCTGTCATGGTGCTGGCCCTGCCGATCATCGCCCGTGCGCGGCCAGAGCTTCTGTCCAGCGGCACCTACTACGTCGCCGAAACCGCCGATGGCGAAATCCTTGGGGCAGGCGGCTGGACGCCGGGGCGCGGTGCGCTGGGGCGGGCCGACGTCCGTCATGTCGTCACCGATGACCGTGCCACAAGGCGTGGCATCGGGCGCGCGATCCTGTCCAAGGTGTTCGAAACGGCAGCGGCGGCGGGAATGCGCGGGCTCGACTGTCAGTCAACCCGCACGGCCGTGCCCTTCTACCGTGCGCTGGGATTCCAGCCCATCCGCCAGATAACGGTGCCGCTGGCGCCCGGCATCGCCTTTCCTGCGATGCTGTTGCAGCGGCGCCTTTGACGCGGCGGGAACCGGCAAGCTGCGCCAAAAAAAAGGGCCGGCGCGATGGCCGGCCCCTGTCGGGTGCAGCTGTGTCGGGGTCGGGCCCCGCCTATTCCCGGTTGCCCAGGAACTGCAGCAGGAACATGAACAGGTTGATGAAGTCGAGGTAGAGCGTCAGCGCGCCCATGATCGCCGACTTCGCCATCCATTCGTCATCCATTGCGTGGGCATGCTGGATGTATTCGTTCTTGATGCGCTGGGTGTCATAGGCGGTCAGGGCCGCGAAGATCAGAACACCGAGAACCGAGATCGCGAAGTAGATCGCCGGCGACCCGAGGAAGATGTTCACGATCGAGGCAACGATCAGGCCGATCACCCCCATGATGAGGAAAGATCCCCAGCCAGAGATGTCCTTCTTCGTGGTGTAGCCCCACAGCGAAAGACCCGCGAAGGAGATCGCCGTGACAAGGAATGTCTGCGCGATCGAAATGCCGGTGAAGGCCGCGAAGATCCAGCTGATCGACAGGCCCATCGCGGCGGCGAAGACGTAGAAGAAAAGCTGGGCGCCCGCAGCGGACAGGCGATTGATGGCGGCGCCAAATGCGAACACCATGATAAGCGGCAGGAACATCGCGATCCAGCCCAGGATATTCGGGCTCAGCGTGATCGGATCACGGAAGATCGACAAGAGCGCATCGTTCGAACCGATGGCCCATGCAACGCCCGCGGTAACAAGCATGCCCACGGACATCGTGCCGTAGACCTTGTTCATGTGGGCCCGAAGGCCCGCGTCGATCTCGGCGGTCCGCACACCGGCGGTCGCGCGGATCGTCTGGTAGTCAGCCATTGAACGCCTCCACATAACGTCAAGATGTGCAGGCACCCATGGCCTGCGATCCCTGCGGATATTGGCAGGGATCACGGGCTTTTCAAGGTTTTCCTGTCAGGAATTCCGCGCCGGAACGGCGTTCTCAGCCGCGCCAGTGATTTGGTGCATCCCAGATAGGCCTTTTTGCCTCGGAGTGGACGCATCGGGCATCCAGACCGAGGTCCGCAAGCCGGTGCGCGTCAAGCCGTTCGAGCGCGCGACGCTGGCGCCAGAGTTCAAGTGCGGCAGTGATGGAGCCGATCAGCCCAAGCCCGGCTGGGGTGGCGATCCGTGCGGCGGTCGCGGAATGCATCGTCATGGAGACACCTGTTATTTCGTGATGCAGAGCGCATCGAGAATCAAATTTCTTGATCCTTATGCCGGATCGTGGTTCATATGGGAAATGAATGTTATTTGCTATCTTCATCACGGATTGTGATATGCCGCGCCAGCTAGACCTGACCGCCCTGCGATCCTTCGTTGCGGTGGCCGACACCGGCGGCGTGACCCGAGCCGCAGGTTTCCTGAACCTGACCCAGTCGGCCGTGTCGATGCAGCTCAAACGGCTGGAGGAGGCGCTCGGACTGTCGCTCTTCGACCGCGGCGGCCGCAGCCTGACGCTGACCGCTTCGGGGGAACAGCTTCTGGGATATGCCCGGCGACTTCTGGACCTGAACGACGAGACGCTGGCGCGACTGACCCATCAGGATTTCGAGGGCGAGATCGTGCTGGGCGTGCCGCATGACATCGTCTACCCGGCGATCCCGCGCGTCCTGAACCGCTTCAACGCCGAGTATCCGCGCATGAAGGTGCAGCTTGTGTCGTCCTATACCCGGCGGCTGAAAGAGATGTTCGCCAAGGGCACTTGCGACCTGATCCTGACCACCGAGGACGGTTGCGACACCGGGGGCGAGACACTGACGGTTCAGGGACTGATCTGGATAGGTGCGCCCGGCGGAACCGCGTGGCGGCAGCGCCCGCTGCGGCTTGCCTTCGAATACGATTGCATCTTTCGCTCTGGCATCCAGTCTGCGCTCGACCGCGCGGGAATTCCCTGGGAAATGGCGGTGGAAAGCGACAGCAGCCGCACCGTCGAGGCCAGTGTCAGCGCCGATCTGGCGGTGCACGCCGCGATCGAAGGCACCTGGCCCCCGCATTTCGAGCGTATCCCGCATGGCGGCGCGCTGCCCGACCTGCAGCAGACCTGCATCAACCTCTACTCGGCGGATCACGGCACGGGTCCCGCCTGCCGCGATCTCGCGGGGCTGGTGCGCCACGCCTACGGCGCGCTCTGAGCGCACCCTTGCGCCTGCGGCGCACCGGGTCCGACGCGATCTGCGGGCAGAAGACGCCCTCATGCGGTCAAAGAGGGACTTGGTCCGCAAGCTCGCGCAGCATGGCGGCGCTGGCTGCCAGCGCCTCGGTCTCGGCGGCATCGAGGTCGGGCACCAGGGTCGCGGCCACTCCTGCCGCGCCCACAATGCGCGGCAGCGACAGCGTTGCGCCCCTGACGCCCGCCACCTCGGTCGTACGGATCGACACCGACAGCACGGTCTGCTCGTCGCGCGCGATTGCGGTGACGATCCGTGCCAGTCCGGCGCCGATGCCAAACCACGTGGCGCCCTTGCCCGCGATGATCCTGTAGGCCGCGCGGCGCACCCCGTCGTCGATGGTCCGGCGCACGTCGGCGGTGATCGGGGCACCGACCTGCGCCGCGAATGACGCCAGCGGCACCGAACCCGCCCGTGCCCCCGACCAGGCCAGCACCTCGCTGTCGCCATGCTCTCCCAGCACATAGGCGTGCATGGACTGTGGCGCGATGCCGAGATGGCTGCCCAGAAGGCTGCGGAAACGCGCGGTATCGAGGATCGTGCCAGAGCCGATCACCCGTTCGGGGGGCAGGCCACTGATGCGCTGGGCGATGTCGGTCATGATGTCCACCGGATTGGTGGCGATCAGCAGGATCGCGTCAGGCGCGGCCTGCCGCACCGCGCCAAGGATGTCGGCAAAGACCGCCGCGTTGCGGCCCAGCAGCGCAAGGCGGGTCTCGTCCGGCTTTTGCGCGACCCCCGCGGCAAGGATCACCACGCCCGCGCCCGCCAGCGCGTCGTAGCCGCCAGCCTCGACCACTGCGGACGAGGCAAAAGGCACCGCGTGCGCGATGTCGGCGGCCTGTGCCCCGGCCAATGCGGCGTCACGGTCGACCAGCACGATACGGCTGGCCGCGCCCATCAGCGCAAGCGCATTTGCCGCCGCAGCCCCGACCTGGCCCGCGCCCACGATCCCGACCTTCATTGTGCGACCTCCGTGCATGTTATCGCTCACATCATAGCGATATCTGGCGCGCGGCGCGCCGCGCCAAACCGTCCCGGCCGGCGGGTAAACCGGCGTGAAAGCCGCCGCAGAAAAAATCGGACGCGCGACCCCAGAAATTCCTTGCACCGACTCGCCCGCAGCCCTACTTGCGCCGTCACGGACGCCAACGCACGCGCCTCTGGCCGGGTCACCCGAGTTTACGTAGCGACGGTAACGTCTCCCATGGAAGAAGTCGGCCTTTCGGCCCGGTCTGTTGGAGATGACCATGAACGCTTACGTCACCGGGTTTTCCGGCCCGAACGATTTTTCTCTGCCATCTGCCGATGACCGCCGCCTTGACGCGGTGTGCCGTCTTGCGCGCTTCGAGCGCCCGACGCTGGTGCTGGACCCCGCCATCGCGGCGGAAAGCTACCGCGCTCTGAAGTCCGGCCTTGGCGCAGCACATGTGCATTACGCCGTAAAGGCGAACCCGGAACCCGCTATTGTGCGCGCGCTTCTGGCAGAGGGCTGCCGTTTCGACGCCGCGTCGCGCGGCGAGATCGAACTTTGCCTCGGTCTTGGCGCGCGGCCCGACCAGATCAGCTTTGGCAACACGGTCAAGCGCGCCGCGGACATCGCCTTTGCCCATGCGGCAGGCGTAGATCTCTTTGCCGCCGATGCCGAAGACGAGATCGCCAAGATCGCGGCCAACGCGCCGGGGGCACAGGTTTATATCCGCCTGCTCGTCGACGTGACAGAGGCCGACTGGCCGCTGTCGCGCAAGTTCGGCTGCGCGCCGGAAAAGGCAATTCCCCTTATGGCTCAGGCGCGCGACGCCGGACTGCGCCCGGTGGGCCTGTCGTTCCACGTGGGCAGCCAGACGCGCCGCGCCGCCATGTGGGCGCCGACGCTGGACCGCGTGGCGGCGGTCTGGCATGCCGCGCGCGCGGCGGGGTATGATCTGGACCTTCTGAATATCGGCGGCGGCTTTCCGGCCGATTACGGCGATCCTGTCGAGCCCCCGGCGGCCTATGCCGCGGGCGTCATGGAGCTTGTGCGCGCCCGTTTCGGTGCCGTTTCCCACGTCATGGCAGAGCCGGGCCGGGGCCTTGTTGCCGAGGCCGGCATGATCGTGGCCGAGGTTCTTCTGGTGTCCAGAAAATCCGACGACGACCTGCACCGTTGGGTGTATCTCGATATCGGAAAGTTCTCGGGCCTTGCCGAGACGATGGACGAGGCCATTCGCTACCGGTTCCTCACCGACCGGGACGGAGCGGCGACAGGCCCTTGCATTCTTGCCGGTCCGTCCTGCGACAGCGCCGATGTGCTATACGAAAAGCGTCCGGTGCAGTTGCCGCTTGGGCTGACCGCGGGCGACCGCTTTGTGATCCGCACGGCGGGGGCGTATACCTCCAGCTATTCTTCGGTCGGGTTCAACGGCTTCCCGCCGCTCGATGTCGTGGTGATCTGACCTGCGGCGCCACCGCAGCGCCGCCGCCGGTGCGGGGGCCTGCTCAGGCGCGCAGCACCTCGTCCAGCGCAAGGAACCGTGCCTCCATCCGTTCTGGCAGCGGTCCGTCGAGCGCCGCATCGCGCCGGGCGGGGCTGTCGAACCGCATCAGAAAGGTCGCGCACGTGCCTTGCGCCTCGGGGGCGAGGCGCGCTTCCGTTTCCACCGTCGCGGAACCGCAGCCCGGAAGGCCGCGTTCGACCTTGCGGATCAGGCGTGGCGACAGGGACAGCACCTGTCCCTCGATCGTTGCAGTGCCGGCAGGTCCCTGCCAGCTTAGCCGGATCGCCCCGCCCGGGCGCGCGTCAAACACCGTCTCGCCGCTGCGCCAGCCGGGCGGTCCACGCCAGCGTGCTATCAGCGCGGGCGTCACCAGTGCGGCGAAAACCGCGTCCGGCGGCGCATCGAAATGGCGGGTCAGCAGGACGCCGCGCGCGCCCTCGGCGTGAAACTGCAATCCTGACATGGGCTTGTCCCGGTTAAGCGGCAATCCTAACACGAATCCCCAAAGAACTGGCGCCGCCGGGCAGCTTGCGCTAGACTTTCCGCCAGACCCGGAAAACGGGCAAACGAGGCAGAGAGCAGGCGGTTTCTCCATGACGGAGATGGTATACGGCACGGTTCCCGTCCGCGACGGAGAACCCATTCTTCCAAAGTGGTGGCGGACCGTCGACAAATGGTCGATCGTCTGTGTCCTGATGCTGTTCGGCATCGGGCTGTTGCTTGGGCTGGCGGCCTCGCCGCCTCTGGCCACACGCAACGGGCTGCCACCCTTTCACTACGTCGAGCGGCAGGCGGTCTTCGGGGCGATGGCGCTGGTGCTGATGATCGTGGTCAGCATGATGAGCCCGCAGCTGGTGCGCCGGCTGGGCATCCTCGGCTTCTTCTTCGCCTTCGCCGCCATCGTCTTGCTGCCGGTCTTCGGCACCGACTATGGCAAGGGCGCGGTGCGCTGGTATTCGCTGGGCTTCGCCAGCCTGCAGCCTTCGGAATTCCTGAAGCCCGTGTTCGTGGTTCTGTCAGCCTGGCTGATCGCTGCCAGCCAGGAAATCAACGGCCCGCCGGGGCGCACAATCTCGTTCACGGTGGCTGTGGTGATCGTCGCGTTCCTTGCCCTGCAACCCGATTTCGGCCAGGCAAGCCTTGTGCTGTTTTCCTGGGGGGTGATGTATTTCGTCGCCGGGGCGCCGATCCCGCTCTTGCTGGTGATGGCGGGGGCGGTCATCGTGTCCGGGATGGTGGCCTACGACAATTCCGAGCATTTCGCACGGCGCATCGACGGCTTCCTGACGACCGATCTCGATCCGCGCACGCAGCTGGGCTATGCCACCAACGCGATCCAGGAAGGCGGGCTTTTCGGCGTCGGCGTGGGCGAGGGGCAGGTTAAATGGTCGCTGCCTGACGCACATACAGATTTCATCATCGCCGTCGCGGCAGAGGAATACGGCCTCCTGCTCGTGCTTGCGATCATCCTGCTCTTCATGATCCTCACGCTGCGCGCGCTCTTGCGGCTGGCCCGCGAGCGCGACAGCTTCATCCGCCTTGCTGGCACGGGGCTGATCTCGCTTATCGCGGTCCAGGCCTTCATCAACCTCGGCGTCGCGGTGCGGCTTCTGCCCGCGAAGGGCATGACCTTGCCCTTCGTGTCCTACGGCGGCTCTTCGATCCTCGCCGTGGCGCTGGGCATGGGGATGCTTCTGGCCTTCACCCGCGCGCGTCCGCAAGGCGAGATCGGGGATATCCTGACCAAGCGGGGTCGCTGAGCCTCATGTCCGACGCACCCTTGCTTGTCATCGCGGCCGGAGGCACCGGAGGGCACATGTTCCCTGCGCAGGCCCTGGCCGAAGAGATGCTGCGCCGCGGCTGGCATGTCACGCTGACCACCGACGCGCGCGGCGCGCGATATGCCGGCGGCTTTCCTGATGCCACGCGGGTCGAAACCATCGACAGCGCCACCTTCGCGCGCGGCGGCGTGCTGGCCAAGCTGGCCGTGCCGCCGCGGGTGGCGGCGGGCATTCTCGCGGCCACGCTGCGATTCCTGCGGCAGAGGCCCGATGCGGTGGTGGGCTTCGGCGGCTATCCCACCATCCCCGCGCTGGGGGCGGCGTGGCTCTTGCGCGTGCCCCGGATGCTGCATGAACAAAATGGCGTGCTGGGGCGGGTCAACGCCATCTTCGCCCGCCGTGTCGATGCGGTGGCCTGCGGCACATGGCCCACGACGCTGCCCGCGGGCATAACGGCCGAGCATACCGGCAACCCGGTGCGTGGCGCGGTCCACGACAAGGCCGGTGCGCCCTATATCCCGCCCGGCGACTACCCGATGTCGATACTCGCCATCGGGGGCAGCCAGGGCGCGCAGGTGCTGGCCGATACCGTGCCGCCCGCCATTGCCGCACTGCCGGACGCGATGCGCGCCCGTCTGCGGATCGCGCAGCAGGCCCGGCCCGAGGATCAGGACCGTGTCGCAACCTTTTACGCCGAACACGGCATCGCGGCAGAGGTCGAACCCTTCTTTCACGATGTCCCCCGCCGCATGGCAGAGGCGCAGCTTGTCATCAGCCGCGCCGGTGCGTCGTCTGTCGCGGACCTGAGCGTCATCGGGCGCCCGTCGATCCTGATTCCCTATGCCCACGCCACCGCCGACCACCAGACTGCCAATGCGCGTGGCCTGACAGAGGCCGGCGGCGCGATCCTGATCCCGCAGTCGCAGCTGACCGCCGCGACGCTGGCCGAACAGATCGCCAGCGTGCTGGACAGTCCCGGGGGCGCCGCGCAGATGGCGGCGGCGGCGCTTTCGCAGGGCAAGCCGGATGCGGCGGCGGCGCTTGCAGACATGGTCGAGACACTGGCAAAGGGGCCCGGGAAGAAGGCATGAAGCATGAGGCAATTCAAAGGTTCAGGGGGGCGGCCATGAACGCGGCCACGAAACTGCCGGTCGAGATGGGCCCGATCCACTTTGTGGGGATCGGCGGCATCGGCATGTCCGGCATCGCCGAGGTGCTTCTCAATCACGGCTATTCCGTTCAGGGCTCTGACCTGAAGGCCTCGAAGATCACCGAGCGGCTGGCGTCGATGGGCGCGCGCGTCTTCATCGGGCAAGAGGCGGCCAACCTTCAGGGCGCCGAGGTCGTGGTGATCTCTTCGGCGATCAAGCCCGGCAACCCCGAGCTTGACACGGCCCGGGCTCAGGGGATGCCCGTAGTGCGCCGGGCCGAGATGCTGGCCGAACTCATGCGGCTGAAATCCAACGTCGCCATCGCCGGCACCCACGGCAAGACCACGACCACCACGCTGGTGGCCACGCTGCTTGACGCGGGCGGCATCGATCCGACGGTCATCAACGGCGGCATCATTCACGCCTACGGTTCCAACGCCCGGATGGGGCAGGGCGAATGGATGGTCGTCGAGGCCGACGAAAGCGACGGGTCCTTTAACCGCCTGCCGGCCACCATCGCCGTGGTGACGAACATCGACCCTGAACATATGGAACATTGGGGCGACTTCGACGCGCTTCGTCGTGGCTTCCAGCAGTTCGTTTCGAACATTCCGTTCTACGGCCTTGCGGTGTGCTGCACCGACCACCCCGAGGTGCAGGCACTGGTCGGCCGGATCACCGACCGTCGCGTCGTGACGTTCGGCTTCAATGCGCAGGCGGATGTGCGCGCGGTGAACCTGAGCTACGCCGGCGGTGTCGCGCATTTCGACATCGCGCTGCGGGGCGAGGACAAGAAGATCGAGGGCTGCACCCTGCCCATGCCCGGCGACCACAACGTGTCGAACGCGCTGGCCGCCGTCGCGGTGGCGCGTCACCTTGGCATCTCGCGTGCCGCCATCCGCGAGGCTCTGGCGGGCTTCAAGGGCGTCAACCGCCGTTTCACCCGTGTGGCAGAGGTCGGCGGCGTCACGATCATCGACGACTACGGCCACCATCCGGTGGAAATCGCGGCCGTGCTCAAGGCCGCGCGGCAGGCATCCGACGGCCGGGTGATCGCCGTGCATCAGCCGCACCGCTACACCCGGCTGTCCAGCCTGTTCGAAGAGTTCTGCGGCTGCTTCCACGACGCCGATGTGGTCGGCATCGCCGAGGTCTACGCTGCCGGAGAAGATCCGATCCCCGGCGCCAGCCGTGACGATCTGGTGGCGGGGTTGACGCGCCACGGCCACCGCGCGGCCCACGCGATCACGGATATCGACAGTCTCGCCGCGCTCGTCCGGGCCGAGGCGCGCCCCGGCGACATGGTTGTTTGCCTTGGGGCCGGCACGATCTCGGCATGGGCATACGCTCTGCCCGACAAGCTGGGCGCCAAGGCATGAGCCTGTCGCTGACCCTGGCCTGCCTCTGGGCGCTGGCCGCGACCGTGATCGGCCTTCTGCCATCGCGGCGCAATCACTGGCCGCAGGCCTATGCGCTGGTCGCGCTGGGCATTCCGATCCTTGGCTATGTCACCTACCAGCACGGACCATGGGTCGGGCTGATCGTGATGGCGGGCGCGGTGTCGATCCTGCGCTGGCCGGCGTGGTATCTTCTGAAATGGCTGCGGGCGCGCATCCTTCCGGGGGTCAAGTGAACGCGTCCATGCCGCCCGTCCGCGGGGCACTGGCGTCAGACCGCCCCCTTGCCGATTTGACGTGGTTGCGCGTGGGCGGCCCCGCCGACTGGCTCTTCCAGCCTGCCGATGCGCAGGATCTTGCCGATTTTCTGAGGGCGCTGGACGGCTCTGTCGCGGTCTTCCCTATGGGTGTCGGGTCCAACCTGATCGTGCGCGACGGCGGTATCCGCGGCGTGGTCATCCGCCTTGGCCGCGGCTTCAACCACATCCGGATCGACGGCAGCACGGTAACCGCAGGGGCCGCTGCGCTTGATGCGCACGTCGCCCGCCGCGCGGCCGAGGCTGGTCTGGATCTGACATTCCTGCGAACGATCCCCGGTGCGATCGGCGGAGCCGTTCGCATGAATGCCGGCTGCTATGGGACTTACACCGCAGACGTTTTCCGACAGGCAACCGCCGTCGACCGGGGCGGAGAGATTGTCACGCTGACCTCTGAAGACTTGCAGTTTTCCTACCGTCACGCCGAATTGCCGCCGGGCATGATCCTCACAGAGGCGGTGTTCGACGCCCCCCGCGGCGATCCCGCGATGCTGGCCGGAAAGATGGCCGACCAACTGGCGAAACGCGACGCGACCCAGCCCACAAAGGACCGCACCGCGGGCTCTACCTTTCGCAATCCGGCGGGCTTTTCCTCGACAGGGCGGGACGGCGACACCCACGACCTGAAGGCGTGGAAACTGATCGACGACGCGGGCCTGCGTGGCCACCGTCTTGGCGGGGCGCAGATGTCGCAAAAGCATCCCAACTTCCTGACCAACACCGGCACGGCCACGGCCGCCGATCTCGAGTCGCTGGGCGAGGAGGTCCGAAATAGGGTGTTCCAAACCAGCGGAATTCGGCTAGAATGGGAGGTTATAAGGGTCGGCGAACCGGCCCCTCGGACCCGCGTCACGGCGGGCCGGTAAGAATGGGCCCGCGAAGGGCCCGGCGAGAGGCAGACTTTGGCGGGCAGGTCGAGCAGGACACCCCCGAAAGTCGCGGTATTGATGGGCGGCCCCTCGGCAGAGCGCGAGGTGTCGCTGTCGTCGGGGCGTGAATGCGCCGCCGCGCTCGAGGGCGAGGGATTTGATGTGGTTCGGCTCGACGCCGGCCCCGACCTTGCCGCACGCCTTGACGATATCCGCCCCGACGTGGCCTTCAACGCCCTGCATGGCCGCTGGGGAGAGGACGGCTGTGTTCAGGGCATGCTCGAATGGCTGCGCATCCCCTATACCCACTCTGGCGTGCTGGCCTCGGCGCTTGCGATGGACAAGGAGCGGACAAAGGCCGTCTATCGCGCCGCCGGTCTGCCCGTCGTGGAAAGCGCCATCTTCTGCGCCGAAGAGGTGCGCGCGCGCCATGTCATGGCGCCGCCCTACGTGGTCAAACCCAACAACGAAGGCTCCTCTGTCGGTGTCTATCTGGTGCACGAGGCCGCAAACGTGCCGCCCCGGCTGGGCCCCGAGATGCCCGCGCATGTCATGGTCGAGGCCTTCGCGCCGGGCCGTGAACTGACCACCACCGTCATGGGCGACCGTGCCCTGACCGTCACCGATATCCTGACCGACGGCTGGTACGACTACGACGCCAAGTACAAGCCCGGCGGCTCGCGCCATGTGGTTCCGGCCGACGTGCCCTCCGACGTGTTCGAGGCATGCCTCGACCATGCCCTAAGCGCGCATCGGGTGCTTGGCTGCCGGGGCGTCAGCCGCACCGATTTCCGTTGGGACGCGTCGCGCGGACTTGACGGGCTGATACTCCTCGAAACCAACACCCAACCCGGCATGACGCCCACCTCGCTGACGCCCGAGCAGGGCCGCACCGTGGGCATCGACTTCGGCGCCATGTGCCGCTGGATCGTCGAGGACGCCTCATGCGATCGCTGAGCCCACAGGCAGCCCGGCGCGATCCCGCGCCTTCGCGTGCGGCCTACCGCTTCCAGCGGCTATGGCTGACCCCGCTGTTCCGTTCGCTGGTGCGTACCGGCCTGCCTTCGTTTGCCCTTGTGATTGGACTTGGCGCCTACCTGACCGACGAGGCGACGCAGGACATGCTGAACGGTGCCATCGCCGATCTGCGCGCCTCGGTGGCCGAGCGGCCTGAATTCACCATCAACCTGATGGCTATCGACGGGGCCTCGGATGGGCTGGCAGAAGACCTGCGCGAAATTCTCGCGCTGGATTTTCCGCTGTCGTCCTTCGATCTCGATCTCGACGCGATCCACGAGCGGGTGTCGGGGCTCGACGCCGTGGCCTCCGCCCGGTTGCAGGTCCGCTCGGGCGGCATCCTGTCGGTCGAGATCGTCGAGCGCGTGCCCGCCGTCGTCTGGCGCACCGCCGACCTTCTGGAACTGCTGGATGCCGAGGGGCGGCGCGTGGCCGCTATCGACTCGCGCCTCGCCCGGCCGGATCTGCCGCTTCTGGCTGGAAATGGCGCGGATGCCGCCGTGCCGCAGGCGCTCGACATCCTTGCCGCCGCGGCTCCGGTCGCCGACCGGCTGCGCGGGCTGGTCCGGATGGGCGAAAGGCGCTGGGATCTGGTGCTGGATGGCGATCAGCGTATCCAGCTGCCCGAAGCCGCACCGATCATCGCGCTGGAAAAGGTCATCGCGCTGGACAAGGCCCAGGACCTGCTGGCGCGCGACATATCCGTGATCGACATGCGCAACCCGGCCCGCCCGACACTGCGGCTGGCCGAACCGGCGCTTCAGGAACTGACCCGCATACGGGCCATCGAAAGAGGGGGGCAAAGCCGTTGACCGACCTGTACCAGGGCCAGCGCGCCATGCGCAACATGCGCCTTGCGGCCATGCAGCGCGGCGTCGTTGCCATTCTCGATCTCGGCACGTCCAAGATCGCTTGCCTTGTCCTGCGGTTCGACGGGCCGGAAACCTTCCGCGACAGCGATGGTATCGGCTCGCTGGCCGGACAATCGTCCTTTCGGGTGATCGGCGCGGCAACCACGCGGTCTCGCGGTGTCCGCTTTGGCGAGATCGACGCCATGGCCGAGACCGAGCGCGCAACGCGCACCGCCGTGCAGGCCGCGCAAAAGATGGCGGGGGTGCGCGTCGATCACGTGATCGCCTGCTTCTCCGGGGCGCGTCCGCGCTCCTATGGCCTCGCCGGGGCGATCGACCTGCACGAGGGCATGGTCACCGATACCGACGTGGCCCGCGTGCTCGCCGCCTGCGACGTGCCCGACTATGGCGACGACCGGGAAGTGCTGCACGCCCAGCCCGTCAATTTCGCGCTCGACCACCGCTCGGGGCTGAACGATCCGCGCGGCCAGATCGGCAACCGGCTGGCCTGCGACATGCACATGCTGACCGTGGACGGCGACGTTATCGGCAATCTGATCCACTGCATAAAGCGATGCGACCTGGAACTGGCGGGGGTTGCGTCGTCCGCCTATGCCTCGGGCATTTCCAGCCTTGTCGAGGATGAGCAGGAACTGGGCGCGGCCTGTGTCGATCTTGGCGGCGGCTCCACCGGCATCTCGATCTTCATCAAGAAACACATGATCTATGCCGACAGCGTCCGCCTGGGCGGCGAGCATGTCACGCAGGATATCTCCAAGGGGCTTCAGATCCCGCTTGCCACCGCCGAGCGGATCAAGACCTTCCACGGCGGCGTGATCGCCACCGGCATGGACGACCGCGAGATGATCGAGATCGGTGGCCAGACCGGCGACTGGGAACACGACCGCCGCACTGTCAGCCGGGCCGAACTGATCGGGATCATGCGCCCAAGGGTCGAGGAAATCCTTGAAGAGGTGCGCGTGCGGCTTGACGCGGCGGGGTTCGAGCACCTGCCCAGCCAGCAGATCGTGCTGACCGGTGGTGCCAGCCAGGTGCCGGGGCTTGATGCGCTGGCACCCCGCATCCTCGGCCAGCAGGTGCGCATGGGCCACCCGCTGCGGGTGCAGGGCCTGCCGCAGGCGGCCACGGGCGCCGCCTTTGCCAGCGCGGTGGGGCTCTGCCTTTTCGCCGCCCATCCCCAGGATGAATGGTGGGACTTCGAGGTCCCGATAGAACGCTATCCCGCGCGATCCTTGCGGCGGGCCATGAAATGGTTCCGGGACAACTGGTGACCCCAACATCTACTAGGAAGGACCATATCGCGCATGTGCCCCCGAATTTTTACCCAGATTTTGTCTTTTGGACTTGATTTTGGGATGACGTAGTGCCGTTCACGCGATAGAATCACTCACGAGAGGCAAAGCAGGCCGCAAAGGCCGCACAATCAAGAGCAGGCGGACAACATCATGACACTCAATCTCCGGATGCCCGACAGGGAAGAGCTGAAGCCGCGCATCACTGTCTTTGGCGTCGGCGGCGCGGGCGGAAACGCCGTGGACAACATGATCCAGAAGTCGCTCGACGGGGTCGAGTTCGTGGTGGCCAACACCGACGCACAGGCGCTGCAGCAAAGCCGCGCGCCGCATCGCATCCAGATGGGTGTGAAGGTGACAGAGGGGCTTGGCGCAGGCGCGCGGCCCTCGGTCGGGGCCGCCGCTGCCGAGGAAACGATCGAGGAAATCGTCGATCACCTGGCCGGCGCGCACATGTGCTTCATTACCGCCGGCATGGGGGGCGGCACCGGCACCGGCGCCGCGCCGATCATCGCGCAGGCCGCGCGAGAGCTTGGCGTTCTGACCGTCGGCGTCGTGACCAAGCCGTTCCAGTTCGAGGGCGCAAAGCGGATGCGCCAGGCCGAGCAGGGGGTCGAGACCCTGCAAAAGATGGTCGACACGCTTATCATCATTCCCAACCAGAACCTGTTCCGTCTCGCCAACGAAAAGACCACCTTCACCGAAGCCTTCTCGATGGCCGACGATGTCCTGTATCAGGGCGTCAAGGGCGTGACCGACCTGATGGTGCGTCCGGGCCTCATCAACCTCGACTTCGCCGATGTCCGCGCGGTGATGGACGAGATGGGCAAGGCCATGATGGGCACCGGCGAGGCGTCGGGCGACGAGCGCGCGGTGCAGGCCGCCGAAAAGGCCATCGCCAACCCGCTGCTGGACGAGATCAGCCTTGAAGGCGCGCGCGGCGTGCTCATCAACATCACCGGCGGCCATGACCTGACACTGTTCGAGCTGGACGAGGCCGCGAACCGCATCCGCGAGGTCGTGGACCCCGACGCCAACATCATCGTGGGTTCGACGCTCGACCCCGAGATGGAGGGCATGATGCGCGTCAGCGTCGTGGCCACGGGCATCGACGCATCGACCACCCTGCGCGAAACCCCGGTGCCGCGCCGCCGCCTGTCCGAGCCGTTGCAGCCTGCCGAGGTGGTGGAAGAGCGCGTCGAGGCCGCCCACCCCGAAGCCGCCCGCGCCGCGCACGAGGCGATGGACGACTATGCGCCCCGGCGCCCGGCCGCCCATGCCGCCGAAGAGCCGACGCTGTTCGACGAGATCGACGCCCAGGCTGCCGCCGCCGAAGAGCAGGTCGAGGACATCTTCGAGCACGATATGGCCCATGAGGACGAGGACGACGGCCTGCCGCCGCCCGCCTACCAGCCGCGTCCGGAACAGCAGGCCCCGCGGTTTGCCGACACCCGTCCGCTAAGCAGCGATCCCGGCAGTTTCGTCGCGCCACGTCCCGGCACGCCCTCGCCCGAGGCGCTGGCGCGGCTTGAACGCGCGGTCAACAACGTGCCCAAGTCCATGCCGCTTCAGGCCACGCGCCCGGCCCGTGCGCCCGAGCCGGCGGGCGAACGTCCGCGCTTCGGGATCAATTCGCTTATCGGGCGGATGACCGGCCACGCCGGCGAAACACATGATCGCCATGCCCCCTCCGCGCGCGACGCGAGCCATGCCCAGGACTATCGCAGCGCGCCCGACCCCGATCCCGATCAGGAGCGTATAGAAATCCCCGCCTTCCTGCGGCGGCAGGCGAACTAGGGTGCCAAAGGGGGCGCCGTGCCGGTGCCCCCGTCTGCCCCCCGTCCCTCCCTGCTGCACGGTTTCCTTGAAAGAGATCAAAGGCAAAGCGGTGTTGCATGTTATCGGCAACAAACCGCCAATGGGTCTTTGGCGCAACGAGCATCGTTGCAATGCAGCGAAGATGCGTCCAATAAGCTGACATAACGCGCGGGGGGCGCAAAAATCAGCGGGCGGCAAGCCTGCGGCGGGGTGAAGTTTTTGCAAACGACGATCAAATCTCCGGTCAGCTTTGCGGGTATCGGTTTGCACACCGGTGAGCCCGTGCGCGCCACGCTGCGTCCCGCGGCCGCCGAATACGGCATCTGGTTCCGGCGCACGGACCTTGCGGACGTGGACACGCTGATAGCGGCGCGCTGGGATTCGGTCGATCCGATGGACCGCTGCACCCGCCTCTCGAACGCCTCCGGCGTCAGCGTCTCGACCGTCGAACACGTGATGGCCGCGCTTGCCGGCTGTGGCATCCACAACGCCATCGTCGACGTCGAAGGCCCCGAACTTCCCGTGCTCGACGGAAGCTCGGCGGGCTTTGTCTCGGCCATCGTGGCGCGTGGATTGCGCAAGCTCGACGCGCCCGTGCGCGTTCTGCGGATCGTAAAGCCGGTCGAGGTGCGCGAAGGCGACGGCTGGGCACGGCTCGACCCCGCAGAATCGCTTGAGATCGATTTCAGCATCGACTTCCCGGACGAAGCCATCGGCCAGCAGCGCAAGCGGCTGGACATGGCGAACGGCGCCTTCGTGCGCGAGCTTTGCGCCGCGCGGACCTTTGGCCGCCTTTCGGACGTGGAGATGCTTCGCGCCAATGGCCTGGCACGTGGCGGGTCGCTCGACAATGCCATCGTGGTCGATGGGGGCCGGGTCCTGAACCCGGGCGGCCTGCGTCACGACGATGAACCCGTCCGGCACAAGATGCTCGACGCCCTTGGCGACCTGTCGCTGGCCGGCGCGCCGCTGATCGGGCGTTACACGGGCCATCGCGCGGGACATGCGCTGACCAATCGCCTGCTGCACGCGGTCTTCGCCCAGCCCGGCGCGACTCGGATGGAAACCTGCGACACCGACATGGCCCGCCGCCTGCCCGGAATGGGTGTAAAGCGCGCCGATGTGCCGGTTCTTGCCCGCGCCGCCTGATTCCCTTGCAAGGGGCGTTTTGCCTCGAATTTTTCTGTGCTAGACCATCCCTCAACGGCGCGGTCGCTACGCCGCAAGACCGGAATGGGTGAGGCAATAGCTTGATGTCACGGGCAAACTTCCAAAGCGTGGTGTTTCTTTCCGGTGTGGCGGCGCTGACGCTTGCCGGATGTGCGTCCGAAGACGGCCAGGACCTGGAAGGGCTGGCCGCCCAGGACATCTTCAGCCTTGGCGAATACGAGCTTGAACAGCGCCGCGACCCCGAAGAGGCGGCGCAGTATTTCGCAGAAGTCGAAAGGCTTTACCCCTATTCCGAACTCGCCAAGCGCGCGCTTATCATGCAGGCCTTTTCCTATCACCAGGACAAGGACTACGAAAGCAGCCGCTCTGCCGCGCAGCGCTACATAGATTTCTACCCCGCCGACGAGGATGCGGCCTATGCCCAGTATCTTCTGGCGCTCAGCTATTACGACCAGATTGACGAGGTCGGCCGCGACCAGGGTCTGACCTTTCAGGCGCTGCAGGCGCTGCGCACGGTGATCGAACGCTATCCCGACAGCGAATGGGCGCGCTCGGCCATCCTGAAATTCGATCTGGCCTTCGACCATCTCGCGGCCAAGGAAATGGAAATCGGGCGCTACTACCTGAAGCGCAAGCACTTTACGGCCGGAATCAACCGCTTCCGCATCGTGGTCGAGGAATTCCAGACGACGTCGCACACCGCCGAGGCGCTCTACCGACTGATCGAGGCCTACCTTGCCCTTGGGCTGGAGGCAGAAGCGCAGACCGCCGGGGCGATTCTCGGCTACAACTTCCAGTCCAGCGACTGGTATCAGGACGGCTTTGCGCTTTTGACCGGGCGCGGCCTGCGGGCCGAGGTGGCGGGCGATAGCTGGCTGCGCGCGGTCTACCGCCAGACCGTCCGCGGGGATTGGCTCTGACACGGGGCGGTTTCGGGGGCATGTAATGCTGCGCGGCCTCGACATCCGGGACATGCTGATCATCGACCGGCTGGAACTGGAGTTTCAGCCGGGACTCAACGTGCTGACCGGCGAGACCGGCGCAGGCAAGTCGATCCTGCTCGATTCGCTGGGCTTCGTGTTGGGATGGCGCGGGCGTGCCGCGCTGGTGCGCGAAGGGGCCGGGCAGGGCGAGGTGACGGCCGTCTTCGACCTGTCCGCCGACCATCCCGCCCGCAGCGTCCTGCGAGACGCGGGCCTGCCCGAGGACGACGAGCTTTTCCTGCGCCGCATCAACACCCGAGACGGGCGCAAGACCGCCTTCGTCAACGACCGCAGAGCCAGCGGCGAGGTGCTGCGCGCGATCTCGGACACGCTGGTGGAACTGCACGGCCAACAGGACGACAAGGGCCTTCTGAATCCGCGCGGCCATCGTCAGCTTCTGGATTCCTTTGCGGGCGCTGGCCCCGCGCTGGAGGCGACGCGCACCGCTTGGCGTGGGCTGGGCAGGGCCCGGCAGGCTTTGGCGGACGCGGAAACGGCGCTGGCCGCCATGCGCGCCGAAGAGGACTTTCTGCGCCACGCCGTGGCCGAGCTTGACGCGCTCGATCCGCAGCCGGGTGAAGACATGGCGCTCGATGAACGGCGCCGCCTGATGCAGGCCGCCAGCCGCATCCGCGAGGATATCGCGCGCGCCCACGCCGCGCTGGGCCCGGACGGCGCCGACGGTCTTCTGACCGATGCCATGCGCTGGCTTGACGGCGCGGCCGAGGGCGCGGGCGGGCGGCTCGACGCCGCCATCACCGCGCTTGGCCGTGCGCTCAACGAACTGGGCGAGGCCGAGCAACAGGTCGCCGACACGCTCGACGCGCTCGATTTCGATCCCCGGGAACTGGAAGAGACAGAGGAACGCCTGTTCGCCATCCGCGGCCTTGCCCGCAAGCATGGCGTCGCCCCCGACGACCTTGGCGGTTTTGCCGCCGGTTTGCGAGAAAAGCTCGCCCGGCTGGACAGCGGGGCAGGGCATCTCGCCGGGCTGGCCCGCGCCGTCACAGAGGCCGGGGCCGCCTATGACGCCGCCGCCGATGCGCTCTCTGCCTTGCGCACCGACGCCGCTGTGCGCCTCGACACGGCCATGGCCGGCGAACTCGCGCCGCTCAAGATGGAGCGGGCCAGCTTTCGCACCGATTTCTCCCCGTCCGATCCCGGACCGGACGGGCGCGACGCCGTCGCCTTCACGGTCGCAACCAATCCCGGCGCCCCTGCGGGTCCCCTGAACAAGATCGCTTCGGGTGGCGAACTCAGCCGCTTTCTTCTGGCGCTCAAGGTCTGCCTGACGGGCGGCAACGCCGCTGTCACCATGATCTTCGACGAGATCGACCGCGGCGTGGGCGGGGCCACCGCCGATGCCGTCGGCCGCCGTCTTGCCGGGCTGGCCGACCGGGCACAGGTGCTTGTCGTCACCCATTCCCCGCAGGTCGCCGCCCGCGGCCGCCACCATTGGCGGGTGGAGAAACGGGTAGAGGATGGCATGACCACCTCGACCGTCACCGCGCTTGCCGACCCCGACCGCGTGGACGAGATCGCACGGATGCTCTCGGGCGACACCGTGACTGCCGAGGCGCGTGCCGCCGCGCGCGCCCTCTTGGCGGGCTGAGCCATGCGCGCCGCGATCAAGGCTGGCGAGATCTACGGCGCGGTCCTTTTCGCGGCGGGGCTTGTCCTTGGTATCGCCCGCGCCATCCTGCTCGCGCCGCGGGTCGGGGAGGTTCCCGCCGTCGCGCTGGAACTTCCGCTGATGCTGGTGCTGGCTTGGGGACTTTCGGGATGGGTTCTGCGCCGCTGGCCTGTGGACCGGGGCGCCGCGCCGCGCCTGGTCATGGGGGCCGTCGCAATGATCGTCTTGATCCTGTGCGAAGTTGTCTTTGCCCGGCTGGTGTTCGAGATCCCGCTTTCAGGCGCTCTGGCCCAGCTGGTCACGCCGCCCGGGCTTCTGGGATTGGCCGGACAGCTGGCCGCGGCCGCGATCCCTCTCTTTCGCCGGGTATCCTAGCTGGTCGGCATGTCCGCGGGGGCCAGCTCCTCGAACACGGGCGTGAAGCCTCCGTCGGGATCCTGCACGATCCGCCACGCCTGCCCGGCACGCGGCGCGCCCGCTGCGGTAAAGGCACGGGCCAGCGCCTCGGCCATGTCACGCTCTGGATAACCCGGGCGACCGTCGCGGCGCCAGTCGGTCAGCGCCCCCGCCGGGCCCCCTGAAAAACAGGCCACAAGGGCCACCACACCCATGCATTGTCGGATGTGGACAATCCTGTGAGCCATTTTCGGCCCCTTTTCCCTGCCAATTGCAGGAACCCTATCATTTCACAGGCGTCATTGCGACCCGCCCGGACGCCGACACGCCCCGCCTGCGTCAATTCAGCCGCACCATCTTGCCGGGATTGAGGATGTTCAGCGGGTCCATCGCGCGCTTTAGTGCGCCCATCACGCCCCAAGCCGGGCCGTGCTCGGCCGCCATGTAGTCCAGCTTGCCAACGCCGATCCCGTGTTCGCCCGTGGCGGTGCCGCCCATCGCCAGCGCGCGTTCCACCATCCGCCCCGACAGGCGCAGCGCTTCGGCACGCTCTGCCGCGCTTGCGTCGTCGAACAGGATAACCGCGTGGAAATTCCCGTCGCCCACATGGCCAAGGATCGGCCCCTCCAGCGCCGAGGCGTCGATGTCGGCGCGTGTGGCGTTCACCGCCTCGGCCAGACGCGAAATCGGCACGCAGATATCCGTCACAAGTGACCGGGCCCCGGGCCGCAGGGCCGCGCAGGCATAGGCCGCGTTGTGCCGCATCCGCCACAGGCGCGTGCGGTCCTCGGGCTTCACCGCCCAGTCGAACCCCGTGGCGCCGTGGGCTTTCGCGATCTCGCCGAAGCGTTCGGCATCCTCGGCCGCGCCCCGGTCCGAGCCATGGAATTCGACCATCAGGTGCGGCACCTCGGGCAGGCTGGCGCCCGCGTAGATGTTGAAGGCGCGCGCCGTGGCGGCGTCCACGAACTCGATCCGCGCCATCGGAATGCCCATCTGGATCGTCTCGATCACCGCCTCGACCGCCTCGTCGAAGGCGGCAAAGGCGCAAACGGCCGACGACACCGCCTCGGGCTGGCCGTGCAGGCGCAGCGTCAGTTCGGTGGCCAGCCCCAGCGTGCCCTCGCTGCCCACCATCAGCGCGGTCAGGTCATAGCCCGCCGACGACTTGCGCGCCCGCGTTCCGGTGCGGATCACCTGTCCGTCGGCCAGCACAATCTCCATCGCCATGACGTTGTCGCGCATCGTGCCATAGCGCACCGCCGTGGTGCCCGAGGCGCGCGTCATCGCCATGCCGCCGATCGTGGCGTTGGCTCCGGGATCGACGGAAAAGAAAAGGCCCGTTGCCCGCAAGGCCTCGTTCAGCGCCTCGCGCGTGATGCCCGGCTGCACGACCACGTCCATGTCCTCGGCATTGATGGCAAGCACCTTGTCCATCCGCGTGAAATCCACCGTCACCCCGCCCTGGAAGGCCTGTGCCTGCCCTTCCAGGGAGGTGCCGACGCCCCACGGCACCACCGGACAGCCATGGCGCGCGCATATGGCAACAATCTCGGCCACCTCGGCGGTTGTTTCGGGGTAGGCAACGGCATCGGGCGGCGTCGGGGGGAAATGGCTCTCGCTCCGGCCATGAATGTCCAGATCGCTCTTGGAACGTGTCAGCCGATTGCCTATCACGTTAAACATCTCGGTAAGCGCGGCGTCGATGGTCATCCTGTCCCCCCGTGTCAGCCGACAGGACCCTAGGCCAAGCGGGCCGCCTGGGAAAGCCTGACAAAGGGGTGGGGGCCCGCGCCGGAGAAGGCATGGCAGACCCATCGCCGTCACCCTTCGGCCAGTCCCTGGCCGAGGCCCGCAAGGGCCTGTCTGAGGCGTGGGAGGTCACCTGCCGCAATGGACCGCGTCAGGTGGCGTTCTGGTTCATCGCGCTGGCCATCGGTATCGCGGCGGGCTTTGCCGCGCTCTTCTTCCGCAAGGGGATCGAGACGCTTCAGGCCACGCTTTACGGCACCGAGGATATCCTGACACTTCACAGCTTTGCCGAAACGCTGCCCTGGTACTGGGTGCTGCTGATCCCTGTGGGCGGCGGGCTGGTGGTGGGGGTGCTGCTGAACTGGGGCACCGACGACGGGCGGGTGCGCTCTGTCGCCGACGTGATCGAGGGCGCGGCGCTGAATGATGGCCGCGTGGAGAAGAAGGCGGGCCTGACGTCCGCGCTGGCCTCGCTCATCACGCTCAGCTCGGGCGGGTCGTCTGGCCGGGAAGGCCCGGTCGTGCATATCGCGGGCCTGATCTCCAGCTGGGTGTCGAACAGGATCAACGCCAACGGAATCACCGGGCGCGATCTTCTGGGCTGCGCCGTGGCCGCCGCCGTCAGCGCGTCCTTCAACGCGCCCATCGCCGGGGCGATCTTCGCGCTGGAAGTCATCCTGCGCCACTTCGCCATCCACGCCTTTGCGCCCATCGTCATCGCCTCGGCCGCGGGCACCGTCATCAACCGGCTGGAATACGGCGACGTCACCGAATTCGTGCTGGTCGAGGAAGGCGCGCTTGCCTTCTACGTGGAACTGCCCGCCTTCCTGCTTCTGGGGCTGGTGTCGGGCCTCGTGGCCGTGGCGCTGATGCGCACGATCTTCTGGACCGACGACCTTGGCACCGCGCTGCAGCGCCGGCTCGGCCTGCACGCGGTTCTGCGGCCGGCCATCGCCGGGCTTCTTCTTGGCGCCATGGCGATCTGGTTCCCCCACATCATCGGCGTCGGCTACGAGACCACGTCCGAGGCGCTGACCGGAAACCTGATGCTGCACGAGGCGGTGATCTTCGCCATCCTCAAGACCGCCGCCGTGGCGATCACCATCGCGGGCCGGATGGGGGGCGGGGTGTTTTCGCCCTCGCTGATGCTGGGGGCGCTGACCGGTCTCGCCTTCGGCCATATCGCCACCGGCATCTTCCCCGAGGTCTCGGGGTCCGAGACGCTTTATGCGCTGGCCGGCATGGGGGCGGTGACCGCGTCCGTTCTCGGCGCGCCGATCTCGACCACGCTGATCGTGTTCGAACTGACGGGCGACTGGCAGACAGGCATTGCCGTAATGGTCGCTGTCTCGATTTCCACCGCCGTATCCGCCCGACTTGTGCACCGGTCCTTCTTCCTGACCCAGCTTGAACGGCGCGGCGTCCACCTTGCCGCCGGGCCACAGGCCTACCTGCTGGCACTGGTGCGCGTGTCGGGCATCATGCGGCCCGCCGACGACCCGCGCATGGCGTCCGAGGCGCGCTGCCGCGAACTGATCGAAGAAGGCGTCTACATCGACGCCAACGCAACCCTTGAAACGGCGATGCCGGTGTTCGAGCAGGCCGGCGTCGCCTTTCTTCCCGTCATCGCGCCGGGCGCGGGCGACAAGCCCCCCGATCTGCGCGGCGCTCTCTTCCACGTCGATGCGCTCAAGGCCTACAATCTGGCTCTTGCTGCCACGGCCGAGGAAGAGCATTCCTGAACGTTTCCCCGAAAATTCGCGGCACAATCGCTGCATTTCGGCGTGGCCTTCTTTACCGAAGATACAGCCACGGGCGGCATGACCGGGCGCACGTCCCTTGCGTTCCTGCCCTGCCCGGAGGTTTTCAATGCTGCCGCATTCCGCCCTGACTGATGAATTCCGCTTTGCCACCGCGAACCAGCCGCCATCTGCCGAGCCCGCGATCCTCGGCGATCCGGTCGAGGGCGCGGTGCTTGTCGCCGACCTGACCGGGTTCGACGACCCCGACGGCATCGACCTGTCGACGCTTTCGCTGCAATGGCTGCGCGATGGGGTCGTGATGGAGGATGCGACGGGCCCCGTCCTGCGCCTCGGACCCGAGGATGTCGGGGCCGAGATCTCGTTGCGTATCACCTATGTGGACGACGCGGGCACCGCCGAAACCGTGCTTGTCTCCACCGCGCCTGTTGCCGACGCTGACGACCCCGGGGACCCGGCATCGGTCCTTGTTGTCGCGGCCCGCGCGCCCGGCGACGTTCTTGCCATCGACGCCTCGGCGCTTGAAGACCCGGACGGCGTCGACCCCGACTCGATTTCCTACCAATGGACTAGCGATGGCGTCGAGATCGCCGGTGCGACCGGCGAAACCCTTGCCCTGACCGCCGAGGATATCGGCGCCGACATCGCGGTGACGGTGTCCTACACCGATGGCGCCGGCAATGCGGCCAGCGTCGAGGTTGCCGTCATCACCCACCACATGAACGCGCCCCTTGGCGGGACGCTCGTGCTGGGCGGTCAGGGGCGCGACATCGCCGCTGGCGGGGCGGGCAGCCAGATCATCGAGGGCGCTTCGGGCGACGACATCCTGCTGGGCGGTGGTGGCGGCGACCTGCTGCTCGGCGGTGCCGGGCAGGACTACCTTCTTGGCGGCATCGGATCCGACGACCTGTCGGGCGGGGATGGTGACGACCTGCTCGTCGCTCTGGGCGGCACCGACACGCTGACGGGCGGGGCAGGGCGCGATGTCTTCGTGCTCTATGGCGAGGCGCATACGATCACGGATTTCAATCTCGAAGAGGATACGCTGATCCTGCTCGATCCCGCTGTGGTCGTCCCGCCCGACGACGCCAGCCCGGCCCTTGGCTGGGGCTAGGGCCGCCTGCGGGGCTACAACTGCTCGACCGTCACCTTGTCGGGATAGAACGCCAGGTGGCCTGCGATGGCCTCCAGGCCCGGGTTGGGCGTTTCATAGGACCAGGCCGCATCTTCGATCACCGTGCTCTTGGTCTGTATCGCGAAATGGCTTGCCTCACCCTTGTGGGGGCAGGTTGTTCGGGTTGCGGATGGTTCCAGAAAGGCCATGGCGATATCGCCGCGCGGGAAATAGATCACCGGCGCGCGGTCCCCCTCGGCCAGTTCCACCGCGTTCCGGGTCTCGCCGATCACCGCGCCCCCGGCACGTACCACCCAGGTGCCCACGGCCTGCCGCGTCTTGATATGGTCGGACATACCGGTCCTCCTTGTCGTGCCGCAGGACCATATCAGCCACAGTGCGACAGGTATATGTCAAAGCGGGCGCGTCGCCTCTGCCAGCCAGACCATCGCGGGTTCGGCCAATCGCGGCGCAAGCTTGTCGCGCACTTCGGCGTGATAGGCGTCGAGCCACGCGATCTCGGCCGGGTCAAGCATCTCCTTGACGATCAGCCGCCGGTCGATGGGCGCGAATGTCAGCGTGCGGAACTGCAGCATCGGGCGGTCATCGCCACCGGGCAGGGCAGGGGCCTCTTCCACCACCACAAGGTTCTCGATGCGGATGCCGAACGCGCCCTCGCGATAGTATCCCGGCTCGTTCGACAGGATCATGCCGGGTTCCAGCACGACATCGGTGCGGCGCGACAGCCGTTGCGGCCCTTCATGCACGCTGAGATAGACGCCCACCCCGTGGCCGGTGCCGTGGTCATAGTCCATCCCCGCCTGCCAAAGCGCCACCCGTGCCAGCGCGTCCAGATCGCGCCCGGCAAGCCCCTTGGGCCAGCGCGCCCGGCTGATCGCGATCATCCCCTTCAGAACAAGGGTAAAGGCCCTGCGTTCGTCGTCGCCGGGCGTGCCCACGGCCAGCGTCCGGGTGACGTCGGTTGTCCCGTCCTCGTATTGCCCGCCACTGTCGATCAGCAGCAATTCGCCTTCGCGGATCTCACGGTCGGTGTCTTCAGTGACCCGGTAATGCACGATGGCGCCATGCGGCCCGCTGCCCGCGATCGTGTCAAAGCTGATGTCCTGCAACGCGTTGGTGGCGCGCCGCGCTTCTTCCAGCCGCCGCACCACGTCGATTTCGGTCAGCCCGCCGCCCGGCAGGTCCCGCTCCAGCGCCGACAGGAAGCCCGCGACCGCCGCGCCGTCGCGCAGATGCGCCTCGGTGGTGGCGGCCAGTTCCGCCGCGGTCTTGCGCGCCTTGGGCAGGATGCAGGGGTCGGCGTCCCAGTCGATGGTCACGCCCGCCGCTTCCAGTGCCCGGCCCACCGCCGCCGGCGCGCTGTCGCGGTCCACCCGCACCGGCCCGGCCAGCGCCGCCAGCGCCGCCTCGAACGCGTCCCACCCGGCCGGGGTGATCGCCGGGTCGGGGCCCAGCCCCGCGAACTTCGCCGGATCGGAAAACAGTTGCAGCGTGCCGTCGTCGTGCAGGATGCCGAAGGCCTGTGTTTCCGGAATGCGCGCCACATCGCCACCCCGGATATTGAGAAGCCAGCAGATGCTGTCGGGCAGGGTCAGCACCGCCGCCCGCTGCCCGGCCTCCTTCAGCATTGCCGCGATCCGCGCACGCTTGGTCTCGTCGCCCTCGCCCGCCAGCGCCTTGGGATACTTGACGACCGGTGCCGCCGGGCGTGCGGGCCGGTCGGCCCAGATCCGATCGACAAGGTTTTCCCCGGGTACCAGCGTCACGCCGCTGCCCTCCAGCACCTTTTCAAGCTCCCCGATCTCGGCGGTGGTGTGCAGCCATGGATCGAACCCGACGCGCCCGCCGCCCGGCAGCGCGTCCCTCAGCCACGCGCCCAGCTTTGTCTCGGGCCAGTTCACCGGCGCGAACGCGCCCGTGTCCACCTGCGCCTTGACCTGCACCCGGTAGCGGCCGTCCACGAAGACGCCCGCGTGCTCCGCCAGCACCGCGCAGAACCCCGCCGAGCCGGTAAACCCGGTCAGCCAGGCCAGCCGCTCGTCGCAGGGGGCGACGTATTCGCCCTGGTGCCAGTCGGCACGCGGCACAAGAAACCCCGCCAGCCCTGCGCCCGCCATCTCGGCGCGCAGCGCGGCCAGCCGGGGCGGCCCCTGGTCGGGGCGGGTCGTGGCGTCGAAGGTCTGGAACATGGGGCTCTCCGCATCTGTCCTGCGCAAGATAGCGATTTGCCCGGCAGGGGCCAGAGCGTCCGCCCTACCCGGTCAGGAACTCCACCAGGGTGCGGTTGTAGCTGTCCCAGCACGCAGTTGCGTAAAGCGGCACGTGGTTGGCAGTTTCAAGCACCACCAGTTCGGCCCCCGGAATGCCCGACGCCAGCTTCTGGGCCTGGGACAGCGGATGCACCGCGTCGTCGCGGCCATGCAGGATCAGGACCGGACAGCGCACCTTGTCCAGAAGGTGCCGGACCGAGGCGTCGTTGATCGCGTCCCGGTCCCGCAGCATGGTCTCGGGCGGGCAGGCGGCCTGCATCTGGCGCAGCACCTGGTCCGCCGCTTCTTTCGGGCCCTCGGGGAAGTAGGACGTCACGAAGGCAGAGGCGAAGGCGTTTGCGGGCTGCGCCCAGCCCTCGGCGATCATCCCCTTCAGCACGTCGGGCGGCGGCGCGGCGCTGCGCCGCGACCGTCCCTCGACATAGCCGCCCACGATCGCCAGCCGCGTCAGCCGCTCGGGGAAGAGCGCGGCAAAGTGCAGCGCGGGAAGGCAGCCGCCCGAAAAGGACACCCCGGCGAACCGGTCGAACCCTGCCGCATCCGCGACTGCCGCCGCATCGCGCGCCTCGGTGGCAAAGTCGATGTCGCGCTCTGCCCTCTCGGACTGACCGCTGCCCACGTTGTCGAACCGCAGGTAGCGGCTGTGGCCGGCCATGTACCCCAGGGTGCCCCGGTAAAGCCCGTGCGCCCACTCCAGCTCCAGGTCGGTGGTCATCGGCGGGCCGAACCGCAGGACCGGCGGGCCCTCGCCCACGACGGCATAGGCAATCGCCTGCCCCTCGGCGCTGCGGCAATAGCGGATGCGCTGGGTCTCGGAAACTGGGGCCGGCTCCGGCCCGTCCGCCGCACCCGCCACCAGCATCAGCCCCCGCCGCGCCACGGTGCGGATCACGGCCTGTGCCTTGCCATCGTCGCCTACCGCCTTGCGCGCCGCCGCGATGCAGGCGGAAATCGCGCTTTCCGACACGATCCGCCCGCCCCAGACCTCCTCGACCATCTGGTCCTTTGTCACCAGCTCCCCGGCATTTCGCAAAAGCAGGTGGATCAGGTCGAACACCTTGGGCTCCACCGCCACGACCTCGCCGCCGCGCGTCAGCGTCAGGCGGGAATCGTCCAGCGTGCAATCGGCGAAACGGTGGATCATGGGGCGCCCTCCAGGAAATCGAGCAGGGTCTTGAGGAAGGGCTCCCATGCCGGAGTGCCGGGCAACGGCACGTGGTTGGCCGTGTCCAGCACCACCAGTTCCGCCTGCGCGATGCCTGCCGCCAGCTTCTGCGCTTCGGACAAGGGGTGAACGGTGTCGCGGCGGCTCTGGATGATCAGCGTCGGGCAGGAGACATGCGGCAGGTCGTCCAGCACGCAGGCCTCGTTTATCATGTCGCGGATCTGCAGCATGTTCGCGGTCGGGCACGCGCGGCGCATCAGCTCGACGATCTCGTGCGCCAGGTCCAGGGGCCCGTCAGGATAGTAAAGAAGCGAGAACGCCAGGCCAAAGCTGCTTTCGGGTTTCGCCCAGCCTTCGGAGATCATGCTGCGCATGGTTTCGGTGCCAGTTCCGCCGGCGCGCCGCGCGCGGCCCTCGGCATAGCCGCCGTTGATCACCAGCCGTTCGACACGTTCAGGATAGCGCGCGGCAAAGCGGATGGCCTGCAGGCACCCGCCGCTTTGCGTGAACAGCGCAAAACGGTCTAGCCCGGCCGCATCGGCCACGGCGCCCAGGTCTTCGGCCCTTTGGTCGAGATCGTGCGCGGCCATGTCGAGCCCGGATCGCCCGGTGCCGATCGGATCGTAGCGCAGCAGCCGGTGGCGCGCGCCGATCGCGTCATAAAGGGGGCGAAAGGGCCGGGCGGTCCAGTCGAGTTCCACGTCGGTCTGGCTGTAGCCGGAATAGAGCACCGGCGTGCCCTGGCCCGAGACCGCATAGGCCAGCGGCTGGCCCGTGCTGCTGCGGGTATAGCGCAGGCGGGGCGTGGCATCGTCTGGCGCGGCCAGCCGTGGCGCGGCGGGCGCGTCGCCGCTGACCTCCGCCACCAGCATCAGCCCCCGCCGCGCCACGGTGCGGATGACGGCCTGTCGCGTGCCATCGTCGCCCACCGCCTTGCGCGCCGCCGCGATGCAGGCGGAAATCGCGCTTTCCGACACGATCCGCCCGCCCCAGACCTCCTCGACCATCTGGTCCTTTGTCACCAGCTCTCCGGCATTTCGCAAAAGAAGGTGGATCAGGTCGAACACCTTGGGCTCCACCGCCACGACCTCGCCGCCGCGCGTCAGCGTCAGGCGGGAATCGTCCAGCGTGCAATCGGCGAAACGGAGTTCCATGTCCCGCAACTTACAGGGGTTTTCGCTGTCCGCCCCATAAAATTCAGACGCCCCAGTGGTTTCCCAAGGCAATCCCAAGGGTTTCCAAAGCCCGCCCTCAAGCGGGCCCGCGCAGGTCAGGGCACAGTGGGTCCATCAGCCAAGGAGACACGCCATGATGACCCCGATGCACACCGACCTGATGACGCACAGCACCCCCGCCGCGCCCACCGCGCATGAACGCGAGGCCCTGCGTGCCCGCCGTCAGGCCCGCCGCGCCGCATTCCGCGCCTTCGTCGCCAAGGTCTTCTCGCACGCCCCGCGCCATCCGGTGGCGCCCCGCGTCAGCCGGCCTTCCTGATGCCGATCAGCTTGGCCCGCCCGCGCGGGTCCTTGTCGAAGAGGCTGGCCAATTGCTCGGTCATCGCGCCGGCCAGCTGTTCCACGTCGGTGATCGTGACGGCGCGGTTGTAATACCGCGTCACGTCATGGCCGATGCCGATGGCGATAAGTTCCACCGCCTTGCGCCGCTCGACCATCGCGATCACGTCGCGCAGGTGTTTCTCAAGATAGTTCGCCGGGTTGATCGACAGGGTCGAATCGTCCACCGGCGCGCCGTCGGAAATCACCATCAGGATCTTGCGCGCCTCGGGGCGGCCCGCCACCCGGCGGTGCGCCCATTCCAGCGCCTCGCCGTCGATGTTTTCCTTGAGCAGCCCCTCTTTCATCATCAGGCCAAGGTTTTCGCGCGCGCGCCGCCACGGCGCGTCGGCGGGCTTGTAGATGATATGGCGCAGGTCGTTCAGGCGGCCGGGCTGCTGGGGGCGGCCATCGGCCAGCCATTTCTCGCGGCTCTGCCCGCCCTTCCATGCCCGCGTGGTGAAGCCCAGGATTTCCACCTTAACCTGGCAACGCTCCAGCGTGCGCGCCAGAACGTCGGCGCAGATCGCCGCGATGCTGATCGGGCGGCCCCGCATCGAGCCCGAGTTGTCCAGCAGCAGCGTCACCACCGTGTCGCGGAACTCGGTGTCCTTCTCCACCTTGAAGGACAGCGGCGTCGTGGGGTTCGCGACCACCCGCGCCAGCCGCCCGGCGTCAAGGATCCCCTCTTCCAGGTCGAACTCCCAGCTGCGGTTCTGCTGCGCCTGAAGCCGGCGCTGCAACTTGTTGGCCAGCCGGCTGACAGCGCCCTTCAGGGGTTCCAGCTGCTGGTCGAGATAGGCGCGCAGGCGTTCCAGCTCGGCCGGCTCTGCAAGGTCCTCGGCGCGCACCTCCTCGTCGAAATCGGTGCAGAAGACCTCGTAGTTCGGGTCCGCCTCGGAAATCGGCTGGGGCGGGGGCGGTTCCATCGGCATGTCGCCGTCGGGCAGCTCTGCCTCTTCGGACATCTCGGCATCTGCCATGTCCTCCATCGAGACCTGCGCCTGCGCCGCGTCCTGCTGCTCTTCCTGGCTCTGCTCGGGCGCGGCCTCGGTGTCGTCGGGGCTTTGCTCGTCGTCCTGCCCGGTGCTGTCGGGGGTGTCGTCCTCTTCGGAACTGGCCTCGTCGTCCTGTTCGTCGTCCTCGGCGTCCGGGTCGTCGCCCAGCTGGTCGCCATAGCCCATGTCCTCGATCATGCGCCGCGCGAACCGGGCAAAGGCCGCCTGGTCGGACAGGCTGTCCTGCAGACCCTCCAGCGTGTCGCCGCAGTTGTCCTCGATGAACTCGCGCCACAGCTCCATGACGTTCTGCGCGCCTTCGGGCAGGGTCCGGCCAGTGGCCAGATGCCGGATCAGATAGCCCGCCGCCACCGACAATGGCGCATCGGCGGCCTGCGTGATCTGGCCATAGCCCTTGCGCGTGGCGTCGGCGCCGATCTTGGCGTCGATGTTGCCCGCGGTGCCGGGCATGTCGCGCGCGCCCACCGCCTCGCAGCGGGCCACCTCCATCGCCTCGTAGATGTCGCGCGCCATCTGGCCCGGGGGCGCATAGCGGTTGAAGGTGCCGTCGTCGTGGTACTTGCGCCGCAGCGCAAAGGCGTCGGCAGTGCCGCGCGCCAGCAGCACCTCGTCGCGGGTCATCCGCCGGCTGACCTGCGGCAGGCGCATCTGGTCGCCCGACATGCCCGGCGGATCGACGGAATAGACGACGCCCATTTCGGGATCGTCGGCCATCACCTTGGTCGCCTCGGCCAGCGCCTTCTTGAACGGCTCTGCTGGATTGTCGTTCTGCGGTTTGGTCATCGCCCGGCCACCTCCGGCCCGCGGCCCCCCGGCAGGACGCGCCCGCAGGGAAGCGGCGAGCGCACGCCTACCTCATCGCCGCCGAGGCCGCGCTTTCCGGCAGTTCCTCGTCGAAACAGCGCTGATAGAACTCGGCCACCGTCTGCCGCTCCAGCTCGTCGCACTTGTTGAGGAACGTCAGCCGGAAGGCATAGCCGATGTCACGGAAGATCTCGGCGTTCTGCGCCCAGCTGATGACCGTCCGCGGGCTCATCACCGTGGACAGGTCGCCATTCATGAAGGCCGTGCGCGTCAGGTCGGCCACCGTCACCATCTGGGCAATGTTCTTGCGGCCCTTCTCGGTGTTGTAATGCGGATTCTTCGCCAGCACGATCGCGGATTCCGCGTCATGGCTGAGGTAGTTCAGCGTCGCCACCAGCGACCAGCGGTCCATCTGGCCCTGGTTGATCTGCTGGGTGCCGTGATAAAGCCCCGTGGTGTCGCCCAGGCCCACCGTGTTGGCCGTGGCGAACAGCCGGAAATACGGATGCGGGGTGATGACCTCGTTCTGGTCCAGAAGCGTCAGCTTGCCGTCCACCTCCAGCACCCGCTGGATCACGAACATCACGTCCGCCCGGCCCGCGTCGTATTCGTCGAACACGATGGCCGTGGGGTTGCGCAGCGCCCACGGCAGGATGCCTTCCTGGAACTCGGTCACCTGCATCCCGTCGCGCAGCTTGATCGCGTCCTTGCCGATCAGGTCGATCCGGCTGATGTGGCTGTCGAGGTTCACCCGGACGCAGGGCCAGTTCAGACGGCTTGCCACCTGCTCGATATGGGTGGACTTGCCGGTGCCGTGGTAGCCCTGGATCATGACGCGGCGGTTGTGGGAAAAGCCCGCAAGGATCGCCAGTGTCGTGTCGGGGTCGAACTTGTAGGTGCTGTCCAGGTCCGGCACACGCTCGGTGCGCTCGGCAAAGCCCCTGACCCTCATCTCGGTGTCGATTCCGAACACCTCGCGGACCGAGATTTCCTCGGTCGGTTTCGCTGCAACATCCATCGTGCCGTCCGCCATGTTCGTCCTCGTTCGGGGAAGGGTCGCCGACAGGCCAGGCTGCCCGTCCTTCCGGCGTGTTGTGAAAGATAACGCGGGGGAGGTCAACGTCACCCCGGCAATTGTCCGCGCTTCACGCCCGATGACAGCTGCGCGAGCCGTTGACACCTTGCGCGACAGGCGTGCGGCAAGTCCCTAGGTTGGTCTGGAAAGGAGACCGCCCATGCACCGCCGAACCCTTCTTCTGGCTGGCGCCGCCGCGCTGACCGTGCGGGCCATACCGGCCGCGACCGCCGCGACCGAGGCCGATTACGTCACCGTCCGTCTCAGCGACGCCGAATGGCGCGCGCGCCTGGCGCCCGCCGCCTACAAGGTGCTGCGCAAGGAAAGCACCGAGCGTGCCTTCACCAGCCCGCTTCTGAACGAGAAACGCAGCGGCACCTTCGACTGCGCGGGCTGCGCCCTGCCACTTTATGCCTCCGAGACGAAATACGACAGCGGCACCGGCTGGCCCAGCTTCTGGCAGGCCCTGCCCGATGCCGTCCGCACAAAGCCCGACCGCGTGCTGATCGTCGTCAGGACAGAGGTGCACTGCCGCCGCTGCGGCGGGCACCTCGGCCACATCTTCGACGACGGCCCCGCGCCCACGGGCAAGCGCCACTGCATCAACGGCGTGGCGCTTGCCTTCACCCCGGCCTGATCCCGCTCAGGCCGCCCGGGCCAGCGCTTCTGCCCCGGCCACGTCGATCACCACCGCGCCCGCGCGGTGGCGCGCCTCGACATGGGCGTGCGCGGCGGCGATGTCGCGCAGCCCGTAGACCCGGTCGATCACCGGTCGGATCGCGCCCGACACGGCCAGATCGGCGATTTCGGCCATCAGCGGCGCGGTGCCCTGGCTGATCGACAGCCGCATCTTGCGTCCGCCCCGCACGGGCATCAGCGCCGCCAGCATGTCGCCGACGCCGAAGTTCAGCGGCACGAACCGCCCGCCCGGCGACAGGATGCGCCGCGCCTTGCGCCAAGAAAGCGCCCCCACGGTGTCAAGGATCACGTCGAACCGCTGCGCCTGCCGCGCCGTCACGTCCACCCGGCGATAATCCAGCGCCTCTTCGGCCCCGAGACCGCGCACCAGGTCCAGGTTCTCGCCACTGGCCAGCCCCGTCACCCGCGCACCCATCGACGCCGCCATCTGAACCGCGACGCTGCCGACGCCGCCCGACGCGCCGACGATCAGAACCCGGTCGCCGGGCCGCACCTTGCCCACGTCGCGCAGGAAAGTCACCGCCGATACCGCGCCAAAGGGCAGGGCCGCGGCCTCAAGGTCACTCAGGCCGGCCGGTGTCGCGGTGATCGCGCCGCCCTCGGGCATCGTCAGGTACTCGGCATGCGCGCCGGACATCCCCGTGCCGAACACCCTGTCGCCCGGCCGGAACCGCGTGACACCCGCGCCAACCGCCGCGACGGTGCCGGCAAAATCCTGTCCCGGCACCCGTGCCCGCGGCCCGAGAATCCCGAACATCAGCCGCCCCGGCACCGCCATGATCCCGGGAAAGGCCGCGGCCCGCAGCCGCCAGTCGCCCGTGCTGACCGCACTGGCGCCGACGCGCACCAGCACATCGCCCGGCCCGGGTGCGGGTACCGGCAATTCCACCATCCGCAGCACCTCGGGCGCCCCGTATCTGTCCTGAACGATCGCTTTCATCTCTGGCCCTCCTTCGTGGCGCATTCAATCTCTGCCACCGGAGATACCCATGCACGGGCGAAATGGAAATTGACCAATCCCGCCTGTCTGCTATGCATATTCGCATGGAATGGCGATCCGTCACCTTCGACTGGAACCGCGCCCGCGCGTTCCTCGTGACCGCGGAAGAGGGCAGCCTGTCCGCCGCCGCCCGCGCGCTGGGTCTGGCCCAGCCCACGCTCGGCCGGCAGGTCACCGCGCTGGAGCAGGAACTGGGCGTCACGCTCTTCGAACGCGCCGGACGCGGGCTGATGCTGACGCCCGCCGGCATGGAACTCGTCGACCACGTCCGCGCAATGGGAGAGGCCGCGACCCGCGTCTCTCTCACCGCCTCGGGCCAGTCGCAATCGGTCGAGGGCCTTGTCGTGCTGACCGCGTCAGAGGTCTACGCCGCCCATGTCCTGCCCCCGATCGTGCGCCGCATCCGCCACGACCATCCCGGAATCGAACTGGAAATCGTCGCCTCCAACGCCGTCTCCGACCTGCGCCGGCGAGAAGCCGACATCGCCCTGCGCAACGCCCGCCCGACCGACGCCGACCTGATCGCCCGCCGACTGCGCGACGACGCAGCCGGGCTTTTCGCCACGCCGGAATACCTGGAACGCTTCGGCCACCCGCAAACCGCCTCTGACCTGTCGCGCTGCGATTTCGTGGGCTTCGACAGCATCGAACAGCTGCTCGACGGGCTGAACGCCATGGGCCTGTCGCTGACCCGCCGCAACTTTCCCGTCACCACCGCCAGCCACCTGGTGCAATGGGCCATGGCGCGCGAGGGCGTGGGCATCGGCGTCTTCCCAACGGCGATGGCCGAGGCCGACCCGGCCGTCGCGCGCGTCCTGCCGTCGCTTACCATCCCCTTCCCCGTCTGGCTGACCGCCCACCGCGCGCTGAACACCAGCCGCCGCGTGCGCCTGGTGTTCGACCTGATGGCCGAGGCGCTGGGCTAGGGGCGCGCCTCACGCCTGGAAGTTGCGGCTGTCCTTGATCTGGTCCCAGGCCCAGACGACCTCTTGCAGCTGTTCTTCGTGGCCGCGGTCGCCGCCGTTCATGTCGGGGTGCAACACCTTGATGAGCGCCTTGTAGGCCTTGCGGATCTCGGCCTTGGTCCAGTTGTCCTGCGCGTCGAGGATATCGAGCGCCCGGCGTTCGGTCGGCGGCAGCTTGCGCGTGCCGGTGATCCGCTTGCCGGGGTTGCGCGTGGCGTTCTCGCCCAGAACCTGGTGCGGATCGTCGATCCCCAGCCGGGCCCAGGCACGCTGTTCCTCGCCCGGTTTGCCAAAGGGCTTTGTCTCACGCTCCCACACGCGGTCCTTGTCGATCTGTTCCTGGAACTCCTCCTCGGTCGAGCCGTTGAAGAAATTCCACTTCAGATTGTATTCGCGCACATGGTCCTTGCAGAACCAGTAGTAGTCGTCCAGCTGATCGGGGCTCTTCGGCGCGCGGTACTGACCGGCTTCCTCGCAGCCCGGATGCTCGCACACCCGCGTCGAGGTCTCGAACGCCCCGGACATGCCGCGCTTGCCGCGCGACTTCTTCTTCTTGTCAGCGGACACCCGAAGATCGAATCCGAACGGGTCGTTCTTTTCCATGTCACCTGCCTTTTCGACTCGGACCCGCGAGTTTAGTGTCTTCTTCCTGACAGTGAAGGGGGCATCGCGAAAAATGCGTGTGACAGACCAGATCGAATCCCGGCTTTTGGCGGCCTTTTCGCCCCGCTTGCTGACCGTCGAGGACGAAAGCGAGCGCCATCGCGGGCACGCCGGCTATCAGGAGGGCGGCGAAAGCCACTTTCGCGTGACCATCGAGTCAGACGCCTTCGCGCCCCTCTCGCGGATAGAGCGGCACCGCGCCGTCCATGCCGCGCTCGGCCCCGAACTGGTGGGCCGCATCCACGCGCTGGCGCTGACGATCCGGCCCTGAGCGGCCCGCCCGCGGCCCTAGGCCGCCGGCCCGTCCCGCTCTGCCGCGCCCAGCGCCGGTGCGCCGCCTTCCTCGCCAACCGCGACCAAGCGCGGCGCCCGGCCTTCGGGACCCGGCGCTGCGGGCGCCGTCGTCCGGAACACCGGCGCGGCCAGCACGGCCTCGGCACGCGGCGGCGCGACGGCCTCTGCGGCGCCCCCGTTGGCCCGGCGGAACACCAGCATGTTCTGGAACGTCGTCGTCCGCCCGGTCAGCCCCTGCCGCTCTTCGCAGGGCAGGGTGTCGGTGCGCAGGTACTCCCAGCCGTCCCCGGCCAGCTCGTTCATGATCTCCGACAGCGCGACGGCGAACTTCTGTTCGGTCCCCTTCACGCCCTTCACCTTCGCGGGCCGCGTCGGCGCGGGCACCACCTTGTATTCGTAACGCGCCATCGCATCTCTCCTTGCAGGCGATGGGACGCTAGCGCCGCGCGCCATAGTGCGAAACCCCCGCCGCGCGGCCCCCCGCCACAAGCCCGCCGGGGTGTTGCCGATCAGCCAAAGGCGATGACGGCAAAGACGAGCGACAGGACCGATCCCGCCAGCATCACCATCCCCAGCGGCTTGACCCGCGCCGCGCGCCGCTCGGGCGGCAGGGTAAAGGTCGCCACCTGCAGCGCCACCGCCGCCGCCGTCAGCATCAGCGCCGCCAGCATCTTGACCCAGAACCACGCGCCCATCGCCGCCACGCCGCCCGCCATCGCCACCATGGCGATCCCCGTCACCCACAAAAGCACCAGCCCCGCGAAGCCCAGCCGCCCGATCAGAAGCGTCACGGGCCCCGCCAGTTGCGGCGCCTTGGGCCCGACCTTCGCGCCCACGATGGCATTGGCCACGCCGCCGCCCAGCCCCACGGCCATCGACAACAGGTGGATGATCTTGAGTGTCTCGTACATCGCGCGCCCTCCCCTGGCGCGCGCAGCCTACACCGCCCCCGGCCCCTGTCCAGCACCCCCGTCCGCCAACCGCGCCAGCAGGTGATCGCGCAGGCGGGTGGCCGCGACATACCGGGCCGACATATGCTCGGGGTCATAGACCTCCAGCGCCGCGGTCACATGCCCCAGCGCCGCCCGATCCGCAACCAGCGTCGGCGATCACCGCAGGACCGATCAACCGGGAAGGGCGCGCCTCCCCCTGTCTTCTTCTCTGCCAGAATACTCAATCGGCCCGCCGCCCGCCCCGCGTGCCGCCGGACGGGCGCGCCGACGTTATGCCGACGTCATGCCGACGCGATGCCGACGTGGGTCAAAGCCCCAGTTTCGCCGCCACGAGGTCGTTGACGGCCTGCGGGTTGGCCTTGCCGCCGGTGGCCTTCATGACCTGCCCGACGAACCATCCGGCCAGCTTGGGATTGACCTTGGCCTTCTCCACCTGGGCCGGGTTCTCGGCGATGATGCGGTCCACCTCGGCCTCGATCGCGCCGGTGTCGGTGACCTGTTTCATGCCCTTTTGTTCAACGATTTCAGCGGGATCTCCGCCCTCGGTCCAGACGATCTCGAACAGGTCCTTGGCGATCTTGGAGCTGATGTCGCCTGCCGCCATCAGGTCGAGGATGCCGCCCAGCTGCGCGGCCGAGACCGGGCTGTCGGCGATCGACAGGTCTTCCTTGTTGAGCCGGCCGAACAGCTCGTTGATGACCCAGTTGGCCGCCGTCTTGCCGTCCCGCCCCTTGGCAACCTCTTCGAAATAAACGGAATTTTCTGCCTCTGCCGTCAGGACAGACGCGTCGTACTCGGTCATTCCGTAGTCCAGCACGAAGCGCGCGCGCTTCTCGTCCGGCAGTTCCGGCAGGCTCGCCCTGATGTCGTCCACCCAGGCTTGCTCGATTTCCAGCGGAAGCAGGTCGGGGCAGGGGAAGTACCTGTAATCATGGGCTTCTTCCTTGGAGCGCATCGACCGCGTCTCGCCCTTGTCGGGGTCGTAGAGGCGGGTTTCCTGCACGACCTTGCCGCCATCCTCGAGGATCGCGATCTGTCGCCGCGCCTCGTACTCGATGGCCTGCTGGATGAAGCGCATGGAGTTCATGTTCTTGATCTCGCAGCGCGTGCCCAGGTGGGAAAAGTCCTGCGTTTCCTGGTACTTCTCGTAGTCGCCGGGCCGGCAGACCGAGACGTTGACATCCGCCCGCAGGTTGCCGTTCTGCATGTTGCCGTCGCAGGTCCCGAGGTAGCGCAGGATCTGGCGCAGCTTGACGACATAGGCCGCAGCCTCTTCCGGGCCGCGGATGTCGGGGCGGCTGACGATCTCCATCAGCGCCACGCCGGTCCGGTTCAGATCGACGAACGACATGTGCGGGTCCATGTCATGCACCGACTTGCCCGCGTCCTGTTCGAGGTGGATCCGCTCGATCCGCACCAGCCGCGCGACGCCCGGGCCCATGTCGACCAGCACCTCGCCCTCGCCCACGATGGGGTGGTACAGCTGGGAAATCTGGTAGCCCTGCGGCAGGTCGGGGTAGAAATAGTTCTTGCGGTCGAAGGCCGACCACAGGTTGATCCCGGCCTTGAGGCCAAGCCCGGTGCGCACCGCCTGCGCCACGCAGAACTCGTTGATGACGGGAAGCATGCCGGGCATCGCCGCATCGACGAAGGAGACGTTCGAGTTCGGCTCTGCCCCGAAGGTGGTCGAGGCGCCCGAGAACAGCTTGGCCTTCGAGGCCACCTGGGCGTGCACCTCCAGTCCGATGACAAGCTCCCAGTCGTGCTTTGCCCCCTGGATCACCTTGGGCTTCGGGGTCTCGTAGGTCAGGTCGAGCATGGCGGCCTCCGTGCGCGGGAACGCCCGTTGTCTAGGGCAGGGGCGCAGCCGCGGCAAGGCCCAGACCGCGGCGGGAAGCCGCCGAGGGCCAAGCCCGCGATTGCCGAACGCCGCGTTTGCCCGCTAGACGGGTTCAGGTTTGCGCCAGAGGTGCCCGATGCCGCGTCCGTTCCCCATCTTCGCCGTGATCGCCGCTGTCGTCCTGTCCGGATGCGCGGCGACGGAAACCCTGTCCACCAAGGGCTACATGGGCGACTTGCCCCCGATGCGCTGGGATCACCGGCCCGAGGCAGAGGAATGGACGGCGTCGGTCCTTGCCGCGCTCCAGTCCCACGGGGCGGTCCTGGAAACGCTGGAGCCCGTCGATATCGACGCGTTCTGCCCGGCTTACACCGAGGCGGGCCCGGACCAGCGGCGCGCGTTCTGGGCGGGGCTGTTCTCGGCGCTGGCCAAACATGAAAGCACCTGGCGGCCCGATGCGGCGGGAGGCGGCGGCCAGTGGCTGGGGCTGTTGCAGATCGCGCCCGGCACCGCACGGGCCTATGACTGCCGCGCGCAGTCGAGCGCGGCACTTTTCGACGGGTCGGCCAACCTGTCCTGCGGTGTGCGCATCGCGGCGCAGCAGGTGGCGCGCGACAACGAGATCGTGGGCGGCCCCGGCGCATGGCGCGGCGTGGCGCGCGACTGGGCGCCCTTCCGCAGCACCGACAAGGTGGCTGACATGGCAGCGTGGACCCGGGTGCAACCCTACTGTGCAGCGCCCGAGGCAAAGGGCGTTCTGGCGTCCCTGGGGCGGCTGGCCGGTGCGGGGGCCGATGGCTGACGCCGTCGCTACCCGATCGGACCTGACCTGCCCGGCTTGTGGCGTCACCTCTGCCGCAGAGATGCCAACCGACGCCTGCCAGTTTTTCTTCGATTGTCCCGCGTGTGCAGAGGTCTTGCGCCCGCTGCCCGGAGATTGCTGCGTCTTTTGTTCCTACGGCACCGTGCCTTGCCCGCCGATTCAGGCCGGGCAAGGGTGCTGCGGGCCTTCTCAGTAGCCCTGCACCAGCACCTTGGCCCACGCCGGGCGGCGGGTGCTGTCGACCAGGGACACGCCGGGCGCGTGCGGTCCGCCCAGCAACAGGGTGGCGCGGCGCAGCATCTCTATCCCCTCATCCGAACGGGCCGGCAGCGACTGCGGTGAAAGCGGCTCCCCGATCGTGACCCGGTATGGCTGACGATCCTTGTTCAGCGTTTCGTGGAACAGGGTGATGTCGCGCAGCGTCGGATGGATCAGGTCGAACAGGTAGAACAGCGCCGAGTTCCGTGCACGTATGTTCACGGGGATAACCGGTAGATCGAACTTGCGCGCAATCATCGCTGCCGAGGGCATCCACGGGCGTTCGTAAAGGCGTAGTCCGCGCCGCTTGGCCAGCCGGCCGGAGGGAAAGATCACCCCCAGCCGACCCGCGTCGAGCGCTTCGCGGGTGAGCGTCATGGTCTCGCGTGTCTTGGCATGGCTGCGTTTTTCGAGGCGCCATTCCACGGGCAGGATCATTTCATCCATCTGCGGCAGGACCCGAAGGATGTCCGCATTGGTGTAGATGAAGAGGTCGGGGCGGATGGGTGCGAGAAGCGAATACAAAATGACCCCGTCGGCGATACCGGTCGGGTGGTTGGCCACAATCAGGGCGGGGCCTTGGCGCGGAATGTGGTCTAGACCCCGCGCCGCCACGTCGCGCGCCAGCAAGTGGGACATCGTCGCCATGATCTCGGCGTTGCTGCGGTCGCGAAAATGTGTCGCCAGCGCCAGGGTCGTCTGGTAGCCGAGAAGATGATTCAATGCGCCTCGGGCCGCACGGGCCCAGCCGGTGTCCCGGAACAGCCAAGGCGCCCGTTCGGCGATCAGAGGATCGAGTCGGTCCCGCATTGTGCCTTCTCACCAGAGTTCGACGACACTGCGATGACATCATAGCATATCCGGGCCGACAGGTCAGACGTGGGTGGCAAAGGCTTGCCGAGGCGCGCCTTGAGTGCCTGGACCTGGAATAGCGAGGGGCTATCCGAGGATGCGCCCGACCATCTCGGAGGTGTCGCGGCTGAGGCCGTCCGTGGCCGCGATACGCTCCAGTTCCCCCCGGATCATGGCCTGACGGTCGGCGTCATAGCGCCGCCATGTCTCGAAGAGTGTGCTCAGGCGCGCGGTCGTCTGCGGGTTCACAGGGTCGAGCCGGATCAGCCAGTCGGCCACCAGCCGGTACGCGGCCCCGTCTGGCGCGTGGAACCCCGCTGCGTTCATCCCCAGCGCGCCGAAGACGGACCGGAAGCGGTTGGGGTTCTTCCAGTCGAAATCAGGGTGGTGCGCCAGCGCATCTGCCCGCGCTGCGGCATCGAGCGGCTGGGCATGGGCGACCTGAAGCGCGAACCACTTGTCCATCACCAAACGGTCGCGGGACCAGCGCTTGTAGAACTGCGAGAGTTCTTCTTCGCCCGCTCCGATATCCAGCAGACACGACAGGGCGCCCAGAAGCTCTGTCATGTTGTCGGCATCGCGGAACTGGCGCTGGGCGCGACCTGCGCCCTCGACGCGCGAAAGGAGGCCAAGTGCCGTCAGCCGCAAGGACCGGCAGCCCGCGGCCTTGGGGTCGGGCGTGTAGGGACCGGGGATGTTCATCGCTTCGTAGAGATCGGGCAGAACGGACCGCAGGTGTTGCCCCAACGCCAGCGCCAGACGTTCGCGCGCGGTGCGGATCGCCAATGGATCGGGGGTTACGCCACTGTCGAAAAGGGTCTGTGCCATGTCGTCGTCGGATGGTAGCCGAAGCGCCAGGGCGCGGAACGCCGGGTCGAGTTCTTCGTCGCGCGCCACTCGTTCGAGCGCGTCAAGATAGGCGGGTCCCGGAGCGGCATTGTCGGTGACCATGCGAGCCAGCACGTCCTTGGCAAGGGTGCGCCCCGCTTCCCACTTGTTGAAGGGGTCGGTGTCATGGGCCAGCAGAAAGGCGCGCTGCTCTGTCGTCGTCGTCCGGTCCAGGATCACGGGCGCGGAAAAGCCGCGCAGGATGGAAGGCACCGGGCGCGCGGCAAGGTCCTGAAACGAGAAGCTCTGCTCGGTCCCGGTCATCTCCAGTACTGTGGTCGGGAGAACCTCGTCACCGTTCGGGTTCAGAAGGCCAACGGCGATGGGGATCACCAAGGGGTCCTTATCGGGCTGGCCTGGGGTCTGCGGCGTCGATTGACGGAAGGTCAGTGTGTAGGTGCCGTTCTGCCAATCTTCGGTGACGCTCAGACGGGGTGTACCGGCCTGGGTGTACCATTTCGAGAACTGTGACAGGTCGCGCCCAGTGGCGTCCTGGAACACCGCCAGCCAATCCTCGATCGTTGCGGCGTCGCCATCGTGCCGCTCGAAATAAAGGTCGAGCGCGCGCGCGTATCCCCCGGCCCCGACAAGCCGGCGCAGCATCCCGATCAACTCTGCACCCTTTTCATATACGGTGGCGGTGTAGAAGTTGTTGATCTCTACGTAGCTGGACGGACGCACGGGATGCGCCAGGGGGCCATTGTCTTCTCGGAACTGCCGGGCGCGCAGTTGCAGGACATCCTCGATGCGCTTCACGGCATGAGACCGTGCATCGCCAGAGAACTGCTGATCGCGAAAAACGGTCAGGCCCTCTTTCAGGCAAAGCTGGAACCAGTCACGGCACGTGATGCGGTTGCCGGTCCAGTTGTGAAAGTATTCGTGGGCGACGATACCCTCGATCATTTCATAGTCGCGATCGGTTGCGGTTTCGGGACTGGCCAGCACGTATTTGGAGTTGAAGATGTTCAGTCCCTTGTTCTCCATCGCGCCCATGTTGAAATCGTCCACGGCGACGATGTTGAACACGTCGAGATCATACTCGCGCCCGTATTCGGTTTCGTCCCAGCGCATCGAGCGTTTGAGCGCGTCCATCGCATAGGCGCATCGGTCCTCGTCCCCCGGCCGCACCCAGACATTCAAGGCGACCGTCCGTTCAGATGCGGTGGTGAAGGTGTCGGAATGCGCGACCAGATCGCCTGCGACCAGCGCGAAAAGGTAGGCGGGTTTCGGCCATGGATCATGCCACTCGGCAAAGCCGGGGCCCCGGGTCACGGGATTGCCGTTCGAAAGCAGAATGGGCAGGTCGCTTTCGATCCGCACGCGGAACTCCGCCATCACGTCGGGACGGTCAGGGTAGTAGGTGATCTTGCGAAAGCCCTCGGCCTCGCACTGGGTGCAATACATGCCTCCCGATATGTAGAGGCCTTCCAGAGCCGTGTTGGATTGCGGGTCGATCTCGACCTCGGCCTCCCAGGTGAAGGGCCCTTCAGGCAGGCGCGCGGCGGGTACACAAAGGCAGGTCTCGTCGGCGACGTACTCGGCGGGCGTCAGGGGCACGCCGTCGATCACGGCGGAAATCAGGTGCAGCCGCTCTCCATCGAGCCGAAGCGATTGTCCGGCTTCGGCGGCGGGGTTCGGGCGGAAGGAGACGCGCGACAGCACTCGCGTTGCAGTTGGAAACAGGCGGAACGTCAGGTCGACCCGGTCCACCAGCCAGGGCGGTGGTGTGTAGGCGGCCAGTCGAACGGGTTGCGGTGCGCTATCCTTCATTCGGGTCGGTTCCTTCTCGGGTGCGGAGACTGGCCAGCGGACGGTAGTGCGGCGCCCTGTCCGCTTCAATGGGGCTTGGCGCCCGCGGCAGGCCGCCTAGCTGGGGCAGCATGACGAAGACGGCCATACTCTGGTTCATGCGCGACCTGCGCGTCGCGGACACAGCCGCCTTGTCCCGGGCGGCCCGTGCCGGTCGGGTGAGCCCGCTATACGTGGCAGAGTGCCTTGCCGAGTTGCGCGTGGCGCCGGGTCAGCTTGGGGCACCGCTGGTGCTTTGGGTGGGCGACGCGTTGGAGATGTTCGAGGCTTTGCCGGCAGAACACGATGTGACGCAGCTGGTCCGCCACCGGGAGACAGGCAATGCATGGACCTTCGCGCGCGATCGTCGGGTTGCGGCCAGGGCGTGGAAACACGCGGTCGATTGGCTGGAAATGCCGAACTCTGCGGTCGTGTGGCTGCTGCTGAGGCGCTCATGCCCAGAGCCGATCGTCGCTGTGAAGGCCGCCGCAGCGATGGCACGCGCCCGTGTCTGGTCCGTCCGCAAGGGGGGCGGCCTACACGACGAGGCCGCGCGGCTTGCCGATCGCCGCGCCAGCCGCAGCGAACAGGGCGCTCGGCCGCATTATGGACGCGACCGGAAAACGGGGCCGTGTGATCGCCAGTTGAAGCTCGATCTTTGATGGCAAGGATGCGGCGCAAGACAGACTTGTCGGAAAAGACCTGCGCCACCTGCGGGCGGCCCTTTCGCTGGCGCCGGAAATGGGCGCGCGTCTGGGAAGAGGTGCGTCATTGCTCGGACCGTTGCCGACGGGAACGTGCGGGCGCACGCGACCGGCTTTCGCATGTGCGCTCGGAAATTGGTCACGAAAACTGACCACGGCTGTTGCCTATCGGAAACTTTTTCCCTAATCCTGACCTCCAAGCGGCACACAATGGCACACGGAGTTGGGCATGAAACACCAGAAGGTACTGCGCGCAGAGCGCGACGGGCTTCAGGTTGACGCGGCGCTGGCGGCATTCATCGAAGAGCAGGCCCTGCCCGGTACAGATGTGGCCCCGGCGGAGTTCTGGGCCGGGTTCTCTGCCCTTGTGCACGAACTTGGACCAAAGAACCGCGCACTCCTGGACACTCGCGCGACGATGCAGCGCCAGATCGACGAGTGGCACCGTTCCCGCCGTGGCCAACCCCACGACGCCTCTGCCTATGAGGCATTCCTGCGCGAGATCGGCTATCTCTTGCCGGAGGGTGAAGACTTTGCGATCGACACGTCCAACATCGATCCCGAGATCGCCGAGATTCCGGGCCCGCAGCTGGTCGTGCCGATCATGAACGCCCGTTATGCGCTGAACGCGGCCAATGCGCGCTGGGGGTCGCTCTATGATGCGCTCTACGGCACCGATGCGCTGGGCGATCAGCCGCAGATTGGTGACTACGATCCAGATCGCGGGGCGCGCGTGATCGCCTGGGCCAAGAATTTTCTGGATCAGGCCGTTCCCCTTGCCAAGGGAAGCCACGCCGCCGTTGACGGGTATCGCGTTACGCAAGGAGAGCTGTCGCCGGCGCTTGCCGATCCAGCGGCCTTCGTCGGTTACCGGGGTGATCCCCTCAAGCCCGAGTCGATCGTTCTCGTCAACAACGGCCTGCACATCGAGATCGTTATCGACAGGTCGCATCGAATTGGCCGGAGTGATCCCGCCGGGGTCGCAGACGTCCGTCTTGAAGCCGCGGTATCCGCGATCATGGATTGCGAGGATTCCGTTGCCGCAGTCGATGCCGGGGACAAGATGCTTGCCTATGGCAACTGGCTGGGTCTGATGAAGGGTGACCTGACCGAAGAAGTGGCCAAGGGGGGCGGGAGCTATACCCGGCGGCTGGAGCAGGATGTCGCGCTGACTGGCGCCGATGGGTCGGTTGTGTCGCTAAAGGGCCGGGCGCTCATGCTGGTGCGCAACGTCGGCCACCTGATGACCACACCTGCCATTCTGGATAGTGACGGTGCCGAGATCGGCGAGGGTCTTATGGATGCCATGGTGACCGTTCTGATCGCCATGCACGACCTGCGCAAGACCGGGGGACTGCGCAACTCTGCCGCCGGTTCGGTCTACGTTGTGAAGCCCAAGATGCATGGTCCTGACGAGGTGGCTTTCGCGGACGAGATATTTGCGCGGGTCGAGGCGGTGCTGGGCCTGCCCCAGAATACCGTGAAGCTTGGGATCATGGACGAGGAACGCCGTACGTCGGCCAACTTGAAAGCGTGCATCCGCGCGGCGCGGCACCGGGTGGCCTTTATCAACACCGGCTTTCTCGACCGCACAGGCGACGAAATCCACACCTCTATGGAAGCTGGCCCTATGATCCCAAAGGGTGAGATGAAGGGATCGGCATGGATCGCGGCATACGAAGACCGCAACGTCGATATCGGTCTGGCCTGTGGGCTGAGGGGCCGTGCCCAGATCGGCAAGGGTATGTGGGCTGCGCCGGATCTGATGGCGGCGATGCTGCACGACAAGGTCGGGCACCCGCAATCAGGCGCCAACTGTGCTTGGGTGCCTTCGCCGACCGCGGCGACGTTGCACGCAACGCACTATCACCGAGTCGATGTAAAGGCCCGGCAGGCCGAACTGGCGGGCGGGGGTATGCGCCGGTCGCTCAAGGATCTGTTGACGATACCCGTGATGCACGGGCGGAACCTGTCGGACGAGGAAATCACGCGTGAGATCGAGAACAACGCACAAGGCATTCTGGGATACGTGGTGCGATGGGTCGATCAGGGGGTGGGATGTTCGAAAGTTCCCGACATTCACGACGTGGCACTGATGGAAGACCGCGCAACGTGCCGGATCTCGAGCCAGGCCCTGGCCAACTGGCTGCACCACGGAATTGTCGACCGGGATCGGGTCATGGCCGTGCTTAAGAAGATGGCCGAGGTCGTGGATCGCCAGAATGCGGGCGATATGGCCTATCGGCCGATGGCGCCCGGGTTCGATGGTCAGTCATTTCTTGCGGTCTGCGATCTGGTGTTCGATGGCACGTCGCAGCCATCTGGCTATACAGAGCCGGTGTTGCACGAACGCCGGCAGGCTGCAAAGGCGCAAGCCTGACGCCACGGTCCGGGGCCGGGCGCCGCATGATTGCGGTCCCGGACTGCCGCTCGATGCTGCTTATGCCCGTCTGTCGCATCGCGCGCCGGACATCACCATAACTGAACGGAGAACCGACGTGGCCACCATATCGCTGACAAGGGCGCGCACCATCATCCGAAAGGCGCTGGCGCATGGCCGAGACATGCAACTCAAGCCGCTCAGCGTCGCGGTGCTGGATGCCGGCGGAAACCTGATTGCCTTCGAGCGTGAGGACGGCGCCGCGCCCGGACGTTTTGGAATTGCCCATGCCAAGGCCTATGGCGCCGTGATGCTGGGCATGGCAGGACGCGCCCAGATGGCCCGGGCCGAGGCGCAGGCCTATTTCATGGCCGCGGTTAACGGCGTGTATGGCGGACAGGTGGTGCCCGTTCCGGGTGGCGTGCTGGTGAAGGACCGCAAGGGGGTCGTGATCGGTGCGGTTGGTGTCACCGGCGATACCAGCGACAACGACGCCGAGGCTGCTCTTGCCGGAATTGCGGCCACAGGGCTTTCGGGTGAGGCCTGAGTGCGCGATCCTGCCGGTTTTTCGGGCATTTGCCCCGGGAAAGGGCGCCGGCGGACCAATCGGCTCGCATCCCGGTGCGCGCCGCTATATGGTAACCCCGTAAACGCTTGAGCCAAGGGACCAGCCATGCCGCGCCCCATCGTCGGGATCATCGGTAACCTGCACATGATAACTGACACTTACCGCGTTCATGCCGGTGGGTATCATTGTTCCGAGGCGGTGTCGCTTGTGTCAGATGCCGTTCCGGCCATCGTTCCGACTGACCCGGATCTGGTCGATATCAACGATCTGATGGATCATTACGACGGGTTCGTTTTCACAGGCGGGCGACCGAATGTTCATCCCGAGGAATACGGCCACGAGCCGACCGAGAAACATGGCACCTTTGATCGCGCAAGGGACCGTATCACGCTGCCCCTGATCCGTGCCCTGACCGAGCGGGGCCAGCCCTATTTCGGGATTTGCCGCGGATTTCAGGAGGTCAACGTCGCATATGGCGGCACGCTGCATCCAGAGATCAGAGAGATCCCCGGCCGGTTCAATCATCGGATGCCTCCGAATGGCACGATTGAACAGATCTTCGAATTGCGCCAGCGCGTGACATTTGCCGAAGGCGGTGTGTTCGCCACCCTGTTGGGGGCGGCCGAGGTGAAGACCAACACGCTTCATGGTCAGGGCGTTCTGGAACCCGGAGACCGGATCGTGATCGACGGGTGGGCCGACGACGGGACGCCCGAGGCGCTTTATGTCCGCAATGCTCCGGGCTTCACGCTTTCCGTGCAATGGCATCCCGAATTCAATGCGCCCAACGACCCCGTTTCGAGGCGCCTGTTCACAGCATTCGGCGACGCGGTGCGCAGCTGGGCCAAAGTCCGCCGGCCGCAGCCGATGCTCAAGAGCGCCTGAACGTAGCCGGCGCGGTCGCGCAGGGCCGGATTATGCACTTTACCCATAGGCCATGAGCGATGCGGGTCTCTTCGCTGACAAAGATCCGCAATGGCGTGCGGGGTTTCATCTGTAATTGCGGGTCCGTATGTGAACGGATGGCGACGGTTTCGTGCCAGCGGCGGCGCCACCATTCAACGATACCGCAAGAGCAGGCCCAGGCCCGCAACCGGCGTTCAACGCCACCGGCAAGACGGCGGCTTTTCGCCCGCATTACAGTTGGTGCTGCGTCCAGGCCGGGCAGTTCAGGTCACGGCGCCCCGTACGCGATATTCCGCACGGTCCCAGAGTGCGCCATTCATGACCTCTTCGATGATGCTGGCAGCGCGAAGAATGTCGGCATCTGACAAGTAAAGCGGGGTGATTCCAAAGCGCATGATGTCCGGCGCGCGGAAATCGCCAATCACGCCACGCGCTATCAGCGCCTGCATGGCGGCAAATCCCTCATGAAACCTGAAGGACACCTGGCTGCCCCTTTGCGCCGCGTCCCGCGGCGACACCAGCGCCAATTCGGGGCAGCGCCGTTCGACTTCGGCAATGAGAAGCTCTGACAGTTCGACCGAGCGTCGGCGTATGTCGGCAAGGTCTGCCGCGTCGAACACATCGAGCGCCGCGTCCAGAGCTGCCATCTGAAGCACTGGTGGTGTTCCGACCCGCATCCGCTCGATCCCACGGCCCGGCCGATAGTCCGGGTCGAAGGCGAACGGGGCTTCGTGCCCAAGCCATCCTGCAAGCGCAGGCCGGAGTCCTTCGGCATGGTCTGGACGCACGTAGATGAAGGCCGGTGCCCCGGGGCCCGCGTTCAGGAACTTGTAGGTGCAGCCGACGGCGAAGTCGGCGTTGCACCCCGCGACGTCCACCGGAAATGCGCCGGCGGAATGCGCGAGGTCCCAGATCATCAGCGCCCCGGCGTCATGGGCGATCCCGGTCAAGGCCTTCATGTCGTGCCGCCGTCCGGTTCGATAGTCGACCTCTGTCAGCATGACGGCGGCAACGCTGTCGTCGATATGATCGGCCACTTCCTCTGGGGGCACCGTTTTCAACTGATGGCCCCGCCCGAGTGTCTGAATCAGGCCCTCGGCCATATAAAGGTCGGTTGGAAAGTTGCCGGTGTCGGACAGGATCACATGGCGGTCAGGGCGCTTTGCGATCGCCGCCGCCAAGGCCTGGAACACCTTGATCGACAGCGTGTCGCCGATCACCGTCGTTCCCGGGGCTGCCCCTATCAGTCCGCCAACCCTGTCGCCGAGGCGTGCAGGCATGGCCATCCATCCGGCCTTGTTCCAGCCGGTGATCAGCATCGAGCCCCACTCGTCGGTCACTGCTCCGGCCACGCGATCGCGCGCTGCGAGTGGCAGGGGACCCAACGAATTGCCATCGAGGTAGGTCACGCCTTCGGGCAGGTGAAACATGGCGCGCGTCGCATCGAAATCGGTCATTCTTTTCTCCAAGAGGGGTGCGCCATCGAATGCACACACAAAGGCGTCAAACTTCGCCGCCTGCAATCTGGATCGCCTGACCGTTGACACTGTCCGATCCCGTTCCGCACAGCCAGACTGCGGCAGCGGCGACTTCCTGAGGCTCTATCAGGCGGCCGTGCGGGTTGACACCCACCATCAGTTTCATCGCCTCGTCCTCGTCCATACCGGTCCGTTCCATGATCGACACGACGTTCCGATCGATGATCTCGGTCGCGACATAGGCCGGGCAAAGCGCATTGAAGGTGAGCCCCTTGCCGGCGTAATCCGCTGCAAGCGACCGGATCAGCCCGACCATGCCGTGCTTGGACGCAGAGTAGGCGGGTCCGCCCCTTAGCCCCTTCACACCGGCAATGGAGGACACCGCGATGACCCGTCCCCAGTCCAGTGCGCGCATGGTCTTCAATGCCTCGCGGATCGTGAGAAACGCCCCGTCTAGGTTGGTGGCCATCATCCAGCGCCAGAATTCCAGGTCAGTCTTGTGCAGGGCCCGTCCTTCGGCAACGCCGGCATTTGCGACATGGATTGCGACCGGGCCGCGCGCGGCCACGGCAACCGCGAAGCCGTCGATCACGTTTGCCTCGTCCGCCACATCCATGACGACAGGGTGCAGTCTTTGGGTCTGCGCCGCCGCATCGCGCAGAACGCTGGCGCGCCGCCCCGTGATTGTCACCTCGGCGCCGGCCTCTGCCAGCGCCCGAGCGATCGCAAGACCGATCCCGGTCCCGCCACCTGTCACCAGTGCGTGTTTGCCCTGCATGTCTTGCCTCCCGCTGTTTCGACACCGTAGTCGGTCCTTCGTCCGTGGCAAGCGGACAGGCTCGAAGGGCCTTGCGCGCGGGCGGTGTGACGCTATTGACGAGAGATGCGCACCTGGATCGATCTTCCGCCGCTCTGGCTTGCCCTGACACTTGCGGTCGCCTGGGCGGTCGGGCGAGCAATACCGGAGCCGGATTTCGGTGGCGCATGGGCCGGCTGGACCGGTGCGCTTTTCATTGCTGCGGGCCTGTTGCTGATGGCAGCGGCGGCAGCCACCATGATCGCTGCTCGCACCACCGTGATTCCGCACCGAGACCCGGCAGCCCTGGTGACTGGCGGTGTCTTTCGCCTGTCACGCAATCCAATCTATCTTGGGGACGCCCTTTTGCTTGCGGGTTTCATCCTGCGCTGGGACGCCGTTCTGGCACTTCTTCTCGTGCCGGTTTTCATCTGGCTTATCGACACGCGTTTCATCCGCGCGGAGGAAGCCAGGCTAAGGTCGGCATTCGGCGAGGCGTACGAAGACTGGGCCGCGGTGACCCGCCGTTGGCTCTGATCCATCGCTGTCGCGAAAGATTCTTGCGCCTCGGCGCTTGTTATGACGATGGCCACGGTTTAGTAGACTCGCGCCCGGAATGACCCATCTTTTGGGTCACAAAGCCACCGAGAGGGGACGAAAAGGTGAAGATCGGAACACCGAAGGAGATCTTCGAGGGCGAGGCGCGCGTTGCGATGACGCCGGACAGCGCCCTTCAGTTGCAGAAGCTGGGCCACGAGTGCCTGATCGAGGCCGGTGCCGGTCTTGCCGCAGGTTTTACCGACGCGGCCTACGAGGCGGCCGGCGTCAAGGTCCTGAAGACCGCGGCGACGCTTTGGAAGAACGCGGACGTGATCGCCAAGGTGCGTCCGCCTTCGGAGGCGGAGGCCAAACGTCTGACGGCTGACAAGACCTTGATTTCGTTCTTCTACCCGGCTTCGAACGAGGCGCTGCTTGAGCTTTGCAGATCGAAGTCCGCAAGCGTCATCGCCATGGACATGGTGCCGCGCATCAGCCGGGCACAGAAGATGGACGCGCTTTCTTCGATGGCCAACATCGCCGGGTATCGCGCCGTGATCGAGGCCGGCAACAATTTTGGCCGCTTCTTCACCGGGCAGGTGACGGCGGCCGGCAAGGTGCCGCCGGCCAAGGTGCTGGTGGTCGGTGCGGGCGTCGCGGGTCTGGCCGCGATCGGCACGGCGACTTCGCTGGGTGCAATCACCTATGCCTTCGACGTGCGTCCCGAAGTGGCGGAACAGATCGAATCGATGGGCGCGGAGTTCGTCTTTCTCGACTTCGAGAACAGCCAGGACAGCGGCGCGACCGGCGGCTACGCGGCCCCGTCGAGCCCGGAATTTCAGGAAAAGCAGCTGGCGAAGTTCCGCGAGCTTGCACCCGACATCGACATCGTCATCACCACGGCGCTGATCCCGAACCGCCCGGCACCCGTGCTGTGGACCAGGGACATGGTCGAGGCGATGAAGCCCGGGTCGGTGATCATCGACCTCGCGGCCGAGCGGGGCGGCAACTGTGAACTGACCAAGGCGGACGAGAAGATCGTTTCCGACAACGGTGTGACGATCGTCGGCTACACCGATTTTCCCAGCCGGATGGCGACACAAAGCTCCACGCTGTACGCCACGAACATCCGTCACATGATGACCGACCTGACGCCCGGCAAGGACGGCGTCATCGCGCACAACATGGAAGACGACGTGATCCGCGGCGCGACCGTGGCACATTCGGGCGAGATCACGTTCCCGCCGCCGCCGCCCAAGGTGCAGGCGATTGCCTCTGCCCCGAAAAGGGAGAAGCCGAAGGAATTGACGCCCGAGGAGAAGAGAGCGCAGGAAGTCGCGACCTTCAAGTCCGAGACGAAGCGTCAGGTTACGCTTATCGGCGTGGGCGCCGTGCTGCTGCTGGCCGTCGGCCTGGTGGCACCGGCCAGCTTCATGCAGCACTTCATCGTGTTCGTTCTGGCCGTCTTCGTTGGCTTCCAGGTGATCTGGAACGTCGCGCATTCGCTGCACACGCCGCTGATGGCCATCACCAATGCCATCTCCTCGATCATCATCCTGGGTGCGCTTTTGCAGATCGGGTCGGGGTCCTACCTCGTGATCCTTCTGGCTGCGGTTTCGGTCTTCATGGCCGGCGTGAACATCTTCGGTGGCTTCCTTGTGACACGGCGCATGCTCGCCATGTTCCAGAAATCGTAAGGAGCAGAGGACAATGGAACTCGGATTCACAACTGCCGCCTACGTCGTCGCGGCTGTCCTCTTCATCCTCGCGCTCGGCGGCCTGTCGGGACAGGAAAGCGCGAAGCGCGCGGTGTGGTACGGCATCGTCGGCATGGCCCTGGCCGTATTCGCAACGCTCGCCGGGCCCGGCTCCGGCTACTGGTTCCTGTCGCTTGTGCTGATCGCCGCTGGCGGGCTGATCGGCTACCAGCTGGCGACGCGTGTGCAGATGACCCAGATGCCGGAACTGGTGGCCGCGATGCACTCGCTGGTGGGCCTTGCCGCCGTGTTCGTGGGGTTCAACGCGCATATCGAACTTGCCCGCGTCATGGCCATGGACGAGGCTGGAAAGGCGGCGCTCGAAGGTTTTGCCGCGCTTCTGTCCAAGAAGACAGGCGTCGAGATCGCCATCCTGCGGGTCGAGCTGTTCCTTGGCGTATTCATCGGCGCGATCACCTTTACGGGGTCGGTCATCGCTTACGGCAAGCTGGCGGGCAAGGTGACGTCCGCCGCGACCAAACTGCCCGGCGGGCACATGCTGAACGCGGCCGCGGCGGCGATCTCGGTGCTCTGCCTGATCTGGTATTTCAACACCGGCGGCATCCTGCCGCTTGTCATCATGACGGCGGCTGCACTGTTCATCGGCTACCACCTGATCATGGGTATCGGCGGCGCGGACATGCCGGTCGTGGTTTCGATGCTGAACAGCTACTCTGGCTGGGCGGCGGCCGCGATCGGCTTCAGCCTTGGCAACGATCTACTGATCGTCACGGGCGCGCTGGTGGGATCGTCCGGTGCGATCCTGTCCTACATCATGTGCAAGGCGATGAACCGCCACTTCGTCAGTGTGATCCTCGGCGGCTTCGGCGGCCCGCAGGGCCCGGCGGCGGCGATCGAGGGGGAACAGATCGCCATCGATTCCGATGGCGTTGCAGCCGCGCTGAACGATGCAGACTCGGTCATCATCATTCCGGGCTACGGCATGGCGGTGGCACAGGCGCAGCAGTCGGTCAGCGAGTTGACGCGCAAGCTGCGCGCAAAGGGCAAGACCGTGCGCTTTGCCATTCACCCGGTGGCCGGGCGTCTGCCGGGCCACATGAACGTGCTGTTGGCAGAGGCCAGGGTGCCCTATGATATCGTGCTGGAGATGGACGAGATCAACGAGGACTTCCCAACCACCGATGTCGCGATCGTCATCGGCTCGAACGACATCGTGAACCCCGCCGCCCAGGACGACCCCAACAGCCCCATCGCCGGGATGCCGGTTCTGGAATGCTGGAAGGCCAAGCAGGTCTTCGTGTCAAAGCGCGGGCAAGGCACAGGCTATTCGGGCATCGAGAACCCGCTGTTCTTCAAGGAGAACACGCGCATGTTCTACGGTGACGCCAAGGCATCGATCGACAGCCTGCTGCCGAAAATCGACTGACGTCCCAAGAGAAGCTGGAAGACCGAGAAGGGCGCCCATGGGCGCCCTTTTTCTTCTTCAGATCCCTGCATGCCTGAGGAGTGCGGTCATGGTGGCGACGCGTCGCGCCAGGACGCGGGCGACCTGATCGTGCACGCGACCTGCAAGCCCGGGATCGGACAGGGCGAGTTCTTCTATGTCGACCTTCAACAGGCGCGAAGCCACGTCGCACACGATGTCCGCAGTGCGTGGCAGGTCCGCGTAATGCGCAAGTTCTCCGATGATGGCGCCGGGGCGGAACGCGGCGACACGCAGGTGCTTTCCGTCTGGGCGGGCGATCTCGGCCCGAAGCAGCCCTTCCCGCAGAAGGTAGAGATCGCGATCTTTGTCGCCACTCTTGATAAGCTGTGTTCCCGCCGGGCATTCCATCCACGTTACAGCTCTGTTCCCGCTGGCGGCCAGCCGTTCCAGTTCGGAAAGGATAAGGCGGGTCTCTTCGGACTCCACCGGGTCGGGGCGGTCGGCAAGAAACCTTGACTCGGCGCACTCAAGTGCGTTGTCCAGAGTGCCGGGCAGGGCCGGGACCGTGCCCGGAGCACAGACCGCGCGCAGTTGCGCCGCGTCTTCAGGCGCCATTCCGGTGCAATCAAGCGCAACGCCACGCGTGGTGCAATCGGTGGCGATCTTCGCGAGAGACTGCATTGCCGATGCATCGATGCCGGACACTCTGGCGAAATCGAGGATAATCCGTTCGGGGGGCGGCGTTGCCTCCAGCAGCGTCTGGACTTCGTTTCGCAGGGCACTTGCCGTTCCAAAGAAAAGGAAGCCGTCGAGCCCGCGGATAATGACGTTCTTTCCCTTGACCGAGAGAAAGGCCTGGTTCTCGATGGATCGCTCGACGCGGCTGCGGTATTCTCCCGCGCTACTTCGAAGCCGGACGACGTCGATCCGGGCATAGGTCACAAGAAACAGCACGGCGGCTGACATGAAGCCGACCACCAATGCCACGAGGAATCCATAAAACACCGCGACGGCAAGAATGCACACGATGAGCAGATAGTCCGACGTCTTAAGCTTCTTCCGGCTGTCCCAAAGCCAGGTGAACAGCATGTCGAACCCGAGATAGGCGACAAGCGCGGCGAAGACACCAACCGGCATCAGTTCAAGCACGCCTGCGCCAAGGAAGATGGTGCTGGCCGCTACGGCTGCGGCCGACAGTGGAGCCAGCCGCCCCATTACACCCATCTTGTGCGCCAGTGTCGGTTCGGACATCGCGTGGAATGTCGCGATGCCCCCGGCCAGTCCCGCACCGATATTGGCGATCCCGGTGCCGCGCATATCCTGTTCCATGTGAAAGTCGCGTCCCAGGATCGTTTCTAGCCCGCTGCCGCCCAGCATCGTTCCGAGAACTGTCATCGCCATGACTGCGGGGAGGATAGGCAACTGCGCGAGGATCACGCTCCAGTCCGCGTCGAGCAGCATCCGCGTGTTCACTTCCCCGAGGAAGGTCGTCGAGCCGAAAGGCCCCAGAAGCAGCCCCGCATCCGCCGCCTCCGCAAGGGAAACGTCCATAAGATACAAGAACAGGTAGAACAGAACAAAGAGCGCGGTGATCGTTGTGGGCAGTATCGTCTTCGATGATGTCTTGCGGCTTGCCAAAGACAGTGCAAGGCCGGCAAGCACCCATGGCGCCCATCGGCTCAATGCCTCTGGCGATGCCGCGGCAGCAGGGTGCCCGATGTCGAAACTTTCGCGAAGGCACATGCCGACCGCGGCCATGACCATCAGATACCCTGTCGCCGCCAGAAATCCGCCGATAACAGGGTGCGGTATGAACCGTGCAAGGCTGCCAAGCTTGAAAACGCCGAAAAGAAGTGTCCCCACGCCTGCTGCAAGGCTGGCCAGAGCAACGGTGGCGCCGGCAGTTGCCGCCATCGAATGGGGAGCGAGCGCCTGTCCGGAGATCACGGCCGCAAGACTGCCGGACAGCATGATCGCGGGCAGATCTTGTGCCCGCATGACGGCGCCCTTGTAGGACATGAGGAACGTACCGATGAGCACCGATGCCAAGGTGCCAAGCAATCCGTGCGCGAGACCCTGCGCCACATACGGGGCCAGCGGTCCGCTGTAGATCATCGCAGTGAAGGCGATTGTGAAGCTGACCGTCATCAGCCCGACCAGAAGGGCCGACATGCCGCGCGCTGCAATCTCGAACGAGCCTGTCGCCGATCGTTTGCCCATTCTTAAGTTACCCGCGCACCATGAAAAACACCAATGAACCCTAGGCGTTGGAGACCTGGAATGCAGGAGGGGGGTATTGGATCGAGCATATGAAAAACGGTGCGCTGCAATTTTGCCGCAGGTTCAGTGCCGCGCCCCGGCTTTCGCTAGGCCCAGCGCCACGTCCCCGGCGCGATTCCATCCAAACGCCAATCGCCGACGGCAACCCGGATCAGCCGCAGCGTCGGGTAGCCCACCGCGGCCGTCATGCGGCGCACCTGGCGATTGCGCCCTTCCGAGATGACCAGTTGCAGCCAGCTGTCAGGCACGGACTTGCGGTAACGGACCGGCGGTTCCCGAGCCCAGAGCCACTCTGGTTCACTTACCTGACTTACCTGCGCGGGCCGAGTGGGGCCGTCTTTGAGCGTGATGCCCTCCCGCAATCTGGCCAACGCCGCTTCGTCGGGGACGCCCTCGATCTGGCTCAGGTAGGTCTTGTCCGTCCTGGCCCGGGGCGATGCGATACGAGCTTGCAGCCGTCCATTGTCGGTAAGCACCAGAAGGCCTTCGCTGTCACGGTCGAGCCGCCCGGCGGCATAGACACCCGGCACGTCCACATAGTCGGCCAGCGTTGAACGCCCTTCGCCATCGGTGAACTGGGACAGCACGCCATAGGGTTTGTTGAAGAGCAGGACCCGGGTCAATTGCTGGCGGCCTTTGGTTGGGGGAAGGGTCTTTGACGACCCTTCGCATCATCCCTATGCGCGCGGCGGCACGACTTCATAGCCCGGCTCCTCGGGCTCGTCATCCACAAGTTCAGCGGGGAATCCGGGCGCGCGAATGTCCAGACCGGTGGAATCCTCCAGCCGACGGATGATGTCGTCCGACTGCGCCCTGGCGCCATAGCGGGCCTGTCCGTCGCGGAAGATGTCAATCATCATCGGGGAGATTTCCAGAGGCACGCCTGCGCCCTCGGCAAGGCTTTGGAACAAGCCGATGTCTTTCAGGACCAGGTCCATCGTGAAATCAATCTGCCGCGATCCGTTCAGAATGACCTGGCTCTCCGTTTCGTGAACGAAGCTCGTTCCCGATGAAATTCTTATGGCCTCGTACGTAGTTGCAAGATCCATGCCTGTGGCTTTCATGGTGACCAGCGCTTCGCACAAGCTGAGCAGGTTCGCCGTGGCGAGGTAGTTCGTCATCACCTTCAGGATCGATGCGCTGCCAAGTTCGCCGGTGTGCAGCACCCGGCGCCCCAGTGTTGTCAGGACGGGCAAGGCGGCCTCGAACGTCGCGCGATCACCGCCTGCAAAGATCGATATGTTGCCTGTTGCCGCCCTGTGGCAGCCACCGGAAACCGGGCAGTCCAGCGCTCCGGCCCCAGTCTCGATCACGCGGGCGCCAAGCCGCCGGACTTCCGCGGCATCGGTGGTCGACATTTCGGCCCACAGCTTGCCGGGGCCCAGGGCCTGAAGCAGGCCGCCCTCGTCCTCCATGACGGCCGCAGAGGCTGCCGGGCTTGGCAGACAAGTGATCACCATGTCGCAGGCGGCTGCCATCTCGGCCGGGCTGTCAAACCATATGGCGCCGCGTTCAACCAGTGTGTCCGCTGCCGCGCGATCAAGGTCGCGCACGCCCAGCTCGTGACCGTTTCGCAGCAGGCTGCCCGCCAGCTTTGCCCCCACATTCCCAAGCCCGATGAATCCGATGCGCATACCATGCCTTCCCTTGCCATTGCGCCAAGTCTTTGGCCGATTCTTTCCTGCGCGCAATCAGTTCCCGTGGCGCCGACCCAGATTGACGCGCATGGGGCCTTTGCGGTTTACAGCTGCGTGTTCTCGGCTACCTTCTGCCCAAACCAGAAGGCACGCCATGAGCCCAATACAGGATCATCCTGACCGCTACAGTCTCGCCAACGAGCTGCACGCGCGTCCCTTTCCCACCGTGTCCGCGCCGGGGCACGCCGCCTATCTGGCCGTCAAACAGCCGAGCGACGCAGCGAATCGCGACCGATCAGGCGACGTGGCTCATCTGCATGACCTGTTGGACCGTTTCGGCGCAAAGCATCCGCAGCCTGGCGCCACGCACTATTTTGGGGAGCTTGGCAAGCACAAGCTCAAATGGGAGCAACATACCGAGTTCGTGACCTACACGATCTTTGTCGAAGGCGTCACCGACCGCCCATTTGACAAGAACGCCTTCTCTGTTTTTCCGGACGACTGGCTCGAATCGCTTCCGGGCGCGCGCATCACCTCGGCACTGATCCGTGTGGAGCACATGCCGGACGACTTGGCGGAAGTCCGCAGCAAGGCGAACGACTGGTTCGTGGCCGACAGTCTGGCGATCAGCTGGATCCTGGATGAAACGGCCGTGATGGCGGGGGACTTTCGCATAGACAGCTCAGGTCACATGCGTTTTGGCGTCTTCGTGCAACCCGATATGGGACCCCGCCGGATTGGCCGTATCGTCCAGCGCATCTGCGAGATCGAGACCTACAAGACGATGTCGATGCTTGGTCTGAGCCGTGCGCGGGATCTGTCGCGCCAGATGGGAGAGCTCGACACCCGACTGTCCCGCCTTATCGGCGATATGACCAGTGACGTCGCAAGGCCAGAGGAAACGCTGACTGGCCTCTTGTCGATATCGGCGGAGCTTGAAAAGCTTTTGGCGGACACGAGCTTCCGGTTCGGAGCAACAGGTGCCTATGAAGCCATCGTGCACCAGAGGATCGAGGTGCTGCGCGAGACACGGTTCGAGGGCCGTCAAACCTTCCGCGAGTTCATGATGCGCCGCTTCGATCCGGCGATGCGCACGGTAAACTCGTCCGAAGCGCGGCTTCGCGCCATGGGTGAACGAGCGATCCGCGCCGGAGATCTGCTGCGCACGCGGGTCGATGTGGCAAGGTCGGCGGAGAACCAGATGCTACTTGAAAGCATGGATCGGCGGGCCGACCTGCAATTGCGCTTGCAAAGAACAGTCGAAGGACTGTCGGTAGTTGCAATCAGCTACTATGCGGTCAATCTCGTAACCTACATGGCCGCCCCGCTGGGCGCCGAAGCCGGCCTTTCGAAGCTGATCATGACCGCCGTGGCAACCCCGATCGTAGTGTTGGTGGTCTGGCTGCTGATCCAGCGCATTCGCAAACACGTGGAGTAGCGCGGCCGGAACGCACCGGACGCTCTCGTGCGAAGCCTGCGTCACTCGGCGGCGATTGGCAGGCCAGGGGATCCTTGCTGCAACAACCGCCCTGCAGCCAGGGCACCTGCAGATATGGCGACAAGTGCCAGCATCGCGGCGACGCTAAGTGTCGGTATGCCGGACAGTCCAGCACCCACGGTGCAGCCGCCCGCAAGTACGCCACCGACGCCCATCAACGCGCCGCCGGTCAGGTAGCGTCCGGTCTCTGCAGGCGAGGTGAAACTTTCCCAGCGCAGCCTACGGCCAAGCAAGGCTGCGATGAAGGCGCCGCCAATGGCACCCCCGATCAGCCCAACGCCAAAGTTGGCGGGGATCGAAGTTGCGGCGATACCCCAGAAGAGGGTGTCGGCGTGCGGTGCGGTGAACGACAGGCTTTGCAGGGTGACGGGGTCGAAATCGTCATACAGCACGAACCCAGTGCCAAACCATCCTGCGGGCACCAGAAGCCCTATCGCCATTCCGGCGGCAAGTCCGCCCCACGACGCGCGAGACCTGAGAGCGACGGCAAGCGCCCCAAGCCCGAGAAGCGCAGTCCAGACGAGACTGCCGCCAGGCAGTGCAGCCAGCGAGGCTGTATCACCCATCGGCAAAGTGAATTCGCCGAGCAAGGTGCGAAACGGCGCCAGTATGCCCTTCAGTGTCGCGTGTGCCGCAATCGCAAAGACAATAAGCACGCTAAGCGCGCGAAGGTTTCCAGTCCCGAGCAGCACGGTAAGTCGTGACGCACAACCACGCGTCAGAACCATGCCCGCGCCGAACATCAATCCACCGACAAGGATTGCAGCAAACGGGAGATCGCCAGCCAACAGCCGATGATCTTCAAACGTGATGAGGCCTTGCGCAACCCCGGCCTGTGTGCCGAGAACCGCCGCTGCCAGCGCGGCAAGCCAAACACCTCCGGCACTGCGGCGTTCGTCCGCGGGGCCGACCAGCGCGCGGCGCAAACAGAACCGCGACACCTCGGCCAGGGCGCCGAATGCAAGACCAAGCACCACCCCGAACCAGACCGCCGCCTGCGGTGCCGTTAGCGTTTCGAACCCAAAGCTCTCGAACATCGCCTTCTCCCGAAACCGGAATTTCAGTCCAGTTGCAGGAGAAATACGCCCCGATCAAGCCCCGGGTTCCGCGCAACACGTCACCAAACAGGAACAGTTTCCCAAACGCGCCCGTGGCGGCGAACAAGAGCGCCTCTGTACGGTCATCCAAGGGACGACGTCGCCGCTCGCACCGCAAGGAGGGAAGCGTGATCTTTTCGATCGCCTGTTGGCTAGCGGCCTCTAATCCGCGGGTCCAGCGCATCGCGCAGGCCGTCGCCGATGTAGTTGACACTCAGCACCGTCAACGAAATCAGAAGGCCGGGCCAAAGCACGCGTTCGGGATAAAGAACCATCCGGTCGACACTGTCGAAGAGCAGCCTTCCCCAGGTGGGGAAGTCGGGCGGAAAGCCGAAGCCGAGGAAGGAAAGCGCACTTTCGGTGATGATCGCAGTCGCGATACCCAGCGTTGCCGACACCATGATAGGTGAAAGCACGTTGGGCAGTATGTGGCGCAGTACCAGCCGCCGGTTCGGCGTTCCGATGGACCGGGCGGCCAGAACGAACTCTCGCTCCTTCAGCGCAAGCACGTCGCCGCGAACGATCCGCGCCGTCTGCATCCAGCTGGTGATACCCACCAGTGTGACAATAAGCACGAATACACCGCCTTCCGGACCGAAGGACGCGGATAGCGGCTCTCGAAACAACAGGACCGCAACAAGAAGCAAGGGCAACAATGGCAGCGCGAGAAACAGGTCGGTCAGCCGCATCAACGGGCCGTCTAGCCGCTTGAAGTAGCCTGCAAGCACGCCGATCGCCGTGCCGAGAAGCAGCGAAAGCGCCATTGCCGCCAGACCTACCGCGATAGACACCTGTCCCCCCATCATAAGGCGAGCAAGCGTGTCCCGGCCAAGCTGGTCAGTCCCCAAGGGATGCGACCAGTCCACCTTGGCCCCCGAATCCCACAGGGCGCTATAGATCGGTCTGGTGTCCTTGAGCGTGATGAAATCGCGCCCCGTCGGGACAAATTGGGCATCAACGGGATAAATCAGCGGTCCAATGAAAACCGCGAAAAGGATCGCCACGAACACGATCATGCCGAACATGGCGCCGGTGTGCTTCTTGAACTGGTCCCAGACGTCCCACCACTGGCTTCGCGGCGGGCGCACCACCTGGTGTTCCGGGGCGGCGGACTGGTCAGTCATAGCGGATCCTGGGGTCGAGAATGCCGTAAAGGATGTCGGCGATCAGGTTGAACAGCACGATCAGGACGGCGAAAATGAACGTCAGTGTCTGCACCATCGGCAGGTCGTTTGCCTGGATTGCGGTGATCAGCAGCTGGCCGATTCCGTTTACCTTGAACACCTGTTCAGTGATGATCGCGCCACCGAAGATCGACGGAATGCCCAGCGCAATGATGGTCACCACGGGGATCATCGAGTTGCGCAGGACATGCATGGTGACAACCACGCGTTCGGTCATGCCCTTTGCCCGCGCAGTGCGAACATAGTCCTGGTTCAGATTGTCCAGCATGGATGCGCGCATGAAGCGGCTGATCTGGCTTGTGATCTGTAGCGCAAGCACCATCACGGGCATGACCATCTGTTGCAGCTGTACGACGAAACTGTCCCAGTCCACCACCTTGTGCGTGGTGTCGTAGATCGACGGGAACCAGCCCAGCTGGACCGAAAAGATCACGATGACCAACACGCCTGAAAAGAACGGCGGAACGGAGAAGCCGATCATGGTCACAAAGGTCCCGGCCTGGTCGAAAAGGGAATATTGCCGGTAGGCGGAATAGACGCCGATCGGCACGGCGATGATGACGGCCACAACATAGGCCACGCCGACCACCCAAAGGGTCTGCGGGATCCGCTGGGCGACGATGTCCATGACCGGGCTGCGTGTCTGCCAGCTGATGACACGTTGCTGGCCTTCGGCAAAGCCCGTGCCGAATATGATGTCAAACAGGTGCACGGGTTCGATCACGAAGAACTGCCAGATCCAGAGACCGAAACGGATATGGATCGGCTGTCCCAGGCCCAGCGCCTCGCGCATCTTCTGCTTCACTTCTGGCGGAACCGTCAGTGGCACCTGTGCCATTGGGTCGCCGGGGGCAAGCTCCAGCAGCAGGAAGATCACCAGGCTGATGAAGAGCAGCGTCGGGATTGAGATCAGTAGCCTGCGGATGGTGTAGGTCAGCATACGGCCTGCGCCTCGCGTCAAGGTCCTGGGATCGGGAGACTGGATGCAGGCCGGGCCTATGCCGGCCTGCATCCCTGATGTCAGAAAGCCCGGCCGCGCAGATGCGCGACCGGACGATGGATCACTCGTCCATCCGGTACCAGTCGGCCACGTTCCAAAGCTCGCTGTCCCAGACGTTGAGAATCACGCCACCCAGCGAGTTCGCGTGCGCCGACAGGCGGCCACGGTGCACCAGCGGGATCATTGCGCCGCCCTCGACTGCCATGTCGTTCAGCATGCGGCCGATCCGCGCCCGCTCCGCCAGGTCGGCGGTGCTGGTCAGTTCGGCGTGCAGCGCGTCGTATTCCTCGCTGCACCAGCGGCTGATGTTCTCGCCCTGCCACTGCGTTGCGGGGCGCGGAGCCTTGTCGCAAAGCGCGTTGCCCAGATAGGCCTGAGGGTCGGTGCCGTTGAACGTGTTGGCGTACATTTCGACGTCGGCGTAGAACTTCTGGAAGGTGTCGGGCGAACCCGGGTCGCCACCGAAGAACACCGAGGCGTCAAGGTTGCGAAGCTCGGTCTCGATCCCGATCTGTTCCCACCACTGCTTGATCAGAGCCTGGAAGTCCTGACGCACGGCGTTGGTCGAGGTCTGGTAGAGGATCGACATCTTGACGCCGTCCGGGGTCTCGCGGATGCCGTCGCCATCCGTGTCCACATAGCCCGCTTCTTCGAGCAACGCCTTGGCGCCCTCGAGGTCCTGAACGTCGCACGACAGCTTGTCCGAGTTGAAGGCTTCCGGCGCAGGCACCCAGTTGCAGGTCACCTTGCCGGCCTGGCCATAGCCGATCTCGACCAGCAGCGGCCGGTCAATCGCCATGGACATGGCCTTGTAGACGGCGGGATCACCCAGGAACGGGTGCGGTTTGATAACCGATCGCTCGTCCGGGCCAAGCGCCGGGTCGGGGTTGGTGTTGTTCAGCATGATACGCTCGACGAGCGGGCCAAAGCCGGCAACAGGCGTGCCCTTGCCGCCCTGCTGCATCTGCGCGATCACGTCGGGGGCCAGCTGCAGGTTCCATGCGTAGTCGAACTCGCCTGTCTCCATGACGGCGCGACCGGCCGCGGTGGCATCGCCGCCGCCCTTGAAGTTCACGGTCGCGAAGGCAGGCTTGCCCTCGACCCGGTAGTTCGGGTTGGCTTCCATCGTGATCACGTCGTTCGGGCGGAACTCTGTGACGACGAACGGGCCGGTGCCGATCGGGTTGAAGTTTGCCTCGGTGCACTCGGGAGCCTTGGCGCCAAGGCAGTCCGCGAACTGAGCCGCCTGAATGATCGGGCTTTCACCGCCGACGAAGGGGCCGTACGGGTTGGGCGTCGGGCCTTCGAAGTTGACGACAACAGTCAGATCGTCAGGCGTTTCGACGCTGGCCACACCGTTGAACTTGGTCAGCTGGGCGCAGCCACCTTCGGGATGAGTGCAATACTCGTAGGTGAACTTGGCGTCGGCCGAAGTGAATGGCGTTCCATCCGACCACAGGATTCCGGGCGTGATCTTCCAGGTGATCGAGGTCAGGTCCTCGGAAACCCCACCATTTCCTACGGTCGGAAGCTCATCCACCAGCCAGGGAACCAGCTCGCCCTTTTCGTTGAAGCGCGCAAGCGGCTCGATGATCATCGAGGCCGATTCGACGTCCTTCGTGCCACCCGACAGGAACGGGTTAAGGATCGACGGGGCTTGCCAGTAAATGATGTTGACCTGACCGTCGCGGCCCCGCTCGCCTTCGTGCGCGGCGGCGTTGGCCATCGGTGCGATGGCCAGGGTTGCGCAGGCGCCCAGTAGGGCGTGTCTCAGTTTCATGTCAGTCTCCTTGTTGGATGCTCTGTGCGGCCTCTGATGCCGCCGTTGGTCCGGCGGTCTTGGTGCTTGTCTCGGGATGCAGGTGGCAGGCGGTGTAGTGCCCGGGCGCAATTTCTATAAACTCGGGATCGACGCGGCGACAGATGTCCATCACCTCGGGACACCGGGTGCAGAAGTTGCAGCCCTTGGGCGGGTTCGCCGGGCTCGGCACGTCGCCCTTCAGGATGATGTGCTTGATCTCGGCCTCGATCCGCGGATCGGGTTCCGGCACGGCGGACAGCAGCGCCTTGGTGTAGGGGTGCTTCGGCGTTCCGTACAACGCATCGCGCGGCGCCAGCTCCACCATCTTGCCTAGGTACATCACGGCGACGCGGTCGGCGATGTGGCGCACCATCGACAGGTCGTGGCTGATGAACAGATAGGTCAGACCAAGCCTGTCCTGCAGATCCTCCAGCAGGTTGACCACCTGCGCCTGGATCGACACGTCCAGTGCGGCGATCGGTTCGTCGCAGACGATGAACTTGGGGTTCAGGGCAAGCGCACGGGCAATGCCGATGCGCTGCCGCTGCCCGCCCGAGAACTCGTGCGGGTAGCGGTTGGCGAAGTCGCGGTTCAAGCCCACGGCGTCCATCAGATCATACACCCTCTCGCGCTTTTCGGCGCGGGTCAGTGTCGTGTGCTCGTCCAGCGGTTCGCCGATGATCGAGGCCAGCGTCATCCGCGGGTTCAGGCTCGCCTGCGGGTCCTGAAACACCATCTGCATCGTGGGCCGCATCTTGCGCAGCGTTTCCGGTCCCGCCTGGCCGATTTCGGCCCCGTCGATCTTCACCGACCCCTCGGTCAGGTCGTAGAGCCGCAGGATCGCCCGCCCGCAGGTGGACTTTCCACAGCCCGATTCGCCGACGAGGCCCAGTGTCTCGCCCTCGCGGATGTCGAGAGATACACCGTCCACCGCCTTCACCTCGCCCACGCGGCGGCGCAGAATGCCGGCATAGATCGGAAAATGCATCTTCAGATCGCGAACGCTGACCAGCGTTTTCGGGGACGCAGCGTCAAGCATCGCGGGTGTCTCCGGTCGCGGGGTCCCAGAAGCAGGCGGCGTCGTGACCGGCGCCCACGGGCACGCGCGCAGGGTTCTCGCGGTCGCAGCGTCCCATCCGTTCAGGGCAGCGAAACCGGAAGGGGCATGCCGTCGGGGCTGCGCCCATGATCGGAGGCTGGCCCTCGATCACCTCCAGCCGCGGGGCGCGTTCGCCCCGGACCGACGGGATCGTGCGCAACAGTGCCCGTGTGTAGGGATGCTGGGGATTGCCGAACAGTTCTCGCACCGGCGCCTGCTCGACGATCTGCCCGCCGTACATCACGATGACCCGGTCGGCGATGCCGGCGATCACGCCCAGATCGTGGGTGATCCAGATGATCGCCATGCCCAGCTTTTCGCGCAGGTCCTTCACCAGGTCGAGGATCTGCGCCTGGATCGTCACGTCCAGCGCCGTGGTCGGCTCATCCGCGATCAGCACCTCGGGGTCGCAGGCCAGTGCGATGGCAATCATCACGCGTTGCCGCATGCCGCCTGAGAACTGGTGCGGATAGTCACGCAGCCGCGCACGCGCGTCAGGAATGCCCACAAGTTCCAGCAATTCCACGGCGCGGTCGCGCGCGGCGTCCTTGGAAAGGCCCATGTGCTTGCGCAGGGGTTCCATGATCTGCCAACCGACGGTGAAGACCGGGTTCAGCGATGTCATGGGGTCTTGGAAGACGAATCCAACCCGCGCGCCACGGACAGCGCGGAGCGTGTCCTCATCGACCTTCAGAAGATCCATGTTGCCAAGGTTGACCTGGCCTTCGCGCACCTCGGCGGGGGGGGATGGCAACAGGCCGATCAGCGACATCATGGTGACGGACTTTCCCGACCCCGACTCGCCCACCACACCAAGCAGTTCCCCGGCTTTGAGGTCGAAGCTTACAGAATTCACGGCGTGAACTTCGCCGGATCTCGTGCGAAAAACGGTCTTCAGGTTTCGCACGTCAAGTATGGGCACAGCCCCGTCGGGCATACGTCGTTCCCCGTTTCTTTTTTCTTTTTTAGCGGAACGTCGGCGAAGTTTCGTTCATCGTCGCGTCCCAAGATCCCTGTCGAGTGTCGTAAGGCATAACACGAAACCGCACCCCGGCAACCTCAATCTGGAGAGTTTACGGTGCGTAAACCGGCAACTGCCATTCCTTTGGGCAGCCGCACTTGACCTTCGCGAATTCGCGCCTCACGTTCGCGAAATCAGGGCAATGGATACACTGCATGGCGGCCACTCTCACCGCGCGCGAGATTCTGAACCGGCTCGTCGCTTTCCCGACCGTTAGCAGGGACAGCAATCTTGAACTTGTGAACTGGGTCGAGAGCTATCTGGCCGATTATGGAATCACGTCGCATCGAGTGACGTCGGAGTGTGGCACCAAGGCCTCGCTGATTGCCAATGTCGGGCCGGAACGTGCGGGCGGTGTCGTGCTTTCGGGTCACAGCGATGTTGTGCCGGTCGATGGCCAGGCATGGGATACCGACCCGTGGACGGTTAGCGAACGTGACGGCAGGCTTCATGGTCGTGGAACCTGTGACATGAAGGGCTTCGACGCGCTTGCGCTGGCGGTTGTGCCGCTGGCATTGGAACGGGGCATCAAGAGGCCCTTGCAGATCGCCCTGTCGCACGACGAAGAGCTGGGCTGCGTAGGCGCCCCACCGATGATCGACCGGATGCGCCAGCTGTTGCCGCCAGCGGCGACCGCGATTATCGGCGAGCCCTCGATGATGAAAGCCGTCACCGCGCACAAGGGTGGTGCGGGCTTTCATACGCGTGTCATCGGGCACGAAGTGCACTCCTCGATCATGCACACGGGCGTCAGCGCAATCATGGAGGCCGCGCGCCTCATCGAATGGGCCAACCGCATGAACGCGGAGAACCGCGCCCGTCCGCCATCGGAACTGGCAGGGCCCTTCGTGCCGCCATGGACCACCGTGCACGTTGGACGGATCAGCGGCGGGACAGCGGGCAACATCACCGCGGGCGAATGTCGTTTTGGCCTCGATTTCCGGGTTGTGCCGGGGGAGAGCCTAGAAGACTGGATGTCCGCCTACCGGAACGAGGTCGCAAGGGTCGAGGCCGAAATGCAAGCCGTCCACCCCGATGCGCGGATCGAATTGACGCCCTATTTCCACGTACCGGCACTAGAGCCCGAGACCGATGGGCAGGCGGAGCAGCTCGTCCGCAAGAAGACGGGGGATAACGGGGTTCATGTCGTGAGCTACGGCACCGAGGCCGGACAGTTCCAAGAGCGGGGCTACTCGGCTGTCGTTTGTGGTCCCGGGGATATCGCCCAGGCCCATCAGCCCAACGAATTCATAACAATTGACCAGTTCAAGGCCGGCGAGCGCTTCATGCACTGCCTTGTCGATGAGCTGTGCAAGGAGTGATCCAATGCCCGTGAAGAACCGGTTAGCAGAGCTCTTGCCAGAGATCGTTGAATGGCGACGCGATCTGCATGCCCACCCTGAGATCCGCTTTGACACGCATCGCACTGCGGCGATTGTCGCCGACAAACTGCGCGCTTTCGGCTGTGACGAGGTCACGACAGGTGTTGGTCGGACGGGCGTTGTGGGCGTGATCCGCGGCAAGTCCGACACGGCGGGCCGCGTGATCGGATTGCGCGCAGACATGGACGCCCTGCCGATTCAAGAAGCTACGGGAGTTCCCCACGCATCGACCACGCCCGGCGCCATGCACGCCTGTGGTCACGATGGGCACACGGCCATGTTGCTTGGTGCGGCGAGATACCTTGCTGAGACCCGCAATTTCGATGGCACGGTGATTGTAATCTTCCAGCCGGACGAAGAGGGCGGCGGCGGCGCAATCGCCATGTGCGACGACGGTCTGATGGACCGCTGGGGCGTTCAGGAAGTCTATGGCATGCACAACATGCCGGGTTTGCCTGTCGGCAGCTTCGCCATTCGGCCCGGGCCGATCCTGGCTGCCGTCGACAGTTTCGAGATCGTGGTGACGGGGCAGGGCGGGCACGGGGCCATCCCGCACCGCGCCGTCGATACCACGCTGGCGGCCAGCCAGATCGTCACCTCCCTGCAATCGGTCGTGTCTCGCAATGTCGATCCGCTGAAGAATGCGGTTCTGTCGGTTTGCAGCTTTCGCACCGACACAGACGCGTTCAACGTGATTCCCGACGTGGTGACGCTGAAGGGTACGGTGCGCACGCTGGACGCCGAGGTGCGCGATCTGGTCGAAGCCCGGCTGACAGAGGTCGCAAGCGGCACGGCAATGGCGTTCGGGGCCAGCGCACAGGTCACTTATCGCCGAATGGTAGCCCCGACCGTGAACACAGCCGAGAACGCCGAGTTCGCCGCCAATGTGGCCGAGGCCGTAGCCGGGTCGGTGCTGCGCGACGTTCCGCCGCTGATGGCCGGCGAAGACTTTGCATTCATGCTGGAACAGCGCCCGGGCGCCTATATCATGGTGGGCAACGGTGATAGTGCGATGGTCCACCACCCTGCCTACGACTTCAATGACGATGCGATCCCGGCTGGTTGCAGCTGGTTCGCCGAAATCGCCGAGCGCCGCATGCCGGCGGCCTGATCCAAGTACCCGAGGAGAGCGACAGAGATGCCGATCAAGAACCGTTTCGCCGAGTTGCTGCCGGAGATCACCGAATGGCGGCGGGATATCCACGCCCATCCGGAGATCCTGTTCGAAACCCACCGAACCTCGGCGCTGGTGGCCGAGAAGCTGGAGGCGTTCGGCTGCGATGAGGTTGTCACGGGAATTGGCCGGACCGGCGTCGTTGGGGTCATCAAGGGGCGGACCAACACCAAGGGGCGCACCGTCGGGCTGCGCGCGGACATGGACGCGCTGCCAATTCTTGAGGCAACGGGGGTACCCTACGCTTCGAAAACGCCCGGAGCGATGCACGCCTGCGGTCATGACGGGCACACCGCCATGTTGCTGGGTGCGGCAAAATACCTTGCCGAGACGCGCAACTTCGACGGCACGGTGATCGTCATCTTCCAGCCCGCCGAAGAGGGCGGCGGCGGCGGTGCCGAGATGTGCGCGGACGGCATGATGGAACGCTGGAAGATCGACGAGGTGTACGGCATGCACAATTGGCCTGGTCGGCCGGTTGGAAGCTTTGCGATCCGGCCCGGTGCCTTTTTCGCGGCTACGGATACGTTCGAAGTGGTCATCGAAGACAAGGGCGGCCACGCCGCCAAGCCGCACGAGACCGTCGACAGCACTGTCATCGCCTCGCATGTCGTGCTCGCCTTGCAAACCATTGCCAGCCGCAATGTGGATCCGGTCAAGCAGGCTGTGGTTTCGGTCACCAGCTTTGAAACGTCCTCCAAGGCATTCAACGTGATCCCGCAGACGGTAACGTTCCGCGGCACCGTCCGTACGCTGGACGCAGAGGTGCGCGCCCTTGTCCAAGAGCGTTTCAAGCGGATCGCCGAGACCACTGCGCTTGCCTTTGGCGGTACGGCAGACATCGATTACATGCGCGGCTACCCCGTCATGGCCAATCACGAAAGGGAAACGGAATACGCCATCGAGGCTGCCCGCAAGGTCTCGGGCGGATGCGAAGACGCGCCGCTTGTGATGGGTGGAGAGGACTTTGCCTACATGCTGGAAGAGCGCCCGGGGGCCTACATCCTTGTCGGGAACGGCGATACCGCGGCGGTCCACCACCCCGAATACAATTTCAACGACGAAGTCATCCCTGCCGGATGCTCATGGTTCGCCGAGATGGTGGAAAGCCGCCTGCCTGCCGGCTGACCCATAAGTCCGCCGCGACCCGTCGGCGCCGCCAGCGCGGCGCCGACGTGCCTTCGGCCGCGCGGGCAACGGCGATTGACGCTGCCATCTGCAAGGGCTCGTGTCTTGATCCGGGCACCCGGGTGTCGGCACGACCGCGCGCCGGAAAAGAGGATCTCTCTGTTCTTCTCCACAACGGAACGGGCTGGTTGGCCCGTATCAGCTGTTGAGACTGGCGGAGAAGGGGATGCACAGATGGACGGCACGGCTCGGGACTGGGTTCTTGGCGCAGCGTTTGCGGTTTCGGCGCTTTCGGCACAGGCAATTGCTGCACCCAACATCCTGCTGGTGATCGCAGACGACATGGGGGTGGATGTCAGCCCATGCCATGCGCCTGCCAACCGGTCCCCGAACATGCCCACACTTCGGATGCTTTGCGATGATGGCATGGTCTTTGACGCCGTACACGTGGCGCCCACCTGCTCGCCCACACGGGCAATGATGCTGACAGGGCTCTATCCCAGCCAGACCGGAGTAGGCGGCGCGGTCAGCCCGCGCAACCCCAAGGCGCTGGACCCCGATACGCCAAGTCTGTTCGATGCGTTGTCTGGCCGGGCGCCCGATTACGCCAGTGCGGTCATCGGAAAGTGGCACCTTACTCCCAATCCTCGGGACGCAGGCCACCCGGAAAGCCTGGGTGTTCCAATGCATTTCGGCCCCCTTTCCGGAGCGATTGAGGATTTTTTTGATTGGCAGGCCGTGGACGCGGGGCGCAGGGTGCGCGTTTCAGGCTATGCGACCTCGGTCTTGACAGACCGGGCAATTGACTGGGCCGCCACGCAGGATGGCCCCTGGTTTCTTTGGCTGGCTCATGTTGCGCCCCATACCCCGTTTCATGTCCCGCCCGCCGAGCTGATCGGGGATGTCCTGTCCGATGATCCGGACGCGATCCGGCGGAATCCCGAGCCCTACTACCATGCGGCACTGGAAGCGCTTGATGCAGAGCTGTTTCGATTTCTGGACAGCCTGGATCCGGACGACCGCGCCAACACAATCGTGATGTTCATGGGTGACAACGGCACCCCGGCCCGCGTGGCAGGGGCAGGCAGCCGGACACGGGGCGCCAAGGGAAGCATTCTTCCGGGTGGCACGCATGTGCCACTGGTCATCGCCGGTCCTGGGGTTGTTCAGGGGCGAAGCGACCAGCCGGTCGCGGCAACCGATCTCTTCGCCACCATTCTGGATCTGGCCATGGCAGGCGGGCCGGTGCCCGAGAGCAGCTTCAGCCTTGGGCCGATACTGGATGGGACCGGTCGATCTGGGCGAAGCGCCGCCTTTTCAGAGCATTTCGGCGAAAACGCCATTCGCGGGAGAGGCTCTTATGGCTGGTCTATCGTTACGGCCGATCATGCCCTCGTCGCCCGCGAAGAGGGTGCACCGGAACTCTACGACCTGAGGCGTGACCCCGACCTTGAAAATGACATGCTGTTCGGTGGCGATGCGACCGCGGAAGGGATCGCCCGCCATCTTGCAGCCCTGCGCCCGTGAGCGGCCGACCGAGATCCGCTATCCGCCCGTATGGCTCATATGCCGACTGACCTGCCCGTCAGCGCGCTGTCGGGAATAGTCGAAATCGTGCCCTTTTGGTTTGCGGAAGATGGCTTGCCGGATCGCGTGCTCCAGCGGGGCATCGCTGAGTGCGTTCGCGCGCAAGGGGGCGCGGAGGTCTGCCATGTCTTCCTGACCGAGGCACATGTAGAGTTCTCCGGTGCAAGTCAGGCGCACGCGGTTGCAGCTTTCACAGAAATTATGGGTCAGAGGCGTGATGAAGCCCACCTGCTGTCCCGTTTCGTCCAACCGGACGTATCGCGCAGGCCCGCCCGTGCGGTGCGCCAAATCCGTCAGGGTGAAGCGTTCCGACAGGCGTGCGCGCAGGTCGGACAGCGCCCAATACTGTCCCACGCGATCCTCGTTGCCCAGATCACCCATCGGCATGACCTCGATGAAGGTCAGGTCCATGTCGCGCGATCCACACCAATCGACAAGGTTGAACAACTCATCCTCGTTGAAGCCCTTGAGCGCAACGGCATTGATCTTGATCCGCAGTCCGGCCTCTTGTGCTGCCTCTATGCCGCGCAAGACCTGTTGAAGACGGCCCCAGCGGGTGATCCGGGCGAACTTGGCTTCGTCCAGCGTATCGAGCGATACGTTTACCCGCCTCACACCCGCAGAGTGCAGATCCTTTGCGAAACGTTCTAACTGTGATCCGTTGGTGGTCAGCGTCAATTCTTCAAGCGCCCCGGATTCCAGATGCCGTGACATGCGTTGAAAAAACGTCAGGATATCGCGCCGCACCAAGGGTTCTCCGCCCGTGATCCGAAGCTTGCGTACCCCCAGCCGAACAAAGGTCGAGCACATGCGATCAAGTTCTTCCAGCGTCAGCAGTTCCTTCTTGGGCAGGAAGGTCATGTTTTCGGACATACAATACACGCAACGAAAGTCGCAGCGGTCGGTGACCGACACGCGCAGGTAGGAAATCGCGCGCTGGAAGGGATCGATGAGTGGTGCTGTCATGACAGCAAACTAGGCCCGCCACGTCGCCGCTGCAAGAGCGCTCGGGCCCGTTGAACGGGTCCAGAAATGCGCTTAGGCTGCGTCGCATGATACGTGGTGCGTCAATCGTTCTTTTCCTTGCGCTTGCCGGTTGTGGCGGGACGGCGCCGTCGTTCCTTGGCGGGATCGGTGGTGAACGACCCGACGCTCCGTCAGATGTGGCCCTTCCGGGTGATCCGCTGATGGCCCCGATGAAAGAGGGTGTCCCCCCGCCGGCGGAGGCCACGACAGCCGTCGAGTTCGATACAACGACCGCCGAGGAGCGAGAAGTCGCTGCCTCTGCCGAAGGTGGGCGGGAACTGGGTCGTACAGTGGCATCCCTTGGCGATCCATCCGATCCTGGCTTCTGGATCGAAACCCCATTGGTCACGGAATTGGCAGAGGGGCGATTGGTCTTTCCCGGTACAGGCAACAGTGTGAAGGTGGAATTGCGCCCGACGGGTGGGGCGCCCGGTTCGGGTAGCCGCGTCTCGCTTCCAGCGATGCGCGTGCTTGAGGCGCCGCTGACGGGTTTACCGGAACTGATCGTCTATGTGCTTTGAACCATGACCCGACGGCTACTGGGTGCCAAGGGGTCATGGGAGAGTGTTCGCGCCGACTTTCGGTGGCATGTCCCCGCTCGCTACAATATCGCGGAACGCTGTTGCGACAGCTGGGCCGCCAGCGATCCCGACCGAACGGCGATCATCCACGTTTCAGAGAGCGGGACCCGCGACAGATGGAGTTACCAGCGTCTGCGCAACGCTTCGGATCGGCTGGCGGGGTCGCTTGCTGCACGGGGCGTCGGGCGTGGCGACCGTGTGGCAGTGCTCTTGGCACAATCGCCCGAGGTTCTGCTGGCGCATATGGCGATCCTCAAACTCGGGGCGGTCGTGTTGCCAGTCTTCACCTTGTTCGGTGCGGATGCGCTGGCCTATCGCCTGTCGGACAGTGGTGCACGGGCGGTAATCACCGACGGGGCGAATCTGGACAAGGTGCTTTCGCTGAAAGCGGACCTGCCAGAGCTTTCCCTCGTCTACTCGGTCGATCCCGCCGCTCCACCGGTTCTTCACCTGGGAACCGAGATCGAAGCCGTCAAATCTTGCACCCGCGTGGATACCGGTTCAGATGAGCCTGCCCTTCTCATTTATACTTCTGGCACCACGGGGCCACCCAAAGGCGTTCTGCACGCGCATCGTTTCCTTATCGGCCACCTGACGTCGATTGAAACCCACCACCCCGGCTTTGGGGCAGGCCCGGACGATGTGGGCTGGACCCCGGCGGACTGGGCCTGGATCGGCGGGCTGATGGACATGGCGATACCATGTCTCTACTACGGCGTGCCCCTGATCAGCCAGCGCATGCGCAAGTTCGATCCGGCAGCCGCGTACTCGCTGATCCGTGATGAACGGATCACCCGCCTTTTCCTGCCGCCCACGGCGCTCAAGCTCATGCGACAGTCGCCCCCGGCGGCGCCGCTGGCGGTGCGCTCCATCGGGTCGGGGGGCGAAAGCCTTGGCACGGCGCTGTCGGACTGGGCGATGGCCCACCTGGGCGCGCCGGTCAACGAGATCTACGGCCAGACCGAATGCAACCTCGTGCTTGCCTCGGTCCACGGCCTGATGCATGTGCGCGACGGCGCGATGGGCCTGCCGGTGCCGGGCCATGACGTGGCCCTGATCGACGCGACCGGCCAGCCCGTCCCGCCTGGCCAGATCGGCGAGATCGCGGTGCGCCGGCCGGATCCGGTGATGTTTCTCGAATACTGGAACAAGCCCGAAAAGACGGCCGAAAAATACGTTGGCGACTGGATGCGCACCGGCGATCTGGCGACGCAGGACGCCGACGGCTATTTCACCTATGTCAGCCGCGATGATGACGTCATCACATCGGCGGGCTATCGGATCGGCCCGACCGAGATCGAGAACTGCCTGACCGGACATCCTGATGTGGTGATGGCCGCTGTGATCGGCGTGCCCGACCCGGTTCGGACAGAGGTGGTCAAAGCCTTTGTCGTCCTGCGCGACGGCGCGTCCTGGGAGGGCCTCGAACCCGCGCTGATCCAGCGCGTCCGCGACCGCGTCAGCCCCCATGTCGCCCCGCGCCAGGTGGTGTGCGTCGACGCCCTGCCGATGACGGCCACGGGCAAGATCATGCGCCGGGCGCTGCGCGACGGCTGAGATCGGCGCCAAGGGCTGTGCAAGTGCCCGCGTGGCGTCACACTTGCGTCCCAATAGGTAGAGAAGCTCCTCGCATTGTCGTGCAGAGGATTCACATGCTGGGGCTGGACAACGCCATATGGGACGACGGGGAGTGGGTCAGTTGGGTCCACATCAATAGCGCACTGGCCCGTATGGAATTGCGACGGCGGTATCCGCTTGCCGATCTGAACCTGCTTTCGACATTCAAAGATCTGCTGCAGCTTGCCGAGAATTTTCACCTCATGACCGGCCGCCACCTGCAGGTCTACGGCGAATTGGGAGAACTCTTCGCCGCCGTCACCTATGGCATTCGGCTGCACAGGCCATATGCCGCCGGTTCGGACGGGCGCATGGGCAACGACTTCGTCGAGGTCAAGACGATCTCGCCCATGAAGAAGAAGCCCACGGTTACTGTCGATCTGAAAGGCAACTTCAGCCGCGTCGTCGTCGTCCGCATAGACCCCGAGTTTGAGGTATCGGCCCGCACCATCGCCCGCGCGAAACTGCCGACGTCGTCCACGGGCCGTGTGAACCTGAACTGGAACTTGCTGCCCCGCGCGTGACGGCCCCCCTGCCGGGGGGCACGACCCCGCCCTACAGGTACCGCGACGCCTCGCGCCGGGCGAAGGGCTTCATCGCCGCGCCATGCTCGGCGAGAAAGGCGCGCACCCGCTCGGGGTCTCGCTTGGACAGGTCGCGCAGCCACCATCCCACGGCCTTCTGGATGAACCAGTCGCGGTCCGGCACATATCCCGCCGCCCAGCCCAGCACCCGTTCGCGCACCGCCAGATCGGCGGGCTTGGGGTGGGTCAGCCGCGTCCAGGGCAGCGTCATCACCAGCGCCGCGCGGCGGGTCCACATGTGATCGCCCTGCGTCCAGCGTTCCACCTCGTCCAGCCGCGACGGATCGGCCACCAGCCGTTTCTGCCCCGCGATCGAGGCGTGATCGGCCACCGCCCAGGCGTCGAACTGCGGCACCCAGGACCGGATCAGGCCCCATGCGCCCTGGTCGTCAGGCCGGATGCGCGCCTGCGTCAGCAGCTTGGCGGCCGCGATCCGCCCCTCGTGCACGTCGCTGTCCCACAGCCCGGCGGCAAGCGCCAGCCGGTCGTCCAGCGTCAGCCCCTGCCGCCAGCCGCGCGCCAGCGTGTCGATGTCGGGATTGGACACGCCCAGATAATGCCGCTTGACCTTGTGATAGGCGGCCATTTCGTCCACCTTGCCAGGCACGATATGCAACGCCAGTGCTGCCAGCGCTTCGTCTGTCGTCATGCCGGATCGTCGAGGATGCCGGTCTCCAGCCCGTCGAGCGTGCGCGCGTTGGTCTCGGCCCAGTAGCGGCGCACCCCTTCGGGGCCCTTGTCTGCGGTCCAGCGGTCCAGCGTGTCACGCTCGCCCGCATAGTCCATGTAGGGCACAGCGTAGCCGCAAGAGGTCTGCACCATTTCCACCGCCATGTCATAGACCTGCCGGGCGCCATCGTGCTGTGCGAACAGGCCGTTCAGGCTCTCCCAATCCACATCGCGCGGATGCACTGCGCGCGCGGTGCCAAAGCAGCGCAAAATCAGCGGCCGGGCCTCGAACCCGCACCACACCAAAGTCAGGCGGTTGATGTCGTGGAGGTGTCCCGCGGTCTCGTTGCCGCTGCCGGTCAGGTTGCGCCAGACGATGCGGTTCGGCCCCATGACCCTCAGGCTGTCCATCCCCTTGGGCGACACGTTCACCCTGCCCTCGCGCGCCGCGCTGCCCACGAAAAAGATGTGCTGCGCCTCGATGAAGGCGTGGTGATCCTTGCCGATCTGGTCGAATCGCTTGGCCATGGCGCTATTCCACCGTCACCGATTTCGCCAGGTTGCGTGGCTGGTCCACGTCGGTGCCCTTGGCGACGGCGGCGTGATAGGCCAGCAGCTGCGCCGGCACGGCATAAAGGATCGGCTCGAACATGGGCGGCGCATCGGGCATCACAAGCGTGCGCCATGTGCCTTCGCCGGCTTCGGCGGCGCCCCTCGCATCCGTCACCAGCAATACCTTGCCGTGGCGCGCCATCACCTCTTGCATGTTCGACACGGTCTTCTCGAAAAGCGCGTCGCGCGGCGCCAGCACCACCACGGGCACGTCCGCGTCGATCAGGGCGATCGGCCCGTGCTTCATCTCGCCGCTGGCATAGCCCTCGGCGTGGATATAGCTGATCTCCTTCAGCTTCAGCGCGCCTTCCAGCGCCAGCGGATAAAGCGCGCCGCGCCCCAGGAACAGCACATCGCGCGCTTCGGCCAGGGCATAGGCCGCGTCCTCGATCTCGTCGGCGCGGTCCAGCGTCTGGTTTACCAGACCCGGTATGCTGCGCAGTGCCGCGATCTGACGGGCAAGGCCCGCATCGTCCAGCCGACCCCTGTCATGCGCCGCCTTTAGCGCGACGAGCGCGAGAACCGTCAACTGGCAGGTAAAGGCCTTGGTCGAGGCGACCCCGATCTCGGCGCCGGCATGAATCGGGAGGGCCAGGTCGCTTTCGCGCGCGATCGAACTTTCGGCCACGTTCACAACCGACAGAATGCTTTCGGCCTTGCCTGCCATGTACCGCAGGGCGGCCAACGTATCGGCGGTCTCACCGGACTGGCTCACGAAGACACCGACGGTGCGCGGCGTCACCGGCGGTTCGCGATAGCGAAACTCGCTGGCGACATCCACTTCGACAGGCAGGCCGGCCAGCTGCTCGAACCAGTACTTGGCCGTGAGACAGGCGTACGAGGCGGTGCCGCAGGCGACCATGGTCAATCGATCGATCTTCGCAAAATCCGGAAGTTCATCCGGCAGAGCCAGCTTTGTGCCATCCGTGGTCAGATACCGCTGGATCGCGTCACCGATCACCATAGGCTGCTCGGCGATTTCCTTGGCCATAAAGTGGCGATACCCACCCTTCTCGATCCGTGTGGTATCGATCTGGACCACTTTTATCGGGCGATTTGCAAGCCGCCCCTCGGCGTCGATGATCTCGACGCTTCCCCGGGTCAACACCGCCCAATCACCCTCTTCGAGGTAGGTGATACGGTCGGTCAGTGGCGCCAACGCAATCGCGTCCGAGCCAACGAAGACTTCGCCTTCGCCGTGTCCGATCGCCAGAGGCGAGCCCTTGCGCGCCGCTATCAGAAGGTCGTCGTGCCCATCGAATAGGAAACAGAGTGCAAAGGCACCGCGCAGGCGTGCAATCGTCTGCTCTGCGGCGTCGCGGGGCGAGAGGCCTTGCGACAGAAAGTGCTCTGCCAGGACGGCTACGGTTTCGGTGTCCGTATCGGTATGGAATTCCGCACCGGCGTTCGACAACTCTTCCTTGAGCTCGCGGAAGTTTTCGATAATGCCGTTGTGGACCACAGCGACACGGCCAGCACGGTGAGGGTGGGCATTGCTTTCCGTCGGTGCGCCATGTGTGGCCCAACGGGTATGTCCGATCCCGGCCTTGCCGGGCAGCGGCTCGTGTACCAGCAGGTCCGCAAGGTTGACCAGCTTGCCGATGGCGCGGCGCCGGTCCAGTGTGCGGCGATCGTTTACCGTGGCGATGCCGGCACTGTCATAGCCCCGATATTCCAGCCGCCGGAGCGCGTCTACCATGATCGGCGACGCTTCGTGTTGGCCGAGAATGCCGACGATTCCGCACATGACTTATCCTTCCGACTTTGCGGCCTTGCGGGCGCGCAGTTTGTCCATGATGCGCGCGCCAAGGCCATCCTTGGTCTCTTGCGCCGCGCGGCCCAGCCCAAGCCCGCCGGCCGGAATGTCCCGCGTAATGACTGATCCCGAGGCCGTCATCGCCCGGTCCCCCAGCGTGACGGGGGCGACCAGCATCGTATCCGATCCGATGAACGCGTCCTCGCCGATAACCGTCCGGTGCTTGAAGACGCCGTCGTAGTTGCAGGTAACAGTGCCAGCACCGATATTGGTGCGCGCGCCCACGTCGGCATCGCCGATATATGTCAGGTGATTTGCCTTGGCGCCGTCGCCCAGAACCGCGTTCTTGATTTCTACGAAGTTGCCAACCCGGGTGTCATTGCCCAGCTCGGCTCCGGGGCGCAGCCGGGCATAAGGCCCGATTACCGCCCGCGCGCCGATGTGGCAGCCTTCCAGATGGCTGAACGCCCGGATGCGCGCCCCGCTCTCAACACTTACACCGGGTCCGAACACGACATTCGGTTCGATCACGACGTCGCGTCCGACGACCGTGTCATGGGAAAAGTAGACCGTTTCCGGTGCCGTCATGGTCACGCCAAGGTCGAGCGCATCGGAGCGGGCGCGCCCCTGAAAGATCGCCTCGGCCTCGGCAAGCCGCTGGCGTGTGTCCACGCCAAGCGTCTCGGACTCGTCACAGGTCACCGCTGTTGCGGGCAGTCCACGCGACCGTGCGATCCCGACGATGTCAGTAAGGTAGAATTCGCCCGAGGCGTTGTCGTTTCCGACGGCGTCAATAAGGTCGAACATGACGTCTGCATCGGCGGCCACTACGCCGCTGTTGCACAGCGTGATCGCACGCTCTTCGGGTGTCGCGTCCTTGAATTCCACGATCCGCTCCAGCGTGCCGCCCGACATGACGAGCCGACCATAGCGCCCGGGATCGGCGGCTCGAAATCCCAGCACGACCACGGCGTGACCGGCGGCGCGCGCATCTGCCATACGTTCAAGTGTTTCGGGTCGGATGAAGGGCGTGTCGCCGTAGAGAACAAAGACATCCCCCCGGAATCCCTTCAATGCCTCTCGCGCCTGGGCAACGGCATGCGCGGTGCCAAGTCGTTCTTTCTGCACGGCAAGCACGGGAACCGGATCCAGCCTTTCTGCGGCTTTGCCGACTGCCTCGGCTCCGTGTCCCACCACCAGAACGGTGCGGTCGGGCGACAGCGTGGTCCCGGACGCAATCGCGTGCGCGAACAGGGGAAGGCCCGCTACCTCGTGCAGCACTTTTGGGTGGTCAGAGTTCATCCGGGTCCCGAGACCGGCGGCCAGGACGATAAGAGCGCTTGCCATGTGGCTCCTCTGGGTTGCGGCGTCTCGGGGTATTGCCCAACTCGCCTCACTCTGCAAGTGAAGCATGGGGTGCGGCCGGTCCCGCCGCGCCGACCGGCGGGCCCTTGCCTACGGAGAGATGATGCGCACAGTGATCTTTGATCTGGATGGAACCCTTGCCGATACCAGCGCCGACCTTCTTGCTGCTGCGAATGCTCAGTTCCTCAAGTCGGGCCTTGCGGCTCCGCTTGACCCTGTCGCCGACAAGCTGACGGCCTTCCATGGTGGGCGTGCCATGCTTCAGCTTGGGTACAAGCGCCTTGAACTGACCCCCGACGCAAAGACAATGGATCGCGATTACAAGGCGCTGCTGGCGGATTACGCCGACGGGATCGACCGCGAGACCCGGCTCTATCCTGGTGCGGCCGACGCGATCGAGACAATACGAGCGATGGGTGTCGCCGTTGGAATCTGTACCAATAAGCCCGTTGATCTTGCTGAAACATTGATGCGGCGGCTGGGGGTGAGAGAGCTGTTTGCTTCGCTTGTCGGGGCAGGATCGTTTCCGGTGCGCAAGCCGGATCCGCTTCCCTACCTCGCTTCGGTCGAACAGGCAGGCGGAACGGCTGCCCGTTCCCTTCTGGTGGGCGACACGGAAACAGACAGGTTGACGGCGCGCGCAGCAGGCGTGCCTGCTGTACTCGTCACGTTCGGGCCGGAAGGTCGTGGAATAGAGCGATTGGAAGCAGAGGCCTATCTTGCCAGTTACGCCGATCTGGCCGGCGTGGTGGTCAGCTTGCTCGGGCGCGATTGACGACAGGCTTTTCGCGCCCCACCATCGGCAGCGGAGGTGCGCCATGGACGAAATCTTCAAAGGCTCTTTCACCCAGCAGGAGCCGATCCCCGAGGATGGCGTGGCCGCTGCGCTGGCGGTGTTGGGACACGGCCGACTGCACCGATACAATCTGAAGCCTTCCGAGGCCGGGGAAGCTGCGCTGCTTGAACAGGAATTCGCAGCCTACACCGGTGCGCGATATTGCCTGGCCAATGCCTCTGGCGGCGCGGCCATGGCAACGGCGCTGCGCGCGCTTGGGGTCGGTGCGGGTGATGTCGTGCTGTCCAATGCTTTTACTTTGGCGCCAGTGCCCGGCGCGATTTCCAGCGTTGGCGCGCGCCCGACCTTTGTGGAGACGACCGACGCCCTGACCATCGATCTCGACGACCTGGCCGCGAAGGTCGCATCGGGCGGGGCAAAATGCCTTCTTCTAAGCCACATGAGAGGGCATATCTGCGACATGGACCGGCTTATGGCGATCTGCAAGGACGCGGGCATTCCAGTGATCGAAGATTGCGCACACACCATGGGTGCGGCGTGGAATGGCGTTCCCTCTGGGCGGCACGGTGTGATCGGTTGCTATTCCACGCAGACCTACAAGCACATGAACTCGGGCGAGGGCGGATTTCTCGTCACCGACGATCCAGATCTTGCGGCCCGCGCAATTCTACTGTCGGGCAGCTACATGCTGTACGAAAGGCATCTTGCGGCGCCGGGACCCGAGGTGTTCGAGCGTCACCGCTACGACGTGCCCAATATCTCCAGCCGAATGGACAATCTGCGCGCAGCTATCCTGCGCCCGCAGCTTCGCCGGCTCGATGAACAGTGCGAGTCGTGGAATGAGCGCTATCGGGTGCTGGAGGACGGGCTGCAAGGTACCCCCGGCCTGCGGATCATCGAACGTCCCGCACCCGAGCGTTTCGTTGGATCGTCATTTCAGGCGCTGTTGCCTGGCTGGTCGCCCGAGATGGTGGAAATAGTCGTCGCCCGCTGCAAGGCACGCGGGGTCGAGTTGAAGTGGTTTGGTGCGGCCGAGCCTGCCGCATTCACCTCGCGCTACGCCCATTGGCGCTACGCCGCGCCTGGCACGCTGCCGCAGACCGACCGTGTGCTGGCTGGCCTCGTCGACATGCGGCTTCCGCTGACATTCAGCCTGGACGACTGTGCGCAGGTCGCTCGCATCATCCGCGCCGAGGTGGGTGCGGTTTGGCAGGCAGCGGCCGCCGCACAGTAGCCGAGGTCGCAGACCGCATTCACGCGGTTGTTGACGGGCTCTTCATCGCCGAATAGAAAAATGAACAAGCGTTCAATAACCAGCCGGGAGGGCGAGCCATGTTCACTGCTTCGATGACGTTCGATCTGGGCGAGGACATTGCCCAGCTTCGCGACATGGTGCAGCGCTGGGCGCAGGATCGCGTTGCCCCAATGGCTGCAGACATCGACCACACGAACGTCTTTCCCGCCGAGCTCTGGCGCGAAATGGGTGATCTCGGGCTGTTGGGGATCACTGTCGAAGAGGACTACGGCGGTGCGGGAATGAGCTATCTGGCTCACACGGTCGCCGTGGAAGAGATCGCTCGCGCCAGTGCCAGCGTATCGTTGTCCTACGGCGCACATTCCAACCTATGCGTCAACCAGATCCGCCTGAACGGAACCGAGGCTCAGAAGCAGAAATATCTTCCCGGGCTGATCAGCGGTGACCATGTTGGGGCGCTGGCGATGTCCGAGGCCGGCGCGGGATCGGACGTCGTCGGAATGAAGCTGCGGGCTGAAAAGAAGAACGACCGCTACGTTCTGAACGGCACGAAGTACTGGATCACCAATGGCCCAGACGCCGATACGCTGGTGGTCTACGCCAAGTCCGACCCCGATGCGGGTTCCAAGGGCATCACGGCCTTCCTGATTGAGAAAAGCATGTCCGGTTTTTCCGCCTCACCCCATTTCGACAAGATGGGGATGCGCGGATCCAACACGGCCGAACTTGTCTTCGAAGATGTCGAGGTGCCGTTCGAGAACGTTCTTGGCGAGGAAGGCAAAGGCGTGCGCGTGCTGATGTCGGGCCTCGATTATGAACGCGTGGTGTTGTCCGGCATCGGCACCGGGATCATGGCCGCGATTCTGGATAATATCATGCCGTACATGGCCGAACGACGTCAGTTCGGGCAGCGGATCGGGGATTTCCAGTTGATGCAGGGCAAGATCGCGGACATCTATTCGACGATGAATGCCTGCCGCGCCTATGTCTACGAGGTCGCAAAGGCCTGTGACCAGGGGCGGGTTACCCGACAGGACGCGGCTGGCTGCGTTCTTTACGCGTCCGAAAAGGCCATGGAGATGGCAGTGCAGGGTGTTCAGGCAATGGGCGGCGCGGGCTTTCTAAGCGACAGTCCACTGAGCCGTCTCATGCGCGACGCCAAGCTGATGGAGATCGGGGCAGGGACTTCCGAGATCAGGCGCATGCTGATCGGGCGCGAACTTATGGCGAAGATGGGGTAGGGGGCCATGACCGCACGCGCCTTTCCGGTTGCTGCCGCCGTCTTGTTGGCGCTCGCCTTGCCTGCCACTGGTCAAGAGCTTTCCTTTGACATCCGCCATACCAGGGCGTGCCTCGACCGTGCTGGTACGGACACCGAAGGGCAGCGCGCCTGCGTCGGCAGTTCGGCCAACCGCTGTATGGACGCCACGCCGATGGGGTCCACCACCGTCGGGATGGGGGGCTGCATCGACCGCGAATTGCAATGGTGGGATGCCCGCCTGAACACCGCCTATCAGCGGCTGATGGCGCGTGAACGCGCCGATGACGTGCAATTTCAGGGAATGGCCAGCGTGCCGCCCAAGGCTGATGCCCTGCGCGATATGCAACGTGCCTGGATCCCGTTTCGAGATGCCACCTGCGCCTATGAGCGAAGCTGGTGGGGCGGCGGTACGGGCGGCGGCCCGGCTGCGTTGGGCTGTCTGCTTAGGATGACGGCGGAACAAGCACTCTATCTGGAACATGTGAGCCTTGAATGACCCTTTTTCTGCGGCCCATGGCCTTTGCCCTTGTGCTGATCGCTTTGACCGGGTCGGCGTCGGCACAGGATTTCAGCTTCGATCCTTCTGGCAGTGTGCTGGATGAGTGCCTGGGCTCTACCCCGGATCGCGTCGGGCGCATGGCCTGTATCGGAAAGGCGGCAGAGGACTGTTTGCGCCGATATGGCTGGGCCACGCCGGTGGAATCGGCATGCCTGAATGGCGAGGCCGACTATTGGCAGTCGCGACTGAATTTCCTTGGCTACCCCAGTGATTTGCCAGGGGCCGTTGCTGCCGCACGTGCTTGGGACGTGTACGTCGAGGCCGAGTGCGCCTTGGCCGCTGAGGGGAGCAAAGACACCACCGGATACGCCAGCGTCCTGGCCGAATGCCGGTTGAACCAGCACGCCTTGCGCAACATGCAGATGGAGGAGAGCGGCTGGTCGCGTTGAGTCGCGCCACCCCGAACACGATGACCCACATCCGCTCGCAGATACTCACCGGCTCCGAAGAGTTCGCCGCGAACCGCGCCGCCCATCTCGCCGCGCTGGACCAGATTGCACAAGCTGCCGCGCTGTCCGCCGCCGGGGGGGGCGACAAAGCTCGCGATCGCCACATTTCGCGCGGAAAGATGCTGCCACGTGACCGTGTTGCTGGCCTTCTCGACTCAGGATCGCCTTTTCTGGAGATCGGGGCCACAGCGGCGCATGGGCTCTATGATGGCGCCGCGCCTTGTGCCGGTCTCATCGCGGGCGTGGGCCGTGTGCACGGGCAAGAGGTGATGGTGGTCTGCAACGACGCTACGGTCAAGGGCGGCACCTACTATCCGATGACCGTGAAGAAACACCTCCGCGCGCAAGAAATCGCGGCGGAATGCGCGCTGCCGTGCGTCTACCTCGTGGATAGCGGCGGCGCCAACCTGCCAAACCAGGATGAGGTTTTTCCGGACCGAGACCATTTTGGCCGCATTTTCTACAATCAAGCGAACATGAGCGCACGCGGCCTTCCCCAGATCGCGGTTGTCATGGGCAGTTGCACGGCCGGTGGTGCCTACGTACCCGCCATGTCCGATGTGTCGATCATCGTCCGCGATCAGGGGACGATTTTCCTGGCAGGGCCTCCTCTGGTAAGGGCCGCAACGGGAGAGGTCGTGTCGGCAGAGGATCTGGGCGGGGGCGACGTGCACACGCGACTTTCGGGCGTCGCCGACTACCTGGCAGAGGATGACCCGCACGCGCTTGCCCTTGCCCGCCGCGCATTGGCGGCGCTGAATCGCACCCGGCCCGTCACGGTGCAGTGGGGCGAACCCGAGGAACCCGCATACGACCCCGAGGAAATCCTTGGCATTGTCCCTGCAAGTCTGACCACGCCCTACGATATCCGAGAGGTGATCGCGCGGATCGTGGATGGCAGCCGCTTCGACGAATTCAAGGCGCGCTTTGGCGAAACACTGGTCACTGGGTTCGCCCATGTCATGGGCTGTCCCGTGGGCATCATCGCCAACAATGGCGTGCTCTTCAGCGAAAGTGCGCAGAAGGGTGCGCACTTCGTGGAGTTGTGCAGCCAACGCCGCATCCCGCTGGTCTTTTTGCAGAACATCACGGGCTTCATGGTGGGGCAGAAGTATGAGAACGAGGGCATCGCCCGCCATGGCGCGAAGCTAGTCACTGCGGTGGCCACCACCGAGGTGCCGAAGGTCACCCTGATCGTCGGTGGAAGTTTTGGTGCCGGAAACTACGGCATGGCGGGCCGGGCCTATCAGCCGCGCTTTCTCTGGACCTGGCCGAACAGCCGGATTTCCGTAATGGGCGGTCCCCAGGCTGCCGGCGTGCTTGCGACCGTGAAACGTGACGCGATCGAGAGGTCCGGAGACAGTTGGTCAGCAGAGGAGGAGGCCGCGTTCAAGCGCCCCACGCTGGAAATGTTCGAGAGGCAATCGCACCCGCTTTATGCATCAGCCCGGCTTTGGGATGACGGAATCGTCGACCCTCGGCGCACTCGTCAGGTGCTGGCACTGTCGCTTTCGGCGGCGCTGAACGCACCGATCGAGCAAACACGCTTCGGCGTGTTCCGGATGTGATGCTCGGCGCAGGAAAGGACAGGCCATGTTCCGGAAGATCCTGATCGCCAACCGCGGCGAGATCGCCTGCCGGGTGATCCGCACGGCCCATCGGCTGGGGATCTCTGCCGTCGCAGTATACTCCGATGCCGATGCCTCGTCGCTTCATGTGGAGATGGCGGATGAAGCGGTTCACATCGGGCCGCCCGCTCCGGCCGAGAGCTACCTGTGCGGGGATCGCATCATTCGCGCCGCGCTGGACACCGGCGCCGAGGCCATCCACCCGGGCTATGGCTTTTTGTCTGAAAACCCCGATTTCGTCACGCAGACAAATGCCGCGGGTCTGACATTCATCGGGCCGTCGGCCGACGCGATCCGGGCCATGGGCCTCAAGGACGCTGCCAAGGCGCTTATGGAGCGTGAAGGCGTGCCCGTGGTTCCGGGCTATCACGGCGAAATCCAGGATGACGAGCACTTGTCGGGCGCGGCGGATGCCATAGGCTACCCCGTCTTGATCAAGGCTGTCGCCGGTGGCGGTGGCAAGGGAATGCGCAGGGTTGAAGCTCCGGCCGACTTCCTTGACGCGCTGGCATCGGCTCGGTCCGAAGCCCGGTCCGCTTTCGGGAATGCGGCTGTGCTGATCGAAAAATACATCGAAAGGCCGCGCCATATAGAAGTTCAGGTTTTCGGCGACGGCCAAAGAGCAGTCCACTTGTTCGAGCGCGACTGCTCCCTTCAGCGTCGTCACCAGAAGGTCATCGAAGAAGCTCCGGCTCCTGGTATGACGCCGCGGATGCGCGCGGCCATGGGCGTCGCGGCAACACGTGCGGCTCAGGCTATCGGATACGCTGGTGCCGGCACGGTCGAATTCATCGTCGATGGATCACGCGGACTTCGTGAGGATGGCTTCTGGTTCATGGAGATGAACACGCGCCTGCAAGTGGAACACCCGGTAACGGAGGCGGTGACGGGAATCGACCTTGTCGAATGGCAGTTGCGTGTTGCATCTGGCGAAGCACTACCATGCGGGCAGGATGATATCCGCCTCACAGGCCATGCCATCGAGGCGCGGCTCTATGCCGAGGATGTCTCCAGGGGGTTCCTGCCTGCCACCGGCAGGTTGAAGCATTTGGCCTTCCCGCATTACGCGCGGGCCGACAGTGGGGTGCGGGCGGGTGACACGATCCACCCCTACTACGATCCAATGATCGCGAAACTGATCGTGCACGGGCCAACCCGCGCTATGGCTATCGCCCAGATGAACCGGACACTCGTGCATACCGAAGTGGCGGGTACTATCACAAACCTTGCATTCCTAAGTGCTTTGGTCCGCCATGATGGATTTCGTGCGGGAGATGTCGACACGGGCCTGATCGGGCGTGACCTAGACGCGCTTTCCGCAGTCAGTTCTCCGGGTGCCGGCCCCCTTGGCCTTGCTGCCGTGGCGGCGCTCGGGCTGGACGGTACGTTGCCCGCGGAAACGGGCTTCACCCTCTGGGCGCCGCTGACACAGCGGGTCGCTCTGAAAAGGTCGGACACGGTCCACGAAGTAGCCGTGACGGTAAGGGGGCCGACACACTTTGGCATCGAAACGGCAGGCCAGTCGGTGACGATAACTCGAGACAGTCATTGGAATATCGATGGTTGTCGCTGTGACGTCCGGGTTGAACGAATTGATGATATTGTCGCAATTTTCGGGGATTGCGCAGCGGAGTTCACAATTCTCGATCCGTTGGACCGGGTTGCGGGTGGCGTCGTTTCATCTGGCGTAGTGGAGGCGCCGATGCCGGGTGTGGTCAAGGCCGTCTTCGTTTCACCCGGCGACGCCGTCGTGCAAGGGCAGCGTCTGGCAACCCTGGAGGCGATGAAAATGGAACATGTCCTGAGTGCCGGTCGCGACGGCAAAATAGCCGAGCTTCTTGTCGCCCCGGGTGACTTGGTTCAATCGGGTGCGCCGCTGGTTCGCTTCTTCGAGAATGATGAATGATACGCCTGCATCATTGCCACGAAACCCGTTCCATGCGAACGCTTTGGCTGCTTCATGAGATTGGAGCAGACTTCAATGTTGTCGTTCATCCCTTTGATAAAACTCTGAGATCACCTGAATATCTTGCGGTCAATCCAGCCGGTCGCGTGCCCGCGCTCGAGATCGACGGACGCACAATCTGGGAAAGTGGCGCTATCGCGGAAGTCCTTTGCAATCGCTACCCGGCTTCCGGTCTGGGGCGCTTCCCAGACGACCCGGACTGGGCGGATTGGTTGGTCTGGCTCCATTTCGCGGAATCGATCAGTCAGCATGCCGCTGCCCTGACGCAACAGCACATCGTTCTCTACGAGGACAAGATGCGTTCCCCGATCATCATGCAGATCGAGGCGCGGCGCCTTGAGAAGTGCTTCGGTGCAGTCGACAATCGACTGAAGGATCGAGAGTACCTTCTCGACAGCGGGTTTTCCGCTGCGGATATCGGCGTGGCGCAGGCGATCTACCTGGCACGCCATTTTGCACGTATCGAACCTTTTGTTCAGCTGGAGGCTTGGTACCTGCGGGTCACTTCTCGCCCGGCCTTTGAGGCGTCGCTGCCACCGCCAGGCGCGACGCGCCTGTATCCCCTGCAATTCTACCCGCCTTGGGAGACAAGTCGGGATGGGTGACCGGGCAGAGATTTTCGAGGTCGGCCCGCGTGATGGACTGCAGAACGAGCCTCGTCCGATTTCCACAGAAGACAAGATCGCCCTGGTGGATCTCTTGTCCCAGGCCGGGTTTCGACGAATCGAGGTTGCAAGCTTCGTCAGCCCCAAATGGGTCCCGCAGATGGCGGATAGCGCCGAGGTGCTGTCGGGCATCGCGCGCGCGCCCGGGGTGTCGTATGCCGCGCTGACGCCGAACATGCGTGGACTTGAGGGCGCGATCGCCGCCGCCGCGGACGAAGTGGCGATCTTTGGATCGGCTTCGGAAGGTTTCTCTCGCGCCAATATCAATTGTTCGATCGAGGAAAGCCTGAGCCAGTTTCGTCCTGTCGTCGAGGCAGCCAAAGCGGCGAAAATGAAAGTTCGCGGATATGTCTCTTGTGTGATCGATTGCCCCTATGACGGTGTGACCTCGCCCCGGAAGGTCGCCGAAGTTGCCTCCGCGATGGCGGCCCTCGGCTGTTACGAGATCTCTTTGGGCGATACCGTCGGACGGGCAGAACCGGCTGCCGTGGGCGCGATGCTTGATGCCGTACTCGATGCTTTGCCACCGGATGTGCTGGCTGGCCATTTCCACGACACTTCAGGGCGGGCGCTCGAAAACATCGAAGTTGCCCTTTCACGGGGCCTGCGTGTCTTCGATGCGTCGATCGGGGGATTGGGCGGCTGCCCCTATGCGCCGGGCGCCGCAGGCAATGTCGCAACCGGCGCTGTGGCGAAGCGGATGTCGGCGCTTGGGCTGGAAACGGGGCTTGATCCCAAAGTGCTGGACCGGGCGTCAGAGTTGGCCCGGACCCTGCGGGCATGACGGGGAAGGGCCGCCTGCGATAGATCGGCAAAATCCTTGCGCCCGGCGGAACGGAGGACCAAGACGGCAAGCATGGAAACGATAAGACTAAGCACCGATGAGCGCGGGGTCGCCACCCTGACATTGCACAGACCGGAGCGCCACAATGCGCTGTCCTCGACCATGATCGAGGAGATCACTGAAGCGGTAGACCGCATCGGCGCTGATAGCGGCGTCCGTGTGCTGGTGCTAACCGGCGCTGGCGAGAGTTTTTGTGCCGGGGGCGATCTGGCCTGGATGCGCGAACAGCAACGCGCCGATGCGGGCACCCGTGCAGCGGGGGCGCGGAAGCTGGCAGGTATGCTTCATGCAATAAACACTTTGCCAAAGCCGGTAATCGGCCGTGTGCAGGGGCAGGCCTTTGGGGGCGGCGTCGGAATGGCTTGCGTCTGCGACATCGCTATCGGGGTAGAGGGGGCACGGTTCGGTCTGACAGAAACACGGCTGGGCCTGATCCCCGCGACGATTGGGCCCTATGTCGTTGCGCGCATGGGAGAGGCGCTCGCGCGGCGCGTCTTCATGTCGGGCAGACGTTTTGGCGCTGACGAGGCTGCCAAGCTTGGTATCCTGGCACGCGTTGTCGCGCCCGCCGACCTTGATGAGGCTGTCGAGGACGAGGTCTTGCCATATCTCGCCTGCGCCCCGGGCGCCGTCGCCGAAGCCAAGGCGCTGGTTCGTGCTTTGGGGCCCCGCATCGACGCATCGGTCATAGACGAGACCATCGCTGCGCTTGTAGCCCGCTGGGAGAATCCCGAGGCGGCTGAGGGAATAGCCGCCTTCTTCGAAAGGAGATCGCCTTCATGGAAAGCCTGATCGCTCCGGCGGCCATCCTCTATTCTGTTCTGGCCGCCGCGCCATTCGGGATGCAGCTGGGGCTTGCGGCTGGCGCGCCCTGGGGGCACCTGACGCTCGGCGGTGCACACCCGGGCCGGTTGCCTCCGCGTCTTCGCAAGGGGGCAGTCGTCCAAGCGGCGCTTCTGGCGGCGATGGCGCTGACAATGATGGGCCGTGGCGGCGTTCTTGAACTGGGTCTTGCTCCTTGGGCCGGGTGGCTGGCGCTGGCGTTGACCGCGATGACGATGGTTGCCAACCTCATCACGCCTTCAAGGCCTGAAAGGTTGCTTTGGGGACCTGTAGGCATTGGCATGTTCCTGTCCGGGCTTGTGGTTGTCATCGGGGGCTGATCCGGGTTCAGCGGGGTGCTGCCGTCTTAGATTCGGTGTGCGAATGCCGCAGTTGCGAAATCGGGGCTGGACCCTTGCGCGCAAAGGTATACAAGCGGCCGCGCGCAGGGTCGGCCGTTCACATCACAGCCGGGTCTGTTGACCGGTCCCCGGCGCGGGCTTACGGTCTACTCAGCCAACCGAAAGCCGCGCGCAAGACGCGGGAGAAGGAGCCTGAAACGTGGACGACCTGCTCAGGGACTACCTGCCGATACTGATATTTCTTGGCCTTGCCATCGCGCTGGGTCTGGTGCTGATCCTTGCTGCGGCCATAGTCGCCGTGCGGAATCCAGATCCCGAAAAGGTTTCGGCATACGAATGCGGCTTCAACGCCTTTGACGACGCCAGGATGAAGTTCGACGTGCGTTTCTATCTCGTCTCGATCCTGTTCATCATCTTCGACCTCGAAATCGCGTTTCTATTCCCATGGGCGGTGGCTTTTGGTGACATCTCGATGGCGGCGTTTTGGTCCATGATGGTCTTTCTTGCGGTACTCACGGTTGGCTTCGCCTACGAGTGGAAGAAGGGAGCGCTGGAATGGGAGTAAGCACCGCCGTCAACGACGCCGGCCCCGACCGCGAGGTCGCGACTCAGGCGCTCAACCGCGAGCTTCAGGACAAGGGGTTCCTCGTCACCTCGACAGAGGACATCATCAACTGGGCGCGTACCGGCAGCCTGCACTGGATGACCTTCGGCCTGGCCTGCTGCGCAGTCGAGATGATGCACACGTCCATGCCGAGATATGATGCCGAACGCTTCGGAATTGCGCCGCGCGCCAGCCCGCGCCAATCCGACGTGATGATCGTTGCGGGCACCCTGACCAACAAGATGGCCCCGGCGCTGCGCAAGGTCTATGATCAGATGCCCGAACCGCGCTACGTGATCTCGATGGGCAGCTGCGCCAATGGCGGTGGCTATTATCATTACTCCTACTCGGTCGTGCGGGGCTGCGACCGGATTGTTCCGGTCGACATCTATGTCCCGGGGTGCCCGCCGACGGCAGAGGCCCTGCTCTACGGCATCCTGCAGTTGCAGCGGAAGATCCGCCGCACCGGGACTATCACGAGGTAGACGCATGTCCGACTCGCTGCGTGAACTTGGCGCCCACATCGAGGCGAAGAGACCAGACTGCGTCCTTGGCTGGGGGGTGGATCATGGTGAGCTTACGGTGCACATCGCTCCGTCCTCGCTGACCACATTTGTCGAATTTCTCAAGACGGATGGAACGTGCCGGTTCTCGACGCTGGTCGATATCACCGCGGTGGACCACCCAGCGCGAGAGGCGCGCTTCGACGTCGTCTATCACTTTCTGTCCATGTACCAGAACCAACGCGTCCGCGTGAAGATGGCGGTGCGCGAGCAGGATCCAGTGGCCTCTATTGCCGGGGTGCACCCTTCGGCCAACTGGTTCGAACGCGAGGTGTTCGACATGTTCGGGATCCTTTTCACCGGCCACCCTGACCTGCGGCGCATCCTCACGGACTACGGCTTTCGCGGTTATCCCCTTCGCAAGGACTTCCCGACAACGGGCTACACCGAGGTGCGCTATGACGAGGCGCAGAAGCGTGTCGTCTATGAGCCGGTGAAACTGGTGCAGGAATATCGCCAATTCGATTTCATGTCGCCATGGGAGGGCGCCGAGTACATTTTGCCCGGCGACGAAAAGACGGAAGAGAAGGCATGAGGCCGCTGCTTGGGGGCACCTTGCCTGCGGCGGTCCGTCCGTTCGCGATCGTGCCCTGGGGCATCGGCAGACTTGTCGCCGCACGTTCCGGCACAAACCACATGGAGACGAGATGATGGACGGCTCCAAAGGCTTCGAAGATGCGCTGACCGGCGAACAGAAGATACGTAACTTCAACATCAATTTCGGCCCCCAGCACCCGGCGGCGCACGGTGTGCTTCGCCTTGTGCTGGAGCTTGACGGCGAGATCGTGGAACGTTGCGACCCGCATATCGGGCTATTGCACCGCGGCACCGAAAAACTGATGGAAAGCCGCACGTATCTGCAGAACCTGCCCTATCTGGACCGGCTGGATTATGTGGCGCCAATGAACCAGGAACACGCCTGGTGTCTGGCCATCGAAAAGCTTACCGGCGTAGAGGTGCCGCGCCGCGCATCGCTGATCCGGGTGCTCTACTCCGAGATCGGGAGGATCCTGAATCACCTTTTGAACGTGACCACGCAGGCGATGGATGTCGGGGCGCTTACGCCGCCGCTCTGGGGCTTCGAGGAACGTGAGAAACTGATGGTGTTCTACGAGCGGGCCTGCGGCGCCCGCCTGCACGCGGCCTATTTCCGCCCCGGCGGCGTGCACCAGGACCTGCCTGACGGTCTGATCGAAGACATCGACACATGGGCCGACGACTTTCCCCGTGTTCTGGACGACATCGACGGTCTGCTGACCGAGAACCGCATTTTCAAGCAGCGCAACTGCGACATCGGCGTCGTCACCGAGCAGGAAATCCTCGATTGGGGTTTTTCTGGCGTCATGGTCCGGGGGTCGGGCCTTGCGTGGGACCTGCGCAGATCTCAACCGTATGAATGCTATGACGAATTCGACTTTATGGTGGCCGTGGGCAAGAACGGCGATTGCTATGATCGCTACCTCGTCCGAATGGCCGAGATGCGCGAAAGCCTGAAGATCATCAAGCAGGCCTGCGAAAAGCTGCTCCAGCCCGAGAACAAGGGTGACGTGCTTGCACGTGGAAAGATCACGCCGCCGCCTCGGGCAGAGATGAAGACCTCGATGGAAGCGCTTATCCATCACTTCAAGCTCTACACCGAAGGGTTTCACGTCCCCGAAGGAGAGGTTTATGCCGCCGTTGAGGCCCCAAAGGGGGAATTCGGCGTCTATCTGGTGGCCGACGGCTCCAATCGCCCTTATCGCGCCAAGTTGCGCGCGCCGGGCTTCCTGCATCTTCAGGCGATGGACCATGTCGCTACTGGCCACCAGTTGGCTGACGTAGCCGCCATCATCGGCACAATGGACGTCGTTTTTGGAGAGATCGACAGGTGAGGCACCTAGTTCCCGTATTGATTGCCGGCGTTATCGGCGGCCCGCTCGTTGCGCAAACTCTGCCCGAGTTCGATCCCGCACTTCCGTTCGAGGTGACGGGTCTGGCGGAAGGATCTGCGCTTGTGACCAGCGGTGGCGCACCCTTTCTCTGCACGCTGGAGAAGTTACAAGACACGGCACGGCTGGGCACATGCACCCCGATCGTGACCGATGGCGCGGCCGCTGCAGCGCAGTCTGCCCGCGACGCGGACACCGCGGCTCTGGATCAGGCGACGGCTCGTGCCAATGCGGCCGAGGCCGACGCCGCCGCTGCCGAGATCGCTGCGCTGCAGGCAGAGGTTCGGTCGCTTCGCGACAGGCTGGCGCCTTACCTCGCCGCCGATGCTGCTGCGGCAGAGGCCTCCGCGCTTCTTGACCGGGTGATTGCGCTTGAACAGGCGGCCGTGGCCTTCGGTCTGATGACCGACGACCAGATCGCGCCCGCGGCGATGCAGGGGCTGGACAAGGTGATGCGCGACCACGGCGAGGCCTGCAGCCTATCGCTTGCCACGGTCGAAGCGAACGGCGGAGAAAGATGGCTTCAGGACGCCGTTTATGGTGCGATGATGGACGGCATGGATATCCCGGCGGACATCCGCGACCTGCTGTTGTCGTACATGTTTGATGCACCCAACGACAAGGCCTCGGAACGCGGCGCCTTCGCGGACGAGGTGGACACCACTTCTGATGACGAGGTTTACAAGAAGGCGAACCATGCCGTGGGCCTTGTGCAACGCAATCTCGAACGGTTGGAAGAGACCGTGGAGGCGGCAATGCGTGACCCCGCCTACATCACGCTGGCCGCCGACAGGCAGTCGGTGACGCTGGTCGATTGCCAATAGACGCCCCCGGGGGCCTGAAACCGAAACACAAGCCGGACACGCGGCGCTGGAACGGACACCAAATGACGGACGCCAGGTACATTACGGTTTCACGGGGGGTGGCATGACGTTGACGTGGCTCGCGCTGTTCTGCGGTGGCCTGGCAGTCGTGGTCCTGACGCTTCTTGCGGCAGTCGTGACCCGCGATCCGCATCGTGGCTTGGCACGGCTGACGCATCGTCCGGCCCAGTTGCCACTCGTGCTGGCCGACCGCTATGTGGCTTTCGCGGCACTCACGCTCGCCGCTCTGGCCTGGGGCGATCTGCGCATGTTGCTGGCACTGTTTCTCGCTTTCGCCTTCATGGGCCTTGCCGACGGTGCGATATACGCCCGTGCTGACCATCCCCATGTGAAACACACCGCATCCGGCATTGCTTCGCTGGTGGGTGCCGCCGTTGTTGGCGCCGCCCTGATGTACGGAGCCGCTCAATGATACGCCGTCTGCAGTTTTTCTTGCCACTGGCCGCGCTGGCCGCCTGCGTCACGCCGCCCGAGGGCTCGACCATTGACGACGTAACCTTCTTTGAAGAGGCCGTCGCCACCATTGGCTGCACCCTGATCACCGATGCCGATTTCCGCACCGTGGAATTCCAGGCTGGCCTGACGCGGCAGCAACTGCTTGATATCGCAGGGCAGTCGTTGGCCACGGGTCGTGCCGAGCGGGCCGACGACGGAAAGGGTGTGCGCCTTATAGCCGGGCTATGCGCGCCCGGGGCAGCAAGCACCGTGCAGGTCCTGGACCTCGGGACTGCCCCCGGATGACGGGGGCAGGACGCCTTAATCGCAGCCGCTTCGGCGGCGCTACTGAAACACAGACGTTGGAACGTTAGACCATGCTCCGCCGCCTTCACCCGGACCAGCCCGAAAGCTTCGCCTTCACGCCCGCCAATCAGGCCTGGGCCGAGGCGCAGATATCGAAATATCCCGAGGGCAGGCAGGCCAGCGCTATCATCCCCCTTCTGTGGCGTGCACAGGAGCAGCACGGTTGGTTGACCCGTCCCGCGATCGAGTACGTGGCGGACATGCTGGACATGGCGTACATCCGGGCGCTTGAGGTGGCGACCTTCTACTTCATGTTCCAGCTGCAGCCCGTTGGCAGCGTGGCGCATGTTCAGGTCTGCGGCACGACCTCTTGCATGATCTGCGGAGCGGAAGACCTGATCGCCGTCTGCCGCGAAAAGATCGCCCCGCGTGCACACCAGCTTTCCGAGGACGGCAGGTTCAGCTGGGAGGAGGTCGAATGCCTCGGGGCGTGTGCCAATGCGCCAATGGCCCAGATCGGGAAAGACTATTTCGAGGATCTGACGACCGAGAGCCTTGCAGCGCTACTCGATGCACTTGCGAGGGGTGAAGTCCCGATTCCGGGGCCGCAGAACGTGCGCTTTTCATCTGAGCCACTGACCGGGCTGACCAGTCTTGAGACCTATGATTCCGGACACACCAAATATAATGCGAGCGTGCAGCGTGCAGTCGATCTTGGCGATACGGTGAAGCGCATCGACGGTACCGAAGTGCCGCTCTCGACCCCTTGGCGCGGAACGGAAACAGCCGCACACGCCACTCCGGAACCGACCCCACCTGCCGCGGAATCCGCCGCCGTTGTTGTGCAGGCACGCCCCGCCTCGCTCGATGCCCCGCGGGACACAGGCGCGGATGATTTGAAGATGATCAAGGGGGTCGGTCCGAAGCTGGAGGACCTGCTGCACAGGCTGGGCTTCTACCACTTCGACCAGATCGCGGCCTGGACCCCGGAAGAGGTCGCCTGGGTGGATGAAAACCTGGAAGGTTTCAAGGGCCGTGTGACGCGTGACGACTGGGTTGCGCAGGCGAAACTCCTCGCATCCGGGCAGGAGACAGAGTTCTCGAAACGCGCTAAGTATTGAGGGCGGAAACGTACTCTGGCGGATTGAGGAGACAGGAACGATGAATTCCAAACAGAACCAGGGCACCATGATAATGGTTGGCGCCCTCGCCGGCGCGGTGGGGCTCGTTGCTTTTGTGGCGCTCATGGCGCTTGGAGGCTGGGCGTTTTCGCCTGCCTTCTTCGTGGCGCTGTTGCTGGCAATCGTAGTGGCGATCGTTCTGCTGATGGGCTTTCACAGCAAGGCCCCGGAAGCGTCGGAGGCTCCTGCCGACGATCACGCACAAGCTGCGGTCTCGCCTGCGGCAGAGCCGGCACCGGTCGCAGCCGCGGCACCCGCTCCGCCGGCCGCACCGGCGCCTGAACCGGTGGCGGCGCCCGAACCTGAGCCCGAAGCTGCACCTGCACCCGCGCCCGTTGCAGACACAATATCCGCCGAGGTACCCGCCGCGGCATCGACCCCAAGCGATTCTGACAAGCCAAAGATGCTCGACGCTGCCAGAGAGGGCTCCCCGGACGACCTGAAGCAGATCAAGGGTGTCGGTCCGAAACTCGAAAAGATGCTCCACGGCATGGGGATCTTCCATTTCGACCAGATCGCAGGCTGGACGGAAAGAGAACTGGCCTGGGTCGACCAGAATCTTGAAGGCTTCAAGGGCCGCGCCAGCCGCGACGCTTGGGTCACCCAGGCAAGGACGCTGGCGTCTGGTGGTGCGACGGAATTCTCCAACCGCGTCAAGGACGGGGACGTTTACTGAGACTGTGATGACAGACGGTACCGATCAGGATCGACGCACAGCACGGCAGGCGCGCATCGTAGCGCTGGTAATTGCCGTGACCATGCTCGTATGGATGGCGGCCCAGTGGGTCGGCGGGGAATTGGGGCTGGAGCCCCGTTATGTGTTCCTCTTCGACCTGCTTGCGTTGGGATCCTTCTTCTGGGCCTTTGTCGTCACGTGGCAGATCTGGCGCAAGCGCCGGGACAACTGAGGCAGGGCGATGCTGAACGACCAGGACCGAATCTTCACCAACCTATACGGGATGCACGACCGGACGCTGGCTGGCGCCCGGGCGCGCGGGCATTGGGACGGCACCGCAGACATCGTCAAGAAAGGACGTGACTGGATCATCGACCAGATGAAGGGTTCGGGTCTGCGCGGCCGCGGTGGGGCCGGGTTTCCGACCGGTTTGAAATGGTCCTTCATGCCCAAGGAATCTGACGGTCGCCCGGCATACCTGGTTGTCAATGCCGACGAATCCGAGCCGGGTACCTGCAAGGACCGTGAGATCATGCGCCATGACCCGCACACGCTGGTCGAAGGGTGCCTTATCGCGTCCTTCGCAATGGGCGCCCATGCCTCATACATCTATATCCGCGGCGAATACATCCGCGAGCGCGAGGCGCTTCAGGCGGCCATCGACGAAGCCTATGATGCAGGCCTGCTGGGCAAGAATGCGGCCGGTTCCGGCTGGGATTTCGACCTTTACCTGCATCACGGCGCGGGCGCCTATATCTGCGGCGAGGAAACTGCGCTGCTGGAAAGCCTTGAAGGGCGCAAGGGCATGCCTCGGATGAAGCCGCCTTTCCCGGCCGGCGCGGGGCTTTATGGCTGCCCAACGACGGTAAACAACGTGGAATCGATTGCCGTTGTCCCGACCATTTTGCGCCGCGGGCCCGAATGGTTCGCCGGCTTCGGGCGCCCGAACAACACCGGGACAAAGCTTTTCGCGGTCTCGGGCCATGTCAACGCGCCCTGTGTCGTCGAAGAGGCGATGTCGATCACCTTCGAAGAACTGATCGACCGGCATTGTGGCGGTGTGCGCGGGGGGTGGAGCAACCTGAAGGCCGTCATCCCCGGTGGATCGTCGGTGCCATGCCTGCCCGCGGATGTGATCCGCGAAGGCATAATGGATTTCGACTGGCTTCGCGAACAGCGCTCCGGTCTCGGCACCGCGGCAGTAATCGTGATGGACCAGTCCACCGATATCATCAAGGCAATCTGGCGGCTGTCAAAGTTCTACAAGCACGAAAGCTGCGGCCAATGCACGCCTTGCCGAGAAGGCACGGGCTGGATGATGCGCGTCATGGATCGTCTGGTGACCGGCGAGGCCGAGGTCGAGGAAATCGATATGCTGCTTGACGTCACCAAGCAGGTCGAGGGCCATACAATCTGCGCTCTGGGCGATGCCGCGGCCTGGCCGATCCAGGGCCTGATCCGTCACTTCAGAGACGAGATCGAGGATCGGATCAAGGCAAAGCGGACCGGCCGAGTGAGCGCTGTCGCGGCGGAGTGAGTCATGCAGCCGCGCGGCGTACATCCGACCATGGCCTCCTGGCGGCGCGATCGTTTCCTGAGAAGGAGCGCGGCGCTGGCTATGGTGGTGCTGCTGGGGTCAAGTCTTTCCGCCTGCGGCCCGCGACAGAACGACCCGCGCAAGCCCGAATTCGATGGGCTGCGTTTTTCGGCAAAGCTGACATCGACAAGGGACAACCCGCGCGATTTCACCATCGTGATCTCCCCTGCCTCGGCCAACGTGGCCGCAGCGCAAGAGGCAGGTCGATACGAGGCAACCAAGTACTGTCTGCAAACCTTTGGCGGTTCAGACACCGTCTGGACGCTTGGGCCCGACCTACCCGTCGATCAGGTCAGGCTGATTGGTGACACGATCACGATGACAGGCCGCTGTACGCAGCGCGCCTGACTATGAACGGAGACAGGACAATGGCAGTCCGCCCCGGACCAGCGATGCAATCAGATGCCTTCCCGGGGGCTGGTTTCGCCCGTGTGCAGGTGCTGGCGCGGTCATGAACATGCATGTTGCCCAGATGAACATCGGCCAGTTGTGGCACCCGCTGCACGACCGGCGCAGCGCCGGGTTCACCGACAATACCGCGCGCGTGAACGCCGTGGCCGACCGGTCTCCGGGGTTCGTATGGCGCTGCCAGGACGAGGCCGTGGCCCTAGCCGCCGAGGGGATCCGCCTGTACGACGGCGATCCCTGCGCGCTGGCCACCCTTTCGGTCTGGGAAAGCGCCGCGGCGCTGGAAGATTTCGTGATGCGCACCGTTCATGGGGCCTTCCTGAAACGCCGCGCCGAATGGTTCCGTCCGCAGCCTGACCGCACCTATGTCATCTGGCCGGTACACGCCGGGCACGTCCCCGGCTTTGCCGAAGGGCTCGACCGGCTGAACCACCTGCGCGCCACCGGGCCGTCCGACGCGGCCTTCGATTTTGAATACCTGCGCGCCAATGCGCAAACGGGGACACTTGCATGAGCGATCTGAGAAAAATCATCATCGACGGGCAAGAGATCGAGTGCGATCCGGCCATGACGCTGATCCAGGCGTGCGAACAGGCCGGTATCGAGATCCCGCGCTTCTGTTACCACGAACGGCTGTCGATCGCCGGAAATTGCCGCATGTGTCTGGTAGAGGTCGTCGGCGGCCCGCCAAAGCCGGCAGCCTCCTGTGCGATGCAGGTGCGAGATCTGCGCCCCGGCCCCGAAGGCAAGCCGCCGGTGGTCAAGACCAACAGCCCCATGGTCAAGAAGGCCCGCGAGGGGGTGATGGAGTTCCTGCTCATCAACCACCCGCTGGATTGCCCGATCTGCGACCAGGGTGGCGAATGCGACCTGCAGGACCAGGCGATGGCGTATGGGGTCGATTTCAGCCGTTATCGCGAGCCCAAGCGCGCGGTCGACAATATGGACCTTGGACCCCTTGTCGGCACTGCCATGACGCGTTGCATTTCCTGCACTCGTTGCGTGCGCTTCATTACCGAGGTCGCGGGGATGCCCGAACTGGGCCAGACCGGCCGGGGCGAGGATGCCGAGATCACCAGCTATCTCGGGCAGATGCTGGAATCCGAGCTGCAGGGCAACATTGTCGACCTTTGCCCGGTCGGGGCGCTGACCTCCAAGCCGTACTCTTTCACTGCGCGCCCATGGGAGCTGACAAAGACCGAGTCTGTCGACGTAATGGATGCGCTCGGTTCCAACATCCGCGTCGATACCAAGGGCCGAGAGGTAATGCGCATCCTGCCACGCAACCATGACGGCGTGAACGAGGAATGGATTTCGGACAAGACCCGCTATGTCTGGGATGGACTGCGCCGCCAGCGCCTGGACAGGCCGTACATTCGCGAGAACGGAAAGCTTCGCCCAGCCACATGGCCCGAGGCCCTTTCCGCAGTGGCCACTGCCGTAAAGGGGGCGGGGAAGCTTGCAGGTCTGGTCGGGGATCTTGCCCCGGTCGAGGCCGCCTATGCTTTGAAGCAACTTGTCGAAGGGCAAGGCGGGGCGGTCGAATGCCGAGTGGACGGTGCCAAGCTGCCAGCCGGCAACCGCTCGGCCTATGTCGGGACGGCGACGGTCGAAGATATCGACACGGCTGAGGCAATCATGTTGATCGCCGCGAACCCCAGGGCCGAAGCGCCGGTGCTGAATGCGCGGATCCGCAAAGCGTGGCTCGCGGGTGCCAATGTCGGCGTGATCGGTCCGCAGGTTGATCTGACATACGATTATGCCCATCTCGGCACCGGTCCGGACACGATCACGGAGCTTCTGGGCCGGGATCATTCGTCCGTTGCTGAAAAGCCGTCGGTTATCGTGGTGGGGCAGGGCGCACTGACACGGCCCGATGGCGACGCCGTCCTCGCTTCCTTGATGGCGCTTGCCGAAAGCACGAAATCGGGCCTTCTGATCCTGCATACGGCCGCCGCGCGCGTTGGCGCGATGGATGCCGGCTGTGTCTCAGATGGCGGCCTTGAAGCAGCGCTCGGCGGGGCGGACGTGGTCTGGAACCTTGCCGCGGACGAGATCGACATCGCAGATGGCCCTTTCGTGATCTATCAGGGCAGCCACGGCGACCGAGGCGCGCATCGTGCCGACGTCATCCTGCCCGCCGCGGCCTATACCGAGGAACAGGGCCTTTTCGTCAACACCGAAGGCCGACCGCAGTTGGCGCTGCGCGCGTCGTTCCCACCGGGCGAGGCCAAGGAAAACTGGGCCATCCTGCGCGCCGTGTCTGGCGAGATGGGGGTCCCGCTTGCCTATGACAGTCTGGCTCAGTTGCGTGCCTCGCTTGTCGCGGACGTTCCGCACTTGGGCAGCATCGACCGGGTGCCGGAAAACACCTGGCGGCCGATCGAGCCGGGCAAGATGTCGACGGAGGACTTCGGCAACGCTGTCGCTGATTTCTACCTGACCAATCCGATCGCCCGGGCCTCTGCGCTGATGGCAGAGCTTTCCGCCGCGGCGCTGGCACGGTCGGCCACCCAGTTGGCCGCTGAGTAGGAGCGGCGCTTCGAATGACACGCAAGCGCGCACTTTGTACCGGTCTTTCCGCTCTCGCGGTTCTGGCGAGCTGCGCCGAAGACGGTGCCGTGTCAAAGGATTCGCCGCCGCCTTCATACCTCGGGGTCGAGACCCGCCTGCTGGAAGGCGACCTTGTGAATTTCCTTGTGCGCGTCGGGACGGCATCCAGCCGGGATCAGGTTGCGGATTATGCAGAATGCGCCGCGGCGCAGTATGCGTTGATCCGCGGGTACGGCTTCGCGCGACACGTGCGCACGAATGTATACGAAGAGGGTGGCATCTGGCAGGGAGATGCGGTTTACACCATTTCGCCGGCCCTGCCGGATGGCGTGAAGACCATCGACGCAGAGGTCACAGTAGCCAGCTGCCAGGAGACGGGCATACCGACGGTATGAGGGATCATGTCTGACTTTTTCACCACCAACGCGGGCATTGCCCTGATCGTCGCGGCTCAGTGCCTCCTGGTGATCGGCTTTGTGATGATCTCGCTTCTGTTCCTCGTCTACGGCGACCGCAAGATCTGGGCGGCCGTGCAGATGCGCAGGGGCCCGAACGTGGTGGGTGCGTTCGGTCTGCTCCAGACGGTGGCCGACGCGCTCAAGTACGTGGTCAAAGAAATCGTCATTCCCGCGGGGTCCGACCGGACGGTCTTCCTGATGGCGCCGATGATCTCCTTCGTGCTGGCGATGGTCGCCTGGGCGGTGATCCCGTTCAACGACCGCTGGGTGCTGGCCGACATCAACGTGGCGATCCTCTACGTCTTCGCGATCTCCTCGCTCGAGGTCTACGGCGTCATCATGGGCGGCTGGGCGTCGAACTCGAAATACCCGTTCCTCGGCTCGCTGCGGTCGGCAGCGCAGATGATCTCCTACGAGGTCTCGATCGGACTTATCATCATCGGGGTGATCCTTTCGACGGGAAGCCTGAACTTCGGCGACATCGTCCGCGCACAAGACGGCGACCTGGGTCTGTTCAACTGGTACTGGCTGCCGCATCTGCCGATGGTGGCGCTGTTCTTCATCTCGACCCTAGCAGAGACCAATCGCCCCCCGTTCGACCTGCCAGAGGCGGAATCTGAACTGGTCGCGGGCTACCAGGTGGAATACTCCTCCACTCCCTTCCTGCTGTTCATGGCGGGCGAATACATCGCCATCTTCCTTATGTGCGCGCTCATCACGCTCCTGTTCTTCGGCGGCTGGCTGTCGCCCATTCCCGGCCTCCCTGACGGCGCGCTGTGGATGGTGGCGAAGATGGCTTTCTTCTTTTTCCTATTTGCCATGGTGAAGGCGATCGTGCCGCGCTACCGCTACGATCAACTTATGCGACTGGGCTGGAAGGTCTTCTTGCCGATGTCGCTGGCGTGGGTGGTCATTGTCGCCTTTCTGGCAAAGTTCGAAGCATTCGGCGGCGCCTACGCGCGCTGGTAAGGGTAAACGGAGGTAACGGGTCTTGGGCATCGACTACGCAGCCGCACGCAAGCTGATCCAGCTGTCGCGCCGCGTGCCGCCTTCGGGCGAGGTGTTGATGCTTGGCCGGCACCGGATGCAGGTGCGCGACCGCCTTCGCCCTGCGCTCGATACCCTGATGGCCGAGGAAGGCATGGACCTGACGTTCGCCGACCTTCAGCAGGACGACGGCTATACCGAGACCTTCTTTCGCGCGCTGGGCTTCGATGCCGTCTCCGCGATGGATCTGTCCGATTTCGAGGGCGCCACGGTCCTGCACGACCTGAACGACAAGGTGCCCGCGAAGCTGAAGAAGAAATACGCGCTGATCTACGACGGCGGGACCACCGAGCACGTCTTCGACGTCGCCACCTGCATGGCAAACATCAACGCGATGCTGGCGCCCGGCGGCATCCTTGCTGCCTGCGCGCCCGGCAACAATTTCTTCGCACACGGCTTCTACCAGTTCGGCCCCGAGCTTGTGTACGGCTACTGGAAACACGGCTGCGGTTTTGATGTGCTGACCTGTTCCATGTTGCCCGAATGGCCGCGCGACAAGGAACTGGACCTGCCCGATCCCGCACAACTCGGCCACCGCATCCGCCTGCGCGGCAAGGTCCCGAACCAGCGCGTCTATCTCTACTACGAAGTGCAGAAGGGCCCGAATGCCCATGCCTTCAAGGCCGCGCTGCAAACCGACTATGTCAAGAAATGGAGCGATCACGACCGTGCCGAGGACCGCGAGGATTCGGACATCGTTGCGCTTCATGAGAAACAGACAATGACGGGCGAGGATCGCCCGGGGAGTGTGGAATGACCGCGATCGACTATACCCGCGCCACCCGCTATTTCCTGCTGGCCGACTTTTTCAAGGGCTTCAGGCTGGGGCTGAAATACTTCTTCGCCCCCAAAGCGACGCTGAATTATCCGCATGAAAAGGGCCCGCTCAGCCCTCGCTTCCGCGGCGAGCACGCACTGCGCCGCTATCCCAATGGCGAGGAACGCTGTATCGCATGCAAGCTTTGCGAGGCGATCTGCCCGGCACAAGCGATCACCATCGACGCCGAACCGCGCGAGGACGGCAGCCGACGCACCACGCGCTACGATATCGACATGACCAAATGCATCTACTGCGGCTTCTGCCAGGAGTCGTGCCCGGTCGATGCGATCGTCGAGGGGCCGAACTTCGAGTTCGCGACCGAGACGCGGGAAGAGCTTTACTACAACAAGGAAAAACTGCTGGCGAACGGCGAGCGTTGGGAAGCCGAGATCGCACGCAATCTGGAAATCGACGCACCGTACCGGTAAGGGCGGCGGCGCAAGGGTCCGGCAAGAGACCCCGAGCAAAGGGAACGAAGTGATGGGTGTCGCGGATGTCGCCTTCTATGCCTTCGCCGTGTCGGTTCTGACCGGCGGGCTCTTTACCGTGGTCAGCCGGAATCCGGTTCACTCGGTGCTTTGGCTGATCCTTTCCTTTCTGAGTGCTGCTGGGCTGTTCGTACTGCTCGGCGCCGAATTCGTCGCCATGCTTCTGGTCATCGTCTATGTCGGCGCCGTTGCGGTGCTGTTCCTCTTCGTGGTGATGATGCTTGACGTCGATTTCGCCGCGCTCAAGGCGGAAATGGCGAAATACATGCCGATGGCATTGCTGATCGGGGTCGTTCTGCTGATGCAGTTCGGCCTGGCAATCGGCGTATGGGTCTTTGACGAGAATGCGCAAGCCGCACGTGCGGCACTGACACCGTCGGATGTGCACAACACGGCGGCGCTTGGCATGATCCTCTACGACGAATACATCCTGCTCTTCCAGCTTGCAGGTCTGATTCTGTTGGTGGCGATGATCGGAGCGATCGTTCTGACGCTGCGCCACCGCACGGATGTCAAGCGCCAGAACGTGCTGGCCCAGATGTATCGCGATCCTGCCAAGGCGCTGGAACTCAAGGACGTGAAACCGGGACAGGGGCTTTGAATAGTCTCGCCCCCCTCCTGCCGCTGCTGGGCATCGTGGCGCTGACCGTCACCTGGCTGCGGCGCAGGAAGGCAAAGAAAGAACGACTCGAGGGACGAAATGGTCGGACTTGAACACTACCTGGCGGTTGCCGCGGCGCTCTTCGTCATTGGCATCTTCGGGCTTTTCCTGAACCGCAAGAACGTCATCATCCTGTTGATGTCGATCGAGTTGATCCTGCTTGCCGTCAACATCAACCTTGTCGCCTTCTCGTCTTTCCTCGGCGATCTGGTTGGGCAGGTCTTCACGCTCTTCGTCTTGACGGTCGCCGCGGCAGAGGCCGCTATCGGGCTTGCCATCCTCGTTTGTTTCTTCCGAAACCGCGGAACCATCGACGTCGAAGACGTCAACGTGATGAAGGGGTAACGGATCATGGAAACCATCATCCTGTTTGCCCCTCTGATTGGTGCGCTGATCTGCGGCTTCGGCTGGCGGATCATCGGCGAAAAGCCCGCGCAATGGACGGCCACGGGCCTTCTGTTCCTGGCCGCGTTTCTGTCGTGGATCGTGTTCCTTGGATTTGACGGCGAAACACGCCAGATCCAGATCCTGCGCTTCATAGAATCCGGCAGCCTTTCGACAGACTGGGCGATTAGACTCGACCGCCTGACGGCGATCATGCTGATCGTCATTACCACCGTCTCGGCGCTCGTCCATCTCTATAGCTTCGGGTACATGGCGCATGACGACAACTTCCGCGACGGCGAAAGCTATCGACCGCGCTTCTTTGCCTACCTGTCGTTCTTCACCTTCGCGATGCTGTCGCTGGTGACCGCCGACAACCTCGTGCAGATGTTCTTCGGTTGGGAAGGCGTGGGCGTCGCGTCCTACCTGCTGATCGGCTTCTACTTCCGCAAGCCCAGCGCGAATGCCGCGGCCATCAAGGCCTTCGTGGTGAACCGCGTGGGCGACTTCGGCTTCGCGCTTGGCATCTTCGCTCTGTTCTACCTGACCGACTCGATAGATTTCGACATCGTTTTCGCCGCAGGCCCGGAACTGGCAGAGACCCAACTGCGCTTTCTCTGGGCCGACTGGAACGCCGCCAACCTGATCGCCTTCCTCCTGTTCGTGGGCGCGATGGGCAAGTCGGCGCAGCTGATCCTGCACACCTGGCTGCCCGACGCGATGGAAGGCCCGACGCCCGTGTCGGCGCTGATCCACGCCGCGACCATGGTGACGGCGGGCGTGTTCCTTGTTTGCCGGATGTCCCCGATCATGGAGTTCGCCCCCGGCGCCACGACGTTCATCGTGATCCTCGGCGCCGCGACCGCCTTCTTCGCGGCCACCGTCGGGCTGGTGCAGAACGACATCAAGCGGGTGATTGCCTATTCGACCTGCTCGCAGCTCGGCTACATGTTCGTGGCCGCCGGCGTGGGCGTCTACTCGGCGGCCATGTTCCACCTCTTCACCCATGCCTTCTTCAAAGCGATGCTGTTTCTTGGCGCCGGATCGGTCATCCACGCGATGCACCACGAGCAGGACATGCGCAACTACGGCGGCCTGCGGAAGAAGATCCCCTATACCTTCTGGGCGATGATGATCGGCACGCTGGCAATCACCGGTGTCGGCATTCCGCTGACCTACATCGGTTTCGCAGGCTTCCTGTCCAAGGACGCCATCATCGAAAGCGCCTGGGGCGCACATACCGGCGCCGGCACCTTCGCATTCTGGGCGCTTGTCGTCGCGGCGATGTTTACCAGTTTCTATTCCTGGCGGCTGATGTTCATGACCTTCTACGGCGAGGCGCGGGGGTCCAAACATACCCACGATCACGCCCATGAAAGCCCGAAGACGATGCTCGTTCCGCTGGGCGTTCTGGGACTCGGCGCGATCTTCGCCGGGATGGTCTGGTTCGGCGACTTCTTCGGCGATCATGACGAGGTCAACGCCTTTTACGGCGTCCCCGTTCACGCCGCCGAGGGGGAACATGCGCAGGCCACCGCGCTTTTCGGTGCCGCGCTCGCCGCGACCGAGAGCAAGGACGGTGAGGCCGAAGGCAAGGGGCATGACGACGCCCACGCTGCCGCGCCGGGCTGGCAGCCCGGCATGGGCGCAATCTATACCCACCCCGACAACCACGTGATGGACGCCGCGCACCATGCGCCAAAATGGGTCAAGGTCTCGCCGTTCATTGCGATGCTGATCGGCTTCCTGGTGGCCTACCAGTTCTACATCCGACGCCCCGACTGGCCGGCCAAGCTGGCCGAGAACCAGCGCCCGCTGTACTTGTTCCTGCTGAACAAGTGGTATTTCGACGAAATCTATGACGCGATCTTCGTGCGGTCAGCCCGCTGGCTGGGCGACACGCTATGGCGGCGCGGTGACGGCAACGTCATTGACGGAGGCCTCAATGGGCTTGCCATGGGCATAGTGCCCTTCCTGACCCGCCTCTCGGCGCGCGCGCAGTCGGGCTATCTGTTTCACTACGTCTTCGCCATGGTGCTGGGGATTGCCATCCTCGTCACGTGGATGACGCTGGGCGCGGGGGCCGAGTGATGGAAAACCTGCTTTCGATCATCACGTTCCTGCCGCTTGCAGCGGCGCTGATCCTTGCTGCCTTTCTCAGGGGCGAGGACGAAGCCGCGCAACGAAACGCCAAATGGTTGGCGCTGATCGCCACGTCGGTGACGTTCCTCGTTTCGCTTTTCCTGCTTGTGGGGTTCGATCCCTCGGACACCGGGTTCCAGTTCGTCGAGGAGCGCGACTGGCTGCTCGGTCTGAAATACAAGATGGGCGTGGATGGCATATCGATCCTCTTCGTAATGCTGACGACCTTCCTGATGCCCCTTACGATCGCTGCCTGCTGGGAGGTAAAGACGCGCGTCAAGGAATACATGATTGCACTGCTGGTTTTGGAAACGCTCATGCTGGGCGTCTTCTGTGCGCTCGATCTGGTGCTCTTCTACCTGTTCTTCGAGGGCGGGCTGATCCCGATGTTCCTGATCATCGGCATCTGGGGCGGCCAGAACCGGATCTACGCTGCGTTCAAGTTCTTCCTTTATACCTTCTTCGGCTCGGTTCTGATGCTCGTTGCCATGGTGGCGATGTTCTTTGATGCCGGAACGACCGATATCCCGGCACTTCTGAACCACAACTTCGGCTCGGAAGAGATGACGGTGCTGGGCATCCATGTTGTGGGTGGGATGCAGACGCTGATGTGGCTGGCCTTCTTCGCGTCCTTTGCCGTGAAGATGCCGATGTGGCCCGTCCATACCTGGCTGCCGGATGCCCACGTGCAGGCGCCGACGGCGGGTTCCGTGGTTCTGGCCGCGATCCTTCTGAAGATGGGCGGCTACGGTTTTCTGCGCTTCTCGCTGCCGATGTTCCCCGTGGCCTCGGATCTGCTGGCGCCTCTGGTGCTATGGCTGTCGGCCATCGCCATCGTCTACACCTCGCTTGTGGCGCTGGCGCAGACGGACATGAAGAAGCTCATCGCCTATTCTTCGGTCGCGCACATGGGGTATGTCACAGCCGGCATCTTCGCCATCAACCAGCAGGGGATCGATGGCGCGATTTTCCAGATGATCAGCCATGGCTTCATCTCGGGCGCGCTGTTCCTGTGCGTCGGCGTCATCTATGACCGCATGCACACGCGCGAGATCGACGCCTACGGAGGGCTCGTGAACCGTATGCCGGCCTATGCGCTGATCTTCATGCTGTTCACCATGGCCAACGTCGGCCTGCCCGGCACCTCGGGTTTCGTGGGCGAGTTCCTGACGCTGATGGGCATGTTCCAGGCCAACACCTGGGTTGCCGCCGTCGCCACCACCGGGGTGATCCTGTCGGCCGCCTATGCGCTTTGGCTTTATCGCCGCGTCGTGCTGGGGGACCTTATCAAGGAAAGCCTCAAGTCCATCAAGGACATGACCACGCGCGAACGGGCGATCTTCGCCCCGCTCGTGGTCATGACGCTGCTTCTGGGGGTCTACCCCAGCCTTGTCACCGACATCATCGGCCCCTCGACCGAGGCGCTGATTTCCGATCACCAGACCGCCCTTCTCGAGGCCGATACGCGCTTCGCCCGGGCCGGGGACTAAGCAAATGACCGCCTCCGATATCTCGATCCTGCTGCCGGAAATCGTTATTGCCGTCTACGCGATGGCTGCTCTGCTTTTTGCGGTGTACACCGGCAAGGACAAGCTTGCGCCAACGCTCGTCTGGGGCACGGCGGCCGTCTTCGTTCTTTGTGCGGCGTGGATTGGTCTTGGCGGCGGGGGCAGCAATCCCGCTTTCGGCGGCAGTTTCATGGACGACGCCTTTGCGAGGTTCGCCAAGGTGGTAATCCTCTTGTCCGCTGCCGCCGTGCTCGTGATGAGCGAAGGCTACATGTCCCGGCGTGACCTGTTGCGCTTCGAGTATCCGCTGCTGGTGGCACTTGCCGCGGTCGGCATGATGGTCATGGTTTCGGCCCAGGATCTTATCGTCCTTTACATGGGGCTGGAGCTTCAGTCCCTCGCGCTCTATGTCGTCGCCTCGCTGCGGCGCGACAGCGCCAAGTCGACCGAGGCGGGCCTGAAGTACTTCGTCCTGGGCGCGCTTTCCTCTGGGCTTCTTCTTTACGGTGCCTCGCTGACCTATGGCTACGCTGGCACCACCAAGTTCTCTGGCATCGTCGAGGCCGCTTCGGGCGACATTTCGCTTGGCTTGATGTTCGGTCTTGTGTTCCTGCTGTCCGGATTTGCCTTCAAGGTTTCGGCCGCGCCGTTCCACATGTGGACGCCCGACGTCTACGAGGGCGCGCCGACGCCCGTCACCGCCTTCTTCGCCACCGCGCCCAAGATGGCGGCAATGGGCCTTTTCGCTCGCGTCGTGCATGACGCCTTCGGCAACATCCCCGCCGACTGGGGCCAGATCGTCGCCTTCCTGTCCGTCTTGTCGATGTTCCTTGGCGCGATCGCCGCCATTGGTCAGCGCAACATAAAGCGCCTCATGGCGTATTCCTCTATCGCGCACATGGGCTATGCGCTGATGGGACTGGCCGCCGGTACGGCGTTCGGTGTGCAGGCCATGCTGATCTACATGGCGATCTACGTCACCATGAACGTCGGCACCTTCGCCTTCATCCTCTCGATGGAACGCGATGGCAGCCCCGTTACGGACATTGGCGCGCTGAACCAGTTGTCCAAGTCGGAACCTCTAAAGGCGATCGCGGTGTTGATCCTTATGTTCAGCCTTGCCGGTGTGCCACCGCTTGTCGGTTTCTTCGGTAAATTCTACGTCCTGCGCGCCGCTGTCGAAGCGGGCTACGCCTGGCTGGCCATCGCCGGCGTGATCGCCAGCGTCATCGGTGCCTTCTACTACCTGCGTATCGTCTTCTACATGTACTTCGGCGACGAAGGTGAGGGTCTGGACAAAGGCATGGCGCCAGTGCCTTGGGCGATGCTCATGCTTGCAGCATTTGCGATGGTGGCCGGGGTGGTCAATCTCTTCGGTGTCGAAGGGCTGGCCGCTGCCGCGGCAGCGACCCTTGTCAACTGAATCTGGGGCGGATCCATCCTGGCCCTCCGGGACGGACCGCATCCTGCTTGACGAGACCGACAGCACGATGGCCGAGGCGCGCCGCCGGATGGGTGCGCTCGAAAGGCCGACATGGATCTTTGCCCGGCACCAGACTGCGGCCCAGGGGCGCCGGGGCCGGTCTTGGGCAAGTCCCGCTGGAAACTTTGCGGCAACCCTTGCGATGCAACCGGCCGGTGCACCGGGCGTGGCCGCACTGCGTTCGTTCTCCGCGGCGCTTGCACTTTACGACACACTTTCCGCGCTCAATGATCCGGCGGACCTTGCACTGAAATGGCCCAACGATGTGCTGCTGCGACGCGGAAAGGTAGCGGGCATTCTGCTCGAATCCGGTGGTGCCGGAAGTCGGACGCACTGGCTTTCGATCGGGATCGGCATCAATCTTGTCGCCGCCCCCCCGCCCGAGGCTGTGGAACCCGGCGCAGTCCCACCCATCAGCGTTGCTGCAGCCGGCGGGCGCCCTGAGCCTCCGGAGATGATTCTGACCCGGCTGGCCGCGGCCTTCGATGGCTGGGAACGCCGCTTTCGCGCCTACGGCTTCGCGCCCATCCGTGCCGCATGGCTTGACCGCGCAGCGCGGCTTGGAGAAACGATCACGGCACGCACAATGACCGAAACCCTGCAGGGCACGTTCGAAACGGTGGACGACACTGGCCAACTTGTCCTACTCACGCCTGAAGGCCGCCGGACCATACCGGCGGCAGAGGTGTTCTTCTGAGCACCACTCACTCCTGACCAGGCCGCCAGCAAGCGCGCCCGGGGACGCGGTTCAAAAACCGCTTGGTCAAGGCACTTTCGGGTGTCTCCGGCCTTGCGTCTGACAAAGGGAAAGGCCCCTCCCGTGCTTCTCTGCATTGATTGCGGCAACACCAATACCGTCTTTTCCGTCTGGGACGGGCTGCGTTTTCTGGCGACGTTCCGCACCGCGACCGAACATCAGCGCACTGCGGACCAATATTATGTCTGGTTCTCGACGCTGATGCAGCACCACCGCCTCGATATCGGCATCACCGAGGTCATCGTGTCATCGACAGTTCCACGCGTGGTGTTCAACCTGCGCGTCCTCGCCGACCGCTATTTCAGCTGTCGTCCCCTTGTCGTGGGCAAGCCCGACTGCGCCCTGCCGGCGCCGCCCCGCGTCGATGACGGCACACAGGTCGGTCCCGACCGTCTGGTGAACACCGCCGGCGCCTTCGACCGGCACGGCGGTGACCTGATCGTGGTGGATTTTGGCACCGCCACAACCTTCGACGTGGTGGCCCATGATGGTGCCTATGTGGGCGGTGTCATCGCCCCCGGCGTCAACCTAAGCCTCGAGGCGCTGCACATGGCCGCGGCGGCACTGCCCCATGTCGACGTCACAAAGCCGCAAAAGGTCATCGGAACCAACACCGTCGCGTGTATGCAATCGGGTGTGTTCTGGGGTTACGTCGGCCTAGTTCGTGGGATATGTGACCGCATTCGAGGCGAATACGAGACGCCGATGCGTATTATCGGCACTGGCGGACTTGCCTCTCTGTTCGCCACCGGCGACGTGCTCTTCGATCGGATCGAGGATGATCTGACCATGCACGGATTGACCGTGATCCACCGATACAACAAGGACAACCAAGCCCCATGAGCAGCGACAGGCTGATCTATCTCCCCCTGGGGGGCGCCGGCGAGATCGGCATGAACGCTTATGTCTACGGCTACGGTCCCGCCGGGCGAGAACGCTACATCCTCGTAGATCTGGGGGTAACCTTTCCCGACATGGACACGACGCCGGGGGTCGATCTGATCCTGCCGGATGTCAGTTGGCTGGCGCAACGGTCTGACAGGCTGGACGCCATCATCATTACCCATGCACACGAAGATCACATCGGGGCGTTGGGTAGACTGTGGCAACAGCTCAAGGCACCGGTCTACGCCCGCGCCTTCACCGGCCATCTGGCACGCATGAAGATGGAAGAGGCCGGGTTGGACCCGACCAACGTGCGCACCGTTGGTGCGTGGCCGGAATTCTTTGCGGCAGGACCTTTCAGCCTGTCCTTCTTGCCCGTGTCCCATTCCATTCCCGAAAGTGCAGGCCTTGTGATCGACACCCCGGCGGGGCGGGTGATCCACTCTGGTGACTTCAAGATCGACGTGACGCCGATTGTTGGCGAACCCTTTGACGAGGCACTGTGGACCGAGGCCGCGAAACCCGGTGTCCGAGCCTTGATGTGTGATTCCACCAACGTGTTTTCTCATCACCCGGGCCGGTCGGAGTCGTCGCTGGCCGAAGACATCCGCGAGCTGGTCGCCGGCTGCGGCGGTATGGTCGCCGCCACGACGTTCGCCTCGAACGTGGCGCGGCTGAAGACACTTGCAGAGGCGGGCCGTGCCGCGGGTCGGTCCATCGTCTTGCTAGGCCGCGCGATGAACCGCATGGTGCAGGCCGCGGCCGAGACGGGGGTCCTGACGGACTTTCCCGGTGTCGTGTCGCCCGAGGACGCCAAGTCGATTCCGCGCGAGAACCTGATGCTTCTGGTGACCGGCAGCCAGGGTGAACGCCGCGCCGCCGCGGCACAGCTTTCGCGCGGCAAGTATCTGGGATTGGAACTCAAACCGGGCGACATGTTCCTTTTTTCGTCCAAGACAATTCCCGGCAACGAACGTTCCGTCACGCGCATCGTCAACAATCTGTCCGAAATGGGCGTTGACGTGGTGGACGACGGCGATCAGCGTTACCACGTATCGGGGCACGCCAATCGCCCGGATCTGGCGCGGATGCACCAGTTGATCGACCCCGCCATGGTGATCCCGATGCACGGCGAGCACCGCCACCTTCGCGCGCACGCTGCCCTTGCAGGCGAGATGGATCGCGCGGCAATCATTGTTCCCAACGGCAGCATGGTTGATCTGTCGGGCGATGCCCCGCGCATCGTCGACTTCGTCGAGACCGGCCGCGTATATCTTGACGGTGCCGTGCAGATTGGTGCGCTTGACGGGGTGGTGCGCGATCGTATCCGCATGGCGCTAAACGGGCATGTTCTGGTGACCGTTATCCTTGACGAAGAGGACGAGCCAATCGGCGAGCCGTGGTGCGAAGTCATGGGCCTGGCCGAGACGACGCGCTCCAACGCGCCGCTGACCGATGTGCTAGAGGCCGATCTGGACCAGTTTCTTGGGCGTGCCGACGCCAAGACGAGGCGCAATGATGACAAACTGGATGAGGCCCTGCGGCGCATCGTTCGCCAAACCTCGCAGAACGAGATCGGCAAGAAGCCCGAAGTGACGGTGGTCATCAGCCGGATCAGCTAAGGTGTGTGGCAACCAGACGCGCGCGGGTCCACTGGCGTCTCCAGTTCGCTTGTCGCGCAGGCCTCCGGGTCCCCCGTGGTGCATCAGGCGCCCGGCACCGAAGCGGTATTGCACCGAACCGGTCGGATCACCCCTGCGCCTGACGCTCTAACACCCGGGCAAAGAAAAACGCGCGTCGCCTGGACGCGCGTTTGTTGGCAAACCTCTTCAGATCGGTCTGGCGTCAGCGCGACATGCGCTCTTCAAAGCTCTTGGCGATGAAGCTGGGCAGGTGGTCACCCAAGCCGACCGTCCCGGTCTCGTCGCGGCCTCTTGTTGACCGGGGCGCACGGCGCTCTGGCACTGCCTTCGGTTCGTCCCTGACTTCCGTGTCTGCTTCCGGCGCAACGGTGTCGGGCGTCTCTGTCTCGGCAGGTTTCGCTTCGGCCTTGGTTCCCCGGCTTCGGCCGCCCCGGCTGCGCCGCGGCTTCCTTTCAGCCTCGTCGTCCGCTTCGGGCGTAGCCTCCGGCGCACTCACCCCCATTGGGTTTTCTGCGCGCGGGATTTCCCTGTCGATCAGCTTCTCGATGAAACCAAGGTACTTCTCGTCCGATGTCGAACACAGCATGATTGCCTTGCCCGACTTGCCTGCCCGGCCGGTGCGACCGATCCGGTGTACGTAGTCCTCGGAATGGGTGGGCACGTCGAAGTTGAAGACGTGGCTCACGTCCGGAATATCCAGGCCTCGGGCGGCCACGTCGGATGCCACCAGGAACCGAAGCGTTCCGGCGCGGAAACTGTCCAAGGTGCGCGTGCGCTGCGACTGTTCAAGATCGCCGTGGATCGGCGCCGCGTCATAGCCGTATTTCGACAGGCTTTTCGCGACGATATCGACTTCGGTCTTGCGGTTGCAGAAGACGATGGCGTTCTTGCAGGCAGGACCCTCCCGGTCGATCAACGCGCGGAGCATGGCGCGTTTCTCGCTGGCGGCGCGGTCGCGCCGACCGCCACGAAATATCACCACTTCCTGAGCGATCGTTTCCGACGCGGTGGCCTGCCGCGCCACTTCGACACGCTCTGGCGCGGACAGGAAGGTGTTGGTGATGCGTTCGATCTCTGGGGCCATCGTCGCCGAGAAGAACAGTGTCTGGCGGGTGAAGGGCGTCAGCGAGAAAATGCGCTCGATATCGGGGATGAACCCCATGTCGAGCATTCTGTCGGCTTCATCCACAACCATGATCTGAACGCCGGTCAACAGCAGCTTGCCGCGTTCGAAATGGTCCAGCAAACGGCCCGGGGTGGCGATCAGCACGTCCACGCCCTTATCGATCAGCGCGTCCTGTTCCTTGAAGCTGACACCGCCAATCAAGAGGGCCTTGGTCAGCTTTACGTACTTTGCGTAGGTGTCGAAATTCTCGGCGACCTGCGCGGCCAGTTCCCGCGTGGGGCACAGCACAAGGCTGCGAGGCATCCGCGCCCGTGCGCGGCCCTTTGCCAGCAACGTTATCATGGGCAAGGTAAAACTGGCGGTCTTGCCTGTTCCGGTCTGGGCGATCCCCAGAACATCGCGCCCTTGCAGGGCCGCGGGAATTGCACCGGCCTGAATTGGTGTCGGTGTCTCGTATCCGGCCTCGGTCACGGCTCGGACAACCTTGGGGTCAAGCCCCAGATCGTTGAAACTGGTCATATATGCCTTTCGGTCAGCGGCTTGGTATCGGCCGCTCGCCGCGCGGCCTGACGCACCATATTGCGCGTCTCTTCATGTCAGGCTGCGGTATAGGCCGTCGGGGGCGAATCGTCAAGGAAACGCCGCAATGCAGCATCATCACGACCCCGGCAGCACCTTCGCATCGCGAAGCCTGTACATCTGCATCGTGTCGGGATCCTCGACCAATTCGAGGGTGCCGCGCAGTTCTACATAGGAGAATTCGGGCAGGTCTCGCATCGGTTTGTCCAGATGGACCTCGACAGTTGTCGACGGGCCGTAGCCAGAGCCGCAGAACGGACAGTCCTCGGGGCGTTCGACCAGAAGAAATGTGGTCATCCATGGTTCTGGAACGACAGGCACCACGTACCCGGCGATCAAGAAGTCCTGCGCGGCGGCCCGTAGCGCGTCGGGGAAATCCTTTTGCACACGAAAGCGCTCGCCTTCGTGCACTTCGGTCACTTCAACGGTTTCCAGCATCCGCCACGCCTGCCAGGTGTCGGCCAGCGCCCCGACGGGCGCCAGCCACAGCGCAAGGCACAGGACGGCCCTAGTGGTCATGCCCGGCGTGCGAATGCTCCTTTGCGGTCCCGGCTTCGACGGCGACATGGATCTTGATCTCTCCGATGGGGTCCAGTTCCACATGCATTTCGAATTCATCGCCCTCTGACAGGTCCCGGGTCAAGCCCCCGATCATCAGGAACAGCGTCGCGGGCTCAAGGTCCATTTCCGTTCCAGCAGCGATGGGGAATGGGTCCAAGGGCAGCGGCGCATCCTCGCCGGCGCGGATCGGGGCGCCCATCAATGCTACACTGGCGCCGATCTCGGCCTCTCCGCCCAGCAGGATCACATCCCCAGCGCTTTCGTTTGCGATCTCCATGTAGACCCGTGCGCTGTCGCCGTCTGTGGCATTGGTCCAGGCATGCAGGATACTGACACCGTCCCGTTCCGACAGGTGAAACTCGGTCTCGTCGTGGTGGTCCTTGTCGTGACCATGATCGTCGCCGGCCAGCAGAGGTGTGGCGGTCAACAGTCCAAGCGTAAGGGCGGCGGCAAGCCGGCTTTGATAAGGCATCATGTCCTCCGTTGTTGCTGTATAGTTATGGTATCACATAACCATATTGCAAGCATGTGACTTTGGCCCGGCCCGGAACATTTTCGTCGCATGCCTTCGCGGGTCGGGCCGAATGCGCAATGCAGGCACCAGCGATGCCTTTGCCCGGGGCCCGCATGAACGCTAGCCAAGACCGCAGGGCGGCGATTGCCCCGACTGCTGCAACCGCCTATATGCGCGCCATGTTGCAAAGCGCCACGAACCGCCCCGAATTGCCCGCCGAGATTGCCCGGCGGCGCACGTTTGCCATCATCAGCCACCCTGACGCGGGCAAGACAACGCTGACCGAGAAATTCCTGCTTTACGGCGGGGCGATCCAGATGGCGGGGCAGGTGCGCGCAAAGGGTGAGGCACGCCGCACCCGGTCGGACTTCATGCAGATGGAAAAGGACCGTGGTATCTCGGTTTCGGCGTCGGCCATGTCGTTCGACTACAAGGACTTCCGCTTCAACCTCGTGGACACGCCCGGCCACAGCGACTTTTCGGAAGATACCTATCGCACGCTGACGGCTGTGGATGCGGCAATCATGGTGATCGACGGCGCCAAGGGCGTCGAAAGTCAGACCCGCAAGTTGTTCGAGGTGTGCCGCCTGCGCGATTTGCCGATCCTGACCTTCTGCAACAAGATGGACCGTGAAAGCCGCGACACCTTCGAAATCATCGACGAGATCCAGGAAAACCTTGCGATCGACGTCACTCCGGCCAGCTGGCCCATCGGCGTCGGCCAGGATTTCGCAGGCTGTTACGACCTGCTGAACCGGCGGCTGGAACTGATGGACCGTGCCGACCGCAACCGCGTTGCCGAAAGCATCCGGATCGACGGGTTGGACGACCCTAAGCTGGCTCAGCACGTACCGGGCCATCTGCTGGACAAACTGCGCGAAGAGCTTGAGATGGCCGAGGGATTGTTGCCCGCATTCGACGCTCAGGCGTTCCTCGACGGGACGATGACACCGATCTGGTTCGGCAGCGCGATCAATTCCTTCGGAGTGAAAGAGCTGATGGACGGGATCGGTACCTATGGACCCGTACCTCAACCCCAGTCGGCCGAGCCGCGCCAGATCAGTCCCGACGAAGACAAGGTGACGGGCTTCGTGTTCAAGGTGCAGGCGAACATGGACCCCAGGCACCGCGACCGCGTGGCCTTTGTCCGGCTGGCCTCGGGCCACTTCAAGCGGGGCATGAAACTGACGCACGTGCGCACGAAGAAACCCATGGCAGTGTCAAGCCCGGTCCTGTTCCTTGCCTCGGATCGGGAACTGGCCGAAGAGGCCTGGGCCGGCGACATCATCGGCATCCCCAACCATGGACAACTGCGCATCGGCGACACCTTGACCGAGGGTGAGACGTTGAAGGTCACCGGCATTCCCAGCTTCGCGCCGGAACTGCTGCAGAGCTGCCGGGCGGGCGACCCGATGAAAGCCAAGCACCTCGACAAGGCACTCATGCAATTCGCCGAGGAAGGGGCAGCCAAGGTCTTCAAGCCGATGATCGGATCGGGCTTCATCGTGGGCGTGGTTGGACAGTTGCAGTTCGAGGTCCTGGCCAGCCGGATCGAGATGGAATACGGGCTGCCCGTGCGTTTCGAGCCGTCGCAATTCACTTCGGCACGCTGGGTCAGTGGCCCCAAGGAAAAGCTTTCGGCCTTCTCCAACGCCAACAAGGGCCACATGGCGACCGACAACGACGGTGATCCGGTGTTCCTGACACGCCTGCAATGGGACATTGACCGGATCGAGCGCGACTACCCAGAGCTGACGCTTTCGGCAACCAAGGAGATGATGGTCTAATCCGATGGCCGGGTCCGATCCCCTGTCCGACACTCTGGACACCCTGACCAGAAAGGCCGGCTCGGACACCCTGACGCTTGGCGGCATGGTGGCGGCACTGGGCGCACGAGGTTTCGGGCCACTCTTCGTGTTGCTTGGCGGGCTCGTGGCGCTGCCAACCGGCGCCATTCCCGGCGTCCCTGCATTTGTCGGTCTGTCGCTGATCCTTTTGGCCGGCCAACTGCTGTTGGGATGGCGAACACCTTGGCTGCCGCGTCGCCTGCGCGACCGCCGGATTGGACAAGACGCCCTCCAAACCGCGCTGCAACGCTCTCGCCCCTTCGCCCGGCGTCTGGGATCAGTCCTGCGTGAACGTCTCGTGTTCATGGCGGCCGGCCCGATCGCACTTCGCGTGGCGGCGGCGGCAGTCATGCTGGCGGGTGCCATGATGATACCAATAGGCTTCATCCCCTTTCTGCCACTGCTTCTGGGTGTCCCCGTGCTGGCGATCGGCCTGGGCCTGATGGCCCGGGACGGGCTGTTCGTTGCACTTGGACTTGTGGCCTTTGTCGCACCGATCTGGCTGATCCTTCGGACACTGGGCTAGGACGGTTCACACCGGCCAGCAAAGGGCCGGTGCCGCACAGCATCCTGCGCGCCATTGGGCCATCACGGTTCCGTGGGCAGATTTTACCTTGCCGTATCGCCATGGTTCACCGCCTCGGTAGCGCTGGCTTGCCCCTCGGTGCTACACTTTCCCAGGCTGCAAGCCATGGAAGACATCCACACATGGTCGGAGAACCGGGAATGGCCTTTGTTAGTTTGAAACGGCGCAATTTGCTTGCCGCCGGCGGCGCGGTCATCGTCTCGGGCGTGTCGGGGCTTGTGGTGCCTGCAAGGGCAAAGGGGCTGGCGCCGACGCCTTCGATGCGTGGCGGGTCCAACAACTATCTGCCGGGCGCACCCATCGTCGAGCGTATCGGCGGCGGCGGGTTCTGGATGTCGGGCACGGTGCGCCGCGCGGGAGATGGAGCGCCGTTGCCGGGGCAGCGTATTCAGGTCTGGGCGCACACCACCGAAGGCCACGAACGGGACTGGCACAGCCATGGGGCGACGCTGACCGACGCAAAGGGGGCATTCCGCATCGAGATGCCACAGATCGTCCCGGCCTTCGGCCAGCCGCACGGACACCTCGCCTACGACAGCGAAGGGTTCAGGACGGTCTTTCTGCGACCTGTCATGTCCAGTTCGAAAGAGATCTCTCTCGAAGCGCATTTTGTTCTTGAACCCGCCTGATCGCTGCGCGGGCGAAGATGGCGGACGTCCTGCGGTCGGTGGCAATCTGGTGCGTGCTTGGGCTCGTCGTTGCGGTGCCCCTGTTTGCGGCGGCGCAAAGCCCGCTTCTTGCCTGGCGTGATGCGGCCTACATCGTTGCTGGTTTCGCCGGCATCGTGGCGATGGCCCTTCTTCTGGTCCAGCCGTTGCTTGCGGCTGGACTGCTTCCGGGACTGGGACCATCGCGCGGGCGCCGGGTGCACCTCTGGACGGGGGCCGCGCTTGTGGTGGCAATTGTCGTTCACGTTGGCGGACTCTGGCTGACCAGTCCACCCGACGTGATCGATGCGCTTCGGTTCACCTCGCCAACACCTTTCGCACCTTGGGGAGTCATTGCAATGTGGGCGCTCCTTGCCACGGCGATAATGGCCGTTCTGCGCCGCCGGAGTCGGATGAAGTGGCGCCGCTGGCGGGCCATTCATCGGGGTCTGGGCCTTGTGATTGTTTCAAGCAGTGTTGCGCACGCCTTGATGATCGAAGGCACGATGGAGCCGGTTTCCAAGACCGTCATCTGCGTGCTGGCGCTGATTGCGGCGCTGGCGGTCGTGCGTGGTGTGCCGGCAAGATGGCTTCGCCTGCGGCGCAATGGCTGAACGTTGCGCCCGCAGGGTGGGAATCGGTCCCGCGGATCCGGCCGCTCCGTCGCGGAACGAACCGCGGCGGGCACCGGACAAAATGGCGCAGGACGGGCCTGATCCGCCGTGGAACGGCGCGTTACACACAAAATCTTCGCCGACGGGCCGATTCCCTTGATGCCCTTGCCGCCAATGCGGGACCCGGCGCGCCGACTGTCACAATTCTGTAACGAAACTTTTAAATACGTGTCACCCGACGCGCCTACGGAGGGCCACGGTCGCGGGGTTGCGGCCGACTCAATCAATCGGGAGAACCCATGTCCTACGCAAAGATTTCCGCTTCGGCGCTGGCCATCGCCGCGCTGTCGGCGACCGCGGTTTCGGCCCAGAGCCGCGACAACGTCCAGGTTGCCGGTTCCTCGACCGTTCTGCCCTATGCCTCGATCGTGGCTGAAGCCTTCGGCGAAAACTTCGAATTCCCGACGCCGGTCGTTGAATCGGGTGGTTCGTCGGCGGGCCTCAAGCGCTTCTGCGAAGGTGTTGGCGAAAACACCATCGACATTGCCAATGCGTCGCGCGCCATCCGCGACAGCGAAGTCGCCGTCTGTGCCGAGAACGGCGTGACCGACATCATCGAAGTCCGCATCGGCTATGACGGCATCGTCTTTGCCAGCCAGCTCGACGGCCCGGCCTTCACCGCCTTTACCCCGTCCGACATCTTCAACGGCCTGGCCCCCAAGGTGATGGTCGATGGTGCGCTGGTCGACAACCCGCACACCATGTGGTCGGATTTCAACGCCGACCTGCCCGCGGCCGAGATCCTCGCCTTCATCCCCGGCACCAAGCACGGCACCCGTGAAGTGTTCGAGGAAAAGGTGATCGCGGCTGGCTGTGAAGCCACCGGCGCCATGGAAGCGATGATCGCTGGCGGCATGTCGGAAGACGACGCCGAGGACGCGTGCCTCGAAGTCCGCACTGACGGCCGCTCGGTCGACATCGACGGCGACTATACCGAGACCCTGGCCCGCATCGACGCCAACGCGAACGGCATCGGCGTCTTCGGCCTGGCCTTCTACGAGAACAACACCGACAAGCTGAAGGTTGCGACCATGTCGGGCGTCGCCCCGTCGACCGAAACCATCTCGACCGGCGAATACCCGGTGTCGCGCCCGCTGTTCTTCTACATCAAGAAGGCTCACATCGGCGTCATCCCCGGCCTGAAGGACTTTGCCGAGTTCTTCGTCTCTGACGAGATCGCCGGCCCCGACGGCCCGCTGTCGAACTACGGCCTCGTGTCCGACCCTGAACTGTCGGCCACCCAGGCGATGGTTTCGGGCGAAGAAACCATGTAAGCCACTCCGGCTTTCGGGCGGCGCCTGTGTGGCGCCGCCCAGACGCTTCTGACCACGGCCAATTCACACGACTAAAGGTCGCACCATGCCATTGATCTGGCTTTTAGCCGCCATCCTCGCACTCGCTCTCGTCGGATATGTCTTTGGGCGGGTTCGTGCCAAGGCAAAGGCCAAGGGCGACATACGCGACCTGCATTCGCTTCCGGTTTATTACGGTGCGAACGCGGCGCTTGCGACGATGGTGCCGGCGCTGTTGCTGATCGTCGTGTGGCTGCTGGTGCAGCCACTGGTCATCAATGGTCAGGTTCTTTCGTTGATCCCTGAAAGCGTCATCCCCGAGGGCGGATCGCTTGGCCTCGTCATGAGCGATGTGCGCCGCGTGGCCGACGGGCTGGACGTCGCCGTGCAGCAGGGCGCCATGACAGCCGAACAGGCTTCCTCCATACGGACCGAGTTCACCGATGTGCGCGACCGTCTGGGACAGGTCGGTGTCGCCCTTGGCTCGAACGTCGAGCCCGAGGTTCTTCGCGCTGCCCAGCGTTATCGAGAGTTGTCGGCGACCGGCAACATGATGATGACGATCGCCGCCCTCGTGCTTGCCGTCGGCGGCTTTGTGCTCGCGCTTCGCATGACCACGCGTGATTTCCGTGCTCGCAACGTGGTGGAACGGGCGGTGCTTCTGCTTCTGATCGGTGCCGCCTCGATCGCAATCCTGACCACGATCGGCATCCTTTTCTCACTGATCTTCAACACGGTAGAGTTCTTCCGGCTCTATCCCGCGGCAGAGTTCTTCTTTGGCACGACGTGGGCGCCCAGCTTTTCCGGACGCGGCGGCGGTTCGGAGTTGGGTGTGCTGCCGCTGCTTTGGGGCACGCTCTACATCTCGATCGTGGCTCTCGCGGTAGCGGTACCCATCGGCCTGTTCACGGCGATTTACCTGTCCGAATACGCTTCGCCCGTCGTGCGCTCGGTCGCCAAGCCCCTGATCGAGGTGCTCGCAGGCATACCGACGATCGTCTACGGTCTTTTCGCGCTTCTGACGGTGGGTCCCCTTCTGGTCGAAATCTTTGGTGATGGCGGGATACTGGGTGCGGGCTGGATGAAGGGCGGGACTGCGGTCATGACGGCCGGGCTTGTCATGGGCATCATGCTGATTCCCTTCGTCAGTTCGCTGTCAGACGACATCATCAACGCGGTGCCCCAGGCAATGCGCGACGGCTCTCTCGGGCTGGGAGCGACGCCATCGGAAACCATTCGGCAAGTTGTGCTTCCCGCAGCCCTTCCGGGGATCGTCGGTGCCATCTTGCTGGCCGCATCGCGGGCCATTGGCGAGACCATGATCGTGGTGCTGGGTGCCGGTGCTGCCGCGCGGCTGAGCCTCAACCCATTCGAGGCGATGACGACCGTGACCGCCAAGATCGTCAGCCAGCTTACCGGGGACTCGGATTTTGCGTCTCCCGAAGCGCTAGTGGCCTTTGCGCTTGGCATCACGCTCTTCGTCATCACGCTCGGACTCAACGTCCTGGCGCTCTACATCGTGCGCAGATATCGGGAGCAGTACGAATGACCGACGCCACCGCCGGTTCCTCGACAGTTGGGTCCCGGGCCAAGTCCGGAGCCTCGCTTCTGACACCGGACAGCCGCACGCGCCGCCGCAACGCCGCCGAGCGCCGTTTCAAGATCTATGGGCTGATCGCTGTCTCTATCGGCCTGCTCTTCCTGATCGTCCTGCTCAGCACGATCATCTTCAACGGTGTGCGCGGGTTCCAGCAGACGTTCGTGACCGTCGATGTCGAGTTGCTGGAAGAAAAGCTGGACAAGAACGGCAACCGGGACCCGGCGGATCTTCGCAAGGTTTCGACCTTTGGCTATGCGCCCCTTGTCGACGCGGCGCTAGAGGCGAAGCTCGAGACGCTCGGGCTTGAGAACCCCTTCGCAAAGGCCAGTGATCTGAGAAAGATGCTGTCGGCCGGGGTGCCGGCACAGATCCGGGATTTCGTCCTGGCCAACCCCGACCGGATCGGCGAGACGGTGACGTTCCGGGTATTGGCGTCCAGTCGGGTGGACGGCTACATGAAGGGTCGGGTCACGCGCGAGTCGATCGAGCGTGACAAGAACCTCGACGCCGAGCACCTTGATATCGTCGATGTCATGCGCGACTCCGGAACTGTGAAGAAATCCTTCAACTGGGATTTCATCCTTGGCGCTGACGCGTCGGAATCGCGGCCCGAATCCGCCGGGATCGGCGTGGCCATGATCGGTTCGTTCTACATGATGCTGGTGGTGCTGGGGCTGTCGCTTCCCATCGGTGTGGCGGCTTCGATCTACCTGGAGGAATTCGCGCCGAAGAACCGGATCACCGACCTGATCGAGGTGAACATCTCGAACCTTGCTGCCGTCCCGTCCATCGTGTTCGGCATCCTTGGCCTTGCTGTGTTCATCCAGTTTGCGCACCTGCCGCAATCGGCCCCGATCGTGGGGGGGCTGGTGCTGACGCTGATGACCCTGCCAACGATCATCATCGCAACGCGGGCGTCCCTAAAGGCCGTGGCTCCCTCGATCCGAGAGGCGGCGCTTGGTGTCGGTGCCTCCAGAATGCAGGCGGTGTTTCACCACGTGCTGCCGCTGGCCGCGCCCGGTATCCTGACAGGTACAATCATCGGACTGGCCCAGGCCCTGGGCGAGACTGCGCCGCTTCTGCTGATCGGAATGGTGGGCTTTATCGCCTCGAACTACCCCGACTCCTTGGTCGATGGTTTCATGTCGCCCAACTCGGCCATGCCGGCGCAGATCTTCGAATGGGCCAAGCGGGCCGACCCGGCGTACTACGAACGGGCGTGGGGCGGCATCATCATCTTGCTTTGCTTCCTGGTGGCGATGAACGCGATCGCGATCATTCTGCGCCGCCGGTTCGAGCGCAGATGGTAAGCAACACCCGGAACCCCCAGATATCCATGGCCTGACCAGGAAAGAGACGCGGGAATGACGAAAGAGATCAAGATCGAGGCCCGAGCGGTGCAGGTCTACTATGGCGACACCCATGCCATCAAGGACGTGGATGTCGACATCGAGGAAACGACAGTCACGGCCTTCATCGGCCCGTCGGGTTGCGGCAAGTCGACGTTCCTGCGCTGTCTGAACCGGATGAACGACACGATCGACGTGGCGCGTGTTGAAGGCTCGATAAAGCTGGATTCGGAAGACATCTATGACCCCAAGGTCGACCCGGTGCAATTGCGCGCCAAGGTCGGTATGGTGTTCCAGAAGCCCAACCCGTTCCCCAAGTCGATCTACGACAACGTTGCCTACGGGCCGCGCATCCACGGGCTGTCGCGCACCAAGGCAGAGCTGGACGAGATCGTGGAAAAGGCGCTGCGGGGCGCGGCGCTTTGGGACGAGGTCAAAGACAGGCTTTCCACGCCCGGCACAGGCCTTTCCGGCGGACAGCAGCAGCGCCTGTGCATCGCCCGGGCCGTCGCCACGGAACCCGAGGTCCTGCTGATGGACGAACCTTGTTCGGCGCTGGATCCCATCGCCACAGGGCAGGTCGAGGATCTGATCGACGAACTCAAGGCGAACTACTCGGTCGTGATCGTCACCCACTCGATGCAGCAGGCCGCGCGAGTCAGCCAGCGCACCGCGTTCTTCCACCTCGGCAATCTGGTCGAGTTCGGCGACACGGGACAGATCTTTACCAACCCAAAGGACCCGCGGACCGAAAGCTATATCACCGGTCGCATCGGATAAGGCCATGAACATGCCAGACCAGCACATACACGCCGCGTTCGATCGCGATCTTGAACGCGTTCAGGCACTTATCATGAAGATGGCGGGCCTTGTCGAAGCCTCCATCGTCGATAGCGCCAAGGCACTTACCGAACGTGACGAAGAGCTTGCAGCGCGCGTGCGAGAGGCGGACGCGCTGATCGACGCGCTGGAGGAAGAGGTGAACGAGGCTGCCGCCATGGTCTTGGCCTTGCGATCGCCCACCGCCGGCGACCTGCGCACCGTGCTTAGCGTCATAAAGCTGTCCGCCAACCTTGAACGGTGCGGCGACTACGCCAAGAACATCGCCAAGCGCACCACCGTTCTGGTGCAGATGGCACCGATCGAGGGCGCGGCGCTTGCGATCAGGCGCATGGCGCGTGAGGTCGAGCTGATGATGAAGGACGCTCTGGACGCCTACACACACCGGGATGTGGACCTGGCGCGCGATGTCCGGATGCGCGATGCCGATGTCGACCAGATGTACAACGCGTTGTTCCGCGAGTTCCTGACCCACATGATGGAGGATCCGCGCAACATAACGGCCTGCATGCACCTGCATTTCATCGCCAAGAACATCGAGCGGATGGGCGATCACGTGACTTCGATCGCGGACCAGGCGATCTATCTGGTGACCGGGGAAATGCCCGACGACAATCGCCCGAAGGGCGACCGGACGTCCTATGTGTCGGCAGAGGACGGCGACGAATGAGCGTGGATCGGCCTCGGGTGCTGGTGGTCGAGGACGAAGCACCGCAGCGCGAGGTTCTGTCCTACAATCTCGAGGCCGAAGGGTTCGATGTCCTGAAGGCCGAGACGGGTGACGATGCGCTTATGATCGTCGAGGAAGGTCTGCCAGACATCATCGTTCTGGACTGGATGCTTCCTGGCGTCTCCGGCATAGAAGTCTGCCGCCAGCTGAAGAGCCGGACCGACACGCGCGGCGTGCCGATCATCATGCTGTCCGCGCGTGCCGAGGAGTTCGACAGGGTTCGCGGGCTGGAGACGGGTGCGGACGATTACGTCACAAAGCCCTATTCGGTCGTCGAACTGATGGCGCGGGTTCGGGCCCAGCTGCGGCGGACACGGCCTGCGACGGTGGGCCTGCGGCTGGAGTACGAGGATATCGTTCTCGATGCCGAGACCCACAAAGTCTTTCGCAATGACAAGCAGTTAAAGCTGGGGCCGACAGAGTTTCGGCTGCTGAGCACCTTCATGGAAAAGCCGGGCCGGGTCTGGTCGCGCGAACAGTTGCTGGACCGTGTCTGGGGCCGAGACATCTATGTCGACACCCGCACCGTTGACGTCCATATCGGGCGGTTGCGCAAGGCGTTGTGCCATCATGGCGGCCGGGACCCGGTTCGCACGGTGCGCGGTGCGGGCTACGCCCTGGGCTGAGCAGCGACTGTCCGGGGTCAACCTTCCCCCCTTGATATCAGAGCGTTACAGCCGGTTCCCGCGTGCGGGGCCCGGTCGTCCACACGTGGCTGCGGTACGGTCGCCCGGAGGCGTCGGAGCGTCGGCACGGGCCATGCTGCATAGCGTCGGCAATACGTCGGCATAACGTCGGCGCGGGGATTGGCATTTGCGCCCGAACGGTCAGCCGTTAAGGTTCCGGTCATCCTTGCCGCCGTTGCGCGCGGCCCCGAGAAGAAGGTTGCGCATCCGTGTCCGACATTACGCTGATCCAGATGCCAGCCGGGCTGGTTGGCCCGGAATGGACGCAGCTGGCCCATGAGGATGTTCACCGCGAACTCTTCCGCCCGTTCGACGATCCGTTCACGGCGCGGCGCCACGTGATCGTTGGCGCCGTCGAGGGGGACACCCCCGTGGGGCTGGCCGTGGCGCACCAGATGGGCGGCAACAGCCTGCGGCTGGACTGGATCGCGGTGGAAGAGACGCACCGCCGCAGCGGCATCGGGCGGCGGCTTTTGCGCAGGTGCGAGCGGCTGGGCCAGAAGCGTGGCCTTGGCTGGGTCCACACCACCTACAGCAGCCGCGACGAGCGCACCGCCTTTGCCGGGCTTCTGGCCGCCGCCGGGTGGAGCGCGCCCGAGATCCTGGAATACCGAAATGCCGGATACTCCGGTGACATGGATCGGCTGGACCCGGCATGGCACGCCTTTGTGCGGCGCGCGGAACGGCAGGGGCTTACCGTAACGCCGCTTGCCGAAATCTCGGACGAGGACCGTCGCCGCGCGCTGGAGATCGAGACCGAGCAGGTCGGCCCCCGTGCGGCGGGATATTCGCGCTATCTGAAACAGATGGATCCGGCAATTTCACTGGCGATACGCGAACATGGCGTGTTTCAGGGCTGGGTGATCGGCGTCACCCGCCCGGACGCGGGCTATCACCGCTATATCAGCGGGTTCGTCGCATCGCATTTGCAGCGATCGGGCTGGTTGCTGGCGGCGCTGGACAAGGTGATGCGATTGCAGGCCGAAGTCTACGGACCGAAGTCCGTGGCGTTGCAGGAATCTTCGGCCGAATACCCGGAAATGATGGCTTTCATGAAGCGCCGCCTGACGCCCTATGCGCTTTGGACAGAGGACGTGTTCCTGTGTGACAAGCGGTTGCCGCCGCGGGACTGAATTGGCGCGCGCCGGTCAGCCCCTGAGAAGGGCGGCCAGCGCCTCTTGTATCTCGGCGTCGAGTTCCACCTCTGTCTCCATCAGGTTTGCCGCGAAGGTCAGCGCGCCTGCACCCGGCCCGCCCTGACCGGCGGCCCCGGCGAAGTGATCGCGCAGGGCATGGCGCGCGGCGGTCATCACACTGGGTTTCATCAGTTCGGCGTCGATCTCTGTCGGCACGAGGTGGCCAAGCAGCTTTTCCTCAAGCGTTTCGCGCTTGAGGATCGCGTCGAGCGGCCGGGTTTCCGGCAGAAAAAGCGGCGCCTGCTGGCCGCGCTCTGGCAGGTGAACCTCGTCCTCGACGCGCCAGCGCTCGATGCCCGATACACCGACGCGAAGCGACTGGATGCGCGGGTTGCTCATGTCCGGTCAAGCCTTGCCATGGGGGTCATGATACGAATTGCTGCTTCAGAAGGACGGTCTGGGCAAAGCGCAATTCGTCGCGCGCCTCTGGCCGGCCACGCGCCATGCGCGCGGCGCGCGCAAGACTGCGCCGCGCCGATTCCTTGCGCCCCAGACAATAGGCGGCAAAGCCCGACAGAAGCTGCGCGCGCGAGGGCGCATCGGGGCAGGCAGCCAGAAAATCGGCGATCGCAAGGGCGCCATCGTCCTGCCGCGCCGCACATAGACTGGCGGCAAGCCCATAAAGCGCCTGCGCCGTGGCGTCGCCGGTTTCGGCGACGGCCAGGAAACCGCGCGCGGCGACCTGCGGGTCGCCACCGGCCAGTGCGGCGCAGGCGGCGTCAAAGTCCTGCGCGGTCTCGCCTGTGCCGACCCAGCCGCGCAGGTCGTCAATGGACACGTCGCCATCGGCGGATGGACAACGGAATGCGCCTGACCCGGGATCGAAGCGGACAGACGGCCATGGCGCGTCGTCCGAAATGTCGTTCGGGTCGGGCAGGAGAACGGGGTGAAGCGTGCGCACGAATGAATTGCCTGACTGCTCGGGGCCGCGGAGCGGTTGCACCCCGTCGACTAACGTCGATTAGACCCCAAGTGCAATGGTCCCGGGCATGTCAAACGACACACCCAGACACGCGTGCGGTCGTCAGGCGGGCACTATTCCAGGATCCAGGCGAGCTGCTGCTCTCCATACAGATTGACGCGGTAGCCGCTGGCGGTTCGCACGAGGATCCCAAGCTCTCCGATTGCGGCGATTCGACTGGAAATGTCGGGGGCCTGTCCTTCGAAAAGCTTCTGGCCGTCAGGGAGCGCGACGAAACGCTGCGCGCCGAGGTTCAGCCCCACCACGTCGAGCGCGAAGCGCGGCGCGTTGCGGAAGAGGTAGAGCGCGAAACTTTCGTTGCGCAGGGTCTCTTGCAGGAACACCGAGTCCGACAGAAGCGTTGTCGCACTGTCCCCGCCGAGGCGGTTCAGGCAGTCGCGCACCCGTCCCGGCGACAGGGCCAGTTCGAAGAAGAGCCGCCGGTTCGCGCCCTCGACGCGGGAAAGGTCGAGCGATGGATTGGTGCTGAAGATGTCGAGCCAGGTCAGCACGATGGGCAGTTGCAGGACGGACACGCGCGCGCCCTCCCAACACAGACCATTGGGCAGGTCGCCGCTGCGTTCGGCTTCAAGCGCCGGATCGCTGAGTATGCTGACCCCGTCCGGCAGGCTTTCGGCCTCTTTGCGCGCAAGCTCGACCAGACGGGGCGACATGACGTCCAGGCTGGGCAGGTCGCCCGCCGGCAGGCCGGGCAGGCGGCCCCCGAGGAAATCGCCGGTCACGCGCACGAGGTTCCTGAATTCGCTGTCGAAGCCAGCGACACCCGACGTGGCGATGCCCAGCGGATCGGGGGCGACGCCCTCGGCCAGCGCATCGGGAGCGTCCGTGTCGGCGGCCGGTGCGTCATCGGCGCGGGCATCGTCCCCGGCCACGGCGGTGCCGGGCAGGCGGTCTGAGGCTTCGCCCGGGGCGGTGACGGCCGGATCTGCGCGGGATGGGACGCCGTCTTCAGCGATGGTGTCTGGCTGGGTCGGGATCGGGCCGCCGTTGAGAAAGGTGAAGATGTCGATAGGCAGGGATGCGGCTATGACGGGCGGGGCGTCTGTGCCTTCGGTCGCGGGTTCGGCGGTCGTTTCGGGGGGCGGGTCCTCGCCGTTCAGGATCGCCTGAATCCGTTCGCCAACCTCCTGAGGCACGCCGGCGAGAAGCTGTTCGATGTCCACCGCGCCGCTGGCCACGCCCGCGCGCACGGTCGCCAGAAGGCCGACGTCGATGGTGCCGGGCGGCAGGCCAAGCGCGGCTTCGATTTCGCCGGGCTCGCCTTCGAGCAGGGCCAGAAGCCGTTCTGTCGCCGGGTCGAGGTCGGGTTCCGGGGGGGTATCCTGCGCGGGTTCTTCCGGGGCAGAGGGATTGGCGAAGAGATCGGCGATCACGATATCCTGGCTTTGCGCCAGCAACGCGGGGTCGAGCACCCGGGCGACGCCCGACGGGTCGAAGCCCGAGGTGCCGATCAGGATCGGCTGGCCGGGCTGGCCGGGGTTTTCGGGATCGTCCAGAACCACGAAACTGCGCAGGGGAATGACATCGGCGTAGTCGTCCGAGTAGGCGCGAATGAACCCAACCCAGTTGTCGATCTTCTCTCGCGGGATCAGCCCCGTGGCCTCTATCAGGATGCCGTCGAGCCGCAGGAGCACGAGGTCCTGAAGCTGTGCCTGACCGATCAGGCCCTCGACACGGTCAAGGTAGGTTTCCGAAGTCAGCAGGTCGTTTCGCACCCCCGACAGGCCGATGACCTCGCGCCCGATGAGAGAGGCGATGTCGCGCGCCTTGTCCGGGTCCAGCATGGTGCCCGACAGCACCGCCTCTCCTTTCGGGGTGATATCGACATTCATGTCGACCTGCTGGGAATCCAGAAGCCCCTGAACGTCGTTGCGCAGGACGTCGCGCACCTGGATCGAGCGGCTGACCGGCACGCCGGTGTCGGCCAGTGCGTTCTGGACGGCGCGGCGTTCGGCAAGGGTGCCCACGTAGCCCTCGATGCCGATGCGCCCGTCGACGGCGGTCACGACCGTAAGTGCATCGGTGAAGGGCAGCGCATCGAGCGCGGCGGCGACCTTTTCGGGGTCTGTCAGGTCGGGTTCGCCGACGAGGTTGCGCACGGCAGAGGTGCCGTCGCCAAGGTCGATCATGTCCGAAGCGAAAAGAAAGGCGATACTGAGCGCGCCGATGGCAACGGGCCATCCCAGCATGGCGAAGCGACCGCTGCTTTTGCCGGTGTTGCGGCGGCGCGGGGTGGTGGCGCTGCCGCTGGCCGTTTGTCCGATCAACTCTGTCCAGTTGGCGCCGGGGCTTCCGACGGCGAACCGGGTGGTTCCTGCGGTGACGCTGTCAAGCTGCGCGATCTCGTGCCACTGGGTGTCGCCCGGCGCCATCTCCAGTCCGGTCGAGGTTGTCAGCGTGCCGCTTTCCGCCCTCAGTTCGAGCTTGCCATCGCGAAGCCGGATGCGCCCGTGCACGTCCTGAAGCGAGAGATCCGCGAACTGAAGGTCGGCTTCGGCGCCCTTGCCGAAGCTGTATTCCCCCGCGTCCAGCGCGACCTCTGCCCCGATCTGGGAGCCGTTTAGAATCTTCAGGAGAAACTGGGATCCAGTGGTTGCCACGGCAATGCTCCTGTCAGCCACGGATGAACGCGGCACTGCTCGAACTTTTTCTGGAAAGATTATCGCTTTGGTGGCGCGCTATCCACAACAAGTTGAGAAGAGTACCACATTTCGGGGAGCCGGGCATCTATGCAACAGATTGTTGTATGTGGGGATAAGTCGCTGATGTTGAATTTGTATAGTTCATATGGGATTTTTTGGCACATCGGCGACGAATTTTTCCCGTGAATGTTGGAATTCGACTTTCCTGTTGAAAACCCTCTGCCGAATTGCTCCTGTCATTAGACGCGGGTCGTTCGCGACTCGGGCGATCACTGGGGGGCTTGGCGTTACCGCATTGGGGAAGGCGGTGGCGATGAGCCGACTGCTAGCCGAACCGGGAAGATTATGAATCCACTACCGAACGGGCGCGCCCTGCGCGCCATACGCTCGATCTTTGTGCTGCCACTTCTCCTGACTGCCGGGCTGCTGCTTCTGGCGGCTTGTAGTGACTCAGGTAGCAACAGCGGACCCGTGTCGCGGGCAAACCTTGTCGTGATGACCGATCCGGTCACCGGCAAGGAGGTCTACACCACCGCCAGTGAAGCCTATAGCGTCAAGAATTTCTTCTCGGAGGAGAACCTGCGCGAGACCACGTTCTCGGGGAACACGGACCCGCGCTTTGGCAACACCCAGTCGCGCGGCGTTTTCGGATTCGTTCAGACCGAACCGCTGAACGCCGGGCCGACGGCGGTACGTTCCGCCGACCAGGGCTATCTGGCAGAGATGTTCCAGGCGTCGCCCGACATCTCTCCACTGGCGCCGGCCGAAGTGGTGGGCGGGCTGTGGCAGCCGCGCTATGACGACCGGCCGCAGGTGTCGCTGAATTTCGAAGACGAAAGCATCGGCAGTGTCGTGCAAAACGTACTTGGCGGCATTCTTGGCGCGAACTTCCTGTTGGGCGACACGGTTGAGGGGACGATCACCTTCCGGTCCGAAGAGCGGTTCTCGCGCGCCCAGCTTGTGCAGGTGGTGGCCGACATCCTGGCGCGCAGCGGCTATCTGATCCAGTACATCAACGGCGTCTATCACATCGGAACGCCGGAAGAGCTGGAACAGCTGGCCACCCTGCGCGGCAACGCCACCGTGGAAGGCACCGAGATCCGGACGATCCGCGTGTCCCGCGGCGGTGCGGAGGAACTGGTGGAACTGCTGAACGTGCTGTTGCCCTCTGGCAACGCGGTGGCGGTCGTGCCGGGGACGAACAACCTGGCGGTGCGCGGCGATCCGACCCAGTTCGACGCCATCGAGGAGCTTGTGAACACGCTGATCGACACGGGCATATCGCGGCAGACGGTGGCGGTGGTGCCGCTGCGCGAAAGCGCGCCGGAGACCGTGGCGACGGAACTGACCCAGTTCTACGAGGCACGCGGGTTCGAGGGGATCACGATCATCCCGCTGGAGGCACGGCAGGCGATCCTGATCGCGGCCGAAAGCCGGCAAACGGTGAACGCGGCCCGCCAGCTGGCGCGCGAATTCGACGTGGACCGACGCGACCGCCCGACGCTGCGGGTGGTGCAGCTGACGCATCTGCCGGCAGGGGACATGGCAGCGCAACTGACGCAGATCTTTGGCGACGGGGCGCAGGTGGCCCCCCCGGCCCCGAGCAACGGCAACCAGTCCAACATTCTTGCCGCCGCGCGCGACCTTGCCAACCCCGGCGGCGATGCCGCTGCGGAGGACGGGGCCGATGCCGGGCAGGTGGCGGTGAACGCGCCGGGCGGCGGCGATATCTCTATCGTGGCCGACGACCGCAACAATGCGCTGCTGATCCGTTCAACCTATGCCGAGTTCACCCGCATTCAGGAAGTGGTGCGCGCGCTGGACATGCCGCTGGCGCAGGTGGCGATCGAGGCGACGATCATCGAGGTGGATATCACCGACCAGCTGCAATACGGGGTACAGACCTTCCTGCAGGGGGCGGGCTTCTCGTTCCGTTCGTCCACTGCGGCGGGCCCGGCGGACCCGGGCGGTTCGGGGCTTGTGGGTGTGATTACCGGGTCGGGATCGACCTCTGTCAGCGCAGTGATAACGGCGTTGCAGTCGGTGACGAACGTGCGGGTGATCTCGTCGCCCTATGTCTCTGTCGTGGATGGGGGAACCTCGCGCCTGACGGTGGCGGACCAGATCCCGTTCATCACCGCCTCGCAGACGTCGAACAGCCAGGGCGCGGTGACCGTGACACAGGAGGTCGAGACCCGCGATGTCGGCGTCATACTGGAGGTGACGCCGCAGATCCGGCCCAACAACAACGTGCTGCTGGACATCATTCAGGAGGTGTCGAGCGCACGGAACCTCGAGACCGTGGCCGGGCAGAACCCGGTGATCGCGCAGCGCAGCGTGCGTTCGCAGATCACGGTCGACAGCGGCTATACGGTCTTGCTGGGCGGGCTGATCACGGAGCGGGACGACAACTCTGAAAACGGGGTGCCGGTTCTGCGCAAGGTCCCGGTGGTGGGCAACCTGTTCGGCACCACGGCGAACAACCTGACGCGGAGCGAGCTGTTGATCCTGATCACGCCGCGCGTGGTCCGCAATTCGTCCAGCCTGAGCCACCTGACCGAAAAACTGCGGCTGAGCACGTCGCTGCGCTGACGGCCTGTGACATTCGACACGCTGGCGGCGCGGCAGGCCCCGTAACGTCATTGTCATACTGTCGCTTGCGACGCGCAATCACTGGTGAAGGCCTTGGATCCGGACGAACTTTTCGGCTTTTCCGAGCTTGAGGAACGCCTGCTTGGGGACGATGGACCCGAGACGCTTCAGCTTTGCCTGACGAATGTGATTGCGATCCGGGCGGACATGACCCTGCTGACAAAGCAGGGGCTTCCCCAGGAAGACTATGCAGTGGCGGCAGCGCTGATAGAGGCAACCGCTGCCGCCGAACGCATCCTTAAACACAATCCCAGACCCCAAGGAGTCATGACATGAGCACCGGTGCATTTCTTGATCTGTCGGGCACCCCCGGCCCGACGACGACGCCGGCGACCTACTCCACGACAGTCTTTGAAGAGCGCGACGGTTTCGACCTGATCTGGCGGCAGGAATACCTGCAGGATCAGATCGCCGCGATCGAAGAGGATATCCGTGCGATCGAACAGAACGCCAACCTGTCGGATACCGAGAAGATGTATTCGATGCAGATGGCGATGAACACCTGGTCGGCGGTGACGAACCTTCGGACCAACATCATGAAGTCGGTGTCGGACACGCTGAAGGCCATCGTGCGGAACGTCGCCTGACGGGCGACACCGGACCATTCGGATACGGGGTGCCGCGTGACCGCGCACGGCGCCCCGTTTTCCGTTCCGGGGCAGGGGCATGAGCCAGGACAACAGCCAGACCGCATTGGTCCCCGCCGGGCCGCTGATCGGGCATTCCGCGATGTCCCGGCGCGAACGCGACTATGTCATGTTCGCCATTTTCACCCGGATGCAGCACCAGCGCCCGCAAGACGCCCTGCGGCTGGTCGAGGCGATGATTGCACTGGGCGAGACGGGGCCCGATGTGTATTTCGCGCGCGCGGTCGTGCAGTTCCACCTGGAAGATTTCGAAGCTGTGATAGAGACGCTGCGCCATCTGGACCGGATCGATCCGCCGAAGCTTTATGTTACCAAGAAGGCCGACGAAAAACTCCGGATGCGCAGCTTCATGCGGGCGCGGGCGCATTTTTCGCTGACCGGAACGCTTGACGAAGAGGGGCGCACCTCTCTTGACATGTACCTGCGGCAAAGCGCCGGGGGAAAGCCGGGCGGCAAGAAGAAACGCCGGTAAGCGTCGGCGTCTAGCCCCCCGCGCCCCGGCCGAGATCGGCGCGGTGGTCGCCGCGTTCCATGTCGATATCGCCGCGCCGTGACGGACCGTCGTACAGCGTCGACTGGTTGCGTGCGACCCAGGCGAGGATCTCTGCCACCACGTCGAAGACCTCATCCGGGACGTAGTCATTCTGGCCCGCTTCGGCATAGAGCAGGCGCGCCAGCGGCACGTTGCGAAAGATCGGCACGCCGGAAAGCTCTGCCTCCTTGCGCATTTCGTAGGCCTGGTGGTTGCGGCCCTTGGCCACGATCATCGGAAGCGGCGTCTGGCCTTCCTTGTACCGGATGGCCACGGCAAGATGGACCGGGTTCACGACAACGGCGGTCGCGTTGCGCGTCTGCTTCTTGACGTCACCCATCACCAGTTCCTGAGCGAATTGACGGCGCTGGCCCTTCACCATGGGATCGCCTTCGCTTTCCTTGTACTCGCGCTTTACCTCTTCCTTGGTCATCATCAGCGACTTGGTATGCGTGTGGCGCTGAAAGACATAGTCGAAGCCGGACACGATCACGAAGGCCAGCGCCGAGAAGGCAAGCACCTTTTCGTAGATCGAGACGGTCACCTGCCGGACGCAGAACAGGCCACAATCGACGCTGACGATGTAGGGGCCCAGCGCGTCGCGCAGAACGAAGTAGAGCAGAAGCGACAGGAACACGATCTTGAAGATGGACTTCAGCAGTTCGACGACCTGCTTCAACGAGAAGATGCGCTTGAACCCCTTGTTGATAGAGATCTTTTCCAGTTTGGGCGTGATCGCCTCGAAGGAAAACAGCGAGCCGACCTGAACGTAATTGGCGGCGATGCCGAAAAACATTGTGGCGCCGAGAATGGGCATCATGATCGCGACGCCATCCTGCCATGCCGCCGCCAGCGCGGTGTTCAGCGTTTGCGGTCCCATGTCCGTCGCCAGTTGCGCGACGGTATCCATCAGCGCGGTCAGCCGGACCCAGATGCTGTTTCCCATCGCGTATATCACGATGAGCACCCCGAAGAGCGAGATCGTCGTCACAACCTCTTGCGAGCGGGCGACCTGGCCTTTCTGCCGGGCGTCGCGCTCTTTTTTTGGGGTTGGCTGTTCTGTCTTTTCGCCGGTCTGTTCCGCCATGGTGCGCCGGGCCTCAGGTGATGATCGAGCGCAGCATCTCGGTCATCTTGTTGAGCGTGCTAGAGGCCAGATCGTAGTGGCGGTTCTTTTCCTTGTTGATGTTGTTGATCGCATCCATCTGGATCTGGTTTTCCTGATTCACCAGCTTGGTGGCCTCTGACAGGTTGGTGGCCAGCGTGTCCCAGATCGACTTGCGGTATTGCGGCAGGGCGGTTTCCAGCGTCGTGCCGGAGCTGTAGCTGAAGAGTTCGGCAGTGGGGCGGACGACGTTCTTGGCCACCTCGACGGGATGGTAGGTGTTGGAATTGGCGGCCGCCGCGGTGGCATCGAACATCGACAGGACGTCGGGGTTGAGCGAGTTGTACTCGACCCGGCCCGAATAGAGACCGCCATAGGATTCGGACGCCAAGCCGCCGATTGGCAGCACCTCGTCCTCGTCGGCGTCGGCCAGCTTGACCGGATCATACGAAGCCAGGGTGATGTTCACCCATTTCTGCATCGCGGTGTAGTCCTGCAGAAGGCGGGTTTGCTGGTTCAGTTCCTCTGAACGCGCCTCGACGTCCAGTTCAGAGCGGTAGCTGGCCAGAGATTGCAGCAGGAAGGTCATCATCGGCGGATCAAGCTTGCGTCCGGCGAGGCGGGCGGCGCTGGCGGGTTCGGTGGTGTTCAGCGGCACGCGGGCATTGGGGCCGTCGGTGATTGCCTCTTCCAGCAGGACGGCCTCGTGGATCTTCGATTCCACGCGCAGAAGCAGGCTGAGCGCGGTGGCGATCGAACCGTTGTAGTCCGTGGCGTTGAGCGCAAGGAGCGGCTGTGCGCCGGGCGTCGGCGCGTCGGAGATCGACGCGTAGCGGTTCAGCCGTTCGAAGCGTTCGAGGACGTCGCCGACCTGCTGGGTGATGCTGTCGCGGTCGAAGATTGCCATGCCGTCGAGGTTGTCGCGCAGGGCTTCCAGCTGCTGGGTGAAGAAGTAGTGGAAGAATTGCTTGCGCTCGGTGGAATCGGGCAGGGCCGCGTTGAACGCGGCCTCCTGGTCGCCATAGGTGATAAGTGCCTTGATGTCGTCGATCCGGTCCTGGATGATTTCCTTCATCTCGGCGCGGATCACGGCGGTGGTCTTGGCGACTGTCGGGGGCACGGGGTTCAACTGGGCCTGCGTTGGTTCCAGCGAATAGGGTTCCGCTATCAGTTCCGAGAAGACGGGAACAAGCGCCAGCGCGCGCTGGTCTCCCAGCGGCAGCTTCGCGATATCGGGCCGTGTCAGCGCGTTGATGATGATGACCCGGCTGCCGTCCTGCGACAGGAGCGCGTGGATATTGTTGCGCTCGTTGCTGGAGGCGCCGACCTTGGCATACCGGTAGGCGACGTTGCCGTCGCCGTCGTCAAGCGTTGTCGGGGTGCCGCGCGTTTCCAGATAGGCGATCTGGTGGGCGGTGTGCCAGCCGGCGAAGTCGCCGGGCTGCACCACGGGATCGTTGAAGGTTGACGGGCGCGAATTCGGCACAGTCGAACCGGCTGGCGTGTTGAGCGAGCCGTGCGGCGATGCGGTTGCGACGGCGGGCGTGCCGTCGAACACAGGAAAGAGCGCCGCAGCATCGGTGTAGATCGGTGGCGTGTCGATGTCCACGCCAGAGCTGCCGGGCAGCAGGTGGTAGGGCATGTCCGTCGTGCTGGTGGTGTAGGCAGAGGCGGGTGTAGCGTTGTTCAGCACGCGGTCGGGCGTGGTCTGGCCCTGTGTCGTCCAGTAGGTGTCCACCGGTGCCATCTCAGATCCGCCCGATCGTCAGAAGCATGTCGTTCATCTTGCGCAGCGCGTTGTTGGCAAGGTCGAAATGGCGGTTTTCCTGCTTCTTGTCGTTCTCGATCTCGTTCTGCTTGATCTGGTTTTGCTGGTTGAGGATCGTCACGCGGTCTGACAGCTGGGTGCTGAAGCTGTCCCATTTGCCCTTGCGGTGCAGGAAAAGGCTGCCATCGCCGCCGTCGCTGTCGTCGACAAGGTCGATCTTTGGCCGTTCCTCGACCCCGGCGCGCGCCTCCATCGGGTGCAGGTTGCTGCTGCGCATGTAGCCTTCGTCCATGAACATCGAGATCGCACGGCGTTCGCTTTCGGAAAGCTTGTTCTTCAATTGAAGGCCCCATTCGTACTTGGGTACGTCATCGTTGTTCTGGCGGTCCTCTCGCGCGTAATCGCCAGAGCCTGACAGGTTTACGCCGGTGTCCGTGTCTTCGTAACGACGGATCACGTAGGTGTCGCCCTTTCCATCGTCCTGGCTGTCGTCGATGTCATCGGGATCGTTCGCATCGGCACCGATATTGAGAAACCGGCGTTTCTCGTCCGATTCCTTGGCGTTGTAGTAGCCGATGGTCTCGTTCACGAGCCGCTGCATGATGCCATAGTCGGTGAGCAGTTTGTGAAGCTGCTTCATTTCCTCGGTGCCGGCGTCCTGGCGCCCCGCCGCCTCGAATTCATAAAGCTGCTGAAGACGGAAGATGAGGTTCGGCACGTCAAGTTTGGGGTCGCGGAAGAGCACCGAATTGGCCACCGATTCACGGGTTTCCAGTGCGGCGAGGATCTGGCGTTCGGCGCGCAGGAATTCCTGATAGCCGCGTTTTATGGTGGCGTTGTCGTCGCTGGAAATCGTCTTGGCCGTATAGAAGTTGTCGCCGCTGTCTCCGAGCTGATTGCCGTCTTCGTCGAACAGGCGGTAATAGTCGATCGTCTGTTGAGGTTCGGTGTTGGCGAAGTCGAAGGCGCGCTGAAAGCGTTCGACGATCTTGGCGGTTTCAAGCTTGATGGCGTTTTCGTCGATGATGGCGGAGCCAAGGAACCGGCGTTCCATGACCTCAAGCTGGTCCAGGAACAGGTCCGCGTCTGCCTGCGTCATGGGGTTCCAACTGGCCTTGGAGCCGAGAGCGTCCTCTATCAGTTTGCGGGGGCTGCCGGCCGAGGCACTGCCACTTGGGCCGATCAGCTGATTGAGCAGCGCGGTCGTTGCCGTCTTGAGACCCAGTGTGTCCTGGAGCGTCGTCCAGACCGAGGACTGGGTCAAGGCGGTCTGTTCGGCCAGTGTCAGCTTGGCGATGTCGGACTTTTGCAGCGTGGTCAGGTTGATGACGCGCTGGCCGTCCTGCGACAGCATGAACTGAAGCGACTGCGTCCCGACCGTAAGCGTCAGCGTCTTCAGATCGAAGGGCGTGCCGCTGGCGGTGCCCGATATCGAGGTCGTCGATTCCTTCAGCTTTTGCAGCTGGTGCGCACTGTGCCACTGCACGAAGTTTTCCGTTGGCGCGGCGTAGTCAGAGGGCAGGGGGCCGGGCAGCGTCTTGCCCACGCTGCCGTCATAGGTGGGATAGACCAGTTGCGCCGCGGTGGTATAGGCGGTCGGCACCGCGCCATATCCGGTGCCGGGCATCCGCAGATGCGCCGCGATCTGCTGGTCGCCGGTGCTGCCCGAGGTCGGCGTGTTTCCTATGGTAAGCACGCTGTTGCCCGAGTCTCCCCAGTTCTGCCAGGGAGATGCCTGCGGAGGTATGGCCATCGTGGTCTCCTTTGCCTGTCAGAGTCGAAGCCGGCTGCGCTGCCGGCGGGGGGGCGTTTCAGTGGGCTCGTCCGGGTCGTCGTCGGGATCGGGGCCAAGATCGAAATCGTCGCCAGAGGGGCCGCTGCGCATCAGGCGGCGCGCGGTGCCCTGCGTGCCGCGGGGCGACTGCGCGCGGGGTGCGGGCGCGGCGGCGGGCGGATCGGGTTTGTCGGGCGCATCCTGGCCCGCGGCCTGCGCGGCCCGTACCGCTTCGGCGCGCGCCGCTTCGGCCTGGGACTCTGCCTCGGCGGCGGCGCGGAGCGCGAGGTTGTAGTCGAGCTTGCCATAGACATATTCGGCCAGCCTGTCGGTGCGGCGGTCGAACTCCTCCAGATCCCCGGCAAGGAACATCTCGGCCAGCCGTGCCTCTGCCTCGGCGTCGCCGCGCAGGAAGGGGTGCTGGGCCAGAGTGGTCAGAAGCGTGCCCATCTGGCGAAAGAGCCCATCCCAATCGTCGCGGGAGACGCGGCGCATCTCGCGTTCGATTTCCCGGATGCGGCGCGCGGACGCGGCCATCATCGCGTCCGGGTCAAGTGGCGCCTGGGGCTCTTCTGCCATTCTGCCGGCGTCTCCCTTACGTGTCAGATTGCGATACGGTCACGGCCGTTGACCTGCGGGGCACCGGCGCCGCCTGCAAGATCGGCCATCTGGCCGAGGGTATCCAGCCCTGCAAAGGCCGCCTGCACCGTGGATACGAAGCTGGCGAAGCGGAAGGATACACGATCTGCCCGAGAGGGGTCGAGAGCGTTGGCTTCCATGACCTTGCCGCGGAACTGCTCGAAGTCGAGTTCCTGTGTGGGGACGCGGTTGGTTTCGTTCAGCGCCTGCTGCCCCACCCGGTCGAATTCGGTCAGCACGTCCGGGTTTTCGGCGGCTTCGCGCGCTGCGGCACTGCTGAGCCCCAGCATCATCGCCACGGCCATGGGGAACAGGGACAGTATGACCTGATTGTAGGAGTTCTGGAGGTTGGAAATCTGGTTCAGGCTGTTCTGCTTGGAGCTTTCCGCCGCGCTGATCTCGGCGTCGATGGACGCGATCTGCCCGTTGAGGGTGTTGATTTCCCCCTGCCAGGCGTTGATTTGCGACTGGTAGCCAGAGATCCGGCCCTGGGCCGCGGAAATGGACGAATTGTTGGCCGCGATCTGCCGGTCGTAGCTGGCCCTTACGTCCACATCGATCGTAAGCGCCTTGGCGATTTCCAGGAACGTGTTCTGCGTCCTCAGGCTGGAAATCGTGTTTTCCTCACTGCTGATATAGCCCTCGTAGGTCGAGATGTTGGATTCAAGGCTGGCCTTCTGCTGATTGAGCGGTTCCTTTTGCTCGTTCAGCTGGCTGATCGTGCCGTCCTGCTCCTTCACGTTGTCCTGATTGATCTGGATCGAGTTGGTGATGTCCAGAAGCTGGTTCAGGATCGCCGCGGCGCTGGCGAAATCGGTGCGGCGTTTCTCGGACTTCGAGGTGTCGCCCGCTTCCTCGTTCTCGCTGCGGGCGCTTTCAAGCTTGCCGGTGATTTCAAGGAATATGGCCTCTGTGTTTCCCGGGCTGCGCGGCGGCGACAGGCCGAGCGCGCCTGCAAGCCCGGCGCCCGAGAACGCCTGCTGGAAGATGGGCGGCAGGGCGGGCGCGGGTGCGGCGGCGGACGTGGGGGCGGCGCCACCCGTCGCGGGAAGCGGTGTCGGTGTGCTGCCTGTTGGTCCGATACTGCTCATGTCGCTGTTCCCTTGCGCTCTGCGGTCCTGTCCGTAATTCCGTTGGACCACATCCGCGCGGGCGGGACTGTAACAAACGTCACTCGGGCGCGGCGGGTCACCCGACGATTCCGGGGAAGGTTTCAAAGAGCTCGATGGTGAAGTTCAGCATTTCGGAACCGAGGATGCCCGCCATGGCCGCCAGCGTCAGCGCCACCGCGATGAGCTTTATCGCGAAGGAGAGCGTCTGTTCCTGCACCTGCGTCAGGGCCTGCAGAAGGCTGACCACGATGCCCACCAGCGAGGCCACCACGATAGGCGGCATCGACAGGACCATGACGAGGATCATGGCCTGGGAGATGGCGTGCATCGCGTCATCGGGTGACATGGCGGGCCCCTAGAAGGAATAGGTTGTGACAAGGCCCAGGATCAGGCGTGACCACCCGTCCACGACCACGAAGAGAAACAGCTTGAACGGCAGCGAGATGGTCAGCGGCGACACCATCATCATGCCCATCGCCAGCAGGATGTTCGACACGATCAGGTCGATCGCGATGAACGGCAGGTAAAGCAGGAAACCGATTTCGAACGCCTCGCGCAGCTGGCTGACGGTGAAGGCGGGAAGGATGATGGCAAGGTTGTTCTCGTCCACCGCGTTGGCCAGTTCCGGGGGCCAGATTTCGCGCGCGGCCTCTATGAAGAAGGTGCGTTCGCGGTCGTCGGCGTGGCGGTTCAGCCATTCCACCAGCGGATCCTTGGCGGCGTTGAAGGTGGCCTGCACCTCTTCGACGGTGCCGAAGCCGTATTCGCCAGAGGCGAGGATGTTGAACGTTTCCACGAAGACGGGCGCCATGATGTAGCCCGACAGGATGATGGCCAGCGCGTTCAGGACCATGTTGGGCGGGATCTGCTGCACGCCCAGCGCGTTGCGCACCAGCAAGAGCACGACGGCGATCTTGATGAACGACGTTGCCACCACCGCGATGAACGGCACGAGGCCGGCGACGACCAGCCCGAGGATTAGATTGAGTGGGTCGATCATCGCCCGGAGGAACCCCTTGTCAGCTCTTGCCGAAGATGTCCGAGACACGCACCGCGAGCGCCCCGTCGATCTGGACAAGGTGGCCCTTTCCCACGGTCCGCCCGTTGGCGACCAGCCGCACCGGCGCGCCGGGCGCATTGTCCGGCGGGTCGAGCGGCAACACGCCGCCCGGTGCCAGCCCGGCAAGGTCCGAAAGCGCAAGCTGGCGTTCGCCGGTGACGATCGACAGGGTGACGGGCACGTCCATGATGTCGGTGGCGGGGGTGTCGGTGTCCGCCCCGGCGGTCTGGGTGTCGGTGTCGTTCAATTCGATCTCCTTGATCGTCCAGGCGCCCTCGGACGGGGCCAGCGTCATGCCAAAGCCGCGGCCCTCGAACCGCGGGATCACGTCGGGTCGGTCGGGCACCAGCATGTCGCCCGGTTCCAGCGCCGCGAGCGCGGCCGCGCCGAGCGTCAGGCGCGCGACGGCGAAGCGGCCGTCCACCGGGATCCGGGCTGCGATCAGCCGGCCAAGCTCTGCGCCGTTGGCACCGGTCAGGCCGGCGGCCAGCAGACGCTCTGCCAGGCGTTGCCAGTCGGCGGCCGGGGCGCCGACCAGTACCCGCGCGGTGTCGCCCCAGCCGCCGTCGATCTCTGCCGTGGTCCATGTCAGCCCGCCGGGGGCGCCCCCGGCAGGGGCGGGCAGGCTGCACAGGCGCGCCACCGGCAGCGCGTCACGCAGAAAGGTCAGCGCGCCGGCGAGGATGTCCTGCCGGAACCCGTCGGACAGCGCCCCGAGCGCATCGAGGGTCAGGTCTGCGCCGGCGGCGGCCTTGAAGGGAAAGGCGGCAAGGTGCAGGTGCGCGGTGTGCCGCGCGCCGGTTTCGGGATCGGACAGTTCCGCGGCGAAAAGCGGGGCATCCGAAGGCGGGGGCGCGGCCCGGGACAGCACGAGGTTCAGGTTCGGCGCCAGTGCCAGCGGCTCGCCGAAGCGGGCGGCAAAGGCGTTCCATGCCTGCTCGGGGGCGACGCTTTGGGTCAGGGCGTCCTTCATCTGCGGTCCCCCATATCAGGCGCTCTGGTCATTGCGGCCGCTGTCTTCGCGGCAGATGCGGACGGTCTTGGAGGGATGGCGGTTGGCCAGCGACTGGGCGAGATCGCGCAGCGCGGCCTCATCCGGTCCGTCACCGATGGTCGAAAGCGTCACCGTCAGCGTGCCGCCCTGCACCGTAAGCGCGATGCGCGAGATCATCAGGCCCATGTCGGTCAGCGGGAAGGACACGGTCAGCGCGCCGCCGGTGCCATGGCGGATGGTGGCGCGCTGACCTGCGTCGATCTCGGACATGATGCGGTCGACCAGCGCCTCTATCTTCTGGGCCTGCGCGGGATTTGCGGGGTCCGCCGCGCGTGCGGGCGGCGGCGCGCCGGGTTCGGCGCGGGGGATGACGATCAGTTCCTGCGCGTCGCGTGGTCGGTCGTCGTCGGAGTGGCGGCGGGCGGTGCCGGTGGCGGGGGGCAGGCCGTCCGCGGTCGCAGAGGCGCGGGCAAGGCTGGCCTCGAACCCTTGCAGGCGCGCGGCCTCGACCGAGGCGGTCAGGCTGCGCCCGCGGGCGTCCTTGCCCATGCCGGAGCTTAGGCCCGTCTGCGGGCCGCGCCCGCCGCCCAGCCCGGTTTCGCCATCTTGCGCGCCGTCCTTGCCCGTGTCGCGGCCAAGCCGCGCGGTGTCGGGCGTGGGCGGCGTGTTGCGGATCTCGGTCATTGCAGGGCGCTTTCTGTCGCGGTGTCTGGGCGTCTTCCGGGCTTTGAGAAGAGTTCCTCTATCTCTGCCTCTTCTTTTGCGGTGGCTTCCTCGGCGGCCTCGCGGACCATGCGTTCGAGCAGCGTGTCGATCTTCTCGACCTCCTGCTGCTTGCGGCGGTATTCGGCCTGCGCCTCGACCAGCGCCTCTTGCATCCGCTTGAGGTGGTCCTCGGCGCGGCCACGCCGGTCGATCAGGCGCTGGTGATCCATCTGGAGCGCCAGCACGCGGTCCTTGGCGGAATCGATGTCGGGCAGGCCGACGATCTTGCGCAGGATCTCGGCGTAGATCGCGCGCTCGCGGTCCGGCAGGGTACGGGCGCTGTCCTCGACGGCGGTGATGGCGTCCTGAAGGCGTTCCTCGGCCTTGCGCAGTTCTTCGCGTGCCTTCATCAGTTCGCGAAGCGCGCGGTCCTCGCGCATCTTCTTGACGGACTTGAGGACCTTGAACTGCCGGATCATCGGGTCATCGCGATCAGTTTGGCCAGCGTGTCGTCGTAGGTTTCAAGCTGGGTCGTGGGCTGGCGCAGGAAGGCGCGGATGTCCTCGTGCTTGGCGATGGCCTTGTCCGAGCGCGGGTCAGAGCCGGACTTGTACTCGCCGATCTTCAGCAGCAGCTCCACATCCTTGTAAAGCGCCATCCATTCGTTGACCTGCCCGGCAGCGGCCAGATGTTCCGGCGTGACGACCTTGTTCATCACCCGGCTCTTCGACACGAGGATGTCGATGGCTGGATAGTGGTTCTGGGCGGCAAGGTCGCGCGACAGGATGATGTGGCCGTCAAGGATCGAGCGGGTTTCGTCGGCGACGGGCTCGTTCATGTCGTCGCCTTCCACCAGCACCGTGTAAAGCGCGGTGATCGAGCCGGTTTCGTTCATGCCCACGCGTTCCATCAGCTTGGGCAGGTTGGCGAAGACCGAGGGCGGAAAGCCGCGCCGGGTGGGCGGCTCGCCCGCCGCCAGCCCGATCTCGCGCTGGGCGCGGGCAAAGCGGGTGACGCTGTCCATCAGGAACAGCACGCGCTTGCCCTTGTCGCGGAAATACTCGGCGATCGAGGTCGCGACAAAGGCCGCCTTTTGCCGTTCCATCGACGATTTGTCGGAGGTGGCGACGACGATGATCGATTTTGCCAGCCCCTCGGGGCCAAGGTCGTGCTCGATGAATTCGCGCACCTCGCGGCCGCGTTCGCCGATCAGCGCCAGCACCGTCACGTCCACGTCAGCGCCCTTGACGAGCATGGCAAGAAGCGTGGACTTGCCGCCGCCCGCCGCCGCGAAGATGCCCATCCGCTGGCCTTCGCCGCAGGTCAGCAGGCCGTCGAGCGCACGCACGCCCAGCGAAAGCGGATCCTTGATGATCTTGCGCTTCATCGGGTCGGGGGGATCGCGGTAGACCGGATAGCGCGTGTCGGGCTGGAACGGGCGGTCCGAGCCGTCCACGAAATTGCCGAAGCCGTCGAGCACGCGGCCGATAAGGCCGTCGCCCACCGGCACCGATTGCACGCGGCCCGTCGGGATGACTTCGGACGTGGGAGAGACGCCCATTGTCTCGCCGATGGGCGACAACAGCGCCTCGGACCCCATGAATCCCACGACTTCGGCCATCAGGTGGTGGCCGGTCTCGCGCGTGTAGATGTCGACCAGTTCCCCCACCTGCACCTCTGGCGCGATGGCGTGGATGATGGTGCCGACGACCTTCTTGACCTTGCCGGTCAGGCGGTAGGGCTGGAAATCCTCTGTCCGTTCCGCCAGCCGTGCGGGCACGCCCGAAAGCACATCGGAAATCGACGCGAGACGCCGGGCGGCGACCTCGGACGTGTCGATCTGGATGTTGGCGTCGTCGGGCACGTTCGGTGCGGTCTCCCTGGCGGTCTGTTACCCTGTTAGCAGTTTTCGCAGGTCGTCGAGCGTGTTCTCCAACACAAAGGAGACCACGCCGAGATCGGATTCCAGCCGCAGCGCGGGCGGGCGCAGGGCGTAATCCTCGATCACGTCGACCAGTTCCATTTCCGGGAATTCCGCCTTGATCTCGGCAATCGCGGCGCGGGTTGCGTCCAGGGTCTCGCTGGGCACGTAGAGCTGGGCGCGTTTCTGGGTGCGGATGGTCGAGAGCGCGGCGCGCGCGGTGCGACGCACCAGATCGGCGTCGTCAACCTGGTGGATCACCTGGCGCACCAGGGTCAGGACGAGATCGCCGATCTCGCCCTCAAGGCGGGCCAGCGTGTCGTCCAGCGTCTTCTGTTCGTCGAGCAGGCGTGCCACGGCCTCGCGCTGGGCGTCCGCCCAGCCCTCGGCATAGCCGCGGTCCTTTTCGGCGGTGAAGGCGTCGCGCGCGTCGCCCACGATGCGTTCGGCCTCGGCGCGGGCGGCGGCGAGCAGATCGGTCGCGCCGGCCATGTCCTGAACCGTGGCGCGTTTCACCACGCCGCCCGAGGGCGACAGGGCGAGGCCCAGTTCCTTCAGCCGGAAAACATCTGCCATCGGGCGTCCTTCATGCTGAGCAGCTTGAACAGCTGGTCGACGTGGGCGTCGGTGATCGGCGCGGTGCGTGCGGGCGGCGCAGGGGACTTGCGTTCCGATGTCCAGCCGAAGCGCAGGTCAAAGATCGTGGCGAAGAGCGGGTGCCTTTCTTCCATCATGCGTCCGACGACGATGCGGGCGTCGCGGATGTGAAAGGGCGTGCCGGGGGGCGGGGCGCCGGTTTCGGGATCAGGCTCGGGGAAGGTCATGGCCGGGTCGGCGAAATCGGCGAGATTGGCAAACAGGAGCGCGGCCTGCCGCAGGCCGACATCGAACCCGTCGTCGCCGAAGGCGGCGCGCATCTGGCGCACGCGCGCGCCCATGATGGCCCCGGAAATGGCGCCGCGATAGATGCAGGCGGCCAGCGTGCCGAATATGTCGTCGAGCCGGTCGGCGGGGGCAAGCGCAAGCCGCAGGAAAACCTGATCCCGGTCGCTGACCTTCAGCCGCGCGGCAAGGTCCTGGTCGGCCCCTGCGCCGTCAAGCCCGGCCGAGCGGCGCAAGTGACCGTTGAGAGCGGGCGAGAAGGGCGGCGCACCCCTGAGAGCGGTGGCGGCGTCGCGGTCACGTTCCGGCAAGAGCGCCAGCAGCCGATCGTGGGGGATCTGCGCTGCGGGATCAGACAGAAAGCGCGCCAGCTGCAACATCAGGCGGCCAGAGGTGGAGCCGAAGGAGATCGCCGCGACGTCTGTCACGCGTCACCGCCTGTCGCGCGCCCCTCAGCCATCCTCCTCTGCGCCTTCCGCCGCAAGGGCCGCACGCCGCCGAAGGGCGAAGACGCGCCAGGTAAGGAAGCCGCTGAGCAGGATCAGCACGCCCACGATCGCTGCCGCAGCGATGGCGTAGGTCATGAACTGGTTGAACGCGGCGCTGTCCATGCGAAGGCCGGGCAGGGGCTCGACGAAGTCGGTGGTGGCCAGCCGGTCCTCGCGCACGGGGGGCATCTGCGTCTCGACGAGGATCACGGTGACGTTGTCGTATTCCACGCCTTCGATCGAGTTCGCCACCAGCCGCCGCACCTGCGGCATCAGGAAGTCCAGGTCGAAGCCCGGCTTTTGCTTTATGAAGACCGCGGCGGATGAGGGTTTGACCTCTTTGCCAAGGCCGGGATCCTCGGGCATCACGATATGGACGCGCGCGACCATGACGCCGTCGATCTTTTGCAGGGTGGCCGCGACCTCTTCGCCCAAGGCATAGACGAAGCGTACACGCTCCTCGAAGGGCGAGGACACGATGCCCGACTTGGCGAAGACCTGGCCGATGGATTCGCGCTGGCCGTTTGGCAGCCCCTGGGATTCGAGGATCGAGAGCGCGTCGGCCACGTCGGCGTTGCCGACCGCGACATTGAAAAGCCCCTCGCCAAGGGATGTCTTGGTGGCCTGTATGTCCTGGGACAACAGGGCCCGGAGCATGTCGTTTGCTTCCTGCTCGGACAAATTGGAATAGATGTCCGTCTTGCAGGCGCCTAGCGCCAGAAGAAGGACCATGGGCCGAAGGAACCGCAGGAACGACGTCATCCGTGGTCTACCTTTCGAGCGGGGCGAGGAGCGGGCGGTTCGGCATCGGCTGCGTCACTGGCCCTTCATCAGGGTGTCCATCGCCTGCGTGGACTTGCCGGCCAGCTTGGACGACACGTCGACCATGACCGAGAACGTCACGACCTCAGCCTGGACGGTCATCAGGTCTGCGGCGTCGAACTGGGCGCTTTCGATACGGCCGTTGAGGTTGCCGATCTGGCCGTCGAAGATGCCGCGGATGCGTTGCAGCCCGTCAAGGATCGACTGGCCCGGCCCGACATCGGACACCGGCTGCTGCGAGAGCTCCAGCCCCTCGACCGCGCGCTGGCGGGCGCCGTCGGCGGGATCGACGGTTGCGGCGGGGCGCACCTGTTCGGGCAGCGGCACGTCGGTGACGGGCCCGGCCGGCGTGGTCAGCTGGGCCACCTGCACGCCCTGCACCGGTTGAAAGCTGTTGCCTGCCGGCGTGACGCCGGCGTTGCGCATCGCTTCGCCGAAGGCGGCAACGCTGGAGGATTGGCCGGGCGCGGGCGTGCGGGCCATGTCGGCCGATTGCAGGAAGGACGCCTGAAACGGCAGGCCCGTATCGATGGTGCTCATGTCTTGGTCTCCCACCTGCGGGCCGAATGCACCGGCCGCATCATGTTCCTACGATTGACGCGCGCGCCATCTCCGTCAACGGAGAATCCGGCGCGGTCGCTTCCAGATCGGCAAGGATGTCCTCTGCCGCGGCTTTCTGCCCGCCCTGCATCAGCGCGACGCAGGAAAAGGCAAGGACGGGTTCGGACTGACGCGCGGCACGCAGGATTTTCATCGCACCCGCTGTGTCACCGGCGCCAAGGCAGGCGACCGCCCCGCCGACCACGCCCACGTCCTCGTTGGGGCGGACGGCGCGCAAGGCCAGGAAAACCGTTGCGGCGTCGTCGAACCTGCCCCGGCTTATACCAAGAAACCCGATATCGGCCATCATCCGGACAAGGTTGCTTTCCAGCGTGATCTGCACGTCATTCTCCATGCTTTGTCAGTCTTTTAACCGCATGGCGTCCGCCTTGCATGACATTTGACACAGTGACTCAGCCATTCGGCGGGCACAAGCACGCACAACCCGGAAAAGAGGTGCGAATCCTGTTGCCTTTGTTCCGCAGTTCGGTGTCGATTGTAACAAACCAAAAGATCGGACGCGCGTGACCAAGTTCCTGCAAACCCTGGGCAAACGGAACGACGTCGTTCTGGCGTTCCTGCTGATCTGCATCGTCTTCATGATGATCCTGCCGCTGCCGACCATGCTGGTCGATGTGCTGATCGGGATCAATCTGACGCTGGCCGCCGTATTGTTGATGGTGGCGATCTACCTGAAGGACGTGCTGGCGCTGTCGGCGTTTCCGTCGATCCTACTGCTGACCACGCTGTTCCGGCTGGCGCTGTCGATCACCACGACGCGTCTGATCCTGTTGCAGGCCGACGCGGGCCAGATCGTGGAAACCTTCGGCAAGTTCGTGGTGTCCGGCAATCTTGTGGTGGGGGCGGTGATCTTCCTGATCCTGACCATCGTCAACTTCATGGTCATCACCAAGGGGTCCGAGCGCGTGGCCGAGGTGTCGGCGCGGTTCTCGCTGGATGCGATGCCGGGCAAGCAGATGTCGATCGACAGCGACATGCGCGCCGGCATGATCGAGATCGCCGAGGCCAAGTCCCGCCGTGGCAAGCTGGAGAAGGAAAGCCAGCTTTACGGCGCGATGGATGGCGCGATGAAGTTCGTCAAGGGCGACGCAATCGCAGGCCTTATCATCATCTTCGTCAACATCATCGGCGGAATCGCGGTTGGCACGACCCAGCGCGGAATGACCACGGGCGAGGCGCTGGAGGTCTATTCCATCCTGACGATCGGCGACGGGCTGGTCAGCCAGATACCCGCGCTTTTCATCTCGATCACTGCGGGCTTCATCGTCACGCGCGTCGCGTCCGAAGAGAACGACAACCTTGGCACCGATATCGCCAACCAGATGGTCAAGGAGCCCAAGGCGCTCATGATCGCGGGCGGCATCCTTGCCGGCTTTGCCATCGTGCCCGGCTTCCCGACGGGCGTCTTCCTCGTGCTGGCCTCTATCTGCGGCGGCGGCGGGTTCTACATCATGCAGGCCAACAAGGCAAAGCTGGCCCGGTCCGAGAGCCAGACGATGCCTGCGCTGGCCTCGGCGGCCAATCCGTCGATGATGCCCTCTTTCCCCAAGGAGGGCGAGATCGACACCGAGCCGCAGGAGGTGGAGCCGGTCAGCTTTGCGCTGACGGTGCCGCTGATCGTGGACGTGGCGTCCACCATCCGCGAGCACATCGACCCCAAGCGGCTGGACCGAGAGGTCGCGCGGGTGCGTCGGGCGCTGTATTTTGACCTTGGCGTGCCGTTTCCGGGCGTTCACCTGCGGCTGAACGACAACCTGCCAACAGGCGATTACCGCATTTTGGTCAACGAGATCCCTGTTGCCGCCGGCCATGCGCGGGCCGGGTTCTTCATGGTGCGCGAGACCGAGCAGAGCCTTCAGATGTTTTCTATCCCTTACGAGAAGGGCGAGGATTTCCTGCCGAACATCCCGTCGATCTGGGTTTCGGTAAAACAGCAGGGCCAGTTGCAGCGCGCGGGCGTGCAGATGATGGGCCTGCCCGAGATGCTGACCTATCACCTGGCGCACGTCCTGAAGAGCCAGGCCGGAGAGTTTATCGGGGTACAGGAAACCATGTACCTGATGAACCAGATGGAAAAGAGCTTTGCCGAACTGGTGCGCGAGGCGACACGCGCGCTGCCGGTCATCACCATCGCCGATGTGCTGCAACGGCTGGTAAGCGAGGAAATCTCGATCCGCGACATGCGCACGATCCTCGAAGCGCTGGTGGAATGGGGCCAGCGCGAGAAGGACCCGATCCTTCTGACCGAACACGTGCGCTCGGCGCTGAACCGCTACATCACGCACAAGTTTTCCGGCGGGCAGAGCGTCATTCCTGCCTACCTGCTGTCCAAACCCGTCGAGGACGAGATTCGCGGCGCGATCCGCCAGACCTCCGGCGCGAGCTACCTTGCGCTGTCGCCGGACACGCACAAGCGGCTGCTGGGCGCGATGAAATCCACGATCGGCGATCTGAACGGGCACGCTCTTCGGCCCGTGGTGCTGACGCCGATGGATATACGGCGCTTCATGCGCAAGATCGTCGAGCGCGAGTTTCCCGATCTGGCCGTGCTGTCGTTCCAGGAGCTTTCGCCGTCGGTGAACGTGCAGCCGCTGGACCGTATCGAGATCCGCTGACACCACGGAGGACAGGACCATGAGCGTCGATGATGCCAGGATGTTGCGGCGCAACGGGATACTTCTGGCCATCATTGCCGCCGGGCTGATGGCGGTGGCGCTGCTGTTCGGCAGCGGCGCGACGCGCGATCCGATGATCGACCGGGTGCTTCTGGGTGCGGCGCTGGCCATGCCGGTGCTGCTGATCCTCGGGCGGGCGGTTGGCGTGGCCGACGGGCTGGGGCGTCTGATGCTGGCCGTGTTGCCGGTGCTGCTGGTCGTGGCGCCGATCCTGGCCGCCGGGCGGGCCGAGGCGGGGCTTTTCGCGTTTCTGCGATTCTGGCCGCAGATCCTTGCCGGGCTGGCCGCGGGGCTGGCGTTGCAGGCGCTGGCAAGTGCGCGGGACACCGACAGCATCGGGGCGGATTTCTGCCTTGGCGCGGGGCTTCTGGCGCTGGTCCTGTCCCTGCCGTCGCTGGTGACGCTGGAGATGGCCGACAGCGCGGTGACGGTGATGCTGCGCAGCCCGGTGCACCTTGCGATCACCGCCGTCGGCTTCGTGATCCTTGCGATCCTGTTGCGCGCCTTCCTGACCGGCTGGCTGAGCGGGCGGGGGCGGCGGTTCCTGACCGGGCTTATCACCTTGCTTCCCCTGCTGGGGTTCGCGGGCACGATCCTTGGGATCATGGCGGCGCTTCGGAACCTGCCGGGGCTCTTTTCCGAGGCGGGGGTGGTGGCGCCCGACCGGCTTGACGCGGTGCTGAGCGGGCTGGCGGGCGCGTTCGAGACGACGCTTCTGGGCCTCTTGGCTGCGATTGCCGCGACCTTTGCCGCCAGTCTCTTCGATGCGCTGCACGGCGGAGAGACGGGATGAGCCGCCCGGCCGCGTCGCCGCCTGTCGGCGCGATCACGGCCGATATCTTTCTGGGGCTCTCCGCGGTGTTGCTGGTGGTGCTGGCGCTGGTGTCGGCGGGCCTGCGCGATACGGTTCTGGACGGCGTCGAACGCGCCAGCGAGGCGGACGCGATCCGGCTGGGCGCGGATGCGGCGGCCCTTTCGGCAGAGGGTCGCACGATCATCTATGCGGACGGTTTCGGGGTGACGGTGTTGCGCGGCGGCGTGGCTCTGGCGCGGATTCCCACAGCCGCCATCGGCGCCGATCCCGCGCTGGGGGCCGCGCTGGCCGAGGCCGGGGCCGACACGCTTGCGGTGATTTCGTCCGAGGGGCAGGAAGCGGCGTTCCTGCTGGATCCGGCACTGGCGCGGATGGGTGCATCGCGGCTGGCGCGCGTGCGGCTCGACCCGCGCTGCGGCGGGTTTGCGGCGGCGCCGGGCGGGGTGGTGTGCAATGCCCGCTGATCCCGCGGACCACGGCGGCTTGGGCCATTGGCTGGGCGATCTGTCGGCCAACCTGCTTTGCGTCGTTCTGGTCGTCCTGATGCTGATCGCGCTGTCGCCGCTGCGGCAGGGCGCCGAGCGGCCCGAGATCGTGCTGGCCGTGCAGGTGGATGCGCCGCTGGCGGGGCCCGAGATGGTCGACATGCTGTATGCCCGTGCCGTGGGGGCCAGCGGCGCGGCGCTGGACCTGCTGGCGTCAGGTGTGCGTGCTGGCGGCGAGGTCGCCGCGCCTGACGCAGTGACGCTGCCAGAGGCCAAGACCGACATCTTTGTCTTTGATCACCGCCACCATGCGGCGGTGCGCGGGCGGCTGAATGCGGCGGGCGTGGCGGTGCGCGAGCTGTCCGTGCCGGCCGCTTTGCGCAACCGCGAAGGGGCGGACTGGGCGCCCGCGTTCCTTGCGCTCGGGCAGGGCGCGCCGGACCGGGACCGTTTTGCCCGTGCCCTGACCGACCTTCTGGTGGGCGGGGGTGCGGCGGATGGCGGGATGGGGGACGAGGCGGCAGAGGCCGACCTGCCCGGCACCAGCCTGATCGCGCGTCTGCGCGCATGGCAGACGACGACGAACGCCGGGCTTGGCGTGCTGTTCGGGTTGCTGATCTGGGGGATCGCGCGGCGCGGGCGGCGCTATAGCCCGATGCGCTGACGCTTGCCGCGCCGCTGGCCGGGGCCGCCGGGGCTGCCATCCTCTGCCATGGCCTGCCGCAACGCGTCCTCGACCGCCTGAAGGTCGAGCGAGGTCTTCAGGCCGTCGAGCACGCTGCCGAGGATCCGGCCCATCATGGCAAGCAGGCCCAGCACCTCTTCGCTGTCCTTCTCGATGCCATCGACAATGTCGCGCAGGCGGCGGATCACGCCGAACCGCGCGCCCAGTTTCGCAAGGTATTCCGCCATCTCCTCTGGCGTCATCTGGGCGTTGGCCAGGGTCGCCAGCGCCTCTTTCATGCTGGCCGCGGCGGCTGGATCGCCCTTGGCCATGGCCGAGGGATAGGGCCAGCCGGGGATCATCGCGGCGTTGAAGATCACCGAGGCGGCGGCGGCCTGTGCCGCCTGTCCGCCCGGTGTCAGGGCAGCGGCGATGGCGCCTTCGGCGGCCAGCGCGACGAGGGCGGAAGGGGTTGTCACCGTTTGCGCGGCGAGGGGCGCGGCAAGCGCGGGCCCGGTTGTCGCCTGTGCCTGCGCCTGCGTGGCCGTCGCCGCCGGGGCCGCCGCCGCGTCGCGCAGGGTGGCGGTCGCACCGGGTGCGCCGTCGGCGCGCCCCGGGGGGGGGGCTGCCTGCGGGGCGTCCATCGGGGCGCGCGGCCTCGGCCATCGTCTGTGTCGTGGCCGGGGCCGTCGCCGCGGTGGGCGTCGTTGCCGTTTGGCCGGGCGCGGCGCTGCCCGGGGCGCTTGCGCCGGGTGTGGGCGCGCCCGGGCTGACCGTTGCGGCGGCCGTGGCAGTGGCAGTTGCGGATGCCGTTGCGGAGGCGGAAGGCTGGGTTCCCGCAAGCGCGCCGGTCGTCATGGCCACGCCTTGCTGGGCGCCGCCGGTGGTGGCGGGCGCGCCCTGACCCGGTCCGGCGGCAAGGCCGGGGGCCGTCGATGTCCCCGTGGACTGCCCCCCGGGGCCCGGCTGCAAGGGCGTGCCGGCGGCGCCGGGCTGGCCCGGCGTCGCGGGCCCGGCGGCAGAGGCTGGGGCCGCGGTCGTGGCCGATGGCGTGCCCGGCGCCGCCGCAGGGGTTCCAGTGGCCGGGGCGGCGCTTGGCGTCACGCCCGTACCCTGGGCGGGCGCGGCCTGTGCCTGGGGCTGGCCCGTGGTGCCGGTCGCGCCGGGATTGGGCGAAGCGCCCCCGCCGGGCGGGGTCGCGCCGGGGGGCAGCGCGGCCTGCGCGGCCTGCGGTGCGGCGGCCTGCGGCGGCGCCGACGCCGCGGCGGCGGCGTGGCCGGCCGTGGATGTCTGGACCGAGCCGGGCTGCGCGCCCGCCTGGGCTGGCGCCGGGCCGGGCATAAGGCCGGTGCGCAGGGGCGTCGCGGGAATGTCGGCAGCGGGCGGGCGCAGGGTGGCAAGCGACTGGTGCAGGCGTGCCGCCGGATCGGTGCCCGGCGCACCGGGCTGGCCGGGGGCAGGGGCATGGCCGGGCGCCGGGGCCTGTTGGGTCGGCTGGGCGGCGGCAGCGCCCTGGGCCCCCGTCCACATCGTGGGCCGCGCCGCGCTGCTGTCAGGCATCGGTTGCAGGCCCGGGTCGTTGAACCGCTTGGCGATCTCGGCTGCCTGAAAGCTTTGCAACAGCGCAAGCACCCCGCCGGCCCCGGTCATGGCCGCCGCCCACCGCCCTTGGCCATACTCCTGGCCGTGCCGCGCGGCGCGGGCGTCATCCGGTGTCCGTCGCGGCGCGCAAACGCACCAGTTCGCGGTGTACGAGGTGCTTGCCGGGGCTGTCCGGTGTGGCCAGGGCGGCATCGATGGCGCGCCTTGCCTCGTCCTTTCGGCGCAGGTGCAGAAGCGTTTCGGCAAGGTGGTAGCGCGCCACCGCCCCTTCCGTGTCAAGCTTTTCGGCTGCCTCGAAGGCGAGGCGTGCGGTATCGAGCCGCCCCATCACCCGCAGCACGATCCCGAGGCCCAGCCAATGGTCGCGCTTGTCGGGCGCCAGAAGCACGAGCGTCTGGAACAGGGTCAGTGCGCGATCGTGGTCACCGGCGTTGAACCGGGCATGTGCCTGGGCATAAAGCAGGTCGCTGACGCCCGGCGACAGGTCCAGCGCCTGGGCCAGGGACTGGCCCGACTCGATCCGTTCGAACACGGACAGGAAATCCTGCCCGTTTTCTTCCGAGAACCGCGCGATCAGGTCGCGCAGGATGTCGGCTTCCTGTTCGTCGAGGCCGAAGCGCCGGGTCAGGGGCAAGGGGGCGTCCATGCGCGGGCGTGTCCTGCCGTCAGGACTGGCACAGCGCCAAGAGGCGCTGAGCCTGTGCCGCGAGTTCCGGGCGCGCGGTGCCGGCATGGGTGATGGCATCCGCGAAGTCCTCGGCCGCGGCGGCGGGATCGCCCAGCGCCATGCAGGCCCGCCCGGACAGGAAATAGCCCTGGGGCCAGTCGGGGTGCTGGCTGATAACCAGCGCCGCCGATTGCAGCGCCATTTCGGGCGCACCTGCGGCCAGCGCGGATTCCGCGAGGCCCAGCTGGAAATCCATATGCGACGGGTCCATCAGCACGAGGCCGCAGAACATCTGGAAGGCTTCGAGGTTGCGGCCCTCGGCCAGACGGGTCTGGGCCAGCTTGACGGCGCCGCCCAGCTCTTCGGCCTCGAAGCCGAGCTGTGCGGCGATGGGCCGGTCCAGGAAGGCCTCTTCAAGCATCTTCTGTGCGGCGGGGTTGATCATTGTGTTCATCCTGGCGGTTCTTTCACGTTTGTCAGTGGTTGCCGCCCGGCCCCTAGTGTCAGGGCCGGAATATCATCATCTCGTCGACCGCGCCGCTGCTGGCCACCGGGTCGGCGGCCCCGCTTGCGACCGTGCTTGCAAGGGCGCCCGCCACAAGGGCGTGCCACTGCAGCAGGTCGGTCAGCGCCTGCGGGGCCAGCGCCACGTCGCGGGCGCCAAGCGGCACCACCGCTTCGGCATAGACAGGCACCGGGGCAGAGCCGCCGCCGCGTTCAAGCGCGGCGAAGCTTTCCAGCGGGGTTTCGCCCGCAAGGCAGAGGCTGGCGCGGTTCACGGCCATGAGGCCCAGGCCCTGCCTTAGGATCGACACGGCCTGGTCACGCGCGGTCACCGGATCGGTGGCGAGGTGGCCGAGCAGCACGCGCATGAGCGCATCCTGTCCGTTCGGGGCAAGCGTAATCGTCACATCCGCGCCGTTCGCCTCGAAGGTGAATTCGGCGCCGATCCGGTCCACCGGATTCGGCAGGCCGAGACTGGACCAGATCGTCTCGACGACGGGGCGGACGCTGTCGGTCATGCTTGCGGTCCTTTCACCGTCACCAGATCAGACGCGGGTCATCGACTGCATCAGGTCCGCCTCGGCCTGCTTCATTTCCTTGATGAACTGGATGGCCGTGCGAATCAGTTCCTCAAGCTCGTCCATGACCTTTTTCGCGAGGTCCGAGTTCGACTGTTCGATCTGTGCGTCGGCGGCCATCTCCTGGCCCCGGGCCTCGTCCATCTTGGCGCCGGCATCGAGCCCGCCCTTGATCATCTGTGCAAGCGCGTTGACCAGCCCGCTGATACCCTGAACGAGCATCTGCGTACCCTGAGCGCCCGACTGAAGGGTATTCAGCGAGGTGTTGGCGGCCTTGGCGGTGGCCTCGTAGCTGGCGGCCATCTTTTCCGCCCCGACCTTCGACGCGCCGTCGGCGCCCTTGGAAAAGCTCGATGCCTGGTTGGCCGCCTGGGTCGCGGTGTCGGCCTGGCTGGACAGCTTGACCATTTCCTTGGCCTTGCCGAGTTGCGAGATGCCGCCACCGATGGAAACCACGCTGGCCACGATAGAGATCACGCCGGCGATGATCGCCCCGGCGAGCGCCTTGTCGGCGGCTTCGCGGGTCTCGGCCGCCTGGCCCATCAGTTGCGAGCGGGCGTTTTCGCGGGCCTGAAGCCGGGAGTCGAGCGCCTGCTGGCGGCCCATCGCGGCAAATTCGATCATCAGCTTGGCCAGCACGTCATCTCCGCCGATCTCTGCAAGAAAATCGGCGATTGACTGGGAAATCTTGGCGGTATCGCCGCTTTCGATCGCATCGGTCAGGCTTTGCTCGGTCGCGCTGCTCTGGGGCACAGTGGCCTCTTCCTGCACCGTGTAGCTCGAGGCGTTCGCGCCGCCGGTACCGCCGGTGCCGCCGGCCTCTGGCATGTTGCCCTGCATTCCCTGCGCGGCGGTTCCCCCAATACCGCTGCCGGTCGTCTTCGACCCGGCATTGTCCTGGATCTGTGTCGTTGTCACATCCTGCATAGGAGTGGTTTGTCCGCCACCAATCTTCATGTTCCGTCTCCTTGAATACTAACCGGTGCCGAAATCAGCCGGTGAACCGCGTGGCCGAAAGTGCGTCGGTGTTGTCCTTCATCATGCCGGTGACCGTGTCCACCAGCGCATTGAAGCGTTCCGAGCGCTGAAGCAGCATTTGCAGCGCCTGATCGATCAGGTCGTCAAGCTGCTGCATGATCGCCTCGGAGTCCTTGGTGTCGGCCTGAAGCTGCTTTGCTTCGCTCTGGTCGACGGCGGCCGAGATGTTGAAGGCCGATGCGCCGATCTGTGCCACGCCGGCGCCGATCTGTGTCGCAGCGCTTGCAATCGTCGCCACCGTTCCCATGGTGGCTGCGCCGCCGGTCGCGACGGTGGCCGCGATGGAGCCGATGATCATCACGGCGGTGAAGCCGATATCGAGCCCCATGACCACGTTCGGGTCGACGTCCGGGTCGATCGCCTTGGCGATGTTTCCCAGAATCCCCGCGCCGGTCTCTGACTGAACGATCGAATTCACCAGCGCCATCATGGTCATGACCGCGGCTGCGATCAGCAGCGCACCGACAGCCGCGCCTGCGCCGGTTGCGATCATGATCGCCCCGAGCGCCGCCATCAGGATCGCGCCAAGCGCCTGGAACGCCTGTCCGATCTTCTCGAAGATGTTGCCGGATTTCTTCTTGGCCTCGGCCTCTTCCAGCTTCTTTTCGGAATCCTCGATCTTGGCCTGGTTTTCCTTCATGTTCAGGCGTTTGGATTCCTGTTCGTTCAGAACGCGATCCTTGTCGACCTCACCCGTCACCTGCTTGAGCTTGGCGGTGATGTCGGCAAGCTTTGCCTCGAAGTTGCCAGAGATCGCCGGGGCGAAGGCGGCCAGCGCCTGCTGCATCACGTTGCTGCCGGTGTCCGCGGGACCAAGGGCGCCGCCCTGACCGCTGACACCCTGGCCGGGGCCGGTTTCCTTGGTCTTTATCTGGCCGACGTTCTGGACGCCGGTCTGGATGCTGGGGCCGTCTCCGATGCGGGTATTCATTGCCTTGTTCCCTTCGGTGTTCGTTCTGACCGCGGGGCCGGAAAGGGCCCTTGGGGTGTGTCTTTCCGGCCGTGTGCCGGGTCGTTTCGTTTCCTTGGGCCATCGTGGCAGGCCATTGGCGGGCCCGCTGCGACATCCATCACACTTGGACGCGCCCCGTCAGCCTGCGAGCGCCGCGATGTTGCGGCGTGCAAGGGCAAGCGTGGCCTCTGATCCGTTGCCCTTGGCGGCTTCGGCCTCGGCGATCTGGAAGCATTCCAGTGCCTCGGGCCGTTCGTCCGACGCCAGCAGGCACTCGCCCAGGCGCATGTAGCCTTCGGCGTTGGTGGCATCGAGCGCGAGGAAGTTGACGTACATCTTCGCGGCGGTGGCGTAGTCGCCCTCTTGATGGAACACGTAGCCGAGGCAGTACTGATACTTGGCCTCGATCCCGTCGAGCATCACCAGCTGGGTAAAGACGTCCTTGGCCTTTTCGAGGTCGCCGCTGTTCAGGAAATTGAAGCCCATGGTGTAGATCACCTCCAGCTCGTCGCGCGACACGCCGAGCATCTGGGCCATCGTCTGGCCGTCCTTCAGGCCGTCGATCATCGCCTTGACCTCGTCGCTGAGGTCGGACTCGCGCTCGAAGGCGGCCATGAACTTCTCGACCGCCTGCATGACCTTGTCGGGGTCGTTTCCGGCAAAGCCCGTCTGATCCAGTATCGACATTCTGTCCTCTTTCCTTCTCTGCCTCGGCGTGTCCGCTTGTTCCGTCTTGGCGCCATCCTAGCCGCATCTGCGCGACGTGGCGCGTCGTATGACACATCCCTGCTGGGCGGGGTCAAAGCCCCTCGGCGGTGAATGCCTCTCGCAGGATGGTGAATTCCGTTTCAAGGCGCGAGCGGTCAAAGCCGGTACGCGGCCCCGAGATCGCCAGCACCGGCTGGCCCGTCGCAGTGACGCCCGCGTGGATCAGGCGTTCGCGCGTGGCGTGCCGCCCCGCGCAGCGCAGCACCCGGCCATAGCCGATCAGATCCGTCAGGATGATGCGCCGGGTCAGGCTGACAAGGATCTGCTGGCCGCTGTCGTCGGCAAGGACGCTGAGGCGCCCGGCCTCTTCGAAATCGAACGAGAAGGCGCCCTTTACGTCCAGCATCTGCCCAAGACCCATGTCTGCGGCAAAGTCGGAAACGGCGGAAATGGCGGCGTCGTCAAGCGCGGGCATGGGGCGGGGCCTTTGATTGGGGCGCGGCGGCGCGGTCATTCGGCATAGGCGGCTTCCTCGGCGTCGACCAGCCGGTCGGACAGCGACATCAGCACGCGCGACTGCTGTTCGCGCGCGGCGGGGTTGGGCATGATGTCATCGGGCAGCGCGGCGTGCATGTCGCGCAGGATGTTGATGCCGGCAACCGCAACCTCGGGCAGCCCCGACATCAGGCCCGCCATCAGCCGTTCGGCATCGGCCATGCCCGAAACCGGAGAGGACGCGAAGCCCAGCAGGCGCTCGGTCAGTTCGGCCGCAGAGGGACGGGTTTCGCCGGCCTCGGGCGGATACATGCGGTCAAGCTTGCCCAGCCCGTCCACCGCCCCGTCGAGGGCGGTGCGGATGCGCTTCAGCTTGCCCAGTTCGTCCAGCACGCCGCGCAACTGCACCGGGTCGGTGGAGCTGTTGAAGCTGCCGAGGTCGGCGCCGGCGACCTTGGTGAAGCTGTCGATCACGTCCTCCAGCTTCTCGGTCAGGCTGAAGCCGCGAAGCGCGCCGAATATCTGGCCCATGTTGGGCGTATCGCGCAGCATCTCGCGGTAGCTGTTGCGGTAGGTGGCCGCGTCGGCGCCAAGCGCCTCGGCCATGCTGTGCGCCTCTGGGGCAGAGACGAAACCGGCGGCGATGTCGCGCGCCGCCGACGCCTCTGTCCGCAGATCGGTGCGCACGGAATCGAGCAGGGCAAGGAAGCCTTCGGGCGCACCCGACTTGACCGCGTTCTGGCGCATCTGTTCCAGCGCCGCGAACTGGTGCGAGATGTCGCCGTCGTATTCGGCCAGCGCCTTGCGCAGATCGTCGGCACTGGGCAGGCCCGACCCGCCCTCTTCGCCGCCGCGGCGCATCAGCTCCTCGAAGGTGCCGAAGCGGCGTGTCAGCTCTCGGAGCTTGTCGTCGCGCGGCAGGTCGGGCAGCTTTTCGTAGTATTCGGCGATCCGCGACAGCGCGTCCAGATCGGTGCCCGCACCCTTGCGCACCTTGACCTTGTCAATGTCCACCTTGGCCTTGTGCGAGGCCGCCATGCCCAATTCTTCAAGTGCGTCGGTGATATCGGCCTGGTTGGGCGAAACCTGCACCGCCTCGCCCGTGGGGCGGTTGCGGCCTGCCATGATCTCGGCGCCGACGGGCGAATGGGCGTTATTGGTCGCAACCTGGACCTGAATGACTTCGCGAGGGGTCGTGATCGACATTGCCTTGTCCCACAAAACCAGCGCCTTGGGTGCGTCCCGCACCGACAGCGCGCCTGATCTGAGGGTCACGCTAGTGCCTTGCCGGACGGGCCAGCGTGTCGGATGATACAATTCATGCGCGTCCGGTTGTGCCGTGCGTTGCGCGGCGCCGGCAATCGGCTAGGCTGGGCACATGGATTTCGTCGGCATCGTCAGTCTTTACGAGACGTTCAAGGAATACTTCACCGCGCTTCTGCTGGTGTTGCCGCGCACCTATGGCTTCATCGTCGCCTCCCAGCTTCTGCCCGCCACCGCGGTGCCGCGGATTGCACGGACCACGCTTATCCTGCTGATCTCGATGCCGCTGGTTCCCACCGTCATGCCGCTTCAGGGCCTGTTCGAGCAGAACGTGGGCCTGTACTTCGGCTATTTCGCGAAAGAGGCGGCGCTGGGCTTCATCATGGGGTTCTGCATGACCTGGCTGTTCTGGTCGGTGCAGGCGGCGGGCACCTTCATCGACAACCAGCGCGGGGCGGCGATCGCGTCGTCGATCGACCCGTTGCAGGGGCACGAAAGCTCGCCGCTGGGGCTGCTCTTCAGTCAGGCGTGGATCACCTATTTCTTCTCGTTCGGCGGGTTTCTCATCATCGTGGGCATTCTCTATGCCTCGTTCGATCGCTGGCCGATCTACGAGCTTCTGCCGATCATCAACGACGACTTTCCGGCGATGATGCTGGAAATCCTCGATCTGGGGATGCGGCTGACGGTGCTTTTCGCGGCGCCGATCATCGCGGTGATGTTCTTTGCGGAATTCGCGCTGGCGATGGTCAGCCGCTTTGCGCCGCAGGTGCAGGTCTTCATCCTGGCCATGCCGATCAAGAGCGCCATCGCGATGGTTCTCCTGATCTTTTACATCCCGATCATGATGCGCTACGCGCTGGCCGAGCAGGACCTGTTGCAGGTCTATATCGACAGGCTGTTCACCATTCTGGAGGTCGGGCGCGACGCGGGCGGGCAGTAGGCCGCGACGCGGGGTCTATTCGATCGCCAGCGCCATGTTTTCAAGCCGTGTCCGGTCAAGAAACAGGATATGCCGGTCTTCAAGCTGCACAAGGCCGTCCTTGTCCCATTTGCGAAGGGTCTTGTTGATGTTCTCGCGCGTGCCGCGCGCCATGGAACCAAGATCGCTTTGGGTCACGACGGGCCCCAGACAATCGACCATGCGGTCGCGATAGCGGACCTCGTTGCCAAGCGTTTCCAGCAGTTGCAGGAGCGCATGGGCCAGTCGCTGCGACAGCTTTGGCAGGTAAAGCGCGCGCGTCAGCTGCATCTGGGACAGGTAGCGGCGCGCCACCAGACGGCCCATTTCGGCCCGGAGTTCGGCCGCGCCGGGATCATCGCCGCGCAGGCACTGGCTGCTGATCGCCAGTACCGTGGTCGGCCCGATGGTCGAGGCCGTCTCGACATGGTCGAAACCGCCCAGCACCCCTGCCTCGCCAAGTGTGCCGCCCGGAGCCATGATCGCGAACAGCGACACGAAGCCTTCCTCGGTGATGTAGGACATCCGCACATAGCCGGACTGGACGATATAGAAATGGGTGCTTTCGTCGTCCTGATGATAGATGATGTCGTTCGGGCCCAGCACACGCTCTCGCGCATGACGGGAGATTCGATCCCGAGCATCGGGACCGAGATCGGAAAGCAAGCCCAACTTCATCCTGTGCAGCGTTCACCACAAGTTGCTGTCATGCAACACAAAATGGTAATCCGGCTCAACAATTGGATACGATTGTGCCCCCAAGGCTTTGCGCCGACTTGGGCGTTTGTGTCATGCGGCACGCCATTTTCCGCGCGAGGCATGATATGGCGTCCGGACAACGGACCGCAGGGTGCCCCGCGCTGCTGCGGCAGAAGACCGAAACAGGGGACACGAATGATCGAACTGGACGAGTTGAATGCCCTGATGACCGAACTGGGCCCGAAGCTGGATGCGCTTCAGGTCAGGTTCTTCGAGGGCAAGAATTTCTGGACCGTGCTGTTCGACGAAGCGGTGCTTCTTTACGTCGATGTGGACCCGGCGCGGCAAATGCTTGTCGTTTCTGCCGATGTGGCCGAGCCGCTGCCCGAGGCGCGTCTGGCGCGCTACGAGATGATCCTGCAATACAACAACCTCTGGACGGAAACCGGCGGGCTTCGCATGGCGCTCGACGCGCCCGAAGGTGCGGTGGTGCTGTTGGTCGACGTGCCGTTGGCTGGGGTCACGCGCGATACGCTGGCGACGCTGTGCGTCAATTTCGTCGAGGCGGTGCATACCTGGCGCGAGATCCTGGAGCGCCCGCTGGACACCGGGGGCGACACACCGCCCGCCGACGAGGATGCATTCATCGTGCGGGTCTGATCCCCGCGCCCCGAGATCTGGAAGGTGCCCGACATGGCAATCGATCCGAACTTCAGCTCAATCCACACCGCGCATTTCAGCGATACGGCCAAGGATTCCGACAAGGCGCTGCGCACGACGGACGGAAACGCGCTTTATACCCATACCAAGATGTCGTCCTCGACCGTTGCGCGCGCGCTGGGCCTGGGAAGATTCGTCAGCCAGGATCGCATTGACGCCCGCGAAACGAAAAAGCAGGACGGCGCGAGCCTTATCAAGAAAAGTCTCGACCGGGAATTCGGCGCCGGCTTTGGCGACCGGGTGTTCAAGCACATCATGGACGGCGGCGGCAAGAACATGGCCGAGGGGGTCACGCGGCGCGACCTTGGCACGATCAAGTCCGCCGCCGATGAGTTGCAGGCCCACGACGCGCTGTTCAAAAGCGTTCTGGGCGGGGTGAACCTGTCCGAGGACGGGGCTCTCCAGACCGTCAGGAATGCCGTGTCCGTGCTGGGTGACCCGAGCTATTCCGACATGGAGCGCAGCCTGGTGGCCGACACGCTGCGACTTGGTTTTCTTGACGCCGGGCTTGATGACTTCGATTCCACCTTCCACACCGGCGGCCTGAAAAGCCGTGACCTGCGCGCGGCGCTGACCGCGAGTTATCCCAACGGGGAACGTGTGTTTTCGGTGGCGGACATGCGCGACCTGATGAGCAATACGCTGGGTCCGTATTCGATGTTCGAGGACAGCGCGACCTTCATGCGCTCGGCTTCTCCCACCAGCGTCATCATGAGCGAGACGATCAACGCTGCGGGGGGCGGACGCATCTTCGAGATCCAGAAGGACGTGAAGGGCATGATCCTTGAGAACCGCGGCGACTATACCGACACGACCGATCCGATCGAGATGAAGATCGACACGCTGGCGGCGATCGATCAGATCGACACCTATTTCAAGACGCTGGATCTGGGGGGCGAACTGACGTCCGTCTTCGCCGATATCCGCGACATGGTGGAAGACAGCAAGGACAGCCATGGCTGGAGCGGGTCCGACTTTGCGGCCAACACCCTGATGCTTCGGGGGATGGTGAGCGGCGAGCTGATAGCGTCGATCCGGGCGGATACCGGGATGCGGTCGGGCGGGAAGTTCGATCCCGGCGCCGACGTCCTGGTCTTTCTTCAGCGCACCGTGAACGCGGGGGACGCGTTCCAGGACCATGAGCGCGCCTACATGGAGGACAAGCTGGCCGAAGTCCGGAAAGATGGCAGCGGGCTGAATGCCCTTCTGGACCAGGTTCGGGCCTAGGGGCGCAGGCCGCGTATCGCGGCACGGGCCGCGTTGACAAGCGCGGGGCGGACGCCGGCGGCGATCTCCAGCCGGTCGAACATGGCGGAATCGGCGGTGAGCAGGGCCCGCAGCGCGTGACCGTATCCCTGGCGCAGTTCGGTGCCGATGTTGATCTTGCAGACCCCCGTGTCGCGGGACAGCCGCAGCCGGTCCGGCGCCGAGACGCCGGACCCGCCGTGGATCACCAGCGGCACGCCTGTCCGTTCCGTCAGCGTGTCGAGCAGGCGCCAGTCCAGCGCGACGGTGCCGGTTTGCTTCAGGTGGACGTTGCCCACCGACACGGCCAGCGCATCGACGCCGGTCTGAACCGCGAAGCGCGCGGCCTCGTCCGGGTCGGTGCCGCGCGACGCGTCGCCGGCGGCATAGCCGACAAAGCCGATCTCGCCCTCGCAGGACACCCCCGCCGCATGGGCGAGGTCGGCCACCGCCGAAGTGTCCGCGATGTTGCGGTCAAGCGGATCGCGGGAGCCGTCGTACATGACCGAGGTAAAGCCCGCCTCGATGGCCCTGCGGCACTCGTCAAGGCTGGCGCCGTGGTCGAGATGCACCACGACCGGCACCGACGCCGCATCGGCGAGATTGCGCAGCATGGCGCCCCACACCGGGATCGGAACTGCCTTCCGTGCGCCGGGACCGGCCTGAAGGATCACGGGCGCCTGTTCGGCCTCTGCCGCCTCGACAAAGGCGACGGCGTCGTCCCAGCCAAGACACACGAGACCGGCGACGGCGTGGCCCCCGGACAATGCGGGGCCAAGAACCTGTGCAAGCGTGGCGGCGGTCATTTGAACTTGGCGATCATGTCCTTGATGCCGGGGATCGTCTCTATCTGGTAGGCGTGGCTCGGCTGGAAATACTGCACCAGCGGGCGCTGGGTCAGCCCGCCGAGGATGGTGAAGTAATACATCTCGTAGCCCGGAAGGACGGCGCAGGGGTGATAGCCGTTGTCGATGCAGATCGTGGAGCCGTCGACGATGTGATAGGCATCGCCCGCCTTGCCATCCTCGCGCTGAAGCATCTGAAGCCCCGAGCCGTGGTTCGGACGAAAGCGGAAATTGTAGGTCTCGTCATGCCGCGTCTCGTCCGGCAGGCGGTTGGTGTCGTGCTTGTGGCTGGGAAAGCCCGACCAGCCGCCGGCACCCACGGTGAACAGCTCGCTGACCAGCAGGCGGCCCACCTTGTCGGCCTGCTTCTGGCCAAGGATGTGCTTGATCTTGCGGTGTGTCTTGGTGTCGTCCGAGCCGTATTGGACAAGGTCCAGATCGGCGGCGCGCACGTCGAAGGGGGCCAGCACCTCGTCGAACTTCGCGCCCGCGATGAAAACCTCGGCCGTATCCGAGACACAGGTCATCACGGCCTCGGCCCCGCTGGGGATGTACACGCCCTCTGGCTCGCCGTCCCAGACGTCGGCGCCGCGATTGCCCAGCGCGTCGAAGCGCGCGCCCATCACCGCCACGTCCACCGTGCCCGTCGCGGGCACGATGCAGGTTTCGTATCCCGGCACCTGGTAGGTGAAGGACTGCCCGCGCATCAGCTTGACGATGTTGAAGTAGTTGAGTGGCACCAAGGGGTTGTCCGCGTCCACGATCGGCGTGTTGGCGTTGTCGTAGGGCGGGATATGCATGGGATGTCTCCTCAGTCTGGGTCGGTCGGGCCGGGGTGGCCGGCCATGAAGGCATCAAGCTCTGCCGTCGTGGGGCAGGCGGGGGCGCAGCCGACGCGGGCGACCACCATCGCCGCGCTGGCCGATCCGCGCAGCACCGCATCGCGCAGGTCGTGGCCTGCCGCCAGTGCCGCAAGGAACCCGCCGAGGAACGCGTCGCCCGCCCCGGTGGGTTTCAGCGCGTCCGTGCGGTAGATGCCGGTGCGGATCTCCTGCCCGTCGGCCAGGGTGACCGCGCCCGCGCCGCCCATCTTGTAGACGACCGTCTTGCCCTTCGCCGCAAGCTCGCGCGCCGCATCCAGCCCGTCCTCGAACCGGCCGGCGAGAAAGCCGAATTCGACGTCGTTTCCAACGATGATGTCCGATGCTGCGGAGGCACGCGCATAGGCCCTTTGCGCGGCGGCGGCATTGGGCCAGCTGTAGGGGCGGTAATCGATGTCGAAGACAACGGTCAGGCCCGAGGCGCGCGCAAGATCGAAGGCGCGGAAGGCGGCGCTGCGCGAGGGTTCGGCGGACAGCACCGTGCCCGTCGTCACCAGCGCGTCGAAGGCGTCGTAGTCGGGGCGGTCCACATCATCGGCGGTCATCCCGAAATCGGCGGCGTGGTTGCGGTAGATCACCGCCTGCGTGGCGTCCCCCATCGTGTCGACGACGGCCAGCGAGTTGCGCGCCTCGCCGCCCACGGCGCGGACATGCGTCCGGTCGATGCCATAGGCGTCAAGCTGGGCCAGCGCGAAGCGGCCGACCGCGTCGTCCGACACGCAGGTGAGCAATGCAGGGCGCGCACCCTGGCGCGCCAGCGCCGCTGCGATGTTGGCCGAGGACCCGCCAAGCGTGGCGGTGAAGCGCGCGGCGGACTCTACCGGCGTGCCCGGCGGATCGGCGTACAGATCCATCCCCGCACGCCCGATCACCAGAACACGATCGCCGCGCAACGCACCACTGTGTTTTGGCACAGCCCCCTCCCCGATCCTGCTTGCCGCCCCGATCCTGCGACGATACGCCTTCGGCAGGGGGATGCAACCGCGGGAGGGAACCCATGCCAGCGTTGGGGATCGGCATTGTCGGCGGCGGCTATATGGGCAAGGCCCATGCAGCGGCCATGGCCGCCGTGGGCACGGTCTTCGAGACCACGCTGAAGCCGCGGCTGGAAATGATCGCAGCGTCGAGCCCGGCCAGCGCCGCGCGTTACCGCGATGCTTTCGGCTTTGCGCGCGCCGCCGGGGACTGGCGAGAGCTTGTCGCCGACCCACGGGTCGATGCGGTGGTGATCGCCGCGCCGCAGACCGCCCACCGCGCCATCGCCGAGGCCGCGTTTGCACTGGGCAAGCCGGTGTTCTGCGAAAAGCCGCTTGGCGCCTCGCTGGAGGACAGCCGCGCGATGGTTGCTGCCGCCGAGGCCAGCGGCGCGCCGAACATGGTGGGCTTCAACTACATCCGCACGCCCGCCAGCCAGTATGCGCGGCAACTGATCGCCGAAGGCGCGCTGGGCCGGATCACCTGGTTCCGGGGCGAGCATACAGAGGATTTCTATGCCGACCCCGAGGCCCCTGCCACCTGGCGCACCCGCGATCCCTCGTCCGGCACCATGGGCGATCTGGCCCCGCACATGCTGAACGCGGCGCTGGCGCTGATGGGGCCGGTCGCGTCGCTGATCGCCGAGGTCGAGACGGTGCACGAGACCCGCCCCGGCCCGGACGGCCCCGAAGAGGTGCTGAACGACGACCAGGCCCAGGTGATGTGCCGGTTCGCGAACGGCGCCATGGGCCAGATGCACTTCAGCCGCGTCGCGACCGGGCGCAAGATGGGCTACGCCTATGAGGTGACGGGCACGAAGGGCGCGATCCGTTTCGACCAGGAAGACCAGAACGCGCTCTGGCTCTACCGGATGGAGGGGCCCGAGGCGACGCGCGGCTTTGTCAGGATCCTGGCCGGGCCGGCGCATCCCGACTACCTGCCGTTCTGCCAGGGTCCGGGGCATGGCACCGGCTACCAGGACCAGATCATCATCGAGGCCAAGGATTTCCTGACCGCGATCGAGACAGGCCGTGCCGTCTGGCCGACCTTCCGCGACGGGATGGAGGTGAACCGCCTTGTCGCCGCCGCCGCCGTTTCCTCGGCCAACCGCGCCTGGGTCGACGTGGCCGATTTCTGACCGCCCGCCGCCGGGGGCAGCGGGCACCACCATGAACGAGGACGACATGACGAAACTGAACTGGGGGATGATCGGCGGGGGCGAGGGCAGCCAGATCGGCCCGGCGCACCGGCTGGGCGCGGGGCTGGACGGGGCCTTCGACTTCGTCGCGGGCGCGCTGGATCACCGGCCCGAGGCGGGGCGCGACTATGGCCGGCGGCTTGGGCTGGCCGCCGACCGCGCCTATGGCGACTGGCAAGAGATGCTGGCGGGCGAAAGCGCGCGCGAGGACCGGGTGGACCTTGTCACCGTCGCGACCCCCAACGCCACGCATTTCCAGATCACGCGCGCCTTCCTTCAGGCCGGGTTCCACGTGCTGTGCGAAAAGCCGATGACCATGACCGTGGAAGAGGGTGAAGAAATCGTGGGGCTGGCCCGCGAGACCGGGCGCATCTGCGCGGTGAACTACGGCTATACCGGCTATGCGCTGGTACGGCACATGCGGGCGATGGTGGCGCGCGGCGATCTGGGGCGCGTGCGGCTGGTGGTGGCAGAGTTCGCCCATGGCCACCATGCCGACGCCGCCGACGCCGACAACCCGCGCGTGCGCTGGCGCTATGACCCCGCGCAGGCGGGTGTGTCGGCCCAGTTCGCGGACTGCGGCATCCACGCCATGCACATGGCCAGCTTCGTCACAAGGCAGGAGGTGGAGCGTCTTTCGGCCGACACCGTGTCCTGCATCGACAGCCGGGTGCTGGAGGATGACGCGATGGTCAACTTCCGCATGTCGGGGGGCACCGTCGGGCGGCTCTGGACCTCGTCGGTGGCGATCGGGCGGCAGCACGGGCTGACCTTGCAGGTGTTCGGCGAAAAGGGCGGGCTGCGCTGGGCGCAGGAACAGCCCAATCAGCTTTACTGGATGCCGCTGGGCCAGCGGTTGCAGGTGATCGAGCGGGGCGAGGGCAACCTGTCGCCCGAGGCCGACCGCGCCAGCCGGGTGACGGTGGGCCATGCCGAGGGGATGCCGCTGGCCTTCGCCAACATCTATTCCGATCTGGCAGAGGCGATCCGCGCCGCGAAGGACGGGCGCCCGATGGACCCCGCCGCAAACCTTTACCCGCGGGCCGAGGATGGCTTGCGGTCGATGGCGGCGGTGTTCGCGGTGGCGGCCTCGGGCAAGGCGGACGGCGCATGGACCGACGCACGCCCGCCGATGTTCCGCGACGGATAAGCCGGGGGCCGGGGCGGGCGCGCCCCGGCGCCGCGCTCAGGACAGGCGGCGCGCGGCCTGGTCGGCCAGCGCCTGTTCGAACTCTGCCGCCTTCCAGTTCCCGCCAAGCGCGCGGTGGAACAGCGCCGCCTGCGTTTCGGGTGCCAGCCCGCCAACGGGCGGGTCGCGGTCAAGGTTCGTCGGAAAGGAATACCCATAGGCCGACGCCGCGATGGCGGCCGCGATTCCGGCCGCGCTCATCTGATCTGAAAGCGCCTGCAACGCGGGGTACAGCGCGGCGCACATGGCCTGACGGTCGATGGTCTCCATCGCGATCCCAAGGGGCGACGAGATCTGGATCAGGTTCGCCATGCGCTGGATGTCGGCGCTGACATTGGCGCCCGCCCCGTGAAAGAGCGCCGGACTGAAGAACAGCGCGTCGCCCTTTTCCAGCGGCACCTGCACGCAGTGATCCTCGAAAAACGCCTGGAAATCGGCGCGGCGATAGGCGGCGTATCCGGGCCGGTAGGCCTGCGAGAAGGGCAGAAGCTTTGTCGGGCCGCTCTCGATGGGCATGTCGCAATGGGCGATGGCGCCTTGCAGCGTCATCACCGGAGACAGGTCGTGGACATGCGCCGGGAAAGCCGCCGACACCTCGGCGGTCTGGAAGCCCAGGTGATAGTCGCGATGCCCGGTCTGCGCCGCGCCGCCGGGACGGACGAGGTTGACCTGCGCCGTCATCTGGTAGCCCGGGCCAAGCCACGCCTCGCAGGCCGCCGCGATGGCCGGATTGCCGAAATAGCGGGCAAAGACCGCCGGTTCGGCCAGGCACAGCTTTTGCAGCGAATTCCAGATGCGGGCGTTGTTGCCAGCGGCGGCGAAATGATCGGCCCCGCCGCCCGAGGTGCCGTTCTCCTCGGCGATGATGCGGTTGTAGGCCTCTGTCGCCGCGTCGATCGGCGCCGTGTCGGCATAGGCGCGTTTCAGAACGAAGGTGCCCGGCCCGTCGCGCAGGACCCATGCCCATTCGGCAAGGATGGCGCGGCGGTCGGCGGGCCGTTCCAGCCGGGGGCCCAGCGTTGCCATGTCGTAGACAGGAACATTCTTTTCGACGGTATCCGTCCAGTCGAGATCGGTCAGCGACAGGGACTGGCCGATCAGGACTGCGAAGTCGTCGAGGTTGCAGTCATCCTCGGTGAAGAATGCGGGGCCGCGGGCGGCGCGGCGCGATTGGTCATCCATGGTATCTCCTCCCTCTTTTATCCAGAGTGGCTTGGGGCTTCAGCGCGTTGAGAAGCTGACAAGGCCCGGTGTCGTCGATGGCCACGGCAGGATCCGCGGCCGGGTAGGTGCCGGTTTCCACATCGGCATTGAACTCGGAAAAGGCTGCGATCCGCCGGTCCTGCAACCGGGCGGACTTGGCCGCGAAATCGCGGCGGGTCCGGGCGTGGCGCGGTTTGTGCCCGCCGCCGCGGTCGCGCGCGCCACGTGCCCGGTCTCGACAGCCGCCGCGTGTCCCTGGCCGCGCAGGTCGGCCGCCGCCATCCTGTCGTGCCGCATCAGATCTGCACCCAAACGCGGCCGCCCTCGACACGGACGGGATAGGTGGCGAGGTTTGCGCAGACCGGCGCGCGCCTGGCCTCTCCGGTGCGATAGTCGAACTGGCCGTTGTGCTTGGGGCATTCGATGACGTGGTCCATCACCAGCCCGTCGGCAAGGTGCACCTGTTCATGGGTGCACAGCCCGTCGGTGCAGTAATACGCATCCTCGGGCGAGCGGTAGATCGCAAAGGTGCGTTCGCCATGGTCGAAGCGGATCAGGTCCTCGGCTTCGATGTCGTCGGTGGCGCAGGCGTCGATCCAGTCGGCCATGACTTTGGTCCTTTCTCGATGGGCGGTGGCGGGGCGGCGCCCGTCACTCGGCGGGCAGGTCGTGCAGGTCGGCGCGGTAGGGCCGCGCGCCTTCGGGAAGGGCGCGGGTCAGGAACGCATCCTCGTTGCGCAACTGGCGGATCAGAACCGGGATCATCTCGGCATAGGCCGCGGCGATCGAGGGGCTGGGGTCGGGCAGATCGTGCCTGATGCGGTCGTGCAGGTCGGGCAGGCGGTGATAGGGCACCATCGGGAACATGTGGTGTTCGATGTGGTAGTTCATGTTCCAGTAGATGAACCGGCTGATCGGGTTCATGTAGACCGTGCGGCTGTTCAGGCGGTGGTCGATGACGTTGTCGGCCAGTCCGCCGTGCTGCAGCAGCCCGGTCATCACATGGTGCCAGGCGCCGTACATCCGGGGCAGGCCGATCACCATCAGCGGCAGGATGGATTGCATCGCCAGCGCCAGAGCCAGCGTCGCGGCATAGATGGCAACCCAGACACGGGCGACGAAGATCACCTTGGATGCTTCGTTCTCGGGCACGAAGGTGGCTTCTTCGGGGTGCAGCCGGCCGGACGCGTTCAAAAGCATACGCCCCAGCCCGTTCCAAGTGTCGAGCACGCCGAAAAAGGCCAGCCCCAGCCGCAACAGCGCAGGCGGACGCATCACCGAGATCTCTGGGTCGCGGCCAACGATGATCGTGTCGGTATGATGGCGTGCATGGCTCCACCGCCATGTGGCAGGGTTGCGGATGATCATGAAGCTGGCGATCTGATAGACGACCGTGTTCATCCAGGGCGTGCGGAACGCGGTGCCGTGGCCGCATTCATGCCAGCGGCTGTCCGATGCCGATCCGTACAGCACCCCGTAGGCCAGCCAGAACGGCGCCGACCACCATGAAGGCCAAAGCGCGATTCCCGCGGCCGCGAAGGCGATCATGCAGCCGTAAAGAATGATCGTGTCGCGGATCGCCGGCTGGTCGGCGCGCTGCATCAGCGCCTTCATCTCCTTTCGCGGGATATCGGTATGATACCAGTCCGCCGCCGCGAGACCGGCATCAACCGCGCGCCGCGCGTCGGGCCCCAGTAGGCTGTAGTCCCGATGGGTCATCTAACGTCCTCCCTGGGTCGAGAGACTATGCACAGGCGGTACCCTGCACAAAGACTGGGGAAGGTTGTTTCGCTCAAAAGCCCTCAGGAATGAGGGGTTTTCATGATGGTATTCTGTCATATACACATCATGCATGGCACGCAGACCCACCATTTCCGACGTGGCGCGCGAGGCCGGGGTCAGCGTGGCCACGGTCGATCGCGTCTTGAATGCCCGCATCAAGGTGCGCGAGGACACCGCCCAGCGCGTTCTCGAAGCCGCGCGGCGCATTGGCTATCATGCCGCCGGCCTGATCGAGAGCCGGCTTCAGCCCGAATGGCCGCGTATGCGATTCGGCTTTGTTCTGCACAAGGAACGGCAGGCGTTCTATCAGACATTCCATCGCGAGATCGAGGCCGCCATGCGCAATGCAACCGGCGTTCATGCCAGCGCGGTGATCCGATATTCCCCGTCGCAGTCCCCCGGCGATTTCATCGAGCTGATGTCGGGCCTGAAGGGAGAGGTGGACGCTCTGGCGGCCACGGCCATCACGCACCACTCGATCACCGACGCGGTGACGGGGCTTCAGGCCGATGGCATCCCGGTCTTCGCCCTGCTCAACGACTTCGCGCAGGGCGTGCGAAAAAGCTACGTGGGCCTCAACAACCTGAAAGTCGGGCGAATCGCGGCGTGGATGGTCGGTACAGCGGCGCGGCGGCCCGGCAAGCTGGCGGTCTTCGTGGGCGGTCACCGCTGGCATGGGCACGAATTGCGGGAAACCGGGTTCCGCAGCTACTTTCGCGAATACGCCCCACAGTTCGAGGTGCTGGACACATTGGTCAACCTCGAGACGCGGCAGCTGACCTACGAGGCCACGCTTGACCTTCTGGCCCGGCATGGCGACCTGCGGGGCATCTACGTGGCGGGAGGCGGGATGGAGGGCGCCATCGCCGCCCTGCGCGAGGCGCGCCAGCCCGGCGACGTGGCGCTGGTGGTCAACGAACTGACGCCCGAAAGCCGCGCGGCGCTGTCGGACCGTTATGCCGCGATGGTGATCTCGACCCCGCTTGCGCGTCTTTGCCAGGACATGGTCGGCCTGATGACGGGTGCCGCGCAGGGCGGATTGGGCGAGCTGGCCGGCCAGTACTTCCTGGCTCCCGATCTTTATGTGCCCGAGTCGATCTGATCCAGTCTGATGATGTAAAACCATCATCAGACTGACGGTCAAACCCTCATGCTTGCAAGAATCGCCTGATGCAGAACTTGACGCGCGTCCATCGCCCCGCCCAAGGTCCGCGGGCAGGCGCCGCAGAGCGCAACGACAGGGCACGCCGCCAGATGCGGTGCGCCGGGAGGGGGTCCAGAAATGCTGAGCGTCGCGCTCAACCACATGACCGTACCTGCATTGCGCCATGATGCGCTTCTGCGGCTGGCAATGTCACTTGGCTGCGCGGGCGTCGAGTTTCGCAACGACCTGCCGGGTGCATTGTTCGACGGCGCAGCGCCAGAGACGGTGCAGGCCGCGGCTGCGGCCGCGGGCCAGCGCATCCTCGCCCTTGCCGAGGTCAAATCCTTCAACGACTGGTCCGACGCCAAGCGCGACGAGGCTTCGGCGCTGATCGCCACGGCAGCCGCTTGCGGCGCCGAGGCGGTGGCACTGATCCCGCGCAACGACGGGCTTGGGTGCGGCAACGGAGAACGGCAGGCGAACCTGCGCGTCGCACTGCGCGAACTTGCCCCGATGCTGGCAGAGGCCGGGCTGATCGGGCTTGTCGAGCCGCTGGGTTTCGAGGTCTGCGCGCTGCGCCACAAGGCCGAGGCGGTCGAGGCGATAGAGGCGCTGGGCGTTTCCGACCGCTTCCGTCTGGTCCACGACACATTCCATCATCACCTTGCCGGCGGCGGGCCGATCTTTGCCGATCACACAGGCATGGTGCATGTCTCGGGCGTGGTGGATCCGTTCCTTTCCGTGTCCGAGATGCGCGACGAACACCGCGTGCACGTGGACGCGCGCGACAGGCTGGGCAACATCGGCCAGATCGCGGCGCTGCTGGAGGCCGGTTATTCCGGTCCGGTATCGGTAGAGTGCTTCGCCCCCGGGGTTCATGCGCTGGCCGATCCGGGCGCAGCGCTTTCGGACAGTTTCGAATTCATCCGTTCTCACCTGTCGGCGGAGGCCGCCTAGGGAACCGATGGTACTCGCCCGCAACGGGCATCCGGCCAAAAGCAAATCGGGTGTGGCCGGCACCTTTCTGGGAGGAAACCGATGAAGAAAACCCTCATTGTCGCAGGCATTGCCTCGCTCTTGTCGACCGCCGCGATGGCCGAAACGATTGGTGCGTCGATCGCGCGCTTCGACGACAACTTCCTGACCGTGATGCGCAACGGCATGGTCGCCTATGCCGACAGCCTCGACGGCGTCGAGCTTCAGGTCGAGGACGCCACCGACGACGTGGCCAAGCAGCTTGACCAGATCAACAACTTCATCGCCTCCGGGGTGGACGCGATCATCGTGAACGCCGTCGATACCTCGGCGACCGAGGCGATGTCGGCCGCCGCCGCCGCAGCCGGCGTGCCGCTGGTCTACGTCAACCGCCAGCCGATCAACGTCGACACCCTGCCGGACAACCAGGCTTTTGTGGCGTCGAACGAGATCGAATCCGGCACCCTGGCCGCCTTCGAGGCCTGCAAGCTGCTGCGCGCGGCGGGCAAGGCCGGCGGCGCCGGCGGCTACCTGATGATGGGCCAGCTGTCCAACCAGGCCGCGGTGCAGCGCACCAAGGACGTGGACGACGTCATCGGCATGGACATGTGCAACTTCATCTCGATCATCGACCGCCAGACCGCCAACTGGTCGCGTGACGAGGCGCAGGACCTGATGACCAACTGGCTGTCCTCGGGCGAGCCGTTCGACGTGGTCTTCGCCAACAACGACGAAATGGCCATCGGCGCGATCCAGGCGATGAAGGCTTCGGGCATCTCGATGGAAGACGTGGTCGTGGTCGGTGTCGACGCCACGCAGGATGCGCTCGTCGCGATGCAGGCCGGCGATCTCGACGCCACCGTGTTCCAGGACGCGTTTGGTCAGGGCGAAGGCTCTGTCGATGCGGCGCTGGCGCTGGCGCGCGGCGAGGACGTGGACCAGAAGGTCTACATCCCCTTCCAGCTGGTGACGCCGGCCAACCTCGACCAGTTCCTGAGCCGGAACTGATCGACGGTCCGACGATATCGCGGCAGGGTGCCATGCGTGCCCTGCCGCATCCGCGAGACCGGACGGCCTGAGATCCGGTGCATGTCCGCGCTAGCAGCAGGAGTGTCTTAGATGGCAGATACCACCCAGGGAACGGGCGGGCTGAAGTACGACAGTTCCAAGCGCAGTTGGCCCAACGAGTTCAACATATTCATCGCGCTTGTCATCATCGTCGCGATATTCGAGGTGCTGGGTCAGCTTCTGCCCTACATGAACGGCCAGAGCTTCCTGTTCGACACCAACGACCGTTTCGACTCGATCTTCAACGAGGCACGGCTGCGGATCATCATCCTGCAGGTGGCCATCATCGGGATCATCTCGCTGGGGGTGACGCAGGTCATCATCTCGGGGGGGATCGACCTGTCTTCGGGCCCGCTGGTGGCGGCCACCGCCATGATCGTGATGTCCTTCGCCCAGACAGAGCTTGTGAACGGCAACCCCAACCCGAAGGCCGTGTTCGGCGAATGGGCCTTTGACCTGCCAGTGATCGTGCCGATCATCGTGGGTCTGATGTTCGGGGCCTTCATCGGGGCGATCAACGGGATGCTGATAGCCTACACCCGTATCCCGCCCTTCATTGCGACGCTCGGGATGTTCCTGATCTGCCGGGGCATCGCGCAGTGGTGGACACGTGGCCAGCCCGTATCCTTTCCCACCGAAACCTATGCGTCGCTGGGCGCGGGCATGATGCCGGTTGTCTGGTTCCTGATGCTGGCGGTCGTCTGCCACGTCCTGTTGCGCTATACCGTCTACGGCAAGCACACCTATGCCATCGGCTCGAACGAAGATGCCGCGCGCATGTCCGGGATCAACGTGCGGCGCCACAAGGTGCTGATCTACATGATCGCGTCGATGCTGGCCGCGTTTGCCGCCATCGTTCTCAGTTCCAAGAACCTGACGGCACAGTCCGGCATGGGCCTGTTCTATGAGCTTTACGCGATCGCCATGGCCGTGATCGGCGGGGTCAGCCTGACCGGCGGGCGCGGGTCCATCATCGGCACCGTGCTGGGGGCGATGGTGTTCGGCGTGATCCAGTCCGGGTTCACCTACATCAAGCTCGACGCCTATTTCCAGATCATGGCCATGGGCGCGATCATCATCAGCGCCGTGGTGCTCGACAAATGGCGCCAGCAGCGCGCCGCAACGCGCATCTGAGGAGACAGCCGATGAGCGACATCATCCTCGAAACCCGCGACCTGACCAAGTACTACGGCGGTGTTCATGCGTTGGAAGGCGCCAACTTCACCCTTCGCAAGGGCGAACACGTGGCGATCATGGGCGACAACGGGGCGGGCAAATCCACCTTCGTGCGCCAGATCACCGGCGTGGAACAGCGCACACGCGGCGAGATCGTCTTTGACGGCAAGTCCGTCAATTTCGACGGACCGCTCGATGCCCGCCAGGCTGGCATCGAGGCGGTGTTCCAGACCCTTGCGCTGGCCGATGATCTGGACGTGTCCGACAACCTCTTTCTCGGGCGCGAGAAGACCTGGGCGAACTGGCTCGGGCCTTTCCGTTTCCTGGATTACAAGGCAATGCGGGCCGAAACGATCGCGGCGCTGGAGAAGACGGCCGTCAAGATCCCCAGCATCCGCAACACCATCCAGTACATGTCGGGCGGCCAGCGCCAGTGCGTGGCCATTGCCCGCACCGCGACCTTCCATTCCAAGCTGACCATCATGGACGAGCCGACGGCGGCGCTTGGCGTGCAGGAAACCGCGCAGGTCGAGAACATCATCCGCACGCTGAAGGAACAGGGCGAACCGCTGATCCTCATCAGTCACAACATGCGGCAGGTGATGGACCTTGTGGACCGGATCATCGTGTTCCGCCGGGGGCAGATCGTGGCCAATCTCAACAAGGACGAAACCGACGGGCAGGACGTGGTCGCCTACATCACCGGGGCCAAGACCCAGCCCGAATACGCCGGCGCTGCCTGATGACATCCGCGCACGCCGATAGCGCCGCGGTGATCACCGGCGGCAGCCAGGGGCTTGGGCTGGCCATCGCGCGCCGCCTGGTGGCCGAGGGCTGCCCGCGCCTGATGATCGCGGGCCGCGATGCCGGCAAGGGCGAAGCCGCGGCCCGGGCGCTTTGCGCAGAGGGCACGGACGCGGCGTTCCACGCGGTCGAGATGTCCGACGTCGCATCGGTGCGCGGGCTGGTCGACGCGGCTGCCGCGCGGATGGGCCGGGTCAACGTGCTGGTCAATGCCGCGGCCTATACCGGGCGCGATTCGATCCTCGACGCCACGCCAGGGCATTGGGACATGATGCAGGCGACGAATGCGCGGGGCCCGTTCTTTGCCATTCAGCGTGTCGCGCAGCTTGCTGTGGCGGCGGGGCATCCTGCCGCGATCGTCAACATCCAGTCGATGGCGGCCTACTGCGGGCAGGATTTCCTGGCCAGCTACTCTGCGTCCAAGGCGACGCTTTCGAACGTGACCAAGAACGCCGCGAACGCCTTGCGCGCGCACCGTATCCGCGTCAACGGACTGAACTGCGGCTGGATGAATACCCCGGGCGAGGACGCGGTTCAGAAGAAGTGGCACGATGCCCCCGACGACTGGCTGGAACAGGCCGCCGCCGCGCAGCCGTTCGGTCAGCTGGTGGAACCTGACGAGGTGGCGGCGCTGGTGGCCTACCTGACCGGGCCCGCGTCCGGTGTGATGACCGGCGCGGTGATCGACGTCGACCAGAATGTGTCCGGCTCCTACCCGGACTGAGCATCGGCCGGACCCCCGGCCAAGAACCAGAGGACGGACATGACCGTATCTTTCGCCATCCTGGGCGCTGGCCGCATCGGCCGCGTGCACGCCCGCGCCGTCGCCACGACCGAGGGCGCACGCCTTGTGGCCATCGCCGACCCGGTGGCAGAGGCGGCCGGCGCCGTGGCGGCGCAATATGCCTGCGATATCCGCAGCATAGAGGCAATCGAGGGGTCGGCCGACGTGGACGCCGTGGTGATCTGCACGCCCACCGACACCCATGCCGACCTGATCGAACGCTTCGCCCGTGCGGGCAAGGCGGTGTTCTGCGAAAAGCCGGTGGACCTGAGCGTCGCGCGCGTCCAGTCCTGCCTGAAGGTCGTGGAAGAGACCGGCGCCACGCTCATGGTCGGCTTCCAGCGCCGGTTCGACCCGGATTTCGGCGCGCTCAAGGCCGCCATCGACGAGGGCCGCATCGGCAAGGTGGAAATGGTGACGCTGACCTCGCGCGATCCCGGCCCGCCGCCCTATGACTACATCACCCGCTCGGGCGGGATATTCCGCGACATGACGATTCACGATTTCGACGTGGCGCGCTGGCTTTTGGGCGAAGAGGTGCAGACGGTCATGGCCGCCGCCAGCGTGCTGGTGGACGAAAAGATCGGGCAGCTGGGCGATTTCGACAGCGTCAACGTGATCCTGACCACCGCCTCGGGGCGGCAGGCCACCATCACAAACACCCGCCGCGCGACCTATGGCTATGACCAGCGGATAGAGGTTCACGGCTCCGCCGGATCGGTCTCGGCCGAAAATCACCGCGAGGCACGGATCGAGATCGCGACAGAGACCGGCTATACCCGCCCGCCGCTGCTGAACTTCTTCATGTCGCGCTATGTGGCGGCCTACGCCAACGAGATCGCGGCCTTCGTCGCAGCGCTGCGCGACGGCACGCCGCCGCCCACCACCGGGCAGGACGGGCTGATGGCGCTGGCACTGGCCGAGGCCGCGGTGCGCTCTGTGGCCGAGCGCCGTGCCGTGGCGGTATCAGAGGTGCTGGAGGCATAGGATGGAACGGTCGCTGGACGTCATCACCATCGGGCGCGCCAGTGTCGACCTTTACGGCGCCCAGGTCGGCGGCCGTCTGGAAGACATGGCGAGCTTCGAGAAATACATCGGCGGATCGCCCACCAACATCGCGGCGGGCACCGCGCGGATGGGGCTGAAATCGGGGCTCATCACCCGGGTGGGCGACGAGCACATGGGCCGCTTCATCCGCGAGGAACTGTCGCGCGAAGGCGTGGACGCGCGCGGCGTCGTGACCGACCCCGACCGGCTGACGGCGCTGGTCTTGCTGGGCATCCGGGACGAGGACAGCTTTCCCCTGATCTTTTACCGCGAGAACTGCGCCGACATGGCGCTGTGCGAGGACGACATAGACCCCGCCTTCATCGCCGAAGCACGTGCGGTGGTTGCCACCGGCACACACCTGTCGCACCCGCGGACCGAGGCGGCGGTGCTGAAGGCGCTGCGCCTGGCGCGCGAGGGCGGGGGGCAGACGGCGCTCGACATCGATTATCGCCCGAACCTCTGGGGGCTGGCGGGCCATGACGCCGGTGAGGAACGTTTCATCGCCTCGGACCAGGTGACCGCCAAGCTTCAGGCGCATCTGCCGCTCTTCGACCTGATCGTCGGCACCGAGGAAGAGTTCCACATCGCCGGCGGCACCACCGACACCATCGCCGCGCTGCGCGCGGTCCGCGCACTGACGTCCGCCACGCTGGTCTGCAAGCGCGGGCCCATGGGTGCCGCCGCCTTCCCGGGCGAAATCCCGGACACGCTGGATCAGGGCCAGTCCGGGCCGGGCTTCCCCATCGAGGTGTTCAACGTCCTTGGCGCCGGCGACGGTTTCATGTCGGGGCTCCTGAAGGGCTGGCTCGATGGGCGGGATTGGCCCACCGCACTGACCTATGCAAACGCCTGCGGCGCCTTCGCGGTCAGTCGCCACGGCTGCACCCCCGCCTATCCCAGCTGGGACGAGCTTCAGGTCTTCCTCAAGCGCGGCGTGCAGACGCCCGCGTTGCGCAAGGACCCGGAACTGGAACAGATCCACTGGTCCACCAACCGCAAGGGCGACTGGTCCACGATGCGCGTTTTCGCCTTCGACCACCGCAAGCAGCTTGAAGAGATGGACGGCGCCACGCCCGAAGCCATCGCGGCCTTCAAGGAACTGTGCCTCGACGCGACGTTGCAGGTGGCGCAGGGGCGTCCCGGCTATGGCCTTCTGTGCGACGGGCGGCTGGGGCGCAGCGCGCTTTACCGCGCGGCGGGGCAGGGGCTCTGGATCGGGCGGCCGGTGGAATGGCCCGCGTCGCGCCCCCTGACGCTGGAGCCAGAGATCGGCCCCGACTACGGGGCCCTGCGCGAATGGCCGCTGGAGCATGTGGTCAAGGTGCTGTGCTTCTACCACCCCGACGACGACGCGGCGATGAAGGCCGAGCAAGAGGCCGTGGTCACGCGCCTGTTCCACGCCTGCCGCCGCAACCGGCTGGAATTCCTGCTAGAGGTCATCCCGTCCAAGGTCGGCCCCGTGGCCGACGACACCACCGCCGCCGTGATCCGCCGCTTCTACGACATCGGCGTCCATCCCGACTGGTGGAAGCTGGAGCCGATGATCTCGGACGCGGCCTGGACGGCCACCTGCAAGGCGATCACCGACAATGACGCCCACACCCGGGGCATCGTGGTGCTGGGACTGGGGGCCGAGGAACAGGCGCTGGCCGAAAGCTTCGGCGTCGCGGCGCGTTATCCGCTGGTCAAGGGCTTCGCCGTAGGCCGCACGATCCATGCCCGGGCGGGCGAACGCTTTCTCCGGGGCGAGATTCCCGGGGAAGAGGCCGTGCAGATCATGGCCGACAATTATGCGCGGCTGTGCGGCATCTGGGACCGCGCCCGCGCAGGCGAAAGGGGGACCCTGGCATGACGACGATCCGGCTGACCGCCGCACAGGCGATGGTGCGCTACCTGAGCGCGCAGATGAACGAGGATGGAGAGCGGTTCATGGCCGGCGTCTGGGCGATCTTCGGCCACGGCAACGTGGCCGGTCTGGGCGAGGCGCTGTACGGCGCGCGCGACGTGCTGCCCACCTACCGGGGCCACAACGAACAGACGATGGCACATGCCGCCATCGCCTATGCCAAGCAGCTTGGCCGCCGCAGGGCCATGGCGGTGACATCGTCCATCGGACCCGGTGCGACGAACATGGTCACCGCCGCCGCGCTGGCGCATGTGAACCGCCTGCCGGTGCTGTTCGTTCCCGGCGACGTCTTTGCCAGCCGCGCACCCGATCCGGTCCTGCAACAGGTCGAGAATTTCGGCGACGGAACGGTCAGCGCGAACGACTGCTTCCGCCCCGTCAGCCGCTATTTCGACCGCATCACGCGGCCCGAACACCTGCTGACCGCGCTGCCGCGCGCCATGGCCGTGCTGACCGATCCGGCTGACTGCGGCCCGGTCACGCTGGCCTTCTGCCAGGACGTGCAGGCCGAGGCCCATGACTGGCCCGAGGCATTCTTCGAGCCCCGCACCTGGCACCAGCGCCGGATCCGCCCCGACGAGCACGAGCTGCACCGCGCCGCAGAGGCGATCCGCGGCGCCAGGCGGCCCGTGATCGTGGCCGGCGGCGGCGTGCATTATTCCGGCGCGACGGACGCGCTGGCGGCCTTTGTCGAGGCCTACAGGATCCCCGTCGTGGAAACCCAGGCGGGCAAGTCGGCTCTGCCCTGGGATCACCCGATGAACCACGGCCCCGTGGGCGTGACGGGCGCGGCATCGGCCAACACGGTCTGCGCCGAGGCCGACGTGGTGATCGGCGTGGGCACCCGGTTCCAGGACTTCACCACGGGGTCGTGGTCGCTGTTCCGCAACCCCGCACACAAGCTCATCAGTCTCAATGTCGCGGCCTATGACGCGATGAAGCGCGGTGCGCTGCCCCTGCAATGCGACGCACGCGACGGTCTGACGGAACTATCTGTCGCCCTCCTCGGCTATGTGCCCGACGCGCCGGACACGGCCCTTAAATCCGACTGGTTCGCCGCGGTGGATCCGCTGACCGACGCGCCCGGCGACGAGGACAACGCGTTGCCCACCGACATGCAGGTGATCGGCGCGGTGCAGCGCTCGGCCGGGCCCGATACCGTGGTGATGTGCGCCGCCGGCACCATGCCGGGCGAATTGCACAAGCTCTGGAAGGCAGGGCGCCCCGGCAGCTATCACATGGAATACGGCTTTTCCTGCATGGGCTACGAGATCGCGGGCGCCATGGGCATAAAGATGGCCCAGCCCGACCGCGACGTGGTCTGCATGCTGGGCGACGGCAGCTACATGATGGCGAACTCTGAACTGGCCACCGCCGTCATGATGGGCATAAAGATCACCGTGGTCATCACCGACAACCGGGGTTTTGGCTGCATCAACCGGCTGCAACGCGCCACCGGCGGGGCAGAGTTCAACAACCTGCTCGACACGGCGGTCCATGCCCAGCCGTCCAACATCGACTTTGCCGCCCATGCCGCCAGCATGGGGGCCGCGGCCGTGCATGTCGCCAGCATCGCGGAACTGGAAGAGGCGCTGGCGCGCGCGAAAGAGGCCAGCGGCCCCTTCGTCGTCGTGATCGACACCGACCCCTATCCCTCTACCCCGCATGGTGGCTCATGGTGGGAGGTCGCCGTGCCCGAGGTCAGCGACCGGGCGGACGTGAACGAGGCCCGCAAGGGCTATGAACAGAACCGCAAGTTGCAGCGGACCAACTGAGGACCCAGAATGGGCGTGAAAATCGGCATTTCCCCGATCGCTTGGCAGAACGACGACCTGCCCGATCTGACGGCGGCCTACACCATGGAACAGGCCCTGCGCGAGGCGCGTGAAATCGGCTATATCGGGGCCGAGCGCGGCCAGCGCATGCCCGGCGATACGCAGGGGCTGCGCGCCTTTCTCGACGCCGCCGATATCGCGCTGTGCGGCGGGTGGTGTTCGGGCAACCTGCTGGTCAGCGATGTCCAGACAGAGATCGCGGCCATCGCCGGGCAGGTGGCCCAGTTCAAGGCGCTGGACGCACCCTGCATCGTCTATGCCGAATGCTCCAACACCGTGCAGGGCAACCGCGCCGTCGCGGTCAACGACCGGCCGCGCCTTGGCCGTGACGCGGTCATGGCCTACGGGCGCAAGCTGACCGAGGTGGCGAAATGGGTGACGGGGCAGGGGCTGCCGATCTCTTACCATCACCACATGGGCACGATCATCGAATCCGAGGATGAGGTGAACTGGCTGATGGAAGCCTCGGGGCCCGAACTGACGCTCTGCTTCGACACCGGCCACCTTCTCTTCGGTGGCGGTGACGTGGCCGCGACCCTGAGGCGCTGGGGCGACCGGGTGCAGCACGTCCATTACAAGGACATCCGCCCCGACGTGGTGGCGGACGTGCGCGCGCGCGGCCTGTCCTTCATAGACGCGGTGATCGCGGGCGCCTTCACGGTGCCCGGCGACGGCTGCATCGACTTCCAGCAGGTGACGGACATCCTCAAGGCCCAGGGCTATGCCGGCTGGATCGTCGTCGAGGCGGAACAGGACCCTGCAAAGGCGCCGCCCTACGAGTATTCGAAACTCGGCCATGACCATATCGTCGCCTGCTGCGCCAAGGCCGGGCTGGCCATAGACGCCCATGTCTGACAAGGGCGGCTTCGGCAGGTTTCTGGACCTGGAACACCCGTTCTTCCTGCCGGCATGGCGGCGGGCGGCGGTCGTGGCCATCAGCCTTGGCTGGGCATTGGTGGAACTGTCGGCAGGCCAGATGTTCTGGGCGATCCTGTTCGGGGCGGCCGGGATCTATGCCGCTTACGGCTTCTTCGTCACATGGGATCCAGAGGCCGTGCGCCGCAAACACGAGGACAAGTCATGAGCCAGCTTCTGCGCAAACCCCACGGCACCGCAGGCAAGGTCCACGACATCACGCCCGAAGACGCGGGCTGGGGCTATGTCGGTTTCGGCCTTTACCGTCTGGCGCCCGGCGAAACCGTGGCGGAACCCACCGGCGAGCGCGAGGCGATCCTCGTGCTGGTCGAGGGCAAGGCCGAGATCGGGGCGGGGGGCCAGAGCTTCGGAGAACTTGGCGACCGCATGAACGTCTTCGAACGCACGCCGCCCCACGCCCGTCTATGTGCCGGGCGGCTCCGACTGGTCGGCCAGCGCCGCCACCGCCTGCACGCTGGCGGTCTGCACCGCGCCCGCCAAGGGTGGCCACCCGGCGCAGGTCATCGGCCCCGCCGGCATCGCGCCGGAGGCGCGCGGCAAGGGCGCCAACACCCGCCACATCCACAACATCGCCATGGAAGGCCGCGACGTGGCCGACAGCCTGCTGGTGACCGAAGTCTTCACGCCCCAGGGCAACTGGTCCTCCTACCCGCCGCACCGGCATGACGAGGACGACTATCCGAACATGACCTACCTGGAAGAGACCTACTACCACCGCCTGAACCCCGCCCAGGGCTTCGGGGTTCAGCGCGTCTGGACAGAGGACGGCACGCTGGACGAGACCATGGCGGTATCGGACCACGACGTCGTGCTGGTCCCGCGCGGGCATCACCCCTGCGGCGCGCCCTACGGCTACGAGATGTATTACCTCAATGTCATGGCCGGGCCGCTGCGCAAGTGGCGCTTTCGCAACCACCCCGACCACGACTGGATCTTCCAGCGCGACAGCGTCTGAGGCACGGCCCCTGTCCGGGCCCCGCGGTTCCGTCCGCTGTCCCGGCTAGCGCATCAGCCCCGGCAGGAACAGCGATACCGCGGGGATATAGGTGATGATCGCCAGCACGATCAGCATCAGACCGATGAACGGCAGCACCGCTATCACAACTTCGCGGTAGCTCACGCGAAACGTGGTTATCCCGATGAACAGGTTCAGCCCAAAGGGCGGCGACACCATCCCCAGTGCCACGTTCGCCACGATCACCGCGCCCAGATGGATCGGGTCGATCCCCGCCGCCGAGGCCGCCTGAAAGATCAGCGGCGTCAGCACGATGATCGCCGAGTTCGGGTCCACGAACATGCCCGTCACAAGGAAGATCACGTTGATGAGCAGCAGGATTTCGAACATCGAGGCACCGGCCAGCATCTGCGTCACGGTCTGCGGCACCTGGCTGAGCGTCAGGTAATAGGTCAGCACCGTGCCCGCCGCGATCAGGATCAGCAGAACCGAGATCGTCGAGGCCGAGGCGATCGAGACGTCGAAGATATCGCGCAGTTTCATCGACCGGTAGAACAGGCATTCCACCACCACGGCATAGACCACCGCAAAGGCCCGCCGCCTCGGTCGGGGTGAAGACGCCGCCATATATCCCGCCCAGCACCAGCACCGGCAGGCCCATCGCCAGCCCCGCGCGCTTCAGCGCCGTCCACCGCGCGCCCCCAGCCCAGCTTTTCAGAGGTCGTGACGCCGCGCATCCGCGCGTAGACGTAGGCATAGGCGCACAACACCACCGCAAACAGCGTGCCCGCCCCCAGCCCGGCAAGAAACATCGCGCCGATAGACGAGTTGGTTTGCAGCGAATACAGGATCATCGCCACGCCCGGCGGGATCAGCATCGCCAGTGTCGACGCCGTTGTGATAAGTCCCACGGCGAAGCCGCGGCTGTAGTTCTGCCGCAGAAGCGCGGGGTAGACGATCGGCCCGATCGACACCACCGCCGCCGGCCCGATCCCCGACATCGCGCCGAAGAGCGTGCAGGCCAGCACCGTGGCGATCGCCAGCCCGCCGCGCACGTGCCCGACAAAGCTTTCGGCCAGCCGCACCAGCCGTTCGCCGATCTGCCCACGCGAGATGATGTCGGCCGCGAAGATGAACAGCGGGATCGCCAGCAGGGCGAACTTGTTGACGCCGTCCACCATCCGCTGCGGCAGCACCATGGGCGGGATCGGCGGCGCGAAGCCCTCGAACGTCACGAAGGTCGAGGCGAGGATCGCCAGAAATATGGGCCCGCCAAGGATCAGCAGGCCCAGCGCGACCGAAACAAGGACGACGACATGCATGGGTGCTCTCCGGGGGTCAGCGGGCGGGCGGGGACGCGGGCGCGTCCTCCGCCGTCTCGGTCAGGCTGGGCAGCGGCCGCAGCCGCCCGGTGACGGCGCGATACAGCACCTCGGCAAAGGCCAGCGCCATCAGGCTGGCCCCGATCAGCACCGGCAGGAAGAACAGCGCGCGCGGAACCTTTAGCGTCGTGCCCATCTGTCCGGTGCCAAAGCTGAACGCCGTCAGCTTGTAGGCCCACCATGCAAGATAGGTCATTGCCAGCAGCCCTATAGCCGCCACGATGCCGCGAAAGATGCGCTGCACCCGCGGCGGCACCGCGCGCACCACGAGGTCGATGTTCACATGACCCTCGCGGCGCACCAGCCCGTAGGCCCCCACGAAGGTGATCCAGACGGTCAGAAGCCGCGAAAGCTCTTCCCCGCCCAGAAACGACCAGCCGGTCAGGTACCGGCCGCTCGCGTTGAAGAAGATGGTGAGGGCGACACACAAGAGTGCGACACCCACGGCCCAGCCGACGACCCGGTCCACGACATCGAAGATGCGTGTAACAAGGCCGCGCGGGCCGTCATCGCTGTCTGTTGCGGTCATGCCGCCCTCACCCATGGCTGTCCTGCCTTACATGCCCCGCGGCGATTTCCGCCTCGAACATCTCGAGGATGGCCTTGCCGCGGTCGCCGTTGGTCTTCAGGTAGAAGTCCAGCACCGGCGGCAGAACCGCCTCCTGCATGACCATGCGGTCCTCGTCAGACACCTCGACGACCTCGACGCCGGACGAAAGGAAGTCGGCCATCGCCGCTTCTTCCTGCTTCAGCGTCTCGGACAGGGTCACGTCGCTGCCTGCGACCACAGCCTCGGTCATGGCGGCGCGGCAATCGTCGGTCAGGCTGTTCCACCACGGCAGGTTCACCAGGATCACCTGGTCGAGGTTGCCGTGATAGGTCATCGTCACGTGGCTTTGCACCTCGTGGAACTTCATGTTCCAGCTGGTGGGGTTTCGGGTTCTCCTGCGCGTCGATCGCGCCGTTCTGAAGCGCCGAGTAGGTCTCGGGGAAGGGCATCGTCACCGGGCTCAGCCCGAATGCCTTCTGCTGTTCGGCGAGCACCGGCGAGGGCATCACGCGGCTGACCAGCCCGTCATAGGCACCCAGCGTGTTCAGCGCCTTGTTGCCGGTCCACTGCTTGTAGCCGGTGTGCCAGACCGACAGCATGACCATGTTGTGCTTTTCCATCTCGCTCGCCAGCTCGGTCATCGCCTCGCCCTTGTGCAGCGCGAGCAGCGAGTCGAGGTCCTTGGGCCAGAAGAACGGGAAGTCGAAGACGCCAAACAGCGGCTCGGTGCCGACGATGTAGGACGCGGGCATGACGCTCATCTCGATCGAGCCGAACTGGACGCCTTCGTTGATGTCGTTGAACATGCCCAACTGACCGGCGGGAAACACCTGGCCGTCGACGTCGCAGCGCGCGTCGGCCTCGACCAGTTCCACCACCCTGTCGGCGCCCTGGTCGCGCGGGTCCCCGTCGGGCAGGACGTGTGCGATCTTCAGCGTGACGTCGGCGGCCAGCGCGGGGCCGGCGATCAGGCAGGCGACCGCGCCCGCAGCGACGGTGCAAAGTTTCGTGGCTTTCAGGCTCATCTGATTCTCCTTGTTGGGCCGGATCGTTCGGATGAAGGGGCCGCGCCGGCGCGCGGGATCATTGCCCCCTCGGTGCAGGCCTGATCCTAGGGCAATTCAAGTGACTTGCAAAATAGTAAAGTTGCGGCTGTCTTCACGCGACGCGCGCCGGGGCCCGTTGCACGGCTTCGGCATCGCAAATCGCGGGCGCCGGGGCTGCGCCGCGCCCCTGTTGCCTAATAGGTAGGCGGAGAGTTGACCCAGACCACCCGGGGCCTCGACCTTGCCGGGGTTGCGGTAGCCATGCGACCGCCGCGAATCGAAAAAGAACGAATCGCCGGGACCCAGCGTCACGGTCTGCGAGTCCACCGTCAGCTCCAGCTGCCCATCGACGACATAGCCCATTTCCTCGCCCTCGTGCTGGATCACGCCATCGCTGCGTCCGCCCGGCTGGATCACGTGCAATTGCGCCTGCAAGTGGCCGTGAATCTCGAAGGGCGTCAGGCTTTCCAGGCTGATCCCGTCGCCGTGGCGCACGGATGTTCCAAGGATCGTTGGCCTGCGCCCCTGCCTGTGTACAAAGGGCGTGGCGTGGTCAGGGGCCTCGAACAGCGTGGCCATGTTCACGTTCAGGATCCGCGTGATCCGGTGCAGCATGTTGATCGACGGGCTGACCTGCCCGTTCTCGATCTTCGACAACATGCTTTCCGAGCACTGCGCCTTGTCGGCCACATCCCGCAGCCGCAGCCCCGCGGCCCGCCGCAGGTGGCGAAGCCGAAGCCCGATGGCCAGTTCATCGGCATCCTCGGCCGCCGCGCTTTCGGCGGCCGTCGCGTCGTCATGTCGTCCCAAGGCGTGTCTCCCGGTGTCCCCGCGGATCGATTCGGCGGTGCGGCGGTGACGTGTAGTCTATGCCGGGCCACGCCCTCGCAAAAAGACTTGATTGACAATCAAGTTTCCGCGCCCCAACTTTTCATCAACCCTGACACTCTGCCCGCAGCGCAAGGATGCCGCCGATGCCCATGATCCCCGAGGAGCGTATTGCTTATTCCGCCATCGTCGATCGTCCGCCGCTTGCGCTGCCAGAAGGCGTGCGCATGGTGGTCTGGCCGATCGTCAATCTGGAAGTCTGGGAAATCCAGCGCGCCATGGCCCGCCAGATCCTGCCCGCGCCCACCGGGATGGCCGTGCAGCCCGACGTTCCGAACTGGTCCTGGCACGAGTACGGGATGCGCGTGGGCTACTGGCGGTTCAAGGCGCTGTTCGACCGCATGGGGATCACGCCCACGCTGTCCATCAACGCCGATGTCTGCAACCGCTACGAACGCGTCGCGGCGACCGCCCGCGACGCGGGGTGGGAGTTCATGGGGCATTCCTTTGTCCAGATGCCGACCCACGCGATGGAGGACCAGGAAGACAACCTGAAGCGCTCGCTCGACACCTGCGAGTCCTTCACTGGCAAGCGCCCCGTGGGCTGGCTTGGCCCCGGCCTGACCCAGACCTACGAGACGCCGGACCTGCTCACGAAGCATGGCGTGAAATACTGCGGCGACTTCGTGCTCGATGACGAGCCGATCGTGGTGCGCACGGAAAACGGCCCGCTTGTCTCGGTGCCCTACACGGTCGAGCTGAACGACATCCCCATGATGATCGTCCAGCACCACCAGGGCGAATACTTCAAGAAGGTCTGCATCGACCAGTTCGACCGGCTTTATGCCGAAAGCGCCGAGCGGGCCAAGTTCATCTCTGTCGCCATCCACCCCTATATCAGCGGCGTGCCGCACCGCATCCGCTACCTCGAAGAGGTGATGGAATACATGGCCGGCAAGCCGGGCGTCGCCTTCTGGACGGGTGAACAGATCTACGACTGGTACGCCGGCCTTACCGACCTGTCGGCCGCCTGACGCGGATGCAGGACGTCGCGCGCCTTCTGCACGGGTTCACGCCCGACCGCGACGCGTGGGAGAGGTACGCCGCGCTGATTGGCGCGGCGCGCGCCGCGCTGACGGCCGCCGCCGACGCGCTGCCGCCCGAGACGGACCCGCAGCCGCTTGCCGATCCCCCCGCGCCCGTCACCGCCGACCCGCCCCCGGGCTACGACCGGGCCGGCTGGGGCGATCTGGCCGACATGGTGGCCGACCTGCGCGACGGCGCCCTGACACCGCGCGTCGCGGTTGCCGCGTCGCTCGACACGGCCGCCAGCCGCGACGCCGACTATCACGGAATTGTCGCGCTGGAACCGGAACGCGCGCTGGCCACCGCCGACCGGTTGGGGGCGCTGCCGCCTTCGGCGCGCGGCGCGCTGGCGGGCGCGCCCTATGCCCGCAAGGACCTGTTCTATCGCGCGGGTCACACCGCACTGTGTGGCTCGCCCCTGCGGCCCGGCCATGCGCCGCAGGTCACGGCCACCGCCGTGGAGCGTCTCGACGCCGCGGGCGGGATCGACATCGGCCGCCTTGCCATGGCCGAACTGGCGATGAGCCCAACGGGCTTCAACACCCACGAAGCGCATCCCGCCAACCCCTGGAACCCCGCCCATGTGCCTGGCGGCTCGTCCTCGGGCTCTGCCGTCGCCGTGGCGGCGGGCTATGTGCCGCTGGCGCTGGGCACCGACACCGGCGGGTCCATCCGCCACCCGGCCGCCATGTGCGGCCTGACCGGGCTGAAGCCCACCTATGGCCGCGTCAGCCGTGCCGGTGCCTGGCCCCTGTCGTGGAGCCTCGATCACGTCGGGCCTCTGGCGCGCAGCGCCCGTGACTGCGCCATCGCGCTGGAACTGCTGGCAGGCCACGACCCGCGCGACACCACCGCGGCGGCGCCCGGCTGGCACCGTCCGGCGCTGACGGGCGACCTGACCGGCCTGCGCATCGCCCGTCCCGGCGGCTATTACGACGCCGCGCTGACGCCTGCCGTGCGCGCCGCGCTCGATGCCGCCGCCGCCGAGCTTGCCGCAGCCGGTGCCACGCTTGTCGACACCGCGTGCCCGGACATGGCCACGATCAACGCGCTGGCCCATGTCACCCTTGCCGTCGAGGCCGCCACGCAGCTGCGCCGCGCCTTCGTCGACGCGGGCGACAAGGTCGGCCGGCAGGTGCGCGACCGGCTGGAACCGGGGCTCTTCTATGCCGCCACCGATTATGCCGATGCCCTGCGCCTGCGCGCGCCCCAGCGCGCCGCGTGGCGCGCCGCCGCCATGGCCGACGCCGACGCCGTGCTGATCCCCGCCATCAGCCGCGAGGTTCCGACGATCGCCGAAACAACCCAGGCCGCGCCCGCCGACATCGCCGCTGTCATCGGCGCCGTCACCCACACCACGCGCGGGATAAACTACCTTGGCCTCCCCGCGCTTGTGGCCCCCTGCGGACAGGACGCGGCGGGCCTGCCCATCGCCTTCCAACTGGTCGGCCGTCCCTGGGACGAGGCCATTCTGATCCGCATCGCCGACGCCTACCAGCGCCGTACAACGTGGCATACCCGCCGCCCGCCTTCCTGCCCCTGACGCCCAAGGAGCGATCCAGATGACCAACGACGTCCCCGAAAACGCCATCGACATCGTCACCGGCGATCTTTCCCCGCACTATGAACCGATGGGCTGGCACCACTGGCCGGAACACCCGTGGTTCACCTACCAGTTCCGCCGGGGCCTCGGCGAAACCCAGGAAGGCGGAGGCGCCGTGTCCGAGGTGTTCCAGGCCGCCAGCCGCATGATCCCCGGGGATTACGACAGCTGGGAAAAGGAATGGCGCCACATCGCCGACCGCAACTGGCAGCGCGGGCTGGAGGCAGAGGAAAACGGCCATATCCGCACCGCAATGAACTGCGTCCTGCGCGCCGCCGACTACTACCGCCAGGCCGAATTCTACCTGGCCCCCGACCATCCCCGCCGCCTGCCCACCTTCGAGGCGATGGAGGCGTGCAGCCACAAGTTCCTGCAATACCTCAACCCGCCGGGCGAGGTCGTGGACATTCCCTACGAGGATGGCAAGCCGATCTGCGGCTATTTCGTCCGCGCGCCCTTTCCCGGCGACCGGATGCCGGTGCTGATCTGCTTCGGCGGGCTCGATTCCATCAAGGACGAGATGTGGTTCATGCAGGCCCACGGTGCGCTTCAGCGCGGCATCTCGGTCCTGATGGTGGACCTGCCGGGGCAGGGCGGCACGCTGCGCCGCCACGGGCTGACCGCCCGCGCCGACACAGAGGTGCCGGTGGGTGCCTGCATCGACTGGCTTCTGACCCGCGACGACATTGACCCCGACCGCATCGCCTGCTGCGGCTCTTCCATGGGCGGCTACTATGCCGCCCGCGCCGGCTGTTACGAGCCGCGCCTCGCCGCCTGCATCGCCCATGGCGCGATCTGGTCGGTGCACGAGATGTGGGGCGACAAGGACGAAAGCTTTGGCCTTGCCATGCACATCACATGGGTGATGGGCGGCGAGAACATGGCCGACGCGCTGGAAAAATCCCGGCCCTTCTCGCTCGAAGGCCACCTCGACCACATGAAATGCCCCTTCCTCGTGCTGCACGGCGGGCATGACGTGCTGACCGTCGCCGCCGCGCGCCAGACCTACGACTACGCGATCTCCAAGGGCGTCGACGCCACCCTGCGGATCGTCTCGCCAGAGGAAACCGGGGCCGAGCATTGCCAGCACGACAACCCGACCATGGGGCAGGAACTGCTGGCCGACTGGCTGGCCGATATCTTCGGCATCGACCAGCGGGCGCTCTTGCGCACCGGCTGGGCGCCGCTGATCTGAACCGCGAAGGGAAAGCTGCCATGAACCTCGGTGTCGACACCCCCCGCGCGGCCATCGTGGCCATCGACTGCCACCGCGGCCACCTCGATCCGTCGGTGGCCACCATGCCCGTGGCCGCCGAGGTGGCCGACCGCGTGGTCGCCGCCAACAAGCGCCTGATGGATGCCGCCCGCGCGCGCGGCATCCCCGTCATCCACATCGTCACCCGCTACCGCGACGCCGAGGAAATCCGCGTGAACCCGTTCTGGCGCACCCGGGCCGAGGACCCGAACGCCACCCGCAAGAACGTCCTGCGCCACAACCTCGACGGGATGCCGGGCTGTACCATCATGCCCGCGCTGCACGATCCCGCCGACCGCATCGTCGATACCAAGAAGCGGTATGACTGCTTTCTTGCCACGGATCTGGAGTTTCACCTGCGCGCCCACGGCATCAACACGCTGATCCTGACGGGCGTGAACACCAACTCCTGCGTGCTGGCCACCACCACGGCGGCCAACGTCCACGACTTTGCCGTGATCGTGGCCACCGACTGCGTCGACACCATGGACGGACCCGAGGCGCACGAGGCCGGGCTTTACTGCATCCGCGCGGCATTTGGCTGGACCCTGACCACCGACGAGATCCTCGCGCTCGATCTCTGCGGGCCCGCAACGGCGTGATCGGCGCGATCCGCGACAGGCTGGGCGCAGGCGCGCCGCTGGTGATGCTCGATCCCGGCGGCTACGCGCCGTCGCTGCCCGCGCGCCTGCCGCCGGGTTTGGCGGACATGATCTTCATCGATTGCGAACGCGCCCCCGTCTCGGTCGATCAGGCCGCGGTCATGGCCTCGGCGGCGCGTGCCGCCGGTCTTCTGCCCGTGGTGCGCAGCGAAAGCGGCGATCCCGCGATCCTGACCCGCTATCTCGACGCGGGCGCGGGCGGGCTGGTGCTGCCGCAGGTCCGCGACGCGGGGCAGGTCCGCGCACTTCTCGACGTCATTGCCCTGCACCGGGCCGATGCGCTGGCCATCCCGCAGATCGAAACGACACAGGCCGCCGCCGCCCTGGACGACCTTGCCGCGCTCGAAGGCATCGACGGGTGGCTCATCGGCCCCAACGACCTGGCCGCCGAGATGGGCCGCCCGGGCCAGCCCGGCCACCCTGACGTCGCCGCCGAGGTCGCGCGCATCGCCACCACGCTGCGAACCGTGGGCCGCGCCTTCGGCCTGCCCGCCACCACGCCCGAGACCCGCGCGCATTGGGCGGGGCAGGGGGCCGCGCTTCTCTACCTGCCGCTCATGTCGCTCGTCACCCTTGGCGCGCGCGCCTACGCTTCCCCGGACCCCAGCCCGAAGGCCAATCCATGATCGTCGACGTCCACACCCACACCATGTGCCCGCCCGTCAACGCCGAGGTCGCCGGGGCCATCCAGCCCGACAGTGTGCCCTATCAGCGCGACATGTCCCCCGAGAGCAAGGCGCGCGATGCCGCGCAAAAGGACGACCTTGGCGCGCGCTTCAACGGGCTCGACCAGCGGCTGGCCGACATGGCCGCCATGCGCGTGGACCGGCAGGTGATCGCCCCCGCGCCGGGGCAGCAGCATTACTGGGCCGACAGCGCCCTTCTGGCCCGCGTCTCGGCCATGCAGAACGATCACGTCGCCGCGCTGGTCGCGCAGGCGCCCGAGCGTTTCACCGGCATCGGCACCCTGCCGATGACCGACACCCCCGCCGCCGTGGCCGAGGCCCGCCGCGCCGCCACCGACCTTGGCCTGCGCGCCTTTCAGATCGACAGCCGCGTGATGGAGCGCGAGTTGTCCGACCGCAGCCTCGACCCGGTCTACGACACGCTTCAGGACCTGCGCGCCGGGCTGATGATCCACCCCTTGGGCTTTTCCGACGGCCAGCGCCTGACGCCCTATTTCATGGTCAATTCCGTGGCCCAGCCGCTGGAAGAGCTGATCGCCTTCAACCACCTCGTCTTCGGCGGCGTGCTCGACCGCTTCCCGCGCCTCAAGGTCTACATCGCCCATGGCGGCGGCTTCGCGCCCTTCTACATCGGCCGCTTCGACCACACCTGGAAGGTGCGGCCAGAGGTCAACGCGCTGATCCCGGAACCGCCCTCGGCCTACCTGTCGCGCATGTATTACGACACCTGCGTCTACCGCCCCGACCACGTGGAAACGCTGGTGCGCATGGTGGGCGCGGACCGTGTGATGCTGGGCAGCGACTATCCGTTCGACATGGGCGATACCGATCCCGTCGGCCTGCTGGACGCCTGCGATCTCACCGCCGCCGAGAAAGAGCGTATCCGCGCGGCCACCGCCGCCGAATTCCTTGGCGTCGCCTTCTGAGCCCGACGCTTCAGCCCAGCATCGACCGGATCTCGCGCACCGTCGCGGCCAGGGCCTTTTCCACCGCCGTCTTCTTTTCCCGGAACCGGCTCGACGGGATCGGCACGGACACCGCGTGCAACTCTCCCGCCGCGTCGGCAAAGGCCGCGCCGATGGCAGAGATCCCCGGCGTGTGTTCGTCCCGGTCATGGGCCAGCCCGCTCGACGCCACCGCGTCCAGCATCGCCGCGAACCCCGCCCAGTCGCCGCCGATCCCGCGCCGCGCCCATTCCGCGCGCACGATCTCTTCGGCCCGCGCGCGGTCCATCGCCGCCAGAACGGCTCGGCCGTTCGCCGTCGTGGTCAGGGGAAAGACATCCCCGATCGCCGATACCGTGCGCAGCCGGTGCGTCCCCGGCACCTGGTCCAGAAAGATCATGCCCGATCCGCGCAGCACCGACAGGTCCACCGTTTCCGTCACCCGCTGCGACAGCTCCACCAGATGCAGCCGGCACATCTCGACCACCGAATAGCGCGCCGCCTCTGACAGCGCGGTAATCTCGGGCCCCAGCCGGATGCTGCCGTCGCCGCCCGTGGCGATCACCAGCCGTTCGGCCTGCAACGCGCCGACGATCCGCTGCACCGTGGAGCGCGGCAGGTCCACCCGCTCGGCGATCTGGCCAAGGCTCAGCCCCGATGAGTCCTCGCGCAGCGCGCGCAGGATCGCCGCCGCCCGGCTGATGACCTGGATGCCCTGCCTCGTGTCCCCGTCCGCCATGCCCGCCCTCCGATTTGCACCACGATACGATACACCTGTATCATTTTCAATTGACTCGTTCCGGGACCTGCCCGATGATCCGCCCCAGAAGGCGCGACCACCGCCAAAGGGAGGATGAAAATGGTCAAGATCCGCGGAATCGAATTCCAGGCGAACACCGACAACGCCATGGGGCTGGAGTTCTACAACCTCAGCCACCGCTACGGCTTCCAGTGCCCCAACTGGCCCTATTTCCGCGACGTCCAGATCGAGCGGATGCACTACATGGCCAAGTCAGGCGTGCTGTCGCAGACGCTGACCACCACCATGCACGTCACCACCCACATCGACGCGCCGGCGCACGTGGTGCAGGGAACGCCCTTCATCGACGAGGTGCCGCTGCCGCATTTCTTCGGTTCGGGCCTTGTCGTGTCGGTCCCGAAGAAGAAGTGGGAGCAGATCACCGGCGACGACCTGGAAAAGGCCTGCGGCCACGCGATCCGCAAGAACGACGTTCTCATCATCAACACCGGCTGGCACCACCAGTACGAGGACGGCGATTACTTCACCCACTGCCCCGGTCTCGTGTCGTCCGCCGCCGAATGGATGATCGAGAAGGGCGTCAAGGTCGTGGGCCACGACACACAGGCCAACGACCACCCGCTGGCCACCGCCATTGGCCCGCACCGCAACGGCCCGCTGCACCCCCATCTGGCCGAGGAATACAAGGAATGGTCCGGCGGCATCCCCTGGGACGAGGCGTTTCCGGAGTGGGAGCCGGTGCACAACATGCTCTTCAAGCAGGGCATCCTTGGCATCGAGAACGTCGGCGGCGATCTGGATGCCGTCACCGGCAAGCGCTGCACCTTCGCCTTCTTCCCCTGGAACTGGGATCGCGGCGACGGCTGCATCATCCGGCTGGTGGCAATGATCGACAAGGGCCAGCAATACCGCATCGAGGCGGGCGAGTCGTTCTGACGCCGGGGCGGGCCCGGCCCGCCCCACCCACACGATCCGGGCGCCGCGAAAAGGGAGGACGGCACATGCTGATAAAGCGTTTCGAGGACGCGCAAGCCTACGAGGCCCCCAATCACTGGGGCGTCCACGGCCTGCGCCTGCAAGGGTTCGAAGAGGGTGGCCCGACCAACCAGTGGGTCGGCTTCAGCCAGTTCCTGCCGGGCGGCGGCGCCGGCCCGGATTCCACGCCCTTCGAGAAGGTCTACGTCGTCATCGAAGGCGAGATGACCATCGAATGGGACGGCCACACCGAGGTGCTCCGCGCGATGGACAGCTGTACCGTCCCGCCCGGCCAGGTGCGCCGGATCGAGAACCGCTCGAACCACGTCTGCAAGATGCTCGTGGTCATTCCCTACCCGCCGAAAGGATAAGCCGATGGCAGACCTGACCAACCCGCTGTCCATGTTCGACGTCTCGGGCAAGGTGGCGCTCATCACCGGCGCGTCGGGTGCCTTCGGCATGGTTGCCGCGCGTGTGCTGGCGGGGGCGGGCTGCCGGCTGGTGCTGGCCGCCGGCTCTGCCTCGGCCCTGCAGGAAATCGCCGCCGAATGCCGCGAGATCGGGGCAGAGGTTCACACCGTCAACGCCCGCCCTTCGGACGAAGCCGCCTGCGACGACATGGTCGCCGACGCGGTCGAGGCGTTCGGCGCGCTCGATATCCTCGTGGTCGCCTCGGGCATGAACAAGGTCGCCAAGATCGACGAAATGGCGCCAGAGACCTTCACCACCGTCATGGACGCCAACGTCACCCAAAGCTGGCTGATGGCCCGCGCCGCCACCCGCCAGATGAAAGCGCAGGGCGGCGGCGGCAAGATCGTTCTGGTGTCCTCGGCACGCGGGCTGCTGGGCCACCCGGCGGGCTACACCGCCTATTGCGCCTCCAAGGCCGCCGTTGATGGCATCACCAAGGCGCTGGGGTGCGAGCTTGGCCCGACGGGCATCACCGTCAACGCCATCGCGCCCACCGTCTTCCGCTCGCCGCTGACCGCCTGGATGTTCGAGGATACCGACCACGCCCAGACCGTGCGGCAGGGCTTCCTGACCCGCGTCCCCAAGGGCCGGCTGGGCGAGCCCGAAGACCTCGCCGGACCGCTTCTCTTCCTCGCCTCGGCGGCATCCGACTTCTACACCGGGCATATCCTTTATGCCGACGGCGGATATACCGCAGGATGAAGGTCGGGGTCATCGGCGCCGGCCTCATGGGCCACGGCATCGCACTGACGATGGCGCGCGCGGGCCATGACGTCATCGTGCAGGACCCCGTCGCGGCGGCGCGCGACGCGCTGCACGACCGGGTGCGCACCAGCCTCGGCGCAATGGGGGTTGCCGAGATCGACCCGGTGCTGGCCCGGATCGGCGTCAGCCCCGACATCCCCGGCGCCGTCTCCGGCGCCGATATCGTCTTCGAGGCCGCGCCCGAGAAACTGCCCCTGAAAAAGGCGATCTTCTCTGAAATCGAGGCCGCCGCCCCGCGCGAGGCGATCCTTGCCTCGAACACCAGCGTCATCCAGATCACCACCATCATGGACCACCTTGCGCACCGCGACCGGGCGCTGGGCACCCATTGGTGGAACCCGCCGCACATGATCCCGCTGGTCGAGGTCGTGCGCACGCAATGGACCTCGGACGCGGCGATGGACACCATGATGGCGCTGCTGGCCGGGGCCGGGAAATCGCCGGTGCGCGTTGAAAAGGACGTGCCGGGCTTCATCGGCAACCGCCTGCAACACGCCATGTGCCGCGAGGCGATCAACCTGGTGGAACGCGGCATCTGCACGGCCCAGGCCGTCGACGACGTGGTCAAGGCCAGCTTCGGGCGGCGGCTGGCGGTGCTGGGACCGCTGGAGAACGCCGATCTCGTGGGGCTGGAACTGACGCAGGACATCCACCGCCAGGTGCTGTTCGATCTCGACGCGCGTCCCGATCCCTCGCCGCTTTTGCAACAGCACCTCGACGCGGGACGCACCGGCATGGCCGCCGGCGCCGGTCTGCGCGACTGGGCGCCGGGCGACGTGGCCGCCACCTCTGCGCGGGTCGCTGCCCACCTGCGCCGCGTCGCCGCCTGGCTCGACGACGAGACCGGCGATGGCTAGGCGCGCGCCGCGCCTTCGCCTTCGCCGCCGCGCAGGGGCCGTGCGGACGGGCACAGAGAATTTGCCCAAGGACGAGTGGAACCATGTAACCTGAACGCGCACCGGCAGGGACTCGGGCAACGTCCCGCCCGCCGCCAACGACCAAAGAGGGAGGAAAGACATGAAGAGATTCGCAACGCGCCGCCAGGTTCTTGGTGGGCTGGCCGCAGGCGTGGCCGCACCCGCGATCCTGCGCTCGGGCCGCGCCTATGCCCAGAACCCGACGATCAAGGTGGGCTTCGTCACGCCAAGCTCCGGCCCGCTCGCCGGTTTCGCCGAACCGGATGACTACGTCATCCAGGGCCTTCAGGCCGCGCTATCTGGGGTCGAGAACAACGGCAAGAGCTACAATATCGAGATCATCAAGAAGGACAGCCAGTCCAACCCCAACCGCGCGGCAGAGGTGGCGGCGGAACTGATCCTCGATGACGAGGTCGATATCCTCACCGCCGCCGGCACGCCCGACACCACGAACCCCACCGCCGACCAGGCCGAACTGAACGAGGTGCCCTGCATCACCTCGGACGCGCCATGGCAGCCCTATTTCTTTGGCCGCAACGGCGACCCGGCGAACCCGTTCCGCTACACCTACCACTTCTTCTGGGGGCTCGAGGACGTCATCGCCAACTTCCTCAACCTCTGGGGCGATGCCGGCGTGGCCAAGAAGGTTGCGGGCCTTTTCCCCAACGACGCCGACGGCAACGCCTGGGGCGATGCGAACCTCGGCCTGCCGACGCCGCTCGGCGCCGCGGGCTACGAGATCGTGGACCCCGGCCGCTTCCAGCCGCTCAACGACGATTTCTCCAGCTACATCAGCGCCTTCAAGGACGCCGGCTGTGAAATCGTCACCGGCGTGATGATCCCGCCCGACTTTGCCACCTTCTGGGCGCAGGCGGCGCAGCAGGGCTTCAACCCCAAGGTCGCGACCATCGGCAAGGCGCTTCTCTTCCCGTCCTCGGTCGAGGCGCTGGGCGACCGGGGCGATGGCCTGACCTCGGAAATCTGGTGGTCGCCGCATCACCCCTTCTCCTCTTCGCTCACGGGCGCCTCGGCCCGCGAGCTGGCCGAGGGCTACACCGCCGCGTCGGGCCGCCCCTGGACCCAGCCCATCGGGTTCAAGCACGCGCTGTTCGAGGTCGTGGCCGACGTCGTGCGCCGCTGCGAGGATCTGGAAGACTACGAGGCGATCACCGCCGCGATCCCGCAAACCTCGATGGACACCATCGTGGGCAACATCGACTGGTCCAAGGGCCCGGTGCCGAACGTCACCAAGACCCCGCTTGTCGCCGGTCAGTGGCAGCGCAAGGGTGACGCGCTTTCGCTGGAGATCACCACGAACGCGCACGCGCCGATCATCCCCACCACGTCCGAGCTTCGCCTGCTCGGCTGACGCACCCGGCCCGGCAGCACCGCTGCCGGGCCGCCTTTCCCGGGGCTTGCATGACCAACATCCTTGAACTGGAAGGCGTCACGAAATCCTTTGGCGCGGTCACCGTCGCCGACGGCCTCGGCTATGCCGTCCGGCAAGGGGAATCGTTGGGCGTGATCGGCCCGAACGGGGCCGGCAAGACCTCCATGTTCAACCTCATTACCGGCACGCTGGCGCCCGATGCGGGCCGCGTCACCTTTCTTGGCCGCGACGTCACCCGCACCGGCGCCGCCGCCCGCTGCCGCATGGGCATCGCCCGCAGCTTTCAGGTGCCCCAGCCCTTTGGCGGGCTGACCGTCTTCGAGAACGCCATGATCGCCGCCACGCAGGGCGCCGACCTGCACGGCCACGAGGCAGAGGCGCTCTGCCTCGACGTGCTGGAAGACACCGGCCTCATGGACAAGGCCAACACCGTCGCCGGCAGCCTCGCGCTGCTGGACCGCAAGCGGCTGGAACTGACCCGCGCGCTGTGCGCGAAACCGAAACTCCTGCTGCTGGACGAGATTGCGGGCGGGCTGACGGACGCCGAATGCACCAGCCTTGTCGCCACCATCCGCAAGATCAACCAGCAGGGCATGACCATCATCTGGATCGAACATGTGGTCCATGCGCTTCTGGCCGTTGTCGAACGCCTGATCGTCATCGACTTCGGCGTCAAGATCGCCGAGGGCGAACCGCACGCCGTCATGGCCAGCAAGGACGTGCGCGAGATCTACCTTGGGATCGAGGCCGATGCCTGACCCGATCCTGCACCTTCATGCCCTCGACGCGCATTACGGCCTCTTTCAGGCGCTCTACGGTGTGGACATGCACGTGGACGAGGGCGAGGTGATCGCCATCATTGGCGCCAACGGCGCGGGCAAGACGACGCTGATGCGCTCTGTCTCCGGCCTGATGTCCAACGCCGACGCCCAGATCGTCTATCGCGGCCAGCCCATCGGCGCCATGGCCCCCCACCGCATCGCCGAACTGGGCATCGCGCTTGTGCCCGAGGGACGGCAGCTGTTCCCGTCGCTCTCGGTCGAGGAAAACCTCATCATGGGCGGGCGCATCGGGCGCAAGGGCCCGTGGTCGCTGGCGGAAATCTACAAGCTCTTCCCGGTGCTTCAGGAACGCCGCCACCAGAAATCCACCTCTCTTTCCGGCGGCCAGCAACAGATGGTTGCCATCGGCCGCGCGCTGATGGCCAACCCCGACCTCGTGATGTTCGACGAGATCAGCCTTGGCCTCGCCCCCGTCATCATAAAGCAGATCTACGACGCGCTGCCCGGCATCGTCGGCGGCGGGATGAGCGCGCTGATCGTGGAACAGGACATCTCCAAGGCGCTGGCGGTCTCGTCGCGCGTCTATTGTCTGCAAGAAGGCCGCGTCTCGCTTCAGGGACGCTCTGCCGATGTCACGCGCGAGGCGATCAGCCACGCCTATTTCGGAAACTGACGCGCATGGACTGGATCAACGCCATACTTCAGGGGACGCTGCTGGGCGGTCTTTACGCCCTGTTCGCGGCGGGCCTGTCGCTGATCTTCGGGGTCATGCGGCTGGTCAACATCGCGCATGGCGACCTGATCGTGCTGTCGGCCTACCTTGGCCTTGTCACCATGTCGGCGCTGGGCCTGCACCCGCTGGTGGCGCTGATCGTGGTCGTGCCCGCCATGGCCGCCATCGGCTATGTCCTGCAACGCGGCATCCTGAACCTGACCCTTGGCGACGACATCCTGCCGCCGCTTCTGGTCACCTTCGGGCTCAGCGTCATCATCCAGAACGCCCTTCTGGAAGGCTTCACCGCCGACCCGCAGAAGCTGGTGGCGGGCGGGCTGGAAACCGCCAGCCTGCAAATGGGCCCGCTGGCGGTGGGCTACATGCCGCTTCTGAATTTCGTCACCGCCGTCGTGGTGATCGCGGGCCTGCAATTCCTGTTCTACCGCACCGCGCTTGGCCGCGCCTTCCGCGCCGTGTCCGACAATCAGGACATCGCCCAGCTGATGGGGCTGAACCGCCGCCATGTCTACGGGCTGGCCATGGCGCTGGCGCTGGCGGTGACCGCCATTGCCGGCGTCTACCTCGGCATCCGCACCTCGTTCGATCCCGCCACCGGGCCCGCGCGCCTGATCTTCGGGTTCGAGGCGGTCATCATCGGCGGGCTCGGCAATCTCTGGGGCACGCTGGCGGGCGGTGTCATCCTTGGCGTCGCGCAGACCGTTGGCGCCCAGATCCACCCCGGCTTTCAGCTTCTGGCAGGCCACATCGCCTTTCTGATCGTGCTGGCGATCCGCCCGCGCGGCCTGTTTCCAAGGATCGACGGATGAGCGCGCGCGACGAGTACACCGTATCCCGGTCGACCCGCGCCAGCCGCATTGCCGCCGTCGTCGGCCTGCTGGTGCTGCTGGCGCTTGTCGCCGCACCCTATTGGGCGGGCCGCGCCGACCTGCGCCTTCTGGGAGAGATCTTTCTCTACCTCTCGCTCGCCACGCTGTGGAACCTGCTGGCGGGCTACGCGGGCCTCGTGTCGGTGGGCCAGCAGGCCTATGTCGGGCTCGGCGGCTATCTGCTCTTCGCGCTGACGATCTTCGGCGGGCTGCATCCCGTGGCCGCCATCGCCATCGCCACCGTGGCCGGCGCCATCATCGCCATGCCCGTCGCCGCGCTGATCTTCCGGCTGCGCGGCGCCTATTTCGCCATCGGCACATGGGTCATGGCAGAGGTCTTCCGCCTGTCATTCGCCCAGATCGCGGCCCTTGGCGGCGGCTCGGGGTCATCCCTGCCGCCTGCCATCGTCCGCTCTCTCGCCGACGGGCGGTCCGCGCGAGAGGCGGTCAGCTACTGGCTGATCCTCGGCGCCGCGGTGCTGGTCATGGCCACAGCCTATCTCTTCCTGCGCTCGCGCCGGGGCCTCGCCCTGACCGCCATTCGCGACAACGAACTGGCCGCCGCCTCGCTGGGCATCAACATCTGGCAGACCAAGTTCTTCGTCTATGTCGTGGTGGGCGGGCTCACCTCGCTGATCGGCGCGCTGATCTTCCTGCAAAAACTGCGCATCTCGCCCGACGCGGCGTTCTCGGTCAACGACTGGACGGCCTTCGTCATCTTCATCGTGGTAATCGGCGGCATCGGATCGCTCGAAGGCCCGATCATCGGCACCATCCTCTTCTTCCTCCTGCGCGAGACCATGGCCGACCTCGGCTCGATCTACCTGATCGTGCTGGGCGCGGTGGCCATCGCCATCATGCTGGTGGCGCCCAACGGGATATGGGGACTTGTGCGTGACAGGACGGGGCTTCGATTGTTCTCGCTCGGCTACAGGGTCGAGCGCCGGAAATAGGGAAAGACACCAATGGCCAAGAAACCCAAGACGATCATCACCTGTGCGGTCACCGGGGCGATCCACACGCCCACCATGTCGGATGCGCTGCCCTACAGCTACGACGACATCGCAAGCCAGGCCATCGCGGCGGCAGAGGCCGGCGCCTCTATCCTGCACCTGCACGCCCGCAACCCCGAGACCGGCGCGCCCTCGGTCGATCCAGAGGATTTCCGCCCCTTTCTCGGCCGCATCAAGCAGGCCACCGACAGCGTCGTGAACATCTCGACGGGCGGCTCGCTGACCCTGTCCATCCAGGACCGCATCCTGCCGACAAAGACCTTCTCGCCCGAGATGTGCTCGATGAACATGGGTTCGATGAACTTTTCCTTCCACCCGCTCGCCCGCCGCTTCGACAGCTGGAAGTTCGACTGGGAAAAGGACTATGTCGCCAACTCCGATGGCAACATCTTCCGCAACACCTTCCGCGACATTCAGGAGGCCGCGACGACCCTTGCCCCCCACAACGTCAAGTTCGAGCATGAGTGCTACGACGTCGGCCACCTCTACAACCTGCGCTTCTGCATGGACATCGGGCTTTTCAAGGCGCCGATCTTCATCCAGTTCGTCATGGGCATCCTCGGCGGCATCGGCGCCGATATCGACAACCTCGTGTTCATGAAGCGCACCGCCGACAAGCTTTTCGGCGACGACTACCGCTGGTCGGTCCTCGCCGCCGGCGCGGCGCAGATCCCGATGGCCACCACCGCCAGCCAGATGGGCGGCAACGTGCGCGTGGGGCTGGAGGATTCGCTTTTCATCTCGCGCGGGGTGCTGGCAGAAAACAACGCCCAGCAGGTCGCCAAGATCCGCCGCATCGTCGAGGAACTGGGGCACGAGGTCGCCACCCCGGACGAGGCGCGAGAGATCCTCGACCTCAAGGGCGGGGACCGCGTCGCCTTCTGAACGGCATCGTTGCGGCGGGTATCAGCCCGCCGCGGCCCGGAACCGCGTCACCACCTCGTTTGCGTGCGCAGAACCCGCCTGCCGCATCTTGTCGGCCGCCGCGGCCGGAATCCGCCCGGCGACCTCGGCGCGGTAGCTTTCACGCCCGCGCATCGCCTCCAGCCAGTCACCGACGCGCCCGCCGTCCCACATGGCGGCGAAGCCCAGCCGCTCGACCCGGTCGACATAGGCGATCACCGCGATATCGGTCATCCCGGGCGCCGCGCCGCCCATCCAGTCCGCCTGCGCCAGCGCCGCTTCCATGTCGCCCAGCATCCGCCGCATCGTCAGCAGCGCCTGCGCCACGTGGTCCGACGCCAGCCCCTGCGCCAGCAGGTCGCGCCGCTTGGCCCGCATCGCGGGATTGGGCATCTTCGCGACAGAGGCCTCGATCTCTTGGGGGGTGCGGCTGGCAAGGATCTGGTCACGCATCGCCGTCGAGAAGGTCAGCGAATTGATCGCGTCATGAATTGCGATGCACCGCAGCAGCCAGTGCCGCGCCGCCACCTCGGCCGCGCCGCCGCGCGGCATCAGCGCGCCGCCGTTGTAGGTCCGGTCGAGGTATTCGAGGATCAGGCTCGATTCAACCACGACCAGCCCGTCGTCGACCAGCGTGGGCACCACCGCGTCCCGGTTCAGCTTCAGGTAGGCGGGGTCGTTCTGGTCGCCCGCCTGAAGGTCCAGAACACGTTCGTCATAAGCCAGTCCCATCTCGGACAGTCCTACCCGCACCTTGATGGAACAGACGCTGGTGATCCCGTGGTAAAGCAGCGGCATTGGTGTCACATCCCCAATAGTGCGCGCGCGTTGGCGTGGCAGATCGCGGCGCGTTCCTCGTCCGACAGGGCGGCGGCCTCTATCCATGTGCCCGCCTCGTCGGCCCGTTCGAACGGATAGTCGATGGAAAACAGGACCCTGTCCATGCCCATCATGTCCACCGCGCAGCGCAGCGGCGCATCTGCACACATGCCCGATGTCGTCACCCAGACGTTGCGGCGGAAATACTCCGACGGGGGCAGGTCCAGATGCATCTCGCCCCGGTTCGAGATGTCCCAGCGGCTGTCCAGACGCCACATCAGGAACGGCAGCGTCTCGCCCAGATGCCCCAGCACCAGCCGCGCACCGGGGTGCCGGTCGAAAACGCCCGACAGCACCAGCCGCAGCGCATGGGTCGCGGTCTCGACTGTCCATGACCACACCGGTCCCCAAAGCTCCGGGTGGCCGCCATACATCGCCGCCTGTTCGGGCGGGTTGTTGGGGTGGATGTAGATCGGCACCTCCAGTGCCGACACCCGTTCCCAGAACACCGCATAGCGGTCGTCGTCCAGATAGGTGCCCCCGGTCTGGCCGTTTATCATCGCGCCGTGCATCCCCAGCTGGCGCACGCAGCGTTCCAGCTCGTCCGCCGCCGCCGCCGGGTCCTGCATCGCCAGATGCGCGAACCCGCCATAGCGGTCGGGCCGCTGTGCCACCTGTTCGGCCAGATAGTCGTTGCATTCGCGTGCCAGCCGGACCGCGCGGTCGCGGTCGGGTTCCACCTGCACGCCCGGCCCCGCCAGAGACAGGATCGCCTTTTCCAGCCCGATATCGTCCATCGAGGCCAGCCGCCGTTCGCCGAAATCCTGCAACGCGTCGCGTGCCTTGCCGAACAGCGCCGGGCTGATGTTCACCGCCGTCGTCGCCCAGTAGTCGATGAAGTCAGGGTGCATGAAGTGCTCTTCAAGCGCGATCTTGGGCGTGGTCATGGCGGCTCCTAAAGCTCGAAAATCTTCTTCTCGGTCGCGTGCAGGCATGGGCCGACGCCCTCTGCCGTGACCATGTAGTTGTCGCAGATCACCGCGAAGACGGTGCCGTCGTCATAACCCGGATGCACCGCCATGCACATGCCTTCGGCCAGCGGCAGCGTCTCGTCGCGCCGGATCAGCGGGCGCTCGACCATCTCGCAGCCCTGCCCGTGGGCGTAAAGCCTCGTCTCGGGCGGCAGCCCGCGCGCCACCATCCACGCGTCATGCGCCGCCGCGATCTCGGCGGGCGCAGCCCCCGGCCGGATCAGCGACAGCGTGTGGTTCTGCGCCGCGCGCACCGTCTCGAAGGCGGCCAGCAATTCGTCCGTCGCGGACCCCAGCACCATCGTCCGCGCGATCTCGGCATAAAGCCCGCCGGGTCCGTTCACCTCGATCAGCACCGACAGGTGGTCGCCCGCCGCGATCTCGCGCGTCTGGAACGGCCGGTTCAGGAACCGCGACGGCGTGCCCAGCGGCGCCGACAGCCCCAGGTGAATGCCCTGGTCGCTGCCCAGCCGCCGCGCGGCCGCCTCGGCATGGGCGGCCACCTCGCGATCGGTGACGCCGGGCCGCAGGAAATCGCAGATCTCGGCAAAGACCGCGTCCTGCAACCGCGCCGTCCCGGCGATAAACGCGATCTCCTCGGCGCTTTTCACCGCCTTGACCGCGTCCAGCGCATCGGTCGCGTCCACCAGCTCCAGCCCCGCCTCGGTCAGCGCGGCCATCAGCGCATGGGGCAGGGCGCCCGGGCACAAAAGCCCCACGCGGCGCGCGCCCGCCTCGGCCAGCGCCTGCACCGCCAGCGCGCCGTCATACCCCGTGGTATAGCCCACCGACACGAAGCTGGGCGTCGTCAGCATCCGCCCCATGCCCCGGTGCACCGCGTCGCCGGTCAGGTCGATATCGCCGCCGAAGGGTCCCATCTCGACAACCGTCATCGGCCGGTCCGGATGCACGATCACCGTGCGCGGATAGCCATTGTTGGCCGGGATGTCGGTCAGCCAGCGCACATAGCTGCCCACCCAGTCCTCGCGCGCCTGCGCCAGCAGCGCATCGACCCCCAGCCCTGCCATCACGTTCCGTGCCAGCGCCTGCCGCCGCGCCAGTTCCGCATCCGAAATCGGGGAATTGCTCTGCATCGCTTACTTCTCCGGCAGGGCCGAGCGCAGGCCGCCTGCGCCCCGCTCGACATAGATCCTCAGGTTCTCGATCACCGTGGGCAGACACTGTTCTGCATAGATGTCGGCATAGCCCCCCACATGGGGAGAGATGATCAGGTTCGGCGCCCGCCACAGCGGATCGTCGGGCGGCAGCGGCGTGCGCTCGAACACGTCCAGCGCCGCGCCCGCGATCCGCCCGGACTCCAGCGCGTCGATCAGCGCCGCGGCGTCAAGGCAGCCGCCCCGCGCAAGGTTGAGAAGGAACGCACCGGGTTTCATCGCGGCCAGCACCCCCGCGTTTACGATGTGCCGCGTCTCGGGTGTCAGCGGCACCAGCACCACCAGGAAATCCGCGGTGCCCGCCGCTTCGGCCAGGGCCGCGCGCGGATAGATCCGCTCGACCCCGGGCGCCTCGGTCCGCCCGTCCGACACGCCGACCACCCGCATCCCCAGCGTCCGTGCATAGACCGTCAGCGTCTCGGCGATGCTGCCCAGTCCCAGCAGGCACAGCGTCTTGCCGAAAAGCGCTGTCTGCATCCGACGGTCCCAACGCGCCTCGGCCTGCGCGCGCAGCATCCCGGGCATGTCACGGGCCAGCGCCAGCATCAGCGCCAGCGCCGTTTCCGACATCTGCGGCCCCTGCACGCCGACGATATTTGTCACCGGAACGCCGGTCGGCAGTTCCGTCATGTGCAGGAAATTGTCGATCCCCGTGGTCAGCGTCTGCACCCATTCAAGCCGGGTCATCGCCGCGAAAAGGGCAGGCGGAAGCTGTGGGCCGATCCCCATGATCGCCTCGGCCTCGGGCGCCATCGCCATCGCCTCGTCCAGCGTCCAGGCCGGCCGGAACGACAGTTGCGGGAACATCGGCGTCAGCCGTTCGACATAGTCCCGCGTCCACTCGGGCCGTTCGTGCCGGACGATGATGGTCTTGGTCATGGCCTCTCCTCAGAACAGCAGGTCCGGCAGCCACAGCGCCAGGTCCGGCACCGCGAACAGCAGCGCCACAAGGATCACCGGGGCCAGCAGGAACGGCGCGATCGCGCGGTATAGCCGCGCCATCGGCAGGTCGCCCGCCTGCGCCTTTATGATGAACAGGTTCATTCCCACCGGCGGCGTGATCAGGCCAAGCTCGACCAGCACCGCCACCAGCACCCCGAACCAGATCGGATCGAACCCGTAGCCCTCGATGACGGGCAGGAACACCGGCACGGTTATAAGAACCATGCCGATCCCTTCCAGGAAACAGCCCAGCACGATGAAGATCAGCACGATCAGCGTCATCACCATCGCCGGGGACAGTCCGTTGCCCAGCGCAAGATCAAGCAGGGTGTCGGGCAGCCGCGTCTGAACCACGAAGGTCGCGAACAGCTTTGCGCCGATGATGATCATGAACAGTCCGCAGGAAATCAGCACCGACGCCTGTACCGCCTTGACGAACCCGGCCCAGTTCAGCGTGCGGCGCAGGAACCCGATGACCACGGCGCCGAACGCCCCGACCGAGGCCGCCTCGTTCGGGCTGAAGATGCCGGCATAGATGCCGCCGATCGTGGCCACGAAGAGAAGCAGGAAATGCCAGGGCCGGACCAGCGCGCGCAGCCTGTCGCCAAGGCTGGCCCGCGCGCCCGTCGCCGCCGTCACCGCCCGGCCCGCCAGAATCCAGGCCACCACGACGTAAAGCAGCAGCAGGATCAGCCCGGGGATCATCGAGGCCGCGAACAGCCGCGCCACCGATGCCTCCGAGATCGAACCATAGATCACAAGGATGATCGACGGCGGGATCAGGATGCCCAGCGACCCGCCCGCCGCGACCGACGATGCGGCATAGTCCGGCTCGTATCCCGCGCGGCGCATCTCGGGAAGGGCGATGCGTGTCATGCTGGCGGCCGTCGCCACCGATGACCCGCAGATCGCGCCGAACGCGCCCGACGCCGCGATGGTGGCCACCGCCAGCCCGCCGCGCACCCCCGACAGGACCACGCGCGCCGCCTCGAACAGATCGCGCGACATCCGCGACCCCGACGCGATCTCACCCATCAGAACGAACAGCGGGATCACCGACAGCGGATAGCCCGCCGCCGTGTCGAAGGTGCCGGTGCCCGCGATGAATTTGGTCATGCTGACCGAATTCAGAAGCGAGTTGCCGATGATGCCGCAGGCCGCCAGCGCCAGCCACACCGGCTGGCGCAGCAAAAGCAACACCAGCATCACGCCGATGCCCGTAAGTCCCATCGCGAACGAGCTCATGCCGCGCCGTCCCCGTCGTGGGCCGTTTCCGGCGCCGGGCCGCGCAGCGCTGTCAGGATCGACCGCGCGGCGGCCCAAAGGATGCCCAGCAGCCCGGCGAAGGCCACCACCCACAAGACCCAGACCGGCATCCCCAGTTCCAGCGACCGGTCGCCATAGCGCCATGCGTTCTGCGCCGGCTCTATCATCGACCAGCCGATGAACAGGAACGCCGCCAATGTGCCGATGGCCGCGATCACCCGCAGCGCGCGCAGCGCAGGGGCGGGCAGGGCAGGGTCGATCAGGTCGATCAGGATTTCGCTGCCCCGCGCGATCACCGGTCCGATGCCGAAGAACACCATGACCAGAAGCGCCGCGCTGACCACGTCATAGGCCCCGCGCACCGGCGTGTTGAAGATGAACCGCAGCGCGACGTCCGCCACGACGACAAGCATCATCGCAACCAGCGCCACGGACGCGATCCCGTGCAGGATGCGGGACAGAAGATCGGGGGATGTGGGGGGCATGGCATCGAAACGGCCCCGCCGTCATGGCGGGGCCGCCCTTCTTACTTGGTATAGGCCGCCAGGAAGGCCGTGCCGGCCATGCCCTTGGCATCGACGCCGTCGACCATGCTGCCCACGATGCCGCCAACGCGTGCGCGCACCTCGGCAACCGCGTCGTCGCTCAGCGTCACCACCTCGACGCCGCCCTTCTCCATGTACTCGCGCCCATGGGCCTCGCCACCGTCCCACATGGCGCCAAAGGCCTCGGCCCGGTCGGGGCCGGTGGTCTCGTCGATCAGCGCCTGCAACTCGGCGCTCAGCCCGTCATAGGTGGCCTGGCTCATCACGACCGAGAAGGTCGCCGACGCGATCCCCGGCAGAAGCGTGTAGTCGCTGACCGGCGCAAGGTCGAAGGGGATCGTGGCCTCGAACGGGAAGGTCGCCCCGTCCACCACGCCCTTGGCCATCGCGTCGGCGGCCTCTGCCGGCGGCACCGGCACGGGCGAGGCGCCCATGGACTCGATGATCTGCTGCCAGACCGCACCGGCATACCGGATGCGCTTGCCCTCGAAGTTGGACAGGTCGGTGGGATCGAAGCCCTTGACGTGGAACATCAGCGGCGGCGTCACCGCCATCCACAGGATCTTCGTGCCCTCGTGTTCGCCGGCAAGGTACTCGTCCGCAAGCTCTGTCAGCCGCCGCGAGGTGATGGCACTGTCGTTGCCGGCAGAGGGCGCGGTCAGCGGCAGGCCCGCAAGCTCCGACATCGGGAACCGCCCGGGCGTGGCGCCGTGCAGCACGACAGAGACATCCGCCCCCCCGCTGCGCACAAGATCGAACTGGCGCGGGGGCGGGCCAAGCTGCCCGGCGGGGAAGATCTCGACGGTCAGTTCGCCGCCGCTCTTCTCGGCCAGTTCCTCGCCCCAGGCCTCCAGCATCCGGTTGAAGGCGTGTTTTGGCGGCACGAAAGTCGAGATCTTGAGCGTCTCGGCCAGGGCCGTCTGCGCTGCGCCCATTTGAACGGCTACGGCAATGGCCGACACGGCGGCCAGGTGAATCAGTTTCATTCAGTCCTCCCTTGGGTCGAAAGATCAGCTCAACCACCAAAAAAGCGTGACATCGGGTCAACCATCTGTCCAATAATGAAATGCCAGCTTATGATTTGGTTTTATTATGGATCTGGACCCCCGTCTCCTGCGCTATCTCAAGGCCATCGATGACGCCGGCACCTTCAGCAAGGCGGCAGAGCGCGCCGGCATCTCGCAGCCCGCACTGACCAACAAAATCGGCTTTCTGGAACGCCAGCTGGGCACGCGGCTGGTGGATCGCGGCCGCTTCGGTGCCCGGCTCAACGACACCGGCCGGCTGCTTCTGCGCCACGCCCGCGCGGTCGAGGCCACGGTGGACCGCGCCAGGGAAGAGGTGCGTCTTGCCGTGCTGGGCGAAAGTGGCCCGCTGGTCCTTGGCGGGACCCCGATCAGCATGATCGAACTGGTGCCGCGCGCGCTCGACCGGCTCGACGGACAGAACCCGCACATCCGCATCTCGCTGATCGAGGCCGACGACGACGCGCTTCTCGACAAGCTGCGCGCGGGCGAGCTTGACATGATGCTGGGCGGGCTTCTTGTCGGCCAGCGCGAGGCCGACATCATCTCGCAGCCGCTCATCAGCTTTCCACTGCAGGCTGTCGTCGGGCGGCAAAGCCCGTTCTGGTCCGCAAAGTCCGTGTCCCTGCCAGAGCTACGGGGCCAGCCATGGGCGCTTCCCGCCTCGGGCAGCGTGATCCGCAGCTATGTCGACGCCATTTTCGTCGCGGCCGCCGAATCCATGCCCGACAGCCACTGGTCCTGTTCAAGCATGCACGGGCTCAAATCGGTCATCCAGCACAGCCGAAGGGTCACGCTGATGCCGACCCATGCCTTCGGGCTGGAAGCGGCGCAGGGCGTGCTGCGTGGTATCCCGCTCAAGGGCCCCACAAGCAGCCGGCACCTCCATATCCTAAGCCTCGAACATATCCCGCCGTCGCCGCTGGCGCAGGTCTTCGTCGATCACCTCGTCGCTGTGGCGGCCGACCTGCGAACGGGCGGCTGACCTGCCCGGTACTTGGTCCGCCGGACAGCTCTCAGCAGGCAAAAGCGCCCAGGGGAACAGCGCAGCTTGGGCATCGCGCCTTGTCCTACCGCCTTACCGGCGGCGTGCCATGGGTGTGGAAGGTCTCGATCGTCTTCAGCCCCCAGGCCTGGCCCTTCCGCCGCTCATCCTCGGTCCAGACCACCGGTTCCCAGTCCGGGGCCAGGATCAGGCGCGCGCCCGCGTTGGCCAGTTCCACGCGGTTGCCCGCGGGTTCCCAGACATACAGAAAGAACGTCCCCTGGATCGCGTGCTTGTGCGGCCCGGTCTCGATATGCACCCCCGCCTCCAGGAACAGGTCGGCGGCGCGCAGGATGTCTTCGCGCTGGTCGGTGGCATAGGTGACGTGGTGCAGCCGTCCCATGCCGCCGCCGTGTTCCTCGGTGCAGGCAAGGTCATAGGTCTTGTTGTTGACCGTGAACCAGCAGCCCCCGATCCGCCCGTTGTCCAGCTGGATCATCTCTGTCACCCGGCTGCCAAGGCAGGTTTCCATGAACCGGCGGAACTCTGTCACGTCGGCGGCCAGCAGGTTCAGGTGATCGATCCGTCGCGGCGGCACCCCGGTGAAGCGGCTGGCCATGTTCTTCAGCGAGGGGCGGTCGCCCTGGGCCGGTTCGGCGCGGCGGGTGTCATAGTACAGCTCGAATACATGGCCGAACGGGTCCTCGAAGCGGTATGCGCGGCCATGCCCCATGTCGCCCTCGACCCAGCCGTGGGCGATGAAGTCGCTGGCCTCGATCGCCGCGATGCGCCGCTCCAGCGCCTCGGGGCTGGCGGCGCGATAGCCGATATGACCCACGCCCGTGGTGTCCGCCACCGTCAGCTTCAGGCTGTGGAACTCGTAATCGTCCCAGGCCCGCAGATAGGCCGAGCGGTCGTCGCGCCCCGACAACTTCAGCCCGTAGACCCTTGTGAAGAAATCCAGGCTTTCATCGAAACGGTCGGTCAGCATTTCCACGTGGCCAAGGTGGGCGACGTCGAAAGAGGTGCGTGTGGGCTGGTTCATCGCGGGGTCTCCCCATGGCTGGGCGCGCCCGTGCGGCGACCCTCTGCACGCCGCCGATGCACCGCGCCGATCGGGTTTCTGCCGGCAAGGGTCCGCACATCGCGCGCACTGTTCATCCGGCATCCGCCGACAGCCGGCGCCGACGCGATGCCGACGTTTTGCCGACGTGGTGCCGAACAGGAAAAATATCTCGCAATCATAAGCTTAACGGTCGATTCGCCTGAAGTCACGCCGCATCCCCCGCGAACAGCGCCTTCACCTCGTCGGGAACGGCAACGCCCTTGATCCGGTCGGGATCGTCTGGATGGCGCGCCGCCCAGACACGCGTCTCCCACGCCTCGATGGCCAGCGCCTCGCCCTTGAAGGCGCGGTGCTCCACGTCGAAGCTCGACCGTTTCCAATGGGATATGCGGCTTTCGATCAGGATCGTCTCGCCCCATTTCGACGGGATGCCGAACTTGGCGCGCGTGTCCACCATGGGAATGCCAATGATGCCGTAGCGGCGCACCATCTCGGGTTTGGGCAGCCCCGCCGCGGCGAAGAGGCCAGCGGTGCAATTGTCGAAAAACGCAAAATACCTGGGGAAATAGACGATGCCAGCAGGGTCGCAATCCCCCCACTCCACCAGCACCTCCCGCCGGCTTACGAACTCCGGCATGGCTGCGTCCTCCCTATGCCAAACCTTTGATTTATTTGCGGATCCGGCGCAAAATTGACGATGTCAATCATGCCTCAGGAAAAGAATGCGCGCAAGCGTTCCTCGGGGATTTCGCGGATCACGCGGGGCTCTGCCAGCGGCACGAATGTCGTTTGCAGCCCACCGGCGAGCATATCGCAGATGGCGAAACCCGTGCCCTCGATCACCGCAAGCGCATCGGTCCGGGTCAGGTCTACCGTCGACTGCTGGCCCATCGTCACCACCAGCGGGATGCCGTGCCACATCGCGACGCGGTTCATGTGCATGTGCCCCGACAGCACCGCCTGTACGTTGCGTCCCGCCAGCGCGCCGCGCAGCCGGTCGCTGCTGTCCTCGGTCAAGGTGGCCCATCCATTGCGGGCCCGGGGGGAAAGCTTTGGCGGGTGGTGCACGGCGACAAGGCGCGGCAGATCGGTGTTGCGCGCCAGCATGACATCGAGCCGCGCGAACTGATCATCGTCAAGCGCTCCGCCCACTTGTCCGGGTACCGAGCTGTCAAGCGCGATCACATGAACGCCCGCGTGCACCGCGTCATGGTCCAGCGGTCCGTCCGGCGCGCCGGCATGACCGGGAAAGACCGCATGGAACCCGGCCCTGCGGTCGTGGTTTCCCAGCGCCCAGATCACCGGAATATCCAGTGCGCCCAGCATGTTGCCCACGACGCGATAGCTGTCCTCGTCGCCAGTATTGGTCAGGTCGCCGGAGGCCACGATGAAGGCAGGGCGCGGTCGCAGCCTGTCGGCGATCTCGACCAGCCGCGCCAGCGCCTCGATCGATGCCGCGCGCCGCTCGGACCCGCCCCGCTTGGGGGCCGAGACATGCAGGTCGGTGATGTGCAGAAAGCGGATCACGTGCCGCGCCGCCAACGCGCGGTGGCCGTCCCCGCGCTACTGGCCAAGGCTCAGCAGATAGGCCGCGATGTTTTGCCGGTCCTGTGCATCAGGCACGAAATGCCCTGTCAGCAGGGCGCCAAGCCACTCGGCCCTTTCCGCATCGGTTTCGCCCTGCATCTTGGCCGCCAGATCGGCGGGGACCTTGTGGCACTCCGTGCAGACGGCATTCACCAGAACACCGCCCGCCGCGGCGTCGCCGTCCTGTGCCGCGGCCTGTGCGGCCCATGCCATCAGCGCCATGCCCGCCCAGATTCCAGTGCTGCGCCAAACAATTGCCATCGTCGGTCTCCCTGCACGAGTTCAGTTCCTCGCCGTATGGTATCAGCAGGTGTCGGCGGTGCAACGGCGCGCATGGGCGGAACGCGCTTTACGCTGATTTCCTTGGCCGGCACGCGTCCGGAGGTTGAAGGGGCACGTCAAGTGCCCGGCAAGGCGGCACTTGCGCAAAAGATGGACCCGTATTTGGTGTCAATCGGTGCGCCAATCACAGGTTCCTTCTCATCACGACTTGGCGATATGCCGCCTTGCCGCTACATCGTGCTGCACGACCAAGCAAACGGGAGGATATCCATGAACATGTTCCGCGCAATTGTGGCTGCATCGCTGGTGCTGGGCGCGCCCGCGCTGGCCCAGCAGCAGCTGTCTGTCGCCACCGGTGGCACCGGCGGTGTCTACTACCCGATGGGCGGTGGCCTGGCCGAGGTCATCAACAATCACATCGACGGCTATGCCGCGACCGCAGAAGTCACCGGCGCATCGGTCGAGAACATGGGTCTTGTCGCCACGGGTGACGCGGACCTTGCCATCGGTCTGGCGGACACGGTGTTCCAGGCGCAGACGGGCACCGGCCGCTTCGAGGGCCAGCAGCTCGACATGATCCACGCCATCGCGTCGCTCTATTCGAACATGGTGCAGATCGTGACGCTGGAAGGCAGCGGCGTGACCACTCTGGCCGACCTGAAGGGCAAGCGCGTGTCGGTCGGCGCGCCGGGCTCCGGCACCGAGGTGAACGCACAGCAGATCCTGAACGCCAACGGCCTGACCTATGACGACTTCGACGAACAGCGCCTGAACTTCAACGAGACCGCCGACGCTCTGGCCAACGGCGATATCGACGCGGGCTTCTGGTCCGTGGGCGCGCCCACCTCGTCGATCCTGAACCTCGCCACCACCAACGACATCGTGGTGATCGAGCTCAGCGACGCCGAGATCGCCGCCGCGCTGGAGGCAAACCCGATCTTTGCCAAGACCACGCTTGCCGCCGGTATCTACAACGGCGTCGACGCGACCACTGTCATCGGCGTGCCGAACGTGCTGGTGGCCTCGTCCGAGATGTCCGAGGATCTGGCCTATTCGATCACCAAGGCCATGTTCGAGAATATCGCGGACCTGCAAGCCGTCCACCCTGCGGCGAACCAGACCACGATCGAACTGACGCTGTCGGCCACTCCGATCCCGCTGCACCCCGGTGCGCTGCGGTACTATGAGGAGACCGGCGCCACCATTCCGGACCGCCTGCGTCCGTGAGGGCAAAGGCCGGAGGAGGGCTGATTGCCCTCCTCCTTCTGGCCGGACCGGCCGGGGCAGAGACGTTGACGGCCACCGTCATCGACGGCCCCGAGATCGGACGGATAGATGTGCCACGGGGCGCCGGATGGTGCGTCCTGTGGCATCATTCCGTCAAGGGCTTCGAAGTGTCGGACTGCTACGAGAACCGGGACGGCCACATGGTTCTTGTACGCTCGCATCTTCCGGATTTTGCGGCCGGTCTGGACCATATCCCGGGCCGTGGTCGCCAGGTGTCGGATGGTCAGGGCGGTTATTTCATCGAGGATCTGGACGAACCCGTGCCGGGAAACGCCTATGTTCTGCGCCCCGGGCGCGGCGGTGTCGATCACCGCATCCGCATGGGTGGACAGGAAATCGCGCTTTCCGACGCGGCGCCGCGCGCGCGGGTGCGGATCGCGCTTGAACCCGACGAAGAATAGGACAGCGCCATGTCGGACACCGCAGAATTCCTGCCAAAGGCCGCGCCGCAACCAAGGTTGATCCTGCGCCTCATCGCTGTTGTGGGCATCGCGCTTTCGCTGTTTCAGCTCTACGCCGCCGGCTTGCAGCCGCTGGGCCTGTTCTTTCAGCGGCCCATTCACCTTGGCTTCATCCTTGTGCTGTGCTTCCTGACGTTTCCGGTCACCGGCAACCGCCGTCCGCGCGGTGCCGTCGGCTGGATCATCGATGGCGTGTTGATTTGCGCGGGCATTCTTGTGGGCCTGTGGGTGCCGATGAACATCGACACCATCGCCAACGCCATCTTCCCGCGCGACATCGACGTGGCCGTGGGCATCGTCACCGTTCTCGTCGTGCTGGAGGCCGCGCGGCGCGCCGTGGGCCTTGGCATGACGATCATCGGCGCGGTTTTCATCCTTTATGCCTTTTCCGGGGGCCGTGGCGAGATCCCCTGGCTGGGTGACTGGATGCCCGGCATCCTGAACCACCGCGGTTATTCGCTGGAACGCCTTGCCAGCCAGCTGACGCTTGGGGCCGAGGGGATCTTCGGCATCCCGCTGGGCGTGGCATTGACCTTCGTGTTCGTCTTCGTGCTGTTCGGCGCGTTTCTGGAGGTGACCGGCGCGGGCAAGTTCTTCATCGATCTGGCCTATGCCGCCACCGGGCGCCAGCGCGGCGGACCGGCCAAGGCGGCGGTCATCGCGTCCGCGGGCATGGGCTCGATCTCTGGCTCTGCCATCGCCAATGTGGTCACCACGGGCGCGTTTACCATCCCGCTGATGAAGAAGCTCGGCTACCGCCCCGCGCAGGCCGGCGGGATCGAGGCCGCGGCCTCGACGGGCGGGCAGATCATGCCGCCCCTGATGGGCGCGGGCGCCTTCCTGATGAGCGAGTTCACGCAGATGCCCTACGTGGACATCGTGCTGGTCTCGATCTTTCCGGCGGTTCTCTACTTCGGGGCGGTCTACCTGCTGGTGCACCTTGCCGCCGTCAAGCAGGGCATGACGGGCCTTGCGTCCGAGGACCTGCCCAAGGTGCGACAGGTGCTGATCGACGGCTGGCATTTCCTGTTGCCGCTGGTGGTGCTGACCTGGCTGCTGATCGCGGGCTATTCGCCGATGCGCGTGGGTTTTTACGCCATCGTGTCGGTCGTCGCGGCGGCGGGCGCGCGCGCGCTCTGGAATTTCCTGCGGGACGCGCCCACGGCGGCGGGCTTCGTGGCCATGTGTAGGCGCGGGGTCGAGATGACGCTCAAGGCGCTGGAGCTTGGCGCGCGCAACGCGGTCGCCGTATCCATGGCCTGCGCGGTGGCGGGCATCATCGTGGGGGTCGTGGGGCTGACGGGCCTCGGGCTGAAGTTCTCGGCCATGATGATCGCCTTCTCGGGCGGCAACCTGCTTCTGGCGATCCTGCTGGTCATCATCGCCAGCCTGATCCTTGGCATGGGGCTGCCGGTGACGGCGGCCTATATCGTGCTCATCATCCTCGTCGGCCCGGCCCTGACCGAGGAGTTCGGCGTGCCGATCCTGATCGCGCACCTCATGGTGTTCTGGTATTCGCAGGACAGCAACGTGACCCCGCCCGTGGCGCTTGCCGGGTTCGCCGGGGCGGCCATCGCCGGATCCAAACCAATGGAGACGAGCCTTCAGGCATGGAAATACGCAAAAGGGCTGTATCTGATCCCGCTCTTCATGGTCTTCAACGAGTCGATCATCCTCGGAGGCCCCCTGCCGCTGGTGCTCTGGAACGGGGCCATCGCGATCATGGCACTGGTCGCCTTCGCCGCAGTGCTGGAGGGCTATCTTTGGGCGCCGATGCCCGCCTGGATGCGCGTGGCGCTGGTGCCCGCGATCGTTGCGGTGTTCTGGCCTGATCTCAGGATCGAGGCGGCCGGCGCGGCGGGGATCGTGGTGCTTCTTGCACTGAACCGCATGGCACTTGCGCGCGCACCCGCCGCGGCCCCTTGAATCCGCCGCCGGGCGGGATAAGCCATGGCGCGACGGCGGGTCGCGCCGCATACCTTTCCTGACACGCAAGGACGCCCCAGATGTTCGACGACAAACCCGGTCTTATGGACGAGGTCCGCGCACGGTTCGCGCATGTGGACAGCTGCCCCTTCGAGGGCGAGCGCGTGTTCTTCGAGAACGCGGGCGGCGCGCTGACCCTGAACGCGGTGGTCGAGACCTCGGCCCGGATGGCCGCGATCCCCGACAACCAGGGCCGCGACAACCCGGCGGCCCATGCGCTGGTCGCCATGATCGACAAGTCCAAGGCGGACATGCGCGATTTCTTCGGCGCCTATTCGGGGCAGTTCTTCGTCGGGGAAAGCGGGACTGAACTGCTGTTTCGCCTGATCCGCACGGCGTGCCTGGGCACGCCCGAGAGCGGGCAGGTCCTGGGCAGCACGCTGGAACATCCTGCAACGCGAAGTGCCTGCGACCGCTGGGCGGGCATCGCGGGCAAGCCGCATGTGCTGGTGGCCCATGACGACGCGACGGGCACAGTCGGGGCAGAACACTACCGCGCCGCCCTGACGCCCGAGACGCGGGTGGCCACGATCCTGCACACCTCTCCGGTGACGGGGATGGGCGTGGACGTGGGGGCCATCGCGGCCGAGATCCGCAGCGTGGCGCCCGATTGCATCATCATCGTGGACGGCATCCAGCATGCCGCGCACGGACGGCTCGACATCGACAGTTACGGTGTCGACGGTTACGTGGTGTCGCCCTACAAGGTCTTTTCGCGCCACGGCTACGGTGTGGCTTGGATGTCCGACCGGCTGGCCGCGCTGCCGCACGATCATCTGCTGGGCGCGCCGGGTGAACCCTGGGAGTTGGGCACGCGCGATACCGGGGCCTATGTGACCTTTTCCGACGTGGTCGACTACTTCGACTGGCTTGGCGGGCGGTTCTCGGACTCTCGCGATCGGCGCACCCGAATCCGCGCCGCGGGCGAGGCGATCCATGCGCAAGAGGCGCGCCTGACACAGGCGATGTTGCACGGCACGGGCAACCTGCCCGGTCTGGCCGAGATCCCGGGCGTCACTGTGCTGGGCGGGATCGAAAATCCGGCGCGTGAGGGTCTTGTGTCGATGAATGCCGAGGGATGGGCCGCGCCCGATCTGGTCACGGCCCTGCGCGAACGGGGTATCCGCACGCACACCCGCAAGGCAGACCACTATTCGGGCAACATCCTGACGCCGCTTGGGATGGACAGCTGCGTGCGCGTCTCCATGTGCCACTACAACACCGAAACCGAGGTGGCAAAGTTCCTTGCAGCGATGCAGGATATCCTTGGCCTGACGGATTGACGAGGTGGGGGCGGTGATCCCCCGGGCCGGAAGTCTGGGAGGACCGGCATGGAGTTCACCGAGCGCGCGAAAGATATCCTCGGCCCTGGCGGCTGGCTGCCGCCAGAGGACGGCAAGGGGCATGTTGCGGATGTATATGGACCGGGTGACGCGCCGCTTCTGATCGCGCGGCCCGCCGACACCGAGGCCCTTGCGGCGCTTCTGGGGCTGTGCGCCGGGCATGGGGTGGCAGTGGTGCCGCAGGGCGGCAACACGAACCTGTGCCGCATGGCGGTGCCAACGCAAGCAGGTCACGCCGTGGTCGTATCGCTGTCGCGCATGGCGCGCGTGGTCGAGGTCAACACGGCTGCCGCCACCATGACCGTCGAGGCGGGATGCACCATCGCCGCAGCGCAGGAGGCGGCAACGGCGCATGGCCTTGTCTTTGCGCCCGACTGGGGCGCACGCGGCACGGCCACGGTCGGCGGGGCGGTGGCCACGAACGGCGGCGGGCTGAACGTGCTGCGTTACGGCACCACGCGTGAGCAGGTGCTGGGGGTCGAGGTCGTGCTGGCAGACGGTCGGATCTGGAACGGGTTGCGCGGCCTGGTAAAGGACAACTCGGGCTATGATATGAAGCAGCTGTTCATCGGGTCTGAGGGCACGCTTGGGATCATCACCCGCCTTGTCTTTCGTCTGCACCCGGCGCAGCCCGTCAGCCAGTCCATGATGGCGGTTCCGGCGGACATGGCGCGGTTGATGGAGCTTTTCGCCCTTGCGCGCGAGGTGGGCGGCGCGCGGCTCACCGCGTTCGAACTGATGCCGGGGATCGGGGTGGAAAAGGCGCTGGAGAAGTACACGTCGCTCTCACGGCCGCTGGAGACGCGGGCGGACTGGTATCTTCTTGTCCGCTTCTCCGACCGGGCCAGCGTGTCCGATGCGCTGGCCGACCTGTTCGAAAAAGCGTTCGAGGCGGGGCTGGTTTCGGACGCGGTGATGTCGGGGTCGGGCGCCCAGGAAGCAAACCTCTGGGCCCTGCGCGAACAGATCATTCCCATCCAGTATTTTACCGGCGCGATGTTGAAATGGGATGTGTCGGTGCCTCTTGACCGGATCGCGACGTTCCTTGACGCCGCACTGCCGGCCGTGCGGGACATTGCCGGGGACGCCGTTCCCTATGCCGCGGGGCATGTGGGCGACGGCAACATTCACTTTGCCGCCTTCCTGCCAGACGACGACCGGCTGCCCGCGCGGCGCGCGGCGCTCTATGACCGGATTGATGGGCTGATCTGGGAGCTTGGCGGCTCTATCGTGGCAGAGCACGGGGTAGGGGCGCTGTTTCGTGACCGGTTGCGCGGCCAGAAGGGAGCGGTCGAGATCGACTTGATGCATCGCGTCAAGGCAGCGCTCGACCCGCTCGGCGTGATGAACCCGGGCAAGCTCTTGCCGGATCGCGACGTGTCTTGAGCGACCCACGTGCAAACGCCGCAACCCCCGGGGGCCGCGGCGTTTGTGCCATCATGCAAGTGAACCGTCAGGCCGCCGGGGCGATCAGGTGCGCTTCGTCGGGTTCCGTCGGTTCCGGCACGTTGAACATCGCGTACAGCGGATCGGTCAGGTAGGACAGATCCCGAGGCTCTGACCGCGGGTTGAACAGCCCGCGCTCTTCCCATTCATCGGGATTGAGCGAGATTGCGAAGGGGTTCAGCCAGCGGCCTTCCAGCTTGTGGGCATGATCGGGCAGGCAGTCGGCGACCGCCATCCTGAACATCACAACCGTCATGTCCTCCATCAGGCGCATGTTCATGTGCTGGTCTTCGACCAGATCCTCTATCGACTTGTTCGGGATCAGGTTGCGCTCGCGCATGGCGCGGATTTCCGGCACCTCCAGGTAATCGATGAAATCGAAGTGCAGGATGCCTTTGCCCTTGTCGCGCCAATCCGAGAACAGGGTGTTCATCTGAAGTGACATGAAGAAGAAGTTCTTCGATGCCGTGCGGATCTTGGCGTGCTTTTCGCTGTCGAGGAAGGTCTGCCCGAACATCAGCGGCTGAACGAAAGCCCAGCCTGCGGTGATGTCCCAGAACAGCTTTGTCGCCATCGCCTGCGGGTTGCCCAGGATGTGATAGTTGACCTGAAGCGACCGCGTCAGAAGCTCGCCCAGCGTGATGATGAAGCGGCTTTTCTCTTCGGTCATCTCCGGCGTCAGGCGGCCTGCCATGTCCTCGGCCACCATCCACGCCGTGCAGCAGCAGGCAAAAGAGACAAGGTCGGCGCCGGGGGCGTACATCGGGTCGGCAAAGACGCCCGCATCGCCGATGCAGGCCCAACCGTCCGCCGAGAACACGCGCGAGGACGTGTGGCTGTAGTTCTTGATCGCGCCGAAATCGAGCAGTTCGAAGTTCTCAAGGTGTTTTGCCAGCGCGGGCTCGTGCTTTGCCAGCCACTCCAGCGCGCGGGGGCGGGTCTGAAACGTCTCAAGCGGGTGATAGTTCTGGTCCGCGACGATCCCGATCGAGGTCTTGCCCGAGGCGAGCGGGATGATCCAGACCCAGTATCCGTTTCCGACGAAGTGGTTGGTCGAGAACCAGCGCTTGCGGCCAGGAACCCGGTCGTGCCACTCGGACGTTTCCGCAGGCACCAGATCATCGACGTTGAATTCGCCATCGACGCGGAACCACACGGCGTTGTGGTCGGCCTCGCGCCGTTTGCTCAGGCCAAGCTGGCGCTGGATCATCTGCTTGCGGCCGGACGCGTCGATCACCCAGCGGGCGGTCATGGTCTGCGGTTCCTCACCTTCGCGCTGGTAGGTCACCACGTGCGGCGCCTCGCCCTCGTTGATCTCGACGCCAAGGATCCGGGTGCCCTCCATCAGTTGGGCGCCATCCTTGACAATCATGTCGCGCAGATCGTTCTCGAACCGTCCGCGGTCAATCTGGTAGGAAGGCTTGGTGGCGAAGTTGCTCAGACCGTATTCGGGCCGCCCCGCCACGTCGTAGTTTCCCTTCTCGTCAGAGAAGAAGAACCGCAGGCCCAGTTTGCGCAAATGGGCCTCGTCCATATAGTCTGCCATCTGAAGGATGTCGCGCATGTAGTAGGACGCAAGCTCGACCGTCGACTCGCCGATCTTGAAAGCCGCTTCCGGCAGCGGGCGTGTCAGCCGGTCGATCACGGTGACGGTCGCCTCTGGGTTCTGAAGCCTCAGCTGGCGCGCCAGCAGAAGCCCCGCAAATCCGCCGCCGCAGATGGCGACGTCAACATCCGTATTCCAATGTCCAGCCATGGCGAGTTGTCCCTCAGCTCTGGAAGTTGTTGGTGACAATAGTCCCGATCATGCCACGGCATGCCCCGGCGGTGAAGGCCAAACGGCCCTGGGTCCTGGGCGTTGTCCGAAGAGGGAAGCTTGCTATGGGCATGTCGAGATCAGGTTCAGAAACATATCATGGTTCAACAACTATGTGTGAATGCTGGGTTTCAAGGCCTGAAATCCAGACCTTGCCGGGGCCCGGATGCGACCCATGATGGCCGCCGCGCCCCGCAATCTTGTTTCCATTGGGGCTGGCGGCGTTTTGGGTGGTCCGGGCGTCAAAACGCCGCGCGTGCCTAGTTTAGCGCTACCGGAAGGGTAACCGGCCCGCGAAAGCCAAAGCCGCGCCAGATGACCGCATTGGGATCGGGAAGTGTCATCCGCGGGAAGCGGTCGAAGAGGATGGGCAGCATCACCTGCCCGATGGCGCGCCGCGCGACATGGGTGCCCTGGCAAAAGTGCGGGCCGTTGCCGAAAGCCTGGTGCGGGGCGCGGTCGCGGTAGACGTTGAAGACCTCGCCGTCGTCCCAGATGTCCTCGTCCCTGTTGGCTGAAGCCTGGATCGTCATAACCGTGTCTCCCTTGGGGATCAGGCAACCGCGGATCTCGACGTCTTCTGTCACGAGGCGCGAGGACGCCTGGATCGGGGCGACCCAGCGCACGCCTTCCTCAAACGCGCGATCCCAGTCACCGTCCCGCATCACCTGCGCCATCTGGCCGGGGTTGGTCAGCAGGCCATAAAGGATGGTGCACAGGGCGTCGCGCGGTTCGTTGATGCCGCCACCGATGGCCACCTTCAGGTTCGCATGGATCTGGGAGGTGGGAATCGGGTCATCGGCGTTCAACATCACCGACAGGGCCGAAGGGTTCGGGTTCGCGGTGTGACGGTCGTGCAACCGGTTGAAGAGGGCATCCATCCCGACATTGGCGCGATCCGATATGGCAAACGGTTCGGGTTGCCAGCCGAAGTTCCCGGCGCCGTCAATGAGCGCCTGGCTCCAGTGCTGCATCTGGTCATCCGTCGCGTCTTCGACACCCAGCAGCACGGCAAGGCCGCGCGCGGCATAGGGCCCCGCCAGCAGGCGAAAGAGATCGACGGTTTCGCCGCGCGGCAGGCGAGCGACGTAGTCAGTCGCGATTTCCCTGTACTTCGGCATCCACACGGACTGGATGACCTTTGGGTTGAACGCAGGGGCCATCGCCATGCGTTCGCGCTGGTGCTCTGCGCCATCCTTTCGCATCAGGGTGTGCGCATGAAAGGCGCGCCTCATCGGGGTGTTGGGGTCGTCGGAACTGAAGATCCCGGGCGTGTCCTTGACGAACTTGCAGTCCTCGGCGCGGGTCAGAAGCGTCCGCCGTGCAGCCTTCACGCGAAGCACCGGCGCCTGACGCCGCAGGCGCCGGTAGATCGGGTAGGGCGCGTGATCGAGCATCTCCAGAGTGATGTCGGTGTCGAGCGGCGCAAGACGCGGGGCGATGTGTGAAGCGATGTTCATGGCGGCGGTTTCCCCTGCATGGCGTTGGCGGTGCGAACCGCGAACCAGTGTACAGGAGAATTTACAACTGTATACCGTTGATGTCATTTTTTTCTCGACTGGCATCCGGGCAAGTCAGGCAAGCTCTCGCCGATAGGGCGAATTTGTGCATAGTAGAAAGGGACATTCAGGGTCAGTCGCCTTGGCGTCGCGTGGGCCGTCCGTGGTGTGGCGCGCTGATATGGTATACAAAAGTTCGGCTTTGACTGCCTTCGGTATACAGGTTATGAAGGCGCGGGTGTTACCCGGGCTTTGGGAGGAGTCGTGGCAACATACGCGGGCACTGGCAAGAAGCTGCAGTCCGAGCGTGCGGTTCGCATTCTCCGGTCGCGCATCCTGTCGGGAGAGTTTGGTGCGGATACCCATATATCCGAAACCGCCGCCGCCGAGATGATCGGGATATCAAGAACCCCGACGCGCGAGGCGCTTGCGCAGCTGGTCGATGAAGGACTGCTGGAGCGCACAAGCTCTGGCCGTTGCACCGTGCGCAGCTTTTCCACGCACGACGTGATCGACGCGATCGAACTGAGAGGCGTTCTGGAAGGCACGATCGTCCGGCTTGCGGCTGAACGCGGCCCTGCTCTGGGCGCATTCGAGCGCTGCGAAGAGCTGGTGGACCTCATAGACGTCGCGCTGGGCGATGCCGAGCCACGGATCGACTTCGAACGCTACGCCGAACTCAACGCCGAATTCCATCGTGCCCTGATCAGGCTTGCTGGCTCGGTGACGCTTCAGCGCGAGGCGGAACGCGCCTATCGGATGCCCATGGCCTCGCCCAGTGCATTCCTTCAGTCGCAAGAGCACCTCGTTCCGGTGCGCCGATCGCTCTACGTGGCTCAGGCGCAGCACCGGGCGCTGCTCGATTCGGTCGCAAGACGGGAAGGCGGCCGGGCCGAGATGCTGGCCCGGGAACACGCGCGCCTTGCGCGGCAGAACCTTGACGCACTTATGCAGTCCGAAGACGGGCTTGTGCATGACATTCCCGGCCTGTCGATGCTGGCCGGAACACCAGACGTGAACATCAAAGGGAGGACTCAATGAAACTCAACGGTATCATGACGGCGGTGGCGGGCAGCGTGCTTGCGCTTGGCCTGGCAGGCGCCGCAACGGCGCAGGAATACACCTTCAAGCTGCACCATCTGCTTGGCGCGCAGGCGCCGGCACAGCGCAACATGCTTGAACCCTGGGTCAAGCAGGTCGAGGAAAACTCGGGCGGGCGCGTGAAGATCGAGATCTTCCCGGCCATGACCCTTGGCGGCACCCCGCCGGAACTCGTTCAGCAGGCCCGCGATGGCGTGGTCGATCTGATCTGGACGGTCAACGGCTACACGCCCGGTCAGTTCCCGCGCACCGAGGTGTTCGAACTGCCCGGTGTCTACCTGAACGACATCAAGGCAGCCAACCTTGCCATGTACGACATGTTCGAGGATCACCTGTCCGAGGACTACAAGGGGCTGGAGGTGATGTGGCTGCACGTGCACGCCGGTCAAGCCCTGATGACCGTGGACAAGGAAGTGCGCTCGCCTGCCGACATGGAAGGCATGAAGATCCGCATCCCGTCGCGTACTGGTGCGTGGGTGATCGAAGCTCTGGGGGCCTCGCCGCTGGCCATGCCCGTGCCGGAAGTGCCCTCGGCGCTGTCCAAGAAGGTGGTCGATGCGACGCTGCTGCCGTGGGAGATCATTCCGCCGCTGCAACTTCAGAACCAGATCGACTATTTCATCGAGGGTGCCGACGAGACGCGTTTCGGAACCACGACCTTTCAGGTTTCGATGAATCAGGCCCGCTGGGACGGTCTGCCGGATGACATCAAGAAGGCCTTCAGCGACGCATCTGGCCGGGACTGGTGGGGGACCGTAGCCGACGTGTGGCGCGGCGGCGACGACTTCGGCATCAAGATGGCGACCGATGCGGGCAAGACCCACATCACGCTGACCGAGGCCGAAACCCAGGCTTTCCTCGACGTTCTGACACCGGTTCAGCAGCGCTGGATCGAGGAAGTGAACGGCAAGGGACTTGACGGCGAGGCCCTGGTCGCGCGCGCCAAGGAACTGATCGCGGCGAACGCCGAGTAATGGACGCCGGAACTGCAACCACGGGGACGAGGCCTTCGGGCCTCGTCCTTCGTATCTGCACCGCCTGGGCTGTTCTTGGCGGGTTGGTGCTTTTGGGCGTGGTTTTGGTGAATGTCGTCTCGGTGGTTGGGGCGGCGATCTTCAACAAGGCCGTCCCCGGCGACTTCGAACTGACCGAACTTGGTGTCGCCATCGCGGCCTTTTCCTTTCTTCCCTATTGCCAGATCGCGGGGCTGAACGTGACTGCGGACATCTTCACGGCCCGTGCGTCGAGGTTCTGGCTGTCCCTCTTTTCGCTTCTCGGCGCTCTGGTGGCGCTGATCTTCGGGGTGATCCTGCTGTGGCGCATGTACCACGGAATGCTGGATCAGCGGACATACGATTCGACGACCGCGATCCTTCAGATCCCCCTTTGGTGGGGCTATGCCCCCTGTCTCATTTCCCTTGCGCTGCTGGCGCTGGCGAGCCTTGCCTCGCTGGTCGATGCTGTGCGCGATATCCTGCGGGGCTAGGCCGGGATGGACCCGATCACGCTTGGAATTCTGGGCCTTGTCATTCTGGTCGCATTGATCGCGATCCGAATTCCAATTGCCTATTCCATGATCCTTGTCGGCGGCGTCGGCATCGTCATGGTGAACGGCTGGCTGCCTGTGCTAAGCCAGCTCAAGACACTGGGCTGGGGTGTCTTTTCGAACTACGGCCTGTCGGTCGTGCCGATGTTCGTGCTGATGGGCGCGCTCGCCTCGCGCGCGGGGCTGAGCCAGGCGCTGTTTCGCGGCGCAAACGCCTGGCTTGGCTGGATGCGCGGTGGCACGGCAATGGCCGCGATCGCTGGCTGCGCGGGATTTGGCGCCGTGTGCGGATCGTCGCTGGCCACCGCGTCCACAATGGGCAAGGTCGCGCTGCCGGAACTCAAGCGCTACAACTATTCGGGTGCGCTGGCGACGGGGTCGCTGGCGGCAGGCGGTGTTCTGGGCATCCTGATCCCGCCATCGGTGGTTCTGATCATCTATGCCATCATCGTCGAGGCCAACATCGTCACGATGTTCGCGGCCGCGATGATCCCCGGTATCCTTGCGGTGCTGCTGTTCATCGTGACCATCGCGATCTACGTGGCGATAAGGCCCGAGGCCGGCCCCAAGGGCGGGGCCGCCGACCGGGCGGAATTCATGTCGGCCACGCTGGGTGTGATCCCGGTGCTGGTGATCTTCGGTCTGGTGCTGGGCGGCATCTACGGCGGGTTCTTCAACCCCACGCCGGCGGCTGCCGTCGGCGTCGTGCTGGTGTGGATCTACGGGATGTTCCGCGGTTCTGTCCGATGGGAAGAGCTGAAGGATTCCCTAAAGGAGACCGCAGGCACGACCGGGATGATCTATCTTATCATCCTTGGGGCCGAACTGATGAAGATCTTCATGAGCCGGATCGGCCTGCCGCAGGCCACGGCCGACTGGATCGCCGGTTCGGGCATCGCGCCGTTCATGGTCGTGGGCTTGCTTTTGGTGGCGCTGATCGCGCTGGGCTGCCTGATGGACAGCCTGTCGATGATCCTGCTGGTGATCCCGTTCTTCTGGCCCGTGCTGGTCGAGCTCAACGGCGGTCTCTACATGCCGGCCGAGGGATCGGGCTTTGGCATGTCGACGGAGGAGCTGAAGATCTGGTTCGGCATCCTGGCCTTGATCGTGGTGGAACTGGGACTGATCACGCCGCCGGTCGGCATGAACGTGTTCGTCATCTCTGCGTTGGCAAAGGACATCCCAATGATCGAGACGTTCAAGGGCGTTCTGCCGTTTTTTGGTGCCGAGATCGTGCGCGTCACGATCCTCTTCGCGTTTCCCGCAATCACGCTTTGGCTGCCGTCATTGCTGAATGGATAGGGCCCGGCACGGGCCGCCAACAAGTCGGGCCAACCCGTTGGGCGGGCGGGCCCATACAATCATGATGAGGGAGGATACCCATGACTGACATGACCCCACCGTTTCGCGCCGATCACGTCGGCAGCCTCTTGCGCCCGGCGTCGGTGACCGCGGCGCGCAAGAAGTTCTTCGAGGAAAAATCGATCTCGGCGGCCGACCTGAAGGCGGCCGAGGATGCCGCGATCCCCGATCTCATCAAGATGCAGGAAGACGTCGGCCTGAAGGCCGTGACCGACGGCGAGGCGCGCCGGTCCTTCTGGCACTATGATTTCATGGGTATGCTGACCGGCCTCGACCTCGAGGAACGCGACGAGGGCGTGCAGTTCGCCGGCGTCAAGCTGCGCCCGATCTTCCCGACCATCACAGCGCCGCTCGACTTCCCGGACGATCACCCGATGCTGGAGCATTTTACCTTCGTGAGGGATCACACGAACGTGGTGCCCAAGATCTCGATCCCCGGTCCGTCCTGCTGCCATTTCCGCACCGCGCTCGACGACATCCACGTCAAGGAATACCGCGAGGATGTCGAGGCGTTCACCGCCGCCATCGCCGCGACCTACAAGAAGGCGGTCGCCAAGTTCTACGCGGCCGGGTGCCGCTATTTGCAGATGGACGACATCTTCTTCGCCTATCTCTGTGACCCCAAGCACCGTGCAGACAAGCAGGCGGCGGGGCAGGATCCCGACTGGCTGATCCAGCGCTACTCCTGGATGATGCGCGAGGCGATCAAGGACCGCCCGTCGGACATGGTGATCGGCATGCACATGTGCCGGGGCAACTTCCGTTCGACCCACGCGGCCGAGGGCGCCTACGACCTGGCGGCAGAGGCGATATTCGACACCGGGGTGGACGTGTTCTTCATGGAGTACGACACCGAACGCTCCGGCGGGCTTGAACCGCTGAAGCTGCTGCCCAAGGGCAAGCAGCGTGTCCTGCCCGGGTTCATCACGACGAAGGCCGGAGATCTGGAAGACATGGACTGGCTGAAGTCCAAGTTCGAAGAGGCGTCGAAATACGCCGACATCGACCAGCTGGGCATCGCGCCCCAGTGCGGCTTTGCCTCGACCGAGGAAGGCAACGCGATTACCCCCGACGACCAGCGCCGCAAGCTGGAACTGGTGGTGCGCTGCGCCGAGGAAATCTGGGGCGGCGTCTGATCCGCCCCGGGCGCGCCGGGTTCGCCCGGCGCGCTACGTCGCCAAGGCGATCACGCGCGGATCGTCCGTCCACAGCGCCTCTACCAGATCGGCGCGGCTGCGCAGAACGGCGCGCTGGTTGATCGAGCCCTTGTCGGTGACTTCGCCCTTGTCGAAGGACAGCGGCGCCTCGATGAACAGGATCCGGCGCACCCGCGTGGCCGATCCGGTTGCCGTCGACCCGTGTGCCCCAAGGCATTCGGCAGTCGCGCGCCGTACCTCGGGATGAGCGAGAAGCGCCTCGCCCTCCAGCGTCGGATCGCCCGCCACCTGCCGCAGTGCGGCCCAGTCGGGCACCACGAGGGCGCCCAGTTCGTGGTGACTTTCGCCGGCGATGACAACGTCGCTTGCGATGCCTTTCAGCGCATTGGTCAATTGCGCGCGCAGCGGTCCCACCGCAACCCATGTTCCCGAGGCAAGCTTGAAGTTTTCGGCCAGCCGCCCATCGAACAGAAAGCCTCGTGACGCATCGCCGGGTACCGCGAAGCGGAACGCATCGCCGAACCTGTAGAACCCTTCCTCGTCAAATGCTTCTGCCGTCAGCCTCTCGTTGCGCCAGTAGCCGGGCGTGACAGAGGGGCTTTGGACACGTGCCTCCAATTTGTCGCCCTGCGGCACCAGTTTCAGCGTCACGCCGTGTCCAGGGATGCCGATGTTGCCAGAGGTCTTGTCACGTTCCACCCAGCCCATCGCGAAGGGGCCGGTTTCGGTCGATCCAAAGCCGGTGCCCATGATGACGCCGCCCGGCACCGCCGCGTCGGCGATGCGCGCCACCCGGTCCCAGACCGGCTGGCTCATCCCGGCGCCAGCGTACCACATCAGCGACAGGCGGGCGAAGAACGTCTCTCGCAGGGCGGCCTCGCCCTCCATCGCGTCAAGCAGCATCTGGTATCCCAACGGCACGTTGAAGTACCAGGTCGGAGAAACGTCGCGCAGGTTCGCGACCGTGCGTCCGATCATCGAGGGGGTCGGGCGACCGTCGTCAATGTAGTAGCTGCCGCCGTGGTAGATCACGATGTTGAAGGCCTTGTTGCCGCTGGCGGTGTGGTTCCAGGGCGCCCAGTCCACGAGAACCGGCGGCGTTTCGCGCAGGAACTCCATGCATTGCGCGACCATTTCCATGTTGGAACACAGCATACGCTGGGTCTGGATCACGGCCTTGGGCGTTCCGGTGGTGCCCGAGGTGAACAGGAACTTTGCCACCGTGTCGGGCGTGATGGCCGCATGTGCAGCCTCCATCGCGGTATCGGCTGGCGTCTTGGTCAGATCTTCGAAGGCCAGCATCTGGCAGCCGGGCACCGCGCCCCTGACCGATGCCACGGGCAGAGAGGCGCCGAACACCGCCTCTATCGCGGGGGCAAAGTGTGCCACGTCATCTGCAAAGATCATGCCCGGCGTCAGTTGCGCGGCCACGTCACGCAGTTTCAGATAATCGCCACCAGACAAAGAATAGGCCGGTGCCAGCGCGGCCGAAGGGATGCCCACGTGTTGCGCCCCAAGCGCCATGAGAGCATGTACCGTGCTGTTTCCGGACAGGATCAGCAGCGGTCGTTCGGTTGAAAGCCCATGCCCCAGCAGAGCGGTTCCGATCGCCCGGATCATCCGGCCGGCCTCGCCGTATCCCGTCTTGATCCAGCCGCCGTCAGGCCCGCGCTCTGCCATCCACAGCGCGTCGGGCGTGGTTGCCGCCCAATGCATGAAGCGTTCCGTGATGCACCGGGGATAGGGGCGAAGCGGATCTTCCTGCCAGACAAGGATCGACCCGTCGGCGCGCGTTTCGCTGCGAACCGAGGGCGTCCAGAGTGCGGGCGCGGGGCGGGTCTGGGTCATGGCCATCCTGATGCATGTTCGGTGTGCGGCCAGTCTACCTTATTTGTTTCCTGGGAAACAATATCATTTTTCCCGCCCCGGGCCGTTGTGCCCGGAGCGCGCGGTGGCATGGGCGCGCCGTCAGGCGGCCAGCAAGGCGATGGGCGCGGCTTCCTGCCGTTCCTCAAGGGTCGCACCGATACGGGCGCCATAGCCGGACTTGCCATAGCGCAGGGCGGCGTCGCGCAATTGCGCATCCGACATCCAGCCGCGCGCGTGGGCGATTTCCTCGGGCGCGCCGATCAGCAGTCCCTGCCGGTCCTGCAATGCCTGCACGAAGGTGCCCGCTTCGAGCAGCGAGGCATGGGTGCCCGCGTCGAACCAGGCATAGCCGCGTCCCATCTTCTCGACGCCAAGCTCCTCGTCCTTCAGATACATTTCCAGAAGCGACACGATCTCAAGTTCGCCACGCGCCGACGGTTTCACGTCCCGAGCGCGGCGCGGTGCATCCCCGGGGAGAAAGTAAATGCCCGTCACGGCGTAGTTCGATGGCGCAACCGCCGGTTTCTCGACGATCCCGGTAACCCGATCGCCGTCGAAGGCCACAACCCCGTATCGTTCGGGGTCGGAGACGCGGCAGGCAAAGACCGTCCCGCCGGGGTTCGCGTCGGCGCGTGCCAGCCGTTCTGTCAGGTCATTGCCGAAGAACAGGTTGTCGCCCAACACCATCGCCGAGGGCGCACCGTCAAGGAAGTCCTCGGCCAGCAGATAGGCCTGCGCCAACCCGTCGGGCGATGGCTGCGCGATCCATGTCAGGGACACGCCAAGATGGCTGCCGTTGCCCAGCACACGCTGAAACAGGGCTTGGTCCTCGGGCGTCGTGATGATGGCGATTTCCCGAATACCCGCCAGCATCAGGACACTGAGCGGGTAGTAGATCATCGGCTTGTCGTAGACTGGAAGCAAAGCCTTGCTCAGTCCGATGGTCAGGGGGTGCAGGCGGGTGCCACGGCCCCCGGCGAGAATGATGCCCTTGCGTTGCATGGTTGTTTTCCTTCGGGTCAGGCTGCGGCGATGCCGCTGTCGGTCAGGTTGGCGAGCCGAAGCTCAGATAAAGTGTCGGACAACGCGTCGCGCCAATCGGGGCGGGCGATGCCGAAGACAGCTGCGGTGCGTCGGCAGTCCAGGCGTGAGTTCAGCGGCCGCAGCGCCGGGGTGGGAAATTCCGTTGTCGGGATGTCAAGGACCGGGCACGCGATCTTCGCACGTGCCAGGATCGTGCGCGCGAAGTCGGCCCAACTTACATCGCCCGCGCCGGCAAGGTGGTATGTGCCCGAATCCACCGGACGCGCCCGCAGGTGGGTTGCGATGCGCAGCGCGGCATCGGCCAGCCCGCTTGCCGGGGTCGGCGCGCCGATCTGGTCGGCCACGATGCGCAAGTCCGGGCGTTCGGCGCCCAGCCGAAGGATCGTCTTGACGAAGTTCTTGCCATGGGCCGAAAACACCCAACTGGTCCGCAGGATGACGTGCGTCCCGCCCGCCGCGCGCACGGCCTCTTCGCCGGCCATCTTGCTTAGGCCGTAGACGTTCAGCGGCGCGGTACGCGTGCCGGGCGCCCACGGACGGTTGCCCGAACCGTCAAAGACATAGTCCGTCGAGAAATGGACAAACGGGATGTTCAGGCTTGCACAGGCGCGCGCCATGGTCCCCGGCGCGCGGGCGTTCACGGCCATGGCCTCGGCGCTGGCGCTTTCGGCACCATCCACGTTGGTGAACGCGGCGGCGTTGATGACGGCGTCGGGGCGATGCCGGGCGATCACGTCCGTGACCGCCGCGCTGTCGCTCAGATCGACGTCTTCGCGACCGAGAAAGATCGCTTCGGGGCAAAGCCGCGCCAGTTCGCGCGCGACCTGCCCGTTCTTCCCAAAAACCAGAGTCGTCATGCCGCAATCCCCATGCGCTGGCCCACTCCGTCGCGCGCGCGCAGCGCGTCGAGCCAGGGGCCGTTTTCCAGATACCATGTCACCGTGCGCTTCAGCCCGTCCGAAAGACTGACGGTCGGCCGCCAGCCAAGGTCGGCACAGATGCGGGCGGGGTTTATCGCATAGCGGTGATCGTGCCCGGGACGGTCGGTGACGAAACGGATCAGCCGTGCGTGCGGCTCGGCTGCCGGCCGCATCTCGTCCAGAAGCCCGCAGATGCGGCGCACGATATCGATGTTGCGTGCCTCGGCCTCGCCTCCGATGACATATGTGCTGCCGGGCGTGGCGCGGGTCAGGACGGCAAGCAGCGCGGCCGCGTGATCCTCGACGAAAAGCCAGTCGCGTACGTTCTCTCCGGTGCCGTAGACCGGCAGGTCGTGGCCGGACAGGGCGTTCAGGATCGTCAGGGGGATCAGCTTTTCGGGGAAGTGGAAGGGTCCGTAATTGTTCGAACAGTTCGTGACCAGCACCGGCAGGCCCCAGGTCTCGCCCCAGGATCGGACCATGTGATCCGACGCGGCCTTCGACGCGGCGTAGGGCGAGTTGGGCGCGTAGGGCGAAGTCTCGGTGAATTGCCCGGTCGACCCGAGGCTGCCGAAGACCTCGTCGGTGGAAACATGCAGGAACCGGAAGCACGACGGGCGGCTGCGGTTCTGCCAATAGGCGGTTGCGGCTTCCAGCAAGGTGACCGTGCCGCCGACATTGGTCGAAACAATGGCGGCGGGCCCGTCAATGGACCGGTCCACGTGGCTTTCGGCGGCCAGGTGTATCACCGCATCCGGGCAGTGCTCGGAAAGGATGGCGTCCAGCCGGTCGCGGTCGCGGATATCGGCATGAACGAAGACATGGCGGGGGGAGTCGGCGACGCTGGCCACGTTTTCCAGGTTGCCCGCGTAGGTCAGCGCATCGAGGTTGACCACCTCGTGGCCCCCGGCGATCGCCTGCCGCACGACGGCGGAGCCGATAAACCCCGCGCCTCCGGTGACGAGGATCTTCATGCCGCTTCCTCCGCGATCTCGAAGGGCGACCAGAAGTCTGCAAGCGGCACTGCGTCGGCGTCCCGGCGGCTGAGGATCGCGTCCCCGCGCGAGATACCCCAGTCGATCCCGATCGTGGGATCGTCCCAGCGCACCGCGCCTTCGTGGTCGGGGGCGTAGAAGGTGCTGCACTTGTAGACGATCTCGGTGTCGGGCTCGCGCGTGACGAACCCGTGCAGGAACCCGGCCGGGATCAGCAGTTGCCAGCCGTTTTCATAGGACAGTTCTGCGCCCGTCCAGCGACCGAAGGTCGGGCTGCCGCGTCGCACGTCGACGGCCACGTCGAAGAGCCGCCCGCGCCCGCAACGGACCAGCTTGGCCTGGGCATGTGGCGGTGATTGAAAATGCAGGCCGCGCACGGTCCCGGCTTCTGCCGACAGCGAGTGATTGTCCTGCACGAAATCGAGGTCGATCCCGTGCTCGGCCATCGCGCGCTGGTTCCATGTCTCGGCAAAGAAGCCGCGGTTGTCGCCGTGGCGGGCCGGGATGATAAGCTTCACCCCGGGGATGTTCATGTCGTGGATCTGCATGGCTGTGTCTCCTTGCGGTCTTGGGGTGGATCAGTAGGCGCCGCGCGCGGTCAGAACGGCCGTCACGGTGCGAAGAAGGATCGAGATGTCGGTGCGTAGGCCAGCGGTGCGGGCATAGGCGATGTCCAGCGCGACCATCTCCTCGAAGCCAAGGTCGGCGCGGCCCGATACCTGCCAAAGACCAGAAATGCCGGCGGGCACGCTAAGGCGTTCCAGCGCCTCGCGCGGGTAGGCGGCGACCTCTTCGGGAAGGGCCGGACGCGGCCCCACCAGCGACATCTCGCCCTTCAGCACGTTCAGAAGCTGCGGCAGTTCATCCAGCGAGGTGCGCCGCAGCAGGCGGCCCACCGGCGTGACACGGGGGTCATGGCGTGCCTTGAAGCAGACACCGTCGCGGTCGCTGTCGTCCAGGATCTCGGCGCGCCGCGCCTCGGCATCGGCATACATCGAGCGGAATTTGACCATCCGGAAGGGGACGCCGCCCTGCCCGATACGCGTTTGCACAAAGAACATAGGGCCCGGGCTGGTCAGGCGGACCGCCAGCGCTGCCACTGCGCCAACCGCCAGCGCGGGCAGCGACAGGGCGGCCACCACCGACAGGTCCAGCACACGCTTGGCGGTCAGCGGGCGTGCATCGGCAATCGAAAAGGGGATCGGCGGGTTGGTGGTTTGCATGGTCATTGTCGGGTCCTCGTCAAAAAAACTCAGGGGTTGGGTCAGGCGGGCAGGCCGGGGTCGCCGCGCCGGGCGCCGCGCAGGGTCAAGGCGCCGCCCTGGCGGGGCAGGGTGTCGATGCGGTCGAACATCTGTTCGAGTCGGCCGCGGCGGTCGCCGATGTGCACTTCGGCAAGCCCGAGATCGGACACCGAAAGCGCCAGTTCGGCGGTCAGTGTGTCGGTCATGCTGCCGGCGTGGATCACCACCACCTCGGCATCCTTGGCCAGCGCGGGTACGGCATCGCGCAGTGCGCCGACGGAAATCGCCTCTTCCCGGACACCGGCGTCGGTGCCGACGGGCAAGACCGACAGGCCGCCACACCGGGTCAGGGTCAGCGGAGTGGCGGCCAGACCGGCAAGATGGTCGCGCCAGCCCGGAGCGCCGGAAAGGCCCAGGTCTTCGGTCAGTCTGCCGGTCCCCTGATCCATATCGATCAGCAGGGTGGACAGCCGGGCGCGGGCAAAGCTTTCGGCCAGTTCGCGGGCAAGGCTGGCGGCCTCGCCCGAGGTCGGGCGAACGACACTGATGACCCGGGCGCGGCCCACGAGGTGCGGTGCGCGCAGCCGGTGAAGTTGCAGCGCGTTGCGAAGCCGGTCCGCATCGGCAGGGGTCAAGGTTTTCCGGCGGGTCAGCGACAGCAGCGGCAGGCGCGCGGTCCAGCGGCCAAGGTCGTCGGAATGGCGCAGCTTGCCGGACATGATGGCAAGGGCGAACGCCAAGGCAAAGCACAGCGCGCCACCCGCCCCGAAACCGCCGGCGGCCAGCATCTTGCTGCTGTCCTCGGTCACGTCCGCGGGAACCGACGGCGGAGACATCACCACCGTGAACCCGGGCAGAGCGCGCCCGGCCTCAAGCCGGATGACCTCCAGCGCCTTGCGCGTTTCGTCCAGCAGGTCGCGGGTTTCCTCGGCGCTGTCTTCAAGCGCACGCAGTTCAAGCTGCTTCTTGTTCAGGACCCGGGCTTCTTCGCGCACCGCGGCAAGCTGGGCGCCAACCTTTTCCAGCAGGGCGCGCAGTTCGTTGAGGCTTTCCTCGGCGTTCGCTTCGCTCTGGTCGGTCAGCGCGCCGGTCTGGCTCAGCACCTTGATCTGCTCGCGCCGCTCTTCCATTGCGCGCTCGATCACTTCCAGTTCGCGGCGTTTGTCGCGGACGATGGGGGCCTTCTCGGCATAGCGCGTCAGCAGCGTCGAAAGCTCTGCCTGCCGTTTGGCGCGTTCGAAATTCAGATCGGCAAGGGCGCGGTCCAGCAGCGTGGCACGCAGGATTTCCTGGTCCGCCATGTCGGCTGTGGTGCCGCCTGTTTCGGCCTCCAGCGCGACAAGCGTCGCCGCAACCTCGGCCCGGCGGCCGGTCAGTGCGTCGATCTGGGCGATCTTCTCGACATGCGCCTTGGCGATGGCGGACAGGCCAAATTCGCCTCCAACGGCCAGAATCTCGTCTTTGGTCTCGCGTTGACGGGCCAAGAGCTCTGTCTCGCGGTCCAGCAGTTCCGCCAGCCGGACCGCGCTTCGCTTTTCTTCGGCCTCGGCCTTCAGCGTCATGTACGCGCCGATCACCGCGTCCAGCTTGCCGGCGGAGAAGGCCGCGTCGCGGCTCATGGTCTTGAGAATGATGAGGCTGTCGTTGCGGCGGATCTCAATCGATCCGGCCAGATCGCTGACGGACATGTCTTCGGTCTGACGGGGAAAGAGGGCGCGCAGTTCGTCGGCGGCACGGTCCATCACCGGGTCGGCGGCCACGTATGTCGTTTCGGCCTTCACGAAGCTGTCGAAGGTCTTGAGGACAGAGCCGTCGCCGGTTTGGTACAGGATGTTCGATTCTTGCGGATAGACCCGCAGGATGGCCTGCGACTGATACAGCTGCACGCCGTTCATGTAGCCAAGCGCACCCAGCCCGGGCGCGGCCACGGCAGCAGCCAGCGTTGCCCACAGCCAGCGCCCGCGCATCATCCGCACAAGGGCGCCGATGGGGTTGGCGTCGGGCGCGGCGATGTCCGTTTCGGGCGCCGGGTGATGAACGGTGTCTTCGGCGTGGATTTCTGCGACAGCGTGCATCAGCGGACCTCTCTCGTGGTCAGGTCCCGTTCCCAGCGCGGCGCGCGGCTCTTGCGCTCAAACTTGAGCGCCAGCCGCACGGCCAGCGCCACCGCGACGAACACAGCCATGTCGGGCCAGCGGGACGGGCGGCGTAGGGCCGCCCCAAGCATTCCGCCTGGGCTGCCTGCTGCCTGGCGTGCGCCAAGGCGCGCCGTCACCTCCTGCGTGCCGCGCAGACTGCGGCGGCGCACGGCGCAAAGGGCGGTCAGGCTGCGCGGTGCCTGGGCGGCAAAGGTGCAGGACGGGACAAAGGCGGTTTCACCGGCCGAGAAAGAGCGGCGAATCCATTCGTCATCGGCGGTGACCCGTGGCAGGGGAAAGACACGCAAGGCGCCTTCGGGCGAGAGCGCAAAGAGCCCGCCGAACTTGCCACTGGCGAAGTAGGGATTGAGGGCCCAGGCGCGATAGTAGGCGCGCACCAATGCGCTTGCCCCGTCGGTTCTGGCCAGCATCCGGCCGCAAGCCGCCTGCGCTGCTTCCTTGAGAAGCGGCGCGACAAGTGCGTCCAGGGCCTGCGGCGTGACGATCAGGTCGGCATCAAGGCAGATCAGCGAAAGGTCGGTCCGCGCGTGCGCGCGTCCGAGGTTAAGCGCATGTGTCTTTCCGGCCACCGGGGTTTCAAGGACCGTCGCCGACGGCAGGGCTGCGCGTGCCCGCCGCGCCGTGTCGTCCGAACATGCGTTGGCAATGACGATCACCCGGAACCGCGAGATGCCCCGGAAAGGCGCCAGGGTGCGCGCGATCACCGCGGCCTCGTTGTGCGCGGGGACGAGAATGGTTGCCACGGGCGCGCTCATGCCCGGGCCCTCCGCGTCCAGCCGTGACGCACCTTCAGCAAAGGTGCCTCGCGCTCCCAGATGAACCCGCGAAGCGACAGGATCAGTTCTTGTGACGCCGCCTCGTTGCCGCGTGTCGTCGGCGTCGAGGTGCCGCGCGCATCGGCCAGCGTGTCGAGCGACGTTTTCAGGGCCGCGCAATCCTCGGCCACCGTCACGTTCGACAGCCGCGCCATGCGGCGCGCCGTGTCGGCCTGATGGTCGTTGCGGTGTTCCGACTGGTCGGCACGCCGCGGCATCACGATCAGCGGCTTGCCCAGTTCGGTGCAGGCAAGGATGGTGCCCATGCCTGCATGGGCGACGACAAGGTCCGCCTCGGCTAGGCAGGCGGCAAACTGGCGCTGGTCGATGAAGTCGATGGCGCACAGGCGGCTATAGCGGGCATGGTCGCGCCCGGTCTGCGCCAGGACCGCGGCATCGCCGCGGCGCGTGGCCCAGTCGTCAAGGGCCATCATCAGGCGCGGAAAGGGCAGCTGGGTGCCGGCAATCGCGAACACCCGCAGGCTGCCAGAAGGATAGCGTACGGTATCGTTCACAGCACGGCCCCCCGGAACTCTGCGCCTTGTGCCGCCGCGACATCGGGCCACTGCGACAGCACCCGGTCGGCGACCCCGAGCGACAGCCGGGCCGAAACGGAGAGCTGCCGCGCGTTTGCGATCGAGTCGATGAAGATCGTGCGCGCGCCCAGCAGCCGGGCGGCGCGGATCGCCATGTATCCCCCCGCTGCCCCGGTCGAGATGACCACGTCCGGGCGCACCCGAAGCACGATGCGCAGGATCGCGGCGGCCGACAGGATCAGCCGGAGCGGCGTGCGTGCGTTCGCGTCAGGGTAGAGATGCAGCGGCTTGGGGGCCACCACCTCGGCGGCGCTCGGGTCGACGGTGGCAAAGTGGACATCCGCCCCCTCGAAGGCCGGGCGCAGACGCATCAGTTGCGCCCAATGTCCGCCGCCCGAAGCGATGGCTAGGACGCGGGGAGAACGGTTGCGGATCGTGGCGGAAAGCATGCGCTGGCCTCTGGACTGAATTTCGTGCCACGCTGTTGTGACCCTTTCGCGCAAGGATTGCGCGCGTCCAAAGGTTTGATTCCAAGGTGCTTTCGAGGGTTCGCCTATCCCTTGGGATAGGCATGGGCGCAATCGCGCTGCGCCACGATACTTTGGTAAAGCTCAACCATACGGTCGGCCTTCTGCGGCCACAGACCTTCTTGTCCGATCTTCGCGCGCGCCCCTTCGCCAAGACGTGCGCGCAGGTCCGGGTCCAGCGCAAGGGACCGCGCCGCCGCTGCGATTCGGCGTGCGAAATCGGCGGGCTCGGTGACCGGGACGCGCAACCCGCAGCTGTCATCGATGATCCAGTCGGGCCCGCCGCGCGCTGCCGTGATGACCGGCAGGCCATGGCGCATCGCTTCGTACAGCACGCCTCCTGCGGGTTCCCTGAACGAGGGGAAGCAGAACGCGTCGTGGTCCTCGTACAGCGCCTCGATCTCGTCGCGCGGACGGCGGCCCAGAAAGGTCACCCGGCTTTCCAGCCCAAGGCGGGCCACTTCGGCCCGGCACGGGGCCAGTTCCTCGCCATCGCCGGCACTTGTCAGTGTGACGCCGGGCAGGTCGCGCAGATGGTCCAGCGCGCGGATCGCGTCGCGAAGCCCCTTGGTGCGCACGCCGCGCCCCACGTGCAGCAGACGCAGGTCCCCGGGATTGCGGGGGCGGGCGGCGGGCGGCGCGACGTCGTCGGCACCAAGTTCCAGCACCGGCTCGAACCGCCGCAAGGGAATGTCGCCAAGAACGTCGCGGACGTAGGGCGCGACACCCAGCACAAGGTCGGCATCGGCATAGCTGGCCCGCAGCCAGGGGTCGTTGCGAAAACGAAACCCGTCGAGCTGCCGCAGTCGGGTGAAGAGCGGGGCCGATCCGGCTTCGTCCCGGAACGCCTCTGGCGTGTCCAGCGCGCCACCCAGCGGGCCGATCACGTAGGGAATGCCGGACCGGTGCAGCGGCGAGGCATAGCGCGCGGCTTGCGGCATCAGTTGATGGGCAACGTCAAAGCTCTCTCCCCGCGCGCGGGCGTCCTTCAGCCAGCGGCGGACGTGCCGGGAAAACACCGGCCACGCCGGTTTCAGCATCGCGTTCAGGCGCTCATGCTTCTGGGTCCAGGCCGGCTCTGGCCAGGTGATGACACGAGCGTGCGACAGTTGCCCGGCAGGGTCCGGCCGCCCGGGGCGATGAAAGGTCAGCAGCGTCAGGTCGGCAAGCCGGGCCAGTGCCTCTACCCATTTGAAGGCGACGAACGCCTCGCCCACGTCGGTTGCATCGACGTTCGGCGCGATAACCAGAAGCTTCATGCCCCGATCCTCCGGGGCCATGTGTGTGCAAGGTCGGCGACGACGCGGCGAAAATGCCGGGCCCGGTCTGCCGCGGCCGGGCGCACGGCGCGCAAAAGGGTCCAGACCACCGCGCGCGACAGGTTGAAGCTCGCCAGCACCAGCCAGCATGTCACTCCGGCGATCAACCCGCCGTGCTTGCGATGCAGGCGGACAGTCGCTTCGGTGAGCATCGTGTCGCGCTTGTGGTTCAGCCGCCGGACCGACCCGCCGCCGAAATGGGTGATCTCGCCGACAGGGGCAAAGACCAGCTGCCAGCCCGCATCTGCAAAGCGACGGCACCAGTCGGTTTCCTCTCCGTAGAAAAAGAACGCTTCGTCCAGCAGACCCACGCGCTCCATCGCGGCGCGGCGCACGAACATGGCGCAGCCCGACACGACCTCGACCGCACGGGTGTCGCGCCGGTCCCAGCCGGTCATGCGGTAGCCGTCGAAGGCAGCGATCCGCGTCAGCCCCAACGTCTGAAGCGCCAGAAGGCGCAGCGAGGGAAAGCGCGATGTCGAGGCCTGCGTCGTGCCGTCGGTGTTCAGCACGCGCGGCCCCATGACGCCGGCCTCGGGATGCGCATCGAGCCATGCCACGGAACGTTCCAGCACATCGCCATGCACCAGCGTGTCCGAGTTCAGCAGCAGCACGTGCCGCCCCGTGGCCAGCGCCAGCGCCTGGTTGTTCGCGGCGGCAAACCCCCGGTTCTCGGCATTCACGATGACGCGCGCCTCGGGAAAGTCGCGGGCGACCATCTCTGGAGAGCCGTCGTCCGAGGCGTTGTCGACGACCCAGATCTCGGCGTTCAGGCTGCCCAGTCCGGCACGGACCGTGGCAAGGCAGTCGGCCAGCATCTGGCGGGTGTTCCAGCTGACGATGACGATGGACAGGTCCATTGGGGGGCTCCTTCAGAACAGGCGGACAGGTTGGGTCGGGGCACGGCGCGCGCGCGCGGTTGCCCGGCCATCGCGCACGCGGGGATCGGCGGCTGGGCGGGCATCCAGAAGCCACGCGCCAGAGCCGATGAGAAAGACAAAAAGCACGAACAGCGCATTCCACAGGTGCACCGTGCCTGCTGCAACGGTGATCCCGAACAGCGTGAAGGCCCAGGCATGCCGCGCGCGCTTCCAGTCGTCGGGCAGGCCCTTGCGCTGTCCGACCGTGTAGATCAGGCCAAGCATCAGCGCGACAAGGAAGAACAGGGCCGGCAGGCCGTATCTTACGGCGATCAGCAGCCAGAAATTGTCCATGCTGTCGGACATCCAGGTGGGCCGCACCCAGTCGCCCAGCCCGATGCCGAAGACCGGGTGGCGGCCGACCTCTGCCGTGCCGTACTCGAAGATCAGGATGCGGTTGTAGGCGGACTGCGGCGAGAAGGTGAAGTTCTCGACGAAGACATGAAAGGGTGTCCGGTTCGACAGCAGGTCGATGCCGAGATAGATCGCGCCGAAGATCGCGAAGAGAACCGTCCAGCGCCCCTTGATGCCGCTCAGCGTGCGTTCCCATGCGGCGACGAAACCCTGCATCAGAAGCACGACATACGGCCCGCCGGAGGCCGACATGAAGGTCGCCAGCCCGACGCCCAGAACCTTGGCCATGCCGCCCATGTTCATAAGCCGCCGCTCGGCGACCACGAAGTAGGCCAGCGAGAAGGCCGAAGCGCAGAAGACGCCGTAGAGGATCGGGTGATCGAACGGGCCGAAAGTGCGCTCCAGCCCCATGCGCTTTTCGATGAAGGGGGCGGCGGGCCCGCCGGTGGGAATGGACAGGGTATCGTGCAGGATGTGGATGCCCGTCAGCGCCTCGGGGATCGTGAAGGGCAAGGTGGCCAGAACGATGCCGACGTATGCGCGGGCGAATGCGGCGAAATCCTCGTAGCTGCGGATATAGACCCGTCCCAGCAGGTAGGCGCCAAGAAACTCGACGGTATAGATCCCGCCGGATTCGGTCCCCTGTGCCAGCCCGCCCCACTTGATGAGCGCCATCACCGCCCAGACAGCATGGGCCATTGCGAACGCGTCGAAGATCGTGATGCGTCCGCACCGCCCGGACACAAGCTGAAGCAGCATCGGCACGAACATCACGATCAGCAGAACCCGGTAGACCGACAGCCGCAGTCCCCCCGCGCTGACGCCGACCGATGTGGGCAGCATCATTCCCAGAAAGAACAACGCCACCACCACGGGCACCCCGAAGATCCGGCGCGTCTGCCGGCGCGTGGGCAGGGCGGCTGAAACGGTCATTCGGCGGCCTGCATCCGCGGTGTCCGCACCGCGCGCAGCGCGGGCGCCTCGACAAGGGTCCAGCTGAGCCATGCCAGGGGAAGCACGGCCACAAGGCTTGCAACGGCAAGGGCCAGCGGTGAAATCGGGCCTGCCAGGTGGACGATCAGCTGCGCCACCGGCCAGCCGTAGATGTATATGCCGTAGGACAGATCCAGCGACAGCGGGCGAGCCGGCAGCCGCCAGCCAACCAGCAGCGCGGTATAGCCCAAGGCGACCATCCCGAATGCCCAGCCGCCAATCGCCAGCGCGAAAAGCCACGTCGCGGCGGCGAGTTCCCAGCGAAGCGGCAGGACAGCCCGGCACCGCCACGCGACCATGCCCAGCGCAAAGGCCAGCCAGAGCGGCGCGAAGATGTCGATGCGAGGCAGATACGCGACCATCCACGATGCGTTCGCCCAAAGGATCACGGCCAAGAGCAGGAAGGCATCCGGCGCGCCGCGGGGTCTCAGGATTCCCATGCGGACCGCGGCAAAGGCCAGAACATAGGCGGCAACCTCGTGAAACAGGCTCCAAAGCGGGCCGTTCACGGCACCCCGATAGGGGTTCGCCGCCCACGCGCCCGGCAGGTTGTGTTCGATCGAAACAAGCGTCAGACCGCGCAGAACATAGGCAAGCGCCGATCCGGGGTCGGCACGCCCGCCAGAAAGCACCGCCAGTGCCAGCCCGGCGACCAGCGCCACGAAAAGGCCGGGCAGGATGCGCAGGGCGCGCCGTCGCCAGAACGCAGCCGGGGAATGCGTCTCTGCGCTGGCAGTGATCAAAATGCCTGAGAGGAAGAAGAAAAGCCCCACGGCCCAGCCGCCCAGCGAATGGCCGGTCATGGATTTGAGCGGTTCCGCCGTGCCGGGCCCCAGTGCCAGTGGCCAAGCATGGCTGACGACCACTGCCATGGCAGCGACCAGCCGGATCAGATCTAGGTTGTTGCGCCGACCCGCGCAGCGAAGCTGCTCAAAGGTCATGGCGGGCCTCCATCCGCACCGGACGCCACAGTGCCTGCGACAGGATGCGGCGCAGGCTGCCCGCGACTGATTGCAGCTTGGCCCGCGCGGGCAGGTCCCGCCAGAAGCGAAACAGTGGCAGGCCGGTTTCCTTTGGCACCGGAAGCCCGACGACCCGCATCGCAAGCCGGCGGCCCCAGACGGCGCCCATTGTAGCGGCGAGATTGGGCTGGGCGCGGGCGACGATGTCGCGTTCCCGTGGCTCGGCAATCAGGACACCAGCGGCGATCGCGGCCTCGATCAAACGGCGCCCGCGCGGCGTGCGCGCGAGGATCAGCGAGCGTCCGGCTTCGGGCGCGCCGTCAACCGGGGGGGCGTGCCACGGGTCGCCCACGGCAATGTCGGCAAAGGCTGCGGTGTGATCGGTGCAGATCCGGCAGCGCCACTGGCGGCCCTTCTGCAACAGGCCCCAGCCCATGGCGTAGCTGACACTCTTGCTGTCGGTCGTGGTTCCGTCGGCGTCGACCCAGCTGGCCTGCATGGTGCCGGGCCAGCCTGCGCCGCGATAGCGCAGCGCGGTGATTGACACGCCTTCGGGTACGCCCAGCCGCCCCAGCAACTGTTCCGATGCAGCGCGGTTCGGCGCACCAGCGCAGAAGATGCCGATGGTCAGGGCAAGGCTTTTCGCAACGCTGGGATCGGCGGCGGCGGCCCGCGCGGCAGAGGAGATGTCGCATGGCTTGCCGATCAGCGCAGCCGGGCGGCCCTTCGCGGCGATGGGCCCCAGCGCCTCGCACGGGCTGGCCTGCGCATAGCGCGAGCCCGCCCCCCGCAGAAGCTCTGCCCGGTTGGTGCTTTGCACGGCAACGTTTTCAAGGGGATCGGCCTTATCGGCCGCGATATGCGCGACGCTGTCCACGTGGCCGGTTTCGAGGGCGAAGAGCGCAAGCGCGGTAACTGCCCCGCCCGAGGATCCGCGGTGGCGGATCTCAGGGTCGGCCGCCCAGCCTTCCCATGCGGCGAGCACGGGCCCCCACATCTCGTCCACGGTGTCTTGGCGGGGCAGGGCGGAGTGATCGGTTTCGGCCCCGGCGCACAGGCCGATGGCGGCCTCTGCCGCCGCGCGACCGGCGGGCCCCGAAGCGACGACTGGACGGCGGCCATGGACCGGGTGCTCGACCATGCGGATCGCCTCGGGAAATGCGCCTGCGCAGGCGCCGCATCCGGTGCACAGGTTGCAGGCGACGGTGCGGGTGATGGGATCGGTGATCATGCAGGGCACTCCTTGGTCAGGGGACGGCGCAGGATGTCGCGCGCCAGAATATGCGCGCGCAGGGTGGCGGCGGCCTCTCCGGTGGCGGCGGCGAGGGCGAGGCTGGCCAGCGGCAGCCCGGCCGCCGCGAAGGCCAGTGCCGGCACGATGGCGGCGGCCCGCCAGAGGTTGGCGCGCGCCGGGTCGCCGGTGCGGCCGGTGGCAACAGCCATTTGCGAGTAGGGCGCACGCAGGATGCGGAAGGCTGCCGCGCCGGCAAGTCCGGCGGCCAGCAGGGCATCGGGGCGGAATTCCGCACCGTAGATCAATGCGATGGCACCCGGTGCGGTCAGCGCGAAGCCCCAGGCGAACAGCAGGGCAAGGGCTGCGTGGGCGCGTATCGCGTGGCGTGCCGCCGTCGCGAGACCGCCCAGGGCAATGGCGTCGGCGAAGACCGGGGCGAGCAAAGAGTTGGCGGCGCGAGATACGATCTGCGCGGGCAGAAGCGCCAGTTGCAGTGCAACGCCGTAGAGGGCGACCTCGGCCCAGCCATAGCCCGCGGCCACGATCAGCCGGTCTGCCTGAAAGGTCAGGAACATGAGCCCCGCGTTCAGAAGAAGCGGCGCGCCAAAGCCCCAGCATTCTGCCAACACGCTGCGGTCAAAGGATATTTCATAGCACCGCCGCGCGACCGCGTGGGACAGGTACACCAAAGCGAAGCCTTGTGCGACGAGGGCGAGGGCCATGGCCCAGTGGGTGCCGAGCAGGTGGGCGCCGGCGAGGGCGCCGACCAGCATCGCGGCGGTGCCGCCCAGCTCGACGGTGGCGAAGGCGCGGTAGTCGCGGCGGCGTTCGGCGCGTCGGTAGTCGAGGTGCACAAGTGTCCGGAACAGCGGCACCAGCGCCAGCGACAGGTAGGCCCAGACCGACGGGCCGTCGGCGAAAGCCAGAGCCATGGGCAGCGCCAGCGCCGCCATCAGCGCGGCCATCGCCAGCCCGCGCAGGATCACCGCGCCGTGCAAAGCTGCTTGAAAATCAGCGGCTTCGCCACGGGGCGATCGGATCAGGAGGCGTTCGATCCCGATGTCGCTGGCCATCTCGACAAGGCGCAGGGTCAGCGCGAGAAGCATGGCGCGGCCAAGCTCTTCGGCGCCGATCATATGCGCCAGCAGCAGGGACCGGGCAAACGCCCCGGTCTCTGCCGAAAGCGGAACGATCCATGCCAGAAGCCGGGAGGACAGGCGGATGCGCATGGCCTAGACCTGTGCCTCGGCGATCTGCGCGACGATGTCGTCCATCTGTGAATCGGCACGTCGGCGCAACGTCGGCAAAACGTCGGCAAGACGTCGGCGCAGCGCGTCGCGGTCGCGATAGGACGCCACGACCCGGGCGGCCAGGGCCGTGGCGTCGTGGGTGCGCAGATCGGCGACCTCTGCCCCGATCCCGCATTCGGCGAAGACGCCCGCCGCCTTGTCGGAGTAACCAAGGCCCAGCGTGGGCGTGCCCGAGGAAAACGCGCCGATGGTGGCGTGCATCCGGGCACCAGCGAACCAGTCGAACCGGGCAAGACACCACTTCAGCTGCATCGCGTCGAGCGGCGCGTCGAGCACACGCACCCGGTCCGGGTAATGTCCCGCAAGGCGCAGCTGAAGTTTCCACGCGGCGCCAAGATCGCTTTCGGCATCAGTCGGGGGGCGGTGGACATGCGGCAGCAGGACAAGGCGCAGCGACGGGTCGCTGTCGAGAAGCGCGCGCGCGGCGGCCTCGATCTGGGCCGGGTGGTTCTGCGCAAGACCAAAGCGGATCTGCGCGGCGGCGGGTTCCAGCGTCAGGAGGCCGGACACGTTCAGCCCGGCCACGGGCGCGTCGCGGTCCTCGGCCAGCCATTTGCGGACCGACGGGCAAAGCCGGTCGCCGGGGTCCGCGCTGGGCAGGCCCACGGCCATGTCGACGCCAAGGCGGTGGCGGGCCGGGTCGAAGGCGTCGCCAAGCAACTCTTGCAGGAAGGCATGGCTGGCCGCGTCGCGCACCCAGACGGCATGGGCGGCGCGCAGGATGCGCGCGGCCTCGGCCCGGTTGTCCGGATCGACGAAGGGCCCCAGGGTCTGCGGCAGGAGAATCAGCGGGCGGCGTGCGTCGATCGCCAGCCGCTTGGTCAGCACCATGGCCCGAAAGCGCTTCGGGCCGTAGAGATCGGTAAAGCTGTCGCCGCCCGACACGTCGAGAATGGCACGCGATCCGGCGATGGTGCGCGCGGTGGCGCTGAACCCGCCGCCGACGCGGATAAGGGCGTGAACGGTCCGCAGAGTGTCGGCGCGCCAGATCCGGCGCGAATGGGTCAGGCCGATACGCTGGGCACCGTCGATCCCCCAGGTGCCCGGACGCAGGCCCCGGCCATGATCGGCGACCGCGACCGGCCCGGCGTCCCGGGCGGCAAGGCCAGACAGGGCCGAAAGGCAGAGGGCGGTGACGCCCTGGTTTCCGGTATCGGGGGCAGCGTTGAGCAAGGTGATCATTTCGGCAATTCCGGGACTGGAGGATTGGTTGGCGTTTGCATATCCTCGGCGGGGCGCACACGTCTCGGTGGTAGGCGGATAGGGCGTGTATACGCACGGGGGGTGGTGTGGCCGAAGGCAGAGAGCCGGTATTCGCAGGCAGGGGCGTGCTATCCGTTCGGATAGGGCGCTGGGCGCTGCGGGCCGTTGCCGCCGGGGTGATTCTGGCGGGGTGCAGCCAGATCCCGCTGGACCGAAGCCGCCTGACCTCGGATGGCGTGGTCGAGCGGATGCAGGTCAGCGTTCCGGCGGCAGAGGTCGCCAAGGGGCCGCGCTGTGGGCGGGCAAGGCTTTCGCCCGGCGGCAAGGACATGGTGCCCGGCGCAGCGCGCGGCGCGCCCGCCGCGCCCTACCGGGTGGGGCCGGGGGATACGCTGCGGCTGAACATATTCGGCGAGGACGGGCTGAGCGACGTGTCGGCGCGTATCGACTCCGAGGGGTTCGTGCAGTTGCCGATCATCGAACTGGTGCAGGTGGCGGGGAAGAGCACGCGCGAGATCCTGGGCCTGCTCAAGACGCGCTATTCGGAGCATTTCAACGAGCCGTGGCTGACCGTCGAGGTCGAGGAGGCCGGCAGCGCGCCCATCTATTTCCTGGGCGAGTTCCGCGAGCCCGGCGTGCGCTACATGAACGGATCGACCAACCTGATCGAGGCGCTGGCTCTGGGCGGCGGGCTGGAGGAAGACGCCTATCTTCCCGGCGCGCGGCTGATCCGGGGGGAACAGGTGTGCACCGTCGACCTGAATGCGCTGCTGAAGAACGGGCGGTTCGACCAGAACGTCTGGATCGCCCCGCGCGACGTGATCTTTGCCCCCCGCAAGGAGGACATGCAGGTCTACGTGATCGGGGCCGTGGGCTCGCCGCAGGCGGTGTCCTTTGGCGCCGAGGGGCGGACGCTTTTGCAGGCGCTGACCATCGCGGGCGGTCCGGACCTGTCGCAGGCGCAGCTTGCCGAGGTGCGGGTGGTGCGCGCCTTCAGCCCGACGACGGGCGAGTTGATCGTGGTCGACGCGCGCAAGATGCTGGCGGGAGAGGCGCTGGATTTCCCGCTGGCGCCAGGCGACGTGGTGTTCGTCCCTGAAACGCCTCTGGCAAGCTGGAACGGATCTCTGGCGCAGATCCTGCCAAGTCTTCAGGTGCTGGGCGGCATCCTGACGCCGATCACGCTGATCCAGGCGCTGGGGGAATAGCCGGGTGCGGGATCAGACGATTCCGGCGGTCTTTGCGATCATGGCGGCGTGGGTGCGGTTGCGGGCCTCCAGCTTGCGCGACAGGGTCTTGACGTGCAGCTTGACGGTGACTTCCTGCAAGGTGAGGTCTCGGGCGATTTCCTTGTTCGACAGGCCCTGCGCCAGTCCGGCCAGCACCTGTGTTTCGCGCTCGCTCAGCAGCTTGGCGAGGGGGTGCAGAGGGGCCGGCGCTTCGGCGTCGCGCATCACCGACATGGGCATGTAGGTTTTCTCCGGCAAGCATGAAGTTGATGGCATGAACCAGCGACTTGCCGGTGATGGTCTTGGGGAGAAAGCCGATGGCGCCGGCATCGACGGCCTCGCGCGCGACGGCAGCCGACGCGTTGCCCGACAGGATGGCGACCGTGCCCGGGCCGTTCAGTTCCGTCATGCGGGCCAGCCCGTCCAGCCCGTTCATGCCCGGCATCGTGTAGTCCAGCAGGACGAGGTCGAAGGCGCCCTCTTCCTTGACGCGGGCGATGGCGTCATCGAGGGAAACGGCAGTTCGGGTTTCGAACCCGCCGCCGTTCGCGAGATAGGCGGCAACGGTATCGCGGACCAGATCGTGATCGTCGGCAACCAGTATCCTAATAGTCCAAAATATCTGCCTTTGCTGCTTGTCCGGTGCATCCGGAGACTGTCGACATAGAGGGCGTGACAAAACTGTCACCTGCCCATCGGCGTTCTCTTGAGAAATGATACTATCCTTCCGCATAGTCCGCTATGCGAATGCACTGCTGACGCGGTTCGCGTTTTTGCGTATCGGGAGGGCAACAGTTTGATGGTCCGCAAAAGGAGGCTCTTTCGATGTCTAGCGTTTTTGGCAGTCTAAAAAATGGCATCCTTGCGGCTGTTTTCGGCGTTTGTCGCGGGAACGGCGGTGCAGGCGCAGGAGTTGCTTGGCACGCCCGATGGCGACGTTCTTCTGACCGTCTCGGGGGCCATCGCGGTGTCCAATGACGGCGAGACGGCCAAGTTCGATCGCGCCATGCTCGAATCACTTCCGGCAGAGACGTTCCGCACGACGACGATCTGGACCGAGGGCGAGCAGGAATTCACCGGTGTGCCGCTTGCCGCGCTTCTGGAGCGGCTGGGCGTGAATTCTGGCACGCTGGTGGCGACGGCGATCAACGACTACTCGGCCGAGATGCCCGTGGCGGACGCGTTGCAGGCCGGGCCGGTGCTGGCCTACCTTCAGAACGGCGCGCCGATGTCGCGCCGGGGCAAGGGGCCGCTCTGGATCGTTTATCCCTACGATGCGAACGCAGATTTCCAGACAGAGGTGGCCTATTCGCGCAGCGTCTGGCAGCTCGACCGGCTGGTGGTGGTGCCGTAGGGCGCCGCCGGGAATGCAGCCGGGACCTCCAACACCCAACGGATACCGGCTGAAGCGCGCCGCGGCAACGCGGCGCGCACGTATCGTTCTGGGTGCTCTGTTTGGCCTGATCCTTGGGCTGATCGCCATGTCCGCGCTGGACACGGTGCGCAAGGTAGACGATCTCGCGACCGCCAATTCCGACAACGTCCAATGGACGCTTTCGCAAATCGAGGTCGAGTTGGTGCGGCTCGAATTCACGATTCTGAGCGCCCACGACGGACTTGCGACGCTGGGCGATGTGCGCCGGCGGTTCGACGTGTTCTACAATCGTGCCGATATCATCACCAACGGGTCGGTCTATGTCGGCGTTCTTGACGCGCCGGATGCGCGCGACGCCAAAAGCGACCTGTGGTTGATACTTGACACGTCCGTGGCGCTGATCGACGGGCCCGACGACGTGCTGCGCCGCGCCTTGCCTGAGCTGGCGGAGGTGTTTCGCGGCTTGCGGCCCGCCGTGCGCGAGATCGCGCTGGAGGGGGTGCGCGCGCTGGCCGAACGGTCGGACCGCCAGCGCGAGGCCGTGGCGGGCACGCTTGTGCGGCTTGCGATCCTGACCACTGCGCTTTTCTTCCTGCTGGGGCTGGGCCTGTTCGTGCTGGCGCAGATGAACCGGCAGGTGCAACGCCGCCAGTTGGAGTACCAGATCACCGCGGCGCGGCTGAACGCCATTGTCGCCACGTCGCAGGATGCGGTCGTGGTCGCAGACGTGGAGGGCCGGTTGCTGGACTTGAACGGAGCGGCGGAACAGATCTTCGGCTTTTCCGCGGCCGAGGTTCTGGGCCGCAGCATGTCCGATGTGATCGTGCCGGCCCACATGCGCGACGCGCATGAGGCGGGAATGGAGCGCTATCGCCGCACGGGCCAGCGCAAGGTCATCGGGCGCGGGCGCATCCAGCTGGAGGCGGTGCGCCGGTCCGGAGAGGTGTTCCCGGTCGAAATGTCGATCAACAGCACCGAAACCGGGGATGGGGAGATCTTTGTGTCCTTCATCCGCGACATCTCGGCCCGCAAGGCATCCGAGGCGGAACTGATGAAGGCGCGCGATGATGCGCTGGCCGGGGAAAAGGCCAAGGCGCATCTTCTGGCGGTCATGAGCCATGAGATGCGCACGCCGCTGAACGGGCTTCTGGGGACCATCGATCTGATCCGCGACACCCGGCTGGATGAGAAGCAGCGCGATTACATGCGGATCATGGAAACCTCTGGGCAGTTGCTGCTGCACCATGTCAACGACGTGCTGGACGTCTCGCGGCTGGATTCGGAGCGGGCAGAGGCCTATCAGGTGGGCTTCGATCTTGCGGCGCTGATCCGGCAGGTGGCCGAGATGCAGCGGCCCCTTGCCGCCGTTCAGCGCAACCAGCTGACGCACCGGGTGGCAGGCGGGCTTGGCGCCGTGATCGGCGACCCCGGAAAGGTGCGGCAGATCGTGGTGAACCTGCTGGCCAACGCCATCAAGTTCACCGAGGACGGGCATGTCGCCATCGAGGCGGAGCGGCTGGGAGACAGCGAGACGGTGGAAATCCGCGTGACCGACGACGGCATCGGCATCGCCGAGGAAAACCAGGCCCGCGTTTTCGAGGATTTCTACACCGTCGATCCCACCTATGGGCGCGCTGCGGGGGGCACGGGGCTTGGCCTTGCGATCACCGCGCGGCTTGTCAAGATTCTGGGGGGCGAGATCGGCGTGGAAAGCGAGCCGGGCGAAGGCAGCCTGTTCTGGGTGCGCCTGCCGCTTTCGGCCGATGCCGAGGGGCGTGGCGCGATGGCCGACGGGGCCCCGGGCGTGCCGCAGCCCGCGGCGCGGACGCTGTCGGTGCTGTTGGTCGAGGACGACGCCATCAACCGGCAGGTCGCACGCGAGATGCTGGCCGGTCTTGGCCACCAAGTGACAGAGGCGTTGGACGGGGCGCAGGGGGTGATGGCGGCGGCGGCGACCGCATTCGACCTGATCCTGATGGACATCAGCATGCCGCGGATGGACGGGCTGGAGGCGACGCGACTGATCCGCGCCGAGGGCCTGTCGCGCGACGTTCCCATCATCGCTCTGACCGCCCACGCCATGCCGTCCGAGGTGGCGCGGTTCCGCGAGGCAGGGATGACGGACGTGCTGACCAAGCCGATGACGCGCCGCCAGCTGGCAGAGGTGCTGGGCATGGTGCGGGGGGACGTGGGGGTGGTGTCCGGCGAGCGGCCGGACAAGGCGGCTTCGCGCGATGTGAACGCCTTTGCCGAACTTGTGGCGACGCTTGGGCCCGAGGCCGCGGCGGCGGCCTGGGCGCGGTTCGTCGAAGAAGGCGACGGACTGGCCCGTCGGCTGCAGGCGTTGTCCAAAGGGGCCGAGCCGCTGTCGGCGGACCGCGACGAGGTGCACCGGATCGCCGGTTCGGCGGCGGTTCTGGGGGCTGGCGCGATGGCGACCGCGCTTCGGCGGCTGGAGACGCGTCTGCGTGAGGGCGGCGATGGCGTGGCCGGGGCCGCCGAGGCCGCCGCCGAGGCCTGGGCGCAGGTGCGCGGCACCGTCGACAGGGCGGCCGAGCCGCAGGAGGGTGCGGGCTGAACCGGCCATTCGTTAGCATGTGAAGGAAAAGGCTTCGCAGTCGGCGCGCCGGACGCTAGTCTGGTGCGGGGGCTTGGAGGATTGCCATGGAACGGGAGGACGGGCACGCGCCCACGGCCGGCGAAGCGGTCTTGCGTGCGATCAGGTCGGCGGGCATCGACCACGTACTGGCAAATCCCGGCACCGATTTTCCGCCGCTGATCGAGGCGCTGGCCGATCCCGCGCTGGCCCGCGACCTTCCGGTGCCGGTGGCGGTGCATCACGAATCCGTCGCGATGGGCATGGCGCATGGGCATTACCTTGTGTCCGGGCGGATGCTGGCGGTGATGGTGCATGTGAACGTCGGGCTGGCCAATTGCGCGATGGGGGCGCTGAACGCGGCGGCCTCGCAGGTGCCGGTGCTGGTGGTGTCGGGCCGGACGCCGGTGACCGAGACCGGCCGCCACGGCAGCCGGGTGTCGCCCATTCACTGGGGCCAGGAGATGTTCGACCAGGCGGGATTGGTGCGCGAGGCGGTCAAGTGGGACTATGAACTGCGCTTTCCCGAGCAGGCGGCGGCGGTCGTGGCGCGCGCGGTGTCGGTGGCGCGCTCTGCCCCCTGCGGGCCGGTCTACCTGAGCCTGCCGCGCGAGGTGCTGGCAGAGCGCGTCGCGCTGGAGGTGCCCGGCCCGGGCGCAGGGCCGGCCGACCCGCCGCCGCCCGATCCGGCGCTGATCGAACAGGCGGCGGAGCTTCTGGCAGGTGCCCGCGCGCCCCTGATCGTGGTGCAGCGCAGCGCGCCGGCGGGGCATCTGGACGCGCTGGCGCGGCTGGCCGAGGCGGCCGCGATCCCGGTGGTGGAGTTCTGGGCGACGGCGGGTGCATTGCCCAATTCGCATCCGATGCACGCGGGCTTCGATCCCGCGCCGCTGATCGGCGAGGCCGACGTGGTGCTGGGCATCGGAACCTCGGTGCCGTGGGTGCCCGCGCTGTCCGGACCCGTTGCGCCCAAGGTGATCGCGCTGGGACCCGACCCCCTGGACCTGGGCACGCCATACAGGGGCTTTTCCGCCGATATCGCGCTGGCGGGGGATGCGGGGCGCGGGGTGGCGGCGCTGGCCGATGCAATCGAGGGCCGGGTGCCCAGCGACGTGATCGCGGCACGCGCGCAGGCGCAGGCGGCGCGGCGCGCGGCGCAGGCCGAGGCCGTGGAGGCGCAGATCGCCGCCGGAGCCAGCGGGCCGATGACGGCCGCCTTTGTCGGTCGCGTCCTGTCCGAGGAGGCCGGGCCAGAGGCCGTGATCTTTGCCGAACTGGCCGCCACCGGGGCCGCTCTTCGGCTGGAGCGGGCGGGGCAGCTGTTCTGGACGCCGCATTCGGGCGGGCTGGGCTGGGGTCTGCCGGCGGCGCTGGGGGCCAAGCTCGCGCAGCCAGAGCGCACGGTGATCGCGACGGTCGGTGACGGATCGTACCTTTTTGCGAACCCGGCGGCCTGCCACCAGGTATCGGCGGCGCATGGGCTGCCGGTGCTCACGGTGGTGTTCAACAACGGGCTTTGGAACGCGGTGCGGCGGGCCACTTTGGGGATGTACCCCAAGGGTCATGCGGCGGCGGCCAACGAGATGCCCTTGACCGGGCTTGGGCCGTCGCCCGACTATGCGGCGATGGCGGCGGCGCATGGCGCGCACGCGGTGCGGGTTGCCGATCCGTCCGAGCTTCGGGGCGAAGTGGCGCGCGCGTTGCGGGTGGTGCGAGACGAGCGGCGGCAGGCGCTGATCGAGGTTGCGGTCGCCTGAGGTCGCGCAACACAGGAGACACGGCGATGAGCAGGCTGGACGGTCACCCCGATATCGCGACGCTTGGCGACCTGTTCGCCAGCTTTCCCGACCCGTTCCTGAAGGTCAGCCCGCTGGGCCACGAGGTCATGCGCGGCGACGCCCCGCTGACCCCGGCAGAGCGCGAACTGGTGGCGGCCTATGTGTCGGCCCTGAACGGGTGCCGCTATTGCCATGGCATCCATGCCGAGGTGGCGCGTGCCTTTGGTGTCGACGCGGACCTGCTGGCGGCGCTGGCGGACGACCCCGACAGCGCGCCGGTCGAGGACCGGATGCGCCCGGTCCTTGCGCTGGCGCGGCAGCTGACCGAGGCGCCCGCGCGCATGACAGACGCCCATGCCCAGGCGATGCGCGATGCGGGGTGGGACGACCGCGCGGTGGTGTTTGCCGTCGCGGTCACGGCCTATTTCAACATGATGAACCGCCTGGTCGAGGGCTTTGGCCTTGTCCATTCGGACGACCACGCGGCGCAGGCGGGCGCGTTCCTTGCCGGTGCGGGCTATCTTGGGGTGCGGGATGCGGCGGCGGCGCGGGCGGGGCGCGAAGGCTGACCGGACCCTAGCCCAGAAGGCGCGCGCCGCCCGTGAGGATCGCCTGCCGCGCATCTGCGCCGATACCGGCGGCGGCGATGGCCCCCAGCCGCTCGGTCAGGCCGAAGATCGGCTGATCCGTGCCAAGCACGATGGCATCGGCGCCGAAGACGCCCACCGCGATCTCGATCGCGCGCGGCCCCATCGAGGCGACATCGAAGACCATGCGCCGGCCGCGCAGGTCCATGTCGGGCGCGTCGAGGCCGCGGCCCGCGATCACCTCTGATATCCGCTCGCTGACCATGGGCAGCACGCCGCCGAGGTTGGCCACCTGCACCGTGACGGATGGGTAATCGTCCAGAAGGTCGGAGTAGAGCAGCGTGACGGCGGCCTCGGCGATCTCGGTCTGTATGTCGATCTGGCGGCGTGCGTGGGCAAGGTCGGGATAGGGATCGGGCGGCGGCTCGGGCTGGGCCGGCGCCCGGCCGGGGTGGATGAAGACGTGCCCGCCGCCGCGCCGGTCCAGCATGTGCAGGATCGCCCCCGCGGCCGCATGGGCCCGCGCGACAGAGGTCATGGCGCCGCAGGGCAGGATCACGCCCAAGGCGCCGTCGTCCATCGCGCGGGCCAGTTCGGCAAGCGCCGCGCCGGGATCGGCCAGCGGCAGGCTGGCGAGCCAGCCGAAGCGGTCGGAATGCGCGGCGGCGATTTCGGCCATGCCTTCGTTGAAGGCGCGTGTCAGCGGCGCGGACTGATCCGTCGGCAGGCTGTCGATGCCGAAGAGGCCGGGCAGCGACAGAAGCTGGCGATCGACGCCCGCGGCGTCCATCGCGGCAAGGCGTCCGGCGGGGTCCTCGTAGGCGCTGGCATAGTCCAGCGCGCCCACCGGCATCACCAGCCGCGCGCCGTCGATGCGCGGCGCGGCCGTTCGGACCCGCAGCGCGTCGGCCAGCGCGGCAGGCAGGAGGTGGGCGTGCAGGTCGACGATCACGTCAGCGTTCGAACTGGCGTCTGGCGGTTTCGCCGGTGCCCTCGGTCAGGTCCCTGGTGCGCAGCGCGGCGATCTTGTCGCCGCCGACGGTCTCTGCGGTCTCGACGCCGAAGGGGCGGTCGCCCATGAGCGTCACGCGTTCCATCCGGCGGCGCTGGGGCCAGTAGTCGTGCACGGCATAGTGCTGGGTCGCGCGGTTGTCCCAGAAGGCCATCTGCCCCGGTTCCCACCGGACGCGCAGCTGGTAGTCGGGGATCAGCGTCTGCTGGTAGAGGTAGTCCAGCAGCGTCTGGCTTTCGCTGTCCTTCATGCCGACGATGCGGGCGGTGAACTGGGGGTTCACGTTCAGGATGCGGCGCCCCGAGACGGGGTGGATTCGCACCACCGGATGGGTGGGATTGGGGAATTTGTCCTCCATCTCTCGCAGCTTTGCGCGGTCCTTGTCGGTGCCGGAAAAGAGCGTGCGGAAGGGTTTGAAGTCATGCACCGCCTCCAGCCCGTCGATGTGGCGCTGCATCCGGTCGGACAGGCCCTCGTAGGCGCAGGTCATGGAGGCGAAAAGCGTGTCGCCGCCGATCTCGGGCGTGATCCGGCACAAGAGCATGGTGCCAAGCGGCGGGTCGTCGCGGAACGTCTCGTCAGAGTGCCAGACATCGGTCAGCCGGGGCGGGTTGTCCTTGTGGTTGTCCAGCACGATGACTTCGGGCTTGTCGCCCATGTTGGGCGAGAAGGGATGCACCGTCAGTTCGCCGAAGTTGCGGGCAAAACCGACCTGATGGTCGACGGTGATGTCGAGATTGCGGAACACGAGAACCTCGTGCTCGACCAGCGCGTCGGTGATGGTGGCGACCTCTGCCGCGCTTTGGGCGCGGGTCGGGTCGGCGCCGACGATTTCCGCCCCGATGTTGGGGTTTATTCGGCGCACGGCCAGGTCGGTGCGCGAAAGGGTGTCGGTGGTCATCCGGTGTCTCCCTGTGTCGGATTGTGGATAGCGGGGCGCGGCGGACGCAAGAGCGACGGCCCCCCGAACCATGCAAAGGCCGCAACGGCGACCGCGAGCGCCAGCGCGACGGGCGAGGACCCGCCGAGCCAGAGTGACGCGGTGCCGACGATCCCGGCGGCGGCGACAAGCGCCGCTTGCAGCCCGATCGCCCGCGCGCCCGATCCGATGCCGACCAGCGCAGAGGCCAGAAGGTAGCTGCCCGCCACCACCGTGCAGATCGCCACGGCATCCTCGAAGAACGTGCCGTAGCCCAGCAGCGCGGGGTTGAGCGCGAAGATGAACGGCAGGATGAACGCGCCTGCCCCCAGCCGCATTCCCGCAAGCCCCGTCTGCCAGAGCCCGGCGCCCGCAAGCGCGCCCGCCGTATAGGAGGCGACGGCGACCGGCGGGGTCAGCATCGACAAGAGCCCGAAGTAGAAGATGAAGAGATGGGCTGCCATCGGCACCATGCCCATGCGCGTCAGCGCGGGGGCGAGGATGATCGACAGCACGATGTAGACCGCCGCCGTGGGCATCCCCATCCCGAGGAAGATCGCGATCACGGCGGTCACGGCCAGCATCGGGAATATCCCAAAGCTTTCGCCCACGCCCGAAAGCGCGTTCGTCAGCAGAAAGCCCAGCCCCGTGAGGTTGAGAGACCCGATCACAAGCCCGGCCGCGCCGCAGATCAGCAAAAGCGTGACCAGAGTGCTTCCCGCCTCGTGGAACACCCGAAGCAGCGCTTGCCAGTCGCGGCCCGGACCGCCGGCGAGCACGCCCGCCACGATCATCCCCAGCGCGGCATAGAGCGCGGACTTGCCCGGCTGGTAGCCCTGCCAGAACAGAAGCCAGATCAGCAGGCCGATGGGCACGAGGTAGACCCAGCCGCGCGCCAGCACGCGCCAGATCGACGGAAGCTCTGACTTCGGCAGGCCGTCCAGACCCTCGCGCGCAGCGATCAGGTCGACCTGAAGGAACAGGACGAGGTAGTAGATCGCCGCGGGAATCGCGGCGGCCAGAACGACCTCGGAATAGGGGACCTGAAGGAACTCGGCGATCAGGAAGGCGGTGGCGCCCATCACCGGCGGGGCCAGTTGCCCGCCGTTCGAGGCCACGGCCTCGATCGCGCCCGCGACATGGGGCTTGAAGCCCGTTCGTTTCATCAGCGGGATGGTGACGACGCCCGTCGTCATCACGTTGCCGACGGTCGAGCCCGAGATCGAGCCGAAGAGCGTCGAGGCGACGACGGCCACCTTGGCCGGGCCGCCGCGCCGCCCGCCCATCACGCCAAGGGCCGCGTCGGTAAAGAAGGCGGATGCGCCGACGGCGCCCATCACCGCGCCCATGACGACGAAGCCCAGAACCACGGTCGAAGCCACGCCCATGACAAGGCCGGGCACGCCGTTGGTGTCGGAATACATGTAGAGAACCACGCGCGCCGGCGCGGTGTAGGGCGCTTCGAGGTTGCCGGGCAGGTGGTGGCCAAGGAAGGCGTAGACAAGGCAGACAACGGCCACCAGCGCCACCGGCAGGCCGCAGACCCGCCGCACGCCTTCCAGCAGCAGCACGATGCCCACGACGCCCGGGCCCCATTTGCCGATGCCGCGGTTGGCGAAATCGACCAGCCAGTCGGCATGGTTCCACCCCCCCCAGAACCATGCGGCCATTCCGGCCAGCGCCAGCACGATCTCGATCCAGCCGGGGCGTTCGCCGAACGGCCGGATGAGATAGGCCAGCGCGGTCGAGACCCCGGCCATGGCCGACAGGAACGATGCAGCCACCACGGCAAGGCCGAGGTGAAACGGAACGTCCATCAGCCAGAGGATGCCGAGGACCGGCAGCGCCGGAAGCAGGAGGGCCCGAAGGCCCTCTGCCAGCCGTGTGCCAAGGGGGGTGGCGGCGGTGGTCACGCCGTCACTGCATCATCGCGGAATCGCGCGACTCGTTGGCGTCGGTCCAGAGCCCGACTTCCTTGTAGTAGCGCACCGCACCGGGGTGGAACGGGGCGGTGTTGGTCGGCGCGACCAGTCCCTCTGCGGAGTTGCGGCGCAGGACGGGGTAGTCCGCCTGCATCTGCTCCAGGTTCTCGTGGAGCGTCTTGGTCAGCAGGTAGGCGTCATCTTCCGACATGTCGGCGCTGCCGAGCAGGAAGATGTCGAAGCCGGTGATCGCGGTTTCTGCCTTGACGCCGGGGTTGTTGTCGCCGGGCATGGCGGTGGTCATGTAGAAGCCCGGCAGTTCCGCGTTCAGGAACTCGGTCGTGGCGTTCTCGCCGTTCACGCCCAGCATTATGATGCCGCCGGGAATGGTGCTGTCGGCCTGACGCGCAAGCGGGATGGCCAGCGCCGTGGCCGCCGCGGCGACGCCGCCTTCGGTCACAAGGTTGTAGCCTTCGGGAATGCCGGTGATCGTCACGCTGTCCACGTCGGTGTCGGGATCGAGCCCGGCGGCGGCCAGCATGGCGCGGTTCGCCGCCTCGAGCGCGGCGTTGGCCTTGAAGGCGACGGCGACCTTCTTGCCTTTCAGGTCCGCAACCTCGGTCATGCCGCTGTCGGCCCGGGCGAAGAAGGCATAGGGCAGGGGCCAGCCGCGTGCGAAGCTGCGCAGCTTGTCCAGACCGCCGCTGCCCTCGTAGACGTCAAGCCCGTTGTAGGCGAGGTTGGTGTCGAGCGACGACGAGAAGCCAAGCGTCACTTCGCCCGACTGGATCAGCGGCAGGTAGACCGACGATCCGGCATAGGGCTGGGCCGTGGCGACTATGCCAAGCTCGTCCGAGAACAGTTTGCCAAGGCCGCCGCCCACCACGAAGTAGAGCGTGCCCTGTGGGTTGGTTCCGATCGTTACCCGCCGCAATTCGGCCGAAGCGCTGGTGGCCGCGAACGCAAGCGCCGATGCGGCGATCGCCACCGCGCCCAGCGTACCCTTCATGAAGTGCTTCATGGTCTTCCTCCCTGGTGTTGTCCTGCGGGGCTGTTGTGTCGTGTGCCCGCGCGGTCCCCGCCGCCGCGCGTGCCGGTCAACTCTTGGGAAACAGGATCGCGTCGGTCAGCCATTGCGACATCTTCGGCCGCTCGGCCCGGGTGGCGGCGCGGAAGTCGTCGTGATGCGTCTTGTTCGGCCAGACGTGATCGGCCACCACGGCCATGCGCACGGCGATCTCGTCCTTCGTGACGTTCCAGACCATCAGGTCGCGGGCCAGTGTCAGCGGGCCGTCGTAGGTCTTGCGCACGTCGGCCTCGATGCCGGGCGCGGTGTCGAAATCGTTGAAGTGGTGATAAAGGACCGCGTGGCGCGGCGCGCATTCGGCCAGCACCGGCCCGACCTCGGCCGGGGCGGTGTGGGCGATGGTGCCGATGCCCGTGGCGGTGCGTATGTCGTAGCCAGAGCGCGCCATCAGCTGGTCGACGGTGTTGAACGCCTCGTGGATCAGCAGATCCGCGCCCTTGCCGTGATCCAGCATGAACCGGCTGGGCGTGGTGTCGCCGGAGAAGACGAAGGTCAGCCCGTTCCATTCCAGCCGGTAGCTGATCGGCCCGTCGTAGATGTGGACGGCGGGAAAGGCCTTCAGCACCACACCGTTACGGTCATAGACGGTGGCGGGCACGGCATAGTCGAATTCATGCGCCACGACGCGCGCGCCGTCCTCTGGCAGCAGGCCCACGCGGGTCATCGTGTCCCAGGCGTAGCTGGCGACCTGGGTATCGACGAAATGCTTCAGCCCGTGTTCGGGCACGCGGCCCGAGGGGCCCCAGATCTCCATCGGGCGCAGCCGACCGCCCGCCCAGCCGCCGACCCAGACATTGGCGAAGTCGCCGACATGGTCGGCGTGCAGGTGGGTGACGAAATAGGCGGTTATGTCCTGGTAGGGGATTTCCAGCGCGGTGAAGTTCATCTGGCTGCCCGCGCCGAAGTCCATCATGAAGATGTCGCCGTTGCCCAGCTCTATCAGGAAGGACGTGTTGGCCTGTGCGCGGCGCAGGAAGGGACGCCCCGTGCCGAGCGCCGTCACCCGCATCTCGTCGGCCGCCAGGGGTTCGGTGCCGGGGTAGAAGTGTTCGCGCCGTGTCATACGAGATCCTCGCAAAGGGCAATGCAGTTGATCTTCATGCGGGCCAGTCCCGACATCAAAGCCGCCTGTTCCGCGCTGTCCAGCCCGTCAAGCAAGCGCTTGTAGACGCCGAGAATCTCTGGATAGGCGGCGTCGAAAAGCCGTCGCCCTTCCGGCGCCATCGCGGCGCGCACGACGCGGCGGTCGGCGGGGTCTGGGGTGCGGGTGACGAGGCGGTCTCGGGCCATTGATTCGATCAGGCGGCCGAGGTTGGCGCGGTCGAAAACCGTGGTTTCGGCGATCTGGCCGATGGTGCGCGGCTGACGGTCCGACAGGGCCGCAAGCACGCGCCAGCTCTGGTTCGTCAGACCGTGCGGCTCCAGCACGCGGGCAAAGGCGGCCTGCGCGTATTTCTGAATGAAGACAACGTAATGCAGCGGAAACTCCGTGATGCGGAATTCGGCTGCGATGTCCTCCTCGGTCTGTGCTCTGACGGCACTTTTCATGTAAATACATCTATCACGAGGCATCGCGCGCCGCCAAATGAAATCTTTAACGAGTGCAGGAATCCGGCCCCGGTCCGGTCCCGATCCGGCCCGTCCAGGGGGAGCGGCATCGCGTCGGCACAACGTCGGCGCGACGTCGGCGCGAGGCGCGGGGGAACGCCGCGATGCGGCGTGCCTCCGGCGGGAGTATTTCTGAACAGAAGAAGCCGGGCGCGCGCGCCTTGCACGGCGACGGGTCAGGCCTGTCCCGAGAGGCGCGCGATCAGCGCGGCGGGGTCCGCGGGGTCCGCCGCGCCGCGCCATGCGACATGGGCGTCGGGGCGGGCGAGGACAAGCGCGGTGTCATAGCCCGACCCGGGGGGCAGATCGACGGTCGCAAGCGGGACGTCCGCCGCCGATGCGGCGCGGGCCAGTGCCCCGCCGCCGTGACCGTCACGACGCAGGAGCGTGTAGCCCGGCCCCAGATGGTCGTAGAGCGAGCTGCCGTCGGGCATGACGGCGTGCGGCGTGCGGCAGCCGGGCACGGTGGAGGGGGTGAAGCTGCCCATCGTGTAGGCGGGCGGCGCGGCGCCGTCGGTCACGATGATCGGCGAGGCGTCGTAGAAATAGCCGAAGTTCAGCCCGGCGCAGCAATACTGGTTGACGTTCACATCGTAGCAAAGCTGGCCAAAGCGGTCGCGCGCGGCCGCACCCTCGGGCGTGTCGTCCTCGATCTCGCCCGGCACGGCGCCGCGGTTGCGGATCATCTTTTCGGCGTGGTCCATGGCAAAGCGCGACACCTGTTCGGTGATCGGCAGGCGCTCTGCCGGGTAGGCGTCCAGCATTCCGGGCCCGCCCCAGCCCTTGAGCACCGCGTCAAGGAGCCATGCGAGACCGGCGGCGTCGGCGATGCCTGCGTTCATGCCATAGCCCGCGTAGGGGACCCAGATATGCGCCGCGTCACCTGCGAGAAAGACGCGGCCCGCGCGGATGCGGTCGGCGATCAGGCGGCGGCCGATCCAGTCCTCGTTGCGCAGGAGGGTGTATTCGAAACCGGGGCCCACACCGAGGATGGTGCGGATGGAGGCGTCGCGGTCGATGGCGTCGAAATCGGTCTCGTCCGGGCGCAGGTAGTTGTGGACGAGAAAACGGTCATCCTCGGCTATGGTATAGAGCGTGCCCGAGCGGCGCGGGTTGAGGTTGACATAGACCCAGGCGGGCGGGGCCTGCATCCGCGCGGTCAGGCCGGGGGCGTGAATGAAGCTTGACTGAACGCGCTGCACCACCGGGTCGCCGACGAGCGTGCCGCCGATCGCCTTGCGCACCCCCGAGGCGCCGCCGTCGCAGCCCGCGAGGAAGGCGGCGCGCAGCCGTGTCGTCGTGCCGTCGCTGCCGCGCAGGCTGGCGGTGACGCCGGTGTCGTCCTGGGTGAAATCCGCAAGCTCGGTATCGAAGCGCAGGGTGAGGCCCGGCGTGGCGCGGGCATGGTCGATCATCACCGGTTCGAGAAACATCTGGTTGACGCGGTGCGGCGGTTCCATCGTGGGCCACCATGTGTCGGGGCCGGGGGCGCCGCTGCGGCGCCCGGCGCGGCCCGGGATCGGGATGCGCGCGAACTCTTGCCCCGTGACGGTGGTGCGGAAGGCCGCGTCATGGGGGAAGTCGTCGGAAAATCCCGCGGCGCGCACGGCCCCGGCAAGCCCGAGGCGGCGGAAGGTTTCCATCGAGCGGCTGGAGACGTGGTTGCAGCGCACCGTCAGCGGGTCGGCGGTGGGGCGCCGGTCGATCACCGTGACGGCGACGCCGCGCCGCGCCAGGTCGATCCCGAGCGTCAGGCCCACAGGCCCGGCGCCGACGACAAGCACCTCGCAGTCGTGGTTCATGTGAACGCCTCCCTTTTTCACATGTTAACTTTTCCAGAAAAGCGGATTCCGCGCGGCGCGGCAACCACTCCGGTGTCGCGGGCGGTTTCGGCGTGGACGCTGTTGCAGGCGGGCGCTAGGGTTCGGGGCGCCGCGCCGCCGCGCCGCCGGGCTGCCGGGCTGCGATGCCCGAAATCCGAGTTTCTGGACCCGAGGACCGACGCCATTGACCCTGCCGCCACTTGACCCCGATGCCGCGAAGCTTCTGGATCTGCTGGCGCAGGTGGGCATCGTGCCGCCGCACCAGCAGACGCCCGAGGCGCTGCGCACCCATGAGCGGCGCACGCTGAAGACCGCGCCGCCGCCCTTCGTGTCGGTGGGCGAGGTGCGCGAGATCACGGGCGACTGGCGGGGGCAGGCGGTGCGCGGACGGCTGTACCGGCCCCATGGCGCGGCGGCGGACGCGGTGTTGCCGGGGCTGGTCTATTTCCATGGCGGAGGCTGGGTGGTGGGCAGTCTCGACACCCACGATCACCTGTGCCGGGCGCTGTGCCGGCAGGCGGGTGTCGCGGTGTTCTCTGTCGATTATCCGCTGGCCCCCGAAGCGCCGTTTCCGGCGGCGGCGGAAGGCGCGGTGGCGGGATTTGCCTTTGCGGCGGAGAACGCGGGGACGCTGGGGATGGACCCCGCGCGGATCGGGGCGGGGGGCGACAGCGCGGGGGCGAACCTGGTGTCCGTCCTGTGCCTTGAGGCGCGGGACCGGGGCGGGGTTCTGCCGCGTGTGCAGGTGCTGTTCTATCCGGCGATGGACCTGTCGCTGGGGCATCTGAAGCCGGGGAACGCACGTCCGGGCGATGCGTTCACCCCCGAGGCGGTCGCCTGGTTCATCGACCTTTACCTTGCCGGGGCGGATGCGCGGGACTGGCGCGCCTCTCCGCTTCTGGCGGGGTCGCTGGCCGGGTTGCCGCCGGCCTATGTCATGACGGCGGGGGCGGATGTGCTGGAGGGCGACGGGCGGGCCTTTGCCGCGCGGTTGCAGGAGGCTGGCGTGCCGGTGCGCACGCGGCATTTCCCCGGACAGATCCATGCCTTCCTGCGATCGCCCCACCTGTTGCCGACGGCGTGGACGGCGATTGCGGATGCGGCCGAGTTTCTGGTGAGCGACCTGTGCGGGTTCGATCCGGTCTGAGGCGTCGGGTGGCCCGGCAGGGGCCGCAAAACTGACAGATTTTTCGGGCAGGGTGCGGTCAGAGCAGACAAGAGCCGAGGCAGGCCCGATGACCCCGATCCGCGTTGCGGTAATCCTTGATGCGCGCCAGGCGCCCGGCCCGGGCGAGCGGCGTCTTCTGGACATGTTGCGCGACGATCCGCGGTTCGTGCTGGCGGGCGTGGCGGCGGTGGACGGGCCCGCGGGCGGTGTGCCGGGACCGGTGGCCACGGCGATGCGGCTGGAGGCGCGGGTCTTTCGCGCGCCCGACAGCGCCCCGCGGCCCGACGTGGCGCCCGGCCCGCTGGACGCGATTGCGGCGGCGGGCGCGCGTGTGGTCGTGGATGTCTCTGGCGCCGCAGAGGCGCTGGCGCTGGACCCTTCGCCGCCGGGCGGGGTGTGGCGGCTGACGTCCTTTGGGCCGGGGGCGGGCAGCGGTGCGGCGCGGGACCGCGCGGCGGTGACGCGGGTGGCGCTGGTGCGGCATCGCGGGGACGCGGCGCCCGAGGTGCTGGCCGAGGCGGCCTATGAGCGCAAGTTCCTTGCCAGCCGCAACACGGCCTTCATCCGCGAGAAATCGGTGCAGATGATAGAGCAGGCGCTGGCGCGGATGGGGCTGGGCCTTGCGTTGGGGTCCGAGGGCGATCTGCCGGTCGAGCGCCCGATGGGCACCGCCGATCTGCCGGGATACCTGCTGCGCACCGGGGCCGAGCTGGTCCGGCGGGGGAGCGCGGCGCTGGGCAAGCGGTTCGGGCACCGGGCCGACCGGTTCGTCCTGCGGGTTGGTCATGGCGGGCCGGGAGACTTCGACCCCGCGCGCAGCACGGCGGTCCTGCCGCCAAAGGGCCAGTTCTGGGCCGATCCCTTCCTGTTCGAGGAGGGCGGCGCGACGTGGTTGTTCTATGAGGCCTACGACGATCGCGAGGGGCGCGGGCACCTTGCCGCCGGGCGGCTGGAGGGCGATACGCTGGTGCCGGCGGGCCGGGTCATGGACGCACCGCACCACCTGTCGTTTCCTTTCGTCTTTCGCTGGGGCGACGAGATCCTGATGATTCCCGAGACGCACCAGGCGCGGCGGGTCGAGGTCTGGCGGGCGACGGCGTTTCCGCTGGAATGGGAGCGGGTGGCCACGGGGCTGGAAGGCGTGGCCGCCGTCGACACGGTGGTGTTCCAGAAGGACGGGCAGTGGTGGCTTCTGACCAACATCTGCCGTGACAGTTTCGGCGATTTCTGTGCCGAGCTTCATGCCTACATGATCGACAGCCCGATGCTGGACGGGCTGCGGGCGCACCCGCTGAACCCTGTGGTGATCGACACGCGCACGGCGCGGGGCGCGGGCCGCGTGCTGGAGACGGACGGGCGGCTGTTGCGTGCCAGCCAGAACAATTCTCACGGGATCTACGGCTACGGGCTGAACCTGATGGAGATCGAGGCGCTGAGCCCGACCGAGTATCGCGAGCGCGTGCTGCGCCAGATCACGCCCGAGACGCTGCCGGGGATCGAGGGGTGCCATCACCTCGACTTCGGCGGCGGGCGGTTTGTCATCGACGTGCGCCAGCGCTGAGGGGCGGGCGGCCGCTGTCGCCGGTCAGGACTGCGGCGTCATCAGGCCGGGCGCGCCAGAGGCGAGGCGGGCGCGCAGCTGGGCGATTGCGGCTTGGGTGCCGTCGACCACGGCGACAGGGCAGGTGGCGGCGATGCGCTGCGCCACGCCAGCCAGCGGCCCGCCGCCCATGACCACGCTTTGCGCGCCTTCCAGGACGCATTGCAGGCACATCTCCCGAAACGCGGGAAGCATCGCGTCGGCGACATCGGCGGGATCCTGGGCCAGCGGGGCCGGGGGGGTCACGACCCGGATCAGCGCGTCGGCGACGCCGTGCTCGGCGGCCTTGTCCGCCAGCGAGCCTGCGACCTCGGGGGCAAAGGTCACGATCGAGAAGCGCCCGCCGATGCGCTGGACCTCGGCGAAGGCGGCCTCGGCGATGCCAAGGACGGGAAGCCCGGGATAGCGTGTCCGGACACTGGCCGCGCCGGTGTCGCCGAACGAGGCCAGCACGATGCCGTCGATGGGGGTCTCATGCGCGGCGATGGCCCGCAGGACGCCGCGTGTCGCGGCCCGGGCATCGGCCTCGGTCACGATCAGCGCAGGCCCTGAGGCCGCCGAGACCGTGGTGATATGGTCCCCGGGCGCGGCCACGGCCTGCGCCGCCGCGTCGATCCGCGCGGTCACGCCCCGCGACGTGTTGGGGTTGACGATCAGCACCCGCATCAGAGGATCACCGAGGGCAGCCAGAGCACGATGGCGGGGAACACGTTGACGAGGATCAGCGCCACCAGCATCGCGCCGATGAACCACAGCATCGAGGGGATGATCTTCGCGATGGAGATCTTCGCGATGGCGCAGGTGATGAGCACGACCGAGGCCACCGGCGGCGTCTGCTGGCCGATGCCGAGGTTGATCGTCAGGATCAGCCCGAAATGCACCCGGTCGATGCCCAGCTGATCGGCCAGCGGCAGGAAGATCGGCACCAGCATCAGGATCGCGGGCGTGCCGTGGATGATGGTGCCCGCAAGCAGGAAGAAGATGTTGATGGCCGCGAGCACGACCCAGTAGTTTTCCGAGATCCCCAGAATGGCCTGCGCGATGTCCTGCGGGATGCGCTGGTTGGTAAGGTACCAGCCCAGAAGCGTCGAGGTGGCGACGATGAACATCAGCATCGCGCTGCGCTTGCCTGCGATGCGGAAGGTGTCGAGCAGGTTGCCCAGCCGGATGGTGCGGTAGAGGAAGGCGGCAAGGATGATCGACCAGAAGGCGGCGATGGCGCCCGCCTCTGTCGCGGTGAAGATGCCGCCGAGGATGCCGACAAGGATCAGCACCGGCAGGGTCAGCGGGACGAGCGCGTCCTTGCCGGTCTCCATCACGCGGCCGAAGCTGAAGGCGCCTTCGGTCGGGTAGCCCCGGCGCACAGCGATGAAATAGGCCGTCGTCATCAGAAGCGCGCAGACCATGATGCCGGGCAGGATGCCGGCGGCGAACAGTTCGGCGATCGATGCGTTGGCCACGTAGGCGTAAAGGATCAGGTTCAGCGAGGGCGGCACGATGATCGCCATGGTGGCCGAGGTCGATGTGACGGCGGCGGCGAAGGCGGCGGGATAGCCGCGCTTCTTCATCTGCGGGATCATGACAGAGCCGATGGCGGCCGCGTCCGAGGTGGCGGTGCCGGAGATTTCGGAAAAGAACAGCGATGTCAGGATGTTGACATGGGCCAGGCCGCCCCGGATATGCCCCACGAGGCTGGAGGCGAAGGCGATCAGCTTTTCGGCGATGCGGCCCTGGTTCATCACCTCGCCGGCGATCATGAAGAGAAGGGCGGCCACCAGCAGGTAGTTGTTCGCCCCACCGAAGGGGATCAGGCCCATGATCTGCGGCACGACCGCCGGGTCCAGCAGGATCATCGTGGCGGCGGTGACGCCTAGGACGAATGCGATGGGCAGCCCTGCGGCCAGCAGGACGACGAGAAGGATCAGGATGATCCAGCCGGGATCGAGGAACATCACGCGTCGCTTTCGGGCAAGAGATCGTCGGGGTGCACCTGCCCTGTCAGGAGGCCGGCAAGGCGGGTGAGGCTGATGAGCGCGATGAGCGCGCCGCCCAGCGGCATGGCGAAGCGGAACAGCGCCATCGGCAGGTCGACGGAGATCAGCATCCGGCTGCCGAAGCTTTGCGCGGCGATGCTGCCGTAATAGGCCAGAAGCGCGCCGAAGCCCGCCATCAGGATCAGGTTGCAGGCCATCACGGCGCGTTTCAGGCCGGGGCGCAGGGTGCGCACCACGGCGTCAAAGCCCAGATGCTCTGACGTGCGCGTCAGGTAGGCGGCGCCGATGAAGGTCAGCACCGCGAGGACATGGGCGGGCAGTTCCTCTGACCAGGAGACGCTGTCGTTCAGCACGAAGCGGGTGAAGACGGCATAGTTCAGCAGGCAGAAGAGCAGCCCCGCAAGCCCGATCACCATCGCGTCGAGGACGCGGGTGAGCCAGAGGTCGACAAACGCGACAAGGGCGGTGAGGCGGGCCATCGGGGCTGCTCCGGTCTGGTCAGGTCACTCGATACCCAGCGCGGCGCGGGTCGCGGCGATCATGTCGGCGCCGATCACGTCCACGAAGGTCGGGCTGTCATAAAGCGGCGCGGCGGCGGACTGGAAGGCGGCAAAGTCGATCTCGTTGATCGCGATGCGGTCGGCCAGCGCGGCGATCACCTCGCCGTCCGTGGTCTCGCCCCATTCGAAGGTCCAGCCCGCGGTCTCGGCGGCGACGCTCAGCATGGCATCTGCCAGCGCCGGGTCGACCGAGGCGAGGTAGGGTTCGCCGAAGACGAGGAAGGTGGGCAGGTAGACGTGGTTGGACAGCGACATGTAGTCCTGCACCTCGTAGAGGCGGGCGCTGTCGACGACCTGCGCGGGGTTCTCCTGCCCGTCGATCACGCCCTGGTCGAGGGCCGAGTAGACCTCGCCGAACGAAAGCGGCGTGGCGTTGGCGCCGAGGGTGTTGAACATCTCTACCCGCTGGCGGCTGGTGGGGGTGCGGATCTTCAGCCCTTCGAGGTCGGCGGGCACGGTGATTGGCCGCACGTTGTTGGTGATCTGCCGGAAGCCGTTGTCCCACATGGCGGCGAGCACCATGCCGGTGCCCCCGAAGCCTTCGCGCAACATGTCGCCCGCGGGGCTGTCGGCGAAGGCCTGCACGGCGGCGCGGTCCTCGAAAAGGTAGGGCAGGTCGAAGATCGCGGCGCGCGCGTTGATCTGGGCGATGGCCGATGCCGAGAGCGAGGCGTTATGTGTGCCAAGGCCGAGGCCCTGAAGCACGTCTTCTTCCGAGCCGAGGGTGTTCGACATGAAGATCTGGACATCGACGGCACCGTCGGTCGCCGATTCCAGCCGGGTTTCGTATTCCTGCAGGAAGACATGCGCGAACGAGCCTTCGGGCAGGGACGAGTTGATTTGCAGGACGGTCTGCGCGGCGGCCACGCCCGGCAGGGCGAGGCAGGCGGCGGTGATGAAAGCGATTTTTCCTGAAGCGGTCATGTGTGGATCCTTTCCTTGGGAGGAGGAGTGGAGGAGGTGATCAATGCAAGACAGTTTTCTTGGGTGCGGTCATGTGAAAACACATTTTCACAGGAGGCGTGGCCGCGCGGATTCAAGACTGCCCAAAGCATGGGCGGATTTGGCGGCCTCCGCGCGTTAAAGCCGCGCCGCCCCGTGTCGCCGGGTCAAAGTTCGTCGAGAGAATCGTGTATCGCCTCGATCGCGCGCAGACGCGACCGCCCGGTGGCGCCGGACCGTTCGATCGCGCTGGAGGCCAGAAGCCCGCAAACGGCCATGATCCCCACGTGGTCAAACAGCGGCCCGGCGCCGGAGGTGGTGCAGGACAGGCGCCAGCGGGCGGGCAGGGCCTCAAGGCCGGGCAGATCACCGATCAGCGCGGTCTGCGCGCCGGTCTGGCCGATGACGTCCAGAAGGGCATCGACCGTCTTGGGCGGACGGCGCAGGGCGAAGAGGATCACGCAGTCGTTGGGGCCAATGGCGGCAAGGCTTTCGGACAGGGTTTCGCCGTCTCGGGGCAGGGTGAACACGTTGGAGCGTATCTGCATCACCTGCCATGAGAGATAGCGCGCAAACGCCTGCCCGGCGCGGAAACCGATGAGCCAGAGGCGCTCGGCGTCGATCATGGCCGAGACGAGCGCGCCGATGTCGGCTTCGTCCAGGTGGCCGAGGCTGTGTTCGAGGTTGCCGTGGCTCTGGTCGAGGTGGCGGGCGATCTGGCCGTCGCGCGGGGCGCCTTCGCGGTCCACCCGCAATAGGGCGGTGCCCGCCGCTTGTTCGGCACGCACGGCCTGCCGGGCCTCTTCGAAAGAGCCGTAGCCGATCTTTCGGACAAAGCGTGTGACGGTGGCGTTGGAGACGCCCGCCATTCCGGCAAGCTCTGTCGCGGTGTAGCTGGCGATCTGCCCGGGGAAATGCAGGATCGCTTCGGCCAGCCGAAGCTCGCTTGGGTGCAGGGCGGGCGTCGCGTCGCGGATCCGCGCAATAAAGGAGGTTCGGGACGCTGTCGCCATGGCCGTGAAAATAGGCTTTCACGGGATGGATGCACAAGCGGTGAAAGCGCCGGGCCGGCCCGCGCCGGGCGGTCCCGCCCTAGGGGGTGGGCAGGACCAGCACGCGGCGGTGCAGGAAGACGGCCATGAAGGCGCCCCAGACGACGACGATGGCGCCCAGCGTGGCGGCCAGCCCAAGGTCGCGCCCGAGCGCGTCGCGGGGCATGTCTGTAAACAGGATCGCCAGAACGGTGAACAGTGTCAGGACCAGCCCGGGCAGGAAGACCTGCGCCAGCTGTGTGCCGCTTATGCCCAGCGCGCGCACCATGGCGACCAGCGCCACGGTTGCCACCATCACCGATGCGCCGAGATGGGCGAAGGCTGCGGCTTCGGCCCCGTGCCGGCCGAAGATGAGCAGAAGGGCCAGCAAGGCCAGGGCGCCGAAGCCGCGGATGCGCAACTGGGTCGCGGGACGGCCGGTGCACATCATGGTGGGTTCGAGAAGGGCGGTCAGGAAACTGACGGCGCGCGAGGCCGATAGGATTGACACCACGCCCGCCGCGGGCAGCCATGTCTCGTCGAGGATGGTGACGACCAGCGTGGGGGCAAGCAGCGCGATGCTGGCCGTCACCGGCCAGAGAATCGCGGCGGCGACGCCCATGTTGTCGAGCCAGGCGCGGCGCAGGTCCCCCAGCGGGGCGTTTTCCTTTTCCAGTCGGGTGAATCGGGACCAGCTGAGCATCATCAGGGGTTGCAGCACGAGGTCCGAGGCGGTGACGGCGATGCGCGCGCCGCCGCGGTAGGCGCCGACGGCCACCGCGTGCAGGAAGGCGCCGAGGATAAGGTCGGCGCCGTAGTTGGAGAACATGCCGACGGACGAAGTGCCCCAGAGCGGGTAGGCGGTGCGCCCGGCGGTGGCGCGGGTCTCGCGGTTGAGGGTCAGGCGGGGCAGGGCGCGCACCAGCCCGCCGGTGAGCGCGAGGCCCACGGCGGTCGAGACATAGCGCGAGGCGACCAGCGCCTCTATCCCCCAGCCGCCGTGCAGCATGGCAAAGGCGGCGGCAAGCCCGGCGGTTTCCGCGGCGACGACATAGAGGCTTGCGGCGCGGGCGCGGCGGGCGCGGACAAGCTGTGCCTCCCACCAGGCGATGGGCACGATCAGGAATGGCTGTGGCGCAAGGGCGCAGAGTGCCCAGCCGGTGGGCGTGGACAGGCCCCCGGCGGCAAGGCCGATGCCGAGGATGATGACCGACCCCGTCGCGCCGACCGCTGTCATCAGCCAGAAGAGGCTGTCGCGGTCACGCTCGAACGCGGTGGATCGCAGAAGCGCCTGGTAGAAGCCGGTGAAGACGAAGGTGTTGGCGATCACCGCCACGGCCCAGGCCAGCGAGTAGGTCCCGAAGGCCTGAAGGTCGAGAAAGCGCGAGGCGATGACCACGGCTGCGAAAGAGATCATCTGCCCGAGAAAGCGCGAGCCGACGCCGACGACATAGGGTTCGGTGAGCTTCTTCAGCATGTGGGGGCCGGATGTGCGGTGTGACGCGGCACCTGTGGCATGGGGGACGCGGCGGGCGGGTGCGCTTGGCGGCGGGTGATGGCCTTTGCGGCGCGGTTCTGTTCCATAGTCGGGGCAACGATTACCGGTCGGGTCCCGTCATGAGCGTTCCGAAGCTTTCCCTGCGCGTGGTCAGCCTTGCCGACAGCGCGTCGCGCCGTGCGGCGGTGGCAGAGAACCTTGGCGCATCCGGGCTGGACTGGGCGTTCTTCGACGCCTGCCGCGCCGATACCCCCAGCCCGCTGAAGGTGGACGCCGAGGCGCAGCGCGACAGCTTCGGGCGGGCGCTGACCGGGGCCGAGATCGGCTGTTTCAAGAGCCATGCGGCCGTGTTGGCGGCCTTCGACGAGGATCCGGCGCTGGACTGGCTTATGGTGGCCGAGGACGATGTCTGGATCGACACCGATTTTCCCTTTGCCGAGCTTGCCGGTTTTCTTGACACGCAGGGCGTGGGGTTCCTGCGCCTGTTCGCGCGGGAATGGCGCAAGGCCTATCCCCGGTTCCGGTTCGGCGAGCGGCAGATCCTGTTTCTGGCCAGCGATCCCTACGGCACGCAGGGCTACCTGATCTCGCGCGAGACGGCGGCGCGGTTCGGGGCGCGGCTGCGCGCGATCCGGCGCCCCATCGACGACGAGATGGGCCGGTTCTGGGAGAACGGGCTGGACAATCACCTGCTGTTTCCCTTTCCGCTGATCGAACGTCACGTGCCGTCCACCATGAATGCCGCGCGCGCCGGGTCGGACCGGGACAAGCCGCGCCCCAGCCTGCGGCGGCTGTTGGCCAAGGGCGCCGACTTTGTGGCCAAGCGTGCCTATCTGGGCTGGCGCATGTCGCCGCTGGCGCGCGACCGGGTTCGGCCCAGAAAGCGCTGAGCGCAGGTCAGCCGGTTTCGGCAAGGCGGGGCTGCGGGGCAAGGCCGTGCGCCTCCAGTTCGGCGAGGATGCCACTTTGGAACGCGGTTTCGTCGAAACGGCGGGCGTGGCGCACCAGTGCCGCGGGGTCGAGATGTTCCAGCCCCTCTCGTTCGAAGGTTTCCACCGCGTCGATCAGCGCCTCCGTGCTTTGGGTGTCGAACAGAAGGCCGGTCTGGCGGTCGCGCACGGTATCCAGCGCGCCGCCGCGACCATAGGCGATCACCGGGCGGCCCGAGGCCATCGCCTCGACCGGGACGATGCCGAAATCCTCTTCGCCGGGGAAAATCAGGGCCCGGCAGCTGGCAAGGTAGGCCTTGAGCTTGTCAAAGGGCACGCGCCCGAGGAAGCGGACGTTCTCGCCCGCGCGCGCGGCCAGCGCGCGTTCGGCCTTGCCGGGGCCGCCGATCACGAAGAGCGGTTTGCCCATGCGGGTGAAGGCCTCGACAGCGAGGTCGGGACGCTTGTAGGGCGCAAGCTCTCCTGCCCAGAGGTAGAAGCCGCCGCGATCGGCGCGCGGGATCGGCGCGAAATCGTCCACCGCGACGGGCGGATGCACCACGGATGACTCGCGCCGCCAGTACTTGGCGATACGCGCGGCGACATGGGTGGAGTTGGCCGCGAAGCGGTCGACGCGCGCGGCGCTGGTCACGTCCCAGCTGCGCAGGCCGTGGGCCATGTGGGGCAGCACGGCGCGGGTCAGCGCGCCGGCGTCGTTGCGGTAGACGTGATACTGGTCCCACAGGTAGCGCATGGGCGAGTGGCAGTAGCACAGGTGCAGTGCCTCTGGCGGGGCGATGACGCCCTTGGCCGGGCCCGCCTCGGACGAGATCACGAGATCGTAGCCCGTCAGGTCGATTTCCTCGAGCGCGCGGGGCATGAGCGGCAGGTATTTCTGGTAGAGCCGCGTGGCGAAGGGCAGGCGCGCGACCGAGGTGGTGAAGACCCGCTTTGACCGGATCAGCGGGCTGACGGACTTGGGATCGTAGACGTGGGTGTAGATGTCGGCCTCTGGGAACATGCGCAGAAGCGATTCAAGCACCTTTTCGCCGCCGCGCATCCCCACCAGCCAGTAATGGATGATTGCAACGCGCGGGCGCAGGGCGGTGCGGCGACGGTTCAGTCGGATCGGAAGCGTCGGCGCCAGCACGGCGTCGGTCGTCAGGGGATCAAGTCCGTCAGGCATAGTTTCCGTATCCCTTGCCATAGGCGGATTCCAGTGCCTTGGGATCCACCTTGTTCAACACAATACCAGTTACCCCCAGCCGCATCTCGGCCAGGGTATCGAGACCTTCGCGCACCACGGATCTGGGTGTGCGGTCCCATTCGACGACGTAGACGATACTGTCGGCGACGCGCGCCAGCACGAGGCCGTCCGACACCTTGGACAGCGGCGGCGCGTCGATGATCACCACGTCGTAGACTCGCTTCAACTCCTTCATCACAGGTTCCAGCCAGCTGGTGGACAGCCGGTCGGCGGCCTCGGGGCAGGGCTTGACGGGGCCAAGCACGTCGATGCCCAGCGCCTCGTCGGTGTGGATGATCTGCGAGAGATCGGCCCGGAACTGGATGAAATCGGCGAAATCCGGGGACATGTCCCAGCCCATCTCGGACGCCATGCGCGAGCGGCGCAGGTCGCCGTCGATCAGGATCACCGAGCGGCCCGCCATCGCGGCCATCTGCGCCAGCGCCAGCGCGGTGGTGGACTTGCCCTCGTCGGGGTTCGACGAGACGATCATCACCGCGCGCGCCTCGTCCCGGCCGTTGCGCATCAGAAGGAAGGTGCGCAGGTGGCGGATGCGTTCGCCGTAGACCGTGTTGGAGTTGCCGCGCAGGGCGCGCATGTAGGTGGCGAGGTTGCCCTTTGGCAATTCCGGCAGCCAGGAGATCACCGGCAGGCCGGTGTCGGTTTCCACCTCTTGCCGACTGCGGAAGGTGGGCCGTGTCATTTCGAGAAAGAGCGCGGCGGCAAGCCCGGCGGCAAGGCCCAGCACGCCGCCCGCCGCGCCGAGCAGCTTTGGCTTGGGCGACGAGGGCAGGCCGGGCCATGTGGCGCGTTCGATCAGGCGGGCTTCGGCCTGTTGCAGCTGTTCCTGGCTGCGGGTTTCGCTGAGCCGGGTCAGGAGCGCCTCGTAATTGCGGCGCGCGGCCTCGGCCTCGCGTTCCAGCTGGCGCAGGCCGAGGGCGTTCGACGAGATGTCGGACATGCGCGACTCTAGGTCCTGAATACCCTCTTGCAGCGAGTCTTCGCGCTTGCGGGCGACCTCGACCTCGTTGCGTTGCAGGTCGATCAGCTTGCGCGCCTCGGCGGCAAGTTCGGCGTCGAGGCGGGCGATTTCCTCGCGGATGCGCTGGCGCTGGGGATGGTCGGTGCCGAAATTGCGGGCCCAGACGGCATCCTCGCGCACCAGTTCGAGGCGTTCCTCGTTCAGGCGTTCCACCAGCGGCGATGTCACGGCCTGCGATAGCGCGCCGAAACCTTCGGACGTCACCAGCGCGTTCAGCTGGTCATAGCGGGCCTCTGCCGCGACGCGTTCGGACCGCGCGGCGATAAGCTGGGCCGAGAGGTTGGCCAGTTGCTGGCCTGCGGCCTCGATGCTGCCGCCGTCGCGTTCCAGGCGTTCGGCGCGGAAGGCGGCGACGGCGGCTTCGGCCATTTCGACCTGCGTGGCAAGTTCGTCCACCTGGTCCTGGATGCGGTCGGTCGCCTCGCGCGCGGCGGCGCGGCGCCCGTCGAGCTGAGCGTCGATATAGGTTCTCGCGATGGTGTTGGTGACATCCATCACCAGCCCCGGTTCACCGCCGCTGAAGGTGATCGCGATGACATAGGAATCGCCCGCGCGCGACACCGTCAGGTCCTTGCGGATCTTGTTGGTGACGGCGACCACACGCTCTTCTGCGCTGCGCTCTGGCCGGGGCGCTTCGTAGTAGTGCGTTTCCAGCCGTTCGAGGCCAAGTGCCTGCACGACCGCCCCAAGCATCAGGTTGGAGCGGATCAGCGAGATCTCTCCCAGGATCACGGGTTCCGACAGGTCGAGGTTCGAGACCACGTCCTGCGTGGGCAGGATCTGGACCTTGCGGGGGTCGAGCATCAGTTTGGCGGTGGCGGTGTGGACCGGCGGCAGCAGGCTGGCGACGGCAAAGAACAGCACCAGTCCGCCAAGGAAGCACGCGGCCAGCAGCCGGTACCGCCGCCCGAGCGAGCGCACGATGCCGCGCACGTCCACGCGGTCCGCGTCCTCTGTCACCGCCATGCGCCGGCTGGGCGCGCGGGCCGGGGCAGGGAAGGGATCCAACCTGCTGTTCATCAACCACACCTTTCCGGTGCCCCCAACCGCTGGAGACACGTGCGCCGGGCACGGCCGTTCGTCCGGGAACTTGCAGGGATATGATGGCGCCGGAGCATTTGCCGGTGACAGGCTGACGAGCGGGCAAGTTCCGCGTCGCGACCCGTTACGGCAAGCTTCGGGCTGCCGGTCAGTTGCCTGACCACCCCATGCTACAGACTCTCCCAGAGCCCTGACCGTCCCACCACCACGCCATTCCCCGCATCGGGGGGTGCCAAGTCAAGCGGATCGGGATCTGGGCCTGAATGTGTCGAAATCCGGCAGGCGGGGGGGCGACAATTCCCGCCGTGCCGGGCCACTGGCGCGTGGTAGGCAACAGATCGGCGCATGGGGCGACTCGGCCGCGTTGCACGCACTTACCCGGCAAAGCGGGGCGGACGCGCGATGAGGCCGCCGGGATCGGGCGGACGCCGGGCCCCGGCGTGGCGCGGAGCGGGTGCGGATTGTGGCGCGATTGCGGCGGCCGGCACGCCGGGTGCGGCGGAACTGGGCGTGCCATGCCGGGGCCTTGCCCGGCGCCGATTGCTGGGGCACTCTGGCGCAAGGGGGCGAAGAACGGGACATCTGCGATGTGGCGCCCTGCGAGCCTTTTCCTTTTCCTTTGTGGTCTGGCGCTGCCCGTGCCGCCTGCCGTGGCCGATACGGCAACGGGCCCCCGGCTGGGCGCGGCGTCGAACTTCGGGCAGGGCTGGCAGCCCGAGATGCTGGACGCGGCCGAGGCGCTGGGCGTGCGCGACCTGCGCGATGCGGTCTACTGGGATCTTGCCGAGGTGGAGGCGCGCACCCGGTTTCGCAGCTTCCAGACCCGCTGGCCCGACCTTCTGGGTCCGCGCGGGATGGGCACCAGCCTGACGCTCAACAACGGCCATCCCGACCACGACGGCGGCGTCACGCCCCACACGCCCGGGGGCGTTGCCGCCTTTGCCGGGTTCGCCGCCGTGCTGGCAGCGCAGTTTCCCGCCGCCGATGCGATCGAGGTCGGCAACGAGATGAACAGCGCCGTCTTCACCAGCGGCCCGATGCGCGAGGCGGACCTTGCAGGAAAGGCCGGGTATTACACCGCGCTGCTGCGCGCCACGCACGGGGCGGTCAAGGCAGAGCGGCCCGGGATGCGCATCCTGGGCGCAGCGGCGCATTCGATCCCGCTGGCCTGGTTCGGGGCGCTGTCGGAGGCGGGCGCGCCGGCGTGGATGGATGCCGCGGTGATCCATCCCTACACGACCCCGCCCGAACAGCTGCGCCGGCAGGTGGCGCTTTTGCGCGGGGTGCCGGGGTTCGAGACGATGCCGCTGGAAGTGACGGAGTTCGGGTCCGAGGACCCGGCCACAGCGGCGGCGGATTTCCTGACCAATTATTGCCAGATGGCGCTTTCGGGGGTGACGCGGGTGGTTTGGTACCCGCTCAACCCGCGGGGCGACGGGCTGGTGCCGCTGATCGGGGCTGATCTGGAGGCGACGGCGGCGGGGCGGGCCTACCAGTTGATCGCCGGGCGGATGGAAGGGCAGGCGGTGACGGACGCCGCGCCCGATCCGTTCACCTATGCCTGCCGGTTCGGAGACCGCGCGCTGGTGATCTGGGGCGCGCCGCGCGACGTGACGCTGGGCGGGGCGGGGCTGCGGGCGCTGGATGCGGCAGGCGCGCCGGTGGACGCGCCGCGCGTGTCGCGCGAGGCGCCGCTGGTGATCGTGTCGGAGGGGGCGGAGGTGGTGCTTGGCGGCAACGTGGTTCTGGGACCGCAGGCGGTGCTGGCCGACAGCTTTGACCAGTTCGCCTATCCCGGCCAGCCCGGCGACGGGTTCGAGCGTTTCGCCCGGCAGGGCGGCGAGGTGCTGGACTGGGAGTTGCGCGGCGGCCAGCAGACCGGCGGCGTGCCCTGGACGCCGTATCTTGGCAGTGCGCGGGACGGGCTGTTGCGGATGGGCGCGGACTGGATCCTGCCCGCGCGGCCCGAGGCGGGGCCCATCGAGGTGGTGCACCGCTGGACCGCGCCCGCGCCGGGGGCGGTGACGGTCGAGGCGCGGCTGGCCCCGGCGGAGCGCAGCGAGGACGGGGTGGAGGCCATCTTGATGGCGAATGGCGAGGTGCTGGAGGCGCGAACGCTGACGGGCGCGGCGGTGCTGCGCCATGAGCTGACGCTGGCGGCGGGGGACGTGGTGGAGCTGTCGGTGGGGCCCGGCGCCACGGCGCGCGGCGATGTCACCGCGTTTCGCCTGACGATCTCGCGGCGTTGAGGCCGGGCAAGGGGTTTCGAAACCCCTTGCGCAAGATCCTTTCAAGGATCTTGCTGGCCCCTCGGGCGCGCGCGCCTGCGGCGCGCGGGGAAGGGGGTTCGAACCCCCTTCGCGGGTGGACAGGACAGTGCGTCAGTCGGCGGTGAGCCCGAGGCTGGTCAGCGTGTTCCGGACCTGCGCGCGGGTCTCTGCCAGAACGCTGTCGTGGGTGGCGCGGTCGATGCCGGTGGCGCGGGCCTCTGCCGCGAGGATCGCGGCGGTTGAAGCGCCTGCGCCGTCGGGCGGCACGAAGAAGCGCGAAAGCCCCACGCTGTCGAAGAAGCTGGCCACCTTGGCGTCCCAGCCCAGCCCGACGATCGGGCGTGCGTAGGCATAGCCCAGAATGCAGGCGTGCAGGCGGTGGGCGACGACCGCCGCGGCGGGGGCCACGATGGCCGCAAGCTCTGCCGGGGTCGCAGGCACCGGGGCTATGGCAAGCTGCCCTTCCGCCGCGGCGCGGGCGATGGCCGGGCGCGCGGCGAGGCGCGAAAGCGCGGCGGCATCCTCTGCCGCGCCGTTGCAGAACAGGCGCACACCGCCGGGCTGGGCCGCGAGGCCGAGGGCGAGCGCCTCGAAGAACGCCGCGCCGCCCTTGCCGGCGACACCGGCCTCGGCGTGGTAGGACAGAATGGCGGGATCGGTGATGCAAAGCGCGGTATGCGCGGCATCCTGCGCCGGCGGGCCATAGGCGGCGGCGGCCAGAAGCCCGGGGTCGCGCGTCAGGCGGGGGGCTGGCAGGGCGCGGGACGCCTGTTCGGCCCAGGCGGTGGCCGATGGCGTGTCGCGAACGCCGACACTGCGCAGGTCCGTCTCGAACACCCGGTTGAAGAGCGCGGCGCCGCGCGGGGACCAGTTGCGCGCCACCCCGACGCCGTGGATGGCGACGGGTATTCGCGCCTCGGCCAGAAGCCCCGCGGCGCGGCCGATCTTGGCGGGGAAGTTCAGGTCTGCATCCGAGAACAGCTGCCCGCCGCCGATCAGGGCGGCATCGGCGCCGTGCAGGGCGGCGCGCCAGCGCGGTTCGGCCCGGTCGAGGAGCGCGTTGAGGCGGTTGAGCGCCAGCGGCTGGCGCAGCACGCCGGGAAGTGCCGCGAGCACCTTCATCGCGAGTGCCCGGTTGCGCACCGTGACCGCACCGAAACCGGTACGGCCAGACAGGTCGACCGACACCACCTGCGCGCCGGGCCGTTCCGCCGCGATGGCGTGGATGAGGCAATCGGCGATGACGCCGTCGCCGGTGTTGGGCGAGTAGTGCAGGTTGAACAGGACGATCTTCATGCGGCGGGCCGGGCGGTTCTTGCGGTCCCTCCTTGCCACAGGGACCGCGCGGGGGACACCGAATTGCCACAGGACCGCCGCAGTTTCGTGCCACGCCGGTATGGCGAGGCAGGCAGCGGAGACAATTCCCGGGCATGGATCGGATTGTGATCCTCAACGATTCGAGCGTCGCGCGTGGCGGCGCAACGGCGCTGGCGATCATGGCGGCGCGGGATCTTGCCGCGCGCGGCCACAGGGTGACCTATCTGTGCGGCGACGCGGGCGACGGCGGCGCGCTGGCGGCGGCCGGTGTCGAGGTGCAGGCGCTGGGCGGGGCGCGATTGCTGGAGTCGACGGCGTTGCAGGCGCTGCGACGCGGCGTGTCGAACCCCGACGCGCGGCGGATGGTGGCCGACTGGATCGCGGCGCATGACACGCCGGGCACCGTCTATCACGTGCATGGCTGGGCGCAGATCCTGTCGCCCGAACTTTTCGCGGCGTTGTCGCCGGTGGCGGGGCGCGTGCTGATCCATGCCCATGACATGTTCCTGGCCTGCCCCAACGGCGTCTACATGGACTATCCGCGGCACGAAGTCTGTGCGCGGGTACCCCTGTCCGCCTCCTGTCTTGCGGCGAACTGTGACAAGCGCAGCTATGCCCACAAGCTGTGGCGCGTGGCGCGGCAGGCGCGCCTGCGCACCCGGCTGGACCTTTCGGCGGGCTGGGGCGGAATCATCGCGATCCACCCCGAGATGGTGCCGCGGCTGGTGCGGGCGGGCTACCCGACGGAGATGATCGAGACGGTGCGCAACCCGGTGGAGCCGTTCCGCAGCACGCGCATCGCGGCCGAGGACAACGCCGGGCTGGTCTATGTGGGGCGGCTGGAACCCGACAAGGGCGTGGGCGAGTTGGTGGCGGCCGCGGCGCGCACGGGGCAGGCGCTGACGCTGGTGGGCGACGGGCCGATGCGCGCGGAACTGGAAGCCGAGCATCCCGATCTGCGCATCACCGGCTGGCTGCCGCGCGCCCATATCGGGCCCGTGGTGGCGCGGGCGCGCGCGCTGGTGATGCCGTCGCGCCACCCCGAACCCTTTGGGCTCGTGGTGCCAGAGGCTCTGGCCAGCGGCCTGCCGGTGGTGCTGTCCGACATCGCGCTGATGGCCGAGGAGGTCGCCCGCCACGGGTTGGGCCTGACGGTGAACGTGTTCGATCCGCGCACCATGGACAGTGCGCTTTCGCGGGTGCGCGACATGGCCGCGTCCGAGTTGCGCGGGATGAGCCTGCGGGGATTTTCCGGGCAACCGGCACTGGGCCAGTCGCGGCGCGGCTGGATCGATGCGCTGGAGACCGCATACGGGCGGCTTTGCCCCGTCGCCGCCGGCTAGCGGCGCGCGATTACCGCAGGTCGAGGATGCGGGCGGGCGAATCCCGGCCGGTCAGGATGTCCCGGATGGCCAGAAGATTGCCGCGCAGGCGGCCGCGGTAGTCCACCCAGGGCGGCGGGCGGAAGGAACGCACGAGGTTCGAGGCAAAGTTGCGCCCCATGAGCTTTGCCGCGTGTCGGCGCGAGATCGTGCCCTTGCGCAGAAGATACACCGGGTTGGCGAACTGAGAATAGCCGTGGCGCACGCCGGGGGTTCGCCCTGACTTCGTGCCGAGGTGCACGCCGCGCATGGCGCCGGCGCGCACAAGCCGCCCGTGCCGTGACAGCCGGCGCGAGAAATCCACGTCTTCGAGCCAGCTGTAAAGCGGAAGTGCCTCGTCAAAGCGAAGCTTGCCCGCCAGCATCGGCGCGGCGCGCAGCGCCATGTTGCAGCCATAGCCGGCATAGACATGATCGATCGACGGGGTCAGGGGCAGATCGAGCCCCTGTTCGAGGCGGCGCCGGCCTTCGGCGTGGTCGAAGCCGGGGCCGAGGATGCCGTCGGCCAGCACGCGGCCGGTGGCGAGCACCACGTCCGGGTGACGTTTGAACAGGCGTTCGGTCTGGCGCAGGTAGTCGGGCGCCATCAGGAAATCGTCGTCGAGCAGGAGCAGGATGTCGGCGGGGCGTAGCTGCTCGATCACAAGGTTGCGCTGGAAGGTGGCGCCCTTGGGGCCGATCAGGATTTCCACCGGAAAGGGCAGCGAGTCGGGCACCAGATCGCCGATGTCGTCCAGTGTCGCCACGCTGATGAAGACGACGTCGGGCAGCCTGTCCTGGCTGGCCATGGCGCGCACGGTTTCGGGCAGGATGGACGGCCGCCCGGTGGTGGGGATCGCCACCACAAGGCGCGGGTCGGCCGGATCGCACGCCGGGACCCGGGCCGGGGCCTCGCCCGGCATGACGGGAACGGCCTGCTGGCGGAGGGCGCGGACGGTTTCGTTCATTGCGTGCAGTCCTGCTGGCATCGGCGCATCCGTTCAGCAGGCGCCGTCGCGGCGCAAGACCACCGCCACTGTCCTTGCGAGGATGCGAAGGTCGTCGGCAAGGGTGGCGTTGCGGATGTAGTCGAGATCGAGCGCGACACGCTCTTCATAGGTGGTGTTCGAGCGGCCGCTGACCTGCCACGCGCCGGTGATGCCGGGGCGGACAGAGCAGTAGTCGGCGAAATGCGCGCCGTAGTGGTGCGCCTCTTCGGTGACGATGGGGCGGGGGCCGACGAGCGACATGTCGCCCCGAAGCACGTTCCAGAACTGCGGCAGTTCGTCGAGGCTGGTGCGGCGGAGCATGTCGCCGGTGGGGTGCACGCGCGGATCGCGTTCCAGCTTCTGGGTGGCGTTCCAGTCGGCGCGCGCGATCGGGTCGATTTCGAACAGCCAGGCAAGGCGGCGGTCGCCGTCGCTGCGCATGGTGCGGAACTTGTAGCACCTGAAGGCCTGGCCATCCTTGCCGACGCGTGTGTGGGCATAAAGCACGGGACCGTGTTCGCGCAGCTTCAGCATGAGCGCGATCAGCCCGAACACCGGCGCCAGCACTATGAGCGCCAGCGCGGCCAGCGACTTGTCGAGGATCAGCTTGCCGATCGGGATGTCAGGGGTCAGCGCCGCGCGGCCCGGGGCACCGTCAAGGTCGAAGACCTCTCGGAATGCGTCTGCTCTGGGATCGTAGGTCATTGGTCTTCCTCCGGCGGGTCATGCCCGCGCGTTCCCGTTTTCGCCGTGTCGCCGCCCCCGTGGCGATGCCAAAGAAATGACACAGTCTCGCCCGGTTTGAGACCCGCCAGGTGGAAACACTCTGTTCACGCGGCGCCGGTTGCCTGCCCGGCGCGGAGTGCGAGGCTGTGTTCCGGGGGCCGGTTCCGGGAGAGCGGGTGATGAGTGACATGACAGTGAGCGGCGCCGATGCGGCGCGGGCCGCGGCGGCGCGGCCGGGGGCCTTGGGTCTGGCGCGGACGGCGCTTCGCACGGCGCGGTCGGGTGTGGGTGTCGCGGGCGCGCGGCTGCGCGCGGCGGCGGGTCGGCCCACGCGTTTCTCCGGCGCGTGGCCCACGCGCGAGGCCGCGCTGGACAGCCTGCCCGCCGCGGCGCGCGGCGGCTATGACACCGATGGCGTGGCCGAGGTGAACCTTGCGGCGATGAGCCGGGTGGCCGAGTGGGACTACCCGGTGATCTTCTGGCTGTCGCGACTGATGCGGCCGGGCGTGCGGGTGCTGGACGCAGGCGGCCATCTGGGAACGAAATATATCGCTTTTTCAAGGCTTTTGCCGTTGAATCAGGTGGAGTGGACAGTCACGGACGTGCCCGCGATCCTTGCCGAGGCGCGTGCAGCGCAGGCGGCCGGGAGGTTGCCGGAGGCCGTGCGTTTCGCGGACGGTCCGGGCGATGTCGCCGGGGCAGAGGTGCTGCTGGCCTCGGGGCTGTTGCAATATCTGGACGTGCCCCTGGCCGACTACGTGGCGCGGATGCCCGCACCGCCGGGGCACATCCTGCTCAACAAGGTGGCGACACGCGAGGGCGCCGAGGTGGTCACGCTGGAGCGGATCGGACCGGCGCGGGTGCCCTACCGGATGCGCAGCCGCGCGGGCTTTGAGGCCGAGATCGCGGCGATGGGATACAAGGTGCGTGACAGCTGGGAGATCCGGGCGCTGTCCCACGCGATCCCGACCCATCCATGGCTGGGGCAAAGCCAGAGTCGCGGATACCTGCTGGAACGCGACTGATCGCATCCTGGAAACTGTCTTGCTGAAATCGGTGTTTCGTTGAACGCGGCCGTAACGGGCGTGAATCCGGAAACGATCTGTTCAACAGCAAGAGACCCCAATGAAACAAGGCGATTGCGTGGCGGCGTGGCGTCGCGAATCGGACGGGGCGGAGTGGACGGCATGAGGACGTTGACGCGAACGGCGGCGTTGGAGAGGTTGCTCGCGGGTGGGCGCTCCTATGGAGACGCCGGGCAAGCGACCGTCAAAACGGTGGTCCTGTCCGTGCTGTCTCGGAGGCACGTGGAATGACGGACCAAAGCCCCGCCCGGCGTTATGATCGCCGCCGCCCCCTGATTTCCTATGTCGAGGAGACCGCGCGCCGCGCGCCCGATGCGCCTGCGGTGTTGCTGGGCGACTGTGTGGTATCGCATGGCGCGCTTTATGCGATGGCCGAGGCCATTGCGGCGCAACTGGCCGATCAAGGGGTGGAGCGCGGTGATTTCGTGGCGCTTCATGCCGCCCGGTCGCTGGAGGCGCTGGCCGGAATGCTGGGTATCCTGCGCGCGGGTGCGGCCGTGGTGCCGCTGGACCCCACCTACGCGGCCAACCAGTTGCAGCTGATCGTCGAGGACGTGCCGCTGGCCGCCGCGCTGGTCGCAGGGCCCGACACCGGGCCCGAGGCAGAGGCGGCGCGCGGGCTTCTGGGCGATGTGCCGATGCTTTGGATGTCGGCGATGGACATGGCGGCGCCGGCGGGGCGGGACTGGCCCCGGGGCGAGGGCGAGGATCCCGCCTGCATCGTTTTTACCTCGGGCACCACGGGGCGGCCCAAGGGCGTGGTGCTGCCGAACCGGGCGCTGGCCGATTTCGGGCTGGATCAGCCGGTGATCGGGTTGCGCGCCGAGGACGTGATGCTGCACGCCTCTTCCATTGCCTGCGACGGCGGGCTGATCGAGGTGTGGCCGGCGCTTCTGAACGGGGCCGCGCTGGCGGTGGTGCCCGGAGTGAAGCCCGCGCTTGACCGCGTAGCAGAGGTGATGGCGCACCACCGGGTGACGGCCACGAGTTTCTATATCGGGATGCACCAGCTGATGGTGGACCACCATCCAGAGGCCTTCGCCGGCGTGCGGCTGTCGATGGCCGGTGGCGACGTGGTGCCGCCCGAGTGCATCCGGCGGCTGCGGGCGGTTTGCCCCGGCGTGCGCTTTGTCAACATTTACGGGCCGTCCGAAACCACCTGCATTTCCCTCGTGCAGGAGGTGACGGACGACCTGCTGACCGGCGCCCCGATTCCCATCGGGGCGCCGATGGCCGGTGACACGGCCTTTGTCATGGGCGACGACATGGCAGAGGTGCCGGATGGCGAGGCCGGGCAACTGGCGATCGGCGGCGAGGGCGTGGCGCTGGGCTACTACGGGCTGCCGCGCAAGTCGTCGGCGGTCTTTGTCGAGGACCCGCGCGCGGGCCGGTCGGGCACGGTCTATCTGACCGGCGACCGTGCGTGCCGGCGGGCGGACGGGGTCTTCGAGTTCCTTGGCCGCGCGGACCGGCAGATCAAGCTGGGCGGCCGCCGGATCGAACTGGACGGGATCGAGCACGTGATCCGGGGCTGCGCCGGGGTGCGCGACGCCTTTGTCGAGGCGGTGCCGGGCCCTGCGGGTGACAAGCGCCTTGCGGCGGCAGTGCTGCCCGCGGACGCGATGCCGCCGGATGCCGATGCCTTCGTGTCTGCGCTTTTTGCGGCGCTGGACGCGCAGCTTCACCCGCAGATGCTGCCGCGCCACGTGCAACTGCTGGAGGCGCTTCCGGTCACGGCGGCGGGCAAGCCCGACCGCAAGGCGGTGTGCAGGGTGCTGGAGGCCGGACTGGCGAAGGAGGCGGCCGCCGCGGTCGCCGGAGACGGAACCAGCGGGGCGGCGGGCGACCGGCGCTTCGTGCGCGACATCGTGGCCGCCGTCTGGGACGAAATTCTTGGCTGTGGCGCCGTGGCAGAGGGCGCGACGTTCTTCGAGGCGGGGGGCAATTCGCTTCAGCTGATCGACGCTCATGCGCGAATCGAGGCACGGCTGGATCTGGCTTTTGACATCGCAACGTTGTTCGAGGCGCCGCGGCTGGGCGATCTGGCGGCGTCGCTGGTAGAGCAGGGTGCGCGGGCGCCCGACGGCAACGCCGCAGCCGAGGCGGCGCTGCCGGAGGCGGACGTGCGCCACGCGCGCGACACGGTCGCCGAGGTCTGGGACACGATCCTGGGCTGTGGCGCGGTGGCCGACGATGTCACCTTCTTCGGGGCCGGCGGCAATTCGCTGCAACTGATCGACGCCCATGCGCGGATCGAGGCGCGGCTGGGGCTGGGCTTTGACATCGCGCAGCTTTTCGCGACGCCCCGGCTGGGCGATCTGGCGGCGGTTCTCGTCGAGAAGGGCGCGCGCGCGCCCGAGGCGGCCCCGGTCGCGGCGGTGCCGGTGGCGGTGGCGTTGGCCCCCGAGGCCGGCGCATCTGCGCCCGCGCCGGTCCCTGCAGCGGTCCCCTCTGGTGCCATCGCGGTCATCGGCATGGCGCTGCGGGTGCCGGGGGCGCGATCGCGCGCGGATTTCTGGCAGGCGCTTTGCGATGGGCAAAACCTGATCCCGCGCTTCGAGGCAGACGAACTGGAGGATGCGGTGCCGCCCGAGGCGCGGGCCGGGGACAGCTATGTCCCCGCGCGCGGGGCGCTGGACGAAGTGGACATGTTCGACGCGGCGCATTTCGGCATCCTGCCGCGCGAGGCCGCGCTGATGGACCCGCAGGCGCGGCTGTTCCTGGAGATGTGCGTCGAGGCGCTGGAGGATGGCGGACTGGATCCGCGCCGCGCGCCGGGAGCGGTGGGTGTCTACGCGGGGTGTTCGGTCAGCACCTACCTGATCCAGAACGTGCTTGGCGACCGGGCGGCGGTGGAATCCTTCACCGGCGGCTTCCAGATCGGCAACTACGCCACGATGACGGGCAACATCACCGATACGCTGGCCACCCGCGTCGCCTACAAGCTGGACCTGAAGGGCCCGGCGCTGACGATCGGGACGGCCTGTTCCACCTCCTTGACGGCGATCGCGCAGGCGGTGGCGGCGCTGCGTGCCGGGCAGGCGGATGCAATGCTGGCGGGCGGGCTGTCGATCACCTTTCCGCAGAAGCGCGGCTATGTCACGCAAGAGGGCGGCATGTCCTCGGCCGACGGGCTGTGCCGGCCGTTCGATGCGCAGGCGGCGGGCACCGTCTTTGGCCATGGCGGCGGGGTGATCGTGCTCAAGCGGCTGGAGGATGCACGCGCGGCCGGCGACCATGTCTATGGCGTGATCCGGGGCGTGGGCCTGAACAACGACGGGGCCGACAAGATCAGCTTTACCGCGCCGTCGGTGGGCGGGCAGGCCGAGGCGATACGCGCGGCGCATCGCGACGCGGGCGTCGCGGCCGACAGCATTTCCTATGTCGAGTGCCACGGCACCGCCACGCCGCTGGGCGATCCCGTCGAGGTGCGCGCGCTGGCGCAGGCCTTCGGCCCGGGCGAGACGCGATGCACGCTGGGTTCGGTCAAGGGTAACATCGGGCATCTGGATGCTGGCGCGGGCGTCGTGGGCGTGATCAAGACGCTGATGATGCTGGAGGCACGGGAAATTCCCCCCGTGGCCCATTTCCGCACACCCAATCCGCGGATCGGACTGGAACGGATGCGCTTCGACATCGCCGCCGGGCTGACGCCATGGCGGGCCGACGGGCCATTGCGCGCGGGTGTCAGCGCCTTCGGCATCGGCGGGACGAACGTGCATGTCGTGCTGGAGGAGGCGCCCGCGGCGGCGGCGTCGGTCCATGTGGGGGGCGTGCAGATCCTGCCGATCTCGGCCAGTTCGCCTGCGGCGCTGGCGCGGATGGCGGGCACGCTGGCCGACGCGCTGGAGGCGCCGGGTGCGCCCGCGCTGGCGGATGCGGCATTCACCTTGCAGGAGGGGCGGCGCGCGCTGCCCTATCGGGGTGCCGTGGTCGGGGAGAGCCATGCGGAGACGGCGGCGCGCCTGCGTGCGCTGGCGACAGGGGCCGTGCCGCCGGTGCCGGGCGCGCAGCCGCGGCTGGCCTTCCTGTTCCCGGGGCAGGGGGCGCAGTATCCGGGCATGGGGCGCGGACTTTATCAGGCCGAGCCGGAGTTCGCGCGGTGGATCGACACGGGCGTCGAGGTTCTGGGCGCCGCATTGGGTGACGAGATGCGGCGGCTGGTTGTGCTGGGCGAGGCGACGGATGCTGAGGCGGCGCGCGCGCTGCGCGACACGCGCCTGACGCAGCCCGCGCTGTTCCTGGTGGAATACGCGCTGGCGCGGCTGTGGCTGGCGCGCGGCGTGCGGCCCGATGCGCTGGCCGGACATTCGGTCGGCGAGTTCGCGGCGGCGGCGCTGGCCGGCGTGATGTCTTTCGAGGATGCGCTGGGGCTGATCGCGAAACGCGGGGCGCTGATGCAGTCGATGCCGGGAGGCGCGATGCTGTCGGTGCGCGCGCCGCTGCCGGTGGTCGAGCGCTATCTGGATGGCGGGATCGACCTGGCGGCGGCGAACGCGCCGAAGATGCAGGTCGTGGCCGGGCCCGAGGCTGCGGTGGCCGCGCTGGAGGCGCGGCTGGCCGCCGAGGGGATCGCGGCGCGGCGGCTGCACACAAGCCACGCCTTCCATTCCGCGATGATGGATCCGGTGGTGGCCGAACTGGAGACGGCGGCGCGCGGGCTGACCCTGCGCGCGCCCGAGATCCCGATCGTGTCCACCGTGACAGGGCGCGAGATGGAGGCCGCCACGGCCACCGACCCTGCCTATTGGGCGCGGCAGGCGCGGGCGACGGTGCGTTTCGCCGATGCGCTGCAACGGCTGGCCGCCGAGGCGCCGCCGGTCTTGCTGGAGGTCGGGCCGGGCGCGACGCTGACGACATTCGCGGCGCAGGTGCTGGGCCGCGAGGGGCACGCGGGCCTGTTGCAGTCGCTGCCCGATCACGCTGGCGGCCAGAGCGACGCCGAGGCGATGGCGGCGGCCTTTGCCGGGCTCTGGACTGCGGGGTGGCCTGCCGACTGGGCCGCCGCCGGGCCGCGCGGCGCACGCAAGGTGCCGCTGCCCGGCATCGCGTGGCAGCGCAAGCGCCACTGGATCGACGCCCCGGCGTCACGGGCGCAGGCGCCCGCACCCGAATTTTCTCTTTCCACAACGGCTGCGCCAGAGGCGCCGGCCCCACGTTCCGAGGTTCCCATGGTGACGAGCATCCCGATGACCCAAGACCGCAAGCCCCGCCTTGTGGCGGACCTGACCGCGATGATGTCCGACCTGTCCGGCGAGGCCCTGGGCCCCGACGAGGCCGGTGTGCCGTTCCTGGAACTGGGCTTTGACTCGCTGTTTCTTGGACAGGTGGCCCAGGCGGTCGGGCGCGACTTCGGCGTGACCGTCAGCTTCCGCAGCCTGATGGCCGATCATCCCACGATTGCCGCGCTGGCGGCGCATCTCGACGCCGAGATGCCGGCGGAAGTGGTGGAGACCGCCCCGGCGCCCGCGCCTGCCAATGTCGTCGCTCCCGTCGCGCAGCCCGCGCCGGTGGTGGCCGCGCCGGTGCTTCAGGCGGCTCGGGCCATGCCCGCGGCGGGCCTCGAAGGGGTGATCGCGCGGCAGATGGACGCGATGCAGGCAATGTTCCGCGACCAGCTTGCGGCGCTGGGTGGGGGCGGTGCCGCGCCGGTGCCCGCTGCGGCGCCCGTCGCTGCGGTGCCTGCGACGGTCCCGGCACCCGTGGCCGCGCCAGCGGTGGAGCGGCCCGCCGCCGACCCCGCAGAGGACGAGGCGCCGCGCGGGTTCCGCGTGGGGCGTGCGCCCGTGCTGGGCGATGCGACGCTCAGCGACGCACAGCTGGCCTTTGCCCGCGATCTTGCCCGGCGCTATGGCGAGCGCTTTGCGCAAAGCAAGGCGCACACCCAGAGATACCGTGCCACGCACGCCGATCCGCGCACGGTGGCCGGCTATCGGCAGGAGTGGAAGGAGCTTGTCTTTCCGGTCGTCGCCGCCCGCGCAAAGGGCGCCTGGATCGAGGATGCCGAGGGCAACCGGTTCGTCGACATGGTGAACGGCTTCGGGCAGACGGCCTTCGGCCACTCGCCCGACTTCGTGACCGAGGCGGTCACGCGACAGATGGAACGCGGCTTTCCCATCGGGCCGCAGGCCGACATGGCTGGGCCGGTGGCCGAACGCTTTGCCGCGATGACGGGCCATGCGCGCGTCACCTTCTGCAACACCGGCTCCGAGGCGGTGATGGCCGCAATGCGGCTCGCGCGCGCGGTTACCGGGCGGCAGAAGGTCGTGGTCTTCCGCAACGACTATCACGGCCAGTTCGACGAGGTTCTGGTCAAGGCGCGCACGCGCGGCGACAGCCCCGACGCGCTGCCCATCGCGCCGGGCATTCCGCGCAGCGGTCTGTCGAACATGGCGGTGCTGGGCTATGGCGACGCGGCCTCGCTTGACTGGATCCGCGCCAACATGGCCGACATCGCCGCCGTGGTGGTCGAGCCGGTGCAAAGCCGCCATCCCGCCCACCGGCCCGAGGATTTCGTGCGCGCGCTGCGCGGGCTGACCGCCGAGGGCGGCGCGGCGCTGGTGATGGACGAGGTGGTGACGGGCTTCCGCACCGGGCCGCGCGGGATGCAGGGGGTCTGGGGCATCCAGGGCGACATGGCGACCTATGGCAAGGTCGTGGGCGGCGGGATGCCGGTGGGCGTTCTGGCCGGGGATGCGCGCTTCATGGATGCGCTGGACGGCGGCGCGTGGGCCTATGGCGATGACAGCACGCCCGAGACCGCGCCCACCTTCTTTGCCGGCACCTTCGTGCGGCATCCGCTGGTGATCGCGGCGGTCGATGCCACGCTGGCGCATATGGAGGCCGAAGGCGACCGTCTTTGGGTAGAGACCGCGGCGCGGTCGGCGGCGCTGGCCGGCGAGATGCGCGGCGCGCTGGAGGCGCGCGGGCTGCCGGACCTGATCGAGAACTATTCCAGCTGGCATGTGCTGAAGACCACGGCGCATGACCCGCGGGCGAGCCTGCTTTACCCGCTGATGCGGCTGCGCGGCGTGCATGTGCTGGACGGGTTCTGCGGCTTCCTGACCACGCAGCACGGCGAGGCAGAGTGCCGCGCGGTGGCCGATGCCTTTGCCGCGTCGCTGGACGAGGTGCAGGCGGTGGGCATCCTGGCGCCCGAGCGGGCGGTGGATGTGGCGGCGCCCGTGGCGGCCCCTGTGGCCGCCCTCGCGACCGTTGCGGCCCCGTCAGGGTCCGCGGCTGATCTGCCTGCCCAGGTGCCGCTGACCGACAACATGCGGGAAATCTGGATGGCGCATCAGATGGGTGACGCCGCTGCCGCAAGCTTCAACGAAAGCGTGTCGATCACGCTGGAAGGGGCGCTGGACGAGGCCGCGCTGGCGCGCGCGCTGGCGGCGCTGGTCGCGCGCCACGATGCGCTGCGGCTGCGGTTCGACCGGTCGGGGGCGCATTTCGCGGTCTTGCCGGCTGCCGTGCCCGAAATCGCAAGGCATGACCTGTCTGGCGGCGCGGACGCGCAGGCAGAGCTTCAGACCCTGCTGGCGGATGACGCGGCGTTGCCGTTCGATCTGGCGGAAGACTGGCCGTTCCGCATCGCGTTGGTGCGGTTGGCGGCCGAGCGGCATGTGCTGGTCTTCACCGCCCATCACATCGTCTGCGACGGGTGGGCCATGGGCGTGCTTTTTGATGACCTTGCCGTGCTTTATGCCGCCGGGGCAGAGGGGCGTCAGGCTGGCTTGCCACCGGCGCCGTCGTTTGCCCGCCATGCCCTGACGCAAGCCGGGCTTGCCCCGGCCCCCGAGGTGCTGGCCCATTGGCGCGCGCGATACGCCGACATCCCCGACCTGCCCGACCTGCCCACGGACAGGCCACGCCCGGCCGTGAAGACTTGGGACGGCGGGACCTACACGGCCCATGTGGGGGCAGATGCGATGCGGGCCCTGCGCAAGACCGGCGGACGCAACGGCGCGACGCTGTTCGCGACGCTGTTTGCCGGGTTGCAGATGACGCTTGGCCGTTTGTCGGGCGCGTCGGACGTGGTGCTGGCGGTGCCGACCGCGGGGCAGATGGAGGCCGGGCAGGGGCTGGTGGGCCATTGCGTGAACTTCCTGCCGATGCGCGCGCCCTTCGATCCCGCGGAACCGGCGGCGGCGCATCTGAGGCGCGCCAGTGCTGCCGTGCTGGAGGCGTTCGATCATGGCGGTGTCACGCTGGGCCGGCTGGTGCACGAGCTGGAGGTGCCGCGCGGGCTGACGCGGCTGCCGCTGACCGAGGTGCAGTTCAACCTTGAACGCCTGCCCGAGCCGGCCCTGGCGGCGGGGCTGACCCTGTCGATGGCGCCCAATCCCAAGGCAGCAGTGAATTTCGACCTGTTCGTCAACGTGGCAGAGGGGTCCGACGGGCTGCGGATCGACGTGGATTACAACAGCCTGCTGTTCCATGCGGATACGGTGGCGCGCTGGGTGGATCACTATGTGACGCTGCTGGCGTCGCTGGCCGAGGACCCCGATCGCGCGATCGAGGCACTGCCGATGATGACCGCGCGGCAGGAGTCGGCGCTGGACGGCGGGCTGAACGCGACGGCGCGGGACTGGGACGGTGCCGGGCTGGTGGAGCTTGTGGCGCGGCAGGCGCGGCTGCGGCCCGACGCCATGGCCGTGGCAAACGGGCATGGGACGCTGAGCTATGCCGGGCTGGAGGCGCGCACCGACGCCATCGCGGCGCATCTGCAGCGGCTGTTGCCGGGGCGTGGCCAGAGGGTTGCAGTGGCGGTGCCGCGCGGGGTGAACATGCCCGTGGCGCTTTTGGGTGTGCTGAAGGCGGGACATGCCTATGTGCCGCTGGATCCGACCCAGCCCAAGGCACGGCTGTGCAGCATCATCGAGACGGCCGAGGCGGCGCTTCTGCTGACCGATTGCGAGGAAACGGCCGCGTTCGCGGGCGATCTGGACCTGCCGCACACAACGCTGGAGGCGGTCGCCGATGGCGGCGTGCCGGCCCCGGTGACACAGGACCCCGGGGCGGCGGCCTACGTGATCTTCACCAGCGGCTCTACCGGCACGCCCAAGGGGGTCGAAGTGCCGATGCGCGCCATGGTGAATTTCCTTCAGTCGATGGCCGAGACGCCGGGCTTTGGCCCCGGGGACCGGATCCTGGCGGTGACCACGGTGATGTTCGACATCGCGGTGCTGGAGATGTTCCTGCCGCTTGTTACCGGCGGCACCACCGTTGTGGCCAGCCGCAAAGAGGTGCTGGACGGGTTCGCCATGGTCCGGCGGTTGCGGAGCGAGGGGTTTACCCACCTGCAATCGACACCGACGCTGCTGGGGATGCTGCTGGAAGCCGGGTTCGAGCCGGGGCCGGGGCTGAAGATCATGGCCGGAGGAGAGCCGATCGGCGCCGATCTGGCAGAGCGTCTCATGGCAGGCGGTGCCGAGCTTTGGAACATGTACGGGCCGACCGAGACCACGGTCTGGTCGGCGGTGCGGCAGTTGCGGCCGGGCGGTGCCATCACCATCGGCGCGCCGATTGCCAACACCACGCTGCACGTGCTCGACGCCCACGCCCGGCCCGTGCCGGCTGGCGTGCCGGGCGAGCTGAACATCGGCGGCGCCGGGCTGGCGACCGGGTACTTCGGGCGCGCGGACCTGACGGCGGCGGCGTTCCGAGAGGTGACGCTGGGCGGTGTGCCGCAGCGGCTTTACCGCACGGGCGACATGGCGGTGCGGCTGGCGGATGGCCAGATCCGGGTGCTTGGGCGCAAGGACCGGCAGATCAAGCTGCGCGGTTTCCGCATCGAGCTGGAAGAGATCGAGGCACGGCTGCGCGCGTTTCCCGGTATCGCCGCCTGCGCGGTCGAGGTGCGGGCGCGGGCAAACGGACAGGCCGCGCTTGTTGGATATGTCGTGCCGGAAGAGGGCCAGCGCCCGCAGGCGGCCGATCTGTCCCGCGCCCTTGCGGCGCAACTGCCCGACTACATGGTGCCGCAGGCCTGGGTGCCTCTGTCGGCGCTGCCGCGCACGGCAAACGGAAAGCTGGACCGCAAGGCCCTGCCCGATCCCGAGGTGGCCGCACCGGTGCAGTCGTTGCGCCCGGTCGAGGGGCCTGCGACCGAGACAGAGCGACGGCTGACCGCGATCTGGTCCGAGGTGCTGGGGCAGGCGTCGCTGTCGGTGACGGACACAGTGTTCGCGCTGGGCGCCGACAGCCTGGACGTGTTCCGCATCGCGGCGCGGATGCTGGATGCCGGGCTGGGGCTGGAGGCGCGGGACGTATTGCAGCACGGTTCGATCCGGGCGCTGGCGGCCTTTGCCGACGGGCGGGGCGAGGCGGGACCGCAGCGTCCGTCGCTGAAGTCGTTCCGGGCAGGCGCGATGCGAGGGGCTGCGCGCGCGTCCTGACCCGGATCAGGCGTTCGCGAGGGGAATCTGCCCCTCGCGAACGCGCAGGTTGACCGGCGTGTCCCTGGCCTCGACCGCCAGCGCGCCGACGAAGGTGGGGTGAAGGTCGAGATGCAGAAGCGTCCAGTTTTGCGGCACCAGCTGGGGGATCCGGCTGGCCACGATGCGCGCCGGAGCGCCCGGTGTCAGCGTGACGTCGAAGCCGTGCAGCGGAAGCGACAGGCCCTCGCCGCTGCCTTTCAAGAGCGCCTCCTTGCGTGTCCAGCAGCGGAAGAACCCGGCGTCCCAGTCAGGGCCGCGCAGCGTGTCCAGGTCGCGGCGTTCGGCGGGCGAAAAGAAGCGTTCGGCCACTGCGGGTTCGATCGTGCGCTGGCCTTCGATGTCGATGCCGAGCGCCAGGGGCGCGGGCGAGACCGCCAGCGCTGCCCATCCCGCCGCATGGCTGAGGTTGAATGCGGGCCCGCCGGGCAGGTCGGGGCGGCCCCACGCGTTCTCGCCAAAGCGCAGGGCGTCGGGTGCGCCCCCGGTATAGCTGGCCAGTATCTCTCTCAGGCGGCCGCGTGCGACCCGAAAGGCCGCGCGGCCTTCGGGACGGAGAAAGCGCGCGGCGCGCGTGGTCTCGGCCGCGGTCAGGTGCGCGGCAAGTTCTGCAACGCGGGGCGCGGGCGGGTCGAGGCGCCAAAGCCAGAGGTCGATGTCGAACGCCATGCGCCTTTGCTGACCCAGCCGGCGGGGATTGGCAACCGGACGCGCAACCTTCCAGTGCGGGAATCGGCATGAAGGCGCTTGCGGTCCTGTTGATGGCGGCCTTCGCGGGACTGGGCCTGATCTGGGTGGCCGAACGGACGGCGCCGGGCGAGGCCGCGATCGCGGCCCTGAAGGCCGAAGTGCATGTGAGGCAAGTATTGCGTGCGGCCGATGCACGGCGGGCTGTCGGCAGCGCCATGGTCGGGATGCCCGACGGGGTGCGGCTTGCCACCGATGTCTATCTGCCGCGGGGGGACGCCCGCCCGCGGCCCGCGGTTCTGGTGCGGCTGCCCTATGGCAAGAGATCCTATTTCGAGGTGTGGCGCTGGATGCGGCTTTTCCTGCCGCGCGGCTATGCGGTCGTGGTGCAGGACATGCGCGGGCGGCACGGTTCGGAGGGCGTGTTTGCCCCCTATCCGCAGGCGAAGGGGGACGGCGCGGCGACACTTGACTGGATCGCGTCGCAGGACTGGTCGAACGGACGCGTGGGCACCATCGGCTGTTCGGCGCTGGGCGAGGTGCAGCTGATGCTGGGCACGCGCGGCCATCCGGCGCTGGGCGCGATGATCCCGATCGGTGCGGGCGGCGCGGTGGGGGCGGCCGCGGACGTGCACGGGTATTTCGGCATGTTTGAGGGCGGCATCCCCACGCTGGCCGCCGCGTTCGGATGGTTCAGCCAGTTCGGCGGCAAGACCGCCGACGCGATGGCGCGGCCGCAGGTTGACCATTTCGCAGCGCTGCGGGCGCTGCCGGTCCGGGATGCGGTGGCGCGCTGGCGCGACGATCCCACGGATTACGAGGCGTTGCTGGATGGGCTGACAACGCCGGGTCTGTTCTCTGACTGGGGCTATCTGGACGACAGCGCGCGCATCGACGCGCCCACCCTGATCGCGGACACCTGGTTCGACCCGGCGCTGCGGTCGACCCTGGCGATTGCGGGCGTGCTGGCCGGCAACGGGCCGGCCCCGCGTGTGCTGATCTCGCCGGGCACCCATTGTGACCTTGAGGGGCCCTTCGTCCGGGGCGCGGTGGGGGATGTGCCCGTGGATCCGGTCGCGGCGCTGGACATGGACGCGGTCTATGCCCTGTTCATGGATGCCAGCCTGCGCGGCGTGCCCGCCCCAGACCTGCCTGCCTATACCGTTTACGTGATGCGACAGGACCGCTGGCTGCGATCCGACACATGGCCGCCCGGGGGCGCCCGCGCGATGACGCTGCGTCTGGCGGAGTCGGCGCTGGTTCCCGGGGACGCGGCGGAGGACGGCGCGCGCAGCTTCGTGTCGGACCCCGCCGATCCCGTCCCGGCGTTGGGCGGGGCGATCTGCTGTACCGGCGATCCGGCCACCCGCGCGGGGCCCGTGGACCAGACGCCGATCGAGCGACGCGGCGACGTGCTTGTCTATACGTCGGCGCCGCTTGAGACGCCGGTCACGCTGGCCGGGCAGATCCGGGCGCGGCTTTGGGTGTCGGCGGATGTGCCCGACACCGACCTTGTCGTGCGTCTGACAGAGGCGACACCCGACGGCCGGTCGCTGACAGTGTCGGAGGCGGGGCTGCGGCTGCGCTATCGTGGCGGTGTGGGGGCGCCTGCGCTACTGACGCCCGGAGAGGTGACGGAAATAGAGGTCGTGCTGCCCGATATCGCCTGGCACGTCGCGGCGGGAAGCCGTTTGCGGCTGCATGTGACCGGGTCCAGCTTTCCCAGACTGGCGCGGAACATGAACGGCGGTGGCGACCCGCATCTTGAAGACAGGCCGCAGGCGGCGCGGATCACGGTGCATTCCGGACCGGCGACGCCGTCCGCCGTCGTGATGACGGTCTTGCCCTGAGGCCGGTGCGTCCGCGGTCCCGAGGCGGCGTGGCCGCGCGTCAGGTCATCCGGCGCAGGCGCGCGTCGATGACTTCGGCCACGCGGAGAAAGCCGTGTTCGAGCAGGGCATCCTCGTGCCAGCCGCACAGGGTATAGACCGGGGTGTCGGCGGGCAGCTTGTCCTTCCAGCCAAACAGCATCGCCTCGGCCCGGCGGGACTGGCTTTCGGTGGCGAAGAGCAGCACCTGCCCCTCGTAGGGATCAAAGGGCTCTGTGCGCAGCATTCCCGCGAGGCGGACATTCGCGGCACGGGCCTTGCGTTCCACCTCTGTCGGCGGGGCCACGTGACCCGTGCGTTCGAGAAGGCGCCGAAGGCCCCCGTGCTTTGACATGGTCTGGACGATACCGGCCTGACCGCGCAGGGCGCGCCGCAGGTAGTGCCCCCAGCGCCGCAGCCGCGTGCGCAGTCGCCGCCGGCCCGTGACGCAGTCGGGCGCCCAGCTGTCGATCATCACGAGCGCCTCGACTTGGGTTCCCGCGCGCGCCAGCCGTTGCGCCAGACGCAGTGCGATGACGCCGTCAGCGCACTGCCCGGCAAGAATGAGCGGGCGGCCGGGCAGCAAGGCGGCAAGCTGGTCCGCGGCCGCGGCGGCGACCGTGTCCAGATCGGTCGCGCCCTGCTGTGCAAGTGCTTCGGGCCCGGGAATGTGCAGGTTCACAACCGGCACGTCCGTGTCGATAGCGAGCGCCATGTTGCGATAGAGGAACGGCTGGTTGAGCGAGACCACCGCGGGTCCTGTCGCCGGACCTTCGCGCAGGGTCAGCACCTGCCACAAGCTCTCCGGCGCAGCTTCGGCTTCGGGGGCCGTCAGCAGCGTCGCGACGCGGCGGGTGAACCCGTCGAGCGTGGGATCGGCGAAGAAGTCGGATACACCGGGGCGGACGCCCAGCCGGTTTTCAACGGAAGACAACATGCGCAGGGCCAGAATCGACTGGCCGCCGAGATCGAAGAAATCCCCTTCGACCTCATGCGTGGGCAGCGCGAGAATGTCGGACCAGACCTCGGCGATGCGTTTGCGCAGCTGCGCCGGTACGGCGGCTGGGACGGGCGCAGCGTCGGGCACAGCGTCGGGCGCAGCGACGGGCACAGCGACGGGCGCGGCCCCCGATGCCGCCATCGGGTCTTGTGTCGCGGCGGGGACATCGGCGGCGGCGCTCGCAAGGCTGGTCAGTGGCGCGGACGGGTCCGACAGGGCAGCGTCCAGCGCCACCTGAATGGCGTCGGCGAGGCGTGCGACCGTGTCGGCCTCGTAAAGGGCGGCGTTGTAGTCGATCGTCAGTGCCCAGCCTGCCGTGCGGCCAAGGATCTGGATGTTGAGGTCATAGAGCACACCGGGCATCTGCGAGGGCATCGAGATCAGCCGGAACGGACCGTAGTCCCGTTCCTCGAGAAATACCCGTTGCAGCGTGAAGAGGACCGACACCAGCGGCATTCGCGTCGGATCGCGCCGCTGGCCCGCCTGGGCGCAGATTTCGTCGAAGGGCAGGGACCCGTGCGAAAGGGCCTCGGCCACATCGCTGCCGGTGGCGCGGATCAGGTCGTCCAGCGTGTCGCCGGGGTTCGCCGCAAGCCGCAGGACAAGCGTATTGATGAAGGCGCCGATCAGCGGTTCGAGGTCGGATTCCGTGCGTCCGGCCACAGGTGTGCCGAAAACGAGATCGGTGCCGCCGGTCTGCCCGTGCAGCGCGGCGGCGACAGCGGCAGCGCCAAGTGCGAAGCCCGACACGCCATGGCGGCGGGCGGCGGTCTCCAGCCCGGTCTCGAAGGCGGCGCCGAGCGGACGAACCAGTCGCCCGCCCTTGGTCTTGCGCGGTGCCGTGCGAGGGCGATCGGGTGGCAATTCCAGATAGGGGGCATCCGCAAGCCGGTTGTGCCAGAACGCCTGATGCTCGGCGTGGTCAGGTGTGCGGGCGCACGCCTCGCGCCAGAGCGCGTAGTCGCCGTATTGCAACTCCAGGTCGGGCAGCGTCCAGTCGCGGCCCTCTGCCCGGGCGGCAAGGAAGCCACCGAGTTCTGCGCCGAGGACACGGATCGAGAAACCGTCGAACACGGCATGGTGAACCACGATCAGGATGGCGGCCCGGTCCGGTGCGGTCTGGACCAGCGTCACGCGCATCGGGCAGGGGGTCGACAGGTCGAAGCCCTTGCCGCAAAGCTCGCGTTCGATGCGGGCGATCCGGGCGTCCTGATCGGGGGCGGGGATGTTGCGGATATCGAGATGCGCAAGACGGAAGGGCGCGTGCGAGAGGACCTCTTGCGCGGGGGATCCGTCGATTTCGAGGAAACGGGTGCGCAGGATCTCGTGTCGGGCGACGATCGCCTGAAGCCCGGCCTCGATGTCGGAGGCGCGAATCGGACCGCGTAGTTCCCAGCGCACGGAAATGGTATTGGACGGTGTGCCGGGATCGGCGGTTTCCGAGAACCAGAACGGCCGCTGAGCGGGCGCAATCGGAAACCGCGCGGATGCCTGTGGTTCGCCCAAGGCTGGCGTATATTCGGAACTGAGCAACACACTATCCCCTTGGCGTGCGTCGGACCCCCGTCCGGTGACGCACCATGCCCCCGGCCGGAACACTGCCCTGCAAGGGCCGGATGGGTCAAATTGCGGCGCCGTGATCTCTGGAACTTGTGTGTCTGGCGCGTGAAATCATGGGTTGGATGACGCATTGTCGCCAGTCGGGAAATCAACGGGACGCTCTGGTTTGCCCTTGGTGGCGATGGCGTGACGGCCCGGTGCAGCTACCGCCGGACTGGGCGAAAACACGCCGCCAGACCGTTGTCGGCTTGTCCAACTGCTGACAATTTGGGCAACTTCTTGTGACTTCGGTCACTTTGCGCCGCAAGCCGAGCCTGTACGCTGACCTTCATGAAACTGGGCAGTTGGTCGTGGTAGTCCCGGGGCGAACTGTTTAGAGACGTTGGAAAAAGAGGATCCTGAGGCGCGGATGTGAACGTTTTCCGGGCAGGATTCCAGTAGGGCGGCACTTGCACGGCCTTGGCTGTGCATGGGCGGCTTATTAGGTGTTCGTTTGGCGCCGTCGTCGGCGCGCCGATTGGTTGGATGAGATGGATAATACAAAGCGCGCGTTTCAGGTTTGGGCGGCCAGCGTGGCCAACACACTCGATTGCGGGGTGCCGATCGCGGCAAGCCGCGCCGGCTTTACCGGACTTCTGGACATCGAGTATGCCAGCATCATGGATCCTGCCGCGCAGGGCGCGGTTGCCCGGATGGCGCAAAAGGCGCGCGGATCCTGGGGGCTGCGCTTGCGCCCGGGGCAGGCCGTCGCGCTGGCCCAATCCAACGACGCCGTTCTTGCTGAGATGCCCGTTGCGGTGCTTGTGCCGGTTGCGGGGGAGGATCTTTCCGCCGCGGTGACGGCGCTTCGCGAGATGTCGGCGGCGATCTCGGTCGCGGTCGAGGTGCGCGACGCCGAGGAGGCACTGGCCGCAGAGGCCGCGCGGGCCGACCTGCTGGTTGCCAAGGGGCACGAGGCGGGAGGCACGGTCGGCGACGAGACCGCGTTCCTGCTGGTGCAGCGGCTGGTTGCCGCGGGCGGCCTGCCGGTGCTGGCGCAGGGCGGCGTGTCACTGGAAACCGCCGCGGCGCTGCGTGTGGCCGGTGCGATCGGGGTCGTTCTCGACTGGCAACTGGCACTGACCGAGGAATCGTCCGTGTCGGGGCGTCTGGCGGCCACTTTGGCGCGGATGGATGGCAGTGAGACCTATCTTCTGGGCGCCGACGGGGCGCGGCCGATCCGCATCTTCTCGCGCACGCAGCGGGACGTGCCCGAGGCGCTTCAGGCGCTGGACCGGGCGGGCGAGACATTGGCGCAGCTGCCGGCCGCGGTCGACGCGGCGGTCGATCTGACCGATCCTGACGGCTCGGTCTGGCTGACCGGACAGGACGCGGCCTTTGCGGCGGGGCTTGCACGCCGGTTCGGGCGCACGGGCCGGGTGCTTGACGCCATTGCGCATGCAGTGGACGCCCACCCGAAGGAAGCCGCGCGCGCCGCCGCGCTTGCCGAGGGCGGGCCGCTGGCCGAGGTGCTTGGCACCCGCTATCCGATCGTGCAGGGGCCGATGACGCGGGTCAGCGACCGGGCGGAATTTGCGCTGGCCGTGGCCGAAGGCGGGGCGCTGCCCTTCCTTGCGCTGGCCTTGATGCGCCGCGACGAGGCCGACACGCTGGTGGCCGAAACGGCCGAGATGCTTGGCGACCGGCCTTGGGGCGTTGGCATCCTGGGTTTTGTCGATGAGGCGCTGCGCGCCGAACAGATGGACGTGATCGCCAAGCGCAGGCCGAAGTTTGCACTGATCGCGGGCGGCCGCCCCGAGCAGGCGCTGGGGCTGGAACGCGACGGCATACCCACCTATCTGCACGTACCCTCGCCGGGGCTGTTGAAGCTTTTCCTGCAATCGGGCGCCCGGCGCTTCATCTTCGAGGGGCGTGAATGCGGCGGTCATGTCGGCCCGCGGTCGAGCGCGGTGCTTTGGCAGCAAGCCGTCGACGCGATCCTGGACCACTATGGCGACGGGCGCGCCGACGATCTGGAGATCCTGTTCGCCGGGGGGCTGCACGATGACGTGTCTGCGGCCATGGTTGCGACGCTGGCCGCGCCGCTGACGGCGAAGGGCGTCAAGATCGGCGCGCTGATCGGCACCGCCTATATCCTGACGGAAGAGGCCGTGGCCGCAGGAGCGGTGCTTGAGGGCTACCAGCGTCTTGCGCTGGAGGCCAAGGCGACGCGGCTTCTGGAATCGGGGGTCGGCCACGCGACGCGCGTGGTGGAAAGCCCAATCGTGCAGGAGTTCTATGCGGAAAAGGCGCGGATGCGTGCCGAACAGCAGGACCCCGAGCACATCAAGGACACGCTGGAGCATTTCAACGTGGGCCGGTCGCGGATCGCGTCCAAGGGGATGGACCGCAATCCGGAATATGGAAAGGTCGACGGGGCGTCCAAGCTGATCGCCGTACCGGAAACCGAGCAGATAGAGCGCGGGCTTTACATGATCGGACAGGTGGCCAGCCTGCACGACCGCCCGATGACCATCGAGGCGCTGCACGCGGATGTGTGCACCGGATCGCAGGACCGGCTGGCAGCTTTTGCGCCCCAGGGCGAGGTGTCGTCCCCGGCGCGGGCCGTGGAAGGGCCCGGCGCCCGCATCGCCATCACCGGGCTTGGCACCATCCTGCCGGGCGCTGCGGACCTTTCGGCCTACTGGGAGAACATCCTGGACCGGGTGGACGCCATTCAGGAGGTGCCAGAGCGGCGCTGGGACTGGCGGCGCTATTACGATGCCGACCGCAACGCGCCCGACAAGACCTATTCGCGCTGGGGCGGTTTCCTCGACGAGATCGATTTCGACCCGATCCGCTATGGCATACCGCCGAACTCGATGCCCTCGATCGAGCCGCTGCAACTGCTGGCGCTCGAAGTGGTGCGGCAGGCGCTGGAGAACGCGGGCTTCAAGGACGGTCAGATCCCGGACCCCGACTTGCGGCGGCGCACGTGCGTCATCATCGGTGTCGGTGGCGGTGCGGGGCCGCTGGGCCAGCGCTATGCCGTGCGCTCTTCGCTGCCGGCAATAGACGGGTCCATGTCGGAGCTTGCCGAAAGCCGCCTGCCGGAGTGGACCGAGGACAGTTTCCCCGGCATCCTGCTGAACGTGATCGCGGGGCGGATCGCCAACCGCTTTGACCTCGGTGGCGTGAATTTCACCGTCGATGCGGCCTGCGGGTCGTCGCTGGCCGCCGTGATGATGGCCGCGCGCGAGATCGAGAACGGTGCGGCGGACATGGCGATCGTCGGCGGTGCCGACAGTTTCCAGAACCCGTTCGACTTCCTTGCCTTCGCCAAGACCCGCGCGCTAAGCCCGCGCGGCCGCTGCCGCACCTTCGACGCGGGCGCCGACGGTATCGCCATTTCCGAGGGGCTGGCCACGATGGTGCTGCGTCCGCTCGACCAGGCCGAGCGCGCGGGCGACCGTATCTATGCCGTGCTGCGCGGGGTGGCCGGGGCGTCCGACGGACGCGACCTGTCGCTGACCGCGCCGCGGGCAGAGGGTCAGCAGGAAACGCTGCGCCGCGCCTATGACCGCGCCGGGATCTCTCCGGCCACGGTCGGCGCCGTCGAGGCGCATGGCACGGGCACGGTCGTGGGCGACCGGACCGAGATCGAAAGCCTGTCGGCGGTGTTCGCCAATGCGCGCGAGGACCGGCAGTTTTGCGGTGTCGGATCGGTCAAGTCGATGATCGGGCACACGAAGGCGGCGGCGGGCTGCGCGGGCATCGCCAAGATGGCGCTTGCGCTGCATCACCGGGTGCTGCCGTCGACGCTGAACGTCGAAGTGCCGAACCCGACGGCGAACTTCCCGGAAAGCCCGTTCTACGTGATGACCGAGGCGCGCCCGTGGCTGCGCCACGGCGACACGCCGCGCCGCGCTGGTGTCAGTGCCTTCGGCTTCGGTGGCACCAACTTTCACGCGGTGCTGGAGGAGTACGAGGGCGGCTATCTGCCCCGCCACCAGGAACCTTTCCGCCGCAACTGGGGGCATGAATTGTTCGTGATCTCGGCCGCCGATGCAGGCGCGCTGAAAGAGGCGGTCACACGGGCCGCCGCCGGTCTTGCCGGGCTGCCGGGCCATGTGCGCATGGCCGACGTGGCCGCGAGCCTTGCCGCGCGGTTCGATGCTGGCGCCGGGGCGCGCCTTGCGCTGGTGGCCGGGTCGCTGGCCGAGGCCGCGGAGCGGTTGTCTGCGGTGGCGGACCAGATAGATCCCGCGCAGCCCGACCTGCGTCAGGTGGATGTTCGCGGCGCTTTCGTGTCGCTTGGGCAACCGCTGACGGCCGGTGAGGTGGCGTTTCTCTTCCCCGGCCAGGGGTCGCAATACCCCGGCATGGGCGCCGATCTGGCGATGACCTTCCCGGCCCTGCGTGCGGCTGTCGAAGAGGCTGGCCGGACCATCGCGGACGGAACCCCCGCACCGCTGGGCGAGCTGATCTGGCCCCGGCCGACGCTGGACGAGGCCGAAGCCGCCGCGCAGGCCGAGGCGCTGAAGGCCACCAATGTGGCGCAGCCGGCCATCGGCGCGGTGTCCGCGGGAATGCTGGACATCCTGCGCGGGCTGGGCCTGACCGCCGGGCAGGCGGCGGGCCACAGCTTTGGCGAATACACCGCGCTGCATTCGGCGGGCGCGTTCGACGCGCACACGCTGGTGCGCCTGGCCTTTGCGCGGGGTGATGCCATCGTGCGGACCGGCGGCGACGACCTGGGCGCGATGATCGCGGTCAGTGCCGGCGCGGGCGCGGTGCGCGACGCGGTGGCGGGCGTGGACGGCATAACGCTGGCCAACTTGAACGCCCCCGATCAGACCGTCATCGCCGGGCCGACGCCCGCGATCGAGCGGGCGGCAGAGGTGCTCGGGGCCGCGGGGCTTTCGGGCACGCGCCTTCCCGTGGCCTGTGGTTTCCATTCCGAGTGCGTGGCACCGGCGCGCGACCTGCTTGCCGGGGCGCTTGACGAGGCGCCGGTGGGCGTGCCGGGGATGCCGGTGATCTCGAACGAGACCGCCGCGCCCTATCCGGACGAGGCGGACGCGGTGAAGGCACAACTGGCACGTCACCTTGTGTCGCCGGTGGACTTCATGGGTGGCGTCGCCGCGATGCACGAGCGCGGCGCACGGCTTTTCATCGAGGTGGGGCCGGGATCGGTTCTGACGCGCCTCGCCGGTCGCATCCTTGGCGATGCGCCGCACGTCGCGGTGTCGACGGACGTGAAATCGCGCGGCGGTGTGCAGCAGCTTCTGACCGCGCTGGCGGCGGCTGCCGCGGCCGGTCTGCCGCTGTCTCTGGGCAGGCTGTTCGACAGCCGGGCAGAGCCGGGGCTGGATGTCGAAGGGTGGGCCGTGCCTGCGCCCGAGGTTTCCAAGATGCTGTGGAAGGTGGACGCGGCGAATGCCCGTCCGGCCGGCGGTGCGCCCGCGCGGCGCGGCTTTGCCGCCCGCATCGAGGAAGACCCTGTCGCGGCTCCGCCCGCGCAGACGCCTGCGGCCGCCCCGGTTGCAACACAGCCACCCGCGCCGACGCCTGCGCCCGTGGTGGCACAACCCGCTGCGTCACCTGAAACGGCCGCCGTGCTGGCGCGGCATCAGGCGCTGATGCAGCAATTCCTGCAAAGCCACCGCGAGGTGATGCTGTCCTGGATCGGATCGGGGGCCGGATCGGCGATCGCACCGGGGGCTGCGACCGGGCAGGTCGCGCCGATGCCGCAAATACCAGCGATGACGCCGCCTGCGACACCTGCGCCCGTAGCGGCCCCGGCTGTTGCAGCGCCTGTCGTTCCGCCCGTGGCACCCGCGCCTGCCTTGGCGACGGCGGCTGTTGCTGCCGCGTCCCCTGCGGCCCCGGCCATTGGCGCGGATGCGGTGACGGCGTCGCTGCTGTCGCTGATCGCCGAGCGGACGGGTTATCCGCCCGAGATGCTGGACCCGAAGCTTGACCTGGAGGCGGACCTCGGGATCGACTCGATCAAGCGGGTCGAGATCCTGGGCGAGTTGCGGACGCAATGGCTGAAGGATGCCGGCGAGGCGGCGCAGGAGCGGATGGGCCCTGTGTCGCGCGAGCGGACGGTGGACGGGATCATCGCGCGGTTCATGGAGGTCGTGGCGGAGTTCGCGGCGCCGGTGGCGGCGCCTGCCTTGGCGACGGCGGCTGTTGCTGCCGCGGCCCCTGCGGCCCCGGCCATCGGCGCGGACGCGGTGACGGCGTCGCTGCTGTCGCTGATCGCCGAGCGGACGGGTTATCCGCCCGAGATGCTGGACCCGAAGCTTGACCTGGAGGCGGACCTCGGGATCGACTCGATCAAGCGGGTCGAGATCCTGGGCGAGTTGCGGACGCAATGGCTGAAGGATGCCGGCGAGGCGGCGCAGGAGCGGATGGGCCCTGTGTCGCGCGAGCGGACGGTGGACGGGATCATCGCGCGGTTCATGGAGGTCGTGGCGGAGTTCGCGGCGCCGGTGGCGGCGCCTGCCTTGGCGACGGCGGCTGTTGCTGCGGCGGCCCCTGTGGCCCCGGCCATCGGCGCGGACGCGGTGACGGCGTCGCTGCTGTCGCTGATCGCCGAGCGGACGGGTTATCCGCCCGAGATGCTGGACCCGAAGCTTGACCTGGAGGCGGACCTCGGGATCGACTCGATCAAGCGGGTCGAGATCCTGGGCGAGTTGCGGACGCAATGGCTGAAGGATGCCGGCGAGGCGGCGCAGGAGCGGATGGGCCCTGTGTCGCGCGAGCGGACGGTGGACGGGATCATCGCGCGGTTCATGGAGGTCGTGGCGGAGTTCGCGGCGCCGGTGGCGGCGCCTGCCTTGGCGACGGCGGCTGTTGCTGCCGCGGCCCCTGCGGCCCCGGCCATCGGCGCGGACGCGGTGACGGCGTCGCTGCTGTCGCTGATCGCCGAGCGGACGGGTTATCCGCCCGAGATGCTGGACCCGAAGCTTGACCTGGAGGCGGACCTCGGGATCGACTCGATCAAGCGGGTCGAGATCCTGGGCGAGTTGCGGACGCAATGGCTGAAGGATGCCGGCGAGGCGGCGCAGGAGCGGATGGGCCCTGTGTCGCGCGAGCGGACGGTGGACGGGATCATCGCGCGGTTCATGGAGGTCGTGGCGGAGTTCACGGCGCCGGTGGCGGCGCCTGCCCTGTCGGAGGCCGGGCGTCAGGACCTGACCGATTGGCATGGCCGCTATGTCATGGTGCCGCGCCGGGTGGCGGCCCCAACGCCCAAAAAGGCGCTGGTCGCGGGCCTGACCTATGCCGTGACCGGCCCGGAGGGGCAGGTGGGCGACCTGCTGGCGGCCCGGATCGAGGCCGCGGGGGCCGCGGTCCTTCGGATCACGACGCTGGAGGATGCCGGCATTCGCGCGGCTCTTGCCGGGGCGGAGACACCTTTGGGCGGGCTGTTCCACGTCTGGCCCCTGACCGCGCGCGCGCGCCAGGCCGGGATGTCGGCTGGCGATTGGGAAGCCGCGGTGGACGGTGATCTGCGCACGCTCTACTCGGTGCTGAACGCGGTTGGTGCGCAACTGGCAGAGACGCCGGGGGGTTTCGTGCTGTCCGGATCCAACATGGGCGGTGCCTTTGGCTTTGACGGCGCAACCAGTGGTTCGCCCAGCGCCGCGGGCGCGCCGGGATTGCTGAAATCGGCGGCGAAGGAATGGCAGGCGCTGCACGTTCGCGCCGTCGACCTTGAAGCCTCGCTGACCCCGGAAGAGACCGTGGCGATCCTGCTGGACGAGGCCGGACGGCCCGGCGGCGAGGTCGAGATCGGTTGGAAGGGCGGGGTGCGCTTCGATCTGGTGGCTGAATTGCGCCCGATGGTCTATGACACGGACATGCCGGTCGAGGGGCTTGGACCCGATGACGTGGTGTTGGTGACGGGTGGCGCGCGCGGGATCACCGCGAAGATCGTCCGCCATCTGGCCGCGCACCACCGGCCGCGCTTCGTGCTGCTTGGCTCCAGTCCGCTTGACACCGATGTGCCGGGGGACCTGCCAGACGGCGCAGACGAGCGGTCGATCCGCGCGCATCTGGTTGCGGGCCGCAAGGCGGCTGGCCAGCCGCTTGTGCCCGCAGAGATCGAGGCCGAGACGCGCCGCATAGTAAAGGCGCGCGAGATGGCCGAGACCCTGGGTGCCGTTCGTGCTTCGGGATGCGAGGTGGAGTATCTCAGCGCCGATGTTCGTGATGCCGACGCCTTCGCCTCGGCGATCGCCGGGGTCTATGACCGTCACGGCCGGATTGACGTCGTGCTGCACGGCGCGGGCGTGATCGAGGACAAGCTGATCGCGGACAAGACCTTGGAAAGCTTCGAAAATGTGGTCAAGACGAAGACCGGAAGCGCTTTCACCCTGACCCGCGCGCTGCGGATGGACACGGTGAAATGCCTTGTGTTCTTCACTTCTGTCGCGGGACGCTTCGGCAACCGCGGGCAGGGCGACTATGGTGCCGGCAACGAGATCGTGTCGAAACTTGCACGCACGCTGGATGCAGGCGTGCCGGGGCGCGTGGTGGCGATCAGCTGGGGCCCCTGGGACAGCGGCGGCATGGTGACAGCCGAGATCAAGGCGCAGTTCAGCCGTCTCGGGATCGAGGCGATAGACCCGGCGAACGGTGTCGCCGCGCTTGAGGTCGAGCTTCAGAAGGGCGCAACTGGCGAACCAGAGGTCGTCTGGGGCCGGGGGCCGTGGGAAGACGGACGCGCGCTGCACCGAGAGGTCGCTGAATGAGCCCCGCCGAAGGGGGGACGCGCAGCATGGCCGATCAGGAACCCATCGCCATCGTCGGCATGGCCGGCATCTATCCAAAGGCGCCGGACATCCGGGCCTACTGGCGCAATATCCTGGCGGGCGTCGATGCCGTGGACGACGCCCCCGAGGACTGGTGCGGCGACCTTTTTCTTGATCCCGACAGCAGCGCGAATGACCGCATCTATACCAAGCGCGGCGGTTTTCTTGGCGATCTGGCGGTGTTTGACCCGCTGAAGCACGGCGTCATGCCCAGTTCCATCGACGGTGGCGAGCCGGACCAGTTTCTTGCGCTGGAAGTTGCGGCGCGCGCGGTCGAGGATGCGGGCTTTGACCAGCGGCCGGTCCCGGGCGACCGAGTGGCGGTGATCCTTGGGCGGGGCACCTATATCAACCGTGGCTTCACGACCGTCGTGCAGCACGGAATCATGGTCGACCGGATGCTGGCGATCCTGAAAAAGCTGCATCCCGACACGTCAGAGGACGAACTGGCCGAGGTGAAGGCCGCGCTGAAGGCGTCGCTGCCCCCCTTCAACGCCGAGATGTCGCCGGCGCTGGTGCCGAACCTTGTGACCGGTCGCATCGCGAACCGGCTGGATTTTCGCGGTACCAACTATATCGTCGATGCCGCCTGTGCCTCGTCGCTGATCGCGCTGGAGCGGGGTGTGGCCGACTTGCGGGTGGGACGGTGCGACATGGCGGTGGTGGGGGGTGTCCATGCCTCCACCCCGCCGCCGATCTACATGATTTTCTGCCAGCTCGAAGCCTTGTCGCGCAAAGGGCGGATCCGGCCCTTTTCGGCCGAGGCGGACGGCACGCTTCTGGCCGAGGGCGTCGGGCTTCTTTGCATAAAGCGCTTGTCGGATGCCGAGGCGGCAGGCGACAGGATCTATGCACTGGTGAAATCGGTCGGTGTGGCGAGTGACGGGCGCGGGTCTGGAATCCTTGCTCCGCGGCTGGAGGGCGAGATGCTGGCGCTGAGCCGGGCCTATGACGAGGCCGAGGTTGACCCGGCCTCTGTCGGGCTTGTGGAAGCGCATGGCACGGCGACGACCGTTGGCGACGCGACCGAAGTCGAGGCGCTGGCAAAGCAGTTCGGCGCGCGCAAGGGCGGTGCGCCCAGTTGCGCGCTTGGGTCGGTCAAGTCGATGATCGGGCATTGCCTGCCCGCCTCTGGCTCTGCCGGGCTTATCAAGACGGCGCTGGCGCTGCACCACCGGGTGCTGCCGCCCACACTTGTCGATACCCCCAATCCCAAGCTCGGGATCGAAGACACGCCCTTCTATCTCAACACCGAGGCGCGGCCGTGGGTGCATGGCGGACCGACGCCGAGGCGCGCCGGGGTGAACGCCTTCGGATTCGGCGGGATCAATGCCCACGCGATCCTTGAAGAATACCGTGGCCCCCAGCCCGACGCGCCCGAGATGCTGCGCGCGACCGAGGCCGTCCTGCTGGACGGGGGCAGCGCGGATGCACTGAAGGCGCGCGTGGCCGAGGTGAAGGACCGGCTGGCGGGCGCACCGTTCAACGCCGCCTGTGCCGCGATTTCGAAGGAACTGGGGCAAGGAACCTGGCGCGCCGCAGTGGTGGCGACAGATGCAGCGGATGCCGGGGCAAAGCTCGACCGGATCGTCGCCGCGCTCGACAAGGGAAAGACGCGGCTGCGTGACCGTCGCGGCGTCTATCTTGGCGCGGAACCGCTGGCGGCAGAGGGCAAGGTGGCCTTCATGTTCCCCGGAGAGGGCAGTCAGCATTCGGGTATGCTGCGCGAGTTGATGCTGCACTATCCGGTGATGCGGCAGTGGTTCGATCTGGTTGACGGGGCTTTCGCCGACGCGGGGCGCGACCTGCTGCCCAGCCAGGCGATCTTTCCGCCGCCGGGGCAGGGGGGCAGCAACGGCGCGGGAGACCTTTGGCGCATGGACCTTGGCCCGGAAGCGATCTTTGCCGCGAACCAGGCGATGCACGCGCTCTATACCCGGCTTGGGGTTCAGGCGGACATGCTTGTGGGGCATTCCACCGGAGAATACTCGGCGCTCTACGCCGCCGGCGTCACTGCGCGGGACGACGCCGCAGAGGTGCAGCGCGAGATGCGCGCGCTGAATGACGTCTACCAACGCCTGAGCGCCGAAGGCGCGGTGGCCGAGGGTGTGCTGGTGGCGCTTGGCGCGGTCAGTGCCGACGCGCTGAAGTCCCGGCTGGACGAACGAAAGGACGTCTGGCTGGCGATGGACAACTGCCCCAACCAGCTGGTGCTGGCCACGACCAGCAACGAGGGGGCGGCATGGGCCGAGGCAGCGGCCGCCGCGCTTGGCGGGGTCAGCGAACTTCTGCCATTCCGGCGGGCCTATCACTGCCCTGCCTTCCAGGGTTTTTCGGACGGGCTGAAGGGGTTTCTCGACACGCTGCCGGTCAACGCCCCGTCTCGGGCGACCTATTCCTGCCTGACGGCGGCGCCTTTCCCCGACGACCCGGCAGAGATCCGCGCGATGACCGCCCAGCAGTGGGCGGGGCGGGTCCGGTTCGTCGAGACGATCGGTGCGATGTACGACGACGGCGCGCGCATCTTCGTGGAATGCGGACCGCGCAACAATCTTGTGGCGTTCGTCGATGATATCCTGCGCAAGCGGCCCCATGCCTCGATCGCGGCGGATACCGTCGCGCGGTCGGGGCTGGAGCAGTTGCAGCACGCCATGGCGGTGCTGGCGGTCGAGGGCGTGGCATTCGACGTGGCCGCGCTTTACGGTCCGGCGGCGGCCGGGGATGCTGGCGCGCGGCGGCCGCAAGTCCTGAAGATGGGCATTCAGCCCATGTCGATCGACGCGATGCCGGTACCAAAGCGCAAGCCCGCGCAGCAGACGGCGCCAGTGGCGCCGGCCCCGAAAGCGCCGGACGCGGCCCGGGTCACACCGGACCCGGTCACGGCAAAGGCACCGGCGGCAACCGGCAACGCCATGCTGGACAGCTATTTCCAGACTCTGGAGCAGTTCCTGTCCGTCGAGCACGAGATCATGGGCGCCTACCTTGGGGGCGCGCCGGCTGCCGGGACGGCGACGCGTCCTGCACCGGCGGCGTCCCCGGACATCACCCCTGACACGGCGCGCTTTCCCTTGCTGGACGGCGTGACGCGGGGCGCGGACGGAGGACTGGTGGCCAGCGTGACCGTCAGTGCCGCGCGCTGGCCCTACCTTGACGATCACAGCTTTGGCCGCGGAATCTCTGTCGTCGATCCGGTGCTGTCGGGCCTGCGGGTGGTTCCGCTGACTTTTTCCATCGAGGTGCTGGCCGAGGCCGCCGCCGCGCTGCACCCAGACCTGACCGTCGTGGCCCTGAACGAGGTGCGCGCGTCGCGCTGGCTGGCGCTTGACCGTCCGGAAAAGCGCTACGAGGTTAGCGCGGACCCGCTGCCGGGCGAGGGATCGGTGCGCGTTCGCGTGCGCCTGCGCGAGGCGGAGGGCCCGAAGCTTCGCCCGATCCTTGTCGAGGCAGAGGTCGAACTGGCCGCCGCCGCGCCGCAAGCGCCGGCACCGCGCGAGATGACGATGGGCGCCTTGAAATCGGCCGCGTGGACCACGCAGGACACCTATTCGCGCATCATGTTCCATGGTCCGCGTCTTCAGGCGGTGCGCTCGGTCACCGTTTTCGGCGACACCGGCGCAGAGGGCGAACTGGTCGGGATGCCTGCCGACGCGCTGATCGCGGGCGTGCCCGCGCCTCGGTTCGAGACCGATGGCGTCACGCTGGATGCGGTGGGGCAACTCGTCGGCGTCTGGGCGGCGGAAATGCTGCCCGAACGCTTCCACATCTTCCCCTTCAGGGCCGAGCGGATCGAGGTTTTCAGGGCACCACTCAGGCCCGGTGAGGTGGTGACGTGTCCCTCTGAAATCGAGCTTCTGGCCAATGACGAGATGCGATCTGACATAGAAGTCGTGTCTTCGGACGGACGGCTTCAGTGCCGGGTCACAGGCTGGTGGGACAAACGGTTCGACCTGCCGGACCGGTTCTTCCGCGCGCGGCTTGACCCCGCGGGCGCAATGATCTCGCGTCCCCTTGTTGCCGGTGTGCCCGATGGCGTGACGGTGGCTTTGGCCGATGACCTGTCGGACGACCTGCTTGGCGGCAGCGGCGGGATCTGGATGGGCGTGCTGGCGGGCATGGTGCTGGGCAAGGCAGAGCGCCCGGCCTGGGAAGCGCTGCGTGAGGGCGCGGTTCCGGCGCGCCAGATGGACTGGCTTCGGGGACGCGTGGCCGCCAAGGATGCGGTGCGGATGCTTGCCCACGCGCCGATGCCGGCCGCAGACATCGCGATAGAACAGCCCGACCCTGATGGCCCGCCACGCGCGGTACCGGCAAACGGTGCACCCGCGCCGTGGATTTCCATCTCGCACGCGGGCGGGGCGGGGGTGGCCGCGGCTGCCGATCCGGCCCGCCATGCTGGCGTGGGAACCGACATAGAGGCCGTTGCGCCGCGCAGCGACAGCTTCCTTGAGGCCGCCTTCACTTCTGAAGAGCGCGCCATCGTCGAGGCAGCGGGGCCCGCCGCCCGGGACCTTCTTGTCACGCGCATGTGGTGCGCCAAGGAGGCGGCCGCCAAGGCTTGCGATGTGGGCGTGGAAGAGATGCGCGGCCGTTTCGTGGTCGCGCCCGATCCCGGGGCACCGTCGGGGCTTTGGGTTGGTGATACCGTTCGGGGGGCTTCCCTGACCGTCTGGCTTTGCGCCGAGACCGCGCCGGGGCTTGTGCTGGCATTGGTGACGCGCGCGCCCGACTAAGGTCGGGCCGGCTGAGCCAATTTTGGTCCCCGGCTTGTCCTTCTGGCGTCTTTGCGGCACAAGCTTCGCGGGGACAGGACTGGATTTCCTGACCTGCGCGGATGCCGGGCGCAGTGGTAGTCAGGGATGACATCCCCACGCAGGGCGCACTGGAGAAAAAGGGTGAAAGACTTGAGTGAAGTTTCTTATGAAGACGTCCTTGCGACCCTGAAAGAGATTTTCGAGGATCTCGCCGACGATCTCGATCTCGACGGTGTCGAGGTGTCCCCCGAGCAGGGCATCCTGAGCCTTGGCATGGAGTCGATTTCGATCGTCTATCTGGTGTCCGAACTCCAGCAGCATTACGGGCTTGGCAACAAGTTGTTCGACGATCTTCGCCAGAATGAGCGGCTGCTCAAGGATATGACGGTGGATGACATCATCAACGCGGTTCTCGGCGCAGTGGCCAAGAGCTGACAAGGCTGGCCCTGACCCTGCGGCAAAACGCAGGGCGGGCTTGCCGCGCGTGATTTGCGCCATAGCTGCGCAGGCATGAGACTAGGCGCGACATGATCGCGGCGCAGGCAAAGAGGTAGGTCACAATGGCACTCAGCATCATCGGGGCGGGTCTGGGCCGCACGGGGACGATGTCGCTGCGCAGTGCATTGGGGCAGGTCGGCTTTCCCTGCTATCACATGGCCGATGTGCTTTTCGACCCCACCCGCAAGGCGGACGTGGATTTCTGGCTGGAGGTGATGGACGACCCCGATCGTTCCGACCGCGACTGGGACCGGGTGTTCGGGCATGTCACGGCGACCGTGGATTACCCCGGATGCGCCGCATGGCGCGGGCTTCTGGGGGCCTATCCCGACGCCAAGGTGATCTTTACCACCCATCCACGCGGAGTCGAGGCGTGGTATGACAGCACGTTATCGACGATCTACACCGGGACCGGGCTGGACGCCGCAAGCGGCTTTGGCCAGAAGGTCAACGCCATGATGGACGGGCTGATCTGGAACGGGCTGATGCAGGGCACGATGGATGACCGCGCCGCTGCCACCGCCCGCCATGATGCGCATCTGGCCGAGGTGCGCGCGGCGGTGCCGGCAGAGCGTTTCCTTGTGTACAGCGTCGACCAGGGATGGGAACCGCTTTGCAGGTTTCTGGACGTGCCGATTCCCGACGCGCCCTTCCCGGAGGTCAACGGGCGTGAACACATGGCGCGGGTTGCCGAGCGTCTCAAAATGATGCAGCGCTTCGCGCGTGGGCGGGCCGCCGTCTAGTCCTTTCCAGATATACTATCGGTGTTTTCGCCGGCCTTCCCGTCGGGTGGGGCCCGTGCCGGTTTTCACCTCTCATTAGCTCTTTGGCGCCATTCTGGAACCGGTGACTCTGGGCTAATTTTTCCTTCGTGTTGCGAGTAGTGGGGCACGCTTTCATGGGACTGAACATCATCGGCGCCGGTCTTGGCCGGACGGGAACCTTGTCCTTGCGCGCCGCACTGCGCCTGTTGGGGCACGAGTGCTATCATATGTTCGATCTGCTCTTTGCGCCGGACCACCGGCGTGACCTCGATTTCTGGCTGGAGGTCGCCGAGGATCCCGATCGCGCGGACCGCGACTGGGGGCGTGTCTTTGATGGCATGACAGCGGCAGTGGATTTTCCTGCCTCTGCGGCATGGAGGGGTCTTGTCGCGGCCAATCCGCAGGGGAAGGTCATCCTGACAACGCACCCCGGCGGATTGGACGCGTGGTATGACAGTGCCCGGGCGACGATCTACAATGGCGTGGGGCAGGACGCGCACACCAACTTCGGCGCCGGGATCAACGCAGTGATGGACCGCCTGGTCTGGAACGGACTGATGCGCGGCACGATGGAAGATCGGGAGGCTGCGATTGCGCGCCACGAGGCCCACTTGGCCGAGGTGCAAGACACCGTCCCCGCAGACCGGCTGCTGGTCTACAGCGTGGATCAGGGGTGGGCCCCGCTTTGCGAATTCCTTGGTCTGCCCGCGCCCGATGTGCCGTTCCCAAGGCTGAACGATCGCCGGGAAATGGCGAAGCTGACAGACAGGCTTGCGCTTGTGCGCAGCCTGACCGAGCGTAATTCCGCCGCGTGACCGCGGCGGCCATGCGCCTCAGGCGCTCTTCTTGGCCAGGTATCCGGCGACCACGCCGCCGAGCGTGCGCAGGTCGGCAAAATTCTCTGGGCGGAAATCGGCGTCGGCCAACTGAAAGCCGAAGTGGTTCTCGATCCGGCTGACCAACTCGACAACGGCGAAGCTGTCAAGCTCCAGCCCGCCTTCGAACAGGGCTGTGTCGGGGCCGATGGCAGAGGGGTCGATCTTGAGATCGCGAACGATCAGCGCAACGAGGTCTTCGACAACTTTATCAGACATTACAGTATCCTAACGATGCATGGCGCGGAACGCCGCTTAAAGGCCTGCGCCCGTGATCGGATGCAGGCGGCGGGAAGTCAACCTTGGGCCGGCTGGCTTTCGGCAAGGTGTTGCGCAAGGTCGGACAGCTTGCGCCGGTCAACCTTGCCGGAAGGCAACATCGGCAGTTCCGGCACGATTTCCAGCCGGTCCGGCACGGCGCGCGAGGGCAGGCTGGCGCGGCAATGCTCCAGGATGTCCTCGGCCGTCGTGATGCCGGCGCGCGTCAGTGCACAGAACGCCAGTATGCCGGTGCCGCGGCGGCTCTTGCCGGCTGCCACCACGGCCGGAAGGGCCACACCCGGTGCCCGGGACAGGCAACCTTCGATCTGGCCCAGATGCACCAGCAGGCCGTCACGGTTTACCGCGTGGTCCGCACGCCCCATGACCTCGACCCGCGGTGCGCCGTCCGGACCGTCATGAAGCTTGACCAGATCGCCCGTCGCCCAGACCCGGGGGGCGGGTGTGATCATCGCGCCGGTGTCGGGATCGGTGTAGCCCATGAAGCCGTTGGCGTGCACAATCTTCATTGGCAGCGCGCCCTCGGCCTCGGGTGTCGCGTCGGCGGGGTCAAGTGCAAGTTCGACGCCGCCCATTGGCGGTCCAGCGGTCAGGTGGCGCAAGTCCGCCGGGTCATTCGTCCAGCTTGCCGTGATCGCGCCGTATTCGCTGCTGCCGTAAAGGCCCACCAGGGGGCCATGATCGGCCTCGAACGCTGCCGCTTCATCCGGGGCGACGCGATCGCCTGCCACCACCACCAGCCGGGCGCGACCTGCCTTGCGCCCAAGCGCCAGGATCGAGCGCACCTGACTTGGCACCATGAACATCACCGTGGGATCAAAGCTGCGCTGTGCCTGGAACACCACCAGCGGATTGCCACGCGCGACCAGCTTGATCGCAGCCCCCGCAAGCAGGCTGGGCAGAAGGCCCGCCCCAAGGCCGAACATGTGGTGGATCGGCACCGGAATCATCACCCTGTCCCCGGCTTCGAGGCCGAGGCGATCGACGCAGGCGCGGGCGTTGGCGATCAGCGTCGCGCTGTCGTGCAGGATCCATTTCGGCTTGCCCGTGGTGCCCGAACTGTGCAGCCAGATCCGCCGTTCGGTGCCGACAGCCGCGTCCTCGGGGCCGCCGCCGGGCAACCGCTCGATTCGCAGATCCTCGATCGGTGCGCCGGGTTCGGGCGGAAGGACCAGTACGTCACAGAACCCCGGCCATGCCGGTGCGGCCCCCGCCGCGGGCCGCGCCATCAGTGCTGCGCGCCCTCCGTGCTCCAGAACCGCGACGAGCGTCGCCAGCGACCCAAGCCCCGAATCGAGCGGCAGGCAAAGGCGCCGGCCGTCCACACCCTCATCCCGCAACCGCGCGGCTATCGCCTCGGCCCGCTGGGACAGTTCGGCGCGGCTGACGCTCTCGGCGGCGTCCGACAGCGGCCGTTCGTTTGCGGGATCGAGAAGATCGAAAAGGGCCATGTAACTCTCCTGTGCCGGGCTATGGCAGGCCCGGTGCCTGCACTGACTTGGCCCTCTCGGACCCTTCGCCTGCGTCGGCCAGATGCAGGAAGGGCCGGCGATATTCAACGCCCCGGCACCGGATACGACGCAACTTTTTCCTGCTTGCCGGGTTTCGCGGCACTTGCCTATGACCTGGATCACATCGCGCGCCGAATCCTTGATGCAAATGTGTTTTCGGCGGGAAACGACTGCGACGGCCAGCCGCCCTAGGCACCCCCGGGGGATCGTGTTATGCGAACCTGTCCGCCCCGTGTTCGGGGCCCGGTTGCCGGTTTCTGCGGTCTTTTTCCCGCGTGTCGTGCGGCCGTTCGAGGCAATGCGACGTGACCGACACGCGTCGTCGCTGGTGCGAGAGGCAGGGAAGGAAGAACATGGCAAAGGTCCTTGTCACGGGCCCGACCGGACCGTCCGGTCAGTACGTTCTCGAACGGCTTATGACGACCGGCCACGATGTCCGGGTGCTTGCGCTGCCGGATTCCATGCATCGGATGAACTTTCGCGACCGGATCGAGATCGTGCCGGGCCATCTGCACGATCCCGCTGCACTGAACGAGGCGGTGGACGGTGTAGAGATCGTGTTTCACTGCGCGTTGCTGGGTCCTCGGCAGGGGCTTACGCCGGAACGCCAGATGGAGATCAACGGCCGCGGCACCGAGCATCTGGTGAAGGCGGCCGAAGGCCGGATCAAGCGTTTCGTGCTGATGAGTTCCAACAACGTCTACACGCCGCACCGCTCGCCCGCGGTCTGGCCCCTGACCGACGATGCGCTGCGCATGGCGCATGGAAATCCGCCGCAGGTGGCGCTGGGCGAAAGCCTGATCGCTGCCGAGGACGCGGTGTTCGAGGCCGCCGCGCGCGGGGCATTCGAACATGCCACGCTGCGCCCCACCGTGATTGCCGGCCGGTCGTCGAATTTCATCGACCAGATGATCACGGGGATCCTGCAGGGCAGCGCGAACATGGAAATGCAGCGGCGCATGTGGGACATGATGCAGTGGATCCACGGCAGCGACCTTGCGCGTGCCGCAATCATGGTTGGCGAAGCGCCCGAAGCCGCGAACGAGTGCTTCCTTGTCGCTGGCGAGACGCCGATCACCATCTACGACATTCAGGCCGAGCTTTGGGAAATCCTCAACATCGGCCGCCCGGACAACCCGCATCGCGAGATCGCGTCGCGCAACAACATCGGCCTGCCGAAATTCATGCCCGCGCGGTTGCGTTCGCTGGGATGGCGGCCGCAGGTCAGCGTGCGCCAGTGCCTGATGGAGGCGTTGGGCCGACTGGAATTCCACACGTCTGCCTCGCTGCGGCTGCCGCCGCATCTGGTCGATGCCTGAGGACAGAATGAAACGACGGGAACGGGCTGCATGACACGGGTATTGCTCAGCGAAGCGGAAGGCGGGTTCGCGGCCGCGCTGGCGCCGATTCTGGAGGCAAGCGGCCTCGAGATGGTGGTGGCAGAGGACGGCGCGGCGGAGATCCCGGAGGGCATCGGCGCTCTTATCGTGTCCGATCTCGTGCCCGCGCTGATGGTTCAGGATGCGCCCCCCGGGCCCACGGATCAGCCGCTGCCGGACCGGGCGCTTGACTGGATCGAGTCACTGATCGCCGCCGCCGGCAAGGCGGGCACCCGGCGCGTTGTGCTTATCAGTGCCGCATCGATGCCTCCCGGGCTGGTGCCGCCGCAGATCCTGCGAGCCGCCGAACGGCTGGAGGGGGCGATGGCCCGGGCCTGCGCCGACCGCGCCGTGATTCTGCGGGTTGCCGACATTCTGGACCCTGCCGCGCCGGGTCTTCAGCAGGCTTTGCGCAGGCTGATCGAGACCGGTGCAGGGCATTGGCCCGTGGGCGACCGGATGCAGGGTGTCGCGATCGGCGACCTTGCCGCCGCCGTCGCGGGCGGTGTGACGTCGCGGGATGTGGCCGGAAAATGGTTCGACATCGCCGCGCCCGAGGCTATCGCCCGTCCTACCGTGGTGGCAGAAGCACAGCGTCTGGCCGACCTTCTTTCCGATCCTTCGGTGACCGAAGTTCAGGCGCGTCCGCCCTTTCCGCCAGCTGCCCCAGTGCGCGACGGCACGGCGGGACGCATGTCGCTGCATTGCCCGCCTTTCAAGTCGCCGTGGACGGTGCTGGCCGAAACAGTGCAGCAGCTGGTGCTGGTGCTCGGGAAGGAAGGCAAGCTGCCGCGCATGTTGCCGCCGATGCCAGAGGTGCACCGCGCGCTGGAAACCGGATCGGCGCCGCTTTCCGGCAAGACGGTCGTCCTGACGGGGGCCACCGCCGGGATCGGGCGCGCCGCCGCGCGCATTCTTGTCAAGCTTGGCGCCGAGGTGATCGGCGTTGGCCGGACCGCGTCCGCCGGCGCGTCGCTGGCCGACGAGATCGCCGCCGACCGCGACCGGATGGAACGCCTGCGCACCCGCCATGCGGACATTGCGGCGCGCTCTGGCCGCGGGGCCGCCGATGCTGCGTCGGTGGGCACGGTGGGCCATTTCCGCTTTGAACAATGCGATCTCTCGGACCTGGAGCAGTTGCGTTCGCTGGCAGCCAGGCTGTCGGCGGATTGCCCCCGCATCCACGCGCTCATGAACAACGCCGGGGCGGTGCTGTCGCAGCGCGCCGAAAGTCCGCAGCATATCGAGGCGACGCTGGCGATCAACCTGATCGCGCCCGTGACGCTGACCCGCCTTCTGGCGGATCCGTTGCTGGCCGCGGCGAAAGAGGGTGGCGCGCGCGTGGTCAACGTCGGCTCGGATGCGCATTACAACGCGCCGCTGGACATGAACGACCTTCAAAGCCGGGGCGTCTACAACGCGATCAACGTCTATGGCAGGGCGAAATCCGGCCTTGTGATGATGACCAGCGCGCTGGCAGAGGTGATGCAGGGCAGCGGCGTGACCATAACCACCGTCAGCCCCGGTCTGGTCCGCACGGATATCCTGAACGCGCTTCAGCCCGAGGCGACGGGCGGTCCGTCTGCCCGCCAGCGCCAGAACCAGATGCGCCAGCAGGCCCAGCAGAACATGATCTCGCCGGAACAGGGTGCGATGCACGTGGTCGACGTCTTGATCTCTCCGGAATTCCAGCAGGCTCACGGCGGCTATGTGAGCACCGACAAGATCCAGCCGGCCGCGCCCCATACAGAGGACCGCGCCATGACGCAGGCATTGTGGCAGGCGGTGGCGCAGATGGGCGGGCTGTCCGCCTGATCTGCGGCGGCCGGACTAGTACATCAGCCGCCCGGGCAGTGTCTGGGCAAACTGCTGAAGCCCCGGCATGACGTCATTGTCGCGCCATTGCACGAAATGGCCGGTGACGCCCCATGTTTCCGGCGCGCAAAGCCAAAGCGGCATGATCGCGGCCTGATCGGGGGTTTGTGCGATCTGGCGCATGGCCGCCGGCTGGTTCAGCGAATCAACCACGCCGTGATAGGTCGGGGTGTCGATCGGTCCGGGGTTGAAGGCCAGGAACGAGACCGCGGCCCCTTCCATTTCAAGCGCAAGAGTTTGCACCATGGCGTTGACCGCCGCCTTGGTTGCGGCATAGGCGCCCGTGCGGGGCACCGGCCGCACCGTGGCCGACGAGGACAGGAACAGCATCCTACCCTGACCTCGCGCCAGCATCGGCGGCAGGCCATGACGCACGAGGTTCAGCGGTCCGGCGGTGTTTGCGGCCTCGATCCGTGCCCATTGCTCTGCCGTGATCTGCCACATGGGCGTTCCGATGCCCTCTGCCGAGCCGCCGATGTTCACGATGAAATCAAGCTGCCCGAAGCGCGCGATCGTTTGCGAGATCAGGTTGGCGACGCTGTCGTCGTCGCCGAGGTCCGCCGCGACCGGCAAGGCGGTGCCCCCGGCGCCCGAGATCTCTGTCGCCAGGGTGTCAAGCTGTGACTGGCGGCGCGCCGTAGGCACCACGGCGGCGCCGGCGCGGGCGAAAAGACGCGCTGTCGCTGCCCCCAACCCGTTGCTGGCCCCCGTGACAAGAGCGACGACCGAGCTTTGAAAGACTGACATGCGGGGACTTTCCGGTTGCGGCAGCATGGCACACTGGCCGCCCCCACGCCTGCCGGATCGCGGGGGGCGGTTGGCGCGGCGTCAGAAGCGGCGCAGGAACTGGATGATCGGCCCCGTGCCGTCCAACTCTGGCCTGAAGGGACCAAGGCGTTCGGACATGTCTGCCGCGTTGAAAGAGCCTTCGCGGCGGAAATTGCCCATGCGGCCGGGGAACTGCCGGAACCCGGTGTTGCCGTTCTCGCCGCCCATCATGCCGCCGAACTGGCTGCCGCCGGTTCCGGGCCATGCGTGGCCAAGCTCGGGGATGACGCACATGCGCACCGGCGCATCGCCCGGGCAGCCCGCATAGCGCTCGCAGTTGGCGTCGATGGCGGGAATGCTGTCGCCAGCTTCGAGCGAGGTGCCGCAGCCGTTGCGCCGCGCGACGGCGCCAAGCGCCTCCAGCGGCGGGGTCAGGAAGCGCGAGGTCGAGGGGAAGCGGCTGGGGGTGTTGCGCTCGCCGCCATAAAGCGACTGGCTGTCGGCACCGCCGTTCAGGTGCATCACGGGCACCTTGTGGCCAGAGACGCAGTTGTTCATCGGTACGGCGCCCGCGAAGGGCACCGCGGCTGCGACAAGCTGCGGTGCTTCGCAGATCAGCCTGTAAGTCAGCATTGCGCCGTTGGAAAACCCGGTCAGATAGGCCTTTTCACGGATCGGTATGATCGACGCTATGTCCTTCATCATGGCGCGGAAAAAGGCGACATCGTCCACACCCTGCTCCAGCGCGAGACCACAGCAGACGCCCGCGTTGAAGGTGCGCGACACGCCCTCGGGGTAGACCACCACGAAGTCCTCGGCCCCAGAGGCCGTGTGGAAGGCGGCATTGTTTTCCATGAACGCGGCCTGTGCGCCGCCCGGGTGAAAGACGAAAAGCACCTTGTGCGGTTCACGGTCGTTCAGATCCCGCGGCGTATGCAGGATGTATTCGCGGGTCAGTCCGGCCACCTGGATTTCGCGTTCGATCCGTTCGCCTGCCGAAACCGAGGTTCCGGTCAACTGGCAGGACGCAGCGGTGGACATGAAGACCGCCGAAAGGGCGGCCAGCAGCATCCACGGAGCCGCTCGGCGCCGGCGCAGCCGGCCCAGTACGGACATTTGGGATACGAGTGTCATGGTTACGCTCTCCTGTATTCGGCGCCGGTTCCTACCTGCCCTGCGTGGGAGGGCGCTTGCAATCCCTATCTTGGCCGCGCGCAACCTTTGGCGGCGCGGTGCCGATTTTCGCGGCACGACGCCGCAGTGTCCCACATTTTGTACCAAGTGTGCTGCAAGTCACGGAGACGGCTTGTGTTTCGCGGTATGCTTCTGTTGGTCGGCGCGTTATCATGCCCATATATAGCGTCATATAGCGTCGGAACCGACCGCGGGCCACGTTGCCTTGTTTGGAGTGTCTGTAATGAAGCGTGCCGAAATCCCGCCCGAGGGCGCCGAACCGCAAGAGGGCGAAAACGCGCCCGAGGCGACGGCCCGGCAGGGGCAGGGGGCAGCGGATGCCGTACCGTCCGATGGGGCAGGCTCTCATCCGCGGCTGCGCCGCGACCTGCGCTTCGTGCATGAGGGCGCGCCGCCCAGCCGGACGTCCCGGCGGCTGCCTGGACGGCTGCGGCTTATCGATCCGCGCAGCGGGCGCCAATATGATTTCACTTCGCAGGAACATGTCCTGTGTCGCGGCGCGGATGGAGAGACCCCCGTCGAGGATATCCGGGCGCGGCTCAAGCGGCTGACCGACACCCCGTTGACCGACGCGCAGGTGGCCAAGTTCTTCCGCCGCCTCGGCGTGCTAGGCTTGCTTGAGACAGAAACGCCCGCCGCACCGGCGGGGAACGGCCGCCGGATGGGGCCGCGTGCCCGCGCCGGCATGGCCCCGAAGGGCCAGACCGGACAGCCGCGCCGCTTTGGCGCACAGGCTTCCGGCGAGGGTCCGGCAGAAGCGTTGGCCGACACCGTGCCGGATGGCGGTGAAGACGCCGCTGCCACGCAAGGTGGTGTCACGTCGCCCCGCCGTTTCGGCGGCACAAGGCCGGCTGCGCCGGATGCGACCGCTTCGGCACCCGCAGAACAAAAGCCCCGTCGCTTTGGTGTTGGCGCCGCTGCGCCTGTCGCACCGGTAGAAGCGCCGGATGCGCATGACACCAGCGCGAAATCGCCCCCCCGGTTCGGGGGCGCGACCCCGGCCGGGTCGTCAGGGACATCCGCCACTGGAACCGAGGAGCCTGCGCGCGACGCGGCGCCCCGCCGGTTCGGGGCCAAGGCTGACGCAGACACGCAAACACCCCAGACAACGGAACCGCAGCAACCCCGTCGCTTCGCTGCCGCACCAGCCGCATCCGAGGCGACTGGGTCCGGCGCCCGGCGTTTTGCCGCCGCGCCTGTGACCTCTGTGCCCGAGAGCGGCGAGGACACGTCCGCCGCGAACACAGGTCCGCGTCGCCGGTTCGGTCAGGTCCGTCCCGTCGAGACCGACCCGCCAGCCGACGAAGACAATGCCGGGACGGCAGCCCCCGATATCCCGCCCTTGTCCCCGGTACAGGGCAAGCCTCGCGCCGTGGCGGAACGCCCAGCGGGCAGCGGTCAGGTTGTTCACGTCGGCCATGTTCGCGGCAAGCGAAACGCAGACGCGGCTTCGCCCGCATCCGGCGCGCCCGATCCCTCCGATGCGCCTTCGGACAATCCCTTCGACGATGCCGAAGAGATGACCGCCCTTTTCCACGAAACCGAGGCGGATGGAGACGACGCTCCGACTCCATCCGGAACCCCGGGTGGCGGCATACGCCGGCCAGGTGGTGGCATGGGCGGCGGCATGGGCGGCATGATGGGCGGCGGTATGGGCGCCGGCATGATGGGCGGCATGGGCGGCGGCATGGGCGGCATGGGCGGCGGCATGGGCGGCATGGGCGGCATGATGGGCGGCATGATGGGTGGCCGCGGCATGCAGCAACCCGCGCCCGAGCCCAAGAAGGGCCCGGCGCAACTGCCGCTCTTCAATCCCATGTGGCTGTTTCGTACGCTCTATGTGCTTGGCTGGCCGCTGAAGTTCGTGATCTGGGCGCTGCTGCCCGTGGTCGTGGTCGCCGGCCTGTCGATGATCAACAACATGCCCGCGCTGGTCGAGGACTTCACCGCGATGCTGGCCAACTTCAGCTTCGTCACGAAGCTGCTGATCGGCGTTCTGATGGTGAATTTCGGCTCTCGCCTTGCGCAGGGCGTCGCGATCATCGCGCATGGCGGCAAGGTGCGCACCCTTGGCATCAACCTGGTTCTCGGGCTGTTGCCGCGTTTCTACATAGACACCGCCGGAATCGATACGCTGGACCGTCGCGGTCAGCTTTGGGCGCACGGGGCGCCGCTTCTGGCGCGGCTGGCGTTCTTCAGCGCCGGTATCCTGACTTGGGCGGTCACCCGCGATCAGGGCGGATCCCTGCCGATCCTTGCGCTGACCGTGGCGCAATTCGGCCTTCTGATGTTCACCATGACCGCGTGGCCCTTCTTGCCCGCCGACGGCATGCGCTGGATGTCGGTGATGTTCAACGAGCCGAAGCTGATGCCAAAGGCCGTGATGGCCTTCAAGCACAGCGTGCTGAAGGGGCGGCTGCCCCCGATGATGGACCGCAGCGAAATCCTGCCCCTCACAATGTTCGCCATCGGAACGATGCTGACCACAGGGCTGCTTCTTGGCATTACCGCCGCGTTGTTGCTGGTTCTGCTGCAGGGCACGCTGGGCGGCCTTGGGGTGATGATCTTCCTTGGCATGATGACGATCGTCACGCTTTGGTTCCTCGCTCTCTACAAGACGACCAAGGCAAGCATGCCGAAGATGCCCGAGGGTATGGGCGGCATGGGCGGCATGGGCGGGGCGATGCCCGCCGGTCAGCCGCAGGCACCCGGCCGAACCAAGGACGCGCCCCGCCGGCCCGCCGGCCGAGGACGCCCCGCCGCCATGGCGGCGGCCAACCCCGCGGCCGTCGCGCAGGCCCCCGACGCAGAGGAAGAGGTGGCGCTGCCGAACCGGGCCAAGGTGGTCTGGGCGATCATCCTCATCGCGGCGGTCATCGTGTCGTTCCTGCCCTACCACTACGAGACGGGTGGCGAGGTGGAGATCCTTCCGCTGGCGCGTGGCCAGGCCGTGGCGCGCACCGACGGCGAGATCGTCGAGGTCTTCGTGCGTCAGGGCGCCTCGGTCACCGAGGGGCAGGAGCTTGCGCGCCTGTCGGACTGGGATCAGGCCTCTGATATCTCGATCGCCGAGGCGCGGCTTGACGGTGCACGGGCAGAACTTCAGCGTCTTGAAGTCGGCGCCCAGCAGGAAGAGGTCGATCTTGCGCGCGCCCAGCTTTCCCGCGCCGAGGCAAACCTGAACTTCAAACTGTCGGAGGTGGAGCGCGCGCGCGAGCTTCTGTCCAGTGCGACCGTCAGTCAGGCCACGGTAGATCGCGCGGAAACGGACTACGCGGCGGCCGTCGCAGATCTTGAATATGCCCGCGCCAGCCTCGCGCTTGTCGAAAGCGGCGCTACGCGCGAAGAGCTTGAAATCGCCCGCGCCGACGTCGCGCGGCTGGAACGTGAACTTGCCTTCGCGCGTGACGAACTGGCCCGCACGCGCATTGTCGCGCCGCTTGAGGGTAAGGTCGTGACGGCAGACCTGCATCTCAAGCGGGGGGATTTCCTGCGGACGGGTGATCTTCTCCTGGAGATCGAGCAAAGCGAGACGGTCACGGCGACCATTTCTGTTCCCGAAGCCGATATTGGTCTGGTTCAGCCGGATCAGGTGGTGCGACTGCGGGTCCGTGGCGATGCGGCGACAGAGGTGCAAGGCACGGTGCAAAGCGTTGCTCCCGCCGCCGAGGATGCCGGCTATGGCAGAATCGTGCGCGTCACGGCCGAGTTCCCGAACGAGGAAGGCCTGCTGCGTTCCGCCATGACGGGACACGCCAAGGTCGAGGGCGTCGATATGCGTGTGTGGGAGGCCTACATGCGCAGCATTCTGCGCTTCATTCAGATCGATATGTGGTCATGGATCCCGTGACACGCATTCGGGTTCACGGCGGGGTGATTGCGGTTGCGCCGTCAAGGGGGCGTCTCTACGGTGCCGCCAAAGACTTCAATCAATAGTTGGCAATAATTGAAAAGAACCATGGCAAAGACCCCGAACACCCCGACAGAATCGACCGAACCTGTAACTGAAGCGGCTGAGGAAAACACCGTCGAGACCACGTCGGAAAATGCGGGTCAGGCCGCGGATCCGCAGCCCGGCTTTGGTGGGTTCGGTCGTCCCGGTGGCGGCCGTTTCGGCGGTGGCATGCGCCCGCAAGGTGGTGGGCAGGGGCAGGCGCCCATGGGAGGCGGCGGCTTTGGCGGCGGCATGATGGCTGGCCAGGGTGGCGGCATGGGCCAGAACCGATTTGCCGGGGCCCAGGGCGGCGCCCAGCAGGGCGGCCCGGCTCAGGGCCAGGGTCCGATGCAGGGCGGCGGCATGGGCGGTGGTATGCGCCCCGGCATGATGGGTGGCGGCATGGGTGGCGGTATGCGCCCCGGCATGATGGGCGGCATGGGCGGCGGAATGCGCCGCGGCATGATGGGCGGCCAGCAAGGCGGTATGGGTCAGGGTGGGGGCATGGGCCAGAACCGCTTTGGCGGCGGCCAGCAGGGCGGCGCGGCCCCACAGGGCCAGGGTGGCATGGGCCAGGGCGGCGGCATGGGCCAGAACCGCTTTGGTCAGGCCGGGATGGGCCAACAAGGCGGCCAGCAGGGCGGAATGGGCCCGCAGCAGGGCGGCGGCATGGGTGGCGGAATGGGCCCGCAGCAGGGCGGCGGCATGGGTGGCGGAATGCGCCCCGGCGGCGGCATGGGCGGCGGCATGATGGGCGGCCAGGGCGGCGGCATGGGTGGCGGAATGCGCCCCGGCGGCGGCATGGGCGGCGGCATGATGGGTGGCCAGGGCGGCGGCATGGGTGGCGGAATGCGCCCCGGCGGCGGCATGGGCGGCGGCATGATGGGCGGCCAGGGCGGCGGCATGGGTGGCGGAATGCGCCCCGGCGGCGGCATGGGCGGCGGCATGATGGGTGGCCAGGGCGGCGGCATGGGTGGCGGAATGCGTCCCGGCGGCGGTATGGGCGGCGGCATGATGGGCGGCCAGGGCGGCGGCACGGGTGGCGGAATGCGCCCCGGCGGCGGCATGGGCGGCGGCATGATGGGCGGTCAGGGCGGCGGCATGGGTGGCGGAATGCGCCCCGGCGGCGGTATGGGCGGCGGCATGATGGGCGGTCAGGGCGGCGGCATGGGGGGCGGAATGCGCCCCGGCGGCGGCATGGGCGGTGGAATGATGGGCGGTCAGGGCGGCGGTATGGGCGGCGGCATGATGGGCGGCCAGGGCGGCGGCATGGGTGGCGGAATGCGCCCCGGCGGCGGTATGGGCGGCGGCATGATGGGTGGCCAGGGCGGCGGCATGGGTGGCGGCATGATGGGCGGCATGGGCGGCGGCATGCGCCCGGGCATGGGTGGCATGGGAGACTTCGGTCAGGCCCATATCCCCTCGGGCACTGATTCCGGCGCTGAACAGTCCGACGAAAGAGAACCCGCCGGCGGCTGGGCGAACTGGCGCGAAGACGCTGAAAAGGAGAAGGAAGGCTGATCCCTGCATCCAAAGCGCAGCCCCGCGGGGGCCCGCTTGGCGGGCTTTCGCCGCAAGTCTCTCCGCCGACATGGACCTGCTTGCACCTGCAGCATTTAGGGATCTACGATTCAGTCGACCGCTGGAATTGACTATTAACAAACCGTAATTCGTGACCCTCCGGGCGGCGGCCGATGGCTGCCACGACAATTGGCCCATCCAGGCGCATGCCCTGGAAACGATAGCCTCGGAACCGGTTCGGCCGCGGGAACGCAAACGACAGGCGGCGCGCCTTGCGCCCGCTGACCGACCTGGACAAAGGAAGAGCCATGACTGGCAAGACTGTGATTATCGGCGTTGATGGCGCGACCTATGACATCCTCGACCCGCTGATCGCCGAAGGCATCATGCCCAATCTCGGAAAGGTGATCGAGGGCGGCACGCGTGGCATCCTGAAGTCGACGATACACCCCCTGACCCCACCGGCCTGGGCCACGCTCATGACCGGCGTCACGCCGGGCCAGCACGGCATCTTCGATTTCATCAAGGTCGACCGCAACGCAGCGGTGCCCAGCTACACCCTGGCCACGTCCGAGGACCTGAAGGCCCCCACGATGTGGGACATCGCCAGTGCCCATGGCCGCCGCGTGACCACGATGAACTATCCGGTGATGTTCCCCGCGCGCCCGGTTGAGGGTGTGGTGATCCCCGGATACGTTCCGTGGTCGTACCTTGGCCGCGCCATACACCCGCGCAGCATGGCCAAGCGGCTCAAGGAACTCGGCGTGTTCAAGGCGTCCGAGATGTCGACCGACTGGCAGCACGAACGCAAGGCCGTGCAGGGCCTTGGCGAGAACGAACTGGACGACTGGGTAACGTTCCACATCACCCGTGAGCGCCGCTGGCAGGCGACGCTGCTTGCCGTGATGGACGAGGATCCCTGCGATCTTGTGGCCGTTCTCTTTGACGGGGTGGACCGCATCCAGCACCTGTGCTGGCACCTGATCGACCCGGCAACGCGCGCGCAATACGACAGCCCCGAGCATGAGGCGACGCGCAAGCTGGTCCTGCAGTATTTCAGCGAGCTTGACGGCTTCATCGCAGAGATCATCGCCAAGGCCGGACCCGACGCCCGCGCCTTCATCGTGTCGGATCACGGCTTTACCCGCGCGGGCACCCGAATCTTCTATGCCAATAAGTGGCTGGAAGAGCAGGGGATGCTGGCGTGGAAGGCGGACACCCCGATGGACGACCAGGGGCGCATGGCGCTGGACGAGAACACGGAAGCCTCGACGCTGATCGACTGGGCGGGCACGCGGGCCTATGCGCTGTCGTCCTCGTCGAATGCCATTTTCATCCGGCAGGCGGCGGAACCCGGCGCGCCGGGCGTGCCCCCCGAAGAGTACGAGGCGTTCCGCGCCGATCTGGTCCAGCGGCTTCTTGACATGACCGATCCCGCCACGGGCAACAAGCTGGTGGCCGAGGTCTTCCTGCGCGAGAACGCCTTTCCCGGCGCCCAGATGGAGCTTGCGCCGGACATCACGCTGCGACTGCACGACTACAGCTTCCTGTCGGTGTTGCGCGCCGACGCCTCGTGCAAGGATCGGCGCGTGCCCTATGCCACGCACCATCCCGACGGCGTCTTCGTGGCCACCGGGCCGGGCATCCGCGCCGGCGCAACGATAGAACCGATCCGCCTTGCCGATATCGCACCGACCTCGCTCTATTCATTGGGGCTGCCGGTGCCGACCAGCATGGAGGGCGTTCCCGCGCTGCCAGCCTTCACCGAGGATCACACGGCCGCGCATCCGGTGACGGCGACCGATGTCGCGGTTCCCGGCGCCGATGGCGAGTATGGCCAGACCGGCGCTGCGCTTCCCGGCGACGCCGAGGAGCAGATTCGCGAGCGTCTCAAGGCGCTGGGATACATGTAGGCGGACCCGATGCCCCGGATCAAACTGCGCGACACAAAGGTCCACTACCAGCAGACGGGCGAAGGCCCGGATATCCTGCTGGTGCACGGGCTGTCGTGCCACATCGCCTTCTGGTGGTTCCATGTCGCCGCCGAACTGGCGCTGACCCACCGGGTAACGGCGGTGGACCTGCGCGGTCATGGCTTTTCGGGGATGACGGACAGCGGCTATCGCGCCTGCGATCTTGCCGAGGACCTGATTGCCCTGATCGAGCATCTGGGGATCGAGGAAACGCACCTCGTGGGTCACAGCTTTGGCGGTGCGGTCGCCACTGCCCTGACGACAGAACGCCCCGATCTCGTGTCGGAACTCACGCTTGCGGACGCGTGGCTGCCGTCGCTTCAGCCGGTGCCGCCACTGCCCAACGGGCGTGACTGGACGACGACGCTGGCACGGGCCCATGCCCGCGGTCTGCAGGTCGAGCCGCAACTGCCGTTGGTGGTGCGCAGCCTGTTCAAGGAACTGCTCGACGAAAGCGAGTTTCAGGACGAGATCGCCGAAGGCAGCCCCTGGGCCGAACAGGTCGGCTGGGAGGATGACGAGGACAACGACGACACCGCCGCCGTGCAGGCAGAGGCCGAGGCCGGATGGCGGGGAATGCGGTTCGGTCGCGCGCTTTGGGGCGGCGGCCGCGGCCCGTGGACACGGCGCGGCGGCCGGGCCTTTGGCGGCTCGCATCCTCTTGAACCTGCGCCGGGCCCGGCCCTGCCAGAGCCGCCCGCGCCCCGGCGCGAGGCCTTGCAGGGCGCGATGATGATGACGGGCACGCCCGGTCAGCCCTCGCACGGGATGCGGCGCTGGCATGAGCTGATGCAGAACACCGACGCCCGGACAGAGTTCCTTGACCCTACGGGCATCGAACGTCCCGCGCTGCGCGGCATTGCCGCGCCCGTACGGCTGGTCTACGGGGCGCGGTCGAAATACCGTCCCACCGCCGAGGCGCTGCAATCGGTGATCCCGCAGGCGCGGCTGAAGATCGTGCCGCGCGCCGGCCATTATTTTCCGCTCTTGCGGCCGCAGGCGCTTTTGTCCGCGTTGGGTGAGCCGGTGCAGGCGCCCGCGCCGTCGCCGCGCCGCGGAATGCTGCCCAAGCTGCGCCTCGTTGCCGCGCGCAAGCCGTTTCCGCACCGTGCCCGAAAGGCCGATGCGGTGGAAACCGGTGCCGAACCGATCGAGACGCCCGCCGTCCGACCAAATAAAGGAGCGTTCAGCGGATGACCGACCGCACGCCGACCGATCCCGCCGCAAAGCCGGCCCCCGGCCTGACCGCCGGCAACTTCCGCCAGATCGCCAAGAACGGCGTCGGCGACCCGGCGAATGCCTATGTGCACGGCATGACGTGGTACGACGGCAAGCTTTACTGCGGGATGACGCGGAATTCCTTCAAGCTGCTGAAGCTTTTTCCGCCGATCGACCCGCCGGCGCTGGAACCCTGGCCGGTCTCGGTGCCCGAAAAGGTGCAGGACCTGGATATGCAGGGCCAGATCTGGCGCTGGACGCCTGAAACCGACGAATGGGAACTGGCCTATCGCTCGCCGATGATCCCCGGCAAGCATGGAGAGCCCGCTCCGCGCGATCTGGGCTATCGCGGGATGCATGTCTTTCAGGGCAAGTCCGATCCGAAACCGATGCTTTACGCCTCGACCATGTCGACGGTGCTGCGCGGCTGTGCGGCGCATGTCCTGCGGTCAGAGGACGGCCTGAACTTCGAGCCTGCCTGCGAACCGGGCATCGGCAATCCCAACATCTCGACCTTCCGCGAACTGGTAAGCTTCGATGGCTGGCTTTATGCCCCGCCTGCGGGCGAGGGGATCCAGTTCAACTCGAACCGCACGGGGGTTCTGCAACGCTCCAACGACCCAGCGTCGGGCAAGTGGGAAATCGCCGGGGACCTGGGCTTTGGCGACCCCACGAACAACGGCATCTTCATGATGACCGTGGCCAACGGCCAGCTTTACGCCGGGACCTTCAACAACTTCGAAGGCTACCAGATCTGGGCGACGCCAGCCTGTGGCGACGGCCCGCTGCAATGGCGCAAGGTGATCTCGCGCGGGGCGCATCGCGGGCCGCTGTCCGAAATCGCCATGGCGATGGTAGAGTTCAACGGCGCGCTTTACGTCGGTTCCTCGATCCAGAACGGTGGCTATGACCGCACGAACCTCGTCGGGCCCGGCGCCGGAGAGATCATCCGCATCTGGCCCGACGACAGCTGGGACCTTCTGGTCGGCACCCCGCGTGAAACGCCCGATGGCGTCAAGCGGCCCTTGTCCGGCATGGGTCCGGGCTTTGACAACATCTTCGCGGGCTACACCTGGCGGATGTGCGAACACGACGGCTGGCTCTATACCACCACGTTCGACTGGTCGGTGTTCCTGCAATACGCCCACCGGCCCTCGCCGACGGCCAAGCGGCTTGTGGGCGCGCTCAGCTTCGAGCAACTGGCAGAAGTCGGCGGCGGGTTCGAGCTCTGGCGCACCCGCGATGGCGTGAACTGGCAGCCGGTCAGCATCAATGGCCTCGGCAATCCCTATAACTATGGCGGACGCACGATGGTCTCGACGCCGGCGGGGCTGGCGCTGGGCACGGCGAACCCGTTCGGCGGACCGTCGCCGGCGCGTTTCGCCTCGCGCTGGCAGTATGTCGAGAACCCCGACGGCGGGACCGAGGTGTTCATCGGCAATCCCGACCAGAAGCCGTATGTGCTGCCTGATCCGGCGACTCTTTTCGGGGCCGAGGCAAAGCCCAAGGCCGCGTCCAGCGGCGTGGATCTGGCGATCACGGGCGGCACGGGCTACATCGGCCGGACGCTGGTGCCCACGCTTCTTGATGCGGGCTATCGCATCCGGCTTCTGGTGGTGCCGGGCACGGGCGACATGCTGCCCGACCACCCCGCGCTGGAACGTGTCGAGGGCGGGCTGGAAGACAAGCCCGCGCTGGAAAAGCTGGTCAAGGGCGCCAAGGTGGTCCTGCACATGGCGGCGCGTCTTGCGGGGTCGTGCGACGTCGCGACCTTGCGCGAAACCAATGTCGACGGCACCCACGACCTGCTGCGCGCCTGCTCTCGCGTGCCCGAACTCAAGCGCGTGGTGTTCTTCAGCTCTGTGGCCGCCTACCAAAGCCAGTTCGATCCAACCGCCTGGCCCATCCACGAGGCCAGCGCCCTGCGGCTGGACGGCGGCGATGACCTTGCCGAATACGGCATGACCAAGATCGCGGGCGAGAACATGACCCGCTATTATACGAAGAAATGGGGGATCGAACACGCGATCCTGCGCTTCTCGCTGGTCTATGGCGTGGGCGATCCGCTGGTCGATCCGATGGTGCGCGACAACGCTCCGCAGCCCCAGTTCGGACAGGGGCCGCAAGGCGCGCAGCCACGCCAGTTCGTGCATATCAGCGACGCGGTCGACGCGATCACGCGTTGCTGCTTCATGCCGGAGGCGGCAAACGATACGTTCAACGTCGCCGGACCGGACGTCATCACCTATCGCGAGATGGGCAAGATGACCCGCATCGGCCTTGGCACCGCGTCCATCGACGACCAGACCCCCGACAACGAACGGATCTGGCGGCGCTATGTCCAGCAGTACGACATCAGCCGCGCGCGCGACAAGCTGGGCTTCCGTCCGTCGGTGTTCTTCCCCGACGGCCTGCAAGAGATCATGCAGGCCCACCGCGAGGCGCCCAAGACCGCCGCGGCGCCGGCATCGGACGTTCCGCAGGAGGCCTACAATGCGTGACCTGAGTCACCGCCGTGCCGCGATAATTTCGCTATTTTCCACGAATCGAGTATAGCCGTAGGGCCTTGCCGCCAACGGCATTGAAAGAGAGGGACCCAGACGATGCAGGATCAGGATTGGACCCAAGGTACGAACCCTTCAGGGCAGGAAGGGTCGCAAGTCATGCAGCAGGCCCGGTCCCTGTTGCAGGAAGGCCGGATCGACGAGGCGCGCTATACCCTCGAGCAACTGCTCAACACCGACCCGAACAACGCCCCGGCGCTGATCGGCTATGCCATGACCTTCCAGCGTGAAGGCAACCTCGAAGAGGCCGCGCGCTATCTCGAGGATGCGATGGAGGCGGACGGCAACAACGCCATCGCGCCGCTGATGGCGGGCATGATCGGGCTTCAGGGCGGCAACACCGAGTATGCCGAAACCCATTTTGCCCGCGCGCTGGAAATCAACCCGCGCTCGCAGCAGGCGCTGATGGGCATTGCGCGGCTACACCGGATGAACGACGACACCGATGGCACCATCGAGGTTCTCGAGCGTATGGTCGAGATGGACCCGCAGTCCGCGCAGGCCCGCCACCAGCTTGCCGGCGCGCTAAGCCGGGCAGGCCGTACCGACGAGGCCCGCGAACAGCTGGAATACGTTCTCTCCGTGCGTCCGGGCGATGCCCGCGCGCTGGACCGGCTGGCCAACCTGCATGTCGCCGAATCCGAAAGCGACGAAGCGATCACGATGCTGGAAGAGGCACTTGCGGCAGAGCCCGACAATTCGCGCCTGATGGTCTCGCTCGGGCGCGCGCGCCTGCGCAACAAGGACTTCAAGGAGGCCGAGAAGGTTCTGCGCAAGGCCGTATCCGGCCAGAACACCCCCGGTGCCGTCAACATCGCGCTGGCAGAGTCGCTGATCGGCCAGAAAAAGCTGACCGAGGCACGGCGCATCCTGTCCAAGCTGCCCACGCGCGGCCCGCTTCACAACGCCACCCACCGTCTCTACGGCGAGGCGTTCGCCTCCGAGGGCAAGTGGAAGGCCGCCGAGGAAAGCTTTCGCGCGGCGTTTCTCGGGGCACGCGGCGACAACGGCAAGGCGGCGCTCGACCGTATCGTCGAGGCCAAGGCCGCCGATCCCAAGATGGAATCTGAAAAGGTCATCGATCTCTACCGCGCCGAATTCGAGAAGCTGCGCGAACAGGGCGGTGCCCAGGGCGGCGCCGGCGGACAGCGCGGCGGTCCCGGTGCGGGCGGACCCGGTGGCGGTCGCATGGGCCGCATGGGCGGTGCCGGTGGCGGCATGGGCGGCGGCATGGGCGGCGGTCGCATGGGCGGCGGAATGGCCGGCGGCATGGGAGGCCGCATGGGCGGCGGCATGGGCGGCGGCATGATGAACCGTCCCGGCATGGCCGGCGGCAACGGCCAAGGCCAGCAGGGCGGCATGATGGGCCGTCGCGGCATGATGGGGCAGGGAGGCCCCGGCGGCCAGGGAGGCCAGGGCCGTGGTGGCATGGGTCGCCGCGGGGGCATGATGATGCGCCGTCCCGGAATGCAGAACGAAGAAACCACCTGACACGCACCGCGCCCCGGGTTTGGGGCGCGGTCCACCGGCCGCCGCCTGCCCGATGCGGGCGGCGCTGCCCCAATTCGAGAGTCCGACGATGAAGAAGATTTGCGAATGCGCCGCTGTTGAATACGGCACGTCCGACCGCCTGATGGTCCTTTTCAGCTCGAAGCCCGCGATGCGGCGCGACGTGTTCGACTATGTGACCTTCGTGCAAGGCATGCCGCACACAAAGCTCTACCTGCGCGACGCGCATTCCGACTACCTGTACCACACCGGGATCGAGGGCCTGACAAACGGCATCGAGGAAACGGTCGAATTCCTTCAGTATTTCATCAAGAAGATGGGTCCGAAGCGTGTGTCCTTCATGGGCATGTCCGGCGGTGGCTTTGCGGCTTCCCTGTTCGGGCATCTGGTGGGCGCAGACCCCGCAACGCGGATCGACGACATCCACGTGCAGTCGTCGGTGTCCTTTGTCGACCCAGTCAAGCGTGACCAGATCGGCGGCGGTGAACGCTTTCCGGGGATGTTTCAGAACCTTCTCGATTTCCTCGTCAGCCGCAACGAAGAGCCCAAGTTCATCGACGTGGCCCGTATCGCCGAGGCGAACCCGGGCGCGGTGCGCCTGATGCGCATGTACTACGCCGAGGGTGACCAGACCGACAGCATTCAGGCGCAGAACATGGCCGGCTTCGATCACGTGCAGGCCGTGCCGCACCCCAGCCATTCGCACATGATGCTGGGCGCCGCGCTGATGCGCGAGGGCACGCTCTACCGGGACGTGGAAAACACGGTCGAGGCGCTGATCGAAGAGGCCCCGACCCACGCCGTGCCTGCCCCCGACAAGGCGCCCCAGAACGTGGGCTTTGCCGGCATGGCAGGCGGCGGCATGGGCGGACAGGGCAACATCGGCGCCACCGCCTGAACGGCCCGGACGCCCTTTTGCCGTGATAGACGCCCCGCCATCGGCGGGGCGTTCTTCGTTCAGGCGCTGCGGTTGCGGTAAAGCTGGGGATCGACCACAGCGGCGAAGGCGTCGACGTCGAGATCCTGCTCAAGGAATGCCGCGATCTCCTCGCCCACCGCGCGCGGCTCGCTCAGCACACGGCGATAGTCGATATAGGCGATGCGAATGTTCGGCTGGGTCGTGACCCAGTCCTTGAATGCGGCAAGGTCCTTGGAAAATAGCTGCCGGAACATGGCGTTGTCGCCCTCGGGCACCGTGATCCCGGAACGTGCCAGCATCCGCGCCTGCGAGGTCAGGACTTCCTCGATGTGGCGGGCCATGAACACGATACGGTAATCGACGTCTGCCGGAAGTTCATAGACCAGCTTGTAGATCACCTTGACGGCGTGTCCGCGCGCGCCCGGCACCCAGCTCTTGTCGTTGGGCAGGTCCTTGACCGGCTCGAACTCGTAGTAGCCGCCGGGGTTGTCGTCGTCGGCGGTGCGCAGCTTGTCGCTGACGGCAGGCACGCCCGCCTCGTCGAGCATTCGCATCATCATCGAGGTGCCAGAGCGCGGCAGCCCCGACACCACCGTCACGTAATCCGTGCTGCCGGTCATCGAAAATCCTCGTATCTCACCATTGCCGACGCCCCGCCCGCGAAGCGCCCTTGCCACAGGCTTAGGGGATTCCGGGATGCTGCACCACAGCATTTCATCCTGTGCGCGGGGTCAGGCGGGCTGTGCCAGTCCGGCGACCAGCCGGGCATGAAGCCGTTCCTCGACGAAACAGACCGGCACTCCCTCCAGTGTGATGACCGCCTGCACCGTCAGCACCGGGCGTGCCGGATCGCCCGCGGCACCCGGTCCCTCGACCCCGTCGCGCAGCGATTTCGAGCGTTGAAGCAACACCGTCTGCCGGGTCTGCCCGGCACTTGGCAATGCCTCGGCAAAGGGGGTGTCGGTCAGTGTCAGCAGCTTGTTGACCGCCTCGGGCAGGCGTTCGGGAATGTACCAGCTGTCGGCATCCAGCAGATCGGCATCCCCGCGCATCAGTGTCACGCCACGATGCACCACGTGTTCGCCACCGGCGGGCCGCAACTGGTCCATCGCGTCGTCCCCGGCGGGTTTCGTGCCAGAGCCCGGCGCATGGTCTGAACGCATCGTGCCGCTGCCAATCCCGACCTCGTCGCACCATTGGCGCAGGCATCCGATCATGCTGTCGGACCGTGCGACGCGGTCCTGCAACTGAAGAAGTGGGTCGTTCATTCCGATGTCCAATCCATGTGCCCAGCCGGTTTCGCGCAGGCCCAGATTGGGCGGGCGGGCCGCCCGCGTCAATCGTCGCCAGATCGCAGGCCCGTCCTCGCGCGGATTGGCCGCAAGACGGCGGCGCGATGTGGAATGCGAATGATTTGCAATTGAATTGACATTGCGAATGAGTTGCAATATATCCTGACCATGGCGCTCCGCCGCCGATCTGCTAGACATGGGACAACGATGCTGAACAGACGTTCAATTCTGACCCTGTGCGCCGCCGCGCTTCTGACGTTGCAGGGGATTGCCACCGCCGCGACCGCCGCCGCGCAGGACAGGCTAAGCGTGGTCGCCACCACGGGCATGATTGCCGACGCGGTCCGCGCCGTCGGCGGCGACCTTGTCGAGGTTCAGGCGCTGATGGGGCCGGGGGTCGACCCGCATGCCTACCGCCAGACCCGCAGTGACATCGTCGCGCTTGCCCGGGCCGACCTTGTCCTGTGGCACGGCCTCTACCTCGAAGCTCAGATGGAGAGTTTCCTTCGCGACCTTGCCTCTGACCGCGCTGTTGTCGCGGTGGCAGAGACGCTGCCGCGCGACCGCTTGCTGGCGCATGACGATTATGCCGACAAGCTGGATCCCCACGTCTGGATGGTCCCCGAGCTTTGGTCGCTGGTGGTGGGCAACGTCCGGGACGCGCTGTCGCAGGCCGCGCCGGGCAACGCCGACGCCTTCAGCGCCAACGCCGCCGCCCATCTGGCCGGGGTTCAGGCCCTTGGCGCCTATGCCGCAGATATACTTGCGACCGTTCCCGAACCCGCCCGCGTGCTGGTCACGGCGCATGACGCATTCAACTACTTCGGCGCGGCCTACGGGTTCGAGGTTCTGGGCATTCAGGGCATCTCCACCGAATCCGAGGCGGGTTTGCAGCGAATTGCCCAGCTGGTCGATCTTCTGGTCAGCCGCCGTATCGCGGCGGTTTTCGTGGAAACCTCGGTGTCCGACCGCAACATCCGCGCCCTGATCGAGGGCGCCGCGGCGGCCGGTCATACCGTGACCATCGGCGGCGAGCTTTATTCCGATGCCATGGGCGAACCCGGCACCTACGTGGGAACCTATGTTGGCATGATCGACCACAATGTGACGACCATCGCTGCGGCTCTTGGCGGCACGGCGCCCGATGGCGGGATGCAGGGGCTGCTCGACTGATGCAAGGTGCCCAGCCCCCCGAACCCCGGCTTGTCTTCCCCGCCGAGCATGTCGTCACCCTGGCCGCGATACCGGCAAGCGCACCGCTCGCCATTCGCGGGCTGACCGTGTCCTACGGCGAGAGACCGGCGGTCTTTTCCGTCGACGCCACTTTCCCGGCAGAGGCAATGACCGCCATCATCGGTCCCAATGGCGCCGGCAAGTCCACGCTTCTGAAGGCTGCGCTCGGCGTCATTCCCCGCCTCTCGGGCGAGGTCCGCGTTTTTGGCGATCCCGTGGAACTGGCGCGCGATCGCATCGCCTACGTGCCCCAGCGCGCCAGCGTCGACTGGGACTTTCCGACAACGGTGATGGACGTGGTGCTGATGGGGCTTTACCGCCGCGTCGGCCTCTTGGGGCGAATGACCGGTGCCCACCGCGCGAAGGCGCGCGATTGCCTGGACCGCGTGGGCATGGCGGATTTCGCCGATCGCCAGATCGGCCAGCTTTCGGGCGGACAGCAACAGCGCGTGTTTCTTGCCCGGGCGCTGGCGCAGGATGCCGAACTCTACCTTCTCGACGAACCTTTCGCTGGCGTCGATGCCGCCACCGAACGCGCCATCATAGATGTGCTCAAGTCGCTCAAGGCGCAGCGCAAGGCCGTGATCGCCGTCCACCACGACCTAGCCACGGTGCGCGCCTATTTCGATCACGTCTTCCTCATCAACGTGCGCCGCGTGGCAGAGGGACCGGTGGACACCGCGTTCACCGCGGAAGCACTGCACGCCACTTATGGCGGCAAGCTGGCCGCCACCCATCTCGACCAGTTGTCGCTGACGGGCGGCTGAAGTGATGGAGGCGCTTCTCGACGCGCTCTTGCTGCGCGCGGGCTATAACGCCGCGCTCGTTGGCGCGGGCGCGGCCCTTCTGGGGTTCGCCGCCGGGGCCTCGGGCAGCTTCATGTTCCTGCGAAAGCGCGCGCTTGTGTCCGATGCGGTGGCCCACGCCACGCTGCCGGGTGTCGGGCTTGCCTTCATTGCGATGGTCCTGCTGGGCGGCGACGGGCGCTGGCTGCCGGGGCTCCTGCTGGGCTCGGCGCTTTCGGCCTGGCTTGGGCTTCTGGCCGTGGAATGGATCGCCCGCCGCACCCGCCTGCCAGAGGACACGGCCATCGGCGCGGTCCTTTCGGTCTTCTTCGGAATCGGCATCGTCCTGCTGACCGTGATCCAGACGATGTCGAGCGGGCGTCAGGCAGGGCTGGAGGATTTCCTGCTTGGCGCCACCGCCGGGATGCTCTTTCAGGACGCTGTCGTGATCGCCGCGGGCGGGACGCTGGCTGTGCTGGCAACATGGGTCCTGCGCCGCCCGATGACGCTGGTGGCCTTCGATGCCGACTATGCGGCCGCCAGCGGCTATGACGTGCGCCGGATCGACCTTGCGATGATGGGGCTGGTGCTGGCCGTCACCGTGATCGGGCTGAAGATCGTCGGTCTTATCCTGATCGTCGCGATGCTTATCATCCCTCCTGTCACGGCCCGCTTCTGGACCGACCGCAGTGACCGGCTGATCTGGGTGGCGGGCGCGGCAGGCGGGCTTGCGGGTTATCTTGGCGCAGCGATCTCGGCCTCGGCCCCGGCACTGCCGACGGGTCCGATCATCGTGCTTGTGGCCGCGGCGCTCTTTCTCGTCTCGCTGTTTCTTGCGCCGGCGCGCGGCGTGCTCGCAGCGCTTCTTCGTCACCGCCGGTTCCAGCACCGCGTGCACCTTCGCCAGGGACTGCTGGCGCTGGCCCGGGGGGACCGCATCCTTGAACCCTACACCATCCGTGTCCTGCGGGCCGAGGGGCTGGCCCGCGCCGACGGTGTCGCCACCGACGCCGGACGCGCCCGCGCCGCCCGCATCGCCCGCGACGAACACCGCTGGGCCGTGGCCCGCCAGCTGCATCAGGACAGCGGCCTGACCGGCCGCTACGACGGACTGACCCCGATAGAGCAGGTCTTCACCCCCGACGAGATCGCCGAATTCGACCGCCATCTCGGCGGACCTGTGCCCGTGGGGGCCGCGTGATGGGCGCCGAATTCGTCCAGTTCAGCCTGACGCCGATCCTGATCGGCGTTTTCGCCGCCATCGCCTGTGCGCTGCCAGGCAATTTCCTCGTGCTGCGCCGGCAGGCCCTGATCGGTGATGCGATCAGCCATGTCGTCCTGCCGGGCATTGTCGTCGCCTTCCTGCTGACGGCCAGCGTCGCGGCGCTGCCGATGCTCATTGGCGCCGCTGGCGCGGCCATCGTCGCGGTCCTCTTGATTGAAGCGATCAAGCGTCTTGGCCGGATCGAGCCCGGCGCAGCGATGGGTGTGACCTTCACCACGCTTTTCGCCGGCGGCGTCCTGCTTCTGGAACAGACCGACACCTCCAGCGTACACATCGACGTGGAACATGCCCTCATGGGCAACCTTGAGACGTTGATCTGGTTCCGCGCGGACGGCTGGGGTTCGCTTCTGGACCCGGTGGCGCTGGCCAGCCTGCCGCCGGAACTGCCGCGCATGGCGGTCACAGCCGCTGTCCTGACCGTCCTGATGCTGGTCTTCTGGCGCTGGCTCAAGATCTCGACCTTTGACGAGGGCTTTGCCCGCACCCTCGGCCTGCCGGTGGGCGCCATCGGCCTCGGCCTTGTGATCGCCGCCGCCGTGGCGGCCGTCGCGGCCTTCGACGCGGTGGGTTCGATCATCGTCATTGCGATGTTCATCTGCCCGCCGGCCGCCGCGCGGCTCATGACCAACCGGCTGGAACACCAGGTGCCCTGGTCGGTGGCCTTCGCCACGCTCTCGGCGGTGCTGGGTTACGTGCTGGCGGGCTACGGGCCGCTCTGGCTGGGCGGCGCAAATGCCGTCAGCGCGGCGGGAATGATCGCGGCGGTCTCGGGCGCCATTCTTGGCCTTGCCTGCCTGTTTGCCCCGCACCGCGCCCGCGTGGGCGTCGGCCGGGAAGACGCGGTCTAACCGCGCGCGATCACGCTGTTGGCCCAGGGGCAGGGCGGGGCGTCATCGGCGCGCAGTCCCTGCCGCGCTGCCTCCAGCCGCATGTCGCGCAGCCGCGCGCGCCCGCCGTCCTCTGTCAGGTACAGCCGCTCGTGCCCCCAATAGGACGGCCCGCAGAAGGTTTCCTCTGCTTCCCAGGTCTCAGGCACGATCTCTCGCGCGCCCCAGCCGCATTCCACGAAGAACCCGGACGGAGAGTTGGCGTAGTAAGACACCATCCAGTCGTTGGAATGCCGGCCCAGGGTGTAGGCCACGCGCCCCTCTTCAAGCATCGCCAGATCAAAGCCCTGGCCGACGTCGTCGAGGCTCTGCAATTCCACCATGAAATGATGGATGCCGCGCCGCCCCGATCCGACCAGAGCGAAACTGTGGTGCCGCCCGTTGACGTGAAAGAAGTGCAGCGGATAGGGCGTCAGCCCATAGTCGGTAACGCCGAACCCCAGCAGATCGCGATAGAACGTCACCATCGCGTCCACGGCGTCGGTGTGCAGCACCGCGTGGCCCATCCCCAGCGGACCGGTCTTGAAGCCTGAAATCGGCCGCCCGGGCGCGAAAGGCGTATCGGCCAGCGCGGGCTTCCAGCACACCTCGATCCGGTAGCCCGACGGATCGTCAAAGGCGATCAGGTCCGCGACCAGCCGTGCCTCGCACAAGGCGCGGTCGCCCCGCACCACGCGGACGCCCGCGGCCTCCAGCCGTGCGGCCACGATGTCAAGGTCGGCGCGCTGCACCACTTCCCAGCCAAAGAACTCCTGCCCGTCGGCGCGCGCGTCCACGATAAGCCGCTGCTTTCGGTCGTCCATGCGCCATGCTGTCAGACCGCCGCCGCGGTCCACCTCCTGCATCGCCAGAAGCCCGCCGGCAAACGCGCGCCAGTCCTCGGCCCGTTCACTGCGCACGCCGATATAGGCGAGCGCCGCGATCTCGGATTGCAGCCTGTCCGTCATGGCGCGTCCTCCCTTTCGGGAAGACTGCCACGACCACGGGCCGGGGTGCAATGCGGCCTGGCTACGCCTCGGCCACCACCGGGTTCGTCAGAATGCCGATGCCGCTGATCTCGACCTCGACGGTGTCGCCGTCCTTCATCCACACCGGCGGTTCGCGGAACGCGCCAACGCCGCCCGTGGTGCCGGTGATGATGACATCGCCCGCCGACAACGGCGTCCAGAGCGACAGGTAGGACACCAGCGCCGGCACGTCGAACACCAGATCCGAGATCGGCGCGGCCTGCATCACCTGGCCGTTCAGCCGCGTCTCCAGCGTCAATGCCGACGGATCCGGGATCTCGTCGCCCGTCACCATCCACGGGCCGAAGCCGCCGGTGCCCGGAAAGTTCTTGCCCGGCGTGAACTGGAAGGTATGGCGCTGGAAATCGCGGATCGACCCGTCGTTGTAGCAGGCATACCCCGCCACATGCGCAAGCGCCTTGTCAGCCGGGATGCGCCGCCCGCCGGTGCCGATGATCACGGCCAGTTCTCCCTCGAAGTCGAACTTGTGCGACTCGTTCGGGCAGACCATCGGCTGGCCGTGGCCCACCTGGCTTGACGGCCAGCGCACGAAGATCATCGGGTGGCTCGGCGTCTCGCGGCCCGTCTCGGCAATATGGCTGGCATAGTTGATGCCGACGCAGAAGATGCGTTCTGGCTGCGGGATCACCGGCAGGAACGTCACGTCCGCAAGGGGAAGAACGGGGGCGTCCATCGCCGCCGCCTCGGCCACCGCACCGGTGTCCAGCGCGTCGCGCAATGTCGGCCAGCGATCGCCCGCCACCGCGCCAATGTCCTTGACGCCGTCGTGCTCGGCCACGCCCCAGCTGGCCTGCCCACCGGTCTCGAAACTCATCAGACGCATCGGCACTCTCCCTTTCAATGCGTGGCCTTTCCTGTCCGTTATCACCCCCATCAGGCAAAGGACAGATGGCAGGCGCGCGCTTTCAAACCGGGCCGACAAGGGATACTCCCGTCTCAGGAGACAAAGACCATGCGCATCCTTCCAGACCATGTTCCCGTCGCGGTGATCGGTGCCGGCCCCACGGGCCTGTCTGTCGCGTGCCTTCTGGCGCAGGCCGGCGTGCCGGTTCTGGTGCTGGAACGCGCGGCCGCGCCGCTCGATCTGCCGCGCGCGATCGTGCTGGACGACGAGGGGCTCAGGATGCTTCAGGCGCTGGACCTGTCGGACGCCGCGCGCGCCGCCACCCAACCCGCCAACGGCGCGCGCTACTACGACCGTGACCGCCAGCCCTTTGCCGAGGTGGGCGTGGGCCCCGAACCCTACGGCTTTCCAAAGCGCAACTACCTGTTCCAGCCCGACCTCGAGGCGCTGCTGCTGGCACGCGTCCAGGCCGAGCCGCTGGCTCACGTCCTCTTCGGGCACGAGGTCACGGACCGTGTGCAGGACGACGACGGCGTGACGCTTGCCATCGCCACCCCGGACGGGGGCCGCACGCAGATCCGCTGCGACTGGCTGGTCGCCTGCGACGGCGGCCGCAGCCCGACGCGCACGGCGCTGGGCATCCCGCTGGATGGCGAGACCTACGGCCAGGACTGGGTTGTAATCGACATGATCCGCGACCTCGACGACGAACCCGTCTCGCGCTTTTTCTGCGACGACCGGCGGCCCCATGTCAGCATCTGCGCCCCGCGCGGCGGGAGGCGCTATGAATTCATGGTGATGCCCGGCGAGAACGGGCAGGACCTTCTGACCGACGCGGCGCTCGAACGCCTGCTCGCCCCGATACGCGCCTTCGATCCCGCCGATCTGAAACGGCGCGCGATCTACACCTTCCACGCGCGCATGGCGCGGAACTGGCAGGCGGGCCGCATCTTCCTGGCCGGCGATGCGGCGCACCTGACACCGCCCTTCGCGGGGCAGGGGATGAACGCGGGCCTGCGGGACGCCCATAACCTCGCCTGGAAGATCGCCGCCGTGGTGCGCGGCGGCGCCGCGCCCGCGATCCTCGACAGTTACGAGGCCGAACGCCGCGCGCCCGCCTGGGCGATGATCCAGCTTGCCGTCGCCATGGGCCGCGTGGTGATGCCTGCCGGCCCCGCCGACGCCCAGCTGCGCGACATCGTCGTCACCGCGCTGGCGCCCTTCCCGGCGGCGCGCGACTGGCTCTTGCAGATGAAGTTCAAGCCGCGCCCACGCTATGCCCGGGGGCTTTTCCTCGACCTCGACAGCCCGCCCTTCGACGGTGCGCTGGTGGGAGAGATGGTGCCCCAGCCCCCGGTCGAGGGCCAGCCGCTCGACGACCTTCTCGGGCCGGGCTTCGCGCTTTTGGCGCAGGACGCGCCCGGCGCGGCGGCCCTGCCGGGCCTTTGCGCCGCGCTGGCACCGCTGGCGCCCCGTGCCGTAGCGCTGCCCCCCGGCGTGCTCGATCCCGCGGATGCGCGCGCCCGCAGCCTGCGGGTCCACCGCGACCAGGTATTGCTGATCCGCCCCGACCGCTACGCCATGGCCGCCTTCGATCCGGCCAAGGCCGCCGCCGACGCGGCCCGCCTGCGCGCAAGCCTCGGGGCCTGAGCGGGCAAGGCGCTTCGAAGCGCCTTGGCACATCCCTTGCAAACGGATGTGCCCGCCTCATCCCGCACGAGGCGCGAGACAGGCGAACCGGGGTTTCTCCGAAACCCCGGTCAAATTCCTTCGAAGGAATTTGCCCCTAGCCGCCCACGCGCAGCACCACGGCCATGGCGGAATCGCCCGCCGCGCAGCCGTGATACAGGCCGGTACCCCCGCCGCGCAGCGCCAGTTCCTCGATCAGTTCGATCATCAGACGCAGCGCGGTCGGTCCCTGCGGGTGGCCCCAGACCAGCGAACAGCCGAAATTGTTCATGTCCCGCCAGTCGATGCCGAAGGCACGGGCAAAGGCGATGTCGTTGACGGCAAAGGGGTTGTGCGACTTGATCGCGTCAATCTGCCCGATCGTCAGCCCCGCCGCCGCCAGCGCCCGGTGTGCCGCCGCGATCGGCGCGGCGGGCATATGGCCCACGTCCTCGCGTCCCTGTCCGAAGCCCAGCACCTCCACCGTCACCGCCGCGTCGCGCGACAGCTCGGCCGCGCGCGCGGCGTCGCCCACCACGATCATCCCGGCGTTGCCATCGGCGGGATGGGTCTGGCCCGCGAAGGTCACCGTGCCGCCCTCGCGCACCGGACGCAGGGTCGCGATCTTCCCGGCGTTCGTCGGATAGACGCCCTCGTCCCCCTCCAGCTCCGACACCGTCTTGCGGAACCGCGCGTCCGGCACCTCAAACGCCGCCGCCATGTAGCGGCGCTGAAACGCGCGACCGTCTGCCAGCGCGTCGGCGTATTGCGCCGCGCGGCGCAGCACCACCTCGTGCTGCTCGGCGGTGTCTATGCCCTCGCGCCGGGCGACGTTCTCGGCTGTGTCCACCATCGCGCAGCGGGCCAGCGGATCGTGGTTGAAATTGTCCATCACCCAGTCCTCGGCCGTGCCCGTGCCGCCCGGTCCCTGCGGCGCGGGATAGTAGACATGCGGCCCGTTCGAGGTCCGGTCGCCACTGGCGATCAGCGCCACGCTGGCCGCGCCCATCGTCAACTCGCCCGCGGCCGTCGCCAGCAGCCGCGCGCCCGTCGCGCAGGCCTGCGTCACCGTCGGCCCGGCAACATGGCCCGCGCCCATCATCCCGGTGAACCAGGGGGTGCCGTAGAAACAGCTCTTCTGGATCACCGTGCTGCCGAAGGCCGCGAAATCCAGCACCTCTGGCGGAATCTCGCGCTCGGCCAGCGCGGCCTTCGCGGTATGCGCGGCGAACTCCACCGCGTGCAGGTGCGCCAGGCTGCCCTGCCAGCGGGCAAAGGGCGTGGACCAGTAGGCGCCATAGGGGATCAGGGTCGGCATCGTCTCAGTCCTCGGGTTCGATGTTTGCAAGATCGGCGGCATAAAGCGCCGTGACCTGATCCGCGCGGTTGGCCAGAATCTGGCGCTGATTCAGGTACCCCTTGTCGGTGATCTCTCCGCCGTCGGGATCGGGCGGGGCCGGGGTGAACCGCGCCGCCGCGGCAAACCGCGACGATCCCCCGCCAGAGGACTTCAGCGCCGCCAGACCCCGCGCCACATGCGCCCGCAGGGCGGGCGCGGCCAGCACCTCGGCCAGCGGCACGTCCGGGCCCAGCCCCGCGATCCGCCGGCAGCCCGGTTCGCTTGGAAAGATCAGAAACGCCACCGCGTCACGGTCATGGCCCGTGACGACAATGTCCTGCGCCACCGGCGCCAGCGCGTCGATGCCCGCGATGCGCAGGTCGCCCACGCTGACCCATGTGCCGGTGGTAAGCTTGAAATCCTCGCTGACACGCCCGTCGAAGTACAGCCCTGCGGACGGATCGTCGGGGTCTGCAAACCGCACCGCATCGCCGATCACATAGTACCCCTCGTCGTCGAAGGCCGCCGACGTCCTGTCGGGCGCGCGGAAATAGCCCGGCGTGATGTTCGGGCCCTTCACGCGCACCTCCAGCTTGCCCATGTTCGGCACCAGCTTCAGCGTCACGCCCGGCAGCGGCGCCCCGATATTGCCCGGCGATGCGGCCTGAAAATGGCAGGACGTCGCCCCCGGCGCCGTCTCGGTCGAGCCCCATGCCGCGACCAGCGGCATCACCCGCCCCGTGGTCTGGCGCGACATTTCGATCAGGCGGTCCCAGATCGTGCCGGGCAGGGCGGCGCCGGCGTAAAAGATCAGCCGCATGTCGAAAAAGACCCGCCGGAACGCGTCGTCGCCGTCCAGATGCTCCAGCAGCATGTCGTAGCCGCGCGGCACGTTGAACAGCATCGTCGGGCGGATCTCTGTCACGTTCTCCACCGTGCGCCCGATCAGCGGCGGCGCGGGCTTGCCGTCGTCGATGTAAAGCGATCCGCCATTGGCCAGAATCATGTTCTGGGTGAAATTCGCGCCGAAGGTGTGCGACCACGGCAGCCATTCCACGATCACGGGTGGCTCGTCGCGCAGGAACGGCCAGAGCACCTGGTTGCCGGCCTGGTTCGTGGTCAGCATCCGGTGGGTGTTCATCACCGCCTTCGGCATCCCGGTGGAGCCAGAGGTGAACAACAGCTTGGCCACCGTGTCGGGCGTCAGCCCGGCAAAGGCGGCGGCGACATCGGCCGCGCGCCCAGTTGCGTGCGCCTGCGACAGGGGCAGCGCGCCCGAGCGTCCGGGAACGCTTGCCACCACGACGCCCGAGTGCAGCGGCGCGATTGCCGCCAGCGCACCGGCATAGGCGCCTGCGTCCGAGACAAACACCACCCCCGGATCCAGAAGACCGATCATCGCCTTCAGCTTGGCATGGTCCGAGGACATCAGCGAATAGGCCGTGGACACCGTCGCCGCCGGAATGCCCACATGCATCGCTGCCAGCCCCAGAAGCGCGGCGTCGATGCTGTTCTCGCTCAGGATCGCGACGGGGCGTTGCGGGCCCGCGGGGCTGTCCAGCAGCCAGCCGGCAATGGCCTCGACCTCGGCCAGTGCCTCGGCATAGCTGATCCTGCGCCAGTCGCTTCGATCCGGGGTGCGTTCAGCATAAAGCGTGCGCTCGGGCGCCGCGGCGGCCCAGTGGACCAGCCAGTCGCCGACCGCGCGTGACGCCTCGGGCAGGGCGTGTCCGCTCTCAAGGTAGATCGTACCGCCCGTGCCGGACCTTGCCCGCACAAGGGGCGGCGCGAACAGGGCGTTCCGCCCGCCGCCTGCGTCGCTCATTCTGTCCTCCCTGGCGCCCGTGCGCGGACGCAGGTCTACGCTTAGCGCAGGGCAGGGGGGGCGGTCCACAGCGGCGGCCGCCGAACCCGAGTCAGGGGCGGTCGGCGTGGCCCGGACGATCCCCGGTGCGGGCCGCCTCGGCCAGCCCGATCAGAGCCTCGATCAATTCTGAATCCTTCAGGGCGGCCAGCGCCTCGATCGCGCGCACGCCCTCACCGGTCGCCAGAAAGGCCGACCTCTGGCCTTGCGGCTCTGCCGGGCGGTCGATCTGCCGCTGGGTGTCCGCGACAAGCGTCACCGGCTCCACTTCCAGCTTTTCGGCGATGCGGAACAGTCGGCTGATCGACACGCGGTTGTCGCCGGTCTCGTATTTCTGGATCTGCTGGAACGACACACCCACCGCCTGGCCAAGTTCCGCCTGCGACAGCCCCGCCGCCTTTCGATACTTGCGAAGCGTTTGCCCCATCGCCGCATCGACTGCGTCCAAACTCGAACTCAACATCAATAGTCCACCCCTTAAACCGGTTCGCCCTTGCGCGTGATGACGTAGTCTTGCGGCGCCTTCTCCTGAATGCCGGAAATGCGTTCGCACCAGGTCTTCAGGATCATCGTCGTGGTCAGCGAGGCCACCTCGGGGTGCCGCGCCAACCGGTCACGAAGACGTTCCACGATGCTCTGGTCCGCCGCTTCGACCAGAACCCGCATGTCGACCGATCCCGACACCGACCAGCAACTGACTAGTTCGTCCCAGTGCTGGATCGAGGAATACACGATCCCGCACACGTTGCGTCGCAGCCGCACGTCGAACATCGCGCGCACCCCGGTCGGCAAATCCGTCTCGGGCGCTTCGATGTCGATGGTGAAACGGCGGATCACGCCTTCACGCTGCAGTTTCTCGATGTGGTGGCGCACCGTGGGGCGCGACAGCCCGAGAATCGCCGCCATTTCAGTCAGGGAGCGACGGGAATTCTCCCGAAGCAACTCTAGGATGATTCTGTCAGTAGGCGAGAGTCGCATCCGGATTCCCTTTCGACCCCTTCAACCTATGATGGTTTTTCTTCGAAACGAAGATGAATTTTCGATTCGAAAGCTGATTTGGCGTTCCGGTCTGGTCAATCCTTGTCGAAACGGAACCCCGGAGGGCTGACCATGACGGACCCATTCTACCAGAAAGACGCCGTGTATGATGCGTTTCCCGCCTCGTCATGGCAACGGATCGTGTTTTCCGAGTTTGAGGCAACCCTCAGCAGTTCCTCGCGGCCCTTCCCTTGCGTTTTCGGGGTCAGCGGACTGAAGACCGGGCAGCTGCGCTATGCCTTCCCCGATCCTCTGACGCCAGAGACGCTGGCCCCGATCCTGGGCGCCTACCTCGCACAGGCCCGCGACTTCGGCCGCATGACCTCGCTGGCCGTCTTCGCACGCCCCGGCCCGGTGCAGCCGATCGAGGACTACCGCACCCGTTTCTGGGACCTGCTCGACGGGCTCGAGGCGATCGACGACACGCCCCGCCCGGCCGAGGTGCCCGAAGCGCTCGATACCGACCTGTGGGAATTCTGCTTCGCCGGCGAACCGGTCTTCGTGGTCTGCAACTCGCCGGCGCATGTGTTGCGCCAGTCCCGGCGGTCCACGTCCTTCATGGTCACCTTCCAGCCGCGCTGGGTGTTCGAGGGCATCCTCGACAGCGACGACCCGCAGATGCAACGCGCTCTGCAAGGGGTCCGGGAACGGCTTTCCGCCTTCGATGCAATCGCGCCCGCGCCATTCCTCGGCACCTACGGCGAACCCGGCAACCGCGAGTTCCGGCAGTATTTCATCGACGACACCAACGAGACGCCGGCCTGTCCCTTCCACGCACTGGGCAACCGCGAGATTCCCGAAACTCCCAAGAAAGGCAAAGTGGCATGAACATGCATGTAAGCCCGGATCTGGCATCCGACCGCGACTTCCGCATCTTCTCGACCGAGGTCGATACCTCGAACCTGCGGCCCTTGCTGGAACGCCTTCTGCCCGATCAGGGCTCGATCGAGGTGCAGCGCGACGTCGAGGGCAAGGAACACGCCTGGCACACCCACAAGACCGACGAGACGCTGGTGATCCTCGAAGGCCGCGTGCGCTTCTACTGGGATCAGGGCGAACAGGTCTGCACCCCCGGCACGGTCATCTCGCTGCCTGCGGGCACGATGCACGGTTCGGTCGCGCTTGAAGGCGGGGCAACCTACCTCATCGCCTTCCACTCGGTGGACCTGCCCCAGCATGCCTGAACTCAAGCGCACCCTTACCGTCTGGCGCGGCACCGGCATGTTTCTCAACATCGTGCTGGGTGCCGGGCTTCTGACGCTTCCGGGCCTCGCCGCGCAGGCGGCGGGGGCGGGGGCTCTCTGGGTCTGGGCGGCCTGCGCACTGGCCGCCGCACCGCTTCTGGCGGTCTTCGCCATCCTCGGGCGGCGCTTTCCCAACTCGGGCGGGCTGGCGGGCATGTTGCGCGGCGGCTTTGGTGACACCGGCTATATTGCCGGAACGCTTCTTTTCCTCGGCGCGGTCGTTTTCGGCCTGCCCGCCATCGCGCTGACCGGGGGCCACTACGCGGCCGCCATGCTGGGCGGCGGTCCGGCCGCGGCCTATGCCGCGCTTCTCCTCCTGATGGCGACCGGCGTGAACCTGATCTCTGCGGAACGGGCGGGACGGGTCAACGCGGCGCTTGCGTCGCTGCTGATCGTCGTTCTTCTCGTGGTGGCCGCCGTCGGATGGACGCTGACCGCGCCCGGCACCGCGCAACTGGCGCAGGCCGCGGCCGCGCCGCCCTCCATCCCGGTTTTCGGCATCGTCTTCATGATGGTCTTCTTCGCCTTCACCGGATGGGAAGTCGGCGCGAACCTCTCGGGCGAGTTCAAGCGGCCAGAGCGGGATTTTCCCATCGCGCTGGGCCTCTCCTTCGTGACTGCCGTCGCGCTCTACGCGGTGCTTGCGCTTGTGGTGCAAGCCGCGGGCCTGACCGGCGGATGGGAAGCCCCCTTCGCGACGCTCTTTTCCGGCGCGTTCGGGCCCGCGGGCGGCATCGCCATCAGCGCCGTGTCGGTCCTGCTCATCTTCGCCAATCTCTCGGCGGCGGTCTGGGCGGTGTCGCGCATGGTCTATGCCGCCGCGCGCGAAGACCTGCTGCCCGCCGCGCTGACCGACCTGCGCAACGACATGCCGTGGCGCGCGGTGCTGGTCACCGTGGGCGCGCTCCTGCTGGTCGTTGCGGCCGCGGGGGCGGGCCTTGCCGATCTCGGCACGCTTCTGGGCATCGCCGGGCAGAACTTCCTGCTGCTCTATGCCGGTGCGGCTGCCGTCCTCGTGCGGCTTGCCGGCGCCTGGTGGCATGCGCCGCTCGGGCTGGGCTGCCTCGCGCTGACGGCCGGCCTCGTGGCCGCGCGCGGGGCCGAGGGCATGATCTATCCGCTGGTGTTGCTGGCGGCGGCGGGCGTCGTCTCGATATCGCGGCGACGCCGGTCCGGCGGGTGCGTTCTGCGCCCCGGCGAATAGGCAACAGGGGACAAGGGGACACGGAGGTGAAAATGGGGATGGTTACGCGAAGGACACTGGCCGCTCGGCGGCTTCAGGCGCGGCTGGAGTTCTTCGAGGACGACCAGCTTGCCCTGGTCGAGGCGTTCATCGAACAGCTGATGCGCTACCACGATCCCGACGTCGTGCGGACTTTCCTGGCGTGGCGTGCCGATCCGCGGATCGGCAGCATCCTCGAACTTGCCGCCGACATCGGCGAGGAAGACCGCGACCAGCTGCTCTTTTTCGCGGAAGAGCTTTACGGAAGTGCCCTTCAGGGAGAACGCTAGGGGATCGCACTTGCCGATCCTTTGCGCAGCAGGCTGCGGCGGGACCGTGTTCCGCCCGGTAGACCAACCCGCCACCTCCGGTCCTCTGTCGCCCGCGCGGATGACACCGCCATGCCCGCTGATGCGCTAAAGCCTTTCCATCGACAGGCAGCGGAAAGGACGGGTCATGGGCGATTGGGCCGCAATTCAGGGAAACAGGCGCAAGGCCGGCGGCTTTGCGGGCCGCACCACGCAAGAACAGGACGACTATTTCGCCTTCTTTTCCGGCGACGGCCCCGGCCTGATCGGCATAAGGCAATCCCTGGTCACGTCCGGTGCCGCGCTTGGCCGCAGCGCGGGACGTGTCGTGGCGGGATGGTGCCGGCCAAAGGCACAATCCTGGGCGCGCCGGGCAATGACGGAAGACAGCGGCAGATCATGACTTGCATGGATCAGGGCCTCACGGCGGAACAGCGCGATGTCCTGGCGACGCTGGAACGCGACCTTGCCAGCTATCTTGCCCGCGACAGGACGGCGTGGGAAGAAAACTGGGTCAGGGACGACAGGTTCCAAAGCATCATGGAATGCGGGACGCTACAGGTCGCCCGGGGCTTCGAGGCGTTCCGCCGCAACATCTTCGCCGCGATGGATGCCTCGCCACAGCCGGTTCAGGCGCAGGTCCGCCTTGAAAACGTCTGCATCGACAGTCGCGGGGACGTGGCATGGGCCACCTATGACGAGGTCATCGAGGATACCAGCAACCCGGCGGCGGCCCCGAACTTCTCGCACAACTTCCGCCTGCTGGAACGGGAGAACGGCCGGTGGCGCATCCTGTTTCATGGCTGCTGGGCCGAACCGTTCAGGGACACGGCCTCGCCCGTCATCCAACTCGCGCCCGATTGCAGGGTCGAGTGGATGAACGCCGCCGCCGCCGAACGGCTGAAATCCTTTCCCGGGCTGACGCTCGGCAACGGCGTTCTGCGCGCCGCGAACCCAAGGTGGGATGCCCGGCTGCGCGACACCGTGGCCCGTTCGCACGACCTCACCGGCTTCGGCCGCTTCAACGAGGCCGACCGGACGCGCGACCGCACCGTCAGCTTCCCCGTGGTCCTTGGAGACGACGCGGACGGCACCCTTCTGACATGCTGGGTCAGGATCGCGGACGGGCGGGTCTTTGTCCATTTCGGAGAGACCGGCGACCTGTCGCGCCAGACAGGGATCGCCGCCGTCATCCTCGGCTGGTCCGCGACCCAGACCGGGGTCGTGCGCCTGATCGCCGAAGGTCGCGGGCTGGCAGAGGCGTCCCGCGACCTTGGCATCTCGATCAATACCCGCCAAGACCCACTTGCGGCGGGTCTTCGAGAAATCCGGCGTCACAAACCAGATCGAGCTTCTGCGCCTGCTTGTCTCGTTCAGCCTCTGACGCCGCCCGCGTTTCGCACCCCGTCGCGCAGCGCGGCCGTCGCCTCGGCATCGGGCGCATGTCCGGGCGCGGGCCCCAGCACGACCGCGTAGACGTCGCGGGCCGCCTCGGCCGAACAGCGCCCCAGCCGCACGTCCTCGGCCACAAGCGCCGGGTCCCGCTCCAGCGCGTCGCCATAGCCCCCGCCGCCGGGGGTCTGCACATGCACCCGGTCGCCCGGACCCAGCGGAATGTCCTGCTCTTTCGACAGATGCTCTGGCGTATAGGCCACGCCATCCCGCCAGACCGTCACGACGTTCGGCGCCCCGTCCTGTCCGCCCAGAACGCCCTGCGGCCCGAACCGCCCGTGATCCATGACGAAAGCTCGCCTTGCGCCGCGACCGCGCCTGCAGTTCCACCTCGTAATCAAGGCCGAACCCGCCACGCATTCTGGCCCGCCCCGCCTGACCCTTCGCGCAGCGCATAGCGGTGGTAGAGCACCGGAAACTGCCTGCTCCATGATCTCCACCGGCGGCGCCTTGGAAATCCCGATGGTCGAACAGCCATTGGCTGATCCCGTCACCATCGTCCCAGCCGCCATAACCGCCGCCGGACAACTGATACATCACGAAATCCCGACCCCGTCGCCGGGTCATGCCCGCCCAGCGCGAAGTTTCCGCTTGTTCCCGCCGGTGCCGCCGTCACCCGCTCGGGCAGCGCCTGAACCAATGCGCCGCGAACACCGCCTCCGCGATCCGCTGGCTCACTTCTGCGGCGCATCCCGACACCGGGCGCGGATACTGCGCATCCAGGAACGTGCCCTCGATCCCCGTCACTTCGCAGCGGCTCGAACGCCCCCGCGCTGATCGGCACGTCTGGGAAAGATATGCCGCATCGCCAGGTAGACCGATGCTCAGGGTCGTTGCTCGGACCGAATTCATCGGCCCCAGCGCACGGCGGCGCCGGACCCGGTGAAATCGAACACCAGGTCGCTCGGCCGTCGCGCGTGACGGTCAGCCTTATCGCCAGCGGCTCATCCACAACGCCATCGCTGTCGATCCACGCAACGGAAGTCGTACGCCCCCGTCCGGAATCTCCCCGATGCAACCGCGCGCATCTGCTGCGCCGCGCGGTCGCCGCAACTCGTCAATCGCCGCCTCGACCACCGTGTCATCGCCATAGCGATCCATCAGCGCGCCCAGCCGCTCCTCGCCCACCAGATCCAAAGCGCGGCGGCCTGCGCCTTGCACATCGCCGATCCGCTGGTCCGCCACCCGGATGTTGGAACAGATGATGCTGAATAGATCTCCCGCATCCATCACGCCCCCGCTTGAACAGCTTCACCGGCGGCAGGCGCAGCCCTTCCTGCTCCACCGCCGTGGCACTGGCCGAAAACCCGCCGGGCACCGCACCGCCGGTGTCAGGCCAATGCCCGGTATTCGACAGCCAGCAGAACAGGCGATCCCCGCGATAGAAAGGCCGCGCAAAGCGCACGTCCATCAAATGCGTGCCCCCCAGATAGGGATCGTTGACGATATAGATATCGCCCAGCTCCGGCGCCGCCCACGCTGCCCATCCCCGATCATCTCGATCAGCGTGCGCCGTGGAATATTGCATCGTGCCGACGAACACCGGCAGGCCACCCGCCGCGCCTGCGCGATCAACGCCCCATCGGCAGCGCGTCGTATATCCCGTCCGAACGGTCATTCGCCTCGGCGATCACCGGCGAAAACGCGGCCCGTGAAAACGCCAGGTCCATCTCGTCGCAGACCTGCTGCAACCCCGCCTGAATCACCGACAGCGTGATGGGATCAAGGCTCATGCGCGCCTCCGTCTGTCGCGGTGATAGCCCAGCGCCCGCGTCACGCACAGGCCCAGCACCGCCGGGTCCGCCCCGTCCAGCAGCACCGCGCGGTTGCCGCTGACCTCAAGCTCGGGGAACGCGTCGGCAAAGCCCGCCACCAGCGACGTGTTGCAGTTGAACAGGATCGCCGCGCGCCCGGCCACCAGCCCCAGCCGCAGCGTGCTGCCCGCGCGCGTCGCCTCGGTCAGATAGGCCGGCTCGCCCCATTTCAGCGTTTCGGTCAGCGGCCCGGTGCCGGTGTCCGCCGCCACGGCAAAAACCATCTCGCGCGCGGCCAGCAGGGCGGCGCGCTGGGCCTCTGGGAAGCGGTCAAATGCAGTCGCGACGGTATCGGGCATGGCCGGGGTCATTGCGCGATCTCCACGATCAGGTTGCCCTGCGCGTCGCCCCGCACCACGTCGCCCGGCTCGATCAGGACGGTGGTGTCCATCTGTTCCACGATCGCGGGGCCCTCCAGCATGAAATCCACGGGCATCCGGTCGCGCCAGTAGACCGGCGTCTCGATCACGCCCGCGTCGAAGCGCACGGCCCGCGTGCCGGTGCGCGCCTCGGCCAACGTCTCCGCCCGCCCGGCCGGATCGATCAGCGCCGACAGGTCAAGCGCCGCGCGTGTCCCGATGACAGAGGTGTTGGCATTGACCACGAGCGCCCTGATATCGGCCAGTTCCACCCGGAAGCGGCGGAAATAGGCGGCCTCGAACAGCGCGCGCAACTCTTCTGTCGTCACGTCCGGCCGCTCCAGATCGACGCGCAACAGGTGCGTCTGGCCCATGAACTGCATGTCCACGCTGTAAAGCCGCCGGATGCCCCTGATCTCGACCGTTTCAGCCGCGATCAGCCGCTCGCCCTCTGCGGCCTGCCGGCAAAGACCCCGGCCAGCGCGCCGGGCGCCAGCGCGTCCAGCGGCGTCGACACCGTGCGCACGAAATCGTGCCGCAGGTCCGCCACCACGCAGCCCAGCGCGTTGGTGATGCCGGGCCGCGCGGGCACCAGAACGCGCGGGATCGCCAGTTCCCGCGCCAGCGCCACGGCATGAAGCGGCCCCGCTCCGCCAAAGGCGAACAGCGCGAAGTCGCGCGGATCCGCGCCCAGCGAGACAGAGACCATGCGGATCGCGCCAGCCATCGTGGTGTTGGCCATCCGGATCACCGCCGCCGCCGCGTCCTCTGGCGTCAGGCCCAGCGGTGCGCCCAGCCGCTCGGCAAAGACGGCGCGCACCGCCTCCAGTGTCACGCCGCCCTGACGGCCAGCTTGCCCGGGTCCAGCCGCCCCAGCAGAAGGTTCGCGTCCGAGATCGTCGGTTCCGTCCCGCCCCGGCCATAGCAGATCGGGCCGGGATCGGCGCCCGCGCTTTCGGGGCCGACCTGCAACAGCCCCGCCGCCGTCACCCCGCGCGACAGACCCGCCGCCCGCGCCCACGGTGCGCACGTCGACCATCGGCACATGGATCGGCATGGCGTATTCGATCTCGATCTCGTTCGACACCGCCGGCTGCGCGCCCCGGATCAGCGCCACGTCGGTCGAGGTTCCGCCCATGTCATAGGTAATCAGATCCGGGCAGCCCGCCACGCGCCCGGTATAGGCCGCCGCCATCACGCCCGAGGCGGGGCCCGACATCACCGTCTTGGCGGCCTCGTCCGCCACGCTGCGCGACGACACCATGCCGCCATTGCCGTTCATCACCAGCACGTCGCCGCGATAGCCGCCCTCGGCCAGTTCCTGCCGCAGCCGCCGGACATAGCGCGACAGGATCGGCTGCACGCTGGCGTTCACCGCCGCGGTCACGCCCCGCTCGAACTCGCGGCTTTCCGACAGGATCGCATGGCCCAGCGTGATGTGATCGTTGGGCCAGAACCGCGCCAGGATCTCACCCGCCCGGCGTTCGTGGTCCGGGTTGGCGTAGGCGTGCAGGAAATGGACCACCACCGCCTCGCATCCGGCCTCCAGCAGGGCGCGCCCCGCGGCCTCGACCGCCGCCTCGTCCAGCGCCACCACCACCGCTCCGCCCGCGTCCACCCGCTCGGGCACCTCCAGCCGCAGATCGCGCGGGATCACCGGGGTAAAGGTGCCGGTCATGCCATAGGGCGCGGGCCGCGTGCGCCGTCCCAGTTCCAGCACGTCGCGGAAGCCTGCCGTGGTGATCAGCCCGGTGCGCGACAGCTTGCGCTCCAGCACCGCGTTCGTGGTCGTCGTGGTCCCGTGCACGATCAGATCCAGCGAGGGCAGATCGCAGCCCGCCGCCTTCAGCGCCGCCATCACGCCAAAGGCCTGGTTGTCGGGGGTGCTTGGCACCTTGGACAGCCGCACCGCGCCGGTGACCTGATCCATCTCGACAAGATCGGTGAACGTGCCGCCCACGTCGACACCCACCACCCGCCCCGATCGCTGCCCGTCCATCCGCCGCTGACCCCTCCGTTTCCGCCGAAGCTTTGGCAAGGGGCCGCGAATGTCAACGCACCTCGATCATCGCGCTGGCGGTCACGGGCGTTTCCCCGACCACATAGGCCCGGTGGTCGTTTGTGTTCAGCGTCACCTGCACCTCGTGCTGGCCCGGCGGCAGCGCCCCGATCCGCGCCACCGGATCGTAAAGCCGCTGCAACTTCACCCCGCCCAGATAGAGATGCCCGTGCCCCGTGCCGGGGATGTGCGGGCCATCGACCAGATCTTCGGCAAAGCGGAACTGCTCGGTCACCACCTGCACGGTCCAGCCGTCGCCATCCGCCTGGACGTTCAGCGATATCGCCGGCGCCGGTTCGCCGGTGTCCCCGCCGACGATACAGATGTCGCCCAGCCCGAACAGCCCCACCGAGGCCGCGTTGCCCTGCGCCTGCGGATCGGCCAGCCGCGCCCGTGTCGTGACCGCGCCCGCGTCCTCGAAATCCAGAGTGACCGGGATCAGCCGCCCGTCGCCCAGATTGCCCTCTACACCCGTCAGCTTCAGATAGGCCCCGTCCGCCGCCAACGACGGTTTCGCCCCGGCGGGGACCGGCAGGCCCATGGCCGCCGAGGGCGCCACCAGCACGGCGCTCGACGCATCGGGCGAGGATGCGCCCACGATCCGGTCGGCCGGCCCGGCGTTCTCGATCGTCACGAACACCGCGACCGCGCCCGGCTCGCCCTCCAGCGGCCGGGCGGTGGCCCCGCTCAAAAGGATGTGGTCCGCCCCCCTGTCGCGCAGCACCAGCGCCCCGGCCAGAACGGCCGCTGCGACGATCAGAACCGCGAGCATGCGTTTTGCCGCTTTCATCGGCGCCTCCGATGGCTAGTCTCTTGGCATGAGAATGCGGGACGCCCGGCCGTCGATCAAGCTTGCCTTTGTGCTGGCGCCGCTCCCCGGCGCCGCGGCGGCGCATGTGTCCGAACAGGGCTTTGTCCTCCTGCTGCCCACCGACCTTTATATCAGCGGCGGTGTGGCCAGCGTCGCGCTGACGGTGCTGCTGCTGGCGGTGCTGCCCGGCGCGGCGGCCGAACGCGTGATGCACCCCTTGCCGCTGGTCCGCCTGCCACGCCTGCGGTTGCGCCATGGCACAAGCCTTGCCGCCGCGCTTTTCCTCTGGGCGCTTGTCTGGGTGGGGATGACCGGCCCGCGCGACCCGCTGGCGAACCCGCTGCCGCTGTTCGTCTGGACGGTCTGGTGGATCGGCCTCGTGACCGTGCAGGGGCTGATCTTCGATCACTGGCGCTTTACCTCGCCCTTCACCGGCCCCGCGGCACTGGCCCGCGCGCTGACCGGGCTGCGTGCGCCGTTGCATTATCCGCAAGCGCTGGGTCATGTTCCCGCGCTGGCGGGGTTCCTCGGCTTCGCTGCGATCCTGCTGGCCGATCCCGCGCCCGCCGATCCGGGCCGCCTTGCGGGCTTCGTCGCGGTCTACTGGCTGATCGCGATGGCCGGGACGCTTCTGTTCGGGCCGCGCTGGCTGGTGCGGGCGGAATGGATCACCGTGCTGATGCGCGCCTATGGCCGGATGCCGCTTCTGGGACGCCGCCGCACCCGCCTTGCGCTGGGCGTGCCGGGCTGGCAGGTGCTGTCCCGCCCCGCGGTGCCGCTGGGGCTGGCGCTTTTCATCCTGACAATGCTGGCCGTCGGCAGCTTCGATGGCGTGAACGAAACGTTCTGGTGGCTCGGCCTCATCGGCATCAACCCGCTGGAGTTTCCCGGCCGCTCGGCCGTTGTCGTGCCCACGCTGACCGGGCTGGCGGTCAGCGTCGCGGCGCTTTTCGCCGTTTTCACCGGAACGATCTGGCTGGGGCTCAGGCTGGCCCGCGCGGCGCTGCCGCTTGCACGGGCGTTGCGCCTCTTCGCGCCCTCGATCCTGCCCATTGCGCTTGGCTACCACGTCGCGCACTACCTGACCGCCTTCATGGTCGACGTGCAATACGCCGTGGCCGCCGCCAGCGACCCGCTGGCGCGCGGAGCCGATCTTCTGGGGCTGGGCACCTTCTATGTCACCACCGGTTTCTTCAATACGCCCGACACCGTGCGCGTGATCTGGCTGTCGCAGGCCGGCGCGGTCGTCGTGGGCCACATCCTCGCGATCCTTGTCGCCCATGCCCAGGCGGTGCGGGTTCTTGGCACCGGACGCCGGGCGGCGCTGTCACAGGCGCCGCTGGCGGCTTTCATGGTGCTCTATACGCTCTTCGGCCTCTGGCTTCTCGCCGCGCCGCGCGGCGCCTGATCGGGCAGGGACGCGCCCGCGCCGCCCGCCGCGACGCTTGAGGCTTGAAATATGCTGGACAACGCGCGCGCGCCTTCGCAAGCTGTCTGCGAGAGGCCGGCACATAACGGCCCCGTCCAGCATGGGAGCGTTCAAGATGACCAAAGACCCGAAGGGCCCCGCGTCCACCACGCGCCGTGACGCGCTGAAAACCCTGGCCGTGGGCGGTGCTGCCGCCGCGTCCCTGCCGCTCTGGGCGCGCTACACGCACGCGCAGTCGGCCGAGCCGATCAAGATCGGCTTCCAGGTGCACCGCACCGGCATCGGCGCCGCCTATGGCCGCTGGTACGACCGCACCACGCAGGCCGCCGTGCGCCTTATCAACGAGGCCGGCGGCATCAACGGGCGCCCGATCGAAATCGTGGCCGAAGATGACGGCACCGACGCAAAGCGCGGCGCCGAAGTGGTCGAGAAATTCGCCAACCAGCACAATTGCGACGTGGCTTTCGGCACGCTGTTCTCGCATGTCGTGATCGGTTCCGCCCCCCGCGCGGGCGAACTGAAGATCCCCTATTTCGTGGTCTCCGAGGGCCACCATGTCGCAAGCGGCATGCTCAACCGCTACACGCTTCAGCCCGGCATCACCGACGTGAAGAGCCAGGTGCAGGCGATGGCGCCCTTCGTCAGCGAAAACCTCGGCAAGAAGGTCACGATGATCTTCCCCGACTTCGCCTTCGGCCACGACCACCGCGACTATTTCTCGGCCGCGATGCAGGCCGCCGGCGGCGAGATCCTGGAACTGATCGCGATCCCGCCCACCGAGACCTCGTTCACCAAGTATTTCCCGCGCATCCCGCGCGACACCGAGGTGCTCTATCACGTCATGGTCGGCCCCGCCGTCCTGACCTTCGTCAAGGAACTGGGTGAATTCTTCGGGCCAAGCCGCCCCGAGATGTTCGGCTTCATCGACAGCCTCGAAGCGGTGGACATCGCCAGCCCGGGCCTCGAATTCCTGGAAGGCAGCTATTTCTGGGAAGGCAACCCGCGCCATGCGCAGGCCGACCAGTCGCCCTTCGACGCCTTCTACCGCGAGCAGGTGGGCGTGGACGCGCGCGGCGCCTCGGTCTCGGACCCCGCCGACGTGTCGACCTATGCCCACATGTTCGGCTGCTGGGAAACGCTTTACGTTCTCAAGGCCGGGATGGAGGCGGCGGGCTACCGGGGCATCGCCGACCGGCCCGCGCTGATCGAGGCGGTCGAGGCGATGACCGACATGCCCCATTCCAACGAGCATCCGCAGGGCGCCAAGCGGTTCAACGGCAAGACCCACCAGGTCTTCGGGCACCAGTACATCACGCAGGTGCAGGACGGCATGCTGAAGCTGGCGCACACCACCTCGATCGAGGACACGCTGTACCCCGACGAGGTGGACTACACCACGCAGGCTCTCTGAGCCGGGGCCGGGGCCGGGGGCGCGCCTTCGGCGCGAAGGCCGCGCTGCGGCCTGCCTCCGGCGGGAATATTTGGACAGAGAAGAAGGCAGGGGGCGGTGCGCCGCCCCCGGGGCCGGGGAACGGGCGGCGGGCGGATGGAATTCGGACCTTACCTATTGCTGGCCTCGCTGGAAGGCGCGGTCACGGCGGCGGTACTGGCGCTGACGGCGGTCGGCCTGTCGCTGGTCTTTGGCGTCATGCGCGTGGTGAACGTGGCGCATGGCGAGTTCTTCATGCTGGGCGCGGTGCTGGCCTGGTGGATCGCCACCACGGTTGGCGGGCATCCGGCGGTGGGGTTCGTGGCGGCGCTGGTGATCGCGCCCGTGCTGGTGGCGGCCATCGCCGCGCTGGCAGACATGACGGTGCTAAAGCGCATCGCCTATGACCCCGAACGCACCATCGTGGCCACCATCGGTCTCCTGTACATCCTGCAACAGCTTACGCTGATGTCCTACGGCCCCGAGGCGCGGCCCGTCGAGCCGCCCTTCAACAGCCGCATCGCGCTGCCCTGGATCGAGCGCACGGCCGAGGGCTGGCAGATGTACTATCCCTGGGGCCTGGCGACGACGAGCTACAAGCTGGCCGTGATCGGCGCCGCCGTGGCGGTGCTGCTGGCGGTCTGGGCGCTTCTGGCGCGCACGCGCATCGGGCTTCTGATGCGCGCCACCCAGCTTGACCGGGACATGGCAACCGCCTTCGCCATCCCGGTGGAACGGGTTTACGCGCTGGTCTTCGGGCTGGGGGCGGGGCTGGCCGCGCTGGGCGCGGTGCTGATCGTGCCGATCCAGCAGGCGCATTACCTGATGGGCCACGACCCGCTGCTGCTGTCCTTCATCGTGGTCATCATCGGCGGGCTGGGCAGCCTGCCCGGCACCGTGGTCGCCGCCATCCTGATCGGGCTGTCGGACGGGATCATCAGCGTCTTCTTCTCGCCGACGCTGGCCAAGATCATCGCCACGCTGCTGGTGGGCTTCGTGCTGGTGTTCCGGCCGCAGGGCCTGTTCGGGACCCGCGCCGCATGACCGAGGCGCGGAAGGTCCTGATCCTGCATGGCGGGCTCTTGTTGCTGCTTTTCGTGCTGCAATTCGTGCTGCCGGCCTATCACCACGGCAACCTCGCGCGGATCATGGTGCTGGCCAGCTTCGCCATGGCCTATAACATCATGTTCGGCTACACCGGGCTGCTCAGTCTTGGTCATGCCCTGTTCTTCGCCGCCGGAATGTACGGCATGGCGCTGACCATGAAGCACCTGTCCTTCACGCCCGCGCCTGCGCTTCTGGCCGGGCTGGCGGCGGGGCTGGTGGTGTCCGCGGTGATCGGCGCGCTGGCGCTGCGGACGGCGGGCGTGGCCTTCATGATCGTGACGCTGATGTTCGCGCAGGCGGGGTTCCTGACGGTTCTTTACTTCGGCGAATGGACCCGCGGGGACGAAGGCTTTGTCATCCAGCAGGCCGAGAGGGTCCTTTGGGGCATCGACCTGTCCGATCCGACCTGGCGCTATTTCGCGGCCTTCACGCTGTTTTCTGCCTGCCTGCTGATCTCTCTGGCGCTCGTCCGAGGCCCCTTCGGCCGCACCCTGATCGCGATCCGCGAGAACGAGGAGCGCGCGCGGATGCTGGGCTATGACGTCTTTGCGATGAAACTCGGCGCGGTGGTGATCTCGGGCACCATGGCGGCGGCGGCGGGGGCGTCCTATGGCCTTCTGTTCGGCTATGCCGGCGCCAGTTTCGCCAGCGTGCAGTATTCCATCTTCCCGCTCCTGTGGGTGCTGCTGGGCGGGGCGGGCACGGTGATCGGGCCGTTCCTCGGCACGCTCTTCATGTTCTACCTGATCGATCTCTCCAGCGGGATCACCACGGCCTACATGCTGATCGCGGGCGTGGTGCTGGTGCTTCTGACGCTGTTCGCGCCCCAGGGCCTGGCCGGAGAGATCCGCCGCCGCGTCTGGGGGTGGCTGCCGTGACGCTTCTGTCCACCCGCGGCCTCAGCAAGCATTTCGTGGGCCTCCGCGCGGTCGAGGCCGTCGATTTCGACCTGCCAGAGGGTGAGGTGCGCGCCCTGATCGGCCCGAACGGCGCGGGCAAGACCACCTTCGTCGGGATGCTCTGCGGCCGCATCGCACCCAGCGAGGGCCGCGTCACATTCGACGGGCGCGACATCACCGGGCTGCCCGCGCACCGGCGCATCGGGCTGGGCATGGCCTATACCTTCCAGATCACCTCGATCTTCACCGGCCTGCCGGTGCGCGAGAACGTGGCGCTGGCCGCGCGCCGGGCGGGGCAGGGCGGCGACGCGGTGGAACGGGCGCTGGCCCGCGTCGGCCTTGCCGACCGCATCGGGCAAGAGGCGGGCGACCTCAGCTATGGCCACCAGCGCCTGCTCGAGATCGCCATGGGGCTGGTGCAGGCGCCGCGGCTTCTGATCCTCGACGAGCCCACGCAGGGCCTGGCCGACAGCGAGATCGCCGATTTCAAGGCGCTGATCCGCGATCTGGCGGGCGAGGCGACGGTGCTCTTGATCGAGCACAACATGAACGTCGTCATGGAACTGGCCGACAGGGTCACGGTGCTGAACTTCGGCGAGGTCCTTGCCGAGGGCACCCCGCAAGAGATCCACGAAAACCCCGCCGTGCAGGCGGCCTACCTGGGGACGGGGTGATGCTGACGCTCGACCGGGTGAACGCGGGCTACGGCAAGGCGCAGGTGCTGCGCGAGTTGTCGCTGACCGTCGGCAGCGGCGAGATCCTGTGCCTGTTCGGCCGCAACGGCGCGGGCAAGACCACGACGATGAAGGCGATCATGGGGCTTTTGCCGCTGATGGGCGGGTCTGTGACGCTCGACGGTGTCGCGGTCAGCGCGCTGCCCGCGCATCAGGTGGCGGGGCGGGGCATCGGCTATGTGCCGCAGGGCAGGCGCCTTTTCACCGAACTGACCGTGGCCCAGAATCTGGAGATTGGGCTCCGCGCAGGCGGCAGCGGGGCGGACACGCTGGACGAGGTCCTGGCGCTTTTCCCCCGCCTGCGTGAACGCTACCGGCAGCGCGCGCAGACGCTGTCGGGCGGGGAACAGCAGATGCTGGCGACGGCTCGCGCGCTGTGCGTGCGGCCCAAGGCGCTGTTGCTGGACGAACCGACAGAAGGCCTGCAACCCTCGATGATCGAGGCGATCCGGCAGGTGATCGTCCAGATGCGTGCGCAGGGCGTTGCCGTCCTTCTGGTGGAACAGCGCGTCGATGCCGTGTTGTCCGTGGCCGACCGCGTCGCCTTTATCGAAAACGGCCGCAACGGCGAGACGCTGGATGCCGGGGTGCTGCGCGCCGACCATCGGCTGGTCGAGAAATATGTGGGGGTCTAGCTGTCTTCACCCCGTTTCCGGTCCCGGGTTCGGGCCGGTGCCACGCATCCGGCCAAACCCGCACTTTGTCGCTATCATGCAGGCGCTGTGCGGACAGGGGACTCAAGCAGGCATCGCTAACACCCTGACAAAAATAGGTGAATATTCGATCTGCCGAATTGGCCAGGGCTGGCTACACCGATGAAATGTTCGAAATTCACATACGCAGGGGGGCGATGGCATCGTGACTGCACCGCCGCCATACCTGCGGGTACCCCCGTTGACACCCACGGTGCCGCCGCGCACCATCCCGACTGTCCCGCGTTTTCGAAAGGCCCGACACGGTGACCGCCTACCACCGCCCCACAGATCTTGATGCCGCCCTGCGCCTGCTGGCCGACACCGGCGCCACCATCGCGGCGGGCTGCACCGATCTCTTTCCCGCCACCGACCGTCGGGCGCTGCCCGGCCCGGTGCTCGACGTCACGGCCATTCCGGCCCTGCGCGGCATCTCTGCCTCGCCGACCGGCCTGCGCCTCGGCGCCACCACCACCTGGACCGACGTGATCCGCGCCGACCTGCCGCCCGCCTTCGACATGCTGAAAGAGGCGGCGCGCGAGGTCGGCTCGGTCCAGATCCAGACCGCCGGCACGCTGGCCGGCAACCTCTGCAACGCCTCGCCTGCCGCCGATGGCGTGCCCTGCCTCATGGCGCTCGACGCCGGGGTCGAGCTGGCCAGCGCCACCGGCACCCGCCGCCTGCCGCTGTCCGCGTTCCTGACCGGCCCCCGCCAGACCGCGCGCCGCCCCGATGAACTCCTTGCCGCCATCCACATCCCCGCCGCCGCCGCCACCGGGCACAGCCGCTTCCTGAAACTCGGTGCGCGCAAGTACCTCGTGATCTCCATTGCCATGGTCGCCGCCCGCATCGCCACCGACGCGGGCCGCGTGACGCAGGCCGCCATCGCCGTCGGCGCCTGCAGCGCCACCGCGCGCCGCCTGCCAGAGCTGGAACGCGCGCTCACCGGCGCCCCCGCCACCGCGCTTGCCGCCCATGTCTCCGCGGACCTGATCGCCCCCGCGCTCGCCCCCATCGACGACATCCGAGCCGACGCCGCCTATCGCACCCATGCCGCCGCGGAACTCGTCCGCCGCGCCCTGACCGATCTTTCCCCGCAGGAGGCCGCCGCATGAACCGCCCCTTCGGCACCCTGACCCTATCCGTCAACGGTACCGACCACGCGATTCCCAGTGACCCCGGCCGCCGCCTGTCCGAGGTGCTGCGCGAGGACCTGCGCCTGACCGGCACCAAGGTCGGCTGCGACGCGGGCGACTGCGGCGCCTGCACCGTGCTGATCGACGGCGCCCCGGTCTGCGCCTGCCTCACGCCCGTGGCCCAGGCCGCCGGACGCCGCGTCACCACGGTCGAGGGGCTGCCGGACGCGGGTTTCGCCCAGCTTCAGCAAAGCTTTCTGCGCCACGGCGCGGCGCAATGCGGCATCTGCACGCCCGGTATGCTGGTGGCCGCCGCCGCGCTTCTGGCCGCCAACCCCGCCCCCAGCCGGGCAGAGGCCGAAGAGGCGCTCGGCGGTGTCCTTTGCCGCTGCACCGGATACGCCAAGATCATCGACGCCGTCACGTCTGTCGGGCCGGCCGACCTGCCCGCGGCGCCCCCCGCCGGCGCCGCCGTGGGCGCGCGGATCGAACGGCTGGACGGCGGGCCGAAGGTGGCCGGAACCGAACGCTACGGCGCCGACCTTGCCCCTGAAAACGCGCTGATCGTCCGGGCCATCCGCTCGCCCCACCACGCGGCGCGCTTTGCGTTCGGCGACACCGCCGCATGGGCCGCGGCCCAGCCCGGCCCGGTCCTTGTCTTCACCGCCGCCGACATCCCCGGCGACAATATCTTCGGCACCATCCCCGCCTTCGTCGACCAGCCCGCGCTGGCCCAGTCCCATGTCAGAATGCGCGGAGAGGCCATCGCCATCGTCGCCGCCGACCCCGGCACGATCGAGGCCGTCGACCTCGACGCCTTCCCCGTCACATGGCAGCCGGACACGCCCGAACTTGACGTCACTGCCGCGCGCTCGGGCAACCTGATCCACGACAACCGCCCCGGCAACGTCTTGATCGCGGGCATGGTCCAAAAGGGCGACCCCGACACCGCCCTTGCCAAAGCCAGCCACACGGCCACTGCCCGGATCGAAACCGCCTACGTCGAACACGCCTATATCGAGCCCGAATCCGGCGCCGCCTGGATAGAGGGCGACACGCTGGTGATAGAGGCCGGCACGCAGGCCCCGGTGATGGACCGCGACGATACCGCCCGCGTCCTCGGCCTGCCGGCGGACCGGGTGCGCATCATCCCCGCGGCCACCGGCGGCGGCTTCGGGTCCAAGCTCGATCTGTCGCTGCAACCGCTGATCGGGCTTGTCGCGCTGAAGACCGGGCGCCCCGCGCGGATGATCTACACCCGCCGCGAAAGCATGGCCTCTACCACGAAACGCCACCCCGCCCGGATGACCGGCACGGCCGCCACCGATGCCGAGGGCCGCATCACCGCCATGACCTTTGACGGCGATTTCAACACCGGCGCCTATGCCAGCTGGGGGCCGACCGTGGCGGTGCGCGTGCCAGTCCACGCCTCGGGGCCCTACCGCGTGCCCCACTACCACGCGACGGCGCGCGCGGTGCACACCAACGGCCCCAGTTCCGGTGCTTTCCGCGGCTTCGGCGTGCCGCAGGCCGCGATCCTGCAGGAAACGCTTTTCGAGGATCTGGCACTGGCCAACGGGATGGACCCGCTCGCCTTCCGCCGCCTCAATGCCCTGCAACAGGGCGACGCCACCGTCTGCGGCCAGCGCCCCGGCGGCATCGGAATCGCCGACAGCCTTGCCGCGCTGCAGCCCCACTGGGACGCCGCCCGCGCGCGGGCCGAGGAACTGAACGCGCGTTCAGAAACGATCCGCCACGGCGTCGGCCTTGCAAGCTGCTGGTATGGCTGCGGAAATACCGCTCTGCCCAACCCGTCGACGATCCGGCTCGGCATCACGCCGGACGGCGCGCTGCGTCTGCACCAGGGTGCCACCGACATCGGGCAGGGCGCGAACACCGTCATCACCCAGATCTGCGCCGATGCGCTGGGCCTGCCCGTCGCGGCCTTCGCCCTCGTCGGCCCCGACACCCACCTGACGCCCGATTGCGGCAAGACCTCTGCCTCGCGCCAGACCTATGTCACCGGCAAGGCGGCGGAAATCGCGGGCCGCGCCCTGCGCGCGCGCCTGCTGACGCTCACGAACTCGGGCGAGGATGCGGCACTGTCCCTCGACGGGGCCGATATCGTGGCCCGCGACGCCCATGGCGAGCGCCGCGTGCGCCTGTCCGACCTGCCGCCCGATGCCCAAGGCTATGCCATCGCGGCCGAGGAAACCTATGACCCGCCCACCCGCGCGCTGGACGAGAACGGGCAGGGCGAACCCTATGCCGTCTACGGCTGGGGCGCCCAGATGGCAGAGGTCGTGGTGGACATGGCACTTGGCACCGTGCGCGTCCTGCGCATGACGGCGGCGCACGATCTTGGCCGCGTCATCAACCCGCTTCTGGCCGAGGGACAGGTCGAGGGCGGCATCGCCCAGGGCCTGGGCCTTGCCCTGATGGAGGAATACATCCCCGCCCGGACGGAAAACCTGCATGACTACCTGATCCCCACCACCGGCGACATGCCCGAGATCCGCTCGATCTTTGTCGAGATTGCGGACCCCGAGGGGCCGATGGGCGCCAAGGGCCTTGGCGAACACGTCCTGATCCCCACCGCGCCCGCGATCCTGAACGCCATCCGCCACGCCTCGGGCGCGCGGATCACCCGCCTTCCGGCGCTGCCCCACCGGGTGCTGGCCGCGATCCGGGACGCGCGGGCATGACCGAGGCGCGCGTCAGGCCTCAGGACAAGATCCGCTGCGATGCCTGCCCGGTGATGTGCTACATCGCCGACGGCAAGGTCGGCGCCTGCGACCGCTACGCCAACGAGGGCGGGCGCATCGTGCGCTGCGACCCGCTGACCATCCTCGACCGCACGCTGGAGCATGGCGGAGAGGTCACGCCCTTCCTGAAATCCGAATGGGACGGCCGCGTCCTGGGCGGCGAGGACATGTTCGTGTCCGGCATCGGCGCGGGCACCACCTATCCCGACTACAAGCCCGCCCCCTTCATCGTCAGCCGCCAGATCGACGGCGTCGATTTCGTCACCGTGGTGACAGAGGCGATCTATTCCTACTGCGGCGTCAAGGTGAAGGTCGACACCGACCGTCACCTGGGCCACGAGGCCGCCGCCGTCCGCGCCCGTGGCGAGGTCATCGGCCATGTCACCACCAGCGAATACGGCAGCCAGATGCTGTCCCTCGGCGGGGTGGAACACCTGACCGGCGGCACCAAGGACGAGGGCCGCGCCACCTGCGACGCACTTCTGAACCTGTGCAACCGGCAGGCGGTGGAGCTGACCGTGGACGGCGGCGCCAGCGTGATCGTGCAGGCCGGCCAGCCGCCCATCGTCGACGGCCAGCGCGAGGACCGGATGCGCGTCGGCTGCGGCTCTGCCACCATCGGCATGTTCGCCAGCCAGTGGCACGGGCTGGTGGACGAGGTCGTCGTGGTCGACGACCACATCACCGGCATCGTCAGCGAGCATCAGGCGGGCAAGGTGCTGGGCTGGCCCGACACCGGCATCCGCATCAAGGGCCGCCGCTCCACCCCCGGCCGCTATTTCCAGGTGGCCCAGCCGGGGCGCGGCTGGGGCGGCACCGATATCGAGGACCCGCTGACCATCCTGAACCCCTGGCTGGCGAAGAAGGGCGCGCGCCCCGGGCTGACCATGCTCATGGTCTCCACCACCGGAGAGCAATGGGCCTACTACGTCCTCAACGACGACCTCATTCCCGAAGCCGCGCCCCTGCCGAATGCGCTCCGCCCCTCGGTCGACCTCATCGCCGAGAACTGCGAACCCGCGCTTTGCACGGTCATGTTCCAGGCCGGTGCGGGCGGTTCCCTGCGCTCGGGCGTCACGAAGAACCCGGTCCAGCTCACCCGCTCGGTGCAGGCGCTCAAGACCCGCGTCACCTGCGGCGGCGCGCCCGCCTATGTCTGGCCGGGTGGGGGCATCACGCTGATGGTCGACGTGCTGGCCCTGCCGCCCGGCGCCTTCGGCTACGTCCCCACGCCCGCGCTGGTCGCGCCGCTGGAATTCACCCTGCCACGGGCCGATTACATCGCGCTGGGCGGCCATGACGGCGCGGTGCGCAGCGTCGCCGACGTGCTGGAACACGGCGGCGAATACGGCGCCGCCGCCCGCGCGCTCGGGCACCGCCCGTGACGGGCGCGCAGGCCGCGCGCCTGCCCGGCGGGCGGCTGCACCTGCACCACGGGCCGATCGACCTGGTGATCGACGTCGACGGCCCGGGGCGCGAGGCCGCCTTGGCCCGCGCCACCGCCCGTTTCACGACGATCCTCGACGAACTGGTGCCCGAACTTCCCCGCCTGCGCGCACCATCGGGCCCCATGCCCCGGGGGCCCGTCGCCCGCCGCATGGCCCTTGCCACCGCCCCCTTCGCGCCAACCTTCGTCACGCCGATGGCCGCCGTCGCCGGGGCCGTCGCCGATGAAATCCTCGCCACGATCCGCAGCGTCCCCGGCATCGTGAAGGCCCATGTGAACAACGGCGGCGACGTGGCGCTGTTCCTTGCCCCCGGCGCCAGCGCCACCGCGCTCATCGCCGCCGATCCGCCCGCCCGCATCCGCCTGACCGCCGCCGACGGCATCGGCGGCATCGCCACCTCGGGCTGGCGCGGGCGCAGCCACAGCCTCGGCATCGCCGACAGCGTCACGGTGCTGGCCGCCACCGCCGCCGCCGCCGATGCCGCCGCCACACTGATCGCCAATGCCGTCGATCTGCCGGGCCACCCGGCCATCGCCCGCCGCCCGGCGTGCGACATCGCCCCCGACAGCGATCTGGGCGACCGCCCCGTCACCACCCATGTCGGCGCGCTTTCGGCAACGGAGACCGCCCGCGCGCTTGCCCATGGAACCGCCTGTGCCGAGGGCCTGCGCGCCCGCGGCCTTGTCACCGCCGCCGCGCTCGTCCTCAATGGCGACACCCGCACGCTCGGCCAGCTTCTGCCAGGGGATCCCGCCCATGCCTGACTTCACGCTCCGCAAGACCGCTCTCTTCGTGGAAGAGATCCACCACGATGGCGGCCCGCCGCCGCCCCTGCCGCGCCGCCGCGCCGCGATCCTCGCCATCGTCGCCAACCCCTTCGCGGGCGCCTACACCGCCGAGCTGCAACCGGCGATGGAGGATCTGAAACCCTTGGGCCTGATGCTCACCGACCGCCTCGTTGACGCGATGGGCGGGCTCGACGGGATCGACGGCTACGGCAAGGCCGCCATGGCGGGCGAGGGCGGGGAACTGGAACACACCGCGCTCTGGCACGTCCCCGGCGGCTATGCCATGCGCGCCCGGCTGGGCGAGGCAAAGGCCATCGTGCCTTCGGCCATGAAACAGGGCGGCCCCGGCACCCGCATCGACATCCCTCTGGGCCACATCAACGCCGCCTATGTCCGCAGCCATTTCGACGCGATGGAGGTGGGCGTGCCCGACGCCCCCCGCGCCGGAGAGCTGCTCCTCGCGCTGGCCATGTCGCGCGGCGGGCGCATCCACCACCGCATGGGCGGCCTCGCCGTCGAGGACGTGAAGGGCGAGGACGGGCTGAGGTAGCCCGGCGCCCGCCAGCCCCCGGGCGGGCAAACCGCCTTGGCCCGCCGCGCCTCCCCCGGCTTCTTCTGTTCAGAAATACTCCCGCCGGAGGCACGGCGCGAGGGGGCTCGATGCCCCCGAGCGGCGTTCCCCCCCCGCCCTAGAAGTCGCGAAACAGCCGCCCGTAGCCCTCCAGCCTGTCCTCCACGCCCGCCAGCCGCAGGCAATCCCACAGCATCGCCTGGTTCGAGGCGACCACGGGCTTGCCCAGCCGACGCTCGATTTCATTCACCACCCCCAGCGTGCGGATCGCGCCGCAGCTCATCAGGAACAGGTCCGCGTCGGGCCGGTCCACCGCCTCGGCGAACTCGATCAGATAGCGCGGGTCAACCCGGATCATCTGGTGGTCATAGTCCAGCCCCAGCCCCTGGAAATTGGCGATCTCCAGCCCCGCCTGCCGCCAGTAACGCGCCACCGTGGTGTTCAGCTCGTCGGTATAGGGCGTGCCCACCGCGATGCGCCGCGCGCCGAAGCGTTCCATCGCCCGGCGCACCCCGGTGACAAGCGTCGTGGCCTTCACCCCCGGCGCGCCGCGCGCCAGTTCCGCGCGGGCGCGCGCCTCGCCCACCGCGATGGAGCCCGACGTGCAGGCAAAGCAGACCACGTCCAGCCCGTCGTCGGGCAGGATGCGCCCCGCCGCCTCGGCGATCGTGTCGCCGCATTGCGCCAGCGCGGCGGTCGAGATCTCGTGCGGCATCACCGCGCGGCTGAAATAGACCCCAACGCCCGGCGGCGCGGTGCGGATCATTTCTTCCTCGATGGTCTGCTCGTTGGGGATCAGTACCATGCCAATCTTGCCGCGCGCGTTGCGGCCGTCGTCGAACCGCACGTCCCACTGCCGGGACACCACCGGGTCACCGCCGCCGTCCACCGGCGCGTCCACGTTCTCGCCCGCCACCTTGTCCATGGTCCAATCCTTTGCCTGCCGCACCGGCTGCCCCACCGGCCTCCGCTGCGACAGCTTCGCCGCGGCGCGCGTCGCTGACAATCCCCGGCATGTCGCAGGCGGCAGGCGGTGCGTGGCGCGCGGGCGCTAGCCTCCTTCTTGCACGCGATGGTCGCGCCGACGTGATGCCGACGTCTTGCCGACGTGATGCAGACAGCCGTTTCTGCCGGGGGACCCGTCCCGGTGCCGGCCCGATGAAGGAGCGTCAGATGTCCGGCCTGTCTCCCGTTCCGCCGTCCGAGCTTTCGGCCCGTGCGGCGCGCGCCACGGCGGCGCTCGATGCCGCCGGTCTCGACGGGCTGGTGATCGGAGTCCCGGAAAACATATATTATCTCAGTGGGTTGGACCATTGGGGATACTTCGCGGCGCACATCCTGATCCTGACCCGCGACGGGCGCATGGCGCTTGTGGCACGTGCGATGGAACGCGTGACGGTCGAGGCGCAGGTCACCAATGCCGCCTTCTATGGCCACCCCGACACCGAAGAGCTGTCCGACCACGTCCACACCGCCCTGCGCGACCTCGGGCTGACCCGCGCACGGCTCGGGATCGAACTGCGCAGCCTTTTCCTAACCCCTTGGCATGCCGACAGGATTCGCGCCGGTATTGCCGCCGACTGGGTCGACGCATCGGGGCTGATCGACGATGTGAGGCAGGTGAAATCGGACTGGGAGATCGCCTGCACCCGCCACGCGGCCCGTGCCGCCGACCGCGCGACGCTGGCCGCCACCCGTGTCATCCGCCCCGGCGCGACCGACCGCGAGGCCGCCGCCGAGTATCACCGTGTCATGATCCTCGAAGGCAGCGAGTATCCCGGCTTCGGTCCGTTCATCCGTCCCACCCGGCGGCTGGGCGAGGAGCACACCACCTGGCAGGGCGATGTCCTGCACGACGGGGACGCCGTGTTCCTTGAAACCTGCGCCTCTGTCAGGCGGTATCATGCGCCCATGGGGCGGCTGGTCTATGTGGGTCAGGCCCCTGAAGGGGCTGATAAATCGGCCGCCATCGCGATCGAGGCGATGGCCGCGATCTGTGATGCAATTCGTCCCGGTGCCACCGCCGGAGACGCCTATGCCGCCTGGCACGGGGTCGCCGCGGCGCGTGGTCTGCCGGACTATCACCGGCACCATTGCGGCTACCTTGTGGGTCTGGCCTTTCCCCCCAGCTGGACCGGCGGATCCCGCGTGACGGGGCTTGCACCGGGGTCCGACCGCGTGCTTCAGCCCGGAATGGTCTTCCATGTTCATTCGTGGTTCATGGGCACCGCGCTGACGGACTACTTCATTTCCAATGCGGTTGTCCTGACCGAGCATGGGGCCGAGGTGCTGACGACTTTGACGCCGCAGGACCTGATCGTCTGTGCCTGAACGACGCGGCCCGTCGCCCCCGAATTGTCTGTTTGCGACATCCTTGTCGGGCGCCCCGTTGCGTAGGGCGTGCCCGTTTCGGCTTATCTATGGCTGATTTCCAGTGTCCCTTGCCTGCCCAATTCCCTAAATCACCGGAAAATTCGGAAGTTTGACTTTAACACCACGGTTGTTCGTGTTTGTCTTGGATTTGTCGCAAACAGGCTTCCGGGGAGGTCCTGGAAGCGTGAAAGTTTACCGAGGTCGGGTGCCCGCGTTGGTGCGCCCGGCCAAACAGGGAGAAGACCAAGTATGACGAAACAACCAGACATGATCGACAAGTTGGCTGATGCCGCCCGTCAGGGCCGCATCTCTCGCCGCGACTTCATGCATTATTCGACGGTTGCCGGCCTGACGGCAACGACCGCAACCGGTCTGTGGACACGCTCTGCCGGCGCGCAGCCCAAGTCCGGCGGCACCTTCCGCATCGGCGCCCATGATGGCAACACGTCCGACACGCACGATCCCGGCACGTATCTCAGCTTCTCGATCATCCAGCTGGCGCACACCTACCGCAGCTACCTGACCCTGATCGAGCCCGACCAGACGCTTGGACCGGACATCGCCACGGAATGGAGCGCGACGCCCGACGCGACCGAGTGGACCTTCAAGCTGAACGAGAACGCGAGCTTCCACGACGGCAAGCCCGTGACCGCAACCGACGTCATCGCGTCGATGAACCACCACCGCGGCGAAAGCTCGACCTCGGCGGCGACCGCACTGCTGAAGGACGTGGTCGATCTCGTGGCCGACGGCGACTATTCGGTGACCTTCAAGCTGGCCGCGCCCAACGCGGACCTGCCATGGCTGATGACGGACTATCACCTGGCGATCTGCCCGGCGAACGACGACGGCACGATCGACTGGCAGTCTGGCCTCGGCTCTGGCCCCTACAAGATCGTGGACGGCGAATTCGGCGTGGGCTTCGAGATGGAGCGTCACGACGGCTGGCACCTGGAAGGCGCCTATTTCGACAAGGTCGTTCTGACGGTCCTGAACGACCCGAACGCCCGCCAGACCGCGCTTGTCACCGGCGACGTGGATGCGATCACGCAGCTGGAACTCAAGACGCTTGCGCTGTTGCAGCGTGATCCCAACATCGAGATCGACAACGTGCCGTCGGCCGCGGCGATCACGATGCCGATGCATTGCGACACCGCGCCGTTCGACAACGTCGATGTGCGCAACGCGCTGAAACTGTCGGTCAACCGCGACGAACTGATGGAAAAGATCGCCTTCGGTGCTGCGACAAAGGGCAACGACTTCCACCACTCGCCGGCCATGCCCTACTGGCCCGATGATATCCCGCAGACCGAGTATGATCCCGACCAGGCCAAGGCGCTTCTTGCCAAGGCCGGGGCCGAGGGCCTTTCGGTCAACATCAGCGTGGCCGATTCGGTGTTCTCGGGCGCGGTCGACCTTTGCGTACTCTATGCGGAACACGCCAAGGCCGCCGGCATCAACATCAACGTTGTGCGCGAGCCGAACGACGGCTACTACTCGGACGTATGGCTGAAGAAGCCTTGGTGCGCCGTGCAGTGGGGCGCACGCCCGACGCCGGACGTGATGTACTCGCTGGCCTACAAGGCCGACGCCGCCTGGAACGAAAGCCGCTGGCAGAACGACCGCTTCAACGAGATCCTGTTGCAGGCCAAGTCCGAGCTGGACAACGAAAAGCGCGCCGAGATGTATCGCGAAATGGCGATGCTGGCCAAGGACGACGGGGGCACGGTCATTCCGTTCTTCCCGAACTTCGTCTACGCGCGCCGGAAGAACGTCATGCACAACCCCGATCTTGCGGCAAGCTGGCAGATGGACGGCGCCCGCGCCGCCAGCCGCTGGTGGTTCGCCTGATCTGAACACGGTCTGGCCCGGCGTTTCTGCCGGGCCAGACATTTCCGGCGCGGTGTGGGTGCGCCTTGACAGGTCTGGTCCCGTCTGAACACGGACAAGTTTCCCTGCCAATCAAGCGTTCCGTTTCGTGCCTACGAAGAATAATCCATCTGCCCGGCCGGGTCCCCGGCCACGGCGCAGAACATGGGGGAACCAATGGGGGATATCCTAAGGCTTGTCGGCAAACGGCTCGGCCTCGGACTGATCACGCTGATCGTGATCTCGATTCTGATCTTCTTCGCCGTCGAACTCTTGCCCGGCGACATCGCCGAGGCGGTGCTTGGCATGGGTGCAACCGAGGAAAACCTGCGCGCCCTGCGTGAACAGCTGGGCCTGAACGATCCCGCGCCGATACGCTACCTGAACTGGCTGGTCGGTGCGGTGCAGGGTGATTTCGGCGTGTCGCTGATTTCCGGCGAGCGCGTGAGCGAGGCGATCGGAGAGCGCTTCATAAACACTTTGTTCCTTGCGGCCTATGCCGCAGTGATCGCCGTACCCGTGTCTATCGTTCTCGGGGTGATCGTCGCGCTGCTGCGCAACTCGATCTTCGACCGGGTCGCCAACGTCATGACGCTGACGTCGATTTCCAGCCCCGAGTTTTTCCTCGGCTATATCCTGATCCTGTACCTTGCGGTCAAATGGCAGATGTTCCCGGCGATCTCCAGCCTCAGTTCCGACATGACGTTCATGGAGCTTCTGCACCGCACGTTCCTGCCGGCGCTGACACTGGTGCTGGTGGTCACGGCGCACATGATGCGGATGACGCGGGCGGCGATCATCAACCTGCTGGCGTCCCCCTATATCGAGATGGCCAAGCTGAAGGGCGTGCCCGCCTGGAGGGTTATCGTGCGGCACGCGCTGCCGAACGCCTGGGCGCCGATCATCAACGTGGTCGCGCTGAACCTTGCCTATCTCATCACCGGCGTTGTGCTGGTCGAGGTGGTGTTTGTCTATCCCGGTGTCGGACAGTTGCTGGTGGACGCTGTGTCCAAGCGCGACTTCCCGGTGGTGCAGGCGGTGTGCCTGATCTTCGCGGCCACCTTCATCCTGCTGAACCTTGCGGCGGACGTCGGGGCCATCCTGACCAACCCGCGCCTGCGGCACCCCAAGTGAGGAGCGAGATATGAGCCTTTTCGTCATCGGCTATTACGCCTTGCTTCTCACGGCGTCCTGCGCGGCGGCCTACACGGGCCGCAACAAGATATTCATGATGCTGTTCTCGCTGACGCTGGTGTCCTTCGTGCTGGGCATCATCGGCGGGGTGCCCGCGCTGCGGGCCGTCGTGATCATCGCCGGCCTTCTGGGGCTTGCCGCCATGGTGTCCTACGCGTTCCGGGAGTTCCTGATCCAGATATCGCCGGAACTGACCGCCAAGGAACTTCGGACAGCTCCGCTGACGGCCGCCTTCGGTATGTTCGTCATCTTCACCTATGCGGTGGCGGGCATCTTCGCGCCCGTGATCGCGCCTTACGGCGAGGCAGAGATCATCACCTCGGCCTTCGCGCCGGCCGACGAGAACCTCCTTCTCGGGGCCGATCAGCTGGGCCGCGACATGTTCAGCCGCCTTGTCTACGGCGCGCGGAACACGGTCGGGCTTGCACTGGTCGGAACAACGCTTGCGTTCCTGATGGGCGCGCTTGCGGGGCTCTTCGCAGCCGTCAAGGGCGGCTGGGTCGATCAGGCGCTCGGCCGGGTGGCAGACGTGATCATGTCGATCCCGTCGCTGATCTTCGCGCTGCTGATGCTGTCGATCTTCGGCACCAACCTGATCGTGATCGTGATCGTGGTCGCGGTGATCTACAGCCCCAGGGTGTTCCGTCTGACCCGCGCGGTCGCCGGCAACATCGTGGTGATGGACTACATCGAAGCCGCAAAGCTGCGGGGCGAGGGGACTTGGTACCTTATCCGCCGCGAGATCCTGCCCAACTCCACCGCGCCGTTGATCGCGGAATTCGGGCTGGAGTTCTGCTTTGTGTTCCTGCTGATCGCCGGCCTGTCGTTCCTTGGCCTTGGCATCCAGCCGCCCACGGCGGACTGGGGCTCCATGGTGCGCGAGAACGCAACCCTGATCTCGTTTGGTGACATCACGCCGCTTATCCCGGCAGCCGCCATCGCGCTCTTGACGGTTGCGGTCAACTTCGTCGTTGACTGGATGCTCTTCCGGTCCTCCGGCCTGAAGGAAAAGTGAGATGATAAAAAGCAAGGACGTCCTGCTGAAGATCCGCGATCTCCAGATCCAGGGCTACAGCGATGAAACATGGGTCGACATCATCAAGGGTGTCGACCTGACGCTCCACAAGGGCGAAGTGCTGGGTCTCATCGGTGAATCCGGTGCCGGCAAGTCGACGATCGGCGCGGCCGCCATGGGCTATGCCCGTGACGGCACGCGGATCTCGGGCGGCTCGATAGAGTTCGACGGGATGGAGCTGACGACGGCCACCGAGTCGCAGAAGCGGCTTCTGCGCGGCTCTCGCATCGCCTACGTGGCGCAGTCCGCGGCGGCCAGCTTCAACCCTGCCCACAAGATCATCGACCAGCACACCGAGGCCCCGATCCAGTATCGCATCCGCAGCAGGGTCGAGGCGCAGGACGATGCAATGAAGCTGTATGAACAGCTTCGCCTGCCCAACCCCGACGAGATCGGGTTCCGCTATCCGCACCAGGTGTCGGGGGGGCAGTTGCAGCGGGCGATGACCGCGATGGCGATGGCCTGCCGTCCCGACCTCATCATCTTCGATGAACCGACCACGGCGCTTGACGTGACCACGCAGATCGAGGTGCTGTCTGCGATCCGCGATATCGTGGACCAGTACAATACCGCCGCGATCTACATCACCCACGACCTCGCGGTCGTGGCCCAGATGGCAGACAACATCAAGGTTCTGCTCAAGGGCAACGAGGTGGAAGAGGCGCCCACGGCCGAAATGCTGAGCAACCCGAAAGAGGAATACACCAAAAGCCTCTGGGCGGTGCGCAGCTTCAAGCGTCCGCAAAAGTCGCGGCCGACCGACGGGCAGGCGCCCGTGGTCTCCGTGCGCGGCGTGGACGCGGCCTATACCGGTGGGGTCAAGGTGCTGGATGACGTGTCGTTCGACGTCTACGCCGGCATGACCGTGGCGGTCGTGGGCGAGTCCGGGTCCGGCAAGTCCACCACGGCGCGGGTCATCACGGGGCTGTTGCCGCCGTCCAAGGGCGAGGTGCTGTTCAAGGGAGAGACCCTTCCCCCAAGCTACCTCAACCGAAGCAAGGAACAGCTGCGGCAGGCGCAGATGATCTACCAGATGGCCGATACCGCGCTGAACCCCAAGGTCCGTATCAGCGAGATCATCGGCCGCCCCGCCCAGTTCTATGGCGGGCTGGACGGTGCGGAACTGAAGGCGCGGGTGGACGAGCTTCTCGACCTGATCGAGCTGGAGCCGTCGCTGTACTACAACCGCTATCCGCCGGAACTCTCTGGCGGTCAGAAACAGCGTATCGGCATTGCCCGTGCGCTGGCGGCCAACCCGACCTTCATCATCTGCGACGAGGTCACTTCGGCGCTTGACCAGCTGGTGGCAGAGGGGATCCTGAAGCTGCTTGACCGGCTTCAGAAGGAACTGAACCTCGCCTACATGTTCATCACCCACGATCTTGCGACGGTGCGGTCCATCGCCGACGAGGTGGTGGTGATGCAGTACGGCAAGGTGGTGGAACAGGGGCCCAAGGACGTGATGTTCACGCCCCCTCACCACCCCTATACCGATCTGCTGCTCAGCTCGGTGCCAGAGATGGACCCGAACTGGCTGACCCAGCTGCTGGAAGAACGTGGCGTCGACAATGTGGGAGAGGCTGCCAGCCTTCAGGGCGACGTGGCCAAGGCGGCCAAGGCCGACGGCTAACCCGTCGGCTGAACGGCAACACGAAGGCGGCCGCCCAACCGGGCGGCCGTTTCACGTTGATAGGGTCAGGAAATGGGCCCGCCTGCGCGCGGCCTCAGATCATTGCCGAGGCGCTCAGCACCATGGTGCCCAGAAGCAGGCCATAGACAACGACAAGCGCCGGCCAGGACGCCCCCGAATTGCGGTACTCGCGGATCAGTTGGTCTTTGGTAAGCATGTCACCCTCCGTCACAAGGGGTTTCAGGGCCGGTTTCCGTGTCTCTTGTTGAGGTGCACGTAATCTATCGCGGCGGATTTGCAAACGAAATTCAACGCCCGATCCATGCAATTTTCGCATGTCTGCCAACGCCTCGCAGCATGTCTTTCCTGCGCCACGGAATTGCCGGAATTCCCGCCTCTTTTCAGCGGCTTGGCATGTACCGGGCGGGATCAGACGCCGAGATGGCGATGCAAGGCATCGCGGTCGGCGCGCAGCTCGTCCGAGGTGCCCTGCCAAACGACACGCCCGCGTTCGATGATGAAGTTGCGGTCTGCGATGCTCAGCAGGTCCCGCAGGTTCTTGTCCACGACGAGAATCGACATGTCCTCGGCCTTGATCCGGTTCAGCGCGGCCCAGATCTTCTGCCGGATCAGTGGCGCCAGGCCCTCGGTCGCCTCGTCCAGGATCAGCAGCTTGGGGTTCGTCATCAGCGCCCGCCCGATCGCCAGCATCTGCTGTTCGCCCCCGGACAAGAGGTTGCCCATCGAACTGCGGCGCGAGGCAAGCTCGGGGAACAGGTCGAACACCTTGTCCACCGTCCAGGGGTCCGCCACGCCAAGATGGTTCGACGCGGTCGCGACAAGGTTCTCCCAAAGCGACAGGTTGGGAAAAACCTGCCGCCCCTCGGGCACAAGGCCGATTCCAAGATTGGCGATCCGGAACGACGGCTTGCCCACCAGTTCCGCGCCCTCGAACAGGATTGACCCGCTGGTGGGCGGCACCAGCCCCGTGATGGAGTGAATTGTGGTCGTCTTGCCCATGCCGTTACGGCCAAGCAGTGTCGCCACCTCGCCCGACCCGAATTCCAGCGACATCCCGAACAGCGCCTGCGAGGTGCCGTAATGCGTGGTCAGATCCGATACCTTCAGCATGGCCCTCATTCCTCGCCCAGGTAGGCGTGGCGCACGTCGTCGTTGCCGCGAATCTCGGCGGGGTCGCCGGTCGCTATGATGTGGCCGTAGACAAGCACGCTGATCCGGTCCGCCAGCGCAAAGACCGCGTCCATGTCATGCTCGATCAGCAGGATGGTGCGCTTGCCCTTCAGCCCTTTGAGGAACGCCACCATCTGTGCCGACTCTTCTGGCCCCAGCCCCGCCATGGGCTCGTCCAGCAGCATCAGTGGTGCCTCGGACGCCAGCGCGATGGCGATCTCCATCAGGCGGTGCTCGCCATGCGACAGGTTCACCGTGGGGGCGTCTGCGCGGTCGGCCAGCCCGACCTCTGCCAGATAGCCCCGCGCTTCGTCCCGCAGCGCCGTCACCTTGCGCGCCGAGCGCACGAAGCGGAAGGAATGGGCGTCCTTGGCCTGCACCGCCAGCGCGATGTTGTCCAGAACGCTCATCCCCATCACAAGGCTGGTGATCTGGAAGGACCGCGTCATGCCCAGTCGAGCGCGGGCATGGGCGGGGACCTGGGTGATGTCGCGCCCGCGGAACCGGATTGTGCCCGCGTCGGGCATCTGCTGGCCGGAAAGCTGTGCGATCAGTGTGGTCTTGCCGGCCCCGTTCGGTCCGATGATGGCGTGCAGCTCGTTTTCCTCGACGGTGAGGTTCACGTTGTCGGTGGCCTTGATGCCACCGAAGCTTTTCATCAGCCCGTCGATTTCAAGGATGTTCGCCATGGCTCAGTCCTTGTTCCCGCGGATCAGGCCCATGATCCCGCCGCGCACGAAGAGCACGGCAAAGATCAGGATCAGGCCGAAGGGCAGGTGCCAATAGACCTCGAACTCCAGGTCGCGGCCGAAAAGCGCGATATAGGCAGGCTCCACCGCCGGTTCCATCCAGTCCATGACGATCTGAAGGCCCTCTTCCAGAACCGTAAAGAGCGTGGAGCCCAGGATCGGGCCAAGCGTCGTCGCCACGCCGCCGAGGATCACCATGAACATGAACTCGCCCGACTGCGCCCAATCCATCATGTCGGGCGATATGAAGCCCTCGTAGTTGGCCAGCAGCGCGCCGGAATACCCCGCCATCGCACCAGAGATCACGTAGGCCACCAGCCGGTAGCGGTAGACGTTGTAGCCCATCGTCACCATGCGCTCGGGGTTGCCCTTGGCGCCTTGCAGCACCATGCCGAAGCGCGAATTGACGATCATCCGCACCAAGAGGATCGCCGCCACGAGGCTCGCGAAGGCGAGGTAATAAAGCTGTAGCGGCTCATCCAGGTCGAGCAGCGGCACCTGAGACACCTGGTAGATGACCAGTCCGTCATCCGCCCCGTAGGTGTCGATCGAGATGAACAGGTAATAGACCATCTGCGCGAAGGCCATCGTGATCATGATGAAGTAGACGCCCTTCGTCCGCAGGCAGATCGCCCCCGTCAGCAGCGCGAAGACCGCCGATACCACCACTGCCAGCGCCACATGGAACAGCCCGTTGTTGCTGGCCACCAAGGCGAAACCGCCGAAAAGCGAATGGTGCACCGGAATGCCCACCGCATAGGCCCCGATCCCCACAAAGGCCGCGTGGCCAAAGCTGATAAGACCGCCGTAGCCAAGGATCAGGTTCAGGCTGGTGGCCGCGATCCCAAGGATCACAAGCCGCGTTGCCAGCCCCACGTAATATTCGTTGTCCATCGCCATGAAGATGGCGGGAAGCACTGCCAGAAGGCCCAGCAGGATCACCGTGGCCACGGTCGAGCGGGAAAGTCCTTTTGTCATCAGCGCACCTTCGGCGGAAACAGGCCCTGCGGGCGCAGCACCAGCACCACCGCCATGATGATGTAGATCAGCATGGCGGACACCGCGGGGGCGGATGTCTCGGCGGCTGCGGTGCTCATGAAGAGCGCGAAGATCGAATCGAGGAACGACCGCCCCAGCGTGTCGATCAGCCCGATCAGCATGGCCCCGATGAAGGCCCCCTTCATCGACCCGATACCGCCCACGATGATGACGACCAAGGCCGTGATGATGATGTTGTTGCCCATCCCGATCGACGCCTCGGTGATCGGAGAGATCAGCATCCCCGCCAGTCCTGCCAGCATCGCACCCAGCGCGAAGACGAAGGTGAACAGCGTCTGGATGTCGATCCCCAGCGCACCCACCATCCGCCGGTTCGACGCGCCGGCGCGGATCAGCATTCCCAGCCGCGTGCGGTTCACCAGCCAGTACAGCAGCGCGGCGGTCACAATGCCGGTGAAGATGATAAGAAGCCGGTATGTCGGCAGCACGATGGCGTCGGTCAGGCGCACCTGGCCTTCCATCCAGTCGGGCAGGGGCACGGCCATCCCGGCGGGCCCCCAGAAAATATGCACGCAGGTGTCGATCACCAGGATCAGCCCGAAGGTCGCCAGCACCTGGTCCAGATGGTCCCGCTGATACAGGTTCCGCGCCACCAACCGCTCTATCACGAAGCCCGCGAAGGCCGTCAGCGGCAGCGCGATCAGGATTGCCAGCAGGAAATTGTCCAGCGCGATGGTGAAAGAGGCGCAGATGAACGCCCCGAGCATGTAGAGCGCGCCATGGGCGAGGTTGACGAAGTCGAGGATGCCGAACACCAGCGTCAGCCCAGAGGCGACGAGGAACAGCAAGAGCCCAAGCTGAAGCCCATTGATCGTCTGAAGCACCAGAAGTGCGGGATCCACCGTGTCTCTCCCTTGGCACGCCTCAAGGATTGGCCGGGCAGTGGGGCCGCCCGGCCATCGCGATCGGTCCGGTCAGGCCGACCTTACATCTTGCACTGTGCGGCGTAGATGTCCTGGTGATCCTCGAACACTGTCTGCACCACCTTGGTGGTCCACACGCCGTCGTCGTCGATCACGACCTCGCGCAGATAGAAATCCTGGATCGGCATGTGGTTGTTGCCGAACCGGAAATCGCCGCGGACGCTATCGAAATCGGCGGCCTTCAGTGCGGCGCGCACGGCATCCATGTCATCCATGTTGCCGCCCACGGCCTCGACGGCCGAGGCGATCAGCATGATCGAGTCATAGGCCTGCGCGCCGTAGTAGGACGGGTAGCCGCCGTACTTGGCCTTGTAGTCTGCCACGAACTTCGCGTTCGCCTCGTTGTCCAGCGTCGGGTCCCACTCCTGCGTGGTGCGCGATCCCAGAACGGCCTCGAACCCGGCGTCCTGAAGGCGCGGCAGCGACAGCGCGTCCACGGTGAACACCGAGTAAAGCGGCAGGGTTTCCGACAGGCCCAGCTGGTCGTACTGGCGGATGAACGCACCGCCCGCCGCGCCGGGGTAGAAGACAAACAGGCCTTCGGCGCCGGATGCCTTGGCCTTGGCCAGCTCGGCCGAGAAATCAAGCTGTGCGTCGGCGCCCCACTTTGTCAGGTCCTTGCCCAGGATCTCGCCCTGGAACGTGCGTTCGACGCCCGCGACCATGTCGTTGCCGGCAGCGTAGTTCGGCGCCATGACGTAAAGCGACTTCACGCCAAGCTGGTTCAGCACCTCGCCCATCGCCATGGGGGTCTGGTCGTTCTGCCAGCTGGTCGAAAAGAAGTTCTCGTTGCACAGGACGCCGGCGATCTGGCTGGGGCCCGCGTTGGCAGAGATCAGGAACGTGTCCTCGTTGACGACAGAGTTCAGCGACGCAAGCAGCACGTTCGACCAGATGTAGCCCGCGACGAAATCGACGTCGTCCTGCTTGACCAGCTTGTCGGTGACCTGCTTGCCCGCTTCGGGCGAAAACTGGTCGTCGCCGTAGATGACTTCCAGCTGGGTGTCCCCGGCCATGCCGCCAAGGTGCTCCATCGCCAGATCGACGGCGTTCTTCATGTCGTTGCCGATCACCGCGCCGCCGGTGGTCAGGGTGGTGACGAAACCGATCTTTACGGATTCGGCAAAGGCCGGCGACGACAGGATCGTCGCGGCCAGAAGGGTTGCGACTGTCTTTTTCATGGTAACCTCCCAGTTGTCTTTGGCCCGGCCTCCGCAGGGGGCCGTGCCGTTTGGTGCGCTCGGGACCGCGGGCGCTGACCCGTCAAGGTTTCACCCGGTCCGTATTGCAAATCAATAAGGCATTATTTTGCACATCGCGCAAGCGGTGAGTGGCGAAAACAGCAGGACAGGGCGTATCCATACCCGGGAACGGCAAGGTGATCGGGCCTGAATTGCAAAATATACACAAAAAATCGCCCTATGCGTGTTTGCGGGTCCGACCAAGGGGCCGGCTTGGCCCATATCCTGCACTATGATGCAAAAAGCGATGGTTTCGCGGGCCCGCCGCGGTGCGTGGTCTCAGAACAGGTCGTAGTATTCCCGCGCTTCCCATTCGGATACCTCCGACAGGTAGCGGCGCCATTCCGCCCGTTTTATGTGCGCCAGCCAGCGCACCGTGTCCGCGCCCCAGGTCTCGGCCCAGAAGCCGCTGGCGGCAAAGCGCTCCACCGCCTCGCCAAGGTTGCCGGGCAGCGCCTCGGCGGCGCTTTCATACGGCCGTTCGACGGGGGCAGGGGCCTTCAGCCCGCGCGTCACCCCGTCAAGGCCCGCGGCGATCTGCGCCGCGATGAACAGAAACGGGTTCGCCGCGGGTTCGGCCACGCGATTCTCGATCCGGCTGGCCGGGTCGTCCGGCGCGATCAGGCTTCGGATCATCGCCCCCTTGTTGTCGCGCCCCCACTGGATGCGGTCGGGCGCCAGCATGAAGGGCTGGTAGCGCTTGTATCCATTCACGGTGGGCGTCGACAGCAGGCAGGTCTCGGCCGCCCGCGCCAGCAGCCCCGCGATCCAGCCCGAGGCCACGTCCGTCAGCCCGCCATCGGCCGAGCGGAACAGGTTGTCGCCCGTCGCCGCATCCACCAGCGACTGGTGCAGGTGCCAGCCAGAGGGCACGGCATGGGGTAGGCGCGGGCGGCACATGAAACTGGCGTGCAGGCCCATGCGGCGGCACACCTCTTTCACCGTGGCGCGGAACAACACCATGGACGTCGCCTGCGTCATCGGGTCGGCGGGGCCAAAGGTCATTTCCACCTGGCTTGGCCCGAACTCTATCTCGACGCTGCGCACCGGCAGGTCCAGCGCCTGCGCCGCGCGGCGGATCTCGTCCAGCACGTCCTCGATCCCGGCATAGCGCGCCTCGGTCAGGTACTGGTAGCCGTGGTTCAGCGCCTCGGTCTCGGGCGGTCGGCCCGGCATCCCGCCATCGTCATGTGCGCGGCGCGGGTCGGTCACGCGGTGGATGTGGAACTCCACCTCCAGCCCGCAGACCATCGCCATCCCCGCCTCGCGCAGCCGCGTAACCTCCCGCGCCAGGATCGTGCGCGGCGAAAAGGGCAGGGGCGCGCCGTCCTTGAAGGCCAGATCGCACAGCATCCAGCCCGAATGCGGCGCGTGCGGCAGAACGCGGAACGTCGCCGGATCGGGGATCATCAGCACGTCGCCCGCGCCATCGAGCCGCCCGTCGCCCAGCCCCGGCCCGTCCCCCCAGACCGGGAAGACCGTCCGGTGCGACGTGTCCTTCAGGAGCAGCGTCGAGGTCATCGCCACCCCGTCGCGGAAGGCGCCCGCAAGCGCATCTGGCGTCAGCGTCTTGCCGCGCAGGATGCCGTGCTGGTCCACGAAGGACAGGCGCAGCGTCTCCAGCCCCTCGGCCGCGACCCGTGCCAGCACCTCGGCGGCCTGCGCGAACTGCGCGTCGCTCAGCAGGCCGGCCCGCCCCACGCGCCCGCCGCGCAACTCCGCCGCGGTCACGCGCTGGCCCAGTCGCTGGCCGCGCGCCGCGCCGCGTCGGCCTCCTTGCACAGCGATTCCCAGCCTTCGCTCGGCCCGATGGCGTCGATCGAAACCGGCCCGGCCACCGACTCGGTTCCCGGCCGCCGGAGCGGCAGATCGCCCGTCTCGCCCGCCTCGGCCCGGTCGATCGCCTCGCGCAGCATCCGGCGATAGCGGATGATGCCCACGTCTGTCTTTCCCAGATGCTCCTGCGTGCGGTCCTGTATCGTGCCCATGCTTTCCACCGCCCACTGGTCGTGCACGTTGATGTCGAGCCCCATGCCCGTATAGGTCTCGCGCGCCTGCTCGTCGGGGTCGTAGCCGTAATTGTTCCGCCGGTTCTTCAGCGGGGCATAGTCGGGCAGGCGATGCTCCTTCAGCCGCTGTTCGCGCATCAGCGCCTTGTTCACCGGCGCGCCGAAGCTCGTGAACATGGAATACCAATAGCAGGTCCGGTCATCGACGGGCACATGCCACTGGGTGATCGTCATCTCGTTCGACATCGGGATGCAGATCGCCTGCGGGAAAACCTGGTTCGTCACCCGCACATGGGTGCGCCCGTCCTCCATGTGGCGGAGCGCGGTCAGCCGCAGGCCGTGGGGCGCCTCCTCCACCCGGATCTCGGGGCGGGGATAGTCGCGCAGAAGCTTCGTCATCGGGATGTCGGTCTGCCCGGCCTTGTCGCGGAACTGCTTGCCATAGCCCTCTGCCGGGTCCTCGTCCTGCAGGAAGCGGTGCAGGAAGGACGCGTGCGCCGGGTCGATGCCCACCTCCAGCGCCTGCAGCCAGTTGCATTCCCAAAGCCCCTTGAAGGCGAAGACATGGCTCTCGGGTGCCGCGAAACAGTCGAGCGCGGGGAAGTCCGGCGGCTCTCCCGGTCCCATGTAGGCCCAGACGATGCCGTTTCGCTCCACCATCGGGTAGCTGACGGTGCGGATCTGCTCGTGCATCCGGCTGCCCTCGGGCTCTCCGGGGGTGTCGACGCATTGCCCGGTGCGGTCGAAATGCCAGCCGTGGAAGGGGCAGCGCAGGCCGTTGTCCTCGCGCCGGCCATAGCAAAGGTCCGCGCCCCGGTGCGGACAGTGCCGCCCGATCAGCCCCAGCGCGCCGGAATTGTCCCGGAACAGCACCAGGTCCTCGCCCATCAGGCGCACCGGCACCACCGGGCGGCCCGACATCAGCTCTTCCGACAGGGCGGCGGGCTGCCAGTAAAGCCGCAGGACCGCGCCCGCGCCGGTGCCGCCCTCGACCCGCGTGATCCTGTCGTTCAGTTCCTGGCTTATCATGGCGCCCCCCGTATTTGGGCAGAGCCTAGGGGGCCTTTCACGGCAGGGTCAAGCGGTGGGTTGGCGCAGGTGCGCCGCGCCCTCAGACCAGCGCGCCGCCCGCGCGCCGGGCCCGCAGCCAGACCCCAGCGCAAAGAGACAGAACAGCGCATCATGACGTCTGGTGTCTGGCGGTCCGTTGCCTATGCTTGCCCGGTCCGGACGGCAGGGCGCAGTATGCACCCGGTCCGGACAGGAGACACCATGACCGAGGTCCCCCCCGATGAGCACCGAGATCCTCGCGCCTGCGCTCGCGCTTTTTTCCGGCGTGTTCTTCGGGCTGGTGGTGCATATCCAGCGGCGCGGGCTGGGCAGCGCCGATCCCCTCGTCGGGGCCTTCCTGTCGGTCGGTGCGATGGCGCTGATGCTCTGGCTCATGGCGCCCTTCCTGCTGCGGCCCGAGTGGTTCCTGACCCATGCCGCGCTGATCCTCGCGATGGGCGGGCTGATCTTTCCGGCGGCGGGGCAGGCGCTCCAGATCTATTCGATCGGCCATGTGGGCCCGTCGCTGACCTCGGCCATCGGGGCCTTCACGCCGCTTTTCGCCGTCGTGCCTGCGATCCTCGTGCTGGGAGAGCCCTTCGGCCCGGTCCTTGCCGTCGGCATCGCGCTGATGATCGCGGGGCTGGTCCTGTCGGCGCTCGGCCCGCGCCGGATCGCACGCGGCTGGCCCTTGTGGGTGCTGTTGCTGCCGCTGGGCGCGGCGCTGGCGCGCGGGCTGGCGCAGCCGATCACCAAGCTGGGCCTGACCGAGGTTCCAAGCCCCTATTTCGCCACGCTCGTCTTCGCCACGGTCTCCAGCCTTGTGCTGGCCGGGCTGCTGCTGGTGACAGGGCGGGCGCACCGGGTGCGCAACAGCAGCGGCTTCGGGTCCTTCGCCCTCAGCGGCCTTGTGAACGGGACGGGCATTCTTTTGCTTAACGCCGCAATCGGCATGTCGAGCGTCACCCTGACCGCGCCGCTGGCCTCTATGTCGCCGTTCTGGGCGCTGGCGCTGGGCTACCTCGTCTTCAAGACCGAGCAGCTTGGCCTGCGGCACCTCATCGTCGCGCTGCTGGTCGTCGCGGGATCGGTGCTCATCATCCTGCATTGACCCCCGTGACGCGGTCCCGCGCCACCGGCTATGCTGCGTCAAGGGCAAGGAGAGAGGCACATGGACTTGGGACTTGAGGGCAAGGTCATGATCGTGACCGGCGGTGCGTCGGGCATAGGTGCGGCCATTGTCACCGCGCTTGCGGCAGAGGGGGCGCTGCCCGTCACGCTGGACCTGAACGCCGCCGGTACCGGCGACAGTCTGCGCGTGGACCTGTCCGACGATGCCGCCTGCACGCAGGCCGTCGCGACGGTGCGCGCCCGGCACGGCCGCATCGACGGGCTGGTGAACTGCGCGGGCACGAACGATGGCGTGGGGCTCGACCGGACGCCGGATGCCTTCCGCGCCTCGCTGAACCGCAACCTCGTGCACTACTTCACCATGGTGCATCTGTGCCGCGACGACCTGGTCGCGGCGCGGGGGGCGATCGTCAACGTCGCCTCCAAGACCGCGCTGACCGGGCAGGGGGGCACCTCTGCCTATGTTGCCGCCAAGGCCGCGCAACTGGGGCTGACGCGCGAATGGGCGGCCGATCTCGCGCCGCATGGCGTGCGCGTCAACGCCGTCGTCCCGGCCGAGGTCATGACGCCCATGTACGAGCGCTGGCTTGCCACCCAGCCCGACCCTGCCGGCCAGCGCGCCGCGATCGAGGCGACGATTCCCCTTGGCCGCCGCATGACCACCGCCGAAGAGATGGCCGCCACGGTCGCCTTCCTGCTGTCGGACAAGGCCAGCCACACCACCGGGCAATGGCTGTTCGTGGATGGCGGCTATGTCCACCTCGACCGCCGCCTGACGCTTTAGGACCCCGCCCATGACCCTTGGCCGCATCACCCGCATCACCGCCCGCGACATCCGCTTTCCCACCTCGCGCGCCCTGGATGGCTCGGACGCGATGAACCTCGCGCCCGACTATTCCGCCGCCTATGTCACGGTGGAAACCGCCGGCGGCCTTGCCGGCCACGGTTTCACCTTCACCATCGGGCGCGGGAACGAGCTTTGCGCCGCCGCCGCCCGCGCCCTTGCCCCGCTGGTCGAGGGGCGGGACGCCGACGCGCTTCTGGCCGACATGGGGGGCACCTGGCGGCTGATCACCGGCGACAGCCAGCTGCGCTGGACCGGCCCCGACAAGGGCGTGATCCACCTTGCGACCGCCGCGCTGGTCAACGCGCTTTGGGATCTCAAGGGCAAGGCCGAGGGGCTGCCGGTCTGGCGGCTTCTGTCCGGGATGTCGCCCGAAGAGATCGTGGCGCTGGTGGACTGGCGCTGGCTGGCGGACGCGCTCGATCCCGCCGAGGCGCGCGACAGGCTGGCCGCCAAGGCAGAAGGCAAGCCCGCCCGCATGGCCGACCTGCGCGAACGGGGCTTTCCCGCCTATACCACCTCTGCCGGCTGGCTGGGCTATTCCGACGACAAGATGCGCGCGCTGGTGCGCGAGGCGCTGGCGCAGGGCTGGTCGCATTTCAAGATGAAGGTGGGCGGCGATCTTGCCGACGACATCCGCCGCGCCCGCATCATCCGGCAGGAAATCGGGCCTCAGCGAAAGCTGATGATGGACGCCAACCAGGTCTGGGGCGTGGACACGGCCATCGCCCACATGCGCGCGCTGGCAGAGTTCGACCCCTGGTGGATCGAGGAGCCGACCAGCCCCGACGACATCCTCGGCCACGCCCGCATCGCGCAGGAAATCGCCCCGATCGCCGTGGCGACCGGAGAGCACTGCCATAACGCGGTCATGTTCAAGCAGTTCATGCAGGCGGGCGCCCTGCGCTTCGTCCAGCTGGACGGCGCGCGGCTTGGCGGCGTGAACGAGGTGGTGGCGGTCCTGCTGATGGCCGAGAAATTCGGGCTGCCCGTCTGCCCGCACGCGGGCGGGGTGGGCTTGTGCGAACTGGTGCAGCACGCCAGCTTCTTCGATTACGTCGCGGTCGGCGCCAGTTTCGACGACCGGGTGCTGGAATACGTCGATCACCTGCACGAACACTTCCACGTGCCCGTGCAGGTTCGTGATGGCCGCTATATCCCGCCAGAGGCGCCGGGCCTCTCGACCGAGATTTTCGCCGCCAGCCTCGACGCGCACGAGTATCCCGGCGGCGCCGCCTGGGCGGACGGCTGAGGCGGCCTCAGCCCGTCCAGGCCACCGCGCGCTGCGTCTGCTCGCCCAGCCCGTCGATGCCCAGCCGCATGACCTGCCCGGCTTGCAGGTAGACCGGCGGTTTCTGCCCCAGCCCGACGCCCGGTGGCGTGCCGGTGGAAATCACGTCGCCCGGCTGCAGGCTCATGAACTGGCTCAGGTGGCTGACAAGATGCGCAACGCCGAAGATCATCGTGGCGGTCGAGCCGTCCTGGTAGCGGTGGCCGTCCACCTCCAGCCACATGCCAAGCGCCTGCGGGTCCGCCACGGCATCGCGCGTCACCAGCCACGGCCCGATGGGGCCGAAGGTGTCGGCCGACTTGCCCTTGACCCACTGGCCACCCCGGTTGAACTGGAAATCGCGTTCCGACAGGTCGTTGATGACGCAATATCCCGCAACGTGGTTCATCGCGTCTTCCTCGGAGACATAGCGCGCCTCGGTCCCGATCACGACGCCAAGCTCCACCTCCCAGTCGGTCTGCTCGGACCCCTTGGGGATGATGACGTCGTCATCCGGCCCGATGATGGCCGAGGTCGCCTTGAAAAAGACGATGGGCTGTTCGGGCACGGCGGCGCCGGTTTCGGCGGCATGGTCGGAATAGTTCAGCCCGATGCAGATGAACTTTCCCACCCGGCCCACGCAGGGGCCCATGCGCGGGGTGCCCTCGACCACCGGCAGCGATGCCGGGTCGATCGCGCGCAGCCGTGCAAGCCCCGCTTCGGTCAGCACGTCGCCCGCGATGTCGTCCACATGGCCCGACAGGTCGCGGATGGTGCCGTCATCGGCCAGAAGTCCGGGTTTCTCGGCCCCCGCAGGACCGTGGCGCAGAAGTCTCATGATGTGCTCTCCTCAGGTGTTGGCCCAGCCGCCGTCGATGCCGATGGCCTGCCCGGTGACGAAACCGCTTTCGTCCGAGCCGAGGAAGACGGCCATCGCCGCGATCTCCCCGGGCTGGCCGATGCGGCCCATGGGCTGGCGCGCGATGAAGGCGGCGCGGGCGGCCTCGATTTCCGCGTCGGTCTGGCCCTGGGCACGGACACGCCCGTGCCAGCTTGGCGATTCCACGGTGCCCGGGCAGATCGCGTTGGCGCGGATGCCTTTCGTCACGAAATCGGCGGCCACCGATTTCATCATCCCGATAACGGCGGCCTTGGTCGCGCCGTAGACAAAACGGTTGGGCGCCGCGATCATCGAGGACACCGCCGAGGCGACAAAGATCACCGATCCACCGCCCGCCTCCAGCATGGCGGGCAGCATCGCGCGGGTAACGGCGTAGTTGGCCTTCACGTTCAGACCCATCGAAAAGTCGAACGCCGCCCCGTCGCAATCGAGGATTGTGCCGTGATGGACGAAGCCCGCGCAGTTGAACAGGATGTCGACCGCGCCCGCCTCTGCCGCCGCCACCGCGATGGCGTCGCCGTCCAGCACGTCCAGCCGCCGGGTGCGGATGCGCCCGCCCGCCAGCGACGCCAGCGCGCCCTCGTCGATGTCTGTGGCGATCACCTCGGCCCCCTCGGCCGCGAAGGCCAGCGCCGTGGCCCGCCCGATCCCCGCGCCCGCCGCCGTGACGAACGCCCGTTTGCCCTTCAGTCTCATCCCGTCCCCCTACATCACCGCGCCGATCTGCCAGGGCACGAACTCGGCCCCGCCAAAGCCCAGCTCTTCGCTTTTCGTCTTCTCGCCCGAGGCCACGCGCAGGAACAGCTCGAAGATTTCGCGCCCCTTGTCCTCGACGCTGACCCCTTCGCTGACGATGTCGCCGCAGTTGATGTCCATGTCCTCGGCCATGCGGTCGTACATCTCGGTATTCGTGGACAGCTTGATGCAGGGCGTGGGCTTGTAGCCTGACACCGACCCGCGCCCGGTGGTGAAGGCCACAAGGTTCGCGCCGCTGGCGATCTGGCCAGTGACCGAGCAGGGATCATAGCCGGGGCTGTCCATGTAGACGAAGCCGGGCGTCGTGATCGGCTCGGCGAAACGGTAGACGCCGGCCAGCGGCGCGGTGCCGCCCTTGGCTACAGCCCCCAGCGACTTTTCAAGTATCGTGGTCAGCCCGCCCCGCTTGTTGCCGGGGCTGGGGTTGTTGTCCATCTCGCCGCCGTTGCGGGCGGTATAGTCCTCCCACCAGGCGATCCGGTCGACCAGCGCCTGGCCCACCTCGGCGCTGACCGCGCGGCGCGTCAGAAGATGCTCGGCCCCGTAGATTTCCGGCGTCTCGGACAGGATCGTGGTGCCCCCGTGCCGCACCAGAAGATCCGAGGCGAACCCAAGCGCGGGGTTCGCGGTGATCCCCGAATAGCCGTCCGACCCGCCGCATTGCAGCCCCACCGTCAGGTGAGACGCCGGCGCGGGCCGCCGCTCGGCCGCGCTTGCCACCTCTGCCATCTCGCGCAGGACCGCCATGCTGCGCTCGATCGTGCGCCGCGTGCCGCCGGTCTGCTGGATCGTCATGTAGCGGAAATTGCCGTCCGCGCGCATCCGCCCCGCGCCGATCAGGTCGGGGATCTGCATCACCTCGCAGCCCAGCCCCAACAGCAGGATACCCCCAAAATTGGGGTTCCGCGCATAGCCCGCCAGCGTGCGGAAGAGCGTGTGATACCCCTCGTCATTGCCCGACATGCCGCAGCCGGTGCCATGGACGATGGGCACCACCCCGTCGATGCCGGGGTAGTCGTCCAGCCAGCCGTCGCGTTCCACCGCCTCTGCCACGAAGCGCGCGACCGACCCCGAACAGTTCACCGAAGTCAGAATGCCCAGGTAATTGCGGGTGCCCACCTGCCCGTCGGCGCGGTGATATCCCATGAACTCGCGCGGCGACCCTGCCGGGGCCAGCGCACGGCAATCGGCGCCGAAGGCATGGTCCTGCCGGTGGTCCCCCATGCCAAGGTTCTGGGTATGCACATGTCCGCCCGCCGGGATCGGCGCCGCGGCCACCCCGATCATCTGGCCATAGCGGTAGACGGGCGCACCGGCTGCGATCTGGCTCAGCGCAACCTTGTGCCCGCGCTTGATCGCCTCGCACGCCTCGGCACCGCCGGGCAGAACGCTGCCGGGGTCCAGATCGGCAAGCGCAACGGCGACATTGTCCATCGGGTTCAGGCGGATCACACGGGGCGGGGCTTTGGTCATCATGCGCTCCGGCAAGGGTCCCGGGCGCGCTTGACTCGGCGCGGCCCAAAGCTAACATGCTAGTATGTTACAGACAGAGGACAGCCATCCGCAAGGCCCTGCCGCAGGCCGCACCCGGTTGAGGCCTCTCGCCGTTTTTTCCGGATCACTCGCCAACAGGTCGTATCTTGCGCTGCGCGAAGCGATCCTGAACCTTGGCTATCGCCCCGGAGAGGCTCTGCGCAAGGGTGAAATCTGCGACGAACTGGGCGTCTCGCGCTCGCCCGTGGCCGAGGCGATCTCGCGCCTCGCCACCGAGGGCCTCGTCGACGTGGTGCCGCAGGCAGGGACCTATGTCGCGCGCTTCTCGATGGACGAGATCCGCGAGGGCGCCTTCCTGCGCGAGGCGATAGAGCTTGCCGCCGTGGAGGCCATCGCGCCCGGCCTCACAGAGGAACAGCTGATCCAGTTGCGCCGAAATCTGCGTGTGCAGGAGGCGTTCGTCGCGGATGGCGATTTCGCGGGCTTCTATGCGCTCGACGGAGAGATGCACGAACTGATCCTGTCCTTTACCGGCTTCAACAAGCTGTCGCATGTCGCCGAGACCGCCTGGGTACACGTGAACCGGGCGCGTCAGTTGATCCTGCCGCTGCCGGGGCGGGTGGCCGAGACCCTGGAAGAGCACAAGGCCATTCTCGCAGCGCTCGAAGCGCGCGACGTAGACGCGGCAAGGCAGGCGATGCGCACCCATCTCGGGCGGCTGATCACATTTCTGGAGCCGCTGGAAAAGAAACACCCAGAGCTCTTCGCCCCGGGCTGACACGAAGGATCGCCATGACCGCCACACGACCCAACCGGCCACGCTACGCGGCGCGGCTCAATGCCTTCAAGCGCGCCGGCGGCAAGGGCATCTCCGGCATGATCGCCGGTGCCGGCCGCGTCGGAGACCTTGATGCCGCCGACCTGAACTACCCCGATCATTTCGAAGGCCAGACACCCGCCGCCCTGTCGCGGATGCTTGGTGATGCGGGGCTGGCGCTCAATGGGCTGGCGATGCGCTATTATACCAATCCCGCCTTTGCCGTCGGGGCCTTCACCAACCCCGACCCCGCCGTGCGGCGCGAGGCGATCGACCTGACCAGACGCGGCATCGATGCGGGGCTGGAGATGGGCGGACGCCTGATGACCCTCTGGATGGGGCAGGACGGGTTCGACTATGCCTTTCAGGGCGATTACGGGCGTATGTGGGACGACACCGTCGCCGCGCTGGCAGAGGTCGCCGACCACGCCGCCGAGGTCGATATCGCCATCGAATACAAGCCCAACGAGCCGCGCGCCTATGCGCTGATGCCCGACGTGGGCACGACGCTTCTGGCGGTGCACGAGACACGGCGCGACAACATCGGCGTCACGCTCGATTTCGCGCACGTCCTTTATGCCGACGAGATGCCGGCCCACACGGCCCACCTGATAGACCGGCATTCCCGCCTGATGGGCGTTCACCTGAACGATGGGTATGGCAAGCGCGACGACGGCCTGATGGCGGGCACCGTCCACCCGGTGCAGACGGTAGAGCTTTTCGTCGAACTGAACCGCACAGGCTATGACGGGGTGATCTACTTCGACACCTTTCCCGATCATTCCGGTCTCGACCCGGTGGAAGAGGCGCGCACAAACGTGCGGCTGGTGGAACGACTGCGCGCTGTAGCTTCCGGGCTGGCCGGCGACGCGGCGCTGGCCGAGGCCATCGCACGGCAGGACGCCGCGCTGAGCCAGCGGATTGTCGCGGCGGCGCTCTTCGGTGCCTGAGCCGTCAATCCTTGTCATCGGGGCGCTGCACCTCGACGTGGTGGTGGACGCGCCGCACCTGCCCGCGCTTGATGAAACCGTGGTGGGTGATGCCGTGGCCTACCGATTTGGCGGCAAGGGCGGCAATCAGGCCGTGGCGGCGGCGCGCATGGGTGCGCGGGTGGCTATGGCCGGTCGCGTCGGCCCCGACCGCTTTGGCGAGCAGATCCTCGCCGCGCTCGATGCCGCCGGGGTAGACCGTTCGGGTGTGCTGACGGTCGATGGCGCCTCGGGGATGAGCGTGGCGATCGTGGACCACGCGGGCGACTACGGCGCCGTGATCGTCTCGGGCGTCAACCGCGTCATCGACGGCAACGCGGTGGTGTTGCCCAAGGGCCTGCAAACCATCCTACTCCAGAACGAGGTCCCCGAGGCGGTGAACCTCGCCATCGCCGCCCGCGCCGCGCCCGGTGTCCGCCTCATCCTGAATGCTGCGCCCGCCCGGCCCGTCGCCCCCGGCCTGCTGGCGCGGGTGGATGCGCTGGTCGTAAACCGGGGAGAGGCCGCCGCGATGACCGGTACCGACGATCCGCAGGATGCCGCCGCCCGCCTTCTGGCCAGTGGCCCGCGCGCCGTGATCGTCACCCTTGGCGGCGAAGGCCTGATCTGCGCCACCGCCGGCGCGCCGCCGCTGGTCCTGCGCGCACCCCGCGTCGACGTGATCTCGACCCACGGGGCGGGGGATGCCTTTACCGGTGCGCTGGCCGCCGAACTCACGCGCGGCGCCGGCCTTCCCGACGCGCTGGCCTTTGCCCAGGGCGCGGCGGCGCTGACCGTCGCGACCCACCCCGACGCGCGCGATGCCGTCACGCCCGAAGCCGTGCGCGCCTTTCTCGCCGGGTCATAGACCCAGCCCGTAGAACTCCGACGCCGTCCCGCCGTATATGCGCGCGCGCTCGGTCTCGCTCAGGCCAGCCGTCAGTGCCTCTGCCGCCGCGCGCCAGTCGCCGTATTCGCAGCGCAGCCGGCACACCGGCCAGTCAGACCCCCACATCACCCGCTCTGCCCCGAACGCGTCGAACACATGCGCCGCATAGGGCCGCAGGTCGTCCACGGTCCAGTCCTCATCGGCCTCGGTCACCAGCGCCGAGAACTTGCAAAAGGCCCCCGTCTCCCCCGCGATGCGCGACATTCCCTCTGCCCAGAACGCGAAATTCGCGTCGGAATGGTCCCGGATCTGCGGCTTCATGCAATGATCCACCACAACCCGCATGTCGGGATACCGCTTCAGGATGGTCAGGAAATTCGCCAGGTGCCGGGGAAAGCCCAGTGCGTCGAAGGTCAGCCCCAGATCGGCCACCGCGCGAAAGCCCCACTGCACGTCGTCGCGCAGCATCCAGTCGTCGTCGGGGATGTCCTGGATCATGGGCCGCACGCCCGCGAACTTCGGGTGCCCCGCCAGCCGCTTCAGATGCCCAAGGTCGCCCGGCCGCTCGAAATCGATCCAGCCGACGACCGCCGCGACCGAGGGCGTCGCATCGGCCAGCCCCAGCATGTATTCCGTTTCCTCGACCGTCGCGGCGGCCTGCACCAGAACCGTGTGCCCGATCCCGTGCGCCGCGATCTGCGGCGCCAGGTCGGCGGGGCCGTAGGACCGCGCCAGCGTGGCGTTGTCCATCGGCATCCAGTCATAATCCCCGCGCGCGGGCTGCCAGTAGTGCTGGTGGGCGTCGATCTGAACCATGTCTCACTCCGTCGGCGCGTCGGCGCGCATCAATCCCTTGTCCTTCAACTCCTGCCACAGGGCAGCGGGCACCTGCGACCCGGCGGCGGCAAGGTTCGACGTCATCTCGGCCACGCCCTGCCCGCCGGGGATCATCGACACCACCGCCGGATGGCGCAGCGGGAACTGGAACGCCGCATCCACCAGCCGCACGCCATGGGTGGCGCACACCGCCTCGATCGCCGCGACCCTGTCGAGGATCGCCAGTGGCGCCGGGTCGTAGTTGTAGAACGCCCCCTCTCGCGCCCCGGTGGCCAGGATGCCAGAGTTGTAGGGCCCGCCCACGACGATCCCGATGCCGCGCGCCTGGCAAAGCGGCAGGAAGCTGTCCAGCGCCTCCTGCTCCAAGAGGGTATAGCGCCCCGCCAGCAGGAACAGGTCGAAGTCGCCGTGCTCGGCCAGCCACTGGCAGGGCTGCCATTCGTTGATCCCACCGCCGAAGGCCCGGATCACGCCCTCATCGCGCAGTTTCAACAGCGCCCGGTATCCGCCCTCCATGAAGGCGGCCAGCCGCGCATCGAGCGCCGCCTGCGTGCCGTGGTTGAAGAGATCGAGGTCATGGACATAGAGGATGTCCACCCGGTCGATCCCCAGCCGTTCCAGCGAGAACTCCAGCGATCGGAACACCGCGTCATATCCGTAATCGTAGACCTCGTTGCGCGATGGCACGTCGAACCATTTGCCGAACCCGTCGCGCTTGTCCGGCGTCGTGGCGCGCAACAGCCGCCCGACCTTTGTTGACAGCACGTATTCATCACGTGGCTTGCCGCGCAGGAACCGGTTCAGCCGGGTCTCGGACAGCCCCAGCCCGTAAAGCGGCGCGGTGTCGAAATAGCGCACGCCGCCCTCCCACGCCTGGTCCAGGATCGCCTCGGCCTCGGCGTCCGAAATCGCGCGGTAAAGGTTGCCCAGAGGCGCCGTGCCGAAGCCCAGTTCGGTAAAGGTCAGCCCGCCGTTGCCCAGCCGGTCCCAGTGCCGTGTGCGAAGTGTCATGCGCCCGGTCCTCCCAACTGACATGCTAGTATGAATGGCGCTTGGGGGCCAAGGACTTCCGCGTTAGTCTGGGCCACGAAACGCCATCGAAGGGGAAGGCATGGAACGCTTCAGGCAGGTGTTCGGCACCGCAAGACCGGTGATCGGCATGGTGCATCTCGGCGCGCTGCCCGGTGCGCCGCTGTACGACGCGGCGGGCGGGGTCGAACGGCTGGTGGCCGATGCCCGCGCCGACCTTGCCGCGCTTCAGGCGGCGGGCTTTGACGCCGTGATGTTCGGAAATGAAAACGACCGGCCCTATGAGTTCGACGTCGACCGCGCCTCGACCGCCACGATGGCCCATGTGATCGGACGGCTGCGCGACGACATCCACGTGCCCTTTGGCGTCAACGTGCTGTGGGACCCCATGTCCACTGTCGCGCTGGCCGCCGCCACCGGCGCGGCCTTCGTGCGCGAAATCTTCACCGGCACCTATGCCTCGGACATGGGGCCATGGACCCCCGATGCGGGGCAGGCGATGCGCTATCGCGACCGGCTGGGGCGGCGCGATTGCCTGATGCTCTACAACGTGTCCGCCGAGTTCGCCGACAGCCTCGACCGGCGGCCGCTGCCCGACAGGGCGCGCAGCGCGGTCTTCTCGTCCATCCCCGACGCGGTGCTGGTCTCTGGCCAGATCACCGGAGAGGCGGCGGCGCTATCGGACCTGGAGGCCGTCAAGGCCGTCCTGCCCGACACGCCGGTGATGGCCAACACCGGCGTCAAGCACGACACCGTCGCCGATGTCCTGCGCGTGGCGGATGGCTGCGTGGTGGGCTCGGCGCTCAAGGTCGACGGCAATACGTGGAACCCGGTCGATCCGGCGCGGGCGGCGGATTTCATGGCGCGGGTGCGCGCGGCGCGGGGTGGCGCATGAAGGACCGTATCAGACAGGACCTGACCGACCTCATGCTGATCCCCGGCCTGTCGGGGCACGAGGATCGCGTGCGCCGACGTATTGCCGACGTTATGCCGACGTTTTCTTCACCGCCCCGAACCGACCGTCTGGGCAACCTGATCGTGACGGTTCCGGGCGACCCGGACGCGCCGTCGGTGATGGTGTTCACCCACATGGACCAGCTGGGATTCTTCGTCCGCAGGATCGAGGATGATGGCCTGATCCGGGTCGAACGCATGGGAGGCGTGCCCGAACGCGCCCTTGCCGCACAGGCCGTGACGCTTTGCGTGGCAGAGGGCCGCGACGTGCCCGGCGTGATCTGCAACAAGAGCCACCATGCCACGGCGCCCGAGGAAAAATACAATGTCATCAAGGCCCCGGACCTTCTGATCGACACCGGCCATGGGTCCCGTGCGGCGGTCGAGGCCGCCGGTGTGCGCATCGGCACGCCCGTCGTCTACCGCCCCAACGTGATCGAGATGGCGGGCGACCGCATCGCCGGCACCAGCGTCGACGACCGCGCCGGCTGCGCCGTCCTGATCGAGGTGGCGCGCGGGCTGGCGGCGCGGCAGGGCGGCCCCACGGTGCACCTCGTCTTCTCGGTCCAGGAAGAGTTCAACCTGCGCGGCGCCGTGGTCGCCGCCCAGACCCTGAACCCCGACATCGCCATCCAGATCGACCTGATGCTGGCCTGCGACACACCAGATATGGTGTCCCGCGGGGACATGCGGCTGGGCGGCGGGCCGGGCATGTCGCTGTATTCCTTCCACGGGCGCGGCACGCTCAACGGCGTCATCCCGCATCCCGCCGCTGTCCGCCTGATCGAGGAGACCGCCAGCGCCGAGGGCATCCCCCTGCAACGCAGCGCACAGGTGGGCGTCCTGACAGACCTGTCCTATGTGCAGCTTGTCGGCGAGGGCGTGGTGTCGGTCGATGTGGGCTTTCCCTGCCGCTACACCCATTCGGCGCTGGAGATGTGCGACCTTAACGACCTGACGGCATTGGCGAATCTGCTGACCGCGGCGCTGGCGCGCATCGGTCCCGGCTTCGATCTTTCCCGCGACGGAGGCACGCCATGACCTGCACGCTTGGCATCGACATCGGCACCTTCGAATCCAAGGGCGTGCTGGTTGACGACACCGGCCGCATCCTCGCCGAGGCCCGCCATCCCCACAAGATGATCGTGCCCCGCCCCGGCTGGGCCGAGCACCGCGCCGACGAGGACTGGTGGGGCGACGTGGTGCGCATCACCCGCGCCATCCTCGACACGCCCGGTGTGTCCGCCCGCGACATCGCCTGCGTTGCCACCAGCGCCATCGGTCCGTGTATGCTGCCGGTGGACGCGGCGGGCGATCCGCTGATGAACGGGGTGCTGTACGGCGTCGATACCCGCGCGGCGGCCGAGATTGACGAACTGACCGCGCGCATCGGGGTCGACAGCATCCTTGCGCGGTGCGGCAACGCGCTGACCTCGCAATCGGTGGGGCCAAAGATCCTGTGGCTGAAACGGAACCACCCGGAGCTGTTTGAAAAGACGGCGAAAATCCTTACGTCCACCAGCCACGTGGTGTTCCGGCTGACCGGCGCGCATGTCATCGACCATTACACGGCGGCGAATTTCAGCCCGCTCTACGACGTGACCGCGCAGGACTGGACGACCGATCTGGCCGACGACATCGTCGGCCCTGACAGGCTGCCGCGCCTGATGTGGTCGACCGAGATCGCGGGCCATGTGACCGATGCGGCGGCCGCCGAAACCGGGCTGCTTCCCGGAACCCCTGTCACCTGCGGCACCATCGACGCGGCGGCAGAGGCGGTCAGCGTCGGCGTCCGGCACGCAGGCGACATGATGATGATGTACGGTTCGACCATCTTCATCATCCAGGTCACGGCCGACCGGGTGCGCGACGCGCGGCTCTGGTATGCGCCCTGGCTGTTTCCGGGCGCCCATGCCTCGATGGCGGGGCTGGCCACAAGCGGCACGCTGACCCATTGGTTCCGCGACCAGTTCGCGAAGGAGCTTCCCCCCGAGACGGCCTTTGCCACCCTCGCCGAAGAGGCCGCCGCGTCGCCGCCCTGCGCGGGCGGGCTGCTGATGCTGCCGTATTTCTCGGGAGAGCGGACGCCGATCCACGACCCGCTGGCCAAGGGCGCGTTCTACGGGCTGAACCTGACACACACGCGCGGCGACATGTACCGCGCGCTTCTGGAAGGCATCGCGATGGGCACCGCCCATGTGATCGACTGCTACCGAGAGGTCGGGCAGGTGCCCGCGCGCATCCTTGCGGTGGGGGGCGGCACGAAGAACGAGGTCTGGCTGCGCGCGACCTCGGATTTCGGCGGCGTGCCGCAGATCGTCTGTGAAAAGACCGTGGGCGCCAGCTATGGAAATGCCTTCCTTGCGGCCGTCGCGGTGGGTGCTGCGGACCCCGCCGAAATCGAGACATGGAATCCGGCACAACGCACGGTGGACCCCTCGGGCGGCGCGGATCATGGGCGGCACTATGCCCTATTCCGCAGGCTCTACGACCAGACGCGGGGCATCGCCCATGACCTTGGCTGACGGCGAGCTGTTCGGAACGGCGCTGGCCGAACTGGGCGAGGTGACCGCGCGCATCGACCCGGCGGAACTGGCGGCGGCCTGCGAGGCGATCGCCACGGCGGGCAATGTCGTTCTTTACGGCTGCGGGCGCGAGGGGTTGCAGATGCGCGGCTTCGCGATGCGCCTGCACCACCTGGGGGGCCGGGTGGCGATGCAGGGCGACATGGCCTGCCCGCCGGTGGGGCCGGGCGATCTGTTCCTCGTGTCCGCCGGGCCCGGAGAGTTGCCCACCGTCACCGCCCTGATGCGCGTGGCGCGCGACGCCGGGGCAGGAGTGCTGTTCCTGACGGCGGAACCGGGCACGCCAGCCGCCGCGCTGGCGACGCAGGTTCTGACGATCCCGGCGCAGACCATGGCGCGCGACACCGGGCCGGGAGCAAGATCGGTCCTGCCGATGGGATCGGTCTACGAGGGCGCGCTGTTCCTGCTGTTCGAGGTCATGGTGCTGCGTCTGCGCGACATGCTGGGCGCCACGCCCGAGGCGATGCGCGCCCGTCACACGAATCTGGAGTGAGCATATGCGCTTTGAGCAGATGCGCCCCTATCAGATCCGCGACGCCATCGCGCGCAACCTGCCCGCCGTCCTGCCCATCGGGGTGATGGAGTATCACGGCGAGCATATGGGCGTCGGAATGGACCTTCTGGCCGTCACCCGCGTGCTGGACCGGCTGGAGACCGAAGCGGACATCGTGATCCTGCCGCCTTTTGCCTATGGCGCGGCCAGCCACGCGGTCGCGGGACCCGAGGGCAGCGGAACCCTGCATGTGGACGCCGGGCGCATCGCGCCGGTGGCGGAAGAACTTTTCATGGGGCTTCTGCGCATAGGCTTCCGCAACATCCACGGGCTGATCCACCACCAGACGGAAAACTTCGCCGCCGGGATGCCCACCGATCTTGCCTTTCGCTTTGCCGGGCGGCAGGCCGTGTTCCGCTTTCTGGAGCGTGAACGGGGAGAAGGCTGGTGGGGCCGCAACGAGATGCAGGACTACTATGCCCAGCATGATGCCGGGACCGACCCGTTCAACTGGGTGCGCGTGCATCCGCTGATGACGCCCGAGATCACGGCGGCCTATCCCTTCGATCACGCCGGGGTCGGTGAAACCTCGCTGATGCTGGCGCTGGCGCCCGAGGTGGTCGAGATGGACCGGCTGGCCGAGAACACCGCATGGTACACCGCGACCGCTGCCCAGGCCTCGGCCGAACTGGGCGAGCGCGGTGTTTCGGCGATCCTTGCCCATCTGAGACAAGCTCTGGGCGCCTGATCCCTGGGCTCTTGGGCGGCTATTTCACCGCGCCGGCGGCCATGCCCTTGATGATGTATTTCTCCAGCAGGATGCCGACGATGATCAGCGGCAGGATCGCCGCCGAGGACAGCGCGGCCATCGACCACCACGATATTCCCTGCGATCCGGTCTGGCTGGCCACCATCACCGGCAGCGTGTTGGCATTGGTGGACGTCAGGAGCGCGGCGAAGAAATACTCGTTCCACGTCAGCACCAGCGAAAGGATGAAGGCCGCCACCATGCCGGGCAGGGCGATGGGCAGGATGATCGTGACAAATGCGCCCCAGATCGACAGCCCGTCGACCAGCGCGGCCTCTTCCAGTTCGGTCGGGATGGAACTGAACTGGTCGCGCATGATCCAGATGACGATGGGCATGACTGTCAGCGTGTAAAGCAGGATCAGACCGATCCGCGTGTCCAGAAGCGCCAGTTCCTTGTAGAGCACCAGGAAGGGCAGGGCGAGGACGACCGGCGGCAGGATCAGCTGGCTGAGAAAGAAGAACGAGATGTCCGAGTTCTTCATGAAACCAAAGCGATAGTTGAACCGGCTGAGCCCGTAGGCTGCCATGCTGCCGAGGACCAGCGCCAGCCCCGAGGAGCAGAGCGCCACGATCACCGAATTCCAGAACCGCTTCATGAACTCGGCGCGCACGGTGGATTCGGTGAAGATCGTTTCTGGCGAAAGGCCCAGCGAGCGCAGGCCAAGCATCTTCGGCTGGAAATCCACCCATGGCATCAGGTTGCCCTGCATCACGTCCGGCGCTGCCTTGAAGGACGTGGTCAGCGTCCAGTAGATCGGGAAAAGGCAGACGAATGCCCATAGGATCAGGACCGCGTAGATCGCGACACGGCCAAGGAACCAGCGCGGGCGAAAGGCACGATCGGTGTCGCTGTCTCGAAAGATCTGTTCCGACATGTCAGTACCTCGGTCGCATCCAGCGGTCTGCCAGCTTCATGAGGATCGTCATCGCGACGACGATCAGGACAAGGTAGACGATGGCCAGAAGGGTGCCGTAGCCCACGTTCGAGCGGTCCCGGTATTCGCGGAAGATGAAGCTGGTGACGGAATCGGTGGCGCCGCCGGGACCGCCGGCGGTGATGTTGATGATGATGTCCGCCAGCTTCAGCTTGAAGATGATGCGGATCAGGATGGCGGTGATCGACACGGGCAGCATCAGCGGAAACGTGATTTCCCAGAACCGCCGCCAGGCGGGTGCGCCGTCGACCTCGGCCGCTTCGTGCAACTCTTTCGGGATGGCCTGCAGACCTGCCAGTATCATGATCATCATGAAAGGGATGAACGTCCACGCATCCATCGCCATGATCATGAAGCGTGCCATTTCCGGGCTGCCGAAGAAGGACACCCGGTCCACACCCAGTTCGCGCAGAAGCCGCGCGATGGGGCCAAACCGGATTTCCAGCATCGACTTGCCGATCATCCAGCTGACCGCCACGGGTGACAGCATCAGCGGCAACAGGAATGCGACCCGGAAGAACTTGCGCGCGCGGATCTGCGCGTTGAGCGCCAGCGCAAGACCAAACGCGATGGCGTATTCCACCACGATGGCCAGCGTGTACCACACCATGTTGCGCAGGGCGTTCCAGAAGAACGGATCGCCCCACATCTGGCGGACATTGTCCAGCCCGTTGAATTCGCGCCCGGTGGGCGACGACAGGTTCCAGTTGGAAAAGGCGATCCCCAGCGCGAAAATCAGCGGAAAGATCACCATCGAGATGACGAAGAGCGCCGCGGGCAGCACGAAAAGCGCCCGCTTGCCGCGTTCGCCGTATAGCAGGACCTGACCCCAGCACAGGCAGGTGGCCCAGACAAGGAAAGCATAAAGCGTGGGCCGCCATGTCTCGAAGCCCAGCGAAATTGCTTCCTGATCGTCAAGGTACTGCAGCAGGGCGACCAGCACCATCAGAGCCGCCGAGGCCCAGATGATCGTCTTGCCGAAGCGCGTGCGCGCGGCCGAGATGTCGTCGGCTGTCACGACGTGCAGATAATCACCTTCGGTCGATGCCATCGCGGTTCCCGGCCCCCTGTCAGGCACAGGCCGGGCGCGAAGCCCGGCCTGTGGTTCGTCATGTCAGCGCATCGCGCAGCTCACATCCCCAGCGACGCCTTGTAGAGCGCGATCTGGCTGTCGCGGCCGATCTGGTCGGTGATCCGCTCCCACGCAGCGGCGATCGCGTCCGCTGTTTCCTGAGCACTGCCGTACTGGCCCGCGAAGCCCTTGGACAGTTCGTCCTCGGCGACCGAGTAGTACTGGAAGATGCCCGGGATGCGGGGTTCGATGGCGGCGTTCGGGTGGTTGTAGCTGTCCGCGTTCGAGCCAAGGTAATCCTCGACAAAGGCACGGTCATAGCCCGCCGCCTCCCACTCGTCGTACTGGAAGTGCGAGTTGCGGTAGGGCTGGAAGCCGGACGGATAGGCCGACATCCACAGCGACAGGTCCTTGCCGCCCAGATGTGCCGCGGCCGACCAGGCAGCCTTGCGCCGTTTCTCGTCACCCGACACGCGCGAGGTGACGTAGACGCCCCAGCCAAGATACGCCATGTTCGGCGCTTCGTTGTAGGTCTCTTCCCACGCGCCGGTCTGGCTGTTGTAGACGCGGTCGGACCCGGGGTTGATGCCGAAGCCCACCACATCGCCCACCACCGAGGTGTCCGAGGTGCGCGCGTTCGAGCCCACGTCACCCCACCACATCAGCATGGAGCCGGTGCCGGCCAGGAACTGCTGGAACGCGGTCGTGCCGGGATCGGCGTTGATCTGGTCCGCCGGATAGGCGCCGGGGGTGTCGATCAGGTCCATCACGTCCTGGATCGCCTGCACCCAGGCCGGGTTGTTCACCCGCGGCTTCATGGTGTCGGGATCGAACAGCCATGCCGGATCGTCGGGATGCTTGGCATAGGCTGCGGCGCGGTTCTCGATGAAGTAGAAGCCAAAGCCGCCCCAGCCCTTCAGCGGGTCAAGGTAGCCGTGCGCGTCCAGCCCGGTCAGCGGGTCGGTCTGGCCGACAAGCGCCTTCGACACGGCGTTGACCTCTTGCCAGGTCTTCGGAACCTCGGCGCCGCCGATGCCGCCCTCGCCGAAATAGTCCTTGCGATAGGCGAAGGTATGGCAGTCGCCGTCAATCGTCACGCGGTAGGTCTTGCCGTCCCAGGTGCCGACGGGCGGCTGCAGGTAGCCCACCAGATCGTCGGCCTCGATCTGCTCGGCCACCCAGCCGGGCATTTCGTCCAGAAGGCCGCGCCCGGCGGTGTCGCCCTCGAACGGGGCGCCCATCTCGATGATGTCGAAATCCACCGTGCCTGTGGCGATCGACTGCTGAAGGCGCGCGTTGTAGTCGGCCTGTGCAAGGTCGATCCAGTTGATCTTGGCGCCGGTGTAGGCCTCCCAAGGCTTCAGGAAGCCGCGGAAAAGGAAGTTGTGCAGGTTCTGGTTGTTAAGCCCCATGAAGGTCAGCTCGACCCCCTCGAACTCGCCCTCGGCGACACGCTCCATTGTCGGGCCGAGGCACATCTCGCCCACCTTCTGCCAATCGGCATCGGTCGGCGATCCCATGCCCACGCCGGGGATCTTCAGGATTTCGGCGCGCACATTGCCATGCGCAGCCGCGCTTGCCATGCGCGCGGGCGCAACGCTTCCAAGGGCGGCCATCGCGCCGACGCTTGCGGCGCCCTTCAGCAGGCCGCGGCGGGTCAACCCGTTCGACACCGCGTAATTGTAGAGTTCGACTTTCACCAGATTTCCTCCCTGATTGACTGGCGCACGCTCTTTCTGGCTGCCCCAAGATCTCTTGCACCTCCCTGCGCGGACAAACGGACCTTCGTCCGAAAGCCCCCGCCGGGGCGCGATGTGTCTGACCATTTCAGCCGCGGTGTGACCTGTCAAGTTTCTAACATGTTAGTATGGTCAGGTTGTGGACAGGCCCCGCCGGCTGGGCTAGTCGTTGAGACAACGCGGTTGGACGGGCGGTGCGGGATGGCGGATGTCAGGGTCAGGGATCTTCGGAAAGCCTATGGCGCGGTCGAGGTCATTCATGGTCTCGACGTCGATATTCCCGATGGCGCCTTCGTGGTGCTGGTTGGGCCGTCGGGCTGTGGCAAGTCCACGCTTCTGCGGATGATCGCGGGGCTGGAAAGCATCTCTTCCGGCAGCATCCACATCGGCGAGAGGCTGGTGAACAACCTGCCGCCGGCCAAGCGCGACATCGCGATGGTGTTCCAGAACTACGCCCTTTACCCGCACAAGACGGTCGAGGCGAACATGGCCTTCGCCCTGCGGATGCGAAAGCTGGACAAGGCGGACATCAAGGCAAAGGTAACGCGCGCGGCCGAGGTTCTGGGCCTGACGCCCTACTTGCAGCGCTATCCCCGGGCCCTGTCGGGCGGGCAACGACAGCGGGTCGCGATGGGGCGCGCCATCGTGCGCGATCCGCAGGTGTTCCTGTTCGACGAGCCGCTGTCGAACCTCGACGCGAAGCTGCGCGTGCAGATGCGCACCGAGATCCGCGAACTGCACCAGCGGCTGGGAACCACCACGGTCTATGTCACCCATGACCAGATCGAGGCGATGACCATGGCCGACAAGATCGTCGTCATGCAGGGCGGGCGGATCGAACAGATGGGCACACCGCTTGAGGTGTATGACAAGCCCGCGAACCTGTTCGTCGCGGGCTTCATCGGTTCGCCGTCGATGAACATGCTCGATGCCGTCGTGCGCCATGTAGACGGAGCCGTGGTTGCGGAAGTGGCGGGCGCGCAGGTGCCGCTCGACCAGCCCGGGCTTTCCGATGGGCAGGAGATCGTTCTTGGCGTCCGGCCGGAGCATCTGGCCCCTGGCGAGACCGGTCTTCCCGGCCAGATCGCGGTGGTCGAGCCGACGGGCGCGGAAACCTATCTCTTCGTGCGCGTCGGCGCGAAAGAGGTGACGGCGGTGCTGCGCGAACGCCGCGACGTGCGCCCGGGCCAGGATATCCGGCTTCAGGTGGCGCCCGGCGCCCCCCACGTGTTCGACCGAAAGACGGGCGCGCGGATTGGCTGACGGGGTGCGCACCGTCCTGGCATACGGCGATTCCAACACCCACGGCACCGTGCCCATGCGGCATTTGCAGGACATCCGCCGATACGGCCCCGAAATGCGCTGGACCGGTCACGCCGCCGCCTTCCTGCCGGTGGACGCGCGCATCATCGAAGAGGGTCACCCCGGACGCACCACGCTGCACGATGACCCGGTAGAGGGTGCGCACAAGAACGGGCTGGCGGTCCTGCCCGCGATCCTTGAGACCCACCGTCCGATCAACGCCGTGGTGCTGATGCTGGGCACGAACGACATGAAGGCGCGCTTCCCGGTGACGGCAATGGACGTGGCACGCTCGGTCGAGCGGCTGGCGACGGTCATCCGGGGCGCGGGCGTCGGGCCGGACCTTGGATGCCCGAAGATCCTGATCGTCGCGCCGCCGCCGATCGAGGAGACCGGCTGCCTTGCCGGGATGTTCGAAGGCGGTGCAGCCCGCTCGCGCCAGGTCGGGCCCGCGATGGCGGCGATGGCCGGGCGCATGGGGGCAGCCTTTCTCGACGCCGGGGCACATGTGGCCGTCTCGCCCGTCGACGGCATCCATTTCGAGCCCGAGGCGCACGCGGTCCTTGGCCGGGCCATCGGTGCGGCTTTGGCGGGGCTGCTGGATTGACACTTGCCTTGCCGCGCCATCTGGCGCGGAATGGCTGCAAGGGCCGCGCCGGACGGCCGAAAGGGAGGATGGAATGCTCAAGGGACTGGACCCGCGCCTGAACGCGGATGTGCTTTACGTGCTGCGCGCGATGGGTCACGGCGATGCACTGGTGATCGCGGACACGAACTTCCCCTCGGATTCGGTGGCACGTGAGACGGTGCACGGCGATCTGCTGCGGATGGACAACATGACCGCGGCCGAGGTCGCCAAGGCGGTGCTGTCGGTCATGCCGCTGGATACCTTCGTGGATGACTTCGCCGGACGGATGGAGATTGTCGGCGATCCCGCAACCGTGCCGCCCGTCCAGGCCGAGGTGCAGGCCGAGATCGACAGCGCCGAGGGCGCAAGCCGCCCGATGATCGGGATCGAGCGCTTCGACTTCTACGACCGCGCCAAGCAGGCCTATGCCGTGATCCAGACCGGCGAGCGGCGGTTCTACGGCTGCTTCATCCTGCGCAAGGGCGTCGTCGCCCCCGACGAGTGAGGACAGGACCATGGCCGGAAAGATCGTCATCCTCGGCGTCTTCGTCGCCGACACCGCCTATCGCGCCGAGCGTCAGCCGCGCATGGGCGAAACGATTCTCGGAAAAAGCTTCGTTCTCGGGCCCGGCGGCAAGGGCTCGAACCAGTCGGTGGCCGCCGCAATGGCCGGCGGCGAGGTGCATTTCATCAGCCGTCTTGGTGCCGATCCATTCGCCGACATGGCCCGCGACACGTGGGCGCGGGCTGGCGTGACCCCTGAAATCACCATTGATGACGAAAGCTATACAGGGGCGGCCTACATCTTTGTCGAGGACGCCACAGGTAATAACGCCATCATCATATCGCCCGGCGCCGCGGGCCGCATTTCCGCACAGGATGTCGAGGCGCGGGCCGGTCTGATCGGGCGAGCCTCGGTCTTTGTCACTCAGCTGGAACAGCCAATGGCGGCTGCGCATCGGGCGCTTGAGATTGCCCGCGCCGGCGGGGCTCGGACGATTCTGAACCCCGCGCCGGCCGCCGCGATACCAGATGAGATGCTGGCACTTTGTGACATCGTCACGCCCAACGAAAGCGAAGCCGAGGGGATAACCGGCATCGCGGTCACCAGCGTCGAGACGGCCACGCAGGCCGCCACCGCGTTGCTGGCGCGCGGGGTCGGCGCCGCCATCGTGACGCTGGGCGAGAACGGCGCGCTCTATCACGATGGGACGCGAACGGTGCATGTGCCGGTCTTCAACGCCGGGCCGGTCGTAGAGACGACGGGTGCGGGGGATGCCTTCAACGGCGGGCTGGCCACTGCGCTTGCCGAGGGGATGGACCCCATAGACGCGGTGCGCTTTGGCTGCGCGACCGCCTCTATCTCGGTCACCCGGCCGGGCACCGCGCCCTCTATGCCGGCTCGGGCCGAGATCGACGCGATGCTTGCCAAGGGCTGACGCCGGGAGGGGGCGGACGCGGCCCGGGGCCTTGCCGGTTCCTTGGAATTGGCCGCCGGAAGCCGCCTGCCTTGTCGGGTAATCCTGCGGGGCCTGTCGCAGACAGCGTTCGCAGGCCTCTGCCGGTTCGTCGCAGCCAGCGGCACGGTACGGATCAAGTCCGCTTCCCGTCGGCCGTCTGGTCCGGGCCCACGGTCATGATATGCGCAGTTGTTCGTCGATGGCGACCGCCGCGGCCCTCAGATGTGCCGCCATTGCCCGTTCCGCAAGCTCCGCGTCCCCCCGTTCGAGGGCCGAGATGATCTCTTCGTGTTCTTCCTGCGAGGCTTGCCGTCGTGCCGAGGACTTGAACGGAGCCCTTTGGTAGGGGGCGATCCGCATCCGGCAGAATTCGACAGTGTCCTGAAGGTCCTGATTCTGGGTGGCCGAGATGATCGCGCTGTGGAACTTCCTGTTCTCCAGCGCATACCCCTCGACGTCCCCGGTGCTGTGGCAGGTTCCGCATGCCTCATGGATGCGCCGCAGCCGCCCCAGCTCTACCGCCGTGATCCTGACCGCTGCGAGCTTCGCACAGAGTGACTCAAGCAGAATGGACGCCTCGCACAGCGACGAAACGCGCCCGGGTTCCACACCCTGGACAACTGCGCCAGCGCGCGGCTTGCTTTGGGCAAGACCGGCAGAAACAAGCTGTTGCAGCGCTTCCCTGACTGGCGTGCGCGAAACCCCGTACTCTTCGGCAAGCGAGCGCTCATCCAGACGGGCCCCGGGCGCGCGTCTGCCTTCAAGGATATCGTCGGCGATCTGGCGGCGCAGAACGTTTGCCAGCGTGTCGCCGTGCTCGACTTTGGGTGTTTGTGTCAGGCGCCTGCTGCTCCGGGTGTCCATATCCGCCAAGTTCCCTTTTTACGCCACGCGACGGCGCATGCAATAAGCCTACACGAGCATCATTGTGTCCCAAAGGGAATTCTGGTATACCAAATCTGAAGGCTGGATACCAACATGCCGGCCAAGCGCGCAATCGGGACACCCGCTGCCGCAACAAGGGAGGAAAGACGTGACATCTGCTATGAATTGGCGAAATGCCCTGACCTCAGCTGCCATTGCACTTGGATTGAGCGCTGCCATCGCCGCAGGTCCGGCCATGGCCGAATTCCCGGAAAGGCCGGTCACGCTGGTCCTCGGGTCGACGCCGGGGTCCGCGCCCGACACATTGGGGCGCATCGTTGCCGAAGGCATGGCCAAGGTCCTTGGCCAGCCGGTTGTCGTCGAAAACCGGCAGGGTGCGAACGGCTCTATAGCCGCGACGCAGGTCGCCCAGGCCGATCCCGACGGCTATTCCCTGATGCTCATGACGGCCGTGCATTCCATCACGCCCACGACACGCAACGACCTTGAATACAATTTTGTCGAGGACTTCCGCGGCGTCGGCATGATCGCGTCGGTACCGCTTCTCTTCGTCGTCAACAACGACCTTGAAACGCCCGACATGGGCGCTTTCGTAGAACGTGCAAAGGCGGGCGACATCTTCTATTCGGTACCCGGGATCGGTTCCATCCAGCAGCTTGCAACCGAGGAATTCTCGCGGCGCGCGGGGATCCAGATGACGGTTGTACCCTACCGCGGCGGCGGCAACGCAACCAAGGCCGTGATCGCCAACGAGGTGCAGCTTTTCTTTGCTGGCATCCCTCCGGCACTGCCGCATGTCAAATCGGGCGCGCTGACCGCGCTTGCCATTTCGACCCCTGAAAGATCGCCGGCGGCCCCGGATGTTCCCACGATGATCGAGCTTGGCTACGACGGCCTGACCGCGGACAACTGGCATGCGATGTATGTTCGGTCGGACACCCCGGACGAGATCGTCAAGGTGCTGTCGGACGCGCTTGTCGAGGTCCTGAACATGCCCGAAACCGCTCAGTTGTTCCTGAACGTGGGCGCCACACCCTGGGTCAATTCCCCCGAAGAGCAGACCGCTTTTGGCCATCAGGAAGTCGAGCGTTGGCGGAACGTCGTGCAAGAGGCCGGGCTGACGTTCGATTGACCTTGGAAACGGGCTGGGCGGCCTCGGTCGCCTGGCCCGCATTCGGGGCTTTCGAACGTGTTGTCGACGTGCATTCTCTGGTTTGGCGCGCAAGGCCGTTTCGCTGATCTCCGAGGACATCATGAACACCAAGGCTGAAGACAGTGAGCTTCCAAACCTGACCCGTCGCAACAGGATTGCCGGCGGCGTGCTCATCCTGGTCGGCGTATACGTGGCCTATCAGGGCTACGGGTACGGGCTTGGTCAGGTCTTTCGGCTTGGCCCCGGCGCATTGCCCTTCGGGCTTGGCATTCTGGCCATGGTTTTCGGGGTGCTGATCGCCGCCGTAAATCCCGATGGGGACGAGACCGCACCGGCCATCAGGTGGCGACCCGTCCTGACGATCCTTGGCGCGCTGCTGTCTTTCGCGCTGCTGGTCGAAACCGCGGGTCTGGTGATCGCAACCGCGGCACTTGTCTTCATCTCCGGTGCCGCCGATCCAGAGCACACATGGCGCAGCCTGCTGGTGATCTACGTTTTCATCCTCGCCTTCGTCTATCTGGTCTTCATGAACTTCCTGTCGATCCCGTTTTCCATGTTCTGGGGCTAGGGCGATGGAGATCTTTAGCAATCTTGCCATTGGCTTTGGCGAAGTCCTGGCACTCTCGACGCTGGCCTATTGCCTTGCAGGCGTGACCGTTGGCATGTTGATCGGCGTTCTGCCCGGCATCGGCTCGATGGCGGCGATTTCGATGCTGATGCCGCTGACGTTCTATCTTGAACCGGGTCAGGCGCTGATCATGCTGGCCGGGATCTATTACGGGGCGCAGTACGGAAACTCGATCACGTCGATCCTGCTGAATGTGCCCGGGACGCCGTCATCGGCGGTAACCGCGCTTGACGGCTACCCGCTCTGCAAGCAGGGAAAGGCGGGGCCCGCGATCTTCATAACCACCGCCGCGTCCTTTTTCGGCAGTTGTTTCGCGATCCTGTGCCTCGCCTTCTTCTCTCCGGCGATCGCCGGTTTCGCGCTGAATTTCGGATCGGTCGAGTATTTCTCCTTGATGGTCTTCGGGCTTATCACCGCCTCTGTCGTGGCGCCCGGATCGCAGATCAAGGGGATCGCGATGGTGGTTGTCGGGCTGGTGCTCGGGCTCGTGGGCACGGATATCACAACGGCGACCTTCCGCTTCACCTTCGGCTATATCGAGCTGACGGACGGCATCACGCTTGTGGCGGTCGCAATGGGCGTCTTCGGTGCGACCGAGGTCATCACCAACCTGAGCCGGCCGAAGCATGAGCGGGGCACCGCGCAGGACCTGCGCATCCGCGAACTGCTGCCTTCGTGGCAGGACATGCGGCAGGCCCTGAAGCCGATGGCGCGCGGCGCGCCGATCGGCACCTTTCTTGGCGTCCTGCCGGGTGCCGGGGCCACGATCTCGGCCTTTGTGGCCTATGGGGTGGAAAACCGCGTGGCGAAGGACCGAAGCCGTTTCGGGAAAGGCGCAATCGAGGGGATCGCGGCACCCGAGGCAGCCAACAACGCCGCGGCCCAGGGATCGTTCATTCCGACACTGGCGCTGGGTATTCCCGGGGACGCGGTCATGGCGCTGATGCTTGGCGCGCTTCTCATTCACGGCGTTCAGCCCGGACCCCAGCTTATAAGCGAGAACCCCGAGATCTTCTGGGGCCTGCTGGCCAGTTTCTGGATCGGAAACCTGATGCTGCTGGTCATGAACATACCCATGATCGGCGTCTGGGTCCGGATTCTGACAATTCCCTACCGCTACCTCTATCCCTGCATCCTGATGCTGGTGTGCGTTGGCGTCTACAGCGTGAACAACAGTGCATTCGATCTGATGCTCGTCTTCGTCTTCACGCTTGTCGGTTTCGCGATGTCGGTGGCCAAACTCTCGCCCGCTCCGATGCTTCTTGGGATCGTGCTGGGGGTGATGATGGAGGACAACCTGAAGCGAGCGATGCTCCTGTCGCGCGGTGACCCGATGATCTTTGTCGAACGCCCGATAAGCGCACTGCTTCTGGGGTTGAGCGCGGCGGTGCTGCTTCTGCCGGTTCTCCTGATGCTGCTGCGCCGCGCGACGGAACGGAGGGCCTGAATGCGCACCGTTTTTGTTCTGTTCGATTCGGTGAACCGGCACGCGCTGGAATGCTACGGCGGCGCGTGCATCACGCCGAACTTCGCGCGACTGGCCCGGCGCGGCGTGACCTTCGATACTCACTATGTCGGAAGCATGCCGTGTATGCCGGCACGACGCGAGATGCAGACAGGCCGGCACAACTTTCTGCACAGATCATGGGGGCCGCTCGAACCCTTTGACGTTTCGCTGGCCGAGGTGCTGCGCAAGGCCGGTACCTACAGTCACCTGATTTCCGATCACTACCATTACTGGAGCGACGGCGGCGCGACCTATCATAGCCGCTTTTCCACCTGGGAGTTCCTGCGCGGGCAGGCCTGGGATCCCTATCATGCGCTGGTCGATACCCCGGCCGACATGGCAGAGCAGTACCATCCGATGCAGCGTGACAGGCATCAGGGTATGGTGAACCGCGCCTTCATGAAGACAGAGCAGGACCATTCGCTGGCGGGTTGCTTCGACCGGGCCTTCAATTTCCTCGATCTCAACCGGGATGCCGACGACTGGTTCCTGCAGCTTGAATGCTTCGATCCGCACGAACCCTTTATCGCGCCCGAGAGGTTCAGATCGCTCTACCCCTCGGACTACGACGGACCGATCCTTGACTGGCCGCATTATGAGCGCGTGCATGAAAGCCCCGAGGAGATCGCTGAACTGCGGGCCAACTACGCGGCGCTTCTGACGATGTGCGACTGGTACCTGGGCAGGCTGCTCGACTATTTCGACCAGCATGATCTCTGGAAGGACACGGCACTTGTCGTCACCACCGATCACGGGTTCCTGCTGGGCGAGCACGAATGGTGGGCCAAAAGCCGGATGCCCTTCTACGAAGAGATCAGCCACATCCCGCTGGTCGTCCATCATCCCGCCTTTGCAGACAGGGCCGGCGAACGGCGCAGCGCCCTGACCCAGACAATCGACCTGATGCCGACAATTCTGGACATGCATGGATGCAAGATCCCGAAGACGGTAGAGGGCAAGTCGCTGTTGCCGCTTCTGGGCAGGGATCAGACGTTGCACGAGGCGGCGCTATTCGGCAGGTTCGGCGCGGCGACCAACGTCACTGACGGGCGCTACACCTATTTCCGCTACCCAAAGACCTTCGAGGCCGAGCAGCTTTGGGAATACACGCTGATGCCGACGCATCAGAAGGGCCTTTTCGCCGAGATCGAGTTCGAAGGCGCCACCTTGGTCAAACCCTTCGCGTTTCTGGGTGATTTTCCGGTCATGCGCTTGCCGGCGGGGCGCGCGCCGGTAAAGGGGCAGGGCGCCCGGATCGAGGACGCCACCACCGCGCTTTATGATACGTACACCGACCCCAGGCAGCAGACGCCGCTCGACGATCCTGAAACCGAAGCGCGGCTGATCGAGCAGATGATCAACCTGATGCAACGCACCGAAGCGCCGCCGGAAGCCTATACGCGTCTGGGCTTCGTGGTCCCGAACGAGAAGCCAGTCCAGTGAAAGCCCAGAACCTTCTTATCATCATGGTCGACGAGATGGCCGCCCAGGCGGTTGGCTGCTACGGAAACACCGTGGTGAAGACACCGCACATCGACCGGCTGGCGGCGCAGGGTGTGAGGTTCACCAATGCCTATGCAAGTTCGCCCATCTGCGTGCCCGCCCGGGCGGCCTTCGCCACGGGCCGGTATCCGCACCAGACCGGCTATTGGGACAATGTCTTCGCATATGACGGCAAGGTGCCCGGCTGGGGTCACCGACTTCAGGCGGCAGGACACCGGTTCACGACAATCGGCAAGCTTCACTACAAGGATGACGTAGTGGACACCGGCATCGACGAACAGATACTTCCGATGCACATCTACGGTGGCGGCGACATTTTCGGGCTGGAGCGTGAGACGCCGCCGCCGCGCCCGCAAAGCGCCGCCGTCGCAGCCGAAGTGGCGGTCGGGGACAGCCAATACACCCGCTACGACAAGAAGATCTGCTCCCTGACCGAAGACTGGTTCCGGACCAGGTTGGGCGACCAGGGCGAAAAACCCTGGGTCTGTTTCTCGTCCTTCATCGCCCCGCATTTTCCCTTCACGGTGCCGCAGAAGTACATCGACCTGTACGATCCGTCCGAGGTGGTGTTGGCGAACAAGCCATTGACCCGAAGCCCCGCGATCGCACCTTGGTGGAAGAAACTGACCTTTGGCTACAACTTTGACGATTACTTCAAGGATGACGATCACCGGCGCCGCGCGCTCTTGCACTACTATGCGTTGTGCAGCTTTGCTGACGAGAATGTCGGGCGCGTTCTGGCAGCACTGGAGGCCAGCGGTCAGGCGGACGATACGGTCGTGATGTTCCTGTCCGATCACGGCGACAACATGGGCGCGCGCAGCCTTTGGGGAAAGTCCAACATGTACGAGGAATCTGCGCGCGTGCCGCTGATCCTTGCCGGACCGGGGCTCGCAAAGGGGGGCGTCTGCGAGACACCCGTCGGGCTGGTCGATGCCTATCAGACCGTGCTTGATGTCGTGGGGGTCGCGCTGACGGACGCGGACAGGTCGCTTCCCGGCCGGTCAATGGTGCAGATCGCAGGCGAACCCTACGATGATACGCGACAGGTCTTTGCAGAGTATCACGCGTCTTGCGCTCCAACGGGCCTGATGATGCTTCGGCAGGGGCGGTTCAAGTACATCCATTACACCGGATACGGAGCGGAACTGTTCGATCTGGATGCCGATCCCGAGGAGCTGCGCGACTTGTCGGATGATCCGGCTTATGCCGAGGTCCTGTCCGGGTTCGAGAGGGATCTTCGAAAGCTCATGAACCCGGAAGAGACCGATCAGCGGGCCAAGGCCGATCAGCGCAAGCGTCTTGAGGAACTGGGCGGCATGGCGGCCATTGTCGCCGAAGGCGGGGTGACGCACACTCCGCCGCCCGGCGAGGAAGGACAGCGCATCTGACGGTTCCGGGGCCACGCCTCGTCGCACGGACTGGCCCGCGCCGCATGTTCGGTTGAGGCACGACAGAAAGAGAGACAAGATGGATGGCCGCCGCCCCAATGTTCTTCTGGTGATCGCCGACCAATGGGCGGGGGGGCGGCTTGGCGCCGCCGGCCACCCGACCGTGCAGACCCCGACGCTGGACCAGTTGGCGCGCAATGGCGTCAGCTATGCCCGAGCCTACAGCGAATGCCCGATCTGCATTCCCGCGCGCCGCACGCTCATGACGGGCACGACGCCCCGGACACATGGCGATCGCGTGTTTCGCAAATCGGCGCCGATGCCGGATCTTCCGACCCTCGCGGGAACGTTCCGGCAGGCAGGCTATCAGGCCTACTGTGTTGGAAAGCTTCATGTGTTCCCCGAGCGTGACCGCATCGGGTTCGACGATGTGCTCTTGTCAGAAGAGGGGCGGCCCCACCTCGCGATCGACGATTACTCGCTGTATCTCGCTGACCATGGGCATACCGGCGCCGCCTTTGCACACGGGCTGCCCAACAACAACTATGCGCATCGCCCCTGGCATCTGCCCGAACATTGCCATGTGACGAACTGGGCAACGCAGGCGATGTGCCGCACGATAAAGCGCCGCGACCCGACACGGCCCGCGTTCTGGACCCTCTCATACGAGGCGCCGCATCCCCCGCTCGCGCCGCTGGCGGCCTACATGGATCACTACCGGCAATTCGAGATGGAACCGCCCCTTGCCGCGCCCTGGGCCGCCGATCGGGCGAACCTGCCGCACGCGTTGCAGGCGCTTTACAGCTACTATCCCGATCTGTCGGAAACCGCCTTGCAAGAGGTGAAACGCGCCTATTACGCGCTTTGCACCCATCTGGACCACCAGCTGCGCGTGGTGCTTGGAACCCTGCGGGAAGAGCGGGAACTCGACAACACGATCATCCTGTTCTGCAGCGATCATGGCGAGATGCTGGGTGATTTCGGGTTGTTCGCAAAGCGCACTTTCTACGAGGGCGCGGCGCGGGTTCCGATGATCCTGATGGGGCTGCCGGGGGATCGCCGTGTGCAGCCCGGCACCACCGACGACCGGCTTGTCGGGTTGCAGGACGTGATGCCGACGCTTCTGGACCTTGCCGGTATCGACGTGCCCGACACCTGCGACGGGATTGCCATGCATGGCGAAGAGCGGCGCGAGATGCTCTATGGTGAAGTTCTTGAGAACAACAGCGCCTCGCGGATGATCCATGACGGGCGGCACAAGCTGATCTGGTATCCCGCCGGCAACGTGGTGCAGCTTTTCGACCTTGTGACCGACCCGCAGGAACTGACCGACCTGGCCGATGTCGTCGACCTTGTGCCGGTGCGTGTGCGTCTGGAAGCGGCGCTTGCCGCGCAGTGCCATGGCAAGGATGTAGAAGACGGATGGGTTCGCGAAGGGCGGCTTGTCGGTCATGACCCGGGGCCCTATCGCCCCAAGCCCGACCGCAGCTTCTCGGCGCAGCGCGGGATGCACTATCCACAACCGCCGTCGGGTACCGTGCCCGACAACGTGGGCTTTCCGGAATAGGCCAAGGGTGCGCCGCGCGCCGCGAACGCCCTAGGCGTTGCGCGCCGCCTTCGCCTCTGCGGCGGTGCCAAAGCTGGGCCCGCCGGGTGCCGCCATGCCGCGCGCGGCCAGAAGCGTGTCGCGCACGTAGGCGATATGCGCGGTTTCCTCGATGATCTCTGCCAGATACTGCGCCCTAAGCAGCGTCGATCCGACACCAATGGTGCCATGGTTCGCCAGAACGGCGGCGACGACACTGCAATCACGAAAGACGGGGCTGATCTCGGTCTCGGTCTGCGGCCCGCCGTTCTCCGAAAGCGGGATGAGGGGCATTCGCCCGATCTTTTCGATCGTCTGCACCGTCAGGCAGGGGATCTCCAGCCCCGCGCTCGCATAGCCCGTCGCCCAGGGGCTGTGGCAATGCACGATGGCGTTGATATCGGCGCGGATGCGGTAGAGATCGAGGTGAAAGCCAAGATCCTTTGACGGCTTGTGGTCCGAAGGTTCGACCGTGCCGTCCAGATGCACGACTTGAAGGTTGTCCTGCGCGCATTCATTGAACCCCACGCCCGATGGCTTGATGACGATGGCTGCGGCGCTTTCAAGGCGCACCGACAGGTTCCCGCCGGCGTTGGTTTGCAGCCCGCGCTCGAAGCAGCGCCGGGCGATAGCGATAAGGTCGGCCCTCTTTTGGTGCAGTTCGTCGGGATCGATCATTCGGCTGGCTTTCTTCACAGGGATTCCAAGAGGATACGCACCGCCTGATCGGCCGTCTCGGGGGACGAGATATGGGCAGCAGTCCTGACCACGCGGTAATTTACGGCCCGGGCGTCCAGCAAGTCTGCGGCAATCGCCCGCAGGTCGCGGTCCTCGATCGCACCGCCGGCGCGATCCTCGCTGGAAAACCCTTCCATCGGGATCATGACCGTTGTCGGCGCGGTGGCCTTGTTCAATGCATCGGCCAGCGCGGCACTGGCGCGTTCCATCTCTTCAGGCCCCATCTTCACATGGGTGAAATGTTCGGAATGCCGGTAATGGGCCCGATCCAGAAGGTGTTGCGGGATGCTGTTGATGGCTCCCAGGCCGATAACGTTCATGCCACCGGGCAGGACCACACGCGGAATGTGGCCCGCGGCGCTGAACCTGTCGGGCATCTGCACATACGTGCCGGCCACCACCATCCGCGTGATTTCGTGCACCGTCATGTCGATGGCCGCTGCGAGTGCGCCCTCGCGGGCCTGACGGGCAAAGGCGGCACCGCCGAAACCGTTGGCGTGAAACGCTGTGACCTCGTGTCCGGCAGCATTCAGCCGCCGGGCGATCTGGACCCCGGCCATCCCGGTGATGCCGAGGGTCGTCAGCCCGACAGAAGGGGTTGCAGCCAAGGGCGCGGGCAGGCGTGCCAGTCCGGCCACCATGCCGGCAGCCCGGTCAAGAACAATCCGAAGCGCGGCATTCAGGCCCTCGATATCGACGACGCTGGGAACCAGAATGATGGAATCGTCGGCAACCACGGGGCGGGGGTCGAACGGGAGGGTTGTCACCAGTAGCTTAGACATCTCGACGGGCAACCCCCGCATGATGCGTAGGATCATGTCGCTTCCGGTTCCACCGCCAATCCCAAGTACGATTGGCGCGTGCCCCGCTGAAATGTCGACAACACGCGCGGTCGCCGTCTTCGCAGAACGCTCCATCGCGGCCAGTTTGCGCGCGCCGTCCCACACCTGTCCGTCCGATCCCAGCGAGATATCGACCACGGTGGCCGCCAGATCATGGGCAGACAGCGCGTTCAGGACATGGGCCGTGGCGTCTTGTTTCGACTCCACGGATATCAACAGAACCACGGGTCTTTGCATGTCTCCCCCTGCGCGTATTTGACGACCCAGTCGATTATGTATACATTTGATGCCAGAAGAGTGCAAATGCGATGATGCGACGGCCTGATCGGCCGTTCCGCCGGAAAATGGGGCTGATGGCAGAGGTGTTGCAGAACCACAAGGTGCCGCTGGCCCGGACGATCGAGGCGCAGCTTGTCGCCGATATCTCTGCTGGCGTCCTAGAGCCGGGTCACAGGCTGGAAGAGGTTGTGCTGGCGCAGAGGTTCGGTGCTTCGCGCACCCCTGTGCGCGAGGCGCTTCTCAGGCTGGCCGCGCAGGGCATCCTGGTCGAGGGCGAGGGACGCGGCATGAGGGTGGCAGAGTATACGCGAGAGGAACTGAGCCATATCTTCGAGGCGATGCACGAGATCGAGACGGCCTGCGCCCGGATTGCGGCGCAGCGGCTTACACTCCTGACGCGGCTGGAGATCGAGGCCGCCCAGCAAGAGTGTGTCGCGGCGGCGCAGGAAGGCGACCGAGCGCGTTTTCTGCGGGCGAACGAGCAGTTCCACCAGACTATATATATCGCCACCGGAAACCCTTTCATGGCAGAGCTTGCCGCGGATTTCCGGCGCCGGACGGGGCCGTTCCGGGCCCGCAAGTTCGCCGGCAAGGACGACCTTCTGGCGGCTGCCCGGGCGCATGACCGGCTGATGCAGGACATCTTCAGCAAGGATTCCACCACTGCGTCGAACGGAATGACAGCCTACATGACGGACAGCCTGAGCAAGGCGCTTGCTGCATACTGATCGCCGAAGGGCAGCAGTGTATACGTAGAAAAAACCGTGTATACTGACAGGGAATCATTTGCAGGGAGAAGTCCGTTGGGCGTCGCGGAAACAAGGATCTATCCGATCAACACCGGGTGGCTGGAGGCCGATCTTGGCACGTACATCTTCTGGAAGGGGCCGGCCGGCAAGAAGTACTGGAACCCGGTATACTGCCACTATGTCGACACCGGAGAGCACAAGATCCTGATCGATACCGGCCTGTGCGATGAGGAGCGTGCGACGCTCTATCACCACAAATGCGAAAAGCGCGGTTGCCTTGAGGTGCATGAACACCTTGAACAGAAGCTGGGCGTTCATCCCGACGAGATCGATGCGATCGTCTTTACCCATCTGCACTGGGATCATGTGCAGAACATGAAGAGGTTCAAGAACGCCCGCTACATCGCGCCCAAGGCCGAGATCGAGATGGCCTACAACCCCCTGCCGCTCTACTACCGCACCTATGAATGCGGCATTCTCGGGATCGAGCCGGCCTATGCCGGTTGCGTCTTCGAAGCTGTCGAGGACGAGTGCGAGGTTCTTCCCGGTATCACGATGTTCCACACTCCCGGCCATTCGGTCGGACACATGGCCGTCACCGTGACGACCGGTGCGGGTGACATCGTGATCGCCGGCGATGCCATCTTCGTAGAGCGTAACCTCGATCCCAACCCCGCCGAGAAGTGGCGCCATTGGGTGCCGGCCCGCTTCGTGAATTCCTACGAAGGCTGGAAATCGGTGGAAGAGATCGACAAGCGCGCCGACTATGTCTTGCCGTGCCATGACGAAGCGGCGAACGCCAGATCAGAGGTTTTCCCCTACGCCGGCATGCCGCTGCGCAAACGCCGCCAGCCCATTCCCGGGTTCAAGTTCTATTTCGGTGACATGCCGGCGGGAATGGCCGGCAAGGCAGCACCGGCCATGTCGGACGCCGAAGCCGACGCGTTCCTGTCCGGTCTGACCGATCCCAAAGACATGGCGGAATACTGAAGGCCGTGACGCGACTTCTGGACAGTGTCCGCGATGTGGCGGCCGACTACGATGCGCTCGTCTTCGATCAATGGGGCGTCCTGCATGACGGCGCAAAGCCCTACACCCATGCCGTGGGGACCCTGACCGATCTTGGGGATCGCGGGCACCGTCTGGCGGTGCTGTCCAACTCGGGCAAGCGGGCGCGCGCGAACCTCCACCGGATCGAGGATATCGGCTATCCGCCGGGCCTGTTTCAGCAGGTCATGTCCTCAGGAGAGGCGCTTTGGCGGGACCTCTCGTCAGGACGCATTGAGGAACGCGTCTTCTTCGCGACCGAACGGACGCCCGGCGACGCGAAACTCTTCGCCGAAGGGCTGGATTTGCGTTTTGTGCCGGATACCGGGAACGCCGAGGCGGTTTTGCTTCTTGGCTGCCCGGACGATAGTGCGGTGGAGGATTGGGACGACCAGCTTGACGCGGCGACGGCCCGGGGTCTGCCAGCCTATTGCGCCAATCCCGACCGGCGTTCGCCACGTCCGCTAGGCCGTTTCGCAATCCAGCCCGGAGCCCTGGCAGATGGATACGAGCGCAGGGGCGGTGCCGTTGCCTATTACGGAAAGCCTTATCCTCCGGTCTTCGCGGGGCTTGAGGATGCACTGGATCTGGCGGGCGGACGGCTTGTCCTGATCGGCGACAGTCTGGAACATGACATCGACGGCGCGGCTCGTGCCGGCTGGGACAGTGTGTTTGTCTGGGGCAGTCTGCACAGATCGGACATAGACCCGAGGAACGTCGCCGGCAGCATAGCAGAGTTGTCCATGGCCAAGGGCATCGCCCCGCCGACCTACGCAATCGAGGAACTGATGTGACGAACCCAAACCTGCTTTGCCCCGCCTTCCGGGCGCTTTCGGCGCGCCTGGGACAGGACCCGCTTCAGGTTCAGGGACCGGGTGGCAATACCTCGGTCAAGGGGGACGGCGTCATGTGGATCAAGGCGTCGGGCACGGAACTTGCTGATGCCGAATCCAAGGATATTTTTGTGGCCGTCGATCTGGAGGCAGCGCGCGCCGAAGCACTGGGCGCTGGCGATGGGACCTGCAAGGCAACGGTCCTCGACCCGTCGGTCGCTCTTCGACCGTCCATCGAGACGACCTTTCACGCCATGCTGGACTGGCCCGTGGTCATGCACACGCACTCGGTCGCGACCATCGTACATGCGATCTCGCCACAGGGCCGTGCCGCTGCGGTGCGCAAGCTGTCGGGCTTGCCGGTCGCATTCGTGCCCTACCGAAAGCCGGGCCTGCCGCTGACCGGGGAAATCCTTGTGCACATAGACGCCGGGACACGTGTCATCATCCTTCAGAACCACGGCCTGATCTGTTGCGGCAGCACGGTGCAGGACACTGGTGATCTGATCCAGGCCGTGGAGGACCGGCTGGCCCTGCCGGCTCTGGACATGTCGGCGCCGGTCGCGGACGGGACGCCCGAAGGGCGCGAGTGGGTTCCATCCCTCGGGCGGCTTGGGACCGATCCGCGGCTTGCCCGGCTGGCGCGGGCCGGATCCTACTATCCCGATCATGTCGTGTTCCTTGGGCCCGCGTTGCCCGTCGCCGCAGATGGGCGCGACCGCCCGGTTGTTCTGGCAGAAGGGACAGGCGTGCTTGTCCGAACGGATGCGACGGCGGCGCAACGCGCGATGCTTGACTGCCTTGCGGCTGTCCTGTCCCGCCTGCCGGAAGACTGGCAGGCCGAAACGATCGGTCCAGAGGCAGAGGCCGAACTTTTGAATTGGGACGCCGAGAAGTACCGAATGTCGCTTGCGCGGGGCGACTGACGGATGCTGGCGCTTGGGGTCGATATCGGCACGTCGGGTGTGCGCAGTGCCGTGATCGACGAGACGGGTTTGCCCGTATCGCAAGCCCGTGCGCCGCATCCCGCCCAGGCCCCGGGCAATGTGGATGCCGAACTTTGGTGGGTGGCCGTGAAAACCTGCCTTGTGGCCCAGGTCGCGGCCCTTCGCGATGCCGGACTTGATCCACTTGATATCGGGGTTGCGGCGGTGGACGGCACCTCTGGCAGCATGGTGCTTGTCGATGCCGCGGTTCGGCCTGTGACGCGGGGGCTTATGTACGACTCGGCCGGGTTCGAGGTCGAGGCGAAGGCCATTCGCGCGCGCGCGCCTGAAAACCACATCACGCAAGGATCGAATTCTGCTTTGGCCCGCCTTCTTCGCCTGCTGTCAGAGGATCGCGCCCAAACCGCCCGCAACCTCTGCCACCAGGCGGATTTCATCATGGCCCGACTGACCGGCCGGGCCGGGCACTCGGACCACAACAACGCACTGAAGACCGGCTTCGATCCCGAAACCGGCGCCTGGCCGGTCTGGTTCGACGACCTTGGCATCCGCCCGGCGCTTCTGCCACGGGTGCTGCCCGCGGGCCAGTCCGTGGGCAGGATCTCTGCCCGGCTCGCAGCGGAACTGGGGTTGTCTACGGACCTCATCGTCAAGGCGGGAACGACCGACAGCATCGCCGCCTACCTCGCGACCGGGGCCCGTGGCATCGGTACGGCCGTTACGTCGCTTGGGACGACGCTGGCAATCAAGATGCTCAGCCCGGTGCGTGTCGACGATCCCTCGATCGGCCTTTACAGCCACCGGCTTGGCGCGGGCTGGCTGGCGGGCGGTGCGTCGAATACGGGCGGTGGTGTGCTTCGCAGCTTTTTTGCCCCCGACGAACTTGCCCGCCTGAGCGCAGGGATCGAGCCCGATCAGGATAGCGGCCTGGACTACTATCCGCTGCTTCGTCCCGGCGAGAGGTTCCCGATCAACGACCCCGACCTGCCCCCCCGCCTGACGCCGCGCCCCGACGAACCGGCGCGGTTCCTGCATGGACTATTGCAGGGGATCGCCCGTATCGAGGCACAGTGCTTCGGGGCGCTGGAACAGCGGGGCGCAGGACAGGTCAAACGTATTCTCACCGTCGGCGGCGGTGCCGGAAACGAGACATGGCGGCGGATCAGGGAGCGCGAGATCGGCGTCCCGATCGAGAACGCCTCCGGGGACGAGGCCAGCATTGGCGCGGCCCTTCTGGCGCTGCGCGCGTTGTAGGGCGGCAAGGCGGCGGCAACGGGCTGCGGCGGCTGGCAACGGTCTAACGCATCGGCCCGCCGTCTTCCATTTGGCGGTAACGCCCCCCGAATACATGCACATCCGCACAGACGGGGCATCCGGCGGTGTCGCGCCGTCCAAACTGCTTGATCCCGCGGTGCAAGGCCAGGCCTGTCGCTGGTTTCCCACGTGTCGAATGATCCCATTATGTGCCCACTAGTAGAGAGCGCCGTTTTCCCTGCGGAGGTGGGCTTATGAGACTTGGCGCTCCGAACGCGCGAGTATGCTCGCCGCAGGAATGCGCTCCTTGTCGTGGATTGGCATGCAAGATTGCCCCCTATCTTGAGAAGGCCGGCATCCAAAAGTGACACCCTGATCTTTCTGATCAGAAGCTTCCTCAACGGCATGAGGGAGCAGTCAGGGGGTGTTGGCTGTGGAGACGATAGCCAAGATCAGGCGTGTGCATTTCGTCGGCGGATCGATCGATCAAGCAGATCTGTCGTGAGCTTCGGTTGTCGCGCAATACGGTGCGCAAGGTCATTCGATCGGGGGCGACCGAGTTCACCTATGACCGCACGACGCAGCCGCGTCCGAAGATCGGCCCCTGGCGGTCCGGGTTGGACGACATGCTGGCCGAGAATGCGCGGCGACCGAAGCGCGACCGGCTGACGCTGATCCGGATTTTCGAGGAGCTGTGCAACCGGGGCTGTGACTGCAGCTATGGCGCCGTGCGCCGATATGCGGCCAGTTGGTCGAAGGCGACACAGGAGGCATCGGCCAGCGCCTATGTCCCGCTGAGCTTCGATCCGGGCGAGGTCTGCCCGTTCGACTGGAGCCATGAGATCGTGATCCTCGACGGGGTGACGACCACGGTGAAGGCTGGGCGCAGGGAGGGGTGGGGAGGAACAAAGCTAGGCGGTAAGGGTGCGGCAGCCTGCCGCACCAATATGTATCACGTTGTTCCGTTTAGGCCCGCAGGGGACGGCGAGCATCTTGGCGCGTAGACGCAAGGCTCCCGCAGAAAAACTAGTATCTTCAATAAATTACGGGGAAATGTGGCAGCCCGTAGGGGAATCGAACCCCTCTTTCCAGGTTGAAAACCTGGCGTCCTAACCGATAGACGAACGGGCCAACGCTTTGGCGTGCGGCGTTATCTAGAAAATCTGCGGCAGCGTGGCAAGCGGATTCTTTGCGGTTTTGCCATTGCCTCAGTTGGCGGCCGCGATGTCCTCCAGTCGCAGTTGTGGACGTTGCCGGCCGCCCCAGTCGTTGATCTCCAGCCGCCCGGCGAGGTGAAAGCGCGCGCCGCCATGGGACTCGAGCGTCGGACCGATCAGGCCGTCGAAGGCGCCGAAGGCGATCGCCTCAAGCCGGGGGCCACTGCCTTCCGAGAACGCGATCTTGAGGTGCGACTCGCCCACGCGCCGGGCATGAGCAATCGCCTGTGCGGGAAAGGCAAAGCGCGGGGCGGGGGCGCCCGCCCCGTAGGGACCCGCCGCCTCGATCCGGTCGATCAGGTCGAGCGTTGCCGCGCCCGGCATCAGCAGTCCGTCGAGCATCAGGTCGCGCGGCCCCAGCGCGCCAGCGCCCTGTCGGTCCAGAAGTTCTGCAAGACGCTCCATCGCCGGCTCCAGCCTTTCGGCCGCAACCGTCAGGCCCGCCGCCATCCGGTGCCCGCCGCCCTTTATCAGCAGGCCCTCGGCCGCCAGCCGTTGCACAGAGGCGCCCAGATCAATGCCCGACACCGAACGGCCGGACCCCTTGCCCTCGCCATCATGCAGGCCGATGACGACAGCGGGGCGGTTCGTGGCCTCTTTCAGCCGCGACGCCACGATGCCCACGACGCCGGGGTGCCAGCCCTCGCCAGCCACCCAGACCAGCGGGCCGTCAAGCCCGCGCGCCTCTGCCGCGGCCATGGCGGCATCGAGCACGCGTGCCTCGATGTCGCGCCGTTCGGTGTTGAGCGTATCCAGCCGTTCGGCAAGGGCGGACGCCTCGGCGGCGTCCGCCGTGGCCAGCAGCCGCGCGCCAAGGTCCGCGCGCCCCACGCGCCCGCCGGCATTGACGCGCGGCCCCATCAGGAAACCAAGGTGATAGGGGGTAGGCGCGGCGTTCATCCTTGCCACGTCGGCCAGCGCGACCAGTCCCGGGCGCCGCCGCTGGGCCATCACCTTCAGCCCCTGGCGCACAAGCGCGCGGTTCACACCGACAAGGGGGGCCACATCGGCCACGGTGGCCAATGCGACAAGGTCGAGGAACGCCATCAGGTCTGGGCCGCTGCGTCCCGCCTGCCGCATCTGTCGATTCGCCTCGACCAGCGTTAGAAAGACAACCGCCGCGGCACAGAGGTGTCCCAGGTCGCCGGATTCGTCCTGCCGGTTCGGATTCACCACCGCCAGCGCCGGCGGCAGCGTCTCGGCGCCCAGGTGATGGTCCAGCACGACCACGTCGGCGCCTTCCGCCGCAGCGATCGCGTCATGGCTCAGCGTGCCGCAATCGACACAAACGATCAGGCCGTGATCGCGCGCAAGGGCCCGCATCGCCTGCGGATTGGGGCCGTACCCCTCGTCTATGCGGTCCGGGACATAGAGCGTCGCGTCGTGGTCCTGCGCGCGCAGCCACGTCAGCAGAAGTGCCGCCGAGGCGCCGCCATCGACATCGTAGTCAGCGAAGACGGCGATGGGTTCTTGGCGGTTCAGCGCATCGACCAGCCGGGCGGCGGCGCGCTCCATGTCCTTCAGGCCGCGCGGATCCGGCAGCAGATCGCGCAGGGTTGGCGACAGGAAGGCCTCTGCCGCGTCGGGCGCAACACCGCGGCGGGCCAGCACGTGGCCCACCGACAAGGGCAGGTGGGCCGTCTGGGCGATGGCCTCGGCGAGACGGTCCTGCGCGTGGTCGGGGCCGACCCAGCGTCGCCCGGTGACAGAACGCTCGACGCCTAGAAAGGCCGCCATCCCTAGTCGCGCGGGGCGCGCGGGTTGCGGTAAAGCATCCGCCGGACCGATCCGGTCTTGGACCGCATCAGGATCGTTTCCGTGGTCAGGTGCGTCGGCTCGCGCTTGATGCCCCGAAGGATCGATCCATCGGTAACGCCAGTCGCGGCGAAGATGACGTTCGATGTGACCATCTCGTCACGGGAATAGACCTTGCCCAGGTCCGTGATACCCGCCTTGGCGGCGCGGCCACGTTCGTCATCGTTACGAAACATCAGCCGCCCCCACATCTGTCCGCCCATGCATTTGAGTGCCGAGGCGGCCAGAACGCCCTCTGGCGCGCCGCCTGCGCCCATGTACATGTCGATGCCCGTCACGTCGGCTTCGGCGCAATGGATGACGCCCGCGACATCGCCGTCGGTGATGAGCCGGATGGCGGCGCCGGTGGCGCGGACCTCGGCGATCAGGTCTTCGTGGCGGGGGCGTTCGAGGATGCAGACGGTGATGTCGCGCGCACCGCAGCCGCGCGCCTTGGCCAGGGAGTGCACGCGTTCCGAGGCGCTCATTTCCAGCGAGACCACGTTGGGGGCGTAGCCGGGGCCGATGGCGAGTTTGTCCATGTAGACGTCGGGGGCGTGCAGGAGCGTACCGCGCGGGGCCATGGCGATGACGGTCAGGGCATTGGGCATGTCCTTGGCCGTCAGCGTCGTGCCTTCCAGCGGATCGAGCGCGATGTCGACCTCGGGACCGGTGCCGCTGCCGACCTCTTCACCGATGTAAAGCATTGGCGCTTCGTCTCTTTCTCCTTCGCCGATGACGACGACGCCGCGGATGTCCAGCTTGTTCAACTGGTCGCGCATGGCGTTCACCGCGGCCTGGTCGGCGGCCTTTTCGTCGCCGTGGCCGACGAGGCCGGCGGAGGCGAGGGCGGCGGCTTCGGACACGCGGGCGAGGCCCAGCGACAGCATCCGGTCGTTGAAATCGATGGGGGGCGTCATGCGCAATATCCTGTGTCCGGGGGCAATGGCTTGGGTGCATGTAGCCCGTGGCGGGGGGGCGGGGCAACCGTGACAGCGCTAACCGTGACAGGGTTTCCACCCGGTGGGGTGGCGGATCCGGGCTGTCGGCACAACGTCGGCATAACGTCGGCAACACGTCGGCGCGGCCCTGTGCCCGGGACAGACAGGGCGAAACGCCGCGCGGGACGATCGTCACAGCGACGGACGGGACCCGTCGGGCCCCCCGGGTTCGCGCGCGGGCTCTCCAAGGCCGGGACGGGGCGGGACGCCGGGGCGGTGCAGGGCACGGGTTCGAGCCCAGAACCCGTGCCCGGGCGCGTCCTAGCCACCGTGCAAGGGATCACGATGGTTGTCGGATGAATGCCGCAGCAGGATGTGCGGCAGTGACGAAGGGGAAGGCGAGGGGGGGGCTGGAGAAGGTGGCGAAACGGTCACTCACGGAAGACGAGCCGGCGTGTGACCTGCCCTTATTGCCGAATTGCACCAAAGGCAGCGACGAGCCAGAAGTGCCAAGTGCTGCGCTCTGCACGGATGGCCGCTCTTCGTCTAACCAACGCTCATTGCTTCAAAAGCTGTCGCCGTTTCGTCATCCATGGGAAAATAGAGCTCGATCTTGAAGTCATCGAGCATGACGTCCTCGGGCGTACCGATCTGAGCGATGGTCGAAAACATCGAGAGCCTCTGACCAGCGAAGTTGACGATGGTTGGGATCACCGGGCTCTTGGCGCGCTCGGTCTGTGTGCCGAACTGCGCAAGATAGGCGGATGCCCTGTCGAATTCCGCCACGCCCCCTTGGGCCAGACTCTCCACGCGGAGTCGTGCGGCGGCCGCCTGCGCCACGACTGGCCAGTTTTCAACAATGTCAGGCAGAGTGCCGGATACCATCAGGTCGATCAAACTGTCTCCGACACCGATCCCGAATTGGCCAAAGAGACCTGCGGCCGTCTTGTTGGCCTGCACGATGCGCCACATTCGATCCAAAGCCAGACCCGGATAGGGCATGTGTTTGGACAGTGTTCTCTCAACCGCATGGCGGATTGGAACCATCTGGTCATCCGACCATTCGTGATCGCCATATTCGGCGGCAAATCCGGCTTGGGTCAGAAACCGGTTGCTTGCATCAAGCGGCATTTGCAGCGCCTCGCTGAGACGCAGCACCATCCCGCGACTTGGCCGCGCCCGCCCGGTTTCGAGAAACGACAGATGCCGCCCGGAAATGTTGGCTTCGGCGGCGAGGTCAAGCTGGCTGTAGCGGCGCATCTTGCGCCAGGTTTTCAATGTCTCGGTAAAGTCTGTCATGTCCCGACTTAGCACAGGCCTGTGCGGATTTCACTTACCTCCAAGGTAATTGCTTTGATGCAGCCCGAGATCGTAGGACTTCCCGCAACTGAACTGAAACAGGACGAAAATCGTGGCAACCACGGCTTTTCACAAGGTCTGGCTGAAGATTTCGGCGCTCGTTATCGCGGGCTTCGGGCCGTTCCTGTTCCTGGGCACGATCCCGACATTCAACGAACCTGCGCGGTGGGGTCTGGATCTTCTGTCATGGCCGCTGGACGGCTTCCCGTCCTACCAGTCGGAGGAGATCTGGTTTCTGTCCGCACTCGCCGGCGGATTCCTATTGGGTTGGGGGGTCATGGTCTGGTGCCTTTCGATCTGGGTCTACGATCACGCACCCGAGGGCGTGCGACGCTGCCTGCTGGTCAGCACGCTGTCGTGGTTCATGCTTGACAGTGCGGGATCAATCACATCGGGGAATTGGCCAAACGCGCTTTGGAACATCGGTGTCCTATTGCTGATCATTGGACCGATGTGGCGACCGGCAACCGACTAGAAATACCTGAAGGGAAAGAAAGAATGGGCCAATTCCGCATGATATTGATAGCGATGACTGCGATCATCATCCTGTTTACGATCACGGCAGTCGTAGGCGGGGGGCTGAACCTGTTCACGCCGTTTCTCGATCCCATTCTTGCGATGAACTGGCAGGGGCAATTCAACGTGGACTTCGCAAGCTACCTTGTCTTGTCCGGCATCTGGATGGCCTGGCGCAGCGGTTTCACAAGCGGAGGCATAATCCTTGGTGTGTGTGCACCGCCGCTGGGCATCCTTTTTCTTGCGCCCTACATGATCTATCTGATTGGTAAATCGAACGGTGATCCACGCAAGCTCCTGCTTGGCGTTCATGCCTGATCATCCATAACATGCAACATCCGAGGTGAACCTGGATGACTGCATTCAGAATATGGCTCGTGGCCCTTGTGTCGGTTATCGTGGTTTATACGGGCGTCGTAATTTCCAATCACGGCCTGAACCTGATGCCCGTCTTCTTTGGCGACATCCTCAAGATGGAGTGGCCGGGTCAGTTCAATCTTGATTTCCTCGGGTTCCTGCTGCTGTCGGCATTCTGGACGGCATGGCGCAATGAGTTTTCCGCAGGTGGGTTTGGGCTGGCGTTGCTGGCACTGTTCTTCGGAACACCGTTCCTGACAATTTATCTCTTGTTCCTCAGCGTTCGCACCAGCGGCGATGTGCAGACAATGCTTATGGGATCGCGACGCTGATCTTTTGCAAAATCGCGTGGTAACCGTGCATATCAAACGTGGGTAACTGACTCATGATGACGGTCATCAAGGAAGGCCGCCATTGGCATGGCGACAGCGAATGACCCTTTTGTTCCGCAAAGCGGACGCTGGCCGGGCGAGCGGGCGTCGCTTTTGCCCATCAAGGCTCAAGGGGCCGTTTTTTTCCCGTGCCGCGTCCGGGCGGGCGGGGTGCGGGCGCCTCCGGGCGGGGGCATCGCGCGGGCGATCCGATTGCGCCCACGCGCGGACGGGGGCATGGTGCAGGTCCGCGCTGGCAGGCAGGCAATGGAGACCCCGACCATGACATATGTCCCGAGTGAGAGCCGTTACGACACGATGGACTATCGGCGGCTGGGGCGCTCTGGGCTGAAGCTGCCGGCGGTGTCGCTGGGGCTTTGGCACAACTTCGGCGAGGACACGCCGCATGACGTGAAGCGGGCGATGTGCCGGAGGGCGTTCGACCTTGGCATCACGCATTTCGACCTTGCCAACAATTACGGCCCGCCGCCGGGATCGGCCGAAGAGGCGTTCGGCCAGATCCTGCGGGCCGATTTTCGCCACCACCGGGACGAGCTGATCGTGTCGTCCAAGGCCGGTTACGGCATGTGGCCCGGGCCCTATGGCGAGTGGGGCAGCCGCAAGTACCTGATCGCCTCTTGCGACGCGTCGTTGCGGCGGCTGGGGCTGGACTATGTGGACATCTTCTATTCGCACCGGTTCGACCCCGGCACCCCGCTGGAGGAAACGGCGGGCGCGCTGGACCAGATCGTGCGGTCGGGCAAGGCGCTTTATGCCGGGATTTCCAGCTACAACAGCGAGCGGACGCGGCAGATGCTGGCCATCCTGAAGGAAATGGGCACGCCCGTCGTGATCCATCAGCCGTCCTACAACATCCTGAACCGCTGGATCGAGCGCGACGGCCTGCTGGACACGCTGGACGAGGCCGGTGTGGGTTCCATCGTCTTCACGCCGCTGGCGCAGGGGGTGCTGACCGGCAAATACCTGGGCGGGGTGCCCGAGGGCAGCCGGGCGGCGGCGGGCAAGTCGCTTAACGCCGGGCTTCTGTCCGAGGCGGCGGTGGAGCGGCTGCGGGGACTGAACGACATCGCGGCGGCGCGGGGCCAGAGCCTTGCGCAGATGGCGATCGCGTGGGTGCTGCGCGGCGGGCGGGTGACATCGGCGCTTATCGGGGCGTCGCGGCCCGCGCAGATAGAGGACTGCGTGGGCGCGCTGGCGCGGATGGAGTTCGACGCGGGCGAGCTGGCCGAAATCGACCGGCTGGCCTTCGAGGACGGGGTGAACCTTTGGGCGGCCTCGTCCGAGAACGTCTGACCGGCACAAGGCGCGCGCATCTTGGGTATTTCAACACTCCTGAGCCTTCCGCCCAACCTGTCGGCGGCGGTGGTGATCCTGTTCGTGGTGGGCGCGGCGCTGCTGTCCTACGGGGTCACGCGGGTCTTGCTGGGGGGCGGCGCGGACGACGAGCGGCGCGAACTGGCGGGGTCTGTGATCTTTCGGGTCAGCGCGCTGCACGGGCTGGTTCTGGCGCTGATCTTTGCGCAGGAGGTGGTGAACCTGCGCGACGTGTCGACGGCGGCATCGCGCGAGGCGGCGCTGGTGGGCAACGTGTTCTACGATCTGGAGCGCTATGACGCCGAGGCGACGCGCGAGGCACGCGCGGGGCTGGCGCGCTACGTGGACCATGTGCTGACGTCCGAATGGGGGCAGCTGGGGCGGACGCGGACGCTGCATGGGCCGGCATGGTCGGAATGGGACGCGGCCTATGCGACGGTTCTGGACCTGACGCCCGAGACACCGCGGCAAGAGGCGCTGCGGGGCATCATGCTGGACAATATCCGCGAAGTGTCGATGTTGCGCCGGGTGCGCGAGGACGCGGCGCGCGCCGGGGTGAACCCGTTGTTCCTGACCGCGGCGCTGGTGGGTGTGGCGCTGACCTCGGCGGCGTATTTCACCTATGCGCCCAGTGCGCTGAACCTGCTGTTGCTGACGGTCTTCGCCTCATACACCGGGTTGATCGTCTTTTTCATCGTGGCCTTTGCCAACCCTTACATGCCTCCGGGCTTTGCCGCGCCGGTGGGGTTCGAGTTGCTTTACCAGGGCGATTTCCGGGCACTTGGCCCCTAGGGGGGCAGGCGCGCATTCGCGGTGGACTTCGCCGGGCGGACCCGAGCACACTGCCCCGGAGCGGTGACCGGCCCGACACGGGACGGGCCGCGCGAAGGGAGAGACGCAGATGACCGGCACGGGCGACATCCGGAAGATCCAGACGCAGGGGGTGCATCACATCACGATCAACGGGGCGGACCGCCAGACGTCGATCGATTTCTGGGAAGGCGTGCTGGGGATGCCTTTCATCTTCGATCAGCCCAACCTCGACAATCCCGACGAGGGACATCTGTATTTCGATCCCGGCGACGGCAGGCTGATCACGGTCTTCACCAACGAGGGGCGCGCGCCCGACGCGACGCCCGTGCCCGAGGCGACGGGATCGCTGCATCATCTGGCCCTGAACGTGAGCCAGGCGACATTCTGGCAGGTCGCCGCGCGGCTGGATGCGCGGGGGGTGTCGCATTCGGGCCCCGTGGACCGGGGGTTCATGGATTCGATCTATTTCCGCGATCCGCTGGGTCTGCGGCTGGAACTGGCCAGCTATCGCTTCGAGCCGCCCGAGGGCTGCCGGCACGCGGACGTGATGATCGAGGCACACAAGATCCGCGTGGCGCGCGGCGCGCATCACATCGACCGCGAGCATCTTGCCGATGCGATCGAATTGCTGGTGTCGCGCCGCCAGCAATCCCTGTCCGGCGACAGGTCGGCCCGCGCGTCCTATGGGGCGGGGCGCTAGACTTCTTCGATGCGGATGGCCACTGGCGCGCCTTCGACCACGCCGGTGGCGGGCAAGGCCGCCAGCGCGCCGTCAAGCGCGGCGCGGGTCGTCTTGTGGGTGACGATCAGGACCGGGGCGGTGGCTTCCACATGGCGGGTCTGACGCATCCGGTCGATGGAAATTCCGGCCTCTCCCAGCACGGTGGCGACCTTGGCCAGCGCGCCGGGTTTGTCCTGAAGCGACATGCGCAGGTAGAAGGCGGCGGGCGTCGCGGTCTGCGCGGCGACGGGCTTTACCAGTGAATGGGCGGGCTGGCCGAAGGTCGACAGCCGCAGGCCGCGCGCCACGTCAAGGATGTCGGACATGACCGCGCTGGCGGTGGGGCCTTCGCCGGCGCCCGCGCCCTGCAGGACAATCTGGCCCGCGGCGTCGCCTTCGAGCACGACCATGTTGGTGGCGCGTTCCAGCGTGCCAAGCGGGCTGGCGGCCGGCACGAGGCAGGGCGACATGCGCTGTTCCAGGCCACGGCCCGTCATCTGGGCGACGCCCAGCAGCTTTATCCGGAAGCCCAGATCACGGGCCTGTTCGATGTCGGTGATCGAAATGGCGCCGATGCCTTCAAGCTCGACGTCGGAAAAGCTGACCTGCGTGCCGAAGGCGATGGAGGACAGTAGCGCAAGCTTGTGGCCCGCGTCGATGCCGCCCACGTCAAGCTGCGGGTCCGCTTCGAGGTAACCCAGCGCGTTGGCCTCTTCGAAGACCTCGTCATAGCTGAGGCCCGCGTGTTCCATGCGGGTCAGGATGTAGTTGCAGGTGCCGTTCATCACGCCCATGACGCGCTGCACCTCGTTGCCGGCCAGACCCTCTGTCAGGGCCTTGACCACGGGGATGCCGCCCGCAACGGCCGCCTCGAAGCGAAGCGCGACGCCAGCCGTTTCCGCCGCCTCGGCCATCGCCTGGCCATGGACGGCAAGCATGGCCTTGTTGGCGGTGACGACATCCTTGCCATGGGCGATGGCGGTCTCTACCGCCGCCTTGGCGGGGCCGTCCTGACCGCCCATGAGTTCGACGAAAAGGTCCACGTCGTCGCGGCGGGCCAGCGCGACGGGGTCGTCTTCCCATGCGTAGTCGGCAAGGCGGACGCCACGGTCCTTGTCGCGGGTGCGGGCGGAAACGGCGGAAATGGTCACCGGGCGGCCGCTGCGGCGTTCCAGAAGCGCGGCGCGGCGCTGCACGATGCGCACGACACCGGTTCCGACGGTGCCGAGACCGGCAATGCCTAGGCGCAGGGGGGTGGTCATGGGCGGCGCTCCGTCAGGGTCCAACAGTTGGTGTCTGTCGGCCTGTTAGCGTCTTATCGGATGCGGTGCAACGCGGCGGCGGTTGTCTCAGATGCCGCCAAGCTCCTTGGCGCGTTGCAGCAGAAGCAGGCGCCGTGCGTCGAGGCTTTCGCTCTTGAGCGTCTCGGTCCGAGCCAGAAGCGCGTCGATGCGGGCCTGAAGTGCGTCCGCATCTGCGGCGGGCGTGTCGGCCGATGGTTCGGGCGCGGCCGCGAGGGCAGGGGCCTCGTCGGCGGGGGCGGGCGTTTCGGCGATGGCGGTGTCTTGCAGTTGCAGGCGCGCCAGAGCAGATTCGGCGATCAGGCGTTCTGCATGTTCCTGCTGGGCGCGGGCAGTGTCGGTCAGCCCGGGGTCAAGCGCGGCAACGGTCGCGCCGCGCGACTGGAGCGCGAGCCCCGCGGTCTCCAGCGCGGCGCCCGTGGCGGCGCTGTCCTTCAGCACGGGATCCGGAGCGGCGGTGACGCTGTCCAGCGGTTTCAGCGACAGGTAATCCGCCCCGCGCGCCTGATCGGTGATCTGGGCGTCAAGCTCCGGGAAGGTGCTGCACCCGGCAAGGGCCAGGGCCGTGCCGGCAAGAAGGGCGAGGCGGCGCATTGCGTCCAATCCGTTGGTTCAAGGTCAAAATAGTCTCAAATCGGTGCTGCCACAACCCGCGGGTTGAAATGAACGCACGTTCAGATATTCAGGTCGCATGGCGCGCAAGAGTGGATCTCATTCCGACATAACCGGCCCGCGGATCCGCCGCGCGGCGGAGCGGTTGATCGCGCGGCACGGTTTTGCCGCCGTCACGATGCGCCAGATCGCCTCTGAGGTGGGGGTGCAGGCCGGCGCGCTGTATCTTTATACCCCGGACAAGCAGACGCTGCTGTTCGATTTGATGCGCGAGCACATGGAGGGCGTGTTGCAGGCCTGGGAGGTCGAAGACAAGCCCGCCGATCCGCTGGGGCGGTTGCAGGCGTTTACCCTGTTTCACATCCGCCATCATCTGGACCGGCCGGACGCGGTGTTCATCTCTTACATGGAACTGCGCAACCTTGAGCCGGGCAATTACGAGGTGATCGCGGGACTGCGCGGCGCCTATGAGGACGCGCTGGAAGCGATCCTGCGGCAGGGCGCGGATGCGCAGGAATTTCGCGTGCCCGATATCAGCCTGGCCGCGAAGGCGGTGATCGCGATGCTGACGGGCGTCAACACGTGGTATCGCGAAGGCGGGCGGCTGAGCCGCGACAGGGTGGAACGAATCTACTGGAACATGGTGCGGCGCGCCGTGGGCGCCTGAGCGGACCGGCCGGCCAATGCGCGATTCCATTTGGGTGCGACACGCGCTAGACCTCGCGCCGGACGGTGGCGATCGGCTGGAGACCCTGAGATGACGGACGAGGTTCTGGCCCGGGTGCGGGCGACGCCGGCGCGACGGGTGATCGCGCTTGCAATGATCTACACGCTGGGCGGGCTCTTGATCTATCTGGCCATTGTCGCGCCGCCGCAGTCGCTGGGCTGGCTGGCGTTCCTTGTGGCCATTGGCGCGGGCGCGCTGTGGCTGGCCGAGCGGATGCGGCGCGCCACCTCTGGCGAAGTGCGGCTGACGCGCGAGGCGCTGGTGGATGGCGAGGGAGAGGTGCTTTGCCGGCTGGAGGATGTGGTGGGCATCGACCGGGGGATGTTCGCCTTCAAGCCGTCGAACGGTTTCGTGGTGCGGCTGGCAGGGCCCGCCCGGCGGCGCTGGGCGCCGGGCCTGTGGTGGCGGCTGGGCCGACGTGTCGGGGTCGGCGGCGTGGTGCCTTCGGGGCAGGGCAGGTTCATGGCCGAGATGATCGCGCAACTGCTGGTGCAGCGCGACCGGCAGGGGTAGGCGCTGGCGCGCGCGCGCCGGGCGCCGGATCAGTTGGCCCAGGCGATGATCGGCGCGTAGCGCGGCCGGGCAAGCACGATCTTGTAGAAGTCCATGTCGTCGATAAGGATGTCGATCATCGGCGAATAGGGCATCCAGGTTTCCACGACGACAAGGCTTTCGCCGTTGACCAGCGTCGGGATACGTTGGCTGATCTCGGACAATGTGCCCGTGGTCAGCGACGGTATGTCCCCGGTGCCGTAGGACCAGCGCACTTCGAGCCGGTTGTCGTTGCCGTCGAACCAGACATGGGTCGCGCGCATCTGCGTTTCACTTCGGGCGCGGGTCATCTGCTGGTGCAGGTCGTTCAGCCCCTCGATATAGGCGGCGTTTACCGTTTCGGTCTCTCGCGAAAGGGCGTCCACGATGGTGTAGCTTGACGTCGTGTTCGCGTGCATCGAGCGGTAGACGTCGGTGAGCGCGAAGAGGGCGAGAAAGGACCAGACCAGGAACGGGATGACGACGACGGCCTCGACCGACATGACGCCGTCTTCGGCATCGCGAAAGCGCCGAAGGCGCCGGAACAACGGGGAACTGGTCATGAGTTGGGCTCGTTCACAAAGGCGGAAGCGGAGACCATGGCATAGTCGGTCTGGTTTACGCGTTTCAGCTGGGCGCCAAGCCCGACGGTCGGGAAGAGCGGTTTGAAGACGGCGCAGATGCGCACCATCATCAACTGGTTGGTCGCACCGGCCGTATACTGTTCCGCCGCGACGAAGTCGCCGTCGCGGTCGCTGCAATCCATCGCCGTGGGCGACAGGTTCCACGTCTGGGTGTCGATGGGCATCAGTTCGACCGTGATGGCGTTCTCGCAATCCGCGATGACCGCGGCGCGGTCGCACACGAGGCTGGCAATGGTCGCCCGCGACGGGGGCGTGTTCGACGCCAGACGCAGGAAGCGCACGACATCGGTGGTCGCACCGTCGAGCCGCACCTGCCGGACCGCGTAGGCGCTGGTCTCGAATGCGGTGCAGAACAGCAGGATTACCAGCGGAAAGAGGGTGACGAACTCGACCGAGGTGTTGCCGTCCTCTTCTTGGACGAACCAGGACTTCAGGAACCGGATCATTGCGTCAGCCTCAGGTGGTTGATGGAGGTGATGATGGCACCGAAAGCCTGATCGATGTCGAAGCGGTCGACGTCGAAGTGATGCGAGGGCGAACTGGCGCATTGCTGCAAGAGCGCGTTGGAACTGTTGGGCGCCTCGACCGCCAGGGTATAGATCACGATGCCCGAGGCCTTGGTCGCGTCGCAGATGTCGATGAGGCGGTCATCCTTTTCCCCGCCACTGACGGCGGTGTAGGGTTCATTGTCCCAGGCGTAGTACTGGCTGGACCAGCCGTTCACGAGGTAGCGCAGGTAGGCGTGGTAGCGCACCGAGAAACGGTTCCAGAGCTGCGGATAGGTCATCTGGTAGCTGCCGTTCCAGCCGCCGTCGGGCGAGTTGCTGAAGCGGTGGTTGCGCATCCGCCAGAAGTCTTCCCAGTGGCGGCCGTCACCGTCCTGGTTCATGTATTCCTCGTCCTGGATCGACACGCGGTCCACGTCGCTGTCGTGCATCCAGACGTCCACCAGCCCGTCGCGATACTGGTTGCGCAGGCGGTATTCGCTGGTGTTCTGGCCGTCGGTCATCAGCACGACGACCTTGATTCCGGGAAACTCTTCCAGGCTGTGCGGGCGTCCGTCAAACTCTGCGTTGACGACACCGTCGTCCACCAGACCGGCAAGGATCGGGCGCGACGAGGTGTCGAGCAGGGCAGCGCCCCACTTCAGGCCATTGTCGATGCCGGTGTTGCCGTCTGCCTCGAGGCTGTAGATCTTCTGGCGCAGGGCCAGCGGATCGTTCGAGTAGGGCAGGATCTTTGCATAGTCTTCGGTGCGGCAGACGAATTGTTCCGGCCAGGTGCTGTTGGTGTAGGACGAGAACGGATCGAAGTGGCCCGCGCGGCGGTATTCCTCTGTCATCGACAGGCCGACGGTTTCGAAATGATCCGAGTCGAATTCGATGCAATGCGAATAGTCGTGTTCATCGGTGACGTTCAGTTGGGCAAGGATCTCGGGGCCCGCCGCAACCGTTGCGGTGTAGGGCACGATGGACACCATGCTTTCCGAGGTCGGTACGGACCCGAAGATCGCGTCGATGAATTCCGCGCCGGCATCCTGCAGGCGGGTCAGCTTGTCGCCGCGCATCGAGCCGGAGATGTCGAGCACCATGGACAGTTCCACCGCGCTGATCTTTTCGGTGGCGGTCGAACTGACGGAGGCGGTGAAGTTGTTGATACCGGCCATGCGCAGGAAGGTGGTCGGCACCTGCGAACTGGTGTTGGCGGTGACCTCGCGCGCGGTGACGACGCCGGTGATGGCCACGCTGTCAAGCTCGGCGCCCAGTCCGGCGGCGTCGAAGTAGTCCTGCACCACCGTGCTCGGGTCTCGTTCCTGCGTGCTGGCGGCGGCCGCAAGCGTCGCGGTGTCGGCGGTGGCCTGAAGTTCCGCGCGGCGGGTTTCGGCGCGCATCAGGTCGACGGCAAGGCCACCGACCAGCAGGATACCGATCAGAAGGAAAAACGAGAACATCACGAGCGACCCGTCCTCGTCGCGCAGGAAGCGCACCGGGCGGGGCGGCCGTGGCCTTGACGGTGGCTGGTGGTGTTTTCCGGGCAAGACGGTCACTCGCATTGCGTCGGCACGTGGATATGGCGGCGGATGTGCCGGATATCGCCGAACGGTTTTGATCGCAGATACCTTGAAAGAACATTCGGGCTTCAATTGGGCGGACGGCGCGCCTTGTGCTGCATCGGGCGTGTGCCAGCGCGGGGTGGCGGTGTTTAGGATGTGTTAACCCATTGATTTCGAAGGCAGGTCGCGTGGCCGTTCAGGGCTGGGTGCCCGGGTGCCGGACGGCGTTCCCGCACCCGGCGGGCCTTGAAATAATGGCAAATGCATGGCGCTTGGGTTGCCGGACGTGCAATGGTGCACCCGTCCCGGCCGCTTTTGTCAATCGAGGTGAAACCATGGATCCCCGCGCCGTGCCCGAACCGGGTTTTCGCGATTCGGTCAACCTGATGTTCAACAGGGCCGTCGCCCTGATGGACCTGTCGCCGGGTCTGGAAGAAAAGATCCGGGTCTGCAATTCGACCTACACCGTGCGGTTCGGCGTGCGGCTGCGCGGGCAGATCCAGACCTTCACCGGCTATCGCTCTGTCCATTCCGAACACATGGAGCCGGTCAAGGGCGGCATCCGCTACGCGCTTTCGGTGACGCAGGACGAGGTCGAGGCGCTTGCGGCCCTGATGACGTTCAAGTGCGCGCTGGTCGAGGCGCCGTTCGGCGGATCGAAGGGCGGGCTGTGCATCGATCCGCGCCAGTACGAGGAACACGAGCTGGAACAGATCACACGCCGCTTTGCCTACGAGCTTATCAAGCGCGACATGATCAATCCCGCCCAGAACGTGCCGGCGCCCGACATGGGCACGTCCGAGCGGGAAATGGCCTGGATCGCCGATCAGTTCGCGCGGATGAACACCACCGACATCAACGCCAACGCCTGCGTCACCGGCAAGCCGACCCATGCCGGCGGCATAGAGGGCCGGACCGAGGCGACGGGGCGGGGCGTGCAATACGCCTTGCGCGAATTCTTCCGCCATCCCGGCGACGTCGCCGCCGCGGGGCTGTCGGGCACGCTGGACGGCAAGCGGGTGATCGTGCAGGGGCTGGGCAACGTGGGCTACCACGCGGCGCGCTTTCTGGCCGAGGAAGACGGCGCGCGGATCGTGGGCATCATCGAGCGGGACGGTGCGATCCTGTCGCCGGGCGGGCTGGACGTGGCGGCGGTTCATGCGTGGATCCGCGGGCATGGCGGCGTGGGCGGCTATGCGGACGCGCAGTATGTCGAGGACGGCGCGTCCGTGCTGGAGGCCGAGTGCGACATCCTGATGCCCGCCGCGCTGGAGGGGGTGATACACCTTGGGAATGCCGCGCGCATACGGGCGCCTTTGGTCATCGAGGCGGCGAACGGGCCGATCACGGCGGGCGCGGACGACGTGCTGCGCGAAAAGGGCACAGTGGTGATACCCGACCTTTACGCCAACGCGGGTGGCGTGACGGTCAGCTATTTCGAATGGGTCAAGAACCTGTCCCACATCCGGTTCGGCCGGATGCAGCGCCGCCAGGAAGAGGCGCGTCACCAGCTTGTGGTGGACGAGCTGGAACGGCTGTCGGCCGACAGCGGCGTCGGCTGGACCCTGTCGCCGGGGTTCAAGGAACGCTACCTGCGCGGTGCGGACGAGCTGGAACTGGTGCGCTCGGGGCTGGATGACACGATGCGGGTGGCCTACCAGGCAATGCGCGAGGTCTGGCACGGGCGCGAGGATGTCAAGGATCTGCGGGTGGCGGCCTATCTGGTCGCGATCGACCGGGTTGCACAAAGCTATCGCGCCAAGGGGCTTTGACGGAGGAAGCCCGGGCAGGGGCATCGAGCCCCTGCCCGGGCTGCCTCTGGCGGGAGTATTTGGGAACAGAAGAAGCCGGGGTGTCGCAGGGACGCGGTGGCCGCCCGATCGGTGATTGCAACCGCCGCAAGCTCCTGCTTAGGTCGGGCGCGAACCGGAACGCGAGGGGCCGCGATGCGCTATTCGGCGTGGGAAATCCTGAAGCAGGGGCTGACCGGGAATGCCGGGTGGAAGCCCGTCTGGCGCGACCCGGCGCCGAAGGCCGAGTATGACCTGGTCATCATCGGTGGCGGCGGGCACGGTCTGTCGACGGCCTATTACCTTGCGCGCGAGCACGGGCTGACGAACGTGGCCGTGCTGGAGAAGGGCTACATCGGCGGCGGCAACGTGGGGCGCAACACGACCATCGTGCGCGCCAACTATTTTTTGCCAGGGAATTCAGAGTTCTACAGCCATTCCCTGAAGTTGTGGGAGGGGCTGGAGCAAGACCTTAACTACAACGTGATGCATTCGCAGCGCGGGCTGATCAACCTGTTTCATTCCGACGGTCAGCGCGATGCCTTTGCCCGGCGCGGCAACGCGATGATCAACCAGGGTGACGATGCCATCCTTCTGGACCGCGACGGCGTGCGGCGGCATCTGCCCTATCTGGATTTCGACAACGTGCGGTTCCCGGTCTACGGCGGGCTTCTGCACCCGCGCGGCGGCACCGCGCGGCATGACGCGGTGGCCTGGGGCTATGCGCGCGGGGCGGATTCGCGGGGGGTCGACCTGATCCAGAACTGCGAGGTCACCGGAATCGACATTGAAGCAGGAAAAGTGAAAGGCGTCCGTACGACCCGTGGAGAAATCAGGGCCAGGAAAGTCGGAATAGTGGTAGCGGGGAGGAGTGGTCAGGTGGCCGCGATGGCGGGGATGCGCCTGCCGGTCGAGTCCCATATCCTGCAAGCCTTTGTCACCGAGGGGCTGAAGCCGGTGATCGACCACGTGGTCAGCTTCGGCATGGGGCATTTCTATATCAGCCAGTCCGACAAGGGCGGACTGGTCTTTGGCGGCGACCTGGATTTCTATGCCTCTTACGCGCAGCGCGGCAATCTGCCGATGAAGGAACACGTGATGGAGGCGGCGATGACGCTGATGCCGGTGATCGGCAAGGCGAAGGTGCTGCGCAGCTGGGGCGGGATCATGGACATGACGCCCGACGGCTCTCCCATCATCGACAAGACGCCGGTGGAGGGGCTCTATATCGATTGCGGCTGGTGCTACGGCGGGTTCAAGGCGGTGCCGGGATCGGGGTTCTCGTTCGCGCACCTGATGGCGACCGACCGTCACCACGCGCCTGCCGCGCGCTATCGGCTGGACCGGTTCCGCACCGGTCACGGGCTGATGGACGAGGAAGGCACCGGCAGCCAGCACAATCTGCACTGAGGCATGTGGCACGTATGATGCGAAACGATATTCACATTTCTGGTCAATGGCTTTCGAGCCGCTGTGAAGGTGTATCATGAGGCTGCCCTGTCCCCTGTGCGGAGACCGTGACATCCGCGAGTTCACCTACAAGGGCGGCGCCGAATACCTGGACCGTCCCGCAGCCGAGGCCGATGACGCGGCCTGGGACGCCTACCTGCACCTGCGCGAGAACCCGGCCGGGGCGACGCGGGACCTGTGGTATCACGGCGGCGGCTGCGGCGCGTGGGTGGTGGTGGAGCGCGACACCGTCACCCATGCGGTGACAGGTGCGCGGCTGGCGGCCGACATGGCGGAGGGCGGGGCATGAGGGTCGAGGGGCGCGGGCTGATCGACCGGGACCGCCCGGTGCGCTTTACCTTCGACGGCGAGACCGTGACGGGGTTCGGGGGCGATACCGTCGCCTCGGCGCTTCTGGCCAATGACATCCGGCTGGTGGCGCGGTCGTTCAAGTATCACCGCCCGCGCGGCATCCTGACGGCGGGATCGGAAGAGCCCTCTGCGCTGGTGACGACCGGGCGCGGCGCGGCGCAGGTGCCCAACACGCGCGCCACGGTGCAGGAGATCCACGACGGGCTGGAGGTGCGCAGCCAGAACGCCTGGCCCAGCCTCAAGCGCGATGCGCTGGCGGTGAACGACCTGTTGCCGTCGTTCCTCGGCGCCGGGTTCTATTACAAGACATTCATGTGGCCCAAGGGTTTATGGGAGAAACTTTATGAACCCGTGATCCGCCGCGCCGCCGGGCTTGGCGCGCTGTCGGGGGATCATGACACGACCCGCAGCGACCGGGCCTTCGCCCATTGCGACGTGCTGGTGATCGGGGCCGGCCCTGCCGGGCTGATGGCGGCATTGACGGCGGCGCGCGCCGGCGCCGACGTGATCCTTGCCGACGAGGGCGCGCGGATGGGCGGGCGCTGCCTGGCCGAGGAGATGGAGATCGACGGGCTGCCCGCCGCCCATTGGGCGGACGAGGCGGCCGAGACGCTGGCGGCCATGCCCAACGTGCGGCTGATGCCGCGCACGACGGTCACCGGCGCCTATGACCAGGGCACCTACGGCGCGCTTGAACGCTCGGGGCTGCACCTGGCGGACCCCGGCGACGTCCCGCTGGAGACGTTCTGGCGGATCGTCGCGAAGCGCGCGGTGCTGACGGCGGGCGCGCTGGAGCGGCCCATCGCGTTCCGCGACAACGACCGGCCGGGGATCATGCTGGCCGGCGCGGTGCGGACCTACCTGCACCGCTGGGGCGTGGCGCCGGGGCGGTCCGTCACCGTCTTCGGCAACAATGACGACGCGCACCGCACGGCGCGGGACCTGCACGCCGCGGGGGTGAAGATCGCCGCGGTGATCGACACCCGGCCAGAGGTGTCGACGGATGCGCCCTGGCCGGTGCTGGCGGGCGGCGCGGTGACGGCCACATCGGGGCGGCACGGGCTGAAGGAGATCGCGGTGCGCCACCGGGGCGGGTCGCGCACGATCTGGACCGATTGTCTTGCCGTATCAGGTGGTTGGAACCCGGCGGTGCACCTGACCTGCCACATGAACGCGCGGCCGGTGTGGCGCGAGGACATCGCGGCCTTCGTGCCGGCGCCGGGCGCGGTGCCGGGGCTGGAGCCGGCGGGCGCGGCCAACGGGGTCTTTTCCACGGCGGGCTGTCTTGCAGAGGGCAAGCGCGCGGCAGAGGCGGCGCTGAAGGACATCGGGCTGCGGCCGAAACGCGCGGCGCTGCCCAAGGCCGAGGACGGGGCTTATGCGGTCGACCCGATCTGGATCGTGCCGGGCAAGGGGCGGGCCTGGCTCGATTTCCAGAACGACGTGACGGCCAAGGACATCCGGCAGGCGGCGCGCGAGAACTTCCGCTCTGTCGAGCATATGAAGCGGTACACCACGCAGGGCATGGCGACCGACCAGGGCAAGAATTCCAACGTGGGGGCGCTGGCGATTCTTGCCGATGCCACGGGGCGCACGATTGCCGAGACGGGGACGACCACGTTCCGCCCGCCCTATACGCCGGTGTCGATCGCGGCGATGGGCGCGGGCGCACGCGGCAACGGCTTTGCGCCGCAGCGCTTCACCACCAGCCATGCCGCCAGCGTCGCGCGCGGCGCGCCGATGATCGAGGCGGGGCTGTGGTACCGGCCCAGCTATTTCCCGCAACCGGGAGAGAGCACATGGCGCGAAGCCTGCGACCGAGAGGTGCGGATGGTGCGGTCGTCGGTGGGGGTCTGCGACGTCTCGACCCTTGGCAAGATCGACATACAAGGTCCTGACGCGGCGCGGTTTCTTGATTTCGTCTATACCAACACGTTTTCCACACTGAAGGTGGGGCGCGTGCGTTATGGCCTGATGCTGCGCGAGGACGGCCACGTGATGGACGACGGCACCACGGCGCGGCTGGCCGAAGACCGCTATGTGATGACGACCACCACCGCGGCGGCGGGCGCGGTGATGCAGCACCTGGAGTTCGTGCATCAGTGCCTTGTGCCGCAGATGGACGTGGCGATGATCTCGGTCACCGAGCACTGGGCGCAGTTCGCCGTGGCGGGGCCGAAATCGCGCGAAGTGCTGAACGCTGTGCTGGATGCCGAGATCGACGACGCGGGCTGGCCCTACATGTCCTGTGGCGAGATCGGGGTGTCGGGGGTGGCCGGGCGGCTGTTCCGGATCTCGTTCTCGGGCGAACATGCCTACGAGGTCGCGGTGCCCGCGCGCTATGGCGAAAGCCTGTGGCGGCTGTTGCTGGCGCAGGCCGAGATGGTCGGAGGCGGCCCCTACGGGATGGAGGCGCTGAACGTCCTTCGGATCGAGAAGGGGCATATCACCCATGCCGAGATCCACGGGCGCACCACGGCTTTCGACATCGGGATGGACCGGATGGTCAGCCAGAAGAAGGACTGCATCGGGCGGCCCGCGTCGGAACGCCCGGGCCTGTCGGGGGCAGAGCGCGAGCAGCTTGTGGGCCTGCGCCCGGTCGATCCGCAGCAGACGCTGACGGCGGGTGCGCATCTTTTCGACGATGGTGCGGTGGCGGTGCGGGAAAACGATCAGGGCTACGTGACGAGCGTGGGCTATTCGCCGACGCTGGGCACATGGCTGGGCCTTGGGTTCCTGAAGAACGGGCGCGCGCGTCACGGACACAGGGTGCGGATGGTCGATCACCTGCGCGGGGTGGAAACGGTCTGCGATGTGACGGACCCCGTCGCCTTCGACCCCGAAGGAGGGCGGCTGCGTGGCTAGGCTCATCGCGAAGACCCCGGCAGAGGGGCTGTTGCCCGTCACCCACGGCGCGGTGACGCTGGACGAGGCGATGCCGGAGGCGATCACCTCGGTCACGCCGCTGCGTGGGCAGGCAGAGGCGGTGGCGCGGGCGCTGGGCCAGCCGCTGCCGGGGCCGGGCGAGACGACGACGGGTGCCGCCGGAGAGCTGGTCTGGACGGGCCGGGGGCAGGCAATGTTGCTGGGGCCCGCGCCGGGGGCGGTCGCGGGCGCGGCGATCACCGACCAATCGGATGCATGGGCGGTGCTGGTGCTGACGGGGCCGGGCGCGGCGGATGTGCTGGCGCGGCTGGTGCCCGCGGATCTGCGCGACGCGGCCTTCGCGGTGGGGGCCACGGCCCGCACGCTGGTAGGGCACATGCCGGCCTCGGTCACGCGGACGGCCCCCGACGCATGGCGCATCATGGTCTTCCGTGCGATGGCGAAGACGGCGGTGCATGAGCTGTCCGAGGCGATGCGCACGGTGGCTGCGCGGCGGGGCTGAACCGGCCCTGCGGTTGCCCCCTTCACATCGCCGGTCCCGGCCCCGATACTGGCGGGCATGAGTCTGCCCCCCGGTTTCCTCGATGAATTGCGGACCCGCACCAGCCTGTCGCAGGTGGTGGGGCGCAAGGTCTTGTGGGACATGCGCAAATCGAACCAGGGCAAGGGCGACTGGTGGGCACCGTGCCCGTTTCACCAGGAAAAGACCGCCAGCTTCCATGTCGATGACCGCAAGGGGTTCTATTACTGCTTTGGCTGCCACGCCAAGGGCGACGCGCTGAGCTTCGTGCGCGAGACCGAGAACGTGGGCTTCATGGAAGCGGTCGAGATCCTGGCGCGCGAGGCGGGGATGCCGATGCCCGAGCGCGATCCCAGGGCGCGGGAGAAGGCCGACCGCAACGCGCAATTGGCCGAGGTGATGGAACAGGCGGTGCGCCATTACCGGATGCAGCTGGCCACCGCCGCCGCGGGGCCGGCGCGGGACTACCTTGCCCGGCGCGGGCTGGACGCCGCAGCGCAGGACCGTTGGGAGGTGGGCTTTGCCCCCAGGGCCCGGCAGGGTCTTTATACCCACCTGACCGGCAAGGGCGTCGACCCGGCGCTGGTAATCGAGGCGGGGCTGTCGGCGAAGCCCGACGATGGCGGCGCGCCCTATGACCGGTTTCGCGACCGTATCGTCTTTCCGATCCGGGACGCGCGCGGGCGCTGCATCGCCTTTGGCGGTCGCGCGATGGAGGGTAACCCGGGCCCGAAGTACCTGAATTCGCCCGACACGCCGCTGTTCGACAAGGGCCGGACGCTGTTCAACCACGGCCCCGCGCGCGAGGCGGCGGGCAAGGGCCAGCCGGTGATCGTGGCCGAAGGCTACATGGACGTGATCGCGTTGGTGCAGGCGGGCTTTGGGGGGGCGGTGGCGCCCCTGGGGACAGCGATCACGGAAAACCAGCTGGACATGCTGTGGCGGGTGGCGGCAGAGCCTGTCGTGGCGCTGGATGGCGATGCGGCGGGGCTGCGCGCGGCGATGCGGCTGATCGACCTTGCCATGCCGAAGCTGGAGGCGGGCCGGTCGCTGCGGTTCTGCCTGATGCCGCCGGGGCAGGACCCCGACGACGTGATCCGGGGCGGCGGGGCGCCGGCGATGGCGGCGCTTCTGGACCGGGCGGAACCTCTGGTCGCGCTTTTGTGGCGGCGTGAGACCGAGGGGCGCGTCTTTGACAGCCCCGAACGCAAGGCGGCATTGGACAAGGCGCTGCGCGAGGCGATTCGCAAGATCCCGGACCCGTCGCTGCGCCGCCACTACGGCGATGAGCTGAACCGCCTGCGGTGGGAGCTGTTCCGCCCGCGCCGGGCGGATGCGCCGGGCCGGTCCAAGGGCGGGGCTGCCGGCGGCTGGCGCGCGCCGCGTGCGCCAGAGGGGGCGACACCCGCGGCGCGGGGGTCGTTGCTGGCCTCTTCGGGCCTGTCAGGGGACGCACTGCGCGAGGCGGTTGTGCTGGCAGTGCTGATCCGCCAGCCCGCGCATCTGGATGCCTTTCTGGGCCGGCTGGAGGGAATGAGCTTTGCCCGGCCGGGGCACGAAGCGTTGCGGCTGGCGTTGCTTTCGGCGCCCGATGGCGCGGATGTGGCGGCACTTGAAGGTCACATCCGTGCCACGGCGGGGCCGGAGGCCCTTGAAAACCTGTTCGCATCGGGCCATCTGGCGGTGGTGCCTGCCTTGCAGCCCGGTGCTGCGCCCGATCTGGCGGAACTGTGCGTGACCGAGGAACTGGCCAAGCTGACGGCCCGGCGCGGGCTGGAGGCGGAACTTGCCGAGGCGGTGCAGGATCTGGGCGATCTGGCGGACGAGGGCATCACATGGCGGCTGGGACAGGCGGCGGAGGCCCGCAATCGCGCGGAGAAGAGCCAGGTCGAGGACAAGGCGGAATATGACATCGGTCCGAACGGAGCGCGGTTGCGGCGGGCAGAGCGTAGCGCCTTTTCCTCGCTGCTGGACGAGATCGATTTTGGTCGGGGCGGGCGCAAGCCCCATCGCCCCGATGAAGAGAAAGACGTAAAGAATTCAGGATAGACGGGTGTGCGAATCACTGATTCGCGCTATTTGATTCGAAACGTGCGCACCCCGCCACCGAACAGGAGTGCCCTATGGCAGCCAAGGACACCGAAGAGCCGAAGCAGGAAGATCAGGAATCCGAGGTCATGCTCGACATGAGCCAGACCGCGGTCAAGAAGATGATCGCCGCCGCCAAGGAACGCGGCTACATCACCTATGACCAGTTGAACCAGGTGCTTCCGCCCGACCAGGTGTCGTCCGAGCAGATCGAGGACGTGATGTCGATGCTGTCCGAGATGGGCATCAACGTCATCGAGGAGGAAGAGGCCGAGGAAGAGGACAAGGCGGGCACCGATGTCGTCGAGGCCTCGACCAGCCGCGAGGTCACCGTCGCCTCGACCGAGACCGAGAAACTGGATCGGACCGATGACCCCGTGCGCATGTACCTGCGCGAGATGGGGTCTGTCGAACTGCTGAGCCGCGAGGGCGAGATCGCCATCGCCAAGCGGATCGAGGCGGGCCGGAACACGATGATCGCGGGCCTTTGCGAAAGCCCGCTGACCTTTCAGGCCATCACGATCTGGCGCGACGAGCTTTTGACCGAGGACATCCTGCTGCGCGATGTCATCGACCTTGAAGCCACGTTCGGGCGGGGTGGTGAAGAAGAGGATGACCAGGCGCCCGTGGTCGAGGGACTGGGCGAAGCGGCGCGTCCGGCACAAAGCGGCGGGGCCGAGAAGGAACCCGAGCTTGACGCCGACGGCAACCCGATCCGGCGTGACGACGACGAGGACGAGGACGAGCAGGCCAACATGTCGCTTGCCGCGATGGAGGCCGCGCTTAAGCCGCGGGTGCTGGAAACGCTCGACCGTATCGCGCAGGACTATGCGCGGCTGGCAGAGATGCAGGACCTGCGGATGTCGGCCACGCTGAACGAGGACGGCAGCTTCAGCGCGTCAGAGGAACAGGAATACCAGAAGACCCGCGCCGAGATCGTGGAACTGGTGAACGAGCTTCACCTGCACAACAACCGCATCGAGGCACTGATCGACCAGCTGTATGGCATCAACCGCCGGATCATGTCGATCGACAGCAAGATGGTGAAGCTGGCCGACCAGGCCCGCATCAACCGGCGCGAATTCATCGACGAATACCGCGGATACGAGCTTGATCCGACATGGATGGAGCGGATGACGTCCAAATCGGGACGCGGCTGGCAGGCGTTTGTCGAGAAGTCGACCGACAAGGTGGCCGAGCTGCGCGCCGAGATGGCGCAGGTTGGCCAGTACGTGGGCGTTGATATCCCGGAATTCCGCCGCATCGTGCAACAGGTGCAGAAGGGCGAGAAAGAGGCCCGCCAGGCCAAGAAGGAGATGGTCGAGGCGAACCTGCGGCTGGTGATTTCCATCGCCAAGAAATACACGAACCGCGGCTTGCAATTCCTTGATCTCATTCAGGAAGGCAACATCGGCCTGATGAAGGCAGTCGACAAGTTCGAGTATCGCCGGGGCTACAAGTTCTCGACCTATGCGACATGGTGGATCCGCCAGGCGATCACCCGGTCGATCGCGGATCAGGCGCGCACGATCCGCATTCCCGTGCACATGATCGAGACGATCAACAAGCTGGTGCGCACCGGCCGTCAGATGCTGCACGAGATCGGCCGGGAGCCGACGCCCGAAGAACTGGCCGAAAAGCTTCAGATGCCGCTGGAGAAGGTTCGCAAGGTGATGAAGATCGCCAAGGAACCGATCTCTCTGGAGACACCCATCGGCGACGAGGAAGACAGCCAGCTGGGCGATTTCATCGAGGACAAGAACGCGATCCTGCCGCTCGATTCGGCCATTCAGGAGAACCTGAAGGAGACGACGACGCGGGTTCTGGCCTCTCTGACGCCGCGTGAGGAACGGGTGCTGCGGATGCGGTTCGGCATCGGCATGAACACCGACCACACGCTGGAAGAGGTGGGCCAGCAGTTCACCGTGACGCGCGAGCGCATCCGCCAGATCGAGGCGAAGGCGCTGCGCAAGCTGAAGCACCCCAGCCGGTCGCGCAAGCTGCGCAGCTTTCTGGATCAGTGAGCCGGCCCGGCAGCCCCGCCGTCGCCCTTGCGCTGAGCGGGGGCGGCGCGGCGGGGTTGGGCCACATCCCCGTGCTGGAGGCGCTGGACGACCTTGGCGTGCGGGTGGAGGCGATCGCAGGCAGTTCCGTGGGCGCGCTGATGGGCGCGGGCTATGCTGCCGGGATGACCGGGGCGGATCTTCGGGCGCATGTCATGGGGCTGGCGCGGTCGCCGTCGCGCACAGCCCGAAAGCTGTGGAAAGATCTGGATTTCAGGGGCTTGGGCGCCATTCTTGCGGCAGAGCCGGAGGCGGCAATCGGCGCGTTGGCGCCTGATGGCCTGCCCGACGCGATAGAGGATCTGCGCATTCCCCTGACCGTGCTGGCGACCGATTATCACGCCCGCGCGGCGCACGCCTTTGCAGAGGGCCCCCTGCGTCCGGCTCTGGCAGCCTCGATCGCGATCCCGGGGGTGTTCCGGCCCGTGCGGCTGGGCGGGCGGGTCTATGTGGACGGGGGGGTGACCAACAACCTGCCGCTGGACAGACTGCCCGAGGGCGCGCTGTGCATAGGCGTCGATGTGGCCAGCGAACCGCCCAGCGATGCGACCGACACGCCCGGCGGCATGACCGCGACGGTGGGCTCGATGCGGATCATGATGCGCGCGCTTCTGGAACGCACGCTGGAGCAGTGTCGGCCGGCGGTCCTGATCGAGCCCGCGTCGCGCCGGTTCGGGGCACTGGAGTTCTGGAAGGCGGCCGAGATCCTCGACGCCGCGGATCATGCGCGCGAGGACACGCGGCGCGCGGTTGCCAAGGCGCTGGAAGACGCGGGGGCCTAGCGCGGTGCAGACAGAGTTCACCATCGAGACGGGCGGTGCGGGGCTGTATGAATTCACCGATGCGGTGGCGCGCTGGGTGCGGGGGCAGGACGGGGTGCTGACGCTTTTCGTGCGCCACACCTCCTGTTCGCTGCTGATCCAGGAAAACGCGGACCCAAGCGTCCAGCGCGACCTGTCGGCCTGGCTGTCGCGGCTGGTGCCGCCCGCCGATGACCCCTCGATGGGCTGGATCACGCATCGCAGCGAGGGGGCAGACGACATGCCGGCGCATCTGAAGGCGTCGATCCTTCCCGTGTCATTGCAGATTCCTGTCAATCGGGGAAAACTTGTCCTTGGAACATGGCAGGGAATCTATCTTTTCGAACATCGGGTGCGTCCGCACCGGCGAAAGGTGGCGGCGGCGCTGCTGTCGGCGGGTTTGGCGGGCTGACTGACCGCGGGGCAGGGCAAAAACCGTATCTAGCGGCGGCATCTTCCCTCTACCCAATTCTTGGCGGCTCCCCTATAGTGCCTGTGGATAAGATGAGACCGGGACCGAGGGAGAGGCCATGCGCTGTCCGTTTTGCGGCAATGTCGACACGCAGGTGAAGGATTCACGTCCCGCCGAGGATCACGTGGCAATCCGCCGCCGGCGGTTCTGCCCGGCCTGCGGTGGCCGGTTCACCACCTATGAGCGGGTGCAACTGCGCGACCTCGTCGTCATCAAGACGAACGGGCGGCGCGAGGATTTCGACCGCGACAAGCTGGAACGCTCGGTCCGTATCGCGCTTCAGAAACGCCCGATCGAGCCGGAACGCATCGACCAGATGATTTCGGGGATCGTGCGGCGGCTGGAATCGATGGGCGAAACCGATATCTCGTCTCAGGCCATCGGTGAAATCGTGATGGAGACCTTGGCGCGGATCGACACCGTGGCCTATGTGCGGTTCGCCAGCGTCTACAAGAATTTCCAGGCCGCTGACGATTTCGACAAGTTCGTCAGCGAGTTGCGCCCCGAGCCCAAGACCTAGTGAGCGCCACCGACACCCGCCACATGCGCCATGCGCTGGCTCTGGCCGCGCGTGGGCTGGGACGGGTCTGGCCCAACCCCGCCGTCGGCTGCGTGATCGAGCGTGGCGGGCGCGTGCTGGGCCGGGGATGGACCCAGCCGGGCGGGCGCCCCCATGCCGAGACCGTGGCGCTGGCGCAGGCGGGTGCCTTGGCGAACGGCGCAACCGTGCATGTCACGCTGGAACCCTGTTCCCATCACGGCCACACGCCGCCCTGCGCCGACGCGCTGGTCGCCGCCGGTGTGGCGCGGGTGGTCGTGGCGCTGCGCGATCCGGACCCGCGCGTGAACGGGCAGGGCATCGCGCGGGTGCGCGCGGCAGGGATCGAGGTGACAGAGGGCCTGCTGGAGGCCGAGGCGCGGGCGCTTCAGGCGGGATTCCTGTCGCGGGTGACGGCGGGACGGCCGATGCTGACGCTGAAGCTGGCGACAAGCCTTGACGGACGCATCGCCACCGCAACGGGCGAAAGCCGCTGGATCACCGGGCCCGAGGCGCGGCGGCGGGTGCACGCGCTGCGCGCCTCGCATGACGCGGTGATGGTGGGCGCGGGCACGGCGCGGGCGGATGACCCGGTGCTGACGGTCCGCGGACTGGGCGTGGCGGATCAGCCGGTGCGGGTGATCCTGTCGCGGCGGCTGGACCTGCCGGGGAACGGTGCGCTGGCCGCCAGCGCCGGGGAGGCGCCGCTCTGGCTGTGTCACGGGGCCGAGGCGGGCGGGGAGGCGCGCGCGCCGTGGTCGGCGCGGGGCGCGCGGCTGATCGAGGTGCCCGTTTCCGCCGGGCATCTTGACGCCGGCGCGGCGCTGTCGGCGCTGGGGCAGGCGGGACTGACACGGGTGTTCTGCGAGGGCGGCGGGCAACTGGCCGCGGCGCTCTTGTCGGCGGGGCTGGTGGACCGGCTGGTGACGTTTTCGGCGGGCGTGGCGCTGGGGGCCGAGGGGCAGCCGGCGCTGGGGGCGATGGGCCTTGACCGGCTGGCCGAGGCGCCGCGTTTCGATCTTGTGCAGGTGGAGCCGGTGGGCGGCGACGTGATGCAGGTCTGGGCGCGGCGGGCGTAGGTCGGGCCCGGCATGGGGTGAGCGGTGTGCCCCGCCCGGAACGGCCGCCGCAGGCGCCCCGGTCAGCGTCAGCGTCAGCGCCAGAGCCAGGACTGGCTGGCGAAAAGGCCCTGGAGTTTCGACAGCGCCCGGTTCGCGGGGCCCGGCGCCGGGATGGCGCCGGTGGCGAGCCGGTCGATGGCGACCTCGATGGGGCAGGGCAGGCCGGTGACAGGATCGCGGTAGCGCGGGTAGTCGATCAGCGCGGCCTCGACCAGCGCGGGCAGGCCGGGGCGCGCCTGCCGCCGGGCGGGCACGCGGCCAAGGTCGGTGGTCAGGCCCCAGCCGGCATAGAAGGGCGTGCCGAGGCAGGTGACGGGCACCCCGCGCAAGAGCGCCTCGAACCCCAGAAGCGAGGTCATCGTCCAGACCTCCTGCACCTGTGCCAAAAGCGCGACGGGATCGGCGCGGGTCAGCACGGCATCTGCCAGCGTGCGGGCCTCTGCCTCGGGGATGGCGCCGCTGCGCAGGCCGGCCTCGACGTCGGGGTGTGGCTTGTAGAGGATCACCGCGTCGGGATTGGCGGCGCGGGTGGCTTGAAGCAGGCCAAGGTTGGTGGCGACCGCGTCGCAGCCGGTGCGGATCGAGGCGTCATCCTCGACCTGGCCGGGCACGAGGATGCGGTGGCCCGGGGGCAGGTCGGGCAGGGGCTGGCCCGCGAGGTTGTATTTGGTGACGCCAAGGCGGATCAGGTCGGCGATCAGGCGTTCGGCCCGTGGCCGCGGTGCGGTGGTCCGGGCGGCCGCGGCGATCAGACGTTCCAGCCGGCTATCACGGGTGGGATCGTAGTAGATGCCGAGATCGTCGGCGACGAGCGAGAGCGGCGGGATCAGGCTGGCGCCAAGCCCGCGCGACCGCAGAAAGCCGTCCTCGACCCGCAGGATGCCCTCGGCGTTGCCTGCCTTGCCCGCCCAGACCATCGCGCGGCGGCCGCTGGTGTCGGCCTTGGCGGCGGCGATGGCGGGATCGGCGGCAAAGCGCAGGGGGCGCTCGGTGCCGTAGAACCTTTGCAGCGCGCCGCGTTTCCACATCCGCATGCCGGCGGCGACGTATCCGTGCCGGTCCTCGCGCCAGGCACGGGTTTCGGCGGCAAGCTGGGCGATGGCGTCTTCGAGCTGGCACAGCCGGTCGCGGCAGGGGTCGTACCAGATGGGATAAAGGATCATCGCGGCGGCGAAAAGCTGGGCGGGGGTCAGGCGGCGGCAACGGCGGTGCAGCGTGATGTCGTCGGTCGTCAGGTTCCAGCCGGCGTAGAAGGGCGTGCCGTAGACGCGGGGGCGGTGGCCGCACAGGATCGCCTCGAACCCCAGTTGTGAACTGACGGTGTAGACGGCGACGGCGCCTTCCAGCAGTTGCCAGGGGCTGACGGGATCTGTGACAAGGCGGACCTGCGCGCTGGCCTGATCGGGGCCGTAGTGGCCGGGGCGGTGTCCGCCCTGGGTTTCGGGATGGGTCTTTATCAGGACGGGCAGGCCGCCGTGATCGGTCATCGCATCGCCCAGCATCCGGGCGAAGGTGTCGGGCCCGGCGCCGCTTCGGGTGATCGAGGCGTCACCGCGGGTCTGGTCGATGACCAGCACATAGGGTGCGTCGGGCACCGGCAGGGCGGGGTCGAAGGCGGTGTATTTCGACAGCTCTTCCGCGCGCAGCGTGGCGATGGCGGCACGGGCGCGGTCCAGAAGCGGCGTGTCGTCCAGCGGGTGGGTGGCCAGAAGCGTTTCGAGGTCGGAGGGCGTGCTGGCGTCGTAATGCGCGCCCATGGTGTCGAGGGCGAGGCCAAGGGGCGGGCTGCCCGCGCGGCCGGGGCGGAGCGAGCGCAGAAAGGCGTCCTCGATCCGCAGAAGCGGCGCGCCCCGGCGGTGGGCGACGCTTTCGCCCCGGTGGGCGGTGGGGCTGTGGCCCCAGACGCCGACGGTGGCGCCGGGGCCGGGCAGGCCAAGGCGGATGTCCCATCCGGCAAGGTGCAGGATGCGGCGCACCCGGCGCTGGGTCAGGAAGCCGCCGTTGTAGACGTAAAGCGACCGCCGGGCATCGGCCTGCGCCGTATCGCCCGGCGTCATGGCGGGCCTAGTTGCCCGCCAGAGAGTTCGCCGTGCTGGCCAGCGAGGCCGCGGTGCCGAGCGTGCCGGACAGGGCCGAGACGGTCTTGTTCCACTGCACGAATGGGGCCTCTGTCACGTAGACGGTGTCGCCGTCGCGGATGACGAAATCGCGGGCGAGGAAGACGCCGTTGGGCTGGGTCAGGTCCAGCACGTAGACCATGCGCTGGGCGCCGACGAGATCACCGCGCGCCAGCACCTGGTTTGCGATTGACTCTGGCTCGTTGCGGAAGACGAAGACGCCGGTGGGATCGGCCGTGTTCGAATTCAGGCCGCCGACGCGGGCGATCGCCTCGAGCGCGGTGATGACGCGGCTGTCGAACACGACACGGTTCTGGCTGCCGGTGGCCCCCAGCGCGATGAAGGCACGGGTGTCGGTCTCGATCAGGATGCGGTCGCCGTCGCGCAGCGCGATATCGAGCCTTGGGTCGCGATAGAGGTCTTCCAGCCAGATGGTGCCCGTGTGGCTGCCGCGGATTACGCTGATCTTGGCGACTTCGGGGTCCACGGCGATGCCGCCGGCGGCCGCGATGACGCCCGACAGCGTCCGGGTTGCGCGTTCGATGGGGAACACGCCCTGTCCGCCGGCGCCGGTGATCGACACGGTCGCGCCGTCACCCGCCGAGCGCGCCACCATGACCTGCGGGTCGGGCGTCTGGTCTTCCAGTTTCTCGGTGATGATGCGGCGGATGGCCTCTGGCGTGTTGCCCGCGGCCTTGATGCGCCCGGCGTAGGGCACGAAGATGAAGCCCGCGCCGTCCACCTGCACGGTGTCCAGCGTCGAGAAGTTCACGCCCTCGGAGGACAGCAGGCCGTCATCCACGTTTTCGTAGATGCGCAGGCTGAGGATGTCGCCGGGGCGGATGGTGTCCGAGCCGAGGCGGCTGGCGTTCAGGAAAGCGTCGGAAAAGCCCAGCGCCTCTTCCACGGCGGTGGCGCGCGTCACCCGGTCGTTGACCGTGATGATGAAGGCGTCGCCCTCTTTCTGGACCGACCCGGCGAATATCTCGCGCTTGTTGGGGCCCGAGCGCGGCAAACCGCAGCTTGCGACCAGCGCCACAAGCACGAATAGGGCGACGCTCTTCGCCCAGCGCGACGTGGTGATTTTCACTGCCCGGTCTCCTCGACCTATGTTTCTGCCTCAACTTTTTTTCGCAACCTATCGGAATCCGGCGAAAAACGCCAGTCCCGAGTTTCAGGCCGCCTTATCCGATCACGCGCAACTGTTGCCGCGGTGCCGCTGTTCCCTTGGCCAGCGCCCCGTATGGATCGTCGGGGGCCAGCATCATGTCGACCACTTGCCGCAGCAGCTGCCGCCGTCCGCGCGCCGAGTAGAATCCGCCGGCGACCTGCGAGGTTTCAAGCAGGTACTGGCGGTAATCCTTGTAGGCGCGGCTGTCGGGGCGCGTGGGGCGGGCGAAGAATTCGGCCAGCGTCTGGGTCGAGACGAACTCGGGCTTGGCATATACGGCGCTGCCGAACACCTTGAGCGGCAGGCCGCGCCAGAGCACCTGCTGGCCGGCGGTGGAATTGACGGTGACGGCGCTGCGGGTGTGGTCGAGAAGCTGCGCCAGCTTGCCGCCGCGTACGTAATGCACACGCTCTGCCACGCCGCGGTCGGCGGCGATGCGCCCGATCTCGCGACGGAGCGGCACGCGCCCGTCTTCCAGCGGGTGGGCCTTGAACACAAGGTGATGGTGGCCCGGCGCGCCTTTGGCGAAGCCGTCGATCACCATCTCGACGAAGTCCGTCATGCTGTCGAAGGGGCTGTGTTCCTGGAAACTGCTGTCGTGTTCCAGTTGCAGGAGCGCAAGGTGATAGGGAAAACCGCCGTGGGTGATGCGCCACGTGGCCTGAAGCCGGTCCAGCCGGTGCAGGGGCATCAAGAGCAAGCGCTTGAGATAGAGCGCGAATTCCTCTGTCACCGACAGGGTGCGGTGGGCCTTGTAGCCCTTGTATCGCCGGTTCGCGAGCATCAGGAAGCCGTGGTAGATCGCGCCGTAGAAGATGTGCTGGCGCATGTCGCCCCAATGGGCGGGCGCCTCGACGATGTCGGGATCGGCGTCGGCCAGCGCCTGGCGCATCGCCTCGACGGTCATCTGCATGAGCGCCGAGTTGCCGTTCGAGCCGTCACGCTCGTAGGTGACCCAGTAGGGGCGCAGATAGCCTTCCTCGAACACATGGATCGTCAGGCCCAGTTCACGTGCGGCGGCGACGGCCGTCGCGTGGATGGAACGGGTATCGCCGTAAAGCGCGATATCGGTAATCGCGCGCTCGGCCGCAAGCCGCCGGAAGGTGGCGGGCCAGTCGGCCTGATCGCCTGTGTAGGGAATGAAGCTGGCGTCAGAGGGCCAGAAGGCGGCATCGCCGGCGTTGAATCCCACGCGCGAGACCTCGGCCCCGGCGGCGCGAAGCATCGTGGCAAGGTCGCGAAAGAAGGGCCCATGCGGCCCTTGCAGGAACAGAAATCGCCTGACGTCGCCCATGACCTGCCTTTCGGCTACCCCTGAAACATCCGCCGTTTCGGGCGGATTACCCCTGTCCAGCGCCCAGTTTTCAAGGAAAATGCGGCGATAGTTGGGCGCGCCTGGCCCCTTGCCCTTGGCGTGGCACGGGGCTAGGTCCGGAGCAAAGGCAGGAGGGACGGATGTTCACCGGGATCGTCACGGATATCGGCAGGGTGCTGGAGACCGAGATGCGGGGCGACCTGCGGGCGCGGATCGCGACGACCTATGACGTGGGCGGGATCGACATCGGGGCATCCATCTCTTGCGACGGGGTGTGCCTGACGGTGGTGGCCACGGGACATGCGCCCGAGCCTTGGTTCATGGTCGACATCTCGGCCGAGACGGTATCGAAGACCAACATCCGGCAGGGTGGATGGGCGCCCGGCACCCGCCTGAACCTGGAGCGTGCGCTGCGTGTGGGCGACGAGCTGGGCGGGCACATCGTGTCAGGGCACGTGGATGGCGTGGCCGAGGTGATTTCCGTGACGCCGGAGGGCGATAGCACGCGCATCCGGTTCCGTGCGCCAGACGCGCTGGCGCGCTTCATCGCGCCCAAGGGGTCGGTGGCGCTGAACGGTACCTCGCTGACGGTGAACGAGGTCGAGGGCGCGGAATTCGGCGTCAACCTGATCCCGCATACCCAGGAGGTGACGACCTGGGGCGATACCCGCGCGGGCGACCTGGTGAACCTGGAAATCGACACGCTGGCCCGCTATGTCGCGCGCTTGCAGGAGTGCGACGCGGTCTGACGGGCCGGGCCCCCGGGGCTGGCGGCATCGCGTCGGCGCAACGTCGGCAAGACGTCGGCGCAGGCAGCGTGCGCCATTGGATCGGCGCGGTGCGTGGCGCTTGCGGCTGGCATGGGTGAATTTCGCCGGTAAGGCCTCGGCCTGCGCGCCGCAACGAGGCGGCCGCAGGCCGCTGGCATCCCGGATACAAGATAGTTTTCGCAAAGTTGACCGCTTTGCGTTGCATCAAGGCGCGCACTGACTAATTGTGTCAACATAAGCCCAAGGCCGGCTGTCAATAAAATGTGACAGTTTGCGCGCAGGGCGCCCCGGCAAGGAGGTTGCTGTTGACCGACCTAGTCCGAGTTACGTTTGAGTGCGAGGAGTGTAGAGGAACCGTCCTCAGTGTTGAGGACGATCACACCGACGCGTCCGTCGTCTTCTGCAAGGCCTGCGGGCGAAGCCGCGGGAGCTTCGGCGACCTCAAGAAGGAGGCCGTTGGTAAGGCCCTCAAGTTCCTGCTCGTCCATGCGCGCCAAGCCGTCAAGAAGTGACCGGCTGATCTCGATCGACTTGATGTCCAATTGATAAATCCCGCGTCTTGCATTTCCTGTGTGTGTGTTCGGACGAGCGGCGGGAACGGATCATTCTTTTTTTCGGGTTGGGGACATTTTTTTGGCGGCGCCCGGTTTGGCGTCAGGCCTGGGCCAGAACGGCGGCCAGATAGCCGCCGTAGGCGGCAAGTAGAACAGCGCCCTCGCGCCGTCCCACGCGCCAGCCCGTGCGGGCAAACACAACAAGCGCCAGGGTCGCGGCCAGCATCGCCCAGATGTCGAAGGCAAGGATCTGCGGCGGCACGGCAAGCGGGCTGACCATCGCGGTGATCCCGAGGATGCCGAGGATGTTGAAGATGTTGCTGCCGACGATGTTGCCGAACGCCACGTCGCCCTGACCCTTTCGCACCGCGATGATCGAGGTGACGAGTTCCGGCATCGAGGTGCCGATGGCCACCACGGTCAGGCCGATCACGGTGTCGGATACTCCGGCTGTTGCGGCAAGCCCGATGGCGCCGTCCACCAAGAGCCGCGCGCCGAGGATTGTGACGGCCAGCCCGCCGAGCGCAAGCAGGGCAAGGCGTGCGGGTGACCCCGCGGGGCGCGCGACGATGTCGGCCTCGGCCTCGTAGAGCGCGGCGGCGGCGCTGTGGCGGCGTCGTTCGGAGACCACGGTGAACGTCACGTAGGCCAAGAGCGCCACCACCAGCCCCGCGCCGCCGGGCCGTCCGAGCGTGCCCATCAGCGACAGCGCGATGACGGCAAGGGTGGCGGCAACCAGCACCGCGCCGTCGCGGCGGAAGGCAGCCGGGTCCACCGCCACCGGGCGCAGCAGCGCGGCAATGCCGAGGATCAGCAGGATGTTTCCGATATTGCTGCCGACGACGTTGCCCACCGCGATGCCGGGCGCCCCGAGAAAGGCCGCCTGAAGGCTGGTCACAAGCTCTGGCGTGGACGTGCCGAAACCTACCAGCGTAAGGCCGATCACCAGCGGCGGGATGCCGAACCGCGTGGCGAGGCCCACCGCGCCGCGCAGCAACAGCTCTCCGCCCGCGACGAGGGCGGCAAGGCCGAGAAGGACAAGAAGGATATCGGGCATGGCGCGAGGGGTCCGCTGGTGTGGGCCGCCCGGCACACATCGTCAGCCGTGCCCGCGCTTTCAAGCTTTGCACCCGGCACGCTGGAAAATGTTCCGGTGCGTCAGATGCCAGCTGTCAGAAGATACCGGGGGAAAGCAGTATCATGTTCTGCACGTCGCGTTCGCTGGAGAAGGCATCGCGGGTGCTTGGGATGTCGCAGCCCACCGTGGCGCCGCCCCGAGGTGCGCGCCTTCGCCGCCTTCTTCGCGCCGCGCTTCAACGACTGCATCCGCGCCGGGCTGGCGCGGCGCAAGGTCTGACCGGCACTGGTCAAGCCCGGCGGCATGGGCTATCTGGCGCGCGACGGCAAAGAGGTCTTCCGATGACATACGAACAGCCCGGACCGGTCGAGGAAGACTGGCACGACGCGATTTCCTCGATCGAGGACATCATCGAAGATGCGCGCAACGGGCGCATGTTCATCCTTGTCGACCACGAGGACCGCGAGAACGAGGGCGACCTGGTGATTCCGGCGCAGATGGCGACGCCGGACGCGATCAACTTCATGGCCATTCACGGGCGGGGGCTGATCTGTCTTGCGCTGCCGGGGCCGCGGATCGACGCGCTGGGGCTGCCGTTGATGGCGTCCTACAACTCGTCGCGGCACGAAACGGCCTTCACCGTTTCGATCGAGGCGCGCGAAGGGGTGACGACGGGGATTTCGGCGGCGGACCGGGCGCGCACGGTGGCGGTGGCGATCGACCCGACGCGTGGCGCGTCCGACATTGCGACGCCGGGGCATGTGTTTCCGCTGCGCGCGCGCGAGGGCGGCGTGCTGGTGCGCGCGGGCCATACCGAGGCGGCGGTGGACGTGGCGCGGCTTGCGGGGCTGAACGCCTCGGGCGTGATCTGCGAGATCATGAAGGACGACGGCGAGATGGCGCGGCTGCCCGACCTCGTGGCCTTCGCCCAGCGGCACGGGCTGAAGATCGGCACGATCAGCGACCTGATCGCCTATCGCCGGCGCCACGACAACCTTGTGCGCGTGGCCGAGGAGCGCATCGTGCAAAGCGAGTTCGGCGGCGACTGGACCATGCGGATCTACAGCGACGAGACGCAGGGGGCCGAGCATATCGTCCTCATCAAGGGCGACATCGGCTCGGCCGAGCCGGTGCTGGTGCGGATGCACACGCTGGATCCGCTGCTGGACATGGCGGGGCTGGGCGGGCCGGGCCGGTCGCGCGAGTTCGGCAACGCCATGCGGGTGATCGCAGAGGAAGGGCGCGGGGCGCTGGTGCTCTTGCGCGACACGCATATGAAGCTGGTGACCGAGGATGCCGCCTCTCCCCAGACGCTGCGGCAATACGGGCTGGGGGCGCAGATCCTGTCGTCGCTGGGCCTGTCGCGGCTGATCCTGCTGACCAATTCGCCCACGCCAAAGGTGGTGGGGCTTGAAGGCTACGGGCTGTCCATCGAGGGCACCCGGCGCATACCCAAGGACTGATCCAATGGCCGGAACCGAAACCCATCACGTGCTGGACCTGCCCGCCTTCGCCGACCCGGTGAAGGTGCTGATCGTCGTGGCGCCCTACTACAAGGACATCGCCGACGATCTGGTCGCGGGCGCGGTTGCCGTGCTGGAGAAGGCCGGCGCCACGCATGAGATCGTCGAGGTGCCCGGCGCGCTGGAGGTTCCGGGCGCGGTGGCCACGGCGCACCGGCTGTCGAACTTCGACGGCTATGTCGCGCTGGGCTGCATCATACGGGGCGAGACGACGCATTACGACACGGTGTGCAACGACAGCTCTCGCGGGCTGATGCTGTTGAACCTGCAGGGCTGCTGCATCGGCAACGGCATCCTGACGGTGGAAAACCGAGATCAGGCCGTGGTGCGCTCCGATCCGGGCGGGCAGGACAAGGGCGGCGGCGCGGCAGCGGCGGCGTTGCACCTGATCGCGCTGGGCCGCAGGTGGGGCAAGGCCACGCGCGGCGTCGGCTTCAAGCCGGCGGCGGGCGAATACCAGGTCGCTGGTGGCACGGGGTCCGACATCGCATGACCGGCACGCCCAAGCGCCAGATGAAGGCGGCGGCGCGGCTTTATGCCGTGCAGGCGCTGTTCCAGATGGAAGCCTCTGGCCAGACGGCCGAGGCGATCACCCGAGAGTTCGAGGATTACCGCTTCGGCGCGTCCTATGACGGTGACGAGATGGCCGAGGGCGACGTCGACCTGTTTCGGGCGCTGGTTGACCGGGCGGTGAACTATCAGGGCCGGATCGACCAGATGACCGACCGTGCGCTGGTGGCGAAATGGCCCATCGCGCGGATCGACCCGACGCTGCGGGCGCTGTTCCGCGCGGCAGGTGCCGAGCTGACCGAGGCCAAGACCCCGCCCAAGGTGGTGATCACCGAGTTCGTGGACGTCGCCAAGGCGTTCTTTCCCGATGGCCGCGAGCCCAAGTTCGTGAATGCCGTTCTGGACCACATGGCAAGAGAGGCCCGTCCCGAAGCGTTCTGACGCCCGGCCGCCCGGGGGTGGATCGGTCAGGCGCCGGTGTCGTCCACGGGCCCCGGCGCGCCGGGATCGGGTTCGAGGTCGGCGGGAATCGGTTCGCCGAGGGTGGCAAGCCCCGCCCCGGCGAAGAGCGCGGCGGGATCCGCCTTGCCGGCATCGCTTGCGGCTTTCAGCCGCCGGGCCAGGTCCCTCATGCGCGCGCGATCAACGGTGCGCTCGCCCGCGCCGGTCATTATCCTGAGCTTGTCCGGCATCACAGGTTTCCTTCTTTCTGGTGGAACGCGATCGTCTCTGGCCAGAGCACGGCGTTGCGGTAGTCGTCGAGGTTGGCGGCCAGCGTAAGGACGTTCGGGACGAAATCGTCGGGCTGGTCGAACTCGATCGCGACGAATTCGAGGAAGGCGGTCAGCGCCTCCAGCTTGGTCATCTCGATCTTGTCCCCGGTTCCGTCGAAGGTGTATTCCAGCGTCATCATCTCGTCGGGGTTGGCCATCACGTGCTGGATGTCGATCGAGGCGCCGCGCGCGGTGCCTTCCGGGCGCAGGCCAACGTCGGTCGTGGCCTGGGTGTTGAGGTAGATCTTGCCGCCGATCAGGTCGACACCGAACAGCGACTTTTCCTTCACCTCCTGCTTTGTGTTCAGCATCTGAAGGTTGGTCATGTAGCCCAGCGAGGTCTTCTGGACCTGCCCGACGTCGACGCTGTCGCCGTTGGCCTGAAGGCGCTTGCCGCCCTGCAACTTGCCTTCAAGTTCCTGCGGGGTCAGGTTCTCGAAATACTTGCTGTGGCCGTCTTCCTTCTCGGATACGCCCATGCCGGGCACGAGCACGAGCACGCGATCCTCGCCGGTCTCGGTCTTGTAGGGCACGATCACGTCACAATGGGTGTTTGCGCCGCTGGCCTGCGCCTGACCGGGAAGGGACGTCTTGGTGCCCTCGGCGTTGGGCTGCCAGCACAGCCCGGATGAATAGGTGCCCGAGGTCACGTGCTCTACCCCTTGCTCGGTCAGTTTCACCGAAAGCTGCTGGGCCAGCGACAGGCAGTTGCCGGCGCCGTATTCGCGGCACGCGCTGTCGCCGTCGAAGGTGAAGGTCTTGTGGGCCTCTGCCATCGTCATGGGCGGCTCGTCGGACTGGTGCGCCCGGAAGTGGGTCAGCATCTGCATCGTGGCGTTCATCTTGGTGTAGGGAACGTCCACGGTTTCCTTGAACAGGGCCTCCAGCTGGCCCACCTGCGTCGCGGTCAGGACCTGATCCGATTTCGGGGCCCCGGTGAAGCCGACATTGGCGAAGGAGACATGCATCTTGCCCTGGTCGTTGCGCGACACGGTGACGTTCGAGTCGGCGTATTCGTGCTTGCCGGCGCGCCCGGGGTCGTCGGGAAAGCCCTGAACGACCTGCGAGAGCAGGTCGAGCTTGTCGGGCTTTGCACGCTGAACGAAGGCGTCGTTTTCCCCCTTCACGGCGGAGTTGTTGACGAGCGCGACGGTGACGGCAAGCGTGGGGGCCTGCTTGAGTTCGGGCACGGCGTGGATCGGCGCATTGGTCCTGCCGGCCTTCAGGATGGCCTTGAGCACCCCGGCCGATTCGATCGAACCGCCTTCGGCGACATGGGCGGCCAGGATGCTGCGGATCGCGACGCGCGATTCGGCCGTGGTGTTGCCCTGCGAGAAATAGCCGAAGTGGAGCAGGCTCTTGAGATCCCTGGCCGTCACATCGCCATCCGAGATGCGCTGCTGCAGCTTGTCCTGAAGCTCTGGCGGAAGGTTGTCGAGGATGGCGTCGCGCTTGCCGGTGATCTGGGTGGTGAGCGGATGCGCGCTCAGGTCGCGTTGCTGCACGGGGGCGTTGTCGCCCTGGTTCGGAACGTCGATCCCGCCCCGGGGCACGTCCACGGCCTCGATGTCGTCGCGCAGTGGGGCGACGGTGTCGGTCTGCGTGCCGGTCACCGTGGTGATGCCGCCTACTCCGGGTTTCTCGATCATGTGCGTCCTCCTCTCGAGGTCTAGAGCCGCAGGATGATGTCCGCCTGGTCTGTGGGGGCGGATGCGGGTGGCTGTGTCGTTGCGCGGGGCGCGGCGGGGCCCGGGACGCGCGCGGCAAGTGCGTCGATCTGTTCGAACGCCCAGGTCGCGCGCTCGATCATGCGGTTCACCACGTTGACGAACTGCTGCTGGTCCAGGCCGTCGGTCTGGACCATCTGCCGGACCGCAAGCGCGGCGTCGGCAATGTCATAGGCCACGCAGGCGCTGCCGATGTCTTCGGCCGCATTGAGGGCGAGGATGCCCAGCAGCATGTCGGCATCGCGCCGGGGCAGGTCGCCGCGCCGCGCCTCCAGCATGATGAGCGGGGCGTGATCCGAGGCGGCAAGCACGATCACCATATCTCCCCTGACGGAAAAGGCCGCCTCGTTGTTGACGTCGAGGGAAAGCTCGCATCCGAAGGCGCGCCCGAGGTGGTCGATCAGGGCACCTGCCTGGCTGTGATGGTGCGACATAGCCGGTCCTCTCGTGTTGCCAGTGAAGGCTAGCACAACGGGCCACCGGTTCCGTGCTCAACATCACACGTCGCGACGGCGCTGCCCGAACAGAAGGCCAAGCGCGACGCCGCCCAGCACAAGCCCGGCCGCAAGGGCCGTGGCCGGGGCGATGCGTTCGGCGAGGACCAGCGCGCCCCCCGCAAGCGCGATCACCGGCACGGTCAGTTGCGCCAGCGCCGCCGCCGAGGGCAGGAGGCGCGGCAGCACCGCGTACCAGAGCGCATAGCCAAGGCCCGAGGTCAGCGCCCCGGCAGCCAGTGCCAGGGCCACGCCCGCCGGGTCGGCGCGGGGCGCGGCGCCGGGCAGCAGGAGAAGCGCGACGGCGGCGGGCGTCGCGAGAAGGAAATTCATCGCCGTGGCCGCAAGGGGATCCGCGGCGCGGCGGCCATGCAGGGAATAGACCCCCCAGCCGATGCCCGCCGCCGCCATCAGCGCCGCCGCACCCAACGGCACCTGCACCGGGCCAGAGGGCCAGACCATCCAGCCGAGGCCCGCCAGCGCCAGCGCCGCGCCCGTCCAGCGCGCGGGCGGCGGGCGCTCTCCGGCGATCAGGCCGCCGCCGAACATGGTCAGCTGTACCGTGCCGAACAGGATCAGCGCGCCCAGTCCCGCGTCGAGGGTCCGGTAGGCCAGCGAGAACCCCAGCATGTAGGCCAGAAGCGACAACGGCCCGATGACGCCCGCCGCCGCGCCCAGCGCCGCCCTGCCGCGCGTGGCAAGCACAAGCGCGGCCAGCGCCGCCGCGCCCGCCGCCAGCCGGATCGCCGCGAAGGCCAGCGCGTCGGTGCCCCCGCCCGTCAGCGCGGCGCGGTTCAGAAGCGAGTTGGCCGCGAAGGCCGTCATCACGAGGGCGGTCAGAAGGACAAGGCGCATGGCCCTTGGTGCCGCGTCGGGGCGGGGAAGGGAAGGGGCGATGCGCGGGATGTCGCAGGGGGGCGGCTTGCCCCTTTTACCCGGCGCGGCAGTTGCTAGGTTGTGTGGTGACAAAGGAGAGCCGACATGCCGAATCTCGTCCGTCTCTACATCCGCCAGACCCTGATCGGGTTCGCCATCGCGGTGGCTTTCGTGGCAATGCTTCTGTGGTTCAACGTCGCGAACCTGTGGCACCTCGTGACCGCCACGCCAGAGGGGCCGCTGGCCGTGTTCCTGCTGGTGATGTTCCACGGGATCGTCTTTTCGGGCGTGCAGTTCGGCATCTCGGTGATGCGGATGGCCGAGCGGAAGGATGACGGGGATCGCGGAACGCGCGCGCCGCAGCACGCCACCGTACCGGTGCCCGTCCGGGTCGAGACGCGGAACGCCCCGCGCTGACGGCGGTCAAGGGTCCGGGTTGCAGGGGATTGGTGCGGCGGGACCACCAGGCAACCGTAGGGGCAACGAATTCCCGAGAGCCTGTGAGTACAGGTGGGCGCCAGGTACCAAGGCCACGACCCTGGCAGAGCCAGCTCCCTCGGGTATGATTAAGGCCACCGGAATTTGACCCCGGCACGAGAAGGGCAGTACCCGCCGCTCTTCTAGGTATGCCGCCGGGCGGGGCGCGGCAAGGGGGATCGTCGATCCGGGCAGCTTGCTTTTTGTTCACGGATTGTTCATGCTTGGCCCATGCCCGAGGACCGTGCCGACACGCCGCCCCTTCCATCGCCGCGCCCCGGCCAGTTGCTGGCGCGTGGCGTGTGCCGGCATCTGCTGGGCCATGATTTCGTGACGGTCGAGGAACTGGTGCCCGCGCCGGGGCTGCGGGTGGACGTGATGGCGCTGGGCCCCAGGGGTGAGATCTGGGTGATCGAGTGCAAGTCGAGCCGCACCGATTTTACCTCGGACCGCAAGTGGCAGGGGTACCTCGACTGGTGCGACCGCTATTTCTGGGCCGTGGACGAGGCGTTTCCGACCGAGATCCTGCCGGAGGGCACCGGGCTTATCGTGGCCGACGCCTATGACGCCGAGATCCTGCGCATGGCCCCCGAGGACAAGCTGGCCCCGGCCCGGCGCAAGAAGGTGATGCAGATGTTCGCGCGTCACGCCGCGCTGCGCTGGCAGGCGGCGCGGGACCCCGAGTTGTCGCTGGCGGGCCGGGGGATGGGCTGACGGGTGGCGGCGTCCGGTGGGACAAGCCCGGCGATCCGGTCGGGCATCGGGGCCCGCGACCGCAGGACCCCGCGATGACGGACCTGACGGACGCCCCGACCCTCGCGACCCGGCGGTTGCTGCTGCGCGGGCCCGAACGCGGCGATCTGCCGGGGTTCACCCGGTTCATGACCTCTGCCCCGTCGATGAAGGCGCAGGGGGAAACGACCACCGCGCAACAGGCCTGGTTCGGGTTCCTGACCGGCATCGGCCACTGGCATTGGCACGGCTTCGGTTTCTTCACGGTCGTCGAGCGGCGGACGGGGCAGCCTGTCGGGCGGGTGGGCCTGATCCGGCATTCCGATTGGCCCGACGTGGAACTGGCGTGGCATCTTTTCGAAGGCGCCGAGGGACAGGGCTTTGCCACCGAGGCCGCAGGGGCCGTCAGGACATGGGCACGCGAGGATCTGGGGTTTGACCGTCTTCACAGCTACATCGACCGGCGGAACACGCGATCGCAGGGCGTGGCGAAACGGCTTGGGGCCGTCACGCACGGAACGCGGGCCCCGCATGAACCAGAGGCAGAGATCTGGGTTCACGCGGTATAGCGACACCGGGTGAAGCTTGTGTGCCACCGCCCGGCGCTTGTCCCGGGCCGCTTTGGTGATCGGGCCGCCACCGTCCCGAATATGTTCTTCCACAACCCCGCAACGACGACTGCACAGGCGGTCCAAGTGCACGCCGGGTATCTGGTTCCGGCGTTCTGAACCGATCGGGCACTTGGGATTGGCGATGCGGGGAAAGGGGCGCTTGTCGCGTGATCCAAGCCTGATCCGGGTCTCTAGGGCGTGTCGTGCCCGACCCGGTCGGCCATGCCCTGGATGCTGGCGATCCACAGCGCGCCCTCGTGCCGGCGCAGGCGCGGCAGGGCGGGCACGTGCGGGCTGCCGGGCAGGTGGCGCGACAGGTCAGTGCGCAGGGAAACGGGCAGATGATGCAGGTCGCGCGCGGCGGGATCGAGGCTTTCGGACAGCAGCCCCTGACTGTCGAGCACCTCATGCGTGGCCAGCGCGATATGGTGATAGGTGATGTCATGCTCCGGGGTGTCGCGCAGGATGCGCTGGCCGTCCACCAGCGCGCCGGCGGCGGCCAGCGCGCCGCCCTCGAAGCCAAGCAGAACCTCGACCCGCCAGTCGTCGACCCACAGACGGTGCTGCGGCGACACGAGAAGGTCGGCAAAGGGCTGTCCGGGGCCGAAGGCATCCTGACGGATGCGCACCGGGCGCAGGGCCGGATCGCCCCGCAGCATCCCGGCAGTGACCGAGGTGTTGCCGGTCCAGACCACCGGCAGGTGGCCCGCGCGTGTCCAGACCACGTCGCCGGGCGCTATGGTCTCTACGGGGCGATAGCCGGTCGCGGTGCGGATCAGCGTGCCTGTGACAAAGCAGATGATGCCCGTCATCGTCACGCTGTGGGTGGTGCCCAGCGTCTGGCCGTTCTCGAACGTGGCCACGAAGGACACGTCGACAACGTCGCCGTTGACGTAGGGATAGCCGGTGATGGCGCCATCGGGCACGCGGTAGCCAAGCGGCGTGGTGATCAGTGTGCCGTCCCCCGGTGTGAGCACGCCGTAGCTGACCCCGTCGACGAAGATTTCCAGTTCCGTCAGTTCCGACAGCGGCGGGGGCGGCGCCACGATGGCATCCACAAGCTCTGCCACGTTGGTGACCTGAACGGCACCGCCGGTGGTGTCGAGAAGGTTCAGATCGTCAAGCTCGCTGTTGGCGCCGACCCCGATGGCCGAGATGGAGCCGTTGAACGTGCCCTCGATGATGGCCAGTTCCGAGGTGAAGTCCGTGCTGCCGGTAGCGCGCCCGTCGGACAGGAAGATGACGTGATTGGTGTCCGCTGCCTCGACGTCGTTGTCGGGGTCGCCGTCGGTGAGCGTGGCCTCCCAGGCTTCTATCACGGTGTCGAGGGCGTCGTCGAAATTGGTCTGCCCGCCCGATCCGAGCCCGGCCAGCGCGGCGTCGAACGCCGCCTGATCGTCGAGGGTGAAGGTGCCCTCGACGCTGCCGCTGCCGTTGTAGGTCACCAGGGTGACCTCTACCTCGTCGCCGGAGTATCCGGCGTCGATCAGGCTTTGAAACAGGGTCTGGGCGGCGATGATCTGTGCCTCCAGCACGGTGTCGATATCGCCGTCGCCATCCACGTCGCTGCCAGAGGAGTCGCGCGTTGATCCCGAGACGTCGATCACCAGCGCGATGTTGACGTCCTGCGTGACGCCCTCTGTCGTGACGCTGACGGAATATTCCATCGAATCGTCCATCTCGGTGTCGACGGTGGATTCCAGGGTCGCCGGTCGCCCGTCGATCAGCGATGTCGTTGTCTCTGTCTCCAGCGGCATACTACCAAACCCCGTAATTTGTCACCGGGCGGCGCCACACACACGGGCATGACGGCCGCCTTGATCGACCCCGCCGGCAGGTTTAGTCGCCAAAAGCGACCAATTGAGGTTATTGGTGCGGAAACCGGGAGAAGATATCGTGGCGCGCGCCTTGGTCGTGCCCTATTTGCGCGGCTTGACCTTGCGGGCGCGGGCGGCGGCGGCGCGGATTTCCTCGGCGATCTCCTCGGCCTCTTCGGGGTCGAAGTCGAGCGGCAGTTCGAGGCCCTCGGCCTCGACGTAGATGCGGACCATACCCAGTGACGTCGGGCCGATCTGCAGATTGGCGGCGAGGTCGCTTTCCTTGTCGATGCCCATGGCGTCGTCTCCGTTTGCCAGATCGTGGGGATAGGGCGAAAGGCGGGGGCTGGCAAGCCTGACGGCGCTTGCAAGGGGCCGGACGCTGGACGAGGATCGGGGGATGGAAGACGGCGCGATCACCTTGCACGACATCGCCATCGGCGACGCCGGCTGGCTGATCCAGCGCCATGCCGAGCTTTATGCCCGCGAGGAAGGGTTCGACGACACGTTCGAGCCGCTGGTCGCCGAGATCCTGGTGCGGTACCTGCGAGAGCGGAACCCGGCGACCGACAGGGCATGGATCGCATGGCGGGACGGGCGGCGGCTGGGGTCGATCTTCTGTGTGCGGGCGGACGACGCGACCGCCAAGCTGAGGCTGTTCCTGGTGGAGCCCGAAGCGCGCGGCTCGGGGCTGGGCAAGCGGCTGCTGGCGGCCTGCATCAGCCATGCGCGGGCCCGCGGGTTCGCCCGGCTGACGCTTTGGACGCATGAGAGCCACCGGGCGGCCTGTGCGCTGTATGCGGCGCATGGCTTTGTGCTGACAGGGGCCCGGCCCGTACGCTCGTTCGGCGTGGACCTTGTCGAGCAGAGCTGGGAATTGCCTCTCTGACCCCTTGCAATGCGGCGGACCCTTGGGTATTTCCGCGCCAGCGTGCCGCCTTAGCTCAGTTGGTTAGAGCGCTGGATTGTGGATCCAGAGGTCCCCCGTTCAAGCCGGGGAGGCGGTACCATCCCACCTTTCCACGCCTCTCAGGTCGCGCCGAACGCGATATAGGTCATGGCCCCGGCCACCAGCGCGATTGCGCCGGCGGCGGGGGCGGGGATGTCGAACGCGACGCAGGCGGTGAAAACTCCAATGGCGGCTCCAACGATCATGGCGGTCTCCTGATAAGGGCCGGCGGGCGAGGGACGGGCCCGCCGGATGACTCACCGGGCCGATCAAGGCGCAGATCGTGACCGCCGACCGGCCTCTTGACGGCATTTCCGTGACCACGCCATTCGGAGCGCAAAAATAAACCTTTGAATTTGATGCATAAACGGAGGTTTAGCGATGTACCGCCCCGCAGGTCTGCCATGGGTTGATTGTTGGGGGCAGGGTTGTAGACTTTTCCCATTGCCGCTGAATACCTTTTGCGGCCAGCATGGAGGCCTTGGCCATGACTGGACCCGTCGCGAACGACGATTTCCTTGCCACTGACGAGGACACCCTCTTGTCGGGCAGCCTTTTCGCCGACAACGGCGGCGGTGCCGACCAGAACGCGGTGACGGTGACGGCCGTCAACGGTCAGGCGGCGGATGTGGGAGAGTGGATCCTCCTGGCGTCCGGCGCGCGGATCATGGTCAGCGCCGACGGAAGCTATGTCTACGACCCGGTGGGGCGGCAGGACTATCTGGGCACCGGCGACGCGGCGGTGGATGTCATCACCTACGAGGTGTCGGACGGGCTGGGCGGAACCGACACCGCCACGGCGACGATAACCTCGGACGGAGTGAACGATGCGCCGGTGGTGGGGTACACCTCGCCGGACTCGGATCCCCGCTATGGTGTCGTCATCTCTTTCGATGACCCGGCCACCGGGAACCTGCTTGGCGCCTCGACGGATGCGGAGGGCGACACGCTGACCGTGGTCAGTATCGAGGGGCAGCCCGTCGTCTATGGCGAGGCCATCGATCTGGGCGGCGGGATATACATCACCATCTATGAGACCGGGGCGTTTGTGCTGGAGGTCCGCGATGAACCGGGCGTCATACAGACGAACGGCGAGATGGCCACGCTGGGCTTTTCCTACCTCGTTACGGACGGAAACGGGGGGATCGACACCAAATCGCTGCAAGTGGGCTTCAACAATATCAACACACCGCCGGACCTGAGTGTCGAGGATGTCGTGCTGGCGCCGGATGAGTGGATACAGTTGAGCGAGGTTCTGGATTACTGGGACTATAACGGGCAGTCGCTGGCGGGCCTGACCCTTTATGACACCGAAGGCGATCTGAACTTCTGGTATGCCGGCAGGTTCGTTCGCTCCGGCACGGAACTGCGGAACGTCGATCCGGAGGATATCTGGATACAGGCCGACGACGTGGAAGGGGTGTCGCAGCTGAGCGTGCGGGTCACCGATGGCACGGTGCTGCCGCATTCCACGCAGTTCAGCGATACCGTCACCTTCAACCTGACCACCGCCGAACCGGGAACCGAGATCGCGGGCTGGTTTTTTGGCTGGCACATTGATCCCGCAGGCTGGCAGTCGGAATACGGCTGGATCGTCGATTGGGACTATGGCTGGTCGATCGACTGGTCCTTCGGCTGGCATATCGACTGGGCGTATGGCTGGCACGTGGACTGGGCCTGGGGCTGGCACATCGACTGGACGTACGGCTGGCATGTCGACTGGTCTTACGGCTGGCACTACGACTGGTCATGGGCCTGGGGCTGGGCGGGCGGCGGCTGGGTCATCGACTGGTCGTGGACATGGGACAACGGCTGGTGGTGGCGCTGGGACTTCGGCTGGGATTGGAACTGGGATTACGGCTGGTCCTGGCGGTGGGATTACGGCTGGTCGTGGAGCTGGGGGTGGGGCTGGTCCTGGGCCTGGGCTGCGGGCTGGACGTGGTCATGGGCGCCCTACGACGGCTGGGTCTGGGTCTACTACGACGACGCGCACTGGGATTACGGCTGGTATTACGGCTGGACCACGGTGTAGCCGGCGCGGGCCGCGTGCGGATGGACCGGCGCGCCGGCATGGCGTAACACCGGGGCGCACCCTTGTGAGGTGCGTGGCCGGGCGCGTCGATGCAGATACTGCCAAGCACATTGCTGGCCCTGATCGCGATCGGGGTGTTTCTGGCGCAGGGGCCGCGCCGGGGGCTGTGGGCGTTTTTCCTGATCGCGCCCTTCGGGGCGGCGGCCACGCCAAGGATCGGCCAGCGGCCCAGCGTCAGCTTCTTAGGTTTGCCCGCGAAGCGGTAGCGGAGCGCCCAGGATTTCGCGCCGCTTGGCTGCACGACCAGTTAGAGCCCGGACAAAGCCGGATCGGGGATTTCGAGGCGTCGGGCGGGGTCGGGTTTCGCCGCTTCCACCGCCTTTGTCGTGAGTGCTCTTGCCATGTCCAACGGTCCTCCAGGGGCATATCCAGTGGTCCCCCAGCACAATCCAAAGGTCCGCCGGGGTAACGCTGGGGTAACAGATTCCGGTGTTTTGGGCTGTTACCCCGTGTTAGTCACATTGGAGAACACGTCGCGCAATTACAAGATTCTGAAGGGATTTTTCTCGGCGGGACGTTTGGACTTGTTCGGCGCTGTTTTGGGGCGAATTTTGTTTGTGGATCCAGAGGTCCCCCGTTCAAGCCGGGGAGGCGGTACCATCCCACCTTGCCACGCCTCTCAGGTCGCGCCGAACGCGATATAGGTCATGGCCCCGGCCACCAGCGCGATTGCGCCGGCGGCGGGGGCGGGGATGTCGAACGCGACGCAGGCGGTGAAAACTCCAATGGCGGCTCCAACGATCATGGCGGTCTCCTGATAAGGGCCGGCGGACGAGGGACGGGCCCGCCGGATGACTCACCGGGCCGATCAAGGCGCAGATCGTGACCGCCGACCGGCCTCTTGACGGCATTTCCGTGACCACGCCATTCGGAGCGCAAAAATAAACCTTTGAATTTGATGCATAAACGGAGGTTTAGCGATGTACCGCCCCGCAGGTCTGCCATGGGTTGATTGTTGGGGGCAGGGCTGTAGACTTTCCCCATTGCCGCTGAATACCTTTTGCGGCCAGCATAGAGGCCTTGGCCATGACTGGACCCGTCGCGAACGACGATGTCCTTGTCACTGACGAGGACACCCTCTTGTCGGGCAGCCTTTTCGCCGACAACGGCGGCGGTGCCGACCAGAACGCGGTGACGGTGACGGCCGTCAACGGTCAGGCGGCGGATGTGGGAGAGTGGATCCTCCTGGCGTCCGGCGCGCGGATCATGGTCAGCGCCGACGGAAGCTATGTCTACGACCCGGTGGGGCGGCAGGACTATCTGGGCACCGGCGACGCGGCGGTGGATGTCATCACCTACGAGGTGTCGGACGGGCTGGGCGGCACCGACACCGCCACGGCGACGATAACCTCGGACGGGGTGAACGATGCGCCGGTGGTGGATTTCACCTCGCCGGACGAGGACATCCGTTTCGGCGTTGTCATCTCTTTCGATGACCCGGCCACCGGGAACCTGCTTGGCGCCTCGACGGATGCGGAGGGCGACACGCTGACCGTGGTCAGTATCGAGGGGCAGCCCGTCGTCTATGGCGAGGCCATCGATCTGGGCGGCGGGATATACATCACCATCTATGAGACCGGGGCGTTTGTGCTGGAGATCCGCGATGAACCGGGCGTCATACAGACGAACGGCGAGTTGTACACGTTCAACTTTTCCTACCTCGTTACGGACGGAAACGGGGGGATCGACATCAAATCGCTGCCAGTGGGCTTCAACATTATCAACACACCGCCGGACCTGAGTGTCGAGGATGTCGTGCTGGCGCCGGATGAGTGGATACAGTTGAGCGAGGTTCTGGATTACTGGGACTATAACGGACAACCGCTGGCGGGCCTGACCCTTTATGACACCGACGGCGATCTGAACTTCTGGTATGCCGGCAGGTTCGTTCGCTCCGGCACGGAACTGTGGAACGTCGATCCGGAGGATATCTGGATACAGGCCGACGACGTCGAAGGGGTGTCGCAGCTGAGCGTGCAGGTCACCGATGGCCAGCCGGGTTACCCGCAGGGCACCGATACCGTCACCTTCAACCTGACCACCGCCGAACCGGGAACCGAGATCGCGGGCTGGTTTTTTGGCTGGCACATTGATCCCGCAGGCTGGCAGTCGGAATACGGCTGGATCGTCGATTGGGACTATGGCTGGTCGATCGACTGGTCCTTCGGCTGGCATATGGACTGGGCGTATGGCTGGCACGTGGACTGGGCCTGGGGCTGGCACATCGACTGGACGTATGGCTGGCATGTCGACTGGTCTTACGGCTGGCACTACGACTGGTCATGGGCCTGGGGCTGGGCGGGCGGCGGCTGGGTCATCGACTGGTCGTGGACATGGGACAACGGCTGGTGGTGGCGCTGGGACTTCGGCTGGGACTGGAACTGGGATTACGGCTGGTCCTGGCGGTGGGATTACGGCTGGTCGTGGAGCTGGGGGTGGGGCTGGTCCTGGGCCTGGGCTGCGGGCTGGACGTGGTCATGGGCGCCCTACGACGGCTGGGTCTGGGTCTTCTACGACGACGCGCACTGGGATTACGGCTGGTATTACGGCTGGACCACGCTGTAGCCGGCGCGGGCCGCGTGCGGATGGACCGGCGCGCCGGCATGGCGTAACACCGGGGCGCACCCTTGTGAGGTGCGTGGCCGGGCGCGTCGATGCAGATACTGCCAAGCACATTGCTGGCCCTGATCGCGATCGGGGTGTTTCTGGCGCAGGGGCCGCGCCGGGGGCTGTGGGCGTTTTTCCTGATCGCGCCCTTCGGGGCGGCGGCGGCGTTCAACCTGCCGGCGCTGGGCGGCGCGTCGATCGGGCTGAAGGACATGGCGATCCTGACGGCCTTTGCACTGCTCATCCTGTCGGCCGACGGGGCGGCGCGGTTCGCCGGCACGCTGCGGCCCTGGGCGCCGGGGTTCATCCTGCTGCTGCTGTGGGCCTATTGCGCCTTCTCGGCGATCTTCGCGCCGGCGCTGTTTTCGGGCGCGACCGAGGTGTTCAGCCTGTCGCGGTCGGCCAATGACAGCGGGATCGTATCGATCCCGCTGCGCCCCGGCACGGGCAACATCACGCAGCTTTTCACGCTGACCATCGCGGCGCTGGGGTTCGCGACCTTCGCCACGCTTGTGCGGATGACGCCCGATGCGCGGCTGATCCTGCGGGGCATGGCGCTGGCGACGGTGGTGCATTTCATCCTGGGCTGGCTGGACGTGCTGACCTTTTCCGCCGGGCTACAGGTGCTGATGGAGCCGATCCGCACGGCGAATTACGCGATCCTTGTCGATCACGCGATGGCAGGGATGAAGCGGATGATTGGCGGATTTCCCGAAGCCTCGGCCTTTGGCGCGTTTTCGCTGGCGCTGTTCGCGTTCTGGCTGCACGTCTGGGTCGCCGGGCCGCGCACGCGCTATACCGGCGCGCTTCTGGCGGTCAGCCTTCTGCTGCTGCTGCGGTCGACCTCTTCGGGGGCCTATGTGGCGCTGGCGGTCTATCTGGTCAGCTATGGGGCCTATCACCTGCTCGCAGGGCTCAGGCCCGACGTGTCGCGGCGGGGGGCGTCGATCTTTCTCTTGGGGATCGGGGTGGTGTGGTTCGCGCTGATCGCGCTGGGGGTCGCCTATCAGCTGTCCGAGGGTTTGCAGGCGTTTCTTGACCGGGCGCTGTTTACCAAGCTCGACACCGAGTCGGGCGTGGAGCGGATGAGTTGGAACACGCAGGCGTTCCGCAATTTCACCGACACGCTGGGCGTGGGCGCGGGGCTTGGCAGCGTGCGCGCATCAAGCTGGCTGCTGGCGAGCCTTGGCAGCATCGGGGTGATCGGCACGGGGCTGTTCCTGGTCCTCCTCGGCTCTGTCCTGTTGCAGCCGGCGCGGACCGGCGACAGCCTGCGCGACGCCACGGTGGGCGGGCTGAAGGCGCTGTGCCTTGCGCTGTGGCTGAACGCGCTTCTGACCGGCAGCACGCCGAACCTTGGCGCGTTCTTCTTCGTGATGGCGGGGCTTTGCGTGGGGCTGTCGCGCGGCGGCGTGCTTCAGTCGCGCGGCGGCGCGGGCTGAGCCGCGGTCCAGATCGCCAGCACATGGGCGAGGATCAGGCTGGAGACCACGATCTCGCCGCCGTCTTCCACGAGATAGAGCAGCGCGTCGGCAATGCGGGTGCCGCCGAAGACGGGATGCAGGGCGTCGATCACCACGCCGAACACGCCGAAGAGCAGGATAAGCCCGAGAAGCGAGCCTGTCAGATGCTCGCCCCGTTTCCCGCTGAGTGACCAGGCACGCAGAAGCGGCGGCATCAGGGGCAGGAACAGCGCGGCATAGCCGATGATCTCTCCGACCTCGTGCGGGCGGAGCGGGCCGATGGCGGGCGCGAGTTGCCGGGCCGCAAGGCGGTGGCCGATATGTTCGTGCAGTTGCAGCATGTCATCGGCCAGCATCACGGCGAAGATCACCGCGAACGGAAAGAGCACCCGGCTGCCGGTGATGGACCAGGCCATCAGAAGGACCGCGATGATCGCCATCCATTTCGCGTATCCGATGCTTTCGGCCAGCCCGAATTCGGTCGTTATATTGAGCATCTCCGGGATACGGGGGAGCAGGACACCGGTGGCGACATGCAGTCCGATCACCAGCGCGTCGAGCGCCAGAAGCAGACCCAACGCACGTCCGTGCGCGATGGGCAGATAGATGTCCAAGGGCAAAAGCCGTGGGCGCCAGGCGTGCACCGGCCCGGTGTATCCATTGGTGACGTCGGCCATGGGGCATCCTCTTGTCGACAGTATTGGAGCACTGGGGACAGCGTACGGGCTAACAATTAGAAGATGCTGCGTGCGGAATGCGGCCAAATTGGCGCCAGTTGGGGGATTTTCGGTGCCTGGGCGGGGTCAATCCCCGGGCAGGATCGCAATTCGTTGCGCGATCTCGCCACTGTCGCGGCCGTAGATCAGGATCTCGTTTCCTTCGGTGACGATGGCATACCAGGTGGCGCCTTGCGTGAAAGCGGTGGCGCGGGTGCCGTCGGGCAGGGTGATCGCGTCGGGCAGGGGTGTCTGCGGCGCGGGGAAGCGGGTGACAAACAGCACGATCAGGACTAGAAGCCCGGCGATCATCGTCACGGTCAGGCCCGTGACCAGCGTCTTCAGAAACCTCAGCGTGCCGGCGTCCGGCCCCGGAGTGTCGTCCATGCCCGTCTCCTGCATAAGGGTCGTCATCGCCGCCGATCCGCCCGCGCGCCTTGATAAGGCACTGGCGCGCGACGTGCCAGAGGCCGCGGCGCTGAGCCGTTCACGGCTGGCCCGGCTGATCGCCGAGGGCGCGGTGACGCGCGGCGGCGTAGTGCTGGAGGATGCGCGGGCGCGCGTGACCGAGGGCGATGTGATCGAGATCGCCGTCCCCGAGGCCGAGGAAAGCGTGATTGCGGGCGAGGCCATCCCGCTTGACGTGCTGTACGAGGACGCAGACCTGATCGTGGTGAACAAGCCCGCGGGCATGGTGGTTCATCCCGCGCCGGGGTCGAAGGCGGGCACGCTGGTCAACGCGTTGATCGCCCATTGCGGCGACAGCCTGTCCGGCGTGGGCGGAGAAAAGCGGCCAGGCATCGTGCATCGCATCGACAAGGACACGAGCGGTGTGCTGGTGGCCGCCAAGACCGACCGCGCCCATCATGGGCTTGCCGACCAGTTCGCGGCGCACACGGCCGAGCGGGTCTATCTTGCCGTGTGTCACGGGGTGCCGGATGCGAGCGATCCGCGGCTGGCCGGGCTGGAGGGCGTGGGGTTCGAGGCGGGCGGCGTGATCCGGATCGCCACGCGGCTCGACCGGCACCGCACCGACCGGCAGAAGCAGGCGGTGGTGGCGCATGGCGGGCGGCACGCGGTGACGCGTTTGCGGGTGGACGAGCGGTTCGGGACGCCGCAGGCCGCGGCGCTGGTCAGTTGCTGGCTGGAAACCGGGCGCACGCATCAGATCCGGGTGCACATGGCCTATGCCGGGCATGGACTGGTGGGGGATCCGGTCTATGGCGGCCGCCGCCGCGTTTCGGCGGCGGCGCTGGGTGCGGGGGCGGCAGAGGCGGCGGCGGGATTTCCCCGGCAGGCGCTTCACGCGGCGGTCCTGGGCTTTGTGCATCCGGCGACGGGTGCGGCGCATCGGTTCGAGGCGCCGCTGCCTGCGGACATGGTGGCGCTGGCAGCCGCCTTGCGCGTTCAGGCGGGCACGGCCACCTGACGGGCGCCGCGCAGGAGCATAAGCGCAAAGGCGGTTTCCGCGATCAGCGGCAGGCCATAGGCGGGCTGGATCATCGCGTTGACGCCGGGCGCCAGCAACGCGGTGAAGCTGCCGACAAGGTAGACGACTCCGGCTCCGAGAAGGAGTGCGGCAAGCCACATCGGAAAGAGGCCGGAGCGGCAGGCGAGCCATGCTGTCAGCAGCGTGTTGGCGCCGAAGAAGATCAGTCCGAAGTCATAGCCGTGGGCGTGCAGGTCCATCAGCAGGACAAGCGCGTCGGGCGCGGGCGTGCCACGTTCCACCAGCAGAAGAACGGCCAGAAGGGCAAGCAGGCTGGCGCCGATGATCGCGGCCTGGATCAGGCGCAAGGCCATCGCGGCCAGCGCGACCTGCGGCTGGGTGGCGCGAAAGACGGCATACAGAAGGACCGCCAGCGCGATATCGGCGAGGATCATCACGGCGTCGGCGGCCAGCCCCAGCCGGAAGAGCGGCAGGTTGGTGGCAACAGCGGCCCAGGTGGCAGCGGGGTCGCCGGGAACCGAAAGCGGCATCCGCACGCCCAGTTCGGCGAAAAGCCCGGCGGCGATGATGACGAGATATGCGGCGCCGGCGGGGCGGAAGAGGGGGGCTGTGGCATGCATGGGAGGCTCCTTGGCGTGGCTGTTCGCGGTGGCAAGGGCATCGCATGTTGCGGTTTGCATGGAAATCCGCTGAGAAGGCAGATATAATATGCGATAATGCATGGGTTGGGGGCTTTGCCTGCAACAAAGCTGCGCCCGCGCGCACGAGGGTGTGAGTTTGAATGTCATCTCTGGACCTTGGGCGGGCCGGTTCCCATCCTTCATTCATAGTTTGATGTTAGCGCTGTCTTGAAACGGGGCTTGCCGGCCCCTAAATAATGTTAAGCCTTGATACATCAGGGAGTGAGAGGGGCATACCATGTCGAATTACGCCAATCTTCCCGCGCCGTCGCCGGAGCAGGGTCTGAACCGTTACCTGCAGGAGATCCGCAAGTTCCCGATGCTGGAACCCGGACAGGAATACATGCTGGCCAAGCGCTGGGTGGACCATCAGGACACCGAGGCCGCGCATGTCATGGTCACAAGCCACCTGCGGCTGGCGGCCAAGATCGCCATGGGCTATCGCGGCTACGGCCTGCCGCAGGCCGAGGTGATATCAGAGGCGAACGTGGGCCTGATGCAGGCGGTCAAGCGGTTCGACCCCGAAAAGGGGTTCCGGCTTGCCACCTACGCCATGTGGTGGATCCGCGCCTCGATCCAGGAATACATCCTGCGGTCGTGGAGTCTTGTGAAGCTGGGGACCACCAGCGCGCAGAAGAAGCTGTTCTTCAACCTGCGCAAGGCCAAGGCGCGCATCGGCGCGCTGGAGGACGGCGACCTGCGCCCCGAGAACGTCCAGAGGATCGCCCATGATCTTGGCGTGACCGAGGCCGAGGTGATCTCCATGAACCGGCGTCTGTCGGGTGGCGACGCCTCGCTCAACGCGATGGTGGGCAGCGACGGCGACAGCGCGACCGAGTGGATGGACTGGCTGGAAGACGAAGACGCCGACCAGGCCACCGCCTATGAGGAGCAGGACGAACTGACCGCTCGGCGCGAATTGCTGTCCGAAGCAATGGAAGTGCTGAACGACCGGGAAAAGGACATCCTGGTGCAGCGCCGCCTTCAGGACCAGCCGGTGACGCTGGAGGACCTGTCGAGCGTCTATGACGTCAGCCGCGAGCGTATCCGCCAGATCGAGGTGCGGGCGTTCGAGAAGCTGCAAAAGCGGATGACGGAACTGGCGCGCGGCAAAGGCATGCTGGCCCGCGCCTGACGCGGTGCCTAGTCGCCCAGAACGAGGTCGAGGGCCTGCAACAGCAGGTCCTCGTCCGCATGTTCGTCTCCGCGCAAGATCACGGCCACCGCGGGGACATCCGGAAACGCCAGGGCGTGTGCCGAATAGCCGATATCGCCGCCGGAGTGGCTGAGCACGCGGCCAAGGCCCGGCTCGTCCGACAGAACGATGCCCATTCCATAGCCTTCGTCCAGCGGATCGGCGAGCATCCGCGCCAGCATTGCGCGGGGCAGGAGCGTGCGGTCGACAAAGAGGGCGCGGAACACGGCGGCCACGTCCGCGGCCGGTGCCACAAGCCCGCCGTCGCCCATGCCGGGGCTGGCATAAAGCCAGCGCATGTCGCGTCCGCGTTCAAGTCCCGCGGCGTCCTCGGGTCCCGGCGGACGCAGTCCGACGATGGTGCTGCGTTTGGCGCCCGCGCGGGAAAGCACCAGCGCGCGCAGCGCGGCGTCGAGCGACTGGCCGGTGATGCGTTCAAGGATCAGCTGGGCCAGCAGGTAGTTGGTGTTGGAATAGTCATAGCCCGCGCCGGGGTCGAATTCGGGCGGTTCGCCATAGGCAAAGGCCAGGGCGCGTTCCGGTGTCCAGCCCCCCGGGGCGCGGCGCCATGCGTCGGTGAACCTGTCGTCCAGATAGTCGGGCAGGCCGCTGGTCATCGTCAGCAGGTCCGCCGTCGACACGCCGCGCAGTCCGTCCAGCCCCGCTACCACGTCCGGGGGCAGGTGCCGCGCGGCCGGTGCGTCGAGGTCGAGCCGACCTTGCCCTGCCATTTGCAGAAGGGCGGCGGCGACCATCGGCTTGGTGACCGAGGCCAGCAGGAAACGGTCGGTGTCGCGTGTCTGGCGTCCTCCGGGCGCCAGCGGGCCGGTGGCCAGAGTGTCGGTGCCGTCGGGGGTCCAGATCAGGATGACCTGCGCGGCGCTTGTGTCGATCTGGCGGCGCAGGTCGTCGAGCGGGCCGGCGGCGGCGCCAAACGGCAGCACAAGGAGCAGGGCTAGGAGAAGCGAGCGCATGGGAGTCTAGGTCCGATAGGGTTGCGGCGATGTTACGGGCGGCACGCGTCCGGGCAAGAAAAAAGGCGCGCCCCGGCCCCTTGACGCGGGGTGCCCGCGCGAGTGGGGTGGCGCAGGCAGCAGACATGCAAGGGAGAGAGGCCATGACCGAACCGATTCGCTGGGGTGTGCTGGGGGCAGCAAACTTTGCGCGCGAAAAGATGGCGCCCGCGATCAATGCCGCCAGGGGGGCGGAACTGGCCGCGCTGGCAACGTCTTCGCCGGAAAAGGCGGCCGGGTTCACTGCCTTTGCCCCGCGGATGCGGGTTCTGTCGAGCTATGATGCGCTGCTGGCCGATCCCGATATCGATGCGGTCTATGTCCCGCTGCCAAATCACCTGCATGTCGAGTGGACGCTGAAGGCGCTTGAGGCGGGCAAGCACGTGCTTTGCGAAAAGCCGCTGACGATGCAGGCGGCAGAGTTCGACGCTGTGATCGCGGCGCGCGACCGTACCGGGCTGGTGGCGGCCGAGGCCTACATGATCGTGCATCATCCCCAGTGGCAGCGGGCGCGGGCGCTGTATCAGGAGGGCGCGATCGGCAAGCTTGTGCATGTTGACGCGGTCTTCAGCTATGACAACCGCGCCGACACCGCCAACATCCGCAACCGTCCGGAAACCGGCGGCGGCGCGATCCCCGATATCGGTGTCTACACCTACGGCAGCACGCGTTTCGTCACCGGACAGGAGCCGCAGGAGATCACCGGCGCCCATGTCCGCTGGGAAAACGGGGTGGACGTGTTTTCGCTGGTGACGGCGCAGTTCGACGGGTTCACGGCGTCCTTTGTCAACTCGATGCGCATGGCGCCGTCGCAGGAGGTGACGTTCTACGGCGAGGCGGGGTCGATCAAACTGACCGCGCCGTTCAACGCGCACGTCTTCGGCGAGGCGCGGGTGGAATTGCACAAGTCCGTGCATGGCGGCGGCGCGGCGGGCGCGGTGACGGTGGAACGCTTTCCGGCGGCCAACCATTATGTCTTGCAGGTCGAGGCGTTCGGCCGGTCGGTGCGCGAGGGCGCGCCCTATCCCTGCCCGCTGGAGTTCTCGCGCGGGACGCAGGCAATGATCGATGCCGTCTTCGCCGCTGCGGGGCCGCGCCCGGGCTGAGGTTGCGCAGGATCAAGGCGGCTGTGCCGCCCGTGGTGCACCATCACGGGCGGAACGCAACCGAGGAGATTCGACCGATGAGACCTGTCGTGACGCTTGTTCTGGTGGCCGATGACCGTGCCGCCCGGTTTCTTCTGAACGAGGGTGTGGGCAATGGCCTGCGCGAGGTGGCGAAAGCCGATGGCGGCGACGCCGCCGCGATGGCGGCCGATTTCGCCGATCGGGGCGGGCGGGGTCAGGCGGCGCCCGGCGTCACGCGCCACGGGATGGAGCCGCGCACGGATGTCGAGGAGCAGCGCCGCGCGGGTTTCGCCGCGGAACTGGTCTCCGCTCTTGGCGCAGAGGCCATGCGGGCTGGCGCGGACCGGCTGATCGTGGTCGCGCCCGCCAAGATGCTGGGCGCGCTGCGGGCTGGAATGCCGCCGACGCTGGCCGGCAAGGTGGCCGCGGACATGCCAAGGGACCTGACGCATGTTGCGGTCGCGGACCTGCCGGCCCATCTTGCACAGGTGGCCGCCTTCTGACCCTGCGGCCCGGGCGGATAGGAGACGCGCGATGACGGAGCACGAGGACGACGACGGCTGGGTCCGCAAGGACGAGGTGTGGGAGAGGTTCCTGTTCTCGCTTTTGCTGCTTCTGGTCTTCGCGGTGGCGCAGAACCTCGTCTGGGTCGTGGCGCTTGGCCAGTTCCTGTGGATGCTGTTCGCGGGCAAGCCGAACCACCAGATCTCTGCCTTCGGCGCGCGTCTGGCGATCTGGCTGAAGAAGGCGGTGTTCTACCTGTCGGGGATGACGGACGAAAAGCCGTTTCCCTGGGCCGAGATCGACTGAGGCGGAGCGCCCGGTTCAGGCCGGGTCGCGCATTGGCGCGCGCGGCCTGCGGGGCCGTCGCACCGTGATGATGCCCACGCCAAGCAGGATCACCGCGCCGCCCAGCAGTTTCTCGGGCCGCGGCTCCTCGCCCAGGAACAGCATCCCGCCGATCACCGCGAAGACCGGCAGCAGCAGCAGGAAGGGCGCCACGCGGCCCACGTCGTGGCGGCGGATCAGCGTGTTCCACATCAGGTAGCCGAAGGCGGTCATGACAAGCCCGAGGTAGGCGACAGTGGCCCAGATCGTGATGTCGGCGCCGCGGATCGCGGCGACCTGCCCGGTTTCGAACAGCAAAGACATGGCGAAAAGCTGGGGCGTGGCGAAGACCGCAATCCAGGCGGTGACCTGAAGCCCCTCTATATCCTTCAGACGGCGGATCATCACCTGGCCCACCGCCCAGGAAAACGCGCCCGCGATCACCATGAGGACCGAGACGATGTCGGCCCCGAACTCGCCCTGCCAGACCATCAGGCCGATGCCGCAGAAAGCCACGGCGATGCCGATCCACTTGCGCGCGCCGGGGCGTTCGCCCAGCACCAGCGCGCCGAGAAGCACGAGGAACGGCACCTCCAGCTGGACGATGAGCGCGGCGATACCGGCCTGAAGCCCGGTCAGCCCGGTGAAGGTCAGGCTGTATTGCAGTGCCGCGGCGATGATCGCGATGCCGAAAAGCCGGGCAAGGTTGCCATGCGGGATGCGGGTGAACCAGACCAGCACCGCAGCCGTCAGCGTGAAGCGCAGCGCCATCAGGAGGATTGGCGGGAAATGCCCGATCGCCCCCTTGGCCAGCACCAGCCCCATGCCCCAGACCAGAGGCACCGAAAGTGCCATGAGGATTTCAAGCGGGGTCAGCCGGATCATGCGCGTCCCTCGCCCCGGCGGCCTTGGTGCGCGGGATGCGTCGGGCGGGGACAGCGAATGATTAACGCGTTATGAAATGGCCGCAAGGGGGGATGCGCCCGCCGGCAGGGCGCAACCCCTTCCCCGGGTGTTCAGCCCTCCATCGCCTCCAGCTGGTCGATGAAGCCCGAGATCATCGACAGGCCCTTGTCCCAGAATTCGGGGTCCGAGGCGTCGAGGCCGAAGGGGGCCAGAAGCTCCTTGTGGTGCTTCGATCCGCCAGCCTTGAGCATCTCGAAATACTTGTCCTGGAAGCCCGCGTCGCCCTCTTCGTAGACGGCATAAAGTGCGTTCACCAGCCCGTCGCCGAAGGCATAGGCGTAGACGTAGAAGGGCGAGTGGACGAAATGCGGGATGTAGGACCAGAAGGTTTCATACCCGTCCATGAAGGTGAACGCGGGGCCAAGGCTTTCGCCCTGCACGCTCATCCACAGGGCGTTGATGTCGTCGGGCGTCAGTTCACCCTGGCTGCGGCGGGCGTCGTGCAGCTTGCACTCGAAATCGTAGAAGGCGATCTGGCGGACCACGGTGTTGATCATGTCCTCGACCTTGCCGGCCAGCAGCACCTTGCGTTCCGCATCGTTCCGGGCGTTGTCGAGCAGGCGGCGGAAGGTCAGCATCTCGCCGAAGACGCTGGCGGTCTCGGCCAGCGTCAGGGGGGTGGAGGACAGAAGCTCTCCCTGGCCCGCGGCCAGAACCTGGTGGACGCCGTGGCCCAGTTCATGGGCCAGCGTCATCACGTCCCGCGGCTTGCCCAGGTAGTTGAGCATCACGTAGGGGTGCACCTCGGCCACGGTGGGGTGGGCGAAGGCGCCGGGCGCCTTGCCGGGCTTCACGCCCGCGTCGATCCAGCCCTTGTCGAAGAAGGGTTCGGCCAGTTCCGCCATCCGGGGCGCGAAGCCCGCATAGGCTGTCATCACCATCTCGCGCGCGGTGGGCCAGTCGATCGTGCGCGGTTCCTCCAGCGGCAGGGGCGCGTTGCGGTCCCAGACCTGAAGCGTGTCGAGGCCCAGCCACTTGCGCTTCAGCTCGTAGTAGCGGTGCGACAGGCGCGGGTAGGCGGCGACCACGGCGTTGCGCAGCGCCTCGACGACTTCGGGCTCCACGTGGTTGGCAAGATGGCGCCCGGTCTGCGGAGAAGGCATCTTGCGCCAGCGGTCCTCGATCTCCTTTTCCTTGGCCAGCGTGTTGTGGACGCGGGCGAAGAGCTTGACGTTCTGTCCGAAGACATCCGCCAGGCTGCGCGCGCCGGCCTCGCGCCGGGCGCGGTCATGGTCGGTCAGCAGGTTGAGCGTGGCCTCCAGCCCCAGCGTCTCGCCGTCGACCTCGAACTCCAGCCCGGCCATGGTCTCGTCGAAGAGCTTGTTCCAGGCGCTGGCGCCGACCACGGACTGGTCGTGCAGGAACTGTTCCAGCTCGTCCGACAGCTGGTGCGGGCGCATGGCGCGCAGGCGGTCGAAGACGGGCCTGTAGCGGGCCAGCGCGGCATCGGCGGCGAAAAGGGCGTCGAGGTGGTCGTCGGGCAGGCGGTTGATTTCGAGGCTGTAGAACACCAGCGGCGTGGTGGAGGTCGTCACCTTGTCCTGGCAGTCGGACATGAACTTGGCGCGCGCGGCGTCGGTGGTGTTCTGGTAGTAGCGCAGCCCGGCGTAGGACATCAGCCGCCCGGCGACCGTGTCGATACGTTCGTAGCGCAGGACGCAGTCGCGCAGGCCCGCGGCGTCGAGATCGGCCAGCTTGCCCTGGTAGTCGGAGGCGAAGGCGGCGCATTCGCGGTCCAGCCAGTCGAGGTCACGCGCCACTTCGGGCGCGTCGGGGGCCGAATAGAGATCGCTCAGGTCCCAGTCCGGCAGCGCGCCGAACGGGCTGGCGCCCTCGGCCTTGGCGTCGAAGACGGGGGTGGGAAAATCGCGCATCCTGGGTCCTTTCGGTTTGGCCTTGGGTGACACATAGGGCGCGCGCGGCGAGGGGTGCAACCCGTCGCCGAAGTTCGCGGGGGACGGGACGCCGCCGGAGCCGCGCGGATCACGCGAGTGTTATGTGCATTCTGGAAGAGATGACACTGCGTTTCGAGCGTTTCGTGCACATGCGCGCCGATATAGGCTTTAGACATCGACAACATGCCGCTGCCCGGACAGGGCGCGCGCAGGATCCAGGGACCAAGGACATGACGGACAAGTTTGCACTCGGCGCGCCGCTGGCGCGGCTGTTCCTATCGGCGATCTTCATCATCGCCGGACTTCAGAAGATCGGCGGCTATGCCGGCACCCAGGGCTACATGGAGATGATGGGCGTGCCCGGCGCGCTTCTGCCCGCGGTGATCGCGGTCGAGGTGCTGGGCGGCATCGCGCTGCTGGTCGGTTTCCAGGCCCGCATAGCGGCGGTCCTGTTGGCGGGCTTCACGCTGCTCGCCGGCGTGCTCTTTCACCTTGTCCCCAGCTTCGGGATGGAAGGCATGGCCGCGCAGGGCGAGACCATCCACTTCATGAAGAACCTCGCCATCACCGGCGGCCTGGGCCTGGTTGCGGTCTTCGGCGCGGGCGCGCTGTCGGTCGACAACCGCCGTGGCCATGGCGGCGCCGTCGCGGCGGAATGAGCGCCGCGTTGCCCCCGTCCGTCAACGACCCGGCGGTCTTGGGGGCGCGAACCGGCCTGCGGCCGGTGCCTTCGGCGAGAGTATTTGTGAACAGAAGAAGCATGGGCGGGCGCGGAAGCGGCCGCCCTTTCCTTGCGTCACCCGTAGTGCGCGAGCATGTCCTTGAGATCGGCCAGGGTGTTGGCCTCTGACGCGGGCTTGTCATGGCGCCAGCGCGCCATGCGGGGAAAGCGCAACGCCACGCCGGACTTGTGGCGCGGGCTTTTCTGGATGCCCTCGAAGGCGATCTCGAACACATGCTCGGGGCGGACCTGCCGGACCGGGCCGAAGCGGTCGAGCGTGTTCTTGCGCACCCATTGGGTGATCTGGCGGAACTCGGCATCCGTCAGGCCGGAATAGGCCTTGGCGAAGGGGACGAGCGCGGGGCCGTCCCAGACCGCGAAGGTGAAATCGGTGTAGAGCGTGGCGCGCCGCCCGTGGCCCGCCTGCGCATAGATCATCACCGCGTCGATGGTCAGGGGATCGACCTTCCATTTCCACCAGTCGCCTTTCTTGCGGCCCGCCAGATAGGGGCTGGCGCCGCGCTTGAGCATCAGCCCCTCGGCGCCCAGGTCGCGGGCGCGGGCGCGCCCGGCGGCCAGCGCGGTCCAATCGGTGAAGGCGACCGGGGGCGAGGCCATGACCGCCGCCTCGGGCGGCAGGCCCGCCACCAGCGCGTCGAGGAGAGCGCGGCGCGCGTCGAAGGGGCGGTCGCGCAGGTCCTGGCCCTGCCATTCAAGAAGATCGTAGGCCATCAGGCGCACCGGGGCCTCTGCCAGCAGCTTCTTCGGCACGCTCTTGCGCCCGATGCGTTTCTGCAGGGCGTTGAAGGGCAGGGGGGCGGCGTCGCGCCAGGCGAGGATCTCGCCGTCGAGCACCGTGCCCGGCGGGATGAAGTCGCGCGCGGCGGCCAGTTCGGGGAAGCGGTCGGTCATCAGCTCCTCGCCCCGGGACCAGACGAAATGGTCGCCGCCGCGCAGGATCAGCTGGCCGCGGATGCCGTCCCATTTCCAATCCGCGCGCCAGTCCGCCGGATCGCCCAGCGCGGCCGGGCCGTCGTCGAGCTGGTAGGCGAGGTAGAAGGGATAGGGGCGCGACAGGTCGGCCGCGGGATCGCGTGTCAGCACAAGGCCGTCGAAGGTGACGCTGTCGGGCGTCCAGTCGCCCATCAGGCGGTGGGCGAGTTCCGGTTCGGCGACGCCTGTGGCCTGCGACAGGGCGCGGGTCATCAGCTTCTGGCTGACGCCGAGGCGGAAGCCGCCGGTGATGAGCTTGTTGAAGAGGAAGCGTTCGGTGGCGTCCAGCCGGTCCCATGCGTCGAGGATGCGGGCCTTGCGGGCGGGGTCGTCGAGCGCGGCCAGCGCGCGGATCTCGTCGATCCAGTGGCCGAGCGGTTCGTCCGAGGTCCGGCTGGCGGGCGGCAGGACAAGGGCGATGGTCTCGGCCAGGTCGCCGACGACGGGATAGCATTCCTCGAAGAGCCAGAGGGGAATGCCCGCGCGCTCTGCCGCCCATTCCCTGAGCGCGGTCGTGGTGACGGTGCGGCGCGGGCGGCGCCCGGACAAAAGCGCGATGGTCCAGAGCTTGTCCTTGTCCGGCGCGGTGCGGAAATACCCGGCCAGCGCCGCCGTCTTGAGGGTGGTCCGCGTCGTCTGGTCGAGCGCGGCGAAGAGGGCGGCGAAGCGTTTCACGGGCGGGACGTCAGCGGGTCTTTTCGCGCAGGAAGGCGCCCATCTGCGCCAGGGCCCTGTCGGCGGCGGCGGAGAAGCCCGCGTGCAGGTGCCAGACATGCTGCATCCCCGGCCAGAGGTCGAGCGTGCAGTCGTCCATCGCGTCGTGCAGGCGGTGCGCGTCCTGGGCCAGCGCCTCTCCGCTGCCGGCCTGGATCAGGGTTGGGGGCAGGCCGGTCACGTCGCCTTGCAGGGGCGAGACGGCCGGGTCGGCGGGGTCATGGCCGCGCAGGTAGGCCAGTTCGATCCGGCGGGGCCAGGCGGGCGGGATCAGGATCTCGTCCCCGGCGGCGGCGAAACGCGCCTCGATGCCGCCCGACAGATCGCCGATGGGCGCGATCAGGCCAAGCGCACGGGGCTGCGGGCCGCCCGTGTCGCGGGCGTGCTGGGCGACAAGGAGGGCAAGGCAGCCGCCTGCGCTGTCGCCGCAGATCGCCGCGGGCGGGGTGCCGTCCCGCACCAGACGCTCCCACGCGGCGATGGCGTCGTCGCGGGCGGCGGGAAAGGGATGTTCCGGCGCCAGGCGGTAGCGGGCCGCGACGGCGCGCAGGCCCGAGGCGGCGGCGAGGTTGCCCACAAGCGCGGCATGGGTGCGGGGGCTGCCGATGGTGAAGCCGCCGCCGTGCAGGTAGAGGATCACGGGCGCGTCGCGGTCCACGCCTTCGGGGCGGAACCACAGCGCGTCGTGCCGGTCGCGGATCGGCGTCATGCGTGCGGGCAGGCGCCCGCCCAGCGGCGCGGTGACGGCGAACACCGCGCGGAGCGCCCGTTGCGGGCCGATCAGGGCCAGCGCCCGGCGCTCGACATTGCGGGCCTGCCAGCGGAAGAAGCGGTCGGCGAGGGTCATGTCGTTCATGCGGCGGCCTCTTCGGGCGTGTCGGGGGTGTCGAGCGATTCGCCCTCGTATTCGGTGCTCAGGACATGGGCGTCGTAGCCCTGGTCGGTCAGCCAGCGGCGGAAGGGCGCGGTATAGCCGTGGGTGACAAGCACCGTCTCGGCCCCGGTGGCCCGGATCGCGGTGTTGAGCCCGTCCCAGTCCGCGTGGTCCGACAGGACGAAGCCCCGGTCGGCGGCGCGGCGGCGGCGCACGCCGCGCAGCTGCATCCAGCCCGAGGCAAAGGCGGTCGAGGTCGGCCCGAACCGCCGCATCCACGGCGTGCCGAGCGCTGAGGGCGTGGCCAGAACCAGCGCGTCGGGGTACTCGCGCGGGTCCGTCTCGGGGGTGACCTGGATCGTGTCGGGCAGGTCCAGGCCCTGGGCCCGCAGGACGGCGTTCGTCGCCTCGATCGCGCCATGGGTCAGGATCGGGCCGATGGCATTGTCGACATTGGCAAGGATGCGCTGCGCCTTGCCCAGCGAATAGGCGCCCAGAACGCTGGCGCGGCCCTCGGCGGCATTCGCGGCCCACCATGCGTCGATGTCCGACATCACCTGCGCCTGCGGCGCCCATGAGAACACGGGCAGGCCGAAGGTGCACTCGGTGATGAAGCCGTGGCAGGGGACGGGCTCGAACGGTTCGGACAGGCCGTCGGGCGCGGTCTTGTAGTCGCCCGAGGCAACCCAGACCTGCCCCGCGACCTCGACCCGGATCTGGGCCGAGCCGGGCACATGTCCGGCCGGGTGAAACGACACGCTGGCGTCGCCGATGCGGCGCGCCTCGCCATAGCCGATGGTTTCCATCCTGACGTCGCCCAGCCGGTGGCGGATCACGGGGGCGGCGGCATGGGTGGCAAGGTAGGCGCGGTGGCCGGGGCGGGCGTGGTCGGCATGGCCGTGGGTAATCAGCGCGCGGTCCACCGGGCGCCAGGGGTCGATGTGGAAATCGCCGGCGGCGCAGTAGATGCCCTGATCGGTGACGCTGAGGACCATGGCTGCCACTATAGCGTGGCGCGCGGGCAGGGACAGTCCGGGCCATTGCACAAAAAATGGGCGCACCTGCCGGGTTTGGCATCTCTTCCCGGTCTGTGCCGCGCGATCGGGCGCGGGGTGACTTTTCATTGGCCGGGGCGCGTGCAAAATGAGACACGATGAGCAAGACACCCCGCTATTTCAACGAGATGTTCGAGAACGGCAAGCTGCGCCAGCCCTACACGGGGCTGGAGGGCTGGGCCCGCGACATGCCGGTCGATCTGCGCACGATGAAGCAGAACGAAGCCGAAGCGCTGTTTCGCCGGATCGGCATCACCTTCGCCGTCTACGGCGAGGGCGGCGACCCGGACCGGCTGATCCCGTTCGACATGTTCCCGCGCGTTTTCACCGATACCGAATGGCGCAAGCTGGAACGCGGCGTGACGCAACGGGCGCGGGCGCTGAACGCCTTTCTGACGGATGTGTACGGACGGGGCGAGATCATCCGCGCCGGGCGCATGCCGGCGGATCTGGTCTATTGCAACGAAGCGTTCGAGCGCGCCGTTGTGGGTATCCGCCCGCCGCGCGACGTCTATTCGCATATCGTGGGCATCGACATCGTGCGGACGGGGCCCGACGAGTTCTACGTGCTGGAAGACAACTGCCGCACGCCGTCCGGCGTGTCCTACATGCTGGAAAACCGTGAGATCATGATGCGGATGTTCCCGCATCTGTTCCAGGAGAACCGCATCGCGCCCGTGGACAGCTATCCGCGCCAGCTGAAGCGCACGCTGGCCTCTGTCGCGCCGCCCAAGTGCGAGGGCGAACCGGCTATCGTGATCCTGACGCCCGGCGCGTTGAACAGCGCCTATTACGAGCACAGTTTCCTCGCCGACATGATGGGCGTGGAACTGGTGGAAGGGCAGGATCTTTTCGTCGATGGCGATTTCGTCTGGATGAAGACGACGGAAGGCCCGCAGAAGGTGGACGTGATCTATCGCCGGATCGACGATGCGTTCCTTGACCCGCTGTGCTTCCGCCCCGATTCGATGCTGGGGGTTCCCGGGCTGATGAATGTCTACCGTTCGGGCGGTGTGACGCTGGCCTCTGCGCCGGGGGCAGGGGTTGCCGACGACAAGGCGATCTATACCTTCGTGCCCGAGATGGTGCGCTTTTACCTGGGCGAGGAACCGTTGTTGCAGAACGTCCCGACATGGCAGTGCGCAAAGCCCGACGACTGCGCCTATGTGCTGGAGCATCTGGCCGAACTGGTGGTGAAGGAGGTGCACGGCTCGGGCGGTTACGGGATGCTGGTGGGGCCGAAATCCTCCTCGGGGCAGATCGAGGCCTTCCGCTCGAAGATCGTTGAGAACCCGGCCAATTACATCGCCCAGCCGACGCTGGCGCTGTCGGCCTGTCCCACCTTTGTCGAGGAAGGGCTGGCGCCGCGCCACGTGGACCTGCGGCCCTACTGCCTCGTGGGGCAGGACGTGGTTCTGGTGCCCGGCGGGCTGACGCGCGTGGCGCTGACCGAGGGCTCTCTGGTGGTGAACTCGTCGCAGGGCGGAGGCGTCAAGGACACCTGGGTGCTGGCGGATTGACGATGCTGAGCCGGACCGCAGAAAACCTCTTCTGGATCGCCCGCTACATGGAGCGGGCCGAAACCACGGCCCGCCTGCTGGAAGTGGGCGCGCATAACGCGCTTCTGCCCAACACCGGCGGCGGCTTTCGCAACGAGTGGGAATCGATCCTGCGCGCCAGCGGCACCGCCGGGGCCTTTGCCGCCAAGTACGGCGACCCGGTGCAGCGCAATGTCGAAAGCCACATGTTCTTCGACACCGACAATTCGTCGTCGATCGCGTCCTGCATCCGCGCGGCGCGCGAGAACGCGCGGATCGTGCGCACGGCGCTGACCAGTCAGGTCTGGGATGCGCTGAACATGACCTACCAGGAGCTGAAGGAGCTTTCGCGCACCGAACGCTCGAAGCTTCAGTTGCGGGACCTGACCGACTGGACGGTCCGCGCGACCGCGCTGGTGCGCGGCGCCATTGCGGCCTCGCAGTTGCGAAACGACGGCTACCGCTTCCTGTTCCTGGGCTATGCGCTGGAACGGGCCGACGCCACCGCGCGGCTTCTGGATGTGAAGTATTACGTGTTGTTGCCCGCGGTGTCCTACGTGGGATCGGGGCTGGACAACTACCAGTGGACGACGCTTCTGCGGGCGCTGTCGTCCGACCGGGCGTTCAACTGGGCCTATGGCGGCGATGTGACCGCCACCAAGATCGCCGAGTTCCTTGTCCTGAACACCCAATGCCCGCGGTCCCTGATCACCTGCACGGGATCCGCGCTGGAGCAGCTGAACGCGCTGGCGGCCGAGTACGGGCGGCCCACGCCCGCGGTGACGCTGGCAGAGGGCCTGCACGGCGAACTGAAGCGCGCACGCATCGAAGAGGTGTTCGACGAGGGCCTGCACGAGTTCCTGTCGCGCTTCATCGACTCCACCGCCTCGCTGGCCGGGGCGATTCACGAAAGCTATCTGACGGGGCGCCAGCAATGAGGCTGACCGTAACCCACCAGACCATCTATCGCTTTGACGAACCCATGTGGGGCGTGGTGCAGAGCCACCGGCTTACGCCGGCGCGCACCGCGTCGCAGACGGTGATCGACTGGGCCGTGTCCGTCGAGGGCGGCACGCGCGGCGCGGCCTTCCGCGATGCCGCGGGCGACTGGGTCGACACGCTGACGGTGCGCGGCCCGGTGACAGAGATCGCCATCGACGTGGCCGGCACCGTCGAGACCGAGGACACCGCGGGCGTCCTGCGCGGACACCGCGAATCGATGCCGCCGCGGGCCTACCTGCGCCCGTCACGCGCCACCACGCCGGACGCCGCTTTGGCGGCGCTGGCGGAAAAGGCTGTCGAGAGGATCGCGCTGGGTGACGCGCTGGCGGCCGCGCACGCGCTGAGCCACGCGGTTTCGGACGCCATCGCCTATGCCCCCGGCGAGACCCATGCCCAGACCACGGCTGCCGAGGCGCTGTCCTTGGGCAAGGGCGTCTGTCAGGACCATGCCCACGCGCTTATCGCCGCCGCGCTTTGCAGGAAGATCCCCGCGCGATACGTTGCGGGCTATCTCTATAGCGCCACCGACGATGCGATGGCCGAAGCCAGCCATGCATGGGCCGAGCTTTTCATCCCCGACCTCGGCTGGGTGGGGTTCGACCCCGCAAACGCCTGCTGTCCGGATGAGCGCTACATCCGGCTTGGCTCTGGCGCGGATGCCGCGGAAGCCGCGCCGATCCGCGGCATTTCGCTGGGGCAGGGGCAAGAGGCGCTTGACGTCTCGCTGGCGGTGGAGCAGGTGCAGCAGTGATCCGGCGGAACGGTCCGCCGGCGGAGGCGGTACGATGACATATTGTGTTGGCCTTTTGCTGGATGCCGGCATCGTCCTGCTGTCGGACACGCGCACCAACGCCGGGCTCGACAACATCGCGACATACCGCAAGATGTTCACCTTCGAGGATCCCGGAGATCGGGTGATCGCGATCATGACGGCCGGGTCGCTTTCGGTGACGCAGACCACGCTGGCGCGGCTGGACGAGGCCGCACGCGAATCAGAGCCGGATCCCGCAAAGTCGATCCTGCATGCAGAGACCATGCTTCAGGTGGCCGAGATCGTGGGAAAGACCCTGTCGGACGTGGCCTCGGACGTGTCCAGCAAGATGGGCAAGTCCGGCGAGAATGCCAGCGCCACGATGATCGTGGCGGGCCAGCGGCGCGGCGGGCGGATGCGCATGTTCCTTGTCTATCCAGAAGGCAACTTCATAGAGGCTACCGCCGACACGCCCTTCCTGCAAATCGGCGAGCACAAGTACGGCAAGCCCATTCTCGACCGGGTAGCGACGCCGGAGACCACGCTGTCGGACGCGCGCAAGGCGGTTCTTCTTTCGATGGATTCGACCCTGCGCTCGAACCTCAGCGTTGGGATGCCTCTGGACCTTGCGGTGATCGAGCGCGATGCCTGCCGGGTCACCGAACAGCGCCGCATCGAACCTCATGACGAGGCGTTTCAGGAGATGTCGCGCGCCTGGTCCGAGGCGCTGCGAAACGCATTCAGACAGATAGAGATCTAGGCGCTCTTGCAATCGGCGGCTGCACCCGTAACCCTTCACTTGCAGAAGGGGAGGATGCCATGCCGATCGACGGGTTCCGCCAAAGGATGCTGACCGGCGATTTGCTGGCCGGCACATTCCAGAAGACCCCCGCATACGAAATCGTCGAGGTGCTGGCCCAGTCGGGGCTGGATTTCGTGTGCCTTGACGCCGAGCATTCGGCCTTTGACCGGGCGCGGATGGATGCCTGCCTTGCGATCGGGCGGGCGCTGGAATTTCCGGTGATGGTGCGTGTGGGCGCTGCGACGCCGCAGGACATCCTTCAGGCGCTGGACAGCGGGGCGGCGGGCATCGTTGTGCCCCATGTCACCAGTGCCGCGCGCGCGGCCGAGGTCGCGCGCTGGTCGCGGTTCGGGCGGGGCGGGCGTGGATATGCCGGTTCGACGCGCTGGGCGGAATTCGCAACGCGCCCCATGGCCGAACTGCTGGAGCGTTCGGCACGCGAGACGGTCGTGATTGCCCAGATCGAGGATGTCGAGGCGCTGGACGAGATCGAGGCGATCGCGGCGACGGACGGCATCGACGGGCTGTTTCTGGGCCCGGCCGACCTGTCGGTGGCCATGGGGCACAGCGACCAGTCCTCGGCGGACCTGGAGGCGGCGGTGGCGCGCGTCGGGGCGGCGGCGAAGGCCCAGGGCAAGGCCTACATGAGCTTCGTGGCAGGGCCCGAGCGTGCGGCGGTCTGGCGTGGACACGGGATGACGACGTTCTTTCTTGCGTCAGAGCACAGCTGGATGCGGGCCGGGGCCAGTGTCGCGGCCGAGGGCATCCACAGGTTGGGCGAGCAGGACTGACCTGGCCTCAGGCGGCGGCGTCGAAATGCGCCACGCTGCCGTCGAACAGCCGCGCGCGGATTGGCGGGGTTTCCATCATCGGTTCGTGGCGGGCGCCCTCGATCAGTTCCAGCCGCCCGCCGGGCCAGTCCGCCATGCGCGAGACGATGGCGCCGGAGTTCACGACCTGTTCGTCCGTGCCCAGCCATGTCAGCGCAGGCACGGCGGGGGCCGGGCCGCGCCGCAAACGGCGGCAATGGGACAGCGCCTCGGCCAGCCATGTCAGGCTGGGGCCGCCCAGCGTCAGTTCAGGGTGGGCGCGGCCCTGTCGTTGCATGTAGTCCCACATCTCGGGGTCGCTTGTCAGGTTGTTGCCCTCGAAGCCGGCGCTCATCACGTAGCTGCTGTCGGGATCGGTCCCGGGCACCAGCCGGTGGCCCTGTCCGGCCCAGCGCCCGAGGTGCGACAGCGTCCATGCCACCGGGCGCATGGCCCGGTGCATGTCGATCCCCCACATGGGGGACGAAAACACCGCGCTGCTGACCTCCAGCCCGTTGTGCAGCGCGCCAAGGCCGATGCCGCCGCCCAGGGAATGCGCCAGCAGGTGAAGCGGCCCGGGCAGGCCGGCGGCGCGGACCACGTCGACCATGGCGCGCGCATCAAGATAGTAGTCGGAAAAACGGTCCACATGTCCGCGCAGCGGCGTTCGGGGCAGAAGCCGGTCCGCCAGCCCCTGTCCGCGCCAGTCTATCGCCGCCACGGCATATCCGCGGCGCGTCAGGTCGCCCGCCGCCCGTCCGTATTTTTCGACGTATTCGGTGCGGCCGGGAAAGATCAGCACCGTGCCGCGCGCTGCGCCGGCAGGCCAGAGACCAACGCGCAGGCGCACGCCGTCGCGGGCCGTGGCCCAGACGGCATGGCCGCCCGCGGGTCCGTCCGCCACCTCGGCGTGAAACGGCGCGGCTTCGGTCATGTCAGGCGAGGACCGAGCCAAGGCGCATGGCCATGCCCATGTCGCCGTCAACCGACAGCTTGCCCGACATGAAGGCCGACGTCGGGTTCAGATCGCCATCGAGGATCGCGCGGAAGGTGTCGGCATCGGCCGTCAGTGTCACGTCCGCCGGATCGTCGGCGGCGCGCACGCCGTCGCTGTCCAGCATGATCGCGCCCTCGCCGGCGATCACGAACTTTGCGCTTCCGTCGAAACCTCCGGTCAGCTTTTTCGCCATGGCCGCAACGGCGGCTTCGATCATGTCACTCATCGTTCAGTCCTCAAATTGTGACCTCCCGGCGCTCGCCACCGGGACGTATTGGGTTATACTTGCCTTATGCGACGTTTGACCGACATGCTCAAACCTGCCGTTGCGGCAATTTTCACGGCCTTCGCCGCTGCTGCGGCCTGGGGGCAGGGGGCAGATGTCGATACCCTGCTGGAGCGGCTGGCCAATCCCGACACCGCCGAGTGGCAGACACTGGAACGTCAGATCACGGCAGAGTGGTCGAAATCGGGTTCTCCGTCGATGGACCTGTTGCTGGAGCGGGCGCGCAAGGCGATGGAGGACGAGCAGTTCGCCATCGCGATCGAGCATCTGACGGCGCTTACCGATCACGCGCCCGATTTTGCCGAAGGCTGGAACACCCGCGCCACGGTCTTCTACCAGATCGGAGAACTGGGGCTGTCGCTGGCCGATATCCAGCGGGTGCTGGTGCTGAACCCGCGCCATTTCGGGGCGCTGTCGGGGCTTGCCATCATCCTGACGGAACTGGATCAACCGGCACTGGCGCTTGAGGCATGGCGGCAGGTGCAAGCTATACATCCACACATTCCGCAACTAGAAGACGCCATCGAAAGGCTCGAAAAAGAGACAGAGGGCACCGCTCTCTGATCCGGCAAAAAGGGCAGGGCGATGGCCGAGCAGTCAAGGATCACCGCGGTCCTGGGCCCGACGAATACCGGCAAGACGCATTACGCGATCGAGCGGATGCTGGCGCATCGCACCGGCGTGATCGGCTTGCCGCTGCGGCTGCTGGCGCGCGAGGTCTATGACCGGATCGTGGCCCTGCGTGGGCCCTCGGTGGTCGCGCTGGTCACGGGTGAAGAACGGATCGTGCCGCCGCGCACGCAATACTGGGTCTGCACGGTCGAGGCGATGCCAGAGGGGCTGGGCGCCGATTTTCTGGCGGTCGACGAGATCCAGCTGTGCGCCGACCCCGAACGGGGCCATGTCTTCACCGACCGTCTGCTGCGGGCGCGGGGCCTGCATGAAACCCTGCTTCTGGGCGCGGACACGATGCGGGGGGCGATCGCCGCACTGGTGCCGCGGGTGCAGTTCATGGGGCGCGAACGATTCTCGGAGCTCCTTTACACCGGGCAGAAAAAGATCAGCCGTATGCAGCCGCGGTCTGCCATCGTGGGGTTCTCGGTCGACAACGTCTATGCCATTGCAGAGCTGATCCGCCGCCAGAAAGGCGGGGCGGCGGTGGTGATGGGCGCGCTCAGCCCGCGCACGCGCAACGCCCAGGTGGCGCTTTATCAGAACGGCGACGTGGATTTCCTGGTGGCGACCGACGCCATCGGCATGGGGCTGAACCTTGACATCAACCATGTCGCGTTTTCTTCGCTGCGCAAGTTCGACGGGCGACGCATGCGCGAGCTTGCGCCCAACGAACTGGCCCAGATCGCCGGGCGCGCCGGGCGACACATGACCGACGGCACCTTCGGCACCACCGGAGAGGCAGGGCCGCTGCACGAGGACATGGCCGACGCGATCATGTCCCACCGCTTTACCCCGATCCGCAAGCTGCAATGGCGCAACAGCCGTCTGGAGTTCGGCACGCTCGACGCGCTGAGCGCCTCGCTGGAGGCCGGGACCGACGATGAGTGGCTGACCCGCGCGCGGGAAGCCGACGACCAGATCGCGCTTCGCCTTTTGTCGGAAGAGGCCGAGGTGCGTGCCCGGGCCAGTTCCGGGCCCGCTGTCCGGCTTCTCTGGGATGTCTGCCGCGTTCCCGACTTCCGGGGCATCAGCCATGCCGAACATGCGGGCCTTTTACAGCGCATCTACGGCTACCTGCATGAGGGCGGGCCTGTGCCCGACGACTGGCTTGCGCGGCAGGTCAAGCGCATCGACCGGACCGATGGCGATATCGATACCTTGTCGAAACGGCTGGCCTATATCCGAACGTGGACGTATGTGGCACAGCGTCAGGGATGGGTTCGGGACGAAACCCATTGGCGGAACGAGACGCGCGCGGTAGAAGACCGCCTGTCGGATGCGCTGCACGAGCGGCTGACGCAAAGATTTGTCGATCGGCGCACGAGTGTGTTGCTGCGGCGGTTGAAACAGAAGGAGGGCCTTGTGGCCGAGGTCAACGACAAGGGCGAGGTGACGGTCGAGAACCAGTTCGTCGGCCGCCTGCAAGGGTTCCGCTTTCAGCAGGACACCGCCGCCAGCCCAGACGAGGCGAAAACGCTGCGTCAGGCAAGCCTTGCCGCGCTGCGGCCAGAGTTCCACCTGCGCGCCGACCGCTTCTACAACGCGCCCGACACAGAGATCGACTTTACCGATCAGGGCGGGCTGATGTGGGGCGAGCACGCGGTGGGCCGCCTGTCGGCCGGAGCCGAGGCGACAAAGCCCCAGATCGAGGTTTTCGTCGATGACGAGGCGGGCCCCGAGATCGCCGAGAAGGTGCGCCGCCGTTTGCAGCACTTCATCGACCGCCGCGTCGCCACTCTGTTCGAGCCGCTGCTTGCGATGCAGCGCGATGAGGCGATGACCGGGCTTGCACGCGGCTTTGCCTTCCGGCTGGTCGAGGGCTTTGGCATCCTGCCGCGCGACCAGGTCGCGCAAGAGGTCAAGGATCTGGATCAGGAGGCGCGCGGTGCGCTGCGCAAGCACGGGGTCCGTTTTGGCCAGTACACGGTCTTCCTGCCGCTGTTGCTGAAGCCCGCGCCGACCCGGCTGCGGCTGGTGCTGTGGGGTCTGGCGCAGGGGCTGGACGAGTTTCCCGAAAGCCCGCCGCCGGGTCTGGTGACGATCCCGTCCGGGACCGGCACGCCCGAGGGCTATCACCTGATGTCGGGGTATCGTCCGGCGGGCACGCGGGCGATCCGCATCGACATGCTGGAGCGGCTGGCCGACATGCTGCGCGGCGAGGACAGCCGTGGCGGGTTCGAGGCCAAGGCCGACATGCTGTCGATCACGGGCATGACGCTGGAGCAGTTTTCGGACCTGATGCAGGGGTTGGGCTACCGGGCAGAGCGCGGCGAGCGGGCCAAGCAGCGGCCCGCGCCTGCGCCAGAAGCAGAGACGGCGGCAGAGGCGGCGGCAGAGACGACGCCTGAGGCGGCGGAGCAGGCAGTCGGAGACGGCGGGGCGCCTGATGAAGTGCCGGGCGACACCCCGGTCGAGGTGCCTGGCGAAAGCCCCGCAGAGACACCGGCGCTGCCTGATGAAACGCCGCCCGCACCCTCCGAGGTGCCTGATCCGGCGCCGCAGGAGGCGCCCGTCGCGCCTGAAGCGGTGGCAGAGGCGGCAGCAGAGGCACCGGAGCCTGACGATTCCGGTGGCACGGCCAAGCCGGAGACCGAGACCTTCTATACCTTCACCTGGGGCGGTCGTGCCAACCGCCAGCGGGGCGGGGCAGGCGGCGGCGACCGAGCGGGGCGCAAGCCCGGCGGCGGCGGTGCCGGGAAGGGCCGTCCGCCAAAGGGCAAGCGTCAGGGCGGAGGTCAAGGCGGCGGCAAGCCGCGCCAGGACAAGCCGCAGGGACCGCGCACTTTCGAGGCTCGGCCGAAAAGAGACAAGCCGATCGATCCCGACAATCCGTTTGCCGCCGCGCTCATGGGACTGAAGGACAAGACCTGAGTTGTCCGACGCCCCGCGCCAGACCATGCGGCTGGACAAATGGCTGTGGCACGCGCGCTTTTTCAAGACGCGCGGCCGCGCGACAGAGATCGTGGCGGGCGGGCATGTTCGTGTGAACGGGCAGAAGGTGTCGAAACCCGCCCAGGCGGTGGGGACCGGCGACACGCTGACGTTTCCGCAGGGCCGGCGCATCCGCGTTGTGCGCATCCTTGGGCTTGCCGAACGGCGCGGCCCCGCGCCCGAGGCGCAGGCGCTTTACGACGATCTTTCCCCGCCAGAGGACAACACCCCGGCCGCGCCCCGCTTTGACGGTGGCGGGCGTCCCACGGGAAAGGACCGCCGAAAGCTGTCGCAGGCAAGGGGATCGGCGCTTGAATGATCGGCGCGGCTGATTTAGCACCGTTTGCGATACCGCGCAGGATGGCCCGATGACCTATATCGTCAACGACAATTGTATCAACTGCAAGTACACCGACTGTGTCGAGGTGTGCCCCGTGGATTGTTTCTACGAGGGCGAGAACATGCTGGTGATCCATCCCGACGAATGCATCGACTGCGGCGTGTGCGAGCCCGAGTGCCCCGCTGACGCGATTCGCCCCGATACAGAGCCCGACATGGAAAAATGGGTCGAGTTCAATCGCAAGTATTCGGAACTCTGGCCGGTCATCATCACCAAGAAGGACCCGCTGCCCGACGCCGAGAAGCACGACGGCGAGGACGGCAAGCTGGAGAAGTATTTTTCCGAGGCCCCCGGCGAGGGCGGCTGACGCCCCCCGATTCGGTAGGACAGCACCCTTGACCGGTGCATGGACGGCCGGACAACGCGCACAATTTGGCAAAACGGCCTGAAAACAAAGGGACTTTGGCCCCCCGAACAGCAGGGTGCTTTGAAATGCCCCGTTTTTTTGCTATATAAGCGTTACACAATGCTGGAAACCTGATGCCTGCCCCAGGGAGCTGCCCCTGCGGTCGGAAAGATTAGCGACAAAATTCCCATAGACCGGGGGATCCGTTTTCCCCCGTGGGGTCTTGTCGCCTCTGATGGGGCCCCTTTCGAGGAAGTTACATGAGCAAGACCAAGAAGCCGGAATTCCGCCCGAACGAATTCGTCGTCTACCCCGCACACGGCGTGGGCAAGATCGTTTCGATCGAGGAACAGGAGATCGCCGGCATCAAGCTGGAACTTTTCGTCATCTCGTTCGAGAAGGACAAGATGACGCTGCGCGTGCCGACGAACAAGGCGGTGGAGGTGGGGATGCGCTCGCTCTCGACGCCGGATGTCGTGTCCAAGGCGATGACCACGCTCAAGGGCAAGGCCCGGGTGAAAAAGGCGATGTGGTCGCGCCGGGCGCAGGAATACGAACAGAAGATCAACTCTGGCGACCTGATTGCCATTGCCGAGGTGGTCCGCGACCTGCACCGCACCGACGAACAGCGCGAACAAAGCTATTCCGAGCGTCAGCTGTACGAGGCCGCGCTGGAACGTCTGACGCGGGAGGTCGCGGCTGTCAGCGGTTCGGATGAGGTGTCGGCGCAAAAGCAGGTCGGAGACGTCCTGGTGTCGCGCGCCGCCTGAGGCGCAAACTGCCAGCGGAAACAGGCCGCCGTCCCGTTGCCGGGGCGGCGCTTTTTGCATGTCAGGTCATGACCGCGGCCAGCGCCGCCAGCCCGGCGATCTCTGCCAGTTGCTGCGTTGCGCCCAGGACATCGCCGGTCTGCCCGCCGATGCGGGCGCGGGCGACCGCGGCAATGGCCAGCCCGGCCAGTGCCACGCCCAGCATGGCCGCCAGTGCCGCGCCGCCCGTGGCCAGCAGACCGACGCCAAGAGCGACCGCCGCGCCCAGAAGCCCGGTGTCCTGAGCCGGGCGGCCGGTGGATTGCGACAGCCCGCTGCCCCGGGCGTTGGGCAGGGCGTGCATCACGGCTGCCATGGGCGCGCGCGACAGCGCCGCGGCGGCGATGACCGGCCCCCAGAGATGCCCCGCCGCGATCAGCGTCGAGAGCGCGGACCAGCGCAGGATCAGCGACAGGCCCAGCGCCAGCACGCCGTAGCTGCCGATGTGGCTGTCCTTCATGATCTCCAGCCGCCGTGCCCGGTCCCATCCTCCCCAGAAGCCGTCCGCGCAATCGGCCAGCCCGTCTTCGTGCAGGGCACCGGTCAGCAGGATGCCCGCTGCCAGCACAAGGCCCGCAACAACGCCGGTTGGCAGGCCCAGAGCCAGGGCGACGCTGCCGGCAAGCGCCGCAAGAGCGCCGACCAGCGCACCGGCAAGCGGCCAGGCCCAGGCGGCGGCGCCTCCGCGCACGCTCGCCCCGTGTGACAGACGCACCGGCAGCCGGGTCAGAAGCGCCAGCGCAAGCGCGATGTCACCGGGTTGCAGAAGGGGGGTGTCGCGTTCCTGTGGCATGGAGGCGCTTTCGTTCTGGCATCAGGGCAGGCACGGGGCTATTCCCACCGGGTCCGCAATTCAAGAGTAACGCCATGACCATGCCCCCTGCCAGCCTTGACGATGTCCGCGGTCTTCTGGCGTCGATGCCCGGCCCCGATGCCGCCGCGCTAGAGGCGGCGACGGCGCGCAACGGCCAGTTGACCAAGCCGCCGGGCGCCCTGGGGCGGCTGGAGGACCTGGCGATCTGGTATGCCGGCTGGCGGGGGTCTGCGCGCCCGGCGATTTCTGCGCCACAGGTTGTGGTCTTTGCCGGCAATCACGGGGTCGCGGCGCGTGGTGTCTCGGCCTTTCCGCCCGAGGTCACGGTGCAGATGGTCGCCAATTTCGAGGCCGGCGGCGCCGCGATCAACCAGCTGGCCCGCGCCTTTGGCGCGCGGATGGATGTCGTCGCGCTGGAGCTTGACCGCCCCACGGGCGACTTCACCGAAGGACAGGCGATGACGGAAGCCGACTGTGCGGCGGCGATGGCCGCGGGCTGGGGCGCGGTGGATCCGGGCGCCGATCTGCTTGTGGCCGGAGAGATGGGGATCGGCAACACCACCTCTGCGGCGGCGCTGGCGGCGGCGCTGTTCGGCGGTGCGCCCGAGATCTGGGTGGGGCGCGGGACCGGCGTCGACGACGCGGGACTGTCACGCAAGGCCGGGACGGTCGCGGCGGGGCTGGCCCGGCACGCGGGCGCGCTGGGCGATCCGCTGGCGGTGCTTGCCTGCCTTGGCGGGAGAGAGATCGCGGCAATGGCCGGTGCGATCCTTGCCGCACGCCACCGCAGCATTCCGGTGATCCTGGACGGGTTCATCTGCACCGCGGCCGCGGCGGTGCTGGACCGTGCCGCCCCCGGCGCGCTGGACCACGCGGTTGCGGGACACGTGTCCGAGGAACCCGGGCACGCGCGGCTTCTGGCCGAGCTTGGCAAGGCTCCGCTTCTGTCGCTGGGGCTGCGGCTTGGCGAAGGCTCGGGCGGGGCGCTGGCGATCGGGGTTCTTCAGGGCGCCATCGCCTGCCATTCCGGCATGGCAAGCTTTGCCGAGGCGGGCGTCTCGGGCGGCTGATGGGCCTAGCTGCCGGTCTTGCTGTCATTCGGCAACTCGGCCTCCGAGAACTGCGTCAGCAGCGCCGTTTCGAGATCCTTGTTCAGTTTCTTCGCGGCCTCGACGTATTCGGGGTTCTGGTCGACCGGCACGCCGGGTTTCCAAAGCGCCGCAAGGTCGCGCACGGCCTGCCTGTCCATGTGGAAGAAGGTTTGCGTCAGCTCGGCCGCCTCGAACTCTGACAGGCCCATGTTTTCCAGCACGTAGCGCCCGGCGCGCAGACTGGAATCGAACAGTTCCCGGACGATGTCATTGGCACCGGCACGGTAGAGTTCATAGACGTGCACACGGTCGCGCGCGCGCGCCACGATGTGCAGATCCGGCCGCTCTCTTCGGGCATAGGACACAAGGCGGATTGCCGCGTCCTTGTCATCCAGCGCCACCACGAGAACCCGGGCCGAGGCCAGCCCCGCCGCGTGCAGCAACTCGGGGCGCGTCGGGTCGCCGAAATAGCCCTTGAAGCCGAACTTGCGCATCAGCTGTATGGTGGCAAGGTCATGGTCCAGCACGGTGGTGTGGAAACCCGACATCTGCACCATCCGGTTGACCACCTGCCCGAAGCGCCCGATCCCCGCGATGATGATCTGCCCGGTCTCGTCGATCTCGTCATGGGGGGTATCGTCGGTGGCCTCCTTCATGCGCTTGGACAACAGGTCATAGGCAATGAAGAAAAGCGGTGTCAGCAGCATCGAGAACGCAATGGTCAGCAGAAGCTTTTCGGCAAGCGCGGCCGGCAGCACGCTTTGCTGGAGCGAGAAGGCGATCAGAACGAAGCCGAATTCCCCCGCCTGTGCCAGCCCCAGCGTAAAGAGCCAGCGGTCGCGCCCGGCCAGCCCGAATGTGCGGGCAAGGACGTAAAGGACAAGTCCCTTCAGGCCCATGATGCCCAGCGTCAGCCCGAGAATGGTCGCAGGGTCACGGAAGAAGACCGCAAAATTGATGCCTGCCCCGACCGTGATGAAGAAAAGCCCCAGCAGAAGGCCCTTGAACGGCTCGATATCGCTTTCCAGTTCGTGCCGGAATTCCGAGTTCGCCAGAACCATGCCCGCAAGAAAGGTGCCCAGCGCCGGTGACAGGCCGACCAGGATCATCAGAAGCGCGATACCCACCACGATCAGAAGGGCAAAGGCGGTGTACATCTCGCGCAGGCGCGCGGTGTGGATGAAGCGAAACAGCGGCCGGGTCAGGTAGACCCCCGCAAGGATCACCACCGCCACGGCGCCAAGCGTCACCAGAGTGACGCCCCAGCCCGGCAGCCCCTCGACCAGTGACAGGCTGGCATGGGCGGTATCGCCGTGATGGTCGACGTCCGTGGCACGCTGCACCGATCCGTCCGGGGCGAAGATCGGCCCCGGCGCCACCGCCAGCAGCGGCAAGAGCGCCAGCATGGGGATCACCGCGATGTCCTGCGCCAGCAGGACCGAGAAGGTGGACCGCCCTCCGCCGGTGCGCATCAGGTTCTTTTCATTCAGAGTTTGCAGCACGATGGCGGTCGACGACAGGGCAAAGATCATGCCGATGGCCAGCGATGTGGGCACCGGCTGGCCCAGCATCACCGCGCCGCCTGCCACCAGCCCCATGGTTACGAGGATCTGCAAGCCCCCAAGGCCCAGTAGCCGGTCGCGCATGGCCCAAAGCGCGCGCGGCTCAAGCTCCAGCCCGATGAGAAACAGCATCATCACCACGCCGAATTCCGCGAAATGCTGAAGATCCTGCGTCTCGGAGCCGACAAGCCCCAGCACGGGGCCGATCAGGATGCCCGCCAGCAGGTAGCCCAGCACCGACCCGAGCCCGAGCCGCGCGGCCAGCGGCACGGCGATCACGGCGGTGGCCAGGTAGATCGTCGCCTGTAGCAGGAAGCCTTCCATGGCGTGCCTTTCTCTGGGGGTTGGCCCAGCATCGCGGTCCGCGCCCGGTTACTCAAGCGGATTGCGACGGGGTGCATCGTCGGGGCGTCGCCTGCCCGGAAAACAGCCACCTTTCCACGCCGTCTGCCTCTTGCGCAGGGGGGCGGCAGGCTCAGACCGGCAGCGGTGCGTCGGGTTTGAACTGGTCCATCACGATCTGGCTTTGCACTCTTGCCACCGCGGGATGGGGCAAGAGAACCTCGTGGATCAGCACGTTCAGCGCCGAGAGATCGGCGCAGAATACCCGCAGCAGGTAGTCCGCCTCGCCCGTCAGGGTCCAGGCCGATACGATCTCTGGACGCAGTTCGACGGTGCGGGCGAAGGTGCGCACCTTGTCCGGGGCGTGGGTGGCCATCTGCACCTGCACGAAGGCCTGCACGCTCAGGCCCACGGCCTCGGGCGCCAGTCGCGCGGCGTAGCCTGCGATGACGCCCGCGGACTCGAGCCGCTGACGCCGCCGCCCGGCCTGGCTGGCCGACAGGTGCAGCACCTCGCCCAGCGCCTCGGCGGTCAGGTGCGCATCGGACTGTAGCGCGGAAAGGAGCCGTTTGTCGGTGGCGTCGAGCGTGATGCGGGTTTCCTGCATGAACTTCAGCATAGGCAGAAAAATCCCGCAAGGAAAGCCGCATTGGCAGCCAAGAACGCGCGGATTCTCCGCGCAGGGCATGGCACATTGGCGGAAAGCGCGACAGAAGGAGAATCCACATGGGTCCGTTTCCCCACGACGCCCCCAAGGCCACGATCACCGATGCCAACCCCGCCGGCACCGACGGGTTCGAGTTCGTCGAATTCGCCCATCCCGAGCCCGACACGCTGCGCGTGCTGTTCGGCAAGATGGGCTATGTGCACACCGCCACGCACAAGACCAAGGCGATCGAGCTTTGGCAGCAGGGCGACATCACCTATGTCCTGAACGCAGAGCCCGGCAGTTTTGCCGCGCGCTTCGTCGAGGAACACGGGCCCTGCGCGCCCTCGATGGCCTGGCGCGTCGTGGACGCGCAGCACGCGCTGCGCCACGCGGTGTCGAAAGGGGCAGAGGAATACACCGGCGCCGACAAGACGCTGGATGTCCCCGCGATCAAGGGGATCGGCGGCAGCCTGATCTACCTTGTCGACACCTACTACGAGGCGAACCCCTACAACGCCGAGTTCGACTGGGTCGACAATGCCCACCCCGAGGGCGTCGGCTTTTTCTACCTCGACCACCTGACCCACAACGTCCAGACGGGCAACATGGATACGTGGTTCCAGTTCTACGTCCGCATCTTCAATTTCAAGGAGATCCGGTTCTTCGACATCGAGGGCAAGTACACCGCGCTGTATTCGCGCGCCCTGACCTCGCCCTGCGGGCGGATTCGCATTCCGATCAACGAGGACCGGTCCGAGAACGGGCAGATCGTGGAATACCTGCGCCGCTACAAGGGCGAGGGCATCCAGCACATCGCGGTGGGCGCGCGCAACATCTATGACAGCGTCGATGCCATCGCCGCGCGGGGCATCCGGTTCATGCCGAAGCCGCCGATGAGCTATTACGAGTTGTCGCGTGAGCGCGTGGCGGGTCACGAAGAACCGCTGGACAAGATGGAACGGCACGGCATCCTGATCGACGGCGAAGGCGTCGTCGGCGGGGGCGAGACGCGCATCCTGTTGCAGATCTTTTCCAAGACCGTGATCGGGCCGATCTTTTTCGAGTTCATCGAGCGCAAGGGTGACGACGGGTTCGGCGAGGGCAACTTCAAGGCGCTGTTTGAGTCCATCGAACAGGACCAGATCGAACGCGGCGTAATCGAAGCGGCGCAGTAGCGTTCGCCCCATGGAAGGAAAGGACCGGCCCACCAGAGTGGGCCGGTCCTTTTATGCCCAGAAGTCAGGGGATTGCGCGCGCACGCGGTTTCGAAACCGCGTCTCCCCGGGCCTTGAAGAGGCCCGGGGACAAGGCGCTTGCAAGCGCCTTGCCCCCCGCCCCTGTGGCGCGCGGTGCGTTAACCGAATCGAAACGGATCAGCCGCGCGGCAGTTGCAGCGTGATGTTCCGGCCGCTCTTGATGTAGCGCAACTGGTCGTCGCCGATGGCCGCGACCTGCCCGCCGTCGAGCCGGTCGCCGACCTCGACCTTGACGTAGCGGCCCGAGGGCATCCGCACGAGGGCGCGGCGGTCGTTGTCGGATCCGTAGACCCCGATCAGGTTCACCTTGCCAAGATTGATGGCGTTCGTCTCGGTCGCTTCGCGCGCGACCGAGGCCGTCGTGGGAAGGCTGGGTATCACCGCTGCCGCCACGTTGGGTGCCGGCGGTTCCACCGGGGCGGCCTCTTCTCGGGCCTCCTCGACGCGGGCGGCGATGCTGTCGGGGCGGCGCGGCGGCTGAAGCGAGGCCAGCACTGCCAGCGCGGTGGCGTCCGCGCCGGTATCGACCTCTGGTTCTCCGGCGGCAAGATCGGTTTCGGCGGCGGCGTCGGCGCCCGTCGCGGGCACGGTTCCGGTTGCGACCGGCGCTGCGGGGGCGGCGTCGGCGGTTTGCGGTGCGCTCAGCGGGCGCGGCTCTGGCCGGATGTCGGCCAGTTCGGTGCGCGACAGGCCCCCGAACCGTCCGCGTTCGTTGGTTTCTATCAGGTTTTCGGGCCGCGGAATCGGGCGGATTCCCCGCAGGCGTTCGTCCGGCACGGGCGGCACGATCTCGGGGCCCAGACCTTCGGGGCGCGGACGCGGGGTCACTGGTGGCGGACCCGCGGTGACGGTCACGCCAGAGGGTGTCAGCGCGCCTTCGGGCGTTGCGCGCACCAGCCCGCGTTCATCGAGGTCAAAGGTCACGCCCGGCGGCGGCGGCGGCGAGGGCAGCTGCGGCGTCCCGTCAGAGCTTACCGCGGGCGCCTGCGGCAGCGCGATGGCGTCCTGCTGCACGATCACCGGGTCGATCGAGGTGATGTAGAAATCATCCAGCCGGTCGGTGCCGGGGCTGTCGGACGGTTCCGGATCCAGCGCCCAGATGCCGCGCGAGGCATAGTAGGTTTCCGCGTCCGCGCGGTTGAAGGGCTCGCGCAGGGCCGGGGGGGCCTCGGCAGGGGCGGGAACGACGGGGGCGGGCGGCGGCGCGGGCTCTGCCGCGGGGGGCACGGCGTCGTCGGTCAGCGCCAGTTCCAGCACATCCTCGCCGATGTTGATGGTGCCCGGCAGACTGTCGGTTTCCACAAGCGTTCCGGCGGTCTCCGGCGGGGCGCCATCGGTGGCCGGGGCGGGGTCTGCGTCGGGCTCGGGCGCTTGGGTCTCTTCGGCGGGCGGCGTGCCGGTCAGCGCGGCGGTGTCCGTGTCAGGTGGCGCGGGCGCGGTTGCCGGCTCTGGATCGGCAAGGGGCGCTGCTGCGACCTCGGGCTCGCGTGCAGGCGCGGGCGGCGCGGGGTCAGAGAGGATCGCGCCGGGCGTGATGGCGGATGTCCCGTCGAGGTCCAGCGGCGGCGCCGCCTCTATCGTCCCGGGCGCGGCGGCGGTTTCGGTCGGGGCCGTGTCCCCGTCGCCAAGGAACAGCACAGAGCCGACCGCCACAAGCGCCATAAGGCCAAGAAGGCCGCCGGTCAGGATCAGGCCAAGGTATTTTGGCGGCCCCCTGCGCGTCTGTCCGCGCGCGCCGAAGAGGGTCATCGCCTCTTCCTCGGCGCGGTCGCGGGCCGGGGCGGCCTTTGGCAGCGACGGCATCTCCGCAGCGGCGGCCTTTTGCTTCACACTGGCCACGGCGGGCCCGATCCTGCCGGTGAGCCCGGAGACATCCGGCGATTTCAGCTTGGGCACCTTCAACCCCGGTGCCTTGAAAGCTGGAGCCTTGAAGGTTGGTGCCTTGAAGGTTGGTGCCTTGAACGCCGGCATCCGGATCTTCGGCGCCTCAAGCTTTGGGATCGAGACCTTCGGCATCGACACCTTGGGGGCACGGTCCTTTAGCGCGTCCACGCCCGTGCGCCTGGCGGCGGGCTTGTCGAAAGGCGGCAGCGGGAAGGGATCGGTTTCCGCCGTCAGGCGCGGCTTTGCGCGCGGCGCATCGGCAGGGACGGGCACCGCGACGCCGGGGCGCAGGGCGGGATCAGGGGTGTTTGCGGGTGCGGGATCGGGGGCACGCGCGGTCACCGGCTCTGCCGCTGCAAGCGCGGCTGAACCCGCCGCGCCACCGGACATGCCGATCCGCGACGAAACCCCGGTCAGCCCTTGCGATGCTTGCGCGGCAGAGGCGGCCGCAAGACCGGTCTTGCGCCGGGTCGAAAAGGCGGGCGGTGCTTCGGCCGGTGCCGAGGCGGCGGGCGCACGCTTGCCAAGGCCACCCACCTTGGGCGGCGGAGGGGCGGCCGCGGACCCGGCCGCGGGCGCCGTGCCTGCCAGCCCGGTCTTGGCCGCCTCCGCGGGGGCGTCGCCCTTGCCGCGGCCCAGAAGGCTTGCCCAGCCGCGCTTGGCCGGCGGCTCTTGCCCTTGCACCCCGGTCGATGGGGCGTCCGGGCTGGCCGGGGCGGACCTGAACCGGGCCCAGCCCTTCTTGGCGGGTTCGGACGCTGCCTGCGGCAGGTCGGGCGCCTTCGGGCCATCCCCGGAGGTAAAGCGCGCCCAGCCCTTCTTGGTGGCGGCGACCACTTGCGGTGGCGGAGGCGGTGCCTTTGACAGCGGCACCTTGGCGGGTGGCGTGGCAGGCGCCTGCGTGCCCATGCGCGGGCGCGGCGGTGCCGGCGCGGGCGGTTGCGGCGCGGGCGGTTTCGGTGTGGGTGCCTTGGATTTGCGGGCGGTGGCCGCGGGTGTCTTGGCGGGCGGCGTCTTGGCCGTCGGCGCGGCCGTCCTCTGGGCGCTGGTGCGCGCGATCTCGCCGTCGCGTTCGACGACCTCGCCGCGCGACAGGAAGCTTTCGGCAAAGGCCGTCTGGCCGAAGAAGGGTTCCGATGGAAAACGGTCGGGATCGGGGCGCGCGACGTAGCAGACCGGGTTGAACCGGTGTTCGGTGGCAAATGCCTCTGCCTCGTTCAGGGTCTCGCGGGCGACCACGGCGACGCGGGCGGTGCCGTTGTCGGCCACCCAGTCATAGACGAGGTCTTCCACCGGGTAGGGCGTCATCCCGTCGAGCGCGGCGCGAATCTGTTGCGCGCGGTCCGTGTCGCGGGGGCCGGGAACGTCCAGCGTGGTATAGAGGATCTGCGAGTCCGGCAGGATCAGCTTGGTCGAGAACCCGCCCGCGCCAAGGTCCGCCGCCTTGCCGCGCAGGAGTTTCAGCTTGTCTGAAAGGTCGGGGTCGTCGAGCGCGGCATCGCCGACCTCGGTCCAGCTGGAGCCGGAGCGGTGGTAAAGCTGGATGCCGTCATGGCTGAGGCGAAGGGCGAAATTGGGCTTCATCCGTCCGATCTATCACAGTGACCGCAAGCGGTTGGAGTCCCGCAGACATCATTAGGCACACTATAGCAGGATTTCGCCGAGTCAAAGTGACTTGCGCGCACGGTGGCTTGCGACCGGGCGGCCGCGGCGGCACGCTGGGGGGGGAAACCAGTCGGAGGCACGGGTATGGGACGAATATTGCTGGCAATGGTCTTGGTGCTGACCCCGGCTCTTGCGGCGGCGGCGGAAGAGGGCGGACGCGTCACGGTGACGGGGGTCGGCGAGGTGGCGGCGGCGCCCGACATGGCGATGATCCGGCTGGGGGTCGTGGAAGAGGCAGAGAGCGCGGCAGAGGCGATGCGCGCGGTGTCCGGCGCGTCGGCCGCGATCCTGGAAAGGATCGGGGCCGCCGGGATCGCGCCGCGCGACGTGCAGACCAGCGACCTGTCGATGGGGCCGGTCTGGGCCGATGGCGGGCCGGGGCTGCCGCGTATCGCGGGCTTTGAGGCCCGCAACACGCTGATGGTGCGGGTGCGCGACCTTGCCTCGCTCGGCGCGGTGCTGGACGCGGTGCTGGAAGCAGGCGCCAACCGCTTTGAAGGATTGAGCTTTTCGCTTCAGGACCCGGAGCCGGTGGCGGACGAGGCGCGGCGGCGCGCGGTCGCTGACGCGGCGCGCAAGGCCGCGCTTTATGCCGAGGCGGCGGGGGTGACGCTGGGCCCGATACTGGAGATCTCCGAGAGCGGCGGCGCGCGGCCCCAGCCGATGGAAATGGCGATGGCCCGCATGGCCGACGCCATGCCGATCGCCGAGGGCGAGGTGGCGACGCAGGCACAGGTGACGATCGTCTGGGCAATCGCCGAGTGATCCCCGCGAATCGGGGTTAACGCACGGAAATGGCGGCAAAAACCGGCTTCGGCTTAACGTCGGCAAAATGTCGGCATAACGTCGGCGCGACGGTCGGCACCCGGCCCGGTAACAGGGCGCGCGGTGGGGTCGTCATCTTGCGGGCGGCCCGCCCCCCGGCGGGCGGCGCATGATCTGGTAGTCCGCGCCTGTCGTGGGCTCCGAGAACCGGCCGACCGTGCGGAAGCCGAGGCGTTCGTAGAAGGTCACGTTGCGCGGCGTGAAGGTTTCAAGGTAGGTCGCCGCCCCCGCGTCGTCGGCGCGCCGAAGCACCGGATCGACGAGGCTGGCGCCGCGACCCCGCCCCTGGCCCCCCGGTGTCACGGCAAGAATCGACAGGTACCAGTCGTCCGGCGTGGTCAGCGGGGCAGAGGCCCCCGCCATGAAGGCGTTGATGTCGCGGTAGGCCTGAAGACAGGCGTCACCCATTGCGGCGAGGATCGCCGCCTCCTTGTCGCGGGCCTTTTGCGCGGCGCGCTCTGGTGGCAGGGGCAGGGACCATATGGACAGGCCGATGGGCGCGTCTTCGGGTTCGATGACGATGCCGTGCGTCGCGGCCTCCAGCGCGGAGAGGTCGTAGTAGGCCAGCATCGCGGCGCGCGCGCGGGCCGCGTCTGCCACCCGCGCTTCGAGCGTGGCATAGAAGGCGTCGCCGGCAAGCGCGGGATAGAGCGCCTCTGACCAGGGGCGATAGCGGCGCGCCTGCGCCAGAAGGGATGCGGCGTCGTGCATGGAAGCATCATGCGGCAGCCCGCCCGGCCGGGAGGGCTGCCGCCTTGTGCGATCAGGCGGCGCGAATCGCTCCGGTTGCCTTGGCCAGCGCCTGGTCGAGGTCACGGATCAGGTCGTCGGCATCCTCGATCCCGATGGACAGGCGCACCACGTTGGGCGCGGCACCCGCGGCGGCCTGCTGTTCGGGCGACAGCTGGCGGTGGGTGGTCGAGGCCGAGTGGATGATAAGCGAGCGCGCATCGCCCAGGTTGGCCACGTGGCTGAAAAGCTCCAGGTTGTCGACCATCCGCACGCAGGCGTCATAGCCGCCTTTCAGCGCCACCGTGAACAGCGCGCCGGCCCCCTTGGGGCAGACCCGCTTGGCGCGGTCGTGATAGGGTGACGAGGGCAGGCCGGCGTAGGTCACGGCCTCTATCCGGTCGTCGGCTTCCAGCCAGTTGGCGATCTTTTCGGCGTTCTGGACGTGGCGTTCCATCCGAAGGCTGAGCGTCTCGACGCCCATGAGCGTATAGTGCGCCGCCTGCGGGTTCATCGTCATGCCAAGGTCACGCAGCCCCACGGCGATGCCGTGGAAGGTGAACGCGAGCGCGCCAAAGGTCTCGTGGAACTTCAGCCCGTGGTAGGCGGGTTCCGGCGCGCTGAGCGAGGGGAACTTGTCCGAGGCCGACCAGTCGAACTTGCCCGAATCGATGATGCAGCCACCGGTGACCGTGCCGTTGCCGGTCAGGAACTTGGTCGTCGAGTGCACCACGAGTGTCGCGCCATGCTCTATCGGGCGGCACAGGTAGGGCGTGGCCGAGGTGTTGTCGACGATCAGCGGCAGGCCCGCCGCGTCGGCCACTGCCGCCACGGCGCCAAGATCGGTGACATAGCCCCCCGGGTTGGCGATCGATTCGCAGAAGACGGCCCGCGTATCGTCGTCGATGGCGGCCTTCAGGGCGTCGAGGTCGTCGAAGTCGACGAATTTCGCGGACCAGCCGAAGCGCTTTATGGTCTGGCTCATCTGAGTGACCGTGCCGCCGTAGAGCCGGGTCGAGACCACGACGTTCTTGCCCGGTCCCATCAGCGGGAAGAGCGCCATGATCTGCGCCGCGTGTCCCGAAGAGCAGCAGACGGCGCCGACCCCGCCTTCCAGTGTCGCAAGCCGTTCCTGAAGCACCGCGACGGTGGGGTTGGTCAGGCGGGAATAGATGTATCCCACCTCTTGCAGGTTGAAGAGTGCAGCGGCGTGTTCGGCGTCGCGGAACACGAAGGCGGTGGTCTGGTAGATCGGCGTCTGGCGCGCGCCGGTTGCCGGGTCGGGCCGGGCGCCGGCGTGGATCTGAAGCGTCTCGAAGCCGTAGGTGGGTCCGTCGGACATGGGTCACTCCCTGAGGTTGTCGTTGTTTTGTCACAGGTCTAAGTGCAAAGCGGTGCAGGGGCAACGGGCCGCATGTGGCCCTGTGTGGTCCTGTTCCGCCCCGAAATGGCCCGGAAAGGCGCGCGATGGGGCGCGATGGCGCGCGCTCCGGCCTTTTTCGCGGCGTCGGTGCGTGGCGGGGGATGCGCCCATGCAACGCTGGCGAACGAAAATTTCGCAGTGTGTCGATCGGGTGGGGCATTCGCCACGGAATCGTATAACGTCATTCTGTCTGCTGGGGACGCTGCATGAACTTCCATAGTTCCGATGGAGAGCATTTTCTGGGTGTTCGCACCAATCGCCGTGGCGAAACGGAGGTCGTGTACGACAATGCCGGGCGTCGGCGTGTGATCTTCCGGCTTGAGGGACGGCCCCCCGCCTCCGACGCGCTGGAACGCGCCTTGCGCCAGTCCGTCGACAGCGACAACGTGCTGGGGGCCTTGCGCGCCTCGCTCATGGCGCAGAACATCGACTTCGACCTCGCCGACTGAACAGCCCCGCGCGCGTGTCGGGCCGGCGGGATCGCCCGGCTGACGGAGAGCGACATGGCGGACGGATCGGACAGGCGCACGCGCGTCACATCAAGCCATTGGGGTGCGTTCGAGGTGGATACCGAGGGCGGGCGCATCGTGGCCACCCGCCCTTTTGCCGCAGATCCCGGCCCAAGCGCGATCCCCGGCATCCTGCCCGCCGCCGTGCATCACGCGACGCGCGTCGCGCGGCCCTCGGTCCGGCGCGGCTGGCTGGAGCGGCGCGACAAGGCCGGGCGGGGCAGCGACGATTTCGTGGCGCTGCCCTGGGACGAGGCGCTGGGCATCGCGGTGTCCGAGATCAACCGGGTGCGGCGCGAGCACGGCAACGGGGCGATTTACGGCGGCTCCTATGGATGGGCGTCGGCGGGGCGTTTCCATCACGCGCAAAGCCAGCTGCACCGGTTCCTGAACGTGGCGGGCGGCTACGTGGCCTCTTTCGGCAGCTATTCGACGGGCTGTGCGCAATCGATCATGCCGCATGTCTTCGGCGTCGATTTCCTCAAGCTGCTGTATGAGCATCAGGACGGCTGGGCCACCATCCATGACCACACCGAGACGCTGGTGATGTTCGGCGGGATCAATCCCAAGAACAGCCAGGTCAGCATGGGCGGGATCACCGAACATGAGACGGCCGGCTGGTTTCCCCGGTTCGCCGCGCGGGGGATGCATTGCGTCAACGTGGGCCCGCAGCGGGGCGATTCGCCGGAAGGCTGCGCGTGGCTGCCGGTACGCCCGGCCAGCGACACCGCGCTGATGCTGGCGCTGGCCCATGTGCTGGAGGACGAGGGGCTGACCGACCGCGCCTTCCTCGGCCGCTGCACAGTGGGGTTCGAGCGGTTCCGCCCCTACCTGATGGGCGAGACCGACGGCCAGCCCAAGTCGCCCGACTGGGCCGCGCCGATCTGCGGGGTGGCGGCGGACGAGATCCGCGCGCTGGCGCGTCGGATGGCGGGCACGCGCACGCTGATAACCGTGGCGTGGTCGTTGCAGCGCGGCGAGCACGGGGAACAGCCCTACTGGATGTCGGCGGTTCTGGCGGCGATGCTGGGGCAGATCGGCCTGCCGGGGGGCGGCGTCGGCTATGGCTATGGCGCGATCGGGGGCGTGGGCAAGTCGCTGCTGGGGATGCGGGGAATGACGTTCTCGCAACTTTCGAACCCTGTGGCCGAGGTGATCCCGGTGGCGCGCGTGGCCGACATGCTGCGCAATCCCGGAGGCGTCTACGATTTCAACGGTCAGCGGCGGGTCTATCCCGATATCCGGCTGGTCTACTGGGCGGGCGGCAACCCCTATCACCACCACCAGGACCTGAACGCCTTGCACGAGGCGTGGCAGCGCCCCGAGACGATCATCGTGAACGAACCGTGGTGGACGCCCACGGCCCGGCGCGCCGACATCGTCTTTCCCGCGACAACCCCCTATGAGCGCGAGGATATCGGGCGCTCGAACCTTGACGACTACCTCTTTCACATGCCCGCGCTGATCCCGCCGGTGGCCGACGCGCGGGACGATTTCGACATATTCGCGGGGCTCGCGGCGCGGATGGGGCTGGGGGACGCCTATACCGAGGGGCGCACGTCGGCCGAGTGGATCGAGGTGCTGTACGCCGGTTTCCGTGACGGGGCGGCCGCGCAGGGGATCGAGCTGCCCGACCTCGACGGCTTGCGGGCGGCCAACTGGCTGCGCCTGCCGATCCGGGCCGAGGGGGCGAACCGCACGCTCTTTGCCCCGTTCCGCGATGACCCCGAGGCCGCGCCGCTGGGCACGCCCTCGGGGCTGATCGAGATATTCTCGGACCGGATCGACGGGTTCGGCTATGACGACTGCCCGGGCCATCCGGTCTGGCTGCCGCCTGCCGAGTGGCTGGGCGCGGCGAGCCCGGCGGCGCCCTTGCACATGGTCTCGCCCCAGCCGGGCGACAAGCTGCACAGCCAGCTGGAAAGCGCGCTGGCCGACGTGCCGGGGGCGCGGCCGGTGACAATGCTTATCCATCCCGGGGACGCGGGCGCGCGCGGCATCGCCGACGGCGCGCTGGTGCGGGTGTTCAACGCGCGCGGCGCCTGCCGGGCGCGCGCGTCGGTGACCGACGGCATCCTGCCGGGCGTCGTGGCCCTGCCGACGGGGGCCTGGTTCGGCGATCCGGGGCAGAACATCGACCCCGACGGCAACCCCAACGTGCTGACCCGCGATGTCGGGACATCGCGGCTGGGGCAGGGATGCAGCGCGCATACCGCGCTGGTCGAAGTCGCGGTGCTGAACGGGTAGGGGCGGTTCGAGCAGCGCACCCCCGCCCGGAACAGCCGCCGCAGGCGGCCCGGGCAGCGGATGGCCGCGCCATCGGCCAGCCGCTGCCCTTTGGGCTGCCCTTGGTCATCCGGTGCCCCCGGCGAGGGGATGCTCAGGGCCCGCCCGTGCCCCGCTCCATCGCCATCGCGAGGTCGATGAAGGCGCGCAGGGTGCGGGGCACGAAGCGTTGGGCGGGATAGACGAAAGCGGGGGCGATGGGCGCGCTGGCGATCCGGGGCAGGATGCGGACCAGCGGCGCGTCGGGCGCGGTGCCTATGAAATCGGGCAGGATCGCGATGCCGGCGCCGGCGAGGGCGAAGCTGCGGCAGCTTTGCATGTCGTCGGCCTCGATGCGCGCGGGCATGTCAAGCGGCACCGGGCGGCCCTCTGCGTCCCGGAGGTCCAGCGCCCCGGTGTCGCGGGACAGCCGCACGAGGTTGTGCCCGGCCAGTTCGGCAGGCGCGCGCGGGGTGCCGTGCCGGTCGAGATAGTCCTGCGTGGCCCAAAGCCCCAAGCGGGCCTCGAAATAGCGGCGCGCGACGAGGCTGGAATCGGGCAGCGCGCCGATGCGCACGGCAAGGTCGAGGCCCTCGGCGATCAGGTCCGCGCGCCGGTTCGTCACCGTCAGGCTGACCGAGGTGCGCGGATAGCGCGCGAGATAGGCGTCGATGACGGGCACCAGCTTGAACTGGGCGAGGTCGGCGGCGGCGGTGATGCGCAGCGGGCCCGAGGGTTCTTCTGACGTGTCGGCCAGTTCGCGTTCGGCCTCTGACATCTCGGCCAGCGCGCGCACGCAGCGGTCATAGTAGCGCCGGCCCAGCGGCGTGACGCTGAGCTGCCGTGTGGTGCGGTGGATGAGTGTCGCGCCAAGACGCTCTTCCAGCCGGGCGATACGGGCGCTGACGGTCGATGTGGGCATCCCGAGCCGCCGCGCGGCGCGGGAAAAGCTTTGCGCGTCGACCACTTCGGTAAAGACGTCGATGCCGTCGAGGATCATGGCGGGTGGTCCGGGATTGTTCAGTTTTCGGGAAAGGTTTTACATTTCTTCCCGCTGGTGGGAAAGGCGGTTTGCGCCTACCTCTGTTGCGACAAGCGCGAAAGGAGCGACCCCATGGCACGGACGGGCACGGTGCTGCCGACCTATTTCATCTCTCACGGGGGCGGGCCATGGCCCTGGGTCCCGAAGATGCGGGTGATGTTCGCACCGCTGGAGCGGTCGCTGAAGGAGATGGTGGCGGAATGGGGCACCCCGCCGCGCGCGATCCTGATGGTCTCGGGGCATTGGGAGGGCGAGACAGTGCAGGTGATGGGCGCCAAGCGCCCGCCGATGGTCTACGACTACTACAATTTTCCGCCAGAGACCTACCGCGTCGTCTATCCCTCTCCGGGCGCGCCCGGGGTTGCGGCGCGGGTGATGGACCTGCTTTCCGACGCGGGGATCGCGGCAGAGCTGGACCCCGAGCGGGGCTATGACCACGGCGTCTTCGCGCCGATGGAGGTGATGTTTCCCGACGCCGAGGTGCCGCTGTTGCAGGTGTCGATCCTGAGTTCCTATGACCCGGCGGCGCATTTCGCGCTGGGCCGTGCCCTGGCGCCCCTGCGGCGCGAGGGGGTGATGATCGTGGGCTCGGGGCTGAGCTATCACAACCTGCGCCTGATGGGGGCAGAGGGGGCCGCGCCGTCCGCCGCGTTCGACACCTGGCTGGGCGAGACGATGGCGATGGCGCCCGGCGCGCGCACCGCGCGGCTGATGGACTGGGAAAGCGCCCCTTCGGCGCGGGTCTGCCACCCCGAGGAGGACCATCTGGTGCCGTTGTTCGTGGCGCTGGGTGCGGCCGAGGACGAGGCGGCTGCGCGGGTCTACCACGAGGTCGAGATGATGGGGGCGATCACGGCATCGGGCTATCGCTTTGGCGCGGTGCAGGGGGTGGCAGAGGCGGCCGCCTAGCGTCCCGGTGCCGGGGGCAGGCCGGGGCCGCGGGCCAGCGCCTGCCCCAGCGCGACCCCGCCGAGGCCGAGGCGGCGCATGGCGAGGATCAGCGAAAGCGCCGCGTCGGCGGCGGCGTCCACGGACATGCCGCCGGGGCGGATGTTGGACAGGCAATTGCGCGCGCTGTCGGGGATGCCGGGGTGCGGGGCATGGGTGATGTAGACCCCGAGGCTGGCCGCCGAGGACAGGCCGGGCCGTTCGCCCAGCGCAACGACGACCGTGCCGGCGCCCAGCTCTGCCGCGATCCCGTCGCCCAGCGCCACGCGTGCCTGATGCGCCAGCACCACCGGGCCGGAGCGCAGGCCCCGGGCGGCCAGCCGCGCGGCGAGCGCGGTGACAAAGGCCGCGCCGGTCAGGTTCGCCGCGATGCCCGACAGCCCGTCACCGATCACAAGCGCCACGTCGCAGGGGCCGGCGCCCGCCAGCGCCCGTGCCTGATCGCCGGGCAGGGTGCGGCCAAGGTCGGGGCGTTGCAGGAAGCTGTCGCGGTCGCCCGCCGCGCTGGTCACTGTGCGGGAGGTCTGGCCTGCCACGGCCAGCGCGCGGTCCAGCGCGGCGGTGTCGAGAGCCGATGACACGGCCTCTTTCGCGCGGGCATGGTCCAGCGCGAAGGCGAGCGACGACCGGGTGTCGAGCGCCCGGCCCCGGGCGCCGGTGGTCAGGCGCGCCTCTGTCAGGGCGCGCAGAGGGTCGGGCAGGTCGCTCATGCCGCGGGCAGGCGGAGGCGGGCCAGCGCCTCTGGCAGGGCGGGCAGGCTGGCCCCCGGCGTGCCGATGCCGTTCGCATCCATCCAGGCGGCGAATTCCGGCGCGGGCGGCAAGCCCAGTGTGTCGCGGATGAACTGGGCATCGTGGAAGGCCAGCGACTGGTAGTTCAGCATGATGTCGTCGGCGCCGGGCACGGTGATGACGAAACTCACCCCGGCGGCGGCCAGCGCGGTCAGAAGCACGTCCATATCCTCCTGATCCGCGTAGGAATGGTTGGTGTAGCAGATATCGACGCCCATCGGCAGGCCGAGAAGCTTGCCGCAGAAATGGTCTTCCAGCCCGGCGCGGGTGATCTGCTTGCCATCGGCCAGGTATTCGGGCCCGATGAAGCCCACGACCGTGTTGACCAGCAAGGGCGCATAGCGGCGGGCGACGGCATAGGCACGGCATTCCATGGTCTGCTGGTCCATGCCGTGGTGGCCGTCCGCCGACAGCGCGGCGCCCTGTCCGGTCTCGAAGTACATCAGGTTGGCGCCTTCGGGCGCGCGGCCCAGCGAGCGCACCGCGTCATGCGCCTCGTCCAGCATCGAGAGCGTCACGCCGAAGCCGTCGTTGGCCTTGCCCGAGCCGGCCACGGACTGAAACACCAGATCCACAGGCGCGCCTGCCCCGATCGCGGCAAGCGCGGTGGTGACATGGCCAAGGCAACAGTGCTGGGTTGGAATGTCGAGCTGGGTTCGGATCGCCTCGAGCACCTCGCAGATGCGGATGTAGTCGGACAGGCTGTCGGTGGCGGGATTGACGCCGATCACCGCATCGCCGGCTCCCATCAGAAGCCCGTCGAGCGCGGACAGCGCGATGCCCCGGCTGTCGTCGGTGGGGTGGTTGGGCTGGTTGCGGGTGGACAACCGCCCGGGCAGGCCGATGGTGCTGCGAAAGCGGGTGACGACGCGGATCTTGCGCGCGACCGCGATCAGGTCCTGTGCGCGCATGATCTTTGACACCGCCGCCGCCATCTCGGGCGTCAGGCCGGGAGCGAGCGTGGCGAGATCGGCGGCAGTGGTGGCGGGGTTGAGCAGCCAGTCGCGAAAGCCGCCCACGGTCAGATGCGCCACAGGTGCGAAGGCGGCGCGGTCGTGGCCGGACAGGATCAGGTCGGTGACCGGGTCGCCGTCGATCTCCATCACGTCGGTGGCCAGATCGGCCAGTGGCAGGTCCGCCAGCGCAAGCTGCGCCGCAAGCCGTTCCACCGGCCCCCCGGCGGCCAGCCCCGCCAGCCGGTCGCCGGAGCGATCCGGCGTGGCGCGCGCCAGAAGCACCTTGAGCGAAGGGAAGCGGAACCGCGTGCCGTGAAGATCGATGCCATAGCCCATGGCCCGCATCACAGCCGAGCGGCGCGCGCGCGGCAAGGGAAAAGCCGGGCCGCCCGCAGCCTATCCCAAAGGCGAGCGGTGCCATGCCTTGGAATAGGGGGGCTAGACGGCTTGGCAGGCGATTATCCCGATGCCCGCGCCACCACAGCGCGACGATCTGCGACAAGCCTGCATCGCCGCGACGGCCGCGCGCGGGGCAATCGCCCTGTGTTGTTCCGCCGTGGCGCCAACTCCGACGCCGGGCGCCGCTTGGGCCGCGGCGATTCATGACATGAGAAAGGAGCGTGCCTTGAGCACCGAAACACTGACCTTCGACACGGCGGCCACCGCCGAGGAGATGGCCGAGACGATGTTCGGCGCCGGGGTGGAGGTCGTCTCGGCCTCCTACACCGGCGACGATCAGTCCAGCGGCATCTTCGAGAATGGCCTTGCGAGCGCCGCCGACGTTGTGCCCGCCGACAGCGGGGTGATCCTGTCCACGGGCAAAGTCACCGACTTTGCCGGCACCAACGATACCGGGTGGACCTCTACCCGGACGGACGGGGTGGACAGCGATCCGATCCTGAACGACGTCGCCGGGGTGAAAACCTATGACGCCTCGATCTTCGAGGCGACCTTCGTCCCGACGGGCGACACCCTGACAATGCAGCTGACCTTCGGGTCAGAGGAATACCTGGAATGGGTGAACGCGGGCTACAACGATGCCGTCGCGATCACCGTGAACGGCCAGCCCGCAACGCTGTCGATCGGGGATGGCGACATCTCGATCGACAACATCAACAACGATGTGAACGCCAACCTGTTCCACGACAATTCCGATGGCAGCTATTCCACCGAGATGGACGGCGTCACCGTCGTGCTGACCGTCAAGGCGCCGGTCGTGCCCGGCGAGGAAAACACCATCCGCATCGCGATCGCCGATGCGGGTGACGACGTCTATGACAGCAACCTGCTGATCGTCGCCGACAGCATCCAGACCGCGCTTGTCGCCAATGACGACGTGGTGTCGGTGTCGGCGCGCGGCACCACCACCGTCAACCTGATGGCCAACGACACGGTCGAGGGCGTGGAAGGCGCCGCGATCGTGCGCATCAACGATGTCGCGATGGAGCCGGGCGACACGATGAAGCTGGCAACCGGCGAGACGATCCGCCTGCTGGAGGACGGCCGCATAGAAGTGACGGGCGGCGACGCGCAGGCCGTCAATACCCTGTCCTATACCATCGCCTCGGCCGACGGGACGACGGACACCGCCTTCGTCACCATCGACACCTCGCCGGTCGATGGCACCGATGCCCGTGACAAGATCTTCGTGGGTTTCACCGATGCCGATGGCACCACCGTCGATGGTGCGCACGGGCCGAATGACGTGATCCACGGCCATGGCGGCAACGATCACATCCGGGCCGGCGACGGCGACGATCTGCTGTATGGCGGCGACGGGCACGATTTCGTCGATGGCGGCCGCGGCGCGGACGAGATGCATGGCGGGACCGGCAACGACGTCTACTTCATCGACGACCTTGGCGACATCGTCTCGGAGGCCGGTGGCGACGGGCATGACAAGGTCAAGTCCGACCACTCTCATACCCTTGGCGACGGCTTCGAGGAGCTTTGGCTGAACGGCAAGGCGACCGCGGTCGAGGCCATCGGCAACGCCGCCGACAACACGCTTGTGGGCAACGACCACGACAACCGGGTGGAGGGGCATGATGGCCGCGACTCGATGTACGGGCGGGGCGGCGACGACGTCATGGACGGCGGTGCGGGCGACGACCGGATCGACGGAAACGACGGGGCCGACACGATTCTGGGCGGCGATGGCCGGGACAAGATGAACGGCGGCGCGGGCGACGACCGGCTGGAAGGCGGCGCGGGCGACGACACCCTGATCGGTGAAGCCGGCGCGGACATCCTTGACGGCGGCCTTGGCAACGACGTGCTTTATGGCGCGGGCGATGGCGACACCTTCGTCTTTCGCGCCGGTGACGGCGACGACGTGGTCAAGGGGTTCGACTGCGATGTCGACACGCTGATGCTTCTGGGGGTCGGCGCCGACGACGTGACGGTCGAGGCCTGGGGCGCGGGCACGCGCATCGATTATGGCGAGGACAGCATCGTCCTGTCGGATACCGCGTTCGAGACCTTCGACACGGACGTCTTCGTCTTTGACGACATGGGCTTCGTCTGAGGCACCCACGGGCGCGGCGCCGGAGCGATCCGGCGCCGCTGTCCCTGCGACGGCCGGCAGGTCGGGGCGTTTCCATCCCGCCGCGTTCGCCTTGGACCGGGGCGGAGATGCCTGCGCGCGGCGGTCGCGGCCGGCAGCGCCAGCCCCATCGCGGGGGTCAGACGCGCATCTGGTAGCTTGCGGCCTCCCAGCGGTAGCTGCCGTCGTGCCGCTCGACGTAGCCCAGGGAAGGGAACGGCATGTGATGCCCGATGACGGGGATTGCGTCCGTCGCCACCATGTCGAGCACGCGCTTGCGGGTCGCGATGGCCATGTCCGGATCGTCGTCGAAGATCACCCGGGCTTCGGGAACCCGGAGCGAGAAGACGTAGTGGTTGGCCAGATCACCCCAGAGCAGCACCTGTTTGCCGCTGTCCTCGACCATGAACATCATGTGTCCCGGCGAATGACCGTAGGCCTCTATCGAGGTGATGCCCGGCGCGACGGCGTCGCCCGGCGCGAGAAAGGTCATCTGATCGGCCAGCGGGGCGATCAATTCGAGGAACATGCGCCGGTTCTCGGCCCGGCTGTCGGGCAGGCCCGTGCCCGATGTCCAGGCATCGAATTCGACCTGCGAGATCGCGTAGCGGGCATTGGGGAAGGCCGGGGCGCCGTCGATCGTCACGCCGAGGATGTGATCGGGATGAACATGGGTGAAGACGACAAGGTCAACATCCTCGGGCGCGTAACCGGACTCTGCCATGCGGGCGCGCAAGAGGCCCGTGCGGCCGGGCTGGCCGCGCGTTCCGAAACCCACGTCGAACAGCACAAGCTGCGAGCCCGTGTTCACCAGCGTCGGCACGCAGGGATGTTCGAACCGGTCGGCGGGAACGTGGCTGGCCTTGGCCAGCGCCCTTATTTCGCTGTCGTCGAGATCGAGGCAGAACGGTGGCTTGACGGCGTCGCGCGTCACGGCCCCGTCGAGCACCGTGGTCACTTCGAAGGCGCCGAGGCGAAAACGCTGGATGGTCGCGGAACGCTCGCCCTGCATCGGTGCTGTCATGTCGGCTTCTCCCATTTTGACGCTATCCTACCCGCAACAGGTACCAAGGGCTCAAGCGGGAATTTCGGTGCAGCGCGCAAGTGCGGGCCGTCCGGCCGCTGGACCTTGGCTGGAAAATCCTCTCAACTGCGCGATGTCACCGGGACCGGGAAAGGCTGCATGGGCTCAGGCGAAGACGACGGCGGACGCGGCGGGATGCTTATGCTTGCCGGGTTTGGGGACAACGCCGGCATGTTCGACAACCTGCGTGGCACCGTGCTTGCGCGTCGGCACAGGCTGCTGGCGTTCAACATGCCCGGCTTTGGCGCGCCGCCGCTGCCCGGCGAGACGACGCTTGACGCGCTGGCAGAGGCGGTGGCGGACGAAGCGCGCCGCACGGGCGCGCGGATCGTGCTGGCCCATTCCGTGGCCTCTATCGTCGCGTCGCTGGCCGCGCTGAAGGCGTGCCCGCTGGATACGATCCTGTCGGTCGAGGGCAACATTACCGCCGATGACGCCTACTTTTCCGGGACGGCGGCGGACTACGGCGATGCCGCGTCCTTTCGCGAGGCATTTCTTGCCCGGCTTGCCCAGATGGCAGAGACGTCGCCGATCCATGCGCGCTATCGCGACGCCGTCGCGATGGCCGATCCGCGCGCGCTCTGGCAGCTTGGGCGCGATGCGCGGCGCTTTTCCGAGGCCCGTCATCCCGGCGAGGTGCTGCTGTCGGCGGCGCGTGTGGCCTACCTGTACGATGTGCCGAACTGCCCGCCCGGCACGCTCGGCTGGCTGCGCGCGCATCCCGTGGACATGCGGCGGCTGCCGGGCGCGTCGCATTGGCCGAGCGTGGATGCGCCCGATGCCGTCGCGGCCGCCTGCGAGGCGGCGCTGGACGCGCTTGGATGATGCAGGCGGGCGATTGCAGGCTTGCGGGCGCTTGGCGAGCGCGCCAGACTGAAGGCGTATCGCAGGCGGTGGACACATGGGCTGGGCAGAATATCTGGATGCGCACCAGGCGCGCTTTGTCGATGAGTTGTGCGATTTCATCCGCATTCCATCCGTTTCGGCCAAGCCCGAGAATGCGGGCGACGTGCGGGCCGCCGGACACTGGGTGGCCGATCGCCTGACCGCGGCCGGGATCGAGAACGCTGGGGTCTACGAGACCGCGGGACACCCGGTGGTCTGTGGTGACTGGCTGCACGCCGGGCCGGACAAGCCCACGATCCTGATCTACGGTCATTTCGACGTGCAGCCCGCCGAACCGCTGGAGCTTTGGACCACGCCGCCCTTCGAGCCGTCCATCCGGGGCGATCGGATCTATGGACGCGGCGCGACCGACGACAAGGGTGCGATGCTGATCCCGATCCTTGCGGCCGAGGCGCTGCTGATGGAAACCGGGCGGCTGCCGGTCAACGTGCGGTTCTTCTTCGAGGGACAGGAAGAGATCGGCTCGCCCGACCTGATGCCGTTCATCGACGCGAACCTGGATCTGCTGAAGGCCGACATGATCTTTTCCGCCGATGGCGGGCAATGGGATCCCGAGACGCCGCAGCTGGTCCTTGGGCTGAAGGGGCTGGCCTCGTTCGAGATCAAGGTAAGCGGGGCGCGCTCGGACCTGCATTCCGGGATGCATGGGGGCGGTGTCGCGAACCCGGCACAGGCGCTTGCCCATCTTCTGGCGGGCATGAAGTCGCCGGACGGTCGCATCACGATCGAGGGGTTCTATGACGATGTCGCCGGCCTGACCGATGCGGACCGCGCCGCCATGGCGCGGGTGCCATGGGACGAGGCGGCCTATCTGGCCCAGACCGGCGCGCCGGCCACGCATGGCGAACCCGGCTATTCCACGCGCGAGAACATCTGGGCGCGGCCCACGTTCGAGATCAACGGGCTTGCCAGCGGCTGGCAGGGCGAGGGGACCAAGACCGTCCTGCCAGCCGTCGCCTCGGCCAAGATCACCTGCCGCCTTGTCGCGAACCAGAACCCCGAGCGGATCTTCGACCTGATCGCCGCCCATGTCGCCGCGCGGTGCCCGCCGGGTGTCACGGCCGAGGTGACCAAGAACCCGGGCAGGGCCGATCCTTTCCTTGTGCCTGCGGGCCACAATGCGACCGCCATCGCGGGCCAGGTGCTGGAAGAGGTCTACGGCAAGGCGCCTTACGAAACCCGTGCCGGAGGGTCGATCCCGGTGATGTCGACCCTGCTGGACCGGCTGGGGCTGCACGCGGTGATCTACGCGTTCGGCCACGAGGACGAGAACCAGCACGCCCCGGACGAATTCTTCCGCCTGCCCACGTTTCGGCTGGGACAGACCGCCTATGCCCGGCTGATGGAAAGACTGGGCAGCTAGGCCAGCGGCGATGTCACCGCCCTTGCACGGGCTGGCAGGGGCGGGGGCCCTGGTGCAGGGGCGCGCCCCGGCGCCCTGATCGGCGGGGCGCATCGCGCCCGTCCGCACGGCGCGACACCCGCGCGGCGCCGAAATGTTGGCAGGGGAGCCCAAGCTCAGGCTGTGGCTGCCAACCCGAAAAGGAACCGTCCCGTCTGATCCGCCTCGTTCGCGGAGCCGTTGTTCTTTCGGGCGGCGAAGGTCTCTATCAGCGAGACGATGCCGTCCTCGATCTGTCTTGTATGCTGCCAGCCGAGGAGCGCCTTGGCACGCCCCGGGTCACCGTAGAAGCGGGCGACGTCGAAATCGCGGGACTGAGCAGAGACGACGCCGACCGGGTGGCGAGAGTGCTTTAGCGCCAGGTTGGCGAGATGTCCGAGCGTCGTCGGGATGCCGGATGCAAAGTGCATCGGGGGCAGGATATCGCCTGCCGAAGTCGCGTCAATCAAGGCAGTCAGTCCGTCGGCGACATCGTCGACATGGGTAAAATCGAAAACGTTGCCCGCACCTTCGACACGGATACTTCCGCCGAAGGCGGCTTCTCTGGCAAACGCAGGGACGACGCGGTCCGGGTGGTCGGATGCGCGGCCATAGACGTTTGAAAACCGGACCACGTTCGCGGTCAGGCCTGCGTCGCGCGCCACGGCGACAAGGGCTTCTCCAGCCAACTTGGTGCGGGCGTAGACGTTCATCGGATTCACAGCCGCGTCTTCGGACACTGGAAGGACGGAGGCGTCGCCATACACCTCGCGGCTGCTTCCAAAGATGACCCAAGGTTTTTTTCCGCGGGCGAGGGCGGCGTCAAGGATCACGTTGAGCGGCCCGACATTCACCGATCTGGCCAGGCCCGGATCGCGTTGCGCCCACACCACCCGCGATATTGCCGCGAGGTGCACAACACCATCGACCTTGGACATCGCTTCGCGCAGGGCACCTGAATTCCGAGTGTCCATCTGGCGAGACATCCGGATATCGAACTGTCGGGTTTCAAGGCCTCTCTCGGTCAGGCGGAGCACCAATTCACGACCGATCAGGCCAGAGGATCCCGTGACAAGTATCATGCAACGGCCAAGCTTATGTGTTTCACGAACTATCGCCTTCCCGAGAGTGTCGTTCGCGCCTGTCCGCATGGTCAAGAATGTCTGGCATCTTCTGCCTATCATCCTGCCGCCCACGAAAGAACCAGAAAATTTCTCCAAAGGTAGTTTTGGATTTCAAGGCTCGGAGCCGTCGATATGACGAAATGCGAAAAAATTTCCGCCGCATGGTGAAGGACGTGAGCGCTTTAGTCGAAATCCCGACCACGGGCGGTAAACTGCGGATCCCGGCTTGCCTTGATTTCATCAACGGTATGGCGCCAGCGGCTGGGAAACAGAACCAGATGCAGCGCGAGGGCTATCAGGTCCCAGGCATGCGACAGCGCTGCGCCGATCAGCAGGCCCAAAGGCAGAAAAACCTCGTAGTAGTCCTGTAGCACCATCGTGTAGCGCTTCCTGGGCTCGACGACGATCAGGTGCGTCCGAAACCTTTCGATCTTTACGTAGGTCAGCCAGCCAGCGGCAAAGAGTGCCGCGATTGCCGGCGCAGGCGCCTCGGCCAACAGGACGCTGAGGCCCAGGATCTCGATCGGGAACACCACCCAGCCGACCCTGCCAACGACTGTCTTGACCGGATGGCGCGTGGCGAGCGTGGGAAGGCCGATGGCCTGATCATTTTCGCGGTCCACCAGCTGGTGCCAGACGATGCCCCGGATGCCCCAGCCCAACGACCAGGCAGTCACGCCGACGCACCAGAGCGGATCGGCCGCCTTGCCGGAGGCCTCGAAAACCAGAAGGGTGCCAAGCAGGGCGGGCACGAGGTTGGCCCCAACGGCATCCGCCAAAACCCCTGCCGCCCCCCGGCGTTTCAGGCGGATGGGCGGGAGCGAATAGGCAGAGAAGGCGATCCATCCAATAGCGAACACCGCAAGCAGGCCGGGCGAATTGCGCCAGACCCACGCGACGGCGAGCCCGGCGCCAAGGGACATCGCAAGCATTGCCAGCGGCCAGGGGCGCCGCACGCCGTGCAGCCGATTGTGTTTGCCTGCCCTGGTATCGTCGTCTCTGTCGGTGAGATCGTTGACGACGCTGGCAAAGGCGCCCCCAGCGGCGAGCGCGATCAACATCTGAAGCATCACCGGCCAAAGCGAGACGACCGGCACATCGACGAACGCCGCTGTGGCATAGACCGCGACCAAAGCCGGCACGATCTTGAATTCCCACCACTCGGACGAGCGGGACATTTTTCGAAACCGGCTCCAGCGGCCGGACCATTCAGCCGACCATGAATCTCGCATAGCGTGCTTCCCGTACTTGCCAGCCGCGTAGCAACGATGGCATGGACGCCCAACCCGTGAGCAGAGCAAAAAAGCACGACCCGAAACATGGCGCAATCCTTGACCCATTCAGGACCCGAGAAAGGCGCCGCCGCGCGGCGTGTTCAGGTGGCTTTTGTCAGCAGCAACGAGACCCCTTGGGGCGGGAGCGAGGAGCTTTGGGCGCGGACCGCCCTGATTCTGGCAGGACGCGGTCATGCCGTGAGTGTCTACAAACCGAACGTGCCACACGACAATCCCCAGATCCGCGCGCTGATCGCGGCAGGGTGCCGGGTCGTCGATCTCAACCGGGTCTGGCCGCTGCGCGGGCGATTGTCGAACATGGCCGCGCGCGCATTCCGTGCCGTATCGATGGCTTATCACCTTGTGATGTTCTGGATCTGGACAAGGGCGCGCAGACCGGACTTCGTGATCCTGTCTCAGGGCGGGACCTGGGACGGGTTCCAATATGCCCAATTGCTCAGACGCGCCGGTATCCGCTTTGCCACGATTTCCCAGAAAGCGACGGATCTCTATTGGCCGCCGGATTTTCTGCGCGACAGCATTGCAGGGGGATACGAGGCGGCAACGGCCTCTTTCTTCGTATCCGAGCACAATCGCCGGCTGACCGAGGAACAGATCGCAGCACCGATCAGGAACGCGGTCGTCGTGCGCAATCCTTTCCTGGTCGACTGGGCCATCCCGGTACGCAGCGATTGGCCGGAGCCCGGCGCGGTCGTGCGTTTTGCCTGCGTCGGCCGTCTCTATGCCATGGAAAAGGGACAAGACCTCCTCCTTCGTGTTCTCGCTTGGGACAAGTGGCGTGCGCGTCCGCTAACGGTAACCTTCTTCGGAGAAGGCATGCATGAGCGCGGCCTTCAAGAGATGGCGCGATTTCTTGGGCTGTCGAACGTAACATTTGCTGGTCAGACATCGGAAGTTCCCGAAATCTGGAACCAGCACCACGCTTTGCTGCTGCCATCTCGAGCCGAGGGCCTTCCACTTGTCTTGGTGGAAACAATGTTGAGCGGGCGTGTCGCGATCATCACCGACGCAGGTGGCAGTGCCGAAATGTTCGAGGACGGCGAAAGCGGGTTCCTTCCCGCGGCCGCGACCGAAGCATCGCTGGACGAAGCGATGGAACGCGCCTGGCAGCGGCTGGGGGATTGGCCGGCCATTGGCGCGGCTGCGGCTTGCGAGGTCCGCAAGCGCGTTCCGCAGAATCCCGCCGCCGACCTGGCTGATCGCATAGAGCCTCTCTTTCACGCCGATACAGATACCGATGCCTCACGAGCCTGAGTGCGCGGTTGGACGTCCGGGGCTAAGCGTGGTCATGCCCGTGTTGAACGGCATGCCGCATCTTGATGCGGCGGTCGAAAGCGTGCTTTCGCAAAGCGGCGACGACTTTGAACTGGTGATCTGCGACGATGGATCGAGCGACGGCAGCCTGGCGGCGGCAATGCGGTGGGCCGAGCGCGACCCGCGCATCCGCGTGCTGGCGCGACAGGCCTCCAAGGGTCCGGCGTCCAGCTCGAACTGGGCGGTTTGCTCGGCGAGAGCCGAACTGGTCGCCCGACACGATGCTGATGACATCAGCCTTCCAGGGCGCCTGGCCGCGCAACGTGCCTATCTCGACGCGCATGACGATGTGGTCATGGTCGGGTCGCTCTGGACCGGAATCGACTCAAGCGGGGCCACGGTGCGCGAGGCTGATCTTGCGGCGCTGGGGGATCAAAGGGTGTTCCAGGCGCCGTTCGCCCACGGTTCGGTAATGTTCAGGCGTTCTGCATTCGACCTGGCGGGTGGGTACCGCAGCGGTTGCGATTTCTGGGAGGACATCGATCTGTTTTGCCGGATGAGCCGTCTTGGACGGATCGCGGTGCTGAAGATGCCCTACTACCGTCATCGCTTCTCTCCGGTGTCGTCCCGTCTGACCGGAGATGCCCGCCGGATCGAACTCGCACTTGATCTGCGTCTGCGTGCGAGCGCGGCATGGTTTGCGAATGGCGACTACGAGGAGGTTCTTTCGGAGCCTTTCGAGCCTTCTCGGCGCGTGTCGTTGGAATGCTTCCGCCAGATTGCCGGCCTGCATGTGTGGGGCGGCACCCGACACCGCCTTTGGAGACGTATCCTGTCCGCGGCCAGTCCCGGCCCCTTGCATCGCGCGGTGCCGCAGCTTGTGTTCCTGCTATGGGCAAGCATGTCTCCGAAGAGCCTGCGTGGCGCCCTTCGGCTTCGTCTCGGCTGGCTCAACCAACGGCATCAGTGTCGCGACGAGGTCGTCTTTTGGTCGCCGGGCCCCGCGCGGTCCGGGAAGTAGGCCCCAAGATAGGGCGCGAATATGCGGTCGTCGCGAATCTGGCGGTGAAACGCGCGTGTCGATGCGTCCTCGAATTTCAGCCCCTTCGACGACTTCAGCGCAGGTCCGTCAAACAGCCCCAGGCCGATGCGTTCGCCATGCGTCTCAAGCCAAAGGCGCAGCTTGCGAACAACACTGACAGACCCCGGCGGTCCGGCAGAGGTGAGCTTGAGTAGGGTGTGCTGCAATCGGGCGACACGGGCGCAGCCGCTGGCAGAGTAGGCCCTGTTCGGACGACCGACCCCGAGCACTGGATTGGGAACACCGGTCCAGGCCGCGATTTCCGCTGTGAACGCGGTCGCGTCCTCGGCCAGAAACTCGTAGGGCAGGATCAGCACGCGGTCGTGTCCGAAGACCTCGCGGTAGGTTTGAATCGTGTCCGCATAGTCCCAGCAGGATGTAAACGCTTCGGGGTCCGCCGCGACCGACGTCACGAAGTCATCAAAGGTCCTTGGCGCGATGCCCCACTGTCCATCTGATTTCAGAAACTGCGAGTACGCGGGCGCAACGAGATCATTCCAGGCGCGTGTAAGGATCAGGATCCGGGCTGCGGGAAAGAGCCCGTGCAGGATCTGCGCCATTTTCCTGCGTCGCTCTTGCCAGATCAGCGAGATATCGTTCTGCCGGTCTGCGCCTTGCAGGAAATCCTGCACAAGGAAGCCCCCGGCAAGGGATTCGTTGCTTGTAACCGCCAGCCGGGCAGGTGTGTTCCAAACGGCAAGCATGTCCAGAGAGTTATGTAGCCCGCCAATTCCGCCGTGCACGAATGAGATGTCCGGATGCAGCATGCACCAGCGCTTGAAATAGGAGGTGCCTGCCTTTGCGAAGCCAATGTGGATCAGGTGCTGCATGTTCTTCGTTTGTCATCGACGGCGGAAGCGGATTCAATCCCCATGACCTAGCTGGCGGCGTTGCCAAGGGCCACCGGATACCGGGCAAGGGCCCGGAAGTGTTCCGACGGCGCATATGCAAGTGCCGCATCGGGATTGGCGTCGGCGACTTGGGGAAACCGCCTGCAGAGTGCGACCAGTGCCTCGCGTGAAATGGTGCGGGCCAGTCCCGCTCCAAGGCACATGTGCGCCCCATGACCGAATGCGAGATGCTGTGCGCCGCGAGCGGGATCAAATGCCTCCGGATTGGAGTACACGTTCGGGTCGAGCCCGGTCGCGGCAAGGCTTACCTTGACCAGGGCATTGCCGCCGATTTCTTGGCCTGCAACCTTGCAGGGCCTTGTCGCGGACCGCCAGACGTCCTGCAAAGGCGTTTCGCGGCGAAGCGTTTCTTCGACGATTCCGTCGATCCTGTTGCGTTCCGCCCAAATCGTCGCGCGGTCGTCCACATGTCGGATCAGGTTCTTGATGGCTAGCGGGACCAATGCCGCCGTCGTCAGTGTGCCGGCCGCCCAACAGAGTGTAAGAAGACTTGGCACATCTTCGGGCGCAATCACATTGCCGGCACCCGACAACAGCCGCGCCGAAAAGCTGTTCGGGCGCGTGGCTATATGCGCGGCATGTTCTGCGAAATACGTTTGGAGTTCAGGAACATAGACCAGCCCGTAGCGATCCTGTTCCACGATTGCTACGACATCCCGGAGTTCGGGATCGGAAAGGCCCATGATCCGTGCCATGGAAAGCTCGGCCACCGGCGTGGCATATTGGGCCACCGCGTCGATGACGCTGCCAGTCAGCAACGCGTCAGCCGTTTCCGCGGCCGCGTCCGAGGCGGCGCGGCGCCATGAGGCGGGATCTGCCAGCAATGCCCTGCCGACCTCGCCACGAATCCGAGGATGGTGTTCGGGGTCCGCCGCAAGCAGCACCGCGTCCATTCCCGCCGAAGGAGCGCTTGAGAATCCGCCCGCATTCGCAAGGACCCCGCGTGCCACCTCGTGTCCGACAACCAAGTGGAAGCGGCCTGAGGGAAAGGAATGTACGTCTCCACGCCGGAGCAGGGACTTCAGAAGGTCCGGCGGGGGACAGGTGGCACCAGAGCGTTCGTAGCTGGCGATCAGGCCATCTGCCGGTTTCCGTCGTGCCCCGCCAAGCACCTGCGCCACCTTCGAAAGAAGCGCTGCGAACGGACCGCGCAGGGCAGTCATCTTGCGCAGCCTCCATCTTGTGTCACGCGAGGGTGATCCGGACCCGCCTTGCGAAAGGGGCAGGGCGCGTGCCTCGATCGGGCAAATGCCGGACGATCAAGGGCATCAAAAGACACGGCTTCGGGCGACCAGTTCTGAGACTTCATCACGTTCGTGCTCTGTTCGGGAAAGATGGCCGATGTGCAGAAAGCTGTCGATGCCGGCGGATCGCATCTGGGAAACGGCCGAGAAATACTCGACGGGCCACCAAAAAAAGGCGTGCCAGTAGTCATCGTGCAACTCAAAGGGTGTCGGGATTTCCATGCCTAACGCACAGGAAAAGTACCTTGTTCTTCCGCGGCCCTTGGTTCCAAACGGGATGGACGGGCGATCTGAAAGAAAGGTCTCGGGGATGCTCTTTACATGGTGGAAGACGAGATTCGGGCTGATTTCAACCGACAATCGGACACCCGACGCCCATGCCAGCAAGGAATGCTTGTCCTCAGGCTCAAAGTCGACAAGGCACATGTTCTTGTTCACGTTGAAGAAGACGTGACAGGTTTCAGCAATGCCGGCAAAGTCGATAATCCGAAGGTCGTCACCCCGGATCCTGGCGATCTGTCTCAACGAACTGCCGCGCGCCACGGAGTCCGCAATGTTCGAAATGCATCGGGCCGCTTCCTCGAGCGTCAGCGATCCCGCGTAGAAGGCCGCAGGGAGTTCTCCTTGTGAGATCCCGGCGGTCGCGGACGGCTTGAACCCCCGCGACAGAAGCAGCGCCCCATAGGCCAGGTGGAGGACGAATGTCCAAGTGAGATTCTGGGCGAATTCAGTCGGCACATGTGTGCTCCAGGGACCATGCCGGGTCTTGGCTGGTTCCGTGTCGAATGCGCCAAGATGCTGGTGCCCCAGAATTGCTGCGACCCGCTGCCGTTGATCGTCGAGGTGATCGAGGAACTCGGCTGATGCGAAGATGCCCCCTTCGCTCAGTTTCCGCTTCACGTCCATGTAGCCCGAAAAAATCCATGAACTATCGCGCGAGATGCCTTCGAAAGGGTCTGGGGCACGAAGAGCGCTGGGGCCATCTGGCGTCATGGCGAAGTCCACTCCTTCAATCTATTTGCTTCGCCAAGCGCCCGGCAGACGGCAGGCGACACAAGCTGAGCTGGGCCCTGCCACCGACGCATAGAGCAAACCATGGTCGATATCCAACGGCGAGGGTGCGCCGAGCAAGATGCAGCAACCGTGGTCGGGTTCTGGTCAGGCCTTGGTGCCGGTCAGGGGATAGCGGCACGCAGGCGCGACATTGCCTCGACGCAAAGGGCCGTCGTCAACTCTTCCGATCCCCAGTGCGGGGTATCAGGGTGCTTGGGCAGGAAACGTCCCGTTCGGTCGCGAAGCCGACCGCCATGATAGAGCGCCGCCGCGTCCCAAAGCCCGTCGAGCCGCTGCAACGATGCAAGCCTGCGCGCAATGCTCGGTTCCCGGACGCCACAATGGACCAGAGTGATTGCCTTGCAGGCCAATTGCAGCGGGGTCTTGGCGATTGCCGCCTGGGTGCGCTTCCCCAGCGATGCGCGCTCGGCATCTGACATCCCGCCGCGGGCCAGCGCACGCGAAAAGAAGTATCGCACGGCGTGTTCGTCATCATACCACTTGTCGCAAACCGCTTCGCGTTCCTCCAGGATCACCCGAAGAATGAAACGTCGCACTGGCCATGTTTCGGGCCGGTCACCGAGATAATTCAGGCAGTTTGCGTTGACGACGGCATCGACGTCGCCAGGGCGCGCGGACGTCTTTCGAAAGAGCGCGACCAGCCCCGGAAGCTTGCGCAATTGCAGGCCCGTTCGCATCATTTGCCCCAAGGCTTGAATGCTGGAGAACCTTGGGATGATCCATGTCAGGAAAAGGCCGTCGCGGCGCCGGTTCCCCAGCAGGAGTCTCGCAACTGACTCCGACTGCGTCGCATCGCGCAGGGCATCCGCCGCACAGGCGGTATCGTCGAGATCGGGCGGCAGCCAGTTTGCGAGAGGATGGTGTCGCGGCCAGTGGGACCAACCACCGGTTCGGTCGCGCTCTGCGCTCAGGAAGGCGCGGCATCTTTCCGCAAGGTCTGCGGCCTCGGGGCATTCGGCAAGTGCCTGTGCGGCGAGCGCGGTTGGAAAGATCGACGGGTCAGGTTCATGCGGTGTCCTGAAATCGGGATGAAACGACGTGTAAACGGGTATCTCGCCGCTTTCCGGAATGCGTGCCCGCAAAGCCCGGACCGCCCTGTCGATGGTTTGATCGATGCTTTGGCGGTTGGCCGCCGGCTCCTCTTCGGATCGTGTTCCTGTCGGCATTTGACCGGATCCTGCCAAGCGGTCTCAATTCCGATCCGTTTATCGCGCCCCGGCTCTCACGTCGACTCGCGCCGCTTCGAGGGGTTCTGACGCCCAAGTATGCGTTTGATCTTCAACCGTGTCTGTTGTCAGTCTGCCGCAAGGCGGCCGTCCAAAGTGCAGCCGAGACGCCGAACGGAATGGGGATCAGCGGTTGAACCGGGCAAGTAGAACGGCAGAAAGCGGGATGCGTGTGCTGGCCGCGGGGCTGAAGCTCTTCCGGTTTCACAGCCGGGCCGAGTATCGACGGACGATGTTCGGTATGGTCTGGCTGGTGTTGCCGTCGGTTCTGATCGCCCTTGCCGCGCTCTACGTCCGGGCCCGTGGTCATTTCAGTGTCGAGACGCCCGGCATGAGCTATGGCCTGTTCGTCGCTGTGGGCTTTCTTGCCTGGCAGGGTTTCGTCGATGCGATCTACGCACCGCTTCAATTCTTTCAGCGATACACGCCGCTCTTGACCCGAACCACGGTGCGTCTGGAGATCATTCTGGCCGCCGCGATGTTCTCCAGCCTGTCGTCCGGGGCGATCCGGTTTGCCGTTGCGATGGCCGCCATGCTGGTCGCGAAAGAGGCAGCCCTGGGCTGGCTCTGGTATGCCGCGCTGGCATGGACTGCCCTTGTGGTCTTTGGCTTTGGCATCGGTCTGTTTCTGACCCCGCTTGCCTTGTTGCGTGACGACGTGAAACGGGCGCTTGGGCTGATGCTGATGTTCTGGCTGTTTCTCAGCCCGGTCTTCTATCCGATTTCGGTCGGGCCTCTCGACCTTGTCAATCCCGTTGCAGTGCTCTTGCCCCAGATCCGTTCGGCGGCGATCGGCACGGCTCCCGGCGACATCGGGACCGTTTATTCTGGTCTGGCCGTCATCTTGGCCGCCGCGGGCTGGTTCGTGCTACGCTCGGTTCGTCCGCGGCTTGCGGCCGGATTGGAGTAGAGCATGGACGGCCAGCCGGCCCTTTCGACACGGAATCTCTGGTTCCGGTTTCCGTCAGTGCCGGGCGCGCATCTTGGCGCCGCCATGCGTGGGCAGCCCAGGTCAAGGCCCAGGTGGGTGCTTGAGGATATCAGCCTAGAGGTCGCGCAGGGCGAAAGCCTGGCTATCGTAGGCTTCAACGGTGCGGGCAAGAGCACCTTGTTGCGCTTGATGGCCGGGATCCTCTCTCCAACCCGAGGCGGCGCCACGTCGCGCCTTCGGATCGCATCATTGATCGATCTGGGCGCGACCATTGATGGCAGTCTGAGCGGCCTGGAGAACATTCAGCTTGCGGCAGCCTTCGCAGGTGTTGACCGACGGATCGCGACCGCAGAGATCGACCAGGCGGCGGAATTCTGCGATCTGGGAAGCGCCTTGCATCGTCCGGTGTCGGAATACAGCCGCGGTATGCGGGCGCGGTTGAGTTTTGCGGCCGCGACGGCATTTCAGCCAGAGATCCTGCTGATCGACGAGGTGCTTGCAGTGGGCGACATAACGTTCCAGCGCAAATGCATCGACCACCTGCTTCGGTTTCGCAGCGAGGGCGGCACATTGATCTTCGTGTCCCACAACGCCGCCAATATCACCTCTGTCTGCCAGAGGGGACTTCACCTGCACGAAGGGCGAAACCTGCATCTTGGCAGTGCTGCGGATGCAATAGAGTCGATGTACCGGCTTCAGGAACAGCAGGAACTGGAGCGGCATGAGATGTCTCTTGATCCCGCCCCATCCGCCACATCCGCAATTGCGCTCGATGAGGTGGCCAAGGTTTCCATCAGATCAGGCAGCGTTCGGGCGCATTCCGGAGAGTCGCCCGTTTGGGGAGAGCGCGCAATCGTCGAGATAGAGGTCGAAGCGCTCGAGCCCCAGGCCGTGAGGTTGTACTTTGCGATCTTCCTGCCCGATGACGGAACCTGCATCATCGGGTACCTGCACGATGATTTGCTTACGCTGCCCGCCGGCGGCACCCGGATATGCGCCGAGATCGACGAGTGGCCAATCCTGCCGGGTCACTACCGCCTGCACGCAAGCGTCTTCGAACCCCGGCAATTCGCGGCGCCGCTGGACGAAATGGGGTGGGTCAGGCCGGCGTATTCCTTTGTCGTGCTTCCTTCCGACAGGCCGGAAGGGCGGCTGATGGCGGCTGTCGGTCAGGCTTCGACCTTTGGCCACGCGACGACGGTTTCGGTCAGGTTGCTGGCCGCGAACTGAAGGTCACGGTCAGGGGCGCCAGCCTTGAAAATCAAGGCCTCGACCGATGGTGTCGAAACAGATGGCGGTTGCGTGCGGGACTCTTGCCTGGGCCGAAGAGGCGATGTTGCGCGAAATCAGGGCGAGTTCTATCGGAGCAATCGCGTTCTAGACACACGGATCCGCACTGTCTGGGGCATACGCCAGTTGGTAGCGCCTGCGGTACGCCGATGTGCGGGCGCATCCATTCAGTACGATTCCGGTGATGTCTACCCCACCGAACTCCAGCGCGCGCCGCGCAGATCTCAACTGTGCCTGGGTTGTCAGCCCGCACCGGACAAGAAGCAGCGTCGCGCCCGCGAACCTGCCGATCGCCGCAGTGTCGCATAGTGCGGGGGCGGGGGGGGCGTCAAACACGACCACGTCAAACTCGCGCTCTGCCTCCTCGACGAGTTCTCCGAAACGGGCGGATTCGAGAAGCGCACTTGGGTTTGGGGCCTTGGTGCCGACCGTGATGCACTCGAGGCCGCTGGTCTTTTCCCGCACGATGCAGTCATGAAACGAGCGCCAACCCGCCAATATGTCCGAGAGGCCTGGGGCGTTGCTCGGCTGCCCAAGGTGCGAAGCCAGAGCCCCGCGCCGAAGGTCGCCGTCCACAAGGAGAACGCGCTGTCCGGCCCGCGCCAACAGGATCGCGAAGTTCAGGGAAACAAACGATTTGCCCTCGCTCGGACCGCACGAGGTGAACATCACCGACTTCGCCTCTGTTCGTGCCAACGCGAACGGAAGCGCCAGGCAAAGCGCGCGCAGGTCCTCGACCAAGGCGTTTCCCGGGTCCGTTGAGGCAAGGTTGAATTCGGCAGAACCGGCGCTTCGTTTCTTCAGCCCCCGGTCTTCACCTATGGACGCAAACACGGTTTTGAACCAGACCGGGTTTACCGGAGAGGTTTGAGTTGGTCACTCAGCGGCGATGTTGGCCGTGAGTTGTGCGTCGTAGAAGTTCCTTTCTGCTGTTGTGGGTGAGATGTATCCGAGCGGGCCGTATAGGCGTTTTTCGTTGTACCAATGGACCCAAGCCAGCGTCGCGAGCTCGACGTCCTGTTTGCCGCGCCACGGCCCCTCGTGCTCGATGACCTCGGCCTTGTATAAGCCGTTTATGGTCTCGGCGAGCGCGTTGTCATACGAGTCGCCCACGCTGCCGACCGAGGCACCGATTTTCGCCTCTTCAAGGCGCTCGGAATACTTGATGGACAGGTACTGGACGCCTCGATCACTGTGGTGGGTCAGCCGGTCGCGGTCGGGATTGCGGGCGGCTAGCGCCTGCTCCAGCGCATCGAGAACCAGCTTTGTGTTGGGCGATGAGGAAACCTGCCAGCCGACGATGTACCGGGCGAAGACATCGATGATGAAGGCGACGTACACAAACCCGACAGCGGTGCGCACATAGGTGAAATCCGCCACCCAGAGCCTGTTGGGAGCGGGCGCCTTGAAGTCACGGTTCACCTTGTCTTCCGGGCAAGGCAGGGCCGGATCACCATACGTGGTCCTCTTGCCTTTGCCGCGTGTAACGCCCTGTATTTTCTTTTCTTTCATCAGGCGTACGACCGTGCAACGCGCGACATCCTCACCCTGCGCGACAAGATCGTGCCAGACTTTGACCGCGCCGTAGCGCTTGCCGCTGGCCTCCCAGCAGGCCTTGATCTTTCGGCCGAGCTCGGCATCGCGCTGAGCACGCGCGGATGCCCTGGATGGGTCACGCGCGACAGCCTGATGGTGGTGGTAGGTGGACGGCGCGATCGGCAGGACCCTGCAGATCGCCTCGACGCCGTACTGCCCGCGGTGATCATCAATGAACATGATCATCTCTTCCGTTGGCGGTCGAGGTCCGCCGCTGCGAAAAAAGCTGACGCTTTGCGCAGGATCTCGTTAGCCTGCTTGAGTTCGCGGTTCTCCCGCTGCAGCGCCTTGAGTTCCTCGCGCTCGGACCGCGTCAGCCCGTCGCGATCTCCGTCTTCAATGGCCTGCTTGTTCACCCACTCGCGTAGCGTAGCGCTACTGCATCCGAACTTCTCTGCGATGGAGGCGACCGCCTGCGACCGCGATTTGTAATCCGCCTCGTTCTCCAGAACCAAGCGCACCGCGCGCGCCCGTACCTCTGTAGAAAAACGGTTCCCTGGGTTTCCTTTGGTCATGCTGTACCTTCTGAGCTTTCGGCTCTCCGGTAAACCCGGTCTGGTTCAGTTTCGCCCATGGCCTCTATCTGCCGGATGTCGAGAATTCCGCGCGAAACAAGTTTCAGCGCCACGGCCAAGAGCACACCGGTCAGCAGCCCCATGACCAACGAACGCAGCTTGGGACGGACGCGGTAGGGTCCGACCAACTGTGCTTCTTCGGCCGGCTCCACGATCGCGACGCTATCGATCGTGGCGGTCTTGAGTTTGTGCAATTGCTCGACACCGACCGTCAGCCGCCGTGCGAGCCGCCGTGCCTCCTCGTAGTCGGCCGTCAGTCGCTCCAAGCCTAGGTGTGGGGGCGGGGCGTCGCCCAACTGGGCGCGAAGCGCGTCGAGCCTTTGCGTGACACTGGTGCGCTTGGCGATCAGGGCGCGGTAGTCGGGATGGTTCTGGGTGCGCGTCCGGGCAAGCTCGGTCTCGCGCTCGTCCAGCGCACCGATCTCCGCCTCAAGGGCACGTGCCTGCAGCATCAGGCTGTCCCGGCTGAGAGCGCCATACCCGGTCTCGAGCTCGGCCTCGTAGAAACTGTTCAACGCGGCAGCGGCGCCTGCAACTTCGGACTCTATCGCGGGAAGCTCGTTCTCGAGGAAGGCAATGCTTTGATCGATCCCGGCCAGACGGGTTGCAAGAACGTGTTCCTTGTATGCAGACGCGGTCGCGTTCGCCAGCCTTACCGCTTCGGCCGGATCGTATCCCTGATACGTGAAATCCACAACGTTGGACGCATAACGCATCCAGATCCCAAGTCCTCGGCGCAGCCGTTCCGCGGCGATGTCTACCGGGTCCTCGAAGAGCAGGTATCTTCTGCCGGTCGGCGCGTCGATCGCGTCGACGGTGAGATGCGTTCCATTGGCAAGTACAAGGGGAATGCCAACTTTGCCTGCTTCGGGGATGTCGCCGGGCAGGCCGGCTTCGTAGCTTCCCGGGCCCGTCACCGTCAATTCCAGGTGCGCCTGCTTGTGATCCTCGGGCATGTCCAGCTTGGAGAGCGACAACCGTTCCCCGGGGCGCTGGTACCGGGCGGGCAAGATTTCCGAAATCAGGGGTAACCTGTGCCGTGCGAGAAGGTCGCCGATGTACGGGGCACGCATGGGCTCGGCGCGCGCGGTCAGGTGAAGCTGCTGGACAAGCGGACGCAGGAACAGCATCGAGCGAATGACATGGACATCGGTCTGAAAGTCGAAGACCGGCAAGTAGGGCGCCGAAGAGCGTGCTCCGACCAGGGCCTGCGGCAGTTCCGTTCCCAGCCAGTCGGCGTTCAGCTGAACGAGTGCCCCGGCGCGGTAGACGTTGGGTCGGATTTCCGAAAGGTAGGTACCAAGCAAGAAGACCGAGGAGGTGACGACAAGGATGAGGACCCTGAATGACCAGAGGTATGCCAACAGGCCTCTCATGGTCATTTCATTGGGATACGACATTTCATCCTGATCCGTTTCCCCACGGCCCGTTTTGATGCTGACGAATGATTGCGGGCCGCTCCATTTGGTTGATGCACTCACTCTTCTGGGCGATGTCGCCTAACACTTCAATACGCGGGCGGAAAGAAAGGCGTCTTGGACAAACTGTCTGGTCGGGTCGATCGGGGGCGGGCTGGCCACGCGGGAACATCGTGGGGTGGGGAGGTACGTCAGGTGTGCCGTGGCGGCGCCCACGACGGGGTGTTCCGATCCCTTGCGGCAAAGGTCGCGTTCCCGGGGACCCGGCAAAGCGGGTCCCAAGGGGTGGTGATCCCAAGGACCGCTGGTTTCCCGTCCGGTATCGCCAAGACCGCCCCCGGCCGGGGGCTTGGCTGTCGCCTTGCCGAACCGGGCATGGAGTTCCACGGCCTCCTGACGAAAGCAACGAGTCGTGCTGCAAGAGCGGCTTGGGGCGTTGTTCCTGTTTGGTCGCTTCTTGCGATGGTTCAGGAATCGAAAGCCGCAGTTAGCCGCAGCGCCGATTTCTGCAACGCTGTCCAAGACATTCAGCTTCACCTGCCTCGCACCTGCCGGCCAATGCCAGACATCCCCGGTGCCACCTCTCTGAGGTGTCTCGTAAAGCCTGAATATATATGGGAAAATTGGCTCCGGCGGTAGGATTCGAACCTACGACCAATTGATTAACAGTCAACTGCTCTACCACTGAGCTACGCCGGAACGTGGCGGTGCGTATAGCAATCCCCCCGGACCGCGTCCAGAGGGGAAAGCGGCGTTTTTTGCAAGAGTTTCAGGCGCGGGTATACAGCGCCGAGAGGCCGGGTTCGGGGGCGGCTGTCACGGCGCCTTTGCGCGTCAGGTCAATGAGATGGGCGAAGACGTTTCGTTCGGCCGCAGGCAGAAGGGCGGGGTCGACGTCGTGATAGATGCGCCGGGTGAGGCCCGGGATGTCGTCGGCGGTTTCGGCCAGCGCGGCAAGGATCTGTGACGTGCGCGTCTGGCGGTGCGCGATCAGCCAGCCGATGCGCGCCTCGGGGTCGGGTACCGGGGCGCCGTGGCCGGGGTAGAACACCCGGTCCATGCGCCCCTGAAGCCGCCTGCAAGAGGCCATGAAGGCCGTCAGGTCACCGTCGGGGGGGGACACCATCGAGCTTGCCCAGCCCATGACGTGATCGCCGGTAAAGACCGCGTCGCCCCAGGCAAGGCAGACGTGGTTGCCCATGTGGCCGGGCGTGTGCAGCACGTCGAGGGTCCAGCCCGCTTCATCGAGGCGGTCGCCGTCTGCCAGCGTGATGTCGGGGACGAAGGCCGCGTCTATGCCCTCGCCGCCACCGGTCAGCCCGCGTTCAGCCAGCCGCACCATGTCGGGCGCGCGGCCCGCCGCGCTGTCGCCGAAGGCCAGCACGGGCGCGCCCGTCGCCTCGGCCAGCGGGCGTGCCAGCGGCGCGTGGTCGGAATGCGAGTGGGTGACGAGGACGTGACTGACCCGCTCTCCGGGCGCCAGTGCGCCGAGGATGGCGCGCAGGTGCTCGGGGCGGTCCGGGCCGGGGTCGATCACCGCGACCGTGCCCTCTCCCAGGATGTAGGTGTTGGTGCCGCGGAACGTCATGGGTGAGGGGTTCGGCGCCAGCACCCGGCGCAGGCCGGGTTCCAGTTGCTCGGCCACGCCGGGGGTGGGATCGAACGTCATGGGCTGGCTTTCCTGAAGGCGGACGGGATGCTTTTGGGGGTAGTGCCGCGCGCCGGGCGGATCAACTCCTTTCCAATGCTTTCGGCGGGCTGGTCATGGCCGCCGCGGCGGGCGGGGCGCGAATTGGCTTGGTTCCCGTCGGGGGGCTTGCGATACTCGGGCGCGTGCCACGTTCTGTCCGGCGCGCGGAGATGCCTTCAACCCATGAACATGCGCCAGCTTGAAGCCTTCCGCGCGACCATCCGCAGCGGGTCCATCACCGGGGCGGCGCAGGTGATGCATGTCTCGCAGCCCAGCGTCAGCCGGCTGATCGCGGACCTGGAGCATTCGGTCGGCTTTCCGCTGTTCGTGCGGGCCGGGCGCGGGCTGGCGCCCACGGCCGAGGCGCGGCGGTTCTATGCGGGCGTCGAGGGCATGTTCCAGGGCATCGACCACCTGCAGGAGCTGGCGCGCGCGATCCGCACCTCTCAGGGCGGAACGCTGTCCATAGGCGCGATCCAGTCGGTGTCGACGATCGAGTTGCCGAAGGCGGTGGCGCGGTTCCACCGCGACAACCCCGACATCCGCTTCGTGATCCAGACGCGCAACACGCCGGGGCTGGTCGAGGCGGTGCTCCTGCGGCAGTTCGATCTGGGCATCGTCGGGCGCGAACCGGCCTATGACGGGGTGGAGGTGTTGTTCCAGACCGCCGTGCCCTATGTCTGCCTGATGCCCGAGGATCACCCGCTGGCCTCGGAATACGGGCCCGTCGATCTGAGACAGCTGGCCGAGCGGGAAACCTTCGTGACCTTCGGCGGCACCTATCCCGACTCCATGATGTCGATCGACCCCGACCTGGCCGAGCGGCTGCGCGCCGGGTCCCGCCTGTCTGTGGTCAACATGCCGCTTGCCGCCGCGCTGGTGCGCGAGGCGGGCGTGCTGGCGGTGGCCGATCCCTTCACCTCGGAACAGGCGGTGCGGATGGGGGGCGTGGTGTTCCGCCCGCTGTGTCAGCGGCTGACCTATTTCGTCTCGATCATCGCGGCGGGGCGCGAGCATCTGACGACGCCCGCGCAGCAGTTCGCCCGCGCGCTTGCCGACCAGCTGGAGGAGCGCGTGGCCCGCGTCTGGGCCCTGACCGAGGGTGGCGCGTCCGGCCCATAGGCGCGGCGTATGGGTGGCCCATGATTTTCGATTGGTCGCGGGGCGCGGCGCGTGGCTAGGTTCGGGCCAAACAACCGCCCGAGGTCCAGACGCGCCATGGCGCCGCCCAAGAGCCGCATCCATTCAAGCGAGGACGCCCGCGCGCTGGCGCGGCGGCGGCTGCCGCCCCTGATCTTCGATTTCGTGGATGGCGCGGCAGGGCGCGAGCGTGGGGCCGCGCGCAATACCGCCGCGTTCGACAGGGTCCTTTTGCAGCCGCGTGTCATGGCCGACGTGGCCGGGCGCGATCTTTCGGTGCAGCTTCTTGGCCGCCGCCACGGCGTGCCTTTCGGCATCGCGCCGATGGGGATGTGCAACCTTGTCCGTCCGGGCGCCGACCGCCACCTGGCCGCCGCTGCCGCGCGGCTCGACATGCCGCTTTGCGTGTCCTCGGCCGCGTCGAGCCCGCTGGAAGAGATGGCGCGCGCGGCCGGGCCGAACGCCTGGTTTCAGCTTTATTTCGGCGGCGGGGCCGAGGGATCGCTGGCGATGGCGGACCGGGCGCGGCGCGCGGGCTACGAGACGCTGGTGCTGACGGTCGACGTGCCGGAGGTGGCGCGGCGGCCACGCGACGCGCGCAACGGCTTTTCGGTCCCCTTCACCATGACGCCGCGGGCCTTCTGGGGGTTCGCCACGCATCCGCGCTGGTCGCTGGCCACACTGGCCGCGGGCGTGCCGCGGCCGCGCAATTTCGACACCGGGGCCTTCGACCGGGGGGCCAGCCGGGCCGGGGCGGACTGGGGCTTTCTCGGTCGGTTGCGCGACGCGTGGCCGGGCAACCTGATCGTCAAGGGCATCACCGCGCCCGAGGACGCGCGCCGCGCGCGCGCGCTGGGGGCGGATGCGATCTATGTCTCTACCCATGGCGGGCGCCAGCTGGACAGCGCGCCTGCCGCGCTCGATCTGCTGCCCGCGATCCGCGCCGCACTGGGGCCGGGCACGCCGGTCCTGTTCGACAGCGGCATCCGCAACGGCGAGGATGTGGTCAAGGCGCTGGCGCTTGGCGCGGACATGGCGATGATCGGGCGCCCCGCGCTATGGGCGCTGGCCGCCGAGGGCGCGCGCGGGCTTGACGCGCTCTTGTCCGGGATCGCCGGGGACATCGGCATCGCGATGGCGCAGCTGGGCGTCGGCGGCACGGCGCAGCTTGGTCCCGACACCCTGTTCGCGGCGTGGCAGGCGCCCGATGACGGCAGCGCGGTGCCGGACCGCGCCGCGCTGAAGATCGCAAAGACCTGAGGGAGGACCCCATGCCAGACCCCGAACGCATCCGAGGCGGCGCCCTTCTGGCCCGCGCGCTCAAGGAAAAGGGGGCGGAGCATGTGTTCACCCTTGCGGGCGGCTTCTGCAACCCCGCGCTCGAAGGCTTCATGGAATGCCAGATGCCGGTGGTGAACTGCCCGCACGAGCAGGTGGCGGGCCATCTGGCCGACGGCCACACGCGGATCGCCCGCACCCCTGCGATCTGCCTCGTGGGGCCCGAGGGTTTCGCCAACGCCGTGCCCGCGATGCTGGAGGCCGGGGGCGAACGCGCGCCGGTGATCTTCGTCACCGGGTCGTCCACGCTGAAGCGCAAGGGGGCGGGCGGCTTCAAGGAGATCGATGACGTCGCCATCGCCGCGCCGCTGGTGAAATATTCCGTCGAGGTCACCGACGGCACCCGCATCCGCGAATTCGTCGACCGCGCGTGGCAGGCTGCGACCACGGGCTATCCCGGCCCCGTGCACCTGAGCGTGCCGGTGGACATCATGTTCGCCTCGTTCGATGCCGACGCGGGCTTGCAGGAGCGGCCGTGGAGCCGCGCCGCGCGGCCCGTGCCGCGCGCATGGCCGGAACCTGCCGCGCTGGAACGCGTGCTGGGGCTGATCCGCGCGGCCGAGCGCCCGGTGGTGATCGGCGGCCACGGCGTCTGGTGGTCGGGGGCCGAGGACCGGCTGGAAGCGATGGGCCGCCGCCTGAGCATACCGGTCTTCAACGTGCCCTATCACCGCAAGCTTCTGGGCGACCATGCCGAGGCCTACATGGGTCTTGCCGACGTGCACCAGTATCACCCCTCGCGCGCCGCCTTTCAGGAGGCCGACGTGGTGGTGATGGTGGGCGGGCGGCTGGACAACCAGATGAATTTCGGCAACCCGCCGTTCTTTCCGCGTGCCACGCGGCTCATCTGTGTCAACGGCAGCGCCGAGGAACTGGACCTGAACTATGCCGCCGACGAGGTGCTCTTGTCCGATCCCGGCGCGTTTCTCGACGCGCTGGCGGGGATCGGGCGGACCTGGGCGCCCTGGTTCGAGCTGCAGCGCGAACGCCGCGCGGCCTGGGTCGAAGACTGGGAGGTCCATATCGCCGCCGAGACCGCGCGCGACGAGGCCGCGGGCGGCAAGATGCACCCGCTGCAACTGGGGCTCGACGTGCTTGGTGCGATGGGCGACGGCGACTGGCTGGTCTTTGACGGCGGCAACACGCATTTCTGGAACGAGATCGCGGTGAACATGGCCGGCTGGCGCGGGCGGCGGCTGGGCGGCATCCTGCATCCGGGGAACTATTCGCTTCTGGGCGTCGGCGTCAGCTTCGGCATCTCGGCCAAGGCGCTGAACCCTGACCGCAACGTGGTGGTGGTGTCCGGAGACGGGGCCTTCCTGTCGGGCGGCCTGTCGATCGAGGCGGCGTTTCAGGAAGGTCTGCCGATCACGGTGGTGATCGACAACAACGGCGGGCTCGACTGCATCAGCCAGCAGCAGGAGCGGCTTTTCGCCAGCGGAAGGCATTTCGCCACCGATTTCCGCGACATCCCCTTTCATTCGATGATCGAGGGCATGGGCGGGCATGGCGAGCTTGTGACGACCCGCGCGGAGCTGGGCCCGGCCTTGTCCCGCGCCATGGCCAGCGGCAAGGTCGCCTGCGTCAACGTCAAGTGCCGGGGCGTGATCTCTCCGATCGTGGCGGCAACATCGGACAAGCGTGAAAAGGCGTCGATCGAATGACGGCCACGGTCTCTTCCCATACGCTGGACGGCACCGATGGCACCCATGCGGGCGGCATTGCGGTGCGGCTGGTGAACCTGACCACGGGTGCCGAGGTGTTCGCCGCCGGGATGGACGCGGGCGGGCGGCTGGCGCAGGCGGTGGACCTGTCGGGCGCCGACCCCGCCGACCGCTACGAGATCACCTTTGCCACCGGGGCCTACTGGCGCGCGCGCGGCATCGCCCATGACCGGCTGATCGACGAGGTGGTGCTGCGCTTTGCCATGCCCGACCCCGACGCGCGCTATCACATGCCGCTGATCCTGTCGCCCAACGGGTATTCCTGCTGGGCCTCTGTCCCGGAACGCTGACCATGGCCGATGGCCTGAACTTCTCGCGCCGGCTGCGGCGCACGCCCTATACAGACCGGGCCGAGGCCGCGGGCGTGCGCGGCTTTTCGGTGGTGAACCACATGCTCTTGCCCAAGGCCTATGCCCGCAGCGTGGAAGAGGATTACTGGCACCTGCGCGACCACGTCCAGATCTGGGACGTGGCCTGCCAGCGGCAGGTCGAGATCGCGGGGCCCGACGCGGCGCGGCTGGTGCAGTGGATGACCCCGCGCGACATCTCGCGCGCGCGGGTGGGCGATTGCCTTTACGTGCCCGTGACCGACGAACGCGCCGGGATGATAAACGACCCCGTGCTCTTGAAGCTGGCCGAGGACAGGTTCTGGCTGTCGATCGCCGACAGCGACCTGTTGCTCTATGCAAAGGGGCTGGCGCTGGGCGCGCGGCTGGCGGTCGAGGTGTCCGAGCCCGACGTCTCGCCGCTCGCGGTGCAGGGCCCGAAGGCCGAGGCGCTGCTTGCAGGACTGTTCGGGGATCACGTGCGCGGGATCGGGTTCTTCAAGTTCGGCTGGATCGGGTTCGAGGGCACGCGCCAGCTGATCGCGCGGTCGGGCTATTCCCGGCAGGGCGGGTTCGAGATCTACCTTGCGGGCGGGCATCTGGGCGGCGCGCTCTGGGACGCGGTGTGGGAGGCGGGGCAGGCATACGACATCGCGCCGGGCTGCCCCAACCTGATCGAGCGGATCGAGGGCGGTTTGCTGAGCTACGGCAACGAGATGACGCGAGAGACGACGCCGCTGGAAATGGGGCTGGGCCGGTTCTGCGTGCCCGGGGCGGCGGAGTACCTGGGCCGCGCCGCGCTGGACCGGATCGCGGCCGAGGGTGTCGCGCGCGAGATCCGGGGGGTGCTGTTCGACGGCGGGCCATGCCCGGCCTGCGCCGCGCCCTGGCCCGTACGGGCGGACGGCCGGCAGGTGGGTCAGGTGACATCCGCCGCGTGGTCGCCCCGGCTGAAGCGCAACTTGGGGCTGTCGCTGATCGACCGGGATTACTGGGATGCGGGCCAGCCCGTGACGGTGGACAGCGCGGACGGGATGCGGCGCGAAGGCGAGGTGTCAGCTCTGCCCTTCGCCTGAGGTGGCCAGCGCGACGATCGCCTCCCAGATCGGCCGGGGCAGGTGCAGGGTGGCGCGGCCCGCCGCGCGCGCCCGTTCGCGCTCGCCCGGCACTTCGACGCGCGCAGTTCCCGGCAGGGGCGGACAGGCGCGGATCTCTGCCAGGATCTCCTCGGCGGCGGCCTGCATGGCGTCGGGGGCGCGGTGGCGGGTGCAGTCGACGGCCAGCACCATCCAGTTGATCTCGCCGCGCTCCACCGGGCCCAGCATCGCCTCGCCCACCAGTTCGGCGACCAGCGCAAGGCCATAGCCCAGCGCGCCGCCCTTGGGCAGGATCGCGCCGCCCGCGAACCAGTCTTCTGGGTCGGTGGTGGGGGCGCCATTGCGGTCGATCACGGCGCCCGCTGGAAGCGACAGCCCCGCCGCCCGCGCGGCATAGATCCAGCCCCCCGCCAGCATCGAGGTGGCGGCATCGAGCACCACCGGCCCCCGGTCGCCGCCGGGGATGCCGATGCACCAGGGGTTCGTCGGCAAAAGCGCCTGACGCCCGCCATAGGGCGCCACCATCCGCCAGCGCCGCCGGTCGCCGCCGCCAAGCGCGATGGTCATGCAGCCCGCAAGCGCCGCCGCCTCGGCAAAGGCGCCCAGCCGCCCGGTGTGGCCCGCGCCGGTCAGCGTCGCCAGCGCCAGCCCCCCGGCCCGCGCGTCCAGGGCCGCCTGGTCCACGGCCATGCGCATGGCGGGGATGCCGATGCCGCCGTGTGCCTCGATCCGGGTGCGGTTGGGCGCCTCGCGCGTGATGTCGGGCGTCGTGCCCGGCGTCAGCAGGCCAGAGGCGTATTCACGGGCGTATTGCAGCACGCGGACGATGCCGTGGGATTCGACGCCCGACAGGTCGGCCTCTATCAGGTGGTCGGCGATCTCGGCGGCTTCGTGGCCGGGGCAACCACAGGCCGTGAACACGGCGATGGCCGTGTCCCTCGCCATCGTGACGGCGACCGGCACGCGGTCGGGCGCGTCGAGTTTCGAGCTGATTGCGTCAGGCACGCCCGTCAACGCGGTTGACCAGCGTGCCGACGCCCGACACCGTCACCTCGACGGTATCGCCCGCGCGCAGGAAGCGTTTCGGCGTGCGGCTGCCGCCGGTGCCGTCGGGCGAGCCGGTGGCGATGATGTCGCCGGGATACAGCGTCATCAGGTGCGAGACATAGGCGATCTGCTCGGGCAGGCCGAAGATCATCTCGGCGGCCAGCGCATCCTGCACGACCTCTGCGTTCAGCCGCGCCGTCAGGCGCAGGGCGGACCAGTCCGGCACCTCGTCGGCCGTGGTGATCCATGGCCCGCAGGAGCCCGAACGCTCGAAGTTCTTGCCGGCATGGACGCTGTGGCGCTGCCAGTCGCGCACCGACCCGTCGTTGAAGCAGGTATAGCCCGCCACGTGGTCCAGCGCGTTTTCGGGGGCGATGCAGCGGCCTTCGCGGCCGATCACCACGGCGATCTCGGCCTCGTAGTCGAAACTCTCGGCGGCGTCGCCGGGCGGGATCTCCAGCGCCGCGCCGTGGGCGACGATGCATTGCCGTTCCTTGCCGAAGAGGACGATGTTCGCGGGATCGGGCGGGGCGACGCCCTCGACCGGGTAGGGCTTGCGATAGTTGAGGCCCACGCAGACGATCTTGGAGGGCGCGGGGATCGGCGGCAGGACCGTCACGGCGTCAAGCGGCAGGGCCGGGCCCAGGTCCAGCGCGCCCTGCGCGCCGGCGGCAAGGGCCGCGCGCAGGTCGGGGTGCCGGGCGGCGAACGCATCCGTCACGGGGATGACGGTGTCGCCGGTGACGGTGCCGTAGGTCGCCCGTCCATCCGCGATGAAACTCGCCAGCTTCATGAGAACGACTCCTCTCGCTGGCGCAGGACGGCGGCCAGCACGTCATTGGTGGGTGTGGCGATGCCATGCGCCCGGCCCAGCGGTGGCACCGCGCCGTTGATCGCGTCAAGTTCCGACCGGCGCCCTGCCATATGGTCGAGCAGCATCGAGGGCCGCGCGTCTGGCATCCGCGCACCGAAAGCCGTGACATAGGCCACCGGGTCGTCGAACGAGAGGTTCACGTTCAGCACCCGCGCCAGCGCATACGCCTCCTGCATGGCGGCCAGCGCGATGGCCCAGCGCTCGGGGTGGTCCATCAGTTCGCCGACCGTTGCGCCAAAGACGGTACAAGGGGCGCTGAAGGTCACGTTGCACAGGAATTTTTCCCAGATCAGCTGCTGGATGTCGTCGAAGGCGCGCGCCTCGAAGCCCGCGTTGCGCCAGCTTTCCGCCAGCCCTTCGGCCCGGTCCATCCGCCCGCCGCCGATCTCACCGATGCGGATCAGCTTCATGGCGGCGTGATGGGCGTGGCCCGGTCCCTTCAGCGCCGCGCCGAAGCCGTCCGCGACACCCAGCAGTACGTTGTTGACGGGCATGTGTGCGGCAATGCGCTCTGCCGCGCCAAGGCCGTTCTGGATCGTCAGGACCAGCGTGTCCGGCGTAAGCACCGGCGCGATGGCGCGCGCGGCGGGCCCCACGCCCGCAGCCTTGGCGGCGATCACGATCAGGTCGCAGGCGCCTGCCTCGGCAATATCGGTCGTCGCCCGGATGCCGCTGACGGTTCGGTCGCCGCTTGCGCCCTCCAGCCGCAGGCCTTGGGCGTTGATCGCGGCCACGTGGTCCTGCCACGGGTCCACCGCCCAGACCTCGTGTCCCGCCTCGGCGAACAGCGCGGCATAGACAGACCCCATCGCGCCCGTTCCGTGGATTGCTATCTTCATCGCGCCATCCTTTCGAGCGGCAGCCGGATGTCGAAGCGTGCCCGCAAGGCCGCGTCGATCTCGGCCGGAATGTGCGCGGGAAAGTGTGTGGCCAGGATGTCCCGTGCCCGCACCCGCGCGGCGTCGCGGATGTCGGGCGCGCCCGCCGCCTCCCATTCCCCGATTGGGCGTCGGTCGGCAAGATCAGGATAAAGGAAATCCGAGGTCATGCGCCCATAGGTTTGCGGGTGGCCGAGAAAGTGCCCCTCTGCCCGGACGGTCTGGGCGATCATTTCTGGCGACAGCGCCTCGGGGCCGGTGTCGATGGGGGCAAGGCTGCGCAGCACCGCGCCAAGGATGTCGTTGTCGATCACGTAGGCCTCGAACGAGGCGCCCATAAGCCCGGCCTGCATCCCCGCCGCCTGGGTGATGAGATTGGCGCCCGACTGCGCCGCCATCACGACCGAAAGCGCCTTTTCATAACCCGCCTGCGCATCCGCCGTCTTGCTGTCCGTGGCGCCGGCGATGGTGGACGATGGCAACCCGTAGTACCGCGCCATCTGCACCGCAGCCGCCGTCAGAAGCGACTGCTCCCCGCTGCCGCCTGCCATCGCGCCCGACCGCAGGTCGGTCACCATCGGGCGCGCGCCGTGGATCGCGGGCGTGTCCGGGTTCGCAAGCCACGCCACCACCAGCCCGGCCAGCGTCTCTGCGTTGGTCTGGGCGACGCAGCCCGCGACGGTCACGGGGCTGGACGCGCCAAGCTGGCCGAACGTGTTGACCATGCAGGGAATGCCCGCGCGGGCGGCGGCCACCAGCACCTCTGCCGCCTCGGAGGCAAAGCGCATCGGTGGCGCGACATGGTTGATGTTGAGCGACAGGAAGGGGCGTGCGGCAAAGGCTTCTGGCCCGCCTGCCACCGCGTGGCACATCGCGGCGATATCGTCCACGTGGTCGGGGTGTGCGGCGCTGACCATCACGTGCTTGGACGTGCCCGCAAGCGCCGCGTAGCAGGTGTTGATGTCCAGCGCGCGCGGATCTTCCACGTCGCGCGCCACCAGCGAGCGCGAGAAGAACTGCACATGCGCCAGCCGGTCGACCAGCCGCGCGGCATCATAAAGATCGGCCAGCGTAGAGGGGCGGAAGCGCCCCGTGCCCATATCGAGCACCAGCGGCGCCGCCCCTCCGGACCCCAGGTGAACCGCGCCGGTGGCAAGCGACAGGTCGCGCGCCGGGTCGCGCGCGGCCAGCGTCACGTCGCGGCGCAGCCCCGCCAGCGCAGAGTCGCAAAGGCCGGGCGGAAAGATCAGGCGTCCGTCTTCGACACGGCCCCCGGCAGCGCACACCAGTTCGACGACAACGGGCGGCGCCTCGGTCAGACCAAGATCGGCCAGCAGCGCAAGCGACGCCTCGTGGATGCGCGCGCAATCGTCCCGGGACAGCACGGAAAGCCGGCCGCCCCGCGTTTCCATCAGGGGTGATGCGGGCCGCGCGGCGCGCTGCGCCCCCCGTCGCCGGTCGGTCCGTCCTGTGACTTTGCGGGTGATCGTCATGTTGCCCTGCCTTGCCGCGCGCCGATGCTGACAGGTTGGCGCTTGCGGACAAGTGACTTGTCGGACGAATATGGTGCAACTTCTCTTCATCCATGGACGCCACGGTACGATGCATCTGCGCAATCTTCACCTGAACGCGCTGCGCACGTTCGAGGCCGCGGCCCGTCGGCTGAGTTTCAAGGACGCCGCCGACGAGCTTTGCGTCAGCGCGACCACGGTCAGCAATCAGATCCGCCGGCTGGAGCGTGACCTTGGCTGTCAGCTGTTCGTGCGCAAGACCCGCGCGGTGGTGCTGACGGACGCCGGGCGGTCACTGGCCAAGGTTCTGTCGCGGTCGCTGGAGGATATCCGCACCGAGGTAGAGCGCCACTCTACCACGCGGCGACGGCACGTGTCGCTGGCCGTGGGGCCAAGCTTCGGCGCGCGCTGGATGATCCCGCGGCTGGACCGGTTCCGCGCCGATCTGCCCGATATCGCCGTAGAACTGCGGCATTCCCCCCGGATCACCGACGGCAGCATGATGCCCGCCGATATCGCGGTGGACTGGGGCGTCGGCGACTGGTCGGGGCTTGATGCCTTTCCGCTGTTGCGGATCGTCTATGCGCCGGTGCTCAGTCCGGCGCTGGCCGACCGGCTGGGGCCGCTGGACACCCCCGCGGACCTTGCGCGGGTCCCGATCATCCACCAGCACGACCGGGGCGAGTGGCTGGAGTGGCTGCGCATCGCCGACTGTCCCGAGGTGCTGCTGAAGGACCACGCAACGATCATCGACTCGAACGTGGTGCTTCAGGCGACACTTGACGGGCAGGGGGCGGCGCTGGGCATCTTCCCGTTCTGGCAACATCATGTTGATGCGGGACAGCTGGTAAAGCCCTTCGACATCGACCTGTCGCCGACGCGGGCATTTCACGTGCTTACCCGCCCCGGCGCGCGCAAGAGCCGCGAGATCGACGAGATCTGCCGTTGGCTGGAGCGCGAGGCGGTGTCAGAGCGCTAGGACACGGGCCGCCGCGCCGCCCCCGGGCTGCGCCGCGACATGGTGGACGCGAGGCGGGCCCTGTGCGGGGAAGACGGCGGCGGGGGCATCGCCCGCCATCACCAGCGCCGCACCGTCGTCGATCGCCCACCCGGAAGGCAGGGCGCCCGCCGCCACAAGTGCCGCCATGGCAGGTATGCGGTCGGGCTCGGTCGAGGCGTGCGGGGTGATCGCACCGGGAAAAAGGCCCAGCCCCGTGCCCGGCACCAGCCCGCGCAGGTCATCACGCCAGAGAAATCGCCCGAACCAGCACATCGCGCCCGCGCTGACGCCCGACAGCACCACACCGCGCCGGGCCGCACCTGTCAGGACGGCGTCGATGCCACTTGCCCGCCAGTGTCCAAGCAGGCGCATCGGGTCGCCGCCACCCACGTGGATAAGGCCCAGCCCCTCGGCCCACCGGGCGGCGGCAGCGGCATCCGCCGTCATCGGCAGGTCGCGCACCTCGTGTCCGGCGAAGGCCGCACGCACGCGCGCCGACTTGTCGGGATCGTCGCCGCTGGCCGCGCCGATATGCCCGATGGCCGCGCCGTCCGGCAGGTATCGCAGGCACAGCGCGTCAAGCTCGGGGTGGGTCCCATGGCTTGCGCCGCCGCCGCCGATCGCGATCAGCACGGGGAACTGCAAGGGGGGCAAGGGGCCGGGGGTATGCATAGGGATGGCGGATGGATTCTCCAAATAACTGTATTTGTGCGAGTGGACCGGGAAAAGGGAAGCTTTGCCTGCGATGCGTGGCCCATGGATCAAATCTGTTTCATCCATGCCGCTGCCAATTGTCGCTTGTCCGGGACCGGCCCAAGGCAGAGCCTTCGCGACAGGGGATGACAACGATAAACGATGAATGCATCAGGGAGGACACCCATGAAGAAGACCCCAGCCCTGGCCGCCGCTTTTGCTCTGCTGCTGGGTTCGGTCGCCTATGCCGAACCCTCTGGCACCTTCCGGCAGGCCCATGAATATGGCTTCGGCGCGCAGTCGAGCCTCGACCCGATCTCCAGTGGACGCGTGTTCCAGATCACCGAGAAGCTGATGAGCCGCCTTGTCCGCCCGGACACCGACGGCAAGCCAAGCGCCGACCTCGCCGTCTCCTGGGAGGCGAACGCCGACGCCACGGTCTGGACCTTCAAGCTGCGCGAGGGCGTGACCTTCCACGACGGCAGCGCGTTCGACGCGGGCGACGTGGTCTATTCGCTGAAACGCGTGCTCGATCCCGCGATGGACAGCCCGGCGCGGTCGGCGGTGCGGATGATCACCGATGTCGCGGCGATCGACGGCATGACGGTTCAGATCACGCTGGACACGCCCTTCGCCGACATGCCGCTGCAACTGATGGACTACCGCCTGCGGATGATCCCCGAAGGATCGGGCGACACCATCGCCACCACCGGCATCGGCACCGGGCCGTTCCGGCTTGAAACCTTCGACGCCGAGGGCACGACCGTGGTCGTGGCCAACATGGACTATTTCGAAGGCCCTCCGGGCGTCGAGCGGATGGAGATCATCGGCATCCCCGACGGACAGGCGCGGCTTCAGGCGCTGCTTGGCGGACAGATCGACATGGAGCGCGGCATCACCGCCCAGCAGGCGCCGATGCTTCAGGGCTCGGACCGCTTCGTGATCCAGGAAATCCCGACCGGCAACTGGCGCGGTCTGGTGTTCCGCACCGATGTCGCGCCGTTCGACGACCCGCGCGTGCGCAAGGCGGTGCGGCTTGTGGCCGACCGGCAGGAACTGGTGGACCTGGTCCTGGGCGGGCAGGGTGTCGTCGCCTGTGACACGCCCGTGAAGCCCGGCGACCAGTACCGCGCCGAGATGGACTGCCCGCAGGACATCGAAGGGGCCAAGGCGCTTCTGGCCGAGGCCGGGTTCCCGGACGGCATCTCGTTCGACGTGCATGTCGCGACGCTCGAGCCGACGTGGCCCACGATGGCCGTGGCCTACCAGCAGCAGGCCGCCGAGGCCGGGATCACCGTGAACGTGGTGCAGGCCCCGACCGACGGCTACTGGTCCGAGGTCTGGATGAAGAAGGACGTCAGCGCCACCCGCTGGAACGAGCGTCCCGCCGACCAGGTGCTGCACGAGGTCTACCTGTCCACCGCCAAGTGGAACGAGAGCTACTACAAGGACGAGGCGTTCGACGCGCTTCTGGCCGCCGCCCGTCGCGAGCTCGACTTCGACGCGCGCCGCGGGCTCTACGTTCAGGCGCAGGAGCATCTGTGGGAAACCGCGGGTACGCTGATCCCCTACCATGTCACGCGGCTCGTGGGCGTCAGTTCTCGCGTCAAGAACCTCGACTCGGTCGAGAACATGTCGGTGCGCTGGCACCTGATAACGGTCGATTGACCGGACGGGCCGGGCGCCGCACCATGGCGCCCGGCCCCCCGACTTCCGATCTGGACACCCCATGCTGAGAATGCTTCTACGCCGGCTGTTTCTGGGCGCGGTGACCGTGGTCATCGTCTCGGTGATCATCTTTGCCGGGGTCGAGATCCTGCCGGGTGACGCCTGCACCGCCTTCCTCGAACGCGAGGCGCAGGGCCGCCTGCTGGAAAACTGCCGAGAGGCACAGGGGCTGAACCGTCCGCCGTTCGAACGCTACCTCGACTGGGCCGCAGGCGCGATCCAGGGCGATTTCGGGGTTTCGGCCAACGGCGCGAAAAGCATCGCGGAACTGGTCGGCAACCGGCTCAGGAACTCGCTTCTGCTGGCGGCCTGCGCGCTGGGCGTGGGCGTTCCGCTGGCCATCGTGCTGGGGGTCGTCACCGGGCTCTGGCGCGACAAGGGCATCGACCTTGTGCTGTCCACCGGGGCGATCTTTGCCATGACGATCCCCGAATTCGTCTCGGCCACCATCCTGATCCTCGTCTTCTCGGTCTGGCTGGGCTGGCTGCCCGGCATCGTGCTGACATCGGCCAGCGCGCCCGCGTCCGAGTTCTTCCCGGAGATCCTGTTGCCCGTGATCGTGCTGGCAATGGTGATGACGGCGCATATCCTGCGCATGGTGCGTTCGTCCGTGATCGAGGTGATGGCGGGCGACTACGTTCAGATGGCGACGCTGAAGGGCGTTCCCTACTGGCGCATCGTCTTCGTGCACGCGCTGCCGAACGCCCTTCTGCCCGCGATAAACGTGGTCGCGCTGACGGTGGCGTGGCTTCTGGGGGGCGTCGTGGTGGTGGAGGTGGTGTTCAACTACCCGGGCCTTGGCCGGATGATGATCGACGCCATTTCCGACCGCGACCTGCCGGTGGTGCAGGCCATCGCGCTGATCGTGGCCACGGTCTACGTGGGCGTGAACCTGACGGCGGACCTGCTGACGATGGTCCTGAACCCGCGCCTGCGCACCCATTACATGAGGCAGCGATGACCGACGCGCCCGCCACAGCGACACCCGGACGGGCCCGCACCCTGTCGCGCTGGGGCGGTGTCCTGCGCGACGTGATGTCGAGGCCGTCCGGCGCCATCGGCCTGACGCTTGTCGTCTTCCACGTGGTTCTGGCGATCGTCAGCCCGTGGATCGTGCCCTACGACTTTCGTGAAATGGACGCCACGCTGATGCTGAAGGGGCCAAGTGCCCTGCACTGGCTGGGCACCGATCACCTGGGCCGCGACGTGCTGACCCGCACCCTGATGGGCGGGCGCGAGGCGCTGCTGGTCACCGGCATCGCAACGCCCGTCGCGGTGGCCTGGGGCGGGCTTCTGGGGATCTGGTTCGGGCTGGTGGGCGGGCGCGCCGACGAGGTCCTGATGCGCGTCGTCGATGCCTTCCTGTCGCTGCCCTGGATCCTGAAGATGCTGGTGCTGATCGTGACCTTCGGCACCGGGATCGAGGTGCTGATCCCCACGTTGGCCTTCTTCTACGGCATCCCCGTGATCCGCATCGCCCGCGCCGCGACCCATGACGTGGTGGCGCGCGACTTCGTCTCGGCGGCGCGCGCGCGCGGGCACGGGCGTATCACCATCATCCGGAAAGAGCTTTTGCCCAACGTGCTGGACGCGCTGATGGTCGAGGGCGCGATGCGCTGGTCATGGATGCTGCTGGCCTTCTCCTCGCTCAGCTTCCTGGGCTTCGGCGTCTCGCCGCCCACGCCCGACTGGGGCCTGATGATCGCCGACGCGCGCGGCTTCATGTCCTTCGCGCCCTGGGGCGTTCTGGGCCCTGTGGTCGCGCTGTCCTCTCTTATCATCGGGATCAACCTGACGGCGGACGCGCTGGCCAAGGCGCTGGGCCTCGACCGCGCGCAGAAGGCCCCGGTATGAGCGGGCCGATGATCGAGGTGCGGGGCCTGTCGGTGGGCTTTACCGGGCGCTCGGGCGCCACGCTGCCGGTGCTGCGCGACATCGACCTGACGGTCGCGCCGGGCGAAAGCCTGGGCCTCGTGGGCGAATCCGGATCGGGCAAGTCGACGCTGGCGCTGGCGGCGATGGGATACCTGAAGCGCGGGCTCAGGCGGCTGGAGGGTTCGGCGCTGTACCGGGGCGAGGACATGTTCGCCAAGTCCCGGGCCGAACTGGAAGCGGTGCGCGGCGGCAAGCTGGCGCTGATCCCGCAGAATTCGGGCCAGTCGCTGACGCCGACGCTGCGCATCGGCGCGCAGCTGGGCGAGGCGCTGCGCCTGCATGGCGGACTGCCCGCTGACCGGCACCGCGCCCGCGTGCTGGAGCTTCTGGGACAGGTGCGCCTGCCCGACCCCGAGGCGATCTTCGACCGCTTCCCCCATGAACTGAGCGGCGGCCAGCAGCAGCGCGCGGCCATCGCCATGGCGCTGGCGGGGACGCCCGACGCGCTGTTGCTGGACGAGCCGACCACCGGCCTCGACGTCACCACCCAGGCCCATATCCTCGAGCTTTTGCGAGAGATCGCGGCAGACCGCGGCATGGCGATGGTCTATGTCAGCCATGACCTTGGCGCCATCGCGCGGGTCTGCGACCGCGTCGCGGTGATGTATGCAGGCGAGATCGTGCTGCAAGGCTCTGTCCGGCAGGTGCTGAAGGCACCGGCGCATCCCTATGCGCGCGGGCTTCTGGCCTCGATCCCGCGCCTGTCCGATCCTGCCTTGCCCGTCGCCCTTGGCGGCCGCCCGCCCGCGCCGGGGCAGGCCGGGGCGGGCTGCGCCTTTGTCGACCGCTGCGCCATCGCCCAGCCGCGCTGCCGCAGCGAGCATCCCGGGCTGATGCCGCTTGCGTCGGGCGACGAGGTGCGCTGCCATTTCCCCGCCGAGGCGCTGACGCTGCCCATCGCGGGGCAGGGCACCGCCAGCGAAGATGCGCGCGGCGAGGCGCCCGTGCTGACGCTGGACGACCTGTCGATCAGCTATTCCCGCCCCGGCCTACTGGACCGGCTGATGGGCCGCGCGGCCGCCGTGCCCACGGTGGACGATGTCGCGCTGACCGTGCGGCGGGGCGAGACGCTGGGCCTCGTGGGCGAATCCGGTTCGGGCAAGTCGACGATCCTGAAGGCCGTCGCCGGCCTTCTGGGCGCGGCGGGCGGCGAGATCAGGTTCGAGGACACGCCCCTGCCGGGCGTCGTGGAACAGCGCCGCCCCGACCAGCTGCGCCGCATCCAGCTGGTGTTCCAGAACCCCGACGACAGCCTGAACCCGCGCCAGACCGTGGCCGAGATCCTCGAACAGCCGCTGAAGCTGTACTTCGGGCTGTCCGGGCAGGCGTTGCTGGACCGCAGCACCGAGATCCTCGAACGCGTCCGGCTGGGCGCGCATTACCTCGACCGGCTGCCGGGGCAGCTGTCGGGTGGCGAGAAGCAGCGGGTGGCCATCGCCCGCGCCTTTGCCGCGCAGCCCGATCTGGTGCTGTGCGACGAGGTCACGTCCGCGCTGGATGTCTCGGTGCAGGCCGCCGTTCTCGACCTGTTGGACGAGTTGCAGCGCACCCAGGGCACCACCTATGTCTTCGTCAGCCACGACCTTGCCGTGGTGCGGGCGCTGTCGGACCGCGTGGCGGTGCTCTACCAGGGACGCTTGTGCGAGGTCGGGCCGTCCGACAAGGTCTATGGCCTGCCGTCGCATCCCTATACCGAGGTCCTGCTGGGCGCCGTGCTGGAACCCGACCCGGACATCGCGCCGCGCCTGACCGCCGACGACGTGGTAGAGCTTGCGCCCCCCGCGCGCGGCTGCGCCTTTCAGCGCCGCTGCCCGCGCAAGCTGGGCACGATCTGCGAGACCGACACACCGCCCTGGCGCAAGGGCGAAGGCGGCCACGTCGTGCGGTGTCATATCGGCCTGCCCGACCTTGCCGCCGCGCAGGACACTGCGCAGGCAAAGGCTGGCACGGACGCCTAGCCGCCCGCGTCCGCCGCCACCGCTTCCAGCAGCGCCGCCGCCGTCCCGTGCGAGACCAGCTTGCGTGCGTCGTCGTCGATGCGTGCCGGGTCCAGCGCGGTGTCGCCGGGCGCCTCGCGAAAGATCGGCCAGTCGGTGCCCAGCATGATCCGGTCCGCGCCGTAGAGCGCCACGCCCGCCTCCAGCGCGCGCGGGCCGAGCGAGGCGCAGTCGTACCAGATCCGCCGCAGCCGGTCGGTCGGGAAGGGCGCATCTGGCGAGCGGTGGCGCGCGATCGCCTCCATCCGCTCGAAGATGAAGGGCAGGGTGCCGCCAAGGTTCACCACCTGCCAACGTACACGCGGGAAGGCGTCCAGCAGGTCCGACAGCACCAGCGTCAGCGTCACTTGGGACAGTTGCGATTGCAGCGCCACGGCGGATGTCCGGTATTGCGCGAACTCCTCTGCCAGGGGCGCGGGCGGAACGCCCACGCGCGGCCCCGGGTGCAGCATCACGAGCGCCCCGGTCTCGTTCGCGGCCTCGAACACCGGGGTCAGCAGCCGCGCCTCGGCCACGGTGTTGAAGTAGTCGGCGGGCAGGATCGCGCCGGGCAGGCGCAGGTCGTGCCGCACGCGCCGCATCTCGTCTGCCGCAGCGCCCATGTCGGCCAGCGGCAGACCGGCCAGCCCGAAGAGGCGCCCGCCCTTGTCACGCTCCAGCCCTGCCATGTGATCGTTGAAACCGCGGATCGCCGCCGCCGCCTCTGCCACGGGCAGCACGTCGATGCACAGCGCCCCGGGAAAGGTCAGCATCCGCCGTTCGATCCCCGCCGCGTCCATCTGGGCCAGCCCGACACTTGGGTCCCAATGCGCGGGCAGGAACGGAAACGCCCCGTTCATTGCCAGCATCTCGCGCCCGCCGCCGGCCGCGGGGCGCAGGCAGGGCCGCTCGGCCCGCAGGGTCAGGAAATCGACCAGTCCCCCGCCGTAGAAATGGGCGTGCATGTCGATATGTCCGTGCATCGCGAACCCCAAGGCCACCACCAGAAACGGCTTTAGGAAAACTAAGACATGGCCTAATGTCCAAGGCAAGACGCATCCCTGCCGGAGCCTGTGATGGAAAGCGACGGTTTTATCCGTAACACGTGGTATGTCTGCGCCCGGTCCGAGGATATCGGCCACACCCTGTCGCCCCTGACGGTGCTCGGCGACGCGATCGTCGTCTTTCGCCGGGGCGACGGCACGGTGGCGGCGCTCGAAGATGCCTGCCCGCACCGCAAGCTGCCGCTGTCCAGGGGCACGCTGGAGGGCGACCGGGTGGTCTGCGGCTATCACGGGCTGACTTTCGACGGCACCGGCACCTGCGTCGCCGCGCCGACCCAGCCCGACGCGATCCCCCGGCGTGCGCGCGTGGCGTCCTACCCGGTGATCGAGCGTTACGGCTTCGTCTGGCTCTGGATGGGCGACCCGGCGCTGGCCGACCCCTCGGCGATGCTCGACATCCCGCATTACGACGACCCGACGTGGGGCCGCACGGCCTGCGGCGCGCTCGATATCGACTGCCACTATCTCTGGATCACTGACAACCTGCTCGACCCGTCGCACGTGGCCTGGGTGCACCTGACCTCCTTCGCGGGCGGCGGCACCGACAACCTGCCGCTGGAGATGTCGGACGCCGACGACAGGGTGATCGTGTCACGCTGGATCCCGGACCGCGCGGCGCCGCCCTACTACGCGCCCTTCCTGCCCTATGCCGAGGCCTGCGACCGGCTTCAGCACTACGAGATGCGGCTGCCCGCCGTGGCGATCAACATGTCGGTCTACACCCGCGCGGGCACCGGGGGCGCGGGGGCGGACCTGCCCGACGACGCCTTCGTCAACATATCCTACAACTTCATGACGCCGGTGGACGCGGACCGCTCGCGCTATTTCTGGTTCCAGCACCGCAATGCCCGGCCCGACGACACGGCCATGTCAGAGACCATGTTCGCCGGGGCCACCATGGCCTTCAACGAGGACAAGGTGGTGCTGGAAGAGGTGCATCGCGGCATGAAGGCACCGCGCACGCCCTACCTGAACCTCGGTCTCGATGCGGCGGCGATGCGCTTTCGCAAGATGGTCGACCGGCGCATCGCGGCAGAGGCCGGCCAGCCGTCAGCGGCCTCCGCTCAGCCGTGACCCTTGACCTGCCGGGCATGCTGCGCCGCCTCTGACACGATCCAGTCCCGGAAGGCGGCGATGCGTGGCGACTTCAGCGCATCGGGCGGACAGACCAGCCAATAGGCGAAACGCGAGGCGACCGAGGGCCCGAAGGGCCGGACAAGGCCCCCCGCCGCGACCGCGTCCATCACCAGCGGCGAGCGGCCCAGCGCCACGCCCAGCCCACGCTCTGCGGCCTGCACCACCATGTTCGACTGGCCGAATCGGCGCACGCGCGCGGGCTTGGGAAGCGCGACGCCGGCTTCCCGCGCCCAGAACGGCCAGGTGGGGGCCTGTCCGTCGATATCGGTCACGTCGTCGACCAGAAGCGTGTGGGCGGCAAGGTCGGCGGCCTCGCGCAGGGGCGGGCCGTCATCCAGCAGCGACGGCGCGCAGACCGGAAAGAGCCATTCTTCCAGCAGTTTTTCCACGTGCAGGCCGGGATACCTGCCCATACCGTAGCGGATCGCGACATCGGTGTCGTCGCTGGTGAAATCCGCAAGCCGCGCCGAGGTGGCGATCGAGACCGGGTATTCCGGGTGCCGCTGGTCAAAGCCGATCAGCCGGGGGATCAGCCAGACATAGGCAAAGCCCGGCAGGCAGGTCAGTCCGATGGACATCGGCTCTGCGCGGGCCTCGCGCAGCTCGCGGCAGATCTCGGCCACGCTGCCAAAGCCGCGCGTGACCGCCGCCGCCAGCCGCGCGCCTTCGTCGGTGACGCTGACCCGGCCGCCGCGCCGGTGCAAGAGCCGCATCCCCAGCCAGTCCTCCAGCGCGCGGATCTGCTGGCTGACGGCGCTTTGGGTCACGCCGAGTTCCTCGGCCGCCCGGCCAAAGCCGCGCAGACGCGCCACGGCTTCGAAGGTGCGCAGCGCGGTGAAGGGAAGGTTCGCGATCATAAGTTGAACTAAAACATCACATTATCTTATTTCAATGGCCCGCTTGGCCGCGGTTTCCTATTCTGGGCACCACAGGCAGGCGGAGGGCAAGGTGCAGCACGGTCTTCGGGTGGGGATAGAGAACCTGTTGCTGCGCTGCGGCGGGCTGACGCCCGGGCAGTCGGTGCTGATCCTGACCGAGCCCGCCGGGGGTGGGCATTACGACGAGGGCCTTGCGGACGAGGTGGCGCGGGTCGCCGTGGCGCTGGGGCTGGCGGCGACGGTACGCGAAGAACCCTTTGGCCCCCGCGCCGAACCCTCGGCAGAGATCATGGCAGAGATCGGCCGCGCGGACCGCACCGTGTTCCTGTCGCGCCTTGGCGACCAGTTGCGGTTCGATCCGGTGCTGGCGGACGCGGCGCCCGTGATGTGCTATGCGCTCGACCGCGGGATGATGGCTTCGGGCTTCGGGCGGGCCGACCACGCGGCCTTTCTCGCGCTTCTCGACTGCCTGAACGCGGCACTTGCCGCAGCACGCGAGATCCGGGTGACCTGCCCGCTCGGCACGGACTTCGCCGGGCCGGGCGCGCGCTTTCCTGCCACGGCGGCCGAGGTGTCCGTGCGGCGCTTTCCGCTCTCGGTGTTCACGCCGGTCCCTGCGCGAGATTATGCCGGGACGATCGCGCAGGCGGGCTTTCTGACCGGCACCGGCAAGACCTTCTATGAGCCGTACACGCTGCCGCTCGACGATGTCCTGCGCGTCCGGTTCGACGGCAACCGGATCATGGGCTTCGATGGCCCCGACGCCGCGCGGGCCGAGGCGCATTACCGGCACGTGGGCGGCGCGACCGCGAACGATGCCTTTCATGTCCATTCCTGGCACGCGGGGATGCACCCGGGCTGCGCCTGGCCGGTGAGGGCGGGCGACGATGTGGTCCGCTGGGGCGGCGGCGCCTTCGGCAATCCGCGCATCCTGCATTTCCACACCTGCGGCGCACAGGCGCCGGGCGAGATATCGATCAATGTGGTCGATCCCACCATCCGGCTCGATGGCGTGGCGGTGTGGGAGGACGGGCGGCTTCATCCCGAACGCGTTCCCGGCGGCACCGAGATCCTGGCGCGGTATCCCGACGCGGCGGCGCTGTTCGCCGATCCCGCGCGCGAGGTCGGGCTGGCGCCCACGGGGCGGCTGACGGCCGCGCCTCAGGCAGTGGCGAACCCGGCGTAGTCCTCTGCGACCGCTTGTGCCGCAGCGTCGAGCAGCGCGCGCCCCTGCTCCGGCGTCGCCAGCGCCGAATGCGACCCGACGCGCCCGTCGGGAAAGTCGCGGCGGTGCGCCTCCGGCGGGCCGTGGCGGTCGCCCGAATGGGCCCGGATGTAGTCCGCCGACAGCTGGCGCGGCGGGGTCCGCGCGGCCTCGGGCGGGTCCACCTGCCGGTGGGTGGCCATGGTGATGGCGACCTCGGAGGGCGTGGCGTGCATCCCTTCCCAGTCGCCGTACCAGTCCCGCCGCAGGGCGTTGACCGGCTCGAAATCCCACCAGCTTTTCAGCCGGATCCGCGCGTCGGGCATTGCCCCGATCGCGTCGCGCAGGGGCGCAAGGTTCGCGCCATGCCCGTTCAGCAGGTAGATCGGGCCGAAGCCCTGGGCGGCCAGCCCCGCCAGCACCTCGCCGGCAAGCGCGCGAAAGACCGGCTCGGACACCGACAGCGTGCCGGGAAAGGCGGTGTTGAAGGGGGCGGGCGTCAGCGCCAGCGTCGGCGCCACCAGTGCGCCGCAGCGGTCGGCGGCCGCCTCGGCGATGGCGGTGGCGCAAAATGCGTCGGTCCCGATCAGGCCCATCGGCCCATGCTGCTCGGTGGACCCGGCGGGCAGGATGATACCCCCGCCGCGCGCAAGATGCGCCTCGACCTCGGGCCAGGTCATCAGGTCGAGCCTCATGCGGTGGCCTTCGTCAGCCAGGCATCGAGCAGCGGGCGGTAGCTGGCGAGTTCCGCCGCGACCGGCGGCTCTGCCTCGACCCGGGCGCGCCACGCCAGCACCGGCGCGGGCAGCGCCAGCGACAGCCCCAGCACCGGCCCCAGAGCGTCCAGCCAGGCCAGCGTCACCGGCAGCCCGCAGTCGCCAAGGCCGAAGGGCAGATCGTCATGCTCCAACAGACGGCCCAGCTGATCGAGCCGCGCCTGCAACGCCCCGGCTTGTGCCGCGACGACGCCCGCATCGCGGGCCGCGGGGGCGATGTGGGGAAAGAGCTTGCGCAGTTCCGGCTCCAGCCGGGTGTCGTGGAACCGGCCACGCTCTCGTATCCGGGCGCGCTCTGCCAGACCTGCCGGCAGCATGGGCGGATCGGGAAACCGCTCTTCGAGGTATTCGGCGATGGCCTCGCTGTCGGCCAGCAACAGCCCGTCATGCAAAAGCGCCGGCAGGTTGCCCGAAGGCACCAGCCGGCGGTATTCGGCGGACCCGTAGCCGCCCGGTGGCGGCAGTTCCCGCCAGTCCAGCCCCTTGGCGCGCAACACGATCCGGACCTTGGCGCAATAAAGGCTCGGCGGAATCGCGTAGAGCGTCAGCATCGGGGCTGGTATGCCTCAGTCGATCGGCACGCCCCACTTGGCGGCCAGATCGTCGAAGAACCCGCCTTCCTTCTTGGTCGAGATCCAGGTGTTGACGTAGTTGATCCAGACCTGATCATCCTGCGGCAGGAGCATGGCCACCAGCGCGCGGGCGCGCGGCTCGGACACGGGCACGATCATCAGCTGCGGATAGCGCTTGACCAGCTGAAGCGCCTCGACGTTCGAGGTGATGTGCGCATCGGCACGCCCGGCCAGAACCTCCTGGAAGTCACGCGCGGGCGCATCGACGATGATGTGCTCGGCATCGGGGAAGAAGGATTTGACCTGCTGCTCCTGGGTGGTGCCCAGCGTCGCGGCTACCTTGACGCCCGCCGCGTTCAGATCGTCCCAGTCCATGAACCGGTCGGCATCCTTGGCGTTGATGAGCGGGACGGTCCCCAGAGAGAAATAGGGCTGCGAGTAGCCTGCCACCTTGGCGCGCGACGGCGTGACAGAGGCAGAGCCGGTCATGTGGTAGGTGCCCGCCGAGATGCCCGAGACCAGCGTGCGCCAGTCGGTCGGGACGAATTCCACCTCGACGCCCAGATCGGCGGCCAACTGGGTCATCACGTCGATGTCGTAACCGGTGTAGCTGTTCGTTGCGACGTCCTTCATCGTCATCGGGTTCCAATCCCCGGTCGTGCCGACCTTCAGGACGCCGGCATTCAGGACATCCTGAAGAACGGATTGGGCATGTGCGGCGACAGGCGCCGCGAGAACGGCGGCGGCAACCGCGACGGATTTCAGAAAGGACATGGTGCTTCTCTCCAGTTGGTCAGGGCCGCTCTGGCCCGCTGGGATCAACTTGCCCGAAATAACTTGTGAATCAAGAATAACTAATATCTAGATCGTGGCTGGCCCGAAAAAGGGGGCAGCCGCCCCATCCCGCGCAGCCGAGTGTCGAGATGCCCGAAGATTCAGCACCGCTTATCCACTTTGACAACGTCGCCAAGGATTTCGGCGCGTTCCGCGCGCTGAACGGGATCGACCTGTCGGTGGCGCGCGGCGAACGCGTGGTGATCTGCGGGCCGTCGGGGTCGGGCAAGTCCACGCTTATTCGCTGCATCAACGGGCTGGAACAGATCGATGCAGGGCGGATCACCGTCGATGGCGTGACGCTGGAACCCGGCGGGCGCGGCGCAAGGCAGGTGCGCGGCAAGGTCGGCATGGTGTTCCAGCAATTCAACCTTTTCCCGCACCTGACGGTGCTGGAGAACCTGACGCTGGGGCCGATGCGCGCGCGCGGTCTGTCGCGGCCCGAGGCCGAGGACGCCGCGCATCGCTATCTTGCCCGCGTGCGCATCCCCGAACAGGCCGACAAGTACCCCCGCCATCTGTCGGGCGGCCAGCAGCAGCGTGTGGCCATCGCCCGCTCGCTCTGCATGGAGCCGCGGATCATGCTGTTCGACGAACCGACCAGCGCGCTCGATCCCGAGATGATCAACGAGGTGCTGGACGTGATGACAGAGCTTGCCGAGACCGGCATGACCATGATCGTCGTCACCCACGAGATGGGGTTCGCGCGCCGCGTCGCGGACCGGGTCGTGTTCATGGACGCGGGCGAGATCGTGGAAATGGCCCCGCCCGAACAGTTCTTTACCGCCCCGGACAGCCAACGCTGCCGGGAATTCCTTCAGAAACTCTTGCATCACTAGGGGGGTGGGGATGGTCCGGATCGCGCTTTTCCTCGCTCTCTTCCTCGTGTTGTCGGGGTGCTCGGGCAACTGGGGCTGGTACGTTGTCGATCCCCGAACCACCTCGGGGATGAACAACCTGCGCTTCCTGATCTCTGGTCTGGAATATACCGTCTACCTGTCGGCGGTGGCCATTACGATCTCGATGACCGTGGGCCTCTTGACGGCGCTTCCGGCGCTGTCCCCGTTTCCCTGGCTGCGCCGCGCCAGCCGGGTCTATGTGGAACTGGTGCGGTCCGTGCCGCTTCTGGTGCTGATCCTCTGGGTCTATTACGGCCTGCCGCAGCTGACCGGGCTTTCGTTGTCGGTGTTCTGGGCCGGGGTCATTGCGCTTGCGCTGTCCGACAGCGCCTTCCAGTCCGAGATCTTCCGTGGCGGCATCCAGTCGATCGCGCGCGGCCAGTACGAAGCGGCCTATTCCGTCTCGCTCGGCTATCGCGACACGATGCGCTACGTGATCCTGCCCCAGGCGCTGCGCCGCATTCTGCCGGCACTGGGCAACCAGCTGATATACATGCTGAAAATGTCCTCGCTGGTGTCGGTCATCGGGATGCAGGAACTGACGCGCAAGGCCAATGAGCTTGTGGTCGTCGAATACCGCCCGCTGGAAATCTACACGATCCTTGTCCTCGAATACCTCGTCCTGATCCTGATCGTGTCGAGCGGGGTGCGCTGGCTGGAACGCAGGCTTCAGTCAGACGAGCGCTGATGCCGCTGCCAGCGCCGGGTCCGGCGAAGCCCGGGAAAACGGTGCCGGTGGACAGTGGTAGGCCCGGAGGGACTCGAACCCCCAACCAAAGCGTTATGAGCGCTCTGCTCTAACCAATTGAGCTACAGGCCCGGCTGCGCTGTTGCTTAGCAGACCGGCCGGACGGGTCAAGCGCGGCTGTCCCCGTGGACAGGCGCGGGGCGATCCGGTATCGCGGCGCAAACCTTGGGGGACGCAGCCATGACGGACGGCAGGAACGGGCTGACATATGCCCAGGCGGGCGTGGATATCGCGGCGGGCAATGCGCTGGTGGACCGGATAAAACCGGCTGCGGCGCGCACCGCGCGGCCCGGAATCATGTCCGGCCTTGGCGGCTTCGGCGCGCTTTTCGACCTGAAGGCGGCGGGCTATGACGACCCGGTGCTGGTGGCGGCAACCGATGGCGTGGGCACCAAGCTGCGCATCGCGATCGACACCGGGCAGCTGTCGACCATCGGCATCGATCTTGTCGCCATGTGCGTCAACGACCTTGTGTGCCAGGGGGCCGAGCCCTTGTTCTTTCTCGACTATTTCGCCACCGGCAAGCTGGACGTGGCCGAGGCCGCGCAAGTGGTCGAGGGCATCGCCGAGGGCTGCGCGCGATCCGGCGCTGCGCTGATCGGGGGCGAGACGGCGGAAATGCCGGGGCTTTACGCGGCGGGCGATTTCGATCTTGCGGGCTTTGCCGTGGGGGCCGTGAACCGGGGCGCGATTCTGCCCGCGAACGTGGCCGAGGGCGACGTGCTGCTGGGCCTTGCCTCGGACGGGGTGCATTCGAACGGCTATTCGCTGGTGCGCCGGATCGTCGAGGTCTCGGGCCTTGGCTGGGACGCGCCGTCGCCGTTCTCGGACGGTACGCTGGGTGCCGCGCTGCTGGCGCCCACGCGGCTTTACGTGAAACCCGCGCTGGCGGCGATCGGGGCGGGCGGCGTGCACGCGCTGGCCCATATCACAGGCGGCGGTCTCACCGAGAACCTGCCTCGCGTCCTGCCCGAGGGGCTTGGCGCCCGGATCGACCTGGGGACCTGGCCGCTGCCGCCGGTTTTCGCCTGGCTGTCGGACCAGGGCGGGCTTTCCCGTCCGGAACTGCTCAGGACGTTCAACAGCGGGATCGGCATGGTCGTCGTCGTGGCACGCGACCGGGCACAGGCGCTGGGGGATGTGCTCGAGTCCGCGGGGGAACGGATCTGCGTTCTTGGCGAAGTCGTGGCGGGCGAGGGCGTCGCCTACGCGGGCAAGCTGGGGTGAAACGGGTCGCCATCCTGATCTCGGGCGGCGGGTCCAACATGGTCAGGCTGGTCGAAAGCATGACCGGCGACCACCCGGCGCGCCCGGTTCTGGTGCTGTCGAACGACCCGGCCGCCGCGGGCCTGGACCGCGCCCGCGAACTGGGGGTGACGGCGGATGCCGTCGATCACCGCCCCTTCGCCGGCGACCGCGCGGCCTTCGAGGCCGTGCTGTCCGACCGGCTGACCGCCGCCGCGCCCGACATCATCTGCCTTGCGGGCTTTATGCGTATCCTGACGCCGGGGTTCGTGGCCGACCATGCCGGGCGGATGCTGAACATCCACCCCTCTCTGCTGCCGAAGTACCGCGGGCTTGATACCCACGCCCGCGCGCTGGCCGCCGGCGACGCTGAGCATGGCTGCACCGTGCACGAAGTGACCGCCGATCTCGACGACGGGCCGATACTGGGGCAGGCCCGCGTTCCGGTCCTGCCCGGTGACACGCCCGCGACGCTGGCGGCCCGCGTGCTGGAGATGGAGCATCGGCTGTATCCCGCGGTCCTGCGCCGCTTCGCCGGCGGGGACCGGATGCCGGTGATCCTGCCCTGATCCGCCAAGGCTTTCCAAGGCCGGGGCTTTTCTCTAGAAGCGCTCAAGGCGTTGGGGTGCCGAGCAGCTAGAAAACGAGAATCCAGACTTCATGAAGACGCTGACAACGACCGAGGATCTGGCACGCTTCTGCGAGGCGGCGCGTGCCTTTCCCTACGTGACAATCGATACCGAGTTCCTCCGGGAACGGACCTACTACGCCAAGCTCTGCCTTGTGCAGCTTGCCGTCCCCGACGACGGCGAAGACAGCGCCGTGCTGGTGGATCCGCTGGCCGAGGGCCTGTCGCTCGATCCGCTGTACGCGCTGCTGGCAGATACCTCGGTGGTCAAGGTGCTGCACGCCGCGCGGCAGGATCTGGAGATCTTCTACATCGAGGGCGGGGTGCTGCCCACGCCGCTTTTCGACACACAGGTCGCCGCGATGGTCTGCGGGTTCGGCGAACAGGCGGGATACGAGACGCTGGTGCGCCGCATCGCGCGCGCCAAGCTTGACAAGACTTCGCGCTTTACCGACTGGTCGCGCCGCCCTCTGACAGAGGCGCAAAAGGTCTATGCGCTGGCTGATGTCACGCATCTGCGTGACATCTACGAATTCCTCTCTGCCGAGTTGGAGAAGTCCGACCGCACCGCGTGGGTCGAAGAGGAACTTGCCACGCTCGCCGACCCGGAGACATATGTCGTCCACCCGGGCGAGGCATGGCAGCGGATCAAGACGCGAACCAACTCGGGCCGTTTTCTTGCCATCGTGCGGGAACTGGCACGCTTCCGCGAGGGTTATGCCCAGTCTCGCAACGTCCCGCGCAGCCGTGTCTACAAGGACGACGCGCTTCTGGAACTCGCGTCCACCAAGCCGCAGGACGCGCAGGACCTGTCACGCTCGCGGCTGCTCTTGCGCGAGGCACGCAAGGGCGAGATCGCCGACGGAATCCTCGCCGCCGTCAAGGCCGGGATCGAGTGCCCGGCAGAGGACCTGCCCGCCGTCGAGGGCGAGCGCGACCGCCCGCAGGCCGATGCGGCACTGGCCGATCTTCTGCGCGTGCTGCTCAAGGCCAAGTCCGAGGACGCCGGGGTCGCGCAAAAGCTGATCGCCACCGCCTCGGAACTTGACGAGATCGCCGCCGGCCTGCGCGACGTCAAGGCGCTCACCGGCTGGCGGCGCGATGTCTTCGGTGCCGATGCGCTGCGGCTTTGCGGCGGGGAACTCGCACTGCGCGCGCTCAAGGGCAAGGTGACGGTGGTCGAGCTTTAGGCGCCCCGGCGCTGTCCGGCGCCCCGCTAACAGGCGGACCAGCGCGGCCTGTGATGCGCGCGCGTCTTCTGATCGCGGCATAGGCGTCAGGATTGCCGTCGATGAAGGCGCGGGTCTCGGCGCGGATCACCGGCAGGACCAGCGCTTCCGCGCGCGCTGACGCGCTGGGAGAGGCGATACGGAAATCCTTGGCCATGCTTAGGATGCCAGCCCCGTGGACCCGGACGCGCAAAGCCCGTCTGCGGCCGGTCGAGAGGCGGCGGCGCTTGCCGTGCCTGACAAGGACGGGTGCTTCAGCGGGCGAGATGCGCGAAGAACGCAAGGCCGTGTTCATCGAAAAAGGCGCCGATCCGCGCGGGATCGTGCGTTTCGCCTTTGTCGTGGGACGGCGTCTGGCCGCCAAGGCTGTGGATGGGATCCATCGGGGGCTCCGGCCGATGCGACCGTTTGCAGGGGCACCATGCGACAGGCGTTCGCCGCCTCATGTCATGCGAAACGACCAAGGCGCCCGAAAAACGCCCTGGCGGGGACAGGACTAGCGGCGCGTCACCAGGGCGTTGGTCGCACCTTTCACCCGGATCGTGCGTACGCCCCGCAGGGTCTGTTCCGACAGGAAGCGCGCCACCACGACCTCGCGCGATTGTGGCGGGCCGGATTGGGTGGCGCCGATGGGTGCGCTGATGCGGAACTCGTACTCCAGCACCCCGTCCACCGGTTTCTCGTCGGCCAAAGGCACCAGTTCGGCGTTGTAAAAGGCCTGACGCTCGGGCAGGCCGGTCACCTTCAGGATCGCGCCGCCGGGGGTGGCATCGATCTGCAGGCGCACGATCTCATTGATGGGTTTTCGCCCGTCCTGGCGCGCCGGGGCGTTGACGGCGGCGACCCGTTCCTCGGTCGTCTTGCCGAACCAATTCAGCGGGTTCCAGTTGCTCTCAGACGCGCCCGAACAGGCGGCAAGCAGCGCGACGATGGACAATAGGGCGACGGGATGGCGCATGATCGATCCTTTGGATGATGACCCGCAATATCGCAATCGCGAGGCTAGGAAAAGCCGCGCCTGCGGCACTGGACCTTTTGGCGCCCGGGGCCTAGGTCAGACACAGGACAGGAGGATTGCCCGTGGCCCAGCCCGCGTTTGAAGAGATCGCCGATACCTTCGAGTTTCTCGACGACTGGGAGGACCGCTATCGCCACGTGATCGACCTTGGCCGCGCGATGGTTCCACTGGAGGACGCGTTTCGCGTGCCGGCGACCAAGGTCGATGGCTGCGCCAGTCAGGTCTGGATCGTGCCCGAGATCGCGGGCAGCGGCGAGGGCGCGGTGTTCCGCTTTCGCGGCGACAGCGACGCGATGATCGTGCGCGGGCTGATCGCGGTGCTGCACGCGCTTTATTGCGATCTCTCGGTGCGCGAGGTTCTGGCGGTGGACGCGGGCGGAGAACTGGCGCGGCTGGGGCTGAACGACCACCTGTCGGCGCAGCGGTCAAACGGGCTGCGCGCCATGGTCGAACGCATACGCCTTCTGGCCGCGGACACGGTTGCGGGGGGCTGACGCCGACATCCGCGCCGACGTGGTGCCGACGTCTTGCCGACGCAATGCGGCCTCGCTGATGCCGCGAATCGCGCCCAGTCTCGGACGATCCGCAAACCATCGGGGGGATGCGGGCGATGTTTCGATCGCTGCCTTTTCTAAGGGCGTTCGCCGTGTTGGCGATCGTCGTCGGGGCGCTGGCGCACCTGTCCGATCCGCGCAAGCTGGATCAGGTCGCCATTGCCTTTGGCGACGATCCCGTCGCGGCCCGATGCGCCCGTGACGCCCTGTTGCTGGGGCGGTATTGTTCTTCTGGAACAGGGCGTTAGCCGCGCACAGCCCAATCGGTGACTTGTCGGCCAAGATCGCCGTAGCCGGTGAAGCGCCGTTCATAGGCCAGCCCCAGCCGTGCCGCGCAATCGCGCGCCCGCGCATCCAGCGCCGGGTCTTCGGTCTGCGCTTGGTACACCAGTTTTTCATAATGTCCGAAGTACATGTCCCGAAGCTCGGGATGCCGGTCCAGCCCCAGCGGACGCCAAACGAACGCATCGAACTGCCGCACCAGAAAATCGGTCAGGTAGAAGGCCGTGAATTCTGTCTCGGCGCGTGAAAGAAAATCCGAAACGCCTTCAAAAAACGCGTAACAATGGGGCCCTTCTACCATACTTATCCCTAAAGAATTGCACATATCATGCAATTTGCCGCCTGTTCCACAGTCCGCGTAGACAAGATGGATCTGCGAATAGTCGTCCTTGTGGCGGGCCACCGCCTCGGCGACCGCGGCGGGAATCTTGTCGGGCGAATTGTGCAGGATCGCGGGCAGGCAGGCGAGGTCGAGATGGGTCCAGCCATTGGTCCGGATCAGGGTGAGGATCTCATGCGCCAGCGCGCCGCAGGCCAACAGCAACACGCGCCCGTCGGCAGACGGCGCAAGGCCTTGCTCGGTAAGCGTCGCGTCGTCCGGGGTCGCGTCGGTCATCGGCGCGGACCAAGAAACCGCCAGCCCAGCCACGCCACAAGGGGCAGGGGCAGCAACGCGGCCCAGGCCGACGGGGGCGTGTCCATGGGGACGACACGGACCGCGACCGCGACGGTAAGCGCGGCGGCGATCATCGCGGACCCAACGATCATGGCAAGTCGAAGCAACGGCATGGCACCCTCCATCCCCTCGGATGTGGGCGCGGCCCCCCGCCGCGGCAAGGGGCGGCGCGTTCTAGCCGGCGGCCAGCTGGTTGTGCTTGCGCTGGACGAACTCCTTGGCGGTTTCCACCGCCACGGCCGCGTCGCGGCAATAGGCGTCCGCCCCGATCGCGCGTCCGAATTCCTCGTTCAGCGGCGCGCCGCCGACCAGCACGATATAGTCATCGCGGATGCCTTGCGCGACCATCGTGTCTATGACGACCTTCATGTAGGGCATGGTCGTCGTCAGAAGCGCCGACATGCCAAGGATATCAGGCCCTTCGGTCTCCAGCGCTTCGAGGTATTTCTCGACCGCGTTGTTGATCCCGAGGTCAACGACCTCGAATCCGGCGCCTTCCATCATCATGCTGACGAGGTTCTTGCCAATGTCGTGGATGTCGCCCTTGACGGTGCCGATTACCATCTTGCCGACGCGCGGCGCGCCGGTTTCGACCAGCAACGGCTTGAGGATGAACATCCCCGCCTTCATCGCATTGGCGGCCAGAAGAACCTCTGGCACGAACAGGATGCCGTCGCGAAAGTCGTTACCGACGATCGTCATGCCGCCGACCAGCGCCTCTGTCAGCACGCGGTAGGGAGCCCAGCCGCGTTCCAGAAGGATGTTGACGCCTTCCTCGATCTCTTCCTTGAGACCGTCGTAAAGGTCGTCGTGCATTTGTTGCACAAGCTCGTCGTCGTCGAGTTCGCTGAGAACCAGATCGTCTTCTTCGTCGGACATGCTGCGTCTCCGGTCACTTGCGCATGCGATGGGCGCCTGCGTCTTCTTGTCTCTAATTCAATCGCGATAGTGGGCGTATTGCGACATTGGCGGGTCCGCGACCGACGCAGGGGAATGTCGGGGCGGATGTTGCGGGAAAGCAATACAAGAGCGCTTTCGGATGTTCACGTTTGGTTCTATTCTCGGGTCATGAGCAACACCGACTCGGCCCGTCCCGTGACCCCTGTCCGCAAGCGACCCCGGAAGGGCCGCGCGGCCGGATCGAATCCGTCGGGGCGGTTCGAGAAGACCGCGCGCGAGGACGTCGACGACGGGTGGGATACTGCCGAAGATCTGCCACCGCTGCGCACCGAGGTCTCCGAAGAGCGTGCCCGCAGCATCATCACGCGCAACACCTCGCCCGACCTGTCCTTCGACAGGTCGGTGAACCCTTACCGGGGGTGCGAGCATGGCTGCATCTACTGTTTCGCGCGGCCCAGCCACGGGTATCTGGGGTTGTCGGCGGGGCTTGACTTTGAAACCCGGCTGACCGTCAAGCCCGATGCCGCGGCGCTCTTGGAGCGTGAGCTTGCCATGCCGCGCTACAGGCCCCGTGTAATTGCCATTGGCACCAATACCGACCCCTACCAGCCGATTGAGCGTGAGCACCGCGTGATGCGCGATGTGCTTGAGGTGCTGTCGGCCCATCGACATCCCGTGGCCGTTGTGACGAAGGGCACGCTTGTCGAACGCGATATCGACATCCTGGGCGAGATGGGGCGCGCGGGCCTTGCGCGCGTCGGCATTTCCGTCACCACGCTTGACCGCGATCTGGCGCGTCGGATGGAACCCCGCGTTCCCGCGCCGCTGCGTCGGATCGAAACGATCCGCAGGCTGTCGCAAGCGGGCTGCCCCGTGCGCGTGATGGTCTCGCCCGTGGTTCCGGGGCTGACCGATCACGAACTCGAGGCCATCCTTTCGGCCTCGCAGGAGGCGGGCGCGGCGGCGGCCAGCTGGATCATGCTGCGTCTGCCGCACGAGGTGGCGCCCTTGTTCCGCGACTGGCTGCGCGAGCATGTCCCGGGGCAGGCCGACAAGGTGATCGCCCGGGTGCGCGCGGTGCACGGAGGGCGCGATTACGATCCCGAATGGGGCAAGCGGATGACCGGCGAAGGGGTCTTTGCCAACCTGATCGCCCGCCGGTTCGACGTCGCGACCAGGAGGCTGGGCCTGCGCAAGGAATTGGCGCCCCTGCGCACGGACCTCTTTTCGCGGCCGCCACGACCGGGCGATCAGCTTTCGCTGTTCTAGGGGGCCGCCCCGCTTGCACATGGCTTCAGGCGCGCCTGCGCCTGCGCCCCGTGCGTTCACGCTGCGGTGCCGCATCGTCGCCGGTCCCGTCCGAGGGCGATGAAAACCCGCCGAGCCGCGCCGCGATCTCGTCAAGCGAGGGGCGTGTGCCGCGCGGCGTCGTTTCCAGTGCCGCCCGCATCTTTTCCAGATGCGCCGGCGTCGTGCCGCAGCATCCGCCGATGATCGTCGCGCCACAGTCGCGGGCCAGAACGGCGTAGTCGGCCATCAATTCGGGCGTGCCGTCGTAGTGGATGTGCCCGTCGACGTATTTCGGGATGCCCGCGTTGCCCTTGGCGATCACCGGACGTTCGGTGCCTTGCGCGGCAAATCCCAGAACGGTACGCAGCAGGTCCGATGCGCCGACGCCGCAATTGGCGCCAAACGCAACCGGGGCATGTGGCAGCTTCTCCACCAGCGTTGCCAGCCCGGCCGAAGTCAGGCCCATCATGGTGCGCCCGGCGGTGTCGAAGCTCATCGTGCCGCACCATGCCATCCCGGCCAGCCGCGCCGCTTCTGACGCGGATTTCAGCTCTTCGGGTGCGCTGATGGTCTCTACCCAAAGGACATCGGCCCCTCCGGCCTTCAGGCCTTCGGCCTGCTCGTGGAACATCTCGACAGCACGGGCGTGTGACAGGCTGCCCATCGGTTCCATGATCTCGCCCGTCGGGCCAACAGAGCCTGCGACGATGACGGGATGGCCGGCGCTGTCTGCCACTTCTCGCGCCAGTTCGGCAGCGATCCTCGACAATTCGAACGCGCGGTCCTCGGCCTGATGCAGTTTCAGGCGCGAGGCGTTCGAGCCGAAGCTGTTGGTCAGGAAGATGTCGCTGCCCGCCTCCACCGCGCCGCGATAGAGCGCGCGGATCCGGTCGGGGTGGTCGACGTTCCAGAACTCTGGCGGGTCTCCGGCGCCGAGGCCCATGTTGAACAGGTTCGTTCCCGTGGCGCCGTCGGCCAGCAGCCAGTCGCGGGTTTCGAGTAGGCGCGACAAGGCGTCTGTCATCGATAGGACCTTTCCAAAAAAGCAGCACCGCGCCGAAGCGCGGTGCGTTCCTTGGGTCGGGTGCCACAGCGCGCGCCATGAGGCAAACGCATATTCGGCATAATCTTGTTGAGCCGGATTCATGTCCGGCCGGGGCGTCGCCTCAATGCTCTTCCATCAGCTGCGCCTTTGCGAGGCCAAGCATCTCGGTCATCTTGGCGCGGATCGTCGCCTCGTCGGCCTTGTCGCCCAGATCGCCGGCCACCTTGCGGTAGACGTCTTCGTCGCCGGCTTCCTGAAAGTCGGCCTTGATGACTTCGCGCGCATAGGCGTCGGCGTCGTCGCCGGACTTGCCCATCAGTTCCGCAGCCCATAGGCCCAGAAGCTTGTTGCGGCGGGCCTCGGCCTTGAACTGCATTTCTGCGTCATGGGCGAACTTGTTCTCGAATGCGTTCTCGCGCTCGTCGAAAGTGGTCATCGGTGTCCTCGCGGGCTCGGTTCGGTTGTTCCTGATATGCAGGGCGGGACGGCGCACCGCAAGAGGCAGCGTTCTTGCGGGGGCGACCTCCTTGGCCTATATGGGCGCGACACATGGCGGCGGAGCGTCCGTCCGCCCCGGTCCGGAGATTTCATGGCACGGCGCAAGAAGATCTACGAGGGCAAGGCCAAGATTCTTTACGAAGGGCCTGAACCGGGTACGCTTGTCCAGTACTTCAAGGACGACGCAACCGCATTCAACGCGGAGAAAAAGGACGTCATCGACGGCAAGGGTGTACTGAACAACCGGCTGAGCGAGTTCTTCATGAACGGGCTGAACGCCATCGGTGTCCCGACCCATTTCATCCGCCGCATCAACATGCGCGAACAACTGATCCGTTCGGTCGAGATCATCCCGCTTGAAGTGGTGGTGCGCAATGTCGCCGCAGGGTCCATGTCCAAGCGACTTGGGATCGCCGAAGGCACCCCGCTGCCGCGCCCGATCGTAGAGTTCTACCTCAAGGACGACGACCTCGGGGATCCGTTGGTCTCGGAGGAGCATATCATCGCTTTCGGCTGGGCCAGCCAGCAGGATCTGGACGACATGGTCGCGCTCGCGCTGCGTGTGAACGATTTCATGTCCGGCGTCATGATGGCGGTGGCCATCAAGCTGGTGGACTTCAAGATAGAGATCGGACGCATCTGGGAAGGCGATTTCCAACGCCTGATCGTCGCAGACGAGATCAGCCCCGACAGCTGCCGCCTTTGGGATGTCGAGTCTGGCCAGAAGCTGGACAAGGACGTGTTCCGTCGCGACCTTGGCAACCTGGTTGATGCATACACCGAAGTGGCGCGCCGGCTGGGTGTTCTGCCCACCAATGTCACCCATGCGTCCAAGCCGACGCTGATCAACTAGGCGCGCGGTCAGGCGCGGGAAAGAGGCTGCGATGAAGGCGCGTGTCACGGTCATGCTGAAGCAGGGCGTTCTGGATCCGCAGGGCGCTGCCATTGGCCATGCATTGGGTGCCCTTGGGTTCGCGGGTGTCGGCGGTGTGCGTCAGGGCAAGGTGATCGAACTGGAACTCAGCGAGGAAGATCGCGCGAAGGCCGAGGCGCAAGTGACGGAAATGTGTGAGAAACTTTTGGCGAATACGGTCATTGAAAGCTACCGGGTGGAGCTTATCTGATGCGCGCCGCGCAGCTGACCGGCTGGCGCGCCCCCCTGAAGATCGCCAGCTTGCCAGATCCTTCGTGCCCGCCGGATGGCGTTGTGCTCGACGTGCTGGCCTGCGGGGTGTGCCGGTCTGACTGGCACGCTTGGACGGGCGCGGACCCGGACGTCTCGTTGCCCCATGTGCCCGGGCACGAGTTCTGCGGAACCGTGATAGAGACCGGCCCGGACGTGACCGCCTGGCAGGCGGGCGACCGGGTGATCGCGCCTTTCATTCTTGCCTGCGGGCATTGCGCGGACTGCCATGCGGGGAACCAGACGGTCTGCGCGACACAGGCCGTTCCCGGGTTTACCATTCCCGGCGCCTTTGCCGAACGTATTGCCGTGCCCCACGCAGACGCAAATCTGGCGCGATTGCCGGACGGGATGGATCCTGCCCTGGCCGCCGCGCTGGGGTGCCGCGTGACCACGGCGTGGCACGCGCTGACCGGGCGCGCGGCGCTGCGCCCGGGCGAATGGCTTGCGGTTTGGGGCGTAGGCGGCATCGGGTTGTCTGCACTTCTTCTGGGGCGGGCGTTGGGGGCGCGCGTTGCCGTGGCCGATGTCGTGCCCGAAAAGCTGGACCACGCCCGTTCGCTTGGCGCGGATGCCGTGATTGATGCGCGCGGGGCCGACCCGGTGCAGGCAATGCGCGACGCGACCGGCGGCGGAGCACATGTGGCCATCGAGGCGCTTGGCATCGAGGCGACCACGGTCAATGCCCTGATGTCGTTGCGAAAGCTGGGCCGAATGGTGCAGGTGGGCATGCCCGCGGGCGAACATGCGACGATGGCGCTGCCATGGGATGCGGTCTATTCCGGGCAGCTTGCGATCTATGGCACGCGGGGAATGCCGGCGTGGCGCTATCCCGGCCTTCTGTCCCTTGTCGAGGGCGGGCAGGTGGACCTTTCGCCCCTGATCTCCCGCCGCGTTGCGCTATCGGATGCCAGCGCCGAACTTGCCGCTTTCGACGCCCCGGCCCCGCCGGGTGTAGCCGTCATAACCGATTTCCAGAGGTAGGATTGCCCATGCGTGCCGCTGTCATAGTCTTTCCCGGGTCGAACTGCGACCGCGATCTGGCCGTAGCGCTGCGCTGCGCTGGCGCCGATGTCGAGATGGTGTGGCATAAGGAAACGGACCTTCCGCAGGGGGTGGACCTTGTGGCAATTCCCGGTGGTTTCAGTTTCGGCGACTACCTGCGCTGTGGCGCCATCGCCGCGCGATCGCCCGTTGCCGCAGAGGTGGTGCGTTTTGCCGAACGTGGCGGCCCGGTGCTGGGCATCTGCAACGGGTTTCAGGTGCTGGTGGAAACCGGACTTCTGCCCGGGGCGCTGATGCGCAACGCGGGGCTGAAATTCATCTGCCGCACCGCGCGGCTTGTCGTCCAGACGACGGACAGCGTCTTTACGTCGGGCTACAAGCCACTGCAGGATATAGACATTCCCGTCGCGCACCACGATGGAAACTATCAGGCGGACGAGAGTACGCTTGACCGGCTGGAGGGCGAGGGGCGTATCGCCTTTACCTATGCCGAAAACCTGAACGGTTCGGCGCGGTCGATTGCCGGCATCCTGAGCGATAACGGCCGGGTTCTGGGCATGATGCCTCACCCGGAGCGGGCAGCAGAGCCCGCACACGGCAGCACCGACGGTGCGGCGGTGTTCACGGCGCTGGCCGGGGTAATGGCGGCGGCCTGACGCGTGCGCTTGTTTGCGGCGCGCGGCGTGCTTACTCTTCGCTCATGAGCGATACAGGTCCTTCGCGTCCCACATATCCAAGGCTTGGCCTGTCCTGGCGCGGGCGCGTCTGGATGGCCGTCTTCGTGGCGCTGGCGGTCGCGGTCGTATGGGTCACCAACAGCTGGCTGACCGAACGTTTCACCGCCACCACCAAGACACGCGCCGAGGTCCGACAGGCACTTTATGTCGGCAATCTTCTGTCCGAATTGCAGCGCAACTCCGTGGTGCCGCTCTTGCTGTCGCGCGACCCGACCCTGATCGGCGCGCTCAACTCGGACGATTTCCAGCACAGTTCGCAGCGTCTGATTTCCTATCGCGACGAGATCGGCGCAAAGGAGATTTTCCTGTACGATGAAGGCGGGCGGGTTGTTGCGGCCACCGATCGCCAGCAGATCGGCGCGCGCGGACGCAATGCGCCCTTTTTCATAAACGCGATCCGGTCGAACGAGACTGTGTTCATCAGCGCCCAGCGTGACAACGGCGCGTTCGAGTTCACTTACAGCCGGCGCATCGACGCGGGCGGAAAGACCATCGGCGTGATCGTCGTGGTGGTCGACCTGCAAAAGTTCGAACGCAGCTGGTCGGGTATCGCCGACGCGGTGCTTGTCACGAACTCCGAAGGGCAGATCATCCTGACGACCGAACCCAGTTGGCGTGGAAAGTCCGAGGCGGCGGCGCTGGAGACGCGTTCTCCGACATCCGCCATCCTGCGAGCGATCCAGGCAACGACCGACTGGGCAACGCTTCCGGCCGAGGCGTTCTTCACCGGCGACGCGCTGATGCGCATTGAAAGCAGGGTGCCGTTTCAGGGGTGGCGAATGGTGTCCTTCACCACGTATTCCAGCGTCCGGGAACGCGTGAACTCTGTGCTGGCGATCGAGATCATGTTCTTCGCGATCCTGCTGGCCGGGGCGTTCTACCTGTCCAGCCGCCGGGCTGCGTCGCGGTCGCTTTTCTTCCAAAGGGAATCGGCGGAACTGCGGCAGCTGAACGAAGCGCTTCAGCGCGAGATCGCTGAACGCGAGAGAGTGGAGAAGAACCTTGAGGTCGCCGAGCAGACGCTGGCGCAATCCTCGAAGCTGGCGGCGCTGGGCGAGATGTCGGCGGCAGTCAGCCACGAATTGAACCAGCCGCTGGCGGCGATGAAGACCTACCTTGCCGGGGCGCGGCTGTTGTTGCAGCGCCGCCGCCCTGACGAGGCGCTGAGTTCGTTCCAGCGCATTGACGACCTGCTGGAGCGTATGGGCGCCATCACCCGGCAGCTGAAATCATACGCCCGCAAGGGCGGAGACGCGCTGGAGCCTGTCGATGTGCGAGAGTCGATCTCGTCTGCCCTGTCGATGATGGAGCCGCAATTGCGACAGCGCGCCGTGCGGGTCAACCGCTCGATGCCGGAGCGCCCGGTGATCGTCATGGCTGACAGGGTGCGGCTTGAGCAGGTGCTGGTGAACCTGTTCCGCAATGCCGTGGACGCGACGAAGACGGTGCAGGCGCCGGCAGTGGACGTCATCGTATCGCAAGGTCAGTCCGTCATCATCAGCGTGCGTGACAACGGGCAGGGCATTCAGGATCTCGATGCCTTGTTCGAACCTTTCTACACGACGAAGCAACCCGGCGATGGCGTGGGGCTTGGACTGGCGATTTCTTCCGGCATCGTGAAGGATCTGGGCGGGCGCCTGATGGCACGAAATGGCAGCGCGGGCGGCGCGGTGTTCGAGGTGTATCTTCCCCCGGCCGAGAAAAAAGACATGCAGGCAGCAGAGTAGGAGAGACGATGGGCAAGGCGATGAAGATCGCGATCGTCGATGACGAACGGGACATGCGCCAGTCGGTCAGTCAGTGGCTGGCCCTGTCTGGCTTCGAGACAGAGACCTTCGGCAGCGGGGAAGAAGCGCTCAAGGCATTGGGTCCGGAGTATCCCGGAATCGTCATAACCGACGTGCGAATGCCCGGCATGGATGGCATGACCCTGCTCAAGAAGCTGATGGCACAGGACAGTTCCCTGCCGGTGATCGTCATTACCGGTCACGGGGACGTGCCGATGGCGGTGGACGCCATGCGCCTAGGGGCCTTCGATTTTCTGGAAAAGCCGTTCAACCCTGATCGGATGACACAACTTGCCAAGAAAGCCACGACCCGGCGGCGCATCGCCTTGGACAACAGAGCGCTACGGCGCGAGTTGTCCGAGGGGGGGGCGCTCATGAAAAAGCTGATTGGCGCCTCGCCGGTGATGGACCGCCTGCGCGAGGACATCCTTGATCTGGGGCAGGCCGAGGGGCATGTGCTGATCGACGGAGAGACCGGAACGGGAAAGACGCTGGTCGCACATGCGCTGCACGCGGTGGGCGCAAAGGCCGGCCGCAAGTTCGTTCTGGTAACCTGCGCAGGGCAGGAGGAAGAGGCGATCGCGCGGCGGCTCTTTGGTCCGATAGAAGATGGCAGCGGTCTGCCCGCGCTTGAAGAGGCGCGCGGCGGCACCCTTGTGATCGAGGATATCGAGGCACTGCCTGAATCGCTTCAGGGGCGCCTGCTGGCGTGGATCAATGAGCAGGGCAGCCCGCCCGAAACCCGGATTGCCGCGATCTCGAACCTGCAAGAGCAGGGCAAGACCTGTGAGGACCGGCTGCGTCCGGACCTGTATTTCCGGCTGGCGGCAATGAAGATCACGTTGCCGCCGCTGCGCAACAGGGGCGAGGACATCCTGATGCTCTTTGCTCACTACGCGGATCTGTTTGCGGAAGACTATGGTTGTCCTGCGCCGCAGATCAGCGCGCAGGAGGCTGCACAGCTTCTGGAAGCGCCTTGGCCGGGCAACATTCGACAGCTGGTGAATGTGGCCGAGCGCGCAGTGCTTCAAAGCCGCCGAGGATCAGGCACCATAGCGTCGCTCCTGATGTCGGAGGGCGACGATACGCGTCCGGCGATGACCACCGAGGGCAAGCCGCTGAAGGAATACGTAGAGGCGTTCGAGCGGATGTTGATCGACAACACCATGCGCCGGCACAAGGGCTCGATCAGCGCGGTGATGGAAGAGCTTTGTCTGCCGCGGCGGACGTTGAACGAGAAAATGGCGAAGTACGGACTACAGCGCGCCGACTACCTTTAGCGACGGGCTTGGCGTCCGGACCTATTCCGCCGCGGTGTGCCGGGGGTGTTTCATGCTATCAAGACCCTCCAGCAGGTTTGCGTCGTGCTCGTCCAGTTGCTCGCGCGCCTTCTTGGTCACGTTCAGTACCGAGGCCACCAGGATGAGCCCCAGACCGTAGACCAGCAAGACCCCGAGCCAGTTCATCGCCGTGAACGAAACATTCGTGAGGCCGGCCATGGAAACCTGGCAATCATAGGCTGCGCAGGCGAGGTCTGCGCTGTTTGTATGGATCTGGTCGTTGGGGGTCATCTTCAACTCGCTAACTTGACTGCTTATGAGACTTGGATGCCCTGCGTGCGGGGCCGCATTGGGGCCTAAGTGCGGAATTTCCGGCATAAATTCGTGTATTGTCGCGTAGGACGCGGACAATGTTGCGGTAATTTTCGGCATTGTATTTGCTGCGGCTTCCCCCTTATGGTGCCCTCGACGGGGACCGTCCCAGAAGACGCCCCCGCGAAGGTTTCGCTGTTTACGTTCGGTCCACAGGCGCAGCGCGCCAATGGTCGTGTAGCAGGCCGAGAAGCGGCGCGTGCGCCGAGGAATTGCCCGGGTCGCAACGGCGAGGACGGGCCTTGAGTGGGCGTCGTTCAACGCGGCGCCGGAGAAGAAGCGCGATGAGGAGAGTAGGCAACACGGCACCGGCCACAGCGGAATACCGCTGGTCGGCGGTGCGTGCGTTCTGCCCCGTATCGCCTAAAATAGACAGCATCCGACCCCAATGGCGCTTCCGGGCGAATGGAACCGGTCGGACTGCAGAAAGTTGGAATGGCAAAGAAAATGCTTATCGACGCCACCCATGCGGAAGAGACCCGCGTCGTGGTGGTGGACGGCAACAAGGTCGAGGACTTCGACTTTGAATCCGAAAACAAACGTCAGCTCGCCGGCAATATCTATCTAGCCAAGGTAACGCGTGTGGAGCCCTCGCTCCAGGCCGCGTTTGTAGAGTATGGCGGCAATCGCCATGGTTTCCTGGCTTTCTCGGAAATCCACCCGGACTACTATCAGATACCGGTGGCCGACCGCGAGGCGCTTCTGGCTGAGGAACGCGCCTTTGCCGAGGAGATGGCCGAGGAAGAGGACCGTCCGCGGTCTTCGCGGTCGCGGTCGCGCGGACGCGGCAGGTCGCGTGCGGCCTCCGCCAACAGCAATGACGCGGTGGAGACGGCGGAAGCCCCGGTTTCGACGGACATCCCCGGCATGGATGTGGTCGACCTCGGGGACCAAACAGAGGACGAGGGGCACTCTCCGGTTGATTTCGTGGCGGAAACGCCGGTCGAAACGCCTGCCGCTGGCGCCGAAGTTGTCGCCGAAGATGCCGATACCGATGTGCGGGCCTTGCCTGAGGAGGGTGCAGCCGAAGACGTTTCGGCCGATGCCGATGCCGATGTCGATGTCGATGCGGACGCTGAAACATACGTCGAGTCGTTGGCCGATGCGGCCGACCGTGATGACCAGATCGAATCCGTCGCCGACGAGGACGTGACCGAGGAAATCCGGCAGCCGCGCAAGCCGCGGCCGCGAAAGTACAAGATCCAGGAAGTCATAAAGGTCCGTCAGATCCTTCTGGTGCAGGTCGTCAAGGAAGAGCGGGGCAACAAGGGCGCGGCACTGACCACCTATCTGTCGCTGGCCGGTCGTTATTGCGTGCTCATGCCGAACACGGCGCGTGGCGGCGGTATCAGCCGCAAGATCACCAACGCGGCCGACCGCAAGAAACTCAAGGAGATTGCGGGCGGCATAGACGTTCCCGAGGGCGCGGGGCTTATCATCCGGACAGCCGGTGCGCAGCGCACCAAGTCCGAGATAAAGCGCGACTACGAATACCTTCAGCGCCTGTGGGAACAGATCCGCGAGTTGACGCTTCGATCGACGGCGCCTGCGAAGATTTACGAGGAAGGCGATCTGATCAAGAGGTCCATCCGCGACCTCTACAATCGCGATATCGACGAGGTTCTGGTAGAGGGCGAGGGCGGCTATCGCGTCGCCAAGGACTTCATGAAGATGATCATGCCGTCCCACGCCAAGAACGTGAAGCACTACACCGACCCGATGCCGCTCTTGGCGCGGTTTCAGGTGGAAAGCTACCTTGCGTCGATGTTCAATCCGACGGTTCAGCTTAGGTCCGGCGGGTACATCGTGATCGGTGTGACAGAGGCTCTGGTGGCCATCGACGTCAACTCTGGCCGGGCCACCAAGAAGGGGTCCATCGAGGAGACCGCGCTGGAGACAAACCTTGAGGCCGCAGAGGAGATCGCCCGGCAGCTTCGCCTGCGCGACCTTGCCGGTCTGATCGTGATCGACTTCATCGACATGGAAGAGCGCAAGAACAATGCCTCCGTCGAGAAGCGCTTCAAGGACAAGCTGAAGACCGACCGGGCCCGTATACAGGTGGGGCGGATCTCGGGCTTTGGCCTTCTGGAGATGAGCCGCCAGCGCCTGCGCCCGGGAATGATCGAGGCGACGACCCAGCCTTGCCCGCATTGCCATGGCACGGGGCTGATCCGGTCCGATGACAGCCTTGCGCTGTCCATCCTGCGGCAGATCGAGGAAGAGGGTGTGCGGCGCCGGTCACGCGAGGTGCTGGTCAAGGCGCCCGTGGGTATCGTCAACTACCTTATGAACCACAAGCGCGAGCACATCGCCCAGATCGAGGCGCGCTATGGAATGGCCGTGCGGATCGAGGGCGATCCCGCGCTGATACCGCCCGATTTCTCGCTTGAGAAGTTCAAGACGGCGACACGTGTGGTGCAGGAGGTTGCCGCCCCTGTGGTGTCCGTCGATGCCTCTTTGATGCCCGACGAGGTGGAGGAAGAGGACGACTCCCCGGAGGAGACGGGCGAAGAGCGGCCGAAGAAGAAGCGCCGTCGCCGGCGCAAGAAGAAGCCCGGCAGCGGTGAAGGACAGCGCGAGGACGGTCGCGACTGGTCGGATGCGGATGGCGATGGCGATGGCGATGGCGAGGCGGACGACGAGAGTGCCGCGCCGCCTGAAGCCGAGGAAGCCGCGGAAGTGGTCGCAGGTGCCGAGGATGCCGGTGCGAACGGTGAAAGGCCCAAACGCTCTCGCAGCCGTGGCAGCCGTGGCGGGCGTGGACGCTCTCGCAGCGATACCAAGCGCGACGAGTCCGCGGGTGGCGACGCGACCACAGATGCTGCGGAACATGTGGTGACTGCGGATGCGGCGTCCGAAGCCGACGCTGTCGTTGCCGCGCCGGATGATGCGGTTGAGGACGTGAAGGAAGAGGCGGCCCCCGAGGCAGTGGCCGAAGCGCCCAAGCCCGCGCCGAGAAAGCGGAGCCCGCGCAAGCCGGCAAAGCCCAAGACGGCCAAGGCCGAGGCCGTGACAGACCCGGAGCCGCAGCCGGAACAGCCCCCCGAGGCAGAGCCTGCCGTCGAGCCGGGCCAGACGCCTGCTGCCGAGCAGGCCGAAGCAGAGACCGCGCCTGTGGCGCCGCAAACCAGGCCAGAGGCCGCACCGAAGCCGGATCCTGCAACGGAGCGCGCGACCGAGCCGGAAAAGGTTCTGGCAGAGGCCGAAGAAGACGAAGGCCCGTCCAAGCCAAAGAAGCGTGGCTGGTGGTCGCTTGGGCGTTGACGCCTAGCCGCCGCGGCGGATGAAATAGACGCGGGCGGCATCGCCCGCGTCTTCGCTACCCTCAAAATGGTGACCGGACTCTGCGCAGAAATGGGGCATGTCGATCTCTGCCATGGGATCGTCGGCCAAGACGCGCAACAGGCAGCCGGGCTCCAGACGCAGAAGCGCCTTGCGCGCCTTCAGCACGGGCAGGGGACATTTCAGGCCCAGGGCATCCACTTCGGCATCATGCGACATTTGTCTGGGCTAACGGTCAGTGGCAGTCCTGTCCACGGGGATGTGACAGCGCGTCCGCGTGACGTGGCCCTCCGGAAAGACTAAGTGGGTCTTGAAAGGGGTGCCGGATGTTTGGAATCGAGATAATCGACGCCGCGCTGTTGCCGGCGATGCTGGTAGCGCTTGTGGCGGGGCTTCTGTCGTTTCTTAGCCCCTGTGTCCTGCCCATCGTGCCGCCGTATCTGGCCTACATGGGCGGCATAAGCATGTCGGACATGTCGAAAGAGGGACAGGCGCGGGGCCGGGTGCTGCTATCGGCGCTGTTCTTCGTTCTGGGGTTGTCCACGGTATTCCTGTTTCTCGGCTTCACCGCCTCGGCGTTCGGCGCCTTCTTTCTTCAGAATCAGGACTGGTTCGTGATTATCGCCGGGCTGATCGTGATGATCTTCGGCGCACATTTTATCGGGGTTTTCCGGATCGGTTTCATGGACCGCGAACTGCGGATGGACGCCGGCGACAAGGGCGGCTCTGCGGTGGGGGCCTATGTCCTGGGTCTGGCCTTTGCCTTTGGCTGGACACCATGCATCGGGCCGCAACTGGGGGCGATCCTGTCGCTGGCGGCCTCGGAAGCCTCGCTGACGCGGGGTACCGCGCTGTTGGGGGTGTACGCGTTGGGACTGGGCATTCCGTTCCTGCTGGTCGCGGCGTTCTTTCCACGGCTTGAAGGCTTGATGAACTGGATGAAGCGGCACATGGAGCGGATCGAGCGGATCATGGGTCTGCTGCTCTGGACCGTGGGTCTGATGATGCTGACCGGCCAGTTCACCGCCTTTTCGTGGTGGTTGCTGGAGAGATTCCCGGCGCTTGCCACGCTTGGCTGAGGGCGGAGTCTTGTCAAAGGGGGGCTGCGCCCGCCGCGCGACTGTCACCGGCCCGGTCGCGGGCTTCTGGCACCAATCGGGATGGGAGACCCGGGCGCGTTTGGCTTAGTTTCGCCGGATTTCTCGGGTAGTCTTCGCCAAAGAGCAGGCAACGAGGTCGGGCGATGTCCCACGCGGAGGCGAGAGAGGTGCGGCGGCGCCGGGTGTTCTATATCCCCGGTTACGATCCGATTCATCCCCGCCGCTACCGCGAGCTTTACCGAAAGGAAGGTGCCGCGCAGGCAGAGATCTCGGGCTATGAGATCGCGCTTGCGCCCAAGACGACCAAGGGGCGCTATGGCTGGCAAGTGACGGCAACGATGGACGGGACCACGACCGAAACCGACGTAGAGGTCCTGGTCTGGTCGGATATCGTGCGCAGCTCGATGGAGACGGGCATTCCCGGGACCTACGCGCAGCTGGCGCGGACGGCATGGATCTACATCGCCTCTGGCGCGTTGCGGCGGCTGATGTGGCTGCGCAAGGGGCCTGTGATCGCAGCGCTTTATCCCGTGGGAATGCTTCTTGCGCAGCTGGGCCTTGCGCTTTTGTGTGGATGGGCCGTTGGCGCGCTGGTCGCACTGGTCCTGCCAGCGCTATTGGGCTGGGTGGCGGCCGCCCCGGTGATCTGGGGCGTTCTGCGCTGGTTTCGCGCGCGCGACAACCGGTTGTTCGCCTATTATCTGATGCACGACTATGCCTACTCGGCTCAATCGCGCGGCGCCAATCCGCCAGAGCTCGAAGAAAGGATGGCGGAGTTCACCGAAATCATCGCATCGGCGCTGCAAGGCGACGTCGATGAAGTGCTTGTGGTGGGCCATTCCTCGGGCGCGCATCTGGCGGTATCGATACTGGCCGACCTGATCCGGCAGGAACGGGTTCCAGCGAACGGCCCCGCGGTGTCCTTCCTTTCGCTGGGGCAGGTGGTGCCCATGGTGTCTTTTCTGCCAGAGGCATGGCGGTTGCGTGCGGATCTTCACTTCCTGTCGCAGCGGTCAGAGCTGACCTGGGTCGATGTGACGGCGCCGGGCGACGGATGTGCCTTTGCCTTGTGCGATCCCGTCGCGGTATCAGGCGTAGCGCCAGTCTCGGACCAGCGCTGGCCGCTGGTGATTTCCGCCGCCTTCACGCAGACGCTGGCGCCGGAGACCTGGAAGGCATTGCGCTGGCGCTTCTTCCGGCTTCACTTTCAGTATCTTTGCTCTTTCGACCGGCCCGGTGACTACGACTATTTCCGCATCACGGCCGGCCCGCGAACGCTGGGGGCGCGTTTCTCGGGAAGGGCCCCATCAAAGAGCCGGATCGACATTGCCGCCTCGTGCTATACCTCGATGGCGGCATGAGCCCGCCAAAGCCCGCCGCGCGGCCCGAGCGCGTCAGCCTGTGGCGCTACATGAAGCTGTTTCGCCAGGACATCCTGTCGGCCCAACCCGCCAAGCTGTACCGCGCATGGATGGCGGAATTTCGCACGCCATTCTTTCGATCCTACCTGGTGAATCAGCCGGAACTGGTGCGCGAAGTGCTTCAGGCACGGCCGATGGATTTTCCAAAATCGGACCGTGTGGGCGAGGGGCTTCGCCCTCTGCTGGGAGAGTCAGTGTTCCTGACCAATGGAGAAACCTGGCTTAGGCAACGGCGGATCATCGACCCGGCATTCGAGGGCGGACGGCTGCGGGACACCTATCCGGCGATGCTGGCAGCGGGGCAGGCGGCCGTGGCGCGTCTTTCATCGCGAAGCGGGATCGTCGAGATCGAGGAGGAGATGAGCCACGCTGCCGCTGATGTCATCTTTCGGACGCTGTTTTCCTTGCCAATCGATGCGCCCGTCGCGGCAGAGGTCTTTGGCCAGTTCCGCGCTTACCAGAGAACCCAACCGATCCTGAATCTGGCGGCCTTTGTGCCCTTGCCGCGCTGGGTGCCGCGGGGGCATCGGCGCCGGACCCGTGACACGGCCCGCGCGATCCGCGGCCTGATTACCCGCATGACGGCTGACCGCATGGCCGAGATCGAGGCGGGTGCGGCCCCTGATGATCTGGCAACGAAGATCATGACGACGGCCGACCCCAAGACCGGCCAGAGGTTCGACACCGAAGAAATGGTGGACCAGGTCGCGATCTTCTTTCTGGCGGGACACGAAACCAGTGCCTCTGCCCTGGCGTGGGCGCTTTACCTGCTTGCGCTCTATCCAGAGGCTCAGGACCGCGTTGCCGCCGAGGTGGCCAATCTGCCCGCGGAACCGGGCATGTCCGATATCACCCGCCTGCGGTTCACCCGCGACGTCTTTCGTGAAACGCTTCGCCTATACCCGCCAGTCCCGATGATGGTGCGCGAAACGACCTGTCCCGAACGCTTTCGTGACCGGGACCTGCCCACGGGAAGCCAGGTGGTCATCAGCCCCTGGCACCTTCACCGCCAGACCCGCCTTTGGGACAAGCCGGACGATTTTGATCCCGACCGGTTCTCGACGGACAACGGGCGAAGCTGTCTTCGGGATGCGTATATTCCGTTCTCAGCAGGCGCGCGCGTATGCAGCGGGGCCGGCTTTGCCATGCTGGAAGGGCCATTGCTGCTGGCTCTTATGGTGCGGGCCTTTCGGTTCGAGCGCATCTCTGGCGACGACCCGGTGCCGGTGGCCTATCTGACCGTCCGGGCCCGGGATGGTATCCGTTTGAAGGCTTCCCCACGCCATATGTCGACTTATCCACAAGATTTAGTGGCTAGGGGCGGTGAAATTGGCTAGTCATGGTGTTAAGATCAGGGGAGGCGCGACTCGACGGGGGGTGAACCTTGAACAGCCTGACGGGGACACTCTGGGGAGAAGATGAATCGATCGCGCGGGACGTTCTTGGCGCCCGCGCCGTTCCGCCTTGTCCCGACGAACCCCTTTTTGCGATCGGGGACCTGCACGGGCGCGCGGATCTGATCGCGCCCATGATGAACGCCATCGATGCCGACATTGCGGCACAGGGGCTGGAATCGGCGCGGATCGTCTTTCTGGGTGACTACATTGATCATGGCGATCGTTCCGCGGTGACGCTTGCCGTGCTGAAGCGGTTGACCGAGTCGGACGAGGGCGACGTCATCTGCCTGATGGGCGGCCATGAACGCATGATGCTGGATTTCCTTGATGCCCCCGCAACGCGGGGCGCACGCTGGTTGAAACAGGGCGGACTCCAGACGCTTGCCAGCTTTGGCATCGAGGGAGTCTGCACGTTGAACCACGGCCATGAGCTGGAGGCGGCCGCAGCATCGCTGCGCGCTGCGCTGCCCGCAGGATTGGAGAATTGGCTGCGCGCGCGCCCGATGCTTTGGCAGAGCGGGAACGTGGTATGCCGACATGCGGTTGCCGAACGCACCGGACCGGCGGGACGTGGAGACAAGGTGTTGTTGCTGGGGCAGCGCGATGCCATCAATGCGGGGCGCCGTGATGGCATCTGGGTCGTTCACGGGCATACAGTGGTCAAACGGCCCATCGCAGGGTTTGGCCGGATCTCGGTGGACACCGGGGCCTTCTTTACCGGACAATTGAGCGCAGCGGCGATCCTGCCCGGCCAGCCCGTTCGCTTTCTGGGCGTGACGGATGGGCCGCGCTAGCAGTGTCCTGAAGGTTGCGGGCCAATCGAACCGCCGGGCTTTCTAACCGGGATCCGTGTCGGCCCTGTCCACATAATGCGCAAGAACATAGAGACGGATCGCCGAGGCGAGCCCCGTTTCAAGGTCGCGGGCGGCGTCGATCTCGGCGGCCAGCGCATTCAGGGGCAGGCCCCGTTCCTCGGCGATGGCGCGAAAGGCCCGCCAGAATGCGTCTTCCAGTGACACGCTGGTGCGGTGGCCTTTAAGCGTCAAAGAGCGCTTGACGGGGCGCGCGTTCATTCGGGGTCGCGGCGGTGCTGGTCCAGCCGGTCGGACGCGCGCTCGGCCTCTGCCGCGTCGCGCGCCTTTTCGTTCCTGGTCCGTCCGAACTTGACCGCGTTCGCGTCGGCCTTCTGCCGCTTCTCCGCGCGCGCCTTGTCCTTTCGCGCGCGCGACAGGCTTACGATGCGCCCAGCCACGATCAGTCCCTGGGGCCGATCATCTTTTCGGGGCGCACCACGCGTTCGAATGTCTCTTCGTCGACAAAGCCAAGTGCGATGGCCTCTTCCTTGAGTGTGGTGCCGTTCTTGTGCGCGGTCTTGGCGACCGTGGTCGCGTTGTCATAGCCGATTTGCGGCGCCAGCGCGGTGACCAGCATCAGCGACTCGTGCAGCAGTTTGCCGATGCGGTCTTCGTCGGCCTTTATGCCCACCACACAGTTGTCGGTGAAGGCGACGGCGGCGTCCCCCAGTAGCTGCATGGATTGCAGGACGTTGTAGGCCATCATCGGCTTGTACACGTTCAGTTCGAAGTGGCCCTGGCTGCCGGCGAAGCCCACGGCGGCATCGTTGCCCATCACATGGGCGCACACCTGGGTGAGCGCCTCGCACTGGGTCGGGTTGACCTTGCCCGGCATGATCGAGCTGCCGGGCTCGTTCTCGGGCAGGATAAGCTCGCCCAGACCGCAGCGCGGGCCGGACCCCAGAAGTCGGATGTCGTTTGCGATCTTGAAGAGGCTGGCGGCCACGGTCTTCAACGCGCCCGACATCTCGACCATGGCGTCATGGGCGGCCAGCGCCTCGAACTTGTTGGGGGCGGTGACGAAGGGCAGGTCGGTGATGCGCGCCATCCGCTCGGCCACCGCCTCGGCCCAGCCATGCTTCGTGTTGAGCCCGGTGCCCACGGCGGTGCCGCCCTGGGCCAGCTCATGGATGCGGGGCAGGGCGGCCTTGATCCTTGCGATGCCCATGGCGACCTGATGGGCATAACCCGAGAACTCCTGTGCCAGCGTCAGCGGCGTGGCGTCCTGGGTGTGGGTGCGGCCGATCTTGATGATGCCATCGAACTCGGCGACCTTGGCCGTCAGCGCGGCGTGAAGCTTCTCCAGCCCCGGCAGCGTCACGTCTCGCGCCGTCATCGCGGTGGCAATGTGCATGGCGGTGGGGAAGGTATCGTTCGACGACTGCCCCATGTTGCAGTGATCGTTGGGGTGCACCGGATCCTTCGAGCCCAGAATACCGCCCAGCATCTCGATGGCGCGGTTGGCGATCACCTCGTTTGCGTTCATGTTCGATTGTGTGCCAGAGCCGGTTTGCCAGACCACAAGCGGGAAATGATCGTCCAGCTTCCCGGCGACGACTTCGGCTGCCGAGGCAACGATGGCATTCCCACGTTCTTCGTCGAGGCTTCCCTGTGTCATATTCTCTTCGGCGCAGGCCTGTTTGATGACGCCCAGCGCGCGCACAATGGCAACGGGCTGACGTTCCCAGCCGATGGGAAAGTTCATGATGGACCGCTGGGTCTGTGCACCCCAGTAACGGTCTGCCGGTACTTCCAGGGGGCCGAAACTGTCGGTTTCCGTGCGGGTCGCGGTCATCGTGGGTCCTTTCCTTCGCAAGACGCGCCCACGCTATAATCAGCCGCCCGCGGCTTGACAATTGCCCGGTCGCCCAAGCCCGATCGCCATGCCCGGCAGGTTCGTGTGCCGGTTACTTTCGGAAGCTGTCGAGGCTCACGATCTCGGCGTCACCGTGCGGGGCGTCATCATCTTCGGCGACGTCATCCTCGCCGTCCTCGTCATCCTCTTCGTGGGTTTCGAACCGAAGGCCGAACTCAACCGAGGGATCAACGAAGGTGCGGATCGAGTCGTAGGGGATGTACAGCGGTTCTGGACGGTCGCCAAAGTTCAATGTGACCGAGAAGCCCTCGTCGCTGACCTCAAGATTGTCGAACCAGTGCTGCAGTACCACGGTCATCTCGTCCGGATAACGGTCCGATAGCCAGTCTGCGATTTCGACGTCAGGGTGCATGGTGTCGAAGGTGATGAAGAAGTGATGCTGGCCGGGCAGGCCGCCTTCGGCCACATCACTCAGCACGTCCTGAATGAGACCGCGCATTGCACGGTGCATCAGGTTCCCATAATCGATGGAGCGCGCCATATGCGGGGGTCCTGCCTTGATTGTGCCCACCATACGGGATTCGGACCCGAAGGAAAGGGGCCGATGTGTGTGCAGCCCGCCTAGAAAATCGTCAATCCCGCTCCGGCGAGCGCTGTAAGCGCCAGCACGCGAGGAAGCGGCCATCGCCGCCATAGCAGAAGCCCCGCAGCCAGGAGAGCCAGCGCCACGGCGGCCGGATCGACAGAGCCGGGCACAGGATAGACGAGCGACAAAGGCCCGGTCTCCAGCGGACGAACCTCGGCGAAGAAGACATGCAGGGCGAACCAGAGCGACAGGTTCAGGATGACCCCGACAACTGCCGCCGTGATCGCCGACAACGCGCCGGTGAGGCGGGGGCGCGTCGAGATCCAATCAATGTAGGGGGCACCGGCGAAGATCCACAGGAAACAGGGTATGAAAGTGACCCACAGCGTGAGCAGTGCCGCGGCCAGCCCCGCCGTCCACCCGCCCGCGCCGTGGCCCGCCAGATACCCCACGAATTCGGTGACCAGGATCAGCGGGCCGGGCGTGGTTTCGGCAAGCCCTAGACCGTCCATCATTTGGGGCGTGCTCAGCCAGCCGCGATCCTGCACGACCTCTTGCGTCATGTAGGCCAGCACGGCGTAGGCCCCACCGAAGGTGACAACGGCAAGCTTGGAAAAGAAAAGCCCGATTTCGACCAGTCTCTCTGCCCCCGCGGCCCAAAGTGCGACGACCGGTGCCCACCAGGCCACGCCCCAGATCGTGACGGTGGCCAGGGTGTTAGCGCGTGCCCGGGGCGCTGCCGCGGTCGTATCGCCACGCCCCATAAGCGCACCCCAGCCCGCGGCAAGCGCGATGATCGCCGGAAAGGGCAGGGACAGAGCGAAAATTCCCAGAAACGAGAGCCCGGCGATTGCCCAGCGATCGGCGGCGGTCAACGCTCTTCGTGCCAATTTCAAAAGCGCTTCGATCACGATGATGACCACAGTGGCCTTGATCCCGAGAAACAAGGCCTCGACCAGCGGCACCTGACCAAAATGCACGTAAAGTGCTGCTAGAATGCCGACAATGATGGCGCCCGGAAGAACGAACAGTCCCCCGGCGATCAGCCCGCCGGGCACGCCGCGCAGACGCCACCCGGCATACGTGGCAAGCTGCATCGCCTCTGGCCCCGGCAGCAACATGCAAAAGGACAGCGCGTTGAGGAATTGCTTCTCGGTCAGCCAGTGGCGGGCATCAACCAGTTCCCGGTGCATCAGCGCGATCTGGGCCGCCGGACCGCCGAAAGACAGCAGCCCGATACGCCCGAAGACGCGGAGAAGGTCCGACAGCGCCGGCTGTGTCATTGCGGCCTTTCGAAGGGCGAGCCTGCCTCGTCCCCGGTCTCGTAACCATTGCGGCAGGCAAGGCAAGCGCGGCGGGCGACCTGTCACGAAACATTCATGGCGTGGAAGGGGAAGTGCAGGCTTCTGTTGCCAGGTGCCTGCGAACCCCGCCTTACGTTGCTAGACGCAAGGGCTTGATTTTCGATGTTCGCACTGCTTACGCAGCGAGAGCCACCGGAGCACGGTTGTCGTTGGCAACTGTACATATCGGACCGATAACGGTGGTACCTCACCGAGACAAAGCAAACCCCTTTAGACGTTCGTCGATCCTGTTTCGGCCCCATCTGCCCTCCGACGAAGGGGATATGGTGGAGCCGCCGGGTACCGCCCCCGGGTCCGATCCGCTTATTACGAGCGCGTTTATGTCCATAGTCCCTTGCGAGACCCTCCAAAGGTAGACAGTCGCGCGTCGCCAATCAAGGGGGTGTGCGGCGGGCCGCGCGCGCGGCAGCGACACTCTTGCCCAATTCGGCTGTGTAGCCGGCCAGTTCGGCAAGTCCGCGTTCCAGGGCGTCGGCATCGCGTGCTTCCAGCCCGTCAGCAATGCGCGTGTGCAGCATCACGATGCGTTCGCGGGATCGCGCCGTGAAGGTGATCATGTTCATCAGCGGCTGCATCGCCTCGACCGCGCCGGCCAGTTGGTATGACAGCACCGGGTTGGACGCGGCATCCACCAGAGCCCGGTGAAACGCGACGTCAGAGGCGCAGAACGCCTCGTCCGACAGGCCGGGCTGAGCCTGGCGGTGGATCTCGGCCCGCATCGTTGCAAGGTGGTCGGGCGAGCGACGGAACGCTGCAAGCGGAGCACAGGCGCGTTCAAGCGCATAGCGCGCCTCGCAAGCCGTCTCGAAATCGACCGCGTTCATCGACAAGAGCAATGTGGACGTGGTGATCATCTGGCCTTGTGCGTCCTCGAAGGAAAGTCGGTTGACAAAGGCCCCCCCGGCGGCGCCGCGCTGCGTGCGGATCAGGCTTTGCGCTGCGAGCCGTTTCAGCGCTTCGCGCACGGTCGAGCGAGAGACGTCGAATTGCTCTCCCAGTTCGGCCTCGGTCGGAAGCCGCTGGTCCACAAGCAGATCGCCTTCGACGATCGCGTTGCGGATCGCCTCTGCAATCTGGACGGAAAGATCTTCGGTGCTGTTGGGGTCGATTTTCATTTGTCAGACAATTAAAAGTCTGACATTTGATTCTGCAAGGGAATCGTGCGGGCGAGGGAGGCGACGCATGTGGGCTGACCGTATCCGCGCCATGGGTGCGCCACACTGGCTTGCCTTGTTCGGGGGCATTCTCGCGGCCTGGGCGCTGCTTTATGCAATGGCGGTGCCCGAGGCGCTACGCCAGGCTGGCATCGCCTATGGCGCCGACCTTCTGGACAGCCTGTGCGTCGTGACGCCAGACGCGGCCGGCTTTTCCCGACTTGTGCTGATGTGGAGTTTGATGTCCGCCGCGATGATGGCACCGACCGCGCTACCGGCGCTTGCGACTTACGAGGATCTCGGGCGCGCTGGTGGAAACGTCCGGTTCGGCGCGCTTGTTGGCGGCTATCTTGCCGTCTGGTTCTGTTTTTCGGTGATCGCGGCGGCTGCCCAGATGGTGCTGTTCCAGTTGGAGCTTGTAACCCCCTATGGCGACAGCCGCTCTGCCTTTTTGTCGGCTGCCTTGCTGTCGCTTGCCGGCGGCTACCAGTTCAGCCGGTTGAAAGAGGCCTGCCTGTCCAAGTGCCGACAGCCGCTGACCTTCTTCATGACCCACTGGGACGAGGGGGCGTGGCGCAACGGTCTCAGGCTGGGCGCGGTTTGCCTCGGGTGCTGCTGGGCACTGATGTTGCTGGCCTTTGTGGGCGGCGTGATGAACCTGGCCTTCATGGGGCTCGCCGCCGCCCTGATGGTCCTCGAAAAACTGCCCGACATCGGGCGCTATCTGACCCGGCCGCTGGGTGTCGCGCTGATCGCCGCGGCGGTCGCGACGGGCCTGTCGGCAATTTGACAAGGAGAATGAACATGGCATCTGACCGGATGGAAGCCCCCGCCAAGATTGACAACCGCCGACAGGACGCGGCGCGCGGTGGCGGACTTGTGCCTTGGGCGATCAAGGGTGAGTTGATCCTGAATTGTAACTGTACCGTCTTTTGCCCATGTGTCGTGTCGCTGGGAAAACACGCGCCAACCGAAGGCTACTGCCAGGCCTGGGCGGGGGTGCGCATCGACAGCGGGCATTATGGCGGCGAGGATCTGTCCGGCCTGAACGTGGGACTGATCCTTGAAATCCCGGGCCTTATGGCCCGCGGTGGCTGGAAGGCGGCGGCCTATATCGATGAGCGCGCCAGCTATGACGCCTATGACGGGCTGATCCAGATATTCAGCGGCAAGGCGCGCGGCACGACGGGCCTGTTCAAGGTTCTGGTCAGCGAATTCCTGGGCGCCGAGCGCGCGCCCGTCACCTTCGAATCGGACGGCCATGCCCGCCGCCTGATGGTGGGCAAGAAGATCCAGGGCGAGATCGTGCCGGTACGTGGCAAGGATCCGTCGAAGGACATTGTTGTGCACAACACCGAATACTGGATGGGGCCGGACATCACCGTGGCGACTGCCACCAAGGGCCGGGTGCGCGCCTTTGGCCGGGTCTGGGACTTCGACGGTCGCTCGGCAGAAATCTGCCAGATCGACTGGAAAGGGCCCGACCTGTGATCTCGCCCGATCATGTCCGGCTCATGGCGCGTTACAACGCCTGGCAGAACCGGTCGCTGATCTCGGCCGCGGACACGCTGGACGCGGCCGCCCTGGTCGCCGACCGCGGCGGGTTCTGGGGGGGGATCCTGCCGACGCTGTCGCATGTCCTTTGGGGCGACTGCATCTGGATGTCGCGGTTCGACGGCTGGGACAAGCCCGGGGTCGCGATGCAGGGCAGCCCGAAGATGATCGCCGACTGGGACGCCTACTGCGATGCGCGCACAACGGCGGACGCGGATATCCTCGACTGGGCCGGGCGCGTCTCGCACGACGCCCTGTCCGCCGACCTGACATGGTATTCGGGCGTGATGGAGCGCGAGTTCACCCAACCGCTCTGGCAGCTGGTCACGCATTTCTTCAACCACCAGACCCACCACCGCGGACAGGTCCATGCGATGCTGACAGCCGCCGGCGCAACGCCTGGTGACACCGACCTGATCCTGATGCCGGAGACCGCCTGATGGCGACCATTGCCCCGTCGCGCCGCGTGCGGCGCACCCCTTTCTCCGATGGTGTCGAGGCCGCTGGCGTCAAGGGCTATACGGTCTACAACCACATGCTGCTTCCCACAGTGTTCCGCAGCATCGAGGAAGACTACAGGCACCTCAAGAGTGCCGTGCAGGTATGGGATGTGTCCTGCGAACGCCAGGTCGAGTTGCGCGGGCCCGACGCGGCGCGTCTGATGCAGATGCTGACCCCGCGGGATCTACGCGGCATGTTGCCCGGCCAGTGCTACTACGTGCCCATTGTCGATGAAACCGGCGGGATGCTGAACGATCCCGTGGCGGTAAAGCTCGCCGAGGACCGCTGGTGGATCTCGATCGCCGACAGCGACCTGCTGTTCTGGGTCAAGGCGATCGCGCATGGCTGGCGTCTGGACGTTCTGGTCGACGAGCCCGACGTTTCGCCGCTTGCGGTGCAGGGGCCGCACGCCGACGATCTGATGGCGCGGGTGTTTGGGGACTCGGTGCGCGACATCCGGTTCTTCCGCTTCGGTGTCTTCGATTTCCAGGGCAGGTCGCTTGTCGTTGCACGCTCTGGCTACTCCAAGCAGGGCGGCTTCGAAATCTATGTCGAGGGCAGTGATATCGGAATGCCGCTCTGGCATGTGCTGATGGAGGCGGGGCGCGATCTGGACGTTCATGCGGGCTGCCCCAACCTGATCGAACGGATCGAGGGTGGGCTTTTGTCCTACGGCAACGACATGACGCGCGAGAACACGCCGCACGAATGCGGGTTGGGGCGGTTCTGCAATACCCAGACGGCTATCGGGTGCGTCGGGCGCGACGCCCTCTTGCGGGTCTCGATGGAGGGGCCGGTGCGCCAGATCCGCCCCGTGGCCATCGAAGGTGACGCCGTACCGGTCTGCGACCGTCCCTGGCCGCTGATGGACGGGCTTCATCTGGTCGGGCAGCTGACTTCTGCGGCCTGGTCGCCGGACTTCGAGACCAACGTCGCCATCGGCATGGTCCGCATGACGCACTGGAATGGCGGAACCGAACTGGACGTGGTTCTGCCCGATGGCAGCATTCGTCCGGTCACCGTTTACGAAGCATTCTGGCAATGACACGAAGGGCCGTGGCCGTGCAGGCCCGGTTCGCACATGACACAAGAGCACCGGAAGAGACAGGAAGGATACCCCATGTTCAAGGCGCTGCTGGTAGAAAAGGACGACGAGGGCAAGACCCACGCCTCCGTGCAGGAGCTTGAAGAGGCCCGCCTGCCCGAAGGCGAGGTGACCGTCGCCGTCGAGTATTCCACGGTCAACTACAAGGACGGACTGTGCATCGGACCCGGCGCCGGTCTGGTGCGCACCTACCCGCACGTGCCCGGGATCGATTTCGCGGGTACGGTAGAAGCGTCCTCGGACGACCGCTATGCCCCGGGCGACAAGGTGGTGCTGACCGGCTGGCGTGTGGGCGAGGCGCATTGGGGCGGATATGCGCAGAAGGCGCGCGTCAGGGCCGACTGGCTGGTTCCGCTGCCGGCCGGGATGGACACACGACAAGCGATGGCCGTGGGAACAGCCGGCTTTACTGCCATGCTGGCGGTCATGGCGCTTGAGGATCATGGGTTGAAGCCCGGTGACGGACCGGTGCTTGTGACGGGGGCCGCAGGCGGTGTCGGCTCTGTCGCGGTGGCGATCCTCGCCACGCTGGGCCATGAGGTGGCGGCAGTCACCGGGCGGCCGGAAACCGCGGATTACCTGAGGGGGCTTGGCGCGACAGAGATCGTCGCCCGAGACGAGTTGACAGAAGTGACGCGCAAGCCGCTGGAATCCGAGCGCTGGGCAGGCTGTGTCGATGCGGTTGCCGGTGCGATGCTTGGCCGTGTGCTGAAGCAGATGAAGTATGGCACCTCGGTCGCGGCGATTGGTCTGGCAGGTGGCGCAGCCATCGAAGGCGCACTGGTCACGCCTTTCATTCTGCGCGGCGTCAACCTGTTGGGCATCGACAGCGTCATGCAGCCCTACGACAACCGCTTGCGCGCATGGCAGCGTATCGCGGCGGACCTTCCGATGGCCAAGCTCGACGCGATGGTGCAACCGGCCGGTCTGTCCGATTTGCCGGACCTGGGACGCGCGATCCTGAAGGGCCAGGTCAAGGGGCGTGTCGTGGTTGATGTGAACGCCTGACAAGGACCGCCGGGCGCTTTGGTCCGGCGCCATCCGATTGCAAAGGGCGCCCGACCGGGCGCCCTTTTCCCCTCAGGCCCCGTGCTCTTGCATCAGGCCGCGCCAGATCGCCCAGCACATGATCATCGGAACTGCCGCGAATGGCGGCCCTGTCGAGATCACCATCGATTGCAGAGAAGACAACCCGCCCGCCGACAGAAGAAGCAAGATGGCGACCGCGCCTTCGAAAATGCCCCAGAACACTCGCCGGGGCACTGACGCATCGACCTTCCCGCCTGGTCTCACCACCCCAAGGCGCATTTCCCCGCTGGCGGACAGAGTGCCGAGCGGATCGTCAGCGGGCGGCCCTTGTTGTAGGAAAGGAGCGCCAGCGCGAATGCGACAACCGCATAGATCGCCCAAAGGTGCAGTCCCCAGTGGAAGACCGTCGCCGCAAAGGCCTGGCGCGCTGTCTCGGCCTCGTCGCCTGTGGCGGCCCCCTAAGGCACCCGGTCTGTCCATGCGCCTCGTCGGTCGCGGTGCCGCCAACCGGAGAGGCGAAGGCACATCGGTTGCGAAACGCCTCAAGACACCAGACCGATGCCCATGCCGGCCGCGAAGAAAATCGCGAACCAGCCATCATAGCCATAGTCTGGCGAGGCGTCCTGCCCCCCAGAAAGAGATTTCGCACGGTCCGGGCGCCGCCGGATTGTTTTCAGAGGGCCGGATCTATTGCACCCGAACCCGCAGTCTGCACAGATGCGACCATGCAACTTGATACAGATTTCGTCCGTTCGCTCTTTCCGGCTTTCTCCGAACCCGCCCTGCGGGAGCAGGCTTTCTTCGAGAATGCCGGCGGAAGCTATCCCTGTGCGCCGGTCGTTGACCGGCTGGCGCGGTTCTACCGAGAGCGGAAGGTGCAGCCCTACGGCCCGTTCGAGGCAAGTCGCCTTGGCGGGGAGGAGATGGACGAAGCGCGCCGTCGGCTTGCAGCGCTTCTGAACGTTGCCGACGATGAGTTGAGTTTTGGTCCGTCGACCACGGCCAATACGTATGTGCTTGCACAGGCGGTCCGTCAGTGGCTGCGCGATAGCGGCGGCGGCGCGATTGTCGTGACCGATCAGGACCATGAGGCGAACTCTGGTCCGTGGCGGCGGCTGGCAGAGGATGGTGTCGAGATCCGCGAATGGCGGCTGGATCCTGACACGGGGCATCTGGACCCTGGCGGACTGGCCGAACTGCTGGACGAGCATGTGCGCGTCGTCTGCTTCCCTCATTGTTCGAACGTCGTCGGCGAAATCAATGACGTCGCCGCGATTTGTGCCATGGCGCACGAAGCCGGGGCAATCACCTGTGTCGATGGCGTAAGCTACGCACCTCACGGTTTGCCGGATGTGTCCGCGCTGGGGGCGGATATCTACCTCTTCTCCACCTACAAGACCTACGGCCCGCACCAGGGGGCTATGACCATGCGCCGGTCGCTGGCCGGGACGCTGCCGAACCAGGGTCATTGGTTCAACGGAGAAACGCCCTACAAGCGATTTACCCCGGCAGGGCCGGACCATGCGCAAGTGGCTGCTTGTGCCGGGATCGCCGATTATGTCGATATGGTTCATGCGCGGCACGCCACCGGCCATGCCGACCCCGCCGATCGTGCGCGCACGGTGCACGACCTGTTCCGGGCGCACGAAACGCGGCTGTTGCAGCCCTTGCTGGACTATCTTGCCGCACGCAACGACGTGCGCCTCATCGGCTCGCGCAGGGCCGAGGCGCGTGCCCCGACCGTCGCTGTTGTGCTGGATCGGCAGGGACAGGATGTGGCCGCCGATCTTGCGCCGCATGGCGTGAATGTGGGCGGCGGCGATTTTTATGCCGTGCGCGCGCTGCGCGCGCTGGGCGTCGATCCGGCCCATGGGGCGCTGCGAATGTCCTTCGTCCACTATACGACAGAGGCCGAGGTTGACCGGCTGATCCGCGCGCTAGATCACGTGCTCTAGCATCGGGTCGCTCCTCTGGGCGCGTTCGGACAACCACCGGGGTTTCAAACATGGCGGACGCTTCTCCGATCCTTGTCTGGATCAGGCGCGACCTTCGTCTGACCGATCATGCCGCGCTGTCCGCGGCGGCATCGAGCGGGCGTCCAGTGATCCCGGTGTTTCTGCATGACGAGGCGGCCGAGGCGCTGGGTGCCGCACCGCGCTGGAGGCTGGGTCTGGGACTGGAGTCATTTGCACGGTCGCTGGGGGCCATCGGCTCCAGTCTTGTCTTTCGACGGGGCGAGGCGCTGGGCAGCCTGCGCGGCCTCGTCGGGGAGACGGGTGCCGGTGCCGTCTATTGGCAACGGTCCTACCTTCCAGAGCAGCAGGCGCGGGATGCTCAGGTCAAGACCGCGCTGCGCGCGCGCGGGCTGGAAGTTCGCAGTTTCCCCGGTCACCTGCTCTTCGAGCCCTGGACGGTCGAAACCAAGACCGGCGGCTTCTACAAGGTCTATACCCCATACTGGAACGCGGTCCGCGAGCGTGACCCAGGGCCGCCCCTGCCGGCGGTATTGGCACTCGCACCGCCTGTGTCATGGCCGGAAAGCGACGACATCGCAGACTGGAAGCTGAGTGCAGGCATGGACCGGGGCGCTGCGGTGACCAAAGGCTACGTTCACCCCGGTGAGCGCGCCGCGCAAGGCAGGCTTGCCGATTTCATTGATCGTTCGGTGGGCGATTACGCCAGACGGCGCGATATCCCTTCGGTCCAGGGCACATCGCGCCTGTCAGAGTGCCTGAGCCTTGGCGAGATGTCGCCGCGACAGGCATGGGTGGCAGGATTGGCGGCGCGCGATCGCGGCGCAGGCGGGGCCGAGACCTTTCTAAAGGAGCTCGTCTGGCGTGAATTCGCGTATCACCTCCTGCACCATTCGCCTCATATCACCCAGGCGAACTGGCGGCCCGAGTGGCAGGCGTTTCCCTGGAACACCGACCCGGACCGCCCCGAAGTCCGGGCATGGACCCGGGGCCGTACCGGCATCCAGTTCGTCGATGCCGCGATGCGGGAGCTCTACGTTACGGGCTACATGCACAACCGGGCGCGGATGATTGTGGCCAGCTACCTGACGAAACACCTTCTGACGCACTGGAAGATCGGACTCGACTGGTTTGCCGAGCACCTTGTCGACTGGGATCCTGCGGCGAACGCGATGGGCTGGCAGTGGTCAGCGGGATCGGGACCGGATGCGACGCCCTATTTCAGGGTGTTCAATCCGGTAAGCCAACTCGACAAGTTCGACCCCGACCGCGTCTACGTCAGACGCTGGATTGCAGAAGGCCGGGCCAATCCATCGCCGGAGGCGCTGTCTTATTTCGACGCGATCCCGCGCAAATGGGGGCTTTCTGCCGCCGATACCTACCCCGCGCCCGTCGTGAGCGCGGACGAGGGACGCAAACGCGCACTGACAGCCTATGAAAACCGCGGTTTCTGAGTGGTTTGGCGCGACCGCGTTTGCCTCGGTCGTGCAAGCGTGGTCTGTTGACGAAGAATTTTGAACGGAATGGACGAGATACGGGGCAGCATGAACGCACTGACAACCACCAAGGGGCAGGCCAGCCTGCCACGGTATTTCGCGCCGGTCTTTGAGGCCGCACAGGGAATGGAGCGGGGGCGGCTCGACTTCGTCCTGCCGGATGGGCGGCGTTTTCGTGCGGAAACGGCGACGCCGGGACCAGTCGCCGAGTTGCTGATCCACAATCCGGACATCTTCGCGCGCTTGATCCGTGAAGGCGACCTTGGGTTCTGCGAGGCCTATGTTGACGGCTGGTGGTCGACGCCCGACTTGCAGGCTTTCATGGATCTCGTGCACGTGGCGGGTGACGGACTCTACGACGGGTTTCCGGGAATGGGGCTCTTGCGGGCGTTCGAAAGAGCCCGCTTCTGGATGCAGTCGAACTCGCGCCGCCAGGCGCGCAAGAACATCAGTTATCACTACGATCTCGGCAATGCCTTCTACGGCCTTTGGCTGGACGATACGATGACCTATTCCTCCGCCAAGTTCGACACGGGCCAGGAAAGCCTGGAGCGTGCGCAGATCCAGAAATACGCCAGCATGGTAGACGAGATGGGTGCAAAGCCCGGCGACCATGTGCTGGAGATCGGCTGCGGCTGGGGCGGATTTGCCGAGTATGCCGCAAAGGAGCGGGGCCTGCGCGTGACCGGGCTCACGATCTCGAAGGAGCAGCACGCCTATGCCGTCGACCGCATTCGCAAAGCAGGGCTTTCGGACAAGGTCGAGATCAAGCTTCAGGACTACCGCGATGAAACGGGTGTCTACGATGGGATCGCGTCGATCGAGATGTTCGAGGCTGTCGGCGAAAAATACTGGCCTGTCTACTTCGGTGTCTTGCGTGATCGCCTGAAAGCAGGCCGCAGTGCGACGCTTCAGATCATTACCGTGCAGGACCGGCGCTGGGAAATATATCGCAAGGGGGTCGATTTCGTTCAGAAATACATTTTCCCGGGGGGCATGCTTCCGGCGCCGAGCGTGCTGCGCGCCGAGGTCGAGCGCGCGGGCCTTCAGGTGGCACGGTCGGTCGAGTTCGGGGAAAGCTATTCGCATACCCTGCGGCGCTGGCACGAAACATTCAACGACCGTTGGGACGAAGTGCAGGCGCTGGGCTTCGACGACAGGTTTCGTCGCATGTGGAATTTCTATCTGACCTCTTGTGCCGCTACCTTCCAGAGCGGTAATTGCGATGTGACCCAGATTACCGTCACCCGACCAGCCTGAGGCGCAGTACCGATGATGCCGACTGCCGCGAAACTGATTTCCGCGTTCGTCTTCGCGGCGATTGGTTATGGCGCGGCGGTGCTGACGCTTGGAAACCTGACGGAGACCATCAACGAAGGCTGGATCCGAGAGATCATGGCGGCGTTCGGCCTTGTCATGGGATGGATGATCGCCGGCGGACGCGCGAAAGAGCCGCTGGCATTTTCGATTGCCGCCGGCCTGACAACTTCGGCGGCCATCCTGTTTTGGAGTGTCTTCTTCGTCGCCGGTTACGAGATGATAATCCTGTCCATGCGCGGCGCCTATCGCGGGCCGTTCCACGCAATCGAAAGCATGGTCGCCATCGGCGGCAAGCGCGCGATGCTTGCCACGCATTGGGATACGGCGGCCTTGCTCGTGCTGGGCGGTCTCGGCGGTGGGTGGCTCGCACACCTGGTCGCGCGGATATGGCGCTAGAACATGGCTTCGGTCTTTCTCTACGGCAGCTTGCAGCACGGCCCCCTTCTGGCCGCGGTCATGGGACGGGCGGGTGCAAGGCTGTCCCCAGCCATGCTGGACGGCTTCGCCGTGGCATGGGCAGAGGGGCAGGCCTTTCCCTTGATCCAGGCCAGTGAGGGCAGCACTGCCAACGGCTTGTTGCTGGAGGACCTGACGCCCGATGACCTTGCGCGGCTGGAGTTCTACGAAGGCGGTTTTGGCTATGTACTTCGTCCGGTAGACGTAACTGTCGCTGGCAAGGTGGTGAAATCCCAAGCGTGGTTCCCGGAACCGGGCTCTTCTTGGACGGCCGGCGCCCCTTTCGAAATCGACGATTGGGTGGCGCGCTGGGGGGCGATGAACACGGCCGCTGCGGCCGAGGCCATGACGCTGTTCGGCAAGGTTCCGGCGTCGGACCTTGGCTGGCGGTTGCCGCCAATGCAGGTGCGTGCGGCATCGGCGCTGCGTGCAGGTCAAATGACAACGCCGGCAACCTTGCGACGCGCCGGCGGCCCGGACGAGGTGCGCACGCTGGCCATGCGCCGTCCCTACAGCGCCTTTTTCGCGGTGGCAGAGGCGGACCTGCAATTCCCGCGTTTTGACGGGGGACAAAGCGAAACCGTGACGCGTGCAGCTTTCGTCATGGCCGACGCCGTAAGTGTGCTGCCCTACGATCCGGTGCGTGACCGGGTGCTTCTGATCGAACAGATGCGTATCGGGCCATGGATACGCGGCGATCGGCATGTTTTCAGCCTCGAGGCGATCGCGGGGCGCATCGATCCCGGCGAGTCCCCCGAAGAGGCCGCGAGACGCGAGGCGGTCGAAGAGGCCGGGCTGACGCTTGGACCTCTGGAACAGGTGGCGCGCTACTACCCCTCGCCCGCAGGGGTGACCGAGTACCTGTTTTCCTATGTCGCCTGCTGCGATCTGCCCGATGGCATCGCCGGCCTTGGCGGGGCGCCGGACGAGCACGAGGATATCCGCAGCCATCTCTTGGCGTTCGACGACTTCCTCGGTCTGATCCACACGGGCGAGGTGGAAAACGCGCCGCTTATCCTTTCTGGTTACTGGCTTCAGTCCAACCGTGACAGGCTGCGTCGCGCGGGTTGAGTTCGGGCTTGGCCAGGCCTACACAGAAGGTCGCGCCAGAAGAGAGGACTATGCAGATGCGAGTGTTCAAGGATCTTCCCGACGCCGTGGGACACACGCCGCTGATCCGTCTGAAGGGGCCGTCCGAAGCGACGGGTTGTGAAATCCTGGGCAAGGCCGAGTTCCTGAACCCGGGCCAGTCGGTCAAGGACCGCGCGGCGCTTTATATCATCCGCGATGCCGTCGCTAAGGGTGCGCTGGTGCCCGGGGGAACAATCGTCGAGGGAACCGCCGGGAATACCGGCATTGGGCTGTCACTGGTCGGCGCGGCCATGGGGTTTCGCAGTGTGATCGTGATCCCCGAGACCCAAAGCCAGGAAAAGAAGGACATGCTGCGCCTTGCGGGCGCAGAGCTCGTGCAGGTGCCCGCCGTCCCCTATCGCAACCCCAACAATTACGTGAAGTATTCCGCACGTCTGGCCGAACGTCTTGTGCAGTCGGAACCCAACGGCGCGGTCTGGGCCAACCAGTTCGACAATGTTGCGAACCGGCAGGCGCATGAGGAGACCACCGGGCCCGAGATCTGGAACCAGACCGACGGCAAGGTCGATGGCTTCATCTGTGCCGTAGGGTCGGGTGGAACGCTGGCCGGGGTGGCCAGAGCGCTTCAGCCAAAGGGCGTCAGGATCGGGCTGGCGGATCCGGACGGGTCGGCGCTTTGGCACCACTATGCACATGGATCGCTCAAGGCCGAGGGCGGGTCGATCACCGAAGGGATCGGGCAGGGCCGCATCACGGCCAACCTTGAAGGTTTGACGCCGGACTTCGCCTGTAACATTCCAGACGCCGAGGCGTTGCCCGTCGTGTTCGACCTGCTTGCCAAAGAGGGCCTGTGCCTTGGCGGGTCGTCGGGCATCAATGTTGCGGGCGCCATGCGCCTGGCCAGGGAAATGGGGCCTGGACATACGATCGTGACCATCCTGTGCGACTATGGCACCCGTTACCAGTCCAAGCTGTTCAACCCGGCATTCCTTGCGGAAAAGGGGCTTCCGGTTCCCGCGTGGATGACAGGGGCGGAGCGCACGCTTCCGACTGTGTTCGAGGATGCATAGGCTGGGACTGATCCGGGTGCTCTGGCTGCTCAGGGCCGGGCTCGTCGCGCTTGCGCTGGGGGCCATGGGCGGCGGCCTTGGGCCGACGCCGGTATTCGCCCAGGCCGCCATTGAGGCGCCGGACTACCAGGCATGGGGCACTGTCGCCACACGGGCCGAAGAGGCCATCGCGGGCGGACGGGCTTCAGACGAGGCCTACACGTCACTGCGCGAGGAATTGGTGCGGTGGCGAGAGCTTTTCCTTGCCGCACAGGACACCAATGCCGCGCGCATCGCCACGGTGCGCAACCAGATCGCCGCGCTGGGACCCGCGCCTGCCGAAGACGCAGCGGAATCTGAAGAGTTGGCGACGCGGCGGGCAGAGTTGAACGCTTCGCTTGCCGAGTTGCTGGCCCCCGTTCAGCGAGCGGTGGAGGCACACAGTCGAGCCGAAGGTCTGATCCGAGAGATCGATTCGATCCTTCGGGATCGGCAGGCCGATGCGCTGCTGGAACGCGATCCATCGCCCGTAAACCCGGCGCAGTGGCCAGATGCCTGGATGCAATTCACGTCCACCATGCGCGCCGTTGCAATCGAGATCGAGAGGAATTGGTCCAGTCAGGCAAGACGCACTGCGCTGCGCGATGATCTGCCTGTCGTCATGGGGTTGATTCTGGTTGCGCTTGTCTTGTTGGTGCGCGGGCGACGCTGGATGGAGGCGCTGACCACGCGTGCGTTCGATCGTTTCGGCAATACCCTTGCGGCGCTCGCCGTATCCACCGGGCAGGTCATCGTCCCAACAGCGGGGGTGATGCTTTTCGTCGGGGCGCTTGTTTCAAGCGGGCTGTTGGGCATTCGCGGGCTGACCATTGCGCAATCGCTTCCGTCGCTTGTGCTGTCGTTCTTCACCGCCCGCTGGATCGCGGGACGGGTCTTTCCGAAGTCTGGCGGTAGTCTTCTGTCTGGCGAGATGGCCCCCGAACATTGCGCCACGCTGCGCAGCCTTGCCGGCGCGCTTGGCGCTGTCACTGGCCTTTTTGCCGTCCTGAGCGCGCTTGCCGCGCAGGAAGCCTACAGCGGCGCCGTCGACGCAGTCCTTTTCTTTCCCCTTCATGCGTTGGGGGGGATCTTGCTTTTCCGTATCGGGCGGGTGTTCAGGACCTATTGCCGTGACACGCAGGCGAAGGCGAATCCGAGCCTTTTTCAGCTGTCTATCGTCTCGTTCCTGTCGCGGGCGGCCATTCTGCTTGGTGTCGCTGCACCACTTCTGGCGGCGGCAGGCTACACGGCGGCGGCGCAGACGCTTGTCGTCCCTCCCGCCGAGACGCTGGCGGTTTTCGGTATCCTGTTGGTTCTTGGCGTGATCGTGAACGAGGGGTACCGCCTGCTGCTCGGCATAACCAGTGGCGAGGCCGCCGAAGCGCTGGTGCCGACGCTGGTGAATTTCGTGATCGTGGTCTGCTCTCTCCCCGTGCTCGCCTTGATATGGGGCGCGCGCTGGACAGACCTGACGGAAATCCTAGCCCGCTTTCAGGAGGGCTTCGCTCTCGGCGATACGCGTATCCAGCCGTCCGATTTCCTCGTGCTTGTCATCGTGTTTGCGCTGGGTTTCGCGGTGACGCGTATGGTGCAGGGCGGACTGAAGAATGCCGTGTTGCCCAAGACGCAGATCGACCCTGGCGGACGCAACGCAATCGTCTCGGGTGTCGGCTACCTTGGTGTCTTCTTTGCCGCACTGATCGCGATCACGGCGGCCGGTATCAACCTTTCGGCTTTGGCCGTGGTGGCGGGTGCCCTTTCGGTCGGCATCGGTTTCGGCCTGCGTGCTGTCGTCGAAAACTTCGTTGCGGGCATCATCCTGCTGGTCGAACGCCCGATCGGCGAAGGGGACTGGATCGAGGTCGGGTCGAACATGGGGATTGTAAAGGCGATCTCGGTCCGCTCGACCCGGATCGAAACCTTCGACAAGACCGAAGTGATCGTTCCGAACGCCGACTTCATCTCGGGGACCGTCACCAACTGGACACGCGGCAACATCGCGGGGCGGCTTATCGTCAGCGTCGGAGTGGCCTACGGTACTGACACGCGGCGGGTATCGGAGATCCTGAAGGAAATTGCCGAGGCACAGCCAATCGTGGTGATCGAACCGCCTCCGACGATCATTTTCGCGGGCTTCGGCGCGGACTCCTTGGATTTCGAGATCCGGATGATTTTGCGGGATGTGAACTACTCGCTCAGCGTCAAGAGCGAGGTACACCACCAGATCGCCGAACGCTTCGCCGCGGAAGGTATCGAAGTGCCATTTGCGCAACGCGACATTTGGCTGCGCAATCCAGAGGCGCTACGCGGTCCAGTGGCGCCAGAGGCCGGAGACGTCTTGATCGAGGACAGCGACGACCAGAACGCACCAACCGGCGAGGACGACCGTGACCGTGGTGCCCTCGACACATCCCAACAGGACAGCCCATGACACGCATGCTTTTCCGCGACGACGCCTATCTCAAGGAAGCCGAGGCGTGCGTGATGGACTTGACGCCGGAAGGCCATATCGTACTTGACCAAAGCGTGTTTTATCCACGCGGCGGCGGCCAGCCCGGAGACTCCGGCACCCTGACCTGGGACGGAGGCGAACTCCGTATCGCTGAGGCTGTCAAACACGGTGATGACGCCATGGCGCTGGTTGCTATGGAAGACGGGGGTCGCCCCACGCCGGGAACCACGGTGACGCAACGTCTGGACTGGGATCGGCGACATGCTCACATGCGGGTGCACACCGCGCTCCACCTGCTGTCGGTTGTGATACCCTTGCCTGTCACCGGCGGCGCGATCACCGCTGAAAAGGGGCGCCTCGATTTTGACATGCCGGAAGCCCCCGAGGACCGCGACGCGGTGGAAGAGGCCCTTAACGCCCTGGTAGAGAGGGACTTGCCGGTGTCCGAAGACTGGATCACGGATGAGGAACTTGCGGCCAATCCGGGTCTGGTCAAGACGATGTCGGTTCAACCGCCCGTGGGACAGGGGCGCGTACGTCTTGTCAGGATCGGCACCGGCCCCGAGCAGGTCGATCTTCAGCCCTGTGGCGGAACGCATGTGTCACGCACCGCAGAGATCGGACGCCTCCGCCTTGGGAAGATCGAGAAGAAGGGGCGCCAGAACCGCCGTGTCAGTATTCACCTCGCCGACGAGGACTGAAGAAAGGCGCCACGGGTGAAACCGGCCCGGGACCGGTCCGCGCATCGTCTCGGCAACCCGGTCGCGCCACCGTTTGTTGTCTTGGCGCCGGACACAAGCAGACTGCCTGAAGTTCAGCCAGTTCGGCGGCGCGCTGGGGCGACTTGCCCGCGTCCCATGTGCCACTCAGGGCCGGTGAAGCAGGCTTGAAACGCTGTCCACCGACTGCTTCGATCCCCGGAAGCCGTCGAAACCGCGCCGCACACGCGATCTCACGTCCCAATCGCACCTATTGAGCGAAGCGGTCCCAACAGGTCGTGGAGTGCCTTGGCGCCCGCGCCCGGCCTCAATCAAATCCTCATTGGGAGTGCCGCGGCAATTCAGACCGCGGATAGGAACAGGTCTGCGCATTTGCCGTATCGCCCTGTATTGGCTGAAAACCCTCGAAACCGCAGAGCATACCTTCAATACGGTCGCACGCCCTGTAGTTCTGCGTTTGCGGAAATCGGTGTGACGTCACAAACATCTTTCAAAAGACCAACGGCCGCTGACGGAAAACGTGGCACCGTTGATGACTTCCATGCGGCAAACAGGACAACCACTCCTTCCAGAGCCGGCGTGGTTGCGTCCCATAGTCGTACTGAAGGCGCTTCGTCCTGCCCGGGCTGATCGGAAGTGGCGAAAGCGCGCCTGCGCGCAGGCTCAGCCCTTGGCGGAACGAAGCGGGGCAAGCCCCGCCGCCATGGTCGCCAACTCCTTGAGCATGCCGTTTGCTTCCCGCTCCAGTTCCTCTCCGCCCACGAAACTGCCGTCGACGACATGGTCCTTCGCCATCGGAATCACGACGCCATTCTTCACCGGATACATCTTCAGGGCGCTTAGAATCGGCTTGGTCAGTTGTGCAGCCCGCAAGCCGCCAGAGCGTCCGCCGTAGCTTACAAAGCCTGCTGGCTTCAGGGCCCATTCCGGCCCGAGAAAGGTCAATGCGTTGACAAGTGCGGGGGTCGGGCCGTGGTTGTATTCCGGGGCGACGAAGGCGAAGCCATCTGCCGCGGCGACCGACGCGGCCCATCGTTTCGTATGTTCGTGCGCGTAGTCGCCGAGACGCGGGTGGCGTGGCTCGTCGAACATTGGCAGAGCAAAGTCTGCAATATCGATCAGGCGCGCCGTGATGCCGTCCTGTGCGGCTGCTATCGTGTGAAACCAGTCGCCGATCTTCGGGCCAAGGCGCCCGGGACGGGTGCTGCAGATCACGACATCGATGACGGGGCGGGCGGGCATGGTCATTGGGCGGACTCTCCTACAACAGTCTGAACGAGTTGAGCCGTCAGCTTGAAATGTTCCGACAGCAGGCTTGTCGCCGCTTTCGCATCCCGGTCAAGGGTAGCGGTCAGGATTTCCTGGTGCTCATCCCGCGGGTCACTGCGGGACGCGCCGGCAAGCCGTGCGAGGCTTCGATAGCGCTCGGCGGCATCGAACAGCTGGCTGCAGGTGTCGATCAGCCAGTTCGAACCGCAGGCCGACACCAGAGCCTGGTGGAAGGCCTTATGTGCCAGGTTCCAGGCGGGCGCGGGTCCCGGCGATCCGTCGGACGGGTTGCGCGGCGTGCGCGACAGCCGGTGAAAAGAGACCAGAACATGCTCTTCCCACGCGGCATCCCCCAGTTCGATCGAACGGTGCAGCCCAAGCTCGTTCATCCAGCAGCGGGCCTGGGTCAGATCCTGCAGTTCTGGTGCGCTGACAGGCGGAACGGCAAAACCGCGATTGTCGGTGTGGTCGGCCAGACCTTCCATCGACAGCCGGTTCAGTGCCTCTCGCACCGGGCTTAGCCCTGTTTCGAACCGGTGGCCAAGATCGCGCACGTTCAGTCGGACCCCCGGCCGAAGAGAGCCGTCGAGGATCTCGCTGCGCAGCGTGACATAGATCAAACTCGACCGCGTGGGCTTTACCTCGGACCCCTCGACCATCCGCCGGTCCTGCATGTGCAAGGTCCTCCTGCCGTGCGCCACGGCAGATATAGTCGGCCTCGCGCGCAAGATAAACGACAAAATTGGTGAGTTATCGATTTGATCGATCATTTGTTGACAGATGACCGAATAATGGATCAAGCTTGCGGCTATCGGGTGCCACTCGGCGCCTTCGGGGGCAGGGATGAGATGCGATCTACCAGAATTGGGAACATGGTCGTGGTCATGCCGGGGGGTCTGGACGCCCACGTCAGCGTTGTGATGATCGCCGGGCGCCGGTTCTGCAATTCATTGAACGCTCACAGCATGACCTTGACCGGCACGCAAGCAGGCATTGGCGATGCTCCCACCCCGCGTTTCTTCCACAGACCGGCGGATCGCGTCGTGACCTTTGAGGCCGGCTTGGGCAAGTTGCGTCAAGCGGCCACAAAGGCTGATGTTCCTTCCGACATGGAGATCTTTCCATGACGGTCGGGTTCCCGATCACCGCACTTGTCAGCGTTGATCTTGTGTCTCCGGACCCGGATCGCCTTGCCGCGTTCTATTGCGGCGCGTGGGGACTTGATCTTGTCGATTGTCGCGGCACGGCGCGCTTCCTCGCGGGAACCGGGCAAGATCCCTATCTTCTGGCCCTGCTGCCTGGAGATGTCCCCGCGCTGGCGGCCGTCACCTTCCGCTGCGCTTCGGAGCAGGCCCTGGAAATGGTCGTTGACTTGGCCGTGGCAGCGGGGTGCGTCCGGTCGGACGGGCCGGATCCATCTTCGCGCCCGGGCGGTGGCCGCATGGTCGATCTGCGCGCGCGAAATGGCTGCCTGATCCGGTTGATCCACGGTGATGCCCTCCGCCCGGGGAAACCTGCCGTCATCGACCGGACCGAACGGCTTTCGCACATCAACATCAACACCCGGGACGTGGACGGGCTTGCCGCTTTCTACCAGCGGGTTCTCGGGTTCCAGCTGACAGACCGCTCCGGGAAAATGGCGTTCCTGCGATGCAATTCGGATCACCATGCAGTGGTCCTTGCCGATGCGCCTGTAGAGGGCCTGAACCATGTCGCATTCCTTCTGCCCGAACTGGAAGGCGTGATGCTCGCCTCCGGGCGGATGCGGGATCATGGGTTCGAGATCGGCTGGGGCGTTGGCAGACATGGTCCGGGCAACAATGTCTTTGCCTACTTCGTCGACCCTGAAGGATATGTGGTCGAACACACCGCCGACGTCTTGCAGGTCGATGACAGCTATTCCGTCGGTGGCCCCGAAGATTGGACGTGGCCGCCGGGACGGACCGATCAGTGGGGTATTGCCCCGCCCAAGAGCGAAGTCTGCAAGGCGGCTCAGATCGCCATCGGCTTTGCCTGAAGGGCAGGGCCGATCAATCACGTGTCAGGGTGACGATGTCCTGAGGAATGGTGCCGGGCGCGACGGAACGTGGGCGGTGACGGCGCAACAAAGGATTATCCATAACCAAACCAGATCATAAACTAAAATCTGATAATTAGACTGATGAAATCCGAGGTGCCATCATATCGCCGAGGTGCTTTGAAGCAAGGGAGGAAGAAAAATGAAGAGGACTTCAATTGTGCAGCGGTTGGCGTGTTCAGCCGCGGCCGTCATGGTAATGACCACGGCGGCGTCGGCCGAGATGACGGACGCAGCGCGTGCATTCTTGACCGAGAACGGGATCGACGCGGCGCTCATGGAGCAGGCGTCAATGGCCACCGAAGCCGAACTGGCCGTGCCCGATGACTGGGTCGAGAAGGCGGCGGCAGAGGGCGCGATCGACTTCAGTACAAACGACACGTCCGAGCACGTGGCGAAATGGCTGCCGATCTTCCAGGCGCGGTATCCCGACATCGAGATCATCGCAACGGAAACGTCGGGCGCGGCCCGCGCGGTTCAGCCGCTTCTGGCATACAATTCCGGCCAGCTCGTGCGTCATATCGTGGTCAGCTTCGAGGGCTCGTTGCAAGACTACGTCGAAGCCGACGCTCTGGCGGAACTCGACGATCTGCCGGCGTGGGGCGGTGTCCCGGAGGATCGGCGCGCGGCGAATGGCACTTTCGCGGGGATGCAGAACACCACCTGGTGCTTGATCTACAACAAGGACCGTGTAAGCGAAGAAGAGCTTCCGGCGACATGGTGGGATCTGGTGTCAGAAGACTCGCCACTTCGGGGCGGGCGCATCGGCGCGGCCAACCGGGCACAGCTCTGGACGCTGAACCTCTGGACTCATCCGGACTACGGACCCGAACGGATGACGAACGAGTTCCTGCCCGCCTTCTTCAAGACGCTTGAACCCCAGCTGCGGGCCGAGGGCGTGGGCGGCATGATCAACCTGCCGCTTGTCGGCGAGTTCGACGTCGGGCTGCCCACACCGAACGACGAGACGTGGGAACTGATGCAGACGGGTGCACCGGTCGGCTGGCACTGCCCTGAACCTGTGCCACAGTACTTCAACCTGATCGGGATGTTCCGTGATTCCCCGACGCACTACTCGTCCAAGGTCTTCATCAACTGGATCCTGAGCCAGGAAGGCCAGCTCGTCCGGCTTGCTGCGGGTGGCGACGGCCCGGTCCACAAGGATCTTCAGGTCGAGGGCGCTGCGCTTCTGGCCGACGAGTATGCGGGCAAGGACATCGCGCTGCGGACGATGGACGGGATGCTGAACGAACTGCCAAAGCTCTATGACGTTTGGCGGCCGATCTGGGCATCTGCCGGCGGTCCCGACTAAGACACGCCCCCTGGTCAGAGACCGATATCCCGGGCCCGCAAGGGCCCGGGTGCTTTCCCGGGAGATTTTCGATGGCCAACACGACGACGAGCGCGCCGCTTGCCTCGCCCGCTTCCGCGCGGCAACCGGACCGTAACCGCATTGCGCGCCTGTTCCCCTGGGTGGTGCTGATTGTTCTTGCGGTGCTGGTCATCGCGCCGATCTTCTCTCTGGTGGCCGGGGCCTTCAGCCTGTCTCGCCTGCCGAACGAATTCTCGCTGGACAATATCGGTTTCGACAATTTCTACGCCGTCTGGATCGAGCAACGTATCGACCGGGTCATCTGGAACACGACTGTCTATGTGCTTGGGGCCACCGTCTTCGGGATCACCACGGCCGCCGTGCTTGCGTGGCTGGTCGAACGCTCCGACATGCCGGGCAAGACCTGGATCTATGCCGGCGTGCCGCTTGGAATTGCCGTGCCGGGTATCCTGCACGCCATCGCCTGGGTGCTTCTGCTGAGCCCTCGGTCGGGCTTCGTCAACCGCGCCTGGATGGACATGACTGGAACCAGAGAGCCGCTTTTCGACATCTACACAATGGGTGGCCTGATCTTTGCAGAGGGCCTGCGGCTCGTGCCGGTGGCCTTCCTGATGCTTGTGCCGCTGATGCGCAGCATGGATCCCTCTTTGGAAGAGGCCGCCGCCGCCAGCGGCGCAAGTCCGCTGCGCGCGGCTCGGCGGGTGACGCTGGCCCTCTTGCTGCCCGGCGTGCTGGCGATCAGCATTTTTCAGGCGATCACGGCGATTGAGAATTTTGAGGTGCCGGGCATTCTCGGGATGCCGGTGAACCTTCACGTGTTCAGCACCCGCGTGTTCAACCTTATCGACAACATCGGCACGATCCCGGCCTTCGGACAGGCCAACGCGGCTGCGGTTTTCTACCTGGCAATCGCGCTTGTGATCTCGTTTTTCTACCTGCGCCTTGTCCGCCATTCCGAACGCTATTCGATCATCACGGGCAAGGGCTACACCCCACGGCAGGTACAGTTGGGCCGCTGGCGCAAGCCCGCGCTGGCCTTTGCACTGCTGTTTCTCATCATGACGATCGTGCTGCCCTTCCTCGTCCTGCTTTATGTTTCGTTGCTGAACTACCTGCGCCCGCCCAGTTGGGACGCAGTCATGAGCTTCACGTTCAAGAACTACCAGACCGTTTTCAACCAGCCCCGGGCGGCGCGAACATTGGTCAATACCATCCTGGTGACCCTGATGACGGCGACATCGGTCACGATCGTGTCTTTCATTATCGCCTATATCATCGTGCGGACCCGCTTTGCAGGCCGCTACGCACTCGACATGCTGTCGTTCCTGCCGCATTCGATCCCGGGGATCGTACTTGGCCTGGCGCTCTTCTGGCTGTTCATGCAGTTCGACCAGCTGACCGGTGCCAGCACCTTCGGCTCGATCTACGCGCTGGTCCTCGGCTTCACCATCCTTTTCCTGTCATACGCAGTCCGCGCCATGAGTGTCGCGATGATCCAGGTTCATCCCGATCTTGAGGACGCGGCAAAGCTTTCCGGCGCGCCGCCATGGCGAATTGCGTTACGGATCTTCGGCCCGCTTCTCATGCCGACGCTGGTCGGCATCTGGATCTATGTGGCGATGCTCAGCGTCCGCTTCATCAGCCTGCCGCTGATCCTGTCCCAGGGCGGCAGCAACGAGGTCCTCGGCGTCATGATCTGGTCGCTCTGGGACAACGGCAACATAAGCTCGGTGGGAGCTATCGGTATCATGCTCATGTCCTTCATGTTCGTCCTCGCGCTCGGTCTGCGCGCCTTCGGATTCAGCGGCCAGCGTGGAGGTGCGCTATGATCAGGATCGAAGATCTGCAGGTGCGCTTCGACTCCGACAAGGGTGTCGTTCACGCCGTGCGCGGGGTCAGCATCGACGTAAGCGCGGGTGAATTCTACACGCTTCTCGGTCCCAGCGGCTGCGGCAAGACGACGACACTGCGATGCCTCGCCGGGCTCGAACGCCCTTCTGGCGGGCGCATCACCATCGGCAACGCGCTGGTCCACGATTCCACCCGCGGCGTGACGGTTCCAACGCACAAGCGCGACATCGGAATGGTGTTCCAGTCCTATGCGATCTGGCCGCACCTGACCGTGTTCGAGAACGTTGCATTTCCCCTTCGGGAGGTCAGGCCGAAGATCTCCGAGGCCAAGATCGAAGAGCGGGTGGGCAAGGCGCTCGAACTGGTGCAACTGGGCGGTTACGAGAGCCGCCCGGCGCCATTTCTCAGCGGCGGACAGCAGCAGAGGCTTGCATTGGCGCGTGCCATCGTCCGCGAAGCCTCTGTGGTGCTCTTCGACGAGCCGCTGTCAAACCTTGATGCAAAGCTGCGCGCCGAGACACGGCTTGAACTGCGCACGCTTGTAAAGCGTCTGGGTATGACCGCGCTCTACGTCACGCACGACCAGACCGAGGCCTTGACCATGGCCGACCGCGTCGCGGTGATGCGTGACGGCGAGATCGTGCAAGAGGCTTCGCCAAAAGAGATCTACCAGCACCCGAATTCGCGCTTTGTGGCGAGCTTCATCGGTCAATGCAATTTCGCCGAGGCCAAGGTCACGGCGGGGCCCAACGGCACGGCGCCCGGGCGTGTCGATTCCGAATGGGGGCCATTGCTGGTCGACCTCGGAGAAGAGGCGGTTCCGGGCAAGAGCATCACAATAGCCGTGCGGCCCGAGAATGTTCGCCTCGTCACCGGCGACGCGCCGGCCGGAGACACTTCTGCAGAGGGCGAGGTGACCGAGATCGTCTTTCTGGGAGAGGCGCTTGAATGCCGGGTCAGGTGCGGCAAGGCCGATCTCGTCGCACGCGTCCATCCTGCGCAGGCTGTCGAGGTCGGTGCCAAGGTCGGTGTCGTGGTCTTGCCCGGCGACGTTGCGATCCTTTCGGCCTGATCGTCCGAACAGCGCGGGCGGCAAGGCGTGGGCGACCCTTGCCCGACCGACCGTCGCCCGCCGCACGCGCCCGGACCTCGGACATTTCCGACAAGCGGTGCTTTCATGGCGCTGCGCAGGAGTGTTCTCTTGCAGGGCGCCGCAAACTTGCAGCGACTGTGCGAAACCGGAATTGTTCTTCAAGTGGCCGGTTCAAACCGGCCCTGAAGCGCCCGCCTTGGAGCGCCGCTGGCCGAACGCGCCACGGCAGGAAGGGGACATTTCACCGGCTTGACGGACGTGACCCTGTGGCAAGCGGTTCAGGCGCTATGCGGTCCGGAAAATCAGCGCACCACAAGGACCGGAGGTCCGGCCAGAAGCGTGCCGATCTCGGCCGGCGCGAAGCCCGTCTTGCGCAGCGCCGCCAGGGCCGCGGGCGCCCTTGCGGCGGGAACGGCAGCCAGCAGGCCGCCGGCAGTCTGCGGATCGAACAGAAGCTCGGCGCGCGGGCCGTCGGGCAGTGTCATGCGTGGTCGCGAAGCGGCCATGTTGGCGGGATGAAGGGTGGAACGGACACCGCGTGCCGCCAGTGCCACGGCGCCGTCGAGGACCGGCACTGAGTCCAGCCTGATTTCCGCGCCATGGCCCGAGGCAGTGCAGATCGCCAGCAGGTGCCCGGCCAGACCGAACCCGGTGACATCCGTCATGGCGTGTGCCGTGGCCAGCGCCCGCGCCGCGCTGCCCTGGGGCCGCTGCATCGAGATCAGCGCGCCTTCGACCCAGCGGCCCTGCGCCTGCATCGCCATTTCCCCGGCAAGTATCGTGCCGGTCCCGATCGGCTTGGTCAGGATCAGGATGTCCCCCGCCTGTCCGCCCGCCAATGTGATGGGCGCCCCCGGGGCGATGCCCGTAACGGTGAAGCCGACGGTCATTTCTGCCCCGAGCGTGCTGTGCCCGCCGACGATTTCCGCGCCCTCGGCGGTGAAGACATCCGCAGCGCCGGCCATGATCTCGGCCAGGGTGCGTTCGGCCAATGCCTCTGACATGCGGGGCAGCACGATGCTGGCCAGCGCGGCCTGCGGGCTTGCGCCCATGGCCCAGACATCACCAAGGGCATGGATCGCGGCGATACGGCCCATCAGCCAGGGATCCTCGGAAAACGCGCGCAAGTGGTCGGTGCTGATGACCTGCCGGGTCCTGCCGAACTTCAGGATCGCGGCGTCGTCGCCCGGCCCGGTGTCCACGTCCTTTCGCCCGACGGGCGGAAGCGTGTGCAGCACGCGCCCCAGCGCTGCGCTGCCGATCTTCGCGCCGCATCCGCCGCACATGGGCCTTCCGCCGGCCACCGCCTCGCGCACACCATCGGCAACGACGCGGGGCAGCGGTGCGGGCGCCATCGGCGCAAGATCGTGAAACTTGCGCATGAAGGCCCGGTCGATCCTGTCCTTCCAGTGCCAAAGAAGCTCTCCGGCAAGGCGCAGGCCCGCCTTGTCGGCCAGCGCCGAGGTCCCGCCAAGGGAGATGAGCTTGAGGTAGTCGCGCTGTGGCGCATATCGGCGCCGCTGTCGGCCTGTCAGGTCGGCCCGGATGTTATGGTAGAGAACGGGCGCCTCGCGGACGGCATAGACGCCTGCCTTTGGGCGCGGCGCGTGCGACAGGTGGGCACAGTCACCCACGGCATAAATCGCCGGGTCCGTGACCGAGCGCAGGGTCTCGTCCACCGCGATGAAGCCATCGCTCAACGCCAGCCCGGTTTCGGCCAGCCAGTCCTGCGGCCGGGCCCCGGCCGCGCCGACGACAAACCGGCCGGGCAGGGTCTGACCATCGCTCAGGACCACGGTTTCTTCGGTAATCTGCCGGACCCCGGCCATTTCCACCACGCGGATTCCAAGGCCCGCCATCCGCTCCAGAAGCGCCGCGCGGGTGCCGGGACGAAGGGTGTCCAGCACCCGGCCGCGGTCCACCAGGCTTACCGCAGGCACCACGTTTGCGGCGCGCAGGGCGTGGGCCATCGCCATCGCAAGTTCCACGCCACCCACACCGCCACCGATCACCGCGACCTCGGGTGCCTGCTGGCCGGCGCGCACGGCTGCAAGGAACGCCTGCCAACGAACGGCGTAGGGGCCCAGCGGCTTTGCGCCCACCGCGTGCGCGGCAAAGCCCGGCAATTCGGGCAGGTCCGAGGTTATGCCGATATCGATCGAGGCAATGTCATAGGCGATGTCCCCGCGACCAGTGACCCGCACCCGCCGCGTCGCGCGGTCTATGCCCTCGGCCCGTCCCAGGATCACACGCGCGCCAGCAAATCGCGCGAGCCGGACAAGGTCGATCTCAAGTGCGTCGCGGGAATAGTGCCCGGCCACGTGTCCGGGCAGCATTCCGGTGTAGGGCGCGCTTGGGTCCGGATTGATTACCGTAAGGCGCGCACCGGGCAGGGGTCGCATCCCCCAGCGGCGCAGCACGAGGGCGTGGGCATGGCCGCCGCCGATCAGCACGACATCGCGGGTCAGCGGCACATCGGAACGCTGGCGCATCCGGAACATCCTTTGTCCTTCTGGCGGCCTAGCCTGTCACGCGGCGGAATGCCAGTCAGGGCGCGCGCCATTCCCCGGCCCAGCCGTCGCGCCGCCGAAAGACCGCGCGGCTGTGGATGGGTGCGCCAAGGTGGACTGTCTCGATCCGGTCCAGTTCGCAGCGAAGCACGGCGAAGCGCTCGGGGTTGGCGGACCGCACATAGGCATAGGGGCCCGGCAGCCGCGTGCCGGGCGCGGGCGAGACGCCATAGGAGGACCGCGAACCATCGGGCACGTCCGGCCAGTAGGCGCGCGCGGCGGCCCCCGTCAGGATCACGACACGGCCGGACAGCCGAAGCTGCACCTCGGCGCCGGGGTGCCAGATGTGCAGGGCGACGCGCGGGTCGCGGCGCAGCTCGCCGATCTTGGTGGACTGGCTGTCGGTGTGCACTTCGACAAGGGCAGTGCTTGCGTCCGCGCGCCGCAAGACCACCGTTCGTGCCTGCGGCGCGCCATCCTGCCCGATGCTGGCCAGCACCGGGCGGCGCGCGGGCGTGCCGGGGTCGGCCACACCCTCGGCAAGGAGGCGCCAGGCGGTTTCAAGATGGCCGGGCAAGGAAGTCTTCCAGGCGTCACTCATATCCGGTCATCTCCAGGTAACCGCGGCCGGCGTGGCTGCCGCTTATGCGAACGGGACCTTCCCAATAGGGAATCAGGGTGCCCATCCATGACTGTGGGTTCAGCGCTCGCGCCTCGATCTCGACGCCACGGTCGGGCAGCGTGACCCGCCATGTGGTTGGCACCTGACGCCCGGCAACTTCGCTTTGCGCCACAGGGGTCATCTTCGCCACCCCGTCCGGGTAAGGTGTGGGGATGCCATCGGGCGTGATCCACGTGGCAATCGTGTACGGGCCCCGCACGGCATCCCGGATGCGGTAGACCATCAGCTTCGCGCCGCCGTCAAGGTGTAGCGACAGCCAGTCCCACCCTGTCTGTTCCTCTGCCAGAGGCTGTGAGGACCACTCTCGGTCCAGCCATGCCTCGCCGGTGACCTGCACCGGGCCGTCCGGCAGATCCAGCGTGCCGGCAACGGTGTAGAAGGGTTGCGAGTAATAGTGGCTGGCCTGCCCGGTCGCTGCCTTGACCGAATACCCCTCGACGCCTTGAGGGACGAAAGGCCCGTGCGCGCGCAGGGCAACGACATAGGCAAATTCCGATCCGGCGGCGGACAGCCGCACGTCCGACAGCGTTGGGCCTGCCATCTGCCAGTCGTCGATCCATGCGGCGAAGGGCGCCGCTGTGACGCCAGCCTGCCCAATGCCGTCGCGGCCGAAACGCTCGGCATGGAAATGGGCGTCGGGCGTGGTCACCCCGGCATGGCCCATCCAGACCTGCGGGCTGTCCCAGCCCTCGTGCGCGCCCGGGGCCAGGGCAGAGCGAAACAGCGTCCATTGCAGGCCATAGTCGCGTCCGTCGTCCCCGGTCAGGGTTGCGGTCACATACCACCACTCGATCCGGAAATCCGGGTGCGCGCCGTGATCGGCCGGAAAGCCGAACCGCGTTTCGGGATCGGGCAGCTCAAAACCTGCGGCGTCGCTGGCCATGCCGGCAAAGCCCTGTGCCGCGGCGATCCCTGCCCAGAGCCAGACAAGCGGAACCAGCATGAGAAGGCGCCTAGCGTTCATGGGCGAAGACCTTGAGCAGTTCTGACGGCGGCGTGCGTGCAAGCCGTCGCGCCGGCCAGAGCGCCGCAAGAACCGCCGCCAGCGCAGAGAGCGCACCGAGCCGCAGCCAGTCCAGCGGGAAAAGGTGCATCGGCAGCCGCCAGCCGAAGGCTGCGACGTTGATGACGTCCAGCAGAACCCAGGCCAGCACCAGCCCGGCAGGTACCGCGCAGGCCAGCGTCAGGACGGCAAGCAGCAGCGCGCGCAGGACCTCGATCCGTGCAAGACCGGCGCGCGTCATGCCCAGTGCCCAGACCGGGGCAAGCTGCGGCTGGCGCATCCGCGCAAGGGTCAGCAGGCTGGTCAGGATGGCAAAGCCAGCGATCGCCAGTGTGAGAACATTCAACGCCGCGGTGACGGTGAATGTCCGCTCGAACACCTGAAGCGAGAACGCCTTTATGCCGGCCTGGTCTATCAGGTTGTCGGGCGGCAGGCCGAATTCCCGGATCAGTGCTTGTGCAAGCCCCAGTGGATCGTCCGTGCGGACACCGTGGCGCAGGCGCGGGACCTCGGGGAAAAGGGCGACGAACCGGTCAAGCCCGACCAGCACCTGTCCGGTGGGGTTGCCGTAGTCGCTGTAGATGCCCGCGATCACGGGCGTCCAGCCCCCGGGCAGGGGCAGGAGGTCGCCCGGCTCCAGCCTCAGCCGCAGGGAGAGTTGTTCGTTGATCAGGATCGTTTCTCCCGCGGCGACCGTGTCCCAGACGCCGGGCAGAGCGTCGAGCAGCGGCCAGTGATCCCTGTAGGTGGGGTGATCGGCAACGCCGTACAGGAACACGGGCGCATCCGCGACGCGGGCCTCGGTGCTCCAGATCGGAAGGACGGCATCGGCGCGCGGGGCAAGCCAGGCCCGCAGCCGCTCTGCCTCTGCCTCGTCTCGGGCGGTGACGTAAAGCTCTGAGGCCAGCCGCTGGTCAAGCCAGCCGGTAAAGGTCAGCCGGAAGCTCGACACCATTGTGCCGACGCCGATGTTTGCGGCCAGCGCAAGCAAGAGCGCCATGAGCGCCAGCGACAGGCCGGGAAGCTGCTGGCGCGTGTCGGCCCAGAACCACTCTGACAGGGCGCTTCGGGCGTGGCGCGCCCCAAGCATCAGCGCGCCCGACAAGATCGCCGGAAGGATCAGCGCCGTCGCCAGCAGCAGTGCCCCCAGCATCACGAACCCCGCCATGAGGCCCGTGCCATAGCGCGCCGCAAGCACCGAGATCGCCGCCAGCCCCATTGCCGCGCCCGCCTGCGCCCGGATCGTTCCGGCGTTTCCGCGTGCCCAGGCCCGTGGTTGTGCGGGCGCCAGCAGCGGCAGGCGGGCCACGCGGATCAGGGCGCCCGTTGCGGCCAGTGCCGTGCCCGCCAGCGCGATGCCCAGCCCTGCCACCCACCACGCCGGACGAAGGCTTAGCGTGCCGGCCACCTCTGCCCCGTACAGCCCGCGCAGCGTGGCGGCCACGTCCGGCAGCAGCGCGGCGGCGATCCCGTAGCCCAGCACCATGCCCAACAACCCCGCCAGCGTGGCCAGCAGGACAAGTTCCCCGATCAGAAGCACGATCAGCCGCGACAGCGGCAACCCCAGGGCGCGCAAGGTGCGAAAGACGGGCCGCCGCTGTTCAAAGGCCAGCCCGATCGCACCGTGCACGATGAACAGACCAACGGCAAAGGACAACAGCCCGAAGGCGGTCAGGTTCAGGTGAAAGCTGTCGGTCAGCCGGGCGATATCGCTGCCCTGTTCAGGCTGGCGCAAGATGAGGTCGGGGGCGACATCGCCAAGCTCTGCGCGGCCCAGCGGCTGGTCGGGCAAAAGGATCAGCCGTGACAACTGTCCGGGACGGTCGAGCAGGCGCTGCACCACCCCTACGTCGCCAAAGGCGGTGCCTGGGGCGATTCCATCTGTCGCGACCACCTTTGCGCCGACCGCGCCCGACAGCGCGGGTGCGGTGTCGGGGTGGGTATACAACTCGCCCGGCGGCAGCATGAAGGCGGCAAGTCCGTTTCCCCCTTCGAACCCGCGCGGTGCGACGTCCGGGGGCGCGCTAAGGGGGTCGATCCCGACCAGCCTGACCGAGGTTCCGGCAGCCTCGATCCGCCCGTCGATCACCGGGCTGACCTGCCAGCCCGCCCGGCGCAGCGCGACGTAGCGCGCTTGCATCAGCGTGTCCCCGGTTCCCGGCAGAAGCTGGGCATAGCGTGTTTCGCCAAGTGCTGCGGCAGCCTCGGCGTAGCTTGCCCGCGCCTCGGCATTGATCGCCTGCACGCCCGACCATAGCGCAGTGGCCAGCGCCAACCCGAGCATCAGCGTGGCAAGCTGGCCCGGTCGCCGTCGCCAGTGGGACAAGAGCGCCTGGATCCCTGCCGCCATCATGGTGCCAGCTGCCCCGCGCTGAGGTGGCGGCGCGCGCCGATCCGGTCCGCCAGGCGGTTTGAGTGGGTCACCATCAGCAGACCCGCGCCGGTCTCTGTCACAAGCTCCAGCAAGAGCGACAGGACCGTGTCGCCGGTGGCCTCGTCAAGGTTGCCCGTGGGCTCATCGGCCAGAACCAGCGCCGGGCGCGCGGAAAGGGTCCGGGCAATTGCCACGCGCTGCTGCTGGCCGCCCGAAAGCTCTTCCGGGTACTTCCGCAGATGCGCCGACAGCCCCAGCCGGTCCGCCAGCGCGCCGCACCACGCCGCGTCATGACGTCCCGCAAGCCGGGCCTGAAAGGCAATGTTGGCGCCCGCGTCAAGCGAGGGGATCAGGTTGAATTGCTGGAACACCAGCCCCACGGTCCCGCGCCGCAGTCGCGCGCGCCCCGCGTCTTCCAGTGTTCCCAGGTTCGTGCCGTCTATTGCGACGGTGCCGCTGTCGGGCGTGTCCAGACCCGCCGCGAGATGCAGGAAGGTGCTTTTCCCGCTGCCGGATTCCCCTGTCAGGGCAAGGCTTTGTCCGCGGTCCAGCATTAGGGATACGCCCGCCAGCACCGGTGCGTCCGCGCCGGGAAAGGTCTTTGCCACATCGCGGATGTCAAGAAGCATGATGTTGTCCTTTCTGAGACTGACACTTAGCGTGGCGCGCGCCGGGAAACAGCCCGGCGCACCGGGGCTCTCTGCCGCAGGAGGATGCATGACACGTCGCGACGAGGCGCTTTCGATCTTTGGGGCGGGATTGACGGCGGCCGACCCGGGCGGCGCGGTGCACCGGGCGTTGTCACGGTCGCCCTGGGCCGGGGCCGGGCAGGGGCGGCGCGTGCTGATCGCGGTGGGCAAGGCCGCGCACGGCATGGCCGGGGCGGCGCTGGAGGTGCTGGGGCCTGTCGATGCGGCGCTGGTGGTCACGACGGTGCCGAACGCGGTTCCGCTGGCCGGCTGCGAGGTGCTGGGGTCGGGCCATCCGGTCCCTGACGACGCAGGAGAGCGTGCCGCGGTCCGGGTCGAAGAGATGCTTGCGGACCTGGCCCCCGGGGATCGCGTTCTGGCGCTGATAAGTGGCGGCGGCTCGGCGTTATTGCCAGCGCCGGTGGCGGGCGTGACGCTGGAGGAAAAGGCCGAAGTGAACCGTCTTCTGCTGGCTTCGGGCGCGGACATTACCGAAATGAACCTCGTGCGCCAGCAGTTGTCGCGGCTGAAGGGTGGCGGACTGTTGCGCGCGGCCGCTCCGGCGGCGGTGACGGCGCTGATCCTGTCGGACGTACCGGGTGATGACCTTGCCGTGATTGCATCCGGTCCGACGGTGGCGCCGATCGGGACCCGGGCCGACGCGCGTGCGGCACTTCGGGCACGCGGTTTGTGGGACAGGTTGCCAGAGGCGGTGCGCACGCATCTTGGGTCGCCTGACGCGGGCGGGCCGGACCTGCCAAAGGCCGACAACAGGCTGATCGGATCGAACGGCATCAGCCTTTCCGCGATGGCCCGGGCGGCGGACGGCGCCCCTGCCGAAGAGCTGACGGGTGACGTGGAAGCGGCCGCCGCGCGGATTCTGGCTTGTGGCCCGGGGGTGCACCTTTTCGGCGGAGAAACCACGGTGCACATTCGTGGCGACGGGAAAGGCGGACGAAATCAAGAACTTGCGCTTCGTGTTGCCTGCGGCGCAGAGGCGGCGGGCTGGGCCGGGGACTGGGTGTTCCTGTCGGGTGGGACCGATGGCCGCGACGGGCCGACCGATGCGGCGGGCGGCATCGTGGATGCGGGCACAGTGGCGCGGATCCGTGCGGCGGGCCTCGACCCGCTGGCCCTGCTGGACCGAAACGACAGCTACCGCGCCTTGCAGGCGGCGGGCGATCTTCTCATGACAGGGCCGACGGGAACGAACGTGGCCGATCTTCAGGTCCTTATCCGCCCGGCCTGATCCGCAGGGAAGGATTTCGGGAACATCCTGTAGGGCATGCCGGTAAACGGACCCTTACCAGACCGGCGCTCAGTCGACAGGAAGGCCGCTTGGCACCGTTTCGGGGCGTCCCATCGGGCGCGTCTCGGCGGTCTTCCCGGTCAGCGCGTGCAGGAAGGCCACAAGGTCGTCGATGTCGCTGCCGGGCAGGGCGCGCGCGTCGATGTCGATGGCGCGTTGCAGGCGCATCATTTCGGCGCGGTCCTTGCGGATGACGAAGTCGATGGGCGCCAGCCACGCGGCCTCTGGCAGGTTGGCCATGGCAGGCGTCCAGCTGGCCAGGCTTTCCAGCGGGTCGTTGTGGTGGCGCACCACCGCCTCCAGCGTCGGGAAGGCACCATTGTGGCCGTAAGGCCCTGTCAGTGCGATGTTTCTCAGCATCGGGGTCCGGAAGCGATAGACATCTTCCAGCCTGTCGCTTTCCGCGACACGGCCCTGGTCGCGCGGGATGGGATCCCACGGGCGGGTGCGGCCGGGGCCGAAGGCGGGCACCGCCAGCGCATGGAACGACTGGTCAGACAGCAGCGGGCCGGAGTGACAATCGGCACATCCGCCGGCGCCGTAGAAGAGCTTCATCCCGCGCGCCTGCTGGGGCGTGAGGGCCGTGTCGTCCCCGGCGAGGTAGGCGTCAAAGGGGCTGTCGTGGTTGCGAAATTCCGTGCCGATAAAGGCCGCCAGCGCATTGGCGATCTCGACCATGGTGATGTCGCCGGGGGTGTAGACATGGTCATAGGCGTCGATGAACATCTCTGCATATTCGGGAATGTCCTGCACGCGCTTGGCGAGGATCGGCCAGACATAGTCTATCCGGTCATGGGCCGCGCCCGCCACGTCGTTCTCGCCGGGGTTGCCGGCCATCTCGAACTGGGCGGTGACGGGGAACATGGCCTGGGCGGCCAGGATCGTCTCTAGCCCCTGCGGCAGCCATTCGTGCGCCGGGCTGTTGAAGCCATTCTGGTAAAGATCACTGACACTTAGGCGGCCATCGTGGAACATCACATCAACGCTGCGATGGGCCAGATTCCACAGGGCGGGGGCGTTTCGGGGGACGCGTTTCCTGATCTTGGAGGGACCGTTGCCGGTGGTGCGCTCGGGGCCGACGCCCTCGCCGCCCTCGCCGATGCCCAGGGACAGGCCGTCGGCGGACCCGTGGTCGTGATGGTGGCAGGTTCCGCAAGAGATATTCCTGTTTCCCGACAGGATCTTGTCGTAAAACAGAAGCTGACCGATCTCGGCCCGCGCGGGGTCGAATTCGATGAAATCGGCGTCGCTCAGAGGGGCCGGAAGGTCGGCCGCGAGGGCGGGCGCCGGGGCGATCAGGAGGGCGAGAACCGCATGTCTGCACAACGTCGGCACAACGTCGGCATAACGTCGGCGCTGATCCTGTGCGCCGCGCTGGCCGCGCCCGCGCGGGCCGAACTGGAACCCGCCCGCGACATGATGGAAGAGGGCCGTTTCGAAGAGGCGATGCAGGAGCTTTGGCCCGCCGCGCGATCCGGCAATGCCGAGGCCGAGGAACTGATCGGCGTGATGTACGCCCTGGGCCTGGGGGTCGAGCAGGACTATGTCCGCGCCTTCGACTGGTACCTGCGCTCTGCGATGAAGGGGCACGCCGGCGCGCAGTCTGGCGTCGGCTGGTACTATGAGGTGGGGCTCGGGATGCCCGGGCCGGACCTGGTGCGCGCCTACATGTGGTACGCCCTTTCGGCGATCGGGGGCGACCCTGATGCCGCGATCAGCCAGGAAGAAGTTGTCAAGAAAATGACGGCGGAAGAGATCGAAAAGGCCCACGAACTGATCTCCGATTACAAACCCTGGATGTATCCCTTCCGCTAGAGCCCGTCCGCGCAACCTGCGGTTTGGTTAACAGACTGTTTCCCGTTGGAATCGCTTGGGAAATGCGGCGAAACCGTGGCGCCAAGGATGCCAGCACCGGTGCTGTAGCGTCAACGGTTTGCGGGTGTGCGACGGGATTGTTTGGTGCTCAGGCGAGGCGCCTGCGCCGGGTATGCAGCCACGCGCCGAGCGCGAACAGGATGAACAGCGCCTTGGCGAGCGCGTTGCCGTCGATCTCGGGGACGGCGAGTGCGGCGGGGACGTATGCGTAGACGACTTGGGTGTAGTTGAACGACTCGCTGACAAAGTTGGATGGGAATACTTCCCCAACAGAGTTGACGTAGGCCCCGCGGACGTTTCCGCCGACGTCGGGAACGGCGGCGAAGAACAGGATGTCGAGGCCCGTGGCAACATCGAAGCTGCCCGCCGGCGCCTGCGCCTCGTAAGCGGTCGCGAAATCGCCCGCCAGCACGAGATCGCCCCACCAAGGGGCGGTGGCGGTGTTCGTCAGAGCGCCGCGTTGTCGTCGAAGCTGGGCTGGGGAACGTCGAAGCCGTTGGTGTAGAACAGCACGTCGTAATCCGTGCCGTTCACATTGATGACCACGGCCTTCGCCTGCAGGGGCGCAAGAAGGGCGGCGATGAGGAGGGCGGGGCGGAGCAGGCGGGCAAGAGACAATATGGAAACTCTGGACTTGGACGGGACCGACCCAGCACAGGCCATCCCCCATGGGGTCACAACCGTTCTGACTTGTCGCCGCACCCGAGTCGTCCGGACCGTGAACCGCGCCCGGGCGCGGTTCGGGTTGTCCCTGGCAAGGACCAAGGTGGGCAGGGCCCCGAAGGGCCCCGCCCGGGGAGGTTCGGTTACTGCATGTCCGCGGCGCGGATGGCGTCGAGGTCCGCCTCGGCCTCGGCCACGGCTGCGGCCATGGCCTCGAAGATGCGCTCGCCGCCATCGACGTTGGACTGGAACCAGTCATAGACCGGGGCGGCCGCGTCGCGGAACGCCTGCTTTTCATCGGGCGTGGGCACGTAGAGGTCACCGCCGCCGGCCGCGAAGTCCTGGTAGGCCTGGATCGACTTGCGCTTGGGCGAGGCAAAGGTGGCCTGCTGCAGCTGGTAGAAGCCATCGACGACGACGCGCTTCATCTCGTCGGGCATGGACATGAAGCGGTCGTTGTTCATGAACCACAGCGCGCCCATGTAGGCGTGGCCGTCAAGCGTGACGTACTGCAGGCCGGCATCGGGGAACTTCATGCCCATGATGTCGGTGATGCCGTTCTTGGAGCCTTCGACAACGCCGGTCTGCAGCGAGGTGAACAGCTCGGGCCACGGGATCGGGGTCGGCGAGGCGCCAAGGGCGCGGACCAGTTCCTGCGGCAGGTCGGCGACGACGGTCCGGATCTTCAGCCCGGCGAGGTCGCCCGGCCCCTGCACGCGGCGCTGCGTGTTGGCGAAGTTGCGCCAGCCGCCGGTGTTGCCGATGGTCATCAGGCGGATCATGCCGCCAGAGGTTTCCTGCACCATGTCCTGCATCGTGGTGGTGAAGGTCGAGCCGTTGGCCAGAACCATTTCCGCCACGCGGTCATCGGCCATCAGGTAGGGCAGGTCGAGCACCTGCACGAAGGGGAACAGGCCCGCGGTGCCGCCCGAGGTCGAGATGTAGATGTCGATGGTGCCATCGGCGATGCCCTGCATGCATTCGGTGCCGTTGGCGCAAAGCTGGGTGCCGATGAACATTTCGACGGCGATCGCGCCGTTCGAGGCCTGCTCGACAAAGTTCTTGAACACGACGAGACCGTCGTAGTCCTCATCGTTCTCGTTCGAGTTGGCGGTGGCGCGCAGGGTGAACTCCTGCGCGACTGCGGCCCCGGCGGTGCCGGTGACCATCGCCGCTACAAGCAGCGATTTCGTGAGTGACTTCAGCATGGTATGCCTCCCTTTACTAGTTCGTCAGCTCGGTTGGTTTGGGTCGTGTTTGGGCGCCTGTCAGTTGATGAAGCCGGTCAGGCGCGGAATGGTCATGGAAAGCGCGGGCACGAAGGTGATCAGGAAGATCACCACGACCTCGATCGCGAGGAAGGGCAGGATGGCGCGCGAGATGCTTTCCACCCTTTCGCCCGATACCGATGAGGCGACAAACAGCACCAGCCCCATTGGCGGTGTCGCAAGCCCCACGGTGAGGTTCACGCTCATGATGATGGCGAAGTGGACGGGGTGCACGCCCAGGTCCACGAAGATCGGGCCGAGAATGGGCCCGAGGATGATGATGGCCGGGCCCGCGTCCAGGAACATGCCCACCACGAAAAGCAGGATGTTGATGAGAAACAGCAGCACCAGCGGGTTTTCCGACAGGCCAAGGATGAACTCTGCCAGGATCTCGGGCGCGTGCGACAGCGATACGACGGTCTTGAAGCTGACGGCGGCGCCGACCAGCAGCAGGACCGTGGCGGATGCGATGGCAGAGCGCTTCATCACGTCGAGCAGGTCCGACAGCTGCATCGAGCGCAGCACCAGGAAGGACACCAGAAGCGCGTAGGCCACCGCGATGGCCGCGGCCTCGGTGGGGGTGAAGACGCCCACGAGGATGCCGCCAAGGATGATGATCGGCGTTTGCAGCGGCGCGACGGCCTTCTTGCAGGCGATGCGGAAATCCGGGTCGGCCCGGCGGCGCCATGCCATCAGGATGACATGCGCGACGATCAGGAAGAAGCCGAAGACGGCCCAGTCCGGAAGCGATGCAACGGGGGCAAGGGCGCCCGCGATCAGGTACATCAGGCCGCCGAAGTTCAGCCGCAGGAGCACGAAGCTGACCCAGTGTTCCACCGGGTCGATGGTGGCGCCCTTGGTGACGATGCGCGCCGCCTTTGGCAGGTCGTAGCGGTCGGCCATGAAACGGACCATCAGCATGAGGCCGATGCCCACCATGAGCCCCGGCACGATGCCCGCAAGAAACAGCGCGGCGACGCTTTCCCCCATCACATAGGCATAGATGATCATGATGCCCGAGGGCGGGATGATCGGGCCGATGACGGACGAGGCGGCGGTGATCGCCGCGGCAAAGCGGCGGGTGTAGCCCTGTTTTTCCATCGCGGGGATCAGGGTAGAGCCCAGCGCCGAGGTGTCGGCCACGGCCGACCCCGAGAGACCGGCGAAGAGGATGGACGACAGGATGTTGACCTGTGCCAGCCCTCCGCGAAGGTGTCCCATGATGGCCTGGCTGAACTCGACCAGCCGCAGCGTGATGCCGCCGCGGTTCATGATCTCTCCGGCCAGCAGGAAGAACGGCAGCGCCATCAGCGGAAAGCTGTCCATGCCGTTGTAGAGATTGCGGTACAAAAGCGCGAGGTCGCGTTCCTGTCCGTTGAGGAAAAGCAGGACGCCCGGCGCGGCGAGAAGCGCGAAAAAGACCGGCAGGCCGATCATCAGGAAGACGAGGAAGACGGGCAGGAACCAGATCAGCATCACTCGGCCTCCGGGATGTCGACGGTGGCCAGCGGCTTCAGCCTGTCGCCCCCGCCGAGCAGCGTCACCACGTTGCGCAGGATCAGTTCCACGTTGACCAGTGTCAGCAGGACGATCCCGGTAAAGAGCGACATGAACATCCAGGCGAGCTTTATGCGCACCGGCTCCATCCCGATGAGGTTGAGCGGCACGCGCAGCGAGGACGAATTAAAGAGCCAGCCCGAATTGACGTGCTTCCAGCCCAGTTGCAGGCCGATCCAGAGCACCGCCAGCGAGACGATCAGCAGGAACAGCGACAGCGCGGCAGCGGCGGGGCGGGGCAGGGCGCGTTCCAGCATGTCGATGGCGACGAACCCGCCGCGCCGAAAGGAGGTGGCCGCGACAAGACCGGTCATCCACAACATGCAGAAGCGCGCCGCCTCGTCGGGCCATGGCAGGGCGTTGTTGAGGACATAGCGCATGAAGACCTGCGCCAGCGTGACGGCGACCATCGCGCCGATGGCCACGACCGCCAGACCGCGGCCCAGCCGCAGCACGGTGTCGTTCACCATCTGCAATGGAGCGAGAAGCCCCAGTAAAAGCGCCATTGCGCCCTCCCTTTTCGGTGGCCCTTCTGACCGGGCCTTGCCGAGTTGTCCGGCCCTAGGTGGCCGAAGTGAAGCGTCCGTACGCGCCGGACGAAAACACCAGCGGGTCGCCCCCGCGCCAGGCAGCGCGGGTCACGCGCGCCACGATGATAAGGTGATCGCCGCCGTCGTGCCGGGCGGCGGTGGTGCATTCGAACCGGGCGAGGCACCCGTTTATCAGCGGCGTGCCGCCGTCGCCGGTGGTCCAGTCGAGCCCGCCGAAATCGGTGCCTTCGCGGCTGAACTGGCGGCAGATGTTTTCCTGTTCCTCGCCAAGCACATGGATCGCGAAGGTGTCGCATTCGGCAAAGGCGGGAAAGCGGCGCGAGGCGCGCGCGGGCGACCACAGCACCAGCGGCGGGTCGAGCGACACGCTGGCAAAGCTGTTGGCGGTGATGCCAAGCGGGCCGATGTCGCTTTGGGTCGTGACCACGGTGACGCCGGTGGTGTAGCGGCCAAGCGCGTCGCGAAAATCGCGGGCGGTGTCCGGGCCGGGCGTGACGCTTTGCATGATCCCCCTTCCGCCGTCGGCCATCACGGCACCTCGTGCCCCAGGGCCGCGGTGTAGATCTCGAACCATGTCTGGCGGTCGATCGTCAGGTCGCAGGCGGCCGAAAGACGCGCGATACGGTCCAGCGAATTGGTGCCCATCACCGGCAGGACCGTGGCGGGATGCGCCAATAGCCAGGCCACCGCGACCGAGGCGGCGTCGGAGCCCAGCCGCGCGGCGACGGTTTCCAGCATGGCGCGCGCCGGGCTGTCGTTCGTCATCAGGCTGCCGCCGCCCAGGGGCGACCATGCCATGATCGGGTGTGCGTGCTGCTGGTGAAAGGCCACGTCGCCGTTGGTGAAGCCCTGGTGCGCGGTCACCGAAAGCTCGATCTGGTTGGTGACAAGCGGGGTGTCCATCGCCGATTGCAGCAGCGCCCAGTCATATGGCCTGAAGTTCGACACGCCCACCGCGCGCACCTTGCCCGAGGCCACGGCGGCATCCAGCGCACGGCCGGTTTCGACGTGGTTCATCAGCGGGTCCGGGCGGTGGATCAGGAGAAGGTCGATCCGGTCGGTGGCCATGTTGGCCAGCGAGGCATCGACCGAGGCCGCGATATGGGCCGCCGAGGTGTCATAGTATTTCACCCGCGCGTCGGCATATTTGCCAGCGGGCGCGACGATGTCGCACTTGGTGACGATCTCTATCCGGTCGCGCAGGGCGGGCGCGGCGCGCAGGGCGTCGCCAAGGATCGCCTCGGCCGTGTAGCTGCCGTAGATGTCGGCCTGATCCATCGTGGTGATGCCCTGCGACAGGCAGCTTTCGATCTTGGCCTGGACATGGGCGGGCGAGGTGTCGGCGTCGTCGCCGACGCGCCACATGCCATAGACGATGCGGCTGAACTCCAGCCCTTCGGAAATGCGGATACGGTCCATCAGCGGCGCTCTCCTACCCCGAGCGGGGTTTGCGGCGTTTCGGCGGGCACCCGGCCATAGGCCTGGGGCAGCGAGCAGGTCTTGAGGTGCGGCAGCACCTTCTCCCCGAAGATGCGGCATTCGTCGAGGTGAGGATAACCCGAGAAGATGAAGGCGCGGATGCCCATCTTCTGGTAGGCCTCGATTTCCGACAGCACCTGATCGACAGAGCCGACAAGCGCCGCGCCGCAGCCCGAACGGGCGCGGCCCACGCCGGTCCAGAGGTGCGGCTCGACATAGCCGAACTGGTCGGCCAGTTCGCGCGCGCGGGCCTGATGGCTGACGCCGAGCGAGCCCGAGTCGTGCGCACGGTCGCGGATCAGGCGGCCGAACTCGTCGTCGAGCTTCGAGACGAGGTGTTCGGCGTATTCCTTGGCCTCGGCCTCTGTGTCGCGCACGACCATGTGGACGCGCAGGCCGTAATCGAGCGTGCGGCCGTGGCGTTCGGCGGCGGCGTTGGCGCCCTTCATGCGTTCGGCGATCTGGTCCTTGGGTTCGGGCCACATCAGGTAGACGTCGCAGTGCTGGCCGCACAGTTCCAGCGCGTCGGGCGAGTAGCCCCCGAAGTACAGCAGCGGGCCGCCGGTCTGGTAGGGCTTGGCCGGATCGGTCCATATGCCTTTGAAATCATAGACATCTCCGGAATAGTTTATCTCGTCCTGCGTCCAGGCCTGCTTGAGGATCTCGACCACCTCGCGCGAGCGCTGGTAGCGGATCCTCGAGTCGGCCTTTTCGCCGGGGAAGTCCGACGAGATGATGTTGACCGTCAGGCGGCCCTCCAGCATGTGGTCGAGCGTGGCGATGGTGCGCGCCAGCATGATCGGCTGCATCTCGCCGCAGCGGACGGCGGCCAGCATGTTGATCTTCGAGGTCAGCGGCGCGCATCCGGCCACGAAGGACAGCGTGTCCTGACCCACCTGGTAGGAGGACGGGCAGAGAATGTTGCGAAAGCCCTGCGCCTCGGCGGTGCGCACGATGGAAGAGCAATGCGCCCAGGACGACCGCAAGTCGCCTTCGGGTACGCCGAGAAAGCGGTAATCGTCCGAGCAGAGCGCGGCGAACCACGAGACTTCGGCGGCGTCGAGGTCTGGCGATGTGACGGGAACGATGGTCATCGAATCTCTTTCAGGGGTGCATTTTTCCCTTGCGTAGCATCCGCTTTGATATGCATCAATCCTGTATCAATTTTTTTCGAAGCGCGCCGCATGTCCACGCCCACCGTCCAGCCCCGCTATGTGCAGGTCAGCGAATTGCTGATCCGCGACATTCAGGCCGGGCGTCTCTTGCCGGGCGAGCGGATGCAGCCAGAGCGCAGCATGGCAGAAGGTTTGGGCGTGTCCGTCGGCACGCTGCGCAAGGCACTGGACCTGATGGTCGAGGCGGGCCTTGTCGAGCGTGTCCACGGGTCCGGCAACTATGTCAGGGCCGTGCCGGAACGTGCCGGGCCGTATGTGTTTTTCCGGCTGGAGCTTGTGTCGGGCGGGGGGCGTCCCAGCGCCGAGGTGCTGGCCGTCGACACGCTGGACAAGCCCGCCGGACTGCCCGAGTTCGGCACGTCAGAGCGGGCGCACCGGATCAGGCGGCTGCGGCGGCTGAACGGGATGCCGGCGGCGCTGGAAGAGATCTGGCTGGACGCGGGCTATGCCCCCGCGCTGGCCGCCCGGGACCTGAGCGAGTCGCTTTACCAGTTCTACAAGGCACGGCTGGGGCTGTGGATCCAGCGCGCCGAGGACCGGGTGGGTGTGGCGCCTGTGCCGGACTGGGGGCGGGGCCTGCCGATGCGCGCCGGCGCACCTGCCGGCCATGTGGAGCGGATCAGCTGGGATCAAAATGGCGCGCGGGCCGAGGTGTCACACACCTGGTTCGACGCGGAAACAACGCGTTACGTGACGCGGCTAAGGTAGGACAGATGCAGGACAAGGTTGGATATGGGCTCATCGGCGCGGGCATGATGGGGCAGGAGCACATGGCGAATATCGCGCTGCTGCCGGGGGCGGAGGTGCGGGCGATCTACGAGCCCGATCCGGGGATGCGGGCCGCCGCGCTGGCGCGCGCGCCGGGGGCGGTGGCGTATGACACGCTGGGCGCCTTGTTGGCGGCGGACGGGGTTGACGCGCTGGTGATCGCCAGCCCGAACCATTGCCATGTCGACCAGCTGGAGGCGATCGCGGCGGCGCGGCCACGCCCGGTGCTGGTCGAAAAGCCGCTTTATACCGACACCGCGCAGGTGCCCCGGCTGGAGCGTTTCGCGGCCAGCTATCCCGCGCCGGTCTGGGTGGCGATGGAATACCGCTACATGCCGCCCATCGCGCGGCTGGTGGCCGAGGCGCAGGCGGTCACGGGCGGGGTCAGGATGCTGACGGTGCGCGAGCACCGCTTTCCGTTCCTTGAAAAGGTCGGGAACTGGAACCGCTTCAACCGCTATTCGGGCGGCACGCTGGTCGAGAAGTGCTGCCATTTCTTCGACCTTATGCGGCTGGTGCTGGGGCAGGAGCCGGTGCGCGTCATGGCCTCAGCCGGGCAGGTCGTGAACCACAAGGCCGAGGTCTACGACGGCGAGGCGTCGGATATCTGGGATTCGGGCTATGTGATCGTCGATTTCGACGGCGGGTCGCGCGCCATGCTGGAGCTGTGCATGTTCGCCGAAGGCGCGCGCTATCAGGAAGAGGTTTCGGCCGTGGGCCCGCTGGGCAAGATAGAGTGCTTCGTGCCGGGGCCGGGGCGTTTCTGGCCCGAGCATCTGGGCGCGCCGCCGGTGCCGGAACTGGTCATCAGCCCGCGCGATCCCAAGGGGCCGCGCAAGATCGAGTTGCCGGTGGATGCGGCGCTTCTGGCGGCGGGCGATCACAACGGCTCGACCTTTTATCAGCACGAGCGGTTCCTTGCGGTGGCGCGCGGGCAGGGCACGCCCGAGGTGACGCTGGCGGATGGCGCCAAGGCGGTGGCCATCGGGCTGGCGGCGCAGGAATCGGCGCGGACGGGGCAGGCGGTGACGCTGTAGGCGCGCGGCTGCGTGTCGCGCATGGCAAGCGGCATGTCGCGACCGATGCGGACGGAAACTGGCGCAGGGTTCAGGGTCGGTCCTGTTCCCTGAAGCTGGAGCCTGCCATGACCGATTCCGCCGCGCTGTCGTCCGTTCTTGCCCCTCTGGCCCAGGCCAGGGGTTTGCCCAACGCCCACTATGTCTCTGACGCCATGTTCGGGGCAGAGCGCGACAGCCTTCTGTTCGCGACATGGACGGCGCTGGCCTTTGGCCAGGACATCCCCGAGCCGGGGGATGCCATGCCGGTGGACCTGGCGGGGATGCCGCTGGTGGCGGTACGCACCCGGACGGGCGACGTGAAGGTCTATCAGAACACCTGCCGCCATCGCGGCATGATCCTTGTGTCCGAGCCGAAGAAGGTGGGCGGCGTGATCCGCTGCCCCTATCACAGCTGGTGCTATGCGCTGACGGGCGAACTGGTGACGACGCCGCATGTGGGCGGGCCGGGGCAGAACACGCACGAAGAGATCCGGCGCGGCGAACTGGGGCTGGTGGAGATCCGCAGCCATGTCTGGCGCGACGTGATCTTCGTCAACGTCTCGGGCGACGCGCCCGCCTTCGAGGATCATGCGGCGGCCGCCATCGCCCGCTGGGCCGAGTTCAAGGATCGCCCGCTGGTGGCCGGCGGGGCGGACAGCCGGTTTTCCTTTGACGTGGCCTGCAACTGGAAGCTGGCGGTCGAGAATTACTGCGAAAGCTATCACCTGCCGTGGGTCCATCCGGGGCTGAACAGCTATTCGCGGCTGGAGGATCACTACAACATCGAGGAACCGGGCGCGTTTTCGGGGCAGGGAACGCTGGTCTACGCGCCGATGATCGCTGACGACGGGCGGCGGTTTCCCGACTGGCCGGGGCTGTCGGCGCAGTGGGAGAGGGGGGCGGAATACATCGCGCTTTATCCCAACGTCCTGCTGGGGGTGCACCGCGACCACGCCTTCGCCATCATCCTTGAGCCGCAAGCGAAGGACCGGACGGTGGAGCGCGTGGCGCTGTATTACAGTGCCGACGTGGTGGCGGGCGAGGATTTCGCGCCGATGCGCGCGCGCAATGCCGAGATGTGGAAGACCGTGTTCGAGGAAGACCTGTTCGTGGTCGAGGGGATGCAGAGGGGCCGCAACGGCGTGCGGTTCGACGGCGGCAAGTTCAGCCCTGCAATGGACGGGCCGACGCATTGCTTTCACCGCTGGGTGGCGGAACGCATGTCGGCGGCGCCGCTTGCGGCGGAGTAGTGGGCGGGGCGGACGCGCTGGACCGGGCGTTGCTGGCGGCCCATGCGGCGGGTGACGGGGCGGCGCTGTGCCAGCTTTATGCGCAGGCCGCCGATCTGGCCGAGGCCGGGGGGCAGGTGGACCGGGCCTGTTTCTACCTGACCCATGCCTATGTTTTCGCGCTGGAACGGGGCGACGGTGCGGCGGGGACGCTCCATGCCCGGCTGAAGGCGCTGGGACGCGAGGAATGAGACCGTCGGCACCAGCGCGGCGGCAAGGAGGGACGCAATGAAGACCCATGCGCGGGCGGTGGTGATCGGCGGCGGCGTCGTGGGATGCAGCGTGCTCTATCACCTGACGAAATTCGGCTGGAGCGACGTGGTGCTGCTGGAACGCTCCGAGCTGACCAGCGGCTCGACCTGGCACGCGGCGGGCGGGATGCACACGATCAACGGCGATCCGAACGTGGCCGCGCTTCAGAAATACACCGTGGATCTCTACAAGGAGATCCAGGAGCTGTCGGGTCAGGACATCGGGCTTCACATGACCGGCGGCGTGATGCTGGCCGCGACGCCCGCGCGTTTCGACTGGCTGAAGTCGATCATGGCCAAGGGCCGCTACATGGGGCTCGACGCGCAGCTGATCACGCCTGGCGAGGCGGCAGAACTGTTCCCGCTGATGGACCCGACGCAGTTCGTCGGCGCGCTGTACGACGAGGTCGAGGGGCATCTCGACCCCTATGGCACCACCCATGCCTATGCGAAGTCCGCGCGCAAGAACGGGGCCGAGATCGAGTTGCACACCAAGGTCGAGGCGCTGGAACAGCTGCCGGACCGCACATGGCGGGTGGTGACGAACAAGGGCGACATCATCGCCGAGCACGTGGTGAACGCCGGCGGGCTCTGGGCGCGCGAGGTCGGGCGCATGGTGGGGCTGGAGCTGCCGGTGCTGGCGATGGAGCACATGTATCTTCTGACCGAGGACATGCCCGAGGTCGCCGCCTTCAACGAGGCAACGGGAAAGGAAATGCTTCATGCCGTCGATTTCGACGGCGAGCTTTACCTGCGGCAGGAACGCAAGGGCATGTTGATGGGCACCTATGAACGGGCCTGCAAGCCCTGGTCGCCCAGGCAGACGCCGTGGGAGTTCGGGCACGAGTTGCTGGAGCCCGACATCGACCGCATCGCACCATCGCTGGAGGTGGGCTTTCGCCATTTCCCCGCCTTCGAGACCGCGGGCATCAAGCAGATCATCAACGGTCCCTTCACTTTCGCGCCCGACGGCAACCCGCTTGTGGGGCCGGTGCGCGGGCTGCCCGGGTTCTGGTGCGCCTGCGGGGTGATGGCGGGCTTCAGCCAGGGCGGCGGCGTGGGGCTGGCGCTGGCCAACTGGATGATCGAGGGCGACCCGGGCTATGACGTCTTCGCTATGGACGTGGCGCGGTTCGGCGATTACGCGACGCTGGCCTACACCAACGCCAAGGTGCAGGAGAATTACGCGCGCCGCTTCTCGATCCGCTTCCCGAACGAGGAATTGCCGGCGGCGCGGCCGCTCAGGACCTCGCCGATCTACGACCTTCTGAAGGCCGGGGGCGCCCAGTTCGGCGCGGCCTACGGGCTGGAGGTGCCGCTGTGGTTCGCGCCCGAGGGGGTGAAGGATGCGTTCTCCTGGCGCCGGTCCACCGATTTCGAGCATGTGGGCGCCGAGGCGCGCGCCGTGCGCGAGGGCGTGGGCATCATAGAGATCACGGGCTTCGCCAAATACACCGTGGCCGGGCCGGGGGCCGAGGCGTGGCTTGACCGGATGCTGGCCTGCCGGATGCCCGGAACGGGGCGGATGGTGCTGGCGCCGATGCTGAAGGAAGACGGGCGCCTGATCGGGGACTTCACGCTCGCCAGGCTTGGGGACGAGGAGTTCTTCATTGCCGGCAGCGGCGCGGCAGAGGCCTATCACATGCGCTGGTTCGACGCGCATCTGCCCGCGGACGGCTCTGTGACGGTCACGGCGCATGGGGCCGGGCTGACCGGGCTGTCGATCGCCGGGCCCGCGGCGCGCGATGTGCTGGCGGCGCTGAGCGATACGGACCTGTCGGCGGAGGCGTTCCGTTTCATGGACATCCGGCGGATGGATCTGGGCATGGCGCCCGCGCTGGTGGGGCGGGTCAGCTTCACCGGTGATCTGGGCTACGAGATCTGGGTGGCGCCGGAGTACCAGCGCTACCTCTACCTCGCCCTGAAGGAGGCCGGGGCGGCCCATGGAATCCGCGATTTCGGGCTGCGGGCGCTGAACGCGCTGCGGCTGGAAAAGGGCTGGGCCGGCTGGGGCCGGGAATACCGGCCGGTCTACGACCCGTGGGAGGCGGGGCTGGGCCGCTTCGTGGCGCTGGAGAAGGACGCCGGTTTCATCGGCAAGACCGCGGCGGCGGAACGCAAGGCGGCGGGCGGCACCTACCGCCTGATCACGCTTGCCGTCGAGGCGCGGGACGCCGACGTCATCGGGGACGAGCCGGTGTCGAAGGACGGCGAAGTGGTGGGCTGGGTCACCTCGGGCGGCTATGCCCATGCCTCGGCCACCTCGGTCGCGCTGGCCTATGTGCCGAAGGAGCACGCGGCGGCCGAGGCGGGCTGGTCGGTCGAGGTGCTGGGAGAGATGCTGCCGGCGCGACGGCTGGCCCGGCCGCTGTTTGACGCCAACGGCAGCCGGATGCGGATGTGAGGCCTTGCGCCGCGCCATGCGCGGCGCCCGGCCGAACGCCCGCGGGGGGCATCGAGCCCCCCGCGGGCGTGGCCTTCGGCGAGAGTATTTGTGAACAGAAGAAGCCGGTGGCGGCTTTCCGGGTCAAGGCATGGAACCCCGGCCCGGATTTCGATAGGGCTGGGGGATGACAGGGAAGGACACGCCATGCTGACCAACGACCAGTTGTCCCAGTGGGACCGCGAGAGCTTTTTCCACCCCTCGACCCATCTGGCGCAGTTCGCGCGCGGGGACGCGCCGAACAGGATCATCACCGGGGGCGAGGGCGTGTTCATCGAGGACCGCGACGGGCGGAAGCTGCTCGATGCCTTCGCGGGGCTTTACTGCGTGAACGTGGGATATGGGCGGACCGAGATTTCCGAGGCGATCGCGGCGCAGGCGCGCGAGCTGGCCTATTACCACGCCTACATGGGTCATGGCACCGAGGCTTCGATCACGCTGGCGCACATGGTGATGGAGCGTGCGCCCAAGGGCATGTCCAAGGTCTATTTCGGGCTGTCGGGCTCGGACGCCAACGAGACCAACGTCAAGATGGTCTGGTATTACAACAACATCCTCGGCCGGCCCGGGAAGAAGAAGATCATCAGCCGCTGGCGCGGCTATCACGGATCGGGCCTTGTGACCGGGTCCCTGACCGGGCTGCCGCTGTTTCATGCGAAATTCGATCTGCCGCTTGCGCAGGTGATCCACACCGAGGCGCCGTACTACTATCGCAGGCCCGATCCCGGGATGGACGAGGCGGCGTTCTCGGACTGGTGCGCGGACCGGCTGGAGGCGCTGATCGAGGCCGAAGGCGCGGACACCATCGCCGCCTTCATCGGCGAGCCGATCCTGGGCACGGGCGGGATCGTGCCGCCGCCCGCGGGCTACTGGGAGAAGATCCAGGCGGTGCTGCGGCGCCATGACATCCTGCTGATCGCCGACGAGGTGGTGACGGGCTTTGGCCGCATGGGTTCGATGTTCGGCAGCACCCATTACGGCATCGCGCCCGACATCATGACCATCGCCAAGGGGCTGACGAGCGCCTATGCGCCGCTGTCGGGGTCGATCATCGGCGACCGGGTGTGGCGCGTGCTGGAAGAGGGCACGGACGCTTTCGGCCCGATGGGGCATGGCTGGACCTATTCGGCCCATCCGATCGGCGCGGCGGCGGGCGTGGCAAACCTGCGGCTGATCGACCAGATGGGGCTTGTGGCGCATGCGGGGTCGGCCGGGGCGTATCTGAATGCGCAGATGGCCGGGGCGCTGGCCGATCACCCGCTGGTGGGCGAGGTGCGGGGCGAGGGCGTGCTTTGCGCGGTGGAGCTGTCGCCCGACAAGGCGGCGCGCGCCCAGTGGGAGGCGCCGGGCAAGGTGTCGGGCGCAGTTGTGGCGGCGATGCTGCGCCGGGGCGTGATCGCGCGGGCGATGCCCGGCGGCGACATCATCGGCTTTGCCCCGCCCCTGTGCATCACAGAGGCCGAGATCGACACCGTCGTCACCGCCACCGCCGAGGCGGTGGCCGAGGTGGCGCGGGACCTGTAGCGGAGGCGCGCACATGACCACGTCGAACCCGAATTTCACCGATGCCGAGTATCACGCGCGCCTGTCGCACACCCGGGCCGAGATGGCGTTGCGGGGCATAGACCTTCTGATCCTGTCGGACCCGTCGAACATGGCCTGGATCTCGGGCTATGACGGCTGGTCCTTCTATGTCCACCAGTGCGTGCTGGTCCCGATGGAGGGCGACCCGGTCTGGTGGGGGCGCGGGATCGATGCGCCGGGGGCGGTGCGCACCGTCTTCATGGCCGATCACGACGCGTCCATCGTGGGGTATGACGACACCTATGTGCAGAACCCGCAAAAGCACCCGATGGAGGCGCTGGCGATCCTGATCTACGAGCGCGGCTGGTCGGGCATGCGGATCGGGGTGGAGATGGACAACTACTATTACTCTGCCAAGGCGCACCAGACGCTGGCGGCGCATCTGCACGAGGCCGAGTTCAGCGATGCCACCGGGCTGGTGAACTGGCAGCGCGCGATCAAGTCCGACAGCGAGATCGAATACATGCGCCGCGCCGCGCGGATCGTCGAGGCGATGCACGCGCGCATCCTCGAGGTGGCCGAGCCGGGGATGCGGAAGAACGAACTGGTGGCAGAGATCCTGCACACGGGCGCGATGGGGGCGGACGGGCACTGGGGCGATTACCCCGCCATCGTGCCGATCACGCCCTCGGGGCTGGATGCCACCGCGGCGCACCTGACATGGGACGACCGGACGCTGCGCGCGGGCGAGTCGAACTTCTTCGAGATCGCGGGCTGTCACCGGCGCTATCACTGTCCGCAGTCGCGCACGCTGTTCTTCGGCGCGCCGCCGGTCCTTTACCAGGAGGCGGAAAAGGCGGTGCTGGAGGCGATGGAGGTGGGGCTGGAGCAGGCCCGCCCCGGCAACCGCTGCGAGGATATCGCCAATGCCTTCAACGCCACGCTGAACCGGCTGGGCTTCGAGAAGGACAACCGCTGCGGCTATTCCATCGGGCTGAGCTATCCGCCGGACTGGGGCGAGCGCACGATGTCCTTCCGGCGCGGCGACATGACAGAGCTGAAGCCGGGGATGGTGTTCCATTTCATGCCCGCGCTGTGGCTGGAGGACGGGGGCGTCGAGATCTCCGAGACAATCCTGATCACCGACACGGGCGTCGAGGCGCTGTGCCATACGCCGCGGCAGGTCTTCGTGAAATGACCGGGGCGAACCCGATCGTCTGCACCGTGCCCCTGGAGGCGCCCGGCGTGCACCACGGGCAGTTGCGCCTGCCCTACAGCCGCGACGACAGCGCCTGGGGGTCCGTGCTGACGCCGATCACGGTGATCGGGGGGGCGGCGCCGGGGCCGACGGTGCTGATCACCGGGGGCAACCACGGGGACGAGTACGAAGGGCCGCTGGCGGTGCTGGAGGCGGCGGCGACGCTGACGGCGGCGGCGGTGCGCGGGCGGGTGATCCTGGTGCCGTTCCTGAACGCGGCGGCGGTGCGGGCGGGGCGGCGCACCTCGCCCCTCGACGGGGCGAACATGAACCGGATCTTTCCGGGCCGTCCCGACGGCACGCCCAGCCAGAAGATCGCCGATTACGTGGCGCGGGTGCTGATCCCCATGGCCGACGTGGTGCTGGATTTCCACTCGGGGGGCAAGACGCTCGATTTCCTGCCCTTCGCGGCGGGGCACATCCTGCCCGACAAGGCGCAGGAGGCCGCCTGCATGGCGGCCGTCAGGGCCTTCGGCGCGCCCTATGCCATGCAGATGCTGGAGATCGACGCGGTGGGGATGCTGGATACCGAGGTCGAGGCGCAGGGCAAGGTCCTTGTCACCACCGAGCTTGGCGGCGGCGGGACGGCGCGGGCCGAGACGGTGCGCATCGCGCGGCGGGGCCTGCGCAACCTGCTGATCCACGCGGGCGTGCTGGAGGGCGCGCCCGAGGCGGTGGACAGCGTGATGCTGGACATGCCGGACGCCGACTGCTTCGTCTTCGCCGGGGATGCGGGGATGCTCGACCCGGTGGCGGACCTGGGCGACCGGGTGGCGGCGGGGCAGGTCATCGCGCGGATCTGGCCCCTGGACCGCACCGGCGCTGCGCCGGTGGACTACCGCGCGGGGCGCGCCGGTCTGCTGGCGGCGCGGCATTTCCCCGGGCTGGTGCAGGCGGGTGATTGCCTGGCCGTGGTGGCGGTGGAGGTGGGGCAGGGCTGACGGCCTTTCGAAAGGCCGTCCTGCGCCTCGCGTCGTTTCCGGGCGGGAAGGCGCTTGCAAGCGCCTTCACCCGCGCGGCCCCGCCGCGCGGCGCAAGCCCCTTCGAAGGGGCTTGCCCCCGTGTCAGGCCCTTGCGCGGCATTCGATCAACTGGCGCAGGCCCGGCGCGGCGCCGCTGGGCTGTCGCGTTGGGCGCGCCCGTCTGCCGACGGCGCGGCATTTCCCGGGGATGATGCAGGCGGGTGATTGCCTGGCCGTGGTGGCGGTGGAGGTGGGGCAGGGCTGACGGCCTTTCGAAAGGCCGTCCTGCGCCTCGCGTCGTTTCCGGGCGGGAAGGCGCTTGCAAGCGCCTTCTGCCCCCGTGTCAGGCCCTTGCGAAGCCCTCGATCAACTGGCGCAGGCCAAGCGCGGCGCCGGCGAGGATGGCCAGCACGGTGACGGGGGCGCTGTAGGCCAGCAGCGCAAAGGCGGAAATGCCCTGGCCGATGGTGCAGCCTGCGGCCACCACGGCGCCCACGCCCATCAGGGCGGCTCCGAAGATCTGGCGGCGCAGTTCGCGGGGGTCCTCGCAGGCCTCCCACCGGAAATGGCCCTTGAAGAGCGAGCCGATGAAGGCGCCGGACAGCACGCCCGCGACCGACCCGACCCCGAAGCTGAGCGTGTTGCCCGACGAGGTCATGGCGTAGATCATCGTCTCGCCCAGCGGGGCCGAGAAGGTGTGCGAGATGACGGCGGTTTCGCCGAAGCTTTCGTGCGCCACCCATGCCGTGCCGGCCCAGCCGCTGACGATGGCCAGGCCCACCACCGCGCCCCAGAAGACCGCGCGCGGCTTGCCGATCATGCTGCGCGCCGACAGCGCGAAGAGCAGGAGTGCAAGGCCGACCACGACGCCCACGGCGGAAGCGGAGACGCCGAAGGCGTCGGCAAGTCCATGGGCCAGGCCCGGCGGCACCGCGCCATCGGCCGGGCGCGGGGGAAAGAGCCAGACGCGCAGATGCGCCAGCGGGCCGGAAAGCGTGATGTAGGAGGCCACGCCCATCACCATGACGATCACGAAAGCGCGCAGATCCCCGCCCCCAAGGCGCGCCAGCGCGCCGAAGCCGCAGTTGCCCGCCAGCGCCATGCCGTAGCCGAAGACCAGCCCGCCCGCGATGGACGCCAGCGGCATCCATGCCTGCCCGAGGTAGAGCGTCTGGGCCGGGACGATCGCGCCCGCGCCCATCAGAAGCGAGACGCCGACCACGGACACGCCGATCGCCACGCCCCACATGCGCAGGCGCACATCGCTTCCCTGATAGAGGTAATCTTCGATCGCGCCGAGGGTGCAGAAGCGTCCCAGTCGCGCGGCAAGTCCGAGCATGAGCCCGCCAACAAGCCCCACCAGGGCCGCGGCGGGTCCTGCGCCGATGCTGTCCAGCATGTGTCTCCCTCCCGGCTACGGACGACCGGAAGGCTGTATTCAGCTCTTGGTCCGGGCGCCCTGACCGTCTTCGTTGCAGAAGAGGTCGTAGATAAGCTCAAGGATGCGCTTGGGCCGCTCGTCGGTCAAGGAATAGTAGATCGCCTTGCCTTCGCGGCGGGGCGTGACCAGCCCTTCGAGCCGAAGACGTGCCAGCTGCTGCGATACCGCCGCCTGGCGGGCGGAGAGAAGCTGCTCCAGCTCGGTCACGGACTTTTCGCCGGTGACAAGGTGGCACAGGATCATCAGCCGCCCCTCGTGGCTGATGGCCTTGAGGAAATTGGAAGCCTCGCACGCCTTTTCGGCGATGAGGTCCATCTCTTCCTCGGAGATGTCGGGTTCAAGAACGGGCAGGGCCATCTTGTGCCCCTTTCTAACTGTATCTGTCGCGGCACGCGCCGCTAGGTTCACACAACCATATATTACGATATGGACAGGGTATCAGATCACACGCCGGCAAAAAAGCTTCCGAATCGGTCTGTTGCCACATCAGGAGGCGCCTTCGGCGCCGAGATGCGTGCGAATGTGCATTTCGAGAAGGCCCCAGAAGAAGTCTTCGCCGGGGTAACCCTCGATCCGCGACACCTCGACCCCGTCGCGCACAAGAACGAAGGTGGGCGTGAAGGTCACCGGGCGGGCGAAGGCAATGTCGTCGGGACGCCGTTCGCGGATGTCGATACGGCGCAGGGGCGCGGCGCGGCCGGCTTCCGTCTTGGGGTAGACCGCCGAGATCTCGGCGTCCCAGCGGGCGCACCACATGCAGCCGTGTTCCTCGACCATGACGAGTTCGGCTGCGCCGGTGGCGCGGGCCGGGGCGGCCGGCAACAGCGTGGCGGCGAGCGACAAGCCCAGAAAAGCCCCCAGAGCGGCGGCGCGGCGGGACAGCATCATGCGATATCACCCATTGACGAATTATCACCCATTGACGAATTCGATACGCACAAGATAATTTGAATATGTTCTTAATTCAAGCACGGTGACCTCGGGATGTTCGACATCTCCTACGCGGGGGCGGCGCTTGCAGGGCTGTTGTCGTTCTTTACGCCCTGCATCCTGCCGATGGTGCCCTTCTACCTGTGCTACATGGCGGGCATTTCCATGTCCGAGCTGCGCGATGACGGCGGGATCAGTCCCGGCGCCCAGCGGCGGCTGGTGCTGTCGGCCATCGCCTTTGCCCTTGGCGTGACGACGATCTTCGTGCTGCTTGGCATGGGAGCGACGGCGCTGGGGCAGGCGTTTGCCCAGTGGAAAAGGCCCTTGTCCTTCGTGGCCGCGGGCGTGCTTTTCGTCTTTGCGCTGCATTTCCTTGGGCTGGTGCGCATCCCGCTTTTGTACCGCGAGGCGCGGATCGAAAGCCGGGCAGAACCCACGACGATGGCCGGTGCCTATGTGATGGGCCTTGCCTTCGGTTTTGGCTGGACGCCCTGCGTGGGGCCGGCGCTCGCCTCTATCCTGATGGTCGCCTCGGGAATGGGAAGCCTGGCGCAGGGGGCATCGCTTTTGCTGGTCTACGGGCTTGCGATGACGGCGCCCTTCGTGGTGGCGGCGCTGTTCGCGCGGCCGTTCCTTGCCTGGGCGCAGCGCAACCGGAAGTATCTGGGATACGTGGAAAAGGCGATGGGCGTCATGCTGCTGATCTTCGCGGTGCTGATCGCCACGGATGCGGTGAACCTGATCGCGGACGCGATGATCCGCTGGTTCCCGGGATTGCTGAACCTGGGCTGAGGCCCGGAACTGGGAGGACCGAGACGATGAGACTTCGCGCCATAGCCTTTGCCGCGCTGGCTGCCTTTGCCGCGCTTGCGACGCCGGTCACGGCTGCCGAACTGGGCGACGACGGGTTGCACAAGACCGACTGGATGCGGGACACCTTCAAGGACCTGTCAGAGGATCTGGCCGAGGCCAATGCCGAGGGCAAGCGGCTGATGCTGATCTTCGAGCAGCGCGGCTGCATCTACTGCACCAAGATGCACAAGGAGGTGTTCCCGCAGGAGGCGGTCGCCGGCTATATCCGCGAGAACTATTTCGTTGTGCAGCTGAACCTGCACGGGTCCACCGAGGTTGTCGATTTCGACGGCGAGACGCTGGAAGAGCGTCAGATGGCGCGAAAGTGGAACGTCATGTTCACGCCGACCATCATGTTCCTGCCCGAAGAGGTCGAAGAGGGCATGACGGCCCCGCAAGCCGCCGTTGCGGTGATGCCCGGCGCCTTCTCGGCGGGCACGACGCTGGACCTGCTGACATGGGTGAACGAGGAGCGCTACCTCGACCAGTCCGAAGAGGACTTTCAGCGCTATCACGCGCGGCGGATCCTGGAGCGCAACGACGGCAAGACCGACTGATTCCCGCTGGTGCGGCCGGGGGCGCAAGGACAGTGTCCCCGGACGGCCATCGGACCCGGGCTGTTATGCCGTTGTGTCAAATTTGATAATTCAAACTTGTGAATTTGAACTTGCGCAATTGAAGCCCGGTGCGCTACGGTATGCAAAAGAAGGGCCAAGGGAGGATCCATGAAACGCACCCTTACTGCATTTACCGTCCTGCTGGTCGGGGCGTCCACGGCGGCGACCGCGGACGTGGTCGCACCCGCAGACGTTCCGTATGGCGAATACGGTGAAGTGGCCGTGTCGCTGTCCGGTAAGCCGGGCGACATGGCGAACGGCAAGATCCTGATGAACAAGGGCGCCGGCAACTGCATCGCCTGCCATCAGGTAACCGTGCTGAACGATCTGCCGTTCCACGGCGAGATCGGCCCGTCGCTCGACGGTGTGGCGGACCGCTGGGAAGAGGCCGACCTGCGCGGCCTCGTGGCCAATGCCAAGAACTACTTCCCCGACACGATGATGCCGGGGTTCTACAAGCACACCGGGTTCATTCGCATCGGCAATGCCTACACGGGCAAGGCTGGCGCCGATCCCGCAGAGCCGCTGCTGACCGCCCAGGACATCGAGGACGTCGTCGCGTTCCTGATGACCCTGAAGGACGGATGAGCCGGCGCACCAAGAGATAGCAGAGGAGACGACCATGCAACTGACACGACGTGACGCCCTTGCGCTTGGCGCCGGCGCGGCCGCCCTGGCGGTTCTGCCGATGCGTGCCATGGCCGCGGGCGAGGAACAGATTGCCGCCTTTACCGGCGGCGCGGACATCGGCGAGGGCGGGCTGACGCTCGACGCGCCGGAGATCGCGGAAAACGGCAATACCGTGCCGATCTCGGTTTCGGCGCCGGGCGCCGAGGCGGTCATGGTGCTGGCGCTGGGCAACCCCACGCCCCCCGTGGCCACTTTCAACTTCGGTCCGATGGCCGGGTCGCAGTCGGCGTCCACCCGGATTCGCCTTGCCGGCACGCAGGACGTGACCGCCATCGCGCGGATGGCGGACGGCAGCTTCGTCCAGGCCACCAAGACGGTCAAGGTTACCATCGGCGGCTGCGGCGGCTGAGTAGAGGAGAACACAAATCATGGCAGATGGTGTCAAACCCCGCGTGAAAGTCCCCAAGTCGGCCTCTGCCGGCGAGGTCATCACGATCAAAACCCTGATCAGCCACGCGATGGAATCGGGTCAGCGCAAGGACAGCGACGGCAATCCGATCCCGCGCTCGATCATCAACCGGTTCGTGTGCGCCTTCAACGGCGAGACCGTCATCGACGTGACGCTCGAGCCCGCGATCTCTACCAACCCGTACTTCGAGTTCGAGGCGAAGGTGCCGGAAGCCGGCGAATTCACCTTCACGTGGTACGACGACGACGGGTCGGTCTACGAGGACGTCAAAGCGATCTCGGTCGGCTGATCCGTGCGCACAGGGAGGAATTACATGACAAAGACAAAGGCGTTCAAGCTGGTCTCCGGCCTTGCGCTGACGGCGGCGCTGGGGCTTTCCCCGGCGCTTGCCGGTCCCGGCCCCGATGAGGACCAGCTGGTCATCAACGAGGATATCGAGATCGTCACCGAGACGGCGGCCCCGGCGCACATGGAATACGTCGACACGATCTATTCCGGCTGGCGGTTCCGTAATGACGACACGCAGGTCATGCAGATGGACGACTTCGACAACCCGGGATTCATCGGGGTGGAGTCGGCCATGGAGGCCTGGGACACCGCGATGGGCACCGAGGGCAAATCCTGCGCGTCGTGCCACGGCGACGTGGAAGAAGGGATGAAGGGCGTTCGCGCCGTCTATCCCAAGTGGAACGACGAAAAAGGCATGGTCACCACCGTCGAGATGGAGGTGAACAACTGCCTGGAAAACCGGATGGGCGCCGACAAGTGGTCCTATTCGGGCGGTGACATGGTGAACATGACGGCGCTGATCGCGTCTGTGTCGCGTGGCATGACCGTGGATGTGGCGATCGACGGCCCGGCCCAGGAAACCTGGGAAATGGGCAAGGAGATCTACTACACCCGCTTCGGCCAGCTGGAGCTGTCGTGCGCCAACTGCCACGAGGACAGCTATGGCATGATGATCCGCGCGGATCATCTGAGCCAGGGCCAGATCAACGGCTTCCCGACCTACCGCCTGAAGAACACCAAGCTGAACTCGGTGCATTCGCGGTTCAAGGGATGCGTGCGTGACACCCGCGCCGAGACCTTCTCGGACGGTTCGCCCGAGTTCGTTGCGCTGGAGCTTTACGTCGCCTCGCGCGGCAACGGCCTGTCGGTCGAAGGCCCCTCGGTCCGCAACTAAGCCTTTGGCCCGCGCCGGGAGACCGGGGCGGGCCTTTCCTTATCTGAATACATTCGCTCGCTTGCATGTGATGCGCGGCGGGCCCGCAAGAGGAAGCGAAGCACATGATCTCGCGCCGCGATTTTCTGCAGGTGAGCATGGCGGCCTCGGCGCTGTACGGGGCGTCCGGGTTCGGCAACTGGGCCCGGCTGGCCGCGCAACAGGCCCTGACGCAGGACCAGCTTTTGGAGTTCGATACGTTCGGCAACGTGTCGCTGATCCATGTCACCGATATTCACGCACAGCTGAAGCCGATCTATTTCCGCGAGCCAGAGATCAACATCGGCGTGGGCGAGAACCGCGGTCACGTGCCGCACATCACCGGCGCAGACTTCCGCAAGCTTTACGGCATCGCCGATGGAAGCCCGTCGGCCTATGCGCTGACCTATAACGACTTTGCCTCGCTGGCCAAGGGATATGGCCGGGTCGGCGGCATGGACCGCGTGTCCACCATCGTCAAGGCGATCCGTGGCGACCGGCCCGACGCGCTGCTGCTGGATGGCGGCGACACGTGGCACGGCAGCTACACCTGCTATCAGACGCAGGGCCAGGACATGGTCAACGTGATGAACGCGCTGAGCCCCGACGCGATGACCTTCCACTGGGAATTCACGCTGGGGTCCGAGCGGGTTCAGGAACTGGTCGAGGGCCTGCCCTTTGCCGCGCTGGGACAGAACATATTCGACGCCGAGTGGGACGAACCGGCTGAAATCTTCGCGCCGTACAAGATGTTCGAACGCGGCGGCGCGCTGATCGCGGTGATCGGGCAGGCCTTCCCCTACATGCCCATCGCAAACCCGCGCTGGATGTTCCCCGAGTACAGCTTTGGCATCCGGGACGAGAACATGCAGGCGATGGTCGACGAAGTGCGCGATGCCGGCGCCGATCTGGTGGTGGTGCTGTCGCACAACGGTTTCGACGTGGACAAGAAGATGGCCAGCGTGGTCAGCGGCATCGACGTGATCCTGTCGGGCCACACCCATGACGCGCTGCCTGAACCGGCCCTCGTGGGCGAGACGATCATCGTCGCCTCGGGCTCGAACGGCAAGTTCGTCAGCCGCGTGGATCTCGACGTGCGCGACGGGCGCATGATGGGCTTCCGCCACAAGCTGATCCCGGTGTTCTCGGACGTGATCGCGCCCGACCCCGAGATGACCGCTGTGATCGACGCCGAGCGCGCGCCCTACAAGGAAGCGCTGGAAGAGGTGATCGGCCACACCGAGTCGGTGCTCTACCGCCGGGGCAATTTCAACGGCAGCTGGGACGACCTGATCTGCGACGCGCTTCTGTCCGAGCGCGAGGCCGACATCGCCATGTCGCCCGGCGTGCGCTGGGGGCCCAGCCTGCTGCCCGGCGACCCGATCACGCGCGAGGATATCTGGAACGTCACCTCCATGACCTATGGTCAGGCCTACCGCACAGAGATGACGGGCGAGTTCATCAAGGTGATCCTCGAAGACGTGGGCGACAACCTGTTCAACCCCGATCCATACTACCAGCAGGGCGGGGACATGGTGCGCATCGGGGGCATGGGCTATGCCATCGACGTCACCAAGCCGCAGGGCAGCCGCATCAGCGACATGACCCTGCTGAAGACGGGCGAGCTTATCGACCCGGCCAAGACCTACGTCGTCGCCGGCTGGGCCAGCGTCAACGAGGGCACCGAAGGCCCGCAGATCTGGGACGTGGTCGAAAGCCACATCCGCAAGCTGGGCACGGTGACGGTGGCCCCGAACACCAGTGTCAAGGTAACCGGTGCGTAAACGCGCCGCAGTACGCAATGGTATTCAAATTCGATAGTATGAATTTGACGAATAGAACGGAGGCATGACGAGATGTCCGACAAGTCCGATGGCGTGACCCCTTCGCGCCGGGCATTCCTTAAAGGCGCCGCCGCCGCGACGGCTGGCGCTGCCGCTGCGGGGGCCGCGCGGGCAGAGCCCGATCCGCTGATCACCGAGGTGCAGCCCTGGGCATCGAGCTTTGGCGATGGCGTGGACGCCACCCCCTACGGGATGCCGATCGAGTTCGAGTCCGACGTGATCCGGCGCAACGTGCCCTGGCTGACGGCCGATCCGATCAGCTCGATCAACTTCACGCCGATCCATGCGCTGGACGGCACGATCACCCCGCAGGGCTGCGCCTTCGAGCGGCACCATTCGGGCGCGATCGAGCTGCGCAAGGAAGACTACCGGCTGATGATCAACGGGCTTGTCGATCAGCCGCTGATCTTCACCTATGCCGACCTGGAACGCTTCCCGCGCGAAAACCACGTCTACTTCTGCGAATGCGCGGCCAACACCGGAATGGAATGGGCGGGCGCACAGCTGAACGGCGTGCAGTTCACCCATGGCATGATCCACAACATGGAATACACCGGCGTGCCGCTGCGCACGCTGCTGGCCGAGGCCGGGGTGCAGACCGAGGGCAAGTGGGTCTATGTCGAAGGCGCCGACGCCTCGTCCAATGGCCGCTCGATCCCGATGGAAAAGGCGCTGGACGACGTGCTGGTGGCGTTCAAGGCCAACGGCGAGGCGCTGCGCAAGGAGCACGGCTATCCCGTGCGCCTGATCGTGCCGGGCTGGGAAGGCAACATGTGGGTCAAGTGGCTGCGCCGGATCGAGGTGCTGGACGCCCCCGTGGAAAGCCGCGAGGAGACCTCGAAATACACCGATACGCTGGAAGACGGCACGTCGCGCAAGTGGACGTGGGTGATGGACGCCAAGTCGGTCGTCACAAGCCCCAGCCCCCAGTCGCCGATCGCCCACGGTCCCGGGCCGCTGGTCATCACCGGGCTGGCATGGTCGGGCCGCGGCGCGATCAGCCGGGTGGACGTGTCGCTGGATGGCGGCGCGAACTGGACCACCGCGCGGCTGGCCAAGCCGGGCGAGAAGATGGCGCTGACGCGCTTCTACCTTGAAATCGACTGGGACGGGTCGGAAATGTTCCTGCAATCGCGGGCGATGGACGACACCGGCTACGTTCAGCCGACCAAGACAGAGCTGCGCGAAGTCCGCGGTCTGAACTCGGTCTATCACAACAACTGCATCCAGACCTGGTGGGTCAAGGAGACCGGGGAGGCAGAGAATGTCGAAGTTTCTTGAGATCGGCGCCGCGGGTGGTGCGGCGGTCCTGCTGACGGTCGCGTACAACTTCGCCGACCGCAACGTCTCTCCCATGCCGGCCACGCCGGACCGGTCCGAGGCGATCGCCGCCTATACCGCGCCGCCGCCCTCGCCGATGCTGGCGGCCATCGCCCAGGACGGCGAGCGCAATGGCAAGTTCGGCCTTGGCCGTCCCGCTCTGCCCGAAGAGATCGCGGCCTGGAACCTTGACGTCCTGCCCGACGGGCGCGGCCTGCCGGTGGGATCGGGCGATGTGCTGACCGGCGAGACGGTCTTCGAGGACAACTGTGCCGCCTGCCACGGCTCGTTCGCCGAGGGTGTCGACAACTGGCCCAAGCTGGCCGGGGGCATGGACACGCTGGATCACGAGGATCCGCTGAAGACCGTGGGCTCCTACTGGCCGCACCTGTCGACGGCCTGGGACTACATCAACCGCTCGATGCCTTTCGGCTCGGCGCAGACGCTGTCGGCAGACGACGTCTATGCGATGACGGCCTACATCCTCTATTCGAACGATCTGGTGGACGATGATTTCGTTCTGTCGAACGAGAACCTCGCCAGCTTCGAGATGCCCAACAAGGACGGCTTCATCATCGATGACCGCGACACGTCAGAGGCGCATTTCTGGAAGGCCGAACCTTGCATGGAGACCTGCAAGGACAGCGTCGAGATCACCATGCGCGCCACCGTGCTGGACGTGACGCCGGAAGAGGAAGGCACCGAGGAGGCCGCCGCGCCCGCACCCGCAGCGGAAGCGACCGAGGTCGCGATGGCCGATAGCGCGGAAACCGCCGCGCCTGCCGTAGCGGACACGGGTGCCCCCGATCCGGCGCTTGTCGCCGAGGGCGAGAAGGTGTTCCGCCAGTGCAAGGCCTGTCATCAGGTGGGCGAGGGCGCGGTCAACCGCTCGGGCCCGCATCTGAACGGCATCATGGGGCGCGTGGCAGGCACCGTCGACGGGTTCCGCTATTCCAGCGTGTTCGGAGAGTTCGCCGAGCAGGGCATGGTCTGGAACGAAGAGACGCTGTCGGTCTTCCTCACCGATCCCAAGGCTTTCGCGAAGGGGACGAAAATGTCCTTCCGCGGGATCAAGTCCGAGGACGACCTGAAGGCGGTAGAGGCCTATCTGGCGACCTTCACCGAGTAAGGCAGTTATGGGTGTACGAGTTTGCGTCGTCTTGAACACTCCCTCCTGGCCGTCGTGACCGTGGGTCCTTCCCCGGTGGCGGCGGCCACTTTTTGCGGGGTGGGCGGGCTGCGCCATTCTTACCAGTAGACCCGGCATGTCCGAAGAGGGCAAACTGCCGGGAGGACCGGAGATCATGTCGAAAACCATTCCTCTACTTGCGTCTTCACTTGGTGGCGTTGCGCTGGTTCTCGGCATTGCCTACGGCGTGACCGCCCGCCACTACCGCGCCGCCGAGATCGACACGTTGCAGCGCCAGGTGGCAAGCATCGAGGAACGCCGGGCCGCCGAGGCAGAGATCATCTCGCGCGAAGGCGAATTGACGGGCCGGATCGCCGAGCTGGAAGCCGCGCTTGCCACGGCACGCGAGGAGGCCGAGCGCGCCGCCGCCGAGGCCGTTGCGATGGCCGCGGCCCGGCCGGAAACCGACGCCCCGGCCACAGAGGACCCTGTCGAGGTCGCGGTGTCGTTCGGGGACCCGGCCGCGGGCGAGGATGTCTACCAAAGCTGTTCGGGCTGCCATCAGGTCGGGCAGGGTGCCGAGAACGGGATCGGCCCCCAGCTGAACGGCGTCTTCGGGCGTGATGCGGCCGGGATCGAAGGGTTTCCCTATTCGCAAAGCCTGACGCGCATGGGGGCGGACGGGCTGGTCTGGACGCTGGAGACGCTCGACGCTTATATCGAGAATCCGCTGGCGCTGGTCTCGGGCACGCGAATGAGCTTTGACGGGCTGGCCGACCCGCAGGAGCGTGCCGATCTGCTGGCTTTCCTGCGCATCTATTCCGACAATCCGGCCAACATTCCCGAGGCTCCGGCGACGGCGACCGCCACCGATCATGATCTCGATCCCGAGATCCTGTCGATACAGGGCGATCCGGAGTACGGCGAGTATCTCGCCGGTGAATGCGTCACCTGTCATCAGGCCAGCGGCGCGAACGAAGGTATTCCCTCGATCACGTTCTGGCCCGAGGACGCATTTGTCGTGGCGATGCACGCCTACAAGCGACAGTTGCGCCCGCATCCGGTGATGCAGATGATCGCCGGACGCCTGAACAACGAGGAAATCGCGGCACTGGCTGCATACTTCGCGCAGTTGAGCGAGTAGACTTATCCGAGAACCGGACCGGGAAGACCCGGACAGTGAGAGTAACCAGGGAGGACATGATGTTACTTAACAGACGGAATTTTCTTGCGGCTTCGGTCGGGGCAGCGGCGACGCTTTCGGCACCTACGGTCTGGGGCGCGGCACATGGCCGTCCGAAGGTGGTGGTGATCGGCGGCGGTGCCGGCGGTGCCACGGTGGCGCGCTATATCGCGGGCGACAGCGACGGGGCCGTCGATGTCACGCTGATCGAGCCGACGCGCACCTATTACACCTGCTTCTTCTCGAACCTCTACATCGGCGGGTTCCGCGATTTCGCATCGATCGGGCACACCTATGGGAAACTGGCATCCGATTACGGCGTCAACGTGGTTCACGACTGGGCCATCGGCGTGGACCGCGATGCCAAGACCGTAAGCCTCGCGGGAGGGGCGACGCTGTCCTATGACGTGCTGGTCGTGTCGCCCGGCATCGACTTTGTCGACGGTTCTGTGCCCGGCTGGGACGTCTCTGCCCAGAACAAGATGCCGCACAGCTGGAAGGCCGGCAGCCAGACGCAGCTTCTGAAGGCGCAGATCGACGCGATGCCCGAGGGCGGCGTCTATGCCATGGTGGCCCCGCCCAATCCCTACCGCTGCCCGCCGGGACCGTATGAGCGGATCTCGATGGTGGCGCATGTGCTGAAGCAGTCCAATCCGACGGCGAAGATCCTGATCATCGACCCCAAGGAGAAGTTCTCGAAGCAGGGCTTGTTCGAGGAAGGCTGGCAGAAGCACTTCACCGGCATGATCGACCGGATCGGACCTGATTTCGGCGGCAACAACGTCAGCGTGAACCCGGACGCGATGGAAGTCACCATCGACGGCGTGGTCGAAAGCGTCGACGTGTGCAACGTGATCCCGGCACAGAAGGCCGGCCTGATCGCCGAGATGGCGGGGCTGACCAACGACAGCGGCTTCTGCCCGATCGTGCCCGCCTCGATGCAAAGCCAGATGGACGAGAGCGTCTATGTGCTGGGCGATGCCACCATCGCTGGCGACATGCCGAAGTCGGGTTTCTCGGCCAACAGCCAGGCCAAGGTGGCGGCGAACGCCATCCGCGGTGCGCTGACCGGCAGCCGTGTCTTCCCGGCCAAGTTCGCCAACACCTGCTGGTCGCTCATCACCACGGACGACGGCATCAAGGTGGGCGCCTCTTACGAGCCGACCGAGGAAAAGATCGCCTCGACCGGCAGTTTCGTCAGCCAGACGGGCGAGGACGCCGCGCTGCGCAAGACGACCTACGAGGAAAGCATCGGCTGGTACGCGGGCATTACCGCCGACATGTTCGGCTGATCCCCCCGGGGCTGCCCCTGCGGGGCGGCCCCATTTGCCCGAACTTGATGCCGATCAAGGTGTTTTCCCGGCAAGGCCGCCACACTGGCCGCAGCATGAAGGGAGGCCCTATGCCATGTTGACGCGTGTTCTTTCAATCCTTGCCGCAGGGGTGCTGGCACTGCCGGCGCTGGCCGCGGACGTGACCACCTATACCAGTGACAGCGATTTCGCCGACACCGCATTCGGGCTGGAAAGCGCGATCGTGGGCCGGGGTCTGGTGATCGACTATGTCAGCCACACCGGCGAGATGCTGAGCCGCACCGGCGAGGATGTCGGCAGCGGGGTCAAGCTGTTCGAGCAGGCCGATATCTACCTGTTCTGCTCTGCCCTGCTGTCGCGCGAGGTGATGGAGGATGACCCGATGAACATCGGCTATTGCCCCTATGGCATCTTCGTCGCCGAACGCGACGGCGCGGTCATGGTGGGGTTCCGGAACTATCCGGACGGCGCCATGCAGAAGATCCAGGCGCTGCTGGACGAGATCGCGCGCGAGGCGGCGGGCCAGTAACTCTTGCAAAATGCCCGCTGCGGTGGGCTCACGATGGTGTGAATGAACGGGCCGCCCGCAATATGCCGGGCGGCCCTTGTCTTTTCGGGGGTTGATTATACATTCGCTATCATGAATATATAGGCAGGCGCGACAGGCGCCGGAAACGATGGAGAGACATCCATGACGACCAATACGGGAACACGCGGATCTGGCCCGGAGGGGCAGGGCAAATGATGACGGAATTCACACCTGTCGCCTCGCTTGCCGGGGGTCTTCTGATCGGGCTGGCCTCTGTCCTGCTGATGGCCGCGCGCGGTCGTGTCTTTGGCGCCACCGGGGTTCTGGCCGGGTTCCTGTCGCCGTCGTCGTCAGGCGACTGGGCGTGGCGCGCGGCGCTGCTGGCCGGGATGGTCACGGGGCCCATCGTCTACCTTGCGCTGGCCGGAGAGTTTCCCGCGATCGAGGTTCCGGTGTCAAAGGCGATGATGATCGTTGGCGGCCTGATCGTGGGCGTGGGCGTCACCTACGGGTCGGGCTGCACGTCGGGTCACGGCGTCTGCGGCATGGCGCGTCTGTCGCCCCGGTCGATCGTGGCCACCCTGACCTTCATGCTGTTCACCGGGATCACGGTCTACGTGGTCCGTCACGTGCTGGGGATGTAATCCGATGAAACTGATCGTGACCTATCTGATCGGCCTTGTCTTTGGCGTCGGCATCTCGATTTCGGGCATGTCGAACCCGGCCAAGGTGCTGAACTTCTTCGACGTCGCCGGCACCTGGGATCCCAGCCTTGCCTTTGTCATGGGCGGTGCGCTGCTGGTGGCCTTTGTCGGCTACAAGCTGGTGCTCAAGCGCCCCGCGCCGATCTTCGAGCCGGTGTTCAACGTGCCCACCAGCCGGGTGATCGACGCCCGCCTTGTCGGCGGCTCGGCCGTGTTCGGCGTGGGCTGGGGCATCGCCGGCTTCTGCCCGGGCGGCGCGCTGCCCGCGCTTGGCACCGGCAACGTCGATGTGCTGATCTTCACCGCCGCGCTGGTGGCGGGAATATTCCTGGCCAAGGGGCTGATGGCTGCGGGTGCCCGCCGCCGGACCGCCGTGGCCTGACCTGACACGAACCACTGGAGGAAAGACCATGTTCGACTATCCCGTTGAGATCACTGTGAAACCCGAGGTAAAGGCGTTCTTCGACGAGGCGACCAACACCATCAGCTACGTGGTGAAGGATCCCGCCAGCGATGCCTGCGCCATTGTCGATTCGGTGCTCGACATCGACTATGCGGCCGGCCGGCTCAGCTATGACAGCGCCGACGAGATCATTGCCTACGTCCGCGAGAAGGGCCTGAAGGTCGAGTGGATCATCGAGACCCACGTCCACGCCGACCACCTGTCTGCCGCGCCCTACCTGCAAAAGGAACTGGGCGGCAAGATCGGCATCGGGGACCAGATCACCGTGGTGCAGAACACCTTCGGCAAGATCTTCAATGCCGGGACAGAGTTCCAGCGCGACGGCAGCCAGTTCGACCAGCTGTTCAAGGACGGCGACACCTACACGATCGGCGGAATGTCCGCCTTTGCGATGTACACGCCCGGTCACACGCCGGCCTGCATGACCCATGTGGTGGGCGACGCGGCCTTCGTCGGCGACACGCTGTTCATGCCCGATGGCGGCTCGGCGCGCTGCGATTTCCCCGGCGGGTCCGCCGAGACGCTCTTTGACTCGATCCAGAAGGTGTTGTCGCTGCCCGACCAGACGCGGCTCTTCATGTGCCACGACTACGGCCCGAACGGGCGCGAGTATCAGTGGGAAACCACCGTGGCCGAGGAAAAGGCCAACAACATCCACGTTGGCGGCGGCAAGTCCAAGGACGACTTCGTCAAGTTCCGGACCGAGCGCGATGCCCAGCTGGACATGCCCAGGCTGATCATTCCGTCGCTTCAGGTGAACATGCGGGCCGGTGACATGCCCGAGGCAGAGGACAACGGCACCACCTATCTCAAGGTGCCGCTGAACAAGCTCTGAGGTCAGCCGGGTGCGCGGGGCCGGTCCCCGCGTGCCCCAGTTTTCCCTCGCCGCGAGGATGGTGCGACATGGACATCAGGACAATCGATGACGGCGTCTCCGTCAGCCCGCAGATCGCGCTGGACGATCTGGCAGGCATAGCGGCGGCGGGCTTTCGCGCCGTGGTGTGCAACCGCCCCGACGGCGAGGCCGCCGACCAGCCCACCTTCGAAGAGGTCGAGGCCGCGGCGCGGGCCGCCGGTCTTCAGGCGCTCTACCTGCCCGTGACACCGGGCAAGGTGGCCGACGCCGATGCCGACGCCTTCCGCCGCGCGCTGCGCGACCTGCCCGGCCCGGTGCTGGCCTATTGCCGGACCGGCACGCGGTCGGCGACGCTCTGGTCGCTGTCGCAGGCGCGCGACAAGCCGGTGGCGGACATCCTGTCGGCCACCAAGGCCGCGGGCTACGACATGGCCGGCGTCGTGCGGCGCATCGCCAACGGCGGCAAGACCCCCACCGACACCGGCGACGCCAGCTATGAGGTGGTGATCGTCGGCGGCGGCGCGGCAGGCATCGCGGTGGCCTCGTCGCTGAAGGCGCGGCTGCCGGGGCTGGACATCGCCATCCTTGATCCCGCCGACATCCATTACTATCAGCCCGGCTGGACGATGGTGGGCGGCGGGATCTTCGATGCCGAGGACACCGCGCGCACCATGGGCAGCCTGATCCCCAAGGGCGTCCACTGGATCAAGTCCGCCGTCGCCGCCTTCGAGCCCGAGCAGAACGCCGTCATCCTCGATGGCTGCCGGGTGGTGAAATACAAGCGCCTCGTGGTCTGCCCGGGGCTGAAGCTCGACTGGCACGGGATCGACGGGCTGGTCGAGACGCTGGGCCGCAACGGCGTCACCTCGAACTACCGCTACGACCTTGCCCCCTATACGTGGGAACTGGTGCAGGGGGTGAAAGAGGGCCGTGCGCTCTTCACCCAGCCGCCAATGCCCATCAAATGCGCCGGCGCGCCGCAAAAGGCGCTGTACCTGTCGGGCGACGCCTGGTTCCGGCGCGGCGTGCTCAAGGATATCGACATCCAGTTCATGAACGCGGGCGGCGTGCTCTTCGGCGTGAAGGACTATGTCCCGGCGCTGGAAAGCTATGTGAAGAAATACGGCGCGACGCTGAATTTCTTCCACACCCTCGTGTCGGTGGACGGTCCGGCGCACAAGGCCACCTTCCGCGTCGCGAAGCCCGACACCGAGGCCACCGAGATCACCGTCGATTTCGACATGCTCCACGTGGTCCCGCCGCAGGTCGCGCCCGATTTCATCCGTGTCTCGCCGTTGGCCGATGCCGCCGGATGGGTGGACGTGGACCAGGCCACGCTGCGCCACAAGACCCATGACAACGTCTGGTCGCTGGGCGACGTGATGAACGCGCCCAATGCCAAGACGGCCGCCGCCGCGCGCATCCAGGCCCCCGTGGTGGCCGAGAACATCGTGGCCGACATCAGGGGGCGCGCGCCCACGGCGCAATACAACGGCTATGGCTCGTGCCCGCTGACGGTAGAGCGCGGCAAGATCGTGCTGGCCGAGTTCGGCTATGGCGGCACGCTGCTGCCGAGCTTTCCAAAGTGGCTGCTGGACGGCACGAAGCCCAGCCGCGCGGCCTGGCTTCTGAAGGAACAGATCCTGCCGCCCGTCTACTGGAAGGCCATGCTTCGCGGCAAGGAGTGGATGGCCAAGCCCGAGAAGGTGACGGCCCGGGCCTGATCCCGGACCGCCGTAACACTGGTGACGCGCCCGCCCCGGCCCGCCGGGGCGCGGGGTGGGCGTGTCTTCCGGCGCTGGCGCCGGCAACAAGGACAAGACAAGATGACACGTCCACGGATGTCCCCCGCGACGCTGAAACGCTACATGCCCATCCTCGACTGGGGGTCGCGCTATGACCGCGACACCGCCACCAGCGACCTTGTCGCCGCGGTGATCGTGACGATCATGCTTATCCCGCAGTCGCTGGCCTACGCGCTGCTTGCCGGCCTGCCGGCCGAGATGGGGCTTTATGCCTCGATCCTGCCGCTGGTGGCCTACGCGATCTTCGGCACCTCGCGGGCGCTGGCCGTCGGTCCGGTGGCGGTGGTGTCGCTGATGACGGCGGCAGCGGTGGGCAACCTCGCGCTTCAGGGCACGGCGGAATACGCGATGGCGGCGATCACGCTGGCCTTCCTGTCGGGCCTGATCCTGCTGGCGATGGGGGCGTTCCGGCTTGGGTTTCTGGCCAATTTCCTGAGCCACCCCGTGATCGCGGGTTTCATCACCGCGTCAGGTATCCTGATCGCGACCAGCCAGCTCAAGCATGTCTTCGGGATCGAGGCGCATGGCCACACGCTTGTGGAACTGGCCGTGTCACTGGTGCAGCACCTGCCGCAGGTCAGCCTCTGGACGCTGGTCATCGGCGTGACAACCACGGCGTTCCTGTTCTGGGTCCGCAAGGGGCTGAAGCCGCGCCTTCTGGCGCTGGGTCTGAAGCCGCGCCTGGCCGACATCCTGGCCAAGGCGGGGCCTGTCGCCGCGGTGGCCGCCACGACGCTGGTGACGTGGGCCTTCGGGTTGCAGGACCGGGGCGTGGCGATCGTGGGCGCGGTGCCCGAGGGACTGCCGCCCTTGACACTGCCCAGCTTCGATCTCGACATCTGGGTCAGCCTGATGGGCTCTGCCGTGCTGATCTCGATCATCGGTTTCGTTGAATCGGTGTCGGTCGCGCAGACGCTGGCGGCCAAGAAGCGCCAGCGCATCGTCCCCGACCAGGAACTGATCGGCCTCGGCGCCTCGAACGTGGCGGCGGCGGTCTCGGGCGGCTACCCGGTGACGGGCGGCTTCGCGCGCTCGGTCGTGAATTTCGACGCGGGCGCCGAGACGCCGGCGGCGGGCGCGTTCACCGCGGTGGGCATCGCGCTGGCCGCGCTGTTCCTGACGCCGCTTCTGTTCTTCCTGCCCAAGGCGACGCTGGCGGCCACGATCATCGTCGCGGTCCTGAGCCTTGTCGACTTTTCCATCCTGAAGCGCACCTGGGGCTATTCGCGGGCCGATTTCGCCGCCGTCGCCGCGACGATCCTGCTGACGCTGGGCCTGGGCGTCGAGATCGGGGTGTCGGCGGGCGTGGTGCTGTCGATCTTCCTGCACCTCTACAAGTCGTCGCGCCCGCATGTGGCCGAGGTCGGGCTGGTGCCGGGGACCGAGCACTTCCGCAACGTCAACCGGCACAAGGTCCTGACCCATCCCGAGATGGTGAGCCTGCGCATCGACGAGAGCCTCTATTTCGCCAATGCCCGTTTCCTCGAGGATTACGTCTATGACCGGGTGGTCGCCGACAAGGCGCTGAAACACGTCGTCCTGCAATGCACCGCGGTGAACGAGATCGACACCTCGGCGCTCGAAAGCCTGGAAGCCATCAACCACCGGCTGGGCGAGATGGGCATCAAGCTGCACCTGTCCGAGGTCAAGGGCCCGGTCATGGACCGCCTGCGCCGGTCGCATTTCCTTGATGAGCTGACGGGGCAGGTGTTCCTCAGCCAGTACGGCGCGATGCGGGCGCTGGGGCCGGTGGACGGCAGCGCCGGCGCGCGCAAGGCGGGGTAAGGGGGCAAGCCGCTTGCAAGCGGCTTGGGGCAGGCGGTTCGCGGAACCGCCTGCAAGCGCCTTGCAAGGCGCTTGGCCCGTCGCGAGGGGCCGGGCTCAGTCCCCGGGCCAGCCCTCGAGCCAGGCGTAGCCGTTCGGCCCCAGCGTCAGCACCGTGCCGTCCAGCGCCGCCGCCTGCGAGGGGCCCACGGCCTCGAGGCCTGCGGGCACCGTCAGTGTCCGGCCCGCGGGCGAGAGGTTGAAGACGCAGGTCAGCCGCGAGCCGCCGGTGTCGCGGTGAAAGGCCAGCACCGGTTCCGGCAGGTCGAGGAACGCCGTGCGCCCGCGCACCAGTTCCTCGCGGCTCTTTCGGAAGGCCAGCACCCGCCGGTAGTGCTGCAGCACCGATCCCGCGTCCCCCTCTTGCGCCGCCACGTTGCGCGCGGCCTGCGGCGGTTTCACCGGCAGCCAGGGCGCGCCGTCCGAGAAGCCCGCGTTGGGGCGGTTGCTTTCCCATGTCATCGGCGTGCGGCAGCCGTCGCGGCCCTTGTTCTCGGGCCAGAACCGCAGGCCCACCGGGTCCGTGAGTTCGGTGTACATCAGGTCGGTTTCCGTCTGCCCCAGTTCCTCGCCCTGATATAGTCCGATCGTCCCCTCGAAGGCCGCCAGCATCCCGATGGTCAGTTTCGCCACGCTGTCGGCGTCGGGCCCGTGCCGTTCCCAGCGGCTGACATGCCGTGGCACGTCATGGTTGGAGAACGACCAGCTTGGCCAGCCGTCCGGCGCGCCGGCAAAGAACGTCTCGATCTTGTCGCGGAAATGCGCGGCGGTGAAATCGGGCCCCAGCATGTCAAAGGAGTAGGCCATGTGCAGGCGCGTGTCGCCGGCGGTGTATTCCGACATCAGCCGGATGGCGTGGTCGCGGTCGCCCACCTCTCCGACCATGGCGCGGTCGACGTACTCGTCGGTCAGCGCGCGCATCCGTTCCAGCACGCCCAGGTTCTCGGGCTGGTTCTTGGACCGGACGTGATCCTGCATGTCGTAGGGGTTCACCGGGATCTGCCCGTCGGGTTCGGGCGCGTGGGGCGGGTTGTCGCGCAGCCGGGCGTCGTGGACATAGTAGTTGACGGTGTCCAGACGGAACCCGTCCACCCCCCGGTCCAGCCAGAAGCGCATGGTCTCCAGCAGCGCGTCCTGCACCGCCGAATTGTGAAAGTTGAGGTCGGGCTGGCTGTCGAGAAAGTTGTGCAGGTAGTACTGGCGCCGCCGCGGCTCCCACGCCCAGGCGGACCCGCCGAAGACCGAGGGCCAGTTGTTGGGCGGGCTGCCATCGGGATTTGGATCGGCCCAGACGTACCAGTCGGCATAGGGGCCCGACCGGCCCTGCCGGCTGTCCTGGAACCACGGGTGCTGGTCCGAGGTGTGGCTGAGCACCTGGTCGATGATGACCTTCAGGCCCAGATCGTGGGCGCGGGCGACCATCTCGTCGAAATCGGCCAGCGTGCCGAACATCGGGTCCACGTCGGTGTAGTTCGACACGTCATAGCCCATGTCGGCCATCGGCGAGGCAAAGAACGGCGACAGCCAGATCGCGTCGACCCCGAGGCTGGCCACATGCGGCAGGCGCTGGATGATGCCCTTGAGATCGCCGATCCCGTCGCCGGAATGGTCCTGGAAGGATCGCGGGTAGATCTGGTAGACCACCGCGCCGCGCCACCATTCGCTCATGTCCCGTCTCCCCCTGATCTGGACGTAGCGCCGGGGTATCGGCCCGGGACGCGGACTTGCAAGCCCGATCTGCCGTCAGGCCCGCGCGCGGCGCCGAAAAAGCGGCGCGTTGCCCGCGCGGCGGGCGCCTAGGTCAGTTCGAAGAGCGAAAGCCGCACCTCTGCCGCCAGCCGCGCCCCTGTCCCCACGAAGAGCGAGCGGTTCACCCACTCATAGGCCGGGTCCGCGCTTTCCAGCCTTGCCTGGGTGCGCATGTAATAGCGGGCCGGGTCCACCTCCTCGCCGCGCGCGATGGCGGCGATCACCTCCTCGGGGCCGTGGCGGAAGCCGTAGTTCACAACCTCGATCAGCGCGCCGTCGTGGGTTTCGATGGCATAGCGCGCGTCAAGCTCGGCCAGCCCGTTGGCAAAGATCGTCTGCCAGTCCGCGCCGAGGTGCAGCAGCCGGCCCCGCACGCGCGGCCCCGCGACGGTGCCGCCGGTGATCGGTATGATGCGCCGCCGCCCGGCGCGGCCGGCCCCCATCTCCATCGGCGTGGAGAGATCCACGGTGATGTCGCAGACATGGGAAAGGCCGGGGGCGGGCAGGGCGGACATGGGGGATCTCCGTCAACAAGGGGGGGCAGGGGTTGTGATGGGCGCGCGGTTGCGCATAGCTGGCATCACGAGACCGAATTCGGCGGGGCGGTGCAACCCCCGCGGCCAGGGAGGGACGGGATGCAGATCACGAAGAACACGGTAGCGGTGGTCACCGGGGGGGCGTCGGGACTGGGCGCGGCGACGGCGGCGGCACTGGCGGACGCGGGGGCGCGCGTGACGCTCTTCGACCTGGACGAAGAGCGCGGGCAGGCCCATGCAGCGGCGCTCGGCGGTGCCTTCCAGCGCGTCGACGTTTCGGATCCGGCCAGCGTGGCCGCAGGCTTTGCCGCGGTGGCCGCGCAGGGCGGCGGGCTGCACATTCTTGTCAACTGCGCGGGCATCGGTCCGGCGGCCAAGACCGTCTCGCGCGGCGCGCCGCACGATCCGGCGGTGTTCGCCCGCGCCATCGGCATCAACCTGATCGGCAGCTTCTACTGTGCAAGTCACGCGGCGGCGGTGATGGTGCAGGGCGAACCGGTGAACGGTGACGGCGAACGCGGCGTGATCGTCAACACCGCCTCCGTGGCGGCCTATGACGGGCAGATCGGGCAGGTGGCCTATGCCGCGTCCAAGGGCGGCATCGTCGGCATGACCCTGCCCATGGCGCGCGACCTGGCCGACAAGGGCGTGCGGGTCATGACCATCGCGCCGGGACTGTTCCTGACGCCGCTGCTGTCCGGCCTGCCGCAAGAGGTGCAGGACAGCCTCGGCACCCAGGTGCCCTTTCCGTCGCGGCTGGGCGACCCGGCGGAATACGCCGCGCTGGCGCTGCACATCGTCGGCAACCCGATGCTCAACGGCGAGGTCATCCGGCTCGACGGCGCCATCCGCATGGCGCCGCGCTAGGGTCGACCGGGCCGGCTACGGCGCGCGGCCCGCGGCCCAGCCCAGGGTCAGGGGCATCCCGCAGGGAAGCGCAACGGTCACCGGCTGCCCGATGGCCGGGGCGTCCCCGAACAACCCGGCGAAGGCGGCGAAGTCCTCGAACCAGCGGTGGTCGGGCGAGAAGGACTGCACGATCATCGCGGCGGCATCGGTGCCGAAACGCCGCGCTTCCACCACGGCGGCGGCGGTACGGTGAAACAGCTGATACCGCAGGCCCGCCGATAGGGGGCCGTCAAGCCCCAGAAGCTCCTGGATGAACCCGAGCCGCGCCAGCTTTCCCGGGCTCGCATCTTTCAGCCATTCGGAGACCGTGGGCCCGAAGGGTTCGTCCACCTTGGCCTCGACGGCGACCGCAAGGGTAGAACTCCCGACACGCACCAGCGCGAAGACGTCGCACTGGCTGTCCCGCGCGCCGCCCGGCAGCGGCACGCGATGCTCGGGGATGGCCAGCAGCAACTCGGGCTCCGGTCCCAGAAGCGCGGCGATCTCTCCGGGCAGCCCCGACGCGGCCTCCCACGACAGGGCGGCGGCCATGGCCGAGCGTCCCTCGCGCCAATGCAGAACCGGGTCGGCCAGCAGCTTGCGCCAGTCCTCTAGGTCCCGGGTGGGGACATATATCCTGCCTGACGACACTGCCCTTCTACTTATCCCGCGTCCGGCTGCGCCGGGGGCGCGGCGCGTGAGAACGCCTCGATCCCGTCCAGCGCCTCGAAGATGCGGTTGATGGTGGGATAGCCCGACTGGTCGACGTCGAAGCGGCGGTTGTTCCAGACCTGCGCGTAAAGGCACAGGTCCGCCAGCCCCGGCGTGTCGCCGTGGCAGAAGCTGCCGGTCTCGGGACTGGCGGCCAGCGTGGTTTCCAGCGCGCCGAAGGTCTCGGCGACCCAGTGGCGGAACCATGCGGCCTTGCCCGCGTCGTCGGCGCCGTACTGGGACGCGATGAACTGCAGGACGCGCAGGTTGTTCAGCGGGTGCACCTCGCAGGCGATCATGTAGGCCAGCCCCCGCACCCGCGCGCGTCCCAGCGCGTCGGCGGGCAGAAGCGGCGGTTCGGGATGGGTTTCGTCGAGGTACTCGATGATCGCCAGCGATTGCGACAGGCTGGTGCCGTCGCCCAGGTCCAGCACCGGCACCAGCCCCGCCGGGTTGCGCGCCAGGAATCCGGGCGCCTTCTGCTCTGCCTTCAGCAGCGACACCGGGCGATAGTCGTACTCCAGCCCCTTGAGGTTCAGCGCCGCCCGCAGCCGGGTCGAGGTGGATGAACGAAAATAGTTGTGCAGCGTCATCATGCGCGGCGGTCTCCCTTTTGCCTTTGCGCGAACGGTGGCCGCAAACGGCGCGGCGGGCAAGGGGGCTGCGGCGCACGGCGCGCTTGCCCGCGCCGCGTGGCTGCGCCAGTCTCTGCCGCAAGTGGATGTGGAGGACGCGATGCGGGCGATCCGGGGAACGATGACGGGCGTGGTGATGGCGCTGGCGGCGGGCGTTGCCGGGGCGGCCGACCTGCCGCCACCGATCACCGATGCCATGTACCTTCCGGTGGACCGGGCCGAGGCGGTGCTGGGCCAGCTTCTGTTCTATGACCCGATCCTCTCGGGCAACCGCAACACATCCTGCGCGACCTGCCATCACCCGCGCTTCGGCACCGGCGACGGCGTGTCGCTGTCGCTGGGCGAGGGGGGCATCGGGCTTGGCCCCGAACGGGTGGTCGACCCGGACAACCCGCCCGAACAGCGCATCCCCCGCAACGCGCCGGGCCTTTTCAACCTCGGCGCGCGCGAGTTCACGGTGATGTTCCACGACGGCCGGATCGAGGTGGACCCGACCCGGGCCAGCGGCCTGCGCACGCCGCTGGAAGACGACATGGCGCAGGGGTTCGCCAGCCTTCTGTCCGCCCAGACCATGTTCCCCGTCCTCAGCCAGGACGAGATGGCGGGCCATTACGACGAGAACGAGATCTCGCAGGCGGTTCGGCAGGGCTTCATCACCGGCGAGGGCGGCGCATGGAACCTGATCTCGGCCCGCGTGGCGGCGATCCCGGCCTACGACCAGCGGTTCCGCGCGGTCTATCCCGAGATCGCGGCAGGCCGGGACATCGGCTTTACCGACATTTCGAACGCCATCGCTGCCTTCATGGAGCTGGAGTGGCGGTCCGACACCAGCCCCTTCGACGCCTACCTGCGGGGCGAGCGGGACCTGCCCGGCCCGGCGATGGCGGGGCTGCGGCTTTTCTACGGCGAAGCCGGCTGCGCTGCCTGCCATTCCGGACCCTTCCAGACCGATCACGATTTCCACGCCATGGGGATGCCCCAGCTTGGCCCCGGCAAGGCCGCCCGGTTCGAACGCCACGCCCGGGACGAGGGGCGCATCCGCGTCACCGGCCGTGAAGAGGACCGCTTTGCCTTTCGCACGCCATCGTTGCGCAACGTGATGGAGACAGGCCCCTGGGGCCATACGGGCGCCTATTCGGACATGCGCGCCTTTCTCGCCGCCCATGCCGAACCGGCGCAGGCCATCGCGCGCTATGACCGGGCGCAGGCGGTGCTGCCGGACCTGCCCGGCGTGGCCGACTGGCGCATCCTCGACGATGCGGACGAGGCCGCCGCCATTTCCGCAGCCGCCGCGCCGGGCACGGGCCCCCTGACGGACGCCGAAATCGACGCGCTGATCGCCTTTCTCGCCAGCCTGTCGGACCCGCAGGCGCTCGACGGTCGGCTGGGCGTGCCCGACACCGTTCCCAGCGGATTGGCGGTGGACCGCTGACGGGATTTGCCCCGGCGCCGCCGCACCCCATCTATGGCGGACAGGCAAGGGGACTGGCGATGACCGACCGCAGGGGATTTCTTGGGCTCGCGATGGCCGTGCTGGTGGCGCGGCCCGCGATGGGGGCAGGGCTGATGACCGGGCAGATGACACCCGCGGGCGAGCTGGAGTGGAGCTATCTGGCCGACACCGTCATGGGCGGCGTGTCCACCGGGCAGGCGCAAATGGAGGGTGGCGCGCTGCGGCTGACAGGCAGTGTCAGCACGGCGAACAACGGCGGCTTCATCCAGTCCCGCACGGCGTTCGAGGATGGCCTGCCCGCCGGGGCGCAGGGCCTTTTGATCCGCGTGCGCGGCAACGGGCAGCGCTATTTCATCCACCTGCGCACCCGCTCCACCCGGCTGCCGTGGCAGTATTACCAGGCGGGGTTCGACGCGGGCGCGGGCTGGCAGGACATCCGCCTGCCGTTCGACGCGTTCGAGCGGTCGGGCGGGATGCTGCCGTCACGCCCCGCGCCCGACAGCGTGCGTTCTGTCGGGCTGGTCGCCTATGGCCGCGACCATGAGGCCGACGTGTCGCTGGCCGCGCTGGGCGTTTACTGAGGGCTGACGGTCAGCCCGTCGCCCGCACGCTCCAGCCCAAGGATCGCGTTCGCGCCCACCGCCTGCCAGTCCGACACCGCGCCATCGGGCCAGATCACCCGCACCTCGGCGGCCCCTGCCGCGCCCAGCCCGAAATGCACCGGCCCCAGCGTGCCGCCCGCGTGCCCGCCGCCCACGGTCAGTTCCGCCGTCTGCACCCGCCCGTCCGGCGTGCGCAGTTCGATCCAGGCGCCGATCGCGTCGCGGTTGGGGCCGTCCTCCTGCGGGCGCAGGGCCAGCCACGCGCCGCCCTCGGTCACGTTCTCCCAGACCTCCAGCGGCGCGCGGCGGTTCACCACGACCAGATCGCGCCGCCCGTCGCGGTTCAGGTCCGCCAGCGCCGCGCCGCGCCCCCGGTGCATCGAGGCCACGCCCGCGCTGCCCGCCACCTCCTGAAACCGCCCGTCCGGCAGCTGCCGGAGCAGCGAGTTCGGATCGCGCATGGCGTTCTCGGGCATCTGGTCCACGTTGCCCTTGGCGATGAAGAGGTCGCGCAGCCCGTCGTTGTCCACGTCGCCGAACTCGGCGTGCCACCCGGTCGAGGGGCGGCCGTCGTCACCCATGTGCGGGCGGTGCGCCGTGGCGCCCACCGCATAGGGCGCATCGCGCCAGCCATGCCCGCCGATGGCGTATTGCAAAAGCTGGTCGCCCATCGAGGTCAGCATCACCTCTGGCAGGCCGTCGCCGGTGATGTCGGCGCTGGCGATGCCCATGCCCCAGATCGAGACCGGCTGCCACCCGTCCTCTGTGCCCAGCAGGCGCGGTTCGGGCATGATCCACATCTGCTCGGACCCGCCGCGCACGTAGTAGTGCCGGTCATTCGACACCCGCAGGTCCGGCGTGCCGCGCCGGGCAGCATCGGAAAACAGCATCGACAGCGCGCAGAACCCCGGCGTCAGGGGCAGGGGCGCGCCATAGCGCGCGCCCTCGGGCCGGATCAGCGCGTTGTCGTCGCAGGCGCGGAACGGGCCCTTGGGGTCTTCGCGGTCGACGTAATTGCCGATAGCCAGCGTCGGCAGCGCCTCTCCCGGCTCCCATGTCGCGGAAAAGGCGGTGGACCAGGCGTTGCCCGGTTCGATCCCCCAGGCCTCGGTCGCGTCGGCAAAGGCACAGCCCGGCCCGCCCCGCAGCGCCATGTTCCCGCCGGACCGCAGCACGAACAGGTCGCCCCAGCCGTCGCCGTCGATGTCCAGCGGATAGGCGCCGGTGACGCCGGTGATCTCGGGCAATGCCGCGCGTTCGAACCGCAGCGCGGCGCCGGGCGCGCCCGTGGTGTTTCGCAACAGGGTCGCAGGCGTCTCGCCCCCCGCGGCAAACAGGTCGGGAAAGCCGTCCGCGTCGCAATCCAGAACGGCGACGCCACCGCCGACGAAATGCGCCCAGCCCCCGTCATAGACATGGTCCACCGGCAAGCCTGCGCTCCGGTCGATGAACGCCGGACCCTCCGCCAGGGCAGGTGCCGCCAGCAGAATCAGGAGGGCCGCGGCCCTCATGCGACCACCTCTGCCGACAGGACGGCCCCCGTCGCATGGTCGAGCGCCATCGCCGCCGCCCCCCGTGCCCAGACCTGATCTCCCCAGGCGCGGATCTCCACCTCGGGCGCCCCGCGCCCGGTGTCGATCGTCAGGGCCAGCATCTCGGCCAGCACCTCCTCGGCATAAAGGTAGTCATAGCGCAGGCGCTCACCCGACAGCAGGATCAGCGACGGGTCGTAAAGCGTCACCATGTTGGCCAGCCCAAGCGCAAGATAGCGTCCGGCGCGCTTGAAGATCGCGCGCGCCGCCTCGTTGCCGGCCTTGGCGTGGTCGTACAGCGATTCCAGCAGGATCTGCGGCGACTGTACCCCGCGATTGCCCCAGTTCAGCGCCGTCGTCGCCTCGCGCACCAGCGCGTAGTCCGCAACATAGGCCTCAAGGCAGCCGCGCTGCCCGCAGCGGCAAAGGGCCCCGTCCATCTGCACCTTGGTGTGCCCGATCTCGAGCCCGAGCCCGCGCGCGCCGCGCACCAGCCGGTGATTGAGAACCAGCCCCATGCCCAGCCCGTGTTCGATCGTGACCACGGCAAAGTCGCTGCGCGTGCGGCCGGCCCCGAACCAGAGTTCCGCCAGCGTCACCAGATTGGCGTCATTGTCGAGGCAGACAGGGCGGCCAAGCCTGTCGGCCAGCGCCTGCGCCAGATCCACCCCGCGATCGTGCATCAGGGGCGACCAGTGAACATGCCCGCAGGTATTGTCGACCACGCCGGGCAGGCCGAACCCGACGGCCGCAAGATCGTGGCGCGCAAGGCCCGCCTGGCCCAGGGCGGCGTCCAGGACCTCGGCGGCATCCAGCAGCAGGCGTTCGGTGGCCTGCGCCAGAAGCGGACGCTCGATATTGGCCTCGGCCAGAATGCCGCCCGCGAAATCAAGGATGATCGCCGATTGCACCCGGTCGGACAGCTTCAGCCCGGCCACATGCCCGGCCTGCGGCCGGACCCCCAGCGCCACCGGGGGCCGTCCGCGCAGCACGTCGCCATCGCGGCGGGGGCGGTCGATCTCCTGGATCAGGCCCAGTTCGATCAGTTCCGCCGCGGCCGATGTGACAGAGGCCGGGCTGACGCCAAGTTCCTTTGACAGATCGACACGGGGAATCGCCCCTGCCGCGCGGACATGGTCAAAGATCTGCTGGCGCAGGGGGCGAGACGTCGCGCGGTCGGCAAGGATCAGCGGTCCGCAACCTGTCGGGGTGCTGTCCGGCTCTGGCAGGGTGATTCCGGCGTCCATTCCTTCACTCGAAAAATTTAACAAGGGGCAGGATACGTCGAAAACGTGGATCTCCAACCTGTTTTTTCAAAGGACCCGCCTGAATTTGAGGCACTTCGCAGTTGCAGCATAAGATAAATTTTGACAGCTGAAGAAAATATGTCATCCTTTTGCCGTCACGTCATCTGATCTGACCGCCCTCGCGGGCGTTGACTTTGGGAGGACTACTCATGCGCAAAGCGCTAGCTTTCGCGGCCGTTGCCGCCGCGAGCTTTTCGTCGGCCGCCCTGGCCCAGGACATCACGGTCGGCGTCAGCTGGTCGAACTTTCAGGAAGAGCGCTGGAAGACCGACGAGGCGGCGATGAAGGCCGCTCTCGAGGCGGGCGGCGCCGCCTACATCTCGACCGACGCACAGTCTTCGGCGGCCAAGCAGCTTGCCGATATCGAAAGCCTGATGGCGCAGGGCGTGGACGCTCTGATCGTTCTGGCGCAGGATTCCGAGGCGATCATCCCCGCCGTGCAGGCCGCCGCCGACGAAGGCATTCCGGTCATTGCCTATGACCGCCTGATCGAGGACCCGCGCGCCTTCTACCTGACCTTCGACAACGTCGAGGTCGGCCGGATGCAGGCCCGCGCCGTGTTCGAGGCGCAGCCCTCGGGCAACTACGTCATGATCAAGGGCTCGGCCCAGGATCCCAACGCCGACTTCCTGCGTGGTGGTCAGCAAGAGGTCCTTCAGGCCGCCATCGATTCCGGCGCAATCACCATCGTGGGCGAGGCCTATACCGATGGCTGGCTGCCCGCCAACGCCCAGCGGAACATGGAACAGATCCTGACCGCCAACAACAATAACGTGGACGCGGTCGTGGCCTCGAACGATGGCACCGCGGGCGGCGTCGTCGCGGCCCTGACCGCACAGGGCATGGAAGGCATCCCGGTCTCCGGCCAGGACGGCGACCACGCCGCGCTGAACCGCGTCGCGCTCGGCACGCAGACAGTGTCGGTGTGGAAAGACGCGCGTGAACTGGGCAAGGCCGCGGGCGAAATCGCCGTGTCGCTGGCCGGTGGCGCCATGATGGGCGATGTCGAGGGTTCGGTCATGTTCGACACCCCCGGTGGCAACAGCATGAACGCCGTGTTCCTGGCCCCCGTGCCGGTAACTCGCGACAACCTGTCGGCCGTCGTCGATGCCGGCTGGATCCCGCTGGAAACGCTCTGCCAGGGCGTGTCCGGTGGCCCGGCCCCCTGCAACTGATCTGATCGGTTGACTGCATCGCGTCCCCGCCCGTCGGCGGGTGGGGACGCACCTTGCCCTCGCGCGACCGAAAGACCGAAATGACCGACGACATCAACGAACCGACACGCGTCCAGAAACGCGGCTTCATCGCGGCACTTGAGCTTGATACAAGGCTGCTGGGCATGATCGGCGCCTTCGCCGTGATCTGCATCGTGTTCCAGATCTGGACCGGCATCAACAGCCAGGCGCTGAGGGGCGATGTGTCCTTCAATCCCTTCGGCTGGATCGTCGACGGGCGTTTCCTGACCCCGCGCAACATCTTCAACCTGACGATCCAGACCGTCAGCGTGGCGATCATGGCCACCGCGATGGTCTTCGTCATCGTCACGCGCCATATCGACCTGTCCGTCGGCTCGCTTCTGGCCACCTGCAGCGCCATGATGGCCGTCACCCAGACGATCATCGTGCCGAACTGGCTGGGCATGGGGCTGGAGCATCCGGCAATTGCGCCCATCGCCATTCTCGTGGGCCTTGCAACCGGCGTCATCATCGGAAGCTTCCACGGCTGGCTGATCGGCTACCTTGGCATCCCCGCCTTCATCGTGACGCTGGGCGGGCTTTTCGTCTGGCGCAATGTGGCCTGGCACCTGACCGGCGGCCAGACGATCGGCCCGCTCGACGCCAATTTCCAGCTGCTGGGCGGCATCAACGGCACGCTGGGCGTGACCTGGAGCTGGGTCTTCGGCCTGCTGGCCGTGGCCGCGGCCTGCTACGGGTTGTTCTCGTCGCGCCGGGCCAAGCTGATGCACGATTTCCCGGTAAAGCCGTTCTGGGCAGAGATGTCGCTGGCCGGGGTCGTGACGGTGCTTATCATGGGCTTTGTCGCCATCCTGAATGCCTACGAGGTGCCGACGCGCCGCCTTGAACGCATGTTCGAGGACCGGGGCGAGGTCATGCCGGAAGGCTTCACCACCGGTTACGGACTGCCGATCTCGGTCTTCCTGCTGATTATCGTGGCCGTCGCCATGACCTTCGTGGCCAGCCGCACCCGGCTGGGCCGCTATATCTTCGCCACCGGCGGCAACCCCGAGGCGGCGCAGCTATCGGGCATCCAGACCCGGCTTCTGACGGTCAAGGTCTTTGCCATCGTGGGCCTTCTCTGTGCCGTGTCGGCCATCGTGGCCAGCGCGCGGCAGACCTTCCATTCCAATGACATCGGCACGCTGGACGAACTGCGCGTGATCGCCGCGGCGGTCATCGGCGGCACCGCTCTGGCCGGGGGCGTCGGCACCATCTACGGCGCCATCCTCGGTGCGCTCATCATGCAGTCGCTGCAATCGGGCATGGCCATGGTCGGCGTGGACGCGCCCTACCAGAACATCGTGGTGGGCGTCGTGCTGGTGCTGGCCGTCTATGTCGACATCGTCTACCGCAAACGGACCGGAGCGTGACCATGACCCAGATTGACCGTTCGGGAACCCCGCTTGTCGAGATGCGGAACATGCAAAAGGCCTTCGGCGGCATCCGCGCCGTCGATGGCGTCACCATCGACCTTTTCCCCGGAGAGGTCGTCGGCGTTCTCGGCCACAACGGCGCGGGCAAATCGGTGCTGATGAAGATGCTGTCGGGCGCGCTGCCGCGCGATGGCGGCGACATCTACGTCAACGGACAGAAGGCCGAAATCAACAGCCCGCGCGACGCCCGCCATTTCCAGATCGAGACGATCTACCAGTACCTCGCGCTGGCCGACAATCTCGACGCCTCCTCGAACCTGTTCCTCGGGCGCGAGCTGGTGACGCCGCTGGGGCTTCTGGACGATGCCCGGATGGAGGCCGAGACGCGCAAGATCATGGGCCGCCTGACGCCCAACTTCCGCCGCTTCTCTACGCCCGTGGCGGGCCTGTCGGGCGGACAGCGCCAGTCGGTCGCGATCAGCCGGGCGGTCTATTTCAATGCCCGGATCCTTATCATGGACGAGCCCACCGCCGCGCTGGGGGTGCAGGAAACCCAGATGGTCGCCGACCTGATCGACGAACTGAAGGCGCAAGGCATCGGCATCCTGCTGATCGACCACGACATTCATCAGGTCAAGGCGCTCTGCGACCGCGCCAGCGTCATGAAGAACGGCAAACTGGTGGGCACGGTCGAGGTCGACAAGGTCAGCGAAGACGATCTGCTGGGCATGATCATCCTGGGCAAGATGCCCGAGCATCTGGCGGCCTGAGGCGCAGGGCGCGGGGCGCGGGGGGCGATCATGCACAAGCTGGCGGCCTGGGGGATCGTGTTGCTGGCCGTGGTGGGCGGCTACTTCCTGTCCTCCTGGCTGATGCTGCCCCTGGTCGCGGCCTTCGCGGCGCACACCAACCCGACGGCGGCGATCCTTCTGTCGCTCCTGCGGCTTCTGGTCTGGCTGGTGATGCTTGTCGTGGCCGTCGTGGTGGCTGCCCGGATGTACAAGTGATGCGCAAGGAGAGGCCGTGATGTTCATCGGGTTCGATCTGGGGACCTCAGGGCTCAAGGGCCTGCTCGTCGCCGAGGATCAGACGATCCTTGCCGAGGCCAGCGCCCCCCTGTCCGTCTCGCGCCCCCATGACGGCTGGTCCGAGCAGGCGCCCGCCGACTGGATCGCGGCGGCCGAGGCGGTGATGGACACGCTGGCGGTGGAAAACCTCGGCGCGGTCCGGGGCATCGGGCTGTCGGGCCAGATGCATGGCGCGACGCTGCTCGATTCCGCCGACCAGGTGCTGCGCCCCTCGATCCTGTGGAACGACACGCGCAGCCATGCCGAGGCCGCGGCGATGGACGCCGACCCCGACTGGCGCGCGATTTCCGGCAACATCGTCTTCCCCGGCTTCACCGCGCCGAAATTGGCCTGGGCGCGGGGGCATGAACCGGCGATCTTCGACCAGGTGGCCCGGGTTCTTCTGCCCAAGGATTACCTGCGGCTCTGGCTGACGGGCGAGCATGTGGCCGAGATGTCGGACGCCGCGGGCACAAGCTGGCTCGACACCGGCGCCCGCGACTGGTCCGAGGATCTGCTGGCCAAGTCCGGGCTGACCCGCGGCCACATGCCCCGGCTCGTCGAAGGATCAGAGGTGTCGGGCACCTTGCGCGCCTCGCTGGCCGAACGCTGGGGGCTGCCGCGCGGCGTGCCGGTGGCGGGCGGCGGCGGCGACAACGCGGCCTCTGCCATCGGCGCGGGCGTGATCGCGGCGGGGCAGGCGTTAGTCTCGCTGGGCACTTCGGGCGTGCTGTTCGCGGCCAATGACGGCTACCACCCCGCGCCGGAGACCGCCGTCCATACCTTCTGCCACGCGCTGCCCGGGACATGGCACCAGATGGGCGTGATCCTTGCCGCGACCGATGCGCTCAACTGGTTCGCACGCCTCGTCGGGCAGGACGCCGCGCGGCTGACCGGCGCGCTCTCAAGGCTGGAGCCGCCGGGCCGCGCCCTGTTCCTGCCCTACCTCGGCGGGGAACGCACGCCGATCAACGACGCCGGCGTGCGCGGTGCCTTCACCGGGCTGGATCATGCCACCGACACCGCTGCCGCCACGCGCGCCGTGCTTGAAGGCGTCAGCTTCGCCCTGCGCGACTGCCGCGACGCGCTGGCGGCCACGGGCACCACGATCGACAGCCTGCTGGCGGTGGGCGGCGGCAGCCGCTCGGACTACTGGCTGCGGCTTCTGGCCAGCGTGCTCGACACCCATGTCGATCTGCCCGTCGCGGGCGATTTCGGCGGGGCCTTCGGGGCCGCGCGCCTTGCGATCATGGCCGCCACCGGCGCCGCGCCGGCCGAGGTCGCCACGCGCCCGGCCATCGCCCGCCAGATCGAACCCGATCCCGCGCTTATCGCGCATTTCGACGAAGGGCACGCACGCTACCGTGCGGCCCGAGACGCCATCAGGGGCCTGACATGACCGACTTCTTCAGCGACATTCCCAAGATCACCTACGAAGGCCCCGGGACCGAGAACGAATTCGCCTTCCGCCACTATGACCCCGACGAGATGGTGATGGGCAAGCGGATGGAGGATCACCTGCGTTTCGCCGTCGCCTACTGGCATTCCTTCGCCTGGGAGGGGGGCGATCCCTTCGGCGGGCGCACCTTCGACCGGCCGTGGTATCCGCAGGACAGCATGGAGATGGCGCGCCTGAAGGCCGATGCCGCCTTCGAGATGTTCGAACGCCTCGGCCAGCCCTTCTTCTGCTTCCACGACGCCGACGTGCGCCCCGAGGGCGACAGTTTCGCCCAATCCGCCGCGCGGCTGGACGAGATCACAGACTATTTCGGCCAGAAGATGGAAGCCACGGACACCCGCCTTCTGTGGGGCACCGCGAACCTTTTCTCGCACCGCCGCTTCATGGCCGGGGCCGCGACGAACCCCGACCCGGACGTCTTTGCCTATACCGGCGCCACCATCAAATCCTGCCTCGACGCCACCCACCGGCTGGGCGGTGCCAACTACGTCATGTGGGGCGGGCGTGAAGGCTACGAGACGCTTCTGAACACCGACCTTGCGCGCGAACGCCAGCAGGCGGGGCGGATGTTGCAGATGGTCGTCGACTACAAGCACAAGATCGGCTTCACCGGCACGCTGCTGATCGAGCCCAAGCCGCAGGAACCCACCAAGCACCAGTATGACTATGACGTCGCCACGGTCTACGGTTTCCTCAAGGAGTTCGGGCTGGAGGGCGAGGTCAAGGTCAACATCGAGCAGGGCCACGCCATCCTTGCCGGCCACAGCTTTGAACATGAACTGGCGCTGGCCGCCGCGCTTGGCATCTTCGGATCCATCGACATCAACCGCAACGACTACCAGTCGGGCTGGGACACCGACCAGTTCCCGGTGAACGTGCCGGAAATGGCGCTGGCCTTCTACGAGGTTCTCAGGGCGGGTGGCTTCACCACCGGCGGCACCAATTTCGACGCCAAGCTGCGGCGCCAGTCGCTCGACCCCGAAGACCTGATCCTCGCCCATGTCGGCGGCATGGACGCCTGCGCGCGGGGCCTCAAGGCCGCCGCCGCGATGCTGGAGGACGGCACGCTCGAACGCCTGCGTGCAGAGCGCTACGCGGGCTGGGACACCGACGACGCCCAGGCGCTTCTGACCCGCGCCACGCTGGAGCATTGCGACGAATGCGTGCGCCGCGAGCCCCTCGACCCGCAGCCCCGCTCGGGCCGGCAGGAAAGGCTGGAAAACCTGGTGAACCGCTTCATCTAGGGCGCGGCGCCCCGGCGCGCCCTAATTGCCACGTATGATGCTAGCGCTAACGTGCCTTGCAACATTAGCGCTTTTCCCATTGCTGCTGTCGCGCTAGGTCAAGCGGAACGCAGCAACATGGGTGCGACCGTGAAGGATACCCTGCTTTCCCCGGCCGAGCTGGAATCGGCCATTCTGACGCATCTGACCTATACGCTGGGCAAGGATGCGGCCCACGCAAGCCGATACGACTGGCGCATGGCGCTGTCCTATGCGCTGCGCGACCGCATCGTCGGCCCGTGGTTCGAGGCGACGCGCAAGACCTACGGGCAGGACCGCAAGCGGGTCTATTACCTGTCGCTCGAATTCCTGATCGGCCGCCTGCTGGAGGACGCCGCGATCAACCTTGGCCTGCGCGAGGCGGCCGAAACCGCGCTGGCGCGCCACGGCATCGATTTCCGCGCGCTGGTCGAGGACGAGCCCGACGCGGCGCTCGGCAATGGCGGGCTGGGGCGGCTGGCCGCCTGCTTCATGGAATCGATGGCCACCCTTGGCGTGCCCGCCCACGGCTACGGCATCCGCTATGAACACGGCCTTTTCCGCCAGCGCTTCGAGGGCGGGCGACAGGTCGAGACGCCAGAGGACTGGCTGGTGCAGCGCCACGCGTGGGAGTTCGAGCGGCCAGAGGTCGCCTACGAGATCGGCTTCAAGGGCCATGTCGAACACGACGGCGAGCGTGCCCGCTGGGTGCCGGGCGAAAGCGTGATCGCCACCGCCTATGACACGCCCATCGTGGGCTGGCAGGGCAGGTGGGCCAACACGCTCCGGCTCTGGTCGGCGCGGCCCACGACGCTGTTCGATCTGGAACGCTTCAACGCGGGCGACTACACCGCCGCCGCCGAACCAGAGGCGCTGGCGCGCACGATCAGCCGGGTGCTTTATCCCGATGACACCACGCCACGTGGCAAGGAACTTCGGCTCAAGCAGGAATTCTTCATGACCTCGGCGGCGCTTCAGGACATCCTGCGCCGCTTCATGACGACCCATGACGACGCGCGGCGCCTAGCCAGCCATGTCGCGATCCAGATGAACGACACGCACCCCGCCATTGCGGGGCCGGAACTGATGCGCCTGTTGATGGACAACCACGGCGTCCCCTTCGCCGAGGCGATCGAGGTATCGCAGGCGGTGCTGGGCTACACCAACCACACGCTTCTGCCAGAGGCGCTGGAACGCTGGTCCACATGGCTGATGGGCGAGACGCTGCCGCGCCACATGGAAATCATCGAGCGCATCGACAGCTGGCACCGCCGCACCTGGCCCAACCGCCCGCACCGCGTCGGCATCGTGCGCCAGAACGAGGTTCACATGGGCGATCTGGCCTTCGTCATGTCGCACAAGGTCAACGGCGTCTCGGCGCTGCACACCGAGCTTGTCAAGGAAACGGTCTTCGCCGACCTGAACCGCCTGCATCCCGGCCGGATCGTCAACCAGACCAATGGCGTGACCCCGCGCCGCTGGATCAGGCTGGCCAATCCGGCGCTGTCGCGGCTGATGACCGACACCATCGGCGAGGGCTGGGAATCCGACCTCGACCGCCTGCGCGGGCTGGAACCGCATGTCGAGGACGCGGGCTTCCGCGACGCCTTCGCCGCCGCCAAGCGCCAGAACAAGGCGCGTCTTTCGGACTGGATCGGGGCAGAGACCGGCATCGCCGTGGACCCCGACGCGATCTTTGATGTCCAGATAAAGCGCATCCACGAGTACAAGCGCCAGCTGATGAACATCCTTCAGACCGTGGGCCTGTGGCACCGGATGCGGGCGAAGCCCGGTGCCGGCTGGGTGCCGCGCGTCAAGATCTTCGGCGGCAAGTCCGCGCCGGGCTATGCCGTGGCCAAGGAGATCGTGCATTTCATCAACGACGTCGCCAACACGATCAACGCCGACCCGGTCACGCGCGACCTGCTGAAGGTGGTCTATCCCGCCAACTACAACGTCTCGATGGCCGAAAAGCTGATCCCGGCCACCGACCTGTCGGAACAGATCTCGACCGCCGGAAAGGAAGCCTCTGGCACCGGCAACATGAAGTTCGCGATGAACGGCGCCCTGACGATCGGCACGCTGGATGGTGCGAACGTGGAAATCCGCGAACAGGTGGGGGCAGAGAACTTCTTTCTCTTCGGTCTCGACGCCGAAGAGGTCGTCGCCCGCCGTCGCGACGTCGAACACGCCCGCCATGCCATCGAGGCCTGCGAAGAGCTTCAGGACGTGTTGCAACTGATCGCCGAGGGCCGCTTCAGCCCCGATGCACCGGAGCGCTATCACGGGATGCTGCATCGGCTGTGGAACCACGACTATTTTCTGGTAACCTCGGACTATGCCGCATACGCGGCCGCGCAGGACCGGGTGGACGACGCGTGGCGGGATGCCGAACGCTGGACGCGCATGGCGGCGCTGAACACCGCACGGATGGGGTATTTCTCGTCCGATCGGACGATACGGGGCTACATGGCCGACATCTGGTCGGTCGACCCCGCGCTCTGAGCTTCGGGAGAAACGGATGCCCAGCACACCGCAGGACATGGCAACGGGCCTCGACATCGGGGCCGCCGCCGCCGTCGCGGCCGGGGCCCACGGCGATCCCTTCGCGGTGCTCGGCCCGCATGAGCGGGGCGGCGTGCGCACCGTCACCGTGCTGCAACCGGGTGCAGAGACCGTCCACGCCCTGACGCCCGCGGGCGAGGTTGCGCTGTCCCCTGTCGCGGGGGTGCCCGCCCTGTTCTGCGGCCCCGTGCCCGGCGCCTACACCCTGCGCGCACGCGGGCAGGGCGCCGAATGGACATGGGACGATCCCTACCGGTTTGGCCCCGTGCTGGGCGAGATGGACGAGTACCTGCTGGGCGAGGGCACGCACCGCCGCCTCTGGCAGGTGATGGGCGCCCACCCGATGACGCACGAGGCCACAAGGGGCGTGCATTTCGCCGTCTGGGCGCCCAATGCCGAACGCGTCTCGGTCGTGGGCGACTTCAACGTCTGGGACGGGCGACGCCACCCGATGCGCCGGCGCGGCGCCACCGGCGTGTGGGAACTCTTCGTGCCCGGCATGGCCGAGGGCACGGTCTACAAGTACGAAATCCGCGCCGCGGGCGGCGCGATCTTGCCGCTAAAGGCCGACCCGGTCGGATTTGGCAGCGAGCATCCGCCGGCCACGGGCAGCGTGGTACGCCGCCTTGGCGCCGACTGGACCGATGCCGACTGGATGGCCAGCCGCGCGCCGCGCAATTCCGTCGACGCGCCCGTGTCGATCTACGAGGTCCACCTTGGAAGCTGGAAACGCGCCGACGGGGGCCGCCCGCTCAGCTATTTCGAGCTGGGCCAGATGGTCGACTATGCCGCCGACATGGGCTTCACCCATATCGAGCTGATGCCGGTCAGCGAGCATCCCTTCGACGGCAGCTGGGGCTATCAGCCCATCGGCCTTTTCGCCCCCACGATCCGCCATGGCACGCCGCAGGAATTCGCGGCACTGGTCAACTATGCCCATGAGAAGGGTGTTGGCGTCATCCTCGACTGGGTGCCGGGGCATTTCCCGACCGATGTTCACGGGCTGGCGCAATTCGACGGCACCGCGCTTTACGAACACGCCGACCCGCGCGAGGGCTTCCACCAGGACTGGAACACGCTGATCTACAACTTCGGCCGGACAGAGGTGGCGAACTTCCTGATTTCGAACGCGCTTTACTGGCTGGAAGAATTCCATGCCGACGGCCTGCGCGTCGATGCGGTGGCCTCGATGCTTTACCGCGACTATTCCCGCAAGGACGGCGAATGGGTCCCCAACCGAGACGGCGGGCGCGAGAACTACGAGGCGATCGCGCTGTTCCAGCGGATGAACAGCGTCTGCTACGGCGAGGCTCCCGGCATCCTGACCGCGGCCGAGGAATCCACCGCCTATCCCGGCGTGTCGCGCCCCGTCGATCACGGCGGGCTGGGCTTTGGCTTCAAGTGGAACATGGGCTGGATGAACGACACGCTCGACTACATGTCGCGCGACCCGGTCTATCGCCGCCACCATCACCACCAGATGACCTTCGGCCTGCACTACGCGTGGTCGGAAAACTTCATCCTGCCGATCAGCCATGACGAGGTCGTTCACGGCAAGGGCAGCATGCTGGCCAAGATGCCCGGCAGCGACCCCGACAAATTTGCAAACCTGCGGGCCTATTATGGCTTCATGTGGGGGCATCCGGGCAAGAAGCTTCTGTTCATGGGCTGCGAGTTCGGCCAGTGGGCCGAATGGAACCACAACGCCTCGCTCGACTGGCACCTGCTGGACGATCCGCGCCACGACGGGCTGCGGCGGCTGGTGCGCGATCTGAACACGGTCTACCGCACCACGCCCGCGCTCCATGTCAACGACTGCCGCCCCGAGGGCTTCGTCTGGCTTGAAGCAGGTGACGCCGACCGCTCTGTCTATGCCTGGGTGCGGCGCGGCCGTGTCGGCGACCCGCCCGTGGTGGTGGTCGTCAACATGACCCCGATGGAGCGGACAGGCTACCGCGTCGGCCTGCCCCAGGGCGGCCAGTGGCGCGAGATCCTGAACACCGACGCCACCGCCTATGGCGGCGGCGGGCGCGGCAACATGGGGGCCGTCACCGCCGATGCCACGCCGTGGCACGGGCAACTGAACTCGGCGCCGGTCAACGTGCCGCCGCTTTCCGCGATCATGCTGACACCGGGCTGAAGGGGAGGACCCGCATGCAACCGTCCGTGAACACCAGACTTTCCAACCGCGCAATGGCCTTCGTGCTGGCGGGCGGGCGCGGCAGCCGGCTCAAGGAACTGACTGACCGGCGCGCAAAGCCGGCCGTCTATTTCGGCGGCAAGGTGCGGATCATCGACTTCGCGCTGTCCAACGCGCTGAACTCCGGCATCCGCAAGATGGCCATCGCCACCCAGTACAAGGCCCATTCGCTGATCCGCCACTGCCAGCGCGGCTGGAACTTCTTTCGCGCCGAGCGCAACGAATACCTCGATATCCTGCCCGCCAGCCAGCGGGTGGACGAGAACATGTGGTATCGCGGCACCGCCGACGCCGTGACCCAGAACATCGACATCGTGGACAGCTACGACGTGGATTACGTCATCGTGCTGGCCGGTGACCACGTCTACAAGATGGACTACGAACTGATGCTGCGCGACCACGTCGAAAGCGGCGCGGACGTGACCGTGGGCTGCCTTACCGTCCCGCGGATGGAGGCGACGGCCTTCGGCGTCATGCATGTGGATGCCAACCGCACGATCACCGCCTTTCTGGAAAAGCCCAAGGACCCGCCCGCCATTCCGGGCGACCCCGATCATGCGCTGGCCTCGATGGGCATCTACGTCTTCAACTGGGACTTCCTGCGCAAGCTGCTGATCGAGGACGCCAACAACCCCGAATCCAGCCACGACTTCGGCAATGACCTGATCCCGGCCATCGTCAGGAACGGCAAGGCGCGGGCGCATCTCTTCGCCGATTCCTGCGTCAAGACCGGGCTGGAGGATGAACCCTACTGGCGCGATGTCGGCACCATCGACGCCTTCTGGCAGGCCAACATCGACCTGACCGACTTCATCCCGAAGCTGGACATCTACGACACCAGCTGGCCGATCTGGACCTATGCAGAGGCGGTGCCGCCCGCCAAGTTCATCCACGATGAAGCCGACCGCCGCGGCAGCGCGGTGTCCTCGCTGGTGTCGGGCGGCTGTATCGTGTCGGGCTCCGAGGTGCGCAACTCGCTTCTCTTCACCGGGGTCCACTGCCATTCCTATTCGTCGCTCGAATACGCGGTGGTGCTTCCCTACGTGCACGTCAACCGCAAGGCACAGCTCAAGAACTGCGTGCTCGACCGTGGCGTCATCATCCCCGAGGGGCTGGTGGTGGGCGAGGATCCAGAGGAAGACGCCCGCTGGTTCCGCGTCAGCGAAGGCGGCATCACGCTGATAACGCAGGAAATGCTCGACGCCCGCGCGGCGGTGCTGGGATAGGGCCGACATGGGCGCGCCGGATCCGCAGGGCAGGGAGGCAGGGCAATGACGGGCCGGGTGCTGTCTGTTGCCTCGGAATGCGCGCCGCTGGTCAAGACCGGCGGGCTGGCCGACGTGGTGGGCGCGCTGCCCGCCGCGCTGGCCGGGCAGGGCTGGCAGATGCGGGTCCTGATCCCCGCCTATCCGGGGCTGGCTGCGCAACTGGCCGACGCGCAGACGCTGGCCGATCTCGGCACGCTTTACGGCGGCCCGGCGCGCATCCTGGGTGGTCAGGCGGCCGGCATCGACATCCTGCTTCTGGACGCGCCGCATCTCTATGACCGCGCCGGCGGGCCCTATTCCGGCCCCGGCGGCGACTGGCCCGACAACCCCGAACGCTTTGCAGCGCTGTGCCGTGCGGCGCAGGCGGTGGCCGATGGCGCCTTGTCGGACGGCTGGGTGCCGCAGGTCCTGCACGCCCATGACTGGCAGGCGGGGCTTGCGCCCGCCTACCTGCGCTATTCCGGCAGCCCGGTGAAATCCGTCATCACCATCCACAACATCGCCTTCCAGGGCGTGACGCCCGCCGACCGGCTGGACGCTCTGGGGCTTCCGCCAGAGGCGTTCCACCCCGGTGCGGTGGAATACTTCGGCCAGATCAGCACCCTCAAGGCCGGGCTTGTCACCGCTGATGCCGTCACCACCGTCAGCCCCCGCTATGCCGAGGAACTGATGCGCCCCGATTTCGGCATGGGGCTTGAAGGTGTGATCGCGGCGCGCGCGGGCGACCTGCACGGGATCCTGAACGGCGTCGATACCGCCATCTGGTCGCCAGAGGCCGACCCCCACATCACGCCCTACGGCGCGCGCAACATGCGCCGCAAGGCCCGCAACCGCGCCGCCCTGATCGAGGACTTCGGCATGGGCGAGGTGCCCGGGCCGCTTGCCATCGTCGTCAGCCGCCTGACATGGCAGAAGGGCATCGACCTGATCGAGGCCGCGCTGCCCGATTTCATCGAGGCGGGCGGCGGGCTGGCGGTGCTGGGCTCGGGCGAGCCGGGGCTTGAAGGCGCGATGCAGCGTGCCGCGGCCACCTATCCCGGCCGTGTCGCCGTCAGGATCGGCTATGACGAACCGTTGTCGCACCGCATGTTCGCGGGCGGCGACGCGGTGCTGGTGCCCTCGCGGTTCGAGCCCTGCGGCCTGACCCAGATGTATGGCCTGCGCTACGGCACCGTTCCGGTGGTCGCCGCCACCGGCGGGCTGGCCGACACCGTCATCACCGCCAACCCCATGGCGCTGGCCGCCGGCACGGCCACGGGGCTTGTCTTTCATCCAACCGACGCGCTGGCGCTGCGCCAGGCGCTGCGGCGGCTCTGCCAGTTTCATGCAGACCCTGCTGTGTGGAAATCGCTTCAGCGCGCCGGGATGCGCCAGCCCCTGGGGTGGGAGGTCTCATCGGCCGCCTATGCCGCGCTTTACGAGGGTCTTCCGGGGTGAGCCCCGCGCGCACCGATCTGCCGACCCGGCTGCCCGGGCACAGCCTGTCGGCCGGGCGCCCCGATCCGCTTGGGGCCACCTTCGACGGCGCCGGCGTGAACTTTGCCGTCTTCTCTGCCAATGCCGACCACGTGGAGCTTTGCATCTTCGACCGCGACGGCGCACAGGAACTGGCGCGCATCCCGGTCAAGGAACGCGACGGCGACATCTGGCACGTCTATGTGGCCGATCTGCGCCCCGGCACCTGCTACGGCTACCGTGTCCACGGCCCCTATGCGCCAGAGGCCGGCCACCGCTTCAACCCGCAAAAGCTGCTTCTGGACCCCTACGCCAAGAAGCTGCATGGCCCGCTGCGCTGGTCCGACCGGCTTTACGGCTACATGGCCACCGCGCCCCATGCCGACCTGACGCTCGACCGACGCGACAGCGCACAGCACGTGCCGAAATCGGTGGTCATCGACCCCAGCTTCAACTGGGGCGATGACAGGCCGCCGCGCGTGGCGCGGTCCGAAACCCTGATCTACGAGGCGCACCCAAAGGGCCTGACGCGCGGCCATCCCGGCGTAGATCCCTCCGTCGCGGGCTATTTCGCGGGGCTTGCCTCGGAACCGATGCTCGATCACCTGACGCGGCTTGGCGTCACCTCGGTCGAGCTTTTGCCGGTGCAGGCCTTCCTCGACGACCGTTTCCTCGTGGACAAAGGCCTCAGCAACTACTGGGGGTACCAGCCCATCGGCTATTTCGCGCCAGAGCCGCGCTACATGTCGAACGGCGGCATCTGGGAATTCCAAAGCATGGTACGCCGTTTCCATGCCGCCGGGATCGAGGTCATCCTTGACGTGGTCTACAACCACACCGGAGAGGGCAACCAGCTTGGCCCCACGCTTGCCTTCCGCGGCCTCGACAACGCCAGCTATTACCGGTTGCAAGGCAACGGGCGCTACTACATCGACGACACCGGCACCGGCAACACGCTGGACCTGACGCACCCGATGGTGCTGCGCATGGTGATGGACAGCCTGCGCTACTGGGTCGAGGTGATGCACGTCGACGGCTTCCGCTTTGATCTCGCCACCGTCCTTGCGCGCGAGGCGCACGGCTTCGACCGCCGCTCGGGCTTTCTGGATGCGATCCGGCAGGACCCGGTGCTGGCCGGGGTCAAACTGATCGCCGAGCCGTGGGATCTTGGCCCGGGCGGCTACCAGCTGGGCGGCTGGCCGCATCCGTTCCACGAATGGAACGACAAGTTCCGCGACGACGTGCGCCGTTTCTGGCGCGGCGACGCGGGCATGACGCCTCTTCTGGCCAAGCGGCTTCTGGGCTCCGCCGACGAGTTCGACCGGCTGGGCCGTGCCGCCACCTCGTCGGTCAACTTCATCACCGCGCACGACGGCTTCACGCTGCACGACCTCGTGACCTACACGCAAAAGCGCAACGCCGCCAACGGCGAGGACAACCGCGACGGCAAGGACGAGAACCTGTCCGACAACCTTGGCGTCGAGGGACCGACCAAGGACCGCCGCATCCGCGCCGCCCGTGACCTGCGCAAGCGCAACCTGCTGGCAACGCTCTTCCTGTCACAGGGCACGCCGATGCTTCTGGCCGGCGACGAGCATGGCAACAGCCAGGGCGGCAACAACAACGCCTATGCCCAGGACAATGAAACCGGCTGGGTCGACTGGTCCGATCCCGACACCGCGCTGACCGACTTCGTCGCCCGGCTGGCCCGGATGCGGCGCGAACACAGCGTGCTGCGCCAGCGGCTTTTCCTGCACTCGCTGCCGCGCCAGAAGGACGGCATCCCCGATCTCTACTGGCGCCTGCCCGATGGCCGCGTGCCCGCGACCGAGGATTGGCACAACCCCGACTGGACCGCGCTTTGCGTGGAAATCCGCACCTCGTCCCAGACGCCCGATTACGCCGCCTCCGACGATGTGATCTTTGCGGTGTTCAATGCGGGCGAGGCGGTCAAGGTCACGCTGCCCGACTGCCCCGAGGGCCTGACCTGGGAAGAGATCCTTGATACAACCCGACCCGACGCGGGCCCATCCTGCCTGACCGTGCGCACCATCACCGCGCCGGCGCACGCGGTGCTTGCCTACGCCCGAACGCCCGCCTGAAGGAGGCCCGAATGACGCTGATGACCATCCCGACCCAGCCGATCGACGGGCAGAAGCCCGGCACGTCCGGCCTGCGCAAGAAGACGCAGGTCTTCATGCAGCACCACTACCTGGAAAACTTCGTGCAGGCGGTCTTTGACGCCACCGGCGGCGCGGCCGGGAAAAGCTATGTCGTGGGGGGCGACGGGCGCTATTTCAACGACCGCGCGGTGCAGGTGATCCTGCGCATGGCCGCGGCCAACGGGGCGGCCAAGGTGATCGTGGGCGCGGCCGGTATCCTGTCGACCCCCGCCGCCTCGCACCTGATCCGCAAGTACCAGACCGATGGCGGCATCATCCTGTCGGCCAGCCACAACCCCGGCGGCCCGGACGAGGATTTCGGCATCAAGTTCCACACGCCAAACGGCGGCCCTGCGCCGGAACAGGTGACAGAGGCGATCTTTGCCGCCACCGGGCGGATGACCGAATACCGCATCGCCGAAGTGCAGGACATCGACATCGCCACTCCCGGCCCGCAGATGCTGGGCGACATGCATGTCACCGTCGTGGACCCGGTGGCCGACTACGCCGACCTGATGGAAACGCTCTTCGACTTCGGCGCCATCCGCGCCATGATCGCGGGCGGCTTCCGGCTGCGGTTCGACGCCATGTGCGCCGTCACCGGCCCCTATGCGCGCGAGATCCTCGAGAACCGTCTTGGCGCCGCACCGGGCAGCGTGGTCAACGCCACGCCGCTGCCGGATTTCGGCGGGATGCACCCCGACCCCAACCCCACATGGGCCTCGGACCTGATGGAAAAGCTCTGGGCCGGGGACGGCCCCGATTTCGGCGCCGCCAGCGACGGAGACGGCGACCGAAACATGATCGTGGGACGGCAGACCTATGTCTCGCCCTCCGACAGTCTTGCCGTGATCGCGGCCAATGCCCATCTGGCGCCGGGCTATGCCGGGGGGCTGGCGGGGGTGGCCCGCTCCATGCCCACCTCGACCGCCGTCGACCGCGTGGCGGCCTCGCGCGGGATCGAGTGCTTCGAGACGCCCACGGGCTGGAAGTTCTTCGGCAACCTGATGGACGCAGGCCGCGTGACCCTGTGTGGCGAGGAAAGCTTTGGCACCGGCTCGTCCCATGTACGCGAAAAGGACGGCGTCTGGGCCGTGCTCATGTGGCTCAACATCCTTGCCGTGACCGGCAAGAGCGTTGCAGAGCTTCTGGCGGAACACTGGGCCGAATATGGCCGCACCTACTATTCCCGCCATGACTTCGAGTCGCTCGACGCCGATGCCGCCGCCGCGATGATAGAGGATCTGCGCGCCCGTCTGCCGGGCCTGCCGGGTACATCCGCCGCGGGCCTCACCGTCGCCGCCGCGGACGACTTTGCCTATACCGATCCGGTCGACGGCTCTGTCTCGGCGGGGCAGGGGATCCGCCTGACCTTTCAGGGCGGCGCCCGCGCCGTCATGCGCCTTTCGGGCACCGGGACCAGCGGCGCGACGCTGCGGCTATACCTCGAACACCACGCCGATGGCCCCGACGGGCTGACCCGCGACCCGCAGGAAGCACTTGCGCCCGTCATCCGGGCCGCGCATGAACTTGCCGGAATCGCGGACAAGGTCGGCCGCACCACGCCCGACGTGGTGACCTGACCGCCCGCACGCGTCGGCAAGGGAGGGCTGCGCGACAGATGAAGGACACGGGCGAGGCTTCGGTCGCGGGCGATACGCGGCTTTTTGACATGCGGCTGCGGCGCAGCCATGACGACCTGTATGGAATGCTGGCGCGGCTTTACGGTGACCGGCCAGACTACGGCGACTTCTGCGACGCGCTCGACGCCGCGCTGCGCACCGCGTGGGAGGCCCGGCCAGACGCGCTGAAGTGGCTGGACCTCGAACGCGATCTCGAACCCGACTGGTTCCAGCGCCCCGGCATGGCGGGCTATGTCTTCTACGCCGACCGCTTCGCCGGCGACTTCCGCGGCGTGGCCAGGCGCATCGGCTATCTGCAAGACCTTGGCATCACCTACGTCCACATCATGCCCTGCCTGCACCCCAGGCCGGGTGACAGCGACGGCGGCTATTCCGTGATGGACTACCGCACCACCGATCCCCGCCTCGGCAGCATGGCCGACCTTCAGGCGCTGGCCGCCGCCCTGCGGTCTCAGGGGATGAGCCTGTGCATCGACCTTGTCCTCAACCACACCGCCCGCGAACACGAATGGGCCGCCCGCGCCCGCGCCGGAGAGGCGCGCTACCGCGACTATTTCCACGTCTTCGACGACGACACCGCACCGCGCGCCTTTGACCGCACCCTGGTCGAGGTCTTTCCCGACACCGCGCCGGGCAACTTCACCTTCGACGAGGACCTGAACGCCTGGGTCTGGACCACCTTCAACACCCACCAGTGGGACCTGAACTGGGCCAACCCCTGGGTGTTCCTCGAAATGACCGAGGTGATGCTCTACCTCGCCAACCGCGGCGTCGATGTCCTGCGCTTCGACGCGGTGGCCTTCATGTGGAAGCGCATGGGCACCCGCTGCCAGTCGGAACCAGAGGTTCACACGATCCTCCACGCCCTGCGCGCGGCCAGCCGGATCGTCGCGCCCTCGGTCATCCACCTGCACGAGGCCATCGTCGGCCCGGCCGAGATGATCCCCTACCTCGGTCAGGGCGAGCACAGCGGCAAGGAAGGCAACCTTGCCTATCACAACAGCCTGATGGTGCAGATCTGGTCGGCGCTGGCCAGCCGCGATGCCCGCATGATGGCGCATGTGCTGGACACCCATTTCCCGCCCGTCCTGCCCAACGCCACCTACGCCACCTACCTGCGCTGCCACGACGACATCGGCTGGGCCGTCACGGACGAGGACGCCGCCGCCGCGGGCCTGTCGGGCCGCGGACACCGCGCCTTCCTGTCGGAATTCTACGAGGGCCGCTTTCCCGGCAGCTTCGCGCGCGGCGCGCTCTTTCAGGTGAACGAGGCCACCGGCGACCGCCGCATCAGCGGCTCCTGCGCCTCGCTCGCCGGTCTGGAACAGGCGCTGGCGCTGGACGATACGGGCCTTGCCGACATGGCCGTGGCGCGCATCCTGATGGGTCATGCGCTCATCTCCAGCTACGGGGGCATCCCGCTGGTCTACATGGGTGACGAGATCGCCCTTCTGAACGACTGGCACTATCTCGACGACCCCGACCATGCCCATGACAGCCGCTGGCTGCACCGCCCCGAAATGGACTGGCCCGCCGCCGCCGCGGCGCAGTCCGGCGGCGGCAGCCCTGCTGCGCGCGTCTGGCACGGGCTGCGCCACATCCTCGCCCGCCGCGCCGCCACGCCGGCGCTGCACGCCCAGTATCCCACGCTGGTGTGCCACGCCGCCGATCCCGGCATCCTGGCCTTCCGCCGCGCCGCCCCGGCCGCGCCGCTTCTGTGCATCTTCAACCTGACCGACACATGGCGCGTCCTGTCCGCGGACTGGGCCGCCGCGCAGGGCGTCACCGCCTTTCGTTGCGCGCTGGCGGATGCCCCCGTCAGCCCGCAGGACGGGCAGTTGCACCTGCCGCCCTACGCCGCGTTCTGGCTGGCCTAGCGCGCACGTCCTCCGGCGGGCCCGCCAAAGGTAGACAAGCCGCGCCGCGCGGGTCATGTTCAAATATGAAGAGGTTTGCGAATGCCGCATTTGTCGTTTGAATATTCCCGCGGCCTTGGCCGCATGGCCGATCTCGACGGTTTCGCGTCCGGAATGCGCGATGCCATGCTGGCCTCCGGGGTCTTTCCCCTCGGCGGTATCCGTGTGCGCGGGTTCGAGGCCGATGCGCAGGCCATCGCCGACGGCGGCGATCACCATTTCCTCGACATGATCGTGCGCATGGGGGCAGGGCGCAGCGACGACACCAAGGCAGAGGTCGCCGACGTGCTTTATGCCGCCGCCCGTGCCCTGCTTGAACCGCAGGTGACCACGCCCTTCATGCTCAGCCTCGAAATCGTGGAAATCGACCCCGGGCTTAGCCGAAAGGCATGGAACACGGTACATGCCGCCTTGCGGGCGGACGCCGATGCGTGACACCGACCGCGCCCTGCCCATCGCGCTCCTTCGGGCGCGCGAAGCGACCATGCGCAGCTTTCGCGGCCACCTCGACCAGCATGGCGTCACGCCCGAACAGTGGCGCGTGATCCGCGAACTGGCCGAGGACGGCGCGCTGACCGCTGGAGAGCTTTCGGAACGCTGCGTGCTGATGCCGCCGTCGCTGTCGCGCATCCTCAAGGCGCTGGAGACGCGCGGCATGTTGCAGCGCGTGGCCGATGGCGACGGGCGGCGCAAGCGGGTCGACCTCACCGCCCAGGGGCGCGCGGTCTTCGAGGGGATGTCCGTCACGGCCGAGGCCGTCTATGCGCGGATCGAGGCAGTTTATGGCCGCGACAGGATGGACATGCTTCTGGACCTGCTGATCGAATTGCGCAGCGCGATCGAAGCCGTGGACGACGTGGTGCTTGACAGCGACGACATCACTTCTTAACACGTTAATCAATTGCGTGGGGGGATTTATGGCAACGCTCGACGAAAACCTGGACAAGGCGGGGCGCTACCTGAAGCGGTGGTCGGGCGGCTGTCTGAACCATATCGCGGGGCAGGCCGTGCCCGCTGCCTCTGGCCGCATGTTCGAGACCCGCTCTCCGGTCGATCTTGCGCCGCTGGCGCAGGTGGCCGAGGGCGACGCCGCCGACATCGACCGCGCCGCGCGGGCCGCGCGCGACGCTTTCCCGGAATGGCGTGCCATGCCGGGCGCGAAACGCCGTGACCTCTTGCACGCCATCGCCGACGCCATCGTCGCGCGGGCCGAGGAAATCGCCCTGACCGAATGCCTCGACACCGGGCAGGCGCTGCGCTTCATGTCCAAGGCCGCGCTGCGCGGCGCCGACAATTTCCGCTTCTACGCCGACAAGGCGCCAGAGGCGCGCGACGGCCAGTCGCTTTACGGCCCGAACCAGATCAACATGACCAGCCGCACGCCGATCGGCCCGGTGGGCATCATCACGCCCTGGAACACGCCCTTCATGCTGTCCACGTGGAAGATCGCGCCCGCGCTCGCCGCCGGCTGCACGGTCGTCCACAAGCCGGCGGAACTGTCGCCGCTCACCGCCCGGCTTCTGGTGGAAATCGCCGAGGACGCCGGCCTGCCGCCGGGCGTCTGGAACACCGTCAACGGGTTCGGCGAGACGGCAGGCAAGGCGCTGTGCGAACATCCCGCGATCAAGGCCATCGCCTTCATCGGGGAAAGCCGCACGGGCCAGGCGATCATGGCGCAGGGCGCCTCGACGCTGAAACGCGTGCATCTGGAACTGGGCGGCAAGAACCCGGTCGTGGTCTTCGACGACGCCGATCTCGACCGCGCCGCCGATGCCGCCGTCTTCATGATCTACTCGCTGAACGGCGAGCGCTGCACCTCGTCCTCGCGGCTTCTGGTGCAGGACACGGTCTATGATGCCTTCACCGCCCGCGTGGCAGAGAAGGCCGCGAACATCCGCGTCGGCCACCCTCTGGACCCCGACACGGTGATCGGCCCGCTGATCGCGCCCGAGCACCGGGCCAAGGTCCTGTCCTACTTCGACACCGCCCGCGCCGAGGGCGCCACCATCGCCACCGGCGGAGAGGCCTGGGGCGACACCGGCTGCTGGGTCAAGCCCACGCTCTTCACCGGGGCAACCAACGACATGGCCATCGCGCAAGAGGAAATCTTCGGCCCGGTCCTGACCGCGATCCCGTTCTCGGACGAGGCCGAGGCGCTGCGCATGGCCAACGACGTGGGCTATGGCCTCGCCGGTTATCTCTGGACCTCGGACGTCACCCGTGCCCTGCGCTTCTCCGACGCGATGGAGGCGGGGATGATCTGGGTGAACTCGGAGAACCTGCGCCACCTGCCCACGCCCTTCGGCGGCATGAAGTCCAGCGGCATCGGCCGCGACGGCGGCGACTGGTCCTTCGATTTCTACATGGAAACCCGCAACGTGGCGTTCTCGACCACGGCGCACCGTATCCCGAAACTGGGCGGCTAGGCCGCCCGCACCGGCAGGGAGGACCGAGATCATGGGCGAAATCGTTCTGGCCGCCAAATGCACCCACGTGCCCACCATGCTGATGTCGGAACAGGAGGGCCCGATCCACGGCACCCGCCAGCCCGCCATCGACGGCCATGTGGAGATCGCCCGCCGCGCAGCCGCGCTCGGCGCCGATACCGTGGTGATCTGCGATACCCACTGGGTCATCAACGCGGGCTTTCACATCAACGCCAACGCGCGCTTCAAGGGGCTCTTTACCTCGAACGAGTTTCCCCAGTTCATCCAGAACCTCGAATACGACTACGACGGCCACCCCGCGCTTGGCGACGCCATCGCCGCCGTGGCGACGGACATGGGCGTCCACACCCTGTCGCACCAGCTCGACAGCCTGGAGCTGGAATACGGCACGCTGGTGCCAATGCGCTTCATGTCGCGTGCCCACAGGATGCGCGTGGTCTCCATCGCCGCCTGGTGCACCGTCCACGACCACGCGGAGAGCCGCGTGGTGGGGCAGGCCATCCGCGCCGCGGTCGAGGCGTCGGACAGCAAGGTCCTCCTGGTCGCCTCGGGCTCGCTCAGCCACAAGATCTGGCCCAACCGCGACTATGCCGCCAACAACGGCACCTTCACCATCAGTTCCGAGTTCAACCGACAGGTCGATCTGCACGTTCTCGACATGTGGCAGCGCGGCGATCACGCGACCTTCTTGAAAATGCTGCCCGAATATGCCGAACATTGCTGCGGCGAAGGCTCGATGCATGACACCGCCATGCTTTACGGGGCGCTCGGCTGGGATGCCTACGACCGCCCGTGCGAGGTGGTGACCCCCTATTTCCCGTCCTCGGGAACCGGCCAGACCAACGTCATCTTCCCGGTCTGAACCGGGCTGGCGCAATCGACAAAGGAAGACCAGACGTGCCCGTACCCGCCCCGAACCTCTATCCGGCCTTCAACACCATCCGGCTCAGCCACGTGGAACTCCATGTGACCGATCTCGACGCCTCGCGCGCCTTCTACGTCGACATGCTGGGCCTTCAGGTCACTTACCAGGACAGCCAGATGCTGACCCTGCGGGCGATGGAGGAGCGTGGCCACCACTGCCTTGTGCTGCGCCGCGCCGCCGCGCCGGCCGCAACCGCCGTGGTCTTCAAGGTCTGGTCAGAGGCCGACCTCGACCACGCCGCCGACTGGCTGGCCCGCCATGGCCGCCCGGTGGCATGGGTGGACCGCCCGTTCCAGGGCCGCACGCTGGCGAGTTCCGACCCGCACGGCCTGCCCATCGAGTTCTACCACGAGATGGAGCGCCTGCCGCCGATCCACCAGGAATACGCGCTCTACAAGGGCGTGCGCCCGCTGCGCATCGACCATTTCAACTGCTTCTCGCCCGACGTGGACGCCAGCGTCGCCTTCTGGAACGACATGGGCTTTCGCGTCACCGAATACACCGAGGACGCCGAGACGAAAAAGCTTTGGGCCGCCTGGATGCACCGAAAGGGCGGCGTGCACGACATGGCCTTCACCAACGGGCTTGGCCCGCGCCTGCATCACATCGCCTTCTGGACGGCCCATCCCATGAACATCATCGACCTTCTCGACCTGATGTCGACCACCGGCTACGTGGGCAGCATCGAACGCGGCCCCGGACGGCACGGCATCTCGAACGCCTTTTTCCTCTACATCCGCGACCCCGACGGGCACCGGACGGAAATCTACGCCTCGGACTACCAGACCGTGGACCCCGATCACGAACCGATCCACTGGGATCTGAAGGACCCGCAGCGCCAGACGCTCTGGGGCGCGCCCGCCCCGCGCAGCTGGTTCGAGGAAGGCACGCTCTTCACCGGTCTCGCCCCGCAACCCTCGCGGCTTGCCGCCCAGCCGATCGTCGCGCCATGATGCGCCGTCTTGCCAGCTTCCGCTCCGCCGGCCGGTCCTTCTGGGGTGTCCCCGTCGAGGACGGAATGATCGCCCTCAGCCAGGAATACCCGGACTGGCCGACCCTGCGAAACGTGATCGAGGCCGAGGCGATAGAGGTCGTCCTCGATGCCGCGCGCAATGGCACCGTGACCCACCCGCACGGCACCTTCGACTGGGATATTCCGATCCCCGATCCCGAAAAGATCATCTGCGTCGGCGTGAACTACGCCAACCGCAACGAGGAATACAAGGACGGGCAGGAAGCGCCGCCGAACCCCTCGCTCTTCATCCGCTTCCCGCGTTCGTTCACCGGGCATGAACGCCCCCTGATCCGCCCGCCCGAAAGCGAAAAACTGGACTACGAGGGCGAGATTGCCATCGTCATCGGCCGTGGCGGCCGCCGCATCCCGCAGGCGCGGGCCTGGTCCCACATCGCGGCCATGACGCTGGCGAACGAGGGCACGATCCGTGACTGGGTGCGCCACGCCAAGTTCAACGTCACGCAAGGAAAGAACTGGGACGGCTCTGGCGCCATCGGCCCGTGGCTTGTCCCGTTCGACAGTCGCGACCAGCTGGAGGACGTGCGCCTTGTGACCCGTGTCAACGGCAAGGTCCGGCAGGACGACCGCACCACCTCGATGATGTTCCCGATCCCCATGCTGATCTCCTACATATCGACCTTCACCACGCTCGTTCCGGGCGATGTGATCCTGACCGGGACGCCAACCGGCGCGGGCGCCCGTTTTGATCCGCCGATCTGGCTGAAGCCCGGCGATGAGGTCACGGTCGAGGTCGACGGTATCGGCAGCCTTCGAAATCCCGTCGAGGACGAGGCATGACGCCCGAGGAACACGCCGCCGCCGGCGCCGCGCTGTTCGAGGCCGAACGCGACCGCCGGCAGATCGGGCTCTTGTCCGTGAAATGCCCCGGCATGACGCTGGCCGACGCCTACGCCGTGCAGGACGCCTTCGTCGAGCGCAAGATGGCGGCGGGCGGCACGGTGATGGGCTGGAAGATCGGCCTGACAAGCCGCGCCATGCAGGACGCGCTAAAGATCGACACGCCCGATTCCGGCGTCCTGTTCCAAGACATGGACTTTGCCTCTGGCGCCACCGTGCCCGCCGGCCGCTTCATCCAGCCCCGCGTCGAGGCCGAAATCGCCTTTGTCCTGAAATCCCCGCTGGGCGGGGCCGACGTCACGCGAAAGGATGTCCTCGCCGCGACCGAATACGTCGCCCCGTCGCTCGAGATCCTCGACACCCGCATCCTGCGCGCCGACCCCGACACCGGCCAGCCGCGCAAGGTGACCGACACCATCTCGGACAATGCCGCCAATGCCGGCATCGTCCTTGGCGCCACGCGCGCCGCGCCCGGCGCGCAGGACCTGCGCTGGATCGGCGCCATCGTCAGCCGCGACGGCACGGTCGAGGAAACCGGCCTTGGCGCCGGCGTCCTGAACGATCCGGTCATGGGCCTTGTCTGGCTCGCCCGCCGCCTGGCAGAGTTCGGCGGCCGGATGGAGGCGGGGCAGGTGATCCTGTCGGGCAGCTTCATCCGCCCCATCGAATGCCCGCCGGGCAGCCGCATCTCGGCCGACTTCGGCGGCTTCGGCACCGTCGACATTGCCTTCGCATGAATGTGACCGGCCAGGCCGCGGACCGGCAGGCGATCATCGACGCCTGCCTTGCCATGACCGCCAGCGGCCTGAACCAGGGCACGTCCGGCAACGTCTCGGTCCGGCACGGGGCATCCATGCTCATCACCCCTTCGGCCACGCCCTATGACGCGATGACGCCCGAGATGATCGCCGAGATGCCCCTGGATACCGCCGCCGAGGACGGCGCATGGACGGGCCCGCGCAAACCCTCGACCGAATGGCGCTTTCATCGCGACATCCTGCGCGCACGGCCGGACATCGGCGCCGTCGTCCACGCCCATCCGCCCTATTGCACGACGCTGGCCGTCGCGCGCCGCCCGATCCCTGCCTGCCACTACATGATCGCGGCCTTCGGCGGGAACGACGTGCGCTGTTCGGGCTATGCCACCTACGGCACCGCCGCGCTCTCGGCCCTTGCACTCGACGCACTGACCGACCGCACCGCCTGTCTTCTGGCCAACCACGGCATGATCGCGATGGGCGAGACGCTGGACAAGGCCTTGTGGCGCGCAGTCGAACTCGAAACCATCGCCCGCCAGTATTACCAGTCGCTCCTGATCGGTGGCCCGGTGCTTCTTGATGATGCCGCCATCGCCGAAACCATGGCGGGCTTCGGCTCCTACGGCCTCGCCCGGGGGGACTGACCCGCGCCCGGCCCTGCGCCCTCGAATTGCCCCGATCGCGCCAAACAAAACCTATTGTTGACCGGCAACTGTCCACGGATCGGTTGATTTGATGCGGTTAACGAGGACGCTGTTCTATGACCACCTATGTCGTGACCCCGGCAAACTGGAACGATCCCGCGTTCTGGTCCTCCATTTCGACCAGCAACTACGACACCCTCGATCTGACCGCGCTCGACAGCAGCTTCTCCATCGGCATCGACGTCGGGACCGGCACCATCAACATGGATGACGGTGTGACGACCTTCTCGGTCGGATCGCCGTCCGTGGTGGGCACGGATACCAACCTCGCCAGCGGCAGCATAAGCCATTTCGACATCATCGACGGGTCCGACGGCGTCGAGAACCTGACTTGGGGCGGCGATGACAATGACTTCGCGCTGGGTGGCGGCGACGACGTCGCCGACGCCGGGGCCGGCACCAACACCGTCGACGGCGGCGCGGGCAACGACACGATAAACGCGGGCAGTGGCATCGACACCCTGTTCGGCGGGACCGGCGACGACCGGATCGGATCTGGCGGCGGCAACGACACGGTGCAGGGCGGGGCAGGCGACGACACCATCGACGGCGGCACGGGCGAGAACACGCTCTACGGCAACTCGGGATCCGACACCATCTCCGGTGGCGATCAGGCCGACATCATCTACGGCGACAACCCCACGCCCCCCGGGAACCTGATCGTCAACGGCAGCTTCGAGGACCTGACGGGCACTGTCCCCGTCGGCTATGGCGATCTTGGCGTCGGCTCCATCACCGGCTGGACGGACTACAGCGGCGGCGACTTCGACCTTCATACCGATGGCAAGGGCGGCACCTTCGCCACCGAAGGCAGCCATGTCCTCGACATGGGCGGCAGCCCCTCGAACCTGCATGTCTATCAGGATGTCGCCGGGGTCGTGACCGGCGAAACCTATACGCTGACCTTCGATGCCGGTGACGTCGTCGGCGGAAACAACGCGGTCGAGGTCTACTGGGGCGGCGAACTGGTGGCCACCATCGATCCCGTCGAAGGCGGCATGGAAAGCTTCACGTTCGAGCTGACAGGCGGCTCTGGCGACGGCAGCAACCGGCTGGAATTCAAGGAAATCGGTCCCATCGACGTCGATGGCGTCCAGCTCGACAACATCCAGCTGATTGCAGAGCCCGGCGGCGCGGACGACCTTTTCGGCGGTGCCGGCGACGACACCATTTTCGGAAACGAAGGCGACGACACCATCACCGGGGGCACCGGCAACGACGAACTCCACGGCGGCACCGGTGACGACACCTTCGTGATCGAGGATGGCGGCGGGGACGACGCCATCGTGGACTTCGACATGGGCGACGCCGACGTCGACGGCTTCACCAACGATCAGGTCGACGTTTCCGGGATGACCACCGGCAACGGCCCTGGCGGCGCTGTGCGCGGCTGGGACGTCACGGTGTCAGAGGATCTGGGCGGCAACGCTGTGCTGACCTTCCCGGATGGCACGTCCATCACGCTCAAGGGCGTGACCATGGAACAGGTCGACGATCTCGCCGAACTGGCCTCTATCGGCATCCCGTGCTTCACGCCGGGCACGCTGATCCAGACGGCCGATGGCGCTGTCCCGGTCGAGGACATCCGCCGCGGCGACCGCCTGCTCACGCGCGACAACGGGTTTCAGCCTGTGCTCTGGACCGGGCGGCGCTGCCTCTCCGCGTCCGACCTAGGCAACGCGCCCGAACTGCGGCCCGTGCTGGTGCGCAAGGGGGCCTTGGGCAACGCGCGCCGCCTCTGGGTCTCGCCGCAACATGCCTTCCTGCGGGACGACAGGCTGATCCGCGCCTGTCACATGGCCGAGGTCCTGGGTCCGCAGGTCGCGCGTGCCGACAGGGACGTCCGCGCGGTCGAGTATGTCCACCTGCTGACGCCACGGCACGAACTGATCCTCGCCGAAGGCGCATGGAGCGAAACGCTCTATCCCGGGCCGATGGCGCTCATGGCGCTCGGCTGGCCGGCACGGCTTGATCTTGCGCGCACGCTTCCGGCTCTCGCGCCGGTGCTCTTGCACGCGTCCGCCAGCCCGGCCGAGACCGCAGAGCGCGTGGCCCGTCTCTACGGCCTGCCGGCGCGGCCCTACCTGCTGCGCCGTGACCTTATCCAATCGGTGACCGGGGCGCGCGCGGCGTAAACCACGCCCCGGCACCGCCCCGGCGCCGACGCGATGCCGACATTTCGCCGACGCGATGCCGCAGGGCCAAAACCACCTGCTTCCAAGGTCTTGACCCCGATTCGCCCGCGGTCCGCTGACAGTGCCCGCAGAGCTCTCGACTGACGACCGCCCAGGGTGTGACATCGGTGTCATCCGGCTTTGCCCGGCGCGTGAGAGGGAGACATTGTCCCCGGTCCATGGCGTGGCAAGGGCGGCCAACGTGTCGCCCAGGACGTCAGCCGCGCGCCGTAAGGCGACGGCCCTGTGGGGCCGCTGACCCGCGGGGCCCGTGGACGCGCGATTGCCGAGCTGGCCTATGTCCCGTCGTCGGCGGCCCGCACGACGCGCTCGAACCGCTCTGGTCTCGTCGGCCTCGTCACCGGCGCGATCTGTCTTGCTCCAGCCAGGCCCGCGGCTGCCGGCCGGCCTGACCTGTTCATCGTCCAAGCTGCCCCGGATCGGGATGGACGGGCTGAAGTTCGGGAGGCTCAACACGTCCCGCGTCCAGATCATTCGCTAGATGGCCGGCGGCCTGGCGACCTTCCTTTTCGTGCAGTATTTCAAGGGCCTGCCACCAGACCTGATCGAGGCCGCACGCATCGAGGGCGCGTCTTGGTGGCAGGTTCCCGCAGGGGTCGTGATGCCGCTTGCCGGGCCGGTGCCGGCCATGGCGGCGATCCCGAAATTCCTGATGATGTACGAGAAGGACCTGTGTTTCCATATCGTGGTGCAGCAGGAAAGCCATCGGCCCGTGATGGTCGGGCTTCAGCACGTCTTTCAGCCGAACACCGCCTGGGGTGAAGTGATGGCGTCCCTGACGCTCATCACCGTGCCGGCGCTTCTTTTCTGCCTTGACCTGCAAGGCGCCCTTGATCGCGGCCCTTGCCGAAGACCGGGTCCATACCCCGGGCGCGCGGATCGATTCTGACTTCGATGTGTCGCGGGCCCAGAGATTCCCGTGGAATGCCTGAAACGCCCCGCTGGCCGGTGCGCCCAAGGTCAGGTTCGGACGAGCTTCTCGCGAATCTGCTTGACTTGTCATGCAGGGGCGGCGAGTAGGGCAGCGAACGCAGACGTGCTGCCGCGTGAGCAGTTGGCGCCCATGCCCAAAAGCGTGCGTTCACCGTTTCCCACATCACGCGAGGAGGCAGCCCGGGTCCTTTGGCCAAGGGCACTCTGACGCTTCCCGATGCCGCTATGGCGCCGGGTCATAGAACATGCGGGCATGATGCCCGCCGAAAGGATTCAATGGATTTCGCCACGATGGGGCTTCAGCCCCGGCTTCTCAAACAGATCAAGACGCTGAACTTCACGTCTCCGACGCCGATTCAGGCGCAGGCCATCCCGCACGCGCTGAAGGGCCGTGACGTGATGGGCCTTGCCCAGACCGGCACCGGCAAGACCGCGGCCTTCGGCCTGCCGCTTCTTCACGCGCTGATGTCCAGCGGACAGGCGCCCGAGGCCAAGTCGGCAACGGGCCTTGTGCTGGCGCCGACGCGCGAGCTTGCCAAGCAGATCGCCGATACCCTTGGCGCGTTTTCGCGCGGCAGCCACCTGCGGGTGGCGCTGGTCGTGGGCGGCGTGTCGCTTGGCCGCCAGATCGACACGATGCGCAAGGGCGTCGATCTGCTGATCGCCACGCCCGGTCGCCTGATCGACCTGCTGGACCGCAAGGCGGTTCGGCTGGACCAGACACGCTTTCTTGTCCTCGACGAGGCTGACCAGATGCTGGACATGGGGTTCATCCATGCCCTGCGCCGGCTCGTGCCGCTTTTGCCGCGCGATCGCCAGACCATGATGTTTTCGGCCACGATGCCAAAGTTGATGGCCGACCTGTCGGCGCAGTTCCTCAAGGATCCCGTCGAGGTCGCGGTCGCCCGGCGCGGCGTGGCCGCCGACAAGGTGCAGCAGTCGCTGCACTTCGTGCCACAAGAGGAAAAGACAGAGCTGCTGATGCAGCTGATGTCGGACCATGTGGGCCAGCGTGCGCTGGTCTTCTCGCGCACCAAGCACGGTGCGGAACGGCTTATGAAGAAGCTGGTCTCGGCCGGGTTCGACGCCGCCTCTATCCACGGCAACAAGAACCAGAGCCAGCGAGACCGCGCCATCCGGGCCTTCCGCTCTGCGGAAGTGACTGTGCTGGTCGCCACGGACGTGGCGGCGCGGGGGATCGACATTCCCGACGTGACCCATGTCTACAACTACGACATGCCGAACGTGGCCGAGAACTATGTGCACCGGATAGGGCGTACCGCACGGGCAGGGGCGTCGGGGCAGGCGGTGGCCTTCTGCTCGAAGGACGAAATGTCAGAGCTTCGCGCCGTCGAGAAGCTTCTGAAGGCCGGTATCCCGGTCGTCGGTGGAGAAAGCTGGGCCAGTGGTCAGCCGGCGCGCAAGCAGGGCGCCAAACGTCCCGGCCGTCCGCGGCGCCGGCCGAACCGCGGCGAGAAGATGGGCCGCGCGGCCTAGCGTTGCCCGGCCGGCCTTCGCGGGCCGGATCAGGCCTGCAGCGCCGACAGAAGGTCGCGCGCTGTGGTGCCGTCGAACTGGACGTGGCGGCGCATCGCCGCCGCGGCGCCGTCTGCATCGCGAGCCAGGATCAGCGTGGCGATGTCTCGATGATCGCGCGCTGACTGCGCGATCGCCCCGGCATAGCCGTATCGGGCGCGGTAATAGGCCATGAGCTTGCGCGCCTGTGTCTTCAGGTCATCCAGCAGGAAATCATTGCCTGCGGCACGGGCCACGGTTTCGTGGAACCGCAGGTTCAGCTGGTAGTAGGCATCCGGCGCGGTCTCGGCGTGGCTGCGCGCGTGCGACTCGCAGGCGACCGTGGCGGCCTCGATTTCTTGCGAGGCGGCGGCAGAATGGCGGCGTGCCGCCAGCCCCGCGGCCAACCCCTCAAGGCTCGCGTGAAGCTCCAGAATCGCAAGAAACTGGTCCAGCGTGGGCCGGAAGACGACGGCACCCTTGCGGGGAGACCGCGTCACGAGTCCCGCCGTTTCCAGTCGGATCAGGGCCTCGCGGAAGGGCGTGCGCGACACGCCGTGCGCGCTCATTAGCCCCTGTTCGTCGATGATGTCGCCCGGGTTCAGATCCCCGTCCTCGATCAGGCGGAAGATCGCGGCGAGAATGGTGTCGGTCTGTCCAGCCATGCATGGATTTCAACGCGCCCCGCGGCAGGATGCAATCACCTATGCCTGCGTCAGGTGGAATTCTTGACAGTCGCGGTCAGATTGCCCAAGCCCGGTGGACGGCCAGGTAAGGGAGCGACGGCGTGGCACGGCGGCATCTGGATCTGCGCGAACGGGGACTGGCGGCGGGTGCCGTGGTGCTGGGGCTGTTTTGCCTCATGCCGCATCTTGCCGTGTTGGTTGCCGCCGTTTCGGCCGAAAGCGACACCCTGCGCCACCTGATGGACACGGTGCTGGGCCGCTACGTCGGAACGACGCTGGTGCTGGTGGTGCTGGTGTCCATCGGCACCTTTCTGATCGGTACGGGCGCGGCATGGCTCGTCGTGATGACAGAGTTCCCGGGGCGCAAGGCGTTCGAGGTCGCACTGGTGCTTCCGCTGGCGTTTCCTGCCTATGTGATGGCCTATGCCTATACCCACATCCTTGACCATCCCGGCATCGTGCAATCGACGCTGCGGCAGGTGACGGGCTGGGGGCCGCGCGACTACTGGTTCCCCGAGATCCGCTCGGTCGGCGGGGCCGCGGCGATGCTGGTGATCGTGCTGTTTCCCTATGTATACCTGCTGGCGCGCGCGGCCTTTGTCAGCCAGAGCGCGACGACTTTCTTTGCCGCACGCGCGCTGGGGCGCACGCCGCTTCAGGCCTTTGTGTCGGTATCGCTGCCCATGGCGCGGCCTGCGATTGCCTCTGGCGTGCTTCTAGCGACGATGGAGACGATCGCAGACTACGGCACCGTGTCGTATTTCGGGGTGCAGACCTTTGCCACCGGCATCTACACCAGCTGGTTCTCGCTGGCCGACCGTACGGGGGCCGCTCAACTTGCACTGGGCCTTCTGTCCTTTGCCCTGTTGCTTGCGCTGCTGGAGCGCATAAGTCGGGGCCGTGCGCGCTATCACGCCGGGCACAGGGTCGAGGGCATGGCCCGGATGCCCCTGTCGGGGGGCGCCCGCTGGGGGGCGATGCTGCTTTGCGCCCTGCCCGTGCTGGCGGGGGCGGTGATCCCTGCCATCGCGCTCTTCGCGATGGCGATCGGGTCCGAGCAGGACCTGCTTGGCCGGCGCTATATCGGGTTCATCCGCAATTCACTGACGCTCGCCACGGTCGCGGCCCTGCTGACAGTTGCCGCCGCGATGCTTCTTGGCAGCTTTCAGCGTGCGGTGCCGGGCCGCCTGTCGCTTTCTACGCTGTATGTCGCGCGGCTTGGCTATGCTGTGCCCGGCGGGGTGATCGCGGTGGGCCTGCTGGTGCCTTTCGCGGCCTTCGACAATGCGCTTGACGCAATGATGGAGGCGCGTTTCGGCATTTCGACCGGGCTGTTGCTGACGGGGTCCATCTGGGTGCTGGTCGGGGCCTACATGATCCGTTTCATGGCTGCGGCGATAGGGGCCTACGAAGGCGGGATTTCCGCCATCAGTCCGAACATCGATGCCGCGTCGCGCGCGCTGGGACAGGGGGTCTGGGGCACCGTGCTGCGGGTTCACGTCCCGCTTTTGCGTCCCAGCCTGCTGACCGCAGGGCTGATCGTCTTCGTGGACGTGATGAAGGAACTGCCTGCGACGCTGATCATGCGGCCGTTCAATTTCGATACTCTGGCGGTGCAGGCGCACCGTCTGGCTTCGGACGAACGGCTGAACGGGGCGGCGGCGCCAAGCCTGGTGATCGTTGGCCTGGGGCTGCTTCCGGTGGTGCTGCTGATCCGGCGCATCCGGCGCGCGGGCTAGCCCGCGGGCGAACGGGCCCGGGGCGCAAAGGTCCTGCCAGCGAAGACGGGCCTGCACGATCACAGAAAAAACGGGAGCGCGGCATTTGCCGCGCTCCCTTGTTTCCTTCTGGTCGTGGGCGTTATTCCCAGCCAGCCTCGTTCAGCAGTTTCTGGGCGGCCGGAATGTTGTCGGCGATAATCGACGCGTCCAGGTCGTCGGGCTTGAAGAAGCCAAGCGAAGCAACCGAGGGGCTGAGGGCCACGCCGGGCACGGCCGGGTATTCATCGTTGCCGGCGGAGAAGTATTCCTGGGCCTGGGCGCTGGCGAGGTATTCCAGGAACTTCACGGCGTTGTCACGATTGGGGGCATGTGCGGCAACACCGCCGCCCGACAGGTTCATGTGCGCCCCAAAGCTGTCCTGGTTGGGAAAGACCCAGCCAATCATGTCAAGGCTGTCGGACAGCCCGTCCACGGAGGTTCGGACCGCGCGCCCGAAGTAGTAGGTATTGGACATGGCGATGTTGCATTCGCCCGAAACGATGCCGCGCAGCTGGTCGGTGTCGCCGCCCTGCGGATCGCGGGCGAAGTTGGCCACCACAGCCTCTGCCCAGGCCTTGGTCGCCTCTTCGCCCAGATGTGCAATCAAGGCGGCGGTCATGGTCTGCGTGTAGACGTTCGACGAGGACCGGATACAGATCTGACCGGCATACTCCGGCTTGGCCAGATCCTCGTAGGTTTGCGGCGGGTTGGCGACTTCGGCCTTGTCGTAGAACACGATGCGCGCGCGTTGCGAGAAGCCGAACCACTGGTTGTCTTCATCCTGCAGGTAGGCCGGCACGCGGGTTTCGAGGATCGGCGACTCCACGCTCTGGAACAGCCCCGCATCCTTGGCCCGTTCAAGGCGCGAGGTATCGACGGTCAGGAAGACATCGGCGGGAGAGTTGTCGCCCTCGGCCACCATGCGCGCGATAAGCTCGTCGGCGTTGCCTTCGATCCGGTTGATGCGAATGCCCGTCATCTCTTCGAAGTCCGAGTAGAGACGTTCGTCCGTGTCGTAGTGACGCGAGGAATAAAGGTTGACCTCTCCGTCAGCGAACGCCGACACCGCGCTGCCGAGGACGGCGGCCGCGGCAAGCGCGAGTGTGGACGTTCTGGTGGTGCAAGACATCGGGAACTCCATTGTGGGTGTTTCTGACTAAACTAGTCAGAAACAGACTTGCGAGCCGTTTGCAACCTTTTTCCGATCAAATTAGTCAGAATACCCGCGCTGTGCTTCGCAGTGCCCTAACCCAGCACCGTTATCTCTGGGGCCCGGCGGCGCAAAATCTCGCAGATCAGCCCGCCAAGGGCACGGTATTCCGGTTCGCGCGCGGTGCCCTTGCGCCAGATCATGCCGATGGTGCGCGCGGGCGGGGTGCCGCGAAAGGGGCGGGCTACAACGATGTCCTGATGCGCGACCTCGGACTTGACGTAGAGCGCGGGCATCAGCGAAAGCCCCATGCCCATGGCGACCATCTGGCGCAATGTGTCAAGGCTGGTACCTTCGTAGTCGTGTGACAGTTCGGCGCCGTAGTCCTCGCACAGCGCGCGGACCTGGTCATACAGCTTGTGGCCGGGTTCCAGGGACAGGATCGTTTCGCCTTGCAGCATACCGGGTTCGATCGAGTCCTCCCGGGCAAGGCGATGATCATGGGGCGTCACCACATGGATCGGTTCGCGAAAGAGTGACCGGGTCTCCAGGTCGGCGCGCGAAAGGGGAAGCGGGAAGAACAAGAGGTCCAGCGTGCCATCTTCGATCCCGCGCAAAAGCATGTCGGGCATGTCCTCGCGCATGTAGAGACCGAGCTTTGGATGGCTTTCGTGCAGATCCGGAACGATCAGGGGCAGAAAGTAGGAACCAAGCGTCTGCACGACGCCTATTCGTATCACGCCTTCCAGCATGGATCGTCCGATGCGCGCGGTGTCTCGGATGTCATCGACCCCACGCAAGACCCGGCGGGCGCGATCCGAGATGTCGCGGCCAATGGGCGTCAGGATCACGCGCGCGCGCGTGCGCTCGACCAATTCGACGCCAAGTTTCGCCTCCAGCTCCTTCATCTGTGCCGAAAGGGTCGGTTGGGTCACGTGACAGGCTTCTGCCGCGCGTCGAAAGTGCAACGTGTCGGCAACGGCGACCAGGTATCGAAGCTGTTGAAGTGTGGGCATCACGGAGCAGTCTAATAGAGAAAAACTATCAGAAAAAGCCTGAAATTCGATTGGATCAATAAGGCACGCATCCCATCTGCATAACTCGGAAGGCGCGGGAACAAGCAGGTCATGCGGCGGTTCAAGAACTTACTGGTGGTGTGCGACGACCGCAGCGCGTTTGCCCATGCGCTGGACAGGGTCCGTTGGCTGGCCCGGGCGAATGATGCCGACGTGACCCTGATCGATGTGGTTGATGGGGCGCCGGGCGAACTCGGCCGTCTGTTCGGGGCATTGCCGGGGTCCCGCGGCCAGGAGATCGAGGAACAGGTTCTGGAAGCCCACCGCAGCCGGATTGAGCGCATCGCAGCACCGCTGAGGGACGAAGGGTTGCGGGTGCGCACGTCCGTTCGTCAGGGCACGCCTTTCATCGAGATCATCCGCCGCGTTCTGCGGGACGGGCATGACCTTGTCATCAAGGGGGCCGACCTGTCGCCTGACCGCCCGCTTTTTCGGGGCCCCGATCTGCATCTGCTGCGCAAGTGCCCGTGCCCGGTCTGGGTCTTGAATTCGCGCAGCGGGCCGCGATCCAGCCGCATCCTGGCCTGTGTCGATGCCGAGGCGGAAAACCCGGTACGCGTTGCGCTCAACAAGACGATAATGGACCTCGCGACCTCGCTGGGGGCCCAGGATGATGCCAAGATCGATGTTCTGACCGTATGGTGCGTGCAGGAAGAGGAAACGCTGCGCCACAGCATTGTAAAGATCCCCGACTCCGAGATTGCGGCGATCCTCAGGCGTGAAGAGACCGAGACGGGCGCCAGGCTGGCTGAACTCCTCGCCCGTTACGAAAGTTTTGCCGAGCGCTTGCGCCCCTTTCATGTCAAGGGTGTAGCGGCTGACGTAATCGCGCAGCATGTTGCCGACGAGGGCATCGACACGGTCGTTATGGGCACCGTGGCGCGGACCGGCATCGCGGGTTTCTTCATTGGCAACACGGCCGAAACGGTTCTGAACCGGGTCAGTTGCAGCGTGCTGACCGTCAAGCCGCGTGGATTCGTGTCGCCTGTGACCATGGAAGGCGACACCGCAGAGGAAGGTGCATGAAAATGGCCGCTGAAGACAATGCAGGCGCCCTGCGCGGAAATGGTTTGGCAGGGGTGTTGCCGATCCTGCTGGCGGCCGGGCTGTTTGCATGGTTCCTGGGGTTTCTGCCGGCCGTCGCCCGGGGCGAGGCGCTGGTCTGGTCGTTGAACTGGATCCCGTCGCAGGGGATTGCCCTTTCATTCCTGGTGGATGGTCTCAGCCTGACCTTCACGCTGCTGATCTCGGGCATTGGTACGCTGGTGCTGCTGTATTCCAACACCTACCTTGCCGGGCACCCCCACTACGCGCGTTTCGCACTGTTCCTGACCGCGTTCATGCTGTCGATGCTTGGATTGGTGCTGGCCGATGACCTGATCGTCCTGTTCGTTTTCTGGGAACTGACGACGGTCACGTCATACCTGTTGATCGGGTTCTCGCACACCGTCGAGAAAAGCCGGCGTTCGGCGCTGCAGGCGCTGTTTCTGACGGGCGCCGGGGCGCTGGCATTTCTGGCCGGGCTGATCCTTCTGGGGTTCGCGGCTGGCACAACGCAGATTTCGGCGATTCTTGCCGAGGGCGAGGCGCTGCGCGCGCACCAAATGTACCTGCCGATCCTGCTTTTGCTGCTGGCGGGGGCGTTCACGAAATCGGCGCAGGTGCCGTTCCATTTCTGGCTGCCGAACGCAATGGCGGCTCCGACGCCGGTGTCTGCGTTCCTGCACTCGGCCACCATGGTCAAGGCGGGGGTCTACGTGCTGGCGCGGATGCACCCGGCGATGTCGGGAACCGAAGTCTGGCTTTGGTCGCTGACGGTACTAGGGGCGGTGACGGCCGTCTTCGCCAGCGTCATGGCGCTGCGCCAGACCGACCTGAAGCAGGCGCTGGCCTACACGACACTGATGGCGCTGGGGACGCTGGTGCTGTTTCTGGGCCAGACCTCGGGCTATGCGATGACGGCCTTCGCCACCTTCCTGATCGTTCATTCGCTTTACAAGGCGGCGCTGTTTCTGGTGGTGGGTTGCATCGACCATTCGACCGGCACGCGCGAGTCGGACATCCTTGGCGGGCTGGGCCGTGTCATGCCGGTGACCGCGGCGGCGGCGGCGTTGGCCGCGCTGTCGATGGCGGGCTTCCCCCCATTTCTCGGGTTCATCGGGAAGGAGCTCAAATACGCGGGCGCGCTTGCCGTCGCGTCGGAACCCGTGCTGGTGGCATTGGCGGTCCTGCTGGCCAATGCGCTGATGCTTGCGGTTGCCGGCGTTGTGGCGTTCCGTCCGTTCTGGCGGCCGGCCGGCGGTGTGCTGCCGCGCAAGGCCACAGAGGCGCCCTGGCCGATGCTGGCCGGGCCAGTCCTGCTGTCGGTGGGAGGCGCGGTGTTCGGGCTGTATCCCGACCTTCTTCAGCGGGCGCTGGTGACGCCGACGGTGATCTCGCTGACCGGCACGTCGGAAGAGGCGAAAGAGCTGAAGATCTGGGCCGGGGTGAACCTGCCGCTTGTCCTGAGCGTCGCGACCTTCGCCCTGGGCCTTGTGATCTATGCGGTTCACCGCCCGCTGCGCGCCGCCCTGGCGCGGGCCGATGCGGCGACAATCAGCATGGATCCGTGGTGGGACCGTTTCATGGACGGCCTGAAATCGCTGGCGGCCTGGCAGACGCGCCGGCTTCAGACCGGCCGGATGAGCTGGTACATGACGGCGACCTTCTCGACGGTCCTGATTGGGATGGGCGCGGTGATCGCATTGCGGCTGCCGCCGGTGGCGGTGGACCTGTCCGGGCTGACATGGAAGCACACCGCGCTGTGCGGCCTGATCCTGGTGGGAACCGCACTGGTCGCGACGACCGGGTCCCGCATCACCTCTATCGCGGCGTTGGGTGTGGTGGGCATCGGCACGGCGCTGATCTTCATCTTTTTCGGCGCACCCGATGTGGCGATCACCCAGCTCTTGGTGGAAACGCTTGTCGTCGTCCTCGTGGCCGTGGCGATGCTGCGATTGCCGCGCCTCGATGACGCCCCCCGGCTGTTCCGTCCCGGCCATGCCGTGCTGGCAATCGGGGTCGGCGGGGTCGTGACGGCGACGCTGCTGGCGGTTCTGGCAACCCCGCTCGACCGGCGCCTGACCGACTATTTCGAGATCGCAAGCTGGCCAGAGGCGTATGGGCGAAACATCGTCAACGTGATCCTCGTCGACTTCCGTGCTCTCGACACGTTCGGGGAAATCGCCGTCGTGGTGATCGCGGCGCTGTCGGCCTACGCGCTTCTGCGCACCACCAGGGGGGCGGCACGATGAACAGCGTGATCCTGAAGGCGGGCACCCGCTATCTTGCGGGGCTGTTGCTGGTGTTCTCGGTCTACATGCTGCTGCGTGGCCACAACGAGCCGGGGGGCGGGTTCATCGGTGGCCTGATCGGCGCCACGGGGTTCGTGCTTTATGCCGTCGCCGTTGGCACGGCGGACGCCCGTGCGGCCCTTCGCGTGCAGCCCCAGTCGATTGCCATGGTCGGCCTTGGCATCGCGCTTCTGGCGGGGCTGCTGGCGGCGCTTTTCGGCCAGCCCTTCTTTACCGGCCAGTGGCTGTTTCTGGGCGCGACGGAAACCGACAAGGGCCTGCCCCTGTCGACGGTGCTGGTGTTCGATGTCGGCGTCTACCTCGTGGTGTTCGGGGCCATCCTGACGCTTGTCTTCGCGATGGAAGAGGAAATCTGATGGAATCGCTGCTGGCGCTGACCATCGGCGCGCTTGTCGCCGCCGCCGTCTACCTGATGCTTGCGCAGAATATGCTGCGATTCATCTTCGGGCTTGTCCTGATCTCGAATGCGGCGAACCTGACGATCTTTCTGGCCGGCCGCCTGACCGAGGGCGCGCCGCCCCTCATCGCCGAAGGCGCCGATGTGCCCGCAGGGCTGGTGGCGAACGCCTTGCCGCAGGCATTGGTTCTGACGGCCATCGTGATCGGCTTTGGCCTCTTCGCCTTCGCTATAGTTCTGGTGTTCCGGGCATGGACGTCGCTTGGCACGCTTGATGCAGACAAGATGCGGCTGGCCGAACCCGAGGAGCCCCGCGCATGAGCTGGCTTCTGGCGGTTCCAATCGCAATCCCCTTCGCGACGGCCGTGCTGGCCTTTCTTCTGCGGGCGAACGCATCGGGCCGCTGGGTTTCGGTGGCCGGTTCCGCGGCGCTTCTCGTAGCGGCTGGCCTGCTGATGCGTGCGGTCCTGGCCGAAGGCGTCGTTGCCGGACAGATGGGCAGCTGGCCCGCGCCGTTCGGGATCACGCTGGTGGCCGACCTGTTGTCCGCGGTCATGGTCGTCATTACCGCCATCATCGCCCTTGCGGTGTCGGTCTATGCGCTGGCGGACATCGGACCGGCCGAGGAACGGCTGGGCTATCACGCGCTGTTCCAGGTCCTGATCGCGGGCGTGACGGGCGCGTTCCTGACCGGGGATCTCTTCAACCTCTATGTCTGGTTCGAGGTGATGCTTATCGCGTCCTTCGGGCTTCTGGTGCTGGGCGGGCGTGCCGAACAGATCGACGGCGGCATCAAGTACGTGGCGCTGAACCTGGTGTCGACGATCCTGTTCCTGACGGGGATCGGCCTGCTCTACGGGATGACCGGGACGCTGAACATGGCCGACCTGTCGAGCGCCGTCGACGGCGCCGATCAGGGACTTCTGACCGTTGTCGCGATGCTCTTCATGATCGCCTTCGGCGTGAAGGCGGCGGTCTTTCCGTTGTTCTTCTGGCTGCCGGCGGCCTACCATACACCGTCCTTTTCGGTATCGGCGGTCTTTGCCGGCCTCTTGACCAAGGTCGGGGTCTACGCGCTGATCCGGATGTTCACGCTGGTCTTCGATCATGACACCGGGCTGACGCACACGATCCTTCTGTGGGTGGCGTGCCTGACCATGGTGACGGGCGTTCTGGGCGCCGCGGCACAGGGTGACATCCGCCGCATCCTGTCGTTCCACATCGTCAGCCAGATCGGCTATATGGTTCTGGGGCTTGCACTATTGACGCCGCTGGCGATCGTGGGGGCGGTGTTCTACCTCGTGCACCATATCATCGTGAAGGCGAACCTGTTTCTCATCGCCGGCGTGGCCGACCGGTTGACGGGCGGGACCGCGCTGTCGCGGATCGGCGGGCTTTATGCCTCGGCGCCGCTGCTGGCGGCACTGTTTCTTGTCCCGGCCTTCTCGCTTGCGGGCTTTCCGCCGCTCTCGGGCTTCTGGGCCAAATTCCTGCTGGTCAAGGCAGCCCTGGAAATCGAGGGCTGGGTGATTGCGGCGGTGGCGCTGGCCGTGGGCCTTCTGACGATCTATTCGATGACCAAGATCTGGGCGCAGGCCTTCTGGGAACCGCACCCCGAGGGCCGCGAACCGCGCGTGTCCGATCTGCCCGCGGGCCAGAGATGGGCCCTTCTGACGCCGATTGCGGGACTTGCCGCGCTGACGGTGTTCATCGGTCTTTTCCCAGAGCCGTTCATCGCCTTCGCCGAACGGGCGGCGGCACAATTGCTGGACCCGACGCCCTATGTGGAAACCGTGCTGGGAGGCAGGGGATGAACGTCTTCACGATGAACCTGTTTCTCGCGGTGGCCTGGGCTGCCCTGACGGGCACCCTTTCCATTGCGAACCTGGCGACGGGATTTGCCATCGGCTACGGGGTGCTGTGGTTGATCCAGCCGCTGATCGGCACCAGCAGCTATTTCCGGCGGGTGCTGGCGTGGATGCGGCTGATCGTGATGTTCCTTTATGAACTGGTGGTGTCGAGCGTGGATGTGGCCTGGGACATCCTGACGCCGCGTCACCGGGCGCGGCCGGCCATCATAGAGATGCCGCTCTCCGTGACCTCGGATACCGGGATCCTGCTTGTGACCAATCTTATTTCCCTGACGCCCGGCACGCTCAGTCTTGACGTGTCGGAGGACCGCAAGACCCTGCGGGTTCACGCCATGTTCGCGGATGACCCCGAGGCGCTTTGCGCCAGTCTCAAGGATGGAATGGAACGCTGGGTGATCGACGCGGTGGAGGCCCCATGACCCCTGTTGAATTTCTGGATCTGTCGATCGAGATCGGCTTCATGCTGATCGTGCTGGGCGTGGTTCTGGCGCTGATCCGGCTGGCGCGCGGCCCCAGCCTGCCGGACCGCGTGGTCGCGCTTGACATGATGACCGTCGCGATCGTGGCCTATTGCGCGCTGGCAGCGATCCGTTTCGACGAACAGGCGTTTCTGGACGTGGCGGTGGTTCTTGCGCTTGTGGGCTTTCTGGCAACCGTCGCGCTGGCCCGTTTCGCCGAACGCAACGTGGCCCGTCTGCGCAAGGCCGAGACCACTCAACAGGCTGGAGCGGACAGCGCAGCGGAGGACGACCAATGATCGAGATCCTGACGGGCATACTGGTGCTTGCGGGCGGCATCTTTGCGGTGATCGGGGGCTTGGGTGTTCTTCGCCTGCCCGACGTCCTGATCCGGATGCATGCTTCCACCAAGATCGGGACCCTGTCCTGCGGGCTGATCGTGATCGCGGCGGCGGTTCATTTCGGTGATGGAGATATCACGATCAGAGCGGTTGCGATCGTGCTCTTCCTGCTTTTGACGGCCCCGATCGGCGCGCACATGATAGGGCGCGCGGCCGTGAACACCGGCGTGCCGCTCTGGTCTCCCAGGGATGAAAAGGACAAGGGCTGAGCACGCCAGTTCCGCTGTGACCAGGACGCCGTTGGCCCGCCCCGGGGGGCGTGGGGCAGCCTCAGGGCATCGTGTGCAGGATCGCGGACGGCCGGCTGCTGTGCGATCATCACGGTGCGTTTGCCAGAAACAGCGGGGTGGATGCGGCGATGGCCCAGGCCAGGATCGCGCCAAGCGCGGGACCGGTTCCCCCCGGCCCGCGCCGCGCGGCGACCCAATGGGCCATCGTTCCATAGACCAGCAGGTACAGCACAAGCACCGGCAGGACCGTAAAGCTGATCCCAAGTGCCGTGGGCTGCACGGTCATCGCGAACCCAAGCGCCAGAACCGGCACGACATGCACAACCAGCCGCCGCCAGAAGGACGCGCCAGAGACCAACGTTGCCGCCGCGATGGCGAATGGCAGGGTGCCCAAGCCGAGCGTCGCCATGATGCCCAGCCGCGGGCCTGTGGGCAGGAAAGCGGCGCCATAACGGTCGAGCAGCCCCGCAAAGACCCCTAGGCCCCATGCAAGCAGGACAAGCGCCGCCAGCGGATCTGGCCGTGCAGGAAACTGCCCGGCGCGCGCAAGAATGACCAGTTGCGCCAGCCCGAAGACCGCGAAGAACGCCGCCAGCTTGCCGAAGGCGGCCAACCCAAGCACGGCGCCGCCGATGACGATCGCCGCCGCCGTCGCAGGCAGCGCCGGCAAGATCGCGGCCGCAAGGAACAGCCGAAGCGAGGTCTGGGGCCGGTGCCGCCATTCCCGGGCGGGAAGCGCCAGCGACAGCGGCCAGGCAAGCGCCAGCACGGTGCCCAACAGAATCGCGATCCACGGACCGGTCCGTGCCACTGGCGTCGGGCTGCCCGCCAGCCAGTCGCGAAGGTCGGCAAGTGCTGCCCTGGACCAAAGAACGCCGACATGCCCCACGCCCGGCGCGACCGCGGCACGGCGGACCGTGCCGCCGGGGCCTTGCGCGGTGTCGCCTTCCTCTGCCTTCGGGTCCAGTTGTCGAAGCTTGTCCAGCGCCACGTCACGCAGGCGGGTCTCTCTTGCGCCGGACAGGATCAGCAGGCGGTCGGGAAACGTGGGGGTCACGGCGTCGGAATACATGGAGATCGCGACGACGGCATCAACCCCGCCCATCCGCTCTGCCGCGCGGACGATCACGTCGGTCGCCATGGAGTGTCCGACAAGTGCGACATGGTCACCGGCGATTCCCGTCAGCGCGCGCGCCGCGGCCGTCACCGCGATGGTCTGCTCTACCAGCCCCTGCGTCGTGCCCTCGATCACCGTCACCTCGGGCGACATGGCGTCGCCCATGCGCCCGTGCCCAAGAAAATCGAAGGCCACGGCGGCAAACCCGGCGCGTGCCAGCGTCAGCGAGATCGCCTCCATCATCTGGCGCGATCCGCCAAAGCCATGTGCGATTACCGCCAGCGGGGCCGGGGCGTCGCCCTGTGGCCGGTAAAGCGTGGCCGGCGCCCCTGCGAGGACCAGCCCCGCGCGCTGGATGCCGGAACGCTCGCGCTCCAGCACAAAAAGCGAAAGGCCGGCGGCAACGAGGGCAGCCAAGGCCAAAAGGACGGCAAGGGGGCGAATACGGCGCATGAGCGGACTGTAGCGTCAGCCGCACGTGTGTCTCGGACAATCCCGGGGGTGGCGAGGAAAAACGCCATGCGTTATCGCTTCAATGGCAAATGAGAGAACCGATGCGCGACATGAAGGACAGTTCCGCCGATGGAACCGGCCCGCTGCCGGTGCTGGCCGTCGATCTGGACGGCACGCTGGTGTCGTCCGACATGCTGTTCGAAACCTTCTGGGCCGCGCTGGCGCTGGACTGGCGCACGCCTTTCGCGGCCCTGTCGGCACTGCGGCAGGGGCGCGCGGCGCTGAAGGCCATGCTGGCGGGGCGGGTGACGATCGACGTGGCCCGGCTGCCCTATACGCCGCAGGTGGTCGAATACGTACGTGGCTGGCGCGCGGCGGGGGGGCGCGTGGCGCTTGTCACGGCCGCCGATCAGGGCGTGGCGCAGCGCGTTGCCGAGCATCTTGGCCTTTTCGACGAGGTGCACGGTTCGGATGGCACCCGCAACCTCAAGGGTGCGGCCAAGGCGGCACTGCTTGTCGAACTCTACGGTGAACGCGGGTTCGCCTATATCGGCGACGCGGGCGCCGACCTTGCGATCTGGCGTGATGCCGCACGTGCGATCACGGTGGATGCGGCGCCCGACCTGCGTCGCAAGGTCGATGCGCTCGACCCCGAGGCGGAGCACCTGACCACCGCGGCCCCGCGTGGGCCGGCCTACTTGCGCGCGCTGCGGCCAACGCAATGGCTGAAGAACATTCTCGTCTTTGCGCCGCTTCTGGCCGCGCACCAGTTCGCGATGGGCACCGTGCTGACGGGCGTTGTCGCGTTTCTGTCCTTTTCGCTCGTGGCTTCGGCCGTCTACGTGCTGAACGACCTGCTCGACCTTGCGGCGGACCGCGCGCATCCGCGCAAGCGCGCACGTCCCTTCGCGTCGGGCGCCATCCCCATCTCGCACGGGGCCGTCATGGCACCGGGGCTCTTGCTGGGCGGACTGGCGCTTGCGCTGCCGCTGGGCTGGTCCTTCGTTTCGGTCATGGTCACCTATTTCGCGGCGACGCTGGCCTATTCGCTTGTGCTGAAACGGCGCGCCATCCTCGACATCACGACGCTTGCCGCACTTTATACCCTGCGCATCGTTGCGGGTGCGGTGGCGGTGGGGCTGTCCATGTCGGTCTGGCTGCTGGCCTTCTCCATCTTCTTCTTCTTCTCGCTTGCCGCGGTGAAACGGCAGGCGGAACTGGCCGACCTTGCCCAGCGCGGCGAGACAGAGGCGCCAGGGCGGGGCTACCGCGTCGCCGACCTGCCCGTGGTGGCGCAGATGGCAATGGCGTCCGGTTATGTCTCGGTGCTGGTGCTGGTGCTCTACCTCGACAGCCCGGTGGTGCGGAACCTATATGCGCAGCCGTCGATCCTTTGGGGGATCTGCGGCGTGCTGCTCTACTGGCTGAGCCATGTCTTCATGGTCACGCACCGGGGGAGGATGCATGACGATCCCATCGTCTATGCCCTGCGGGATGTGCAAAGCCTTGTCTGCGTGGCGCTCATGGCCGGTCTCGCCGTGGCCGCGACCCTGTGGTAGCGCCCGCCCGCCCCCTGTCGGGCTGGGGGCGCAACCCGGTCCGCGAATGCACGCTTGCTTCCCCGGAAACCGAGGCCGAGGCGGTGGCGATTCTGGCCCAGGGGCCGGTGATCGCACGCGGCAACGGACGCGCCTATGGCGACAGCGCGCTTGGGGTGCCCATGACACTTTCGACGCGCCGGATGAACCGGATGCTGGCCTTCGACGCCAAGACCGGCGTGCTGGAGGCCGAGGCGGGCGTGCTGCTGGCGGACATCATCTCCACCTTCCTGCCACGCGGCTGGTTTCCCGCCGTGACCCCGGGAACCAAGTTCGTCACGCTTGGGGGGATGATCGCCGCCGATGTGCACGGAAAGAACCACCATCGCGACGGCGCCATGGGCGAGACCGTCCTTTGGCTGGATCTGCTGCGCCCGGACGGCAAGGTCGTCCGCTGCGGCCCGGACCAAGACAGCGATCTTTTCGGGTGGACGGTGGGCGGCATGGGGCTGACCGGCGTGATCCTGCGCGCGGCGATCGGGCTGCGCGCGGTAGAGTCGGGATGGATCCGCCAGACAACGCGGCCCGCCCGCAACCTGTCCCGTGCCATCGAGCTGTTCGAAGAGAACGCCGGGGCAACCTATTCCGTGGCCTGGATCGACTGTCTGGCCACGGGCGCCGCGCAAGGCCGGTCGCTGGTGATGCTGGGCGAACACGCCTGCCGCGACCCGTTGCCGGACGACCGCGCCGCACGGCCCTTTCACACCGGGGTTCGCCGCCGCCTGACGGTGCCCCTCGATCTTCCCGGCTGGCTTCTCAACCGTGCCACGGCACGCGCGTTCAACGCCGCCTACTGGAACGCGGGTCTCCGTGGCGCGGGCACGCGGCTTGTGGACTGGGACAGCTACTTCTATCCGCTTGATTCCATCCTGGGCTGGAACCGTGTCTATGGCCGGCGCGGCTTTGCCCAGTTTCAGTGCGTCCTGCCGCTGGTGGCGGCCGAAACCGGGCTTGCATGTCTGCTGAACGAGATCGCGCGCGCGGGGCAGGGGGCCTTTCTGGGCGTGCTCAAGCGCATGGGGGCCGAGGCGCGGCGCTTTTCCTTCCCGATGCCGGGCTACACCCTTGCGCTCGACTTCCCGGTGACACCGGGCCTGCCGGGGCTGCTGGCGCGGATGGACGACATCGTGCTGGAGCATGGCGGACGTTTCTACCTCGCGAAGGATTCGCACCTCGATGCCGCAACGCTGCGCCGCTCGGACCCGCGAACCGCCTCGTTCACCCAGATGCGCGCTGAAAGCGGCGCTGCGCCGCGCTTCGTTTCGGCCCAATCCGAAAGGCTGTCCCTATGAGCAAATCGCCTGTCCTCATCCTTGGCGCCCGTTCGGACATAGGGCGCGCCATTGCCCACCGCTTCGCCGCAGAGGGGCACCCCGTGCAACTCGCCGCGCGCACCCCCGCCCTGCTGGACGCGGACCGCGCCGACATCGCCGTGCGCCACGGAGTCGAGGTGACCTGCCATGCCTTCGACGTGCTCGACCATGCCGGACACGAGGTTTTTCTCGACGCGCTTCCCATCCTTCCGGGCACGGCCGTCTGCGTCATCGGTCTGATGGGAGAGCAGGACGAGAACGCGCGCGACATGGACGCGGCCCGGCTTGTGATGCGCAGCAACTACGAGGGCCCGGCGGAAATCCTCGCACGCCTCGCCAACCGCTTCGAGGCGCGCGGCAGCGGTACCCTGATCGGGGTCAGTTCCGTGGCTGGCGAGCGGGGCAGGGCATCGAACTATGTCTATGGCTCGGCCAAGGCAGGCTTCACCGCCTTCCTGTCGGGGCTGCGAAATCGTCTGTCCCGGACACGCGTGCGGGTCATCACCGTCCTGCCGGGGTTCGTCGCCACCCGAATGACAGAGCACATGGACTTGCCGGCCCCCCTGACCGCAGCGCCGCAGGAGGTGGCCGACGCGATCTGGCGGGCCCATTCCGGCGCGCGCGACGTGGTCTATGTCCGGCGAATCTGGGCGCTGGTCATGGCGGTGATTCGCGCCATCCCCGAGCCGGTGTTCAAGAAGACGCGGCTTTAACTCCGCCTCCAGATTTGGCTGATAGGCGGGATGGGCGGCAAGACGCCTGCAAGATACGCGGCAAACCGCCGAGTTGCCCACTCCGGGGGCGAAAACCGAGTTTCCCGGCCGCCCCCCGTCCTGTAGGGTCAAGGGCAATCAGAAAAAGTTTGGGACTGTGGCAGAACATCCTCGCATCGACCTGACGACGGCCGAAGGCCCGTTCGTTCCCGGCCGTTACATGGCCGAGAAGCCGCGGTTTCGGTTCGTCGAGCCGACGATCGCGCCAGTGGCGGCCCCGCCGAAGTATCGCGCGGACCCTCGGTTGCGGATCGTTGCGCCGCGTCTTGGGCTCGCCCGGCTTTCAACGGGCCTTGCCATATCGCTGGGGATGCTGGCGGTTCTTGCCGTTATCGGTGTCGGCGGGCTTCTGACCCGGCCAGAGGCGCCCGAGCCCGTTGCCTTGCCGTCAGAGCCGCCCGTGGCCGTCGATCCGCAGCCTGTCCGGCCCCCTGCCGTCGCGGTCCTGCCCGTGGCGCCGCCTGTTGCCGTTGCAACCGGACCGGTGCGACCCGTGGCCCCCGGCGCGGGCGATCTGCCCCGCGTTGCGCCCGCGCCTGCGGCACTGCGCCCGTCGGTGCGCCCTGCCGTGCTTGCGCCGGGGCAGCGGCCCTCGGCCCTGCCAAGGGTTGACGCGCCCGCGCAACCCCTGCGCCTTGTGTCTGTGTCGCCGCGCCCGCTGCCACGTCCGCAACCCCCTGGTGCCCCCGCCACCGACCCGCAAGGGTCGGAAGAGGGGCTATTGACTGCGCTCGCCCGTTCGTTGCGCCCGCTGCCGCGCCCCGAAGGCATCGCGGTGCTGTCCATCGCGCCCACGCTGGCGCCAAGCCCGGCGCCCGCGCGGCTGGCCCAACCGGAGGTCGTGGAAACCGTGTCCGCCAGCCCGACGCTTGATATCCTGCCGCCCGCGGCCACCTCGGGCTGCCCGGCATCCCTTGCGCGCGGCATGCCCCGCCGCTCTGGCCGGGCCGAAACCGGCAGCCAGCTGGCCGCCCGCCTGACCGGCCTTCAGGGGGCAGAGCGGGACAGGCTCATTGCGGCCGAGGTCCTGAACGGCAACGTGCCCGGGTTTCTGCGGGGCCTGACACCTGTCACGATCTCGGGCAAGCGCAGCGATGGCGCAAACGTGGCGATCACGCTTTGCGTCACGCCCGACTACCTAGCCGTGGGCAGCGACGACGACTTCTTCCGCGTGCCGCTGGGGCTTCCCGCCGCCGCGATGGTGGCTGATCGGATGGGCTTTCTTTTGCCGACGACGCGGATGGTCGATGCGATCTATGAACAGGCCCGCGTCCGCCTTGCGCCCCAGCCCATGACACCGGGCGCGGCGATGACCACGACACGCTATTTCTGGGCCCACAACCAGACCGTTGACGGGCAGGTCGGCAACCGCGCGGGTGCGCTGACGGCGGGACAGAAGAAGGACATCGTGCTGTCCAACCGGTTGTATTCCAACCCCGGACGCATCGCGATCTACGGCTGGCACCGCACCAACGGCACGCCGATCCAGCCCCTGTCGACTGTTCACGGCGCCTATTACGCCGACTACAGCCACGGTGTCCGGCTGGTCAGCCGCACCGCCTACGTGAACGGACGCGCCCGCCCGCTGGCCGAGATCCTGTCCGATCCCGCCTATGCCGGCATCCTGTCCAAGGAAGGCCCGATACAGGCGCCAGAGCGTCTGATGGCCGCACTGTACCGCTAGGCCCGGCTTTGACTGCCACGGGCGGGACAAAGCGGTTGCGGTCCGCCCGCCGGGCTGGCTAGGGTTCTGCCGCCGACAGACCCGACCCCAGAGCGGAGAACCCCGTGCCGAACCGTGTTATTACCGCCGTTTTCTTGATGGCCGCGCTGGCGTTGACGCAGGGCGCCGCCGCGCTTGACATGCCGACGCCCGCACCCGACGTGCTTGACAGCCAGCGTGCGGCCTATGACGCGCGGGGGACCAAGACGATCCTCGATCTGCAACCCTTCCGCACCGCTCAGACCGCGGACCTGCCAGCCGGCGGCGCTGTCACGCTCATCTCGCTCAACCCGGCGGTGCGTGCGTGGTTCCTGCTCGAGGTCCGAGACGGCAACGGCACGACAGAGGTCTATCACCTCGAAAATCCTGATTCGGCGAACCGGGGCGTTGCGCTCGACACGTCGGGGGCCCCGGCGCTGATGGTCGGACGTGACGGCGACGCCGAGACCTGCCGCCCGTGGGACGGTGCCCCTTCGGACCTGCAGGAGGCACGGGAAAGCGGCCTGCCGTATGCGCCGCTTTGCGGCGGCACCCTGCACCTGCGCAACGATGTCGCCGGTTCGCGCACCAGCCGCGAGCGGGTGGCAGAGTTCCTGCGTGACAACGTCTGGTTCGGCGAAGAGATCGTGGGCCTCGTCAAGCGTACCTTCTATGACGACGCTTTCCTGCGCTCGGGCGAAACCCGCGATGACGTCGATCCCGGCGCCATCGTCGATGCGCTGGGACAGGCCCCGATGGCGGACCGCCCGGTAATGTCGGCGGCCACCGGCGTCGAAATCGAGGGGGCAGAGCGCAACAGGATGGAAATGGGCAGCTGGTATGCCGTCAGCGATGCGCCCGGCGTCTATGCCAGCGCCATACATCCCGGGCGTATCCATCCCGACATCCTGAACCGGCGCGGCGAGACCAATGCGCTCGACTATGTCGAGCGGGCCGCCGATACCTACCTGCTCGCCTTCGACCTGACCGATGTCGAGATTGGCTATGAGCGCGGCACCGAACATCCCCGGCTGGACTGGTCGCCGCGTCCGCAAGGCGGTGCGCGCGACTGGAACACCCCCGGTCCCGACGGGGTGGGCAGCGCCAAGCCGCTGGAAATGGTGGGGATGCTGAACCCCGCGCACGCCGACCGCGTGATCGCCACCTTCAACGGCGGCTTCAAGCGCGAGCATGGCGCCTTCAAGTTCCGCGATCTGGCCACCTATAACGGCGGACATCACTACGGCTTTGTCATCAACGGCGTCGTCTTGTCGAAGCTTCAGCCAAGTCTTGCAACCTTCTACACCCTGATCGACGGCACCATCGGGATGAAGGCGTGGGACGAAGCCGACAACGAAACGCTTCTGCCCCGCATCCGTTTTGCACGGCAGAACGGGGTGCCGCTGATCGTGACCAACGAGCAGGGCGAAAGCGTGCCGGGCGACCGGGTGCGCGACTGGTTGGGCGGCAACTGGTACGGCAATGCAAATGCCGAGATTCGCACCGTCCGGTCAGGTATCTGTCTCAAGCAGGCGGCGGGCCGTCAGTTCCTTGTGTTCGGCTATTTCTCGTCGATGACGCCTTCTGGCATGGCGCGGACTTTTCAGGCCTATGGCTGCAGCGATGCAATGCAACTCGACATGAACTCGCTCGAACACACCTATGGTGCGATCTATATCCAGGACGAGGACGGCGGACTAAGCGCCCGCCACATCGCCAGCCAGATGGCCGCCATCGACGCCAAGTCGCGCGACGGATCGCCCGTTCCGAGATTCGTGGGCTTCCCGGACAACCGGGACTTTTTCTACCTGCTGCGAAAAAGCGAAAAAGACTGACCGGTCGGACGGGAAATTTTGCCCAAGCGTCCATCAGCCGATAGACCGGCGTGAATCCATGCTTTAAGCTTCGGGGCGGGAAGCCTCGATGCCGGTCACGTCGCGGGGCAGGGAACCCGGACCAGGAACGGCGGACATGCCCGCCCTGGAACGCCACCAAGGGAGGTTACATGGAACTCAAGACCACACTGACGCGGATTGCCGCCGGCGCCGCCATCGCCGCCTCGACCAGCTGGGCCGCCACGGCACAGGAGACGACCCTGACGATCACGTCCTGGGCACCGCCGACGCACGGCATGAATGCAATCTTCTTCCCCAAGCTGATCGAGGAGATGGAGGCCGCCACCGACGGCCGTGTCACCGCCGAGATCAAGTATGGTCTCGCCTCGCCCCCGGCACAGTATGACCTGGTGCTCGACGGCGCCGCCGACATCGCCTGGATCTTCCACGGCTACACCCCCGGCCGCTTCGTCGCGACAAAGCTGATCGAACTTCCGGGCTACGAAGGCTCGGCAGAGGCCGCCTCGGTGGCGCATTGGCGCGCCTATGAACAGTTCATGGCGGACCTCAACGAGCATATCGGCGTCAAGGTCATCGGCCTGATGACACATGGCGTGGGTGTCCTGCACACCAATGCCGACCTTGGCTCGCTCGACGACATCTCGGGCATGAAGCTGCGGCTTGGCGGTGGCGTGGCCGGTGACGTCGGCACCGCGCTCGGCGCATCGGGCATCAATGTGCCTGCCCCCGAGGTGTACACCACGCTGGCTTCGAACGCGGCCGACGGCGTGATGATGCCGATGGAAGGCAAGGCCAGCTTCAAGCTCTTTGAAGTGGCCACCAACACCTACACCGTGCCCGGCGGCTTCTATCGCGGGTCCTTTGCGGTCATCATGAACCCCGACACCTGGGACGGCCTCTCGGCCGAGGACCAGACCGCGCTCGAAGGCGTCTTCGGCGAGAACCTGTCGCGCATGGCCGGTGCCATGTGGGACGAGATCGACAATCTTGGCCTGAGCGCCATTGACGACAACGCCGACAACTCGCTTACAGCCTTCGATGGCGCCGAAGCCGAGAAATGGGCCGCTCTGCGCCAGCCCATCATCGATGCGGTGCTGGAAGAGGTCGCCGCCAAGGGAATTGATGCCGTCGCGGTGCGCGATTTCATCGCCAGCGAGATGTCCAACTACTGATCCGTTCGGAAGAACGTGACAGGCGCGCGGGGCCCTTCGGGGCCCCGCCGTTCCAAGACTAGCCGCATCGCGCGAACGGAGGTGTCCATGTCAGATTCCGATGCCGGGTCCGACACCGGCGGGCCCAGCCTGAAACAGCCAAGTGCCTGGCACTACATCGCGGTCCTGCCGACTTGGCTGGCCGCCGTGACGCTCTTTGCGCTGATGACCATGACCTTTGCCGACGTGATGATGCGTTCGCTTCTGAACAACCCGATCGAGGTCGCGTCCGAATTCACCCGCTTCTTCATGGCGATCATCGTGTTTGCGTCATTGCCGATGGTGTCCTGGAAAAGCCAGCACATCATCGTCGACCTGATGGACCCGCTGTTCTCGCGCGGGCTGGCGAAACTCCGCGACATCCTTCTCGATCTGGTGTGCGGGGCGATGCTGCTCTGGCCGGCCAAGCGGGTCTATGAATTGGCCGAACGCTCTGCCATGTTCGGCGACCGGACCGAATACCTGGAGTTTCCGGTCCACTACATCGAATACTTCATTGCCGTCTTCACGGCACTGACCGCACTGACCTTCCTCGCGCGCGGGGTCGTGCGCATCGTCGCTCCATCGAGGATTGCCGCCTGATGTTCGAAGCATTTCTCGGATTCGCCGCCGTTCTCGCCCTCGTGCTTCTTCGGATGCCCATTGCGTTGTCGATGGGTCTCGTGGGGCTGGTGGGCGTGTCCTACATGACCAATTTCAAGGCGGCGATCTCGATGGCCGCGCGGCTCATCATCGACACGGCACAGGACTATGGCCTGTCGGTGGTGCCTCTGTTCATCCTGATGGGGCTTTTCGTCAACAAGGGCGGCCTGTCGAGAGAGCTTTACCAGGTCTCCTTTGCCTTCCTTGGTCATTTCCGGGGCGGGCTTGCCATGGCCACCATCGTCGCCTGCGCGGGCTTCTCGGCGATCTGCGGGTCGTCGCTGGCCACAGCCGCGACCATGTCCAAGGTCGCCATGCCGCAGATGCGCAAGTACAACTACGCCGACCGCCTGTCGACCGCGTCCATCGCGGCGGGTGGCACGCTGGGCATCCTGATCCCGCCCTCGGTGATACTCGTGATCTATGGCCTGCTCACGGAAACCTCTATCGGCAAGCTTTTCATCGCGGGTATCGTGCCCGGGCTTCTGGGCGTCTTGCTGTACCTGCTGGCGGTGAAATACACGATTACCCGTGATCCAGATGCCGGCCCCGCTGGCGAGCGGACGACATGGGCCGACCGTTTCAAGGCGCTGCGTGGTGTCTGGGCGGTGCTGCTGCTGTTCTTCATCGTGATCGGCGGGCTTTACGGCGTCTTCGACTTCGAGCCGCTGAACCTCACCTTCTCGCCGACAGAGGCGGCGGGCATGGGCGCGGCGGGCGCCTTCCTGATCGCTCTGGCGCGCGGCACGCTGACCTTCAACTCGACGATGCAGGTGCTGACCGAGACCGCAATGACGGCGGCGGCGCTTTTCGCGGTGCTGATCGGGGCGTGGATGTTCTCGAACTTCGTCAACCTCGCCGGCCTGCCCGAGGGGCTGCGGGCCTTCGTCAGCGGGGCGGGGCTGTCGCCGATGTCGGTGATGCTGATGATCCTGCTGGTCTACATCCTGCTGGGCATGGTGTTCGAAAGCCTGTCCATGCTGCTTCTGACCGTGCCGATCTTCTTTCCGCTCATCACCTCGCTTGGGTTCGATCCGGTCTGGTTCGGCATTATCGTGGTCGTGGTGGTGGAAATCTCTCTTATCACCCCGCCGGTCGGACTGAACGTGTTCGTCCTCAAGGGGGTGGTGGGCGACGTGTCCACCGGCACGATCTTCCGGGGCGTCACGCCGTTCTGGATGGTCGACATCATCCGACTGGCGCTTCTGGTCCTGTTCCCGGCACTGGTGCTGTTCCTGCCGAACTCGATGTAGCCAGCGCCTCGATCAGGGCGCGCAGCGCGGGCTTGATCCGCGCCGCATCGCCCCCGGCCAGCGCGCGCAACAGCGCCGCCTCATGCGCGCGCGCGTCCCCCACCAGGCGCTCGGCCAGCGCGCGGCCGGCGTCGGTGATCCAGACCCGGACGCGGCGGCGGTCGGCCTGGTCGCCGCGCCGCGCCACCAGTCCGCGGGCATCCATCTGGTCGATGATCTTGGTCAGCCGCGACTGTTCCACCAGCGCCAGCCGCGCCAGATGCGTCACCATCGCGCCATCCTCGTCCATCAGGCAGGCCAGCACGCGCCACTCCGGCACGCGCAGTCCCTGCGCCCGGACATGGGCGTGGAATTGGTCGCTGGCGGCCTCGCTGGCGGCGGCCAGCAGGTAGAGAAGGTAATCCGAGACGAATCCGTCCCGCGGCTCTGCGCCGTCCATGTGACTGTCCCCGTTGGGAAAGTTTCCGCTTGACCGTTATTATATGAAATTTCATATTGTTCGGCAAGGAGGCGCGACCTTGACTGATCTCACCCTGACCGTCGCCGGAAAACGGGCCCTGACGGACCGTACCGCGGAATTCACGCTGACGCCCACGTCAGGCCCGCTGCCCGGCTGGGACCCCGGCGCGCATATCCGCGTGGCGCTGCCCGGTGGCGGCGACCGCGCCTATTCGCTGGTGTCCTTCGCGCCTGTTCCGGCCGCGCCCGACCACTTCCGTATCGCCGTCCTGCTGGAAGAGAACAGCACCGGCGGCTCGGCCCATATGCACGCGCTGGCCGTGGGCGACAGTGTCACCATCGCGCCGCCCAAGTGCGATTTCCCGGTGGACACAGGCGCGCCCGCGCTTCTGCTGGCGGGCGGCATCGGCATCACGCCGATGATCTCGATGGCCGCCGCGCTCAAAGCCGCCGGCACGCCCTTCCGCCTGCATTTCGCCGCCCGCACCGCCCCGGCCATGGCCTATGCCGACGACCTTGCCCAACTGTGCGGCGAGGCCCTGACGCTGCATTTCGACGACATCGCGGGCGGGCCTGTGGACGTCACCGCCCTTGTCCGCACGCTGGGCGCCGACACGCATTTCTACATCTGCGGCCCGCGCCCGATGATCGACGCCGCCCGCGCCGCCGCAGAAGCCGCAGGCATCCCGCCCGGCCTTGTGCATGTCGAACTTTTCGACAACGCCGCCGCGACCGGGGGCGACACCGCCTTCGAGGTGGAGCTTGCATCGACCGGCGAGGTCTTCACCATTCCGCCCGGCCGCAGCATCATAGAGGTTCTGGAAGAAGCCGGGCACGATCTGATGTACGATTGCCAGCGCGGCGACTGCGGCATCTGCCAGACCGATGTTCTGGACGGCACGCCCGATCACCGCGACGTGGTCCTGACCGAGGCGGAGCGCGCGGCGGGCAAGGTCATGCAGATCTGCGTCAGCCGCGCGAAGTCGGCCCGGCTCAAGCTCGACCTGTGAAGGAGGGGATCCCATGGGACGCTACACCGACAACCCAAAGGCCATCGCCGCGCTGGTGCGCGGCGGCGAGGTGCACCGCGATGTCTATATAGACGAAGAGCTTTACCGGCTGGAGATGCGGCACCTCTTCGCCAATACATGGGTGTTCGTGGGCCATGATAGCCAGACGCCCAACAAGGGCGACTATTACACCACCCAGATCGGCGACCAGCCGGTCATCATGGTCCGCCACACCGACAACGAGATAAAGGTTCTCTACAACCGCTGCCCCCACAAGGGCACAAAGATCGCCATCGACCGCACCGGCAACACCGGCAAGTTCTTTCGCTGCCCCTATCACGCATGGTCGTTCAAGACCGATGGCTGCCTTCTCGCCATCCCGCTGAAGAAGGGCTACCAGGACACCGGATTCGACGACAGCAACGCCAAGCCCGGGATGCGCGCCGTGGGTGCGGTGAAGAACTATCGCGGCTTCGTCTTCGCCCGGCTGGCAGAGGACGGCATCAGCTTTGACGACTTCTTCAACGGCAGCCTGACGTCTTTCGACAACATGGTGGACCGCTCCCCCGCGGGGCCGGCTTGCAGGTCGCGGGCCCGCCCCTGCGCTACATGCACCAGTGCAACTGGAAGATGCTGGTGGAAAACCAGACCGACACCTGCCACCCGATGGTCGCCCATGAATCGAGCGCCGGCACCGCAGTGCAGATCTGGAAGGAAATGGGCTATACCGAGGACGACCCCAAGCCCCCCGCGATGGAGATCATCGCGCCCTTCATGTCGCCTTACGAGTTCTTCGAGGACATGGGCATCCGCACCTGGCCCAACGGGCACGGCCATACCGGCGTCCACCACTCGATCCATTCCAAGTATTCCGAGATCCCCGGCTACATGGAGGCGATGCACGCCACCTACGGCCCTGAAAGAACGCAGGAAATCCTGGCCGAGAACCGGCACAACACGGTCTATTTCCCCAACATCATGATCAAGGGCCCGATCCAGCAGCTGCGCAATTTCATTCCCCTCGGCCCCAACAAGACGCTGGTGGAAAGCTGGATCTATCGGTTGGTGGACGCCCCCGACGAGCTTCTGGCGCGCACGGCCATGTACAACCGCATGATCAACGCGCCCACCTCGATCGTGGGCCACGACGACCTGGAGATGTACGAGCGCGCGCAAGAGGGCCTGCACGCCAGAGGCAACGACTGGGTGAACGTCCAGCGGCTTTATCCCGGGCCAGAGGACTTCACCGCCGAGCAGGTGGAGAACGGCACCACCGAGCGCCAGATGCGCAACCAGTTCGACGCCTGGGTCCGCTTCATGACCGCCGACATGCCCGGCGCCGCCGCCGCGATGCGGGAGGCCGCGGAATGAGCGTCACGCGCGACGACCTGATCGACTTCGTCTATGACGAGGCGCGGATGCTGGACGAGGGCCGGTATACCGAATGGCTCGACCTCTGGCTGCCGGACGGGCATTACTGGATGCCGCTCGACTGGCAGCAGGAGGATCCGCTGCTTGTCACCTCGCTGCTCTACGAGGATCTCTTCATGCTGAAGCTGCGGGTGGAGCGTCTGAACGGCGCCCGCACCTTCAGCCAGAAACCGAAAAGCCGCTGCCACCATGTCCTGAACAGGCCCGCCGTCGATGTGTTGGACAACGACACCGGCCGCCATGTGGTGACGACCCAGATGCATTACGTGGAAACCCGGCTGGACGAACAGCAGCTTCTGGCCCTGACCGCCCGCCATGACCTCGCAGAGGTCGATGGCCGCCTGCGCATCGCCAACAAGCGGGTGGATATCCTGAATTGCGACGCCGCTTTCGGCAACATCCAGCTTCTGCCATGAGCTTGCCGGGCTTCGACACCGTCGACGCGGCGTTCGCCGCCGCCGCCGGGCGCTGGCCGGACAGGCCCGTGCTGAACGTGCTGGCAGAGACTGCCGCACGCTACGCCATCCCCGCGGGCGAGATCGCCTATGCCGATGCGGCGGCAGAGGTCGCGGCACTGGCCGCCCGCCTTTCGGCCGCGGGTTACGGCGTGGGCCACCGGTTGATGCTGGCGTTCGAGAACCGACCGGCCTTCTTCCTCTGGGTGCTGGCCGCCAACCGGATCGGCGCCGCCGTGGTGCCGGTGAACCCCGACCTGCGCGTGGCCGAACTGGCCTACATGATCGGCCATGCCGAACCTGCGCTGGCCGTGGGCCTTCCCGGTCCCCTGCGGCTGATCGCCGATGCAACGCGCGAGGCGGGCAGCACGATGCCCGCCGTCACCCCGGACGACCCGCTGCCGCCGCCCGCCAACACCGGCACCGCGGCGCCGGGGCAGGGGCTGACGCGCGAGGCGGCGCTGCTTTACACCTCGGGCACCACGGGCCAGCCCAAGGGCTGCATCCTGACCAACGAGTATTTCCTGACCGCCGCGCGCTGGTATCGCGACGCGGGCGGGCTTTGCGCCATCGCCGAGCACCCGGCCGAGCGCATGATAACGCCGCTGCCGGTGTTTCACATGAACGCCTTCGCGGTGTCCTTCATGGCCATGCTGGGCGTGGGCGGCTGCCTGACCGTGCTCGACCGGTTCCACCCCTCGACGTGGTGGGCCTCGGTGCGCGAGGCGCGCGCCACCTGCCTGCATTACCTGGGCGTGATGCCGTCGATCCTGATGAAGGCCCCGCCGGGCCCCGACGACCGCGCCCATTCCGTGCGCTTCGGCTTCGGCGCGGGGGTGGACCCGAAACTCCACGCCGCCTTCGAGCACCGCTTCGGCCTGCCGCTGGTCGAGGCCTGGGCGATGACCGAAACCGGCTGCATCGCCACCATCGCCGCCAACCACCCGCCGCGCCGCATCGGGGAAAGCTGCCTTGGCCATCCCTGGCACGAGATCGAGATCCGCATCGTGGGCGACAGTGGCGCCGACACGGTCGGCGCGCCCGGTGAACTGCTGGTCCGCCGCAGGGGCGACGACCCCCGCAAGGGGTTTTTCGCGGGCTATTACAAGAACCCCGAAGCCACCGACGAGGCGTGGGAAGGCGGCTGGTTCCACACCGGCGACATTGTCCGGCAGGACGTGGACGGCTCTATCTTCTTCGTCGACCGCAAGAAGAACGTCATCCGCCGCTCGGGCGAGAACATCGCGGCGGTCGAGGTGGAATCGGCCCTGCTGCAACACCCCGGCGTCAAGGCCGTGGCCGTGGCTGCCGTTCCCGACGAGGTGCGCGGGGACGAGGTCTTTGCGCTGATCGTGCCCGATCCGGACAGCCCCGCCACGGCGGAAGAGATCGTCGCCTGGTGCCTGACGCGGCTCGCCTACTACAAGGCGCCCGGCTACGTGGCCTTTGCCGACGCGCTGCCACTGACCGCCACCCAGAAGATCCAGCGCGGCGTCCTGAAGACACTGTGCCATGACCTGCTGGACGATCCCGCCACCGTGGACACCCGCGCGATGAAGAAACGGACGGCCGCGTGATCCCGCGCGCCTATGACGGGGTGGCCGTTGTGGCGCCGGTGACGGTGCCCTATGTCCGCTACAGTCAGGAGACCGCGCATTGGTGGATCGCGCGCGCGCTGCGCGCTGCGCTCGACACCGCCGGTCTGCGCCCTTCGGACATCGACGGGCTGTCTGTGTCGTCGTTCTCGCTTGCGCCTGACACGCCCGTGGGCCTGACCCAGCACCTTGGCCTGACGCTCAACTGGCTCGACACCGTGCCGATGGGGGGTATGTCGGGGGTCGCCGCGCTCCGCCGTGCCGCGCGGGCGGTGCAGGCCGGGGATGCCGAGATCGTCGCCTGTGTCGCGGGCGACGCCAACCACATCGACAGCTTCCGCCGCCTTCTGGGCAATTTCAGCCGCTTCAGCCAGGACGCGGTCTATCCCTATGGCTACGGCGGGCCAAATGCCTGCTTTGCGCTGCTGATGGATGCCTACATGGCCGAATACGGGGCGGAGCGCGCCGATTTCGGGCGCATTGCCGTGGCGCAGCGGGAAAATGCCCTGAAGAACCCGTATGCGCTGATGAAATCCCCCCTGACGCTGGAGCAATACCTGGCCGCCCGCCCCATCTCGGATCCGATCGCGCTGTTTGACTGCGTGATGCCCTGCGCCGGGGCCGAGGCGTTCCTGGTGATGCGAGAGGATCGGGCCCGGGGCCTGCCCGCCGCGCGTGTCCTTGCCACGATGGAACGCCACAACGCCTTCCCAGAGGATCCGATCCAGCTGCGCGGCGGCTGGGCCGACCAGTCGGCAGCCTTCTGGGACCGTGCGGGCGTCGGGCCGGCCGACATGGACCTCTTGCAGACCTATGACGACTACCCCGTGATCTCGATGATGCAGATCGAGGATCTGGGCTTCTGCGAAAAGGGTCAGGCTGGCGCCTTCGTCCGCGCGCACGACCTGACCGTGACCGGCGATTTCCCGCACAACACCAGCGGCGGGCAGCTTTCGGTGGGGCAGGCGGGGGCGGCGGGCGGCTATCTTGGCCTGGTCGAGGCTTTGCGGCAGGTGACGGGGCAGGCAGGCCCGACGCAGGTGGCAGGCGCGCGCCGCGCCGCCGTCTCGGGTTTTGGCATGATAAACTACGACCGGGGCGTGTGTTCCGGCGTGGCGGTGCTGGAGGGCGTCGCATGACCGATCCCCTGACCCCGCCGAAGAAGAAGGACCCGCAGCGCCGCTCGCCCGTCGCCACCCTGCCGCCGCGCACCCGGTCCCGTGCCGGGCTGGGGCTGGCCGTGGCCGCCGCCGGGGGCGCGTTCCGCCTGCAGACCTGTGCCGACTGCGGAGCCGTGCAATACCCGCCCCGCGATGCCTGCTGCCGCTGCCTGTCGACCGACCTGCCGTGGCGCGAGGCGGACCCCACCGGCACGGTCATCGCCGAAACCCGCATCCACGCCTCGCCCGATCCCTATTTCCGCGCCCGCCTGCCGTGGCGCGCGGGCAGCGTGCGCCTTGCCGCCGGCCCGACAGCGATCTGCCACCTGCACGGCGACGTGGCGCGCGGCGATGCCGTGCGCCTGCGGCTGATGCTCGACAAGGCCGGGCGGGGTGTCATGGTGGCGCTGCCGCAAACGCCGACCCCCGCGATGGAGGACGACCCGATGATGCGAGAGCTGACGGCGCATCCAAGGCACCGCCGCGTGCTTGTCACCGATGCCCGCGCGCCCGAGGCGCCCGCGCTGGTGCAGGCGCTGCTCGACGCCGGCGCGGCCCATGTCTGGGTGGGCGAGGCCGAGGCCTGGCGCCGCTGGCCCGGCCGCGCGGGTTTCGAGGGGCGCGAGAACGTCACACTCGTTCCTCTCGACGTCACCGACACGGACAGCCTGACGACCCTGGCCGGAGAGATCGGCGGCAAGACCGACATCCTGGTCAACACCGCCCGCCATGTCCGTCCCGGCGGGGTGATGGCCGCAGACACGGTCCAGGCGCGTGACGCGATGGAGGTGAACGCGCTTGGCCTGATGCGACTTGGGCAGGCCTTTGGCCCCGGCATGGCCGCGCGCACCGCCGACGGCGTGAACCGCGCCGCCTGTTTCGCCACCGTCCTTTCAGCGCACGCGCTCTCCCCCGATCCGGGCTATGGCGCCTTTGCCGCCAGCCAGGCGGCGGCGCGGTCGGTCGCCCAGACGCTCCGCGCCGAGTTCGCGCGCGGCGGCCTCAGGATGACCTGCATCTATACAGGCCCCACGGAAGACAACTGGCACGACGGCCTTCCCCCGCCCAAGGTCGCGCCCAAGGCGCTGGCACGCGGCATCGTGAAAGGCCTGATCGACGGGCTGGAAGAGGTTTTCGTCGGCGACGTGGCGCAGGATCTGGCCGAACGCTGGCGCCGCGATCCCGGTATCCTCGAACGCGAACTGGGGGACATGCCATGACGATCCTGTCCGATCTGGCCGCGCGCATCGCCACGGGCGCCGTGCGCGTCGTGGACCTGACCCATACACTCGACCCGGATTTCCCGGTGATCGTCCTGCCGCCCGAATTCGGGCAATGTGCCCGCTTCCGCATGGAAGAGGTCAGCGCCTACGACCATCGCGGCCCGGCGTGGAAATGGCACAACCTCAGCCTGAACGAGCACACCGGCACCCATTTCGACGCCCCCAGCCACTGGATTTCCGGCCGCGACGTGCCCTGCGGCGCAGTGGACGAGATCGCGCCAGAGGCGCTGATCGGCCCGGTCTGCGTGATCGACTGTTCGGCGGGCGCGGCGGCGGATGACGATTTTGCGCTGACGCCCGACCACATCCGGGACTGGGAGGCCGCGCACGGGGAAATTCCCAAGGGCGCCTGGGTCCTGATGCGCACCGACTGGTCGCAGCGCTCGGGTGCGGACTACCTCAACATGGCAGAGGATGGCGCGCATTCGCCCGGGCCCACGCCCGACGCCATCCGCCTGCTGCTGGAGCGTGACATCCGGGGCTTCGGCACGGAAACCGTGGGCACCGACGCGGGGCAGGGGTCACACTACGACCCGCCGTTCCCGGCCCATTACCTTCTGCACGGCGCGGGCAAGTTCGGCCTGCAATGCCTGCGCAACCTCGATCAGCTTCCGCCCACGGGCGCCGTCCTGATCGCGCCTCCCCTGAAGATCCGGGGCGGCACCGGCAGCCCGCTTCGCGTCCTTGCATTGGTGGACCAGACATGACCGATTACACGGCCCTCATCACCGGCGGCTCCAAGGGGATCGGCGCGGACCTTGCCCGGGCCCTTCTTGACCGTGGCTATACCGTCGTCACCCTTGCGCGCCACGCGCCCGAATGGACGCACGACAAGCTGGAACACGTCAACGTCGACCTGCTGGACAAGGCCGCCGTCAAGGCTGCCGCCGCCGACATCGCCGCCCGGCATCAGGTCACGCACCTGATCCACAACGCCGGGCTTATCTGGCCCAACCTGCTGGAAGACGCCGACCCCGACGACATCACGGGGCTTGCGCAACTGCACCTCGGCGCGGCGCTGAGCCTGCTTCAGGCCACGCTGCCCGCGATGAAGGCCCGCCGCTTCGGGCGTGTCCTGTTCAACGGCTCGCGCGCCGCGCTTGGCGTGCCCACGCGCACCGCCTATTCCGCCACCAAGGCGGGGATGATGGGCATGGCCCGCACCTGGGCGCTGGAGCTTGCGCCGCATGGCATCACCGTCAACGTGGTCGCCCCCGGCCCGATCCAGACCGATAATTTCTGGGGCATCGTCCCCAAGGGCAGCGAGCAGGAGGCCCAGATCGGCGCGCGCATCCCCGTGGGCCGGCTGGGCCAGCCAGCCGACGTGACGAACGCCTTCCTGTTCTTCTGCGATCCCGCGTCCTCCTTCGTCACGGGGCAAACGCTCTACGTCTGCGGCGGCGCAAGCGTGGGGCAGATGGCGCTTTGACGGCCCCCCTTGACCTTCCATTGACTGGAAGGACTATGTACGGCTCCTGAGACACTCGGGGGCCCCATGTCCGCGTCATCCACCTACCGCTTTCCCGTCACCGGACTGAACTGCGCCGGTTGCGCCGGGCGTGCCGAGCGCGCGCTGGCCGCCGTGCCCGGCGTGACCGGGGCCGCCGTCAACTTCGCCACCCGTGGGGCCACCGTCACCGGCGCGGTGGACCCCGCCGCGCTGAGCGAGGCGCTGAAGACAGCGGGCTACCCGGCCGAGACCGAAACGCTGGTCCTGTCGATCGGCGGGCTCAGCTGTGCCTCTTGCGCCGCCCGCACCGAACGCGCGCTGGCCGCCGTCCCCGGCGTGCTTGAGGCCGGGGTGAACTATGCCTCGGAAACCGCCGTCGTGCGCGTCGTCTCCGGTGTCGCCGATGCCGCCGCGCTGTCGCGCGCCGTGGCCGAGGCCGGGTATTCCGCAACGCTGCCCACCCCCGACGAACCCCGCGCCGACCCGGCCCAACGCCAGGCCGCCGAGACCCGCGCGCTGGCCCGCGACGGCACGATCGCCGCCGCACTGGCCCTGCCCGTGGTCGTTCTGGAAATGGGCGGCCACGTCTTTCCTGCCTTCCACCACTGGATCGCCGCCACGATCGGGCATCAGACCAGCTGGATGATCCAGCTGGTCCTGACGCTGGCGATCCTCGCCGGTCCTGGGCGGCGCTTCTTCCGGCTTGGCCTGCCTGCCCTGCGCCGTGGCGCGCCCGACATGAACAGCCTCGTCGCGCTTGGCACTCTGGCGGCCTTCGGCTATTCGGCCACCGCCACGCTGGCGCCCGCGCTGCTGCCCGACGCCGCCCGCGCCGTCTATTTCGAGGCGGCGGCGGTCATCGTCACCCTGATCCTTGCCGGCCGCTGGATGGAGGCCCGTGCGCGCGGCCGCACCGGCGCCGCGATCCGCCACCTGATCGGCCTGACGCCCCGCACCGCCTCGGTCGAGCGGAACGGCGCGGCCATCGAGATTCCCGTCGAGCAGATCGTGCCCGGCGACATCGTCCTGATCCGTCCCGGCGCGCGCATCCCCGTCGACGGCACGGTCGAGGCGGGTGAAAGCCACGTCGACGAAAGCATGTTGACGGGCGAACCCCTGCCGGTGGCCAAGACCACCGGCGCGGACCTGACCGGCGGCACCGTCAACGGGACCGGCGCGCTGCGCCTGCGCGCGGCCCGTGTCGGCGCCGACACACGGCTGTCGCAGATCATCCGCATGGTCGAAGAGGCACAGGGCGCCAAGCTGCCCATTCAGGCGCTTGTCGACCGTGTCACGCTCTGGTTCGTGCCGGCGGTGCTGGCCGCCGCCACGTTGACGGTGCTGGCCTGGCTGGTTCTCGGGCCGCAGCCCGCGCTGACCCATGCGCTGGTGGCGGGGGTCTCGGTCCTTATCATCGCCTGCCCCTGCGCCATGGGGCTGGCCACGCCCACCTCGATCATGGTCGGCACCGGGCGCGCGGCGGAACTGGGCGTTCTCTTCCGCAAGGGCGATGCGCTGCAATCGCTGTCGGGTGTCGATACCGTCGCCTTCGACAAGACCGGCACCCTGACCGAGGGCCGGCCCGACCTGACCGACCTGATCCCCGCGCAGGGCTTTGATAGCGCCGGGGTCCTGCGCCTTGCTGCCGCCGTCGAGGCGAACTCGGAACACCCGCTGGCCGCCGCGATCCGCCGTGCCGCCCCCGCCGATCTGCCAGAGGCGACGGACTGGCGCAGCGCTACCGGCAAGGGCGTGCGCGCCACGGTCGAGGGGCGGGCGGTCCTTGTCGGCGCCGGGCGCTTCCTCGACGCCGAAGGCATCGCCACCGCGCGCCTCGCCGCCGAGGCCGACCGGCTTGCGGCTGACGGCAAGACGCCCGTCTTCGTCGCCGTCGACGGCGCCGCTGCCGCCGTCCTTGCCATTTCTGACCCGATCAAGCCCACCGCGCGCGACACCATCGCCGCGCTGCGGGCCGAAGGCCTTCGCGTGGTCATGCTGACGGGCGACGCGCAGCGCACCGCGCAGGCCGTCGCCGCCCGTCTCGGCATCGACGAGGTCCGCGCCGAGCTTAGCCCCGAGGGCAAGCTGGCCGCGCTTGACGAACTGGGGCAGGGGGCGCGGCTGGCGTTTGTCGGCGACGGCATCAACGACGCGCCCGCTCTGGCCCGCGCCGACGTGGGCATCGCGCTTGGCTCTGGCACCGACGTGGCGATCGAGGCGGGTGACGTTGTGCTGATGTCGGGCGATCCGGCGGCGGTGATCGACGCGCTGCACGTTTCGCGCCGGACGCTCGCCAACATCCGGCAGAACCTGTTCTGGGCCTTCGCCTACAACACGGCGCTGATCCCCGTGGCCGCGGGCCTTCTTTATCCCGCCTTCGGCCTCACCCTCTCGCCGATGCTGGCTGCGGGCGCCATGTCGCTGTCCAGCGTCTTTGTCGTGACGAACGCCCTTCGCCTGCGTGGCCTGCGTTCGTCCCGGGCGCGGCCACGCGCCGATTCTTCGGCCCGGATATCCATTCCCCAAACCGCACCAGCAGAGTGACCGCCATGAATATAGGAGAGGTTGCCCGCAAGTCAGGCCTGCCGCCAAAGACCATCCGCTACTACGAATCAGCCGGATTGATAGAGCCCGCGCGCACCGAAAACGGCTATCGTGATTTCGACGACAGCGACCTGCACCGCCTTGCGTTCCTTGGCCGGGCCCGCGGCCTCGGCTTCACCATCGAAGAATGCCGCGCGCTTCTTCAGCTCTATGACGACCGCCAGCGCGCCAGCGCCGACGTCAAGCGCATCGCCGAAAGCCACCTGTCGCGCATTGACGCGCGCATTGCGGAACTGAACGCCATGCGCGACACGCTGGCCGATCTCGTGTCGTCCTGCGCCGGTGATGGACGCCCGGATTGCCCGATCCTTGCCGATCTGGGGGCAGGGGTCAGCCGGGCCAGCACGCCAGACAATCGGCCAGCCGCGAAAGCCCGTCGTCGAGCCTGACCTCCGGGCCGCCGCCGACGCCAAGGCGGATATGATCCGGCATGTCATAGGCCGACCCCGGAATGACGAAGGTGCGCCAGGGTTCGCCCAGAAGCCGCCGCGCCAGTTCGTCCCCGTCGATGCCGTCCGGCAGGCGCGCAAGCCCGATCAGCCCCGCCTGCGGGCGCTCCCACGCCAGCCCCGGTGTGGCCTGAACGAAGGCGTCCAGCCAGTCTAGCGTGCCGCGACCTTCATCGCGTGCGGCCTCGATGGCCGGCTCCAGACGCTCTGGCCGCAGCGCCACCTCTGCTATAACTTCCCCCATGATGTTCATGATTTCGCTGGAATTTTCCCGCAGGATCACCGCGTCCATCACCATCCCGGGATCGCGGCAGATCAGCCAGCCGGTGCGCAATCCCTGCAACCCCAGCGCCTTCGACACGCTGCCCGTGGTGATCCCCCGTTCGTAGATCCCGGCGATGGACGGGGCGCGCGCGCCCTCCCATTCCAGCCCGGCATAGACCTCGTCGACCAAGAGCCACGCGCCGACGCGTCGCGCGATCCCGGCCACCGCCGCCAACTCGTCGGCATCCATCAGCCGCCCCGTGGGATTGTTGGGGTTCGTCAGGAAGATGAGCCGCGTGTCGGGACGCACCGCAGCCGCCAGCGCCTCAGGGTCCAGCCGCCAGCCGTCGGCTGCGTGCCGGTCCAACACGTCGATACGCGCGCCGATGGCCTGTCCCAGCACTGCCGCCTGGGGCCAGCCCGGGCGCTCGATGACCATGTGATCGCCCGGCTGCACCAGTTGCCGGATCGAAAGGTAGTTCGCCTCGGCCGCGCCTGCGGTGATCAGCACATCCTCCCGCGCGCAGACGCCATCGAGCCCCGCCTGCGCCAGCACACGGTCGCGCAGCGCCGGAAAGCCCCGGAAATCCTGCCCGTTCCAGTCCAGCGACAGGTCCGGGTCCAGCGCGTCCATGAACGCGCCAAGCTTTGGCGACCGCGCCAGGGAAAGCCCCAGAACGCACTCCGGCGCGGCCTCGGTCGTGTCCAGAAGGTATTGAAACAGCGTGTGGATCTTGACTTTCATGCGCCCGCCGCCCGTCATGCCAGGAAAGGAGCTTCCCATGTCCCGACTGCCTATCCTGACTGGCCGCCCGGTCTCGCTCGCCGTGCTAGACTACGGGCTTTTCCGCGTCCACGCCAATGGCCGCGTCATCGGGATCATGGGCGCGCTGATCGAGACGGATGCCGGCGAAAGGGTGATCGTCGATGGCGGGTTCCCCGCGAAGTACGCCGTGGACGCGCAGGCCGCCACGCAAGAGGACAGGCTTTACGAATTCGGAGAGGTCCTGTCGGTCACGCCAGAGAATCGCCCGGCGCCGCAACTTGAAAAACTCGGTCTAACGCCATCGGATATCGACCTTTTCGTCCTGTCGCACAGCCACATCGACCATGTTGGCGCGCTCGACGATTTCCCTCGCGCGCCGATGATCGTCGCCGCCGCCGAACGCGCGTTGCCGCGCCCGCTGTACTGGTCGTGCGTCCAGCCGCTGGACTGGCCCGACCGCGACACCATCGAGATCGAGGCCGACACGGCCATTGGCCCCGGCCTGACCGCGCTGGTGGCGCCGGGCCACGCGCCGGGACAGATCGCGCTGATGATCGAACTGCCCGAAACCGGGCCACTGCTCTGGACCTCCGACGCCATTTCCCGCCCCGCCGAGATCGGCGAGGCCTTCGACACCGCCCCCGATCCCGCCACCGCGCTGGCCAGCGCCCACCGCCTGATGGGCATGGCCCGCGCCTGCGACGCAATGGTCATCTACGGCCATTGCCCGGATCAGTGGCCGACGCTCAGAAAGGCGCCCGACCGCTACCGCTGAGGCTAACGCACGTCCCGGCCCTGGTTCAGGATGATGACATTGCCGCTGCTGATGTCGCCCGCCGGCGAGATCAGGAACCCCACCCATGCCGCCACCTCCTCTGGGCGCATCGCGCGCCCGTGCGGCATGGCGGCGATGGCCTGTGCCAGAACCTCTTCGCTGACCACGCCGAACAGCGGTGTTTCCGTCATCGCCGGCGCGATCGAGTTCACCGCGATCTTCTCGCGCGCATAGCGCCGCGCAAGGTCCTTGGTCAGCGTGTCCAGCGCCGCCTTGGACGCGCGGTAATGCGGCGGATCGAAGACGTCGAAGTTGTAGGCCCCGTTGGACGAGATGTTGACGATCTTCTTCACCCCCTCGCGCACCAGCATGTGCGGCACCACCGCCTGCGCCATATGAAACGTCGCCGAGAAATTGATGCGCATCTGCGCCTCGAATTCGGCCTCGGGGATGGCGGGAAACTCGGACATGAAACAGGTGCCCGCGTTGTTCACCAGCGCGTCGATCCCGCCCATGCGGTCCGCGACGTCCGCGACCGCCTCGGCAATGGCCCCGGCATCGGTCAGGTCGATCCCGACCGCGACCACCGCACCCCCATGCGCGGCCGCCACCTCGGCCAGCCCCGCCGCATCCTGGTCGAAGGCCGCCACGCGCAACCCGTCCGCTGCCAGGCGCGCGGTGATCGCGCGGCCCATGCCGCCCGCCGCCCCGGTCACGATCGCCACCCTGTCGCCCATCGCCGCCTCCCTCTGCCGCCGCCAGCGTGATCGCTGTTGCACCCGCCCGCAAGCCCCCATAGCCTTGCGCGCGTGATCGCCGAAAGGACCGTGCCCCATGTCCGAGATGCTTGCCGAAATCCGCCTGCCCACGCAGGAGGTGCGCGACGATATTCCCTTCTATACCAAGACCCTGGGGATGCGTCTTGACATGATCTACCCGGCCGACAACCCCGAGGTGATCGTCCTCTCGGGCCATGGCGTCCGCCTGCGCATCGAAAAGGGCGCCTCCGAGCCGCCGGGCACCCTGCGCCTGCGGATGGAGAACCCCGACGCCTTCGCCGATGGCCAGCGCCAGCTGACTGCGCCCAACGGGACCCGCATAGAGATCGAGGAGCTGAACCCGCCCCTCGTCCTGCCGCCGACGCTCCACAGCTTCGTCGTCCGCCGCCTCGCCGATCAGGCGCCCTGGATCGTCGGCCGCGCCGGGATGCAGTACCGCGACCTCATCCCCGACCGGCTGGGCGGCTCGATCATCGCCAGCCACATCCGCATCCCCGATGGCGGCCCGGTGCCCGACATGGTGCATTACCACACCATCGGGTTCCAGCTGATCTTCTGCTACCGGGGCTGGGTGGACCTGGTCTACGAGGATCAGGGCGAACCCTTCCGCCTTCACGCCGGCAATTGCGTGATCCAGCCGCCCGAGATCCGCCACCGCGTCCTTTATGCCTCGGACAGTATAGAGGTGATCGAGATCGGCGTGCCGGCCGAACACGTCACCACCATCGACCACGAGATGGTGCTGCCGAACGGCCCGGCGAACCCCGACCGCCGCTTCCAGGGCCAGCGTTTCGTCCACCACAAGGCGGATGAGGCAACATGGACCCCGTTCCGCCTGCCGGGCTACATCAGCCGCGACACCGGCATCGCCGACGGCACCAACGGCGTCGCCGGTGTGCATGTGGTGAAAAAGGGAGAGGGCGCGCCGGACTGGACGTCGCATGACGCCGACATCCTTTTCACCTTCGTCATGGATGGCGGCCTGACACTGGAAGGCGAGGATCGCGCGCCGCACCGCCTTGAAACCGGCGACGCCTTCGTGATCCCGCCCGGTATGCGCACCCGCTACGCCGACCCCACCGACGACCTCGAACTGCTCGAGGTGTCGCTGCCCGGCCCGTTCGAGACCACCCCGGGATGAGCGGCTATTTCCTCTACCACTCGATCGGCCTCTATCCCGGCAAGGCCGAGGATATGGCTGCCGCCTTCGCCCGCTTCTCGGCCGCCTGGTCACGCGACGACGACGCCCAATGGCCCACGGTGCTGGCCGAACGGGATCGCTATCTCGCCCTCTGGCGCGACCTCATCGGCGCGCCCGAAGGCAGCCTGACCAGCGCCGAGAACGTCACCACCGCGCTCTATTCGGTGATCGGCGCCCTGCCGCCTGACCGCCTGCGGGGCCAGCGCATCCTCACGGGCGCCGATTGCTTCCCCTCGCTGCATTTCCTGCTCGCGGGCCTGCAGGAGCGCCTCGGCTTCACGCTTCACACGGTGCCGCTCCGCCCCGGCGAGACCTGGGTGCGCGAAGAAGACATGATCGCCGCCTGGGGTCCGGACGTGGGCCTCGCGCTTCTGACTTTCGTCACCTCGACGGCCAGCCACCGCGCCGACCTCGCCGCGCTCTGTGACCACGCGCGCGCCATGGACAGCCTGACGGTCCTCGACCTCACGCAGGGCATCGGCATCCTGCCCTTCGACCTGGCGGACTGCCGCCCCGACATCGCCGTCTCGACCACGCTCAAATGGCTTTGCGGCACGCCGGGCGCGGGCATGCTCTACATGGACCCGGCGCTCATCGCCGACTGCCGCCCGGAACTGCGCGGCTGGTTCTCACAGCCCAACCCGTTCAACTGGGACCTCGACGCCTTCGCCTATGCCGCCGACGCGCGCCGTTTCGACCATGGCACGCCCTCGGTGCTGGCCTGCGTCGGATCGGTCCCGGCGCTGGACTGGCACGCCGCGCAGGACGCCGCCGCGCTTCTGGCGCACACTCGCACCCTTCACGATCAGATCCTGGCAGAGGCCCCGCGCCTCGGCCTCGCCAGCGCCAGCCCCGCCGATCCCGCCCGGCGCGGGGGCAGCGTCATGCTGCGCCTGCCGGACGGCGCCGACCCGCAGGCGCTGGTGGCCTGCCTGCGCGCAGAGCGCCTGCACACCGACGCGCGCGGTCCCGTCATCCGCCTCTCGCCAGGCATCCTGACCACACCCGGGGATGTCGACCGCCTCTTCGCCGCGCTCAGGGCCGAACTGGCGGCCTGACCCCGGCTTCTTCTGTTCCCAAATACTCTCGCCGAAGGCATGGCGGGCCGGGGCTCGATGCCCCGGCGCGGCATTCTCCGGGCGCCGCCGCAGGCGGCGCAATCCCGTCAGAGGGCGTTGAAGAACCGGCTCATCCGGTCCATTGCCGCGTCCAGCCGCTCCAGCGTCTGCGAGCCGAAACAGACCCGCACGCGCCCCTCGCCCTCGGGGCCATAGAAGCTGCCGGATTCCAGCACCACGCCCGCCTCTTCCAGCAGCCGGTCGCACACCTCCTGCGAACCCAGCCCCGTCCCCGTGATGTCGGCCCAGGCATAGATCGTGCCCTCGGGCGCCGGGCAGCGCACGCCGGGCATCTGGTTCATCCGAGACACCACGAGGTCGCGGCGCTGCCGGTCCTCGTCCACCAGCCGCGCCAGCACCTCTCCGGGGCCGGTCAGCGCCGCCACCCCGCCATGCTGGATGAAGGTGTTCACATGGGTCACCTCGCTGGTGGTGATCTTCATCAGCCCCGGCACAAGGCTTGCATCGGCATGGATCCAGCCCAGCCGCCAGCCGTCCATCGCATAGGCCTTTGTGAAGGCCGACAGCGTCAATGTGCGGTCCCGCATCCCCGGCAGCGTCGCGATCGAGACATGCGGCACCCCGTCAAAGGTGATCTGGTGATAGACCTCGTCGGCGACCACCAGCAGGTCATGCGCCACGGCCAGTTCCGCCAGCCCCTCCAGTTCCGTCCGCGAATAGACCCGCCCGGTGGGGTTACAGGGGTTCACCAGCACGATCATCCGCGTCCGGTCGGTGATTTTCGGCGCGATCAGCGCAGGGTCGATGGAAAACCCGTTCGCCGCATCGAGCGGCGCCAAGACCGGCACCGCGCCGCACAGTTCGATCTTGCCGATATGCTGGGGGTAATAGGGGCTCAGCAGGATCACCTCGTCCCCGGGATCGAGGAAGGCGAGGAAGGAGGCGAAACTCGCCTGTGTCAGCCCGTTCGTCACGACGATCTCGCCCGGGTCGGCGTCGATGCCGTTGTCGCGCTTCAGCTTGGCGGCGATGGCGCCGCGCAGTTCGGGAATACCCTGCAGGTCCGAGTAATGCACATGCCCCGCGTTCAGGGCCGCGATGGTGGCATCCTTGATGTGGCGAGGCGTGTCCTCCACCGGCATTCCGAGCTCCAGGTGGATCAGATCGCCTTCGCGACCCAAAGCTTTGGCAAACATGCCGAAATTCTTCTTCGACGTCTCGGTGATACGCTTGGCGAAACGGGGGGGCATGGGCACCTCAGGGCTGGCGGAAGCGGTTTTCCAGATAGCTGACCAGCCGCACCGCGGGCAACAGCACGATCAGGTACATGATCGCGGCGGCGATCAAGGGCGACGGGTTGGCGGTCAGCGCCTGCGCGTCGGTGGCCTGCTTCAACAGGTCCGGCATGGCGACGACGGATGCAAGAGAGGTGTCCTTGGCGATGGCCACCGAATTGGACGTGTGCGGCGGAATGGCGATCCTCAGCGCCTGTGGCAGGATCACCTTCCAGATCGTCACGCGGAACGGCAGCCCCAGCGCGTCTGCGGCCTCGACCTGGCCCTTGGGGATAGCCTGGATGCCGGCGCGGAAGACCTCGGCGGTGAAGGCCGAAAAGACCAGCCCCAGCCCCAGCGCGGCGGCGGCGAAGCTGTCCAGCCGGATGCCCACGAAGGGCAGGGCATAGTAGATCAGGACCAGCAGCACCAGGATCGGGATGGCGCGAAACAGGTCGATATAGGCGATCGCCAGCCAGCGCAGCGGCCGCGCGGCGTACAGCCTTACAAGGCAGACGATCACGCCCGCGATACCCCCCAGGACGATCGTCGTCAGCGCCAGCGCCACGGTGTTCCAGATCCCCTTGACCAGCATCGGCCAGATCCGGACGATCACGTCCCAGTTCAGAAAGGTATCGGCGAAACTCATTGCGCGGGCGCTCCTGCGGATCGGGCGACGACATGAGGATCGCCGCCCAAGCCTATGATATCAGGGAATCACTGCGCCTGCGGTATCGGCAGGATCGTGATCGTGGATGACCCTTCGGTGGGCTCGCCACCGATCCATTCGGCATAAAGCGCGGCCATCGTGCCGTCTTCCTTCATCGCCGAAATCGCGTCGTTCACCTGCTCCAGCAGGGGCGAGCCCTTGGGCATCATGATCGCGTATTGCTCGCCGGTGCGGATGCGTTCTGCGATCTTCAGGTCGGTCATCTGCTGCGCGGCAAAGGCCACGCCCAGGTAGTCCGACACGCCCGCGGTCACGCGCCCGTTCACGATATCCAGCAGCAGGCCCTGTTGCGTGGGATAGCTCTTGTACTCGCCAAACCCGTACTCGGCCGTGTTCTCCTGGATCCAGGTTTCCCCGGTCGAGGCCGCCAGCCCGCCCACGGTCGCGCCCGAAAGCTCCGACAGCATCTCGGGGCCGGACTGGTTCGTGACCATGACCAGGGCGCTGTCGTAGTAGGGCTGAGTGAAGGACTGGTTCTGAAGCCGCTCGTTCGTGATCGTGATGGAACTGATCGCCGCGTCGATCCGGCCGGAAGACGTGGCCGCGAACAGCGCCTGGAAGCCCAGGTCCTGGATGTCGACCTCCATGCCAAGGCGTTCGGCGACGTTTCGGATCACCTCGACCTCGAAACCCTCGAACTCGGACTGCTCGTTCTTGAACTCCCAGGGCGGGTTCGACGGATACGCACCCACGCGCAGCGTCTCGGCGCCCGCGGCGGTGACAAGGCCGGCCGCCAGGGCAAGGCCGGCGAGGAACTTGAATGTCATTGTAGTACTCCTCTGAGGATGTGATGCGCGGGGTCGTCCCCGTTCTTGGTGATTGTCAGCTTGGCCCCGCACGGCGGTGGGGTGCAATGATTTCCGATGCCAATTCACTCCGGAACCGCCAGCCATGTCTCGTCGATCTCCGGTAGCGGTATCGCGTCGCGCAGGGTTCGCGTGTAGGGATGCGCCGGCGCCTCGAAAATCGCCGCCGTCTCGCCCTGTTCCACGATCTCGCCGCCCTGCAGGACGATCACATGGGTACACAGCCGCCGGATCACCGACAGGTCATGGCTGATGAAGGCCATGGTCAGCCCCATCTCTGCCACCAGGCGTTCCAGCAGCGTGATGATCTGCGCCTGGGTCGAGACATCCAGCCCCGACACGATCTCGTCGGCCACGATGAAGCGCGGGTTCAGCGCGATGGCGCGCGCGATTCCCACCCGCTGCCGCTGGCCGCCCGACAGTTGATGCGGGTAGCGCGCCGCCGCCGTCGCGGGCAGTTGCGCATGGCGCAGCGCATCGCTCACCCTTGTCTCAAGATCGTCCGTCAATCCGTTGACCTGCAAAGGCCCCCGGATGATCCGCCCGATCCGGTGGCGCGGGTTCAGCGATGACATCGGGTCCTGAAAGATCATCTGAAGATCGCGCCTCAGCCGCGCCAGCCCCGGCCCCTCCATCCGCGCGATATCCTGCCCGTCGAACAGGATCTCGCCCGCCGTGGGCCGGTACAGACGCACGAGGCAGCGCCCCAGCGTCGACTTGCCCGACCCGCTTTCGCCGACAATTCCGGTGATCGCCCCGCGCGGAATGGCGAAATCCAGCCCCTTCAGGATCTCGATCCGGGGCGGCGCCCCGAACAGCGGTTTCGCGTTCAGGTCCGGCAGGCTCAGCCGCAGGCCGCGCACCTCGATCAGCGGTTCAGGCGGCATGTCCGGCCCTCCACGCGGCATCGTCCGCGGCGATCTCTGCATCGAGCGCCTCGGTCACTTCGGCGGGCACCGGCAGAAGCGACTCCCCGGGCCGGTCGAACCGCGGCGTTGCAGCGATCAGCGCCTCGGCATAGGGATGCGTCGCCGCGCCCGAGAACAGGGCCCGCGCGCTGCCCGTGTGCATCATCTTGCCGGCGTAAAGCACGGAAACATTTTGACAAATCTTCGCCACCACTCCCATGTCATGGGTCACGAAGAGCATTGCCGTGTGGTGCCTGTCCTGCATCTCGGCGATCAGCCTCAGGATCTGTTTCTGCACCGTCACGTCCAGCGCCGTCGTCGGCTCGTCCGCGATGATCAACTCGGGCTCGGCGGCAAAGGCGGCGGCGATCAGCACGCGCTGGCGCATCCCCCCCGACAACTCGTGCGGATAGGCCCGCAGCACGCGCCCGGGGTCGCGGATATGCACTTCGTCCAGCATCTCGCGCGCGCGTGTCACCGCCCGGCCCGCGTCCCATCCCAGCGTGCGGATCAGCCGGTCGGTGATCTGCCCGCCGATCCGACGGCACGGGTTCAGCGCCGTCAGCGGGTCCTGCGGAATGATTGCCGTCTTCGCCCCGATCAGCCGCCTTCGCGCTGCGGGACGCATCGTCAGAAGGTCGGCACCATCCAGCCGGATCGCGCCCGCCGTCACCTCGACCGCGCGCGGCAGAAGCCCGGCAATCGCCTTGCCGATCATGGACTTGCCTGCGCCGCTTTCACCGACCAGCCCGTGCACCTCCTGCCGCTCCACCGACAGGGACACGTCGCGCAAGAGCCGCGGGCCGCCACGCGCCAGCCGCACGGTCAGCCCCTCGATCTCCAGAAACGCGCTCATCGCAGCACCGGGTCAAAGCGGTCCTTCATGCCCTCGCCGAACTGGCTGAAGCTGAGGACCGTCAGGAAGAGAAAGATCATGGGCACGACCAGCACCCAGGGCGCGAAATGAATTTGCGTGCGCCCCTCGGCGATCATGCCGCCCCATGTCGGGTCGTCGGTGGGGATCGACAGGTTCACGAAGCTCAGGATCGCCTCGACGATCACCGCGATCCCCATTTCCAGCGACAACAGCACCCCGATGGTGGGCAGGACGTTCGGCAGCACCTCTTTCACCAGCGTGCCAAGGCGTGACCGCCCGTAGACCAGCGCGCTTTCGACGTATTCCATGCGGGCCTGCTGCATGGTTTCCGCCCGCACCACCCGGCAGAACCGCGTCCAGTCGATCACGGCGATGGCAATGATGACCGAATGCAGCCCCGTGCCCAGCACCGCCACCAGCAGGATCGCGAAGAGAACCGGCGGAAAGCTCATCCAGATGTCGACGATGCGCGAGATCACCGTGTCCACCCAGCCCCGGTAGTATCCCGCCAAGAGGCCCAGCGTGGTGCCGATCAGGCAGGCCGCGCCCCCCGCCAGAACCGCCACGATCAGCGCGATGCGCGCGCCGTAGATAACGCGCGACAGTACGTCCCGCCCAAGGCTGTCGGTCCCCAGAAGGTATTCCGGCTCCGCCCCGTCCACCCAGGCCGGCGGCAGGCGTTCAAGAAACAGGTCCTGCGCCAGCGGATCCTGCGGCGCGATCAGCGGCGCAAAGACCGCCATAAGCACCAGAAGACCCAGCCAGCCCCCCGCCAGCCAAAGCCGGATCAAGGATCTATCCATTCCGCAGCCTCGGGTTCAGCACGGCGTAAGCCAGGTCCACCAACAGGTTTATCGCGATGAAGAGGACCGAGAACAGAAGCACGATCCCCTGGATCAGCGGCAGGTCGCGGTTGATGACCGCGTCGATGGCAAGGTTTCCAAGGCCTTGGTAGGAAAACAGCTTTTCCACGATCACCGTGCCGCCGATCAGGAAGGTGAACTGCACCCCCACCAGCGTCAGCGTGGGCAGCACCGCGTTGCGCAGCGCCTCGCGGAAGATCACCGCGACCTCGGAAAACCCCTTGGCCTTGGCCAGCATCACGTAATCCAGGTGCATGACCTCTTTCAGCGACTGCTTCAGCACCTGCGCGATGATCGCCGACAGGGGCAGCGCCAGCGCCAGCGCCGGCAGCGTCATGTGCCGCAACAGGTCCGCGATCACCGTCCCGTCGAACCGGATCAGCGCTTCGAGCAGCAGGAAATTCGTCAGGTACCCCGGGTCCAGCTGCGGAGAGATCCGCCCAGATACCGGGAACAGCGGGATCACGACACCAAGCACAAGGATGAAGATCAGGCCCCAAAGGAAATCCGGGATCGAAAGCGTCATCCCGTTCCACAGGTCGATCGCCGTTTCCGTCCGCCGCGCCCGGCGCAGCGTGCCGATGACCGCCAGTGCGCCACCCAGCACCACCGCCATCACCAGCGCCAGCGTCGCCAGTTCCAGCGTCGCGGGCAGCCGGCCCAGCACGATCTGCAACACGTCCTGCCGAAGCGATATCGACGTGCCGAAATCGCCTCGCAGGATGCCGCCGACCCAGATCCAGAACTGCTGGAATATCGACTTGTCCAGCCCGTACAGCGCGCGCAGCCGGTCGATGTCGGCGTCGGTCGCGCCCGGCGGCAGCATCATCGCGATGGGGTCGCCCGGCGCCACGCGGATCACCACAAAAACCACCACCGCGACACCGAACAGCGTGACGAGGGTCGTCAACAGGCGGGAAAGCGCGGCGCGCGCGGTCATCTCGGGCAGGGCCTCGCGGGAAGATGGGGCAGGCGGCGGGCCCGCAGGCCCGCCGCTGTCGGGATCAGGCCGGTTTCACGCGGTGCGGGTGCAGCGCGCCCGACACATGCGGGGTCACCGCCACATCGGTGGAATGGACGATCGGCTGGACATACTGGATCAGCGGAATGACCAGCCCGTCCTCGGCGATCTTGCGGTCCACGGCCTTGAAGCCCTCGATGCGCTTGGCCTCGTCCGGCTCGCCCCAGAGCGGGGCGATCATGTTGATCATGTCCTCGCCGTCCCAGACCGAATGCGGGCTGGGGCCGAACATCGCAAAGCCTGTGGACGTTGCCGGATCGCCGACAGAGTTGCCCCAGTTGTAGAACGCCGCCGGCGCCAGCTGGTCGGCCGCGCGCAACTCGAAGTGCTTGGCGATCTCGTAGACCTCGATCTCGGCTTCGATGCCCACGCGGCGCCACAGCCCCACGATGGCCTGGATCATCTCGTAATCCTTGGGCTTGAAGCCGCGGGTTGTCTGGATCTTGAAGCGCACCGGGTTGTCCGGGCCAAAGCCCGACTCGGCCAGAAGCGCCTTGGCCTTCTCGGGATCGTAGCCCACGGTGATCGAGGCGTCATAGGCGGCGTATTCCGGCGTCTGCAACGTGTCGATCGGGATGCCGTAGCCCGACAGAAGACGATCCACGATGGCCTGCTTGTCGATGGCATGGTGCATCGCCAGCCGCACGTTGCGGTCCAGCATCGGATCGACATCGTTGATGAAGATCATCGCGATGTCGCTGACGGGCGTGGTGGTGCCGGTCAGCCCGTCCTTGCCGCGCAGGCGGTCGTATTCCTCGTAGGGGATCTCCAGCGTGATGTGGCTGGCGCCCGATTCCACCTCGGCCACGCGGGACGAGGCGTCGGTCACGAACTTCAGCGTCACCGTCTCGTAAGCCGGCGCGCCGCCCCAGTAGTCCGGGTTGGCCTTCAGCGTCAGGAAGGCGTTGCGCTCGAACCGGTCGACCATGTAGGGGCCGGTCCCGATCGGCGCGGCCTCGAAGCCCTCGGCGCCCACTTCCTCGTAGTATTTTTTCGGCAGGACATAACCCGTAAGGAAGCCCATCCACTTGAACAGTGTCGGCTCGAACGACAGCACGTCGGCGGTAATCACATTGCCGTCAATGGCATAGTTGCCGATCTTCGACCACACGAATTGGATCGGGTTGCCGGTCTCCGCCGCGCCCGCACGTTCCAGCGACCACACCACGTCCTCGGCGGTGAAAGGATCGCCGTTGTGCCAGGTCACGCCCTCGCGCACGACCATGCGGATCCTGGTGTTGTCGTCGGTCCAGCCCCATTCGGTCAGCAAGCCGCCGGTGAAGGCCAGGTCGGGCTCCTGGTTGATGTACTGGTCGAAGACAGACTGGTAGATGCCCTGGATCGTCGGGTTCACCGCCGAGGGCCCGACCGTGGGATCCCAGGAGGGCAGGTTGACGTTGTAGGCGATCGAAAGCTCGCCGCTCTGGGCGCGCGCGGGCGCAGCGCCCAGCAAGCCCAGTCCGAGGCCCGCGGCCCCATAGCCCATCAGGGCACGTCTGGTAAGTGTCATGGAAACCTCCGCAGTTGGCGTGGCGGCGCCGGCGCCGCCGGAATTGATCCTGTTCAGCCGGGGCGGTTCCTGCCGCCCTTCTGCTCACCCGTCCGAGGTTAGTTTAGGCTTGAAATTTGTCAATGCATATATCCCGGCGGCCCTTGTCCAAGGGTGCAAGGCGTTTCGAAACGCCTTGGGAACGCGGTTTTCAAACCGCGTGCCACGGGCCTTGCAAGGCCCGTGCTGAAGCCGCTTCGAAGCGGCTTCCCCTACCGCCGCCGCGCGATGCGGTCGGCCAGCATGCTGCCCGATCCCGCGCCGACACCCGCGCCCGGCCATGTGCTGGCCCCCACAAGGTAAAGCCGTGACACCGGCGTCGTCCAGTCCGACCACCCCGTTATTGGGCGGAACAGGAAGTTCTGGCTGGGATGATGGCTGCCGGAAATCTGGTCGCCGCCCACAAGGTTGGGGTTGTCGGCCTCAAGGTCCGCGGGTGATATCACCGCCCGGCCAAGGATCCTGGCCCGCGTGCCCGGGGCATACCGCTCGATGATGTCCAGCACGCGCTCGGCCATCGCGTCCTTCGCCTCGGTCCAGTCCCGCGCTGTGATCTGTCCGGCCGCGTCTCCCTGGATCGTTCCGGGCACCACGCGCACCTGCACCCAAAGCGTATGCTTGCCCGCGGGCGCGCGGCTCGGGTCGATGGCGGTGGGCTGGCCCACCACCAGCACCGGCTCGGCGGGCAGAAGCCCGGCCATCGCGTCGGTATAGGCATTGGCCATCTGCCGCAGGCTGGGGGCGAGGTGGACATAGGCGAACCGCTTCAGTTCGGCCCCCGCCGCCCAGTCCGGCAGCCCGTCCATCGCAAGGTGCAGCATCATCGTGCCGGGCCCGTGGCGGAAGGAACGCGCGCCCGCGTCAAAGCCCGAACGGCCCGATCCGCCGCCCAGCAGGCCATCGACCAGCGCCTTGGGGGTGGTGTTGGCGATCACCGCCCGGCGCGCCTTGACGCTGCGCCCGTCGGCCAGCGTCACGCCCGTTGCCGCGCCCGCCGCCGTGGTCACGCCCGTCACCGCGACGCCGCACTCCACCGTGCCGCCCCGCGCCTCGATCAGGCGCACCAGCGCGCCGATCATGCTGTCCGCGCCGCCCTTGCCGATCACCATGCCGAAGGACTGGTTGGCCATCGCCTCCAGGTACGGGAACAGCGCGCCGCCGGCCTGGTCAGGCGGAAAATCGAGATGCATCCCCCAGGCCGCCAGCGTGGCCTTGACGTGGTCGCTCTCGAAATGCTCGTCGAGAAAGGCGCGCGGCGTCTGGATCAGCAACCGCACCAGCCGCGCCAGGAAGGCCGCGTCGCGCGCGCGCCAGATCTTCCATGCCGTGTGCAGCGCCGAGCGCGGCGTCATCGGGCTGCCCAGCACCGAGAAGATGTGCGGCGCGTCGGCGCCAAAGCCCTCCAGCATGGTCTGCCACGCCGCCGCATCAGCTCTCGAAAAGCCGCCGATCCGTGCAGTGGTGATTGCCGGATCGGTCGATACGCCCAGCCAGCGCCCGTCCGGAAAGGCGCTGGAAAAACAGTCCTTTGCCGGGACGAATTCCAGCCCGTGTTCGGCCAGCAGGCCCGCGTTCTGCTGATGAAACGCCGAACCCGCAAAGAGCGACAGGTTCAACGCCCCCCAGTCGTGCCGGAACCCCGGCAGCGTCAGTTCAAGCGTCTTGGCCGCGCCGCCCGGCCGCTCGGACCGCTCGAACACGGCCACCTTCCAGCCTTTCAGCGCCAGCGTCGCCGCCGCCGCCAGCCCGTTGATGCCCGCCCCGATCACGATGGCATCCGTCATCGCCGCCCCCTGCCTCTGCCCTCGAATTTTGCGATCCGATATTTGCATGCGCATATTTTTCTGTCTACTCTCCGGCCAAAACCAAGACACCAGGGAGACCCATCCATGTCCGCATCCGCCACGCTTGCCGATCTCGGCGCCAAGCTTCTGACCGGCGAAATCGAGGTCGTCGATTGCTCGGGCCGTCTCGGCCCCGACACGCCGATCCTGCAACTGCCGCCGGATTTCGCCAAGAACACCCCGAAGATCGAAATCCACAAGATCAGCGAATATGACAACGACGGCCCGTTCTTCGCCTGGAACTGGCTGGTCCTGGGCGAGCACTCGGGCACCCATTTCGACGCTCCGCATCACTGGATCACCGGCAAGGACTATGAGGACGGGTATACCGACACGCTGAATCTTCAGCGCGTCGTGGCGCCTGTGAACGTCATCGACTGCTCGAAGGAATCGACCGAGAACCCCGATTTCCTGCTGACCGCCGACCACGTGAAAGCCTGGGAGGCAGAGCATGGCGAGATCGGCGAAGGCGAATGGGTGGTGATGCGCACCGACTGGGACAAGCGCGCCCATGACGAGAACCTGTTCCTCAACGCCGACGAAACCGGCCCGCACAGCCCCGGGCCGACCCCCGACTGCGTGGAATATCTTCTGTCCAGGAAGATCGTGGGCTGGGGCAGCCAGTGCATCGGCACGGACGCAGGCCAGGCCGGCGGCATGACCCCGCCGTTCCCCGCGCACAACCTGCTGCACCGCGACAACTGCTTCGGTCTGGCAAGCCTTGCCAACCTCGACAAGCTGCCCGCCAAGGGTGCGATCATGGTCTGCGCCCCGCTGAAGATCGCGCGCGGCACCGGCAGCCCGATCCGCGCGCTCGCGCTGGTCGCAAAGTAAGGGGCAGGGGCCTTCGGGCCCCGCCGCCGCCATGGCCGGATCGCCCGACATCCTTATCGTCGGCAGCGGGATCAACGCGCTCGTTGCCGCCGCCCTTCTGGGAAAGAAGGGCCGTCGCGTGCTGGTTCTCGAACGCAACGACCGCCCCGGCGGCTGCATGCGGACAGAGGAAATCGCGCCCGGCTTCCTTGCCGACGTGATGGCGGCGACCTTCGTGCTGTTCCGCGTCTCGCCCGGCTATGCGCAGCTTGCCGGCGATCTTGAGCGCCACGGCTTTGCCATGGCCGACAGCCCCCATCCCACCGCCGTCCTGCGCCCCGACGGGTTGGCGGCGGTCCTGACCATGGACCGCGCCGCCAATGTCGCCGCGCTGGATGCGCTGGCCTCCGGCGACGGCGCGGCCTTTGCCGCAGGGGCGGATGCGGTCGGCGCCAATGCCGAACTGGTCTTCGCGCTTCTGGGCCAGGGGCTCTGGACCCGCAAGACCGCAATGCTCCTTGCGCGCACGGCCTGGAGGCGCGGCCCCCGCGCGCTGGCGGCCTTCTTTGGCGAGGCTCTGGGGACCGCACGGCACTGGCTGGAGGCAGAGTTCACCTCGGACACGTCCCGCGCGCTTTTCGCGCCCTGGGTCCTGCACACCGGACTGGGTCCTGAATCGGCCTATTCGGCGGAGATGGCCCGCGTGATCGCCTTCTCGCTCGAGGCCGCGGGCGCGCCGATCTCTGTCGGCGGGGCGGAACGCCTGCCGCAGGCCTTTGCCGCGCTGATCGCCGAACAGGGTGGGCAGGTCCGCACCAACGCCGATGTGGCCCGCATCATCGTGGAGAACGGGACCGCGCGCGGGGTGGAGCTTGCCGATGGCGAACGCATCTTTGCGTCGCAGGTCGTCGCCTCGGTCACGCCCGACCAGCTTTATGGCCGGCTGCTGGAGACGCCCTCGGACGCGGTGCGAACGGAGACGCGCAAATACCGATACGGCAAGGGAAACTTCCAGCTGCACTATGCGCTGGACCGGCCGCCCGAATGGACGACGCCGGGGCTGGAGAAGGTGGCGCTGATCCACCTGACACCGGGGCTCGACGGGGTGTCCAAGGCCGCGAACGAGGCCGAACGCGGGATGCTGCCCGAAACGCCCACGATCTGCTTGGGCCAGCCCACCGCGCTCGATCCCAGCCGCGCGCCCGAGGGCAGGGCGGTCCTGTGGCTGCAACTGCCAGAGGCGCCGCGCCATGTCAAAGGGGATGCCGCGGGCCTTATCGAGACACCCGCCGACGGTCAGTGGACAGAGGCCCTGCGCGAGGCCTACGCCGACCGGATCGAATCCATTCTCTGCAACCATATCAAAGGCTTCCGGGATACAGTTGTCGCGCGCCGGGCCCTGTCGCCCGCCGATCTTCAGGTGCTGAACATGAACCTAGTGGGCGGCGATCCCTATGGCGGGTTCTGCGGTCTGGACCAGTTCTTTGTCTGGCGCCCCTTCAAGACCAGCGTCAACCACGCGACAGAAGTCGCGAACCTCTGGCACATCGGCGCCTCGACCCATCCGGGGCCGGGTCTGGGCGGCGGTTCCGGCGCGCTGATCGCGCAAAGGCTGGGCTGATGGCAGAGGATCTGGCCCCCGAAACCCCGCGCCCGCGTGTCACGCTGGGCGAAGTCGGCCTGACCCATTTTGCCCCCTACCTGATGAACCGCATCATGGGCCGCTACAACTCAGAGCTGTCGGTGCGCCTGCGCGAGCAGGGGCTGACCACCGCAAAGATGCGCACGCTGGCGGTGCTGGCGGTGGTGCCGGGCCTTACCATCAACGAGTTGTCGGTGTATGCGGTGACCGAGCAATCGACGATGAGCCGCACCCTGGAAGCCCTTGAAAAGGCAGGACTTGTACGCCGCGTGGAACGCGAAACCGACGCCCGTGTGCGTGAGATCTACCTGACCGACGAAGGCCGTGCCGCGTTCGAACGGGTCTGGCCCGACATGCACGCGGCCTATGCCGAGATGTTCACCGGCATCCCCGAAGCAGAGCGCGCGGCCTTCGTGGGCACCTTGCAGCGCATTCTGGGCAACATCCGGCAGCATGATTTCTAGGCGCGGCCGGGGGGCCAGCCCCCCGGACCCCCCGGAGTATTTATGAACAGAAGAAGCACAATTTTATGCAAGTGCAGTTCAATTGCGGGTTATTTTTTTACGGATTGCGAGGCTTCTTGGCGAAGCCCATGCAAACGGATATAAAGTGGCGCAGCGAACAGGGAGGCGACGGGCATGGCGGAACGGTCTTTCAAGAAAGAGGTCGAGGATCTGCGCATAGGCGCCGGAGAGACATTCCGCGGCGAGGGGATCCTTGCGATCACCAAGGCGCTTCTGGAAAACGGAGTGGGCTATGTCGGCGGCTATCAGGGTGCACCGATCAGCCACCTGATGGACGTGCTGGCCGACGCGCAGGACCTGCTGGGAGAGCTTGGCATCCGGTTCGAGGCCAACGCCAGCGAGGCCGCAGCCACCGCGATGCTGGCCGCGAGCGTGCATTACCCGATCCGGGGCGCGGTGACCTTCAAGGGGCCTGTCGGCACCAACGTCGCCTCCGACGCTCTGGCCAACCTCGCTTCGGGCGGGGTCACCGGCGGCGCACTGATCATCGTGGGCGAGGATTATGGCGAAGGCTCCTCGATCATGCAGGAGCGGACGCACCCCTACGCCCAGAAGAGCCAGGTCTGGCTGCTGGATCCGCGCCCCAACCTGCCGTCGATCGTGGATGCGGTGGGCCACGGGTTCGCCCTGTCCGAGGCATCGAACACCCCCGTCATGCTGCAGGTGCGCATCCGGTCATGCCACGTCTATGGTTCGTTCGAGGCGCGCGACAACGTCCGCCCGCCGCTGACCGTGCGCGAGGCGCTGTCGAACCCGCAGCGCAAGACGGACCGCGTCGTGCTTCCGCCCGCCTCGTACATTCACGAGCAGGAGAAGGTGTCAAAACGCCTGCCCGCCGCGCTGGACTACATCCGCGCCCACAAGCTGAACGAGGTTTTCGGCCCGGAACAGGCGCCCATCGGCATCGCGATACAGGGCGGCATGTACAACGGCGTGATCCGGGCGCTGCAACGGCTGGGTCTGGCCGACGTGCACGGCGACACCGAGGTGCCGCTATACGTCATGAACGTCGCCTATCCCATTGTCGAGGATGAGTTTCTGGATTTTTGCACCGGCAAGGATGCGGTGCTTGTCATCGAAGAGGGCCAGCCGGACCTGATCGAGCAGGCCCTGCGCTCGGCCCTGCACAAGGCCGGCCATCCGGTGAAGCTGCACGGCAAGGGACATATTCCCATGGCCGGCGAGCTGACCGGCCGCATCCTGCTGGACGGGATCGAGGGGTTCCTGCGCGACACCGCGCCCGCCATGCTGCCCGACCCGGTGCGCGCCCCGAACGAGCCGCCGGCCCCCGTGCCGGACCTGTCGGGCGCCGTTCCCGGCCGTCCGCCGGGGTTCTGCACCGGCTGTCCGGAACGCCCGATCTTTGCCGCGCTGAAACTGGTGGAGAACGAGCTTGGCGAACACCAGGTGGCGGGCGACATCGGGTGTCACCTCTTCGGCAGCCTGACGCCCTTCAACATCGGCGGCTCGACCATGGGCTACGGCCTTGGCCCGGCGTCCAACGCCGCCTTCGATGGCGGTGGCGAGCGGCGGCCGATCTCGATGCTTGGCGACGGCGGGTTCTGGCACAACGGACTGTCGTCGTCGATCGGCAACGCGGTCTTCAACAAGTCCGACGGCCTGACCATCATCGTCGACAACTACTACTCTGCCGCCACCGGCGGGCAGGACATCCTGTCGTCCCGCGCCGACAACGCGTCAAAGGCCACCCAACACCCGATCTCGCAGGCGGTGAAGGGCGTGGGCGTCAAATGGGTGCGCCAGATCGACCGGACCTATGACGTCAAGCACATGCGCGACACGATCAAGGAGGCGCTGACCACCGACCACGAGGGCCCCAAGATCATCGTCGCCTCGTCCGAATGCATGTTGAACCGCCAGCGCCGCGAACGCCCGATCCTGAACCAGGCGATCAAGGAGGGCCGCCGCGTCGAGAAGCCGAAGTTCGGCGTGGATGAAGAGGTCTGCACCGGCGATCACGCCTGCATGCGGCTGTCGGGCTGTCCGTCGCTGACGCTCAAGATGCCCGACGATCCCCTGCGCGACGATCCCGTGGCCCATATCGACCAGTCCTGCGTCGGCTGCGGCAACTGCGGCGAGGTCGCCGATGCCGCCGTACTGTGTCCGTCCTTCTACGAGGCGCGCCTAGTCCACAACCCCACGCCCGTGGAACGCCGCCTGTCGCGCCTGCGAAAGTCGGTGATCGGCTGGCTTCAGGCCCGCCGCGCCGCGCGCCGACTGACCTGGGAGGAACCGGCATGAACGAGCTTTCGGCCAGCCTCAAGGCCCAGGACCCTGACGCGCGCCTTGGACAGATCGTCAAGCTGGCGGTCATGGCCGTGGGCGGACAGGGCGGCGGCGTCCTGACGAACTGGATCACCGATCTGGCGGAACGCAACGGCTACCGCGTGCAGGCCACCAGCGTGGCGGGCGTGGCGCAGCGGACGGGCGCCACGATCTACTACGTGGAAATGCTGCCCGACACCGGGCGCCAGCCCGTGTTCGCCCTGGCCCCGGCAGAGGGTGACGTCGACATCCTGATCGCGGCCGAGATGATGGAAGCCGGGCGCGCCATCATGCGTGGCTTCGTCACGCCGGGACGCACCACGCTGATCGCTTCGACCCATCGCAGCCTTGCCACCGTGGAAAAGATCGTGCCGGGCAGCGGCATCGGCGATGCCGAGACGGTGAAGAAGGCCGCTGCCGAGGTGGCCAAGGAGTTCATCGCCTTCGACATGGAAAAGATCGCACTCGAATCGGGCACGGTGATTTCTGCGGCGCTTTTTGGTTCGCTGGCCGGGTCCGGCACGCTGCCGTTCGACGCCGACAGCTACCGAGAGACGATCCGCGCCTCGGGCCGGGGGGTAGACGCCTCGCTGCGCGCCTTCGAGGCCGCGCATGACGCGGCGCAACGCCGTGCCACCGATCCTGCGCCGGACCCGAAGGCACCCGCGCCCGCCGCTGGTGTTCGCGGTCCCGCCAGGCTGATGGCGAAATGGGAGGCACTGCAAGCCCGCGTTGCCGCGCTGCCCGAACCGGTGCGGATTCTGGCCACGCCCGGCCTGAAAAAGGCCGTGGCGTTTCAGGACGTGGCCTATGGCGCCGAATACCTTGACCGGATCGAGGCGGCCATGCGCGCCGAAGAACAGGCCACCGGCGGCGGCGACTGGCCCTTCACCGCGCAGGCCGCGAAATACATCGCCAACGCCATGGCTTATGACGACATCATCCGTGTCGCGGATCACAAGACACAGTCCGCGCGTATGCCACGGATCGGAGCAGAAGTGGGCGCCACCGATGCCACGCTGGTGCAGGTCACCGAATACGTGCACCCCGGCGCGGCAGAGTTCGTCAGCCTGATGCCTGCGGGGCTTGGCCGCTGGGCATCTGCCCGCCCGGGCGTGATGAGGGCGATCGACCGGGTGGTGAATCGCGGACGTCGCATCCGGACGGATGGGATCATCGGATTCTCGATGCTTTACTTCGCCGCCGGCTTGCGGCGCTGGCGGCGGCGGCTTCTGCGGCACCGGCAGGAAATGGTGCATCTGGAAAACTGGCTGACCGCGGCCACCGCGCGCCTGCGCTCTGATCCCGATCTGGCGGTCGAGACGCTGCGCGTGCGGCGGCTGGTCAAGGGTTACTCCGACACCCATGCCCGGGGCCTGTCGAAGTTCGACAAGGTGATGAGCGGTATGCTGCTGGTTGAAGGACGCGAGGATGCCGCCGACTGGGCCCGCCGCCTTATCGACGCGGCATTGCAAGACCCCGAGGGCAAGGCGCTCGACGGGGCGCTCGACACGATCCGCAGTTTCGCAACCGCCGGTCGCGCCTGAGCCCAGCCAACTGTGCGCTGGATCACGGTTCGCAGCGGACGGCGGTGTTAATCGTTGGTTACTCCCTGCCGGGCGTCGCCACCCATACGGATGGTTCGCCACGGAAAGTGGGCATCGGGGTGGGGGCCGGCCCCAAACGGTCGCCGCCATGCGCAACGCCGGAGTCAGGCGCGCAAGATGCCGACGCAGGGGCCTTCGCGGCCCCGGGGCGCCGACGGGACACCGCCGGCGCCCTTTTCCTTGTCCCGCCGCCGGTGCGCCGCCGGTGCGCCGACACTGCGCCGACGTTATGCCGACGTTATGCCGACGCGATGCCGCCCGCCCGTTTCAGTCCTGTACGCCCCGCAACCGGAACCGCTGAATCTTGCCCGTCTGGGTCTTGGGAAGCGCCTTCACGAACTTCACCGACCGCGGGTACTTGTAGGGCGCGATGCGGGATTTCACATGATCCTGCAAGGACTTGACCATTGCGTCAGAGGGCAGTGCCGCATCGCCCAGGACGACATGAGCCTCCACGATCTGTCCGCGGTCCTCGTCCGGTGCCCCGATCACCGCACATTCGGCCACATCCGGGTGCGAAAGCAGTGCCGCCTCCACCTCGGGCCCGGCGATATTATACCCTGAACTCAATATCATATCGTCGTTTCTTGCAGCGAAATGCAGGTAGCCGTCGGCGTCCATGCTGAACGCGTCTCCGGTGATGTTCCAGCCGCCCTGCACGTATTCCAGCTGCCGTTCATCGGCCAGATAGCGGCACCCCGTCGGACCCCGCACCGCCAGCCGCCCGACCTCGCCCGGTGGCAGTTCCTTTCCGTTTTCTCCAATGATTTTCGCCTCATAGCCGTTGACCGGTTTTCCGGTGCACGCTGGCTTGTGATCGTCGAACCGGTTCGAGATGAAGATGTGCAGCATCTCGGTCGACCCGATACCGTCCAGCATCGGCTTGCCGGTCTTGGCCATCCAGTCGTCATAGACCGGTGCCGGCAATGTCTCTCCCGCCGACACCGCCGCCCGCAGCGATGACAGGTCGGCGCCTTCCTCCATCGCCGCCAGCATCGCGCGGTAAGCCGTTGGCGCCGTGAAACAAATTGTGGCGCGGTAGCGCTCGATGATGTCGATCAGATTGGGGGGGGACGCGTTTTCCAATAGTACTGCCGACGCCCCGAACCGCAGGGGAAACACCGCCAGTCCGCCGAGGCCGAAGGTAAAGGCCAAGGGTGGTGATCCCACAAAGATGTCCTCGGGCGTCACCCCCAGAACCTCGCGCGCATAGCCGTCCGCGATGATCAGGATGTCGCGGTGAAAGTGCATCGTGGCCTTCGGAACGCCGGTTGTTCCGCTGGTGAACCCAAGCAGGGCAACGTCATCACGACCTGTCTGAATCGCTTGAAATTGCACGGGTTTCGACAGGGCGGCGCGGTCTAGCTCTGCGTCGTGGTTGGCCGTTCCGTCAAAGCCGACGACGGCCGTCAGGGTCCGGCTGTCCTTGGCGCAGGTCACCATGTCGTCCATCAGGCGGGTGTCGCACAGCGCCAGCGTGACCTCTGCCTTGTCGACGATCTTGGCCAGTTCGCCCGCCCGCAGCATCGGCATGGTGTTGACCACCACCGCGCCGGCCTTGGTCGCCGCCAGCCAGCAGGCCACCATCGCGGGGTTGTTCGCGGACCGGATAAGCACGCGATGTCCGGGCTTTACGCCGTAATCCTCGACCAGAGCACGCGCCAGCCGGTTGGTCCAGTCGGTCAGTTCCTTGTAGGTTCGCCGCCGTCCGTTTCCGACAAGCGCCGTGTGGTCACCGAACCCCTTCTTCACCATCTCGTCGGTAAGCTCGACCCCGACGTTCAGCCAGTCCGGGTATTCGATCCCCGGCGGCAGGATGTCCGGCCATTGGTCGAAAGGGGGCAGGTTGTCCCGGGCGAAGGTGTCGGTGTGGCCTGTCGGTCCCAGCATGGCGTCGTCTCCCTGTCTTGCGCCCATTCGCGGGGCGCCGGTTCATAGCCGTGTGCGTACGGTCCAGAGTTCGGGGAACAGCACCACCTCCAGCATCCGCCGCAGGTAGGTGACGCCCCCGGTGCCGCCGGTGCCGCGCTTCATGCCGATAACACGTTCCACGGTGGTCACATGGTTGAACCGCCACCGGCGGAAATAGTCTTCCAGATCAACGAGTTTCTCGGCCAGCTGGTAGATGTCCCAATGCCCGGCGGGATCGCGGTAGACCTCGGCCCACATTGCCTCGACCGCGTCATCGGGAGTGTGCATCTCTGCCACGTTGCGCGCCAGCACCGTCTTCGGCACCGCCATTCCGGCAGAGGCCGCCGCCCGAAGCGCCACGTCGTAAAGACTGGGCTGCGCGCATTCCGCGTGGAGGTCCGCCACAAGGTCGGCCCTGTGGGCATGAGCCTTGATCATCGCCGGATTACGGTTGCCAAGGATGAATTCGATTCGCCTGTACTGATGGCTCTGAAACCCGCTGGACTGGCCCAGTGCATTGCGGAACGTGGTGTAGTCCGACGGCGTCATGGTGCGCAGCACGTCCCAGGCGCCGTTCAACTGCTCGAAAATGCGGCTGACGCGTGCCAGCAGCTTGAAGGCCGCGTCAAGCCGCCCTTCACCGATCGCTTCGCGCGCGGCGTCGAGTTCGTGGATGGCAAGTTTCATCCAGAGCTCGGAGGTCTGGTGCTGTATGATGAACAGAAGCTCGTCATGCGCCTCCGACAGCGGGTGCTGCGCCGACAGGACAGGGTCAAGCGCCAGATAGTCCCGGTAGGACATGCGCGCGCTGAAGTCCGTTTCCGCCCCGTGATCATCGGTCATCTCATCCCCCAAGCACCTGCCGGGCAATCACCACCTTCTGGACATCGCTGGCCCCTTCGTAGATCCGAAGCGCCCGGATTTCGCGATACAGGCTTTCCACCACCTGGCCCGAGCGCACACCGTCCCCGCCATGCAACTGCACGGCGGCGTCGATCACCTTCTGGGCGGTTTCGGTGGCGTGAAGTTTTGCCATTGCGGCCTCTCGGCTGACACGCGCTGCACCCATGTCCTTTGTCCAGGCCGCGCGGTAGACCAGCAAGGCAGAGGAGTCGACGCCAAGCGCCATGTCCGCGAGGTGCCCCTGCACCATTTGCAGATCAGAAAGAGGAGCGCCGAAAAGCTCGCGTTTCCGAACTCTTGCCAGGGTTTCTTCAAGCGCTCTGCGGGCAAATCCCAGCGCTGCCGCACCCACCGTCGAACGGAATACGTCCAGCACCGACATCGCGATGCCAAAGCCCTTTCCTGGCTCTCCGATCAGGGCGCCGGCGGGCAATTTCATGCCCTCGAACCGCAGCCGCGCCAGTGGATGAGGCGCGATGACGTCGATGCGTTCAGCGATCTCCAGTCCCGGCGTGTCGGCAGGCACCAGAAAGCATGATAGTCCTTTGGCGCCCGGGGCCTCGCCCGTGCGGGCGAAGACAGTGTATATATCCGCGATACCACCATTCGAAATCCACGTCTTTTCGCCATCCAGTACCCAGCCGTCGCCGTCCCGGTGCGCGGTGGTGTCCATGTTGGCAACATCGGATCCGCTTTGCGGCTCGCTCAGCGCGAAGGCGGCGATCGCGTGGCCGGCGCGGGTCTCGTCCAGCCAGGCACGCTGGGCGGCGGTGCCGAACAGGGTGACGGGCCCCATGCCAAGCCCCTGCATGGCAAAGGCGAAATCGGCCAGCCCGTCGTGTCGCGCCAGCGTTTCGCGGATCAGGCAAAGCGTCCGGACATCCAGCGCCGCCGCTCCCGCGCCGCCTGTGTGACGCAAGACACCCGCGTCGCCGAGGGCGGACACGAGGCCACGGCAGGCGCTGTCAACGTCGGCGTGGTCGACGGGCAGCGCGCCTTCGCACCAGCTTTCAAGTTCCATTGCAAGGCTGCGGTGCCGGTCCTCGAAGAACGGCCAGTCGAGAAAGCTGCGATCGGCCATGGGCGGCCCTTCTTCTGTTTCCAAATCCTGTCGCCTAAGGCGCGCGGCAATCCCGCGTTCAATCGCCCTCGAAAACGGGTTTCTCCTTTGCCACGAAGGCGGTGTAAGCACGTTCGAAGTCCCGGGTCTGCATGCAGATCGCCTGGGCCTGCGCCTCTGCCTCGATCGCCTGGTCGAGGCTCATGTTCCATTCCTGGTTCAGCTGCGTCTTGGTGATGCCATGCGCGAAGGTCGGGCCCGCGCCGATGCGCGCGGCCAGCTTCAGCGCCTCGGCCTCCAGCGTGTCGGACGGGTGCAGCGCGTTCCAGAAGCCCCACGCCAGTCCTTCGTCGGCATCGAAGGAGCGGCCGGTATACAGCAGTTCCGCCGCGCGGCCCTGACCGATGATCCGGGGCAGCATCGCGCAGGCCCCCATGTCGCAACCCGCCAGACCTACGCGCGTGAAGAGAAAGGCGCACTTCGCAGCGGGGCTGGCAAGGCGCAGATCAGCGGACATCGCGATGATAGCGCCGGCGCCCACGCAAATCCCATCGACCGCCGCGATGATAGGCTTGCCGCAATGAAGCATCGCCTTGACGAGGTCGCCGGTCATCCGGGTGAAGGCAAGAAGCCCCTTCATGTCCATCGCCACCAGCGGACCGATGATGTCGTGTACGTCACCTCCGGAACAGAAGTTGCCCTCGTTCGAGGCAAAGACCACGACGTCCACATCCTCTGCGTAGGGCAGCGCGCGGAAGGTGTCGCGCAGTTCGGCGTAGCTGTCGAAGGTCAGCGGGTTCTTGCGTTCGGGCCGCATCAGGCGGATCGTGGCGACCCGATCGGTCACCTGCCAATGGAAATGTTCCGGCTGTAGTCCGGCCATTCGCGTCATGCTTCGTCCTCCCCGATCTTGGATAATAGCCGGACCAGCGTGTCCAGTTCCGACGCCGTCAAATCATCCAGCAGTTCGTTAACCCAGCCTTCGTGTTCTTGCGCCATGGTGGCAAAGCGTTCCCTCCCGGCGTCTGTCAGGCGGACCCGCATCGCGCGCCGGTCACCTGCGACGGCGGCGCGCTCCACGAAGCCTTCACTCACAAGCCGTTCCACGATGCCCGTCACGTTTCCGTTCGACACCTTGAGCTTGGCCGAGAGGTCGCTCATCCGAAGCCCGTCGCGGTAGCGGTCAAGGGTTGCCATCACGTCGAAGCGGGGCAGGGTGCTGTCATGGGCGCGCAGTTCGTCGCGCAGTCGCCGCTCGATCACACCGTGTGCCCGAAGAAGCCGAAGCCAGACCCGCAGGCGCTGCTTTGACAAGGGTTCTGCCGCGACGGCACGTTCAGCGCGGCTCATGTTTCACCCCCTGAAATGGAAATGGCCTGACCGGTGATGCCCTCCGATCCCGGACCGCAAAGCCAGAGCGCGGCGGCGGTGACCTCGGCGGGCTGGAAAAGGCGGCGCTGCGGGCTCATCCGTTCAAGGCTTGCGCGGGCCGCGTCCGTGTCCATGCCGGTCTTTTGAACGATGTTGGCGATGCTCTGACCGGTCATTTCCGTATCCAGAAAACCGGGGCAGAGCGCGTTCACCGTGACGCCGCTGCGCGCCGTTTCCAGCGCCACGGATTTCACCAGCCCGACCACGCCATGCTTGGCCGCCGCATAGGGGGCAATATACGGGTAGCCCTTCAGTCCGGCGGTCGAGGCAATGGCGATCAGCCGACCCCACGGCGCGCGCTTCAGCCGCGCCGATGCTTCCCGCAGTGTCAGGAACACACCAGTGAGATTGACCGCAACCATCCGGTTCCAGGCGTCAAGTGTGGTGCGTTCGAAGGGTGCGCTCTCCGAGGCTCCCGCGTTTGCAACGACGATGTCGGGGGTTCCTGCCGCGTCGAACATCGCCCTGACCTGGGCTTCATCCGTCACGTCCGCAGAAACCCAGCGGATCGGGCCGTCGCCTGCGACCTTGCGCAGCGCGTCATCGCGCCGCCCGGCGATCCACACAGCCGCCCCCGCCTCGGCCAGGCCGCGCGCCACGTCGGCGCCAAGGCCGCTTCCGCCTCCGGTGACAAGGGCGGTGCGCCCCGCCAACATGGTGCCCGAACCGCCCGACACGGCCTAGACCCGTATCCCGATGCCTTCACCCCGGTCCGCAAGCCTTTGAAGCTGATCGCGGCCGGCAAGGTATGGATCGGGCCAGCGTTCTCCGGTGTCCCCAAGCGCGGCGGCGGCGTGCAGCGTCCAGTAGGGATCGGACAGGTGCGGGCGGGCAAGGCAGACAAGGTCTGCCCGGCCGGCCATGAGGATAGAGTTCACGTGGTCAGGTTCGTAGATGTTGCCCACGGCCATGGTGGGAATGTGGCTTTCGTTGCGGATGCGATCCGAAAACGGGGTTTGGAACATCCGGCCATAAACCGGGCGCGCCCGGGTGCTGGTCTGCCCCGCCGAGACATCGACGATGTCCACCCCGGCGTCGCGGAACCTTTGCGCAATCTCGACGGCTTCGCTGCCGTCGACGCCCTGCTCTCCGACCCAGTCGGTGGCCGAGATGCGAACCGACATCGGCCTGTCATCGGGCCAGGCGGCACGCATGGCGGCAAACACTTCCAGCGGATAGCGCATCCTGTTTTCCAGGCTGCCGCCGTACTGGTCGTCGCGCAGGTTCGACAGCGGTGAGATGAAGGACGAAATCAGGTAGCCGTGTGCGGCGTGAAGCTCGATCATGTCGAAGCCGCAGCGCGCGGCCATTTCCGTGCCTGAGACGAACTGGTCAAGGACCAAGTCCATATCGGCGCGGTCCATCGCCCGTGGCACCTGGTTTGCCTCGGCCCATGGCACGGCAGATGCGGACAACAGTGGCCAGTTCCCGGTCTTCAAGGGCGCGTCGCCCTCTTCCCAACCCAACTGGGTGGATCCTTTTCTGCCGGCATGGCCGATCTGCATGCAGATCTTGGCGTCTGTCTCGGTGTGGACGAAATCCACGAGGCGCTTCCAGGCGGTCTCATGTTCCGGCGCATAGACGCCGGGGCATCCGGGGCTGATCCGACCTTCGGGCGAGACACAGGTCATCTCGGTATAGACCAGCCCGGCGCCGCCTTTTGCACGCTCGGCGTAATGGGAAAAATGCCAGTCCGTCGGGCAGCCATCGACCGCCTTATATTGTGCCATTGGCGATACGACGACGCGGTTCTTCAGGCGCATGTCGCGCAGCTGGTAGGGGGCGAACATCGGTGCGCGATGCACGCCATTGGCGCCGGCCTGGGTCTGGAACCAGGTCTCGGCCTCCTTCAGCCAGTCGGCGTCGCGCAGGCGCAGGTTCTCGTGGCTGATCCGCTGACTGCGGGTCAGAAGCGAATAGTTGAATTGCACCGGGTCAAGGTCGAGGTAGCGTTCCACCTCTTCGAACCATTCGGTGGAATTGCGGGCCGCCGATTGCAGGCGAAGCACGTCGAGGCGGCGTTCTTCCTGGTATTTCTGGAACGCACCTTCCAGCGTCGGTTCGGTGTGAACGAAATCCGCCAGCGCGATGGCGGATTCGAAGGCCAGCTTGGACCCCGACCCGATCGAAAAATGTGCCGTCGCGCTGGCATCGCCCAGCAGCACGACGTTTTCATGATGCCATTTCTCGCACAGCACCCGGTTGAAGTTCAGCCAGGCCGATCCCCGCAGGTGGCGCGCGTTGGACATGAGGCTGTGGCCGCCAAGGTGGTCCGCGAACACCTCTTCCAGAACACGTATGTTCTCGTCATGCGACATGTCGGCGAAGCCGAAGTTCCGATACGTCTCTTCGGTGCATTCAACGATGAAGGTCGCTGTTTCATCGTCGAACTGGTAGGCGTGCACCCAGATCCAGCCCTTGTCGGTCTTTTCGAAGATGAACGTGAAGGCGTCGTCGAATTTCTGGTGTGTGCCCAGCCAGACGAACTTGCACGCGCGCTCTTGGATATCAGGGCGGAAGCTGTCCTGATACATGGTCCGCGTCTTCGAGTTGATCCCGTCAGAGGCAACCACGAGATCGTAGTCAACCTGGTAGCGGCGGATGTCGTCCTGTGTGATCTCGTTCTCGAACCGCAGGTCGATGCCCAACTCACGCGCACGGGCCTGGAGGATGATAAGCATCTGTTTGCGCCCGATGCCGCAGAATCCGTGGCCCGTCGACACGATTCGCTGGCCCTTGTGGACCACGGCGATGTCGTCCCAGTAGGCAAAGTGCTTGTGGATCGTCTCGGCGCTCGTCTTGTCGTTCCTTGCCAGGTTCTCCAGCGTCTCGTCGGACAGCACGACGCCCCAGCCGAAGGTGTCATCGGGCTTGTTGCGTTCCAGCACGGTGATCTCGTGGGCCGGGTTGCGCAGCTTCATTGAGATGGCGAAGTAGAGGCCGGCGGGCCCGCCGCCAAGGCAGATGATCTTCATTGGAAGTCCTCCTTTGCCGGTCGCGCGCGATCACGGTAGTGTCGCGGCAAGTGTACATCCGAGCCACGGCATTTCAAGCCTGAAATTTTATGCTTGAAATTTTCAGGCTGTCGGAAAAGATCAGGGTTGTGACAAGGGAGGCAATGCAATGCCGGCGATATCGGTGCACCCGGACGGGTGGAAACCGGCCAAGGGCTACGCCAACGGCATGGTGGCCGAAGGCAAGGTGCTGTTCGTGGGGGGGCAGATCGGCTGGACGGCCGACCAGGTCTTCGAGACGGAGGACTTTATTGGCCAGATGACGCAAGCGCTGCGTAACATTAGGGACGTGGTCGAGGCCGCGGGCGGGTCCGTTTCGGACATCGTGCGCCTGACATGGTTTGTCACGGACAAGGCAGAGTACCTCAGGCGTCAGAAGGAGGTGGGGAAAGCCTATCGCGAAGTGATGGGCTATCATTTCCCCGCGATGACGATGGTGGTGGTTTCTGGCCTGGTCGAGGATGACGCCCTCATCGAGATCGAAGCGACGGCAGTTCTGCCCCGTTAGCGGCTAAAGGCGTCCGGTCGCCTGTTCGACCACGCCGAGCAGTCGTGATCGGTCGAACGGCTTCAGCAAGAGCGCATCGAGCCCAAGGTGCCAAGCCTCGTTCAGCCTGGGGGAGGTGTCCTGACCCGTGACAAGGATGAACCGTGCCGAGGCAGTCAGCGCCCCGGCCCTGAAAGACGCCAGCAGCGAGACACCATCCATGTCCGGCATGTTGAGATCAGAGAGGACAAGATCGGGGACATGACGGCAGGCGCGGTCGAGCGCGTCGCGACCGTCGCAGGCCGCCGACACATGCGCGATCCCGATGCTTTCGAGAGTGGCGCACATGATCTGGCGGCTGATTGCCATATCGTCGACGACAAGAACGCTGAGGTGTCGGCGAAGCGCCATGGGGCCCTCCGGTCAGGCCGCGGCACTTTGAGGTATCTGGGTTAATTCGACGTGAACGTCAGCGGGCCTGTGCGGCCAGATAGCTTGCGCAGCCGGCCAGCGCGGCATAGTCGTCCTCGATCACGGAAACGCCGAAGTTCTGCATGAAGCCAGCAAATCTGCCCTTGTCGCGAAACGCCTCGGCAAATCCGAAGTGTCCAAGATGCGGGGCAAAGGCCTGCGCCACCCCGCCCACAAGGTAGACGCCGCCGAAGGGAAGGTGGATCAGCGCCAGATTGCCCGCCACAGTTCCCAGTATGCGTACGAACAGGCGCGCGGCCTCTTCGGCGCGGGGATCACTGCCATCCTGGCACGCCGCCATGATGTCGGCGGCCAAAGCCTCTTTCGGGTCTCCGGCTTCGTGCCCCATCCAGTGATAGAGCCGTTCCAGCCCGCGCCCGGACAACACGTCCTCGACCGCCGGAAATCCGTGCGCGGTTTCCACGAAGCGGAGAAGGCGCATGTCGGCCTCTGTCCGGATCGGAAGGTTGGCGTGGCCGGCCTCGGATGCCGGGACATGGCGGCCCCCCGGCGTTTCGTGCACTGGCGCCGCGTTGAACCCGGTGCCGACACCGATCACCAGACCGTCACCCTTGCCACCGCCCTCGGGCGCGGGAATGATCTTGCGGATCATGTCCTCGGGGATGTGGCCCAATGCATGTCCCTGTGCCTGAAGGTCGTTGAGGATCGCGACGTGTTCTGCCCTCGTGGCGCGTTCCAGCGTCGCGGCATCGATCGTCCAGTCAAGGTTGGTCAGCGTCGCGACGCCATTTCGCACAGGTCCTGCCGCGGCGACGCAGGCCCCGGCGCAATCCACATTTCCCTCGGCCTCGAGAAAGCGGCGGAGAACCGTTTCAAGGCCTGGAAAATCGGCGTTCCGGTAGCGCCGGATCGTGTCCTTCAGCAGGTTTGCACCCTCTGACAATGCGACGCGCGTGTTCGTGCCGCCGATGTCGGCCACAAGAGAATAGCGGTTGGCGGCGCGTTCAGGGGCCATGGTGTCCTTCAATGCCTTTCGATTGCGGCAGCGAAGGCCTGATAGGACGCTTTCGGTCTTCGCTTCAAGGTGTCGAAATCGACATGAACGATGCCGAAGCGCTTTTCATAGCCGAATGCCCACTCGAAATTGTCGAGAAGCGACCAGTAGAAAAAACCCCGGAGCGGTACGCCTTCGGCGATGGAGCGCCGCATGGCATCTAGGTGATCGTCGATAAAGGCGATGCGGCGGTGATCGTCGAGATCGTCGCCGTGCGGCCCGGCATCGAGCGCCATTCCGTTTTCGGTGACGAACAGCGGAAGGTCGCCGGTGTATTCTTCATGCAGGCGCTTCAGGATGCGATAGAGGCCCTCCGGATAGATTTCCCAGTCCATCTGCGTCTTGGGAAGCGGTCCGGGCACACTTTCCGTTGCGGGCCACGGGCTGTCTGGTCGCGCGGCTCTGATGCTTCGGGTGTAGTAGTTGACGCCCAGCCAGTCGATCGGGGCGGAAATTGACGCCATGTCGTCGTGCCAGCCCTTGGGCAAGTGCTGTTCCAGGCCTTCCAGGGCGAGGTCGGGGTAACGCCCGTTTGTCAGCGCCTCGATGAACCAGCGATTGTAAATGGCATCCTGCGTGGCGGCAGCGCGCTGATCGCCGGGGCTGTCGCTGGCCGGTTCGGCGTATTCGAAATTGAGCACGATCCCAAGGTTCGGCTGGCCGATTTCCCGCAGGGTCCGGGTGGCGTGGCCGTGTGCGAGCAAGACATGGTGCATGGAGCGCGCGGCCGCCCTGATATCGCGCAGGCCCGGCGCGTGGTGGCCCTCGAAATGGCTGAGCCAGGACACGCACCACGGCTCGTTTATCGTGGCGACAGAGGTCAGCCTGTCGCCCAGCCGTTCCGCGACGATGGCGGCGTAATCGGCGAACCAGCCAGCGACATCGCGATTGGTCCAGCCCCCGAGGTCCGCAAGCGCTGATGGCAGATCCCAATGATAAAGGGTGGCATGGGGTTGCAACCCGCGGTCAAGCATCCCGTCGACCAGCCTGTCATAGAAATCGAGACCCGCGTCGTTCCGTGTGCCGCGACCCTCGGGCAGGATGCGCGGCCAGCTGATGGAAAAGCGGTAGGCGTCGAAATTGCCGTTCGCCAGCAGGTCCAGATCCTCGGACCAGTGCGTATAGTGATCGCAGGCCAAACGTCCGTCTTCTGACCGCACCACGTTGCCCGGCGTTGCGGCGAACGTGTCCCAATGGCATGTGCCCGCGCCGCCCTTGCCCGACCCCTCGACCTGATAGGCGGCAGTGGCCGTGCCGAAGACAAAGCCGTCTGGAAAGTCCGATCGAGCGTTGCGCATGGTCATCCTGTGCGTTGAAGTGGGGCGGGGCCGGTGGATTGGCCCACCATCAGTTCGGCCTCTAGTAGGCTGCACTGTGGCGGCCTGTCGGGGTTTCGAATGGCATCGATCAGCATATCGGCACACAAGGCTCCTGCTTCGCGGACCGAAGACCTGACCGCCGTGAAGGTCGGGACATCGACGCCGTTGCGGAGATAGGACAACTCGTCGTCATGGGTGACGATCGAGACGTCCCGCCCCAAGGTCAGCCCGCGCTCCTCTATGGCGCGACGAATACCCAGTGCGGTTATGATGGAAGCGGCCAGAAACGCGGTGGGAGGAGAGGGGAGGGCAAGAAGCTCTCTTGCGCTGACGTAGCCGTGCGTCTCTGTCATTTCGTTGGCGCGAACGAGTGCGGGATCGAACACGACCCCGCGTTCAGCAAGGGCATCAGAATAGCCTAGCTGGCGCCGGGTGGCGAAATCCATGGCAAGAAGCCCATTCACGAGAGCGATGCGGCGATGTCCAAGGTCGAGCAGGAATTCCGTCGCGCGTGCAAAGGCCCGGCGGTTGTTCACGTCGACCCAGCTATAGGTTTCCTCGTTCTTCGATGTCCGTCCGTGCACCACGAAAGGCAAGCCGATCCGGTTCAGGATCTCGATGCGCGGGTCCCCGACGCGGGGGGCGTGCAACAGGATCCCGTCGACAGTGCCCTTGGCCGCAATCTCATGGTAGGTGCTTGCCTGAGCGGCATCATCGACCAGGCTAAGCACCATGTCGTAGCCATTGCGCTGATAGGCCTCGCCTGCGCCGAGAATGAAATCGGAAAAGACCGGGTTAACGATTTCGTGGCGGTGCGACACGGGAATCACATGCCCGATGGCCATCGAACGGCCTGTCGCCAAACCCTTTGCGCGTGCGTTCGGACGATAGTTGTGGTCGCGCGCGGCCGCCATGACGCGGGCACGTGTACGCTCGGCAACCTCGGGATAACCGTTGAGCGCGCGGCTGACCGTCGTGGGTGACAGGCCAAGAGTATCGGCGAGTTCCTTGAGATTCATCTGTATTCCCAAAGCGCTTTGAGCCAGAGCAGGATATGCTCGTTTTCCTATCTGCGTCAAAGGACAGTTGCGCGGCGATGCAGCAATGCATTTGCAGAAAAATCCTTTGACATTGCGGGGTTCCCTGCTTGGAGATTGACAGTTAGACTTTCATGCATGAGGCTGCGCCCACCCAAAGCGCTTTGGGAATCGCCAATGGCGCAACTCTGCAGGGAACGGGGCCATGGCGGCCCAATTCGGGAGGATACCACATGAGACATACTTTTCTCGCCAGCGCGGCGACGCTCGCGCTGAGCGTTGGCGCCGCCCAGGCCGGGGGCCATCTGGCCTTTACACCGGGCGAGGGCGATTTTTCTTGGGACAGCTACAATGAATGGGCCGCGGGTGCGCCCGATCTGAGTGGTCAGACGGTGACGATCTTTGGTCCCTGGCTGGCGCCCGAGGACGACATCTTCCGGTCCGCGATCGCCTATTTCGTCGAGGCCACCGGCGCGGATGTGACCTATACCGGCTCTGACGGTTTCGAACAGCAGATCGTGATCGACGCCGAAGCCGGCTCTCCGCCCAACATCGCGGTCTTCCCGCAGCCCGGCCTTGCCGCGAATCTTGCGTCGCAGGGGCTTCTCAGCCCGCTTGGCGATGACATGGCCGCATGGGTAGGCGAGAACTATGCCGCAGGTCCGTCCTGGGTCGATCTTGGCACCTATGCCGACGAAAACGGCGAAGATCAGTTCTATGGCTTCTTCTACAACGTAAACGTCAAGTCGCTGGTCTGGTATGTTCCCGAGAACTTCGAGGACGCCGGTTATGAAGTGCCCGACACCATGGAAGGCCTGATCGCCCTGTCCGAGCAGATCATCGCCGACGGCGAGACGCCCTGGTGCATCGGACTGGGTTCGGGACCGGCCACTGGCTGGCCCGCGACCGACTGGGTCGAAGACATCATGCTTCGCACCCAGCCGCCCGAGGTCTATGACCAGTGGGTGTCCAACGAGATGCCGTTCAACGATCCGCGTGTGGTCGAGGCGATCGAGACCTTCGGGATGTTCGCCAAGAACGACGACATGGTTGCTGGCGGCGCGGCGGCGGTGGGGTCCACCGACTTCCGCGACAGCCCGGGCGGCATGTTTACCTCGCCGCCGCAGTGCTACATGCACCGCCAGGCATCGTTCATCCCGGCCTTCATGCCCGACGGTGTGGTTATCGGTGTCGACGCGGATTTCTTCTACTTCCCGTCTTTTGCTGAGAAGGACCTGGGCAACCCGGTTCTGGGTGGCGGCACGCTGATGGCGATCACCGATCCGTCGGATGCCACAATGGCGTTCATGGAGTACCTGCAGCAGCCCATCGCACATGAGATCATGATGGCGCAGACCGGTTTCCTCACGCCGCATTCGGGGGTCAACCTCGATGCCTATGGTGAAGCCAGCCTGCGTGGTCAGGGCGAGATCCTGCTCAACGCGACCACCTTCCGCTTTGATGGGTCCGACCTGATGCCGGGTGCCGTGGGCGCGGGCAGCTTCTGGACGGGAATGGTGGACTTCGTGGGCGGCGCCAGCGCCGAGGACGTGGCCAACTCGATCCAGGAAAGCTGGGACGCCATCAAGTAGGCAACCCATGAACCGGCCTCGTTCCACGGGGCCAGTTCCTTGACATCCGGCCGGGGCGGCAGCCCGCCCCGGCCAACCGCGGCAGACAAACGGACCGCGGGCAGGGCCAAGGGGAGGGGGCGATGAATCCCGCATTGCAAGGTTTGTTGACGATCGTGATCGGTGTCGGCGGATGCGTCGGGTATTTCTATTTCGCCAATGTGTTTCTGGACAAGGTGCTGTTCCCGCCAAAGGGACCGAACGCCGGGCGAAACATCAACCGCGCCAACATGATCCGCCCCTGGGTCTTCCTCTTTCCAGCGCTGTTCGGTCTTGGACTGTACCTGGCGTATCCTGTCTTCGAGACCATGAGGCTGAGCTTGACCGAACGGCTGCCGGGCGGAAGGTCGCAGTTCGTGGGGCTTGAGAACTACGCCTTCATGCTGAACGAGTCCAAGTTCTGGGAAGCGGTGCGCAACAATGTCCTTTGGCTGGTCGTGGTGCCAGCGGCAGCGACAGGCTTCGGCCTGCTGGCGGCCCAACTGACCGACCGGCTGTCATGGGGCAATATCGCCAAGTCCATCATCTTCATGCCCATGGCGATCAGCCTTGTTGGTGCCTCGGTGATCTTCAAGCTCGTCTACGAGGCCCGCCCAGAGGACGTGGCGCAGATCGGCATTCTGAACCATCTGTATCTCAACTACCTGGGAGGGATGGAGCCCCAGCAATGGCTTCAGATCCCGTTCTGGAACAACTTCTTCCTGATGCTGGTGCTGATCTGGATCCAGACCGGTTTTGCCATGGTGATCCTGTCCGCTGCGTTGCGCGGCATTCCCGAAGAAACAGTCGAAGCCGCGATTGTGGACGGCGCGAACCCGTTCCAGATCTTCTTCAAGATCAAGGTGCCGCAGATCATGTCAACGATCGTGGTGGTCTGGACGACGATCACCATCGCGACGCTCAAGGTCTTCGACATCGTATTTGCGATGACCAATGGTCAGTGGGAAACACAGGTTCTGGCCAACTACATGTATGACAAGCTTTTCCGCGCCAACGACTGGGGCGTGGGCTCTGCCAGCGCCATGGTCATCATGCTGATGGTCACGCCCATCCTTGTGTGGAACATCTACAACGCCCGGAAGGAGATGCGCTGATGGACAGCATTGCCGGCAGAAAGCCCGTCGTCGTCTGGGCGCTGAACATCTCGGTCGTCGTGCTCGTGTTCCTCTGGATATTTCCGACACTGGGTCTGTTCGTGTCGTCGTTCCGCACCGGTGACCAGATCACCGCCTCGGGCTGGTGGTCGTCCATGTTCGCGGCGGAACAGACGATACAGATCCGGGCGGCCGATCCGGGAGAGAACCGGACCGAGGTCTCAGAGGGCGTCTACGCGGTTTCGGGAAACTTCTTCGAGGAAGGCGAGTTCGAGGGGACCATCCTGTCCTGGGCTACCTCCAGCCGGTCGCTGGGCGCATATGAGCCCGGCGAAACGGTCGATATGGGGGATGGCGAAAGCTTCGCTCTCAATGCGGATGGCACCTATGAGTGGCGTGGCAACGACGATCAGATCAGCGGACGCGCGCAACGGGTGTTCATCACGGCAAGCACGCCGCCAAGTTTCACGCTGGACAACTATACGTTCGTGCTGTTCGACGAGGAAAACTCCGAAGGCATGGCCAAGGCGTTCATGAATACGCTGACCGTGGTCATTCCAGCCACCATCATTCCGATCCTCGTGGCGGCCTTCGCGGCCTATGCGCTGGCCTGGATGGATTTTCCCGGTCGAGCACTGCTGATTGCCGCCGTGGTGGGTCTTTTGGTCGTGCCATTGCAGCTTGCGCTGATCCCTCTTTTGACGCTGCACAACCAGATCGGGATCGGAAAGGGCTACCTTGGAGTATGGCTGGCGCATACGGGCTTCGGGTTGCCCCTCGCCATATATCTCTTGCGAAATTATATGGTTGGGCTTCCGCGTGACATAATCGAGAACGCAAAGGTCGACGGCGCCACGGATTTCCAGATCTTCGTCAAGATCATCCTGCCGCTGAGCTTTCCGGCGCTGGCCTCGTTCGCGATCTTCCAGTTCTTGTGGACGTGGAACGATCTGCTGGTCGCGCTGGTGTTTCTGATTGACGCGTCCGGACAGACGACCGTGATGACGAAACAGCTGGTCGAGATGCTGGGCACGCGTGGCGGCGACTGGGAGATCCTGGCCACATCCGCTTTCGTGTCCATCGCGGTGCCTCTTTTGGTGTTTTTTGCCATGCAGAAGTATCTGGTGCGCGGCCTTTTGGCCGGATCGGTCAAGTAACGGAGCCCGCTGCGCATGAGTGCATTGGTTGAACTCGACCAACGGCCATCCGCGGTCGTGGACAGGGACTGGTGGCGCGGGGCGGTGATCTACCAGATCTATCCGCGCTCGTTCCAGGATTCGACCGGCGATGGCATTGGTGATCTCAACGGGATCACCGAACGCCTGCCATATATCGCCTCATTGGGCGTTGACGGCATCTGGATCTCGCCCTTCTTCACCTCGCCCATGAAGGACTTCGGCTATGACGTGAGCGACTACTGCGACGTCGATCCCATGTTCGGCACGCTGAGGGATTTTGATCGCCTTGTCGCGCGGGCTCACGAACTTGACCTGAAAGTCATGATCGATCTTGTGCTGAGCCATACCTCGGATCAGCATCCATGGTTCCAGGAGTCGAGCGCCAGCAGGGAAAACTCCAAGGCGGACTGGTACGTCTGGGCCGATGCCAAGGCGGATGGAACCCCGCCCAACAACTGGCTGTCCATATTTGGCGGATCGGCGTGGCAATGGGACCCGGGGCGGTGCCAGTATTACCTGCACAATTTCCTTGTCTCGCAGCCTGATCTGAATTTCCACAATCCCGATGTCGTGGATGCCCTTTTGGGAGTAGAGCGGTTCTGGCTGGACCGTGGTGTGGATGGCTTCCGGCTGGATACGATCAACTTCTACTATGCGGACAAGCATCTGCGGGACAATCCGCCGCTTGCGCCAGAGTTGCGCAACGACAGCATCGCACCTGCGGTGAACCCCTACAATCACCAGGAGCACCTGTATTCCAAGAACCAGCCAGAGAACCTGGAGTTCCTGCGAAAATTCCGTGCCGTAATGGAGGAGTATCCGGCCATCACCTCGGTGGGCGAGGTTGGCGACGCCCAATACGGGCTTGATATCCTTGGTCAGTACACCCGCGGAGATGATCGCGTTCACATGTGCTACGCCTTCGAGTTCCTGGCCAAGGAGCCGCTTGGGTCGCATCGTGTAAGCGAAGTCTTCCGTGCGCTGGACCGGGTGGCGTCGGATGGCTGGGCGTGCTGGGCGTTTTCCAACCATGATGTGATGCGTCATGCCAGCCGCTGGCAGCTGGACGACGCGGCCAAGCGGATGCACACGACGCTTCAGATGTGTCTGCGAGGTTCGGTCTGCCTCTACCAGGGTGAGGAACTGGGCTTGCCCGAGGCCGACGTGGCGTTCGAGGATCTGCAAGATCCCTACGGAATTCAGTTCTGGCCAGAATTCAAGGGCCGCGATGGGTGCCGCACGCCGATGCCATGGGACAGCACTGCGCGCCATGCCGGTTTCTCAGAGGCGAAGCCCTGGCTTCCCGTTGCATCCGCGCATCTGCCGCTGGCGGTTGACCGGCAAGAGGCCGATGCGGGCGCCTTGCTGCATCACTACCGCCGCGCGATCGCCTTTCGCGCGGCCCATCCGGTTCTGAAGAAGGGCGACATGGTAGAGATGCACGCCACCAGCAGCCTGCTGCATTTCAAGCGGCAGTCTGAGCATGAAGAGGTCATGTTCTGCGCCTTCAACTTCTCGTCCGAACCGGTCGAGCTTGCGCTGGGGAGCGGCACATGGCGCGGTGTGGGTGAAGAATTGGGAGGCGTGGCGCCCAGTTCCGACGGTATCGTCACGCTTAACCCCTGGCAGTGCTGCCTGGCGGTGCGAAAATAATAACGACCCCGAGGGAGAGAGACGAATGGCCGATCTGAAGCTGACGCGTGTAGGCAAGACCTATGGCGGAACGGTCGAGGTCCTTAAGGACATCAACCTGGACATCAAGACGGGTGAACTGATCGTGTTCGTTGGACCCTCGGGATGCGGGAAGTCCACTTTGCTGCGCATGATCGCGGGTCTGGAAACCATCTCTTCCGGGACGCTGGAGATCGGGAACATGGTGGTCAACGACATGCCTCCGGCGCAGCGCGGCATCGCGATGGTCTTTCAGTCCTACGCGCTCTATCCGCACATGACGGTGTACGACAACATGGCCTTCGCACTCAAGATCGCCAAGAAGTCCAAGGAAGAGATCGAAGCCGCGGTGAAGAATGCAGCGCGGATCCTTCAGCTTGAACCCTATCTGGACCGCTTGCCAAAGGCGCTGTCGGGCGGCCAGCGACAGCGGGTTGCGATCGGACGGTCGATCGTGCGTGACCCCAAGGTCTATCTTTTCGACGAGCCGCTTTCGAACCTCGACGCCGCGCTGCGCGTCGCGACGCGGATCGAGATCGCCCAACTCAAGGAGTCGATGCCCGAGTCCACGATGATCTATGTCACCCATGACCAGGTCGAGGCGATGACACTGGCCAGCCGGATCGTGGTTCTTGCAGACAAGGGGATTGCTCAGGTGGGCACGCCTCTGGAACTGTACGAGACCCCGGAAAACGAATTCGTCGCCCAGTTCATCGGCTCGCCCGCGATGAACCTTCTTCCCGGCGAGATCATCGGGACAGGAGAGCAGACCCGCATCAAGCTAGATGACGAGGGGGTCGCCGTGTCATCTGTGCCGACCCGTGAAAGCGACATGGGCCTGCGTGTCAACGTGGGCGTAAGGCCCGAAGACCTGACGCTGACGTCGGACGAGGCCTACCTCTACGACGGCACGGTCGACTTCGTCGAAGCGCTTGGAGAGGTCACCTTGCTCTATTTCGAGGCAGAGCATGGCCGCGATCCCATGTTGGCCAAGCTGCCTGGCATTCACGCGTCCTTGCGCGGGCAGTCGGTACGACTGGCGGCTGACCCGGCGAAGGTGCATGTATTCTCGAAAGGGCGGTCGCTTCGGTACCGCGACAGCTGAGTCAGGAAAGGGCGCCGACTTCTTCAAGGACGCTGCGCACATCGCTGCGCATCCGGAAGGTGGAATCCACCGGGTCATAGTGCGTCAGGAGTCCGTGCAGAAAGCAGCTTTGCTCTTCGGGGTCTGGACCACCTCGCGGCCAAAGCGGGTCGCGGCGGCGTGCGCACAAGACCGCAAGGTGGCTTTGCCAGACATTCCCGCGCCAGCCGCAAAGCGCACTCAATTCCTGTGCCGTTGAGTCTGGATGTTCGACCAGAGCCGACAGTACGGAACGTTCGAGGCTTGTCAGAGGCGTCTGAGAGAAGGCCCGTCTGACGCGTTCGGCTCTGGGCAACAGGTCATCGGTGGAAACCTGTGAAGACGGCTTGGCATGCGCCGTCTGCGCCGGAATCTCGGCGACCGGAAGCCCGGTTCGGCCAAAGCGAAAGTATTCATAGAAACGTGTTGCCTGCTGCATCGGATGGTCTGCCCCTGTATTTTTTGTTTCCGATCTGGCTACAGTTCATTTCCACGTGCGAATTCAGGCAAGATTATGGCGCCGCGGATGGAATGGCCCTGCGTTTTCTCTATCGGATCAATGTGTTGCGCCGGAGACTCGCTTGATCAGCTTTTGGTAGAGTGGCGCCTTGAGGTTTTCTCTTTTGGGCGGTGGCAACTGTTTTTGGCAGTCTCAGGGTAGCGATTGCAGGCCGGCGCGCGCATCCCTAGTCTGCGCCCGACCCGACCCGACCCGACCCGGCCGGACCTGAGATCGAAAGGAGAACGCCTTATGCCCGCACCTTCGAACCCGTTGAAGGCCGCCCTGGCCGCGGGCAAGGTTCAGACCGGCTGCTGGCTGGCGCTGTCCAGTCCAGGCGCCGCCGAGATCGCGTCGACCGCCGGTTTCGATTGGTGCCTGATCGATGGCGAACATGGCCCGAACCTCTTGCCCGAAATGCTGTCCCAGCTGCGCGCGCTGGCCCAGGGAGGTGCACAACCGGTCATCCGGGTGCCTGCCGGCGAGCCATGGATGCTGAAACAGGTGCTCGATCTTGGGGCGCAAACGGTGCTGGTGCCGATGGTCGAGTCCGGTGAGGAGGCCGAGAGACTGGCGCGGGCCGTGCGCTATCCGCCGCATGGTATTCGTGGCCTCGGGTCAGCACTGGCGCGTGCGTCGGGCTACAACGCCATTCCCGACTACCTTCTCACCGCCAATGACGAAGTGTGCCTGATCCTTCAGGCCGAAAGCCGCCGGGCCATCGAGAACATAGATGAGATTGCAGGGACCGAAGGTGTGGACTGCGTGTTCATCGGCCCCGCCGACCTGGCGGCCGACATGGGACATATCGGCAATGCTGCGGCCCCCGAAGTGGTAGAGGCGATCGACCATGCAGTGGCCCGCATTCGCGCGGCAGGCAAGGCGGCGGGCATTCTGGCTTTCGATCCCGAGGTCGCGGTGCGGCAAGTACGGAACGGCGTTCAGTTCATCGGGGTTACAAGTGATGTCACCGCGCTTGCGCAAACCTTGCGGGCCGCGGCCGCAAGGGCGCGGTCGGCATTTGCCGACCTCTAGTTCCCCGCCGCCCGGGCGTGAAAGACGAAGCCAAGCAAATTCAAGAGCAGTTGCGCAGCGAGGATCGCAGTCGAGCCGGTGGGGTCGTAGTCTGGCGCCACCTCGACAAGGTCGATCCCGGCTATGTCGTGCTCGCGCGCCGCTGCCTGCAGCAGCTCAAGCACTTCGTAGTATAAGAACCCGCCGTGGCTTGGCGTGCCTGTCCCGGGGGCGATGGACGGGCAGAAGGCGTCGATGTCTATGGTGATGTAAAGCCGCGCCTTCGCTGGAATTCGGGCAAGCACGGCCTTTGTCCCCAGACTGCGGACGCGCCGCACGGACAGAATGTCCGAGCCCATTTGCCGCGCGGCCTCGTAGCCGTCGCGCGATGTGGACGACACGTTTCGAATGCCCAATTGTGTCATCCCGCTGACCCACGGTTTTTCTGCCGCGCGCCGCATCGGGTTGCCATGACCCCGCGTCACGCCGTGGCGCACATCCACGAAGTCCAGATGTGCGTCGATCTGAAGTACGTGGATCGGGGGCTGACCTTCGAAAGCCTCGATGCAGGGGATGTTCACCGAATGATCGCCGCCGATCACGACCGGCAGGGCACCCGAAGTCAATGCGGCCGCAACACCCTTGCGGATATTGGCGTGGCTGGTCTCCGTATCGGTGTGAACGATGTCCGCGTCGCCCATGTCGACGATCCGCACGTCCGGTCCGAGGTAGACCGCGTCATCTTCGTGGTCGTAGGCTCCCGAGTGACCGAAGGAAAAAAGGGTTGAGGCTTCGCGCACCGCGCGCGGGCCAAACCGCGCGCCGGGCCGATATTGCGTGCCTGCGTCGAAAGGGGCCCCCAGGATCGCAACGTCTGCCTTGATAGCCCCCCAGTCCAAGGCAATCGGGGACTTCGCAAATGTCGAGATTCCCACGAAAGGGAGGTTCAGCCTGCCGCTGTCGTAGCCGTGCCCGCTCATCTCTGGGCCTTCGGCTCGGACGGACCGGGCCAGATACATTCAAATTTTCTCATTTAAGCTCCCGAGAGTCTGCCGTATGCCTTGGGTATCGTTGCTATTCAGGCGCGGGACATCAATACATGAGACCAGCTGGTTTGAAACCTGCCACGCGACCGGGTCTGTTTCGTCAGACCCCTCCGGCGATATTTCCGGCGCTGTTCGGACTCTTCGGACTGGGTCTGGCGTGGCGGCAAGCGGTGGTGACCTTTTCGCTCCCTCCCGCAATTTCAGAGACTTACCTTGGCGCGGTCTCTCTACTGTTCCTGTTCTGCGTCGCGGCATACCTCTCCAAGGCAATCAGGCGCCCGGCCGTCGTGGTCGAAGACATGCGCACGCTGCCGGGACGGGCAGGGGTGGCTGCCATTTCGATCGGCATCCTCCTCCTGGCTGTGGTGCTTGTGCGTTACGATGCGGCGCTTGCGCGAAGCGTGCTCTATCTCGGTCTGGGTCTGCATGGTCTGATAGCCGTGCTTTTCATCGCGGTGCTGGCGACCGGCCCGGCGGAACAGCGCATGGTCACTCCGGCATGGCACCTGACCTTCGTCGGCTTCGTGCTTGTTCCCCTGTCGGCACTGCCGCTAGGTCTGTACGAGTTGGGGCTTTGGGTTTTCTACGCCATGTGGCTGGCGGCCGGTGCGATCTATGCCGTCAGCTTGCGGCAGTTGCTGAAACGGGATCCGCCGCCGCCTCTGCGCCCGCTTCTGGCCATTCACCTGGCGCCGCCCAGCGTTCTGGGACTGGTCGCGCTCTTGCTGGAACAGGTCACGCTTGCGATCTGGCTGGCAGGGCTTGGCGCGCTGATCCTTGCTGCGCTGCTGTTGCGCTCGCGCTATGTGACCGCTGCGGGCTTCAGCGCACTATGGAGTGCGTTCACCTTTCCATCATCCGCCTTCGCGGGGCTTTGCCTGGGGCTGGCGAACGCCACCGGGATGGACCTTTTCCGGCTGGCCGGGGCGATCTTGCTGGTTGCCGTGACCTTCATGATTCCGGTGATTGCCTACAAGGTGTTTCAGGCGTGGGCGCGCGGTGTTCTTGGCCCGATGACCAACGCCGCTATCGCGTAGGATGGGGCGCATTGGGCCTTTTCATTCCCTTTGGTGCATGAAATAGGGAAGCGTCAAACGAAGCCTCCAAAGGAGCCTGCCCCATGGAGATTCGCGAGGCGCTCACCTTTGATGACGTCCTGCTTGTTCCTGCTGCGTCGAGCGTTCTGCCGTCGACGGCCGACACCCGGACAAGGGTAACGGCCTCGGTGATGTTGAATATACCGCTGCTTTCCTCGGCGATGGACACCGTGACCGAGTCGCGCATGGCCATCGCCATGGCGCAGGCGGGCGGAATGGGCGTGATACACCGCAATCTTGATGTCGAACAGCAAGCGCAAGAGGTGCGCCGGGTCAAGCGCTTCGAAAGCGGCGTTGTCTACAACCCCATCACGCTGCGGCCCGATCAGACGCTGGCCGACGCCAAGGCATTGATGAATCGCTACAACGTCACCGGATTTCCCGTTGTTGATGAACGCGGACACGTGGTGGGAATAGTCACCAATCGCGACATGCGGTTTGCCAGTGACGACTCGACGCCGGTGCGGGTGATGATGACGGCTGACAACCTTGCGGTCCTGTTCGAGCCGGTGGAACTGGACGAGGCCAAAAGCCTGATGAAGGCGCGCAGGATCGAAAAGCTTCTCGTGACCGATGGCGTGGGCAAGCTGACCGGGCTTCTGACGCTCAAGGACACCGAGCAGGCGGTGCTCAACCCGCAGGCATGCAAGGATCGTCTTGGTCGACTGCGGGTGGCCGCGGCCACGACGGTTGGGGACGCTGGTTTCGAGAGAACCGAGGCTCTTGTCGACGCGGGTGCGGATCTGATCGTGATCGATACGGCCCACGGGCACTCGGACGGTGTGGCGCGCGCGGTGGAACGTGCAAAGCGGCTGTCGAACGAAGTGCAGGTCGTCGCGGGAAACGTCGCAACGGGCGAAGCGACCCGGGCGTTGATCGATGCGGGCGCGGACGCGGTCAAGGTCGGCATCGGTCCTGGTTCGATCTGTACGACCCGTATGGTGGCTGGCGTGGGGGTGCCGCAGTTGACGGCGATCCTCGACTGCGCCGCCGCGGCCGGGGATGTGCCGGTCATTGCAGACGGAGGCATTAAGTACTCTGGCGATTTCGCCAAGGCCATCGCGGCCGGTGCGTCCTGCGCAATGGTCGGCTCGATGATTGCCGGAACCGATGAGAGCCCGGGGGAAGTGATCCTCTACCAGGGCCGCAGCTTCAAGAGCTATCGCGGCATGGGCAGCCTCGGCGCGATGGCGCGTGGTTCGGCGGATCGCTACTTCCAGAAGGATGCGGCCAGCGACAAGCTGGTGCCTGAGGGGATCGAGGGCCGTGTTCCCTACAAGGGGACTGCCGGGGCGGTCATTCACCAGTTGGTGGGCGGATTGCGTGCGGCCATGGGGTATACAGGTTGCGCCACGGTCGAAGAAATGCGCACCCGGTGCCAATTCGTGCGGATCACCGGTGCCGGGCTGAAGGAAAGCCATGTGCATGATGTGCAGATCACGCGCGAAAGCCCGAATTACCGCGCGTTCTAGGTCGTGACGCCTGCCGCCCGCGTCGCCGCCGCGATCGAGATTCTGGACCGAGTAGGGACCGGGATGGGCGTGGAGCAGGTGCTGACCAACTGGGCACGCAGCCATCGCTTTGCCGGATCCGGTGACCGGTCCGCCATTCGCGATCTGGTCTTCGACGTGGTTCGTCGCCGGCGATCTTGCGCCTTGGCGGGGGGCGGGGAAGATGGACGCGCGCTGGTCCTGGGACACCTGCGCCAGAATGGGGCAGATCCGGCCCTGACCTTCACTGGCGAAGGGTATGCGCCGCCGCCACTGAGCGCGGTCGAGCTTGGGTACGCTTCCCCACTTCAGCATATGGGGGCCGAAAACATCGGAGGGCGGCTCGACTGGCCCGATTGGCTTCTCGAAGAAACACGGCGAAGCCTTGGTGCCGATACAGAGGCTGTCCTTGAGGTCAGCCGCGAGCGGGCGCCGATTTTTCTTCGCGTCAATATCGGCAAGGTGAGCCGAGAGGCCGCCCAACATGCGCTATCCGACGCGGGAATAGATTCCGTGCCGCATCCCGATGTGAAAACGGCCTTGATGGTTCAAGGCACCCCACGCGGCCTGAAGGCCTGCGCACCCTGGCGCGACGGCTGGGTCGAGTTGCAAGACGCTGCCTCGCAGGCCGTGGTCGTTGACCTGCCGCTCTTGGACGGTATGCGGGTGCTCGACTTTTGCGCCGGAGGCGGGGGCAAGACGCTGGCGATGGCAGGGTGCGCCCGTCTGAAGCTGTTTGCCCATGACGCGGCACCCGAGCGAATGCGAGATCTTCCGGCACGCGCCGCGCGCGCCGGGGTCCGGGTCGAAACGGTCCAGACACCAGAAGATTTGGCGCCATTCGATCTTGTTCTTGCCGACGTGCCTTGCTCTGGCAGCGGGTCCTGGCGCCGCGCGCCCGAAGGAAAGTGGCGCCTTTCACCCGAAATGCTGAGCGAACTGGTCACGACCCAGGACGGGATTCTCGACCGGGCGGCAAGCTTGGCCGAGGGGTTCCTCGCCTATTCAACCTGTTCGGTCTTCCATATCGAGAACCGAGGGCGCATCGACGATTTTCTTCGGCGAAATCCGGCATGGTCCCTGGTCCGTGACAGAAAATTCCTGCCTGGCCCGCTGGGTGATGGATTCTATTTCGCCCTAATGAAGAATTATGGATAGTTAAAATACACCCTAGCGTGTAATTTTCAAATTAACGCACCGTTAACGCCGGTCGTGAGACAAGACGAGTCCCAAACGCGAGGCCTCATTCTTGACAGACGTCCGCCTTGATAGCGCCTCGGATTCCAGACTGCGCCCGCCACAGCTTGTCGTGGTTGCAGGCATCTTCGCTTCGGGCGCCGGCTTCGTCGCCTTGTCCCTGGGCAGGACTCAGCCGTATTCCGCGCTGCTTTTGGCCGTCGGCACCGCGCTTTGCATGATGGCCCTGATCGCCGTGATCCTTCCCATTTTCGTCGCGGGACGAACCAGGGCAGAGCTGGCGCGCCTGGCGGTGCTTGTCGAATCCGATTTCCTGCCGTCATTGGTGACAGATCCCAAGGGCACCGTGGTGTCTTCCAATCGAAGGGCGCGGCAGGAATTGAAGGCCACGGCAGGCGTCGTCTTGCCGATCCTGCTTGCAGATGGATTCGGGCTAGGCGGAGGAACGTTCCGCCGCCTGCTTGCGGACACTCTGGCCAGCGGCGAAACCCGGCAAGACCTTGCTCGCGCAGATGGGCACATGCGGATCTCCGCGCGCCTGACTGCCGGTCACGTGCTATGGCGCTTTGAGGAGATCGCCGGACCAAGGATCCCTGACCTGTCCGAGATGCTGCCGTTCCCCGCCTTGTCCCTGGGGCCCGGGGACACCGTGCTTCACTCCAACGAGGCGATGAGAAAGTTGATCGGAAAGGAGAAACCCGCACTCCTTTCGGAGATCCTTGAGGCGCAGGGACACGCATCTGGTCAAGTCGGGGTGCTGCGCGGCATTGATGGACCGCGCCGCGTCCATGTCGAAGACATCTCTCAGGCTGGGGCGCGAATGATGTGCTTTCTGCCGGTTGGCGATTCAGCGGGCACCGAGGACCTTGATGTGTTGCCCGTCCCGGTTCTTCGGCTTGGGCGCGATGGAAGGATTGCCAAAGGCAACCGGCTTGCCGCCCAGTTGCTGGGCAAGGAAACCCTTTCGGGGTGCAGTCTCGCCACGCTTGTCGAAGGTCTCGGACGGCCCGTGGATGAATGGCTTCGGGACGTGGTCGAGGGACGTGCGCCCGTGCGACCTGAAATCCTGCGCGCCAGTTGCCGGTCGGAAGAGACGTATCTTCAGATCAGCCTGCGCCCCTTCACGGATGCGGATGGCGCAGGTGCATTGGCGGTGTTGAACGATGCGACAGAGTTGAAGACGCTGGAAGCCCAGTTCGTTCAAAGTCAGAAGATGCAGGCGATCGGGCAGTTGGCCGGGGGCATTGCACACGATTTCAACAACCTTTTGACGGCCATCAGCGGGCATTGCGATCTGCTTCTCCTGCGCCATTCGCCCAGTGATCCCGATTTCGGCGAACTGATCCAGATCAGCCAGAACGCCAATCGGGCCGCCAGTCTTGTGGGGCAACTCATGGCATTCTCGCGCAAGCAGTCGCTGACGCTAGAGCCATTGGATCTTCGGGAAACGCTGGCGGACATGACCCATCTGTTGAACAGATTGGTGGGCGAGCCCATCCGACTTACGCTCGTGCACGATCCCGGACTCTTGCCCGTTCGCGGCGACAAGCGACAGATCGAGCAGGTCGTCATGAACCTCGTGGTCAACGCGCGCGACGCAATGCCGGATGGCGGCGAGATCTCCATTCGCACCCGCATGCGTTGTCTGGACCAGCCAGAGACGCGCGACCGTGTGACAATGCCTGCGGGCGATTATGTCATTGTCAGTGTCGAGGACGAGGGCCTTGGAATTGCCCCTGACAAGATCGGCAAGATCTTCGAACCCTTCTTCACGACAAAGAAACCCGGTGAAGGAACGGGCCTGGGTCTGTCCACTGCTTACGGGATCGTAAAACAATCCGGTGGCTACATCTTCGCCGAAAGCGACGCGGGGCATGGCGCGCGCTTCTATCTCTACTTTCCGGCCGTAGCGCCGGGTCAGGGATTTGTCAGGTCAAGGCCTGAAACACGGCTCAAACCCAGTGATGCGACCCGCAAGGGAAAGATTCTTCTGGTTGAGGATGAGGCGCCCGTGCGGTCATTTGCGGCACGCGCCTTGTCCTTGCGCGGGCACGAAGTCATTGAGGCCGCCAGTGGTGAAGAAGCGCTGGACGTGCTGTCCGGTGGCGCGCTGAATGTCGACGTTGTGGTGACGGATGTGGTCATGCCTGGTCTCGACGGACCCGCATGGGTCGCACAGGCGCTTGCGACGCATCCGGACATGCGGGTGGTATTTGTGTCGGGCTACTCAGAGGAAAGCCTGATCCGGCAAAGATCGGAGATTCCCAATGCCGTCTTCCTTCCCAAGCCGTTCTCACTGGTGGAGTTGACGCAAACCGTTCAGCAGCAACTCTGCGCGTGAGTGAGATCTAGGAAGTGCGACCGGCTCTATTCCACACCGTGAACTCGTCGGGGCATTCCTGTTCCAGTCGTTCCCTTAGCCGGGGACGAAGCGAAAGCTCCATTGCCGGGGACTCGTTGAGCCGCTTGAGCGCGGGGCGATGGCCGACTCGTTCCGCAAGAAAGCCAAGGATTGTCTCGGGCTCTTCATAGCGGAAAAGGTGGGTGATCCCGATTTCGCCATCGGCGCCTTGCAGGAACTTTGCCTGACTGCCGACCCTTGCGAACGAAGGCCGATCCTTGTGCAGGTAGCCGCGCACGAAATCGTCGAAACTCATGCCCCGGGTCGAATTCGCGTGCCCATTCAGTTCGTCCCGCTGCCGGTAGCGATACCAGCTTCCCAGCCAGTCTACGGGCTCTCGCACCACCGCGACGGTTTCGAAGCCGTCTGCCCCGCTTTTTTCGAAATAGGGCGCCAGAAACCGCCGGTATCGGTACAAAGGTGTGTGCTTAACCACGGGGGGATCGGTGATCGCGATTCCCGCGAACGGGCGATATGCCATTTCGATCGCCGTCGTGCCGGTCTTGGGGACAGCAAAGAACACAAGCTTTTCATCCCAGAAAACAAGCACTTGGAGGCCCCATTCGCTCTGGTTTCAACCCTTGATCACGACCTTAAACTACTTGTTAATCAAGCTCGCCGAAAGTCCGAGCAGAACGATTTCTGTTGAAATGTTCCCCTTTTGATCTCATAAGCAAAAGAACAAGAGGCGAACACAGGCAATGATTGCTGCCCCGCGTGGGCTGTGAAATAAGGGCGAAACCAAATGGCGACGGCAGATCTTTTGACCATGAGTGACAAGCGCAATTCCGACAAGCAGAAGGCGCTCGATTCGGCGCTGGCGCAGATCGAACGCCAGTTCGGCAAGGGGTCGATCATGAAGCTCGGCGGCGACAACCCGCTGCCCGAGATCGAGGCAACATCTACCGGTTCGCTGGGTCTCGATATTGCGCTTGGGATCGGTGGGCTGCCCAAGGGACGTATCGTCGAGATCTACGGGCCGGAAAGCTCTGGAAAGACGACCCTGACGCTGCACTGCATCGCTGAAGAGCAGAAGAAGAGCGGCGTTTGCGCCTTCGTCGATGCCGAACACGCGCTTGATCCGCAGTATGCGCGCAAGCTCGGGGTTAACCTGGACGAACTGCTCATCAGTCAGCCGGATACCGGCGAACAGGCGCTTGAGATTACTGACACGCTGGTACGGTCGGGCGCTGTCAGCCTTGTCGTCGTGGATTCCGTCGCGGCACTGACCCCCAAGAGCGAACTTGAAGGCGATATGGGCGACAGCTCTGTCGGAGTTCATGCGCGCTTGATGAGCCAGGCCATGCGCAAGCTGACAAGCTCTATCGCACGCTCGAACTGCATGGTGATCTTCATCAACCAGATTCGAATGAAGATTGGCGTGATGTTCGGCAGCCCGGAAACGACGACCGGCGGAAACGCGCTCAAATTCTATGCCAGTGTCAGGCTTGATATTCGTCGCATCGGTGCAATCAAGGACCGTGATGAAGTGGTGGGCAACGCGACCCGCGTGAAGGTCGTGAAGAACAAGGTCGCGCCTCCGTTCAAGCAGGTCGAATTCGACATCATGTACGGCGAGGGCATATCAAAGACGGGCGAACTTCTTGACCTTGGTGTCAAGGCCGGTGTCGTGGACAAGTCCGGTGCATGGTTCAGCTACGGAGATGAACGCATCGGGCAAGGACGTGAGAATGCCAAGACTTTCCTGAAGGAGAACCGCGACATCGCGCTTGCGATCGAAGACAAGATCCGGGCCGCGCACGGTCTTGAGTTCGACATGGGCGAGCGCGACGACGACGCGGTGATGGAAGGCTGACCGATTGGCCGCACACGAGGAGGACCCGCCGTCCGGGCGGGTCTTTTCGTGACGGTGGACAGCCTGCGGTGCTGCGGATAAACGGGGCGACGTTCCTCTTTCAGCAGAGCCAAGCCACCCCATGCCAAGCCTGAACGACATTCGCACTACCTTTCTGGACTTCTTCGGAAGGAACGGACACGAAATCGTTGCGTCCTCTCCGTTGGTTCCACGCAATGATCCGACGCTCATGTTCGTCAATTCCGGGATGGTTCAGTTCAAGAACCTCTTTACCGGGGTAGAGCATCGGGACTACCAGCGAGCGACCACCGCACAGAAATGCGTTCGCGCGGGCGGCAAGCACAACGATCTGGACAACGTTGGGTACACCGCCCGCCATCATACGTTCTTCGAGATGCTGGGGAACTTCTCGTTCGGGGACTATTTCAAGGGAGATGCGATTCCCTTTGCATGGGATCTCATCACCAAGGAGTTCGGGATCGATCCTTCGCGCCTACTGGTGACAGTGTATCACACCGACGATCAGGCGGCTGAGATCTGGAAGAAACATGCCGGGCTGCCCGACGAACGCATCATACGCATCCCGACAGACGACAATTTCTGGATGATGGGGCCGACCGGGCCCTGCGGCCCATGTTCGGAAATCTTCTATGATCACGGCGAGCATATCCCAGGCGGTCCTCCCGGAAGCCCGGACGAGGACGGGGACCGGTTCATCGAGATCTGGAACCTTGTCTTCATGCAGTTCGAGCGGTTCGAGGACGGCTCGCAGCGCGAACTGGACATGCAGTCCATCGACACCGGCATGGGGCTGGAGCGGATCGGCGCGCTACTGCAAGGCAAGCACGACAACTACGACACGGACCTGATGCGCAGCCTGATCGAGGCGTCGGCCCATGTGTCCAGTGTCGATCCCGACGGGCCCGGAAACGTGCATCATCGGGTGATAGCCGATCACCTGCGGTCCAGCGCCTTTCTGATCGCGGATGGTGTCATGCCGTCAAACGAGGGGCGGGGCTATGTGCTGCGACGCATCATGCGCCGGGCCATGCGTCACGCGCATCTGCTGGGCACACAGGATCCGACAATGTACCGGCTGGTTCCGTCGCTTGTTGGGCAGATGGGCCAGGCCTATCCCGAGTTGGGGCGCGCCCAGTCCCTGATCGAGGAAACGCTGCGGCATGAGGAAACGCGTTTCAAGCAGACCCTCGACAGGGGCTTGCGGCTTCTCGATGAAGAACTGGACCGCTTGCCAGATGGTTCCGCCCTGCCGGGAGCGGCAGCGTTCCGGCTCTATGACACGTATGGCTTTCCGCTGGATCTGACGCAGGATGCCCTGCGCGAAAGGGGCCGCGAGGTCGACGTCGCCGGATTCGACATGGCTATGGCCGAGCAGAAGGCCAAGGCGCGCGCGGCATGGGCCGGATCGGGCGATACAAAGGATGCCAAGATCTGGTTCGACCTGTCGGAAACGCATGGTGCGACAGAGTTCCTTGGGTACGACACCGAGGTTGCAGAAGGTCAGGTGCTGGCCGTCGTCAAGGACGGTGTCATTGCAGATCAGGCGGGCAAGGGCGACACTGTCCAGATCGTGCTCAACCAGACACCGTTTTATGCCGAATCCGGCGGCCAGGTTGGCGACAGTGGTGTTCTAAGGACTGAAAGCGGGGTCGCCCGGATCACCGACACGCGGAAGACCGGTGCTGTATTCATCCACTTCGCAGAGATTACTGAGGGTGTGATAAGCCCCGGGATGGGCGCTGAACTCTGCGTGGATCACGATCGGCGCGGTGCCATCCGCGCGAACCATTCAGCGACCCACCTTCTTCACGAAGCTTTGCGCCAGGCGCTAGGCAGCCATGTCGCACAGCGCGGATCGCTCAATGCACCGGACCGGCTTCGCTTCGATTTCAGCCACAACTCTGCCCTTACGCCCGCGGAACTGGCGCGGGTCGAGAGCGAGGTGAATGCCTACATACGTCAGAACTCGCCCGTCGAGACGCGGATCATGACCCCTGACGATGCGCGCGGGATCGGGGCGCAGGCGCTCTTTGGCGAGAAATACGGTGATGAGGTGCGCGTGGTGTCGATGGGCCGCGCCAGCACGGGCAAGGGCAGCGACAGGCAGACGTATTCGATCGAACTTTGTGGTGGCACACATGTTGTCCAGACCGGGGACATCGGCGTGTTCGTTTCGCTGGGCGACAGTGCGTCGTCGGCTGGTGTGCGCCGGATCGAGGCGCTGACGGGCCAGGCGGCGTTTGATTACCTGCAGGAGCAGGGCGCGAGGATCGCGCAGATCGCTGAAGCCTTGCGTGCAGCGCCTGCGGACGCGGTCGATCGGGTCCGCGTGCTGGTCGAAGAGCGCAAGGCACTTCACAACGAGGTGGCGCAACTGCGCCGCGACCTTGCGATGGCAGGTGGGGCCGGGCAGGGCGGCGGACCTGAAACGCGCGATATCGGCGGCGTTCCCTTCATGGCACAAGTCCTGTCCGGGGTATCTGGCAAGGATCTTCCCTCGCTCATAGATGAGCACAAGGCGCGTATGGGCAGCGGGGCGATCCTGCTGATCGCGGATACCGGCGGCAAGGCGGCGGTGGCCGCTGGTGTGACCGAAGACTTGCTGGATCGTGTTTCGGCGGTCGATCTGGTCAAGGTGGCCGTGACCAAGCTTGGCGGCAAGGGTGGTGGCGGACGTCCCGATATGGCACAGGGCGGTGGCAAGGATGCCGCGTTGGCGGACGCGGCGATCAAGGCTGCCGAGCAACTGATAGGAGGCGAGTGATGGCGGCCTTGTGGATTGCGCATGTGACGGTGACAGACGAAGACGCATACGCCAAGTATGCGGCGATCGCGACAGAGGCCATCGCCGCCCACGGCGGGGTGTTCCTGGCGCGCGGTGGTCGCTACGTGCAGCTGGAGGGAAAGGACCGTCCCCGAAATGTGGTTGCCCGCTTCCCGTCTCTTGAGGAGGCGGTCGCCTGCTACAATTCTCCACGTTATCAGGAGGCGCTTTCGCACGCGAAGGGGGCTTCCGAAAGAGACCTCATGGTGGTCGAAGAGGGTCCTGCCTGACTGCGCAGTACACGCGCGACAAGGTTCTGACGGAATTGCGGTCGGTCAGGTTTCGCAACAGGAACTGGCGAAACTGATGGAATCGCGGCGAACTCGCTCGTCATGCAATGTCTGGCGTCGAGAATCGGCTGCGAGAGCCTGAATTTCTCCGGCGCTGTCATCTTCCCCCGACACTTGGGCAAAAGGCACTTGCCGAGCGATTCGGGGTGGCTGCTTTGCCTGTCGTCACAAGTTTTTCAAAGCCGTTTGCCAAGCTTGGGACACTCGCCCGAAGTACCGCAGGACTGTTTCCCAGCCTGCACCAATCATTAACACTCAACCTGGCGGATGCACGCATTGGGTGATGCGACAAGAACACAGATGGGGGCTGATTCAGGGAAAAATCACGCAAACCCAAGTCTTTCGGGGGTAACTGCCCGCCTCGGGGCTAGGGCAAGAGGAACCCATCATGGTAAATTGCATGTGTTAGGGTAACGGAGGTTCTTATGAAAACTATCCTTATTGCGGCTGTTGCTGCCGCTTCGCTTGCTGCCCCCGCTTTCGCATGGGAAGGCAAGACGGTCGCCTGCTTTGACAAGCATTGGGTCGGCCCCACCTACTCGGCCCACAAGGTTCTCGTGAAGGCTGCGAAGGAGCAGTACGAGCACAAGAACGGTCGGATCGAGCTGGTGCACTATGCGCCGGTCTACCGTGAAGTCCGCACCAAGGTCAGCGATGGCCACTGGGTGATGAAGGAAGTCCCCTGCGGCTGCAACTGCTGATCGGGTTCGGCCGCCTGGCGCGGCCGATCTTGGCACGACGAAACAGAAAAGCGCGGAGGTGTCTCCGCGCTTTTCCCTTTTCTGCCGACGATCGCTTAGGCGCTGGCGCGGGCCTGTCGCTTACGTTCGTGGGGGTCCAGGAAGCGCTTGCGCAAGCGGATCGACTTGGGCGTCACCTCGACCAGCTCATCGACGTCGATATAGGCGATGGCCTCTTCGAGGCTCATGCGAACCGGCGTCGTCAGGACGACCGCGTCGTCCTTGCCCGAGGCGCGCACGTTGGTCAGTTTCTTTCCCTTGAGTGGGTTCACTTCCAGATCGTTATCGCGCGAGTGCTCGCCGATGATCATGCCCTCGTATACATTTTCCTGCGCTCCGATGAACATCTTGCCACGGTCTTCAAGGTTGAAGAGCGCGTAAGCCACCGATGTGCCGTTCTCCATCGAGATCAGAACGCCGGCTCGCCTCCCCGGGATCGTCCCCTTGTGCGGGGCCCAGTCGTGGAACACGCGGTTCAGCACGCCGGTACCGCGGGTGTCTGTCAGGAACTCGCCATGATATCCGATCAGGCCGCGCGACGGCACATGCGCAATGATGCGCGTCTTGCCCGACCCGGCGGGACGCATTTCGGCAAGATCGCCACGGCGTGGGCCCGTCAGCTTCTCGATTACGGCGCCGGTATACTCGTCATCCACATCGATCGTGACCTCTTCGACGGGCTCCAGCATCTGGCCGTTTTCTTCGCGCATCAGAACCTGTGGCCGCGAAATCGAAAGCTCGAAGCCTTCGCGCCGCATGTTCTCGATCAGAACGCCCATCTGAAGCTCGCCGCGTCCGGCAACTTCGAACGCCTCTCCGCCTGGGGTATCGGTGACGCGGATGGCGACGTTCGATTCTGCCTCGCGCATCAGGCGCTCGCGGATGACACGCGATTGGACCTTGCTGCCGTCACGGCCTGCAAGCGGGCTGTCGTTGATTCCGAAGGTGACCGAGATCGTTGGTGGATCGATCGGCTGCGCGGGAATCGGCGTCTCGACAGTCGGATCGCACAGCGTGTCGGCGACGGTCGCGGCCGCCATGCCGGCCACGGTAACGATATCTCCTGCCTCGGCCACGTCGATCGGCTGCCGGGACAGGCCGCGGAACGCAAGGATCTTTGAGACGCGGAACTGTTCCACCCGTGCGCCGGTCCGGCTAAGAGCGCGGATGCTGTCGCCGGTCTTCAGCCGGCCCGCTTCGATGCGCCCGGTCAAGAGGCGGCCCAGGAAGGGATCTGCTGCCAGCGTGGTGGCCAGCATTCGGAACGGCTGATCTACCTGGGCAATCTGCGAGGGCGCCGGCACGTGCGACATGATCAGCGAGAACAATGCTGTCAGGTCCTTGCGGGATCCATCCATGTCTTCGTCCGCCCAACCGCTGCGGCCAGACGCATAAAGGACCGGGAAGTCCAGTTGATGATCGTCCGCTCCAAGACCGACGAACAAGTCGAACACCTCGTCCAGCGCTCGATCAGGTTCGGCGTCGGGCTTGTCTACCTTGTTCAGGACCACGATGGGTCGCAGCCCAAGGGCCAGCGCCTTGGAGGTGACGAACTTGGTCTGCGGCATCGGGCCTTCGGCGGCGTCTACAAGCAGGACCACGCCATCGACCATCGACAAGATGCGTTCCACCTCTCCGCCGAAGTCGGCGTGACCAGGCGTGTCGACGATGTTGATCCGCCCCCCTTGCCATTCGACGCTGGTTGCCTTGGCAAGGATAGTGATTCCCCGTTCCCTCTCCAGGTCGTTGGAGTCGAGTGCCCGCTCCGCCACCTCCTGATTGTCACGGAAGGATCCGGACTGTTTCAGCATGGCATCGACAAGCGTCGTCTTGCCGTGGTCGACGTGGGCGATGATCGCGATGTTGCGCAATTCCATTACCGGAAACCTTTTCGCGGGAGGGTCGCGGCGCGCTTACCGTGCAGGCGCAGAAAAGGCCAGCACAAAGCGCATTGCTAGTGCGGCGCAGCCTCGGAGAAGAGATGAATGACAAGTATTCCAGCAAGGATCATGCCCATTCCCATGATGGCGGGCATGTCCAGCTTCTGTCCGAAGACGACCAGGCCAATCCCGGCGATGAACACGATTCCCAGCCCTGACCAGATGGCATAGGCGATGCCCACGGGGATCGACCGGAGCGCCATGGCGAGAAGGTAGAAGGACACGGCGTATGCCAGCACAACAAGCGCAGATGGGGCCAGGCGGGTGAATTGCTGGCTGGCCTGAAGAGCCGTGGTTCCGATGGTTTCAGCAAGGATGGCGAAGAACAGGTAGATATAGGCGGTTGGCATGGGGGATTCCTTTGACGACGTGTCGTCGTTAACCCGCTCCGCCATGTGGGAAAAGAAAAAGCGCGCCGGGTGCCCGGCGCGCCTGTCTTCGCAAATGGGGCGAAGCAATCAGCCGATGATGGCGTTCAGCGTAGCGCTTGGGCGCATCACCGCCGCCAACTTGGCCGGGTCAGGATGATAGTAGCCACCGATATCCACAGCCTGACCACGCGCTGCTGCAAGCTCTGCGACGATTGCGGCTTCACCTTCGGCAAGCGCTTGGGCGACCGGCGCGAAGGCCGCGGCGAGATCGCTGTCGTCTTTCTGCGCCACCAGCGCCTCTGCCCAATAGCGGGCAAACCAGTAGTGGCTGTCGCGGTTATCGGGCTGGCCGACCTTGCGTCCTGGGCTTCGGTCATGGTCGAGAACACCCTGCGTGGCGGCATCGACCGCCCTGCCCAGAACCGCCGCGCGCGTATTGCCGGTGACGTTGGCGAGGAACGTGAAGCTCTCGCCAAGGGCGCAGAACTCGCCAAGGCTGTCCCAGCGCAGGTGGTTCTGTTCCACAAGCTGTTGCACATGCTTGGGCGCAGACCCGCCTGCGCCGGTCTCGAACAGACCGCCGCCCTGCATCAGTTTCACGATCGACAGCATTTTCGCCGAAGTACCAAGCTCGAGGATCGGAAACAGGTCCGTCAGGTAGTCGCGCAGCACATTGCCCGTGATCGCGATGCTGTCCTTGCCCGCGCGGATCGTCTCCAGTGACGCGCGTGTCGCCTCGCGCGGGGCAAGGATCTCGAAGTCGCCGGATACGCCCGCAGCCTCCAGGATCGATGAGACATAGGCGATCAACTCGCGGTCATGGGCGCGGTTGGCATCGAGCCAGAAGATCGCCTGTGCTCCAGTGGCCTTCTGGCGCTCGATTGCCAGTTTGACCCAGTCCTCGATCGGGGCCTTGCGGGTGAAGCAGGCCCGCCAGATGTCGCCGGTCTGGACATTGTGTTCGTGCAGCACCTCGCCCGAGGCCAGGATCACGCGGATGGACCCATCCGCCGGCGCTTCGAATGTTGTGGGATGAGAGCCGTATTCCTCGGCCTTCTGGGCCATAAGGCCGACGTTCTGAACCGCCCCGGACGTTGTCGGGTCCAGCGCGCCCGTTTCCTTGAAGTAGGTGATCGCCTCGTCATAGACCGTGGCGTACGAACGGTCGGGAATGACACACTTTGTGTCGGCCTCTTTCCCGTCGGGGCCCCATCCCTTGCCACCGGCGCGGATCACGGCCGGCATCGACGCGTCGATGATGACGTCAGAGGGGACGTGCAGGTTGGTGATCCCCTTGTCCGAGTTCACCATGTACATCGGCGCGCGGGCGGCCATGACTGCGTCATAGTCGGCGAGGATTGCCTGCTTGTCGCCCTCTGGCAGGGCGCCGACGCGGTCAAGCAGGTCGCCGATGCCTGAGTTCGGGTCAACGCCGGCCGCTGCCAGCGCAACGCCGTGTTTCTCGAACAGCGGTGCCAGCCAAGCCGAAACAGCGTGGCCAAAGATGATCGGGTCAGAGACCTTCATCATCGTGGCCTTCAGGTGAAGCGAGAACAAAATGCCCTGTGCCTTCGCTTCGTCAATCTGGGTATCGAGGAACGCGCGCAGCGCCGCCGCGGACATGAATGTCGCGTCGACGACCGTCCCCTCAGGCACGTCCAGTCCATCTTTCAGCACCTTGGTGTCTTCCGCACCCACGAACTCTATCCGCGCCTTGCCGGCCTGCGCCGCCGTGATCGTGGAAGACTTTTCGTTCGCGAAAAAGTCGTTGCCGGTCATCGAAGACACATGTGTCTTGCTGTCCGCCGCCCATGCGCCCATCGAGTGCGGGTGCGCCTTGGCATAGTTCTTGACCGCCGTGGCGGCACGTCTGTCAGAGTTGCCTTCGCGCAGGACGGGGTTCACCGCCGAGCCCTTAATCGCGTCGTAACGTGCGAGCGCCTTCTTCTCCTCGTCGGTTTCAGGCGCTTCGGGATAGTCGGGCAGGGCATATCCCTGTTCCTGCAACTCTCGCACGGCGGCGACCAGTTGTGGCACCGAGGCAGAAATGTTGGGGAGCTTTATGACGTTCGCCGCCGGCGTCTTCACCAGTTCACCAAGTTCGGCAAGATCGTCGGATTGCCGTTGTGCGTCGGTCAGGTGCTCGGGGAAGGCCGCGATGATCCGTCCGGCAAGCGAGATGTCGCGCGTATCGACCGTGACGTCCGCCGCCTTGGCGAAGAAACGGACAATCGGCAGAAGCGAGGCGCTGGCAAGCTCGGGCGCTTCATCGACGGTGGTGTAGACAATGTCTGGGTTGGTGTCGGCCATGGCAGGTGCCCTCTTGATCGGGTCGGGAATGCTGAGAGCCACTTAGCCGATCGGAACGGACTTGGGAAGATGGTATGCCGCGGTATACTGTCACGATCCGCGAGGGTTTTCGCCCGAAATGAAAAGGGCCACCGCATCAGGTGGCCCTTTTCACGACTCCTGCGCGTGCAGGCGATTCAGCGGGTCGACTCGGTCATGCGGCGGCGGACATAGCCGTCAACAAGCCCAATCATCTGTTCCATGTAGGGGTCTTCGAAAAAGTGACCGGCCCCCTCGATTTCCTCATGAGTTACGGTGATTCCCCGCTGCTCCTGCAGTTTTTCGACCAGCGTCAGTGTATCCTTGGGGGGCGCAACGCGGTCCGCGCTTCCCGAAACGATAAGGCCCGACGACGGGCAGGGCGCAAGGAACGAGAAGTCGTACATGTTCGCAGGGGGCGACACGGAGATGAACCCGGTGATCTCCGGTCGACGCATCAAAAGCTGCATCCCGATCCAGGCGCCGAAACTGAAGCCGGCGACCCAGCAATGCTTTGCATTCTGGTTCAGTGATTGCAGGTAATCCAGCGCGGACGCGGCATCCGACAGCTCCCCGATGCCCTGATCGTACTCGCCCTGGCTGCGACCAACCCCGCGGAAATTGAACCGCAACACGGTAAAGCCCATGTTGTAGAACGCGTAGTGCAGGTTGTAGACGACACGATTGTTCATCGTGCCGCCGAACTGGGGGTGTGGGTGCAGGACAATCGCGATAGGCGCATCCGGCGTGCGTTGCGGGTGGTAGCGGCCTTCCAGACGGCCCTCTGGGCCGGGAAAAATCACCTCGGGCATCTGTTTCCCTGTGCGGTGGCAGGCCGAGCGCTTTAGTTGACTAATTCGCTCGACTTACTTAGAATGGTTCCAATCGGACGCCGAAATCTTTCCGGCGTCTAGACGAGGTAATCGTGTGCCATGGCCACGTCAATCCACATGCACCGTGTTTCCGGGGGGCGTCGGCCATGAAGTTGAGCACAAAGGGGCGTTATGCAATGGTCGCGCTGGTCGATCTTGCGATGCAGCGGCCCGATGAGCTGCTGTCGCTGTCCGATCTTTCGCGGCGTCAGGATATTTCGCTCCCATACCTAGAACAGTTGTTCGTGAAGCTGCGCCGCGCTGGTCTGGTCGAGAGTGTGCGAGGCCCCGGCGGCGGCTATCGACTTGCGCGCGCCACGTCAGAGATCCGGGTCGTCGAAGTGTTGGCTGCGGTGGACGAGACCGTCAGCGCCCTGAAGAAGGGGGCAGGGGCCACGGGCGGGCAATCGGGAACCAGAGCGCAATCTCTTGCCAATCGTCTTTGGGAAGGTCTTTCGGCCAATGTCTATGTGTTCCTGCACCAGACACGTCTGTCCGATGTGGTTTCGAATGATCTTGCACCCTGTCCGGCGGTTCCGGATCTGCTGAACGTTGTCGATGAAGCCTGATCGAATGCTGGGTTGACTGGCCTTATGTCCCCTAATCGCACCTATCTTGACTGGAACGCGACCGCGCCGCTTCGCCCAGAAGCACGAGAGGCCATGTGCGGGGCGATGGATGTCGTTGGAAACCCGGCCTCTGTTCATGCCGAAGGTCGCGCCGCCCGCGCGCTGATCGAGCGGGCGCGGGCCGAGATTGCAACAGACCTTGGGTGCAAACCGTCCGAAATCGTCTTTACCAGCGGTGCGACAGAGGCCGCATCTCTTCTCGGCCTGTTGCCGCAGAACGCGGCGGTTGTTGTTCAGCCCACTGCCCATGATGCTCTGTGGGCGCACAGGCGACAGGACCGTGTGGACGGCGACGTCGTCGGCACACTGGGAATGGGACTCGCGAACAGCGAGACCGGCATCCTGACAGAGCTTCCCGACCGGGCAGGGGGTGGTTGGCCGGTGCCGGGAGGTTCGGTCGATCAGGTCCTGCTGGATGTGACGCAGGCGGTGGGGCGTGTTCCGTTCTCCTTTGCATGGTCCAAGGCCGATCTTGCCGTTCTGTCTGCCCACAAACTCGGAGGTCCAAAGGGGGTAGGCGCCCTTGTTCTTCGTGACGGATTGGAAATCCCTTCCTTGCTGACCGGCGGCGGTCAAGAGATGGGGCGGCGGTCCGGAACAGAGAATGTGTTGGGAATCATGGGCTTCGCAGCCGCTCTTCGTGCTTCGATCAGAGATCTGGAGGCGGGCGTTTGGGCAGAAGTCGAAAAACTTAGAAATATTCTAGAAAAAAGTGTTGAGGCTGCCGGATCGGAGACTATTTTGGTCGGAAAAGATATGCGACGGATACCGAATACGCTTTGCCTTGCGGTTCCGGGGTGGCGCGGAGAAACGCAGGTCATGCAGATGGATCTGGCCGGGTTCGCAATATCCGCAGGGTCTGCGTGCTCCTCGGGCAAGGTGCAGGAAAGCCGGGTCCTTCGTGCCATGGGGTTTGGCGCAGAGGTGGCGGGCTGTGCCATTCGGGTCTCGCTTGGCCCGACGACGACGGAAAATGATGTGCTGCGTTTTGCCGATGCCTGGACGGCGCAGTACCGGAAATTCAAAGCCAGGGCGGCGTGAAAGGACGGACATGACGGTTCTGGACGAGAAGACCGAAATCAGGGACGGGGTCGATCACGATACGGTCGCTGCCGTCAAATCCATGGCCGGCAAGTACAAGCACGGCTGGGAAACCGAGATCGAGATGGAGTATGCCCCCAAGGGCCTGAACGAAGACATCGTTCGCCTCATCTCGGAAAAGAACAACGAGCCCGAGTGGATGACCGAATGGCGGCTTGGCGCCTTTCGCCGTTGGGTCGAGATGACTGAACCGGACTGGGCGATGGTGGACTATCCGGCCATCGACTATCAGGAACAGTATTATTACGCCAAGCCCAAGTCGATGCTGGAAAAACCCAAGTCGCTGGACGAGGTCGACCCAAAGCTTCTGGCGACCTACGAGAAACTTGGCATCCCGCTGAAGGAGCAGATGATCCTTGCCGGTGTCGAGGGCAGCGATTCAGCTCCGGCAGAGGGGCGCAAGGTTGCGGTCGATGCGGTGTTCGATTCGGTTTCCGTGGGCACGACCTTCCAAAAGGAGCTTGAACAGGCGGGCGTGATATTCTGTTCCATTTCCGAGGCGGTGCAGAAGCACCCCGATCTGGTGAAGAAATACCTCGGCTCGGTCGTTCCTGTCAGCGATAACTATTTTGCGACGCTCAACAGTGCCGTTTTCTCCGATGGGTCGTTCGTCTACGTGCCGCCGGGCGTGCGCTGTCCGATGGAACTGTCCACCTACTTCCGCATCAACGCAGAAAACACGGGCCAGTTCGAGCGCACGCTGATCATTGCCGACAAGGGCGCCTACGTATCCTATCTCGAAGGCTGTACCGCGCCGCAACGCGATACCCACCAACTGCACGCAGCGGTGGTGGAACTTGTTGCGCTCGACGATGCCGAGATCAAGTATTCGACTGTCCAGAACTGGTATCCCGGCGACGAGAACGGCAAGGGCGGGATCTACAATTTCGTGACGAAGCGCGCTGATTGCCGCGGTGACCGGTCCAAGGTCATGTGGACGCAGGTGGAAACCGGCTCCGCCGTAACCTGGAAGTACCCGTCCTGCATCCTGCGCGGCGACGAGAGCCAGGGCGAGTTCTATTCCATCGCCATCACCAACAACATGCAGCAGGCCGATACGGGCACCAAGATGGTGCATCTTGGCAAGAACACCCGCTCGCGCATCGTGTCCAAGGGCATAAGCGCCGGCCGCGCGCAGAACACGTATCGCGGGCTCGTGTCCATGCACCGCAAGGCCACCGGAAGCCGCAACTACACCCAGTGCGACAGCTTGCTGATCGGCAATCAGTGCGGCGCCCACACGGTGCCCTACATCGAGGTAAAGAACACTTCCAGCCGGGTCGAGCACGAGGCCACGACCTCCAAGGTCGATGACGATCAGCTGTTCTATTGCCGCTCGCGGGGGATGGACGAGGAAGAAGCAGTGGCTCTGGTTGTCAACGGCTTCTGCAAGGAAGTGCTGCAGGCACTTCCGATGGAGTTCGCGATGGAAGCCCAGCAACTGGTCGCCATCTCGCTGGAGGGGTCGGTCGGCTGATGTCGGCAGGTCCGTGACAAGGCACGTCGGGTCAGGGAAAAGGTATCATGATCGTCACAACCACCCCCACGATAGAGGGCCGCCGGATCACCGGTTATCGCGGCATCGCGGTTGGCGAGGCAATTGTCGGGGCAAACGTCTTCCGCGACATCTTCGCAGGGATCACCGATATCATTGGTGGCCGCTCGGGTGCCTATGAGGCGTCGCTGGCAGAAGCCCGCGAAACCGCGATCGGCGAACTTGAGGAACGCGCAAGGGCAATGGGGGGCGACGCGGTCGTCGGCGTGGATCTGGACTACGAGGTCATCAACAACATGCTGATGGTCTCGGCCTCGGGCACAGCGGTGACGCTGGACTGATACGATGAACGAGTCCACCGATCCAACTCTGGCCGTTCCCGAACGGCCTGTCCTGACACTGCCCGAAGAGGCTGCCGAATGGGTGCGAGAAAGCTATGGCGCGGCCTCTGCGATCCTTGAATACGGGTCCGGCGGATCGACCGTGCTGGCCGCCGAAGCGGGTGGAAAGACCGTGTTCTCGGTGGAAAGCGACAAGGCCTGGTCGCAGATGATGCAGCGATATTTCGACGCCAACCCACCCAAGTCCACCGTTCACCTGCACTACGCCAACATCGGAAAGACCAAGGAATGGGGGCGCCCGGTCAGCGACACGCGGTGGCGCCGCTATCACCGCTATCCGCTCAGCGTCTGGGACCGTGACGATTTCGTGCATCCCGACGTTGTGCTGATCGACGGACGGTTTCGTGTGGCCTGCCTTCTGACCACGCTCTACCGGATAGAGCGCCCGGTGGTGGCGCTCTTCGACGATTACGCAGGACGAGAAAAGTACCACGAGGTGGAAGACTTCGTGAAGCCGGTGGACGTGCGCGGGCGCATGGCCCGATTCGAACTGGAGCCCACGGCGATCCCACCCGCGCGCTTGGCGCGCATCATGGAAATGTTCGGCCGCGTCATGTGACGCAGGGCCGTCGGAAAGGAACGAAAAGATGCTGGAAATCAAGAACCTGCACGTGCGTCTTGAAGAAGAGAACAAGGAAATCCTCAAGGGTGTCAACCTGACTGTCGAGGCTGGCAAGGTCCACGCGATCATGGGTCCGAACGGCTCCGGCAAGTCGACGCTCTCCTATGTCTTGTCCGGCCGGGACGGCTACGAGGTGACGGCTGGATCGGCCACTCTGGAAGGCGTCGATCTTCTGGAGCAAGAGCCCGAAGAGCGCGCCGCGGCCGGGCTTTTCCTTGCGTTTCAGTATCCGGTCGAGATCCCCGGCGTCGGCAACATGACCTTCTTGCGTACGGCTCTGAATGCCCAGCGCAAGGCGCGCGGCGAGCCCGAAGTTAGCGCCGGTGATTTTCTCAAGCTCGTTCGCGAGAAGGCCAAGACGCTCAAGATCGATGCCGACATGTTGAAACGGCCGGTCAACATGGGCTTCTCCGGAGGCGAGAAGAAGCGCAACGAGATCCTGCAAATGGCTGTTCTGGAGCCCAGGATGTGCATTCTCGACGAAACCGATTCCGGGCTCGACGTAGACGCGATGAAGCTGGTGTCCGACGGGGTCAATGCGCTGCGCGATGAGGGGCGAGGCTTTCTGGTCATCACACATTACCAGCGCCTTCTCGACCATATCGTTCCCGACGTTGTGCACATCATGGCGTCGGGTCGCATTGTAAAGACGGGCGGCCCCGAACTGGCGCTGGAGGTCGAGAAGAACGGCTACCAGGATCTGCTGGCGGAGGCTGGATGATGGCGCTGCCCAAGGCAAAACAGGACGCGACCGAGGCTTTCCTCGCCCAGGTGACGATACCCGAAGGCGGGGCCTGGGCTGGCGCTGCACGGCAGGCGGCGTTCGAGCGTCTCCGCAGTATGGGCGTTCCGGTGCGCCGTGACGAATACTGGCGCTTCACGCAGCCCGAGACGCTGTTTCAAAGGCCCGCAGCCGAGGCGGCGGTTTTTGTCGCGGATGAGGATCCGGTTTTCGGTGCGATCGACCGATTGAAGATGGTCTTTGTCGATGGGGTCTTCGATCCAGAAGCCTCGGATGACCCGTCCATGGAAGGGGTCGAGATCACGCACTTGTCCGAAGCCGCTGCTGCCGACATTCATTGGGCGCGCGAGCTTTATGGGGTGCTTGAAACGCGGGCGCATGTCGATGTCGCCAGGCCGCTTGCCGCGCTCAACAGTGCGGTTGCGAAGGACGGAGTGATTATCCGGGTCACGGGCAAGCCCAGTCGCCCGATATCGCTGATCTACCTGCATCGCGATACCAGTTCGGATGCAGTGTTGCATCATCTTGTCAGGGTCGAGCCCGGGGCAGAGGTCACACTTCTGGAGAACGGCCCGGCCGCAGCGCGCTTTAACAAGTGCATCGAGGTCGACGTGGCCGATGGCGCGCGCTTCCACCATGTCCGCGCACAAGGCCGCGATCACGAGCGTCGCGCCGTGACCCACATGTTCGCGCGCCTGGGGGCGGGAAGTGTCTACAAGTCGTTCACACTGACGGCCAATGGTGTGCTGACACGTAACGAGGCGGTGATAGAATTCACCGGAGACGATGCAATTGCCAACGTGGCCGGGGCGGCGATGGGGCACGGCGTGTTTCATCACGATGATACTGTGTTTGTCACCCATGATGCAGAGCGCTGCGAAAGCCGCCAGGTCTTCAAGAAAGTGCTGCGGAACGGCGCGGTTGGCGTGTTCCAGGGCAAGATCCTTGTGAAGCCGGGCGCACAGAAGACCGACGGCTATCAGATTAGCCAGGCACTCTTGCTCGACGATGAAAGTGAGTTCTCGGCAAAGCCAGAGCTGGAGATCTACGCCGACGACGTAAAGTGCAGCCACGGATCGACGACAGGGGCCATCGACGAAACGGCACTGTTCTATCTGCGCTCACGGGGCGTGCCGCGTGGCGAGGCGCAGGACCTTCTGGTTCTTGCCTTCCTTGCAGAGGCGATCGAAGAGATCGAGGATCCCGAGATCGCCTCGGACATCCTTTCGCGGCTTGAAAGCTGGCTGGCACGTCGCAGGGACTGATGGCGCTGACAACCGATATCGTGGCGAGTTATCGCGCGCCCAGGCTGGTGATGCGGCGCAAGCTCGCCGCTGGTGCGGGCGAGGATGTGGCGCTGTTCTACTTGCTGGTGGCGTGTGGGCTGATCTTCGTGTCTCAGTGGCCTTCCCTGAGCCGACAGGCATTCGATGACCCCTCGGTACCGCTTTCGGCGCGCCTGGGCGGCGCGCTTTTGGCATGGATGTTCATCGCGCCGTTACTGCTATACGTTCTCGCCGCGATGTCTCACCTCTTGGCAAGGGCGCTTGGCGGCACGGGGCGCTATGCCGACGCACGGCTGGCCTTGTTCTGGGCCCTGCTTGCCTCCGCCCCCCTGTGGTTGTTGAACGGGCTGGTCGCAGGCTTCATCGGCCCGGGACCGGAGTTGTCGGTCGTGGGCGCGATTGCGCTTGCGGGTTTCGGGATGATCTGGTTGCTGTCCCTTATCGAGGCAGAACGACCGGACGCAACGGCATGACCCTTACATTTGCAGAGCTGACGCGGCGCGCCATTGAAAGCGTCAAGGACCCCCGCGCGGGCGCGCGCGAGGTCATGGCCCTTTCGCTGCCGCGCAATTCCCGTTGGGAAGCCCTGATCGCGGTAGTGATCGTCAGCGTTCTTCTTGCGCAGGTCACCACCTTTCTGAATCCCGGCAGCGACATGATGATGGCCCCGCTGCTGAGCAACCCGCTTGTCAGCACCACCATCCAGCTGGCGACGATGGTCATCATGGTTTTTGCTGTCTTCTGGATCGGCCGCGCGTTGGGCGGCAAGGGCAGCTTTGACGACACCATTCTTCTCATGGCCTGGATGCAGTGCATTTTCGTCGCGCTTCAGGTTGTGCAGACCCTTGCACTTCTGGTCGTGCCGCCTCTGGCCGGGCTTCTCGGCATTGCGGGCGTGGGTCTCTTCTTCTGGCTGCTGACGAATTTCGTCGCGGAACTGCATGGGTTCCGGTCACTGGGTCGTGTCTTCATGCTTATCATCCTGTCGATGATCGGCCTCGCGGTCCTTATGTCGATCGTCTTCTCGATGATCGGCGTGCAGGTTGTCGGGGTGTAGCGCCATGTACGACGTCGCAAGGGTTCGCGCTGATTTTCCCATCCTGTCACGGAAGGTAAACGGCAAGCCACTGGTCTATCTTGACAACGGCGCGTCGGCACAAAAACCGCAGGTTGTCATCGACGCCATCACGCGTGCGTATTCCGAAGAATATGCAAACGTCCATCGCGGCCTGCATTTTCTGTCCAACCTCGCCACCGAGAAGTACGAGGCTGTGCGAGGCACCGTCGCGCGTTTTCTCGGGGCCCCTTCGGAAGATGAAATCGTGATGACCTCGGGCACGACCGAGGGGATCAACCTTGTGGCCTATGGCTGGGCGATGCCGCGCCTTCAGGCGGGCGACGAGATCGTCCTGAGCGTAATGGAACACCACGCCAACATCGTACCCTGGCATTTCCTGCGCGAACGTCAGGGTGTCGTCCTGAAATGGGTGGATGTGGACGCGCGCGGCGATCTCGATCCGCAGAAAGTCATGGACGCGATGGGGCCGCGCACGCGTCTGGTGGCGATCACTCATCTGTCGAACGTTCTGGGGACCCATGTGGACGTGAAGTCCATCTGCGAGGCAGCGGGCCGTCGCGGCATCCCCGTGCTGGTCGATGGAAGTCAGGCCGCGGTCCACATGCCCGTGAACCTTGCGGACATCGGTTGCGACTTCTACGCCATCACGGGGCACAAGCTTTATGGTCCTTCCGGGTCCGGCGCGATGTTCATTCGCAAGGACCGCATGGCCGAGATGCGCCCCTTCCTCGGCGGGGGCGACATGATCCGCGAGGTGCACAAGGACAACGTCACCTATGCCGATCCTCCGATGAAGTTCGAGGCCGGAACCCCCGGCATCGTGCAGCAGATCGGACTTGGCGTGGCGCTGGACTACATGATGGGCCTTGGGATGGACGCGGTGGCCGCCCATGAACGCCGGTTGCGCGACTATGCACGGGACCGCCTTTCGGGGCTGAACTGGCTGCAACTGCAAGGCACGTCAGAGGACAAGGCGGCGATCTTTTCGTTCACCCTCGACGGACCGGCCCATGCCCACGACATCTCGACCGTGCTGGACAAGAAGGGGGTCGCCGTGCGCGCGGGCCACCATTGTGCCGGGCCTTTGATGGATCACCTGGGGCTCAGCGCGACCTGCCGTGCCAGCTTTGGCCTCTACAACACGGAGGCAGAGGTGGATGCCCTCGTCGACGCGTTGGAGCTTTGTCACGACCTCTTCGCCTGACGCTCAGTCGGTCTTGCCCATCAGCCTGTCGATAGGCGCGAAATCGTCGGTCAGGATCAGCGAGTCCCGTCCGGCGATCTGCTGCACCAATCCGGTCTCCAGCGCACCGAAGACGGTGCGGTCCGGGGCGGGCACGGCGAAAGATGCCGCGCGGGTGGGCTGCTCTCCTGCAGCCAGCACGAAAACCATCCGCTGGCCCGGTTCGGGCGAGGCCTTTACCGTCCAGACCTCGACGACCGGAAAGACCCGCCGCAGCGTGCGCACCAGTGCGCCCAGCACGGCAAGCCGGTCCTCGAAATCCACCACGTTCATCAGATAGCTGCCGCCGGGCGTCAGCCGCGACGAGACGAGTTCGAAGAACTCGCGCGTCACAAGGTGCTGAGGCACGGCAATGTCGCTGAAGGCATCGCCTATGATGACGTCATAGGTATCGCCCCGCTCCCGCAGCGCCCGGCGGGCGTCTTCATGCAGGATGCGGATGTCGCCGGGCGTGAACCAGAACGCCGCAACTGCGGTTTCGGTGACCGCGGGGTCTATCTCGGCCACGGTCACCGGCCCGATCCCGCGATCGGCGAACGCGCGGGGCACCGAGTATGTCCCGCCCCCGATGACAAATGCCGAAAACTCCGGCCGGGGCGCGCGCAGGCGCGCCAGCGCATCGAGCATCGCGGTGTGGTCGGTGAACATCACGCGCGGCAGGTCGCGCGCCGAAATGCCGTGGACCAGGTGATCCAGCACCATCATCCTTACCGGGCTGTCCGGGTCGGCAGAGACATCGACGCTGCGGATGCAGAAATACCTGCTTTCCCGGTCGCAAGGCTGGGGCAGGGCCAGCCCCGCCGCCGCAAGGCCCATCGCGACGATCCCGGCAAGGACGGGAACCGCGGAAACCCTTGCCCCGACAAGCCCAAGGCAAAGCGCCGCGCACAACGCATAGACCACCGTGACCGCGGCCATCGTTCCTACCGATCCCAGCCATGAGATGAAGACGAACCCCGCCAGCAGAGCGCCTGCAATCGCCCCCAGCGCGCCTGCCGCAAATAGCGCTCCAAGTGCGCGTCCCGCCGCCGGGCCGGTGGCATCCTCGGTCGCGATCCGGGTCAGAACGGGCGCGGGCACACCCGCGAAGAACGAGGGCAGAAAGAACACCGCCCCCGCCAGCACGATGATGCCCCAGACCGGATCGCCCACGACCGAAAGGACCGGTCCGCCGACCTGGGCCAGCAGGGGTGCGGCGACCGCCGTCGTCGCCGCAGCCGCCAGCATGATCCAGCCAGTACGCCGCAAGGCCTCTGGTGCCGGGCGCCCTGCAATATGGCCGCCCCACCAATGCCCGGCCGAGAAGCCCGCCAGCACGACGGCGATGACCGCCGTCCACGTATAAAGCGACATGCCCACGTATGGCGCCAGCATTCGCCCGGCGACAATCTCGACCACAAGGGACGCCGCCGAAACCACGAGTTGCAGCGCGACAAGAAGCCAGAGTGGTATGCGGCGGGTCATGGATCGGTTCCTGAACTGCGTCTGCGCATCATGGCGGCAGACCGGGCAACGGCAAGCCCGAGTTGACGGATTCCCATTGCGAGGCAATCCTACGACGGCTATAGACCCGCTCAACGCACCCGTAGCTCAGCTGGATAGAGCGCTGCCCTCCGAAGGCAGAGGTCACAGGTTCGAATCCTGTCGGGTGCGCCACCAATCTGCACTAAGTCCCCGTAAATAAAGGCCGATTCCGGTACTCTGTCTCGAATGGAGACAGTTATGGAGACAGATTGTCTCATGTGTGCGTTAAGGATCGCTTGAGTTCATCAATGTGCAAATCGCCGGTTATGCGCCGGTTGCACAGCGCGCCAGAGCCGCTGGCCCAGCGCTTCCGGCATCATCGCGTTGAGTGGATGACGAAGGAGCCCGACCATGACACCAACTCAGGCCCGCATGGCGCGGGCGGCGCTCAAGATGGACCGCACCGCCTTCGCGGCGCTGGCCGGGGTCTCGCCCGGTGACTTGGCGATGTTCGAGGAACGCGGCCAGCCGTTGCCGGCGGCGAAGCTCTCTCGGCTGCACCGCGCCTTGACGGTCGAGGGCGTGCAGCTCGTCCCCGGCGGTGTCGTGTTCCGGGGGGCGAAAGCATGAGCGGCCCAGAGCCCTTGGCGGCACCGATGGGGGCGCCCAACCTCGGGCAGACGCTGGAGGACGTGGCGGCCGTGATCGGGCGCGATCTCGCGCTCTGCCTAATGGCGGCCGCGCGGCAAGGCGGCCGGCGCGGGCGGCGGTTTGTCTTCATCCCCAAGCGGCCGTATCGGGAGCACCCCGTCGCGGTCGCGGTGGGGATCGAGGCGGCGCGCGCGCTGGGCGAAGCGTTCCCAAGCATGATCTTAGAGCTGGGGAACGGGCGGCCGGTGATGCGGGAGTGGCGGCGGGGTCGCGCGGTGCAGGTTCTCGAACAAGGCGGTGGCCTCAAAGAAGCGGCTGCGGCGGCGGGTGTATCGCTGAAGACGGCGCGCGCCGCGTGGGAGGCGTGGGAGGGCGCTACATGGCTGCAATGCCGCCCCGCTGCCTGAGGGGCCCCCGGCCAGTTTGGCGCGGGCCGGGGGCGGTGTTTGCCGGTGAGGGGGCCGGCAGGCACGGCCGCCTCAGGCAGCGGCCGCGATCTCAGTTCGCTACCAGCGCAAGGCCCACGGCACCGGCCGCGTGCTGAAGCCTCGGGCGGCCACGCGATTCCGGGAACCGATCACATCGGACAGCAGCAGCGCGGCGCGGCGTGCCTCGGGGCCGGTAAGGTCAGGGTATGCGCGCCGAATGCGGGCGGCGGCGTCGTCGCGGCCGTCCCAGTAAAAGCGGCCCACCGTGCGCACCGTGACAATCGCGCGGGCGGGGTCGCCCTCGTCCGCGCCAGGGCGCCAGATGAAACCAGCGGCAGAGATCGCCGCCAGGAGCTCCGGCGACAACCCGGCGCGGGCCGTTTCGGGGTCGAGTTCGCGGCCAAAGATGCGGCCCAGCCAGGTCATCACGCCGCCACCCAGAACGGCGCCGGATCGGCCAGCAGGGCTTGCACGTTCGCCCAGGCGGTGAGGGCGATTTTCCCGCTCCGGTCGCGGCGGTCCACGGCCACCGTCAGCTCATCGAGCACCGCCACGCCCACGCGCGACCAGGCGCCCACCACGGTGGCGGCCACCGTGTCGCTGATCTCCGCAGGCACGCCCGAAACGAAAAGCCCGCCCTGGTCAGCAGCGGCGCCGGTGCCATCGGTGCCCACCAGCGCGCGCAGCTCCGGAAAACTCACGCCGGACGCGGCGGCGGCGGCCATCGAGAACGCGGGCGGCGTCGTCGCGACAAGCGCGGTGAGTAGCTCTAGGTCGATCAGCCGGGCAACGCCCATGCCGATCGAGGCGACGATTTCCGACAGCACCCGGTCGGGCCCGCGCGCCTTGGTGGCCGCCCGCGTAATCTCGAACCGGACCGCGTAGCCCGGCGCGGTGTCACGATCCACCGTTGCGACGGTGACGGGCGAAGACGAAGCGGCAACCTCGGCGTCGTCGGAAATCTGCGAGAAACCGGCGGGCGCGATGCGGACCAGTCCGCTGGGCGTGTCGGTCAGGATCGGGACCCCGTTCCGGACTTCGGCCGGAAGCGTCGGCACGTGAACAAGATGGGCGCCGGCACGCAGCACTCGGGAACGGGCAAGGATTTCAGTTTCCAGCGTCCTCGTTTCCGCCGCAGGCGTGGCGGCTGGCGTCGGAACCGGCGCGGCGTCGCCCAGCGCCTCGGCGATCTCGGGCAGCCCGGCGCGAAGGCCGATGTGGATCACCGTCCCCGCGTTGGCGCGCGCGAGGGCGGGCATCGGCACGAAGGTCTCACCATCTCCATCGTCGCGGAAAAATCCACCCGCGCCGCCCCGCTTGCGGTCGGCGGCGGCGATGGCGGCGGCGATCAGCTCCGCCGCGCTCGGCTCGGGCGTGCGGCGTGCGGGCGTCGTGGGCGGGAGGTCGCCCAGAATCTTCCGGTGCTTGTCGCGGGTCGGCATGGTCTATCCCTCTTGATTTGCGCCGGGTCCAGTGTCGCAAATCGCCGCCGGCGGCGTCTCTGGCGCGCTTTCCCCACGGTTTCGTTTGATTTCAGGACGTTAGGCTGCCGGAGCAGTTTCGGGGGCGGCGGGATCGTCGAGGATCGAAGCAATGCCGCGTAACTCGGCATCTTGGGCCAGGACCAGCGGCACCAGCGCGACGGCGCCGGGCGGAACCGGGCGGCCGCCGGGCGCCGTCAGCGGCTTGCGGGCATAGACACGGACGGGGCGGGCGGGGTCGGCCATGCCGCGACCGTGCCAGATCGGCGGCGGGGGCGGCTCTGGCGCGCTTTCCAGGGCGCCGGGTATAATAATAGTCCGTCAACCCATTGGCCACGCACAAATAAATTTCCGCAGTCTTCCCCACCCGCAGCGGCACGGGGCCGGGGAAGGACCCAAGCACCCGGGGGGGCGGCCGGCCCGTCGCGCGCCGGTCAGCCGGCTGGCGTTACGTCAATGGCCTCGCCGTCGATCAGTTCGCCAGGCGCGTAGACACCTGCAAGCTTGTCCGCGACGGCATCGCGGAGACAGAAGCCCCGCGCGCGCATTTGGAGCATCCGACGCGGGTATTTCCGCCACGGGTCCGATGAGTTCCAAAGCCCCGCGCGCTCGGCGTCCCCGGTGCTGAACGACGCGGCGACGATCTCGCCGCCCGGCAGGGTCGCCTCGCAATGGGCCACAAGCTCGCCCTCGGCCTCGTGCTCCTCGATGCGCTCGGAAACCTTCACCCCGGCACCCCGGGCCACGGCCAAGAGCAGGTCGCCGGAGAGCTGCACCCTGCCATTGACGACAAAGGCACTCCGCAACATCGCCATCCGCGAAATTCCCAGTTCGTCGGCCATCACCCATGCCGCCACGATATCTCCTGGCTTTCCTCGGAAATGCTTCGGAACGCCATCGGTGGCGCGGGAGATCGCCACGGCCTGCCGTTCGGTCAGGCGCCACGCGGCTTCGGCCGGTGACAAGGCGGCCACCGGAGCGGCGGCGGGCAGCTGGGTTTCGTGCTGGGGAAGCTGGGCGGTGTCGGTGTCGGTCATGTCTCACTCCGTAGAAGATCGGCGGCGGGTTTCGGTCGGTGCGGGAGGTTCGGCATCGGGCGCGCTCTTCTCGGCAAACGGCACCACGTTTCCGCCCGTCCCGCCCTTAGGGATAGTATTACCCCTATAAGCGGCGGGTGGGGGCCGGTGGTCACTACCGGCCCCGCAGTGCCGGTGGTGGCGGTTGTTTTCTACCGGCCCCCGCCCGCCGGTGGCGGGAGGCGTCCCGGTGCCGAACAAAGTGTAGTCAGTGCGCGCGTGTTTACCGCCCTGGCGGACCCGGCGGCGCGTGATCAGGCCCCGCCGTTCGAGGTTCGCCAGGATGTCGCGGACCCGGCGTTCTCGGTATCCCGATAGCAGGGACAGCCGCGCCTGGGACGGGAAGCACCCGGCCGAATCCGTATGGTCCCAAGCCAGCGCCAGGAGGACCGCACGCTCCGGGGGCGGCACGTTGACCATCTCGAACAGCCCAAAGGCCCAGCGCATCGCCCGCGCGCTCATTCGCCCACCTCGATCACGGGCGCGTCGTCGCCCGCGTCCGCGAAAAACTCCGCCAGGAGCCTCCGAAGGATCGTGGCCTGCTTCGGGGTCGGCTTCCACCCAGGGCGCCGGCTCTGCCGGATGATGGACCGGGCGAATCCGGCGGCCCAGGTGTTCGTGGCCCGTTCCGCCACGGCCGGCATGTGATGCAGCGCCCGTTCGAGTTCCGGCCCGGTCATGCCGCCACCGCCTCGGGCTGGCTGGCCCAGTCCAAGAAACGGCGCCGATCGGCCGGCGGCATCGCCTCGAAGGCGGCGGCGGCGTAGGCCCGCAGCTCGGCGCGGTTCGCCATGCCTGCCCACCATCGGGCGGCCGCCATCGGCGGTTGGATCGGCGGCAGCGGTGGCCCTGCCTCGGGATCGAGGGCGCGCAGGATCGCCGCGCGGGTGTCCGGCGGCAGGGATCGAAGCGCGGCCCACGCCACAGCGGCCCGCTCGGCCTCGGTCAGCCGGTGCCGCCAGATCGCGCCCAGCGCTGCCCAGACGTCCGCGTCTCGGCCCAGCACCAGCGCCGCGCCCAGCGCATCGCACGCGGAATCCATCCCCGTTCGGCACCGCAGCTCTGGCACCGGTTTTTCTCGTAATGTCATGCTCTTCGCCTCAGTATCTCAGATGGACCGGGCGCGGGCGGCGTGGTAGAATCGCGGGGTCGTCCTGCCAAGACAACACCACCTTCCCCGCCGTGGCCCAGCGCCCGGCGGGGTCTCTATTTTCCGGCCCAGCGAAGCAGCGCCGCCGGTGGCGTTCCGTCTGCCCATTGGGACGGATCGGCCAGGATCGCGGCCAGCTCGCGCTGGCGCCGGCTGTCCGCTAGATCGGCCATCGCGATCTCGGCCGCCAACTTGTGCGTCTGGTCGCGGGCCACCTCAGCAAGCGGCCCCAAGCTGTTGCGGGCGCGCCTTATTTCGTGATCGGCGGGTGTGTCCTCGGGGTCGGCCTGAAGCGCCAGGAACGCCAGGAGGTCGAGCCCGTCGAGGAGCGCGGCCAAGGTCGTGGCGGCGGCGGCCAGATCGGTCAGCGACAGGGCGGCGGGGGTCGCGGCGGCGGTCATGCTGCACGCTCCTGCATCCGCGCGGCGTCGGCGGCGTCGAGCTCGGCCCGCGCCCAGCGCGACATGCGCGCAGAAAAGCGGTGCGGCTCGGGGATCAGGCCCTGACGCACCATGGTGTAGACGCGATTGCGGCTGCACCCGTAGCGCTGGCCCACCTGGTCGGCGGTCAACCAATCGGGACGGATCGCGGGCTTATGGGTTTTCGTCGTGTCAGGCATTTTCGCTCCTCGGTCTACCTGACCCCGTAAGGAACACATGAATCCATTGCCGCACAAAGGACTTTTCCACCGGAAAAAGTCCAAGGGATCAGCGGCGCAGCAGCTCGGCCAGCTCGGCCGCATCGAGCTCGGGGAACCGGTCCTGCCAATACTCCGCCGGCGTCTCGCGGATGACCTTGCGCACCACGTCCTGCCCCACGCAGAACATGGCCGCCAGCTCGGCTCGGGCGGCTACGCCAGTTTCGCCGCGCGCACGCATCGTCAGGAACATCCCGCGCAAGTCGTCGTTGCGCTGCCATTCGTCGGCCTTGCGCGCAATGTCGGCACCAGCGCCGTCCCGGATCAGCGCGGCGATTTCGGCCCCAATTTCAGCGTCGGTGGCGTCGTCGTGATTGTAGAACGCGTGCTCCGCCATCTCGGCCAGAAGTTCCATCCGGCGCCAGCGGGCCCGGGTGTCGGCGCTGTCGAGCTGCCGTGCCTCGGCATATAGGGCGCCCAGCGCGGCCCGGCGGCTTTCCGGCAGGCGCCTCATTCGTCGCCGCCGGTGACGAAGCGATAGAGCCGGGCGGCCAGCTCGGCGCGGGCGCGGCTCGTGTCGGCGCGACGATACGCGGCGTCGAGGCCGCGCAAGCTGTGGTCCAGGAATGCATCCGCGATGTGATCGGGCACCGGGGGCTTGGCCGTTCGGCACCAGGTCTTGACCGCGTTGCGAAAGCCGTGCGCGGTCATTCCGTCCTCAATCCGCTTCAGGACCTTGAGCACCGCGGCGCCGCTCACCGGGCGGCGCGGGTCGGTGGGGCTTGGGAAGATCAGCGCGCAATCGTTGGCGCGGGCGGCGTGCCATTGCCGCAGAAGACCGGGCGGGATCTTCAGCGAATAGGCCCGGCCCGATTTCATCCGGCCCAGCTCAGCTTTGTGGGTGCGCGCTGGAACGGTCCACACGCCAGCGGCATCGAGGTCAGCCCAGCGCGCGTGGAGAACGGGCGCCAGTCGGTGCCCTGTCACCATCAGCGTCAGGATCGCGGCCTGGACCGATGCGCCGGCGCCGGTGGCCTGCACCTGCCGCCAGAGTTCGGGAAGCCGATCCGCCGCGATTGTGCCGTGGTGCCGCACGGCGCGTTCGGGTTTGATGCTTGCGAAGGATCGCGCGGGCGGGGTCGGGTTGCCGTCGCGCCAGCCCTCATCAACGGCCCAATCGAGCACCGCTCGGACGTATTGCAGCGCGTAGCCAGCCGTTACCGGGTTTTCGGCGAAGACGGGCTTTAGGGCGCGCACGATCTCGGGCCGGGTGATCTCGGGCACCGGCCGCCGGCCTAGCACCGGCGCCACGTGGTTTTCGTGGATCGCCTCTGGGCGCCGCCGCGACGGCCCGGCCTGAAGCTTCGCCTTGCGCTCGCCATGCCAGGCCTGAAACGCGGCGTCATAGGTCCGCGCGCTTGCCTGCATCGTCGGCAGGCCGGGCAGTTCCTCATTGCGCACGGCCGCTTCCAACTCGGCCGCAGTCCGGGCGCCGCCCTCGAAGGCGGCCCGGAACGCGCCGGCGGGCCAGCCCTCTTTCGCCAGCCGCCGCGTGACGGGCGCCAGTTCGCGCGCCTCGGCCAGCGTCATTTCTCCATAGTCGGCCACCTTGACCCAGGTGCCGGCCAGGCGGGCATAGAACGCTTTGCCGCCAGCGCGCCAGCCGCGCACATAGAGGCCGGAACGCCCGCCAATCCCCTGGGCTTCGCCGTCCTTCAGAGGCTTCCATTTCCGTATCGCAACGTCGGTTGTGAGCGCCATGTGCCTGCCCTTATGGAGACAGAATGGAGACAGAAAGTGTCTCCATTTCATGAAACTGTCTCTGGGCTCATGTGGGCATATGTGGGCAATAGCGTCAATAGATCAGTGACTTAGCGCCATGCAAGCCCTTGATTTCAGGGCGGGTTTCGATCCTGTCGGGTGCGCCAATAGTCTTCCTCAAGCGCGTGTGAGGAAGGGCGAAAATTTCTTCGTCTTGCCTCGAATAGAGACAGTCATGCAGACAGATTGTCTCATGGGTGCGCCAGGGGTCGTTTGCGTGCATAAATGTGCAAGCCGCCGGTGAGGCGCGTGGAGCTCAGCGCGCCAAAGCAGAAGGCCCAGCGCCCTTGACATGATCGGGCCGAACCGATCCGTCAGAAGTCGCGACGATGACACCAACATAATTCCGAATGGCGCGGGCGGTGCTGAAGATGGATCGAGAGGCGTTCGCCGCACTGGGCGGCGTGTCGCCGGGCGCGCCAGGCCTTTTCGAGGATCGCGGCCAGCCCCTGCCAGCGGCAGCTCACTCGGCTGCACCGCGCCATCGCGGAAGAAGGGGTGCAGTCCGCCCCCGGCGGCTTGGTCATGCGGGGGGCGGCGGGGGCGACGTTTCGTCTTCATTGCGAAGTATCCCGGGATGCAGGTCATTGGCCACCACGTCGAACGCGTTTTGCGCCAGCTCATGCGCGATGGCCCAGCCAATGCCGGGGCCTGCACCGGTTACCGTGGCTACGGGCTCTGGCATGTCATGCGTCCTTGGGGTTCAAATCTCGGCATCGCAGAAGAAAAACGCCGTCCGTCCCACCGTCCAGGCTGCCCGGGAGGCGCGCGCCGATCCTCTTGTCGATTTCGTTGGCGAGGTAGGCATCGCGATCTTGGCCGCGGACGCTTCAACGGACGCTTCAACGGCCCGGACGTTCAACCGCAAGCAGGACCATGTCTGCGCGGACGCGCGGTCCCAGTGGGCAGACGCGCTGGCCGCCCTGGGGCTGACGACACTGGTCCGGGGCACGGGCTGACCGGCGCAGGCGCCGGGACCGAAGGTCACCCGCCGTTTTGCTTGCAGCAGCCCGTCATGGGGCGAAGCCCGATCGAGGTGGGAATGGCAATCTCGATCGCGACGTCAAGCCGGGTGCCGAGCACCTGGCAAGCCCGGTGTTCGAGGAACACGGTGATACGCTGGCGCCCGGTCACCAGATCGTGCCGGCTGGCGGCCTCCGGGGGCGTGCGGGGCACCGGCGGCTCCATCCCATAGACCCCGTCGCCGAGGTAGTCGAAGGTCGCCGCGCCGCCCGAGATCGTCATCATGAAGCCCGGCTCGGTTCCCAGGCATAGCCAGTCCGCGCGATCGGCAGATGCCGGGAGGGGCGCATTGGCGAGCATGGCCGACACCAGAAGACCAACGTGTCTCATGCCGGGGGCGCCCCGATGGGCCCTTGCGTCCCGGGCGCGGTCCGAAAGGCCTTGTAAAGCTCCATCACCACGAGGATCGAAAGAGCCGCGGCCAGCAACACGCCCCATTCCCGCAGCGAAACGGGCTGCAGATGCAGGACGTCGCTGATCCACGGCGTGTACATCGCCCCGATGTGGATCAGTTGCGCGGCGATGGTGCCGAAGAGGACCAGCTTGTTGCGCAACGGGTTGTGGCGGAAGGCCGACAGGGTTTCCGACCGACTGTTGAAGACGTTGACGTTCTCGAACAGCACCATCAGCAGCAATGTGCCGTTGCGCGCCGCATCCACGGACATGCCCGCGTTGAGCTGGGCCTGGAAGACGAGGAAGGCGATCACCCCCATCACCACGGCCGACAACACGACACGTTCGATCATCAGGCGATTGAACACCGGCTCCCTTGGCGCGCGGGGCGGTCGCCGCAACTCGTCGCCTTCGCCGGGCTCGAAGGCGAGGGCCACGTCCTGGATCCCGTTGGTCACGAGGTTGAGCCACAGAAGCTGCACCGCCAGCAACGGCAGCGGCAGGCCCGCCATCAGCGACAGGGCAAAAAGCACGAGTTCCGCCGCGCCGGTCGAGATCAGCAGAAAGATCACCTTGCGGACGTTGGCATAGGCGATGCGGCCCTCCTCGACCCCGGCGACGATCGAGGCGAAATTGTCATCGGTTATGATGATGTCGGCGGTTTCACGGGCGACGTCGGTGCCGCTTTCGCCCATGGCGACGCCGACCTGCGCGGCGCGCAGCGCCGGGGCGTCGTTGGCGCCGTCGCCGCTGACGGCGACGAAATAGCCGCTGCGTTGCAGGGACTGCACGATCTGGAGCTTCTGCTGCGGCTCGACCCGGGCAAAGACGCGGCCCTGCGCCACAAGCGCATCGACGGCGGCCTCGGTCTCGGCGGCCTTGAGTTGCGGGCCAGTCACCACCTGATCGGGGGATTGGATCAGGTCGAGTTCGCGCGCGATGGTCGCCGCGGTCAGCGGGTGGTCGCCGGTCACCATGGCCACTGCGATCCCGGCCTCGCGGCAGGCCGAGACTGCGGCCTTGGCTTCGGTGCGAAGCGGATCGATTATGCCGACAAGGCCAAGGAAAGTCAGGCCGCCAAGGTCTTCCTCGGAAAAGGCCCCTTCGGGACCCGCGTCGGCTGGCCCGCCCGCCAGCGCGATGACGCGGTAGCCTTCTGCGGCCATGCCCTCGGCCTGCGCCTCTACCAGCGCGGCATCAAGCGCAATGTCGCCATCCGGACGGACCATGGAGGTGCATAAGGGCAGGACCCGTTCCACCGCACCCTTGACCGAGGCGAAGGTGCCGCCGTTCATCGCGTTCAAGCTGGCGCAGAACTGGCGCTCGGATTCAAAGGGGATCGCGGCATGCTCGGGGAAGGCATTGACGGTTTCATCGCGGATCGTGCCGACCTTGCGGGCCATGACCAGAAGCGCCACGTCGACCGCGTCGCCCTCGGAGATCCAGTCGTCGCCGCGCTGTCCAAGAAAGCCTTCGTTCGCCAGAACGGCGGCCCTGTTCAGGCGGGCAAGCATTTCCTGTCCTTCAGGCGAAGGCGTGCCGTGGGCGGTGCGCATTGATCCCGTGGGTTCCAGCGTTTCGCCCGTGACTTCCCATGGGTCAGTGCCGGGAAAGGCGATGCGCCGCACGGTCAGCCGGTTCTCTGTCAAAGTGCCCGTCTTGTCGGTTGCGATGAACGTGCAGGAGCCCAGCGCCTCGACCGCCACAAGCCGCCGGACAATCACGTTGCGCTTGGCCATGCGGTGCATGCCAATCGCAAGGGCCACGGTCAGCGCCACGGGCAGGCCCTCGGGGATCGCCGATACCGCAAGCGCGACGGCGAGCAGGAACACCTCGTCCAGTGCGGTGCCCTGGGTCAGGGCGATGGCGGCCATGGCGACCGAGGCCGCGCCGACAGCCATGGCGATCCGACGGGTGAAACGCTCCATCCGCACGATCAGCGGGGCCTTGGTGCGCTGTCCGGTCAGAACGCCCGATGCGATCTTGCCCAGCTGTGTGGCATAGGCGGTGCCGACCACAACCGCACTTTGGCGGCCGCGGCTGACGAGGGTGCCGGCGAAGACCATGTTGCAGCGGTCGCCCAGCGCGGTGTCGGCGGGCAGCCGGACGCCCGCATCCTTTGCGACGGTGTCGGATTCACCGGTCAAAAGGGATTCGTCGACTTCCAGATCGCGGCCCGACAGGAGCCGCATGTCGGCTGGAACCTTGTCGCCGGATTCGAGGCGGACGACATCGCCCGGCACAAGGTTGGTTGAGTCAACCAACAGCGCGTCGCCGTCGCGCAATACGCGCGCCCGTGTCGAGACCAGGCGCGTCAGCGCGTCGGCCGCGCGCTGTGCCGAGTACTCCTGAAGCGTGCCAATGGCGGCGTTCACGAGCAGGACGGCGGCAATCAGCGCCGCGTCGGCCCATTCGTGGATCACCAGCGACACCAGCGCCGCCAGTAGAAGCACGTATATCAGGGGGCTGGCGAACTGGCTGAGGAACACGCGGAAGCCGCTTGGCGGGGGCGTGTGGGGCAGGGCGTTGGGGCCCAGTTTCAAAAGCCTGTCCGCCGCCTCGGCACGGCTGAGTCCATGCGGCGAGGTGCGCAGCGCTGACAGGACTTGATCGACCGCCGCGGCATGGGGTTCTGCCAGAATGGCGTCCTCCGCGGATTTCGGTGCGGCGGGGGCTTGCGTCGCGGGCGGCGGGCTGTCGTTCATGATGCACCGTGCTCGTCTGCTGCGTCACGTCCGTGGCCGTCAGATTGGCCCTCGGGGCTGCTGTCGATGCCCAAGCATCGGCCAAGTCGTGCATGAGATGCAATGGAAGATCCCGGTAATCGCGGGCGCCAGACGATTCGCCCTGACCTGGCAAGGGGCAGCGCCGAACCAGCGTTCCTGCCGCGCGTGCCAAGGCGGTGCGTGGTCGCCGCCGGCGGTCCAGTCGAGTTCCACGCGCAACTCTTCGGTATGGGCGACGAAGATAGTGTCAGAGATAACCGGCTTAAGCGGAGCAGGGGGCTTGCCTAGTGTTCAGACTCGGTCTGACGCCAGCGCCTGTGGGACAGATCAAGGGGACCTAGCAAGTCAGATGCGGTCATCGGGCGGATTTGCCGCCATTGTCGTGATGACTTGCGGCAAAGCGGAGATGACCATGACTTGTTTCATTGGGCTTGATGCTTCGGTGGAGGGCACAGCCGTCTGCATGATCGAGGCCGGCTGCGTCGTGAAAGAGTATTCCGCGCGGAGCCATCCCGGGGATCTCGCAAGTGCGCTCGATCCGTTTTCTGATGAGATTTGTGGGATCGGCCTTGAAGATGGGCCCATGCCGGGTTTTCTCGTTCCCAGGTGGTGCCGTTCAGGAGTCCGAGCATCGCCAGCGTGCGCTTGACCGGAAGATGCGACACCTTCACCTTACGGATCATCCCGAGCTGGTCGGAGGCAGAGTATACCTCATGCGTCCTCCACATAGGGAGTTCGGCCTGTCCCGGGCGTCGCGGCGTTTGCCTGACACTCGCGACAGAGCGCCCCGACCATATTGACGTGCTGTAGAGCAAGCCCCGGCATCCGCTGCAACGGCCCCCGAGGGCCGTTCGGTCCTAGTTTTCGAATGCGACGCCGATCTGCCCCAACTCGCCATAGTCGGCCACCGCGACGTCTCCGGGGGAGATATCGATCGGGCGGGTGAACGAGCCGGCCAGCACGATCTGGCCAGATTTCAGGGCCGCGCCAACCTTGTGGAGTTTGCGCACCAGCCAGGCGATCCCGGCGGCAGGATGCCCCATGACCGCGGCCGAGACGCCGGATTCCTCGATGATCCCGTTCTGGGACAGGGTCGCGCCCACCCGCCGCAGATCGACGTCGAAGGGGCGCACGACGCGCCCGCCCAGCACGATTGCCCCGAAGGCGGCATTATCGGCGATGGTGTCGGTGATGGCGCGCGGCACCTCGGTGCGGTAGTCGATGACCTCTAGCGCGGGCGTGACGAACTCGGTGGCCCGCAGCACGTCATGCACCTCGCAGGTGGGGCCCTCCAGGTCCGCGCCCATGACGAAGGCCAGCTCCACCTCCAGCCGGGGCTTGACGAAACGGTCCGCGCGCAGCACCGCCCCGTCGTGGAACAGCGCGTCGTCCAGCATCACGCCGTAGTCCGGCTCGGTGATCTTCGAGGCCTTCTGCATCGCCCGGCTGGTGAGCCCGATCTTGTGCCCGATGATCCGCGCCCCGGCAGCGATGCGCTTCTCCGCCCAGAGCGCCTGGATGGCATAGGCGTCCTCCAGCTCCATCTCGGGCCAGGTCCGCGAGGGTTGCGGTATCGTGTAGCGCCCGATGTCGGCCTCGTAGAGATCCTGCGCCACCTTCTCGTGGTCGGTCTGTGTCAGCATGGCTTGCGTCCTTTCCGTGTTGTCGGGTCGCTGGCCGCCTGCCCCGAGCGCTGCGGGCCCGCATGTGCTAAAGCTGGGTCAGCCACAGCGACAGGCCCGGCACATAGGTGATGATGAACAGCACCAGGATCGAGATCGCGATATACGGCGCGATCCCGGCGTAGATCGTGCGCAGCTCGGATCCGAACACGGCCTGGGCGACGAAGATGTTCAGCCCGAAGGGCGGGGTGAACATGCCGATCGACAGGTTCACCGTCATGATGATCCCGAAATGCACGGGGTCTATGCCCAGCGCCTTGACGATCGGCACCAGAAGCGGCGTCAGAAGCAGGATGGCCGAGGCGGTGTCGATCACCGCGCCGACGATCAGCAGGAAGACGTTGATGAGCAAGAGCGCCACCAGCGGCGAGACATCCAGCGCCGAGAACCAGGCCACCAGCCGCGGCGCCGCCCCGGACGTGGTCAGAAGCCACGAGAACACGCCGGAACAGGCGACGATCACCAGGATCTGGGCCGTGCGGGTCGCGCTTGCCGCCGCGACGCGGAACAGGCCCGGCAGGTCGATCTCGCGATAGGCCAGCATGGTGACGGCAATGGCATAGACACAGGCGACGCCTGCCGCCTCGGTGGGCGAGAAGATGCCGGAATAGATGCCGCCAAGGATGATGACGGGCATGCCCAGCGCCAGCGCGCCCTTGCGCGTCTCCTGCCAGACCCGGCCCCAGCTGAACCCGCCCGGGGCCGCCAGCCCGTCTCCTAGCGCGCGCCAGTAGATGTAGGCCATGAAGGCCGCCGAAAACAGGATCCCCGGCAGGATGCCCGCGGTAAAGAGCTGCACCACCGACTCCTGCGCCGAGGTGGCATATAGGATCATCGCGACCGAAGGCGGGATGATGTTGGCGATCACCCCGGATGAGGTCAGCACGCCGCTGGCGAAGCCTTCGGAATACCCCGCCGTGCGCATCGGCTGGTAGGTGATCCGCCCGATGGCCGCCACCGTCGCCGGGCTGGACCCCGAGATCGCGCCGAACACCGTGCAGGCGGCAACCGAGGTGATCGGAAGGCCGCCCCGGACGTTGGCGAATAGCGCGTTGCACCAGTTTACCAATCGGCGCGACACGCCGCCTGTTCCCATGATTTCGCCCACGAAAAGGAAGAACGGCACCGCCAGCAGGGCGAAACTATCGAGCGTGCCGAACACCACCTGGTGCAGAATCGTGGGCGGCACGTTGAAGTGAATAAGTACGCTTACGGCCGCGGACGTCAGCAGAACCAGAAATACCGGGAAGCCCGCGACCAGCAGCAGCACGGGAAGGACGGCGAGTGTCCAGATCATTCGCGGCCCCGGAACAGCAGGATTGCCGTGGCTATGGCAGAGAATACAAAGCCCACGGGCACCGCGGCGTGAGGGATCACCATCGGAATATCGAGCGCGATGGACCGCATGCCGAACCGCCACAGCCTCTCGAGCGAGGCCCCGCTTTGCAAGGCGAGAAACAACATCACCGCTACGCCCAAAAGCAGTCCCAGTCGGTTCAGAACCGCTTGTGCACGGCTCGGCAATCTCTGCGCAAGTAGGTCCATCTTCAGATGTTCACCTTTCGCCGTGACAGCGACGAATCCCAGGAAGACGGCCCAGATGACCAGGAAGATCATCGCCTCCTCGGCCCAGAAGATCGGCGCCCCGAAGAAATACCGCCCCACCACGTTGGCGAAATTGACCCCGATGCCGCCCAGCATGCAGATCCCGGCGAGAACCGAGGGAATCCGGACAAGCAGAAGGTCGAGCATGGCGCCCGTCACCCCCGCGCCGCCTGGATCGCCGTCCATACCGCGACCGGGGTCATGGGCTTGGGCACGTGGGTGACCCCAAGGGGCGCCAGCGCGTCGAGAACGGCATGCTTCAGGGTCGAGATCGAGCCCACGGTGCCGCCTTCGCCCGCGCCCTTGAACCCGCCGGGATTGGTCTTGCAGGGCACCGGCCGGAAGCTGCCGTCGAACATCGGAAGGTCGGCGGCGCGCGGCAGCGCATAGTCCATGAGAGAGCCGCTGTGGAGCGCGCCGCTTGCCGCGTCCGAGGCCACCCGTTCCATCAGGCTTTCCCCGATTCCCATCGCAAGCGCTCCGTGCAACTGCCCCTCGCAGAGCAGAGGTTCCAGCATGTTACCGATGTCGTCCACCACCGTATAGCGGTCGATGCGCGTTTCCCCCGTCTCGGGGTCCACCACCACTTCGGCGACATGGCAGCCGTTGGAAAAGCTGGGGACGTCGATTTTCCACGCCCCGACACTGGCAAGCCCGATCCGGTCGCCCACCGGCAGGTAGGGCCGGAAAGAGGCCTGCGCGACCTCGACGATGGTCATCGAGCGGTTGCTGGCGCTGTCCGAGAAGATGCCGGTCCCGGCGTCGAAGCGGACCGCGTCGCGCGCGGCCTCCAGGAACATGGCGGCGAAGTCCATGCCGCGCTCGATCAGCCGGTCGCAGGCGACCTCGATCGCATTGCCGGTCATCGTGACCGAACGCGAGGCAAAGGCGCCGCGCCCGAAGGCGACGCGGTCGGTATCGGCCTGCACCACGCGCACCGTGGCCGGGTCCACGCCCAGCCGCCGCGCCACCTGGTTGCCGAAGGTCGTGGCGTGCCCCTGTCCGGCGTCGGCGGTGCCCGACACCACGGTAACGGTGCCGCCCGGGCTGAAGGTGATCTCGGCCTGCTCGTTCATCGAGCCGGTGTCATGGATGTACATGCCGATCCCGCGCCCGCGCATCAAGCCGCGTTCGGCATCCGCCGCGCGCCGGGCCTCGAACCCGTCCCAGTCGGATTTCTCCAGACAGGCGTCCAAGAGCGCCTCGAACTCGCCCGTGTCATAGGTGAAATTCACTTGCGTCCTGTGCGGCATCGCCCCGGGCTGGATGAAATTGCGCCGCCGGATCTCGACCGGGGACATTCCCAGGTCGCGCGCCGCCTGGTCCAGAGCCTGCTCGATGGCATAGTTCCCCTCGGGCCGCCCGGCGCCGCGGTAGGGCACCACCATCGTCTGGTTGGTAAAGACCGCCCGGCCTTCGCAGTGCACCGCCGGGATGTCGTAGACGCCCGGCAGCAGCCGCGCGGTGTGGATCAGCGGCATGGTTGCGGCGCAGACCATGTAGGCGCCCACGTCCTGCTCGCACCTGACGCGCATCCCCATAAGCCGCGCCCCGGCATCCAGCGCGATCTCGACCGTGCCCTGGTTGCCGCGCCCCTGGTCGTCCGTGCGCAAGGCGTCCATCCGCCCGCTGACCCATTTCACCGGCCGCCCGACCTGCCGCGACACCCACAGCAAAAGCGGGTCCTCGGGATAGGTCGAGGTCTTCATGCCAAAGCCGCCGCCCACGTCATGGGACAGGACCCGCACCGTGTTCTCGGGCACCCGCAGCGCCACGTTGGCAATTTCGGCCCGGAGGAGGTGGGGGTTCTGTGTCGTTGTGTGAAGCGTGTAGGTCTCTTCCCGGTCGTCCCAGACGCCGATGCCGCACCGAACCTCCATCGAGGTGGCGGCGACGCGCGGATGGGCATAGTCGATCCGGTGGATCGAGGCAGCGCGCGCGAAGGCTGCGTCGGTCGCGTCACGGTCGCCCATCTCGAGCCGGTAGGCGACATTGTCGGGGCGCGCGTCATGCACCGGGCTGGCCGCCGCGTCCAGCGCGGCGTCTATGCTGACCGCATGCGGCAGCGGTTCGATCACCAGCTCGACCGCGTCGACCGCGGCCTCTGCCTCGGCACGGGTCGTGGCGACCACGATGGCCACCCTGTCGCCCACGTGCCGCACCTTGTCGGTGGCCAGCGACGGGCGGGGCAGGGGCAGCGCCTCGCCAAAGCCGAACATCTGCGGCAGGTAGCGCGGCGTCAGCGGGTGCAGCCCGTCCGCGGCGGCGTCCGCCCCGGTGAAAACCGCGATCACCCCGGGCATCGCCCGCGCCGCATCCGTGTCCACCGACAGGATCCGCCCGTGGGCATGGTCGGAATAGACCATCGCCGCGTGGACCATGCCGGGCAGGACGATATCGTCCAGGTAGCGCCCGCGCCCGGTCAGCAGCCGCGGATCCTCGCGGCGCAGGCCACGCCCCCCGTCATCGTAGGCCATCATCATCACCCGTGAGAGTTCTTGCCGAAGTGTCGGGCCGGGCGCGCCATGTGTCCGGCGCGCCCGGCGTCTTGCAAACCGCCGCTCAGTACTTGGCGGCGACCTCGTTCAGGAAGTCGAAGAACGCCTTCGTCTCGGGGTCGTTCGCCGTGGCATCGGCGCCCACGGTCGACAGGCGCGAGATCATCTCGTCGCGATCCGCGGCCGGCAGTTCGATGAACTTGCCGCCGTTCTCTTCCCAGACCGCCCGCAGCCCCTTGTGGAACTCGAAGCTTTCGGCCTGCCAGCGGGCCTGCGCCGCGTCCCCGGCTTCCAGCACCGTCGCTTGCAGATCTTCGGGCAGGCTGTCGAACCACTGCTGGCTCAGCAGCGCGGCGGACACCAGCATCGTGTCGTTGATGACCGTGATGGTGTCGGCATAGTCCCAGTACTTGAAGGCGATGAAGATCGTCACGACCGAGCGCGTGCCGTCAATGACGCCCTGCTGCAGCGCCGGCAGCACCTCGCCCAGGGGCATCGGCACACCCGTCGCTCCGACGCGGGACATCGCCTCGCGCTCCATGTCGGTGGCGTTGACCCGGATCTTCATCCCGTCGAAATCGGCCAGCGTCTCGATCGGATCCTTGGCGATGTAGTCGTGGTTGCCGTAGGCGAACTGGCCCAGAAGCACCATGCCCTTGGCCCGTGCCATCTCGTCCACCGCGTCCTGCACCGCCGGGTCGGCCATCAGGGCCGCAGCGTGTTCCTTGTCACGGTAGAGACCGGGTGCCGAGAACACGCCGAACCGCTTGTCCACGCCGACGAAGAAGTCGACGGGCGAGATGAACGCCTCTTGCGTGCCGAATTGCAGGCCTTCGATCTGCCGCGGGATCGGGCCAAGCTGGCTTTGCGGGTAGATCTCGACCTCGATCCGGTCCGTTCGCGCCCCGAGCTCTTCCTTGAAGACCTCGATGAACTTGTGCTGGTCCTCGTTGAAGGTGGCGGTGCCGAACTTCATCGTGAAATCGGCCGCCACGGCCGATCCCGTCATCATGGCGAATGCAAGCAATGCGCCGAACGTCGCTTTCATGTCTTCCTCCCTTGGTTTGTGTTTGTTTTCGGCAATTTTTTGCAAGAAAGTTTGCTATTGTCAAACTTTTTCCCACATAATTAGATCATAGCGAACTTGATATCCGGCTCCGATCCGGACAAACAGGATGCATGGCAAGAGACGTTTCAAACGACGACCCCCCAGAGATCGGCGACGTGATCCGCCGCATCCGCAAGGATGCCGGAATGACCATCGACGACCTCGCCGCGGCCACCGGTCTGTCGCGCGCGTATATCTCCCAGGTCGAGACCTCCAAGGCCGCGCCCTCGCTGCAGACCATCCGCAGGATATGCCGCGCGCTGGACGTGTCGCCTGCTCTGCTGTTCGAGGATCCCGAGGCGGGCTGCGTCCTTCTGCGTTCGGACCGGCAGAAGGTGATGCACTTCGAGACGGTCATCGAGGGCGAGACATTCCACAAGGCGATCAACGTTCTATCGGAGCAGAACAAGAAACTGGAGATGGTCCTGATCGAGCTGTCGCCGGGCAACATCGCCGGCGATCACGCGCACCCGGGCGAAGAGATCTTCTTTGTCCTCGAGGGCGAGATGACAATCACCCATGGCAGCGCGACATACCTGCTGCGCGAGGGCGACTCTGTGCATATCGACAGCCAGCAGATGCACCGCATCCACAACCACGGCAGCGAGCCGGTGAAGATCATCAGCGCGCGCACGCCGCCGGGCTTCATCGACCTGAGGCACGAGGACACGCTGAAACTGATGCGCAACTGACGGGGGACGCCCATGATCATCCGCAACGAGGCCGAGGTCACCGATGCCGTTCTGGAAGTGATGCGCCAGACCTCTGATCCGCGCCTGCGCGAAATCATGGTTGCTCTCATCAAACATCTGCACGGCTTCGTCCGAGAGGTGCGCCTGACAGAGCCCGAATTCCGGCAGGCCACGAAGCTCATCAACGAGATCGGCCAGGCCACCACCGACAGCCACAACGAAGCAGTGCTGATGGCCGGCTCGCTCGGGGTGTCCACGCTCGTCTGCCTGCTCAATAACGGCGACAATGGCGCGACGGAGACGACGCAGAACCTGCTCGGCCCGTTCTGGCGAATGCATTCGCCCAGAACCGAGCTTGGCGGCAGCATCATGCGCAGCAAGACACCGGGAGAACCGATGTTCGTCGACCTGGGGTTCCGGGACAAGGCCGGCCAGCCGATCGAGGGGCTGGAGGTGGATATCTGGCATTGCTCGGCTGAAGGGCTCTACGAGAACCAGCAAGAGGAACAGGCGGACCACAATCTACGCGGCAAGTTCACCACCGGCGCGGATGGCCGGGTCTGGTTCCGCTCGATCAAGCAGTCGGGCTACCCGATTCCCACCCATGCCGTGGTCGGCCGGCTGCTGGAGGCGCAGAACCGCCATCCCTTCCGGCCCGCCCACATCCATGTTCTGGCCCATAAGGAAGGCTACAAGACGCTGATCTCGCAGATCTATTCCGACGACGATCCAAAGCTGGGCACGGATGTGCAATTCGGCGTGACGCGGGCGCTCGTGGGGCGGTTCCAGTACCACGATGAACCGCACCCCGACGGGTTGGCGCCGGACGGTTGGTACAGTCTCAGCCACTCGCTTGAATTGGAGGCCGGCGTCTCTGAATTGCCGATCCCACCCATCAAGTAGACCGGGCAGAGTGGTGCGCCTTCGGGTGCCAGCGACTAGGGTCAGTCGTCATAACCAGACCATGACCGCGCCTGAGGGGAAGGAACCGGGATCGGGGTCGGCGACCCTGAAAGAGGTCGTTGCCGAGCTGACGTTCGAGAACCGTCTTCCCAAGAAAAGCACGATCGCGGATGGGGAGGACGGAGACTGAGATACCCCGCATCCGAGAAGCTTGAGATCGTCCGCACCGTCGAGGCGTCGCATCTGCCGACGCGGCAAACCCTGAAGATGCTCGGCATCCCCAGCAGCACCTGTTACGACTGGTAGGCCCGTTGGGGTGATGGCGGCGTCGATGCGCTGACCGATCGTTCCCCATGCCCCCGGTCAGTCTGGAACCGCATTCCGGTCCGGGTCCGCAAGGATGGTGTCGACCTTGCCCTGAAGCAAGAAGACCTGACGCCCCGCGATCTGGCAGTCAGATATACCGATGAAAAGCGCTGCTTCGTCTGGGACTCCTCCGTGTATCGCATTCTCGGCGCGGAGGATCTGATCACGGCCCCGGCCGATGTGGTGATCCGCGCGGCCGACGAGGTCCGGGAAAAGACGGCGCGGCCGAACAAGCTCTGGCAGAGCGACTTCACCTATCTCAAGGTCATCGGCTGGGGCTGGTTGCATCTTTCAACGATCCTCGACGACTACAGCCTTTACATCATCGCCTGGAAACTCTGCGCCACGATGAAGGTCAAGGATGCCACCAACACGCTGGAGCCGGCGTTGGATGCTTCGGGCTGCAACGCCGCGACAGTCGTCCAGAAGCCGAGGCTGCCCAGCGATAATGGCTCATCCTGCGTTGCGGCCGATGTCCATAACGGCCGCGGTGCCAGAATCCTCAAGTTGAGAGAGGGGATCAAGAAGCAGGCAATCCGAAGACGCCGGTTGCAGCACCAAGTCGCCGCCACATAAACACAAACAAGAAACCGCGCCAGAGCCTCCGCTACAAACCAGCCCGCGCTTCCCGGAAAACCCTGACGACGGATAGTGCCGCGCCGTCTGATGGTCATGGCCTCAGAGTGCCGGGATCCGGCTGAATCGGGTAGGGGTCGTGTGGTGCAGAATGTGGTTCAAAATTGGACTGAATTCCAATGACTTACAAGGCGCCGTATATGGAAGGCATTTTAATTCAATGAGGTATCGATGGAGGAAAAGCGGGGATTGGAGCGGGTGAAGGGAATCGAACCCTCGTCTTAAGCTTGGGAAGCTCCTGCTCTACCATTGAGCTACACCCGCGCGTCCTGTCCTGCGATAGAACAGCCCGCTCTGCCGGTCAAGCGCTACGCGCGCGGCGGCGGCGGCGGCCACTGTCGTCCCCTCCGTAGGTGTTGAACCCAACCTCGGGCAGCGTGACCAGTGTGCGCAGGCGTGCGAAAGGCGCCGTTGCGTGGGGCAGGGCGTTGGCGGCCACGAAATGCTCCTGGAACCTCGGTTCGACGGCGGTCTCCACCTTCGTGATGGCGCCCACCCGACGCTCGATCTCCTGGCGTGCGGCACGGTTGCAAAGCGCGATGCGCGCGCCTGTGCCTGCCGCATTACCTGCGGATGTCACCTTGTCCAGCGGGCAATCGGGGATCATCCCAAGGATCATGGCATGGAGCGGCGAGATATGTGCACCGAACGCCCCGGCCAGCACCACGCGATCCACATCGTCGATCCCCATCTCGTCCATCAAGAGGCGCGCTCCGGCATAGAGCGCCGACTTTGCCAGCTGGATTGCACGGATATCACCCTGGGTGACAGAGATCACCGGCCCTCCATCGCTGCTGGCGTCGTGGATCAGGTAGGCGTGGGTACGTCCCTGCGGCAGGCAGCGTCCGGTTCCGGTCTGTTCGGCGGATCCGATGAGGCCCGAGGCATCGAGCAGCCCCGCGGCGCGCATTTCTGCCACGGCCTCTATGATTCCTGATCCGCAAATGCCGGTGATCCCGCTGGCCGCGGTTGCTGCGGCAAAACCGGGATCGTCGGACCACAGGTCGCAACCGATGACCTGAAAGCGCGGTTCCTTGGTCTTGGGGTTGATGCGCACTCGTTCGATGGCGCCGGGCGCTGCGCGCTGCCCTGCACTGATCTGCGCGCCCTCGAAAGCCGGTCCGGTGGGAGAGGAGCAGGCAAGCACGCGATCGCGATTGCCCAGCAGGATTTCGGCATTCGTACCGACATCCACGATCAGCACGAGGTCGTCGGACAGGTATGGTTCTTCGGACAAGGCGACAGCGGCGGCATCGGCGCCCACGTGGCCTGCGATACAGGGCAGCAGGTAGATCTGGCCGGAGGCGTTCATCGCGCTGAGCCCAAGCTCTGACGCACCCAGCGACAGCGCGTCCGAGGTCGCCAGAGCGAACGGGGCCTGGCCCAGTTCCACCGGATCGATGCCGAGCAGCAGGTGATGCATGACGGGATTGCAAACGAGGACCGCCTCGACGATTTCGTCCCTTGTGACGCCGCCTTCGGTCGCGATCTCGGCGATCAGGGTATCGATGGCCCGCCGCACCACGTCAGTCATCTCGGCATCGCCGCCGGGGTTCATCATGGCATAGCTGACCCGGCTCATCAGGTCCTCGCCAAACCGGATCTGCGGGTTCATGATCCCGGCCGAGGCGACCACTTCGCCGCTGCGCAGGTCGCACAGATGCGCGGCGATCGTCGTGGAGCCCAGGTCGATGGCCAGCCCGAACACGCCAGCGTCATGCAGGCCGGGCCGCACGTCCAGCAGGCGCGACGGCCCGCCCTCCTGCGGCGCGTGCAGCACGACAGTTACGGCCCAGTTTCCCTTGCGCAGAGCGGGTTGCAGTTTCGCGAGGACAGGCAAACCGACTTGCAGCCCGGCCGTATCGATGTCCCATTGCGCCGCCAGCGCGGACTTCAGGCGTTCCAGATCGCCAGAGGGTTCGTGCATGTCGGGTTCTTCGACTTCGACATAGTGAAGGCGCGTTGCGGGATCCATCGTGATCGCGCGAACGGCGGCTGCCTTCCGGACGACCTGCTTGTGCACCTGGCTTTCGGGGGGCACGTCGATCACCACGTCCGACAGGATCTGCGCCTGGCAGCCGAGGCGGCGGCCGGGTTTGAGGCCGCGCTTTTCGTCGTAGCGGGCTTCTACGGTGTTCCAGTCGGACAGGGCGCCGGGTTCCACGGTGACGCCGTGCTTTGGAAAGCTGCCGAACGACGGGGTGATCTGGCATTTGGAGCAGATGCCGCGACCGCCACAAACGCTATCAAGATCAACGCCTAACTGGCGGGCGGCGGTCAGGACCGGGGTGCCGGCGGGCACGCGGCCGCGCTTGCCCGAGGGGGTGAAAACCACGAGGGGGTCGGTGCTGCTGGGGGCTGTCACAGGTGATTTCGTCCTGTCTGCATCACGTCGGCATAACGTCGGCACAACGTCGGCGCCGCCGTCGGGCGGGCGCCGGTGACTTGGGCGCTCGCCGAAAACCGTTGTCCGGGGAGCGCCGCCATTTCAGGCCCTGCGCCGGCGGCGTCCGCCGCGTCCGCTGCCAGCCTCGGCCACGGCCTTGGAGGCCTCGGCAAAGGGGGTTCCGGCCTCGACCTGATCCAGCACGCGGGCAAAGCGGATCCATTCGCTGCCATTGGGATCATGGTTCATGAGGAAGTTGGCGGCGCGGATCGCTTCCATCTCGACGGGGCGGACGGGGTTCATGATCGCGCTGGTCATGCCCGCGCCGATCGCCATCGGCAGGAAGGCGGCGTTGATGCCGTGCCGCTGGGGCAGGCCAAAGCTGATGTTGGACGCGCCGCAGGTGGTGTTGACGCCCAATTCCTCGCGCAGCTTGCGCACCAGCGCAAAGACCTGCTGGCCCGCGCTGCCCATCGCGCCCACCGGCATGACGAGCGGGTCCACGACGATGTCATGCGCCGGGATGCCGAAATCCGCCGCCCTTTCCACGATCTTCCTTGCCACGGCAAACCGGACCTCGGGGTCTTCCGAAATCCCGGTGTCGTCGTTCGAGATCGCGACGACGGGGACGTTGTACTTCTTGACCAGCGGCAGGATCGCTTCGAGACGTTCCTCTTCGCCGGTGACGGAGTTCAGGAGCGGGCGGCCCTCGGCCACGGCAAGCCCGGCCTCCAGCGCGCCGGGGACCGAGCTGTCGATGCACAGCGGCACATCCACAAGGCCCTGCACCAGTTCGATCACCTGACGCATCAGCGGCGGTTCGGTCTCGTTCGGGTTGGGGTTGGAGTTGTAGACAACACCCGCGTTCACATCGAGCACCATCGCCCCGCAGGCGACCTGTTCAAGCGCGTCCTTTTCGACGGTCGAGAAATCGCCCGCTTCCAGTTCGGCGGCGAGCTTCTTGCGACCCGTCGGATTGATGCGTTCGCCGATGACGCAGAACGGCTCGTCGAAACCGATGACGACGGTCTTCGATTTCGACTCGAGTACGGTGCGGGTCATGCCTTTGGGGTTCCTTGCAATCAGGTGGCGTTGGCCGGCCGGGCGCTTGCCCCGCCGTTCTTGATGGCCCATTCGGCATTGGTCTTGATGCCGCCGAGCGGGAAGAAATGCACGCGTTCGATCCCGAAACCGGGGTGCGCGGCCTTGTGCGCGGCCAGCGCGGTGACGACCTCGGTCGGCTCGTAGGGCAACAGCAGCTTGCTGACGTCCATCGCGCGTTTTTGCAGCACCTTGAGAGAGGGGCCGACGCCGCAGGCGATCGCGAACTTGATAAGTGTCTGAAGCTTGGCGGGGCCGGCAATGCCGATATGGATGGGCAGTGCGATGGCCTCTGCGGCCAGGCGGTCGGCCCAGGCGATGATCGGGTCGGCGTCAAAGGCGAACTGGGTGGCAAGCGCCATCTGCGCGTCGGTACGCTCTGCAAAGGCGGACTTCCAGCGCAGTGCGTCCATCACGTTGCGGTCCGATCCGTCCGGGTCGATGTCGCGGTTGCCCTCGGGGTGGCCCGCGACGTGCAGGCGGGTAAAGCCCGCCTTGTCGAACAGCCCGGTTTCCATCAGTTGCATGGAAGAGTGGAACTCTCCCTTGGGTTCGGCCACGCCGCCGGCCAGCAAGAGCGCTTGTTTCACGTCCGCCTCGCCCTGATACCGGGCGATCCAGTCGGCCAGCGTGGCCTTGTCGCGGATGATGCGCGCCGGGAAGTGCGGCATGACATTGAAGCCGCCGGCGGTCAGGCGGCGCGCTGTTGCGACCATGTCGGCGATGTCGGTGCCGTCGATATGGGCGATGTAGACGCGCGTTCCCTCGGGCAGGAGGGCGCGGAAATCCTCTACCTTCTCGGCGGTGCGCGGCATCACCTCGATCGAGTAGTCGTCGAGAAATGCCTCGACCGCCGGGGACGCCGGGGCGGGGCCGGTCTCTTCACGCTTGCGGAACGAAAGTAGCGCCATTGCGGCCTCCAGAAACCCTTTGGGCGTCATGCCCATCCGTCGTTGTCGATGAGCGCGCGGAGGCGCCCGGCGTCGTAGGCTTCGTCGATGCGCGCGGCCTCGGCGGCCGCGATCTCTGCCGGTTCTCCCTCGACGGCAAAGGGATCACCCTTGCGCCACTCGGCGAGGTAGGCATCGGTATCCTGCGCGCCCACCTTCATCGCGGCCCGGTCGATCGCCTGTTCAAAGCGTTCGGGCAGCGGCCCCTTGGCACCTTTGCGGCCCCGGCCCACGATGACCTGGGCCGGGATGTCGCGCCAGTAGACGATGGTGACGTCGGGCATCTTCGAATCCTCCGTGTTCCGCTTCTACGCGCTGCCCGAAAGGATGCGGCGCCGGTTTTCGACACGTCCCGAACGGATAGCGACGGGATAGCGGATCGCGGCCCCGTCCACCAGCGGGCGAAGCCGTCGAAATCCTCATGACCATGATGAGCCGCGTTCAACCGAAGGGCTTGCCTTGGAAGCGGGCACGCGTCTACTGTCAAGGCAACTCGAAATGGAGGGCGATCCTGATGGCGCCCAAGCGTCCCGAAGGCGCGGGCGCGTTCCCTGTACCGGTCGAGCCTTCCGCGCCGCCGACGCCCGATCCTGCGGAGCTTTATGGCGCGCTGGATCTGGGCACCAACAGTTGCAGGATGCTGATTGCCCAGCCCAAGGGCAGTCAGTTTCATGTCATCGACAGCTTTTCCAAGTCCGTCCAGCTGGGCGCGGGGCTGGAGGCGTCGGGCCGGCTGAGCCGCGGGTCCATGGCGCGCACCGTTCAGGCGCTGCACATCTGCCGGAAGAAGCTTGAAAAGCACGGTGTCCGGCGGATGCGGCTGGTGGCGACAGAGGCGTGCCGCAGGGCCACGAACGCGCGTGAGTTCATCGGGTATGTGCGGCGCGAGACGGGTCTGGCGCTGGAGATCATCGAGCCCGAGGAAGAAGCACGGCTGGCGGTGGTGTCCTGTGCGCCGCTGGTGTCCACGCGGACCCGGCAGTTGCTGGTGGTGGACATCGGCGGCGGCTCGACCGAACTGGTGTGGATCGACCTGACATCCGTGCCGCGGCTGGAGCGGCCCAAGGCGATCATGCGGCTGCACACCGGGTTCAAGCCCACGGGCAGCCCGTTTCCCCATGCGCGGGTGGTGGACTGGATCTCTGTGCCCCTTGGGGTTGCGACGCTGCGCGACCAGTTCATCGACGTCGAGGACGACGCGGCACGCTTTGCGCTGATGAGCTGGTTCTTCGAGGAGAACATGCAGGAGTTCGCGCCCTATGCCGCCGTGCAGGCACGCGAGGGGTTCCAGATCATCGGCACTTCGGGGACGGTGACGACGGTGGCGGCCAGCCACCTTGGCCTGCGCCGCTACGACCGCAACAAGGTGGACGGGCTGCGGATGACGTCCGACCAGATCGACAAGGTGATCCGCGACTACCTGCACCTGGGTCCCGCCGGGCGGCGGGCCGATCCGCGGATCGGGCGGGACCGGCACACGCTTATCATGTCCGGAGCAGCGATTCTTCAGGCGCTCTTGCGGGTCTGGCCGACGGACCGGCTGTCGGTGGCGGACCGGGGGCTGCGCGAGGGGCTGCTTTATGCGCAGATGTCGGCCGACGGCGTGCTGGAGGACGTGGTCTGAGGAAAGGCTGCTTTGCAGCCTGCCTTCGGCGAGAGTATTTGGGAACAGAAGAAGACGGGGGCCGGTCTGCCGCGGGCAGGGCCGGGCGGAGCATGACAAAGAACACATCCGGGCGCGGGCAGCGCGATCTGAAGGTCAAGGTGAAGTCGGCGCGCGGGCGCAAGCTGTCCTCGACCCGATGGCTGGAGCGGCAGCTGAACGACCCCTATGTGCGGCGCGCGCGGGCCGAGGGCTATCGCGGGCGCGCGGCGTTCAAGATCGTCGAGCTTGACGACCGTTTCGGTTTTCTGGTGCCCGGCGCGCGGGTGGTGGACCTTGGCTGTGCGCCCGGCGGATGGTGCCAGGTGGCCGTCAAGCGTGTGAACGCCCTGGGCGAGCGGCCGGGCAAGCCCGTGGGGCAGGTCCTGGGCATCGACTTGCAGGAGGTGGAGCCGGTGGCGGGCGCCGAGATTCACCAGCTCGATTTCCTCGACGAGGGCGCGGACGACAAGGTGAAGGCCTGGCTTGGCGGACGGGCCGACGTGGTGATGTCCGACATGGCCGCCGCCTCGTCCGGGCACAAGCAGACAGACCACCTGCGCATCGTGGCCCTGTGCGAGGCGGCGGCGCAACTGGCCTTTGACGTGCTGGAAGAGGGCGGGACCTTTGTCGCCAAGGTGCTGGCGGGCGGCGCGGAGGTGGGGCTTCAGACGCTGCTGAAGCAGAACTTCGCGAAGGTGGCCAACATCAAGCCGCCCGCCAGCCGGGCCGACAGTTCCGAGAAATTCGTGGTGGCGACGGGGTTTCGGGGGCGCGGCGCGACCGGGGCGGCCTGATCAGGCACCCGCGCGGCGCCTTGCCCGCACCAGTGCCGCCAGCGACAGCATCAGCGCGACCGCGACCAGACTTATCATTCCGAGCGGCAGGGCGAAGCCCAGCGCGGTTTCCGAGACCGCCCCGAAGATGACAGGCCCCAGCACGCCGCCGATTTCCGCCATCGTGAAGAAAAGGCCCCCCGCGAGGCCGAGGCGTTCCGCGGGGACGCCGGGGGTTTCCATCAGGAACAGCATGGCGATGGTCATCATGGCGCTGCGCGCGATTCCCTGCATGACGAGCGCGCCCACCACGCCCGGCCCCATCTGCCCTTGCAGAAGCAGGCTTGCGAGCAGGGCCATGGCAAATAGCCCCGCCATGATCCGGTAGCGCCAGCGCGGGGTGGCGAGGCGCGGCAGGATCAGCGCCCCGGCCACGCCCACGACCGAGGGCAGCGCCGACCAGAGCCCGGCCGCCGACGCGTCGAGCCCCTTTGACATCAGCACCGCTGGCAGCCAGTTGTTGAGCGCGTGATTGATGAAGAAGATGCCAACGCTCATCGCGAGGATCAGGCGCACCTCGGGGTGGCGAAGAAGCTCTACGAAGGCGCCGATATTGAACTTCTTTCCTTCGCCGGCGAGCCGCCCGGACCCGGCCGGCGCGCGCCCCAGAACCGCGACCCACGCCAGCGACGAGACCGCCGCCACCCCGGCGAGGATCAGCGCGACGCTGCGCCATTCGCCCCCCGCCAGCGGCAGGAGAACGCTGTGGGTCAGCGACAGCGAGGCGATGCCGCCAAGGTAGGGGCCCGTCATGTAGATGCCCATGGCGGTGCCGCGGTCCGCCCCCTGGAAGAGGCCTGCCACCAGTTTCGGCGCGCCCACCGAGATCAGCGGCCCGCCGATGCCGAAGACCGCCACGGCAAAAAGCAGCATCGCCGGGCCGTCGGCCACAGAGCGCAGGACCCCCGAAAGCGCGATCACCAAACCGGCGAGAAACAGCCCGCGCCGCGTGCCGATGCGGTCGAGCAGCACGCCGCAGGGCAGGGCGGCGGCGATATAGACCAGCGGCCATGCCCCGAGGATCAGGCCCATCGCGGCGTTGCCGATGCCGAATTCCGCGCGGATCAGCGGCACCAGGGGCGCGAGGCTGGCGGTCATGAGACCGAAGCAGAAGTAGATCAGCCAGACACCGGCCAGCATCCGCCAGCGCCAGGGACCGGGAGGGGCGGGCGGAGTGCTCATGCACGGGGTGCCCGGGGGGCCGCGTGCCGTGGATCAGGCATCGGGGTCGAAGATGTAGTGCAGCCGGTCAAACCCCGCGCGGAAGGCGCGGGTGTCGGGCGCAAGCGCCTCTGGATCGGGGCGCGTCAGCGCGGCCGCGATGATCCCGGCAAGCCGGGGGGCGTGTTCGGGACCGACGCCCCAGCGCACGATCTCGGGCGTGCCGAGACGCAGGCCGTTCATGTCGCCGGCAACGGGCGGGACGGGCAGGCCGATGCCGCAGGCAAGGATACCGGCACGGTAGAGCGCGCGCGAGGCGGTCTGTCCGCCGCCGAAACGGGCGGCCTCGACCGCGAACTGATGCGACCGGGTCGCGCCCCGGTCGGCGGCGAAGACGGGCAGGCCCGCGTCCGACAGGGCCGCTGCCAGCGCCTGTGCGGTGTCGATCATGGCGCGGGCATAGGCGGGGCCATGGGCCCGCCAGTCCAGCATGGTGACGGCAAGCGCCGCCGATTTCGCGGCGTCGAAATTCGCGGTCATGCCGGGAAAGGCGATGGCGTCGAGCCGTTTCGCGAGATCGGCGTCGTTGGTCAGGAGCACGCCGGCGGCGGGGCCGCCAAGGCTTTTGTAGGTGCTCATGGTCATCAGGTGCGCGCCCTCGGCCAGCGGGTTGGGCCAGGCGCCGCCGGCGATGATCCCGCATTGGTGGGCGGCGTCGAAGAGAACGAAGGCGCCGACCTCGTCGGCGATGGCGCGGATGTCGCGCACGGGATGGGGGAAGAGGTTCAGGCTGCCGCCGATGGTCAGAAGCCGGGGGCGCTCGTGGCGGACGATGTCGCGCAGGGCGCCGGTGTCGACGGTATAGCCGTCGGCCTGGACCGGGGCGGGCAGGATGCGCAGCCCGTAAAGCCCGGCGCAGCCCGCGAGGTGATGGGTCACGTGGCCGCCGATCTCTGCCGGCGGGGCGATGATCGTGTCCCCGGGTTTGCAGGTGGCCATGAAGGCGTAGAGATTGGCCATGGCGCCCGAGGCGACGCGGATCTCTGCAAAGCGGGCGCCGAAGACCTCGGCCACCAGTTCGGCGGCAATGACCTCTATCTCCTCGATGGCGTCGAGGCCGGTTTCATACTTGTCGCCGGGATAGCCGAGGGACGGGCGCGAGCCGATGCCGGCCGACAGGAGCGCCTCGGCGCGGGGGTTCAGGACATTCGTTGCAGGGTTCAGGTTGAAGCAGTCGCGTTCGTGGATGTCGCGGTTGCGGCGGGCGAGGGTTTCGAGCCGGTCCAGCAGGCCGGAAGAGCCGGCGGCGGCGGTGTCCTTGGCGATGCGCTGCACCAATGCTTCGCTGGCGGGGGGCACCCAGGATCGTTCGGCCAGTGTCATCGGTGTCGTTTTCCCGTTGTTTCCGGTGAAGTTAAGGATTTCGAGGGGCTCTGCAATCGCCGAATGGGCGCGGCGGGATGGGAGGTCACGGGCGTCGAAGATGGGGTATTCTCAAATTCGCCATCATTGCAGGATATGCGCGCGGTCATGAGGTCTGGTGCGCGGTTTTCTTTGGTAAGGGTCATGCCCCAGATGGGGGCTGCGGTGCTTCCGGCCGCGCTTGTCCTGCTGGCTCTGGTGGCCGAGGCTTCGGCGCTTGCCGGGGTCTACCGGGGGCGCGAGGTGATCTCTTGCTCGATCGTCGACGTCGAGATGCTGTGCGCTGGACTGCGCAGTGCGCCCGGACTCGGGATGGCGGTGCTGGTGGCCACGCTTTTGTATTTCGCGCTGGACGGGCCCGCGCGGGGCGACCTGCTGGCGCGGCTGGCGCAGACCCGGCGCCGCTGGGTCGGCGCGGCCTTGAACATCGCCGGCCTTGCCATCGCGCTTGCGCCGGGCCTTGTCTGGAGCGACCGGGCCCTGATCGCCCGGTTCGACCTGCTGCTTGCGCTGTTGGGGACGGGTGCGGTGCTGATGCTGCTGGGCGCGGCGCGGGTGCTTCTGTGCGGGGCGGACTGGGCCGGGTGGCTGCGGGTCAGCCGGGGACGCTTTGCGCTGACGCTGGTCGGGGGCGTGGCGCTTGCGCTGGCGGTGGCGGTGCCCGCGCGTCATCTTGCGCTGGACCTTCTGACCGATGCCTCGTTTTTCGCGAGCACGCTTCTTCTGCTGGCGCTTGGCCAGCCCGTGACGACCAATATCGATGCCCGTATCGTCGGGATCGACAGCTTTCACGTCGATATCATTGCCACCTGTTCGGGGTTCGAGGGGCTGCTTCTGACGCTGGGCTTTGCGGGGCTTCTGGCATTGCTGCGACCGGGCGATCTGCGCCCCATGCGCTACTGGCTGGTGCTGGTGCCCGCCGCACTGGTGGTGTCGTGGACGCTGAACGTGGTGCGGATCGCGGGGCTTGTCATGATCGGTGCCCATGTATCGCCGTCGCACGCATTGCAGGGCTTTCACACCTATGCGGGCTGGACGGGGTTCCTTCTGACCGCGCTGGCGCTGATGTGGGCCAGTCGTTGGTGCAACGTCGCATCCGCGTCTGTGCCCTCGCCGAGCACGAAGGTGCAGGATAGCGCGCGCCCCGACGGATCGGTGGCGCAGATCCTGCCGATGCTGGCCCTGTTGTCCGCGACGCTGATCGCGTCCCTGATCTGGCCTGTGCCGGCAGAGGGGGGCGTGCTGGTCGTCGTGGCGACCGGGCTGGCGCTGATCCCGTCGGTGCGGCAATGGCTGCGCGCCCCGGCCCTGCCGGGCGCGATGGCGGTTCTGGCAGGGCTTGCAACCGGCGCCCTTTGGGTGCTGATGGTGCCGCCCGGGGGGCGCCCGGCGCTGCCGGACGTCGCGCCGGGGGTCGTGTTCTGGGCCCTTGGGACGGTCTTGATCCTTCCGGTGGCGCAGGAACTGTTCTTTCGGGGCTACCTGATCGCGCGCGCGGGCGCGTCGCCGCTTGTCCGCGCCGGCGTGGTTCTGGCAGGGGCGGTTGTGTTCGGGGCGTTACAGGCTCACTGGATCGCCGGGGCGCTTTCCGGGCTGGTCTTTGCCGGGCTGGTGCTGCGCAGCGGGCGCACCGGCGAAGCGATTGCGGCCCATGTCGCCGCAAAGGCGGTGTTGGTCGCCGTCGCGGTCGCGATGGGATGAGTTCCGGCCGCGTCCCCGGCTGACGCAGGCTGTCCGTGAAGATCCCACAGAACGGAACGGCAGCGGAAGGATCTTCCGCTGCCGCGGGTCAAGTTCGGCCCTGTCAGTCCCTTGCGCGCCGGCGCAATTCGCGACCGACCAGCAGAACCAGCGCAAGCACGCCGAGTGCAAGGCCTGCGACGGATGGATCGATCTCTGGCGCCGACCCCGACGTGGTGCCGGTGTAGGTGTTGGTGCCAAAGAGCAGATTCAGCAGCGAGTCCCAAAAAAGAGGTACCATTTGCCCACTCCAAAGAAGAGCCGCCTACCCGAGCGACTCTCCCATCGGTAGCGTCCCTGTCCCTTGCAGGCAAATTCGCCTTGTTTTTGCCTTGTTTCGGGACGTTCCGGAAAGACAGTTCGCGGGCGCGGGGCTGCCTGTCCCCGCGACGGAAACACTGGCGCAGGACCGGGCGGCATCGAGGCGGGAAGGATCCGGCAGAGAGAGCGCGGCGGGGCACGGATATTCCACACCCCATAAGTCATTGTTGTCATTTTCGGGGTATGATCTGGGCTGGCCGTCTGCACATGAATTGACTGCCATCCAGATCAAAACGTCGACGACCCATGACCATTCTTCCGCATGGACGGAGCGGTCCTGTCCTGGAGCAAGACAGAGCTTTCGGGCGTATTCCCGCGAAGTATTCACGCGAAGACCGTGCAGAGTTCTCACATCCGCCCCCCAAGGCGATCTCGGGCACCTTTGCGTTCGAACTTGGCAAGGCTTCCCGGGCAAGGAGAAGGCGCGGATCCTTCTGGTATTGCAGCGGTGACGTGCCCGTCATGGAGGGCCGCAGATCATTGGCCGGGGCAGTCGGTATGACAACCAGACTCAATCGGGCGCAAGAGCAGTCAAGGCCGGGTGCTGTTGGTCGCACCAGATTTCCCGTCGATCCCTGCCATCTTCAGAATTTCACGGCCTGGGGGATACGAAGGCGGGCGGAGAACCGCGCCGGGATCCGTTCAAACTCCAGCGTGCCGCCATGTGCCCTGGCGACCTGGTCGGCAATGGCAAGCCCAAGACCGGTGCCCTCGCCGCCGCGCGCGGTGTCCCCGCGCGCGAAGGGACGGATCAGATCGCGCACGTCGCCGGCCGAGATGCCCTGGCCCGCATCGCACACGTCGACCAAGAGATCGCCGTCCTGCAAGCGGGCGCTCAATTCGACCGGGGATGCCCCATACCGGAGCGCGTTTGTCAGCAGGTTTTCCACCGCCTGAAGGACTGCGGCCTCCTTGACGAGGATCACGACATCCGCCGGTGCATCGAGCGCGACGGCCTCGGACACGCCGCGCGCCTCGACCGCCTGCTGCAACAGGGACCGCAAGGGGACCGCCCGTGTCTCTTCCGCCTCGAACCCGCGCGCGAAATCGAGAAACTGGCCCAGCATTCCCTCGATGCGGATGACGTTCCGCTCTGCCCCGGCGACGAGATCGGCGTCGGCAGTCTTCAGCATCGCCAATGACAGACGCAGTTTGGTGAGGGGCGTTCGCAGGTCGTGGCTGACCCCGGCCAGCATCAGGGCCCGGTCGGCTTCTGCCGCTTGCAGCCGCACGGACATTTCCGTCAGCGCGCGGGACACCGCCGCGATTTCCCGCGGGCGGTCGATATCGCAATCGTATACGTCGGTCGGGCCGGACATGCGGTCCACCGCCTGTGCCAGACGCTTCAGGGGCCGGGCAATCCGCCGTTGCAGCGCGATGCCGCCAGCGAGGGCGGCCAGCAACGCGGCCGCGAATGCCAACAGGAGACCCGCCACCGGATCGCTTGCAGGCAAGGTCCTGAGCGAAAGCCAGTATGGCTGCTCTGCGGTGATCATGCGCAGCCAGACACGGCCTTCACGATCGACCAGCACGTCGGGCGCGGAGATACCATACTGATCTGACAGAACCCGGAGGAAATACCGCACAAAGCGGCTGCGCTGAACCTCCGGGTTATCCGGCTGGGTTTCCGTCACGTGGAGGTCAGGCGCCTGATCCACCCGCAGGGCTTCGGCAAAGAGGATCTGCTGAACCGGGTCCATCTGCGAAATGGACAGTTCGAGGCTTTGGACCCTTTGCGCGGTGTCCGCGGCCGAGCGTTGGATCTGTGGCCGCAGGACGAGGCTGGCGATCAGGATGCCCGACACCAGCAGGGCGCCCAGTATGGCGGCGGCAAGAACCGCGATGTTCTGCTTCAAGAGGGAATCAAGCACCGCCGGACACCAGCACGTAGCCCACGCCCCAGACCGTCTTTATCAGGTCCGGATCGTCGGCCCGGTCGCCGATGGCTCGGCGCAGTCGCGCGATCTGGACATCGACCGCGCGGTCGGTGACCTCGGCATCGCGTCCGAGCGCCCGTTCGATCAACTGCGCCCGGCTGAGGGGACGGCCGCGACTGCGGACCAGCGCGGAGAGAAGCGCGAATTCCCGGCTGGACAGCTTCAGCGCCGTGCCGTCGCGCGTCACGGTTCGGGTGGACAGGTTGATCTCGAGCGCCCCGAGCGTGACGGTGTTGTCGATCGACATGTCGCTCATCCAGCGCGTCCGCCGCAGAACCGCCGCAAGACGGGCAACCAGTTCGCGGGGCTCGAAGGGTTTCGACAGGTAGTCGTCGGCGCCGGTCTCCAGACCGACGATGCGGTCGATCGGGTCACCTCGCGCCGTGAGCATCACGATCGGTGTCATGTCGCCCGACGCCCGAAAGCGTCTGCAGATGCTAAGCCCATCCTCGCCGGGCATCATCAGATCGAGAACGATGGCGTCCGCGGGGTTGCGTGCCACCTCTCTGTCAAGCGCCGCGCCGCCGTCTACGGCGCGGGTTTCGAAGCCGTGCTCTGTCAGGAACCGGCGCAAGAGTGCGCGCAGTTCCGGGTCGTCGTCGACGACGATCACTCTGTCCGGTTTGCCGTTCATGCTGCTGACATTGTCATGGTTCCCGCTTTCTGGGCAGCACCATGATATTACAGAGTGTGACGGCGCGCGCGGGGCGACACGGCTCGTCGCATATTCCCCGAAATCTGCAACACCCGTGAAACATCCTTCCGGCAGGTCTGCGCAAACGAAGGCCGGGGCAGGCTTCACCGGCCTGGGTAGACAGTATTGTGGAGAAAGATCATGGGTTATCGCGCACGGCCAATTGGTCCCTGGACGACGTCGGTCCTTCTTTTCGTGGTGGCAACACAAGCGGCCCAGGCCGGCCTTGCCGAGGGTGACGCCTGTGCGCAGTCGCTGACGCCGACGGGTCAGCGGATGTATGACGCGGTGATCGTCCAGCTTGCCACAGGCTCGGATCCGGAAACGACGGCGCGCAACGCGATCCGCGCTCTGGTTCAGGCGGGAAGCGTGACCCGAAACGAAGCGCGGGAGAACGCGGACGCTGTTTCCGAGTGCCTCGTCTTGCTGAAAGAGAATTGACCGACAAGGCCGTGTTACAGTGGAGCGCTACCTGATAAAGGTGACGTCATCAAATGGCATCTTGCGTCGAGGTCGGGATCGGTGCGCCGGGCTGCCCGGGATTGGCGGCCGCGGGATCGCCGGGCCAAGCCGCGCGACAGAATCGCCGCGATTGACCTTGATCTTGCGGTCCCCAAGAAGCGGTACGACATGATCCATGAAACACTGAAGAAACTGCTCGTCCTGCCGCCCGTGCTTCTCGCCGCCGGAGTGGTCTGGACTGTGCAGAACAGACCCCCCGCCGAGGCGCAGGCCGTCGAGGAGCAGGCGGTCGCCGTCAGTTTCGCCACCATCTCCCCCGTGACCTTGACCGGCTCTGCGTCAGGCTTCGGCCGGGTAGAGCCGACGCGGACATGGTCCGGCGTGGCCGAGGTCGAGGGGCGTCTGATCGCGTTCGCCGACAGCCTTCAACCCGGCTTTCTGGTCGAGGCCGGCAGTGTTCTTTACGTGATCGATCCGCGGGACTACGAAATCAGGGTATCTCAGGCACAGGCGGATGTGCAGCGCGCCGAAGCGGATCTGCGCTCGATCGCGGTGAACGCGGCGAATGCCGCGAAGACGCTTGAGATCGAACGGGAAATCCTGACGATTTTCGAAGGGGATCGAAACCGCGTCCAGAGGCTTGTCGATGGCGGGTCGATCGCGGCCGCGCAACTCGATGACGCGAACAGGACCTTCTATTCCCAGCAGTCGGTGGTCGCCTCGCTGGAAGCGACGCTGGCGCTGATCGAGCCAGATACACTGTCCGCCGAGGCCGCCCTTGCCAAGGCTCAGGCGGATCTGGAAAGCGCGCAACGCAACCTTGCACGAACCCGTGTGGTCGCGCCGTTCGACGCGCGCGTGGTGGAGCGTGGCGCAAACGAGGGGCAATATGTCAGGCCAGGCGATGTGCCGATTTCCATAGAGGCGACCGATGCCTCGGAAGTGACTGCGGCCATTCAACCGGCCGATCTGGCGCGCCTGTTCGGCACCTTGGGTTCAGCCGATCTGTTTGCAAGCGCGCGGGATCTGCGGGGCGATACGCGTCTGTCCCAGGCCATCGGCGCGGTCCTGACGGCGACGGTCGTGGCGAATTACGGCAACGGGATCGAGGCGCGCTGGCCGGCAACGATCACGCGGATCACAGGCAATATCGATTCGGAAACTGGCACCATCGGCATCGTCGTGAGGGTCGCGGACGCAGGCTTTCCCGACCCCGAGACGCGGCGGCCAGCGCTTTTAAACGGCAGCTTCGTCGAGGTCGTCCTGGAAGGCCCGCCTCTTGAGGATCAGATCGCCGTGCCGCAATCGGCGATCCGGTTCGAGGGATCGGCGCCATATCTGCTTGTCGCGGACAGCGACGACAGGCTTGCACGGCGCGACGTTTCTATCGGTGCGGAGATCGACGGAAGATACGTGGTCATGGATGGTCTGTCGGTCGGTGACAGGGTGGTCCTGTCCGACCCACGGCCCGCGGCCAACGGATTGCTTCTTGACCTGGTAGAGAGCGACGTCCGGCCATGATCGCCTTCTTCGCCAGGCACCCCGTCGCGGCCAACCTCTTTCTTCTTGCCGGGCTGTTTCTAGGGCTGATGTCCATCGCCGATATCGAGCGCGAGACATTCCCGGAATTCACATCGTCGCAGGTGACGGTTTCCGTCATCTATCCCGGCGCTGCGGCGCGGGATGTGGACGAAGAGATCTGCGGCAAGCTTGAAAGCGCGCTTGCCTCGATCAACCATGTCGATGAACTGACCTGCCAATCTGTCGCGGCCCGCGCCACCGCGACGCTTACCATGGCCGACAGCGGGGAGATCACGCAGTTCTTCAATGACGTGTCGTCGGAGGTGTCGTCGATACAGGACCTTCCCGACGATGCGGAGGAACCGATGGTCTCTATCGCCGAGCGCACGGAGCTGATTGCGCTGCTGGCGGTAAGCGGACTTGCATCGGATGAAAGCCTTGTCCGCTACGCCGACGAACTTGCGGATGACCTTGTGACCGTTCCGGGCATTGCGGATGCGAAGGTGCGCGGCGTATCGGCCCTGGAGTACCGGGTTCGCCTGAACGATCTGGCCTTGCGGACCTACGGCATCTCGCCGAGCGATGTCGCGAACGCGGTGAACGCGCGATCCTATTCCGGTCCGCTCGGGACGGTCGAGTTGGAAGAGGAAGACCTTAGCCTGCGGCTCAGCGGGTCCGCGCGCAGCCGGGCAGCGCTTGAGGCCCTGACCATACGCGAGGGCAATGCGGGCGGCGTGGTGCGTCTGTCCGATGTCGCAACCGTGTCGCTTTCGCTTGCCGACGCTGACCAGCGATCCGAGATCGACGGGCGCCGGGCGGCGATCATCGTCCTGAGCAAGACCGCGTCGGACGACGCCATCAGGGCGTTCGATTCCGTTCGTGACTATCTCGACACCCTTTCGGGGCGATACGGCGGAGCGCTTGAACTGCAAATCGTGAACAACGCGACGCAGGTGATTTCGGATCAGCTACAGCTTGTGCTTCTGAATGCGTCGCAGTCGCTGATCCTTGTCTTCGTGGTGATGTGCCTGTTCTTTTCCCTGCGCGACGCCTTCTGGATCTCGCTGTCGCTGCCGTTTTCGTTCCTGCTTGGGCTTTTCGTCATGAGCGTTCTGGGCGTCACCATCAACGTGATGTCGCTTCTGGCTTTGCTCATGTCGATCGGCATCATCATGGACGACAGCATCGTCATCGCCGAGAACATCGAGAAATGGCGCGCGCGCCTTGGACCGACCGAGGCCGCCGTGAAGGGCACTCAGGAAGTCCTTGCCGGCGTGGTGTCCTCGTTCCTGACCACCGCGGGCGTCTTCGGGCCGTTGATGTTCCTGTCGGGAGAGATCGGGGCCGTCCTGCTGGTGGTTCCGATCGTGCTTCTGGTGACGCTCACGGCGTCGCTGGTCGAGGCCTTCCTGATCCTGCCGCATCACCTTTCGCACGCGCCGAGCGTGCGGGCGCGGGCACAGCAACGCCTCGCCGCGCGGCTTCTTAACAGGTTCAACGATCGTGTCGTGATCCCTGCCGTCACGGTCCTTACGCACTGGCGCTACCTGACCGTGGGGTGCGTGATGGCGATGCTGATCCTGTGCGGCGGGGTGATCGCAACCGGTGCGGTGCGGATCATCGGGTTTCCCACGTCCGAAGCCGATACGATCGTGGCGAGGATCGCACTTAACAAAGGGGTTCAGATCGAGCAGACCGAGGCTGCTGTCGAACGGGTTCTTGACGGGCTTGCCATCGTCGACGCCAGGTACCCGCAAGCTGCGGGGGAGGGCGCGCCCCTGGTCCAGACCGTGCTTGTCGAATATGGCTACAACACCGACGTGAGCGACAACGGCGCGCATACCGCCACCGTGACGGTCGACCTGATGAGCAGCGAATTGCGCTCTGTCTCGTCCGCCGTGTTCCTTGCGGATTGGAAGGAAGCCACCGGGCCGATCGTCGATGCGCGTCAGCTGAGCTTCAGGGCCTCTGGCAACACACCCGGCGGCAGCGACATCGATATCTCGATCTTTGCCCGTGACCTTCAGACGCTGGAGGCCGCCGCGGGCGCGATGCGCGACGCTCTGGCCGCGCGGCCCGACGTGGTGACCGTCTATTCGGATTTCTCTTTCGGACAGACCGAGATCGAGGTCACGCTCAATGCGTTCGGACGATCGCTGGGTCTGACCTCGTCCGGGCTGGCCGACCAGCTCAGGACATCCTTCACCGGAACGGTCACCGACGCGTTCAGGGATGGCGAGACCGACCTGGAAGTCGTGGTGGAGCAGTCGAACGTCGCAGGGTCGATCATGCAGCTTCGGGCCTTGCCGGTGACACTGGCGGACGGCGCGCAGGTCTCGCTCTCGCGTGTTGCCGATCTGGCCGCGCGCCCGACATTCGCGCAGATCACGCGTGAGAACGGCCGGGCCCGCGCACGTGTCATCGGCGAAATCGACCGGGATGCCCAAACCGCGACCGGGATCAGTGCGGTGGCCCTGGAGGAGATCGGCCCGGGTCTGGCAGAACGATACCCGGGCGTCACGATCTCGATCGGGGGGGCGACCGAGTCCCAGACGGAAACGCAGCTCTCGATCGTCTCGGCCTTCGCGGTCGGGCTGGTGGCCGTCTACATCGTGCTGGCGTTCCAGTTCCGCAGCTACGTCCTGCCAATCTTCGTCATGACATCCATACCTTTCGCCCTGATCGGCGTCATCCTCGGCCACCTCGCCATCGGCATCGACATGTCGATGCCATCGCTGATCGGCTTTGCGTCCTTGTCCGGCGTTGTCGTGAACAACGCGATCCTGTTCGTTGCCTTCTTCGAAAAACACGCGGCCGGTGGGGATCACGTGAAGGCTTCCATCGAGGCCGTGCGCAGACGGTTCCGGCCCGTGGTCTTGGCATCGACGACGACCTTCATCGGACTTCTGCCGATCGTCTTCGAGACGTCGCCCTCGCTGGTCGCCATCGTTCCGGTGGTCGTATCGGTCGCCTTCGGGGTTCTGGCGTCACTGGTGCTTGTCGTTCTCGTTTTCCCGGCGGTGCTCGCGATCTATTTCGACTTCGCCGACGTGAAGGCATGGAGTCAGGAGGAAGAGCAGGCGCCGGATCTGGAAGAGGCATCGGCATGACCGCCGTCACCTGCATTCAGGGCGGGTTTCGGGACCGGCGTGTCGTCAAAGCTTGTATGGCCTTCCACAACACCCCGACGAATCCCGCCGGGGGCGAGGTTCCACATGGATCAGTCCGAAGCTGCGGCGCGCTTTGAACGCCTCGTTCAGCGTCGGCACCGCGGTACCTGCGTGCTCCGCTCGAAGCTCATAACCTGGCCGTCGCGGGCGGATACAGCCGATCAGAGAACCACGCGAAGGCTCAGGACCTGAAACGGGCTCAGCGCGATTTCCAGAAACGATTGGCCCGTTTCAAGGTGTCCGAGGGTGTCCTCGAACAGGGACACGACCTCGGCTCGTCTCAGGATAGATGGAAAGGTCAATAGAGTGTCTTGCGGCTGACCGCGCGCCTCAAAGAGCCGCAGGATCACACCCTGGCCGTCCGCGGCGGGCTTCAGGGTTTCGACGATCACACCCGGAGCACTGCAGGTCACGAAGGTTCGGTGCGAGAGCGAAGATCCGGTTCGAGGTGGAAGCACCCGGAGCGGCGCGTTCAGATCATAGGCCTCGCGATCAAGAACTTCGGGTGTCGCAGGATCGTAAGGCAGCAGGCTGTATGTAAAGACATGCGGGCCTTGATCCGCGGTCGGGTCCGGCGAGGTGGCGGACTTGATCAGCGTGATCCGGAGCGTCCCTCCCTGCACGTCATAGCCGTATTTGCAGTCGTTCAGCAGGGCAACGGCCATCTCTTGGTCGGCAACCTGCGCCCATTTCTGGGCCGGGACTTCAAAGCGGGCGCTGTCGAAAGCCGTCTTGCGGGTCGTGGCGCGCGCGATGCGACCCCACTGAATATCGAACTCTGCCTGGCGCGCCGCGATGCGGGTCGGAAAACCGGCCTTCAACAGCGTGTGACTTTCATGCCAATCGACCTCTGTTACAAAGTCGATCCGGTTGGAGTGCGCCGACAGCCGGATGTGTTGCCGAATGGTGCTGCTGCGCCAGCGGGTTGCAACACGCACGCTTGCGCGCAACGGACCGGTCTCGACGATTTCGCATGTCGTCTTCCCCGCGACCGCCTCGCTTCGGTCCTCGTAGAAGGGGTCAATGTCCCAGGCATCCCAGCTGATCGGCCGATCTTCGAATGCGATCAGTTGATTGCCCACGGCGCCTTCTGCAAGCACCTCGCGATCGAGGGGCTTGTCACGGGCGCTGAGCACCTGACCCGTGGCGTCTAGCGTGACGACAAGCGTCGGGTTCTCCAGAACGAATGTCCCGCCCCGCCTGAGAACCGTGGCCGGTCCGTGCGGAGCCGTGGGCGGGTCGACTCCTGCGATCGCATAGCTTGGGAGCGCGTCGAACAGGACCAGCGTCCCGCCTTCGACCGTCTGCCCATGCGGCAAGGACGCTTCGGGCACCAGCGCCACGCGTGGTCCGCTGCAGGGGGAGGTGTTGGCGACCGAGCGGACCGGCAGGGCGAGCGCCGCCGAAGCGATCAATGCGGATGCCTCTGCCAGTTCCATGATCCGGGCAAAGTCGCGCCGGGCATCTTCGAATACCTCGGCGGTCGCGGTGCCGGTAAGGATATCGTGGAACTGGTTCAGGCACAAAAGCTGCCACGCCTCGGTCAGATCCGGGTTCTGGCCTGCCATGGCTGCCAGCGCCTCCGCCTCGTGCAGGGCCCATTCCGCCTTGCGGTTGGCGCGCTTGATCCAGGCTTGCGAGGTATAAACGCCGCGGTGAAGCTCCAGGTAGTGTTCGCCCGTCCAGGTCGGCAGGTCGCAGGCCGTGTTCTCGATGCGCTCGAAGACCTCCTGCACGGTGCTGTAGCGGAACTGGGGCATGGCGGGCATCGCGGCGTAGGCGCGGGCCTTGGCAAGCAGGTCTTCGGTCGGCCCGCCGCCGCCATCACCGTAGCCAAAACAGATCGGCAGGTCGCGAAGGCTGTCGGGCGCGGTCGAGCGGGTCCAGGTGCCCAGGACTTCTGGCGCGGTCAGATCGCTTTTGTAGTTTGTCGGAAAGGGCAGGTACTGCACATCGCGCGGGGTGGTCAGCACATGGGCCAGCACCCGGCTGCCATCGAGCCCCTGCCAGTGATGCGAAGACGACGGGACCGGATTGAGCTGGTTCCAGTTCAGCTTGTTCGTGACGAACCATTTCAAGCCGGCCAGACGCATCAGCTGGGGGGTCTGTGCGGGAAACCCGAACGTGTCGGGCAGCCACAAGACCGGGGTCTCGACGTCGCCGAAAGTGTCGCGAAAGTAACCGCGGCCAAGGGTCAGTTGCCGTACCAAGGCCTCGGGCCCCGGGATGTTCAGGTCGGGCTCGACCCACATGCCGCCCATGACTTCCCACCGGCCCTCGGCGACACGCGCCTTGATGCGGTCGAAGAGCTGCGGATAATCCTGCGCCGTCATCGCATAAAGCTGCGGCTGCGAGTGGGAGAAACGGAACTCTGGATCCGTGTCCATCAGGCGCAGCACATTGGTGTAGGTGCGCGCGTTCTTCAGCCGGATCTGCGAGACCGGCCAAAGATAGGCGATGTCCATATGGGCGTGCCCGATCCCGTGCAGGGTCACGTCCAGCGGCGCCCCAGCTTGAGCGATGCTCGCTTGAAGGGCCTCCATGGCCGTTGGAACGCTGTCATAAAGCGCGGCGCCGAGGGGATCGCGGGTGTCGAGCAACTTGAACGCGGCGTCGAGCGCGGCGAGCAGGCCCGCGGCCTCTGGGCTTTCAGAGGGCAGCAATCGGGCGGTTTCCAGCGCTGATTGCGCCAGTGTCAGAAAGCCCTGCAGCCCGGGGTCGCGTTCCACCAGCGCCGGCGTGCCCATGAAGAGCTGCGCCTTGCAATCTGGGTCGGGGGGCCAGCCGGCCAGCCCGGTCCAGCCATGCAGCGACAGGACATGCCGCGCCCCGTCCGCCAGCGTCCGGTCCAAGGGCAACGTGTGATGATACCGATCCGCAGAGCCTATGGGGGCGCCATCGACATGCACGAGCGCCTCGGGATGGGTGAAGATATCGCCCAGAGTGCCCAGTGGCAGATGCAACGCCATTCGCTCTGGGTTCCAGTCCGGCGGCACCTGAAAGTCCAGTTTCAGGACGAAGTTCAGATCCGCCGCGCCCCAATAGCTTTCGTGCGGGATCTCCTGCCAACCACTTGGGTCGGCACAGATCGGGGCGTCGATCACCGCACTGGTCAGCGGCAGCATCCGAAAGGGCGGCAGGGCCTTCTTGCGCCGGTGCACGCAGGGGGCGATCAGCGCAAGGCGTGCGGCGATCTTCTCGTCGATGAACGGCCAGGTGCCGCTCATGTAACGGCCAGCTCGAACCCGGGAACCGAACCGCGGAAGATCGCACTGGTTCGCGCGGCCTCGGCCTCGAGTGCGGTGGGGTCCCAATCGGCGCTGCCGTCCCCCCAGCTGCGATGCAGATCTGGCCAGGGGATCGAGTCGATCAGAAGCCGCGTATAGGGATGCTGCGGCGTCCCGATCACCTCTTTGGGCGGCCCGGCCTCGACCACATGGCCCTTGAACAGCACCATGACGAAATCGCTGACATGGTAGGCCGTGGCCAGGTCATGGGTGATGTAGAGGATCGAGATCCCGTATTTGTCCTTCAGATCGTAGATGTTGGACAGGATCGAGGCGCGCAGGCTGGCATCGACCATCGACACCGGTTCATCGGCAATCAGAAGCTTGGGCGACAGCATCAGTGCGCGCGCCACGATCAGCCGCTGGCGCTGGCCGCCCGACAGCTGATGCGGATAGCGCGGCAGCACCAGATCGGGGTCGAGGCCCACGGCGGTGCAGGCCTCTTCCATGGCCTTCCGGGTATGCGCCTCTCCGTTTGACAGACCGAACCGCTTGAAGGGAAAGCGCAGGGCGTGGCTGACCCGGTAGAACGGGTTGAAGCAGGCATAGGGATCCTGGAACACTGCCTGCACGTTCTTGCGGAAATCCAGTGCCTCGGCGGCCTGCATCGCCTGAATGTCGCGGCCCTCGAACAGCACCCGTCCCTTGCTGGGCGGAGTGAACCCCAACATGATCGAACCCATCGTGGATTTGCCCGATCCCGACTGTCCGACGATCGAGATGATCTGCGGCGTGTCGCCCTGCAGGCTGAACGACATCGGATGCAGCGCCGTCACCGCGCCGTAATTCTTGCGCACATTCTCGAACCGAAGCAGCGGCTCCGGGCTGTCGCGCTTGGGGGCATCGGCGCGGCGGTCGGGGTTGAGGAAGCTGTCGCCCCCCACCAGCGGCACAGAAGAAATCAGGTCCTTGGTATAGGGGTGTTTCGGCGCCTCCAGGATCTGCTGGACGGTTCCATGCTCGACCAGTTCGCCGTCTTTCAGCACCGCCAATTCGTCTACGGTCTGGGCCATCAGCCCCATGTCATGGCCGATCAGCATTAGGCCCGACCCGATCTGGCTTTGCAGCCCCTTCAGCGTCTGCATGACCTGACGTTGGGTGACCACGTCCAGCGCCGATGTCGGCTCGTCCGCGATGATCAGTTCGGGGTTCAGGATGATGCCCATGGCGATGCAGACGCGCTGCTTCATTCCGCCCGACAGTTCATGCGGGAACAGCTGGCCGGCATGAACCGGCAGGCCAACGCTTTCCAGGGCCGCGTCAGAGCGGCGTTTCAGCGTGGCGCGGTCCACATGGCCCTCATGGGCGGTAATGCCGTCCCACAACTGCGGCTCGACCCGCATCACCGGGTTCAGCGAGTTCATCGCGCCCTGCGGGATATAGGCGATGCGCGACAGGCGGACGTCGCGCATCTCTTCTTCGGACAGGCCGAGGATATCGGTCCCGCCAAGGGCGATCTGGCCACCTGACACCCGGCCCGGCTCGGCCAGCATCTGCATCACCGCCAGAGCGGTGGTCGTCTTGCCCGAGCCGCTCTCGCCGATGAAGCCTACGCGGCGGCCCTTGTGGATCTCGAGGTTCAGCGCGCTGACTGCCTTGACGATGCCCTTGCTGGTCGGGAACTCGATGGACAGATCGCGCAGGGTGAGGACAGGTTTGTCCGTCATGAAAGTTTCCTCAGCCGCGGGTTGGAGACCTCGTCCAGACCGAGGTTGACGAGCAGCAATCCTATGAACATCACGCCCAAGAGCAAGGTGGGCAGACCCCACCACCACCAGAGGTTCTGGATCAGCGCGCCGGCATTGATCGCCTCGTATATCGTGCGGCCCAGCGTTGGGATGCGCTGCGGCCCGAGGCCCAGAACCTCCAGGCCGACGGCGGTGACAATCGACGTTGTGACCGAGGCGATGAACGACCCGAAAAGGTAGGGCACCAGGTTCGGCATCATCTCGCGGAACATGATGTAACGGGTCGAGGCCCCCGAGAGCTGTGCCATCTGCACATAACCCGACTGCTTCATCGACAGGACCTGCGCCCGGATCAGCCGGGTAGGCGATTGCCAGACGAACCCCGCGATCAAGAGCGCCATCATGGTCAGGGTCACATCGCCAAAGGCCGACTGAAAGACCACGAGGATCAGGAGCGGCGGGATGGTGATCATCACATCCGCACCCACCCGGATAACATCATCGATGCGCCCGCCCAGGAACCCTGCGGAAAAGCCCAGGGAAATGCCGATGGACATGCCGATCAGGCTGGCGAGAAGGCCGACGAAAAGCGTGTTGGGCGCCCCGATCACAATCAGCGCAAGCATATCGCGCCCGCCGCCATCCGTGCCCAGGGGGTGATCCAGGATACCCGGCTGGCGGCGCAGGTTCTCGAATCCCAGGGGCGGCAGTTTCAGCGGGCTGGACCCGGTGAAGACCAGGTCCAGGTCCCAAAGGATGCGACCGATAATGCCGATTGCGATGATGCCCAAGAGCAGGCCCGCCCCCCAGATCAGCTTGGGGTTCATCCAGGGATTTTCGAAGCGGCGGATGCGTCGGGCCTGGCGGCGTTCGGCACGGCCGATCTGCTGCGTGCTCATCTCAATGCGCCTCGTGCCGGATGCGGGGATCAATGAACGGATAGAGCAGGTCGACCATGAAGACCGACACGGCGGTGATCAGGATGATCACGTAGGACACGCCCTGAATGACCGGGAAATCCTGGTTCAGGATCGCGTCGTACAGCAGCTTGCCCATGCCGTTATAGGCAAAGATGCGTTCTACCAGCACCTGGCCCGCGATCAGCAGCCCGATCTTGAGCGCAAAGGCAGTGATCTGCGGCAGGATCGCGTTGCGGATCATGTAGCGGTAGAGGATGTAGCGCGGGCGCAGGCCCTTGGCCTCGGCCAGCTTGACGTAATCCTCGCCCTGCACGGTGATCATCAGCCCGCGCATGCCCAGCGCCCAGAAGCCGAAGGTCACCACCACGATGGAAAGGGCCGGCAGAAACCCGTGCTTCAGCACCGATTGAACAAAGGACCAGGTCCAGCCCGGTTCCACGAAGATGCTGTAGGCGCCGGTCAGCGGAAACCATTGCAGCTTGGCAGCGAAGATCCACATCAGCAAAAGCCCTGACAGGATAGGGGGGATCGAGGTGAAGACCATCGCCGCCGGGATGGCGACCCGGACCAGCTTGGGCGAGCGATCCCAGACCATCAGCGCGCCCAGCAGGTTGCCGATGAAGAAGGTGATCAGCAGCGACAGGATCATCAGCCCCAGGGTCCAGGGCAACGCGTTCAGGATCAGGGTCGAGACCGGCGTCGGGAAGGCCGCCGTGGACAACCCGAAATCGAAGACCAGCGCACCCGTGATGTACTTGAGATACTGAACGATAAACGGCTGATCGATGCCCATATTGGCGCGCAACTGGGCGAGGATTTCCTCTGAGTTGGCGACCGAACCCGCTCCGGCAGCCATCCTCCCCAGTGCGATCTCTGCCGGGTCAACCGGCGAGAGGCGCGGGATGATCCAGATGATCGTGGCCGCGATCAGAATGGTCAGGACCAGCGTGACAAGCCGATTGATCAGATAGGCCCTTGGAACGACGCTCATGGGATCTCCCTCGCGATGAGGCGGGCGTGAAGGCTGTCGAAGAGGTAAGGTGTACCGTAGTCGTTTCTCCGAGGCACGGCGTTCTCGATCTCGATCCGCTCGACCCGCGTGGCCAGTTCGGCCAGCAGCGTCCGGATCAAGAGCCGCGCCATCGGCGCGCCGGGGCAGGTGTGCGCACCCGCGCCAAACGCGACATGCGGATTGGGCTGACGGTCAAGGCGCAGGGCGTCGGGCGCCTCGAACATCGAGGGATCGCGGTTTGCGGCGGCCCAGCATAGCGTGGCGCGGGCACCGGGGGCGACCCGGTGCGGTCCGTGGCGGTATCCCTCGGGGCAAGTTCGCGCGATCTGAGGCAGGGGCGAGAGCACGCGAAAGATCTCTTCGGTGGCCAGAGGGATCAGCGCAGGCTCTGCCCGCAAACGCTTCAGATCGTCGGGCGTCAGCGCCAGATGCGCCATTGTGCCCGCGATGGAATTGATGACGGTGTCGCGCCCGCCCGAAAGCGCCAGGTGGCAAAGGCCGCACATTTCGTCCCGGCTCAAGGGCCGGTCCTCAAAACGCGCGTCATGCAGCGCCGAAAAAAAACCCATGGACGGATCTTCGCGTCCGCGGTTCAGCATCCGGTCGATGAAGTCGAGAAACCGCGCGGCCTTGACAGGGTCTGTCCGGCCATCGGTGCGAAAGGCATGCAGGCCCCAGCCCTGCCATTCGGCGGCAATGCCGCGGTCGCAGTCCAACAGAACGGCAAGCGCCGCCGATTGCACCGGCAGCGCAAAATCCGCCACCAGTTCGACCGGTCCGCCCTCCAGCATTGCGGTCAGGCGGTCGCGCAGACAGGCCTCGAATTCAGGCTTGACGGCCGGATCGGTCGGGCGCCGGAAGAAGGGGAGAATAATCTCCTTCCAGCGCCCGTGCTCGGGCGGGTTGCTCTCTATCGGCAGTTGGCGGAACGGGCGGATGCCATCTTCGGGAGGGATGGGAACGCGCCCGTGCACCGAACTGTCGAACCGCCCGTGATCGCGCGCCGCCGCCCGGACATCCTTGCAGCGCAGCAACATCAGCAGGTCCTCGCCATGGAACCGGCCCATCGCGGCGCCCGGGTGTTCCCGGGCCACGGTAAAGGGATCGGGCGGGCGAGCCCGCCTGGCGACTGAGGGATCGGCAATGGTCATGGTCCTGCCGCTCGCTAATGGTGCCGGGGTCAGAATGGGGCGGACGCGCAGGCGCCCGCCCCACGACCGCGATCAGTTCGCCGGCTGCAGGTTGTGCAGGACCTGGTGTGTCGAGTTCCACCAGAAGAACGGATGGTTGTAGTAGTTTTCGGCCGAGGGCCATCCGGTCCAGTAGGTGGTGTTGAACGGCAAGAGCTTGGCCGCCTGGACAAGCGGGATGAACGGCATTTCCGCATCCAGGCTGGCATAGGCTTCGGCCACAAGCCCCGGCACTTCCGGATCGCCCAGCGACCGGCTTGCGATCTCGTCGACGATGGCCGAATAGGCCTCTGCCGCCGGGCCGTCCCAGCGGGCGGTGTTGTTGAACCCGGGCGAACGCTCGCCCACCGGGACCACGTCCTTGACCGTGTAGCGGCCCATCGAGGCCCAGGGCTCGTTCACCGACCCGCAGGAGAGCCAGCTATAGGACATCTCGAATGCGCCGAAGGGCAGCACCTCGCCCCAGAACACGCCGTTCTCGACCGGCACCGCGCGGGCGTCGATCCCGGCGCGCTGCAACTGCTCGACGATCACGTCGATGGTGCGGGTGTATTCAGTCGAGGCAGAGTTGACGTGGATGCTGACCGACAGCGTCTCGCCGTCCTTTGTGTAGTAATCCCCATCCCGCATCCAGCCTTCGGCCTCGAGCAGCGCCTGTCCGCCTTCGACATCTGCGCTGTCCGGAAGACCGTACCCGGCCTCGACGACCGCATCGACGAATGGGGCCATGGAGCCGAACTGTGCGAACATCGTCCGGCTGGCTTCGGTCGTGCCTTCATAGGCGACGTTCACGATCTGGCTGCGGTCGATGATATGGGCGACTGCCCGGCGCATGTTGGCGTTGTCCCAGGGCGCGACGGTGGTGTTGATCTCCAACTGGCGGGCACAGGGGTCGGCTGCGGCAAAGGGATAGCCTTCATGCCATGCCATGACGTTGGGGTTTTGCGCCTGAATCGCCTCGAACGTGCCGATGGTGACGTTCTGCGCCGCATCCAACTGGTTCGAGGCCATCAGCTGCGCACGGCTTTCCTCGCCCCCGGATTCGAGGAAGATGACGCGCTGAGGCTCTGGCAGGTCCATGAAGCCGGTCTTGGCGCCCCACCAGTCGTCGTTGCGGTCCCAGATCGCCCGGTTCGAGGCGGCCGACGTGAAGGTGTAGGGGCCGGTGCCGATGGGCGGGTTGAAGGCGAATGTCGCGGCATCCTCGCCGGCCCAGACGTGTTCCGGCATGATCAGGAAAGAGCCGAAGATCCGCACGCCGAAATTCTCGACGATGAAGCGCGGGTTGGGCGCATTCAGCGTGAATTTGACGGCAAGGTCATCGACCTTTTCCACGCTGGCCACCTGCGCGCGAATGGTAGAGGCCTCGCGGCTGGAGATCTCCTTGTTGGTCGTGGCAAGGTTGGTGGTGAAGACCACGTCGTCTGCGTTGAACGCCTCGCCGTCGGACCATTCCACACCTTCGCGAAGAGTGACCGTGAACTCGGTGCTGTCGGGGTTCGACTCGAAGCCCGTGGCCAGCCACGGCTCCAACTCGCCGGTGCCGTAGTTGAGGATGAACAGCGGCTCCCACATGGTCTGGTGCGCGCCATGCATCCGCTTGGTGCCCGGCGTCATCCAGTTGAAGTTCTCGGGGTCCTGGATGGTGCGGTCGAGGTCGAAGATGACCGTGTCTTCGCGCGCGACATCCTGGGCCAGGGCGGCACCGGACGTCACGGCCAGGGCCAGGGCCGATGTGGTCAGAAAGATCCGTGATTTCGTCATGTTAGTCCTCCCGTTGAGGGCCTTTGGCCCCTTCTTTCCTGGGGCCTCACGCCCCGGTTCCGTCCGCTAGCGGACATAGTCCATCACCAGAACGCGCGTGCGCTCGGGCAGGTTCCCGCGTTTCAGGTCATGCGTGGCGCCAAAGGCGAAATCCACGTCTTCATCCTTGAAGTGGCTCAGAAAGCTTTCGATCCACATCGTGTTGCGCGGCCGATAGGTCAGCGTGCGAAAGTGCATCGGGATGACCAGCCTGGGCCGGGTGTTGTGGATCATCTCCATCAGGTCGGGCAACTCCAGCGTCAGGTAGCCGCCGGCCAGTGCGAACAAGACGTCCGTGTTCTCGAAGAACGCCTGCTGCGCGTCGCTTAGCGGATTGCCCACATCGCCCATGTGCGCAAATCTGATCCCATCCAGCGTGAACCGGTACATGCCGTTCTGACCCGGGATGTCATGTTCTGGATGCTCGTCCCACTCGGCCGCGGCGATGGCGGTGATCTCGACGCCTCGGGCGGTCTGCACGCCGCCGGATTGCGCAACCGTGAGGGCATTCACCACCTCCGGCGCGCCTGAGATCAGGTCGGCCCGACAATGCGCACTGTCGTCGTCTGACGAAATGATGACCAGCTCCGCCGGCTCGACGATGGGCGCATAGCCGACGCCCTCGGGTGTGTAGGGGTCGGTGATGACCCGTGGCCCGCTTTCAGGCGCCAGTCCAAAGGCCGCATGTCCGAACCAGGTGATCTGCATTCAGTTGTTCCCCACGACATGGGGGCTGGTGGTCTTGGTGATATCGTCGTTCTGGGGACGCGGATGTGTCGCCCAGCCGCCTGCCTGCCCCCGGCACAACAGCGCCTCCACCCCCGTGGCCCAGGCCGGATCGGTGATCTTCACCTCTGGCGGGCAATAGCGCAGCGTCAGGCCGCAGCGGCGGCGATCACTGGAATTGGCCAGCGAGCCATGCACCAGCATGTCGGCGTGCATCGACATCTGCCCGGCCTCCAGAACGTTGGTGAAGGGCGCGCCCAATGTCTCGGCATTGGCGGTTTCCTTGTGAAAGACGTTGCCCTCTCCGGTCTGCTGCACCTGCAACGCGCCCTTGTCATGGGTGCCCGGGATAAAGCGCATCGCCGAGTTCTGGTCGTCGGCATCGTCGATAGCCAGCCAGACCGTTACCGTGCGCGCCGGGCTGAGCGACCAGAACGATGCATCCTGATGCCAGGGCACGGCCTTTGGATCATGCGGTTTCTTCGAGAGGATCGCGCTGGCCCAACACAGGATGTCCGGGCCGATCAGATCCTCGACGTGATCCAGTATGCGGGCGTCGGTCGCGATGTCCCAAAGGCCCGACAGCCGGGCCTGATAGCAGTTGATGCCATAGGCTCCGTCCGGCCCCATATCCGCCATCAGCGTGTCGACATAGGCCCTGATCCCGGCGATCTCTGCCGCACCGAAGATTGTGAAGGGCTGTACGAAACCATGCGCGTTGTATTGCGCGATCTGGTGCCGCGTGAGCGTTTTCGGCGCCGGATTCTGAACCGGCTTGAACCGCAGATCGAGGGCTTCATTGATCATCGCGCATCTCCTGACCGTGCGAGAGTTGCGAATCGCGGGTTCGGAGTCAGCGGCGTAGATTGACTTAATTTTCCACTATCTTGATATTTTCCTTCTGCAAGGCTGCATTTGTTCGCTAATATTGCTGCATGCGCAAAACGACCTTCCGAATCCAGGACTATCTTCGCCCCGATGAGGCGTTCCATTTCGCGCGAAAGCACCTCGCCACCCGATACCCGGAGCGGGCCCATGACCACGATTTCTTTGAGGTCTTCCTGATCGAAAGCGGGCGCACGGCGCACTGGATCAACGGCACAACCCAAACTCTGGCGCCGGGGCAGCTCGTCTTCTTGCGGCCCTGGGACGTTCACGCCTTCAGCGCCGACCGAAACC
>CBDDJT010000002.1:0-1227027 GCA_965229765.1 Paracoccaceae bacterium | reverse complement strand
CGAGACCGACACGACGCTGATCGATTACGTGTCGGACCGGCGCGCGCCCACGCCCACGGCGGCGGCGGAGCTTGCGGTGCCGGTGCGCATGGATCTGCTGTCCTGGGTCGACGGGCAGGGCGCGCGGCTGACGCGGGCGGTCACGCAGGGCACCGGGCAGCGCCGCCAGCGGCTGACCGACCTGTCGCGCGCGCTGCCCCGGCCCGAATCGCTGGTCGATGTCCAGCGCCAGCGGCTGGACCATGCCGCGGACCGGTTGCCGCGGGCGCTGCGGGCCGCGGCGCAGGCCAAGCGGGTGCGGCTGGCCGATGCGGCGGCGGCGCTGCGCCCCGCGACGCTGCGCCGGGGGCTTTCGGACCGGGGTGCGCTGGTGGCGCGGCTGGCGGCGCGTCTTGACCCGGCGCTGCGGCGGCTGGCGCGGGGCAAGCGGCAGGAGGCGGCGCAACTGTCGGCGCGGCTGCGGCCCGCGCGGCTGGCACAGGAGACGGCGGCGCAGCGCGTCGCGCTGGACCGGCTGTCCCTGCGGCTGTCGCAGGCCGGGCGCGCGCAGGTGGCTGGCTGGGCCGACCGGCTGGCGGGGCTGGAGCGGCTGCGCCAGACGCTGGGCTATACCGAGACGCTGAAGCGCGGCTATGCCGTGGTGCGGGCCGACGACCGGGTGGTGACGCGCAGGACCGCCGCCGAGGGCGCGGGCGTGCTGGAGATCGAGTTCGCCGATGGCCGCCTGACGGTGGGCGCGGGCGGGGCGACGCGGAAGAAGGGCGGTGGCGGGACGCCGCCGCCGGAACAGGGCTCGCTGTTCTAGGCGCGGAAATCTGGGGCTCTCCCGCGCAGCGGGAGTGTTGGTGCGCGGCTTGGACCTGTACCGGCTGTTGCGGGGCATTCGCGGTTCCGGGAGGATGGGCCTCCCGCGCTGGACGAGGGGTGACAGAGGGCACCGGAGGGCCGCGGGCAGCCGCTGCGGCGGTTGAGGTGTGCGCTTTAACCCTGCCAGGTCCGGACGACCCCCTGAGCGCGCGCTGGCGTTGCCAAAGCGGCTGGCCGGGGGGCGGCCATCCGCTGCCCGGGCCGCTTGCGGCGGCTGTTCCGGGCGGGGGCTCGACGTTCGGGTGATGGCGCCGCGCGGCGCGCCCTGTCTCGGCTACACGCCCACCTCGGGGCCGGGGCAGAAAAGCGGCTCGTCGCTTTGCGAGGCTTCGTAAAGCTCGCGCCCGCCGCCCGGTGCCTCGAACCGGGCGATCAGGCCTCGGGGGCTTTCAAGGAAAGTCCAGCATTGCGGCGTGGGGTCGTGCTCGTAGACGAAGCAGATCACGCCGTTGTCGTCATACCAGTAGCCTTCGCGGCAGATGTCGCCGTCAAAGGCCCATCGGACGCGGCGCCCGGGCAGGTATTCCTCGGCCCCGTAGGAAATGCCGCCTTCGGCATAGGTCAGTGTCTTGCCGGTGACATAGCGCTCGAACGCCTCGGCGCTGAGCGGGGTCTCGGCCAGTGCCGGTGCGGCAAGGGTCAGGATCAGGAGAAGCGCGCGCAACCACATGCGCGCATGGTGCCAGATCGGGTGCGTGCCCGCCAGCGTGACGGCGGCCGGGCCGGGCGGCGGCGTCATTCCGCCGCGGTGCGCAGCACCTCGGGGCGTGGCGCGGCCCATGCGGCGGCGCGCGGGTCCATCATCTGCCGCCAGAGCGGCGGCCAAAGCGCGACGAGCCCCATGAAGGGCAGGCTGTAGGGCAGGGTCGGCACCTGTGTCGCGGGCGCGATTTCCAGCGTGGCGAAGCCTTTGGCCGGGTTGGCGTGGTGGTCCGAGTGGCGCGCGGCGTTCAGCATCATGTAGCCGGTGCACCAGTGTGGCGCGTTCCAGCTGTGTCGCGGGCCGACGGGTTCCAGCCGGCCATCGGGGCCGGGCTGGCGGCGCAGGCCGTAGTGCTGGACATAGTCCGACAGAAGAAGCTGCGCCTGTGCCCAGAGCGCCAGCGCGACGAAGACGGCAACGCCCGCCGCGCCCCCCAGCACCGCTGCGCCCCAGAGCGCCAGCACCCCGCCCATGGCGTAAAGCGCGAAGGGGTTGGCCAGCGTGTGGCCGTGCCGCGCGGTCTCTGCCGCCAGTGCGGCGCGGAAGGACCCGCCCCACGCGTCGACGACAAAGCGGTAATAGCCGCGCCCGAGCTTGGCGGAATTGGGGTCCCCGGCGCTGGCGGTGTGCCGGTGATGGACCAGAAGATGCGCTGAGGTGTGGTGCCCGAAGAGCATCGAGATGTAGACCCAGCGCCCAAGGAGGAACGGCGCACGGCGGCGTGCGTGGATCAGTTCGTGCGCGTTGGCGTTGCTGACCTGACCGAGGTAGAGGCCCGTCGCGGCAAAGGTCGCCGCCCAAGCGGTCGCGCCGATGTCGGATGCTCCGGCCAGCGCAGGGATGACAGCGCCCAAAAGCGCGAAATGCGCGACGGCCAGCACGATGTTCAGGCGATGGGCGTTGGGGAAATCCTGGGCCGGGCGGCCTGCGCCATGGGCCGGGGCGACCAGTTCGTCGGCGGCGAAGGCAACGACCGAGACCGTCAGGATGGCCGCAAGCGCCCAGAGACCGCCCGCCCATGCGGCGGCGGCGATCAGCGGCACCGGGGCAAGGCTGAGCCCCGAGAACAGAAGCGCGTCGCGTGTCATGGATGCAGGCTGGCCGGTGCAGCCGGCGAATTCATGGCACGCGCCGGGCAATTCCCCGGCAACGCCCGGGTCTTTCAAACCGCCGGACAAGCGGCTAGGTGACAGGGGACAGGACGGAGGCCGCATGTCGTTTTTCGGAAAGCTCAAGGACAGGTTGTTCAAGTCCTCGTCGAAGCTCGACGAGGGGCTGGAGGCCATCGTGGAAGAGGGTGGCGAGGTGGACACCGCGGCCGAGGCGCCAGTGCCCGCGCGGGAACCCGAGGCACCGGCCCCGGCGGCAGAGACACCGGCCCCAGCGCCCGCGCCCGGACCGGCGGCGCCGTCGCCGTCGCCGTCGCCAGAGCCTGTGCCCGACGCCCCGGCGGCGCAGGCCCCCGGCCTGATCGGGCGGGTTTTGGGCCGTGGCGGGCCTGTGACCCGCCGGGTGCTGGACGACGAGATGCTGGAAAGCCTCGAGGAATTGCTGATCCAGTCGGACATGGGCGTGGACACCGCGCTGCGGGTGGCGTCGAACATGGCCGAGGGGCGGATGGGCCGGCGGCTTTCGGTGGACGAGATCAAGGGGCTGCTGGCCGCCGAGATCACCCGTATCATGGAGCCGGTGGCCCGCCCCATGCCGATCTATGCCAAGCGTCCGCAGGTGGTGCTGGTGGTGGGCGTGAACGGCTCGGGCAAGACCACGACCATCGGCAAGCTCGCCAGCCAGTTCCGCGCCGCGGGCAAGACGGTGGTGATCGCGGCGGGCGACACGTTCCGCGCCGCGGCGGTGGAACAGTTGCAGGTCTGGGGCGACCGCGCGGGCGTGCCGGTGATGACCGCGCCCGAAGGGTCCGACCCCGCCAGCCTTGCCTTCGACGCGATGACGCGGGCCGAGGCCGAGGGCGCGGACCTTCTGCTGATCGACACCGCGGGGCGGTTGCAGAACCGCGCCGACCTGATGGAAGAGCTGGCCAAGATCGTGCGGGTGATCCGCAAGAAGGACCCCGAGGCGCCGCACAACACGCTTCTGGTGCTGGACGCCACCACGGGGCAGAACGCGCTGAGCCAGGTCGACACCTTCCAGAAGATGGCCGACGTGTCGGGGCTGATCATGACAAAGCTCGACGGGACGGCGCGGGGCGGGGTGCTGGTGGCGCTGGCCGACAGGTTCGGGTTGCCGATCCACGCCATCGGCGTGGGCGAGCAGATCGACGACCTTGCGCCCTTCGACCCCGAGGAGTTCGCCCGCGCGCTGACGGGCGCGGGATGACCAAGGGCCCGGCGCGTCCGTGCTGACGGACTGGGTTCTGGCGATCGAGGGCACGGCGGCGGGCGAGCGCGCGGCGACGGTCCTTGCGCTGTGCTCGGCCCTGCTTCATGCCGTGTTCGGCGCGCTTCAGAAGGGGCGCATCCCGCCCTGGCAGGCGCGCGGCGCGATCGACGTGATGATCCTTGCGATGGCGGCGCCGGTGGCGCTTTGGCTGGTGCCGTGGCCGCAGGGCTGGGAATGGGGCGTGCTGGCCGGCGCGATGGTGATCCATTTCCTGTACAAGCTGGGCATGGCGCTGGCCTACAGCCGCGGGGCCTATACGGTGGTCTACCCGGTCGTCCGGGGGACCGGGCCGCTGTTCGCGGTGATCGGCGCGTGGCTGATCTTTGGCGAGACCTTCACGCTTATCCAGTGGCTGGGGGTCGCCGTGCTGCTGGCGGGTATCTTCGGGCTTGCGGGCTACAACCTTGCCCGGATCGAGGCGGGGCGCGAGACGCTGGTGCCCGCGCTGTGGCTGGCGGTGGCCACGGGGCTTCTGGTGGCGATCTACACGACGTGGGACGCGCTGGGCATCCGGATGACGCCCGACCCATTTACCTTTCTGGCGTGGTTCTTCTTTCTGACAAGCCTCGACTTTCCGCTGATCGGCTACCTGCACTGGCGGCGCGATCCCGACCGGCTTCCGATGGGGCGGCTCTTGCGGATGGGCACTTTCGGGGCGATCACCGGCTTCGGGTCGTTCGGGTCGGTGGTGCTGGCCACGCGGCTGGACAAGGTGGGCGAGGCCGCCGTGCTGCGCGAGACGAGCACCGTTTTCGCCGCGCTGATCGGCTGGCTGGTGCTGAAGGAAACCGTCGGACCGCGGCGAATGGCGCTGATGGCGTTGATCGCGGCGGGCGCTGTGATAGTTGAGGCCGGAGGATAGAGGCGCGCATGACCGAGAAAACCGTGAACCCCGTCGTGAAACAGGTGCTGGAGCTTGGGCCGCCGATCCTGTTCTTCGTGGTCTACCTGTATGTCCGTGACGATACCTTCACCATCGGCGGCACCGATTACGACGGCTTCATCATCGCGGCGGCGGGCTTCGTGCCGATCCTGCTGGTGTCGATCGCGGTGCTGTGGTGGTTGTCGGGCAAGATCAGCCGGATGCAGGTGTTCACCGCCGTGCTGGTCATCATCTTCGGCGGCCTGACACTTTGGTTCAACGACGAGCGCTTCTTCAAGATGAAGACGACGCTGGTCTATGGGGTGTTCGCGGGGCTTCTGGGGATCGGGCTGTTGCAGGGACGCTCGTACCTGGCCTGGGTGATGGGAGAGCTTCTGCCGATGCATGATGCGGGCTGGATGATCCTGACCCGGCGGCTGACGGCCTGTTTCGCCGGGCTGGCGGTGGCCAACGAGGTCGTCTGGCGCACCATGTCCACCGACGCCTGGGTCAAGATCGAGACCTTCGGGTTCCCGGCGATCCTGTTCGGGTTCTTCATGCTGCAATCGGGGCTGTTCCAGGCCTATGGCAAGGAAGACGGGGATGGCTGACGCGCACGGGGCGCTGCGCTTCGGCGAGGGCGTCGCGGGGCGTGCGGACGAGATCGAGGCGCTGTTCGCGGCCACCTTCGCCGCGTCCGAAGGGCCGGACGAGGGCGAGGTGATCGGCGGTTTCGTGCGCCGGTTGCTGGCCGGGACACCGCTGGCGGACATCCGGGTTTACCTGGCCGAAGAGGCGGGCGCGCTGGCGGGGGCGGCGGTGTTCACGCGCCTTCGCTTTGGCACCGATCCGCGCGTGGTCTTCATCCTGTCGCCGATGGCGGTGGCGACCGACCGGCAGGGGCGGGGCGTGGGTCAGGCGCTGTTGCGCCATGCGCTGGCGGCCTTGCGCGCGGATGGCGTGGACATCGCGATGACCTATGGCGATCCGGCGTTCTACGGCAGGGTTGGCTTTGCGCCCGTGACGGTGGGTGTGGTGCCGCCGCCCTTGCCGCTGAACATGCCCGGGGGCTGGATCGGGCAGGCGCTGGACGGGGGCGCGATCGCGCCGCTGCCGGGACCCTGCACCTGCGCCGAGGCGCTGAACGACCCGTCGCTCTGGTAGACGGGGCGGCGGCTTGGTATCGGGGCGCGGGCGGTGCCGTTGCGCCGTGATCCACAGGAGATGGGCATGACCGAGTTCGTTGCCGAGCTGAAGGACCGGATGCTGCGCTATTGCGCCATCGACAGCCAGTCCGACATGGACAGCGCCGCCGTGCCCTCGACCCCCTGCCAGCACGCCATGCTGGACCTGCTGGTCGCCGAACTGGCCGAGATGGGGGCGGCCGATGTCACCAAGACCGACTATGGCACCGTGATCGCCACCATTCCCGGCACCGCGACGGGGCCGGTGGTGGGCTTTCTCGCCCATGTGGACACCGCGCCCCAGTTCAACGCCACCGGCGTGCGCCCCCGCGTGATAGAGGGCTACAACGGCGGCGCGATCACCTTTCCCGACGATCCCGATCTGGTGCTGACGCCAGAGGATTTCCCCTATCTGGCCGAGAAGGTGGGCGACGATATCGTTACCGCTTCGGGCACGACGCTCTTGGGCGCGGACGACAAGGCGGGGGTGGCCATCGTGATGACGGCGGCGCGGCGGATGCTGGCGACGCCCGAGGCGCCGCGCCCGACGATCCGCGTGGCCTTTACCCCCGACGAGGAAATCGGGCGTGGCGTGGACGCGCGCCTGCCCTCCGATCTGGGCGTCGATTTCGCCTATACCTTCGACGGCGAGGACAAGGGCGAGATCGTCCATGAGACGTTTTCGGCCGATTTCGCGGTGGTCACGGTGACGGGGGTGTCGATCCATCCGGGGCTGGCCAAGGACCGGCTGGTGAACGCCATTCACCTTGCGTCGCGCATCGTCGGGACGCTGCCGCAGGCCACGATGACGCCCGAGACGACGGACGGGCGGCAGGGGTTCATTCATGTCCTCGACATGCAGGGCGACGCGGCGAAGATGGTCGTCCGCCTGATCCTGCGCGATTTCGAGCGTGACGGGCTGGAGGCAAAGGGCGCGCTTGTGCGGCAGGTGTGCAAGGCGATCGCCGCGACCGAGCCGCGCGCGCGGATCGACTGCGAGATCACCGCGCAGTACCGCAACATGCGCTACTGGCTGGAGGACGACATGACGCCGGTAGAGCTTGCCCGCGCTGCGCTGGCCGATCTGGGCATCCCGGAACTGTCGGTGCCGATCCGGGGCGGCACGGACGGGTCGCGGCTGACCGAGTTGGGGGTGCCCTGTCCGAACCTGTTCACGGGTATGCAGAACGTTCACGGGCCGCTGGAATGGGTGTCCGTGCAGGACATGGACGCCGCCACCCGGCTGTGCCTGCGCATCGCCCAACGCGCGGCGGGGGCCGGGGCCTAGGGCAGCGGCGCGGCGTCTGGTCACGGGCCAGCGCGGGCCCGGGCTGGCCTTGCCGATGCAGCTTTCCGCCGGGTGGATGCCGGAGGACGCCTGCGCATCAGGCGCCGACAACCGCGCCCGGCTGTGGGCGGCGCAGCAGGCGTCTATCCTAGGCGGAAATGCATATCTTGTTTCCGTCCAGATCCCTTGCATAGGCCGAGAAACGCGGGCCGCGCCGAGCCGGTGCGCCCTCGCACGTCCCACCGAGCGCCAGCGCCCGTTCATGGTACCGTCTGACCTTTTCCTCCGAGCCCAGATTGAAGCCGATCATGGTGCCGTTGCCGTTTGTGGCCGGCTCTTCGTTGAAGGGGAGCGCCGCCGCGAACGCAAAGCCATCGCCCAGCCAATATGTCATCCGTTCCGATGGCCTGACGCAGGTCAGGCCCGTGCCCTCGAACAGCGCGTCGTAGAACGCCACTGCGGCGGCCATGTCGTTGGTTCCGACGACGAAGTAATCCATTTTCATGTGCGGGTCTCCCTGTCGACCAGTGTTGAGGCGTGCCCTTGCAAGGGCACCGGCCTTCCAGCGCCGACAGACGGACGTGCCCGCCTGCGGCCTGATCGCAGCACTATGGATAAATATGACATTTTACGTCATGTTTGATTCATGACGCGCACGAATGCCCAGGACAGGCTGCGCCGGATCGAAATGCTGGCCGTCCAGCTCAAGCAGGAAGAGCTCTGCACGATCGGCGACCTTGCCCGACGCCATGGCGTCAGCACCCGGACAATCGCGCGGGACCTGTCCCTCATGCGGGAACAGGGTATGCAGATCGACGCTGACCGCGGGCGCGGCGGCGGGGTGCGGCTCGATCGGAACTGGGGGGTGGGTCGGCTGAACCTGTCCTATGCCGAGGCGGTCGATCTTCTTATCAGCATCGCGGTCGCCGAGCAAATGAACTCCCCCCTCTTCCTTGCGAACCTCGGCTCGGTCAGGCGGCAGCTGGTGGCCTCTTTCTCGCCTGCGAAACGCGATGGCATTGACCGCCTGAAGTCACGCATTCTTGTTGGAGTCACCGCGTCCACCCCCGTTCAGGCGAGCGTCATGTTTCCCGCGCCGCGTGTTGTCAGGTCCCTGCACAGGGCGTTCGTCGATCTGGAAACGTTGCAGGTCCGCTACCGAAGAGAGGATGGAGAGACATCGCAGCGCGTCATCGAACCGCACTATCTCTTGCTGAAGTATCCGGTCTGGTATGTCGTCGCGCAGGATCAGTTCAGACAGGCCCCCCGGACGTTCAGGTGTGACCGGATCCTGTCCGCCGACGCGCTTGAAACCCGTTTCCGTCTGCTGCCAAAGGCGCATTTCCGCAGGTCGCTTGTGAACGATGGTCTTCTGGCCTGAGCGGGCCAGCCCGGTCCGCGGCCAAGGCGCACTGACCTGTCGGACTTCACGGGCCGCCCCGTCCCGCACGCAAGGCGTCGCCCCCGGTCAGGTCGGGCCGTTGCGACGAATGCCCGCCCGCAGGCCCCGGCGTCAGCCCTTCTGGCCGAAGAGGATCTTCTGCGCCTCTGCTTCCTCGTCCTTGTCGCGCTTGCGGGCGCGCAGGTCCGACGCCACGTTGAAGCCTTTCTGCACGCCGGGCCGTGCGCCCACGGTATCCAGCCAGCGCGCCATGTTGGGTTTGTCATCCAGCGTCTGCTGCTGGCCTTCCCACAGGCAGGCCCAGGGCCAGATCGCCATGTCGGCGATGGAAAAGAAGTCGCCGGCAACGAACTCGTTGTCCTTCAGCTGGGTATCCAGCACGCGGTAGAGCCGCCCGGTCTCGTTGCGATAGCGATCCTGTGCGTAGGGCAGCACATTGGGCGGTTCCATCGTGGGAGCGTATTTCAGGAAGTGGTGCGCCTGCCCCGCCATCGGGCCGACACCGCCCATCTGCCACATCAGCCACTGGTCCACCGCGATGCGGTCACGCTCGGTCGGGCCGCAGAACTGGCCCGTCTTGCGCGCGAGATATTGCAGGATGGCGCCTGATTCGAAAATCGAGACCGGCGCGCCCTCGGGGCCGTCGGGGTCGACAATGGCGGGCATCCGGTTGTTCGGCGCGATCTTCAGGAAATCGGGGTCGAACTGGTCGCCCTTGCCGATGTTCACCAGGTGGAGCGTATAGGGCAGGCCCATCTCTTCCAGCGCTATGGTGATCTTCCATCCGTTGGGCGTGGGCCAGTAGTACAGGTCGATCGGGTCGGTCATGGATGTCTCCCTTTCCCATGAGAGTTGCGTCAATCCGGCGAAAGGACAAGGGGCGGCTTGAGCAGGTGCCGCCGCACGCATACTTTTGGTTGTATGGCGATCCTGAACTCTCTTGCACGTGCCGCCCCTGTCCTGCTGGCGGCTGCTGTCTCCGGGACCGGAGGGGCCGGGGCCGTCAGGGTGGAAGGGCGCGCGCAGGCCCTTGCCGAAACGCTATGGTCCCAGACGGGCGGCCCGGCGGTGGGGGTTGCCATCGTCGAGGATGGAACGACATGGACCGGAGCCGCGGGACTGCGCCGGGACGGAGCGGACGTGGCGGTGGCCCCGGACGACCTTTGGCACGTGGGATCGCTGGGCAAGGCGATGACGGCCTTTCTGGCGGCGCGCCTTGTCGAGGCGGGTCGGATCGGCTGGGACGACGGGCCGGGGCAGGTGCTGGGCGACGTGTCACCGCCGATCCATGCCGACCTTGGTGATGTCACGCTGACAGAGCTTCTGACCCATCGGTCCGGGATGGTGCCCAACCTTGGCCTGTTGTCGACGCGGCGGCTGGCGGGGGACAGGGCCGCTCGCGATGTCATGGCGGACCGGCGCGCCTATGCCGCGCGGGTGTTGGGCCGTGCGCCCGCCGGGGCGCGGGGCGACTATCTTTATTCGAACGCCGGCTACGTCGTGGCCGGCGCCATGCTGGAGGCGGCGGCGGGGGCAAGCTGGGAAAGGTTGCTGGCGCAAGAGGTGTTCGGCCCGCTGGGAATGACGGATGCCGGGTTCGGCGCGCCGGGCCGGGCGGGTGCGCTGAACCAGCCGCTTGGTCATCGCACCTGGCTTTGGGGCCCGCGCCTGGCAGAGCCGGGGCCCCGCGCCGACAATATCCCGGCGCTGGGCCCTGCCGGGACGGTTCACCTGTCCCTTGGCGACATGGGCCTTTGGCTGCGCGCACATCTGGACCGCGACCCCGCGCTGCTGTCGCCCGAGGGCTGGGCGCGGCTGCACACGCCCCCGGCCGGGAGCGACTATGCGCCGGGCTGGGTGGTCAGGCCGGACGGACGGCTGTGGCATAACGGGTCGAACATGCTTTGGTATGCCGAGGCGACGATCTGGCCCGGCGCGGGGCGCGGGCTGTTTCTGGTGGCCAACAGCGGTGACATGAAACGGTTCGCCCCTGCTTTTGAGGCGGCTGCCCAGCGTGCCTTCGACTGACGCTCAGGGGCGCAGGCCGCCGCCTGCCGCCACCTGTGGCAGCGGCGCGATCGCGGGCAGCAGCCGGGACCAACGGGGCGCGCTGTCGCCCGGCAGGGCGGCGCGCAGCGTGGCCAGCGGCAGGCGATGCCGGTCCCGCAGGAGCGCTTCATAGAACGGAAAGACGCCCGGTCGCAGGTAGGCCGACCAGTGGCAGACCCGGCGCGAGGGGGCCCGGATGTCAAAGCCGAACCCCGCCAGCGCGTCACACGTGCCGGGATGGTCAAGTTGCACGTCGAGCCATTGGCGCGGTGCGTTGGGCAGGCCTGCACCAAGCGCCTGGTCCCCCGGGCAGGGCGGGCGGATCACCCATTCCATCAGACCGTCGAACAGGTCGTTTTCCCGCGTGGTGATGTTGAAGACCTCGGCGCTGCGCCCGGCCGGGGTGTCAAGCGCGGCTCTGGCCGTGCTTTGGAACTCTGCCGCCGCAAGCTGCACCACGCGCCCGACGCTTCCGGCGGGCAGCGCGGCCAGTGCCGTGAGCGCGACCCGCGCGCCAAGGCTGTGGCCGATAAGGTCTACCGCGACGCGGCGCTGGGCACGGATGCGCCCGATCAGCGCGGCAAGCGCGCGTCCGGCGTCCGCGGCCTGTGCCCAGGCCTGCCAGATGGTGCCGCGGGCCTCCCATCCGAAGGCGATGCACAGCCCCTCGGTCGGCGTGCCGCGCCCGAAGCCGAGGTGCCGTGGCCAGCTGAGCGCCTTCCAGCACTCGGTTCGAGGATTCAGCGACAGGATATGTGCGTGGGGGCTGTGTTCCGGGCGCGCCGGCGAGAACTTGTAGCCGTGCACCAGCACCACGACCGGCGCCCCGGCGGGAAGCGCGGCCATCTGTGCGGCCAGCACGTCGTCAAGGCGCCCCAGACCGTCGAGGATCGGGCGATCCCCATCTGCATTGATCTTGATGAGCGGCATCGGCGGCGTCCCACAAGATGTTGTGGTGTCCGGGTAGGCCAGCCATACGACAGGGCAGTGAAGCCCCGGTGACAGGCGCGTGACGCCATTGACCCGGTGCCGAAATGCAACTATTCGACATGCCGTGGCGATTTGTTCTCCGGATTGCGGGCCACGTTAAACATGCCGCTAAAGAGGTCTGGGACGAAAACCCCCGACGCTCGATCAGCGGTGGGGGTTTTTTTGTTGCGCAGGAGGCGCAGATGACACAGCGATGGGACAGCCGCACGCGCATGGTTCATGCCGGGGTGCGGCGCAGCCAGTACGGCGAGGTGAGCGAGGCGATCTACCTGACGCAGGGGTTCGTCTATGACACGGCCGAGGCCGCCGAGGCGCGGTTCCTTCAGGCCGGTGACGACGAGTTCATCTATGCCCGCTATGGCAATCCCACCGTCCGCATGTTCGAGGACCGCATCGCGTCGCTGGAAGGCGCCGAGGACGCCTTTGCCACAGCCAGCGGCATGGCCGCGGTCAATGCCGCGCTGATGGCGCCGCTGAAGGCGGGCGATCACGTGGTGTCGTCGCGGGCGCTGTTCGGATCGTGCCTTTACATCCTCGAAGAGGTGCTGCCGCGCTTCGGGGTCGAGGTGACGTTCGTGGACGGCACCGACCTGGACGCCTGGCGTGCCGCGATCCGGCCCGGCACGAAGATGGCGTTCCTTGAATCGGTGTCGAACCCCACGCTGGAGGTGATCGATATCGCCGCGGTGGCCGACATCGCCCATGCCGCCGGCGCGATGGTCGTGGTCGACAACGTCTTTGCCACGCCGGTTTTCAGCCGCGCGCTGGAGCAGGGCGCCGACGTGGTCGTCTATTCCACCACCAAGCACGTGGACGGGCAGGGACGTTGCCTGGGCGGCGTGGTGCTGGGCACGCGGCTGTTCATCCGCAAGACGCTGGAGCCCTACCTCAAGCACACCGGCGGCGCGATGAGCCCGTTCAACGCGTGGATCATGCTGAAAGGGCTGGAGACGCTGGAATTGCGCGTGCGCGCGCAGGCGGCGGGCGCGCAGGCCATCGCAGAGGCGCTGGAAGGGCACGGCAAGCTGGCGCGCGTGATCTATCCCGGCCTGCCGTCACACCCCCAGCACGCCATCGCGGCGGCGCAGATGGAGGCCGGCGGCACCGTGCTGGCGATCGACGTCAGGGGCGGGCAGGAGGCTGCGTTCAGGGTGCTGAACGCGTTGGAAATATTCATTATTTCCAACAACCTGGGGGATGCGAAAAGCATCGTCACCCACCCGGCGACCACCACCCACCAGCGCCTGCCCGACGACCAGAAGGAGGCGCTGGGGCTTACGCCAGGGCTGGTCCGCGTGTCGGTGGGGCTGGAGGCCCCGGCGGACCTGATCGCCGACCTGCTCGCGGCGCTCGACGTGCTGTAGCGGCGGGGTAATTCCGGCCCCCCTGTCGATTTATTTGGAAATCGCAGGGGGGACGTCCTAAATGTGGCCTCCGCGACAGAGCCGGATGAGGCCGAGATGAACATTCATACCCCGGACTTCGACAAGCAGCCCGACCGTGACGACGCCGCGCGTGCTCTGGCGCTTTTGCGCGACTGGGCGGCAAGCGCAGACACGTCGGAAATCGCCACGCTCGATCCCGTGATCGCGCGGCTTTTGCCCGGACAGGCCATGGGGGATTATCCCGATCTCTCGCGGGCCTATCCGGCCGATTTCAGGGTTGATTCGGACTACAAGGACAGTCTGCCGGACCTGCAGAATGGCCCCGAAAGCCTGATCCGCGGTGCGCGCACGCCGATCCAGCACGTGGGCATTTCGAACTTCCGGCTGCCGATCCGCTATCACACGCGCGACAACGGCGACCTGACGCTTGAAACCTCTGTCACGGGCACGGTGAGCCTGCAGGCCGAGAAGAAAGGCATCAACATGTCGCGCATCATGCGCAGCTTCTACGGCCACGCTGAACGCACGTTCAGTTTTCAGGTCATCGAGGCGGCGCTGGATGACTATATCCGCGATCTCGACAGCTTCGACGCGCGGCTCCAGATGCGGTTTTCCTTCCCAATGAAGGTGGAAAGCCTGCGTTCGGGCCTGTCGGGCTATCAGTATTACGACATCGCGCTGGAACTGGTGGAACGCGACGGCACGCGGCGCAAATTCGTCCATCTCGACTATGTCTATTCCTCGACCTGCCCCTGTTCGCTGGAACTCAGCGAACATGCCCGCCAGACGCGCGGGCAGCTGGCCACCCCGCATTCCCAGCGTTCCGTCGCGCGGGTGTCGGTGGAACTGGTGCCGGGCGAGGACTGCCTGTGGTTCGAGGACCTGATAGAGCTGTGCCGCGACGCGGTGCCGACCGAGACGCAGGTAATGGTCAAGCGCGAGGACGAGCAGGCCTTTGCCGAACTGAACGCGGCCAACCCGATCTTCGTCGAGGACGCGGCGCGGCTGTTCTGCGAGCAGTTGCAGCGCGATCCGCGCATCGGCGACTTCCGCGTGGTGGCCAGCCATCAGGAAAGCCTGCACAGCCATGACGCGGTGTCGGTCCTGACAGAGGGCCCGACCTTTGCCGCCGAAAGCCTTGATCCGCGGCTTTTCGCGACGCTGTTCCACGTGGGCTGAGGCCCTGACGGCCCCGCGCGGGGGCCGGCCCGCCGCCGCAACAGGCGGCGGCGTGGCTTGACACCGCGCACCGGCGCGCCCAACGCTCCGCCCATGTTCGATATCCGACCCGTCGTTTATGTCATCGGCCTGCTGGTCGCCGCGCTGGGCGCCACCATGGCGGTGCCGCTGGCGGTGGACCTGCTGTACGGCAACGGGCACTGGCCGGCATTTCTGGAATCGGCGGTCATCACCTGCGTGGTGGGCGGTCTGGCGGCGCTGGCCTCGGCCAACGGGGTCGAGGCGCGGCTGTCCATTCGCCAGACATTTCTTCTGACCTCGGGCGTGTGGCTGATGCTGCCGGTTTTCGGGGCGGTTCCCTTTGTCCTTGGCGCGACCGAGGCGCGCTATGTCGATGCGTTCTTCGAGGCAATGTCGGGGCTGACAACCACCGGGTCCACGGTGTTCACCGGGCTTGAGTCGCTGCCGCAGGGGCTCTTGCTGTGGCGGTCCATGCTGCAATGGTTCGGGGGCGTCGGGATCATCGTGGTGGCGATGGTGTTCCTGCCGGAACTGCGGGTGGGCGGGATGCAGATCTTCCGGACCGAAGCCTTTGACACCGCGGGCAAGGTGCTGCCCCGCGCGGCGCAGATCGCGTCCCGCATCGGGGTGGTCTATGTCGTGCTGACGCTGGCGTGCACGCTGGCCTACGTGATTGTTGGCATGTCTCTTTTCGACGCGCTGAACCACGCCTTCACAACCATCGCCACGGGGGGGTTTTCCACCTATGACGCGTCCTTCGGCGCGTTCCAGGGCGCGGCAGAGTATGTCGCGGCCATGTTCATGGTGCTGGCGAGCCTGCCCTTCGTGCGATACGTCCAGATGATGGCCGGCAATGCCCAGCCGCTTTATCGCGATTCACAGGTGCGGGTGTTCCTTGGGCTGCTGGGGATCGTGGTTCTGGCGATGACCGCGTTTCGTGTCTGGGTGAATGGCGATCTGGCCGAACCCGCCGTCCGCGAGGCGCTTTTCAACGTGACCTCGATCATCACGGGCACCGGCTATGCCAGCGTGGACTATCAGCTTTGGGGACCGTTCCCGGTGGTGCTGTTCTTCTTTCTGGGGCTGATCGGCGGCTGCGCGGGATCGACATGCTGTTCGATCAAGGTGTTCCGCTATCAGCTTCTGTTCGCCTCTATCCGGGCGCAGATCCGCAAGATCCACTCGCCCCACGGGCTGTTCGAGCCGCGCTATGACGGCCGCCCCGTCAGCCAGGACGTGCTGTCCTCGGTCATGTCTTTCTTCGTGGTCTTCATCGTGTCGCTGGGGGTGCTGTCGGTGCTGCTGGCGGCAACCGGGCTGGACACCGTCACGTCGCTGACGGGCGCGGCGGCGGCGCTGGCCAATATCGGTCCCGGGCTGGGGGACGAGATCGGACCGGCGGGCAATTTCGCCGGGCTGAACGATACGGCGAAATGGCTTCTTGCGGGGGGCATGTTCGTCGGACGGCTGGAGCTTATTGCCGTTTTCGCCATCCTGACCGTGGGGTTCTGGCGGCAGTAAGCAGGGCGGGGCGTTTCCGCCCCGCCGCGCGCGGTCAGTTCCAGCAGCTGACCAGAACGGTCATGTTCGCCGCGATCTTTGTCAGCCGTTCGGCGGACAGGATATTGCCCTGTTCGGCGGCGGCGGGCGCCAGGCCGTTGTTCGACAGGAAACCGGCGATCGCCAGCCCGTCGGCGGCAAAGCTGACATCGGCGGGCAACACGCGGCCGCCATCCGACGGATCGGGCAGCAGCATTCCAAGCACCGATCCGGTGGTGTCCATCACCGGGCCGCCCGCGTCCGAAGGCTGCGACACCAGCGCAAGGCGCTTGAGCTCTTCCTCGCCGTTCAGGCCGCGGATATCGGCCAGCGTGCCGAAGGTCAGCGTCGGTGCGCTGAGCGCGCCCTCGAAGGAATACCCCGCCACGGCGACTTCCGAGGCGATACGCGGCAATCCGGCGGTGAACCGGGCAAAGCCCATCGGCGCCAGCGGATCGCGCGGCCGCAAGAGCGCAAGGCCCAGCGTCTCGTCCACCGCGACCACGTCAGCCGTGTAGGCCTCGTCGATGGTCACCTGATCGCACGAGGCGACGGCCTCGGCCGTTGTCAGCACCGTGCCGCGCGCGTCCACGTAGAAACCCGACCGCGCGCGCTGTGGGCGGCGAATTTCCAGCCCCGAAAGGAGATCGATGCTTTGGTCCAGCGTGCCCTCGCCCACGGTCTCTGGCAGCACGAATTCCGCCAGCGGGCTGAAGCTGTCGCGCATCCGCTCCAGCACCACGTCGCGGCGGCGATCCTCGCCGGTGGGCCAGATCAGGGTAAAGCCCTTCACGTGGCCGTTCGAGAGCGTGGCAAAGGTGTAGGACGTGATTTCGGCGTTTTCGCCGGTCAGGATGAAGCTGCCGCGGCGGCGTTCCCGCTCGCCATCCAGGGGCACGATCTTCAGCGTCTGCATGATGTCGTAGAGGCCCAGAAGCGTGGCCTCGTCGCCAGCCTGGCTGATGAGAAGCACGCGCACGCCGCTGTCATTCGCGGTCACGTAATGGGCGAAGGGCGGGTCGTAGCGGTCGAAGGACACCATCGCAAGCGGCAGGTCGATCTGGATCCCGGCGGTTTCGTCGCGCACGGTCTGAAAGCCGATGGAGGTCAGGATCTCGTTGTATTCCGACAAAAGCCGCGCCCGCTGGCGCGTGGTCAGGACGCCGGTCTGTTCCGCCCCGATATCGGCCTGGTAGGCGGCCATCGAGCCGCGTGTTCCGGGGCCGAAGGCCGCGTCGATCCCGCCACGGTAATAGCCGAACCATTGCAGCGCGATCTGAAGTTCCGCGCGCTCGTCGCGGGTCAGTTGCGCCTCGCTGCGGCGGGCCTCGGCGGGGGTTTCCTCTGGCAATTCGGGCTCGACGATCACCACCGGTTCGGGCTCGGGTTCCGGCGCGGGGGCTTGGGCCACGATCTCTGGCTGGGGGGCGGGCTCTGGGGTCTCGGCGACCGCCTCGGGGGCGGCGGTCTCCGCAGCCGGGGCAGCGGGCGCGATGCTTAGCGCATCGCCGGCGGCGGGATAGAATTGCTGGCGGTAAAAGCTTGTGTCGGTCAGGAAGGCATCCTGCGGAATGCGGCCCTGCGCGCGCAGGTCGGCAAGGATGCGCAGGGCTTCGTCGGTCTGGAACGGCCCGAGGACAACGCTGTACCAGCCACCGCCGAGCGTCAGGCCCGCCACGTTGTCCAACTCGGCGTCGTATTCGCGCGCCGCCTGTTCGGCCGTGGTCAGGCTCAGGTGCGCCTCAAGCTGCACCCAGCTTGTTTGCGCCTCGGCGCCGCGGGCAGAAATCATCCCGGCAAGGCTGATGAGGACCGTAAAGACAAGCTGTCGCATGAGTGTACCGTTTTCCTTGTTCTGACTTGGACTTCCGCAATCGGGAGCGATCCTAGCAAAGGGTCGGGCGGATGCACGCAAATAGTGCGTGAGCGCCGATTGACCCCCGCGCGGCTGTTGCCTATGGAGAACGCGTTTTTCCGGGCGGGGCAGGCGATGGCGGACCAGGCGGCACGACCGACGAGCTTTCAGGACATCATCCTCCGACTGCAGTCCTACTGGGCCGCGCGGGGGTGCGCGATCTTGCAGCCATACGACATGGAGGTCGGCGCGGGCACCTTTCACCCCGCAACCACGCTGCGCGCGCTGGGCAGCCGGCCGTGGGCCGCGGCCTATGTCCAGCCCTCGCGCCGGCCCACCGACGGGCGCTATGGCGAGAACCCCAACCGGCTTCAGCACTACTACCAGTTCCAGGTGCTGATGAAGCCGTCGCCCCCCGATTTCCAGGAGCTGTACCTGGGCAGTCTGGCGGCCATCGGCATCGATGCCGCCGTGCATGACATCCGCTTTGTCGAGGACGACTGGGAAAGCCCCACGCTGGGCGCATGGGGCCTTGGCTGGGAGGTCTGGTGCGACGGGATGGAAGTCAGCCAGTTCACCTATTTCCAGCAGGTCGGCGGCCATGACTGCAAGCCCGTCAGCGGAGAGCTGACCTATGGCCTCGAACGCCTTGCGATGTATGTGCTTGGTGTCGATCACGTCATGGACATGCCGTTCAACGACCCGCAGACGCCCATCGCGCTGTCCTATGGCGATATATTCCGCCAGACAGAGCAGGAATACAGCCGCTGGAACTTCGACATCGCGGACACCGAGGTCCTGTTGCGCCACTTCGAAGAGGCCGAGGCCGAATGCGCCCGCATCCTCGGCGAACCGGCGGACGACCCCAAGACGGGCAAGCGCATCATCATGGTCCACCCGGCCTATGACCAGTGCATCAAGGCCAGCCATCTGTTCAACCTGCTGGACGCGCGCGGCGTGATCTCTGTCACCGAGCGGCAGGCGTATATCGGACGGGTGCGCGCGCTGGCCAAGCTTTGCGCCGACGCCTTCGTCCAGACAGAGGCCGGGGGGTGGACGCAATGACGCGCCGGGCCGCCCCATGAACGGAAAGGTCATTGCGATGTTCCTGATCGGCTCTGCGGTTGTCGGGGGCGCGGCCATGTACTGGTTGCAGGTCCATGCCTTCTATGAACGCGTTTCGGCGGATCAGGTGGACATTCTTCTGACCAATGTCGCCACCGGCCAGCCAGAGCCCATTCCCGTCGCCGGGCTTCAGGCGATCGACGCGGGCAGTTCGCCCCTGCGGTTCCGGGCGTGTTTCACCACCGCCTATTCCACGCCCACGCTGACAGAGACCTACGTGATAAAGGACGACGCGGTGCCGCTGGTGGCGCCGGGCTGGTTCGACTGCTTCGACGCCGCCGCCATCGGCGCCGCGCTGGAGGACGGGCGCGCCATCGCCTATCTGGGCGAGCGCGACATCTCCGACGGGGTGGACCGGGTCGTGGCGGTCTTCGACGACGGCCGCGCCTATGCATGGCACCAGCTTAACGAGACATACAAGGACTGAGGCGCGATGCCCGACCTTCTGATCGAGCTCTTTTCCGAAGAGATCCCCGCCCGGATGCAGGCCCGCGCCGCGGCCGACCTGAAAAAGCTGGTCACGGACGGTCTGGTCGAGGCCGGTCTGACCTATGCCCATGCCGGGGCCTTCGCCACGCCGCGCCGCCTGACACTGGCCGTCGAGGGGCTGCTGGCGCAAAGTCCGACGCTGCGAGAGGAGCGCAAGGGCCCGCGCACCGACGCCCCCGAAAAGGCGCTGGAGGGCTTCCTGCGCTCGACCGGGCTGACGAAGGACCAGCTGGAAGCGCGCGACGACAAGAAGGGTCAGGTCTGGTTCGCCGTGATAGAGCGGCCCGGCCGGCCCGCCGCCGCGATTGTTGCAGAAGTGCTGGAGCGGACCGTGCGCGATTTCCCCTGGCCCAAGTCGATGCGCTGGGGATCTGGGACATTGCGCTGGGTGCGTCCGCTGCACACCATCGTCTGCCTGCTGCATGACGAGGCCGGGTCCGAGGTGGTGCCGCTGGAGATCGACGGCATCGCCGCCGGGGCCACGACGCGCGGCCACCGGATTCATGCGCCGGATGTGTTTTCCGTAACGAATTTCGAGGATTACGCCGCAAAACTGAAGCGCGCGCATGTGATCCTCGACCCGCAGGAACGGGCCGATCATATCTGGCATGACGCCCAGGCCCTGGCCTTTGCCCAGGGGATGGAAGTGGTCGAGGACAAGGGCCTTCTGGCCGAGGTCGCGGGGCTGGTGGAATGGCCCGTGGTGCTGATGGGCGAAATCGGGGCCGATTTCCTCGACCTGCCGCCCGAGGTGCTGCAAACCTCGATGAAAGAGCACCAGAAATTCTTTTCGGTCCGTAACCCCAAGACGGGGCGCATCGAGCGTTTCATTACCGTGGCCAACACCGAGACCGCCGATCACGGGGCCACGATCCTTGCGGGCAACCAGAAGGTTCTGTCGGCCCGGCTGTCGGACGCGAAATTCTTCTGGGAGAACGACTTGCGCCGGGTTCGTCAGGTCGGGCTCAAGGGCATGGCCGAGGATCTGCGCGCCGTCACCTTCCACCGCAAGCTGGGCAGCCAGTGGGACCGGGTGGAACGCATCGCGGCGCTGGCGCGCGAGATCGCGCCCATGGTGGGGGCCAGGCCCGACCTTGCCGACGAGGCCGCGCGCATCGCCAAGGCCGACCTGACGTCAGAGATGGTCTACGAGTTCCCAGAGCTTCAGGGCGTCATGGGGCGCTATTACGCGAAAAATGCAGGCCATGACGACGGCGTGCCAGAGGCCTGCCAGGAGCATTACTCACCCCTTGGCCCGTCCGACGCGGTGCCGGCGCACCCCGTGTCCGTCGCCGTGGCGCTGGCCGACAAGATCGACACGCTGACGGGCTTCTGGGCCATCGACGAAAGGCCCACCGGGTCCAAGGACCCCTACGCGCTGCGCCGCGCGGCGCTGGGGGTGATCCGGCTGGTGCTGGAGAATGGGCATCGCGTGGCGCTTGCGGGGCTTCTTGGGACGGGGCGAACCGCGCAGACCGAGACTGCGCCGGCAGGCGCGGACGACGACCTGCTGTCCTTCTTCCACGACCGGCTCAAGGTTCACCTTCGCGACACGGGCATCCGTCATGACGTGATCGACGCCTGCCTCGGGGATTTGCATGGTGCGCCGGGGGGCGCGACGCCCGGCAACGACGACCTCGCCCTTCTGGTCAAGCGGGCGGACGCGCTGGCGGGCTTCCTGACGACCGACGACGGTGAAAACCTGTTGCAGGGCTTCAAGCGCGCCAACAACATCCTGACCCAGGCCGAGGAGAAGGACGGCGTCGAATACAGTTTCGGCGCGGACGTGAAATTCGCCGAGCACGACGCGGAAAAGGCGCTGTTTTCCGCGCTCGACACCGCCGAGGCCACAATCGCCCCCGCCATGCAGGCAGAGGATTTCGAGACCGCCATGCAGGCCATGGCCGCCCTGCGCGCGCCCATCGACGCCTTCTTCGAGGCGGTACAGATCAACGCCGACAACCAGATCATCCGGCGCAACCGCCTGAACCTTCTGTCGCGCATCCGCACCATCTGTCTGTCGGTGGCCGACCTGACCCGCATCGAAGGCTGACCGTCAGGCGGGACGGACAGCCGCACCTGTCAGGCAGTGCTTGCGCTAACTGCGCCCGACGCTATCCTTGCTGCACCACGGCAAGGATGCTGCAGTGCAGAAACACCATAGAAGCGAAGCGTTTTCCCGGATCACGCCCGAGGCGCCGATTGAAACGAGCGTTCACGGTGGGCGTGCGAAATGCCTGCAACGCCTGATCCGGCTGGAGTTGCCGGTGCCGCGCACGGTGGCGCTGCCGTTTGCAACCGTGCACGGCATCGCCGCGGGCCACATGCCCGACATTTCTGACCTGCTTGCGGAATTCGGACCTGATCCGCTGCTGTCGGTGCGCCCCAGTTCCGAGGATCCCGACTGGGGCGGCCCCGGCGCGATCCTGAACATCGGCATGTGCGACGCCCGCCACGCGCAGTTGTCGGACCGGATCGGGGAAGAGGCGGCCACTGCGATCTATCTTCGTTTCGTGCAAGCGTTTTCCATCCATGTGGCCCGGCTTGACCCCGAAATGTTCGAATTGCCAGATCGCCCGGATGCCGAGGCGCTGCGCCGCGCGCTGTTTGCCTACGAGGAAGAAACCGACGAGCCCTTTCCGCAGGACCCCGCGATGCAGCTGGCGGGTGTTCTGCGTTCGATGGCACGTGCCTGGGAGGGTACGACGGCGCGGCTTTTGAGGCAGGCCAAGGGCGCGCCCGCCGATGCGGGTCTGGGGCTTGTGGTGCAAGACATGGCGCTGGGTCTTGGCGCGCCGGAATCCGGCGCGGGTGTCATCCAGTTCGTCGATCCGACGACCGGCCTTCCGCAGATCACGGGGCGCTATCTGAGCCAATCGCAGGGGCGCGACGCGCTGGCCAAGGGGGCGGGCGCCATCTACCTGACGCGCGATCCGCGCGGCCCCTCGCTGGAAGACCGCTGCAACGCCTGCTTTTCCGACCTCGTCCGCTATGGCGCGCTTTGCCGGGAACGTCTGCGCGAGGAAATGCAGATCGAGTTCACGCTGGAATCCGGCACGTTGCGCATCCTCGACGCGGTGCGGGTGGCGCGCAGTTCCCGTGCGTCGGTGCGTATCGCGGTGCGTCTGGCCGACGACGGGATCATTCCGCGCGAAGAGGCGATCCTGCGCATTGCGCCCCGTGCGCTGTCCGAGCTTTTGCACCGGCAGGTCGATCCGCGGGGTCCCCGCGACACTGTCCTGAGTGGCATCGCCGCCAGTCCCGGCGCTGCGGTGGGGCGTATCGTGTTCACGTCCGCAGCGGCGCAGGCCAGCGCCGCCCGGGACGAACCCTGCATCCTTGTGCGTCGCGAAACCGCGCCCGAGGACATCCGCGGCATGCATGCCGCCGCCGGTGTCCTGACAGAGCGTGGCGGCGTGACCAGCCACGCGGCGGTGATCGCCCGCGGTCTTGGCGTGCCCTGCGTGGTGGGGGCGACGGGCATGCAGCTCAGTCACCGGCGCAAGACCCTGATCGCGCCGGGTGGCCGACAGTTCGCCGAGGGCGACATCATCACTGTCGATGGCACCACGGGGCAGGTTCTGGCCGGCGCGGCCGAATTGCTGGAACCCGCGCTGGACGACGCGTTCCGCACGCTTCTGTCCTGGGCCGACGCGGTGCGCGACATCGGCGTGCGCGCCAACGCCGACAGCCCCGCAGACGCGCAGATGGCCCGCGATTTCGAGGCGCAGGGCATCGGGCTCTGCCGCACGGAACACATGTTCTTCGAGGAAGACCGCCTGACCGTGATGCGCGAGATGATCTTTGCCAACACGGCAGAGGACCGCGCGGCGGCGCTTGACCTGCTGCTGCCGATGCAGCGGCGGGATTTCGTGGCGCTGTTCAAGATCATGCAGGGCCAGCCGGTCTGCATTCGTCTGTTCGACCCGCCGCTGCACGAATTCCTGCCGTCCGACCGCGAGGGGATGCAGGCGCTGGCAGAGGCGCTGGACCGCCCCATCGCCGATGTCACCCGCCGGGTCGAGGCGCTGAGCGAATTCAACCCGATGCTGGGGATGCGCGGCGTGCGGCTGGGCATCACGGTGCCGGAAATCTACGAGATGCAGGCGCGCGCCATCTTCGAGGCCACGATCGAGGCTTCGGGCTGGGGCGATCCGGTGGTGCCTGAGATCATGATCCCGCTGGTCAGCGCCAAGCGCGAGGTGGAACTGGTCAAGACCCGCATCGACGCAGTGGCCGCCGCGGTGCGCACCCAGCGCGGCGTCGATTTCACCTACCGGCTTGGCGTGATGGTGGAAACGCCCCGCGCCGCCCTGCGTGCGGGCGAGATCGCGGCGCATTCGGCGTTCCTGTCCTTCGGCACCAACGACCTGACGCAGATGACCTATGGCCTGTCGCGCGACGATGCCGGGCGGTTCATGTCCGACTACGTGAATCAGGGCGTCTTTCCCGAGGATCCGTTCCACACGCTCGACATTGACGGGGTCGGAGAGCTTCTGACCATCGGCGCGGAACGGGGCCGTGTCACCCGTCCCGACGTGGTCTTGTCGATCTGTGGCGAGCATGGCGGAAACCCAGAATCCATCGCCTTTTGCCGCGACGCGGGGTTCGATTACGTGTCCTGTTCACCCTTCCGCGTGCCTGTCGCGCGGCTGGCCGCCGCCCATCTTGCGCTGACCGAGCCGCGCCCCAGGGGCTAGGGCGGATCGCCGCCACAGCACCCGCTCGGCGGCCCCCACGGGTGGATTTACTTTCACGTCAGGCCGCAAGATGCGGTGTCTTTTGCGAAAATCGAAATGGGGGGTCAGAGGCGCCATTTGCCGGGCGGGGGCAAGGGTAGACTCTTGGACTATTTTCTGCATATTTTCCCATCACGCTGCCGAAACGAAAGTCTTCGGACGCCTGGAGGGACAATGAGACGACACTGCGTATGGATCGCGGCCATGGCCGCGGCCGTCGGCCTTTCGGCTGGTGCGCGTGCCGACGTAACGATCGGCCAGTCCAACGACCCGCGCCTTGACCTGCGTGCCCATGTGGCCGACCTGTTCGCTGCCGAACGGTCGGCCGTGGCCGCAGTCCGGCCCGAGCGGCTGGAGCGCCTGTCGGCGATTGCCCCGGTGGCGCGGCCGGCTGCGGGCGGGTCAGAGATCGTGTATAGCCGCGACTGGCTGCGCGGCCTGCCGAACGCCAACGGTGCAAACCAGTGGCAGTGCCTTACCGAGGCTCTGTACTTCGAGGCCCGCGGCGAAAGCGTGAAGGGCCAGTTCGCCGTGGCAGAGGTGATCCTGAATCGCGTGGATCATCCCGACTATCCCTCGACCGTCTGCGGCGTCGTGCACCAGGGCACCGGCGAACGCTATCGCTGCCAGTTCACCTATACCTGCGACGGCCACGCCGAAACGATCCGCGAGCGTGGCACATACGAGATGCTGGGCAAGATTTCCCGCATCATGCTGGACGGGGCCGAGCGGACGCTGACCAAGGGCGCCACGCATTACCACACGGTCGAGGTGTCGCCGAACTGGGCGCGCGTCTTCCTGCGCACCGCCACGATCGGCGTGCACCACTTCTACCGCAAGGGCCGCACGACCAAGGGTTGACGCATCTCTGCGTCGTTTCCGCCCCTGCCTGCGCCGTTCCCGGACATGGCCCCGCGCCTGCGAACAAGCTATGGCTGCGCCAACCGGGAGACTCGTCCATGACCACCGATATCCGCCTGGCCTTCGATCACCCCGAGGCCCGCGCCGCCGCCACAGCGCCTGCCGCCGCGCATGACCGCATTTCGTTGCGCGATCACATCCGCAGCGCAGACATCGGCGCCTTTCAGGCCGAGCGTGGGCGCCAGCAGCGGTTGTGCTTCAACATCGTGGTCGAGGTGCGGCCGGCGCCGGCGCCGCTGGATGACGACGTCGACCGCATTCTCAGCTATGACACCATCACAGAAGCGATCGACGCGGAACTGGCGTCCGAGCGCCTGAACCTTCTGGAAACGCTGGCAGAGCGCATTGCCGATCGCATCCTTGCCGCGCCGCAGGCAGTGCGCGTCTTCGTTCGCGTGGAAAAGCTCGACCGCGGGCCGGGTGCGCTGGGGGTCGAGATCGTGCGGGCCCGCGGGCAGGCCCCGCTTCGCCCCGTTAGCGAAGAGGACGCGACCGTTGCCCCGCATCCGACTGTGGTGTTGTTGTCGAATGCTGCGCTGGCCTCACACCGGCTGACAGACTGGATCGACGGCGTCGTTGCCGATGGCCGTCCGGTGATCCTGTGTGTCGGCCCCGCCGACAGCCCCGCGCCGCAAGCGGCGGCCCCGGCGGCACAGCGGCGCATCGATCTTCTGGCCATCGAACAGAACGCATGGGTGCTGGCGGGCCGCGACCGGCGCTGCGTCGTGGTGGGCACACGCACCGAACTGGACTGGGCGATGAAGAACGGCCAGCTTTGCGTCTGGGCGCCGTCGAAGATCGTGCTGGATGCCATCGACGGTCCTTCGGCGCAGCCCGGCGACTCGGCGGCGCTGGTGGCGTGGTTCGCGGCACTGACCCATGCCGAGGAACTGGTGGCCGTCGGCATGGATCCGCCGATCAAGGGCGACCTGCCACGCCGCGCCGTTGCGCTGGACGCTGCGGCGCTGTTCTGAGCATTGGGGCGCCTCGATCGCCCGTGCAGGCCGGGGACACCGAGATGACCGACTACTTCCGACCGCTTGCCCAGACCGGCCCGGTTCGCCCCGGGGACGCGCTGGCGCTGGCCGGTGGCTGGGCCTGGTGCACCCATGTCGAGCACTTGCGCCGCGGCCATCTGCCGGCCGTGGTCCCGGCCGCCGATATTCCCGCAGAGGTTGTGCTTGCGCTTTGGACACCCCGCGCACCGCTGCTTGGCATGGCGCTTGATCGGCCTCGCCTGATGGGCATCGTCAACGTGACCCCCGACAGCTTTTCCGACGGCGGCCAGTTCCACGACCGCGATGCCGCGGTGACCCATGCCATGGCGATGGCAGGGCAGGGGGCGGATATCCTCGACATCGGCGGCGAATCCACGCGGCCCGGGTCCGACACGGTTGAAACCCAAGACGAAATTTCACGAGTGGTGCCGGTGATCGCGGCCCTGTCCGCAGCCGGCGCGCCCCCCGTGTCGATCGACACGCGCAAGGCCGCGGTGGCGCGCGCGGCGCTGGACGCGGGCGCGGCGCTGGTCAATGACGTGGCCGCTTTCTCCCATGATCCGGCGCTTGCCCCGCTGGCGGCAGAGCGGCGGGTGCCGGTCTGTCTGATGCACGCCAAGGGCGATCCGAAGACGATGCAGGACGATCCGCATTACGACGACGTCCTGCTCGACGTCTACGATTTCCTGGCAGAGCGGGTGGCGATGGCCGAAGCCGCGGGCATTGCCCGCGCGCAGATCATCGTCGATCCCGGCATCGGCTTCGGCAAGACGATCGCGCATAACCTGACGCTCTTGCGGGGGCTGTCGCTGTTCCACGGGCTGGGCTGCCCGATCCTGCTGGGCGCGTCGCGCAAGCGCTTCATCGGCACGCTCGGAGACGCGCCGGATCCCGCCGATCGTGCGCCCGGATCCATCGCCGTTGCGCTTGCGGCAGTGCAGCAGGGTGTTCAGATCTGCCGCGTTCATGATATGAAACAAACAAAACAGGCAGTTCGTCTCTTTGCGGCGGCAATGCATATCGGGACAGCAGAATGACACGAAAGCTTTTCGGAACCGACGGTGTTCGCGGTCAGGCGAACTCCTACCCCATGACCGCCGAGATTGCGCTGAAACTGGGTGCGGCTGCGGGGCGGTATTTCCGAAAGGACAGGTCGCGTGGCCACCGCGTCGTGATCGGCAAGGACACGCGCCTGTCGGGCTACATGATCGAGAATGCGCTGACCGCCGGGCTGACGTCCACCGGCATGAACGTGCTCCTTCTGGGTCCGGTGCCCACGCCCGCCGTGGGGCTTCTGACCCATTCCATGCGCGCCGATTTCGGCATCATGATCTCGGCCAGCCATAACCCGCACCATGACAACGGGATCAAGTTCTTCGGGCCCGACGGCTTCAAGCTGTCGGACGAGGCCGAGGCCGAGATCGAGGCGATGGTCGCAGCGGAAATCGCGCCCTGTGCTCCGGAAAACATCGGCCGTGCGCGCCGGATCGACGATGGCCGCGGGCGCTATATGGAATACGCCAAGACCACCTTTCCGGGCCGCGGCAAGCTTGAGGGTCTGAAGGTCGTGATCGACTGCGCCAACGGCGCCGCCTACAAGGCCGCGCCCGAGGTGCTGTGGGAACTGGGGGCAGAGGTCATCCCGATCGGCGTCGATCCCGACGGCACCAACATCAACGCGGGCTGCGGCTCTACCCATCCCGCACTTGCGGCCGAGACCGTGCGCCGCGCGGGCGCCGATGTGGGCATCTGCCTCGACGGCGACGCGGACCGGGTCATCATCCTGGACGAAACCGGCGCGGTGGCCGACGGCGACCAGATCATGGCGCTTTTTGCCTCGCGCTGGATGGCAGAGGACCGGCTCGCCGGCGGCACGCTGGTGGCCACGGTCATGTCGAACCTCGGGCTCGAACGTTTCCTCGTCGGCAACGGGATGCGGATGGAACGCACGCCCGTCGGCGACCGCTATGTGGTCGAGCGGATGCGGCAGGGCGGCTGGAACCTTGGCGGCGAGCAGTCGGGCCACATCGTGATGACCGACTATGCCACCACGGGCGACGGCCTTATCGCCGGCCTGCAATTCCTGGCCGAGATGGTGGCCACCGGCCGTCGTGCGTCCGAACTCAGCCATGTCTTTACCCGTGTGCCCCAGCTTCTCAAGAACGTGCGATACCGCGTCGGGCAGGAACCGCTGGCCGAGGTCCGAGTGCAGGATGCCATCGCTCTGGCAGAAAGGCGCCTGAACGGGTCCGGTCGGCTGCTGATCCGCAAGTCCGGGACAGAACCGCTTATCCGGGTGATGGCCGAATGCGAGGATCAGGCGCTATTGACCGACGTGGTCGACGGCATCGTGGCCGAGGTCGAGGCGATCACGCTGACGGCGGCCGAGTAGGCCCGCCCATCCGCTTTGCCCGCCCGCCCAGGTCTGCCCACTGGGTCATCGCCAGCCCCAGCACGATCAGCGCCAGCGCCGCGAAGAACCGTGGTTCCAGCACTTCGCCCAGAAACAGCGCGCCGAAGGCCATCGCCCAAAGCGGGATCTGATAGTTCACCAGCGTCAGGAACCCGGGTCCCGCGCTGCGGATCACGGTGACGCGCAAAAGCGCGGCAAAGCCCGTGGGCACCAGCCCCAGAAAGATCAGCGCCAGCGCAGGACGCGGGCCCGACCATTCCGGCAGCCCTTCTGTCGCCAGCATGGCGGGCAGCATCAGGATGGCCCCCACCGAAAGCGTCAGAGCGGCCAGTGCGATCGGGTCCATCGGCGGCACCCGCCGCACCAGGATCGAGGACACCGCATAGGCGCAGGCGGCGCCAAGGCAGGCCAGCCGGCCCAGCGTGTCCAGCAGGCCCTCGGGTGCCAGCGTCATGCCGGGCAGCATCAGAACCGCCGCACCCAAAAACCCGATCAGGAATCCAAGGCTGCGACGGCGTTCCAGCGGTTCGTTGACGAAGAAATGCGCCAGCGGCAGCACGAAAAGCGGCACGGCGCTCATGCTCAGGCCCGCAAAGGCGCTGGGCACATGCTGTTGGCCCCAGCTCAGAAGGAAGAACGGCACTGCCGACGAAATGATACCGATCGGGACCAGATGACGCCAGAGCGCCCGGTTCCGAAGGGGCAAGGGGCGGTCCAGCAGGATCGCCAGCGACACAAGCGCGACTGCCCCCAGAACAGCGCGTCCCGTGGCCACCGTCACCGGGCCATAGCCTTCCAGCGCGACGCTGACAAAGCCGAAAGATCCCCCCCAGACGATGCCAAGGGTCAGAAGGGAAAGCCAGTCTGCAAGCGTCGGACGGGACAGGGCCAAGGGTGCCTCGGAGTATGACGGACGCGCAGCAGAGCACGCCGGATGGACCCTAGCAGGTCTTGAACATGTTCACCATATGGTGCGCCATGGCCGCGCCCGTTTCGCCGCGGATCGCCCGCGATTTGCACTGCACGTCCCAACCTGTGACACTCAGGGCCGCGGCAGGGGCCTTTCGGCTGGTCCCGGTGCCGCCGCCAAAGAACCCCGGACCCGCAGTCGAACGCGGGCAACCGAAGGACCCCTTGCCATGTGCCTGACAAGTGCAGCGCTTTTTCTCTTTCTCAACCTGCTTCCGGCCGACCGGGTAGAGCAGGAGGATCAGCAGATCACCGTTCGCGCCGATGCCGGCGCGGTGATCTGGCAGGCGCGCGGGGCGTCATGGTGCACCGATGCGCCCGTCTCGGACAAGGGAAAGGCCGGGGACGCGGACCAGAATTGACCGGGGCGCAACGAAAACGGCCCCGGCGATCCGCCGGGGCCGTACCATCGCCCGCGTGGGCGGTCAGTTCTTCGACTTGTCGACCATCTTGCCGGCCGAGATCCACGGCATCATGCCGCGCAGGGTCTCGCCCACGGCCTCGATCTGGTGCGCGTCGTTCAGCCGGCGCGTGGCCTTGAACGACGGCTGGCCCACGGCGCATTCCTGCATCCAGTCACGCACGAAACGGCCGGTCTGGATGTCGGTCAGCACCGCCTTCATCCGCGCCTTGGTCTCGTCATAGGGCAGAATGCGCGGGCCGCTGACATATTCACCGAATTCCGCGGTGTTCGAGATCGAGTAGTTCATGTTCGCGATGCCGCCTTCGTAGATCAGGTCCACGATCAGCTTCACCTCGTGCAGGCACTCGAAATAGGCCATCTCGGGCTCGTAGCCCGCCTCGACCAGCGTCTCGAAGCCCATGCGGATCAGTTCCACCAGACCGCCGCACAGGACCGCCTGCTCGCCGAAGAGATCGGTCTCGCACTCTTCCTTGAAATCGGTCTCGATGATGCCCGAGCGGCCACCGCCGATGGCCGAGCAATAGGACAGCCCGATCTCCAGCGCACGGCCCGACGCGTCGTTGTGCACCGCGACAAGGCAGGGCACGCCGCCGCCCTTGACGTATTCGCCGCGCACCGTGTGGCCGGGGCCCTTGGGCGCCATCATGATGACATCGACGCCGGGCTTGGGCTCGATCAGGCCGAAATGCACGTTCAGGCCATGGGCAAAGGCGATCGCCGCGCCTTCGCGCAGGTTGTCGTGGACATACTTGCGGTAGGTATCGGCCTGAAGCTCGTCGGGCATGGTGAACATGATCAGGTCGCACCACGCGGCGGCCTCGGCGATGCCCATGACCTGCAGGCCTTCGCCCGTGGCCTTTGCCGCGCTGGGCGAGCCTTCGCGAAGCGCCACGACGACGTTCTTGGCGCCCGAATCGCGCAGGTTCAGCGCGTGCGCGTGGCCCTGGCTGCCGTAGCCCAGGATCGCCACCTTCTTGTCCTTGATCAGGTTGATATCGCAATCGCGATCGTAATAGACGCGCATCGGTCCGGTCCTTCCTTCGTTTTGATTGCCGCGCAGCATAGCGACGCGGGCAAAGCGCGCTGTTCACAGTTTGACCCGTTCGCCAATCCATGAAAAAGATCATGCGAAAGAACCTGATTTCGTGAAAAATTCATGCTCGACGACACCGACCGCCGCATCCTGCGCCAGTACCAGGCCGCCCCCGATCTGCCAAACGCCGAACTGGCCGAGCGCGCCGGCGTCTCGCCCGGCACGCTCTGGCGGCGGCTGGAACGGATGCGCGCGGACGGCATCATTCGCGGCATCCGCGGCGTGATCGACTGGCGTGCACTGGGCTACGAGGTCGAGGTCTCGCTGCGCTTCACCCTCGACAAGACCCAGCGCACCGCCTTTGACGAATTCCTCGCCGCCGCGCGCGAGGTGCCCGAGGTGACGGAAATCCAGACCTTCCTCGGCAAGGTGGACGTGCGCCTTTACGTCATCGCCCGCGACATGGCGCATTACCAGCAGGTGTACCGGCGCCGCATCCTGACCCTGCCGCATATCGCCGATATCGAGGCGCTGATGCACGTGGCCCGCATCAAGACAGAGGAACGCCTGCCCGTATGACCGCCAGCATGACCGTCCCTGACCAGATCGACAGCCAGATCCTGCGCGCGCTGGCCGAGGACGCCACCCTGTCGGCGGGCGCCCTGGGCCGCCGCCTTGGCCTGTCCCAGCCCGCCGCGTGGCGCCGCATCCGCCGTCTGGAAGAGGCGGGCATCCTTGCCGGCCGCCGGGTGGAGCTGGACCGCGAACGCCTCGGCTTCGGCGTCACGGTCTTCCTTGGCGTCAAGCTCGCCACCAAGGGCCGGGTCAGCCTTGAAGACTTCGAACGCGCCGTCACCGCCATCCCCGAGGTTCAGACGGTCGAACATGTCCTTGGCATGTACGATTACCGCCTGCGCGTGGTCGCGCGCGACATCGCCGATTTCGAGCGTGTGCTGCGCCGCCGGATCATGACGCTGCCCGGCGTGGGCGAGGTCGAGGCGAATGTGCTGCTGTCCGAAGAACGCCGACCCGGTCCTTTGGTATAGGTGCTCTGGTCCGCGCCGTAGCGCCGGGCTAGGTTAGCGGCAACCAAAGACAGGAGCCTGCAAATGTCCGCCCTTCTCGACAGCGTCGATCCCGATGGCCTGCTGGAATTCTCGGTCGTCTTCACCGACCGCTCGCTCAACCACATGTCCGCCGCCTTTCAGGGCGTCATGCGCGACATCTCGACGATCCTGAAGGACGTCTACAAGGCCGAGGCCGTGGCCCTTATCCCCGGCGGTGGCACCTACGCGATGGAGGCCGTCGCCCGCCAGCTGGCCACGGGGCAGAAGGCCATGGTGATCCGCAACGGCTGGTTCTCGTACCGCTGGACCCAGATATTCGAGGCGGGCAGCATCCCGTCCGAGGAAATCGTGATGAAGGCCCGCCGCGCGGGCAACGCCATCGACGCGCCCTTTGCCCCCGCCCCCATCGAAGAGGTGACGGCCCGCATCGCCGCCGAACGCCCCAACGTCGTCTTCGCGCCGCATGTCGAGACCTCGGCCGGGCTGATCCTGCCCGACGACTACCTGCGCGCCGTGGCAGATGCCGTGCACGATGTGGGCGGGCTTTTCGTGCTCGACTGCATCGCCTCGGGCTGTGCATGGGTCGACATGCAGGCAACAGGCGTCGACGTGCTGATCTCGGCCCCGCAAAAGGGCTGGTCGGCCTCGCCCTCTGCCGGGCTCGTGATGATGTCGGAGGCCGGGCGCGCGCGCGTGAAAGAGACGCAGTCCACCAGCTTCGCCGTGGACCTGGGCAAGTGGCTGTCGATCATGGAGGCGTATGAAGGTGGCGGCCACGCCTATCACGCCACCATGCCCACCGACGCGCTGAAGGGGTTCCGCGATACCATGCTGGAAATGCAGGAGATGGGTTTCGCCGCGCTGGCCGAGGCCCAGTGGGAGCAGGGCCGCCGCGTCCGCGCCGCACTGGCCGGACGGGGCGTCAAGTCGGTGGCCGCCGACGGCTTCGGCGCGCCGGGCGTCGTCGTCTGCTACACCGACACGCCCGAGATCCAGACCGGCAAGGCCTTTGCCGCTCAGGGAATGCAGATCGCCGCGGGCGTCCCGCTGATGTGCGACGAGGGCCCGGATTACAAAAGCTTCCGCCTCGGCCTCTTCGGGCTCGACAAGCTCAAGGACGTGGACGCAAGCGTGGCGCGGCTGGAAACGGCGCTCGACGCGGTGCTTTGACGGTCCTTTGACCGGGCGCGCGCCTCAGGCGCCGCCCAGCCCCGCCTTCATCACGCGCCGCCGTACCGGGGCGAGGTCGTAGATGGCCTTTAGCCCCGTGCGGCGGATCGCCTGCACCGGCCCGGCGCCCGACCGGCACACCCGGTTGAACAGGTCGATCACCGCCGCGCGCGCCGCGATATCGCGTTCGCGCGACCGGGCATAGGCCGCCAGCACCGGCGCCGCGCCCGGATCGTCCGGCGCGTCACAGGCCAGCGCCAGCAGCGACGCCACGTCATGCAGCGAGGTGTTCAGCCCCTGCGCGCCGATGGGCGGCAGCACATGCGCCGCCTCGGCCACCAGCGCGGTACGCTCGGCGGTCAGCCGCTCTGCCGTCTGGGTGATGACGGGCCAGACGTTGCGCGCGCTTTCCAGCGTCAGCGGCCCGAACAGGTGGCAGGACCGCTCGGTCGCCTCTGCCTCGAACGCCGCCTGTTCCATCCCCGCCAGCGCCAGCACCTTGGGCCCCGGGTTCATCCAGACGATCGCAGAGGCCGGGCGCCCGTTCTGGTCGGGCAGGGGCACCATGGTGAAGGCGCCGCCCTGGTTGTAGATCTCGGTCGACACGTTTTCATGCGGCACCGGATGCGTGACGGTGAAGGCCAGCGCCTTCTGCCCGTAGCGCCGGGTGTCCGCGCCGATCCCGGCCGCCTGCCGCACCGCCGAGTTGCGCCCGTCCGCCCCGATCACCAGCCGCGCCGACACCCGCCGCCCGCCCGACAGCGACACGATCGCCTCTCCGGTGCGGGTCAGCATCCCCTGAAACGCCGTGCCATAGGCCAGCTCGACCCGCGGCGCGTCGGCCAGCACGCGCAGCACCTCGCGCCGGGTCAGCCAGTTCATCAGGTTCCAGCCGAACGGGTCCGGCCCGAGATCGCTGGCGCGAAACGCCCGCCGCTCGCGCACCACGGGCGGCCAGCCGGTGCTGTCCACCGCCTCCAGCACGTCAAGCGGCGTGGCATGGGGTGCCAGGGCGTCCCAAAGGCCGATCCCCGCCATCAGGTCGCGCGCCGGACGCAGGAACGCGGTCGAGCGCAGGTCCGACCCCTCGGCATCGCCCTCGGTGACGGGCGGCGCCGGATCGACCAGCAGCACCGACCACCCGGCATGGCCGAAGACGGCGGCGGAAATCAGCCCTGCCAGCCCGCCGCCGGAAATCAGGATATCGACCGTTTCGCGCGCCATCGCGGCCCCCTTTCGCCAGTGCGTCCAGATAGCGCCGCCTGCGCGCCATGTCCAAGCGGCGAAACCGCCCGCCTAGCTCCAGGTCAGAAGGATGAGACCCGTGAAGATCACCGGAACCGCCGCAACGGCCGGCAGGATCAGCCCGGCAAGGCCAAAGACCGCCACCGCGGCCGCCCATAGCGCCACAAGCACGGCGACCGCCGCAAGGATCGCGATGACCTGACGCCGCTCGGCGGTGTCGGTCTGCGGGTGTGCTTCGGCGGTCGCCTCGGCGGTCAGGGCGTCAAGGCGCGGGTCGTGTGCGGTCATCTGGAGTCTCCATGGTTGCTTCGTTGGAGATAGGCGGCGACCTGCGTCCCGCCTCGCGCAGATTGCCGCACTGCGGCAACCTGTCCGGTCAGCCGCGCAGCAGCCCCAGGAACGCCGCCAGGTCGTCGGTGTGGTGGTGGATGTGATCCGCCGGTGCCGGGTCGGGCGCCACATGGACCGTGCGCATCCCCATCTCGTGTGGCGCGGCCAGATTGCGCGGGTCGTCCTCGAACATCGCTGCGCGCGCGGGGTTCAGCCCGTCCGCTGCGAACACATGTTCAAAGGCCGCGCGCTCTGGCTTGGGGCGGAACTCCGCGTGCTCGACCCCGTAGACCGCGTCGAACAGGCCCTCCAGCCCGCGGGCCTCGATCACCCGCCGGGCATAGGGCGCGCTGCCGTTGGTATAGACGATGCGCCGCCCCGGCAGGTCGGCGATGCGGGCCGCAAGGTCGGGGTCGGGCGACAGCACGCTGAAGTCGATGTCGTGCACATGGGTCAGATAGGGCCCGGGATCGACGCCGTGCTCCTCCATCAGCCCCGCCAGAGTGGTGCCGTACCTGCGCCAGTAATCGCGGCGCAGCCGGTCCGCCTCGGCATGACCGACGCCCGCCGCGTCCATCACCCAGGCGGTCATGCGCACTTCGATCTGGTCGAACAGGCGCATCGCCGGAGGATAAAGCGTGTTGTCCAGGTCAAAGACCCAGGTTTCGACATGGGAAAAGCGATCGGCCACCATGCGGTGCAATCTAGGGCCGGGCGCGGCGATTGGAAATGCCCGAAAAAACCGGCCAGCGCCGGTACGGTGCATTGCGCGACTTGAATACGTCTGCCTCTGGGGTATCCTCGCCGGGTTTGTTGCCGGAGAAACAGATGGCCTCGACCCGCGCGCCCCAGAAGGACGCCTATGAACTGATCCTCGAAGCGATCGACGTCGGTGTCTACAAACCCGGCGACCGCCTTGTGGAAAGTGAACTTGCCGAACGTTTCGGCGTCTCGCGCACGCCGATCCGAGAGGCGCTGCAACGTCTTGAAACCCAGTCTCTGCTGACGCGTGACGGGCGCTCGCTGATCGTCGCGTCGCTCGATCACAACCAGCTGGCGGAGCTTTATGTCGTCCGGACAGAGCTTGAGGGCCTCGCCGCCAGACTGGCCGCCCGCCATGCCGCCGATGAAGAGATCAGCGTGCTCAAGGACATGGTGGAAGAGGACCGGGCGCTCTTGCAGGATCCGTCCGCGCTCAGCCGCGCGAACCGGCGGTTCCACAAGCAGATCCACCTTGCCAGCCACAACCGCTACCTCGTGCAGCAGCTTGATCTGGTGCACCGGTCAATGGCGCTTCTGGCCACGACCTCGCTGGCGGTGGATGGGCGCGGGGTGACCGCGCTGGAAGAACACGCCGAAATCGTCGCCGCGATCGAGCGGCGCGATGGTGACGCGGCCTACCAGGCGCTGAAGGATCACATCTCTCGGGCCTTCGAGACCCGGCTCAAGCACGACGCTTCCGCGAAGGATGGCGCCGACTAGGCGTGGTCGTGCTGTCTCAGCGGGCGGGGCCGGAAAGCGCCGTTTCGCTGGGGTCCGTGGCTTCGGCCACGTCGAACGCGCCGTGTTCGGTCTTGTCCCAGTAAAACGGGCGATAGGCCAGTTCCGCCAGCCCGCGCAGCACCGCCAGCACGGCCAGCGGATAGTACAGGTGCAGCGTCGGCACCCAGGGCAGCAGCCAGCGCCGCCCGGGCCGCGACACCGCCAGCACGCCAGTGGCCACCGTCACAACCTCCGACAGGATCAGAACGCCCCAAAGGCCCATCAGAACGGCACCCGGCACCAGCCCCGCCATCGGGTGCGGAAGGCCAAAGATCATCAGCCAGAACGACCAGATCGCGGGCGCCAGCACGAATTGCGCCAGCGTGCCCAGTAGCAGAACCTGTACACCCATGAACCGCCATCCGCCCAGTTCCGCCCAAAGCCGTCCGGGATCGCGCATGTGAAGTGCCCATGTCATCGCGTAGCCCTTCAGCCAGCGCGACCGCTGCCTGACCCAGGGCCAGGCCCATGAATTGGCCTCTTCCTCGGTCACGGTCTCGATCAGTTCCGTCCGGTAGCCCCGCCGCGCCAGCCGGATGCCAAGATCGGCGTCCTCGGTCACGTTCCACGCGTCCCAGCCGCCCACTTCCTCCAGCACGCTGCGGCGGATGAAGAACGTCGTGCCGCCAAGCGGCAGCACCAGCCCCATCCGCGCCAGTCCCGGCAGGATGACGCGAAACCAGCTGGCGTATTCCACGGTGAAGCAGCGCGACAGCCAGTTGCGCCGAGCGTTGTAGAAGTCGAGGATGCCTTGCAGGCAGGCGACCTCGCGCGGGCTGGCCTCGAAGGCGGCGGCCACGCGTTCCAGCTGGTCGGGGGCGGGGGCGTCCTCGGCGTCATAGACGCCGATGATCTCGCCCCGGCATTGACCCAGTGCGAAATTCAGCGCGCGCGGCTTGGTCTTGACCGATCCGCCGGGCACCACGATCACCCGCATCCAGCCGGGCAGCGTGATCCCGGTCAGGGTCTCCTGCGTTATGTGGTCGTCCTCTTCGACCACAAGGCATACCTCCAGCAGGCCGCGAGGATAGGTCAGCCGTCCCAGCCGCGCCACCAGCCGCTCCGCCACGGCGCGCTCGCGGAACAGGGGCACCATGATGGACATCGGCGGCGGGCGCACCGCGTGCACGTGCTCGGTCTGGGGGGCGGACCCGCTGCGCCGCGCCAGCATCACCCGCACGACCGCCAGAAGCCGCAGGCCCACGTTGCCCGCCATCGCCATCAAGGCAATGGCCACAAGCACCCCGAACGCCGCTCGTGGCTCTGTCAGCGCCAGCGCCGCCAGCCCAGAAAGGGCCGCCAGCGCCCCGGCACGCGCGCCGGGCGGAAGCGGGGTACGGCAGCTGTCCGTGGCGGGCAGGCCGGTCTCTGCCGCACGCGTCAGCCGCGCGCCGCGCGCCGCCAGAATCCTGTCGCGGATGCCGTTGGCCGGCGCAAGGACGGCCCGCACCGGTCCCAGCCGCGCCTCCAGCCCCGGGCGGAGCGCGGCGATCCGGTCGGCGTCGGCAAAGGCCACCACAGTGGCCGCGCCCGCGCTGCGCCATGGCAGCACCTCGTCCGAAAGACAGCGCGCCGCGCCATATGCGTCGATCAGCCGGGCATCGGCGCTGTCCAGCGGGACGGGCACGCGCGCCGCGCCCGCGGCGTGCGCCGGGTCATCGCGATAGGCGCTCAGCTGGACGACGGCCATGCCCGCTCCCGGGGTCGTTGCCGTCCCAGACTGGCCCTCCGGCGTTAACGCAAGGTAAAGATCTCAGGCCGCGCGGGCGCGCATCGCTGCGGTGAACCGCTCGAACAGGTAATAGCTGTCCTGCGGGCCGGGGCTGGCCTCGGGGTGATATTGGACCGAAAACACCGGCCGGTCCGCCAGGCGGATTCCGCAGTTCGACCCGTCGAACAGCGACACATGCGTCTCGATCACGCCATCGGGCAGGGTCTGGCTGTCCACGGTGAACCCGTGGTTCATGCTGGTGATCTCGACCTTGCCGGTCTCCAGGTCCTTCACGGGGTGGTTCGCCCCGTGATGGCCGTGGTTCATCTTGATCGTGCGCGCCCCAAGCGCCAGCGCCAGCATCTGGTGGCCAAGGCAGATGCCGAAGACCGGCACGTCCGACCTGTCCAGCACGTCGCGGATCATCGGCACGGCATAGTCGCCCGTCGCCGCCGGGTCGCCGGGGCCGTTCGACAGGAAGACGCCCGCGGGCTCCAGCGCCAGCACCTCTTCAGCGGTCGCCGTGGCGGGCAGGACCGTGACGTCGCAACCCGCGCTTGCAAGGCAGCGCAGTATGTTGCGCTTGGCGCCGTAGTCGATCGCCACCACCTTGTGGCCCGGGCCCTCGCGCCGTGTATAGCCCTCGGGCCAGGCCCAGCGCATCTCGTCCCAGCGGTAGGACTGCGCGCAGGTGACGTCCCGGGCAAGGTCCAGCCCGACAAGTCCCGGAAACCCCCGCGCCGCAGCGACGAGCGCCTCGATGTCGAACCGTCCCTCGGGGTCATGGGCCAGCGCCACGTGCGGTGCGCCCTGCTGCCGAATCGCCCGGGTCAGACGCCGCGTGTCGATCCCGCCGATCCCGATCCTTCCGCGCCGCGCCAGCCAGTCGCCCAGCCGGTCCGTCGCGCGCCAGTTCGACGGTTCCGTCGGATCCCACTTGACCACCATGCCCGAGGCCACCGGTTCGGCGCTTTCGTCGTCCTCCGGGGTCACGCCCACGTTGCCCACATGCGGGAAGGTGAACGTCACCACCTGCCCGGCATAGGACGGGTCGCTCATGATCTCCTGATAGCCGGTCATCGCGGTGTTGAAGCACAACTCGGCGGTCGTATGGCCCGCCGCGCCGAACCCGCGGCCGTAGAACAGCGTGCCATCGGCCAGCGCAATACAGGCGGTCGGGCGGGTCGGGGCAGGGGTGCCGGGCATGGCTGCCTTACCTTTCTGGGGCTAAATCCGCCGCAAACTATGCCGCGGCCCCCGGTCCGTCAAGGCCGGGTCACGATTTTCAAACTTCAATCATTTCAGACGGTTAGCGAAAAAGACAACGGTTGTTTCGCAATCGCTTCGCGGATATTGTGCAGGCTTCGGACCGGCGAACGGGGATGCGACGACCGATGCAGCTTCAAGACAGGATCACGACAGCGCTGAAGAGCGCCATGAAGAACAAGGAAGGTGAGCGTTTGTCGACGCTGCGCCTTATCAATGCCGCGATCAAGGACAAGGACATCGCCCTGCGCGGTGAGGGCGAGGACCGCAGCGTCACCGATGCCGACATCCTCGCGATCCTCGGCAAGATGGTAAAGCAGCGGCAGGAAAGCGCGCGCGCCTATGAAGAGGGCGGCAGGCTGGACCTGGCCGAACAGGAACTCGCGGAAATCGCCGTGATCCAGGACTTCTTGCCAAAGCCGCTTTCCGAGACCGAGATCCGCAAGGCCGTGGAAAAGGCCATCACCGAGACCGAGGCCAGCTCGATCCGCGACATGGGCCGTGTGATCGGCGCGCTGAAGTCGCGCTATACCGGCCAGATGGATTTCGGCGCGGTCGGCCCGATGGTGCGCGACCGACTGGGCTAGGCCAAGCCGCTTCGAAGCGGCTTCTTCACGCGGGCGGATGACCGCGTGAAAAGCGCCTTGCAAGGCGCTTGGGCGTCGGCGCGTCGTCGCCTGCCGGTACACATGGACAGGGGCGTCAGCGGCCCGCCGGTCCGCCCGGCGCCCGTGTGCTGTGGCGCAGCGCGTCCTCCAGTTCCCCGCGCAGGGCCGCGCGCTCTTCGGGGCTCAGGAACGCGCCGATCTCGACAGCGCGACCGCTGCCTGTCAGGGTCAGGTAGTTCTCCACCGGGCCGCCCTCGGCGTGCATCTCGACCTTCACCCAGTAGGGGTTCGCCTCCCACCGCTGTTCGGGGCCGCGCGGGTTGACCCGGACAAGCTCTACCTTGTCCGACCACAGCGTCAGGTCCTCGCGCAGCGCCCCGTCGCGATAGCTGCGCTCCAGCGCCCACCAGACCAGCGCCAGCGCGCCCATCATGAAGGGCAGGATCCCCCACAGGACGACCGTGCCCAGCATCGCCAGAAGCGGCATGAGGATCGCGGCAAAGGTCAGCCCGATGAAAAGTACAAAGCCCCGGCGCGGCAGCGACCGGTGCGGCCAAAGGTTCAGCCGCGCCACTGGCGGCTGCCCCTCGGCAAAAAAAGAGGCCCCGGAACCCGGGGCCTCTCGCGTTTCCCAATGGATGGGCATGTCAGTGCGCGTGGCCCTTGTCCCAGTCGCTCTGCTTGGGGAGCGTCTCGAAGGTGTGCTCGGGCGGCGGCGAGGGCAGCGTCCATTCCAGCGTGTCCGCGTGCTCGTTCCAGTAGTTGTCCTCGGTGATCCGCGCACCGCGCGTCAGGGTGTAGATCATGACGCCGATGAAGAACAGGAACGACGCAAAGGCGATGAAGGCGCCGATCGACGAGATGTAGTTCCAGTAGGCGAAAGCCTCCGGATAGTCGATGTAACGGCGCGGCATCCCCTGACGGCCCAGGAAGTGCTGCGGGAAGAAGGTGATGTTCGACCCGATGAACATCGCCCAGAAGTGCAGCTTGCCGGCCCATTCGGGGTACTGGCGCCCGCTCATCTTGCCGATCCAGTAGTAGATGCCGGCAAAGATCGCGAAGATCGCACCAAGGCTCATCACGTAGTGGAAGTGCGCCACGACATAGTAGGTGTCGTGATAGGCGCGGTCGACGCCGGCCTGCGACAGTACGATCCCCGTGACCCCGCCCAGCGTGAACAGGAACAGGAAGCCGAACGCCCAGAGCATCGGCGTCTTGAACTCGACCGACCCGCCCCACATCGTCGCGATCCAGCTGAACACCTTCACACCCGTGGGCACGGCGATCACCATGGTGGCCAACATGAAGTAGGACTGCTGCGTCAGGCTCATGCCGACGGTGTACATATGGTGCGCCCAGACGACGAAGCCCAGCGCGGCGATGGCGATCATCGCCCAGACCATCGGCAGATAGCCGAACACGGGCTTGCGGCTGAAGGTGGCGACCACGTGGCTGATGATGCCGAAGCCCGGCACGATCAGGATGTACACCTCCGGGTGGCCGAAGAACCACAGGATGTGCTGGTACAGGATCGGGTCACCGCCGCCTTCCGGCTGGAAGAAGGTCGTGCCGAAGTTGCGGTCGGTCAGCAGCATGGTGATCGCGCCCGCCAGCACCGGCAGCGCCAGCAGGATCATCCACGCGGTGATGAAGATCGACCATGCGAACAGCGGCACCTTGAACAGCGTCATGCCCGGCGCGCGCATGTTCAGGAAGGTCGTGATCATGTTGATCGCGCCAAGGATCGACGAGGCACCCGACAGGTGCACCGCGAAGATCGCAAGGTCCATCGAGAACCCGGCCTCGCTGGTGGACAGCGGCGGATACAGGACCCAGCCGACGCCCGATCCCAACTGCCCGTTGCCCCCCGGCGACACCACGCTGGCCAGCGCCAGCGACGTCCCCGCGACATAAAGCCAGTAGGACAGGTTGTTCAGGCGCGGGAACGCCATGTCCGGTGCGCCAATCTGCAACGGCATGAAATAGTTGCCGAAACCGCCGAAAAGCGCCGGGATCACCACGAAGAACATCATCAGGATGCCGTGCGCCGTGACCACCACGTTCCAGACATGGCCGTTGGGCGTCGCACAGTCGGTCCCGCCAGAGAACAGGCGAGAGCCGCCTTCGCTCGGGTCGCACATGTACTGTACGCCCGGCTCCATCAGTTCCATCCGCATGTAGATCGTCAGCGCGACGGCAATGAAGCCCACCAGCGCCGAGGTGATCAGGTAGAGGATCCCGATGTCCTTGTGATTGGTGGACATGAACCACCGGGTAAAGAAGCCCCGGTTGTCCTCGTGTCCGTGTCCGTGGATGGCTGCGTCGGCCATGCCGAACCTCCTGGCTGTTTATACGTTGACCAGGGCACGAGTCGCACTCGTCCCATGGATTTGGAATGTGTCTAGACCGAGGGCGGCGGGGGGGCAACGGGCCGGTTCGCCGCAGTCCGCGGAATTCGCGCAAAAAAGGCGTGGCGGGGTGTCGCGGCGGTGGCACGGCGGACTGCCCCGGGCCGCCGCCTGACCGGTCGGGTCGCCATATGGATGCCGAACGTCTGCCAGCCGCGCGATTCAGGCAGGCAGACTGCCTCATCGGGGAAGCTCGCCTGTGGGCAGGTTTCATGCACGTTGTCCGGTGGAGCGGACCGGCCCTGTTCCTGTCGCGCCAGTCCTGTCGTCGGGCAAGAACGACCGGGCCGGCGCCTGCATGACGGCCGACAGCACGCCGCGCGACCTTGGACACCATGAACGCCCCAACGACCAAGCCCGACCGGTCTGCGACCTGAAGCGCCCGAACCGATCGCGGCCGCGCCCCGTCACCGTCGCCGCCGCCACCACCACACCCCCGCAAGCGTCACGATCGTGCCGCCCACGGCCCAGAGGGGCAGGAACAGGAACACCGCGACATAACCGCAGGCCCCCTCGAAGCAAGAGCCGAACCAGCCGCGCCCCGTCATCCAGTCGGCCACCGGAAGGCCAAGCGCCGTCCAGCCCACCAGCGACGCCAGCGCAAGCAAGATCCATGCCGCTGCCCGTTTCATATGCTTTCCTGTCTGCCCGGTTCCGCCGCGGCTGGCAACCTTGACCAGCCCCGGTCCCCGCAGCCCGGCCAGAGATCCCGGGCAGATGGCAGCGCCTCTACCTTTCGCCGCGCACGCCACCCCGCACCCTGAGTTGGCGTGCCACGGTTCGACCGGGCCGACCCCGCCCGAAGCCGCCGGGGCACCGCGTTGCCGCGCCGGGCCGGCGACCGACCCGGATCGCCTTGCGCAATCGAGTGGACGGCGGCCCGCCAGTCGGACACGCTGCACGTCATGGAGCGGCGCGAACAGGCCGGCACTGATGCCTTGGCCCCCGACCCGGAGACACCACCATGACCTTCGCCCCATGTCATCCTGTCGGCCCCCCGCGGCGCGGCCCGACGCGGGAAGGTCGCCAGATCGTACCGGGACAAATGCGCGGGCGCCGGACACACGACGCCCAAGGCCCCTTGGCCGCGCCCGGCAAGGGTGATCGATGCACGGATCTTGATGACCGCACCCGGGCGCGGGGCGGCATCGTCGGGGCCGTCGATCACCTCGACATCAGGGGCGTTCACTGCTCTGGCCATCTGGCAATGCCGAAAGCCCATGCCACGGCAAACCGGAAAGAGGAGACCGCCCGATGACAGCCCCTGTCCCGTTCTTCGACGGACATAACGATTTCCTGCTGCGCCTGCTGAAATCGCCCGCCCCGCGCGAACCCATCTGGCTGGGCGATGGCGGCGCGGGTCACCTCGATCTTGCACGGATGAGGGCCGCGGGCTTCGCCGGGGGCCTGTTCGCCATCTTCGTGCCGCCTGCCTCCAGTGGTCCTCCGCCCGATTTCAGGGCGCTCATGGCCCGGCCGCCCTATGACCTGCCGCTGGCCCCGGCGATGGATCACGCCACCGCGCAGCCCGTGGCGCTGGCGATGGCGGGGCTCTTGCACTGGATGGAACGCGCCGCCCCGGACGATTTCGCGCTTTGCCGTTCGGTGCCCGACATCCGCTCTGCGATGGACGCGGGCCGCATAGCGGGCGTCATGCACATGGAAGGGGCCGAGGCGATCGGCCCGGACCTCGACGCGCTCTATCTCTTCCACGACATGGGCCTGCGTTCGCTTGGCCCGGTCTGGAGCCGCCCCAACATCTTCGGTCACGGTGTGCCGATGGCCTATCCCGCCGGCCCCGACATCGGGCCGGGTCTGACCGGGAAGGGCAGGGACCTTGTCCGGCTCTGCGACGAACTTGGCATCCTGATCGACCTGTCCCACCTGAACGAAAAAGGGTTCGACGACGTGGCGGCAGTTTCTTCCGCGCCGCTGGTGGCGACCCATTCCAACGCCCATGCGCTTTGCGACAGCCCGCGCAACCTGACGGACAGGCAACTTCACATGATCCGCGAAAGGGGCGGCATGGTGGGGCTCAACTTCGCCACCTTCTACCTCAACGCCGATGGCACCGCCGACACAGGGACCGGATGGGACGTCATCCTGCGCCATCTCGACCACCTGATGGAACAGGCAGGAGAGGATCACGTCGGGCTCGGCTCGGATTTCGACGGCTGCGTGCTGCCCGATCTTGTCGGCGATGTCACCGGCGTCCCGAGGCTGTTTCAGGCGATGTCGGCGCACGGGTTCGACGCCCCGCTGATCGCGAAGCTGGCGCGCGGCAACTGGCTGCGCTGCCTCGATCGGTGTCTGACGCCCTGACACCGCGGCCCGTGCCTGCGACCGGACCCCCGCCTTCGACAAGCGGAGGCCGGCAGGCAATTGTGTCCGCCGCCGTATGGTGCAACCGTCCACAGCGAAGGAGACCGAAGCATGTCGAAGCTCATCGTCGAGGCGGACGCCGCAGGAGAGATCCTGTATTGCGAGGACGGTCTCAGCTTCTGGGGCGGCGTCGATCCAGCGACGGGCACGGTGATAGATGTGCATCATCCGTGGCATGGCCGCTCGCTGGCGGGAAAGATCGTGGCCATGCCCACCAGCCGCGGCTCCTGTTCGGGCAGTGGCGTCTTGCTGGAGCTTGCGCTGAACGGACATGCGCCGGCGGCGCTGATCTTTGCCGCGGCCGAAGAGGTTCTGACCCTTGGTGCCGTCATCGCGGCGCGCCTGTTCGCCAAGCCGGTCGCGGTGGCGCGCCTGTCCCCCGGGGACTTCGCCACGCTTTCCCGTGCGTCCTCGGCCACGATCAGGGGCAATGTGCTGGACGCCGGGGGAACACACTGCGATCTGCACCCGGTGCGCCTTGCCGATCTCGGATTGACGGCCTCGGACCGGTCGCGCCTGTCCGGCGATCCGGCGGATCCCGTGACGATCGCAATGGACGTGATCTGCACGATGGCCGTCGCACTTGGCGCCAGCGGCCTGACGGACGTGTCGCGCGGCCATATCGATGGCTGCATCCTCGCCCATGACGCCAACCTGATCTTTGCAGAGCACATGGCCGGCCTCGGCGCGCAGGTCAGCATTCCCACGACGATCAACGCGATCTCTGTCGACCGCGCCAACAGCGATGCACATGGCATGTCCGGCGCGTTCCGGAGCGCGGCCAGCCGGCTTGCCGATGCCTATGTAAGGATGGGGGCACGCCCCACCTTTACCTGTGCCCCCTACCTTCTGGATGACGTGCCGGATCTGGGCGAAAGGATCGGGTGGTCGGAATCGAACGCCGTCATCTACGCAAATTCCGTCCTTGGCGCGCAGACTGCGAAGCTTCCCGATTACCTCGACCTGTTCGTCGCGATGACCGGACGCGCGCCCGACACCGGAATGTACCTTGCACGGGGCCGCCGTCCGGCGTCGGTGATCGACTGCACGGTTCCCGCGGGCCATGACGACAGCCTATGGCCCCTGCTCGGCTGGGTCGCGGGACGTCTCGCGCCCGACCGCGTGCCGCTGCTCAGGGGACTGGCCCACCTTGAACCGACCCGCGACGACCTTCGCGCATTGTGCGCGGCCTTCGGCACGACCTCGGCCTCGCCGATGCTCCACGTTGCGGGTGTCACGCCAGAAGCGGATCTTGCGCCGCTGCCGCAGGCCGAAAGCCGCGCCATTTCACCGGCCGATCTGGCAGAGGCGTGGCGCAGCCTGAACTCGGGTCCCGAACGGATCGATCTGGTGGCCATCGGCAGTCCGCACGCCTCGCTGCCCGAGGTCGCCCGCTTCGCCGGGCTGCTGGACGGACGCGAACGGAACCCGCGCACGGACGTGATCGTGACCCTGGGCCGGGACATCCTGCAACAGGCGCGCGGGTCGGGGCTGGTGGCGCGGCTGGAAGCCGGCGGGGTCAAGGTGATTCCCGACCTGTGCTGGTGTTCCATCACCGAACCCGTCTTTCCGCCCGCCGCCCGCAACCTGATGACGAATTCGGGCAAGTATGCCCACTACGCGCCCGGCCTGTGCGGGCGCACCGTCCGCTTCGGCAGTCTTGGCGACTGCGCTGAAGCCGCCGTTTCGGGCACGGCCCCCGCATCCCCGCCGAACTGGCTGATGTCCGGCCGGACCTGACCCGCGCAACCCGCCCGGACGGCGGCCCCGGCACGCCGGACCGATCCCGCCTGACCGGCCGCCCTATACCGAAAGGTGCGCCCGGGCCTCCACTTCTGTCGTCCACTTTCCCGCCCGCACATATTGGCGCGAGGCGTCCCTGCGCGGCTGGAAGTCCCAGGCCGGTGGCTGTCCGATCTTGTGGCTGCGGTCGATCAGGCGCCGGCGGTTCTGGTCGCGGATGATCCTTGCCCTAAGCGCGCCCGCGTCCCATGTGCCGCGCGCCTCTGTCAGCAACGCGTCCAGTGCTCCGGCATAGGCGGGATCGCCGGCGCGATCGACGCGTTCATCGGGATCCTTGCCGAGGTCGAACAGCACGGGCGGGTCGCTTTCGCAGTAAAGCAGCTTCAGATGCCCCCGCAACAGCATGAACGTCGGTTCGAAGACGCCTTCGGACAGGTATTCGGCCGCGATGCTGCGCGGCCCCAGCCTCGCCTGCCCAAGGAGCGGCACCAGCGAGGTGCCGTCGGCCTCAAGCACCTCGTCGGCGGTGCCCGCCAGATCCGCGAAGGTCGGCAGCAGGTCCAGCAGGGACACCGGGTCGCTTACTCTGCCGGGGCGCAGCCGCCCGCCCGCCCAGAAGATCAGCGGCACGCGCGCGGACCATTCGAAGAAGGTCTTCTTGTAGAAAAGGCCGCGCTCTCCCATCATGTCGCCGTGATCCGAGGCGAAGACCACCAGCGTGTTCTCTGCAAGCCCGGTTTCCCCAAGCACCTGCATCAGCGCGGCGACCTTGGCATCGACATATTCGATGGACGCGTAATAGCCGTGGCGGGCCCGGCGGATGATGTCGTCGGACACCGCGACATCACCGATGGAATAATGCGCGTGGATGCGCCGGCTGTGCGCGTCCATTTCCTCCGGCGGGATCGGTGGCACCCGGGGCAGGTCGATCTCGTCCTCGCTGTAGATGTCCCAGTGTTCCGGGCGCGCCACATAGGGATCATGCGGCGACGTGAAAGAGACCGTCAGCATGAAGGGCCGGTCGCCCTTGTCGCGCGCCCTGTCGTACAGCCATCGGCACGCGGTCGTCGCCACCTCGTCGTCATAGTCGATCTGCATCGACCGCAGACACGGCCCGGTCTCCAGAACATTCGTCATGTCCTGAAACCCGACCCCGGCTTCGGGCTCTGCCCAGTTGGGGGTCCACCCGAAATCCGAAGGGTAGATGTCGGTGGTCAGCCGGTCTTCGAACCCGTGAAGCTGGTCCGGCCCGGTAAAGTGCATCTTGCCCGACAGGCACGTCAGGTACCCGCCCAGCCGCAGGTAGTGGGCAAATGTCGGAAGCGCGGCAGAGAAATCATGCGCGTTGTCAAACCCTCCGGCCTTCGACGGCAGCACCCCGGTCATCATCGACGTGCGCGAGGGGCCGCAAAGGGGCGAATTGCAATAGGCGTTCTCGAAAACGACGCCCTCTTCGGCCAGCCGCGACAGCGTCGGCGCCCGCACGACCGGGTGCCCATGAAACGGCAGTGCCTTGGCGGACAACTGATCCGCCATGATGAAGAGGATGTTGGGCTTTTTCATCTCGGGGCCTCCATGTTGGTGATTGTTGACAATCTACAAATTGCCGTCAATGCTTCTGAAAGCAGAGTCGGAGGGCCGCGTGCACGAGTGGGATTTCGCAGCAACCCTGGCAGACATGGACCTGCTGATGCTGGGTCTGTGGAACACGGTTCAGGTGTTCGTGCTGGCGCTGGCCTTCGGCATCCCGCTGGGCCTGTGCCTTGCGCTGGGCCGCATGTCGCGCATTCCCGTCCTTGGCCAGCTTTGCTCGTTCATCATCGAGTTCTTCCGCACCACGCCGCCGCTGGTGCAGCTCTTCTGGTTCTTCTTCGCCCTGCCGATCCTGATCAGCGTGCAGATGACGCCGTTCGTGGCCTCTGTCCTGACCTTCTCGATCCAGTCGTCCGCCTTCTTCGCCGAGGTGTTCCGGGGCGGGATCAACTCCATCGACAAGGGCCAGTGGGAGGCGGCCAAGGCCATCGGAATGACGCGCGGGTCAAGCCTGCGGCGCATCATCCTGCCACAAGCGGTCAAGCGGATGATCCCGGCGTTCGCGGAACGCTCGATCGAACTCCTGAAGACCACCACCCTGATCTCGACGGTCTCCTACGCCGACCTGATGTTTCAGGCCAACGAACTGGCATCCAAGACCTTCCGCCCGCTGGAGGTCTATACAGTGGTGGCGGTGATGTACTTCTTCCTGATCCTGGTCTTCTCGCAGCTTACCATCCTGCTGGAATACCGGCTGGCCAAGTCTGGTGAAGGGACGTTGCGCTAGCCATGGATTACACTTGGAACTTCGCGTCGGTCTTCATCTATTGGGAAGTGCTTGCCATCGGGCTTTGGGGCACGGTCAAGCTTTTCGCGATCTGCACCGTTCTCGGCCTTGGCGGCGGGCTGGTCATGGGGATGCTGCGCTACTCGAAGTCGCGCTGGGTCAGCTATCCGGCCATGCTCTATGTCGAAGTCTTCCGCAACACGCCGGTTCTGGTCCAGATCATCTGGTTCTTCTTCGCCCTTCCCGTGCTGACCGGGATAGAGGTTTCTCCCTTCCTTGCCGCCATCCTCGGGATCACGCTCAACACCATCGCCTTCTCGGCAGAGGTCTATCGCGGCGGCATCCAGTCCATCGAACGCGAACAGTGGGAAGCGGGCAAGGCCATCGGAATGACCTACCCCCAGACGATGCGTCGGGCGATCCTGCCGCAGGCGCTGAAGCGCATGTTGCCGCCGCTGACGTCGCGCGGGATCGAGGTGTTCAAGATGTCGACGCTGGCCTCGGTGGTCGCCTATCCCGAGACGTTGCAGCAGGCCAAGCTCATCGCGTCTTACGAGTTCAACCCGATCGAGGCGTACACGGTCGTCGCGCTGATGTTCTTTGTCGTACTGCTTCCGCTGGTGCAACTGACCTACGTTCTCGAACGGCGCTTTGGGAAGAGTGACGCATGACAGACGCCGTACAAATCCGCGGTCTCCACAAGAGCTTCAAGGACCTCGAGGTCCTGAAGGGCATCGACCTTGACGTGGCCCATGGCGAGGCTGTCGTGCTTCTGGGCTCCAGCGGTTCGGGCAAGAGCACGCTCTTGCGCTGCATCAACTTCATGGAAGAGCCGACGGCGGGACAGGTGCGCATCAACGGCGACCTGATCGGCACCGAACAGGGCGGCCGGATGCGCTACCGCGAGGCCGATCTCTGCCGGCTGCGCACCCGCATCGGGATGGTGTTTCAGCACTTCAACCTGTTTCCACACATGACGGTTCTTGAAAACGTCATGGAAGGCCAGGTCATCGTGCTGGGCCGCTCCAAGGCCGAGGCGCGGGACAAGGCGATGGCGCAACTGACGCGCGTCGGTCTTGCCGAGAAGGCACCCGAATATCCGTCGCGCCTATCGGGCGGCCAGAAACAGCGGGTGGCCATCGCCCGCGCCCTCGCGATGGACCCGGATGTGATGCTGTTCGACGAGGTCACCTCGGCGCTCGACCCCGAACTGGTGGGCGAAGTCCTGAAAACCATGCGGCAGCTGGCAGAGGACGGCATGACGATGGTCTGCGTGACCCACGAGATCGGCTTTGCCTATCACGTCGCCAACAAGGTCTGTTTTTTGCACGACGGCCAGATCCTCGAACAGGGAACGCCGCAAACCGTTCTGAAGACACCCGAGACACAGCGTGTACGCGAGTTCCTCGACGGACACTCGCTTTTCAAGTTACCGGATTGAGCCAACCAACAGGGAGTATGATGATGAACCTGCTCAAGACACTCACCAGCGGCTTGGCGGCCACGGCCGTTCTCGCCCTGTCCACCGTGGCTGCGACGGCGCAGTCCACATGGGACGCCATTCAGGAGCGTGGCACGCTTCGGATCGGCGTCACCCAGGCACCGCCCTGGTTCACAAAGGACATCGCCAGCGGCGAATGGACCGGCGGCCTTGGCATCACGCTGGGCAAGCAGATGGCAGAAGCGCTCGAAGTCGAGCTTGAAACGGTAGAGGTGACTTGGGGCACCTCGATCGCGGCGCTTCAGTCCGACAAGATCGACCTGATGTACTTCCTGTCGCCCACGGCGTCCCGCGCCCGGGTGATCGACTTCACCACGAACCCGGTCGGCTACATCTCGCAGGCCGTGCTGGCCGCCGAGGACGTCGATGCCTCGTCATGGGCGGGCCTCAACAACGCCGAAACCAGCTTTTCGGTGCCGCAGGCCACTTCGATGGACCAGTTCCTGACACGCATGGCGCCAGAAGCCGACATTCAGCGCTTCCCCGACAACGCAGCGGCAATCGCCGCGTTCCAGTCGGGCCGCGTGGATGCCGTTTCGCTGATGTTGCCGCCGCTTCTGTCGGCCCGTCAGAAGCTGGGCTCGGGCGTGATCTCGGTGCCGACCCCGGCGTTTACGGCCCCGGTCAACATCGGCGTGCGTCGTGAAGACGACAAGACCTTCCGCGACTGGCTGGATACGGTCAGCCACTACTGGTACGAGACAGGGCGCATCCAGGGCTGGTACGACGAATTCCTGACAGAGTTCGGTGTTGATCCGGCGGACAGCCCGCCGATCCAGCGAGAACTGATCTTCATGCGATAACCATTGCCGGGGCGGATCGGTCCGCCCCGCTTCACCCCCGGAGGCCACATGACCCTGTCAGCAATTCGCCCCCTGCCGCTGAGCGGACAAGTCCGCGACATGCTGCGCGACCGGATTACGGCAGGCGATCTGGCGCCGGGGGAACGACTGACCGAAACCGATCTCGCCAGGCGGCTCAACATAAGCCGGGGCCCGCTTCGCGAGGCGATCCTGCAACTGACCGAAGAAGGCCTGCTGGTGAAAGAGCCCTACAAGGGCCTTCGCGTGCGCTCGATTTCGCATCGCGAACTGAAGGAACTCTATTCCCTGCGCACGACCCTTGAACGCTTTGCCTTCGAGGAGGCCTGGGAAAAGCGGACCGATGCGGCGCTGGATGACCTGCGGGCGCGCTACCATAGCCTCGATCATTCACGCAGCGCCGAGGACATCAGTGCGGCGGTCAACGGAGAGATCCTGTTTCACGACTGGATCTACGATCTCAGCGACCACGGTCTGCTGCAATCGCACTGGAAGAAGCTGACGCCTCTGGTCCGGATCTACATGTCCATTCACAACCGGCAGCACGGCATAGGCGGCGTGTTCATGGACGCCAACCACGATTACCTTCGCCTTGCCGCGGGCGATAACCTCGGTCGTGTCATGGACCACATCAGGGACCACATGCAAAAGGGCATGGATGCGGTCTGCGCCAGCGTGGAGTTTGTCCGATGAACATCGAAGCCCGGTCCACGCACGACGCGCAGGACGATGCCCGCAACGACGACATCCTGATCTGGGTGAACGGACAGCTTGTGCACAGGGACGAGGCAAAGGTCTCGGTCTATGACAGCGGCTTCATGCTGGGCGACGGGATGTGGGAAGGGATGCGCCTTTATGACGGGGTGTGGGCCTTCTTCGATGAACACATGGACCGGCTCTTCAATTCGCTGAAGGCCGTCTCGCTCGATCCCGGCCTGACGCGGGACGACATAAAGACGCTTCTGAACCGGACCGCGGCCGCCAACGGGATGACGACGGACGCGCACTGCCGGCTGATGATTACCCGGGGGCGCAAGGCCAAACCGTTCCAGCACCCCAAACTCAGCCGCTTCGGCCCCACCGTGGTGGCCATCATCGAACACTCCAGACCGTCCGAGACGGTCCAGGGCAACGGCATCCGCCTTGCCTCGGTCCCGCAGGTGCGCGGATTGCCCACCAGCCAGGACCCCAAGTTCAACAGCCACTCGAAACTCAACTGCGTCATCGCCTGCCTTCAGGCCGAACAGGCCGGGGCGGACGAGGGGCTCATGCTCGACCCGCATGGCTTCGTGAACACCACCAACGCCTGCAACTTCTTCATCGTCCGCAAGGGCGAGGTTTGGACCTCGACGGGTGACTACTGCATGAACGGCGTCACCCGGCAAAAGGTCATCGATCTGTGCCGGGCCAACGCCATCCCGGTCTTCGAAAGGAATTTCTCGCTCTACGAGGCTTACGGCGCGGACGAGGCGTTCCTGACCGGCACCTTCGGCGCGCAGACCCCCGTGGCCGAGATCGACGGCAAGACCATCGGCGATGGCAGCCGGCCCGTCATGATGCGCATCCGGGAACTGTACAAGGCCCTGGTAAGGGACGAGGTCCAGCGCCACGCCTAAGCGGGTACGTCGCCGCCCGTGCCGGGGGCTCAGCAGCGCGCAAGGCCCGATCCGGGCGCGGGCCGGGCCACTGGCCGCGTCTTGGCGGGGTTGCCGCATGGCGGCGTTGCATCCCCTCAGTCGCTGCGTGCTGTCCGGGCTTGCGGGGCCGTCAGCCCAAGTGTTTCCAGAACCTCTGGACCATGCGCGCCCAGGTCGGGCGCCGGCGCATCGATGCCCGGACCGGACGTCGCATAGCGGAACCCGGCGTTCAGAATCTGCGCCTCGGCGCCGTCATAGGGGATCGTCAGGGTCAGGTCCCGTTCCTCCAGCCAGCTGCGCGACAGCACCTCGGTGAAATCCAGCACCTCGCCCGCCGGCACGCCGGCCTCGGCAAGGATCGGCCCCCACTCGGCGGCGGGCCTTGCGGCCAGCGCCGCGCGAAGTTCAGCCTGCAAGGCGTCGTCGTGGTACATGCGCGCGTCCCGGTCCGAGAAACGGGGGTCGTCTGCCAGATCGGCCCGACCCAGCGCTTCGAACAGCCTTCGCACCTGGTTTTCCTGCACCGCGCCAATGGTGATCTGTCCCTCGGCCGTGGGAAAGGTGTCGGCTGTCGGCGCGCGCGAAAACCCCCGGTTGCCGGTTCTTGCAAAGGGCGTCCCGTTCAGCAGGAAAGGGTTCACCACGGCCAGCATCATGACCATGCTTGTGTCCAGCATCGCCACGTCGACGTATTGTCCCTCTCCGCCGAAACGCTCTCGTTGCAGCACCGCCGAGACGATGGCCAGTGCGGCCATCACGCCGCAGAAGGTGTCCACGATGGGGATCCCGATGCGCACCGGGCCGTCCTCTTCGCAGCCTGAAAGGTTCATCAGGCCGGACATGCTTTGCACGATCTGGTCAATGGCCGGGTGATCGCGAAGGGGACCGGTCTGCCCAAATCCCGAGACCGAGCAATAGACCAGCCCCGGGCGCAGCGCCCGCGCCGCCTCGAAGCCGAAGCCAAGCCGCTCCAGCACGCCGGGGCGGAAGTTCTCGACAAGGATATCGGCAGAGCCGATCAGCCGCCGCGCCGCTTCGGCCCCGTCTTCCGACTTCAGGTCCAGCACCACGGATTTCTTGCCCGCGTTGATGCCGACAAAGGCCGGCGCCATGCCGCGTTCCTCGGGCACCAGCGAATACTGCCGAAGCGGATCGCCGCCGGGCGACTCGACTTTGATGACCTCGGCCCCCAGAAGCCGCAGCATATGGGTGGCCAGCGGACCGGCCACCACATGCGTGAAGTCGACGACCCTCAGGCCCGAAAGCGGCTGTTGCATGACCTCCCTCACAGGTTGGGCAGGAAAAGAACGATGGCAGGGAACGCGATCAGTAACGCAATGTGGAAGATGTCCGCCACCACGAACGGCAGGACACCCCGGAAGATCGTGGTAAGCGGCACGTCCTTGGCAATGCCCGACATCACGTAGACGGTGATGCCGATCGGCGGCGTGATCATGGATACCTCCATCGCGCGCACGACAAGAATGCCGAACCAGATCGGGTCGATCCCCAGCGCCTGAACGATCGGAAAGAATATCGGCACGGTCAGCGCCATCATGCCGGCGGTGTCCAGCACCATGCCCAGGAAGAAATAGATCACCATGATGACCAGCACCACGCCCAGCGGGGACATGTTCAGGTGCTCGACGAAATCGGTGATCGCGTAGGGGATGTTGGTCAGCGCGACAAAGCCGTTCAGCATGAAGGCCATGATGAGGATGGTGAAGATGAACCCCGACGTCATCAGCGTCGACACCACGGCTTCGCGGAACTGCTTCCAGCTCAGCCGCCCGCGCAGCACCGTGATAAGGATCGCCCCGCCCGACCCGATGGCGGCGGCCTCGGTGGGCGTGAACCAGCCGATCATCAGCCCGCCCAGCACCAGTATGATAAGCGCGGTGATCTCGCCGACCTTCAGAAAGGCCCGCATCCGCACGGCCATGCTCGCCTTTGGCGCGGGTGGCCCCAGCTTGGGGTTTCGCCAGCACAGCAGCCCGATCACCATGACATAGACAAGCGCCTCCAGGATGCCGGGGATCAGCCCGGCAAGAAACAGCTTGCCGATCGAGCTTTCGGTAAGGATGCCATAGATGATGAGAATGCCCGACGGCGGGATCAGCGATCCGATCGTGCCGCCCGCCGCGATGCAGCCGGTGGCCAGCTGCGGATGATAGTTGTGCCGCCGCATCTCGGGCAGCGCGACCATGCCGAAGGTGGCCGCCGTCGCGATCGACGATGACGACACCGCCGCGAACCCGGCAGAACCGAACACCGTCGCCATCGCCAGTCCGCCGGGACGGTGCCCCAGCCAGCGCGCCGCGAGGTCGTATAGGTCCTTGCCGATCCCCGACTTGAACGTCACCTGCGCCATCAGAAGGAAAAGCGGCAGCACCCCGAAGGTAAAGTTCGACATCAGCTCGAACGTGACGGACGCCATGCGCCCCGTCACCGCCGTCCAGCTGGTCATGTACCAGAAGCCGCCGAAACCGACGATGCCCATGGCAAAGGCGATGGGCATCCGCAGGGCGATCAGCCCGAAGAGGACGACAAACCCGATCAGCCCGACAAGTTCAGGAGCCATGACGATCCTCCGATCCCGCATAGCTGTCGGACGGGTCATGCCCGCCTTCGGCGTCCGGGTCGTCGCCCAGCAGCCAGCGCCATGTCTGGTAGGCCAGCACCACAGTGACGCCCACGAACCCGGCCACGATCATCCAGCGGAACGGCACGATGTCGATCCGCAGAACATCCGTGATCTCGCCCTTCGCACTCAGGCGAAGCGCAAGCCGGTAGACCGAATAGCTGACAAGCGCCCAGAACAGCAGGCTGACCAGCCCGACGCCGGTCATCGTCCAGCGCCGCATCGCCCGCGGAAATCCCTGGTAGATCAGCCGCACGTCCACATGGGTCCGGTTCACCGTGGCCAGAAAGATCGCCGAGGTGATGGTCACGATGGTAAAGGTCTCTGCGACCTCATAGCTGCCCTGGAAGGTGCCGCCGAACCATCGGTAGATGACCGTGCCGCCAACGACCAGCATCAGCCCGATCAGGCCTGCCGATCCCACCAGCAGGATCAGGGAATAGACGTTGGCCGCAAGCCGTCGCAACAACTGCATGGCGTGTCTCCGCGGTAAATGGATCCAGGATGGGCCCGGCAGCGGATGACGCCGCCGGGCCCGAAGGCGGTCAGCCCGCCGCGTCCAGCATCTCCTTGCCCCAGGCCTGAAGGTCTTCCATGATCGCCGTTCCCGGCAGCCCCATGTCGTCAAGCGCCGTGGCCTGCGCGCTCCACACCTTGTTCTGCGCCGCGATCACCGCCTCCAGCGTCGCTTCGTCGGGCTCGATGAACTCGACACCCTGCGCCTTGCCGAACTCCAGTCCCTCGACGTCCTGCGCGGCGGCAAAAGCGTCGATCTGCTCGGCCCAGAACATGGCGTTGTCGGTCAGGATCTTCTGGATGTCCTCGGGCAGGGCGTTCCAGCTGTCGAGGTTCATGGCGCGCGATCCATAGGCGCTGCGTGGCATCGGGATGGTGGTGTAGTACTTCACCACCTCGGCGAACTTGAAGCCGACCAGCGTCTCGTAGGGCGCGACGGTGCCGTCAAGGATGCCCTTCTGAAGCGCCACATAGACTTCACCCATCGGCATCGCCACGGCGGCCGCGCCAAGCTCGTTCAGCACGGTCACGGATTCGCCGGTCGCCTTCAGACGCAGTCCGGCAAGATCCTCGACGCTGCGCACGGCGCGGTCGGCGGTCTGGATGTGCATGTTGTCGCCGGCATGGGCGGCGATCAGGTGCACGTCCTCGTACTCGGCGCGCAGTTCGGGGTACTTTTCCCAAAGCCGCCAGAACAGCTCGACCTTCTGCACCGGGTTCAGCCGGGGGTCCAGCCAGCCGCTCATCGACTTGGTGATGTCCTTGCCCGAACGCGAATAGATCGGCGCGATGAACGCCATGTCCGAGACGCCGGTTGCCAGCTGGTCCATGCCTTCGCGGCTGGAAATCAACGCACCGGCCCAGTAGGGCTGAAACGCGACGCGCCCGCCGCTTTCTTCCTCGACCTTCTTGAAATACGCCTGGTCTGCGCGGCTGAAGATGTGGTTCGGCGGATAGGGCGTGGCATAGCGGATCGTGTAATCCTGCGCCATTGCCGCGGTGCCGAAGGTCAGGGCCACGGCCAGCGCGCCCAGTGCCCTGCGGGTCAGCTTGAGGTCTTTCATCGTCTTCCTCCCTTGTGCCGGTCCTGCCCGGCGGTTGCCTGCGGGTCCGGTTCTGTGCCGGATACCCGCCCTTGCGGTGCCGGGATCATCCCGGCGCACCGCGTTCCTCCTGTTGCCGGCGTGCCGCAGCCTTCGGCGCCGCCCGCTGCTCGATGAACCTTGCCACCCGTTCGGTCGTCGCCGCGCGGTCCCATCCGCGCGCATCGACCATGCTTGCCTCGATCTCGACGACGGGCAGGCCCGCGGCCTCGCAGGCGTTGACCGTGCCGCGCACGCCAAAGCCCGACATCCGGTCGCCCACCGGGGTCAGCATCACCGCCCCGTCGGCGCGAAAGTCCCGCGCCATCTGCAGGATCCAGTCCGACATCCACGGGTTGATGTGCAGCTGCTCGTTCATCGAGATGTGCCGCGCCGCCAGCGCCCGCAGCGGATCGTCGCCGTACTTGCGGTACCCGTCCGACAGGAAATTCGTGTACATCGTCCAGACGAACACCGCGCCGTGGCTTTGTTCGAACGCGCGGTAGAACCCGGTGTCGTGCCACAGCCCGTTGTTCAGCCACAAAAGCCGGACCTTCTCTCCCTCGCAGGCCGCACCGTCCGAGGCCGCGGCCACAGCCAGTTCGGCGCCATAGCGCCGGACGTGATCGGTGGCCCATGGATCGCCGCGGAACCATGTGGGCGTCATGATGTTCTGCAATTGCTCGGGCACCGAAACCGGCAGCCGCCGCGCCCGCGCCAGCACCCGCTTGGCCGCGTCCGCCGCCTCGCCCAGTTCGTTCGTGCGCTGCATCTGCGCGGCGAATTCGTCCCAGTCGAAGCGTTTTCCCAGCTGCCCCTCGGCAAACCCGATCAGGTCGCGCAACTGCTCGACCTGAAAATCCAGCCTCTCGGTCCCGTAAAGCGTTTCCCAGTCGGTCTGCCCGGTCTCCCACCAGCGCGGCCCAAGCGTCTCGGGCGACGACGCGTCCAGAACGTAAAGCGGACAGTCAAGCGCCCTCGCCCAGAGCTCCATCACACGCTGGCCCGCATCCCCGCGCAACCGCGCCAGCATGAAGGCAGGCCTCGGCAAGCCCCCGTAGGGCGCCACCTCCGGGTCGCCGTGCAGGCTAGAGGCCAGCGGCAGCGAGATGTAGCGCGGCAGCCCCCGGTGGTAGCCCTCCGCTTCCAGGAAGTCGAAATAGGTTCCCGACAGCCGCTTGGCCGAGATCACAGCGGAATACCACGGAACGGACACCACCGGCGCGCCCAGCACGTGGCAGATCTCGTGGGGCGACACCCCGTCGGCGATCACGTAGGGCTCGTGCTCGTGGAACACCCGGGTGCGAAGATCGGTCAGCCAGTCCCGCCGCCAGTCCCGCGCTGCCTTTGTGCACGACAGCGCGTCGGGCGGATGCAGATCGCCGGGACGCTCGGTCATGCCGCCGCCTCCACCAGTCCGTGGTCGGACAGGAACCCCGCAACCGCGCGCCGAAGCGCCGCGTGATCCGGGGCCCGGTAGGGCTGCTCCTTGAGAAACAGGCAGGGAATGCCCTGTTCGGCGAGAAGCGCTCGATGTGTCGGATAGTCAAAACCCAGCGTGTCATCCCACTGATGGGTAAAGAAGACCGCCGCCTGCACCCGTCCGCGCGCCGCAGCCGCCAAGAGGCGTGCATCGCCCGTCGCTCGCGGATAGCTGCGCACCGAGGGGGCGTTCAGGTGGTATTTCGCCAGAAGCGCCGCCATCGGGTCGCCGCAGCCCACCGGATCCAGCTGCCACCAGTCGCCAAAGCCGTGGTCGTCCGCGGTGATCGTCGCCCCCGTGGCCTCGGTGGCGCGATGGACGCTGTCGTCGTCCTGCGCGCTGCCCGTCAGCAAAAGCCGCGCGCCGCGCCGAACGGGCAAGCCGGGTGCCGCGTCCAGCAAGGCCTGCGCCGCCGCCATGAACCCCGCCGGTGCCATGACCGCCGAGGCCAGCGTGATGCGTTGCATCCCGGCGCCCGACAAACGCGGCGCATCGGCTGTTCGCAGGGCGTTCACCGCCGCCAGCCGCGCACGCACCGCATTGGCGCCGGCGATTGCGGCCGCAAGCGCGTCATCGTGTGCCGCCTGCCCGCAGATCTCTCCCAGCCGCTCGCGCAGCCGCGCCAGACGCCCCGCATTGTAGCGGCGCGTCGCGTCACCCGGCGTGTGCAGGACATCGAACAAGACCGGCTCTGGCCGCCCGCCGCCGCGTTCGGCCAGCGCGTGATAGTAAAGCTGAAGGTGTTCCTCGCAGGTGCGCGGGATCACAAGCGCGTCCAGATGGCCCAGCCGACCGTCGAGGTAGCGCTGAAAGATCGACAGGGTTGCGCCGGAAAAAAACGGCTCCATCCGGCGCAACGCGTCCGGGGTGTCATCCCCGGGCGATCCCGTCACCAGCACGGCGAACGCGCCTGCGCCCCGGATCATCTCGACCGGCACGGTGCTGGCCAGATACCCCACAACCGGGCCCGCCGCCGCGCGGGCGGCAACGTCCCTGTCCGCGCAGGCCGCATTGAAGGGGGACATCACGTTCATGCCGGGGCCTCCGGCTCGCGGGCCGGGCGGGGCACGGCAGGCGGCAGATCGGCGAACCGCACCGGGCGGCCCGGCAGAACCGTGCCACGGGCGGTGCGCAGCAGCGCGCCGCGCGCATGGTGGTGCGGCTCTTCCATCGCTTCGGCCGGGCTCAGCACCGGTGCGATCTGCAGATCGTGTTCGGCCGCAAGTCCGTCCCACGCGTCCCGGGCCCGCGCGCCATAGACGCCTTCAAGCTCCGCAAGAACGACCTCGCGGTCGGGATCGTCGAAACGCGCCGCCAGATCGGGCCGGTCAGCCGCCGCGCAGAACCGGTCCCAGAACGCCCGCTCCATGTTGGTGGCGGCGACATGTCCGCCATCGGCGCAGGCGAAAACGGCGTTGTCCCCCATGCCGAACGCCAGCGGCGGTTCCCGTCCCGTGCGCTGTTGCCGTCCAAAGACCGATGCCATCAGCGCCAGCGCCGAATCCGACATCGCAACGTCCAGCGCGGCCCCCGCTCCTGTCTCGCGGCGCCGCCAGAGCGCTGCCATCACCGCAAAGGCCGCGTGCGCCGCTGTCAGCAGGTCGGCACAGGGAAAGCCGAAAAGATGCGGCACCTCGCCGGTGCGCGACAACGCCCCCGACAGCGCCAGCGCAACGGGATCGTGGCCCGGGGCACCAGCGCGCGGCCCTGTCGCCCCGGTCGCCGAAACCGCCACATGGACCAGCGCCGGGCAGGCCGCAGACAGGGTGTCCGCGTCCAGCCCAAGCGCCGCCGCCGCCCCCGGCCGATAGTCATGGATCAGCACGTCCGCCCCGGCGATCAGCCGGGCCAGCCGCGCGCGCCCCGGCTCTTCGTCGAATGCCAGGCGAATCCAGTGCTTGTTGCGCCCGGTCAGATCCGCCTCGCGCGCCCTTTCGCGCGCCTCGCCCGACATCGCATCGATGCCCTGCGCCCTGTCACGGGAGGTGCCGTGGCGCGGGTGCTCGATCCGCGTCACCTCTGCCCCGTAGTCGCCCAGCAGGGCGGCGGCCTGCGGTCCGGGCAGAAAGCGCGACACGTCGATTACCTTCAGCCCTGTCAGCGGCATCAGATCACCCCCCGCGCGCGCAGCCGGTCAAGATCCTGCGGACTGCGTCCAAGCCCGCCCCAGATGACGTCATTGTCCTGCCCCGGCTCGGGCGCCGGGCCCTTGTGGCCGGGCTGGTCCGTCGAGGTGACGAAAGGATGCGCGGGCACCGGCAGCCGCAGATGGCCCACCTGTTCCTCGGTCCAGAACCCGCGTGCGGCCAGCTGCGGCTGGGCCATCGCCTCGGCCATGTCGAGAAAGCCGATCAGGATCCAGCCCTTGTCGCGCGCCATCGCCTCCAGTTCGTCGCGGGCATAGCGCAGGAAGAAGGGTCCGATGGCGGCCTCCAGCGCGTCGATCCGCGACTGGTCCATGTCGGCGGGCAGTTCCGTCCCGAAATCGTGGTCCGCCCATTCAGTCGCGATGCCCTCGGCATGGGCGGCGTCGAAAAGGGACCGCGCGCGCTTCGGGTCGTCGCTTGCCGACCATGTGATCCAGCCGTCGCGGCATTTCCATATCGTCGAAGTGAACCCGCCGCGCCCGCGCCGGGCCAGGTTGCCGCGCCGGGTTTCCACCGCCTGCTGGAACTCCCAGCGCAGCGGTTCCCGGTAGTTGGCCAGCCGCGCGGCATCGAGTGCAGACACATCCACATGCTGGCCCAGCCCGTCCCCCGCGCGGGCATGAAGCGCCATGAGCGTGCCAAGGGCCGCCTGAAGCCCGGCAAGCGAGGCGATCTGGCCCAGCCCCAGCCGCAGCGGCGGCAGCCCGGCAAACCCCGTCACCGCCATCAGCCCGGACAAGGCCATCACCGTCGTGTCCGACGCGGGATCGGCGGCCCGCGGCCCGGTCTGGCCGAACGCCGTAAGCGAGGTCACGACCAGCGCGTGGTTGCGCCCGATCAGCGTCTCGGGCGACAGCCCAAGCCCCGACAGGTATCCGGGCCGGAAGCTTTCGATCGCCGCGTCGGCGTGCCCGGCGAGGTCCAGCACGAGATCCCGGCCTTCGGGCACCGCGATGTCCACCGTCACGCTGCGCTTGGACAGGTTGAAGGCGCTCCAGGGCAGGCTGGTACCGCCCGCCATCGGCGCGCGGCGCCGGGCCGGATCGCCGCCCGGCGGCTCGACCCGGATCACCTCGGCCCCCATCTCGGCAAGGATCTTGCCCGGCAGCCCGCCCCAGTCGCCGCCCAGATCAAGGACGCGGATCGGGGCCAGCAGGCTCATTGCAGCACGCCCGCCGACGTCAGGTCGGCGATCTCGGCGTCGGTCAGCCCCGCCACCTCGCGCAGCACGTCGTCGGTGTGCTGGCCAAGCCGCGGCGCCAGACCGACCGTCCCCGGCGTGCGCGACAGCTTGAACGCCGGCGCCACGTGCCGGATCTGGCCGATGACCGGATGCTCCAGAGGCTCGGCGATACGGCGGTGCGCCAGTTGCGCATCCTCGCTGACCTCGCGCCCGTCCTGCACCGGTGCCGCAGCGATCCCGGCGTCCAGCAATGCGCGAACCCCCGCCTGACGGTCTTGCCCGGCGGTCCATTCGGCAACCGCGGCCTCGGCCTCCTCGACGCGCGAAAGCCGCCCCGCGACGGTGTCGAGGTCCGGCATGGGCCCCAGACCCGCCAGCCGCCGGAAGGCCGCCCATTGCGCATCGGTCGCGATGGTCACGGCGATCCAGTCATCTTCGCCCGCGCAGGCAAAGACCCCGTTCGGCGCGCACCATGTCTCGCGGTTGCCCATTGCGCCCTGCGGCAGTCCCGCCGCCTCGGCCAGCGCGGCGGGCGACAGCAGTTGCATCATCGATTCAAGCTGCGAGACATCGACATGGATGCCGCGCCCGGTGCGCCGGCGAAAGTCCAGCGCCCCCATCATCGCGATGGCGGCGAATAGCGGTGTCGCCACATCCCCGAACGCATAGTTCGTCAGGTGCGGCGGCCCCCCCGGAAATCCGGTCAGGAACGCCTGACCCGACGTCGCCGCGGCAGAGTTGCCGTAGCCGCGAAAGCCCGCAAGCGGGCCGGTGCGCCCGGCAATCGACACCGACACCATCACAAGGTCCGGCCGCTCGGCCGACAGCGCCGGCCATCCCAGCCCGATCCGGTCGAGAAACCCCGCGCCGAAGTTCTCCACCACCATGTCCGACGCCAGCGCGATCCGTCGTGCCACCGCCACGCCGCGTGGATCGGAAAGGTCGATCGCCACCGATTTCTTCGACGTGTTGGACATCACGAAAAAGACGCTGGAATCGGGTCCGCTGCCGCCCGCGAAAGGGGGTGTGCGCCGCGCCGGGTCGGGTCGCTTGGCGCTTTCGATCTTCAGGACCTCGGCGCCATGATCGGCAAGTTCCTTTGTCGCGCGCGGCCCGGCCCCTACCCAGGAAAAGTCGCAGACCCGCACACCCGACAGCGGCCCCCGGGCCATGTCGGCCCCGGTGCCCTGCGCCCGCGTCACGCGGCGCCCCCCGCGCTGCCCAGCCGCGCGCCGATCGCCGCGCACCCCTCGCGCACGGCATCGGCCAGCCGCTCGCTCATCTCGGGCGCCATCCGCCCGCTTGGCACCGAGACGCCAAGCGCGGCCACCACCTCGCCCCGGCGTCCATGGACCGGCCCCGCGATCCCGACAGAGCCCGACCAGGTGCCCGGCCCGTATTGCGAGCGTTGTTCGTGCACGCCGGTCTCGCGTATGCGCGCCAGCCGTTCATAAAGCAGCGCCTCGTCGAACGACGGGTAAAGCTCCAGCGACTTCTTCCGCAGCCGGCCGACGATCTCGGCGACCTGCGCGCGCGGCAGCCCCGACAGGATCGACAGCGACGGCGCGCCAAATGTCAGCAGCTTGTGCTCGCCCAGCGTCACCACCCTGCGGATCGGCTGGTTCGCGATGATCTGGTCGATGTCCACGCGATAGTCGCCCGTGCGCACCGACAGGACCACCGTCTCGTTCAGCCGGTCGCGCATCTCGCGCATGACCGGACGTGCCCAATCCGCGATGCCGCTGCCCGCGCGGGCGACCTCGGCCATGGCGATGATCTCGTAGCCCAGCGCGTACCTGCCGGTATCCGCGTCGCGGATCACCAGCCCCGCATGGGCCAGCGTCGACAGAAGGCGCAGCACGGTCGACCGGTGCAGGCCAGTTGCGCGCGAAATCTCGGCCAGCGTCAGATGCGGCGTGGTGACGGTAAAGGCCTGAAGGACCGAGATCGAGCGATCCAGCACGCTGACCTTGTAGGCCGGACCATCGACGGTGGCCGGTGCGTCATCGCCAAGCCTGCCCGAAAGCTCGGTCACGCCGCGGTCTCCTCCCTTGTGTGTTTCATTCAGTGAAACAACGTCTTATTCCTTGAAATGAAGCCTAGTCAGCGCTTAGGCTTCTGTCAATTCGGGACGCTGGCGGCGTGAACCGGAAAACACGACAAGGGAGAGGGGCGCATGTCCGACACCGCGCCAGAGGCATTGCTTTCCGGCATCCGCGTGGTGGACCTGACCCATGCGCTGGCCGGACCGTTCTGCACGCACCAGCTTCATGTTCAGGGCGCAGAGATCATCAAGGTCGAGCCGCCGGGCCGTGGCGACGATTTCCGCGCCCGCCCGTTCGGCCGGTTCGATTGCATGAACGGCGGCAAGCGTTCGGTGACGCTGAACCTCAAGTCGCCGGCCGGGCGCGACGTTCTGAACCGGATGCTGGCCGATGCCGACGTTCTGGTGGAAAACTTCCGCCCCGGCCTCGCGTCGGAATTCGGGCTGGACTGGGACCGCCTGCATGAGGCGCACCCGCGGCTCATCTTCTGCTCGATCTCGGGGTATGGCCAGGAAGGGCCGATGCGCGACATGCCGGCCATCGAATGGTCGGTGCAGTCCGCGTCTGGCATCGCCGACAGCTATCTGTCGCGCAACTCCGATGCGATGGACCTTGGAATCGGGATGCTTGATCCCGGCACCGGATTCGTCGCCGCCTCGGCGATCATCGCCGCGCTGTACCGACGGGCGCAGACCGGCGAGGGCACGCGAATAGATGTGGCGATGCTCGACACCGCCTTCCTGCTTGGCGCCAACGCCATCGCCTCCACGCTTCTGGGCGGTCCGCCGGGGCTGGGACGGCGGCCGACAATGGCGCGATACCGGACCGCGACGGGGCGCATCTTCATCGCCTCGCTGCATCCGCGCTGGTTCGAGCGCCTGTGCCGCCTTGTCGGGGCGGACGCCTTGCTGACCGACGACCGCTTTGCCACGCCCCAGGCGCGCGAGGCCAACGCCGAAGCCCTTGTCGCCGCGATCGAGGAACGCCTTGCCGCCCGCTCCGCCGAAGAGTGGGAGGCACTGCTGGTGGCAGAGGGTATCCCGGCGGGCGTCGCGCGCAGCTTTCCCGAGATCGCACGCCACGACCAGGCCCGCACGCGCGGCCTGACCCAGACCTACCCAACCCCCGGGGGCGAAATCGAGGCGGTGGGCGCCGGTTTCCGGCTGGGCGGCGTGCCGACCGGCGTGCGCGGCCCGTCCGAGGCGCTCGGCGCCTCGACCGAGACGGTTCTCGGCGGTCTTGGCTACAGCACCGCCGAGATCGCCGCGCTGCGGGCCGAGGGCGCGGTATGAGAGGTCTCGACACGCTGCGCGCAACCTATGCCGGGCGCCACGACCTGATCCCGCCCGGCACGCCCATCGGCTGCATCACGCAAGCGGTGCCGCTGGAACTGATCCTCGCCGCGGGGCTGACCCCGCACCGGATTTTCGGCGATCCCGCAACCCCGCCCGGACCCGGCGACCGCTACATGGAAGAAGAGATCGACGGCGAGGTGCGCTCGGTCTTCGACCAGCTTCTGCGCGGGCGGTATGGCGATCTTCCGCTGATCCTGCTGCCCCGCGTGTCCGAACAGCATCTTCAGTTGCACTACTACATCGCCGAGGTGCGCAACTGGGAACCCCGGGCGCGCATCCCGCCGGTGCAGCTCATCGACGTGATGCAGACCGCCTACTGGTCCACGGGCCGCTATGTGCGCGACAGGATGGCAGAGCTTGCCGCAACCCTCGGCGGTCTCGGGCGCCCCGTGACGGAACCCGCCCTGCGTCAGGCCATCGCCGCCACCAACGCCATGCGCCGCGCGCTGACAGAGGTGAACACGCTGCGCCGCGCCGGCCAGATCGCCGGCGGCGACGTGTTCCGCCTCACCGCGCTGTTCGGGGCGATGCCGGTGGACGCGTTCCTTGACCTCGCGCGGCAAGTCGCAAACGACGCCCGGCCCCCTGTCGCGGGCCCGCGCCTGATGCTGTCCGGCATGGCACAGGACGATCCGTCGCTTTACGACCTGATAGAGGACGCGGGCGCCCATGTGGCCGCCGACGACCATGTCGCCGGGGAACGCGTCTTCGCCCGCCTCATCGACGAGACGCTCCAGCCGATCGAGGCGATTGCAGAGCACTATCACCTTCACGCGCCGGGGGTCCGGCAATTCCCGCAAAAGCGGCAGGACGACCGGTTCCTTGCGACCTGCCGCGCGGCGGGCGTCGCCGGGGATCTCTGTGTGCTGGAGCAGGGCGACGACACGCTGGGCTGGGACTGGCCGCGCCGCCGCGACCGTTTGCGCGCCATGGACATCCCCTCGCATCTTGTGACCGGGCAGGATTATTTCCGCCCCGATCCGGCCTCGCGCCGGGCTGCCGTCGATGCGCTTCTTTCCGCGATCCGGGAGACCGCGCCATGACCGTCGCGACCGAACCGCTGGCCGTCACGGCACTGGCACGCGAGAACCAGAAATCATGGTTCCAGAGCTTCCGCGCCCGCGTGCTGCAAGAGGACGAGCCCTACGTCATCGCGTCGGCCGTCTCTCCGCACGAGATCTTTCACGCGATGGATGTGCCGGTGGTCTCGATCCCGTGGTATTCCGCCGTCATCAGCGCCAAGCAGCAGTCGCCCTACTATTTCTCGCTGATGGACCAGCTCGGCTATCATGACGGGCTGCCGCGCTACAACACGCTGCCCTATTTCTCGACACTCGACAACGACCCCGAGCGCGCGCCCTACGGCGGGCTGCCCAAACCTGCGCTGATCGTGGAACGCCTGCGGTCCGACTATGCGCAGCGGGTGGCCGAACTCTGGGCCGACGCGTTCGGCTGCGACTATGTCGTGCTCGACAGCCCGGCGCTGACCCGGCTGCGGCCGGACTGGTACACCCGCAGCCAGCACGATTGGGAAGACCTCTATGAAACGCACCGGCTGGACTTTCAGGTCGGCCAGCTGGAGGCGCTGATCCGCGCGGGCGAGGCCGCGACGGGCAAGACATTTCCGCACGGACGCTTCACGCAGGAGATGCACAACGTCAACCGCCTGGGAGAACTGATCGCCGAGACCCGCGACATCATCGCCCGCAGCACGCCGTGCCCGGTTCCGCTGTCCGAACAGCTGACCAATGTCATGGCCTGCACATGGCAGCGCGGAAGCCAGTGGGCCATCGACCACGCGACCGCCTACCGCGACGAGGTGCGCGCCCGCGCCGACGCCGGTGTCGGGATCTGCGCCAATGAAAAGCACCGGCTTCTGTGGCTGAACAACGGGCTTTGGTTCAACACCGGTTTCTACCGCTATTTCGAGGAAAGCCACGGCACGGTGTTTGTCTGGTCGATGTATTCGAACTTCCTGTCAGACGGTTATCGCAAGTATTTTACCGACGATCCGCTGCGCGCGCTTGCCGCGCGCCACATCTCGATGAACGAGCAGCTTCACCTGCCGCCGTGGATGGCAGAATGGATCATCCGGCAGGCACGCGACTTCGGCGCCGGGGGGGCCGTGATGCTGACCCCGGTCAACGACCGCATGGCGTCGATGGGCACCAAGTTCTGCAAGCTGGCGCTGGAATCCGCCGGCATCCCGGTGCTGGAAATAAAGGCAAGCGCGGTCGATGCGCGGATGTGGGACGACGACGCCAACCGCCGGACCGTCGAGCGATTCATAGAAGAACGCGTCGCGACATGACGGCGGTGCCGCCGCGCTGGGGCTGGCTGACCGGCGCATCCGACGCGGACTCGCGGTGGGTCCGACGTCAATGGTCCATCGTCGGTGCATCGGGGCTCTTGACAGGGATGGGCCACGGCTTTGTTCAGGTCGCGGTGTCGGCGTTTCTGAAGCCAGTCGCCGCGGAACTGGAAATGAGCCGCGCGGGCGTCTCAGGCGCCATAGCGCTAGGCCGGCTGGTGCAGGGCGTGATGTCGCTTGTCGCGGGTCATTCCGTCGACCGCTGGGGCGGGCGCCGGGTGGTGGCGGCGGGAACCGTGGTCATGGCCGCGGGACTGATCCTGACCGCCTTTGCCTCTGGGCCGGTCGGGCTGTACCTGTCCTGGGGGCTGGTCGTGTCGGCCGGCACGTCGCTGGCCTTCACCGTTGCGATGGACCGCACGGTCGTTGCCAATGTTCAGGAACGCCGGGGCTTTGCCCTCGCGATACGCTTCACCATCGTCGCATTGGTGACAACGGTCCAGCTTCCACTGATCGTCTGGCTGGTCACGCATCATGGCTGGCGCACCGCCTGCGCGGTCTGGGCGGTACTGTTGCTTGTGACGCTGCCGCTTCCGCTGCTGCTGTTCGAGGGCGCCTCGGATGCCCGCCGGGATGCGGGGGCTCCGCCGTCCATGACGTTGCGCAGCGCATTGCGCACGCGAATCTACTGGATCATCGCGTTTTCCTACATGGCGATGGCAGGAACGATCAGCGGCGTCTCGCTGCATTCCATTCCCATGCTGACCGACAGGGGCTGGTCCGTCGCCGGGGCAGGGGGGATCGTCGCCACGCTGATCCTTCTCTCGATTCCGGCACGGCTTGCCACCGGTGTCCTGACCGACCGGGTGGCACCAACGCTTCTGCCCCGGCTTCTCGGGGCGGTTCTGGGGCTGTTCGGGCTGGCGATCGGTGCCGACGCGGTGCTGCGCAGCGACGCATCGCTTCTGACCATGTTGCTGGCAAAGGGCGCCGCCACAGGGGTGCCCACGGTGATGATCCTGATGATCGCCGTGGCGCGGTTTGGCCGCGACAGCATCGGCGCGATACAGGGCAGCTTCATGTTCCTGCAAGTGCCGGGCACCATGGCGGGCCCCGTTGTCGCGGGCTGGGCGCACGACAGCACCGGCAGCTACGGCCCCGCGCTTGCCGCCTTCGCCGGTTTCCTGATCGCCGCGGCGCTCGCGCTCCAGTTCGCGGACATGCGCCCGGGATGAGCGCGCTCGCCGGCATCCGCGTTCTCGATTTCACCCGGCTCCTGCCGGGCCCCTACTGCACATGGCTCCTGTCCGAACTGGGTGCCGAGGTCACGCGCGTGGAAAACCCGCGCGAGATCGCCAAGCAGGCGCGCGTCTTCGGCTGGGACCGCCTGTCCGCCGATCAGCGCCGCCGGATCCGCGAGCAGGACATGCTCGCGCGCGCAAAGCGCTCGGTCCAGCTCGATATCGGGCACCCCAGGGCGGCCGAGGTCATCCTGCGCCTTGCCGCCCGCGCCGACGTGATGGTCGAGGACTACCGCCCCGGCGTGCTGGACGGGCTGGGGATCGGCGCCACCGCGCTTCGCCGGGCCAACCCCGCGCTGATCGCCTGTTCCATCACGCTGTGCGGCCAGACCGGCCCCTACCGCGACCGCCCCGGCCATGACCCGCTGGCGATGGCGGTCTCGGGCGCCATGTCGCGCGCCGGCGACCGGCCCGAGCGTCCCTCGGCCCTTGGGCTGGCCGTCGCCGACATCCTGACCGGCACCAACGCCGCGCTTGCCGTCACCGCCGCGCTGGCAGAGCGCACCCGCACCGGCGCGGGCCGTCATCTCGACATCGCCATGACCGACACCGCGATGTGCCTGAACGCCAACGTCCTGTCGCGCCACCCCGATCCGGCCACGATCCCGCCGCGCGGGCGGGCGCGCATCGACACCGGCATCTGGCCCACCGCCGATGGCGGTTTCATCGCCACCTCGGACATGGAACCGCGCTACTGGGAACGCTTCTGCACGCTGCTCGACCGGCCGGACTGGGTCGCGCGCCAGCATGACACCGCCGCGCATCCGGAAATGGCCGAAGAGATCGCCGCGATCTTCGCCACCCGCAGCCGCCCCGCGTGGGAGGCGCTGCTGGAGGCCGCACAGACCCAGTTCGCCCCCGTCCTTTCGGTGTCAGAGGCGCTGGCCGATCCGCACAATCGCGCGCGTGGCATGGTGGTCGATGTGCCGGGCCGCGACGGGCCCGTCACCCAGCTGGCCGCGCCGCTTGGCCCCTCGATGCGCACGGACGCAGGCCACCGCGCGGCCGTCCCGCCGGGGCAGGACACCCGCGCGGTGCTCTCGGAGCTGGGATATTCAGGGACAGAGCAGGCGGCGCTTTTCGACGCGGGCGCTGTGGCCGGCGCCCCGGGGCAAGCGCCGCCGCAGACCGACGCTACTCGGCCAGAAGCTGCGCGATGACGCCGGTCCAGTCCTCAAGATGGTAGATGTGGGTTATAAGCCCGCCGTCCACCGTCACGATGTCGATCGACATCGCCTCAAAGCTGTTGCCAGTTGCCGGGTCGACGCCAAGAAACGGCCCCACGGGTGTGCCGGTAAAGGTGCCGCGAACCACGTATCGGCTGTCGCCGGTCGCGATGATCTCGTCCGGCACCCACGTCAGGTCGGGTACGACCTGCCCCAGAAACGCGAGGGTGTTAAGCATTCCCTGCGCACCCGCGCCGCCCGGCGGCGTGGGGATCGATACGACATCGGGCGAGAAAAGCTCATAGTACCGATCGGGCGTGGTGCCGGCGGGGTCGGTCAGGATGTCCGAGTAGAAGGCGCGGACAGTGTCGATGTCACCGGCTGCGACCGGGCCGGCAATGACAGCGGCGGCAATTGCGAGGGCTTTGATTTCGTTTTTCATCGTCTTCACCCTTGTTCTGCGATTGCCACATCGCGGGGACCGGCGAAGTCGAGAAGGACGATACAGGGAACGTCACTGTCACAGCGATCGCCGTGAACGTCGCCGCCCTTCACAAGCGCATGGTCGCCCGGCGCCGATGGGACTTCGATGCCGCCGGGCTCGAGATGCGTCCAGGTGCCCTGGATGTTGAGCCCCCAGTAGTCATGGGTATGCGTGTGCATCGGCAGGGCGGCACCCGGCGCGATCTTGACCAGCCAGGTGGCGCCCGACGCGTCGTCGCCCCAGGCCAGCGCCAGCTGGACCCCGGGGATGGGCGCGTCGGTCCATTCGACGTTCTCAAGGGGCACATGAAGCCCGGCGTGATCGGTTCCGTCCGCGAATGCGGCGGTTCCAAGGACAAGCGCGGCCGCCGCCGCGATCAAGGTCTTCATCTTGGATTTCTCCTGTTTGCATTTTTCGTACCGCTTGGTATCAATGGTGGGAAAGCGTCGTCAAGAATTAAATACCAGTCGGTAACAAATGAGTGATCCAGATCCGAAGCCCGCCCGCGGGCGTCCGCGCAAGATGGACGACGACGCCGTGCTCGACACGGCGATGAATGCCTATTGGCGCACCGATCCGGCGGATGTCTCGGTGAACGCGATTTGCCAGATGGCGGGCATTTCCAAACCGTCGCTGTACCGGACCTTCGGCAGCGAGGACGGGCTGACCCGGGCGGTGCTTGACCGCTATGCAGAAAGGGTGCTTTCGGACGTGTTCGCGATCCTGCAACGCGGGGCGGGGATGCGCGAAACGCTCGATGCGCTCATCGATTTCGCAAGCGATGACCCGCGCATGGATACGGGGTGCCTGTTCTACAAGATGCACTCGGGCAGGCACCGGCTTGGTCCCTTGACCCGTGCGCGCATCGACGAGATCGACGCAGCGGCAATCGCGGGCTACGCCGCGTTCCTTCAGGCCCGCCGCGATGCGGGCGACTGGTCCGGCCCCCTGCCTGTCGACGCGGGGGCCGCATACCTGGGCGAGCAGATCGCCCTTGCCTTCACGCAGCGCGGCTCCGGCGTGGACCCAGCCAAGGTGCGCGCGATGCTGGGCCTTGCGCTGTCGGTCTTTGGCGCGGCTGCGCCCGGTCCCGTGACGTGACATGACGCTGCGCCGGGGCGTTCTTCGGCGGCGCAACGTTCCGGCGCCCGATACATCCCTTGCATCCCGATAATCCGCCGGTCGCCTGCTTAACGGGCGGTCGGGCGGCGCGCGGCCGGGCGCGCGCGACCCTTGTTGAAATGCCCGCGCCGACGTGATGCCGACGTGACGCCGACGCGATGCCGACGTCATGCCGACATGCGCCACGCCCGTGCCGGCGCCGCCGGTCCGGCCCGGGTTAATCCCGCACGTCGGGTGTCGAAAAAACTTCGAAGAACGTGCGCTTCAGTGCCACGTCAAGGTCGGGCAGGGTCACCGGAAGGCCGAGATCGACAAGGCTGGTGACGCCGAACTCCTTGATCCCGCAGGGAATAATGCCGTCGAAATGGTCAAGGTCCGGTTCCACGTTGATCGAGATGCCATGGAAGGACACCCACTTGCGGATGCGCACCCCGATGGCGGCGATCTTGTCCTCGGTGCCGCGATCTTCGCGCACCACCCAGACGCCCACGCGCCCCGGTCGAATCACCCCGGTGACATTGAATTCCGCCAGCGCGGCGATCACCCAGGCCTCCAGGTTCTCTACGAATTTCCGGATGTCGCGGCCCCGGCGGTCGAGGTCCAGCATGACATAGATCACCCGCTGCCCCGGCCCGTGATACGTGTACTGCCCGCCCCGTTTCGTCGGGTAGACCGGGAACCGCGCGTCGATCAAATCCTGGGGTTTCGCACTGGTCCCGGCGGTATAAAGCGGCGGATGCTCCAGCAGCCAGATCGCCTCGTCCGCCGTGCCCGCGCGAATCGCTTCGGCCCGCCGTTCCATCTCCCCAACGGCATGGTCGTAATCCACCAGGCCCTGCGATACGATCCAGTCCACCATGGGGCTTGCTCGCATCCCGCCCGATCCCCGTCAAGGCACACCGAAACACTGAAAATACATGCACTGCGGGATCATCGGGCTTTGTGACTCGCCATTGTTGGGCTAGGCTGATGACATGAATTTTTCGCTCGGGAGTCATTGATATGAAGTTGAGAACTGTCAGTTTGACCGCCCCGCTCACCGCGATTGCTCTGGCCGTGTCGCCGGTTCCGGCGGTGGCGCAGGGGGCAGAGGCCCTCTTCGGTGCGGTCGTGGGGGCGATGATCGGGGCGGCCGCGCAGCCCCGCGTCGTCGTCCGGCCCTCGGGCACCAGCACCAGCAGCCCGCAGCGCGAAGCCAACCGCCTCATGCAGGTGCATCTGAACTATTTCGGCTTCAACGCCGGGGTCGCTGACGGTGTGGTGGGCAACAACACGCGCAACGCGATCAGGACGTTCCAAGCCTACCTTGGTATGGTCGCGGACGGAACCATCACCCAGATGCAGCGTGATATCCTCAGCGCCGCGCATGTCCGCGCGACAGCGCCTGACGCCACGACGCAACGCCTCATCAGCCGCAGTGCCGACGGGGTACGCGCCGTTCTCGTCGACCAGAAGAACATCGCCCTCGGCGGCGGAAGCCCGATCCGGTCGGCAGGCTACCTCGGTGTGCCGCCCGAAGTGGGCGATGCCATCGACGAGATCGCGGACAGCAGCGACCCCAGTGCCGAACAACTGCTCCAACGCTCAGGCTTTATCCAGCTGGCCGACCTGAACGGCGATGGCAACACAGATTACATCCTCGACACTGCCGCCAGTGGATCGGCCTTCTGGTGCGGGACCGACCGCTGCAAGGTGCTCGTCTTCGTCTCGACGCCTTCGGGCTATGCGCGGAACGACGTCCTTTTGTCCGAGCCAACGCCGGCCAGCTTCCGCTGCATAGGGTCGTCCTGTGTCTTGGCCCAACCCGAGACCATGATGGCCTCGACCGAGCCGCCTGCGCCCGCGCAGGACACCCTTCCCAACATTGTCGATGCCAACGCCGGTGGCCTGCCGCTCCTGGTCCCCGAGGTGCGCACGCCCTCGCTCAGCAGCCATTGTTCGAAGGTCGCGTTGCTGACCAGTTCCAATGGCGGTTTTGCCACTGTCGCGGCGACCGGCGACCCGATGCTGGTCCTTACCGAGCAGTTCTGCGTTGCACGCGGCTACGCCATCGACGCGTCCGAGCGGATCATCCAGACGCTCGCCGGGTTGAGTTCGGCCCAGATCGAGCAGCAGTGCAAGGTCTATGGCACAGCACTGGCAGAGCACGTGGGCACGCTCGGGTCGCAGCCGCGGGCGCAGGTGCTGCGCAACGTGGGCAAATTCATCCTCGATTCCAACGCCGGGACCGAACAGCTGACCGCGACAGCCGAGATCTGCCTTGGGACCGGCTACCGGATCGACGACATGGCCGTGGCGCAGGGCACGGCGCTTTTGCTCGTGGCACTGGGCAAGCCCGCTTATGGCGAGCTTTTGGGTCATCATCTGGCGCATGGCTTCGGCTCTTCCGAGATGCCCGAGCGCGCGGTGGAATGGTACAAGGCTTCTCTCGATGCGCTTGACGGTGGCGAAACGGCCATCTTCGCCGCCGGCCTGACCGAGCGTCCGGCGATCCTGCGGGCCGCCATCACCAGCATCGACCCGAATGCCGTCGCTGTGCCGACGAAGACCAGCGCGTCGCTTCCCACATTCAACGTGGTCAAAGAGTGACCGCGATGGCGGCTCCGGATCAGGTTCCGGGGCTGCCACATTGCAAAAAACTCTCTTGAGGTGCCCCGCTGGCTAAGCTAGAGGGTGCCGGCCGAGCCATGGAATGCGGTCGTGGCGGAATTGGTAGACGCGCAGCGTTGAGGTCGCTGTGGGGTAACTCCCGTGGAAGTTCGAGTCTTCTCGACCGCACCATTCTCGAGGCCCTTGGAGAGCCTGAAGAACCCTTCGGGTGCCATTGGACGCCATCTTTCCGGGCCCTTGATTCCAGCTTTGCGTACAGCCGGGACCGGTGCTGGGATCTGGCCAGGCCTCCATTCAATTCCCTGACGCCGGGCCTTCGCGGTTGCGATCGGTCAGGGGGCCGTGATCGGTGGGGGCTTCCGCCGCTTGCCTGACACGGCGTTTCCAACGATCGCGCCCAGCAGGACGACCCCGCCGACAAGCGTGTTGGACGTCGCGGTCTCTCCCAGGAACAGCCACACCCAGAATGGCCCCAGCAGGACTTCGGCAAGTGACAGCAGGGCAAGCTCTGCCGCAGGAAGGCTGCGCGATCCGATGGTATAAAGTATCAGGCCGGCCCCGACCTGAAACACGCCCATTCCCATCGCAATGCCGCCGTCCCGGGGTGAAAGAATGATCGGCAAGCCGAGATAGCCGCAGATTCCAAGGGTGATGCAAACGGCGAAAACCCCGGACAGAAAGACCGATGGCAGCATCTCTTCGGACTTGCCCCAGCGCAGGGCGACGGTGAAGACCGCGAAACCCAGCGCCGATCCCAGGGCGGCAAGGCTTCCGCGGATGGCGACGCTGCCGGACTTGTCGGCGACCATGATCGCGATGCCGGCGATGGCGACGGCGATGGCGATCCACGTGGCATTGCGCACCGGTTCGCGCAGGACGAGCCAGCCCAGCACGGCGGCCATGAACGGAGCGGTTGCAAAAAGAAGCATCGCATTGGCCACCGAGGTGGCCTGTATCGCATATATCCCGCCGGAATAGGCCGCCACCAGCGACAACCCGGCGATGACCGACGCAAGGCCGGTGCGGCGAAGCTGTGCGAACGGGCTTTCACCGGATCGCACGCGTATCAGGATATAGAGAAACAGGGTCAGGCTGATCGACCGGTACAGCAGGATCTGCCACACGACCGCGTCTTCGATCAGGCGGATTCCCAGACCCACCGTCGACCAGAGCATTCCGGCGGCGAAGACGAACAGGACGCCGTGCCTGTGAGCGTCAGCCGTGTCTGTGGTCTGATCTATGGAGGCCATCGGAAACCCGGTGCTGGAGCGCTTCGACAGCAGACTATCGGGCGGGGCAGGCAGCTTCAGTCTCGTTTGCGACATCGGGGCTTCCAGGGGTTTGCCGGGGGGGCGTGACCGTGGCCAGGGGGCATTTCCGGACGTGTGCGGGGCACCGAACCCGGGTCTTTCGGCCCTATCGTCGCTGCTGGGGCAACCTTTTTTCGTCTCCGGGCAAGCCCCCGTCTTGCGGCGCGATAATGCCCGGAACGGGCAGGACCAGTTGAGGCGATCCCGTCAGTATTGGTAATGCGCGCCCCGTGCCAAGTTCGTGCCGGGCCATCGCGCACCGCCGAATGCCTTGCGACCAGAGGCGCAAGACGGGCAGGGCCGTCTAAGCAACTGATGGAGTTGGGAAAGCCTAGGGCAAGAACGATGGGATTTGGAGGGCCGGACCCGGGTCGGTAGCCAGAAAGCGGTGCCAAGGTCATGCCCTGTCGCGCGTGACGCAAATGGCTGAAACACCGCTTTCAGATCGTCAGATGCCGCAATTTCGTGCAGGCTGCCCGAGGGCTGAACCTAGGCTCGTTCTGGGGCCGGGCGATGCCGGTGCCGCAGACGAGTTGGGAACATACGGTTGCAACACGGCAATAGTTTTGATTGTCTCGGGTGCGGAATTGCAGGGCGAATGCCTGTGGGGACCACAAGGGGAACAGCGTGGCATTGACCGACGCAGCGGCGAGTTTCGTCGAATTCGAACGTGTTCAAAAGAGCTATGATGGGGAAACTCTGGTCGTCAAGGACCTGAACCTGTCCATCGGGCAAGGCGAGTTCCTGACGATGCTGGGGCCCTCGGGGTCGGGCAAGACGACCTGCCTGATGATGCTTGCAGGGTTCGAGACCGCGACGCATGGCGACATCCGGCTTCAGGGGCGCCCGATCAACAACATTCCGCCGCACAAGCGCGGCATCGGCATGGTGTTCCAGAACTATGCGCTGTTTCCGCACATGACGGTGGCCGAGAACCTGGCGTTTCCGCTGGAAGTGCGCGGCATCGGCAAGTCGGATCGCGAGGCCAAGGTGCGGCGCGCGCTCGACATGGTGCAGATGGGCGCATTTGGCGGGCGCCGCCCGGCACAGCTTTCGGGTGGACAGCAGCAGCGTATCGCGCTGGCGCGCGCACTGGTGTTCGAGCCGGAACTGGTGCTGATGGACGAACCGCTTGGTGCGCTCGACAAGCAATTGCGCGAACGGATGCAGTTCGAGATCACCAACCTTGCCCATGACCTGGGCATCACGGTGGTCTACGTGACCCATGACCAGACCGAAGCACTTACCATGTCCGACCGTGTGGCGGTGTTCAACGATGGGCGCATTCAGCAACTTGCCCCCCCGGACGAGCTTTACGAGGCGCCGCAGAACAGCTTCGTCGCGCAGTTCATCGGCGAGAACAACACGCTTATGGGAACCGTCAGCAAGCTGGGTGATGGCATTGCCGAGGTAACGCTGGACGATGGCGAGGTGATCGACACGGTGCCGGTGAATGTCGGCAAGGTGGGTGAACGCACGCTGGTGTCGATCCGTCCCGAGCGCGTGGAAGTCAACCGCGACCGGCTTGCACCCGATGCACATACGCTGAAGGCCGAGGTGCTGGAGTTCATCTACATGGGCGACATGAACCAGACCGGGTTTACCGGAGAGGTTTGAGTTGGTCACTCAGCGGCGATGTTGGCCGTGAGTTGTGCGTCGTAGAAGTTCCTTTCTGCTGTTGTGGGTGAGATGTATCCGAGCGGGCCGTATAGGCGTTTTTCGTTGTACCAATGGACCCAAGCCAGCGTCGCGAGCTCGACGTCCTGTTTGCCGCGCCACGGCCCCTCGTGCTCGATGACCTCGGCCTTGTATAAGCCGTTTATGGTCTCGGCGAGCGCGTTGTCATACGAGTCGCCCACGCTGCCGACCGAGGCACCGATTTTCGCCTCTTCAAGGCGCTCGGAATACTTGATGGACAGGTACTGGACGCCTCGATCACTGTGGTGGGTCAGCCGGTCGCGGTCGGGATTGCGGGCGGCTAGCGCCTGCTCCAGCGCATCGAGAACCAGCTTTGTGTTGGGCGATGAGGAAACCTGCCAGCCGACGATGTACCGGGCGAAGACATCGATGATGAAGGCGACGTACACAAACCCGACAGCGGTGCGCACATAGGTGAAATCCGCCACCCAGAGCCTGTTGGGAGCGGGCGCCTTGAAGTCACGGTTCACCTTGTCTTCCGGGCAAGGCAGGGCCGGATCACCATACGTGGTCCTCTTGCCTTTGCCGCGTGTAACGCCCTGTATTTTCTTTTCTTTCATCAGGCGTACGACCGTGCAACGCGCGACATCCTCACCCTGCGCGACAAGATCGTGCCAGACTTTGACCGCGCCGTAGCGCTTGCCGCTGGCCTCCCAGCAGGCCTTGATCTTTCGGCCGAGCTCGGCATCGCGCTGAGCACGCGCGGATGCCCTGGATGGGTCACGCGCGACAGCCTGATGGTGGTGGTAGGTGGACGGCGCGATCGGCAGGACCCTGCAGATCGCCTCGACGCCGTACTGCCCGCGGTGATCATCAATGAACATGATCATCTCTTCCGTTGGCGGTCGAGGTCCGCCGCTGCGAAAAAAGCTGACGCTTTGCGCAGGATCTCGTTAGCCTGCTTGAGTTCGCGGTTCTCCCGCTGCAGCGCCTTGAGTTCCTCGCGCTCGGACCGCGTCAGCCCGTCGCGATCTCCGTCTTCAATGGCCTGCTTGTTCACCCACTCGCGTAGCGTAGCGCTACTGCATCCGAACTTCTCTGCGATGGAGGCGACCGCCTGCGACCGCGATTTGTAATCCGCCTCGTTCTCCAGAACCAAGCGCACCGCGCGCGCCCGTACCTCTGTAGAAAAACGGTTCCCTGGGTTTCCTTTGGTCATGCTGTACCTTCTGAGCTTTCGGCTCTCCGGTAAACCCGGTCTGGTTCAACATCTATCGCACACGGCTGCGTGTCGCCGGCCGGGACGACTTTATCATCAAGACACGAAACGCCCCCGATCAACGGCGGATGCAGCCGGGCGAGAAAATCGAGATCGGGTGGCGACCGCAGGATTGCCGGGCGCTCGACGCTTGACAACATGATCCCTGCAGGCTCGCCCGGCGCCGCGGGGACCAGAAAAGTAACGGGTATCCAATCAAGGAGGATATGGATGAAACTCAAGACACTCATGCTCATGACCGGCACCGTTGCCGTCGCAGGCGCAGCGTATGCCGGCGGCCATGGCAACATGGCCGACTCGATGACGCTGGTCAGCTGGGGCGGCGCTTATCAGTCGAGCCAGATCAACGCCTACTCCGATCCCTACAAGGCCATGCACGACGGCCTTGAGGTGGTGTGGGACGAAAGCTCGGCCGAGGCCGTGGCCAAGCTGCGGGCGATGAACGAAGCCGGCAACGTGACCTGGGACCTCGTGGATGTGGTGGCGTCTGACGCAATCCGCCTTTGCGACGAAGGCCTTGCCATGGAAATCGACCATGACGAGATGCTGGCCCCGGCGCCCGACGGCACCCCGGCCTCCGAGGACTTCGGCGACCTGATCGTCAGCGACTGCTTCATTCCGCAGATCGTCTACTCGACGACCTTCGGCTATCGCACCGACGTCGAGGCATGGAACGGCCAGACGCCCGACGATATCTGCGACGTGTTTGACCTTGAAACCTTCCCCGGCCAGCGTTCGCTGGAGAAGCGCCCGATCAACAACATGGAATGGGCGCTTCTGTGTGATGGCGTTGCCAAGGCCGACGTCTACGACGTGCTGGAAACCGAAGAAGGCCAGGCGCAGGCACTTGCCAAGCTGGACACCATCAAGGACAGCGTTGTCTGGTGGTCCGCCGGTGCCGACACGCCGCAGCTGCTGGCTGACGGCGAAGTCGTGATCGGTTCGACCTACAACGGTCGGCTGTTCTCGGTCATCGAAGAGCAGGATCAGCCCGTCGCCATGCTTTGGGACGCGCAGGTGTTCGATCTTGACGGCTGGATCATTCCTGCCGGCCTGCCCGAAGATCGTCTGGCCCGCGTGGTGGACTTCCTGAAGTTCGCCACCGACACCCAGCGTCTGGCCGACCAGGCCAAGTACATCTCTTACGGCCCGGCCCGCGCCTCGTCCGCGCCGCTGGTGTCGACCCACGCCTCGCTGGGTATCGAGATGGCGCCGCACATGCCGACCGACCCGAACAACGCCAAGAACACCTTCCTCTACAACTATGAGTGGTGGGCGGATTACCGGGACGACCTGGACGCCAAATTCCAGGCCTGGCTGGCTCAGTAAACATGGTCGCAGGCCGGGCATCAGCCCGGCCTGCACCTCATCGGGAGCGCACGGCATGCCAAAGGGCTATCTCATCGGACACATAACGGTGACCGATCCGGAGGCGTACAAGGAATATGTCGTCCGCGACACGCCCATCTTCGAACGGCACGGCGGCCGGTTTGTTGTCCGTGGCGGCGCCTCGCAAGTGCCCGAGGGCACGTCTCATGACCGTCATGTCGTGATCGAGTTTCCAAGCTACGCGGCCGCGCAGGCCGCCTACAACGATCCCGAGTATCAGGAGGTCGCCGAGATCCGGCGCAGGACCTCCGAAGGGGTCATTATCCTTGTGGAGGGCACGGAATGACCGATGCCGCGCTGGACAGCCAGCCCGGGACAAGCACCCGGGCGACGGACACGGACGCCAAGCCCGGCCCGATGCTGGCGGCCGACGGACGCCCGCTGAAACGCAGCCTGGCCCGCGCCCTGCGCCGCCAGAAGCTGCGCGCCCTGATGCTGATCGCGCCGCTTCTGGTCTTCATCCTTGTGACCTTCATCGCGCCAATCGGGGACATGCTGTTCCGGTCGGTCGAGAACCAGATCGTCTCGGAGACGATTCCCCGCACGGTCGTGGCGCTTGAGGACTGGGACTATACATCGGGTGAAGCGCCGGATGAGGACATCTTCCGCGCGCTGAGTTACGACATGATGGCCGCGGCCGAGCGCAAGCTGCACACGCGACTGGGCACGCGTCTGAACTATGAGACCACCGGGGTTTCATCGCTGTTCCGCAAGTCCGGACGGCGCGTGGATGACATCGGAGAGGGGCTGTTCGACCAGTTCGGGGCGCTGGACCCCGCTTGGGAGGATCCAAAGGTCTGGACCGCGCTGCTGGGGTCGTCCGGCTGGTTGCAGGAGCAGGCGGCATGGGCATCCGCCCCGCAGGACACGCGCGGCCCCGAGCCGGCCTTCGTGCTGGCTGAAGGCGTTGCCGCGGCCCTGCCCGAAACGGCGGACGTCTTCGCAGAGTTTGCCCGCTTCGTGCAATCCGAGGAAGACAGCCCTGTCGGCGAAGAGCCGTGGATGGTGGTCTACCTCGCGCTTTATCATGACCTTATGGCAGATCCGTCCGCGGCGGAGGCCTTCGACGGAGCGAACGCAGGGCTTGTGGCCGCAGCCGCAGAGGCCGTCCCGGGCTTCGAGTCCGAAAACGTGCGCGACACCTTCGTCGACATCGACGAGGATTGGGCAGACCCCGAGGTCTGGGGCACGATCAAGGCTTTCACCCCGGAATACACGCCCGGATATTTCCTGTCGGCCGTCGATCTGCAGAAGACACCGGCGGGCATAGAGGCGCAGCCCGAAGATCAGCAGATCTATATCCTGCTGTTCAAGCGCACCATGTTCATGAGCCTTGTCATCATGGGGTCGTGCATCCTTTTGGGGTATCCCATCGCCTACCTTCTGGCGACGCTGCCTCTGAGGGTGTCGAACGTCCTGCTGATCCTTGTGCTTCTGCCGTTCTGGACATCGCTGCTGGTGCGGACATCTGCCTGGAAGGTGCTGTTGCAGCAACAGGGGGTCATCAATGACATCATGGTCTGGCTGGGCCTTGTGGCCGATGGCAACCGCCTGGTGATGATCAACAACCAGTTCGGAACCATCGTTGCGATGACGCATATCCTGCTTCCGTTCATGATCCTGCCGCTCTATTCGGTGATGAAGACGATCCCGCCCACATATGTGCGCGCGGCGAAATCGCTGGGCGCCACCAATTGGACGGCGTTCTGGCGGGTGTACTTTCCGCAGTCGGTGCCGGGCATCGGGGCGGGCTGCATCCTCGTCTTCATTCTCGCCATTGGCTACTACATCACGCCGGAACTCGTGGGCGGGACCACAGGCACCTTCATCTCGAACCGGATCGCCTATCACATCTCCAGTTCGCTCAACTGGGGTCTGGCGGCGGCGCTCGGGTCCATCCTGCTGGCGCTCGTGCTGGTTCTTTACTGGCTGTATGACCGCATCGTCGGCATCGACAACGTGAGCCTGGGGTAACAAGCCATGTCCGACCTGATGATCGATCGACCGCGCCCCAGCCTGACCCGCTTCGTCGTGCCACTCACCGCGGTGCTTGGCGCCTTCTTCGGGCTTCTGGCCGGAAGCTCCGCAGGTAGCGGCCTGATCGGCGTCCTTGGCGGTGCCGTTCTGGGAGCCGCTGTTGCCTTCGTGCTGGGCAGCTTCGTGCCCACGGTGCGTCTGGGGCGGCTGGGCAGCGCGGTGGTCCTTGGTCTGGCTGGAATGCTGGCCGGCGGCGCCCCGGCGCTGCTCGCCGGGGCGCTGATCGGCCTTGTTCTCAGCTGGTTCGTCTACTGGCTGCAATCCGGTCGGTATCGCGAAGGGGTGCCGATCTACGCCACCGGTCCGCAGGTGCTATGGCACAATACGTTCCTGTTCATTTGCGGGGCGATCTTCTTCTTCCTGATCGCGCCGATCATCACCGTCATCCCGCTCAGCTTCAACGCGCAGGATTTCTTCACCTTCACCCCCGAAATGCTGGCGCTTGATCCCGAAGGATACTCGCTCAAGCACTACCGCGACTTCTTCACCAACCCGGACTGGCAGCAGGCGCTGCGCAACTCGGTCCAGATCGCACCTGCGGCGACGCTTCTGGCGGTGACGTTGGGCACGCTCGCAGCCATTGGGCTTAGCCAGTCGCACGTGCCCTTTCGCAGGGCGATCATGGCGATCCTGATCTCGCCGATGATCGTGCCGCTGATCATCTCGGCGGCAGGCATGTATTTCTTCTATTCGCGCATCGGGCTTCAGGGCACCTACTTCGGCGTTGTGCTGGCCCATGCGGCGCTGGGCATTCCGTTTGTCATCATTACCGTTACGGCGACACTGGTGGGCTTCGACCGGTCGCTGACGCGTGCCGCCGCGAACCTTGGCGCCGGGCCGGTGCGCACGTTCTTCAAGATCCAGATGCCGCTGATCCTGCCCGGGGTCATCTCTGGTGGTCTGTTTGCCTTCATCACTTCGTTCGACGAGGTCGTCGTGGTTCTGTTCGTCGGCTCGGCCGGCCAGCAGACGCTGCCCTGGCAGATGTTCACCGGCCTGCGGGAACAGATCAGTCCGACGATCCTTGCCGTCGCGACGATCCTCGTGGTGATCTCGATCATGCTTCTGACAACGGTAGAACTGCTGCGCCGCCGGTCGGAACGGTTGCGCGGCATGACGCCGGGCTAGGGGCTCAGGGCAGGATCGCCAGCCAGATCCAGATGGTGCCGACTGACAGTGTCGTTGCGATCAGCACGCTTGACGCCGCCACGCGCCGGGCCACCCCGTACATGTTGGCGAAGATGTAGGCGTTGACGCCGGGGCCCATGGCGCCGGTCAGAACGGCGGACCGGAACTGCGCCTCGCTCAGCTCCAGCGAGCGGCCCATGACCCAGATGACGGCAGGGTAGACGACCAGTGTCACGACACAGATCCAGGCAATCGTGGCCATGTCGCCCTCGGGCCGGTAGCGGTAGAGCACCCCGCCAAGCGCGAAAAGCGCGGCGGGCAGTGCGGCTCGCGCCATCATCTCCAGCGCGTCGTTCAGCACGCCGGGAAGCGGGATTCCCCCCAGGTTCACCACAAAGCCAAGACCGATGCCGATCACAAGGGCGTTGTTGAACACGGTTCTGGTGATCTGGCGCAGGGTTCCCCAAAGGCCGGACTTGCCGGCCAAGGCGATTTCCATCGCCGCGATGCCGACGAGGTAGCAGAACGGGGCATTCAGCGCGATGATGGCATAGTTCGGCTCCAGCGCCTCGGTGCCATAGGCTCGTTCCGTGATCGGCAGTCCCAGGAGGACGGAATTGGCGAAGAGGCAGGCAAACCCGATAGCCACGCTGTCGGTCCACGGACGCCCGAAGATCCAGCGCGCGCCGAACAGCCCTGCGAGGAAGCCAACGGTCGCCCCGGTGTAGTACGAGATCAGCAAGGCCGGGTCGAACTCCTGCCCGAGGTCGAGCTGCGCGATGGCCAGGAACAGCATGCAGGGAATGCCGTAGTTCGTGGCGAAGCGCGTGAGTGCATCCACCGCCTGATCGCCGAACAGGTTGCGCCAACGGGCGGCATAGCCGAACCCGATCACAAGAAAGACCGGCAGGATGACTTCGATAAGCGCCTGCATCAGCCCGCGCCCGCGCCGCGGCTAGAGCGCATAGCATATGACCATGCCGTCATGCGCTGGCGTCACATGGTCGGGTGTCTCGGCATCCACGGTGGCGTAGTCCAGGTCGATGTGCATGTTCGTCAGCACCGCGCGCCGTGGCGCGGCGCGCGCGATCCAGTCCAGCGAACGCTCCAGGTGGGCGTGGGTCGGATGCGGCGTGCGGCGCAGCGCATCTAGGATCCAGCAATCCAGCCCTTCCAGCACGGGCCAGGCGGCATCGTAGATTTCAGCGACGTCCGGCAGGTAGGCCAGCCCTTCGATCCGGAACCCCAGCGCATCGATGGCGCCATGGCCCACCTCGAAGGGGGTCAGCGTGACCGGACCGCCCGCGCCGTCGATCGTGAAGGGGCCCTTGCCGATGGTGTGCATGTCCAGGATCGGCGGGTACGGAGAGCCCTCGGGCTGGACAAAGGCATAGCCGAACCGCGAATAGAGCGCGTCCTGCGTCGCCCCGTCGGCCCAGACGGGCAGGCGCGCGCGATTGTTGAAGACGATCATGCGCAGATCGTCGATCCCGTGCACATGGTCCGCGTGCGAATGGGTGTAGACCACCGCGTCCAGCGACCCGATCCCGGCATCCAGAAGCTGCGCCCGCAGGTCGGGCGAGGTGTCGATCAGCACCCGTGTCGTTCCGGCGTCCGAGACCCTTTCGATAAGCATCGAGCAGCGGCGGCGGGTGTTGCGGGGATCGTCAGGGTCGCAATCGCCCCAGATGTTGCCAAGCCGCGGCACTCCGCCAGAGGACCCGCAGCCCAGGATCATAAACCGCAATTCGCCCATCAAGCGGCGGCCTCGAACGCGGGCACTTTCCAGAACAGGCGCTCGAAATTCGCTTGGGTCTGACGCGCAAAGCCTTGGTAGTCCATCCCGAACACCTCGGCCCCCACGCGGGCCGTATGCGCCGTATAGGCAGGTTCGTTACGCTTGCCCCGGTGCGGCGGCGGCGCGAGGTAGGGCGCGTCGGTTTCCACAAGGATGCGCTCTACCGGCGCGGCTGCGAAGATTGCGCGCAGATCGCCCGATTTCGGGAAGGCCGCGATCCCCGACATGGAAAGGTAGAAACCAAGCTCCAGCGCGGCTTCGGCCAGTGACGGACTGGACGAAAAGCAATGCATCACGCAGCTGTATGATCCCGCCCGGTGTTCCTCGGACAGGATCCGCGCCATATCCTCGTCGGCATCCCGCGCGTGGATGATAAGCGGAAGCCCGGTCTGCCGCGCCGCCTCGATATGAATGCGCAGGCTTTCCTGCTGCACCGGTTTGCTGTCGGCGGTGTAGTGATAATCCAGCCCGGTTTCCCCGATCCCCACGAATTTGGGGTGCCGCGCCAGCGCTGTCAGGTCCGCGACCGTGACAAGCGGTTCTTCAGCCGCGCTCATCGGGTGGGTGCCGGCGGCGAAATAGACGGGCTCGAAGCGTTCCGCGATGGCACGGACCTGCGGTTCCTGCCGCAGCCTGGTGCAGATCGTCACCATGCGCGTCACGCCCGCCGCCTTGGCGCGCGCGACCACATCGTCCAGATCTTCCGCAAGCTGCGGGAAATCCAGATGGCAATGGCTGTCTGTGATCTGCGGCGTCTCAGTCATCGGGAATTACCCGGCGGCGAGGCGCGCCGCCCTGTCATTGATCCTGAGCATCGTATCAAGGATGAGCGCGGCAGGGTCAAGGTTGACCGCCTGCCCGTGGCGCATCCGTTCGCTCAACTCCTGCTCCAGTTCCGCCCAGTCGCGCGCGGCGGCGGTCCCGGGGCTTAGCCGGGCCATCGTTTCCGCCTCGCCGGGCGCTGCCTCTGGCGGGGGGGCGGCTGCCCCGGTCCGCGCAAGCCGCGCAAGCATCAGCGTCACCAGCCGGATCAGAAGATCGAACCGCGCCTCTGCCCCCCGGCCCGAGGCGGTTTCCGCCAGCGCGATCGCGCGTTGGCGGTCAAGGCCGGGCATATCGCCCAGAACCGAAATCATCTGGCCATAGACCTTGCCGCCGTCCATCTTCAGCAGTCGCAGCGCCTCGCCAACGGAACCTCCTGAAAGTTCTGCCAGCGTTGTGGGATCGGCGCCGACCTCGCCGGCGGCGGCTGCGATTGCTGTACCCATGTCCTCGGGCGACAGGGTGCGGCATCGCAAGGTCCGGCACCGGCTGCGGATCGTGGGCAATAGTGCCGATGGTTGATGGCTTACAAGCAGCATCACGCAGTCCGACGGCGGCTCTTCCAGCAGTTTCAGAAGGGCGTTCGCGGCGTTGGTGTTCATCTCGTCGGCGGCATCGACGATCACCACACGCCGCCCGCCTTCGGTTGCCGAAAGCTCGAAGAAGCGCTTCAGCCTGCGCACCTCGTCCACGGTGATCACGGTCTTCAGCCGGTCCTTGTCGCCGTCCCAGCCGCGGCGCAGCAGAAACAGCCGCGGTTCGGCAAGGGCAAGCATGCGCTTGAGCGCCGGGTGCTCTGCGGGCGGGTCAAGGGAAGCCGGGTCAGGGGACGCTTCGCCGAACAGTCCCCCTGCGGCGTCGCCGCCATCGACTGTCAGCAAGAAGCGTGCAATCCGCCATGCCAGCGTGGCCTTGCCCACGCCGCGCGGCCCGGTCAGCAGCCACGCGTGGTGCAGGCGGCCCGAGGTGTAGGCCTCATGGAACGCTGCCTCGGCCTCTTCCTGGCCCACCAGAAGTGTAGTTTCGCGCGGGTGTGGTGCGCCTTGCACCTTGTCGGGCTGGGGGATGTCCTGCAACTCGGTCATGTGAGCCATGGGGTGACCGTCGCGGCGATCTCGTCCGCGATCACCTCGACCTCTCGCATCCCGTCGATCACGCGGCACCGCCCCGCTGCCTCTGCCGCGAGGGCAAGGAACCCCGCCCGCAGCTTGACCTGAAACGCGTGACCCATGTCCTCGAAGCGATCCTCGCCGCTTTGCCGTGCCAGACCCCGCCCAAGCGCCGCCCCCGGGTCCATGTCGACGATGAACGTCAGGTCGGGCTCTTGTCCGATCATCCGCGCGTGCAGGTCATCTACCGCGCCGCGCAGGTCGCCGCGCGTGGCGCCCTGGTAGACGCGGGTGGAATCCGCGAACCGGTCGCTGATGACGATGGCCCCGCGCGCCAGCGCCGGCGCGATGGTCTTTTCCAGGTGATCGCGGCGTGCGGCCGTGAACAGCAGGATCTCTGTTTCAGCCGACCAGCGGGCGGGGTCTCCCTCTACCAGAAGGCGGCGGATTTCCTCTGCCCCGGGCGACCCGCCGGGTTCGCGCGTCAGGACCACGTCATGTCCGGCCCGACGCAGATGATCGGCCAGAAGCCGCGCCTGGGTGGACTTGCCCGCGCCGTCGATGCCCTCGAACGTGATGAACCTTCCGTCCGCCATGCGCGGTTCAGGACGGGTCCGCGCCATCGCCCAGGTATCGGTTCATCAGCACGCCGGCTGCGGTCCGCAGTCGCGTGCTGAACCCGCCCCGCGCCACGTCGCGTTCTGCCACCAGGGGAAGCACTTTCTCGGGAAGGTCGTCAAACCGCACGATCAGATCGGCGATGTGCTGGCCCGCCACGACGGGGGCCTGAAGCGGGCCACGCCAGACGATCTCGGCCGGAACGGCGCCGCGGATCAGCGCGGGCACCAGCAAGATATAATCCTCGGGGGCGACCAAACCCACGGTGGGCTCTGCCCCCATCCAGACATCGGCCTCGGCCAGAACCTTGCCCTCTTCGGCGACCGTCCGTTCGACGAACTGGCGGAAGGCCCAGTTCACGATGCTCTCGGATTCCTGCGCCCGCGCCTCGGCAGTGGCAAGCCCGGTGATGGCAAAGACGATGCGCCGGTTTCCCTGCCGCGCCGAACCGACCAACCCGTATCCGGCCTCTTGCGTGTGGCCGGTCTTCAGGCCGTCGGCGCCGATTCCAAGACCCAGTAGCGGGTTGCGGTTGAACCGGTTCTGTGGCGCGCGGCCGTCATAGGGAAACTCGCTCAGGGCGAAATAGCCGTAGTATTCTGGAAACTCGTTGATCAGCCGCGCTGCAAGCTTGCCAAGGTCCGACATGCTCATCCTGTGTACCGGGTCAGGCCAGCCCGAAGAGTTTGCGAAGACCGATGCGGTCATCCCCAGGTCGCGTGCGCGGTCGTTCATCAGCCGGGCAAAGGCCTCTTCGGTGCCGGCAAGGCCTTCCGCCACAACGACACATGCGTCGTTGCCCGAAAGCACGATGATGCCCTTGATAAGCTCTTCCACCGTCGGCCGGTCGGTCTCGTCGAGGAACATGGTCGATCCGCCCATCGACTTGGCGGTCGATGAAACCCGGAACTGCGTGTCCAGGGTCACACGTCCGTCGGCCAGCGCCTCGAACAGCATGTTCAGCGTCATCAGCTTCGACATGGAAGCAGGCGGAAGCGGCACGTCCCCCTGCTTGTTCAGCAGTACGGTGCCCGTGGTCACATCCATCACGAAGGCCGCCTCGGCCCGGGTGACAAACGCTGCATGACCCCCCGAGGGCAGTGCAATCGAGACGGTCAGCGCGACAAGCGCCAGAAGGGAGCGGATGGGTTGGATCACGGTCATCTTCTCACGAAATAGGCGTCATTGAAGCCAAGGTCCTTCACCTTGCGGAGCAGCTGCGCGCGTTCGCCGCTGGTGGCCGAGGGCCCGACGATCACGCGCCAATACGTCTTTCCGCGCGCGGTCTGCTCTTCGATGATGGGCACGATCCCCTGGGTGCGCAATGCCTGCCCGGTATTGTCCGCGTTCTGTTTCACGCTGAACAGCCCGATCTGGATATAGGGCTCTGCAAGCGATGAGGTTTGTGCCGGCGCAGGCGTGGGCGCAGGGGCGCTGGCGGCTTCTACGGTCTCGGCCGGCGTTCCGGCGGCTTCCGCGCCTTCGATGGCCCCCAGCGCGATTTCCTCGATCGGCGTTTCACCCTCGGTCGGGGTTTCCGCCTCACCCGGGCCGGGCGTCTCGTCCGCGATCGGCACTTCCTGTTTGCGAAGCGCCGTGACGTTCAGCGCCGCGGGGGCCCCGGCCAGCATGCCAAGCGCTTCGGCCGCGTCCGACGACACCTGGAACGGCGGGCCTGGCGCCTCGCGCTCGCGCCGGAACAATGCGCCGATCACGAACTTTCCGTTCGCCTCGTTGCGGATGATCACCCGTTCGGGGTCCTGCACGTCCCGAAAGGCCACCCAGACCCCGCCAAGCGATGGCCGCCCGTCCCACAGGCCGTCCGCGGAGACCTGGAAAACTTCTGGCGCCTCGACGTCGCGATCGACAAGCCGCGTCTGGCCGGGCGCATTCGCTGGCAGGTCGCCCTCCTGTGAGCCGCCAAAGGGCGACGCACCCTCTTCGCAGCCGGCGACGGCCAATGCGCCGCAAAAAGCAAGGACAAGTCGCCCCGCGCGTTTCAGTGCCATGCCTTGCCCCTTTCCCGCCGCGCGTGCCACGGCTTGTCCTGCTCGTTGTCGTGCGGACCGGTATGACGGTTCACGCGTGAGTGTATCGTCTCACCAGAATCATGGAAAGGCCCACGAGCCACATCCGCGAACGCCCGCCACTTTCAGAATCGCGCGCGCCCGTTTATCGCTGGCCAGGATGGAGGAGTGGCAGAGTGGTCGATTGCACCGGTCTTGAAAACCGGCGTGCGTGAAAGCGTACCGTGGGTTCGAATCCCACCTCCTCCGCCAGAAAAAACTGTTAAGCTATTGTAGTAATTAATATAAATCAGAAACAGGCACCTCTGAAACCACATATTAGCCCACATTATTGATCGGATTGTTGTGATCGTCAATGGACGTCATTGGACCAACTTCCCGTGCTGCCGGGTGAGTTGAGATCATCACTCATCACTCATCGCTCATCGCTCATCGCTCATCGCCTTCGCCTCCCTTTCGCACACCCCCTCGCCACCGGGCAGACCCCCGCGATCTTGCACTGCCGCCCTTTCCCGACGTTGGCTGCGTTGCAGTAGTCGAGCTCAGAGGCCGTGCAGAAGATCCAGATCGCGGCCTGGATCGCGCGGGGGAAGTAGGCGGGGTAGCCGGGGCGGAGGGTGCTGGCGTCGATGCCGCGGGCGAGCTGGCGGATGACCCCATCGCAGCCGTGGTCGCGGTGGCAGGCGACGCCATAGCCGTGGGTGGCCCCGCAGGCCTTCAGGATGCCGGTTCGATCGAGGAACTTGTGAACCAGGCTGTCGACGACGACGCAGGTCGCGCCAACGGCCTCCCAGTCCGGGTTGTCGGGCCGCCCGCCGAGGAGGATATCGGCCAGGATCATGTTCGCGAGCTTTGACGAGACACCCTCGACCCGGGAGAACGCGGCGATGAGCCGAGCGCGAGCCATGTCAATCCAGTCTGCCGCATCTGTCTGTGTGTCGCGGTCAGAGCCACGGTCAGCGCCGGGCTGGTCGTGTTCGCCTGCCTCCGCCTTGGTCTCGACGATTTGCCGGTCAATGAACCCCGCGAGGTCATCATCGCACACATCGTGCAGGAAGAAGTGCAGCGAGTAGGCCTGAACGTTTAGTAGGCCTTTCCTGAGCGGGAGCTTCCGAACCGGGCAGAGCCGCAGGTGCTGTGGACGGGCGCAGGTCGCAGCCTCCTTCCGATACCGGCACCCCAGGTGCGCCTCGAACCCGGCGAGCTTCGGACAGGCGCACCGGGTTGCGGCCAGGTGCTTGCGGATCGTCGCTCGATCGGCATTGCCATGAGTCGCGATGTAGCCCAGAGCAATAGCATCAGAGACACCCTGCAGGCTGAGCAGGTTCATCAGCCAGTCGTAGACCCGGTTGCTGTCCGCTGTGGCCAAAGCTTCAGCGAGCCCGGTCTTGGCCATGCCTTGCCGAAGAGGACCAAGCTGATCGCCGACCCCGGGCAGGGTCGCCAGGGTCAGCAACACAGACCGGGCCTCTTCGACCGTCCAGACCAAGCTTAGTACTCCTCGGAGAGCATGATCGTCAGGACGCGGCAGGTGACGCTCGGGTCCGCCGGGTCCGGCGACCCCATCGCCCTCTCCCGGTCGTAGTAGTCGATCTTCCAGATGATCGTATGCTCGCCAACCTCGACGACGGCGCAGTCGTGCTCGCCATAGGGGTCATTGTCCTGGGTGAAGGCGTCGAACTCGGCAACCGCCTTCGCGATCGCCAGGACATCGTCATGGGGCAGGCCGCAGATCCCGCGGGTGACCAGGACCTGCCCGCCGTTGCCCGTGCACCGGAGCCGGTCGTTGAGCCGCTGGATCCGTAACCGCCGAACCTCGGCGTCCATGTCGTGGGGGAGCATGTTCGAATTTTGTTCTCCTTCACGGCGCAGGTCATCGTCTTCCGTCATAACGGTCTCTCCTTCTCGATCAGGTTGGGTGGGGGGGGGGTGGTTAGAGGAGGCGCACGAGGCGCCGCTGGGCGTCCGTGTCGCCGTCGATGTAGGCTTGAGTGGTCTGAATCGACCGGTGGCCCGCGAGGAGCTGCACGTCCCTGAGCGAGCCCCCTGCGCGATGAACCATCCGGGCCGCCTGTGTGACGAAGGTCCGCCGGCCCGAGTGCGACGAGCACCCCGCAAGGCCAAGGTCGCCGTAGAGCCGCGTGAACCAGTTAACAAGCGCCTTGGCCGTCATCGGCCCGCCCCGCCGCGACACGACGACAGGCCCCACTCGGCGCGCCCTCAGGGGCTCCAGGGCGACAAGGGCATGCCTGAGGTCAGGGTGGAGCGGCACCCGCCGCCCGCTCTGCCGTTTGGCCGCGACCGGCGGCAGCTCGATGTGCTTGCCGATCTGCCCCTCAGCATTGGTGACCATGGCCCAGGTCAAACGCGCAACCTCACAGGCCCGCAGCCCGGCCTTGAGGGTCAGCAGAAAGGCGACCGTGTCGCGCTTGGGGGTTGAAGATTTGGAGAGGTGCCGCAGCACGCGCCGCCGATCGGCGGGGGTCAGCAGCTTGGCCGGGCGGCCGCGCATGGGGTGTACAGCAGTATCATACACTCAACCTACACGACGTCATTGGCGACGTCAAGACTTTAATGCATGAAAACAAATACTTAGCGATACCCTCTCCCTCGGAACGCTTTTTCCAAACCCCAGGCCGCGGGACTGAGAAAAACGCGCCTCGGCCTCATTTGAAGGGCCGCAAAGACCCATAGTTCCACAGGTTCGTCGATCAGTGACCTGACCGTCTGGGCAAATCGGAACTCTGCAATCCAATATTCGCCGCGTGCGGCGGAAAGCTGTCATTCTCCGCAGACGCGAAATTTTGGGACCATTACTGTGAGATCGAACCTTCACAGGCAGTCCCGTGGCATTGGTCAAGCTGCGTATGGCAATGGATCACCATATCGGTCATATCTTTTGGGAGGGCCGGATTGCGCCGGACTTCAATCTGGGAGAGCATTTGCCAGTAGGAGATTTAAGCATGACCAAAGCATTTGTGAGCTATCATCACGCCAACGATCAACAATACAGGGAACATCTGGCGTATCTGACAACTTTTCATCATGCGTTCGAGGATGGGTCCGTCGAGGTTGGTGACATAGACGACAGCCTCTCAAGCGAGACCATTCGCCGGATCATTCGTGACGGTTATCTGCGCGACACCCAGGTAACGATTCTGCTTTGTGGTACAGAAACGCGCTTTCGAAAGCATATCGATTGGGAACTGAAATCTTCAATGATCGACGGCGCGGTCAATGCGAGGTCCGGAATATTGGTGATCGAACTTCCGTCAATCTCCAGCAACCATTGGTTCGCAGGATTGCCAGGCGAGAAGGATGAAATTTACCCAGACTACGCAGGAGGATGGACCACAATTGAAACAAAGGCCGAACAACAGGAGCGCCATCCGCATCTCCCGGAACGGATTATCGATAATCTGATGAAACCGGGCGTGGCAATGTCTGTTGTGCCGTGGTCCCGAATCGAGAATCAGCCGGAAAACCTAAGGTTTCTGGTAGATGCCACGGCCAAAGCGGGGCGCACCAACGACTATGATTTGTCGCTGCCAATGCGCCGAAAGAACTACAATCCGACACTTGCGTAAAAACGCTAATAGCGTTTCCAATAAGGTATCTCTGTTTTGGCTAATTTCTTCACGCGTTCCCAGGTTCGTGGCTTCACGCAAAATTTGTCCCTGCAAGAGCGGACCAATATCAGAAAGCGGGCTGAGGAACGGTCCCTGAGTGGCACTATCTTTCTATCTCATTCCAGAAAAGATCAGGACATTTTGCCTGGCGTTATTCAAATTCTGGAGAACCATGGAGCTGCGGTCTACATCGACAAAAAGGACCCGAGCCTGCCGCCCTACACAAGTAAAGATACGGCAGCCACGCTGAAAAATCGAATTAGGCAGTCGAAAAATTCTTGCTCTTGGCCACAGAAAACAGCAAGTATAGCCGGTGGGTGCCATGGGAACTGGGGGTTGCAGATGGGTACAAATCTTTTGACCACATAGCCATTTTCCCTGTGTTGGAAGATACCATGCAGGATAGTTGGACCAACTGGGAATATCTGGGGCTCTATGATCGCGTGGCCTGGGAAAAATTCCGAGGGAGAGAAAAAGACGAATGGATGGTTTGGGATCGACGCGAAAACACCGCACTCGCTCTTGCCGAATGGCTTTCACGCTGAAGTTGCGGAAACAAGTTCCTTGGCACTAGACTGGCAATGAATGCGATGGAGTGATGAATTATGATGCCCATAAACCAAATACAAATATCAGTCCTTCCAATTGGCAATGCTGAAATGACTTGAACGCATGGGCGACGAAGAAGACATCGGGCCAAACCAGGACGCCAAGGCGGCTCACGAGTTTCTCGCCGAGTTGCGCACGCGAATCTCGATCCAACCTTTGGCCTACCAGGATGGCGACGAAACGCGTGCTCTGGAGAGTCTTGTTGAAATCTTCGGATTTGCTCGTGCAGCCATTAAGTCAAACCCCGGATGCGAAGAGTTCGCCCGCAAGACCTCCGACATGCTCAACACTGTGTTGCGCCCGGTGACAGCCAAGTGGCATCCTCGATCTATTGCCGGAGAGCTTGAAACCCGCGACGGAGCCTCCGAGTTTCGCAGCGATCTGGCGGCATTGCGTCTTGGGCTGCGCGACTTTGCCGACACGCTCCACCGGATGGCCTATGGCAGCGATTTCGCCGATCTGGAAACGCCGCCCGTCATTTCGTCCGAAATGCTTGACTGTCTCTTTGATGATCTCCCATACGGCATTCCGGCGGAGCACCTCTTTGACGATCCCGTTCACAAGGAGATTAACGAAAGTGAAGCCTCCGAAATTGCGGCGCGCAGAGGAACGGGCGACGAGAAGATCTCCAATGCCGTCGGGCTTGCGCTAACCGGCGGCGGAATCCGGTCGGCCAGTTTCTGTCTCGGTGCCTGCCAATCGCTGGCCGATCATGGAATGCTGAGGGATGTGGACGTTATGTCCACGGTTTCGGGCGGCGGCTACACCGGGGCATTCATCTCGCGACAGATGGCAGAAAACGCCGCAGACCCCGATGCTCCACTCACACAGCGCAACGGTCCAGATACAGATGCTATCCGCAAACTTCGCACAAAGGTCAAGTATCTCTCTCCGTCGGGCTTTGCCGAAAAGTGGTCGATGATTTGCAGTCTAGTCGCCGGGATGGTGGTTAACTGGGTCGGACTTGCAGCGATTCTGAGCTTTGTCGTCCTGATCCTCATATTGACGCGGTCGATCTGGGACGATACGCGGCACATTCTGCCGACGCTTGCGTTGATTGCTTTCGTTGCTGCCCTGCTGATTTTTGCCGTTGGTCACGGACGGGATCGAAGCAGGGCGATCCGCCGCTTTTCCGTCCTAGCGGGTGTCGCGGCAATCCTGATCGCGGTCAGCCTGATTCCACTTCTCTATGGGCTGTACAGCGTTCTGATAAGGACAGAGCCTGCGGTCGGTGCAGTCGCACTGGCGGCATTCGCCAGCCTACCGACCGTCGCGCGGGTCGCGGGCCTAGTCACCCGCAGATCCGCCGAACTGGTGCTGATGCGTGCCGCGCTTGTCGTGGCTAGCTTTGCTGTCCCTATCATCTGTCTGTTTTTTTCCTTTGCGCTCTGGGATCTCGCGACGCATATGCCGTATTGGAGCGGTCTTCTAAGCCTGGTCGCCTTGACCGCGTGCCTCGGTCTGATCGCCGCGTTCGCCCTCGATGTGAACCAGACTGGTCCTGGGCGTCTCTACCGCAACCGCCTGGCGCGCAGTTTCGTTGCCACCTCGGTGGACGGTGATACCTTTTTTCCCTTAAGCGAGTTGAACGCTGTCAACACCAACGCGGGTGATCGCTCGCCGGGCAAGGCTCCCTATCACCTTATTAATGCGACGGTTAACCTGCCGACCAGCCGGTCCCCTGTTTTGCGCGAACGCAAAGGTGATTTCTTCGTTATGTCGAAATTTTGGACCGGATCACCATCCACGAAGTACTTTCCCACAGGTAAATGGAAAACCAGAGACGGTGATCTCGACCTGGCCACAGCCATCGCGACTTCAGGCGCAGCGGTTTCGCCGCAAATGTCTCTGATGTCGATTCCATCGCTGACCGGTCTGATGGCGTTTCTCAATCTGCGCCTCGGGCTCTGGGTTCGAAAGCCGGGCGGCGGAGATACAAGTCTACGGGCCGGCTTCCCGAAACTCTTTAAGGAAATGTTCTCGTTCGATATGGACGAGACTGGCGACTGGCTGCTGTTGTCCGATGGTGCGCATGTGGACAACTCAGGCATTTACGAGCTCCTGCGTAGGCGTTGCAAATTCATTATTGCCTGCGATGCGAGCGCCGATAGTAACGACAGTTTCGCCACGCTGATGACTGTGGTGCGCCATGCCCAGATCGACTTTGGCATCCAAATGATGCCTCGGTTGGAAGAATTGCGCGCCGACTTCGAAACTGGCCACACGGCGGCGCACGCCCTTATGTGCCGGATCAAATACCCAAGCGAGGCGGACGGCCTACTGTTGGTCCTCAAGTCCTCGGTCACGGGCAACGAGTCTGAATTCATCCGGACTTACCGTGCCGTGAACCCCGACTTTCCCAACCAGTCGACACTGGATCAGAATTTCGACGAGGCCCAGTTCGAGGCCTATCGTCAACTTGGTGCGCATGCAGTGGACGGGCTTTTTGTTCCTTCGATAATAGGCCCGGAAAGTGGACCAGTTACAGTCTCGGAGTGGTTCAAAAGATTGGCCATGAACTTGTTACCTCGTCAGGCTTAAGAAAGGTCAATGCCCATCTGCGTGGTATTCGGCTCTCGGTAACTCGATGCCGAGCAGCCTTGCTTCCCAACTGATGAGCAACCAAGGTTGGTGCAGCCGGTCTCATTTGAACTGAAGAGCGAGTTTTCGTAATGCTGACATACAACGGCAAGCCTTTCAAAGCTGGAGACTTTGAAAAGGACATGAAGCGCAAGATGAAAGAAATAGTCGCGGCAGAAATACGGGAACGCGTTGGGTCGATCCGTGACCCTGAAACTGGGGAGTTCCCAATTGTTGTCGTGCGTGGCCCCCATCTCGAAGACATGCGGATTTCCGTTGAAGCATCATCGCAGCTCATTGCAATCATTCGGGAGCGATTGCCGCTAGAGGATTTAGGAATGATTGATTTTTCAGAGGTCGAGCGCGCTCCCAATTGTAAAGCCTTCATAAGCTATGCGAGTGAGGACCGAGAGCTCGCCGAACATGTTGCCAAGGCTCTTCAAGCATCTGGTGTCGAAACCTGGTGGGATCGTTGGGAAATCGGTGCCGGGGATAGCATCGTACAGAAAATCAACGATGGTCTAGGGGGGTGCACGCATTTCATTGTTCTTTTATCACCCAACTCGATCGAAAAACCTTGGGTGCAGTCCGAGATCGATGCGGGGTTCATTCGGCGGGTCAGTGGTGAAGCCAAGTTCATACCTCTCCGCAGCGAACTGCGCGCCAATCTGCTTCCGTCTCTCCTGCGCCCGTTGCATTCGCCCGAGTTGTCCGACACGCCAGAACAAGAGATCGACCAACTTGTGAGCGACATCTATGAGCTCACTAGGAAACCGGAGCTCGGCAAGAAACCGGCAGCGGTAGCTCAACCGCCTTCACCCTATTCGGCGGCGGCTATGTCCGTTGCAGAATACTTCTGCCGAGAGACGGAGAACGCGGTTTGGGCCGACCCTCAAATCAGCGAAGAGGCTTTGGCAGCGGCGGTCGGTTTGTCCCTCGAGGATACGCAGGACGCGCTTTACGAGCTACGAGACTTCTTCCGCGAAGATCACTTTGCGGTCATGCCCGACAAGAATCTTTGGACGGAATTCGACAAGTATTTTTTGGAAGGGGCCGATCCTCAAGAAGATGCGCTCATCATTGCAGTGGACATGATGAACGCATCTGATTTTCCCGAAAAACTTGCGGAGATCGCTGAGAGGTACGAATGGTTGCCCCGGCGTCTCAATCCGGCCGTAGCCTTTCTTCTTGAACGCAATTTAGTGCGAGATATCCAGTATCTTGGTGATGGCAGATGGGTTACCAGTGAGATTGAGCGCACAGACGCTACAAGGCGATTTGTGAAAAGCAGGCAGTGAATTAAGGCATTTCGCTATGGCATATATTTATGATGCGTTCTTCAGCTACAAGCGGGATGAGGAAAGCAATGACTGGCACAAGCGAGTTAAAGACAAGATCAAGTTTTGGCTCGACAACGAGCTGAACAAGGACTGTGATATTTTTTTTGACACCGAGGACATCTCGACAGGTTCTCGGTGGAAGTCCAAAATATCTAGCGCTTTGCTAAAATCACGATGCATTATCTGTGTTTGGTCACCTATGTACTTTCAGTCGGAATGGTGCGTTGCGGAGTGGCTCACGTTCGAGGAGCGCTGCAAAGCTCTTGATGCGGAGCTAATCCTTCCGGCGCGTTATCACGATGGTGAGTACTACCCCGACGCAGCTAATGATCGACAAATCTTTGATTTTCGGAAGTATGCAAGCATTATGCCGGTCTTTTGGGAGACGCATGACGCGTATGAATTTGAAAAGGAAGTCATCAAGCCCTTCGTTGTAGAGGTAGCAAACGCGATTAGAAACGCTCCAGACTTCTCCGATGAGTTCCCAATTGTAGATAAGCCAACTGCTGCGCAAGTCATGCAGAGACCGAAAATCGCGAGGTTGATCGATGATTGAAATCGCTGAGAAGAAAGAAAAAGAGCTCGGTACAATAGTGACATTCTACTCGTACAAGGGTGGGGTGGGGCGTTCAATGGCACTGGCCAGCATAGGGGTGCTTCTTGCTCTAGAAGGAAAGAAGACACTTCTCCTCGATTGGGACTTGGAAGCTCCTGGGTTGGAGAGCTACTTCGGGGAGCAAAACACAAATGGCAGCAGTAGCTTAAAGTACGACGTTTCCAAGAAAGATGGAATTATTGACCTACTTCTGGCAGCGGGCACCACGGAAGAATTTGGTTGGAGACGTGCCGTCAACCAAATCCGATTTTCGGGCGGATCACTGGACTTCATCTCGGCAGGCAGACGGGATAGCTCATATAAGAAACGCCTTCGAGAGTTGGATTGGGGGATGCTCTATGAAGAACGCGACATAGGTGGATTTCTCGATAATGTGAGACGTGAAGTTAAGCGTGACTACGATGTTGTGTTGGTTGATAGCCGGACAGGGATCACGGACGTTGGTGACGTGTGTACTGTTCTGCTCCCGGATATCCTTGCGGTTCTATTTGTAAGCAATAGACAGAACATCTCAGGCTGCCGAGATGTGATAGAACGGGCTAGAAATGCCCGGCAGAAGCTCCCGGTGAACAGAAGTAAGTTAATGATAGTGCCGTTGGCCGCTCGCGATGAGAGCGACAGCGAATACGCTCAAGCAACCGCGTGGAGATTGCGCTACGCTGATAATTTCGGACATTTGCTAAGGGAATGGCTTCCCCAATCGGTATCCGTGCGAGACTATTTTAACAGATTCTACATTCCGTATGTGCCGAACTGGAGTTTTGGAGAACGAATTCCAGTACTGGAAAGCCCTAGGGAGTTGTCCGACCCGAAGACGATAGGGGCTTCTTTTCAGGATGTTGCGCGTCTACTGGAACGGAAGCTGTCTTGGTATTCGGATGAGCTTATCTCAAGGGAGGAAGTATCCTATTTGAGAAACAGCAAGCAGGAACTTAGGATTGCTGAAGACGAATACCGGGAACTTGAAAGAGTTCGCACTGAACAACAAATCAGGCTGCAGGATCTCGAGATAAGACTCAAAGAGTCCGAGATTGAGCGGGCAGCACTTAGTAGTATTGAGAGGCGACGAGAGCGCCTATATCGAACAATGATTACCGGTGTGGGGGGCATCGCTGCGTCTTTGGCCTTTTTGTCGACGGACGTCATTGGGCGCGTTTATGAGCTTCTGATGTCCTTTTGGGGGTCGCCGTGATGCTTCTAGGCCCGTCGCACCGTCCGCTCGCTGACCTTGAACAGCTGTGCGATCTCCGAGAATGCCCGTTGTTCGTCGTCGCGCATGCGGCGCACCTCGGCTTTTTGATCGGCTGTGAGGGCAGTCTGGGTGACCGTCCGGCGAAGGCGCTCTGGCGCTCTGCCGATACGGGCAGGTCATTGTGAATGACGGCTTCGTCCCGCAGACTGTAAGTTCGCTTGCGTAGAGATTTTGCAGTCGCAGCGAATGGCTGGTTCGACGGGCCGCACCGCGGCATCCTGACCGGCTGGCAAACGGCAGCTATGGGCCGAAACCGCCGTTACCACCCAATGTGGCGTTTTCACACAAAGGGCATGTCGGGCGCAAGGGTAGAGAACGGCCCGAAGCCGTCGTTTGTCTTGTACCGTGCACCGCTGCGCAGCATCCCCGATCCGGTCGTTCATGCTGTAAGGTAGGTTGACGACGAAGCAAGGATGTAATCTGTTCAGAATGGAACGACATACATTCTCAATCTTGGATCCAAGTGCATTCCGACAGAGATCACGATCTAAACAACGGCGAGATTAGCCGCCTTTTGGCACTTGGCTTGACCTTCGGTACGGCCATAGAGGTGGCGAATGGGGGACGCGATGAAGCCTTCGAGGTCGCCCGTGCAATCGAGCGAAAGAAGGTTACCAGCTGGTGCAAAGGAAGGAAAAACATTCCGCAAGCACTAACGGCAGTATGGGACCTCATCCCGGAGCATTTCTACTTGGCCTTAGACGGTGAGCATCCTGGCGATCACGCCTCAGATGATTTCACACTAATCAGTGCCGATGTTGATGACGTCAATTGCAGGCTCACTCACGCGGCAAGTAGGGACAGGGATCCTTGGAACAGGCGGTACAAATCCAAGAGTTGCGGAATCGCTTACCGCTGGCTCCATGGCAAAGCTGTGACACCACCCTTACTTGGTGAGTTCCAAGGCCAGATACACATAGTAGGAGGGATGCACCGCTTCCACCTTGCAAAACATTATGGAACGAGACGCATGCCGTTCCTTGTCCAAAAGGCCGAGGCAGCCACGGTGTTGGCATTGCTACCGACAGGGAATTCTGACCCGGATCAAATCAATGAATAACCACTCATCGATCACCGCCAGCTTTCCTTTCGGCCCATTGCGGACATCTGCCCACCCCAACGAAGTGCGGCGTAGCTTTCCGAAAGGAGACATTGCACCACTAAGGAATAGCTGAGGCGGCCTAGCGGAGGACACAACATCTTGTTGAAAGGCTATCCTCGATCAACTATGTTGAGAACAAAGCGTAAACTTGTTCGATTCGGTGGGAGGCGCGTCACGCAGGTTTTCCAAGCTAAGGAGCTATGCTGATGAGCGTCGAAACCTCGCATTTCAAAGTCGCCAATGGCGACATGAGCCTGATCAAAACCCAGAGTGGCCGTTATATACTCGTAGACATAAACATTACTGCCTCGGCTGACGACAAAGATGAGGATGTACCTGATGTTGGGGCACAGCTTCGCAACGCGCTTGACCGTGACGGTAACGGACGACTGTTTGTCGATGCATTCCTGCTAACGCATCCGGATATGGATCACTGCTCCGGACTTCAGAACCATTTTCATCTCGGCAAGATTGAGGAGTGGTCGCCCGAAGACGACAAGATCGTAATTCGCGAGATGTGGTCTTCACCAATTGTTTTTAGACGTGCCAGCAGTACCAACAAGCTTTGCCCTGACGCAAAGGCCTGGGCGACAGAAGCGCGGCGGCGCGTTGAAATGTTCCGCCAGGACGAAGATATCGAAGACGGCAGTCGAATTTTGATCCTGAGCGAGGATGCGGACGGTAAGACGGATGATTTGGCTGAGATTCTGGTCAAGACGGGCGAGACATTTTCAGAGATTTGCGGCGTGGCAGATGACAGTTTCAAGGCGATCTTGCTGGCTCCTCTGCCGGTCACGGACAACAAAGATGAAGAGGAGTTGCTCAGCAAAAATAACTCTAGTGTCATCACTCAGTTTACGCTTGCGAAAGATGAGACAGAAAACGCCGCTCAGTACCTGTTTGGCGGTGACGCCGAAGTGGCGATTTGGGAGAAAATTTGGGCGGAATACTCTGACACTCCCGAGGTTCTTGCATATGATGTCTTGATCGCGCCCCATCATTGTTCTTGGCGGTCACTGTCGCACGACAGCTGGTCCAAAAAGGGAAAAGATGCGGTAGTTTCTGATGATGCGCGGTCAGCTCTTTCGCAAGCAAACGGCGGTGCAATAATCCTTGCGAGCAGCAAGACTGTTGTCGACGACGACAACGACCCGCCCTGTATCCGCGCAAAGGAAGAATATGAAGACATCCTGAGCGAAGCGGATATAAATGGGGAGTTCCGGTGCTTAGAGGACGAAAAAGGTGACAAACCTCTAAAGATGGAGATCACCGAACATGGTCCAAAAGTTGCCTCCCTAAAAATGGCAGCCGCCATCTCTTCATCGTCCGCTCTTGGAGTCGAGGCACATGCTCATGGTTGTGGGTCAGACTAGTCATGAGTCAGCTTCATGGTAACTGTCGATGATTTTCTGGCCGTTCCCGTTACCATTGCCCGTGCAATTCGCACACTGGACAAGCACCCTCAAGTCATCGGCATAGATATTGGGTCGCGGGCCGATGACGAGAGTTCGGTGGACGTGACACTGCAAATCAAATCGGAACTTCCATCTCGGTTTCGAGGCGAAAGCCCGTCGGGAGTACGACGTGTCGAACCCGTCAAACTGTCGTTTCCCGGAAAGCGTCCGGGGTCGCTGCACTGCCTCGGGTAGAGGGTGATCGATAGTGTCCACCATGGGATAGTGGACACTTTGGGTGCGTGATGGCGCGTCGGACGAAGCGGCTTTGGACAGACGAGGAGAAGCGGTCGATCTGTTTGCAGACGACGGCACCTGGCGTGTCGGTTGCGCGGGTGGCGCAGCGCTATGCGATGAACGCCAACCTGATCTTCAAGTGGCTGCGCGACCCTCGGTATGCGCCGGAACCCTCGGCGGAGCCGGTTGCGGCCTGCTTTCTTCCCGTCGAGATCGTCGATAGGCCCATGCACGAGGATGACAGAGCCGCCGCCGGTCCGGTGTCTGCGGCAGGCACGATCGAGATTGATACAGCGGGCGGTCACCGGCTGCGGATCAGCGGAGCCTATGATCCCGAGGCGCTGGCCCGGCTGATCCGGGGTCTGTCCGGATGATCCCTGTCCCGGTGAACACCCGCGTGTGGCTGGCGGCAGGCGTGACCGACATGCGGCGCGGGTTCACGACGCTCGCGGCCCAAGCGGAGACAGTGCTGAAGCAGGACCCGTTCGCCGGGCACATGTTCGTCTTCCGCGGACGGCGCGGTGATCTGATCAAGATCATCTGGTGGGACGGCCAGGGCGCGTGCCTGTTCAGCAAGCGCCTGGAGAAGGGCCGGTTCGTGTGGCCGTCGGCGAAGGAGGGCAAGATCGCTCTGACGCCGGCGCAGCTGGCGATGCTGCTGGAAGGGATCGACTGGCGCCTGCCGCGGTGTAGCTGGACGCCGCTCAAGGCAGGATAACCGGGCGCGACAGCACGTTCGGGATTCCTGTTTCGCCCTTGTTTTGGTATGATTGGCCATGCTGGACGTGGCCAGATCCCTGCCGGAAGATCCCGAGGAGTTGCGGCGGTTCACGGCGCTTCTGCTGGCAGAAGTGAAGTCGCAGGCGATGCTGATCGAGAAGCTGCGCCACCAGCTTGCCGGTCACCGCAGCCACAGGTTCGGCCCCTCGTCCGAGACGATCGAGCAGCTTCAGCTGGCTCTGGAAGCCAGCGAGATCTCCGTCGCCAAGATGACCGCGAAGCTCCGGCTCCCGGATGAAGAGGAGAAGGACAAGCCGAAGCGTCGTCCCATCCCCGATCACATCCCGCGCCAGGAGATCGAGCTGACCACCGGCGGCGAGGACTGTGCTCGCTGTGGTGGCACGCTGCGACGCCTGGGCGAGGATGTGACCGAAGAGCTCGAGTATGTGCCCGGACGGTTCATCGTGAACCGGATCGTCCGTCCCCGCCTGGCCTGTTCCGGCTGCGAGGCCTTCACGCAGGCGCCCCTGCCATCACGTCCGATCGAGCGCGGCCGTCCCGGACCCGGCCTGCTGGCACATGTCCTGGTCTCCAAATACGCCGACCATCTGCCGCTCTATCGCCAGAGCCAGATCTTTGAGCGCGAGGGGCTCGACCTCGACCGCTCGACGCTGGCGGACTGGGTCGGCAAGTCCACCGCACTGCTGGAACCGCTCGCCGATGCGATCGGGCGGCATGTGCTGGCCGCGCAGGCGATCTTCGCGGATGATACGCCGGTCAAGATGCTGGCGCCCGGCACCGGTAAGACCGCAACGGCGCGGCTATGGACATACGGGCGCGACGAGCGGCCCTGGGGTGGCGGCCCGCCGCCCGCCAGCTGGTATCGGTTCTCGCCCGACCGGAAGGGCCAGCACCCGAAGGATCATCTCGCAGGTTACCGAGGCTGGATGCACGCCGATGGCTACGCCGGGTTCGAGGACATCTACCGGTCCAGCGACATCCATGAGGTCGCCTGCATGGCCCACGTCCGGCGCAAGTTCGTCGACGTCCACAGGGCCCAGGGATCGGCCATCGCCGACGAGGCCATCCGGCGCATCGCACAGCTTTATGCCATCGAGAAAGAGGCGCGGGGATCGCCGCCGGACCGGCGTGTCGAGATCCGCCAAGCGAAAGCCGCGCCGATCTTCGACGGGTTGGAGAACTGGCTGCACGAGCAACTGCCAACGATCTCCGGCAAGTCGCCGCTGGCCATGGCAATCCGGTATGGCCTGACGCGCATGAAGCGGCTTCGGCGCTATCTCGATCACGGCTTCCTCGAACTGGACAACAACACGGCCGAGCGCGCCATGCGATCCGTGGCGATAGGGCGGAAGAACTATCTCTTCGTCGGCTCGCAGACCGGCGGCCGCGCCGCCGCTATCGCCTACACCCTGATCGAGACCGCCAAGCTGAACGGTGTGGACCCGCAGGGATGGCTCGCCGATACACTGGCCCGAATCCCAGACTACAAGATCACCCGCGTGGATGATCTCCTGCCGTGGAACTGGTCAAACCAAGCGGCCTGACCGGACGCTTACGTTTCCCGTCTCCTACCCTCTGTTTGCACCGCGTCCGAGTTTGCGGGACGACTTCGATCGGTCCCATCCTCACTTACAGCCAAGTGCAGCCGATTCAGCGCCCGAACCCTGCCTCGTTTTCGGATCTCCACGTGAGCTAATTCAGTCTGGAGGAGGTATTCTTGCGCTTCTCCAGCAAATTCTGGACTGGCTCGATCGAGCAGCAATGCTGAAACTGAATGATCCAAAACATGGCTGGGAATTTGTTCGGCGTGACCACTTGAACGACCTTATTGTTGGTGATGCCTCGCAGATCCGGAATGTAGTTAAGCGTAGGTCCGGCGGGACTTGGCACCGTACTTGGGTTTTTGCTCAGATAGGTCAGGCCGACCCCTACTATCGAATTTGTCTAAAGGGCGATGAACAGGTCAAAATTGATGAAAAGACACTGAACTCCCTTGGACAGGTCCCGAAAGATGACGACGAATGGACTGGGTTTAGCCTCGGACTGATTGTGTGGCCTGGCAAGCATCCAAACGGTAAGCCAATCATCTGTGACCGCTATCTTCCAGAGACAGTAAGCAACGTTGCAGAGTTATACGAACGTGCTGAACTCTACGGCTGCGGCAAGACGCTGGCAGAGAGGATGAAGTGGCTGCGTTCGAAGCTCGACGGCTATACCATCAAAAAAGCGTTGCCAGTCACGGTCATTTTGATCGCCCGCCGACCGTTCAATCTTATTGGCCAAGCCTCACCTCTTGAAATCTGCCCATATGTAATCGAATTCCAATCTGTAGACGATCTCAAGCCGACATCGAGTGCGATTGTCCGTTTGGCCGCGCACAAAGACTCGATCTCGATCGATGTTTTACGAAGAACCTCGCATGGTGATCCCAGCTCGCAATGGCTTTCATGGTCGATGCTAGGTTGTGGAAGCTTAGGTTCAAAAATCGCGATGCATCTCGCGCGGTCAGGCCGTGCCCCGATATCGGTCATAGACAACGACACCATGGAACCGCACAACTACGCGCGACATTCCTGCGTGCCGTATTCTGCTGAATTGGATTCGCTGTTCTACTCTTCCAAGGCTGGGGAATTTGCACATGACGTCAGTAAACTTGCACAGGAGACGGATGGGTATCGGATTGATGCAAACACTGTGCTGCGTACCAAAGAGCTTCGCAGAGAGCTGAAGCTCGAAAAATCCAAAGCAGTCTTGAACACTACCGCCTCTGCGGTTTTGCGGGAAACCCTGAGCTCTACAGATTGGACGAAGGGCAAGACACCACGGGTGATGGAAGCATGCCTCATGGGTGATAGTGACATTGGTTTCTTCTCGGTGTCAGGCCAGAGCGCCAACCCCAGTAGCAGCGACCTGATGACCGAGTTTTATCACCATTTACGGAGCGACGACACTCTCCGATCTAAAGTGATAGGCCAAAGCGCAGACGAGATCATCATTGGTCAAGGATGCTCGAGCTTTTCGATGATCGCATCAGACGCTCGGCTTTCTATGTTGGCGGCTCCGCTCGCGACGCTAACAAGCGACGTGCTTTCCGGGAGGTATGTAGATGAAAGTGGGCAATTCAACATAGGGCACCTGCAAGCCGATGGTCTTTCCCAGAATTGGGAAAGCCATAACGTTGAACCCTATACCATCGTCAAAGGACCCAAGACGGACGCGCTTGTATCGCGGCTTGCCCGCCGGGTTACGACAGAGATTGACGCTGAAATTGCGCGCAAGCCGGGATCTGAAACTGGCGGTGTTTTGGTCGGGCGCTTCTCGGCCATCGGTAACGTCTTTCAAGTCGTAGATACGATTCCAGCTCCGCCCGATAGCAGATTTTCTGAAACGGAGTTTGTTCTGGGTACCGAAGGTTTGAGTGAACAGCTCGCACAATTATCCAAGTCCTCAGGAAACACTCTCTACGCGTTAGGAACGTGGCACAATCACCTTGCGTCCACTGGTCCCTCTGCAACTGATTTCAGTACAGCGGTCAAGCTTGCGATTGGACAGTTGTTTCCCGTTCTGATGATTATCAGAACCCCAACTGGTTACCGTCAGCTAATCGAAGAGGCGGTGGGCTTATCCTCCAAACTCGGAGGAGACGAAGATGCCTAGTGGATTGAACGCGACGAAGGAGTCCGAATTGGGATTCCGTTTGGGCGCTGGTTGTGCGAGTCATGCTGATGCGCGCAGGAATATCTTTCTCAGTCTCAAGCGCGGATCGATCCCGGCTTGAGGCGGTCATCTCGCACCCGGTTTCGCCGCAGAAGCACGTCTGGCGCTGCCGCATCGTGCTTCTGAGCGCCGACGGGGCCGGAACCACGTCGATCATGTCTGCCACGGGCAAGTCCAAGACCTGCGTCTGGCGCTGGCAGGAGCGGTTCATGGCCGAGGGTGTCGATGGCCTGCTGCGGGAGAAGACGCGCCCGTCCGGCACTCCCAGAACGCCGGACGAGAAGGTGGCCGAGGTCATCCGTTTGACCCAGGAGCCGCCGCCGCATGAGGCAACGCATTGGACAATTCGGGCGATGGGCAAGGCGGTCGGCCTGGCCGCGTCCACGGTGTGGGGAATCTGGAAGGCTCATGGACTGAGCCCGCATCGCTGGCGTCAGTTCAAGCTGTCCAATGACCGGGCCTTCGCCGAGAAACTGCGCGATGTGGTTGGCCTTTACGTCGCGCCGCCCGCTCATGCGGTTGTGCTGTCGGTGGATGAAAAATCTCAAATACAGGCGCTTGATCGGACCCAGCCCGGCCTGCCGCTGAAGAAAGGTCGTGGACCTACCATGACCCACGACTACAAACGCAACGGCACGACGACACTGTTTGCCGCGTTGAACGTGCTGGACGGATCGGTCATCGGCAAGAACATGCAGCGCCACAGGCATCAGGAATTCATCCGCTTTCTCAACCAGATCGAACGGGATGTTCCGGCAGGCAAAGCCGTCCACGTCATCCTCGACAATTACTGCACCCACAAACATTCCAAGGTGCGCGCCTGGCTGGCACGACATCCGAGATGGACCTTCCATTTCATCCCGACATCGTCATCCTGGCTGAACGCGGTCGAGGGGTTCTTTGCCAAACTGACGCGACGCAGACTCAAGCACGGCGTGTTCCATTCGGTCGTCGATCTGCAGGCCGCCATCAACCGCTTCATCGCCGAGCATAACACCACTTAGGCCAAGCCTTTCGTCTGGCGCGCCGACCCGGACGACATCATCGCCGCCAGAAACCGAGGGTTCCAGACGCTGGATACAGCACGTTAGCCCCCCGAAGTCTGACAAAGTCAGATTCTTGCAGCCAGCTCATTCCAGAAGAGGCTGCGCAGATCGGAGTCGACCGGTGGTGTACCTGTGTGGCAAAGTACGCCTCAAATGACCCTGGGAGGGGCGACAAATGATCGATCCGAATGAAGTAGAACGGATTGCAGCAGACTATACTGCGGCTTGGAACTCGAAGTCTGCAGATGCAGTGGCATCTTTCTATGCACCAGAGGGCGAAATTATCATCAATCGCGGAGAGCCCTGGGTAGGGCGTTCTCGCGTGCGCGACATGGCGGCAGGTTTCTATGCCGATGTCCCCGACCTATCTCTGACTTGTGATGATGTTCGTTGTTCCGGTAGTCACGTCATCTTCGTTTGGACCTTTACTGGCCATGACGCGACGACGGGGAATCCACTGAACATCCGCGGATGGGAAGAATGGGAACTCAACGACGAACTCAAGGTCGTCGCTTCCCGCGGATGGTTCGACGCCGATGATTATGCAAAACAAGCAGGCCGTTGACCCATAAGGCGGCTCACGATCACCACCGCGAAGAACCCTTGTATCACAGTTTCATCCGCAAAGCGCGCTTACCCGGATCGCACGCAAGGCGCGCGCATGAGGGTTCGTAATGTCTGATTCATACCACTAGTTTTCATCGAGAAGGTCATGCAGATGGATAAGATGTTCGGTATGGACCGCTACGATAGGATTGCCCGTCTCAATCCTGCGCTTTTAACGCTATTGCCCGCGCTACTTTTTGTCTTTGTTTGGTTTCCAGCTGTTTGGACCCAATTGGGTGCTATAGCTGCATTTGTCGTCACGTGCGGGGTCCTGTTCGCGTTGACGCGGTTGGCGCGTAACTCTGGTCAAAGTGTTGAGCGCAAACTGGGCAACCGAGTTGGGCGTCTCCATACTGCGTCTCTGCTTTCCCTTGCCGATGATCGTTTGCCTAAGACCATGAAGACGAGGTGTCGCTCATACATTGAGAAACACAGCAATATCGTCTTGCCAAGCTTGGTTGACGAGACTGATGATCCGCAGAATGCACAGGATGACCGCTTGCTGGCTATTCGTTGGTTGCTTGAGCACACACGCCCGCAAGCAGAAGCAAGTCTTTTGTTGAATGAGAATATTTCGTATGGGTTCGCGCGCAATTTGCTGGGGTTAAAACCATTGGGCATTGCGGTCACCTCTTCAGTGACCCTCGGAAGTGCGTATTTTCTTTATGAACTCGAGGTAGGGTCGACCGCGTTCGTTCTTGGGGCATTGCTTTGTGGGGCTGCCTTTACTGGATTGTTGATGTGGGTCTTTTTGGTCACGACGGGCTCGGTAACGAACGCATCTCAGATCTATGCCGAGAAAATTCTATCGCTTTGCTTAGAAGATTAGAGCACTTTCCGATCAATCTGCATCGTATCCGCAGGCAGCGAAGTAGTTCTCGCATTCCTGCGGCGTGAAGCAGGCGATGAGGTCGCCGATCATATCCCAGAGCCCTGTGACGGTCCGCACGGCCGCCTTCCTGAGGAGCGCCTTGAGCTTGGCGAAGGCCATCTCGATTGGATTGAAATCTGGGCTATACGGCGGCAGGAACATGAGCCGTGCGCCCGCCGCCTCGATCATGTCTTGCACCGACGCCCGCTTATGGCTCGACAGGTTGTCCATGATGACCACGTCGCCGGGGCGCAGGGTCGGAACCAGGACATGCCGCACATAGGCTTCGAACCAGTCGCCGTTGATCGGCCCGTCGAGGGTCATCGGCGCGACAATCCCGGTCTTGCGCAACCCCGCGACCAACGTGGTGGTCTTGCGGTGCCCGTGAGGAAACCCATACGCAGCCGCTCGCCCCGCTGGCAACGCCCATGGCTGCGGGCCATGTTCGTCCCGGTCCACGTCTCATCGATGAACACCAGCGTGTCGGGATCGAGGTCGAGCTGCCCGTCGAACCAGTCGAGGCGCCGTTTCAGGACGTCCGGACGATCCTGCTCGATGGCGTGCCCGGTCTTTTTTTGCGTGTAATGCCGTGCCGACGGAAGAACCGCCACAGCGACGAGGTCGAGGACGCGATGCCCCGCTCCGACAGGTGTTTGCAGAGCTCGCCAAGCGTGATGTCCGGTGTCTCCTTCAGGGCGCCATGGATCACCTCGGCATGGGCCTCGATCCGCTGTGAGCGCATGTCACCGCCCTGCCGCTTCGGCGAGAAGGACCCGGTTGTCCGCCGCTCGTTGTCCCAGCGGATCGCCGTCGATGGCGCAATCCCGTATCTCGCCGCCGCTCCGCGTCGGCTCATGCCCCCGTCGATCGCCTCTATCACCCGTTCCCTCAGGTCCATGGAGAGTGGTTTGCCCATCGCTGCCCCCAGTATCTGCCTCAGGGTCAGTGAATCAGTCCAACGCCAGGATGGGAATCCCAAATCGATTCAGGTCGGTGGGCAAGCGCTCTAAGAAGATATGGCGGTGTTGACTACGCAGGCCGCCAAGCTTCCGTGTTGCCTGGCTCGATGTCGGCTTTCCTTAGGAATTGAACCGACACGCTGCACAGCAGCGAACTTCCGCTTTCCGCCGTTCGTCCCCCAAGTGGCGATTGTGCCGAACTGCCACATTAGGGCCTGAGCGTGATCCTGGGGCGATCCACACCAAGCGTAGACGCTACCGAAACGGGATGACGTTGTCGCCGCGGATGAAGGCGACCGCGCCTTCGGCGTTCAGATCCTTGATGGCTTCGTCGAGGGCGTCGTTCTCGGACTTGAACTGATCATCCCAGACGTGGCTTGTCCCTTCATGATCGACGACTTCATGCGCCCAGGTCTTTCCGACCTCGAGCCGGTAGATTTCGATTGAGAACGGGTAACCGTCGATCGTCACCTCCTGGCACTTCGATGAGCTGACCAGGTTTGGTTCGTCCTCGACCATGCCACCCGTGCCTTTTCGTTCGCCAACGCGGTCTTCACCATACCGCCGGTTCAGAGCGCCCTCGATATCCGGTTCATTTCGGATTTCTCATTCGCGCTGAACCTCGAAAATGGGTGTCTATTGGGCACGTAAAGGGGTTTCGCGAAATGCCAATTATTTTGCGACCCGCCGCCACGGGATGGACCCAGCGGCCTGCCTCACCTGACTTCGAGAGGCCGGAATGGATGTGCGAAAAAACCGGACATTCAAATGGGTGAGGTGTGTCATGACACCGGTTGAAACACTGGAAAACAGTGACGGCTGTCAGCACGCAACCACCGAAGCATTGAAGACAATGAAACATACCAACAACGAAGACAGGCCACAGGGTGGACGTCACTGCGAGTGATCGGAAGATCACGAAGCCTACCGAGGCCCCACGTCCTCAAACTGAAAACCCAAAAACACCGCACATCCACAAACAAAAAAACGACGCAAACACACACCAAAAGCCACAAGAACCTCAGACCAAAAAACCACAGAAATCGGAAACCGGGAACCCTAGGCCACCCGAGCGCACCGGCACGGCGGCCAAACCGGGCCCGACGGGCCAAGGGACGGCCAAGGCTGCCATGCCGCTCAAAAGGCCCACGAACCCCAAAAACAACCCAACCAGGCACCTAAAGACGCGGAGGCGCAAAGCGGCTCCGAGGTGCCCCGCCATCACCCAACCCCATTTTCGGTTTATCCGAAACTCACCCCGCGGGAACGTCCCAACCTAGAACCGGCAAACCACACAGATCCGACCCGCATCGCGCCGTATGGCGCAGCCCGGACCGCAAGACGTCGCACCCAACAAGACCGTCAGGAACGCCTTTTCCGTGGCCGGGCGATTTTCGGATAAACCGTCGCCAACCCCAAGACCCCCCCCGACACTGCAAAAAAAACGCCCTCGCTAGTCACGGGGCACAAGAACCAGGGCCCCAGACTTCGCGCTACGCGAAGTTTCGGATTCCAAGGGCAGGGGGGCAGGAAAGGTCGGCCACTTTCGGATCATCCGAAATTGCGCGCGCAACTGAGACCGGCCGCGGTCACCACTGACTTTCGGTTCATCCGAAACAACTGGCCCTCAGACCCAGCAGCGTTGGCCCGAGGCCGCAAATGCCAATTGAGTCCTACCCCGTAAAGGGGCGGTGCCAACATCGGCAAAGACAAAGCTCAACACGGAGAAAACCCAATGAAGATCACAACAGCGGACATCGTCGCAGCCTACGGGACCATGGTTGAGGACCGCGTCGAACTCGGGTTCGAACCAACCCTCCTGACCTTCACCTTCAACCCACTCCCGGGCAGCGACCGGGCCAAGGAGAAGACGATGGAGGAAGAGATACGGGCGACCTACTACAAGCTCCTGACCCGGGTGATCAGAAACCCAAACAACAAAAATGCACTTGAAAAGCCCTTTTGGGTCGGCGGCCCCGACTGGCCGGTCCCGAAGCGGTTGAAGGACAATTACCGCGACACGGCGGTCAACGACGGACTTCACTACCACATGGTCGCCCTGACCCCGCCAGTGACCCGGTTGAACGGCAGCCTTGGTGCGTTCATCACCGACAACCAGCGGCTCTACACCGGGCGTGATCGAACCCTTTTCCGGATCCACGTCGAGCCAATCACGGCAGACCCGGACTACGTGACCGAGTACGTCTTCAAGTCGATCAAGCGGGGCAGGGCCAGCCTTGATAGCGTTTTGATCCTTCCCGACGCGCGATCGGAGGCGCCAACCCGGACTCGGTGGGAGCGGCAGCAGGCAAAAGCCGAAGGAGCGCAGCGGCGCCGGAAACCCATGCCAAGCGCGCACCGCTTGAGCGCCCAAGCACAAAAGGCAATCAGCCGGAATGGCCTCGATTAGGTGCTGAGCGTCACGCGCCGCTGCAACTTGTTGGGAGTGATGCCTGTTCGATATGATCCGTTTGATCCATCGCGTCAATATGCGCTTTGCCATCAATCTCTCCCATCTCGGCGCGGTTCGACCCTGTTTGCTTCAACCCCGGCTTTCAGACCGCCCCCGTCGATTAACGATCTTGCGTCCCAACTTGTGGTATGCGGAACCAGCGCCCTTTTGCGTGGACTTCTTCTCCCGCGTCTTGTTGACAAGGCTTTCAAGCACCGCGCCCTCGCGATCAGAAATGCCGCCCATGCTATCCAAAGTCGTCATCTCGGCCGGCCGTCTGGTCTTCCATGCAAGGCCCAAGCCGCCTTTCTTCAGCGGTGCCCAATCAGCCGTTTTCCGGGCGGGGGGCCGCTCGAGCAGCATGCATTGCCGCCAAATATCCAAATGTCAAAGCGGGGCCAAGAGTGATGCCCGGCCCGGGGTAGTGACCACGCATGATTGAATGCATATCATTGCCTATTGCGTATAGTCCGGGGATTGCAAGTCCGGTCAAATCGAGGACTTGGCAATTGGCATTCACCGACAGGCCCGCGATCGTGCCCAAATCGCTTGGATACAATGCCATGGCATGAAATGGGGGTTTTTCTATTGGTGCCAAGCAAGAGTTCGGACCGACATCACTATCCCCAAGATAGCGGGCATAAATGCTCTCACCCCGCTGATATTCTGTATCCTTTCCGGCGCGCGCGTCTCGGTTAAAGCGTTCGATGCATTGGGTCAGCTGTATCGCATCGGTGCCAAGCTGGTCGGCAAGACCGGATATGCTGCCAGAGCTATGAAGGTAGCCTGCCTGCTGAAATGGGCGAAGACGCAGCGTGAAGGGCTTGATCGCGCCCATCCCATACCGCCAGATGAATGTGCTGTCGCAGATCAGGTAGCAGGGGATCGATGGATTGCCTGTATGCGTTCCAAGCTGCGCCTCACCAAAGCGGTGATAGGACACGGCTTCGTTGCAAAACCGACATCCCGACCGATCGACTACGATGGATCCCGGCTTTCCCCTGTCCGTCACCGTGTGAGGGTAGACGACGGTGTGTCCGTCGGCGCGGTTGTAGATTGAAACGGGACACCAATACGCATTGTGGGGATTGTCGTCGTCTACGCGCCCGCCCGCCGCAATCCCAAGATCCAGACCGTCGCCGGTACTGCCCGGAGCATATGCGGTTAGCGGGCTGGCGCCTTCGGGTAGGTATTGCCTTCGTTTTTTCGGATTACTGGCAAACCCGCCGGTTGCCAGCACGACCCCGATCCGAGCGTGGATCGTTCCCACACCCGTGTCCGTGGAAATCTCGACACCGCTGGCACGTCCTTCAGAAAACAAGATCCGCCGCGTGACCACCCCAGTTCGGATGGGAACGCCTAGATCAAGCAGGGACTTCAATAACTGGCCGGCAAGCGCATTTCCCAGCACCAGGCGCGTTCCTTTATGATGGCGAAGCCGCGCGCGGGCATAATCGAGGACCAGGCGCGTCACGCGCAGCGCAGATCGGACCGATTTCCAGAAGCTGCGGAAATGCGGAATGTCTTCGCGTGACACCATCATGCCGCCAAAGATGGTAAATTCAGGGATCGGCGGGCGCAGTTTCGCGAACCAGGACCCCAAGGACGCGCCGTCAAAGGGAAACGGCTCTAGAACTCGCATACCGGTGCGGGCCCCTTCGATTTCGGGGTAATAATCCGGGTAGAATGGCACCGGTTTCAGATGAAGCGCCGTGCGCGCTTGCAGATAGTCGATGGCTTCGCGGCCTTCTTCCACAAATCGCTTGCGAAACGCCCGGCCGCTCTTGGTGTGAACGGTGGCTTCAAGATAGCGCAAGGCTTGATCGGGATCGTCAGGAACGCCAGCCAGCTCCATCGCAGAGTTGTTCGGGATATAGACCATGCCGCCCGAGAAGCTTGTGTTGCCGCCGACCAGGTCGGTCTTTTCCAGGATCAGGATGAACCAGACCGGGTTTACCGGAGAGCCGAAAGCTCAGAAGGTACAGCATGACCAAAGGAAACCCAGGGAACCGTTTTTCTACAGAGGTACGGGCGCGCGCGGTGCGCTTGGTTCTGGAGAACGAGGCGGATTACAAATCGCGGTCGCAGGCGGTCGCCTCCATCGCAGAGAAGTTCGGATGCAGTAGCGCTACGCTACGCGAGTGGGTGAACAAGCAGGCCATTGAAGACGGAGATCGCGACGGGCTGACGCGGTCCGAGCGCGAGGAACTCAAGGCGCTGCAGCGGGAGAACCGCGAACTCAAGCAGGCTAACGAGATCCTGCGCAAAGCGTCAGCTTTTTTCGCAGCGGCGGACCTCGACCGCCAACGGAAGAGATGATCATGTTCATTGATGATCACCGCGGGCAGTACGGCGTCGAGGCGATCTGCAGGGTCCTGCCGATCGCGCCGTCCACCTACCACCACCATCAGGCTGTCGCGCGTGACCCATCCAGGGCATCCGCGCGTGCTCAGCGCGATGCCGAGCTCGGCCGAAAGATCAAGGCCTGCTGGGAGGCCAGCGGCAAGCGCTACGGCGCGGTCAAAGTCTGGCACGATCTTGTCGCGCAGGGTGAGGATGTCGCGCGTTGCACGGTCGTACGCCTGATGAAAGAAAAGAAAATACAGGGCGTTACACGCGGCAAAGGCAAGAGGACCACGTATGGTGATCCGGCCCTGCCTTGCCCGGAAGACAAGGTGAACCGTGACTTCAAGGCGCCCGCTCCCAACAGGCTCTGGGTGGCGGATTTCACCTATGTGCGCACCGCTGTCGGGTTTGTGTACGTCGCCTTCATCATCGATGTCTTCGCCCGGTACATCGTCGGCTGGCAGGTTTCCTCATCGCCCAACACAAAGCTGGTTCTCGATGCGCTGGAGCAGGCGCTAGCCGCCCGCAATCCCGACCGCGACCGGCTGACCCACCACAGTGATCGAGGCGTCCAGTACCTGTCCATCAAGTATTCCGAGCGCCTTGAAGAGGCGAAAATCGGTGCCTCGGTCGGCAGCGTGGGCGACTCGTATGACAACGCGCTCGCCGAGACCATAAACGGCTTATACAAGGCCGAGGTCATCGAGCACGAGGGGCCGTGGCGCGGCAAACAGGACGTCGAGCTCGCGACGCTGGCTTGGGTCCATTGGTACAACGAAAAACGCCTATACGGCCCGCTCGGATACATCTCACCCACAACAGCAGAAAGGAACTTCTACGACGCACAACTCACGGCCAACATCGCCGCTGAGTGACCAACTCAAACCTCTCCGGTAAACCCGGTCTGGTTCAGGACATCCAGCCCCTCTAGCGCGGCGACGGCGGCTGCGGTCATGCCCGCTGCGCCACATCCCAGAACCACAAGGTCGTATTCTGTGTCCGATGTCATTTCATCAACGGCCGGGCGGGGCATATCAGGCCCACCTAATGATTGAAAAGCACCAATCTCTCTTCGGTCATGTCGCGGATCGCGTAGCGCGGCCCCTCGCGGCCTATGCCGCTGTCCTTCACACCACCATACGCCAGTTGGTCCGTCCGCCATGTGGATGTGCCGTTTATGATGACACCGCCGGTGCGCAGGCGTTTGACCAGAGACATCGCAACGCGGGTCGAATCCGTAATGACACCACATTGCAGCCCATAGGGGCTGGCATTGATCGCCGAGACGGGCGTTTCAAGATCATCGAAGGGCAAGATGCTTGCGACAGGGCCGAACACCTCGTCGCAGACCACTTTCATATCCGGCTGAACGTCCGTCAGCAGGGTTGGCGCCAAGGCGGCACCCGTTCGTGTGCCTCCCGCCAACACGGCCGCCCCGGCCCGCTTGGCCTCTTCGACCCAAGACTCGACCCGGCGCGCAGCACTTTCATTGACAAGGGTCCCAATGTCTGTCTCCGGATCCAAAGGATCCCCCAGCTTTAAGGCTGCCATGTGGGCAGCCACCTTTTGGGCCAGCTCATCCGCAATTGATCGGTGCACATGGATGTTCTGAACAGAGATGCAGCTTTGCCCCGCAAGCCGGCTGGAATTGCGGGCGAGCATCGGGGCGATCGCGTCAACATCCGCGTCCTCGCATACGATGCAGGGCCCACTGCCGCCAAGCTCAAGGGCGACTCGACGCAGGCCGCTTTGGCGGCGGATCTCACGCCCGGCCCCGGACGACCCGGTAAAGGTGATGAAGGACACCCGCTCATCCGCCACCAGGTGACGCCCTGTGTCGGCGTTTCCGTGGACCAGGTTGATGAAGTGGCGCGGCATCCCGGCCTCATAAAACAGCTCCACCAGTTTCTGCACCACGGCCGGGCATTGCTCGGGCGGCTTGATGACGGTGGCATTGCCCGCGGCCAGGGCCGGTCCAAGCTTGTGACAGGCCAGGTTGAAGGGGGCGTTGAACGGCGTGATCGCCCCGACGACACCCACCGGAAACCGCATGAGAAACGCCATCTTGCCGTGACCCATCTCACTTCCGTCAAGCGGGACATGCGCCCCCTCGATGCGGATCGCCTCCTCGGCGGACAGGGCAAGGGTGTTTTGCGACCGCCGGATTTCGCCGCGGGCATCGCCAATGGCATGGCCGACCTCGCGCGAGACGATTTCCCCGATTTCATCCGCACGTTCGACCACAAGCTCTGAGGCACGGCGCAGGATCGCCGCCCGCTCATACGCGGGCATTCTGGCCACCTCTGGCGCAGCGTCTGTGGCCGCCGCAACCGCAGCCGCCACGTCTGATTCTGTCCCCAAGGGCGCACGCGACACCACCGTTCCGCGATAGGGATCCATGCTGTCGAAGGTGTTGGCACCGGCGAGGTCTTTGCCGTCGATCAGGTGCGTCAGTTCGATCACGTCGTTGCTCATCTTTTGTCTCGCTTCGGTTCGGGGTCTTGAAGGGATTCAGTCAGGGTTGCCGGGGCTCCACGGAGATCCAAAGGCGGGATCCGGATGCGCAAGGGGTGGCAGTTGCCATGTGCCCACCGAGGGCGGCTTGACGCCTGGATCAACCTCGAGATCGATCACCCAGGGCCTGTTGCTGTCGACAGCCTGGCGCAGAACATCACGGAAATCGTCCGACTTGCTGACCTTGGCACCGTCAATGCCATGCGCGCGGGCCACAGCAGCGAAATCCGGGTTGTAGGGTTCGGCGTTGTCGCCTGCGGTAAAGCTTGTGCCGATCTCACGCCCGCCGAACTGACCATGCTGCAGGTCGCGGATCGCGCCCCAGGCATAATTGTTCCAAATCACCCAAATCGCCGGAATGTTGTATTCCTTGGCCGTGCAAAGAACATGCGGCGTCATGGTAAAGCCGCCATCCCCGACAACTGCGATGGCCGGACGATCGGGTGCGGCCAACTTTGCCCCAAGAACGCCGGATACGCCGAAGCCCATCGCCGAATATCCCCAAGTGTTCAGCATCGACTGTGGACGCTCGGATTTCCAGAACTGCATGAACCAGTTGTGGTGAGAGCCCGAGTCAGGGACGAGAATCGCATTGTCGGGAATAACCTGTTTGATATCCGCGACGACCCGCTCCGGACGCATGGGCGTGCTGTCGATCTCAAAGTTCGGGTCGATGAAAGCGTGCCACTTTTTCTTCCAACCATCGATTTCTGACAGCCAGCCACGCGTCTTGTCGGTCCCGGCGACGCCGCGACGGTCCAGTTCGGCCAGGACCTGACGCAGAAAGGTTCTTGCGTCCGCCTGCACCCCAATCTCTGGGTTGTAGTTTCGACCCAGCTCCTGCGGGTCGATATCGACCTGGATCAATTTGGTCGGTGGAATGTTCCAGGAATACCCGGGCTTCCATGACGATGCGGACCTGTCGTCGAACCTTGCCCCGATTGTCAGCAAGACATCGCAATGCCGCGCGGCCTGGTTGGCAGGATACGTGCCGTTGCGCCCCACAAACCCCAGGGACAGCGGGCTTTGCATATTCAGCGTGCCCATGCCGTTTGGCGAATTGACCAGGGGGATCTGCAGCCGTTCCAGCAGGGCCGTCAACTCTGCGCTGGCCTCGGACAGTGTGACGCCATGCCCGACAAAGGCCACCGGCTTTTCGGCGATAAGCAACAGGTCGACCACCCGGGCAATATCCTCTGGGTTCGCCCCGGGACGGGGGCCAACCGCGTCGCGCATCGCAACGGGGGCGTCAATCTCGGCCTCCTCCTGAAACAGGTCATAGGGCACGTCCAGGTTGACCGGGCCAGGACGGCCACTGGTCATCAGAGCCGTCGACTGGCGCAGGGCAAGCGGCAGCATCTCGACCCGGGTCGGCTGAAAAGAGCGTTTGACGAAGGGGCGCAGCGATTCCGGCAGGCTGGCCTGATTGTGCATGTACGTTTCTTGAAACGGGCCGCGGTTGAACTGTGATGTCGGTACATTTGCCGTGATCGCAAGAAAGGCAGAGGAATCAGCCTGCGCGCAGGCCAAAGACATCGGCATATTCGCCGATCCAGGCCCGCAGGACGTCAGGGTCGCAACGGGTTGATGCGAAACACGGTAAAACGCGTCGGCCATGTGCCCCGCCGTTTGTTCATGCCGCGGTGAAATCAGCGTGATCTGGTCTTTGCGGTCGTAAAGCGCATCCAACATCCCAACGTTGCCGTGACCGCAAATTCCAAAGACATAGGGCATGCCCTCTGCGATCAGATGGTCCGCGATCAGATCGCTGCCCTTTTGCTTGCTCATGCTTCCCTCTTCATTTCATGGCCCCGAAAGCCTGGCAGCATCGCGCGGACGCGGCCTATTCCGCACAGCCAGACCCAATGAACGTGGATCCGGAAAACAACTCACTGTTCGATATTGTGAGATACAGTTTCTTAATATAGACATTTGCTGAGAGTCAAGCATATGGAAGCCACACCACAGGAGCAGATCAGATGCGATTCCAAGGCAAACCCCCAAAGGTAGCCGTCGTCACCGGTGCAAGCCGTGGGATTGGCCGCGCCATTGCCACGCGCCTGGCCACTGATGGCTTTGTCTGCCTCCTGGTCTCGCGTAATTCCGAGGCGCTTGAAGAAGCGGCAACGGACATAGGCCAGATCACGGGACAGCGCCCAGATTGGGTTGCGGTCGATCTGCGGGACGCTGACGCTGGCACATCCGTCGCCTTGGCGCTTGAGGGGCGCGGAGACCTCGGCGTCTTGGTCAATTGTGCAGGCGCGACCAAGGGCGGACAGTTCTCAAGCCTGACGGATGATGATTGGCTTGACGGCTTCGCGCTAAAGTTTCATGGCGCGGTGCGCCTGACCCGCGCAGTTTGGCCCGCCCTAAAGGCCGCCAAAGGAACCGTCATCAACATCGGCGGCGATGCCGCTTTTACACCGCGCGCGAGCTTCATGATTGGCGGGGCCGTGAACGCCGCCCTTGAGCACTTTTCCAAAAGCCTGGCAGAGATGGGACTGCGCGACGATGTGAATGTGAACATCGTGCACCCCGGAATGACAGAGTCTGACCGGATGCTAACGCTTTTGCAAACCCAGGCGGCGGACGCGGGAACATCGGTGGCCGCCGCAAGGGAAAATGCCATGACAGACTTGGGCATCCGCCGCCTGGGACAGCCCATGGATGTGGCCAACGCGGTGGCATTCCTGTGCTCGCCCGAGGCCCGACACATCCACGGCGTCTCTCTGCGCGTGGACGGCGGATCGACAAAATCTCTGCGCTAATACAAGATCTTAGTATCCGTGGCCGAGCCTGCTAGCTTATGGTGATTCCACTGTCCACCGACAGGATTTGACCTGTCATCAAACGCGATTCGTCCGAGGCGAGATAAAGAGCCAAATTGGCAACATCTTGGGGGTCGACAAATCCGAGCAGGTGCATTTTGGCCTGCGCCGCGATGTTGGGATCCTCGTCCAAAAAACGCTTTATCCGCTCTGTCCTTACGACCGACGGCGCGATCGCGTTTACCCGGACATTCTCGGCCGCGTATTCTACGGCCATTGATCGCGTCATGGACGTGACGGCCCCCTTGGACGCGGTATAGCAATCGCGCCCGGGCATCCCCATTAGCGCCATGTTCGATGACATATTGATCACTGACCCTCCACCCGCGCGGATAATCTCCGGCAGACAGTGCTTTGACCCCAAGAACGTGCCAAAGGCATTTAGCGACATGACACGCCAAAATTCTTCGTCAGAGGCTTCGGTGACGCGCGCGTCGTTCATCGACGATCCGCCTGCATTGTTGTGAAGGATTGTCAGCCCACCAAAGACATCGACGCATCGCGCAACGGCGCTCGCCATGCTTGCGCTGCTTGTGACGTCTGCCGCGATGAACAGCGCGTCGCCACCAGCGCCTGCGCCTAGCCTTGCCATCGATTCTGTCTCTTGTCCGCCGTAAGCGTCGGTGTCGACCACGGCGACCTTGGCCCCCTCTTTGGCAAAAAGAACAGCCGACGCGCGCCCTATTCCGGCCCCTGCTCCCGTAACAAATGCGGTCTTTCCCGTTAAGCGTCCCATCTGCAGGAATCTCCAACCTCTAGTATTACCGAATTGTATCCTACAATATGGACAACCTGACAACATAGACGTTAGATTGCGGGAACACGATGAAACAATGGCGCGATCGCATCGATTTGTGAGGCTTGAACAGGGGAGAAAAGGGATGGAGATGCCGAGATGCTGACAGCAGGGCGGTCAATTGCCGTGACTGGCGGCAGTGGACGATTGGGGCGGTACATCGTGCGCCGTCTTGCCGCCAAGAATGATGTGACCGTGTTGGACACGACGGCCCCGGATGTTGAAGGCGTTCGGCATGTGAGTGCCGATGTCCTGAACCATGAACAGGTCAGGGAAGCCCTTAGCCAGACCGAGATGCTCATCCATCTAGCGGCAATTCCAAACCCGCGTACATCCTCGCCAGACCTGTGTTTCAAGGTGAATGTGCTTGGAACCTGGACCGTCCTACAAGCGGCCGAAAACGCCGGCATTCAGCGCACCGTCGTGGCCTCTAGCGATTCTGCGACTGGCCTGCACCACAACCCGGTGGGCTGGCCACCCCAATATCTGCCGGTCGACGAAGCCCATCCTCTGCGCCCCAGCGAGGTTTATTCATTAACCAAAGAAGTCACCGAGGCGATTGCCCGCACCCAAAGTCTGTCATCCAACATGCAAATCATGGCCCTGCGACCGGCGCATGTTGTCTTTGAGCCGGAGTATCCCGAGTTGCGGGACCGTGGGTCAGATGTGTTCAATTATCACCTTTGGAATTTCGTCGCCCCCGAGGATGTCGCCGAGGCCTTCGATCTTGCCTTGGCCACATTGAGCGACACCTATGATTGCTGTTATATCGGGGCGGCGGACGGTCTGAACGAACGACCGACGCTGGATCTTTTGCGAGAGCGTTTCGGATACGACCCCGTTCTGAAAAAGCCAGAGACCTACGAGCGCAACGAGACTGCCAGCGTCTTTGATACCAGTTATGCGTATGAAAGAATTGGGTTTAAGGCACGCATCAATCGGGCAGAGCTCTTTGCAAAGGCCGGTCTGACCTAAAATTGTGCCGTCACCACGCGCTAGTCGTCCGGGGCGCCCAAGCGGGACGCCACCTTTGCCGCAGCGACCTTTACCATTTCGGAAAGCGCGTCGATCTGTTTGTCATCGAACCGCCAAACCGGAGATGAAAAGCCCACCGCCGCGATGACGTTTCCCCGGAAATCGACGACCGGCGCCGCAAGGCATCGAACGTCAATATCGAACTCGCCATCATCAAAGGCATAGCCCTGATCCTGGACCGTGCCGATTTCGTCAAACAACTGTGTGCGTCCGGTAATGGTGCGGCGGGTCACCGGCTCTAACGGCATCGCCTCTACGGCCTCTTTCAACCTATCCGCCGACAAGCCCGAAAGCAGGACCTTTCCGATGGCGGTCGCGTGGGCGGGTCGTGTCGCCCCCACCCGCTCGGTCAGGCGAATGGTGGATGGGGCTTCGCAACGCTCTATAATTGCCACTTCGCTGCCCATTCGGGTCCAGACGGCAAGATGGGTGGTTTCCCCAATTTCATCGGCAAGATCCTCTAGGATCGGGGCGGCCAGTTCGCAAAGCTGGATCTCATCCAAGGCCCCACTGGCAAGACTGAACAGGCGCGATCCAATGCGATACCGCTTGTCGTCCGGGTCCTGACGCAGCAGGCCCAAGGCGACCATCGTTTTAGCAAGGTGAAAGGTCGTGCTGCGATGCAGTCCCACCGAGGCGCAGAGTTCCGGAAGTCCAATCCCGGACCGATGGTCGGCGACCGTTTGCAGGATGGACAGGGCGCGATGCAGGGATTGCACGCCGCCCGTGGCACCTTCGGTTTGTTTGGCCATACGCCCGTCGTTCCATAATGTCGCCCCGCGTCCGACAGTTCTAATGCCCTGTATACCCAAAAGCAAACTCCACGGTGGTCATCGCCCTAAGGCACGAGGTCCGCCGGGTGCCCAAGGATCCGTGCAAGCGCGGTCAGGTCTTCGTCCGCAAATCCTGCGTTGCCGACATGCTGGTAAAGCTCTCTCGCAGCAGACGTCATAGGCAAGGCAGCCCCGGTCGCGCGGGCCGTATCCTGAACAATATCCAGGTCCTTCAGGATCGAGGTGATCGTGCTGAGGGCCGCATAGTCTTTTTGTGCCAACCTTGGCCAATAGTTCTGCAATCCGACGGAATCGCCCCGGCCCCCGGCCAGCGCCTTTGGGATGGCCGCGACATCCAGGCCCACACGTTCCGCCAGCCCGACCGCCTCGGCGATCATGGCAACCGAGCAGGAGACGAAGATCTGGTTTATCAGTTTTGTCGTCTGGCCGGCGCCTATCGGCCCCATATGGGTTACGTTTTTCCCAACGACTCTCAGCACCGGGGCCAGCCTGGCGAAAACGGCCGCGTTGGCGCCAACAAAGATCGACAGTGTTCCCGCCTCGGCCCCAATAGACCCGCCCGAGATTGGCGCGTCGGCCCAATCCATCCCGGCGGCATCTTTCAAACGCTTGGCCAGATTGACCGTCTGATCCGGAGCGATGGTAGAGCAATCCAAAAGAATTGATCCCGGATGCGCACCCGCAGCGATCCCGTCGGGCCCGAAGACAACAGTCTCGACTGCCACGCCATCGGTCACGCAGACGAAGACGACCTGAGACTGCTCGGCTACAGCGCGCATCGACGCGCAAACCTTGCCCCCCGCCTGTGTTATCGGCGTCAGCCGTGCTGGATTTCGAGCGAAGACACGCACGTCAAGGCCAGCCCGGCAAAGATTGACGGCCATCGGCCCGCCCATGTTTCCAAGCCCAATGAACCCAACCGAGCGAATTTCTGTCTCTGGCATTGCAATCCCTCTATGCTTTGCGATTTGGTCCAAATTGGTATGGCCCTAGCGCATCATCTCGACGCCTTTGCAAACGCTGATGGCCTGCCCCGTAAGCGCAGCACCGAATGGCGAGCCCAGGTAGAGTGCCATGTTGGCAATATCCTCGGTCTCGACCGTTTCCCGCATGGCCACGACGGACAGGAAATCCGCCCGAACGGTTTCAGGGGTCGATCCGATCGCAGCGGCCTTTGCCTCAGCGACCGCCTGAAACCGTGAGGTATTTACGTGCCCCGGAAGAATGGCATTCACCCGGATACCGTCTTGCCCAAGCTCCATGGCAAGGCTTTTTGTCAGGCCGACAACGCCCCATTTCGCTGCGGCATAGGGCGTGCGCATGGGAAATGACAGCCGGCCCGCGACCGAGCCCAGATTAAGGATCACGCCCGATCCGGCGCGGCGCATTCCCGGAACCACGCGTCGCGCGCAATGGAACATGCTTTCGACATCCGTGGCGAGCGTCCGGCGCAGATCGTCGGGATCAATGTCGTCGATGGCCGCGGTGGGCCCTGCGATGCCCGCGTTATTCACCAGAATGTCAAATCCGCCAAGCTCTTGCTCAGCCAGATCGAACATGCGGCCTACGGACCCGACATCGGATACATCCGCCACGCACCCCCCAAGATGATGCGGTGAAGAGCGGGCCTCTTCCACAGCCTCGGCGTCGATGTCGCAGATGAACACTGCCGCCCCACGCTGCTGAAACGCCTCGGCGATGGTACGACCGATCCCCTTTGCGCCCGCCGTCACAACAACCCGCATGCCGGTCATGTCCACAGGTAGAAATCCGGCCAGCGACGTCATGTTGCATCATCCGCGTTAAGGCCAACAACTGCCCGCGCGTCGTATCGGGGTTCAAACCCCAAACGCTCGCGAGCGAGGCTGAGATCAAATAGCGGGGCGTGTGGGTTTGACTGATAGACCGCGGCATTGCGCACTAAGGGACATCGTCCAAGATATGTCTCAAGCCGTTCCAGCGTGGGATCTGGCGCAAGGGTCGTCGCCGCGCTGACAAAAAAACGTTCGAAGTGAACGTCTTGCAATTCCACGGCCAAGCGAAAGGCCCTGGAAACATCGCGTGGATCTACATGGTTCCAGCACACACCACCACCCGCCGCGGATGGCCCCCCCGCCTGTGGCCCGGCGTAGGTATCGGGCGACGCGGCCCTTGCGCGAAGTTCGCCGTACATCTCGGGAAAGGCGATGAACATGGGACGCAGGGCGACAACAGACAGCTTGTCGCGCTGCGCAAATGACCGTCCGATGTCCTCGCCGATTGCCTTGCTCAGCCCGTAGGGATCGGTCGGGTTAAGGGGGTGGTTTTCATCGATCGGCACATAGTCAGGCGGGATCATGGCGCCGTCGCGCACCGTGAAACCGACAGCAGAGTCGCTTGAACAGAAGACGATGCGGGACGCCCCCGCCTCTTCCGCAGCCAGCATCAGCTTGTATGTCGCCTGGACGTTGGTTTCCATAATCGTCTCGGGGCTGCCGGCCCAGATATTTGGGATCGCGGCGATATGGATCACTGCGTCCTGCCCGGCGACAGCCCGCCTCAGCAGGTCGCTGTCATTGATGTCGCCCGTATGCCAAGCAATGTCGGCGTCTCCTGCGCGCAGATCCAGCCCGCTGAGTTCGTAGGAAGCCGACATTTCTTTGACGACATAGCTGCCCAGCAAACCTGCAGCCCCAGTGATCAGAACCTTGGTCTTGGCCGTGTCGCCGCCATCCCCTGTGGTTTTGGTGGTATTCATTGTGACGGGACTTTCTGGGCTTTTTGGTCCCGCCAACCGCCCGCGATGCTGCCGGCATCGGCCGCGTCAGAGTCCCAAACCTCGACCGACCGCCGGCCTGATGGCTGACTTGGGGCAGACGCGATTTTGACCGCCTTGTCTTCGACCTGTTGGATGCGTCCAATCAGGCGATCGCGAAGACCGTCTGCAATCTCTCTGTACGCGCTTTTCCCTACGAGGTTGTCCAACTCCCATGGGTCGGCCTTCAGGTCGTACAAAAACGTTTCCTCGTAGGCGTCAGCGTCCATCTGGTCCCAGCCGTCGACACCGGGGGCAACGACCCCGTATTTCCAGCGGTCAGTCCGGAGAGCTCGGCCGACAACATCCTCGCTGAGTTGAATGAAAACATCGTCCGGCCATCCGTCGGCGTTTCGATCCACCAGTTTCCGTACGGAGTTGCCCTGCATTACCGCCGGAATCTCAATCCCCGCCGCATCGATCAGCGTTGGGGCGATGTCGATCGTGCTCACCATGTCGGTGATCCGCCCTCCTCCCGTGAAGGGCCCACCGATCAACGCGCCCGGAACGCGGATGCTGGCATCGTGGCACGAGCGTTTGTATTCCGTGTTGCGTGTCTTGAAATGGCAACCGTGATCCGAGGTCGACAGGATCGTTGTCGTGTCCCCAAGCCCAAGGCTATGAAGCGCATCGCGGATCCGTCCGAAGGCCTCATCCAGTCGCTTAACCATCGCGAAATAGCCGGGCAGATGCTGCGCCGATGTGCCCTCCAACGCCTGCAAGTCGGGCGGGGTCCACCGCCCCGCATACCGTTCTTCATCGCCAAGCCGTCCGGGGTAATTGTCGAGATGGTTCTGATGATGCGGTTCCAGAAAGGACAGGAACAGAAAGAACCTGTCATCCTTTGACCGGTCAATGAACCGTATGGCCGCGTCGGTCATGGCGTCGACGCGATACCCCGGAAGCTTTGTTTCGGTATTGTCGTTGTCGTAGACGACCGTGTGATAGGCGTCAGACGTGAATTCCAGCATATTGGCGGCGAGCCAATAGTCATAACCACCACGTTCCGGTTCCGGCACAGGTTCGTGCTCGCCAAGATGCCATTTCCCGATGTAGCCAGTTTTGAACCCTGCATCGCGAAAGCTGGGGGCCAATCTGGCAGACTCGCGCGGCAGCGGGATGTTGTTTCTGTAGCATCCCGTTTGCGTCGCGTAGCGGCCCGATTGCATCATCGACCTGGCCGGACCGCAGACGGGCTGGTTCGAATAACAGTTGTAAAGATGCGTGCCAGCGATCGCCGCATTGTCAAAATTCGGCGTCAAATCCAGTGGATTGCCAAAGATCGCTGACGTGTCCCAGCGCTGCTGGTCACTTAGAAAAACGATTACGTTCTTTGCGCTGTCAGACATGAAAGGCATTCCTCTAGGTTTCTTCTTGGAGCTGGCTCGCGGATAGATGGCGGTCACGCATAACCCATAGCCGCCAACTTTTCGGTGCTGCTCAGGATGTCCTTGTCAGGGTCGTGGGAAATGACTTCGATGGCCGGGTAAGTGCTATAGCCGACCTCTTTCAGAACTGCGGGAATGGTTGCGAAATCCACGTCGCCCATACCGACGGCATCGTGCCGATAGACCGTAGGCCCGGTGTCTGACAGATGAAGCAGCTTCATCCGGGACCCAAGCAGTCGAATCTCTTCGCTCGGATCCTCACCGATGAAATGCCCGTTCGCGACGTCGTAGATCACGCCGATGTCGGCGTTCCCATAATCGTCAAGGAAGGTCAAAAGATCCTTGACCCCGGGGAGAAAGCTGAACGGCATGTTTTCCAGAGCAAGGGCGGTGCCCGAGTGCTCGGCAACGCCCGTCAGGCGATCGAGACCTTGACGCAAGTAACCGAACAACTCTTCTTTCGGTGGCGCAAAAAGCGGGTTCGATTTGCCAGGGCCCACGACAACATGGTCGGCGCCCAATGCCCCGGCGGTTCTGATCGCGGCCTCAAGCATTCCAAGACTGTGTTCACGCATTTCTTGCGAGGCCGCCGCAATATTGATGTCGATATTGGGCATATTGATCGACGTGATTTTAAAGTCCGCGCCGTCGATCCTATTTCTAAGCCGCGAGAACGCCGCGGCGTCCATGTCGGCCTCCCACAGATGGCCCGGATACATCATCAGTTCCGCCGCCCGATAGCCAAGGTCGGCAAGCCGCAACACGGTGTCTTCGGCAGTGTAGGCCAGCGTGTAGGAATAGGTGTTGATGCAGAATTTTTCGCGCATGGCGCATACCTTTGGTTTGCCCGTCATAGTCCGGGCCATCATTGCGTCAAAGGGCGGACAGCCCATTCACAAGCGGCGCCCCGTCTCTGACGAAAAGAAGTGGATCTTCGATTGGTCGGGTTTCAGAAAAACGGATTGCCCCGGGTGAATATCGAGCCTTTCTCGAACGAGGCAGTTCAAGCGCTCACCTGTGCCGTCCCGTCCCAGACCGACGACAACTAAAGCCTCGGACCCCATCGGTTCGCAATCAACCACAACGGCCGCTAGCCCCTCGTCTGAAAGCACAAGCTCTTCTGGGCGGATGCCGATCAGGATTTCCTCTCCTTGCGTTGTGCCGGTGGGAGGGGCTTCCACCTTCAGGCGTTGCCCGTCTGAAACCGAAATAGAGGCGCCGTCATTACCGACCTTGGCCGGGAGGATGTTCATTGAAGGCGACCCAATGAACTCGGCAACAAAGCGATTTGCCGGATAATCGAACAGTTCAAGCGGTGTGCCCACTTGTTCAACGTGGCCGTCACGCATCACGACGATCTTGTCGGCCATCGTCATGGCCTCGATCTGATCATGCGTCACATAGAGCATTGTAACATCAAGCTTTTTATGCAGGTCGCGGATCTCTGCCCGCATGGTCACACGCAGTTTGGCATCAAGGTTGGACAGCGGTTCGTCGAACAGGAAAACCTCGGGGTTTCGCACGATCGCCCGGCCCGTCGCCACGCGCTGCCGTTGCCCACCGGACAGTTGTTTTGGGTAGCGGTCCAGCAAGTCTTCCAGACGCAAGACCCTTGCGGCATCCTCGACCTTTTGCGCAATACTCGCCTTGTTCTCGCCTGCAACCTTCAGCGAAAAGCCCATGATGTCGGCAACAGTCATGTGGGGGTAAAGCGCGTAATTCTGGAACACCATGGCAATGTTCCTGTCTTTGGGCTCGACATCATTAACGATGTTTTCCCCGATCTGGATGTCCCCGCTGGTGAGGTCTTCCAAACCCGCCACCATACGGAGCAACGTGGATTTTCCGCATCCAGATGGGCCGACCAGAACGACAAACTCACCATCCTCGATTTCCACGGAAACGCCGTGCAGAACCTCTAACGCGCCAAAGGCTTTTCGGACCTCGCGGATCGATACAGAGCTCATTTCGGATGTCCTTCTTGGGTGCCTGCTTTGGGCCCGCGATTGATGAGAATAAGGCCATGGATCATTTCAACGCCCCCGCCGTCAGGCCACGGATTATGAAGCGCTGACCGAACATCAAAAGCAGCATGGCGGGGATCGTAGACAACACGGATGCGGCCGCCATTTCGCCGTAGAGCACCTCGTACTCCTGCGCGTATTTGGCGATGCCCACGGGAACGGTCTGAGTTTCCCGAGACGTCATGACGAGAGCCACGGCAAACTCGTTCCAGGAAAATATGAACACAAGGATACCAGCGGCAATAAGGCCTGGTTTCAAAAGGGGTACTGTTATCCGAAGGAATGCTTGATGCGGTTTGCAGCCGTCGATTCTTGCGGCCTCTTCAAGCTCGATTGGAATGTCGCGGACGAAGGCCGACATAAGCCAAAGGCCCATCGGAATATTGAAGGTGATGTTCGCAATGATCAGCCCGAGATGCGTGTTGATCAGCCCAAATTCCAGGAACAAGGGGAACCAAGCCGCAGCGACGACTGTGTGCGGCATCATGTGAAACAGCACCGTCCAAAGGAACAGAACCGTCGTGATCCAAGCGGGCCATTTCAGGCGGTAAAGCACGTAGGCTGCCATCGTGCAGGCAACCAACACACCAACCGTTGCCGACGTGGACACGATCAGGCTGTTGACGAAGTTCTGCCCATAGTCAGATGAAGAGGAAAATAGGACCTCATCGAAATTAAATGTCACGAAGGGCGACTTGATATTGCCCAAAAGGATGTCGATCCGCCGTTTGAAGGCTGCTGAGGCAATCCAAAGAAATGGCAGGATGATGATCACGCTTGAGGCGATTACCGCCGACCAACGAACCAAAAGAAACCTAAGATCACTCTTTTTCCGGAGCGTAATCATGTCGGCCCCTGTACTTTGCTTAGCCGCTGTTTGGTAATGATCCGCCCCAGTAGTCCAACCACAAAGACAGACAATATGACGATGATCGCCAGGGCTGAGCCTGCGCCCTGCCGGTCCTCAAGGAAGAAAGTGCGGTAAACGGACAGCCCAAGAACCTCGGTCGCAGTGCCGGGGCCGCCACCCGTCATCAGGAAGACCTGATCGAACATCTTTAGTGCCATGAGAAACCGGGTAAGGAACGTGACAGCCAGGATCGGGATCATCAACGGGATTGTGATATAGCGAACCTGCTGCCAGCGGCTTGCGCCATCGATCCGCGCCGCTTCGAACACATCTTCTGGCAACCCTTCCAGTCCGGCGAGCAGAAGCAGGAAGACAAACGGGGTCCAGTGCCAGATATCCAGAACAATGACTGAGGCCAGGGCAAGGTCCGGGTCGCCGAGCCAGTTGACTGGCGAACCACCGAAGAACCCCACGATGGCGTTAATCAAGCCGAAATCGAAATTGTAAAGCAACCGCCACATGCCACCGATCACGATTGGCGGGACAAGAAGCGGAATGAGAATGATCGTGATAAAGACGACGCGGCCGCGCTTCATGCCGCTAACCAGCAGCGCAAGGGAAAATCCGAGTATCATCTCGGCGATGACGGCCACGATCGCCAACGTGGCGGTGTTGCGCATCGATGCCTGAAAGAACGCGGCGTTGGTGATCTCGCGAAAATTGGCGATGCCCACGTAGGTCCAGACCGCCTCCCCACCGATCCACTCGACCTGATAGAAACTCACCATCAAGAGGTAAAACACGGGAATTAGCGAGAAGACGATCAGCATTCCGACCATCGGCCCAAGAGCAACGAGCCTCCAGATAGGATACCGCACCCGGCTTGAGTGCGGTGGCCGCCCGGACGCGCGTGCTGCGCGCCCGGTAGAAATGGAAGGGGAAGATGTCGTCGTACGAGACATTCGGTCCTGCCCTAGTTTTCGCCTGAAAGGCCGGCTTCACTGACCACCCTGGCAATTTCGTCAGCGGTCACCTGGATGGCTTCCTCGACTGTAAATTCACCTGTCATGGCCTTGTTGAAGTTCAACTCCATAACGCCGATTAGCTCGTTGCCTTGTGGGATGTCGAAATTCGCGCCCGCATGCTCGAACGAGGCAGAAAGCTCTGGCATCCAGCGGAACCTTTCTTCCTGAGCCAATTCGCTGGTAAGGACATCTGACCGCACCGGAACACCGCCTACCTTTACGTAGATCTCCTGGGCTTCGCGGGTCTGGAACCATTTCAGAAAGGCAACTGCAGCGTCTTTCTGGGCTTGAGGCACGTTTTTGGGAATGGACGAGATGAAATGCCCTAGCTGCGGCGATGGCGGATTGCCCGGCACTACGGCGACATTGAATTTACCCGGCACGATGGACTTGTTTGGGTCTTCCAGTTGCGCGAAGGCCGCAATGACGGAGATGAAATGTGCTGCCCGACCGGCAGCCGCAAGTTGTATCATCTCGCCCTGCGCAATTGCCCCGGCATTTGGATGTCCGGCTTTCTCGGCCAGATCAACATAGAACTGTAGGCCCGCGATGGCTTCGGGGCTGTTCAGAACAACCGTATAGTCGCCGTTCTTGTGGTCTTCGAACTTCCGACCGCCAAACCCGTAGATGTAGGGCCGGGTGTTCGACGCAATCCCGGACCGCGACCCTCGCTGAACAATGCCGAACATGTCTGGAGGGTTGTGCAAAGCCATGGCGTTGGCTTCAAGCTCTGCCATGGTGGTGGGAACTTCCAACCCCGCCTCTTCATACAGGTCAGCGCGGTAGTACAACACCTGCACATTCGGATTGATCGGAACGCCGATCAGGCGACCTGACTCACAGTCAAAGGACTCTTTTTCGGGATCCCAGCACACAGTCCCATCGAAGTCCGAAATCTCTTCCGCCAGCGCAAATTCCGCATCGAGCTCGTCCATAAAATGCACAAGCCCCGAGCCCCACATCTCTGCCATGATCGCGACGTTCGTTACGAACATATCGATATCGCCTTCGGGCGCACGGGCCGAATTGCGTTGCTTTTCAAGGAGTCCGCGGAACGGGTTTACGTCAAGTATGACCTCGTTCCCGGTTTCTTCCATGTAAGCTTCAACGACGCCTTCGAACCCGGCAAACCAAGGCGACTGATTGATGACGATTGTAAATGGCTCTTGATCTTGCGCGACGGCCTGGCCGCCAGCTAGCGCAATTGCCGCGACGGAAATCGCTGACAAGGACGCTCGGATACTGGACCCAAACAAGACGTTTTCGTTTTGAAGTCTCATAGTTCCTCCCTTTCGATAATTTCGACGCTGCCAAAGGACTTGGTCCGCATCAGCGTGTGTTGTCAGCCGAGAGGATCTCCTGCTCGCTGAACCTTTCCGTGAAGGGATTGTAGTCTACGAATCGCGACCTAAGTCCGGCGTTTTTTGCCACCTTACTCCCAATTATCGGGAGGGTTGGGGCACAGATCCCGCACCCTTGAAAGCAAACGAGGATCGGAACCCGAATAGGAAATCGGTCAAACGGCCTCGACGACTTGAACTTGCTTCAAATACGATCGGGTGTGGCTTGCCAGTGCTTCGGCAAGGTCAAGGACGTAGGCGCTACGTTTTACGCCGCTAGGGTAGAAAAGCCCGAAGCGCATTTTTACGGTCGTCTCAAGCGCAAGCATTGTGATCCGGTCTGAAAAGCTGGCCGGTATCAGTGGGTCGTGGATCGCGACCCCAGCGCCCGATGCCACAAAATCGCACAGGATATCGGACTGAGAAACCTGAATGTTTGACGTCGGGCTGATCCCCAAGCTTTCAAAGATCACCGCAGCATTGCGTGCCGTAAGCGTTTCGGGCGACATCATGATGAATTTCTCATCGTTGAGTTTTTTTACTTCAATGCGCCCTTCCAGCGCGAAGGGATGCGAGGAACTGACCAGAAGAACGGGCGCAACGGTGCAGATTTCTTCATATTCGATGGTTGCTGCCTGTGTGGGGATTGCGCCAAGGCCGATGTCGAATGGTTTCTTCGCGATGAGATGTTCCCAGAAAAAGCGTGGCTGAACGTTCAAAAGTACTTCTGTGGTGCTTTGCTCTGCGACGAACTCTTGAACAGCAGGGACGGCAATTGTCGTTGCAAGACGCGGCATGACGATGAGATGCAAGCTTCTTCTGATGTCTCGTTTAATCTTTTCGACGACCGCAGGAAGCTGATCCAGATATAGCAAGATTGTTTTGGCTTCGCGAAAGAAAGCCTCACCCTCGGGCGTCGGAACCAGGCTCCGCTTGTCTCGCTTGAATAAGGAAATCCCGAGCGACGCTTCAAGCAACAAGAGTTGGCGGCTCGCGGCTGACTCGCTTGTGTTCAAAGTCTCGCCTGCAGACGCCAGCGTACCCTGCGTCATGACCGCAACAAAGACACGAAGCCCCTTGATGTTCATTGGTATCCTATCTCAGCGGCTTTCTCGAGGCCATCGTCGAACAGCATGCCGGTTGAAGCGCTCCGATCGGCACCAGGTTTGCCCGCAACTAGAGCCGAATCTCGCTCGCCATGCGCAAACAACCAAGTTTCAGGTCTTTGGGTCGGCGGGAACGGCGCCCGCTGGCGTCAAGCGCATTCTAGCCGAATAAAGCGAATTTATGCAAGTGACGAAAAGAAAATGCCGTCTTACTTCCAAATATCGGGATTTATGCGTCGCGCTTAGGGATGAGGGATGGTGATTTGAACTGCCTCGCTTTTGCCAGAGACCCGAAATATGACAGGCGTGAATGCCATACCACAGAACAGTTTGGCCAATTGTTCTTTGGAGGTTCACGGCCGCGCGCTCAGAATGCCGGTGCCCTTCCGAGCCAAATGCTCAACCCGACAGCACGGTTCGAGAAGGCTTCAAGCTGTCAACGGCGGCGGAAGACCTGAACGGCAGCTCTCCCGACATGCTGGGGATAGGGGTGGCGAATTGGCGGTCAACCCCGTGCCTTCAGCCCGAATATGGCCTTTCAATACAAACGCCACATTGGGGCTAGGCGGGCAGGCCGACCACCGGCGTCAGCCCGTGCGCTGGGGGGCGAGATAGAAAAGGCCCGCCGGCCCAGCCGGCGGGCAGTGGCGGGGTCCATTGTTAGCTTAGTCGTCCATGATCGTGAGCAGCCTGAACCGTTTTAATCCATTCTTCTCATCGGCGACCCGTTTGATCAAAAGGGTGGCCTTCCCTCCGAGGTGCGTCGACATGATCTCCCCCATGTGGCACATTTCCGTCTCGACCGCGAGGATAGGGTCACCCTCCCGGATCGTGAGGATCGTCTTCGCCCGCGGGCTTGCCTCCGCAGCGCTAAGGTCGTCGCCCGATCCTTTCGACGAGGCGGCGCCTTTCGCCGTTTTCGAGTTCGGGCTCCCGCCCTCAGCTTCCTGTGCGGTGCTCTGCTCTTCCCGGTTCTGCTCGCGGTATGCATCGACGATAGCCCGAAGGCCGCCGCGATTGACGATTTCGTCGGCGATCTTGTCCCGCGGGACCCCGTCGACGAGGAGGGCCTCGAGCGCAGTTTTGTAGAAGCTTGCGTCTTTCGGTCCGTTCCCGTCAGGGCCGCAGACAAAGGTGCAAAGGTAGTGTAGCAGCCGACCGGGGTCGTCGGGTGACGGCTTGTTTTTCTTACTTTCCCAGAATTCGTGGTCGCAGAAATCCTTGAGAGCAGCCGCGTCGTTTCGCAGCTCGAGTTCGATCACTACAACTTCCTGAAGGCGTTGACCGAGCCTGTGGCGATAGTTGCCAAGAATTTTTGGAAGGGCGCGCTGGACGGCCTTGAGTCTGTCGACTGGGGACTTCGCCGCCGAGTCTTCGAGACCTGAACCATGTTGGGCTGGCCGTTTCCTCCGAGTTTCAGCCCCTTTTCGGTCGTGCTGCTTCGGTTTCTTCATCGACTTTTTACGAGTAGCGTCTTTCATTGAGTCTTTCCTAGATTTGGACGCACGCAACCAAGCCACCGGCTTGAGCCGCGGCGCATTTCCTTTCATTTCTTTGTTAAATCGGCCAGTACCGCACGCTCCTATTTGCTTGAAGCCGCGGGGACATGCGAGCGGGGCCATTGTCTTGACGGATTGCGGCGGTGGGCGCGGGCAGTGGAGGTTTGCCAGCCACTGCATCGACCAGTGACTGTCTTCGTCAGCTGGCAGCGTAGCAGCCGGTAGCGGGCGGACCGCCACTTTCCGGCGGCGTACCATCAGCCCTGAGCCTTCTTTTCGATGAAATCCAGGATATCGCTCTCGCGCCAAACGCTGATACGTGGGCCGAGCTTAATCGGTGGCGGTATTTCCCCAGCCTTTATCAGCTCGTAGAAATGCGAACGGCTAACGGGAAGGTACCCATCGGGACCAATGATCTGCGGCAGCCGTATCAGTCTGCCGGAGGTTCTGAGGTGACGGTATTCGCGGGGTTGGTGTTCGTTAATCGTCCAAGTGTTTTCCAACTCACCTTCACGGCCGTCAGCGACCGGCGAACGGGTCGCTGCCGACGAAAGCAGCTTTGATCGTGTTGACATTTTGCCTCCTCGAATCACGCAGACGAGGAGTGACATGCTTTCTTACTGCCGAGTGCGACGTCGCAAAGCTTAACGCGACGTCGCAATGCTCTAAGTCAACTCGCGGAGCGACCGGTCCATCGCGTGTAGGCTGAACGAAGTATGCGCCGCACGGTTTCTTGTCCGACCATATGGCCCTTACGTTCGAGGGCAGACTGAATCTTCATTGGCGCTGGCGACCTTTGATCCTTGGGGTCAAAGCCGAATTTACTGATCGCAATGCCAAGAATGATGTTATCAATTGCTGCTATCCGGCTGGGGTGCACTTGCTCCAGGCATTCAACCTCAGCAGAGTCGGATCCAGGCTTTGGAACAGCGTCGTCCCACCCTTGGTCTTTTGCAAAAACAATGAAATCGCATGGTGATATTCTGGGTGGAATGTCTTTGGATTGGCTCCCAAACTTGGCTTCTATCTTTTCAAGGTATTGAGAAAATTCATCTTTATCACGGCCTTTGGACGCAAACTCAGCTGCCTCTTCTAGTGTCCATGAGTTGTAACGAAGCCAATTATCATAATCCTCGCTGGTAGCGCTGGTATGTAATTTGGCCTCTATTTTGGGGAATTCGTACCGGAAATCAGCTGGGCTATTGTGAGAAAGGTAATTTCGAAAGAATATATCTAACTTTATGCCTGACCCTGGGATTTCTGAATAAAATTGGATTACACATTCGAGCCACGATTCGACCTCTTCAACAGACTTGGCTCGCTTTATTTGGGTAGATGAATCGGAGTTTGCTTCGAGATCTTGAACATCTACCTCAAAATCCTCATAGAGCTCTCGTGCAATCTTGCTTTTCGAATAGTCTTTTTTCCGGTTCTCCACCATATCCCAATAACGATCAAATACCTCTCCAGAGAACCCTGGAAAACGACTCGTGACCAGGTGTCGAATTTTCCATTCATCCTCGGTTAGTCTTTCGTTTCTATTACGCCTTTTCATCGCAGCTCACACCATCCGTTTTTTGATCAAGGAAAACCGCCCAATCGCCCATCATCGAGCGCCGCCGATCAAGCATGTCTCCCCGTCGGTAGGCCGCTTCGACACGGTTGCTGACCGTGTGGGCAAGGGCCATCTCCGCGAGTTCGCTCGGATAGTCGGTGGTTTCGGCGACCCAATCCCGGAAGGATGATCGAAACCCATGGGGCGTGTAGGGCACATCCATCCGCTTGAGCATAGTTAGGAAGACCATGTTCGACATCGGCTTCGCTGTGCGCGCACCCGGAAAGACATACCTGCTATCAAGCCCGTACGACTGGACCTCAGTCAAGATCTCCAAGCTTCGGTCTGTCAATGGAACGCGATGCTCTCGCTTCGCCTTCATTCGCACCGCCGGGACGACCCAAAGCCGGTCGCCAAACTGCACCTCGGGCCATTCGGCAAGAAGGACTTCGCTGGTTCGCGCGGCTGTCAGGATCAGGAATTCAAGGGCGAGCCGAGCGATCTGGCCCTGCTGCTGTGAGCCACGTAGGCTGGCCACAAAGCCTGGGACCTCCGCATATGGCATCGCCTTGTGATGGCTCTTTGCCGTCACCTGTTTGGGCAGGGCTTTTTCGATGCCAGAGACCGGGTTGTCGCCGGGTCGAAACCCTGCCGCCTTGGCCCAATCGAACACGGTGTTGAGCCTCTGCCGAACGCGCCTCGCCGTCTCTGCTTTCTCAAGCCAGATCGGCGACAGAACCTTCAAGACGTCTGAAGACGTGATGTGATCCAGCTGCATGTCACCGATCACGGGGAAGGCATAGGCCTCCAGCGTGTTGATCCATTGTTGCGCATGCTTCGGGTTCTTCCAGGTTGGCATAGCGTCGGCGTGGACTTGGTGTGCGGCTTCGGCGAAAGTTGGGGTGACTACAAACTCCTTCCGCCTCTCCTCGAGTGGGTCACCGCCTTGCCGCGCAATTCGCCGGTAGTGAACGGCCATATCGCGTGCTTCGGCAAGCGACACAAGCGACACGGGCCCGAGACCCATATCTCTGCGTTTGCCGCGGACCACGATGCGAAGGAGCCAGCGTTTCGCACCGGTCTCAGAGACAACGAGGTAAAGGCCGTTCCCGTCGGTATACCGGCCTGGCTTAGTGACCTGGCGGACCTTGAGGGCCGAGAGTTCTTTCTCAGGGTGCAAACCGCGTCTTTTCGACATTCGAACTCGATACACAAAATCGAGCCCACATCCAAGCCCACATTTAGGCTGCGATTGAAGTGGTTTTCATTGGACGCCGTTGGACGGTAATGATCGGTTATCATCCTGTTATTAAGTGATTCCCTGGAAGGTGGTGGATTTCACTGGATCCAGAATGAGAAGACACCTCCTCCGCCACCGACCCCTGTCTCTAATGCCACTTCCCTGAACCTGCTGTTTTCCCACGTCTTTCCGGGCGTTTGCGTGGGCGCGTTTCGCTGTGAGACGCGCCGATTTTCGTTGCTGTCGGGTTGAGCGCCCTGCGGTCTCACCTGGCTGCATCGCGCGGTTCGGTTTCTCGGTGTTTTCCCTGCTAACAGGGACTCTACAGGGAGTTTTGGGCAATCTGGCCGGTTCTCTCGGATCTGAGGCCGAGAAGTACGCGCAGTTTTAATGGCTTGTGCGGAATTTCCCTAAACGCCCGAACAGGGAACTTTTGCGTCCGTTCAGGGAAGAACAGTCCGGAAACAGGGACCGCTATTGGGCGCAGGATCACCCCGGCGTGCGGAGCCCGTAGAGCCTGGCCTGCGCGTCCCAGCCGAGGGGCACGGGGCGGCGCAGGATCCGAGCCAGCGTGAGATCGACGGGCTGGCGGCCGGCGAGGATGGCCTGCTGCAGCTCGGGGGAGAGGAAGGCCAGCTGGGCGCGGGTGCGGATGTAGGCGTCCGCGTGGCCGGCCTGCGCGGCGATGGCGTGCAGCGCTGTGCCGCGCCTGAGCGCGGCGACCCAGGTGTGGGCCTCGGACAGGGCCCGCAGCAGCGTCGGATCTGGTGAGGGGACCGGCTCGCCCGCGATGATCTTGCCCTCGATGCCGCGTCGGCGGAGCTGCAGGGGGGCGGTGATGGCGAGCGCCGCGTCCTCGAGATCGGCTGGCACCATGGCAAGATCTTCTGCGAGGACGTCGCGATCGAGTGTCAGATCGATCTGGCCCTTCGAGACCGTCCCGCGCGCCAAAAGACGGAAGCGCACTTTGCTACTGTCGGCGCGCAGCGTATGCGCCAGGCTGCACGCGGTGTCGGTGAGCGCGGCCGACGTCACGGGATCCGGACATTTGAGCAGGCGATGCTCCCGCGCGAGGCGCTCGACATGATCGGCCAGGAGGCCGGCGACGACCTGCTCGAGGTCCCGGGCCGGCAGCCGCCAGCCGCGGGGATCGACGCCACCCGAGATCAGCCGGTTCGAGACATAGTAACGGATCTGTCGGCCCTTCCGCCGGGTGTGGGTGGGGGTCAGCCGGTCGCCGGTCTCGTCCCGCAGCTTTCCCGTCAGTGGCGCCGGGGCTTGGCCGGTGGCCCTCGCAGGATCGGACGACCTTCTGAACCGCTCCGGGTTTGCCGGAGGCTCCAACTCCTGAGTAGGATGGAGCATCATGAGCAAGACGACGAACAAGTATTCCCCCGAAGTGCGCGAGCGTGCCGTTCGCATGGTTCTGGACAACGCCGGGCAGCATGAGAGCCGCTGGTCGGCGATCCTGTCGATTTCTGCGAAGATTGGTTGCGCGCCGCAGACGCTGAACGAGTGGGTCAAGAAGGCCGAGGTTGACAGCGGTGATCGCACCGGTGTTACGACCGAGATGGCCGAGAAGTTGAAGGCCTTGGAGCGCGAGAACCGCGAACTGAAGCAAGCCAACGAGATCCTGCGGAAGGCTTCGGCGTATTTTGCTCAGGCGGAGCTCGACCGCCGGTCCAGGACATGATCGCCTTCATCGAAGAGCACAGGGATGACATCGGGGTCGAGCCGATCTGCAAGCACCTGCCGATTGCCCCATCTACCTTCTACGATCACATGGCCAAGCGGGCGAACCCCGATATGCTGTCGGATCGGGCGAAGCGGGATATGGCCTTGAAGCCCGAGATCGAACGCGTCTGGAAGCAGAACTACAGGGTCTATGGGGTACGCAAGGTTTGGCACCAGATGCGCCGCGAAGGCTTTGACATTGCCCGCTGCACCGTTGCGCGACTGATGAAAGACATCGGGATCGAAGACATCATTCGCGGCAAGAAACACAGGACGACTATCCCGGATACGTCCCAGCCATGCCCGCTGGACAAGGTGAACCGTCAGTTCAAGGCGCCGGCGCCGAACATGCTGTGGGTCAGCGATTTCACCTATGTCGCCACCTGGCAGGGCTTCGTTCACGTGGCCTTCGTCATCGATGCCTTCGCGCGCCGCATTGTGGGCTGGCGGGTCAGTCGGACGGCCCATGCCGGCTTTGTCCTGGATGCTTTGGAGCAGGCCGTGCATCAGCGACAACCCGGATCGGGCCTGGTTCATCATTCGGATCGCGGATCGCAATATCTGTCCATTCGCTATGCCGAGCGCCTGGCCGAGGCGGGGATCGAACCGTCCGTGGGCAGCGTGGGTGACAGTTATGACAATGCCTTGGCCGAGACGATCAACGGCCTGTTCAAAGCGGAAGTCATCCACCGACGTGGGCCATGGCGCAGCTTCGACGCCGTGGAATACGCCACACTCGAATGGGTCGACTGGTTCAACAACCGCCGCCTGCTGGAACCCATCGGGAACATTCCGCCAGCGGAGGCCGAAGCAAACTTTTACGCCGCTCTGGAAGGATCAGACATGGCCGCGTAACCAAGATCAATCAGCCTCCGGCAAAACCGGAGCGGTTCACCCCCCGGGGTCGGCCACTGGCGGACTGCAGCTTCTCCTGCACGCGTTCCCAGAGCCCGGTCTCGAGGATCGCGTCGTGCTGGCCGTCCCAGACCTGGGTCTTGTGCCGGATCTGGCCGAGATAGATGGGGTTGCGCAGAAGGCTGTAGATCTGTCCGCGCGAGAGGGTGCCGCCACCCTGTTCGCGGCCGGTGCGGAAGCGGTGGCGCTTCGATCGGAGCCCCTCGGCGGTGGCGGCGCGTGCCACGGCGCCGAGGCAGCCCAGCTGGTCGTAGAGCGCGTAGAGCCGGCGCACCGTCTGTGCCTCCGCATTGTTGATCACGAGGCTGCGCACCTTCGGATCGGGATGCGGATCATAGCCCAGCGGGGGAACGCCCCCCATCCATAGGCCCTTCTTCTTCGAGGCGGCGATCTTGTCGCGGATGCGCTCTGCGGTGACCTCGCGCTCGAACTGGGCGAAGGAAAGCAGGACATTGAGAGTGAGCCGCCCCATGGAGGAGGCGGTGTTGAAGGCCTGGGTGACCGAGACGAAGGAACAGGAGGCGGCATCGAGGCGTTCCACGAGGCGCGCGAAGTCCGCGAGCGATCGCGTCAGTCGGTCGATCTTGTAGACGACGACCATGCCGATGCGGCCGGCCGCGATGTCGGCGAGGAGCCGCTCCAGCCCGGGCCGCGCGAGGGTGGCGCCCGAGACGCCGCCATCGTCGTAGCGCGCCGGGTCCAGCACCCAGCCCTCGTGGCGCTGGCTTGCGATATAGGCCGCGCAGGCCTCGCGCTGCGCATCGAGCGAGTTGAAGTCCTGGTCGAGCCCCTCGTCCGAGGACTTGCGGGTGTAGATGGCGCACCGGATCCGAGGCTTGGTCATTTGCTCGCCCCCGACCGCAGGCCGAAGAAACGCGGCCCGGACCATTGCGCCCCGGTGATGGCGCGGGCAATGGCCGAGAGCGAGCGGTAGCGCTGTCCCTGCCAGAGAAAGCCATTCTCCCCCACCTCGACGACATGGGTCATGCCGTTCCAGTCGCGGATCAGGCGGCCGCCGGGCTTGAGGGCCGTGCCGCGGGCACGGCCTGAGCCCGCATCGGCCACGGCGCGCGCGAGGGTCTTGGCAAAACCCTTTGGTAGTCCGCCTTGCGCGCGGGCCTGGACCTCGAAGGCGAGCATGCGCCGGAGAAAGGGCTGGCTCAGCCCCTTGGGGACCGGGCGCCCCATGAGGGTGTCCCAGGCGGCGAGAAGCGCCGCCCGGTCCATGGTCTCGATCTCTGTGACGCGCGGGATCACGGGCGGCCCGCCGGACGAGCGGTGATCCTGTAACGCGCCGGGCTGCCTGGCTTCGGTCCAGGATTGCGCTCGAGCGTGTAGCCGGCCTTGCGAAGCCCGCTGAGGGCGGCCCGAACCGAGTGCGGCTGCCAGCCGGTGGCCGCTTGCAACTCGCCCAGATCGGCGCCGGTCTTGCGTGAGAGAAGGCGTGTCAGGGTGCCAATCCTGGTCTCGCGCGCGGGTGTTTGAGCGGTTGCGGGCGTGGATGTGCCCGGTGCTGTCGTGCTCATGTGCAGATCTCCTCGGTTGGTGGGACCGGCGGTCTGCCGATCCCGGTACCGAGGCGCGCCCGAACAGGGTCGGGCGTGGCAGCACTGACGCTCTGTCGGAAGACGAAGTCCAGTCGAATGACTGCTATCCTGCAGCAGATGCATCCGGCGCCGCGCATGCTCAAGGCGGTCTCGCCGGGCGCCGCGCGGACCCGCTCAAGGCGCGCATGCAAAAAAGAAAGCGTTCCGGGTCAGTGGGTTCCGATTTTATCTCCGCCCCCCGAATTTAAATTCCTCGAAACCGGGGCGGGAATACCAGATATTGTGGGCACGACGAAACCCACCACTGGATTGGCCCATGTCCGAGACATCAAAGAACCCGAGCAAGTCCCGCCGGAGGGGCCGCCCGCCCGGGGCGTCGCGGCTCAACGAAGCCGATATGGCCGTGTTGCGCAAGGTGGCGCCACACTTCGTAAGGCAGCCAGATGCGCGGTTCACGGTGCTCTTGGGCAAGGTCATGACCAAGCCGTCGGAGACCGAAGTCCGGCGTCTGCGGGCAAAGTGGCATGATCACAGAGATGACCTGGTTGAGGAAACCATCGCTGCGTATCGCAACCAGAATTGGGCTTCCCGGGCACTGGCCAGTTACACCGAGATGGACGAGTGGGTGATGCGGATTGCCCAGGCCATTCCCCTAGACGCCTTGGGTCAAATGACCCGAAAGATTGCCGAGGGCGCGGATCTCATTCGGACGCTGGAGGAGCCACGCCAACCCCCGTTCGATCTGGAGGACCCCGAAGCCATCGGCGCCGCCATTGCCCGGTTCGAGATGGAGGCGATCAATTCACAAGAGGGCCTCGAGACGTTGTTGCCTGAGGACATGCTGGTCAGTGACATCCCTGACTCGTTCAAACACTACTTCTGGGCGGTCATGAACTATCAGCTCCATTTGCAGGCCAAGGCGAAGGAAGACGAGGCCGAGCAGCAGGCCGTCAGGGGAACCTCCAGCGACGACCATCGCGCAGGAGGGTCTCATGGCTGACACGACGATGACGGTGCAGACGGCGGCCGAGATCCAAAGCCGCCCGACCGCCTCCCTCAAGCCCCATGCCCGCAATGCGCGGACCCACTCGCGCAAGCAGATCCGCCAGATTGCCGACAGCATCGCCACCTTCGGCTTTACCAACCCGGTGCTGATCGATGCCGACGGCGGGATCCTGGCCGGGCACGGGCGGGTCGAGGCTGCCAAGCTTCTCGGCCTGGCCGAGGTGCCCTGCCTTCGGATCGACTGGATGACGGACCAGGAACGGCGTGCCTTTGTCCTGGCCGACAACAAGTTGGCGTTGAATGCGGGCTGGGACGAGGAGTTGCTGGCGCTGGAACTGGGCGCCCTGATCGAAGAGGTGCCCGAACTCGACATCCGTCTGACAGGCTTCACCATCGCGGAGGTGGACGAGATCCTCGACCTCGGCGGCACCGATGCGACCACGGAGAGTGCGGAAGACGATGCGCTGCCGCCCGTGCCAGAGGGACCAGCGGTGACCCGACCGGGCGATGTCTGGCGGCTCGGTCCACACCGGCTCCTCTGCGGGGATGCTCTCGAGGAGGACAGCTATGCGTGCCTTCTCGATGCGCCGGCACAGATGATCTTCACTGATCCGCCCTACAACGTGCCGATCCAGGGCCATGTCACCGGCAAGGGGCGCAGGCGGCATCGCGAGTTCGCGATGGCCTCGGGCGAGATGAGCCGTGGGGAGTTCACCGGCTTCCTGACCACGGTCTTCACGCGGCTTGCGGCCCACAGCATCGACGGCTCGATCCACTTTGTCTGCATGGATTGGCGGCACATGTCCGAGATCCTGGCCACCGGTGAGGCCAGCTACACGGAGTTGAAGAACCTGTGCGTGTGGACGAAGGGCCAGGGCGGGATGGGCAGCTTCTACCGCTCGCGCCACGAGCTTGTGTTCGTGTTCAAGGCGGGCACCGCGCCGCACGTCAACAGCTTCGAGTTGGGCCAGCATGGGCGCAATCGGACCAATGTCTGGAGCTATCCCGGCATCAGTTCCGGGACCCGCACTGCGCGCGCCGAGCGGGCCCTGCACCCGACCGTCAAGCCGGTGGCGATGGTGGCCGACGCCATGCGCGACTGCTCGACACCAGGCGGTCTCGTTCTCGATGTCTTCGGGGGGGCGGGCACGACGCTGATCGCGGCCGAGAAGACACGGCGCCGGGCCCGGCTGATCGAGCTCGATCCGCTCTATTGCGACCGGGCGATCGAGCGCTGGCAGCGCTTTGCCCATGACGATGCGTACCACGAGGCCACGGGTCTGACCTTCGACGACCTGCGGATCCGGCGCGAGGAGGCCGGCGATGGCGAGGTATGAGGTCGGATACGGCAAGCCCCCGAAGTCGGGGCAGTTCCGCAAGGGGCAGTCCGGCAATCCCAAAGGGCGCCCGAAGAAACACCGGACGCTGGCCGAAGATGTGCGGCGGGTCGCAAACGAGACGGTCACGCTCAGGACCGAGGACGGCACGCGACGTGTGTCGAAGCGAACGGCCCTGGTCCGCAGGATCATGAACGACGCCCTGAAGGGGGACAAGCAGGCGAGCCGGGACATGGTCCGCCTCATCCTGGCCGCGGATGATGCCGCCACGCTGGAGGCGGCGACGCAGGATGTGCGGGCCGACCTCGGGGAAGAGGATCAGGCCATCCTGGAGCGATGGGTAAAGAGGATCGGGAAGGATGCCGCGGCGGAGGGCTGATCCGGAGGACCTGGGGCTTCCCGACAGCCGGCGTGTGCTCGATGCGCTCTGCCGCCAGGAGCTTGGTGCCTTCATCGAGCGCAGCTTTGTGGAACTGAATGCCGGCGAGGTCTTCTGCCCGAACTGGCACTTCGAGGCACTGGCCTACCAGTTGATGCGAGTGGCCCGGGGAGAGATCCGCCGGCTTCTGATTACCTTGCCACCGCGCAGCCTGAAGTCGCTGTCGGCCTCGATCGCCTTCCCGGCCTGGCTCCTGGGCAAGGACCCGACCCGGCGCATCGTGGCGGTCTCCTATGCCAGCGACCTGGCCACGGCTCATGCCAACAGCTTCCGCAAACTCATGTCCGCGCCCTGGTACCAGGCGCTCTTCCCGGCCACACGCATCGACCCGGCGAAGGACACCGAGACCGAGACGCGGATGACAGCCGGCGGTTACCGGCTGACGACGACGATCGGCGGATCGCTGACCGGGCGGGGCGGGTCGGTGTTCATCATCGACGATCCGATGAAGGCGGCGGACGCGGCCTCGGAGGCGGCGCGTGCCCGCGTGAAGACCTGGTTCGACGAAACCCTGCTCTCGCGCCTCGATCACAAGAAGACCGGTGCGATCATCCTGGTGATGCAGCGGCTGCACGTCGATGACCTGGCAGGCCACGTCCTGCGGAAGGGGGACTGGGAGCATCTCGATCTGCCCGCGATCGCCGAGCACCCGATGACGGTGGCCACCGGGCCGACCAGCAGCTACCGGCGGCAGGCCGGTGAGTTGCTGCACCCGGCTCGAGAGGACCTGGCGGCACTCGACGAGCTGAAGGCAGCCATGGGCTCGGCCGCCTTTGCGGCCCAGTATCAGCAGCGCCCGGTGCCCCTGACCGGCAACATGATCAAGTGGAGCTGGTTCCGCACGTGTGACGCGCCGCCTTCAGGCAAGTCGGCGCGCGTGCAGGTCATCCAGAGCTGGGACACCGCCTCGAAATCCCACGAACTGGCCGACTACTCGGTCGCTGTCACAGTCCTTCTCGACCGCGACGACATCTACATCGTCGATGTGATCCGCGAGCGGCTCGACTATCCCGACCTCAAACGCACCGTGATCGAGTACGCACAACGGTGGAAGGCCGACAGCGTCCTGATCGAGGACAAGGGCTCCGGCATGAGCCTTCTGCAAGACCTGTGCTATGGGTCCGTCCCAACGATCGCGATCACGCCCGAAGGCGACAAGATCGTCCGCATGTCCACATGCACCGCGCAGATCGAGGCCGGCCAGGTCCACCTTCCCAGCGCCGCGGCCTGGTTGCCCGACTTCCGCACCGAACTCCTCGCCTTCCCCTACGGAACCCACGACGACCAGGTCGATGCCCTCTCGCAGCTCATCAACTGGAACAGGACCAAGAGCACGTATACGTTAGACAATCTTTGATCGAAGGGGTTGCCCGACAGGCTCATAACCTGAAGGTCGTAGGTTCAAATCCTACCCCGCAATCAAAATTACCAAGACAGATCAAGACGTTACCAGCCGCCCCACGGGGCGGCTTTTTGCGTTCCTTGCGGCGGGTCAACAATAGGTCAAAAAACGGACGAATTCCCCGTGCAAGATCAGCGGGATAGGGGCTCGGCAGGATAGGAAAGCGCTTCCTGCAGACCGCACTTGCTTTCGAGGGCCACTATTCCGGTCTTCTTGATGGGGAATGGGGCGGTCTCAGCCAGCGCGCGATCGATTGCTACGCGGCCAGGGAGTTCAATGCGCCTCCGGCGTGGATTGTTGTAGGGTTCGGCGCGAGGTAGTTGCGCCGACCGAGACCAACCACGCCCTTGTCGTTGCCCTTGCCCGGTCGACCGACCCTGGGCGCATTGCTAACCATGACAGTCGTGCACCGGCGTCCCCATGGATTTCCGGGTCAACGCAAGGCAATGAATAGAGCTTGCCGCTCGGCGTTTTCGGCCTGGCTCACCCGCCCGAGAGCGACGAGATGGTGTAGGTGCGCCAGGGTTTCGCCGAGGGCGAAGGCCTTGTCGTCGTCGCTGTCCACATGGCCGAAGAGCTCTCGGCTGAGTGCATAGGCCGAAAGCTCGTGGTCCAGCAGCGCCTCGACGGCGGCCAACCGCTCGCGGTGGTGCTCGCGCAGTTCGGCGATGCGCCGGTGCAGGCCCCGGTAAGGCCGGCCGTGCGAGGGTAGGACGAGGACGTCGTCGGGCATGTGGGCGAACTGGTCGAACGAGGCGAGGTAGTCGCCGAGCGGGTCCGCCTCGGGCACCATCTCGAAGACCGCGATAACCGGCGAGATCCTTGGTAGCAGGTGATCGCCCGCGATCAGAATGCCATCCGTCTCGCAATAGAAGGCGGCATGTTCATAGGTGTGGCCCCGGGTCATGACCACCTGCCAGTCGCGGCCGCCAAAGGTCAGCCGGGTGCCGTCCCGCAACTCCCGGATGCTTCTGGGGATGTCGGTCGCCAGGTCCATGAACCTCTTGCGGCCCTCGGTGACACCCGCAGCCAGTCCTTGCGGCACGCCGTGACGATCGAGAAAGACCGTCAGCGCATTTTCCGCCCCGGGGACATCCCGCAGGTGTCCGAGCCGGGACCAGACCCATTCGCCGAAACTTGCGTGATACGGGCAGTCGAAACGGTCTGTCAGCCACCCGGCCAGGCCGACATGATCGACATGGCCGTGCGTCGCGATGAGCCGGACCAGCGGCTCATCACGCATGAGCCCGGAAAAGCAACTCTCCCAGGCTCGCCGGATCGGCGACGTGTCGCAGCCGGTGTCGATCACCGTCCAGCCCTCCGGGTCCTCCAGCAACCAGATGTTGATATGGTTCAAACGGAAGGGCAGTGGTAGGCGCAGCCAGTGCAAGCCGGGGGCCACCTCTGTCACCGCGCCGGGGGCGGGCGCGGTCTCCCACGGGTAGTGAAGTCCCGGTGCGGGCGCGTTCAAAGCGGCCTCCGTGGCATCAACATCCACCAGTCGACGTCGAGAACGGCCCCGGGCGGCAGATCCGCTTCGTCCGGTCCAGGCGGAAGGGCGCGGGCGTTTCGCGTCGCTATGGTGCGCAGCCGAAGGGCGCCCAAGTCGGGACGGTCGGGAAAGGCATGGGTATCGAGAACCTGCGAGCCGCAATAGACCGTATCGCCGGCGGCGATGGGGGCGACGTGCCTCCCGGCATTGATGGCGGCGACGAAGGCGGCATTGGCGAGACCGTTGAATCCGAGCGAGCGGGCCAGGGCCATAACATGGCCACCGTAGACGATACGCCGGCCGAACCGGCTGTCCGCCTGCACCAGCGCGTCGAAGTGGCCGCGCGCGGTGTTCTGATAGAGCCGGGTGGCGGTCTGATGCTCGGCTTCCTCGATGGTCATTCCGTCGATGTGGTCGATCCATTCGCCGGGCGCGTAGTCCTCCCAAGCATGGGGGCTGCCGGCGCGGGTGGGATCGTATCCTTTCGAGGCGAACCCGACAGGCAGGTGCAGCGCCTCTGGCGCCACGTGACTGGCAAGGTCCGGCACCACGGGGTCGGGGGCAGAGGCAGCGGCGTCGCGTTTCTGAATCATGACCCAACGGACGAAGCTGACGACGATGTTGCCGTCCTCATCATGGCCTGTGGACCGGACGTAGACGATGCCGGTCTTGCCGTTCGCGTTCTGGCGCAGGCCGATGACCTCGCTGTCCGCCGTGACGCTGGCGCCGGGATAGAGCGGCGCGCCGAAGGTCAATTCGGCATAGCCGAGATTGGCCACGGCGTTCAGAGAGATGTCCGGGACCGTCTTGCCGAAGATCACATGGAAGACGAGCATCGCGTCGAGCGGCGCCGCTGGCAGGCCGCAGGCGCGGGCGAAGGCGGTCGAAGACTGGACCGGGAACCGCATCCCGTAAAGCGCCGAGAACAGTGCAACGTCGCCCGAAGTGATCGTCCGGGGCACCGCGTGGCGGATCGACTGGCCCAGGCGGAAATCCTCGAAGTAGTTGCCGTCGGACGACTTCGGCACGCTCACTGCTCAGCCGTTGGTTTCATGCCGGCAAGGGCGGCGCGGTCGAGGATGCCTTGCACCAGCCGCACGGTGGCGACGTCGATCATCTCGCCTTCGTGCTGGGCGGCGCCGAGGCCCTGTTCCTGGGCGCGACGGTAGGCGGCAACCGCGGCGCGGGCCTTGTCGACCTCTGCCTGCGTCGGGCTGAAGGTCTCTTGCGCGGGGGCGATCTGGCTGGGGTGGATTGCCCATTTGCCGACCATACCCAGTTGCAGGGCGCGCTTGCATTCTACGGCAAACCACTCGGGATTGCCGAAATTCACGAAGGGTCCGTCAATGGCATCCAGCCCATGGCTGCGGGCGGCGGTTACCACCTTGCAGCGGGCATAGTGCCAGATGTCGCCGGGATAGCCCGTATCGCGGGACACCGCGGCGGGGTCTATGCCCTGTGACGCGGAATAATCGCCCATACCGAAGATCAGTGCTTCCAGCCGGGGCGAGGCGGCGGCGATCTCTTCGACCCGCATGACCCCTTCGGCCTCTTCGATCAGCACCTCGATGCCGATGCGGTGACCCAGACCGGTCTTGGCCTCTATCTGGCTGAGCAGTGTGTCGACGAACCGCACGTCGCAGCCGGACTTGATCTTGGGAACAAGAATGGTGTCCAGATTCGCACCCGCGCCTTCGACCACGGCGATGATGTCTTCGTAGCAATAGGGCGTGCCAAGATCGTTGACCCGCACACAGCGTATGCTGTTGCCCCAGTCCAGCGTGTTCAGCGCGGTGACGATCTGGTCCCTTGCGCCTACCTTGGCGGCGGGGGCGACCGCGTCCTCGAGATCCAGAAAGACGTGATCGACCGCCAGTCCGGCGGCCTTGGTCATCATTTTGTCGCTGCTTCCGGGGACCGCCAACTGGCAGCGCCGCAGGCGTTCCTTGCGCTTTGTCATTCCCGTGAACTCCTTTGTTGCGCGGCCACCCACGGGGACACTGCGCGTATTGGCGTTTGACCAGCAGGTCTGCACCCTTCATAATCTAACTAATGTTAGAAAAATCACCCGTAAACCCCTTTTGCAGACTGGCCCACTCATGCCTCTGATATTACGCGAAAACCCGTCTCAGCGCGTGGTCCTGCTGCGTCTGAACAGGCCCGACGCCCGCAACGCGCTGAGCCCGGACTTGCGCGAGGAGCTTCGCGAGGCGGTCCTGAGTCTCGACGCCGATCCAGAGGTGCGCGCCATCGTCCTGACCGGCGGAGACACGATCTTTGCCGCCGGCGCCGATATCCGCTCGATGGTAGCGGTCGGTTCGGCCGAGATGATGGCCCGGGGGGACGAGGCAAACTGGGCGGCGCTGCGCCATTGCGCCACGCCCATCGTGGCGGCGGTGAACGGCTATGCCCTTGGGGGCGGGTGCGAACTGGCCATGCACGCCGATATCATCGTTGCCGCCGAGGATGCCACCTTCGGCCAGCCCGAGGTGCAGTTGGGCATCATGCCCGGCGCCGGTGGCGTTCAGCGGCTGGTCCGGGCCATCGGCAAGGCCCGGGCGATGAAGCTGCTTCTGACGGCAGAGCGGCTGACGGGGACCGAGGCGTTCGACGCCGGGCTGGTCAGCGAGGTCACCTCGCCGGATCGCACAATCCCCCGCGCCATAGAGATCGCCACCCGGATCGCCGCGATGCCGCCCCGCGCTGTCCGCGAGATCAAGGCCGTGCTTCTGGCCGGGCTGGACGTGCCGCTGGACACCGCCCTGCTGCTTGAACGGCGCGCGGCCTACTTGCTGCTGGATACCGAGGACAAGCGCGAAGCGATGAGAGCCTTCGTCGAAAAACGGCCAGCCGCTCCCTTTACAGGAGCGTGAGCGATGAGGATGGACAAAGAGACCTGCCTGGTCACGGGTGGCGGACGCGGCATCGGCCGGGCGATCTGCGAGGCGCTGGCCGCCAAGGGCGCGACGGTTCACACGCTCGACCTGGCCTTCCCCGAGCCGCTGCCCGGCATCGCCTGCCACCCGTGCGACATCACCGACCGGCACGCGGTTGCCATGGCGGTCGCGGCCGCCGGCGTGCGGATCGACGTGCTGGTCAACAATGCCGCCACCGTCACGCCGGCGATGCCGCTGTCCGAGCTCGATCCATCGCAATGGGATCAGGCAATCGGCGTCAACCTGTCGGGCACGTTCAACGTCACTCAGGCGGCTCTGTCGCGGATGGGGCAGGGCGGGCGCATCGTCAACCTGGCCTCGACCTTCGCCCATGTGGGGGCGGCGGGCCGGGTCGCCTATGCGACGACCAAGGCCGGGATCCTTGGCTTTACCCGCAGTCTTGCACTGGACCTGGCCGACGATGGGATCCGCGTCAATTCGGTGTCGCCGGGCGCCGTGGCGACGGAAAGGCTAGTGGCGCTTTTCGGGTCGCAGGCGGCGGCGGATGCCGAGCTTGCCGACCTGCACCCCATCGGTCGCGCGGGTGCGCCACGCGAAATCGCCGCGGCGGTCCTGTTCCTCGTCTCGCCGGGCTCCAGCTTCATGACCGGCGCCGACCTGCGGGTCGACGGGGGCTACACCGCGATCTGACCCGGCCGCGCCGAAAGAGCTTGTAAAAATCAAACAATCGTTAGAAAAATAGAGGCCGACGAAGAGCGGGGGAGAGACCGATGCGCTACAACTTGATTGCCCTGACCAATCCGGTCCCGGGCCGGGAGGCCGAGTTCGACGTCTGGTACGACGAGACCCACATTGCGGATGTCCTGAAGCTGCCCGGCGTGATCGGCGCCCAGCGGCTCCGGCTGAGTGCACGGCAGTATCGCGAGAGGCCACACCCGTGGCAGTCGATGGCCGTCAACGAGATCGAGACCGACGACATTGACGAGGCTTTCGCCGCGCTCAAATCGGTCAGCGGCACCGAGGCGATGCCGCTTAGCGATGCACTGCAAGACGAACGCATGGTCTGGATCTACAAGCCGGTTGCCGACCGCAGCGGCGCGACATGACCGGACCCGGGAATGGGCCGCTGAACGGCCTGAGGGTCATTGACCTGACCCAAATGCTTGCCGGGCCCTACTGCACCATGCTGCTGGCCGATCAGGGCGCGGACGTGATCAAGGTCGAACCAGTCTGCGGCGAGCCGACCCGCACCTTCGGTCCCTACCGGGCGGATGACGCAGAGCATATCTTCGGCGGCTATTTCCAGTCCATCAACCGCAACAAACGCAGCGTCGGCATCAACCTCAAGTCGCCCGAAGGTGTCGAGGTGCTCAAGGGTCTGGTGCGCGACGCGGACGTGCTGATGGAGAATTTCCGCCCCGGCGTGATGGATCGTCTGGGGCTGAGCTATGAAGTCCTCGCCGAGATCAATCCCCGGCTGGTCTACGGCTGTATCCGCGGGTTCGGCGATCCCCGGACAGGCGTCAGCCCTTATGTCGACCGGCCCTCCTTTGACGTTGTGGCCCAGGCGATGGGCGGCGCGATGGGCGTCACCGGCCCCGATGCGACGACGCCGATCAAGATCGGTCCCGGCGTCGGGGATATTTTTCCGGCCACCCTGGCAGCATTCGGGATCATGTCTGCGGTCTTCGAAGCGCGTAACAGCGGGCAGGGCCAGTTCATGGACGTGGCGATGTATGACGGGGTTCTCGCCCTCTGCGAGCGGATCGTCTACCAGCAATCCTACACCGACATCTCGCCGGTGCCCGAGGGCAATCAGCACCCGATCCTCTGCCCCTTCGGTATCTTCGCGGCTAAGGATGGACAGGTCACCATAGGCTGCCCACGCGATGGGTTTTGGTCCAATCTCGTTGGCATCATCGGGCGCCCCGAGTTGGCGGGTGACCCGCGGTTTGCCACGAACAACGCGCGTCTGGCCAATCGTGCGGAAACGGTAAAGATCGTCGAGGACTGGACCGGCAACCGAACCAAGGCAGAGATCGCCGAGGCGCTCGACGGCAAGGTTCCGTTCGGGCCCGTTAATACCGCCGCCGAGATCCTCGCCGATCCGCACGTCAAGATCCGCGAGATGCTGGCCGAGGTCGAGCATCCCGGCGCATCGTCCCCCGTCTTAGTGGCTGGAACGCCCATCCGGATGACGCGGACCCAGGGCGGTGTTCGGACCCGCGCGCCGCTGGCCGGGGAGCACACGGATGAGGTCCTGGGCGAGGCCGGGCTGGATCAGGCGCGGCTTGAAGCGCTGCGCGCTGCCGGGGTGATCGGTTAAGACCTTCGATGCGTATCGCCCTCGACGTTGCCACCTTCGGTCACGCCGTTGACCCGAGAGCGTCTGTGAACCTCTGGCCGCAGGAGGCGTCAGTTCCCGATCGGCGAGAATGACGTCGGTTTCAGGATCATGTTTTCCATCGTCTGGATGAAAGGTGACATCTTTTGGCCGAGGGCGACCCACGCCGGTTCGGAATAAAGCGCCGCCCGCTTTTCCTCGCGCTCGGCCATGCTCTGGTAGCCCCAGAGCGTGATGACCTGGTTCTGCGGGCCGATGTCAGAGGTGAAATACCCCAGCATGGGCAGGTGCTTGCGGTGAAGCTCCAGGCCCTCGGCCTCGTAGATTTCCAGAAAGGCCGGCAGAGCGCCCGGATGCAGGGTATAGGTGCGTTTCTCGATAATCATGCGATGCCTCCCGCTATGGTCCAGTGAGGCAGGCTAAAGTGCTCTCGCGTTGAAATCAAACGTTTGTTAGAAAATGGTTGAGGCCGGCTCTGAACCCGCCTAGCCTTTGCCTTGAGACCCGACAGGCGAGCGAGGTGCGGCGATGATACCCAGAACACTCTTTGACGACGACCACGAGATGTTCCGCGATCAGGTCCGGCGCTTCATGGAAACCGAGATCGCCCCGCAACACGAGGATTGGGAAGATCAGGGCGAAGTGCCCCGGTGGGCCTGGAAGCGGGCGGGCGAGCTGGGCTTTCTTTGCACCGCCATTCCCGAAGAAGCGGGCGGGGTCGGCGGTGATCGCCGGCACGCGATCATCATGATGGAGGAACAGGCCCGGTTGAACCTTACGGGCCTTGGATTTGCTCTGCATTCCGACATCGTGGCGCCCTATATCGACCACTACGGCACCGAGGATCAAAAGCGGGCGTGGCTGCCCGAGATGGCCAGCGGCGACCGGATCACCGGCATCGCCATGACCGAACCCTCGGGCGGGTCGGACCTCAAAGCACTGCGGACCCGCGCAGTTCGGGACGGCGACCATTACGTGCTGAACGGGCAAAAAACCTTTATCACCAACGGCCAGACCGCCGACATGTTTCTTGTCGCCTGCCGCACCGACCCGGACGCCGGCTCAAGGGGCATAAGCCTCATCGCGGTAGAGGCCGACACCGCCGGCTTCAGCCGTGGCAGGCGGCTGAAGAAGATGGGAACCAAGGCGCAGGACACATCGGAGCTGTCTTTCGAGGACGTGCGCGTGCCGGTCTTCAACCTGATCGGCGAAGAAGGCGCCGGGTTCGGCTACATGATGCAGGAACTGGCGTGGGAGCGGATGCATGTTGGCATCAGTGCCATCAGCACCTGCGAGGCGGCGCTGGACTGGACCGTCGCCTACACGCGCGACCGCAAGGCGTTCGGACAGACGATCTTCGATTTCCAGAACACCCGCTTCAAGCTGGCGGAGATGAAGACAGAGGTGCAGGTCGGCCGCGCCTTTCTCGACCGCTGCCTTGAACTCGTGCTCGACGGCAAGCTCGACGCCACGACGGCGGCCATGGTCAAGCTCTGGACGTCCGAGATGCAGGGCCGGGTGCTCGACCAGCTTCTCCAGTTGTTCGGCGGTTACGGGTTCATGTGGGAATATCCGATCACCCGGGCCTACGCGGATGCGCGGGTGCAGCGGATCTACGCTGGCAGTAACGAGATCATGAGAGAGCTGATCGCCCGTTCACTTTGATAGTGTGATTTCGCCCAGCCGGTCACGCGCAAAGTCCGCCCATCCGACAGCCGGACGGCCCGTGACGTGCTCGATCGTGTCGAAGGTTGCACTTGCCTCGGGCATGCCGCCCGCCTCGATCTCTGTCACACTGGCGGCGAGACCGGCGGCATAGACAGGCTCCATCCCCTGCCTGAGTAGGATCGGCAGCAACTCCGATGCCGGGCGTGGCGCGTAACGGACCTCGATACCGAAGATCGACGTCAGCATTGCCGCGAGGTCTTCGAAGGTCAGCGCCTCGCCGGCCAGGGGCAGGTCCTGACCGGCCCAGCGGTCCGGCTCGGTCAGGGCGGCGGCGGCGACGGCGCCGATGTCCGCGGCGGTGATCCACGACACACGTCTGTCCCCTACGAAGTGCACCAAACGGTCCGGTCGCCGTCTCAGCCCTGCCCAGACCGTATCGACGAAGAAGTTCGGGTGCAGGTTGGTCCAGGAGAACCCCATCGCGGAAATCGCCCGTTCGATCAGCTGGTGCCAGGCGAAATGGGCGTGCGGCGTTTCGCGATTGGCCAGCGCGCCGAGGTGAACCACATGCTGCACCCCCGCAGCGCGGGCCGCATCGAGCGCCCGCTTGGAGTGGACCAGCATGTCGACCGAGTAGCCGGTCGCCAGGAAAAGCGCGTCCGCCCCTTCCAGTGCGGGCGCCATCGTCTCCGGGCGGTCGTAATCGAACGTCACCGGGATGATGTTTTGGGCGCGAAGCCGGCGGGCGGCAGTTTCGCTGCGCGCGGTGCCAAGTATCTCAAGGGGCGAGGCCGCCGAATCATTGCGAACGCACAGGGCGTCCAGCACCGCCGATCCCACTGTGCCGGTCGCGCCGGTAACGACGATGCGTGGCATGCTTTTCAGGGCCCTCTCTTCGGCGCCAGCGGTCGCGTCAGCCGGCAAATTCGAACACCTGTTAGGCGTAAGCTGTGCAGCGGTACCTTGTCCACCGCTTCTCAAATACGCCTTTGCGCTGCCCGCGAGGTGGGGCTTTCAGGCCTTGCCACAAATTCGAACAACTGTTAGTTTTCTGAGGTGCCGGGTCGCCTGAAAAGAGCCTCGGTTGCGAATGCGGGCCAGCTCCGCAGCGAGGGGAGGTCGCAACAAATGCGCAGACTGGAGAACAAGCTGGCTGTGGTCACCGGTGCCGGGAGCGGGATCGGGCGGGCCAGCGCCATCCGCTTTGCACAGGAAGGCGCGCGGCTCGCGGTCATCGATCTGGATCCGCATGGGCTGGCCGAAACGGCGGACCTTCTGAAGGCCGAAGGCGCTGACGTCCTGTCGATCCCGGGGGACTGCACCGACCGAGGTAATGTCGAGGCCGCGTTCGAGAAGATCTATGCCGAGAGCGGGTTTATCGATGTGCTGATGAACAACGTCGGACAAAGCGCCCGCGACAAGGCGTCGGAGTTCTACAACAGCGATCCCGAGGTCTGGCGCTTCGTGCTCGAAGTGTCGCTTGTTGCGACAATGACCGCTTCGCGCCAGGTGGTTCCGAAAATGCGCGAGGCGGGCAAGGGCAAGATCGTCAATGTCGCCTCGAATGCGGGTATGGCCGGCGAGATCGGCATCGCGGATTACGCGGCGGCGAAAATGGGCGTGATCGGGTTCACCCGGTCCCTCGCGCGAGAGCTCGCGGGCTTCGGCGTCAATGTCAACGCGGTCTGCCCGGGCGTCACCAAGACCAAGGTGCTTGACCGGATTTCAGATGACTACCTGTCTTTGATCCGCGACTCGATCCCGATGAAATGCTTTGCCGAGCCGGAGGATATCGCCAGCGTCGCGGCCTTCCTCGCCAGCGAGGATTCCCGCTACATGACCGGCCAGTCCGTGGTCGTCGATGGGGGCCGCTGGATGGTCTGATCCGCCGCTCGGATCGACCGAACCAAGAAAGCGACCGCGCCGCAGACGGAGCAGCGGTCGCGTCCGAACTGGGAACGAGAGGACAGTACGCCATGGGGAAGATGCTGGAAGGAAAGTCGGTGGTCGTCACCGGGGCAGGGCGCGGGATCGGCCGCGAGATCGCGCTCAGCATGGCGGCTCAGGGCGCCAGGATCGTGGTCAACGACCGGGGCGTCGGCCTCGATGGCAGCGACGAATCCGACGCCCCGGCCACCGAGGTCGTCAAGGAGATCGAGGCGGCGGGCGGCGAGGCGGTGGCCGATTTCGGGTCCGTTGCCGAGTTTGATGATGCAGAAGCCATGGTCGCCAAGGCCGTCGATGCTTTTGGAAAGATCGACATCGTGGTCAACAACGCCGGCATCCTGCGCGACGTCATCTTTCACAAGATGAGCTTCGACGACTGGGATGCCGTTCTCAAGGTCCATCTCTACGGCAGCTTCAATGTCAGCCGCGCTGCGGCAACCCGCTTTCGGGCGCAGGAGAGCGGCGCCTTCGTGCACATGACCTCGACCTCCGGGCTGGTCGGCAACCCCGGGCAGGCGAATTACTCGGCGGCCAAGATGGGCATCATCGGGCTGTCCAAGTCGCTTGCCCTCGACATGGCACGCTTCAACGTCCGCTCGAACTGCATCTCGCCTTTCGCGTGGAGCCGGATGGTCGGATCGATCCCGAATACTCCCGATCAGGAAGAGCGGTTGAAAGGGCTTCAGACCCTGACCCCGGACAAGGTCGCCGTGGTTGCCACCTATCTCGGCTCGAACGACGCCAAAGAGGTGAACGGCCAGATATTCGCCGTGCGCGGCAACGAGATCTTCGTGATGAGCCAGCCGCGGCCGCTCGCCTCGGCACACCGGTCCGAAGGCTGGACGCCAGAGACCCTGCGCGATCACATGACCCCGGCGCTCAAACGCTCTTTCGTGCCGCTCGAGATGTCGCGCGATGTCTTCTCCTGGACGCCCGTCTGATCGATGGCGGGCTACGCGACATTCGCCGGGATCGAGGTGGGGGACCGGTTTCCCGAGACACCCCTTCACTTCGATGTCACCGAGGCGCAGGTTCGCGGATTTCTAGAGGCTACCGGCAACACGGATCCGGCCTATGGGCCGGATACGGGCAGCGCCCCCTCGATGCTGGCCTCGGTCTACCTCGTCGATCTTCTAAAGGCCCGGAACAGCCCGCCTGGCGGTATCCATGCAAAGCAATCGATGCGCTTTGCCCGGGCGCTGCGCGTTGGGGAGCGTCTGACGTTGAGTGCAAGTGTGGTGGAAAAATACATTCGCCGCGAGCGCCCCTATGTCATCTCTGACTTCACGGCGACCGACAGCGATGGGCAGGTGGTGGCACGCGGCCGGATCACCTCGATCTGGGGGACATCGGCATGAGCGCGGATGGCGCCGGCGCCCCGCACGGCCCCCGTGCCGTGGGTGATGCCGCACCGCTTTTCGAGCGGACGGTCAGGCAAACGGATATCGACCGCTATGCCGAGGCGACCGGCGATCACAACCCGATCCATGTCGACCCCGAGTATTCGGCCACGGGGCCATTTGGCCGGACCATCGCTCACGGGCTGATGACGCTGGCCTACGCCGCCGAGATGCTGAACCGCTGGACCGGCGGCGCCTTCGATGAAGGCGGTGAGATCGAGGTCGCCTTCATCGGGCCGGTCTTTGTCGATGACCGCATCAGGCTGCACGCCGAGGTGACCGAGGTCGAAGCGGACGGCACTGCGATCTGCGCGCTGAGCTGTACCGCGGGCGAGCGCAAGGTTCTCGCCGGGACCGTCCGCTTTCCCACATCCACAGAGAAGGAATCAAGCGATGGCGCGTGAAGCTGTGATCCTCGGGGTTGGGGACGTCCCGCTGCAGGACGGCAAGGTCGTCGGCGGCGGCTCCGTTCTTCAGGCCCAAGCCCGCGCGGCCAAGGCGGCGCTGGATGATGCCGGCATCGCGATGGGCGAGGTCGACGGCCTGCTGTGCGCCGGTCTCTGGGGGGTGCCCGGGCCGGGGCAGTTGCCTACGGTGACGCTGGGCGAGTACCTCGGCATCTATCCGCGCTTCGTCGATGCCACCAACATCGGCGGCGCGGCTTTCGAGGCCCATGTGGCCCACGCCGCCATGGCCGTCGAACGCGGTTACTGCGATGTCGCCCTGATTGTCTACGGCTCGACCCAGCGCAGCGACCGCAGCCGCAGCCTCGGCGGCCGTCCCGCGACGCTTACGATGCAGTTCGAAAACATCTGGGGCATCCCGCAGCCCGTCGGCGGATACGCCCTCGCTGCGCGCCGCCACATGCACGAGCACGGCACCACCGAGGAGCAGTTGGCTGAGATCGCCGTGGCGACCCGCAAGTGGGCGCAGTTGAACCCGCAGGCCACGCGACGCGAGGACATGAGCATCGACGACGTGATGGGTTCGATGCCGATCTCGGACCCGCTCAAGCTCTTCGATTGCTGCCTGGTCACGGATGGCGCGGGGGCGATTGTCGTCACCACTGCCGAGAATGCCAGGGCCTCGGGCCGCAAGCCGGCCTATGTCCGCGGTTTCGGCGAAGCGCATACGCACTGGTCCATCGGTGCCATGCCCGATCTCGCCCGGCTGACCGCGGCAGAGATGTCGGGCAAGACCGCGTTCGAGACGGCCGGCATCGGCCATGACGCCATCGACATCGTGGAATGCTACGACAGTTTCACCATCACAGTCCTTCTGACGCTCGAGGCCCTTGGATTTGCCGAGCGCGGGGGAGGGGGCGCGTTCGTCTCGAACCAGCGCACGGCACCGGGCGGCGACTTCCCGATGAACACCAACGGGGGCGGGCTCTCCTACTGCCATCCGGGCATGTACGGGATCTTCCTGTTGATCGAGGCGGTCCGGCAGATGCGCGGCGAGGCCGGCGACCGACAGGTGGCGGGCGTCGAGACTGCGCTTGTCCATGGCACCGGCGGCACGCTGTCTAGCGGCGCCACCGTGATCCTGGCGAATTCCTGAGAGGGGGACAGACGATGATCGACGCGGTACCACAACAAAACACCGACCCGAGCTATGCAAAGCCTCTTCCGGTCATCGACCCAGGGACCAAGCCTTTCTGGGATGCGGCAAAGGAGCATCGGCTGACGATCCCGAAGTGCCGGGGCTGCGGGGAATACCACTTTTATCCGCGCGAGTTGTGCCCCCATTGCCATTCGGCGGACCTGGATTGGACGGACGTGTCCGGCACGGGCGAGATCTATTCCTTCACGGTTGCCCGTCGCCCAGCCGGCCCGGCCTTTGCCGACGACGTGCCCTACATCATCGCCTTGATCACCCTGGCCGAGGGGCCGCGGATGCTGACCAATGTCGTGGTAGACAACGTGGACGACGTGGCCATCGGGGCCAGCGTCCGCGTCCGCTTCGAGGACGTGACCGATGATGTGACCCTGCCAAAGTTCGTGCTGGCGGACGGCTGACATGGACACCAAGGGGCTGCCTGAAGAGGTCATGGCCGTCGGGGAGGCGCTGCGGCGTTTCCTTGCCGCCGAGGTTGTGCCACTCGAACGCGCCAACGCCGATCTGCTGTCCAGCCCGCGCCGCATCTACGACGAGACCGGGCGTTACACCCCTGAGATCCTGGCCCTCAGGGCCGAAGTGCGCCGCAAGAGCGCCGAGGCCGGTTTTTACACGATGTTCGGTCCTGCGCCGCTTGGCGGCGGCGGGTTTGGCCCCGTCGCGGCGGTCTACCTCAACGCGCTAGTTTCCGAAGAGGCGGGGCCTGGGCGGGTGCTGGTCCATCCGGTGGTGATCCCATCGCCCTTCACCAATGGGCTTTCGCCGGTGCTGACCCATCTGGACCCCGCACTGCACGACCGATACTTGCCGGGCGTTGCCTCGGGCGAACGGACATCCTGTTTTGCGCTCAGCGAACCGGACGCGGGGTCCGACGTGTTCGCCATGACGACCCGGGCCACCCGCGATGGCGACGACTGGGTGCTGACCGGCACCAAGCAGTGGATCACCAACGGCCCCTATGCCGATCATATCATGGTCTTCGCCGTGACCGACCCGGACATGGCTGCGGCGCGCAAGGGCGGGATCACCGGCTTTCTCGTGAACGCGGACCAGCCGGGGTTCGGCGTGGTCTCGCCGATCCCCACAATGGGCGAGCTGGGCGCGGAAATCGGAATCCTGTCGTTCGATCAGGTACGGGTGTCGGACAGCCATCGCCTTGGCCCTGTGGATGAAGGCCTGAAGGTCGCGATGACTGGCGTCAACATCGGGCGGCTAGGCCTGTCGGCCACCTGCGTCGGACTTGCTCGTTGGGCGCTAGCCCAATCGCTGGACTATGCCCGCGAGCGAAGGACGTTTGGCCAGGCGATTGGACGGCACGGCGCGGTGGAAAGCCTCCTGGCCGAGTGTGCGCTGGATATCTACGCGGCCGAGACCATGCTGCTTGACGCGGCCCGCCGGCTGGAGCGGGGCGAGCGCGCCCTGGCGGAACTCTCAATGGTCAAGTGGCACTGCACCGAGGCGGCGCACAGGGTCTTTGACCGGGCGATCCAGGTCCACGGCGGCATGGGGCTGACCAACGAGTTGCGGCTTGAAGCAGGCTTCCGTTTTACCCGCACCATGCGGATCCCGGACGGGACAACCGAAATCCAGCGCCGCACCGTGGCGCGCGATCTGCTCAAGAACGGCCTGGGCTTCTAGGGGCCGGAGAGATGAAAGACATGACCAATACCGCACCGCAGAACGGCCTCGACTACCTCATGCAGCCCGACTCCGTCGCCATCGTCGGCGCGTCGAGCGATCCCAACCGGATTTCGGGTCGTGCCGTGAGATACCTGCTGGAGGGGAACTACACCGGCCAGATCTATCCGGTGAACCCCAAAAGGGACGAAATCCAGGGGCTCAAGGCGTATCCGACGCTCGCCGATCTTCCGGAAGTGCCTGACGTCGCGCTTTTGTTCGTGCCCGCCGCTGGGACCGAGCAGGCGGTGCAGGACTGCGTGGCGCGTGGCGTGCGGGCGGCCATCGTCTGCTCGGCCGGCTACGCCGAAAGTGGGATCGAGGGGCAGGCGCTGCAGGACCGGATCGTCGAGATCGCAAAGGCCGGTGGCCTGCGGCTTCTTGGCCCCAATTGCCTGGGCATCTTCAACTCCGCGACCGGCTTCTTCGGCACGTTCACCCAGTCTCTCGACCGCGACAAGCCCGGGCCCGGCCCCGTTGGCATCGTCAGCCAGTCCGGTGCCTATGGCAGCCACATCGCGACGCTCGCGCGTATGCGCGGCATGGGCGTGACTTACTGGATGACCACGGGCAACGAGGCCGACATCGATGTCGCCGAGGCGCTCGAATGGATGGCGGGACGCGAGGACGTGAAGGTCATCATGGCCTATGTCGAGGGCGTCCGGAACGGTGCGCGGTTCCGCGCAGCACTCGACCTCGCCCGCCGCAACCGCAAGCCGGTGATCATGATGAAGGTCGGTCGGTCCGAGGTCGGCGCGCGTGCCGCCAGTTCTCACACCGCGTCGTTGGCCGGGTCCGACGTGATCTACGACGCGCTTTTCCGCCAGTATGGCGTGTACCGCGCGACCACGACCGAAGAGCAGGTGGACGTGGCCTATGCCTGCGCCCGGGGCGTCTTTCCCAAGGGCGACAAGCTGGGCGTCGTGACCTTGTCCGGTGGGGCGGGGGTGTTGATTTCCGATGCGGCAGAGCGCAACGCCCTCGACGTTGCGCCCATGCCTCAGGATGCCGCGAAGATCCTGCAGGAGCTGCTGCCGTTCGCCACCGTGGACAATCCGGTCGACACGACGGCGCAGGCGCTCAATGACATGTCCCTTCTGTCGCGTAACATGCAGGTCATGCTCGAACTGGGCGGCTACGACATGCTGCTTGGGTTCTTCTCCACATTGCCGATGACCCGCACGCTCGCCGACCCGCTGCGAGACGCTATCATGGACGGCTGTAAGGGGTATGGCGACCGTATCGTCGCGCTCGAGATGATCGGACCCGAGGACACCATCCGCACCTACGAGGCGGCGGGGTTCCTGGTCTTCGAGGATGCCGACCGGGCGGTGCGGGCGCTTGGCGCCCTGGCATGGTTCGCGCGCGTCTGGTCCCGACCGACCGAGGACGCGCAGGCTGACCTGCCCGCCGGCGTGATTGCGCCCGGCGCCCTGTCCGAACACGCCTCCAAAAGCCTTCTGCGCGACGCCGGCCTGTCCCTGCCCGTTGAAACGCTGGTCGTCAGCGCCGAACACGCGGCTGCGGCAATGACCGAGGCCGGCGGCCCCGTTGTGATGAAGATCGCGTCCCCGGACATCCTGCACAAGACCGAGATCGGCGGCGTGATCGTCGGTGTCGAAGGGGCCGAAGCCGCCGCGCAAGCCTTTGCAACACTGGTCGCTCGGGCCGAGGACAAGGCCCCTGGCGCCCGCATCGAAGGCGTCATCGTCGCCCAGATGGTTCCCGAGGGGATCGAGGCCATCGTCGGCGTCAACCGTGACCCAGTCTTCGGGCCGGCGGTGATGTTCGGCCTTGGCGGTATCCATGTCGAGGTCCTGAAGGACGTTGCGTTCCGCCTGGCGCCCTTTGGCCCCGGCGAGGCCCGATCCATGATCGACGAGATCCGTGGCCGCGCGCTACTTGACGGCGTGCGCGGCACCGCGGGTGCGGACATCGCCGCGCTGACGGATCTTCTCGTTCGGGTGTCACAGTTTGCCGCGGCCAATGCGGAAACCCTCGAAACACTCGACCTCAACCCCGTGCGGCTGTTCCCGGACGGACTTGTCATTCTCGATGCATTGGTGGTCGGCTCCGACGCCCGGCCTTCACCCAAAAGGGAGACCTGAGAAATGGTGGACTATTCCGGCTACAAGGACATGACCTTCGAAAAGAAGGGCCGTGTGCTGACCTGGACTCTCAACAAGCCTAATGTGCTTAACGCCATGACGGCGGAGATGCACGAAGAGACCAGCCGCGCGGTCTACGACATCGGCATGGACCATGACGTCGACATCGTGATCATCACTGGCGCCGGCCGGGCCTTCTCGGCGGGCGGCGACATCGGCGGTATGCGCGAGATGCTTGACAAGCCAGAGCTCTTCGAGACCTCGATCCTCGAAGCCAAGAAGATCGTCTTCGGACTGCTCGATTGCGAGAAAATCCTGATCGCCAAGGTGAACGGCGATGCGGTGGGGCTTGGCGCGACCATTGCGCTCTTCTGTGACACGATCATCGCCGCCGACCATGCCCGTTTCGGGGATCCGCACGTCAAGGTGGGGCTTGCCGCCGGGGACGGGGGCGCGGTGATCTGGCCGCAGCTGATCGGCTACGCCCGGGCAAAGCACTACCTGATGACCGGCGATCTCATCACAGCCCCGGACGCGCAAGAGATGGGTCTGATCACCCGTGCGGTGCCCGCGGACGAGCTCGATGAAGCGGTCGACGCCTATGTCGCGAAGCTGCGGCGCGGCGCGATGAAATCCATCAAGTGGACCAAGACGGCGGTCAACATCGGGCTCAAGCAGCTGGCGCATTCGATGATGGACACCTGCATGGCCTACGAGGCGCTGTCCAACGGCACCACGGACCATGCCGAGGCCGTCGAGGCCTTCGAGCAGAAGCGAAAGCCCAATTTCACCGGCGGTTGATCTCGACGACGCCTGCAGGAGCGGCCCATGAACTTCGCGGAACCCGACCACATCACGATGCTGCGCGAGAGCATCCGCCGGATGCTCGACAAGCACGCTACACGCGAGCAGATGGCGCAGTGGGATGCAGAGGACAGCGTGCCCCGGTCCCTGATCGAGCCGATCCGGGAGCTGGGCGTCTGCCAGATGACGGTACCCGAGGCCTATGGCGGCATTGGCCGTGACATCCTTGGGACGATGGTCACGGTCGAGGAGCTTTCGCGCCGGTCCATGGTGATCGCCACGATCTACCTGATGAATTCCTGCTACGGCTCGATGAACATCCTCGCCTCGGGCAGCGACGCACAGAAACAGCGTCTCTTGCCGAAACTCGCAGCCGGCGAGCTGCTCTTTGCCTACGGTCTCTCGGAACCGGACGTGGGCAGCGACCTGGCCAGCGTGAAGACACGGGCAGAACGCAAGGGCGACACGGTCGTCATCAACGGCGCTAAGCGCTGGTGTTCGGGGGCCGAGATCGCCGATTACATCTATGCGCTGGTCCGGTCGGGCGAGCCGGACGCGCGCTACAAGAACCTCTCACTGGTGCTGATCCCACCGAATGCGCCGGGTGTCTCGCTGACCCATATCCCGGCCATCGGGGCGCGGGGTCTGCAAACCAACGACGCAAGCTTCGACAACGTGGAAATCCCCTTCGAGAACGTCATCGGCGAGGAGGACGGCTGGAACAACGGCTGGACCCGGCTTGTTGGTCCGGCGCTTGAAGTGGAAAAGCTCGAGGTCGCCGCAATGGCGCTTGGCATCGCCGCGCAGGCGGTGGACGACGCCTGGGAGTACGCGCAGCAACGCCGTCAGTTCGGACAGCGGATCTGTGCGTTCCAGTCGGTGCGCCACATGCTGGCCGAGGTGCAGACCAAACTCGCCATGGCGCGGCTGCTGCTCTACAAGGGGTGCTGGCTTGCCGACAACGACCTGCCCTGCAGCGTCGAGACCTCGATGGCCAAGATGCAGGTCTGCGAGCTGGGGCTTGAAATCGTGCTGACCTGCCAGAAGATCCTCGGCGCATATGGCTACGCCAGGGGCTTCGACATGGAACGCTATGTCCGTGACATGCTGCTGATGCCGATCATTGGCGGCTCTACCGCGATCCAGAAGAACAACATCGCCAACCGCATGGGACTGCCCAAGGCCTGAGCGCCCGGCGGAAATAGGAGACTGGCATGATTGAGACCGTGGGCGATATCTGGCGCAACAACGCCTGGAAATTCCCGGACGAGGAAGCCTGGGTCCTGGGCGACACCCGGATCACCTTCGCGCAGCATTTCGACCGCACCCAGCGGCTGGCCTCGGGTATCTACGGCCTTGGCGTCCGCCTGCAGGACCGGGTGGCGGTCCTGTCCCAGAACACCCGCGAATTCATGGAGCTTTACACCGCGGCCGAGCTTTCGGGGTTCATCGTCGCCACGGTGAACTGGCGCCTCGCCGTGCCCGAAATGCTCTATATCCTGACGGACTCGCTGCCGAAGGTGCTTTGCTTCGAGGCGCAGTACACGGCGACGGTGGACGAGATGCGCGGGCAACTGCCGCATGCCGAGACCTACATCTGTTTTGGTGGGCCGGCTCCCGACTGGGCCCTGTCCTACGAGGATGTGCTGGTGTCGGGGTCCCCGGACGGCGCGCCGCAACGGCCCCGGCCGGACGACCTTCTGCACCTGATCTACACGTCCGGCACGACCGGACGGCCCAAGGGGGTCATGCGGTGCCACCGGGCCGAACTCGCGGTGGCGCAGCTGATGGCGACAGAGATCGGCGTGCTGGTCAGCGACCGGATGCAGCTGGTCATGCCGGTCTTTCACGTCGGCTCGCGGTTCCTGCAACTCGGCGCGCATTTTCGAGGGGCAACGGTGGTTTTCCACTATGCCTTCGATCCCGCCGAGATCCTTGCGACCATGGCGCGCGAGAAAATCACCATCAGCCACCTTGCACCGACACTGGTCCATGCGGTGCTTGGCGTGCCGGGGATGGACAAGGCCGACACCTCGACGCTGCACACGATCTGTTACGCCGCGGCGCCAATGCCCGTACCGCTGCTGCGCCAGGGGCTGGAGGTCTTCGGTCGGGTTTTCCTGCAACTCTACGGCATGACCGAGGGCGGCGGCACGACCCTGCATAAACGTCAGCATCAACCCGACGGCACCCCGGAACAGGTCAAGCGGCTTGGCTCGATCGGGCAGGCCGCCCCGAATGTGGAGGTGCGGATATTCGACGACGAGGGCAACGAGATGCCACCGAATGAACCCGGCGAAATCGTCACGAGGACAGCCACCCATATGAGCGGCTATTGGAACAAGTCGGCCGCCACCATCGAAGCGTTGCGTGGCGGCTGGTACCGGACCGGCGACCTTGGCTACGTCGACGAGGAAGGGTTCGTCTATCTGGTGGACCGCAAGAAGGACATGATCATCTCGGGCGGGGAGAACATCTACTCCCGCGAGGTGGAGGAGGCCCTGGCCACGCATCCGGCGGTGGACGAATGCGCGGTGATAGGGGTTGCGGACGAACGGTGGGGCGAGACCGTCCGGGCCATCGTGGTGCGACGCGGCGAGGTCAAGGCCGAAGAGCTGATCGCCCACTGCAAGACCCAGATCGCAAGCTACAAGAAGCCCAGTTCGGTGATCTTCGTGGACGAACTGCCCAAGCTGCCCAGCGGCAAGATCAACAAGCAGGTTCTGAGGGTCGATCACGCAGACCCGGACCCGGTGAAAGGCTGACCCATGCACAGCACTCCCAGCCGTCCCGAAGTGACCCGCTGGCTGGCCGAACGCGCCGCCGGCTTCTCGCTTGAGGATTTGTCGGACGAGGGCCGCCAGGTGGCCCGGCACTGTATCCTGGACTGGGTTGCGGTGACCCTGCCGGGCACGGCAGAACCCGCCACCCGGATCCTGGCCGAGGTCATCCTTGCCGATGGCGCGCCGCCGGCGGCGACCTTGCTGGGCGGGCTCGGCCGGACCTCTGTCCTGAACGCTGCGGTCATCAACGGCACGGCGTCCCACGCCTTGGACTACGACGACGTGAACATGGCCTTCGTCGGCCATCCCACCGTCGCCATCCTGCCGGCCCTGCTTGGCGTGGCCGAAGTCGAGGGCGCCAGCGCCGACGACCTGCTCGAGGCATTTGCCGCCGGGTACGATGTGGTCTGCCGCGCTGGAACGTTGGTGGCACCGTCGCACTACGCGCACGGATTTCACGTCACCGCCACCGCGGGCAGCATAGGCGCTGCCGCCGGGGTTGCGCGGCTGATGCGGCTGGACGCCGAGCAAACCGCCGTCGCGATGGGCCTTGCCGTCACCATGGGGGCGGGGCTGAAGTCCATGTTTGGAACGATGGCCAAGCCGCTGCACGCCGGGCGCGCCGCACAGAACGGTCTTCTGGCGGCGCAACTGGCCGCCAGGGGCTTCACCGCTCGCCCCGATGCGCTGGAATGCGAACAGGGCTTTGCCGCGACCCAGAGCATCGATTTCAACGCCGAAGCCGCCATGGCGGACACGCCGGCGGATGCCCATTTGCGGGCCAATCTCTTCAAGTACCACGCCGCGTGCTACCTCACCCACGGCGCCATCGAGGCGGCGATCAAGCTGCGGCAATCGCACGGGATCGCGCCCTCCGACATCGAAGCGGTCACCATCACGGTCGCTCCGGGCAGCGATCGGGTGTGCAATATCCGGACCCCGGCAACCGGCCTTGAGGCCAAGTTCAGCCTGCGTCTGACCGTCGCCATGGGCCTTGCCGGACGCGATACCTCCGGGATAGGTGTCTACACCGACGCCCTGACACAAGAGCCTGAACTGACCCGCCTCGGCGATCTGACCACCGTCGAGTTTTCGACTCAGATGGGTGAGGCCGAGGGGCAGGTGGCAATTCGCGCCGGAGGCGAGACGTTTTCCGCCAGCCATGACGCCGGCCTGCCGAACCGTGACATCGCAGACCAGGAGCAAAAGCTGGTGGCCAAGTTCGACGGACTGGTGAGCCCGGTCCTGGGCACCGCACGCTCCGCAGGCTTGCGCGAGGCGATACTGGCCTTCGGCGGAAGCGGTCGCGCGGCAGAGATCATAGAACTGGCAGAGGGCACCCGATGACGCATGCGAACGGACAGACGGCCTTGGTGACCGGCGCGGCCAGGGGCATCGGCGCGGGGATCGCGCGGCGGCTTGTGGCGGACGGCTACAAGGTCATTGCAATCGACCGGATGGAAGAGGTGAAGGCGCTCGCGGCAGACCTGGGCGACAGGGTTTTCCCTCAGGTGATGGACATCCGCGACCGCGCCGCCCTCGCCGCGGTCTGCGCAAAGGAGGGGCCGCTCGACGTGATCGTGAACAACGCGGCGATCACCAGCACCCACCGCTTCGAGAACCTGACCGAAGATCACTTCCGCTCGAACTTCGACATAAACACCGTCGGCACCTTCATCGTCAGCCAGGAAGGCGCCCGTGCGATGAAGAACGGTGGGCGGATCGTGAACATTGCATCTCGCAGCTTCAACGGCGCCCCGCAGATGGCCCATTACGCGGCCTCGAAGGCGGCGGTGATCGGCCTGACACGGTCCATGGCGATCGACCTTTCGCCGCGCGACATCAAGGTGAACGCCGTCGCCCCGGGCGTCGTGGACACCGACATGCTGCATTACATGAGCGAGGAGCGGCAGCAGGCCATGTTGGCGTGGCAGTTGCTCGGCCGGATCGGCCAGCCCGAAGACATCGCGCGCGCTGTGTCGTTCCTTGCGGCTGCAGAGAACACCTACATCACAGGCCAGGTCCTGATCGTCGATGGTGGCCGGTCCCTGGGACAGGGCCAGGTGCCCAAGGAGGAGGCCAGTGCATGAGCGACCTGACCGAAGAGCAGCTTATGATAAAGGGCATGGCCGCGACCTTCACCCGCGAGGTCGTGCTGCCCGCCGCCAACCGGCTCGACCCCGAAAAGGGCGACATCCCGCGCGAGATCATCGACCAGATGGGCGAACTGGGCTTTTTCGGCATCCTGATCGGGGAAGAGCACGGCGGCCTTGGCCTCGGGGCGCTGGAATACTGCATCGTCGCCGAAGAACTGTCGAAGGGTTGGATGAGCGTCGCCAGCCTGATCGCCCGGGGCAATGCCCTTATCGGATCGCTGAAGTCACTGACGGAAGACAAGCAGGCTGACTACCTGCCGCGCATGGCCGCGGGCGAATTTCTTGGCGCCTTCGCCCTTTCCGAACCGAATGCCGGTTCGGACGTGGCCAACATATCCTGCAGGGCGAAAAAGGTCGGCGACCACTACGAGATCACCGGCGCGAAATACTGGTGTACGTTCGCGGATGGGGCGGATTTCATCCTCGTCTTCGCCCGCACGGATGAAAAGGTGGATCCTCAGAGACGCCACCGGGGCATCTCGGCCTTCATGGTCGAAAAGCCGCGGGGGGTGCTGCCGGATGGCGTCACCGGCAACCCAATCCCCAAGATTGGCTACCACGGCTGGAAGACCTGGGAGCTGTCCTTTGACGGCTGCAGGGTTCCCGCGGACGCGATGGTCGGCGAAGAGGGCAGGGGGTTCTACCTGGCGACAGCGGGGCTGGAAACCGCCCGCGCGCACACCGCCGCGCGCTCCATCGGGCTGGCGCAGGCGGCGCTTGACGACGCCATCGCCTATTGCAAGGAACGCCGCCAATTCGGCCAGGCCATTGGGAGCTTTCAGGCGATCCGCTTCAAGATTGCCGACATGGCGACAGAGGTCGAGGCGGCCCGTGCGCTGATGTATTCGGTCTGCCGCAAGATCGACAGCGGCGTGCGCTGCGACCGAGAGGCCTCGATGGTCAAGTTGTTCGCCAGCGAAATGTCCGAGCGGGTGACCAGCGAAGCACTGCAGATCCTCGGCGGTGGTGGCTACACCACGCTGAACGCAGTCGAGAGGCATTGGCGGGATGCGCGGCTGACCAAGATCTTCGAGGGAACCTCCGAGATCCAGAAGCGGATCATTTCGGATCACCTGATCGGAAGGGATCTTTAAAGAGCCGTCTGGCGCTCCCGGGTCGCGGCCACCGGCTCATTTTCAGTCTCGGCCTCAGCGAAGAGACCGCCGCAGACGATCCGGCCGAATTCACGGGAAACCTCGTCGATGCTGCGCCCGCCCTTGGGGTTGAACCATTCCGCCGTCCAGTTCAGCGCGCCGAGAATGAACAGGCGCGCGAGGGTGGTGTTGGCGTCGTGTCTCAACTCGCCCCGGGTCTTGGCCTCTTCGAGAATATTCTGCCAGATCCTGCCGTAGTGATCGCGCAGCCGCAGGTTCTGCCCGCGGATTTCTTCCGGCACCTGGCCGAACACCCGTCGGGTGGCCAGCGTGTAGTCGCCATGCGCGATAATAGCGCCGATATGCGCGCGGATCGCGCATTCGATCTTTTCCCTGCCGGAGACGTCTAACGGCAGGGACGCCAGGGTTTCTTCGACCGAGTTGATGACCGCGTTGATGCCGAGGTCCAGCATTGCGGCGATCAGCTCGTCCTTGGACTTGTAGTGATAGTAGATGCTGCCGGCCTTCAGGCTCGCGGCATCCGCGATGGCGCGCATCGTGGTGCCAGCATAGCCATTGTCGCGGAATATCTTGGCCGCCGCGTTGAGGACCCGTTTCTGGGATTCTTCAGACTTTGAAATTTGGCGCGCCATTCCGGGCCTTCTTGTAGCAACCAAGCGATTCTAGCCGGTCGTTGGCACGGACGAAACCGTGTTTTGGAAGAAATCTACCAGTCGTCAGATTCGAACTGTTGTTAGAAATGTTGGGTCGTGTAAGCTGTCACCGAAAGCCTGGGAGGAGACCATGGCATTTGTGGAGCTTGAACGCCATCCGCTCGGAATCGTGCGGATCGTTCTCAACGACGTTGATTCGCGCAACGCCATGGGCGCAAGGCTGCGCGGCGCGCTGCAAGAGGTTCTGGCAGAGCTTCTGGCCGACCCGGGCGCACGGGTCCTGATCATCGCCTCCGCCCTGCCGAACTTTTCGGTCGGCGGAGACCTCTCTCGCATGGACGACTTGACCAAGACCAAGGCTGGACGCCGTCGCCTTGTCGCGGCACACCCCCTTGCGCGGATGCTGCTGACGGCCGACAAGCCGATCATCGCCGAGGTCGAGGGCTATGCAGTAGGGGCCGGGGCCGGGCTGGTCCTGACCGCGGACACGATTGTCATGGGGCAGGGCGCCAGTCTCGGCTTCAACTTCTTCCGCGTCGGCCTCGTGCCCGATTTCGCCATCGCCCACACGTTGCCCCGGCGCATCGGCTTCGCCCGCGCGCGCGACGCGTTGATGTACGGGCGCACCTTCACGGGCGAGGACGCGGGGCCCATGGGCCTTGCCGACGAAGTGGTGCCCGACGGTGGCGCGGCCGCGGCGACCATGTCGCGGGCCGAGCGGCTCGCCCGGCAGCCATCTCTCGCCATGGGCCTGACCAAGCGGATGCTGGAGCACCATGAAAGCGCGGATGCGGTGATGGATTTCGAAGCCGCAGCGCAACCAGTCTGCTTTGCCAGCGAGGATTTTGCCGAGGGTCTGGCCGCCTTCCGAGAGAAGCGCAAACCGCGCTTCGACCCAGAAAGCGAATAGGATTTCACGATATGGAACCGCGGACCGCCGCCACGCTCGGCGACATGATCGAAGCGAACGCCCGCAAGTATCCGGACCAGACGGCCTTTGTCTGGCGGGGCCGGCGGATGACCCATGCCGAGTTCCGGGACCGGGCGGCGCGGCTCGCCTCGGCGCTTGCGAGGCTGGGGTTGCGGCGACAGGACCGGGTGGCGATCCTCTCACAGAACCGCCTAGAATATCATGAAGTCTACGGCGCGATAGAACTCTCCGGCCTGATCGCGGCGACCGTCAACTGGCGGCTTGCCGTGCCCGAGATGCTGCACATCATCAATGACGGTGGCGCGAAGATCCTGATCTACGAGGCCGACTATGCCGACGCCGTGGCCCAGATGCGGCCGGATCTAACGAGCGTCGAGCATTTCGTCTGCATCGACGGTGCGCAGGCAGATACGCAAGTCTACGAGGATCTGGTGGCCACGGGCGACGCGGATGATCTGCCCTACCGGTCACGCCCCGAGGATATCGCCTACCTGATCTACACCTCCGGCACTACCGGCAAGCCCAAGGGGGTGATGCTGACGCAGGCCGGATCGGTCGCGGGGGCCGAGATCCTGGGATCCGATCAGCGCAACGGACCGGACGACCGGCTGCTCATCATGATGCCGCTCTTTCATATCGGGGCGAAGATCATCCAGAACGCCCAGCACTGGCGCGCCGGGACAGTCGTCCTGCAGCGCGGTTTCGATCCGCAGGCGGTGCTGAAGACCCTCGAGGAAGAGAAGATCAGCGTCACGCACATGGCGCCGACGATGATCCAGACCCTGCTCGAGGCTCCGGAAGTCTCGACAACCGATCTAAGTCATCTTCGCATGGTCGTCTATGCCGCCGCACCGATGCCGTTGACCGTCCTGCGCCGCGGGCTGACGCTGATGGGCCCGGTCTTCCAGCAGCAGTTCGGCCAGACCGAAGGGCCGGGGACCACGCTTCTGACGCATCAGCATCGCCCCGACGGCACGGAGCGGGACCTCGAGATCCTCGGTTCGGTCGGTCAGGCCTCGCCGACGGTGAAGGTGAAGATCGTCGACGACAATGGCAACGAGCTTCCGCCGGGCGAGGTCGGAGAGATCCTCTTGTCCTCGCCGGCCCGGATGAAAGGCTACTGGAACAACCACGCCGCCACGATCGACACATTGCGCGACGGCTGGGTCCATACCGGCGACATGGGGCGGCTCGATCACGAAGAGTTCCTCTACCTCGTGGACCGCAAGAAGGACATGGTGATCTCGGGCGGTGAGAACATCTACAGCCGTGAGGTCGAAGAGGCGCTGATGCATCACCCCGCGGTCTACGAAGCCGCGGTCATCGCGGTGCCGGACGAAAAGTGGGGCGAGGCGGTCAAGGCAATTGTTTCGCTTCGCAAGGGCGCCGAGGCGCCGACAGCCGACGCGCTTATCGCGCACTGCCGCACTCTTATCGCCGGCTACAAGAAGCCGCGACACATCCAGTTTGTGGAAGAAATCGACAAGTTGCCGAACGGCAAGATCGACAAGGTCGCGCTCAGGCGGCTCTACGGAGCCGCTTGAACGGGCTGACCAAGAAGGGAGAAATCCGCATGGATCTGTTTTCCGTGACTGGGAAGGTGGCCATCGTGACCGGGGCCAGCCGCGGCCTCGGGCGGCACATGGCGCTCGGCCTCGCCGGGGCGGGCGCCCACGTGGTGCTGGTGGCGCGCGACAAGGACAAGCTGGCGTCCGTTGCCGCCGAGATCGGTGAAGCAGGAGGCCAGGCGACCGTCCTGCCCATCGACCTGCGCGACACCGACGCGATCCAGGCCGGCGTGGGCAAGGTGGTGGCCGACCTCGGCCGCGTCGACATCTGCGTCAACGACGCTGGCATCATCGCCTGGGAGCCGCTGGAAGACAGCAGCGAAGAGACCCTGCAGAATATCCTCGACACCAACGTCAAGGCCAGCTTCGTCATGGCGCAGGCCTGTGCCAACGACATGCGCGCGCGTGGACAGGGCGGCCGGATCATCAACATCGGATCGGTTCTCTCGACCGTCGGGCGGTCGAAGCTGCACGCCTACTGCGCGTCGAAATCCGCCATCGTCGGCCTCACCCGGTCGCTGGCGGCGGAACTGGGTCGCGACGGGATCACCGCGAACGTCATCGCCCCGGGCTATTTCGCGTCGGACATCAACAAGTCCATCACGTCCAAACCGGGCTATGCCGAGGCCGTCAACGGCGTGACACCGATGGAGCGTTGGGGGGACCCCACGGAACTGGTCGGCACGCTGATCTATCTTGCCTCCGAAGCCTCCAGCTATACCACCGGGCAGGTGATCCATGTGGACGGTGGCATCCAGGCCAGCTTCAAATTCGAACTCGCGGTCTGAGGGGGCAGCATGACACATCGGTTTTCACTCGAAGGGCAGGTCGCCATCGTCACAGGCGCCTCTCGCGGGCTTGGATACGAAATGGCCCGGGCCATCGGCGAAAGCGGCGCAAAAGTCTACCTGACGGCGCGCGGGGTCGAAAGGCTCGAACAATCGGTCGCGCAGATGATATCCGAAGGGATCGACGCGGTCGCGCTGCCCTTTGACCTGGCCGAAAGCCCCGCCTGCGTCGCCGCCATCGCGCAGGTGATCCAGTCCGATGGACGTCTGGATATCCTTGTCAACAACGCCGGCATCAACGCCTGGGAGCCGCTGCCCGAAGCGAAGGTCGAGACCTGGGACCGGGTCTTTCGCACCAACGTCAACGCCACCTATCTGCTGTGCCGCGAGGCGGCGGGCCACATGCGCAAGGCCGGCTATGGCCGCATCGTCAACATCGGCTCGGCCCTCGCCGTGGTCGGGCGCGAGAACGTCACCGCCTACACCGCCAGCAAGCATGGCGTGGCCGGCATGACGCGCGCGCTGGCGGCCGAACTGGGGCCGGACGGGATCACCGTCAACATGATGGCGCCCGGCTATTTCACGACCGAGATCAACGAGCCGATCCTCGCCAAGCCTGGCTACGAACGCGGTGTCTCGAACCGGATACCCCTTAACCGCTGGGGCGCGCCGGAAGAGGCCGGTGGCGTTGTCGCCTTCATGGCCTCGCGGGCATCAAGTTACATGAACGGCCACATCCTGACCGTGGACGGCGGACTGACGGAAACCTTCGTGCTTCCCGTCGACTGGGACCAAAGCGCATGAGCGCGCCGGGCAAGGGGCGCTGCGCGCTGATCACCGGCGCCGGTGGCGGCATCGGTCGCGCCACGGCCCGACGGCTGGCCGAAGAGGGTTACGCGCTGGTTCTGGTCGATCAAAAAGAGGGGCCGCTTGAAGAAACGCGTGCCTCTCTGCGCGATGACGCGGATGTTGTGACAACTGTCCTGTCGATCACCGACCGGGCAGCCGTCGACGCGTTGGTCGGCAGCCTAAAGCGTCTCGACGTGCTGGTGAACAACGCCGCCATCTTCTGGGACGGCAAGTTCGACGCCCATACCGAAGAAGACTTTCGCCAGATGTACGAGGTCAATGTCATCGGGACTTTCGTCATGGCGCAGGAAGCCATCAAGCGGATGGGCGAGGACGGGCGGATTATCAACATCGCCTCCCGCGCCTATCTGGCAGGCTATGCGCACGCGGCTTATGGGACCTCGAAGGCCGGAGTGATCGGTCTGACGCGGTCGATGGCCATGGACCTGGCCGAGCGGCGGATCATGGTGAACGCGATTGCACCGGGATTGATCGAGACCGAGATGTTCCGCTCTCTGACGCCCGCCCGGCAGGAAGAATTGATCGCCAAACAACCGACGGGATTGCTCGGTCAACCCGACGACATTGCCAACGCCATCGCCTTCTTCGCCGACCCGCGCACACGCAACGTGACTGGCCAGATCCTGACGCTGGACGGCGGCCGGTCCGTGGGGATCTCGCTTTACTGAGCCTCCTGCAGCGGCCCCGCGCCGCCGGCGGTGCCCATCGGTGCATGCTCTCCGCGACTGGATCGCACTTATGGAGTCAACGAGGCCGGGCATCCGCAGAACCGTATCGACGGCTGTTCCAATGTCTTTTCCAGTAGGCGAAGGGCCACTTCTGGAAACTCGCGTTGCGCTGTCCTCGATCAGGACGACGCCGCCACTTTTCCCTCGGGCGAGGCCCGTTTGTGTCGACACGTGGAATCAGGGGGAGAGGGGCGCCGCGGCCCTCGTGGTCCGCAATGTGTGGAAAGGTCTTCTTGCTTGACCTTCGCGCAGAAAAAACTCCGGAAGACCCGGCCGGACCATGGAAAAATTAATATATATCAGTGCTTAGACTATTTTTCGAAAAATCGAACGTTTGTTAGACTTTTTTCGACGGTCACGTTACGCTTTGGTTGAGAGGAGCAAAACCGTCATGATGGCCACCAGTCCAAAACCCGCGTCCTTACGCTCGGCGACGAGGCTGTGACATGCTGAAGGTCGATCAGGTCGTGCTGAGCTTCGGCGGCGTGAAAGCGCTCAACGGCGTCAGCGTCGATGCCGAAACCGGAAAGATCACCTCCATCATCGGCCCCAACGGGGCGGGCAAGACGAGCCTTTTCAACGTGGTCTCGGGCTTCTACATGCCGACCTCCGGCAAGGTGACCCTCGATGGCGAGGATATCTCGAGGCTTTCACCGCCAAAGCGGGCGTATCGGGGAATGTCGCGCACATTTCAGAATATCGCGCTTTTTCGCGGGATGACCGTTCTCGACAATATCAAGCTGGGTGCGCACACGCAGATGAAGGCAGGGGTGCTCACCGCGGGGTTTCGAACGCGTTCTGCCCGGCGAGAAGAAGAAGACCTTGCAAACGACATCCAGAAAGAGATCGTCGACTTCGTCGGTTTGCGTCACGTGCAGAACCACTCGGTCGAAGACCTGCCCTATGGCTTGCAGAAGCGCGTGGAACTGGCACGTGGCCTGGTGATGCGTCCCAAGATCCTCATGCTGGACGAGCCGGTTGCCGGCATGCACCGCGAAGAAAAGCGCGACATGGGAGAGCTCATCGTCGAGGCCAAGAGAAAGTGGGGCACGACCGTTCTTCTCATCGAGCATGACATGAGCATGGTCATGGGCATCTCGGACCGGATCATCGTTCTGTCTTTCGGAAAACCGATTGCCGAGGGAACACCCGAAGAAGTCGCCTGCGATCCCGCGGTAATCGAAGCCTATCTGGGCGAAGCCGACGAGGACCAGTCGGCCGCCTGACCTGACTTCGGGAGGAGCAGAAACAATGACACTTATCCTCGATTACAGCGCCCTCGGTATCGCGACAGGCGGTCTGTATGCGCTGATTGCGATCGGGATCATCATCATCTTCCGTGCCAGCCACACGTTCAATTTTGCCATGGGCGAAATGATGACCCTGTCGGCCTACCTGTTCTACGCCTTCGCCGTCACATACGCTTTCGGGATCCTGGCGGGCCTGATCGCGGCCCTTATCGGCTCTGTCGCCGTCGCCTTGTTCATCGAACGCTCGGTCTTGCGTCCGATGGTCGGACAACCCTTCATCGCCATCGTGATGGTCACATTCGGCGTGGGCAGCATCCTGCGCGGGGTGATCAGCCTGATCTGGGGCCCCGAAGACCGGCAGGTGCCTGCCATGCTGGCGCGCGATCCGGTGATGCTGGGCGAGATCTTCATTCCGGGAAAGTCGGCTCGCGCCTTCGCCATCGCGATGATCCTCATCGTCTCGCTCATTCTCTATCTGCGCTACTCCCGTGCCGGGGTCGCACTCAGGGCTGCGGCTGCGGACCAGATCACCTCTTACTCGATGGGCATCGACGTCCGCCGCGTGATCCAGTTCTCCTGGGTCATCGCCGCGGTGACGGGCTGCATCAGCGGCATCATGGTGGCGAACGTGAACTCGCTGACCCCGCATATGGGGTTCATCGTGCTCAACATCTTGTCGGTGATCATTCTCGGTGGCCTGAACAGCATCGGCGGGTGCCTTCTCGCCGGCCTGATCATCGGCTGGCTGGAGGCGATGACCGGCCTCTTCCTGGGCGGCGAGTTCCGCGAGGTCACGCCCTACATCCTCGTCCTGCTCGTCCTTCTGGTACGTCCGACGGGTCTTTTCGGCACCAAGGAAGTTGAGCGCATCTGATGACAGAGCTGTCCAATCCTGACCAGGGCCCGGACGTGGCCACCGCTCCGAACGACGGCTACACCCGCGCCTCGATCGTGAAGTACGGCCTGCTGATCGTCGTCCTTATGATGCTTCCCGCCATCGCTCCGGCGTTCTGGGTCTACTTCCTTTGCATTCTCGGAATAAACGTCATCGCGGTTTACGGCCTCAACGTGATGATGGGGTATACCGGCCTGCTTTCCCTTGGCCATGCAGCTTTCATGGGGGTCGGCGCCTACACGGCGGCGCTCAGCCAGATCCATCTCAATCTGCCATTCTGGATCGCCATTCCCCTTGCAGGGTTCGTGACGGCGATTGTTGGTGTGGGCTTCGGTCTGCCGTCGCTTCGGATCCGGGGTCTCTACCTCGTTGTGGCGACGCTTGCGGCACAGTTCATCCTGATGTTCGTCTTCGTGCATTGGGACAGCGTCACGAATGGCGATGTCGGCCTTACCATCGATCCCGCGCGGCTCCTCGGCTTTCAGCTGGCGACCGATTCCACCATGTACTACCTGATTCTGGCCGTGCTGATTGTCTCGACGATCTTCACCGCCAACGTGATCCGGTCCCGCGTGGGGCGCGCGTTCGTCGCGGTGCGCGAAAGAGATCTCACCGCCGCGGTGCTCGGCGTTCATATCGTGTTCTACAAGCTTCTGGCGTTCGCGTTCGGCTCGTTTCTGGCCGGCATCGCCGGCGGGCTTCTGGTCTATTTCAACAAATACGTCACGCCCGAACAGTTCAGCCTTCAGGTTTCGATTTTCTTTCTCGCCGCGGTGATTGTCGGCGGCCAGGGATCGATGCTTGGCTCCGTTCTCGGCGCGATCTTCATGACCGTGGTGCCAGAGCTTCTGCGCCTCACCCTGTTGGCCCTGAGCGATACGTTCGGCTTCGACACCTCGCTGATCCTTGTTCCCCTACGCGAGACGATCTTCGGCCTGCTGATCGTGGCCTTCCTGCTCTTCGAGCCACGGGGCATCGCGCATCTTTGGGAACGCGCACAACGCAAATTCATCAACCCGCGGAGAACCGGGTGAAGAGTGGCTTCCGGCGATCCGCCGGACAGTCAAAACATGGCGTCGGTAAGACGGACCGCGCCAGTTCAATGGAGGAGAAACGACGATGACGTACCTATGGAAGGGGCTGGCCAAGACACTCGCGCTCACACTTGGCCTCACCGGCGCGGCGGTCGCACAAGACGGCGAACCGGTGCATTGGAGCGTCCATGTGGACCTTTCGGGGCCAGCGTCCTACGGAGGCATCCCCCAGGGCCAGGGTTTCGAGGATTACGTGGCCTGGAAGAACGAACAGGGCGGCATTCGCGGGCGCCCGATCGACCTGACCGTGACCGACACGACCTTCAAGGTCGACGTCGCCGCCGGCAACTTCAAGCGGGCCATGACCGAGGGTAATGTCAGCTTCGTCTTCGGGGACTCGACCGGCATGATCCAGGCGATCTCGCCCGAGAACAACGCCCAGCACAAGGTGTTGACGGGCGGCGGGTCCTTTGCCTCTGAACTGGCCGATCCTGAGCGCTATCCCTACTACTTCGTCGCCGGGGCGACCTATGGCGACCAGCTGCGCATGCTGGTTCGGCACATCGCCGACAGCGGCGAAGCCGCAGACGCGCGGCTGGTGATCATGCATTCGACCATCTCGCTTGGCCGGGATGGGATCGAGGATGCCAAGGATGAGGCCGAAATTCAGGGCGTCGAGGTCGTCGAGATCCTGCAGAGCAACTTCGTCGAGGCCGATGTCAGCACCTTCGCGCTGGCCATGCGGTCGGCACGCCCGACGCATGTGATCTTCCACGGCTATTCCTTCGCGGTCTGGCCCGAGATGATCCGTCTGATGCAGGATTTCGGCATGGGCGACGTCACCTTCATGACGAGCATGTGGCAGAACGAGCATGAAAAGCTCGAAGAACTGCTCGAGGTCGCCGACGGCCTTGTCATGGTCAAGGTCTTCGAGACCGACACCAATATCGGCGAAGGCGAGATGGTCGATGTCGTCGCGGAGATGCAGACGAAGCGGAATCCCGATTTCGACGGCAACGTCCGGTCGGGCTATGTGAACGGCTGGCTCGGCGGCATGATCGCTGCCAAGGCAACCGAAGACGTGATCGACGCCGGTCTCGAAGTGAATGGCGACAACCTCGTCGCTGCACTCGAAGCCGTCGAGAACTGGGACACCGGCGGCCTGATCGGCATGCCCATCGACTTCTCAGGACATGAAGTCGGCATCGGGCAGGTCATCCGTTGGAATGTCGCCGATGACGGCACGCTGACCTCGGAAGCGATTTCCGACTGGCTGAAGGTAAAATAAGCCGATGTCGACCGCTCTCGAAATCAAGAATCTCGAGGTCATGTACCAGGGCACGATCCGTGCCCTGGAAGACCTCAGCCTGGAGGTTCCCGAAGGCGCCATCGTGGCACTTCTCGGGGCCAATGGTGCCGGCAAGACGACCACGTTGAAGGCGATTTCGGGGTTCCTGCCACTCGAGAACGGTCGTATCGTCGGTGGCGATATCCGCATCGCCGGAGACAGCATACTCAAGCGCGCGCCGCACGAGATCGTGCGGCGCGGCACCTTTCAGGTCCGCGAGGGCCGGCACGTGTTTTCGACGCTAACCGTCGAGGAAAACCTCATTGCCGCGACCTTTGCCTGCAAGTCGGCCCGTAAGAAGGCGGAGGCCTTCGAAGAGGTCTACAGCTATTTCCCGATCCTCAAGGAGCGGTGCCATCAACAGGCGGGCTTCCTGTCCGGCGGCGAGCAACAGATGCTGGCCATCGGGCGCGCGCTTGTCGCCGAACCAAAGCTCATCCTGCTTGACGAGCCCTCGCTGGGACTAGCGCCGATGATCGTCAAAAGCATTTTCGACATCATCTCGCGGATCAACCGCGAAAAGGGTGTCACGATGCTGCTCGTCGAGCAGAACTCCGTCGTCGCTCTCAAGCATTCGAGCTACGGGTATGTGATCGAAAGTGGGCAAAAAGTGCTTGAAGGCAGTTCGGAGGAACTGAGGAACAACAGCGATATTCAACGCTACTACCTGGGCCTCGACGCCGAGGCAGCTAGCGCCTAAACGGATCCTTTCGCCGATGTGTTCCGCTCCTCTGATCGCATTTACTGCACCAGGGGAGACGCATTATGGGACTGAAACAGATGGACGAATTCCAACAAGATGCGGAGCGGATTGCGCTGATTGTCGATCCGCTCCGGGAAATCGATCTGAGTATCCTCACCCATCGGCTTCCGCTAAAATGTCTCGGTAGATCTCTTCGATAGGCTCTGTCAGGAGAACTTGGCTTGAGCCGGTGTAGGCTTGTCTCGTAGTCTTCGCCGATGACCAAGCGCGACCCATTCAAGTACTTCAAGACCAGTCCCGAGATCATCCGCCTGGCCGTGATGCTCTACGTCCGGTTGCCTCTGTCGCTCCGGAACGTTAAGGACCTGCTGCACGAGCGCGGCGTCGATATCAGCCATGAGACCGTCCGGTTCTGGTGGCATCGGTTCGGTCCGATGTTTGCGGCCGAGATCCGAAAACGCCGGGTCGAGGGGATGAAATCGAGCCGCTGGCAATGGCATCTCGACGAGATTTTCGTGAAGATCAACGGCGAGCGGCATTACCTCTGGCGGGCTGTCGATCACGAAGGCGAAGTGCTCGAAAGCCTCGTGACGAAGACCCGAGACAAGAAGGCCGCGCTTGAATTCCTTAAGAAAGCAATGCGCAAGCACGGTCGGCCCGAGGTCATCGTGACGGATAGACTTCGGTCCTACGGTGCGGCTCTGAAGGAGCTCGGAGCAGGGGCCCGGCAGGAAACTGGCCGCTGGGTGAACAATCAGGCGGAGAACTCACACCTGCCATTCCGACGACGCGAGAGGGCGATGCTCCGTTTCCGTCGCATGCGAAGTCTTCAGAAATTCGCATCGATCCACGCCTCCGTCACGAACCATTTCAACCAGGAACGCAGCCTCTCCAGCAGACCCCTCTTCAAGGCCAACCGCGCCGCTGCTCTTGCCGAGTGGCGCGGCCTCTGCGCGGCATAAAGGACAGTGTGGCTGTCCTGGCAGAGACGAGTTCGAATTCGTCTGGCAGCACCGCCACGAAATCAGCATATAGAATTGTATTTCATGGGAAAATTTGGAAATCGCAACAGCCGTTCCCACAAATGTTCCCACGCGCGGTGGTTCTTTCCTCCGCAGTCGGATCAGTCCTCCAACAGATCATCGCCAGACTCGCCAGTGATCAGTGCCCTTCGGCGTTCCCGGCTGATCTGGCCGTAGCTACGCAAGGTGGTCAGCACGTCGGAATGACCAAGGTTCTGCGCCGTGGCGACGATTTCCGAGACCGAGGTGCAGGTCTTGGCCGCGTGGCGGGCTAGCATGTGGCGGAAGGCGTGCGGGCCGAAGCTGTCCAGCCGGGCAGCCTGGAACGCCGTGTTGACGATCTTGCGAACGGGTTCGGTGCGTTTCCAAGGGCGACGGTCGAAGCCTTCGGCGACAAAGCCGGTGTTCGCGTGCGGCGTGATGGCCGTGGCGGGGAAGAGCGGATCGTCTGGACCGTAGTGAACCGCCCCGGGTTTACCGGAGAGTAGAACACTCAAAGGATGAGCCCCATGACGCCGAGACGATTCACCCCCGCCTATCCGGCCGAGCTGCGCGAACGTGGCGTTCGGTTGTTTCGTGAAAACCGGGCCGATTACAGCAGCGACAGCGCGGCGTGCCGGGCGATCGCGCCCAAGTTGGGCTGCTCACCGGACAGCCTGCGGGTCTGGTGCCAGCAGTCCGAGCGCGATGCCGGTCAGCGGGCCGGACTGACCAGCGCCGAGAAGGACCGGATCAAGGAACTGGAGCGCGAGGTTCGTGAACTTTGGACTGCCAACGAGATCCTGAAGAAGGCCAGTGCATATTTCGCGGCGGCGGAGCTCGACCGCCCGTTCCGCAAATGATCGCGTTCATCGACGATCACCATAGCGTCTTTGGTGTCGTGCCGATCTGCCAAGTCGTGGGGATTGCACCATCGACCTACTATGCGTTCAAGGCTGTGGAGCGTGATCCGGAACTGGCATCGGGCCGGGCCAGACAGGATCGTTTGGACATGGCTTCGATCAAGCAGGCCTTCGATGGCAGCCGGGGACGATACGGCGCGCGCAAGGTCTGGCACCAACTGCGCCGTGAAGGGCGTGATATCGCCCGTTGCACGGTGGAACGGCTGATGAAGGCGATGGGATTACACGGCGTTGTCCGTGGCAAGACGGTCATCACGACCAACCCTGATGCATCACAACCTTGCCCGGACGACAAGGTGAACCGTGCCTTCGTGGCCGCCATGCCAAACCAGCTCTGGGTCAGCGATTTCACCTATGTCTCAAGCTGGCAGGGCATGGTCTACGTGGCCTTCATCATTGACGTCTTCGCCCGCAAGATCGCCGGCTGGCGCGTCTCGACCTCGATGACCACCGGTTTCGTCCTTGATGCCCTGAACCAGGCCATCTGCCAGCGGGCGTCGTCCGAGGCTGACAAGCTGATCCATCACAGGCGCGCCAGCGCGCGGCAGCCAATACCTGTCAATCCGATACACCGAACGGCTTGCCGAGGCGGGGATCGACACGTCCGTCGGCAGCGTCGGGGATTCCTATGACGATGCTCTGGCCGAAAGCATCATCGGCCTGTTCAAGACCGAAGTGATCAAGTTTCTCGGACCCTGGAAATCGGTCGGCCAGGTCGAGTGGGAAACCCTGAAATGGCTCGACTGGTACAACACAACCCGCCTGCACAGCGCCATCGGGTACGTCACGCCGAACGAAGCAGAGGAGACTTTCTACGCACGCTTGAACGCGGCTGAAAAAGCCGCCTAATCAGTGAAGCAACAACTCTCCGGTAAACCCGGGGCGGTTCAGTCGGCCTTCTCGCCGCAAAGTTGGGCGGCGAAGCGTCTACAAATCCAGGGGCACCTCACCCCCCGTTCTTGTGGGGGCTTACAAGGGGACCGCACCATCCAACCTTGGCATCCATTTCCCAGTGGCAAGTGGAGGACTTCAACCGGGCCGACTGGACGAGTGGCCATTTGAAATCTGGTTCGATCCGCGCGGTCAATCAGCAGAGACAGCCTTGCCGCGACGTGCGGTAGGGGCCCCATGGATCAGGGGTGGTGTTGCGCCATCAGCCAAGCCCGAACTGCTTGTGAAGCGGCGTTTCTGCCGGGGGCCGTCTGGCTCAGATAGTAATTCCACGGGCAATCAGGGCGCAGATCGAAGGGTTCCACCAAGAGGCCCCTGTCCACGTACGTGCGTGTCAGATCCGAGGGCGCGGCGACATAGCCGATCCCGTTGGCGGCCATTTCCAGGGCAATGTTGGTCGCATTGGTGCGAAACGCCGAGTTGAGTTGATCTTCGGATTTGCCAAAATGCGCCTCGAAGGCCGACCAATACTCCTGTCGCCCCAGAACAAGAATGCGGGGCAGTTGGCACAGGTCCGCGAGCGTCGCGACACCCTGCGCGACGTCCGGCGAGCAGAGCAGCGACAGCGTTTCCCGCAACATCAGTTCCGCACCGCGCGGAACCTCGTCATCCCGGTTCATCGACACTGCCAGATCGACCGAGAGACTTTCAGGCTCTTGCCAAACGGTCCCATGAATCAGCAAGTCGATGTTTGGATATGCTGCATGGAACCCGACCAGCCGGCGCGATAGCCAGTTCTCCGCTAGGCTCATCGGACAAGAGATGGTGACTGTCCGGGTCCGGTTGCCGATAACGACCGTCTCTGTCGCCTGGTCTATCATTTGCAGCGCTTGCCGTAGGGACGGAAGAAAGGCCGCTCCGATCTCGGTCAAGACAAGACTGCGTGGATTGCGGTGGAACAGCTTGGACCCCAGATAGCGCTCCAGCGAGCGAATGTGCATGCTCACCGCCGCTTGCGTACAGCCCAACTCCTCCGCCGCTCTCGTGAAGCTGAGATGGCGGGCCGAACACTCGAAGGATCGGATGTAGGTCAGCGGCGGCGGGGCCTTGTCCATTGTCATCCCTGGGTTCGGGTTGCGTCGCACAAATGACCACGATTTTCTTGTGGCACGCCGTGAGATATCTAGGATGTGCTTGGCGCGGGCAACGCATAACTTGTGCCTCAATCGAGAGGAGCCCGAATGCAACACAGCCCGCAAGGCGAAGTGAACGGGGCTGTGACACGGGCCATCGCGGGCTTTGTGCTCGCCCGCACGTCGCAGGAGATGCCACAGGCCACCCACGCCGCCGCAGCGCGTCTCTTGCTGGATACGCTCGGCGTTTGCATCGCGGCCGCGCCGATGGAGGCCGGGCGTCTGGCGCGAGACACCGCGTGGCGGATCTACAATACCGCTGAGCCTGCCGCGCGCGCGACGCTGCTGTTTGACGGGCGGACCACGAGCAGACCGGGCGCGGCGTTTGCGGCGGCAAGCCAGATCGACAATCTCGATGCCCATGACGGCTACAACCCGACCAAGGGGCACATCGGTGTCGTCGCCGTTCCGGCCCTGATTGCCGAGGCAGAGGCGCGACCGGACCTGACCGCCGCGGACGCCCTCGCGACCCTGATCGTCGGCTACGAGGTCGCTGGCCGCGCTGGCATGGCCTTGCATGCCTCGGTGTCCGACTATCACACCTCGGGCGCGTGGAATGCCATCGGCGTTGTCGCCATGGCGGCGCGGCTTCGCGGGCTATCGCCCGATGTGCTGCGCCATGCTTTCGGGATCGCCGAGTACCACGGCCCCCGCAGCCAGATGATGCGGGAAATCGCGAACCCGACGATGTTGCATGATGGATCGGGGCAAGGCGCTTTGGTGGGGCTTTCCGCCGTCGAGATGGCGCAAATGGGCTTTACCGGCGCGCCCGCCATCACGCTGGAGGCGCCTGAGGCTGCGCCGTTCTGGGCCGATCTGGGCCAATTCTGGCAGACGGGCCATCAGTACATCAAGCCTTACCCGATCTGTCGCTGGGCCCATGCCGCGATTGATGCGGCGCGGGAACTTGGCCTTGCGCACAGGCTCGGGCACGACGCCGTCGCTCGTATCGAGATCCGCAGTTTTCACAACGCGGTGCAGCTGTTTCCGGGGATGCCGAACTCGGCGTCAGAGGCCCAGTATTCGCTGCCCTTCGCCGTAGCCGCGATGCTGGTTCATGGCCGTATCGGGCTTGAGCACATCAGCGGCGACGGATTGAAGGATGCGGATGTCGCGGCCTTGGTCGCCCGCACGGAAATGACCGAGGATGCCCGCCACGAGGCGCGCTTCCCGGAGGGTAGATGGGCCGACGTGACGCTGCACCTGACGGATGGGACGGTCCTGCGCTCGGGCGACACCCACGCGCGCGGCGGTCCCGAACGCCCGTTCTCGGACGACGACATGGATGCAAAGTATCGCGAGTTTGCGACCCCGGTTCTGGGCGCGACCCGGACGGAGGCGATCCGCAGCGCGGCGCTTGGGCTGGCCTCGGATCCATCGCGGCCCTTCTCGGATCTGACCCAACATCTTTTCGCGGCGCCCTGATCCCCATGCCCTTTCGTCTTTTGAAATACGGCCTGAGCCGCGACTATCCGGTGACCGGCGACATTCCAGAGACACCGGACCTGAAGCCGTCCTATGACGTGGTCATCATCGGCGGAGGCGGGCATGGCCTTGCCTGTGCGCATTATCTGTCGAAATACCACGGGATCACATCGGTCGCCGTGTTGGAAAAGGGTTATCTGGCGGGGGGCAACACCGCGCGCAACACCACCACGATCCGCTCCAACTACATCACGCCCGAGGGCATCGCTTTCTACAAGGAGGGCGTCGCGCTTTATGGCGAGATGAGCCAGGAGCTGGATTTCAACGTCATGTTCTCGCAACGCGGGCAACTGACGCTGGCCCATACCGAGGCGACCCTGCGCAGTTTCCATCTGCGCGCCGAGATGGGCAGGCACATGGGCACACGGATCGAGGTGGTCGATCAAAAAGGCGTCGAGGCGCTGTGCCCGCATCTGAACATGGATTACGGCGGGCCGCTCGAAATTCTGGGCGGGCTTTGGCACGAGGATGGCGGCACTGCTCGCCATGATGCCGTCGCCTGGGGCTATGCGGCGCAGGCGTCACGTCGCGGGGTGGAGATCCACCAGCGCACCGCCGTGCAGGAGATCGAGGTGCAGGGCGGCCGGGTCACGGGCGTGGTGACGAACCGGGGCCGCATCGCGGCGGGCAACGTGATGATCGCGTGCGGCGGCGCGAATTACGAGGTGGCGATGCTGGCGGGGGTGGAACTGCCGATCCGCTGCTACCCGTTGCAGGCCATGGTCACGCAACCGGTGAAGCCGTGGCTGCACACGTTGGTATCGTCGGTCAGCCTGCACACCTACTTGGTGCAATCGTCCCGCGGTGAACTGGTGATCGGCGGCGGCTCGGATCCCTACATGAGCTATTCCACCCGTTCGACCTTCGACATGAAGGAGCATCTGGCAGAGGGCGTGGTGCACATGTTCCCGTTCCTCTCGGGGATGCGCATCTTGCGGCAATGGGCGGGCACGACCGACATGACGCCGGATTATTCACCGATCATGGGAGCGTCGCCTGTGGACGGCCTTTGGCTGGATTGCGGGTGGGGCACATGGGGCTTCAAGGCGACGCCCGTGGCCGGAAGGCGCATGGCCGAGACCATCGCGGCAGGCCGGGTGCCCGATCTCCTTGCACCGTTTTCCATGGAACGGTTCGGGCGGTTCGAATTGCTCAACGAGATGGGCGCCACGGCGGCGAGCCATTAGGGGGATGTGATGAAACTGCTCACATGCCCCATGAACGGGCGGCGAAACATTACCGAGTTTCAGTATCTTGGCCCCCGCCGCGCTACGCCCGATCCGGAGGCCACAAGCGATGCCGACTTGGCCGGGTATCTTTTCGGCGCGCCCAACTCGCAGGAGTTCGTGCTGGAGTGGTGGCGCCATACGCCGTCGAATTACGTGTTTCTGGCCGAGCGTCACCTGGGCTCTGGCGAGGTGCGGCGTACGTTAGATCCGGGTGATCTGACGTGACCCGTTTGCCTGATCCTTTCGGGACCCGGATCGACCGGAGCCGCCCGCTGTCCTTTACCTTCGAAGGGCGGGCGATGACCGGCCTTGCCGGCGACACCATCGCCAGCGCATTGGCGGCCAACGGGCAGTGGATGCTGTCACGCTCGTTCAAATACCACCGTCCGCGCGGCGCGATGAGCTTTGCGGGAACCGATGCCAGCACGCTGGTGCAGGTCGGCGCAGAGCCGAACGTCACCGCTGATCTGACGCCGTTGCAGGACGGCATGGTGATCACCGCGCAGAACGTGAACGGCACGCTGGCGCGCGACGCCGACGCGATCATCGGTCGTTTCTCGCGGTTTCTGCCGGTGGGCTTCTATTACCGCACCTTCATGGGGCCGACACGCAACGCGTGGTTCAAGCTGTGGGAGCCGATCATTCGCGCCAAGGCGGGCCTTGGGGTGATCGCGCCGGATGCGCCCGCGCTGTCCGTGGACAAGGCGACACTGCATTGTGACGTGGCCGTGATCGGTGGCGGCCCGTCGGGAATGGCGGCGGCCTTGGCGGCGGCACGCGCCGGGGCGGATGTGGTGCTGGTTGACGATCAGCCTGCGCTTGGCGGTCATCTGGCCCATGGCTTCGGCGCGGCGGGGACGCTTGCGGCCGATATCGCGGCAGAGCCCGGGATCCGCGTCATTTCCAACACCGTCTGCACGGGCCTGTTCGAAGACAACTGGCTGGCCTTGATGCGCCCGGATCATGCCCTGCGCCTGCGCGCGGGCCGGGTCGTGCTGGCTACGGGCGCGATCGACCAGATCGCGGTGTTCCGCAACAACGACCTGCCCGGCATCGTGACCGCAGGCGGCGCGCGCCGCTTGATGCATCTGTTTGGCGTGGCACCCGGCCGTCGCGCAGTGATCTATGCGGCGTCGGCGGACGGCTACGCCACCGCGACGGATCTGATCGCGGCCGGTGTGCGCGTTGCAGCGCTGATTGATCCCGTGCCCGGCGGGTGTGGCAGCGCACCTGATGGCGTGCCCGTCATAACCGGGCACGTCGAAGCGGCCATGGGCCATGACCACATCACCGGCGTTGTCGTCGCGGGCCGGGAGATTGGCTGTGACCTGCTGGTTGTTGCCGCAGGTCAGGTTCCCGCGTGGCATCTGCCCTGTCAGGCCGGTGCGCGTCTGGGCATGGACGCCACCAGCGGGCGGTTCACCCTCGATCTGAACGATCCAACGATCACCCTCGTCGGCGCCCTGGAAGGTGACGGGCTGGCAAGCGTTCCGTCCCTCCCGCTCAACGCGCATCCCAAGGGCAAGGATTTCGTCGACCTCGACGAGGATCTGGAGATCAAGGACATCCGCAACGCGGTCAAGGAAGGCTATCGCGAGCTGGAACTGGTCAAACGGTTCTCGACCGTTGGCATGGGGCCCTCGCAGGGCCGCCACTCGGCCCTTCCGACCGCGCGGTTGGTGGCGGAGGCCACGGGCCGCACGCTGGACGAGATCGGCGTCACCACCGCGCGCCCGCCCACGGCCCCCGAAACCCTTGGCGCGCTGGCCGGGCCGCACCACACCGCAGAGCGGCGCACGGCCCTGCATCATATGCACGCGTCATTGGGGGCCGAGATGCGGCCGGTCGGGCAATGGTGGCGACCCTATCTCTATGGTCCCGGCGACCGGGCGCGGATCATCTCCGACGAGGTCCGCGCGGTGCGGACCGGTGTCGGCATCCTCGATGTCTCGACCCTCGGCAAGCTGGAGGTGCGTGGACCGGATGCCGGCGCCTTCCTCGACCGTATCTACACCATGGCGCATCTCAAGCAGCCCGTGGGCAAGGTGCGCTACTGCCTGATGCTAAACGAGATGGGCGTGGTCATCGACGATGGTGTGGCCTACCGATTGGCGCAGGATCGCTTCTATGTCACTGCCACCACGGGCGCCGTTGGCCGGGTCTATTCGGACATGGCGTTCTGGAACGCGCAATGGCGGATGGATGTCGATATCGCCAGCATCACGGCAGGTTTTGCCGGGTTCAACGTCACCGGCCCAAAGGCGCGCGCGGTGGTCCAAGCGCTTGAAAGCGACATCGACTTCAGCCGCGACGGGTTTGCCTATCTGACCGGCCAAAGCGGTCAGGTGGCGGGCATCCCGGTGCACGCCATGCGGATCGGTTTCACCGGCGAGTTGAGCTTTGAACTGCACTGCCCCGCCAGCCGTGCCCATGACCTGTGGGCGGCGCTGATGGCCGCCGGGGCGCCGCAAGGCTTGCGCCCCTATGGCCTTGAGGCCAGCCGGATATTGCGGCTGGAAAAGGGTCATATCCTGATCGGGCAAGACACCGACGCCCTGACCTCCCCGCAGGATCTGGGCCTTGACTGGGCAATATCGAAGAAAAAGCCCTTCTTCATCGGGAAACGCGCGTTGGAGATGCGGCAAAGGCTTGGGCCGACCCGAAAGCTGGCCGCGTTGCGGTTCGAGGCAGGCGTCGAACTGCCGGGCGAAAGCTGCCTCGTCTTGAAGCAAGGTCATCCGGTGGGGCACGTGACCTCCTCGGCGCACTCTCCCACGCTGGGCCATGGCATCGCGCTGGCCTTCGTGGCTGTCGAGGACGCGGCAGAGGGCGCCCGCGTCGATATCCGCGCGCGCAGCGGCGCGATGGTGCAAGGTGTCGCCTGCGGCCATGCCTTCGTGGATCCGGATGGGGAAAGGCAAATGCTATGACCGCTGTGTTCCCCTTGTCAGACGGTGGCGCTGCGGCGGAATGCGCTCGCCTCTTGACAGACAGCAAGGCAGTGCGCCTGCGCGATCTGACGGCCGTGCCGCGCTTTGGTCTGAAGGGGCCGGGGGCGGATGCTTGGTTTGGCGCGCGGGTCGCCTTGCCCGAGGTGAACCAGTGGGCGCCTGAACGAGGGCTGGCGCTTTTGCGTCTGGGCCACAGGGACATCATGGCTCTTGCAGATCCGGACGCGCCAGACGTCGTCACCACACTACGCAAGTCTTGGGAGGACAACCCGCAAGGCTATTCCAGTTGGCGGGAAGAAACCTGGGCCTGGCTGCGACTGGACGGCCCGGCCACGATGCAGGTCGCCGCCCGTCTGACAGCATTCGATCTGCGGCCCGCGTCATTCGGGGCACATGCCGTTGCGCAAACCCGCTTTGCCCACCTTGATACCGCGCTTTTGCGGGCGGGCGAGGGCCTGGATATCCTGTTTGACATCGCGGCGACCGCGCAGGTCGTGGGCGATATCCACGCCGCGATCAATCGTCACGAGGTCTTTGGATGAAACACCCCGTCGTGATCTTGCACACCGACGCGCCCGACGCGGCGCTGGCGGTGGCCCGCCAAGCGCATCCCGATCTGGGCTTTCACGGCTGCGACAGCTACGACGCCTTGCCCGATCTGATCGCGCAGACCGGCGCGGAGGTGGTGTATTCCGTCCGGTTTGCCGGCACACCGGGCTATCCCCGGGCGGTCTTGTTGGACGGTGGGCCGGTCAAATGGGTGTCGGTCGGTGGCTCGGGCACGGATCATCTGGCCGATTGGGACACGGGCCTTGTGACAGTCACCAATGCGGCGGGTGTGGCCGCCGACATGATGGCGGAATACACCATCGGCGCGCTGCTGCATTTCTCGTTGGATATCGACGGGTTCAGGCGGGTGCAGAACGCCCGACACTGGATCGCCGGAAAGGTCGCGCCGATCCAAGGGCAGACCTTGCTAATCCTGGGATTGGGGCGAACCGGTACCGCGATTGCACGCCGCGCCAAGGCGATGGGCATGGTGACACTGGGCGTTCGCGCCCGGCCCAGGGCCACCGAACACGTGGATGAGGTGCACGCCATGGAGGCCTTGCGCGATCTCTTGCCGCGCGCCGATGCCGTCGCCGTGTGCGTGCCGCTTCTGGACAGCACGCGCGGCATGGTTGACGCAGACGCCATTGCCGCGATGAAACCCGGTGCGGTGATGGTCGATGTCTCGCGCGGCGGCGTGGTCGATCAGACCGCCTTGGCGCAGGCCTTGCAGGGTCCTCTGAAAGGCGCCGCGCTGGACGTCTTCGAAACCGAGCCCTTGCCTCAAGACAGCCCATTCTGGGCGATGGAAAATGTCATCGTTACCCCCCATTGCGCGTCGGTCTACGATGGCTGGGCGCTGAAATCCGTGGCGATGTTTTGCGACAACCTGACCCGATATCGGGCGGGTGCTCCCCTCACAAACATCGTGGACCCAAAGCGGGGCTACTGAAAGGACGTCCGAGATGGCACGTGACAGGCGCGGAGGAGGCCGCAAGGGAAAATCTGGGCGCATCGGTGGGGGCATCGCGCAGTTGCCGCTGCGGCAGGTCCGCAATCCTTACCCGCCGATCGCGTTGCTGAATGAAGAGCAGATGCAGGCGCTTCACGACACCTCGATGCGGATCCTGTCAGAGCTTGGTATTCGCGTCGTCGGCGAAAACGTCATGAACCTCTTCGAGGCGGCCGGCGCGCTGGTGGACCGGGATACTGGCACGATCCGGATCGACGAGAGCATCGTCATGGACGCCGTCGGCCGCGCCCCAGCGGAGTTCACTCTGACCGCCCGCACGCCTGAGAAACGGCTGACCATTGGCGGCGATCACCTGTGTTTCGGCCTCGTGGCTGGGCCGCCAAACGTGCATGATTGCATCAACGGGCGGCGCTCGGGCAACCTGGCCGACTATGAGAACTTCATCCGGCTTGCGCACCATTTCAACGCCATCAACCTGATCGGCAATCAGGTCACGTCGCCGATGGAATTGCCGGCCAACAACCGCCACCTCGACACCTACCGCGCCAACCTGACACTCTCGGACCTGCCGTTTCACTGCACGGCCATCGGACGCGGCCGGGCGATGGACGGGATCGAGATGATGGCGATCGCGCGCGGGACCACCGTGGAGGAGATGCGCAACGACCCCGGCGTCATCACCATCATCTCGATCAACTCCCCACGTCTGTTTGATGGCGAAATGGGCGATGGGCTGATCGTGATGGCAGAGCATGGCCAGCCCGTGACGATCACGCCGTTCACCTTGATGGGTGCAATGACCCCCGTGACGCTGCCCGCAGCGCTTGCGCAACAAAACGCCGAGGCCCTGTTTGGCGTGACGCTGACGCAATTGGTCCATCCTGGCACGCCGGTGATGTATGGCGCGTTTACCTCGAACGTGGATATGCGCACCGGCGCGCCGGCGTTTGGGACGCCGGAGAACACCAAGGCCAACATGATCGCCGGCCAATTGGCGCGGCGATACGCGCTGCCCTACCGCACCTCGAACGCCAACGCGTCGAACGCTGTTGACCTGCAGGCCGCGTACGAGACGGGCATGGCGACATGGGGTGCCGTGATGGGCGGCGGCAACATGGTCTATCACGCGGCGGGCTGGCTGGAGGGCGGGCTGACCGCGTCCTATGAAAAGCTGATCCTCGACGTCGAGATCATCCAGAACATGATGGAATTCCTTCGTCCGATCGACTTCACCGAGGATAATCTGGGGTTCGAGGCGATCAAGTCGGTTCAGACCGGCGGGCATTTCTTTGGCACCGATCACACCATGGCGCGATACGAGACCGCCTTTTACCGCCCGATGCTGTCGGATTGGAACAATCATGGCGCGTGGGAGGCGGCGGGGTCCAAGCACGCCATCGAGCGCGCGACCGAGCTGTGGCAGCAGGCCCTGCGCGACTACGAAGAGCCGGTGATGGAGCCGGACCGGCGCGAGGCGCTCGACGCGTATGTGGCACGCCGGAAGGAGCAGATCGGCAGTGGCGAGCCCTAAAGCCGGTCAAACAGGCGGCCCCAGTCGCCCGCGGGCCCCGGCAGGCCAAGGGCGCGGCAGAGCATGAAGATCATCGCCTGGTTGGAGGTGACGACGGGTTTGCCCGTCGCGGCCTCCACCCGCGCGATCACCTCGACCGAGCGGATGTCGGTGCATGACAGGACCACCGCATCGGCCTCCGGCCCGGCGGCCTGAATGGCAAGGGCAAAGACCTCGTCCGGGGTCAGCTTCCCCTGACCGTAGTTGCCAAGTGCCCGCCCGATATCGGCGCGGTGGGTGACCGTGACGCCATGCTCGCCCAGGAACGCGACAGCCTGATCGTTGACTTCGCCCAGATAGGGCGAGGCAAAGCCTACACGCGTCACATCCAAAGCGCCGAGCGCATGGATCAGGGCGCCCGCAGCGGTGATCGACACGGCCCCCGAGGCGGCCTTGATCTGCGCAGCAAGATCGCGGTCGAAGGCGCTGCCGTGGGTCAGAGTGGCCGAGGTGCAGCCATAGAGGATCGCGGCCGGTCGCACGCCCGCGATCAGGCGCAACGTCTCGGACAGATCGGAGGCACCCAGCCCGGCCATCTGCTCGGAGCCGGGGATTTCATCGACGTCGTAGCCGCCCAACCGCTCGAAATGCATGGTGGCGCCCGGTGGGCACAGCAGGCCCATGTCGGGTTCGAGGTTACAGTTGGTAAAGGGGACCAAGATGCCGATTTTCGGACCCAAACGGGGATCATCCATGGGGCAGGTTCTCCAGAATGTTGGTGACTTCCGTCATGGCATCCGATGGGCCAATTGTGGCGCGCAAGCAATCGGGCAGGCCATAGCCGCCCATGCCGCGCAAAAGGAACCCGCGCCCGCGCAGCGCCGTATCGGCGGCGCGGGCGCGGTCGGCATCGGCAAATCGGATCAGCACAAAGTTGGTTGCGCTTGGCGGGGCGGTAAGGCCCGCACCCGTCAGGCCGGTGCGAAATGCGTCGCGGATCGCGGCGGTCCGGGCCACGGTGTCGCGCATGTGCGCCTGATCGCGCATCGCGGCCTCGGCCATCGCTTGCGACACGTTTGAGACGTTGTTGGGGTTCAGCAACTTGCGCATCTCGTCCCCGATCGCGGGCGGGGCCGCGGCCCATCCAACCCGCGCGCCCGCCAGGCCATAGGCTTTGGACAAGGTGCGCATCACGACCGTGTCACCGCGCGCCACAAGAGCGAAAATCGACGAATGGTCTTGGTCGTCGAACTCGGCATAGGCCTGATCGACCACCAAGAGCACATCGGGGGGCAGGGCGTCGCGCAGGCGCGTGATCTCGGCATTGGGGATACGTGTGCCGGTGGGATTGCCGGGGTTGCAGATGAAAACGATCTTCGTGGCTTGCGTGACGCGGTCCAGCACAGCGTCGACGCTGACATGCAGGTCTGGCTCTGGGGCCTGTACATGGCGCGCGCCGGCCTGCTGTGTTGCGGTGGCGACAAAGAGGTAGCCATGGGCGGTGCCCAGAACCTCGTCCCCCGGTCCGGCAAAGGCGCGGATCAGCGCCCCGATCAGTTCCATGGACCCTGCGCCGCACAGGATGGTCTTGGCGGCGACAGGGTGCGTTTCCGCGATCGCCGCGCGCAGGGCGCGCCAGTCGGGGTCGGGGTAGAGCGCCGCGCCCGCCAACGCGGCTTGCCCGGCGGCCAGCGCCCTGGGGCTTGGGGCAAATGCGCTTTCGTTCTGGGCCAGCGACACCAGTGTCGCGGCGCCCAGATCCGCCAAGGCATAACTGGCCATCGCCGCGACGGTCTGCACCGCCCGGATCGTCATGATTTCGCCCCGTAGATCGCCTGCGCGGTCCCATCGTCGATCAGGCCCTTGGCCAGATCCGCAGCGATCGCGTCCGCGTGCCGCGCATCGGGGGGGCCAAATCCGCCGCCCCCGGGCGTGTCGAAGGTCAGCCGTTCGCCGGGCGCCACGCGCAACTCGCATTTGCCGGGGATATCCGTGGCGCGCCCAGACACCTGTATCCGGCCCGGTGCGCCGGGCATGCCACCCGCGCGACCCTGAGCCGGGTTCGAAATACGCTCCACCGACAGGAACACGAGAAACGGCTCATTGATCGACGACGATAGTTCGATCCGCTGGCCAAGCCCGCCGCGATATTGCCCCGCACCGCCGCTGCCGGGCAGCAACTCGCGGCGCCAGATCGTCACCGGGGCCGCGGCCTCGGTCATCTCGACCTGAGAGCCGAAGACACCCGAAGGATAGGCGGTGGCTGACAAACCGTCCGAGTGCGGGCGCGCGCCGGTGCCGCCGTTATGGACCAGTTCGACTGCGAATTCCTGCCCGCCGGACAACACCGCATCCGCGGTATGGCGCATCGGCAGATCGTACATGCAAGACGCCCCCTCGGCCGGCACCCGTTTCGGAAGCGCCTGATGCAGGCAGCCGAAGACAAGATCCGGCGTCATCTGCCCCAAGGTATGGCGCATCGCAACAGGGGCCGGGCGCTGCGCATTCAGGATGCAGCCCGGCGGCCCCGTCACCACGAAAGGGGCCAGAGAGCCCGCGTTGTTTGGAATGTCCGAGCCGATAATGCAGCGCATCGCAAAGACCGAATAGGCCGTGGCGTAATTCAACGGCACATTGATGCCTTTGTCCGAGCAGCCGGACGTGCCCGCGAAATCGAGGTGCAAGCGGTCTTTTTCGACCGTAAGCCGCGCCCTGAGCGTCAACGGTTTTTCATAGCCGTCCACCGTCAGTTCATTTTCATAGACACCCTCGGGGACCTCGGCGATGGCTTCCAGCGTGCCACGGTGCGAGGTATTGATGATGTAGTCCGCCAAAGCGTCCAGATCGTCGATCTGGTAGTCGCGCATCATCTCGACCAGACGCGCGGCCCCGGCCTCGCAATAGGCGATAAGCGCATAGATATCGCCCTCATTGGCGATCGGCTCGCGCGAGTTGGCCTTTACGATCTCCATCAACAGGGCGTTGATCTCGCCACCCTCCACCAGCTTGCACGGTGGGATCAGCAGGCCCTCGTCGTAGACGTCCGAGCCTTCCGGCCCCATGCCAAGCCCCCCCAGATCGACAAGGTGCGAGGTGCAGGACGTGAACCCGACCACGCGCCTCTCATGAAACACCGGCATCATCAGCAGGAAATCGTTCAGATGCCCCGAGGCCAGCCAGGGATCGTTGGTCATGTAGATGTCGCCGGGCACCATGTCTTGCACCGGGAACCGTCCGCGCAGGTGCTGAACGGCCTCGGCCATGGTGTTGATGTGCCCCGGCGTCCCGGTCACGGCCTGCGCGAGCATCCGGCCCTGCAGGTCGAAAATCCCGGCAGAGATATCGCCGCATTCGCGTACGATGGGCGAAAAGGCCGCGCGGATCAGGGTCTGGCCCTGCTCCTCGACCAGCGCCAGAAGGCGGTTCCACATCACTTGCAGCCGGGCGGGCGAGATGGGGGCGGTCATGTCCGGGCCTCTCTGGTCATCACGATATTCAGGGCGGCGTCGATATGGGCGGTGAAATCCGCCCCTACAAAACTGGTGGTTTGCGGCTCCAAGATCAGGGCCGGACCCTTGAGCGTGTCGCCGGGGGCGAGGGCCGCGCGGTCCACCAGCGCGGCCTGAACCGGTGTGCCGGTGACGTCGCAATACAGGGTGCAGTGCTCCGTGACACTGTAGGGGCGCAGCTTGGGGGTGGTGGGTGCCGCGCGGGGCGGGGGGCCTTCGGCGGCGCTGCGCACAGCCCAGTTCAGAACTTCGATCTTCATGCCCGGAACGGGGCGCGAGAACTGGGTCGTATAGGCCGTCTCGAACGCCTTTGTCAGCGCGGGCATGTCGCTGGCCTGCAAGGCGGTTTCGGGCAGGGCGATCTCGATCTCGTGGCCCTGACCGCGATAGCGCATGAAGGCCGACCGCGTGGTCATAAGCGGGGCGTGGGCCTCGCCCTTGCGCACGACCTCTGCGCTGGCGGCGCACATTTCTTCCAGCATCGTGTTGATGGCGCCAAGATTGGCATCCTGCAGCAGGGTGTAGCGCGAGCGGACGATTTCGAACGACACGGGCGCAAAGAGAAAGCCAACGGCAGAGCCGACGCCCGGGTTTTGCGGCACCAGCACCCGGTAAACCCCTGCGCTGAGCGCGACGCGGCAGGCGTGCAGCGGGCCGTTGCCGCCAAAGGCGATCATTGTGCGTGTGCCCAGATCCTTGCCGGATTCGACCGCATGGGCTCGGCCTGCGCTGGCCATGTTGTCATCGACCATGCGGCTGATGCCGTCCGCGGCCTCGGCGGTGTCGATAGACAGGGCCGTGCCGATGGTGGCGGCTATGGCGCGCTCGGCGGCGGAGACATCGATCTGGAACTGACCCTCGGCAAACCGCTCGGGACGGATGTAGCCAAGCGCTACGTCGGCGTCGGTGACGGTGGGCTCGGTCCCGCCGCGCCCAAAGGCCACCGGGCCGGGTTCCGACCCCGCGCTGCGCGGGCCGACCGTCAGGCGCCCAAGACGATCCACACCGGCGATCGATCCCCCACCGGCACCGATTTCGATCATCTCGATCACCGGGATGCGCACCGGCATGCCGGACCCTTTGATGAACCGCGCCGCGCGACCGATCTCGAACTGGCGCGACGTCTGGGGCTGCGCGTTGTCGATGATGCAGAGCTTGGCCGTGGTGCCGCCCATGTCGAAGGACAAGACGGAGTCGAGCCCGGCCTCGCGGGCCACACGCGCGGCAAGGATCGCGCCGCCCGCCGGGCCCGATTCGACAAGGCGGATCGGGAATTGCGCCGCCGTTTCGATGGTGGTCATGCCGCCACCAGCGGTCATCATCAGGATCGGACAGGACAGGCCCTTCGCCGCGAAAGCGTCGGCAAAGCGGGATAGGTAGCCCGCCATCAACGGCTGGATGTAGGCATTGGCCACCGTGGTGCAGAGCCGGTCGAACTCGCGCGCCTCCGGGCTGACTTCGCTCGACAGGGACAGGACCAGATCGGGACGCGCGGCATGGATCAGGGCGGCCAGACGCCGCTCGTGGATCGGGTTGGCGTAGGAATGCAGCAGGCAGATTGCGATGGCTTGCGCGCCGGTCGCGTCGATCTGCTGCAACAGGGCGGGCAGGGCGGCCTCATCCAGCGGGATCAGAACCTCGCCATGAACCGACATGCGCTCCGTGATCGTGAGCGAGCGGTCGCGGCTGACAAGCAGGTCAGGCTTCTCGAGGTCGATGTCGTATTGGTCATGGCGGCGCTCGTAGGCGATCTCGAGGATATCGCGAAAACCCTCTGTGGTGATCGTCGCCACACGTGCGCCGCGCTTTTCCAGCAGCGCATTGGTGGCAAGGGTCGTGCCATGGATGAAGCCGCCGATATGCGCCATCCCGGCCCGGATATCGGCCAATGCCCGGTCAGCCCCGGCAAGCGCGCCGATCGAGGGGTTGTCGTGCGTTGTCAAGGTCTTGGTGGAAGAGATAATCGTGTGTTTGGCATCCGTTACGACGGTGTCGGTGAAGGTGCCGCCGACATCAATGGCAAGGCGCAGGTCTTGGTGGGGCGTGGTCATCTTGGCGATCCGGTGCACGAGGAGCAGGGAGGACGGACGAAACGGCCCATCTACACGGCACCAGATCACAGCCGGTCGCGCGGCGCCCAGACCGCAAGCGCGGAGCGGCGAAGGTTTCGGACGTCAAATGGCGAGCAGGCATCAAGGGTTCCACAAGAAGACGCCCAAGCCGATTGTCGGCACCGAGCGAGAACAACGTCGCAACAAGGCGCAAAGGCCAAACGGGGCCCTTGCGGCTTACAGGGATCGTACAGCCGATCAGGCGGTATGCCACCAAAGTTCCGACGCCTTGGCACCATCGATGACATCCACGGTGCCATTCATCACCGCGTTCTGGCGGGCTGCCGCATCGATGATCGTGACCAGTTCGACCTGCTCGAAGGGCGCTCGGTCTGATTTGACGTAGTTGGCAAAGCGGCTCACCTCGATACGCACACCCGGATCAGAGTGGCCGATCACGTAGCCGCCGGTGCCGATGCCGGATTTCGCATCGTTCTCGACGTCTTCGCCACGGTGGTGGTTGATCGAGGCGATCTCGTCCCCGGGGGGCAGGGTCCTACCGTCCTGGAATTCAACGCCTGCGCGCAAAGTGAAGCGCCACGATTGCGCGTCATCGGCGTTGATGCTTTCCGCCAGTTCCGGCGCCAACGCGCCGGTGGGATCACCCTCAGCAAGGATGTCGCCATAGCAATAGGCGATCACAGTGTGGATTGTGCCCTCGCAGGTGGCCGGATCAAGGCTGTCGGTGGTGGCGCCGCTGCCAAGCCCGACGCGTAACAAACCGTCCGAAACGGGCGTGGTCGCGACCGTGTGGGGCGCCCATGCCAATGCTGTCAGGACCGCAACGCCGGCTGCAACCATCAACGTCATGACGTCGCGTCGCGCCGCGACCGGCTTCCGGCGCTCAGCCGCCATCGCTGTCGGTCAATGAACGGATCCTTGATCTTACGCATGATCCGATGGCTCCCCGATCTGAATAGCTCTGGGGCAAATCCACCCCCACAGAGCGATGGCATTGGGCAAGACAATTCGCCTGTGCGGGCGCTCTGTCTCGTGCGCCGAGCGTATGACAAACGCTTCCCCGCACAATCAATTCTTGGTGGGAGCATGACGTCGTTTTTTTTGTGCGGGGATTTGCGCGTGGCTGAATAGCCTTGCACAGCGCCGCGAAAGATCATTGGGCGTCGCGCCTCTACGGAGCGCTGGATGCGCGGATGCAGGAAAAAGGAAATGCAGGCTTGAACCCGCTTTTCTCCACAATCACGAAACGGCTGGGCCTTGGCCTCCTCACGCTGTTTCCGGTGTCGGTCATCATTCTCAGCGTGATCAACATGCTCCCCGTTGATTTCGGTAAAGCGGCCCTTGGTCAGGCGGCCACCGGGGAAACGGTGGCGCCCTTCCGGCGCGAACTCGACATGGCGCGCTCCAAGGGAGAGACCCCGCGCCAAATCAACCTGCGCCACGCCCTGCCCAACGCCGGTGCGCCGATCGCAACGGTGATCGCGTTCAACCTCGCCCACCCGGTGGCGGGCTTGGTCTGGTGGCGGCCATCAACCCGATCCGGCTGGACCAGTTGATCAGCCGCGGCGTGGATGTGTTGATGGCCATTCCATCGCTGATCTTTGCGCTGATGCTGCTGTCGATCTTTGGATCCAACGCGACTAGCCCGATCATCATCGCCATCATCGCCATCATCGCCATCATCGCCATCATCGCCATCATCGCCATCATCGCCATCATCGACAGTACCCGCGTCTTCCGCCCAACCCACGCGGTGGCCGTCAACGTGGCAGTCATGGATTGTATCGAGGCCGCCCGCCTGCGCGGCGAAGGTCTGGGCTGGATGATGCGCCGCGAGATCCTGCCGAACATCATGCCGCCGCTGGTGGCCGAATTCAGGCTGCGCTTCTGCTTTGTGTTCCTGACCATCGCGTCACCGTCGTTTCTGGGGGTCGGCATCCAGCCGCCAACCGCCAACCGGGGCTCCATGGTGCGAGAAACGGCGCAGTTGATCCAGTTTGCGCAGTTTGGCCTTCGGGCCGCGATCACGCCACTTGGTCCGGCGACGGCGATCGCCCTGATCACCGTCGGCGTGAACGTCATCGTCGATTGGTTCCTCCAGAAAAGCAGTGGATTGCGCGATGACCTCTGACAGCGACGTGCTTCTCGTGATCCGCCATCCGCGATCTGAAGGTCAAAGGCTTCTCGGACGTGAAGTGGAACCCGATCAACTCGCGCATCCACCTGACCTTGCGTCGGGGCCATGTCATGGGCCTGATCGGCGAAAGCGGCGCACGCAAGTCGACGCTTGGCTTGGCGGCAATGGGCTAGACGAAATCGGGCTGCCGTATCTCGGGCGGGTCGATCATGTTTGACGGCGTGGATTTGGCGAAGGCGGACGAGGCGACCAAACGCGCGCTTTGGGGTGCGCATCTGACCAGTGTTGCGCAAGCGGCGGCTGCCAGTTTCAACCCGGCGCATCGCTTGATCGACCAGACCGCGGCCTGCGCGGTCCGCGACGGGAACATGGGACATGCGGAGGCGGTCGAGGACGCGATTGAGCTTTTCCGCGTGCTCCCGCTGCCCAACCCGGAAACCATCGGCGGCCGCTATCCGCACCACGCATCTGGCGGGCAATTGCAACCCATGACATCGGCGCTCGACCAGATCGTGCAGGAGTGCATCCCGAAGCCGCTGATGCGCCTGAAAAAGGAAAAGAACATCTCGTACCTGTCCGTCACGCATGACATTGCGACCGTCTCCGCAATCCCGGACGAGATCGTGGTGATGACCAAGGGCGCTGTCGTCGAACACGGCCCCAAGAACCTTGACCCGTCGCCGCCCTGCCCGGATTACACGAAATTGCTGTTGTCGTCGGTTCCCGAAATGGACCCCGACTGGCTGACACGGATCGAAAACACCCAAGCCACCGACAAGGCCAGCACCAACGCTTGACTGGTGGTCCCTCAAAACACCAAGAGATGAACCATATGAAAACTCATGCTCAGGCTGTCGTCATCGGAGGCGGCGTTGTCGGCTGCTCCATCCTTTACCATCTGGCCAGGGCGGGTTGGTCCGATGTGGTGCTGCTGGAGCGCTCCGAGTTGACGTCAGGCTCCACCTGGCACGCGGCGGCCAATATTCACGGGCTGCATGACAGCACGAACATCTCGCGCCTCCAGCATTATACGATGAACCTTTACAAGGAGTTGGAAAAGGAAACCGGCCAATCGTGCGGCGTTTTTCAGCCCGGTTCGCTCTATCTCGCGCAGACCCAGGACCGCGAATACCAGTTGCGTCTGCAAGAGGCCAAGGCGCGTCGCTACGGCATGAACTTCCACGAGGTCAGCCGTGACGAGGCCGAGCGTCTGCACCCGCTGGTGGACTTCGACGGCATTCGCTGCATCATGTACGAGCCCGATGGCGGCAACGTCGACCCTTCGGGCGTCACCAACGCCTATGCGCTGGACGCGCGGCAGCGCGGCGCCGAAATCCACCGGTTCACACCCGTCACGGCGACCGAACAGCAGCCTGACGGCTCGTGGATCGTGCGCACCGACAAGGGCGATATCGCAACCCCCTGGGTGATCAACGCTGCCGGTCTCTGGGCCCGCGAAGTGGCCGCGATGGCGGGGATCGAGCTGCCGCTCATACCCACCGAGCACCAGTATTTCGTGACGGAAACCATTGCCGAGATCGCGGCGATGGACCGCCGCCTGCCATCCGTCGCCGACCGCGACGGGGAATATTACCTGCGGCAGGAAGGCAAGGGCCTGCTGGTCGGCGCCTACGAGAGGGACATGAAATTCTGGGCCGAGGACGGCACGCCACAGGGTTTCGGGCATGAACTGTTCGCCGATGATCTGGAACGGATCGAGCCCAACATGATGCGCGCCATCGACCGGGTGCCCGTGGTTGGCACGGCGGGCATCAAGCGGGTGATCAACGGCCCGATGATCTGGTCGCCCGATTCCAGCGCGCTGTTCGGCCCGGTCCCCGAGTTGACTGGCTATTTCTGCTGCAACGGCATCATTCCGGGCTTCTCCCAGAACGGCGGCCTGGGCAAGCTTGCCGCCGAATGGATCGTGGAAGGCGAGCCGTCGCTCGATCTCTTCGGCTGGGACCTCGCGCGCTACGGCCATTGGGCGGGCAAGGCCTTCACCAAGGCGCGGGTGGAGGATCAGTACGCCCACCGTTTCAAGATCCACTTCGCCGGCGAAGAGCGCGAGGCGGGCCGCCCGGTGCGCATGCGCCCGGCCTATGCCATGCAGGCCGAACTGGGCGCCCGGTTCGGGATGAATTATGGCTGGGAACACCCGCTTTTCTTTGACTCGTCCGTCCCGGACAGCGCGGGCTATGCGCGCCAACCGTGGTGGGATGTGGTGGGGCGCGAGGCCCGAATGCTGCGCGACAGCGCGGGCATAATCGACATCTCCAACTTCGCCATATATCGGGTCAAGGGCGCCGGGGCCGAGGATTGGCTGAACGCGCTGTTCCCCAACAATATGCCCACCGTCATCGGCCGGTCCTGCCTGACGCCGCTGATCGGCAAGCGCGGCGGCGTGGCTGGCGATTTCACCGTCACGCGGCTGGCAGAGGATGAATTCTGGGTCCTCGGCGGCGGCGCGGCGGAACGCTTTCACCAGCGTTTCTTCCGGGCGCTTCCCTTGCCCGAAGGCACCATATTCGAAAGCCTGACCGAGGCCACCTGCGGCTTCAACGTCGCGGGCCCGAAATCCCGCACCCTTCTCAAGCGCCTCACGGATGCCGACCTCTCCAACGCGGCCTTCCCGTTCTTCCGGTCCCGGCGCATCACCGTGGCGGGTGTCGAATGCCTCGCACTGCGCGTGTCGTTTACCGGTGATCTTGGCTGGGAACTGCACTGCGCCGAGGCCGAACAGGCCACGCTCTACGCAGCCCTTCTCGAGGCCGGAAAAGAACTGGGCGCGGGCCCCGTAGGCAGCCGGGCCCTGATGTCGCTGCGCCTTGAAAAGGGGTATGGCTCATGGGGCCGCGACTATTCCCCGGAATACTGGCCGCAGGAATCGGGCCTTGCAGCGCTGATCAAGCGCGACAAGGATTTCCTCAACAAGGACAGCTGGCTGAAGATCGAAGCACTTGCTCCGCGAGAGGAAATGGTGCTGCTCTCGATCGATGCGTCCGAGGCCGACGCCACGGGCTCCGAGCCGATCTTTCTGCCCGATGGCACTCCTGTCGGGCAGGTGTCTTCGGGTGGTTACGGCTTTCACGTCAACCAATCCCTCGCGCTCGCCTATCTCAAGGCCGGCTGCGCCAAACCGGGTGACATGGTGCACGTCGCCATCCTCGGACGTCCGCACAAGGCCCGCGTGCTGGCCGAACCGCCCTTTGACCCCAAGGGCCTGCGCCTGCGGGACGTCGAAGCCTCTCTGGAACGCGTCCAGTGATCGCCGATACCTTCGGTCTTCTGGATGCCCTGCGCGCACGTTTCGCAAATGTCGAGACCAGCGCTGCCCATGCCGGGTTCCCCGACAATCAGGGCCGCGCCGACCCGGCCTCCGACGCGCTGATCGTGGGTATCGCGAAGGGCAAGGCCGACGCGCCTGTCCTTCAACGCGGCTCAAGCGGGCGAGGTATTTGCCGGCGAAAGCGGCACGGAGGTGCCGTTTCGCCTGATCCGTACCGTGGCTCTGGCGGCACAGAAGGGCGGGGTCATGCTTGGTTTCGTGCGGATGCCCGATGCCGAGCTTGAGGCCATGCTGGCACGCGCTGCCGAGAAGGGCGCCAAACGCGCGCGCGCCGATGTCGGCCTAGAGGGTGAAGAGGCCGCGCCCGCTATCCGCGACCTGCGATCCTTGCGCGACTGCATCCGTCTGGTGCGCCGCACCGCACTGCAGACCGCTGTACCCATGATCACCATCGGTGTGATGCTGGCGCTGCTGGCCGGGATCGCGTGCCGGGGCACCGGCAAGCGGCCCATCAACGAACCCGCGTCCGACACGCTGCAGGCGCTCCGCGACCGGCTGGGCAAGCCGCTGATCGTGCGTAAGCCCCAAGCACAACCGTGCCGTCGGGGGGCGCCACCCGGTCCAAGCACCTCGAAGGCGCCGCCTTTGACATCGCCATGACGCACCACGACCCGGCGGCCTTCGAGGTGGCAGCACGCGCGGCTGGCTTCCCCGGGTTTGGCTTCTAACCGCGCTCGGGTTTCATCCATGTCGATCTCGGCCCCGCGCGCCAGTGGGGCGAGCGGTTCCCGATCCGCGCGACTGCCTTCGCCGACGAAGCGCCCCCCGCGCGCGCGGTTCTGGCGCAAAGCCACACCATGAAAGGTGGCGGGGCTGTCAGGGTAGGGCTTGCGCAGACCGTACTTGCGCAGACTCAGTCTGCCGTCCTTCCGCTGGTGCCCTGCCTGGATGCGCCTCGCCGGGTCTTCATCGCTGTGGCGCTCGTTGACGTTGCGGTCACTCTATATGCGCGCCTTGATGACTGGAAACGGGGCCAGTTCATCCAGTTTGCCAAGCGCCCCCCTTGCAAAGCGATTGCGGCAGCGACAAGCTCTGCTAATGGGGAGAATGGGTTGAACCTCATCAGCCATAAAGTCGACATGCCCGCATACTAGAGAGTTGTATTTGTTGATTATGACTGGCTACAACACAAGAGCGCGGCGGGCGGCCCTGGGAATTTCGGTCGTAGCGGCGGTCACGCTTCTCACCCGCATTTATCTGCGGGCTGGCGAAGATGGCGGCATCCTCGAAGCAATATCCTATCTATCACAGTTCTTCACGATCCTAACCAATGCCATCGTCATGATAGTGATGGCCTTGATTGCTGCCGGACGCCAGGTTTCGATCAGGTGGATCAAAGCAGTGGTCGTTGCAATTGTGATTGTGGGCATTGTCTATCATCTGCTCCTCGCGCATTTGGTGGAGTTCGTCGGCCTGGCCTTCTGGGCGGACCATGGCGTTCACACAGTTGTACCAGCCTTGTCAGTGCTCTGGTGGTTCTTTCTTGCCCCTAAGCCCGCGCTGAGGCTGGCCGACCTCGGGATGTGGGTCGTGTGGCCGGTGTTTTATTGTACCTACATTTTGATCCGCGCGTCGTTCAGCGGGTTCTATCCGTACCCCTTCCTCAACCTCCCCGAGTTGGGCTGGAACGGTCTGGCGTTATCGATCGCGGGGCTGCTTGTCAGTTTTGTTGTGGTTGGGTTGTCGATCACACTCGTTGCCCGCATGGCGGCGCGGCGCGCCTGACAAGGCGAGGGCGGAGTCAGAGGCCAAGCGCAACGGATGCATTGAAGCGGATCGTCAGGCTCTTTTCAGGGACGTCAGGGAAGACCTCGGCCGGTGTCTTGAAGCCGCGGCATTTTCTGGCCGTCAGGTTCCGCGTCATGGCGCTGTCCTGAATGTCTTCGCCGGTCATACCATCGAGATCGGTCGAGCATGGCAGCCATCGTCTGATCCTGCCGTTCTTGTTCTCGATGCCGCCTTTCCGCCAAGACGCACACGCGCGCGCCAGCTCGATGAAGCCCACGGTCAACTGCGCTTCGCCAGCGCGGCCCTCAGCAGCCCAGCTTTGGGTCGAGCGGTGCTGTCCCGACGTGCGGCAGGCGCGGCGCTCCGGCAGGCCAAGCGCCTGCCGCACATGGACTACGCATTTCCGGCGGCGCGAAGGGCTCAGAAGTTGCCCGGTGCCGCCTCGGTCAGGATCATCTTGTCCAGCGTCAGACATCCGACACCGTCACGCACCTAGCTTTCGTCGTCGTCGCAGGCGAAGCGGTATTCCACCAACGGGGATCGCCCCGACCGTTCAGTCTGTATCGTCGCGATCAGCCTGGGCTTGCCACAGACGGTCGAAATCCGCGCCAGCACGTCCGAGGGGATCGCCGGCGCATCTTCCTCCGCCTCGACCGCCGGGGTCGCGACGCTGGCCCTCGGGGCCCGGCTGACCATGATGCCCGGCTCTGGGGCGCCGTCGGGGCGGGGCACGGGCCGCAACACGGGGCGCACGGACGTCAGGACCGCTTGCGGAGTGGCAAGCGCCCAAGGGCTGACGGCAACAACCTCTGTCGCGTAGTGCACGGTCAGGGCGGGCGGGGTCGACGCCCGCACCAGAGGATCGTTCGGCACGCCGGGCCGAATGGGCGCGGTGATCTCGGACCCGGTTCCCGCCACCTGGGGCGCGGTTGCATCAACGATCGGCGGCGGCAGTGAATCGAGCACAAGGGCGGCCTGGATGGGGCTTTGGATCACCGCATAGCCAAGCAGCGCCAGCAGAATGAAGGGGACCGGGTATAGGGCCTTTGCCATGCCGCGCCGCCGGCGAATGCCGGACAGCCGGCTCGACGTCTGGTGCCTGTGCCGTTTCTCTCCGCGTGTCCCCGGCGGCTGGGGCAACTCGGGCGGCTGGGGCGCGACGGGCCGGATCACGGCGGGCCTCGTCTTGGGGATTGCGCGCAGGGTGGCGTCAGTCGTCACTGCATCGAACGTCACTGTTGAAGGCTCCTCGCGGCCATGCCCTGCGCCTTGCGCGATCTGTCGTGCAACGCGCTTCATGGTCGGGCAAAATTCTGTAGACACGGCACCTGCGGCAAAATCGGGCGGCTGCTGCGAGAACCGAAGAACGCCAGACGCGGCTTCCGCGCCCGCGTCCGCTGGCCGCCTCCAAGTCGCCCCGGTCCACGAACCACGGCGAACTCCGGTTCAAGGGCCCGGTCCACCTCCGCCCCGGCCGTTCCGCTCTCGAAACCGTGGTGACGCAGGAAGTGGGTGCAGATCGACGCGGTCATCACGTCGCCTCCGCAGCGCAGGTTCCGCGCCGGTCGCGGCAATCCGGGACGCCACGCGCCAATGCGGCCATGTGCGATGCCACAGGTATCCGCCGTGTGATTCCTGCCGTGCTCAGGCACTCTGCCAGAAAGTTCCGGTCAAGGGTTCTCAGGACAGAGGCAACCGCGACGGCGGCACCGAAGTTTCCGCCGGCGCCTGCCGCCATGGGGCGCACGACTTCGATTCCGGCCGGTGAACCCCCCGGCACCCGCTTGACGGTATCTCCGAGACAATGTTTCGCCTCTTCTCGGCCGCGGCGCCTCTTGTCGAAGGCCGCAACGAAGGGCACGGAGTCTACAGACTCGGACCCGCAAGTCTGCACGGCAACCTTCGATGTCCCAACATCGATTGCAAGGAACGGAGGCTGACCGAATTCCGTGGGTGAATTTGAAATCAAATTTCTCTCCGAGCTTTCGACATCTTGACGCCAGGCGCTGCCGGTCAAGTTTGGATTGCGGACGCTTCATGTCCAACGAGCGACGATCTCAACGAGACGTCGTCGCAAAGCAGAAACGCACCTTGCAAGGCCAGCACTTGAAGAGGTTTGTATCTGCGACGACTTTGGAGTCAGAGTTATCCACAGGTGCCGCTTTGTCCAGATCCCATGGAAAAGCAAGAAATGCACATTTAGTGGCGCTTGGATCTGACAATGCAAAATAGTGCGTGACATACTAAATATTTGACTGAGAGGGGGAGGTGTATTTTGGTGGCCTATACTTCGCCATTTGGGGCGCAAGGATGTGACCCGGGGCCGCCAAAGGTAAGGGCCATCTTCGATAAAGGGTCACGCCGGGTTCCAAAGCGTCCGGCCCAAGACCTGAATCGCGTGGGATGCCCATGAGGGCCGACATGTAATTCATCCTGTTTGGGCGGATGGATCATGTCAGCACCTTTGCCGGATGCGCCGCGGGCGCGGTCTAGGAAGTGGATTGCAGAAGGGTCAAGCGGGCGCGCGATGGGGACTTGCGATCCGGTGAACCGGACCCGCCAGAACCGCGCCTCAAGGTCGCCCTCGGAGGAAGGGCAAGCGCGATCCGCATCGTTCGTTTCTGGGCGAACTGATTGATCAGGACGTCGACATGACCATGCCCGAACTGTCCGGCGCTTTGGCAGATGCGTCCGGTGCCCAGGCGCACCCCGGTGCGATTGGCCGGTCCCTGCGCAAACTCGGCTTCACATACAAAACAAAAAGACGCTGCCCGATCCTTCACCAACATGTTCCGCGCTCTCACGGAGATCTGTGACCCATACACATCGGACGAATGCTGGAACTCCGGCAGGGCTGCCGGACGTGTCTCAGGTCAAAGGCCGGGTGCTTTGGGGAGCAAGGCAAAGCGGTCTGGCAATCCATTGCCGCACACCTCTTGACCACCACTCAGCGAAATGCGGTGCTCCACATCGAAGCCTGCTTTGCGCATGTGGCCACGGACAACATCGATTTGCTAACGGTCACGTCATAGCCCGGCCCGTCGCTGATCGCCGCGCCCCCCTGTTCTTCGATGACCAAGACGCCCGCCGCGTGATCCCATGGCTTCGGATCGGGTGCGACGATCAGGTCCGCATGGCCAAAGGCAAGCGTGCGATACTCGTGACAGGAACACCTCAGGCTCGTCACCCGGCCCCAATCCGGCATCTGTGCGGCGATGCGGGGCCGGTCGTCCGCGGGGTAAAGAAACAGCGGAACAAAAGCGTGGGCCTGACCCTGATCACGGGCTGGCGGCGTGGCCAATCGGGTCACCGTTTCGCCGGGACGAGCATACCAGGCGCCGCTCCCGCGGCTCGCCATGACCCAATCGTCGCATACGGGGTCATAGAGCAGCCCGAAGATCGTTTGGCCATCTTCGACCACGGCCAGGATCACACCGAAAGTCGCAAGGCCCGAAGCGAAGTTCCAGGTTCCATCAATCGGGTCGATGATCACCGCCCGTCCACCTGCCCTGAGCCTGCCCAGCACGGCGGGATCGTCCGACACCGCCTCTTCGCCCACGATGGCGGCATCGGGCATCAGGCGTCTTGCCGCCTCCGAGATCGCCTGTTCAGCGGCCCGGTCGGCGACGGTAACAAGGTCGCTGACGCTGGTCTTGGTCGCGATCTCGCCAAGAGCAAGGCGTCGAAACCGGGGCATGATCTCGACGCGCGCGGCTTCGCGCACCGCGGCAATCAGTCCGTCGCGTTCGATGTCGGTCAAACCCATGGGTCAGACCAATGCTTTCAGTGGCTCGAAGTGATGCATGGTCTCGAAGTTGCAGAGTTCGACCGGGCCAAGAGGAATCTCCGACAAGGCAGGGGCGAATTGGCCCGTGAGGTCGGCGCTGAACTCGACAAGCGCCTGAGCGGTGGATTCGGTGAGCCAGTCGACCAGATAGGCGAGCGTGATGTGAAACGCGTATGTGTCGAAATCCGGCGGAGTGATGCCCGTTGCCCTGCGCAGGGTCTCGCGCATGGCGCGCAGGGGCGCCTCGCCCCCGGGGTCGGCGCCTGTGACGGTCAGGCTCTTGCCGCAGTAGAGGTCGGTCATCCGCGCGCGCGGGGCAGGATCAAAGGTCACGTCGCGGACCGCGTCCAGCATGAGCGCGCTTAGCGCGTCGCGCCGCATTCCCGGCTCGGCTCCGGACGGCAACAAGGCGGTTCCCGTCGTGCCCGGCGAACAGCCCTGGAACACCGTCATGTGGAAAGACGAGGGTGGCAAGAAGGTAAAGAACCGGGCAAATCGGCTCATCTTGACCTGTTCCTGCATCGCGCGGATGGCGTCATGGGCGGCGCAATCGGGCAGCACGTGGCAAACAAAGGTATTTCCCGGCCAGACCAGCACCGACCCGTCGGATGCGAATTTTCCACCTTCGCCTGGCAGGGATATCCCCGCCGGCCGCGGCGCGCCACTCAGCTTTCCGGTAAGAAACGCGATCGGATCAGGTCTGGCGGGCGTCTTCTGGTCTTTCAATGGTCGATCCTCTTGCCGGTTTCGGGGTCGTAGAAATGCAGATGGTCTTCGGGCAAATGCAGAGCGAGCGGCCCTTCGCCCTTGAGATCGTCGCCAACAGGCGTCGCGACCTGGATTTCCAGGCCACCGCGGAACCTGGCGACGAAAGACGTGTGCGAGCCGAGGTCCTCACGATAGGCGATGTCAACCGGAATACCGTCGGGCGATATGGCGATCTTTTCCGGCCGGATGCCCAGCGTGACCGCACCACGATAGGCATGGCGACAGACCTCTGTCCCGTCGGCCAGGCGCAGGGTGTTGCCATCGCCAGTCACCTCCATAAGGTTCATCGGCGGCGCGCCTATGAAACCCGCGACAAAGGTGGTGGCGGGCCGGTGATAGATATTGTGGGGGGTGTCGAATTGCTCGATCAGGCCCTCGTTCAGGATCAGCACCCGGTCGGCCAGCGTCATCGCCTCGACCTGGTCATGGGTGACGAAGACGGACGTGGCGCCAATACTGCGGTGCAGGGCCGAAAGCTCCATCCGCATCCCATGGCGCAGCTTGGCGTCGAGGTTTGAAAGCGGTTCGTCGAACAAAAGCACCTGTGGCTCGCGCACGATGGCCCGTGCGATGGCCACGCGCTGACGCTGACCTCCCGATAATTCCGAGGGCCGCCGATCCAGCAGTCCGCCAAGCTCGACAACGCGCGCGGCCGCTTCGACGCGGCTGGCACGCTCTGCCTTTGGCACGCCCGCAACCTTCAGCGCATAGCCGATATTGCCCGCCACCGTCATGTGCGGATAAAGCGCGTAGTTCTGGAACACCATCGCGCAGCCGCGGTCCTTGGGCGGCAGGTCCTGCACTTCTCGGTCGCCGATCAGGATGCGGCCGGTGCTGACCCTTTCCAGCCCGGCGATCATGTTCAGAAGCGTGGACTTGCCGCAGCCCGACGGGCCAAGGATCACGGTGAACTCTCCACCTTGCAGGGTGGCGGTGATCTCTTCGATCACGCGGGTATCGCCAAAGGACTTGGCGACGCCGTCGATTTCGATGGACAGGCCGCTCATGGTCATTTCTCCGACAGGTTCAGGCCGCGCACGATCTGGCGCTGCATCACGGCGATCAGGACGACGGGGATGAAGGACACGAAAAGCGCTCCGGCCATCAGCATCGGCACTTCGGGGATGCGGTCCTGCTCGTTCGTGGCAAGCTTGGCAAGACCCACAACCGCGGTCTGGGCATCGGGGGTGGAGGCCGCGATGAGCGGCCAGAGGTACTGGGTCCAGCCGCCGATGAACCAGAACATGAAGGTCGCAACCAGCGGTGTCCAGCTGAGCGGCAGCAGGATGTCCCACATGAACCGCCACGGCCCCGCACCGTCCATCGCCGCGGCCCTGGGCAGATCGCGGGGCAGGGACAGGAAGAACTGCCGGTAGATGAAGACCGAGGTCGAGGAACAGGCAATCGGGGCGGCCACGCCGATATAGGTGTCCAGCAGGTTCAGGGACAGGTTGGGCCGCGCGCCGGAGATCTCTCCGATCAGCCAGGAAAGCCCGGTGATCTGCAAAAGCCAATTCAGCGGCATGGCGACATTCGCCACGATCTGATAGGTGGTGATCACGATCAGCTCAAGCGGCAGCATCACCGTGACGATGGTCAGGACAAAGACGATCCTGTTCAGGCGGTTGTCGAAGAAGACCAGCGCGAAGGTGGCGGTGAAGGCAAAGGCGCATTTGATCCCCGCCACGAGGATCGATATCACGAAGGAATTCCAAAGCTGACCGGGCAGGGGCGTCTCAAACCAGATGTGGCGCAGGTTCTCCAGGAAATGGTCCCCAACCTGCAGGCGGATACCTCCATTCTGCAAGAACTGCTGATATGACAGCGAGGCGGTCAGAAAGGCGATCACCAGTGGCGCCAGGATGAAGGCCACGCCGACGATCAGGAAGACTTGTGCGGTGAGGTCGATGCTGCGGGTGCGTTCGATCATGACCTAGCGCTCGTATTTCACGTGTTTTTCCAGGCGGAACTGAAGCGCCACCATGATCAGCACGAAGACCATCAGGATTACCGTCTGCGTCGCCGCGCCCGACAGGTCATAGGCCTTGAAGCCGTCGACGTAGATCTTGTAGATCAGCAGCGTCGTGGCGCCGCCCGGACCGCCCTCGGTCATCGTGTCGATCAGACCGAAGGCCTCGACCACCGTGCCGACGAATTCCAGCACGAAGGTCAGGAATAGCTGCGGCGTCAGCAGCGGCAATTGAATGTCCCAGACCCGCCGCCAGGGGCTGGCCCCGTCCATGACGGCGGCCTTGGTCACCGCATCGGGGATGGTCTGCAATCCCGACAGCAGGATGATGAAGTTGAACGGAATGCCGTTCCAGACCTGCGCCACGACGATGGTGATGAAGGCATGGGTGCCGTCGATCCGCGGATTCCAGGTCCCCGGCCAGATCTCGTTGATCGGTGCGAAGATGCCAAGGAAGGGGTTGAAGATGAAGACGAACACGACCCCGATCGACGCCCCCGCCACCGCCTTGGGCCAGATGATGATGTTGCGTGCCGCGTTCGAGCCACGCAGCCCCCTGTCGGCAGCCAGCGCCAGCAGCAGGGAAATCCCGATGGCAAGCCCCGGCGCGATCACCATGAAGACCGCCGTGCGACGCAGCGCCGCCCAGAACTCCGCATCCGAGAAAACGCGCCGGAAATTCTGCAGGCCGACGAATTGCGACCCGCCGCCGAAGGGGCGCTCGAGAAAGAGCGACCAGAAGAAGGCCAGTCCGACGGGAACATAGAAGAACAGAAGGATCAGAAGCAGGATCGGCGCGACAAGCGCGGCATAGGTCCAGCGTCCCGAGTAGAACCCACGTGGCATCCGAAATCTCCGGCAGGGAACACCGGCGGCAGCGATGCCGCCGGCAAGCTTGGCAAGGGGTGGGCTGTGAACCCACCGCCCCCGTCAGGGCAGTTGGACGCCCTGATAGGTCTGCTCGAAGCGGCGCAGAAGCTCGTTGCCGCGTTCGGCGGCGGTATCAAGCGCAGCCTGCATCGTCTGTTCGCCGTTAAAGGCCTTCTGTGTCTCTTCCTGGAAGATCGAGCGGAACTGCACGTAGAAGCCCAGGCGGATGCCGCGCGAGTTCTCGTTGCCAGGCTGGTTGAGCGACGCCACGCCCATCTCGGCAGTGGCGAATTCCGACGTCGCGGCCTTGCCCGACGTCACGAGCTCGGTCATCGCCGCATTGGTTACCGGCATGTAGCCGGTCATGCGGGTGAATTCGATCTGCTGGTCGTTGCTGCGCACGAAGTCGAGAAACGCCTTGGCCGCCTCGTATTCAGCATCCTCGTGACCCTTCATGACCCAGATCGATGCGCCACCGATAAAGGTATTGCGGCGCTCGGTGCCCTCGTACATCGGTGCCATGGTCATCTTGACCGCATCGCCAAGCGCCTCGCGGGCCGAGCCGAAGGAACCGGTGGAGGCTTCCATCATCGCACATTCGCCGGCGTTGAAGGCAGCGGTGTAGTTGCCCGCGGTGGTATCCGCGTTGAGACGCACCAGACCCTCTTCGCGCCAGGCGGCGAGGTTGTTCAGGTGATCGGCGACAGGTCCGGTGTTGAAGGTGTACTCTGCATCCAGACCGCCGTAGCCGTTGTTGTTCGAGGCAATGGCCTCGCCATGGCGGGCCGAGAACTGTTCCAGCACGCGCCAGGGATGGGCATCAGTGGTGAAGGGGCAGGAAGACCCGTTTTCCTTGAGCTTGCGAGCAACCTCGATCACGCCTTCCCAGGTTTCGGGCACCTCGGTCACGCCGACCTCGCCCAGCATGTCCATGTTGGCGTAGAACACCAGCGTCGAGCCGTTATAGGGCTGCGAGAACAAAGCGCCGGTCGAGGTCTCGTAGTAGCCGCGCGCACCGGTGTTGTAGTCTGTCCAGTCGACGTCGGGCAGCAGGTCCGACACGGGCAGAACGGCATCCGACAGCATCAGGTCCAGCGTGCCGGCATCGAAGAACTGGATCAGCACCGGGTGCTCGCCCGAGCGGTAGGCGGCGATGGCCTTTTGCATCCCGGCTTCATAACCACCCTGACCGACGCAGGTGATCGTGTCCTCGGACTGGCTTTCGTTGAAGGCCACGCAATGGGCCTGGATGGCCTCTTCGGGGCGGCCGGTATTGCCGTACCAGAACTCGATATCTGCGGCATGGGCAGGTGCCGCGATGCTCAGCGCAAGCGCCGAGACAGTGAAATGCTTGATGGTCATGAGACCCTCCCAGGGATTTTGCAAAGGGGTAAGGACGGGCGTCCGGATCTTTAGTTACACTTTATGTGTAACAACTGAGTGACGATCTTGCAACGCTGGCGCGTACGGCGCTCTTGGGTAAGATGCCCGGATGGCAACGAGTCCTCATCAACCTCTTGCGCGGATGCCGGGACGGTTCCGGCGCGAGAACGGCGACCGGGATCCCGTATCTCGCAACGAACGCACCGTCCTGTCACGCATCTGGTCCGCCGGGGGCCTGACGCGCCCCGCCCTTCAGGCACAGCTGGACCTGACGCAACAATCCATCCACCGCATCATCGCGCAGCTTGCCGATCGCGGCTTGCTCCTGCTCGGCGACCTCGAGCCCCCGGCCTACAAAGGCAAGCCCAGCCCGCGCCTATCGATCAATCCGCGCTTCGCTTGCGTGGCCGGAATTTCAATCGACACGGACAGTGCCGGTATCGCGCTGATGGATTTTGCCGGCGGCGTGCGGACCAAGTCGATCTCGATCGCCGATCTGACGCTGACAGAAGGCCTGGAGCAGGTCAGCGCCATGATCGAAAAGCTGCGCGTGGCCGCCGGCTTCGCAAACGAGGACATGTTCGGCATCGGCTTCGCGATTTCGGGCTTCGTGATTGAAGGCACCCGCTACAATGCGCCCGAACCTCTCTCGCATTGGTCCGACATCGAGCTTGGCCCCTTGCTGTCGGATCACTTCAACTTGCCGGTCTGGACCGAGAACGGTGCCAACACTGGCGCGATCTGTGAACAGATGCTCGGGGCCGGGCGCGAGATCGACAATTTCGTCTACCTGTCCTTCAACTACGGCTTCGGGGCCGGCATCATCCTTGACGGTCAACTCGCCCGTGGCGGCTTCGGCAATGCCGGCGAGCTGTCGGGCATGTTCGACAGCTCAGAAATGCCTCATCGACCGGCGCTGCGTGGTCTGCTCAACACCTTGCAGGCAAACGGCGTCGGGGTCTCGACGATATTCGACCTCTATCATCGCTTCGACGCCGACTGGCCCGGCGTTGCCAACTGGCTTGACAAGGTCGAGCCGTACCATAACCGTGTGGTGAACGTCCTCAGCGCCGTCGTGGACCCCGAGGTCATCGTCTTCGGCGGCCAGATTCCTCGGGCGCTGGCAGACGCGATGATCGCGCGCACGAAATTCTGGGGAGAAGCGAGGCACGGCATTCACCGCCGCATGCCGCGGCTGCTGGTCTCCGAGATCGGCGGCGAGACGGCCGCACTCGGCGCTGCGGCCCTGGCGCTCAAGAAAGGGTTTTTCTGAGAAAGACCGGCAAATCGAACACGCCGAAATCTGCGAACGAGCTTCAATGTTCCGCGGCACGCACAAGTCCGGCCATCCGCTTTGATTCGGTCTGACAGAAGGCAGCCAACGGCACTTGCAGCGACCTGTGGGCAGTCACGCTCGTTGTCGGCTTGCCGTCGACCCGATTTTTTTCACGATCCGCAAACATCGTGAAATCCTTCCTGCGGCGACGGGAAATGTCGCCGCGGCGTTGGTGGCGAAGGCCGCATGTCCAAAGCCTGCGACACGCCTTTTTCGCGCACCACGCATCCGATTGCGCACCACCTGCGCGCTCTGAAGACTTCTGGCCGATGCCAAGACGGGCAATTGGGTCCTGAAGGGGAACTCAGAACCGCCCTGACCCTGGCGCGTCTCGGCACCCCCAGCGCCGCTGCCGCCGCGCAACTGGCAAGGCTGGAACAGGGCCAAGCCCATGTGGCCATCCGCGCCGGCGCCAATCCATAGGTGCCCGACTGCGTCGCGACGCTGTTCCGCCGGCTGTGCTCTGGGCTGTGTGCCAGCAAGGGCCAAACCGACCGCGCCGGATAACCGGACCTGGACCGGCTGGACGGCCACCGTTTCGGCGGCAATGTCGGCCAGCCCGGCCGCGCCCCGTTCACGCAGCGGATGAATGCCAGTGTCCCGCCCAAGCCTTGTCATTGCGGACAAGCGACCTGATCGTCCTGCCGCCCCGCGAAGAATGGTCCGCGGATCGCTGGACAGTCACGCATGTCGATCTGTACCGCACGCCTCCGGCCCTTCGGCCCGTCCCGCAACCGGCCATGGCCAGAAGCTGCCAGACGCGCCCGCCACATGTTCCGGCACAGGCGGTGCCCGCGTGGTCAGCTCAAGCGGTGCCCTCGCCCGCGTCAGGCGGCGCGTCGGCCGACCAGCGGCGGCCGCGTGCCGCCGGCACCCGCCGCATCGTCATGTTGAAATGATAGAGATCCGGGCGATACAGCACCCGGATCATCTCGACCGGGCGGTCGGCATCGTCATGCACCACCCGCAGGACATCGAGAAGCGGCGCGCCCGCCGGCACGTCCAGCGCGGCGGCGACCTCGGCATCGGCAAGGGTCGCGCTGATCCGCTGGCGCGCCGAGGCAACAGGCACGCCGGCCTTCTCCAACAGGATCACCAGGGGCGTTTCCGACATGTCGGCGCCCTCGATCCGGCGCCCCACCGGCTCTGGCACGTAGGTGACAAGATAGGACATCGGATCGGCCCCCAGCCGCCGGACGCGCACGGCGCGCTGCACCGGCGTCCCGGGTTCCAGCTCCAGCGCCTCGGCGACATCGGGCGGGGCGGGGACATAGCCAAAGGCGCGCACTTCCACCGATGTGGCGCGGCCGATGCGGTCCACGTTCTCCAAAAGGCCGTCAAGCGATGCCTTGAGGGCCTGCGGGCTGGCCTGTGGCACCACCCGGGTGCCGCGCCCGCGCTCGCGCACGACATAACCCTGCTCTGCCAGCTCGTTCAGCGCGCGGCGGGACGTGATGCGCGACACGCCGAACTCTTCGCAAAGCTCCGCCTCGCCGCTGATCCGTTCGCCCGGCGGCAGGACACCCGCCTCGATCCGGTTGCGCAGAATGACGAAGATCTGCTGATACAGCGGCAGGCGCGTCGACTTGTCCAGCCTGACGGTCCCCTGGGCGCCCTCCGCCATCCGGTGCTCCTCCGCAGTCCGAGGCATTTTTGCCATTGCTATATTATTATAACTACATAACGTTGCCGTCTAGGGCGCGCATGATGCGCCCGCGCGCAAAGGGGAGCTGCGCGGGGGATGAAGATGAAAGAACCTGTACTGATCGTGGGCGGCGGACCCGTCGGACTGACCCTTGCCTGGCGGCTGTCCCAGGCGGGCGTGCCGGTGCGGGTGTTCGAGGCCGAGGCCGAGATCCCCGACCAGTTGCGCGCCTCGACCTTCCATCCCCCCACGCTGGACATGTACGACGCCTCGGGCATCACCGGTGAACTGATCGAACGCGGGCGGATCACGCCCACATGGCAGATCCGGATGCATGTCACGGGCGAGCGGGCGGAATTCGACCTTGCGGTCCTGAAGGACGACACCGCGCATCCCTACCGGCTGCAATGCCGTCAGGCCGAACTCAGCCGCGCGCTTCATCGCCGCCTGCCGGCGGGGATGGTGCAGTTCGAAAGCGAGGTGACGGCGGTGGCCGAGACGCCGGATGGCGTGCAGTTGACCGTCGGCGGCGAGACCGTGACAGGCAGCCTCATCGTTGGCTGTGACGGCGCGCGCAGCGTCGTGCGCGATGCGATCGGCGCCGGGTGGGAGGGCTCGACCTATCCGGAAAACACCATCCTCGTGACCACACGCTTTCCCTTCGAAGACTACCTTCAGGGGCTGTCGGGGGTCAATTACATCTGGAAACCGGGCGGGACCTATTCGCTTCTGCGCCTGCCCGACCTGTGGCGTATCTCGCTTCACCCCCAGGATGGCCAGACCCCCGAGGACGCCCTGTCGGACGCCTCGATTCTCGCCCAGACGCAGGCCGTGGTGCCCGCTGCCGAGGACATGGAGATCATCGAAAAGCGGATCTACCGCGTGCACCGGCGCGTCGCGTCCAGCTACCGGCGCGGGCGCATGTTCATCGCCGGGGACGCGGCCCATCTGAACAGCCCCAAGGGAGGAATGGGCATGAACGGCGGCGTGCATGACGCCTGGGACCTTGCGGACCGGATCATCGAGGTGGCGCAGGGTGCCGCGCCGGACATCCTGGACGGCTACGAACGCACGCGCCGCCCCATCGCGCGCGACGACATCGTCGCGCAGGCCGACGCCAACCGCGCCCGCATGAACGCCACCGACCCGCAGGAACGTGCGGCGCACCTCGCCCGGCTTCAGGCAATCGCCGCCGATCCGGCGAAAGCGCGCGAGTTCCTGCTGCGATCCTCGATGATCGAGGGTCTGCGCCGGGCGCGCTCGCTGGCGCAGGAGGCCGCGGAATGACCTTTCAGTTGCCCATAGAACCGCCCGCCCGCGTGACGGGTCTTGTCGCCGGGGCACCCAGCGCCGGCGGGGGGCCGGACCTTCCGGTCTACTATCCCGCGACCGGCGCGCAGGTCTCCTCGCTGGTCGAGGACGGGCCGGATGCCGTCGCCGCCGCCGTCGCAGCGGCACGCAAGGCCTTCGACAAGGGGCCATGGGCGCGGCTGACCCTGACGCAGCGGATCGAGGTGCTGGACCGCTGCCGCCAGATCATCCTCGACCATTCAGATGAACTCGCGCGGCTGGAATGCGCCACCACGGGGCTTGTGCTGAAGGAATTGCGGGCCCGCCACATCGAACGGGCGGCCTACAACTTCCGCTTCTTCGCCGAATACATCAGCCAGTCCGCCGGGCAGCGCTATGACCAGACGCCGGGCTACATGACCACGGTGTCCCGCGTGCCGGTGGGCGTGGCCGCGCTGATCGCGCCGTGGAACGCGCCCGTGGCGCTGGCGACGATGAAGCTGGCCGCCGCGCTGGCCTTCGGCAACACCTGCGTCCTGAAACCTTCCGAACAGACGCCGCTTGCGCTGGCCCGCCTTGTCGAACTGATGCAGGAGGTGCTGCCCGAGGGCGTGCTGAACCTCGTCAACGGGCGCGGCCCGGTGACCGGGGCGGCGCTGGTCGCCGATCCGCGCGTCGATCTGGTCAGCTTCACCGGCGGGACGGAAACGGGCCGCTCGATCATGTCCGCGGCGGGCCGCAACCTGGTGCCCTGCACGATGGAACTGGGCGGCAAGTCGGCCAATGTCATCTTCGCGTCGGCCGATCAGGAAAGGGCGCTTGACGGTGCCCTGATCGGCATCTTCTCGAACAACGGGCAGCAATGCCTCGCCGGCTCCCGCATCCTTGTCGAGCGGTCGATCTTCGACGATTTCGTCGGCCGCTTCGTCGAACGGGCCGAACAGATCCGCGTCGGCGACCCGCTGGACGACACGACGGAAATCGGGCCGCTCGCCTCGCTGCCGCACATGAACCGCGTGTTGGGCTTTGTCGAGACGGCGCGCGGCGACGGCGGCGACCTGCTGACGGGCGGACACCGCCGCGACGATCTGGGCGACGGCTATTTCGTTGCTCCCACCGCGGTGCGGGTGCCCTCGAACGCCGCCGATGTCGCCCAGCGAGAGGTCTTCGGGCCCTTCGCCACCTTCCTGCCCTTCGACACCGCCGAAGAGGCCGCCGCCATCGCCAACGACACCGAATTCGGGCTGGTGTCCTATGTCTGGTCCGATCACCTGCCCACCGTCATGCAGATGACAGAGGCGATGCGCTCGGGCGTCGTCTGGGTCAACACGCCGATGATGCGCGAATTGCGCGCGCCCTTCGGCGGCTTCGGCGCCTCGGGCGTGGGCCGCGAGGGCGGTGCCTCGTGCGAGGCTTTCTACACCGAAGAACGCACTGTCACTATCCCGACCGTACCGCCGCCCCTGCGCCGGCTTGGGACGAACAAGGACTAAGGGGCCAACACGGAGGTCGACATGAAACATCTGAGAACGGCGCTGGCCGGACTGGCGCTGGCCGGCGGGCTCGCAGCCGCACCTGTCGCGGCACAGGATCTGGTCAAGGTGGGCACCTTCGTGCCCGAACAGTCCGTGGGCGTCGCCCGCGTCATCAAGCCATGGATGGAGGCGGTCGCCGCCGACACCGACAGCGTCAAGCTGCAGGGCTTCTGGGGCGGCACGCTGGGCAAGGACCCGTTCAAGCAGTTCGAACTGGTGCGCAACGGTATCATGGATATCAGCTGGGTGCTGCCCAGCTACACCGCCGGGCAGTTCCCCGAAATGGGCGTGTTCGAGCTTCCGTTCCTGTTCCACACCGCCGAAGAGGCCAGCGTCGTGGGCTGGAAACTGCACGAACAGGGGCTTCTGACAGGCTTTGACGGGGTCCACGTTGTCGGCTTCTTCGCGGCCGAACCCAACGCGCTTTTCATGAAGACGAAGATCGACGACCTCTCCGGTCTCGACAACAAGAAGATCCGTGCCGTCGGCGGCATCCATGCCTCCTGGCTCGAAAGCCTTGGCGCGGCCAGCGAGACGCTGTCCTCGGCCGAGATGAACGAGGCGCTGAACCGTGGCACGCTGGACGGCGCGGTGCAGGGCTGGACCGGCATGAACACCTTCAAGTCCCTGCCGCTGGTCGATCAGGCCCACGCCATTGCGGCGGGTGCGATCCCCTTCCTGCTCCTGATGAACCAGTCCAAGTGGGACGCGCTGCCCGCCGAGGCGCAGGAAAAGATGATGATGCACGGCGGTCTTGCGATGGCCGAGATGGGCGGTTCCGCCTACACCGACATCGGCAACGACATCCGCGCCAAGGTGATCGAGGAAGGCCGCATCGAGATCGTCGAATACTCCGACGATCAGCTCGCCGCCTGGGCGGAACAGGCCCAGGCCGTGCACCAGGCCTGGATCGACGCGACCCCGAACGGCCAGGCGGTCTATGACGCCGCGGTCGCCGCGCTCAAGGACATGCGTGGGTCCATGTGATGGACCGCGCCGCGACCGCCCTTCGGATCGACCGCATCACCCAGACGGTGGCGCTGATCGGCTTTGCCGGGCTGGTCGCGGTGGCCTTCCTGATCTTCTATGACGGCACGGCGCGCTGGATCGGCGCGCCGCGCATCCACGGCTTCCGCGACTATGGCGAGGTCGTCTATCCCGTCGTCATCGCAAGCTGTTTCCCCGCGGGCCTCCTGCGCCAGACAAACGTGACGGTGCGCGTGATCGGCAAGCTCGCCGGCCCGCGCGCCAACGCGGCGATGGAGGCGCTGGCCGCGCTTATCGTGCTGGCCTTCTTCGTCATCCTCGCATGGCAGTTCGTGCGGATGACCGTGCAGTTCGGCGATGCCGGGCGCACCACCCGCACCATCGGCATCCCGCTTGAACCCTGGTGGTGGGCCACCACGGCGATCATGGCGGCCTGCGTGCCGGTGCAGGCCTATGTCGCGCTTGCATGGCTGCGCGCAGCTTTCACCGGAGAGCCCGCCGCGCACGAGGCGCTCGCCCATTCCGAGCTTGAAACCCTGAGCGAGGCCGCCTGAATGGTCGCCGATCCCCTGACAACCGGGCTTCTCGGGCTTGGCGCGATGTTCGTGCTGATCCTCCTTCAGGTGCCCGTCGGCATCGCCATGGGCGTGGTCGGCGTGGTGGGCACCGGGCTCATCATCGGCTTCGGCCCGGCGCTGACCCTGCTGGCGACGGAACCCTCCGCCGCCATGGCGGCCGAGGGGCTGGCGGTGATCGCCCTGTTCCTGCTGATGGGCAACCTCGCACATCTGGGCGGCCTGTCGGACGAGTTGTACCGGCTGGCCTATGTCTTTCTCGGCCACCGGCGCGGCGGCCTGATCTTTGCCACCATCGGGGCCTGTGCCGGGTTCGGCGCGGTCTGCGGATCCTCGGTCGCCACCGCGGCGACAATGGCCCGCATCGCCCTGCCGCAGATGCTGGAACGCGGCTATGCCAAGTCGCTGGCGGCGGGGGCGATCGCCTCTGGCGGGACGCTGGGTATGATCATCCCGCCTTCGGTGGTGATGATCCTCTATGCCATCCTGACCGAGAACTCGATCATCACCCTGTTCCTTGCGGCTGTGGTGCCGGGATTGCTGGCCGTGGTGTTCTACTTCGTCTCGGTGGCTATCGTCGTGCGCCTGAACCCGGCCGTCGCCCCCCGGGCGGAACGCGCCACCTGGACCGAAAGGCGGCGCGTCGCGCGGTCCAGCTGGGCGGTGGTGCTGCTGGCCTTCATCGTGTCGGGCGGGATCTACTCTGGCGTCTTCACGGTGAACGAGGCCGCTGCGGTCGGCGCCTCTGTCGCGCTTCTGCTCGCGCTGTTCCGGCGGCGGCTGTCACGCCTGAATTTCCTCTCCTGCCTCGGCGACACGGCGTCGAACACCGGGCTGATCTTCATCATCATCATCGGCGCCTCGGTGTTTTCCTACTTCGCGACGCTCTCGGGCCTGCCCGCCGCCACGGTGGCCTGGATCGAGTCGCTGGGCCTGCCGCCCCTGATGGTCATCGCGCTTCTGATGGTGTTCTACCTGATCCTCGGCTCGATCTTCGACACCATCGCGGCCATGGTCCTGACGCTGCCCTTCGTCTATCCGCTGGTGACGGGGCTCGGCTACGATCCGATCTGGTGGGGCGTGGTCAACGTCGTGGTGATCGAGCTTGGCATGATAACGCCCCCCATCGGGATCAACGTCTTCGTGCTGCACGGCATGGCCAAGGACCTGCCGCTTGGCACCATCTTCCGGGGCGTGGTGCCCTTCGTCTTCGCCGATCTCGCGCGTCTGATCGTGCTGGTCCTGTTCCCGCCGCTCAGCCTCTGGCTGCCGGCGCAACTGGGGTGGCTCTGACATGGAACTGACCGACTACGGCGCGGCCGGGCTTCTGGGCGTCCTGACCCCGCAGGCCAACACCACGGTAGAGCCCGAGTTCTGGGCGCTGCTGCCGCCGGGCTGGTCGCTCATCAACGCGCGGCTCGTGTCCGGCAAGGGCACGATAGAGGAGCGCCTGGTCGATTATACCACCCAGTTCGGCAGCACCGCCGCGCGCTTCGCGAACGCACCGGTCAACGCCATCGCGGCGGCCTGCACCGGCGCGTCCTACCTGATCGGGGCCGAGGCCGAGGCCCGCATCGTGGACGAGGTCGAGGCGGCGCGCGGGGTGCCCTTCGTCACCGCCGCGCTGGCCTCTGTTGCCATGCTGCGCGCGATGGGCGCGCGGCGCATCGCGCTTCTGACCCCCTATCCCGAAAGCCTGAACGCCCATTCCACGCCCTACTGGGAAGGGCACGGATTTCAGGTGATCGCCAAGACCGGCCCGGCGCTGGAAAGCGCCAAGTTCCACCCGATCTACGCCATGGCCGGAGAGGCTGTGCTGGCTTCTTACCGCGACCTGTCGGGCAGCGGGGCGGACGCCATCCTGATGCTGGGCACCGGCATGGCCACGCTTGCGCCGATCCTCGCCGGACGGGCCGAGGGGCTGGCCCCGGCGCTGTCCTGCAACCTCGCGCTGGCCTGGGCGGCGGTGCAGGCGCGCCGCTGGGACGCGCTGGACGATGGCGGGCTTCAGGGCTGGCTGGACGGCGACCATTGGGCCCCGCGCTTCGACGCCCTCTTCCCGCGTCCGGGCGCCCCGGCCTAGGACAGCACCCGGTCGAGCCAGCCCGCCAGCGCGTCCGCCGTCCTTTCGGCGTCCGCAGGCTGGTAGATCCCATCGGTCAACAGCGTCTCGGCCCCCGGCACCAGCGCCGCCAGCGCGTCGACATGCCCGGCCTGGCTGTTGTCGCGCCCGGCCGTGACCAGCGTCGGCGCGGTGATGCCCGGCAGAACCGCACGCTTGTCGTGCAGAAAGGCCGCCCGGTAATAGGCGCCGAAACTGTCCATCGCCTTCAGCACTTCCAGCACCTTGTCGTGCATTTCTTCCAGGGGCGGCAGGCCCACGCCCCGCGTGCCTTCCGCATCGGTGCGGAACCACGGCCAGAACAGGTAGGTGTCGCGGACATAGTGCCAGACCTGCACCAGGTGCGTGCCATGCGGATGCCGCTCGATCGTCGGGATATAGGCGTTGGCGAAGGCCTCGGCCTCGGCAAGGTCGTATAGCCCCATCGAATCGAGGATCACCGCCGCCGTCGCCTCTGGCCGCGCCACCGCCAGTTCCGCCGCGACCGAAGCGCCCGCGTGAAACCCGTAGACCGCCACCCGCTCCAGCCCCAGCTGGTCAAGGAACAGCGCAAGGTCGGCGGCGTAATCCGCCATCGTCGGTTCGGGGTCGGCCATCGCGTCGCTGTCGCCGTTGCCGGGCAGGTCCGGCGCGATCACGGGGCGATGCGCGCCGATCACCCGCATAAGCGGCACCATCATCCGCGACCCGCCCGACGCCTGATGCAGAAGGATCAGCGGCGTGCCCGGCCTGTCGCGCCCGGCCTCGCGATAGTGCATCTGCCCGTCGGGCAGGTCGGCAAAACGGCGCAGGATGCGGGGCGGCGTCACCATGGCCGCACCGCGGGGTCGGCGGGACCGGCAAAGGCCGACAACTCCGGCGGCAGCACCGGCGCGTGTTCGGGCCACCAGTGGAACGGCGTCTCTGCGTCGCGGTATTCCGTCGACAGCGGCCCCCCCTTGGTCCGGAACAGGTAAATATTGCCCGTCAGGCTGCCATAGGGCCCGTGCGGCACCAGCGGCGGGCGCCAGAAATAGGCGCCGGGCCGCATGATCCCGAGGTTGCCATGCACCTCTCCCGCGATCAGGAACATTTCCTCGACCACCGGATGCGTTTCGGCCCGTTCCGCCCAGCGCAGCCCCATCGTGCCCAGAAGCCAGGTCTGGTCCTTCGTCTCGGGGTCCTCGTAAAGCATCCGCCGCCCCGCGCCAGGCGGAAACTCCGGGTGGAAATTGCCGGTATAGGGCAGGGTCATGCCGTCCAGCGCCTCGACCAGCCGCGCGGGCTCCGGCGCGGGGGTGGTGTCGTCGGCGGGTGCGGGCGTTGCCGAGAAGAACGTGACCACCACGGCCCCTTCGGGTGCCGCCATCGCCCCCCGCTCGAACCCGGCGGGCAAATGCGCGTATCCCATGTAGCCGTGATCCCGCGCACCGATGGCCAGTCGCCCCTCGATCACCAGAAGCTCCTCGTCGGCGGCCAGCCGCTGGCCCGCCGGCGCGGTCCAGCCCGGCGGATAGCGCACGACCAGCGAGCACGCGCCGGTCCCGTCGTCCCGCGACAGCACGCGCGCCTCTGCGCCGGGGCGCACCGCCGCCAGCGGGTCCGACGTCCATGCCAAGGCCTGGTTCTGGATGAACTCGATCCGGGGACGCGCCATCGCCTAGCCCTCCTGTTCCGGCGCCTCGGCGCGCAGCGGGCCGAACCTGTCGCCCGCCTCGGTCATGATCCGCATCAGCCGCGCCATCGAGCGGTCAAGCTCGACCCGCGCGCCCGCAAGGAAATCGGCGTCGCCCGCCAGCGCGTCGATCGCCTCGGCCCCGATCACGCCCTGCCGCACCAGCGCCTCTTGCAAGGCCAGCCGCGCCTGCCGTTCCATATGCAGCTGTGCGCCAAGGTCCATCACCAGCTGCGCCAGCGTGTCCGTGCTGGCGCGCTCGGGCAGAAAGGAAAGCTCGTCCCGGGTCATTTCGGCATCTCCGCTTCCAGCACCGCCCAGGGGAAATGCCATTCCCGCCGCTCCGGCCATTCCGCCGCCGGCAGACGTCCCGCGCCGCGCTCGTCAAAGGCGGTCCAGGCGGCGGTGGCGAAGCCCGCGTCGCGCGCCATCTGCGCTGTGTCCTGCGCCATCATCCCCGGCATGAAGGGCTCGTTGTTGCGCGCGCCATGCTCCATCACCGCCACGTCGCGCACCGCGTCGCCGGTGAACTGGAAGTCCAGCACCGCCAGCCGCCCGCCCGGCTTCAGGATGCGCGCGGCCTCGGCAAAGAACCCTTTCAGCGCCGGCTGCGGCAACTCGTGGATCAGCATGGTAGAGGTGGCGAAATTCGCGCTCGCAGGCTCCAGCCCCGTATCCACGGCGACGTCGGCCTGCCGGTAGTGAACCGCAAGGCCCAGCGCCTCGGTCTTGGCATGGGCCAGCCGCAGGCATGGCGCGGCCAGGTCGATGCCGATCACCTCGGCGCCCGGATAGACCTGTTTCAGCGGCCAGGCCGACTTGCCAAAGCCGCAGCCCAGATCGACAAGGCGCGTCGGGCTGTCCAGATCGCCCGCGCAGGTCTCGACGAAGCGGCGGTGAAAGGCATAGTCGTCGTTGTCGCCCATCATCACCAGCTTGGCACCCAGTTCATAGACATGGGCCGAGGCGTCGGCACGCCAGACGCCGCCGGGCTGCACATGGATGTCCCAGTCGGTGTACCACTCGGGCAGGTGCAGCCCGGGATCGAGCGTCAGGCTGCCCTGCGGCGCCTCGGGCAGGGTGATGGGCGGGGCATCGGCCACCGCGTCGGACACCGCGCGCCACAGCGCCTTCTGCGAGGCGCGCTCGGACCATGCGAACCAGGGATAGACGGGCTGGTCATGCACCACCGGCGTGGCCGCCTTGCGGTCGGCGGGCGGGCCGCCCTCGGCCCCATGGGTCTGGTCGACCAGCGCCGGGTAAAGCGTGTCGGCCCATCGCCGGCGCCACGCCAGCACGAAGTCAAGGTCGGCGCGGGCGGAATGGGGCAGGGCCTTGGTCATGGTCTCCTCCTCTCAGTCGGGTCGGGCAATGCTCAGGGGCGGCGCCACCGCCCCCGGAAAATGGCAGGCGACGCGGCGGTCGCCGTGATCGGCCAGCGCGGGCGTCTCGGTCGCGCAGCGGTCCGTCGCGGCCGGGCAGCGCGGGTGAAACGGGCAACCGGAGGGCCGGTGAATGGGCGAGGGCGGGTCGCCCTTCAGGATCAGCCGCGGCCGCCCCGCGCTGTCCACGGTCGGCGTCGCGGCCAGAAGCCCGGCGGTGTAGGGATGCAGCGGGCGGGACACCAGCGCCTCGGCCGGGCCCTCCTCGACCACCCGGCCGAGGTAGAGCACCACGATCCGATCGGCGATCTGGTGCACCAGCGGCAGGTCATGGGCGATCATCACATAGGCGATCCCCGTGCGCGCCTGGATGTCCTGGAACAGGTTCACGATCTGCGCCTGGATCGAGACGTCCAGCGCCGAAACCGGCTCGTCCGCGATCACCATGTCGGGTTCCGGCGCGATTGCGCGGGCAATGGCGATGCGCTGGCGCTGTCCGCCGGAAAACTGCGCGGGCCGCCGGTCGGCGGCATCAGGCGGCAGGCCGACCGCCGCCAGCAATTCCTGCAACCGCGCCTCGATCCGCGCGCGCGTGCCATAGTCCTGCGCGACCAGCGGCTCGGTGACGATCCGGCGCACGCTCATGCGCGGGTCGAGGCTGGCGTAGGGGTCCTGAAACACCATCTGGAAGCGCCGCCGCAAGGGGCGCAGCGCGCGGCGCGACAGGTGCCCGATCTCCTGACCGTCGAACAGGATCGACCCGCCCGTGGGCGCGACGGCCCGCATCAGCGCCATCGCCAGCGTCGACTTGCCCGACCCGCTTTCCCCGACAAGGCCCACCGTCTCGCCCCGCCGCACGGTCAGCGACACCCGGTCCAGCGCATGGACCCGTCCGCGCGGCGTGTCGAAGGCGACCGACAGGTCGCGGGCTTCCAAGAGCGCGCTCATCCCGCCGCCTCCTGTCCCAGCGCATGGTGGCAGGCGACGCGCCGCGCCGCGCCGCCGGGCACCAGCGCCGGGATTGCCGCGCAGCGATCGGTCGCAAAGGCGCAGCGCGGCCGGAAAGAGCAGGCCACGCGCAGGGCACTCGGCGCCGGGGGCTGGCCCGGAATGGGCACCAGCCGCCGCCCGCGGCTGTCAAAACGCGGCACCGCGGCCAGAAGCCCGGCGGTATAGGGATGCCGCGGATCGGCCAGAACCGCGCGCGTCGGCCCCTCCTCGACGATGCGGCCATGATAGATCACCGCGATCCGGTCGCAGATCTCGGCCGCCACGCCCAGGTCATGGGTGATCATCAGCCCGCCGGATTCGTGCAGCCGGTCGCGCAGAAGGTCCAGGATCTGTGCCTGAATAGTGGCGTCCAGCGCGGTGGTGGGTTCGTCCGCGATGATGACGCGGGGCCGGTTCACCAGCGCCAGCGCGATCATCACCCGCTGGCGCAGCCCGCCCGACAACTGGTGCGGAAAGGCCGCCAGCCGTTCCCGCGCCGCCGGAATGCCGACGGACCGCAGCGCCGCCTCGGCGATCTCCAGCGCCTCGGCCTTGCCGACGGACTGGTGCCGCCGGATCGATTCCGACAACAGCCCGCCGACGCTGCGCACCGGGTTGAGCCCCGTCATCGGGTCCTGGAACACCATGCCCAGCGTGCCGCCGCGCACCTCGCGCCACTGCCGCTCGCTTTGCGCCAGCAGGTCGCGCCCGTCCAGCCGGATCGTGCCCGCCAGCACCCGCGCCCCCGGCGGCAAGAGGCCCATCGCCGCCAGCGCCGTCATCGACTTGCCGGACCCCGACTCGCCCACAAGGCCCAGGATCTCGCCCTGCCGGATCGACAGGCCGATGCCGTCCAGCACCACGATCGGATCGCGCCCCTGCGCGGGAAAGCCGATCCGAAGGCCTTCTATCTCCAGCAGTCCGCTCATGACGCGCGCCCGCTTCTGCGGCGCGCGGCCGCCGCGATGCCGTCGCCGATCAGGTTCAGCGCCACCACCGCGAACACGATGGCCCCCGCCGGCACCAGCATCATCCATGGCGCGGACACCAGGTACTCGCGGCTCTCGGACAGCATGTTGCCCCAGGATGGCGCCGACAGCGGCACGCCAAGGCCCAGAAAACTCAGCGCGCTTTCCGCGATCAGCATGTCCGCGAAGGTAAAGGCGAACATCGTCAACAGCGTCGGGCGCAGCGCGGGCAGGACATGCACCAGCAGGATCTTCGGCCCCGACACGCCCGCCAGTTCCGCCGCAACCACGTATTCGCGCTTCACGATACTCATGGCCTCGGCATAGACGACGCGCGCCGCGATGGGCCATGTCGCCAGCCCCAGCGTCACCGCCAGCGGCCAGAACCCGCGCCCCAGCAGGGCAATCACCGTTACCGCGATGACAAGGCTCGGGAAGGCGATGACCGTGTCGATCAGCATCCGGATCACACGGCGCGGCCAGCCCGGCACCCACGCGGCGGTCAGCCCCACGACGGTGCCGATCGTCAGCGCGATCACCGCCGCCACCAGCGCGATGCCCAGCGACCACGGCATTCCCGCCGCAACCCGCGCGGCCATCGACCGGCCCAGCTGGTCCGACCCGAAGAGATAACCGTCAAGGGCAGGGGGACGGAACCGCGCCATCAGGCTGCCGGTGTTGGCCGAAGCAGGCGGGTTCAGGCCAAAGACCAGCGTCAGCACCAGCAAAAGCCCCGCCATGCCAAGACCGATGGCCAGCATCGCGTCCGCCGCGCGCAGCGACAGCCCCCTCGGTCGTCGTGGCAGAAGACCGCGCGCGCCTGTCTCCTGCACCGTCATGACCCCGCCGCCCTCAGGCGCGGATCGATCAGGGAAAAGGCCACATCCGTCGCGGCGTTCACCAGCGACACCAGCACCGCGATCACGAAAACCGCCGCCTGCACCACCGGAAAGTCCAGTCGCTCGACGCTCGACACCAGAAGCGCGCCGAACCCGGGCCACGCAAAGATCACCTCGGTGATCAGCGAGCCCGACATCAGAAAGGCGAACTGCGTGCCGATCAGCGCCGTCGCGCCCAGCACCGCGTTGGGCAGCGCGTGGTTCATCAGCAATTCGCTGTCCGAGGCGCCGGTCGCGCGGGCCGTTCGGATATAGTCCTCGGCCATCGCTTCGGCCGTGTTGGCGGCGACGACCCGCACCATCTTTGGCACCAGAAAAGAGGCCAGGGTAAGCGCCGGCAGGATCCAGCTCGACGGCCCGGCGTTGCCGATCGAGGTCAGCCACCGCAACTCCACCACGAAAAGCTGTATCAGCAGCAGACCGGCGATGTAGCCCGGGATCCCCTGCAACACGAAGACCAGCCCGTTGACCCATTTGCGCGTTGCCGCATCGGGCCGAAAGCCCAGCCACGCCCCCAGCGGCAGCGAGATCGCCGCCGTGATAAGCAGCGCCAGCACCGCCAGCAGCAGGGTGGAGCCCAGCCGCTCCATCACCAGTGCCAGCGCGTCGGTCTGGCTGCGCAGGCTGTCGCCAAAGTCCAGCGTCACCATCGCCACGATATAGCGCAGGTATTGCGCCAGCAGCGGCTCATCCAGCCCGTAGCGCGCGCTGATAAGGGCGACGGTCTCGGGGTCGGCCTCGTCGCCTGCCAGCACCGCCGCCGGGTCGCCCGACAGCCGCAGCAGAAAAAACAGCAGTGTGCTGATCGCGACCAGAAGCACCACAAGCTCCAGCCCCCGGCGCAACAGCGCGTCGCGGATCGCGATGCCGCGCGTCATGGCCCCACCCGTTCCAGCATCGCGCCGCCGGGCAGGCGGTCGACCTGTGCGGCGCGTCCGTCATAGGGCGGCTCGGCGCGTGGCTGACCTCCCGGCGGCGGTGCCGCGGTCGCCAGCGTCACCATCGCCACACCCGCCGGCCAGCCGCCGCGTGCCGCGCGGTCTGGCGTGCCATCCGGGTAGGCGTCGATCTCGATCAGACAGCCCCCGGCCAGTTGCAGCGAAGAGATACGGATCGTCGCGTCCGCCGCCAGCCCCAGGCTGTGCTGCAGGACCGGCACGGCGACCGGCCGGTCCGTCACCTTCTTGCCCACGCCCCCGGCCTCCAGCCAGTCGCGGTCCGGTTCCATCTCCCCCGTTGCCAGTACGGCGATGAAGGCACGGTCCACCGCGCGCCCGGCGCGCCACAGGTCAAGCGGCCCGTCATAGGCCCGGATGTCGGTCAGGTACAAAGCCCCGCCGCCGGGGGGCGCCACCTGTCCGGCCCGGATCGCCGGGTTGGACCCCAGCGGACGCGGCGCGCCAAGCAGACCAAAGCCCGCCCGAACCGCCCTGCCGCAGGCCGCGTCGGCGTCCGCCACGGAAAGCTCCGCCGCCGCCCAGCCCAGCGAGGCAAGTGGCGCGTCGTCATCGGCCCCCGCCTCTGTCTCGATCAGGCGGATGCCGCCCAGCCGCCCGCCCAGAAGCGCCCAGCGCGCGCCCGACAGCGCGGGCGCCCCATAGGCCCCGGCCAGCGTGCCCGACACGATCCCGCGCTCTTGCACGGTCAGGCCAAGCCCCGCGTCCCACGCCCAAAGCGACGCGTCCAGGTCGGGCGTCGACAGCGTGATCCACAGGATCGGGCCGGCGGAAATGGCTTCTGCGGTCATTCAGGCCCTGCTCGTCCGTTGCGGCGACGGTGAAGGTTGTTTTATAGTTATATCATTCTGAGTCCGGCGCCCCTGTCAACGGGGCAGGTGCGGCGCCGGGTGCGGCAGGCTCGATCAGGAGGAAGGAACGTATGGCACCTTTGGACGAGGCCCCGGCGGGCACGCCGCCGACGATAGACGCGTTGCTCGACTGGCCGGCGGACAGCCTGCCGTCGCTGACCACGCTTCTGGCCCTGCGCCGGCGCTGGATGGCCAAGGACTTCGCCGACCTGCGCGCGGAATTCGAGGCGGCGGTCGCCCGCGACAGCGCCCCCGCCACGCAGGCAGAGGCAGAGCCGATGACACAGGCGCTGCCCTCGGCGCCCGGCTTTCAATGGATGCACCGCCATATCCAGGACCGGACGTGGCGGCTGTGCGAACGCATCGTCGATGCCCGCGCGGACGAAATCGCAGAGGCCCTGCGCCCCGCGCCCGGCGATCTTGGCACGCTGGAAGACACCGAGGGCTTCGAATATCCCGCCTATTACACCTTCGACTACCACCGCCAGTCCGGCGGCATCTGGCGGGAAGATCTTGGCGCCGCGATCTATCTTCTGGGCGCGCGTATCGTTCACGTCGGGCGCAATTCCGATTTCCAGCTTCATGACCAGTTCGTCGACGAGATCGAGCTTGACCGCGCGCCCGAGCGCGTCCTCGATCTGGGCTGCGGCTTCGGCAAGACCACTTTCTCGCTGAAACGCCGCTGGCCCGGGGCAGAGGTCGAGGGCATAGACCTTGCCGATCCCTGCCTGAAGCTCGGGCGCAAGATGGCGACGGTGCGCGGTCAGGCGATCCGCTGGCGGCAGGCCGATATCGAAAGGCTCCCGCACGAGGACGGGTCAACCGATCTTGCCGTCATCACGATGGTGCTGCACGAGATGCCCGAAAGCGCCATCCGCGCCGCCTTTGCAGAGGCGCATCGCGTGCTGCGCCCGGGGGGCGTATTGGTCACGCTGGAAAACCGGCTGATCGGCGACCCGTTCCGCGACACGCTGTTGAAATGGTACAGCCAGCTGATCGACGAGCCGTATTGGGAGCCGTACCGTCATCTCGTTATCGAAGAGGTCGCCCGGACCGCAGGGTTCGAAACCGCGCGTCTCGACAAATGGTACATCGCCGGCACCGACGGTCCCGCGGCAGAGGCGGACCCGCGCCGCTGGTGCACCCCATGGGGCCGCGTGACCGCAATCAAGGGAGGCGCCGCATGACCCGCGAAGCCCCTGTCCGCGATACCGAAGTCCCCGACAGCCCAGATATCGCCGTTGGCGCGCTGCTGGGCACTGGCGATATCGACCGGCTTGCTGCGACGCTGCACGCGCTGCTGGAGGAAGTCGCCGATATCTCTGTCCGGCTTGCGCGGGTCGAGGCCGACCTCGCCGGCCGTCCCGACGACGCGCCGCGCGATCTTGTCGCCGTACAGGCCCATGTCGCCGCGCTGGTGACACGCGTCACCGGCTGACGCGTAAAGGAAAACGCCCGGCGCGTGGGCGCCGGGCGTCTCTGCCACAGCGGCCCGGCGCCCACGCGCCGGGCCGTTTCGCGTCACTCGCTCATCGTCACGTTGTCGTAGTTGACGCTGCGGTTGACGTAGGTCAGCCCCTGCACGTTCGGCGCAACGCCGGTCACGTCCACCTGCTCGACAAGGAACAGCGCCGGCAGCACCTCCATCGTCAGGGCGTGCAGTTCATGCAGCAGCGCGCTGCGCGCGGCGGGGTCGAACTCTGCATAGGTCGCGTCATAAAGCGGTGTCATGCTTTCGTCGCAGAAGTGCGGAACACGCTTGGCGCAGGTCATGTAGGTGTAGGGCCGGATCGTGTCCATGTAGGGGGCCGTGTTCCACGACGATCCGAACATCTCGCCGGGCCAGGTGTTGTTCAGGAAGAAATCCAGCCATTCGGGGAACCGGATCTGCTGAAGTTCCACGTTGATGCCCACCGCGCCCAGATCGATCGCCGCCTGCTGATAGATCTCGCTGTCGGCCGGGAAAGAGCCCACGACCACATGCGCCGTTATGTCGATCCCGTCGGCATAGCCCGCCTCGGCCAGAAGCGCGCGCGCCTTCTCGGGATCGTAGGGATAGGACGGCAGCGACGGGTCATAGCCGAAGGCCGCCGGCGTGCCGGCCTGCCCGGCGCCATTGCCCAGACCGCCCAGCAGCACCTCGGCGATCAGATCGCGGTTGACGGCAAGGTTGGCCGCCTGCCGCACCCGCACGTCGTTGAACGGGCTGTCGGGATGCGCTTCGGTGGTGAAGGCAAGCGACATCACCTGCGGCGCGGGCGTGGCCACCACCTCCATGTCGGCGCCTTCCATCTGCGCGATGTTGTCCGGCGAGAAACCAAAGCCCACGTCGATCTGCCCCGAAAGCAGCGCCTGAAGCCGCGCGGCCCGCTCGGGAAGCTCGATCACGGTCACGCCGTCGATCTCGGGCGCCCGCCAGCTTGCCTCGTTCGCGGACAGTTGCGCGTCGCCAGTGCCCCAGCCGGTCACCTCGAAGGACCCGGTGCCCACCGGCGTCTCGGCATAGCCTTCGGGACCAAGCTCGGCCCATGCGCCCGCCTCGACGATGTAGACCAGCCCCAGCTTGTTGGGCAGCACCGGATCGGGGCCGGATGTCAGGATATCGACGGTCATGTCATCGACCTTCTCGACCCCGCTGATGTTGCGCACCTCGCCCCCGACGGAAGAGGCGCGTCCATCCTCGGTCATCAGGTACTCTATGGTGGCGACCACCGCGTCGGCGTTGAACGCCGCGCCGTTCGAAAAGGCGATGCCGTCCTTCAGGTTGAAGCGCCAGCGCGTCGGCTCGACCGCTTCCCAGCTTTCGGCCAGCACCGGCTGCGCGCTGCCATCCTCGCCGATCCGCACCAGCGGATCGAACACCGCGTCCCAGACGAAAATGGACGGCACCGAGCGGCCGGTAAAGGGGTTGCCCTTGCCCGGCGGCAGGTCCCAGACGCCGACGCGCAGCGTCTGCGCCAGCGCGGGGGCCGTGGCCAGCGCAAGGCCCGCCGCGGCGGCCAGTGATACGGTCTTCCAGTTTTTCAGCATCATGTGTTCTCCCTGCTGAGGTTCGTTTCGTTGGTTACCAGACGAGCCCGGCTTCTCCGAGCCGGCGCCCAAAGGCGAGCGCCGGGGTGATCGACATCCCCCCGACGAAGGCGTTGCCGGACAAAAGCTCTCGCCCCAGGATTTCTCCGGCGGCGAACAGCCCGGCGATGGGCCGGCCCTGCGTGTCGAGGACGCGGCAGTCCGGGTCGACCACAAGCCCGCCGCTGGAGGTGGCCGTGGTTCCGTGGTTGCGCACCGCGAAGAAGGGCGGTGTCGCGATGGCGGCGGGGCGGTGTGTCCGGCCCAGGGGATCGGGTGCGCCCGAGGCCAGCGCCGCGTTCCACGCTGCGACGGTCTCGGCCAGCCCGCCCGGATCCATGCCAGCCGTGCGCGCCAGATCGTGGAGCGTATCGGCCCTGCTGAACGCGGGATGATCGGCCCAGGCGGCCTCCAGCCGCGGCCCCCGCCACGTCGGCAGGAGGTCGGGCGCGGCGGCGTCGATCGCGGCGTCCCAGACGATCCAGAACGTCATCTCCCGCACCCCGGTCATGGCCCGCTGTTGCACCACGCGGTCCGGTTCGTCCTCGCGCAGGCAGCGGCGGCCATCGCTGTCGACATAGATCTCCCAAGGCTGGCGCGCGGGCATCAGCACGGGATTGTCTGCGCGCGCCGTCCGGCGGCTGCCCGGCGGATCCTCTATGCCGCCCACATGAGGCAGGAAATGCCGCGCCGGGCGCACTGCCGCGCCGATCTCGCGCGCGGCGGTCAGGCCCGCGCCGGTGTTCGCGGGCTCGGCCCCGCCGCACAGCGGCAGCCCGCCCGTCATCTCGGCAAACAGCGCCGGGTTCGCGGTATAGCCGCCGCTGGTCAGCACGGTCTGCGCCGCGCTGATCCGCGCCACGCCGCCGTCCGCGCGGCGGAAACGGGCGCCGGTGACAGTGCCCCCGCCCTGCTCAAGCGCCTCCAGCCGGTGGCGCGGCAGGAAGGCGATCCGCCCCGCGTCGATCTCGCGTTCCAGTTCCGGGACCAGCACCGCCGCGATGGACCGCCCGCGGTCGCGCCCCCAGTAGGTGCGCGGCACCGAATAGGCCTCCAGCGCGTGCAGAATCGCGGGGCAGGCCGGGTCCCAGTCCAGCCCCAGTTCGTCCAGCCACGCGACCGTGCGCGGCGCCATCTGGCAGGCCCGCGCCACCATCTCCGGGTCGGCCGTTCCGCCCGTGATCCGCGCGACGTCGGCGCTGTGCGCCTCGGGGCTGTCCTCGATCCCCTTCTCGCGCTGAAGCCGCGTGCCCCCGGCGCTCACATGCCCGGCCGCGCGCCGCAGCGTGCCGCCGGGCGTTGCCTCTGCCTCGGCAAGGATCACCCGCGCCCCGCGCCGCGCGGCGAAGATCGCGGCGGGAAGGCCGGCCGTTCCCGCGCCGACGACCAGCACGTCGCCCGAAAGCGCCGCGTTCGTCCCCGGATTCTGGCCTCTGGTGCTCTCCATGCCCTGCCAAGTTGTCCTATTGATATAATTTAGGATCATGGGGCCAAAGCTGCGCGCCCGTCAACAGAGCCGTGCGTGACATGGCCCGCCTCTGTTCCCTTGGCGCGCCGCCGCAACCTCGGAGCAAGACGCGCGCACCCCCGGCGTGGCGGCTGCCCGGGGCGGTGCCGTCCCGTCCGACGGCCCGTCCCCAACGGGATCGCGGCCCCCGGGCTTCTTGCCCGGCCGCCCGAACCCCGATTGAGCGTTCCCGGCCATGGCGCTACACGTGACGCCGGCAGGGATGGCGCGCGGCAGCGGTTCGGGGCGTCCCCGCCATCCGGTTCGTCTGTTGGTCAACAAGAGGTCACAATGCCCATCGCTTCCCCCAAAATGCCGTCCGGTCCCGGTGACTTCTGGCTCGACGATCCCGTTCATCTCGCCTTCCTGCGGGCAGAGGCCGACCGTCTCTTCGATTTCCACGCCGCCAGCCTGCATCCGGTGGCGGGGTTCCATGTGCTTGGCACCGGCGGCACCCCGCTGCCCGACGCCCCGCAAGAGCTGCATTCGACCAGCCGCATGGTGCATTCCTACGCGCTGGGCCATCTGGCCGGGCGCGCCGACGCCAAGGCGATCGTCGACGCCGGCATGGCCTACCTCTGGTCGCACCACCGCGACGCGACCCACGGCGGATACGTCTACGGGCTGCGCGGCGACACGGTCAGCGACGGGCGCAAGCTGGCCTATGGCCATGTCTTCGTGCTGCTGGCCGGCGCCAGCGCGCGCATGGCGGGCCATCCCGACGCCGACCGGCTGATCGACGACGCCACCGCCATCCTCGACGCGCATTTCTGGGAAGACGGCCCCGGTCTTTTCAGCGACGAGTTCAACCGGGACTGGTCGCCGTTCTCGTCCTATCGCGGGATGAACGCCAACATGCACGGGGTCGAGGCCCTGCTGACCGCGTTCGAGGCGACCGGGCGCGACGTCTATCTCGACCGCGCGGGCCGCATCCTCGACTTCTTCCTTGGCCGCATCGCCCCGGCGCATGGCTGGCGCCTGCCCGAACACTACACGGCCGGCTGGCAGGTGGATCCCGGCTATTCGGGCAATCCGATGTTCCGCCCGGCGGGCACGACGCCGGGCCATTCGCTGGAACTGGGGCGGCTGCTCCTGCAATTCTGGGACCTGCGCGGCCGCCCCGATGACGGCAGCCCGCAAACGGCGCGACGCGTCGTTCAGCAGGCGCTGGACGACGCCTGGGACCCCGAACGCGGGGGCCTTGTCTATACCCTGAACCCCGACGGCACGCCGGACGTGCGCGACCGCTACTGGTGGCCGGTGACAGAGGCGATCGGCGTGCTTGCCGCGCTGATAAAGCTCGACCGGTCCGCGGAGGACGAGGTCTGGTATCGCCGGATGTGGCACTTCGCCGAGGCGCATTTCATCGACCATGCGCGCGGCGGCTGGTTCCCCGAGATCGACGACCAAGGCAAGCCCGCATCGACCCAGTTCGCCGGCAAACCCGACATCTACCACGCCGTGCAGGCGGTGCTTTTCCCGCCCGTGGCGGGTCTGTCGCGGCTGGCCGAAGGGCTGGCAGCCGGGCAGGTCCGGGGCTGACCGCCCCCCGATCGGGTGACATGATGCGCAGCCTGCTCCAGATCTTCGACCGTGGCACCGGCCGGGCAGAGACCCTCCTGGATCACGACGGCCACATAGAGGCGCCCAATTGGGCGCCCGACGGCGCCAGCCTGTTCGTGAATGGCGGCGGGCGGCTTTTTCGCGTACCCCTCGACAGCCCGCGCCTAGTCCCGATCGATACCGGCGCGCTTGCCGCGCTGAACAATGACCACGGCATCTCGCCCGATGGCCGGACACTTGTGGTGTCGAACGCGCCGGGCCGGGGCACGTCGCAGGTCTATACCCTGCCCGCCAACGGCGGCCAGCCGCAGCTTGTCACGCCCAACGCCCCCAGCTGGTGGCACGGCTGGTCCCCGGACGGGGCGCGGCTGGCCTGCACCTGCCTGCGTGACGGTCAGTTCGGCATCGCCACCATTCCCGCAGGCGGCGGCGCGGAAACCGTCCTGATCTCGGGACCGCACCACTATGACGGCCCGGACTACAGCCCGGACGGGCGGCACATCTGGTTCAACTCGGACCGGGGCGGGTCGATGGACCTGTGGCGCATGGCCCCCGATGGCACCGGACCAGAGCCGATGACGTCCGACGACCGCGTCAACTGGTTCCCCCATCCCGCCCCGGACGGGCGGCACGTCCTCTACCTGTCCTACCTGCCCGGAACGCGCGGCCATCCGGCAAACCGCCCGGTAGAGCTTCGCCTGCTCGACCTCGCGACTGCGGGCACGACCGTTCTTGCCCGATTTCTCGGCGGGCAGGGCACGCTGAACGTGCCCTGCTGGTCGCCCGGCGGGCACCGCTTCGCCTTCGTGCGATACCTCGTCGGCTAGGGGCAGAGCAGGACAGACCAGCCGGTGACGGCAGACGTCGCAAGCCCGCAAGAAACACCCGGACGACCACACGACGCCCAAAGCGACCAAAGCCCGGTCCCCTAGCCCCCGTCGCGCGGGTGGAAAGCTGACCTTCGCCGCCTCGCGCCTGAACGACGGCCATGCGGGACGAAACGGACATTGTTCAATGAGACTGCAAAGCCCGCTTCGCAGTTTTCTATTGCGACACGGGTACGGTCAAATGATGGTGAGAGTTTAGGGTTAGTTGAGCCCGTTTCTCCGTTCGCGTAATTGCGTCAGCAATTGAGCCGAGCAAAGATTGCGTATCAAAGGGATAGATCAGACAGATGCCCACAAAACCACGTGTTGACGTTTGGTATTCGCTTCAAAGCGACTACTGCTACTTTTTGCTCGACCGGTTAATCTGGCTGTCACAACGCGAGGTCGATGTAGTCATTCGCCCAGTCTTGGGAATCGTGTTGCGGATGCCACAAGCCACCAAGGACCGAGGTGAGGTCGAGCAGCGCTACTTCAAGACCGACACAGAGCGAACGGCGGCCTATCTGCAATTGCCCTACGCCTACCCAGACCCGTCTCCTATTCAGTTTGAACCGGGTTCTGTCTGGATCGCAACACAGGAACAGCCCCTGATCGAAAGGCTCTACCGGCTTTTTGTTGGCGCAAGCCGAGCGGGAAAGAGCCTCGCTTTTCTCGATCACATTGGTCGAGGTCTTTGGAACGGAGCCAACCCAAACTGGGACCAAAGCGGATTTCTTCGTGACGGCATGACGCGCATTGGATTGCAGCATGATCAGGTCCTGGAAAGCGCGCCTTGGCATGACGTCGCGCATGAGCTTGAAAACAATCATCACGCGATGCTCGACCTCGGGCATTGGGGTGTGCCGTTGATGGCATACAGAGGAGAACCCTTCTATGGGCAAGACCGGTTTAATCAATTGCTTTGGAGGATGGGCATCAACGCCGAATAGCATTGAGAGTCGGCTGAGTGACCTGTCAGCTACGCGCACAGCGAAGTGCGGCATCGAAGGCTTCCAATTAGCGGACACTCATGAAAATCACAGCATTTGTGACTCTGGGCTCCAAGCACCGTTTCGTTGCGCCCGACACCGATGTCCGCACTAGGCCGCCGCCGCCTCGCAGGCCAGCCTGTTGACCCCCTGTGCCGACAGCCGTTCCACCAGTTCGGCGACGGGGACGTCCTGCACGGCAACACCGTCGCGCAGGGCCAGCGCGGCAGCGGTGCCCGTGGCCTGTCCCATCGTCATGCACTGCGGCATCCCCCGGACAGAGGCGAAGGCCACCGGGTCCGCCGACAGGATGCGCCCCGCGAACATCAGGTTCGTCACGCCCTCGGGGATCAGCGACCGGAAGGGTATGGTGTAGTAACTGCCCCGGGGCAGGGCCGCGTCGTGGGTCATGTCGCCATCCGCGCGCATCACGTCATCGACGGGGTTGTCGCAGGCCACGATCCCGTCCGCGAACCGCGTGCCGCGCGCAAGGTCCGCCCCCGTCAGCCTGTAGACGCCCTGCAACTTGCGCGTTTCCCGCACACCCACCGTCGGCGACAGCATCGCCATATGGGCCTGCGCGAACCCCGGAACGTCGCTTTGCAGGAACCGCGCCAGCTGGTGACAGCGCCGCCGCCCTTCCTGCGTGGCGCGGCCCGCCGCCACCGGGTCGGTGCCATCCACCCCGCGCACATGGACCGAGTTGCAGAAGACCGTGCCGGGATGAAATCCCTTCATCAGGTAAAGCTGTGAGAGGTCGGGATGCAGCCGCCCCTCGGCCACGCCCCGCGCGGCATATCGGGTGAAATAAGGATCCGGCTCTGCAAAGGCCGCGTCCCGGTCCACCCCGATCATGTGAAAGGAAATCGTGACCGCCATCATGTTGCCGCTGGCATCGCCCATCACGTGCGGCACCCCCGCCTTGGCCGAGATGTCGCCGTCCCCGGAACAGTCGATCACGATCCGGGGCACGACGCCGAAGGTGCCGTTGCGGTCGCAGCACTCCACCCGGGCGATCCGCCCGTTCTCCATCACCGGGTGCAGCGCCATGGCGTTCAGCCGCGTCCGCACGCCCGCCTCTTCCAGCATCTCGAACATGGTCAGCGTGGCGATGTCGTGGTCATAAAGGACTTCCGGCCCGAAATTGGCCAGCGCGCAGTCCCGCGTCTCTGCCGCCGGCGGGTCCATCGCGGCCAGCCGCGCGGTCAGTTCCGCCATCAGCCCGCCGATGGACCGTCCAACCGGATAGCCCCCGCCCCAGGGCATCCCGGGGCAAAAGGCCATCACGCCGCCCACCTTGCTGGTGGCCTCGACCAGCGTCACGCGCAACCCCTGCCGCCCGGCGGCCACCGCCGCGCCGAACCCGGCGGTCCCGCCGCCGATCACCAGCACATCGGTCGTTTCTTGCCGGTCGCTCATCGCCCCACCTGCCCATGTCCCGCGGCCCGCGCCAGCGCATCGGCGCCGGTTTCGCCCGCGCGATCGGTCCATGCCACGAAGTGATCGGGCCGCACCAGAACGGCCTGCGCCTCGTAGGCCCGCGCCTCGTCCCCGGCCAGCGCCGCGATCTCCAGCGGAACGCCAAGCGCCCCGGCCGCGGCGCGCATCGCCCGCGCCTCGTCCCCCTCGGGCGCCACGGTCAAAAGGGTGAACCCCGCGCCCAGCCGCGCCAGCATCGCGTCGCCCCCCTCGGCAGAGGGCGGCGCAAGGTGATGCCCGGCCCGCGCCGCCCGCTGATGCCGCCCGCGCGCGCTTGGCGCCCCCGGCCCGCCTACCAGCGGCGAGCCTTCGTAATTCGGCTCGAACACGTTCACCTCCTCGGCGTCGAGATTGCGCGACGCCCACGCCTCCTCGAACGCCGCCCGGTCCCGGTCGGGATGATGGCGGCGCAGGAAATCCCGGTCCGCCTCGATGAAGCGCTCTATGAAATCCTTCGCGGTCGAGGCAAAGACCGGCCGACGCTCGGCCTCGTAGCTGTCCAGCAGGCCCGGCCCGCCCCAGCCCTGCACCTGTGCCGCCAGCTTCCACCCAAGGTTCCGCACATCCTCGAAGCCGGTGTTGATGCCATAGCCGCCATAGGGCGGATGGCTGTGCGCCGCGTCTCCCGCGATGAACACCCGGCCCTTGCGGTAGGCGTCCGCCATGGACACGCGCAGGTCCCAAAAGCCCACATGCTCCAGCGCAAGCTCGAACGGCTCTCCCACCGCGCGGTGCAGGAAGGCGGTGAAGTCGAAATTGTCCGCCGTCGTACCCGGCGGGACCGGGGCATGAAAGAACCAGCTCACCCCGTGATCCACACGCCCGAAGAACAGCCAGTAGCCGTCGTGGTCGGGATGCAGCACGTTGTAGAACGCCTTGCCCGGATAGCGCTCCAGCAATGCGTGCAGGGCTTCGGACCGGAACACCAGAAGCGCCATAAGCCTGTCGTGGTCGGACCGTGTCTCGGTGATTCCCGCGGCCTGTCGCGTGAAGGACCGGCTGCCGTCGCACCCCACCAGCCAGCCCCCCCGCAGCATCCGCCGCGCGCCGCCCGCGTCCTCGGCGGTCAGCGTCACCCCCCCGGCGTCCTGCGAAATCTCCACCCCGCTCCAGCCATAAAGCACCTGCACACCGTCCAGCGCCGCTGCCCGTGCGCGCAACACACGCTCGGTGGCGTATTGCGGCAGCCGGGCATTGTCGGCGAAGTAGTAGGCGCGCACGCTGGCCCGGTTCAGCCAGTCATAGTGCCACCCCGACAACAGCGTGCCGTGGCTCGTCATCCCGCCGATGCCCGCGCCCTTGGGCAGCGGATGGGCCCGGCGCATCTCGTCAAGGCATCCCCAGGCGATGAAGTGCTCGCTGCTGCGCTGGGTCAGGTTCTGGCCCTTGGGGATCGGCTGCGGCTCGACGTGGCGCTCCACCACCGCGACGCGCAGGCCGCGCTGACCCAGTTCGATGGCCAGTCCCATGCCCACCGGGCCGCCGCCGTTGATGACCACGTCGAACTCTTCCGGCGCCATCCCGTCCTCCCCGTCGCAGCCCTCGCCGCGGCAAAGCGTGCCCATCCCCCGGCCCGATGTCCACCCCGGGGCGTCCCTTGTCCATTCAGGTCACGGGCAAACCCGATGCGGCGGGTCCCGCCGACGACGCCCTTGGGTCATCACCCGCAGCCACGCCATCATCCCGCCCGCCCGATGTGACAGCAAGTGACAGTGAAACATCCAGTCGCCGGGAGTGTCGGCGGCAGGGGCGATCTCGCGCCGCTCGTCGGGCCGCATCGGCAGCGTGTCGCGCAGCGGGCCGGGGCCATCCGCCGCCATCTGGCAGAAATGATGGCCATGCAGATGCATCGCGTGCGCCCATGCCGTTCATCGACCAGACCAGCCCGCGCTGCCCCGGCTCGCCCATCGGGCGCGCCATCCTGTCCGGTGTGCGTGCCGCGCCCATCCGCCCCGTCGCGCGGCCCGCCTCGATGCGCTGCGGCCGCAGTCGCGCGCCTCTGGATCCAGCCGCCAGCCGCCCGGCAACGCGCGTCGCCCGCGATGGATCACGTCCGCGCCCCTTCATCTCATGGCCGCGCCGACGCGATGCCGACGTTGTGCCGACGTTGTGCCGCGTCGGGCTTGGGTGCTCATCCCCGCGCCGGGCGAGCGGCAGGTCCGCAAGCTGCCCTTCCGCGTGGTCCGTTCATGGCCGCGCCGACGCGATGCCGACGCGATGCCGACGTTGTGCCGCATCCGGCCCTGGCGCTCATCCCCGGGCGATCAGCACGTCGCAGGGCGCGTTCCGCATCAGGTCGTTGGCGAAACTTCCCAATAGAAACGGGGCCTTGCCGCTGCGCCCATGCGCGCCAAGCGCCAGCAGGTCAGGTGCGTGCCGCGCCACCTGGCGTTCCAGCACCTCATGCAGCGCCCCCGCCTCCACCTCCGTCGCCTCCGCCACGTCCGGATCCGCGCCGCGGCCCCATGCGGCCAGTTCGGCCTCGGCCTCGCGCACCTGGAACCCGATGTCCGTCGCATGGCCGTGGATATCCGTAATGCCTTGAAATGGAACGTGAATCGCGTGAAACCCGTGCAGCCTTGCGCCGGGTGAGATCTGCCGGGCCAACGCCCCGGCGCGGGCGGCGGCCGGAGAGAAATCCATCGCCAGAAGGATGCTGCCGTAGGGTCCGCCGACCGGATCGCGCACGATCAGGGTCGGCTGACGGCCCATGCGCACCAGCCGCTCCACGGTCGTTTCGCGGAACAGGTCCATCAGCGGCCGCGACCGATGCGTGCCAAGAACCACGAGTCCGGCGCCGATCTCGTCCGCCAAAGCGTGGATATCATGGCTGGCATCGCCCGCGCGCACCATGATCCGGGCGTGCGCCCCGGCCCGCTCCGCCGTCGTGGCCAGCCAGGATTGTGCTTTCTTCGTCAATGCCTTGGCGGCTTCCTCGGGCAGATCTCCGTCAATCACATGAACGATGACAAGCGCCGCGCCGCTGGCCGCAGCCAATTGGGCCGCACGCTCGATCGCACGGTCACCGCGGGATGAAAGATCACTGGCTACAAGGAGTGATTTCATGGCGCAGCCCCCTTGACCCGGTCATGGTGAAAGCCGCAAGCGGCGCCGTCAAGCCGGTCTGGCCGTCCTAGCCGGCCGAGGCGGCGCGCAGCACGTCTGTTGCGGTCTGTCCGTCCAGCGCACCGTCGGGCACCTCGAACGCCCGGGGGCCCGTGCGCGGGGCATGGTCGCGGCCGATCCGATCGCGCAGCTCCTTGGGCAGGGCCGGCCGCGTCGCTGCGTCCAGCGGCAGGGATTCTGTTGCGATTCCCTCGGCATACACGATTTCATGGTTGTCGAAGAGCAGTTGGAAATAGTCCACGAATCCGCCTTCGCCGCGCACGACTGTCGCGCCGTTGACCAGCATTTCCGCGCGCACCATCACTTCGCGCCGTCCGGTGCGCAGCCGGTCCTCGCGCTGGTAGATGAAGACCCGGTGATTGGGGCTGAGCGACAATGCGTCGATGTTGTTGAGCGCACCGGGCCGGATCACCACCGGCGCCCGCGCGCCCTGGGCCCGCACCGTGCGCTGGCCGATCCAGCGAATGGGCTGAACGCCATTGCCACGCGTCAGTATCTTGTCGCCGGGTTGCAGAAGCTCGATCGCGCGCTGCTCGCCGGTGCCAAGCGTGATCTTCGTGCCTCGCGCGAAAGAGGCGCAGGCCTGCTCTGCGAACCGGTCCTGCGCGCCCTTTCGGTCCACCGAAACCAGCGCATAGTCGGTACGGGGCACGAGTGTTGCAAAGGGCATCAGGCAGACCTGCGCGATGAACTGCGACCCGGGGTCGAGCGCCACAAGGACCAGCGCCTCGACCGTCGTGCCATCGGGCGCCATCAGGGTGGCCAGGCAATCAAGGTAAAGCCGCGCGCCCGGCTGCCCGATCTCGGTGCCCTGCGCGATGGTCAGCCTGTCCAGTCCGTGTTCCATCGAAATGGCGATGCGCCGGGCTCTTGCGCCGGGGGTAAGGTGATAGACGTCATCCAGCACAAGCTCTGACGCGTCGCCGATCGGATCGCCAAGGTTCACGCCAACGGCCACGCATACGTCCTGTGCGTCATAGACCGGAAGCCCCGGAGTGGCGGAGTTCAATAAACGGCTGTCGTGGGTCGTCATCTGGCCACCGATGCTTGCCGATCGGCGCAACCGCCGGGACACCGTCCCCGTCTTGCCTTTCGACCGCCCCCAATTGGGGGAAACCCTACGGATCGCGACCGCTTCAGGTCAACTCGGGCGGGGGTTTGGCGGATGGCATGGGGTTTGCGCGCGGACAATGCCCGCGGTGCAGCAGGATTGTGCGGGCGGGGGCGTCAGTCCCGCGTACAGTCCGAGTCGCGCCTCTTCCGCCTGCCGGACCCCGATGATAGGGAAACCCGGATTGCATTGGAGGACACGTGATGGACCTTGGAATTCGGGGCAAACGCGCCCTTGTGACGGCCTCGTCGAAGGGGCTGGGGTATGGTTGCGCCGCGGCACTTGCCGAGGCGGGTGTCGATCTTGTCTTGAACGCGCGCACCGCGGGGCCGCTGGAGGCCGCGGCAGAGGCGCTGCGCGCCGCTCATGGTGTCGAGGTTACGGCCGTGTCCGGCGACATCGTGGACGCGGCGACCCGTGCGCGCGTGCTGGACGCCGCCGGGCAGGTTGACATCCTCGTGACGAATGCCGGCGGACCGCCGCCGGGTATGTGGACCGACTGGGAGCGCGAGGACTTCATCAAGGCGCTGGACGCAAACATGCTGACTCCGATCGCGCTGATGAAGGCGCTGGTGCCGGGCATGGCCGAACGGGGCTGGGGCCGGGTGATCAACATCACCAGCCAGTCGGTCAAGGCGCCGCTCCCGGTGCTTGGCCTGTCCAACTCGGCCCGTGCGGGGCTTACCGGATATGTCGCGGGCACCGCGCGGCAGGTGGCCAAGTCGGGCGTCACGATCAACAACCTGCTGCCCGGCAGCCATGCCACCGCCCGCCGCGAGGCGCTGGACAAGGGCATTTCCGATCGGCAGGGCATCTCGATCGAAGCCGCCACGCAAAGCGTGTGGAATGAAATCCCCGCTGGACGCTACGGCACGGTCGAGGAATTCGGCGCTACCTGCGCCTTCCTGTGTTCGCAGTTTGCGGGCTTCATCGTCGGGCAGAACATCCTCCTGGACGGGGGCAACGTGAACGCCACGATCTGACTGGGGTGATACGCCGCGCCCCGCTACCGGCCCGCCGGCAGTTGCGGGTTGGGCGGGGCGCTGGTATCCCGGCCAAAGTCCGATGAAACTGCTCGGGCTTTGAAAGGCTGGCATGGCAGGCACACCGCCAAGACTCGACGTCCGGCATCTCGTTCGCCGTTTCGGCGGGCGGGCTGTCGTCGATGACGTGTCTCTGACGGTAAACCCGGGGCAGGTGACCTGCCTGCTGGGCCCGTCCGGCTGCGGCAAGTCGACCACCCTGCGGATCATCGCGGGCGTGGACATGCAGGATTCCGGCGAAATCCATGTCGATGGACAGCTGATCTGCGACACCGCCTTTCGCGTCCCGCCGGAACGCCGCTCTATCGGGCTGATGTTCCAGGACTTCGCACTGTTTCCGCATCTGACGGTGGCCGACAACGTCGCCTTCGGACTGACCGGGCCGAAGGCCGACAAACGCCGCCGCGCCGAGGAGCAACTGGACCGCGTGCACCTCTTGCGCCACGCCGACCATTACCCGCACGAGTTGTCCGGCGGCGAGCAGCAGCGGGTCGCGCTGGCCCGCGCCATCGCGCCGCGCCCCAAGATCATGCTGATGGATGAACCGTTCTCGGGCCTCGACAACCGCCTGCGTGACGGAATCCGCGACGAAACGCTGGACATCCTGAAGGAAGAGGGCACCGCCGTCCTGCTGGTGACGCACGAACCGGACGAGGCGATGCGCATGGCCGATGACATCGCGCTGATGCGTGACGGGCGGATCGTTCAGCAGGGCGCGCCCTACAACGTCTACAACGCCCCAGTGGATCAGGCCGCCGCGGCGTTCTTCAGCGACGTCAACGTGATCCGCGGCACGGTGCGGGGCGCGCTGACCGACACGCCCTTCGGTCATTTCCTTGCGCCGGGCGTGCCTGACGGCACCGAAGTCGACATCGTGATCCGCCCGCAGCATCTGAAGATCGACTTCGACCGCGACGGGCGCGGCCCCAATCCAACCGCGCGCGACGGATCCCCGGCGCGCGGCGTCGTCCAGCGCGCGCGCTTCATGGGGTCCGAAAGCCTTGTCGAGTTCCGGATGGACCATGACGGCGCCATCCTGAAGGCGACCGTGCCCTCGGTGTTCCTGCCGAAACCGGGGATGCCTCTGTGGATCATGATCCGGCGGGACCGGTGCTTTGTCTTTCCGGTCGAAGGCGGGCGCGGCACCTAGTGGATTGACCGAGACGGATGAGTCCCGAGCCATAAAGACCGACAGAAATGGTCAAATGACGGCTTCGAGCCCCTCTTTGACATTCGCTTTGCGCGGGCATTCTCCGTTGGCATGCCCTTGCCCGCTCGAATTCTCTTGACCGGCGAGCTGCGGGGTGTGTTTCTTGGACCACCGCGAAGTTGGAAGCCCGCGCAACCGACTTCCCGCTTGTAAGCCGTCAAGTGCTGAGACGTCTACGGAGTTGACGCAGTGTCTCGCTCGCCGACATTTATGCGAGCGCCCCAACCGGAAACCAATCCCAACCCACAGGCAGCAGGTGCAGTTTCGCAATCGACAGAAAGGCGACGTCTGGACCAAGGCGACAGAGCTCATTCAAGGACTCCCCGGCTTGTCCGCCGTCGACAGGCGCCCGGACGCGATCGAGCGGTCTCTGTCGCTGGTATCGACAATTCCGCAGCACACGGCCTTGGAACGCGTTGGCCTGGCGGCAGCGGTCTATGACACATCCGGCAAGCGGATCGTCGGCCCGGAGGGGTTTCCCGAGCAAGCCAACTTGAGCGATGCGGTTTCGACCCGAACCGAGATCGGGCCGGGTGGCGTGCTTTTCATGTTCCATCCCGTGGTTCTCGAGAGCGAACGGCGGTATTTGTGTCTCGGTCTGGATGCAGACAGTCTGCATGCGCTGCTCCCGGCAACATCGCGCCTGACGCCGGCGGAGTTCGCGGTACTTGCGGGTGTGGTGCAGGGAAACTCTGTGCGCACCATCGCGGAACATGACGGTGTTTCCTACAATACACGACGCCGGCAAATCGAAGCGGCGCTGGACAAGCTCGAAGCGCATTCCCAGGTTGAGGCCGTCAGGCTCGTCTACGTCTCAGTGGTGGATCGCCTTCTCGAGGCCCTCGGCGTCGCCGACACTGCGCGCGCGGGTGTCGCTTCGTTGGCACCGCTATATGGCGACGACGTGCGGTTCCATTGGATTCATCTTGCCGGTGGCGTTCCGATCCGGGCCGCGGAATTCGGAGAACCGCGCGGTCGCACGGTGCTTCTGTTTCACCCTTTGTTGTTTCCCTGTGGACAGGCGCCGGCGGCGGTCTCTGACCTGCGCCGGGCCGGATTGCGCGCGATCGTCCCGTTGCGACCTGGCTATTTCGACGCCCCGGTGTGGTCCGGACGGATGGGCCTGGAGGCGAAAATGGTCGCTTGGGCAGATCAGATTGATGCCTTGCTGGGGTTTCTCAACCTCGACAGGGTGGATTTCGCTTCGATCGCGATATCCGCACCCTGGGCAAGCGAATTTGCCCGCCGGTTTCCACATCGTGTGCGAAGCATGACCTTCATTTCGGCGCCGCAACCGGGGACCGAACTCCACGGCCGTCGAACCGCTTCGTTCATTCACTCCATCGCCGCCACGGTGCGCCAGGCCCCCTGGCTTGCGGAACCGATCGCGCGCCTGCACGCGTTCCGGCTCCGCGATACCTTGCACGCGCATGCCGGTTTTCGAAAGGCTTTCCGGAACAGCCCCGCGGACCTCGACGTGATCGGGTGGTTGGCCCGCGATCCCTCGAATTTCGAATCCGTGGTTCGTACCCTGCGGGAATCGGAAAAAGGGATCGCCACGGACCTGGGAGCATGGTCCTACCCGTGGGAGAGCTACCTCGCCGGAGTGGACGCACCGATCCATTTCTTTCACGGTGAACAGGATCCGCTTTGTCCCATGGCGAGCATAGAGAGGTTGGTGGGCATGCTGCCACAGGCGCGCCTTCATGCCGAAGGCGGTCAAAGCCACCTCCTCTATGTTCGTGGTCTCGCGGACGTTCTCTCCCGATCGCTCGCCCAATAGGGCAATTGCACCATGTCGATCGCTGCCACCCCGGGCACCCTGATCGTAACGCATCCGATCAGGAGTTCGCGCGATGGAGCAAGTTGTCCGACAACGGCCTTATTGGGTGTACCTGGCCCTCGCCCCGATCTTGTGGGGTGGGAATTTCGTTGTCGGAAGTCTCCTGGCCGTTGACCTGCCGGCGCACTGGGTGAACCTGTTGCGCTGGTTGATCGCGGCACTGGTGTTGTTGCCGATCTCAGCGTCCGAAGTCTGGTACTACCGACGCGCTCTTGTGAAGAGCTGGCGTCAACTGTCGGTGCTCGCCTTTCTGGGGGTCGCCGGGTTCAACACCCTGCTCTATGCCGGCCTCAAGACCGCTCCGGTGTCTGTCGCAGCGGTCGCATTCGCGGTGACGCCTTTCATGATCACCGCGATCATTGCAGTCGTTGACCGCGTGGCGCCGTCGGCGCGGCTGCTGCTGGCCGCAACCATTGCTCTGGCAGGCATGCTGATCGCTCATTGGAGTTCGCTGCAAACCGGCGCGTCGTACGTCGGGCTCGCGCTTGTGCTTCTGGCCGCGATGTTCTGGGCGATTTATTGCGTGGGGCTTCGGCGGTTCTCGCTACCGGTTCCGGCGAAGGCGGCGTTCTTCGCGCAGGTGGTGATTGGCGTCGCGTTGTTGCTTCCGGTATCGATTGCATTTGGGGATGCGCCAGTGCTCTCCGACCTCGGTCGTCAGCATTGGGCCGGCCTCGTCTACCTGGGTGTCGGGGCTGCGGCTCTTGCTTTCTGGTTTTGGCAACGGGGCATTGCCCGAGCTGGCGCCGCCCGGGCCGCGATTTTCATGAACCTGGTTCCGATCTCCAGCCTGGGTCTCAGCGTCGTGTTCCTGGATACCCCGATTGCCGGTAGCGAGATCGGGGCGTTCACTCTGGTCCTTCTCGGCATCCTTCTGTCGATAACTGGTATCCCCGGTATCGCGCGACGGCCACCGGCGGTCCGCCGGGGCGGATCTGGTTGACCTACCCGACCCGCCAAACGCTTCTTGCCGGCCGCAAGGAACTCCTTCGACCAGCCGTGATCGCGGCTGGTCGCGTTCCCCTTCGGCCCGACAGAGTACGGAAATGGAGTCCTCGCCGCGCAGCCCTTCCAGGCTGATCCGGATCATCTCGTCGGCTGAAAGGTGCTTCCTTCTCCGCCACCGCAGGCATCATTCCGCGCCCGTCTTGCTCGTTGGTGACGTGCTCTTGAATAGTGTCGTTTGTCCGCGATGCGATCGTTCCGACATTGGGTTTCGCCGCGGGACGTAAGCAGGACCGCTTTCTTGGCCACGCGCGCGAGATGCCCGGACTGTTAGGGTCAGTGATCTTGATGCCATTGCTCCCGTGCCGGAATGGGAAGTGAGAGTCAGGTTTGTCCGCAGAGCGGTCAGATGCACCCCGTCCGCACAGGCCGTGCGCAGGGGTTCGAATTGTCTGATTCATACCACTAGATCGCGTGCGCGGCCTCGGCTCGGTCGAAATCCACGTGGATGTGGTTGCCGTCACAGTCGTGCAGGTTGATCTGCACGATGGGATAGCCGGGTACGGGGTCGATGGTATAGGCCACGCCGCGCGCGTCGAGATTGGCGCGGAATTCATCGAACCCGCTGGCGCCGAAGGCATAGTGTTCCAGTTGCAGATTGCCGGCATCGGTCACGGGGGTATCCACCCCGACAAGGTGAACGGCCGGCATCTGGTCCACGTAAAGCCAGGCACCCGGAAAGGGGAAATCGGGCCGCGGCCCGGCCGGCATGCCAAGGACGGCTTCGTACCATTCAATCATCGCACCGAGGTTGGCGGTGCGGATGTTCACATGATCGAGAGACTTCAACGGCATCTTGCGGGCCTTTCTGCACGGTTCGGGCATACACTAGCCGTCCGCGCCAGCCTCGCCAATCTCGGATTTGGCGAGATCGGACAAGGCCTTGCCCGGTTCATCCACGAACAGCGCGGGCAGGACAGTCAGCGACGCGATGGCGTCCAGCCGTTCGCGGGCAAAGCCGCGCCGGGCTTCGCACCAGCAGGTCAGGATCCAGAGCCGCCCCCAGAATTCCAGTTTCAGCGGACGGACCGTGCGGGCCGTGCCGCCGATGACGATCCGCAGTTTCTGGCGCGACCTGATCGCCGCCCTTGCGGCGGCCACGTGCCGGGTGCCCGCCGCCGCGTCGCCGAAGGGGCGCAGCGCCAGTCCGCCGGGGCCGTCTGGCGGGCCGCCATCTTCTGGAAGCGCCGCGTCGATGCGCGCGGCCAGACGTTCGGCGGCCTGCCGCATCGCCGCGTCACCCGCCTCTCCGACCACGGCGAGCCCGAGATGAAGCGCCTCCAGCTCGTCGTAGCTCAGGTTCAGTGGCGGCAGTGTCAGCGGTGCGGTCATCCGGTAGCCGCGCCCGCGCGTCCCCTCGATTGCCACCCCCGAGGCGGTCAGCACCTCCATGTCGCGGTAAAGGGTGCGCACCGAAACGCGGAATCGCCGGGCCAGTGCCTTTGCCTGGTGGACGCGGCCATCGCGCAGGATCCGGATGATCTCGTAAAGCCGTGCTGTCCGACGGGGCGGGGCAGGGGGAAACGATTCGGAGGACGGGCGGGCCATGGCAACAACAACTGACATGAAACTGTCAGGTGTCAACGGGTGCCACGCTGGACCGTCGTCGCTTTGGGTCAATCGTCGGGCTTTGGGCGACTGCACCGCATTGCCGCTTTCCCGCCCCGCAGCATCGCAGTATGCAACGTGCCGGGATTATACCAGGTGGCCTGCCATGGCCCCGGACAAACGTGACCAAGGGAGACACCCCATGCTGAACAACATCGGCCTTCCCGGCCTTCTTCTGATCGCGGTCGTCGTGCTGGTGCTCTTCGGGCGCGGCAAGATCTCTTCGCTGATGGGCGAGGTCGGCAAGGGCATCACCGCCTTCAAGAAGGGCGTGGACGACGGCAAGAAGGAAATCGAGGCCGGCGCCAACGAAGCCGCGAACGAGACCGCCCGCGACGTCACTCCCGAAAGTGAAAAGGACAAGGCCTGAGACCTTCTCGCGGTTCACTGACGGGGCACCTTCATGTTTGACATCGGCTGGACCGAACTGCTGGTCATCGGCATCGTCGCTTTGATCGTCGTGGGTCCGAAGGACCTGCCGGGCATGTTCCGCACGCTTGGCCGGTTCACCGGCAAGGCGCGCAACATGGCGCGCGAATTCCAGCGTGCGATGAACGAAGCCGCCGACGAGGCGGGCGTCAAGGACGTAAAGGACATGGCCGCGGGCCTGAAAGACGCGACCTCGCCCACCAAGATGGGGCTGGACCGGCTGAACGAAGCGGCGGACAAGTTCGAGAAATGGGATCCGGGCGTCGGCAAGAAGAAGCCGCCGCAAAGCGCGTCCGAGGCAATCGAGGCGGGCAGGCTTTCGCCCGAACGTGCCGCCGCAGCCGAGAAGATCCGCAATTACAGCGCGAACAAGACCGCCGCCGCGAAACAGGATGCGGAAACCGATGCAGCAGGGGCCGCGGACACGCCGCCGGCTGCCGCTGACGCGACGCCGGCTTCGCCCGGCAGCGACGCCACCAAGGACGGCGCGAAATGACAAAGACCGACGAGATCGAAGACACCGGCGCCCCGCTGATCGAGCATCTGACAGAGCTGCGCACCCGGCTGATCCGGTCTGCCATCGCGTTCCTGATCGGTATGGTGCTGTGTTTCACGGTCTGGAACCCGATATTCAACTTCCTGACCCGCCCGATCTGCGCGGGGCTGAATGAACGCGGTCAGGACTGCGGGCTGATCCTCATCAAGCTTCAGGAAGGTTTCTTCGTTGCCATCCAGATCTCGCTTCTAGGTGGGTTCATGCTGGCGTTTCCCTTCATCGCCTACCAGATGTGGCGCTTCGTGGCGCCCGGTCTCTACCGGTCCGAAAAGAACGCGTTCCTGCCCTTTCTGATCTCGTCGCCCGTGATGTTCTTCGCGGGCGCGGCCTTTGCCTTTTACGTGGTCACGCCTCTGGCGTTCGACTTCTTCCTCGGTTTCCAGCAGGTGGGTGGCGAAGGCATCGCGACATCCGACGATCCCGACGCCCAGGCGCTGGCCAATGCAGGGATCACCTTTCAGGGGTCCGTGCAGGAATACCTGTCGCTGACGGTCAAGTTCATCCTGGCCTTCGGGCTTTGTTTCCAGCTTCCGGTGCTTCTGACGCTGATGGGCAAGGCGGGGCTTGTGTCCTCGCGCGGGCTGGCGGATGTACGAAAGTATGCGGTGGTTGGCATCCTTGTGCTGGCCGCGCTTGTCACGCCGCCCGACGTCATCACGCAGGCGATCCTTTTCGTCGTGGTCTACGGCCTTTACGAGGTGTCGATCCAGCTTGTGAAACGCGTCGAGAAGAAGCGCGACGAACAGCTGCGCGCCGAAGGTATCCTGGCCGAGGATGAAAGCCTCGACGACATGTTCGCCGAGTTCGACGAGGACGAGGACGACGATCCCAGGGGCGCCAAGTCGGACACGGGGCCCAAGGCATGACGGAAGATGCGCTGCGGCGCATCGCCGAGGCGCTGGAACGGATCAGCCCGCCGCCCGCGCGGGTGCCCGATTTCGACGCCGCCGACGCCTTTGTCTGGCACGTGGCGCCCGACCGCCTGGTGCCCGTGCCGCAGGTGAACCGGGTTGACCTGCCGCTTCTGGTGGGGATCGACCGTTCTCGCGACACGCTTCTGGAGAACACGCGCCAGTTTGCGCGCGGTCTGCCTGCCAACAACGCGCTTTTGTGGGGCGCGCGCGGCATGGGCAAGTCCAGCCTAGTAAAGGCCGTGCATGCCGCCGTCCGGGCCGAAGGGCTGCCGCTGACCATCGTCGAGGTTCTGCGCGAGGATCTGCCCAGCATCGGGCGGCTTCTGAATCTGTTGCGCGCCACGGACCGGCGCGTGGTGCTGTTCTGCGACGACCTGTCGTTCAGCCACGACGACCAGCACTACAAGTCGCTCAAGGCCGTTCTGGACGGCGGGATAGAGGGCCGGCCGGCGAACGTGATCTTCTATGCCACGTCGAATCGTCGGCACCTTATGCCGCGCGACATGATCGAGAACGAACGCGCGTCGGGGATCAACCCGTCAGAGGCGACCGAGGAAAAGGTTTCGCTTTCGGACCGGTTCGGGCTTTGGCTGGGGTTCCACCCCTGCACCCAGGACGAGTATCTGGCGATGATCCGGGGCTATTGCGATGCCTATGGGCTGGCGATCGCCGATGACGACCTGCGCGCGCAGGCGATCGAATGGCAGGCCACGCGCGGCGCCCGGTCCGGGCGCGTTGCGTGGCAATTCTTCCTCGACTTGGCCGGACGGCGCGGCGTGCGGATCTGACCGTCTAGTTCAGGTAGTCCATGGGATCGGCGCTCTCGAACCCTTCGCGAACTTCGAAATGCAGGAAGCTCGGGTCGGCGTTGCGAATGCTGGCGATGACCTGCCCGGCGCTGACGCTGTCGCCCTTCTCGACCGTGATGTTGTCGATGTTGGCATAGACCGTCAGCAGGTTGCCCGCGTGCCGGATCACGAGGATCGGCACCTGGTCGGTGTCGCGGGTGATCGCCGCCACGGTGCCCGCGCCCGCCGCCTTGACCTGGGTGCCCGGGCTTGCGGCGATGTCGATGCCTTCGTTGCGGCCCTTCTCATAGCCGGCGATGATGGATCCCTGCACCGGCATACTCAGCCGCGCGGTGCCCGAGGCTTCGGTCCGGTCGCTGCCAAGTTCGGGCGAGGGCGGGGGACTTGCTGCGGCCTCTTCCTCGGATTCGTCCGGCAGCGGCTGCGATGCGGACGGCGGGGTAGGCGTCGGGCTGCCTTGTCCGGGCTGGGTGATGTCGGGCGAGTCCAGCGCAGATGTCTCGACGGAACCGGCCTGGACGACGGGCACCAGCAGGAACTGGCCCTCGCGTACCGTCAGGTTTTCGTCCAGTGCGTTCCAGTCCGCCAGCGAACGGACCGAGACGCCATAGAGCCGCGCGATGGAATAGGCGGTTTCGCCGCGTTCCACCTGGTGCTGGATCGGCACCAGGCCCGTCTGCGTCGATCCCGTGGACGTGGTGCCGCTGGAACCGGTATCCTCGGCCCGGTCGATGGCACTTCCGGCCAGCGCCGAGATGTCGACGGTGCTGGCGCCCGTGGCGGCAGAAGGCTCGGCCACGCGGCTGGGCAGCGAAAGCACCTCGCCCTGGCGAAGCTGGTCGTCGGGTTTGAGGCCGTTATAGCGCGCCAGCGCCTCGGCGTTCAGCCCCAGACGGTCGGCCACGGTCCGCACGGTGTCGCCGCGCCGGGCCAGCACCACCTGGAAATCGGGGTATGAGATCACGCCGCGATCGTCGGCGCGCGGGCGGCCTTCGGCCGCGGCGGTGGCGGCCTCGGTGGTGTCGAGGCCGTTGACGAAGTCGCCCCGAAGGTCGAAATCAACCGTCGTGCAAGCGGTCAGAGCCAAGAGCGCCGCGGTGGCGCACCCGGTGCGCAGCCAGTTTCTGGTCGGATCGGACATCGCTCTTCCTCAACTGCGGGCCCGTTCTGACCGGACCCTGTTTGTCACCCTGAGTCCTGGCCAAGCCCCTCGACCAGCGGCACGAACCGCACCGGACGCAACTCGTCATACTCGAACCCGGCCTCTGTCCGCGTCACCTTTATCAGGCTCTGGACCGTGTCAGACTGCCCCACGGGCACCACCATGATACCGCCTAGACGCAATTGCGCCAATAGGGGGCCCGGCGGGTCCTCTGCCGCGGCCGTCACCAGGATCCGATCGAACGGCGCCTGGTCCGGCAGGCCAAAGCTGCCATCGGCAGTGAAGGCGGTGATGTTCACCAGTTCAAGCGCGTCGAACACCGCCTGCGCCTCGCGCACGAGGCGGCGGTGCCGGTCCACCGTGTAGACCCGCCGCGCCATGAGGCTGAGGATCGCCGCCTGATAGCCGGACCCCGTGCCCACCTCCAGCACCTTGTCGCGCGGCTGAGGGTCCAGCGCCTGGGTCATCAGGCCCACGACAGAGGGCTGGCTGATCGTCTGCCCGCAGGCGATGGGCAGCGGCATGTCCTCATACGCGCGGTTGGCAAAGATGCCGCGGACAAAGGCACCCCTGTCGATCCGCTCCATCGCGTCCAGCACGCGCGGTTGGGTAACGCCTTTCGAGCGGAGCGCGAACAGGAATTGCATCTTGCGCTCTGCGTCGGGGGTCACGGGCCTGCGGGTCCTTCAGCCGTCATTCCAGCCGCTCGCGCAGGGTGTCCAGCACGTCATGGGCGGTGAAGTCGGCCCGCATCGGCGTGACAGAGACATATCCGTCGAGGTTGGCCTGCGCATCGGTGCCGGGCGCTGTGCCAAGCGTCTGCGGGCTGCTGGAAATCCACAGGAACCGCCGCCCGTTGGGCGAGTTGGTCGCCTCGACCCGGTGGGCCCCGGCCATGCGGAAGCCCTGCGCCGCGACGCGGACGCCAAGCACCTCGGCGGCGGGAACCGGCGGGAAATTGACGTTGTAGAACAGCCGGTAGCCGTCGGTGTCCCACAGCCCCTTGTCCAGCAGCGACCGCACCACCGCCACGCCATGCGCGGCAGAGGCCTCGAACCGGTTGGCCAGGTTGATGATGCGCGGGCCCATGTATTGTGACAGCGCGATGGCGGGCAGACCCTGCAACGCGGCCTCCATCGCCGCGCCCAGCGTGCCCGAATAGGCGGCGTTCTCGGCCGAATTGTTGCCCCGGTTCACACCCGACAGGACAAGATCGGGGGGCGTGTCGGTCAGGATGTCGTGGACGCCTGCCAGCACGCAATCGGCGGGCGAGCCTTCGGCAGCATAGCGCCGTTCGGCCAGCTGGACGATCATTGTCGGGTGCGCGTGACTGGTGGCATGGGCCACGCCTGATTGCTCGAAGGCCGGGGCGACGGTCCAGACCTCGCCTTCAGGCCCGGCGATCTCGGCTGCGATGGCCGCCAGAATCTCAAGTCCTTCGGCGTTGATACCGTCGTCGTTCGTGATCAGGATGCGCATTCAATGCCCTTGCTTGGTTTCGGCTTTCCTAGGCCAGCAGGCGCGCCACGTCCAGCGCTGCGCGCCTCAGATCAGCCCTTCCAGCAGGCGCGCGGCCTCTGCGGCGGGGTCGGCAAGCGCGCTTCGGTTCTCGCCGGGAAAGAACCGCGCGCGGGTCGCGGTGGGCATCGGCGCGGGTGCAAGGACATGCACATGCGGTCCCGTACGCTCGGTCTCGGCTTGCCAGGACCGGGCCAGGGCCATCTGCGCGGCCTTGCCCGCCGCGTAGGCCCCGAAGAACTTGCCCTGCGCGTCGGCGTCCGAAAAGAACACCGCCTGCGCATCCGGATCCCGCAGCAGCGGCGCGACCATCGGGATCAGCGTCGCGGTGGCGGTGCCAAGCACGGCCATCGTCTTGTCCCAGTCCTTGGCATCGACATGATCGGCCGGCGCCAGCGGCGGGGCGTGGCACGCCGAATGAACCCACATGGACAGGCCGCCCCAGCGGTCCCAGACCGAGCGGCACAGATGCGCCATCGCCCCAGGATCGGTGACGTCCATCGGCGCCAGCGTGGCGGACCCTCCGACGGCCTTGATGCGATCGTCCAGTTCCTCCAGTGCGCCGGTGGTGCGCGCCACCGCGATTACATGACGGGTTCTGGACAGGTGTTCGGCGAATGCCGCGCCAAGCCCGCGCGAGGCGCCGGTGACAAGGGCGGGTTTCAGGCTGCTTTCGGACATGGCGTCCGTTTGTCACCGGTCTGCCCAAAGGGCAAGGGGCAGTTGACAGGGCAGCGCGCTTGGGGAAGTGTCCGGCGCAAATCTTCAGAAAGGACGGCCCCATGACGCTGACCCGCGCCCTTTTCCCCGCCCCGTCGCTGCCCCGCCAGGTTGCGCTCGTTCTGGGGGGAACCCTGTTCATCGCGATCGCCGCGCAGATCAGCGTGCCGATGCTGCCGGTGCCGATGACGCTTCAGACGCTGGCGATCCTGATCGTCGGGCTGACCTACGGCGCGCGGCTGGGCGCGGCCACGCTGATCGCCTATCTGGCCGAGGGCGCGATGGGCCTGCCGGTCTTTGCAAACGGGCAGGCGTCGCTGGCCTACATGATGGGGCCGACAGGCGGCTATCTGCTGGGCTTTGTCGCGATGGCGTGGCTGGCCGGCCTTGCCGCCGACCGGGGTATCGCGCGGGGCGTGCTGCCCACCGCGCTGGTGGCGGTTGCGGCATCCGCGCTGCTTTACCTGCCGGGCGTGGCCTGGCTGACGGCGGTAACGCCGCTGGACCTGTCGGGTGCGGCCAAGGCCGGGATGCTGCCCTTCCTGCCGGGCGATGCGATCAAGGCCGTGCTGGCGGCGCTGGTGGTCACGGGCGGCTGGGCCGCACTGGCGCACCGCAAGGGCTAAGCCCTGCTCCTGCCTTCGGAAAATGGATCCGGCCGCGGTTATTCCGCGGCCGGTTTCAGTTCGAACCCGCGTTCCAGCATGTCCGACGGCGCCACCGGATATTCGCCCGAGAAGCAGGCGTCGCAATACTGCGGATGCGCCGGATCGCGTCCCCCCGCCTCGCCCACGGCGCGGTAGAGCCCGTCCAGCGAGATGAAGCGCAGCGAATCGACGCCAAGGTGGTCGCGCATCTCGTCCTCGGACATCGACGCCGCCAGAAGCTTGTCCTTTTCCGGCGTATCGACCCCGTAGAAACAGGGCCATGCGGTCGGCGGGCTGGCGATGCGGAAGTGTACCTCTTTCGCCCCGGCATCAAGGATCATTTCCTTGATCTTGCGGCTGGTGGTGCCGCGCACCACGCTGTCATCGACAAGGATCACGCGCTTGTCCCGGATCAGGGCGCGGTTGACGTTCAGCTTCAGACGGACGCCCATGTTGCGGATCTGCTCGGTCGGCTCGATGAAGGTGCGGCCCATGTACTGGTTGCGGATAATCCCCATGGCATAGGGAATCCCCGCCTCCTGGCTGAAGCCGATGGCCGCGGGCGTGCCGCTGTCGGGCACCGGGCAGACAAGGTCCGCGTCAACCGGGGCCTCGCGCGCCAGTTCGACGCCGATCTGCCGGCGCGTCTCGTAGACCGAGCGTCCGCCGAGGATCGAGTCAGGGCGCGAGAAATAGACGTGCTCGAAGATGCAGAAGCGCGCGCGCCGCTGCTCGAATGGGCGTGAACTGCTGACGCCGCCTTCTTCGGTGATGACGACCATCTCGCCCGGCTCGATCTCTCGGACGAACTCGGCGCCGATGATGTCGAGCGCGCAGGTCTCGGAACTCAGCACCCAGGCTGGCCGTGCCTCTGTGACGATGCGGCCCAGCACCAGCGGGCGCACACCAAGCGGATCGCGCACGCCGATCAGCTTGGTGCGTGTCATGGCGACGATGGAATAGGCGCCCTCGACCCTGCGAAGCGCGTCCTTCATCCGCTCTGGCACGTCGCGCTGCAGGCTGCGGGCCATCAGGTGGATGATGCATTCGCTGTCGGAGGAGGACTGAAAGATCGAGCCGCGTTCGATGAGTTCCCGGCGCAGGGCATGGGCGTTGGTGATGTTGCCGTTGTGGGCGATCGCCGCGCCGCCCATGGAAAACTCGCCAAAGAACGGCTGCACGTCGCGGATCTGGGTGTTGCCCTTTGACCCGGCGGTGGAATAGCGCACATGCCCGATGGCCAGCGGCCCGGGCAGCGTTTCCATCAGGCTGGCCTTTGTGAAATTGTCGCGCACATAGCCGAAGCGCCGGGCGGAATTGAACCCTTCGGCAGGGTCGTGGGCGACGATGCCGCCGGCCTCCTGCCCGCGATGCTGTAGCGCGTGCAGGCCAAGGGCGACGAAGTTCGCGGCCTCGGCCACGCCGACGACACCGAAGACGCCGCATTCCTCGTGAAGGGTATCGCCGTCGTCGTCGCGGACGGCATCGAAGTCGAAGGGATGTGATGGGGGCAACTGGGCCATGCCTGCGGTCCGAATCTCTCAGGGGCCTGATACCCCCCTCATAGGGAACCGCGCGGCGACTGTCACGAAAGGATCACGTTAGGGCCGGGCGCCTTTTGACGGCGTGTCCCGAGTGCCCGGAAAAGTGGCCCGGCGACCGAAGGAGCGGCGCGCGCCCTTCGGCGGGCGGGGCCGCTTCCCTGGCGGGGGTCAGAAAGCCCAGGGCAGGCCGACGGCGACGACCAGCGTGGCAAGCGCGGCCACCAGCGGGCCACGGCGGCGCGGCGCGGTGGCGCGGTGTTCGGGCAGGACCGCATGGGCGGCGGCGCTGCGTTCCAACCTGCCACGGGCGATGTAGTGGGCGGTGTCGATGGAACCATCGCGGCGGCGGCGGATCTGGACGGTGTCGGTCATTGTCTGGCCTCCTTGTATCTGATGAACCCACTGTGCCCGGTGACGCGGCAGGCTGCTTGAAGGCGGTCTTTAGAAACCCTTGTTTTTATCTTTAGATGTCTTGAGACTGGCCGAAATTCTTGTCGCGGCGGGCGCTTGGCGCCATCCTGCGGACATGAGAAAGCGTTTTGGCGACATTCTGCTCGATCCCGAGAGGCACCTGCTGGAACGCGCTGGCGCGCCGGTTCACGTGGAACCGCAGGTGTTCGCCCTGATCGACCTGCTGGCCGGGGCCGCACCTGAACTTGTTACCTATGACCGCCTGATCGAACAGGTGTGGGGCGGGCGCATTGTGTCGGATGCCACGCTGGCCGCCCGGATCAGTGCCGCGCGTTCGGCGGTGGGGGATGACGGCAAGCGGCAGTCGGTGATCCGAACGGTGTCACGCCGGGGCGTGCAGCTTGTGCTGCCCGTAACGGTGGGGCCCGACGCAGCGCCCCTGGCGGCCCCGTCGACCGCTCCGCTCACCGATACCTCGCGCCAGACGATCCGCTATAGCACGTCGCGCGATGGTGCGGGGATCGCCTGGGCCGAGACCGGAGAGGGCCCGCCGCTTTTGCGCGGGGGGCACTGGCTGGGCCATCTGGAACATGACTGGGTCAGCCCGGTCTGGCGGCCGCTGCTGGACCGGCTGGCGCGTGGGCGGCGGCTGGTGCGTTACGACCCGCGCGGCACCGGGCTGTCGGAACGCGGTTTCGGCGACGGTGTGACAGTGGAAACGCTGGCCGACGATCTGGAGGCGGTGGCCGATGCCGCCGGGTTGGAGCGGTTCCCGATTTATGCCATTTCACAAAGCGTGCCCGTGGCGCTGACCTTTGCCGCGCGCCGGCCCGAGCGTGTCAGCCGCCTGATCCTGCTGAACGGGTCGGTTCAGGGTTCGACCGCGCGGGGCGACGCGGCGGCGACGGAAACCATGGTGGCGATGATCCGTAGCGGCTGGGGCGTGCACGGAAGCGCCTTCATGAAGGCGGTGGCGACGCTTTTCATGCCGAGCGCCACGCCGGAAGAGGTGGAAAGCATCGTCGAGATGCAGGCGCTTTCGGCGACGGCAGAGGTGGCGGCACGCATCCGACAGGTGATCGGAGAGATCGACGTGACCGAGGTGCTGCCGCGCGTCACCGCGCCTGCGCTGATCATGCATTGCTCGGGCGATGTCATCCAGTCGCCCGACCAGAGCAAGTTTCTGGCGCGCAGCCTCGCGAACGCCGAGTTCCACCTGTGCGACTCGCCCAATCACATCGTCGCGCCGAGCGACCCGATCTGGGCCGGATGCCTCGACAAGGTCGACAGGTTTCTTGACGGGGATGATCTGGCCTAGCGCGTATCGCACACAATCGCCCTCGCCGGGGCGGACGAACGCATTTGCCTTTGCAGACGCTGCCTTGTCTGCCCCGGCGAGATGCCGACCACAGTAGAGTTCGAAACGTTTTAGTTGGCGCAGACCGACACAAGCTGTTCATAACGCTGCACGATCCAGCCCGGCGCGTCGTCCGGGATCTGCTCGTTCAGGCTGTCCTGAACACCGGCGAAGATCTGTGCGGTGCGGCTGTCGTCCACGATCGCCATCGACTCGTTCAGCATCACGCGGTCGTAGACCACCAGCGCGACGGCCACGAGCAGCAGGCCCCGCGCCACGCCGAACAGAAACCCAAGGCCCTGATCCACGCCGCCAAGCGCCGAACGCTGCACCATCGTCGAGAAGAGCGGGGTGAAAAGCGACACCACCACCAGTGCCACGGCGAAGACGGCGGCGAAGGCGGCGATGATCGCAAGTTCGCAGCTGTCGGCAAGGAAGTCGCCCACATAGGGGATCTCCTTGACCAGCGGTTCGGCCTGCGGCGCGAAGATGAAGGCAAGGACCGCCGCCAGCACCCAGCCGAGGATGGCCATGGTTTCGCGCACGAAACCCCGCGAATAGGCGAGTATCGCCGAAACGACGATGACAAGCGCCACCACGGCGTCGATGATCGTGAACCCGTCCATGCACTTACCCCTGCAGCCTTCAGCCGGCCCCGAACGTCTCTCCGACGAACCGCGTCAGGTCCGTCACCTCTGTCACCTCGACGCCCGGGTCGGACCCGATCTTGCTGCGCGCCGGCGCGATGGCTTGGGAGAAACCAAGTTTCCCCGCCTCTTTCAACCTGTTTTCGGTCTGACCGACCGGACGAAGCGCGCCAGAGAGGCTGATTTCGCCAAAAACCACCGTGTCTGCCGGCAGGGCGCTGTCCTCTCGCGCCGAGAGAAGTGCTGCGGCGACGGCAAGGTCGGCGGCGGGTTCCGAGACCTTCAGCCCGCCCGCCACGTTGAGGTAGACGTCAAGACCGGTAAACGGGACCCCGCAGCGCGATTCCAGCACGGCAAGGATCATCGCCAGCCGCCCGCCGTCCCAGCCGACAACGGTCCGGCGCGGCTGGCTGTGCGGGGTGGGGGCGACAAGGGCCTGAAATTCCACGAGAACCGGGCGCGTGCCCTCTATCCCGGCAAAAACGACAGAGCCGGGCGCGGGCGTGTCGCGGTCCGACAGGAACAGCGCCGAGGGGTTGGCGACCTCGGCCAGTCCCGCGCCCGTCATCTCGAAGACGCCGATCTCGTCGGCGGGGCCGAAGCGGTTCTTGACAGCGCGCAGGATGCGGAACTGGTGGCCGCGCTCGCCCTCGAAATACAGCACGGTGTCGACCATGTGCTCGACCACGCGGGGGCCGGCGATCTGGCCTTCCTTGGTCACATGGCCCACGAGGATCACGGCGGTGCCGCGCCGTTTTGCGAAGGTGGTCAACTCGTGCGCGGCGGCGCGCACCTGACTGACAGAGCCGGGCGCGCTGTCGACGGTATCGGCCCACATGGTCTGGATCGAGTCGATGATCGCCAGCGCCGGGCGTTCCTTTTCCAGCGTCGTCAGGATGTTGCGCAGGCTGGTCTCGGCCGCCAGCCGCACCGGGGCCTGCGCCAGACCCAGCCGCTCGGCCCGCATCCGGACCTGTGCGCTGGCCTCTTCGCCCGACACGTAGACGGTGGAGATCCCGGCCCCGGCAAAGCGCGCGGCGGCCTGAAGCAGCAGCGTCGACTTGCCGATGCCCGGATCGCCGCCCACGAGGATGGCGGAGGCGGGGACAAGCCCGCCGCCCAGCACGCGGTCAAGCTCTCCCAGCCCCGAGGGCGCGCGGGGGGCGGGGGGCTCTGAGGCGGAGAGATCGGTGAGGTCCATGCCCTTGCCGCGCGTGGCGCCGAGCGCGGCGGCGCCGGGGCCGGAGGAGAGCGGCGCTTCCTCGACGATGCTGTTCCACGCGCCACAGGCGTCGCAGCGGCCCGACCACTTGGTGTGTGCCGCGCCGCAGGAGGTGCAGGTGAAGGTGGGACCCTTGGCCATGCCCCCGGGTATGGCCCGGCGCGGGGCGTGGCGCAAGCGGCGGGTAAACGATGCCTTGCCCGGGCGGGCGGAGCGCCCCGCGAATCGGGGGTTAACGCCTGAGAGGGCGGGGAAAACCCGGTGCGGCATCGCGTCGGCATGACGTCGGCATCGCGGCGGCGCCGGGGGCGGCGCGGGGCCGGGTTAACGGGCCGCGCGCAGGCGGGGATGCGCCGGGGGGGCGGCTGGCGGGTTTCCGGCGGAGCCGCGCCGCGCGCGGCAAGACGTCCGTCTCGCGCCTGCGCCTTCGGCGCCGGGCGCTCGGGCCGCCTCCGGCGGGAGTATCTGGACAGGGAAGACGCCGGGGCGCGGTCAGGGGGTGCGGTCGCTGTCGCGGGCGGCAAGGTGCGAGAGCGTCAGCGAGGCGATGATGCAGCCGGTGAAGAGGTAAAGGCCCCAGGCCGGTTCCACCCGTCCGACGCCGATGCCCTTGGCCAGCGTGATGTAGATGGCGATGAGGAAGATGTCGGCCATGGCGAGTTTGCCCGCAAGCGCGATCACGGGCAGGAGGCGCGGCGGCGCGAGGCCGAACTGGACGAGCGCGAGCCCCGCCGTCTTGGCGACGGGGGCGACGAGGGCAAAGAGGGCGACGACGAGGGCGAGGAAGATGTCGGTTCGCCAGAGCGAGGCGATGCCCGACAGGACCGAGATTTCCGACAGCCCGAAGAGCGGCAGGAGACCCGCGCGCATAAGCGGCGCCGCCCAGGCGACGGGGAAGAGGATCAGGAGGGCGAGGTTGGCGTAGCGGAGCGCGGGGTGCATGGCCTATCCGCGGGGGGCAGCAAGGGGTTTCGAAACCCCTTGGCCCCGTCCTGCGGACGGGGCGGGCGCGACAGGCGCGGTCAAGCGCCGGGGCAGGCGCGCGCGGGCGGACACCGGGCGGCCCAAGAGCTTTCGAAAGCTCTTGCCGCTCACCGCACCGCCTCGATCGGGCCTTCGGCGCGGCCGTTGATGAACTGGTCGAGGTAGGGGTCGCCGCTGGTGTCCATCCGCGCCACCGGGCCGGTCCACTGGATCACCCCGTCGTGCAGCATGGCCACCTTGTCGGCGATGGCGCGCACGCTGGACATGTCGTGGGTGATGGTGATGGCGGTGGCGCCCATTTCCACCACGATTTCCCGGATCAGGTCGTTGATGACGCCGGCCATGATCGGGTCGAGCCCGGTGGTGGGTTCGTCGAAGAAGATGATCTGGGGCTCTGCCGCGATGGCGCGGGCGAGGCCCACGCGTTTCTGCATCCCGCCCGAGAGTTCTGCCGGGAAAAGGTCTGCCACGTCAGGGGTGAGGCCCACCCGGCGCAGTTTCTCGATGGCGATCTCGCGGGCCTCGGCCTTGGGCCTTTTCAGCGAGCCGCGCAGCAGGCGGAAGGCCACGTTCTGCCAGACGGTGAGCGAATCGAAAAGCGCGCCGCCCTGGAAGAGCATGCCGAAGCGGGCGAGAAAGGCGTCGCGCTCTGCCTTGCGGACGTCCTGGCCATCCAGCGTGATGAGGCCCGCGTCGGGGGTGACAAGGCCGAGGATGCATTTGATCGTGACCGACTTGCCGGTGCCGGATCCGCCGATGATGACCAGGCTTTCGCCGCGCGCCACGTCGAGCGTGACGCCGCGGAGGACCTTCTTGGCCCCGAAGGCCTTGTGGACGTCCTGCATGGCGATCATGCGGAAAAGAACAGCTCTGTCAGAAGGTAGTTGGACGCGAGGATCAGGATCGAGGAGGAGACCACGGCGTTGGTGGTGGCCCGGCCCACGCCCTGGGCGCCGCGGCCCGAGTTCATGCCGTGGTAGCAGCCCATCAGCGCCACGATGAAGCCGAAGACCGCCGCCTTGACGAGGCCCGAGACCACGTCGGACGCTTCGAGGAAATCGACGGTGTTGGTCAGGTAGACCGCCGCGTTGAAATCGAGCCGGGTGGTGCCGACGAGGTAGCCGCCGAGGATGCCGATGACATTGCCCACCGCCGCCAGCAGCGGCAGCGCCAGGGTGGCGGCCAGAACGCGCGGGACGGTGAGGTATTTCATCGGGTTGGTGGAGAGCGTCACGAGGGCGTCGATCTGTTCGGTCACCTTCATCGTGCCGATCTCTGCCGCGATGGAGGCGGCGACGCGGCCCGCGACCATCAGGCCGGTCAGCACCGGACCCAGTTCGCGGACCATGCCGATGGCGACGATCTGGGGCACCACGGCCTCGGCGTTGAAGCGCGCGCCGCCGGCGTAGATCTGGAGCGCCAGCGCGCCGCCGGTGAAAAGCGTGGTCAGGCCCACCACGGGCAGGCTGAACCAGCCGATGGTCAGAAGCGCCGAGAGGAATTCCCGCGGATAGAAGGGCGGGCGGACCAGATGGCTGAGCGTGGCGCCCAGAAAGATCGTCACGCGTCCGATGGCGGCCAGCATCGACAGGGTCGAGCGGCCGACGGCCGCGACGGGGGCAAGCGGGTGCATGGGCCTAGACCCCGCCAGATGTGTAGCGGCGCGCGTAGCGGTGGCCCAGCGAGGTCAGCACCTCGTAGCCGATGGTGCCGGCGATGCCGGCGATGTCGTCCACGGTCTGCATGACCGAGAAAAGCTCCAGCGTTTCGGGATCGGCGTCGAGGTGGGTGATGTCCACCGTGATGAGGTCCATCGACACGCGGCCCACCAGCGGGCAGGGGATGTCCTGATGAAACAGGACACCCTGGTTCGAGATTTGGCGGGTGATGCCGTCGGCGTAGCCGGCGGCGATGGTGGCAAGGCGCGTGGGCTCGTCCGCCGTCCAGCTGTTGGCGTAGCCCACGGTTTCGCCGGGGGCGAGGGCGCGGGTCTGGATCACGGGGATGGCAAGCTGCACCACGGGGGCGGCATCCTCGAACGGCAGGCCGCCGTAAAGACCGATGCCGGGACGGGTGAGGTCGAAGTGATAGTCGGGGCCGAGAAGAACGCCGCCGGTCGCCGCCAGCGAGCGCGGCACTTGCAGGCCGTCGGTCATCTGGCGGAAGGCAGCCAGTTGCTGCGCGTTCATCGGTTGGCCGGGGTCGTCGGCGCAGGCGAGGTGGCTCATCAGCAGGACGGGGTTCTGGCGCATGACCAGCCGGGTGACCGCGGCCCATTCGTCGGGTTCCATGCCCAGCCGGTTCATGCCGCTGTCGAGCTGGACGCCAAAGGGATGGCCGGGCAGGGCCTCGACATGGCCGGTGATCTGCTCGATCGAGTTGAGCATGGGGATCAGGGCGTGCGTCGCAAGCGCGTCGGCGTCGCCGGGCATGTGGCCGCTGTAGACGTGGATCAGGGCGTCGGGGCCGATCGCCTGGCGCAGGGCGGCGCCTTCCTCGGCGACGGCGACGAAGAAGCGGCGCACGCCCGCGGCGTGAAGCGCGCGGGCGACGGGGGCCACGCCAAGGCCGTAGGCGTCGGCCTTGACGGTGGCGGCGGTTTCGACGCCGGGGGCGGACAGCGCATCGAGTGCGCGCCAGTTGGACGCGATTGCGTCTAGGTCGATGGTCAGGATGCCGGTGCCCATGGCCCCTGTTGAGACAAAGGCCCGGCCCGCGTCAAGGGCCAAGGGCCGCGCGGGGCGTGGATCAGGCGGCTTCGGTGCGAATGGGCGTCGGATCGTCCTGGCCGTAGAGCGTTGCCTGCATTTCCGGCATGATCTCCTGCACCTCGGGGCGGGTGCGCATTTCGGCGATCTTGGCGTGGTGCCAGGCGACGGCGGCGTCATGCAGGGGGCCAAGGACGGGGTCGGCCTTGTATTCGGTGATCAGCGCGTCGGTCGCGGCGCGGTAGCGGTCGATGGTGCCTTCCTCGGTCGCGTTGCGGTTCCACTTGCGCCAGTATTCCAGCCCCAGCACGTCGTCCATGTGGTTGGCGCGGCCGCGGTCGCGCTTGACCAGGTAGCTGTCCATCGCGCGCAGGATGTAGTGATTGACCTGCGCCACCGCGAAGGACGGATCGCTGTCGCTCACCAGCGCGCCGCCGGGGCGGGCGACGCGGAACGACTCTGCCCCCTCGTCGGGCAGGACGGGCACGTGCAGGCCGTAGCGCTTGAACCGCGCCTGCCCGGTGAAGAGCGATTTGACCTGATGGCCTGCCTTGGGGTTCGTCGCGGGGTGGAACGGCATTTCGCACCGGCGGAAGCGGGTGGTGACGGGGGCGTCCTCGTAGCCCTCGACCCCGCCGGAGCCGAAGATGCGCCACGGCACCGAGATCACGTCGGCGCCTGTGCTGGCCTGAACCAGCGCCTGCACGCTGTGGTCGCCGGTGTGGATGTTCAGGAATTCGTCCGCGTCGCAGACATAGACCCAGTCGGCGTTCTGCACCTCTGGATATGTGCGGGCCTGCCGCAGCGCGCTGCGCTGGATGCCGCCCTTGCGGATCGCCGTCGGGTGCTGGGTGACGACGCCCATTTCCGTCAGGCGCGCCAGCATCCTGTCGGTGCCGTCGGAACAGTCGTTCCAGCACACGACCATGTGGTCAAAGCCGATGGCCTTGTGATGGGCGACCCATTCCAGAAGGAATGGGCCTTCGTTCTTCATGGTGGAAACAACGGTGAAACTCATGGGCCTGCTCGCTGAGGTATTGTTCTGGTTTCGGCGACGCATCGTTCGCTCTTTGGGGACAATATGGCCGAAAAGCGCGCCCGAAGATAGGCAGGACCATGGCAGGGATGGGGCAATCGGGCCGGATGCGGCGCGCTGCGGTCAGAGGTTTTCCCAGTAGCTGCGGTAGCGTTCCCACAGCTTTTCACCGATCAGGCAGTCATAGGCCATGGCGGCGATCACCCTTTCGGGCTGGTCTGGCTGCGGGGGGAGGCCGGCGATTTCCAGCACCAGCTTGCGCCGGACGGCATCGGCGAATCCGGCCCAGTCGAACACCGGGATGACGAAAGCGCCGGGGCCGCCGATCACGCAGTTCAGGAAATACTGGTCGAGGTCTTCGAGGTGCCAGGCAGAGCCCAGCCCCTCGCGCGTCATCAACGGCAGGCCGTTGATGGTGATCCCCTTTGCGGTGACCGCGTCGCGCGCCGCCGTCACCGGCCCGCCGTTGTTGTTGGGCCCGTCGCCCGAGATGTCGATGACCCGGCGCAGGCCCTGAAAGCCGTTGTCGCGGAACCGGGCCGCGCCCACGAAAAGCGCGCCCGAGATGGATGTGCCCACGGTTTCCAGCCCGCCAAGTGGCACGATCAGGGCGGCGACGCGCGCGGCGTCCTCTGGGCTTTCGATCAGCGTCCAGGGCACGACGGTGCGCTGTGACGCGCTGCCGGACCATTCGACGTAGCTGACCGCGATGCGCCCCAGCATCCCGCCGCCGATGGCGGCCAGCACCTCTGGGCTGGTGAGCGCCGCGCGGTAGCCCCGGCGCTGGATCTCGACCTCGCCCGGCGACATCGAGCGTGAGAGGTCAACCATCAGCATGAGTTCGACGTCCACCTCGATGTCCGGCGCCTGCGCCTGCGCAGCGACGGGTGCGGCAAGGGCGAGGGCAAGGGCGAGGGCAAGGGCGAGAAGCAGCTGGCGCATGTCACCATTGGGGGGTGAAGGGGGGCGGTTGTCCAGTGGGGTGTTGGTGGGGGAGGGAGGCAAAGACAGATAGAGGGGAGCGGATGGCCGCGGGCAGCCGCTGCGGCGTCTGAGGTCTTCGCTTTATCCCGGCCGGGTCCGGACGACCTCAATCCCCGCGCAAACGTCCCCAAAGCGGCTGGCCGTGGGTGCGGCCATCCGCTGCCCGGGCCGCTTGCGCGGCTGTTCCGGGCGGGGGTTGTTCCGTTCCGGTGTTGGCGTGGCGGGGTCCGGTAGGGGGTGCTTCGTCCCAACCGTGCCGGCCGTCTGCAGTTCAAACCCAACCGAGGGCACCGGATGGCCGCGGCCTGCCGCCCCGACATCCGAGGTCTTCACCTTATCCCGGCCAAGTCCGGATGACCTCAATCCCCGCGCAAACGTCCCCAAAGCGGCTGGCCAAAGGGGCGGCCAGCCGCTGCCCGGGCCGCCTTGCGGCGGCTGTTCCGGGCAGGGCTTCGCCGTTCCTGCGTTGGCGCGCGCGGGTATCGCGCGGCTACCCGAACCCGTCCGCCGATCCGCCGCCGCCGCCGCCGACCTGTTGCCATGGCTTCACGAGATTGCCGAAGCGGGTGAAGCGGCCCTCGAAGCTGAGGTCGACGCTGCCGATGGGGCCGTGGCGCTGCTTGCCGATGATGACCTCGGCGCGGCCGTGAAGCCTTTCCATCTCTTCCTGCCACTTGGCCGTTGCGTCGAGATCGTGGTCGCCGGGCTTTTCGCGTTCCTTGTAGTATTCCTCGCGGAAGACGAACATCACCACGTCGGCGTCCTGCTCGATCGAGCCGGATTCGCGCAGGTCGGCCAGTTGCGGGCGCTTGTCCTCTCGGTTCTCGACCTGCCGCGACAGCTGCGACAGCGCGATCACCGGGATGTCCAGTTCCTTGGCGATGGCTTTCAGGCCCTGGGTGATCTCGGACACCTCGTTCACGCGGCTGTCCTTGGCGCTGGCGGGGCGGACAAGCTGAAGGTAATCGACGAAGAGCGCGTCCAGCCCGTGGGTGCGTTTCAGCCGCCTTGCGCGGGCGGCCAGCTGGCTGATCGGCAGCGCGGCGGTGTCGTCGATGAAGAGCGGGCAGGCCTCGAGCGTCTTGGCGGCATCGACGAAGCGGCGGAATTCCGTCTCTGTCATGTCGCCGCGGCGGATCTGCTCGGACGGGACCTCTGACGCTTCGGACAGGATCCGCGCGGCAAGCTGTTCGGCCGACATCTCGAGGCTGAAAAAGCCCACCACGCCGCCATCGACCGATCCCTCGGACCCGTCGGGCAACTGGCCCCGGCGGTACCGTCTGGCGATGTTGAAGGCGATGTTGGTGGCCAGCGACGTCTTGCCCATAGAGGGCCGCCCGGCGAGGATCAGAAGGTCGGACCGGTGCAGGCCGCCGAGCTTCTTGTCGAGATCGGTCAGCCCGGTGGAGACACCCGCCAGCCCGCCGTCGCGCTGGTAGGCGGCGTTGGCCACGTTCACCGCGTCGGTCACGGCCTTCAGGAAGGACTGGAAGCCCGATTCCGACTGGCCCTGTTCGCCCAGCTTGTAGAGCGCCTGTTCGGCCTCGACGATCTGGTCTTTCGGCTCGCTGGCCACTTCGACCCGCGCGGCCTTGGCGGAAATGTCCTCGCCCAGGCGGATCAGCTCGCGGCGGATCGCGAGGTCATAGATCAACTGCGCATAGTCGCGCGCGGCGAAGGACGAGATCGCGGCGGCGGCGAGACGGGCGAGATAGGCCGCGCCGCCAAGCTCTGCCAGGCCTGCGTCATCCTCCATGAAGGCCTTGAGCGTGACTGGCGAGGCGAGCGCGTTCTTCTGGATGCGGGCGGCGGCGATCTCGAAGATGCGGGCGTGGACGGGGTCGTAGAAATGCTGCGGGCCGACGACGGCGGCCACGCGGTCGTAGACGTCGTTGTTGGTCAGGATGGCGCCGAGAAGCTGCTGTTCGGCCTCGATGTTATGGGGGAGCGTGCCCGGCTCCTCCGCTTGCGGTGCCTTCGCGTCGATGCGCGCGACCTCGTTCATGTGCTGCCCTCACCGGTCGTTGGGGGCCTACGTAGCCCCCCGCGAACCTGCACCGCAACTTGTATGTTTCTGGGGATGATTTGTGTGCGAATCCGGCCCGCCCGAGGGATCATGTTGCGGCATGATGGGGTCCCGCGTCAACATCTTGCGGCGTCAGGGCGCCCTGACGGGGCCTCCCTGACGGGTGCGACCGTGCGCGGTGGACGAATCGTCAGCCGCCCCGGCGGGCGTCCTGCCAGGGGCGCGGATCGCGCAGGAAGGTCTCGACCTCGGCGAGGGTGGCAGCGTCGAAGGCGCCGCTGTCGCGGGCCTCGGCCAGCACGTCCCACCATGTGCACAGGTGATGCAGCGCCACGCCGTGATCGGCCAGCCGCTGCGTCGTTTCCGGGAAGATGCCGTAGTAGAAGATCACCGCCGTATGGGCGCAGGTGGCGCCGGTGTCGCGGATGGCGTCGACAAAGGACAGCTTGGACCCGCCGTCGGTGGTCAGGTCCTCGACCAGCAGGACACGGTCGCCTTCTCCCATCACGCCCTCGATCCGGGCGTTGCGGCCATAGCCCTTGGGCTTCTTGCGGACATAGGTCATCGGCAGGGCCATGCGTTCGGCCATCAGCGCGGCGAAGGGGATGCCTGCGGTCTCGCCCCCGGCGATGTTGGTGAAGGCCTCGAACCCGGCCTGCCGCATGACGGTGACGGCGAGGAAATCCATCAGCGTGGCGCGGACCCGGGGAAACGAGATCAGCTTGCGGCAGTCGATATAGGTGGGCGAGGGCAGGCCCGAGGCCAGCGTGAACGGCGTTTCGGCGTTGAAATGCACCGCCTCGACTTCCAGCAACATGCGCGCGGTAAGGCGGGCGATCTCTGCGGGGTCGGGATAGCTGCTGGGGATCATGGGCGGAACCTTTGTCGTTGGCGGGCAAGGATTTTCGAAAATCCTTGCGGGCCGGGGCAGGGCCCCGGCCCTTTTCGGGGATCAGCGGCGCGCGCGGTCGGGGCGGGGGCAGGAATTTTCGAAAATTCCTGCGGCGGGCGGAAGCGGGCGGGTCATCGGACCACGCGCCAGTGAAGCGGGAAGCCCGGGTCGAAGACGGTGACCGGGCCGTCGCCGGTGTCGATCTTCGTGGGATAGTCCACCGGGGCGCCGCGCGTCAGGGTGATGGTGTCGGGGTTGGGGGCGAGGCCGTAGAAGGCCGGGCCGTTGAGCGACGCGAAGGCCTCCAGCCGGTCGAGCGCGCCTTCGACCTCGAACACCTCTGCCAGCACCGAAAGGGCGTTCGTCGCGGTGAAGCAGCCCGCGCAGCCGCAGGCGGTTTCCTTGAGCGCATCCACATGCGGGGCGCTGTCGGTGCCCAGAAAGAAGCGCGGGTCGCCCGAGGTGGCCGCTGCGCGCAGGGCGAGGCGGTGCTCTTCGCGCTTGGCGACGGGCAGGCAGTAGTAGTGCGGGCGGATCCCCCCCACCAGCAGGTGGTTGCGGTTGATGACGAGGTGATGGACGGTGATCGTCCCGCCGAGGCCCGCGGACGCCGAGCGCACGTAGTCGAGCCCGTTCTTCGTGGTGATGTGTTCCATCACCACGCGCAGGTCGGGGATGTCGCGGCGCAGGGGATCGAGGACGCGGTCGATGAACACCGCCTCGCGGTCGAAGATGTCGACGGCGGGGTCGGTCACCTCGCCATGCACGCAAAGCGGCAGGCCGATTTCGGCCATACGCTCCAGCACCGGGCGGACGCGCGCGATGTCGCGCACGCCGCTTTGGGAATTGGTGGTGGCCCCGGCGGGGTAAAGCTTGACCGCCGTCACGAGGCCCGAGGCATGGGCGGCGGCCACGTCGTCGGGGTCGGTCGTCTCTGTCAGATACAGCGTCATCAGCGGGGTGAAGCCGCTGCTCTCGGGCAGGGCGGCGCGGATGCGGTCGAGATAGGCGGCGGCGTCGGCGGCGGTGACCACCGGCGGCACGAGGTTGGGCATGATGATCGCCCGTCCGAAGTCTCGGGCGGTCTCTGGCAGGACGGCGCGCAGCACGGCGCCGTCGCGCAGGTGCAGGTGCCAGTCGTCGGGGCGGCGGAGGATGAGCGTGTCTGTCATGGTGATCCGGATACTACCCCGGGCGGCGGCGCGCCATAGGCTCTGTGCGCGATTTCAGAACTGCCCGTTTCGTGGGCGCTGTGCCTGCGGCTTGTGCGCGGCGGCGGGGGCAGGGCGCGGGCGCGGGCGCGGTGGGGGGCGCCCGATTGCCGCCGCGCGCGGGGCGCGCCTAGCGTGGCCGCGATCACGGAGGGAACCACCCGCATGTTCGACGCCCCGCCCCCGCCACAGGGCTTGCAGCGCGTGACCGGCACCGCCGCCGTCGCGCTGTCGCTGCGTGGCGGGCGCACGCGGCTGGACCGGCTGCATCAGGCGGGATCGGCCAAGGCGATGCTGCCGCGGGTCCATGCCGCGGACCCCGAGATCGTGTTCCTGAACACCGCGGGCGGGCTGACCGGCGGGGATGTGCTGCGCTATGACATGGACCTCGGCCCGGGGGCGCGGGCGACCGCCATGACCCAGACCGCAGAGCGCGCCTATCGCAGCACCGGCGGCGTGGCGCGGATGACGGTACGCGCCGAGGTGGGTGCGGGCGGGCGGCTGGACTGGCTGCCGCAAGAGACGATCCTGTTCGAACGCTCGGCGCTGGAGCGCGAGACGGTAATCGCGCTTGCGGGCGATGCGCAATGCCTGAGCGTCGAGACGCTGGTGCTGGGCCGCGCGGCGATGGGCGAGGAGATCGGAACGCTCGCCCTGCGCGACCGGCGGCGGATAACGCGCGACGGCGTGCCGGTGCTGATCGAGCCCGTGGCGCTGGACGCCTGCGCGCTGGCGCGGCGGGGCGGACAGGCCGTGCTGGGCGGGGCGCGGGCGATGGCGACGCTGGTCTTTGCCGCGCCGGGCGCCGGGGACGCGGCGGCGCGATTGCGGGCGCTGGGCGAAGCACCGGGTGTGACCTGGGCGGTCAGCGGCTGGGACGGAAAATGCGTGCTGCGCGCGATGGCGGGCGATGCCCTGCCGCTGCGGCGGCTGATCTCGCGCGCGCTGTGCGCGCTGCGGCCGGGGCCATTGCCCCGGGTCTGGACGATGTAAGGAGAGGCCGATGAACCTGACCCCCCGCGAGAAGGACAAGCTGCTGGTCAGCCTTGCCGCGATGGTGGCGCGCGACCGGCGCGCGCGCGGCGTAAAGCTGAACCATCCCGAGGCGATCGCGCTCATCACCGATTACGTGGTCGAGGGCGCGCGCGACGGGCGCAGCGTGGCCGACCTGATGGAGGCGGGCGCGCATGTGGTGACCGCCGCCGAGTGCATGGAGGGCATCCCCGAGATGATCCATGACGTGCAGGTCGAGGCGACCTTTCCAGACGGAACCAAGCTGGTGACGGTGCATCACCCGATCCGGTGAAGCGCGCGGCACGGGCGGCGCCCGCGGGGCGATGACGGAGGACAAGCCATGATACCCGGAGAACTGTTTCCCGCCGATGGCGAGATCGAGCTGAACGCGGGCCGCGCCGCCTTGGTGCTGGAGGTGGCCAATACCGGCGACCGGCCGGTGCAGGTGGGCAGCCACTATCATTTCGCCGAGACGAACGCGGCGCTGTCCTTCGACCGGGACGCAGCGACGGGGATGCGGCTGGACATTGCCGCGGGTACTGCCGTGCGGTTCGAGCCCGGCCAGACGCGCGAGGTGGCGCTGGTGCCCTATGGCGGCGGGCGGGCGGTCTACGGTTTCAACAAGGCCGTGATGGGCCCCTTGCCGGACGCGGGCTGATGGCGACGGTTGCCCTGCTGGACGATGCGGCGGCCGCGCCTGCGGCCCGTGCGGTCTTCGACGACATCCGCGCGGTGCGCTGCAGCGATACCGTCAACAATTTCTGGCGGGCGCTGGCGCATGATCCGGCGTTGATGCAGGCCACATGGACCCGGCTGAAAGAGGTGATGGCGCCCGGCGCGCTGGACCCGCTGACCAAGGAGATGGTGTATCTTGCGGTGTCGGCGGCCAACGGCTGCGACTATTGCATCCATTCCCACACCGCCGCCGCGCGCGCCAGGGGCATGACGCCCGAGATGCATGGCGAGTTGCTGGCGGTGATCGCGATGGCAAGCCAGACCAACGCGCTTGCCAATGCGCTGAAGGTGCCGGTGGACCCGGCGTTCGAGGCGGAATGAGGGGCGCGGCGCCGCATCGGGCTTGCCGGGAACGGCGCCGGGCGTTCGTGTCAGCCGGCGTCGGGCAGCGGCGGCAGGCTGCGCAGGTAAAGGATGACGGCGTCCAGATCCTCGGGCGTCATGCGCGCGTAATAGCCGTAGCCCATTGGCGGGAACATCGGGCGGCCCTCGGCGTGGACGCCCTGGGTGATCATCTGCTTCAGCTGGTCGTCGGACCACATGGCGATGCCGTCCTCGGGGTGGCTGGTCAGGTTGGCCGAGACCGACACGCCCCAGGGGCCGTGGAACTCGAACCCGCCGGCGCCGAGGTGGGTGTCGAACATCGGGCCTTGCGGACCCATCGGCGTGTGGCATTCGGTGCAATGGGCCACCGGCCCGGCGAGGTATTCGCCATACGCCAAGGTGACGCCCTGTTCCGGTGCCGTGACGCTGTCGACGGGCGGGCCATAGGCGGGCGGCAGAGGTATGTTGTAGGTCGACCGGCCGGGATCGTTGTCCACGGCCGGGACCGTGCGCAGATACATCACGATGGAGGCAAGGTCGTCGTCGCCCAGCCCGCGGTAAAGCCCCATGGGCATGGGCGGGCCGATCACGCTGCCGTCGGGGCGGATGCCCTCGCGGATGGCGCGTGCCAGTTCGGCGTCGGACCAGTCGGCGACCGGGCCGCCGGGCGTGATGTTGGCGGCGATGGCGGTGAAGGCGTCGTTCTGTTCCACCAGCCGCCCGCCAAGGTCCATGTCCCAGACCGGGCCCTGCGGGCCGAGCGGCGTGTGGCAGTTGCCGCAGCCTGCGGGCCCCTGAACGAGGTATTCGCCGCGTTCGACGCTGGGCTCTGCCCAGACGCATGTGGTCGCCAGCAGGGTCGCGCCTGCGGCAAGTCCAAGATGTCTCATTTCGGATCACACTCCCAAAAAGCCCCGTTCTGCGCGGGGCTGAATAATGAAAAAGCTTTTAACTCAGAAGCTTACATCGTTCATCCTGCGCCGGTTGCCGAGTCGTGTCAATCACGGTGTCGGACCGGCGCCGGCCCTGTCACCTGAAAGGATCCGCCATGCCCGCCAGAATTTCCCGCGCCGCCTATGCCGACATGTACGGCCCCACCACCGGGGACCGGCTGCGGCTGGCCGATACCGATCTGATCATCGAGGTGGAGCGTGACCTGACCGCCGGGGCGGTGGGTACGGCGATGGGCGCGGCCGCCCCGGTCTATGGCGAAGAGGTCAAGTTCGGCGGTGGCAAGGTGATCCGCGACGGCATGGGGCAGGCCCAGACAACGCGGGCGGCGGGCGCGGTGGACACGGTCATCACCAATGCGCTGATCGTGGACCACACCGGCATCTACAAGGCCGACGTGGGCCTGAAGGACGGGCGGATCGCGGCCATCGGCAAGGCGGGCAACCCCGACACACAGCCCGGCGTGACCATCGTCGTGGGTCCGGGGACAGAGGCCATCGCGGGCGAGGGGCGCATCCTGACGGCGGGCGGGTTCGACGCGCATATCCATTTCATCTGTCCGCAGCAGATCGAGGACGCCCTGCATTCCGGGCTGACGACGATGCTGGGCGGCGGCACCGGCCCGGCGCACGGGACACTCGCCACCACCTGCACGCCGGGGCCTTGGCACATCGGGCGGATGCTGCAATCCTTCGATGCGTTTCCGATGAACCTTGCGCTGGCGGGAAAGGGCAACGCCTCGCTTCCCGCGGCGCTGGAGGAGCAGGTGAACGCGGGCGCCTGCGCCCTGAAGCTGCACGAGGACTGGGGCACAACGCCCGGCGCCATCGACTGCTGCCTGTCGGTGGCCGACGCGATGGACGTGCAGGTGATGATCCACACCGACACGCTGAACGAAAGCGGATTTGTCGAGAACACGGTCAAGGCCATCGCCGGGCGCACCATCCACGCCTTCCACACCGAGGGCGCGGGCGGCGGGCACGCGCCCGACATCATCAAGGTGGTGGAGCGCCAGAACGTGCTGCCGTCGTCCACCAACCCGACGCGGCCCTACACGGTGAACACCATCGAGGAACACCTCGACATGCTGATGGTGTGCCATCACCTCGACAAGGCGATCCCCGAGGACGTGGCCTTCGCCGAAAGCCGCATCCGGCGAGAGACCATCGCGGCCGAGGACATCCTGCACGACATGGGGGCGTTTTCGATCATCGCGTCCGACAGCCAGGCGATGGGCCGGGTCGGAGAGGTCATCATCCGCACCTGGCAGACCGCCGACAAGATGAAGAAGCAGCGCGGGCGGCTGTCCGAGGAGACCGGCGAGAACGACAATTTCCGCGTCCGCCGCTACATCGCGAAATACACCATCAACCCTGCCATCGCGCATGGCATCTCGGGGCATATCGGGTCCATCGAGGTGGGCAAGCGCGCGGACCTCGTGCTGTGGAACCCCGCGTTCTTCGGCGTCAAGCCCGAGATGGTGCTGATCGGCGGCACCATCGTCTGCGCGCAGATGGGCGACCCCAACGCATCCATCCCGACCCCGCAGCCGGTCTATTCGCGGCCCATGTGGGGCGCTTTCGGCAAGTCGGTGGAACGCAGTGCGGTGACCTTCGTCAGCGCGGCGGCGCAGGCGGCGGGCGTGGGCGCGGCGCTGGGCCTGGGCAAGGAGACGCTGGCGGTGGCCGGCACGCGCGGCATCGGCAAGTCCGACATGGTGCTGAACGCGGCCACGCCAGAGATGGAGGTCCACCCCGAGACCTATGAAGTGCGCGCCAACGGCGAGTTGCTGACCTGCGAACCGGCCAAGGTGCTGCCGATGGCGCAGCGCTATTTCATGTTCTAGGGCAGGGAGCCTTACCCATCATGCAGGTCAGATATGCAATCCTGTGCGTGGCAGAGAGCGGCCTGCGGGTCTATGTTCCGCCGCAGGGGAGGAAGCATCACGAAAGAGGTGAGGTTTCCAATGGCTTACTATACCGACACGATCAATTCGCCGGCGCCGAAGGCGTCCATTGCCGCACGCTTCGCACGCGGCATTCGCAACTGGTTCGAGGCCGTGGCCGAGGCACGCGGACGCGCCGCAGAGTTCGAGGCGCTGAATGCAAGGACCGACGCCGAACTGGCCGCGATGGGCCTGACGCGGGCCGATATTCCGCGCTACGTCTGGCGCGACATGATCCACGTCTGAGCGCGGCGGGGGGGATCGCATGATCCCCGCGCGCGTTCTTCTGCGGGCCGGTGCCTGGACGGGCACGGCCGTGGACCGGCTGGCGCTGGATTACGAGGCGCGGTTCCTGCGGCGCAAGCGGCTGACCACGTCGGGCGGGCTGGACCTGCTGGTCGACCTGCCAGAGGCGGTCAGCCTGAACACCGGCGACGCGCTGGAGACGGACGACGGGCGGCGGGTGGAAATCACCGCCGCGCCGGAGCCCCTGTTGCAGATCACCGGGCCGGATCTGGTGCGGCTGGCATGGCACATCGGCAACCGGCACACGCCCTGCCAGATCGAGCCCGGGCGGCTGCTGATCCGGCGCGACCATGTGCTGGCCGACATGCTGGCGCGGCTGGGCGCGACACTGGCAGAGATCGAGGCGCCGTTCTCGCCCGAGGGCGGGGCCTATGGGCACGGGCGCACCTTTGGCCACGATCACGGGCCGGGGCCGGGGGCCGGGCAGTCGCATTCCCATCAACACTCCCATGACCAAGGGCACGGCCATGCGCATTGAGGCCGCCGACGGCGCCGCGCTGCTGACGCTGGCGCAATGGCTGTCGCCGGCCTTTCCGGTGTCGGGGTTCGCCTATTCCCACGGGCTGGAGGCCGCCATCGCCGCCGGGGAAGTGACGGATGCCGCCGGGCTGGAGGGCTGGGTGGGCGACCTGCTGGCGCTGGGGTCCGGCCGGGCGGACGCGATCCTTCTGTGCGCGGCCCTGCGGGGCGAGGATGCCGATACGCTGGCGGCCACGGCGCGCGCGCTGGCGGCCAGCGCCGAGCGGCTGGAAGAGACCGAGGCGCTGGGCCGGGCCTTTGCCGCGACGCTGGCGGCGTTGGGTCAGGACGTGCCGTGCGCGCCCTACCCGGTGGCGGTGGGGGTGGCGGCGCGGACGCTGGGCCTGCCGGCAGAGGTGGTGGCAGCGCAGTATCTTCAGGCTTTTGCCGGCACGCTGATCGGGGCGGCCGTGCGCTTTGTGCCGCTGGGCCAGAATGCGGGGCAGGGGGTACTGATGCGCCTGCGGCCCCGTATCCTGGCGGTGGCGGCCGAGGCCGCCGTGGCCTGCCCCGACGATATTGCCACCTGCGTGCCGGGCGCCGATATCGCGGCGATGCGCCACGAAACGATGGATGTAAGGATCTTCAGGACATGACCAGCCCGAACGGACCCCTGCGCGTGGGCATCGGCGGCCCGGTGGGCGCCGGCAAGACGACGCTGACCGCCGCGCTGTGCCGCGCGATGGCGGCGCGCCATTCCATGGCCGTCATCACCAATGACATCTACACGCGCGAGGATGCCGAGTTCCTGATGCGCGCGCAGGTCCTGCCACTGGAGCGGATCCGCGGCGTGGAAACCGGCGGCTGCCCGCATACCGCGATCCGCGAGGATGCCTCTATCAACCTGGCCGCGGTGGCGGACCTGACGGCGGCGATCCCGGACCTCGACCTCGTGCTGATCGAATCGGGTGGTGACAACCTTGCGGCGACGTTCAGCCCGGAACTGGCGGATCTGACGATCTACGTGATCGACACGGCGGCGGGGCAGGATATCCCGCGCAAGAAGGGGCCGGGGCTGACGCGCTCGGATCTTCTGGTGGTCAACAAGACCGACCTGGCCGAGGCGGTGGGCGTGGACCGCGCGCTCCTGGAGGCCGACACCGCCGCGGCGCGGGCCGGGCGGCCCTATGTGATGGCCGGGCTGCGAAGCGGGATCGGCGTGGACGAGATCGTGGCCTTCCTCGAACGCGAGGGCGGGTTGGTGCCGGGGTTGGTCGAGGCCTAGGGCTGCCTTTCCGGCGCCTGCCTGGGTGCTGTTGGAGCGGAGAGACCCCGCCCGGAACAGCCGCCGCAAGGCGGCCCGGGCAGCGGATGGCCGCCCCTTCGGCCAGCCGCTTTGGCGACGTTTGCGCGCGCTCAGGGGTCGTCCGGGCTTGGCCGGGATAAAGCGCAGACCTCAATCGTCGGCAGCGGCGGGCCGCGGCCATCCGCGGCCCTTTCTTGGGGGTCATGTCCCGGCGTGGGCTGATCGGAGAGACTTTGCCCGGAACAGCCGCCGCAAGGCGGCCCGGGCAGCGGATGGCCGCCCCTTCGGCCAGCCGCTTTGGCAACACCAGCGCGCGCTCAGGGGTCGTCCGGGCTTGGCCGGGATAAAGTGAAGACCTCGGGCGTTGGCGCGGCAGGCCGCGGCCATCCGATGCCCTTTGGTGGCGTTCTGTCCCGGCGCGGGTTGTGCGGAGAGATCCCGCCCGGAACAGCGGCTAGGCGGCCCGGGCAGCGGATGGCCGCCCCTTCGGCCAGCCGCTTTGGCGACGTTTGCGCGCGCTCAGGGGTCGTCTGGATTTGGCCGGTATAAAGTGAAGACCTCGGGCGTTGGCGCGGCAGGCCGCGGCCATCCGATGCCCTTTGGTGGCGTTCTGTCCCGGCGCGGGTTGTGCGGAGAGATCCCGCCCGGAACAGCGGCTAGGCGGCCCGGGCAGCGGATGGCCGCCCCCCGGCCAGCCGCTTTGGCAACACCAGCGCGCGCTCGGGGGGGCGTCCGGATTTGGCCGGGATAAAGTGAGGACCTCGGGTGTCGGCAGCGGCGGGCCGCGGCCATCCGGTGCCAGCTGTGGCGCGTGACCTGCCCCTATCCGTGCGTCGCCCCATTGGCGCGGGCGATGAAGTCGGCGAGGTGGGGGACATAGTCCTCTGGCCCGTCACCGCCGGTGTTCACGGCAAGGGCGAAGCTGTTCTTGACCGCGCTGCCGACCGGGTTCGCGACACCCGCCTGGTCGGCTATCGCGGCGAGGTACCGCATGTCCTTGTGGGCGTTCGTCAGCGTGAAGCGGTGCGACTCGCGGTTGCCGTCCAGCGCGTAGCCCATGAACGTCTGGTAGAATCCGCAGTCCATGCGGCTGCCCCGGATCACGCTGTCGAACTGGGAGGTGCTGATGCCGGTGCGGGCGGCCAGCGCCAGCGCCTCGGAATAGATCGCGGCATATCCAAGTGACAGGAAGTTGTTGAGCAGCTTCATCTTGTGGCCGGTGCCGGTGGGGCCAAGGTGGACCACCGACGCGGCCCAGGCGCCCAGCACGGGGCGCAGGCGATCAAAGATCGCCTGATCCGCGCCGACCATCGTCGAAAGCTCGCCCGCTTCGGCCTGCACGGGCGTTCCGCCCAGCGGCGCGTCGGCCATGTGATGGCCCGCCGCCGTCAGTCGTGCGGCCAGCGCAAGGGTGGAATTGGGATCGGCGGTGGAGCAGTCCACCACCACGCTGCCGGGGACAAGCGCGGGCAGAAGCGCGCCAACGATCGCCTCGACCTGCGGCGAGCCGGGGGCGCAGATGTGCACGACGCTGCTGCGCGCGGCGAGGTCGGCGAGGCTGGCGGCCTCTGTCGCGCCCTGTGCCACGAGGTCCTCGACCGGGGCGCGGTTGCGGTGCGCGATCACCGTCACGGGGTATCCCGCCGCAAGCAGGTTCTTCGCCATGCCGTGGCCCATCAGGCCCGCGCCCACGAAACCGATTGTCTCTGCCGTCATGTGTTGCCCTCCGTTTGTGGGGTCGTTCTGGCGGGGCGGGGGCGTGAACGCAAGACGCCGGGCCCGCTGGGGCCCGGCGCCGGGTCGTTTGCAGGCGTGTGCGGACTACGAGCTGATGTCGTAGGCGCGTTCGCCGTGCACCGTGATGTCGAGGCCGCTCGTCTCTGTCTCGGCGTCCACGCGCAGGCCGGTCAGGGCCTTGACGATCAGCACCAGAACGGCGGTGACGACCACGGTATAGACCCCTACGATGGCCAGCGCGCCTAGCTGCGCGGCCCATGCGCCGGCACCGAAAACGGCGATCATGATGGTGCCGAAGATGCCGCCCACGCCGTGTACGGCAAAGACGTCCAGCGTGTCGTCGATCCCCAGCCCGTTGCGGATCAGGTTCACCGCCTCCTGGCAGAGGATGCCGGCGACCGCGCCGATGATCAGCGCCTCGACCGGCCCGACGAAACCCGAGGCCGGCGTGATCGAGGCAAGGCCCGCGATGGTGCCGGTGACCATGCCCACCAGCGAGACCTTGCCGAACTTGATCCGCTCCCACAGCGCCCAGGTCAGCGAGGCGGTGGCGGCCGAGATATGCGTGACCGAAAGCGCCATCGCCGCGCCGCCGTCGGCCGCCAGCTGCGAGCCGCCGTTGAAGCCGAACCAGCCGACCCAGAGCATCGAGGCGCCCAGCATCACATAGCCCGGGCTGTGCGGCGGAACGGTGCGGTTGCGGCGGGCGCCAAGAAGGACGGCGATCACCAGCGCGGCAAGGCCCGCGGTTTCATGCACCACGATACCGCCTGCGAAGTCGCGCACGCCGGTCTCTCCGAACAGCCCGCCATCGGCCAGCATCCCGCCGCCCCAGACCCAGTGAACCACCGGCGCGTAGACAATCAGCATCCAGAGTGCCGAAAAAAGCATCACGAAGCCGAAGCTGACCCTCTCGACATAGGCGCCGACGATCAGCGCGGGGGTGATGATGGCGAATGTCATCTGGAAGGCGAAGAACAGGACCTCGGGCAGGGTGCCCGACAGGCTGTCGGCGGTGACGCCCGACAGGAAGGCGCGGTCGAGCCCGCCCCAAAAGCCGCTTTCGCCCGGTCCGAAGGCGATGGAATAGCCGACGGCGAACCAGAGAACGCTCATCAGGCAGGCGATCACGTAGCAATGGGTGAAGACCGACAGCACGTTGCGGGCGCGCACGAGGCCCCCGTAAAACAGCGCCAGGCCCGGCAGTGTCATGAACAGCACAAGCGCTGTGGCCACGATGATCCAGGCGGTATCCGCTCCGTTCATTTTCGTTCCCCTTCCTTGGTCAGGGGTCAGAAAGCCGAGCTGTGCCGCCGGGAAAACAGGCAGATGCCCGCAAGAGGTGGTCAATTATCATGCGTTGTGTGTTTGCCCCAATTTTGGGCGAAATCACTGACGAATGCCTGTCATTCGTACAGCATTGAAATCCCGCGGTCGCGGCGGTCAGGCGTCTTCGGGGCTTTCTTCCAGCGCGGCGGGGACCGGGTTGCCGTCTGCCCGAAGCTCTGCGACCAGTTCGTCGCGGCGGCGGCGGAAGCGCGGCGCACCCAGTTCGCGCCACGCGAAGTTGCACAGGATCGCGCCGCGCAGGGTCTTCTCGGCCTCTTGGGTCTGGTCGAACAGCCGCATCAGGTAGGACCGGCTGCCGCGTCTGGCGCGCAGCACCTGCGCCAGCGTGCGGGCGTCCAGGCGGTGTTCGTCCCAAAGCTCGAAGATGCGCGGCAGGGCTTCCATCTGGGCCAGCATCTGTTCGGGGTTCTCGCCGAAATGGCGCAGGCGGTGCAGGCGGATGTGCGGTGCGTTGAACTGCGCGGCGTGGGCGGCGTCCTCGTCGATGCGCGGGTCATAGAGGATATGGACGGCGCCCGCCGCGTCCAGCATGGCCGGGGCATAGCCGTAGCGGCTGGTGAAATCCATGCGCCGGGCCGGGGCGAAGCGGTGGTCGAACCCGGCGCGGTCGGGCGACAGGGTGGCCTGCGGGCTGATGGCGATGACATCGGCGCCCGGCGCCGCGACGGCAAAGGCGCAGGCGGCATGGGCCTGCGTGCCCGCGCCGTAGAACAGCACACGCTCGAACCCGTCGAAAAGGCCCCGGTCGATCAGGTCGTCGAAGAGCGCATAGACCGCGTCGCTGCGCGCCCAGGTGGCGCCGGTGACAAGGATCGTCAGAAAGGACCAGCCGAAGGTGTCCGAGAGCCAGTGGCCCAGCGGCATCGGCGCCTCGCCACCCGACAGGATGCTTTCGGTGCGCTCGAAGGTGACGACAAGGGTGTCGCCTGCTTCGGCGTAGGCGGCGGCGTGGGCCTCGTCCAGCACGCGGAAAAAGCGCCGCTCGGCCGGCAGTTTCGCCAGCCGCCGGAACAGCGCCGCGGTTTCGGGGTCTTTTCTCGCTTGCACGTCTGCGGCCTCGTCGAACATCTGAACCCTCGGCTTTCGTCGAACTCTTGCCGTTATTTGCGGTGACTATGGCACGAGGATGGAGATTTGCCGGGGATTTGGCGGTTTCTGGGGTCCGCTTCAAGGCGGCGGTATTTGTCTTGGAAACGGTTTTTGCGTAGACTGACACCAAACACGAAGAACGCGGCGGCGGCAGGCCGACCACGGGGCGAGCAGTAGGATGGACGTGCTGACGCGGCGCTGGACGCCGGTCGAGACAGAGGATGGCATCCTGCTGGATGCGGTGCGCCCCGATCCGGACGGCGCAGGGGCGATCTGTTTCTTCAAGACGGGGCTGGCGTCAGAGGCCGTGGAATCCTCGGCCGATTTCAGCGTGTCGGCCCTGCGCCAGATCGGCGGCGCGCTGGCGGTGCATGGCCAGACCGGGCCGGACGCGGCCTTTGACCTGCCGTTGGCGGGGATGCCCGTGGACATCACGCCCGAGCCGTCCGAGACGGCGCTGTTCGAAGGGCTGAACACCGCGCTGGTCATCACCGGGGCCGAAGGTCCCGGGGTGCTGCGCGACTGGCTGGACTATCACGCGCGGACGCAGGGTCTTCAGGCCGCGCTGATCGTGGACCGCGCGCCGCCGGATGCTCCGTCGGGGCTGGCCGATGCGCTGCGCGCCGCCCCCGTGCCGGGGATCGAGCGGGTGGTGGTGCTGGACCCGGGCCTGCCGCTGGGCAAGGAGGGTCTGGGGGACGAGGCGCACCGTTTCAACGCCCCCGACGCGCCGGGCAAGGACCGGATGGACCGGCCCGCGCCCGACCCGTGGCGCGCGCCTTTGGGCGAGGTGCTGATCTACGAGGCGCTGCGGCACCGGTTCCTTGATCGGGCGCGGGCGGTGCTGAACCTCGATGTCAGCGACCTGTTGCTGCCGCCCGCGGGGCAGGACGTCTTTACCCTGGCCGCCAACGCCACCGGCGGTGTGGTGGGGCTGATCGGCACGCGGGTCTATCCGTGGGGCCTGCGCAAGGATGCCGCCCCGGTCTTCGGCGACCATATCTGCCGCCGCTTTGACGCCGGCGCGGGCAATCCGCGCTGGTGCGTGGCGCCGGCGCGCGCGGGCGCGGCGTCGGTCTGGCGGCTGGTGCGCGTGGTCGGCACGCCCGGCCCGGCGGCGGGGCCCTTGCCCTACCTGCGCTGCATGGCGCTGCGCCACCCGGCAGAGGCGGTGGGCGCCATCGTCCCCAAGACCAGCCTTGTGGAAGAGGAAACGCTGATCGCGCTGATGGGCGAGCATTTCGGCGGCAAGCCGGTGCGGGCCCCCGAGGAGGAACTGAAACCTGCCGCGGTGCGCGACAGCAACCTGACCGGCATCGTCACCACGATGAAGAACGAGGGGCCCTTCATCCTTGAATGGCTGGCCCATCACCGCGCGATCGGGGTCGAGAAGTTTCTGGTCTACACCAACGATTGCACCGACGGCACCGACACCATGCTGGAGCTGTTGCAGGCGCGCGGGCTGGTCGAACACCGCGACAACCCGTTCCGCGACACCGGGCTGAAACCCCAGCACGCCGCGTTGCAGGCCGCCGAGGACGAGCCGCTGGTCAAGGCGCTGGACTGGGTGATCTGCATGGACGTGGACGAGTTCATCAACATCCACGCGGGCAAGGGCCGGCTGGCGGATCTGTACGACGCCGTGGGCGATGCCAACCTGATCTCCATGAACTGGCGGCTGTTCGGCAATGCCGATGTGGACGCGTACCGCGACGCTTTCGTCACCGGGCAGTTCACCCGCTGCGCGCCGGAATTCATCCGCAAGCCGCACCAGGCCTGGGGCTTCAAGACGCTGTTGCGGCAGGTGGGGCTGTTCAAGAAGCTGGGCGTGCACCGGCCCAAGGGGCTGAAGCCGCAGCTGGTGGACGAGGTGCGCTGGGTCAACGGATCGGGCCGGCGGCTGCCGCAGACGATGTATCGCAACGCGTGGCGGTCGGGGCCGTCGACCTATGGCTATGACCTTGTGACGCTGAACCATTACGCCGTGCGGTCCGCCGAAAGCTTTCTGGTAAAGCGCGACCGGGGGCGGGTGAACCACGTCGACCGCGATCAGGGCACCGCCTACTGGTTCCGCATGAACAACAACGCCGAAGAGGATCTGTCGATCCTGCGCCGGCTGGATGCCACCCGGGCAGAGTTCGACCGGCTGATGGCCGACCCCGAGATCGCCGCCGCCCACCGCGCCAGCGTGGCCGCGCACCGCACCCGCATCGCCGAACTGAAGGAGCGGCCGGACTACCTGTCGCTTCATGACGAGCTGACGGGCGCCCGGATGAAGCGGCTGTCGCGGATGCACGCCCATTTCGGCGCGGGCGTCTTCCTGGCAGGCCCCGACGTGGTGCCGCAGGATGTCGTCGATGCCGACCATACGCCCGATTTCTTCTTTACCGTCGATCGCGCCGAGCAGACCCATTGACCCCGTTCATGCCGCCTTGCAGGAGGACCCGCTGATGCCAGAATTGCCAAGGATTTCCAGCCTCTGGATCGGGGGGCGGCTGTCGTGGCTGGAACAGTTGTGCCTTGTGTCCTTTGCCCATGCCGGGCACCCGACCACGCTTTACAGCTACAGCCCCATCGACAACGTCCCCGAGGGGGTCGAGAACAAGTCGGCCGAAGAGATCTTCCCGGCAGAGCCGATGCTGCGCCACGCACGCACCGGCAGCCCGGCGATCCACGCCGATTTCTTCCGCCTGCACATGCTGAAGAAGACCGACGAGATCTGGGTGGACGCCGACATGTACTGCTGGCGGCCCTTCGACCATGGCCGGGCGCATGTCTTTGGCTGGGAAAAGCCCGGCGTCGTCTGCAATGCGGTTCTGGGCCTGCCGCAGGACAGCCCCGCGCTCGATGCCATGCTGGCGTTCTTCGCGGATGAGTACGCCATCGCGCCATGGCTGAAGCCCTGGCAGCAGCGCGAGCTGGAGGCAGAGCGCGATGCCGGCCGCCCGGTCCACATGACAGAGCAGAACTGGGGCTTTACCGGCCCCGCCGCGGTCACGTGGTTCCTGCACCAGTCCGGCGAGATCGAGATGGCCGAGCCCGAGGCCGCGTTCTATCCCATCAGCTTCAAGGAGCGGAACCAGATGATCGCGCCGCGCTTCGACATCGAGGCGCGGCTGTCGCCCGAGACCCGCGGCGTGCACTTCTGGGCCCGGCGGATGAAGCCCCGGCTGGAGGAAAAGGAAGGTGGCGCGCCGCGCCCGGGCAGCTTCATGGCCGGGCTGATCGAAAAGCACGGCATCGTGCCCGAGGACGCGCCGATTCCGCCCAAGACGAAACCCGCCGACGACCGGGCCCATGATCCCGAATTCTGCGCCGAACTGGGGATAGAGGCATTGCAGGGCGAGGCGTCGATCGACGCGCTGTCGCGCAAGCATCTGGTCGAGAAGGCCTTCGTCAAGGAATGCCGAGACCGTGTCATTCAGGGCGCGCCGACGCTGTTCCGTCAGCGCGCCTGACGCGCGCGCCCTTGCGCGCGGCGCGATCCTTGGCGATACCCGTCAGGGTCCCGGCCAAGCTGCGCTGCAAGGAGCCGTGAGCGTGCGCATTGCCTTTCACATCGGTGCCCATTGCACCGACGACAACCTGCTGGTCGCGTCCCTGCTGAAGAACCGGGACGCGCTGGCCGAGCGCAGCGTGTTCGTGCCTGCCAACCACATCTACCGCGCCGTGATCCGCGACGTGCTGCTGCAATTGCGCGGCCAGCCCGCCAACGAGGAAACGCAGGATTTCGTCCTGTCCGAGATCATGGGGCAGCGAGAGGCCGACCGGCTGGTGCTGTCGTTCGACCATTTCCTGTGCGGCCCGGCAAAGGTGCTGGGCGACGGGATGCTTTATCCCACGGCAGCCGAGCGGTCGGCATGGCTGACCAACATCTTTCCCGACGATCCCTGCGAGCTTTTCTTCGGCATCCGCGACCCGGCGACATTCCTGCCCGCGCTGTACCAGAAGGTCGCGGACAAGATGAGCGTGGGTGAATTCCTTCAGGGCATCGACCCGCGCGCGCTGGGCTGGGCCGACGTGGTGCGGCGCATTCGCGATGCCAACCCCGAATGCCCCCTGACGGTCTGGTGCAACGAGGACACGCCGCTGATCTGGCCCGCCGTCCTGCGCGAGGTGGCCGACGTGGACCAGCTTGTGCCGCTGGAGGGCGGACATGACGTGATCCAGACCATCATGCCGCCCGAGGGCTTCAAGCGGATGAGGGCCTATCTGGAAACCCACCCGCCATCGACCGAGGTGCAGCACCGACGCGTGATGGCGGCGTTTCTCGACAAGTTCGCGCTGGAGGACGAGCTTGACGTCGAGATCGACCTGCCCGGCTGGACCGACGCCATGGTCGAGGAGCTGTCGGCGGGCTACGAGGAAGACGTGTACGAGATCGAGAGGATGTCTGGCGTCACCCTGATCTCGACCTGACGCGGCGGATCAGGCGTTCAGCACCCGGTCGATGGCCGACAGGAACACCCCGGCCCCGATCGGGATCAGCGCATCGGGAAAATCGTAGTCCGGCGCGTGCAGCGGCGGGTGATCGCTGCCCGCGCCCAGAAACACCATCGCCGCCTCGGCGCCCACGCGGAACCGGCCGAAATCCTCGGACGCGCGCATCGGCAGGTCTCCGGGGGTGTGGGCGATGCCCGTGGCGTCCAGCGCACCGGCAAGGATCGCGGTGGCCGCCGGGCTGTTCTCGCAATGGCGAAAGATGTCGTGCCATTCCAGGTGGAGCGACAGGCCGCAGGTCTTGGCCGCATTGCCCAGAAGCCCCACCGCCGCGTCGGCCAGCCGGTCCATCCCGTCATCGGTGCGCGTGCGCAGGGTCGCCCAGAGTTCAGCCTCGCCCGGGGCGATGCCGAAGGCGGGCGCGCCCAGACGGGCGTGGGTGACGGTGACAAGGCGGAACCCCGCCCCCTCGGCGGGATCCGACAGCGCGGCCAGCGCGGGCATCAGGCGCGCCAGCGCCGGCATGGGAGAGATGGCCTTTTCCGGCTCTGACGCGTGTGCGGTGCGGCCCCTCAGCAGCGCCCGCAGGCCCCGGCTGGCGCAATTCACCACACCGGGCCGCAGCAGCGCCGAGCCCAGCGGCACGCCCGGCATGTTGTGCAGCGACAGCGCGATGTCGGGCGCCAGCGACGGCCAGCGCGGATCGGCGATGACCCGTGCCGCGCCGGCGCCGGTTTCCTCGGCGGGCTGGAACAGCAGCACCACGCGCCCGCGTGAGGGCCGCTGCCGGGACAGCCCCCGCGCGACCCCGGCCACGATGGCCATGTGCCCGTCGTGTCCGCAGAGATGCCCCTTGCCCGCCACCTCGGAGCGGTGCGGTGGCGTGCCCGTCTCGGCGATGGGCAGGGCGTCCAGTTCGCACCGGATCATCACGGTGGGGCCGGGGGCCGCGCCGCGGTAGACCGCCGCCAGCCCGTGCCCGCCAAGGCCGGTCACGATCCGGTCGGGCGCGGTGGGGGCAAGGGCGCGGGCCACTGCCGCGGCGGTGGCGGCTTCCTCTCCGGACAGCTCCGGCGCCCGGTGCCGCGCGTGGCGCCAGGCGGTCAGGTCGGCAATGTCGGCGTCGGTCAGTTGGGTCATCGGCACGCCCGGGGCAAGGGGGCAAGGGCCTTGGAAGGCCCTTGCGGCGCGGCGCTGCCGCCGCGCCGGGACGCCGTTTCGAAACGGCGTCGCCCGCTCAGAAGAACGCCTGCAGGCCGGTCTGCGCGCGCCCGAGGATCAGCGCGTGCACGTCATGGGTGCCCTCGTAGGTGTTCACCGTTTCCAGATTCGCGGCATGGCGCATCACCTGGTAGTCTTCCTGGATGCCGTTGCCGCCGTGCATGTCGCGGGCCATGCGCGCGATGTCCAGCGCCTTGCCGCAGTTGTTGCGCTTGATGAGCGAGATCATCTCGGGCGCGCCGCGCCCGTCCTCCATCAGCCGGCCCACGCGCAGCGCGGCCTGAAGGCCCAGCGTGATCTCGGTCTGCATGTCGGCCAGCTTTTTCTGGAAAAGCTGCGTGCCCGCCAGCGGCTTGTTGAACTGCTTGCGGTCGAGCCCGTACTGCCGCGCCGCCTGCCAGCAGAATTCCGCCGCGCCCATCACCCCCCACGCGATGCCGAAGCGCGCGCGGTTGAGGCAGCCGAAGGGGCCTTTCAGGCCCTCGACATTGGGCAGAAGCGCGTCCTCGCCAACCTCGACCCCGTCCATCACGATCTCGCCGGTGACGCTGGCCCGCAGGGACAGCTTGCCGCCGATCTTGGGCGCCGACAGCCCGGCCATGCCCTTTTCAAGGACAAAGCCGCGGATCTTGCCGCCGTGCGCCTCGGACTTGGCCCAGACCACGAAGACATCGGCGATGGGGCTGTTGGAAATCCACATCTTGGCGCCCGAGATGACGTAGCCGCCGTCGGTCTTCTTCGCCACGGTCTTCATGCCCGCGGGGTCGGACCCGGCGTCGGGCTCGGTCAGCCCGAAACAGCCGATCCATTCGCCCGAGGCCAGTTTCGGCAGGTATTTCCGGCGCTGTTCCTCGGTGCCGTAGGCGTGGATGGGATACATCACCAGCGAGGACTGCACGCTCATCATCGAGCGATAGCCCGAATCCACGCGCTCGATCTCGCGCGCGACCAGCCCATAGGTGACATAACCCGCGCCCAGCCCGCCGTATTCCTCTGGCACGGTGATGCCCAGAAGGCCGGCCTCGCCCATCTCGGCGAAAACCGCCGGGTCGACCGTTTCCTCCCGGTAGGCGTCGATCACGCGCGGCGCCAGCCGGTCCTGCGCGAAGGCGCGGGCGGCGTCGGACAGCATGCGCTCGTCCTCGGTCAGCTGGTCGGACAGAAGAAAGGGATCCGCCCAGTCGAAGCCACCGGCCATGTCCGGGGCATCCTTGGCGGCGATCTTGGCGGCGGCGTTCATGGCGGTCTCCCTGCTCGCGATGTTGGCCGGGACATATGCGATTGCATGGAAAAGGGCAATCGGTCGCGAGGCCTGTCCGGCTTTGCCGCGGCCCGGCCCCTGACCCCGGCCCCTGACCCCGGCCCCTGACCCGCAAGCGACCCGCCCCCTTGACGCTCCACCCCGCCCATGCAGCATGGGCGCGACGGCAGGGAGGCGCGGGTGAGCGGAGAAATAGCGACGATAGAGGATGTGCAGGCGCGGCTGGCCGGAGAGGGCTATGTCTGCGGCCGCCCGCTGGCGGTGGTCGTGTTTCTGGCGCTGAAGCTGGGCCGGCCGCTGTTTCTGGAAGGCGAGGCGGGTGTCGGCAAGACCGAGATCGCCAAGGCGCTGGCCGCCGCGCTGGGCCGGCGGCTCATCCGGCTGCAATGCTACGAGGGGCTGGACGCATCCAGCGCGGTCTATGAATGGAACTTCGCCGAGCAGATGATCGCGATCCGCACCGCCGAGGCGATGGGATTCGAAGGCGCGGGCGCGGACCGCGACGCGCTGAAGGACGAGCTGTTTTCCGACCGCTACCTGATCGAGCGGCCGCTTCTGCAGGCGATGCGCCCGCAGGCGGGCGGCCCGCCGGTGCTGCTGATCGACGAACTGGACCGCACCGACGAGCCGTTCGAGGCCTTCCTGCTGGAGGCGCTGTCGGATTTCCAGGTGACGATCCCGGAACTGGGCACGGTAAAGGCAGAGGCGCCGCCCATCGTCATCCTGACCTCGAACCGCACGCGCGAGGTGCATGACGCGCTGAAGCGGCGGTGCCTGTATCACTGGGTGGATTATCCGGACTTCGAGCGGGAGATCGAGATCCTCCAGGCCCGCGCGCCCGAGGCGTCCGAGCGGCTGTCGCGCGAGGTGGTGGCCTTTGTCCAGCGGCTGCGCGGCGAGGACCTGTTCAAGCGCCCCGGCGTGGCCGAGACGATCGACTGGGCGAAATGCCTGCTGGCGCTCGACGTGGTGAACCTGTCGCCCGAGGTGATCGCCGACACGCTGGGCGCGATCCTGAAATACCAGGACGACATCCAGAAGCTTCAGGGATCGGAGGCCAAGCGGATCCTCGACGAGACGCGGGCGGGGCTCGGCCCGGCATGACAGGTCGGGCGCAAGGTCTTTCGAAAGACCTTGCCAAGGCGTTTGCAAACGCCTTGGGCGCGCCGGCCGTGCCGCGCCCAAGCGCCTTTGAAGGCGCTTGCCAAGGCTTTTCGAAAAGCCTTGCCCGGCGCGGGGGGGACGACTGATGCCTGAGCTTCCCCCGCTCGACATCCCCGAGGACGGCAAGCTCGTCCACAACATCACGCATTTCGCCCGTGCGCTGCGCAAGGCGGGGCTGCCGGTGGGGCCGGGGCGCACGCTGGATGCGATCCGGGCGGTGGCGGCGGCGGGGTTTTCCGAGCGGACCGATTTCTACTGGACGCTGCACGCCTGTTTCGTGTCCCGCCCCGAACAGTCCACGGTCTTTGCCCAGATCTTCCGGCTCTACTGGCGCGATCCGCGTTACCTGGAGCACATGATGGCGATGCTTCTGCCCGCGGTGAACGGCGTGCAGGAAGAGCGGGCGGCGAAACCGGCAGAGCGGCGCGCCGCCGAGGCGCTTCTGGAGGGCACCGCGCCCGAGCCGCCCGAAGCGGGCGCGCCCGACAGCGACGAGGTCGAGATCGAGATCGACGCCTCGCGCACCGCCTCGTCGCAGGAACGCCTCAAGACCCTCGATTTCGAGCAGATGTCGGCCGCCGAGATGGCCGAGGCCAGGCGGATGCTCGCGCGGCTCGACCTGCCGGTGCAGCCCTTGAAATCGCGGCGCAGCGCGCCCGATCCGCTGGGCCTGCGCCCCGACTGGCGGGCCACCATGCGCGACGCGGCGCGGCGCGGCGGCGAGATCCGGACGCTGGCGCGCAAGGCCCCGCGCACCCGCTGGCCGAACCTTGTGGCGCTTTGCGACATCTCGGGGTCGATGTCGCAGTACAGCCGCGTCGTCCTGCATTTCCTTCATGCCGTCGCCAATGCCAAGGGGCAGGGCTGGGCCCGGGTCCATGCCTTCACCTTCGGCACGCGGCTGACCAACATCAGCCGCCACCTGCATCAGCAGGACGTCGACGCGGCGCTGGCCGCCGCCGGGGCAGAGGCGCAGGACTGGGAGGGCGGCACGCGCATCGGCGCCTGCCTGCACGCCTTCAACCGCGACTGGTCGCGCCGGGTGCTGGGGCAGGGGGCGGTGGTGCTGGTGATCTCGGACGGGCTGGACCGCGACGACCCCGACGCGCTGGGCCGCGAGATGGAGCGGCTGCACCTGTCTGCCCGCCGCCTGATCTGGGTGAACCCGCTTCTGCGCTGGGACGGGTTCGCGCCCAAGGCCGGTGGCATCCGCGCGATGCTGCCCCATGTCGACAGCTTTCGCGCGGGCCATTCCATCGCCTCGCTCGAAGACCTGGCGCGCGCGCTGTCGGACACCCGCGACGGGGGCGAGAAGGCGCGGCTGATGGCGGCGCTCGGCGCGGGGTGAATGCGCAGGCTTCGGGTCGCGCGGGGCGTGATGCCCGGGCGATACCGGCGCGACCAAAGCCCGGAGATCCCGCATGACCCTGACCTTTCATCCCTATGACCCCGATTTCGTGGCGGCCGTCCGCGCGGGCGGCCCCGACGCCCACGGCCAGCCCGCCGGACGGGCCGTGTCGGACGGCGCAGGCGTGCCCTGCCGGTCCTGCCTGCGCGACGTGCCGGCGGGGCGGGACTACCTGATCCTCGCCGCCCGCCCGTTCCCCGCGCCGCAGCCCTATGCCGAGACGGGGCCGATCTTTCTGTGCGCCGACCCTTGCCCGCCCTGGGACGGCGCGGGCGTGCCGCCTGTCCTGACGACCTCGCCCGATTACCTGCTGAAGGGCTATTGCCCCGATCACCGCATCGTCTATGGCACCGGGCGGGTGGTGCCCGCCGACCGTGTCGAGAGCTACGCGGCCGAGGTTCTCAGCCGCCCCGGTGTCGCCTATGTTGATGTACGCTCTGCCCGCAACAACTGCTTTCAGACCCGAATCACGGCCAGCCCATGACCCATGACGCCCCCCGCTTCGACGACATCCCCGAAACCGCGCTGGACTGGCACCGCGCCGGGCGCGGCGCCGTGCTGGCCACGGTGGTGGAAACATGGGGCTCTGCGCCCCGGCCCGTGGGCAGCCAGCTGGCGATTTCGGGCGATGGCGATCTGGCGGGGTCCGTCTCTGGCGGCTGCGTCGAGGGCGCGGTGGTGGTCGAGGCGATGGACGCGCTGGAGGACGGGCGCGCGCGCATCCTCGAATTCGGGGTGTCCGACGACGAGGCCTTTGCCGTGGGGCTGGCCTGTGGCGGGCGCATCCGGGTGATGGTGGAGCCCGTGGGCGCACAGATGCCCGAGGCCCTGCTGGCCGGTCTGGTGGCCGCGCGCGCGGCCCGGCGCCCGGTCGCCTGCGTGGTCGACACCGGGGGCTGGACGCGGCGGCTGGCAGAGGCCGGCGACGCGGCGCTGGGCGCCGGCCTTGGCGCGCGGTTCCGCGCCGACCGGTCCGGGTTCGAGGAGGACGGGCAGACCTTTGTCGGCATTCACAACCCGCCCCTGCGGATGGTGGTGGTGGGGGCGGTCCACATCGCCCAGCCGCTGATGGTGATGGCGCGGCTGGCGGGCTATGACGCGGTGCTGGTCGATCCGCGCCCCGCCTTCGGGTCGGACGCGCGTTTTCCCGGCGAGACGATCCTTGACGACTGGCCCGACGCGGCGCTGGCGGCGCACGGGCTGGATGCGCGCACGGCGGTGGTGACGCTGACCCATGACCCCAAGCTTGACGACCCCGCGATCGAGACGGCGCTGGGATCGGATGTGTTCTACCTTGGCTGCCTCGGCTCCACCCGCACCCATGCAAAGCGCGTGGCGCGGCTGGCCGAAAAGGGCTTCACCGGGGACCGGATCGCCCGCATCCATGCGCCCGTGGGGCTGGACATCGGCGCGAAATCCCCCGCCGAGATCGCGATTTCGGTCATGGCGCAGATCACCCAGCGGCTGAGGCAGGGCTGATGCGCTTCGGCCCGGTTCCGCTGGATCAGGCCGAGGGCGCGATCCTTGCCCATTCGCTGAAGCTGGGCGGCAAGCGCCTGCGCAAGGGCCGGGTGCTGGAGGCGGCGGACGTGGCGGCGCTTGCGCGTGCCGGGATGGACGAGGTGATCGTGGCACGGCCCGACCCCGGCGACATGGGCGAGGACGCGGCGGCCACGCGGCTGGCGGCGGCGCTGGTGCCCGAACCGGCGGCGGCGCATCTGCGGCTGACGCGCGCATCGACCGGGCGGGTCAACCTCTACGCCACCGGGCCTGGGGTGCTGGGGCTGGATGCGGCGCGGCTCGACGCCGCGAACCGGGTGGATCCGATGGTGACGGTGGCCACGCTGCCGCCCTTTGCGCGGGTGGCGCGCGGCACGATGGTGGCGACCGTCAAGATCATCGCCTACGGGGTGGCCGAAACCTCTGTCAGCGCGGCGGCGGACCGCGCGCGCGACTCGATGCGCGTGCATCCCGTGCGCCTGCGCCGCGCCACGCTGATCCAGACCGATATCGGGCAGGGCCCCGGCAAGGGAGAGGACGCCATCGCCGCGCGTCTGGCGGCATTGGGCATGTCGCTGGCGGGCAGCGTGACGGTGCCGCACCGCGCCGCGCCGCTGGCAGAGGCCATCCTTGCGGCGCCGGGGGACATGGTGCTGATCCTGACCGCGTCTGCCACCTCTGACCCCGCCGACGTGGCGCCTTCGGCGGTGCGGGCGGCGGGCGGCAGTGTCGCGCGGTTCGGGATGCCGGTGGATCCGGGCAACCTTTTGTTTCTTGGCGCGCAGGGCGGGCGGCCCGTGATCGGGCTGCCGGGCTGCGCGCGCTCGCCCGCGCTGAACGGCGCCGACTGGGTGCTGGAACGGGTGGCCTGCGGGATGGAGGTGACCGACGCCGACATCGCCGGGATGGGGGTGGGCGGGCTGCTAAAGGAAAGCCCCGCGCGCGGAATGCCCCGCGCCGATGCCGCTGGCTGAGCCTTGTTTCCTGTCCCCGCGCGCTATCTTTCGGCGCACAATGTCTCGCCAAAAGGAGATTGGACATGTTTGCACGTGCTTTGCTTGCAGGGGCCGCGCTGGCGGTTTCGGCGGCCTCGGCCAGCGCCGGGATCGTCGGAGAGTACCACCGCTACACGGTCGGTGATGTCGAGTTCGAAGGGTATGTCGCCTACAATTCCGATCTGCCCCAGACCAAGGGCACGGTGCTGATCGTCCACGACTGGGACGGCATGACCGAATACGAGGAGCGCCGCGCAGAAATGCTGGCGGCGCTGGGCTACACGGCCTTCGCCATCGACGTCTACGGCGCCGACACCGACCCGCAGGGGTTCGAGGAATTCCGGGCGCTGTCGGGCGCGCTTTATGGCGACCGGGCGACTTTCCGCGAGCGGCTTCTGGGCTCGATTTCCGAGGCGGCCAGCATCGCGGGCGCGGGCGGCAGCACCGTCATCATGGGCTATTGCTTTGGCGGGGCGGCGGTGCTGGAAGCCGCGCGGGCCGGGGCCGAGGTTGACGGTTTCGTCAGCTTCCACGGCGGGCTGGGCACGCCCGAGGGACAGGATTACAGCGCGACTGCCGCGCCGGTGATGCTGTTCCACGGCTCGGCCGACCCGGTGTCGGGGATGGCCGACCTTGCCAGCCTGCTGGACCAGTTGCAGACCGCAGGCGTGACCCATGGCGCGCAGGTCTTCGGCGGCGCGCGCCACAGCTTCACGGTCTGGGGATCGCGCGACTATGACCTTGGCGCGGATCAGGGCAGCTGGGATGGCCTGCTGGCCTTCCTCGACGACGCGATGTAACGCCGCCCGCTGCGCGGGCAACGACCGGATCGGGGCGCCGTCCATCACGGGCGGCGCCCTTCTCGTGCGGGTTCGCGGGCGCCCTGTTTTCCCGAAGGCGCAGATCGGGTGTTCTCAATCCCCCTAGGCCGTGATTAACTCTCGCCAAAGCGATCTTTAGGGAGGATTGAGATGGCGAAAGTCAGCATGACCGTGAACGGCGCTGCCGCGTCCGGAGAGGTCGAGGGGCGTACCCTTCTGGTTGATTTCCTGCGCGGGCCGCTGGGCCTGACGGGAACCCACGTCGGCTGCGATACCAGCCAGTGCGGCGCCTGTGTCGTGCACGTCAACGGCGAGGCGGTGAAGGCCTGCACCATGTTCGCGGCCGAGGCCGAGGGCGCCGAGGTGACGACAATCGAGGGCATGGCCAATGCCGATGGGTCCCTTGGCGTGATTCAGCAGGCGTTTCAGGATCACCACGGGCTTCAGTGCGGGTTCTGCACGCCCGGCATGGTGATGTCGGCCGCCGCGCTTCTCAAGGACAACCCCAAGCCGACCGAGGCCGAGGTGCGCGCCTATCTCGAAGGCAACATCTGCCGCTGCACCGGATACCATAACATCGTCAAGGCGATCATGGCCGCCAGCGGGCAGGACGTGTCGGCCATCGCCGCCGAATAGGCGGTCCGAAGGGTTTCAACTAGGGTTCACGGGGCCGTATCCGCCGGGATCAGGAGAAGCGGATCGCACCCGTATAGGGAGGAAAGACATGCCGAAGGATCATGGCATCGGCGCCAGCCCCAAACGGCGCGAAGACATCCGTTTTCTGACGGGGCGCGGCAAGTACACCGACGACATCGCGCTTCAGCGCCAGACGCACGCGGTCTTTGCCCGCTCGCAGGTGGCCAACGGGCGCATCGTCAGCATCGACACGTCGAAGGCCGCGGCGATGCCCGGCGTGCTGGCCGTCTTTACCGGCGCGGATTTCGCGGACGTGGGCGGCAACCCGGCGGGCTGGCTCATCAACTCGCGCGATGGCGAGCCGATGAAGGAGCCCAAGCGCCCGGTACTGGCGCATGGCAAGGTGCGCCACGTGGGCGACGCCTATGCCGCCGTCATCGCCGAGACCGCCGATCAGGCCCGCGACGCGGCCGAGGCGATCGAGGCCGAGATCGAGGAACTGCCCGCCGTCACCGACATGAAGGCCGCCGTCGCGGGCGGCGCGCTGGTGCATGACGAGATCGGCACCAACACCTGTTTCGACTGGGGCTGGATCGAGGACAACCGCGCAGCCACCGACGCGGCGATCAGCGCCGCGCCGCATGTCTTCACGCTGGAACTGGTGAACAACCGGCTTGTGCCCAACGCGATGGAGCCGCGCGCGTCCATCGGCGACTATGACCCGGGCACCGGCGACTACACGCTCTACACCACCAGCCAGAACCCGCACCTGACCCGGCTTCTGATCTCGGCCTTCGTGCTGGGCATTCCGGAGAACAAGCTGCGGGTGATCGCGCCCGACGTGGGCGGGGGCTTCGGCTCCAAGATCTATCACTACGGCGAAGAGGCTCTGGTGCTGGCGGCGGCGAAAAAGCTGGGCCGCCCGGTGCGCTGGACCGCGTCGCGCAGCGAAAGCTTCCTGACGGACGCCCACGGCCGCGACCACGTGACAAAGATCGAACTGGCTTGCGAGGATGACGGCACCTTCGTCGCCTTCCGCACCGAGACCTACGCCAACGTGGGCGCCTACCTGTCGAACTTCTCGACCGCGACGCCGACCTTCCTGCACGGCACGCTGATGGCCGGCAACTACAAGGTGCCGAACGTCTATGTGAACGTGAAGGCGGTCTTCACCAACACCGCGCCGGTGGACGCCTATCGCGGCGCGGGCCGGCCAGAGGCGACCTTCAGCATCGAGCGCGTGATCGACATGGCCGCGCGCAAGCTGGGCATCGACCCCGTCGAGATCCGGCGCCGCAACTTCGTGCAGCCCGACCAGTTCCCCTTCACCAGCGCCGCCGGCCTGCAATACGACACCGGCAACTACGACGCGCTGATGGACAAGATGGGAGAGCTGGCAGACCTGTCCGGCTTCGAGGCGCGCCGCGCCGCGTCCGCCGCCAAGGGCAAGCTGCGCGGGCTGGGCGTGAACAGCTATATCGAGGCCTGCGGCATCGCGCCGTCGAACCTTGTGGGCGTGCTTGGCAGCCGCGTCGGCCTTTACGACGCCGCGACGGTGCGGGTGAACGCCACCGGCAACATTTCTGTCATGGTGGGGGCGCACAGCCACGGGCAGGGGCATGAAACCGCCTTCCCGCAGGTGGTGGCCGACATGCTGGGCATCGACGAGGCGTCGATCGAGATCGTGCATGGCGACAGCTCGAAGATCCCGTTCGGGATGGGCACCTACGGCTCGCGCTCGCTGGCGGTCTGCGGATCGGCGGTGGTGCGCGCCACCGACAAGATCATCGCCAAGGCCAGGAAGATCGCGGCCCACATGCTGGAAGCCTCGGACGCGGATATCGAGTTCAAGGACGGCAAGTTCTCGGTCGCGGGCACCGACAGGTCGGTGGGCTTCGGCGAGGTGGCGCTCAAGGCCTACATCCCCCACAACTTCCCCATCGAGGACATCGAACCGGGGCTGGAGGAAACCGCCTTTTACGATCCGGCGAACTTCACCTATCCCGCCGGCGCCTATGCCTGCGAGGTCGAGGTCGATCCCGAAACCGGCGTCGTCTCGGTGGAACGCTTCACCGCGGTCGACGATTTCGGCAACGTCATCAACCCCATGATCGTCTCCGGGCAGGTTCATGGCGGGCTGGCGCAGGGCATCGGGCAGGCGCTGTTCGAAGGCTGCACCTATGACGAGAACGGCCAGATCCTGTCGGCCAGCTACATGGATTACACCATGCCGCGCGCCGATGACGTGCCGTTCTACACGGTGGATCATTCCTGCCAGACGCCCTGCACGCACAACCCGCTGGGCGTGAAGGGCTGCGGCGAGGCCGGCGCCATCGGCAGCCCGCCGACCATCGTCAACGCGGTGGTCGACGCGCTTCAGCGCGGCGGGATGAGCCACGTGACGCATATCGACATGCCGCTGACGCCGTCGCGCGTCTGGGCGGCGATGCAGGGGTAACGGCCTGCCGCCCCCCTTCGCGGGGGGCGGCGCCACGGGTCCAACGGCCGCGCCGGCACATGGCGGGCGGCCAAGACGGAGAAGAAAGATGTACGCATTCGAGATCGAACGTCCCTCTACCCTGGCCGAGGCGGTTTCGGCCCTGTCGGCGGAAGGCGCGCAGGCGCTGGGGGGCGGTCAGACGCTTATCCCCACGCTGAAACAGCGGCTGGCCGCGCCCGAGGTGCTGGTCAGCCTGTCGGGCATTTCCGAGATGAAGGGCGTCTGCCCCGACGATGACGGACGGCTTTGCATCGGAGGGTCCACCACCCACGCACAGGTCGCGGGTGATGCGGCGGCGGCCTATCCGGCGCTGGCCGCGCTGGCCAGCCACATCGGCGACCCGGCGGTCCGCAACCGCGGCACCATCGGCGGCAGCCTTGCCAACAACGATCCGGCGGCCTGCTATCCGGCGGCGGCGCTGGCGTCCAACGCCACCATCGTCACCCAGAACCGCGCCATCGCCGCCGACGACTATTTCCAGGGCCTGTTCACCACGGCGCTGGAGGAAGGCGAGATCATCACCGAGGTGAAATTCGCCATCCCCGAGGCGGCGAACTACCAGAAGTTCCTGCAACCGGCCTCGCGCTTTGCGCTGGTGGGCGTCTTCGTGGCGAAATTCGCCGACGGGGTGCGCGTGGCTGTGACCGGCGCCTCCGAGGACGGCGTCTTCCGCTGGTCCGAGGCCGAGGCGGCGCTGTCGTCCGATTTCTCGGCGGGGGCGCTGGACGGGCTGAGCGTGTCCGCGGAGGGCATGATCGGCGACCTGCACGGCACACCCGAGTACCGCGCGCATCTGGTCAAGGTGATGACCAAGCGCGCCGTGGCCGCCGCCGGCTGATCCCCGGCCATACCGCGAAAACGGCCCCTCGGCAGCGATGCCGGGGGGCTATGTCTTTTGCAGGATCAATAGGCGGTTGTTGGCGGGCATCGCCAGCAGCGCGGCAAAGCCAAGGCCCGCCTCTGTGCCGATATCCTCGATCTCGGCCACGTCGCGCAGGCCCCAGTCGGGGTTCTCGGCGCGCAGGCGCGCGTCGAAGGCGGCGTTGCCCGGCCCGATCATCCGCCCGCCCACCACGAACGGCCCGTAGAAGACGCACAAGCCCCCCGGCGCCAGCACACGCCCCGCGCCCGAAAGGATGCCGCGCGCAACGCTTATCGGCGCGATGTGGATGACGTTCATGGACACAACCGCACTGAGCGGGCCAAGCGCGGCCACCTCGGGCGTCCCTGACCAGTCGGCGCTGGCGTCGATGTCCAGCGGTCCGCCCAGCGGCGCCTTCAGTGCCGCCGCCCACGCCGCGATGGAGCGCCGGTGCACAGGATCGGGATCGGACGCCACCCAGCGCAGGCCGGGAAAGGCCAGCGCGCTGGCCGTGGCCTGCTGGCCGGTGCCCGCGCCGATTTCCAGCACCGTGCCGCCGCGCCGCCCCAGCCAGGGGGCCATCGCTGTCAGGAATACCGGGCTTACCCGGTCAAAGACGGGCGACCGCAACCGCCCGTCATCCTCGCCGCCGTGACTGTCCGGCCGATAGCGCGAAACATGGCCGCTTGTCGGCTCTGTCACGCGGGCGCCATCGTCACTTGGCCAGCGGCCCGATCATCATGACCATCTGGCGGCCTTCCATCCTCGGCATGTTCTCGATCTTGCCGAGTTCCTTGATGTCCTCGGCCACGCGTTCCAGAAGCTCGCGGCCAAGGTTCTGGTGCGCCATCTCGCGTCCGCGGAAGCGCAGCGTCACCTTCACCTTGTCCCCGCTTTCGAGGAACCGCACGACGTTGCGCATCTTCACGTCATAGTCGTGCGTGTCGGTGTTGGGGCGAAACTTGACCTCCTTCACCTCGATGATCTTCTGCTTCTTGCGCGCTTCGGATTCGCGCTTTTGCTGTTCGTACTTGAACTTGCCGAAGTCCATGATCTTGCAGACCGGCGGGGTCGCATTGGGCGAAATCTCGACAAGGTCGAGTTGCGCGTCTTCGGCAAGGGAAATGGCTTTTTGCGGGGTCACGACGCCAAGGTTTTCCCCTTCCGCGCCGATCAAGCGTATCTCTGGCGCCCTGATCCGATCGTTCACGCGGGGTCCGGTGTCACGGGTCGGCGGGGCATTGTGCGGTCTGCGGGCTATGGTGGCTGTCCTTTTGTTGTGAAGCCGGTTGTCGAGGCGCAAAGATACGTGCAGGGCGCCCTTGTTTCAATGAGATAATGGCCCCGCGCGCCCGTGTCGGGCGGGCGGGGCCGTCAGGGTCGTCACGTGTCAGCCGACGAACGCCTTCTCGACCACGTATTCGGCGGGTTCGGAATTGGCCCCCTCGCGCAGGCCGAAGCCTTCGAGGATCTCCTTCATGTCGGTGTTCAGCCCCATGGATCCGCAGACCATCGCGCGGTCGTGGCCCGCGTCCATGCCCTCTATCCCCAGTTCGCGAAACACCGTGCCGTCGCGCAACAGGTCCGTGATGCGGCCCATCTTCGGGCTCTGTTCGCGGGTGGTCGTGGGGTAGTAGACCAGCTTTTGCGCGGCCTCTTCGCCCACCAGCGGATCCTCCAGCGTCTTTTGCACCAGTTCCTCGCCGTATCTGAGCTCGGCCACATCGCGGCAGGTGTGGGTCAGGATCACCTGTTCATAGTTCTCGTATGTCTCGGGCTCTCGCAGAAGCGAGGCGAAGGGCGCGATGCCGGTTCCGGTGGAAAAGAACCAGATGCGCTTGCCCGGCAGCAGGGCGTCATGCACCAGCGTGCCCACGGGCTTGGGGCGCAGGATGATCTCGTCGCCCGGCTGGATGTGTTGCAGCCGCGATGTCAGCGGGCCGTCCTGCACCTTGATCGAGTAGAACTCCAGCTCTTCGTCCCAGGCGGGGCAGGCGATGGAATAGGCGCGCAGAAGCGGCTTGCCGGTGTCGCCCATCAGCCCGATCATCACGAACTCGCCAGAGCGGAAACGCAGTGTGCGGGGCCGTGTCACGCGAAAGCGGAACAGCCGGTCGGTGTAATGCTGGACCTCGGTCACGGTCTGGGCGTCGGGCAGCGCGGGGGCACGCGCGGGCTGGGCGGTGGCTTCGTTCACTGGTCTTTGCTCGGTCATATCCATACTGGCGGCACCATAGGCCGCACTTCCTCTTAGTCCTTGATGCATGTCAGGGGAAGGGCCGGGGCCGATTTGGCCCCGGCGGCGGTCTTTCCGGGTCTTTGTTGGGCGGTTCAGGCGCCGGCGCGAAGGCGCGACTGGTAGTCGTGCGCGCGCCAGTCGGCGCGGGCCAGCCACTGGTCCTGAGGCTGGCGCGCGGCCAGCGCGGCGTCGATTTCAACCTCGTCGAAGCCCGCACGCCGGGCCATCGCATACTGGTCTGCCAGCACATGCCCCACGGCCCGCAGCCGCCCGGCATAGCCCATCGCGCGCAGCTGCCGGGCGCGTGTGAACCCGCGCCCGTCCGCAAAGCTGGGAAAGGCGATGCGCACAAGGCGTAGGGTGTCCAGCCGGTCGGCAAGCGCGCGCGGGTCGTCCCCCGGCGCAATGTCGGCCATGTCTGCGCCGTCACGCGCGCCGGTCCAGTCGTCGGGGGCAAAGCCCCGGTCAGTCACGATCACCGTTCCGCTCATCCCGCGGTCCCCCTTGTGGCCTTGCCGTTCACGAAATGGATGCCGCACTCGGTCTTTTCGCTGCCGCGCCAGCGCCCCGCGCGGGCATCCTCGCCCCCGGCCACGCGGCTGGTGCAGGGCCAGCAGCCGATCGAGGGATAGCCCTGCGCCGTCAGCGGGTGCCGCGGCAGGCGGTTGTTGACGATATAGTCCTGCACGTCCGCCGGGTTCCAATGCGCCAGCGGGTTGACCTTTAGCCGCCCGTCGGGCCCCGGCTCGAAGAATTGCAGCGCGGCGCGGCGCCCGCCCTGAAAGCGCTTGCGCCCGGTGATCCAGGCGTCGAAGCCGTCGAGAGCCCGTTCCAGCGGCTCCGACTTGCGCAGCGCGCAGCAGGCGTCGGGGTCCGTGCGGTGCAGCACGGCGTCGGTGTCGCGGGCGAACACCTGCACGCGGTCGGGCCGGATCACCCGCACGCCGGTCAGGCCCAGCCGCTCGGACACCTGCCGCTGATACGCCAGTGTCTCGGGAAACAGCATCTCGGTGTCCAGAAAGATCACCGGTGCCGTCCGGTCCACGGTGGCGACCATGTGCAACAGCACCACCGATTCGGCGCCGAAGGAGGACACCAGCGCGATGCGGCCCACCTGCGGATCCGACAGGGCATGTTCGACCACCGCCACCGCGCCGTGGTGGCGATAGCCTGCGTTCAGCGCCTCGGCGCGCTCGTCCAGCGGGGGAAGGGGGGCTTCAAGCGGCACGCGACCGGTCCTCCGCCCCATAGAGCGCGGCGCGGAACGGCGCGGGCCCCAGCCGCCGGAAGGCCGCAAGGAAGGTTTCCCCGGGGTCTGCCCGCAGGTCGAGATAGGCCAGGATCAGCCGCTCGATCGCCGGCACGATCTGGTCGCCGGCAAAGCCCGGCCCCGCCCGTTCGCCCACTGCCGCCGTTTCCGTCGCGTCGCCGCCCAGCGTGATCTGGTAATTCTCCACTCCCGCGCGATCCAGCCCGAGGATGCCGATATGGCCCACGTGGTGATGCCCGCAGGCATTGATGCAGCCCGAGATCTTTATCTTCAGCTCGCCCACCTCGTGCTCGATCTTCAGCGCCTCGACACGCTCGGCGATCTCCTGCGCGATGGGGATCGAGCGTGCGGTGGCCAGCGCGCAATAGTCCATCCCCGGGCAGGCGATGATGTCCGACGCCAGCCCGATATTCGCCGTGGCCAGCCCCGCGGGCCGCAGCGCGGCGTAAAGCGCGGGCAGGTCCGCGCGCGCCACATGCGGCAGGATGACGTTCTGTTCGTGGCTGATGCGCAACTCGCCATGCCCGTAACGGTCGGCGAGGTCCGCCAGCACCCGCATCTGCGCCGCGCTGGCATCGCCCGGCGCCTTGCCATGCGCCTTCAGGCTGACCGACACGATGGCATGGCCCGGCACCCGGTGCGGCGCAAGGTTGGTGTCGGCCCAGCTGCGGAACAGCGGGTCGGCGGCATGGGCGGCGTCGAACCCGCCCGCGTCGCGCGGCGACAGGTCGGGCCCCGCGAACTGCGCCCGGATCTGGGCCAGAACCGCCTGGTCGGCGCCGCCGAACGCAGCCCGCAGCACGGCGAAGCGGTCCTCGACCAGGTCGCGCACCTTCTCGATCCCGTTCTCATGCACGGTGATCTTGATGCGCGCCTTGTACTTGTTGTCACGCCGTCCCAGCAGATTGTAGACGCTGACAATCGCCTCCAGGTAGGGCAACAGGTCCGCCACCGGCAGGAAATCGCGGATCACCTTTCCGATCATCGGCGTCCGGCCCAGCCCGCCGCCCACGATCACCTCGAACCCGGTCCCGCCATCCCGCCGGACCATGCGCAGCCCGATGTCATGGGCGCGCGTCACCGCGCGGTCGTTCGGTGCGCCGGTGATGGCGATCTTGAACTTGCGCGGCAGGAACTGGAACTCGGGGTGGTCGGTCGACCACTGGCGGATCAGTTCGGCATAGGGGCGCGGGTCCTCGATCTCGTCGGCGGCGGCGCCGGCGAAATGGTCGGCGGTCACGTTGCGGATCGTGTTGCCGGATGTCTGGATGGCGTGCATCCCCACATCCGCCAGCGCGTCCAGCATGTCCGGAACGTCAGCCAGTTGCGGCCAGTTGAACTGGATGTTCTGGCGCGTGGTGAAATGCCCGTATCCCCGGTCCCAGCGGTCCGCGATCAGGGCAAGCTGGCGCATCTGGTCCGCCGACAGCGTGCCATAGGGAATTGCCACCCGCAGCATGTAGGCGTGCAGTTGCAGATAAAGCCCGTTCATCAGGCGGAGCGGCTTGAACTCGTCCTCTGTCAGGCTGCCGTCGATGCGGCGCGCGACCTGGCCGCGGAACTGGCGCACGCGCTCGCGCACGAAGGCGGCGTCGAAGTCGGAATACTCATACATGGGCCGTCTCCGTCACGGGGATGGTGGGGCCGGAGGCGCGGATCGCCTCGCGGAAATGGATCGGTTGCGGGCCGCGCGGGCCTGCCTTGGCCTCTGCCAGGTAGGCGCCGACGACGGCGCCGGGCTGGGCCTGGGCGTGCAGCAGCCGGATCTGCCCATGCGCCTCGTCCTCGATCAGTTCGGCCTCGGCCATGTCGCGCGACCAGCGGTCGTCGGCGGTCAGCCAGACCACGTCGCCCCGCAGAAGGTCGTTGGCGGTGACGACGGAAGGGGTGAAGCCACGGCTCATAGCGCGATCTCCTGTGTCTCGGTTGCGGTCAGGGCGGTTTCCGCGTCGCGCGGTGCCAGCCCCAGCATCAGCACCGCCGGGCCGGTCAGGCCCGCGGCGGCAAGGTCGTCGTTGAGCGTGCCCAGCGTGCAGCGGATCACCCGCTGGTCGGGGCGCGAGGCGTTCTCTACCGCGCTGACCGGCGTCGCCGGGTCCGCGCCATGCATCATCAGCCGGCCTTGCAGGAACCGCGCGGCGCGCTTGCCCATGTAGATGGCGGCCACCGCGCCGGGGCGGGCCAGCGTGCGCCAGTCGTGGTCGGCGAAGCCGTCGATGTCGTGCCCCGTCAGCACCCGCAGGTCCGAATTGCGCCCCCGCCGGGTCAGGCTTTGCCCAAGGCTGGCGGCGGCGGCGGACGCGGCGGTGATCCCCGGCACGATGCGCCAGTCGAGCCCTGCGGCCTCCAGCGCCGCGATCTCTTCGTCCAGACGGCCAAAGACCGTGGGGTCGCCGGACTTCAGCCGCACCACCTGCGCGCCCGCGCCTGCGTGGGCCACCATCAGCGCGTTGATCTCGTCCTGTGGCATGGCCGGGCCAAAGCCGGTCTTGCCGGCCTCGATCACCGTGGCCTCGCGGCGGGCCAGTTCAAGGATCGGGGCGGGCACCAGCCGGTCGTGGATCACCACGTCGGCGCGGTCCAGCGCCGCGCGCGCCTTCATCGTCAGAAGCTCGGGGTCGCCGGGACCGGCGCCCACGAAATCCACGGCGCCCTTGCGCGGGGCGGCGGACAGGTGACGTTCCAGCAGGGCGGGCAGGGCGGCCTTCACGGCCTCTTCGCCCGCCTCGGCGGCGCGCGGGCCGGTATCGTGGTAATACTCCGCCCAGAAGTCGCGGCGGCGCGCGCCCATCGGCAGCGCCTCGGCCAGCGGGCGGAACGCCTTGCCGATCCGCGCCAGCATCCCCAGCGTGGCGGGCAGGCGGTCTTCGAGGTCGCGCTTGATGGCGCGGGCCAGCACCGGGGCCGCGCCCTCGGTGCCGATGGCGATCGTCACCGGGTCGCGGTCGACGATGGCGGGCGTGATGAACTGACTGTCCGACAGGTTGTCGACGATGTTGACCAGCGCGCCCTCGGCCCGCGCGATGGCGGCGATGCGCGCATCCTCGGCGGCGTCCTCTGTCGCGGCATAGACCAGCGCGGCGCACAGCGCGTCGCCGGGGCCGAAGGCGCGCCCGACCAGATGCCGACGTTTTGCCGACGTGATGCCGACAATGGCCGGATCGGGGGTTTCGGCGAAAACGGTGATCTGCGCCCCGGTCCGGTCCAGAAGGCGCAGCTTGGCCAGCGCCGCCGCGCCGCCGCCCGCGATGACCACCCGGCGGCCTGCCAGATCGAGGAAGATTGGAAAATGCTGCATCGTCCGTTTCCCGTAGTTTCACGGCGAAACATAGAATATTTTCCTGTCGTTCTTCCAGATGCGCGGCTAGATAAGGACGTGTGTTCCGGATTCCGCAGAAAGGCGAACCGATGTCCAGTGACCCCGCGCCACAGCGAACGCCCGTCCGCCTCGATACGCTCGACCGGAAAATCCTGTCCGAACTGCAACGCGATGCCGCCCAGTCGCTGGAGGATATCGCCCGCGCCGTCGGCTCCTCGAAAACCCCCGTCTGGAACCGCATCCGCAAGCTGCGCGATGCCGGCGTCATCCGCCGCCAGACCGTGATCCTCGACCCCGAAGCCCTTGGATTCGAAGCGTGTTTCTTCGTCCTGATCCGCACCAGCGAACATGAGGCCGACTGGCAGCGCCGCTTTCTCAAGGCGCTTCTGGACCGCCCCGAGGTGCTGGAGGCGCACCGTCTGGCGGGCGAGATCGACTATATCCTCAAGGTCCGCGTCGCCAACGCCCGCGCCTATGACGCCTTCTACCAGGCGCTGATTTCCGAGGTACGCGTCTACAACGTGACCGCGCTTCTCTCGATGGAGGAGATCAAGGCCGAGACGGCGCTGCCGCTGTGATCCTAAAGATGCCGGTGGCGGTCGGTAACAGCGGCCCTCTAGGCTGGGCCGCTATCCTTGAATAGGCGAAGCTTCGCTACCTAATTCAGAGAGAGTATTGCAGTTCTCTTGTGCAGGTAATATTCGCGCGAAGCGTCAAGGATGCTGTACATCAGCCCACCGTTGGCCGCGCCGCAAATTCCTGCGCCGACAATAGGCCAGAAGCCGGAAGCAATCTTTGCTCCATATTTTGCCGATATTTTGTATGCAACCTTTGCCGCGATCTTACTGGCAAACTTCGCTCCGGCTTTTACGCCGATTTCTTGCGCAACAAACTTCGATGCAAGTTTTTTTGAGACTTCCAGTTTGACATAGTCAGTGGTTGCATCAGCTATTTTTGCCAGAACACCCTGTTTGCCCGTTGACTCGGCGATAGAGAATTTCTCGCTTATTGCTGACAGCGGCATTGTCAGTGCAGTCGCCCCAAATGTTGCTGCTGCCCACGCACTCATTTCGGCGATATACTCCATTTGTCCCGCCGAGGGAAGATTGCCGCCTGCCCAAACGTACATTAGAGCTTCAAAGTCGTCCTGTGAGATTGGGCCGTATATAATAGCGCCAACACCGAGGCTTGAGTTGTACACTTCTCTCAAATAGTATGGAAACTCTGCAATCAGCGCAGGTACGTGTGCAATTGGAATTGCACATACGGCCGTTCCTGCGGCTGTAACCTCGGCAACCGAAGCTGCCATCCATCCATCTAGAGAATAGTCTTTTGTTCTTTCCTTTATATAACTTGGATTGGCTCCCACGCTCTCAAATACTTCAATGGCCAAGTTGCCCCAATTTACATCTGCCTTTGCCGGGTTCGCGAGGGCGAATGTGAGAAAAATCAACAATGAAATCATTGGATTGCGCATCTTTACCTCCGGATACGTTTGCAACCTGAAGAAAATATGGTGGCGCCGTATCGTCGTTAAAGATGTATGCGGTACTATTTTTTGGCAAGCGGCGTCGCGTTTGGGGTTCATTGGAGCATTTGGTGGCCTCAGTCCTTGGTCTGCAACCGTATCTGCTAGATATTCAGAATACTCTGCTTTTTAACTTGGTCGCCGGTTCAGGTGAATGCGCGACCTGCGGCCCCGGCCCCGATCATCAGGGACAGGGCCGCAAGGATCAGTCCGCGCCGCGCAGGTCCAGTCCCGCGTCCGGATCGGGGCGGATCACCCGCTGGACGAAGAACGCAAGTCCCGCCAGCGCGATGCCGATCAGGTCGGTGATCCCGCCGCCCTCGATCATGAAGAGCGCCGCGAGGATCAGGATCAGCCGCCCCGTCCACGACGCGCGCCGCCCCATGAACCAGCCCTGCACGCTGGCCGACAGAAGGAAGACGCCCGCCACCGCGGTCGTGCCGGCCCGTGCCACCTCGTGCCATGCGCCGTCCATCAGCAGGGCCGAGTTGTAGAAGAACATGAAGGGCACGATGAAGGCCGCGATACCGATCTTGAAGGACGCCACCGATGTCTCCATCGGGTTCGCGCCCGAGATCCCCGCCGCCGCGTAGCTGGCCAGCGCCACGGGCGGCGTGATGGCCGACAGTACGGCGAAGTAGAAGACGAAGAAATGCGCGGTTAATTGCGGGATCCCCAGCTCGATCAGGCCCGGCGCGACGACCGAGGCCGCGACAGCATAGGCCGCCGTGGTCGGCATGCCCATGCCAAGAAGGATCGCAATGCACATGGCGAAGAACAGCGCCAGAAGCTGGCTGGCCTCTGCCAGGCCCAGCAGCAGGTTCGAGAACCGCGCACCGACGCCGGTCAGGCTGATGACCCCCACGATGATGCCTGCGCAGGCGCAGACCGCGATGATCTGGATCGACATGATCCCCGCCAGCTGGAACGCGTGCAGGATCGACCGCAGGCCCATCCGGTAGGGGGTCAGCCAGCTGACCACGGCAGCCGAGATCGTGGCCAGCGTGCCTGCCCGGATCACCGAATACCCCATGAACAGCGCGACGATCAGGATGATGATCGGCAGGAACAGGTAGACCTGCCGCACCATCTTGGCGAACTTCGGCAGCTCGTCCTCGCGCATCCCCCGCATGCCCAGCTTGGCCGCCTCGAAATCCACCATGAAGTAGACGGACACGAAATAGAGCACCGCCGGGATGATCGCCGCGATGGCGATGTCGGTGTAGGGAATGCCGGTGATCTCGGCCATGATGAAGGCGCCGGCGCCCATGATCGGCGGCATGATCTGCCCGCCCGTGGACGCCGCGGCCTCGACCGCGCCGGCGGTCTTCTTGTGATATCCGACCTTCTTCATCAGCGGTATCGTCAGCGATCCCGTCGCCACCACGTTGCCCGCCGAGGTGCCGTTGATCATGCCCATGAGGCCCGAGGCGAAGATCGCCACCTTGGCCGGGCCGCCGCGCGCGCGGCCCGCCGCCGCGAAGGCGAAATTGACGAAGTAGTCGCCCACCTTCGACGCCTGAAGGAAGGCCGCGAAGATGATGAAGAGGATGATATAGGTCGACGACACCGCCGTTGTCGGCCCAAGGATACCGGCGTCTGTGTAGACCTGGCTGAAGAACCTCTGCCAGCTGATCGCCGGAGAGTTCAGGAAGCCCGGCATGTACTGGCCGAGAAACACGTAGGCCAGAAACACCGTGGCGATGATAATAAGCGCCAGCCCCGCCATGCGGCGGGTCAGTTCCATGATCAGAAGCGTGCCGGCAACCGCGGCGATCGAGATGCCGATGGGCGCGAACGGCGTGCCGGTCGAGTTGCGCATCAGCGTGCCGTAGATGGTGATGAGATAGATCGCGACCGCGATGGCGCAGACCCCCAGCACGAGGTCGGGCGCGGCAAAGCCCCCGCGGTGCCGTCGATGGAACCACGACACGACGATGCCCCCCACCGTCGCCACCAGCAGCGGCACGCCGAAAAGCCATGTCTCGCGGAACTTGATCGTTGCGTCGATGCCGTTCCACATCACGCCGTCCTGGATCTGAAGGCCGAACCAGATGGCCACGCCCGTGGCGAAGATCGCTGGCGCCATCAGCGCGATGGACAGATAGCCGATCGCCGGGGTGTCCTTGCCGTACTCTTCGCCGAACCGGTTCGACGCGAACAGCAGGAAGCCCAGGAACAGGGCGCCCGCCACATGGACGATGCGGAAATTCCAGGTTTCAAGCGGAAAGCTGGGCAGAAAGGGGATCTCGATCCCGGTGTAGTCCGAGATGGACACGCCGTTCAGCGCCGCCATGTGGAAGGCGGCATAAAGCGTGGCGAGGGCCGCGATGGTCCAGGCCCCCCAGCCTTCGAACATCCGGCGGTTCGCCTCGATCGGTTCCTCGTCGACACCTTCCGCGATCAGGTGCTCGTCATCTGCGGTCTGGTCCGCCATCCTGCCTCTCCCTCGGCTGGTCGTGCTGTGCGGCGGCGCGCGGTGTGCGCGGAGCCGGAAATGGCACGGGCCGCGCCGTCAGGCGCGGCCCGTGCGGTTGTCACTCCGGCCGGATCACATGCCGTGGATCATGTCGTCCGGGATATCGGCGCCGGCGTTTTCCTTGAACCACTTGGCCGCACCGGGGTGCCATTTCAGCACGCCGTTCTTGTCCCAGTTCTCGGGCAGCGTGGACCGGGCGGCGCGGTGGATGTTCACCATGCGCTCGTTGTCCGACATCACGACATTGACCGCGGCCTCGACGAAGCTGGCGGGCAGGTCGCAGTTGGCGATGGCGAAGTTCCACATCGACACCGAGCGCGCCGGGGCTTCCAGAGTGGAGTAGGTGTCCGCCGCGATCTCGAAGCCCGACACGGGGAAGGCGCCAAGGATCGTGGCCTGCTCGGCCTCGGTGAACTCGATGATGTTGATGTCGGTCTGCACCTCAAGCTGGCTGACCGCGGGCACCGGCACACCGGCGGCAAAGGCGATCACGTCCAGAAGGCCATCCTGAAGCTGGCCGCCAAGGTCGGACCAGCCGCCGTTGCGGCGCTCGAAATCGACGCCAAGCGTTTCCATCATGCGCGGGAAGTAAGTGTCCGAGGTCGAGCCCGCGGGACCAAAGCCGATCTTGGCACCGGCCGGGATGTCGGCGACAGAGGTGATGCCCGAGGACGCAAGCGCGGTGATCGAGAACGGCGTCTGATACATCGGGAACATGGCGCAGGCCATGTCCATGGCCAGGCCGGGCGCGATCGGGTTGGTGCCGGCAAGCGATTCCGCCGCGGGGCCCATGGTGGTCATGCCGAAGGCCGCATCGCCGGTGTGGACAAGTGCCATGTTCTGCATCGGGCCGCCGGTGACTTCGCCGCCGCCGGACATGCCCAGCTCTTCGGCAACAAGGTTCGCCCAGCCAGAGCCATAGGCGAAATAGGTGCCGCCCTGCGAGGCGGTGCCGACGGTGAAGCTGTCGGGCCAGCCGGTGCGGTCCTGCGCGACGGTGGCGGTCGCGGTGACCGCGACGCTGGCGGCGATTGCGATGGTGGTCAAGTTCATGTGGTCTCTCCTCCTCTGCCCGGTCGCGCCGCGCATGGCGCTGCCCCGGGGCGTGGTTGCGTTCCAGCGGCTGTCGCCGGAACGGCCCCGCCCCCCGTCGGGGCGCGCGGTCGAGGGCGGGTGTCAGGTGCGAAGGCGGGTGATTCAAGCACCCATGAGCGTGCTGCCCTGCAAAAACCCGTGCCGCAGCGCGGCATTGGGTCGGAACGGGAACACGGGGCGCTAACAGGCGTCACCGATCCGACACATCGGTGCGGATCAGTCGTCCTCGGGGCTGTCGTCGCGGGTCAGGCCGTGCTTGCGCATCTTCTCGTAAAGCGCCTTTCTTGACAGGCCAAGTCCCTCGTAGGTGGCACGCAGGCTGCCGCCGTGGGCTGCCAGCGCGGCCGAGATCAGCGCCTTTTCATGCGCCGCGACCTGGTCGGCGAGTGTCGCGCCCTGCGCCGTCGCGTCGCGGTCCGGCGCGCCGTCATGAAGATCGAGCGGCAGACCCAGCGCATAGCGGTCGGCGGCGTTGCGCAGTTCGCGCACGTTGCCGGGCCAGTCGCGCCCGGCCACGGTCGCCAGCACCGCGCCCGGCACATCTGGCACGGGCCGCTTGTAGCGCGCCGCCGCCTCGTTCACGAGATGGATGAAGATCCGTGGCACGTCCTCGCGCCGCTCGGCAAGCGACGGCATACGCAGTGTCACCACGTTCAGCCGATAGGCAAGGTCAGAGCGAAAGCGGCCCGCCTCGGCCTCGGCCACGAGATCTGCCTTGGAGGCCGCGATGAACCGCACGTCCAGCGTCACCGGCTCGTTCGAGCCCAGCCGCGTGATCGCCCTGTCCTGAATCGCGTGCAGCAGCTTGGCCTGAAGCGGCAGCGGCAGGCTGTCCAGTTCGTCAAGGAACACGGTACCGCCACGGGCGTGCTCGAACCGGCCGAAGCGTGCCCGCGTCGCGCCGGGAAAGGCGCCGGCCTCGTGCCCGAACAACTCGCTTTCGATCAGGGCTTCGGGCAGGGCGGCGCAGTTGATGGGCACGAAGGGCTTTTCGCCGCGCGCGCTGGCGCGGTGAAGCGCGCGCGCGGCCACCTCCTTGCCGGTGCCCGTGGCGCCCACGATCAGAACGTCCGCCTCTGTGTCGGCCACGGCGCGCAGGGACTGGCGCAGCGCCACCATCGGCGCACTGCGGCCCACCAGACGCGCCTCGACCGTGTCGCGCCCGCCCACCTGCCGTCGCAGCGCGCGGTTTTCCAGTGTCAGCCGCCGCTTGTCCAGCGCCCGGCGGCAGGTTTCGACCAGACGGCTGGGGGCATAGGGCTTTTCCAGAAAGTCATAGGCCCCGTCGCGCATCGACTGCACCGCAAGGTCCACGTCGCCATGCCCGGTGATAAGCACCACCGGGAATTCCGGGTCGATTTCCAGCGCGCGGGCCATGAGTTGCAGCCCGTCCATTCCGGGCATCCGTATGTCGGTGACAAGCACCGCGTCCACGTGGCGCCCGATCTCGGGCAGCACCTTGTCGGGTTCGGCAAAGCAGGTTACGGCAAGATCGGCCAGCCCCAGCGTCTGTTCGGCGGCCAGCCGGATGTGATCCTCGTCGTCCAGGAACAGGACCGACCCCGGGGTCATTCGGCCACCATCCGTGCGGTGCCGTCGCGCGCGGGCGGATCGCAACGCGACAGGTCCAGCGCAAAGACCGCGCCGCCGCCCTCGGCATTAAACACCGACATCCGCCCGCCGAAGTCGCGCACGATGTTGTAGGAAATCGACAGCCCCAGCCCCAGCCCGCCCTGCGGCCCCTTGGTGGAAAAGAACGGGTCGAAGATCTGCGCCATTGTCGCGTCGTCCAGCCCGGGGCCCGTGTCCTCGACCGTCAGGCGCAGCCTGTCGCCGTCACACCGTACCGCGATGTGGATAAGCGGCGCGTCCTGCCCCTTCATCGCGTCGAGAGCGTTGGCGATCAGGTTGACGATCACCTGTTGCAGCCGCACCGATCCGCCCGTCACCCAGAGTTCCGTCGCCGGGCGGTCGAAGTCGATGCGCGCCCTCTCGGCCCGCAGCCGCGTCGACATCAGCGCGACCGCGTCGTCGATCACGCTCAGCACCGGGGTCGGGCCCAGCTTTTCCTGCGGGCGGCGGGCGAAATTCCGCAGATAGCGCGAGATCGAGGCCATCCGGTCGGCCATCTCGGAAATCCGGCCCACGTTGTCGCGCGCCTCTTCCGTTCGGCCCCTGTCGAGAAAGGCCAGCGTGTTGTCGGCGTAGGATTTGACGGCCGCCAGCGGCTGGTTGATCTCGTGGCTCAGCGCCGCCGACATCTGGCCAAGCGCCGCCAGCTTGGCTGCCTGCACAAGATCGGACTGTGTCTTGCGCAACTGCTTTTCGGTCAGGCGGCGTTCCTCGACCTCGCGGCGCAACTGGTCGTTCGCGGCGTTCAGTTCCGCGGTGCGCTCGGCCACCTGCACCTCGGCCATCTCCTGCGCGGCGGCCTGCGCGGCAAGGCGTTCCTCGGTCCGGGCGCGGCGCTGGACGACGTTGGCGGTCACCATGCCCGCCAGCAGGATCGCCCCCCAGAACCCCGCCATGACCCAAAGCGCCAGCCGGAAGGCCGGGGCCGTCGGTGACAGGATCGACACGGTCCAGCCCGCCTCGTGCAGGCGTTCGCTTTGCATGGCATAGGTCGTCGCGCCGCCGGGGCCGCCGATCGTCAGCCTGCTGGCGTCGTCCGTCACCGCCCAGGTGTCCAGCGGTCGCACCGCCTCCAGCGGATACTGGCGCGTGGCCTCGATCCGGGCGCGGGTCTCTGGCGTCAGCCGTGACATGCTTCGGAACTGCCACTCTTCGCGGCTGGACATGAACACGACGCCGTTCAGGTCGGTCACGATGATCTCGTCAGTGCCCCCGCGCCACGCCTCCTCGAAGGCATCGACGGTGAATTTCACCGCGACCACGCCCACGATGCGCGCGTCTTCCAGCACCGGGCCGGCGATGAAATAGCCCCGTTCGCCCGAGGTGGTGCCAAGCGCCGCGAACTGGCCGATCCCGCCTTCGACGGCCTGCTGGAAATAGGGGCGGAAGCCAAAGCTGCGGCCGACAAAGGACAGTTCCTTGCGGTAGGAGGACGCCGCGATCGTCAGCCCGGAAATGTCCATCAGGTAGACGTCCGAGGCCCGGATGCGAAAGGCGGTCTGGCGCAGCTGTTCGTTCAGGAAGGGCAGGATGCCGTCATTGTCGGGATCGTTCAGCGCCGCCGCCATCAGGGGGCGCTCGGCGATCAGGGCGGGCAGGGGCTTGTACCTGTCGATTGTCGTCGACAGCCCGTCCACCGCCAGCCGCAGCGTCGCGGCGGCGCGCTGGGTGGTCTGGGCCAGAAAGAAGGCCTCTATCCGCGGAAAGGCCAGAAGGCTGAGCACGCCAAGAAGCGCCAGGCCCCCCGCAAGGGCCTGTGCCAGACGCCTGCCGCGCAGGGATGCCGTGATGCTCCTCCTCATCGGCGGGGATTATGCGCGCGCGCCACGGACTTTGCCAGCGCGGCGTCAGGCGCTGCGCTTGCGCGCCTCGAACCGTGGCAGCATGGCGGAGAAGTCGCGCCCGGCGCCGTCCTCGTCCTCGACGAACCGGGCATACAGCGCCATTGCCGCCGCGCCCATCGGCGTGTCGGCGTCCGCGGCCTCTGCGGCCTGTTGCGACAGGCGCAGGTCCTTGAGCATCAGGTCGGCGGCAAAGCCGGGCCTGTAGCCGTTGTCGGCGGGGCTTTGCGGCCCGACGCCGGGGGCGGGGCAATAGGCGTTCATCGTCCAGGAATAGCCCGACGAGGTGGACACCACGTCGAACATCGCCTGCCGGTCCAGCCCCAGCTTGTCGGCCAGCGCGAAGGCCTCGCAGGTGGCGATCATGGTCACGCCGAGGATCATGTTGTTGCAGATCTTGGCGGCCTGCCCGTTGCCCGAGGGGCCGCAATGCACCGCCTTCTGGCCCATCACCCCGAAGAGCGGCCCGGCCTTGGCAAAGCCTGCGTCGGGCCCGCCCACCATGAAGGTCAGCGTGCCCGCCGCCGCGCCGCCCACGCCGCCCGACACCGGCGCATCCAGCGGCAGAAGCCCCGCCGCCGCCGCGTCGGCCGCCACGGCGCGCGCGCTTTCCACGTCGACGGTCGAGCAATCCAGCAGCACCGCACCCGGCGCCATCGCGGGGATCACCTGCTCCGCCACCTGCCGCAGGATCGCGCCGTTGGGCAGCATCGTCACCACCACCTCGGCCCCCGCGGCGGCGGCCTCGGCGCTGCCCGCGGGCGCCACCCCTTCCACCGTTACGCCGGTGACGTCAAAGCCCGATACGCTGTGCCCGGCGGCGGCCAGGTTGCGCGCCATCGGCGCGCCCATGTTGCCCAGCCCGATAAACCCGATCTGCATGTCAATCCTCCCAGGTGAGTGCGTCGGCGCCGAGCGGCCGCAGCATCTGCGACACCGCGATCGGCGGCACGGCTTCCAGCCGGTGGCGCCATGTCGGCGACCGGTCCTTGTCGATGATCGCGGCGCGGATGCCTTCGAGGAAATCCCCATGCTCCATCGCGCGCCAGGTGAAGCGGTATTCCAGATCCAGCGCCGCCTCGATCGTCGTTGCCCCGCCGCGCAGGCGGTGCATCATCTCGACGGTGCAGGCCATCGACAGGGGCGCGTTGCGGTCAAAGGCCATCAGGATCGCCGCCGTGTCCTCGCCCCGTTCGGACCGAAGCGAGCGAAGAATGTCGCCGAACCGCGCGCCGCCGAAATGGTGGTCGATCATGCCCTGCTCGCGCGCCAGCGGGCTGTCGGGGGCGGGGTCCGCGGCACGCTCCACCGCCGTCGGGTCGCCCTGCGCGCAAAGCCCGGCCTTCAGGGCCTCCCACTTGTCGCGCGGGATGTAGTGGTCGGCGAACCCGGCATGGATCGCGTCGCCCGGCCCCATGCGAAAGCCCGTGGTGCCCAGGTACGCGCCCAGCCGCCCGGGCGCGCGCGCCAGGATCAGCGAGCCGCCGACATCCGGCACCAGCCCGACGCCGCATTCGGGCATCGCGATGCGCGCGCTGTCGTCGACGATCCGGTGCGAGGCGTGACAGCCGACGCCGACGCCGCCGCCCATCGTGAAGCCTTGCAGGAAACTGACCACCGGCTTCGGGAAATGAAAGAGCCGCCGGTTCATCCGGTATTCGTCGCGCCAGAACCGCCGCCCGAAGGCCAGGTCGCCGGCCTTGCCCGTGCGGTAAAGCTCGGCGATGTCGCCGCCGGCGCTGAACGCCTTGTCCCCCGCCGCGTCTATGACAAGCAGCGCGATCTCGGGGTCATCGGCCCACCCCTTCAGCGCCGCGTCGATCGCCATGACCATGTCACAGGTCACCGCGTTCAGCGCCTCTGGACGGTTCAGCGTGACGCGCCCCGCGCACCCCTCGGTGCGGATCAGGACATCGCTCATGCCCGGTCGGCCAGCATCTGGCGCGACACGATCAGCCGCATGATCTCGTTGGTGCCTTCCAGGATCTGGTGCACGCGCAGGTCGCGCACGATCTTCTCGATCCCGTAATCGGCCAGGTAGCCATAGCCGCCGTGCAGTTGCAGGCACTGGTCGGCGATGCGGCTGCCCGCCTCGGTGACGAACGTCTTGGCCATGGCGCAGAACTTGGTGGCGTCGGGCGCGCCCTGGTCCAGCTTCCACGCGGCCTGGCGCAGGAAGGTGCGCGCCGCCTGGAGCTCGATCTCCATGTCCGCCAGCCGGAACTGAAGCGCCTGGAACTGGTCGATGGTGCGCCCGAACGCCTTGCGCTCTGCCATGTAGGCCATCGTGGCGTCCAGCGCCGCCTGCGCCGGGCCCAGCGAACAGGCGGCGATGTTCAGCCGCCCGCCGTCCAGCCCCATCATCGCATATGTGAAACCCTGACCCTCGGCTCCCAGAAGATTCCCGCCCGGAATGCGGCAATCGTCGAACTGCACCTGCCGCGTCGGCTGCGACCGCCAGCCCATCTTGTCCTCCAGTCCGCCAAAGGACAGCCCCGGCGTGCCGTCCTCGACGATCACCGCGCTGATCCCCTTGGGGCTGTCGTCGCCGGTGCGCGCCATCACCACGTAGGCATCCGAATAGCCCCCGCCCGAGATGAAGGCCTTGGTCCCGTTCAGTGTGTAGCCCTCGTTGGTGCGGTGCGCCCGCGTCTTCAGCGCCGCCGCGTCAGAGCCCGAGCCCGGTTCCGTCAGGCAATAGGACAACACCGTCTCCATCGACAGGGCGGGCGGCAGCCAGCGCGCCCTGACGGCGTCCGACCCGAAACGGTCGATCATCGCCGCGCACATGTTGTGGATCGACAGAAAGGCCGCCACGGACGCGCAGGACCGGCTGAGCGCCTCGAACACCAGCGTCGCATCCAGCCGCGTCAGCCCGGACCCGCCGCTGTCCTCGGAGACATAGAGCCCGCCGAAGCCCAGTTCGGCCAGACGCGGCCAAAGGTCCTTGGGGATGCTCCCCTCGGCCTCCCACCCGCGCGCATGCGGCGCAACGTGATCCTCGCCAAAGGCGCGGGCCATGTCAAAAATGGCCTGCTGTTCCTCGGTCAGTGCGAAATCCATGGCCTGTCCTCCCCGGCGCCGCATGAACTGAACATGCGTTCACTTATGCCCTCCGGGCCGTGGGATGCAAGCCGCGCGCGGGCCGGACCGGAAACGGTTGCGCTAACGCTGCGGCACATGTCGGATCGCCGTCACCTCGGCCCGGAAGAACGGAAAATATTGTGGCGTGCCGAAGAAGTTGCCGCCATCCACCCGCGTCGGCAGGCGATAGCCGTCGAAGTCACGAAAGCCTGACAATTCACCGCCGAAGGGTTGCAGGCGAAACGTCTTGTCGGGGTTGGCATTCGTCCAGCGCTGAATGCGCACGCGGGTGGGCTGGCCATCGGGGTTGACCGTGACCTCGACGGCCTGGGTCAGCTTGCCCCGCGTCATCACCGCGCGCGCCGTTTCGGTGTTCATCGGTTCCCACCGCACGGAATCGGAGGGCATCAGCGCGGCGGGCGTCCAGAACACCGCCTCGGCCACCACGCGGCCGAACGCAGAGCGCGCATGGTCGCGCCCGCCGCCCGCGCGCGCCACCGGGATCAGCCCGAACAGGCGAAACCGGCTCCAGCTTTGCCCGCCCTCCAGCCCGTCCGACCCGGTCACGATCACGGGCAGGCGCCCGGTTCGCACCCGCCAGACAAAGCCATGCGGCGCGGCCAGCACCTGAACGGCGCGCATGGGCGCATAGTTCGGCGCGGCCTTCTCGCCCAGCCCGAGGCTGCCGCCCATTTCGATCTCGGCCACGGGGGTCAAGGGCGTGCCGGGGGCGATGGTGTAGGTCAGGTATCGCCGCGCAGGGTCGGGCAGGTCGGCCACCATCGCCGGGTCGAACCGGGGCGGATCAGGCGGTTGCAGCGCGCGCAGCCGCGCCAACGCAATGGCATCGGATCGCGCATCCGCCACGGCCCAGGCCCAAAGCCCGGCCAGAAACGCCGCCAGCACGGCCAGTATCCAGACAAGCACGTTCATGCCCGGACGCTGGCACGCCGGGGCGTGTCAGATCAAGCGGACCTGCGCGCCGACGGGCACAAGCTCGAACAACTCGGCGATGTGATAGTTGTAAAGCCCGATGCAGCCAGAGGATGACCGCCGCCCGATCTTGCGCGTGTCATGCGTGCCGTGGATCAGGTAGGCCGGCCAGCCGAGGTAAAGCGCGTGCGTGCCCAGCGGGTTTTCAGGCCCCGGCGGCATGTAGGGCGGCAGCGTCGGGTCGCGTTCACGCATGGACGCGGTGGGCGTCCAGTCGGGGCCGACCTTCTTGCGCACCACCTCGGTATAGCCCAGCCGCGTCAACTCGTCGGTCAGGGGCACGGACGTGGGGTAAAGGCGATAGTCGCTTCCGTCCGCGTTCCAGTAATGCAGGCACCGTGCACCGGTGTCGGCGACGATCGTCACCTTTCCAAGCGTCTCGAAATGGTCCTGCCAGTTCTGCGTGGTGAAATGAGAGATGTTTCGCTTGGCGGCGGGGTCCACGGGCCGCTCTTCGCGCACCTGTCCAAGGGCCGGCGCGGCGATTGTGCCGGCAAGCCCCGCAAGCGCGGCGCGGCGGGTCATTCGAAAGTCGGTCATGGACGTCAAACCTGCTCTGGCTCATGCGGTTTTTGCCATATGAGCACGGACGCGTGCTGCGTCCAGAGGCCTGGCGCCCACGGCCCTACAAATGCGCGTGACCCGGCGGCAACCCGCCGGTCCGGGCCTAGAGACCGGCGGTGAATTCCGCGATCAGGCTTTCGATCACCGCCCGGTGCGCGGCGGCCACGTCGCCGCCCGTACGCTCCAGCGTGGCGGCATGGACCTTGCGCTGCCGGTCGGCGCTGTTGCCGGTGGACAGGATCGCGCGGATGCCCTGCACCTCGGCCTCGCAGTCCAGCGCCGCAGCATCCTCCGCGATCGCCTCCAGCAGTTCGTCGATCAGGTCGGCGAAGGGCACCACCTCGCCGCGCCCGAAATCGATCAGTCCGGCCTCCATTCCATATCGCTGGGCGCGCCAGCGGTTCTCGCCCACAAGGAAGGTGTCGTAGATGCGCCAGCGCTGGTTGCGCACCCGCAGCCGCCACAGCATCCGCAGGATGCACTGGGTCGTCGCGGCGATGGTCAGGGCATGTTCCATCAATGGAGAGTTGTCGCAGATCCGGCTTTCCAATGTCGGGAATCTGAAACTTGGCCGCATGTCCCACCAGATCTTGGTGGAGTCTTCGATGGCACCTGTTGCCACGATCGTCTTGACGGACCTGTCATATTCCGCGAACGACGAAAACCGGGGCGGTGTGCCCGTGCGTGGCAGATTGTCGAAAATGGTCAAGCGATAGCTGGCCAGCCCCGTGTCCTGACCCTGCCAGTAGGGCGAGGATGCGGACAGCGCCAGCAGGTGCGGCAGGAAATAACTGGCCTGGTTCATCAGGTCGATGCGGGTGTCTTCGTCCTCGATGCCCACATGCACGTGCATCCCCGAAATCAGCATCCGCCGCGCCACGCCCGCCAGGTCATGCTCCAGCGCGTTGTAGCGGTCCTTGTCGGTGTGGTGCTGGGTCTTCCAGTCGGCGGTGGGATGGCAGGACACCGCCAGCGGCGCCAGCCCGTAACGCGCGGCGATCTCGGCCACCGTGCCGCGCAGGCGGCGCAAGTCCTCGCGCGCCTCGGCGATGGTGGCGCAGACGCCGGTCCCGATTTCGACCTGACAGCGCAGGAACTCGGGGCTGACCTGCCCCTGCAACGCCGCGCTGCACTGGTCCATCATCGCCGGCGGCGCCTCGGCCAGATCCAGCGTTCCGGTGTCCACGAGAAGGTATTCCTCCTCGATGCCCATGGTGAAACTGGGTGTCGCCGCCATGCTGTCCCTCGCCGCCGCTGTCCCGCGATGAAAGCAGAGCCCCCGGGGGCGGGCAAGAAAAAGCGCCTACCCCAGCCGCGCGAAGGCCGCGCGCGTGTCGGCAACCAGCGCCGCCAGCCGGTCTGCCGCGCGGCCCTCGGGCGCCAGCGCGGCAGACTGGCCGTAAAGCGAGAACTGGTGCGTCTTTGCGTCCGCGCCGATCAGCGGGCCGACGTAGTGGTACATCAGCGGAAAGGCCGCCGGCGTCACCCCGGCCATGCCGTCCAGCCAGTCGGTGCGGTGCGCCCGCGCCGGCCGGCCCGAGACCGCGCGGCTGATCCGCGTGCTGTCGTCGCGGCCCTGCGCGCTGGCGGCGGCGTGCAGGGGCTTGGGCGCGGCCTCTGGCGCGGTGATGAAGGCGGTGCCGATCTGCACCCCCGCCGCCCCCAGCGCGAAGGCCGCCGCGATCCCGCCCCCTTCCGCGATCCCGCCTGCCGCGATCACCGGCACCGACACGGCCCGCACCACCTGCGGCACCAGCGCGAACAGCCCCACCTGCGGGTCGTTCGCCAGGTCGAGGAAGACGCCGCGATGCCCGCCCGCCTCCCAGCCCTGGGCGATGACGGCGTCGGCGCCGCGCGCCTCCAGCCAGACCGCCTCTGCCACCGTGGTGGCCGAGGACAGGATCGTCACGCCCGCGGCCTTCAGCGCTGCCACCGCATCCGCGTCCGGCAGGCCGAAGTGAAAGCTCGCCACCTTGGGCGGGTGCCGCAACAGGACCTCCAGCGCCGCCGCGCCGAAGGGCTCGAACCCGGGCACCGGCATCGCCTCGGGCGGGGCGACGCCCGCCGCCGCATAGTGCGGCGCCAGCGCGTCCAGCAGGCGCGCGTGGTCCCCGGGACCGTGCGCGGGCGGTTCGTGGCAGAAGAAGTTCAGGTTCACCGGCCGGTTCGTCGCCCGCGCGATCTGCGCGACATGATCCTCCAGCACGTCCACCGGCAGGGCGGCGCAGCCGTGGCTGCCCAGCCCGCCGGCGTTCGACACCGCCGCCACCAGCGCCGGCGTGGTGGTGCCCGCCATGGGCGCCTGGATGATGGGATGCTCGATCCCCAGAAGATCGCACAGCCGCCGGTCGGGCCACATCGCCATGTCCTTTCACGCAAGACGGGCCGCGCATCGCGGCGCGGCCCGTCCAGACTAGGGCAGGGGGTGCGGATCAGTCCATCTGCTTGAAATGGAACTCTCCGCCTTCCTTCAGGCCCGAGGGCCAGCGCGAGGTCACCGTCTTGGTCCGCGTGTAGAAGCGGAAGGCGTCGGGGCCGTGCTGGTTCAGGTCGCCAAAGCCCGATTTCTTCCAGCCGCCGAAGGTGTGATAGGCCAGCGGCACCGGGATCGGCACGTTGATGCCCACCATGCCGATGTTGATCCGGCTGGCGAAATCGCGGGCGGTGTCGCCGTCGCGGGTGAAGATCGCGGTGCCGTTGCCGTACTCGTGGTCCATCGCGTAGGCCAGCGCCTGTTCATAGCTTTGCGCGCGGACGGTCGACAGGACGGGGCCAAAGATCTCCTGCGTGTAGATGTCCATGTCGCGGGTCACGTTGTCGAACAGGTGCGGGCCCACGAAGAACCCGTTCTCGTAGCCCTGAAGCGCGAAATCGCGGCCGTCGACCACCAGTTTCGCGCCCTGCTCGACGCCAGAGTTCACCAGCCCCAGCACACGCTCTTTCGCGGCGCCGGTCACCAGCGGGCCGTAATCCACGTCGTTGCCGGCGGTATAGGGGCCGACCTTCAGCTTCTCGATGCGCGGCACCAGCTTTTCGATCAGCGCGTCGGCGGTCCTGTCGCCCACCGGCACGGCCACCGAAATCGCCATGCAGCGTTCGCCGGCCGCGCCATAACCCGCGCCCACCAGCGCGTCGGCGGCCTGGTCCATGTCGGCGTCGGGCATCACGATCATGTGGTTCTTGGCGCCGCCGAAGCATTGCACCCGCTTGCCGTTCGAACAGCCGCGCGAATAGATGTATTCCGCGATGGGCGTCGAGCCGACAAAACCGATGGCCTGGATGGTGTCGTTGTCGAGGATCGCGTCGACTGCCTCCTTGTCGCCGTTCACCACCTGAAGGATCCCGTCGGGCAGGCCGGCCTCTGTCATCAGTTCGGCCAGCATCAGCGGCACGGACGGGTCACGCTCGGAGGGTTTAAGGATAAAGGCGTTGCCGCAGGCGATGGCGGGCGCGAATTTCCACATCGGGATCATGGCGGGGAAGTTGAAGGGCGTGATGCCCGCCACGACGCCCAGAGCCTGCCGCATGGAATACATGTCGATGCCGGGGCCGGCGCTGTCGGTGAACTCGCCCTTCAGCAGGTGCGGCGCGCCGATGCAGAACTCCACCACTTCCAGACCGCGCTGGATGTCGCCCTTGGCGTCGGGGATGGTCTTGCCATGCTCGCGCGACAGCGCCTCGGCCAGCTTGTCCATGTCGCGGTTCAGCAGGCGGACGAACTCCATCATCACGCGGGCGCGGCGCTGCGGGTTGGTGGCGGCCCATGCGGGCTGCGCTGCGGCGGACTTGGCCACGGCGGCGTCCAGCTCGTCCTTCGAGGCCAGCGGCACGCGTGCCTGAACCTCGCCGGTGGCGGGGTTGTAGACATCGGCGAAACGCCCCGATGCGCCCGGCACATGCGCCCCGTTGATGTAATGCGACAGCTCTTGCATGGTGCTCTCCCTTCCGTCGCGGCCCGACATGGGCGCGGTTTTCAACTCGCGCGCACTCTACTCTTGCAGGAATGAGGCGAAAAGCGGCAGTTTTCCAAAAGGGTTTTGCGAAAATGGGGGTAGGCATGGCACTTCACTGGGATGATCTGCGGGTGTTCCTCGCCGTGGCCCGGCATGAAAGCCTGTCCGGCGCCGGCCGCCTGCTGAAACTGGACCCCGCCACCGTGGGCCGCCGCATCGCAAGGCTGGAGGACGCCACCGGCGTCCCGCTGTTCGTGAAATCGCCCCAGGGCTATGTCCTGACGGTCGACGGCCAGCGGCTCATGACCCACGCCGAAGAGGCGGAACTGGCCGTCGCCAATGCCAGCGGCGAGATCGGCGGGCAGGCGGGGCAGCTGACGGGCCAGATCCGTATCGGGGCGCCCGATGGCTGCGCCAACTACCTTCTGCCGCAGGTCTGCGCCCGGATCGCCGAAGACCACCCCGATCTGGATATCCAGATCGTGGCCCTGCCGCGCGTGTTCAACCTGTCCAAGCGCGAGGCCGACATGGCCATCGCGGTCAGCGCGCCCTCGACCGGCCGCCTGACGGTGCAGAAGATCACCGATTACCGCCTGCACCTTGCGGGGCACCGCCGCTACCTGCGCCATGCCCCGCCTCTCGACAGCCGCGAGGACCTGCCGAACCACCGCATCATCGGCTATATCCCCGACATGATCTTCGACAAGGAACTGGATTATCTCGCCGAACTGGGAATGGACCGCGTGCACCTCGCGTCGAACTCTGTCTCGGTTCAGCTGGGCCTGATCCGGGCCGAGGCCGGGGTGGGCATCGTGCATGATTTTGCACTGCCTTTTGCGCCACGGGTGATGAAGGTGCTGGAGGATGAGATTTCGCTGACACGCAGCTTCTACCTGATCCGCCACGCCGACGACCGCCGGGTCGAACGGCTGAACCGTTTCGCCGCCGATCTCATGTCCGGACTGCGCGCAGAGGTCGCCACCCTCGAAGCCGAAGCTTGACAGCCGCGCCCCCCGGGCGCGACGCTTGGGTCACAAGAACATGACAACGGGAGGATACAGGATGCTCGTCAAGCAGATCCTGAAGGAGAAATCGGACGATGGCGTGGTCTCCGTTCCCCCGGGCACGACCGTGTCCGCGGTGGCCGAGACGCTGTCGACCCGACGGATCGGCGCCGTGATCGTGTCGTCGGACGGAAAGACGCCGCTGGGCATCGTGTCGGAACGCGACATCGTGCGCGAACTGGGGCGCCGCGGGTCCGCCTGCCTGCCAGAGATGGTCGATACCATCATGACCAAGGAACTCGTGACCTGCGGCATCGACAACACCGCCGACGATGTCATGGCCCAGATGACCGCCGGACGTTTCCGCCACGTCCCGGTGATGGAAGGCCCCGAAATGGTCGGCCTGATTTCGATCGGCGACGTGGTCAAGGCGCGCCTGTCCGAACTGGCCATGGAAAAGGACGCGCTGGAAGGGATGATAAAGGGCTTCTAGTCCCCACCCCCTTGCATTGCGGCGCGCAATATCGTTGCGTGCGGTCAAAAGACGGGGGACGATATGCGGATTGGGCTTTACCCGGGAACTTTCGATCCGGTGACGCTCGGTCACCTGGACATCATCGCGCGCGGCGCGCGTCTGGTGGACAGGCTGGTGATCGGCGTTGCGATCAACCGGGACAAGGGGCCGCTCTTCAGTCTGGAAGAGCGGGTGCAGATGATCGAGGCCGAATGCGCCGCCCTCTCGCGCGAGACGGGGACAGAGATCGTCGCCCACCCGTTCGAGAACCTGCTGATCGACTGCGCCCATGACGTGGGTGCGCAGGTCATCATCCGCGGGCTGCGCGCCGTGGCGGACTTCGAGTACGAATTCCAGATGGTCGGAATGAACCGTGCGCTCGACAGCCGGGTCGAGACGGTCTTCCTGATGGCAGAGGCCCGCCACCAGGCCATCGCATCCAAGCTGGTCAAGGAAATCGCCCGGCTGGGCGGCGACGTGTCGAAATTCGTGCCGCCGCCCGTCAAGAGCGCCCTTTACGCCAAGCTCGGCCGCACCTGATCGCTCAGGCGCCGTAGACCGCGCGCCGCGCAAGGCGTTCGGCGTCGCCGGGGTAGATATCGAGGTCCAGCGCCACGTCAAGCGGCAGCGCGCGCAACTCGCGCACTGTGCGGGCATAGGCGGCCCGCCGGGCGGCGGCGCTGCGGATCTGGTCGAGAATCATGGTCATGGAAGCCTCCATGCGTTGAGGGTTCTGCCATCGCTGGCACACCCTGAACATGCGCCTTTGTTAGCGCTAAACAACTGCTGGAATCGCGGGGCCGCCATGCGCATGCTGCAATGCGGCGCAAAATACGCCGCGGTGCGGCGGAATGCGGCGAATGAAAAAGGGGCCGCCCCCGAAGGACGGCCCCTTTCAAACCAGATGCGCCGGAAATCAGATCAGCTTGCCCATCGCCACGGCGGTGTCCGACATGCGGTTGGAGAAGCCCCACTCGTTGTCGTACCAGCTGAGAACCCGGCACATGGTGCCTTCCATGACCTTGGTCTGGTCCATGTGGAAGATGGACGAATGCGGGTCGTGGTTCATGTCGATGGACACCAGCGGTTCGTCGGTGAAGCCCAGCACGCCCTTCAGCGGGCCTTCGGCGGCGGCGCGGATGGCGGCGTTGATCTCGTCCACCGAGGTCGCGCGCGCGGCCTCGAAGGTCAGGTCCACGACCGACACGTTCGGCGTCGGCACCCGGATCGCCACACCGTCGAGCTTGCCGTTGAGTTCCGGCAGCACAAGACCAACGGCCTTGGCCGCGCCCGTCGAGGTCGGGATCATCGACACTGCGGCGGCGCGGGCGCGGTAAAGGTCCTTGTGCATCGTGTCCAGCGTCGGCTGGTCGCCAGTATAGCTGTGGATCGTGGTCATGAACCCCTTCACGATCCCGATGCTGTCGTTCAGCACCTTGACCACGGGGGCCAGGCAGTTCGTCGTGCAAGACGCGTTCGACACGATCAGGTCGCCCGCGGTCAGCGTGTCGTGGTTCACGCCATAGACGATGGTCTTGTCCGCGCCCTTGGACGGGGCAGAAACCAGCACGCGGCTGGCGCCGTTTTCCAGATGAACCTGCGCCTTGTCCTTGTCGGTGAAGATGCCGGTGCATTCCAGCACGATGTCCACGTCGCCCCAGGGAAGCTCGGCGGGATTGCGGATCGCCGTCACCTCGATCGGGCCGCGGCCCACGTCGATGGTGGTCTCGGTGGTGGTCACGGTCGCGGGGAAACGGCCGTGCACGCTGTCATAGCGCAGCAGGTGGGCGTTGGTTTCCACCGGGCCCAGGTCGTTGATCGCGATCACCTCGATATCGGTCCGGCCCGATTCGACGATCGCGCGCAGAACGTTGCGCCCGATGCGTCCGAATCCGTTGATTGCCACTTTCACTGCCATCTCAGGCCTCCATCTGCTGCATTGCCCCGGAACGCGGGGCGGCCAAGTCGTGTTTCATGGCGACTGTTAGCGCCACCATATGGCAAATCGCGCGTCTCATTGCCAGATCTTCAGTGCCTCGATGGCGTTCAACAGCGTGCGGCCCAGGAAAACCGGCAGGTCCCAGCCAAGGTAATAATGGTCCAGCGCAAGGAATGCCACGATCGCCAGCGCCAGCCAGATCGCGATCGGGTTCGTCATGGCGCCGTTCCCCGCCCGCGGCCCCGCCCTAGATCAGGCCTTTCGCCATCCCGGCCACCGCCGAGGGGGTAATCCCGAACTCTTCGAACAGGACTTCAGCCGGGGCCGAGGCGCCGAAGGACGACATGCCGACAAAGCCCGCCTTGGCCTCGCGCCCGCGCTCGCCGCACAGCCAGCGGTCCCAGCCCTGCCGCACGCCGGCCTCGACGGCCACCCGCGCCGCGCCACCCGGCAGCACCCTGCGGCGATAGGCCTCGTCCTGCTGTTCGAACAGCTCCCAGCTGGGCATGGACACCACACGCGTGCCGACGCCTTCGGCCTGCAATACCTCGCGCGCGGCCATCGCGACGGACACCTCGGACCCGGTCGCCATCAGGATGACCTGCCGCTTGCCCTCGGCCTCGGCAAGGACATAGGCGCCCTGCGAGACAAGGTTCTTCGACTTGTGCTCGGTACGCACCGCGGGCAGGCCCTGCCGGCTCAGCGCCAGCACGGTCGGGCGGTCGGTCGTGGTCAACGCCACCTCCCACGCCTCGGCGGTTTCCACCATGTCTGCGGGCCGGATCACCGTCATGTTCGGCGTCGCGCGCAGCATCGCCAAATGTTCCACCGGCTGGTGGGTCGGGCCATCCTCGCCCAAACCGATGCTGTCATGGGTCATGACGTAGACCACCGGAATCCCCATCAGCGCCGACAGCCGCATCGACGGGCGCGCGTAGTCGGTGAACACCATGAAGGTGCCGCCATAGGGCCGCAGCCCGCCATGCAGCGCGATGCCGTTCATCGCGGCGGCCATGCCATGCTCGCGGATGCCGTAATGCACGTAGCGGCCCTTGCGGTTTTCCGGCGAGAACACGGTCATCCCGCCGGCCTTGGTGTTGTTCGATCCCGTCAGGTCCGCCGATCCGCCGAAGGTTTCGGGCATGATCGGGTTGACCGCGCCCAGCACCTTTTCGGACGCCGCGCGCGTGGCCAGCTTCGGCCGCGCCTCGGCCGCGTCCTTCTTGACCTTGCGGATCGCGCCGGCCAGCCGCTTGCCCGGGGCCAGCGTCTGCGTGCGCAGGAACGTCTCGCGGCGCGCCTCGCTCAGCGCCGCCAGCCGTCCTTCCCATGCCTCGCGCTCGGCGCGGCAGCGGCGGCCGTCCGCTTCCCAGCTTGCCTTGATGTCGGCGGGGATATCAAAGGGCGCGGCGGTCCAGCCGTAGACCTCGCGCGCGTCGGCGATCAGGCCCGCGTCGGTCAGCGCCCCATGGCCCTTTGCGGTGTCCTGCGCGGACGATCCCAGCGCGATATGCGTCTTGGCGGCGATCATCGCGGGGCGGTCGGACTTGGCCGCCTCTGTCAGCGCCTCGTCGATCGCCATCGGATCGTGGCCGTCACACTCCAGCACGGTCCAGCCGGACGCGGCAAACCGCGCCTTCTGGTCGGTCCGGTCGGCCAGCGACACCGGGCCGTCGATGGTGATCTGGTTGTCGTCGAAGACCACGGTCAGGCGGTCAAGCTCCTGCCGGCCGGCCAGCGCGATCGCTTCCTGGCTGACGCCTTCCATCAGGCAGCCGTCGCCGGCGAAAGCCCATGTGCGGTGATCGACCAGCTTCGGCCCCCAGACCGCGCGCAGGTGCGCCTCGGCCATCGCCATGCCCACGGCGTTCGCAAGCCCCTGACCCAGCGGGCCGGTCGTCGTCTCGACGCCGGCGGCATGGCCGAATTCAGGGTGCCCGGCGGTGATCGCGCCCCACTGGCGGAAATTGCGGACCTGATCCATCGTCATGTCGGCATAGCCGGTCAGGTGCAGCAGCGAATAGATCAGCATCGAGCCGTGGCCGTTCGACAGGACGAATCTGTCGCGGTCCGCCCAGTCCGGGGCGGCGGCATCGAATTTCATATGCTTCTCGAACAGCACGGTGGCGATGTCGGCCATGCCCATCGGCATCCCGGAATGACCCGAATTGGCGGCGGCGACGGCGTCTAGCGTCAGCACGCGAATGGCTGCGGCTTTCATCCAGTGATCGGGGTGCTGGGCACGAAGAGTGGCGATGTCCACGGGGGCTGTCCTTGATCTGGGGCGTCTCGCGCGCCCCTGATAGCAGCCGATGGTGGAAGATCAAGCGCAAGGCCGTTGACGCCAAACGGAAAAGGGGGCGCATTTGGCCACACCGTTCGGTATCATGAAAACAACCTGATTCGCCGGGGGTGCATCGCGCCTGCCGGGCAGGGCGGGACAGAAGAATGGCGTGGGGGCAGTCGCATGACCGACCTTTCTGAACTGGAGCAACGGATTACGGTCGCACTGGACCGGATCGCCAATGGCGTTGACACGCTGTCGCGACCGGCGCCGGGGCCGGATCCCGACAGCATCGCGCGGCTTGGCGCGCTGGAATCCGAGCTGGCCGAGGAACGTGCGGCGAAGGCCGCGCTGGAGGCGCGTGTCGCCGAACTCGAATCCTCGCCCCCCGTGCCCGGGGCGCCGCCCGACGATGATGCGGCGTCGCGGTTGGCCGCGCTGGAATCGGATCTGGCCGCCGAGAAAGAGGCCCGCGCGGCGCTTGAACGGCAACTGGCCGAGGCCGTGCCTGCGGGACCTTCTGCCACGGAGGCAGAGTTGCGCGCAGAGCTTGATCAGGCTCTTGCGCTCAAGACCAAGCTCGAATCGCGCCTCGCCCGGCTGGAACCGGCCGCCGCGCCGGAACCCGACGCCAGCGCAACCGCCGAGCTTTCAGAGGCACTGGAAGCAGAGCGCACCGCGAAGGCCCGGCTTGAAGAACGTCTTGGCACACTGGCCGACGGCCACGCCGCCGAGATGGCAGAGCTTCGGCAAAGGCATGACGCGATGATCGAACAATCCCGCGACATGCAGGACCGGGTGCGCGGCCTGCGTCGCCGGATCGAAGAGATGCGGCAGGCCATGCAGATCGCGCTGGAGCAGGGGGCAGAGGCGATCACCGACCCGCATCTGGTCAACCGGACCATGATGGCCGAACTCGAAGGCCTGCGCGCCCTGCGCGAGGCCGACCGCACCGAGCTTGACGTTCTGCTCGGGGCGCTGAAACCGCTGGTCAAGGAGGGTGCCGATGCCTGAACTCAACATCACCATCGGCGGCCGTGACTTCGCCGTCGCCTGCCAAGAGGGCGAAGAGCCGTTTCTTCAGGCCGCTGCCTCGCTTCTGGACAACGAAGCCACCGCGCTTGCCGCGCAGATCGGGCGGCTGCCCGAACCGCGGATGCTGCTGATGTCGGGGTTGATGCTGGCCGACAAGGCCGCGGGCATCGAGGATCAGCTGCGCGCGATGGAAGAACGGGTGACAGCCGCAGAGGCCGCGGCGCACGAGGCGCGCGCCGAACTGGAAGAGATGCGCAACACCCCGCCGCCCAAGCCAGAGCGGATCGAGGTGCCGGTGGTGCCCGACAGCGTCATGGACAGCATGGCAGAGATCGCCGCGCGGGCCGAGTCGCTGGCCGATTCGATCGCGGAAAAGGCCAGGGCCGACGCCTGACAGGCACCGGCCCTGGCGGGCGCGGGGCGGCCCGCGCCAACGTCTTGCCGACACTTTGCCGACGTAATGCCGACAGCCATTTCCGGACGACGTCAGCCGTTCGCTTCGCGAATCTTTTCGGCGGCGTCCTTGTCGTAGGTGACGCCTTTTTCGTCGAACAGCTGGTCCAGTTCGCCCGACAGCGTCATCTCTGTGATGATGTCGCATCCGCCGATGAACTCGCCCTTCACATAAAGCTGCGGGATCGTCGGCCAGTCAGAAAAGTCCTTTATTCCCTGACGGATGCCATCGTCGGCCAGCACGTTCACATCGGCGAATTCAACGCCCATGTAGTTCAGCACGCCCGCCACCCGGCTGGAAAAGCCGCACTGGGGCATCGACTTTGTGCCCTTCATGAACAGCACAACGTCGCTGCCCGTGACCGTGGCTTTGATCTGTTCTTCGGCGCTCATGTTCAACTCCTTGAAATGTATCGGGGTTTGGACCCCTATCCGGCCTAGTCCGGCGCCTTTGTCGTCAGCGCAAGGGCGTGCAGGTCGCCCGCCGGCCCATCCATCTTGCCCTTCAGCGCGGCATAGACCGCGCGCTGCTGCTGCACCCGGTTCATGCCGCGAAAGCTTTCGTCGACAACCTCGGCCGCATAGTGATTCCCGTCTCCGGCAAGGTCGGTAATGGTGATCTTCGCATCCGGGAACGACGCGCGGATCAGCTCTTCGATTTCCTGTGCGGGCATGGGCATGGCGCTGTCTCCTGCGGGAAAGGTAAGTCTTGGATATTGCATTGGCAATACGGGCCGATGTGCATTCCAGCGCGGCCCGCGCCCGGACGCAAGCCCGCTTAGTCGAACACCGCCCCGAACGCCCCGCGATAGATCGCCGCCAGCTCGTCCAGCGGGGCCACGCTGCGGCCGATGCGCAGCTTGTCACCGGTGAACCGCCCGACGCTGGCGATCTCTACCCCGGCCTCGGCCGCCGCGACCATCAGCGCCTCGGCCTGATCGAAATTGCAGGCCACGAGATAGCGCGCCTGATCTTCGCCGAAAAGCTCTGCCATGCCAGTGACATCGAGGGTGACGCCGACGCCTGCCGCCTCTGCCAGCTCGAACGCCGCCAGCGCCAGCCCGCCGTCCGACAGGTCGGTGCAGGCCTTTATGTTGGCGCGGTTGGCGCGGATGAAATCCCCCGCGCGCCGTTCTGCGTCAAGGTCCACATGCGGCGCGTCACCGTCCTCGCGGTTGAACACCTCTGCCAGCAGGGCCGACTGGCCCAGGTGCGTGCCCGGCCCGCCGATCAGAAGGGCGACGTGGCCGTCGCGCACTTCGGCTCCGATCACGTCGTCCGCATGGGCGATCAGGCCCACCGCGCCGATGGTCGGGGTCGGCAGGATCGCCGAGCCGTCCGTCTCGTTGTAAAGGCTGACGTTGCCCGAAACGATCGGCATGTCGAGCGCCGCGCAGGCCGCGCCGATGCCTTTGATCGCGCCGACCAACTGGCCCATGATCTCTGGCTTTTCGGGATTGCCGAAGTTCAGGTTGTCGGTGCTGGCCAGCGGAGTCGCACCCACGGAGGTCAGGTTGCGATAGGCCTCTGCCACCGCCTGCTTGCCGCCCTCGACGGGGTTGGCGCGCACATATCGGGGCGTCACGTCCGAGGTGAAGGCCAGCAGCTTTTCGGTGCCATGCACGCGCACGATGCCCGCGCCCATGCCCGGCGTGCGCACCGTGTCGGCCATCACCTGGCTGTCGTACTGGCTGAAAACCCACGCGCGCGAGCAGTAGTTGACGCTGCCAATCAGTGCCTTCAACCCGTCGATCGGGTCGATTTCGGGCACGTCTCCCATCGGTTCGGCGGCAGGTGTCTCGACCCAGGGGCGGTCGTATTCCGGGGCGTTGCCGGACAGTGCGCGCAGGGGCACATCGGCCTTCACGGCGTTGCCATGCATCACGATGAACCGGTCCTCGGCGATGGTTTCGCCCACCACCGCGAAATCCAGATCCCACTTGTCGAAGATCGCCTTTGCGTCGGCCTCGCGCTCGGGCTTCAGGACCATGAGCATACGCTCCTGGCTTTCGGACAGCATCATCTCGTAGGCGGTCATGCCAGTTTCGCGCGCCGGCACGCGGTCAAGGTCCAGACGGATGCCCAGCCCGCCCTTGTCGCCCATCTCGACGGCCGAACAGGTCAGTCCCGCCGCGCCCATGTCCTGGATCGAGATCACGGCGCCCGAGGCCATCAGTTCCAGGCAGGCCTCCAGCAGGCGCTTTTCGGTGAACGGGTCGCCCACCTGCACGGTGGGGCGTTTTTCCTCGATGGTGTCGTCGAACTCGGCCGAGGCCATGGTGGCGCCGCCGACCCCGTCGCGCCCGGTCTTTGCGCCAAGGTAGACCACCGGCATTCCCACGCCAGAGGCGGCGGAATAGAAGATGTTGTCAGCGTCAACCAACCCCGCTGCAAAGGCATTCACCAGGCAGTTGCCGTTGTAGGCGGAATGAAACCGCACCTCGCCGCCCACCGTCGGCACGCCGAAACAGTTGCCGTAGCCGCCGACACCCTCGACCACGCCATGCACCAGCTGGCGGGTCTTTGGATGATCGGGCAGTCCGAAGGACAGGGCGTTCATCGCCGCGATGGGCCGCGCACCCATCGTGAACACGTCGCGCAGGATGCCGCCGACGCCCGTGGCCGCGCCCTGATAGGGTTCGATGTAGCTGGGGTGGTTGTGGCTTTCCATCTTGAAGACCACGGCCTGCCCGTCGCCGATGTCGACGATGCCGGCGTTCTCTCCGGGGCCGCAGATCACTTGCGGACCTTCTGTCGGCAGGGTGCGCAGCCAGCGCTTCGACGACTTGTAGGAACAGTGCTCGTTCCACATGGCCGAGAAGATGCCCAATTCGGTAAAGCTCGGCGTGCGGCCCACGATCTCCAGCAGGCGCTCGTACTCGTCGGGCTTCAGGCCATGCGCTGCTATCAGATCCTCGGTGATCTCAGGCTCTTCCATGCGTCCCCCGACCGGTGTCGTCGCGCCGGTGTCATATTGCATGAGGCATCGGGGGGGAAGGGGGCGCCGCGAAGGCGTGATGCACAAAAAAAAGGCCGAGCTAAGCTCGGCCTAAGTCCAACAGGGAGGTGAGGCCGCCAGCGGTTGCCCGCCAATGGCCTCGAAGATTGAATTAGGTGCGGGGTGCCTTCCGATCAAGCAAAATGCGAACCTTTCGGGCGCAATGCTGCTATGCAGCATATGCATGACTGTGGGGTCAGCCGCCCGGCGCCTCGCGCCGCTTCTTCCGGTAGGCAAAGATTTCATCGATCACGAAGTCCCGGAACGCCGCGATCCGCTTGGAATGGCGCAATTCCTCTGGGTAGGCAAGAAAGACCGGCACCTCGCTGGATTCCACGTGCGGCAACACGCGCACAAGGTCCGGGAAGTCTTCGGTCAGATAGTCGGGCAGCACCCCGATCCCCAGATTGTTCAGCACCGCCTGCAAGACACCGAAATAGTTGTTCACCGTCAGAAGCGACCGGATCTCCTGTGTCAGCAGGCGCTGGACAAGACTGGCGCCTGCGCTGACCTGAAAGCTGGTGGTGTTCTGGCAGATCAGCCGATGCGGCTTCAGGTCTTCAAGCTCGACCGGTGTGCCCTCTGCCTCCAGATAGGCGGGCGAGGCATAAAGCTGCATCCGCACTTCCATCAGCTTGCGTCGGATCAGGTCTGCCTGACTGGGTTCCTTCATGCGGATCGCCACGTCGGCTTCGCGCATGGGCAGGTCCAGAACCCGCTCTTCCAGCATCAGGTCGATCTTCAGGTCGGGATACTTTGCATAAAGCGCCGTCAGACGCGGTGCGAGCCAGAGTGTCCCGAATCCGGTGGTCGTGGTGACACGCAATTCGCCGAATGCCTCTTCCTCGCTGTCGCGGATGCGCGCGGCAGCGGTGTCAAGTCGGCGCACCATGGCACTTGTCGCGTCGAACAGCAGTTCTCCCTGCTCGGTGAGAATCAGTCCGCGCGCATGGCGGTGAAACAGGGTGGTGTTCAGGCTTTCCTCAAGCGCGCGAACCTGCCGCGAGACGGCCGATTGCGACAGGTGCAGGATCTCGCCCGCATGGGTGAGGCTGCCGGCATCCGCGACCGCGTGAAATATCCTTAGCTTGTCCCAATCCATCGCGCGAACACCATTACCCGAAAAGAGTCATCCACGATAGGTAATTACCGGCGGTATGCTTCGGAATGCAAACGATCTGGTGACGCGGAAATCACTTTGTAGGTCAGAAATTATGACCTATGATGATGATATACTCGCTCGTGAAGGGAGGTGCCCAAATGACTCGCCAGGATGTGACGCTTGCCGACCGGTTCGACCTGGAAAAATCGCCCGTTCTGTTGAACGGCACGCAGGCGCTGGTGCGCCTGATGCTGATGCAGAAGGCGCGGGACAGGGCGGCGGGGCTGAACACCGCCGGTTACGTGACGGGGTATCGCGGCTCGCCCCTTGGGGCGGTCGACATGCAGATGACGCGTGCGGGCAAGGAACTGGCCGCCGCCGATATTCTCTTTCAGCCCGGACTGAACGAGGATCTTGCCGCCACGGCGCTTTGGGGGACCCAGCAGGCCGAATTGCGCGGCGAGGGCAAGTTCGACGGTGTCTTCGGCCTTTGGTACGGCAAGGGGCCGGGCGTGGACCGCTCGGGCGACGTGATGCGCCATGCCAACATGGCCGGCACTTCGCCCAACGGTGGCGTGCTGATGGCGATGGGGGATGACCACACTGGCGAAAGCTCGACCACTCTGCACCAGTCGGACTGGGCCATGGTGGACGCCTACATGCCGGTGCTGTCGCCCGCCGGGGTTCAGGAAATCCTCGACTACGGGCTTTACGGCTTTGCGCTGTCGCGCTTTGCCGGGGTCTGGGCGGGTCTGAAGCTCATGAAAGACACGGTCGAGGCGACGGCCGTCGTGGATGGCCGCCCCGATCGCATGACGCTGATCCGGCCCGAATTCGACATGCCGCCGGGCGGGCTGAACATCCGTCTGGTGGACGACCGCGTGCCGCAAGAGGCGCGGATGATCGACCACAAGCGCTTTGCGGCCGAATCCTTTGCCCGGGCCAACGGAATCGATCGCCGCGTCTGGGGCAAGCCCGGCGCGAAGATCGGTTTTGCCGCTGCCGGCAAGAACTGGCTCGACCTTTCGCACGCGCTGTCGCTGCTGGGCATCGGCGCCGACGAGGCCGAACGCCTTGGCCTGACCACCTACAAGATCGGCCAGACCTGGCCGCTGGACATGGCCGGCTTCCGGGACTGGGCCGAAGGCCTGGACCTGATCGTGGTGGTCGAGGAAAAGCGCAAGCTGATCGAGGTGCAGGCAAAAGAGGCGATCTTTCATGATCGCCACGGCCGCCGCGTCTATGGTTGGAAAAATGACAGGGGCGAAGACCTGTTCCCCACCCGCTATGCGCTGGACCCGGTGTTCATCGCGCAGAAGATCGGCGGCATCCTGATCGAAGAAGGCCGTGGCAGCGACAGCCTGAGGGCTGCGCTGCAAACACTTGATGAATCCCGTAAAGCCGACAATGCCGAGGAGATCGCGGCGCGGCTTCCATATTTCTGCTCGGGCTGCCCGCACAACACCTCTACCAAGGTGCCGGAGGGGTCGCGCGCTTACGCGGGGATCGGCTGTCATTTCATGGTCCAATGGATGGATCGTGAAACTTTGGGCTATACCCACATGGGGGGCGAAGGCGCCAACTGGGTCGGCGAGGCGCCGTTTTCCACCCGGGGTCACGTGTTTCAGAACCTTGGGGACGGCACCTACAACCATTCCGGTGTACAGGCGATCCGCTTTGCGCTGATGGCCGGCACCAGCATCACCTACAAGATCCTCTACAACGATGCGGTCGCCATGACCGGCGGGCAGCGAAATGACGGCAATCTCAGCGCCGACCAGATCGCCCGCGAGCTTCTGGCGATGGGGGTTGAACGCGTCGCCGTGGTGCACGACCCGAAGGAAGACGTGGACCTGTCGCGCTTTCCCAAGGGCATAGAGACGCACGAGCGTGACGATTTCGACACCGTGCAGCGCAGTTTTGCCGGGACCAAGGGTGTCTCGGCAATCATCTACATCCAGACCTGCGCCGCCGAGAAACGCCGTCGCCGCAAGCGCGGACAATTCCCCGATCCCGACCGGCGGGTGTTCATCAATACCGACGTCTGTGAAGGCTGCGGCGATTGCGGGGTGCAGTCCAACTGCGTCTCGATCGTCCCGGCAGACACCGAGCTTGGGCGCAAGCGCGCGATCGACCAGTCGTCCTGCAACAAGGATTTCAGTTGTCTCAAGGGCTTCTGCCCCTCTTTCGTGACGGTCGAGGGTGGCGCCCCTAAGAAGGCGGCGACTGTGCAGCTTGAAACGGGGCACCTGCCGCCGCCCGACCTGCCGACCATCGACGGGACACACAATGTCGTGATAACCGGCGTCGGCGGCACCGGCGTTGTGACCATTGGTGCCGTCATGGCGATGGCCGCCCATCTGGATGGCAAGGCCGCCGGCATGATGGAAATGGCAGGGCTGGCGCAAAAGGGCGGTGCCGTGCACATCCACTGCCGCCTTGCCGAAACCCCCGGTGATATCCACGCGATCCGCGTGGCCACCGGCGAATGCGACACGCTGATCGGTGGCGATCTGGTGGTCAGCGCGGGCGCGCGCACCTTGGGGTTGATGCGCACGGGGCGCACCGGCGGGGTGGTCAACAGCCACGAAACCGTGACCGGAGAATTCACGCGCAACACCGAGTTTCGCATTCCCGCGGACCGGCTGGAGTTGTCGCTTCAGGCCCGGCTGAAAGAGGGCGTGATGCTGTTCGACGCCACCGAACTGGCGCGTGCGGTGATGGGCGACACGATATATTCGAACATGATGGTTTTCGGTGCCGCCTGGCAGCGGGGGCTTGTCCCGCTGACGCAAGAGGCGATCCTGCGGGCCATCGAACTCAATGGCGCAGCGGTCGAGCGCAATCTTCGGGCCTTCGAGATCGGGCGTTGGGCGGCATTGAACCCCAAGGCGGCGGCGGATGCCGCGCGTGACCGGGTGATAGCGCTGCCTGCAACACTGGACGACCGTATCACCTATCGCGCCGAACACCTGACCCACTACCAGGGGCCGCGCCTTGCGCGACGCTATCGTGGGCTAGTGGATGGCATCAGCGATCCGCGCATCAAGGAAGCGGTGGCAAGATCGTATCACAAGCTTCTGGCATACAAGGATGAATACGAAGTGGCGCGCCTGCACCTCGATACGGTGAACAAGGCGCGCATGGTCTTTGATGGCGACCTGAAGATCAGCTATCACCTCGCGCCCCCCATTCTAGGCGGCACCGGCCCCGACGGCCGGCCGAAGAAACGGCAGTTTGGTCCGTGGGTGGCTCGTCTCTGGCCCGTTCTGGCCCGCATGAAGGTGCTGCGCGGTACACCGCTTGACCCCTTCGGCCATACTGCCGAACGCCGGATGGAGCGTGCGTTGATCCGCCAGTTCGAGGCCGACGTGGCGCGCCTTCTTCCAGTTCTGACGCCGGACCGGATGGACGCCGCGATTGCACTTCTCGAACTTCCGTTGTCGATCCGGGGATTTGGTCCGGTGAAGGCCGCGAACGCCGAAAGGGCTGCGGCGCGACGCAAGGAGCTTTGGGCGGCGATCGAGGCGGCACCGATGGGGATGGCCAGCGCAGCGGAATAGCGGCGAAAGGGTCTCGCCAGCCTGCCTGTGCTGAGGTATTTTCCCTCCGCCGAAGGTCGTGAAGGGTCATGCGATGAATGACGGACGCCATGTTGCGCGCGAAGTAAGCTATGCCAGTTCCGCGCAGTCCAAGGGCGGTCGGGCCGTGATCCGCCTTATGGAAAACGCGACCGGGCGGCTGCGGCTTATCCGGCGCGCCGCGGGCTACGAGACCGAGGTCGCGAAGGGGCGCGACTTCTGGGAAGTGATGGTCGAACGTTACGGCCTGACGCTGGACGTGATGGGCGGCAGCCTGTCGAACATTCCCGCCAACGGTCCGCTGATCCTGATTGCCAACCACCCCTACGGGATCCTCGACGGGCTGATGATGGGCCATATCCTCAGCCTCGTACGCGGCGATTTCCGCATCTTGGCTCACCGCGTTTTTCGCAAGGCAGAGGACCTGAACCGTATTATTCTGCCGATCAGCTTCGATGAAACCAAGGAAGCGACCCGCACGAACCTCGAGACCCGGCGTGTGGCCCATGATTACATGAAGGCCGGCGGCGCAATCGGGATTTTCCCGGGCGGCACGGTATCGACGGCGCCAAAGCCTTTCGCCCGCCCGCTTGACCCCGCCTGGCGCACCTTCACGGCGAAACTGATCGCGAGAAGCGATGCCACGGTCGTGCCGATCTTTTTCGAGGGCCACAACTCGCGCCTGTTTCAGGTCGCAAGCCATCTTCATTCCACCCTGCGCATGGCGCTCATGCTCAACGAGTTCCGCCAGCGTGTGGACGAACCGGTGAAGATCGTCATCGGAGAGCCGATCCCCGAGGCCAGCCTGAAGGCGCTGTCGCGCGATCCGCGGGCAATGATGGATTTCCTGCGCCAAGAGACGTATGCCCTGTCTCCAGATCCACTCGGGCCGGACTTGTACGGCTACGAGTTCGAGGAAAAGCACAGGGCTTAGATGGCGGTTGGCATTTTCGATTCGGGCTTGGGCGGGCTGACCGTGCTGGATGCTGTGGCGCGGCAGCTTCCCGACGTGCCTTTCGCGTATTACGGCGACAACGCGCACGCGCCCTATGGCGTGCGCGATGCCGACGACATCTACCGCCTGACCACGGCGGGGGTGCAGCGGCTGTTCGATGCGGGCTGCGACCTTGTGATCCTGGCCTGCAACACGGCCAGCGCCGCGGCGCTGCGCCGTATGCAGGAAAGCTGGGTGCCCGAGGGCAAGCGCGTGCTGGGTGTGTTCGTTCCGCTGATCGAGGCGCTGACCGAACGGCAATGGGGCGACAACAGCCCCCCGCGCGAGGTCGAGGTGAAGCACGTTGCGCTATTCGCCACGCCCGCCACGGTGTCGAGCCGCGCCTTCCAGCGCGAGCTGGCGTTCCGCGCCATCGGCGTGGATGTCGAGGCGCAAAGTTGCGGCGGCGTGGTCGATGCGATCGAGGAAGGCGACATGATCCTCGCCGAGGCGCTGGTGCGCAGCCATGTGGACGCGCTCAAACGCAAGATGCCCGACCCGGAGGCCGCTGTGCTGGGGTGCACGCATTATCCGCTGATGGCCGATATCTTCGCAGATGCGCTTGGCCCGGGTGTCAAGGTGTTCAGTCAGCCGAATCTGGTGGCGGCAAGTCTGGCCGACTACCTTGCGCGCCACCCGCACATGGTGGGCCCGGGGACCGAACGGGCGTTCCTGACCACGGGCGACCCGCGCAAGGTGTCCGATCAGGCCACCCGCTTCCTGCGACGAAAGATCGAGTTTCGATCCGCCTGATTGCGGCACGCCCGCTTTGCCCCTACATCATTGACCAATTCAAAGGGATGCATCCGTCATGCACCACTCCGTCGCCATTCTTGGCGCCAGCGGCTATACCGGCGCCGAACTCGTCCGCCTGATCGCGGACCATCCGACCATGCGCATCGTGGCAATGTCGGCCGACCGCAAGGCGGGCCTGACCATGGCAGAGGTCTTTCCCCATCTGCGCCACCTGGACCTGCCCAGGCTCTGCCGGATCGAGGACATCGATTTCGAAGGCGTCGATCTGGTGTTCTGCGCCCTGCCGCACGCGACCAGCCAGGCGGTCATCCGTGACCTGCCCGCGGGCGTGCGCGTGGTGGACCTGTCGGCCGACTTCCGGCTGCGCGATCCGGCGGAATACCAGAAATGGTACGGCAAGCCGCATGACGCCCCCGACCTTCAGGCCGAGGCCGTCTATGGCCTGACGGAATTCTACCGCGACCAGATCCGCAGCGCGCGGCTGGTGGCCGGCACCGGCTGCAACGCCGCGACGGGCCAGTACGCGCTGCGTCCGCTGATCGCGGCGGGCGTGATCGATCTCGACGAGATCATCATCGACCTGAAGGCCGCAGTCAGCGGCGCGGGCCGGTCTCTCAAGGAGAACCTGCTGCACGCGGAGCTGTCCGAGGGCTACAACGCCTATGCCGTGGGCGGCACCCACCGTCACCTGGGAGAGTTTGACCAGGAATTCTCTGCCATCGCGGGACGGCAGGTGCGTGTGCAGTTCACCCCGCACCTGATCCCCGCCAACCGCGGCATCCTCGCCACCGTCTACGTGCGGGGCGATGCTGCCGCCGTGCACGACACTCTTGCCACGGCCTATGCGGCAGAGCCTTTCCTGACTGTGCTTCCGTTCGGGCAGACGCCGTCCACCCACCATGTACGGGGCTCCAACCACGTGCATATCGGCGTGACCGGCGACCGGATTGAAGGCCGCGCCATCGTCGTGGCCGTGCTCGACAACCTGACCAAGGGGTCGTCCGGGCAGGCCCTGCAGAACGCCAACCTGATGCTGGGGGTCGAAGAGACCGCAGGTCTGACCATGGCCCCCCTGTTCCCGTAAGGAGTCGCTGATGAAAGGCCTGAAGAAACAACGGCGCGTCCAGATCATCGTGGCGGCCTTCGTGGCGCTGGGGCTGTCGACGGCGCTGGTCGGCTATGCCATGCGCGATGGCATCAACTTTTTCCGCGCGCCCAGCCAGATCGTCGCGGAACCGCCGTCCCCGACCGAGGTCTTCCGCATCGGAGGTCTGGTCGAAGAGGGCACGCTGGTGCGCGGCCAGGGCGAGACCGTGACCTTCAGCGTCACCGATGGCGGCGCCTCGGTTCCCGTCAGCTATACCGGCGTCCTGCCCGACCTCTTCGGCGAGGGCGAGGGCATGGTCGGCACCGGCAGCCTGATCGACGGCGTGTTCCAGGCCACGGAAATCCTGGCTCGCCACGATGAGACCTACATGCCCAAGGAAGTCATCGACGCGTTGAAAGAGCAGGGCGTCTACCAGGAGCCGGGGAGCCCACCGAACGGCTAGGTCCGGCTTTCTTTACCGCTTTGTCCCAGCTTGCGCCCCGTCCGATCACGGCACGGGGGGCATCGCTCATGACTTCGGTAGAGACCATCGCAGACGAGATCATCGCCCGAGAGGGCGGCTACGTCGACGATCCCGACGATCCGGGCGGGGCCACGAAATACGGCGTCACGCTGGGCACGCTGCGCGGGCTAGGCGTGGATCTGGACGGGGATGGCGACACCGACGCCGAGGATGTGCGCCGCCTGACCCGCGCGCAGGCGCGGGGCATCTTCCTGGAACACTATTTCGAACGCCCCGGCATCGCGCAGTTGCCAGAGGCGCTTCATGCCACGGTCTTCGACATGCAGGTCAATGCCGGCGCGAACGCCGTGAAGATCCTGCAACGCCTGCTGAACGACATGGGCCACCGCATCGCGGTCGATGGCGCCATCGGGCCGCGCACCGCCGAGGCCGCGCACCTTGCCCAGGCCAGCGCGCCCAACCACCTGACCGATGCCTATGGCATCGCACGGCGCAACTACTACTACGCCATTGCCGACGGGCGGCCCGCCAGCCGCAAGTACGCCCGCCGCCGCGACGGCGGCAAGGGCGGCTGGATCCGGCGGGCAGAGGAATTCATCAGCCCGCGCTATCACCTGACGGAAGACGAGCATCGCCGGAGGACCGCGTCATGGGGCTGATCGACGGGGTCGTTTCGCTGCTGTTCGGAGGTGGCCGCAACGTGGTGGCCGAAACCGTGGGCATCTTCCGCGAGAACGCAGAGGCGGCCGGCCAGCGCGAGGCCGAGTCGCGCACCGCCGTCCTTGACCAGTACGCGGCCGAATTCGCCGCGCCGCGAAAGTCCGGCTTTGACGCCGTGATCGACGGAATCAACCGGGTTCCGCGCCCGGCCATGGCGCTGGGCACGCTGGCGCTGTTCCTTTCGGCGATGATTGATCCCGTGTGGTTCGCCACGCGGATGCAAGGGATCGCTTTGGTGCCAGAACCGCTGTGGTGGCTTCTTGGTGCGGTCGTCAGTTTCTATTTCGGTGCCCGTCATCAGGCCAAGGGGCAAGAGTTTCAGCGCTCGATCGCGGAAACGCTGGCCCGTGCCCCGATGGTGCAGGCCAATATCGCCACTTTGCAATCGCTGGGCGAGCCGCCCCACCCGGCCGACGCCGTGGCGCCCCAAAGCACACCCGAAGCAGGCACATCCGGCGCATCTGCCGGTCCCAATCCGGCCCTGGATGACTGGAGACGCGCATGACAGAGGAATGGCGCCGCCAGATCGAACGCCGCCTTCAAAGCCTGGAACTGCAAAGCGCCGTCGAAGAGGTCCACCGCACCAATGTGGAAAAGCGCCTCGGCGCGATCGAGGACACGCTCAAATGGCTGGTGCGCCTTGTCGTGGGCGCGCTTCTGATGGGGGCGGTCAGCCTGGTGCTGAAGGGTGGCCTTCTGATCGGCTGACGTTCGCGCGCGCGGGCCGGCGCATCGCTCAATTCCGCGCGACATGGGCGCGCAGGCGATTGGCGTTTCTCTCACGACCGACTATCATTCGCACATGATCGTAGAGCTCGGACATTTCGCCCTCTTGCTGGCGTTCCTGGTGGCGGTGGTTCAGTCCATCGTCCCCCTCATCGGTGCCCACAAGGGCTGGCGTGGATGGATGGCGATGGCCGAGCCGGCGGCCACGACGCAATTCCTGCTTACGGCGTTTTCCTTCGCCGCGCTGACCTATGCCTTCGTGGTCTCCGACTTCTCTCTGCGGCTCGTGGTGCTGAACTCTCACACCGACAAGCCGATGATCTACAAGGTCACCGGCGTCTGGGGCAACCATGAGGGCTCGATGCTGCTCTGGGTGCTTATCCTGACCCTCTTCGGGGCCTGCGCGGCGTGGTTCGGGCAAAACCTGCCAGAGACCCTGCGCGCCCGGGTTCTGGCGGTGCAGTCGTCGGTCGCGGTGGCCTTCTTCGCATTCATCATATTCACCTCGAACCCGTTCACACGGCTGGCCCAACCCCCGATGAACGGGCAGGATCTGAACCCGCTTCTGCAGGATCCGGGTCTCGCCTTTCATCCGCCGTTCCTCTACCTGGGTTACGTCGGTCTCTCGATGGCCTTCTCCTTTGCCGTCGCCGCCTTGATCGAGGGGCGCGTTGACGCCGCCTGGGGCCGCTGGGTGCGGCCCTGGACCCTGGCGGCCTGGCTGTTCCTGACGATCGGAATCGCGCTGGGGTCCTGGTGGGCCTATTACGAACTGGGCTGGGGCGGCTTCTGGTTCTGGGATCCGGTGGAAAACGCCAGCTTCATGCCGTGGCTGATCGCCGCCGCGCTTCTGCACTCCGCCATCGTGGTCGAAAAGCGCGAGGCGCTGAAGAGCTGGACGATCCTTCTGGCGATCCTCGCCTTCGGCTTCTCTCTCATCGGGACGTTCATCGTGCGCTCGGGCGTGCTGACCAGCGTGCATGCCTTTGCCAACGATCCCGAGCGCGGGGTGTTCATCCTGATGATCCTCGGCTTCTTCATGGGAGGGGCGCTGACGCTTTTCACCTTCCGCGCCAGCGCCATGGAGGCCAAGGGCGTCTTCGCAACCGTCAGCCGTGAAAGCGCGCTGGTGCTCAACAACATCCTTCTGGCGGTGGCCACCTTCGTCGTCTTCATCGGCACCATCTGGCCGCTGATCGCAGAGATGTTCTTTGACCGCAAACTGTCGGTCGGACCGCCGTTCTTTGACGCGGCCTTTACGCCATTCATGGTGGCGCTGGCGCTCATCCTTCCCATCGGTGCGATGCTGCCGTGGAAACGGGCGCGGATCGGACGGACGATTCGCCCGCTCTGGGCGGTGCTGGCGCTGGCTGTTGCGGCCGGGGCGCTGGTCTGGGCAATGCAGACCGGGCGCAGCGCGTTGGGCCCAGTCGGCGTGTTCCTTGGCACCTGGCTGGTGGCGGGCGCGGCGGTGGATCTCTGGCAGCGCGCCGGGCGCGGCGCCGTTCCGCAAAAGCTGGGTCGCCTGACGCGCCTGCCACGCGCCGACTGGGGAAAGACCGTGGCGCACATGGGGTTCGGTATCACCATCTTCGCCATTGCCGGTCTGCTGGCGTGGGAGCGTGAGGATATCCGCGTCGCACAGATCGGCCAGACCTTCGAGGTGGGCGCCTTTACCATCGCTCTCAACGACGTGCGCCGCGTTCAGGGCCCCAACTACGTCTCCACCATGGCAGAACTGTCGGTGTTCCGCGGTGCGCAGGAGGTGGCGGTCCTGTATCCCGAAAAGCGCATGTATCCCGTGGCCCAGATGCCCACGACGGAAGCGGGGATCGACAATGGCTTCCTGCGTGACGTGTACCTTGTGATCGGTGATCCGCAGGACAACGGCGGATGGGCCGTGCGCACCTACATCAAGCCCTTTGCCAACTGGATCTGGGGCGGCAGCATCATCATGGCACTGGGCGGGTTCCTAAGCCTGTCGGACCGGCGCTACCGCGTTGCCGCGGGTGCACGCAAGGCGCCCGGAACGGGCGCGGTGCCGGCGGAATGAGACGCATTCTTCTGATCCTGTGTCTGCTTGCCGGACCCGCATGGGCGGTACAGCCGGACGAGGTGCTGGAGGATCCCGCGCTTGAAGCTCGCGCCAGAGAGATCAGCGAAGGTCTGCGTTGCCTTGTCTGCCGCAACGAATCCATCGACGAATCCAACGCCGACCTTGCCCGCGACCTTCGGCTTCTAGTCCGCGAGCGGATCGTCGAGGGCGACAGCAATGACGAAGTGGTGGACTTCGTCGTCGATCGCTACGGCGAATACGTGCTTCTCAAGCCCACGAGCGGCGGCGCGAACCTGCTGTTGTGGTATGCCGGCCCCATCCTGCTGGTGATCGCGCTTTTGATCGGCGGGTTCTATATCCGCAGCAGGGGCCGCGCGCCGGAACCATCCGGTCCCACAGGTCTCAGCCCCGAAGAAGAAGCCCGGCTCAAGGCGATAATCGGCGACTGTCGCGCGGTTGCACTTTTCGCCGCCGCGTCCATGACTATGCTCGCGGCAACGAAAAGGGAGACGCCCCATGAACTATGACACGATCCGCCTGACCATCGAGGACGGGCTTGCGGTGCTGACGCTGAACCGCCCGGACAAGATGAATGCGCTCAACACCCAGATGCGCGCCGAGATCCTCGACGCTGTGAAGACGGCAGAGCGTGACGCGCGGGTCCTTGTCATGACGGGCGAGGGCAAGGCGTTTTGCTCGGGGCAGGATCTTGGCGACCGCGCCAATGCCGATTCCATCGACCTTGAACGCACCCTGCGCGACGAATACGAACCGATGCTGCGGGCGATCTTCGATTGCACCATTCCGACAATCGCCGCCGTCAACGGTGCCGCGGCCGGGGCAGGGGCCAACCTTGCGCTGGCCCATGACGTGGTCATAGCCACCGAGAGCGCTGTCTTTCTTCAAGCCTTCGCGCGCATCGGCCTGATCCCCGACGCGGGCGGCACCTATTGGCTGCCGCGCCAGATCGGGGCCGCGCGCGCCATGGGCGCGGCGCTTTTCGCAGAACCCGTGCCCGCCCGCACCGCCGCCGACTGGGGCATGATCTGGGAGGCGGTCGAAGACGATGCCTTCGCCACACACTGGCGGGCCCGGGCCGCCAAGCTGGCCAAGGGCCCGACCCATGCCTACACCAGCCTGAAGCAAGCCATGCGGAAGTCGTGGTCCAACACGCTGGACGAACAACTGACGCTTGAGGCGCGTTTGCAGGGCGGTTGCGGCAAGACACGTGATTTCCGCGAGGGCGTGCTGGCCTTCATGGAAAAGCGCGCGCCGCAGTACGAAGGCCGCTAGTCCCGCCCGGCGATCTCGTCGGCAAAGGCGTGGTTCTTGTCTCGGTGCCCTGCCTCGTCGGCACGGATGACCAGAACCACGTCCCGCAGCCGCGCGTCCGGCGCCAGCGACCAGTAGTCGATGGCGATCTGCGGGGCGGCCACGTTCTCGATCCGGCCCGCGTCGATCTCGGCCAGATAGTGGGTGTAGCTGACCACCGCCTCTTCCTCCAGGTAGCCCACCAGCCGGTGCGCGGTGCGCGGCGCCAGCAGGTAGAGGAAGAAGTAGAAGTTGTAGAAGATCGCCTGCGCGATCATGATGACAAGGCGCTCCAGCCGCGTCGGGTCCGCGATGTGGATGAAGGTCATCAGGTGCATCCGCTCGTTGTCGGCCTCGTCGATCAACTCCTTGATCCAGCCCTGATCGTCGCGGATGTGGCGCAGCGCCTTCAGGTGCTGCAACAGCCCGCCCACCATGCCGGGCACGGCCGCCACGGTTTCCAGCACCACCGCCCTGTGCCCGTAGCGCCCCGCAAAGAACCGGTCCGCGAAAAAGCGCATGACCTTCACGGTGCGGAACGCGATGCGGTCATGAATGTCGCGCGGCGCGTGGTGAACGGTCAGAAAGTCCGTGGGATCGGTCGGTTTCATCGCCCATGTCTCCGTCTATGTCCGGCGGAAAAGGTAGGTCGGGGATACCGGTTTTCACGCCCCGGTGGTGCGACATCTCCGCGCCGTCACGGGCGGGGCAGGGCGAAATAGGCGCTGTCGCTCCATTCCCCGTTCACGCAGAACGTGTTGCGTTCGTACCCGGTGCGGTGAAATCCCAGCTTCTCCAGCACCCTTCCGGACGCCACGTTGCGCGGGTCGATGTCGGCGGTCAGTTCCGCCGCGTCCGTCACCTCGAACAGCCATGGGATCAACGCGCCCAGAGCCTCGGTCGCCAGTCCCTGACCCCAATGATCGGAATGAAGGATATAGCCGACTTCTGCTCGCGCATGGATGCCCACGTTCCCGATGGCGCGCCCGTCATGCTCGATCACAAGATAGGTGCGCGGCCCCTCTCGCGGGGCCAGCATCCCGTCCAGCAGGCGCTGCGTCGTGGCGATGTCCGGGTGCGGCGGGTCCGACCAGTAGCGCATGGTGCGCGGATCGGAATAGACCCTGTTCAGGTCGTGCAGGTCTCCGGCCCTGGGGGGCCGGAGCAGCAGTCTTGCGGTCGCTATGCGTGGCTCAGCGGTTCTCGACGTCGACATAGTCGCGGGCCGTCATCCCGCAATAGAGCTGCCGGGGACGCCCGATCTTAAGCTGCGGATCGTCCAGCTGTTCCTTCCACTGGGAAATCCAGCCGACGGTGCGCGCCAGCGCGAAGATCGGCGTGAACATCGACGTCGGGAAGCCCATCGCGTCGAGGATGATGCCAGAGTAGAAGTCCACGTTGGGATAAAGCTTCTTCTCGGCGAAATACGGATCCTGAAGCGCGACCTGCTCCAGTTCCTTGGCGACCTGAAGCGTCGGGTTGTTCTCGACGCCAAGCAGCGCCAGCACCTCGTCGGCGGACTGCTTCATCACCTTCGCGCGCGGATCGAAGTTCTTGTAGACCCGGTGGCCAAAGCCCATCAGGCGGAACGGGTCGTTCTTGTCCTTGGCGCGCGCGATGAACTCGGGGATGCGGTCGGGCGTGCCGATCTCGCGCAGCATTTCAAGGCAGGCCTGGTTGGCGCCGCCATGCGCCGGCCCCCAAAGACAGGCGATCCCCGCCGCGATGCAGGCGAACGGGTTCGCGCCCGAGGACGACGCCAGCCGCACCGTCGAGGTCGAGGCGTTCTGCTCGTGATCGGCGTGCAGGGTGAAGATGCGGTCCATCGCCCGGCTGAGGATCGGGTTGACCTGATATTCCTCGGCGGGCACGGCAAAGCACATGCGCAGGAAGTTCGACGCATAGTCGAGGCTGTTCAGCGGATAGACGAAAGGCTGGCCGATCGAATACTTGTAGGCCCAGGCCGCGATCGTCGGCATCTTGGCGATCAGCCGGATCGAGGCCACCTCGCGCTGCCACGGATCGTTGATGTCGGTCGAGTCGTGGTAGAAGGCAGACATCGCACCGACCACGCCCACCATGACCGCCATCGGGTGCGCGTCGCGCCGGAACCCGCGGAAGAAGTTCTGCATCTGCTCGTGCAGCATCGTGTGGGTGGTGACGCGGTTCTCGAAATCTTCCAGCTGCTCGGCGTTCGGCAGGTCGCCGTAAAGCAGCAGGTAGCAGACCTCCAGAAAGTGCGACTTCTCGGCCAGCTGGTCGATCGGGTAGCCCCGATGCAGAAGCTCGCCCTTGTCGCCATCGATGAAGGTGATGGTTGAATCGCAGGACGCGGTCGAGGTGAAGCCCGGGTCGTAGGTGAACACGTTCGCTTGCGCGTAGAGCTTGCGAATGTCGATCACGTCCGGCCCGGCCGTGGGAGACAGGATCGGCAAATCCACACTGGTATCGCCGAAACTCAGCGTCGCCGTCTTGCTGCTGTCAGCCATCATAGTCCCTCCGTTAAGGACCCGGCCCAGCAAAGCGTCGGGCGGATCGTTGTTCAGTCCTGCTGCGGACGTTCCGCGGCGTCCCCGAGCCGTGCAAGCGATTCGTCGCGGCCAAGGACAAGCATCATGTCGAAGACGCTGGGTGACACCGCCCGACCGGCCAAGGCGGCGCGAAGCGGTGCGGCAAGCTTGCCCAGCTTCGTTCCATGCGCCTCTGCCAGGCCGGCGACGATCCCCTCAAGCGCGTCGCGAGACCAGGTAGCATGGCGCAGCTTTTCCGTCAATTCAGACAGTATACCACGGGATACATCATCCAGCGCGCCCGCCGCCTTCGCATCGGGAGCAATCGGTCGATCGGACAGGACAAAATAAGCCTTTTCAATGAGTTCCGGAAAGGTTTTGGCCCTTTCCTTCAGGCAGTACATCCCCCGCGATAGTCCGTCCCGCTGTGCCTGCGACAACGCGGGCTGCCCGCTGGCGGACAGATATGCCTCTATCTCGGGCAACAGGGCTGCATCCTCGGCGGCGGCGATGTGCTGGCCCGAAAGATGCTCCAGCTTCTTGAGGTCGAACCGCGCCGGCGATTTGCCGATTCCGTCAAGGTCGAACCACTCACGCGCCTGTGCATCGGTAAAGAACTCGTCGTCGCCATGGCTCCAGCCCAGCCGCGCAAGGTAGTTGCGCATCGCGGCCGCGGGGTAGCCGAGGCCTGCGTACTCATGCACCCCAAGCGCGCCGTGCCGCTTCGACAGTTTCTTGCCATCGGGCCCGTGGATAAGCGGAATATGCGCCCAGACCGGCACCTCCCAGCCCATCGCGTCATAGATCATCATCTGCCGTGCGGCGTTGGCCAGGTGGTCGTCCCCCCGGATCACATGGGTCACGCCCATGTCATGGTCATCCACGACGACGGCCAGCATGTAGGTGGGTGTGCCGTCTGAACGTAACAGCACCATGTCGTCCAGTTGGTCGTTGGCCCATGTCACGTCGCCCTGCACCCGGTCGCGGATCACCGTGGTGCCGTCCTGCGGCGCGCGGATACGGACGACGAAAGGGGCATCGGGCTGTGTCACGGGATCGGCGTCGCGCCACGGCGACCGGAAAAGCGTCGAGCGCCCCTCTGCGCGCGCGGCCTCTCGGAACGCCTCGATCTCGTCCTGCGTGGCAAAGCACCTGTAGGCCTGGCCCCGCGCCAGCAACGCGTTCGCCACCTCCGCGTGCCGGTCCATCCGGGAAAACTGGCTGATCGCCTCGTCGTCCCAGTCGAGCCCAAGCCAGCGCAACCCGTCGAATATTGCCTCGGTCGCCTCGGGGGTGGACCGTGCCCGGTCCGTGTCCTCGATTCGCAGCAGGAAACGTCCGCTGCGCCCGCGCGCGAAGAGCCAGTTGAACAGGGCTGTGCGCGCCCCGCCGATATGCAGGTACCCGGTGGGCGAGGGCGCAAAACGGGTGACGACGGGCGTCTGGGACATCGCGGCGCTTAACCTTCTGGCAACCATGTGGGAATAACGTGCCGAGGGTCTACTCAATCGGCCCGGAGGTCGCAAGGGTGGCCCCGGCCACACGCATTCACAACGCGCTGGAAGCCCAGCGCGGACATCTCTTTCCCTGGCTTCCCGTGTGTCTGGGGGCAGGCATCTGCACCTATTTCGGCTTGTCGGCGGAACCGTCCCAGGGCCTTCTGGCCGTCCTGTCCCTCGTCTCGGTGCTGGCGGCGGTCGTGGCGCTGCGCCTGCCGCTGTTCGCCCCTGTGTTCTGGGCCGTGGCCGTTCTGGCGGCGGGTCTGCCGCTGTCTGCACTCCACACCCGCGCGGTGGCGGCGCCGGTGCTGGGCTGGCACTACTACGGCCCGATAGAGGGACGGGTGATCGGCATCGACCGCTCCGGCTCGGACCGGGTGCGCCTTACGCTCGACCGGGTTCGTCTTGACCGCGTGCCGGCCGACCGGCGCCCCCATCGCGTGCGTGTCTCGCTTCATGGCGCGGCCGAGGGCTGGCGCCCCGCACCCGGCGAAACCGTGATGCTGACCGGCCACCTGTCGCCGCCCGGCGGCCCGGTGGAGCCGGGCGGCTTCGACTTTCAGCGCCACGCGTGGTTTCTGGGCATCGGCGCGGTCGGCTATACCCGGACGCCGGTCGTCACCGCCGCCCCGCCGTCCACGGGGGTTTTCGCGCCTCTGCCGCTTCTCCGCCTGCGGCTGCACATCGCCGACGCTGTCCGCGCCGCCATGCCCGGACCCAGCGGGGCCTTCGCCGCCGCTATTCTTACCGGCGACCGGTCGGGCATAGGCGAGGATACGCTGGAGGATCTGCGCAAGGCCAACCTTGCCCACCTGCTTGCGATCTCGGGTCTGCACATGGGCCTTCTGACAGGTGTGGTCTTTGCCGCCCTGCGGATAGCCATGGCCGCCATCCCGCCACTGGTGCTGCGCTGGCCGGCCAAGAAACTGGCCGCCGGCGGGGCCATCGCAGCGGGCGCGCTCTATCTTGCACTGTCGGGCGGGAATGTCGCGACAGAGCGGGCTTTCGTGATGGTCGCGGTGGCCCTGACGGCCGTCATCTTCGACCGGCGCGCGCTGACGCTTCGCGCCGTGGCCATCGCGGCCCTGATCGTCATGACCCTGCGTCCCGACAGCGTGATGGGGCCGGGGTTCCAGATGTCATTTGCCGCCACCTCTGCGCTGGTCGGCGTGTTCGCCTGGATGCGTGACCGCGAGGGCTGGCAGCCGCCGCGCTGGACACGCCCGGTGCTGGCCGTGGTGATCTCTTCCGCGGTGGCCGGGGCCGCCACGGCGCCCGTGGCCGCGGCGCATTTCAACCGCATTGCCGATTACGGGCTCATCGCGAACCTTCTGTCGGTGCCGCTGATGGGCACGGTCGTGATGCCGGCCGCGGTGCTGGCCGCCCTTCTCGCACCCTTCGGCGCGGGTTGGATCGGCCTTTCCATCATGCGTCCGCCCATCCAGTGGATCCTTGCCGTGGCCGAGCGTGTCGGTGGCGCCGATGGTGCCATAACCCACGTCGTCACGCCCCATGCCGCGGTGTTGCCGCTTCTGGCCCTTGGCGGCGCGACGGTTCTTCTGTGGCAGGGGCGTGGACGCTGGGCCGGGCTTGCCCCTGCGGCGCTTGCCCTTGCGCTATGGTCTGCGACCGATCGCCCGCTTGTTCTCGTGTCGCCCGATGGCGGCCTTGTCGGCGTCATGACACCCGAAGGCCGGGTGTTGAACCGTGCGCGCGGACAGGGTTTCGCGGCCGGTGTCTGGCTGGAGAATGACGGCGACGGCGCGACCCAGGCCGATGCCCATGCCCGCGCGGGCCTCGGGAAAGGCGAACACGGGTTCAGCTTCACTGCGGCGGGTCTGTCCATCGCCCACCTGTCGGGCCGCGACGCGGCCAGGGCGCTGCCAGCCGCCTGCGCGTCCCATGACGTGGTCATCCTTGCGGCCGAGGCGCCATCCGCCCCGACGCAATGCACGCTCTTCGACCGTGATTTCCTTTCGGGCACCGGGGCGCTGGCCCTGTCCCTGAAAGCCGGTGCGCCCGTCTGGACAAGCGCCCGCGCGCGTTCGGGACGGCGCCCATGGACGATCCCCGCGCCTTGACCGGGGGCTCCCGCGACCAAAGCCCCGGCGCCCCCGTCACTGCCAGGGTTCCAGCACCTGACCGGGCCTTGTTCAGGACGCTTTCGCGGCCGGATCACCGGCGATCACGGCACCCGCCCCCACGGGCGGTGCCGAAACGGCCTTCGTCAATAGGTCCGGATCAGTCCCACAAGACGGCCCTGCACCCGCACCTGATCGTCGCGATAGACGCGCGTCTCGTAGGCCGGGTTGGCGGCTTCCAGTGCGATCGCACCGCCCTTTCGGCGGAACCGCTTCAGCGTCGCCTCGTGCCCTTCGACCAGCGCCACGACGATATCGCCATTGTCCGCTGTCTCGGTCTCGCGGATCACCACGACGTCGCCGTCGTTGATCCCGGCCTCGATCATCGAATCGCCCCGCACTTCCAGCGCATAGTGCGATCCGCCGCCCGACAGCATCCCGCCAGGCACCGCGACGTGGCTTGCCACCTCGCTTATCGCCTCGATCGGCACGCCCGCCGCGATCCGACCCATGAGCGGCAGTTCCGCCACGGCCTCAGAGGATACCGTCATGCCGCCCCGCGCCCTTGGTTCCGGGGCTCCGCCATCGCCCTCGATCACCTTTGGCCGGAACTCGCCGCGCCGGCCATGCGCGATGGCATCGGGCAGCTTCACCACCTCGATCGCCCGCGCGCGGTGCGCCAGACGCCTGATGAAACCGCGCTCCTCCAGTGCCGTTATCAGCCGGTGGATCCCCGATTTCGATCGCAGGTCCAGCGCATCCTTCATCTCGTCGAAGGATGGCGGCACGCCGTCGCGTTCCATCCGCTTGTGAATGAACTCCAGCAGATCCAGCTGTTTTTTGGTAAGCATCGGCCCCTCCATCCCGCAAGCGCCGGTTACGGCACACATTCGTTCAGGATATGTTCTAGTCCTGTTCCGGTTCTGTGTCAACCGGCGGCGGAACGAATCGGGACGTACTCCACGAGGTCACCTGCCTGCCGGGCCCCGTCGCCTGCGGGGCGGACAACCAGCGCATCCGCCTCGGACAGGATCGTCAGCAGCGCGCTGTCCTGCCGGTCGAAGGGCGCCACGCCGTCCCCGGTCAGGCGGGCGCGCATGTAATGCTCGCGCGGGCCGTTCGCCGCGATGCCGGCGGCCAGCGGTGCGCGCCGCCGCGGGGCAGGGGCCGCTGGCAGCCCCAGCATGACCCGCAACGCAGGCAGCAGGAACAGGTGTCCGCAAACCATTGCCGACACGGGGTTTCCGGGCAGCCCCAGCATCATCGCGTTGCCCAGGCGCCCGGCCATCAGCGGCTTTCCCGGCCGCATGGCGATCTTGTAGAACGCACGCTCCATCCCAAGGCCGCCCGCCACCTCGGCGACCAGATCATGGTCGCCCACCGACGCGCCGCCGATTGTCACCACAAGATCCGCGCCATCGGCAAGCTCGAAGGCTTGTACCAGCGACGCCCGGGTATCGCGCGCGATCGGCAACAGCCGCGCCTCGGCCCCCTCGGCCTCGACCATCGCGGCCAGGCCAAAGGCGTTCGACGCGATGATCTGGTCCGGGCCCGGGTCTTCCCCCGGCATGACCAGCTCGTCTCCCGTGGCGATAAGGGCCACCACCGGCCGCCGCGTCACCGGAAGTTCCGGCAGGTTCATCGACGCGGCCAGCGCAAGGTCCGCCGGACCCAGCCGCCGGGGCGCTCCGATGGCATCGCCGGCCCGGAAATCGGCCCCCGCGGGCCGCACATGCGGGCCCGCGTCCAGCGCATCTCCGATCACGATCCGCTGGCCGTCCCGGGTGACGTCTTCCTGTATCACCACGCGGTCGGCGCCCGCGGGCAATGGCGCGCCGGTAAAGATGCGCACCGCCTGTCCCGGGCCCACCGCGCCCTCAAAGGCCCGCCCTGCAGGCGCCTCGCCGATCACCTCGAATGCCGCCCCCGGCGCGGCCTCGGCGGCACGAAGCGCATAGCCGTCCATCGCCGAGGCGGCAAAGGGCGGCTGGTCGCGCCGCGCCGCGACCGCCTGCGCCAGCACCCGGCCATGCGCGGCCCGAAGCGGCACGGTCTCCGTTTCAAGCGGGCGGCAAAGCGCAAAGACCCGCGCCAGAGCCTCCTCGACGGTGATCACGTGCCCGCCTCGTAGCGGCCCGACTTGCCGCCGTCCTTCAGGACAAGCCGGATGTCGCCGATCTCCATGCCCTTCTCCACCGCCTTGACCATGTCATACACCGTCAGCGCCGCCACCGACACGGCCGTCAGCGCCTCCATCTCCACGCCGGTCTGGCCGGTGGTCTTCACGGTGGCCTCGATCCGCACGCCGGGCAGGGCAGGGTCGGCAACAAGGTCGACCGACACCTTTGTGACCGGCAGAGGATGACAAAGCGGGATCAGTTCTGCCGTGCGCTTGGCCGCCATGATCCCGGCCAGCCGCGCGACGCCCAGCACATCGCCCTTGGCCGCGCGCCCCTGGGCCACCAGTGCCAGCGTCTCGGCGGTCATCCGCACGACGCCCGCGGCCACGGCCACGCGCGCGGTCACGTCCTTCTCGGAAACATCCACCATATGCGCCCGGCCCGCTTCGTCGAAATGCGTCAGCCCGGCCATCACGCCACCCCCGCCTGCACCGGATCGGCCAGCAGCGCGCGTGTGGCCGCCGCAACGTCCTCCTGCCGCATGAGACTCTCCCCGATCAGGAAGGTGCGCGCCCCGACGGCGGCCATCGCGGCCAGGTCCGTCGGCGTGAAGAGCCCGGATTCGGATATGACCAGCCGGTCCGCGGGCACCCTCGGGGCCAGCGTCCGCGTCGTCTCCAGCGTCGTCTCGAACGTGTGCAGGTTGCGGTTGTTGATCCCCATGAGAGGCGAGAGCAAGGCCAGCGCGCGGTCCAGTTCGGCCGCGTCATGCACCTCGATCAGAACGTCCATGCCCCAGCCCATGGCTGCGTCTTCCAGTTCGCGCGCCTGCGCGTCCGACACGCTGGCCATGATGACAAGGATGCAGTCCGCCCCCAGCGCCCGCGCCTCGGTCACCTGGTAGGGGTCATAAAGAAAATCCTTGCGCAGCGCCGGAAGGCCCGTGGCCGCCCGCGCCGCCGTCAGATAGCTGTCGGCGCCCTGGAAACTGGGCCCGTCGGTCAGGACCGACAGACAGGTCGCGCCTCCGTCTTCATAGGCGCGTGCCAACACGGGCGGGTCGAAGTCCGCCCGGATCAGCCCTTTCGAGGGCGAGGCCTTCTTGACCTCGGCGATCAGGCCATAGCCGGTGACGCTCGCGGCGCGCAGCGCCGCCCCAAAGCCGCGCGGCGCATCGGCGGCGCGGGCCTCGGCCTCGACCTGGGACAGCGGCCGTGCGGCCTTGCGCGCGGCGACCTCTTCCAGCTTGTAGGCCTTGATACGATCGAGAACGGTTGTCATGGCCGAGCCATAGCGCGCACCGCTCCGAAGGAAAAGGGCGCCCGCGCCCCCGGTGCCGGGTCATGAACAGGCCAATTCCGCCCCGCGGCCTCGTACCAGGACGGAAATCGTGCCGCTTTCCTTGTCACCCCTGCTTCTTCTGTTCAAAAATACTCCCGCCGGAGGCCCGCGCCCAAGGGGGCTCGATGCCCCCGCGGGCGCGTCGGCCGGGCGGCGCGCGCAGCGCGGCGCAACGGCCTCAGGCCGGACGGGTGATCCGTGCCAGCGCCGACACCTTGTTGCGCGCGGCCCCGCTGTCGATGCTTTCGGCGGCGATCGCGGCGCCCTCGGGCAGGTCCCCGGCGCGCCCCGCGATCACCAGCGCCGCGGCGGCGTTCAGCAGCACCGCGTCGCGGTAGGCGCCCCCCGCGCCGTCCAGAAGCGCCGCGAAGGCGCGTGCGTTGTCGGCAGGCGAGCCGCCCAGGATCGCCGCGAAGGGATGCACCGGAAGGCCCGCATCCTCGGGCGAGATCTCGCGCAGGCTCACCGCGCCATCCTCCAGCACCGCCACCGCCGACGGCCCCGCGATGGACAACTCGTCGGTGCCGTCCGACCCGTGTACCAGCCATGCCCGCTCGGACCCCAGCGCCAGCAGCGTTTCGGCCATGGGCCCGATCAGGCCGGCCGAGAACGCGCCGGTCAGCTGCCGTTTCACCCCGGCGGGATTGGTCAGCGGCCCGAGGATGTTGAAGATCGTCCGCGTGCCAAGCTCCGCCCGGCTGGGCCCCACATGGGCGATGGCCGGATGGTGCATCGGCGCCATCATGAAGCCGATGCCGATCTCTGCCAGCGCGCGCTCCACCACCTCGGGGCCGACCATCACGTCGACGCCCATCTCGGTCAGCGCGTCCGCCGCCCCGGATTTCGAACTGAGGTTGCGGTTGCCGTGCTTGGCCACCGGCACGCCCGCGCCCGCCACCACGAAGGCGGTCGCGGTCGAGATGTTCAGCGTGCCCTTGCCGTCGCCGCCGGTGCCCACGATGTCCATCGCCCCCTCGGGCGCGCGTACCTTGTGGCACTTGGCACGCATCACGGCGGCGGCGGCGGCGTATTCGTCAACCGTCTCGCCGCGGGTGCGCAGCGCCATCAAAAGCCCGCCGATCTGGCTGGGCGTCGCCTCGCCCTCGAACAGAAGCCGGAACGCCGTCTCGGCCTCGGCGCGGGTCAGCGGGCGGTCGGCGGCGGCGCCGATCAGCGGTTTCAGCTCGTCGCTCATGTCGCGGTCTCCGGGTCCGGGCGATAGGCTCTGGTCTGCTGCGCCTGCAAAAAGGGGTTCACCCCCGCCCGGCGCCGGGTATACATGGTCCAAGGCGGGGCCGGGGGTCAAGGCCGCCGCGGCCCCGCACCCGGCGAAGGATTGTATTGGCAGGAGCGCGCGGTGGGACGGGGTTTTCTCTCAGGCGTCGTTTTCGGGGGACTGGTTTCGGCTGTCGCGCTGATGCTCGCCTCTCAAGTGGCAGAGCGGGTCGACATGACCCTGCCCGAGCCAGAAGCGGCAGAGGTCGAGGTGCCCGCCGACAGCGAGTTCTCGCGCGCCCGGGAAGACGCGGATCCGCTGGTGCCCGCGGCAGAGCCGCAGCCCGCCCGGGAAACCATGCCCCGGGTAGAGGCGCCCGACACCGCGCCGCCGCCGATGCCCGACACCTCGCCCGCGGCGGCACCGGAAACCGGCGCACCCCAGTCCGATACGCTTGTCGCCCCGGCAGAGGCCGATGCGCCCGATATCCGTCCCGGCGCCGAGGATCCGGTGTCCGCGCCCGCCGCCGCATCCGCGCCCAGCCTGCCGGCCACAGATGCCGCACCGGGCCTGGCCGCGCCGTCCCAGGCGCCCACGCCCACGCCTACGGCCGATCCCGCGCCCGAAGCTGGCACTGAACCGGCGCCAGAACCGGCCGCGGAAGCCGCGCCCGAACCAGCGCCCGAACCCACGCCCGAACCCGCGCAGGGCGCTGCTGCCGACCCCCCCGCCCCGGCGGGGCAGGACACGCCCGCGCAAGCCGCCGGCGAGAACACGGTGCCCCCGCAGCCCCCCGCCGCGCCGGAAGCGCCCGCACCCGATCTCGAACCTGCCGCGCCCCCGCGCGAGGGCCCGGTCGAGGTCGCTGACAGCATCGAGGGCATCCGCCTGCCGGTGCCCGAAATAGACGAGGTTGCGCCGGGCACTGGCCCCGCCGCACCGGTCTCCGCAGCCGGCCGCCCGGCGATCGAGGCTCATGCCGAACCTTTCACCTGGAACGGAAGCGCGCCGCTGATGTCGGTGATTCTGTTCGATCGACCCGATGCGCGACTGGACCCTGCGCAACTGGCGGGGTTCCCGGTGCCGCTGACCGTGGCGTTGAACCCGCTCGCCCCGGATGCCGCAACGGCGATGGCCGCCTACCGTGCCGCAGGTGTCGAGGTGGCCACGCTGGCCCCGCTGCCCGAAGGCGCGACCCCCGCAGATGTCGAGGTGGCGTTCCAGACCTACCTCGCGACCATGACGCAGGCCGTGGCCGTGCTCGATTCCCCCGAGGCGCAGTTCCAGGAGAATCGCCCGCGCGCGGCGCAGATCGCAGAGATTCTCGCGGCCTCTGGCCACGGGCTCATCACCTATGACAGGGGCCTGAATGCCGCGCTGCAACTGGCCACGCAGGAAGGTGTGCCCGCCAGCACGGTATTGCGTGCGTTCGACGACGGCGCGCGCGACGTGGGCGCGATGAAACGCTTCCTCGACGACGCGGCCTTCCGCGCCGGGCAGGAGGGCGCGGTGATCGTCACCGGCGTGTCCCGGCCCGAGGTGCTGACGGCGCTGTCGGAATGGGTGTTGGGGACGCGCGCGGCAGGCGTCACTCTGGCGCCCGTGTCCGGCCTTCTGAACACCATGCCCTGACCGGGCGCGGACCGGCGGGGCAGGGCGGCGTTACCCGACCCTGCCCGGCCACATCGATTATTGAAGTGTCGCGTGAACCGCGTTGATCGCGGCCTGGTCCAGTTCGATCCCGGCAGAGGCCTCGATTGCGCGCGTATAGGCGTCGAGCATGTCCTGTCCGATGGATTGTGCGACGCGCAGGCGGAACGCCTCGCGCCGCTGCGACAGATCCGGGTCGTCGAAATCGGGCGCCGTCACGGTGTCGAGCCGAAGGATCATCGCGCCTTCGCCATCGGCCACCACGTCGACGGCCCCTGCTTGCATCCCGAACAGCGTCTCGACCATCGTCGGCGGCAGGTCGGGCAGGATCGTCTCGCGGGTCAGACGGGTTTCCGTACCGGTCTCAAGCTCCAGCCCGTCGAATTCCGCTGTGCCCGCCTCGATCTCGTCGGCCAGCGCGCGCGCCTGTGCCATCAGCGCCTCGGCAACGGCCTCGCGCCGCCAGCCTTCTTCGGCCTCGGCCCGCACCGCGTCCAGCGGCAAAAGCTCCGGCGCACGGATCTCGTCGATGCGCAGCGCAAAGAGGCCGCCGTCCTCCAGTTCCAGCACCTCGGGGAAATCGCCCGGCTCGGCCTGTGCGGCGGCGGCCCTGAAGGCCGCATAGCCGGCGATGCCGTCCGCGATCTCGGCCGACCACTCGACCTGACCGAAGTCGAGCGTGGTTTCCTCGGCCAGTTCCTCCAGCGTCGCGCCCGCCGCCAGCAGGTCGTCCACCGTCTCGATCTCATCGGCGATCAGCCGGGCGGCGCGGTCCATCGCGGACAGGCGCAGCAACTCATCACGGGCCTCCTCGAACGGGGTCTCCTGCGCCGCCAGCACGGCGTTCATCCGGATCAGCGCCGGGCCAAGGCTGGTCTGAACCGGTCCGACGACGCCGGGCCCGTCCATCGCGAAGACTGCCGCCCCGGCGCTGCCAAGGTCGGCCTCGGTCACATCGCCCAGGTCGATATCCTGAAGGCGCAGGCCCCGGTCCTCGACCAGCCCCTCGAATGTCACCTCGCCGGCGTCCAGCCGCGCCTTCGCCGCCTCGGCCTCGCCGGTATTGGGATAGACCAGACGCTCCACCAGCCGCCGCTCGGGCTGAACGTAGACGTCGATGCGATCCGCGTAGAGTTCGCGCAGTTCGTCCTCGGGGACCTCGATCTGCTCGACCATGCTGTCGGGGGTGACCCAGGCATAGCTGATCGCCCGCGTCTCGGGCAGGGTGAACGCCTGCGGGTTCGCCTCGTAATAGGCCGTCAGCTCGGCTTCGGTCGGGGCGCCCACCGGCTCTGCCAGATCGGCGGGGCCAAGCCGCGCCCAGCTGGCATCCCGCCCTTCAGCCACGAATGTCACGATCGCGTCGATGTAGGTGCCCGGCGCAACGGCCCCTGCGCTGACCGCGCCTGCGACCATGCTGCGCGCCAGTTCCGCGCGCAGGTCTTCCTCGAACTCGGCCGCCGTCAGGCCCGACTGCTCCAGCGCAAAGGCATAGCCCTCGCGGTCGAAATTGCCGTCAAGCCCCTTAAAGGCCGGCACCTCGCGCACGTATTCGCCCACGCGCGCGTCACCCACCGACAGGCCCGCCCGCCGCGCCTCTTCCTCCAGCGCCACCGCATCGATCAGCCGGGCCAGCACCGCGCGGTCGATCCCGAAAAGCTGCGCCTGCTGGAAACTGATCTGCTGGCCGGTCTGCGCCTGTAGCGCGCGCAGCTCCTGGTTCAGGGCACGGCCATAGCGCGTCAGCCCGATCTCTGTTTCCCCGACCTTGCCGATGCTGCGGACGCTGCCGCCGAAGTTCGTCGCTCCGAAGCCCGCCAGACCCACGATCAGCAGACCGAGGATTGCCCAGACCGCGATCCGCGACGCCTTGCCCTTTGCCTTGCCCGCCATGATGTTCCCGTCCCTTTGCCAGCCTAGGCTATCTACGGGGCACGCGCCCCTGCCGCAAGGTCAGAGCCGCAGGTTTTCCAGCCGCCCGAACAGCGTGCCGATCCCGTCCGCGTCAATGTTGGCGAAGGCGATGCGCAACTCGCCTGCGCCCGCCGGGTCGCCTGCGGGCCGGAACATCGTTCCGGGCAGCAGCAACACGCCCGCCTCGGCGATCAGCCGCCGCGCCAGCACGTCCGAAGACATGTCGAACGGATGTTCCGCATAGGCGAAATACGCGCCCGCGCCGCGCAGCCGCCAGCCCGCCAGCCGGGCGAAACCCGCCTCCATCGCCGCCCGCCGCGACAGGATCTCGTCCCGCTCGCCCGCCAGCCACTGCCCAAGGTTGCGCATCCCCCAAAGCGCGCCGCGCTGGCCAAGCTGGTTTGCGCAGATCGTCACGGTATCAAGGTATTTCTCGACCTCGGCCAGCCGCGCCCGGCTGGCCACCATCGCCCCCACCCGGTGCCCGGTCAGCCGGTAGGCCTTGGAGAAGGAATAAAGCTGGATCAGCGTGTCGTCCCACTCGGGATCGGCGAACAGGTCATGCGCCGGACCCGTCCGGCTGTCGAAATCGCGGTACGTCTCGTCCAGGATCAGTGCCAGCCCCCGCGCCCGCGCCAGATCGAAAAAGGCGCGCAGCGTGTCGGCGGGGTATTCCACGCCCGCCGGATTGTTGGGGCTGACCAGAACGATGGCCCGCGTCCGATCGGTGATCAGCGCCGCCGCCGCGTCCGCGTCCGGCACCAGGTCGCCGCCCGTGTCCAGCGTCACGGACCGAACCCCCGCCATGTCCAGCGCCATCTTGTGGTTGAAGTACCACGGCACGGGCAGGATCACCTCGTCGCCCGCGCCCGCCAGCGTGGCCAGCGCCGCCGTGAAGGCCTGGTTGCAGCCCGATGTCACCGCGACCTGTCCGCTTTCGACCGTGCCGCCATAACCCGCACGCCACTGGGCCGCGATTTCCTCACGCAACTCCGGCAGGCCAAGAACCGGGCCGTAAAGATGCGCCGCGTCCTCGTGCAGCACCGCCTCTGCCAGCGCCTGTCGCAGGCCTTCGGGCGGCGGGGCGACGGGTGCGGCCTGGCTGACATTCAGAAGCGGCAGGCCGGGCGGAAGCGCCGCCTCTGCCAGCCAGCGCCGCGCCTCCATCACCGGCGGCGCGAAGGTGGCCGCCATCGCGGGGTTCAGCGGCGCTCTCATGCGTGACGCGCCTCAGCCGCCGGCACGGTAGGGTTCGACGTATTGCAGCGCCATGTCCCAGGGAAAGAAGATCCAGGTGTCCTGGCTCACCTCGGTGATGAAGGTGTCCACCATGTCCCGGCCCTGCGGCTTGGCATAGACCGTCGCGAAATGCGCCTTGGGGTAAAGCCTGCGCACCAGTTCCAGCGTCTTGCCGGTGTCGACCAGATCATCGACGATCAGGATGCCTTCGCCATCGCCCATCAACGCGGCGTCCGGCGCCTTCAGAACCCGCGCCTCGATCTGCGACTGGTGGTCATAGCTCTTGACGCTGATGGTATCGACGGTGCGGATGTCCAGTTCCCGGCTGACGATCATCGCCGGCGCCATGCCGCCGCGCGTGATCGCGACCAGCCCGCGCCAGCCGCCGTCCTCGGGCCCCTTTCCATCCAGCCGCCACGCCAGCGCGCGGCTGTCGCGGTGGATCTGGTCCCAACTGACGTGAAACCCCTTCTCGTGCGGCAGACGGTCGGTCATCATTTGTTACCTTTCGATCAGCAGGCGCAGCCCCAGCGCGCCAAGAACTGTGGCGGCGATCCGGTCCAGCACATGCTTGGCCCCCAGATAGCGCCGCCGCACCGCAGCCGTGGACAGAAGAACCGCCAGCGCGGGCTGGACGAGCCACTCTACCAGCAGATGGTTGGCGAAGATGAACGCCTTCTCGCCCGCGCTCAGGCCCTCGGGAAAGACCACGACGATCACCGCGCCGGCGAACAGCACCGACTTGGGATTGGCAAGGTTCACCAGAAGCCCTTGCCGGAAATACCGTCCATGCGCCGCCTCCGCCCCGCCGGTGACCGGCTGGCGCGCGTGCCGCCAGGTCTGCACCGCGATCCAGATCAGGTAGGCCGCGCCCACCGTCTTGACCGCCGCGTAGGCCCAGGGAAACAGCGCGAAAAGCGCGTTCAGCCCCAACAATGCCGCACCCGTCCACACCGCCGCCATCAGCCCAAGGCCCAGCGCCGCGGCGATGCCTGCGCCACGGCCCTCGGCCATGCTGGTGCGCGTCAGGAACAAAAGCGAGGGGCCGGGGCTTGCGATCGCGGCCAGAAGCGTCAGGTTGAACGCCAGCACATGCTCCCAGCCCATTGCGGGACCCTCAGGCGCGAGAGATGTCGGGGGCGTCGATCGCCTTCATCCCGACGATGTTGTAGCCCGAATCCACGTGATGCACCTCGCCCGTCACGGCAGACCCCATGTCGGACAAGAGATAGAGCGCGGACTTGCCCACCTCGTCCTGGGTCACGGTCCGTCGCAGGGGCGCGTTGATCTCGTTCCACTTCAGGATATAGCGGAAATCCCCGATGCCAGAGGCCGCCAGCGTCTTGATCGTGCCCGCGCTGATCGCGTTCACCCGGATGCCGTCGCGGCCCAGGTCCTCGGCCAGATAGCGCACGCTGGCCTCCAGCGCCGCCTTCGCCACGCCCATCACGTTGTAATGCGGCAGAACCTTCTCTGCGCCGTAGTACGTCAGCGTCAGGGCAGAGGCCCCGGGACGCATCATCGGCGCGGCCCGCTGCATGACGGCGGTGAAGGAATAGACCGAAATGTCCATCGTCATCGCGAAGTTGGCGCGGCTGGTGTCCAGATAGCGCCCGCGAAGCTCTGCCTTGTCGGAAAACCCGATCGCGTGAACAAGGAAATCCAGCCCGTCCCAGCGCTCGGCCAGCCCCGCGAAGAGCGCATCCATGCTGGCCTCGTCGCCCACGTCGCAGGGCAGCACGATATCCGACCCCAGTTCGGCGGCCAGCGGATCGACCCGCTTCTTCAGCGCATCGCCCTGATAGGAAAAGGCAAGCTCGGCGCCCGCCTCTGCACAGGCCTTCGCGATGCCCCAGGCGATGGACTTGTCGTTGGCAAGGCCCATGATCAGGCCGCGCTTTCCCGCCATCAGCCGAGTTGACATCCGCCGCCCCTCCACCATTCTCTGTTGGGCTAGGCGTTTAGGCCATTCCCCGCGGCGCATCAAGGGCGGCGGACGGGAACGGTCCGGCTTCGCCCGAGTCACGACAGGAGAGACCGCATGACAGACCGCGGCGGGATATTCGCCGGTGACGACCCTTTCGCTCTGGCGCGCGCCTGGCTGGAAGAGGCGACGCCGCAGGAATTGAACGACCCAAACGCCATGGCGCTGGCCACCGTCGATCAGGATGGTCTGCCCAACGTGCGCGTCGTGCTTCTGAAGGACATCGAGCACGACGCCTTCGTCTTCTACACCAATTACGACAGCCGGAAGGGGCAGGAGATCACCGCCTCGGGCAAGGCGGCCTTCGTCCTGCACTGGAAATCGCTGCGCCGTCAGGTGCGCGTGCGCGGGCTGGTCGAGCGTGAGGAGGGCGAGACGGCGGATGCCTATTATGCCTCGCGTGCGCTGCAAAGCCGTCTCGGCGCCTGGGCCTCGCATCAGTCGCAACCGTTGTCTTCGCGCGCGGCGCTGGTCGCCGAAGTTGCGAAAGTGACGCTGCGGCACGGTCCCCGCCCCGCGCGTCCTCCATTCTGGGGCGGCTTTCGGATCCGCCCGCTGGAGATCGAATTCTGGGCCGATGGCGAATACCGATTGCACGACAGATTTCGCTGGAGCCGCCAATCCCTTGACGGAAAATGGGAAATACAGCGTTTGAACCCATGACGTTCGCGCTTCGCGAATGACATGGGGCTTGCATCTGTCTGAATTTTGCCCGAGTCTCCTGTAATTGCACGTCGGTGGGGTGCGTCTGCGGGTATACAGGGCGATGCTGCGAACACTGGGAAAGACTGACTACATGACGGATGAAAACGGCGAGTCGCGCCTCGTCGCAGGGCAGGTGAAATGGTTCGATCCTGCAAAAGGGTTTGGTTTTGTCGTCCCCGACGAAGGCGGGCCGGATATCTTGTTGCACGCCAACGTTCTACGTAATTTCGGCCAAAGCTCCGTTGCTGACGGGGCGCGAATTTCGTTGCGCGCGCAGCGTACGACGCGGGGCGAACAGGCGATCGAGATCGTCGATATCGAGCCGCCCGTCGACGACGGCCTTATCCCGCTCGAAGATATCCCTGCCGAAACGGCGATGCAGATCGAAACCATCGAGATGCAGCCGGGTCGTGTCAAATGGTTCGACAAGGGAAAGGGCTTCGGCTTTGCCAACATTTTCGGCTTCTCCGAGGATATCTTCATCCATATAGAGGTGTTGCGCCGCTCGGGGCTGGCTGACCTTCAGCCCGGCGAGGCGGTTGCGCTCCGCGTGATCGAGGGCCGGCGCGGGCGCATGGCGGCGCAGGTTCTGGCCTGGGACATGGCGGTAAACAAGGTTGAGACACCGTAGGTATCTCGCGCTGGCAGTCGCAGCGGCGCTCTGGCCCGCCGCATCGCTGGCGGAATGTCGTGACGATGTCCTGGACCTGCGGGGCGAATGGGGCAGCGCCCGCTTCACCGTAGAGGTGGCCGACGATTTCGAGGAACAGCGGCGTGGGCTGATGTTCCGCGAAATCATGCCGATGTTCGCTGGCATGATCTTTGTCTATCCCCGTGCGCAAAGCGTGTCGTTCTGGATGCGCAACACGCTCATTCCGCTCGACATGATCTTCATCGGTTCGGACGGTGTCGTGCGGAACATCCACGAAAACGCCATTCCGCTTGACGAAACCCCGATCTTCGGCGGCGCAGACATCCAGTATGTGCTCGAAATAAACGGCGGGCTTTCCGCGCGCCTTGGCATCGACGTGGGAACCGAGGTGCGCCACCCCAGCATTGACGCATCCGTCGCCGCGTGGGCCTGCGTGATCGGTTAAGCCTTTTCAAGCCCGCCAAGGGCGGATATGCCCATGCCGTCGGGGCGTGGCGCAGCCTGGTAGCGCGACGGTTTTGGGTACCGTAGGTCGTAGGTTCGAATCCTATCGCCCCGACCATTCCCTCAATGTGATCCGCCGCGCCGCCACGGGCGCAATGGCGCGTGGTCCATACCTGCCCATGCCGTATCTAGCGATGTTGCATTTGCGACCCACAAGATGCAGTATTTTTTCTGGCCCGTCCCCACGGCTCGCACGGACCATCCTTGCCACGCCGAACCTCACTCCGGACTGCCCTGTCTCTGACAACCCTTTGACGTCCAAACGGTTTTTCCGGCGCTCCTTTGGTCGACCCCGCGCCTGTCACGAAAATGAATCAAATCTCCGTCATGGCCGGGTCATTTCAGGCCCCTCACGTCAACCACAAAAACCGGGCAACCCCCCAAAAATTTTCGTTGACCATACCGGTCATCCTACGTCACCTTGTGCTGGCCGACACCAAGACCACAAGATTTAGTGGCGCGGACGGGCAAAGGGACAGGACACTCACTCAAAACAAGGCCACATCATGTGCGCCAGCTTGCCCGCGCGACGCGGGTCGGCATCGAGGAGTCATGCCCGGCGCTTGCCGGATCGGCGGCGTAACTTCGGGAGCCTCGGACAAACCGGGGACCCGGGCAGGAAATGAAGAACGGGACACCCACACGATGAAAATCGAAAGACAGTTCACCAAGGCAGGCACAGACGCCTACGCAGGCATCACGTTCACGACCGCGACGTCCGAAATCCGTAACCCCGATGGCAGTGTCGTCTTCAAGCTCGATGCCGTCGAAGTTCCCCAAAGCTGGAGCCAGGTGGCCTCTGACGTCATCGCCCAGAAGTATTTCCGCAAGGCCGGCGTGCCCGCCCGCCTGAAGACCGTGCGCGAAAAGGGCGTGCCCGAATTCCTGTGGCGCTCGGTCCCCGACACAGACGCGCTGGCCGATCTGCCGGAAGACGATCGTTTCATCGGCGAGACCTCGTCCAAGCAGGTGTTCGACCGCCTCGCCGGCGCCTGGGCCTACTGGGGCTGGAAGGGCGGCTACTTCTCGACAGAGGAAGACGCCCGCGCCTATTTCGACGAGATGCGCCACATGCTGGCAACCCAGCGCGCCGCGCCCAACAGCCCGCAGTGGTTCAACACCGGCCTGCACTGGGCCTATGGCATCGACGGCCCCGGACAGGGCCATTTCTATGTCGACTACAAGACCGGCAAGCTGACCAAGTCGAAATCCGCCTACGAACACCCGCAGCCGCACGCCTGCTTCATCCAGTCCGTCGCCGATGACCTGGTGAACGAGGGCGGCATCATGGACCTCTGGGTGCGCGAGGCACGCCTGTTCAAGTATGGCTCGGGCACCGGCACCAACTTCTCCAGCCTCCGGGCCGAAGGAGAGAAGCTCTCGGGCGGCGGCAAGTCGTCGGGCCTCATGGGCTTCCTGCGCATCGGCGACCGCGCGGCGGGCGCGATCAAGTCGGGCGGCACCACGCGCCGCGCCGCCAAGATGGTGATCTGCGATGTCGACCATCCCGACATCGAGCAGTTCATCAACTGGAAGGTCATCGAGGAACAGAAGGTGGCAAGCCTCGTCGCCGGCTCCAAGATGCACGAGCGCCAGCTGAACGAGATCTTCGCCGCGATCCGCACATGGGACGGCAAGGCCGAGGACGCCACCGACCCCAAGGCCAACGATACCCTGAAAACCGCGATCCGCGCCGCCAAGAAGGTCGCGATCCCGGAAACCTACATCAACCGCGTCCTGCAATACGCCCGCCAGGGCTATGCCTCGATCGAGTTTCCCACCTACGACACGGATTGGGACAGCGAAGCCTATTCCACCGTCTCGGGCCAGAACTCGAACAACTCGGTCCGCGTGACCGACGCCTTCCTGCAGGCTGTCCGCGACGATGCGAACTGGGAGCTTCTGCGCCGCACCGACGGCAAGGTCGCCAAGACCATCAAGGCGCGCGAGCTTTGGGAACAGATCGGCCACGCCGCCTGGGCCTGCGCCGATCCGGGCATCCAGTTTCACGACACCGTCAACGCATGGCACACCTGCCCCGAGGACGGCGCGATCCGTGGCTCGAACCCCTGCTCGGAATACATGTTCCTCGACGACACGGCCTGCAACCTTGCGTCCATGAACCTGCTGACGTTCTACCGCGACGGCCAGTTCCAGGCCGAGGAATACATGCACGCCACGCGGCTCTGGACCCTGACGCTGGAGATCAGCGTCACCATGGCCCAGTTCCCGTCGAAGGAAATCGCGCAGCTCAGCTACGAGTTCCGGACGCTGGGCCTCGGCTATGCCAACATCGGCGGCCTGCTGATGAACATGGGGCTTGGCTATGACAGCGACGAAGGCCGCGCGCTTTGCGGGGCGCTCACCGCGCTGATGACGGGCACCGCCTATGCCACCTCCGCCGAGATCGCCGGAGAGCTTGGGCCCTTCGCCGGCTACGCGCGCAACCGCGACCACATGCTGCGGGTGATCCGCAACCACCGCACGGCCGCCCACGGGATGGTCGACGGATACGAGGCGCTGGCGGTCAAGCCGGTGCCGCTCGACCAGGCGAATTGTCCCGACACGCGCCTGGCCGACCTGGCCGCCGCGTCCTGGGACGAAGCGCTGCGCCTTGGGGAAATCCACGGCTACCGCAATGCTCAGGCCACCGTGATCGCGCCGACCGGCACGATCGGGCTGGTCATGGACTGTGACACGACAGGCATCGAACCGGACTTCGCGCTTGTGAAGTTCAAGAAGCTGGCGGGCGGTGGTTACTTCAAGATCATCAACCGCTCGGTGCCGGCGGCGCTGGAAACGCTCGGGTATTCCTCCTCCCAGATCGAAGAGATCGTCTCCTACGCCGTCGGTCACGCCACGCTTGGCAACGCGCCGGGCATCAACCACACCTCGCTTGTGGGCCACGGTTTCGGACAGGCGGAAATCGACAAGATCGAGGCCGCGCTGCCCTCGGCCTTCGACATCCGCTTCGTCTTCAACCAGTGGACCCTTGGAGAGGCGTTCTGCCGCGAAACCCTTGGCATTCCCGCCGAAAGGCTGGCCGATCCCACCTTCGACATGCTCAAGCATCTGGGGTTCCCGAAGACGGCCGTGGACGCGGCCAACGACCATGTCTGCGGGACGATGACGCTCGAAGGCGCGCCGCACCTCGACCCGGCGCACTACCACGTGTTCGACTGCGCCAACCCCTGCGGCAAGAAGGGCAAGCGCTTCCTTGGCGTCAACAGCCACATCACCATGATGGCCGCAGCGCAAAGCTTCATCTCGGGCGCGATCTCCAAGACGATCAACATGCCCAACGATGCCAGCATCGAGGATTGCCAGGCCGCCTACGAACTCAGCTGGTCGCTGGGCGTCAAGGCCAATGCGCTCTACCGCGACGGCTCCAAGCTCAGCCAGCCGCTTGCCTCGGCCCTTGTCGAGGATGACGAAGAGGCAGAGGAAATTCTGGCCTCGGGCACGCCCCAGCAAAAGGCGCAGGTGCTGGCCGAGAAGATCGTCGAAAAGGTGATCGTCAAGGAGATCGTGAAAAGCCACCGCGAAAAGATGCCCGAACGCCGCCGTGGCTATACGCAAAAGGCCATCGTGGGCGGGCACAAGGTCTACCTGCGCACCGGCGAATACCGCGACGGCACCCTTGGCGAGATCTTCATCGACATGCACAAGGAAGGCGCCGGCTTCCGCGCGATGATGAACAACTTCGCCATCGCGGTGTCGGTCGGCCTGCAATACGGCGTCCCGCTGGAGGAATTCGTAGAGGCCTTCACCTTCACCCGCTTCGAACCTGCGGGCGTGGTACAGGGCAACGAGACGATCAAGAACGCGACCTCGATCCTCGACTACATCTTCCGCGAACTGGCCGTCAGCTATCTCGACCGCACCGATCTGGCCCATGTGAAGCCCGAAGGCACCCCCTTCGACGAACTGGGCCGGGGCGAGGAAGAGGGCAAGCGCAACTTCACCGAGGTGCCCAACAGCGCCGCCGCCAACCCGTTCGACGTGCTCCGGCAGGTCGCCTCGGCCGGCTTCACCCGCAAGCGGGTGCCGCAGGAACTGGTGGTGCTGCAAGGCGGGCACTCGGGCGCCGTGGCGCTGGGCGGCGCAGCCGACCCGGTGACGGCGCTCGCCACCCTCGTGCCCGAAGTGGCCGAGACGGTGACGACCACCACGACAACGGCGATGGCAACGGGGACTGTGGCCATCGACGCCCGCGCCAAGGCGCGGATGCAGGGGTACGAAGGCGACCCCTGCGGCGAATGCGGCAACTACACGCTGGTGCGCAACGGCACCTGCATGAAGTGCAACACCTGCGGCTCCACCTCGGGCTGCAGCTAGAACCGGCGGCTCCCGCCGGGGGCCAACGTCCTTGAAAGGACGTTGGGAAGGGGTTTCGAAACCCCTTCCCGCCAACAGACAGGGTGGGGCGACGCTATAGTCTTGCCCTCCCTCACACGGGGCGGGTGCGCTCGCCCCCTGACGCGGATCGGGCCGCAGGCAGAAACCGGGCGGTACGACGAACGAGCCTGATCAGCGAGACTGGGGGCGCCCTCGGGCGCCCCTCTTTTCATGCCCCGCCACATCGTGCTTGCCAAGCCGATGCGCAGACCCTACGCCCGATCCCATGATCACCCCAGCGCCCGTCCGGGCCGACCGCACCCTGCTCGCGATCCTTCTCAGCCTGCTTGCGCTGACGCTCTTCGCGCTCATGGCGCTGATCGTGAAGCACCTGTCCCCCCGCTACGACCCCGAGGAACTGTCCGCCTACCGCAACCTCTTCGCCCTGATCCCTGCCTTCGTCGCGCTCTACGCCACCCCGTCGTGGCACGCCGCCGGCCGGCCCTGGCGCATCCGCCAGTGGAAGCTTGGCCTCTTTCGCGGCAGCTTCATCATCTTCGCCCAGTACATGTTCTACACCGCGCTGGCGCTGATCCCCTTCGCCACCGCCACCACCATCTCGAACGCCAACGCCATCTTCATGACCGCCCTCGCCGTGCCCCTGCTGAAAGAGCGCGTGGGCCCCGTCCGCTGGGGCGCCGTCCTGATCGGCTTTGCCGGCGTCGTCCTCGTCACCCAGCCCGGCAGCGACAGCTTCCAGTGGGCCGCGCTGCTGCCGGTGGGGGCCGCGTTCCTCTATGCGCTGAACGGCGTGACCGCGCGGCTGATGGATCCCGACGTGCCCAGCCCGCTTCTCAACATCTACGCCTCCGGCACCTCTGCCGTGGGGGGCGTCATCTTCGCCCTCGCGCTGGGCGGCTTCACCCCCATCGTCTCATGGGCGGATTTCGGCTGGATCGCCCTGATGGGCTCGCTCGGCGGCCTCGCGGTGCTCTGCGTCGTCGTGGCCTACCGCATGGCAGAGCAGGCAGACCTTGCCCCCTTCACCTATTTCGCCATCCCGATCTCGTTCCTGCTGGGCTGGATCTTCTTCGGAGAGGCGCCCATAGACGATCTCTTCCCCGGCGCGCTCCTCATCATCGCGGGCGGCCTCCTGATCGTGTGGAGAGAGCGTCAGAAATCCCGCCGCCCCGTCGTCCCCGAACCGCCCGAGACGTGAGGGGAGGGGTGAAGTTCCGCGCCGCCGCCCCGACTGCCGAACAACCGCCCGAAACCGCATGGACCGACTAGTTGCCCCACGCTCTGATGGCGCTGTCCATGGACGGATAGTGGCCATTCGCTGCGTTTGAGTGGTCGCGGTTAAATGAACTGTTTGCTTATGCGGTGAATACCTCCTCGAATTGCGAACATGCCTTTCCGGGGCTAGAGTTCCCAAAAATGAGATGATGGGTAGGGAGCAGACATCCGTGGCAGACGCAATGCCCGTCACTCCGGAAGTGGTCACTTGGGCGCGTGAGCGAGCAGGGTTTTCCGTCGACGCTGCTGCAGCCGATTTCCGGAAGATCGCGAAGTGGGAGGCAGGTGAGGCATTCCCCAGCTACCCCCAACTCGAAAAGATGGCAGAGAAGTTCAAGGTTCCGGTTGCCGTGTTCTTCTTTCCGGCACCGCCTGATCTGCCTCCCATCGAGGAGACTTTCCGCACCCTTGGCCCCGCGCAGATTGCGGATATACCGCCACGCATACGCTTGCTTCTTCGCAAGGCGCGGACGTTCCAAATGGGCCTGGAGGAACTGCACAGTGGCCGGAACCCGGTCGAGCGCCTGATCACGCGCGATCTGGCTTTTTGCCCCACTGACCGGATCGAGGAGATCGCGGCCGAAGTTCGCGCCTATCTGGGCGTGACGATGGAGCAGCAGTTTGGCTGGGGCAACGCGGAGACCGCGCTTGAGGAATGGCGCAGGGTTCTTCTGGGCGTCGGGGTCTATGTTTTCAAGGACCAGTTCCGCGAGCCGGATTACTCTGGGTTCTGTCTTTACGATGACGAGTTTCCGATCATTTACGTGAACAACACTACAGCCAAGACCCGACAGATTTTTACACTCTTCCACGAGCTGGCGCATTTGCTTTTCCACACCAGCGGCGTCGATACCACAGGTGATGGCTTCGTCAACGAGTTGGCAGGAGATGATCGGCGGATAGAGGTAATCTGCAACCGCATGGCGGCGTGCCTTCTGGTGCCAGAAGAAACCTTCGATGCGACTCTCGCAGGGCAGGAGCCGACGGAGGCGAAGGCTGCCGAGATGGCACAATTGTTCAGTGTCAGCCGCGAGTTCATTTTCAGGAAGTTTCTCGACCGCGACTTGATCACACCTGCCGAGTATGACCAAGCAGCGCGCCGGTGGGCCGAGCAAGGGCAGCGAGGCAGCGGAGGCGACCATTACAACACGAAAATCGCCTATCTCGGCACAGAGTATATCAACCTTGCGTTCCAGCGGTTCTATCAGAACCGGATCGACTACAATCAGCTTGCCGAGATCCTCGATACTAAGCCAAAGAACCTGACCCGACTTGAAGAATACGTGTCAAGGAGAGCGCCTTGAGCTACGTTTTCGACACAAACGCATTTTCCCAACTATTCCATAGCTACTATCGCAACCGCTTCCCGACACTTTGGGAACAGTTTGATGATTTGGTCGAGAACGGTGAGATCACGTCAACGCGGGAAGTTGCGCGAGAGATCGAGGGGGACAGAGTTGTTGCCCTACGTGATTGGGCGGCGGGTCAACGCGATCTGTTTCCGACGCCGAATGCGGCCGAGGCGGCTTTTGTCGGTCGGATTTTCGCGGTTCCGCACTTCATCCAGATTATCGAGCGAAAGAAGCTCCTGACGGGAGGTCTCAATGCTGACCCGTTCATCATTGCCCGCGCCCACGCCATAGGCGGCACAGTCGTGACCCTCGAGGGCGAACCCCGCAACGGCGCGAAGATTCCCAACATTTGCCGCCACTTCGGTATCCCATGCTTGTCGCTGGAAGGTTTCATGGAGGAGGAAGACTGGACTTTCTGACGTATCGGATAGCCAGAACAGCCTAGTGCATTTATCTGCCGCTGGAATGAACGGTCGCTTTGACGATTTGCTCAGCGGCATCACCGAAGCGATTCCAATGTCGGTTGTGGGCCGCTAGTTCATTATCGTTTGGATCTGAGTGCTCTCTGGAACACTCTCCCTGAGATCGCGACGGTTCCATTCCGTGCCGTGGCGCTGGATGTCTGGTTATCACCTCTGCGCCACCCCCGGCGGACGTGACGCCATCATACCGGACCCGCCTCGGACCGTCTCCTACCACAGCGCCGTGACACTCGTCCGCGTCCTCTCCACCAGCCCCGGCACCCGCATCGGTCCGGCAGCGGCGTCGGTCCGCAGCGGTGGTCCGGTGATCCCGCGCCGACGTCATGCCGACGTTATGCCGACGTGACGCCGACGTTGGAAATCCGGCCTCAGACTGTCCCGCGTGACAGCGCCGCGACGCCCGTCCGGGCCATCTCGACCAGGCCGAGCGGCCGCATCAGTTCCGCGAAGGCGTCGATCTTCTGCGGCGTTCCCGTGATCTCGAAAACAAAGGAATCCAGTGTGGAATCAACGACATTGGCCCGGAAGATCTCTGCCAGCCGCAGGGCCTCGATCCGCTTGTCGCCCGTCCCCGCCACCTTGAACAGCGACAGTTCCCGCTCCACCGAGGGTCCGTCCGACGTCAGGTCGTGCACCTCGTGCACCGGCACCATCCTGCCCAGTTGCGCCTTGATCTGATCAATCACCCCCGGCGTCCCCGTCGTCACCACCGTGATGCGCGAGCGGTGGCCGGTGTGGTCGACCTCGGCCACGGTCAGGCTTTCAATGTTGTAGCCGCGCCCCGAGAAGAGGCCGATCACGCGGGCCAGCACGCCGGCCTCGTTGTCGACCAGCACGGCCAGCGTGTGGGTTTCCTCGGGTGCGGCGTGGGGGTCGCGCAGGTCGTAGGCGGAATGCTTCGATGTGCCCTTCTTGATCTTGAGTGCCGACATGGCCCTATCCTTTATCCCTTATTGTCAAGGTGTTGCCGGTCAGACCAGCACCGCGCCAGAGGTGCCGATGGCGTCCTTCGTGCTGGCGTTCTCGCCCAACAGCATCTTGTTGTGCGCTTCGCCCGACGGGATCATCGGGAAGCAGTTCTCGTGCTTCTCGACGAGGCAATCGAAGATCACCGGGCCGTTGTAGTCGAGCATCTCCATGATCGCGTCGTCGAGGTCGGCGGGATCCGAACACAGGATGCCCTTGCAGCCGAAGGCTTCGGCCAGCTTGACGAAATCGGGCAGGGCCTCGGACCAGCTTTGCGAATAGCGCTCGCCGTGCAGCAGTTCCTGCCACTGGCGCACCATGCCCAGCCTCTCGTTGTTGAGGATGAACTGCTTGACGGGCAAGCGATACTGCACTGCCGTTCCCATCTCCTGCATGTTCATCAGCCAGGATGCCTCGCCGGCCACGTTGATGACGAGTGCGTCGGGATGCGCCACCTGGACGCCGACCGATGCCGGAACGCCGTAGCCCATTGTCCCCAGTCCACCCGAGGTCATCCAGCGGTTGGGGTCTTCGAAACCCAGATACTGCGCGGCCCACATCTGATGCTGGCCGACCTCTGTACAGATGTAGCGATCGCGGTCCCGTGTCAGGGCCTCGAGCCGGGTAAGGGCATATTGCGGCTTGATCGTCTTCTCGGCCGGTTTGAACGCCAGGCAATCGATTGCGCGCCAGCTCTCGATCTTTTCCCACCATTTGGCCACTGCCTGGCGGTTGGTCTTGCGGCCACCTGCTTTCCAGAGGCGCAAGAGGTCCTCCAGCACATGGGCCACGTCCCCGACGATCGGAACATCGGTACGGATCACCTTGTTGATCGAGGACGGGTCGATGTCGATGTGCGCCCGCTTGGAATTGGGCGAAAAGTCCTGCACGCGCCCGGTGATCCGGTCGTCGAAGCGTGCGCCGATGTTGATCATCAGGTCGCAGCCATGCATCGCGAGGTTCGCCTCGTAAAGCCCGTGCATCCCCAGCATTCCCAGCCAGTTCTTGCCGCTGGCGGGATATGCGCCAAGCCCCATGAGGGTCGATGTGATCGGAAATCCGGTGGCCTCGACCAGCTCGCGCAGCAGCTGGCTGGCGGCGGGGCCGGAGTTGATGACGCCACCGCCGGTGTAGAAGATCGGCCGCTCGGCTGTTTCGATCATCTCGACCAGACGCTGGATCTGCGCAGGGTCACCCTTGACCTGCGGCTGGTAGTGCGCGGTGCGCGCCTGCTTGGGACCGACATAGTCGGCGCTGGCGAACTGCACGTCCTTGGGAATGTCGACCAGAACCGGGCCGGGGCGGCCGGACCGGGCGACATGGAACGCCTGGTGGATGGTGTCCGACAGCTTTGCCGTGTCCTTGACCAGCCAGTTGTGCTTTGTGCAGGGGCGCGTGATGCCCACCGTGTCGGCCTCCTGGAAGGCGTCGTTTCCGATCATGAATGTGGGCACCTGGCCGGTGAGCACGACGATCGGGATCGAATCCATCAGCGCGTCGGTCAGGCCGGTGACGGCGTTCGTGGCGCCGGGACCAGAGGTGACAAGGACGACGCCCACCTTGCCGGTGGACCGGGCATAGCCCTCTGCCGCGTGTACCGCGCCCTGTTCGTGCCGTACAAGGATGTGGCGAATGTCGTTTTGCAGGAAGATCTCGTCATAGATCGGCAGCACGGCGCCGCCGGGATAGCCGAATACCGTGTCTACGCCCTGGTCCCGCAGGGCCTGGACAACCATCTTCGCGCCGCTCATCTGACGTGTCATCTCTTGCTCCATCCGTCCGTCATTCGCGCACAAAAAAGCCCCCGGGGTCAGTCGGGGGCGCATGGGGAACCGTTCAGGTGTCCGTTACCGGCCCATGCGCCATTTTCCTACAAGGATTACGATGTCAGCCATCCCGTGGGCTCCTTCCGTGTGCGCGCGACATTATGAGCGGGGGCAGGGGGCGTCAACCGCATACGGCAGAGAAAATGTCGCGACGGGGGGTGATTTTGGAATCTTCTTTCCCGAAATTCACGCCGTCCGATCCGGGGATATCCATGCCCAAGTTTCGATATAAGTCGAAAAGTGCGCGATTGCATGAACATGCCCGAATCTTGCGCTTTATCCCCAAGAACTCCGACGCTATGTTCCATCTACCGAAACGATCCGCCGGGCCCTGACACGGCCAGGCTATTACGATTAGTGGGAGGACACTCAATAATGGATCGTCGTTCTTTTCTGAAAAACACCGCTCTCGGTGGAACTGCCGCCGCCGCCGCCAGCACACTTGCGGCGCCGGCGATTTCCCAGGGTCGCGAAGTTCTGACCATGGTCACCACTTGGCCGCGTGGCCTGGCAGGTGTCTGGGATTCGGTCGAGCGCGTGGTAAACAATGTCGCCGACCTGACCGACGGCACGCTGACCATTGACGCCAAGGGCGCGGGCGAACTCGTGGGTGCGTTCGAATCCTTCGACGCGGCGGCCTCTGGCCAGGCTGATGCCTATCACGGTGCCGACTATTACTGGATCGGCCAGAACCCGGCGTGGGCCTTCTTTACCGCTGTGCCTTTCGGCATGACCGTGCCGGAAATCATGACCTGGTACTACGGCGGCGAAGGTGCCGAAATGCACCGTCAGGTGGCCGAGGTCTTCAACGTCCGGTCGTTCATCGCAGGCCAGACCGGCCCGCAGGGCGGCGGCTGGTTCCGTAACGAGATCACCGGCGCGGGCGACCTGCAGGGTCTGAAGTTCCGCATGCCCGGTCTCGGCGGCGAGGCGCTGTCGAAGATCGGCGTTTCGGTGCAGGTTCTGCCGGGTGGTGAGATCTACCAGGCCCTGTCGACCGGTGCCCTCGACGGCACCGAGTGGATCGGCCCCTGGTCGGACGAACGTCTGGGCCTGCAGGAGGTCTGCAAGCACTACTACCCCGCCGGCATGCACGAGCCGGGCGCGGCCCTTTCGGTCGGCGTCAACCTCGAGCGTTTCAACGGCCTGTCGAAGTCGCACCAGCGTGCGATCGAGGTGGCCTGTGCCGACGCGCACCAGCACAACTACTCGCTGTTCACCGCGAACAACGGTCCGGCGCTGCAGCGCCTGCTGGGAAGCGGCGTGTCGGTTCACGAGTTCCCGGCGGACGTATGGGATGCCTTCGGAACCGGCGCCCGCGAAGTGCTGGGCGGCTACCGCGGCGACCCGCTGTACGACATGGTCTACGAAAGCGCGATGAAGTCGATGCGCGAGACCTCGGCATGGCTGTCGCTGGCCGACACCCCCTATGTGCGCGAGCGCACCCGGGTCATGTCCGACATGTAATCCAGCCGCATTGCGGAAAAAGATCGGACAGCGCGCGCAAGCGCGCTGTCCCTGTATGAAGACCGGGGGGAGGGCGCGCCGTGGACGCGATCGTTTGGTTTCTTCAAGGAATCTGGTCAGGTATCGCCGGGCCGATCCACGTGTTGCTGAACCTGGGAACATATCTCGACTTCAGCCAACCCGAGAATGTCCTGCGCCTGGTGTATTTCGGCGCCTCGACAGAGCTTTTCTTTCTGTTTTTCAACTTGTTTGTCGGCATTTTCATCGCCGGGCTCTTCTACAACGAATTCCTGTGGCGCGTCGTCCGGACGCTTGAAGGCTTTGCCAATATCGTCGGACGCACCGCGGCCTGGGCCGGGCTGCTGATGGTTCTTCAGCAGGTGATGGTGGTCTTCCTGCAATCGGTATTCCGGGTGTCCGAAATCTCGGTCGGGCCGCTTGGCATGGATTTCACCCAGTCCCTGGGCTGGTGGGCCGATGGCCTGAAATTCTACAACGCCGTTATCGTCTGCCTGTGCTGCGCCTGGACCTTCACGCAGGGCGGCCACGTGCGCGTGGACCTGGTCTATGCGGGCGTCGGGCACCGCAAGAAGCGGATCATCGACATGTTCGGGTCGGTGGTCTTCATGATGCCGGCGATGATCCTGACCTGGTTCTACGCCTGGTTCTTCATGTGGCGCCACATGATCAACCCGCCGGTGAACGCCACCGACAAGCTTGACTCGATCCTGCGAAAGGCCATCGCATTTCGCTGGAATGTCGAGACGACCGGGTTCAGCCCGTCGGGCTTCAACGCGTATTTCCTGTTCAAGGTCCTGATGCTGATGTTCGCACTGATGGTCCTGATCCAGGCTGTCTCGTTCTTCTATCGCTCCTACCTCGAATTCCGCGAGGGCGAGGAAAGCGCCGACAAGTATCGCGACAGGGACATCATCGAGCCGGGCGAGGTCGAGATGGCCGCGCCTGAACACCTCGTGCACGGAGGCCGCTGAGCCATGCTGTTCGGATTGGACGGGATCGAAGTCGGTCTCATCATCGTTTTCCTGACCTTGTTCGGTGGCATCCTGACGGGGTTCCCTGTCGCCTTTGCGATCGGCGGGGCCGGGATCATCTCGTTCGCGATCATCGCCGCGCTCGATAGTGCGGGGCTACTGATCCATCAGGCCATCGACACGCGGTCCGTCGAATACGCCGCGTTGCTGACGGAGGGGGTCGCGCGCGACGCGATCTCTGTCTTCCGATACCCGGAGTTGCCGCGCGTTGAGGTGGCACTCTTTCCCAACGGCTGGGAACAGGCCCTGAACCGCAACATCTCGTTCATCGTCAATCGCATGAACGAACGCGTGATCGCCGGCCAGTCGATCGAGACGCTGCTGGCCGTGCTGATGTTCGTGATGATGGGCATCACGCTGGAACGCTCGCGCATCGCCGAGGATCTGCTGACCACCATGGCCCGTGTCTTCGGACCACTGCCGGGCGGTCTTGCGGTATCCATCGTCGTCGTCGGCGCGTTTCTTGCCGCCTCGACCGGCATTGTTGGCGCGACCGTGGTCACCATGGGCCTTCTGGCCCTGCCGACGATGCTGCGCAACGGGTATTCGCCAGAACTGTCCACCGGGGTCATCGCGGCCTCGGGAACGCTTGGCCAGATCATCCCGCCTTCGATTGTCATCGTGCTTCTGGGAACGCTGGCGGGCGATCTCTACGCCACGGCGCAGGAGTCGCGTGCGCAGCTGGCCGGTTGTTCGGACGCGCTCACACTTCTCGGCCGACCGGCGGTTGTCTCTGTCGGCACGCTGTTCCAGGCCGCCATGTTGCCCGGCATCCTGCTTGCCATGCTCTACGCCGCCTATGCGTTCGGGTTTGCGCTGCTGAACCCCTCCAAGGCGCCTCCTGTCGAGATAGAGGGTGGCCTGGGCGGAGAGGTAACGACCCGCAACGAGGCGCTGGCCTGGTACCTGCTCGTGCCCGCCGCGATCCTGATAGCGGTGTCCCTGGCGGGTAGTGCCGGGATCGTGGGCTCGCAAAGCCTGACAGTCTCGGGTGTCACGCAGGCGAGCGGCACGTCGCCCGAACTGCGGACCAACGTGTCCGAAAGCTGCAAGGCGGCGATGATCGACCTTCACGGTCAGGAAAAGTGGGACACGTCGGTGGCGCAGGCCGCCGCGATGGATGCCTCCGGCGGTGCGTCCGAGGCACGCCAGCTGACCCCCGAAGAACTGGAAGTCGCCCGCGCGGAACGCCTGACAAGCATTGCGCCGATCGGCAGCGGTGTGGCCATCGTCTTCACCATGATCGCCCTCATGCTTGCTGTCGGCCGCGGCATCGCGCCGTCGCAGAACCCTTTGCCGCTGCTGATTGGCGCCGCGGGTATCGCGCTGGCCTTCGTGGTGGATGCACTGTTCATCTCGGCGCTCAGCTCGCCCTCGGCGACGTTCTTGTTGCTGGCCGTGCCCTTCGGCCTGGCCGTCTACGGGGCACGGCATGCCACCGCGCGAATGGCCCAGAACGAGCTGTTGCGCGTGGTATTCCCACCGCTGATCCTGATCGTCGCGGTGCTGGGATCGATCCTTGGCGGTGTCACGAACCCGACGCCCGCCGCAGCCCTCGGCGCTGCGGGCGCGATCATGCTGGCCGCCTACCGCAAGCTGCGGGAGCAGGAGAAGACCGGAAAGCTGATCGTCTTCGGCAGCTTTGCCATCGTCATAATGATCGTGCTCGGGGTGAACTTCGATATCCGGACACAGCGGCCCGATGTCAGCTTTGGCGACTGGATCGCCATCATCGGGGCGAACCTGTCCTATCACCTTGCCTTTCTCGGGCTGCTGTACAGCTGCTGGGTTCTGCTTCGGGGGGGCGTGTTGGGCCCGGTGGTGCGAGAGACCGCCAAGGTTACGTCAATGGTCTTCACCATCCTGATCGGCTCGCAGCTTCTGAACCTGGTGGTCATCTCGTTTGGCGGGGAACACTATATCCAGGAGTTCCTGCGGGCCTTTGACAACGAGATCGTTGTCTTCCTGATCGTGATGCTGGTGCTGTTCATCCTGGGCTTCGTTCTCGATTTCCTTGAGATCATCTACATCGTCGTGCCCATCGTCGGCCCCGTGATCTATGGTGGCACGCTGGACCCGAAATGGGTGACGATCATGATCGCGGTCAACCTGCAGACCAGCTTTCTGACGCCGCCCTTCGGCTTTGCCTTGTTCTACCTGCGCGGTGTAGCGCCGAAAGAGGTCACGACGGGCCACATCTATCGCGGCATCATACCGTTCGTGCTGATTCAGGTGGTGGGGCTGGGGCTCTTGTGGGTGTTCCCCGAGGTGGTGACGATCGTCCCGAACCTTCTGAGCGGGAACTGATGGCTGCCCTGCGTCCAGCCCGCCGTCAGGCGGGCTGGAGCAGATCCCAACGGTTGCCGAACGGATCCTGCCAGACGGCGACCCGCCCATAGGGTTCGTCGCGAGGCGTTTCCTCGAACAGGACTCCGGCCGCCAACATGCGTGCGTGGTCCGCGTCGAAATTGCGGGTTTCCAGAAAGAACCCGACGCGTCCGCCGGTCTGCTCCCCAATCGCGGCGCGCTGCCGGTCGGTCGCGGCACGCGCCAGCAGCAGTGCCGTGCCGCCGCCGGGCGGTGCCACCATGACCCAGCGCTTGCCAGCGCCGAGATCCTCGTCGCACAGGACATCGAAACCCATCACTCCCGCATAAAACGAAAGCCCGGCATCATAGTCGGGAACGACCAGCGCCACTGCCTGAAGCCGCATCAGCGGCGGGTCGGGCGCTGATCGGGCAGGTGAATCCGTGCCACCTGTTCGGCGATGGGCGCGGTCGACAGGGGATGCATGGCGGAGGAATGCCCCTTTGGATCACCCAGGTCCTGCCAGATCCCGTCCTTGTAGACTTCGACCGACGAAAAGCGGGCCTTGTATCCCATCTTGGGGCTGCCGGGCACCCAGTAGCCCAGGTAGACATAGGGCAGGCCCGCCTCGCGCGCGATCTCGATGTGATCGAGGATGACATAAGTGCCGAGGCTGTCTTGTGATCGGCCGGGATCGTAGAAGGAATAGACCATGCTCAGCCCGTCATCCAGAACATCTGTCAGACAGACCGCGGCAAGGTCCGGCGCGCCATCGGGGCCTTCGCCGGTGTACTCGATCACGCGGCTGCGGATCGGCGTTTCCTCGATCATCGCGGCGAATTCGAAGATGTCCATGTCGGCCATTCCGCCCTCTGCATGGCGGCTGTCGAGGTAGGCACGGAAAAGCGCGTACTGCTCCTCTGTCGCCCAGGGCGACGTGGCTTCGCGTCGCAGATCGCCGTTGCGGCGGCGGGCCTTGCGCTGACTGCGCGATGGCTTGAAATCCGCGACGCGAATGCGGGCAGACAGACAGGCAGAGCATTCGGCGCAAGACGGCCGATAAAGCACGTTCTGGCTGCGACGAAACCCTTGCTTGGAAAGGGTGTCGTTCAGCGTCTCGGCATGCTCGCCCTGCAATGCGGTAAACAGCTTTCGCTCCATCCGCCCGTCGAGATAGGGGCAGGGCTGCGGGGCCGTCACATAGAACTGGGGCGCTATAGGAAGAGTGTGGCGCATCTGGCTTGATCGTGGACTACGGGGCGGACGTTAGCAACGTCGCCCCGCTGCGCCAAGTCCCCAGGTGGATCAGCTTGCCGCCGCGCGGTTGATCGCCACGGTGCCCAGTATGTGATCGGGCAAGCCCTGCCGCCGGGCCGACGTCAGCATCAGAACGATGGATACCGCCTGAACCACGATCATGCCGATTGCAATGGAATAAAGCAGCGTGTGCATCGCCGCCGTTGCCGTGTCGAAGCGTTCGCCGCGCGCGGTGCGCATCTCGATGGCCACCAGCCGCATCCCCGGCGTGGCCGAGGAACGCGCCAGCGTGACGACCCGGTATACAAGCCCGATCACCAGCCAGAAGAACGGCAGAAAGAACAGGGCCGTGAAGGCCGTAAAGGGAATTGCCACCAGCGTCAGCACCGCGATCACAAGGCTGTCGGCGATCCATGCGACAAGCCGTTTGGACGGTACGTCCGCATAGAACTCCGCATGAAGGTCTGGGTCGGGAAGGCCACGGGCATCGAGTGTCATGGGCATCATCTGGGGGCGGGTCCGGTCTGGGTAAAGGGGCAGGGGAACGGCCCCGCCAAGGGGCGGGGCCGATTGCATTGCGTTCGGTCAGGCGCCGGCGGGTTCTGCATCCTCGGCGCGGGCCTTGTGGGCACGGTCTTCCATGAACTGGTCGAACTCGGCCTTGTCCTTGGCTTCGCGCAGGCGTTGCAGGAAGGATTCGAAGGCATCCTGCTCGTCTTCCAGCCGGCGAAGGGTTTCCGACTTGTAGGCGTCGAAGGCGCTGTTGCCCGACGACTTGAACCGATGGCGGGGCATCGAGTGATGGGCGCGCTTGGCGCAGGAACCGTTGAACATGCGTTTGCTCCAGATCATGTAGGCAAGAAGGGCGAGGCCGACGGGCCAGAAAAAGATAAAGCCTAGGACCATGGCGGCGATCCAGGCGCCTTTCCCCTTTGCGTCGAGCCACTGTTCGGCTTGGGTTGGCCAGGTGGCGACAGAACTCATTTCGGTGCTCCGGGTTTGCGTGACGTGTTCGATGTGAATGGTCTTCACATTGAGGAAGATCGTGATCCTTCCCCGTTCGGTCAAGAGGCAATGTAAAACTTTTTTACATTCCGTCCTGCGGCGGCGCGGAACGTTCGGGATCAGGACGTTCGGGCGGACGCGGGGCCTGTGTAGCTCGCCACTGAATTCTGCAGTGTTTGACACGCAAACTTGCAGCGAGGCGATTTTCGTCACCGGGCGGCTTAGGGGCCATTGAACCGGGGCTTCAACAGTCGCTGAACTCTCGCTTCAAATCGAGCCACGCGCGCGCCGCAGCCAGTGCGACCACCCCGTTACCGGCCGCTGCGGATCGGTCCATCCGATCGGCCAGCCCATCATCCAGTCGGTGAAGGCAGGGTTCAAGGTCAGGGCGTCGGTCGAGTGTTTCTCCCCATTCAACAAGATCACCCGGAAGCGGTGGGAAGATCGGAAGCTCTGCGGCGTCCAGCCCGCGGCCAGCAGCAGCTGCCACATCATGGTCCAAGCCGATGCCGCGTTCTTCAGCCCCATCTGCGAGCCGACCTGGTTCTCGTCTTTGACAAACCGAATTCCGTTCGGCGAGCCCAGGATGCAAGCGCGGTTCCCAGAGCTTCTGAACGTCGGCGTGGGCCAGAATGAAGACCCTTTCCCGGATGTGCGACGCGCCGACTTCCGCCGCTGATACGACGCGGACTGCAACGCGGAAGCCCAGCGCCTGAAGGTCGGCGCAGACGCGGTCGAGACCGAGGGACAGATGCCCGACGACGTTCTCGCAGAAGACCCATTCGGGGCTGACCTCGCCGACGATCCGGGCGACTTCTGGCCAGAGGTGCCGGGGGTCGTCCTCGCCGCGACGCACACCGGCGAGGCTGAAGGGCTGGCAGGGATAACCGGCAGAGACGAGATGAACTCTGCCGCGCCAAGGCCCGCCTTCAAAGGATCGCAGATCGTCCCATACAACAGCCGGAGCCAGGGACGCGTCCGCCATCCGTGCCACGAGAGCGGCCGCGGCGAAACTGTTTCGCTCGACATAACCCACGGTTCGATATCCGGGCTCTGCGAGATGAAGGCCGAGGTCCAGTCCTCCGACGCCGGCGCAAAGGCTGAGGCCGCGAAAGTCTTCATGTCCTTGGGGGGTACGAACAGCCACACGATGGGTCCTTTCCGTCGCGGTCCGGCCGCTCTGGTAAAGGGCTCGTCGATGGCCTCAGGATGTTCAGCGCCCGGCACCGCGGGCACTTGATGGACAGGGTTCCGGAGATCGCTCCGTCCTCGGCCTTGAATAGCAGCCGTCGGCACCCCGAGCAACGAACTTCACGGTCTGTCAACGCTCTTTCCCCATGATGCCGCCACCGCCCCTGGGCGGGGCAGGAGCGGCCCTTTGTCTTGTGGGGTCGGCGGGGGTGGCTGGCAGGCTTGGCCCCGTGTCGGCGAGCGTCAGCGCGCCCGTCGGCCTCCTGTCATCCGCCTGGCGGGGGGGGGCAGATCATTGCGGCCCCACCACGTCGGGATCGGCGGGCAGGCCGGCGGTGTCGGGGCGTTCGGGCGCGGCGGGTGGCGCGGTTTCGGCGGTGCCGCCGGGGGCGTTCTCGTCCTCGTTGTCGCGCTCGGCCTCGAAGCTGGTCGTCAGCCCCCCGGCGTCAAAGCGGTGCGAGACGCGCGGCATGGTCCAGCGCCCGGTCAGCTCCGGCTTGATGCCCGACAGGATCACCACGCCCTCGGCCATCAGCTCTCCGGCAAAGCCGGTGCAGGTGGCCGACAGGCTGCCCGAGGCGCGCACCGCGCGCTTCAGCGCCGCCTCGGCCGCGCGCCGGGCCTCGTCCTCGGTGGCATAGCGGCGGCGCAGCTCCAGCACCGGCTCGCCCGATCCGGTCTCGACCCGGTGGACGGTGGCGGTGCCCGGCTCGGACCATTCCGCGACGGCCGAGGCGTAGCGGCTGCGGCCCGTGGCGGTCCAGCTCCAGTCGGACAGGGCCGCGGCCGACAGCTCGACCTCGGGGATCGGCGCGCCGTCGGCCGTCACGCCCTCGCCCTTCGGCACGACCACCAGCGCGCCGCCCGCGGGCTTGACCGTGGCGTCCAGGTCGATGGCCAGCCGCGACAGGAAGTGCAGGTCGCTTTCCTTGGTCTGCGCGACATAGGCCCAGCGGACGGCGCGCAGCGCCGGGGCGACGGCCGCGCGCAGCCCGTGCCGCGCCGCGATCGTGTCCACGATCTCGCCCAGGGTCTTGTCCTCCCAGGCCTGCGTCTTCGGCGCCTTGATCCCGCCGCGCATGTCGGCGGCCTTGGCATGGATCGTCAGCGTCGAGGCAGGGCCCTGGCCGCTGCACTCGTCCACGACGAAGGTGCCCATCTCGACCAGCCCGGTCTCGCGGTAGCCCATCCAGATCACCAGCTCTGCCCCCGGCTCGGGCAGGGCGATGCGGTAGCCGCGGTCGTCCAGCTCGATCTCGGCGGTGTCGCTGTCGGTGCCCGCCGCGTCCGAGATCGACAGCGACAGCAGCCGGTCCTCGATCAGCGCGGTGATGTCGGCGCCGTCGGCCTCGATCCGGACGGCGGGCGTCACGCGCCGGCGCCCCAGAGGCGGATCACGCGCCGCTCCTGTTTCGGGGTCAGCGCGGGCAGCGTGACCAGCGTGCCCTCGGGCAGGATCGCGCCCAGCGCCGCCAGGTGCGGGTTCGCCTCGTAGACCTGCTCGACCGGGTCCTCGGACCCGTAGCGGGCCTTGCAGATGGCATCGACCATGTCGCCCTGGACGGTGCGGTAGATCACAGCAGGTCCTCTCCGTAGCTTTGCAGGGTCAGCGTGAACTCGATCTTGCGCGGCGCGCCGTCGGTCATGAAGAAGCTGCGCCGCTCCTCGACCCCGGCGATGCACCAGCGGTTCCAGACCAGCCCGGTGCCGTCCACCATCATCGACGGCACGCCCAGGCCCGCCTCGGCGCGCATCAGGTCCACCTGGCCCAGCCCGCCGCGGAAATGCGGGTAGATCACGCCCTCGAACATCAGCTCGTCGGTGTCGGGGCCGAGGTATTCCAGCGCGGGCGCGCGGCCCAGCCGGTCCTTCTTGGCCCAGCGCCAGGCGCTGGTGCGCGCGCTCGACTGGTAGCTTTCCGAGGTGACGGCGAAGCGGTAGGCGCCCAGCGCCATCATCACCAGGCTCAGTCCCAGGTCCATCAGGCGATCCCCCCGTCATGCAGAGCGCCGCGCCCGGCGGCCTGCGCCTCGCGCTTCAGGCGGGCCATGACGGCGCGGGCGATGGCCTCGGGGTCCTGCCCCGGCGCCGCCTGGATCACGATCTGGCCGACCTGGAACCCGCCGCCCAGGGCGCCCCCCGCCGCGCCGCGCAGCGCGCCCGCCGCCGCGGGCCGCATGTCGAGCCCCTGCGCCATCCGCTGCGCCTCGGCCGCCAGGCCCGCCGCCGCCGCCGAGGCCCCGGCCAGCATCCGCGTCATCCGCCCCGGCAGGATCGCCCCGTCGGTGCCCGGCACGAACAGCTCCGGCCCCCGCTCGCCCACCAGGTAGGCCATCGCGCGGCGCAGCGGCCCCCCGGCATCGCGCGCGGGCGGATCGTAGGCCGGAGGCAGAGACATGCTGCCGTCGTTGGCCAGCCCCGGGTCGTAGCCCTCGGGGCGCGCCGGCGCACCGTCCCTCGCGCGGTCCGCTTCGGCCGCAGCCGCGGCGCCTTCGGGGCTGCCGATGCGGCGCAGGTTCAGGTTGATGAAGCTGGCCAGATTGACCGGATCGATCAGGTCGTTCCAGTCGAGCTTGTGCAGCGCGTGCCACCACTTTCCGAAAGCCCAGTACGACCAGTCGATGTCCTCGATATAGTCCTTCCAGGGCAGGTCCTTCAGGCCGAAGTATTTCCAGGCGAACAGGCCGACCGAGGCCGCGATGGCGACCCAGCCGATCGCCGGAATGAAGCTGAGCCACTTCAGGCTGCTGATCAGCGCAGACCAGACCAGCGGTCCGCCCAGGGCGGCCCAGCCGATCTTCGGGATCAGAAGAGCCGTCCAGATGAGTGGCTTTATCAGGACCGTCCATGCCAGACGCCCCGCAAGAGCCAGCCAGGGGATCAGCCCGACAAAGGTGCTCCAGACGAGTTTCGGGATCAGGGTGGCCCAGCGCAGCGGGCGCAGCGCCGCCATCGCGCGGGCCAGGCCGGGGATCACCACCATCGCGCGGCCCACGCCCCGGACCAGGCCGAGCACCTGGCCGACCGTCCCGAACAGCACGAAGCGCAGGGCCAGAGACCCGGCCTTGAACGCCAGCACGCCCGCCGCGACCTTCAGCAGCTGTTCCACCAGCACCGGGTTCGCCTCGACCCACTCCATCACGCGCGAAACGACCGGCATGATGGTTTCCATCAGCGAGTTCATCGTCGGAAGCACCTGGTTGCCGATCACCACCGCCAGCGCGTTGAAGTGCTCGAACATCCGCGTTCGCTGTGCCCGCGTCGTCGCCGCCTGGCGCTGGTACTCTTCTTCCATCAGGCCGAGGAACTGCGCGCTGTCGGCGGCGCGACCGAAGGTCTGCTCCAGCAGCTCGGTGTTCTGCAACAGCGTTGCGACGACCGACTTCGCCTCTTCGCCGAACAGCTGCGTCAGCACCGAGCTGCGTTCCCAGTCCTCGACGCCCTGAAGCGCGCGCAGCACCGACATGATCGCGCCCGAGGCGTCGGTCTGCATCAGCTTGGCCAGCTCGACCGCGTCGATGCCCAGCCGTGCGTAGGCCTTGCGCTGCCGGTCGGTCGCCGCCTCTCCGATGGTCAGCGCGTTCGTGAAGTTCTTCATCGCCGTGCCGGCGCGCTCGACGTTGTTGTCGCCGGCCAGCATCGTCGCGGACAGGGCCGCGATTTCTCCGGCGGTCAGGCCGGCCAGCTTCACGCCGGACCCCATCTTGGTGATGACGGCCGAGATGTTCGCTTCGCTGGTCGCCATCGAGTTGCCCAGCAGGTTGACCGTGTCGGCCAGGGCCAGCGCCTGTTCCATGTTCAGGCCGAGGTTCTGCCGCCAGACGGCCAGCGTCGTGCCGGCGTCTTCGGCGCCGATGCCGAAGGCGACGCTCATCTTCGTGGCCGCCTCGGCGAACTCCAGCAGCTGGCGGCGCATTTCGTCGTCGGGCAGGTTCTCGCCGAGGATGCCCAAACGGGCGCCCGCCGCAACGATCTCGGTCACCTCTTTGGCGGTCGACGCCAGTCCGCCCGAGGTGACCAGCGCGCGGATCTCCTTGCCCAGCAGGGCAAAGCCGTCCGCACCCTCGAAGTCCACCACCTTGGCGACCTCGGCCATCTGCGCCTCGGCCTGGATCGCGGGTTCGGTCAGAGCGACCAGCGACGCGCCCAGGGCGGCCACGCCCATCGCCTCGGACTGCAGGCCGGCCATCCGGGCGTTGTTGCGCTCGATGGCGGCGTCGGCCCAGGCGACCTGGGCGCGGCCGGTCCGGTCCAGCGTCGCGCCGAGCTGGCCGAGCCGGTCCTGGACGCCGCGCAGCGGGCCGCTGGCGCGGTCGATCAGTTTCAGGATCAGCTCGACGTTCAGGCTCATCTCAGTCCTCGTGCCCGGCGCGGCGGCGGGCCTTGTCGCGCCACCGCGCCAGCTCCTCGACGCTCATCGCGTCCATCGTGTCGGGCGTCCATCCGAACACCGCGGCCATGTCGGCCATCGCCTCTTCGACATCGTCGGGCAGGCTCACCCGATCCCCAGCTGCTCCTTCACCGATCGCGGCGCGAAAAAACCCAGCGCCTCGGTCGCCAGCGCGGTGAAGTCGGCCAGGTCCATCTTCGCCAGCGTGCCCGCGTCCAGGTAGGGCGTGCTGATCCGCGGCAGGAGGTTCATCATCGCCGTCACGTCGAGCTGCAGCACCTCGGTCAGCTTCAGGCCGCGCAGCTCTCCGGCGCCGGGCTTGCGCAGGACGATTTCGGCCACCTCGCGGCCTTCGATCGTGACGGGCGTGCCCAGCGTGACGGTGGCGGTGCCAGCGGCGTCGGCGGGGGATTTCTCGGGGGTTTTCGACATGGTTCAGGGTCCTGTTGAAGGGGGCGTTGAAAGGGGCCGGGCGGCACGCGGCGGCGCCGCCCGGACGGGGCCTAGAAGCCCATCGCGGCGCGGATGCCGGCCAGCTGGTCGGTGCCGCCGATGTTGCGGATCGCGTTGCGGTGATCGATGTGGATCAGCAGCTCGCCGTTGCGCTCCAGCTTGAAGAGGTCGGCGGCCATCGCCAGCTTCATCGGCACGTCGTCGCCGGGCTTCAGCGCGGCGAGGCCCGGCGCGGTGATCAGCCCGCCGACCGTGGCGATGTAGGTGTCGGCGGCAAAGTCGTCCTGCCCCTTCGCCGCCGGGCGCAGCACGAAGGTCTGCCGCGTGCCCATCATCGAGATCAGCTCGGGCGGCCAGTCGGCCAGGGTCAGGTCGGCGGTCATCGCCTCGGTGCCCATGTCCACCGGGGCGGGGCCGTCCATGCCCGCGCCGCGGTGGTTGGCCACCATCAGCTTCACGTCGGGCAGGGTCGCCTCGGTCGCGCGGCCGGCATAGCTGATGCCGTCGACGAAGGCGTTGAAGTTCACGATCTTGCGGGGGTACTGGATCATCGTCCTGTCCTTTCCTTACGCCGCTTCGCCGACCTGCGTCAGCAGGTCCTCGTAGTAGGTGCCGTTGCGGTAGGCGCGGAACACCAGGTGCTCCAGCGGGGCGGGCGGCTCGAAGTCGAAGCCCATGTAGAGCTTGCCCGCCGCCATCGACGCCGGCGTGTTCAGCTCCTCGTCGACCCAGCACTGGAAGCCCAGCAGCGCGCCCTGGCGGACCAGGTTGTCGCCGAAGGCCTGCACGCTCTCGCGGATGTCGATCAGCAGCTGCGCCGACATCGGCCGCGCCATCGCCCATTTCTGGGCCTCCTCGATCACGTCGTAGAGCACCCAGGCGGTGCGCCGCACCGACAGGAACGCCCACTGCGGATCGGTCCCCGCCCCGCGCGAGCCCCACAGGCGGAAGCCGTTGTCGCGGATGATCGTGGCCACGCCCGCCTCGTTCATGCGGTTCGCCTCGGTCAGCGGGTCGCTCAGCGACCAGCCCACGGGGCGCGCGGTGCCGGTGATGCCCTGGATCACCTGGTTGGACGGCGACCACCAGAAGCCCTTCTCGATGTCGGTCTTGGCGATCATCGCGGCGGTGTAGGCCTCGTTCGGACGCACCTCGTGCGCCGCCGCCGCGGTGTCGAACACCTGGACGTAGGGATCGACCAGGTACATGTGGTCGGCGTCCCAGTTCTGCCGTTCCAGCACCGCGTCGGTCTCGGTGGTGTTCGGCCCCGCCGCTGCCACGGCCGCGCGCATCTGCGCGCCCACCGCCATCAGCGCCGCCTTGGCCGGGTTCGCCGCCGCGCTGGCGGCCGAGCTGGTGAAGCCCGGCGCGGTGATGACCCGGGGATCGCGGCCCAGCCGCGCCTTGCAGGTCTTCAGCGCCCAGATGCCGGTGCCGAGCGACGGATCGCCCACCACGTTGGCCAGCGTCGCCGGGTCGTCCACGCCCTCGGCCACCCGGACCACGATCATCGACGTGATGCCGTTGTAGGCCATCGCGTCGTAGGCGTCGGCCAGCGTGCCGGTCTCGCCCAGCAGCGCGGCCTTGGACCGCCCGTCGATCAGGACCGGGACGTTGAGCGGGAACGGCTCTTCCGCGCCCCCCGACAGCTTCAGCGCCACGCTGGTCGCGCGGACGACGCCGCTGCCGTCGCTGCCCGCGGCGTGCGCGACGGTGACCAGCGCCGCCGCCGCGGCCGCGCCCTCGATCGCGGCCTTGACCTCGGCCGCGGTGCTGACCAGCGCGCCGGTGCCGTCGGTCTCCAGCGACACGGTGATCGCGTTGCCCGCGACCGCGACGGCCAGCGCCTGGGTGTTCGCGCCCGGATCGGTCAGCTTGACGCTGATGCCGTTCCCGGCCTCGCCCGCGGTCGCCGCGGTCCAGACCAGCGCGTTGTCGATCACCGCCGAGCCGGTGGCCAGGCTGGCCGCCACCGCCGCCGCCGCGGCGGGCGCGGTACCGACGAAGCCGACGTAGGTTGCGGGGATCTGGGGAATGGGCCGCGTGCCGGAGGCTTGCTCCTGCACCTCGACCCCGTGAAGGTAGTACTCCGGCATGTCAGTCTCTCCTCTTGCCGTCAGAAGTACGCGGCCAGCGCCGCTGCGTTTTCGGGGATCACCGGCCAGGTGCCGTCGTCCTCGATCGGGGCGTCGCCGCCGGCCAGGCTGCGGGCGCGGTTGATCATCGCCGACCGCCAGGTGCACCAGTCGCGGAAGGCCTCGACGTCGTCGTCCGACATCAGCCCGGCGGCGGCCGAGGCGGCCATGTTCATCTGCGCCGTCTCGCTCGCCACGGCCAGGATGCGGCGGCGGCACTCGGCCTTCGCGGCCTGCCCCCGCTGGTCGCGGACGGCGTCGGCCTGGTCGGGCATCAGCGCGCGCAGCACGGGCTCCAGGTCGTCGGGAACGTGCAGCCCGTCTTCGAGATGGATCACCTCGGCCCAGCGGTGCGCCTCGGCCGGATGCACCTGCCGGAACCGCGTCCCGAGCGCCGAGAGCTGGTCGATGGTGGCGGGAATGATCTTGGTCATGGGCGGCTCCTTCAGGAAATGTGGCTGACGACCATCGCCGCGTTGAGGTTGCGGACCGTGGCCCCGCCGTTGACCTGCTTGCTGTCGAGCGTCAGGACCTCGCCTGCGGCGCCCTGGAACACGGCGAAGGCCTCGGCCCAGCAGCCCCAGAGATTGTGGCCGGCGCCGCCGGTCTGGGCGCACATCACGGCCGCGTCCTTGTTGACCTGGACGTAGATGTCGCCCGCGTTGGCCACGAAGCTCGCCTGCCAGACCAGCCCCCGGACGGCGTACCAGCCGTCCTTGGACAGCGTCAGGCTGCCGTTGCTGAAGCTCCAGCGGTTCGCCCCGTCGCCGGCAAAGGCGGCCGCGCCGCCGTTCGCGCTGTAGAACATGCGGGTCAGCGTGTCGTGGGCGACGGCCTGCGCCGTCTGGGTCAGCGTGGCCGTGTCCATCGTCCGGTTCTGCAGAAGGTCCGGCGTCACGAAGCGGCCCACCGCGGAATAGGCGTTCACCTCGGCCTGCGTTGCGGCCAGGTGGTCGGCCCAGTCCTCCAGCCCGTCGGCCAGCATCTCGGCCCGCGTCGTGCCGGTCAGCGTGATCGGCCCACCGCTGGCGTTGCGCATCAGGTGCCCGTCCGAGGACCAGGCGCTTTCGCCGTCGGCGATCTCGCGGCCCGTCGCGGCCAGCATCGCCTCGATCAGCTCGCGCAGGAAGACGATCCGCAGCAGCAGGTCCCAGATCGGCTTGTTCGCGACGCCGTCGCCGGTGACCGGGTCGATCAGCCCGGCCGAAAGCGCGCCGGCCACGACCTTGTCGGTCTTCGCGATCTGGTAGATCGGCCCCCAGGCGCCGGCGTCGGGTTCGGGTAGATTGGCCATCATGCCTCTCCGTGAGTGTAGGTGCCGTCATAGGTCGCGAAGCCGTCGTAGCGGATCGCGACCAGGGTGAAATCGAGTGCCTTCAGGTGGCAGCGCGCCGGGGCGGTGTCGGCCAGCTCGCGCCGGATGCGCGCGGCCTCGGCGGCGGTCACCGGGGCCTGCAGCTCGACCCGGTACTCGGCCCAGTGGTCGCCGCCCTCGAAGCGCGCCACGCCGTCGTAGGACAGCGCGCCATCCCAGAAGTTCCAGCCAAAGCGTTCGTGGATGATGGCGTCCGGAAAGCCCTGGATCGCCAGCACCCGGCGCACCGAGCCGATGGTGCCCTTCTTCCGGTGGATGTCGACCGAGGCGCCGATCACGGCGCGCATGACGCCCTCGGACCAGGCCGGGTCCCACTCGTCCACCGACAGGCCCCAGGCCAGCGCGGGCAGCGCCACGGCGGGCGCGCGCGCCGGGTCCATCATCCGGCGCACCGGGTCGAGCGCAGGCCGCTGGCCCGCGTCCGCGCCCTCCAGCGCCCGCTCCACCGGCCCGGCCGAGGGCGGAAGGATGGACCCGCCGTAGGTCATGGCGCGGCCTCCGGCACCCAGGACTGCGACGGCTCGTCCCAGGTGAACGGCCCACCGTCACCCGGATAGGCCACGGGGGCTTCCCACGCCGTGCCGGTCCACGTCCAGGACGGGAACGGCTGGTCCGGGCGGGGCGCGGTCAGGTTCCAGCTGGCCGTGTGTTCCTCGTCCCTGATCCGCAGCCAGGCGTTGATGACGATCGCATCGTCGCTGTTCCAGCGCAGCCGCTCGGTCAAAAGCACGTCCTGATCCGTGCGCGAGAACTTGACGCCGGCCGGGGGCCATGTCCGCGACAGGATTTCCACGTTGTCGCTCGTGACGGTCACACCAAAGGACAGGCCGCGAATGTCGAGCCGCTGGCCGTATCGGGCGATGTGGGCCTCCAGGTCGCCACCCCAAGGCTCCGCGTCCGAAGCGTCGAACGACAGTGCGCGCGTGACTACGTCGAATGAAATGCGCATGTCCTACCCCACCAGGTACTCGGCTTCGGTGATCGGATAACGGATGACGACAAAACCGGAGCCGCCGTCGCCACCCATTGATGTGCCGCCGCTGCGGTAGCAACCGCCCCCACCGCCGCCAGTGTTCGGCGCGGCGTCGAGCCCGGTTCCAGTCGTGACGCCATCGGCTCCGCCGCCCGCGCCGCCGGTGCCCGCTGTCGTGATGCCGCCACCGCCACCGCCGCCTGCGTAGGTTGCCGAGACGCCCGTGATCGCAGAAGCGATGCCCGCGCCGCCGTCGCCCCCTGCACCGCCGGTCGCTGCCGCGCCGACCGCAGAAGCGCCGCCGCCCCCACCGCCCGCGGCACCGCCGGTGGATATACCGTCACCGCCATCGTTGCCCTGACCTGCGGTGCCCAGACCCGCCGTCTGACGATTGGAGCCGCCGCCGCCGCCGGACCCCCCGCTCCCGGCGTCGGTGTTCCTGTTGGCCCCGCATCCGCCGCCAAGGGACGTGATCAGCGCGCCGATGGCGCTGTCTCCGCCGGTCACCTGCACGCTTTGCGACGGGAGGCCACCATCACCCACGGTGATGGCGACAGAGCCGGGGCCAAGCGTGAGCGGTGAAGCGCCCGTGTTGCCGGCTTCGCCGGCAACGAACTTCTTCAAGCCGCCCGCCCCGCCGCCGCCTGACGCGAACGACGATGTGCCGTTCGACCCGCCGGGGGCGCCCCCCGCGACGACAAGATACTCCGCGTCGGGGATGGCGTTGTTGACCGTCAGAGTGCCCGAAGCCGTGAAGGTGTGAACCCGATAGTAGACACCAGACACGTCGAGGACCGTCTCGGTGCCGCCGGATGCAGCGGGGCTTGGCAAAGCCGACACAGGCCAGGCGTTCGACTGCGCGTCGGTCACGTACTGAAATACCGTGTTCCCGACCTGCAAGAAGTAGATCGCGTTAGGCTCCGGCGAAGGGGGCAGCGAGGTGACCTTGTGTGCGCGCAAAACCGTCATCTACCAGTCCACCGTTCCCCATTCCGCGTCGGCACCGGCCGGCCCTTGCGGCCCCGCTGGCCCCTCCGGTCCGACCGCGCCTTGCGGCCCCTGCGGCCCGGCCGGTCCTGCCGGGCCGACATCGCCTTGCAGCCCTTGCGGACCTTGCAGCCCTTGCGGCCCGACCTCGCCCTGGATGCCTTGCTCGCCCTGCGGTCCTGCCGGTCCTTGTGGCCCGGCCGGTCCTTGCGGCCCGACCTCGCCCTGCGGGCCAGCCTCGCCCTGCGGTCCTTGCGGCCCGGCCGGTCCTGCCGGTCCCTGGATGCCCTGCGGTCCGACAGGGCCGGTGTCGCCGGTGTCGCCCTTTGCCCCGCGCATCAGCGGGGCCAGCGACAGCAGCAGGCCTCCGGCGTCGGCTGGCATGGCCGTCTCGCCGGGCGCGCGGCGCACCAGGCGGATGGACAGCGGCTGGGACGGCACCAGGCTCATCGCGAAATCCTCTCAACGATGCGCAGCTGCGCGGTCTCGGACGTGGCGACCTGGCCCTCGGGCGTGGTCATCGAGACATCGAACACGGCCAGCCCCAGCGGCCAGGCGCCGGTGGCGCCAGCCGTCAGGCGGAACAGGCCCTGCGCCGCGTCCAGCCATTCGGGCACCAGCGCGGCGATCTCTGCCCCGTCCTGGCCGCGCAGCTTGGCCGCGATGGTCCAGCCCGCGAACCCTCCGTCAGGCACCGGAGAGACCTGTCCCCACCAGTCCAGGCTGTCGCCGCGCTTGAACGTGTCCGTCACGTCGCGACCCCCCCGATGGAGATGGCGTCGGCGGTGCACCAGGCTGCCTGGCCCGGACCGATGACGATGTCGGCGGCGGGCTGGGTCAGCGCGACGTTCTGGACGCCCGGCTGCATCAGCGCGGCGAACAGCCCGGCGCGGGTGATGTCGCGGCCGAGCGCGTGGTGCTGGTCCAGGTAGGCGGTCAGCGCCGCGTCCACCGCGGCCTCCACCGCCGCCGGGTCCGGTCCTGCGTAAAGCGTCAGCTCGGCCTCGACGGTGAAGGTCACGATCTCGGGTGCCTCGACCACCGGGAAGTCGGTCAGCGGGCGCACGTCCTCGGGCGTCAGCGCGGCGGTCACAGCATCCAGCACCGCCTGGGCCGGCGTGCCATCGCCCTGCCGCGACAGCACAGTCACGATCACGTCGCCCGGCGTGGGGCTGACCACCGAGGCGTCCTTGACGTCGGCGTGCGCGCTCAGCGCGTGGAACAGGTAGGCGCCGACCGACCCGGCCGAGCTGTGCGCCTCCAGCGACAGCTGGGTGCGCAGCCGCAGGTCCTCGTCGCTCTCCAGCACCTCCGGCACCGGCGGCACCGCCTCGGCGTCGGCCTCCTGGATCGTCAGCCGCGCGACGCCCCAGAAGGCCGCAAGGTGGTCCAGGTCGGTGCCCGTGGCGTGTGCCAGGAGCGTGGCGCGGACGCCGTCGTTGAACTCCAGCCGGTCCAGCATCCGGAAATACGCGCAGACCCGCAGCACCTGGGTCGCGGGCTCGCTCTCCAGTTCCAGCACGTCGGCCAGCGCGGGCATCAGCTCGACCGCGCGGGCCTTCATCTCGGACAGCAGCGTGGCGAAGTCCGGCGTCTCGATCACCGCGGGCGCGGGCAGCTTCGACAGGTCGATCTTGGCGAAGCGGGTCATGCCACCAGCTCCAGCTCGGCCAGCCCGGCGCTCAGCCCGGCGCCCAGCCCGGCAGCGGTGCGGTAGGTGACGGCCAGGCCCAGCCTGCCCGGCCCGGCCTCGGTCACCTGGACGCGGTCGATGCGGATGCGCGGCTCCCAGCGGTCCAGCGCCTCGGCCGTGGCCATGTAGACATCGACGACGGTGGCGCCGTTGATCGGGCGGTCGATCAGGCGCGGCACCTCCGAGCCGTAGTCGCGCAGCATCACCACGCTGCCGCGCGGCGTCGACAGGATGTGGCGGATCGACTGCACCAGGTGCGCGTCGCCCGCCAGCTGCCGCCCGGTCTGCCGGTTCGTGCCCGTCACTTGCCTGCCGCCTCCTGGCCGGTGTCACCGCCGCCCGCCTTCGACGCCTTCGACGCCCCGCCGCCGGTCTTCTTGCGGCCGGTCTGGCGGGGCGTCTCGGGGTCGGTCGCCGCAGGCGCGGCGGGCGGGTTCGGTTTCGCGCGCGGCGGGCGGACGGGGCGGACGTTCGTCTCGTAGCGCGCCTGCCGTTCGGTCAGCTGCACGCGGTCGCCGGCGCGTGCCGGCTGCCCCGCGACCCAGCCGTCGCGGATCACTTCAAAGTCCCGTTTCATTGCGGCCCTCCGGTGCTGCCCCCGCCGGGCGTGACGCCGCCGTGGGTGTGGGTTTTCAGGCTGATGCCGTCGGCGACGACATCGCCGCCCTCGACGATCACGTCGCAGCCGGTCGCGCGGACCGTGCCGTTCGTGACCGCGATCTCGCCGCCGCCCAGGTCCAGCATCGGCACGCCGGCGTCGGCGCTGGGGGCGTTGCCCTGGGCGACAGAGCCGAGCGTCACCGCGCGCGCCACGTCGCCGCCGGGGCAGGCGATGACCACCTGCTCGCCGACGCTGGGCATGAACCACAGGCGCTTGTCGCCCATGGCGAGCTTGCCGACCTCGATCCAGGGCGTCTCCAGCTCGCCGATCTTCGCCCGGACCTTGCCGGTCGCGCCGTCCACGGCGGTGATCGTGCCCAGCTCGATCGCGTTGGCCAGCGCCCGCTGGCTTTCGGCCTGCTCGAAGCTCATGCCTCACCCCCGACCGGCGCGTAGTCGCCCGCGTTGCCGGTGCCCGCAGCGCCCTCGGCGACGTAAAGCTCGACCGGCACGACCTCTGTCGTGCGGGCATAAAACGTCAGTGGCTGCGTCCAGGTGACGGCCCAGAGCGCCACGCCCGCGTCCCGCGTCGCGACCGAGGCCAGCACGTCGCAGGCCACGTCCTCGGCCGGGCCGATGGCGTCCATGCCCCAGTCGTCCGCCGGCACCAGGCTGCAGATCGCCTGCGCGATGGTGGCGGCGTGCTCGTCGCGGGTCCGGCCCAGCCGGTCGCGGGTGATGACGTAGGCGGCCATGCGGGCGCCGAACTCGACGAAGTCGCCGGCCGCGCGGCCGCTTTCCTTCAGCCCCAGCACCGACACGCGCACGGCGGGTGCCGGGATGCCCGACTTGTTCAGCTCGGCCAGGTCGAAGCGGCCGGTCATCGTCTCGCACCGCGCCAGCGCGGGCAGGATCGCGCGGATCGCCGTGACGACGGCGGCGGGCAGGTCGGCCAGGAGCGTGGGCGACGAGGTCATTGCAGCAGCCTCCGGATGCGGTCGTTCACGATGTTCTGCAGCTCGTGCTCGTCCTCATCAGACACCCCGAGATACGGCCGCGCCGGGATGTCTCCGAAGGGGATCGGCGCGCCGCGCGATGTTTCTCCGAAGTCGCCCTGCGAAGCGCCGAACTGATGCGTTCCAGAGTAGACCAGGTTGGACCCGACCCGCGCCTCGGTTAACGTGGCGTAACTCTGGACGCTGTCGCGCAGGTCGCCCTGCCCGAGGAGCAAGGATTGCGCCTTGCCACGCTGCGCAGCGTAGCCTTCCGACCACGGCGCCCAGGGGGTGCCGTCAGGCGCGGTCTTCGTCGCTGCAATCCGCTCCTTCGTGGCGTTCTCCAGGTAGACCGCTGCCGCCTCGGCAATGCGACCGGTCTCGCGCCACTTTTCGAGGTAGCCAAGTTTTTCGCCGACCTCGACCAGGCCGCGCACGTCGAAGTCGAAGGCGACCCCGGCCATCACAGCCCCTCCATCTTGTCGCGGCTGAACAGGCGCTCCGGCCCGCCGGTCACGATCGGGCGCGGGCTGTCGGGCTGGCCGTCCTCGTCTTCATCGGGCGCTGCCAGGCCCAGCCCGGCCTTGCCCTCGCCGATCCGGCCCAGGTGTTTCACCGCGTCCTCGCGGCGCTGGCGGATGTCGGCGGTCAGCACGTCCCGGCTGGACGCCAGGCGGTAGACGGCCAGGTCCACGCAGATCTCGCGCAGGATCGGCGGCACCGCGTCGAGCGGCAGCGCGTAGCGCGCGCTGAGGTGGCTGTCGATCTCGGCCGAGGCGGCGTCGAGCGCGCGGGTGATCGCGTCGGTCTCGGCCACGCCGTCGCCGTCGCGGTCGGCGACGTAGAGGACCTGGTCCCCGTAGATGGCGACGATGTCGGCGAGTGTGGCGTAGCTCATCGGTCAGCTCCACGCCGGGCCACGAAGAGCAGCGCCACCACGACGATCAGCAGATGCACCACCGCCGTGATCCCCAGCCAGGCCAGCGCGATCCAGAGATAGGTCAGGAAGCTCGTCCACTCCGTCGCGTCGAAGCTGAGCGACACCTGGGGCGTGACGGCCGCTGCGACCAGATAGGCGAGGATCAGGCAGATGATGTGCGACATGGGCAGGGCTCCGAATAGGTGCGGGGTGTCATCCGTGGCCGGGGGCCACCCCGCGAACCCCCGGCACTCGGGGTATTCCGGTGCCGGTCTCTCCCGGCTGTCACGGCCCTCCGCCAGCTCCGTCGCTCTGGCCTACTTGCCCGTCCCGGGGCGGGCCGCCCTGAAACCCGCACCCGGGGTTGCCCGGGCGTTCGCGCGGGATCAGGTGGCCGGGGGCGTCCCCGGCGTATCGCGCTGTGCCTGGAACGCCGCCCAGGCCGCGTCGCGGGCATGGTCGTCGATCCGGTCGGCGATCCCCGGCAGCGCGGACCGCAGCGCGTCAAGCTTCGGCGGACCGGCCTTGGTGAAGGCCTCCTCCGGCAGCTTGGCGATCATCGCGACGATCACCTCGATCACCGGCGCATCCGGCAGCGGCGGGGCATCGGCCGCGACGGGCTCGATCTCCAGCATCGGCTCGGCCATCAGCCGGGACCATTCGGCGCTGGTGAAGGCGTCGTCCTCGAACAACGCCCCCTCGCGGGTGAAGCGGGTGCCGCACCGATAGAACGGTGCGGACCGCGTCTTGATGGTGCGGATCAGCCGGGCCATCGGATCAGGCCATCCAGCCCGAGACGATCACCTCGACCGCCTTGTAGTCCGGGTTCGACGCGCCGTTCGCCAGCGTCATCGCCTCGAACAGGGTCTTGGCGTCGGCCTCCAGCGCGGGCGGCACCAGGACCACGTTCGGCCGGATGCCCAGCGGGCGCCCGCCGTCGGCGGTGAACTCGCGCATCGCCTGGCGGGCGGCGCGGAAGTTCGTCGCGTTCAGCTCGTTGCGCGAGCCGTAGGCCATCTGCCAGAAGCCGAAGCCGGCGTTGCAGCGATAGCGGATGCCGTACTGGTAGGTGTCGCTGGTGAACACCGTGTCCGAAGTGGCAGGGTTGGTCTTGGCCTCGAACTCGGGCTTCGTCCGCTCCTGGAAGATGAAGGGCTTCAGCGGCTTCGTGGTGTCGAGCAGCACCCACAGCGGGCCGGGGCTGCCGGCGTCGGCGTCGTAGTTCGACACGGTCGCGGCGGTGCCGGTGCCGTCCACGTTGGGATAGACCGGGTGGTCGGTGTCGAAGAAGTTCTGCCCGTCGAAGCACAGCGTGCTGTGACCGGCGGCGATCAGCTCGGAGATCATCTTGTCGGGATGATCCGCCGCGGCCTGGCCCATCGTGCGCATCAGCGGCGAGTAGACGCCGTAGCTGTCGTCCTCGATCGCGGTGCGCGGCACGCCGACGGTCGCCTCGTAGAGCTTGTTGATCAGCTCGTAGCCGTGCGCCTTCATGTCCTTGACGGTCCGGTCGCCGACCCACTCGATCAGCGCCGGGAAGTCGCCCAGCCAGCCGTAGGTGTTCGAGGCCGAGGCCGACGGCACCATCGTCGCGACGTTCGACCAGAACGTGGCCTCGCGCGCGGCGTCGTAGGCCGACTGGAAGTCGCGCCGGTAGACCGTGTTCATGGCGCTGAGCAGCGCCGGGGTGAGGATCGCCATCGGGTGTTACTCCTTGCGTTCGGCCGCGCGGGCCTTTGCGAATTCTTCGGGGTCCATGCCCGTCGCCTGGCAGACGGCCAGCTCCTCGGCCGACAGGGCCGAGCCGCCGCCCGAGGGGGGCTTGCCGCCCAGGCCGGACTTGCCGGCGATCTCGGGCGCGGCATCCATCGCGGCCTTGAAGCGGTCCAGGCCGCCTTCGGCGCGGCACGCGGCCAGGTGATAGTCGCGGCTGGCCGGGGCGACCTTGCCGGCCTCGATCGCCGCGTCCACGGCGGCCTCGATCTCGGCCTCGGCGCGGGCCTTGTCGGCGGCCTCGGCCTCGCGGACGCGGTTCATCGCCAGGTCGAAGTCGGCCTTGGGCACGAACCGCTCGGGGTCGGGCGTCTCGGCGCGGTTCAGCGCCGTCGCCTTGTCGTCCTTCAGCTTCTGGATCGCGACCACGACATCCGCCGCGCTCGCATCCGAGTTGAGGCCCAGCGCCTCCAGGATGGCCTTGTCCATCACGTCCTCCGTTTGGGCGGCGTCGTCGTCGCTGCGGTTCAGCGCCACCAGGTCCAGGTTGGGGTTGTTCGTCAGGCCCGCGCTGACCATGCGGGCGATCAGCCCGGTGCGCTTGGCGTAGGTGAAGACGGGGCTGAGGTAGGCGTAGGCCCGGTCGGCCAGCAGCGCGCGGCCCCGGTCGGTCCAGTCGGCGCGGCCCCACAGCCCGGTATCGCGCGCCTCCAGCGCCTCGATCCAGCCGACGGCGGGGGCCTCTTCGCCGCGCGCGCCCTTCAGCTGGGTCGCGTGCTCGATGTCGATGGGCAGCTTCAGGCCGCGGCTGTTGAAGGCCGCGACGATGTCGGCGCCGTCGCGCTCCAGCGTCCACTTGCGCCCGTCCACGCCCTCGATCTCGCGGCCGGCGGGCAGCAGCTGCACCCACTCGGGCACGGTGCCGTCGGCGGCGTTCAGGGCCAGCGGCGCGCAGGGGGTCGCGATGGGGTCTCGGGGCGTCGTCATGCCCGGCACATTCGCAAGCGCGCGGACGGCGTGACACCTGTGCAGTTGCGGGGGCGGGCGGGCCGTTTCGGCCCGAGGCGCTGAGCGGCCCCGTGAGCCGCGTCTTCCCTCCGGACGGTAGACGGGCCATGAAAATCCGACAAGGCCGTTTAACGGGTATTTAACGGCGCTCTCCGGGCGGGTTCCGGGGCATGTGCCGGGGCGTCAGCCGTCCCGGCGCACCGCCTCGGTGATCCAGAGGCCGGTTTCGCCCGGAACCGGCACCGCCCGCAGTACCCAGCCGGGCAGCGTCCAGAGGACCAGGCCGGCGTCCGGATCGACCTGCGCCGGGGCGTCGGCCAGCGCGGCCAGGTCGTCGGTCGTCAGCGCGCCCTCGTCGCCCGCCAGCGCCGCCGGTCCCTCGCGCGTGATCCGCACGACGCCGGGGCCGTCGCCCAGGCGCGCGGCCTCTCCGGCGGGCAGCACGGCCACCGGCACCGCGCCCGGCGCCTCGCCGGCCAGCACCCGCGCGGCGCGCCAGCTCGTCGCCAGGTCGCGCGCGGCGGCGGCGGCCACGGCGGGCGGCGCGGTGTCGAGCGTCCCGGCCAGCAGGTCCTCGATCGCGCGCAGGCGCAGCGCGCCGGGGTTGCGGTCCCAGCCGGGATCGATGCCCTGCGGCACGCGCTTGACCTCGCCGGTGCGCCGGTTGACCACCTCGACCGTCGGCACCTCGGGCGCCTCGCCCACGCCGATCGTCTCGGCCTGGCCGCGGGTGATCTGGCGCACCCAGCACTTGCAGCCCCAGCCGTTCGGCGGCATCCACCGCAGCCAGAACGGATCGTCCACCGGCAGCACCAGGCCCGCCTTGGCCTCGTGGTGCGGGCGGTGCCGCTCGCTCGGGCCGAGCCGGTATTCCAGGAACGGCAGGTCCTCTTTCGTGCGCTGGATGCGCTCCCACTGGCCGGCGGCGCGGGCGCTGCGCATGTTCGACCGGAAGATCGTGCGCAGCCGACGCGGCGTGGCCAGCGCGGCGGGCACCTCGCGGGCGTCGTCGCGGGCGGGGCCGAAGTTGAACCGCCCAGTCCCGCAGCCGCTCGTTCGCGCGCCAGCTTTTCTGGAACGCCTCGAAGGTCAGGCCCTGGTCGAGCGCCTTCTGCACCTCGGCCTTCGCGGCCTCCAGCAGGTCGAGGCTGGCCATCTTGGCCACGGCGAAGGCCACCGCGTGTTCCTCGGGCTCGACATCCTGCCAGGAGAAGCTGGGCTGCAGCCCCTTGTTGCGGAAGAAGCGCGACGCCTCGGGCGGGGGGCCGGGGTTGCGGACGTAGCCGGGGATGTCGCTGGGGTCGGCCATGTCAGGCGGTGATGTGGCGCACCGCGCGCATCACGGCGTCTTCAATGTGGGTCTGCGCCAGCGCCAGATCGCGCGACGCTTGCCGATCGCCCGCTGGGTCCGTCCCCCCGATCGCGTGAAGCGCACCAACGAACGCCTCGCCCATGTCCTTGACCTGGGCGACCATGTGCTTCTCCTCTTCCGACAGCACCCGGTACTGGTGCTGCACCGGGCTGTTGCCCGCGCGGGCGTCGTTCGTGCTTTCGATCCGGTCGGCCATCTCTCTCTCCTCACCCATCCCGCTGGTCCCCCACGCCGCGCATCGCGAACATGCCCTTGACCAGCGCCTCGATCATCGGGCCGGTGCCCTCGCCGGGGCGGATCGCCTCCAGCCGCGCCAGGGCGTCCTGCCAGTCCGTCGCCCCGGCGATCGCCGCCTCGACCGGCGCGACCAACGCCGCGCCCGCCTCGGCCCATTCGTCGGCCAGCTCGGCCTCGATCTCGTCCACCGGGTCGGGCGGCGCGGGATCGTCCGCGCGGTTCATCGCCACGTCGCCGCCGCCCGCGGCCGCGCCGACCCCGGTCAGCTCGTCGCCCTCTTCGGGGTCCGAGAACCCGATCTTCGCCCGCACCTCTGCCGCGCTGAAGCGCACGCCCATCGCCGAGGCGCGCAGCGCGTTCTTCATGATCAGGTCCAGGTCCTCGGGCTCGGCGATCGGGATGACCAGCTTGGGATAGTCCCGCTGCACGCCGAAGTTCAGGTCCACGAAGGGCCGCACCAGGTCGCGGTTCAGCGTGCCCGCCACCGCGCGCGCGTCGGCCGCGGCGATGTCGTGGCGCACCTCGTTGTGAACCTCGGCCTGCGCCATCGAGCTGCCGTTGTCGCTAGTCATCGTCTGGCCGAGGACGGCCTTGGAGGTCTGCTCGTCCGCCCAGCGCGCCAGCGTCTCGAAGATGCTGTCGCCGCCGCCGCCCTTCTGCATCTCGACGAATTCGAGCTTCATGCTCTCGGGGATCACGGCCGCCGCGTCGGTGCCGATGTTGGCCACCGCCCGGAACAGCGTGTCCACGTCCTCTTTCGTGGCCTGCGGGCCGTACTTGCCGACGCGCAGCGGGAGGCCGTAGGTCTCGATGAAGGCCACCCAGTCCTTCAGCGTGTAGGCCTTGCACATCCAGTTGAACGCGACCACCCGCGCGACGCCGCCGCGGAAGGTCAGCCCGGATTTCAGGCGGGCGCGGTGGACGATGAACTTGAACGGCGCCAGCGGCGTGCCCTCGACCAGGTCGGCCGCGTCCAGCAGCCGGATCTCGGTCAGCGTCTCGCGGTCGAAGCGGAAGAACCGCTGGCTGCGCCAGTCGAAGCCGCGCGGCCACCAGCGGCGCGCGTCGCGCTGCCAGTCGATCTCGACCACCGCAAAGCCCTTGCCGACCGCGTCCAGCGCATCCTCGACCAGGTCGGCGAACCCGTCGTGCTCGGCGATGTGGTCGCGCACGGCGTTGGCGATCTCCTGGTCGCGGGCGGCCTCGGACGCGGCCACGACCTGCGGCGAGACCCCGCTGACCGCGCGCTTGCGCACACCCAGGACCGAGGCGTAGTGCGGGTCGCGCTCCTCCATCTCCTCGGCCAGCGTCATGAAGGCGTCGATGTCGCCCTCGTCGCAGGCGCGCAGGATGCCCGCCAGCTTCTGCGGGGTCAGGCCGCTGGCCACCGTCGCGGCGAAGGCCTGCCGCACGCTGGTGATCCCCGGTTCCGCCTGCGGGCGGATCAGCTCCTGCCGCCGCACCGGGCGGCCGTACTGGTCGATCAGCGCCATCACCAAACTCCCTTGCCGGCGCCGAACCCGCCGGTCAGGCGGATCGCGCGGTCGATGTCGTCGCCCCGGCGCACGGGCCGGTAGCTCAGCGGCTGGTACTCGCTCACCGCGGCCGAGGCCGCCAGCGCCGCGGCCCAGAACCGGTCGGCGTGGCCGTCCGTCTCGCCGTCGGCCACCAGGCGCCGCAGGCCGGTCGGGCCGACGACGCTCTTGACGGCGTGCAGGTCCGCGCGCATCAGCGGGTCGCCCGCCGGGATCAGCTTGCGCCGGTCCTGCATCCGGGCCTTCAGCTCGGTCGCCAGGGCCAGCTTGGTCGCGACCGAGAACAGCACGCCCTCGACGCGGTCCTGCCCGTGCGCGCGCTGCGCGTCCTCCACCGGCTTCTCGCCCATGCCGGTCTGGTCCATCGCGCAGCGCACCACCCGGTAGCGGTCGAAGACGCCGGCCAGCAGGTCGGCCTGGCGCTGGAAGCTGACGTTGCGCTCGGCGACCACCTCGCGCGTGACGAGCTGGCCCGCCACCTCCTCGTCCACCCAGATCACGAACAGGTCGTTGCGCGCCGCGATGTCCACGCCGACAAAGCACGGCCCGCCCCGGTAGAAGCGCGGCTGGCCCGCCGTCTCGGCCTCGCAGGCGACGATCAGCTCGTAGTCGAGCCAGGCGCTGGAGGCGTCGGCCCACTTCAGCTCGAACTCCTGCGCCCAGACATCCTCGTCCGCGATGGCGGCACGCAGCTCCGCGATGTCGATGTCGAGGCCCTGTTCGACGGCGGTGTAGATGTCGACGACATGGCGCGACCACTCGCCGGTCTCGGCGGTCATCACCTCGTGGAACTTGTTACCGCGCCCGTTGGGCGTGCTGATCGCGCGGACCTTGTGCCCGCCGCGCGCGGCCACCGGCATCGCCGCCGCCCAGATCAGGCGGCTGTCGCGGTGGAACGCGAACTCGTCCAGCACCAGGTTGCCGCCGAAGCCGCGCGCCGCGCCGGGGCTGGCCGACAGCGCCGTGATCCGCGATCCGCCCGGAAACCGCACGTCGAGCTGGCGATAGGTCGCCTCGGGCACCCGCTCGACGAACACCCTTCCGCTGTCCGCGACGACCTCGCGCTCGTAGCCCGGATCGGTGAAGGCGCTTTCGTCGAACTCGGGCGCGCCCGCGTTGCGCAGCGTCTTGTAGACCTCGTAGTAGGCGCGGATCATCGGCTTCAGCGCGTCGTCCATCGCCTCGACGGCGGTGCGCTCGGACCGCGACAGGATCGTCCAGCGCGTCTTCTGCCGGGCGATCTCGTGGTCGATGCAGTCCTTGGCGACCTCGCCCATCGTGCCGTAGGTCTTGCCGCCCCGCCGGGTCATCATCCCGATCTTGAACCGGCTGTCGTCCTCGATCCAGGCGCGCTGGTAGGGCAGCCACTTGATGACGGGCTTGACGGTCATCACGCCTCCCCGACCCAGACCAGGAACGGCTGGCCGCGCCAGAACACCAGCCAGAACCGCCGGTCCAGGTGCGTGACGAACCGCCACCGTCCGCCCAGGATCGCGCGCAGCCGCGTGCGCCAGCCCGCGCCCCGCCAGTTCGCGTCGCCGACCAGGACGGCCGCGCCGATCGACATGTCGTCCGCGCTCATGCGAACCCCATGATCTCGCGCGCGCGGCGGGCGGCGGCCTCGTCGATCGAGCCCTCGGCCACGGCGGCGTCCAGCCGCGCGGCGGCGGCGCGGCGTTCGTCCGCGACCAGCTTCTCGCGCATCCCCGAGCTGGCCATCACGTCTTTCAGCATCCGGCCGAGGAAGTGCAGCTCCTTCGGGTCGATCTCGTCGCCGCCCTTGGTCATCTGCGCCTGCATCACCTTGAAGGCCAGCGTCGTGACCATCTGGAACAGCACGTTGTGGCGCTTGGCCTCTTCCTCCAGCCCGTTCTCCTGCATCCAGCCGGCGGCCCAGGCGCTGGCCTCCTCCTGGTACTTGACGAACTCCTGGTACTCCTGGCCGTAGGCGTGCAGCGCCGACTTGCCGATGCGCAGCTCCAGCCCGGCCTCTTCCAGGCGGAAGTTCAGCGCCTCGCTCAGCTCGACATAGTCGCCGAAGCCGCGGGCGCGCAGCTCCTCCTGCAGCCAGCCGCGCAGCTCGGGCGGCAGAAGATCGACCTTGCGGGGGACCGGCACGGGATCAGCCCCTCGGCCGGGGGCGCTGGATCTCCGGGTGGGTCGCCAGCCCGCGCGCGATCTCGACGCCGTGGCGCGTGGCCTCGACCACGACGAAGGCGCCGGTGTCCTCGTAGGTGACGAAGCCCTGCTCCTGCAGCCAGGCCAGCTCGGTCACGATCTGCGAATGGGTCGAGGCGACGCCGACCCCGTGCAGCACGTCCGACAGGATCGAGGCGTTCGAGGTGTAGTCGGTCACCTGCTCCAGGTGGCGCAGGATCGCAAGGCGGCGGTGGCGGCGCACGGCCTCGGCGTAGTCGTTCATCGCTTGCCCTCCAGCAGGTGGTCCTCGTGCCGCGTGACCACGGTCTCCAGCCGGGCCAGCAGCTTTGTCGTCGCCTCCTGCCCGGCCACGACGCTTTTCAGGTCGCCCGCCATCCCGGCGAGCTGCAGCTCCAGCCGGTGCAGGTCGTTCGTCGAGGGCTGCGCCTCGACGGCCTGTTCCAGCCGGTCCAGGCGCCGGGCCTGGTCGTTCATCCGCTCGGACCCTTGCGCGAACCGCGCCTCGATACTGGAGAACCGCGCCTCGATCCCCTTGCGCCGGCTGGCGAAGCCCGCCGTGACCAGCGCCACGATGGACAACAGCAGCGCGGCACCGTCGAAGATCACCTTCAGGATGTCCGGGTTCAAAGCGCGCCTCCTTTCGCCTCGGGCGCGTCGGCCATCCAGTCCGTGCCGTCGGCGACGATGCAGGCCAGGCCGTCGGCGCGCACCGCAACGAGCGTCCAGGTCCCCTCGGGCGAGGCCCAGAGCTCGATCATCTCGCCCAGCCGCAGCCCGGCGCCCTGCCGCACCTCGCCGTATCTCTGCTCCAGGCCCGCGACGATCCGGTCGTGCGGCGCGCAGGACATCTGCGCCGTGGCCGGAGTGCAGGCGACAAGCGCGGCGAGGGAAAGCAGGAAGGCGCGGATCATGGCGGGGTCCTTTCGGTCAGGGGATCAGGTGGGTCCAGGCCGGGCAGGCCGCGGCGAAGCTGGCGTAGGCCAGGCCGATCTCGTCGGCGGTCTGCGGCGTGTCGGCGCGCGAGCGGGTCGGCAGGCTGTCGCCCCAGGACCGGCACAGCTCGGCCGCGACGGGCGCGCCATCAGTCACGCCAGCCCGCGTCGCCGAAAGGCCGCACGCCTGCAGCATGATCGCGGCCAGCGGCATCGACACGATCGCGAATGTCCTCGGCATCCTTCCGGCCCTCCTGCTCGGTGTCCCGTCGCGCGTCCCGCGCCGCGTCGCTGCGCAGCCAGGCCAGCGCGGCGGCGGCCAGCGCCGCCAGCCCGGCCCAGATCGCCGCGCGCGAGGGCAGCCAGGACCACATCAGCGGTCGCCCGCCATCCACTTGCGGTTCCGCTCGCGCGCGATCCACAACAGCGCGGCGCCCACAGCGACGAAGGCGCAGATGGCGATGACCTGCGCCGTGCCGTCGAGCTGGGGGATCACCTGCCAGGCGCTGACCGCGTTGCCGACCTGGCCGGCGACGACCGCCCGCTGGGTCGAGGACTGCATCGGCGTCTCGCGGCGCGGCGGCTTCTGGTCGAGCCAGCGGTCCACCTTGAAGCCGGGGCAGGCCTTGGCGGCATAGTCGTTGTGGCCGCTGACCTTCGTGATGGTCGGGAACTGCTCCATCAGCCGGTCGATCAGGTCGCGCAGGGCCGCGTCCTGGGCGGGCGTGAAATGGTCGCCAAAGGCGTCGATGGCGGTGCTGCCCTTGCCGCCGATCAGGCAGATGCCGATCGACCGCGCGTTGCGCCCGGCGACATGCGCGGCGATCTCTTCCCACGGGTTGCCGTCCTGGTCGAGGTCGCGTCCGATCGCGCCCTCTCCGCTCCGTCCGATGATGTAGTGATAGCCGTTGCCCTTCCAGCCGCGCTCCTCGACGTGCCAGCGCGTGATCTCGTCGCGCTGGGCCTCGACGCTGGCGTCGGCCATCCAGCCCGGGGGCGTGTCGGAACAGTGAACGATGATTTCGTCGACATGGCGCATGGGGGCGATCCTCTCGGGGCGATGCCCGGACAATCGCAGATGGTGCGCGCGAAACTGACCTGTGCAGTTGGGAGGGGCGGGCGATCAGCCCGCGCCGGCAGCATGGCCGAGCGGGTCAGGACCTGTCAAATGGAAGCTCTGGCTGGCGGTCCGCGTCCGCCCGGTCCAGCCGCTGGCGATAGCGCTGCACGGTGTTCAGCGTCAGGTCGCAGGCCTCGGCCACCTGGGCCAGCGAGCGGCCCTCTTTCAGCATCGCCATCGCCCTCGCGCGCCGCGCGCCCTCGCCGCGGAACGTGCCCGCGGGCAGGCGCATCTTGCCGGGGCCGAAGGCGTCGCGCAGCGCGTCGGCCGCCTCGGTGCCGATCAGCTCGGCCAGGGCCGATCCGTCCACCCGCTCGGGGATGTAGATTTCCAGCCCGCCCTTGGCGCGCAGCAGGCGCACGGTCGCGTCGAGGCCGATCGCCTCCTCTATCCGCGCGGCCAGGCCCGACAGCGCCGTCATTCCTCGGCCGGCGCGCGGCCGCGGCGCCGTCCCTTGCGCGGATCGGGGCGGTGGACCTTGTAGCAGGTCACCACCACGTCGCAGTCGATCACGTAGCGGATGCCGGCCACCACAACCGAGCTGGCGCCCTCGCGCGCCGCCCGGTCGCAGCGCGCGCCGAGGATGCGGCGGTGCGCTTCAACGTCCACTTGAAGCACCCGTTCAAGGTAGCGCAGAAGCGCGTGATCGCTGATCTCGCAGACGGGCTTCTTCATCGCCGATGCCCCGCCTCGATCGGGTCCACCTCGATCCCTTCGCGGTCGCACCACTGCATCAGCGCCTGGATCACGGCGTCGATCTTCTCCCAGTCGCGCAGCGCGTCGATGTCAAGCGGGACCGACCCCCAGCTCTTCTCGAACCGGGCGCGAACGAAGGCGTTCAGCCCCTTGCGCCCACGCACCCGGACCTTGCCCGCGCGGCTCAGCTTGCCCCACAGGACGTGGACCAGGCGCAGGTCGGCGCGCGGCGCGACCGGGTGGCGGAATTGCCCCTTCGGCCGCGCCGCCCGGTTGACCGTGCGCAGATGCGCCACCACCCGCGCCAGCTCGTCGTCGGTCATGTCGCGCTGGCTGTCCTTGCCGGTCAGCGCGCGCTGGATGTCGCGCCGCCCGTCCTCGTCGAAGCCCAGATCGCGGCAGGCGGCGTGGATCGACCGCTGCAGGGCGCGCCGGTCGGTCATGCCGGCACCTCTTCCCAGGGGTCCGGCATCCACTCGACCAGCGTGCCGCGGAACACCGCGTTCTGACCCAGGCCGTGCGTCTCGCGGAAGAACTGCGCCATGTCGTCGAGGTCGAGGAACCCGTCGTCCGCGGCGAATATCTGCAGCGCGCGCACCGGCACGCCGTCCAGCGCGATGCCGGTGATCTCGCCGTCCCCGAACACGATCTCGACGTGGTACTGGCCGGTGCAGACCGGATCGGGGCAGATTTTCCGGCAGTCGGGGCCGCGCATCCCGGTGAACAGCTGCAGCCGCTCTCCGGGGCGGGCGTGCCGCTCGTCCTTGCGCGGAGGCCGGATCGTCTGGCGCTTCAGGCCGTCGCGGATCATCGGGGCAAAGCGGGGGTGGAAGTTGTAGGCCACCATCGGATCAGCGCCCGTGCCGCCCGGCGTCGCGGTCCAGCCAGGCCGCGCCCAGCCCCACGGCCAGCTCGCCGGCAAGGCCCAGCGCCTCCCAGCCGAGGCGAAAGAAGAAGCCCGCCAGCGTGGCCAGCCCGGCCGTCTTGGCGATCAGGATGAAGGTGTCGGCGATCATGGATCAGGTCTCCGGTTCAGGGTGTGGGGTGCCGCCGCCCGCTTCGATGCGGGCGATGGCGTCGGGCGTCAGCTCCAGCGCCTTCTGCGGGAACAGGCCCGCGAAGAGCACGGTGACGAACCCGTCGGCGCCGGGGCCGGCGATGACCTTGGCTCCGACGATCCGCTGCGAGATCAGCAGCCGGACGATGGCCTGCCGCGCCTCAGCCACGGCGCGCCCCGAAGAGATCGGGGCCGGCATAGTCGTCGGCGATGGCCTGCATCACGGCGATCCCGCGCTCGGCCTCCTCGGCGGTCATCCGGCCCTTGGCGACGAGACCGGGATAGACCCGCTGGCGCATGTGCGCCTCGCGCAGCGCCGCGACCCGTTTCTGGTCGGGCGTGAAGGTGTGGACGCGGACGGACGGGGTCACAGCGCAGCCCCCAGCCGGTCGCAGAACTCTGCCAGCGCATGGCGCTGTTCCGGCTCCGGCAGGCTGTCCGTCCCGTCGATCAGCTCCTCGAAGGCTGAACTGTCCGAAGGCATCCGGCAGGCGATCTCCGCCAGAACGTAGGCCAGCTGCTCGGGGTTGTCGGTCAGGGCCTCGACCATCTGGTCCCGCAGTATCTGGGTGTGGATCGAAAAGTCGCTCATCCCCGCCCCCTCACGCCTTGGCCAGGTCGATGGTGATCGGGTCCCACCGGCCGTCGGGCCCCTCGCGGCGGAAGCAGCGGATGTAGGTCTTCGACCCCACCACCCGGATCGCGTCGCGGATCGCGCGCATGGCCTCCTGCCAGCGGACGTCCTCGATCTCCAGCCGCAGCAGCATGAAGATCTCGGACCGGTTGATCTGCCCGGCCTTGTCGGTGTTGAACGCGCGGGTGACGATGGCCCGGATTTCGGGGCGGGCGTCGGCGGCCCACTCGTTCAGGCACTCGTCCACCAGCGCCTTGGCGATCTGCAGCTCCGGGCCGAAGTCGATGTAGTCCGCGACCTGCACCTGCACCTTCAGCAGGCCGTCGAAGCTCATCAGCGTCTTGTTGCCCTTCGCGCCGCCCAGCTTGACGCCATACTCCTGCTCCAGCAGCGCGTCGAGCGCGCCCAGGTCCTCGAAACAGTGCGCCTTGAACCGGGCGATCTGGTCGCTCAGCTCGCGCGCGTAGTGGATCACCTTGCGCACCGTCTCGTCCTTCAGGACGTCCTGCGCGCGGATCAGCTCGACGGGCACCAGGGCGCCGCGCGCGTCGCGCATGTAGCGCTTGCCGTCGATGATCTCGACGGCCTCCAGCGCCGGGGTCGGGGTAGGGTCGGTCATGGTGTCGTGTCTCCTGTCCTTTGGGTGTCGTCCTCGCGCCAGTCCACCATCGGCACGCCCAGGGCGGACGCGACGGCGGCCAGCGCGAACAGTTCGTTGTCGGTCACGCGGTCCAGCCCGCGGCGCTTCAGGATCGCCAGCTTGGCGATCGCCCGCCCGGCCAGCCGCAGCATGTCGGCGCGCACCTCGGGCGGCAGCTCCTGCCAGGGATCAGCCATCGGCGCCTCCATCGGCCGCGGCCGCGTCGATCCCGTCGTCGAGGATCGCGCCGATCAGCCCGTCGCGCAGGACAACCGCCAGCACGCGGCGCATCAGCTGCGACGGCGTGTCGCCCCGCGCCGCGGCCTCGGCCTCCAGCGCGGGGCGCAGCTCGTCCGGCAGCTCGATCCGCAGGTGGTGATAGCGCCCGGGCGGCACGCCCGCCCCGGTGAAGCGCGGAATGTCCGCCCCCCGCTGCCGCGCCCGGCGGATGGCGCAGTAGACCGTGTTCACCTGCATCTGGAGGTCCGCCGCGATCTGCCGCGGCGGGATGCCCCGCTGCGCCATCCTCACGACCCGCTCATGCGGTTCCATTTGCGGCCTCCTTTCCGAAGCGCGCGCAGCGGTGGCAGGCGCGGTACATCCGGATGCGCAAGGTGTTCGAGCTCTCGAACCGCCGCGCCTTGGCCTGCCAGCCCCGGCACTCGTGCACCGGCAAGGTGCCCAGCGCGGGGCACTCGATCGTCGCGGCGCGATATGCGCCCTGGAACAGGTCGCGGACGCGGGCCAGGTCGCCGGGATACTTCGCCCGGATCACCTGGCTGATCATCGCCGCCGACACGCCCAGCTGCCGGGCCACCTGGTTCTGGCTGGCCGCGGCACATTCGGCCGCCAGGTCGCCGACCCAGCCCGGCAAGTCCTCGCCCCAGCTGTCGCGGGCGGTCTCCACCGGCCCGCTCATTTGAGCGCCCGCGCGACATGGGTGAACTCGCCCAGGTTGTCGTCCCAGACGCCGCGCACGCGACGCTCGCGCGGGGGGCGCGGGCCGGTGTTGCGCACCAGCTTGTAGGTCGCCGGGCGATGTCCGGGCCGCGCCTTGCGCAGTACGCGCAGGTAGCCCGCGCGCACCAGCGCCTGGCAATAGTCCAGCGCGTCCCGCTCCTCGACCGGGCAGGTCTCGGTGCAGGCGTGCGCCGCCACGTCGAGCGCGGTGAAGCTCGGCAGCCCGCGGATCGCGCGCCACATGTTGCCCTGCTTGGTCTCGCGCGGGATGGCCGACAGGCTCGCCAGGTCGTCCTGGGTGGCCAGGCCGGCCTCGGTCACGGCATAGACCGTGGGCACGCGGCCGGGGCCGGGCTCTGTCGGCAGCGCCACCAGCCAGCCACGCCGCAGCCAGCCGGCGGTGTAGTTGTAGGCGGTGCCGGTCGAGATGCCCAACCGTGCGGCCAGCTCGGCGCGGGTGAACCGCTGCATCTCGCGCGCCAGCTGCCACGCGGTGGCGCGGGCCTCGACGACGGCGGGCGGGGTGGGGGATCGGACCGGCCATCAGAACCTCCGCGGGCTGGGGGCGGTGCCGTCGAAGAAGCCGCGGTCGCCCCAGTCGGAGACGTCGACCCGCTCCAGGTCGTGCGTGCGCGCGAACTCCTGCACCCGGTCGAGGTTGACGCAGATGCGCCGGATCGACAGCCGCGACCCGACCAGCAGCGCGTCGATGAAGGCGTCGGTCAGCTCGACCCCGCGGGCGTAGATCTTCGCCAGGTGCCGCACGTCGTCGGCATCGCCGTGCTCGGCCCGGACCCAGTCCAGCATCCGGCCATGCACCCGCTCCCATTCCAGGAGCTTCTGCGGCAACAGCTCCTCGCCGATCAGGATCACCGGCGCCTGGCAGCCCTCGTAGATGTCGCGCACGATCTCGATCATCTTGCGCGCCACCAGGTGGTCGGCCTCGTCGATCAGCAGCGGCCGGTCCGTCAGCGCCAGGTGCTGTGACACCTGGTCGACCATGTCGGCGATGGTCCGCGCCGGGCGCAGGCCCATCTCGGTCAGGATCGCCTCGCAGAGCTTCTTCTTGGTCCAGACGGATTTCACCTGGACGGCATAGGCCTGGTAGCGGTTGGCCGCGTAGATGGCCGCCGTCGTCTTGCCGAACCCCGAGGGGCCGTAGAACACGGCCATGCCGGGCAGGCTGGGGCTGCGCGTCTGCACGCGGTCGATCAGCGCGCAGAGCGCGGCGACGTTCCGTAGCGGCGCGACGCTGTTGTAAAGGGGTGCCTGGTCTGTCATCTTGCCTCCTGAAGTTTCTCGCTTCATTCCGCCGCCGCGGGGCCTGCTCGCCCCCGGCGGCATTCCTCATCCGAACATCGCGTCTCCGAAGTCCTGGTAGAGCCGGTGCTGCGCCCGGTACTCGGGCGTCTCGCGGTAGCGGGCCAGCCAGCGCCGGTCCTCGTCGGCCACCGCCTCGCCGGCGGCGGCGCGACGGTCGAGCTCCAGCGCGCGGGCGAACCGGTCGCGCGCGCTGTCCTCGCGCGGCGGCGCCTTGGCCCGCGCCGCGTCCAGCGAGGCCACCATCGCCGCCTGCTGCTCCGCCACGCGCGGATCGGCCGGGGCCGGGGCAGGCACGGGCGCCTTCAACGCGGGCTTGAACACCGGCCGCACCACCTTGGCCTCGGCCGGGCGGCGCGGGGCGGGCGGCGCGGCGCCGTCCAGGTAGGCGGACACATCGGCGATCTTCAGCCGCAGCGCCGCCTCCAGCGCGGCCTCCTCGGCCTTGCGGAAGGCGCGTTTCACGCGGGCGTGGTGGCGCGCCTCGTCCACGTCGAGGAAGCCCTTCTTGTCGTGGCACTCGGCCTGGCCCAGGTAGGCCCCCTCCAGCGTGTAGAGGTACAGCCCGGACCACAGGTCGCCCGGATCGAACCGCGCCACCAGCTTCTCGCCGCGGTGCATGTGCAGCCAGTCGGCCCAGTAGGTGTTGCCCATCAGCTTGATCTGGCCGGTGCGGCTGTCCGCGCGCAGGCCCTCGGCCCCCATCAGCCACAACCGCCGCTGCTCCTCGGTCGCCTTGCGGATCGGCGCCTCGGCATAGCTTGCCTCGAAGGTCTCGATGAAGGACCGCCCCCGCGCGGTGTCGCTGCGCCGCCCCGGCCGGGCGTTGTGCGCCTCGATCCCCTCGGCCACGATGTCCAGGAACCGGTCCAGCGGGATCGCCCGGCTGCCGTAGTTCTCGGGCTTGGCGTCGGGGCGGTTGCCGGTCCAGGCCCCGGCGAAACGCGGGTCCTTCGCCACGTCGTCGCACAGGTCGCGGAACGCGCGCTCGATGGGCTTGGACTGGCCCGAATAGGGCGTCGCCCAGTGAATGGTGCATCCCAGGACCTCCAGCAATCCCGGGATGTCGTCGTCCTTCACCTTGAACCGGAAACGGGTCTCGGACTGGCCGGTCAGGAACTTGTTGGCGAACTCGCGGCCGTTGTCGAACAGCACATGATCCGGGATACCGAAGGTCTCGATCATGTCGCCCATGGCCAGCGCCACGGCGGTCTTGTTCGGGGTCCGGTCCACGCGCCAGCTCAGGATGCGGCCGGAATGGATGTCCTGGAACGCCACCATCTGCGGCCGGACGATCTCGCCCTCGTTGTCGCCCTCGTAGCGCGGCCAGCGCACGAACACGTCGAACTTGTGGAAGTCGGCGTTCACCGCCTCCATCGCGTGCAGCGCGGTCTTGTCGCGGGTCTGCGCCGGGTACATCGCCTTCAGGGCGTCCATGCCCTTGCGCGCCAGCACGATCCCGGCGGGCGACACCTCGGCGTGCAGCCGCCGCCGCATCGTCCGCTCGGGCAGGATGTCCCAGCCCTGCTCTCGGGCGACCCGCACCGCGCGCCGGTAGCACGCCGTGAAACTCGGCTGTTCCAGCCGCAGGTAATCCGCCTTCAGCACGTCCCAGAACTCAGGGCTGCACTCGGCCCTGGGCGCGGCCTTCGCCCCCGCCCGGTGCCGCGGCGCCAGGTAGGGCAGCCGGTCGTCCAGCCGCACCCCGTCCACCAGCGCAAACCAGCTCCAGACCGACCGCGCTCCGACGCCGTGCCGCCGCGCGACCTCGGCCACCGCCAGTTGGCGGGACAGCCCCGCGCCCTCCAGCGCCCCGACCTCGCCCAACACCGTCAGGCGCGCGCGCGCGCGGTCCTTCACCGCGTCGGGCAGCGCCTCGAACCAGCGCCACGCCTCGTCCCGCGCCATCCGCGGCGCCGCCTCGGGCGCGCGCGCGCCCTCGGCCAGAAGCGCCTTCTGCGCGGCCAGGGGGAACAGCGACCAGTGATACTCCCAGCCGCCGCCGCGCCCGGCCCGCCGCCGCGCCTTGCCCGGCTGCGCCGCCCAGCCCTCCCGCTCGATGGTCAGCTGCACCCCGCGCTTGGTGCCGGGCAGGTCCGGCAGGCGCCGGTCGGCGATCTCGGCGGGGGTCCACCAGGTCCGGGCGGGGGCTGCGGTCATGCGGCACCCCCGTCATCCAGGATCGCATCGATCAGGGTGTCATCCAGCACCGTGATAAACACCGCAACGGCCAGAGCCGCAGGGCTGATCTTGCGCTTCTCTGCAGCGGCGACCAGCGTCGCGCGCGCCAGGGGATCGAGGTCGCAGAACGACACCAGCCCCCTGCCGCCATGGAAGCCGAGGTCGTCGAGTGTCCCGGCGCTCAGGTGGCGCTTCAGTTTCTGGTCGGAGCACCCCATGGCGCGGGCGGCTTCGGAACGGCTGCTGTAGGTCTGGCCCCGTATGATCGTCGCCTTGCCCGAAGGACCCCGACCCCGGCCCAGACGATCGACGTTGCCACAATTGGCGGCTCGGCCAACGGTTTGGTTCGTCACCCCCAGCGCTCGGGCGGCTGCAGACCTTGACGGGTACGTGACCCCGCGAACGGTGACCGGCTTGCCAGCAGTCATGCGCCACCCCCGTCCTGACCGTCTTCGATCAGGTCCATCAACGCCTCCATGCGGTCCCGGACGAAGCGGCGCTTCGCGGCCATGGGCGCCCGGTCGAACAGGGCCAGCAGCTTGCGATGCGCGTCGTCCACCGGCGACGGCGGCGGCGCGGCATTGCCGCCCAGCACCTTCCACTCGGCCCGGCCCGCCGCGGCGTTCTTCACCCGGCCCTCGGCCAGCGCATCCACGACGTGATAGCGCTCGGGCGGGTTGCCGATCTTGCCGATGGCCTGCAGATCGGCCAGCGTCACCGGCCGCGGCGCGCGCCGCAGCTTGGCCACCTCGTCGGGGCCGAGGCTCGCCCCGGCCGCGGCGATCTTGCGGACCTGGCGCTCTGTCTTGCCCATCTTCTCGGCGGCACTCTGGCAAAAGGAACTCAGTTCCGTTTGCCAGCCGCCCGTGTGCTGGTTGCCCCGCCAGCCGCCCGCCTTCGTCTCGGGGTGCATCTCCTCGTAGATGCGCTTGCGCGCGGCCAGGAACACGGCGGTGTCCAGCGCGGTCAGCTCGGCGCCCGCCAGGTTCCCGTCGATCTCCAGCAGGCGCGCCTGCCGGTCGGTGCAGCGGAACACCAGCGCGGGCACCGTCACCAGTCCCTCGGCGCTGGCCGCGGCCAGCCGGTGCGCCCCGTCCAGAAGCTCCAGCCGATCGCCCTTGACGCGCCGCAGCCAGACCGGGCTCAGGATGCGCCCCGTCTCGCGCAACGAGGCGCGCACCGCCTCGACACCCGCCTCCGACACCGGGCGCAACCGCCCACCCTTGGTGGCCGATACCTCGCCCGGGGCCACGTCCCGGCTCTCCAGAAGCTGAACCTCAGCCATCGCGCCGCTCCTCCGTTTCCGCTATCGTTCCCGGCGTCACAGATGGAGCAGGATCATGGACATCAGCGCGATCACCGAGGTCATCGGCGCCGCCAAGGGCGCGGTCGACACCCTGTCGAGCGCCGAAAGGCTGGCGGAGAAGTTGCGCAAGGCGATCCGAGGCGGGGATGCGGCCCCGGACCAGAACAGCGCCGAACTCGCTGCCACCGTTCTCGAACTCACGGGCCAGCTCGTAGATGCCCGAACGGCACAAAGCGCGATACTTCACCGCCTGCACGACATCGAACACGCGGCAAAACAGGAAGAACGATTTGAGCGCGAGCTTGCCCGCTATGCGCTTGACGCGCTGCCCGGAGGCGCGGTCGTGTATACCCTTCAGGAAAAGGACAAGGGCACCGACCCCGTTCATCACCTGTGCCCCACCTGCGCCGAGCGCCGACAGAAGATGATACTCCAGCCTGCGGGGCGCCTCCTGCACTGCCACGCCTGCGGCGCGGACTACGAGGCGGAACCGCCACCCAGTCCGACATCCAGCGGTCCGCTCAGGGGAAGCATCTACTAGGCGCTTCATGCCTCGGGCTCCTTCATCATGCGGTAGGAAAACCGCCACTTGCCGCCCACCTTCCGGCGGACGCAGGCGATCTCGGCGCCGTGGTGGCGCAGCTCGGCGATGCAGGCGTTGACCGCGCAGACATTGGCGCGCCGGACGATCTTGCGCGTCGTGTGCCACTTGCCGTCGCGCAGCACCTTCAGGACGCGCTGCAACCGGGGGCTGGAAAGCTGGGCCGCGTGCATCACCACACCATCTGGATGTCGTTGCCGGCGGCGGCGCGGCAGCCGTTGCACATGCGGTTGTGTGCCCCCTCGCTCTTGAAGCTCTGGCCGCAGGTCAGGCAGGGCCGCGTGCGATAGCGCCGGGCCTCGGCGATCGCCTCCAGCCGCGTCATGGCGCGGTCCCTGTTCGCATATCCGCCCGACACCACGTGCTCGCCGTCGAAGACGGCCCAGGTGCCACCCTTCTTCTTCACGGCCAGCCCCGCCGCCGGGTTCCGGCGCGGCTTCCGCACGACCTGTCCCTTGCGCCCGGCCATCACGACGCCCCCCAGGTCAGGAACAGCGCCGAGACCAGGAACGCCATCAGCGCCACCGCGCCCAGGGCATCGCCCAGCAGGCTGTCGTCCAGCCGCCGGGCGGCCCGTGCCGCATGGCGCCAGGCCGCGCCCAGGGAGGAGGAGAGGCGCGGCCTGGCTCGCCCGCATCCAGGGCGGGCATCTCGGGTCGGGGTGGCCCCGGCGGGCGCGCTGGGGGTGGGGGGCTGCGCCCCCGCCGGGACCGTCCTACCATCGGCCGTGTTCAAGACCCGATGGAGGAAACCAATGAGAACAGACGATCGAATTCGACTGCTGGAGGCGAAGTGCCGCGTCCTAGAGACCATGCTGATCTCCCTCATTGCGAAAATGGATATCGACAGTGACGCCCGCGACGTGGCCGACCACATGCGCGGCAGCGCCAGCCGATACATCGACGCGTACCGAAAGGAGGGGCTCCTTGAGGCCTCCGTTGCCGAGGACTTCCTGTTCGAGTTGCGCGCGCTCCGCTTCTAGGAACTGGCGGTGCGCGGCGGCAAGCCGACGTTTGGTCTCGGCGTGGCCCGGATGTCCGGGGCGCTCGTGCAGGGGGCGGACCATCACGCTGCCCCCTTCTTCTGCACAGGTCGCTGGATGTCCCGCGGCCATTCAAGGTCCTCGGGCCAGTGGTCGCTGAACCATTGAAGGGCGCGTTCATAGGTGTCGGTGCGCGGGTGGCTCCCGCGCATCAACCTGTCGAAGTAGTCGCCCTTGCCGAAGCAGCGCATCGAGATCGCCCAGTGGGTCACGTTCTCGAAGCGCGAAAGCTGCTCGCAGAGGCGGAGGAGGGAGTTTCTTGCGCTGCTCATGTCGGCGACAATAGCCGAAAGCGGCTATAACAGTCAAGCCGTTTATGGCTACAACTTGTGATCTTGCGCACTCCATTGCCAAGTTGGCCACTTATGGCTAATGCTGGGGTGTGGATGATGTGCTTGAAACCATCGATCAGGCGCTCGCGCGAACTGGTCTGTCAGATGCGGCCGCCTCTCGGCTTGCGGTCGGAAACCCTGCGCTTATCAAGAACATGAGGCTGAGCAGCGAAGGCGGCTCAAAGCGCTACAACTTCGAGAACCTGCGCCGCTTGGCCGAGGTGCTGGGGCTTGAGGTCTACTTTGGCCCGCCAAGGCAGGCGAGCGGAGAAGTCTCACTGGGTCTGGCCGAGGCCGCATCGGGCACCGACCTGGGCAAGGCCGAGGCGCTGCGCGCCGGCTACCTGCCCATTCCCTGGCACGATCTCGCGCGCCAGTCCCGCCCGGTGCCGGAAGCGTTCTCGCGCGATTGGCTCGGCCAGGCCGGCCTCGATCCCGCGCGCCTGGCCTGCGCCGTCGCCACCCGCACGCGCCTGCCCGATTGCGTCCCGCCCGGCGCGCTCGTCCTGCTCGATCGCAACGCCCCGCGCGCCGGCCCCGTCCGCACCTGGCTCTGGCGCGACGGCCTCGACCTGGTCGCCTCGCGCGTCATGTGGCTGCCCGACGGCGGCTCGGTCGCCTACGGCGCCGACGACATCACCACCCCGCCCGAGTATCGCGCAAGGGACGCGACCGCTGGCCTGACCGTGCTCGGTCAGGTAGTATGGGCGGGCTGCACGATTACATAGGAACGCCATTCTTTCTTGGAGAGTTCATTCAATGTCCGATGCCCCGGCCCGCCCAAATCTTCTGACCCGCTTCGTTCTTTTCCTCCTGAAGTCATTCGTGGTGATCGTCGTCGTCTTCGTCCTCCTTGTATGGTGGGGGTCGACGCTGGAGGACACGGCCGACACGGCCGACACGGGCGAAGCTCCAACCTCGGATGTCAGCGCCGTGCCCGAAGAGCAACCTGAGGACGCCTTCGGCCGGACACTGGAGCGCTATGACGGCCTGACATTGGACGGCTACAGGGATCTCCGTGCCGGTCGCCGCGAAGAGCTCGTGGCGGCGTTCATGAATCAAGCCGGCGCGCCCGAGGAGGCTTTCTCGACGTTCATGACGTGCATGGGGGACTATGCCGGAACGAAGTCGCCGGAGCTCCTCGCGCTAGATGTCTTCGGTTGGTGCGAGAACGAGCGGTTGAACATACCCGAAAGGTTCACCGGCCACTTCAACGAACTCGATGCCAGGGACGTATCCGTCGAGGCGCTGATCCGATGCCGGCGTCTTGTCGAGGCGAACCTCCGCGCCCCTGCCACGGCCGATTTTCCGACGTTCGATTACACCACGATCTACAAGGGCCGGCACCGCTATGCCATCCGCTCCTATGTGGACAGCCAGAACGGCTTCGGTGCGATGATCCGCACCTGGTGGTTCTGCGATCTGCAGCTGGTGACGCCCGAAAGCGATCCCTACGATCCACGAAGCTGGAAACTGTTCGATCTGTCTTTCGAGTAGGGCTTCCCGAAAATCGCTTCCCAGTTCCAGGCCGCCGATCATGCCATTTGGTCGGCGGTTTTTCCTTTGTGCTCCGGCGGTTAACCCGGAAGTGGGAACTCGCGAGAGAACTGGGAAGCGCAGTTCCCACTTCCTTGCGCTGCGCTGACCGCTTTGGAGGCATTGAAGCCTTCCCTGAAGGCCCGTTTCATCCTTGTTTAAAAGGGCTTTTCGCGCGTCCGCGCCACACCCCGCCCATCACCGCGCCCAGGCGCCCCAGCCCGCCCGACAGCGCCGTTTCGGCCCCGACTGCATGACACGCCCAAACCGCCCCGCCAGCGCCGTCACCACACGTCGCAGCCTTGAAAACAAGGCCCATCCGGCCTCATCCCCATTCATCCGCCCTCTTCCGCCCTCACTGCAGGATTAGGTGTCAACGCACAGCCTGCCTGGGTCTCGGCGGGTCTGATGGCCCGCGCCTGCGCGGCCCCCCGGCGCTCTGGTGCCTGCGCGATGGCACAGACGCTCGTCTTCCGGAACCGGCATGGCCGGAGGATGACCTTCTCCTCATCAGCGGGGGCGACACGGCGCAGCGTCGGCGCATCGGTGGGGCGGATCGCGATGCCCTGTCGCGCCGCCGCTAGCCGGTGAAGTCAGCGACCGTTGCGCCGGTGACGCGCACCAGATCGCCCGGCGCAATGGCAAGGACGTGCCGGGGCGTGCCCGCCGCAGCCCAGACAACGTCGAATTCCAGCAGGCGCGGATCCATCCACGCACGGATCGGCGACAGGTGGCCAACGGGCGAGACGCCCCCGATGGCAAAGCCCGTCTGTGCCCGGATCAGGGCGGCGTCGGCCTTGTCAAGCGCCTCGCCGGCAAGCGCGGTGGCCTTGGCCGCATCCACGCGGTTTCCTCCGGCTGTCAGGAACAGCACCGCCGCACCACTTGTCTCGGCCCGGAAGATGATGGACTTGGCGATCTGATCGATATGGCAGCCGACCGCATCCGCGGCTTCCTGCGCCGTTCGCGCGGCGTCGGTTTCCTTGATCTCTGCGGCCAGCCCCGCGGCATCCAGTGCCGCGATCACACGTGTCATGCTTTTGCTCATGGCTGGCGTTATGGGAAGCCTGCGGTCACTGTGCAAGCCCGCTTGACCCCGGCGCACGCCTCGCCTCAACTCGGCGGCATGAGCCTTGCCGCAAGATTGACCCGCTGTCCCGATCCGCACGACCCCGAACGCGGGGCCGAGGCCGCGGCGTTGTTTCCCGAACTCGCGCCAGAGTTGCGTGCGCTTCTGGCGGGGACAGCGGGCTGTTCGCCATACCTTTCGGGCCTGATCGGAAAAGAGCGCGACTGGCTGGCTGCCGCGCTGTCCGACGACCCCGACTTGGCGTTGTCGCATGTCCTGTCCGGGGCAGCGGCGCTTTCGGGTGCGGCGGTCGGGCCCGGGCTGCGGCAGGCAAAGCAGCGCGTGGCGCTGCTTGCGGCGCTGGCGGACCTTGGCGGTGCATGGCCACTGGAAAAGGTGACGGGCGCGCTGACGCGGCTGGCCGACATCGCGGTGGACCGGGCTTTTCGGGTTGCGCTGGCGCCCGACATGGCGCGGGGCAAGCTGCCCTTGCGGCGCGGCACCGACCCCGATGACACCGGTGGCTGGGTGGCGCTGGCCATGGGCAAGATGGGGGCGGACGAGTTGAACTATTCGTCCGACATCGACCTGATCTGCCTGTTCGACGGCGATCTCTACGACCCCGACGACCTGCACGAGGCGCGCGCGGTGCTGGTGCGGGCCACCCGGCGGATGACCGCGACACTGAGCGAGTTGACGGGCGACGGCTATGTCTTCCGGACTGACCTGCGCCTGCGCCCCGATGCCGCCGTCACACCCGTGTGCCTGTCGATGAACGCCGCCGAAAGCTACTATGAGGCTGAAGGCCGCACATGGGAGCGTGCCGCCTATATCAAGGCGCGGCCCGCGGCCGGGCACATCGCGGCAGGGCAGGGCTTTCTGGACCGCCTGCGCCCGTTCGTCTGGCGCCGGCACCTCGACTTCGCGGCGATCCAGGATGCCCACGACATGCGCCTGCGTATCCGCGAACACAAGAAGCTGGGGGGAAAGCGCCAGCTTGAAGGCCATGACATGAAGCTGGGCGCCGGCGGCATCCGCGAGATCGAGTTCTTCACCCAGACACGGCAACTGATCGCGGGGGGACGGGATGCCGAGCTGCGGGTGCGCGGGACGGTGCCGGGCCTGGCGCGCCTCACCGCACGTGGCTGGGTCCCCGGGGAGGTGGCGCAACAGCTGACCGATGACTACCGCGCGCATCGCGAGGTCGAGCACCGGCTTCAGATGATCGCCGATGCCCAGACACATGCGCTCCCGACCTCGGCCGAGGGCTTTGACCGGCTGGCCGCGTTCATGGGCCGTGACGCAACGGGATTGCGCGCTGAAATCGCAGAACGCCTGGACCGGGTGCACGCGCTGACAGAGGGCTTCTTCGCCCCCGGCGCGGCCCGCCCCGCGCCCGAGATATCGGACAAGGCGCGCGACATCGTCGATGGATGGAAGCGGTATCCCGCCCTCCGTTCTGACCGCGCCGTGGAAATCTTCAACCGGTTGCGCCCCGAGATACTGGCCCGCCTGCAAAAGGCGGCGCGGCCCGAAGAGGCACTGGTGCAGTTCGACGGGTTCCTGTCGGGCCTTCCGGCAGGCGTGCAATTGTTCTCGCTGTTCGAGGCCAACCCCCACCTGATCGACCTGATCGTCGATATCGCCGCCACGGCGCCGGGGCTGGCGCATTACTTGGGACGCAACGCACAGGTTCTGGACGCTGTGATCGGAGGTGATTTCTTTGCGCGCTGGCCCGGACGCAAGGCGCTGACGGCGTCGCTGTCGGATGCTCTGGCCGAACAGACCGACTACGAGGCGCGCCTGGATACCGCGCGGCGCCTTGCCAGAGAGTGGCATTTCCGGATCGGCGTGCATCAGTTGCGCGGCCTGATCGACGCGGACACGGCCGGCCGCCAATACGCCGAACTTGCAGATGCCATTCTGGCCGCGCTCTGGCCTGTGGTCGTGGCAGAGTTCACGGGCAAGCACGGGTCGCCGCCGGGGCGGGGGGCGGTGGTTCTTGGCATGGGATCGCTGGGGTCCTCGCGCCTGTCGGCGATGTCGGACCTGGACCTGATCGTGATCTACGATGCCGCCGGGGTTGAGGCGTCCGACGGCCGCCGCCCGCTGGCCGCACGCGCCTATTACGCGCGCCTGACGCAGGCCATGGTCACCGCCCTTACCGCGCCGATGGCAGGCGGCAAGCTTTACGAAGTCGACATGCGTTTGCGGCCCTCGGGCCGGCAGGGCCCTGTCGCGACCTCTTTCGCCGCCTTTCAGAGCTACCAGCAAGACGAAGCATGGACGTGGGAGCATCTGGCGCTGACCCGCGCACGCGCCGTGGCAGGCGATGCGGGCCTGGGCAGGGACGTCGAGGCGTTCCGCCGCGACCTGCTGGCCCAAGAGAAGGACCCCGCCGCCATTCTTGCGGACGTGGCAGAGATGCGGGCGCGTCTTGCCTCTGCCCGGCCTGCCGAAAGCGCGCTGGAACCCAAGCGCGGCCCCGGGCGGATGCAGGATGCAGAGCTTCTGGCCCAGACCTCGGCGCTTTTGTCCGGGGCGCCCGACAACGATGTCGATGGCCAGCTAGCCGCCGGCGCGGCCCGTGGATGGCTGACCGACGCACAGGTGGCGATCGTGCGGGACAGCTATCGGCTTTGCTGGCAGCTTCAGTCCGCGGCGCGCCTTCTGACGGGCGACACTCTGGACCCTGACGCGATCGGCGAAGGCGGGCGCGCCTTTGTCCTCCGCGAAACGGGTATGGCCGACATGGCGACGCTTGAAGCGGCGCTGGCCGAGCGCGCCGCCGCGGCAGACAGGGTGGTGACAGGCGCGCTTGGCTCTCCCATATCAGCGGGCAGACCGGACCTGCCAGACAGCCAGAAGGGCGCCCCATGACGCTGGACGATATCGACCGGATCGGCCTGATCCGCGAAGCCTACCGGATCGAGGGCATAGGTCCGCCCGAATGCCGGTCGATCTTTCTCGACTGGGCCATTCGCCTTCCGCAGGACTTTGCCCCCGACGCCGCGATACGCCTTCTTCTCGAAAGCTACGGCGTGGGCGCGCCGGACCATCCGATGACACAGGTCCTGACCGATGGGCTAGCCGGCGCCGCGGCACCGCGCCGCCGTGGCGGCTGGCGCAGCCGGGCGCGCGGCAATCCGGATTAACCCAGGCTTGCGGCCGCGCGCGCCAGTGTCTCTATCTCCGCCCAGTCGCCTGCGGCCATCTTGTCCCTTGGCGCCACCCACGACCCGCCGACGCAGACCGTGTTGGGAAGCGACAGGTATTCGTGCGCATTGTCGGGGCCGATGCCGCCCGTGGGACAGAAGGTGATCTGCGGCAGGGGTGCGGCCAGCGATTTCAGCGCCGGCGCGCCGCCGATCGCCTCGGCGGGAAAGAACTTGGCCGTGGTATAGCCACGCTCCAGAAGGCGCATCGCCTCGGTCGCGGTGGCGGCGCCGGGCAGAAGCGGCAGTTCTTCCTCCTCGCAGGCGGCCAACAGCCTGTCGGTCGCGCCCGGAGAGACGCCAAACCGTGCGCCGGCGGCCTTGGCGGCCTTCACGTCCGCGGGGGTCAGCAGTGTGCCGGCCCCCACGATGCCACCGGGCACCGCGGCCATGGCGCGGATCACGTCCAGTGCCGCGGGCGTGCGCAGCGTGACTTCCAGTGCGGGCAGGCCACCCGCGACCAGCGCCTCGGCCAGCGGACGGGCATGGGTGACATCCTCGATCACCAGCACCGGGATCACGGGCGCCATCTTGCAGATTTCCAGCGTCGCCCGGCTTGCTTCGGCGGGGGTCATCATCGCTTCGTCTCCTTACACCACCACCGCGCCGCCATCCGTGGCATCACACGCGCTTTGGCGGAACATCGTGAACAGTTCCCGGCCCACCCCGTGTCCGTTGCCGGACAGGCCGGGTGCGGCGACGGCGCGGTCGGACAGGTCAGCCAGGACATCCAATGTGCCTGCATCGGCGTCAAGGCGCACCACGTCGCCGTCCTTCAGGCGGGCCAGTGGCCCGCCGGCAACGGCCTCTGGGCAGACGTGGATCGCCGCGGGCACCTTGCCCGACGCCCCCGACATGCGCCCGTCCGTCACCAGCGCCACCTTCAGCCCCCGGTCCAGCAGCACCGACAACGTTGGCGTCAACGCATGCAACTCTGGCATCCCGTTGGCGCGGGGGCCCTGAAAGCGCACCACGATCACCGTGTCCTGCGTGAATTCACCGCGCCTGAACGCGGCCTTCACGTCGTCCTGGTCCTGGAACACACGCACCGGGGCTTCGATCTTGCGATGCTCGGGTTTGACGGCCGACACCTTGATGACCCCGCGGCCCAGAGAGCCCTTCAATTCGCGCAAGCCTCCGGTCGGCTGGAAGGGGTCCGAAGCGGGGCGCAGCACCTTGTCGTTCAGCGTCTCGCGCGGGCCGGGCACCCAGCCCAGCGCCCCATCGATCAGGCGCGGTTCCTCGGTATAGCGCGCCAGCCCGTCGCCCGCGATGGTGCGGGTGTCGGGATGCAGGAGCCCTGCGTCCAGCAACTGCCCGATCATGTAGCCAAGACCGCCCGCGGCGTGGAAGTGATTCACATCCGCCAGTCCGTTGGGATAGACCTTGGCCATAAGCGGAGTGGCCTGGCTGATGTCGTCGAAATCCTCGACATCCAGCAGAACGCCCGCAGCCCGCGCCATGGCGGGCAGGTGGATCACGAGGTTGGTGGAGCCTCCGGTGGCCATCAGCCCGACGATGCCGTTGACGAAGGCCTTTTCGTCGAGGATCTCGCTGACCGGACGATAGTTGTTGCCCAGCGCCGTGATCTCCAGCGCCCGCGCCGTCGCGGCATCTGTCAGCGCGTCGCGCAGCGGTGTGCCCGGATTGACAAAGGACGCGCCCGGCAGGTGCAGGCCCATCACCTCCATCAGCATCTGGTTGGTGTTGGCCGTGCCGTAGAAGGTGCAGGTGCCCGGGCCATGATAGCTGGCCATCTCGGCCTCCATCAGCTTGTCGCGTCCCACCTCTCCGGTGGCGAACTGCTGGCGGACCTTGGCCTTCTCGTCGTTGGGCAGGCCGGACACCATGGGCCCGGCCGGGATGAATATGCCGGGGATGTAGCCGAAGGTCGCCGCCGCAATGACAAGGCCCGGCACGATCTTGTCGCAGACCCCAAGATAGACCGTCGCGTCGAAGACGTTGTGCGAAAGCGCCACGCCGGTGGCCAGCGCGATCACGTCGCGCGAAAACAGCGAAAGCTCCATCCCGACCTGACCCTGGGTGACGCCGTCACACATGGCGGGTACGCCGCCAGCCACCTGCGCGGTGGCCCCGGCGCGTCGGGCGGCCTCCTTTATGCGGGCTGGGTAGGTCTCGAACGGCTGATGCGCCGACAACATGTCGTTATAGGATGTCACGATCCCCAGGTTGGGAACACGCGCTGCGGCAAGGCTGTCCTTGTCGGCGCCCATCGCGGCATAGGCGTGGGCCTGATTGCCGCAGGACAGATGCGCGCGGCGCGGGCCCTCGGCTGCGGCTTCGGCCATGCGGTCAAGGTAGGTCTTGCGGCTGTCCCGGCTGCGTTCAATGATCCGGTCGGTCACGCGGGCTATGGTCGGGTCAAGCGACATGGACGGCTCCAGAGTGGGGTCTTTGTTGCGCGTCTAGCACGACTTGTTAGCGCTAACAACATCCTTGGTCGCACGGGCGCACTTTCTGCGTTGCAGCATTTGCATGGCGGGCTTGCGGCATCGTGCGTGTTCGCCGGCCGCGACTGCGCCTATGTCAGTCGGGAAACGACACCCGATTGAGCAAGGATAGCCTTCCATGACCGAGCAGACCACCACCTACACCGACATCGTCGCCATCGAACAACAAGCCAATGCTCTGCGCGCGCAGGCCCTGCGCGACGGCATTGTGTCGCTTGTTGCCTGGTTTCGTGGCCGCCGCAGCGGCGCACAGAACGCGCGTACGGCCTGACTCCGGACGTGCACGGCCCTCTCGGGGGCTTGAAAAAATCCCGGTGTTGAGCCGGGATTTTCCCATTCTCGCCGCAAAGTGATGAGACCTTGCCACCATGAAAAGGGGCAGAAAGCCCTGGAGGCAAGTGTGATGAACAAAGACATTACCGGAAAGGCGCGCCTGGTTCTCGCTGCGCTGGCACTCGCTGGACTGGCGGCGTGCGGGGCACCCAACACCGCGCTCGAAAGCGCGGCGGTTGCGCGAAACCTTCCCGGAACCGACAGCCTTGAGAACGTGGCGCCGCAGCAGGTGCTTACTCCGGTGCACGTGGCGCGCATCGACGTTTCTGTCCCGCGCGAACTGACAGTGTCCGAGGCCAACCGCTACTACCCCGGTGGTGATATCGTCTGGCGCGAAGATCCCTTCGGAGACCGCCATGAACAGGTAAGGCAGATCGTCGCCGACGGTCTCTTGCTGGGCGTTCAGGACATGGACGGTGACCGTGCGGTCATCCTCGATGTCGTTGTCACGCGCTTTCACGCGGTGACAGAAAAGGCCCGCTATACCATCGGCGGCGTCCATGCGATCCAGTTCCAGCTGACCGTGCTCGATGCCGAAACCGGCGCCGTGCTGCGCCCGGCCGAGATGATCCGCGCCGATTTCGACGCGTTGGGCGGCAGTGCCGCGATCGAGGCGGAACGCCAGGGCATCACCCAGAAGGTCCGCATCAAGGACCAGCTGGCCCATGTGATCCGCGACGAACTTACAAAAGAGGGCGGTTACGTTGCCGAGGACCTAGGGATTCTCGGCGCGATCAACAAGCTCTAGGCTTTCAGAGGGACAGGAAGCCAGATAGGAGGACGGCATGCAGCCGTCCTCCTATCCCGTTGTTCGCCTTCGGCCCAAGTCCGATCCTCGCCGCATTCGCCACGGCGCACCCTGGGTTTTTGCCGACGAGCTTGTCACCGACCGCCGCACCCGCGCATTGGCCCCGGGCAGCATGGCGGTTCTGGAAGATGCAGAGCGTCGTGCGCTCGGCCTCGTCGCGGTCAACCCCGGCTCGAAGATCATCGCCCGTCTGATGGATCGCGATCCCGAAGCACGGATCGACCGGGCGTGGCTCGCAGCGCGGCTCTCGGCTGCGCTTGCGCACCGCGCCCGGCTGTACGATCAGCCCTTCTATCGCATGATCCATGCCGAGGCCGACGGCCTGCCGGGTGTCGTGATCGACCGGTTCGGCGACGCCGCCGTCATTCAGCCCAACGCCGCCTGGGCCGAGGCGATGATTGACCCGCTGGCCGACGCCCTGCGCGAGGTTGCGGGCGTCAAGACCATCGTAAAGAACGCCGGCGGGCGTGCCCGCGGGCTGGAAGGGCTGGACGATGTGTCCGCCGTGCTTGCGGGTGCGCTGGACGGCCCGGTGCCCGTTCAGATGAACGGCGCCACCTACATGGCCGACCTGATGGGCGGCCAGAAGACCGGGCTTTACTTCGACCAGCGCCCGAACCACGCCCTTGCCCGGCAACTGGCCCGCGGTGCGCGCGTTCTCGACGTCTTCTCGCATGTGGGCGGCTTCTCGCTGGCCGCGCTGGCCGGTGGCGCCGCCAGCGCGCTGGCTGTCGATGGGTCCGCCCCGGCGCTGGCGCTCGCGGCCGAAGGGGCCGCGCGCATGGACGCCGCCGCACGATTCGACACCCGGCAGGGCGATGCCTTTGCAGTGATGGAGGCTCTTGCGGCGGAAGCCGCGGCCTTCGACCTCGTCGTCTGCGACCCGCCCGCGTTCGCGCCGGCCAAGCCCGCGCTGGAGGCCGGGCTGCGCGCCTATGAACGCGTGGCGAAGCTTGCGGCCGGGCTGGTGGAGCCGGGCGGCTACCTCGTCCTGTGTTCCTGCTCTCATGCCGCCGACCTCGACCGTTTTCGCACCGCCAGCCTGCGTGGCGTGGGCCGTGCCGGGCGCAGGTCACAGATCATCCACACCGGGTCCGCCGGGCCGGACCATCCGCAGCACCCGGCGCTGGCCGAAACCGGCTATCTCAAGGCGCTGTTCCTGCGGATCATGCCGTGAAGGCGGTTCTTGACGCCTGCGTTCTTTATCCCACCGTGATGCGAGAAGTTCTGCTGGCCGTCGCGGCAGAGGGTCTGTTCCGCCCGCTCTGGTCGGCCCGCATCCTGGAGGAATGGGCACGCGCCGCCGCCAAACTGGGCCCCGGGGGCGAGGCACAGGCACGGGGCGAGATCGCGCTCTTGCGGGCCAGGTGGCCCGAGGCAGAGGTGCGCCCGGCCCCCGGGCTGGAGGCGCGGCTCTGGCTGCCCGATGCCGCCGACGTCCACGTTCTGGCCAGTGCCATCGCCGGATCGGCCGATGTCGTCATCACCTCGAACGCGGCAGATTTTCCACGGGGCATCCTTGCCGAGGAAGGGCTTCGCCGCGAAGACCCGGACGCCTTTCTGCGCGCCTTCTGGCAGGATCACCCCGAAAAGGTCGCCCGCGCTGCCGAAACCGTGCGCGCCGAAGCCGAGCGTCTGTCGGCAGAGCCCTGGGATATCCGGCGACTGCTCAAGAAGGCGCGCCTGCCGCGTCTGGGCAAGGCACTGGCCGGACAGGCGCTGCGCCAAGGTTGACGAACCGTACGCGCCGCCGCAGGCTGAAGGTCCGCGACCCAAGGGGAGGAGGACGCCCGAACGATGCGACTGCTCGTCGTCGCCGATCTGCACTATGCGCTGAAACAGTATGACTGGCTGCTTGACGCCGCGCCGGATTTCGATGCCGTCGTGATCGCCGGAGACCTGCTGGAGATCGCCTCGATGGTGGACATCGATGCGCAGATCGTCGTGGTCCGCACCTACCTGCGCAAGCTGTCCGAACGCACGCGCCTGTTCGTCTGCTCGGGCAACCATGATCTCGACGGCGCCGCCGAGGGCGAGGAACGCCTTGCAGGCTGGCTGACAGAACTGGCGGGCGCGGGGCTGATCGCCGACGGCGCGTGCATTGCTCTCGACGGCCTGCGCGTATCGGTCTTTCCGTGGTGGGACGGCCCCGGGACGCGCGATGCCATCTCCCGCCAGTTGGAGCACGACGCACAGAAGGGCGCCGACCTGCCCTGGCTTTGGGTTTACCATGCGCCCCCGGCCGACAGTCCGACCAGCTGGGGGGGAAGCCGCCATTTCGGCGATCCGGCGCTGGCGGACTGGATCGCGCGTTATCGCCCCAAGATCGTGTTGTCGGGCCATGTGCATCAGGCCCCGTTCATAGGCCAGGGCGCCTGGGCGGACCGCATCGGGGACAGCTGGGTGTTCAACATGGGTCAGCAGCCCGGCGAGATGCCCGCCCACATCATCCTCGACACCGAGCTGGGCAAGGCGATGTGGCATTCGATCGCCGGGACCGAGACGCTGGATCTGAACTCGCCCGGCGCGCGGCCGGAACCGGCGACCGGTGTTCCCGACTGGCTTTAGAGTCGCGGGTCGTCCGCGGAATCGGCGCGCGCGACGCGCCCGCTGCGCTGCTGTTGCAGCAACTCTTCAAGAATGGTGTCGACCATGCCCAGATGGTCGGACTTGTCGGCGAACTGCCGCTTGATGTCCGCAAGATAACCGGTTGTGCTGAAAAGCCGCTGCGCCAGCGTGCGCGCGGTGTGGATGGCGATGGCCGGCGTCGCCTCTATGAATCCCATCGCATCCTCGGACACATGGGCGCGCACCGGCGTCACGGCGATCACGCTGGCGCTGTGGGGGATGTCCAGAAGCACCGACATCTCTCCGAAAAGCGCGCCGGGGGTGCGGATGCGCGCGACCTCGGTGCCGCCGCGCGTCACGCGGACTTCCCCGGCGATCAGCACGTAAAGGCGTCCGCCCGCACCGCCCTCTGTCACAAGTGGCTCATCGGGAGCAAAATCCTTCACGGGCAGGTTGGCGCAGGCGGCAAGGGCATCTGTCATGGGCAACTCCATCGCTCGCGCAAGCATAGGCGTGCGTCCCGGGCGATCAACCGGCCATCGGCGCGACCGCCCCGGTCATTTCCCCTCGACGCCCCAGCGGCCTTCAAGCGTCTCGATCGCCTTGATCCGTTCCTCGGTCTTGGGATGGCTCATCAGCCAGGCCGGCATGGCGCCCATGTTGGTGCGCGTCAGCGCCTCCAGCTTGCCGAACAGCGATTTCTGCGGCCCGGTGCCGATCCCGGCCTTTGTCAGCAGGGCGGCGGCATAGGCGTCGGCTTCGTATTCGTCGGCCCGCGACAGGCGCGCGGCAAGAAGCGTCGTCAGCGCGTTGGCGATCATCACCCCGATCCCGGGCAGGAATCGCGACAGCACCATCGCCAGCGCCGTGCGCAGCGCGTTCTGCCCCGAAAAGTCGATCATCCGCCTGCGCGTGTGGCCCAGCGCAACATGCCCAAGCTCGTGTGCGATGACGCTGGCCAGTTCCTCTGCCGTCACCTCGCCGGCGCGGTACTTGTTGTAGAACCCGCGCGTGATGAAGATGCGCCCGTCCGGGGCGGCCAGACCGTTCACCGGGTCGACCTCGTAGAGGTTCACCCGGATGCGCGGCAGGTCGAGCGCCGCCGCCATCCGGTCGGTCAGCGTCTTCAGCCGCGCATCGGCAAGCTCGCTAGATTGCGCGTCCAGCTCGCGCGCGGTGCGCCACGCCGAGAAGCGGTACATTACAAGGGCGTACATGATCGCCAGAAGGATCGGGGTGAACTTCAGCATGGTGCAGATATGGGGGCGCCGCGGCCCACGTCCAGAGCGCGCGCGCTCACAGCGCCTTTCGCATCATCGGTTTCATCGGATCCAGCCGCTGCACCTGCTCGAACCCCAGGGCGCGAAAGGTCGATGCCACCCCGGTATAGACGGCCTGCGGCGAGCGGCGGACCTCGGTGTCGGTGGGGTACACCTCCAGCCAGGTGCCGCCCTGCGCGCGCGCAAACGCCAGCGCGGCCTCGGCCAGCACCCGCGTCAGCCCCCGCCCGCGCCAGCCCGCGCGCACCCGAAAGCACGACAGCGACCAGACACCGTCAACGGGCAGGTCCGTGCGAAAGAACCGCGACCGGTCGAGGCCGGGATGCGCCGCGCGCGGCATCACCCGCGCCCAGCCCACCGCCTCGGTCCCGGCATAGGCCAGCAGCCCCGGCGGCGCGCGGTCCGCCACGGCCCGGAACGCCGCCCGGTTCGCGCCGTCCGACCCGCCCTTCGCCCCGTCGCGAAACGCGGCGCTGCCCGCCGTAAGCCAGTACATGCACCAGCAGCCGCTGGCGCCGCTTGCCCCCAGGACGGTTTCGAAATCCGCCCAGCGGTCCGGCGTCAGGGGCGCTGTGGCGAAGGCCTCAGGCATCCCAGGCCACGGGCACCGACAGCGGCCCCCGGAACGCCCATCCTGCAAAGGGCACATCGCCCGCCAGCCGCAGCCCCGGCAGACGCTCGAACAGCATCGGAAGGGCGACCTCGGAAATCAGCGCCCGGCTGGCCGCGGCCCCGGCGCAGAAATGCGGCCCCGCGCCAAAGGACAAGGACCCGGCCGTATCGCGGGTGATGTCGAACACCTCGGGCGCGTCCCATGCGGCTTCGTCCCGGTTGCCCGAGCCGAACATGAAGAACACCCGCTCCTCGGGGTCGAAGCTGACGCCATCCACCGTGTCCTTGCGCGCCACCCGGCGCGGCGACATCCCGATGGGAGAGATCCAGCGCGCGTATTCCTCGAACGCATCGCGCCATGTGGCCTGACCGTCGCGGATCAGCTGCAACTGGTCGGGATGGGTCAGAAGCGCCCAGGCCGCGCCGGCGATGGCGTCGCGCGGCTCGTTCTGGCCGCCGGAGATCGCCAGTTTCACGTTGGCGCGCACGCTGTCCATCGGCAGCCCGGCCTCGATCTGGACAGAGAGCAGCGACAGGTTCGGCGTTTCGCGGCAGACAGGCAGCATCCCGTCGATGTGCCGGTCGATCAAGGCGGTGCAGTCGTTGCAGCGTGCCTCGACCTGCGGGTCCCCAAGGTAATTCGATATCCCGTCGATCATGCCCTGGCTGACCCGGTCCATCTCGCGCCAGTCCATCGTTTCCAGCCCGGTGATCGCAATCAGTGCCTCGCCCGAGACCGCCATCGCATAGTCGCGCACCAGGTCGCAGCCCCCCAGCGGCGCCAGCCGGTCGAGGATACCTGCCGTGCGGTCGCGGAACCGCGCCATCCAGTGGTCGCGGACCGTGCGCGGCGAAAACGCGGGAAAGGTCGCCTTGCGCTCGGCCGCGTGCGCCTCGCCATCCTTGCGCATCATGTTCTCGCCCATCAGCACGGTCATCAAACCGCCGGGCTGCAACGACGAAAACGTCTCGACCCGCTTTTCCTCGCGAAAGATCGCCGCGCGCCGGGTGAAAAGCGTGGCGCCCAGCTGTGGCACGCGGGCGATGGGCGCTTCGGCCCGCATCCGCGCCAGCGTGGGGTAGGGATCGGCGTGAAAGGCGGCGGGGTCGATGTCGAAGACCGGCGCATCGGACATGGCGTTACTCCCTTTGTCCTCACGATGGCCTCGCCCCGGCGCAGGCGCAAGCCTCAGCCGCGCGGGCGGTGCCAGGCGCGATAGGCCGCGTGCGGGCGCATCTCGTCCCAAAGCCAGACCATCCGGTCAAGAAACCACAGCTTGGCCAGGATCACGATCAGCGTGCCAAGCCCCGCCGCCCAGGGGTCGAGGGCGGCAAGCCCCCAGACCATCGGCAGCACACCCGCCACCGGAAGCCAGGCCAGCAAGGCGGCCGCGCGCGCGTGGTGGCGGGGAATCGGAATTGAACGGGCGTTCAGCCAGACCCGCTCGCCAAGCACGGCGCGCGTCATCCATGCCTCGGTATCGGCTGGCGGGGGAAAGGCGCGTGGGTTCACCCAGGTCCAGACCAGCAACAGCCCAAGCGGCACAAGGCACCATGCCCCGATCCAGACGCGCGCCCAGATCGCCAGCACCGCAAGCGGAAGGATGACGAAGCGGGTGTAGCCGGACCAGGGGTTTGCATGACGCTCCCAGACAGCATCGGTCATGGCGAAGACCGCGGCGAGCCGTTGCATCGGGGTCATCCGTCGCCCCTTGGCGTCTTGTCGCGGTCGGCCCGCAGCGCCGCGCGCAGCCATGCCGCAAGTCCCACCGCCACCACGCCCGCCGCCAGCGCGCCCGAGATATTGCCGGCCAGCCCCGCCAGCGTCTCGATCTGGCTGGCGAACAGGTATCCAGCGCCCACGTATATGCCGACCCAGATCGCCTCTCCGGCGGCATCCCACAGGGTGAAACGCAGCGCACCCAGCCCGCCTGCGCCCGCGATCAGGTTCACCCAAGGCCCAAGTGGAGCCACCAGCCACGTGGAAAAGAAGACGCCCAGCCCGCCGCGCTGGTCGATCAGGTCGCGCGCCCGCGCGATCAGGCGCGCCCGTGCCGGCGACCTGCCAAGCCGCTCAATCAGCGGGGCCCCCGCCATCCGGCCGACGCGATACCCGACCTGGTCGCCCAGCAGCGCACCGCCATAGGCGGCCCCGGCCACGGACCAGAAACCCAGGTCCCCCGAGGCAACGAACGCCCCCCCGGTCAGCATGATAAGCGAGCTGGGGATCGGCAGCAGAAGGCACGACAGAAAGGTGGCCCCCATGATCAGCAGCACGCCGTAGCCCGTCACCAGCTCCAGCAGCGTTTCCATTAGGGCCGCTCCGCCCGGTGCGCCTCGGCCGCGGCCTCGATCTGTCCGGCCAGCCGGGGCAGGGGGATACCCGTATCCGCCGCGATCTCGGCCAGCGTCTTGCGCGCGCCCGGCTCTGGCATGGCCGGTCCCAGCGCCTCGTGCAGAACCTCTGGCGGCAGGTCCCACGACATCGCCACGTAGCGCGGCGTCATCCAGCCCTGAATGGGCTGGTCGCGGTGTGCCGGATCGGCCCAGTAGACCGCGAACATCGTCGCGCGTCCGGCAAAAAACAGCGTGGCCGCCAGCGCCAGCACCAGCCCCGTGGACAGGAACGGATGCGTTCGAAAGACCCCGAGCAGGCGCGACATTACAGTGCGATCAGGTCCGGCGCGTGGCGTGACAGCCGTTCCACCCCGTTGGCGCCGACAAGCACCGAATGGCCAAGGCACATCGCAAGGCCCGCGGTGTCGTCCATCAGGATCATGTGCAGAAAGAATACCTGATTTTCCTGCATCTCCAGTGTGTTGCCCTCGTAGAACATCGGGAACTCCACCCAGATCGGCGCAAAGATCGCGCCCATCGGATAGCCGCAGGCCTTCATCCGCGCGTGCTGGAACCCGTGCGCGTCGAAGGCGCGGGCATGGGCGTCATAGACCTCTGACATGGGCCGCCCGGGGCGGATCGCGGTCTCGCAGGCCTCCAGCGCCTCGTGCGCGGCGGCGTGCATGGCGCGCTGGGCGTCGCTTGGCGTGCCGATGACCAGCGTCTGCATCATCGCGGCATGATATCGGGCATGGGTGCCGGCCCATTCCAGCGTCAGCTGGTCCGTGGCATCCAGATGCCGCCGCCCCGCGTGCGATCTGCACAGCAACGCGCTGGATCCCGACCCGAGGATGAACTCGTTGCCCGCGTATCCGCCGCCGCCACGGAACACCGCGCCCTGCATGGCGGCAAGAATGTCGCCCTCGAACGCACCGGGGCGTGTCGTGGCAATGGCGGCGTCCAGCGCATCGTCGGACAATTCCGCGGCCCGGCGGATGTGGGCGATCTCGGCAGGTGACTTCACCCGCCGCAGCGCCGGCATCAGGTCCGACGCCTCGACAAGATCGCCCAGCGCGGCCTCGACGGCGCGCCCGTTGGCATGTGTCAGCCCGGCGGTCCGGGTCTCTATCCCGACCGGTCCGCCCACACCCATGGCGGACACCAGCCATTTCAGTTCTTCCGCCGGCGCCACGCCCGCCCGATCCACCCAAAGGTGGATCTGCCGCTCGGTCAGGACAGAGGTTTCAAGCGCCTGCAACCGGTCGGGCGGCCGCGTCAGCAACGCGATGTCCCCGCCCGCCGTCAGCACCATGCACTGGAACATCGCGAACCCGAAGGTGTCGTAGCCCGTCAGCCAGTATTGGCTTTCGGGCGCGAATAGCAGGATCGCCTCCAGTCCAGCATCTGACACGGCGCGCGCCGCGCGCGTCTGCCGGTCTGCGAATTCCTCGGCGGTGAAATGCAGGGCCATGGGCACACTCCTTTCGGTTCACGTGCCCAACCTTGCGCAACACCTTGCGGATTACACGCGAAATCCGCGCCCTAGCGGCCCAGAATCTTCATACCCCGCTCGATCCCCTCCAACGTCATCGGCACCATGCGCTCGGCGCCGATGATCTGCCGGATCATCGCGATCGACTGGGTGTAGGGCCAGAACCGTTCCGGCACCGGGTTGATCCAGAGACTGCCCGCCCACTGGTCGCGCGCCCGTTCCAGCCAGACCTGACCGGCCTCGGCGTTCCAGTGCTCGTTCGCGCCGCCGGCAAAGGCGATTTCGTAGGGGCTCATCGAGGCATCGCCCACGAAGATGCACTTGTAGTCCGACCCGTAGGTCCGCAGCACCTCGCGCGTGGGGGTCTGTGCGTTCCAGCGCCGCCGGTTGTCGCGCCAGACACCTTCATAAAGGCAGTTGTGGAAGTAGAAGTGTTCGAGATGCTTGAACTCGGCCTTGGCCGCCGAGAACAGCTCTTCCACCACCTTGACATGCGGGTCCATCGACCCGCCCACGTCCAGAAACAGCAACACCTTGACCGCGTTGCGCCGCTCGGGCCGGGTCTTGACGTCAAGGTATCCGTGTTCCGCTGTCGCGCGGATCGTCCCCGACAGGTCAAGCTCTTCGTCGGCCCCGTCGCGCGCCCACTTGCGCAGCCGCTTCAGCGCCACCTTGATGTTGCGCGTGCCGATCTCGACGCTGTCGTCGAAGTCGCGGAACTCGCGCTTGTCCCAGACCTTGACGGCGCGCTGGTGACGGCTTTCGGACTGCCCGATGCGCACGCCCTCGGGGTTGTAGCCATGCGCCCCGAAGGGCGAGGTTCCCGCCGTCCCGATCCACTTGGACCCACCCTGATGCCGGCCTTCCTGCTCGGCCAGGCGCTCGCGCAGCGTCTCCATCAGCTTGTCGAATCCGCCCAGAGCCTCGATCTCGGCCTTCTCGGCCTCTGTCAGGTGCTTTTCGGCCAGTTTCTCCAGCCAGTCGCCGGGAATCTCGACCGCCTCCAGCACCTGCTTTGCCGAGATGTTCGCCAGCCCCTCGAAGGTCTTCGCAAAGGCCCGGTCGAAACGGTCGATGTGGCGCTCGTCCTTCACCATGGCGGTCCGGGCGAGGTAGTAGAACCCCTCGACGTCATAGGTCACCAACCCGGCCTTCATGCCTTCCAGAAAGGACAGGTATTCGCGCAGGCTGACGGGCACACCGGCGTCGCGAAGGTTGTCGAAGAACGGCAGAAACATGGGTCTCAGGCTACATCAGGACCCGCGAAAGCACCAGCGACAGCAAAAGCGCCGCGATCGCGAAGAAGATCGCGAATCCCACGGCGTATTGCGCCATGTCATAGGCATTGCCCTTGCGGCTTCGGGCAAGGTAGGCGCCCCAAAGCGCACCGGCCAGCGCGGCCAGGAATACGATCATGTCAGCTCCTCGGGCGAAGCGGGCTCAGCGCGGCGATCTCGGCCGCCCGCGCCCGCACCTCTGCGTCAGAGCCGAACCCGTAGCGCGCCCAGCCCAGACTGTCGAGCCGCACCTGACGCGCCCGCTGTGTCTGGCCCTGCAAGGCCAGCGCCTCGGCCTTTATCATCAGAAGCGTCGCCAGAAGGGCCGCGTTTTCCGCCTGCTCCACCGGCGCCAGACTGGCGTCAACCAGTTCCACCGCGGCATCGGGCTGGTTTGACGACAGGGCAAAGGCGGCAAGCTGCATCGCCACATGCGCCGCGTGAAGCTGGGTCTCCGGGCGCAGCCTGTAGATCTGACGGGCCTGTAAAAAGGACGCCAGCGCCACGTCGGCCTCTGTCGCCAGTGTCAGCCGCCCCAGCGCGAACAGGCTGAAGGCCATGCGCGCGTCAGCCCAGTTCTGCGCCCGCGCGATGCTGACCGCCCGCCGCGCCGCCTCGACCCGGCGGCTTTGGGGCGTGCGCGGTCCCAGCGCCGTCTCTATCGCCTCGATCCATCCGCGTGGCGTGGCCGCCGCGGGCCGCGAGATGCGCCGCTCGCCCCCGGGGTTCAGCCGCGACAGGATGCCCGGCATCCGCTGTGCCACATCCTCGCGCGACATCCCCGAGGTCAGTTCGGGCGCGTAATAGGCCCGCAGGACCAGCATGTCGAACCCGGTCAGCACCGTATGGAAGTTGTCGTCGTTGAAGACGCTGTCGGGCAGCCGATAAAGGTCGTTCAGCGGACCCAGCGCCTGCGCAAGCTCTTCATGCAGGCAATCGCGGATCTCCTGCGGCGCGACGTCGCCGGGCAGGAATATGGCCAGTTCCTCGCGCCGGGTCAGCGTCGTCCAGTCCACCTTGGAACTGCGGCGTTCGCGGCGGAAGGCTTCCCAGCTGGTGATGCGCGGCACCACGAAACAGGCCGCGTGCGGCACCAGCCGCCGCATCTCGTCGCGCGCCAGCGCCTCGATGGTGATCGAGGCGCGTTCGCCCGCGCCCACCCGCCGGATCGAGATTCCGGCCTCGCGCTGCAGGCGGGTCAGCAGTTTCTTGAGGTCCGGCTCAAGGCTAGGCGGCACCATACCGGTCACGCGCAGCGTGATCTCGCCCTCGAACCGGGTCAGCACGGGCAGCGCGCGCCCGCTTTCAAGCTGAAAACTGAGATCGAGGAAATCGCGCGCGACATCTGTGTTCGAGCGTTGCGTGACCAATGCGCCCGCGCCCGCGAACGTCTTCATCGGGGGCAAGGCATCCGGCGCGGTCGACAGCCGCGCGGCGACCTCTGTCTGCGGGGCGGTGGCGCATCCGGCAAGGGCAAGCCCCGCGCAAAGCAGAAGAACGCTCCGCACCGTTCAGGCCCGATTGTACTTGATGAAGGGCGATACCGTCCCGATCCGGTCGTATAGCTTGCGCGCCTCGGCGTTGAACGTCTGCGTCAGCCAATAGACCGTGGGACTTCCCGCGGCGTCGGCGGCCGCATAGACCGCCTCGATCAGCGCGCGCCCGATGCCGCGACCGCGCACGTCGGGATCGGCGTAAAGATCCTGAAGGTAACACACGTTCTCGACCCGCCACATGTGCGGGTGAAAGACGAAATGCACCAGCCCGACCGGCGCGCCGTCAAGCACCGCGAGACGCCCATGAAACTCGGCCGGCTCGTCGGAAAGAAGCCGCGAAAAGGACGTGCGGTAGACCTCTTCCCCGACAGACGTCTCGTAGAACGTCAGGTAATCCGTCCATAGCCGCCGCCAGGCGGCTTCGTCACCTTCAAAGACCGGACGAACTTCCAGTGTCATGTCACCCCTTACCTCTGCCCACGGGCCATGAAGGCCAGCCGCTCGAACATGTGCACGTCCTGCTCGTTCTTCAGAAGCGCACCATACAACTTCGGCAGGGCACTCTTGCCCTCCCGCTTCAGGTCGTCCGCCGTCAGATCCTCTGCAAGCAACAGTTTCAGCCAATCCAGAACTTCGGACGTCGACGGTTTCTTTTTCAGGCCGTCAATCTCCCTGATTTCGTAGAACTGTGTCAGCGCCGTGGTCAAAAGGTGATCTTTCAGGCCCGGATGGTGCACCTCGACGATGCGCCGCATCGTGTCCATGTCCGGAAAGCGGATGTAGTGGAAGAAACAGCGCCGCAGGAAGGCGTCGGGCAACTCTTTTTCATTGTTCGAGGTGATGATGACAATGGGTCGGGTGCGCGCGCGCACCGTCTCGCCTGTCTCGTAGACATGGAACTCCATCCGGTCGAGTTCCTGCAGAAGGTCGTTCGGAAATTCGATGTCGGCCTTGTCGATCTCGTCGATCAGCAGGACGCATTTGCCCTCTGCATCGAAGGCCTGCCACAACTTGCCCTTGCGGATATAGTTGGCCACGTCGTTGACGCGCGGGTCGCCAAGCTGGCTGTCGCGCAGGCGGCTGACGGCATCGTATTCGTAAAGCCCCTGCTGCGCCTTGGTGGTCGACTTTATGTGCCATTCCAGGATCGGCAGCCCCAGGCTTGCCGCCACCTGCCGTGCCAGTTCGGTCTTGCCGGTGCCCGGCTCGCCCTTGACCAGCAGCGGGCGTTCCAGCGTTACGGCGGCGTTGACCGCAACGGTCAGGTCATCGGTCGCGACATAGGCGTCCGTTCCGGTAAATTTCATGTGAATTTCAGAGCTCTGTGCCGTTATTTTCAACTGACTTTACCACAGGGTGATCGCACCGCAAGCGGGGCCCTTCGACGCGCCGATGGGGGCGTGACAAGGGGTGCCCCTTCCGCTACACGGGCGCCGTGGAGGGACCGGATGACACAGCCTGAAAGAATCGATGCATCCGGCGAGCAAGGGGAAAGCGGGATGAAAGCCGAGATATTTATTCCTGACGATTACCAACCGGCCGAGGACGAACCGTTCATGAACGAACGCCAGCTCGAGTACTTCCGCCGCAAGCTTCAGGAGTGGAAGTCCGACCTGCTTGACGACAGCAAGCACACGATCGAGGGCCTTCAGGACAGCGCCCGAAACGTCCCCGACATCGCCGACCGCGCCAGCGAGGAAACCGACCGCGCGCTGGAATTGCGCACCCGCGACCGCCAGCGCAAGCTGGTCGCCAAGATCGACGCCGCCCTGCGGCGGATCGACGAGGGCGAATACGGATACTGCGAAAAGACCGGAGAGCCGATTTCGCTGAAGCGTCTGGACGTGCGCCCGATTGCCACGATGACGCTTGAGGCGCAGGAACGGCATGAACGCCGCGAGAAGGTGCATCGCGACGACTGATCGCGGCCCCCGCCCGAATGGGACGAAGCGCGGTCTTGCGCGCTTCGCACGCGCCCTTTGGACATGCTGAGCTCAACCCGCATTGCCGTGATCGGCGCCGGCATCGGCGGTCTGGCCGCTGCCCTTGCGCTGTCCGCCCGTGGTGCGTCGGTGCGCGTTCTGGAGCGCGCCCCGGCCATCGTCGAGGTGGGCGCCGGGCTTCAGATCAGCCCCAACGGGATGCGCGTGCTCGATGCGCTGGGGCTGGGGCAGGGCGCGCGCGCCGCCGCCACCGCCAGCCGCGCCGTGCGCCTCGCCGACGGGCGGACGGGCCGTGACGTGCTGACCCTCGACCTTGCGGGCCGCCTGCCGGGCAAGACCTTCCTGCTGATGCACCGTGCCGATCTGATCGGCCTTCTGGCCGATGCAGTGCAGCGCGCCGGAATCAGCGTCGAGACCGGGGCAAAGGTCGAGAATGTCACGGAAACCGCCGACGTCGTCCGGCTTTCCCTTGGCGATGGCCGGACCGAGACCGCCGACCTTGCCATCGGCGCCGATGGCCTGCACGCCCGCACCCGCGCCACGCTGAACGCCGAGGCCACGCCCTTTTTCACTGGTCAGGTGGCCTGGCGCGCCCTGGTGCCCGCACCCGCCGGGACCCCGCCCGAGGCCCGCGTCTTCATGGGTCCGGGGCGGCACCTTGTGGCCTATCCGCTGCGCGACGGAACCCTGCTCAACCTCGTGGGGGTAGAGGAACGCGACGACTGGGCCGACGAGGGCTGGAACCACCTGGATACGCCCGTGAATTTCCGCAATGCCTTCAAGGAGTTCGCCCCGGACGTCCGGGCGCTCCTCGATGGGCTGGATCAGGTGTTCCTGTGGGGGCTTTTCCGGCACCCGGTGGCTGCGCGCTGGCACGGCCAGCGGCTGGCGATTCTTGGTGACGCGGCACATCCCACGCTGCCGTTCCTTGCACAGGGCGCCAATCTCGCGCTGGAAGACGCCTGGACGCTCGCCGCGTGCCTGTCTTCGGAACCGCCGGCCCGGGCCTTGCCCGCCTATCAGGCGCTGCGTCGCGACCGTGCGGTGCGCGTGATCGACGCGGCCACCGCCAACGCCCGCAACTACCACCTTGCCGGGCCCGCCCGAACGCTCGCCCACGCCGCTCTGCGTCTTGGCGGCGCCCTTGCCCCGGGCGCCGCGTTGTCGCGCTACGCGTGGCTTTGGGACCACGACGTCACCGGGGCCTGATCCGCCCCTGTTCCTGCGCGAACCACACGCCCGCCGCCGCCGCGTTCGGCGTGTTCAGCTGGCGGCCAGCGCGGCGATGATGCCCGAGAAATCCGCCGCTTTCAGCGACGCGCCGCCCACCAGAGCGCCGTCGACATCGGCCACGCCGAAGATCTCGGTCGCGTTCCCGGGTTTCACCGACCCGCCGTACAGCAACCGGACGCCCGCCGCCTCGCCGGCGCCGAACCGCGCCACCAGCGCGCCGCGCAGCGCAGCGTGCACCTCGCCGATCTCGTCCAGCGTCGGCACCTTGCCGGTGCCGATGGCCCAGACCGGCTCGTAGGCCACAACGGTGTTGGCCGCCGTGACACCATCGGGCAGGGACCCCGCCAGTTGCCCGCCGACCACCTCCAGCGTCCGCCCTTCCTCGCGCTCGGCCAGCGTTTCCCCCACGCAGACGATGGCCACCAGCCCGGCGCCCCAGGCCGCCAGCGTCTTGGCGCGCACTTCGGCATCGGTCTCGCCGTGATCCGCGCGGCGCTCGGAATGGCCAAGGATCACGTGCCCCGCGCCCGCCTCTGCCAGCATCGCGGCCGAGATGTCGCCGGTATGCGCGCCCGAGGCCGCCGCGTGGCAGTCCTGTCCACCCACCATCACGGGTGACCCGGCCGCGCGCGCCGCCATGCGGGCGATCAGCGTCGCCGGCGGGCAGATCAGCACCTCGCAGCCCGGCGCGGCATGTCCCGCCACAAGCGCGTCGACCTCGCCCAGGTCTGTGCCCGTGCCGTTCATTTTCCAGTTTCCCGCTGCCAGCTTGGCCATGACCGCCTCCATTCGTCTGTCCGATGTCGCCTGTTAGCCCGTTGCGTCGCATTCGGGAAGTGACGCGCGGCCCGAAAGAGGACACTCTTGCGCCATAACGGCACATCAAAGGGCTGCCCCATGTCCAAGACGATCCCTAGGGTGGATTTCGCCGCGCTCAATGACGCCGGGCACCCCGCCCATGCCGAGGCGCTGGCCGGCGTGGCCCACGCGGCACACACCGTGGGCTTCATGACCGTGCACAACACGCCGATCTCCCGCGCAGAGGTCGAGGCGCTGATCGATGCCTACCGCCGGTTCTTTCATCTGCCGCCCGCCGAGAAGGCCGCCGTCGACATGGCCCTCACCGGGTCGAACCGGGGCTGGGGCGCGCCGATGTCCGAACAGGTCGACCCCACCGCCAACCCGGATTTCAAGGAGGTGTTCGACAACGGCCTGACCCTGCCAGAGGACGATCCGCTGTCCGCTCTCTCTGTCTATGCGCCGAACCTCTGGCCCGCCGCGCCGCCGGATTTCGCGCCCACGGTGCAGGCCTATTATGGACACGCCATGGACGTGGCGCTCAGCCTGCTGGGCGGCATCGCGCGCGCCATCGGCCAGCCCTGGGACTATTTCGAGGACAAGTTCGACCGGCCCATGGCGCTTTTGCGGGGCAATTTCTACCCGACCCGCCCGACCGAGGCGACCGACCGCGACTTCGGCATCGCGCCGCACACCGACTATGGCTGCCTGACGCTTCTGGCGACCGATGGTGCACCGGGGCTGGAGGTGCAGGGCCGCGACGGCACATGGCTTCCGCTTTCGGCGTCGCCGGGCGAGTTCGTCATCAACTTCGGCGAAATGCTGGAGTTCTGGACGGAAGGCCGGGTCGTGGCCACGCTGCACCGCGTCATCGGCGGTGCGGACGAGCGGATTTCGGTTCCGCTGTTTTTCAACCCGAACCACGACACGAACGTGGCGCCGATCGGCTCGGGGCAGACGATCCGAGCGGGTGACCACCTGAAGAAGCGCTACGACGAAACCTACCTGCACCTCGCGACGACCTGAGGAGGGCAAGATCCTTGAAGAAAGGATCTTGCCAAGAGCTTTTCAAAGCTCTTGGCCCGCCAGGCGGGCGCGGGATCGCCTGGACTTCCGAAACTGTCGCCAGCCCGCAGGCGGCATCGCGCCTGCCTAGCCGCGCTGCTCTGCGGCCAGTTCCTCGACATCCTTGAACTTGATCGATTCGCCGCAGCCACAGGCGTCGGCAACGTTGGGATTCCGGAACTTGAAGCCCGATTCCAGCAGCGACACCTCATGGTCGATCTCGGTGCCGAACAGGAACATCTGCGCCATGGGCGCGATCATCACCACCGCGCCGTCCTGCTCCACCCGCTCGTCCAGCGGATCGACCTCGGTCACGTAGTCCATGGTGTATTCCATGCCCGCGCATCCGCCCTTCTTGACGCCGATGCGCAGCCCCTTCGATCCGTCGCGCGCCATCAGCTTCGCGATCTGCGCCGCCGCGGCGGGTGTCAGTGAAATGGCCTGCTTGCCGGGAATGCCGAACATGTCTTGCCTCCGATGCCTGCCCCAAAGGTAGGGCAGGACAGATCCAATCTCAATGGCCGCCGATGGGGCGCGCGGGATTGCCCGCCACGGTCGCCCCCGGTGCCACGTCGCGTGTCACCACCGCGCCCGCGCCGATGATTGCGTCGTCTCCGACCGTGACCCCGGGCAGCACGATCGCACCGCCGCCGATCCAGACGTTGCGCCCGATGGTCACCGGGCGCCCCATCTCCAGCCCCGCGTCGCGGCTTTCCGCGTCGCGCGGATGATCGGCCGCCAGAAGCTGCACCATGGGGCCGATCTGGGTGTTGTCGCCGATGCGGATCGGGCAGACGTCCAGCAGGACACAGCCATAGTTCAGGAACACGTCGTCGCCGAAATGGATGTTGCTGCCATAATCGACGTAGACCGGCGCCCGCACCGCCACGCGCGCCCCGCAGGTCCCGAAGAACCCGGCCATCAGCGCCGCGCGGTCGTCGCCCACGGTGGTGGCGTTGTAGGCGCGCATCATCTCCTGCGCGCGCCGCCGCCGCGCCGCGAGATCCGGGTCGCCCGGCCGGTAGAGCGCGCCGGCAACCATCCTGTCCCATTCGGTCTGCATGGTCCCGGACCGTCCTTTCGACCGCCTTACATGAAGCCCAGTTCCAGCCGCGCCTCGTCCGACATCATGTCCATGCCCCAGGGCGGGTCCCAGGTGATCTCGACATCGACCTGCTTGACGCCGGGCAGCGGCTCGATCGCCTCGGCCAGCCAGCCGGGCATCTCTCCAGCGACGGGACAGCCCGGCGCGGTCAGGGTCATCGTGATCGTCACCGCGCTCTCGTCGCTGATCTCGATCGTGTAGACGAGGCCCAGGTCGAAGATGTTCACCGGGATTTCCGGGTCATAGACCGTGCGGCAGGCCTCGACCACGCTGTCGTACAGCGGATGTTCCGTCGAGGACGGCTTGATGAGGGGCGTGCCCTCCAGCTTGTCGGTCGGTTCGGCCGTCATCCGGGGTCTCCTTAATCCGACTGAATATATAGGGAACATGGCGCGCCGCGTAAAGCGCCGGGTCTACGGCGCCTTGCGCGTCCGTTTGCGGGCCGGGGCAGGGCGCACCTGCTTTTCTATCTCGGCGTAGATCAGCCCGGCGATATTCTTGCCGCTCGCCGCCTCGATCCCTTCCAGCCCCGGAGAGCTGTTCACCTCCAGGACCTTGGGCCCGTCGACCGAACGCAACAGATCCACCCCGGCGAGGTTCAGCTTGAACGCCCGCGCCGAGCGCACCGCCGCCTCGCGCTCTGCCTTGGTGATCCGCACGGCCACGGCGCTGCCGCCCCGGTGCAGGTTCGACCGGAAATCGCCGTCGGCCCCCGTGCGCTTCATCGCCGCCACCACCTTGCTGCCCACGACAAGACAGCGGATGTCCTCTCCGGCGGCCTCCTTGACGAACTGCTGCACCAGAAAATTGGCCTTGAGCCCCCGGAACGCGTCGATCACCGATTGCGCGGCCTTTTGCGTCTCCGCCAGCACCACGCCCTTGCCTTGCGTCGATTCCAGCAGCTTCACGATCAAGGGCGCGCGCCCGACCAGCCCGATCAGGTTGTCGGTGTCCTTGGGGGACGAGGCGAAGGCCGTCACCGGCATCCCGATCTTGTGGCGCGCCAGCACCTGGTGGGCGTTCAGCTTGTCCCGGCTCGCCGCGATCCCGGCAGAGCCGTTCACGCAATAGGTGCCGATCGTCTCGAACTGGCGGATCACAGCGGTGCCATAGGGCGTGATCGAGGCGCCGATGCGCGGGATGATCGCGTCATAGCGCGGCAGCCGCTTGCCGTCGTAATGCACCTCGGGCGCCAGCGCGTTGATCGCCATGTAGCAGCGCGCGGTGTCGATCACCTCGACCACGTGCCCGCGTTTCTCGCCCTCCTGCACAAGGCGCGTGGTGGAATAGTTCTTGGGCTCGCGGCTTAGCACCGCCACCCGCAGCGTCCGGTCCGGCACGGCGCTGCGCAGCCGCTTGGAATGGTAGACCTCATAGCCGAGCTGGGTCTGGCAAAAGCTTTCGGTCGGCGCCACCAGCATGTCGTCGGCCAGCGCCTGCCGCCCGATCAGCATCCGGTAGGCCATGCTGCCCCGGTCGGTCAGCGTCATCTCGACCGGCCAGTGCCTGTCCCCGATCTTCAGCATCGTCTGGATCACGTAGCGGAACTCTGTCTCGCCATTGGAAGAGGTCACGTCGCGCCGGTCCACGATCGGGGCCGAACAGGGTATCGCCAGGTCGTATTGCCCGGGAATCGGGTGCACGGCAAAGCGCACCTTGGGATTGGCGGTGGGGCCGAACGCCTCGATGTCGGACGCGTGAAGCGCCGATGTGCGCGCGCCCGTGTCCACCTTGGCCTTCAGCGCCGGAAGCCCCAGCTTTGGCAGGGACACCCATTCCTCCCAGCCCAGCCGGAAGGCGCCGTTTCCTGTCGTGTCGCCGTCGGCCATCATGGCCTCCTCTCTTCCAATTGCCGGACGAATCCCCGACAACCTCGGCGAACACAAGGAAACATGCATGGCCAGCGGCATCAAATTTTCGATTTCGGCCACTGACGGACGCGCCCGCGCCGGGGCCATCGAAACCCCCCGGGGCGAGATCCGTACGCCCGCCTTCATGCCGGTGGGTACCGCCGCCACCGTCAAGGCCATGCTGCCCGAAAGCGTGCGCGCCACGGGGGCCGATATCCTTCTGGGCAACACCTATCACCTGATGCTGCGTCCCACGGCAGAGCGCATCGCGCGGCTGGGCGGATTGCACCGCTTCATGAACTGGGAACGCCCGATCCTGACCGATTCCGGCGGCTTCCAGGTGATGAGCCTGTCGGACCTGCGCAAGCTGACCGAAGAGGGCGTGACGTTCCGCAGCCACATCGACGGCTCGCGCCACATGCTCAGCCCCGAACGCTCGATGGAGATCCAGGCGCTTCTGGGCTCTGACATCGTGATGTGCTTCGACGAATGCCCCGCGCTGCCCGCCGACCGCGACCGCATCGCGGCCTCCATGCGGCTGTCGATGCGCTGGGCGCAGCGCTCGCGCGATGCCTTCGGCGACCGGCCCGGCCACGCGCTTTTCGGCATCCAGCAGGGCGGGCTCGACCCCGACCTGCGCGGCGAATCGGCCGAGGCGCTGGCCGCCATCGGCTTTGACGGCTACGCCATCGGCGGCCTTGCCGTGGGCGAGGGGCAGGAGGCCATGTTCGGTGTCCTCGACTACGCGCCGGGAATGCTGCCCGCTGACCGGCCGCGCTACCTGATGGGCGTGGGCAAGCCCGACGACATCGTCGGCGCGGTGGCGCGCGGCGTCGACATGATGGATTGCGTGCTGCCGTCCCGCTCTGGCCGCACCGGGCAGGCGTTCACCCGCCGGGGCACCGTGAACCTGCGCAACGCCCGCCACGCCGAGGATCCGCGCCCGCTGGACGAGGGCTGCACCTGTCCGGCCTGCCGCGGCTATTCCCGCGCCTACCTGCACCATGTCGTCCGCGCTGGCGAAATCATCGGCTCCATGCTGCTGACCTGGCACAATCTGCATTACTTCCAGGAGCTGATGCACGCCATGCGCGAGGCCATCGCCGAAGGCCGTTTCGCCACCTTCGAGGCCGGGTTCCACGCCACCCGCGCACAGGGCGACATCGACGCCCTCTGACGCTGCATCGCCCCTTGTGGCCGCCGCGCCGCGGGGGCACACTCGGACCAAACCAACAGGTCGTGGTTGAACCCACGGGGGCAGACCCCAGATATAGCAGCCATGACCGGAGAGGGCCGAGCGTTGCCGCCAGGCGGGACCAGAGCCTTCTTGCCAATCGAGGAATGAGCATGTCCGAACTCAGCCAGTCCTACCCTGTCCTGCCGCTGCGCGACATCGTGGTGTTTCCCCACATGATCGTGCCGCTCTTCGTCGGGCGCGAGAAATCCGTGCGCGCGCTCGAAGAGGTGATGCAGGACGACAAGCAGATTCTGCTGTCCAGCCAGATCGATCCCGGCGTGGACGATCCCGATACCGACGGCATCTACCGCACCGGCGTTCTGGCCAATGTCCTGCAACTGCTGAAGCTGCCCGACAGCACCGTCAAGGTGCTGGTCGAGGGCCGCTCGCGCGTGCAGATCACCGAATACCTGCCCAACGACCAGTTCTTCGAGGCCCGGGCAGAGCTTCTGACCGAGGAACACGGCGATCCCGCCACCGTCTCGGCGCTGGTCAAGTCCGTGGCCGAGGAATTCGAGCGCTACGCCAAGATCAAGAAGAACATCCCCGAAGAGGCGCTTGCCGCCGTGGCCGAGTCGCAGGAACCCGACAAGCTGACCGACCTCGTCGCGGGACACCTCGGGATCGAGGTCGCGCAAAAGCAGGAGCTTCTGGAAACGCTCACCCTCTCGGACCGGCTTGAAAAGATCTACGGCCTGATGCAGGGCGAAATGTCCGTCCTTCAGGTCGAGAAGAAGATCAAGACCCGCGTCAAGTCGCAGATGGAACGGACCCAGCGCGAATACTACCTCAACGAACAGATGAAGGCGATCCAGCGCGAGCTGGGCGACGGCGACGAGGGTGCCAACGAAATCGCCGAGCTGGAAGAGAAGATCGCGGCCACCAAGCTGTCGAAAGAGGCCCGTGAAAAGGCCGAGGCCGAGGTGAAGAAGCTGAAGTCGATGTCGCCGATGTCGGCAGAGGCCACGGTTGTGCGCAACTATCTCGACTGGATGCTGTCGATCCCGTGGGGCACGAAATCCCGCGTGAAAAAGGACCTGGGCCGGGCCGAGAAGATCCTCGACGACGATCACTACAGCCTTGAGAAGGTCAAGGAACGCATCATCGAGTATCTTGCCGTGCAGCAGCGCTCGAAGAAGCTGAAGGGGCCGATCATGTGCCTCGTCGGACCTCCGGGCGTGGGCAAGACGTCGCTGGGCAAGTCGGTCGCCCGGGCCACGGGGCGCGAGTTCATCCGCATCTCGCTGGGCGGGGTGCGTGACGAATCCGAGATCCGCGGCCACCGGCGCACCTATATCGGCTCCATGCCCGGCAAGATCGTGCAGGCGCTGAAGAAGGCGAAAACCACCAACCCGCTGATCCTGCTCGATGAAATCGACAAGATGGGGCAGGACTTCCGGGGCGACCCGGCGTCGGCCATGCTGGAGGTGCTGGATCCCGAACAGAACGCGACCTTCGTCGATCACTACCTCGAGGTGGAATACGACCTGTCCAACGTCATGTTCATCACCACGGCCAACTCCTACAACATGCCCGGCCCGCTTCTGGACCGGATGGAGATCATTCCGCTGGCCGGCTACACCGAGGATGAAAAGGCCGAGATCGCCCGCCGCCACCTGATCCCCAAGCAGATCAAGAACCACGGGCTGCGGGCTGCGGAATTCTCGATCACCGACGAGGCGCTGCTTCAGGTGATCCGCACCTACACCCGCGAGGCGGGCGTGCGGAACCTCGAACGCGAGATCGCCAAGCTGGCGCGCAAGGCGGTGACCAAGCTGGTGAAGAAAGAGGTCGACCGCGTCGAGATCACCAGCGAAGGGCTGGAGGGTTTCCTTGGCGTGCAGCGCCACCGCTACGGCCTTGCCGAGAAAGAGGACCAGATCGGCGTGACCACCGGGCTGGCATGGACCAGCGTCGGCGGCGACCTGCTGTCGATCGAGGCGCTGCGCCTGCCCGGCAAGGGCCGGATGAAGACCACCGGCAAGCTGGGCGACGTGATGAAGGAATCCATCGACGCCGCGTCGTCCTTCGTGCGCTCCATCGCGCCCTCCATCGGGGTCAAACCCCCCCGGTTCGAGGCGTGGGACATCCACGTCCACGTCCCCGAGGGCGCCACGCCCAAGGATGGACCGTCGGCCGGCGTGGCGATGGTCACGTCTATCGTGTCGGTGCTGACCCAGATCCCGGTGCGCAAGGACATCGCCATGACCGGCGAGGTCACGCTGCGCGGCAACGTGCTGGGCATCGGCGGGCTAAAGGAAAAGCTTCTGGCGGCGCTGCGCGGCGGCATCACGACGGTGATGATCCCCGAGGAAAACGCCAAGGACCTGCCAGAGATCCCGGACAACGTGAAGGAAGGGCTCGACATCATCCCTGTCAGCCACGTGTCCGAGGTGCTGAAGCACGCGCTGGTCAGGGTGCCCGAGCCTGTGGAATGGGATGAGGCCGCCGAAGAGGCCGCCGCCGCGCAGGCCGCCCGCACCGCGTCGCAGGCCCCCCCCGCCACGGCGCACTGACCCCTGTCCAAGGTCACTTTTACACGCCCGCCCCGAAAGGGGCGGGCGTTCTTGTTTATTCGCCGAGGGTTCATTGCGCACCCTGCAACCTATGGTGTCGGGGCGCGCCATTTCCCCACGATGTGGGGATTTTCCATAGCGCCAGAACCGCAGATCGTGTAGCGTCGTCCATAATTCGTTAAGCAACAGGCACCCATATGGCGAAGACGACGACGCCTAGGAAGACCGGCACGCGTTCGACAAGCGCCCGGCGCAAGACCGCCACGGCCGCCGCCAAGGCCGCCCGGGAAGCCGCGGAGATACCAGCAGTGAGCGATGAACAAGTGACAGAAGATCAGACGCCCGACGTTTCCCCCGACGTTTCCCCCGACCAGACGCCCGACCAGACTGCCGAGCAAGGCCAGGAGCAGGCCGCCGCGGACGGCCCGCTGACACGGCGCGATCTCATCAACCGCGTGGCGGACGCCACCGGCGTGAAGAAGCCCGTGGTGCGGCAGGTGATCGACGGGATGCTCAAGGAACTGGGCGACACTCTCAGCAGCGGCAAGGCCCTGAACCTGCCCCCGCTTGGCAAGGCCAGCGTCCGGCGGCAGAAGGAAATGCCCAACGCCGAGATCATCGTGCTGAAACTGCGCCGCAACCGCGCCGCCGCCGATCAGCCCGAAGACGAGCCTATTGCACCCGCCGCAGAGTGACGCTAAACCGCCCGCCACGGGTGATTAGCTCAGTGGTAGAGCGCTTCGTTCACATCGAAGATGTCGGGAGTTCGAATCTCTCATCACCCACCATCCATCGCCCGCGCAATGACCTGATGGACAGGGGCCCTGCATGACCCGACAGGACCAGATCGACCTTGTTGCACGCTACTTCGCCGCGGTCGATGCGCAGGATCTCGACACCGTGCTGCAAACGCTTGCGCCCGACGTGGTGTTCACCGTTCCGACCCATGGCGTGCGCGTGGCGGGACATGACGGGGTGGCCGGGATGCTGGCCCGGCTCTGGCGCAATCACCGCGCCGTCCGGCACCGTGATTTCACCCATGTCTGCGACCCCGAGGCAGGGCGCGTCGCCGTGCGCTTCCGTGTCGAGAACACCGAGCACGACGGCAGCGTCACCACGAAATTCAACTGCAATTTCTTCGACTTGCGGGGCGACCGCTTTTCCGCGGTCGCCGTCTACATGGCCGGCGACAACACGCTCGACCACGGCTGACGGCGACCGGCCCTAAAGGCTGTTGGCCGTGTACCAGGCCACCCGCATCATGTCGTGGCTTTGCCGCAACAGCGCGGCGATCTCCTCCAGCGACGGCGCGGCGCGCGCGCCAAGCCGTGTCTGGATGTTGAAATCGCTTCCCGACTGGAACGACGTGCAGGTCACGTCGAGATCGGTCAGGAAAGACGTCAGGCGCGGGTGCCAGCATCTGATCGTGGTGCTGGGCTCTCCCTCGGCGACCCATGAGTCCTCGTAGGCCGTGTTGGCAAGATCGCTCATCCGGGCATCGGACAGGTCCTTGAAGCCCTTCTGTGCGTTCGCCGACTTGTCGAAGATCAGGACCTCGAAATGCGTTTCGGGCAGCGTGGCCGCCCCTTCATAGCTCACCTCGGCAAGATGGCTGGCGGTGCCGGCGCCGGACACCGCCCCGCTGATCGTCACGAAGTCCGCGGGCACGGGCAGACCGAAGAATTCGGCGCCCAGATAGGCACTGGCCAGCGCCGACGCCTCGGGCTCGGTGATCGCGATTTCCTCTGCCGTTGGGTCGGTCGTCGCATCCTGCGCGCCGGCGGTCCCGGCGGCGCAGATCAGCGCGGCCAGCGCGGTGGTCCGGACAAGGGCGTTGCTTGGAAGACGTGTCATGAACCCGCTCCTCATCTGGCCAGCTTGACGACGGTGAAGTTGTCGGTCGGATCGTCCAGGAACGGGGACTGAAGCGCCGCGTCGCAGCTGTCCATCTCGCTGGCGTTCTTCATGTAGGCGATGCCGCCCGCCTCGGCATGAACCGACGAAAGCCCGGCAAGGTTGTTGAGCATGGTGATATCGCCCTCGGCCGCCATCAGGATCCCGCGCATCCTGTTGTTCGACCCGAAAGAGATGTCCCCGCGCGCGAACAGGTGGATGTCATAGGTGCCGCCGTCGCAATAATCCGACTCGCCGAAATCGTTGTTCGAATTGAACTCGATATCGCCATAGGCCGTCAGGAAGACGTTTTTCATGTCCACGTTGGACCCGGACACGATGTTGCCGGTGGCGGCGATGGCGACATCGGTCAGGTCGCGGTTGGCGCCCAGCGCGACATGGCCCGAAACCCGGTAGAAGGTGTTCGGCTGCAACGGCGTGCGCGGCTTGATCCGCGACAGGTAGACCGGCCCGTTGGTGATCCAGTCGGGCAGGTAGTCCGGCAACGCGCCGTCCTGCATCTGCGCGGTCACCGTGTCGACCTGCGCCAGAACCTTCAGATCGCGCTCGCCCTGCAACAGCGCCTGGCTGGCGCCCAGGTTGCCGATGCCCTGCCAGAACTGGCTGGTATCGGGCAGCACGATATTGGATCCGTAGGGAAAGATGTTGGTGTTGCCCAGCGTGACGCTGGTGTCGCTGTAAAGACAGAACCCGCTGTAGAACTCGTTCGAGTTCCAGACCTCGGCCGGGCCCATGGAAAACAGCCCGCCGCCGGCACAGTTGGCAAGTCCCACCGCGATCGATTCCGCCGTGACGTTGTAGGATCCCGTGCCCAGCAGACGCATCAGGTCATAACCCACGGCGTTGCCGCGCTCGGTCGTCCGCTCGGCCGAAACGCGCACCGCGTTCGAGGGAAAGCCGCCCACGGTGAAGGTGCGGGTGAACCCGTTCCAGTTCCCGTACTCGACGTCCTCGGCCACGACCGCCGTGCCGTGTTGCCCCGGGTCGGCATTCAGCGCCGCATAGCTCAGCGCCGCCTCGACGCCCGCCTGCGGGCTGCCCAGTTCGTCGATGGCGGCAAGTGCGGCCGCCTCGGTGGCCGTGCGCAGGTTCGACTGCACCTGGAAGGCGTTGTTGGAGTCGATGGCGTAACCGGCAACGCCGATCATCGCGACCGAAATGTAGATGCCGTAAAGCGAAACCGTCCCGTCTTCGTCGCCGAAGAAGGCAGTCTTCGCCCCGGCCCGATGTCCGTGGCTTTTCATGGTTTCGTCCTATGCGTTCTGCTTGCGGTAGGTCGCGTTCACCGAAAGCGTGTTCGTCGATCCGGCGAACCACGCCGTGATCGCCACCGCGGACACAGGCACGGTGATGGTGGCCGAGACGCTGTCGAGGGTCTCGCTCACCTGCACCGTGTAGTCCGAGCCGCGGATCGAATAGGCGGCGGCGAACCCTTGTGCCTCTTCGGGCGAGATCGCGCCGATCGACAACAGCCGCGCCGTCTCTCCGGCGGTGCGCCACATGTCGCCGCGGTTCACCATCATCACCGAGGCATCGACGCCCAGCGTTATGATGAGTGTGAAGAACGGAACCCAGACGATTGCATCGACCGATGCCATGCCATCTTCGTTCCTGCGAAAACGTCCCAAGCCGGAAAAAACGGCCTGTCTGCACTGATTAAGCAACACGCCAAGGCTTCTATGGGCCATCGGTTGCTCCTGGATCTTTCTGCGGCGGCACAGCGCACGCCACTTTTCTTGCACCTTCCAAAAGGCGCGGCGAATCCGCCCGAAATGCGGCGGCGCGCGGAAGAATTTGCGACCCGTCATAGCGGCGGCGCCTTGTCCCCGGGGTGGCCGGATCGCCCGCGATTTAAGGCGTCCCGAACGGACACGCCGCCCAAATCGGGCAAGAACAAGGCTGCCCTGGCACCGCCTTGCATCGCCCGGGCGGGGCGGCTCCAAGCCCCTCGCGCAGGGGTTGCGAATCGCGGCACGGGTCGATCGCGCCCGGCGGTCTGCCGTCTTCGCGGAAATGCAGGAAAGACTCGTCCCGCCCGCTGCCAATGCTGTACCAAAGGTGCCGATGACCGATGCCGACACCGCCCCTGCCGCCCACCAGACGCGCCAGAGCCGCGCGGAAACCGCGCGCCGCGGGGTGCCCCGGTGCTGGGCGCCCGCCGCCGTGCGGCCCCAGGCGCATTCCGTCGGATCGCGGGCATGATCCGGTCGGCGACGCAACCCCCCGCCGCCGCTCCGACGCCTCGCGTCCTTTTCATCTCGAACGGCCACGGCGAGGATCACGAGACCTCGCACATCATCCGCGCGCTTTGGCAGATGGCGCCCGACATCCAGTGCACCGCCCTTCCCGTGGTGGGCGAGGGGCACGCCTACCGCGCCCTTGGGATGCCGATCCTCGGCCCGGCCGAAACACTCCCCTCGGGCGGCTTTACCTATGTCAACCGCTGGCGCCTGCTTGGCGACCTGCGCGCGGGTCTTGCCGGACAGACGCTGCGCCAGATCGGGGCACTGCGCGCGCAGGCGGGGGAACACGATCTGGTGGTTGGCACCGGGGACTGGGTGGCCCAAAGTTTCGCCCGCGCCAGCGGCCGCCCCTTCATCAGCTACATCGCTTCGCTTTCGGCGATGTATGAAGGCACGTTGAAGGTCGGCCCGATCCTGGGCGGTGCCTTCCGGTCGGCCCGGCGTCTCGACATCGTGACGCGCGACAGGCCCACCGCCGATGATCTGACACGGCAGGGCTTCGCGCGGGTCCATTTCGGCGGACTGCCGTCGCTTGACTGGATCACGCCCACGGGCCTCGACCTCGCGCTTGACCCCGGTCAAAGGGTGGCGGCCCTCCTGCCGGGCTCGCGCCTGCCAGAGGCGGAACGCAACCTTGCCCTCATGTTGCGCTTTGTCGCCACCGCCACCGCTGCGGGCGGCCACCCCGTCGCCTTCCGCGCCGCGCTGGTGCCCGCGCTTGCCGACCGTCTGCCGGACCTCGCGGCCCGCGTCGGCTGGGTCCTTGACGGGCATGTGCTGACCGGACCCGAAGGCCCGAACGGCCGCCCGCACATCCACTGCCCAACCGACGCCTACAATGACATCCTGCTCGCCTGCGACATCATCATCGGCATGGCGGGCCTTGCCGTCGATCAGGGCGTTGCCATCGGCAAGCCCGTGCTTCAGATCGCGGGCGAGGGCCCGCAATTCACCGCCCGGTTCGCCGAGGCCCAGCAACGCCTTCTGGGGCTTTCGGTGCGCACCATCGGCCCCCCGCCCGTGACCGACGCCGCGCTGGCGGACGGCGCCGCGCTGATGCAGGCCACCTTCGACGATCATGCCTATCTGGAAAGGTGCCGCCGGAACGGACGGGACCGGCTGGGCACGCCCGGCGGCGCGCACCGTATCGCCGCGCGCATCCTGGACGCGCTTGGCCGCGCTTCGGGCGCAGGCCCCGATCGCGCGCAGTAGGCTCTTGCAGCACTAGGCCCTTGCAGTCGGGCGGCCAGCGGGGCTAAACCCCCGCTCACGGGTGATTAGCTCAGTTGGTAGAGCGCTTCGTTTACACCGAAGATGTCGGGAGTTCGAGTCTCTCATCACCCACCATGCCCGCACCGCATGGCCCTGCTAGACCGGCGCTTCGGCCCGGTCCGTCATCCCGTAGTCCCGCGTGATCGCGAACACCCGCACGTCCTCTGCGCCGCCCCCGCTGAAACCGGCAGCCAGCGCCCGTGCCGCCTCTGCCGTCCCGGCCTCGCCCAGCGTCAGGAACCGCCCCGGCCGTGTCACGCTTTCATGTCGCTGCCCGCCAACCAGCGGCACTGGACCATATCCGGCGATCACGAACCGTCCCGATCCCGTTGCACCGTCGCCGATCTCGGGGCCCACGCGGATGCGATAGCGTTCGAAATGCACGCGCCGCCCCGCGGACTGGCTGATCCGGTGCTCTGGGTCCGCCCGCCACGCGCGGATCGCCGCCTCGTCGCGCCAGATCTGGTGCGACAGCAGCGCCCCGGGTGCGTCAAGCGGCGTGAAGCGTTCCAGGTACACCAGCCCCTCATGCGCCGCCAGAACGGGGCGAAGCCGGTCCACATGCTCGAAATAACGGGGCATGTGCCCCGGTTTGGGCAGCACGTCGAAGAACAGGCAGTGCATGGCGTGGCGCCCCCGTCTGGCTTTCCGCGCGTATAGCCGATGTCCTCCCACACACAAGCACGGCCCCGGCATTGGATGCCAATAAGTGTGCAATTTCGCACATCGTCCTATACTTCATCCCTGTTTTGTGCATCGCCGTCGACCTCTACCTTTGCCGAAGCGCTAAGACCTAAGCCCGAAGCACCGGAGATACGCAGATGAGCTGGAACCCCGCCCTCGACCCGCATTGCCCCACCGGCGACCAGATCGACGCCATCGACACCGTCATCGTGCCCCGTGCCCGCGATCTCGGCGGGTTCGAGGTGCGCCGCGCGCTGCCCGCGCCGCGCCGCCAGATGGTCGGCCCCTTCATCTTCTTCGACCAGATGGGCCCGGCCGAATTCCTGCCCACGCAAGGCCTCGACGTGCGCCCGCATCCCCATATCGGGCTGGCGACGATCAGCTATCTGTATCGTGGCCGGATGCACCACCGCGACAGCCTGGGCACCGATGCCTGGATCGAGCCCGGCGCGGTCAACTGGATGGTCGCGGGCCACGGCATCACCCATTCCGAGCGGATCGACGACGCCACCCGCACCGATCCCATGCCGTTCTTCGGCATCCAGACCTGGGTCGCCCTGCCAAAGGATCACGAGGACCGCCCGGCAGAGTTCGTCCATGCCGCCAGGGACGAGCTGCCGTTCCTCGAAGGCGAAGGCAAAAGCCTGCGCCTCATCCTCGGCCACGGCTGGGGCGAACGCGCGCCGGTGGAGACCCCGTCCGAGATGTTCTATGCCGACGTGGTCCTTCAGCCCGGCGCCGCCATCCCCATGCCCGACGACCACGAGGACCGCGGCGCCTACGTGGTCGAGGGCAGCGCCGAGGTCGCGGGCCAGAATTTTGACGCCGGCCGCATGATGGTCTTCCGCCCCGGCGACGCGATCAGCCTGCGCGCCGGCCCCCGGGGCGCGCGCCTGATGCTTCTGGGCGGCGCGACGCTCGAAGGGCCGCGCTACATCTGGTGGAACTTCGTCGCCTCGTCCAGGGAACGCATCGAGGAAGCCAAGCAAGCCTGGCGCGCCGAGGACTGGGCGCACGGCCGCTTCCACCTGCCGCCCGGCGACGATCAGGAATTCATCCCCCTGCCGCCGCGATAGCCCGGCACTGGTGCGACCGCGCCATTTGCGCTACCCCGGTCCGGCACGCACCAGCACCCGCGCGCCGGACCCCATGACAGCAGACGCCGCCAGCCACCGCGCCACGCGCCTCGGGATCGCCGCGATCCTCCTCGGTGTCGTGTGCATCTCGGTCAACGACATGGCGATGAAGCGTCTGTCGGGCGGCTATCCCCTGCACCAGCTTGTCTTCATCCGCTCGATCGTCGGGCTGGCCGTGTCGGTGGCGCTCCTGCACCTCGAAGGCGGCTGGAACCTTCTGCGCACCGACCGCCCCGGCCTTCACGCCCTGCGCGCCGCGCTGGTGTTCCTCGCGAACATGAGCTTCTTCGCCGCCCTCGCCGCGCTGCCGCTGGCCACCGCCACGGCGGTCTTCTTCATCGCGCCGCTCTTCACAACGCTTCTGTCCGTGCCGATCCTCGGCGAGCGCGTCGGGACGCGCCGCCTTGTCGCGGTGGGCGTGGGATTCCTTGGCGTGCTCGCGATGATGGCGCCCGGCGCCGACCTCGGCGGTGCCCCGCGCTGGGCGCTGGCGCTACCTGTCGTGGCCGCGCTGGCCTATGCCACGATGCAGCTTCTGACGCGAAAGCTGGGCGCCCGCTCGCGCGCCTCGGCGCTGACGATCTACATCCAGGTGATGTTCCTCGTCATCACGGCGCTGGTCTATTTCGTCGCCGGGGACGGCCGCTTCGCGGAAGGCATCACCGACCCCAGCCTGCTGTTCGTCCTGCGCGCCTGGGTCTGGCCCGCGCCACAGGACTGGGGTCTGCTGGTGCTGATCGGGGTGCTCGCGGGCTTCGTGGGCTATACCCTCAGCCAGGCCTACCGCCTGGCCGAGGCCGCCACGGTCGCGCCCTTCGAGTACGCCGCGCTGCCGCTGGCGATCTTCTGGGGCTGGCTGATCTTTGGCGAGCTGCCCGGCCTCAATACCCTGACGGGCATCGCGCTGATCGGCGGCGCCGGGCTCTATGTGTTTCTCGGCGCCGGGCGGTGGACCAAGGTTCCGGCCGGACCCGAGAATCGTTCTTGACGGGGGCAGGTCAGACCCATAATACACGACGACGTTCCGGGGCTGCCCGGGCGGCGGCGAGCGGTTGTAGCTCAGTTGGTTAGAGTACCGGCCTGTCACGCCGGGGGTCGCGGGTTCGAGCCCCGTCAACCGCGCCATCGCCGTCCAGCCCATCGCCCCAGAACCGGCGCGCGGTTGTAGCTCAGTTGGTTAGAGTACCGGCCTGTCACGCCGGGGGTCGCGGGTTCGAGCCCCGTCAACCGCGCCACTCTTTCCTCTCACAGACACCGAAGGCCCCCCCCGTGAAGATCATCGACGATGCGCCATGGGCGCTGGTCCTGCTGCTCTGCGCCACGCTGGGCCTCGCCCCTTTCGCGCCGGAACCGCACGTCTGGGAAAAGCTCAAGATGCTCGCCGCCGGAGAACTCAGCCGCGGCATCGACTGGTTCGACCTTGCCCTGCATGGCGCGCCGTGGCTGGTGCTGGCGCTCAAGGCCGCCCGCGCGGCGCGCGGGGCAGGGGGCGGGTAAGGCGTTTCGAAACGCCTTGCCCACGCGGTTTCGAAACCGCGTGCCATGCGGCGCCCGCGCCGCATGGCCCAAGCCGCTTGCAAGCGGCTTCGCCCTACCCCGAGATCGCGTCCAGCACCCGGGCCCAGCTGCGGATGCCCCGGTGAAAGCTTTCCAGCGCGTATTTCTCGTTGGGGCTGTGGATCTGGTCGTCGTCGCGCCCGAATCCGATCAGCATCGAATCCATTCCCAGCATCGACTTGAAATGCCCGGCAATGGGGATCGACCCGCCCGACCCGATGAAGGCCGCCGGGTTCGGCCATTCCGCCGACAGCGCCTGCCGCGCCGCCTCGAAGGCGGGATCGTCGGTGGCCATCACGCTGGCGGTCGACCCGCCATGGGCATGGAACGTCACCTCGCAATCGGCGGGCACCAGCGCGCGCACCATCGTGCGCAGGCTCTCGCGGATCGCCTCGGGGTCCTGCGTGCCCACCAGCCGGCAGCTGATCTTGGCCGATGCCTCGGACGGCAGCACCGTCTTGAACCCCGCGCCGGCATAGCCGCCGCGAATGCCGTTGACCTCGCAGGTGGGCCGCGACCAGATCATCTCCAGCCCCGATCTTCCGGCCTCGCCCGCAGGGATCGACAGCCCCACCTCGCCAAGGAATGCGGTCTCGTCGAAGCCCAGCCTCTCCCATTGCGCGCGCAGGTCGGCCGGCAGCTCTGGCACGCCTTCGTAGAAACCGGGGATCGTGACGCGGCCGCCTTCGTCGTGCAGCGCCGCGATGATCCGCGACAGCACGCGCACCGGATTCATCGCGATGCCGCCGTACATGCCTGAATGCAGATCCTTCGACGGGCCGCGAATGGTGATCTCTTCGCCCATGAGCCCGCGCAGCATTGTGGTGATGGCGGGTGTGTGGTCGTCGAAAAGCCCGGTGTCGCAGATCAGCGCAAGGTCCGCCTTCAGGGTATCGCCGTGCTCTGTCAGGAACGGCACCAGCGAGGGCGAACTCGATTCCTCCTCGCCCTCCAGCAGGACCGTCAGCCGAAGCGGCAACGCGCCGTGCACCGCAACCCACGCCCGGCACGCCTCGACAAAGGTCATCAGCTGCCCCTTGTCGTCGCAGGCCCCGCGCGCGCGGATCACCTCGCCCTTTTCGGTCTCTTCCAGCGCCGGGTCGAACGGGTCGCGGTCCCACAATTCCAGCGGGTCCACCGGCTGCACGTCGTAGTGGCCGTAAAACAGCAGGTGCCGCCCCGGTCCCCCGGCCTGTCCGGTCACCATCGGGTGTCCCGGCGTCGCGTGCTTTTCCGCCGCGATCCCGATCGAGCGCAGATCGTCGACCAGCCAGTCCGCCGCCCGGTCGCAATCGGCCTTGAAGGCCGGATCGGTCGAGATCGACGGAATGCGCAGCAACGCAAACAGCCGCTCCAGCGCGTCCGGCAGCGCGGCGTCGATATGCGAAAGAACGGGGTCGAGGCGGCTCATCGTGGCGGTCTCCGTTTTGTGATGCGCGGACGGTATCAAGACCACGCCCGGTGTCCAGCGGGCGGGTGGAAAGTGGCGATGGGCTGCGCTAGGTTCCCGCGGGCGCGAAAAGGAGAGTGCGATGCGAAAGATCATGCTGTGGGTCATTGCCGGTGTGTTGCTGGCCGGGCCGGCCGCCGCGCAGGACGGCCGCCTGGAACTCGGGGCGTCTCCCCTGACAGAGGTGGAACGCCAGATCGTGGCCGGCATGTTCCAGCAGGTGCAGGCTATGTCCGAAACCCGCGACAAGGTCGGTGCCTATGGTGCGATCGTGGTGTCGCGCACCTTTTTCGAGATCGCCGCGGCCGATCCCACCTCGGCGGCGATGGCCGGGCTTTTCCAGATCGTCGGCAACTACGACACCATACAGGAAGCCGAGAGGGCCGCGATGGACGCCTGCAATGCGGCGCGCCAGTCCGGGCAGATGCGCTGCGTCATAGCGGCACGTATCCTGCCCCAGTGACGCGCAGCGGCTGACCGGGGCACGCGCGGGTTGATCTGGATCATTTTCCACCATCGCGGCAAAATGTAACGGTTCTTGAATATGTAGCCGCGGGCGGGCAAAAGGATGTTATCCGTGCCGCGGTGCAAGGGCGAAAAAGACACCCAGGGGGGACCTGTGCAGTATTACAAAGACCAGCTCGACTCGGCGCTGCAGCGTCTGCATGACGAAGGCCGCTACCGGACCTTCATCGACATCGAGCGGCGCAAGGGCGCGTTTCCCCACGCGACATGGCGCCGGCCCGACGGCAGCGAACAACCCGTAACGGTCTGGTGTGGCAACGATTATCTTGGCATGGGCCAGCACCCCGTGGTGCTGGAAGCGATGCACGAGGCGCTGGACGCCACCGGCGCGGGCTCTGGCGGCACGCGCAACATCTCGGGCACCACTGTCTACCACAAGCGGCTCGAAGCCGAACTTGCCGATCTGCACGGCAAGGAATCGGCCCTGCTGTTCACCTCGGCCTATATCGCCAATGATGCCACGCTTTCGACGCTGCCAAAGCTTTTCCCCGGCCTCATCATCTATTCCGACGTGCTGAACCACGCCTCGATGATCGAGGGAATCCGCCGCAACGGCGGCGCCAAGCGGATCTTCAAGCACAACGACCTTGCCGACCTGCGCGCCAAGCTGGAAGCCGACGATCCCGCCGCGCCCAAGCTGATCGCCTTTGAATCGGTCTATTCGATGGATGGCGACTTTGGCCCGATCGAGGCGATATGCGACCTTGCCGACGAATTCGGCGCGCTGACCTACATCGACGAGGTCCACGCGGTGGGCATGTACGGCCCGCGCGGGGCAGGGGTGGCCGAACGCGACCGCCTCATGCACCGCATCGACATCATCAACGGCACACTCGCCAAGGCCTATGGCGTGATGGGCGGCTACATCGCCGCCTCGGATAAAATGTGTGATGCCATAAGATCTTACGCTCCGGGTTTCATATTTACCACCTCGCTGCCGCCCGCTGTGGCCGCCGGCGCCGCGGCCAGCGTGCGCCACCTGAAGTCGGACCGCGACCTGCGCACGCGTCACCAGACGCAGGCCCGCATCCTGAAGACGCGCCTGCGCGGACTGGGACTGCCGATCATTGACCACGGCAGCCACATCGTGCCGCTGATCGTGGGCGATCCGGTGCACACAAAGCAGCTTTCGGACATGCTCCTGATGGATCACGGCATCTACGTGCAGCCGATCAACTTCCCCACGGTCCCCCGCGGAACCGAACGCCTGCGCTTCACCCCGTCGCCCGTCCACGGCCCCGGCGAGATGGACGCGCTGATCAATGCGCTGGACGCGCTGTGGTCGCATTGCGCGCTAAACCGCTCAGAAATGTCCGCCTGATTCTTTCTGCGGGTGCATTGCTTCAAGTCGTGTGCTAACCTCTTGTTAGAAGGGCACGGCGGCAGTAGAATCGCCGGCGGATTGAGGATGTGCGCGGACGTGGGGCGGGTGCGATGATCAGGCGGTGGTCCGAACCACCTGTTGAGACCGAAAAGTCGCGGCCCCTTGGGTTTGACGACTTTGATCTTCGTATTGGCGACATCATGCGCGGCGAACGGGCCACCATGGGCAAGTCGCTCCTCGATGTGCAGCGAGAGCTTCGGATCAAGGCAAGCTTCATCGCCGCGATAGAAAACGCCGACATCTCCGCGTTCGAAACACCCGGATTCATTGCCGGTTTCGTGCGCTCCTACGCCCGGTACCTGAATCTTGACCCGGAATGGGCCTTCGCCAAATTCTGCGAGGAATCGAATTTCCGCACCAGCCACGGCATGTCGGCAGAGGCGTCGGGCCCGCGCCCGCGCACCGCAAAGGCGCCCGTGGCCGAACGCCCCAAGGCCCCGCGCGACCCGCTGGTGGATACCGAAACGCCCTTCGTGCCCAAGGCCGAAAGCCTCTGGTCGCGTGTGGAACCCGGCGCGCTTGGCTCGATGACCGTGCTTGTCGCGCTGATCGGCGTGATCGGTTTCGGCGGGTGGACCGTGCTTCAGGAAATCCAGCGGGTGCAGTTCGCCCCGGTCGATCAGGCGCCCGGCGTCGTGGCCGATATCGGCGCGCTGGCCGAGGATGCGCCGCAAATCGCCGATCTGGGCGGCGCCGGCGCCATCGAGACCCCTTCGCCCGACGCGCTCAGCCGTCTCTACCGCCCCGAGGCGCTGGACGTGCCCGTCATGACCTCTCGCGATGGTCCCATCGCCGCACTCGATCCGTCGTCCATCGGCGCGCTGGCGCCCACCGCGCTGGGCCTGCCTGCCGCCGCAACCACGCCGCCGCGCCCCGAGGTGTCGGGCACCGATGCCGCCGTGGCAGAGGCGCTGGGCCTGCCCGCCGCGAACAACGACATACAGGTGACAACGCCCGGTGCCCCCGAAGTGGTGATGTTCGCCGTCCGCCCGTCCTGGGTGCGCGTGCGCGCCGCCGATGGCACCACGCTTTTCGAAAAGATCCTCGACGCCGGCGAAAGCTACGTCGTCCCCAAGATGGAGGTCGCGCCGACCCTCCATGCCGGCAACGCCGGTTCCGTCTTCTTCACCGTCAATGGCCAGCCCTACGGCCCGGCGGGCGAAGGCGCCTCGGTCGTGCGCCAGATCGCCCTTGGCAGCAACGACCTGACCTCGATTTTCAGCCAGGCAGAGCTTCCGACGGAAATCGACCTCAAGAAGATCATCGAGGACGCGATCCGCCAGGAACAGCAGCGCTAGGACGCCGCGTTGCCTTTGGCCGCCCGGTCGCCTACCTCTGAACGGGACACCTGAACAGGACCGCAGCGATGGCTCTCAATCACATTCGCCCGTGGCGCAACATCTACCGCCGCACCTCGCGCAAGATCCACGTCGGCCCCGTGGCCGTCGGCGGCGACGCGCCGATCTCGGTTCAGACGATGACCAACACCGTCACCACCGACATCCCCGGCACCGTCGACCAGATCCTGCGCTGCGCCGAGGCGGGCGCGGATATCGTCCGTGTCTCGGTCCCCGATCAGGACAGCGCCATCGCCCTGAAAGAGATCGTGCGCCAAAGCCCGGTGCCCATCGTCGCCGACATCCACTTTCACTACAAACGCGGGATAGAGGCGGCAGAGGCGGGCGCGGCCTGCCTGCGCATCAACCCCGGCAACATCGGTGATGAAAAGCGGGTGAAGGAGGTCATCAAGGCCGCCCGCGATCACGGCTGTTCCATCCGCATCGGCGTCAACGCCGGCAGCCTCGAAAAGCACCTGCTGGAGAAATACGGCGAACCCTGCCCCGAGGCGATGGTGGAATCCGGCCTGGAACACATCCGCATCCTTCAGGACAACGACTTTCACGAATTCAAGATCAGCGTGAAGGCCTCTGACGTCTTTCTTGCCGCCGCCGCCTATCAGGGCATCGCCGAGGCCACCGACGCCCCGATCCACCTCGGCATCACCGAGGCGGGCGGCCTGATGACGGGCACCATCAAGTCCGCCATCGGGCTGGGCAACCTCTTGTGGATGGGCATCGGCGACACGATCCGTGTGTCCCTGTCCGCCGATCCCGTCGAAGAGGTCAAGGTCGGCTACGAGATCCTCAAGGCGCTTGGCCTGCGGCATCGCGGCGTCAACATCATCTCCTGCCCGTCCTGCGCCCGGCAGGGCTTCGACGTCATAAAGACCGTCGCCACGCTTGAAGACCGGCTTGCCCATATAAAGACCCCCATGAGCCTGTCGATCATCGGCTGCGTCGTGAACGGCCCCGGAGAGGCGCTGATGACCGACGTGGGCTTCACCGGCGGCGGGGCCGGGTCCGGGATGGTCTATCTGGCGGGCAAGCAAAGCCACAAGATGTCGAACGACCAGATGGTCGAGCATATCGTCGAGCAGGTGGAAAAGAAGGCCGCCGAGATCGAGGCGGCAATGGCCGCCGAAGCCGCCGAAGCCGGGGCCACCGAACCGGCCGAATAGGCCGCGCCGGGCCTCAGCCCGCTGCTTCAGCCTTCGCCAGCGGCCCCGGCGTCTCGCGGATCGGCAGATGAATAAGCGTCGCCATCAGGCCCAGAACGATCGCCGCCCACCACATAGGCGTATAGTCCTGATAGGCGTCATAGATCCGCCCGCCCAGCCACGCGCCGATGAAACTGCCGGTCTGGTGGCTCAGGAACACCAGCCCCGCCAGTGTCGACAGGAAGCTCAATCCCTGCGTCTGCGCCACCAGACCCGTGGTCAGCGGCACGGTCGACAGCCACAAGATCCCCATTGCCGCCGAAAAGACCAGAACCGACGCCGGCGTCAGCGGCAGCAGGATGAATGAAAGGATCACGACGGCGCGCGCGAAATAGATCCCCGACAGCACTTTCTTCTTTGAATAGACCTGCCCCGACCAGCCAGAGGCAAAGGAGCCCGCGATGTTGAACAGCCCGATCAGCGCCAGTGACCAGCCACCGACATAGGCCGGCAGCCCCTCATCCGCGACATAGGCCGGCAGGTGGGTCTGAATGAAGGCGACGTGAAAGCCGCAGACGAAAAATCCAAAGAAAAGAAGTACATAGGCCCGGTCCGAGAACGCCGTGCGGATCGCGTGGGCGAACCGCCCCGCGCCGCCCCCGCTTGCCGAGGGCCGCGACACCCGCGCGATGAAGGCCAGCATAGGCAGGATCAGGAGAAACCCGGCAGAAAGCACAAGGACCGCGTTTTGCCAGCCCAGCACCGCGATCAGCCCCAGCGACATCGGCGCGCCAAGGAACATCCCCGCAGAGGCCGAGGCCGTGCCAAGCCCCATCACGAAACTGCGCCGCTCGGGCGCGACGATCTTGCCCAGCGCCACGATCACCACCGGAAAGGAACAGGCCCCCGTGCCGATCCCCACGGGGATGCCCGTCGCCACGAACAGCACCGGGTCGGTGACCACGCCGCGCAGGAAGAACCCCAGCGCCGCCATCACCGCGCCGAAGCCCAGCACGCGCGCCGTGCCATAACGGTCCGCGACCATGCCCGCCAGCGGCTGGGTCAGCCCCCAAAGCAGCATCTGCACCGCGATGGAAAGCGCAAAGACCTCGCGCCCCCAGCCCAGCGCCTCGGACATCGGGCGCAGGAACACCCCGAAGGCGGCGGTGAAACCGAAGCCCACGAAGGCGATGACGCACCCCGCCATGATGGCGGGCGTGACGGGCAGGCGGGCTGTATCGGACATCAGGGCGGCCTTTCGCGGCGCGTATTCCGGGCAGGCTACAGCATACGCCGCCAGTGCCAAGCGCCGATTGTCCGCCCGGTTATGACGCGCAGCGGCCCGGGCAGCGTCTGGCCGCACCCCCGGCCAGACGCCATGGCGACGCCAGCGCGCGCTCACGCTTCGTCCGGATTTGGGTGGGCTATGGTGAGGACCTCAGTCGTCAGAAGCGGCTGACCGCGACCAGCCGCCGGCCTTCGTCAGGCCATGGTCCTGCTGCCCCCCCCGTTGCGAAGGCCCTCAGCCTTCGGAGCGGATGCCCGCCACGACCTCCAGCATACCGTCAAGCGGCACGTAGCCCCGCACCATCTCGTTTCCGAAAATGAAGCTCGGCGTGCCGTTGATCTGCAACCGCTGTGCCAGCGCGCGGTTCTCGGCGATCACGCGGTCGATATCGGGATCCTGCATTGCGGTCATGATGGCGTCCACGTCCAGCCCCAGATCGGCAGCGATGCCTTCCAGCGATACCACGCTGACCTGCGCGCGCATGGTCATGAGCATGTCGTTGGCCTGCGCATAGGCCTCGCCACCCGCCTCGCGCAGCACCGCGATGGCAAAGCGCGACGCCAGCACCGAGGCGTCGCCGAGGATCGGGAACTCCTTGACGATGTAGCGGATGTTGCCATCGGCAGTGATCAGCTCCTTCACCTCGGGATGGGCGCGCTTGCAATAGCCGCACTGGTAGTCAAGGAACTCGACGATCGTGATGTCGCCATCGGGGTTGCCGCCCACCCAGCTGTCGGCATCGGCGAAGATCTCGTCGCCGTTCACCCGCACCAGTTCGCGGTCGCCCTCGACCTGCTGGGCGGCCTGGCGCTGCTCCAGCACGTTGATGGCTTCCAGCAGCACCTCGGGGTTTTCCATCAGGTAGGCGCGGATCTCCGCGCGAAAGGCGGTGCGCTCCTCCTCGGACATGGCGTCCATGTCGAAGGCGGCCAGCGGCGTGGCGGTTGTGGCCGCCAGAATGGCGGCAAGGGCAAGGCGTTTCATCGTCCGGTGTTCCTTATTGTCCGGCCTGTTTCGCGGCGTTTAGCACATCCTGCGCGCGGTTCCACCCCGGGCTGCCGGTTGGCAGAAGCCCCACCGCCCGCTTGGCGTGGATCGCGGCATCCTTCAGCCGGCCCAGCAGCGCATAGCGCTCCGCCGTAGCCAGCGACGCCATCCCGACGTTGCCAAGCCTCGCATAGGCCACGGCAAGGTCGCGCATCATTCTGGGGTCGCGCGCGTCGCGCGCGCGCGCCTGCTCCAGCGGGCCCAGCGCCTGCCGTGCCCCCGCCTCGGTCCCAAGCGCCACCAGCGCCCGGCCATAACTGGCAAGGATCAGCGGATGGCCCGGCGCAAGGTCCACCGCGCGCTTGTAGGCGCCCACCGCCGCCTTCACCTGCCGCGATTCCAGCAGCATCTGCCCGTGCAGCTCGTGCAGATACGCATCGTTCGGCCGCGCCGCCAGCAGCGCCCGCATCAGCCGCAGCGCGTTGTCGGGGTCGGGCGCCCGGTGATAGGCGATGGCGCGCTGCATCACCGCCACGTCCGTGGTGTCGCTGCGCGGCACCCGCCGCAACGTCCAGCCCGGCGCGCGGATGAAGGCCGAAAGCTTGCCCTGCGCGCGGGCGAACCAGTAATCCGCGCCAGGATCGTCCCGCGTCCGGTCGGCATAGGCCGTGGCATAGCCCTCGACCGCGCGGATGCGGTCGCGCGTCAGCGGATGGGTCAGCACATAGGGGTCCTGGTGCTGGATCGAAAGCGCCTCCTGCCCGCGAAAGATCTCCAGCACGTCGCGCATCGCGCTGGGGTCCACGCCCGCCGAGGCCAGATAGCGCAGCCCCGCCTGGTCTGCCGACGCCTCTTCGGCGCGGGTATGCGCGAACAAAAGCCGCATCGCCGTCGATCCGGTCCCCATCGCAAGGCCCACGCCCGCCTCGGCATTGCCAGAGGCCGCGGCCACCGCTGCCGACAGCAAAAGACCAAAACCCGCCAGCGTGTTCGTCGCCCGCATCGCCGACAGCCGCCGCGTGATGTGGCCATTGGCGATATGCGCCGCCTCGTGGGCCAGCACCGCCTGCAATTCCTCGGCCCGGTCCAGCTTCAGCAACAGCCCGGTGTGGATCATGATGTGCCCGGCATCCGCGACAAAGGCGTTCAGCGACGAATCCTGGATCAGCAGCACCTGCACCCGGTTGGGGTTCAGCCCCGCCGCATTCAGGATCGGGGTCGCCAGCTGGCGCAGCGCGTGTTCGATGTCGGGGTCGCGGATCAGGGTCTGCGCGGCCGCGCCCTGCGCGCACGCCACCATCAGCCCAAGGCAAAGACCAAGGGCGCGCATCAGGGCGCGGGCGGTTCCGATCATTGACGGCTCATTGACTGCGGGCCTCTTCGCGTGCACGTCCTGCCGGGCCACAGCATAGAGAGAGGCCAATGCGGAACTCAAGCCGAAGCGCCGTCGATCCCTTCATTGTGATGGACGTGATGGAGGCCGCGCGCCGCGCCGAAGAGGCCGGCCGCCACATCATCCACATGGAGGTGGGCCAGCCCGGCACCCCCGCGCCGCAGGGCGCGCGCGCCGCGCTGATGCGCGCGATGGAGGCGGGGCCGCTGGGCTATACCGTGGCCCTCGGCCTGCCCGAATTGCGCGCCCGCATCGCGCGCCTTTACGCCAACTGGTATGGCGTCGATCTCGACCCCGCGCGCGTTGTCGTCACCTCGGGCAGTTCGGCGGGCTTCATCCTCGCCTTCACCGCGCTCTTCGATGCGGGCGACAAGGTGGGGATCGGGATGCCCGGCTATCCCAGCTACCGCCAGATCCTGTCGGCGCTCAGCCTCGATCCGGTGCTGATCGAGACGGCGCGCGAAAACAGGTTTCAGCCGGTTCCGGGCGATCTTCCGCCGGGGCTAGCGGGGCTGATGGTCGCCTCGCCCGCCAATCCCTCGGGCACCATGCTGGACCGTCCGGCGCTCGCGGCCCTGATCGGGGCCGCGCAGGCGCAGGGCGCGGCCTTCATCTCGGACGAGATCTATCACGGCATCGAATACGACCGTAAGGCGGTAACCGCGCTGGAGATTTCCGACGACGTCTATGTCATCAACTCGTTCTCCAAGTACTTCTCGATGACCGGCTGGCGCATCGGCTGGATGGTGGTGCCGCCGGATCATGTGCGCGTCATCGAACGGCTGGCGCAGAACCTGTTCATCTGCCCGCCCCACGCCAGCCAGGTCGCCGCGCTGGCCGCGATGGACTACGCCGAAGAGCTGCGGGCCAACCTTGCCGTTTATGCCGAGAACCGCCGCCTGATGCTGTCGGGCCTTCCCGCCGCGGGCTTCGGCGCCATCGCGCCGCCCGATGGGGCCTTCTACGTCTATGCCGACGTGTCGGACCTGACAGATGACAGCCGCGCGTTCGCGGCCGAGATCCTCGACAAGGCCGGCGTCGCCGTGACCCCGGGACTCGATTTCGACCCCGCGCGCGGGGCCGGCACCCTGCGGTTTTCCTATGCCCGGTCCACCGAGGACATCCGCGAGGGCCTCGCCCGCCTGACCCGGTTCATGGCCGACCGGCGGGGCTAGGAGACGCTGGGCCAGGACAGCGGGCACCGGATAGCTGTGGGCAGCCGCCCAAAGGACGGAGGTCTTCACTTTATCCCCGCCACGTCCGGACGACCTCGACCCCCGCGCAAACGTGACCAAAGCGGCTGGCCGAGGGTGCGGCCATCCGCTGCCCGGACCGCCATCGGCGGCTGTTCGGGGCAGGCGGGGTTCTCCGCTCGGGTGCCGGGATCATGAAGGCCCCGGCGTGAGCGCATCAACCCACCCCCTGGCGCTCATCACTGAGCCGGACCTCGCGCCGACGTGATGCCGACGTTTTGCCGACGTGATGCCGACACGGTGTCTGCCCGCTTTCCCGACGGCCCCGCGCGCGCTATAGTCCGCGCAACAGAGCCAAACGGCCGGTGAGCAGTGTGTTCCGCCTTATCGCGATCCTAAGCCTTGTTTTTCTTGGCCTTTTTCCCCGCGACACCGCCGCGCAGGGGTTCTCGGCGCTTGCCCGTGTGGTGCCCGGCAGCGCCGCCGCCGCGCCGCGCGGCGACGGGTTCGCCCTGACCCTCGCCCTGACCCAGCCCGTGCCGTTCCGTGTCTTCACCCTCACCGATCCCGCCCGTCTGGTCGTCGATTTCGGAGAGCTGGACTGGACCGGCGTCGCGCCCGAAACATTCAATCTTTCCAGTCACGTAGAGCAGGTAAGCCTTGGCCGTCTCGTGCCCGGCTGGTCCCGCCTCGTGCTGGCGCTGACCGGCCCCTACACCATCGCGACGGCCGAGATGACGACCGGCCAGCCCCCCCGTCTCGACGTGATCCTGACCCCCGCGACTCCCTCGGATTTCGCCGCCGCCTCCGGCGCCCCCGACAGCGCGCTCTTCCGCTTGCCCGATCCGGTGACAAACCTGCCGCCCGCCCGTCTTCGCCAGCAAGGCGACCGGCCCATTGTCGTCGTTCTCGACCCCGGCCACGGCGGCATCGATCCCGGCGCCTCGCGCAATGGCGTGGACGAGGCGCCGCTGATGCTGCGCTTTGCTCGTGAGCTGCGCGAGGTTCTGTTGCGCACCGGTCGCTTCAACGTTGTTCTTACACGGGAATCCGATATCTTCGTGGCGTTGGAGAGACGCCAGTCAATCGCCCGCGCCGCCGGGGCCGACGTGTTCATCTCGCTCCACGCCGATGCCTTGGCCGAAGGGCAGGCACGGGGTGCCACCGTCTACACCCTGTCAGACACCGCGTCCGATCTGGCCTCGGAAAAGCTGGCCGAACGCCACGACCGGGCCGACCTTCTGGCGGGGCTTGACCTCAGCGCCGAAGACGACCGCATCGCGGGCATCCTCATGGATCTTGCCCGCACCGAAACACAGCCCCGTGCCGATGCGCTGGCCGATTACCTTGTCGGCGCGCTTGGCGCCCATGTCGGCCCGCTTTACAAGCGTCCGCGCCTGTCGGCCGCCTTTTCGGTGCTCAAGGCGCCCGATATCCCGTCTGTCCTGATAGAGCTTGGGTTCCTGTCGAACCCGGGTGATCTGGAAAACCTGCTGTCAGAGGACTGGCGCGCCCGCGCCGCCGTCGCGGTCCGCGACGCGCTTCTGGCCTGGGCCGTGGCCGATGCGGCAGAGGCCGCGCTGGTCCGTCAGTGATCCGCCCCGGACCTGCCGGACCTCATCGCATTCAGCGTCTTGGACCGGCTCCGCTGCCGATCTGACCACCGGCGGCCTTGCCGGGGCCCGCGATGACGCCGTCGATCTGGGCAATCAGGTTCGTGCCTGTCGGCCGCATGGTATCGGCCTGTGCGGCAGCCGCGAACGCCAGTGTGCCAAGGACGGCGAAGGCCAGGATCGAACGATGTAGCATGGTCTTGTTTCCTCTTGTTGCTCTGCAGTGTGCCGAGCTTTTCGCGTCTTCGTTGCGCCCTTGATGCCCGATTCCCCCGATGCCTTCCGTGAGCGGGATCACATTACGCCGGCTCTTTTGGCGATTTCAGGGGCGTTCGGTCCGGCGTGCCAGCCGCACCGAATGCATGGCGCAATCGGGGTCCCCGGCCCGCCATGCCAGCGTCTCGAACCCCGCCATCCGCAGGCAGGCGCCGTATTCCGTAGATGACAGGCTGGCGTGATAGACCGTCTCGCCCTCTACCTTGCCGAACGCTTCACCGGCCTCCGGGCCACAGGTGAACATTAGCACGGCCCCGGGCGCGGCATGGGCGGCAAAGACCGGAAACATCGCCCGTTGATCCGCCGCGGTCAGGTGGAAAAAGCTGTTCCAGGCCAGGATCGCGTCGAATTGCCGGCCAAGGTCCAGTTCGCGGATGTCGGCCTGTAACGCGACCGCACCCGGCAAGGCTTGCCGGAACAGCCGCACCATCGCCGCCGCGCCATCGACGCCCGTTACCTCTGCCCCAAGCCCCGACAGGTAGGTCGCGATCGGCGCGCCCGGCCCGCAGCCCAGATCCAGCACGCGCGCCCCCGGCGCCGCCGCCCACATCCTGTCCAGCCAGTCACGCTCGAACAGGGCGCGCGACCGGGCGGTGGCGAAGGCCTCGGCCTGTCGTTCATAGGTTGGCAGGATGTCCTCGGGGCGCATCACCCGATCCTGCCCGTGCGCCCCGCCTCTCGCAACCGTGATGGGGGAATGGGCGGAATCGCTCCGACGCGGACGCGCTCACGTTTTGACCCCACCGGGCCGAGTGCATATAACCAAGGGCAACGCTAGTCCGGAGTGCGCATGGTCCGCTTCATCCTGTCCTTTCTGGGGGCCATCTTCAGTGCGCTGACGATCGGCGCGGTGGCCGCTGCGCTGGTCGTCGGCGCGATCTTCTGGATGTATGGCCGCGATCTGCCCAACCATGAACAGCTGGCGCAATACGCCCCGCCGACCATCAGCCGCATCTACAACACCGATGGCCGGATGATCGACGAGTTCGCGCAGGAACGCCGCCTGTTCTCGCCCGCGGACGAGATCCCGGACCTTGTCAAGCATGCCTTCATCTCGGCGGAGGACAAGAATTTCTACGTCCATCAGGGCTATGATCCGCGCGGTATGCTGGCCGCAGCGGTCGACGCGCTGCGCGGCGGGCGCCTGCGCGGTGCCTCGACGATCACCCAGCAGGTGATGAAGAACTTCCTTCTGTCGTCCGACCGCTCGGCCGAACGCAAGATCAAGGAACTTATCCTCGCCTCCCGGATCGAGGAAACGCTTACCAAGGAGCGTATCCTCGAACTTTATCTCAACGAGATCTTCCTGGGGCAGAACAGCTTTGGCGTGACCGCCGCGGCGCAGACCTATTTCAACAAGACACTTGGCGAGCTGACGCCCGGTGAGGCTGCCTTTCTTGCCGCCCTGCCGCAGGCGCCATCCACCTATCACCCCGTGCGCGCGAAAGAGCGTGTGACCGACCGGCGCAACTTCGTGCTGAAGGAGATGCACGAGAACGGCTATATCTCCGAGGCGGAGATGCAGACGTCGCAGGCGCAGCCGCTTCTGACGGTGCAGAACGGCGATTTCGAACCGTTCCGCGCCGCCCTGCCGCCGCGCGACTACTTCACCGACGAGATCCGCCGCCAGCTGTCGGTGGACTTCGGCGAAGAGGAATTCTTCGGCGGCGGCCTGACGATTCGCGCCACCGTCGACCCCGAGTTGCAGGCCAAGGCGGCCGAGGCGCTTCGCCGCGGGCTGGAAAGCTTTGATCGCGGGCGCGCCGAATGGCGTGGCACCGGGCTTGCCCTGCCGCCCGGGACGCTGGCCAGCGAAGAGGCGTGGCGTGCCGCGCTTGCGGAACTCGACATCGCGCGCGACATCTTTCTTGAACACCAGTGGTATCCCGCCGTCGTGCTTCAGGTAGGAGACACGCACGCGCGCCTTGGCATCGAGGGCATCGAGGACGACGCAGACGGCCACTGGATCCCGCCAGAGGATCTGGGATGGATCCGCGGCGTGAATCGCCCGGGCCAGATCCTGACAGAGGGCGACGTGGTCTTTGTCCGGCAGATGACCAGCGACAGCGACGGATCCTTCATCCGCTGGTCGCTGCGGCAAATCCCGGAGGTGCAGGGCGCCTTTGCGGCGATGGACGTCAACAACGGCCGCGTGCTGGCCATGCAGGGCGGGTTTTCCTACCAGCACTCTGTCTTCAACCGCGCCACGCAGGCCACGCGCCAGCCGGGATCTTCGTTCAAGCCCTTCGTCTATGCCGCCGCGCTCGACAGCGGCTATTCGCCGGCCACCATCGTCATCGACGCGCCGATCGAGGTCGACACCGGCGAAGGCGTCTGGCGGCCCACCAATGCCTCGAACGAATTCTACGGCCCCTCGCCGCTGCGCACCGGGATCGAACAGTCGCGCAACCTGATGACCGTGCGCCTTGCGCAGGAAATCGGCATGTGGACCGTTGCCGACTATGCCGAACGCTTTGGCGTCTACGACGAGCTTCAGCCGTTCCTCGCCAACTCGCTGGGGGCGCAGGAAACCACGCTCTACAAGATGGTCGCCGCCTATGCGATGTTCGCCAACGGGGGCGAGCGGGTGGAACCCACGCTGGTCGACCGGGTGCAGGACCGCTGGGGCCGCACCGTCTACCGTCACGACCAGCGCGAGTGCGTCGATTGCAGGCTTGCCTCGCTCGATCCCGGTGTCGCGCCGCGCATCGTGTCGAACCGCGAACGCGTGATGAACGCGATCACCGCCTATCAGCTCACCTCGATGATGCAGGGTGTCGTCCAGCGCGGCACGGCGGCGGGGCGCGTCAATCTAGGCGTGCCAGTGGCCGGAAAGACCGGCACAACGAATGACGCCAAGGACGTCTGGTTCGTGGGCTTCACCTCGAACATCGTCGCGGGCTGCTACATCGGCTACGACCGGCCCGAACGGATGCCCGGCGCCTCGGGCGGGGCCATGTGCGCGCCGGTTTTCAACGAGTTCATGAAGCTTGCCACCGAGAAGTACGGCGGCGGCCCGTTCGATGTGCCTCCGGGCGGACACTTCATCAAGATCGACCGCTACTCTGGCGGGCGCCTGCCCAATGACGCCAGCGGTCCCGGCGTGGTCGCGGAATACTTCCGCGATGGCGAAGAGCCGATGTTCGGCATGGGCTACATCGATGGCGGCTGGGCGATGGGGGCGAACCTGCCACTGTTCGCACCCGACGAGACGGTGCAGATCAACCCCGACGGTACGCTTGTCGGCGAAGAATCGGTGCTGCCCGAAAAGGCGGATTTCGGCACCCTGTCCTCTGGCGGGCTGTACTGAGCGCGGGGGGAAGCCGCTTGCAAGCGGCTTGCGCCCCGACGGCGCGGCTTGCCGCGCACGCGGGGCGTTGCTACACCCGAGGGCCAGACGAAAGGACAGCCGAACATGCGCGCCGAAACGCAGAACACCGTTGACGCCATCCGGAAATCGCTGGGCCTTCTGCGCCAGCGGATGGATTGGGACACGGCGCAGCACCGGCTGGAAGAATTCAACGCCATGGCCGAGGATCCGAACCTCTGGAACGATCCCGAGCGGGCGCAGAAGCTGATGCGCGACCGGCAGATGCTGGTCGATGCGATAGATACCTACACGGGCATAGAGACCGAACTGAACGACAACGTCGAACTGATCGAACTTGGCGAGGCAGAGGGCGACAAGGACGTGGTCGGCGAAGCCGAGACCAGCCTGAAGGCGCTGGCGCAGCGCGCCGCGGCCAAGGAGGTCGAGGCGCTGCTGAACGGCGAGGCCGACGGCAACGACACCTTTCTTGAAATCAACGCGGGTGCCGGTGGCACCGAGAGCTGCGACTGGGCCGCGATGCTGGCGCGCATGTACGTCCGCTGGGCCGAAAAGAAGGGCTACACGGTCGAGTTGCAGTCCGAAAGCGCGGGCGAAGAGGCGGGTATCAAGTCGGCCGCCTACAAGATCTCGGGCCCCAACGCCTATGGCTGGCTGAAGTCCGAAGCCGGGGTGCATCGGCTGGTGCGTATCTCGCCCTACGACAGCTCGGCCCGGCGACACACGTCGTTTTCCTCGGTCTGGGTCTACCCCGTGGTGGACGACAATATCGAGATCGAGGTGAACCCCTCTGAAATCCGGGTCGACACCTACCGAAGCTCTGGCGCCGGCGGCCAGCACGTCAACACCACCGATTCCGCCGTGCGCATCACCCACATCCCGACGGGGATCGTTGTGACCAGTTCGGAAAAGTCCCAGCACCAGAACCGGGACATCGCCATGAAGGCACTGAAATCGCGCCTGTACCAGATGGAACTCGACCGGCGCACCGCCTCGATCCAGGAGGCGCACGAGGCAAAGGGAGAGGCCGGCTGGGGCAACCAGATCCGCTCCTACGTGCTGCAGCCCTACCAGATGGTGAAGGACCTGCGCACTTCGGTCGAAACATCGGACACGCAGGGTGTGCTTGACGGCGACCTCGACCGGTTCATGGCCGCGACGCTTGCGCTGGACGTGTCGGGCAAGAGCCGGGCCGAGGCGATGGCCGAGGACTAGGCGCGCCGAAAGCGGCCCGTGGCCGCTGCCTCCGGCGGGAGTATTTTAGAACAGAAGAAGGGGCGGGGGGATGGAACTGCTGGATCGGTCAGCCAGCGAGATCACGGGCGACATCGCCGGGGGGCGTCTGGCGCCGTCGGAGCTGATGGCAGCGACGCTCGACCGGATCGCTGCGGTGAACCCGGCGCTGAACGCCATCGTCGCGCTGCGCGATCCCGACGCGCTGATGGTCGAGGCACGGGCCGCCGACGACGCCGACCCGCGCGGCCCGCTGCATGGCCTGCCGGTGGCGATCAAGGATTTCGTGGCGGTCAGGGGCGTGGTGAGCACGATGGGCTCGCCGCTTTTTGCGAACCATGTGCCAGAGACTGACGATATCCTCGCCGCCCGGCTGCGTGCCGCGGGGGCGATCCCCATCGGCAAGACGAACGTGCCCGAGTTCGGGCTGGGCTCGCACTCGTTCAACCCGGTCTATGGGGTGACGCGCAATCCCTATGACACCGCGCTGACGGCGGGCGGGTCGTCGGGCGGGGCGGCGGTGGGGCTGGCCACGCGGATGCTGGCGCTGGCCGACGGGTCTGACATGATGGGCAGCCTGCGCAACCCGGCGGGCTGGTGCAACGTCTACTCGCTCAGGCCCTCGCACGGGCTGGTGCCGCAGCAGCACACCGGCGACCTGTTCCTGCATCCCCTGTCCACTGACGGGCCGATGGCGCGCAGCCCGCGCGACCTTGCGCTTTTGCTTTCGGTGATCGCGGGGCCCGATCCGCGGGTGCCGGCCATGCGCCCGACCGAGGATTACGCCGCTGGCCTTGGCGCGCCCGTGGCAGGGCGGCGCATCGGCTGGCTTGGCGGCTGGGGCGGGGCATGGCGGGCCGAGGCGGGTATCCTCGATCTGTGCGAGCGGGCGCTGGGAGCATTCGAGGCGCTGGGCTGCATCGTGGAACCGGTAGCGCCGCCCTTCTCGGCGGCCGCGCTATGGGACAGCTGGACCACGCTGCGTGCCTTTGCCGTGGCCTTGCGGCTGGCCGAACCCTACCGCACGGCACCCGACGCGCTGAAGCCCGAGGCGGTGTGGGAAGTCGAGAAGGGGCTGGCGCTTTCGGGCGCCGACATCCAGGCCGCCAGCCTGATCCGGTCGGACTGGTATCGCCGCACGGCGGACCTGTTCGAGACATACGACGCGCTGGTGCTGCCCACAGCGCAGGTCTGGCCGTTCCCTGCGGACTGGCGCTGGCCGCAGGAAATCGCGGGCGTGACCATGGACACCTATCACCGCTGGATGGAGGTGGTGATCCCGGCCAGCCTGACCGGGCTGCCGGCGGTCACGCTGCCCGCGGGCTTCGGTGACGCGGGGCTGCCGATGGGGATGCAGGTGATCGGCCCGCGCGGCGGCGACTTGGGCCTGCTGCAACTGGCCGAGGCGTATCACCGGGCCACGGACTGGCCGGCGCGGCGGCCGCCCGCTGATTGATCTTGGCGGCGGGGCCATTCATGGCCTAGTCTGAATGTGTCCGGAAAGGAGGATCTGGACCATGACAGACACTACTTTAGCGCCATCGCCGCTTCCACAGGTCGGTCGTCTGACGCTGGCAGAGATCTATGCCGCGCTGGGGGCCGGCTGGCGGGACTTCCGTCGCGCGCCTGCGTTTGGCCTGTTCTTCAGCGGCGTCTATGTGCTTGTCGGCCTGGGGCTTGTCAGCCTTGGCGCCGGAACCGTGGCGTGGACCGTGACGCTGTCCCTTGGCTTTCCGCTGATCGCACCTTTCGCGGCGGTGGGCCTGTACGAGGTCAGCCGCCGGCTGGAGGCGGGCACGCCGCTGGTCTGGTCAGAGGTGCTGGGCGTCGTGCTGCGCGAAAAGGACCGGCAAATTCCCTGGATCGGGGCGATCATCGTCTTCTATTTCCTGTTCTGGACGTTCCTTGCGCACATGATCTTTGCCCTTTTCATGGGGCTTTCGGTGATGACGAACATCTCTTCGTCCTACGAGGCGTTCCTGACGGCCGATGGGCTGACCATGATTGCCGTGGAACTGGTTGTCGGTGGCGTCTTTGCCTTCGTCCTGTTCGCGCTGACGGTGGTGTCGCTGCCGCTTTTGCTGGAGAAGGAAGTGGATTTCATCACCGCCATGCTTCTCAGCTTTCGCACGGTACGCCAGAACCTTGCCGTGATGCTGGTCTGGGCCGCGATCATCGCGGGGCTTCTGGTTCTTGGGATGGTCCCGGCGTTTCTTGGGCTGCTTGTGGTGCTGCCGGTGCTGGGGCACGCCACATGGCATCTGTACCGCCGGGCTCTTTATGATCCGGTCTGAAAGGCCGGATCAAACGGAAACGGGCGCCACGCGGGCGCCCGTTTGCAAGTCCGTAAACACCCCGGCGATCAGCTGTCGGCGGATTTCTGCGCCTTGGCGGCGGCGGCCGACGCCGCGGCAGAGGGTGCTCCGCCTGGCTTGGGGGCGGCGCGCCCGCTGCCGGTGGTGCTGAGCGGATCGTCCTGACGCTGTACCGAGCCTTCGAAATGGGCGCCGGATTCGATCGCGATGGTCTTGTGGATGATGTCGCCCTCGACCCGTGCGGTCGAGGTCAGGCGCACCTTCAGGCCGCGCACGCGACCGATGATGCGGCCGTTGACGACCACGTCGTCGGCCACGACCTCGCCCCGGATCGTGGCGCCTTCGCCCACGGTCAGCAGATGGGCGCGGATGTCGCCCTCGATCGTGCCTTCGACCTGGATGTCACCGGTGGTCTTCAGATTGCCGGTGATCGTCAGATCAGACGACAGGACCGACGCCGGCGGCTTGGCCTTGGGGGCGCTGCTGCCATAGGAAGGTGCCGGTTCTGCCGGGCGCGCCGTCATCTCGGGCATGCCGGGTTTGTCATCTCCGACCTTCGGGCCGGGCTCGTTTATCCTGCTCTTAGAAAACATCGTTCGCTGCCTTGATATAGGTCATCGGGTTGACGGGCCGCCCGTCGATCCGCACTTCGTAGTGGAGATGGGTACCCGTGGAATTGCCGGAGTTGCCCATATCACCGATCCGATCCCCGCGCGAGACCCTTTGCCCCTCGCTGACGTAGATCTTGGAAAGGTGAGCATAGCGTGTTTCGATTCCGAATTCATGCTGGATCTTCACCAGGCGACCATAACCCGAAAGCCAGTCCGAGTGGATCACGACTCCGTCGGCGGTCGCAAGGATCGGGCTGCCATGCGCGCCCGCGAAATCGGTGCCGTTATGCATCCGTCCCCAGCGCGGCCCGAAGCCCGAGGTATAACGGAAAGCTGTGCGCAACGGGATGGAAAATGGCGCTTTTTCGGCGGCAAGCCTGTACAGGGTTCAACTCGTCCAGCCGGGCAAGGATGCCGTTGGCCCGCAGGCTGTCCGGATCGGGCGCCTCGCCCTTGGTCGAAAAGGTGATCGGTGTCAGGGGGCCGCCCTGCCCGGAATAGCCGCGCCGCACCTCTTCGATGATCCGGTCGGTTGGCATTCCGGCGGCGCGGAACATCTTGTCCAGCGGCTCCAGCGAGACGGCCACGGCATCTTCAAGCTGGCTGAAGATACGGTCGTTTCGCGCCTCGATCAGTCTCTGCTCGTAGATCAGCGACTCGATCTCGCCATGCGCCTCGGCGGCCAGCATGGCCATCTCGTCGCGTTCCGTGGCTGCGGCGTGAAGCGCGGAGGACAGGAAATCGACGGTTATCTCTATGTCGTTCGTCCCGGAACCGGGTGTGCCGTCGGGGCGTCCCGCCTCTGCAAGGACAAAAGCAAGCGACCCGGCCTCGTCGCGCGCGGCGTCCCGCTCTTTCATGGTGCGGCGCAGCGTGGCCTGGATAACCTCGATACCTTTTTCAAGTTCGCGCCGGCGATCCTCGGACGCCAGCAGCGCCGACTGCATCTCGGACACCTGTTTCAGCGCCACGGTGAAGCGTTCATGCGAGGCGTGCGCCTCTTCGGCGCGCTGGTCGCGCTCGATCGACATGACGTTAAGTCGTTCTTCATACAGTTCGCGTTCACGCGCGGCCTGCTCGCGCAGGCTGCCGGACCCGATACTGTCCATCAAGAGGATCGCCGTGGCGATCACCGACCAGCCGACGAAGAGCGATACGCCCGCCACCCCGATCAGCTGTGTCGTGGGCCTCAGCCTGACGAACCGCGTTTCCGTGTCCGAGCGCAGAAACACGCGCTGTTCCGGAAAATTACGCTCCAACCACGCTGAAAGACCTCGGACCCCACCTGCCATGTCGTTCGTTCCCGTTGTCTCTACGCACGGCGACATGCCGGTCCCCACCAGGTCCGCCGCCTAACAGTTGCTTACAAAGCCGTTACCCCGGTGGCAAACTTTTTTCGGTTCACATCATGTTTTGCCGGCAAAAAGCGGGAAATAGGCGGTTTTTTGCCCACAGCCCCGGTCAGGTGCCGGGGCGCTGCGCGTCCGCCAATGGCCAGTAGAAATCGGGCGGCAGGCCTGCTTCGGCGCGCTTTTCCTCGTTGAACGGCGGTTTGAGCGGGCCGTGGAAGTAACGCTGCACCAGCGCGTGGAACACCTCTTTCGGGTCGCGGTCCTCGCGGCCGCACAGGAAATGAAACCACTTCGATCCATAGGCCACGTGCGCCACTTCCTCGGCGTAGATCGTTTCAAGCGCCGCGACCGCCCCCTCGGCGCCCGCCTTGCGGAAAATGCCGATCATGCCCGGCGTGACATCCAGCCCGCGCGCTTCCAGTACCATCGGCACAACGGCCAGCCGGCCCATCAGGTCCTCGGCGGTGTCCTCTGCGGCGCGCCACATGCCGGCATGGGGCGGGCAGGGCGCCATAGTGGCAGTCCATGGACTCAAGGCAATCGCATACAAGGTTGAAATGCTTGGATTCCTCGTCGGCCGCCTTGACCCAGTCGTCATAGAACCCCATCGGCATTGGCACATCGGTGAAGCGCGCGACGATATCCCAGTGCAGGTCCACCGCGTTCAGCTCGATATGCGCGACGGCATGAAGCAGCGCGCGTCGCCCCTCTGGTGTGCCGGGCCGCCGCCGCGGCACGTCGCGCGGCGACAGCAGCTCGGGCCGCTCTGGCCGGGACGGGCGCAGCGGCGGATCGGCCCGCCCCACGGGCAGCGGCGTGCCCGCCTCGCGCGCCGCGCGCCAGCGGGCGGCATGGGCGCGCGAGATCGTTGCCTTCCTGCGACCGTCGGCGGTGGTCAGCACCTCGACGGCCATCATCGCAAGGCTGTCGTTCACAGTGCCTGCACGGCTGCAAGAACCTCTTCCACATGGCCCGGCACCTTGACCTTGCGCCACGCCTTCACGATCGATCCGTCAGCGCCAATGATGAAGGTCGACCGGTCGATCCCCATGTATTTCTTGCCGTACATGGATTTCTCCTGCCAGACGCCATATCTTTCGCACACGTCGCTTTCGGCGTCAGACAGAAGGATCACGCCCAGATCGTACTTGTCGCGGAACTTGTCGTGCTTGGCCACGCTGTCCTTGGACACGCCCATCACAACCGCGCCTGCGGCCTCGAAGGCGGACATCTGCTCGGTAAAGCCCTGCGCCTCTTTGGTGCAGCCAGACGTGTCATCCTTGGGGTAGAAATACAGCACGACGGTCTTGGGGCGCAGCGCGGAAAGCGTTACGTCGTCTCCGCCGTCACGGGGCAAAGTGAAATCGGGGGCGGAATGTCCGGCATCGACCATCAGGCTATCCTTTCGGTTTCGTTTCGTGACCGTTCTAGGATGATCGCGCGGAAATGAAAGGGCAGGTCGCACCCGCGGGCCCGCTTGATGGCCCGGTGGCGGGCCGTCGGCGGCCGTTGCGCTGGCTTTGGCGCAGCGCGCTTGCGATCGCGGTCCTGTTCGGGGTGCTTGTCGTGACTGCCGGTCTGACCCTGACCGATCGCGACCTGCGCCTGCCCGACTGGGTGACGCAGCGGGCCGAGACACGTCTGAACGCCGGGCTCGACGGGCCGCGCGTGACACTGGGCGGCGCCAGTCTCGAAATCTCGACCACTGCGCTGCCGCGGATGGTGTTCCAGAACGTCGGCGTCTTCGACGCGCAGGGCGCGGAGATCGCCCGCCTGAACAGCGTTGGCGCACGCCTGGACGGCGCCGCGCTTGTGCAGGGAGAGTTCGAGCCGCGCCGCCTGCGCCTGTCGGGGGCGCAGATCACGCTGCGCCGCCGCACCGACGGGACCTTCGATCTTTCCTTCGGGGGTGGGCTGGGCACCAGCGGCACACTGGCCGGCGTTCTGGACAGCCTCGACAAGGCATTTGCCGCCGACCCGCTCTCGGGTGTGTCGCGCATCGACGCGGACGAACTGACCATAACGCTTGAAGACGCACGCTCGGGCCGCATCTGGCAGGTCACCGGCGGGCGGGTCGAGGTGGGCAATTCCGAAGGCGACGTGGTGATCCGCATCACCGCCGAGGTGTTCAACGGGACCGAGGATCTCGCCGCCCTTGAAATGTCGCTTGTTGCGCTGAAGGGCACGGGCGCGGCGCGCCTGACCGCGCGATTCGACAATGCCTCTGCCGCCGACATCGCCGCGCAATCGCCCGTGCTCTCCTTTCTCGAAGTGCTCGACGCCCCGATCTCGGGCTCGCTTGACGCCCAGTTCAGCGATGGCGGGGATATCGCCGCGCTGAGCGGCAGCCTTGAAATCGGCGCCGGCGCCCTGCAACCCGATCCGGGCGCGCGCCCCGTGCGATTTGCCGGGGCCGAGGCGCTTTTTGCCTTCGACCCCGCCACCCAGCGGATCGCCATGGACCGGCTGACGCTCGACAGCGACATCGCCCGCGTTACCGCCGAGGGCCACGCCTATCTGCGAGAGTTTCAGTCGGGATGGCCCGGCGCGCTGGTGGGCCAGTTTCGCGCCGAAACCCTGACGCTCGATCCAGACGGCCTGTTCCAGCAACCCGCAAGCTTCAGCGACGCGGCGCTCGATTTCCGCCTGCGTCTCGATCCCTTCACGCTCGACATCGGACAGATTGCGCTGATGGACGGGGAAAGCCACTTTGTCGGGCAGGGCCGTGTCGCCGCCGATGCCGGCGGCTGGCGCGTGGCGATGGACATGGGGCTGAACCAGATCGCGCCCGAACGGCTTCTGGCGCTCTGGCCCGTGGCCTTTGCCCGCGGCACCCGGGCGTGGCTTACCGAAAATCTTCAGAGCGTGGGCATCTACGACGTGCAGGCGGCGCTGCGGGCCGATCCCGACGACGTGCCGCGCCTTTCGGTCAGCTACAAGTTCCGCGATGGCGTGGTGCAATACATGCCCCACCTGCCGCCGGTCGAGGACGCGGCAGGCTATGCCAGCGTCCTGAACGACGCCTACACCATGGTGCTGGAAGAGGGCCACGTCACGGCCCCCGGCGGCGGGCGCGTGGACGTCAGGGGCACCGTCCTGCAAATCCCAGACGTCACGGCCAAGCCGTCGCGCGCCAATTTTGCCCTGCGCGGGCAGGGGCCGATCCCGGCCACCCTGTCGCTGCTGGACCTGCCGCCGTTCGAGCTCATGCAAAAGGCCGGCCGCAGCACCGAGGAAGCGACCGGCACCGCCCTGATCGAGGCCGCGCTGGCCTTTGACATCGTCAAGAAGATCCACCCCGACGATCTTGACTATACCGTGCGCGGCATCCTGACCGACGTGCGGTCCGAAACGCTGGTCGAGGGCCATGTGCTGACCGCGGACCGCCTTGCGCTGCGCGCCGATCCGCAGGGCATAGAGATCGGCGGTCCGGCCCGGGTCGGGCAGGCCACCGTCGACGCCACATGGGTCAAGCGGCTTGGCCCCGAGGGCCGCGACCGCAGCCGGGTCGAGGGCACGGTCGAGCTTTCGCAGGCCTTCCTCGATGAATTCGGCATCGCGCTGCCGCGCGACAGCGTGCGCGGTGTCGCCACGGGCCAGTTCGACCTCGACCTTGTGCAGGGCGAACCGCCCACCGTGCGCATGATCTCGGACCTCAACCGCGCCACGCTGAATGTCGCGGCCCTTGGCTGGACCAAGCCCGCGGCCACCACCGGCCGGCTGGAGGTAGAGGCGACGCTGGGCGCGCGCCCGGTCGTCACGCGGCTTGACCTTGACGCGCCGGGGCTCAGCGCGGCGGGCACCGTCACCCTGCGGCAGGACGGCGGGCTAGACGAGGCGCGCTTTGCGCGGGTTCAGGCCGGCGGCTGGCTCGACGCCCAGATCACCATCGAGGGCAGGGGGGCAGACCGCCCGCCGCAGATCCTGATCGGCAGCGGCACCGCCGATATCCGCGGCGCCGCGACCGATGGCGGCGAGGACGAGGGAGGCGCGCCGCTCGAAGTGCGGCTCGACAGCCTCGTGATCACCGATTCGATCCGCCTGACCGATTTCGCCGGCAGCTTCGGCACCGATCGCGGTCTTGACGGCCCCTTCACGGCGCGCGTGAACGGGGGCACCCAGATCACCGGTCGCGTCCTGCCCGAACCCGGCGGCAGCGCAGTGCGTATCACCAGCCAGGACGCCGGGCGCGCGATGGCCGACGCGGGCGTCCTGCGCAACATGCGCGGCGGCGCGCTGGACCTCGTGCTGCGGCCTTCGGGGCCCGGTTTGCAGGACGGCCGGGTCGAGGTGCGCGGCACCCGCCTCGTCGAGGCCCCCGCGCTGACCGAGCTTCTGTCGGCGATCAGCGTCGTCGGCCTCATCGACCAGATGAACGCCGAGGGCATCGGGCTCGACACCGTCGAGGCAGAGTTCACCCTGTCGCGCGACATGCTGACGCTATACAACGCGGCCGCGGTCGGCCCCTCGCTGGGCGTGTCGCTCGACGGGCGCTACGATCTGGGAACCGAACGCATGGACATGCAGGGCGTCTTGTCGCCGATCTATTTCGTCAACAGCATCGGAGAGCTGTTCACCCGCCGGGGCGAAGGGCTTTTCGGGTTCAACTTCACGCTTACGGGCTCGGCCGACAACCCGCGCGTTCAGGTCAATCCGCTGTCGATCCTGACCCCGGGGATGTTCCGCGACATCTTCCGCCGCCCGCCACCGGAACGCGTCTCGCAATGAAACTCAGCGATTTCGATTTCGACCTGCCAGAGGCACTGATCGCCACACGGCCAGCCCGCCCGCGCAGTTCGGCGCGCCTTCTGGTGGCCACGCCAGATGCGCTGACCGACGCCCGCGCCATCGACCTGCCGTCCTTCCTGAACCCCGGCGACCGGCTGGTCCTGAACGACACCCGCGTGATCCCCGCGCGCCTGACCGGCACCCGCCGGCGGGGCGAGGCCGTGGCGAGGATCGAGGCCACCCTGCTGGAGCCACAGCCCGACGGCAGCTGGTCGGCGCTGGTCAAACCCCTGCGCAAGCTGCGGCCGGGCGAGACCGTGACCTTCGGCGCCGGCCTGTCAGCCGAATGCCTGTCGCACAATGACGGCGCCGCGCGCCTGCGCTTCAACCTCTCGGGCGACGATTTCGACGCCGCGCTGGCACAGGCGGGCGCCATGCCCCTGCCGCCCTATATCGCCGGGCGCCGCGCCGCCGACGCGCGGGACGCCGAGGACTACCAGACCATCTGGGCCCGCCGATCCGGCGCCGTGGCCGCGCCCACCGCCTCGCTTCACTTCGACGATGCGCTGATGGCCGCGCTGGCGGCCCGTGGCGTCACCTTCAGCCATGTCACCCTGCACGTGGGCGCGGGCACCTTCCTGCCAGTCAAGGTCGACGACGTCAGCCAGCACCGGATGCATTCCGAATGGGGAGAGATCACGCCGGGCGCCGCGGTCGAGATCAACGCCACCCGCGCCGCCGGCGGCCGCATCATCCCCGTGGGCACCACCGCGTTGCGCCTGATCGAAACCGCCGCCGCGCCGGACGGCACCCTGCCGCCATGGCAGGGCGATACCGACATCTTCATCACGCCCGGCCACCGCTTTCGGATCTCGGACGCGCTGATGACGAATTTCCACCTGCCGAAATCCACGCTGATGATGCTGGTCTCGGCCTTCATGGGGTCCGGGCGCATTCGGCAGGTTTACGCCCATGCCATCGCCAGCGAGTATCGCTTCTTCTCTTACGGCGACGCCTCGCTTCTGCTACCGCGCGGTTGAAACGCGACCGATTGAGTCGCGACTGAAACAGGCAAGCGGTTCGGGCCTCGTCTAGGGTCCGACCTATCGGGCGCGGAGGCAGCGATGCTGCGGGTTCTTGGAAATTCCTGGGCGCTCCTGCTCGGCATGGGGTTCCTGATGGTCGGCAACGGCCTTCAGGCGACACTCATGGGCGTGCGCGGCGGCATCGAAGGCTTTTCAACCTTCGAGCTTTCGCTCATCACCTCGGCCTATTTCCTGGGGTTCCTGTTCGGATCGCGCGCCGCGCCCGAGATGATCCGCCGCGTGGGCCATGTCCGCGTCTTCGCCGCGCTGGGCTCGCTTCTGTCGGCGGTGCTGATCCTCTTTCCGGTCATCACCGATCCCTATGTCTGGGTGCTTTTCCGCGTGCTGGTGGGGCTGTGCCTGTCGGGCGTCTACGTCACCGCCGAAAGCTGGCTGAACAACTCGGCCACGAACGAGACCCGCGGCCAGACGCTTTCGGCCTACATGATCGTGCAGATGGCGGGCATCGTGACGGGGCAGGCGATCCTCGGAATGGGCGACGCGGCCAGCTATACCATCTTCATCATCCCCTCGGTGCTCGTGTCGCTGGCTTTCGCGCCGATCCTGCTGTCGATCTCGCCCACGCCCGCCTTCGAGACCACCAAGCCGATGAGCCTGGGCGAGCTGTTCCGCAACTCGCCGCTCACCTTCGTGGGCATGACGCTTCTGGGGGGGGTGTTCTCGGCGCTGTTCGGCATGGCGTCGGTCTACGGGACAGAGGCGGGGCTGAGCGTCGCGCAGATATCGGCCTTCGTCTCGGCCATCTTCATCGGCCCGCTGGTGCTGCAATTCCCCATCGGCTGGATCAGCGACCGGATGGACCGCCGCCTGCTGATCCTTGCCACCGGCGTGATCGGGGGCGTGGCCGCGATCGGGGGGCTGGCGTTCGGCGCCAGCTTCCAGGCGCTGCTGGTCGTGGGTTTCCTGATCGGGGGCGTTGCGAACCCGCTCTATTCGCTGCTGATCGCCTACCTGAACGATTACCTCGACCCCGACGACATGGCCGCGGCCTCGGGCGGGCTGATCTTCATCAACGGGCTGGGCGCCATCGCCGGCCCGGTCCTGACAGGCTGGCTGATGAACACCTTGGGCCCGGCGGCGGGCTTCTGGGGCTTCGTCGCCACGCTGATGCTCGCCATAGCCATCTATGCCGCATACCGGATGACCCAGCGGGCCTCGACCCCGGTCGACGAGACCGGCGCCTATGTCTCGGTCATGCCCACCGCGACCGCCGTCGCCGTAGAGGTCGCAACGGAATGGGCGATCGACAACGCCGATGATGGCACGGAAGACACAAGGGGGGCGGCCTGATGACAAGCCGGGTTGCCTGTGGATAACAGTTTTGTGACGCTCGCCCAACTGGGGGGCATTCTGACCGAGGAGAGTGCCCATGGCACAACCTGAAGACGTCCTGTCCTTCTGGCTCGATGAAATCGGCCCGACTGGCTGGTACAAGGGCGGCGAACTGGACGAAATCGTCCGTGACCGCTTTCTCGACACGTGGGAACGGGCACAGGATGGCGCGCTCAGCCTCTGGCTTACATATCCCAGCGGGTCCCTTGCCTACATCATCCTGAACGACCAGTTCTCCCGCAACATGTTCCGCGACACCGGGCGCGCGTTCTCCAGCGACCGTCTGGCGCTGGCGGCCACCAAGATGGCGCTGTCGCGCAACTGGGATCTGGCGATAGACCCGCCTGCGCGGCACTTCTTCTACATGCCGCTGACCCATTCGGAATGCCTCTCGGATCAGGAACGCGCGGTGCGGCTGATGGCCACGCGGATGCCCGAAGCCGGCGCCGGATTTGTCCGCCACGCCTGCGCCCACCGAGAGATCATCCGCCGCTTCGGCCGGTTCCCCTCGCGGAACGCGGCGCTTTCGCGTGCTTCGACCGGTCCCGAGGCGGAATTCGTGGATGCGGGCGGATATCGTCTGGCGCTTGAAGCCGTGGGCGCCTGATCCTCAGGCCCGACCCTGACGCAGGGCGGCTATGCCAAAGCTTCATGCCGGGCCGATTGAACGGTCCGTGAAGATAGTTTAACGTCAAACTATCTTTTGCAAGCCGGGGATGAACATGGCGACGACGACCTACGACATGATCGTGATCGGGGCAGGGCCCGGCGGCTACGTGGCCGCCATCCGCGGCGCGCAGCTTGGGCTCAAGGTCGCCATCGTGGAACGAGAGCACATGGGCGGCATCTGCCTGAACTGGGGCTGCATCCCCACGAAGGCCATGCTGCGCTCGGCCGAAGTGTTCCACCTGATGCACCGCGCCAAGGAATTCGGGCTGAAGGCAGAGGGCATCGGCTATGACCTCGACGCCGTTGTCAAACGCTCGCGCGGCGTGGCCAAGCAGCTCAACTCGGGCGTCGGCCACCTGATGAAGAAGAACAAGGTCACCGTCGTCATGGGCGATGCGACGCTGCCCGCCAAGGGCCGCGTCAGCGTCAGGACCGACAAGGGAACCGAGGAACTGACCGCAAAGGCCATCATCCTGGCCACCGGCGCCCGTGCCCGGGAACTTCCGGGGCTGGAGGCCGACGGCGATCTGGTCTGGACCTACAAGCACGCCCTGACGCCGCCCCGTATGCCCAAGAAGCTGCTGGTCATCGGATCGGGCGCCATCGGGATCGAGTTCGCCAGCTTCTTCAACACGCTCGGCGCCGACACCACCGTGGTCGAGGTGATGGACCGCATCCTGCCGGTCGAGGATGCCGAAATCTCGGCCTTCGCGAAAAAGAGCTTTCAGAAGCAGGGTATGACCATCCTCGAAAAGGCGATGGTCAAGAAGCTGGACCGTGCCAAGGGCCAGGTCACCGCCCATATCGAGAAAGATGGGAAAACGGAAACCCACACCTTCGATACGGTGATATCCGCCGTCGGAATTGTTGGAAACGTGGAAGGCCTGGGGCTGGAGAAACTGGGCGTAAAGGTCGACCGCACCCATGTGGTGACCGATCCCTGGTGCCGCACCGGCGTCGAAGGTCTCTATGCCATCGGCGACGTGGCCGGCGCGCCATGGCTTGCGCACAAGGCCAGCCATGAAGGCGTGATGGTCGCCGAACTGGTCGCGGGCAAGAACCACGTCCACGCGGTCGACCCCGACGCCATCGCCGGCTGCACCTATTGCCACCCGCAGGTCGCCAGCGTCGGCCTGACCGAGGCGCAGGCCAAGGAAAAGGGCCATCAGGTCCGCGTGGGCCGCTTCCCCTTCATCGGCAACGGCAAGGCCATCGCGCTGGGCGAGGCCGAGGGCATGGTCAAGACCGTCTTCGACGCCAAGACGGGCGAACTTCTGGGCGCGCACATGATCGGGGCCGAGGTGACGGAATTGATCCAGGGCTACGTGGTCGGCCGCACGCTGGAGACGACAGAAGAAGACCTGATGAACACCGTCTTCCCGCACCCGACGCTGTCGGAAATGATGCACGAAAGCGTGCTAGACGCCTACGACCGCGTCATCCACATCTGAAGAAGGGCAGGGGCGCGCATACCGCGCCCCGTGTCCGCGCCGGTCAGGCCAGCGCGCCGCCCGCCGCCGTCCAGTGGCCCAGTCCGCCAAGGTTGTAGACCTCGCGATACCCCATCTCCAGCAGCATCGACGCCGCCATCTGCGATCGCGCCCCCGACGCGCAATAAAGCGCCAAGGGCCGGTCCACATCCAGCGCCGGGTGGCATTCGGGGCTGCGCGGGTCGGCCTTCATCCGGAAGGCCGCCATCGGGATCGTCACCGCTCCCTTCGCCGTGCCGGTCATCCGCCGCTCCATCGGGTCGCGGATGTCCACAAGCGTCAGGCTGCCATCGGCAACACGCGAAATCGCCTCTGCGGCGGGTATGCTTTGCACGGCGGACCCGCCGCGGCTCAGAAGGCTGAACATGTCCAGGGCTCCATCATTCGGTTGCCGCAGATATATATTCAATTTCTCGAATGTAAAGAGGTGAAGGCGCCATGCGACCGTTCACTTTATGTTCTTATTTTTGGATTGGAGACTCACCCGCGCTCCTCTATATGCCAAGCATTGGTAAAGGGGCGGGACGATGGCCGAGCTGAAGCACATCGAGGTGCGCGGCGCGCGCGAGCACAACCTCAAGAACGTGGATATAGATATCCCCCGCGATCAGCTGGTGGTCATCACCGGGTTGTCGGGGTCCGGCAAGTCCTCGCTTGCCTTCGACACGATTTATGCCGAGGGCCAGCGCCGCTATGTCGAAAGCCTGTCGGCCTATGCCCGGCAGTTCCTCGACATGATGGAAAAGCCCGATGTCGACCACATCAGCGGCCTGTCTCCGGCCATTTCCATCGAGCAGAAGACAACGTCGAAAAACCCGCGTTCCACCGTCGGCACGGTGACGGAAATCTACGACTACATGCGGCTTCTCTTCGCCCGCGTCGGCACGCCCTATTCGCCCGCCACGGGCCTGCCGATCGAGGCGCAGCAGGTGCAGGACATGGTCGACCGGATCATGGAGATGCCCGAGGGCACGCGCGGCTACCTGCTCGCCCCGATCATCCGCGACCGAAAGGGCGAATACCGCAAGGAATTCCTGGAGCTGCGCAAGCAGGGCTTCCAGCGCGTCAAGGTGGACGGCCAGTTCCACGAACTGGACGAGCCGCCCACGCTGGACAAGAAATTCCGCCATGACATCGACGTCGTGGTTGACCGGATCGTGGTGCGCGAAGGGCTGGAAACCCGGCTGGCCGACAGCCTGCGTACCGCGCTCGACCTTGCCGACGGCATCGCCGTGCTGGAAACCGCCCCGGCAGAGGGCGACCCCGAACGCATCACGTTTTCGGAAAACTTCGCCTGCCCGGTGTCCGGCTTCACCATCCCGGAGATCGAGCCGCGGCTGTTCTCCTTCAACGCCCCCTTCGGCGCCTGCCCCGACTGCGACGGGCTGGGGGTGGAACTGTTCTTCGACGAACGCCTTGTCGTGCCCGATGCCGCGCTGACGCTGGCCAACGGCGCGCTGGCGCCCTGGCGCAAGGGCAAAAGCCCCTATTTCCTGCAAACGATCGAGGCCATCGCGCGGCACTACGACTTCGACGCCAAGAAGAAGTGGAAGGACCTGCCGGAACGTGTGCAGCAGGTCTTCCTGCGCGGGTCGGGCGAAGAGGAAATCCCCTTCCGCTATGACGAAGGCGGCCGCGTCTACCAGGTCACGCGCCCCTTCGAAGGCGTCATTCCCAACATGGAACGCCGTTACCGCGAAACCGACAGCGCCTGGATCCGCGAAGAGTTCGAGCGCTACCAGAACAACCGCTCCTGCGGGGCCTGCGGCGGGTTTCGCCTGCGGCCAGAGGCGCTGGCGGTTCGGATCGCCGGCCTGCACGTGGGGCAGGTGGTGCAGATGTCGATCAGGGAGGCCTTCGCCTGGTGCGAAGAGGTGCCCGCGCAGCTGACCAACCAGAAGAACGAGATCGCCCGCGCCATTCTCAAGGAAATCCGCGAACGCCTCGGGTTTCTCAACAACGTGGGCCTTGAATACCTGACGCTCAGCCGCAACGCGGGCACGCTGTCGGGCGGCGAAAGCCAGCGCATCCGGCTGGCCAGCCAGATCGGCAGCGGCCTGACCGGCGTGCTTTACGTCCTCGACGAACCCTCGATCGGGCTGCACCAGCGCGACAACGACAGGCTTCTGACCACGCTCAAGAACCTGCGCGACCAGGGCAACTCGGTGATCGTCGTCGAACATGACGAGGAGGCGATCCGCGAGGCCGACTATGTCTTCGACATCGGTCCCGGGGCCGGGGTTCACGGCGGCCGCATCGTGGCCGAAGGCACGCCGGCCCAGATCGCGGCCAACCCGGCCTCTGTCACCGGGCAATACCTGTCGGGCAGCCGCGCGATAGAGGTGCCCGCGGCGCGCCGGGACGGCAACGGCAAGAATGTTGCAGTTGTGAAAGCCACCGGGAACAACCTTCAGGACGTGACCGCCGAGTTCCCGCTGGGCAGGTTCGTCTGCGTCACCGGCGTTTCGGGCGGCGGCAAGTCCACCCTGACCATCGAGACGCTGTTCAAGACCGCGTCCATGCGCCTGAACGGTGCGCGCCAGACGCCCGCCCCCTGCGAGACCATCAAGGGGCTGGAGCACCTCGACAAGGTCATCGATATTGACCAGCGGCCAATCGGTCGGACTCCACGTTCAAATCCAGCCACTTACACCGGGGCCTTCACGCCGATCCGCGACTGGTTCGCCGGTCTGCCAGAGGCCAAGGCCCGCGGCTACAAGCCCGGCCGCTTCAGCTTCAACGTCAAGGGCGGCCGCTGCGAGGCCTGCCAGGGCGACGGCGTCATCAAGATAGAGATGCACTTCCTGCCCGATGTCTACGTCACCTGCGAGACCTGCAAGGGCGCACGCTACAACCGCGAGACGCTGGAAATAAGGTTCAAGGGCAAAAGCATAGCCGACGTTCTTGATATGACTGTCGAGGATGCGCAGGACTTCTTCAAGGCCGTCCCCTCGATCCGTGAAAAGATGGACGCGCTGGTGCGCGTGGGGCTCGGCTATATCAAGGTGGGCCAGCAGGCCACGACCCTGTCGGGCGGCGAGGCGCAGCGCGTCAAGCTGTCCAAGGAACTGGCGCGCCGTTCGACCGGCCGCACGCTTTACATCCTCGACGAGCCGACAACCGGCCTGCACTTCGAAGATGTTCGAAAACTGCTGGAGGTACTGCATGAACTGGTGGACCAGGGCAACACCGTCGTGGTGATCGAGCACAACCTCGATGTCATCAAGACGGCAGACTGGATCATCGACATCGGGCCAGAGGGCGGCGATGGCGGCGGACGGATCGTGGCCACCGGCACGCCAGAGGATGTGGCCGAAGAGGGGCGCAGCCACACCGGCCGCTATCTCAAGCCGATGCTTGCCGCCGCAAAGCGCGTCGCCGCCGAATAACCCCCGAACGAAAAGGGCCCCCGCGGGGGCCCCTTGTCATTCCGCCGCGCGCAGCGCGGGTTCGGGCCTTTGCACGGGCGCCGCGTCATCATCGGTGTCCCAGATGATCTCGGGCGCCGTGATCCGCCGCGCGGCGCGGCGCAGCGCCCAGTCCTGCGCGATCCGGCTGGACCGGCCCATGGACAGCCGCGCCAGAAGCCGCGCCACCGCCATCACGTAGCTGACCGACCAGTAGCGCAGCGCCAGCATCGCCGGGGTGAAGATCAGCGTCAGCATCGTCGCGATGCCCAGCCCGAACACCACCGCCGTCGCAAGCTGCTTCCACCACAGCGCCGTGGGGCTATCGACCGAATAGCCGCCGCCAATAAAGTCCAGCGACAGGCCAAGCATCATCGGCGTAAGGCCCGCCATCGTGGTGATCGTGGTCAATAGCACCGGGCGTATGCGCGCCTCTGCGGTGCGCACGATCGCCTCGATGCGCGGCATGTAGCGGGAATATTCCTGGTAGGTGTCGATCAGGACAATGTTGTTGTTCACCACGATCCCCGCCAGCGCGACGATCCCCGTGCCGGTCATGATGATAGAGAACGGCTGCTGCATCACCAGCATCCCGATCAGCACGCCCGCCGTCGAAAGGATCACCGCCAGCAACACAAGCGTTGCATTGTAGAAGCTGTTGAACTGCGCCAGCAGGATGATGAACATCAGCCCCAGCGCGCCCGCAAAGGCGGTTTGCAGGAACGCCTGGCTTTCGGCCTGTTCTTCCTGGTCGCCGGTCCACTCCCAGCTGATGCCATTGGGCAGCGGGCGCTCGGTCTCCAGCCACTCGGTCAGAAGCGCGATGCGTTCGTTGGCATTGATCGGCACCGCGCGCACCGTGCCGTCCGCGCTTGTCACCTCGCGCTCCAGCCCCGGCGCCACATCGGCCTTCACGTCGAAATACCGTTTCTGGTCCACCCGGTCGATCTGGCCCAGCTTTGCCACCGGCTGACGCGTGATGAAGTTCGACAGCGGCACCAGCCCGTCGGCGGTGCGCACCTTCAGGCTGTCCAGCGTCGAAAGCACCCGGTCTTCCTCGGGCAGGCGCACGCGGATCTCGATTTCCTCGTCCGAAGAGGGCACGCGCATCGTGTCCAGAAGGATTCCGCGCGTGACAAGCTGAACCATGCCGCCCACCGTGGCCACGTTGGCGCCATACCGCCCGGCGGCCTCGACATCGACGTCGATCTGCCAGTCGATGCCGGGCAGGGGCAGCGTGTCCTCGATGTCGGTCAGCCCCTCTGTTTCCTCATAGCGGGCCCGTACCGTCGCGACCGATGCCAGCAGTTCTTCCCAGTTCTCGCCTTTCAGGCGAAGGTGCACGGGCTTGCCCGATGCCGGTCCGCGGCTGAGGTTGAGGATCTCCGCGCGGATGCCCGGGATCGCTGCCAGCCGCTCTTCCAGCTGCGCCAGCACCGCGTCGCCGTCATAGGCGGGGTCGATCTCGCTGGTGGTGAACGGGATCAGCCCGCGAAGGTAATAGTCGGTGGTTTCGATGCGCGGGCGATCTTCCCAGCGGGTAAGCTCGATTTGAACCTGCCCGATCTCGTCCACCGGGCCCTGCGCGCCGCCGGTGTTCTGGTTCAGCCCGCCGGCACCCGCGAAGGAAAAGGCGCTCTGGACCCCGTTGGTGGTCAGAATCACATCTTCGACCTCGGCCACCAGCGCGTCCTTTTCCACCAGCGAAAGGTTGCCCCGCGCCCGGACGTAGACGATCGCCTGTTCCGGCTCGGATTCCACGAAGAATTCGACGCCATAGTTGTTCTGGCCGAAATAGGTAAAGGTCGAGACCACGAACGCGCCCACCGCGGCGATGGTCACCAGCGGCATGATCGGGTTGCCCGCGATCAGCTTGATGAACCAGCCAAAGGGCGTGCGGCGGTGTCCCGCGCGGATGCGCCGTGGCTTTCGCTCGATCTGCGCCGCGCCAAGCGTGATCGAGGTCAGCACCGCGCCCCCCAGGAAAAGCACCGTGCCGGGCAGCCAGACCAGCCCCCCGGGCATCGGGCTGACGCCGCCGAACAGGTATCCGGGGTTCAGAAGCTGCATCGCGCCAAGAAACACCATGTAGGCAGTCACCGGCACCAGCGCCGCGCGCAGGATCCACCACGGCAGCGCCGCTTTCAGCGCATCGGACGTGCGCCCGAAGGTCCGCGTCATCCGCCCCGCGACGCCGCCCATCACCGGCAGGTAGACCAGCGCCACCACCAGCGAGGCCGACAGCACGAAGATCAGCGTGACAGGCAGCATCCCCATGAACTCTCCCGGCACCCCGGGCCAGAACAGCATGGGCAGGAAGGCGCACAGCGTCGTCGCGGTTGACGAGACGATGGGCCAGAACATCCGCTTGGCCGCCTCGACATAGGCGCTCATCGGGCCCGCGCCTTCCTGAATGCGCTTGTCGGCGTACTCGACCACCACGATCGCACCGTCCACCAGCATCCCCACGGCAAGGATCAGACCGAACATCACGATATTGGACACCGTCACGTCCATCACCGCAAGAAAGGCAAAGCACAACAGGAATGACGTCGGTATCGCGAAGCCCACCAGCAGGGCAGACCGGGGGCCAAGCGCCGCCAGCACCACGATCATCACCAGCGCGATGGCCGTCAGGACAGATCCTTCCAGCTGGCTGACCATGGACGCCACGTTGAACGACTGGTCGTTCGAGGTGCCGACCTCGATCGCGGCCTGCAACTCGGGCGGCCAGCTTGCGCGTTCGGCCTCGACCTCCTCGCGCACCAGCGCGGCGGTGTCGATCAGGTTGAAGCCCTTGCGCTTGACCACCTGCAAGGCCACCGTGTTCACCCCGTTGAACCGCGCCGTGCCGGCCCGGTCCTCGAAGGTCAGGCGAATCTCGGCCAGGTCGCCCAGCGTCACCACGCGGTCGCCGTTCACCTTGACAGGCAGGTCGTAGACGTCGCGCTGGTCGTCGAAGGACGACGGGATCTTGACAGAGAACGCGCCCTGGTCGGTCTCGATCTCTCCGGCCGCGATCAGCTGGTTGTTGTTGACCACGACGCTGATAAGCTCGCCCGCTGTAACGTTGTAGGCCTCCAGCCGCAGCGGGTCGATCACCACTTCCAGCATCTCGTCGCGATGGCCCGCCAGCCCCGCCTCCAGCACGGGTTCAAGCGATTCCAGCCGGTCCTGCAAATCCTTGGCCACCCGCAACAGCGTGCGTTCGGGCACCGCGCCGGTCAGGTTGACGATGACGATGGGGAATTCAGAGAAATTGATCTCGTTGATCGAATACTGCTCGGCCCCGGACGGGAACTGCGACTCGGCATTGTTCATCCGGTCGCGCACGTCGGCGATGATCTTGGTCTTGTCCCAGCCGAACTCGAACTCCAGCGCCACGCCAGCATAGCCTTCGGACGCGGTGGCCGACATGGTCTTCAAGCCGTCGAGGTCCGAAAGCTCGGTCTCCATCGGCTTGACCAGCAGCTTTTCGCTGTCCTCGGCCGAGATGCCGGGGAAGGGGACCGACACGAACAGCGCCGGGATCTCGATGTCGGGCTCGCCCTCCTTGGGCAGGCCCACATAGGCAAATCCCCCCGCCAGAAGCGACAGGATGATGAATGCGATCACCATGCGGGCGCGTTCGCCCGCCCAGTCGACGATGCCGGTCATTGGCCAGCCTCCGCATAGGTCGGCGCCACAGGCACCCCGTCGGTCACGAATTCCTGACCGACCACGATGATATCGGCCGCCGCGGGCAGGCCGCTGACATAGACGCCCTGGGTCGTGTCGCGCAGCACCTCGACCGCGCGGAAGGCGGCGCGCGCCTCTGCATCCACCAGCCGCACACCCAGCCGCCCGTCATCGTCCAGCGTCAGCGCCGACTGCGGGATCAGATGCGCGTCGAGCCCCGGCGCGCGGATCACGATCTCGGCGGTCTGCCCGTCGCGGATCGCAAGATCCGCGTTCGGCACCTGAACCTCGACGCGGAAGGTGCGCGTGTTGGGATCGGCCGCGCGCGACAGGAACGTGACCTGCCCCGCGACCTCCTCGCCGGTGGCCAGCCGCGAGCCGGCCATCGCGCCGACGGCAACCTTGGCCACCTCGGTCTCTGGGACAAAGCCCACCAGCTTGATCGGGTCCAGCTGGATGATGGTCGCGCACATGGCGCCGGGCTGCATCAGGCTGCCCAGTTCGGCGGTGTCCGATTCCAGCAGCCCCGCGAAGGGCGCCGTGATCGCCAGCCGGTCGATCTCCTTGCGCGCCGCCGCCACCGCGGCCTCGGCCGACTGGATGCCGGCCCGCGCGCTTTCCACGCCTGAATTGGCCGATTCGACCGTGGCGCGCGCGCCTTCCAGCCGCGACCGGGCCGAAATCACGCCCGCCGAAGCGGATTCGATCTGCGAGCGGGCCGATTGCACGCCCGCCTTGGCGCTTTCCACCGCACCCCGGGCCGACTGGATCTGCGCCCGCGCGCTTTCCACCGCGCCGCGGGCCGATTGCACCTGTGCCAGCGCGCTTTCCACCAGCCCCTTTGCCGATTGCACCGCGGCACGCGCGCCCTCGACCTGCGCCAGCGCGTTTTCAACGCCCGCCTTGGCGCCCTCGAACTGCGAACGTGCGGCCTGAAGGCCCGCGCGCGCCGATTCCATCGCCGCCACCGACGCGGCCACCCGCGTCTCGGATGCGAACCCGCCTTCGGCAAGCTCCTTGGCGGCGTTCAGGTTGATTTCCGCCTCCGTCACCCGCGCCTCGGCCTCGATCACGCGCGCTTCGGCCTCGGGCAGACGCGAGCGCGCCTCTGACAGCCGCGCCTCGGCGGCGGGCACCCCGGCCTCGGCCTCGATCAGCCGCGCCTCGGATGTGGGCACACCCGCCAGCGCCTCGGCCAGCCGCGCCTCGGATGTGGGGACACCCGCCAGCGCCTCTGCCAGCCGCGCCTCGGCGGTCGTCACACCGGCCAGCGCCTCGGCCAGCCGTGCCTTGGCCTCGGGAACGCGGGCCTCGGCCTCGCCGATTCCCGCCTCGGCAGCGGGCAGGGCCGCAGCGGCTTCTGCCAGCCGCGCGCGCGCCTCGGGCACGCGGCTTTCGGCCTCGGCCAGCCGCGCCACCGCTTCGGCCACGCCGGTCTCGCGCGTGCCGGGATCGATCTCGCACAGCAGGTCGCCCGCCTCGACAAAGCTGCCCTTGCGAAGCGGCTCGGACACGATCCGACCAGAGGTTTCGGCCATCACGCTGACCTGGCGTGCCGCTTCTGTCCGGCCACGCACCAGAACGACCTGGTCAATCGGCGTGGCGACGGAATGGCGCGCCACCACCGCAACTGCAGGACGCTCCGGCACCGTGGGTTCCGGCGCCTCCTCGGCGGCCCCTGCCTCGTCACCTGCCGCGAACGCAATCAGCGTGTCCCGCTCGAACACCAGCATATACAGTGACGCCATAACCAGAAGCGCCGTCACTATCGACCCAAGCCGCATTCAATCCCTCCGGCGTTCACTCTGCCGCACCTGATCCCGCTCACCTATTCCGGTGGTTGGCGAATGCAAGCCGGTTCGTGCCCGTTATTACGCTAAACCGTTCAGTTCAGTTTAGTCTTTTCTGCACCGCAGCGCAAGACACCCCCAACGCGCCGCTCTTGGCAAGCCCGGCAGCTTCGGGTTAGGAGGACGCAAGCCGTGGAGCAGGACATGAGCCAGACCGACAGTTTCATCGAAGAAGTCACCGAAGAGGTCCGCCGGGACCAGTTGTATCGGACGTTCCGCCGCTATGGCTGGATCGCCGCGCTGGTGGTCGTGCTGATCGTGGGCGGCGCTGCGTGGCGCGAATATTCCCGCGCCCGGGATGCCGCGGCCGCGCAGGCCCTTGGCGACAGCCTGATGGCCGCGCTGGACGCCCCCGATGCCGCCGGACGCGTCGCCGCCCTGGCCGCCGTCGATACCCCCGGCGACGCGGGCGCCATCGCCGCGCTGCTCACCGCCGCCGCCGCGCAGGAGGCCGGCGATACCGCCGCGGCCGCTGCCGCGCTCGACGCGCTGGCCGCAGATTCCGGGGCCGCGTCCTACTATCGCGATCTCGCCACGCTCAAATCCGTGCTGCTTCAGGCCGGGGAAACCGCACCCGAGGACCGCATCGCACGGCTGGACCCGCTGACGCCCGCCGGCGCGCCCTTCCGCCTGCTGGCCGAGGAACAGATCGCGCTGGCCGAGATAGAGATGGGCGACACCGCGTCGGCAATCGACCGCCTGCAACGGTTGTCCGAAGACACAGACGCCAGCGCGAACTTGCGCCGCCGCGCCCAAGAGTTGATTGTGGCGCTGGGCGGCACGCCGTCGCCCGCGTGACGGCCGCATATCGCACAAGCAAGAGGCTCGAAACGTGAACTTTGCAAAGGCCGCGGCGATCCTCGCCATTCCCGCCCTTCTGGGCGCCTGCACCGACGACGAGGTAATCCTGCCCGGCGAACGGCTTTCCGTGCGCCCCGATGGCACCGCGGTAGCCTCGGCCGAGGAAATCGGCGCGCGCCCGATCAGCCTTCCGGCGCCCGTGGTCTCGCAAAGCTGGACCCACAAGGCGGGCAGCCCGCTGCACCGTATCGACCACCCGGCGCTATCGGCAAATCCCACGCAGGTCTGGTCGGTGAAGATCGGCGCAGGCAACAGCCGCCGGCAGCGGATCACCGCCGACCCGATCGTGGCCAACGGGCGCGTCTTCGTCATGGACAGCCAAGCGTCTGTCACCGCCGTGTCCACGGCGGGGCAGGCGCTCTGGACCGTCGATCTGACACCGGCCTCGGAACGCTCTGACGATGCTTCGGGCGGCGGCCTTGCCATCGCCGACGGCACGCTTTTCGCCACCACGGGCTTTGGCCAGCTTGCCGCGCTCGACCCGGCAACCGGGGCGGTGCGCTGGGTGCAGGACTTCGACGCGCCCGCCACCGGCTCGCCCACGGTGCGCGACGGGCTGGTCTATGTCATCACCCGCGACAGCACCGCTTTCGCGCTGGACACCGCCACGGGCCGCGTGCGCTGGTCGCTGCCCGGCACGCCCAGCCCCACCGGCCTTGCCGGCGGCGCCGGCCCCGCCGTGACGGACCGCATCGTGCTCCTGCCGTTCTCGTCTGGCGAGGTCGTTGCCGCCCTGCGTCAGGGGGGCGTCCGGCTGTGGGGCAGCGCGGTCTCCGGCGGGCGCGAGGGCCGCGCCTACGCCAACATCACCGACATCGCCGCCGACCCGGTCGTCGTGGGCGACGTGGTCTATACCGGCAACCACTCTGGCCGCGCCGTGGCCATCGACGCGGTGTCCGGCGAACGCCTCTGGACCGCCGCCGACGGCGCCATCGCGCCGGTCTGGGTAACCGGCGGCTCTGTCTTCCTTGTCTCGGACCAAAGCGAGCTTGTCCGCCTCGACGCGCGCAGCGGCGCCACGATCTGGCGCACCGAACTGCCGTTCTTCCGCAACCCCAAGCCAAAGAAGCGCGACGCGATCTATGCCCATTTCGGGCCCGTACTGGCGGGCGGGCGGCTTTATGTTGCCTCTGACGACAAGGTGATGCGCGTCTTCAACCCCGAGAACGGCGACCTTCTGTCGATGATCGACCTGCCCGGCGGGGCCACCAGCAACATGGCGGTCGTGGGCCAAACGCTCTATATCGTCACCGATAACGGGCAGTTGACCGCTTTCCGCTGACGCAAGCGCGGTGTAGACGGACCGCCTGACGCGCATCGGAGACCGCAGATGAGCTTCACGCTCGCCATTGTCGGACGTCCCAACGTGGGCAAGTCGACCCTGTTCAACCGCCTTGTGGGCAAGCGGCTTGCGCTTGTCGACGACCAGCCAGGCGTGACCCGTGACCTGCGCGAGGGCGAGGCGCGCCTTGCCGACCTGCGCTTCGCCGTGATCGACACCGCGGGGCTGGAGGACGCAACCGACGACAGCCTGCCGGGCCGGATGCGCCGCCTGACCGAACGCGCGGTCGACAGCGCCGATATCTGCCTTTTCGTGATCGACGCCCGCGTCGGCGTCACCCCCGCGGACCACATCTTCGCCGAGATCCTGCGCAAGCGTGCCGCCCACGTGATCCTTGCCGCCAACAAGGCCGAGGGCCGCGCCGGAGAGGCCGGGCTGATCGAGGCCTACGAACTGGGCCTTGGCGAGCCTATCCGCCTGTCCGCCGAACACGGCGAGGGCATGACAGACCTGCTCGACGTGCTTCGCCCCATCGCCGATGCCGCCGAGGCGCAGCTGGCCGCCGCCGTCCCTGACACCGACCTTGTCCTGAACGAGGACGGCACCGCACCCGAAGGGCCCGACCGCCCGATCCAGATCGCCGTCGTCGGCCGCCCCAACGCCGGCAAGTCGACCCTCATCAACGCCATCCTTGGCGAGGACCGGCTTCTGACCGGGCCAGAGGCAGGGATCACCCGCGACGCGATTTCCGTCACCCACGACTGGGGCGGCACGCTGGTGCGGCTCTTCGACACCGCGGGGATGCGCAAGAAGGCGCGGGTGCAGGAAAAGCTGGAAAAGCTGTCCGTCGCCGATGGCCTGCGCGCGGTGAAATTCGCCGAAGTGGTCGTGGTGCTGCTCGACGCCGATATCCCCTTCGAATCGCAGGATCTGCGCATCGCGGATCTTGCCGAGCGTGAGGGCAGGGCGGTGGTTGTCGCTGTCAACAAATGGGACCTCGAAGAGGAAAAACAAAGCCGTCTCAAGGAGCTGAAGGAAGAGTTCGAGCGTCTTCTGCCACAGCTGCGGGGCGCGCCGCTGGTGACGGTCTCGGCCAGGACGGGCCGGGGCCTCGACCGCCTGCGCGACGCGATCCTGCGTGCGCACGAGGTCTGGAACCGCCGGGTGCCCACCGCCGCACTGAACCGCTGGCTCTCGGGCATGATCGAGGCGCACCCGCCGCCCGCGCCCTCGGGCCGCCGTATCCGCCTGCGCTATGCCACGCAGGTCAAGACGCGCCCGCCCGCCTTCGTGGTCATGTGCTCGAACCCGGACGGGATGCCCGACGCCTACCGCCGCTACCTCGTCAACGGCCTCAGGCAGGATTTCGACATGCCCGGCACGCCGATCCGGCTGACCCTGCGCAGCCAGGCCGACAAGAACCCCTACAAGGACCGCAAGAAATCCACGCCCTCGCGCCTGCGCAAGCATGTGGGCAAGCCGATCGAGCCGCGCGGCAAGCGCCGCTGACCGCCCGGGCACGCCAAGGCGTTTCTAAACGCCTTGCGCCAAGGCCGTTGCAACGGCCTTCGCCGCCCGGGTCGAAGACCAAGGGCGGCAAGCCGCTTCGAAGCGGCTTGCGCCCCGCTCAGTCCTTGCGAAGGTCCGCCGGCAGCCCGTCGACGTAGCGCGCGGGCAGATCGCGGGGCACCGCGCCGCGCGCCACAAGGTGATCGAGGCAATGCAGGACCAGATCGTGGCTCTCGATCACGCCCGCGGCAAGAATCGCCATATGCTTCAGGTCCTCGTCAGAGAACGCCTCGGGCGTGCCCATGTCGCGGATGTAGACCGCGTCGCCGTCGATCACCTGGTTGCGGTGGCGCGGCCGCCGCAGCCGGTGGATCTGGGAATTCGGGATCACCTTTTCCTTCAGGAACAGGAACTTGTGAAACTCGAACCCCTGCGCGCGCAATTCCGCGTCGATCCCGGCGATCATCGGTTCGCCCTGGTAGAGCTGCAGGAACCGCACCTCCGTGATGACGGCCAGGCAATCGCGCAGCTTGCGTCGCGCGCCCTTGAACACGTCCACCTCGGCGCCCTGCACGTCGATCTTCAGCAGGTCGATGCGCTCGATCTCGTCGATCGCGTCCAGCCGCCGGGTTTCCATCGTCACCCGCTCGCGGATGCCGATGTTGTGGCGCGACCGGCCAAGAAACCGGATCGGCCCCATCTCTGGCGCGAAGACGGATGTCAGGCCGCTGTCGTTGTAGATCTTCAGCTCCACCTCGCCGCCATCGCCCACGGCGGCGGGAAAGTAGGTCTCGTAGGCCGTCGCGCTGCGCTGAAGGTTCTCGAACGCCTCGGCCTGCGGCTCGAACCCGTAGACATGACAGCCGCCGCGATCCATCAGGTCCTGATAGGGCGGGGGGGTCAGCGGGTTGGCGCCCACGTCGGCCACCCGCGTCGGCGCCTTTGGGGCCAGCCCCCCCAGCAGCAGGTCAACCGGCGCTGGCGCCTTCTCACGGGTTGTCGTGTCCTTCACTTGGTCTCTCCGCTCTGCCGGTTGCCGTGCCTGTAACGTCCGCCTCTGGCCCGTTTCGGGCTCTGTTCGTTCTCTGTGGCCGGGCAGCACTGGCCCGGCGCGCGTCACTCCGCGGCCTCGGGCACCGGGTCGGTGCCGTCCCCCCACGCGTTTTCAAGGATCCAGGTGCGCCGCTCGCGGAAGACGTCGATGTCCTTCAACTCGGCGATGCGCGCCATGTGGGATGCAACGCAGGCCTCGTGCCTGCGCATCAGCTCTGCGTCGGCCTCGAACCGCTTGTGGTATTCCCGCGCCCGCGCCACGCCGGGCGACAGGTCCACCGCCGACTCGGCGTTGGTGTTGCGCATCCGCCAGTACCGCGGGCTGGCCATCATGCCGCGCACCACGCCGCCGCGGTACATCTTGACCAGAAAGCTTTCAAGCGATCGCAGCGCAAAATGTTCAAGACTTGCAAGGGCATAGCGACCACGGCAGTCCGCGCCGTTCTGGTCGGCCTGCTCCAGCAACTCGGGCATCCGCTGCCCCGACCCATCCAGCCACACCGGGTCCGAAAGATCCTCTCGCAGGTCGGGGCGGTGGTTGCGCACCTGCGCCACCCGGTCCGACAGCCGCACGATGGATTTCACCCCCACCTTGGCCTTGCGCGGCCCCGGGTCCAGCGTGCGGTGGCGCGGGAACATTTCGGTCAGCCAGCCGGGGCTGTAGTGCTCGTTGCCGTTCGCGCCGTGCAGGATCTCGCTGACCGACAACACGTCGAACTCTGGCACGGCCTGGAACAGCGCGGCAAAGCTGCCGTCGCCCACGCGGATGTTGAAGAACTCGTCCACATCGAAGGAAAGGAAGAAATCCGCCTCGCGGAAGGCACGGAACTGCTGCATGTATTTCAGCGCAAAGGGCTGCAGAGCGGCGGTTTCCGTTACCTTGGCCGGGTTGGGCAGGTGCTTCAGCTCGCCCATCTCTTCCAGCCGGTCCAGCAGAAGATCGGTCCCGTCCGAACAATCGTTGGTAAAGACGTAAAGGTCGGTCATCCCCATCGCCTTGTGCCAGGCGAGCCATTCGAGGATGAACGGGCCCTCGTCCTTCATGCAGCTCATGGCAAGGATGCGCGGCGCCTCGGGCGGCCAGGGCGCCAGCGCGGGATCGGCCAGAGCCACCTCTGCCGGAACCCTTTCGAACACGCGCACCGTTGAGGACCGCCGCTGGCGGTGCTGGCGCAGCCCCTGCCGCTGCAACGCCGCCACCACGCGCGCGACGCCCTCTTGTCCGTAGACCTTTGGATGCACCTCGACGATCACCAGCCGCACGTCCGACAGGTCGGCCGCCTCGAAAAGGTCAAGCTCGGCCCCCTCGATGTCGCAGGAAATCACCGTTGGCCGCACCTCGGACAACAGCTTGCCGATGCCCAGCACGGCGACCTTTTCCTCGGCCTCGTAGGGGCGGCTGTCCGGCTCCATCGACGAGGCCCAGAAATCGGCGCGCATGAAGAAGGACGCCTTGGTGTTGGATCCCTTCTCGGCCACGACCGCATTGCGCAGGTCCACGCCCTCGACCCCGTTCAGGCGATAGGTCTCCTGGATCAGCGGCAGCATTGCCGGGTTCGCCTCGACGGCGGTCACACCGCCTTCGGGCACCGCCTGCGCCGCCACGGTCGAGACAAGGCCGACGCCCGCCCCAAGGTCCAGCACCCGGTCGTCCGGGCGCAGGTGGCGCTGCAACAGCCCGACCTCGCCCGCCTCGTACTTGTTGGCCCGCATCGGACGTTCGATGCGGGGGGTGATGATGTCAGGCACGAAGGGGATGCGTACCCCGCGTGTCTCTATCACCTCGTCATACAGCGGCGGCGGAAGGTCTCCGACCGCGGCTTTCATTGAATTCGGCTTGCTGCTCGCCGCCTGGGGCATCTTGCGCTCCCCTTATGTTCGTTGGCGAAAGTATCGGTGCAAACGCCGGTTGCGTCAACTGCGTTGCCGCAACGCCCCGACCGCGCCGACCGCCAAAAGCGCCGCCGCGGCGATCGCGGCCAGCGCAAGGATCGTCGCGCTGCCCATGTTGGCCGCCGCCACCGCCACCAGCGCCCAGATCACCGCCACGGCGTATTCGGGCACCGGGGCCCGCCGCAGCATCCAAAGCGCCAGCACCAGCGCCAGCACAAGCGCCACCCAGGCCCAGCCAAGCGCGCCAAGGACAACCCCCCAGCCCGCGCCGACAAGCCCCACCGACACGCAACTGGCCGCCGTCAGCCAGCCTGCATAAAGCCCGATTGGCGCGGCCAGCCACCAACGGTCGCCATGCCCCGCCGCGCGCACCAGCGCCAGCGCCGCGCCGCCAAGCATCACCCAGATCATCGCGGTGGCGGCCAGCGCGTTCATCCCCGCCACCGCGATCCACGGCGCGCCGACGACAAGGCTGACGATCATCGGCCAGCGCGTGGCGTCCCACGCCGGGTCGTCCGCGCGCAGGAACAGGCCATATCCCGCATGGGCGATCAGCCAGATGTAGATCACGCCCCAGATCGAGAAGGCATAGCCCGCCGGCTGCACCGGCGGATCGTCCTGCGGCACTGGAAACAGCGACGGCTCGAACCCGCCGAAACTGTCGCTGGCAAAGGGCGCCATGACGAAGGCCAGCGTCGCCGCCAGCACCAGCACCGCCTTCATGCGGGCGGTGTCGCGCGCGCCCTCGGCCCCGCTCATGCCAGCACGCCGTCCGCCGTGATGCGCCCGCGCCCGCCCAGATAGGACCGCAGCACCTCGGGCAGATCGACCGATCCGTCGGCCTGCTGGCCGTTTTCCAGCACCGCGATCAGGCAGCGGCCCACCGCAACCCCCGATCCGTTCAGCGTGTGCACGAACTCGGGCTTGCCGCCGCCCTCGGGGCGGAACCGCGCGTTCATCCGCCGGGCCTGAAAGTCGCCGCAGGTCGAGACGGAACTGATCTCGCGATAGGTGTCCTGCCCGGGCAGCCAGACCTCGATGTCATGGGTGCGCCGCGCGCCGAAGCCCATGTCGCCGGTGCAAAGCACCACCGTGCGATAGGGCAGGCCCAGCCGTTCAAGGATGTCCTCGGCACAGCGGGTCATGCGCGCATGTTCCGCCTCGGACTGGTCGGGCGCGGTGATCGACACCATCTCGACCTTCTCGAACTGGTGCTGGCGAAGCATCCCCGACGTATCCTTGCCCGCGCTGCCCGCCTCGGACCGGAAGCACATCGTGTGGGCCACATACCGCCGGGGCAGATAGCTTTCTTCCACGATGTGCCCCGCAACGATGTTGGTCAGCGGCACCTCCGAGGTCGGGATCAGCCACCAGCCATTGGTGGTGCGATAGCTGTCCTCGGCGAACTTCGGCAGCTGGTTGGTGCCATACATCGCCTCGTCACGCACCAGAACCGGCGGGATCGCCTCGGTCAGGCCGTTCTCGGTCACATGCGTGTCCAGCATGAACTGCGCCAGGGCCCGGTGGACGCGCGCCACCGCGCCCGACAGCAGCACGAAACGCGACCCCGACAGCTTGGCCGCCGTCTCGAAGTCCATGCCGCCCTGCACCGCGGCAAGCTCGAAATGCTCCTTCGCCGCAAAGTCCAGCTTGCGCGGCGTGCCCCGGCGCCGGATCTCGACGTTGTCGGCCTCGTCCGCGCCGTCCGGCACGTCGTCATAGGGCCGGTTCGGCAGGCCCATCAGCAACGCCGTCAACTCGGCATCGGCGGCCTTGGCCTCTTCTTCCAGCCGGGCGATCTCGTCCTTCTTGTCGGCGACCAGCGCGCGCAGCCGCCCGAACTCTGCTTCGTCTCCACGGGCTTTGGCCGCGCCCACCTCTTTAGAGGCCGCGTTGCGCTCGGCCTGGGCGGCCTCGGCGGCGGCGATGGCGGCGCGACGGCGGGCGTCTATGTCGAGAATGGCCGCTGACGCCGGGTCCAGCCCAAGCCGGGCAAGGCCCGCGTCGAATGCCTCGGGGGTTTCGCGGATCGCTCTGATGTCGTGCATCGGTCATGCCCTGTCTGCAAGGTCGGGCGAGGCATGGCATGGAGGGGGGAAAAGATCAACGAGGCTCCGGCGTTACGATCACACTCGCAAAAGGAAACCAGAGAACTCGTTACGCAACGCCGGAGTCAGGGGACTTTTACCTGCCGGTCAAAAATTCGTCAGGTGGGGAAAACCTTACCACGCTGGAATCTTTTTCGATCCACGATCGAATGCCCTTCATCCGGCCACAGTCATGGGGAGAGTCGCGGCGAAAGGCGATCCATCGCGCATGAATTGCCCGAGCGCCTCGCACCTGGTCCGCCCCGGCCGGGCCTTACTGCCGATCGCGCGGTGTTCGTCCCCCCTTCCATCCCCATCCCCGGTCCATTCCGCCGCACCGCCGCAGACAACGGTCCGTTGACCGCCCCGCCGTTCCCGCCGGTCGCCTGGCTGCTCCGTCGCGCGATCAGACGGATTGGCCGTTTGACCCGGCTCAACGCTGGCGTCGGCACGCACAACGCCCTATATGCCGCTGCAACGGCGGAAGATGTCGGCGCCGACGGTATGCCGACGTTTTGCCGACGTGATGCAGATGCCTGTTTTCGCCGCCTCCCCTGCCTTGCGCGCCCGGTGGGGCGCGGATAGGGTGCGCGCCAATCCGCGGGGGGCCGGCCCCCCGAACAGTAAAGGACCGACCAGATGTTCGTCACGCCTGCCTACGCGCAAGCGGCCGGTGGGGCCGCGGCCTTCACCAGCTTCGTGCCCCTGATCCTGATCTTCGCGATCATGTATTTCCTGCTGATCCGCCCCCAGCAGAAGAAGGTCAAGGAACACCAGAAGATGGTCGAGGCGCTGCGCCGCGGCGACCAGGTCGTCACCCAGGGCGGGCTGATCGGCAAGGTGTCCAAGGTCAAGGACGACAACGAGGTCGAGGTCGAGCTTGCCGAGAACGTCAAGGTCCGCGTGGTCAAGACCACGATTGCCCAGGTGCTGAGCAAGACCGAGCCGGCAAACTCCTAACCGCCGGAAAGGCAGCGTCGTATGCTTCAAATTGCCCTTTGGAAACGGGTGGTTATCTGGGCCGTTGTCGCTGCGGGGCTGGTCCTTGCGCTGCCCAACCTGTTCTACGGACGGGTCGAGAGCCACAACGACGCCCTCGCCGAGATTGCGGTTTCGGGCGCCACGCCCGAGCGTGAGGCCGCCGTCGCCGAATGGCCCGGCTGGCTTCCCTCGGGGCTCGTGAACCTTGGCCTCGACCTGCGGGGCGGCGCGCATCTTCTGGCCGAGGTGCAGGTGGCCGATGTCTATGCCAACCGGCTTGACGGCATGTGGCCCGACATCCGCGACGCCCTTCGGGACGAGCGTGACAGCGTCGGCACCATCCGCCGCCAGGACAGCGCCCCGGACGAGTTGCGCGTGCGCATCTCGAATGCCGAGGGGATGCCCGCCGCGCTCGAGGCTGTGCGCGCGCTTGCCCGTCCCGTGGTCAGCCTGACCGGCGCAGGGTCCGACGACATCGAGATCGCCGGCGACGGCGACGTCGTCATCGTCACCCTCTCGGAAGCAGAGCGCGCCGCTACCGACGACCGCACCATACAGCAATCCCTTGAAATCATTCGCAGACGCGTCGACGAAGTGGGCACGCGCGAACCCACGATTCAGCGCCAGGGCGAAGACCGCATCCTGATACAGGTGCCCGGAATCGGCTCTGCCGACGAACTCAAAAGCCTGATCGGAACCACGGCGCGGCTGACCTTCCACCCGGTGATAGGCCGCACCAGCGACCCCCAGGAAGACGGCGGCGCCCGCACGGTGGTCTATCCCTCGCTGGACGACGAGGGCGTGTACTACATCCTCGAACAGACCCCCGTCGTCTCGGGCGAGGATCTGACCGACGCACAACCCGCCTTCGACCAGAACGGCCTGCCGTCCGTCACCTTCCGCTTCAATCCGACCGGCGCCAGAAAGTTCGGCCAGTATACCGCCGAGAACGTTGGCAGCCCGTTCGCCATCGTGCTCGACGAAGAGGTCATCTCTGCCCCCGTCATCCGCGAGGCCATCCCGGGCGGCTCGGGCCAGATCACCGGCAGCTTCTCGGTGGCGGATTCGACCCAGCTCGCCGTGCTTCTGCGGGCGGGGGCGCTGCCCGCGGAAATGGTGTTCCTCGAAGAACGCACCATCGGCCCGGAACTGGGACGCGATTCGATAGAGGCCGGGCGCATCGCCGCACTGGTCGCCTTTGCCGCGGTGCTTGTCTTCATGGCTGCCAGCTACGGCTTTTTCGGCATCCTTGCCAATGTGGCGCTGCTTTTGAACGTGGCGCTGATCTTCGGCCTGCTGTCGCTGATCGGGGCCACGCTGACGCTTCCGGGAATTGCCGGTATCGTGCTGACCATCGGCATGGCCGTGGACGCCAACGTGCTGGTGTTCGAACGAATCCGCGAAGAACTCAAGACGGCCAAGGGCCCCGCACGGGCCATCGAGCTTGGCTATGAAAAGGCGCTGTCGGCGATCCTTGACGCCAACATCACCACCTTCATCACTGCCACGATCCTTTTCACCATGGGTTCCGGCCCGGTGCGCGGCTTCGCGGTGACCCTGGGGCTTGGGATCCTGACCTCGATCTTCACCGCGATATTCGTGACCCGCGTGATGATCGTGGTCTGGTTCGAGCGCCGCCGCCCCAAAACGATCGAGGTCTGAGCCATGCGCCTGAGACTGGTTCCGCAGGACACGAACTTCGACTTCTTCCGCTACCGCAAAGCCACCTTCGGTGCGTCGATGGTCCTGATGGTGCTATCGCTGGTCGCCTGGCTGACGATCGGGCTGAACTTCGGCATCGACTTTCGCGGCGGCACCACGATCCGAACCGAAAGCACGCAGGCCGTCGATGTCGGCGCCTACCGCGACGCCATCGCCCCCCTGGGCCTTGGCGACGTGACCATAAGCGAGGTTTTCGACCCCACCTTCGCGGATGACCAGCATGTCGCGATGGTCCGCATCCAGGCCCAGGAAGGCGAGGAAAGCGTCAGCGTCGAGGTCGTGGCATCCGTCGAGTCCGCGCTGCAATCGGTCGATCCGTCGATCACCTTCCCTTCGGTGGAAAGCGTCGGCCCCAAGGTGTCCGGCGAACTGGTCAGGACCGCCGTGATCGCCGTCACACTGTCGCTTCTGGCGATCATGTTCTACATCTGGCTGCGCTTTGAATGGCAGTTCTCGCTTGGCGCGGCCGTGGCGCTGTTCCATGACGTCATCCTGACCATCGGCATCTTCTCGCTGTTTCAGATCCGGTTCGATCTTGCCACCATCGCCGCGCTTCTGACGATCGTGGGCTATTCGATCAACGACACGGTGGTGATCTTCGACCGGGTCCGCGAGAACCTGATAAAATACAAGAAAAAGCCGCTTCAGGAGATCATGAACCTGTCGGTCAACGAAACCCTGTCGCGCACGGTCATGACCTCTGGCACCACGCTACTGGCGCTGATCGCGTTGCTGGTGCTGGGCGGCGACGTGATCCGCAGCTTCGTCTTCGCCATCACATGGGGTGTCATCGTCGGCACCTATTCGTCGGTCTACGTGGCCAAGAACGTGGTCCTCATGCTGGGGACAAAGCGCGACTGGTCCAAGCCCGACGCAAACCAGGGCAACCAGTTCGCGAACACCGACAGCTAGGCGCGCGCCCGTGACGCAGCGCCCATGACAGAGCTTGTGGCCGCGGCGTTCGCGACCCCCGGCATCGGCTGGCTTTTTCTTGGCGTGGTGCTGGCCGGGCTGGTCCGGGGCTTCGCCGGGTTCGGCACCGGCTTGGTCTACCTTCCCATCGCCGCGCAGGTTCTGCCCCCGGTCTGGACCCTTGTCACCCTGATCGTCATCGACATCTTCGGGCCGCTGCCCGCGGTGCCGCGCGCGCTGCGCGATGGCCATCCGCGCGACGTGCTGCGCCTGTCGGCCGGGGCGTTCTTGTCCATACCGCTGGGCGTATGGCTTCTGACCACCCTTCCGGCAGAGCCGTTTCGGCTGGCGATCTCGGGGCTGTCGCTGGTGCTGCTGGTGTTTCTGGTGTCGGGGCTGCGCTATAACGGGCCGGTGCCGCGGCCGGCGATCTACGGCATCGGCGCGGTCTCGGGCGCCCTGGCCGGGGCGTTCGGGCTGGGCGGCCCGCCGGTGATCCTGCTCTACATGGCGCGCCCCTTGCCCGCTGCCGTGATCCGGGCCAGCACGCTTCTTTTCCTGCTGGCCGCCGACGTCATGCTGCTTGGCGTCTTCGGGCTTCGGGGGCTGCTTGCGCCGGAACCGCTGGTGCTGGGCCTTGTGCTCATGCCGGTCTATCTTGGTTCGGTGATGGCGGGATCGGCGATCTTCGACCCGGCACGCGACCGGGTCTATCGCTGGACCGCCTATGCCATCATCGCGGCATCCGCCATCGGCGGGCTGCCGGTCTTCGACTAGGAGAGTCACATGCGCCTGAACGAGGTGACCTTTACCGACGCCCTGCCGGTGGACGGCTACGGGCCGGGTTTCTTCCGCATCGGCGGCACCGTGCATCACGGGGCCGTCGCCGTCCTTCCCACCGGCACCGCGGGCTGGGGCGGCTACGACGATACCGCCACGCTTCTGGCCGTGGCAGAAGGCATCGACGTTCTTTTCGTCGGCACGGGGCGCGACATCGCCCATGTGCCCGCCCCCTTCCGCACCGTTCTGGAAGACGCCGGCATCGGGGTAGAGGCGATGGCCTCGCCCGCGGCCTGCCGCACCTACAACGTGCTTCTGTCCGAGGGCCGCCGCGTCGCGCTTGCACTTCTGCCGGTCATCGAGGACTGATCGCGCTTTTCGCCCCCGGCGACATGCTCTAGGGGAAAGCCATGCTGTTGCGCGCCCACGAACTGTCTTGTGCCCGAGGCGGCGTTCCCGTGCTGGAGCGCCTGTCGTTCGACCTGTCGCCGGGCGAGGTGCTGGTGCTGCGCGGGCCGAACGGATCGGGCAAGACGACGCTTCTGCGCACCATTGCCGGGCTGCAACCGCCGATCGCGGGCCGGATCGAGGCCGATGAAAGCGCCGTCGCCTATGGCGCCCACGCCGACGGGCTGAAGGCCACGCTCAGCGTGGCCGAGAACCTGCGCTTCTGGGCGGGCGTCTACGGCACCGGCGGGATAGACACCGCGCTCGCGGCGTTTGACCTGATCCAGTTGCAGGACCGGCAGGCGCAGAACCTGTCGGCCGGGCAGAAGCGCCGGCTTGGCCTTGCCCGCCTGCTTGTCACCGGACGGCCCGTCTGGGCGCTGGACGAACCCACCGTGTCGCTGGACGTGGCCAGCGTGGGCCTTTTCGCCGACGCCGTCCGTGCGCATGTGGCCGCCGGGGGCGCGGCGCTTATCGCAACCCATATCGACCTTGGGCTTGAGGCGCGCGTGCTCGATGTCTCGGCGCACCGCGCCGTCGCCCCGGCCGATCCGCTGGACGAGGTATTCCTGTGATCCGGCTCTTTTCCCGCGACCTGACCCTCGCGGTTCGCGCCGGCGGCGGTTTCGGCCTTGGACTGGCCTTCTTTCTGATCGTGACCGTGCTGGTGCCCTTTGGCGTCGGTGCCGACACGGCGCAGCTTGGCCGCATTGCGCCCGGCATCCTCTGGGTGGGGGCGCTTCTGGCCTGCCTGCTGTCGCTCGACCGGATCTTCCAGCTGGATTTCGAGGATGGCACGCTCGATCTTCTGGCCACCGCGCCCGTGCCGCTGGAAGGCGTCGTGATGATGAAGGCCCTGGCCCATTGGGTAACCACCGGCCTTCCGCTGACGCTGGCCGCGCCGGTGCTTGGGCTGCTCCTGAACCTTGCACCGGCGGGCTACGGCTGGCTGGTGCTGTCCCTGGCACTGGGCACGCCTGCGCTGTCGATGATCGGCGCCTTTGGCGCGGCGCTGACCGTCGGGCTGAAGCGCGGCGGCCTGCTGCTGTCGCTGCTGGTCCTGCCGCTCTACGTGCCCACGCTGATCTTCGGGGCCGAGACGGTCAGCCGCGGCGCGACGGGGCAGGCGGCCGCGACGCCCCTGATCCTGATGGCGGCGATCACTCTGGGCACGCTGGCGATGCTGCCGTTCGCCGCCGCCGCCGCGCTTCGGATCAATCTCCGGTGATCGGCGCATCCTGACGCAGCCCAACCGGCCGATCCGCCCTTGTTGCCCCACCCCTGCGCGCGTAAATGGAACACATGTCGCTTTGGGAATACGCCAATCCGAAGAAGTTCATGGCCACCACCGACGTGGTGCTGCCGTGGATATCGGTGCTTGCCGCGATCTGCCTTGTGGCGGGGCTGGTCTGGGGCTTTTTCTTCACCCCCGACGATTTCCGGCAGGGCTCGACGGTCAAGATCATCTACCTGCACGTGCCCTCCGCGCTCATGGCCATCAATGCCTGGCTGATGATGCTGGTCGCCTCGCTGATCTGGCTTGTGCGCCGTCACCATGTCAGCGCGCTGGCGGCCCGTGCGGCGGCGCCCGTGGGCATCACCTTTACGCTGATCGCGCTTTTCACCGGGGCGGTCTGGGGCCAGCCCATGTGGGGCACATGGTGGGTCTGGGACCCGCGGCTCACGTCCTTCCTGATCCTGTTTCTCTTCTACCTCGGCTATGTCGCGCTGTGGGAAGCGGTCGAGAACCCCGACACCGCCGCCGACCTGACCAGCGTGCTGTGTATCGTCGGATCGGTGTTCGCGCTGCTCAGCCGCTATGCCGTGAACTTCTGGAACCAGGGTCTTCACCAGGGCGCGACCCTGTCGATGGACAAGGAAGAGAACATCTCTGACATCTTCTGGTATCCGCTGCTGGTCGCGATCGCTGGCTTCATCCTGCTGTTCCTGGCGCTGGTGCTGATGCGCACCCGGACAGAGATCCGCGCCCGCCGCTTGCACGCGCTCCAGATGCGCGAACGGATGGGGTAGGGCGGTTATGCCGGAGCTTGGGAAATACGCGGTCTGGGTGCTTTCGGCCTATGGCGTCAGCCTTGGGCTGATCGTGGCCATCGTGGTCCAGACGGTGCTGCGGGCGCGCCGCGTGCGCGATCGTCTCGATCAGGCAGAGGCGCGGCGCCGCAATGGCTAGGCTGTCGCCTCTTGTCGCTCTGCCGCCGCTGATTTTCGCGGGTCTCGCAGCCCTGTTCTACGTGGGCATGTTCCGCGACGACCCGGATGCGCTGCCCTCGGCGCGCGAAGGCGCCGCCGCGCCGCCGGTGGCCCTGACGCAACTGGGCGATGCGCCGCTTTTCTCTGACGAGACCTTGCGCGAACCGGGCGTCAAGCTGGTGAACTACTGGGCCAGCTGGTGCGCGCCCTGCCGGGTCGAGCATCCCAACCTTCAGATCCTCGCCGACGAGGGCGTCACGATCTATGGCATCAACTACAAGGACGACGCCGCCAAGGCGCTGGCCTTCCTTGCCGAACTGGGAGACCCCTACACGGGGCTTGGTGCCGACGCGACCGGGCGGACGGCGCTTGACTGGGGCCTGTACGGAGTGCCTGAAACCTACGTGCTGGACGGGAATGGAACGGTGGTGTTGCGCTTTGCGGGACCGATCACGCGGGACATCCTGGAAAAGCGCATCCGTCCCGCGATAGAGGCAGCCTCAGAATAGGCCGCCGTCCCCGGTCATGAGCACGATCATCATGAAGAATCCGATCTCCACCACCGGCATGGTGATCTGGCCGCGGCGGGTGATGATACGAAGGGCTGCAGTCATGGACGTGTCGCTTTCCTGTTACGCAAGAAGACCCTAGCGGAATCAGGGCGCCCTTTCGAGGATTTCGCGCGATTCGGCCGGCAGCGTCGCGAACCGGGCAACGGTCCTCCCCGCGGCAGCCGCTTCGTCCCCTGTACGGCAAGCCAAATGTGGCAGGATCGCCATGATTGTGGCGGGGTACGCCGCTACCGGCCGTATCCACCTGCCACGCGCAGGACCTCTCCGGTCACAAAGGCCGACGCATCCGACAGAAGGAATCGCGCCGGCCCCGTGATGTCCTCTGGCAGGGCGGTCCGGCCCAGCGGCGTTTCCGCACTCAGTCGGTCGCGCACGTCCTTGGGGCGCGGTTTGTGGGGCAGGTCCACCGCGCCGGGCGCCAGCGCGTTCACGCGAATGCCGCGCGGGCCAAGTTCCTTGGCAAGGGCGATGGTCGCCGCCTCCAGCGCGGCCTTGCTGGCGGCGAACCCCGCGACGCGGGCGGGGGGGTAGGCCGCATTGACCGAAGAGATGTTCAGGATGGCGCCGCCCCGCGGCATGAAGGGCAAGACGGCGCGGATCAGGAGCATCGGCGCGATCTGGTTGACCAGCGCCAGCTCGGCCAGAACCGCGCTGTCCAGCGTGTCGACCGGGGTTGCGGCACCGGGTCCCGCGTTGTTCACCAGCAGATCGATCTTGCCGAAGCGCTCGACGACGGCCGCGATCAGCGCGTCGGCGGCGCCGTCACGTCGCAGGTCGCACTGCACCGCCAGCCGGTCGGGGCCTGCCCCTGCGAAGCCTTCGGCTTCGTCCCGTGCAAAGAGATAGGACACCGCGACCGCGTGGTCGCGCGCCATGTCCTCGGCAATGGCCCGGCCGATTCCGCGGGCCGCCCCTGTAATCAGGACGACCCGCGGCACCGGATCACGACGCCTTGGCGAGGTTGCGCAGCACGTAGTGCAGCACGCCGCCGTTCTCGACGTATTCGATCTCGACCTCGGTATCGATCCGGCACTTCAGCTGGATCTCCTTCACGGTGCCATCGGCGAAGGTGATCGTGCAGGGCACGATCGCCTGCGGCTTCAGATCGCCGGCCAGCCCGCTGATCGACACGGTTTCCTGACCCGTCAGGCCAAGCGACTTGCGGGTGTCGCCGCCGGTGAACTCGAACGGGATCACGCCCATGCCCACGAGGTTCGAGCGGTGGATACGCTCGAAGCTTTCGGCGATGACGGCCTTGACGCCCAGAAGGTTCGTGCCCTTGGCCGCCCAGTCGCGCGAGGATCCCGCGCCGTACTGCTCGCCGCCGAAGATCACCAGCGGCACGCCCTGTTCCTGCCACGCCATCGCGGCGTCGTAGATAGAGGTCTGCGCGCCGTCCGGCCCGACGGTATAGCCGCCCTCGACCCCGTCCAGCATCTCGTTCTTGATGCGGATGTTGGCGAAGGTGCCGCGCATCATCACCTCGTGGTTGCCCCGGCGAGAGCCATAGCTGTTGAACTCGCGCTGCGGCACCTGGTGGCTGGTCAGGTACTGGCCGGCCGGCGTGGTGTCCTTGAACGACCCGGCGGGGCTGATGTGGTCGGTGGTGATCATGTCGCCCAGCACGGCCAGAACGCGCGCGCCCTCGATGTCGCTGATGACGCCGGGTTCCGGCGACATGCCGCGGAAATAGGGCGGGTTCTGCACATAGGTCGAGGTCGGCGGCCAGTCATAGGTCAGGCTGTCGGTGGTCTCGACGGTGCGCCACTTGTCGTCGCCCTTGAAGACGTCGGCGTACTTGGACAGGAACGCCTCGCGCGTGACGGTCTGCGCCACGAGGTCGGCGACCTCCTTGCTGGTCGGCCAGAGGTCCTTCAGGTAGACGTCGTTGCCGTCCTTGTCCTGCCCGATCGGGTCCTTGGTGATGTCGATGTTCATGTCGCCGGCCAGCGCATAGGCCACCACCAGCGGCGGCGAGGCAAGGTAGTTGGCGCGCACGTCGGGGCTGATCCGGCCCTCGAAGTTGCGGTTGCCCGACAGAACCGACACGCCGATCAGGTCGTTGTCGTTGACCGCCCTGGAGATCTCGGGCTGCAACGGGCCAGAGTTGCCGATGCAGGTGGTGCAGCCATAGCCCACAAGGTTGAAGCCCACGGCGTCCAGATCCTCCTGCAGGCCCGCGGCCTCCAGGTAGGCGCTGACCACCTGGCTGCCCGGCGCGAGCGAGGTCTTGACCCAGGGCTTGCGCGTCAGGCCAAGCGCCCGCGCCTTGCGCGCCACAAGGCCCGCACCGATCATCACATACGGGTTAGAAGTGTTGGTGCAGGAGGTGATCGAGGCGATCACGACAGACCCGTCGTGCAGGGTATAATCCTCGCCCTCGACAGCGGCCGACTTGGCCGCGCCGCCGTCGCGATAATCCGCCACGACGCCCGCGAACGTCGCGGCCGCCTGATCCAGTGCGGTGTGATCCTGCGGGCGCTTGGGGCCGGAAATCGCGGGCACGACGGTGCCCATGTCCAGCTCCAGCGTGTCGGTGTAGACCGGATCATAGTCGGCGCCGCGCCACATGCCGTTTTCCTTGGCATAGGCCTCGACCAGCGCGACGGTGCCCGCGTCGCGGCCCGTCTGTTCGAGGTAACGCAGCGTTTCGCCGTCGATTGGGAAGAAGCCGCAGGTCGCGCCGTATTCCGGCGCCATGTTGGCGATCGTCGCGCGGTCGGCGAGCGGCAGGTGATCGAGGCCGGGGCCGTAGAATTCCACGAACTTGCCCACCACGCCCTTCTTGCGCAGCATCTCCACGACCTTCAGCACCAGGTCCGTGCCGGTCGTGCCCTCGACCATCGCGCCGGTCAGCCTGAAACCCACGACCTCGGGGATCAGCATGGAAATCGGCTGGCCCAGCATCGCGGCCTCGGCCTCGATGCCGCCCACGCCCCAGCCCAGAACGGCCAGGCCGTTGACCATCGTGGTGTGGCTGTCGGTGCCCACCAGCGTATCGGGATAGGCGACGGTCTCGCCCGACTGGTCGGTGTCGGTCCAGACCGTCTTGGCCAGGTATTCCAGGTTCACCTGGTGGCAGATGCCGGTGCCCGGCGGCACGACGCGGAAGTTGTTGAACGCGTTCTGCCCCCATTTCAGGAAGGTGTAGCGCTCGATGTTGCGCTCGTACTCGCGGTCCACGTTCATCTGGAACGCGCGCGGGTTGCCGAACTCGTCGATCATGACCGAGTGGTCGATGACCAGGTCGACGGGGTTCAGCGGGTTGATCTTGGTCGCGTCGCCCCCCAGCGCCACGATCCCGTCGCGCATCGCGGCAAGGTCCACCACCGCCGGGACGCCGGTGAAGTCCTGCATCAGGACGCGGGCCGGGCGATAGGCGATCTCGCGCGGGTTCTTGCCGCCCTTTGCGGCCCATTCGGCGAAGGCGCGGATGTCATCGACATGCACCGTCTTGCCGTCCTCGAAGCGCAGCATGTTTTCCAGCACCACCTTCAGGCTGGCCGGCAGGCGAGAGAAATCGCCAAGCCCGGCGGCCTCGGCGGCGGGAATCGAGTAATAGGCGACGCTTTGGCCCCCGGCGGTCAGCGTCTTGCGCGTCTTGGATGTGTCCTGTCCGACGACGATGGTCATGCGTGGGTCTCCCTGAATGCAGTGGGATTGTGCTGTGCCTGCTGTATCGCCTGCCACGTGGCCCGATCAAGAGGGTGCGACGATTTTTGTATACCGTCGTGCACAGAAAATTCGCTCACGGGCTGTTGCCATGTTCTCGCTAAACCTTGATTGGCAGGTCAGGCTGGGGTCCTCTAGGTAAGCGGGACACGCAAGAGCGGGGATTGCCATGCGCGGCTGGATTGCCGGACTCACGATCGGCCTATTGGGAATGGCGGCGCCGGTGGCGGCCGACGATCACCCGGTCGTGGTGGAACTCTTCACGTCGCAGGGCTGTTCGTCCTGTCCGCCTGCCGACGCGCTCCTGCGCGAACTGGCCACCCGCAGCGACGTGATCGCGCTGGCGCTGCACGTGGATTACTGGGACTACATCGGCTGGAAGGACAAGTTCGCCTCTCCTGCCTTCACCGAACGGCAAAAGGCCTATGCCCGCGCCGCCGGTCACCGCACCATCTTTACCCCGCAGATGATCGTCGCGGGCACCGACCACGTGGTCGGCAACAAGCCCATGCGTCTGGCCGAACTGATCGCGGCGCATTCCGACCAGCCGGTTCCGGTGCGCATCGAGATGATCCGCGCCGGCGACAACGTCGTGATCCGGGCCGAGGCCGTCACCGACGTCCCCGGCGGCATGGTGGTGCAGATCGCGCGCTACCTGCCCACCGAAACGGTCGAGATCCTGCGCGGCGAAAACGCGGGCAAGACGATCAGCTACGCCAATATTGTGACCGAATGGCACGTGCTGGGCCGCTGGAACGGCGCCGCGCCGCTGGAAATGACAGCCCCGGCGCCGGGCCCGGAACCCGTGGTCGCGCTGGTGCAGGCACCCCGGAACGGCCCGATCCTTGGCGCCGCGCAAATCCGCTAGGACGCGCCGCGCGTCAGGCGGGTCTCGCGGTACCAGACATAGATCCCTGCGGCCACGATGATGCCCGCACCGACAAACGTGGCCGCGTCCGGGATCTCGCCAAAGAACAGGAAGCCCCAGAGCGTGGCGAAGATCAGCCCGACATAGGCAAAGGGTGCAACCACGCCCGCCTCTGCCGTCATCAGCGCCCGGATCAGCATAAGCTGTCCCACCGCGCCGATCACCCCGATGACCACCATCATGCCCAACGCCGTGGCGTCCGGCGTCACCCAGAAGAACGGCACGACGACGCTCAGGATCACCGTGCCAACCGCCGCCGTGTAAAGCAGCGAGGTCCACGCATCCTCGTCCCGGCCCACGAAACGCGTGGTCAGCGCGTAGGCCGCGAACATGATCGCGGCCATCAGCGGCAGGATGGCATAGGGGGAAAAGACCGCCGTGCCGGGCCGGATGATGACAAGCGCGCCCAATAGCGCGGCTGCGATCGCCAGCCCCCGCCGCAGGCCAAAGGGTTCCTTCAGGATCACCGCCGCCCCCAGCGTCAGAAGCACAGGGTGCAGGTCGATGATCGCCGTCGCCTCGGCCAGCCCGATGAAACTGATCCCGAAAAAGAAGAACGTGGTCGCCAGCAGAAGGAAGATCGACCGCAGCGCCTGAAGCCACGGGTAATTGGTGCGCAGTACCGTGCGCAGGCGCGGCAGCACCAGAAGGAACACCACCAGCGTTTGCCCGGTATAGCGGGCCCACAACGTCATCACCACGTCCACCCGTTGGCTAAGCGCCTTGGCCGTGGCGTCCATCACCGTGAACAGGAATATCGCCGCCATCATGAACAGGATGCCCCGGGCATTGGCCCCGAGCGCGGAAAACCGCGTCATTCGGGGCGGCGGGGCAGGCCGGTGCCGATCATGCTGTCGCGGGTGACCAGCGCGGCAAGCGCGGCCTCGTCCATCCCCTCGGTGGCTTCGGGACGCGCGGGGATCACGATATAGCGCATGTCGGCGGTCGAATCATGCACCCGGACCGTCACGCTGTCCGGCAGGTCCACCCCGAATTCGGCCAGCACCTTGCGCGGCTCCTTCACGGTGCGAGAGCGGTATTCGCGCGTCTTGTACCAGTCGGGCGGCAGCCCCAGCAGGTTGCGCGGGTAGCAAGAGCACAGCGTGCAGACGATGACGTTGTGAACACGCTCGGTGTTTTCGACGGCAACCAGCTTCAGCGGCCCGATGTCAAAGCCCATCTCGCGCACGGCGGGGCTGGCATCTGCCAGAAGGCGGGCCCGGAAATCGGGGTCGCTCCAGGCACGTGCCACCACCGCCGCGCCATTGGCGGGGCTGCGGGCGTCCATCGCATCTATCTGGGCCTGTACTTCGGCGGCCGTGGTCACGCCCTTCTCGATCAGAAGCTCGCGCAGGGCGATCTCCATCGTCTGCCAGTAGGTCAGCGGCGTGTCGTTGTCGGCCCGGAACGGGTGGCCCGACGGCGACAGGTGGTCATGCCCGTGGTCATGATGGTCATGCGGCATCGCCGGCCCCTTCTGTGACTGGTTCCAGCCAGTGGTCATAGATCTCGGCGTCGATCGTGTCGCCGGGGTGGCCGGCGTCCGCGCCCCAGACTTCTGACATGGTAAAGCGCACGCGAAACAGGTCCCTCGGTTCCGCGGGCAGGCCATAGGCCAGCTTTTCGGGATTGGCAAAGCGGCCCAGCCGCCGCTCGATCACGCCTGTCTTGCCGCGCAGGTAGGCGGGCGCCCGCACATGGCCCGGCGGCATCATCCGCGCGACGCGAACCCGCTGGCCCGGCTCAGCCACCGGTGCCCGCCTCGCTGCTGGCGGCTGCGCCATAGGTATCGCCGCGCTCCTGCACCTCGGCCATCTTGCGGCCCAGTTCCTCTATCGAATAGGTGCCAGCCTCGATCAGGTTCTCGTTCAGCGAGGCCACCCAGCGTTCATAATAGCTCATGGTCTCGAACGCCTGCTCGCCCATGTCCTCCAGCACGCGCCGCAACCCGTCCACGGTCATCAGTCCGTGCGCCTGCGCCACCATCACCAAAGCGTCCACGCGCTTTTCCCACAGGGCAAAGTCGTGTTCGCCCGGGGGAACGGGGCCAGCGTCCTGCCCGCCCATGTCGTGCCATCTGCGTCCATCGGTCATGGGCGCAGGTTAGGGCGCGCGCGCGGGGCTGTCCATGGGATCAGTCGTCCCCGGCCACCAGCAGGATGGCGCCCGATTCCTCCAGCGCGCGGATGGCGGCGACAACGCCCGCCATCGCGGTCTCGGCCTCGGCGGGGCGCGGGCGTCCGGCCGCCTCGATGTCTTCGCGCAACTGCGCCGCCATGCGTTGCGACATGTTGGACAGGATGAACTCGGCCGAGACCGCCTCGGCCGCCTCGGGCCCCTTGGCCAGCGCCGCCGCCAGCGCGCGCACAAGCTCGGGGCCGGGCACGTCGCGGGTGATCTTGGGCACGTCGCGCGGATCGATTCGCTGGGCGATGTTGGCGAAGGTGAAGATCGCGCGCCGCACGTCCTCGGCGAAATCCGCGTCCTCCTGCCCCAGCGCGTCCAGCATCGCCTCGCGCGTGGCGGCGGGCGAGGAATTGAGGATCGCGCCAACCCGCTGCACCGGCGCGCTGGCAAAGGCGCCCGGCGCTTCGGCTTCCAGCTGGGCAAGGATCGAATCGCCGATACGCGACACCACCTCGGGCGACACCGCACCGATCTGCGACACCGCGTAGGTCACGCGCCGCGCCCTGTCGCCGGGCAGAAGGCCCAGCGCCTCTGCCGCGCGCGCCACCTTCAGCTTCGACAGGATGACCGCCGCCACCTCGACGCTTTCGGCCATCAGGATCGGCACCAGACGCGCGGCGTCTATCGCACCGATCCGCGCCCATGGATCGCCCGAGGCCGACAGCCCGGCCTGCCGCCGCAACTGCGCCGCCGCCCGGTCGCTGAGCGTATCGCCCAGCGCGTCGAGCGCCCCGTGCAGCCCGTCCGGAAAGGCCAGGCCCACGGCCTCAAGCTCGGTCACGAATTCGGAAACGGTGTGGTGCAGCGTGTCGCGATCCACGTAGCGCAGCCGCGCCATCGCCGCCGCAAGGTCGGCTTGCGCGCGGTCCGACAGGCCGCCAAGCGGCACCTCCAGCCCTTCGGCCAGCAACAGGCGCACGACGACGGCCGCCTTGTCCCGGCGGCTGAGGCCCCTTTGGGCGGACGCCCCCGGCGGGGGCGCCGCGATCTGCGGTGTCGCGCTGTCCAATGGCCGGTTCCCTCGTGCCGGGGAACCTTGGCAGCGCCGGGTTAACGAAGCGCTGACGCGGCCCTAGTAGGACGCGCCGCGCCCGGTCTCTATCGCCTGCTTCAGCGCGGTTTCGGCCCAGCTGCCAGCGCCGCCGCGCATCCGGATCTCGGCCAGTTGCAGCCGGGCGGCGGTCATGTCCCCCGATTCGGCCATGCCCTGTCCCATGTAGCTGCGCGCCAGAAGGTTGTCGGGATTACGCGCCAGCGCCTGCCGGTAATAGGCGTTGCCCAGTTCCGCGTCGCCCATCCGGCGATGCACGAACCCCATGTAGGTCAGCACCCGGTCGTCGCCCGCGTCGGACATCGCCGCCAGTGCCCGCAGCGCGTCGTCATAGCGCCCGGCATAGGCGAACTCGCGTACCGCGTCGTACAGCGTGTCATCGTCCAGCCGGCTGTCCTGGCTGGGTGCAACGCAGCTTTGCGTGGTCTGGTCCCAGATCTGCCCCGCCTCGCAGCGGGTCGTGGTTTCGGTAGAGGTCGGCGGGCTGCTGCTGTCGCTGCCTGCGGCGAACGCCGCGGTCGGCAGGATCAGCGCGGCCGTCAGGAAAAGACGTTTCATGGTCAAAGACTCCGGTCTTGAAGGACGATGGTCAAGCTAGCCCGCACGCCTGGGGTGTCCAGCCCGGACCTAGCTGCCTCTGAGGATGCAGGCGCGGTAGGTCGCGTCATACACCGCGCCCGGCGCGCAGTTCTGCGGCCCGGTCTTTGGCCCGGCATAAGGACAGGCCTGCGCGATGGCGGCGACCGGGGTGGCGGCGAGGACGGCCGCGACGACGATGAAACGGATCATTCGATACTCCCTTGTGTTCGCGCCAGCCTAACACGGCAGGCGTGTGTTCTGAAAACCCGGAATGGAAACGCGGCGTTTCCGGTCCGGAAACAGTCCCGGAATGAAAACGGCCCCGCACGCGGGGTGCGGGGCCGGCAGTGCAGTGTCTGTCGGTTCACACCGCCGCGTCGACGCAGGCAGAGGTCTTCTCGTCCCAGATCGTGCCTTCGGCGCAGGACATCGCCTGCTGGCTGTGGTCGTCGAAGCAGGCCGCGGTCGCGATCGCGGGGGCCAGTGCAAGCACCAGCGCGGCAAGGGCTGTCTTGATCTTCATGGCGTTTCTCCCGTGTTGGTGGGCGAAACTGTAGCATGACCGCGCGGTCTGGCAACGAAAACGAACGGCCCGCGCCTGCCGGACACGGGCCCTTGCCGAAATCCTGTGCATTGTGCCGTCAGCCAAAGACGCGGGCAAAGATCGTGTCGACGTTCTTTGTATGATAGCCAAGGTCGAAATTGGCCTCGATCCCGGCCTCGCCCAGCGCTGCCATCACCTCGGCGTCGCCCTTCAGCTCGGTCATGAAGTCCTTGCCTTCTTCCCAGACCTTCATCGCGTTGCGCTGCACCAGCCTGTACGCGTCCTCTCGGCTGACGCCCGCCTGCGTCAGCGCCAGAAGCACGCGCTGCGAATGCACCAGCCCGCGGAACTTGTTGAGGTTCTCCATCATCCGTTCGGGGTAGACCACCAGCCGGTCGACCACGCCCGTCAGCCGCGCCAGCGCGAAATCCAGCGTCACGGTGGCATCGGGGCCGATGTTGCGCTCGACCGAGGAGTGCGAGATGTCGCGCTCGTGCCAAAGCGCGACATTCTCCATCGCCGGCACCACGGTCATGCGCACCAGCCGCGCCAGACCGGTCAGGTTTTCGGTCAGCACCGGGTTGCGCTTGTGCGGCATCGCGCTCGACCCTTTCTGCCCGGGCGAGAAATACTCCTCGGCCTCCAGCACCTCGGTGCGCTGCAAATGCCGGATCTCGGTGGCAATGTTCTCCACCGAGGAGGCGATCACGCCCAGCGTGGCAAAGAACATCGCGTGCCGGTCGCGCGGGATCACCTGCGTGGAAATCGGCTCTGGCGTCAGGCCGAGTTTCGCGCAGACATGTGCCTCGACCGCCGGGTCGATGTTGGCGAAGGTACCCACCGCGCCCGAAATCGCTCCCGTGGCGATCTCGTCCCGCGCGGCGCGCAGGCGGGCGCGGTTGCGGTCCATCTCGGCGTAGAATCGCGCGAATTTAAGCCCCATCGTCACCGGCTCGGCATGAATGCCGTGCGACCGCCCGATGCAGACCGTGTCCTTGTGCTCCATCGCGCGCCGCTTCAGCGCGGCCAGAAGCCCGTCAAGGTCGGCCAGAAGGATGTCGGCGGCCCGCGTCAGCTGGATGTTGAACGTGGTGTCCAGCACGTCCGAAGAGGTCATGCCCTGATGCACGAAGCGCGCGCTGTCATGGCCGATAATCTCGGCCAGATGCGTCAGGAAGGCGATCACGTCATGCTTGGTCACCGCCTCGATCTCGTCGATGCGGTCCACGTCGAAGGGCACGTCGCGCGCGGTCCACACGGCCTCGGCGTTCTCGCGCGGGATCACGCCAAGATCGGCCATCGCGTCGCAGGCGTGTGCCTCGATCTCGTACCAGATGCGGAACTTCGTCTCGGGCGACCAGATGGCCACCATCTCGGGGCGGGAATAGCGTGGGATCACGGGATCACGGGCCTTTGGCTTGTGGCGGGATTGCGCGCGGTCTTAGACTTCACCGCACCCATCGGCAAGGGAGAGACAGGTGCCAGCCCCCGTCTTGCAGGATTTCACCGGCGACTGGACGCTGTCGCGCGAGATCGAGGATTTCGCGCAAGACAGGCGCGGCCGGATGACCGGCACCGCGCGCTTCATGCCCGAGAACGGCGGCCTGCGCTGCCGCGAGACCGGCACGCTGGCCTTTGACGGCCTGCCGCCGATGGCCACGGAACGGGAAACCCTGTGGCGGGCGGCTGCCGGCGGGATCGACGTCGCCTTTGCCGACGGCCGCCCGTTCCACCGCTTTCACCCTGGCGAGCCGACGCCCGCCGCACGCCACGACTGCGCGCCGGATCTCTACCTCGTCACCTACGAGTTTGCCGCATGGCCGGACTGGCGGGCCGAATGGCGCGTCACTGGCCCGCGCAAAAACTACCTCATGACGACGCACTACACGCCCGCCTGATCCCGTCAGACCAGCACCGTCTCGACGGTAGAGGCGCGCTCCAGCGTCCGGTGAACGGGGCATTTGTCGGCGATCTCCAGCAATCGCTGGCGCTGGTCCCCGGTCAGATCCCCGGTCAGCGTGATCTCGCGCCGGAATCCGTCGATCTTGGCGTCGGCCCCGTCGCCGGCATCCTGCGCGTGCACCTTGTCGTGGCTTACATCGACGCGCACATGCACCAGCGGCCAGCCCTTGCGCCGGGCATACATCCGGATCGTCATGGACGTGCAGGCCCCCAGCCCGGCGGACAGGAACCCATAGGGCGACATCCCGCGGTTGGTGCCGCCATAGGCCAGCGGCTCATCCGCCAGTGCATGGTGCAGCGGGCCGGCGTTCACGTCCTGAAGAAACCCCGCCGCGTCCGCCTCGGACACGCGCACGATCCCTTCGGGCGCCCCCGGCGGCGGCGCGGGCGGGCGCAGTTCAAGGTATCGCGCGGCCCAGGCGGCGATCACCTCGGCGGCGTATTCTGCATCCTCGGCCCGCGCGATCAGGTGGTCGGCATCGTCCAGCGTGACGAAGCTCTTGGGATGCTTCGCGGCGGTGAAGATGCGCGTTGCGTTGTCGATCCCCACGATGGCGTCGCGCGGCGCGTGCATCACCAGAAGCGCCGCGTTCAGCCGCGCCAGCGCCGGGCCGACCTTCTCTGCCTGCACATCCTCGACAAACGCGCGCCCGATGTGAAACCGCCGCCCGCCCAGGTCCACCTCGGCGCTGCCGTCCCGCGCGATATCCTCCAGCGCGTCGGCGAAGTTGTGCGTCACGTGCCCGGGGTCGAAGGGGGCGCCCAGCGTCACCACGGCGCGCACGCCCGGCAGGTCCGCCGCCGCGCGCAAGACCGCCGCGCCGCCCAGCGAATGGCCGATCAGCAGCCCCGGCGCCATTCCGCGCCCCGTCAGGTAGCTGCACGCGGCCCTGATGTCGTCCACATTCGACGTGAAAGAGGTGTTGCGGAACTCGCCCTCGGAATGGCCCAGCCCGGTGAAATCGAAGCGCAGCACGGCGATCCCCATCGCCGCCAGCCGCGCCGCGATGCGCCGCGCCGCGGGGATGTCCTTGCCGCAGGTGAAACAATGGGCAAACAGCGCCGTGCCAAGATGCGGGCCCTCGGGCAGGTCCAGCCGCGCGGCCAGCTGCCCCCCGTCATGTCCGGCGAATGTGATGCGTTCGGTGGGCATGGGCGGGCTCCTGCGTATGCGGTCGTCCGAAACTGGCCGCTCTCACCGCACAGGCCAACCCATGTGTCAGCCGCGTCACGCGGACTTGAGCCGCCGTCACCCCCCCGCCAGATCGCCCCGCAGGTACAGCCGGTCCTCGCCCAGATCCAGCAGCAGGGCATAGCCCAGCCCGTCCATCAACGCCGCCCGCTCTGCCGCGGTCTCGGCGCCCTCGAAGAAATGGTCGCGCCATTCCATATAGATCAGCGCCGGGCGCACCGCGCCCATGCTGCGCAGGACGATCCCCTCGGCGCCCTCGATATCCATGTGCAGAAGGTCCACCGCCGCGACCCCAAGCTCTGCCATCAGGCTGTCGAACCGCCGTCCCGGAACCTCTGCCGCCTCTGCCTCCTGCTTCACGAAGGGATAGGACTTTCGGTAGTGGTCCGAGTGGCGAAAGACAGAGCCTTGGGCATGGACCGCCCCGTCGATGCGCGCGGCAAACCACGGCACCGGCCCGTCGCTTTCGCACACGGCGGCGTTCACCACCTCTACCGCGGTGCCTTCAAGGTTGGCGCGCACGATCTCCAGCCGGGTCGGGTCGGCCTCGACCGCGATCACACGGCAATCGGGAAAGGCCTGTGCCAGCCGGCGTGAATCGCCCCCGTCATAGGATCCCAGGTCAAGGATCACGCGCGGCGCGATGTCCAGCTGGCCCAGCCAGTCTGCCATGAACCGGGATCGCACCATCTCGGCCCGCCGCCCGCCCACGTCGGCCGTGTACGTGACCTCGCGCGCGATGGGTTTCGTCAGGCCATGGGTCTGCCGCGCGCGGCGGTTGCGAAGGATGCGGAACATGTCGGGCCTCTGCGGTCGGATCGCTCGGACGGCATGTGCCACGAAACCGCTGCCGCCGGAACCGCAATCGCCCGTGCCGGCGGTCATGCGCCGTCAGGCCAGCCCCATCAGCCGCGCGTCAAAGGGATAGCGCGTCAGGTTCTCGTGCCCGGTCTCTGTAATCAGCACCTGATCTTCCAGCTTGATCGAGAAATCGCCGCCGACCTCGCCCGCCAGAACCTCGACGCACAGCACCATCCCCGGTTCCAGGCAATAGTCGAACGCCCCCTCGACCATGTGGTCCGGATAGGCGACCAGCGGCCACTCGTCGCACAGCCCCACGCCATGCATCATGCAGCCGTATTTCAGTTCCTGGTACTTGTCGGGCAGCCGGTGGCCGTTCATCGACAGATCGCGCAGCGACACGCCGGGCGCCAGCATCGCCATGTTCGTCATGATGTGCTCGTGCGAGATCTGCATCGCCTCGATCATGTCGGGCCGGGGCGGGGCGTCGCCGATCCACCACGTGCGCGATATGTCCACGCAGATGCCGTAGCAGCCCACTAGGTCGGTATCGAAGGCCAGGATCTCGTCTTGCCGAAGCCGCCGCGGCCCGCATTCCTGGAACCATGGGTTCGTGCGTGGCCCCGAGGTCAGCAGACGCGTTTCCAGCCACTCGCCGCCGCGCCGGATGTTTTCGGAATGCAGCACCGCCCAGACGTCGCATTCTGTCAGCCCGTCGGCGGGGGTGGCGGTGCGGGCGACCCGCTCCATCTCGGCCACGGCGGCCTCGCACGCGTGCGAGGCGCATCGCATCGCGCGGATCTCGTCGGGGCCCTTCACCGCGCGGGCCTTCTCGGTCACCTCCTCGCCCTCGACGATCTCGATGCCGCGGGCCTCCAGCGCCCGCAGCCCGTGCAGCATGATCTTGTCCACCGCCAGCCGCCGGTCGCCGCCGCCATGCTCGCGCAGCAGTGCGTCGATCTGCTCGGCCAGCCGCGCGGCGGCCAGGTCGATCCGGTCGCCCCGGTCGAAATAGAACAGGTCCGCGCCGGTCCGCACCTCTGCGACCAGCGGGTTGAAGGCGCTGAGGAACATGCCGTTCTTGTAGTCCCACAGCACCATGTGGCCGTCGGCGCACAGCAGCAGCGCACGGAACGGATTGTGCGTGTTCCAAAGCTGCATGTTCGTGGAATCGGTTGCGTAGCGGATGTTGAGCGGGTCCGTCATCAGAAGCCCGCCATAGCCCCGGGCCACGATGTGATCGGTCAGCCGCCGCCAGCGATACCGCCGCATCGCGTCGAGGTCGGGAAGTTCCAGCCCCGCCGCGCGCCATTCGTCAAAGGCCAGCGCCGTGGGCCCGATTTCCACGCGGTCCCCGTCGTTCGGCGTGCCGTCGCCCAGCACCGGCCCGGCCGCCGGGTCGATCTTGCGCCGATCGCGGTAATGGGTGTTCATCGCGGGCCTCCCTTTCCGGGGATGGTCGGCCACACCCATCGCCGTGGCTGGTCCGCAAGCGACATTTTCCGGTATCGTTTCCGCCCTGCCTGGCGCAGCATTGCACCGATGACACCGCCGATCCTGCAAGCCCGCCTTCCCGACGACCTGCGCCGACAGGCGGCGGAACCCCTGCCGCGCATGCGCCCCGTGGACGGCCCATGGATCACCGTCGACGATGCCTATGCCGCTCAGATCGCCCTGCGCGCGCACCTGATGGCCACCTTGGGCGGGGCCGTCTGCCGCATCGAGCCGGGGGCAGAGCCCGCGGTCGATGAACTGCTTGGCGTGATCCTCGAAACGCTGGCAGAGCACCCGGCGTTCGCCGTCACGGGCGACACCGTCAGCTGCCCCGACGGGCGGGCGGTGCGGATCGACCCCGCACAGCCCTTCGCGACGCTTTCGGCGCTTTTGTCCGAAGACCTGTGCCTGCTGGAACGCCGCGCCGGCGAACACGTTCTGACCGCCGCCTCGCTCGCCTTCCCGTCTGGCTGGACGCTGGCAGAGAAGATCGGCCGCCCGCTCATGCGCATCCACGCGCCCGTGCCGCCCTATGACGCCGACATCGGCCGGCGCGTGCAGCGCTTCTTCGACGGGGTGCGGCCCGGACGGCCCATGTGGCGCGCCAACCTGCATGGCTATGGCACGCCCGATCTTCACGATCCGCGGCTGGAAGGCAGCCCGCGCCGGCGCGTCGATCACGACCCGCCCTACCTGCGCAGCGAGCGTCAGACGGTCCTGCGCCTGCCTGTCACTGGTGCGGTGCTGTTCGCCATCCACACCACCGTCGTCCGCGCGGACGCCGCCTAGAAGATCGCGAGCGCCTTTTCGTACATCGCGCTCCAGTAGATCGCCATGCCCAGCGCCGTGACCGCGATCACCTGCGCCACCAGATGCGCGTTCTCGCCGCGAAAGACATTGTAGAACAGCGTGCCGATCGCCACCGGCCCGTTCATCGCGGCGAGGATGGTGATAAGCCCGTAGGTCTTGCCCTTTTCCTGCCGTGCGGCGGTGAAGAAGCTTTCGAAACGCCCGGCGTCGTCATCGCCCTCGTCCGGCAGGCCGTGCGACACCCGCTCCCATTGCAGGGAATGGGCCCGCGCGCGGCCGCCGCCAAGGCCCGAAATGGCCTGCGCCAGATAGCTCTCGGACACCGGCACCGCAATGTCGTCGGTCGCATCCTCCATCGGGGCGTGGCGCGGGGTCGGCATCGGGCGCGGGGCGGTCTCCGCCAGCGTGGCCACCGCGAATTCCGCCGGCGAATAGATCGTGTCAGAGTCCGTCCAGAAGACCAGGTCGGCATCGAGCGCACCCGCCACGATGTCGATGACCTCCCAGCACAGCCGCCGCTTCTGCGCCAGTGTCTCGCGTGCCGCAGCCGAGGGATGGTCGGCCACCAGCACCGTCATGCTGGACCGGTGCGCCGACAGCCGGTCGAGGATGCGCGCATCGTCCTCCATCGCATGATCGGGGCGCGCGGCGCCCTGAAAGTCCTCTATGTCGAAAGGCACGGCGCAATAGGCAAGCAACACCTGCACCGTGTCGCAATGCAGCAGCAGATGCTCGCCCGGGACGACCCGTGTCTGGCGCACCGGGCACCCCAGCGCACCCAGCCGTGTCCTGATCTCGGTCGCATCTTCGCCGATGTCACGCCGCGGGGTGCGGGAAAAAAGAAGGCTTGCCTCGATAGAAGTTGTTACCGTGCTCATCGACAGGCTCCACCAATATTCCCGTCCAGATTGTCCCTGAAATATGGAAAGTTTTGGGCGAAAACCGCACCATTTTCATGTTTGCAAGGCATCTGCACGCCCTCAGCCGATCCGCAGGCCGGCCAGAAGGCCCAACAGGACAGTGCCGATGGCGGGGCTTGCCATCGCGGTGACCGGCGCGGCGTTCAGGCCCCGGACAGCGGGGCGGCGGGCCGTCATGCCGGGCAGACGGATCGCGTCTTGCGCGAATGCCTGACCGCGCAGTCCGGTCAGCCGCGCGGACTCCTCGGCCAGTGGCCTCAGCGGCGTGGCCGTGCGCGGGGCCGGGGTCGGCAGAATGGGCCGGGGCCTGGCCGACCGCGCGGCAGGGGCCGGCGTTTCGGGGCGCCGCGGTCCGGCACGAAGGTGCGCCGCGTCCAGCATCAGCGGCGCAGGGGCCAGCGGCTGCGGGCGCTTGCGTACCGGCGCGCAGCGCTGCTCTGCCATCAGGATCAGGACCGGCGGTGTGTTCGCGTGCTTTGTGGACATCGGGGGATCGCTTGCTGATGTGACTGCGCCCAGCCTGCAAGCCAAACCGCGAAACAGTTGGGCCGTAACGGGGTATATTGTGGATCAATTGGCCACGAACTGGCCAGATTCCACGCAAATGCGGGCAGGGGCCAGTTGGCCTCTGCCCGTTGTGTCGTGCGATTTTTGGGGGGCGTCAGCGCTGGGCGAACACCTGGTTGACTTCCATCCCGGCCACCTCGATGGCGGGAACGATTTGCAACACCTCGGTGCCGGTCAGGTAGGCCAGCGCCAGCGCGAAGGCCGACGCGGTGACCCCGAGGTTCGGACCGCGCAGCAGGTTCCAGACGAACAGCGCCGCCGCGGGCACAGGCATCACCACCGCCAGCGCGGCGCAAAGCGCATAGCTGCGCAGCCGCTCGCTGCGATGGTGCTTGCGCAGCGCATCCTGCAGCACCTCGCTGTCCGGCAGGTCCTCGGCCATCTGGTCGCGCACGACGAACTCGGGCGTCAGGACCGGGGTAAAGGCGATCTCGATGCGGCCAGCGGGCTCATCCACCCGCGGCCCGTGGTGCGCGATGGTCAGGTTCAGCGTCTCGGAGAACGCGATCACCGAGCGGTCCCGCAGGAATCCGGGCTGCGTCGCGCAGCGCCCCACCAGATGCTCGGCGACAGAGATCGCCACCGGAAGCGGAAGCGGCCCCGGAGCGATCACAAGAGGGCTGGTGCAAAACAGCTCTGCCCCCTCTATGCGCAGCCCGGTCCCGGACTTGTCCCTGGCGGTGAAGGGCACCGGATGAATGGTCAACGGCGCCGGAAAATCCATCTGCGCCGTCGCCTCGACCTCCTCGGGCATGAAGATCATGTCCGACTGGACCATGAACACGGCGTCGGCGCGCTCCAGGTCCAGCGCGGCCAGAACGGCCCGGTGCAGCACCCGCATCCTTGTCGCCGGCGGCACCTGGCCGCTCGCCGCTTCTGCGCTGCCATAGTTCGCACCGTCGGCCACCTTGATCTGCACATGCCGCGTATGGGCGTTCACGGCGGCGGCATAATCGTGCCGCTTCATCTGGGTGATCGGGGCCGCCAGCGCGCGCCACATCCGGTCGGCCGGCATCGGCGCGCGGTTGACCGTGACCACCACATGCATGTCGGGGTGGTTGAAGACCACGAAATCCTCGCCGATCAGCGGTCCCGAGGTGAACCGAAGATCCTGCCGCGCCAGTCCGGCGTTCAACCGTTCAAGAAGCGCGACAAAGCCGATTTCCGGCTGATCGCGGTACAGCAGCGTCGCTTCGATGCTCTTGCGGTTGTCCTGCACAAGCCTGATCCTTTGGTTTCCCGACAGGATATAAAGCAAGCGTTCGCGGCAGGAATGTGGCGTGTCTATGCGCGTCATGGTTGCGCATTGCGGTCATTTTTCGGCAGCGCAAGAAAAAGGGCGCCCGAAGGCGCCCTTTGACCGATCCGAGGGAGGACGGATCAGCAGCTGTAATACATCTTGAATTCCATCGGGTGCGGCGTGTGTTCGTAGGCATAGATCTCTTCCCACTTGAGATCCATGTAGCCCTCGATCTGGCTCTTGGTGAACACGTCGCCGGCCAGCAGGAACTCGTGATCCGCGGCAAGGCTGTCCATCGCCTCGCGCAGGCTTGCGCAGACGGTGGGGATGCCTTCCAGCTCTTCCGGCGGCAGGTCGTAGAGATCCTTGTCCATCGCCGCGCCCGGATCGATCTTGTTCTTGATGCCGTCCAGACCGGCCATCAGCAGCGCGGCAAAGCACAGGTAGGGGTTCGCCGACGGATCGGGGAAACGGGCCTCGACACGCTTTGCCTTCGGGCTTTCGGCCCACGGGATCCGGACACAGCCCGAACGGTTGCGGGCCGAATAGGCGCGCAGAACCGGGGCCTCGAAGCCGGGGATCAGGCGCTTGTAGCTGTTCGTCGACGGATTGGTGAAGGCGTTCAGCGTCTTGGCGTGCTTCAGGATGCCGCCGATGAAGAACAGCGCCTCGGTGCTGAGATCGGCATACTGGTCGCCGGCAAAAAGCGGCTTGCCGTCCTTCCAGATCGACATGTTCACGTGCATCCCGGTGCCGTTGTCGCCGGCGATCGGCTTCGGCATGAAAGTTGCCGACTTGCCGTAGGCCTGCGCCACGTTGTGGATGACGTACTTGTACTTCTGAAGCTCGTCGGCCTGCTTGGTGAGCGAGCCGAAGATCAGGCCAAGCTCGTGCTGGCAGGACGCCACCTCGTGGTGGTGCTTGTCCACCTTCATGCCCATGCGCTTCATGGTCGACAGCATTTCCGAGCGGATGTCCTGACCGTCGTCGATCGGGTTGACCGGGAAGTAGCCGCCCTTGACGCCCGGGCGGTGGCCGGTGTTGCCCATCTCGTACTCGGTGTCGCTGTTCCACGACGCGTCAAGCGCGTCGACCTGATAGGACACCTTGTTCATCGCGACCGAATAGCGGACGTCGTCGAACAGGAAGAACTCGGCCTCGGGGCCGAAATAGGACACGTCGCCGATGCCGCTGGCCTTCAGGTAGGCCTCTGCCTTCTCGGCGGTGCCGCGCGGGTCGCGGTCATAGGCCTCGCCGGTGTCGGGCTCCACGACCGAGCAATGCACGCAAAGCGTCTTCTCGGCATAGAACGGGTCCATGTAGGCCGACGTCGTGTCGGGCATCAGTTTCATGTCGGACTGGTCGATCGACTTCCAGCCTGCAATCGACGACCCGTCGAACATGAACCCTTCGTCGAGAAAGTCCTCGTCGACCTGATCGGCCAGCACGGTGACGTGCTGCAGCTTGCCGCGCGGGTCGGTAAAGCGGATGTCGACGTATTCGACGTCTTCATCGCGGATGGTCTTGAGAACGTCTTCTTTGCTCATGGCGTGACCTTTTCCCTTCAGTTGCGTTTTGGGGGCGAGCGCGTCAAAGCGCGTCTTCGCCGGATTCTCCGGTGCGGATGCGAATGGCCTGATCGACCGGCGACACGAAGATCTTGCCGTCGCCGATCTTGTCGGTCTTCGCCGCCGCGATGATTGCCTCGATCGCGCCGTCGACCTGGTCGTCGCCCAGCACCACCTCGATTTTCACCTTGGGCAGGAAATCGACGACGTATTCCGCGCCGCGATAAAGCTCGGTATGACCTTTCTGGCGGCCGAAACCCTTCACCTCGATCACCGAAAGCCCCTGCACGCCGATTTCCTGGAGCGCTTCCTTCACCTCGTCCAATTTGAACGGTTTAATGATCGCTTCGATCTTCTTCATGCCCGCGACTCCCTGACCGGCTTCGTGCTGGAAGGGTTGAGACCACTTCCCGTCGCAGGCCACAATTCGCTAGTCTGGCGGTACCGAGGGCACGAACCGGGATTCCCGCGAGCTGCTCAAATTTTGTGCATAATGCGCGCTATCTCGGCAACAAAAGAACGCCTGGGGGAGTATTCATGGCCGAGCTTCTGACCTCTGCCCAAATGCGCGGCATCGAAGCCGACGCGATGGAGACGGGGCAGGTCTCGGGCCTGACGCTGATGGAGCGTGCGGGGCAAGGTGTCGTCGCGGCCATTTGCGGCGCACGCCCCGAAACCGCATCCAGCCCGGGCCGCGCCGTCGTTCTTGCCGGGCCGGGCAACAACGGCGGCGACGGCTATGTCATCGCGCGACTGCTGCAAGATCTGGGCTGGACGGTCGATGTCTTTGCTCTGGGCGATCCGGACCGCCTGCCGCCCGATGCGCTGGCCAACGCGAACCGCTGGCGGCAGTCCCGCGCGGTGCAACCGATGGACGCCGCCGGCGGTCCCGCGCCCGACCTGCTGGTCGATGCCGTGTTCCGGAACCGGCCTGACCCGCGCGATCCCGGGGACGGTCTCGCGCGCTTTCCGGCGCGCTTCGCGGACCTGCAAGTTTCGTCGTCGCGGTCGACTGTCCCTCGGGCCTCGACGCCGATAGCGGGCGGCGGCTCTGGCCTGACGGCGCCGAAGACGGGCCGCGCGCCGACCTGACCGTGACCTTTCACATGGCCAAGTGCGGCCACTATCTCGGCGATGGCCCGGACCTGTGCGGCCGGATCGTCGTGGCCGACATCGGGCTGGGCGCCTTTACACCGCCGCCAGCCGACCCTTTCGCCGGGCCTTCGCCCGTCCGGCTGCGCCTTGTCGGGGGCACCGCCAACTGGCCGGCGGCTCTGATCGGCCCGCCTCGCGCGGGCGCGCACAAGTACGACAGAGGTCATGCGCTGGTGCTGGCCGGCGGGGTAGGGCGCGGCGGCGCGGGCCGCCTTGCGGCGCGCGCGGCACTGCGCGCGGGCGCCGGGCTTGTGACGCTGGCCTGTCCCCGGCGGCGGTGATCGAGAACGCCGCGCGGCTTGACGCGGTGATGCTGCGCCCGCTGGCCGACGCCCAAGCGCTGGCGGCGATGCTGGAAGACAGCCGCCTTTCGGCCGTCTGTCTGGGGCCCGGCCTTGGCGTGGGTGCGCGCACCCGCGCGCTGGTCGATGTGGCGCTGGGCTCGGGCCGGCGCGTGGTGCTCGACGCCGACGCCCTTACGGTACTGGCCGGCGATCCGGCGCCGACGTTGTGCCGACGTGATGCCGACGTTGTGCTGACCCCCCATTTCGGCGAGTTCGCGCGCCTCTTTCCCGACCTCGCGGAGGCGCTGCGCGGCGGCGGATCGCGCGCCGACGCCACCAGACAGGCCGCGGACCGGACCGGGTGCGTGGTGGTGCTGAAGGGCCGTGACACGGTGATCGCCTCTCCCGGCGGCGGCGCCTCTGTCCATGCCGCCGCCTATGATCGCGCCGCGCCCTGGCTGGGCACGGCGGGATCGGGCGATGTGCTGGCGGGGATGCTCACGGGCCTGCTGGCGACACCCGGACGCGGCCCGGCGCAGGTTCTGGCAGAGGCCGCCGTCTGGCTGCATGTCGAGGCCGCGCGCCACGCCGGCCCGGGCCTCATCGCCGAGGACCTGCCAGAGGCGCTGCCGGCTGTCTACCGCGCGCTGGGGCTATAGGCCGGTCTGCGCGACAAGCTGGCAACCAATGGAGAAAAATTGGGAAAAGTCTTCTTTTCTGGCCGCGGCCGCATCCGTCCCGCTGATGCGCAAAGACGAATCCGCCCGCTTCTGGCGCCGCGTCCGCCGGGGGATTCAGCTCGATCCGGCCAGCGCAGAGCGCGTGACGCAAGGGGCCGGGACATGCCCGGCCTCGGTCAGCACGACCTCATCCTCGTCAAAGCCAAGGTGATGGACATCCGCATCGGACAGGATGCTGCGCAGTCGCATGGCCCCGTTCCGCGTGATGACACGCGCACCCGGTTCCAGCACCTCGACCGGCGTCAGCCCGTCCAGCGTGAAGACATTCGTTCCCGCCGGAATGCCCACCGCATCCCGCCTGCACCTGTATTGCGCCATGGCAATGATCCCGGCTGCGGTGGTCTGGATCGCCATTCAGCTGATTCCCCGTTCTGCTCGGCCACTGTCTAGCACAACCCTTTCCAAACCGTGCAGTCCCGCAGATTTCCGCTACCATCGCCCCGCACCCTTTGCTAGGACGGCGCTGCCCAACGGGCCGTGCGGGTGTGGCGGAACTGGTAGACGCACCAGATTTAGGTTCTGGCGCCGCAAGGCGTGGGGGTTCGAGTCCCTTCACCCGCACCAATCCCGTCGTCTTGGTGGCCTGCCGCGCAACACGATCGCCGTGTCCGCCCGGGCCCCTTGCAAGGCCCGACAGACCCAGTGGTATCTGTTCGCGCGGCACTTCTTCTTGCTTCGCAGGCGGCGCTCATTCCTTCGCTGCCGCCCGTCCGGCGTCGCCGGACTAGCCCGCCGCCCCCGCGGACAGGTATCCCAGCGCTTCGTCGACGGTCTGCACATCTCCGAACGACAGGGCCACCGTGACCAGTGCGCCCATGTGCTCGGCGTCGCTGCGGGTTGCGTTCGCATCGGCAAGCATGACCGCGCGAAAGTTCATCATCATCGCGTCCCGGGCCGAGCTTTCGCAGCACACGTTGGTCAGCGTCCCTGCGATCAGGATGGTGTCGATCCCGCGCCCGCGCAGCATGTCCGGCAGGTCCGAGGCACCGGGCAGAAAGGCCGAATACCTGTCCTTGTCCGCGTACAGGTCCCTTTCATCCGGCATCAGCCCATCGGTCAGCGCGTAGAGCGGCGCGTCGCGTTCCAGCCCGTCACGCACAACGTCGCCTGCGGGGCCGGGGTTGAGGTGCCCGAAATAGCTGGTCCAGTCGCGGTCGCCGCGCGGAAAATGGCTGCGCACCCACGCCACGGTGCCGCCCGCAGCGCGAACCCCGTCCGCGGCACGGTTGATCGCGGGTACGATTTCCCGGGCGACTGGCACTTCGCGCGGCGCGCCGGGACGGGTGAACATCTCCTGCATGTCAATCACGACCAGCGCCGTTTGCGCCGGGACAAGGCGGTCGAAGACGTGCCGCCGTCCGCGCCGGGCGACCAGTTGGGCGGTTATTTCTGGCGGAAGCGCGTAGGGATGCATGGTACAGCCTCGGGCAATGGGACTTGGGCGATCCTTGCCTGTCGCCGCGCGCAGCACAAGCGGCGGCAGCGACCACGGGATGTGCGCCAGTCCCGATTCAGCTTGCAGCGCCGCGCTGCGCACCCTAGAACGTCGCGAAATTTCCCGGACACCGCCGACGAAGAGGACGCAATGCAGGTCACCGAGACCCTGAAGGATGGGCTGAAACGCGGCTATCATATCACCGTGCCGGCCGCCGAACTTGACGCGAAGGTCAAGGAAAAGCTCGCCGAAGCGCAGCCCGAGATCGAGATGAAGGGCTTCCGCAAGGGCAAGGTTCCGATGGCGCTGCTTAAAAAGCAGTTTGGTCCCCGCCTTCTGGGTGAGGCGATGCAGGAAGCCGTCGACGGCGCCATGAACAAGCATTTCGAGGATAGCGGCGACCGCCCGGCGCTTCAGCCCGAGGTCAAGATGACCAACGAGGACTGGAAGGAAGGCGACGATGTCGAGGTCGAGATGTCCTATGAGGCGCTGCCCGAGGTGCCAGAGGTCGACCTGAAGTCCATCTCTCTCGAAAAGCTGACGGTTACCCCCGAAGACGCCGCCGTGACCGAGGCGCTGGAGCGTCTGGCCGAGAACGCGCAAAGCTTCAAGGATCGCCGCAAGGGATCCAAGGCCAAGGACGGCGACCAGGTGGTCATCGACTTCGTCGGCAAGATCGACGGCGAGCCGTTCGACGGCGGCAGTGCCGAGGACTACCCGCTTGTGCTTGGATCGGACTCGTTCATTCCGGGGTTCGAGGCACAGCTGGTCGGCGCCAAGGCCGATGAAGAGGTGGCCGTGACGGTCGATTTCCCCGCCGACTACGGCGCCGAACACCTGGCTGGCAAGACGGCTGTGTTCGACTGCACGGTCAAGGCCGTGAAAGAGCCTGCCGCCGCCGAGATCGACGACGAGCTGGCCAAGCGGTTTGGCGCAGAGGATCTCGACGCGCTGAAAGGCCAGATCACAGAGCGGCTGACGGCGGAATACGCCGGCGCGGCCCGCGCGGTCATGAAGCGGAGCCTTCTTGATGCCCTTGACGGCGTGGTGTCGTTCGAGCTGCCTCCGAGCCTTGTGCAGGCCGAGTCCAGCCAGATCGCCCACCAGCTGTGGCACGAGGATCATCCCGAGGTCGAAGGTCACGATCATGAGACCATCGAGCCGACCGAAGAGCATGTGAAACTTGCAGAACGCCGCGTCAAGCTGGGCCTTCTGCTTGCCGAACTGGGCAACAAGGCCGAGGTCGAGGTCTCGGACGCCGAGATGACCCAGGCCGTGATGAACCAGGCGCGCCAGTATCCCGGACAGGAGCGTCAGTTCTTCGAGTTCGTGCAGCAGAACCCGCAGATGCAGCAGCAGCTTCGCGCGCCGCTTTTCGAGGACAAGGTCGTCGACTACGTGTTCGAGCTTGCCAACGTGACCACCAAGGAGGTCACCAAGGAAGAGCTTCAGGCCGCTGTCGAAGCCATGGACGACGACACCGAATAAGAACCTCTGGGAGGAGGGGGAGGGGGTCGCCTTCGGGCGGCCCTTTTTCTTTGTGGCTCAGGCATCGCGCAGGATGGCGGCGGCCGCGCGCCGCCCCGACAGAAGCGCTCTCCGGCCGATCGCCCCGCCAAGGCGGTCGAAGGCGTCACGCCAAGCAAACGCGACCTCGCTCGCCATGGCGAGGTCATGACTTTGGTCGAGCGCGACACGCTTTAGACCGGAGCGGGCCTTGGACGCTGTCCGGGGGACTGTAACCCATTCAATCCGATGCAGTTTGGGGATTTCAGTCCTGAACCTTTCAGGCCGGAGTGTCGCGGCGAGCTCTTGAAACCACGATGCTATGGCGTTTCGAGTTCAACTTGGGACGCTATGTGCAACTCTTGGCATTCCACCAAAAGGAGAGGCGCCGAACAAGCGCCTAAAGTCTTTCTGGGGCCACCCTAGTGTCCGCGTTGCCTGGCGATTTCCAACCATTCCTCAACGGTTCCGCGTTTGGGATGCTCCTTCGGCAGCAAGGCCAGGACATCGGCGCAAAGCGCGCTGGCTCCGTCGGTCTCAGCCAAGACGACGCGTCCGCAGTCGATCACCAGACCTGCCAGCACGCTCTCGGCCCTCACCTTGTCCGCCCGGGCCCCCACTGAGTCCGCCTCCGCGTTCAGGGCAGCGATCCTTCGCCGCGTCTCTTCGATCTCATTGGTCTTCTCCGCGTTGCTCCGGGTTAGGTTTGCCACCCGGATGGCGTTGGACAACGCTTCCTTCAAGGCCTTGTCGACCCTCTCGCACATGTCTGTGTCTTGCGATTTGACCAGGTCTTCGAACTGCGGGTCAACCAATGGAGGTTCGAGTGTGTCACGGACTTCGGCAAGATCCGGGTGGCGCACGAACAGGATCGCGTTCTCCCGCGCCTCTGCCAGCGCGGCGCAAGCCGGGGAGGGCGCGGTCTGGGCTGTGGCCGCGGATCCGGCGACACCAAGGGGAACACTCAGGAACAAAGGGAAAAAGAGCCGACGGGTCATGCCGCAGTTTTTCATCAAACGGTTCCGCCGATCAAGCCGGTCGGGGCATGACGTTCAGGAATGACGCGAAGTTCACGGTGGGACCAAGGTCGGGCAATCACACGTCACAACCTGACCGAAATGGAAACGGCCGCGTCCCTTTCGGGCGCGGCCGCTCCTGTCCTGTCCTTGCGCCTCAGCGCTCGTCGTCGCCGGCGGGCTGGCCGTCGTCGTCGGACTGCGCGGCACCGATGTCGTCGAACAGCTCGGCGATCTCGAATTCGGCGGCGGCCTCTTCCTCGGCGGCGAGTTCCTGGATCGACTTGCCCGACGCCTGAAGCTCGGCCTCTTCGGGCGAGCGGGCGACGTTGAGGCTGATCGTGACCACGACCTCGGGGTGGAGCGTGACCAACACGTCGTGCAGGCCCAGTTCCTTGATCGGGCTGGTCAGTGCCACCTGGCGGCGGTCAACCGAGAAGCCGGCTTCTGTCGCCACGTCGGCCGCGTCACGGGTCGAAACCGAACCGTACAGTGCGCCCGAATCCGAAGCGGAGCGAATCACCACGAACTGCTGGCCGTCAAGCCGGGTGGACATCGCCTCGGCCTCGGCCTTGGTTTCGAGATTGCGCGCTTCGAGTTGCGCCTTCTGCGCCTCGAAGGCCTTGATGTTCGCGTCGGAAGCCCGAAGCGCCTTTTTCTGCGGCAGCAGATAGTTGCGCGCGTAGCCTTCCTTGACGTTCACCACGTCGCCCATCTGGCCAAGCTTGGCGACACGTTCGAGAAGAATGATCTGCATCGCGGCTCTCCTTACTTCACGGCGTAGGGCAGAAGCGCGAGGAAGCGGGCACGCTTGATCGCACGGGCGAGTTCACGCTGCTTTTTCGTGGACACCGCGGTGATGCGCGAGGGCACGATCTTGCCCCGCTCCGAGATGTAGCGTTGCAGCAGGCGGGTGTCTTTGTAGTCGATCTTCGGCGCATTGTCTCCCGAGAAGGGGCAGACCTTGCGGCGGCGGAAAAACGGTTTTGCGGCCATGGTTTAGCTCCTGTTCCCGGGTCTCAGCGGCGTTCGCGGCGTTCGCGGTCGTCGCGCTTTTGCATCTGGACGGAGGGTCCGTCCTCGTGCGCATCGACCTTGATTGTCATGACGCGCATGACGTCGTCATGCAGGCGCATCAGGCGCTCCATCTCCTGCACGGCGGGGGCCGGTGCGTCGGTCCTCATGAAGGCGTAGTGGCCCTTGCGGTTCTTGTTGATCTTGTAGGCCATCGTCTTGACGCCCCAGTACTCGCTGCCGATGACCTGGCCACCGTTGTCCGCGAGGACTGCGCCGAAATGTTCGATAAGTCCTTCAGCCTGCGTGTTGGAAAGATCCTGACGCGAGATGAAGACATGCTCGTAAAGCGGCATGTGCTCTCCAGTTCTGTCTGAGCGCATTTCACTGGGGGGCCTTCCTTCCGCGGCCCGCCCGCGAGAGGCTGCGCTGGTCATGCAATCTGCGGAAGGAAGCCGCCTTATACACGGGGCGGGCGGTGATGCAAGGCTTCGCCAAAACGTGCCAATCCCGGCGCGGTCCTGTCCCATTCGGGCCATGATCTTCGCCGAGGCTGAATGCCGGGGATGCGAACGGGGAGCAAGGTGATGCAAGCACGACTGAACCGGTTTCTGACGATCTTCACAGGCTTCGGCGCGGCGCCGCGGGTGAGTGTGCGCGAGAGTGAGCGGGGCTATGTGATCGAGACGGAATACCAGGACGAGGGTGGCAGCAAGCTGGCGAGTCACCTTGTTTCCATATGTGTTTCAGTGGGTTGGCTGGCCGGATTGGGCTATTGGCTGGTGGGCTGGCCGTGGGAGTCGGGCGCTCGGGGCGCGGGCGGGCTGCTGCCTGCGGCTTTGGTCGCGGCGGGACTGTCCCTGGGCTGGTCCATGTTGCGCGGATACCGGACCGGACTGGTCGAGGTCGACCTGCCGCGCGAGCGGCTGCGGCGGGGCCATGCGCGCGCTGGCGCGGCGGTATTCGATGCGGACGCAATCCCGTTTCGCGAGGTGCGTGACCTGGTTTTGCGCAGGCCTTCCAACGGGTTGGGTGACATGGCGCTGTGCGCGCGGCTACATGGCAACGCCCGCCCGGTCGAGATCGCGCGCGGCGACGAGGTGGCGCTGAACGCGCTGTATCACCGGCTTTGCGTGGATCTTCTGCCGTTGGAGCAGCGGCTTCAAAGCCGGGCGCAGCCGGGCGCGGGACGTCCCGGCGTGCGCCCGATCTTTCCCGCGCTGGGTCCGCACGAGATCGCCTGACAGGGGCCGGAAACACCTGTCGGCATAACGTCGGCACAACGTCGGCAACACGTCGGCGCGCCCAGCACGGCCGCGCCGGCGACATTCCCGAACCCAATTGCAGCCACGCGGCCGGCACGCTATCGGGAGACGATCCGAGGGGGAGGTCACACCATGAGCCGCGCATTCGTTTTTCCCGGGCAGGGCGCCCAGACCATCGGCATGGGCCAGTCGCTGGCCGAGGCCTACCCGGCCGCACGCGCCGTCTTCGACGAGGTCGACGAGGCGCTTGGCGAAAAGTTGTCGGCGCTGATCTGGGAGGGCGACGCCGACACGCTGACGCTGACCGCCAACGCGCAGCCCGCGCTGATGGCGACCTCTCTGGCGGCGATCCGCGCGCTGGAGGCCGAGGGCGCGGGAATCGGGGCCGCTGCCTATGTCGCGGGGCATTCGCTGGGCGAATACTCTGCCCTTGCCGCGGCGGGATCGCTGAGCATCGCGGATGCCGCCCGCCTGCTGCGCACGCGCGGCGCGGCAATGCAGGCCGCGGTACCCGTGGGCGAGGGCGCGATGGCCGCGCTTCTTGGGCTGGATCTGGCCACCGTTGCAGAGGTGGCGCTTGAGGCGCGCCAGGGCGGCGAGGTCTGTGAAGCTGCCAATGACAACGATCCCTCTCAGGTGGTGGTGTCCGGCACCCGCGCGGCAGTGGAGCGTGCGGTCGAGATCGCCAAGGGGCGCGGCGCCAAGCGCGCGGTGATGCTGCCGGTCTCCGCGCCGTTCCACTGCGCGCTTATGCGGCCCGCGGCAGAGGCGATGGCAGAGGCGTTGGGCAATGTGACCATCAAGCGGCCCGTGGTGCCGGTCGTGGCCAATGTGCTTGCCCATGACGTCGATGACCCGGACACCATCCGGTCGCTTCTGATCGAGCAGGTCACGCACGCCGTGCGCTGGCGCGAATCGGTGACGTGGATGGCCGCCCATGGCGTGTCCGAGACGTGGGAGATCGGCGCGGGCAAGGCGCTTTCGGGCATGATCCGGCGGATCGACCGCAGCCTTACGTCGCGAGCGGTGGGAACGCCCGAGGAGGTTCTCGCCGCGGTGGCAAGCCTGACTGGCACGGGGGCCTAAGCAGCGCTTGCAGCCGGGCCGCGGCGCTTTCGGGGGCGATGTCGGCGGGCAGTTCCAGCCAGTCGGCACCGGCCTTTCGCACGATCTCGCGCTTGATCGCGTCGCGCATGAAGGCGCCGTTCTGATGGTGCCCGCCGCCCTGGTACTCGATCGCCACCACAAGGTGCCCGCGCGAGTCGATCACCGCGAAATCCAGCCGCTTTGCCATGATGGCGTAGTTGGCCGCCTTGAGCGATGATCCGCTGCCGGTCGGGCGCACGAGTTCCTGAAGACTGGTCTGCGCCATGAGCCGGTGACCGCCGGCCGAGGCGCGCACCGTGGTCTCCAGCGCGCGGAAGATGCGGTATTCGGACTTGTTCATCAGCGGCACGGTGTCAAAGCCGTTGGCATCGACAGCTGCCATCTGGCGCGCCGCGCGCTGCGTCCTGTCCGGAGTTTCGCCACGCGCCGGGGAGGCGGCACGACGCGAGCGGCCGGCCCGTGCCGCGGCGCGTCGGCCCGGAACGGCAAGGCGCAGGATGCGCCGCAACATGGCCAGCAGAACGGCCGCGACAAGGACAAGAAACAACAGGTCCATCGAGGCCGAGGCGGGCCCGAGCCAGCCCGTGTTCAGGGGCACGGAAAGCGGGGTTGCGTGCAGAGTGTCGACGGATTGGAACTTCATAATGGTCTCTGGCGGAACTGGTAGATCTTTGTCGATACGGCCTTGCAACCATAAGATGACGGACGAAAGCGGCATCAACTTGGCGCGGGTGCGGCGGCGAATAGGCCATTGCGAAACGCGGGGGCCATGGGCTAGCACCGGGCAGCGATTTCAAAGGGAGGCGGGCGGATGTTCGACCTGACGGGAAAATGCGCGCTGGTGACCGGCGCGTCGGGCGGAATCGGCGGCGCGATCGCCAGGGCACTTCACGAAAGGGGCGCCACAGTCGGGCTTTCGGGCACACGGACCGCACCGCTGGAAGCGCTGGCGGGCGATCTGGGCGAGCGGGCGCATGTGCTGCCCTGCAACCTGTCCGAGCCCGCCTCGGTCGAGGCACTGCCCAAGGACGCAGCCGCCGCCATGGGCGCGGTGGACATTCTGGTGAACAATGCGGGGATCACCCGCGACAACTTGTTCATGCGGATGACCGACGCCCAGTGGCAGGAGGTGCTGGACGTCAACCTGACGGCTGCGATGCGCCTGTCGCGGGGCGTGATGCGCGGCATGATGAAGGCGCGCTGGGGCCGGATCATCAGCGTCACCTCGGTGGTGGGGGCGACGGGCAACCCCGGTCAGGCCAACTATGCCGCCGCGAAGGCGGGGCTGACGGGCATGTCCAAGTCGCTTGCCTATGAGGTGGCAAGCCGCGGGATCACGGTGAACTGCGTGGCGCCGGGGTTCATCGCGACCGCGATGACCGAGGCGCTGAACGACGAGCAGCAGCAGAAGATCATGGGGCAGGTGCCCGCCGGCCGGATGGGCGAAGCGGCCGAGATCGGGGCCACCGTGGCGTTTCTCGCCAGCCCCGAGGCCGGCTACATCACCGGCGCGACGCTGCACGTGAACGGCGGAATGGCCATGTTTTGAGGCACCGGGGCGCGCGCCGCGAAAGCGTTTGCGTCCCCACGGCGATGTGCTATAGGCGGCGCATCTTGCGGGGGCGGACACGCCCCCGAATGTTCTGCGCTTGGCGCGGAACGGGTAACGGCCCGGAGGGGCGGTCGAGAAAATACGGGTACGGACCCCGAGGAATTGTGAGGAACTGAAATGAGCGACATCGCAGATCGCGTCAAGAAGATCGTCGTCGAGCATCTGGGCGTGGAAGAGGACAAGATCACCGAGTCGGCCTCTTTCATCGATGATCTGGGCGCGGACAGCCTGGACACCGTGGAACTGGTCATGGCCTTCGAGGAAGAGTTCTCGATCGAGATCCCCGACGATGCTGCCGAGACCATCCAGACCTTCGGCGACGCGGTGAAGTTCATCACGGACGCCTCGTAGGCGGCACGACCCGAAGAAATTCGCAGGCGGCGTCCCGTTCGGGGCGCCGTTTCGCGTTTCCGGGGTGCGCATGGGCGGACTGTCGCGGACGGCGACGGTCCGGTCGCTTGGGCGCGGTGCGGGCAGTGCGGGCGTGCTAGGGTCCGCGGGCGCCGGCGGGTGGCCGGCGTATTCCGGACGGAGGATCCCGCCATGATGATCTACCCCGCCATAGAATTGCAGAACGGGCGCTGCGTGACGCTGAACCGCCTGCGTCCCGAGGCGGCGCAGGTGTGGCACGTGGATCCGGTGGAAACGGCGCGCGGGTTCGCCGAGGCGGGCGCAAGCTGGATCCAGGTTACCGATTTCGATGCGATGGACGGAGACGGGCGCAACGCGGAACTGGTCGACGAGATCATCCGCGCACCGGGCCTGCCGGTGCAGCTGGCCGGTGGCGTCCGTTCGGCCGAGCAGGCGGCGGCGTGGATAGAGCGGGGCGTGGGCCGGGTGGTTCTGGGCACCATGGCCGTGATGGACCCCGAAGGCGTGCGCGTGCTGGCCAGACGTTTTCCCGACCAGATCGTGGTGGCGATCGACGTGCACGACGGCCGGGTGATGGCCGAGGGCTGGCAGCGGCAGACGGCGCTGACGCCCGAGGCGCTGATGGCCGGCTTCGAGGCCGCGCCGCTGGCGGGCTTTCTGATTACCGATATCGACAGCGACGTGGCGCAGGCCGATGCCGCGCTGGGGCTGATCTCGGGGCTGGCGGCGGCGACGCGTCTGCCGGTGATCGCCAGCGGCCTTGTGCATGGGCTGGACGACGTGGCGCGGCTGAAATACGTGCGCAACGTCGCGGGCACCGTGATCTGCCGGGCTCTGTTCAATCGCAGCTTCGGTCTGGCCGAGGCGCTGGAGGTGGCGCACAGCGCGCCGGGGCCGACGGCGGAGTTTCTCTGACCCGCTGAAAAGCCCGGCGCAAAATTGCGCGCGGCCTTGCCCCCTTTGGCCCCGCCGCGCTATCAGGACGCGGCAGAGAACAGAGCGAAGGAATGGCCAAGATGCGTCGAGTGGTTGTGACCGGACTGGGCATGGTGTCTCCTTTGGCAAACGGGGTCGAGGAAACCTGGACCCGGCTTCTGGCCGGGCAGTCTGGTGCAGGGACGATCCAGTCCTTCGACGCCAGCCATCTTGTGACCACGTATGCCTGCGAGGTGCCGCGCGGCGACGGCAGCGACGGCACCTTCAACCCTGACGACTGGATGGCGCCCAAGGAACAGCGCAAGGTCGATACCTTCATCCTGTACGGCATGGCCGCGGCCGAACAGGCCGTGAGGGATTCGGGCTGGATGCCCGAGGACGAGGAAGACCGCCTGCGCACCGGCGTTCTGATCGGGTCGGGCATCGGCGGCCTGAATTCCATTGCCGAGACGGCGGTTCTTATCAAGGAGCGCGGGCCGCGGCGGGTGTCGCCGTTCTTCATTCCCGGCGCCCTGATCAATCTTGTCAGCGGACAGGTGAGCATCCGCTTCGGCTTCAAGGGGCCGAACCACGCTGTTGTGACGGCCTGTTCCACGGGCGCACATGCCATCGGGGACGCGGCGCGGCTGATTCAGTGGGGCGATGCGGACGTGATGGTGGCGGGCGGCGCGGAATCGCCCATCAGCGAGATCGGGATCGCGGGCTTCAACGCCTGCAAGGCGCTGTCGACCAAGCGCGGCGACGCGCCGGAAACCGCCAGCCGTCCCTATGACGCGGACCGCGACGGGTTCGTCATGGGCGAGGGCGCGGGCATCGTCGTACTGGAGGAATACGAGCACGCGCTTGCGCGCGGCGCCAAGATCTATGCCGAGGTGCTGGGCTATGGCCTGTCGGGCGACGCCTATCACATCACCGCCCCGTCCGAGGATGGCGACGGTGGCTACCGCGCGATGGAAGCCGCGCTGAAGCGTGCGGGCCTGACACCGGAGGCGGTGGACTACATCAACGCTCATGGCACCTCGACCATGGCCGACACGGTGGAACTGGGCGCGGTGGAGCGTCTGATGGGCGACGCGGCGGCGAAGGCGACGATGTCATCGACCAAATCGTCGGTGGGGCATCTTCTGGGGGCCGCTGGCGCGGTCGAGGCGATCTTCTGCATGTTGGCGATCCGCGATCAGGTCGCGCCGCCGACCATCAACCTCGACAATCCGGCGGTGACGCCGAAGCTGGACCTTGCGCCGAACGCCAAGCGCGAGCGCGAGATTCGCGTGGCGCTGTCCAACAGTTTCGGCTTTGGCGGGACCAATGCCTCGTTGGTGCTGGGACAGGTCGCCGACGGATGATCTGGCGCAGCATCGCCTCGAACGCGTTGACGCTGCTGATCGTTGTGCTGATGGCCGCGGGCGGATTCGTGGCGTGGGCACAGAACCAGTATCGCGGTGATGGCCCGCTGGCGCAGGCGATCTGCCTGCGGGTGGAACCGGGATCGAACATGACGCGGGTGTCGCAGGAGCTTGAAACGCAGGGTGCTGTGTCGAGCGGGCGGATCTTTCGCGTGGGGTCGGACTATGCCGAGAAGTCGGACGACCTGAAGGCCGGCAGTTTTCTGGTGCCGGCGGGCGCGTCCATGGAAGAGATCGTGGACATCGTGACCCGCGGCGGACAGTCGACCTGCGGCACCGAGATCGTCTACCGGATCGGGGTGACGCAAGTGAGCGCGCAGGTGCGCGAGCTGGATCCCGCGACCAACCGGTTCGTCGAGCGTGCCGAGTTCGTGCCCGGTGTGGACGAGGTGCCCGAGGTCTTCGCGGAAATGCGGGACCGGCCCGACACACGCTATCGCGTGGCGCTGGCCGAGGGCGCGACCAGCTGGCAGATCGTCGAGGGTCTGAAGGCCGTCGACGTCCTGACGGGCGAGGTGGACTCTGTTCCCGCCGAGGGGTCGCTGGCGCCGGACAGTTACGAGGTTCGGGTGGGCGACGACCGCACCGCGCTATTGGTCGTGATGACGGACCGGCAGTCCGCCATACTGGCGGAGGCGTGGCGCAACCGGGTGGATGGCCTGCCGCTTGAGACGCCGGAAGAGGCGCTGATCCTGGCCTCGATCATCGAGAAGGAAACCGCCGTGGCCGAGGAGCGGCGGGTGGTGTCGTCGGTGTTCATCAACCGTCTGGAGGCGGGGATGCGGCTTCAGACGGACCCGACGGTGATCTATGGCATCACGCTGGGGCAGGCGCCGCTGGGGCGCGGGCTGCGGCAGTCCGAGCTGCGGCGCGAGACGCCTTTCAACACCTATGTCATCGACGGGCTGCCGCCCGCCCCGATCGCCAATCCGGGGCGCGCGGCCATCGAGGCGGCGCTGGACCCCGAGGCGACGGAGTACCTGTTCTTCGTGGCCGACGGGACTGGCGGGCACGCGTTTGCCGAGACGCTGGCCGAGCACAACGAGAACGTCCGTGTCTGGCGGCAGATCGAGGCGGAGCGGGCGGCGGACTGACGCGGTTTTTGTTGGCAAGGTTCTGTTAACCCTTTGTTAAGAATAAACTTCTTGACATTGGGGACGGTCCCCTGTAGAAAACGTGCAAGCTGGAAGACATGGGCAGGCGGCGCGGGGGTGACCCCGGCGCCGCTTTTTCGTGCCCGGGTCTCCGGCGTTTCCTGCGACCGGTGACGAAGCGGGCCTTCTGTACATGGATGAATTGAAACCCCCCGGGGGAAGCGGGGCCGCGGAGCGTATGCTTGTGATCGCGGTCGCCCAGACCGAGGCGCTGGCACATCGGCTGCATGAACTTGTCAGCACGATGGAAGCCGGCAAGGAGCCGCCGCCGGCGGAGATCAAGAAGACAGTGCTGGAATACCGGGCGGCGATCCGTCTGGCGATGGAGGAAAGGAACCGCTTTGAGGACCTCTGCAAAGCCGAAACCGGCCGGGACGACGGGCTCGACTTCGATCGCGCCCGAGATGAGATCCGCCGCCGCCTGGCTCGCCTCCGCACCGCAGGAGACGGTGGAGACGTTCCTGGCGGGGCTGGATGACCGCACGCTGCTGGCGCTGCCCTATCTGTTCGAGTTCTGGGCGCTGCCGCATCAGCTGCCGCCCGAGGGGGCGTGGCGCAGCTGGGTCGTGATGGGCGGGCGCGGCGCGGGCAAGACGCGCGCCGGGGCGGAGTGGATCCGCGCCGAGGTCGAGGGCGCCCGCCCGGCCGATCCGGGGCGCGCGCGGCGCGTGGCGCTGGTGGCCGAGACGCTGGACCAGGCGCGCGAGGTGATGGTGTTCGGCGACAGCGGCCTTCTGGCCTGTTCGCCGCCCGACCGCCGCCCCGAATGGCAGGCGACGCGGCGCAGGCTGGTCTGGCCGAACGGTGCCGAGGCGCAGATCTTTTCCGCGCGCGAGCCAGAGGCGCTGCGCGGGCCGCAGTTCGACGCGGCCTGGGCTGACGAGCTGGCCAAGTGGAAGGACGGGCAGGCGGCGTGGGACATGCTGCAATTCGGGCTGCGGCTGGGCGAGGCGCCACGGCAGGTGGTGACGACGACGCCGCGCAACGTGGGTGTGCTGAAGTCACTTCTGACCCAGCCGTCAACGGTGATGACGCACGCGCCGACAGAAGCGAACCGCGCCAATCTTGCCGCGTCGTTCCTGGAGGAGATCCGGGCGCGCTATGACGGCACGCGGCTGGGCCGTCAGGAGCTGGACGGCGCGCTTCTGGAGGATGCCGAGGGCGCGCTGTGGACGCTGGCGATGCTGGAGGCGGCGCGCGAGGTGCGGGTGCCCGAGGTGTCGCGCGTAGTGGTGGCAGTCGATCCGCCGGCCACGGGGCACGCGGGGTCGGACGCTTGCGGGATCGTCGTGGTGGGTGCCTGCACCGAGGGGGCGCCGCAGGACTGGCGCGCGGTGGTGCTGGAAGATGCCAGCGTCGCGGCGGCCAGCCCGCAGCGCTGGACCGAGGCGGCGCTTGACGCGATGGCGCGGCATGGCGCGGACCGGCTGGTGGCCGAGGTGAACCAGGGCGGCGACATGGTCGAGGCCGTGATCCGCCAGGTCGACCCGCTGGTGCCCTTGACCAAGGTGCGCGCCACGCGCGGCAAGGCCGCGCGGGCCGAGCCGGTGGCCGCGCTTTACGAGCAGGGGCGGGTGGCCCATGCGCGCGGGCTGGCGGCGCTGGAGGACCAGATGTGCCGGATGACGCGGCAGGGGTTCGACGGCGCGGGCAGCCCCGACCGGGTGGATGCGCTGGTCTGGGCGCTGACCGACCTGATGATCGCCCCGGCCGCCCATTGGCGGCGCCCGCAGATCCGCAGCATCGCGTGACCAAGCGCCACGACCGAGGAGACCCGACACCATGTTTGATTTTCTGAAGCGCCCGGCGCCCGAGCCGCCAGAGCGAAAGGCGTCCGCCACCGGGCGGCTGGTGGCCTGGCAGACCTCTGGCCGGGTTGCGTGGAGCCCGCGCGACACCGGATCGCTGATGCGCACCGGCTTTGCCGGCAATCCCGTGGGGTTCCGGTCGGTCAAGCTGATCGCCGAGGCCGCGGCGGCGTTGCCGCTGGTCTTGCAGGACGCGGCGCGGCGCTATGACGAGCACCCGTTGCTGTCGCTGGTGACGCGGCCCAACCCGGCGCAGGGACGGGCCGAGCTGTTCGAGGCGCTTTACGGGCAGCTGCTGCTGAGCGGGAACGCCTATGTCGAGGCGGTGGGCGGCGAGACGGACCTGCCGCTGGAGCTGCATGTGCTGCGCTCGGACCGCATGGCGCTGGTGCCCGGGGCGGACGGCTGGCCGGTGGCCTATGACTATACTGTCGGCGCGCGCACGCATCGCTTTCACCTGGGCGAGGGTGCGCCGCCGGTCTGCCACATCCGTAGCTTCCATCCGCAGGACGACCATTACGGGCTGTCGCCGATGCAGGCGGCGGCCAGTGCCATCGACGTGCACAACGCCGCGTCGCGCTGGTCCAAGGCTTTGCTGGACAATGCGGCGCGGCCCTCTGGTGCCATCGTCTACCAGGGTGCGGACGGGCAGGGCACGCTGAGCGCCGAGCAGTACGACCGGCTGCTTCTGGAAATGGAAAGCCATCACCAGGGCGCGCGGAACGCCGGACGGCCGATGCTGCTGGAGGGCGGGCTGGACTGGAAGCCGATGGGCTTCAGCCCCTCGGACATGGAGTTCCAGAAGACCAAGGAGGCCGCGGCGCGCGAGATCGCGCTGGCCTTTGGCGTGCCGCCGATGCTGCTGGGGATCCCGGGCGATGCGACCTACGCCAATTACCAGGAGGCGAACCGCGCCTTCTACCGGCTGACGGTGCTGCCGCTGGCGGGCCGGGTGGCGGCGGCGGTGTCGCACTGGCTGGCGGGGTTCACCGGCGAGACGCTGGCGCTGCGCCCCGATCTTGACCAGGTGCCGGCGCTGGCATCCGAGCGCGAGCAGCAGTGGCGCCGGATCGGCGGCGCCAGCTTTCTGAGCGATGCCGAGAAGCGCGCGCTTTTGGGCCTGCCGCCCCTGAACGACGAGGAGACAGAGCATGACTGAGCCGGATTACGGCGCGCCGGAACGCAAGTTCTGCCGTCTGGATGCGGGGCTGACCCTGACGGACGGCGCGCGGGTCGAGGGGTACGCCAGCCTGTTCGGCAAGACCGACAACGGCGGCGACAGGGTAGAGCCGGGCGCCTATGCGCGGTCGCTGGCGGCGCTGGCGACGGCGGGGCGCCGGGTGAAGATGCTGTGGCAGCACGACCCGCGCCAGCCCATCGGCGTGTGGGACGAGGTGCGCGAGGACGCCACCGGCCTTTGGGTGAAGGGCCGGCTGCTGACCGATGTGGCGCAGGGCCGCGAGGCCGCGGCGCTGCTGGCGGCCGGCGCGATCGACGGGCTGTCGATCGGCTATCGCACGGTGCGGGCCGCGAAGGACGGAAAGGGCGTGCGCCTTCTGTCGGAACTGGAGCTTTGGGAGGTGTCGCTTGTGACCTTCCCGATGCTTGCCGAAGCGCGGGTGGGGGCCAAGGGCAGTATGCCCGCCACGGACCTTTGCCGCGACCTGGCGTCGGCCTTCGAGGACGCACGCCGCCTGCTGGCCGACCGCTGAGCCAGCGTTCGCAACCTCTTACGGGGAACAATCGATGACAAAGACCGAGAGCGAGGCTCGGGGCGGGCAGGGTGTGCCCGCCGCCGAGGGCCCGGCCGCCGAGGTGAAGACCGCGCTGGCCGGGTTCGTGCGCGACCTGAAGGGATTTCAGGCCGAACTGACCCAGAAGCTTCAGAAACAGGAAGAGCGACTGACCATGCTGGATCGCAAGACACAGACCGTGGGCCGCCCGGCCCTTGCCGCCGCCGACGCCGGCGGCGCCCCCCACCAGAAGGCCTTTGAGGCCTATGTCAGGTCGGGCGACGACGACGCGCTGCGCGGGCTGGAGCTGGAGGGCAAGGCGATGTCCACTGCCGTGGCCGGCGACGGCGGCTACCTGGTGGACCCGGTGACTTCGCCGAGCACGATCCAGCAGCGTGCTGACGCTCTGTCCTCTTCGCTGCGGCACCATCGCCAATGTGGTGAATGTCGAGGCGACCTCGTTTGACGTGCTGGTCGACCACACCGATGTGGGTGCGGGCTGGGCCACGTGAAACAGCCGCGACCACGGAAACCGACACCGCCGCAGATCGAGCGGATTTCGATCCCGCTGCACGAACTTTCGGCGCTGCCCAAGGCGTCTCAGCGGCTGCTGGACGACACCGCGTTCGACATTGAGAGGCTGGCTTGCTGGTCGCATCGCCGACAAGTTCGCCCGCGCCGAGGCATCGGCCTTTGTGTCTGGCGACGGGGTGGACAAGCCGACGGGTTTCCTGACGCTACAACGACTGGGCCGGATGGCATGCCAGCTGGACCTGGGGCAACCTCGGGCTATGTCATCACCGGTGTCGAGCGGGCGATTTCGACGGCGGCCGAACCCGGCTGATGCGAGTGGTCGATCTGGTCTATTCGTTGGGCGCGCGCTACCGCGCCAATGCGTCTTTCGTGATGAACTCCAAAACCGCGGGTGCAGTGCGCAAGATGAAGGATGCCGATGGCCGCTTCCTGTGGTCCGACGGTCTGGCCGCTGGCGAGCCCGCGCGCCTGATGGGCTATCCGGTGCTGATCGCCGAGGACATGCCCGACATCGCGAGCTGGACGCCATGGCGATTGCCTTTGGCGATTTCGGCGTCCGGCTATACTATCGCCGAACGTCCCGACCTGCGCGTGCTGCGTGACCCGTTCTCGCGCCAAGCCGCACGTGTCCTGTTCTATGCCACCAAGCGCGTCGGTGGCGATGTGACGGACTTCGACGCGATCAAGATCCTGAAGTTCGCGATCTGAGCCTGACGGCGGTTCGTCGGCGGCGCCCCGCGGGGCGCCGTCCATGGGCGCGGATGCGTCCCTTGCCCCTGATGGGGTCCGGATTTTCGGAGGCATTCCATGATGTTAGTCGAGCAGACCCCAGTGCCCGCCGCGGCGCTGCCGGTCGCGCAATTCAAGGATCATCTGCGGCTTGGCTCCGGGTTCGCCGATGACGGGGTGCAGGACATTGTCCTGGAGGCACAACTGCGCGCGGCGCTTGCGGCGATTGAGGCGCGCACCGGCAAGGTGCTGTTGTTGCGGGCGTTCACCTGGACGTTGGCGGGGTGGCGCGATTTCGGACGGCAGGCGCTGCCGGTCGCGCCGGTGACGCAGATCACCGAGGTGCGGCTGCTGGACAGGCAGGGCGCGGCTACAGTGATCGCCCCCGACCGCTATGTGCTGGAACGCGACGGGCAGCGGCCGCGGCTGGTGTCCACCGGGCTGAGCCTGCCGCTGGTGCCGGTCAGCGGATCGGTCGAGATCGATTTCGTCGCGGGCTATGCCGACGCGTGGAACGGGCTGCCCGCCGACCTGGGGCAGGCGGTGTTTCTCTTGGCGGCGCATTACTACGAGCGGCGCGTGGCAGAGCCGGGACCCGGGGCGCGGATGCCCTTTGACGTGTCGATCCTGATCGACCGTTACCGGACGGTGCGACTGTTCGGAGAGGGTGGGCGATGAGAGCGCCCGTGTTGAACCGCAAGCTGGTGCTGGAGGCGCGGACGCAGGTGCCTGACGGTGCAGGCGGATATGCCGAGGACTGGGTGGCGCTGGGCGAAGTCTGGGCGGACGTGGACGCGCGCAGCGGACGGCGCGAGGACTGGGCGGAGCTGAAACTGGCGACGATTGCGCACCGGATCACCGTTCGGGCGACGCCCGTTGGCGCGCCGTCGCGCCCCGAGCCGGGCCAGCGGTTTCGCGAGGGTGCGCGTGTTTACGCGATCCTTGCCGTCGCCGAAGCGGATGCCTGGGCGCGTTATCTGACCTGTTTCGCGCGCGAGGAGGCGACGGCATGAGCTATGGCATGTCGGCTGCGCTGCAGGGCGCGGTCTGGGGCGCGCTGAGCGCCGATGCGACGCTGACGGCCCTGGTGGGCGACGCGATCTTCGATGCCGCGCCCGCGGGGGCGGTGCCGGCGACCTACGTTGCACTGGGGCCCGAGCGGGTGCGCGACGGGTCCACCGGCGATGGCGCCGGCGCGATCCACGATTTCACCGTCAGCGTGGTGACCGAGGCGGCTGGATTCCAGACCGCCAAGGCCGTGGCCGCGGCGGTGTCGGATGTGCTGACCGGCGCGCCGCCGGTTCTGGCGCGCGGGCGGATCGTGGGGATGTGGTTCCTGCGGGCACGCGCGGACCGGGTGGAATCGGGCGCGCTGCGCCGGATCGACCTGACGTTCCGGGCACGGCTGGAAGACGACTGAAACCTATCGAAGATGGAGGGGCGGCCATGGGTGCCCAGAACGGCAAGGATCTGCTGGTCAAGGTCGACATGACCGGCGGCGGACAGTTCGAGACCTTCGCGGGGCTGCGGGCCACGCGCATCAGCTTCAACGCAGAGACGGTGGATATCACCAGCCTTGGCAGCCAGGGCGGCTGGCGCGAGCTTCTGACCGGGGCTGGGGTGAAATCGGCGGCGATCTCGGGCTCTGGCGTGTTCCGCGACGAGGCGACGGACGAGCGCGCGCGGCAGATCTTCTTTGACGGCGAGACGCCGGTCTTTCAGGTCGTGATCCCCGATTTCGGCATTGTCGAGGGGCCGTTCCAGGTGAGCTCGATCGAGTACGCGGGGTCGCACAACGGCGAGGCCACCTACGAGGTGAGCCTGGCCTCTGCCGGCGCGCTGGCCTTCCAGGCGTTCTGAGCATGGTAAACCGCTGGGCGGGCGAGGTGGCGCTGGTCGTCGATGGCGAGCGCCGGGTGATGAAGCTGACGCTTGGGGCGCTGGCCGAGCTGGAAGAGGCGCTGGAGACCGGGACGCTGGTGGAACTGGCCGAGCGGTTCGAGGCGGGCCGGTTTTCGGCCCGCGACGTGCTGGCGCTGATCCTGGCGGGGCTGCGCGGCGGCGGCTGGACGGGCAGCGCCGAGGCGCTGCGGCGCGCCGAGATCGAGGGCGGGCCGGTGGCGGCGGCGCGTGCGGCCGGGACGCTTCTTGTGCGCGCGTTCGAACTGCCCGGGGACGGCACGGCGTGAGCCGGATCGACTGGCCCGGGCTGATGCGTGCGGGGCTGGGCGGGCTGCGGCTGACGCCGGATGCGTTCTGGCGGCTGACGCCGGCGGAACTGGCGCTGATGCTGGGCCACGGCGCTCGGCCCGGCGCGATGACGCGGGCGCGGCTGGACGAACTGGCGCGCGCCCATCCCGATGACACAGGAGTGGCCGGCGATGACGGAGATTGAGACGCTCGAAGACCAGATCGGCGCGCTGGAGGTGACGCTGGGTGGCGTCAACGCCATCGTCGCGGCCTTCGACGGCGAGTTGCGCGGAATGCAGGCGACCCTGGCGGACACGGGGCGCGAGGTGGACGTGCTGTCGGGCGGGATCAGCCGGGGGCTGCGCAACGCCTTCGAGGGGCTGATCTTTGACGGCATGAAGCTGTCGGACGCGCTGAAGACCGTGGCGCAGTCGATGGTGGACGCGGCCTACAGCGCCGCGATCCGGCCGGTCACAAGCCATCTGGGCGGGCTGCTGGCCGAGGGGGTGGAATCCATCGTGCAGGGCTTTGTGCCCTTCGCCAAGGGCGGCGGGTTCGCGCAGGGGCGGGTTATGCCCTTTGCGCAGGGCGGCGTCGTGAGCGGCCCGACGCTTTTCCCGATGCGGGGCGGCACCGGGCTGATGGGTGAGGCGGGCCCCGAGGCGATCATGCCGCTGGCGCGCGGTGCCGATGGACAGCTGGGCGTGCAGGCGACGGGCGGCGGGCGCCCGGTGCAAGTGGTGATGAACGTGAGCACGCCGGACGTCGAGGGGTTCCGCCGTTCTTCGAGCCAGATCGCGGCCGCAGATGGGCCGGGCGCTGGGCCGCGGGCAACGCAACCGCTGAGGAGGACAGGGCATGGCATTTCACGAGGTCCGGTTTCCGGTGAGCCTGAGCCGCGGGTCGATCGGCGGCCCCGAGCGGCGCACCGAGATCGTCACGCTGGCCAACGGCTATGAAGAGCGCAACACGCCCTGGGCGCATTCGCGCCGGCGGTACGATGCGGGGGTGGCGATGCGCTCGCTCGACGATATCGAGACGCTGATCGCGTTCTTCGAGGCGCGGCAGGGGCAGTTGCACGCGTTCCGCTGGAAGGACTGGTCGGACTACAAGTCCTGCGCGCCGACACGGGTGCCGGACCCGCAGGACCAGCGCATCGGCACCGGAGACGGCGGGACGACGGTGTTCGCGCTTCAGAAGACCTATGCCTCTGGCGGGCAAAGCTATGTCCGGCCGATCCGCAAGGCGGTGGCAGGGACGGTGCGCGTGGCGGTGAACGCCGAGCCGCTGGTGGAAACCGTTTCATTTCGAGGTCGACGTGGCCAAGGGCATCGTCACCTTCGCCGATCCGCCCGACGTGGGCGTTCCGGTGACGGCGGGGTTCGAGTTCGACGTGCCGGTGCGGTTTGACACCGACCGGATCGACATATCCGTCGAGACCTTCCAGGCCGGAGAGGTGCCCGGCGTTCCGGTGATCGAGGTGCGGCTGCCATGAGCGGGGATACACGCGACGCGCTGGCCGCGCATCTGGCCACGGGGGCGACGACCGTCTGCCGCTGCTGGCACGTGCGGCGGGTGGACGGCACGGCCTATGGCTTTACCGACCATGACCGCGACCTTGTGTTCGAGGGTCAGCTGTTTCGCGCGCAGACCGGTATGTCGGCGGGGGTCGTCGAAAGCTCTACCGGGTTGTCGGTGGACAACGCCGAGGCGGTGGGCGCGCTGAGCGACACCGCGCTGACCGAGGCCGATATCGAGGCAGGCCGTTTTGACCGGGCCGAGGTGACGGCATGGCTGGTCAACTGGGCGGACGTGAACGACCGGGCGGTGCAGTTCAAGGGGACGCTGGGCGAGATCCGCCGCGTGGGCGGGCGGTTCCATGCCGAATTGCGGGGGCTGACCGAGGCGCTGAACCGGGCGCAGGGGATGATCTATCACGGGCATTGCTCTGCCGTTCTTGGGGATGCGCGCTGCCGGGTGGACATGGACGACCCGTGGCATTCGGTCGAGGTCGAGGTGGTCGAGGCGCGGGACCGCAAGCGGTTTCGCCTGCATGGCACCGGCGGGTTCGAACCCGGCTGGTTCGAGCGGGGCCGCCTGCGGATGCTGTCGGGGCGATGCGGCCGGGCTGGCGGGCGTCGTGCGCACGGATGTGGCCACTGACGAGGGGCGCGAGATCGGGTTGTGGCAGCCGCTGGGTGCTGCGGTGGCCGCGGGTGATGTGGCGCGGCTTGAGGCCGGGTGCGACAAGCGGGCCGAGACTTGCCGCGCCAAGTTCGGCAACTTCCTGAATTTCAGGGGCTTTCCGCATATTCCGGGCGAGGACTGGCTGATGCGATATCCGGTCAGCCGCAACGACAACGACGGCGGGGCGCTGGTCTGATGGCCGGGGTTGGCGAACTGGCGGTGGCCGAGGCGCGGCTCTGGCTGGGCACGCCATATGTCCATCAGGCAAGCCTGCGCGGCGCGGGCTGCGATTGCCTGGGCCTGGTGCGCGGGGTGTGGCGGGCAATCTACGGTGCCGAGCCAGAGTCCGTGCCCGCCTATACCGCGGACTGGGCCGAGCCCGCGCATGACGAGGCGCTGTGGCGCGCGGCGCTGCGGCACATGGTGGCGCGGGGGCCGGGACAGGAGGCAGCGGCGGGTGATGTCCTGCTGTTCCGGATGCGCGACGGCGCGGTGGCCAAGCACCTGGGCGTGCAGGCACGCGTGGGGGCCGGGGCCTCTTTCATTCACGCCTATACCGGGCACGGGGTGGTCGAAAGCCCCCTGTCAGGTCCCTGGCACCGGCGCGTGGTGGCGCGCTTTGGCTTTCCCGAAAAGGACTGAACATGGCGACGATCGTACTGTCCGCAGTGGGCGCGGCCGCAGGCGCCGCGGTCGGCGGCAATTTCCTTGGCCTGTCCTCTGTCGTCATCGGGCGCGCGATCGGCGCGACGGTGGGCAACTGGATCGACCAGCAGCTTCTGGGGGCCGGGTCCGAGGTGGTGGAAACCGGCCGGGTGGAACGCTTTCGCCTGCAGGGGGCAAGCGAAGGGTCGCCGGTGTTGCAGGCCTATGGCCGGGTGCGGCTGGCAGGGCAGGTGATCTGGTCGACCGAGTTCCTTGAGACCGTGACCACCGAGGAAAGCGGCGGCAAGGGCACCAGCGGCACGACGACGAGCACGTTTTCCTATTCGGTCAGTCTTGCGGTGGGGCTGTGCGCCGGTGAGATCACCGGGATCGGCCGCATCTGGGCCGACGGGCAGGAGATCGCGCGCGACGGGCTGACGGTGCGGGTCTACACGGGCACCGAGGACCAGATGCCCGATCCCAAGATCGCGGCGGTACAGGGCGAGGACGACGCACCGGCATATCGCGGGATCGCCTATGTCGTCTTCGAGGACCTGGACCTGACGCCTTTCGGCAACCGGGTGCCGCAGTTCAATTTCGAGGTGCTGCGGCCCGAGCAGCCGGGGCAGGGCGCGGACCCCGAGATCGCGCGGGGCACGCTGGGCGTGGCGCTGATGCCGGGGACCGGGGAATACGCATTGGCGACGCAGCCGGTCTACTACGACTACGGGCCGGGAGAAGCCGCGGCGGCAAACCTGAATTCCGGCAGCGGCAAGACCGATTTCCTGACCGCGCTGGACCAGCTGACGACCGAGTTGCCCAATTGCGGGGCGGTGTCGCTGATCGTGTCATGGTTCGGCGACGACCTGCGCTGCGGCGACTGCCGGCTGCGTCCCAAGGTTGAGCAGGCCGAGTTCGAGGGGACAGAGATGCCCTGGGCGGTGTCCGGGATCGGCCGGGGCGAGGCCGAAGTGATCGCGCAGGCGGATGGCCGTCCCGTTTATGGCGGGACGCCGACCGACCGTTCGGTGATGCAGGCCATTCAGGAGATGCGCGCCGCGGGGCAGGCGGTGACCTTCTATCCGTTCATCCTGATGGAGCAGATGGCGGGCAACACGATGCCCGACCCGCTGACCGGGGGCACCGGCCAGCCGGTGCTGCCGTGGCGCGGGCGGATCACGACCTCGCTGGCGCCGGGGCTGGCGGGGTCGCCCGACAGGACGGCCGTGGCCGAGGCGGAGGTGGAAGCGTTCTTCGGGCAGGCGGCTCCGGCGGATTTCAGTGCCACGGACCAGACCGTCACCTATGCGGGGCCCGAGGAGTGGAGCTATCGGCGATTCATCCTGCACTATGCGCATCTGTGCGCCGCGGCAGGCGGTGTCGACGCGTTCTGCATCGGGTCCGAGATGCGGGGGCTGACGCAGATCCGCGGGACGGGCGACAGCTTTCCGGCGGTGGAGGCGCTGCGCGCGCTTCTGGCCGACGTGCGCGCGATTCTCGGGCCCGGGGTGAAGCTGGGCTATGCCGCCGACTGGTCGGAATACTTCGGCTATCATCCGCAGGACGGGTCGGGGGACGTGTATTTCCACCTCGACCCCCTGTGGGCGGAGGCTGATCTCGACTTCATTGGCGTGGACAACTACCTGCCGTTGTCGGACTGGCGCGATGGCCCCGATCATGCAGATGCACATTGGGGCGCGATCCACGATCTGGATTACCTGAAGGATAATGTCTGCGGCGGCGAATACCACGACTGGTACTATGGCGCGGTCGAGGTGCCGGCGGTCTACAGTGCGACCGAGCCGTCCTATCCGGGCTACTCCGGGCATCTGGGTGATGGGTCGGGGCTGCGCGACGGGGCGCTGTCGGGGGCGGCCTCTGGCTGGGGATCGGCCACGGCCTATGGCGGCGAGATCACCGCCGACCTTGGCACGGCGGTGGCGCTGGAGGCGATCCGGCTGGCGCCCTTTGACGGGTTCGGCGGGTGGGGTGCCCTGCATTTGAACGGCGCCATGGTGGAGGTGTCGTTCGACGGGCTGAACTGGACTGCGGCGGGCGTGGTGGCCGGGGCGGTCACGGGGCAGGTGCTGACCGTGCCGCTGGATGCCCGTGCCCGGTTCGTCCGCCTGTCGAAGTTCGACGACTGGTTCGGGCTGGCCGAGTTCCGCCCGGTGCGCAGCGCAGAGGACGTCCGCGACGCGCAGATCCGGCTGCCGATCTCTGACGCGGCCCATGGCAAGCCATGGGTGTTCCGGCCCAAGGATTTTCACGGCTGGTGGTCGAACGTTCACCACGAACGCGTGGGCGGTGTCGAGGTGGCGGGCCCCACGGCCTGGGTGCCTCAATCAAAGCCGATCTGGTTTACCGAATACGGCTGCGCCGCGATCGACAAGGGCACGAACCAGCCCAACAAGTTCCTCGATCCCAAGTCGTCGGAATCGCGGATACCGCATTATTCGACCGGCACGCGCGATGAATATATCCAGATGCAGTACCTGCGGGCGATGTCGGCCCATTGGTCTGACCCGGCCAACAACCCTGTGTCCTCTGTCTACGGCGCGCCGATGATCGACATGGGACGCGCGCATGTCTGGGCATGGGACGCGCGGCCCTATCCGCAGTTTCCCGCCAACACCGAGTTGTGGAGCGATGGCGGCAACCATGCGCTGGGCCACTGGATCACGGGGCGGACAGCGTCGCGGTCGCTGGCCGGGGTGGTCGAGGAGGTCTGCGCCACCGCAGGCGTGACCGACATCGACACCGGCGATCTGCACGGGCTGGTGCGTGGCTATACCGTGTCCGAGACCAGCACGGCGCGGTCGATCCTGCAACCGCTGATGCTGGCCTACGGGTTCGACGCGTTGGACCATGGTGGCACACTGACCTTCCGGACGCGCAGCGGGCATGTGGACCGGGTGCTGGACCGAGAGACGCTGGCCCTTTCGGATGAGCTTGACGGGCCGGTCGAGACCGTCCGCGCGGCCGAGGCGGAAACGGCGGGGCGGCTGCGGCTGGTCTTCGTCGAGGCGGATGGCGAGTTCGAAACCCGCGCCGAAGAGGCGGTCTTTGCCGACGAGGTCACGCACGCCGTGTCGCAATCCGACATCCCGCTGGTGCTGAGCCGGGGCGAGGGGCGTGCCATCGTCGAGCGCTGGCTGGCGGAATCGCGGATCGCGCGGGACCGGGTGCGCTTTGCCCTGCCGCCGTCGGGAATGCGGACGCGGGCGGGCGACGTGGTGTCGCTGGAAACGGCGCAGGGGCGCAGCGACTTCCGCATCGACCGAATCGAGGCGGCCGGTGCCCAGCTGATCGAGGCAGTGCGGGTGGATGGCACGGTCTTTGGCGCGGGCACGGTGGATGACGTGCCGCCGGCCGCGCCAAGGCCGGTGGCGCAGGCGGCGCCGGTTTATCCGGTGTTCATGGACCTGCCGCTTCTGACCGGTGGCGAGGCGCCCGAGGCGCCACATCTGGCCGTGGCAGCGGTGCCTTGGCCGGGGCCGGTGTCGGTGTTCCGCGCCCCCGCAGACGCGGGATACGGGTTGAACACCCGGATCGAGGCGTGGTCGGTGGTGGGGATCACCGAAACCGACCTGCCGGACGCCGTTCCGGGGCTGTTCGACCGGGGCCCGGAGTTGCAGGTGCGGCTGATCGCGGGGCAGATGGCCTCTACCACGCCGGCCGCGATGCTGGAGGGGGCGAACCTGGCGGCAATCGGCGATCCCGACACCGGCGTGTGGGAGGTGTTCCAGTTCGAGACCGCCACGCTGGTTGCGCCGCGCGTCTACGCGCTGTCGCGGCGGCTGCGCGGGCAGGCGGGCACCGACGCGGTGATGCCGCCGGTCTGGCCTGCTGGCAGTCATGTGATCCTTCTGAACGGGGCGCCGCGCCAGATCGGGCTGGCGCCGTCCGAGCGCGGGCTGGAGCGTCATTATCGGATCGGGGCGGGATACCTGGGATATGACCACCCCTCGTTCCGGCATCTGGTGAAAGTGTTCGACGGCGTGGGGCTGCGGCCATATGCGCCCGCGCATCTGCGCGCGGCGCGGGCTGCTGAGGGCGCGGTGGACATGGCGTGGATCCGGCGCTCGCGGATCGATGGCGACAGCTGGTCGGGGCTGGACGTGCCGCTGGGCGAGGCGAGCGAGGCCTACCTCGTTCAGGTGGCGGCGGGCGGGGTGGTCCGGCGACAGACCGTCGTGACGGCCCCGGCATGGCGCTATGAGCCCGCGGCGCAGGCGGCGGACGGGCTGACGGGCGCCTTCGATTTCGCCGTGGCGCAGATTTCGGACCGGTTCGGGCCGGGACCCTTTGCATGGAGAACCTTCGATGGCTGAGACAGGAAATCTTGGGCTGCCGTTGCTGGCGCCGTCGCAGGCGCAAAAGCATGTCACGGTGAACGAGGCGCTGTCGCGGCTCGACGGGCTGACGCAGTTGCGGCTGATGTCGGTTGCGACGGGAACGCCGCCAGCGGCGGCCGAGGGCATGGCATGGGGCGTTCCGGCGGGCGCAACGGGCGATTGGGCAGGGCAGGACGGGCGCATCGCCATCGGAACGAACGGCGGATGGGTGTTCGCCGATCCCGCCGAGGGCTGGCGCGGCTGGATCGTGGACGAGACGCGCGAGGTGCTGCACGATGGCGCCGGCTGGGCGCCGGCGCCCGTGCCCGCGATCCGCAGCGTGACGTTCGACCATGCGGTCGCGCCGGGGGGCAGTTCGGTAACAACCGAGGTCATCCCGCAGAATGCGATGGTGTTCGCGGTGACGGGCCGGGTGTCATCGGCGCTGAGCGGTGCGCTGGCCAGCTGGACATTGGGTGTGGCCGGGGCAGAGGACAGATATGGCGCGGGCATCGGGCTTGCGCAGGGATCCTGGCTGGTGGGTGTGACCGGGCAGCCGGTGACCTACTATGCCGACACGCCGCTGGTGCTGACAGCGTCAGGGGGCGATTTCGCGGCGGGGGCGGTGCGGCTCGTCCTGCATTATTTCAAGCCCGAACCGCCGTCGATCTGATCTCGTGCGGCAAGTCCTGCATGGCGATGTGGTGGCGGCGGCACGGGTTCTGCTGTCGGAGACCGACGAAGGGCGCGCCGGACTGCTGGCGCGGATGCTGGACGAAGCGCATTGGGCGGATCTTTATCGCAAGCGCACCGGGAGGGCGCATCCGATCTGGGGCGACGGCAGTCTGATGACCGCCGCGCTGCGCCGTCCCGCGCCGCCAGAGCCACCGCTGTCGGACAGCCGATACTGTGGCTGTCTGGTGCAGGTCTTGCAGGCGATCATGGCGCGCCGGGCGGGCCGTTAGCCGCGCGCGCAGGACACGCAATTGGGCACGGCCGGGTCGATGTCGAGCCTGCCACGAGCAATATCCTCGCCGCAGTCGACGCATTCGCCGAACTGCCCGTCATCGAGCCGGGCAAGCGCGGCTTTGGCACGGCGTTGCGATTGAGCGCGGCGGCCATGGTTGGCATGGGCCATCGCCTGATGCTGGAGCGCGTCCATCCGGCTGAGGCGTCCAACCGCCTGCTGATCCAGATCGACGGTCCTTCGGCCTTCCTGCCCGCGTTCGTGCGCACGGTCGAGTGCCGCAATTTCCGCCTCCAGCAGGGCGCGGTACCGCGCAAGGTCGGCGTCGCTGATGCTCACGTTATTTTCATCCCGAGGCTTCCCGCTTTCGCCACAGACCCTATCTGGTGTATTGTCCGGCGTGAACGGAGGAAAGCGCGATGCAGACACCCCGCACGAGACTTGCCGAGATCGATCCGGTCTGGAGCCGTATTTCCGCCGAGGCCGAGGCCGCAGTGGCGGCAGAGCCCCTGCTTGGCGGCATGGTCCACGCGGGCATTCTGCATCACAGGACGCTTGAGGACGCGCTGGCGTTTCGCATGGCGTCCAAGCTGGCATCGGCCGACATGTCGGACCAGTTGCTGCGCGAGATCATCGACACGGCCTATGACAGCGATCCGTCGCTGGCCGAAGCCGCGCGCGCGGACCTTGTGGCGGTCTACGAGCGCGATCCGGCATGCCACCGGTTGATGCAGCCGCTGCTGTATTTCAAGGGCTTCCAGGCGCTGCAATCCTATCGCATCGGCCATTGGCTGTGGCGCGAAGGCCGGCACGATCTGGCCTATTACTTCCAGATGCGCGTGTCCGAGATTTTCGGCGTCGATATCCACCCCGCCGCGCGGATCGGCAAGGGGATCATGATCGACCATGCCCATTCCATCGTGATCGGTGAAACGGCGGTTGTCGGCAACAATGTGTCGATGCTGCATTCGGTGACGCTTGGCGGGACCGGGAAGGAAGACGACGACCGGCACCCGAAGATCGGCTGCGGCGTGCTGATCGGTGCCGGGGCCAAGGTGCTCGGCAACATCCGCGTGGGTGATTGCAGCCGCATCGCCGCTGGATCGGTTGTGCTGGAGGATGTGCCTGCCAAGAAGACCGTGGCGGGCGTACCCGCGCGGATCGTGGGCGAGGCGGGCTGTTCGCAGCCGTCCGTCAGCATGGACCAGCTTCTGGGCGTGCGCGGCGGTCTGGACGACTGAGTCCCTGATCCCGCGCGGAACGGGACGCCGCCCCATCCCCTTGAATGCGAAACGCCGGGCCCGAGGGTCCGGCGTTTCTTCGTTTGTGCCGCCGGTATTTCCCTACGCCAGCATGGCCATCGGGTTTTCCAGGTGGGTCTTTATCTTTTCCAGCAGCTCGGCGCCCAGCGCCCCGTCGATGACGCGGTGATCGACCGAGAGCGTCACGCTCATCACCGTGGCGACGGCCAGGTCGCCATCCGCGTTCACCACCGGCTTCTTGACACCGGCGCCCACGGCAAGGATCGCACCGTGCGGCGGGTTGATGACGGCGTCGAAGTTGTCGATGCCGAACATCCCGAGGTTCGAGATGGCAAAGCTGCCGCCCTGGTATTCATGCGGCGCAAGCTTGCGGTCGCGGGCGCGGGCGGCAAGGTCCTTCATCTCGGCCGACAGCGCCGACAGCGACTTCTGGTCGGCGTCGCGCAGGACGGGGGTAAAGAGGCCGCCCTCGATCGCCACGGCCACCGCCACGTCGGAGGGCTTCAGCTTCAGCATCCGGTCGCCGGCCCAGACGGCGTTGGCGTCGGGCACCTCCTGCAGGGCAAGCGCGCAGGCCTTGATGATGAAGTCGTTTACCGACAGCTTGACCCCGCGCGACGCCAGCTTGGCGTTGAGCGTGCCGCGGAAGGCCAGAAGCTCGTCCAGCTGGATGTCGCGGCGCAGGTAGAAATGCGGGATGGTCTGCTTGGCCTCGGTCAGGCGGGCCGCGATCGTCTTGCGCATCCCGTCGAGCTTGACCTCTTCCACCTCGCGGTCGGCGTACATCTTCAGGACGGCGTCGGTGGACGGACCGGCAGGTGCAGCGGCGGGCGCGGCAGGGGCAGCTGCGGCCGGCGCGGCGGCGGCGGCAGGCGCGGTCGCCGGGGCGCCTTCGGCGGCAAGGACATCGGCCTTGACGATCCGGCCCTTGGGGCCCGAACCCCTGAGCGACGACAGGTCCAGGCCCTTGTCACGCGCAATGCGGCGGGCCAGCGGCGAGGCAAAGATCCGCGCGCCGTCGGCCGCCTGGGCGGCGGCGGGGGCTGGTGCGGGGCTTGCGCTGGCGGGGGCCGGTGCCGCGTCGGACGCCTTCGGTGCGGCCTCGTCCGCCGTGGCGGGGGCCGCGGTGCTTGCGATATCGCCGGCGCTCTCGCCGTCGGCGAGGATCACGGCGATGGGCGTGTTGACCTTCACGCCCTCGGTGCCCTCGGCGATCAGGATCTTGCCGACGACGCCTTCATCGACGGCCTCGAACTCCATCGTTGCCTTGTCGGTCTCGATTTCCGCCAGCAGGTCGCCAGAGCTGACGGTGTCGCCTTCTTTCACCAGCCACTTGGCCAGCGTGCCCTCCTCCATCGTGGGGGACAGGGCGGGCATCAGGATTTCGGTGGGCATCTTGTCAGTCCTCCGCAAGGCTGAGGCGGTTCATGGGGCCGCGCACGCGGACCCCGTCCTGCATCTTCAAAAGCGCCGTTTCGATCTCGCGACGATTCCGGGCGATCCATTCATAGGCATCCTGGTGGCGCGGGCCGCCCTCGCGCAGGCCGTCCAGGATCAGGGTTTCGGGGACGTAGCCGCGCACGCGGCGCGCGCCGTCCGAAACCTCGACCCGGTAGGCCTCGCGCAGGGTGTCGCGGCCAAGCACCTCGACCGGGCTCACCGGTATGTCACCGCTTTCACGGCGTCGATCACCTCTTTCGTGGTGGTCAGCGCCAGCTTTTCGAGGTTCGCGGCATAGGGCATGGGCACGTCCTTGCCGGTACAGTTGAGCACGGGCGCGTCGAGATAATCGAACGCCTCGGCCATCAGCACCGACGAGATGTGGTTGCCGATGGCGCCCACGGGCCAGCCCTCTTCCACTGTCACGCAGCGGTTGGTCTTCATCACCGAGCGGATGACCGTGCCGGTGTCCATCGGGCGCAGGGTGCGCAGGTCGATCACCTCGGCCTCGATCCCTTCCTTCGCCAGTTCGTCGGCCGCTTCGAGGGCATAGGTCATGCCGATGCCGAAGCTGACGATCGTCACATCGCTGCCTTCGCGCCAGATCCGGGCCTTGCCGAAGGGGATGGTGAAATCGTCCAGCACCGGAACCTCGAAGGTGCGGCCGTACATGATCTCGTTTTCCAGGAACACGACAGGGTTGGGATCGCGGATCGCGGTCTTCAGAAGACCCTTGGCGTCGGCGGCCGAGTAGGGCTGCACGACCTTCAGGCCGGGGATCTGGGCATACCAAGCCGCGTAGTCCTGGCTGTGCTGGGCACCCACGCGGGCAGCGGCGCCATTGGGGCCGCGGAACACGATCGGGCAACCCATCTGGCCGCCGGACATGTAAAGCGTCTTGGCCGCCGAATTGATGATCTGGTCTATTGCCTGCATGGCGAAGTTGAACGTCATGAACTCGACGATCGGGCGCAGCCCGGCCATCGCAGCGCCGACGCCCACGCCGGCAAAGCCATGCTCGGTGATGGGGGTGTCGATGACGCGCTTGGCGCCGAATTCATCCAGCAGGCCCTGGGTCACCTTGTAGGCGCCCTGGTATTCGGCCACTTCCTCACCCATCACGAAGACGTCGCCGTCACGGCGCATTTCCTCGGCCATCGCGTCGCGCAGGGCCTCGCGCACGGTCTGGACCTTCGTCTCTGTGCCGGCGGGCCAGTCGGGTTCCGGCGCGGCCTCGGCGGCTTTCGGGGCTGCCGGTGCCGGGGCGGCTGCGGCCGCGGCGGGGGCGGGGGCCTGTTCCACCGGCGCGGCGGCGCTTGCGGCCGGCACGTCCTCGCCTTCCTCGACCAGCACGGCGATGGGGGTGTTCACCTTGACGCCCTCGGTACCCTCGGCGATCAGGATCTTGCCGACGACGCCTTCATCGACGGCCTCGAATTCCATCGTGGCCTTGTCGGTCTCGATTTCGGCCAGGATGTCGCCGGAGGAGACGGTGTCGCCCTCCTTCACAAGCCATTTTGCAAGCGTGCCTTCCTCCATGGTCGGCGACAGGGCGGGCATCAGGATTTCGGTTGCCATGTCTTTTCGCTCCCTCAAGCGTCCGCGTACACGTCGGTCCAGAGCTCTTCGACCGGCGGTTCCGGGCTCTGCTTGGAAAACTCTGCGGCTTCGTTGACGATCTCCTTGATCTCCTTGTCGATCGCCTTGAGATCGTCCTCGGTGGTCTCGCCGCCGTCGATCAGCAGGTGTCGCACATGCTCGATCGCGTCGCGCTCTTCGCGGATCTTCTGCACCTCGTCGCGGGTGCGGTATTTCGCGGGGTCCGACATGGAGTGACCGCGGTAGCGGTAGGTCATGACCTCGAGGATGTAGGGGCCGTTGCCCGAACGGCAGTGCGCGACCGCCTTCTCTCCGGCCGCCTTGACGGCGAGAACGTCCATGCCGTCGACCTCTTCGCCCGGAATGCCGTAGGCCGCGCCGCGCTCCCACAGGCTGGGCGACTTGGTGGCGCGCTTGACGCTGGTGCCCATGGCATACTGGTTGTTCTCGATCACGAAGATGACCGGCAGATCCCAAAGCTCGGCCATGTTGTAGGTCTCGTAGACCTGGCCCTGATTGGCGGCGCCGTCGCCAAAATAGGTAAAGGTGACGCGGTCGTTGCCGTGATACTTGTCGGCGAAGGCGATGCCCGCGCCCAGCGGCACGTTGGCGCCGACGATGCCGTGGCCGCCGTAGAACTTCTTCTCTTTCGAGAACATGTGCATCGAGCCGCCCTTGCCCTTGGAATAGCCGTCGATGCGCCCGGTCAGTTCCGCCATCACGCCCTTGGGGTCCATGCCGCAGGCCAGCATGTGGCCATGGTCGCGGTAGGTGGTGATGCGGCTGTCGCCCTCTTCGGCGGCGGCTTCCAGCCCGACCACCACGGCCTCTTGCCCGATATACAGGTGGCAGAACCCCCCGATCAGGCCCATGCCGTAAAGCTGGCCGGCCTTTTCCTCGAAGCGCCGGATCAGCAGCATCTCGCGGTAGTAGTGCAGCAGTTCGTCATTGGACGCGCTGGGCTTTCTCGTGGTCTTGCGGGCGGCCATGCGGCAGGTCTCCTCGCTCGGGTCGGATGATTGTTTAGTGTTAAACAATCTCATAGCCCAGCCATTCGGGAAATGCGACAGGAATTTCCGGAAGGGCAGGGTTGCGCCAGACGCAAACGTCGCGCTGCATGGGGCGACGATGCCGTGTGGCCGCCGCAGCGGGGCTCAGCGCAGCACGACCTCGTCGGCGCGCACCAGCCCCAGCACCTCGCGGGCCTGCTGATCCAGAAGGTCAAGGTCCAGATATCCATCGGACAGGCGGCGTGTCTTGTTGCGCATCGCCGAGACCTCTGCCGCCAGCTTGTCGCGTTCCTGTCGCAGAACCTGCGCCTCGGCCTCGATCTGGATCCGCCGGAACAGCCCGTAGTCCCCCTGCACGCTGGCAAAGGTGAAATAGGCGCCCAGAAGAAACGCCGCCATGAAGACCATCAGGATCCCGAGGGCCGGTTTCTGTTTCGACATCGCTCTGCCTCGCTGGCACCTCTGGCGGGTGCCCGTGGCGAATCGTGCCATACTCCGCCGAAAAAGGGAATCCCCCGCTGTTCCGGTAGCGCGGGCAGGCAAGTGCGCGCTATCGTCGGACAGGCATGAGTCCCCCGAGAGCTTTCCGATGACAGGCGTTGCGCCGCGCGATGTGTTGCCGACCCACCGGGTCGAGAATCAGCCGCCGCCCCGGCCGCTGGCGCTGTGGGACGGCGACCTGCCCCTGCGGCAGGCGGTGCAGGCCGGGCACGGACAGCCTGCCGCGCTGGCGCGGCTGGCCGAGACGCTTGCGCGGCCCGACATGCACGAGGCCGGGCGCGCGGCAAACCGCCATCCGCCGGAACTGCGGCTTTTCGACAGCGGCGGGCGGCGGCTGGACGAGGTGACGTTTCACCCCTCCTATCACGCGCTCATGCAGGCCGGCATCGGTGCCGGCTATGCCGCCACGGCATGGGAGGGCGGCGCAGGCGGGCACGTGACCCACGCGGCGATGGTCTATCTCATGACGCAGGTCGAACCGGGCGTCTGCTGCCCGATGACCATGACCTATGCCGCGATCCCCGCGCTGCGGGCCGATGCCGCCATCGCCCGGACCTGGCGGCCCAAGCTGATGTCACGTCAGTACGACCCCGTGCCCGCGCGGCTTGCAGAAAAAGCGGGTGCGACACTGGGCATGGCGATGACCGAAAAGCAGGGCGGTTCGGACCTGCGCGCCACAACCACGACCGCAGAGCCGGACGGGGTGTTCTACCGCCTGACCGGGCACAAGTGGTTCTGTTCCGCGCCCATGTCCGATGGTTTCCTGACCCTTGCGCAGGCGCCCGAGGGGCTGACCTGCTATCTTGTCCCCCGCTGGCTGGACACGGGCGAGCGCAACGCCATCCATCTTATGCGGCTGAAGCAAAAGCTGGGCAACCGGGCCAATGCCTCGGCCGAGATCGAGTATCACGGGGCGCGCGCGCTGCGTCTGGGCGACGAGGGCGCGGGCGTGGCGACGATCATGTCCATGGTGCACCATACCCGGCTGGATACCGCCATGGCGCCGGCGGGTCTGATGCGCGCCGCGCTGGCCGAAGCCGTCTGGTGGTGCCGCCACCGCAGCGCCTTTGAGCGCAGGCTGATCGACCAGCCGCTGATGCGCGCCGTGCTGGCCGACCTCGCGCTCGACTGGGAGGGCGCGCTGGCGCTGGGTCTGCGGGTCGCCGGCGTCTTCGGCGGCACGTCCGAGACCGACCGCGCCTTTGCCCGCATCGGCGTGGCGCTGGCGAAGTTCCTGTCGAACAAGCGCTGCCCCGGCGTGATCTTCGAATGCATGGAGGCGCTGGGCGGCATGGGCTATGTCGAGGACACGCCCTTGCCCCTGCTTTACCGCGAGGCACCGCTGAACTCGATCTGGGAGGGATCTGGGAACGTGATCTGCCTGGATATTCTGCGCACCCTGGCCAGGGAACCCGGCGCGCGCGACGTGCTGCACGCGGCGCTTGACCGGGCGCGCGGCGTGGACCCGCGCTATGACGCGGCGCTTGCGGCCCACCACGCGCGCTGGCCGGGCCTGCCGGACGAGGCAGAGGCGCGGTTCTTCGCCGAACGCGCTGCGGTGCTGCTGACGGCGGCCACCCTGATCGAGACCGCCCCGGCAGAGGTGGCCGACGGATACGTGGCCGCGCGCGTGGCGCGGGGACGGGGGGATGTGGCGGGGGCGATCACCGGGCTCTACGCCAAAGAGATCCTGAACCGCGTTCTGCCCGGGTAAGGGGAACGCGCGCCCGGGGCATCGAGCCCCGGGCGCGCGTGCGCTGCGCGGCGAGTATTTTCAAACAGAAGAAGGGCAGGGGCGCCTGTCCGCCCCGCCCGCGGACCGGCTCAGGCGCGGCCCTTGTAGATATCGACGAGCTTGCCCAGCATGTCGAGCGCCTCGGCCCGGTCGCGCTGGAACACGTTGCGCCCGATGATCGAGCCGTTGCCGCCGCCGTCGCGGATCGCGCGGGCGTCGTCATAGACACTGTCGGCGCCCTTTTTCGAGCCGCCCGAGAACACGATGATCCGCCGGCCGTTCAGCGCCGCGCGCACGCAATCGGCGACGCGGGCGGCCTGGGTCGAGATGTCGATCTTCTCGGCCTCGTAGACCTTCTTGGCCTCGGGCAGTTCCAGGTGGTCGGTCGAAAGCTTGACCTTGATGACATGCGCGCCCAGCAGCGCGGCCATGTGCGCGGCATAGGCGGCGATGTCGATGGCGGTTTCGCCGTCCTTCGAGATCGCCTCGCCCCGCGGGTAGGACCAGATCACCGTGGCGATGCCGCAGGCTGCCGCCTCGCGCCGCATCTCGACGATTTCCTCCATCATGTCGATGGCCATGTCCGAGCCGGGGTAGATCGTGAACCCGATCGCGGCGCAGCCCAGCCGCAGCGCATCCTCGACGCTGGCGGTAACGGCCTGGTTCTTGCCGGAGGTGGGCGACATCAGCGAGTTGGCCGAGTTCACCTTGAGGATCGTCGGGATCTGCCCGGCGAAAGTGTCGGCCCCGGCCTCGAGCGGGCCGAGCGGCGCGGCATAGGCGCTGAGCCCCGCGTCGATGGCCAGCTGGTAGTGGTAGTGCGGGTCATAGGCCGGCGGATTCGGCGCGAAGGAACGAGCCGGGCCATGCTCGAACCCCTGGTCGACGGGCAGGATCACCATCTTGCCGGTGCCGCCCAGCTTGCCGGTCATCAGCATGTGGTTCAGCTTGGCCTTAACGCCGGGGGTTTCGCCCTCGTAGTTGGCGAGGATCTTCTGGACGATGCGGGTCGATTTCATGGCGCGCCTCCTTGCAACTCGTTTGCCCCGCCGCCCGTCTAAGGCGGCGGGCGGCAAAGGCCAATCCCTTTCGCGCTAACAGTGTGTCGCGTTCAGGGGCGGAAACGCGTCGGCAGGTCCATTCCAAGCCAGGCCTCGGTCGCCAGGCGGCTGGCCTCGGTCTCGTGCGCGGCCCAGGATGCGCGGGCCTTGGCCCCCGCAAGGCGCACACGGTCGTCGATATCGGCAAGGATATCGGTGGATTCGGCATCTCCCGCCGCGGCCCCGATCATCGCCCACATCGCCGCGATGGGATACGACCGCGCCAGCCCGCGCCCGGACATGCGCATTGCCGCCTCGTCGCGGATCAGCGCGATGGATTCAAGCTTGGCCGGGTCATGGCTGGCATCGCCCGACACCTCCTGTTGCAGGGTGATGGCCGCGGCAAGGCCCATCTCGGCCTCCAGCCGGTCAAGCCGCGCCGTCGCGCCCGGCTCTCCGGCCGCGCCCGCGCGCAGGGCCCAGCGATAGGCCTCGTCCCGGTCGCGGGTGGCCAGCGCGTCCGACAGCGCCATCGCGGCGGTGCCGTCGCCAGCCTCGGCCAGGTCAGCCAGAAGCGTGATGCCCGCGGGCACGTTGCGTGGCGCGCCGTCGCCGCTGACAAGCGCCAGTCCCACGGTGCGCCGGTCCTCGATCGACATGCCCGAGGCATCGCCCAGCGCCTGCTGCAACAGGGCCACGGGCAGCATCCGCGCGGTGCTGGCGGGCGCAAGCGCCACCACGGGCCGCAGCGTGTCAAAGACATAGCGCGGGTCGTCCTCGAACAGCTCGAAGTCAAGGTAGACGTCGCCGTCGATCGCCGTCTCGATCACGATGGTTTCGGGATTGCGCAGAAAGGCGGGCCAGCTTGCCGCCACCGATGTAAGGAAACTGCGCTGCGCCTCGGTCAGTGCACTGGGGTCACCGGCGAAATCGGAAGGTGCCGTGTCGCGGTTGGCCTCGGCCAGCATCCCGCCCAGCATCCCCTCGATCATCAAGGCGGCATTGTCGGGGTTCGTGAACTCGGGCGGGGCCATGTTCTGCAACACGGTCCACAGCCCGAGGTTTTCCACCCGCAGCGTGGCGCCGTCGAGGAAGACAACCGGGTCCGGTTCTTCCATGTCGTCGCGCCCGTCCACCCAGATGTATTCGAAGTCAGCGGTCAGCGCGGCGCTTGCCACATCCGTGACGGTGGCAAACAGCTGAACCTCGGCGCCGGAACTGCGGATGTCATAGTCCACGTCAAGGGTCAGGCGCGGAATGTCGAGCATCCCGAGACCGGCCATCGCCAATGCGCCGCGCGGCTCTTCGGGCAGGCAGACGTCGGGCACCGTGGTGCCCGCGGCCTGAAGCTTCAGCCGCAGGCGGTCCAGCTCGTCCAGCGCGGCGGTGCGCAGGGTCAGCCGGTCGATCCGCACCTCGCAGGCGCCGTCGATATCCCATTCGGGCAGCGGCCAGATCTGGACGTCGGTCAGGGTCACCCGGCCGGCGGCGATGTCCACGGACATGTCGCCGTACTTGATGTCGGCCTGGGTGCGCAGGCCCATGATGCCCGACTGAAGCACGCTGCGCAGGATGCGGTCGGGGGTGATGACATCCCAAAGCGTGGGGGTGCCCTGTGCCAGCGTGGCGGTGGGCAGGGCGGCGGCAAGAAGCGCTGGGGCCAGAAGGCGGTGCATGACGAGGGTCCTCTCGGGGGCTGCATCCGGTATGCGCCCGATTGAACGCCTAATGGCGGCGTGCATCAAGCCTCTAGTGCGGCAACCCCCGGCAGGGTCTTGCCTTCCATCCATTCGAGGAAGGCACCGCCCGCGGTCGAGATGTAGGTGAAATCGTCCGCCACGCCCGCCGCATTCAGTGCCGCAACGGTATCACCGCCGCCGCCCACGGACACCAGCCGGCCGGCGCGTGTCAGTTCCGCCGCCTTGAGAGCCGCGGCATTGGTGGCGGCATTGAAGGGCGCGATCTCGAACGCGCCCAGCGGGCCGTTCCAGATCAGCGTGCGCGCGCCGTCGAGGATCGTGGCGATTCGCGCCACCGTTTCCGGCCCCGCGTCGAGGATCATGCGGTCGGCGGGGCAGGCGTCGGCGGGAACAGTGTCGCTGGGCGCGCCGGCGGCGAATTCGGTTGCCGCGACGACGTCGACGGGCAGCACGATCTCGCAGCCCACTTCGCCCGCCTTCGCCATGATCGACAGCGCGGTGTCGGCCATCTCGCGTTCTGCCAGTGAGGTGCCGATCTCCTTTCCCTGTGCCACCAGAAAGGTATTGGCCATGCCGCCGCCGATCACAAGGTGGTCGACCTTGCGGATCAGGTTCCCCAGCAGGTCCAGCTTGGTCGACACCTTTGCGCCGCCCACCACCGCCACCACCGGGCGGTCGGGCTGGCCCAACGCCTTGTCCAGCGCGCTGAGTTCCGCCTCCATCAGGCGGCCGGCGCAGCTGGGCAAGAGCCGCGCGATCGCCTCGGTCGAGGCATGGGCGCGGTGGGCCGCTGAGAACGCGTCGTTGCAATAGACCTGCCCCAGCGCGGCCAGCGAGGCGGCGAACATGCCGTCGTTGGCTTCTTCGCCGGCATGAAAGCGGGTGTTTTCCAGCAGCAGCACCTCGCCCGCCTGCATCGCGGTCACGGCACGTTTCGCGGGACCGCCGATGCAGTCGGCGGCAAAGCCAACCGGCACGCCCAGCGCCTGCTCCAAGGCGGGGCGCACCACCTCCAGCGACATCTCGGGCACCACCTTACCCTTGGGCCGGCCGAAATGGGCCAACAGCACGGGCTTGCCGCCCTTGCCAAGGATATCGCGGATCGTCGGCACGATGCGCTCTATCCGGGTGGCGTCGGTGACGCGGCCGTCCTCGACCGGCACGTTGATGTCCACGCGGGTCAGCACGACCTTGCCTGTCAGGTCGATGTCGTCGAGGGTCTTCCAGCTCATGTCGCGGCCTCCTTTGCGCGCGCCCTTTCCACTCAATCCTGGGTGACACGTCAAGGTCTGTGCCGCTTTGCCCTTTTCCTTGAACGCGGTGCCGACTAGGGTCCCGCCGACCCAAGACAGGAGTTTCCCATGGCCGAGATCACCGACCCCGAAAACACCATCCTCATGGAACTGACGGGCGGCACCGTCACAATTCAGCTTCTGCCCGATGTCGCACCGAAACATGTCGAGCGCATGAAGGAACTGGCCCGCGCCGGGGCCTATGACAACGTGGTGTTCCACCGGGTGATCGAGGGCTTCATGGCGCAGACCGGCGACGTCGCCCACGGCAACGCCGAGAAGGATTTCAACCTGCGCCGTGCCGGCACGGGATCCTCGGACATGCCCGATCTGCCGGCAGAATTCTCCAAGCTGCCGCATGACCGGGGCACGCTGGGCGCCGCGCGCTCGCAAAACCCCAACAGTGCCAATTCGCAGTTCTTCATCAACTTTGGCGACAACCACTTCCTGAACGGGCAATACACCGTCTATGGCCGCGTGATTGCTGGGATGGAACACGTGGATGCGATCACGCGTGGTGAGCCGCCGGCGACCCCCGACCGCATGATTTCGGTCAAGGTGGCCGCCGATGCCTAAGGGGCTTGGGCTCCCGCTGGCTCTGGCGATCGTCGGGCTGGCGGTGCTGGCCGCCGCCTTTGTCTTCCTGCGCCCTGGGCCGCCCGTGCCTGCGCCTGCGCCCTCTCCGGTGACGCAGGCCCCTGCCGACGATGAACCCGGGCCGTATCTGGATATCGCCATCGCCGGGCAGGCCTCTGGCACGGTCACGATCGACCTCTTCGCGCAGGCGGCGCCGCGCCACGCGGAGCGGCTTGTCGCGCTCGCGCGTGACGGAGCCTATGACAACGTGGTGTTTCACCGGGTGATCGAGGGTTTCATGGCCCAGACCGGGGATGTGCAGTTCGGACGCATCGGGCAGGACCTGCGCCGCGCGGGCACGGGCGGGTCCGACCTGCCCGATCTGCCGGCCGAGTTCTCGGACATCGGGTTCGCGCGCGGCATCGTCGGCATGGCCAGGGCGCAAAGCCCCGACAGCGCCAACAGCCAGTTCTTCATCATGTTCGCGCCCGCCCCGCATCTGGACGGCAGCTATACCGCCATCGGTCAGGTGGTCGAAGGGATGGAGATCGTCGACGCGATCAAGCGGGGCGAAGGGCCCAACGGGGCGGTGATCGGTGAACCCGACACAATGGCGTCGGTCACCCTGCGCGACTGACGCCCCGTAAAGACCCCGTGATGGGGGCTATGCGCGGCCGGGCAGGTCTGCCACGATTTCGGCAACCCTGCCCGGAGGACTGCACATGCCCCTGAAACCGCTTCTTGCCGCTGCCTTTCTTGCGGCCAGCGCGACCGCCGCGTTGGCCGAGCCGTCGTTCTGGAAGAACGAATGGCCGGACACGGATTTCGGCAACACCAGCATCGGGAACTGGGGCGAGATCCTGTCGGGCGGCCCGCCCAAGGACGGCATCCCGGCGCTCGACGATCCCGCCTTTGTCTCGGTTTCCGGGGAAACCCGGCTGGCCCCGCGCGAGCCGGTGATCGCCGTGGAACTGGAGGGCGAGACGCCGCGCGCCTACCCGATCCGGTATCTGACCTGGCACGAGATCGCAAATGATGTGATCGGCGAGGTGCCGGTGGCGGTCACCTTCTGCCCCCTGTGCAACTCTGGCCCTACCTTCGACCGGCGCGTGGAGGGACGGGTGCTGAGTTTCGGCGTGTCGGGCAAGCTGCGCAATTCCGACATGGTGATGTACGACCGCGAGACAGAAAGCTGGTGGCAGCAGGCCATCGGCGAGGGGATCGTGGGCGAAATGACGGGCGTCGCGCTGACCCAGATCCCAAGCTGGATGGAAAGCTGGCAGGAGTTCGCCGCGCGCAATCCCGACGGGCTGGTGATGGACCAGCCGAACTGGCCGCGCAGCTACGGGCGCAATCCGTATGTGACCTACGACAGTTCCAGAAAACCGTTTCTTTACAACGGAGAGATGCCGCCCCATGGCATCCCCGCCCTGGCCCGGGTGGTCCGCGTCGAGGGTCGTGCCTGGCCGGTCGAGCGGCTGGCGGATGCGGGCGAGGTGACCGAGGCGGGGGTGACGATAAGCTGGACCGAGGGCCAGGCCTCGGCGCTGGACACCGCGGACATTGGCGCGGGCAGGGAGGTGGGCACGATCCGGGTGCGCGACGCGGGCGGGCGCGATGTGGCCCATGACGTGATGTTCGCCTTCGCCTTCCACGCCTTCTGGCCGGATGGCGAGTGGATGCTGGAGTAGGCCCGCGAATCGGGGGTTAACGCTTTGAACAGGCTGGAGTCCGGCCCTTCGGCATGATGTCGGCGAAATGTCGGCATCGCGTCGGCGCGGAGCTGCCCGCCGTGCGGGGTGAACAGGGCGCGCGGTGGTGTCCGGGTGCAAGGCTGTTGCAACAGCCTTGGCCGCGCGGGTGCCGCGCGGCGGAACGCGGCGCGCGCCGCGTTCGCCAAAGGGACTTGCCCGCTTGGTGGCGAGGCTGGCGGACCGGGAAGAACGCGCCTGCGGCGCGTGCCTCCGGCGGGAGTATTTCCGAACAGAAGAAGTGCGGGCTGTCAGCCGCGCAGGGTGACGAGCGCGTGGCGCTTCTTGCCGGCCGAGAGCTTGAGCGGTTCGGCGAGATCGCCTGCCGAGATCAGGAGGCCCGCGTCGGTCAGGGGCGCGTCGTTCAGCCGGGCGCCGTTGTCGGCGATGAGGCGCTTGGCCTCTTTCCCCGTCTTCGCCAGCCCCGAGCGGACGATGAGCTGCACCACCGAGATGCCGTCGGCCACCTCGGCCGGATCGAGCGCCAGCGTTGGCAGGTCGTCGCCCACGCCGCCTTTCTCGAAGACCTCGCGCGCGGTGGCCTCTGCCGCCTCTGCCGCCCCGGCGCCGTGGCAGAGCGTGGTCACCGCGTTGGCGAGCACGATCTTGGCCTCGTTGACCTCTGCCCCGGCGAGCGCGCCCAGCCGGTCGCATTCGTCCACCGGCAGTTCGGTGTAGAGTTTCAGGAAACGGCCGACGTCGGCGTCCATGGTGTTGCGCCAGAACTGCCAGAATTCGTAAGGCGACAGCATGTCGGCGTTCAGCCAGACCGCGCCGCCCTCGGACTTGCCCATCTTGCGCCCGTCCGCGGTGGTCAGAAGCGGCGAGGTGAGCCCGTAGATCTCGTGATCCAGCACCCGGCGCGTCAGGTCGATGCCGTTGACGATGTTGCCCCACTGGTCGGACCCGCCCATCTGCAGAAGGCAGCCGTAGCGGCGGTTCAGTTCCAGGAAGTCGTAGGCCTGCAGGATCATGTAGTTGAATTCGAGGAAGGACAGCGATTGCTCGCGGTCGAGCCGCGACTTCACCGACTCGAAGGACAGCATCCGGTTGACCGAGAAATGCCGCCCGATGTCGCGCAGGAATTCCAGGTAGTTCAGCCCGTCGAGCCATTCGGCGTTGTTGAGCATCAGCGCGTCCGAGGCGCCGTCGCCGTAGGCGAGGTACTTCGCGAAGACCTGCTTCATGCTGTCGATGTTGGCGTCGATGGCCTGGGCCGTCAGCAGCGGGCGTTCGTCGGCGCGGAAGCTGGGATCGCCCACCTTGGTGGTGCCGCCGCCCATCAGCGTGATCGGCTTGTGCCCCGTCTTTTGCAGCCAGCGCAGCATCATCACGTTCAGAAGGTGCCCGACATGCAGCGATTTCGCCGTGGCGTCATAGCCAATATAGGCCGGCACGACCCCCGCGATCAGCGCCTCGTCAAGGCCCTGCAGATCGGTGCAGTCGGCAAGGTAGCCGCGCGCCAGCATCACGTGCAGGAAATCCGATTTCGGGTGGTAGGTCATGGGGTTTGGGTCCATTCTGCGGGTCCGGAACGGTCTATAACCGGGCACCGGTCAGGAGGAAAGGCATGAAGATCGCGGGGCCGGTCTGGGCGCTTGGCGCGATGTCGGGCACCTCGCTTGACGGGGTGGACGCGGCGATGGTTCTGACCGACGGCGTGGGGATCGAGGCCTTCGGGCAATCGGCCTACCGGCCCTATGCGCCCGACGAGCGCGCGGTGTTGCGCGCCGCGCTGGGCCGCTGGCCCGGAGAGGCGGGCGTTTCGGCCGCCGCCGAGGTGGTCGAGACCGCCCATGCCGAATTGCTGTCGCGCTTCGAGGGCGCGGCGATCGTGGGGTTTCACGGCCAGACGCTGGCGCATGATCCGCGCGGGCGCGGCACGCACCAGACGGGCGACGGGCAGGTTCTGGCCAGCGTGCTGGGGGTGCCGGTGGCCTGGGACTTCCGCAGCGCCGACGTGGCGCTGGGGGGCGAGGGCGCGCCGCTGGCGCCGTTCTTCCATTTCGCCTGCGCCCGGCATGTGGGGGCCGTTGCGCCGCTGGCCTTCCTGAACCTTGGCGGGGTGGGGAACCTGACATGGGTCGATCCGGCCCGGCCGGGGCCCGAGGCGCCGGGGGCCTGCCTGGCCTTCGACACGGGGCCCGCGAATGCGCCGATCGACGACCTGGTGCGGGTGCGGCTGGGGGCGGACTGTGACCGGGATGGGGCGCTGGCGGCGGCGGGCGCGGTGGACGAGAGCGTGGTGGCGCGGTTCCTGGCGCAGGGGTATTTCCGGCGGATGCCGCCCAAGTCACTGGACCGGAACGGGTTTCCCGATCTGCCGGGGCTGGTGGCGGGGCTGCCCGACGCCGATGCCGCGGCGACACTGACGGCCATTGCCGCGCGGTCGGTGGCGGCGGGGATGGAGCATTGCCCCGAGGTACCAGAGCGGGTGCTGGTCACCGGGGGCGGGCGGCGCAACCCGGTGCTGATGGGGATGCTGGCCGATGCGCTGGCCTGCCCGCTGGCGCCGGTGGAGGACGTGGGGCTGGACGGCGACATGCTGGAGGCGCAGGCCTTTGCCTATCTCGCCGTGCGGGTGGCGCGGGGCCTGCCGACCAGCGGGCCGGGCACCACCGGTGTCAGCGCGGCGGTGGGCGGCGGGACGCTTAGCGCGCCCGCGCCCGACGGGCCCTGAGCACCTCGGACGTGTAGAGGATCAGCGCGGCCCAGATCAGCGGAAAGGCGATCATCCGGCCGCGGCCGATCTCTTCACCGAAGACGAAGACGGCGACGAGGAAGATCAGCGTCGGCGCGATGTATTGCAGGATGCCGATGGTGGTCAGGCGCAGCCGCTTGGCGGCGTTCCCGTAGACGATAAGCGGGACGGCGGTGACCGCGCCGGTGCCGATCAGAAGCCACGTATCGGCGGGCGTGATGGCGAAATGCGCGGTGCCTTGCGAGATGTACCAGGCCAGCACCGCCAGAGCGGGCGGCGTCAAGAGCATGACCTCGAGCGCGAAGCCCTGGTTGGGGCCGATGGGCAGGGTCTTGCGGAAGAACGCGTAGAAGCCCCAGGTCAGCGTCAGCGCAAGGGCGGCGACGGGCAGGCGGCCGGCCTCGACCGTCAGGACCGCGACGGCAAGCGCGGCGAGCGCGATGGCCGCCCATTGGCGCGGGGCCAACCGTTCCTTGAGCAGGACGGCGCCGAGGAGGATGCTGAAGAGCGGGTTGATGTAATAGCCCAGCGCGGCATCAAGCGCGTGATCGGTCACGATGGCCCAGACGTAGACGCCCCAGTTCAGCGATACGAGCCCCGCCGTCACCACAGCCATGCGCAGCATCGAGGGCGTGCGCAGGGCGGCGCGCAGGTCAGCGGTGCGGCCAGAGGCAAAAACCACCAGCAGCGCCACGGGCAGGGACCAGAGCACCCGGTGGGCCACGACCTCGACCGGGGGGATGTGGGACAGCCATTTCATGTAGATCGGCAGGAACCCCCAGAGCATGTAGGCCGATACCCCAAAGGCGAAGCCTGCGGGTGTGTCCTCGTTGAGCTGCGCCGGCGCCGGGCGGGCGGTCATCGGGGGATGTCGAAGCCGGGGGCGGCCAGTTCGAAGCCGGAAAACTCGAAGCCGGGCGATACGGTGCAGCCGACCAGCGTGTAGTCGCCGGTGCTGCGGGCGGCCTGCCAGTGGCCCGGCGGAACCAGCGCCTGCGGGCGTGCGCCATAGGCCAGATCGGGGCCGAGGATGTGCGGCACGGCGGGGCCGGCGGCGGTTTCGGCGATCTCCAGCAGCAGGGGGGCACCGGCGTAGTGGTGCCAGACCTCGGCGGCATCGACGCGGTGCCAGTGGCTGCGCTCGCCCGCCTTCAGCAGGAAATAGATGGCGGTGCCCGCGGCGCGTTCGCCCGGCGCGGCATCGGCCCGCCAGGTTTCGGCGAACCAGCCGCCTTCGGGGTGGGGCTGAAGGTTCAGGGTGGCGATGATGTCGTCGGCGGTCATGGTGTCGGGTTCCGTTCCGGTGTGGCGGGGCGGGCCGGGACCGCCGCGACGATCCCGGCCCCCGGTGCCTATCCCCGCAGGATGTCGCGGCCGGCGTAGCGGGCGGTTTCGCCCAGCATCTCCTCGATGCGGATCAGCTGGTTGTATTTCGCCAGCCGGTCGGACCGCGCGAGGCTGCCGGTCTTGATCTGGCCGCAGTTCGTGGCGACGGCGAGGTCGGCGATGGTGGCGTCCTCTGTCTCGCCCGAACGGTGGCTCATCACGCTGGTAAAGCGGGCGCGGTGGGCCATGTTCACCGCCTCCAGCGTTTCGGACAGGGTGCCGATCTGGTTCACCTTGACCAGAAGCGAGTTGCCCGCGCCGCGCGCGATGCCGTCGGCCAGACGGTCGGGGTTGGTGACGAACAGGTCGTCGCCCACAAGCTGCACCTTGCCGCCCAGCGCCTCTGTCAGGGCGATCCAGCCGTCCCAGTCGTCCTCGGCCATGCCGTCCTCGATCGACAGGATGGGATAGTCTGCCACAAGCGCGGAAAGGTAGGCCACATTCTCTTCCGAGGTCAGTGACTTGCCCTCACCCGATAGCACATATCTGCCATCGCGGTAGTATTCGGTCGAGGCGCAATCCAGCGCCAGCATGATGTCCTCGGCCGGTTTATAGCCTGCCTTCTCTACTGCTTTCAAAATGAAATCAAGCGCATCGCGGGTAGAATTGATGTTGGGGGCAAAGCCGCCCTCATCGCCGATGCCCGTGGACAGTCCGGCACTTGTCAACTCTGACTTCAACGTATGGAACACTTCCGACCCCATGCGCACCGCCTCGGCGATGCTTGGCGCGGACACCGGCATGATCATGAATTCCTGGATGTCGATGGGGTTGTCGGCGTGTTCGCCGCCGTTGATGATGTTCATCATCGGCACCGGCAGGACCCGCGCGGCGGTGCCGCCGACATAGCGAAACAGCGGCTGAGCGGTGAATTCCGCGGCGGCCTTGGCGGCGGCCAGCGACACGCCGAGGATGGCGTTGGCGCCCAGCCGGCCCTTGTTCGGCGTGCCGTCCATCTCGATCATGGCGGCGTCAATCGCCTCTTGCTCGGTGGCGTCTATGCCGACGAGGCCCTCTGCGATCTCGCCGTTGACGGCGGCCACGGCCTCGAGCACGCCCTTGCCCTTGTAGCGCGCCTTGTCGCCATCGCGGCGTTCGACGGCCTCGTGCGCACCGGTGGACGCGCCCGACGGCACGGCGGCGCGGCCCAGCGAGCCGTCTTCGAGGACCACGTCGACCTCGACGGTGGGGTTGCCCCGGCTGTCGAGAATCTCTCGGGCGTGGATGTCTATGATGGTGCTCATTTGGCGGATTCCTTTTCGGCAAACGCAACAGGGGACAGGACGGGATGCACCGCAACATCGGCGGCGCGGGAACGGGACGGGCGGGCCTCTCTCACCAGCGTGTAGAGGCCCGTGGCCACGATCAGCGCCGCCCCGCACAGGGTCAGCGCATCGGGCCGCTCGGCAAGGGCCGCATAGCCGATCGCCAGGGCGAAGACGAGCCTTGTATAGCGGAATGGCGTCACGACGGCGATCTCTCCGACGCGGCTGGCGCCGATGATGGCGTAGTAGGCCAGCACGCCGATGAGGATGGCGCCGCCCACCTGCCTGTGGCCGGCGGCGTGCCAGACCGGCGCGTCGGCCATGACGGCCATCAGGAAGATGCCGCTGACCACCAGCATGGCGAACCCCCACGCCGCAAGCTGGAACGTGCCGACCGAGGCGGGCAACGCGCGTGTCGCAAGGTCTCTGGTTGCAAGCCCCACCACGGCGAGGACGGCGAAAAGCGAGGCGGGCATGAACCCGTCCATGCCCGGCCGCACGATCAGCAGCACGCCCAGAAAGCCCACCGCGATCGCCGTCCAGCGGCGCCAGCCCACCGCCGCGCCGAGAAAGAGCGCGCCGCCCAGCGTCACCGCCAGCGGCGTCGCCTGAAGGATCGCGGCGGCCGTGGACAGAGGGGTCAGCGCCAGCGCCAGCACAAGGCCTATGGCCGCCACCGCCTCGCCGGCGTTGCGCGCCATGACGATGGGCGACAACAGCACCGGGTCGACAAGGCGCTGTCCGCGCATCCGGGCGAGCATGGCGAAGATCGCCGCGCCACCTGCGCCCAGAACCACCAGGATCTGGCCCGGCGGCAGGTGGGCGGCGGCGTTCTTTATGAACAGGTCTTCCAGCGCGAAGCCCGCCATGGCGGCGATCATCAGGGCTATGCCGCGCAAGTTGTCCATCTGGTCCTGTCCGGGGCGGATGTTTGCGCAAACGCCTATACGCCGCGCCAGCAAAGGGGAAGCCCCCCGTCGGCCCCCGTTGTCCCGTCCCGTGCCCCTGTCAGCGCTCTGACTTGACGCGCACGCCGTAAAGCTCGAGCTTGTGCCCCTTGAGCCGGTAGCCCAGCCGCTCGGCGATCTTTTCCTGAAGGCGCTCGATCTCGGGGTCGACGAACTCGATCACCTCGCCGGTCTGCATGTCGATCAGGTGATCGTGGTGTTCGCGGTCGGCGGTCTCGTAGCGTGCGCGGCCGTCGCCGAACTCGTGCTTGTCGAGAATCCCGGCCTCTTCGAACAGCTTGACCGTCCGGTAGACCGTGGCCAGCGAGATGCGCGGGTCTACCGCCGTGACCCGGCCGTAAAGCTCTTCGACATCCGGGTGGTCGTCGGCATCTTCCAGCACGCTGGCGATGACGCGGCGCTGTTCGGTCAGGCGCAGGCCCTTGTCCTCGCAGCGGGTGATGATCGTGTCGCCGGGCATCGGGGGCTCCGTCTGGTCGGGTGTCATCCTACGGCCGCAGCGTCGCATGTCCAGCCGCGGGCGGGGTCTATACCAGCTTGGGCCCGCGGCCAATGCATTGCGTCGGCTGCACCGCGATCAGGCCCCCGCATCGGTGGCCTGCCGGCCCCCCATGCAGGCCGTCCATGCAGTGCAAGGGCGCGCGGTTCGGTCAGAAGGGGGCGATCGCGGCCAGGTAGTAGAGCGCACCGATGGCAACGGCGCCGGCCACGAACCCGATCATGATCGACACCCAGATCAGGGTTTCCCTGCGCTCCAGCCCCTTGGGCAGAAGGTCCGGGTCAATCCCGGGTCCGTGGGGTGTGTGACGCGGGTCGGCACGATGTACACCGGACAATGGTGGACGCACCGGTTTTTTTCGGGCGTATTGCACCGTTCTTTCCATTCAAGCGGGTGTGACGGGCGCGAGACGCCCGAATCGCAAAAGCCGGGGACTCGGAAACAACCTGCGTGCCCTTTCAGGTTACGCGCTGGCCCTGTCGCCATTCAACCCTGATTTTATTTTTTCCGGCAGCTTTACACCCTCCGGGTGGGCAAAGACGATGGCTTGACACTGTTGCCCTGTCGGCGTCCTCTGCGCGCCGGGAGGGCACGTCATGCCACGCAAGGACGGGATGGACGCCTTTGGCGTCGTTGGGCTTCTGATCTTTGCGCTGCTGATGGGCTTCAACCAGGTCGTCATCAAGGTGGTGAACGAGGGGCTTCAGCCCGTGTTCGCGGCTGGTCTGCGCTCTGCCGGGGCGATCATCTGCGTCGGTCTCTGGATGCTGCTGCGCGGTGTGCGGTTCCGTATCGCACCGCGCACCGCCTGGCCCGGGTTTCTGCTGGGGCTGTTTTTCGCCATCGAGTTCATGCTGGTGTTCGTGGCGCTGGACCTGACGTCGGTGGCGCGGGTCAGCGTGATCTTCTACTCGATGCCCGTCTGGCTGTCGCTTGGGGCGCATGTGCTGCTGCCCGGCGACCGTATCAGCGGCAAGAAGGCGGTGGGGCTTGCGCTGGCCATCGCGGGGGTCGCATGGGCCATGGCCGACCGCGACGCGGGCGGCGGCGCACCGGCCAGCCTTGTGGGGGACCTGTGCGCACTGGGCGGTGCGATGTGCTGGGCGGCAATCGCCCTGACCGCCCGCGCCACGCCGATTTCCGCCGAACCGCCAGAGGTCCAGCTTTTCTGGCAGGTGGTGGTCTCTTCGCTGCTGCTGCTGCCGCTGGCACTGCTGTTCGGGCCGCTGGTGCGGGAGTTCGAGCCGATCCACGCCTGGGGCCTGGCCTTTCTGACCGTGGTGGTGGCCAGCGGCGGGTTCCTGTTCTGGTTCTGGCTTCTGACGATCTACCCGGCCTCTGGCGTGGCGTCCTTCAGTTTCCTGTCGCCGGTCTTTGGCGTGGTGTTCGGCTGGCTGATCCTGAAAGAACCCGTGGGGCCATCCATCATCGCGGCGCTGGCGCTGGTAGCGGCTGGCATCGTCCTTATCAACCGGCCCGCGCGGCGCGCGGGGTAGGGCAGGTCAGGTTCCGCAGAAGGTGCGCGTGACCGCCTCGTCGGGTTCGGGCGGGCGGCGCAGGTCGTCGGTGCCTGCTGCGGGGTCGAAGGGGCACCGCAGAGCTTCGGTCAGCCTGTGGAAAGGGGCGAGATCGCCCGCCACCGCCGCCTGGATCGCCAATTCCACACGATGGTTGCGCGGAATCAGCGCGGGGTTGGCGGCGCGCATCGCGGCGTCTTGCGCGTCGGGCGTGGCTGTCTCGGCGGCGCGGCGGGCCTGCCAGCGGGCGGCCCAGGCGTCGAACCCGTCGCGGTCGCGCATCCAGTCGCGCGCGTTGCCCTCGGCAAGGCCACGGAAGACGTTGGTGAAATCGGCCTGCTCTGCCGCCATCAGCGTCAGAAGGTCGTGGATCAGCGTGCCGTCGTCCTCATGTGCCTCTGTCAGGCCCAGCTTGGCGCGGAAGCGGCGCAGCCATGCGTCCTGGTAGAGCCCGGGAAAGCGGTGGACGGCCTCTGTCGCCCGGGCGATGGCGGCCTCTGTGTCCTCGCCCATCAGGGGCAACAGGCAGCTGGCGAATTGCGCCATGTTCCAGACCGCGATTTCCGGCTGGCGGGCATAGGCGTAGCGCCCGAACTGGTCGATGGAACTGAAGACGGTGTCGGGGTGGTAGCCGTCCATGAAGGCGCAGGGGCCATAGTCGATCGTCTCTCCGGCCACATGGGCGTTGTCGGTGTTCATCACGCCGTGGATGAAGCCCACGGCCATCCAGGCGGCGATCAGTTCGGCCTGCCGGGCGATCACCCGGTCCAGAAGGTCCAGGGGTGAGGTCGCCTCGCGGTAGTGGCGGGCGATGACATGGTCGGTCAGCGTGCCCAGCGCGTCCGTGTCCTGCCGGGCGGCGAAATACTGGAAGGTGCCCACGCGGATATGGCTGCTGGCCACGCGTGTCAGGACCGCGCCGGGCAGCACCGCCTCGCGCAGGACCTGTTCGCCGGTGGTCACGGCGGCCAGCGCGCGGGTCGTCGGGATGCCAAGCGCGTGCATCGCCTCGCTGACGACGTATTCGCGGATCACCGGACCCAGCCATGCGCGGCCGTCACCCATCCGGCTGAACGGGGTGCGGCCCGCGCCCTTTAGCTGAATGTCGCGCCGCAAGCCGTTGGAATCGATGATTTCCCCCAGAAGGATCGCGCGGCCGTCGCCCAGTTGCGGCACCCAGCCGCCGAACTGGTGGCCGGCATAGGCCTGCGCCAGCGGGTCGGCGCCCATGGGCACGGAATTGCCCGCCAGGACCGCGACGCCCTCTGGCGTTTCCAGCGCGGCGGGGTCGATCCCCAGTTCGCGCGCCAGCGCATGGTTCACGCGGATCAGGCCGGGCGCGGCGACGGGGGTGGGCGCCAGCCGGGCATAGAAGCGGTCGGGCAGGGCGGCATAGGCATTGTCGAAGGGAATGTGCAGGGTCATGGGGCCAATGTAGGGCCGGGGGCGCCGGCCTGCCAGCTCATCAGGCGGTATCCCTTGCGCTGGCGGAAGCCGTGGCGCGCGTAAAGGGTTTGCGCGGCGGTCTTTTCGTCCTGCACCTCCAGGTGCAGGCCCTTCATCCCGGCCTCTTCCAGCGTCGGGATCAGGGCGGCCAGCACCTCACCGCCCATGCCGCGGCCGCGCACGGCGGGGCGGATCCAGAATTCGTCGATGAACCCGTCGAGCCCGCCGAATTCCACCGACCAGCCGAAGCAGACGATGATGTAACCCACCGGCGCGCGGGCCGGGCCGATCAGCCAGACCGCGCCGTGGGGCGAGCCGTTGAGCAGAGGCTCCAGCGCGGCGCGCAGCTGGTGCTCGGTTTTCGTTACGCCCTCTTCGACCTGGAAGGCGGCGACCATGGGCAGAAGGCGCGCCATGTCCCCGGCCCCGGCAAGGCGCAACGCGGTGGTCACAGCCGGGCGATCCGGTCGGTCAGAAGGGCAAAGAAGCCCTCGGCGTCGATGCCGCCGATGAAGGTGGCGTTGGCCGGTCGCCCGCTGACGCCCCACCAGTCGGCCACGGTCATGCCGCGTGTCAGGTCCGACAGCGTCTCTATCTCGACGTTGATGTGCCGCCCGGTGAAGAGGTCGGGCCGCAGGAGATAGCCGATCACCGTGGGGTCGTGCAGGGGGGCGCCATCGCTGCCGTATTTCTCCTTGTCGAAGCGTTCGAAGAAATCGGTCCATGAGGCCACGGCCTCTCCGGCGCGGGTGCCCATGGCGCGAAACGCGGCGACGCGTGGCGCGGTCATCAGCGTCTTGTGCGTCACGTCAAGCGGCAGGGCGGTGACGTCGATCCCGGATCGGAACACGATTTCAGCGGCTTCCGGGTCGACGTAGATGTTGAACTCTGCCGCGGGGGTGATGTTGCCCACCTCGAAATAGGCGCCGCCCATCAGGACGATCCGTGCCACGCGGTCCGCGATGTCGGGCGCATCCCGCAGCGCCGTGGCGATGTTGGTCAGGGGCCCGAGCGGACAAAGCGTGACGCTGCCCGGCGGTTCCGCGCGCAGCGTGTCGATCAGGAAATCGACGGCATGGCCCGGCGCGGGCTCGGTCGAGGGATCGGGCAGCGCGATGCCGTCCAGGCCGGTCTTGCCGTGGACGTGTTCCGCCGTCACCAGGTGGCGTTTCAGCGGCCGGTCGCAGCCCGCGTGGACAGGAACGGGGCGGCCCGCAAGCTCGCACACCTGAAGCGCGTTGCGCGTGGTCAGCGGCAGGGGCACGTTGCCCGCCACCGTGGTGATGCCCAGAACGTCAAGTTCCGGGCTGGCCAGCGCCATGAGGATCGCGACGGCGTCGTCCTGGCCCGGGTCGGTGTCGATGATGATCTTCTGCGCGCTCATGGGGCCATTTGCCGGTGCCGCGCGCCGCTTTGCAAGCCGTTAGGCGCCGCCCGTGCGTTCCGCCGCCTTGGCCGCGTCCCAAAGCGCGTCCATCTCGGCCAGATCGCTGTCTTCGGGGGTGCGTCCGTCTGCTGCAAGAGCGGCCTCTATCGCCCTGAACCGGCGTGTGAATTTGGCGTTCGCGGCACGCAGGGCGGTTTCCGGGTCGACGTTCAGGTGGCGCGCAAGGTTGGCCACGACGAAAAGAAGATCGCCGTATTCCTCTTCGATCTCGGCCTGCGTCAGGCGGGCCTGTGCCTCTGCCAGTTCGCCGGCCTCTTCGGCGATCTTGTCGACGACCTGCCCGATATGGGGCCAGTCGAATCCCACCCTTGCGGCGCGTTTTTGCAGCTTGACCGCGCGGGTCAGCGCCGGAAGCCCCACCGCCACGTCATCCAGCACGCCATGCACGGCGCGTGCCTTGCGCTCGGCGGCCTTGATCGCCTCCCAGTCGCGGGTCTGCTGTTCGGCGCTTTTCTCGCGGCTTTCGTCGCCGAAGACATGCGGGTGGCGCGCGACCATCTTGTCGGCGATGGCGTTTGCCACGCTGTCGAAGGTGAAAAGCCCCGCCTCTGCCCCCATCTGGGTGTGGTAGACGGTTTGCAGCAGCAGGTCGCCCAACTCTCCCTGCAACTCGTCCCAGGCCTGCCGCTCGATGGCGTCGGCAACCTCGTAGGCCTCTTCGATGGTGTAGGGCGCGATGGTGGCGAAGTCCTGTTCGATGTCCCAGGGGCAGCCGGTGTCGGGGTCGCGCAGGCGGCGCATGATCTCCAGCAGGCGCGGCATTCCGCCCGCCGGATCGTGCACCAGGTCGTCCGAGTCATCCGCCATTGCCGCGCGCCCCGCTTTGTCAGAGGATGGGCGCGTTATCCCCCCATCAGATCAGCGAGTCCACCATGCCCGTCCTGAACCGCATCGCCGCCTATGCCGACGACATGACCGAATGGCGCCGCTGGCTGCACCGCAACCCCGAACTGGGGTTCGACTGTCACAAGACCGCCGCCTTCGTGGCGGAAAAGCTGCGCGATTTCGGGGTGGACGAGATCCACACCGGCATCGCCACCTCGGGCGTCGTGGCAATCGTGAACGGGAAGGGCGACGGGCCGACGATCGGGCTGCGGGCCGACATGGACGCGCTGCCGATCGACGAGGCGACGGGCGCGGAGTATGCCAGCGAGGTCCAGGGCAAGATGCACGCCTGCGGCCATGACGGGCACACCACGATGCTTCTGGGCGCGGCGCGCTACCTGGCCGAGACGCGCAATTTCGCGGGGCGCGTGGCGCTGATCTTTCAGCCGGCCGAAGAGATGGGCGGCGGCGGCGGCGTCATGGTGGACGAAGGCATCATGGACCGCTTCGATATCGCCGAGGTCTATGCGCTGCATTGTGCGCCGGGGCGCGAGTTCGGGCAGTTCCTGACCACGCCCGGCCCGATCATGGCGGCGGTGGACGAGTTCCGCGTGACCGTCACCGGCGAGGGCGGGCATGGCGCCTTTCCGCATGAGGCGGTCGATCCGATCCCCGCCGTCATCAGCATCGCGCAGGCCTGCCAGACCGTCGTGTCGCGCAACCACGATCCGTTGCAGGACCTTGTCGTGTCGGTGACGATGATCCACGCCGGGACGGCGTCGAACATCATTCCCGCCACCGCCTTTGTCGGCGGCACCGTCCGCACGTTCGAGCCGGACGTGCGCGACATGGTGGAACGGCGCATCCGCGAGATCTGCGAAGGCCACGCCAAGGTCTTCGGCGTGAGCGTCGACCTGGACTATGCGCGCGAGTATCCCGCCACGGTGAACGACCCGGACAAGACGGCCTTTGCCGCCGAGGTCGCGCGCGAGATCGCGGGGGCGGACGGCGTCGATGCCGCCAGCCGGCGCGAGATGGGGGCCGAGGATTTCGCCTACATGCTGCAGGTCCGCCCGGGCGCCTACCTGTTTCTCGGCCAGGGCGAGAGGGCGTTCTGCCACCACCCGGCGTTCGACTTCAACGACGAAAGCTCTGCCATCGGGGCGTCGTTCTTCGCGCGGCTGGTGGAGCGGGCACAGCCCATCGCCCACGTGTGAGCTTTGGCGGGTAAGGCACTGACATGGCACTTGAAGATGCAAGTTCTCAGGTTGACACGGCGCTGACGCGCAAGGGCCGCCGCGGGCTGTCGAACGAGAACACCTTTGGCGGCATCACGTCGTTTCTGCGCCGGACCTACACCAAGGACCTGGCGGGTGTGGACCTTGCGGTGACGGGTATTCCCTTTGACCAGGCGGTGACGAACCGGCCCGGGGCGCGGCTGGGCCCGCGCGCGATCCGCGAGGCCAGTGCGTTGCAGGCCTGCGATGCGCCCTATGGCTGGGGCTTCGATCCGCTGAGCGATTTCGACATCGTCGACTATGGCGACATGGCCTTCGACTATGCGCGGGTGGCGGATTTCCCGGCCGCACTGACGGCGCATGTCGGCGGCATTCTGGAGGCGGGGGCGGGAAGCCTCTGCCTTGGCGGCGACCATTCCATTACCTTGCCGGTCCTGCGCGCCCATGCCGAACGCTTCGGCCCGCTGGGCCTGATCCAGTTCGACGCGCACGGCGACACATGGGCCGATGACGATCCGGCGCGGGTGGACCACGGCACTTTCTGCTACAAGGCGATCCGCGAGGGGCTGATCGACCCGGCGCGCACGGTGCAGATCGGCATCCGCACCGACAACCCCGATCCGATGGGGGTGACGATCCTGGATGCGCCGGCGTGCCACCGGAAGACACCCGAGGCCATCGCCGCCGCCGCGCGGCAGGTGGTGGGGGACGGGCCGACCTACCTGACGTTCGACATCGACGCGCTGGACCCGGCCTTTGCGCCGGGCACGGGCACGCCGGTCTGGGGCGGGCTGGCCAGCTGGCAAGCCGCCGCCATCCTGCGCGCGCTGGCCGGCGTGCGGCTGGTGGGGGGCGACGTGGTCGAGGTCTCGCCGCCCTTCGACCCCACGGGGGCCACCGCGATCGCCGGGGCGCACGTGGCCACCGAGATCATGTGCCTTTGGTGCTGGACCCGGCGGGAATGACCGCGCTTTTGCATGATATGTGAAAGAGAACTGCCAGGATGATGAATAAGATGTCGATATATGTATTTATTGTACTAGTGCTTGGGGTCATTGGCGTGGTCGCCTACGTCCGGCTGGCGCCCAGCGACCCCGCGCAATGGCATGTCGATCCCGTCGCCGCAGAGGATCCAGGCCCCGCAGGTGTCCGTTACGTGCCCACCGCAGAGGGCGGGCCGGTTCCGGTCTATCCGGTGCCGCCCGAGGACCTCATCGTCACCTTCGACGCCTTCGCCATGGCCCAGCCGCGCGTCACCCGGCTGGCCGGAAGCACGGCCGAGGGGCGCATCACCTACATCGCGCGCACGAAATGGTGGGGGTTCCCCGATTACATGACCGTCGAGGCGCTGGCGCTTGGGCCAGACCGCTCGACCCTTGCGATCCTGTCGCGGCTGCGCTTCGGCGGCTCGGACCTGGGCGTGAACCGCGCCCGCACAGATGCCTGGCTGCGGGCCTTCGATCCGCGGGCGTAGCGGCCGCGACCGGCTTGCGTCGCCCTTGACGGTCGCGCGCCTTTCGGCAACACCCCGCGCATGGTGCCCCTCGACAAACTTGCCCAGATCACCCAGCGCTTCGAGTACATCGAGGCGCAGATGTCGGCCGGAACCGGCGATATAGCGGCGCTTGGCCGCGAGTACGCCGATCTGCGCCCGGTGGTGACCCAGATCGCCGAATACCGCGGCTTGCTGGACGATATCGCCGAGGCCGAGGCGATGCTGTCGGACCCCGAGATGAAGGCGCTGGCCGAGGACGAACTGCCGGTTCTGCGCGCCCGGATGCCAGAGGTCGAGGATGCGCTGCGGGTGGCGTTGCTGCCCAAGGATGCCGCAGACGCCCGCGCCGCGATCGTCGAAATCCGCCCCGGAACCGGCGGCGAAGAGGCGGCGCTGTTCGCGGGAGACCTTCTGCGCATGTACCAGCGCTATGCCGAACGCCGGGGCTGGCGGACAGAGATGATCGAGCACACCGAGACAGAGCTTGGCGGCATCCGGGACGCGGTGATGACCGTGCAGGGCGAGGGCGTCTTTGCCCGGCTGAAGTACGAATCGGGCGTGCACAGGGTGCAGCGCGTGCCCGAAACGGAATCGGGCGGACGCATCCACACTTCGGCCGCCACCGTCGCTGTCCTGCCAGAGGCAGAGGAGGTGGACGTCGCGATCGACCAGAACGATCTGCGCATCGACACCATGCGCGCCAGCGGGGCGGGCGGCCAGCACGTCAACACCACCGATTCCGCGGTGCGCATCACGCACCTGCCGACCGGTATCGTCGTGACGAGTTCCGAGAAGTCGCAGCACCAGAACCGCGCCATCGCCATGCAGGTGCTGCGTGCGAAACTCTATGACATGGAACGCGCCCGCGCCGCGTCGGAACGCGCCGCCGACCGGAAAAGCCAGGTTGGCAGCGGCGACCGGTCGGAGCGTATCCGGACCTACAACTTTCCGCAGGGCAGGATGACGGGACCACCGCATCGGCCTGACGCTCTACAAGCTGGACCAGGTGATGCAGGGCGATCTGGAAGAGATCATCGACGCGCTGATTTCCGACGATCAGGCCAGCCTGCTGGCCGAGATGGACGCGTGACCGGAACGCAGGCGCTGGCCGATGCGGTTCGGGCGCTGGCCGCCGCGGGCGTGCCCGACCCGGCGCGCGACGCGCGGGCCCTGCTGGCCCACGCCCTGGGGGTGGAGCGGGGGCGGCTGACGCTGGCGCTGCCCGATCCGGTGCCACCGGCCGCACGCGCCCGGCTGGAGGCCGCCGTGGCCGCCCGCGCGGCGCGCCAGCCCGTGGCCCAGATCACCGGGCGCCGGGCCTTCTGGGGGCACGTGTTCCGCGTCACGCCCGATGTGCTGGACCCCCGGCCAGAGACCGAGCGCCTGGTAGAGCTTGCGCTTTCCGGGCCGGTTTCGCGGATGCTGGACCTGGGCACGGGCACGGGCGCGATCCTTCTGAGCGTGCTTGCCGAATGTCCGGGCGCCACCGGCCTTGGCACCGACATCTCGCCCCCCGCGCTGGAGGTGGCGCGCGGCAATGCCCGCGCGCTGGCCCTGTCCGAGCGTGCCGGATTCATGCTGTCGGACTGGTGGCAGGCGGTCAGCGGCAGCTTTGACCTGATCGTGTCCAACCCGCCCTATATCGCCGCCGACGAGATGCCGGGCCTGTCCCCCGAGGTCCGCCTGTGGGAGCCCCGCCTTGCGCTGACCCCCGGTGGTGACGGGCTGGCCGCCTATCGCGCCATCGCGGCCGGCGCACTGGCGCATCTGGCGCCGGGCGGGCGACTGATGGTCGAGATCGGGCCGACGCAGGCCGCAGCCGTCTGCGACATCTTTCGCGCCGCGGGCCTTGACGCGCCGGTCGTCCATCCCGACCTTGATGGAAGGGACCGCGTTATTGCGGTTCGGCGGCCACAATCGTGACCCTGCTGCCGCAATAGGACGCTTACGGCGTAATCGGCCGTTTTTTCTCTTGTAAGCATGGCGCGCCCGTGGTTAGTCGTTTGCAACGCAGCGCGGAATGCTTTCGCGTTCCGCTGCGCAATAGCCGGAAATCGCCTATCCGCACTCTTCGCACCGGGGATTTGGTGCACGCAAGTGAAGGCGACGACAGATATAGGCTGGACGAAAGACCATATGAGATCCTCCAAATCACGTTCGCGGTCGAAGTCGAACCGCAGCCGCTCGGTCGGCAACATCGTAAACCGTGTGTTCGATAGCTCGGGGCCCGAGGGCAAGGTGCGTGGCACCCCCCAGCAGATCATCGACAAGTACACCCAGCTTGCCCGTGACGCGACGCTGTCGAACGACAGGGTGGCGGCCGAAAACTTCCAGCAACATGCCGAGCACTACACGCGCATGCTGGGAGAGGCGATGCGCGAGCAGGAAGCGCGCCGCGAGCAGCAGGAAGCGCAGCAGAACCAGCAGAACCAGCCGCGCCAGCAGAACGACCGGCCGCAGCGCGACGGGCAGTCGAGCGATGCCGATGAGGGGCAGCAGGAGGCCGCGCAAGACAGCGGCACCGTGCCCTCTACGGTGGACGTGATCGACGTGCAGGACGACCAGGGCGACAGCGGGCTGGTCGAAACGCCGGAAGCCAGCGCGCCCAAGCCGCGGCGTCCCCGAGGCCGTGGCCGCGCCAAGGCGCAGGACGCGGGCGGCGACGCGCCAGAGGCCGGCAGCGGCCCCGAGGCTGGCGGTGCCGGCCCGGAGACAGAGGCCAAGGCGGCCGAATAGCCGCGGCGTCAGCCCGCCAGTTCGCGGGCCAGCGCGCAGAACCCCTCGATCGATACCGTTTCGGCGCGCGCCGTGGGGTCAAGCCCCGCGGCGTTTATGCGCGTCTCGATGTCCGGGACCAGCCCGCGCAGGCTGGATCTCAGCATCTTGCGCCGCTGCCCGAATGCCGCGGCGACCACCCGTGACAGGACAGCGGGATCGGCCGGTGCGCGCGGCGCGTCGCGCTGGGTCAGGTGCACCACGGCCGATCGGACCTTGGGCGGCGGGGTGAAGGCCTCTGGCGGCAGCTCCATCACGATGCGCGCGTCGCAGCGCCATTGCGCAAGGATCGACAGGCGCCCATACGCCTTGTCGCCGGGCGCGGCCACGATCCTTTCCGCGACCTCGCGCTGGAACATCAGCGTCAGGCTTTGCCAGAAGGGCGGCCAGACCTCGGGCGTCAGCCAGCGCACCAGAAGTTCGGTGCCGACGTTGTAGGGCAGGTTAGAGACGATCCTGACGGGTGGCGCCAGATGGGCCAATACGTCTACCTTTAGCGCGTCCCCTTCGATCACGCTCAGCCGTCCGGGATAGGCGTCCGCGATCTCGGCCAGCGCGGGCAGGCAGCGCGCGTCCCGCTCCACCGCCAGCACGCGTCGCGCGCCCTCGGCCAGCAGCCCGCGCGTCAGCCCGCCGGGGCCCGGCCCCACCTCCAGCACGTCGCAGCCGGTCAGGTCGCCAGCCCGCCGGGCGATCTTGGCCGTCAGGTTCAGGTCCAGAAGAAAGTTCTGGCCCAGCGCCTTCTTCGCGCTCAGCCCGTGGGTGGAGATCACCTGGCGCAAGGGGGGCAGGGTGTCGATGGCGCTCATGCCGCGGACCGGGCGGCGGCCATCCGCGCGGCCATGCGCAATGCCGCGATCAGGCTGGAGGGGTCGGCCAGACCCTTGCCCGCGATGTCATGCGCGGTGCCGTGGTCGGGCGAGGTTCGCACGAAGGGCAAACCCAGCGTGACGTTGACGCCGCCCGCGAAATCGATGGTCTTTATCGGGATCAGCGCCTGATCGTGATACATGCAGACCGCCGCGTCATAGCTCGTGCGCGCGCCCGCGTGAAACAGCGTATCGGCCGAAAGCGGTCCGCGCAGATCCATGCCCTGTGCGCGCAGCCGGTCCAGCACGGGGGCGATCACCTCTATCTCCTCGCGGCCCATGGTGCCGCCTTCGCCCGCGTGCGGGTTCAGCCCCGCCACCGCGATGCGCGGCGCTGCCAGCCCGAAATCGCGGCGCAGCCCCGCCTCGGTGATCCGCAGCGTCGCCTCCAGCAGGTCGGGGGTCAGCGCCGCGGGCACCTCTGCCAGCGGGATGTGGATGGTCGCGGGCACCACGCGAAGGTCCGCGCAGGCCAGCATCATCACCACCCGGTCGATGCCCGCCAGGGCGGCCAGGTATTCGGTATGGCCGGGATAGGCGAACCCCGCGCCGTCCTTCAGGGCCTTCTTGTGGATGGGCGCGGTGCAGATCGCGCCGGCGGCCCCGCTTTGCGCCAATGCCACGGCGCGGGCGATCACGTCGATCACGCCTTGCGCATTTTCGGGGTCGGGCACGCCCGGCACGGCGGGTCGTGGAAAGGAGTGCTCCAGCACCGGCAGGCCGCGGGGCAGGGCGGCGGCGGCCTGATCGGGCGCGGTGATCTCTGCAACGGGCGTGCCCTGCGGCAGGTGCCGCGGATCGCCGATCCAGAAGAACGGCAGCGCGTCCCCCAGCGTTTCCCGGGCACGGGCGGCAAGTTCGGGCCCGATACCCGCCGGGTCGCCGCAGGTCAGCGCGACGGGGGCGACGGTCATTGGTATTCGATCACCGCGTCGGCGCGCAGTTCGGCAAGGAATCCCGTGGCGTAAGAGGCCAGCCGCTGGTTGAACAGGTTGTCCCGGATCTGTTCGCGCGACACCTCTTCCTCCAGCGCCTGCGTGCGTCCGCAAAGCATCAGAAGGATCAGCGTCTGGCCGTCGGCCGTCACGAGGTTGGTGGATATCTCGTTGTCGTCAAGCCGCGCCAGTTCGCGCGCGATCTCGCCCGACAGGTCGCTGGCGGGCACGGTGTCGCGTTGCAGCCGGTCGGCGGGCTGGCCCTGCGCCACGCCGTAAAGGTCGTCGCAGGTGTCCACCCGCGAGGCGATCTTGCGCGCCTCTGCCAGCGCCTGTTCGGTCCGCCCGCCGGGAATGAAGTAGCGGGCGAATTCCACGGCCACGGTCTGGGGGTTCGGGATGCCGGTTTCCTGAAGGCCGCGGAACTGGAACAGCGCGATGGCGTTCGGCACCGGGATCGGGTCCGTCACCTCGCCGGGGCGCATGGTCAGGACCATCCCCTGCAACGCGGGCGGCAGGTTGCCCAGCGGCAGCCAGTCCAGCCGTCCGCCGCGGGTCCGGCTGTTCGAGGCAGAATAGTTGCGCGCCGCCGCCGAGAACTGGTCGATGCTGGTGATTTCGGCAATGTCGACGGCCAGCGCCCGCGCCGCGGCGCGCTGGCGCTCGTCGGTGGCGGGCAGGATGACCTCTGACAGCAGGACACGCACGCCCCCCTCGGCGGCGCCCAGCGCGATGGCGCGGTCCACCTCGGCCTCTGTCACCTGCGATTGCGGGCCGAACCGGGCGCCGACCACCTCGCGCCAGACAAGCCCGACGCGCACGAATTCCTCGAAGGTCTCGCGCGCGACGCCCTCTTCGGCCAGCGCCTCGACCAGACCTTCCAGCGTCAGGTTTCCGCGCCCGGCGAATTCCTCCATCCCGGCGATGACCTGCTCCGGGGTCGCTTCGATGCCCATCTGTGCCGCCGCGTCCTGCTGAAGGCGCTCATCGATCAGCGTCTCCAGCGAGAAATCCGGCAGGTCGCCGGGGGCGTTCAGCGCCTCATAGAAGGCGATGCGCTGCTCGTGCTCGAATGTCGTGACCACCCGGTCGTTGACCCGCGCCACGGCCTCGAACAGGCCCTGTGCGGCGGCGGTCACCGGCATCGCGCCTAGCGCGGCCACAATGGCCAATCGGCAAAGCGGGCGAAAAACGGTCAGTCGCATGGGTATCTCATCCGTTGCTGGTTGATCTCAGATCCGGCATGCGCGGCGATAGGGGCGCCCGTCGTTGCCGACGCCGTTCAGGCTGACGCTGAGGCCGATCTCGGTGTCCGACGTCGTCGTGGTCGAGATCACATTGCGCTGCGCCCAGGTCAATCCCATGCTGAGACATTCGTTGTCATAGTATAGGCCCAGCCCGGTTTCCGACGCCTGCCCGGCGGTCAGGTCATAGCGGTAGTCCAAGCTGCCGCGCCAGTGCCGGGTAAAGCTGTAGCCGGCCTCGACCACCACTTCGGACAGGTTGGTGGTGCGCCCCTCGGTGGCGTCGGCCAGCTGCCAGCTGTGGCCCGCCGCAAGCGACAGCCCGCCGCGCGACATGGCCAGCCGCGTTGCGGCCTTGGTCACCGACAGGCTGTCATTGAAAAGCGTCCGTCCCGCGATGTCGAACCAGCCGAAATCGGCCCCGCCCGACACCAGCCAGTCCGAACTTAGCCCGTCAAGCCCGCTGACCTGCGTGAACTGGCCCAGATCGTCGGCCCGGATCACCCGCGCCGCCGACAGGCGCAATTCCCAGCCGCGGGGGTCGAACCGGGTCCAGCCAAGGCCAAGCGCGGCATGAAAGCCCTGCTCGACGGCGTCGTCGCCGGGAAAGCGGCTCAATTCCAGCAGGTTGCCCTCGTCAAATTCCACCAGCGTGCTGTCTTCGTTGGGCACCGCCGTGCCCGGCGTCCCCGACCAGCCCAGCTGAAACACCGGCTCCAGCACGTCGGTGCCGCCCGCCGCCGTGTCGCGCGACAGCGGCCAGCGCAGTTCCGCGGCCGCGCCCGGCACCACGTTGGTGATATCGCTGGCAAGGCCAGAGCTCGGGCGCATCCTGTAGTAATCGGCGGCCACCTGTCCCTCGATGGCGGCCAGAACGCCCGCGCCAAGGGTGAAATCGCGCCGCCAGCCGACCTCGGCATGGCCATGGAACTCGTCCTGGCCGACGCCCGGCCCCGGCGCTTCGAGATCGAAGCCAAGCCGCAATTCGCCGCCCAGCGGATCGGCGGTGAACCGCCGGTCATAGGTCAGGCTGCCCACGAAGCTTTGCGTCGTGGCGGTGGTGGCCAGCGGCAGATAGGTCGTCGCGCTCAGGCCGACGTAGTCCAGCCGCCGCGTCCGGTCGATCGTGGCGAAGGTCGTCAGGTAGTCGCTGCCGGAATAGCCGTACTCAGAGGCATAGGTGCTGTCCGACGCGACCTCGGCCCCGAAGCTGAAGTTGAAATCGTAGGGCAGGGCGAAACTGCCCTCGGCGTCGATGTACCAGCGCAGCTGCCCCGGCAGGACGTCATCGCTGGACAGCGCGCCGTTCACCTCGATCGTGCCGGTGCGGAAGGCCTGCCGGTAGCGGGTTTCCAGCGTCAGGGTCCTTTCGGCCAGATAGGGTGTGAACGTCAGGTCCGAGTGGTCGTTGATGACCACGAAATAGGGCACCTTCACCCCGTGCCCAAGGATCGTGCTTTGCGTGTAGCGCGGCACGAGGAACCCGGTGGAGCGTGTCAGCGTCGGATCGGGCAGGCGCAGGCGCGGCAGGTACATCACCGGCACGCCGCCGATGTCGAAGAAGGCGTCGTAGAAATAAAGCTGCTTGGCCTCTTCGTCATGGACCATGCGCCGCGCGCGCACCTGCCACAGCGGCGGGCCGTCGTCGCACACCCGGCAGGATGACGCGGTGACCTTGTAAAGCTGGTTGTAGCGGCCCTCGGCGCGCTGGCCCTCGACGGCGGCGATCTGCATCTGCTCGTCCAGCACGATGCGGGCGCTTTCGATGATGCCGGATCTCAGGTCGTCGCTCAGCTCGGCGGCGGTGGCGGTGATGACGGTGCCATCGCGGGCCACCAGCGTGATCGGCCCCTCTATCTTCAGCGTGCCGGTCGTGCGGTCGTATTCCACCCGGCTGGCCCGCAGGCGCTGGCCGTCGAAGATGACCTCGACATTGCCGACCGCCACGATGACGTTTCCGGTGCCCAGTTCCAGCCGGTCGGCGACCAGCGTCGCGGGGGCCTGCTGGGCGATCGCGGGTGTGGCAAGGGCCAGCGCGGCGCCCAGCATCAGCGCGCGCCACGCGCCGCGCCGCCGTCCGCCTCGCTGCCTGCCTGATGCGGCCAAGTCCCCGGCCTCCGCCCCGTCTGTGTTCGGTAAAGACTAGCGGATCGGCCGGGCAGGGAAAACTCATATCTGGCCTTTCGGGGGGCCGAGCACTACCACATACGGGACAAATGCAAGGGAGACGCCCATGACCACGCCCATTCCAGCCGAGATCGCGGAAACCGACCTCGACGCCATTGCCGGCTTCGAAGGCCGAGTCGCCGTCCTTGTGGCCGAGGATGGCAAGCTTGACGCCGCCGGGCGCCGGGTGAACCGTCTGACCCGCGGCGCGCTGGAGCGCCTGATCGCCGCGCCGTCCTTTGCCGAGATGAAGGACGGTGACCTGGCCGAGCTTGCCTTTCCCGCCGGCATGGCCGCCGAGGCCGTTCTGGCCCTGCGCCTGCCGCGCCGCGCCGATGCCGCCACCGCCCGCGCGGCGGGCGTGGCGCTGGCCAGGGCGGCCAGGTCCAAGCCCGTGCTGGTGATGGCGGGCAACCGCCCCCGCGCCGATCAGGTGCTTCTGGGCCTGACCCTGCGCGCCTATGCCTATGCCGAGATGAAATCCAAGCCCGCCGACGCCCCCGGCGCGGTCACGCTGATGGTGTCGAAACCCGACGAGTTGCGCCCCGCCGCCGATCAGGTGCAGGCGCTGGCCGAAGGCGTGTTCTTCACCCGAGATCTGGTGAACTGCCCGGCCAACGTCCTGACCACCACCGAGTTCGCCACAAGGCTGGAGGCGCTGCGCGATCTGGGCGTCGAGGTCGAGGTGCTGGACGAGCCCGAACTTGAAAAGCTCGGGATGCGCACGCTGCTGGCCGTGGGGCAGGGCAGCGAAAGCCCCTCGAAGGTGGTCGTGATGTCGTGGAACGGCGGCAAGAAGGGTGACGCGCCGCTGGCCCTGGTGGGCAAGGGCGTGGTCTTTGACACCGGCGGCATCAGCATAAAGCCCGCCGGCGGCATGGAAGAGATGACGATGGACATGGGCGGTGCGGGCGTGGTGGCCGGCGCGATGAAGTCGCTCGCCCTGCGCAAGGCGGCGGCCAACGTGGTGGGTCTTGTGGGGCTGGTGGAAAACATGCCCGACGGCCGCGCCCAGCGCCCCGGCGACGTGGTCGCCTCGATGAAGGGCGACACGGTCGAGGTCATCAACACCGACGCCGAGGGGCGGCTGGTTCTGGCCGATGTGCTTTGGTACGCGCAGGACCGGTTCGAACCGCGCGGCGTCATCGACCTTGCCACCCTGACCGGGGCCATCATCATCGGGCTGGGGCACGAGAACGCGGGCGTCTTTTCCAACGACGACGCGCTGTGCAACGCCTTCCTCAAGGCCGCGGCGGCAGAGGGCGAGGGCGCGTGGCGGATGCCGCTGGGCGCGGCCTATGACAAGATGCTGAAATCCGACATCGCCGACATGAAGAACGTGGGCGGGCGGCCCGCAGGCTCGATCACCGCGGCGCAGTTCCTGCAACGCTTCATCCGCGACGGGATGCCGTGGATCCACCTCGACATCGCGGGCGTGGCGCGCGTGGGGTCCGACAGCACCTATGCGCCCAAGGGCGCGACGGGCTGGGGGGTGCTGGCGCTGAACCGGCTGGTGGACGACCTGAACGGCGGCTGATGGGAGAGGTCTATTTCTACCACATGACGCAGACGCCGCTGGAGGCGACGCTGCCCACGCTCGTCCTGCGCTCGCGCGAGCGCGGCTGGCGCGTGGCGATCCGCGCCCGGTCCGAGGATCGTCTGGGCTGGCTCGATGACCGGCTGTGGCTGGGCGAGGACGCGGGCTTTCTGCCCCACGGCCGCGCCGGCGGGCCGTTCGACGCCGACCAGCCGGTGCTGCTGACCACGGGGGCGGACATCCCCAACGCGGCGGCCTGCCTGATGGCCGTCGACGGGGCCGAGGTGACGGCGGACGAGGTCGCCACGCTCGACCGGGTGTGCATCCTCTTCGACGGCGCCGACGCGGCGGCCGTCCAGCACGCCCGCACCCAGTGGCGCAGCCTCACCACCGCCGGCTGCGCCGCGACATACTGGAGCCAGGAAAGCGGTCGCTGGGAACAGAAGGCGGAGAGCAGGGGGACGACGCCGGACGCCTAGGTATTGCGGGCGTCTCTCCCCCTAGCGCTCCAGCACCAGGCGTCCGTCGGCGATCTCGATCCGGTCGAAGCGTTGCAGGTAGGTCATGCCGAGGAGCGAGCCGTTCATCTCTCCCTGGTTGACCCAGGCGGGCACGCGGTGGTCCACCACGGGGCCGAGCGCCACCTGCTCCAGCGTCACGCGCGCGGTGCGCACCACGCCGTTCGCGGTGCCTGCGCTGCCCGAGTAGATCAGCGTCGCGGGGTCGAGGCCGATGCGGCGGGCGTCCTCTTGCGACAGGACGATCTCGGAGGCGCCGGTGTCGACGACGAACTGCACCGGCGTGCCGTTCAGCGACAGCGTCAGGTAGTAATGCCCGTCAAAGGCGCGCGGCACCTCGATCCGGCTGCCATCGGCCACCACGGCCTGCCGGGGGATCACGTCGTTGCGGATGTCCGACCACAGGCCGAAGCCCGCGATCACGCCGACAAAGATCAGCCCCCACAGCACGCCCTGCCGCGCGACCTCGCCCAGCCGGTGGCGGTTCGAGGCGATGAAATAGCCCGCCACAGCCGCGCCCAGCAGCCCGAGATAGATCAATCGTCCTGTCTGATCGCCGTCCATGGTGCATAGATAGGCACGCGGCCGCGCGTTTCAGCCCCCGATCACGCGCGCGTCACCTGTTCAGCCGGCAAGGCCAAAGCCGCGCAGCCCGTCCAGCACGAACTGTACCGACAGGGCCGCCAGCAGCATCCCCAGAAGCCGCGTCACCACGTTGATGCCCGTCGGCCCCAGCGCGCGTTCCAGCAGGCCGCCGGCGAAAAACAGCGCCAGCACCACCAGCAGGACCGCCAGCATCACGCCATGCATCGCCAGCACCGTCTGCCAGCCCGCGCCGGGTGCGCCCGCCAGCAGGATCATGGTGGCCATCGCCCCGGGGCCCGCGATCAGCGGCGTGGCCAGCGGAAAGACCGACGGGTCGTCGTCCACCTCTTCGCCGCTCTGCGCCTGTCCCTCGCGCCGCCTTGCGCGCCGCTCGAACAGCATCTCCAGCGCGGTCAGGAACAGCAGCAGACCCCCCGCGATGCGGAACGCGGGCATCGAGATTCCGATGAACTCCAGCAGTGCCTCGCCGAAAAGGCCGAAGAGTGTCAGCAGCACCGCAGCGACAGCGCAAGAGCGCAGGGCGATCGCCCGCCGTTGGCGGCCGTCCATGCCTGCCGTCAGCGCCACGAACAGCGGCGCCAGCCCGATCGGGTCTATCACGACAAAGAGCGTGACAAAGGCGGTGATGTATTCGGCGGGGATCGGCATGGAGTGTCTCTAGCCTGCGTGCCTGCGTCCTGCCAGTCCCGTCAGCCGATTCGGGGGGTCAGCGTGGCGGGGTCTGTCGTGGGGCAGGACCAGAAATCGGCGGCAAAGGGCGGCAGCGCGGCCAGCGTCCGCTCCAGGTCGGGGGCGCGCACCGACCGGCGCAGCGCCACCGCCACCGCCTCGACCACGGTGTCCGGGGCAATGTTGTGGGCGCGGCGCAGGCCCTGCGCCTCTGCCGTCCAGTCGGCGCGGGTGCCCGGCGGCGCGGGCGGCGCGGCAAGGTCCCAGCCCGCCACGAAGAGCGCGCGCGGGACCGCCGGCAGCACCTGGGCAAAGTCCACCGCCTGCTGCGGCGTCAGCCGCCGGCGAAAGGCCGCCAGCACGCCCTCGACGGCGGTATAGGCGGTGTTGTCGGTGGGCAGTCCGGTGACGTCGCGCACATCGCCAAGGAACGCCGCCCAGTCGCGCCCTGCATGGCGGTAGGCGTAGGGCATCGGCATCACGCGCCCTCGGCCGCGTCCAGCCGTTCCAGCGCCGCCATCCACATCGCTTCGGCCCGGTCGAGCCCCTCGCGAACCTCGGCATACTTGCGGTTCCAGACCTCCAGCTCGCCGACGCGCTCGTCCTCGTAAAGCGCGGGGTCGGCCAGCTTGGCGGCCAGCTTGTCCTGCATCTGGCTCAGCTTGCCGACGCGGTCTTCGCATTTGCGCGCCTCGGCACGCAGCGCCAGCACCGCCTCGCGCGTTGGACGGGGCGGTTTGGCCACCTTTTCGGCGCGGGGCTTGTCGGTGGGCCTGTCGGCACTCAGCAAAAGCTTGCGATAGGCCTCCAGATCGTCCTCATAGGCGGCCACGCGCCCGTCGCGCACCAGCCAAAGCCGGTCCGCCACCAGTGACAGCAGGTGCATGTCGTGGCTGACGAGGATCACCGCGCCGGAATAGGCGGTCAGCGCCTCGACAAGCGCCTCGCGGCTTTCGATGTCCAGATGGTTCGTCGGTTCGTCGAGGATCAGCAGGTGCGGCGCGTGCAGCGTCGCCAGCAAAAGCGACAGCCGCGCTTTCTGCCCGCCCGACAGCCGCGCGACCTCTGTCTCGGCCTGTTCCGCCATCAGGCCGAAGCCGGCCAGCCGCGCCCGCAGCTTGGGCGGCAACAGGTCGGGCAACGCCCGCTGCACATGTTGCAGCGGTGTTTCCTCTGGCCGCAATTCGTCCAGCTGGTGCTGGGCGAAATAGCCCACCCGCAGCCCGTTCGCCGTGGTGATCCGCCCGCCCATCGGCGCCAGACGCGCCGAGATCAGCTTGGCCAGCGTCGACTTGCCCTCGCCGTTGCGGCCCAGAAGCGCGATGCGGTCGTCCTGGTCGATGCGCAGGTCCAGCCGCGTCAGCACCGCGCGCCCGTCGTAGCCCACGCTGGCCCCGTCCATCGCCACGATGGGCGGCGACAGTTCCTCTGGCGCGGGAAAGCTGAAGACCCGGCGCGCGGCCTCTTCCGGCGCGGCGATGGGCGACATGCGTTCCAGCATCTTCAGACGGGCCTGCGCCTGTTTCGCCTTGGACGCCTTGTAGCGGAAGCGGTCGACGAAGCTTTGCATGTGCGCCCGCCGCGCCGCCTGCTTCTTGGCCTCGGCCGCCTGCACCGCGCGCTGTTCTGCCCGGGTGCGGGCGAACGTGTCGTATCCGCCCTGATAAAGCGTCAGCTTGCGCTCATCCAGATGCAGGATCGCGCCCACGGCGCGGTTCAGCAGATCGCGGTCGTGGCTGATAAGCAGGACGGTGTGCGGATAGCGCGCCAGATAGCTTTCCAGCCAAAGCGCGCCTTCGAGGTCAAGGTAGTTGGTCGGTTCGTCCAGAAGCAGCAGGTCGGGCGCAGAGAACAGAACGGCGGCCAGCGCCACCCGCATCCGCCAGCCGCCCGAAAAGGCAGAGCAGGGCATGTGCTGTTCGGCCTCGGAAAAGCCCAGACCTTTTAGGATCGACGCGGCCCGCGCCTCTGCCGACCACGCGTCGATATCGGTCAGCCGGGTCTGGATGTCGGCGATGCGCGTGCCGTCCTGCGCGGTCTCGGATTCGGCCATCAGTGCCGCGCGTTCGGTGTCGGCGGCCAGCACCGTGTTCAGAAGCGACACGTCGCTGCCCGGCACCTCTTGCGCGACGCCGCCGATGCGGGCGCGCTTGGGCACCTCTATCCGGCCGCCGTCCAGCGTCAGTTCGCCCCGGATCAGCCGGAACAGCGTGGTCTTGCCGGTGCCGTTGCGGCCGACAATCCCCACCTTGTGGCCCTCGGGAATCGTTACCGAGGCCGCCTCGATCAGGGGGCGGCCATCGACCGAATAGGATATGTCCTCGATACGCAGCATGGGCGCGGGTTAGCAGAGCCGCGCGCGGGCGGAAAGGCCGTGCTTGCGCGCGCCCGCCGCGCCCGGGCGGTTAGGGCCTTTGCACCGCTTCGTGCCCGTGCTAGGCGAACGCCGAAATCATGGGCGGGGCGCGGGGCCCTGCCGCAAATGGAAGAGGCAGACATGGCCATCGAACGCACCCTTTCGATCATCAAGCCCGATGCGACGCAGCGGAATCTCACCGGCAAGATCAACGCCAAGTTCGAAGAGGCGGGCCTGCGCATCGTCGCGCAGAAGCGGATTCACCTGTCCAAGGAGCAGGCCGGCCAGTTCTACGCCGTGCATTCCGAACGCCCCTTCTATGACGAACTGTGCGAGTTCATGGCCTCGGCCCCGGTCGTCGTTCAGGTGCTGGAAGGCGAGGGCGCGATCGCCAAGAACCGCGAAGTGATGGGCGCCACCAACCCGGCCGACGCCGCGCCCGGCACGGTCCGCGCCGAGTTCGCCGAAAGCGTGGGCGAGAACTCGGTCCATGGCTCTGACGCGCCGGAAACCGCCGCCGACGAAATCTCGTTCTTCTTCGCCAAGACCGAAATCGTGGGCTGACCCGTCGCGGCCCTGTCGCCGCGGCACCACACCGATCTTGTCAAGGGCTGTCTCCGGTGCGAGGCGGCCCTTGTCCGTTGAGGCCGACGTGCCGGCCCCTGCCTTGCGGACCAGCGTGTCGAAACGCGCGCGCAGTCCCGTCTTTTCCGCGCCCCGGCGGTCGTTCAAGGGGCGCCCCCGCAAGCCCATGACCGGCGCATTGTATCCGGTGACATTCGGGCCTCCAGTAATCGTGTTGAATATCAGTATCTTGGATTCATATCCGTGGATGCGGATGCAAACGGTGAGGTCCAAGACAGAACCGGCCACCTGCGGTGCCATGGTGCCCGCCATTCCGGCAGGCACCGTCGCCGCGCCGCCGACCGGAGCGGCGTGCGACGGCATCTCGCCGCACGAGGGTGCCGCCGGGACGGTCGGTTCCAGCGTGAAGCGGGCGCGCCGGACGTTCCTCGATCCTCTGCCCGCCGTCCGCCATGCCGCGCTGGTGGCAGCCAACGCCGCGACGTTCGAGATCGCCTTGAACCTGGCTGTCGAAGCGACAGGAGAGGCGGCCGACTAGGCCACCCAGATGCTCTTTGTCTGCGAATAGAGGCCGATCGCGTCCTTGCCCATCTCGCGCCCGTAGCCAGACTGCTTCATGCCGCCGAAGGGTGAGGCCGCGTCGGTATTGCCCCAGCAGTTGACCCAGACCGTGCCTGCCTCGAGCGCGTCGGCGAAGCGCCGCACGCGGGTGACGTCCTGGCTCCAGAGGCCCGCGGCGAGACCGTATGGGGTGGCGTTGGCACGTGCCAGCACATCCGCGTCGTCGTTGAAGCGAAGGAGGGTCAGGACCGGTCCGAAGACCTCTTCCCTGACGATGGTCATGCCATCGGTCACCTGATCAACCAGCGTGGGGCGAATGAACCATCCCGTTTCGCCTTCGCGCGCGCCTCCGGTCAGGGTGGTGGCACCCGCCCGCGCAGCGCCATCCACGTAGCCAAGGATCATGTCCATCTGCTTTTCGCTGATGACGGGGCCCAGGTCGTGGCCGGGCGTCTCCAGCCCCGGTCCGACGCTCAGAGATCCGGCAAGGTCCACCAATCCGTCGCGCACCCGGTCGTAGACATCGTCGTGAACGTAAAGCCGGCACCCCGCGGTGCAGCTTTGGCCGTTGTTGCCGAAGTTGGCCCAGAACGCGCCCGGTATGGCGCGCTCCAGATCGGCGTCGGGAAAAACGATATTGGCCGCCTTGCCGCCAAGTTCGAGCGAGACTTTCTTGAGGTTGCCGGCGGAGGCCTCGACGATGGCGCGACCCGTGCGAGTGCTGCCCGTGAAACCCACCTTGGCCACGTCCAAGTGTCGCGCAAGCGCCGCGCCAGCATCTGCGCCAAGGCCCGGCACGACGTTGAGAACGCCGGGCGGAAGACCCGCCTCCAGTGCGACATCGGCGAGGTAGATGGCCGAGAGCGGGGTTTCTTCCGAGGGTTTGAGAACCACCGTGTTGCCCGCCGCAAGCGCGGGCGCAAGCTTCCAGGCCGCCATCAGGAGCGGATAGTTCCACGGGGTGATGAGCCCGCACACGCCGACGGGCGTGATCCGCGTGTAGTTCAGCCGATCCGGCGTGCTGACGGGGATCGTGGCTCCTTCGATCTTGTCGGGCCACCCGGCGAAATAGCGGAAATGGCGCGCGGACCACTCCGCGTCGCCGCGCGCCGCGGCGAGGGGCTTGCCATTGTCCAGTGCGTCGAGTTGCGAGAACTCTCCGGCGCGCGCCTCGATGAGATCGGCCAGTTTCCACAGAAGCCGTCCGCGATCATGTGCGGTCATCTTTCCCCATGGGCCGTTCTCGAAGGCATCCTTCGCCGCGGCGACCGCAAGATCGATCTCAACGGCTCCGCCGAGGGCGACAGAGGTCAGCACCCTGCCGTCCGAGGGGTTGATGACAGAGAGCCGATCGCTTCCGCCGACATGCCGGCCTCCGATTCGCAGCGGCTGCGGTGTCTTCAGAAACTCCGAGACGGCGGGCAGGAGGGCCTGCATGGTCATTTGTCGATCATCCTTGCGGCTTCAGCCTCACGAAGCGCCCGGCGGCTGATCTTTCCAGAAGATGTCAACTCGAACGCGTCGACGAATTCGACTTCGCGGGGCGCCTTGTAGCCGGCCAGACGTGTCTTTACGTGGGCCCGCAGCTCTGCGGCGAGGGCGTCGTCGCCGGTGAACCCGGCACGCGGTTTCACCACGGCCTTGACGATCGAGCCACGATCGGGGTCGGGTTTCGCGATCACCGCGACTTCGGCGACGGCCGGGTGCGACAGAAGGCACTCCTCGATTTCCGCCGGTCCAATCCGAAAGCCCGACGACTTGATGAGGTCGTCCGAGCGGCCCTTGTACCAGAAATAGCCGTCGCTATCGCGAACAGCCAGATCGTGCGTGCGAAGGTAGTCGCCAAGGGTCATTTCGTCGGTCTTCTGGGAATTGTTGTAGTAGCCGAGAAACCGTGTTGGCGCGCTCCGGGGTGTCACGACTTCCCCGGCCTCGCCATCGGCAACCTCCCGGCCGTCGCCGTCGACGAGACGAACGTCATGGCCCGGATAGGCGCGCCCCATCGATCCGGGACGGCGCGGGAAGAGTGCGGCACAGTTCCCGATCAGGTGATTGACCTCGGTCATCCCGTAGAACTCGTTGCAGGTCACGCGCAGCTTGGTCTCCGCCCATGCGAGGGTCTCGGACGCCAGTGCCTCGCCGCCGGTGCAGATGACCCGCAGCGCAAGATCGTGATCCGCGTGCGGGTCGGAGTGCTGGGCAAGCCTCTTGATGGCGGTGGGCGCCAGAAAGGTATGTGTCACCTTGTGCCGGCTCATGAAGCCATAGGCATAGTCCGCAGAGAAGCGCTCGAGCGAGGTGGCGATCGGACGTCCCGCCATCCAGGCCGGAAATAGCATGTCGAGAAGCCCGCCCACCCAGGCCCAGTCCGAGGGGGACCAATAGACTGCATCCTCGTCCGACATCGCGAGGTTGAAAAAGAGGTTGATCGACGGCGTATAGGCGGCGAGGACGCGATGACCGTGCACGATGCCCTTGGGCTTTCCGGTCGACCCCGAGGTGTACATAAGAAGCGCGGGATCGTCCGCACCGCCGTATGCGGGCTCGAAATCAGGGGGAGGGTTGCGCATCGCGGCGCCCAGGTCGATGTGGTTCGGACCGGGGTTTCTCATCAGGACGTGCCGCAGCCGCGGGAATGCCTCGGAGCCGAGCGGGGCCCAGGCCTCCTGGCTGGTCAGAATGACGCCCGCGCCGCAGTCGTTCATCGCATGAGCAAGTGTGTCGGGGCCATAGAGTTGGGAGAGCGTGACCGCGACACCGCCCATCTTGGCGATCGCCATATGCGCGATGCCGGTGTCCGGGTGCTGCCCGGTGTGAATGCCGATCGGGTCGCCCTTGCGGTAGCCCAGCTCGCGAAGCCTTGCCGCAAGGGCGGTCGCGGCCGCGTCGATCTCTGCAAAGCTTTGCGTGCTGACCGAGCCGTCGGGCGCCTCGAATATCATCGCGGTCCTGTCGCGGTCCTCCGGCCCGAGATGGCGCCCCACCGTCGCCTTGAAGATGTTGTAGTCCTCGAGCCATGTGATCGCGTAGCGGCCGCGCGCGTTCCGAACCAGATGGAGAGAGGCAAGCGTCTCATCCGATAGAGTGTCGAGATAGTCGCTCATTCCGGGGACTCCGATTGCAGGATCAGCCGGGGGTGTCCGACAGGGACTGCGGCGAGCTGGCCCCGGCGCGCGTCCCCTGGCAGGTGCTCGGCGCGGACGACCGCGGAACGCTCTGCGCCGTCGAACCGCGCGAGGGCGAAATCTCCATCCGAGCCGAATGTCCGATGCAGCAGCGTTGCCCCGCCCGGAAGCTCCCGCCAGCCGTCGGACGGCATCCGGCAGTTGGGGCAGATGCGCAAGGGCGGGAACTGGGTATTGTCGCAATGGCTGCATGTCGAGGCGACGGCACGCCCGTCCCGCAGGCCGTCGACCCAGGGGCGCAACCAGCCCTCGGCGATGGTGTAGTCCAGAGACAGGTGGTGCTTCATTCCGCTGATCCTCGCCTCAGGACAGTGACGGCGCAGGTCGTGGCCAAGCCCCCGTGGGTGTCTGCTAGGGCGTGCCGCAGGGAGCGTTGGGGTTGCAGGCCGTGATGATACCGCCCTTCGAGCAGAAGCGCGCAGGTCGCCGTTTGCCCCACGCCCGTGGCCCCGACCGGCGCACCCTGTCCAAGAAGGCCGCCCGACAGGTTGACCGGACGGACACCATCGCAGCCGAAAACGCCCTCTCTCGAGTCACGGATTGCATGTTCCGAAAGACCCAGGGCTTCCATGGACTGGAGTTCCGCACCGGCATATGCGTCGTAGACTTCGGCCACGTCGATCTCCGAAACCGCAATGCCGGCCATCGCCAGGGCGCGCCGCGCGGCCGCGGACTTGGCGGCGAACGTGCCATGATCCGCACGATGCCCAAGGCCCGGATGATCCGACGCAGAGCCGATGCCTGTGATCCGCGGCGCGCTTTTCTGGCGTGCGCCCGGAGCGGCGCTCTCGGAGGCCAGGATCAGGGCCGACGCCCCGTCGCTCAGTGGCGAACAGTGAAGTCGACGGTAGGGCGCGGCGATCATCGACGAGGCGTCGAAGTCGCCCTCGCCATGGACCCTCGGCAGATGCGCGTTGGGGTTTTGCATCGCGTTGCCGCGGTTCTTCGTGGCAACGGCGTTCAGGTCCGCCCCGGTCGCATCCCGCGCCCCCGCGAAAGCCTGCCACGACAGGGCGTAAAGTGCGGTCGAGGTGGCGCCGGTCAGGCCATCGGTCCAGAAGTCGAAGGAGTAGCCGTAGAGGTTGCGCATGGCATCGCCGCCCAGGCTGCTGGCCGACGCGTCAACGCCAATGACCGCCACGCGCGCGGCGCGGTCCGACAGAATGCGTTCTGCGCCCGCATGCACCGCCAGCTGTCCCGACGCGCCGCCGCCCTCGACCCGCATTGTCTGCGCGCCGACGAGGCCGAGCTCTTGGGCGAGGATGGAAGACGGGTTCAGCTGGAGCGTGAAGAAGTCGCTTTCGGAGGCGAGGATCAAGGCGTCGATATCGCAGCGCTCGAGCCCGGCCATCCCGAGCGCGTTCTCGAACGCCTTTGCGGCCCAGTCACGGAAGGACGAGCCGTCCCGCCGGCGGTTGTATGGCGTCAATGCCGCTCCGATGACCAGAACCAAATCAACCTCCCTTGCATGGCGACATTGACTCAGCAAATTTGTTCCTACAAGTCTGTATTAATTCATCGAGGAGCCGGACCGATTTTTCTCGCCGCGCCCTGGGTCGCTGCGGCCCTGCCCATCGTTGGATGCTTTGCCGGCGGCAGCCTGTATGGCTGGTCTGGATACTCTGCGGCCGTTCGGGCGGGTTTCGGGGTCGACAACGCCGCCGCGTCGATGGTGTTTTCGGTCGCACTGGTCAGCTTCACGGTGGGAGTCCTTCTAGGTCCGTCGCTCGTACGCGGGATGTCGCAAGGATACTCTCTTGCCAGTCTTTGCGGGGCCGCCGCGCTTGCGCTGGTCGCGGCGAATGCCAGCCCGACATTCCCGGTCTTTTTCGCCTGCTACGGCCTAGCCTTCGGCTTTCTGTCGGGCGTGCTCTACAACTTTGCGCTCTCGCTGGCCGCATCCTCGCCCATGCCGAACGTCCTGCTGCCTGTCAGCGTCGCCGCCTTCGGGCTGGGGGGCGCGGTCTTCGGACCGCTCAGCCTGTGGCTTGCGGACCTCGGCATGGGGCTGTGGTCGACACTTCCGGCAGGCGTGTGCCTTGCCGTTGTGGCGGTCGCCGCCGCGCTGGGCGGTGCAACGCGCTCGGTTGCGCCCGCTACGGCGACACCCGGCCGGCGGCTGTTTCAGGCGGACCCCAACACGGTGCTGCTATGGGCGATCTTCGCGGCGGGTTCGTGTCCGGGGCTTGTCGTGCTGGGCTTTGCTTCCCAGATCGTCGGTGGCGGCGCGGGCGTCATGATCGCCGGTCTTGCCCTGTTTCTGGCCGCAGCGGGAAACACGGCCGGACGGCTTGCCGCATCGCCGGTCGCCGGCAGGTTCGGCTCTCTTCGCGGTGTCTCGCTGTCGCTCATCCTTAGCGTTGTCGCGCTTTTCGGGCTGCTTCTGGCGAATGCCGCGGAAGCCCTGGTCGCCTGGCTGTTCCTCGCCGCGTTCGCCTACGGCCACTTCGCCGCCAACATGCCGCTCTATGTTCGTGCGCAGGTCGGACCCGAGGCCTTTCCAGGCGCCTTTGGCGTGGTCTTCACCGGGTGGGGGGTCGCAGGTCTGGCCGGCCCGTGGGCAGCAGGCGCGCTTCTCGATCGCACGGGCGACCTCTCGATTTCCTTCGCGGCGAGTGCTGCCGTTGCGACGCTTGGCCTGCTTCTTCTGACGATGCAGTCTCGACGGTCGGCGGCGCGCGCCGAAATCTGACCCGCCTTCACGCAGGAATTGACATGTCTAATTTGTTATTACTAATGTGGTCGCGTGGATCTTGGGGAAAGAGCGCTGCATGAGGTTTGGAGTTCACGCTGGTCTCTGGATGAGGAACTGGACGGATGACCCGGAACCCATTTTCCGCATCGCGTCCGACATCGGCTATGACGGCGTCGAGCTTTCGCTTCTCGGCATCGGCATGGATCGCGCGGACGAGATCCGACGGCAGGCAGCGGGCTGCGGCCTCGAGTTGACCTGCTCGACGGGGCTTGGCCCCGAGGCCGATCCGACATCCGACTCGGCAAGTGTTCGCGATAACGCCGTCGCGACATTGACCCAGGCCATTCAAGTTACCGCGAGATTGGGGGCAAAGGGGCTTGCCGGCGTCGTCGCTGCGCCCTGGGGCGTTTTCGATCCCGCGAACAAGGAGGCGCGTGCAGCGCGGGCCGCGGAGACACTGGCGCGGCTCGACGGGACGCTGAGGGATCACGACGTGACGCTCGGAATCGAAGCCCTGAACCGCTTCGAAAGCGATCTGACCTCGACCGCAGCCGAGACCTGCGCCATCGCGCGGGCCACCGGATCGGACCGGATCGGCGTGTTGCTCGACAGCTTCCACATGAACATCGAAGAGAAGGATCCGCCCGCCGCGATCCGCGCCGCAGGACCTGCGCTGGTACACTACCACGTGTCCGACAACGACCGCGGTCGTCCCGGGTCGGGAAGATACGATTTCCCGGCGGATGCCGCGGCTCTCGCGGAGATCGGGTATTCGGGTTGGATCGTGGCCGAGATGTTCGTCATGGCAGGGCATCCATCCAGCCGGGACCTCAACATCTGGCGGGATATCGAGCCCGATGCCACCGATGCGGCCGCAAGGACGCTGGCGTATCTGAAGGATGTGTTCGGCGATGTCGGCTGAGCCGTTCTTTCAGGTGCTTCGGGCGCGTTTCGCCGCCGAGGCCGAAGGGCTCAACGCCTTGGACGCGGCCGTGGGCGACGGGGACCACGGCGCCACGATGCTGCGCGGGCTGACCAGGGCCGGGGCGGCCGGCGATGGCCATCGTGCCAAGGCGTTCATGCGCGCCTCGGGTGGGGCGTCAGGCACGCTCTTCGGACTGATCCTGCTTGAGATCGAGGCCCATCTCGACACTGGCGCGCCCCTTGCCGAAGGCCTCGCGCGGGCTCTTGCCCGCATCTGCGACCTCGGCGATGTCGCTGCGGGTGACAAGAGCATGGTTGATGCGCTGGGCCCTGCGGTGGAAGCTCTCGAAGCCGGTTCACTACAGGCCGCCATCGCGGCGGCGGAGGCGGGGCGCGATCGAACAAGGGACCTCTGCGCGCGGCGGGGCCGGGCGCAATACGTCGAAGGCGGTGGCCGGGGGCACCTCGACCCCGGGGCGGTTTCGGTCGTCCTCATCCTGCGTGCTCTCGACGAGGTGGCGCCGTGAAGAAACTCTTCAACAGTGCCGAGACGATGGTCGACGACATGCTCGACGGCTTTGTCAGCGCGTTCCCGCAGGTCCGGCGCGGCGACACCGACCCGCGGATCATCATCCGGGCGACACACAGGAAAGACCCCGATGAGAAGGTCACACTCCTGATCGGGAACGGTTCCGGCCACGAACCCATCGCGATGGGCTTTGTGGGACAAGGGGTGCTCGATGCGAATGTCGCAGGCGACGTCTTTGCGGCCCCCTCCGCCGACCTGATCCTCGACGGGATCGCCGAGGTGACCGGCAAGGCCGGGTCGATCCTTCTGATCTCTAGCCATTCGGGCGACCTGATCAACGGGCGCGCGGCGGCGATGATGGCGCAGGACGCCGGCATCCGGACGGTGCCGCTGCCGATGTACGACGACATCGCGGCCGCGCCCCCCGAGCGCCGGGAAGACCGGCGCGGGGCACCGGGCACGATGTTCATCTACAAGATCCTGGGCGCCGCTGCGGAGGCGGGCGCCGGGCTTGAGGAGTTGCTGGCGCTAGGCGCCGCCGTGCGCGAGCGCCTGGTGACCCTGGCCGCCGCCGTCTCTCCTCCGGTCTCCCCGCTGACTGGAGAGCGCATGTTCAGCCTGCCGGATGACGAGATCTTTCTTGGCATGGGCGTTCACGGCGAGCCGGGTGTCGGCCGGGTGAAGGCCGGCCCGGTCCGCGCGCTTGTGGCCCGCATGGTCGATGCGCTTCTGTCGGACCGGCCGATGGCATCGGGATCGCGGGCCTGCGTGATCGTCAACGGAATGGGCGGAACCACGCTGATGGAGCTCCTGACAATCTGGGAAGAGACGCGCAAAGGTCTCGACGCAAGGGGGATCACGGCGGTTGCGCCGATGGTGGGAAGCTACGTGACGACACAGGAAATGGGCGGGTTCTCGATCTCGTTTCTCGAACCCACCGACGAGATGCTGCATCTCTGGTGTGCGCCGTCCGACACGCCTTTCTTCCCCGACATTCGCATGGGGGGTTTGTAATCGTGCTGGGCGAGGGACCGATCTTCGGGGTCGCGGTGGATCAGGGCAGCGGACTGGCGGCGGCACTGCGTGAGGGACGCGGCGCAAGCGCCATGGAAACGGACCTTTTCGACTTCAAGCGCATCGTTGTGGAAACGCTCAGCCCAGACGCGACCACCCTGCTTGTGGATGCAACGCTCGGGCGCGATTTGCTTGGCTTCTACGATCCGTCATGCACCCGGATGATGGCCTACGAAGCGGACGTCTATCACATTTCGGACGTGGATCGGATGACCCGGCTTCCCGACAACCTCAGCGTCTCCGATTTCCCGGCGCTGGGGGTCGGCGTGCTCAAGTTCTTCCTCTATTACGGTCCGAACGATGCCGAAGACCTTAACCGGCGCAAGATGGACCTCGTCGCCTCGATCGGCCGGCAGTGTCGGGAATTCGGGGTGAAATTCCTCTTTGAACCCATCGTCTATGACCGCTCGATACCCGACGGAACCTCGGTGGACTTCGCTCTTGCAAAGCCGGGGCTTGTCCGGGCCACCACGCAATCCTTCGCCGCGCCGGAATTCGGGATCGACATTCTCAAGGTCGAAGTTCCCATAAGCATGGCCCATCGGGGCAAGGCATTGTCGCCCGACGCCGAACTTGCGGCCTTCCGTTCCGCAGCCGAGGCGGCCGGAGACATTCCGCTTCTCTATCTCAGCGCCGGCGTGACCTTCGAGCAGTTCCGCGACGCCTTGCTGATGTCGCGAAAGGCCGGGGTCAAGGCGAAGGGATTCATGTGCGGGCGCGCCATCTGGAGCGATGCGATCGGCATCTTCGGCGCCGACGGGCCGGCGGCGATGGAGCGCTGGATGAAGACCACCGGGCGCGAGCGGCTGGCGGCGCTCAAGGAGGCATTCGCGTGACCGGCACCCCGAAATACCAGGTCGTGCATGACGAGATCCTTGGGCGGCTCCATAGCGGGCAATACGCCATCGGGATGCGTCTGCCCACCGAAGAGCACCTTTCGCGCGCCTTCGAAGTGAGCCGGGTGACGGTTCGCAAGGCATTGGAACTCCTCGTTCGGGACGGGTTTCTCACGTCCAGACGTGGCAGTGGATACCACGTGGCCACGCTGTCGCCGCCGTCATCAACCTGTCTTGTGTCCTTTACCGACAAGGTCCTGATCGAGGGGCGCGTGCCGGGTGCCAAGCTCCTCGGGATCGAAGCCGCGGATGAACGCGTGCCGCCGGCGGTTGCGGCGTACTTCGACGAACCGCTGGTGCGCGTGGACCGGCTGCGGACGGTTGACGGGGTTCCCCGCATGCTGACCTGGACCTGGATTCCAAGGCGGCTGGTGCCGGGCATATCATCCGATCACTTCCCGCAATCCGGACAGAACCAGTCGATCCTGCGGATCCTCCGGCATGACTTCCAGCTTCAGTGGTCCAGCGCCTGCGAAACGATCGACTGCCTGGTTGCAGATCCCGAAGTGGCGGATCTGCTTGAGATCGCGGTCAACACACCGATCCTCTCCCAGGCCTGTACGGCGTTCGACACCGACGGCTCGCCCGTCTTTTTCGATATGGTCTTTCGCCTGGGCCCCATCAACTTCGATCTGGCCGGCACCGGACCGCGCCAGACAGGCGCGTAAAGGAGGAACCGGACGACCATGTCACTGACCATCGGCCTGATCACCGCCTCGTTGCCAAGCTATTATCCACAAAAGCATGGCGTGTTCGAGGATTGCACCGGCTGGCTGACCGACCTGGCAGCGGGTGAGAATGCACGTATTGTCACCGCCAGATCAGTGCCCATGGACGCCCGCGAAGCGCGCGATGCGGTGGCGGATGTGCGAGGGCAGGGCGCGGATGCGATCATCCTCCTGCATGGTGGCTTCACCATGGGCGACGTCGTTCGCGAGATTGCCCGCGAACCCGTCCCGCTTGGCGTCTGGGCGACACCCGAGCCGTCTCACGTGGACGATATCCAGCTCAACAACTTCGTGTCGCTGAACATGTCAATGTCCATCGCGCGCGGGGTGAGGAACCTCGAGGACAATCCGGTTCAGTGGTATCTGGGCGGGCCGCGGGACCCGGATCTGACCGCCCGCCTGACCCAGACGATCCGGGCGCTGTCCGCACGCAAGTCGCTTGACGGCGCGCGGATCGGCGTGGTCGGCGGCCTCGCGATGACATTTTACAACATGGAGGTCTCGACCGACAGCCTGCTCAGGCGGCTGGGTGTCTGGACGGATCATGTGGATATCCACCGCATGACGGACCTGATGGCGGCGCAGTCGGCCGAAGACGTCGTCGCAGAGGTGCAGGCCATGTCCCGGGCGGCCACCGTGCGCCAGGTGAGCGACGAGCAGATGGCCCTGACGGCGCGCGCCGCGCTGGCGCTGCGGGCCATTGCGGCGGACGGTGACTACGATGCGCTCGCGGTCTCCGACTGGCCTGCCTTGCAGCAGTCGCCGGGAATGCATCCCGGCGCGGCCTTCAGCTGGCTGGAGGAAACGGACGGGCTTCCCGTGGCGTCCGAGGGCGACGTGCTCGGTGCCGTGACGCAGCTTGTCGCAAGGGCACTGACCGGCCGGGTTGGATGTCTGCTCGACATGACCTCGCCCGACTTCGAACGCGATCAGATCCTGATGTGGCACGGCGGCGGCGGGCCTCTCTACATGGCCGGCGGCGATGTCGCCTGGGTCAATCACCCCATGATCGGACGCGGCACCGAGGCGGGGCCGATCTACGGGGCGATCGCCGACTACGAATTCGCCCACGGTCCGGTCAGCGTCCTGCGCGTTTCCCGCCATGGAGCCGCGTATTTCTGTGCCGAAGGGACCGTCGCCGAAGGATCCGCCGCCGGTTTCATCGGGTGCCGCGGTTGGGTCGAGGCATTCTCGAGCGCCGACGGCCCCTGTTCGGCCCGGGACATCGTGACCACGGTCATGGAACACGGGCTTGAGCACCATTTCATCCTTGTCCCCGGACAGGTGCGTTCCGTCTTCGCTGAGTTCGCCGAGTGGTGCGGGATGGCGCCATTGCGCGTGATCCCGGCCCACGGCGGACTGCCTCGGACAATGGGGGGCTCTTCATGACGGCTGTCCAACTCAAGGCGGTGCGCAAGGAATTCGGCAGTTTCGTCGCGATTTCCAACATCGACCTTGACATCAGGTCGGGTGAACTGGTGGCCCTGCTCGGACCATCGGGCTGCGGAAAGACCACGACGCTGCGCATGATCGCGGGGCTTGAGGTGCCTTCGGGGGGCGAGATCTGCTTTGACGGCGAGGACGTCTCCGAAGTGCCCGTGCAGAACCGCAACGTGGGCATGGTGTTCCAGCGCTACGCCCTGTTTCCGCACATGACGGTCGAGAAGAACGTCATCTTCGGCCTGAAGGTGCGCGGAACGCCAAGGGCCGAGATCGAGCAGCGCCTTGAAGAGATCCTCGAGGTCGTTCAGCTCCAGCAGTTCCGCCATCGCTTTCCGGCGCAACTTTCCGGCGGCCAGATGCAGCGTGTGGCGATCGCAAGGACGCTTATCACAAAGCCGTCCGTTCTCATGATGGATGAGCCGCTCGCGAACCTCGACACCAAGCTGCGCGGGGAAATGCGCCGCTTCATCCGTGATCTGCAACAGCGTCTCGGCATTACGACGATCTTCGTCACCCATGATCAGATCGAGGCCATGGAACTGGCCGACAGGGTGGCCGTCATCTTCAACGGCGATCTGGCGCAGTACGATACGCCCGACGCGCTTTACAAGCGCCCCAACAGCATCGAGATCGCCGACTTCATGGGGGCGACCAATGTCTTCAGGGCCGAGCTCAGCGGGACCAAGGCAAAGGCCGCCTTCGGGACGCTGAAATTCGATCGCACGGCCCACGACGTGCGCGACGGTGCGGGACACGTCATGTTGCGAAGCGAGGCGATCGACCTGCATCTCGGCGCGGAACCCGCCGTGGAGAACGCCACGAAGGGAAAGGTCGTCGCGCGGGACTTCTTCGGCGCGAACATCTCTTACAGCGTTGATTGCAATGGGGAAAAGATCACGGTCACAGAGCAGTCCCGGCGCGAGATCGACGTCGGGGAGGACGTTTGGCTGACCATTCCGCCAGACCGCATCTGGATCATACAAGACCACCAAAAACCATGACTTCGGAAGACGACATCAGAGGAGGAGAATATGAAGAAAGCATTGCTGAGTGGAGCTGTCCTGTTTGGCCTTTTGGTCAACGCGGCCGTTGCACAGGACGTGAGCGCGTTCCGCGACGCGGTCGTGTCAGGGAACATCTCATGGGAAGAGGTGCAGGAACGCGCCAAGGCAGAGGGTGAGATCAACCTCTACTACTGGGGCGGAAGCGACCAGATCAACATCTGGATGGATCGTTTCGCCGTTCCGGGCCTCGCGGCCGAGGGCGTGACGCTCAACCCGGTTCGCATCACCGGCACAAAGGACGCCGTCGATCTGGTTCTCGCCGAGATAGGCTCCGGCAAGGGGCTTGGCGAGGGCAGCGTCGATGCGATCTGGGTGAACGGCGAGAACTTTGCGACGCTGAAGCGGCAGGACGCTCTCTTCGGGGCCTTTGCCGACAAGCTTCCCAACAGCGCCAACATCGAATGGGATCCCGAAGACCCGCGGTCGCTTCTGAACCTGCGCGACTTCGGTGTCGAGACCAACGCGTCAGAGATGCCGTGGTCTGGCCAGCAATACGTTTGCGCGGTGAACACCGCCCGCGTCTCAAGGGACGACACGCCCGCAACATTCGAAGAGATGACGGCGTATCTCGAGGCCAACCCGGGCAAGTTCGCCTACGTGAAGCCGCCGCACTTCATCGGCAACACCTTCGTTCAGGCGGCCGTCTATGCGCACAACCCCGACGGCAACGGGGCGGTTCCGTTCCAGAACTCGGTGACCGATGTGGGCGCTGCGGAACTGGCACGGCTGATCAAACCGGGCATGGAGTATCTCAAGTCGCTGGATCCGCTGCTGCTGGGCGCGTCGGGGGGCAATGCGCGGTATCCGGAAGATCCGTCTGCGCTTCTGGGCCTGTTCCTGAACGGTGAGATCGATTTCGCCTGCACGTTCGGTCTTTACGGCGTGGCGATCGGACTTCGTGACGGGACCTATCCCGAAGGGGCGGAACAGTTCATCTTTCCCGAAGGGAACATGATCAAGAACAAGAATTATCTTGTCGTCCCCGCCAACGCACCCAACCCGGCCGCCGCAATGGTCATGGCCAACTTCATGGCTTCGGTGGATGCGCAGGCCTCCAAGCTCGAGATCGCGGGCATGCCCCCGGGCATCGATCCGTGGAAGCTGACGGACGCAGAGGTCGCGCAATTGACCGATGCATCTCCGGGCTTCGTCGGTGTGACGCAGGCTGAACTGGATGCCAACACCGCGCCCGACACCAACGCAACTCTGGTCGATGTGATCGAAGCCACATGGCTCGAGTACATCGAGCGCGACAGTTCGGACCCGATCGAAGTGATCGTGGAACGCGCGATTGCGAACCTGAAGTAAAGAAGACGACGGGGCCCCGGTCATCGCCGGGGCCCCGTCCGATCAAGCAAGATGGCAAACGCAAGAACAACCGAACTTCTCCGCCACAGGCGCGAACGGAGGCTGATGTGGGTCCAGCTTCTGCCGGTCATGACCGTCCTGACGGTTCTGTTCGGAGGCGCGCTGGTCCTTGGCGTCATGCAATCTCTGGGTTTTGCGCCGTGGTTCGGGGTGAACACGTTCCCCGATCCCACCTACTTCGCCGCGCTGTGGAGCGACGCCTTCTTCTGGCGATCGCTCTGGCTGACGCTCTATTACGCCTTCGCGGCAACCTTCATTTCCCTTGTGTTCGGGATCGTGCTCGCCGTCGCTCTGGTGCGCAGCTTCCCGAGCAAGACGCTTTACAAGTATCTCTACAAGCTGCCCCTCATGATCCCCTACACGGTGGGCATTGCGCTTGCCGTCATCATGCTGGGCAACGGCGGGATGCTTTCGCGCCTCATGGCCTTTACCGGGTTCATCGACGACCCCTCGGAATTCCCGCAGATCCTCAAGACCCACATGGGCTGGGGCATCATCGCGGTCTACGTCTGGAAGCAGACACCGTTCGTCGCGCTTACGATCTATGCCGTTCTGCTCGGCGTCGGCCGCGAGACCGAAGAGGCCGCGGCCATCCTCGGAGCCAACAAGCGTCAGATCTTCTTCCAGGTCACGCTGCCGCAGATCATGCCGGGCATCATTTCGTCGACGCTCATCATCTTCGCGTTCAACATCGGGGCTTTCGAGGCTCCGTTCATTCTCGGCGGAGGATTTCCCGATACCCTGCCGGTCGTGGCGTGGCGTTACTTCAATGACGCCGACTACACTCTCCAGCTTCAGGGCATGGCAACGGTCGTGTCAATCGCGCTGATCGCCGGGATCATCCTCTACAGTTATCTCGCCGTCTATCGCCGCTACGAGCGGCGCATCGGAAGACACTGACCATGGCGAACCGCAAATCCTCTGTCGTCGCCCTGAACGAACGGCTGTCGCCCTTCCAGAAGGTCTACCTGTGGCTGATCGCCGGATTCATCCTCGGGCCCTTCATTCCGCTGATCATCCAGAGCCTCGCATTCCGCTGGGCCTGGCCTGATCTGCTCCCTGGAACCTGGTGGCTCGAACAACGTGAAAAATCCATCCTGCCGCTTGCATGGGACTACGTCTTCTCGCCCTACAGCCAGGTCCTTGAGGCGACGATCAACACGGTCTTCATCGGATGCGTCGTGACGATCATCTGTCTCGTGATCTGCCTGCCCGCCGCGCGCGTCCTCGCGCGTGAGAATTTTCGCGGCAAGCCGGCCTTCGAGTTCTTTCTGTCGATGCCCCTGATCGTGCCGGAAGCGGCAATCGGCATCGCGCTGTTGATGATCTTCATCCAGATCGGTCTGGCGGGCAGCTACATCGGGATCATCATCGTCCACCTCATCCCGACGATCCCCTACATGATCCGAATGCTGACGGCGGTCTACCAGGGGCTGGGAAAGGATTTCGAAGAGCAGGCGATGATCCTTGGCGCAAGCCGCTGGCAGGTCCTGCGCATGGTGACGCTTCCGATGCTTCTGCCGGGTGTGGTGGCGGGGGCGCTGTTCACCTTTCTGGTGTCGACGAACATCTTCCTGCTGACCTTCTTCATGGGGCAGGGAAAGATCGTGACCCTCCCGACGCTTCTGTTCTCGAAGATCTCGGGCGGAACGCTCGACGCGTCGGCGGCTGGCATCACGCTCGTCGTGACCGTGCCCGGGATCATTCTTCTGCTCATCACCGAGCGGTTCATCAAGGAAGAGGCCTTCGGCAAGGGCTTCGGAAACTAGGAGGTTCTCCATGACGTCGCTCGAAGAAGCCGCAAGCAGATTCCCAAAGCTGGACCCCGCGTTGATGACGCAACGTCTCGGGCGCCCCGGTCCCATGCCGCGGGTCATCATCGACACCGATGCAGCGAACGAGATCGACGACCAGTACGCCCTGGCATGGGCCCTCCTGTCGCAGGACCGGCTTAGGCTCGAGGGGGTCACGGCGGCACCCTATTCGTTCCTGCATCATCGCGATGGCCTCTACGACGCCGTTGCGGCGTTGCAGGGCGGGACCGACTCGGACCACGACCAGAAGTTCATCGGTCCCTTCGCGGGCTGGGCAAAGCGCCTGCTCGCCGAGGGACGCACCGCGGACGACATCGAGTTCGTGACGCCCGACGTGGGCGAAGAACGATCCTACGAGGAAATCCTGCGCGTCTTCGAGGCCTGCCGCGAGAGCCCCGAAGGCAAGGTCTTTCGCGGGTCGCCCGCGCACCTGTCGAGCTACGACGACCCGATAGAATCCGAGGCGGCGGAGTTCATCATCGCCCAGGCGCGCAAGCGCGACGAAGGCCCGGTCTATGTGCTTGCCATGGGCGCCCTTGCCAATATCGGGTCCGCACTCCTGAAGGCCCCCGATATCATCGACAATCTTGTCGTGGTCTGGACCTCGGGATTTCCAAGCTATGCGCCGTTCAGCAACGAGCCCTCGCTGAACCTCGTGCAGGACAGGCTGTCCTCCCGGCTCCTCTTCGACAGCGGGGTGCCGCATGTCTATCTGCCGGGATATCACGTGGGCGCACAGCTTACGATCTCGCTCCCGGAGATGCGTGAGTTCGTCAAGGGCAGAGGGGCCATCGGCGACTACCTCTGGTACCTCTACACCAACAATCCCCTGCACAAGAAATACGCGATCTCGAACACTGCGACCAAGACATGGGTGATCTGGGACATCATCAACGTGGCCTGGATCCTGGACGAGGGCTATGTGCCCACCCATATGACGCGCGCGCCGGAACTCGACGAGTCCCTCTACTGGAGGCACGGCTCCGACCGGCACCTGATGCGCGAGGCCTATGACGTGGCGCGGGATGCGATCTTCGAGGATCTCTACAGGGCGCTCGAAAAAGCCCCGGCCTAGGGTGGCTCGGCGCCGAACACGCAGGCACATGCCGGCGCGTCCCGCGCGAAAGTCTCGCCGAAGGCCTTCCAGTTGCCTGCCGTGGGTGCCTTGGTCATTGACCGTCGCAGGCTCGCCCATGTCTGCCCCCGTTCGAGCCCGCATCAGCCTGACGCGGTGCGGACCGCCGGGAAGGCAGGCTCAGATCATCGCCCAGTCGTGAAAGATCGGGCGGGGCGCCTCGGGGGGCGTCTCTGTCTGCATCAGCCGCCGGCGTTCGGCCAGCGTCAGCGGGGCAGAGGATGACAGGGCGGTCTGGGGCGCCTCTGTCTTCTGGTCGGTCTCATGCGTCTGTGCCATCGCGGCACCTCCTTGGGCTTGGCATCGGGTTCGACTGCCTCATTCAGATGAGGTGCCGTTCGACCGATAGCCAAGCCTCTCACGCGGAAATGACCGCACCGGGGCAACACCGTGAACGAATTGCGGCGATTGTTTCCAATCCGGTTGGCTTTAGGGGGCACGCGCGGCTTGGCTCAGGTCCGCACCGTGGTTCCGCCCGGTTGGCCAGCGATCATCGCGTGAACATGGCTGGCGATGGCGGTGTCCTGCGCGCCGGTGCCGGTCAGGTCGCAGATCGTCACGGCGTCGTCGGACATGCGCCCCGGCGCGGCCCCTGTAACGATGTCGCCCAGTTCCGGCGGGTCGCCCCGCGTCCACAGCCCTGCGGCGATCGCGCCGCGCAACTCTCCCATCGCGCGGCACTGGCTGATGCGGTCCGCAACGTAAAGGTCTGCGGCGATCAGCGCGGCGGGCTCCAGCTCGCCCTTGCCGGCCTGGTCCGATCCCATCGCGGTGACGTGCAGGCCGGGGTGCAGCCAGTCCGCGCGCAGGACAGGCTCTGTCGCGGGTGTCGTCGTCACGACAAGCTGGCTTTCGGCCACCAGCCGGGCGGGGTCGGGCTCTGCCCGCGCCTCGATGCCCAGGTCGGCGGCCAGGTCGGCGGCGCAGGCGGCGGCCTTGTCCGGGTCGCGCCCCCAGACCAGCACGCGCGAGAACGCCCGCTCCAGCCGCGCCGCCCGGATCTGCAACCGAGCCTGCACGCCGGTGCCGATGACGCCCGCCGTCTCGACCCGCGCGGGGGCCAGATGGCGCGCCGCCACCGCCCCGGCGGCGGCGGTCCGCAGGTCGGTCAGATAGCCGTTGTCGAGATACAGCGCCTCGACCAGCCCGGTGCGCGCGGAGAACAGGATCATCAGCCCGTTCAGGCTGGGCAGCCCCAGCCTGGGGTTGTCGAAGAACCCCGGCGAGACCTTGATGGCGAACCCCGGCAGGCCGGGGATATAGGCCGTCTTGACGTCGACCTCGCCATGCGCGCCGGCCAGTTCCATCGACATCACGGGCGGCATCACCACCGCCCCGCCCGACAGCGCGGCAAAGGCGCCCTCGACCACGTCGACCAGCCCCCGGTCCAGCCCGATCAGCCCGCGCAGGTCGGCCTCTGTCAGGATGCGCACCTCATGCGCCATAGGGCTGCCCCCCGATCACCAGATCGCCCAGCACCACGTCCCGCCCGGTCACGACCTTCGTGAACATCCCCATGTCCACGTTGCGCCCGGTGATGACCGTGGCCACCGGCCCGGCGAGCGGCGGCAGCTTGCCCGCCGCCAGCGCCGCGATACCCACCACGCAGGCGCCCTCGGCCACGATCCGGTCTTCGTAATACAACCGCTGCATGGCGCGATAGATTTCCTCCTCGGTGACCAGCACCGTGTCGTCCAGCAGGTCGCGGCACATCGGAAAGGAAAGCGCGTTGTCCTGCCCGATCCCGCCGCCAAGGCTGTCGGCAAGACTGGGCACTTCCGTCACTTCGACGGGGCGGCCCGCGCGAAGCGACGCGTGCATCGCCGCGCCCCGGTCCATCGTGATGCCGATCACCTTCAGCCCCGGATTGATCGCCTTGGCCGCCAGCGCGATCCCCGCCGCCAGCCCGCCGCCCGACAAGGGAACGAGGATCGTCGACAGGTCCGGCACCGCCTCCAGCATCTCCAGCCCGATGGTGCCCTGTCCCGCGATCACGGCCGGATCGTCGAAGGGAGAGATCTCGACCAGCCCCTCCTCGGCCGCCAGACGTCGGCTTTCCGCCTCGGCCGCGTCCTGGCTGTCGCCGATGATGCGCACCTCTGCCCCCAGCGCGCGGATGCCGTCGATCTTGGTCTGCGGCACCAGCCGCGACATGCAGATCACCGCCCGCATTCCGCGCGCCCGCGCGGCATGGGCCACGCCGCGCCCGTGGTTGCCCGTGGAACAGCAGGTGACGCCGCCGGTGCCGTCCGGCAGGCCCGCCACCGCGTTCAGCGCGCCGCGCAGCTTGAAGGCGCCGATGGGCTGCATGTTCTCCAGCTTCAGCCAGAACGGCTGCCCGGCCATCTCGGACAGATGCGCCGAGGGCACCATCGGCGTGCCATCGGCCACGCCCGCGATCCGGCGTCGCGCGGCCAGAATGTCGGCAAGTGTCAGGGTCAATCGCGTGCCTCCTTGCTGCGTCAGAGTGTTTCCAGAAGCGCGGCGGCGGCGCAAGGGCAGGGGCCGGATCGGCCCTGCGGGAAATGGGGCGTGATTGCGCCCCGATTCGGACGGGCGCAGAGCCAACTGTTCCCGATCGGTCGCCAGTGGCTCATGCCGGCGGCGATTGCGCCTGCAACGCGAACGCACCCGCCGTGGCGCGCGCGGGCCAAAGCCGTGCACACAATCCGCAAAGGGTGGCGCGACTGTTTCCGGCATCACGCCCAATGCGCCATGCAATTGCCCCGGCCAGCGCGCCGGCCGCGATCCGGTGCCCGGGCTCAAGTTTCTGAAAAATAGAAGTAAAAAATTGGACAGGGCGCAGTTCACTGCCCGGAAAACGCCACATCCCGAATTGTGGCGGGTGCGGGCAAATGTGGCGGCGAAACGGCCGTGCGATGACCGCGGTGCCGCTTTTTCTTTCCGGCGACAGCCCCACCGCCCGTACAAAAAGAGCGCTCGTTAGGGGCGACCAAGCAGGCCGTGGGGGCGGCCGCCAAGGGTACAGGGACCGGGATTGGCCCCGGATGGACGCGACAGCGCCATCCTGCCAGCCGGGACAGACCATCGGCGGTTCGTTTGCAGACCTCGTCTCCGAAGGACGGCACGGCGGTTTCCGCCGCGCTGAAGACAAGGAAACGCAGGGAAGGCTTGGTCATTGGTGACCGGGAGACCCGTGTAGCGGAGTGAATAGATGTCTGGTGGCGACAACACGTTCAACAACCCCACTAACCCGAACCTGATCGGGCTGTGGGACTTCATCGCCGGCAACGCGACCGCCGACACGGGCCTTGCGGATGGTTTGTCGCAGGACGCGGTGTTCTACAACAGTGCCGCAGCGGTGAACGGCGCACTCGAAACCGACGGCATCGACGAATACGCCAATGCCGAACAGGCGGTCACCGACACCAGTTTCGACATCGACAGCGGCACCGTCGAGGTGGAATTCACCCAAGGCGCCCATGTGGGCGCGGGCAGCAACACGATCGTCAGCCGGGGTGAAGAGGCCGACAAGGCCGATGACGGCTGGTTCGGCATCGACGTCACCGCCGACGGCCGCGTGGTCGTGGAACACACCGTGGGCACCAGCTATGGCGGCCCCGCCACGGTGACATTCGAAACCGCCGCCGGATTTTTTGCGCCCGGCGACGACGTACGCGTCACCTACAGCTTCGATGTGGCCGACGGCGCCCGGCTCAAGGTTGAAAACGTCACCGACGGGACCGAAACCATCCTGACCTCGGCCGTCACCGGCCTGACGCTGGAAATCACCGACAAGGACATTCAGGCCTTCACCTTCGGCGCCCGCGAGGCCGACGACGGCGTCTATGACCAGCAGTTCAACGGCGAGATCAACTATGTCGCCGTCTACAACGTGCCGATGGGCATGGGCACGGGCGACGGCATCGTCGAAGGCACGGCCGGTGCCGACACCATCGACCTCAACTACCTCGGCGACCCCGAGGGCGACCGCATCGACAACAACGATGCCATCCTGCCCGGTGAGGCCCCGCAGGACGACATCGTGCAGGCCTTCGAGGGCGACGACCTGGTCGAATCCGGTCAGGGCGACGACACCGTCTATGCCGGCGAGGGCGAGGACACCGTCTTTGGCGGCACCGGAGAGGACGAGATCTACGGCGACAGCAGCGGCCCCGGTGCGCCCGGCGGCGGCGGCAGCGGCGCCAACCTTGTCGTCAACGGCTCGTTCGAGGACGTCACCGGCCTGACCAGCACCTTCTACGGCTACGTGGGCACCGGCGCGATCCCCGGCTGGACGGCAGCGGACCCGAACTCTGACCTCGACGTCCACAACGACGGGCGCGGCGACATCGACCCGACCGACGGAGAGAACTGGCTCGACCTCGAAGCGTCGCCGGGCGACGTCCGCGTCGGCCAGGACATCCAGGGCGTTGTCGACGGCCAGACCTATACGCTGACCTTCGACGCCGGCGACGGCCAGGGTGTGCCCGGCTCGCTGGGCGAGAACACGATCAACGTCTACTGGGGCGGCGAACTCATCGCCACCATCGACCCCGATCAGGGCGAGATGGACAGCTACACCTTCGACATCGTCGGCGGGTCGGGCGATGGTTCGGACCGGCTGGAATTCGAAGGCGTCGGCCCGGATGACAAGTATGGCGCGTCCATCGACAACGTGTCGATCGTCGAGTCCGGCAGCGTCGGCTTCGACGACACGCTTTACGGCGGCGACGGCGACGACATCATCTTCGGCGAAGGTGGCAACGACACGATCTACGGCGACAGCGGCGGCACCGGCACCGGAGGCGGCGACAACCTGATCGTCAACGGCTCGTTCGAGGACGTCACCGGCCTGACCACCACATTCTACGGCTATGTCGGCACCGGCTCGATCCCCGGCTGGACCGCCGACAACCAGTTCGACGATCTCGACGTCCACAACGACGGGCGCGGCAACATCGACCCGACCGACGGCGAGAACTGGCTCGACCTCGAAGCCTCGCCGGGCGACATCCGTGTCGGCCAGGACGTGCAGGGCGTCGACAACGGCGAGACCTACACGCTCAGCTTCGACGCAGGCGACGGCGAGAACATCGGCGGCTCGCTGGGCGAGAACATCGTCAACGTCTACTGGGGCGGCGAGCTGATCGCCACCATCGACCCCGAACAGGGTCAGATGGACACCTACACCTTCGAGGTCGTGGGCGGCTCTGGCGACGGTTCGAACCGGCTGGAATTCGAAGGCGTCGGCCCGGACGACAAGTACGGGGTGTCCATCGACAACGTCAGCCTCGTGCTGACCTCGACCCAGGGCGATGACGGCGACGACACGCTCGACGGCGGCGACGGCGACGACACGATCTTCGGCGAAGGCGGCGACGACACCATCACCGGCGGCAAGGGCGAAGACGTCCAGTCCGGCGGCGACGGGCAGGACACCTTCACCGGCTCGACCCCCGAGGAATTCTTCGGCGACACCATCGACGGCGGCGCGGGCGGCGTGGACTTCGACGTCATCGACCTGTCCGGCACCGGCGTCACCACCTCGGACTTCGACGTCATCGTCGATGGCCCGGACTCGAACGGCAACGGCATCGACGGCAGGATCAACTGGCTGGACGGCGGCGGCAACGTCATCGGCGTGACAGAGTTCACCGAGATCGAGAAGATCATCCCCTGCTTCACGCCGGGCACCCTGATCGCCACCGCCATGGGCGAACGCCCCGTCGAGGACCTGCGCCCCGGCGACCGCGTCATCACCCGCGACAACGGCATCCAGGAAATCGCCTGGGCCGGGTCCAAGGCCCTGACGTATGAGGCGCTCCAGAACGAAGCGTCGCTGCGTCCCGTCCTGATCCGCAAAGGTGCGCTGGGCCGTGGCCTGCCGGAGCGCGACATGCTGCTGTCGCCCAACCACCGCGTGCTGATGGCCAACGAGCGGACAGAGATCCTGTTCGGCGAGCCCGAGGTTCTGGTGCCGGCAAAGCACCTTGTCGGGATGGACGGCATCAGCCGCGCCAGCGCGCTGGGCGTCACCTATGTCCACTTCATGTTCGAGCGCCACGAGGTCGTCCTGTCCGACGGAAGCTGGACCGAAAGCTTCCAGCCCGGCGCACACTCTCTCAAGGGCGTGGAACGTCAGCAGCGCGCCGAGATCCTGCGTCTCTTCCCGGATCTGGCCACCGAGAACGGCCAGCGGGCCTATGGCTCTGCCCGCAACACGCTGAAACGGCAAGAAGCCGAGATCCTCGCCCGGCTCAGCTGACACGCGGCGCATCGCTTCACGCAACGGCGGCCCCCTCGCGGGCCGCCGTTTGCCGTTCCGCCGCGTCTGCCCGCACAAGGTCGGCTATTCCCGTGGCGTCCCCGCTCGTCTAGTGTCCCGTCAGGCGCGCGGCAAAAGGGGGTCGACAGGGACATGGCACGGGCAAAGAACATCCTTTTCATCATGTTCGACCAGCTGCGCTGGGACTATCTGTCATGCTACGGCCACCCGCACCTCGACACCCCCAACATCGACCGGCTTGCGTCCATGGGCGTGCGCTTCAACCGCTGCTACATCCAGTCGCCCATCTGCGGCTCGTCGCGCATGTCCACCTACACCGGGCGCTACGTCCACAGCCACGGCGCAAGCTGGAACGGCATTCCGCTCAAGGTGGGCGAGGTCACGCTGGGCGATCACCTGCGCGAGGCGGGCATGGGCTGCTGGCTGGTGGGCAAGACCCACATGCGCGTCGATGCCGCCGGGATGGCCCGCCTTGGTCTTGCGCCCGACAGCATCATCGGCGCCCGCGTGTCCGAATGCGGCTTCGACGTGTTCGAGCGCGACGACGGGATGCGCCCCGAGGGCCCCAATGGCATGTATGATCCCGGCGGCGCCAAGGTCTACAATGACTACCTGCGCGCGCGCGGCTATGAAAGCGACAACCCCTGGCACGACTTCGCCAATTCCGGCGTCGACGACGAGGGCAACGTGTTGTCGGGCTGGTTCCTGAAGAACTCGTCCGAGGCCGCCAACATCCTCGAACGCGACAGCGAAACCCCCTACCTGACGCGCCGGGGGATGGAGTTCATCGAGGGCACCGACACTCCCTGGCTCTGCCATCTGAGCTATATCAAGCCGCACTGGCCCTACGTCGTGCCCGAACCCTACGCCAGCATGTACGGCCCCCAGCACGTGCCGCCGCCGATCCGCACCCAGACGGAATTCGACACCGCCCACCCGGTGCTGCGCGCCTTCATGGAAAGCCCGGTGGGCCGCGCCTTTTCCACCGACAAGGTCCGCAACGCGGTGATCCCCGCCTACATGGGCCTGATAAAGCAGATCGACGACCAGATGGGCGTGCTGTTCCAGTGGCTGGAGGACACCGGCCGCATGGATGACACGATGATCGTGCTGACCTCGGACCACGGGGATTTTCTGGGCGATCACTGGCTGGGCGAAAAGACCTTCTTCCACGACACGTCCACCCGCGTGCCGCTGATCGTCTACGATCCCTCGCCAGAGGCCGATGCCACCCGCGGCACCGTGTCCGACGCGCTGGTGGAATCGATCGACCTCGTGCCCACCTTCATCGAGGTGGCCGGCGCCGAGGTGCCCCGCCATATTGTCGAAGGCCATTCGCTATTGCCGCTTCTGCACGGGCAAGCCACGGAAATGCCACGCGATTTCGTGATATGCGAATACGACTACTCGGCCCAGCCGATGGCAGAAAAGCTGGGCCGCACGGTGCGCGACGCGGTGCTCTTCATGGTGGCCGACAAGGACTGGAAGATGATCCACGCCGAGGGCGGGTTCCGTCCGATCCTGTTCGACCTGAAGAACGACCCGCAGGAACTGACCGACCTTGGCGACAGCCCCGCGCATTCAGAGGTGATCGAGCGGATGTACGAAAAGCTGCACCGCTGGACCCGCCGCGTGTCGCAGCGCACCACACGTTCGGAAGAGCAGCTCTTGAACATGCGCAAGAACGGCCGCCGCACGGGCGTGATCCTCGGTGTCTATGACGAGAACGACACGGACCTTGAACTGACGATGTACTACCGCGACCGCACCGCCCCCAATCGCAAGGCCGGCCCGGACGCGGGGTAGGCCGCCGCCATTCCGCGCGGCGCTGGTCGGCCGCGCGGGCGGCGCTATTTCCACGGCATGATGTGCAGGACCGTGACGCCCCCCTCCGCCCCGCGCCGGCCCGCCCACGGCGGTCGCCCGGCATGAGCGTCCTGATCCTTTCCCCCGATACGGTCTGGAACCCCGCGCTGCTGGAGTTTCCCACAGCGCCACGCAAGATCCTGGAACGCGGCATCGTCCTGCCCCGGCGAGAGTTCACCTGGGGCCTTGCCGCCCGCATGGTCGTCGAGCTTCAGCTTCTGCGCTTCCTGACGGCGCTGGCGCCCTTCGTGCTTGTCATCCTGATCTGGCCGGGCCTTGCCCTGCCGGCCAGTCAGGCACCGCTTATCATGCTCATGGTCATCGCCTTTGTCGAATTGCGGGTCCTGCGCCCGCGGCGAGACCGAAGGGACGCCATCACGACCGAGGACGACGCCGCGCGCGCGCTCGATGCCCTGAACCACCGCGGGCGGCGGCTTCTGGCGCAGCTTGCCGCCGGGCGGGGCATGCAGGACGGCACCCTGTTTCTTGTGGTGGAGCAATCCGAACTGGCGCGCATCCCGCCCCTGACGCTGGTCAGCGTGCAGGCCGACCGGGGCAGGCACCGGCTTTTGCCCCTGACGCCCGGGGAACGCGACGCCCTGCGCGCCGGGCTTTTCGACGCCGAATTTACCGAGTCCCAGCTTCTGCGCGCCAACCTGCGAGAGGACGTTTCTATGCGCTCGGTCACCTTCGACGCGCGCGGCGTCTCGGCGCACGCACGCCTTGCCGCCCTCCTCGACCGGGCGCCCGGCAGCGCGGGTGCCCGCGCATGACCGTCAACGCCCACATGCTTGGCGCGGGCGATGCGTTCGACACCCTTCTGGCAGGGTGGCAGGCGCAGCGCAGCGGCGACCTTACGGCGTCCTGGATGCTGCACGGGCGGCCCGGCGTCGGCAAGACGCAGCTTGTGGCGGCGCTGGCCGAACGCATCGGCGCGCGGCTGTTCGATATTCGCCTGACCACGATAGAGCCGCAGGACCTGCGCGGTCTGCCCTACTATGACCATGACGCCCAAAAGACCGTCTGGTGCCGGCCAGAGGATCTGCCCGACGACCCGGCGCAGCCCTCTGTCCTGTTTCTGGACGAACTGACGGCCGCCGCGCCACACCTGCAACCCACGGTCTACGGCCTCTTGCAGGAACGGCGGGTCGGCCGCCATGTCCTGCCCTGCTCGGTCTTCATCGTGGCCGCCGGCAACACCGTCGACGACGGCGCGATCGCCTACGAGATGGGCACGGCGCTTTCCGACCGCCTGATCCACCTTCAGGTCATCGCCGACCCGAAGGACTGGCTGGAACGCTACGCCGTCGACCGCGCGCTGTCGCCGCTGGTGACCGCCTTCCTGCGCGCCCGCCCCGATCTTCTGGACACGACAGAAGACAGCATCCGGCGCGGCGAGATGATCGCCTGCACCCCCCGGTCGTGGGAACGTGTCAGCGACATCGTCGCCGCCATCCCCGACCGCCGTCTGCGCCAGACGATGATCGCGGGCACCGTGGGCACCGCTGCGGCGGCGGAGTTCGCGCAGGTGGCAGAGGAGCTGGACGCGCTCGTGACCATCGACGAGATGATCGCCGCGCCCGCCTCGGCGCGGGCGCTGATGTACCCCCGCACGATCAACGGGCTGGTTGGCCTCATCTATGCCCTTGTCGCGCAGGCGCGCGACGACACGATCGCGCCGACGATAGAGATCATGGCCGACATTGCCGAAGTGGACGCGCCGGGCCTTCCGCTGGCCGAACTGCGCGCCTTCGGGTTCGAGATCCTGATCCGCAAGGCCATGGCGGCGGGCCTGGCAGAGGCGTTCCGCGACTCCGGCGCCTACGCCCGCTATGCCGCCGAGCGGGCCGGCACCGGGGCGCTGTAGCCGTGAACGGGGCGCATTCCCGCCGGGCCGGTGCGGCGCTTGCGCACCTGCCGGGGATCGACCCTGCCATCGCCGCCCTGTCGCTCTGGTGCCGGCACCGCGACGGTGACGGCCCCACCCGCACGCGCGGCGACACCATCCTTTACGGCGCCGGGTTTCCGCTTCTGCCCATCGCCGAACAGGTGGGCCTGCTGGCCCACCACGTCCTGCACGTCGCGTTCCGCCATTCCGCCCGGCGCGCCGCGCTGCGCCAGCGGCTGGGCCCGGCGTTTCAGGCCGACCTCTACGATCTTGCCTGCGACGCGCTGGTGAACGAGGCGCTGCTTCAGGGCGGACATGCGCTGCCCCGTCCGGCGGTCCGGGCCGCGGACCTGATCGCGCGCCTGCCGCCCGCCGCGCGGCCCCGGAACGTGCTGGCCGACTGGGACAGCGACCGCCTTTATCTTGAAATCGCTGCCCGTCCCGGCGACGGCAGCCGCGCCGCCATGCGCGACTATGCCATCGCCCGCCGCTTCGTGCCCGATCTGGACGAGGCCGCGACCGAAACCGCCGAGCCGCAGGTCTGGACGGCCCGGATCGAACAGGGCCTTGCGGCCGGACGCAGCGCGGGCAGCGGCATCGGCACGGTGCTGGCCCGCTTCGCCGACCTGCCGCGCGCAGGGGTGCCGTGGGAAATCCGCCTGCGCCGCCTGCTGCAAAAGGCGCTGGCCCCGCAGGCCAGCCCCAGCCACCGCCGCCCCGCGCGGGGCTGGCTGGCGCGCGACGCGTGGGCACGGCGCACCGGCGGCCCCCAGCCGGTGTTCGAGCCGGGCCTCGCCCGCATCGACCGCCGCCCCCGGCTGGTCGTCGGCCTCGACACCTCAAGTTCGGTCACCGATCAGGAACTCGGGCTCTTCGCCGCCGAGGCGCTGTCCATCGTGGCCCGCACCGGGGCAGAGGCCCATCTTCTCGCCTTCGACACAGAGGTGCACCATCGCGGCCGCCTGCGCCGCTCTGACACGCTTGCCGCCCTTGGGCTGCGGCGCAACGGCGGCACCGATTTCGCCCCCGTGCTGGCCGAGGCCGCGCGCCTCGATCCCTCGCTGATCGTCATGCTGACCGATCTCGATGCCGACCCGGGGCCGTCGCCCCGCGCCCCGGTGCTCTGGGCCGTCCCCGACCCCCCGCCAGGCCCGCCCGCCTATGGCCGGGTCATCGCGATGCGGGGCGGGCAGGGCGCCTGACCCACAGACGACGCGCGCAGCCCAAGCCGGCTTGGGCCGGGAAAAGCCGCGCCACGGACGCCCGTGCCCAGCCGATCGTTCTGGTCCCGGCCCGCCCAAAGTGGCCAGTGGCGCACCCCGGGCGAAAGCCGGGGCCGTCCGTGTCGCGCCCGATCCGGTCCACCGCAGTCCGTCACCGCATCCAGAGCTTTTCCTTCTTGATGCGGTTGCGGATCACCTGTTCGCGGGTCGGCAGGCGGTCGCGGTCGAACAACTCGCGCACCTTCTGGCCCCGGCCCTGGTAGACCATGCGCTTGATCGGCTCATAGGCCTTCAGCACCTTCTTGATCCGGTTGGGCGCCGCTACCTCGTGCAGCACCCCGACCACGCGGTCGGATTCGCGCGCATAAAGCAAGGGAAGCACCCGGTAGTGGCAGCTGATAGTGCCATCCAGCGTGTCTTCGGGGATCGTGCGCCGCGCGCCGCCCAGTCCGTGGATCACCAAAGGCAGAACGATCTGGTCAAGCCACGGGAACAGCGCCTGGCTGGCCAGCGCCTCTGGCGGGTCGTCGCGCACCGCCAGCGCATACTCCAGGAACCGCTGCCCGAACTCGGCCGGGCAGCGGTAAAAGAACCAGCCCGCGTTGAAGTACAGATAGCGCGCCCAGTATTCCTCGGGCTCGGAGGTGTCGATCGAGCTTTCGAACTCCAGCCCGAACTTGTCGTATAGCGACTTCCAGATGCCGTGATAGCCCGGCCCGTACAGCGGCACCTCGGGCCATGTCCCCTCGCGCTCCAGCGAGGCGCAGGGCCGGTCGAAATCGAACGGCACCTGCGACAGGGGCCCGGTGATCAGTGTGTCGGTGTCGAAAAAGACAAAGGGCTCGCCCGGGGGCAGGGCGGCCAGCCCCTCGATCTTGTTGCCATGCGGATAGCCGGCGCCGAAATGCCGGTTCTCGAACCCCACGATCTCGGCGCCCAGCGCGACCAGCACCTCGCGCGCCGCGTCGTCGCGGATGCGCGGGTCGTCGGGCCAGTGCGGGCCCGGCTGCGGCTCCATCACGATCAGGCGACCGGCAAAGCCGGGGTCCATCGCCCGCAACGATGCGGCGAACAGCACCGCTTCGTAGGTCAGCCGCCCGGCCTGCGCGACGATGGCGATGTTGAAGGCGTGGCGTTCGGGGGCGTTACCGTCCATACTGATCCTGCTCGTGAGCCTGTCTTGCGGGCACTATACAGGCGAAGGCCCGCCGCAAGAAGACGGTAAGCCGCCGGAAGGAGAACGTGATGGAGCGGACGACAGGCTTGGTGCTGGCGCTGGGGCTTGCCGCGGGAACCGCGACCGCCCAGGACGATCAGGCGCGCATGATCCTAGACATGACCCGCGACAACTGGGTTGCCGTGCGCGACTGGGACGGGCAGGACCTGCTGTATTTCACCCATCTCGAAAGCTACCGCTGCAATATCGCGGCGGTGGACATCGCGGTGAACGGGCAGAAGGCCTCGCGCTGGGGTCTGGCGCCCTGCGACACGCCGGGCGCGCTTTTCGCGCCCATGCCGTCCGATCATCTGCCCTATGCCGCCTACGCGCCCGGCAGCATCGCGCATGTGGTCGTGCGGCTGACATGGCCCGATGGCACCTCGGCCTGGGCCGCCTTCACCCGCGACCAGATCGAGATGCCTTGAGCCGCGCCACCTGTCGCGATATTGCAGCACCCGCACCGCAATCGGACACAAGGACCGCAGCGGGGTTGGACATGGGCCCGCGGCCCTGTGCATAACTTTCCCGTGAAGGGTTTGCTGCCACCATGTATTCTTGGCTGATCGACCTGCCTCGCGCGGTAAAGCGCGCACTGCTGACAACGCTGGACACGGCGCTCATTCCCCTGTGCCTGTTTCTTGCGTTCGCTCTGCGCCTGGAACCCAGCTGGCTGCCCTTTTTCCTTGAACGGTCCTGGGCGCTTTTTCCGCTTCTGACGGTTATCGGCATCGTGGTGCTGCTGGTCTGGCGGCTTGACAGCTTCAAGATCCACACCTTCGAAGCGCGCGCCTCGATCCGTTTCGCCTTTGCCGCCGCCACGCTGGCAGTGATCGCGATGGGTCTCAGCTATACGTTCCAGCTGGGCGTGCCGCGGTCCGTCCCGATCATTTTCGCCGGGCTGTACACGCTTTTCACCGTGTGTGTGCGCATCGCGGGGCAGGCGTTCTTCGAATGGCTTGCCAAGCGGACGTCGCGCGTGATCCCGGTCGCCGTCTACGGCGCTGGCGCGGCCGGCATCCAGCTTGTCTCGGCGCTGCGCCGCTCGCGAGAGGTGACGCCGGTCGCCTTCGTCGACGACAACCACACCCTGCACGGTCTGGTGGTGGCGAACCTGCCTGTGCGCTCGCCCGCCACGCTTCACGGCATGGTGGCCTCGGGCCGCGTCCAGCGCGTGCTTATCGCCATCCCGTCACTGTCGCGCATCCGCCGGCGCCAGTTGATCGCCGAGCTTTCGTCGCTCGGCGCAGAGGTGCAGGTGCTGCCCTCGTTCATCGAGCTTATGGACGGCCCCGCGCTTGAAGACCAGTTGCGCACCGTCGATCCCGACGACCTTCTGGGACGCGAGGCGGTGGACCTCGATAGTCCGGACGTGGCCAAGGCCTATGCCGGTCGCACGGTGCTGGTCACGGGCGCCGGCGGGTCCATCGGCTCGGAACTGTGCCGTCAGCTGGTGTCCTGCGGCCCGTCGCGCATCGTGCTGTTCGAACTGAACGAATTCGCGCTCTATTCCATCGACGCCGACATGCGCGCCCTGACAGAGGGCACGGGCATCCAGGTGGTTTCGCGACTAGGCTCGGTCTGCGACCGTGCGCGCGTGGACCAGGTGATCGCCGACCAGCGGGTCGAGATCGTCCTTCACGCCGCCGCCTACAAGCACGTCCCCCTGATCGAAGAGAACGAGGCCGAGGGCGCCGCCAACAACGTCATCGGCACCCAGACCGTGGCAGAGGCCGCGCGCGACGCGGGGCTGGAGCGTTTCATTCTTGTATCCACCGACAAGGCGGTGCGCCCCACCAACATCATGGGCGCGACAAAGCGCATGGCCGAACTGGTCGTGCAGGATCTTCAGACACGTTCTTCCACCACGAAGTTCGCCATCGTGCGCTTTGGCAACGTGCTTGGGTCGTCCGGCTCTGTCCTGCCGCTGTTCCAGCGCCAGATCGCTGCCGGCGGCCCTGTGACGGTGACACATCAGGACGTGACCCGGTTCTTCATGACCATCCCCGAGGCGTCGCGCCTTGTGCTTCTGGCCGGCGCCTATGCCGAGGGCGGCGACCATTTCGTGCTCGACATGGGAGAGCCGCGAAAGGTCATCGACATCGCCCGCCGGATGATCGCGCTTGCCGGGCGGACCGTGCGCGAGGAAGGGTCCGAGGATGGCGAGATCGAGATCAAGGTGATCGGCCTGCGCCCGGGCGAAAAGCTGTACGAGGAACTGCTGATCGACAACGACAGCCTTGTGAAGACACCACACGCCAAGATCCTGCGCGCCGAGGAAAAGTCCCTGTCGCAGATCGAGGTGGCGGCGATGCTGCGCGAACTGAACGGCGCCATCACCGAGAACGACGCGCCGCGCGTCCGGGCCGCCGTGCGAAAATGGGTGGAAGGCTACCTGCCTCCGGCCGTCTCGGCGGATGCCGCAAGGCTTGGAACCTGACGCGCCCCGGTGCCGCAGGGCCAGAATCGGGTTGCGAAGGCGGGGATGGTCGCTTTATGTGCGCGGACGACAGAGATAACGACCCGAAACGCGCGTCCGCCGGATCAAACACCCGCATGAAACCGTCCGCTCCTGACCTGACCTGCCGCCATATTGCATGGGGAGCCACCCATCGTGCGGGGGTCGGCGTATGCCGTTGACCGACTCCGCAGAAACCCCCGCCGTCCATCCCACGGCCATCGTCGAGGACGGCGCGCAACTGGGCGAAGGCGTGCGCATCGGTCCGTATTGCGTTGTCGGCGCGGGCACGGTCCTGAAGGACGGCGTGGAACTGCGCTCGCACGTGGTGGTCGAGGGCCGCACGACCCTTGGCGAAGGCTCTGTGGTGCATCCGTTCACCACGCTTGGCAGCGCGCCCCAGCACCTGCGCTACGGGGGCGAGGATACCGCGCTCGTCGTCGGCCCCAATTGCGTGATCCGCGAACAGGTCTCGATCCACCGGGGCACCGCGCTTGGCGGCGGTGAAACCGTGATCGGCGCCAACGCTCTGGTGATGGCGGCCAGCCATATCGCCCATGACTGCCACATCGGCGAAAACGTCATCGTCGCGTCGAACTGTACGCTGGGCGGCCACGTTGTCGTCGGCGACAACGTCTTTCTCGGCGGCCTTGCCGGCGTGCACCAGTTCTGCCGCATCGGCGCGCACGCCTTCGTCGGCGGTCTTGCCGCAGTGCACAGCGACGTCATCCCCTTCGGCTCTGCCATCGGCAACCGGGCAAAGCTTGGCGGGCTGAACCTTGTCGGGCTCAAGCGCGCGGGGTTCAGCCGCTCGACCATCAACGACATCCGCTCGGGCTATCGCGATCTGTTCAACGACGACATCGACAGCTTCAAGGAGCGGGTGGCGCAGGTGGCCCAGCGCTATGCCCATTCGCCCGAGGTCATGATGATCGTCGACTTCATCGGCGCCGACACCAGCCGCCCGATCCTGGGCGCGCGCTAGGGCGCATGCCTGACCCCCGGTTCTTTCCCGTTCCCGATCCGGTCACGCTGGAGCAGGCCGCGCGGCTTACCGGCGCCCGCCTGTCCGGCGCTGCCGATCCGGCGCAGCCGATCCGGTCCGTCGCGCCGCTCGACAGCGCCGGGCCCGACGACGCCGCCTTCCTCGCCAGCCCGTCCAACACCGCCCGGCTGGACGCGTCGCGCGCCGGGGCCTGCTTTGTCACGCCCGCGCTGGCCGCGAAGTTCCCAGGCGGCCGCGTGCTTTTCATCCATGACGCGCCGCAACTGGCCTTCGTCCTGCTTGCCCAACATCTTTTTCCCGATCCGACCGCCACCCCCGGCATCAGCCCCGCCGCCCATGTCGCCGGCAGCGCGCATCTGGGCGAGGGCTGCCGCATCGACCCCGGCGCGGTGATCGAGGACGGGGCCGAGATCGGCGCGGGCAGCTGGATCCGCGCGGGCAGCGTCATCTGCCAGAACGTGGTGATCGGCCCGGCCGCACGCATCGGCCCCAACGTCACCATCACCCACGCGATCCTTGGCGCAGGCGTCATCGTGCACGCCGGCGCCGCCATCGGGCAGGACGGCTTTGGCTACGTGCCCGGACCCGCGGGCCTTGTGAAGGTGCCGCAACTGGGCCGCGTCCTCATTGGCGACGATGTCGAGATCGGGGCCAACACCACCATCGACCGCGGCGCTGGCGGCGATACCGAGATCGGGCAGAGCACCAAGATCGACAACCAGGTGCAGATCGGCCACAACTGCCGCATCGGCCGCTTTTGCGCGCTGGCCAGCCAGGTGGGCCTGTCGGGCAGCGTCACCGTGGGCGACGGCGTCCAGATGGGGGGCAAGTCCGGCTCTGCCGACCACATCACCATCGGCGCGGGCGCCAAGCTGGCGGCGGGCACCGGGCTGATGCGCGACGTGCCGCCGGGCGCGGTCATGGCCGGCCGCCCGGCGCTGCCGATCAAGGACTGGCACCGCGATACCGTGAACCTCAAGCGTATGCGCGACCGCCGCCCGACGAAGGACAAGGACCAGTGAAGATCCTCATCACCGGCGCCTCGGGATGCGTCGGGCGCTACCTTGTCGAGGCGCTGCTGGCCAACCCCGACCACCGTCTTGTCCTTGCCGTGCGTGAGGCCGCCAAGCTCGACGTGCTGTCCGATGCCGACCGCGCCCGCGTCGAGATCGTGGAATGCGACCTGACGGAACTCGCCGCGCGGCCAGAGGCGTTCGACGGCGTCGAGGCGGGCGTTCTTGTGGCCACCGCATGGGGCGGGGGCGACACCTACGACATCACCGTGGGCGCCAACCTTGCCATCGCCGACGCGCTGATCGCCGCCGGTGCACGCCATGTCCTCTACTTCGCCACCGCCAGCGTGCTCGACCAGCAGGGCGACCTGTTGCAGGCCGCGGACCAGTTCGGCACCGACTACATCCGCGCCAAGTTCCAGCTTGTGCAGCAGATGGAAACCCGCGCCGACAGGGCGCGCATCACCGGGCTTTATCCGACGCTGGTGATGGGCGGGCGCACCGCCGACCCCGTGATCCGCATGTCGCATTTCGCCAACCTGATGCACGAGATCCGCCCCTACGCGCGCGCGCTGCGCTTCATCAGCGCCAACGGCCTGTTCAACATCGTCCACGCCGCCGACATCGCCACCGTCACCCGCCACCTGATCGAGACAGAGACGGCACCGACCGGCAATGCGCGGCTCGTCCTTGGCAACCCCGCCGGCACGGTGGACGAGATGATGGGCCAGTTCGCCCGCGCCAACGGGCGGCGCCAGCGCACGATCCTGCGGCTGCGCACGTCATGGGTGGACACGCTGACCAAGGTGCTGCCGATCAACCTGTCGCCCTGGGACCGGTTCTGCGTCGATCACCCCGACCAGTCGCACCCCGGCGCGGTCAACCCGGCCACCTACGGCCTGCCCGTGGTCATGCCCGACCTTGTCTCGGGCCTCGCCTCCATCGGGATTTCTCCGCGCCGCTAGCGGAATCTCCGCGCCTGCGGTGCCAGAGCCGCTATGCTGGCGGTCTGAACCACCCGACAAAGGCCGCCCGATGCCGCAGATGGATATCCGCCTCGTTGAAACCGATGACGACCACGCCGCGATCCGCGACCTGTGCCAGGATTGGGTCGACTGGCAGTTGCGCACTTTCCCGGACCTGCACGACAAGATCCTGACGGTGTTCGAGCCGGTACAATACGCCGCCACCCTTGCTGCCCTGCCGCAGATCCACGCCCGGCCGAAGGGCGCGATCCTGCTGGCGCGGCTTGGCGGTGCGCCGGTAGGCTGCGTGATGTATCACGAATGGGAACCCGGCGTGGCCGAGGTCAAGCGCCTCTTCGTGGCCGAGGCCGGGCGCGGCCACGGTCTTGGCGGCGCGCTTCTAACCGCGATGCTGGCGGCCATGAAATCGGACGGCTACGCCATCGCGCGCTTCAGTTCCGCGCGCTTTCTGACCCATGCCCGCGCGCTGTACGAGGCGATGGGCTTTCGGGACATCCCGCAGCCGCCCGGCCTGCCCGAGGGGTTGCGGGATACCGTCTACTTCATGGAGCGACCGATCTGATCCCGGGCGCCGCGTCGCGGGCGGAGACTTGCCGTCGCGCGCCCCGTTAACCCCGGACCCCGCCTGCCGCGGCGCCGACGCGATGCCGACGTTTTGCCGACGTGATGCAGCATGGCGAAAACCCAGACATTCCATGGCGTTAACCCCGATTCGGGATGCCTTTGGCCGACATGAGGATCACGCCCCGTTTTCGGGCACCTCGCGCCCGCGCCCGCCCTCGATCTCGGCATGGGCCAGCAGCAGTGTCGTCATCAGCCCGCCCGGCTCGGGCCCGCCCGCCAGAACCTCCAGCATCCGCGCATCCAGCCGCAGCACCGGGTCAAGCAGACGGTCCAGCGCCCGGTATCCTGCCCATCGCTTTGTCTGCAAGGCCACCGACAGGGTCGGGTGCTTGGCATGAAACCTTGCCCCGTTGCGTCCCCGCGCCAGTTCCCGCCGCAGCCTTGCCGCAAGGCTTCGGTTCGCCGCCGGCGGCTTCCAGTGATAGATCGGCGCGCCGCGCTCGAACCTTGTTTGCAACGGCCGCCGCATCAGCCGCGCGCAGAACTCTGGGTCCTCCCAGCCGTATTCGCGAAAGCTTTCGTCGAACCCGCCGACGGCGGTCACATGCGCCCGCGCGACCGACGCATTTCCGGTCGGCAAGGAGTTGAAATGCCTATCGAAAATTCCGGCGGGCGGTGGGTTGTCCATGTCCGCCGGCGGGGCGCTGACATCAAGGATCGGCCCCGTCACCAGCCGGTCGTCATGGCCCGCATGGTGCGCCAGATGCAGCGAAAGAAAGTCCGGCTTGATGAGCGAATCGTCATCGACAAAGACCAGGATGCGGCCCGTTGCCATGTCGATCGCCCGGTTGCGCGCCGTCGATGGCCCGGCGTTCTCTGGCAGCGCGACATAGTGCAGATTGGGCGCCGCCAGCCGCGCCATTACGGCATCGGTCCCGTGGTCGGGGCCGTCGCTGACCACGATCACCTCGAACGCGGCGTCGGTCTTCTGCGCCAGAAACAGCGGCACCGCCACCTCCAGCACCGCCGCGCGGCGGTAGGTCGGGACGATGAAACTCGCCTCGGGCGTCATGGCGTCGCCCCCCGCGCGCCTAGCCGGAAAAGCCCTGCACGGCGTCGATCACCTGCGCGACCTCGTCGTCGGTCATGTAGGGATGCGACGGCAGGCAAAGCAGCGTGTCGGCATAGACCTCGGTGTTGGGCAGTCCCCCCGGCGCCGCCCGCGCCCCGGCGAACGCCGGCTGCCGGTGGATCGGCTCCTTGTAATAGGCGACGGACGGCACGTCGCACCCGGCCAGATGGGCGGCCAGCGCATCGCGCGCCTCGGTCCGGATGACGTAGTAGGCCCAGCATGGATCGCTGCCGGAGGGCGGCGCGGGCAGGGTGACAAGACCCGCCATCCCGGCGGCGTACCGCGCCGCGATGGATCGGCGGCGCACCAGCTCGTCATCGAAAATCGCCAGTTTTCGCAACAGGATAGCGGCCTGAAGCGAATCGAGGCGAGAGTTCGTGCCAACCAGCGTGTGCCGCCCGCCCGACACCCCGTGGTTGGCGATGATGCGCGCCCGTTCGGCGATGCCGGCATCTGCGGTGAACATCGCGCCGCCGTCGCCGTAGCCGCCCAGCGACTTCGAGGGGTAAAAACTTGTCCCCGCCGCATCGGCAAATGCACCGGCGCGGCGCCCGTCGAGCGTCGTGCCAAAGCTCTGCGCCGCGTCGATCACAAAGGGCAGGCCGTGTTCGGTGCAGATTGCCCCCAGCGCCGCGTAATCGGCCGGCAGGCTGAACAGGTCGACCGCCATCACCGCACCGGGCTTGCCGCCTGCGGCCTTCACCATGCCGATCGCGTCCGACAGGCTGCCGGGGTCCATGTTCGCCGTGGCAAGGTCCACGTCCACGAAGACGGGTTCCGCCCCGATCAGCGACACGGCCTCGGCAGTCGCCACATAGGTCAGCGAAGGCACGAACACAGCGTCACCCGGGCCAACGCCCACGGCGCGCAAGAGGATCTGCAAGGCATCGGTGCCATTGGCGCACCCCACCGCGTGCGGCACGCCCACATAGTCGGCCAGCGCGGCCTCAAGCTCTGTCACCTCGGGGCCGTTCACGAAACGCCCGTGGTCGAGAACGGCTGTCACCGCAGCCGTCAGCCCGGGTTCCAGCGCATCGCGCTGGCGCCCGATATCCAGCATCCTGATCGTCAAGACGAATGTCCCCGTTTGTTTCCGCCGTCTTAGCGGCAGTCGAGGGACGGTTCCAGAGGGCGCGTTGCCGCGAGGCGCGTTATTCGCCCGCGCGCGCCATGGCGGCGATGTTGGGCGAAAGGCGGCTACGCTGCGTGTCCACATCGGCCAGCGCCCGCAACACGTTCAGTCCCTCGGCCACGCTGGCGCGCGGGGTCTGCCCGGTGGCCGCGCACTGAAGGAAATGCTCCAGTTCCGATGTAAGCGGAAGTGTCTGAGGAATCTGCACATATTCCGGCTCGGCGCTTTCGAACTTGATGTCGCCGCCGTCGTTCCAGATCTTGTGGTTATAGATCGCCAGTTTGCGGTCCCAGGGTTCGAGATCGTCGAAAACCGCCATCGCCTTGTCGCCGATGACGGTAAACTTGCGTTCCCGGTTCGGGGCAAGCCGCGAGATGAAGGTGTGCGAGCGCGCGCCAGAGGCGAAGACCATGTGAAGATGCGCGAAGTCCGGCGCATCGGTGATCATCGCGGCGCCTTCAAGGTGCGTCGACACGGGCATCTCGCCGGTGATCGCGAACAGAAGCGACAGGTCGTGCGGGGCGATGTCCCAAAGCGCATCGGTCTGGACAAAGAATTTCCCCAGCCCGATCCGCGTGGAATAGATATAGCGGATGGTGCCCAGCACACCGTCCTTGACCATCGCCTCCAGCGCCTCGAAGGCGGGGTGAAAGCGCAGGACGTGTCCGGTCATCGCCACGACGCCCTTGCGCCGCGCGGTCTCTACGATGGCGTTCGCGCCCGCGACTTCCAGCGCCATCGGCTTTTCGACCAGCAGGTGCTTGCCGGTTTCCATCACCGCCAGCGATACCTCGACGTGGCGGTCGGCGGGCAGGGCCAGCACGACGGCGTCGATCTCGTCGCTCTGGATCATTTCCTTCGGCGTCATGGCCTTGCAACCATTCGCCTCGGCCGTTGCCTTCAGGCGGACCGGGTCGTTGTCGGCCACCGCGGCCAGTGCGCCCAGCGACTTGAGCGTGCGGACATGGTTCGACCCCCAGTCCCCACAGCCGATGACCCCCGCCCGCAGGCGGTGCCGGTTTTCAAGTCGTATCAGTTCGGCCATGAATGACTGCCTTCCGCACCTCGGGCGTTCGGCGGTTCGTCTAGACGACGTCGCGCGTTGTGGAAAGACTATAGGTGGGGATATGTCCTTGAAAGCGGATTCTCGCTAAATCTTGGGCAGGATGCAGGGCCGCAACACCAGCGATGTCTGCGTCCGGGCGGCCCCATTGCCCCTGCGGCGTCACATCTGGGCGATCTGCGCTTCTCTGGCCGGCGAAAACGCCCTAGGTGTGGTCGCCAACCCGTTTCAAACCGGCTTTGCGACGCGATGTACCTGATCCAGCGCCGAATTCTTGGAAAGATGCTGTCGCAGACGCTGTTCGTGTTCTGCTTTGTCGGCGTGATCGTGACGACCACGCAGGTGCTGAACCAGGTATTCCGGCTGATCGATGCGTCCAGCAACCTGCTCGTCGCGCTGGAGATGTTCGCCTATCTGATCCCCACGATCACCGTCACCGTGCTGCCGCTGGCGTTCCTGATCGCCTGCATAAACGTCCACGACCGCATGGACGAGGACCGCGAGACGGTCATCCTGACGGGCACCGGGGCGCATCCGGCCTTCATCCTGTTGCCGGCGGGGATCCTTGCCGCGGCGTTGTCCGGCCTTGTGCTGGCGATAAGTCTTTATGTCGAGCCATGGGGCAACCGCATGGGCAGCGACATCAAGAACGACCTGACGTTCGACGCGCTGAAGATCATCGCCGGTAACGGCGTGCTGCGAGAGGTACAGCCGGGCCTCTACATCCGGGGCGGCGGCTATGACGAGAGCGGCCAGATCGACGGGCTTTTCATCCTCGACCGGCGCGCGGCGGACGAGGAAGTCAGCTATGTCGCCGAGCGAGGCGCGTTCTTCGAGACCGAGGCCGGGGTGATCCTGCGGCTTTACGACGGGTCCATCCAGATCCGCGACGCTGATGGGCGGACGGTTCACAAGGTCCGCTTCGGCCGGTACGAGGCCGAGCCGAAGACGCTGTTCCAGGAGCCTTCTGGCCAGTCCTATCGCCCGCGCCAGACCGCCACCGCCGAGCTTGTGCGCATGGTCGCCGAGGGCGACAACCGGCAGTATACCATCAGTTCCATGCGCAAAGAGCTGATCCGCCGCTGGACCGACTGGCTTTATCCGGTGGTCTTCTTCGCCATCGTGGCGTTCCTCGTGCTGCGCACACGCCCTTCGCGCGAAGGCGCGCGCTGGCGCCTGCCGGTCGCCGTTCTTGTCGGCTTCGTCATCAAGGCCGCCGGCATCGTCTTTCTTGGCAACGCGGGAACCAGCAGCGTGGCCGCCACGGCCAGTTTTGCCATGCCCGCCCTTGTGGTGGCGGCGCTTTTGTCGATCGCCTTCCTTCAGGCCACGCGCGGGCGGCGGCCGCGCCGCCGTCCCGCCAGCGGCGGGGCCGCGCCCGCATAGGCGCACACGGGCCGGGGCAAGGCGTGGCGGGCAGAGTTGCCTTCGGAGCCCACCACCGTTAAGCGACAGAGGCGGACAAGGCGGCCGCCGGACAGGTCTGGACATGGGTTATCGCACGATCTTCTGGTACCTTTTCCGGCAGCACATGGCGCTGACCGGGCTGGTGCTGGCGTGCCTGTTCCTGATCGTGTTTCTTGGCCAGTTCGCCGAACTGTCGCGCCATCAGTCCGAAGCCGCGGGCTGGACCGCGCTGGAGACGATGACGCTGTCGCTGTATCGCTCGCCGGTGCTGATGCAGGCGATCCTGCCGCACGTGATGCTTATTGCCTCGGCGCTGGCGGTCGCGCGGGCCAGCCGCCGGCTGGAGGTGACGATCCTGTTGCAGAACGGGCTGTCGCATCTGAAGATCCTGCTGCCCATTGCCGTGTCGGGCGCCGTGTTCGGGCTGGCCTACACCATGGTTGCAAGCCCGTTGTCGAGCATTGCCTACAACGCCTCGGAACGGGCACTCACCGACCTGTTGGTCAGCGCGCCCGACCCAGACCAGCGCAACCCGCGCGAAATGATGCTGCGCGACGCGGCGGGCGCGAACTACCTGTTGATCGAACATGTGGCCGAGGATGCGCAGACGCTTTACGGTGTGCTGGTCTACCGGGTCGATCCGCGTCACTCGCTGCGCCAGAGCATCGAGGCAGAGCGCGCCGTGGTCACCGATACCGGCTGGCGGCTGGAGGGCGCGCGCGAGCTGTTCCGCGCGCCCGATCTGGCCGAGGACGAAACCGTGCGCGCCACCCTGGTCTTTTCGCAGCGGGCGCTGGCGCAACGCTACGAACGCGAAGAGGTCGCCTCGTTCTTCGCCTTGCCCGAAAAGATCGCGTTGGGCGAGATCGTGGGTGTCCCGGTTCATGAATTGAAGGTGCAGTATTACTGGCTGGCGGCGTTGCCCATGCTGCTTGGCGGGATCGCGCTGATGGCGGGGGCGCTGGTGATGCGACCGATGCAGCGCGGCGGCTGGAAGGGCGATGCGGCGCTGATCCTTGGGGCGGCCTTCACGATCTACACGGTGTCGACGGTTCTGGATGCGCTGGGCGCGCGTGGCGTCGTCGATCCGCTGGTATCGACGGGCACGATCCCGTTCCTGTGCATCGCGGCCGGGCTGGGCGCGGTCTGGGTCAAGCGCGGCGGGCCGTGGCGGATGCGCCAGGCGATGAGTGCGCGCGCCCGGGGCGCCGATATCTCGCCCGACGGCCCCGCCGGTGCAGCGGGATAGCCCGGTGCAGGGGCAGGCAGGACAGGCAGGACTGGGCCTGAGGCTGGCGCGCGGCTGGCAGGTGGCGGTGGCGCGGCCGGTCGTGGCGATCATTGCGCTTGTGATCCTTCAACACGGCCTGACCGTCGGGCTGAAGGATCTGTGGTTTTCCGACGAAGTGCGCCATGGCGACGTGCTGCGCAACCTGCTGAACGGCGGCGACTGGCTGGCGCTGAAGCTGAACGGCGAGTTCTATCCGGACAAGCCGCCGCTGTACTTCTGGTATCTCGGTGCGCTGGCGCTGGCCTTCGGTTCGACGGCGCCCTGGGTGCTTTATGTCGGGCTGGCGGGCACGGTGCTGATGCTGCTTCTGGCCACCCATCACATGGCACGGCGGATCACCGGCGACGACGACCTTGCGCTGATCGCCGTGCTGATCCTGTCGAGCGGGTTCTACTGGCTTGGCCTGACCCACTACGCGCGCATGGACATGATGTTCGCCGCCGCGATCGCGATGTCGTGGACGCAGGTCTGGCGCGCGCTGGAAGGCGCGGTCAACCGCCGCGCCATGGTCTGGGCGTTCGGCTGGATGGCGGTGGCGGCGATGATAAAGGGGCCGGTGGGCCCTATGCTGCCGCTTCTGTCGCTTGTCGGCTGGGCCATCTGGCAGCGCAGGGCGGGCGACCTGCTGGATCGTTCGGTTCTGGGCGGCCTGCTGCTGCTGGCGGGCGTGATCGCGGCTTGGGCCGGCGGCGTCGTGCTGGTGGCGGGGCCGGAGTTCTTTGCACATCTCTTTCAGTCCCAGATCGTCGACAGGGGGCTGAACCGGGGCGGCGGGGGCCCTTGGGGGCTGCTGCGCTACGGTCTGACCCTGCCACTGGTCCTTTTGCCCTGGACGCTGCTGTTTCTGGTGCCACGCGGCGCGGCCGCCGCGCCCGAGCAGCGTGGCGCGGCCTTCCTGTGGCTCACAGCCGGGCTGGGCGCGCTGTCTCTGTCACTGGTGTCCGAAAAGCACGAGTACTATCTTCTGCCGCTCTTCGTGCCGCTCGCGATCCTTGCGGCGGGGCGGTATCGCAGGCTGGGTGTAGGCCGCTTGCAGGTGTTCTGGAGCCTTGCGATCGCGGTTTCGGTGCTGCTGGGGTCGGTCTTTGTGCTTGCGCCGCGTCTTCTGAGCCTGCCGGGTGTCGACCTTGGGGACTACGGCCCTCTTCTGGGCACTCTTGCCGTGCCGGGCGTGGTGCTGGCATTGGGCGCGCTGGCGCTTTGGTCCCTGCGGCGGCACGCGCGGGCGGCCTTGCTGGGCTGGGCGGGCCTGATTTCAGTGTTCGGGGTCGTTCTGGCGGTTTCGGTGCTGCCGCCGTTGAACAGTGTGCTCAGTCCCCGGGTGGTTGCCGGGGCAATGGCCCCGCATCTTGCGACGGGGCACGCGCCGGGGGCTTTCCTGGGCGGGGACGGGACGCTGGCCTATCACATGGGTCGGGCCTATGCCGATCCCTGGTCGCCGGCGGGCTTTACCGGCTGGCTGGACGAGACGCCGCGCGCAGTCGCCGTTCTTGGCGCGGACGACTGGGCCCTGCTGGCGGGGGGCTATCCCGATGTCGGTGTCGTGGAATGCGCCCGGCTGGCGGGCCGGGCGCTGGTGATTGTCGCGCGTCCTGCGCCCCAGACAGCGAAGGAGTGCGCCGCGCCCTAGGCGCGGCATGGATGAAGCATGGCAGATGCGCGCTGGCACAAGGTCTACCTGCCGGAGATCCATGATCTTTATCCGGGGATGAAGCCCGGCGCGGATGCCCTGTGCGCGGTCTTCCCGCCAGCGGCGCGGGACCGCGTGGCGTGGTCCATCGTGCCGAACTGGCAGGGGCGGCTGGCGCTGACCGGCCACCCCGACGCCGCGGCAGAGCTTGCGGCCCTGCCCGGAACGCCGGTTCTGCATGGCTGGACCCACAGCCTTGGCCCCGACTGGATCAACTGGGTCTTCTACGGGCACGACAACCGCTCTGAATTCCTGCGCCTGTCCGAGGCCGAGGCCGGCGACCGGATCGCGCGCGGGGTGGCCGAGTTCCGCGACGCGCTTGGAACGGCGCCGCGCTGGTTCTGCGCGCCGCGCTGGCAACTGAGTGCGGGAGGCGCGGTTGCGCTGCACAAGGCGGGCTTTGCCGGGCATCTTTCGGGCGCAGGAATCGAAGTCTACGGCGAGGGAACGGTGCCGCTGCCGGCGCTGAATTTCGACGAGGGTGAGCGCGGCTGGAAGCAGGCCCTGGCTCGGGTGGCGCGGGTGCCGAAGGCGCGGCGCCTGCTGGCGCGGGGCACGCCCTTCCGGCTGGTCATCCACCCCGACGACCTGCGCTTTCCCGCCGTGCGGGCAGATCTGGAGCGCTGTGTCGAAGCGATGGAGCACGATGGCTGGCGTGCGCTTGGGCTTGACGAGATGCTGGCGCTGTGGCGACAGGTGCGCCCATGACGGCACAGCGCATTCTATTTGCCTCGAACGGGCATGGCGAGGACGATATCTCGTGCAAGGTGCTCGACGCGCTGGCGGCCACGGGTGTGCCGTTCGAGGCCGAGGCCTGGGCCATGGTGGGTGAGGGGCGCGCCTATGCCACACGCGGTGTGCCGCTGGTGGGACCGCAACAGGCCTTGCCTGGCGAGGGCTTTGGCACGATCAGCCTGCCCGCGCTCTGGCGTGACCTGCGGGCAGGTTATGTGCGCCTGCTTTGGGATCAGGCGTGGTTCGCGCGCCGCCTGCGCGGCAGGCACGACCTGATCTTCGGCACGGGCGATATCATGCCGCTCTTGGCGGGCCGGCTGTCGGGAACGCGGATGCTGTTCATCCCCAGCGCCAAGTCCGCATATTACGGGGGTGCGGACGGTCACACCGGCGTGGAACGCTGGCTGATGCGCCGGGTGGCCGCAGAAAGCTATCCCCGCGATCCGCGCACGGCTGACGGGCTTGCCGCGCAGGGCGTGCCGGTACGCTATCTTGGCAATCCCATGATGGACGGGCTGGAGCCGGTTGCGGCCGACAGCCTGCGCGGCCGGGGCGTGACAGTTGCGATGATGGCCGGATCACGCCGCGACGCGGCCGACAACGCCGTACTGTTGCTGGACGCCGCCGCCGCTGTTGCCGCAAGCGACGAGGACCCGGCACGCTTTACCTTTCTATTTGCCGCGCACGAGGCGCTGGATTTTCAGCGCGTGGCCGCGACGGCCCCCATCGCCTGGGAACGGGGACAATGGGACAGGCCGCTCGATGACCGGGGCGAGGCGATGTGCCTGCGGCACCGGACCGGCGCGGCGGCCCTGTTCGTCAAGAGCCGCTTTGCCGATGTGCTGCACGCCTCTGACATGGTGGCAGGGATGGCGGGTACTGCCAACGAACAGGCAATCGGGCTGGGCCTTCCGCTGGTCGCGGTGCCGGGGCTGGGCAACCAGGGGCCTGCCTACCTGCGGATGAAGATGCGGTATTACGGTCCGGCCGCACTATTCGCGCCGCGCCAACCCGATGCGGTGGCGCGTGCGATCCGAAAGGTGCTTTCGGACCCCGTGCGCCGCCGCGAAATGGCGGCGGCGGGGCGCGAACGGATGGGCGCGCCGGGGGCCAGCGCGGCGATCGCGGCGCGCATCGCGGCGATGCTGGAGGCGGGCAATGCCTGATCCGGCGGTGTCCATCGTCATAACCGCCCATAACGAGGCGGCGCATATCGGCGCGACCGTGGCCAGCGCGGTCGCACAGGCGGATGTGCCCGGCGGGTTCGAGATCGTGCTGGTGGACGACCGCAGCACCGACGGCACCGCCGAGGCAGCGCGCGCGGCAGGCGGTGACCTGCTTGCTCTTTATCCCGGCGCGCCCGATCCCGCATCGCCCCTGACCACGCGGCAGCAGGCGCTGGACCTGGCGTTTCGCAAGGCGCGCGGGCAGGTCATCCTGACGCTCGACGCCGATAGCGCCATGGCGCCGGGCTGGGCGGCGGCGATGGCCGCCCCGATGCTGGAAGACCGCGCCGACGCCGTGGCGGGGCGCATCGGTTTCGCACCGGCGGACGACTGGGTCGCGCGCTGGCAGACCTGCGACGCACAGTACTATTTCCTCGTCTCTGCCCTGCTGGTGAAGGCCGGCCATTCTGGCGGGGTGTTCTTCGGCAATTTCGGCTTCCGCCGCGCGCTTTATGAACAAGTGGGCGGGTTTCAGGCGCTCGGGTTCGCGCTGACCGAGGATCTTGCATTTGCACAGGCGATACAGGCGGCGGGCGCGCGGCTGGTCTTTGCCGGGCAGGAAGCGCGGGTCGACGTTCGGCCTTGCCCCGATTTCGCGGCGCTGGTGACGCGCACGCTGCGGATCTCTTCGGGGCGGTTCTCTGCTCTGGCGCTGGTGCTGACGGTCTGGCCGCTCAGCTTGCCGGCCCTGCTCGTTCTGGCGCTGCTGACGGGCGGCGTCTGGGCATGGGTTGCGGTCGGGCTGCGCTATGGGCTAGGCGTTGCGCTTGTCCGCGCGGCGCTGGCCGGGCATCCCGACCGGCGCGTGCGCGGCTTCGCGCCGTTCTACGAGCCGGTGGTGTTCCGGCTGTCGGCTGCGGTGCTGGGGCGCGTGTTGCGCCGCGAACGCGTGGGATGGGGAGGCGGGCAGTATGGCCGCTGAGCGCAAGCAAAGAGCCGTGGGGACCGTGCGCCCCTATGAGCCGCGCGACCGTGCGGCGGTGCGCGATATCTGCTGCCGCACCGCCTTTCGCAACATGGGGTCCGACGCGCTGTTCGAGGATCGCGAAATCCACGCGGACTACTGGACGCTCTACAACACCGATCACCGCCCAGACCTGACCACCGTGATCGAGCAGGACGGCGAGGTGGTGGGCTATTTCTTTGCCCAGCCAGATCATGCCGAGTTCGTGCGCATCATGGCGCGGCGGATCGTGCCGTCCTGTATCCTGCGCGCGCTCTGGCGCTGGGCGCTGGGCCGCTACAAGAAGCCCGAGACGAAGCGCTACATCCGTCACACCCTTTTCCACGCGTGGAAAGAAGCGCCGAAGGTCGACTATGCCAAGTACCCGGCCACCTACCATTGCAACATGCTTCGGCAGGCCTATGGCCGGGGGTACTACACGCAACTGCTGCTGGACTACCTCGACCAGTTGGAAGCGCAAGGGGTCGAAGGCATCCACGGCCACGTGACCGAGGCGCCGGGCAAGGGTATCTGGAAGCGGTTCGAAGAAACCTCGGGCTTCTCTTCGGATGAACAATCCGAGGTGACGGCGACGCTTTTCGCGTATGTCACTGGCGATGGCAGGCCGATGGCGAACAAGGCCATCGGGGCCCCGGTGGAACGGTACCGCAAATGGGTGCTTTGGCTGCGAGAGGAAAAGCGGCTGTGACCCGGTCAGAGGCGGACGCCGCGGTGCGGCCCCAGCTTGTCATCACGGTGAACGGGCCCGGAGAGATCGCGGCCTGGCTCTACCCGCTGAGCGTGGCAATTAAGCGCGTGCGCCCCGATATCCGGATTTGCGTGTGCCTCTTGCCCTGCGTCTTTTCCTCGGGCGCGGAACGGGGTGTTCTGGATGGTATGGAGACCGTTGACGCGGTGGCGGACATCAGCCAGGCCTATGGGCTGATCCTGAAGAACCGGATGCCCGCGGGGTTCGAGCGCGAGGCCCCGACGCTGTTGTTCCACCTTGGCGGGGAGACCGCTCTGACCGTGCTGATCGCCCGCAGGCTGGGATGCCAGTTGTTCGGCTATGCCGAGGCGCCTCTTGGCTGGCAGGGCCGCTTTGCGCGCATGTTCTTCAGCGGGCTGAACAGGCTGCCGCCCGAAACCCCGCCCGCGGACATCGTGGGGGACATGATGGTCGATGCCGCCGATCTTCGCCGCGCCGCCGCGCGCGGTATGGAAGACGGAACAACCACGATCGGGCTTTTCCCGGGAAGCCGGGACTACATGGTCGCGCAGCTTCTGCCGTTCATGGCCGCAATGGTCGACGAACTGGCCGGGCGCCGCCCGGGGCTTCGCTTCGTCATGGCGAAATCCGATTTCCTTGACTGGGACTTTCTGGCGAACCTGCCGCAAAGCGACCCCGGCGGTGAGTGGGCGGTCAGCCAGGTGACGCTTCACCGCGAGAACGGGCTTGCCTGGCTTCAGACCGAGGCCGGCACGAGGATCGATGTCCTGACCAATGCGCAGGTGCTGGTCGGGGCCGATCTGGCCGTATCCCTGCCGGGGACCAACACCGGCGAGATGGGGGCGGCGGGCCTGCCCAGCGTGGTGATCGTGCCGCTGCACATGGCCAGCCGGAACGCACACCAGGCGCCGCTTCCGGGATTGCCGGGGCACGTGGGCCGCATTCCGGTGATCGGCCCGTCGCTGCAACGGTTCTTCGCGCATCAATTGCTGAAGCGCACCCCGCTTCTGTCGCTGCCGAACCGCCGGGCTGGTAGGATGATCGTGCCGGAACTCGTGGGCGACCTGACGCCGGGCGACATCGCCGACACGCTGGAAACTCTGCTGGACACGGACCGTGCCGCCCTGTCGGCAGAATTGCGTGCCGCTATGGGTGCGGGCGGGGCGGCGACCCGTCTGGCCGAAGAGGTGGACGGCTATTTCCGCGGGCTTGTCCCGGCGGCGGAATTCTCGAACGCCTGATCGAGCCAGGTCTCTGCGGCCGGACGCAGGCGCGCGTGCAGGTCGAGCACCATGCCGCGGCAGTCCTCGCCCTGCCAGTCCCGGGGCAGAAACGCGGCGGGCAGGTCGGCGTGGCGCAAAAGAAGCCGCCGCCAGCGATGTACGACAAGCGTGCGCAGGCCAATTGCCGCCAGCGGGTCGGGTGGTACGGCTTGGACGGCCTTGGCCGTGGCTTCCAGCGCTTTGTGCAGATCGGCATAGTCGCGCGTCAGCGATGGAGGTGTCAGGGCGTCGGCAAGCCAGCCGGGCATCGTTCCCGGGGTCCCGGTGATCGTGAAGACGTCGTCGGGCGCCGGGCCGCTGCCGCCATGTCCGAGCCAGAGCGCGGGTCCGGCGGGAAGGTAGCCCGCCGCCGCCAATGCCGCGTCCGTCACGTCGCGCCGGGACTGTGGCAGTGCTGGATCGGTAACAGCCAGCGCCCATGGCCCGCACAGCGCGGGGGCAGGGGCATAGATGCGGCGCGTGGCCGGGTCGAACTCTGCCACGCCGCGCGGCGAAAGGGCATAGTAGCTGCGCCGCCCGCGCCGGTCACGCGTCAGCCAGCCGTCGCGGGTCAAGCGGTGTGATGCCACCCGCAGTGCCGCCTGCCCGATGCCCAGCCGCCCGCCGATCTCTGCCAGCGCAGAGGCCGGGACGATGCCGCCGCGTGGTTTCACGCTGTCGCCGAAGACGGTGATGATGACCGACCATACGCGCAGCGGTCCAAGCGCCAGAAGCGGCGCGAACAGGCGTTCGTCAGGGGACGGCGTGTCCTTCATGCCCCGCCTATAGACCGAGCCGCCGGCTTTCGCCAGAAAGGAGGGCAAGGCATGGCGGAGGACCAGAGATGGGCGATACGGGATTCGGACCGGAGGAGGCAAAGGCGCTGCTGGCGTCGGAATTCGCGCCGTGGGTGCAGGAAATGGGGCTGGTGCCGCTGGAACTGGGCAAGGGCGAAGCACGTTTTTCCCTGCCGCCGAACCCACGCCTGCAACTGACTGGCGGGCCGGGCGCTGGCGGGCTTTGCGGGCAGGCGATCGCGGCGGTCGCCGATACGGCAACCGTTCTGGCGCTTGCGGGCGCGAACGGCCGGTTCCGCATGTGCACGACGGTGGACATGCAGGTGAATTTCGTCCGTCCTCTCGGGCCTGTCCCGGCAGATGTGACGGTGGCGATCGAATCGAATGGCCGAAAGCTTGCGGTGGCGCGCGTCCGCATCACCGCCGAGGGCAGCACGAAGGCCGCTGCCCTTGCGGCCCTGACATTCATGTACCTGGAAGACTAGGCGCCCTTCAGTCCGCCTGCCCGAGTTCCGCTTTCGGCGGTTTGGCCGCGAAACAGGCATTCCCGCGGCAGGCCGCCGGTCAGATGAACCGAGTGCTTGCCCGGCAGGATAAACCTGCAGGCCAGGGACCGGTCGGCAGAAGTGGTGGGCGAAAGAGCTGTCTTGCCGCCATCAGGACGCCGGGTTCGCCAAGGAGCACCTCGGCGCGCAGGTCCGGCACGGTCAGATGGTCAATTGCCGACGGCCAGAGATCACTGTGCGGCGGGCCCCGTCCCATGGCATGGGCCGGGCGCAGCTAATGCGCGACCATGGTCAGAAGCTCGTAGCCTGCCACCTGATCGCCGTCCTGGTTGGTCAGCACCACCTGCCAGCGCACCTCGCCGTATTCGTGGTTGCGGCTGGTCTTGTCCATCACCGTCAGGGCCACGCGTATCGTGTCTCCGGGGGACACGGGCTTCTGGAACCGCAGGCTGTCGAGACCGGTATTGGCCAGCACGGGTCCCGGATCCGGGTCGACGAACAGACCTGCTGCAAAGGACAGCAGCAGATATCCATGCGCGACGCGCCCGGGGAAGAACGGGTTCGCTGCCGCGGCGGCCTCGTCCATGTGGGCGTAGAAGGTATCGCCGGTGAAACGCGCGAAATGCTCGATATCCTCCAGCGTGATCTGCCGCGGCTCAGTCTGCAATGTCTCGCCCGGGGTCAGGTCGCCAAAGCGGCGCCGGAAGGGATGTGTCGGGCCTTCGTGGGTCGCGGCGCCGACGACGTGTCTGCCGGTCACGGCGGCCAGCATGTCCGGGCTGCCCTGCACGGCAGTCCGTTGCATGTAGTGCATCACACCTCGGATGCCGCCCATCTCCTCTCCGCCGCCTGCCCGTCCCGGACCGCCGTGCACGAGATGGGGCAGGGGAGAGCCGTGCCCGGTCGATGCCCCCATAGAGGTTCGGTCGTTGATGTAGAGACGGCCATGATAGGCGCCGATGTCCTGTGCGAGTTGGACCGCTGTGGCCGGGTCGTGGGTGATGACCGAGGCCACAAGGCTGCCCTCGCCCCGCCGGGCCAGTGTGGCGGCGTGGTCAAGATCGCGGTAGGGCAGCACGGTGGAGACGGGGCCGAAAGCCTCGACCGCGTGAACGGCCTCTGCCGCGTCAGGGTCGGCGCAGTGGAACAGCATGGGTGCAAGAAAGGCGCCCTTTTCCGGGTCGATGCCTTGCGCGGCCAGCGCGTCCGGGTCGCCGAAGACGCGCTCTGCCTCGGTGCCGATGCGGGCCGCCTTTTCCAGCACGTCGGCGCGTTGCTCGCGCGACACAAGTGCCCCCATGCGTGTCGCCGGATCGCGCGGATCGCCGATCACAGTCGATGCCAGACGCTCCGAAAGCGCCGCAATAAGCGGTTCCTGCTGACCGGCGGGCACAAGGATACGGCGGATGGCGGTGCATTTCTGTCCCGCCTTCGCCGTCATCTCGCGGTGGACCTCTTTCACGAACAGGTCGAATTCTGGCGTGCCGGGTTCCGCATCGGGGCCAAGGATCGACGCGTTCAGGCTGTCCTGCTCGGCCACGAAGCGCACCGAATTGTCGAGGATGGCGGGCGTGGCCCTCAGCACCCGCGCCGTGGTGGCGGACCCGGTAAAGCTGACCACGTCCTGGCAGGTCAGACGGTCCAGCAGGTCGCCGGTGCCGCCGGAAACGAGTTGCAGGGCGCCGGCTGGCAGCAAGCCACTGTCCAGCATCATCCGCACGCAGGCCTCGGTCACATAGCCCGAGGCGGTGGCGGGCTTGACGATGGCCGGAACGCCCGCAAGCAGGGTTGGCGCGAGTTTCTCCAGCATGCCCCAGACGGGGAAGTTGAACGCGTTGATGTGGACGGCGACGCCTTGCAGGGGCGTGCAAATGTGCTGCGCGACAAAGCTGCCGTCCTTCGACAGCCGTTCGACGGCTCCATCTACGTAGACGCGCGCGTCGGGCAGGTCGCGGCGCCCCTTGGAGGCGAAGACGAACATCGTGCCGATGCCGCCGTCGATGTCGATCAGGTGGTCGCGCTGGGTCGCGCCGGTGTCGAAGGAGATGTCGTAAAGCGCCTGCTTGCGCTCGTTCAGGTATCCGGCCAGTGCCTTTAGCATCCGCGCGCGGTCATGGAACGTCATGGTGCGCAGGGCAGGCCCGCCGATGACGCGCGCGTGGTCCAGCATGGCCTGAAAGTCCAGCGCGCCACCGCCGGTGCGCGCGATGACCTCGCCGGTAATCGCCGACAGAACCGGGCGTGCATCGGCACCTGGGCCGATCCATCTGCCCGCCGCGAAACTCTGGACTTCCTGAATGGTCATTCGGGGCCTCTTGATCGGGTCAGGTAAGGCGGGCGGGCAGGTCGAGCCAGCCGCGAAAGCGGATGCGGGGGCTTCGGGTGCCGCCGGCGATGGTGTAGTCGGGATAGCGTTGCAGGAAGCGGCCAATGGCAATGCGCCCCTCCATCCGTGCAAGCGACAGGCCCACGCATGTGTGTGCGCCGCCGCCGAATGCCAGGTGCTTGTTCGGCCGCCGGTCGAGTTGCAGGCGCTCGGGGTCGGGAAAGCGGCGCGGGTCGCGGTTGGCCGCCGCGATGCACAGATGGATGTCGGTGCCCGCCGGTATGGTCGTGCCGTGCAGCACCACGTCTTCCGTGGTCAGGCGGTTGCCGAACTGGTTGGGGCTTTCCATCCGCAGGAACTCGTCCACCGCGGGGCCGATGAGGTCGGGCCGGTCCAAGAGGGCGCGTCGCGCGTCGCGATGCGCGTCGAGAAGCCAGAGCGAGTTGCCGATCAGGTTCGTCGTGGTCTCGTGCCCGGCGTTCAGGATGAAGATGCAGTTCTGGTAAAGCTCGGTCTCGGTCAGCCCGCCGCCCTCGTCCGACTGCATCAGCCGGGTCAGAACGTCGGTGTCCGGGTCGCCGGGGCGCGCGCGGCGGCGCGCCACCAGGTCCTTGAGGTAGGCCTTGAAGTCGACAACGGACCGGTTGCCGAAATCGAGTTGCGCCTGTGTCAGCGCCGGTTCCAGCGCGCCGAGGATCGCCAGCGACCAGTCCCGAAGCGGCCCGCGTTCGGAATGGGGAATGTCGAAGAGGTTGCCGATGACCTCGATGGGGATGGCGCTTGCGAAGTCTTCGATCAGGTCGATGGTGTCGCCGCGCCTGTCGTCCAGCCCGTCCAGAAGCCGCTCGATCAGCGCGACAAGCCCCGGTTCCATGCGGGCCAGCGCGCGCGGACTCATCGCGCCGACCATGATGTTGCGCACGCGGGTGTGCAGCGGCGGGTCGGAGAACACGAGCGAGGTGGTGTGATGCTCGTAAAGCGGGGCGTCGCGGCCGTATTTCGGGGCGAAGACCTCTGTCTTGCCCGAGATGAAGCGGCCGGTGTCGCGGTAGACCGCGTCGAGATCCGCATGGCGCGAGATGATGACGCTGCCATCGGGTTGGGGATGGACGGGCGAAGCCTCCAGCAGCATCCGGTAGATCGGATAGGGGTCGTCGGTGAAGCCCGGCGGCAGATCCGTCAGCGTGAAGCCGGTGCGCGTATTGGCCATGTGGTCCTCCCCGGCGCTGCGCTGCTGGCCTGTTTCGACCGTCTTGCGGCGCCCTCGAGTATTATTGACCAACCGTCCGGTTTATGCAAACTCGAAGGCGACAGGGAGGACAACGAAGATGTCAGATTCCGCCGGGCTGGACCCCCAGGCGCGGGCCGAGCGCAGCGCCGCCGCGATGTGGGCCACCGACGACGCGTCGAAGTGGATGGGCTTTGCGCTCGACAGTGTCGGACCCGGCGTGGCGGTGATGTCCATGACGGTGGAACGTCATCACACCAACGGCCATGACATCTGCCATGGCGGGGTGATCTTCAGCCTTGCCGACAGCGCCTTCGCCTTCGCCTGCAACAGCTACAACCGGGTGACGGTCGCGCAGATGAACTCGATCAGCTTCATCGCGCCGGGAAAGCTGGGCGACCGGCTCACCGCCCATGCGCGCGAGGTCAGCCTGCGCGGTCGGTCGGGCATCTATGACGTGACGGTGACGAATGGCGACGGGGCGGTGATCGCCGAGTTCCGCGGCTGTTCGCGCACAATCAAGGGACAGAATTTCCCCGAGCACCTGCAAGAAAAGGAGGGGACGTCATGAAGGACCTGACGCCGGCAAGGGACAGCCTCGACCCGATCGAGATCGCCTCGCGCGACGAGATCGAGGCATTGCAGCTGTCGCGCCTGAAATGGTCGCTGCGGCACGCCTATGACAACGTGTCCATGTATCGCGAGCGGTTCGATGCCGCGGGCGTGCATCCCGATGACCTGCACAGCCTCGCCGACCTGCGCAAGTTCCCCTTCACGGTCAAGCAGGACCTGCGCGACCACTATCCCTTCGGGCTTTTCGCCGTCCCGCGCGAGCAGATCGTGCGGGTGCATGCGTCCTCTGGGACGACGGGCAAGCCGACGGTGGTGGGCTACACGGCAACGGATATCTCCAACTGGGCCGATCTCGTGGCGCGCTCGATGCGGGCCAGCGGCACGCGGCCCGGCGACGTGGTGCACATCGCCTATGGCTATGGCCTTTTCACCGGCGGGCTGGGCGCGCATTACGGGGCGGAACGGCTGGGCTGCACGACGGTGCCGGTGTCGGGCGGCATGACGCCCCGGCAGGTGCTGCTGATCCAGGATTTCAAGCCATCGACCATCATGGTGACGCCGTCCTATATGCTGAACATCCTTGACGAGTTCCGGCGCCAGGGCATCGACCCGCGCGACTGCTCGATTGACGTGGGCATCTTCGGGGCCGAGCCCTGGACCAACGCCATGCGCCGCGAGGTGGAAGAGGCCTTCGACATGCACGCCGTCGACATCTACGGCCTGTCGGAGGTGATGGGACCGGGCGTGGCCAACGAATGCGTGGAGACCAAGGACGGCCTCCACATCTGGGAGGACCACTTTCTGGCCGAAGTCATCGACCCCGAAACCGGTGATCCTGTGCCAGAGGGTGAAATGGGCGAACTGGTCTTCACGACGCTGACCAAGGAAGGTCTGCCGATGATCCGCTATCGGACGCGAGACCTTACGCGGCTGTTGCCCGGAACGGCGCGCAGCATGCGGCGGATGGAAAAGATCACCGGGCGCTCTGACGACATGATCATCCTGCGTGGCGTCAACGTCTTTCCCACCCAGGTCGAAGAGCTTCTTCTGGCAACCGCCGGCCTTGCACCGCACTTTCAGATCGAGCTTTTTCGCGAGGGGCGCATGGACGCGATGCGCGTGCATGTGGAGTGCTTGCCCGAGGCCGCCGACGAAAACGGTCGCGCTGCGTCCGCAAGGGCGCTGGGCAAGAGGATCAAGGACACGGTCGGTATTTCGGTCGAGATCGTGGTCGCCCACCCCGGCGGCGTGGCCCGTTCCGAGGGCAAGGCGGTGCGGCTCGTCGATAACCGCCCAAGGGGATAGGGCGCATGCCTCGCAGCATCGCGCGAGATCACGACGAAAAACGCGGCCAGATCCTTGCCACCGCGGCCCGGGTCTTCGCCCGGGAGGGTTTCGATCGCGCCTCGATGAGCAGGCTTGCCGCAGCCTGCGGCATCTCCAAGGCCAACATCTATCACTACTACGGCAGCAAGGATGCGCTTCTGTTCGATATTCTCGATGCGCATCTGTCGGCCCTTCGCGACCGGGTCTTGGCGGTCGATGGGACGGGACTTTCGCCGGAAATGCATCTGCATGGCGTAGTGGCCGAGATTCTCCTCGCCTATCGCGGAGCCGACGATGCCCACAGGGTTCAGGTGGATGCAATCGGCCTGCTGCCAGAGGCCGAGCAGGAGGTGCTGCGCGGCTATCAGCGGGAGCTCGTGGCGCTGGTCTCGGGCATCCTCTTGCGCATCGCGCCTGATGCCTTCGCGGGTCAGTCACGCAAATTGAGGGCAGCCACGATGTCGCTCTTCGGGATGCTGAACTGGTTTTACATGTGGAACCGCGACGATAGCGATGCCGCCCGGCTCGACTATGCTAAGCTGGCCACCGAACTGGTCTTGAAGGGGCTCAGGGGGCTCTGAAGGTCGCGGTGCGGGCGTGCTGTGGGGACTTTCCGTCCAAAGCCCGTCAGGGCAAGACGAGGCCGGTCGCCCCCAGTCTTTGAGAGATGTCCGCGTGCCAGTCGGCCAGCAGTTTGGCGTTGGGATTGTGGCGCAGACCCCAGCGGGCGAGCTGATCGTAGCGGCGGCTGTCGGCCGCGCCGAAGCTCTCGGCAACGCGTGGGTGCCAATAGGCCAGTGCGGTCTCGATTCCGGCGCGATCGGTGTCGGCCAGCGCGCGCAGACCCTCTTCGCCCAGCTCTGCATGACGGCGTTCGGCTGGCAGGATCGCGCGAAACGTCTCTGCCAGCGGCTGGTAGGAGACGCGCGCGAATTCGCCCAGTTGGATCGTCACCGCCCGTCCCATCAGCATGTTCATCGCGACCGCGTCGGTCCAGCCGTCCAGCGGATAGTGAAAGACCGACAGGCGCATGTCGCCGCCGTGCCGCACCGGCCCCAGCACCGCATCGCGGGCCACCCGCGCGGCCCAGGGCTGGTGGGTGGCATAGCGCGCGGTGTCGGCGCCGAACTCTGCCATGACGGAAAGAACCTTTCGGGCGTGATCGGTCTTTTCCAGCACGATGCGGCAGGCGGCGATGCGCTCCGTCAGGCCGGGCGCGGCATTGATCGTTTCGGCAAAACCTGCCGCGCCCGCCAGTGCGCTGTCGACGAAGGTGGCCATCAGGCGCAGAAGCTCGGCGCGGTAGCGTGGCGGTGCGTTGCCTGGGGCCGTCAAGACCCCGCCCTGCGCCAGGTAGTCTTCGATCGGCATGCTGTCAGGGTCGTTCATTGGTCATAATCCACGACGATGCGGTCGCTGAGTGGCAGGCACTGGCAGGTCAGCACATAGCCGCGCTGCACTTCGTAATCCTCAAGCGCATGGTTCGCGGCCATCTCGACCTCGCCCTCAAGCACCCGGGCGCGGCAGGTGGAACAGACCCCGGCCTTGCAGGCGTAGGGCGCGTCGAGATCGGCGGCGAGCGCGGCGTCGAGCACGGATTGTCCGGACTTCGGCATGGTGATCGTGCGAACCGTCCCGTCCAGCGTGATCGTGGCCGTGCAGCTTTCGGCCCCCCGTGCGGCATCGGCGCTGCGGGCGGGACGCGCCAGGCGGCCGGGCTGGGCCGAGGCGAACAGCTCGAACTTTATCTGCGCGTCATCGAGGCCTTGCGCGCGCAGGGCCTTGGCGATCCCCAGCATCATCGGTTCTGGTCCGCAGATGAAAGCCATGTCGACGCTGTCTGCATCGATCCAGAGGCGGAAGAGGTCGGCGCATTTCTCCTCGGTCACGCGGCCCGAGAACAGCTCGATCTCCTGCCCTTCCTCCAGCACATGGATCACGTTCAGTCGGCCAAGGTAGCGGTTCTTCAGATCCTCCAGGTCTTCACGGAACATGATCGTCGTGACTGCTCGGTTCGCGTAGACCAGCGTGAAGCGGCTGCCCGGTTCGCGCGCCAGCACCGTGCGCAGGATCGACAGAACCGGTGTGATGCCCGATCCGCCCGCAAAGCCAAGGTAGTGACGCGCCGCAGCGGGATCGAGAGGCGTGTGAAAGTTGCCCATGGGCGGCATTGCGTGCAGCACCATGCCGGGCTTGAGTCCCTCGTTCGCCCAAGTCGAGAACGCCCCGCCCTCGACCCGCTTGATCCCGACCTGCAACAGGCCGTCGTCAAGGCCGGCGCAGATCGAATAGCTGCGCCGGATCTCCTCGCCATCGAAGTCGCGCCGGAATGTCAGGTACTGGCCCTGCACGTAGCGGAAGGCGTCGGTGTCCCCGGGGGCAAGTGTGACCACGACGGCATCGCGGATGGTCTTCTGAACATCCGTTACGGTGAGGGGAAGAAAGCGGCTCATGTCGGTCTCAGATGCATTTGAAATAGTCGAAGGGTTCGAGACAGTCGGTACAGCGCCATTGCGCCTTGCAGGGGGTTGATCCGAACTGGCTGACCCTCTCGACCTGTGCCGATCCGCAATGCGGGCAGCGGCTGGGACCGCCGGCGGGTTGCGGCGGCGCGATACCATAGGCTTCCAGCTTGGCGCGTCCCTTGTCCGACAGCCAATCGGTGGTCCAGGGCGGTGCCAGTTGCCGCTTGAGTTCTATCCGCTCGACGCCGTGGGCGCGCAGGCAGGCCTCTATTTCCATGTTGATGACCGAGGTTGCGGGACAGCCCGAGTAGGTCGGCGTCACCGTGACGGCCAGTGTGTCGCCCTGCCAGGCGATGCCGCGGATGATGCCCAGGTCCACGAGGCTGATCGCGGGGATCTCGGGGTCCGGCACCTGGTCCAGCCATTCCCGAACCTCGGCCGGGCTGGGGGAGGGATCGCTCACCACGTCGCCCCGGGATAGGCGCGTTGCAACCACTGCATGGTCGACAGGATGTGCCCGAGGTGCTCGGTATGGCGGCCTGTCTTGCCGCCGGCATGGGCGAAGTCGCTGTCGGGAATGGTCAGCGTCGCCTCGGCCAGCACCCGCTCGACGGTCTTGCGCCAGGGTGCACGCAGGTCTTCGGGGTGGGGGGCGATACCTTCTTCGGCCAGGGCTTCGTCCACGGCGTCGGCGGCAAAGACCTCGCCTGCGTAGGGCCAGAGCCGTTCGAGTGCGTCCTGCATCCGGGCATGGCTTTCGTCCGTGCCGTCGCCAAGACCCACCACGATGTCGGTGGAACGCTCCAGGTGATAGGCGGTTTCCTTCACGGCCTTGGCGGCAATCTCGGCAATACGCGGCTCTGACGAGGCGGCAAGGCGGGTCAGCATCGGATGGGCCCAGGCGTCATACAGGAACTGGCGCATCATCGTGTGGCCAAAGTCGCGGTTGGGGCGTTCGGCCATCAGGAGGTTGCGAAAGTCCCAGGCGTCGCGCAGGTAGGCAAGTTCATCGGCGGAGCGGCCCTTGCCCTCGACCTCTCCGGCCAGACCAAGCCAGAGCTGGGTCTGGCCGATCAGGTCCAGCGCGGTGTTGGCCAGCGCGATGTCCTCTTCCAGCACCGGGGCATGGCCGCACCATTCGCCGATGCGCTGGGCGAGGATCAGCGTGGTGTCGCCCTGGCGCAGCAGGAATTCGAAGAGCGCGGTGTCACGGTCCATCACATGGCCCCCACGTCATCGGGAATGTCGAAGAATGTGGGATGTCGGTAGACCTTGGATTGCGACGGCTCGTAGAGCGGTCCCTTGTCAGACGGTGAAGACGCCGCGATGTCGGCGGCGCGCACCACCCAGATCGACACGCCCTCGTTGCGGCGGGTGTAAACGTCGCGGGCGTTCTTGATCGCCATCTCTGCATCCGGGGCGTGCAGGCTGCCCACGTGCCGGTGGCTCATGCCGTGGCTGCCGCGAATGAAGACTTCCCAGAGCGGCCATTCCTTGCCCATGTCCTTCTCCTCCTATAGCCCGAAACTGGCGCCCCGGTCCTGCCCGAAGGCAATCCGGTGGCCGTCCGGGTCGATCGCGTCGAAAGCGTCGCAGCGGTCCCCGGTGGGGTGGTGCATCTCGGTCGGCGACATACCGGCGGGGGCGAACTCGGCGCGCGGCGTCTCGACGTCGTCGGTGTAGACACCGGCCGCCCACCACTGCTTCACGGGCGCCGGGCCGTCCCCCGACCGGTCAAGCCCGAGGGTCACGCCACCCCGTCGGATGATGGCAAAGTCGGAGCCGTCGCCCCAAAGGGGCGCCGAGGCTGCCGCGTCGCGGACCTGCAGGATGGGAATGGCGCGTTCCAGGTGCATGGCAGGGTCACTCGGCCGCGACGCGGCGCGCGCGTTTCTTCTCGGCATGGGCCATCAGCCCGTCGCGGACCCAGGCGCCGGCCTCCCAGGCCTCCACACGCGCTTCCAACCGGTCGCGGTTGCAGGGCCCGTTGCCGCGCAGCACCTGAAAGAACTCGTCCCAGTCGGGTTCCGAAAAGTCGTAGTGCCCACGCGCCTCGTTCCATTTCAGGTGTTCGTCCGGCACCGTCAGGCCGAGGTATTCCGCCTGCGGCACGGTCTGGTCCACGAACTTCTGGCGCAGCTCGTCATTGGTGTTGATCTTGATCTTCCAGGCCATCGACTGGGCGGAATGCACGCTTTCGGCGTCGGAGGGGCCGAACATCATCAGCGAGGGATACCAGTAGCGGTTCAGCGCGTCCTGGGCCATGCGCCGCTGTTCCGGCGTGCCGCGCGCCATCTTCATCATGATGTCGTAACCCTGCCGCTGGTGGAACGATTCCTCCTTGCAGATACGGACCATCGCACGCGCGTAGGGGCCGTAACTGGTGCGCTGCAACGGCACCTGGTTCATGATCGCGGCGCCGTCCACGAGCCAGCCCACCGCGCCGATATCGGCCCAGGTCAGCGTGGGGTAGTTGAAGATGGACGAGTATTTCATCCGGCCCTCGTGCAGGGCCTCGATCATCTCGTCCCGGCTGATCCCCAGCGTCTCGGCGGCGCAGTAGAGGTAGAGGCCGTGCCCGGCCTCGTCCTGCACCTTGGCCAGCAGGATCGCCTTGCGTTCCAGCGTGGGCGCGCGGGTGATCCAGTTGCCCTCTGGCAGCTGGCCCACGATCTCGGAATGGGCGTGCTGGCCGATCTGGCGGATCAGCGTCTTGCGGTAGCCCTCGGGCATCCAGTCCTTGGGCTCGATCCTTTCGCCGGCGTCCACCCTATCCTGGAATCGGCGTTCCTCGGGGCTCATGTCGTCGCGCGCCCTGATGCCTTCGCCGGTGGACTTGACCATCTGTGCATACATTCCCGTATCCTCCTGTCAGACCCGCTCGAGGATCATTGCCACGCCCTGGCCCACGCCCACGCACATGGTGCACAGCGCATAGCGTCCGCCGCGCCGTTTGAGTTCATACGCCGCCGTCAGGGCAAGTCGCGCGCCCGACATCCCCAGCGGGTGGCCGATCGCGATCGCGCCGCCATTGGGGTTCACGTGCGGCGCGTCATCGGGCAGTCCGAGCTCTCGCATCACGGCGAGGCCCTGTGCCGCGAAGGCCTCGTTCAGTTCGATCACGTCCATCTGGTCGAGCGTCAGGCCGGTCCGGGCCAGAACCTTGCGTACGGCGGGTACGGGACCGATGCCCATGATGCGTGGCTCGACGCCAGCGGCGACGGCGCCCACGACGCGGGCGAGGGGCGTCAGCCCGTTCGATGCGGCGGCGGCCTCGGTCGCCAGCAGCAGTGCGGCGGCACCGTCGTTGACGCCGCTGGCATTGCCCGCGGTCACCGTCAGGTCGGGTCCGTTCACGCCCTTCAGCCTGGCGAGGCTTTCGGCGGTGGTGCCGGGGCGGGGGTGTTCGTCGGTGTCCACGATCACCGGGTCGCCCTTGCGCTGGCGGATCGTCACCGGGACGATTTCCGCGGCAAAGACGCCGGCCTTGTTTGCAGCTTCCCACCTTGCCTGACTGCGTGCGGCGAATGCGTCCTGATCGGCGCGGGCGATGCCGAAGTCGGCGGCGACGTTGTCGGCGGTCTGCGGCATGGAATCGATGCCATGTGCCGCCTTCATAGCCGGATTGACGAAGCGCCAGCCAATGGTGGTGTCGTAGACCGCGTTCGTGCGCGAGAACGCAATGTCTGCCTTGGGCATGACGAAGGGCGCGCGCGACATCGATTCAACGCCGCCCGCGATCACCATGTCGTAGTCGCCAGCGCGCAACCCGCGTGCGGCCATTCCCACGGCATCAAGCCCCGAGCCGCAAAGCCGGTTGATCGTGGTGCCCGGGACATCGACCGGCAGGCCTGCCAGCAGCGCTGCCATGCGCGCGACGTTGCGGTTGTCCTCACCTGCCTGGTTGGCGCATCCGTAGATCACGTCGTCAAGCGACGCCCAGTCCACCCCGGCATTCCGTTGGGCGAGCGCGGCAATGGGCAGGGCGGCAAGATCGTCGGCGCGCACGCTCGACAACGCCCCGCCATAGCGCCCAATTGGCGTGCGCACCGCGTCGCAGATCAGGGCTTTGGGTTGCATCGAGTCCTCCCCGGTTCGGGTTGCATTTCGGCGAAGTATTACCCGACCGCTCGGTCAGGGAAATACCAGCGCCACCCGGATCGGGCAAGAAAAAACGTTACCGAATGGCCCGGCGGGCCTGATTGATGTAACGTGATGCGGTGGACTGGCGATCAGGCCCGGGCACGCTGATCGGGACACGGCAGGCTTGGGCGGGTGTTTTCGGACAGCCGCAGCAGCGCATCGAGTTGACAGTTGCCTGCGATCAGATCCTCGAGCGTCAGCCGGTCAAGCGAGGCATAGAAGGCGCCGAGAGCGGCCTGAAGCGCCTCTCGCAGCCGGCAGCAGGGCGTGATCGGACACTGGTTGCCCTCGGCGTCGAAGCATTCGGCGAAGGGAACATCGGCCTCGAAGAAGCGAAACACCGGGCCGACCGCGATCTCGGACGGGGCATGGCGCAGCCGGATTCCGCCATGGCGTCCTCGCGTGGTTTCGATGAACTGACCTTGCGCCAGCATATGGATCACCAGCGCAAGATGGTTTTCCGATGCGTTGCAGGCCTTTGCCACATCGGTCTTGCGCACAAGCCTGTCCGCGTTGACGGCGCAGAACATCAAGGTGCGCATTGCAAGGTTGGTACGAGTTGTCAGACGCATGGCGTCCTCCTTGCGCCGTGGGAAACCTGTCTTCCCGATATTCCTTTTGTCCGGGCGTCACCTTGATCGAGATCAGTTTCGGCCGCGTGTCGCCGGACGTTGCCGTGGGAATGGACGGGGGCTAGGCTGCGCGGCATGGATACTCTTGCGCCCCTCACCGACAGACTTCTGGCCGAGATTCAGGCGCGGCGCGCCGATCTCGTCGCATTGACGCAGGACCTGCTGCGCATTCCCACGCTGAACCCGCCGGGTGCGCGGTATCACGAGATATGCGCCTATCTCGATGCCCGGCTTTCGGCGGCGGGTTTTGCGACGGAACTGATGCGTGCCACAGGCGCGCCGGGCGACAGCGACCGGTTTCCACGCTGGAACATCGTCGCCCGGCGCGAGGGAACGAGGCCGGGCGAATGCGTGCATTTCAACAGCCATACCGATGTGGTCGAAGTCGGCCACGGCTGGACGACCGATCCCTTCGGCGGCGAGGTGCGCGACGGGCGCGTCTATGGCCGGGGGGCCTGCGATATGAAGGGCGGGCTTGCCGCCTCGATCGTGGCGGCAGAGGCCTTTCTGTCGACATGTCCCGATTTCGCAGGCGCCATCGAGATCAGCGGTACAGCGGACGAGGAATCGGGCGGCTATGGCGGTGTGGCGTGGCTGGCAGAGCGCGGATATTTCAGTCCCGAGCGTGTGCAGCACGTCATCATCCCCGAACCCCTGAACAAGGACCGGATCTGTCTTGGGCATCGGGGCGTGTGGTGGGCCGAGATCGAGACCAAGGGCCGTATCGCCCACGGTTCGATGCCATTTCTGGGCGACAGCGCAATCCGGCACATGAGCGCCGTGCTGGCCGAGATGGAGGCGACGCTATATCCGCTTCTGGCCACCAAGCACACGGCGATGCCGGTGGTGCCCGAAGGGGCGCGGCAGTCCACGCTGAACATCAACTCGATCCACGGGGGCGAGCCCGAACCTGAGCCCGGGTTCACCGGCTTTCCGGCCCCCTGCGTCGCGGACCGGTGCCGCATTGTCATCGACCGGCGTTTCCTGATCGAAGAAAACCTTTCGGAGGTAAAGGCCGAGATCACCGACATGCTGGCGGGCATCGCGGCAGCGCGGCCCGGCTTCGCCTTCGAGGTGCGCGACCTGCACGAGGTGATCCCCACCATGACCGACCGCGACGCGCCCGTGGTGCAGAGCGTGGAGCGCGCGATATCCCGCGTCATGGGACGCGCGCCGGATTTCGTGGTGTCTCCGGGCACCTACGACCAGAAGCATATCGACCGGATCGGGCGGTTGAAGAACTGCATCGCCTACGGTCCCGGAATCCTCGATCTTGCGCACCAGCCGGATGAATGGGTGGGCATCGACGACATGGTCGAGGCGGCGCAGGTGATGGCTCTGGCACTGGCCGACTTGTTGGCGGTCGCCGAATCCTCTTGAGATTCGGTCGGGTCCGACGTCATGCTTCGAACAAACAAAGGAAGGGAGGTTTCCATGTTCGCCCGTCTCAGGCTTTCTGCCGCCGTACTGGCCCTGACCGCCGCCTCGGCTGTTGCCCAGCAAACCGACATCACCATCGGAATGCAGCTGGAGCCGCCGAACCTCGATCCGACGGGCGGTGCCGCCGCCGCGATCGACGAAGTGGTCTATGCGAACCTCTTCGAGGGTCTCACCCGCTACAACGCCGATGGCTCGATCTCGCCCGGTCTGGCGCATGACTGGGACGTCAGCGAAGACGGCACGGTCTATACCTTCCATCTGCGCGACGGCGTGCGGTTCCACGATGGGACAGATTTGACCGCGTCCGATGTGAAGTTCTCGCTCGACCGCGCCCGGGCCGAGGATTCGACCAACGCGCAGAAGGCGCTTTTTGCCGGGATCGCGGATGTGACGGTGGTTGATCCGATGACCGTTCAGGTCACGCTTTCGGCCCCCAACAGCGCCTTTCCGGTGAATATGGCTTGGGGCGATGCGGTGATCGTTGCGCCCGAATCGGCGGACAAGGCGGCCACGGCACCGGTCGGCACCGGGCCCTTCAAGTTTGGTCGCTGGGTGCAGGGCGACCGGGTCGAACTGGTCCGGAACCCCGACTACTGGGGAGAGGCGCCCGCGCTGGAAAGCGCGACTTTCAAGTTCATCTCGGATCCGACTGCGGCCTTTGCCGCCATGATGGCCGGAGATATCGACGCCTTTCCGGGCTATCCCGCCCCCGAGACGCTGATCCAATTCGAGGCCGATCCGCGCTTCCAGCTTCTGATCGGCTCGACCGAGGGTGAGACGATCCTGTCCACCAACAACAAGGATGAAGTCCTTTCGGACATCCGCGTGCGGCAGGCGCTGGCCCATGCCATCGACCGGCAGGAAATCATCGATGGCGCGATGTTCGGCTATGGCACGCCGATCGGCACGCATTTCGCGCCGCACCATCCCGACTATGTCGATCTGACCGGCCAGTCCGCCCATGACCCGGACAGGGCGCGCGCGCTTCTGGCCGAGGCGGGCTATGCCGATGGGCTGACCCTTTCGCTGAAGCTGCCACCACCCAGCTATGCCCGCCGTGGCGGCGAGATCATCGCGGCACAGCTTCGTGAGGTTGGCATAACAGCCGAGATCGAGAACCTGGAATGGGCGCAATGGCTGGAGCAGGTTTTCCGCGGCAAGGACTTTGATCTGACGATTGTCAGCCATACCGAACCCATGGACATCAACATCTATGCCCGGCCGGACTACTATTTTCAGTACGACAACCCGGCGTTCCAGCAGCTGATGACCGACCTGAATCTGGCGACGGACCCGACCGAGCGCAGCCGCATCCTGAAGGCGGCACAGCAGACGATTTCGGATGACTACGTCAATGGCTATCTCTTCCAGCTGGCACGGACCGGGGTGGCAAACGCAAAGATCGAGGGGCTGTGGGCCAATGCGCCGACGCAGGCCAACGATCTGACCGGCGTGCGCTGGTCCGAGTAGGGCGGCAGGCGCGCGCGGGTCAGGCTGCGCGCGTCACCATTCCATCCAGCCCGATCAGGGTGGCGGACAGCGCCACCTCCCATGGCTTGAGCAGCGGACGGGCCGGAGCCTTGTGAAGACCCTTTGCCGAAACCTCGGGACAGAGGGCCGCGATTTCCGACGCGGCGTCCTCGTCCAGTTGGTGGTCGGCCGGCAAGTACAGGCTTTCCGCGCGAAGACCGTTCGCAAAGAGCAATTCGTGCCGGTCGAACAGCAGGTGGATATAATCGACGGCTTCTTGCGGCGCGCGCCTTATGCCGGCGTAACCCGCCAGTCCCATCGCAGGCGCCAGAACTTCGGATACTTCGAAATACGGGGTCAGCCGGGCATCGGACAGCAGGATCCTGTGCTGCGGTGACAACAGCAGGGAGCGGCGGTTCCCAAGCGGCCCGACCGGGATGGACACCGGCGCATGGCGCCCGCGGGCGGGGACCCGCTTGCGACCGATCCAGCGCAGGATCTGGGGGCCATTGTCCGAGGTCAGGACCGCGTCTCCAGCGGCCAGCGTTTCCACGGGGCGCGATCCCGCCGGTGTTTCGATCAGCGTTCCGGGGGTAAAGCAGACGACGCGGATGTTCTCCCAGTCGTTGATCTCCAGGTTGTTGACATGGACGTGATAGTCCGCACCTGAACCGGCGCTCCAGACCTTGCCGGTCTCTACGTAGCCATTGGCAAGAAGCTCTGCCTCCAGCAGGGCCATGTCCGCATCCGACAGGGCGAGGCTGACAGTGTCATCGTTGGTCGGATCCCCATCCCCGCCCTCGTGCGAGACGCCGTCGATCACTTGTGACTGGGTCGTGTCCAGTAGGCCGACCTTGGCTGTATCGGCGTCGTTCCCGGTCCAGAGCACGTTGATGTAGTTGTTGTCGCCGAATTGCGCATCATCCGCGCCGTCGCCAAGATCAACGGTGTTCGTGAACGAGTTGCCGTCGCCAGCAGTGAAACTGTCGGCCCCATCGCCAGTGGTGAAATCGCCAAGAAAGGTGTTGTTGTCGCCGATGGTGATGATGTTGTTGCCATCGCCAAGGCTGATCGAACTGCTTGCCGTCACACCGCTTCCGATCGACAGCGTGTCCGTACCGCTTCCCGACCCCGTGAACTGGCCAATCGTCGCGCCGTCCAGCACCACCATCGTCGTCCCGTCGGACCCGGAGGCGTCGATCTTGACGCTGCTCAGGTCCACACCGGAACTGACGCCAATGTCCGCCGTCAGATCTGCCTTGACGTCGATATCGTATCCGCTTGTCGGGGTATCCGTGAACAGGATCTCGAAGGTCGTGGGCGTTCCGTCAGCAGATTCGAACTTCGTATTGGCGTTTGCCGAATCCATGAAGACGAAGGTGTCGCCGTCGTTGACCTGAATGGTCGAGCCTGCCGCGATCTCGTCGGCGGCAAGCGGATCGGTGTCCTTGTCTACGATATAGTAAGTCGCCACGAGTGCCTCCTTTGCCGAATGGGCGTGGAACTCGTGACGAATGTGGAACAATGGCAAGGAAGAGCATTCAATGTTCATTGGGCGACAAGATGGACCTGCCGCGGCGGATCGGTGACAAGTTCGCGGCGGCTAGCCCGCGCGGCGGATTGTCTTCAGGTAGGTCCTGGTAAAGGCAGCATAGCCCGGGGACGTCATGCGCAGATGAGCCTTCATCTCGTCATGCAGATCCGGCAGGCGGTGAAAGGGCACGGAGGGCAGGACATGGTGTTCCACGTGGTATGGCATGTTCCATGCAAGAAAACGCACAAGCCGGTTTGTGAAGGTGGTCCGCGTGTTGCGAAACATGTCGGTAACGCGCGCGCAATGCCCGTGTTCGGCAAGCAGGTACAGCCGCAGCACCGGCTGACCCAGAAGCACGGGAACAAGCCAAACCCATAGCGCCAAAGGCGAATACGCAACACTTGCAGCGGTCAGCCCGTAGACGGCAAGCATCCAGCGCGCCTCTGTGATGACCTGGCCCCTTCGCGCGGCCGGAAGCCATGGGTCATCGGCCCGCCCCGATGCGTGGCAGAGGAGTTGCCGGCACATTCCCCACCAATAGGGCAGGCCGGACACGTGCCAGATCCAGCCGAGAAGGGTGCTGGGAGCCCCGCCCCCGGCCAGCTCCGGGTCCCGGGCCGTGTCGTTCGTGTGGCGGTGGTGGGCGAGGTGGAAGTAGCGAAACCAGGTGAAGGGCAAGGCGATCGCCAGCCCCGCCAGCCGACCGGCAAGGTCATTTGCCCGATCGCTGGTGAAGACCGTGCGATGCGTGGTTTCGTGCTCTAGTGCGAAGAGGAAGCACAAGACTATGCCCTGGACCGGCAGCAGGACAGGCCACCCGGGCACCCGTAGCGCAATCCCGGCGCCCAGTGCGGCGACAAGGGACAGGTGCCCTGCAAGATGTATCAGCGCGGGGGCATTCGCGCGACGGGTCAGCATGACACGACGTTCTGCCGGCAAGGCGGTAAGAAACCGCTTGTGTTCCTCGGGATGTTCCATGAGGTCAGTCTTTCCCGCGCGCGCGCGCCGGGGCAAGATGTTCCCGATCATTCGTGGAGGCGGCAATGTCTGATGCGGGGCATTGGGATGCGGTCTATGGGCGGCGTGAGGAACGTGCGCTGACATGGTTCGAGGCCGATCCGGCCCGGTCCGTGGCGCTGGTGGCAAAGCACGCGCAGCCCGGCGACGCGGTGATCGATATTGGCGGCGGTCAGTCGCGTCTCGTCGACCGATTGCTTGCGAAAGGGTATGGCCCCTTGACGGTGCTGGACCTTTCCCAGGCGGCGCTGGAGGCCAGCCGGGCGCGGCTTGGCGCCAAGGCGAAGGCCGTGGCGTGGGTGCAGGCGGACATTACAACATGGCGCCCGAAACCGGCGTTTCGTGTCTGGCACGACCGCGCGGTGTTCCACTTCCTTACGACCGCCCCGGACCGGGCGGCGTATGTCAAGGCGATGACGACCGGCCTGCTGCCCGGCGGCGTTGCCATCCTTTCGACATTTGCCGAAGACGGGCCAGAGCGTTGTTCGGATCTGCCGGTGTGTCGCTACGCGCCCGGGGAACTGGCAGAGACGATAGAACACCTTGCGCCCGCGTCCTTCACGCCGGTCTGCTCCGAACGCCACGTCCATCTGACGCCAAAAGGGGCAGAACAGCGGTTTCAGACCTCGGTTTTCTTGCGCACCAGATAGATTGGGCCCAATTGGGGCAGGATCGCCACAGGATTGCCTCTCGGTCGCCCCGCGCTTCTGGATTATCCTACACTTGGAAACGAATCGCCCCGAGCAGGCAGGTTTGGACCAGTACAGGAGAGATTGATGGCGCATTTTACCGCACGGGCCGAGAAGATCCCCGGGCTGATCACCGTGGGATGGATCTTCAAGGGCACGACGATGGATGAAAAGACCATCTCGCTGGCCTGGCTGGAAGATGGTGACGCAAACGCGATGGTGGATGTCACCCGCGGGCTAGCAGAGGCCTCACAGACAGAGGGCCTGACGGTTCGGATGCGCTCTTTCCTCACGGGCCTGGCCGAGATCGGGGGCTACTTCCGCCGTCGCAAGACGGTTGATGAACCCGATGTGACCGAAGACGACATCGAGAACGCCGCGATCGTCTTCGCATTTCCCCGGGTCGCGATGAATGCAGAGGCGCGGGCGCTGCTGAAGAAGCACCTCGATCTGTTGCAGGACAAGGGCGTCGTGGACAGGCTGACCTTCCGTCCGAACCTTGCAGAGGAGGCCGCGCCGGCCCCCGAGGCAGAGGCCGCGCCTGCAAGCAACGATGACGGAGCCGCCGACCCTGACCCGGCACCGGTCGGGATCGAAGCCTCAGAGGCCGTTACAGAAAGTGCCGACGACACTTTCGAGGCACCCGGCACGGCCGAAGAATCGGGTGAACCCGCCGCTCACGAGCCGCCCCTTGCGGAACTGTCCTCTGTCGTCGAGACCCCAGCCGAAGATACCCCAGCCGAAGAGACCCGGGCCGAGGGGGCCGGGTCGGATGCCGGGTTTCCGGAAGACACGCCGGCGGGCCCTGCGCAAGAGACCGCGCCCGCCGAGGCCGCGCCAGATGTCGAAGCCCCGCAAGACAAGACATCCGGTGAAGCGCAGGACGACTCTGACACCGTCAAGGCCACGGGTGTCGAAGAAACAAGCGCCGCCGCGGCCGAAACCGACGGCGCGCCGGACACCGCAGAGAAGGACGCCACGGTGGAAGGCGGCTCGGGGACCCCGGCAGACGACACGCTGATCCTGACGGAAACCGCCAAGGTCGTGGCATCGGCGGTACAGCCGGAACCAGAGAAAAAGCGCCGAAGCTTCTTCGAAAGGCTCTGAGAGCCACAGGGAAACACCTGAATCAAGGCCGCGCGTCCGCCAGGCGTGCGGCCTTTCCAATAGGGTTCGCCTGGCGCTGTTTCTTGGCGCTTCAAGGCAAGTGCCAAAGGGGCTAACGTTCGGGGTATGGGCCGATACCTGCTGTCCCGCGTGCTTTCCCTGATCCTCAGTCTCGCGGTGGCGAGCCTGGTGATTTTCGTCGTGATCGAACTGGTTCCGGGCGACCCGGCGGCATTCATGCTGGGCCTGAACGCCGAACCGGATACCGTGGCGGCGCTTCGTGCCGAACTGGGACTTACACAAAGCCCCGTTGCCCGTTACCTGGACTGGATCGGCGGAATGCTGACTGGCGATTTCGGCATGTCCTACACCTACCGTGTGCCGGTGTCAGAGCTTGTATCGGCGAGGCTTTGGGTTTCGCTGCCTCTGACGCTGTACGCGCTTGTGCTGTCCACGGCGATCGCGATCCCGGTCGGGCTGCTGGCAGCCTCGCGCCGGGGGCGGCCGGCGGATTACGCGATCATGGGCACGACGCAGCTTGGCATCGCGGTTCCCAATTTCTGGTTTGCCATGCTGCTGGTGCTCGTCTTCGCGATCAACCTGCGCTGGTTCTCTGCCGGTGGTTTCCCGGGCTGGGACGAGGGCTTCTGGCCAAACATGAAGGCGCTGACGCTGCCGGCGGTGGCGCTGGCGCTTCCGCAGGCGTCTATCCTCGCGCGCGTCATGCGGTCGAGCCTTCTGGAAACGCTGGGGCAGGATTACATCCGCACGGCGCGCGCCAAGGGCCTGACCGAGGGGCAGGCGATCCGGCGGCACGCTTTCCGCAACGCCATGATCCCTGTGATGACGATCCTGGGGCTTCAGTTCTCGTTCCTGCTGGCGGGCGCGATTATCATCGAGAACGTGTTCTTCTTGCCGGGGCTCGGGCGGCTGATCTTCCAGGGCATCACCCAACGCGACCTGATCGTGGTGGAATCCGTGGTCATGTTGCTCGTTTTTGCGGTCATCCTGGTGACCTTCCTCGTCGATCTGGCTTATGCCGTGATCGACCCACGACTGAGGCGGCGATGAGACGGGTTCCGGTACAACTGGTTCTCGGCGCCGCCCTGTCGTCGGTGTTTCTGTCAGCGGCGCTGATCTCGCTCTTGTGGACGCCCTATGCCGTCGAGGGCATGAACATCGCCGCGCGTTTGCAGACGCCTTCTGCCGGGCACTGGCTGGGGACAGACCACTTCGGCCGGGACATTCTTTCGATGCTGATGGTCGGCGCCCGGACTTCGATCGCGGTTGCCGTCGTCGCGGTCGGCATCGGGATCCTTGTGGGCGTGCCGCTGGGCCTTCTGGCTGCGGCACGTCGTGGATCGCTTCTGGACGATATCGTCATGCGCGGCAACGATATCATTTTTGCCTTTCCTGCCCTCATCATAGCTATTCTCATCACCGCGATTCTCGGGCCTTCCGCGTTCAACGCGATCCTTGCCATCGGCATCTTCAACATCCCGGTCTTTGCACGTGTGGCGCGCGGAGGAGCGCTCAGTCTCTGGACGCTCGATTATGTTCAGGCCGCGCGCGTCGCCGGGAAGGGCCGGTTTCGCATCTCGGTCGAGCATATCCTCCCCAACATCGGAAACCTTCTGATCGTACAAGGCACGATCAATTTCTCGCTGGGTATCCTGGCTGAGGCCGGGCTCAGCTATGTCGGCCTTGGCGCTCAGCCCCCCACACCAAGCTGGGGGCGCATGCTGGCGGACAGCCAGACCATGATCTCGCTCGCGCCACATATGGCGTTCTTTCCCGGCATGGCCATCGTGCTTACGGTCCTGGGCCTGAACCTGATGGGAGACGGCTTGCGGGATGTGCTTGACCCCAGGCTGAGGAGAGCGCGATGACGGTGATGCGCCTTTGGCCCTCTCCTGTCCGCGCAAGGGCGCACTGCCGTTTTACGCCCTGCGCCCAGCCGTCTTGTCGGGTCCGCCGCACCCCCACGCCGATAATCGCGGGCCGCCCGCCATGTTGATGGTCGAGGGCCTTTCACTGTCCATCCATGGCATTCCGATCCTGCAGGATGTGGGTTTCGAGATGCGCGAGGGCGAGGTCTTTGGCCTCGTCGGGGAAAGCGGGTCAGGAAAGTCCATGACGGCCTTGGCGCTTATGGGCCTTGTGCCGCGCGGCGCGGTCGCGACCGGGCGTGCGACGTTTGCCGGCCGCGATCTTCTGACGATGTCCGAGGCAGAGCTTTGCGGCCTGCGCGGTCATGACGTCGGCATGATCTTTCAGGAACCGATGACCGCGCTGAATCCGGTCCAGACCATCGGGGACCAGGTGGCCGAGACGCTGGTGATCCACGGTGTGGCGGACCGGGCCACAGCCCGGGCAAAGGCACGCGCGCGGCTCGACCGGGTGGGCCTGCCGGCCGAGCGTTTCCCACCACAACGCTACCCGCACGAATTGTCGGGCGGGCAACGCCAGCGGGTCGCCATCGCGATGGCCATCGCACTTCGCCCCAAGCTTCTGATCGCGGACGAACCCACGACGGCGCTTGACGTGACGACGCAGGCGCAGATCCTGTCGCTGCTGCGCGGTCTGGTGCGCGACGAGGGGATGGGCCTGATGCTCATCACCCATGATCTTGCGGTGGTGGCCGATATGGCGGACCAGGTCGCAGTGATGCAAACGGGCCAACTGGTCGAACGGGACAGGACGGAGCCGCTGTTCCGCAAAAGGCGCCACCCCTATACGCGCGCGCTGTTTGCGGCCTCGTCCCATGTGCCCGCGCGATCGCCGCACAAGGGCGGAGTGCCGGTGCTGGAGGTGGCGGGTGCCGTGCGCGACTATGCGCTGCCGCGCCGCACGCTCTTGGGACCGCGCCCAACGCTGCGCGCGGTCGATCACGTCAGCCTGACGGTGGGCGAGGGCGAAAGCGTCGGGCTGGTTGGGGAATCTGGCTGCGGAAAATCGACCCTGACCCGCGCGATCCTGGGGCTGGAGCCGCTGCAGGGCGGGCAGGTGCGCCTGATGGGCGACGATGTGGACGCCCTGGCCGGCGTGCCGGGTGCCGTTCGCCGAAACATGCAGGTTGTCTTCCAGGACCCGTACGGCAGCTTCAATCCGCGGCACCGGGTGGACCGGCTGGTGGCCGAGCCCTTTTACCTGACCGGTCTTCCGTCCGACTGGCGCGATCGCGTGGCCGAGGCGCTGTCGGCAGTTGGCCTGACGGCCGACGACATGCAGAAATACATTCACGAATTCTCTGGCGGTCAGCGCCAGCGCATCGCCATCGCGCGGGCCATCGCGATCCGGCCGAAGCTGGTGATCCTCGACGAAGCGGTCAGCGCGCTCGACGTGCGGGTGCGGGCGCAGACGCTCGACCTGCTGGCTGATCTTCAGGACCGGTTCGGCCTGTCCTACTTGTTCATCAGTCACGACCTTTCGGTCGTGCGCGCGATCACTGACCGGGTGCTTGTGATGCGCGCGGGACAGATCGTCGAAGAAGGGCCAACGACGCGTGTCTTTCATGCGCCAGAGCATCCCTATACCAAGGAGCTGATCGCGGCCACGCCGCGGATTCCGCATGACTGGGAGGAAAGGGGCGATGAGCCTGCAAAGCCTGTGGTTCGATCCTGACGCCTATCTCGTGGGGGGGACTTGGATGCGTGCGGCCGCCACGCTGCCTCTGGAAGACCCCTCGACTGGGCAGGTGATCGGAACCATCGCACGCGGAGGTGCGGACGAGGTGGACGCCGCTGTTGCAGCCGCGCGCGCGGCGCTGGCAGGTGACTGGGGGCGCGCGACCGCGGCGGAACGCGGACGCCTGCTGACGCGGCTGGGACGCCTTGTCGAGCAAAGGGTCGAGGAACTTGCCGCAATCGAGGCCGCGGACGTCGGCAAGCCACTGACGCAAGCGCGGGCCGATGCGCGCGCGCTTGCCCGATACATGGAGTTCTACGGCGGGGCCGCCGACAAGCTGATGGGCGAGACGATTCCATATCTTGAGGGCTACACCGTCTATACGTTGCGCGAACCGCATGGCGTGACGGCGCATATCGTCCCCTGGAACTACCCCATGCAAATCATTGGCAGGTCGGTGGGGGCGGCGCTGGCGGCGGGCAACGCCTGCGTCCTGAAACCCGCCGAAGAGGCGTGCCTGACCGCATTGGCCTTCGCCCGGCTCGCCGGAGAGGCTGGTTTTCCTCCCGGGGCAATCAACGTCGTGCCGGGGTTGGGAGAAGAGGCAGGCGCCGCGCTCGCCGCGCATCCCGGCATCGACCATATTTCCTTCACCGGGTCGCTGGATGTTGGCGCACTGGTTCAGGCGGCAGCGGCGCGCAATGTCGTTCCGGTCACGCTTGAGCTTGGCGGCAAGTCCCCGCAGCTTGTCTTCGGCGATGCGGACTTCGACAGGGCGCTGCCGTTTCTCGTCAATGCCGGGATACAGAACGCCGGGCAAACCTGTTCGGCCTCGTCCCGGATCCTTGTCGAGCGATCGCGCCACGACGAACTGGTGGACCGGATGGCGGGGCGGTACCGCGCGCTTCGGGTCGGCCCGGCGCAGGCGGATCTGGACGTGGGGCCGCTGATCTCGGCCCGCCAGCGCGAGATCGTTCTGGGATACCTCGGGCAGGGGGCTGACCTTGAAACCGCCGGTCGCGGCGAGATCGTCGGCAATGCCCCCGAAGGCGGACATTACGTGGCGCCGCATCTTCTGACGGGGGCAACGGCTGGGCACCGGCTGTCGCACGAAGAAATATTCGGCCCCGTTCAGGTGGTCATCCCTTTCGAGGACGAGGAGGAGGCCGCGGCCATCGCCAACGCCACGGGCTACGGTCTGGTGGCGTCCGTCTGGTCTGCCGATGGCGGCCGCCAGATGCGCCTTGCACGGTGCCTGCGCGCGGGCCAGGTGTTCCTGAACAACTACGGCGCGGGGGGCGGGGTCGAACTGCCTTTCGGCGGCGTCGGAAAGTCGGGCCATGGCCGCGAAAAGGGGTTCGAGGCGCTCTATGGTTTCACCACGCTAAAGACCGTGGCGGCCTGGCACGGATAGGCCGCCCGGCGTCTGCAGGGGCTGCGGTGGAAGAACGCGGCTGCGCCGCGTGCCTTCGGCGAGAGTATTTTGAAACAGAAGAAGCCGGGGTCAGCCCAGGGTGGCCAGCCGCGCTTCTTGCCGGGCGATCAGGGCCTCGACCTCGGCGATGGTCCTGGCGTCGGGGGCGGGCCCGGGCTTGCGCAGGGTGGGATGCGCGATCGCGCCGCGCCGGGCCAGAGTGTACTTGCGAATGGCAAGGCCAATGCCCGGCTGGCTCTCATACCGCACCAGCGGCAGGTAGGCGTCGAAGATGTCCCGGGCGCGGGTCTGTTCGCCCGATGTCCAGAGATCGATCACCTGCGCCATCATCTCTGGATAGGCAAAGCCCGTCATCGCCCCGTCCGCGCCGCGGTTCATCTCCTCCGGCAGGAACTGCCCGCCGTTGCCGGTCAGGATCGAGATGCGCCGTGCACCCTTGTCCGAGGCGGCACGAAGCGCGCTGATCTTGGCCAGCCCGGGCCAGTCCTCGTGCTTGAGCATCACGCAGGTCGGGCAATCCGCCACGATCCGCAGGATCACGCTGGTCGCGATCTGCACCCCGGTGGAGAGCGGGAAATCCTGGAGCACGAAGGGAATCTCGCCCAGCGTCTCGGCGACCCCGTGGTAGTAGCCCGTGATCTGGTCGTCGGTCTTCAGGCCGCTCGAGGGGGCCACCATGACACCCGCCGCCCCGGCCGCCATCGCGTCCAGCGCCAGCGCACCCATCTGCGCGAAGCCCGGGGCCGAGACGCCGACGACCACGGGAAGCGCCGTGCGCGCTGTGACGCGCCGCACAAGCGTTACGGATTCGTCCGCCGCCAGCTTGCCCGCCTCACCCATCATGCCAAGGATTGTCAGGCCCGTCGCGCCCTTCTCGGCGTAGAAGTCGGTTGCGCGGTCCACGCTGTCGAGGTCGAGCGCGCCGTCGGGCAGAAAAGGGGTGACGGCGATGGTGAAGACGCCGTGTGCGGCCTCGGTCAGCATGGCTCAGGTTCCTTTCGGGTGGTGGGTCTGGCCAAGCGCGATGCGTCCAATGGCCATGGCAACAGCAGCCTGGCAGGGGTCGATCACCGGCAGACCACACTGGTCTTCCAGCCATGCGCGGTGATCTGCCATGCCCGCGCAACCAAGGATCAGGACTTCGGCCCCGTCGGCATCGCGCAGTTGCGCCGCAGTGCGCTTCAGCCCGGCGCGGGTGGTCTTTGCATCCGACAACTCGGCCACGCCAAGGCCAAGCGCCCTGTCCCCGGCAAGGCGGTCCAGCACGCCCATGGCGCCGAATGCCCGAAGGTGGCGCGGGACAGATGCGGGAAGGATCGCGATAACCCCGAACCGCTGGCCCAGCGTCAGCGCGGTGCTGACGGCGGCCTCCTGGATGCCCAGGACGGGCAGGGCCGTCTGGTGGCGAAGCGCGTGCACGCCGGGATCGCCGAAGCAGGCGACGACATAGCCCGATGCCTCGGGTTCCAGCCGGGCGGCCAGGGCCAGCATCGGCGCGATCACCTTGTCGGCGTCGTGCTGGTTCTCGATGCCCGGCGGTCCCTCGGCCAGGGTGACGCAGCGGATCGGCAGCCCTAGGGGCCGCAGGGGCCGCATCGCCCGGTCGATGCCTTCGGTGACCGTCTCGGAGGAATTGGGGTTGATGACGATCAGCGCGCGGCGGGTCATGCGCCCTCTCTCGTCGGGGTCTGGATCTCGATCTGGTAGCCTTCGGGGTCTCGGAAGACGAAGGCACGGATGCCGAGCGCGTCGTTGCGGAACATGTCCGAGACGTCCGGAACGCCCTGAGCGCAGATCCAGGCGCGCCACGCGTCCACGTCCGGAACCCGCAGGCAGATCTGCACGGGCTTCGTCTCGGCCCAGCGGTTCATGCCGCGCGTCTCGTCGACAAGCCCGACATGCGCCGCACCGGCGATCCGGTAGATCCTCGACCAGCCCTGGTCGATGGCCAGGCCCAGGCCGAGCACGTCCTCGTAGAAGCGGCAGGCCGCGGGCAGGTCGCGCACATAAAGGAAGGTGATCCCCAGGCCCGGGGGGGCGGGTGGTGTCATGGCGTGGCCTCCAGCAGGGCGACCTCTGCCGATGGCGGCGCCGGGGCGATCCCGATCGCGTCGCGGGGCAGCCAGCGCCCTTCGCCCGGCCCGCTCCGAAGGGTGCCATCCTCGACCACGATCCTGCCGCGCCGCAGAACGGTGACAGGCCAACCGCGAACCGGGCGTCCGGCCCACGGGTTGTAGCCGACATTGTCGTGCAGGTCGTCATCGGCCCATGTGGTCCGGTGGTCCGGGTCCCAGAGAACCAGGTCTGCGTCCATCCCGGCCTCGATCCTGCCCTTCGTCGGCAAGCCGTAGATCCGGGCCGGCACGTCGGCGGTCAGCCGCGCCAGGTCGAGCAGCCCCGCATCGCCTGCCGGGGCCAGCGCATCGAACATCAGCGGCATTCGGGTCTCAAGCCCCGGCAGGCCGTTGGCGATGGCCGGAAACGGCGCGTCCGGGCCGTCCGAGAGCTTGCCGGAGATGTCGAAGCGATAGGGCGCGTGGTCGGATGACACCAGGTCCAGCGTGCCGTCTTGCAGCGCAGCCCAGAGTGCGGCCTGATCCGCTTCGGTGCGCTGCGGAGGAGAGCACATCCACTTTGCCCCTTCGATACCGGGCCGGTCGAGGGCCTTTGCGGTCATGAAGAGATAGTGCGGGCAAGTCTCGGCCCGCACCGGCACGCCACGTGCCCGCGCGGCGCGGATGGCGTCGGCGGCCTCGGCGGTCGAGATATGGAACAGCATGACAGGCGTGCCCAGAAACTCGGCAAACCGGATCAGCCGTTCGACCGCTTCTATCTCGGCCAGTCGCGGATGGGAGACCGCGTGGTGCACTGGGCGTGTCAGGCCGCGACCGACCAGCGCGTCGCGCGTCCAGCCAATGAGCGCATCGTTCTCGGCGTGGACGCAAACCAGTGCTCCGGCGGATCTGGCAAGCGCCATCACGTCGAGGATCTGCCGATCGGCGAGTGCGATATTGTAGGTCGTGAACAGCTTTATCGAACGGTGGCCCGCCGCGATCAGCCGCGCGAGGTCATCGGCAAACCCCGGCACGGATGTGTCCGTGACGGTCAGGTGAAAGGCATGGTCCGTCATCGCTCCGGCGCGGGCGCGGGCCGCGTAATCCGCCACGCGGTCGGACAGGCGTTCACCCTTTTCCTGCGCGGCAAAGCTGATCGTGGTGGTCGTGCCGCCCATCAAAGCGGACCGCGTTGCGGTCTCGAAGGTGTCGGCGTTCATCCGACCCATGCCCGAGCGCTGCTCGATATGGCAATGCACATCGACGCCCCCGGGCAGCACGATGCACCCTGTCGCGTCTATCTCTGCCGGGGCCCCGGCGTCCAGCGTCCCGATTCCGGCAATCCTTTCGCCGCGCACGGCGATATCTGCCGTTACCACCCCTTCGGGCGTCACGACCCTGCCGCCGCGCACTATCAGATCAAAACCTGTCATCGTCGCAGATCATGACCGCATAGCCGGGAAAGGCAACGCCCTGCGTGCCCTTCCCAAAAGCCATGTCCGCGCCAGCGGCGACGGCCCAAGGATCTAGGTGTGCGCGGTCTCGGGGCGGCGAATGTACGGGCCCGCCCGCAACACCAGCGGGTCCAGACCTGCACCACCCGCGTCGATCAGCGCCAGAAGCTGGGAACGCATCCGTGGCTCCCAGAAGTCGTTAATGTGACCAGCGACGCCCTTTGCCGCCTCGTCGGCGGGCTTCAGGCGAAAGAACGTGGCGATCTGGTTCGCCATGTGCGCAAGCTTTTCAGGCGACATCGCTGTTCTCCTTGGGGTCCAGCCGGTCGGCATGGGTGTAGCTTTCAAATCCGTCATCGCGGGCCGAGGCGATCAGGGTCAGCCCGGCGGCGTCGGCCAGTCGCACGGCGTGGGCCGTTGGTGCAGAGACCGCGATGAGAACGGGCGCACCCAGCCGCGCGGTCTTTTGCACCATCTCGACAGAGACACGGCTGGTCAGCACGACAGCGCCACCAGCCGGGTCCACGTCGGCCCGCCGCACGGCGCCCACCAGTTTGTCGAGAGCGTTGTGCCGGCCCACGTCCTCACGCACCGCTACAAGACCATGCCCCGGAACGAAAAATCCCGCCGCATGTACAGAACGGGTCCTGTCGTGCAGGTCCTGCCGCGTCCGAAGGGCCGACAGGGCGGCGGCGACCCCAGACGCGGGAAAGCCCATGCCAGAGGCCGCGATCCGCGAGACCGGGCGCACGGCCTCGGCGATGCTGTCTATGCCACACAGCCCGCACCCTACCGGACCGGCCATCGCCCGGCGACGGGCCGACAGACGCTCGGCCCTTGGCGCCGCAAGCCAGAGGCGCGCCTCAATGCCATCCGCGTGGTCCACGATCTCGATGCTGTCGATCTCGTTCAGGTCATCGATGATATGCTCTGTCAGCGCGAAGCCCGTTGCGAAATCGTCCAGCGCATCGGGCGTCGCCATCATGACGGCCTGTGTCGTCCCGTTGAAGACGACCGCCACCGGGACCTCTTCGGCCAGTGTGCGCGGCACTCCGATATGTCGCCCGCCCCTGTGCACGGTGCGGGGCACTTCCCGGGTGGTGTCGTGGCGTTGCGTCATGCCGGTCGCGTCACTCTGCTGCCGGCAGTATCCGACGCGCCAGTTCCGTCTCGCGGGCGTAGTCCTCCTGCCATTCGGTGGGCCCGTTCGACGGTGATACCTGCACCGCGGTCACCTTGTATTCCGGGCAGTTGGTCGCCCAGTCCGAATAGTCCGTGGTCACCACGTTGGCCTGTGTGTCGGGGTGGTGGAACGTCGTATAGACGACACCCGGCGCCACCCTGTCGGTCAGCGTGGCGCGCAGCGAGGTCTCGCCGCGCCGGCTGGCCAGCTTGATCCACGCGCCTTCGGTGATGCCGCGCTGTTCGGCGTCATGAGGGTGGATTTCAAGCCGGTCCTCGTCATGCCAGATCGTGTTCTCGGTGCGCCGGGTCTGCGCGCCCACGTTGTATTGCGACAGGATGCGCCCGGTGGTCAGAAGCAGCGGAAAGCGCGGGCCGGTGCGTTCGTCCGTGGGCACGTATTCGGTCAGCACGAAATTGCCCTTGCCGCGCACGAAGCCATCCATGTGCATGATCGGCGTGCCCTGCGGGGCGTTTTCGTTGCAGGGCCACTGGACCGAGCCCATTTCCTCCAGCATCTCGTAGGAGACGCCGGCAAAGCTGGGGGTCGTGGCGGCGATCTCGTCCATGATTTGCGCGGGGTGGGCATAATGCCAGTCGGCCCCCATCGCCTGCGCCAGCTTCAGCGTCACTTCCCAGTCGGCCAGCCCGTTCTTCGGCGCCATCACCTGGCGCACACGGTTTATGCGGCGCTCGGCGTTGGTGAAGGTGCCGTCCTTTTCCAGGAAGGTCGAGCCGGGCAGGAACACATGCGCGTAGTTCGCCGTCTCGTTCAGGAAAAGATCGTGGACGATCACGCACTCCATAGCCTTGAGTCCCGCGGCCACGTGATGCGTGTCGGGGTCCGATTGAAGGATGTCCTCGCCCTGGATGTAGATGCCCTTGAACGTGCCCTCGACGGCAGCGTCCAGCATGTTCGGAATGCGCAAGCCAGGCTCGTCCTGGATCTCGGTGCCCCATAGCTGTTCGAACACCGCACGCGCGGCGGGATCCGAGACGTGGCGATACCCAGGCAATTCGTGCGGGAAAGACCCCATGTCACAGGCTCCCTGCACGTTGTTCTGGCCGCGCAGGGGGTTCACGCCTACGCCCGGTCGGCCAAGGTTGCCCGTCGCCATCGCGAGGTTGGCAATGGCCATGACAGTGGTAGAGCCCTGGCTGTGCTCGGTCACGCCGAGGCCATAGTAGATCGCGGCGTTGCCGCCGGTAGCGTAAAGCCGGGCCGCCGCGCGCAGGTCTGCGGCAGGCACGCCGGTCAGCATCTGCGTGGCCTCGGGACTGTGGTGTTCGTCCGCGACAAAGGCGGCCCAGTCCTGGAACGTGTCCATGTCGCCGCGTTCGGCGACGAAGGCCTCGTTCACCAGCCCCTCGGTCACGATCACATGGGCCATTGCGGTCAGGACGGCGACGTTGGTGCCCGGTGTCAGCGGCAGGTGATGCGCGGCCTCGACGTGCGGCGTGCGCACGAGATCGATGCGGCGCGGATCCACCACGATCAGCCGCGCGCCCTGGCGCAACCGCTTCTTCAGGCGCGAGGCGAAGACGGGGTGGCCGTCTGTCGGGTTGGCACCGATGACCATGACCACGTCGGAGTCCTCGACAGAGTCGAAGTCCTGCGTACCGGCCGAGGTGCCGAATGTGGTCTTCAGCCCGTATCCGGTGGGGGAGTGACAAACCCTTGCGCAGGTGTCGGTGTTGTTGTTGCCAAAGACCGCGCGGATCAGCTTCTGGACAAGAAAGGTTTCCTCGTTCGAGCAGCGCGATGACGTGATGCCGCCGATGGCGTTCTGCCCGTGCCGGGCCTGGATGTCGCGCAGGCGGGCAGAGGTATGGGCGAAGGCCTCTTCCCAGGTAACCTCGCGCCAGGGCTCGTCGATCGTGTCGCGGATCATCGGGTTCAGGATGCGGTCGCGGTGATTGGCATAGCCCCAGGCGAAGCGGCCCTTGACGCAGGAATGCCCGCGATTGGCCTTGCCGTTCTTGTAGGGTACCATGCGCACCAGCTCGTCGCCGCGCATCTCGGCCTTGAAGGAGCAGCCCACGCCACAATAGGCGCAGGTGGTGACGACGGAACGGTCCGGCGTGCCGATCTCGATGACCGATTTCTCCTGTAGCGTCGCGGTGGGGCAGGCCTGCACGCAGGCGCCGCAGCTGACGCAATCGGACGACAGGAAATCGTCGCCCGCCATGCCCGGCGAGACCCGGCTGTCAAAGCCGCGTCCCTCGATCGTCAGGGCAAAGGTGCCCTGCACTTCCTCGCAGGCGCGCACGCAGCGCGAACACACGATGCACTTGGCCGGGTCATAGGTAAAATAGGGGTTCGAGTCGTCCTTGGGGATGTAATGCGGGTTCGTCTCGCCGCCCGCCCCGGCGCGGGTTTCGAAATGGTTTTCGCCGGCTTCGTAGCGTACGTCGCGCAGACCCACGACGCCCGCCATGTCCTGCAACTCGCAATCGCCGTTGGCCGCGCAGGTCAGGCAATCCAGCGGGTGGTCCGAGATGTAGAGCTCCATCACCCCCTTGCGCAGCTTCTTCACCTGCGGCGTCTGGGTGCGGACGATCATTCCATCTGAAACGGGCGTGGTGCAGGACGCCGGGGTTCCGCGCCGCCCCTCGATTTCCACAAGGCACAGGCGGCACGATCCGAAAGCATCCACCATGTCGGTGGCGCAAAGTTTGGGGATTGCGATCCCGTTTTCCATCGCCGCGCGCATGACGCTGGTGCCCTCGGGCACAGTCACGCGCTTGCCGTCGATGGTCAGCGACACCTGTACAGAGGACTTCGATGCCGGCGTGCCGAAGTCGGGATCGGGGATGATGAAGTCTTTCATTCGGCGGCCTCCTTGCGGGTCGCGAAATCGTCTGGGAAATGGGTGAGCGCCGACAGCACCGGGTAGGGCGTGAAGCCACCCAGGGCGCAGAGCGAGCCTGCCTTCATCGTCTCGCACAGGTCGGTCAGAAGCGGGATCGCGCCGGTGTCGCCCGCCGCGATGCGGTCCACCGTCTCGACGCCCCGGACCGCACCGATCCGGCAGGGCGTGCACTTGCCGCAGCTTTCGATGGCGCAGAACTCCATCGCGAAGCGCGCCATGCGCAGCATGTCTGCGCTGTCGTCGAACACCACCAGCCCGGCGTGCCCGATCAGCCCGCCCGCGCCGTCGAACTCTTCATAACCGAAGGGCGTGTCGAACTCGGACACCGGGAAATAGGCGCCAAGAGGCCCGCCCACCTGCACCGCCTTGACCGGGCGCCCGCTGGCGGTGCCGCCGGCGATGTCGTTCACGATCTCGCCCAGCGGCAGGCCGAAGGCGGTCTCGAAGAGTCCGCCAAAACGGACATTGCCCGCAATCTGTAGCGGGATCGTTCCGCGCGACCGGCCCAGCCCGAACTCGGCGTAATGCTGCGCGCCCTTCTCGAAGATCACCGGCACGGTGGCCAGCGAGATCACGTTGTTCACCACGGTCGGCCGGCCCAGGAAGCCCTCCAGCGCCGGAAGCGGCGGCTTGGCGCGGACCACGCCGCGCTTGCCCTCCAGCGAGTTCAGAAGCGAGGTCTCCTCGCCGCAGACATAGGCCCCGGCGCCTACCCGGATTTCCATGTCGAAGGTCCGGCCAGAGCCCAGAACATCTGCGCCCAGAACCCCCGTCGCGCGCGCGATCTCGACCGCGCGCGTCATCACCTCGATCGCGTCGGGGTATTCGCTGCGCAGGTAGACATAGCCCCGCGTCGCGCCCACCCCCAGCCCGGCGATGGCCATGCCCTCGATCAGGCAGAAGGGGTCGCCCTCCATGATCATGCGGTCGGCGAAGGTGCCGCTGTCGCCCTCGTCGGCGTTGCACACGATGTATTTCTGGTCGGCTTCGGCCCCCAGCACCGTCTTCCACTTTATGCCAGTAGGAAAGCCCGCGCCGCCGCGCCCGCGCAGGCCGCTGTCGGTGACCTCCTGCACGATCTCGGCGCCGGTCATGCCGAGCGCCCGGCGCAGGCCGGCCAGCCCGCCATGCGCCGCGTAATCCTCCAGCGACAGGGGGTCGATCACGCCGCAGCGCTGAAACGTCAGGCGGGTCTGGCGGGCGAAGAACGGGATATCCTCGACCGGGCCAAGCGCCTTGGGATGCGCGCCTGCGCCGTTCAGGAGCGCCGGAACGTCGGCAGGGGTCATCGGGCCGATGCCATGGCGCACCCCGCCGATCATCACCTCGGCCAGCGGTTCAAGCCAGATCATCCCGCGCGTGCCGGTGCGCACGAGGCGCAGCTCGATCCCGCGTGCCTCGGCCTCGGCGGTCAGTGCGTCAGCGACCGCGTCGGCCCCCAGCGCCCTCGCGGCCGCGTCCCGCGGCAGGTAGATCGTCATCGTCATCGTGGAAGTCCCTTCACGATCGCTTGGGCCCGTGCCGCATCGACCCGCCCCACGACGTCGCCATCAACCAGCGCGGCGGGGCCGCAGGCGCACAGACCAAGGCAATAGACGGGTTCCAGCGTGATCGCGCCATCGGCGGTCGTTTCGCCAAGTTCGATCCCCAGAGCTTGTTTGGCGGCGGCAATGCTGCGCTCTGCGCCCACGGCCTGACAGGCCTCCGCCCGACAGAACTTCACCACGTGCCGGCCCGCCGGGGACTCGCGGAAATCGTGGTAGAAACTCATGACCCCGTGCACCTCGGCCCGCGTCAGGTTCAGTGCGCCCGCGATCACCGGCAGGGCGGCAGAAGGCACATGACCGAAGGCCGCCTGTACATCGTGCAGGATCGGCAAGAGCGGGCCCTCACGTCCGGCATGGGCCGTGCAGATCTGGGCCACCTGTTCGGACAAGGTATCGGTATGGGTCAAGGGTGCGGTCCTCCGGGTCTCTGCCCGGACGGGTGTCGGACGAAGTGACAAGCCGATCAATGCGGGGATCTCGTTGTTCGATAGAAGATCTCTATCGCCGCTCAGTCCTCGGCAATGGCGCGTGCCTCGCGCAACAGCGCGTCGAGGACCGGTGTATGCGGTTCGCGATACGGTGCGACAAGGCCGACCTCGTGGCTTACATCCGGCTCTACCAAAGGCACCGCGGCCAGCGTCCCGGTCTTCAGGAACATCTGCGTCGTCTTAAGGGGAAGGATCGCGCCGAGCCCTGCCTCGATGACATGCGAGATCAGCGCCAGCACGGAATTCGCCTCTATCACGGGGTGCGCAGACACCCCGGCGGCGGAAAATGTCTGGTTCAGGATGCGCCGGTTCTGCATGTCCGGGGTCAGCAGCGCCAGAGGCAGCGACGACGCCTCGGCCCAGGTCAGCACGTCCCGGGCGGCCTCGGGCGCGCCGGTGCGGCAGACATAGACATAGCGTTCCCGGTACAGAGGAACGGTCGCGACCCGTCCCAGCGGTTCGTTGTCGAGATAGGTGATGCCCGCGTCGATCTCCAGGTTCTCCAGAAGCGCCAGGGTTTCCTGGCTGGTCCGAGAGCTTACGCTGAAGCGCACGTTCGGGTGATGGGCGCGAAACGGCGTGGTCAGCTGGGCGACCATGGCCAGCGCCGTCGGTATTGCCGCCAGGCGCAGGTTGCCCGACAGGCCGCGCCGTGCCGCGCGCATCTCTTCCTTCATCGTCCGGGCGTCCCCGACGATCTGGCGGGCCCATTCCAGCACCCGCTGACCTTCGGGGGTCAGGCCCTGAAACCGTGATCCGCGCCAGACCAGTTGAACGCCCAACTGGTCCTCCAGCTGCTTGATGCCCGCCGAAAGGGTCGGCTGTGTCACGCCTCTGTCATCGGCGGCGCGTCCGAAGTGCTTTTCCTGCGCGAGGGCGATGAACATTTCAAGCTTGTCGATCATGTCGGCCAAAGTGGCGTGGATCTGGTCTGCGGAAAAGGGGGAAGGCACGTCTTGGGCCTTGAAACTGCAGCGTAAGCGCCTGTGGCACGCGGGGGAGAGTGGTGCGGTGGCCTTTCAGCCCGCCCCGCCGGATAGAAGACCCGGGATTTTCTCGCGAAAGCGAAAGAAGCCGTGAGTGGCATGCGGCCATGCGGCGGCGTCGTGGTCACGCAGGACGCGCACGATGGGGATGCGCCGCGCCTCAAGGCGTGTGGCCAGAATGTCCAAACGCTCCCTCGCGGGTCCGATCGGCGTCCAGGGCGCTACGATCTGGCGATAGCCGCTGGCCCAGTCGAGTGCCGCCTCGACGGCCTGCGGGCCGCGCCAAATGCCGGGTTTCGGCCCAGCCCTGTCTTCGTGCCGGGCCCCTGTATCCGCGATGGCCCCTTCGGTGAAGGCACAAACCGGCGCCGATGTTGCCAGCGGGCTTCGAATGTCGTCGCTCCGCAGGATGGCAAGGCCCGCAGGATCGAGGCCCCGAGAGAGCACGAAGCCGGGCGACAGGTCGTCCTCTGTCAGCAGCAACCCGGTTGGCAGGGCCGGGTCCCATCTGCCCGATGCCGGCACCGGCCCCGCGGGTGGGTTCGGCGCGCCCTCGACAGGCACCGCGCTGTCCGCAAGTCCGCGAGGAGAAAACCGCCCTTCGGTGTACCGCGCGATGTTGTCGGCGCGCGCCATGTAGGTCTTGCCCGGCGTCTGAAGGCCCGCAACCCATCGCCAGCCAAGCGTGTTCGAGGCGGGGTCGCCATCGGCTAGGTGGCGCAGGAAGAAATCCGCCCCAAGCTCCCACGGCAGTCGCAGCGTGAAGATCCAGATCGAGGCGAACCACATGCGCGCGTGATTGTGAAGATAGGCCGTCCGAACCAGTTCCCGTGCCCAGTGATCGAAGGCGTCGATGCCCGTGTCGCCGGTGCAGGCCGCCTGCCATGTGTCATGAAGCCCGGGCTCCGCAGCGACACGGTCAAGCCCGCGCAGGACGCCGGCCCGGTACCGCGTCCAGACAGAGGGGCGGCGTTCAAGCCAGCCCTTCCAGTAGGTGCGCCAATAGACTTCCTGCACGAATTTTTCCGCCGCCACACGGGAATGACGCCCAAGCACGGCGGCCAGCACCTCATCCTCTGCAAGCAGCCTGTGGCGGATATGGGCCGATAGCCGCGAAACATGCGGGTGCCCCGGAAGGTCGTGATTGCGCCGCGCCGCATATGTCCGGCCCGCGTCCCTCACGAAGTCACGCAGCCGCGCAAGACCGGCGGCGCGGGTAGGGGCGGGCAGGGGCGAGTGGCAGGGTCCGGGTGTCATGCCGGTCGAACTATTCCGGCCCGCGCGTCATTCAACTGGCCGCCGTCCCTTGCAGGGGGGTGGGTGGGTGACTAAGACTCCGTCAGGACATTCGGACTAACCCTTCAAGAAATCTGAGGCAGGCGAGATGCAGGACCCCCGAGACTTCTACATGAATACGCTTGTGCCCATGGTCGTCGAACAGACCAGCCGGGGCGAACGGGCCTACGACATTTTCTCGCGCCTTCTGAAAGAGCGCATCATCTTCGTGTCGGGCCCCGTCCATGACGGGATGTCCAGCCTGATTGTCGCACAGCTGCTTCACCTCGAGGCGGAGAATCCTTCCAAGGAAATCTCGATGTACATCAACAGCCCCGGTGGCGTGGTGACGTCGGGGCTGTCGATCTATGACACGATGCAATACATCAAGCCCAAGGTCTCGACGCTTTGCGTGGGGCAGGCGGCGTCGATGGGGTCGCTGCTGCTGACCGCCGGCGAGCCGGGGATGCGCTTTTCGCTGCCCAACAGCCGGATCATGGTGCACCAGCCCTCGGGTGGCTACCAGGGCCAGGCGACGGACATCATGATCCATGCGCAGGAGACCCAGAAACTGAAGGACCGGCTTAACGCGATCTATGTGGCGCATACCGGGCAAGACATGGACACGGTCGTGGCCGCACTGGAGCGGGACAACTTCATGTCGCCTGACGAGGCCAAGGCCTGGGGCCTGATCGACGAGATTGTCGACCGCCGCGAGAAGACCGAGGACAAGGGCTGAGGCCCGGCGTCCGGGCATTTTGGCGTTGTGCCCGGGATTCTCCTGCCATAGGCTTCCGCAAACTGCCCCATTCCGGGGGCAGAATGCGCTAAGAAACCACACTGGCGCCAAGAGGTAGACTGATGGCGAACAACTCGGGCGACAGCAAGAACACCCTCTACTGCTCTTTCTGCGGCAAGAGCCAGCACGAGGTGCGCAAGCTGATTGCGGGCCCGACCGTGTTCATTTGCGACGAATGCGTCGAATTGTGCATGGACATTATCCGCGAGGAAACAAAAAGCGCCGGGCTCAAGGCATCCGACGGGGTACCGACCCCGCGCGAGATCTGTGACGTTCTCGACGACTACGTGATCGGGCAGAGCCACGCCAAGCGCGTGCTCGCCGTCGCCGTGCACAACCACTACAAACGTCTGAACCATGCCGGCAAGTCGGACATCGAACTTTCGAAGTCCAACATCCTGCTGATTGGGCCCACCGGCTGCGGCAAGACGCTTCTGGCGCAGACGCTGGCGCGCATCCTCGACGTGCCCTTCACCATGGCCGACGCCACGACGCTGACCGAAGCGGGTTACGTGGGCGAGGATGTAGAGAACATCATCCTCAAGCTTCTGCAATCGAGCGAATACAATGTCGAACGCGCGCAGCGCGGCATCGTCTACATCGACGAGGTCGACAAGATCACGCGCAAGTCCGACAACCCCTCAATCACGCGGGACGTGTCGGGCGAGGGCGTGCAGCAGGCGCTGCTGAAGCTTATGGAAGGCACGGTCGCCAGCGTGCCGCCGCAGGGTGGGCGCAAGCATCCCCAGCAGGAATTCCTGCAGGTGGACACGACGAACATCCTGTTCATCTGCGGCGGCGCCTTCGCCGGGCTGGAAAAGATCATCGCGCAGCGCGGCAAGGGCTCTGCCATCGGGTTCGGCGCCGACGTCAAGGACGAGGACAGCCGCGGCATCGGCGAGATGTTCACCCAGCTGGAACCCGAGGATCTGCTGAAGTTCGGCCTGATCCCGGAATTCGTGGGTCGCTTGCCGGTGATCGCGACGCTGGGCGACCTGGACGAGGACGCGCTTGTCACCATCCTGACAGAACCGAAGAACGCCCTGGTCAAGCAGTACCAGCGCCTCTTCGAGCTTGAAGACGCGCAGCTGACCTTCACCGACGACGCCCTGCGGGCCATCGCCAAGCGCGCCATCGCCCGCAAGACCGGCGCACGCGGGCTGCGCTCGATCATGGAAGACATCCTGCTCGACACGATGTTCGACCTGCCTGGCATGGACGGGGTGGACGAGGTGGTCGTCAATGAAGAGGTTGTCACGTCCGAGGCATCTCCGTTGATGATCTACGCCGATTCCAAGAAGGAAGGCGCAAGCGCCGGGTAGGCAGGCGGAGGGCCGCAATGCGGTTCGAGCTTTCGGGATACGCGATAGACTGGGAAGCTGTGGAAGCCGCGGCAGGCCTCTCGGCGGGCGTTGCTGTCGTTCTTGCCGGGCGAAGGGACGAAAAGGTCATGCTGATCTTTGGTTCCGGTCCCGAGGGGATGGATCTTTCGGCCGACCCGCCCCGCGTGACGATCGATAGCGCACGCTACCGCGATTTTCTCGATACCCTGCACCACGCCCGCGCCGAAGGTGCCGATGTGGAGATTCGTGTGAACTCCGGCCCGCCGGCCCAAGTGACGGTTGCTGCGGTCTTCTGAGCACGCCTTGAGCAGGGAGGATGGCATGGCAGGTCGGCACATCTCTACGGGTTCGCCCTTTGAGCGCGACATCGGCTATTCACGGGCCGTCGTGCTGGACGGCTGGATTTTCGTTGCGGGCACAACGGGCTACGACTATGCGATCATGACCATGCCCGACGCGATCGAGGAACAGTGCCGCAACGCGCTGGACACCATCGCCGGCGCGCTGGCGCGGGCGGGCGCGACGCTCGATGATGTGGTGCGCGTGCGCTATATTGTCCCCGATCCGGCGGAATGGCCCCGCTGCTGGCCGATCACGTCAGAGGCGTTCGCGCGGGCACGCCCCGCTGCGACCATGTTCTCGGCCGCATTGCAGGTGCCAGAGATGAAGATCGAGATCGAGGTAACGGCGCGTCAGCCATGATCCGCGCCGTTCTGGCACTGGACGCGGGGCGCGCCATGGGCCATACCCGAAACCGACGGATCGGAGGCAGCGATGGGCATACTCAACACGCTTCTGCGCGCGGTGACCTGGTGGAACGGGGGCACGGTGGGCACGATGCTCTACACGTGGCGGCGGGGTCGCCCGGTGGGTGAGGATGACCAGGGCAACCGTTACTACGAAACCGCCGACGGCAAGCGCCGTTGGGTCATGTACAACGGCGAGGCCGAGGCCAGCCGCGTGTCGCCCGACTGGCATGGCTGGCTTCACCATACATGGAAAGAGCCCCCCTCGAAGGCCGCACTTCCGCACAAGGCATGGGAAAAGCCGCACGTCGAGAACTTGACGGGAACGCCGCTGGCCTATGCGCCCCCGGGGTCGATCCGACGTACCGTTCCGGTGGCGCACAAGGACTACGAGGCGTGGCAGCCGGAATAGGCGGGCGATGACCAACCACACCGCAGAAACTCTTGTCGGCGCGATCGTTCTTGCGATCGCGGCAGGCTTTCTGTTCCTTGCCGCACAAATGACCGGAACCGGCGCGGATCGGGACGGGGTGTCGCTTTATTCCGCGTCGTTCCAGTCGGTCGAGGGGGTGTCGGTCGGCACCGACGTGCGGCTTGGGGGCGTAAAGGTCGGCACGGTCACCGGGCTGGAGCTGGACGCGGCCACCTTCCGGGCTCTTGCGACCTTCACCGTCACTGACGACCTGAAATTGCCGGAAGACAGTGCGGTCCTGATCTCGTCCGAGGGGCTGCTGGGCGGCAATTTCGTCGAGATCCTACCCGGAGGATCACCTTTCGATCTGGAACCCGGGACAGAGATAATCGACACGCAAAGCTCGGTCAGCCTGATCAACCTGCTGCTGAAGTTCGTCTCGGGCAATGACGGGGCCGGAGCGTCGCAATGATCTTGCGGGCCGCCCTGTGTCTCGGGATATCTGTCCTCGCCTTCCAGCAACCGGTCCAAGCCCAGGGAAGCAATGACATCTTCATCGTGCCCCTGCCAGAGGCCGGCGAGGGCGAGGTGCCCGTCCCGGGCACTGGCGAGATCGTGTCCGAAGACAGGCGGGTCGAGGCTGAAGAAGCCGCGGGCGGTGTGGTGCGCGCGCTCGACAAGGTGTCGGGAGAGACACGGGATCTGACCATAGATGTCGGTGCCAGCGCGCGCTTTGGACGTGTCGAAGTGCTTCTGGGCGAGTGCCGCTATCCCGCCGACAACCCAGAGGGCGACGCCTATGCCTATCTCGTGATCCGCGCCGACGGGTCAGAGGGTGCGGTCTTTGCCGGCTGGATGATCGCATCCAGCCCTGCGCTGAACGCGCTGGACAATGCACGCTACGATGTCTGGGTATTGCGCTGTATCACGCCCTGAACGCCGGGAAACGGGTCCGGCCCGTTAAAATCCGCAAAGACCTCCAGCGCCGCGGCCAGCCGAGCCATGTAGCGTGACCGGGGCAGTTCCACCGCCCCCAACGAGGCAAGATGCGGTGTGATGAACTGCGTGTCGAAAAGGATGAACCCGGCCCGGTTCAGCAGATCGACAAGATAGGCCAGCGCAATCTTGGATCCGTTCGTGCGCCGAGAGAACATGCTCTCCCCGAAAAACGCCCCGCCCAGTGTCACTCCGAAGACGCCCCCGGCCAGCGCGCCATCCTGCCAGACCTCGATGGAATGGGCGGCGCCGCGCGTGTGCAGGGCATGGTATAGCCGTTCCAGCCCGGGGTTGATCCACGTCTCGTCGCGGTCCGCGCAGGCCGTGACGACTTCGGCGAAGGCTTGGTCGGCCGTCACGGTGTAGTCCTGCCGCATCAGCCGCCGCCGCAGCGAGCGCGAAAGCCGGAAACGATCCAGCGGAAACACGCCGCGCATCCTTGGATTGACCCAGAATAGCTCTGCCGTGTCGCGGGATTCAGCCATCGGAAAGACCCCGGCGGCATAAGCCCGCAAGAGCGTTTCCGGTGTCAGGTCCGCCGGATTGGTCACGGTGCGCGCCGTGGCACCGTCAGGACACGTTGCGTGCCAGCCACTCTTCCAGCCAGTGGATGGTGTAGTCGCCAGCCTGGATGTCCGGCTCTGCCAGCAGCATCCTGAACAACGGTACGGTGGTGTCCACCCCGTCCACGATCAACTCTCCGAGCGCGCGGTTCAGGCGCGCAAGGGCTTCTGGCCGGTCGCGTCCCTGCACGATCAGCTTGCCGATCAGGCTGTCGTAATACGGCGGGATCCGGTAGCCATCGTAGAGCGCCGAGTCCATGCGCACCCCAAGTCCGCCCGGGGCATGGTACTGTGTTATCCGGCCCGGCGAGGGCGAAAAGCCGGGCAATTTCTCGGCATTGATCCTTACCTCTATGGCGTGGCCCTTGATCGTCAGGTCTTCTTGCCGGAATTCCATCGGTTCGCCCGCCGCCACGCGGATCTGTTCGCGCACGAGGTCCACGCCAAAGACAGCCTCGGTCACGGGATGCTCGACCTGAAGACGGGTGTTCATCTCGATGAAGAAGAACTCGCCGTCCTCGTAAAGGAATTCGATCGTGCCCGCGCCGGAATAGCCGATACGCGCCACGGCCTCGGCACAGGTCTTGCCGATGCGCGCGCGCGTCTCGGCGTCGATCGCGGGGCCGGGGGCTTCTTCAAAGACCTTCTGGTGCCGCCTCTGAAGCGAACAGTCCCGCTCTCCAAGGTGCACCGCCTTGCCTTTGCCGTCGCCAAACACCTGGATCTCGATGTGCCGGGGGCGGCCCAGGTATTTCTCGATATACACCTCGTCGTTGCCAAAGGCGGCCTTGGCCTCTGACCGTGCGGTGCGAAAGGCATGTTCCAGTTCGCCCGGAGTGCGCGCAAGCTTCATGCCGCGTCCGCCGCCGCCTGCCGTGGCCTTGATGATGACCGGAAAGCCGATCTCGGCGGCCACCTTGCCGGCAGTGGCCACGTCAGGCACGCCGCCGTCGGACCCGGGCACGCAGGGCACGCCAAGTGCCTTCATCGTGTCCTTGGCAGTGATCTTGTCGCCCATGATGCGGATGTGTTCCGCGGTGGGGCCGATGAAGGTGATGCCGTGATCCTCGACCACCTGTACGAAATTGGCGTTCTCGGACAGGAAACCATAGCCGGGATGGATCGCCTGGGCGCCCGTGATTTCGCAGGCCGAGATTATGGCTGGCACCGACAGGTAGCTGTTGGTCGAAGGCGCCGGGCCGATGCACACGGCCTCGTCCGCCATGCGGACATGCATCGCATCGGCGTCGGCCGTAGAGTGCACGGCCACCGAAGCAATGCCCATTTCACGGCAGGCGCGGATCACACGAAGCGCGATTTCGCCGCGGTTGGCGATCAGGATCTTGTCGAACATGATCCCGCCTTACTCGATCACCATGAGCGGCGCGCCGAATTCGACGGGCGATCCGTCGTCGACCAGAAGCCGCTTGACCGTGCCGGAATGAGGGGCCGGAATGTGGTTCATCGTCTTCATCGCCTCGATGATTAGAACCGTCTGCCCCTCTTGCACCTTGTCGCCCAGCTTCACGAAGGGGGCAGTGCCCGGCTCCGGCTGAAGATAGACCGTTCCCACCATGGGCGAGTTCACTGCGCCCGGGTGGCTGGCCGGGTCCGCCGCGGGCTCTGCCGCCGCTGGTGCGGATGCTGCCGGGACCGCCGGCGCCGCCGTCATGGCCGCCATCTGCGGGGCCGGCGCGGCCATGACGGGCGCGCTGCGGCTGACCCGCACCGAAAGGCGGGTGTCCTTGCCGGACTCGCGGTCCACCTCGAGTTCCGTGAGGTCGTTCTCGCGCAGAAGCTCTGCCAGAGCCCGGATGAATGCAACGTCCGCTTCGCTGTTCTTGTCTGTCATGCAAACCTCGGCTGGTCCGATAGCCCGTCTCTGGCGCGGGCCTTTCGCCAAACTCGGACGCTTATAGGCCAGTGTTGCCGGGCTGAAAAGCGCAAGCGCACCAAATTCCGGCATCCTGTGCCCATCTTTGCAAGCAGCCTGACCGAAAGGCAGTCCGCCAAAAATTTACCATTTGATAAAATTACGCCCTGTGGCACAGTGCGCCAAAGGATCCCCTATGGAGAGCTTTGCATGTCCAACAGCCCGATGACCCCCGGCGTGACGGCGGGCCGCCTGCCGGCCGAAAGGCTCGCCCGGAACTTCTCGGATGTGCATCCGCCGCTTGATGGGCACGAGGCCGCGGTGGCTGCCGACCGGTGCTATTTCTGCTACGATGCGCCCTGCATCACGGCCTGTCCGACCGCGATCGACATCCCGCTCTTCATTCGGCAGATCGCCACCGGCACGCCAGAGGCGGCGGCACGCACGATCCTCGACCAGAATATCCTTGGTGGCATGTGTGCCCGCGTCTGTCCGACCGAGACCTTGTGCGAAGAGGCCTGCGTTCGCGAAGCGGCAGAGGGCAAGCCCGTGGAGATCGGACGCCTTCAGCGTTTCGCCACCGATACGCTGATGGCCGCAGGCAGCCATCCTTTTGCCCGCGGCGCGCCGACGGGCAAGCGCGCGGCGGTGGTCGGTGCGGGGCCGGCGGGCCTCGCCTGCGCGCACCGGCTTGCCATGAAGGGCCATGACGTCGTGATCTTCGACGCACGCCCCAAGCCTGGTGGCCTGAACGAATACGGCATCGCCAGCTACAAGACCGTCGGCGGCTTCGCGCAGGCCGAAGTTGACTGGCTGATGCAGATCGGCGGGATCGAGATGCGCAATGGCCAGGCGCTTGGCCAGGGCCTGACCCTCGACACGCTGCGGGACGAGTATGACGCGGTGTTCCTCGGCATCGGACTTGCGGGCGTCAACGCCCTGCGGGCCGAGGGCGAGGCGCTTGAGAATGTGACCGACGCAGTAGAGTTCATCGCGACGTTGCGGCAAACGGACGACCTGTCCTCCCTGCCGGTCGGCCGCAACGTCGTGGTGATCGGTGGCGGAATGACCGCCGTCGATGCAGCGGTCCAGTCCCGCCTTCTGGGGGCGGAAAATGTCAGCATCGTGTACCGGCGCGGGCGCGATCGCATGTCGGCCTCTGTCTATGAACAGGACCTTGCCGCGCAGAACGGGGTGCGGATCATCCACAACGCCCAGCCGATCCGCGTGATCGGCGAGGGTGCGGCGCGCGAGGTGGAGTTCGAGTACACCGCCGATGGCGCAGATGGGCTGGGCGGCACCGGCGAGACCTTCCGCCTGCCCGCCGATCAGGTGTTCAAGGCCATTGGCCAGACCCTGCTGGGTGCGCCGGACAGCCTTGCGCTCGACGGCGGCAAGATCGCGGTGTCCGGGGCGGGACGCACCAGCCTTGACGGTGTCTGGGCGGGCGGCGACTGCGCCACGGGCGGCGACGACCTGACGGTGACGGCGGTGGCCGAAGGCCGCGACGCGGCGGAGGATATCCATGCGATTCTTGTGGCTTAGCGCGCTCGCCATTGCCGTGGCGCTGCCTGCGGGCGCGGCGACCCACCGCGAAACCGACCTGTATGAGCGCAAGCGCGTCGAGCCGGGCGAATTGATCGTGCGCACCGTCGCCTGCAAATCGGGCGACCTGACGGGCGGGGGGTATTTGCTCTCGGGACAGCCCGAGGACCGGATTCTCTACAACGTGACCGCGAGTTTCCCGCTGGCCGACGGGCGCTGGCGGGTCGATCTTCGCAATGTCAGCGGGGAACGCCAGCCCCTGACCTTGCGTGTCTATGTCCTCTGCACCGACTGAAACAGGAGGCTGAGATGGCCGATCTGACGTCCGACTTCGTGGGAATCAAGTCCCCCAACCCGTTCTGGCTGGCCTCGGCGCCGCCCACCGACAAGGAATACAACGTCCGCCGCGCGTTCGAAGCCGGCTGGGGCGGCGTGGTCTGGAAGACGCTGGGCGAGGACGGCCCGCCCATCGTCAACGTCAACGGGCCACGCTATGGCGCCGTCTGGGGCGCCGACCGGCGGCTTCTGGGGCTCAACAATATCGAACTTATCACCGACCGCCCGCTGGAGGTGAACCTGCAGGAGATCAAGTCGGTCAAGCGGGACTATCCCGATCGCGCGGTGGTCGTCTCGCTAATGGTGCCCTGCGTCGAGGAGGCGTGGAAGGCGATCCTGCCGCGGGTCGAGGAAACCGGCGCGGACGGCATCGAGCTCAACTTCGGCTGCCCGCACGGCATGTCGGAACGCGGCATGGGCAGCGCGGTGGGGCAGGTGCCCGAATACATCGAGATGGTGACGCGCTGGTGCAAGGCCAACACGCGGATGCCGGTCATCGTCAAGCTGACGCCCAACATCACCGACATCCGCTATCCCGCCCGCGCGGCCAAGGCCGGGGGCGCGGATGCGGTCAGCCTGATCAACACGGTCAGTTCGATCACATCCGTCAACCTCGACTCGATGAGCCCCGAGCCGATGATCGACGGCAAGGGCAGCCACGGCGGCTATTGCGGCCCGGCGGTGAAGCCGATCGCGCTGAACATGGTGGCCGATATCGCGCGCGACCCGGACACCTACGGGCTGCCCATCAGCGGCATCGGCGGCGTGACCACGTGGCGAGATGCGGCCGAGTTCCTGGCGTTGGGCGCGGGCAACGTGCAGGTCTGCACCGCGGCCATGACCTATGGCTTCAAGGTGGTGCAAGAGATGATCTCGGGCCTGTCCCAGTGGATGGACGAGAAGGGCTATTCCTCGGTCTCGGAGGTCACGGGGCGCGCGGTGCCAAATGTCACCGACTGGCAGTTCCTGAACCTCAACTATGTCACCAAGGCCCGCATCGACCAGGACGCCTGCATCAAGTGCGGGCGCTGCTATGCCGCCTGCGAGGACACCAGCCATCAGGCCATTTCCATGAGCCCGGACCGCGTGTTCGAGGTGATCGACGAGGAATGCGTGGCCTGCAACCTCTGCGTCAACGTCTGCCCCGTGGACAACTGTATCACCATGGAAGAGCTTCCCGTGGGCGCGGTCGATCCGCGCACGGGCAAGGTTGTGCAGGAGGATTACGCCAACTGGACGACGCACCCCAACAACCCGTCGGCCCAGGCGGCAGAGTAGCGCGGCGTCAGCGGGTCCAGGGCCGGGTCTGGTCCTGCGAAGTCCATCCAAGCGATCGCGCGGCTTCAAGGCGCGCGATCAACTCTGTCAGGTTCCGTTCCAGTTCCAGCAGGTTGGCGGCGAAGGCCGGCGGCGGACCCGTCGGCGCCCGATTGTCTTGGGGCGGCATGGGTGTGCCGGTCGGCCTGTCGTCGCCGGCGCCGGTGTCGCCCGGCCTGCGTGCATGTGGCGCCCGGGCGCGGTCGGTGGGTTCGACGGGGGCAACAGCATCCCGTGCCGTGCCTTGCGCAGGGCGAAGTGTGACGTCTGCGCTGCCCACGAAGGGCGGAATTGCGCTGAAACTGGCCATGATCGCTGCCCAGACATGGCCCCCACGGTCCCCAGCCTTGCAGGCACGGGTTAAGGCGCGGTTAAGGCGCGGCGATAGAACGTCTCCAGAAAGGCGGCGGCTTCAGCGAAATGGGCGTCGCCGTCGGCTTTGAGGATGCCGCGCACCTGCACGTCGAAATCGGCATAATGCTGCGTGGTGGACCAGATCGAGAAGATCAGGTGATGGGGGTCCAGTGGCGCGATGCGCCCGGCACGTGCCCAGCCGGCGATCAGCGCCGCCTTCTCGTCCACCAGCGCCTTCAGGGGGCCCTCGATGATCTCCATGATGCGTGGTGCGCCCTGCACGATCTCGTTGGCGAAGAGCCTGCTTTCGCGGGGCAGGTTGCGCGCCATTTCCAGCTTGCGCAGCACGTAGCCGACAAGCTCGTCCACCGGGTCGCCGCCGCCGTCCACCTCGCGCAGGGGGGCGAGCCAACTGTCGAGCAGGCCGGACAGCAACTCGACATGAATGGCCTCCTTCGAAGGGAAGTAATATAGCAGGTTTGGCTTCGACAGGCCCGCCACATCGGCGATCTGGTCAAGCGTCGCCCCGCGAAAGCCGTGCTGGCTGAACACTTCCAGCGCGGCGTCGAGGATGGCGCCGCGGTTCTTCTGCTGGATGCGGGTGCGCGGTTCTGCCATCGTGCCTGATCCCTTCCTTCGCCGGGTGCCTCATTTGCCGTCAACGGGGTGCCGCCGAACGGCCGAGAGGGTGCCGGGGCCCGCGAAGTCCTTGACCTGCCCCTTGGCTCTGGTAGCGTCTTCCTGACCATTTGGTCAAACTCTGAGATCCCGGACCGGTCGGAGACATCCTGATGGCGATAACCTGCCCGCCCAGTGACAAGGCACCCGCGCTGCCGTCAGGGCGGGTGCGCCGATGTTGTGGATCGGCTCGGCGTGTTTCGGGATCTGGCGTCGTTTCAGCGGCTTGCCGCACGACATTCATCTTTCCGACCTGAAAAGGAGGCCGCATGCCTGCGCCCGGCGAAAACCTCAAGATCAATGGCGAGCGGCTTTGGGACTCGCTGATGGAAATGGCGAAGATCGGCCCGGGCATCGCCGGAGGCAACAACCGCCAGACCGTGACCGACGAGGACGCACAAGGGCGGGCGCTGTTTCAGTCCTGGTGCGAGGCCGCCGGCATGACCATGGGGCTGGACACCATGGGCAACATGTTCGCCCGGCGCGACGGCACCGATCCCGATGCGCTCCCGGTCTATGTAGGCAGCCATCTGGATACCCAGCCGACCGGCGGCAAGTATGACGGGGTACTGGGTGTTCTGGGCGGGCTGGAACTGATCCGAACCATGAACGACCTTGGCATCCGGACGAAGCACCCCATCGTCGTGACCAACTGGTCCAACGAGGAAGGCACCCGTTTTGCCCCCCCGATGCTGGCGTCTGGCGTGTTCGCCGGCATCCATGACGAGGCCTGGGCCTATGAAAGAACCGACGCCAAGGGACTGAAATTCGGGGATGAATTGCAACGCATCGGCTGGCGCGGAGACGAGCCGGTGGGGCGCCGCAAGATGCACGCCTTCTTCGAACTGCATATCGAGCAGGGCCCGATCCTCGAAGCGGAGAACGTGGATATCGGCGTCGTGACCCACGGCCAGGGGCTTAGCTGGACGCAGGTGACGATCACGGGCAAGGAAAGCCATACGGGGTCCACCCCGATGCCCATGCGGCGCAACGCAGGCCTTGGAATGGCGCGCATCCTTGAACTGGTCGACGACATCGCATGGTCGAACAAGCCCCATGCCGTCGGCGCCGCCGGGCATATCGACGTCTATCCCAATTCGCGCAACGTGATCCCCGGGCAAGTGGTGTTCACCGTTGACCTGCGCTCTCCGGACCTGTCCGTCATCGAAGCGATGGAGGCAAGGTTGCGCAAGGATGCCAAGGAGATATGCGACGATCTTAAGCTGGAGGTAGAGTTTGAGAAGGTTGGCGGTTTCGATCCCGTGGAATTCGACGGTGCCTGCGTGACGGCGATCCGCAACGCCGCCGAACGGCTGGGCTACAGCCACCGCAACATCATCTCGGGTGCCGGGCATGACGCGTGCTGGATCAACCGCGTGGCGCCGGCGGCGATGGTGATGTGCCCTTGTGTCGATGGCCTGTCCCACAACGAGGCCGAGGATATCAGCCGGGATTGGGCGACGGCGGGGGCCAATGTGCTGATGCATGCCGTGCTGGAGACAGCGGAAATCGTGGAGTAGCGCCCCGGGGGCGCGCGCCGGGGGCTCTGCCCCCGGACCCCCGGAGTATTTATGAACAGAAGAAGGACAGGGGGTGCTGCCCCCGGCAGGGAGACGGACATGAGCACAGTCATCAAGAACGGCACGATCGTCACGGCGGACCTGACCTACACCGCAGACGTGCGGATCGAGGGCGGACGCATCGCCGAGATCGGGCAGGGGCTGACGGGCGACGAGGTGCTGGATGCCACCGGCTGTTACGTCATGCCGGGTGGCATCGATCCGCACACGCACCTGGAGATGCCCTTCATGGGCACCTATTCCAGCGATAATTTCGAAAGCGGCACGCGCGCGGCGCTGTCGGGCGGCACCACGATGGTGGTGGATTTCGCGCTTCCGTCCCCGGGGCAGGGGCTGCTCGACGCGATCCAGATGTGGGACAACAAGTCCACCCGTGCGACCTGCGACTATTCCTTCCACATGGCGATCACCTGGTGGGGTGAACAGGTCTTCAACGAGATGGAGACCGTGGTGCGCCAGAAGGGGATCAACACCTTCAAGCACTTCATGGCCTACAAGGGCGCATTGATGGTGAACGACGACGAGATGTTCGCGTCCTTCCGCCGCTGTGGCGAACTTGGGGCGATCCCGCTGGTCCATGCCGAGAACGGGGATATCGTCGCGGATCTGCAGCAGAAACTGCTGGCCGAAGGCAACAACGGCCCCGAGGGGCACGCCTATTCGCGTCCCCCGCAGGTCGAGGGCGAGGCGGCGAACAGGGCGATCATGATCGCCGACATGGCGGGGGTGCCGCTTTATGTCGTGCATGTCAGCTGCGAGGAGGCGCATGAGGCGATCCGGCGCGCGCGCCAGCAGGGCAAGCGCGTCTGGGGCGAGCCGCTGATCCAGCATCTGACGCTGGACGAGTCCGAGTATTTCGACAAGGACTGGGACCATTCCGCGCGGCGCGTGATGTCGCCGCCCTTCCGCAACAAGCAGCATCAGGACAGCCTTTGGGCGGGGCTTCAGGCCGGGTCGCTGTCGGTCGTGGCCACCGATCATTGCGCCTTTACCACCGAGCAGAAACGCTACGGCGTCGGGGACTTCACCAAGATCCCCAACGGCACTGGCGGGCTGGAGGACCGGATGCCGATGCTCTGGACGCACGGGGTAGCGACAGGTCGGCTGACGATGAACGAGTTCGTTGCCGTGACCTCGACCAACATCGCCAAGATCTTGAACGTCTATCCGCGCAAGGGGGCTATTCTGGTCGGAGCGGATGCCGACATCGTGGTCTGGGACCCCGAGAAGTCCAAGACGATCACCGTGGACAAGCAGCAATCTGCCATTGATTACAACGTGTTCGAGGGCAAAGAGGTGAAGGGCCTGCCGCGGTTCACGCTGACGCGTGGCAAGGTGGCGGTCCACGATGGCGAGATCCGCACCGAGGAGGGTCACGGCCAGTTCGTGCCGCGCGATCCCGGGATGCCGGTGACGCGGGCGCTATCCACCTGGAAGGAGCTGACCGCGCCGCGCAAGGTGGAGCGGGCGGGAATCCCGGCGAGCGGGGTCTGAGGCTTTCGGCGCGCCCGCGGGATCATCCGGCGGGCGCATCGGCCAATTTGGGAATCGTCCGGGACGCAATGTGACAGACATCTCTGAAAATCCGGTGAACAGCCCGGTCATTGTTGCCGAGGACCTGAACCTGACGTTCCAGACGTCGGACGGACCGGTGCATGCGCTGAAGGACGTGACGCTGACGATCGGCAAGGGCGAGTTCGTCAGCTTCATCGGGCCGTCGGGGTGTGGAAAGACCACGTTTCTAAGGGCGATCGCGGCGCTGGAGCAGCCGACGGGAGGCTCTATTTCGGTGAACGGGGTCAGCCCGGACGCGGCGCGGCGGGCGCGGGCCTATGGCTATGTCTTCCAGGCGGCGGGATTGTATCCGTGGCGGACGATTGCGGGAAATGTGAAACTTCCATTGGAGATAATGGGGTTTTCCAAGGCGCAGCAGGACGAACGTGTTCGAAAGGTGCTAGAACTGGTGGACCTTTCCGGCTTTGGAAAGAAGTATCCATGGCAGTTGTCCGGGGGCATGCAGCAGCGGGCGTCTATCGCGCGGGCGCTGGCCTTCGATGCCGATATCCTACTGATGGACGAACCCTTTGGCGCATTGGACGAGATCGTCCGCGACCACCTGAACGAACAGCTGCTAAGTCTATGGGCAAGAACGGAAAAAACCATCGGCTTCGTCACACATTCGATCCCCGAGGCGGTGTATCTTTCCACCAGGATCGTGGTGATGAGCCCGCGTCCGGGGCGGATCACGGACGTGATCGACAGCCCCCTGCCGCGGGAAAGACCGCTCGATATCCGCGATTCGCCGGAGTTTCTGCAAGTCGCGCACCGGGTGCGCGAGGGGCTGCGGGCGGGACATGCCTATGACGAATAGGGGCCGAAAACCCGGGTCGGCATCACGTCGGCAAAATGTCGGCGTTGCGTCGGCGCAATGTCGGCGGAGCGTCCGTTGGCCGGGGATGGCGAGATGACCGCGCCCGCCCCCCGCCGCGCCCGTCCCGGCGACGTGCCGGCCATTTCGGGCGTCATCAACGGCTGGATCGACGCCACTGGCTGGATGCCGCGGGTCCATGCGCATGAGACGATTGAGGGGGTCATCCGCGACGCGTTCGATCGGCGAGAAATCTGGGTGGTGGGCGAACCAGTCGAGGGCTATGTCTCTGTCGATCCGGAAACGGGCAGGATCGGCGCGCTTTACTGCCGGCGGACAGGCGCGGGGCTGGGCAAGGCGCTGCTGGATGCGGCCAAGGACGGGCGCGAGCGCCTGATGCTGCACACCCATGATCCGAACCACGCCGCGCGCCGGTTCTATGCGCGTGAGGGCTTCGTCGAGACCGGCACCCATGTGCCCGAGCCGCCCGAGACCGTGACCGAGATCGTGATGGAGTGGCGGCGATGAAGCGCGCGCTGCCCGTGCTGGTGGTGACGGCGGCCATCTTCGTGATCTGGTACGCCGCGTCGGTCTGGATGAATTCCACATGGACGCTGGATCAGGCCGCGCGCGCGGGCGAAAGCCCGACCCTTGGCCAGATCGTGGCCGACACGATGGCGCAGGACCGGCCCCTTCTTCCGCCGCCGCATCAGGTGGCGGCCGAGTTGTGGGAACTGACGGCGGAAAAGAAGATCACCTCGAAGCGGAGCCTTGTCTATCACGGGTGGATCACGCTTCAGGCGACGATGCTGGGCTTTGCGGTGGGCGCCGTGATGGGCGTCGCGCTGGCGGTCGGGATCGTGCACAGCCGAACCATGGACATGAGCGTGATGCCGTGGGCGATCATCAGCCAGACGGTGCCCATCGTGGCCATCGCACCGATGATCATCGTGCTGTCGAACGCGGTGGGGATCGACGGGCGCACGGTGCCCAAGACGATCATCTCGGCCTACCTTAGCTATTTCCCTGTGCTGGTCAGCATGGTGAAGGGCCTGCGCAGTCCCGACGCGATGCAGCTTGACCTGCTGCGCACCTATTCGGCGTCGAACGCCCAGACCTTCTGGAAGCTGCGGCTGCCGGCCTCGCTGCCCTATTTCTTTGCCTCGATGAAGGTGGCGGTGGCGGCAAGCCTTGTGGGCGCCATCGTGGGCGAGCTGCCCACCGGCGCGATCCAGGGGCTGGGCGCGCGGATGCTGATCGGCAGCCAGTTCGGCGAGCCGATGATCATGTGGACGGCGCTTTTCGCCGCCGCGATCCTTGCCGCCGGGCTGGTCTTTGCCGTTGGTCTTCTTGAACGTCTGGCGCTGCGCCTGACGGGGCAGGGCGCGTCATGAGCTGGATCCTTGGCGCACTGGTCTTCTGGGGCGCGGCCTGGGCGCTGAACGCCTGGCTGGCCAATTCGCGGTACCGCGCGATGCGGGGCACGAGGATCGCCGTGCCGCTGATCTTTGGCCTTGCGGTGCTGGTGGCCTGGGAAGGGCTGGTGCGCGGGTTCGGTGTCTCTGGGGTGATCCTGCCGCCGCCTTCGGTGATCTGGGCGCGCATCGTGCTGTCGCCGGACATCCTGTGGGTCGATTTCGTGCAGACCTTCGTCAAGGGGGCGCTGGCGGGCTATGTCATCGGATGCGGTGCGGCGCTGGCTGTGGCGGTGGTGATCGACCGGTCGCCCTTCCTGCAACAGGGATTGCTGCCGGTGGGCAATTTCGTCGCCGCGCTGCCCATCGTCGGCATCGCGCCGGTGATGGTGATGTGGTTCGGCTTCGACTGGCAGTCGAAGGCGGCGGTCGTCGTGGTGATGGTGTTCTTTCCGGTTCTTGTGAACACCGTCGCGGGGCTGGCGGCGACAGAGGCGATGCAGCGCGACCTGATGAAGACCTATTCGGCAAGTTACGTGCAGACGCTTTTGAAACTGCGCCTTCCCGCGGCGATGCCCTTTGTTTTCAACGGGCTGAAAATCTCGACAACGCTGGCGCTGATCGGGGCGATCGTGGCGGAATTCTTCGGCTCGCCCGTCAGGGGCATGGGCTTTCGCATTTCCACTTCGGTGGGGCAGCTGGCGCTTGATATGGTGTGGGCTGAAATCGCCGTTGCCGCTGTGGCGGGAACGGCGTTCTATGGCGTTGTGGCGGCGATCGAGAAGGTGGTGACCTTCTGGCACCCGTCGCAGCGGTCCTGAGTGAACCAAAACAGGGAGTAAGAACGATGAAATACCTGATCGGAGCAGCGGCGGCGCTGGGGCTTTCGACCGGTGCGGCGCTGGCGGCTGACGAAGTGACGCTGCAGCTGAAGTGGGTCACGCAGGCCCAGTTCGCCGGCTACTACGTTGCGCTGGAAAAGGGGTTCTATGCCGAAGAGGACCTTGACGTCACGATCAAGCCGGGCGGGCCCGATATCGCGCCGACCCAGGTGATCGCGGGCGGTGGCGCCGACGTGACAGTGGAATGGATGCCCGCCGCGCTGGCCGCGCGCGAGCGTGGTCTGCCGCTTGTGAACATCGCGCAGCCCTTCAAGTCCTCGGGCATGATGCTGACCTGCCTGAAGGAATCCGGCATCACCGGCCCCGAGGATTTCCCCGGCCGCACGCTGGGCGTCTGGTTCTTCGGCAACGAGTATCCGTTCCTGTCGTGGATGAGCACGCTGGGCATCCCGACCGAGGGCGGAGCTGACGGCGTCGAGGTTCTGAAGCAGGGCTTCAACGTCGATCCGCTGTTGCAGAAGCAGGCCGACTGCATCTCGACGATGACCTACAACGAGTACTGGCAGGTGATCGACGCCGGCATTTCCGCCGACGAACTGCTGACGTTCAAGTACGAGGATCAGGGCGTCGCGACGCTGGAGGACGGGCTGTACGTGCTGGAAGACCGGCTGGAGGACCCGGCCTTCGTCGACCAGATGACCCGGTTCGTGCGCGCCTCTATGAAGGGGTGGAAATACGCCGAGGAGAACTCTGACGAGGCGGCCGAGATCGTGCTGGAATACGACGAGACCGGCGCGCAGTCCGAAACCCACCAAAAGCGGATGATGGGCGAGATTGCCAAGCTGACGGCGGGCTCGAACGGGGCGCTTGACCCGGCCGACTTCCAGCGGACGGTGGACACGCTGCTGGCCGGCGGGTCGGATCCGGTCATCTCTGGCGATCCCGGCGAGGCGGCGTGGACCCACGCGATCACGGATGCCGCGCTGAACTGAGCCTTGCGGCCATCAATGCGAAAGGGCCCCCGCGGGGGCCCTTTTTTCTTGCGCGAGGTGCGCGGCCTCAGAGGACCAGTGCGTTCTTGGCCTCGTCTATGCCTTCGCCCTTGATCAGCGCGGCAAGAAGATCGCGCGCCTCGGCCGTGCCGACGCCGGTGCGCGTGAAGACCGGGCTGTTCTGGGCAAAGCCGATGCCGGCGCGGGTGTCGGGGTTCTTGTCAAGCAGCATGTTGAGGAGATTGTTGATCCCTTCGTCGCCCGTGTCCAGCACGACCGGGTGCCCGTCGTGGAAGCCAAGGTTGGACCCCTCTCCGACGGCAGTGTTCCCGTTGATGGCCCAGTCCTCAAGGTGTCTCTGGATCCGGGAATTCCACTTGTCAGTGAACACCTTGTCCTCTGTGAACAGTTGCAGCATGCCGATGCCGATCGCCCAGCTGTCATACTGCTGGGCGCCCACCATTGTGTCGGGTCGGTTGTCGATCGTTGCAAGGGTGGCTTCGACAACCTCGGCACCGGTGTCGCCCCCGACGGTCCGGTCAAAGAGCGGATGCGTCCCGAAGTCGATCACCTCGCCGCCCTTGCCTTCGTAAAGGTCTGCGAGATTGGCCTTGGTCATGTCGGCAAGGACGCTGCCAAAGGTTTCTCCGATCTCGGAGTCGAGGATCATCCGAAGCGATGCCGGCGGGGGCACGATGTCGTTTATGTCGCCGAACAGCCCGTCCGGGCCAACAAGGGTGTTGAAGGCGTCGGCGGTCGCGGCGGACAGACGCTCGTTGAAGGTCTGGACCTGGGAATCGAAGAGCTTGAGATCCCGTTCCGCGCGCAATTGTTCCGGTGGGCGAAAATGGGGCGCGTCGATATCGAGCAGGAAGGTGGTGTCGTAATCCGTGTTCTCGCGCACCGTGCCGAAATCGGCGATCTTGGCTTGTCCGGTGTCGGACACGAAGACATTCTTGATCTTGAAGTCGCGATGCATGAGCCCGTTGTCGTGCATCGTCTTCATGCCGTCGATGAAGTCCTTGGCGAGGGTTAGCCGGAGGACATCCGCCTGTTCCCGGGTGATTACGCCGTTTTGCACGGCTTCGAGGATCGTTTCCTTCACCTCGTCGACCTCTCCGCCCGAGGCGACCTCGCTGAGAATGGCAAGAGAGCCGTCGCTCATTCTCATGGCGCCTTCCAGCTTGAGGATGGACGGGCTGTCTCCGCGGATTCCCTCGATCTGGGAATGCTGCTTTATTTCCTCCTGGAAGGCGTCGCGATACAGGTCGTTGTCCTTTTCGTTCTGCACCTTCAGAACGACCTCTGACCCGTCGCTGCCCTTGTAGAGATAGGCCGTTCCGAAGGCCCCGGGATTGCCCAGTTGCCTTTCCCTGGTGAAGACGACATCGCCCTTGGTGAAGCTGGACTCGTCGATCTGGTGCGTGCCAAGGATCTGGTCCGCCAGCTTGCCGGCCACGGTTTCTGCCACCGCTTCCATCCTGCGCATCTGCGCAGGGTCGGGCTCGCCGCCGATCCCCATCTTGAGCTGGTCGAGAATGTCGCCCGCCAGCTGCTTGGACATGGCCAGTTCGGTCTTTTGCTGCGGCGCCATGTTCAGGAGGCGGTTCTGGAGGACATCGACCATCTGGTTGGACACGTCCATCAGCGTGCTCATCGAGTCGGTGTCCAGCGCCGGGCGCATCAGGTCTGAAACCTGGTCACGCGATTGCACGATGCCCAATGGCGTGACGTGGGGCGGCTTTTGCGCTTCGGCTTGCTCGATGCGGGACTTGTAGGTGTCCGTGCGGGCCTCGGGCATCCCCTCGGGCCGCCCGGACTGGTTGAATGTCATGAGTTGCTTCAGCATGGATGCCTTGGGCGAGCGCCCGCCGTCGTGGTTGACGCGCGCGCTTACATCCTGCAGCGCCAGCTTGCTGTTGCCGGCATTGTTGGCGAAGACAAAGTTGATTGCCGCGCGGGCGTCGTCGCGGCGCTGGCGCGACTTGCCCGAGATCCGGCTGGCGAGGCTGCTGTCGTTGTCGACGGCGTAAAGGGTAAAGGTCCCGTCGCCGTTGTCGGTGCCGCGCAGCTTGGCGCCTTCGACCCCGCCTGCGGTGTCGGAGAAGTCCTTCAGCTCTTGCAGCGTGGTCTGGGCGGTGACGTTGAGGCTTGCGCCATCGATGCGTGCCATGGCGGGGTCTCCTCAGACGCGGATGAAAGTTGAGGGGTCTTCGCCCGCCGCGCCGGCCTCGGCCAGCGTGCCGGTCGCGACAAAGCGGCGCCAGTGGCTTGCTGTGCGTGACATGTTGGTCAGCAGGCGCGCCAGAAGCTCTTCGGACGCCTCGGGCAGAAAGACGTCGAGCATCATGTAGACCTCGCCGCCCGGCGCGGCCGTGGCCATGCGAACGCCACCGGTTTCGCGGGCCAGCATGTTGTAGGTCAGCAAGGACGCATGGATGTCTTCCGCGATCGCCGGGGGCGGGGTGCCCAGCGTGGTGGCGAGGTAGACCCGGCCGTTCGCGGCGTCGAGGTCGATCTCGAAGCTTTGCCCGTCGCGGAAGCCGACGACCCACGAGGTGTCCCCGGATTTGAGGACGGCGGTCACGTCGGGCATGACCTCTCCGAGATCTATGAGCATGGTGGACAGGTGGTCGGCAACCTCGGTCATTGGTCAACTCCATTGATGTTCGCATGGAAGTGCTACGACAGCTTTGGGCCTTGCCATGTGTTGCTTGTCACGCAGGGGTTGGCGCCTGTGTCGGGCGACACCGGGGCGCGGGCCGGGGGCGCAACGCAAAAGGACCGGCGCAGGGGGCGCCGGTCCTTGGATGTCGCGGACTGAAAGTGGATCAGTCGCGGTTCATCCGGTTCTCGATCAGGTCCTCGACCACGGCGGGTTCGGCCAGTGTCGAGGTGTCGCCCAGCGCGCCGAAGTCGTTCTCGGCGATCTTGCGCAGGATGCGGCGCATGATCTTGCCAGAGCGGGTCTTGGGCAGGCCGGGGGCCCACTGGATCAGGTCGGGCTTGGCGATGGGGCCGATTTCCGTGCGGACCCATTTCTCCAGCTCCTTGCGCAGCTCTTCGGTGGGCTCCACGCCGTTCATCAGGGTGACATAGGCATAGATACCCTGTCCCTTGATCGGGTGCGGATAGCCGACCACGGCAGCCTCTGCCACGGTTTCATGGGCGACGAGCGCGCTTTCGACCTCGGCGGTGCCCATCCGGTGGCCCGAGACGTTGATGACGTCATCGACACGGCCGGTGATCCAGTAATACCCGTCGGCATCGCGGCGGCAGCCGTCGCCCGAGAAGTAGTAGCCGCTGTACTGCTGGAAATAGGTGTCCATGAACCGCTGGTGGTCGCCGTAGACGGTGCGCATCTGCGCGGGCCAGCTGCCGGCGATGGCCAGCACGCCCTCGGCGGCCGTTTCATGGATTTCCGCGCCGGTGTGCGGGTCCAGCACCACGGGCTTGACGCCGAAGAAGGGCTTTGTCGCGCTGCCGGGCTTGGCCGCGATGGCGCCGGGCAGGGGCGTGATCAGGTGGCCGCCGGTTTCGGTCTGCCACCAGGTGTCGACGATGGGGCAGCGGCCCTTGCCGACGACGTCGTTGTACCAGTTCCAGGCCTCGGGGTTGATGGGTTCGCCGACGGTGCCCAGCAGCTTGAGGTCCGACAGGTCGTATTTCTCGACCCATTCGTTGCCCTGTCCCATCAGCGCGCGGATCGCGGTGGGGGCGGTGTAGAACTGGTTGACCTTGTGCTTTTCACAGACCGCCCAGAAGCGCCCGGCGTCTGGATAGGTCGGCACGCCCTCGAACATCAGGGTGGTGGCGCCGTTGGCAAGCGGGCCGTAGACGATATAGCTGTGGCCCGTCACCCAGCCCACGTCGGCGGTGCACCAGAAGATGTCCCCGTCGTGGTAGTCGAAGGTGTACTGGTGCGTCATCGCGGCATAGACGATGTAGCCGCCGGTGGTATGCACCACGCCCTTGGGTTGTCCGGTGGACCCCGAGGTGTAGAGGATGAAAAGCGGGTCCTCGGCGCCAATCTCGACCGGCATCGAATGATCGTCGGCTTCCATCGCCATTTCGTTGTAGTCGAAGTCGCGCCCGTCGATCCAGGTGGTCTGGCCGCCGGTGCGGCGCACCATCAGGCATTTCACGCTGTCCTTGCAGCCCAGAAGCGCCTTGTCGGTGTTGGACTTGAGCGGCGTCGCCCGCCCGCCGCGCGGGGCGTAGTCCGAGGTGATGACGACCTTGGCGTCACAGCCGTTGATCCGCGCGGACAACGCGTCGGGCGAGAAGCCGGCGAAGACGATGGAATGCACCGCGCCGATGCGCGCGCAGGCCAGCATGGCATAGGCGGCCTCGGGGATCATCGGCAGATACAGCACCACGCGGTCGCCCTTGCGCACGCCCAGGTCTTCAAGGATGTTGGCCATCTTGCAGACGCTGCGGTGCAGGTCGCGGTAGGTGATGTGCATCGCGGCATCATCGGGGCTGTCGGGCTCCCAGATGATCGCGGTCTGGTCGCCGCGCGTTTCTAGGTGTCGGTCGATGCAGTTGGCGGCCACGTTCAGCGTGCCGTCCTCGAACCATTTGATCGACACGTTGCCGTAGTCGAAGTTGACGTCCTTCACCTTGGTGAATGGCTTTATCCAGTCAACGCGCTTGCCGTGTTCGGCCCAGAAGGCATCGGGATCGTCGATCGAGGCGGCGTACATCGCCTCGTAGCCGGCGGCATCCACGTGCGCTGCCTTCACGAAGTCGTCGCTGGGCGGGTAGATGGGGGCGGCGTCGTTCGTCATGGTCGTCTCTTTTCTGTCCCGGAGTTTCCGGACCGCCCCGGCGTTGCGGGGCAGCCCCTTCTTGCTGGCCTCAGATGGCCAGGTATTCGGCGCGCAGCGCCTCGTTGTCGAGCACATCTTGCGCGGTGCCGTCGAACACCACGGTTCCGGTGTCAAGGATCACGGCGCGGTCGGCCAGCATCAGCGCGCGCACGGCGTTCTGTTCCACGATGACCGTGGTGATGCCCTGCTGCTTGATGATGTTGAGCGTCTTCTCGATTTCGTCGACGATGACGGGGGCGAGGCCCTCGTAGGGTTCGTCGAGCAGAAGCACCTTGATGTCGCGCGCCAGCGCGCGGGCGATGGAGAGCATCTGCTGTTCGCCGCCCGAAAGCGTCACGCCTTCCTGCTTGCGGCGTTCGCCGAGGCGCGGGAACAGCTCGTATATGCGTTCCAGCGACCAGCCCACGGGTTCCACGATCTGCGCCAGTTGCAGGTTCTCCTCGACCGTCAGGCCGGCGATGATGCGCCGGTCCTCGGGCACAAGCTGGATGCCGGCGACGGCCGCCTCGTGCGAGTTCATCGTGTGCAGGTGCTTGTGATCCAGCCAGATCTCGCCATGGGTCATCTGCGGGCTGTCCAGCCGCGCGATGGCCCGGAGCGTCGAGGTCTTGCCGGCGCCGTTGCGGCCCAGAAGGGCGAGGATCTCGCCCTCGTGCACGTTGAAGCTGACGCCCTGCACGATGTAGCTTTCGCCGTAGTAGGCGTGCAGGTCCCAGACGCTGAAGTAGGCCGGGGCGGTCGCCGCCTGGTTGGCGTGCCGTGAAAAGTCGGGCTTTTCCGGGGTCTTCGAATTGCTGTCTTCGATCAGAGCCATGTCAGTGCGCCTCTCCAAGATAGGCTTCGCGGACCTTGGGGTGGCCCTTGATGTTTTCCGGCGTGTCCTCGACCAGGGGTGTGCCCTGGGCCAGGACGGTAATGCGCTCGGCAAGGCTGAACACCACGTGCATGTCGTGTTCGATGATCGCCATGGTGATGTCGCGCTTTTCGTTGATCTCCTTGAGCAGGTCGATCGTGTTGTTGGTGTCGGCGCGCGCCATCCCGGCGGTGGGTTCGTCCAGAAGCAGCAGGCGCGGCTCCTGCACCAGGCACATTGCCATTTCCAGCCGGCGCTTGTCGCCCCGGCTGAGGCTGGCGGCGTGCATGTTGCGTTTTTCCAGCATGTTGACGTCGGACAGCATCGTTTCGGCCATTTCGAGAATGCCCTTTTCGGATGACACCGACCCGATGGCGTGCATCCGGAACGACCCGTCGCGCCGGGCGAAGCAGGGGATCATCACGTTCTCGATCACGGTCAGGTCGCCGAAGATCTCGGGCGTCTGGAACACGCGGCTGATGCCCATCTGGTTGATTTCGTGCGGCTTGCGCCCCAGCACCGACTGGCCGTCGAACATGACGCTGCCGGTGTCGGGGATCAGCTTGCCCACGAGGCAGTTGAGAAGGGTGGACTTGCCCGCGCCGTTCGGCCCGATGATGGCGTGAACCGAGTTCTCCTGAACCGAGAGGTTCACGTCACCGAGGGCTTGCAGACCGCCGAAGCGCTTGCCGACACCTTTGACTTCAAGGATTCCCATGGGTCCGTCTCCTTACTCGGCCACGTGCGGCGTGGGTTTCGGATGATGCTCGGGATCGTTGTCGGAAGGCTTGTCGGCCTTCTTCTTCTTGCCGAACAGCCGGGCGATGCGCTGGCCGCCCTCGACAAGTCCGCCGGGCAGGAAGATCACCACCAGCATGAATACGATGCCCAGCGTCAGGTGCCAGCCCTTGCCGATGAAGGGATGGATGATGAAGACCACGAAGTCCTCAAGCCCGTCGGGCAGGAACGCGAACCAGCCATGCAGGATGTTGTCGTTGATCTTGGAAATGATGTTTTCCATGTACTTGATCATGCCGGCGCCCAGCACCGGGCCGATCAGCGTGCCCGCGCCGCCGAGGATGGTCATCAGCACCACCTCGCCAGAGGCGGTCCAGAACATCCGCTCGGGGCCGACCTGGGTGTCCATCGCCACCATCAGGCCGCCCGCCAGACCGGCATACATGCCGGAGATGACGAAGGCCGCAAGGGTGTAGGGCTTGGAGTTCAGGCCGGTATAGTTCATGCGCTGCTGGTTCGATTTCACGGCGCGCAGCATCATGCCAAAGGGCGAGCGGAAGATGCGCATCGAGACATAGAAGGCGATCAGCATGACCACCGCGGCGATGTAGTAGCCCATGTTGAAGGTCCACAGCCAGTCGCCCGCCGCAAGTTCGTAGCTGGTGCGCATGTCGACGCCGAAGAGGCTGGCGCGGCCGATCTCGCCCTCGGCGAGGTTCGACAGCAGCGGCTTGTCCGTCGCCTTCAGCTGAAGCCCGGTCTCGCCGCCGGTGATCGGCGTCAGGACCGAGTAGGCCAGCGCATAGGACATCTGCGCGAAGGCCAGCGTCAGGATCGAGAAGTAGATGCCCGACCGGCGCAGCGACACGAAGCCCACGACCAGCGCGAAGAGACCCGCCACGACGATCGACATGATGATGGCCGGGATCACGTTCAGCGTCAGCAGCTTCATCATCCAGATCGCGGCGTAGCTGCCCACCCCGAGGAAGGCGGCGTGGCCGAAGGACAGGTAGCCCGTCAGGCCGAAGAGGATGTTGAAGCCGATGGCGAAGATCCCGAAGATCACGAAGCGCTGCATCAGGTCCGGATAACCGGCGTTGAACTGCGCCAGCGAGCTGCCCTCGGGGAAGGGGTTGAGGATCAGCGGTGCCAGCAGGGCCAGGACCGCAACGATGAGCAGAAGTGTCGAGTCTTTCTTGTTCAGACCGAGCATGGCTTATTCCTCCATCACGCCTCTGCGGCCCATCAGGCCACGCGGCCGGGTGAGCAGGATGACGATGGCGACCAGGTAGATGATGATCTGGTTGATGCCGGGGATGATGTCGATGACGACGGCCATGGAGGCGAAGCTTTCCAGCACGCCCAGCAGAAAGCCCGCCAGAACCGCGCCGGGCAGGCTGCCCATGCCGCCGACGACGACCACCACGAAGCTCAGGACGAGGAAATCCATCCCCATGTGGTAGTTCGGCGAATTTATCGGCGTGTACATCACCCCCGCCAGCCCCGCGACGCAGGCGGCGATGGCGAACATGATGGTAAAGCGCCGGTCGATGTTGATGCCCAGAAGGCCCACGGTCTCGCGGTCGGCCATCCCTGCGCGCACGACCATCCCGAAGGTGGTGAACTGAAGGAAGGCGAAGACACCGGCGATCACCATCATGGCGAAGGCAAAGTAGATCAGGCGCCAGTAGGGGTAGATGATCGTGAACGGATCATAGCCCAGCAGCACGCCGAAATCGAACGACCCGGTGAAGGCGTCGGGCGCCGGGGTCGGGATCGGGTTGGCGCCGTAGAAATACTTGATGATCTCCTGAAGCACGATCGCAAGGCCGAAGGTCACGAGGATCTGGTCGGCGTGCGGACGCTTGTAGAAGTGCTTGATGAGGCCCCGCTCCATCGCGAAGCCGACCAGCACCATGATCGGGATCGAGAACAGGATGGCCAGTGGCACCGACCAGTCAATGATGGCCTGTCCTGTCGCCTCTCCCAGCCATTCATGGATGTAGGGGACATCGACCTTCAACGGGTTGCCGAGAAAGTCCTTGCGGCTTTCGTCGACGACCTGGTGGCTGAGGCTGAGAATCTTCTGCAGCGTGACAGCGCAAAAGGCGCCGATCATGAACAGCGCGCCGTGCGCGAAGTTCACGACGCCCAGCGTGCCAAAGATCAGCGTCAGGCCAAGAGCGATCAGCGCATAGGCCGAGCCCTTGTCGAGGCCGTTCAGGATTTGAAGGATGATTGCGTCCATGTCCCTTCCTCCGGGGTTCGGGTAAGCCACGCCCCCGCGGGACGTGGCCATATCGGGTCACCGCCGTGGCGGTGCGCCGACGACGGCCCGAACTGGCGGGCCGTCGCTATGCAGGTGCCGATCAGGCGCCCGGGTTGCAGGAACCCAGCGAAGCTTCGGCGCCGCCGAAGTTCGGGTGATCGGGCGCATAGGTGACCTGCTCGACCGGGGTGACTTCCACGATTTCGAGAAGGTCGTAGGGGCCGTCCGGGTTCTCTTTGCCGCGCACGACGAGCACGTCCTTGAAGCACTGGTGGTCGGCGCCACGGTAGAGCGTCTTGCCGTTGCCCAGGCCGTCGAACTCGAAGTCTTCCAGGGCTTCGACCACCGCGCAGGGGTTGAAGCTGCCGGCACGGTTCACGGCGTCGGCATAAAGCAGGGTCTGCACGTAGCAGGTGTGCGCGGCCTGCGACGGCGGGAAGCCGTACTTGGTGCCGAACGAGCGTGTGAAGGCCTGCGAGCCTTCGTCCTGCAGCGACCAGTGCCAGTTCGTCGAGCCGTAGATGCCCTTGACGTTCTCGCCGGCGCCGCGCGCCATAAGACGCGAGTAGAGCGGCACGACGATCTCGAACTGCTTGCCGTTGGCGGTGGCTTCACGCAGGCCGAACTGAACCGCGTTGGTCAGCGAGTTCACCATGTTGCCGCCGTAGTGGTTCAGAACCAGCACGTCGGCGCCGGACTGCAGGACCGGGGCGATGTAGGACGAGAAATCGGTCTGGGTCAGCGGGGTAAGCACCGTGTTGACGGTTTCCCAGCCCATGGCCTCGGTCGATTCACGCACCGCCTGCTCGGTGGTGTAGCCCCAGTTGTAGTCGGCCGTCAGGTGATAGGCCTTGCGGTCGGTGCCGTACGCATCGGCCAGGATCGGGGCAAGTGCCGCGCCCGACATGTACGAGTTGAAGAAGTGACGGAAACCGTTGGCCTTGCGGTCCTTGCCGGTCGTGTCGTTCGAGTGGGTCAGACCGGCCATGAAGATCACGCCGGCTTCCTGGCAGAGCGCCTGCACGGCAACGGCCACGCCCGAGGACGACCCGCCGGTAATCATGATGGCGCCGTCCTTCTCGATCATCGAGCGGGCCGAGGCGCGCGCGGCGTCCGACTTGGTCTGCGTGTCGCCGGTGACGTACTCGACCTTCTTGCCGAGAATGCCGGTGCCGTCGAGCGTCTTGGACGAGAACGTCGGGATCATCCCGCCGTCGCCGCCGCCGTTCAGGTGCTCGACCGCCAGTTCATAGGCGCGCAGTTCGTCGGCGCCCTCGTCGGCGTAGGGGCCGGACTGGGGTACGTTGAAGCCCAGCGTCACGGTGCTGCCCTGGGGCGCGTTGGTGAAGCCGGCGTGGCTGCCGGCCCAGGTGGCGCCGGTAAAGATGGTCGGCATCGCCAGACCGGCGCCTGCGACGGCGCCCGTCTTCAGCATGCCGCGGCGGGTCAGGTTCGATTTCGTCATAGGAGTCCTCCCGATGCGTGAAGCTTGCGGTGCCAAGGCTCCTCCGAAGGCGCCGCAATCCCTTTTACAGGATGCTCGCATTATTGTGAGAGGTTGGAAAATCAAGCAACAACCCCTTTTGTCGCAACAATATTTCTGTTAACAAATACACCATGCGCGTGCGGAAAACTGTAAACTAATTTTCTTGCGCACGCAGAAACACCTGACTCTGCGGGGGGATAGCCAATGCCGGCCGGTGCGTTGACGGGCTCGCGGATCCGCGAAAGGCGCAGTTCCCTGCGCCTGAAACAGGCCGATCTGGCGCGGTCGGTTGGTATATCGCCGGCATACCTTAACCTGATCGAGCACAACCGGCGCAGAATCGGTGGCAAGCTTCTGATCGAGCTGGCGCGCGAACTGGACGTCGATCCCGCGCAGCTTTCAGAGGGGGCAGAGGCCGAACTGGTGTCGTCGCTGCGTGCTGCCGCCGCGGGCGACCGGCCCGGTCCCGCGGACCCGGAGCCAGAGGCCGACCGGATCGAGGAGTTCGCGGGCCGCTTTCCGGGCTGGGCCGGGCTGACGGCGCGTCAGGCCCGCCGCATCGCCTCGCTGGAGCGCACGGTGGCGGCGCTCACCGACCGGATGACGCACGACCCGTTCCTGTCGGCGTCGATGCACGACGTGCTGTCGACGGTGACGGCCATCCGCTCGGCCTCGGCGATCCTGACCGACACGCCCGACATCGACGCCGAGTGGCGCGCACGGTTCCATCGCAACATCTACGAGGACAGCCAGCGGCTGGCCGACGGGGCGCAGGCGCTGGTGGCCTATCTCGACGGGGCAGAGGCGGCCGAGACCGGCGCAAGCTCGCCCCAGGAAGAGCTGGAGGCATGGCTGGGCGCGCGCGGCTATCACCTGCCGGAACTGGAACGCGCCCTGCCGGCCACGCCAGAGTCCATCCTGCACGAGGCGGGGCTTGCAACCGCCGCCGCGCGCAGCCTGGCGCAGGCGCATCTGGCGCGTTACCGCGCCGATGCCGAGGCGCTGCCGCTTCAGCCGTTCCGCGCGGCGCTGGAACAAGACGGGCCGGACCCCGCGCGCCTTGCCGCGCGTTTCGGCGCGGGGTTGCCGATGGTGTTGCGGCGGCTGGCATCCCTGCCCGCCGGGGGCGAAGGGCCGTACGAGGCGGGCCTTGTGATCTGCGACGGCTCTGGCACGCTGACCTTCCGCAGACCGCTGGAGGACTTTCCCCTGCCGCGCTTCGGTGCGGCCTGTCCGCTCTGGCCGCTGTACCAGGCGTTGTCGCGCCCGATGACGCCGGTGCGCGCCGTCGTCGATCTTCCGGGCCAGCGCCGGGCGCGGTTCCTGACATATGCGGTGTCGCAACCCTCCGGCACGGCCGGCTTCGACGCGCCGCCGGTGTTCGAGGCCACCATGCTGATCCTGCCCGAAAGCCGCGCGCATCTTCCCGAAGGGCCGGTACTGCCCATCGGCACCAGCTGCCGGATCTGTCCGCGCCGCGGATGCGCCGGGCGCCGCGAACCCGCGATCGTGGCGGAAGAGGGCTGAGGCCTCCGCCGCTTTTGACAGGGCCGCGCGGGCAGGCCATAGTCGCCGGAAAGGCGCATCAAAAAAGCGCCACGGGGAGGGGAGGAGCCCGCGCATGGGCAAACGGGTCCTTGTGATAGAGGATGAGCCGAATATCATTCAGGCCATCAGTTTCATCCTGTCGCGCGACGGCTGGAGCGTCGATACACATGCCGACGGACAGACCGCGCTGGATGCCGTCGCACGGCGCGCGCCCGACCTCGTGATCCTAGACGTGATGCTGCCCAACCGCTCGGGCTATGACATCTTGCAGGACCTTCGCGCCGATCCGGCGACGGCGGACCTGCCCGTCCTGATGCTGACCGCGCGCGGCCACAAGAAGGACCGCGAACTGGCCGAACGCTACGGGGCCAGCCGTTTCATGACCAAGCCCTTTTCCAACGCCGAGGTGCTGGACATCGTGCGCGAGATGGCCGGCGGATGAAACCGCCGCGCGGTCCCGTGTTCCTTGAACGGCAAAGCTATCGCAGCCGCCGGGTGCTGGATGCCGCGCGCATCCTGCCGGTGGCCGGTCTGTTCCTGTTCCTCGTGCCGGTGATCCTTGCCGGCAGCGCGGGGGGCGCACCGGGCACCGGGCCGGGGGGGCTATACCTTTTCGGGGTGTGGGGTGTGCTGATCCTTGCCGCCGCGCTGCTGTCGCGGCCCCTGTCACGCGCCCAGCGCGAACAGTCGGACGAGACGCCGGACACGGACAGCGCGCGGTCGGATGCGTGGCCCGCCCCGCCGCCGGCGCGGGATGACGACGGCAGGCGCTGATGGCATCCAACCTGCTGCTTCTGGTCTGTCTGTGCTACGTGCTGCTGCTGTTTCTCGTGGCATTCTGGGCCGAGCGCCGGGCCGAGGCGGGCCGCGTCGCATGGCTGCGCAGCCCGCTTGTGTATACCCTGTCGCTGTCGATCTACTGCACCGCGTGGACCTTTTATGGCGCGGTCGGCAGCGCGGCGACCAACGGGCTGGAGTTCGTGACGATCTATCTTGGCCCGACGCTGCTTATGGTGGGCTGGTGGACGCTGCTGCGCAAGCTGGTGCGGATCGGGCGCAGCCAGCGCATCACCTCGATCGCCGACATGATCTCGTCGCGCTATGGCAAGTCGACCTTTCTCGGCGGGGCGGTCACCGTGCTGGCGGTGGTGGGTATCTCGCCCTACATCGCGCTGCAGCTTCAGTCCGTCACCCTGGCGTTCGAGCTTTTCACTTCGGACTCGCCGCGCGGCTGGGCGCCGGCCAACATCGACGGCACGGCGCTTCTGGTCGCGGCCGGGCTTGCGCTTTTCACGATCCTGTTCGGCACCCGCTCGCTTGATGCGAACGAACAGCACCACGGCGTGGTCACCGCCATCGCGGTCGAGGCGGTGGTCAAGCTGCTTGCGCTGATCGCGGTCGGGGTGTTCGTGGTCTGGGGCGTCGCCTCGGGGCCGGCCGAAATCCTTGAACGGATCGAGGCGTCCGAGATCGCGGTGTGGGAGCTTGATCAGGGCCGCTGGATCACGCTGACGTTCCTGTCGGCGGCGGCGCTGCTGACGCTGCCGCGCATGTTCCAGGTTCTGGTGGTGGAGAATGCCGACGAACGCCACCTTGTCACCGCAAGCTGGGCCTTCCCGGCCTATCTGCTTCTGATGAGCCTGTTCGTGGTGCCGATCGCCGTCGTCGGGCTGGAGCTTTTGCCGGACGACAACCCCGACCTTTACGTGCTAACCCTGCCGCTGGCCTTCGACCGCGAGGGGCTTGCTCTCTTGTCATTCCTCGGGGGCTTCTCCTCGGCCACGTCGATGGTGATCGTCGCGGCCATCGCGCTTTCGACAATGGTGTCGAACCACATCGTGATGCCGATCTGGCTGGCGGCGCGCAAGGGCGGGGCGTCGATGTCGGGGGATGTGCGCGACGTGGTGCTCTTGTCGCGGCGGCTGTCCATCGGGGCGGTGCTGCTGCTGGGCTACCTGTATTTCGAGCTGTCGGGAAGCGGTGCGGCGCTGGCGGCCATCGGGCTTATCAGCTTTGCCGGGCTGGCGCAGGTTCTGCCGGCGCTTCTGGGCGGGTTGTTCTGGCGCGGTGCGACGCGGATGGGCGCGGGGGCGGGACTGCTGTTCGGCTTCGCGATCTGGGCCTACACGCTTTACCTGCCGAGCTTTGGCACCGAGGGCCCGCTGTCTGCTGTCGTGATGGCCGAGGGCCCACTGGGCATCGGGGCGCTGCGTCCGCAGGCGCTTTTCGGGATCGAGGGGCTCGACCCGCTGGTGCATTCGGTGCTGTGGAGCATGGTGCTGAACAGCGCAGCGTTCGTGGCGGTGTCGCTGGTGACCTTTCCGACCCCGCTGGAGCGGTTGCAGGGCGCGCAGTTCACCAACGTGTTCGAGTATGCCGCGGGCGCGCGCGGCTGGTCGCAAAGCACGGCCGAGGCCGAGGACCTTCTTATCATGGCGCAGCGCATCCTCGGCCCGGTCGAGGCGCAGACCCTGTTTCAGGAGGCCGCAGGCGGGCAGGGCAAGGCGGGCTACCTGCCCGACATCACGCCCGAGTTCCTGGAACGGCTGGAACGAGAGCTTGCGGGATCGGTCGGCGCGGCCACGGCGCACGCGATGATCGCGCAGATCACCGGCGGCGCGGCGGTGTCGGTCGAGGCGCTGATGGCGGTGGCCGACGAGACCGCGCAGATGATGGAGTATTCCAGCCAGCTGGAGCAGAAGTCGCGCGAACTGGGCCGCACCGCGCGCCAGCTGCGCGAGGCCAACGAGAAGCTGACGAAGCTGTCGATCCAGAAGGATGCCTTTCTGTCGCAGATCAGTCATGAGCTGCGCACGCCGATGACCTCGATCCGGTCGTTCTCGGAAATCCTGATGGCCGACGGACCGATGCCCGAGGCCGAGAAGAAGCGGTTTTCCTCGATCATTCAGGACGAGGCGATCCGCCTGACGCGGCTTCTGGACGACCTGCTGGACCTCAGCGTGCTGGAAAACGGCCAGGTGACGATGAACTGGCAGCAGGGCACGCTTGGGGATGTTCTGGACCGGGCGGTCTCCGCCGCGGGCCACCCCGAGGGCGATCGCCGGCTGGACATCCGCCGGACCCCCGAGGCCGAGCGCGTGATACTTGAAACCGATCCCGACCGGCTGGCGCAGGTGTTCATCAACCTGATCGCCAACGCGCGAAAGTACTGCGATGCCGAGGCCCCGCGCCTGACGATAGAGGTACGCCTGCGCGGTGACAGGGTGACTGTGGATTTCATCGACAACGGGTCCGGCATCCCGTCCGAAAGCCAGACCATGATTTTCGAGAAGTTCTCGCGCCTCAGCGATCATGCGCGCGCGGGCGGCGCGGGGCTGGGGCTGGCGATCTGCCGCGAGATCATGGCCAAGCTGGGCGGGTCGATCACCTATCTGCCGGGCCAGGGCGGCGCGGCGTTCCGCGTGGCTTTGCCGCTGGCGCGCGCCGCGCCGGGCTGAGCGGGGCTGAGCCGGACCCTAGGGCGGTAACGCTTTGACAAGGCGTCTGTGGCACAGAGGTTCCAGGCGGCGGCACGGGGACGGATGATGCAGGCAGAGGCAGGAAACGCGATCCGCCGGATGCTGCGCCCGCCGCCGGCGCCCGCGGGGCCGGTGCGCATCGGCGCGGCGCGGGCGATGCGGCTGGCGCTGATGCGCGCGGGGCAGGAGGCTCTGGGCCTGCGCCTTGCCGTGCGCGAGGCCGGGGCCGAACGCCACGACCTTGACACGATGGCCGACAGGCTGCCCGCCCCGGGACTTCTGCTGCACCTGGCCGACAGGGACGGTCAGGGCGGGGTCATGGCGCTTTGCCCTCAGGTGCTGGCGGCGGTGATCGAGATGCAGACCACGGGCAGCGTGACGGCCCGCACCGCCGACCCGCGCCCGGTGACGGCCACCGATGTCGTCCTGTCACAAGAGCTTGCCGTCGCCGTGCTGGCCGCGCTGGCCGCCCTGTCGGCCGAGGCCGACGGCCTGCCCGCGCCCGCCGGCTGGCGCGTGGCGGGGTGGCTGGCCGACCCGCGCGCCGTGGCCATGCGCCTGCCCGAGACGGAATACGAGGTCTGGACCTGCGCCCTGGACATGGCCGATGGCGCGCGCACCGGCACCCTGACACTGGCAATGCCTTCGCCGCGCCCCGTCGCGGCGCAGGCCGTACCCGCACAGGGCCCGGCAGAGGGTCTTTTGTCCTGTCCCGCGCGGCTGGAGGCGGAACTGGCCCGCCTGACGCTGCCGCTTTGCGATGTGCGCGCGCTGGCCCCCGGCGCGGTCGTGCCCCTGACGGGGGTCGGGCTGGATGCCGTTTCGCTGATTGCGCCGGGTGGCGTGCCGGTGGCGCGGGCGCGGCTGGGCCGGCTGGGTGACCGGCGCGCGGTGCGCCTGACGGCGGCATCCGTCCCCGAGGCGCTGGACCCGCCTGCGGACGGCGGGCCGGTCTAATTCTCTGCCCCTGCCCGGGTGCCTGTCGCGGCGTTCTGGCCCTGCTGCCCGTTGGTGGCCGGACCTGCGCGTGCGAACATGGGCGCGCGTGCCGCCCCGCAGATGGCGGCGGCGGTCAGGCGCTCTTGCCACGGGACATGCGATGACACGCCCCTGAAAGCCCGTGACCAGTGCCTGCGCGCGGGCGTGTCCGCCCCGTGCCGGGTGGCCGCGCGCGGCCTTTCGCGGTGGTCCGTGGATCAGCCGGCGGCCAGCGCCTCGATCTGGCTGCGCAGCCCGGCAAGATCATAGCCCGCCGCCTGCGTGGCCTGAAGGATGGCGTCGGCAGAGTCCTGCCCGGCGCGCGACAACGCCCAGACGATCGACGACCGGGTGCCCGAGCGGCAGTAGGCGAACACCGGGCCCGGCGCGGCGGCGATCGCCTCGCCCTGACCGGTGACCATGTCCATGGTCATCGCGCCGTTCTCGACCGGGTTCAGCACGAAGGCGATGCCCGCCGTCTGTGCCGCGGCGCGAATCGCGTCGGCCTGAAGGTCGGGGCCGACCTCATGATCCGGGCGGTTGCAGATGATGGTGGTGAAGCCCGCGGCCGCGATGGCGGCGACGTCTTCGGGGGCGATCTGCGGCGACACCGCGTAGCCCGGGGTGATCCGGCGAATGTCCATGAAACCGAAGTATCCGTTCGCCGTTGCCGGGGCAAGCATGGTTGACCTGCATCAAGGCGGGCCGTCCGCGCCCGGCGCAGGCTGGGACCAAGAGAATAAGGAGACCGGACATGACCCCCGTTGAGGAGCGGCGCAAGCAGTTGCACGCGCGGCTGGATGAACTGGACGCACGTTTGCACGAGATCGAGGACGAGCTCGAATCGCACAACTCGCGCGATTGGGAGGAACTGGCGCTGGAGCGCGAGGAGGACGAGGTGCTGGAACGGATGGGAACCTCGGGGCAGACCGAGATTCGCATGATCCGCGCCGCGCTTGCCCGCATCGACGCGGGCGAATACGGCGCCTGTGCCAAATGCGGCGATCCGATCTCGGAAGAGCGGCTGGACGTGGTCCCGCACACGCCCTTCTGCAAGCGGTGCGCGACGGCACGGAACTGATTCCGGGGGCGGCCCGATGCCCACTGGAGGGCCGGTCGGCGCGGCGCGCTTGGATCCGCGCGCCGGTGACCGGCGGCGGTGTGGCCGCGCATGTGGCCCGCCGCCTTCGGGCCAAGATGCCGCCAGCGCCGCCCCAAGCGGCGCCGTGCGCGCGCCTGCCTGCCAAGGAGCCGCGCGAAGAGGCAGGCGCGCAGCGCAAGGCGGGCTGATCCTCGCTGCGCCGCGGCGTTGCCCGCGCAACGGGCATGGTGTAGCGCCGGAAGAGGCCGCATCACCAAGGACCCGCCCATGCCCCGGCTGCCTGCCACAGAGATGGTCAACGCCTTCGTGGCCTTCCTGTTCGCCGCCTCGGCCCCGGTGGCGATCATCCTTGGCGCGGGGGTGCGCGGCGGCCTGACAGAGGCGGACCTTGCCTCGTGGATATTTGCCGCCTTTGCCGTCAACGGCGTTCTGACCATCGGCATGTCGGTGGCCTATCGCCAGCCGCTGGCGTTTTTCTGGACGATCCCGGGCACGGTGCTTGTGGGCGCGGCGCTGACCAGTCTCAGCCTGCCAGAGGTGGTGGGCGCCTATCTTGCGACCGGTGTCCTGATGCTGGCGCTGGGGCTGACGGGCTGGGTGCGCGTGGCGATGGACCGGCTGCCCATGCCCATCGTGATGGCGATGGTGGCGGGTGTCTTCGTCGAGTTCGGGCTGGACTGGATCCGCGCCTTCGAGACCGATTTCCTGCTGGTGGCGGGCATGTCGGCGGCCTTTTTCGCGCTGACGGCCATGCCACGCGCCGCGCGCGTCCTGCCGCCGATGATCGCGGTTCTGGCGGTGGGCCTTCTGGTGCTGGCCACGCAGGAGGGCGCGATGGCGCCGCGCCCGCCCGGCGGCGCGGTGCTGGCGCAGCCGGGGCTTTACTGGCCCGCGTTCTCGGTCGCCGCGATGCTGGAGCTTGTGGTGCCGCTGGCCGTCACCGTGATCGCGGCGCAGAACGCGCAGGGCATCGTGATCCTGCGTGCCGCCGGCCACGCGCCGCCGGTCAGCGCGATCACCAACGCCTGCGGTGCGACGTCCCTGCTGACCGGGCTTCTGGGCAGCGTGTCGACCTGCCTGACGGGGCCGTCGAACGCGATCCTGGTGTCCTCGGGCCAGCGCGAACGGCACTGGATCGCGGCTGTCGTCCTTGGCGGGCTGGCCATTGTCTTCGGCATCCTCGCACCGCTGGTGACGGGGCTTCTGCTGGCCACGCCGGCGGCGTTTCTCAGCACGCTGGCGGGGCTGGCGCTGCTCAAGACGTTGCAGGCGGCGTTCCAGACCTCGTTCGGCGGCAAGTTCGCGCTGGGCGCTCTGGTGGCCTTTCTGGTGACGCTGGCGGGGCTGCCGATCCTGAACATCGGCGCGCCGTTCTGGGGGCTGGTTTTCGGCGTCGCGACCAGCCTGCTGCTGGAGCGGGACGCGTTCCGCAAGGACTAGTCCGCCAGGATGAAATCCGCCGCGCGGTCGGCGATCATCATCGTCGGCGCATTGGTGTTGCCGGATGTCAGCGCCGGCATCACGGAACAGTCGGCCACCCGCAGCCCCTCGACCCCGTTGACGCGCAGGCGCGTGTCGACGACCGCCGCCGGGTCCGGTCCCATGCGGCAGGTGCCCGCGGGGTGGAAGATGGTGCGCGCCTGCTTGCGGATGGCATCGTCCAGCGTGTTGGACCCGACCGTGGTGCTGACGTCGGGCCCGGGCCAGATTTCCTCGCCAAGGATATCTGCCAGCGGGGCCTGCGCGCAGATCTCGCGCGCCAGCCGCACGCCCCGGCGCAAGGTGTCAAGATCGGCCTCGTCGGCCAGCGCGTTCGCCTCGAAGCGGGGGGCGTCGGCGGGGTCGGCGGACGCCAGACCGATCCGCCCGCGCGAGCGGGGGCGCATCGTCATCGGGTGGACCTGCAACGCGTGGAAGGGCAGGGGCGGCTGGCCCGGCGCGCCGGCGGCGAAGGGGGCAAGATTGTACTGCACGTCGGGCCGCCCGTCGCCCGAGGTGTCGGCGCAGGCCCCGCCCTGCAACAGGTTCGAGGTCAGAAGCCCGCGCCGCAGCACGAAATAGTCGAAGCCGTGGCGCAGCGCGGCCAGTCCGCTGTCGGCGCCGTGCAGTCCCTTGGCGCCCTTCAGGCGGCGGGTCACGGGCGCGCCCACGTGATCGTGGTAGTTCGCGCCCACCCCGGGCGCGTCCTGCACGGTGGCGATGCCGTGCCGCAAGAGCTGGTCCGCCGGGCCGATGCCCGACAGCATCAGAAGCTTCGGCGACTGGAAGGTGCCCGCCGTCAGCACGATCTCTCGCCGGGCGTGAAGCACGATCTCGCCGCCTGCGGGCGTGCGCGCCTCGACCGCCACTGCGCGGCGGTTCTCGATCCGCACCCGGCAGGCAAGGTGATCGGTCAGCACGGTCAGGTTTTCCCGGCCCATCTCGGGCGCCAGAAAGCAATGCGCCGCCGACTGGCGCTGGCCGTCGTGCGCCGTCACCTGGTACCAGCCCGCGCCATCCTGGCGCGCGCCGTTGAAATCGTCGGTGCGCGGCAGCCCGGCGGCGACGGCGGCCTCGATGATGCGCGCGGTGACGGGATGCGGGGCCGAGGCGTCGGCCACCACCAGCCGCCCCGCCTGCCCGTGATAGGGCGCGCCAAGGCGCATGTTGCGCTCCTGCCGCATGAAGGCGGGCAGCACGTCGGCAAAGCTCCAGCCGTCGCAGCCGTGCGCGTCCGCCCAGTCGTCGTAGTCGCGGTGCTGGCCGCGCATGTAGATCATGCCGTTGACCGATGACCCGCCGCCCAGCACGCGCCCCTGCGGCACGGCAAAGGGCCGCCCGTCAAGCGAGATGTCGGGCAGCGACATCACGGTTTCCGCGTTGCCGCCCTTGAGCGCCTTGAAAAAGGTGGCGGGGATGTGGATCCAGCGGTCGGTGTCGCGCGGCCCGCGTTCCAGCAGCGCCACGCTGCCCCCGCTTTGTGAGGCCAGCCGTGCCGCCAGCACCGACCCCGCTGCGCCGCCGCCGACGATGATGTAGTCGAATGTGCGCTCTGCCGTCATCGCCCGGTCCCTGCCGCCCCGGGCGCGATGCTAGCGGACCCGCACGGGCCTGCAAAGCAGCGACCTGTGCCCGCGGGCGTGATCGGCGTTGTCAAACCGGGCCGTTTTCCCCTATCAACCGCTCGAGAAGAGAGGGTCGCCCGTGGACTTTGCCATACATTCCAATCCATACGCCCGGCGCCAGGATTTCGACGGCTGCCAGAACCCCGTGCCCGAGGCGGCCGCGGACGCGCCGCGCCTGATGATCGTTGTTACCGGGGGACTTGGTTTCATCGGCAAGCATTTCGTGCGCCGATGCCTCGACCTGCGCCACTGGGTGACCAACATCGACGAGGTCAACTATGCCGCCGACCGCGTGGCCCAGACCGAATTCGCCGATCACCCGAACTACCGCTTCATCGGGCAGGACATCGCCACGCTGGATCATCTGCCGGAATGCGACGTGCTGGTGAACTTTGCCGCCGAATCGCACGTGGACAATTCGATCGTCGACAACGCGCGCTTCACCCATTCCAACGTGCTTGGCACCCAGCGTCTTCTGGAACTGGTGCGCATGAAACAGCCGGGCGACCGGCCGCGGTTCATCCAGATCTCTACCGACGAGGTCTATGGCGATATCGAGTCCGGCGCGCATACCGAGACAGAGACGCTGCGCCCCTCGAACCCCTATTCGGCCACCAAGGCGGCGGCCGACATGCTGGTGAAAAGCTGGGCGCGCACCTATTCGCTGGATTGCAACATCGTGCGGCCCACGAACAACTACGGGCCCTACCAGTTTCCCGAAAAGCTTATCCCCAAAAGCTGTTCGCGCCTGTCGCGCGGGCGGCCCGCGATCATGCACGGCAACGGCAGCTACCAGCGCTGCTGGCTGCATGTCGAGGATACGGTGGACGCCGTCCTGACGGTGATCGCGCGCGGTGCGCCCAACACGATCTACAACATCTCGGGCGATCTGCACGTGTCCAACATCGACATCCTGCGCAAGCTGGCGGCGCTGTTCGACGTGCCGGAAGGGCAGGCCTGGACCGAGGTCGAGGACCGCCTTGGGCAGGACCGCCGCTATAGCCTGGATGACAGCCGCCTGCGCGCGCTGGGCTGGGCGCCCACGCGCGACTTCGACAAGGAACTTGCGCACATTGCACGCACCTTCGATTTCAAGCGGTTCCTCTGAGATGGAGGCCGCAGAGGCATCCGAGGCGCCGCCCGTGCGGCTGTCACTGGTGCTTCCGGCCTATAACGAGGGTCAGGGTATCGCGGACGCGGTGCGCAGCGCGGCCACTGCCCTTGCAGCGCTGTGCGACAACTACGAGATCGTGGTGGTCAACGACGGTAGCCGCGACGACACGGGCGCGGTGCTCGACCGACTGGCCGCCGAGATGCCCGAGTTGCGGCCGATCCATCTGCGCCGCAACGCCGGGCAGCACATGGCGACGGTGGTGGGCCTGCGCCGTGCAAAGGGCGCGTTCGTCGCCACCGGGGACGCGGACCAGCAGGTGCCCTTCGACAACCTGCGCGCCCTCTATGACCTTGTACAGGCCGACGTTCATGCGGACATCGTCAGCGGCGCGCGCAGCACCCGTAACGCGCATGTCGTGCGCGACCTTGGCTCGCGCATTGTCACGTGGATCGTGAACCGCAGCATGGGCGTCCGGATGCAGGACCCGGGCACGACGTTTCGCCTGTTCCGCCGCAGGGCGCTGGAAGAGGTGCTGGGCGCGGATTCACTTGCCCAGAACATCCCGATCCTCGTGGCCTATCTTGGCCTGTCGATCCGCGAGGTCGAGGTGGTCTCGCGCGGCGAAGGCACCCGAAAGAGCAGCTACGGCCCGGTCAAGCTTGTCCACACGCTACTGCTGGCGCTGCTGAACTTCTCGTCCGGGACGACCACGATCCTGACGCTCATGTCGCTTGGGGTGCTTGGCCTGATCGGTGGAATGACCGGGCTGACCACTATGGTGGTCTATGGTGTGGTACAGGTGCAGCCGCTGCCGACCAACTGGCTTTTGTTCTTCGTGCTGCTGGTGGTGCTGGGGTTGCAGTTCCTTCTGGTCGGCGCCGTGGCCTACAAGGTGGAGCGGCTGAACGCCAACCTGCGCTTCCGGCAGCATTTTGCGCTTTTGGGCCATGACCCCGACGATTGACGGCCTGCCGTCCGGGTCTGGCCCTGCGACCGGGCGCGGAACGGCCGGGCTGATCGCGGCGGTGGGCGCGCTTGGCCTGTCCGGGCGCCGTGTGCTGGTCCCTGCCAATCTGTGCGGCATCGCCATCGAGGGGCTGCTTGCGGCGGACGCCCGGCCGGTGCTGCATGACGTATCGCCGGACACCGGCGCGGCGACGCCGGACCTGATTGCACGGGCCTGGGACGAGGACATCGGCGGGGTCCTGGCGGTGCATGGCGTGTCGGTGCCGCTGGACATGCCCGCGATCATGGACTGGGCGCGCGCCCGCAGCTTGCCGGTAATCGAGGACGTGTGCCTTGCGATCGGGGCGTCCTGCGGCGGTGTGCCGGCCGGCGCGCTGGGGGATGCGGCCTTCTACAGCTTCGGGGCGGGCAAGATCGCCGACGCGGCCGGGGGCGGGGCGGTGACGGCGCGCAACGCCGATGCCGCCGCGCGGCTGGCGCGGATCGTTGCCGACATGCCGGAATCCGTATTCGCGGACCGCGACGCGACGGCGGCCATGGAGGCCACGTTGCGCGGCCTGCGTACGGCTGGCGCGCCCGAGGCCGCGCATCGCGCGCCCTATCGCGCCTATCGGCCGCACATGACCCGGCGGCTGGATCCGGCGGGCGCGGTGCGGGTGGCTGCGGCGCTGGCGGACCTGCCGGGCAACGTCGCGCATCGCAGGGCGATGGCGCAAGCCTGGACGGACGCGCTGGCCGGGGTCGATGTCCGGCCCGCGCGCCTGCCCGAGGGCGCGGCGCCCTGGCGGTTCAACATCCTCGTCGATCCCGCCCGGCGCGATGCGGTGGTGGACGCCCTGCGCGCCGCGGGCCATGGCGCAAGCACCTGGTATCCGCCTGTGGACGCGATGTTCGGGGATGCCGTCGAGGTCGCCGGCCCGCTGACCGGCGCCCGGCATGTCGCGGACCGTGTCGTGAACCTGTGGGTCGATGCCGCCACCACGCCCGCCCGCGTGGACGAGGGCGCTGCCCTCATCCGCCAGACCCTGGAGACACTGGCATGATCCTGTCCACCATCCAGCCCAGTTTCCTGCCCTGGCTTGGCTATCTGGAGCAGATGGATGCGGCGGATCTGTTCGTCTATCTCGATGACGTGAAATACACCAAGCAGGACTGGCGCAACCGCAACCGCCTGCTGAATGCCGCCGGCGCGCCTGAATATGTCACCGTGCCGGTGCAGGCCAAGGCGGACAAGCTGCCCATCAACGAGGTCCGCATCGCGCAAGACCGGACCTGGGCCAGGAAGACGGTCAACCGGATGCAGGCGTGGTATGCCCGCGCGCCCCACGCGGCGCAACATCTGCCGGCCATCGCCGACATCCTCGGCGCCGGGCATGAGCGTCTGGTCGACCTGAACGCGGCGCTCACGGAGTATCTGCGGGCGGCCTTTGCGATCGAGACGCCGATCGCCCATGCCTCGGACGCGCGCATCACCGTGACCGACAAGAACCAGCGGCTGATCGACCTGTGTCTGCACCACGGGGCGGATGTGCTCTATGACGGGGCGGCGGCGGCGGAGTTCATCGATATGGACCGGTTTCGCGCCGCCGGGATAGAAGTGGTGTTTCAGACCTATCGCCCGGTGCCCTATGATCAGGGCGGGCATCCCTTCGTCAGCCATCTTTCGGCGCTGGATACCCTGCTTTGGTGCGGCCCCGACGCGGGCGCGATCCTGCGCGGCAGCCCGCTGCCGCCGGGGCTGGGCCGATGACGCGCGTCTGTCCGGTCTGCGGCGGCACTGTGTGGGACGGCTTGCTGCGCACGGACAGGGCGCGCTCGCTGATCACGGACCAGTCCATCGCACCGCGCCCGCTGGACAAGGCGATCTGCACCTGTTGTGGCACCGTGACGAACGTGGCTCTGGGTGGGGACGAGACGCTGGCGGGCTATGCGGATGCTTACCGCCTGAACACCGGACGTGGCGAGGAGCATATCTATTTCACACCCGCTGGCCCGGTGCCCCGGTCGCAGGCGTTCCTGAACTGGCTACGGCGTCACCTCCCGCGCGTGCCCGAAAGCGTGCTCGAGATCGGCTGCGGCAAGGGCAGCCTGATGGCTCGCATGGCCGACACATGGCCAGGCGTGCCCCTGCGCGGGATCGAGGGCAGCCGTGATGCCGCCGCGCTGGCGCGCAGCCGGGGCCTGGACGTAACGCAGGGCTTCGTCGGGCCTGAGGTGCCCGACGCCGCCGACCTGGTCCTGGCCGTGGGCGTGCTGGAACATGTGGAGGATCCGTCCACATTCCTGCGGGCGCTGGGGCAGGCGGTGCTGCCGGGGGGCTACGCGGTTCTCGTGATCCCGGTGCAGGACGGCGGCGGCTATGACCTGTGGTTCGGCGACCATGTCTGGCACCTGTTCGGCACCCAGTTCCAGACGATTCTGGAAAGGCACGGGTTCGAGGTTCTCGCGCTCGACCTCGACGATCCGGTGGTGGCGGGGTTCGGACTGGCGCTGTGTCGTCCGGCGCAAGACGCAATCGCCCCCCCGTCTTTCGACGGTCTGGCCGCGCGGCAGGGGGCGCACCGCGATCTCTGGGCCGACCGCTTTGCCGATGTTGACCGCAGGCTCGGCCTCGTGGGCGACGGGCCGGCCATTGTCTTCGGCTCTGGCGAGGTGCTGAGCCTGCTGCTGGCCTATACCGCGCTGGGCGACCGGGCGATTCTGGCCTGTCTCGACGAGGACCCCGGCAAGATCGGCGGCACCGTCCACGGCATCCCCGTGCATCCGCCCGACTGGCTGAACGGCGCGCCACCCGCGCCGGTCCTTCTGGCGGTCAATCCCCGCTACACCGAGGCGGTGCGGAAAAAGCTGGAACGCTTCGCCCGCCCTCTCGTCACCCTGCTGGAGACCTGATAGCCAAGTCCCGAAACGGAGCAGCCGATGGCATCGAAACTCGACCCCGACGAAATTGCCCGCGTCGCGGGTCTGTATCACGCACGCATGGCCGAACACGGGCTGAGCGTCGATGCGCTCAAGTCTGGCGGCGCGGCCAAGCAATGGGTGCGCCATACCGTGCACGCGGCCGCCTTCGACCTGGCCGGGCGCCATGTCGTTGACGTGGGCTGCGGGATCGCGATGTTCCTCAAGTTCCTGCTGGGCCGGGGCGTGCGCCCTGCGGGTTATACTGGCATCGACATTGTCGAGCCGTTCCTCGACGCCAACCGCAAGGATCACCCCGAGGCGCGGTTCCTGTCGATGGACATCTTTGAGGATCCTCTGGATGGCCTTGAAATGGACGTGGCGTTCTTTTCGCAGGTCTTCAACAACATCTACGAGACCGCCGACAACGAGGCCGTTGCCCGGCGTGCCCTCGCCCGCTTCTTCGAGGCCGCGCGCGAGGGCGTGGTGATCGATTTCATGTCCACCCATGTGGACTGGCAGGACGACGACCTGCACTATTTCGACCCCGCCGCCATGTTCGCCTATGCCAAGACGCTGACCCGCTTTGTCGAGATCCGGCACGACTATCTGCCGTTCGAGTTCACGCTGATCCTGCGCAAGGCGCCCGTCGCGGCGCTGCCGTCCGACGAGGTGGCGCTGGCGGCATACCTGGGCCATGGCCAATGAGCGCGCGCGAAATCCGGGTGCTGGTCACCGGCATGGGCAACCCGCTGGGCCAGAACATCTACAAGGCGCTGAAGATGTCGGCGCTGCCGCTGCGCATCTGGGTGATGGACGCCAACGCGTTTTCCGCCGGCCTGACGTGGGAGCCCGACAGCGTGCTGGCCCCGATGGTGCGCGAGCCGGGCTATCTCGACCAGTTCGAGGCGTTCCTGACCCGAAACGCCATCGACATTGCCTTTTTCGGGACAGAGGCGGAACCCGCCGCGCTGCGCGCGCATCTCGACGCGCTGACGGACCGGACGGGCACCGCCTTCGCGCTTGACCGGCAGGCGGTGCTGGACGTGGCCGACGACAAGCTGCTGACCGCGCGGGCGCTGGCGGCGGCGGGGATCGACCACCCCCGATCCGCCCCGGCCGAGGACGCCGCGGCGGTGGCCGCCCTTGCCGATGCGGCGGGCTTTCCGCTGATCGCCAAGCCGCGCAAGGGGTCGGCTGCGCGCGGGCTTTATCATTTCCGCGCGCCGGGCGACCTGCGCCCGGACCTGCCGCAGAACTACGTCGTGCAGGAATGCCTGCTGCCCGACGATCAGGAATACACCGTCGGCATCTACCGCACCCGTGCCGGTCAGGCGGTCGCCGCAACCGTCATCCTGCGAGAGCTGAATTTTGGGCTGACCTACAAGGGCGTGCTGGTCCGTCATCCCGGGATCGAGGCCTATGCGATGGAGGTCGCCGCCGCGCTGGGCGCGACGGGATCGGTGAACGTCCAGTTGCGCCTGACGGAGCGCGGGCCCGTGGCGTTCGAGGTCAACCCGCGGTTTTCCTCGACCACGCCGATCCGCGCGCATTTCGGCGTCAACGAGCCTGAGCTTGCGATCCGGGAACTGGTGCTTGGGGAAGTTCTGGCGCCTGTTACGGCGCGCGCTGGCGCCGTCCTGCGCCACTGGTCGGAACAGTATCTGGAGGCCGAAGAGCACTCCGCGCTGATGGCGCGCGACCTGGCGGTCTGGCGGGGCGGCGATGCCTAGGCTCGGCCTGATCGCCGATATCCACGGCAACCTGCCGGCGCTGCGCGCGGTGGTTCAGGCCGCGGGTCCTGTCGATCGCTGGCTGTGTGCGGGCGACATCGCCGGGCATCTGCCGATGCTGGACGAGGTGGTGGCTCTTCTGCGCGAGATCGGCGCGGACTGCGTGTTGGGCAACCACGACTCTGCGCTGCTGGACGGAACGCCGCTGGCCTACAGCTCTGCCGGGACCCGCGCGCTTCAGCTTCAGCGGCAGTCGATCGGGGCCGAGGCGCGGGCCTGGCTTGCATCTTTGCCCGAGACGCTGACGACAGAGGTGGGCGGCCTGCCGGTCAAGATGATGCATGGCGGGCCGGCCGACACGCTTACCGAAAAGATGCGCGTGGTGACACCCGAGGCGCGCGCCATGGCCGCCGGGGGACTTCTGGTTCTGGGCCACACGCACGCGCCCCTTGACGAGATCGCAGAGGGCCACGCCATCGTGAACCCCGGCGCGGTGGGCCTTCCCTCCTTCGGCGACGCCCGCGCTCAGGCGGCGGTTTTCGACACCGAGAGCCGGACGCTGACCCAGATTCGCGTGGCCTATGACACCGACGAGCTCTTCTCGCGGATGCGGGCGCTGGACTATGACGAGCGCTATTTCAATTGCCTCGAAGCCGGGCTTTGGGTCGGATACCTTGGCACGCCGCCGCCGGTTCGCGTGATCGTGCTGGGCGCGTCCGTCTATGGAGAGATCGCCGCGGGTATCGTCGATGCGCGGCCTGACATGGCGCTTGTCGGCTTCGTCGATGACCGAGCCACCACAGCTCCTGACGGCAGCGCGGTACTGGGCCGGGTGGCCGACCTTGCCGACATCGCGCGAGAGGCCGGCGTGACGGACGTGGCCGTCGCCATCGGCACCGACGACATCCGCCGCAGCGTCAGCGAAACGATCTGGCGCGCCGGCGTGCGGCCCGCACGGCTGATCCACCCCGCGGCGGTGGTCGATCCCAGCGCGCGTCTGGGTGCGGGCGTCATCGTCGATGCGCTGGCCTATGTCGGTCCGCATTGCACCCTTGGTGCGGGGGTGTCCGTCTGGCCTGGCGCGGTCCTTGCCCATCACGTCACGGTGGGGGATTTCGCCAGCATAAAGCATCGTGCCGCCATTGGCGGCAACTCGACCGTCGCCCCCGCCACAAAGGTGGCCTTTGGCAGCACCTGGCCCTCTGGTAGCGACATCGGCGCACCGGCCTGAGCGGGCGCTTGCATGGGGCAGGGCGCCGCGTTGCATCGCGCGCCCGCGGCTGCTATGCGCGGCCAACCGTCGGCGGCGGATTTCTGGGCGTGCCGGCATTCTGGGAAACGATGAAGACCTGTCGGAGCGATTGAAGTGTTGAATGCCATCGGAACGGGAGCTTCGGAAGCCCCACTGCGCTACGGCGTGCATGTTCAGAACCGGAACGAAACGCTGGTGGATCGCGCGGTTGAATCGCTGCGGCTGAACGGCTTCGCAATCATTGATGGTGGCTACTCGGCCGAGGAACTGGCCGAGCTTGCCGATGCATTCGAGCGTGCCCAGGCAAGCCACATCGAACGGATGGGCGGTCTGGACCGGCTGAAGGCGCTGGACGAGCATCACACCGTGCGCCTGCCGCTGTCCTACGAGCCTTTCATGCTTGGGCTGGCGATGAACGCGAACGTCCTGGCGGCCTGCCGCCGTCTTGTCGGCAACTACATCGTGCTGAACCAGCAGAACGGCGTCATCAACCCGCCCAACGGCGAGATGTACAACCAGGGCTACTGGCACCGGGATCTTGCCTACCAGCACTACACGTCTTCCCGGCCGCTGGCGATCAACGCCCTGTTCTGCCTTGACGAATTCCGGCCCGACAACGGTGCGACGCTGGCCATCCCCGGCAGCCACAAGATCGAGGAGTTCCCTTCGGACGAGATGGTGAACGCCGCCGCGATCCAGGTGCAGGCGCCCGCCGGGTCGTTCATCCTGCTGGACTGCATGACCTATCACACCGGCGGCGTTAATCATTCGCCCGCGCCGCGCCGGGCGGTGAACCATGTCTACACGATCCCGCTCATCAAGCAGCAGATCGACATGCCGCGCACGCTGGGCCCCGACTTCACCGACGACGCCGAGGCGCGAAAGATCCTGGGTTACGGGATCGAGACGCCGCTGAGTGTCGAGGACTATATCGCCGGCCGCGCCGGGAAGTAACGGTCAGGGGCCCTGAGATGCAGAATATCGCGCCGGCGACGCCGACGGCGAAAACGACCGGCACGGCAGTTGCGCCCGCAACCGCCGGAGCGGCCGTGACGCTTGCTCATCTCGTGCTGATCGGACTGGCCCTTCTTGGGTGGTTTCTGGTCATCGACCTTCGTACCGATCTGGCGACCGGCTGGGTCGATTCGGCGATTTACCACGCCTTGTTCCTTGACGTCTGGGCGATTCAAGACCGGTTCGGCGATGTCTACTGGCTGTCGCGCTGGCCCTGGATCCTGACGGGCAAGGCGATGTTCCTGCTCTTCGAACCGGCTGTTGCCTCTTTCGCGCTGACCTTTTTCGCCTCGTGGTTTTATGGCGCGGGGCTTTACGCCCTGTTGCGGCAGATGGTGACGCCCTTGGCCGCCCTTGCCGGTGCAGTGCTTGGCTGTTGCGGTCTCTATGTCACGCAAACGGCTTCGGCAGGCTACCCAAGCGTCATGTCCGTGGCTTTTCTGATGCTCGGCGCGGCGCTGGTCGTCAGGGGCAACCGGCGCAACGCGCTCTGGCTGATCGTGCTCGGTGGCTTCGCCTATGGCCTCGCGGCAATGGCCCACAGTTTCGCCGCGCTGGTCGGGTTCTGCCTGCATGTCTCCCTGCTGGCCATGCGCTTGCGAGAACAGCCGCTTGGGAGGATGGTGCGCAACGAGATCACCGTGTTGCTTGCGGCGGCTCTCATGCTTCCTGTGTCCATCGCGGTGTTCTACTGGATGGGATCCTCGGAAGAGGTGTTCCGCACGCTGAATGCGACCTCGCAGCAGGCGTTCCAGGGCCAGGGCGCGGCGTTCCGCAAGGGGCCGCGGCTGATGCTTCAGGACGCGGGGGCCTATGTCCTGCTTGTTGGCGGTTTCATTGCGGTGCTGGTGTCCTGGGGGCTGGCTGGCCTGCGCTGGTCGGCGATCCCGCCCGGGCACCGATTGGCGCACGTGGCGTTCCTCGTGATGCTGGGTGGCGGGCTTGCCTTCGACTTCGGGGCAAACGGTGTGACGCTGCAATACGGGTTCTACCAGATCTTCCAGATCGGCGGCGCGGTGGTTCAACTGGCCGTCCTGCTCGACCGCGTGGCGGCCACGCACCGCAGCAGGCTTGCGGGGATGGCGGCGGCTTTGGTGCTGACCGTGGTTGGCGTGCTGATCGTGCTCTTCGTGCTGGACATGGGGTATGCGACGGCGACGGTCTTCGGGGTGGTCGTGGCCGCTGCCGCCCTTGGCTGTCTGGTGATGCTGGTGTTGTCGCTGGTGCCGCGGCTGCGGCCCTTCGCCCTTTTCCTTGTGCCGGTCTTCGTTGCGCTGATCGCCTCGGGCGGCAGTTTCTCGCGCTATTCGCTCATGGCACATGGCCAGGGCGTCGAGGGCGCGCCGGGGATCGAGACGGTGGCCTGGGCCATGGACATGGCCAAGGCGCATGCCGGCCCCGAGGCGCCGCTTTTCGTGGCCTATGACCGGGGCACGATCGCGTTCGACCAGACCTATCCGATCTCGAACGACCGCTGGTATTTCACCTTCCGCAACCAGAGCTACTTTTTCACCATCTTCGACACGATCGCCGGCGCCTCTCTGTGGGGGCGCGGTCTTGTGGCCACGACGATGGACGATTTCACGGTGGCCGAGCTTGATATTGTCCTTGCGAACCAGGGCAAGGCCGCGGTGATGGTCATGTGGCAGGGCGGCGACGAAATCCTGGACGAGAATGTATGGGCGGAGATCTCTGACCCCAATCTGGTTCGCGCCCTGGGCTCGAACCCCAATTTTCGGCGCACATCCCCTCTGGAGGTCCGGAGCAGGCTGATCGATCACGGGCTTCTCGTCGGGCTGCGAACGAACGGCCAGTTTGTGCGCCCCGGGGCCGTGCCATTCTACTACGTCGTTTTCGACGTGGTTCTCCCGGATCCGTCCGGCAGTTGAAGGGGGCGGTCATGAAGCTGTCCGTTGTCACCACGATCTACCGCTCGGCCGATGTGGTCGAGGCGTTCTTCGACCGTGCCGCGCAAGCCGCCGAGGCGATCGGGGCAGAGGTCGAGGTGATCTTTGTCAATGACGGCAGCCCCGACAACGGCCTTCATGTGGCGCGTGAATTGCAGGCGAGAGAGCCGCGCGTGCGCGTCGTCGACCTGTCGCGCAACGTCGGCCAGCACCGCGCGCTCTGGATCGGGCTGCGCTATGCCACGGGCGATCTGGTGGCGATCATGGACGGCGACATGGACGAGGATCCGCTGTGGCTGGCCGAGGCGCGCGAACGGATGCTCGCCCAGGACAGCGACGTGGTCTACGGCGTTCAGACCACCCGTCGCGGCAGCGCCTTCTACCGCAGCAGCCGTCAGATCTTCTACCGCGCGCTTTCGGCCATGACCTCGGCCGATTTTCCGCGCAACGTCACCACCTTCCGGCTGATGACGCGGCGCTTCGTCGAGGCCCTGATGCAGTTCCAGGAGCGCGAGATCTTTCTTGTCGGCATCCTGCACATGACGGGGTTCCGGCAGGTCCCCATGGAGGTGCCCAAGGGCACCGACAGCCCCACATCGTATTCGCTGTCCAAGCTGATCTTCGTTTTCATCACCCACACCACCAGCTTTTCCATCGCGCCGCTGATCTTCGTCTTCATGGCCGGCATAACGCTTCTGATGCTGTCGGTTCTGGCGGTCATCGCATTGATCTTCATGCGCTTCACGACAGAGCTGCCCGTGCCCGGCTGGGCCTCTACCACGGCGATCATCACGCTGTTTTCCGGGCTGATGCTGTCCTTCAACGGCATCATCGCCATCTACGTCGGCACGATCTTTCTGGAGGTAAAGCGCCGCCCCCTGGCCATCGTGCGCGAGGTTTACGAAACGCCGCCGGGGGCGACCGACCCCAAGCCTTGACGCAGCCACCGCTGGCGTGGCACCCGCAAGGCGCGCCCGCCCACGACAGCCCGCAGAAGGAATCCTTATGGCCGAAAGAACGACAGCGCTCTATCGCCTGGTCACAATCCCGGTCGTCTACCGCAGTTTCCAGAACCTGCTGGGCGGGGTGTCGGCGCGCGACGCGCTGCGCGACCAGTTCTTTCCCGATGTCGCCGGCAAGCGCCTACTCGAAGTCGGCTGCGGCCCGGGCACATGGGCGCCGCACCTTGCCAGCGCCAGACGCTATCTTGGGGTAGACTGGAACGCCGACCATATCGCAGTGGCGACGGCGCAGCACGGATCGGACAACGTGCAGTTCCTCTGCGGCGACGTGGCGGCGATGGCGCTGGAAGAGGACGGGTTCGACTATGTCTTCGCCTTCGGCCTTCTGCACCACCTTGGCGATGCGCAGGCGCAATCGCTTCTGGCCAGCGTCACCCGCCTGATGGCGCCGGACGGCGCCTTTATCAGCGTCGATCCGGTCTATCATGACGGCCAGCACCCGTTCGCCAAGTGGATGAACGACCGCGACAGCGGGCAGGACATCCGCCGCCCGCCCGCCTACGAGGCGCTGGTGGCGCCCCATTTCGGGCAGGTCGACGGCTTGCTCTGCACCGACAAGCTGCGCATTCCCTATTCGCATTACATCATGACCTGCCGCCATCCCACGACCCACGGGGCGGCATGAAACGCGTCGCCATCGTCCAGTCCTGCTATATCCCGTGGAAGGGATATTTCGACATGATCGCCAGCGTCGATGAATTCATCCTCTTCGACGATGTGCAGTTCACCCGCCGCGACTGGCGCAACCGAAACAAGATCAAGACCGCTCAGGGCCTGAAATGGCTGACGATCCCGGTGCGCAGCAAGGGCAAGTACGACCAGCTTGTCATAGAGACCGAGATCGATGGCACGGACTGGGCCGACAAGCACTGGCAGACGATCCGCAACACCTATCGCAAGGCCCCCTTCTTTGCCGATGTCGCCGGGGTGCTGGAGCCGCTTTATGCCGCGCCCGACGCGATGCTGACCCAGCTCAACATGCGGTTCCTGCGGGCGATGATGGACTACATGGGCATCGAGACGCGGCTGACGCTGTCGACCGACTATCCGGGGCAGGGGACCAAGACCGACCGCCTGCTCAGCCTGTGCAAGGCTGCCGGGGCCACCACCTATGTCTCGGGTCCGGCGGCCCAGGCCTACATGGAAACCGACAAGTTCACCGCCGAGGGCATCGGCGTGGAATGGTTCGACTATGCCGGATACCCCGAATACCCGCAGTTGTGGGGCGATTTCGAACATGGCGTCTCGGCGATCGACCTGATGTTCAACTGCGGCGCCGACGCGCGCCGCTTCATGGAACGAACGGCATGATCCCGCGGGGCGCGGGGGCAGGGGTTTACAGCCCGCGCGGGCCGGTGCTATCGGCGCGGGAATGCCCGGGGCGGGCAGTTGCCATCTTGCCGCCCCCGATCGACCGCAAGGCAGGAAGAAGCGCATGACAGATCAGCGGCTGGACGACATCGAGCGTTACTACTCGGCCAAGATCGCCGAGCATGGCCCCGTCGCACGCGGCGTCGACTGGAAGGACGAGGCCAGCCAGAACCTGCGGTTTGACAAGCTGTCGGCGGCGTTTTCCCCCGACAGCCGTTCAGACGTGGCCGACTGGGGCTGCGGCTATGGCGCCTATTGCGGCTATATGGCGGGGCGCTTCCCGCACATGGGCTATACCGGCATCGATATCTCGGCCGAAATGGTCACCGCCGCGCGCGCCACCCACGGCGAAACCGATGCCCGCCGGTTTCTCAATGCCGACCGCCCCGACCGCCCGCATGACTGGTGCGTGGCCAGCGGCATCTTCAACGTGCGGCTGGAACATGACGACGCGTCATGGCTTCAGGTGATCCACGACATCATCGACCTGATGGACCGGCATTCTACGAAGGGCTTCGCCTTCAACGCGCTGACGTCCTATGCCGATGCCGACAAGAAGCGCGACTACCTTTACTATGCCTCGCCAGAGGACCTCTTTGCACGCTGCAAGACCCGCTATTCGCGGTTCGTGACGCTCTTGCACGACTATGACCTTTATGAATTCACGATCATCGTCAGGAAATCCCCGTGAAACAGATCGTCATCTTCGGAACCGGCGATATCGCCGAACTGGCCTGGTACTACTTCACCAGCGACAGCGATTACCGCGTCGTGGCCTTCACCGTGGATGCCGAGTTTCGTGACACCGACAGTTTCTGCGGCCTGCCCGTGGTCGATTTCGAGACCGTCGCGGACGCCTTTCCGCCTGCCGACAACACGCTTTTCGTGGCGCTGGCCTATTCGGGGCTGAACAAGCTGCGCCGCGACAAGTTCGAGGCCGCGCTGGAGATGGGCTATGACCTGCCCAGCTATGTCAGCAGCCACGCGACCGTGCTGAACGAGGGGCGGATCGGGCGGAACTGCTTCATCCTTGAAGACAACACGATCCAGCCCTTCGTCACCATCGGTGACAACGTCACCTTGTGGAGCGGGAACCACATCGGCCACCATTCGACCATTCACGACCACTGCTTTCTTGCCTCGCACATCGTGGTATCGGGCGGCGTGACAATCGAGGAGATGTGCTTTGTGGGCGTCAACGTCACGCTGCGCGACCACATCACGGTGGGCAGTCAAAGCGTGCTGGGGGCGGGTGCGCTGATCCTTGGCGACGTGGATCCCAAGGGCGTCTACATGGGCCCTGCGACGGAACGCTCTCGCGTGCCGTCGACCCGGCTGCGCGGAATCTGACATGGCGCGGCGCTGGGAGAAGCTGGGGCATCTCTACACCAATCCCGGTCTGCATCCAAAGCTTTCCAGCCACGCCGCGAACCCCACCCCGGTGCAGATCGAGGGCGACCTCTACCGCGTGTTCTTCAGCGCGCGCGACGACCGGAACCGGTCATCGGTGGGCGCGGTCGACATCGATGTCGCCGCGCGCCGCGTGGTGCGCGAACACGCTGAACCCGCGCTGGTTCATGGCCCCGAGGGCAGCTATTTCGAGGCCGGGATCAGCATCGGCAACTGCCATGCCACCGCGTCCGGGCGCTACATCCTGTTCATGGGCTGGCAGCAGCCCCCGGGTGGTCACTGGTTCGGCGAAGTCGGGCGCATCGTGGTGGGCGATGACCTTGGCCTGCGGGTCGAGGATCCCAAGACCCCCTTCATGCCGCGTGACGCCACCGATCCCGTCAGCCTGTCCTACCCCTGGGTGATGGAGGACGGGGCAGGGGGCTACGTGATGTGGTACGGCTCTACCGTCACGTGGGACACCGGCAACGGCGAAATGCTGCACACGCTCAACGGCGCGACATCGCCCGACGGCGACCGCTGGACGCGCACCGGCGTCGCGGTTCCCTTTCAGCTTGACGTGGCACAGGCGTTCTCGAAACCCGCAGCGCGGCGCAACGCGGACGGAACGGCCGACATGTGGTTTTCCTATCGCGGCACGCGCGACAGACCCTATCGCATCGGCCGCGCCGTCAGCCCCGACGGGCTGGCGTGGCGGCTGGCGCTGGGCGAAACGGGCATCGGCGTCGATCCCGATCCCGCCGCATGGGATGGCCACATGATCGAATACCCCCATGTCTTCGACCATGGGGGGGACACTTACATGCTTTACAACGGCAACGGCTTCGGCAAATCGGGGTTCGGGCTGGCGGTGTTGCGGGACTGACCCCGCGCGCGGCGACAAGAACAAGGAACAGGCAGCTGATCTATCACATCATCATCGTCGTCGCCGTCGCCCTGATGGCCGGCTCTCAGCTTATCATCAAGAGCCAGCTCACCGCGCGGCATGGCGTGCTGCCGGCCAACCCGCCCGATGTGCTGCGCTTCGTCATCGGGCTGACCGGGGACTGGTTGATGTGGGTTGCGGGCGTCGCCCTCGTGAGCGCGGCCTTCATGTGGTATTTCTCTATCTCGCGCCTGCCGCTGGGGATTGCGTTCTGCTACGCCGCGCTGTCCTATCCGTTCGTGATGATCGGCAGCCAGATATTTCTTGGCGAAAGCTATCACCTGCCGCACTACCTTGGGGTGGCGATGATCTTTGGCGGCCTGCTGGTCGTGGCGCTGAATTCGTGACGGCGCGCGCCGCGCGTCTCAGCCCTTGCGGTAGGTGAACACCATCGGCGTGGACAGCCAGACGGGAATGAACCGCGTCAGCGCCAGCAGCCCGCTGGCCCGCAGAACCCGGTAAGTCCGCCCGACGATCGTGTGCTGGTGGCGCTTGGTGAACTCGGCATCCTGCCCCAACCGCTGAAACGTCCGGTAGATCAGCGATGGCGCAAAGCGCACGCTGACGCCATTGGCCTCCGCCATCCGCCGCACCCGGCCCACGTTGATCCAGTTCAGCGTCTCCCACGTGTCGGGGTCGCGGTCGATCCGCCCGGCGAAAAGCCGGCGTGTGACGCCGTGCAGGAATGGCACCATCGGGATGCCGTAGTGCGGCTCGTAGGGCACCCAGTAGTTCGGGCAGGAGTTGGCGCAGACGCCGCCGGGACGCAGCACCGCAAGGATCGCCGCCGTCGCCGTCTCGATATCGGCGATATGCTCCATCACGTTGACAGAGAAGATGAAGTCGAAGCTGCCCGTCTCGGCTTCGGCGATCTCTTCGGCAGAGCGCTCGACCAGCACGGGTGCCGCGTCGCCCAGGCGTTCCCAGATCTCGCGCTTGGTGGCCTCGAAGATCCCGAAGGCCTGATTGGCGGGCTCCAGCGCCACGACCTCGTGCCCGAGGCTGGCAAGATAGCTGGAGATCAGCCCAAGCCCCGCGCCCACCTCAAGGATGCGCAACTGCCGGTCCGGCATGTGCTCGGCGGCGAAGCGGTAGCCAAAGACCATTTCCGAGAAATAGGTATCCAGCCGGAAATTGATGGCTTCGGGGTCCGCCCCGCTCAATCCCACAACGCGCGCCCGGAACTCCGGCGTGTCGAACTGCGCCACGAAGGCGCGCATTCCCGCCTCGGTGCCGCGCCAGCCCGGGGCCGGGGCTGTGCTGTCGCTTGCAGACTGCGTCATGGTCCGTGCCCCCGGGTCTGTGGTCTTGCTCGGGCGTGGTCCTAAGGCCTGTGCGCGGCGACCGCCACTCCCCAACCCGCATTTTCTTGCAAGAATGACGTCAGGGGCGCGGAATCTTGCCTGTTTTTGTCGCGCGGCGGCCCTCAGCGGCTTGCCCCGACGGCGCAGTCGTGGTTCACGCAGGCCCAGCGAACGGGACAGTTGTTGACATTTTACGGGATGGAGAGCGTCGGATGACCCAAACCTCAACCGTTCGCCGCAAGGGCATCGTGCTTGCCGGGGGCACCGGCACCCGGCTGTATCCGCTGACGCTTGGCACCTCCAAGCAGCTGTTGCCGGTGTTCGACAAGCCACTGGTCTACTACCCCCTTTCCACCCTGATTCTGGCCGGTGTCCGCGAGGTTCTGTTCATCACGACGCCAGACGATAAGGCGGCGTTCCGGCGGCTCCTTGGCGACGGATCGCACTGGGGCATGTCCTTTGACTATGCCGTGCAGGCGGAACCCCGCGGTCTGGCCGACGCTTATGTGGTCGGCCGCGACTTTCTGGATGGCGCGCCCAGCGTGCTGATCCTTGGCGACAACATCTTCTTCGGCCACGGGCTTCAGGCGATGCTGGAACGCGCCGCGGCGCGCGACGACGCGACGATCTTTGCCAGCCACGTGCGCGATCCCCGCAGCTTTGGCGTGGTCGAGATGAACGCCGACCACCAGGCCCTTTCGCTGGAGGAGAAGCCCGAGAAACCGCGCTCGAACTGGGCGGTCACGGGGCTTTACTTCCTTGACAGCAGCGCGCCGGACCGCGCGGCGGGCGTCACGCCCTCGCCCCGCGGCGAGGTCGAGATCGTGTCGGTGCTTCAGGACTACATGTGCGAGGGCCGGCTTTCGGTGGAAACCCTGCATCGCGGCTTCACCTGGCTTGACGCGGGCACGCACGAAAGCCTTCACCAGGCCGGCGAATTCGTGCAAACCCTGCAAGACCGTCAGGGTCTTCTGGTCTGCTCGCCCGAGGAACTGGCATACCGGCGTGGCCTGATTACGCTGGACCAGCTTGAAACACTCGCCACCAGGCTCAAGAAGTCATCCTATGGTCAGTCCCTTGCCGAACTTGTCGCCCATGAACATGCACAACGCTGACATCGCGATCCCCTTCAACCGCCCGCCCGTCATCGGCGGCGAGATGGAGGCGCTGGCGCAGGCCGTCGCAAACCGGCAGCTTGGCGGTGACGGCCCGATGACCAAGTGGTGCGAGGACTGGCTAGCGGGCCGGATGCACGCCCCCGCCGCGCTTCTGACGCAGTCCTGCACCGACGCGCTGGAAATGGCCGCCCTGCTTCTGGACCTCGGCCCCGGGGACGAGGTGATCCTGCCGTCCTATACCTTTGCCTCGACGGCCAGCGCCATCGCGCTGCGCGGCGCGGTGCCGGTCTTCGCCGACGTGGAGCCGGGCACCATCAACATCGACGCCGAAGCGATAGAGCCGCTGATCGGCCCGGCCACCCGCGCGATCTTTGCCGTCCACTACGCCGGCCGCGTGCCGGACATGGACGCCATAAACGCGATCGCGGCGCGCCACGGGCTGGCGGTGGTAGAGGACGCGGCGCAGTCCATCGGCTCCACCTACAAGGGCCGTCCCGCCGGTACGCATTCGGCGCTCTCGACCTTCAGCTTCCACGCCACCAAGAACGTCATCTCGGGCGAGGGCGGGGCGCTGATCGTCAACGATCCGCAATTCGCCGACCGCGCCTTCATCCTGCGCGAGAAGGGCACCAACCGCCGCGCCTTCATGGAAGGGCAGGTCGACAAGTACACCTGGGTCGACCTCGGCTCGTCCTTCCTGCCCTCCGAACTGGTGGCGGCCTATCTGTCGGTCCAGCTTCAGGCGGCAGATGCCATCACCGCCGACCGCGCCGCCACATGGGACGCCTATGCCGCGCGCCTGTCCCCGCTGGCCGGGGAATTCGGCCTGCGCCTGCCCGATCCGGTGGGCAACCAGCGCACGATGAACGGCCATATCTTCCACGTCCTGCTGCCCGATGCCCGCCACCGCGAAACGGTGATGGAGGGGATGAAGGCCCGTGGCATCGGCTGCTCGTTCCACTATGTGCCGCTGCATTCCTCGCCCGCCGGGCAAAGGCTGGGCCGCGCCCCGCTGGGATGTCCCGTGACGGATGACGTTGCGCCACGGCTGATGCGCCTGCCGCTATACTACGGGATGCCCGCCGACGCCGTGGACCGCGTGGCCGACGCGCTGGCCGACACGCTGCGGGGGCTGGCCTGATGCGCCTTCTGGTCACCGGCGGCGCGGGCTTCATCGGGTCCGCCGTGGTGCGCCATTTCGTGGCGCAGGGCCACGAGGTCGCAACGATCGACAAGCTGACCTATGCCGCGAACATGGCCAACCTCGACCCGGTGGCCGGGGCGCCGAACCACAGCTTCCACCAAGTGGACATCTGCGACCGCCCCGCGCTGCACGCTGTCGTGACGGGATTCGCCCCCGACGCGATCATGCATCTGGCCGCCGAAAGCCACGTCGACCGGTCCATCGAGAACCCGCTGGCCTTCATCGACACCAACGTTGTGGGCACCGTGAACCTGCTTCAGGTCGCACTTGCGGATTGGGAGGCGCGGGGCCGTCCCGAAAGCTTCCGCTTTCACCACATCTCGACCGACGAGGTCTATGGCGACCTCGACTTCGACGACACCCGGTTCACAGAGACGACGCCCTATGCGCCGTCCTCGCCCTATTCGGCCTCCAAGGCCTCCAGCGATTTCATGGTGGCGGCCTGGCACCGGACCTTCGGCCTGCCGGTGGTGATCTCGAACTGCTCGAACAACTACGGGCCCTACCAGCACCCCGAAAAGCTGATCCCGCACATGATCCTAAGCGCGCTGGCGGGTCGCACGCTGCCGGTCTACGGCACCGGACGCAACGTGCGCGACTGGCTGCATGTCGAGGATCACGTCACCGCGCTGGAGCGCGTGCTGACCCGTGGTCGGCTGGGCGAACGCTACAACATCGGCGGTGACGCCGAATGGGCCAACATCGACGTGGTCCGGCTGATATGCGAGCTGCTCGATGCGAGACGGCCGCGCGCCGATGGCGCCAGCTACGCCAGCCAGATCGCCTTTGTCACCGACCGCAAGGGCCACGACCTGCGCTATGCCATCGACCCGGCAAAGGTCCGGGCGGAGCTTGACTGGCGACCGGCGCATGATTTCCGCAGCGGGCTGGCCGACACTGTCGACTGGTATCTCGCCAATCCCGCGTGGTGGGGCGGCCCGGCGTGACAGGCCGCGCAGATCGGCTGCTGTCGGCGCTGATCGCGGTCCTGCTGGCTGGCGTTGCGCTCGCGGCGCTTGGCGGCCTGATCGCGGTGGCCGACCGGGGCCTCGACATCACCGACGAGGGCTATTTCATCCAGAGCATCCTTCGCCCCGGCGATATCGTCGTGTCGCCGGTGGATTTCGGCCCGGTATTCTCGGCGCTCGGCGACGACATCGTGACCGTGCGGCGCCTGTCCTTCGTGCTGATGGCCGGGGCCGGGGCGCTGCTGGGCATGGCGGCGCTGCGGCTGGCCGCGCCGGGCGGCGCCGGGCTTGCGGCGGGCGCGGCCGCGGGGGGCATCGGCGGGCTTGCGGGTATCGCGCAATGGTGGCTCCTGACGCCGTCCTACAACACGCTGGCCGGGACGGGCGCCATGATCATGGCGGCGGGCGTCACGCTTTACGCAGGCGGAGGGCGCTTCGCCCGCCCGCGCGGGGCCTTGGCTGCGGCGGTCATGGTGGGGGCGGGCGTGGTGCTGGCGTTTCTTGGCCGGCCCAATGCTGCGGCGGCGCTGGCGGTTGTGACGGTGCCTTTCGCGCTGATCCTTGCGGGGCCGGTTCGGGCGCTGGCGCTTGCGGGCGTGGCGGCGGCCAGCGCGCTGGCGCTGCTTGTTCTGAATGCGGTGCTGACCGATGGCGGGCCGGTTGCCTATGTCGCGCGCCTGTCCCAGGCGGCAGAGCTTGCGCTGCGGATGCAGGGGGGCCACGACACGGGCGCGGCGTTCGCCGCGATGCGTGGCGGCTGGGACACGCTGCTTACCCGGCTTGGCTGGCCACCCGTGCGCCCCCTTGCACCGGTGCTTTTCGGCACGCTGGCGCTGGCGGCGGGCGTGGCATGGCTGCGGCCCGCATGGCGTGCGGGGGCGGCTGCGCTGGTCTCTGCCGTTCTGGCGGGCGGCACGCTTTGGGCGCTTTGGACATGGCAGGTGGAATACCCGGGTTACTGGGCTCCGCTGCTGGGAGAGGTCGGGCTGGAACTGGCCGTGCTGATGGCGGGCCTTGCGCTGGCCGGGCTTGCGATCTGGCCCGCGGGGCAGGGCGCGACGGCGCGCGGTCCCCGGATCAGGCAGGCAGTGGTTGCCGCCTATCTTCTGGCGATGGGCGTTTTTCTGCCCTACGGCACCGGCATCGACTGGACCTATGCCATCGGTGCCGGATCCCTGTTTCTTACACTGGCGGCGGTGCTTCTGGCGGGCGTGGCGGCGCCCGGGGCGCCGCGCGCGGGGCTTCTGGCAACGCTGGCGCTGCTGGCGGCGGTGCCGCCCGGCATGGCGGTGCGCGAAAGCCTTGCCGCGCCATACCGGCTTGCAGGCGGGCTTGGCACCCAGACAGAGCCGCTGGTCTTTCTGGGCAACCCCACGACGCTGCGGGTCGACGCGGTGACCGCGCGCTGGGCGGCGGACCTGCAAGAGGCCGCGCTTGGCGCGGGCTGGACCCCGGGCATGGCGCTTGTCGACCTGACCGGCGGCACGCCCGCCGCGGCGGCGGTCCTGGGGGCCGAGGCCCCGGGGATCCCATGGCTGGTGGGCGGCTATTCCGGGTCGGACGATTTCGTGGCGACCGGGCTGGGGTATGCCGCGCCGGACACGCTGGCCCGCGCCTGGGTGCTGACCGCGCCCGGGGGCGCACGGGCACTTCCCGCCACGGTTCTCTCTGCCCACGGCCCTTCGTTCCCCGAGGGCTACGAAAGGGTGACAGAGGTCGTCACGGGCTGGCGATCCGAAGTGCAGGAACTCTGGCGACCGGCGGCGCGCTAGGCGCACCGGCCGCCGTGTTCATCCCGACAAACGCCGTACGCGGCACCGACGCGACGCCGACGTTGTGCCGACGTGATGCCGCATCGGGGTTTTCCGGCGATTTCCGCCGGTTAACCCCGATTCGTGGTGTTCAGCGCCGCACCAGCGTCGGCAGCCCGAACATCTTGGAGAGCGAGAACCCGTCCTTGCGTTCGTTCGGGGACGGCTCGGAATGCTTGACGACCAGCGGCAGCATCATGTCCGCCATCCGCGCGTGCTGTCCGACGATCGAGCCGGTATAGGGCTTGCGGTGGCTGATAAGCGGGATCGGAAAGTTCGCCATCCGCGCGTGCCGCCCGAAGATCGAGCCGGTGAAGGGCTTGCGCCGGCTGAGCAGGCTGATCGGAAAGTTCGCCATCCGCGGTCCGCCCGGCATAAGCGCATTGGTGCCCTGCTTGCCGTTGATGAGATGCGGGAAGGGCCAGTTGGCCATGCGCGTGTGCCGCCCGATGATCGAGCGGTTGCGCGGCTGGCGCCGGCTGATAAGCGGGATCGGAAAGTTCGCCATCCGCGCGTGCCGCCCGAAGATCGAGCCGGTGAAAGGCTTGCGCCGGCTGATGAGCGGGAGGGGGAAATTCGCCATCCGCGCATGGCGCGGGAAGATCGAGCCGGTAAAGGGCTTGCGGTCGTCCAGCAGCGGAATCGCGAAGTCCAGCAGGTGGTTGTGCCCCGGCACGTCATGCGGCTGGAACGGCGGACGGCGCAGGATCAGCGGGAATGGCCAGTCGGCCATGTGCTGAGTGCTGCTGTCGGGGTCGCGCGGACGGCTCAGCATCAGCGGTGCGTCTGGCATTACGCTGAGAAGCGGGTTCTGGTCGTCCTTGACGTAGAATTCCTCGTCCCGGCCATCCAGCGCGATTGCGCCCATCGCGGCGGTCACCTCGCGCGTGGTCTTGGCCACGCCCAGCGGCTTGTGACCGGCCCGCACCATCAGCACGCTGCCGCCGTCCGCCGCCATGCGCTCCTGGTAGGCGCGGGCGGTGTCCGCATCGACACCCGCTTTGGTCAGTACGTCGGCCAGCCCCTCGGACCTGTCGAGCGTGCGCAGGATGCTGCGTGAAAAACGCTGGCGGTGCACCAGCTCGTGTACGACCGTCCTGGCCCGCTGCGTGCTGTCGAAATACCGCGTGATCACCGTTGCCATGATACCTCCACCGGGTTGGTTTGTTGGTCCGCCGAACGCGGCGTCGTGTTGTTGTTTGCGCGGCGCGCCGCAAGCGGAATGGCCACAAGGATTGCAAGGGTCAGAAAGACGACCTCTACCGAGAACACTATGTTGTAGGGCATGTATGGCGCATTCCCAGCCCCGGGCGAAAGACCCACGAGGATGTCGCGCACGATGCCCGCCAGTGCGATGCCAAGCCCCGCCGCCGTGGCCTGCACCGCACCCCATGTGCCAAGCGCAAGGCCGACCTGTTCACGCGGGGCCGCGCGCATCATCGCGGTCAGCGTGGCGTGGCCGAAAAGCCCGGCACCAAAGCCGATGACCACCGTGCCGATCGGGAAAAGAACGGCCGCCCCGCCAAGCGACGAACCGATGATGCCGGCAAACCCCGGCACGCCCACGGCAACGCCGGTCAGCGCCACGCGGACGGGCAGGCGCCCAAGGCCGATGCTGCGCGATGCAAGCGCAAAGCCGATCAGCGTTCCTGTCGCCAGCAGTGCGGTAAGCCGCGTGGTGTCGGCCACGCTCAGCCCCAGCGCCTGCGCGCCGTAGGGTTCCAGCAGCACATCGGCCATGCCGAAACCGAAAGTGCCCAGCGCAATGACAAGAAGCAGGCGGATGGTCCCCTGGCTGGCGGCGATGCGGGCGATGGCCTCGCGGAAGGGATCGTGCCGCGCCTCCAGCATCTGCCGGGCGCGGTCCCGGTCGCGGGCTTCCTGCTTCCACATGGCGATCATGTTCAGCGCCACGGTCACCACGGCGGCGCCCTGGATCATCTGGATCAGCTTGCCGGGCGTGTAATCCTCCAGCAGCGTCCCGTAGACGAGCGCGCTGACAACCATTCCGAAAAGCAGCATCACGTACATCAGGCCGACGACCTTGGGCTGATCGTCTTCCCGGACGAGGTCCGTCGCAAGCGCCAGCCCCACGGTCTGCACCATGTGGACGCCCGCGCCCACCAGCAGAAAGGCCAGCCCGGCAGAGCCATAGCCGACCCAGCGCGGGGCATCGACCGCCTCGCCATAGCCCGACAGCACCAGAAGCGCGAAGGGCATGATCGCGAAACCGCCGAACTGGTACAGCGTGCCCTTCCAGATATAGGGCACCCGCCGCAGCCCGAGGGCAGAGACATGAACGTCAGACTTGTAGCCGATGAAGGTGCGCAGGGGCGCAAAGACCAGCGGCAAAGCCAGCATCACCGCCACCAGCGAGGCCGGCACGGACAATTCCACGATCATCACGCGGTTGAGCGTTCCGGCCAGAAGCACCAGCGCCATCCCCACCGTCACCTGGAACAGCGACAGGCGCAGAAGCCGCGACAGCGGCACGTCTTCGGTGGCCACGTCGAGAAACGGCAGATACCGCGTGCCGACGACGGCCAGGCGGTTGATCGCGATGTTCCTCAGGCTTTGCATGTGCTTTGGCACCGGCTGGTAAGGGGTAACCTGCGGACCGGCGGCCCGCAGGTCAGCTTTTCATGTCGGCTGACCTTGCGGTCAGTCCGCAAGCACCCGTGGCAGGGTGTCCGCCGAGGCGTGCAATTCCGGCGGCTGCAGGATGGCCTTGGCCATCGTGCCGTCGGGAAGCACCACCAGCACCTCTTGCGTGCCATCGGCATTGGGCAGGGTGTAGGCGGCGCGCGCCGCGTCAAGCTCCTGCTGGCGCAGCATGGTGGCCGAGGCCTCCATGTCGCCCGCGCCCAGTTCCTGGCCCGACAGGAAGTCGGAGACCCACGAAGTGTTGGTCAGGACCGCCACGTGCACGGCAAAAGAGCCCACGGCAACGGCGCCCAGGAAAAGCGGCACGCCAACCGTCGGCTTCACGACAAGCCACATCTTTGCATTGTTCATGATGTGTCTCCGTTAGCCGAGCCAGGGCGTGCTGAACGCCACAAGGATGTGCGCGAGCAGCGCAATAGCGCCGAACACGCGCGTGCCGTCGATGAGGTAGCTGTGCACCTCCTCGGCTTCACGCAGGGTCAGGCCGGTTGGCCAGACCTTGTCGGGATCGTCAGACATTTTTTCAGTCCTCCAGTTTGGGTTCCTCACCGTTTCGCCGACCGCGGCCTGGAGAAGGACTTGTGCGGCCCGCAGGCTGCCGCCTCACGAATCAGCAGCCCTGCGATGGAGTATGTCAGGGTAAGTTGACAATTAAAATGTCAAATCAAGTTTACACCTTTTCCAAAGTGCGAAAATGTCGCACCCGGGGTGTCACCCCACAAGGGGATGCTGGCCAAGGTCATGCAGGGTATGGTTTTTTGCGTGCCGGTCGGCCCGCGAAGGCGGGGCAAGATGCCCCGCTGGCGCGTCAGTCCACCGGCGCGAGGATGTCCACCAAGGCGCCCGGTGCCTCGATCATCGCGTCATGCAGGCTGTCGATCTCGTGGCAGGTCCAGCCCGGCGCGCCGGTGTACTTCTCGTAGAACTGCCAGAAGTGCGACGGCTTGTGCCGGGTGCAGATGATGTAGTCCTTGCGCGTGACCTCGGCCTCGCGACCGGTCAGGGTCACGCCCTTGCCAAAACAGCTTCCAGGTTGTGGCGTGGCCATCGACTTCAGCCAGTCGATCCGCTCGGGCGAGACCCAGCGCTCGAACCCGGAGGGGTCGCTGTGCCCGTCGGGCCGCCGCGAGGCCGCGATCTCGGCGGCGCGCGCCGGGTTCGACAGGGCAGATGGGCTCTGGTTGTTTTCGGTCGGCACGAATGCATCGAGGTAGACAAGCCGCCCGATACGCTCGGGGATGTGGCTTGCCACGCCGGTCACGATTGCGCCGCCATAGGAATGGCCCACCAGTGTCAGGCCATGCAGGCCCTCCCACTCGATCAGCTGCACGATGTCCTCGACATGGGTGTCGGGGCCCGCAACCGCGTCGATCAGGTGGCGTCGTTCGGCCAGCCCCGTCAGCGAGGGCGCGAACACCCTGTGCCCGCGCGCCGTCAGGGACGCCGCGACCTCGCGCCAGCACCAGCCGCCGTGCCATCCGCCGTGCACCAATACGAAATCGGTCATGCCGGGCCTCGGTTTGCACTGTCCTGCCGCGCCACGATGATTTGCCGTCCAAGCATCAGGACCGCCAGCACGATGCCGACCAATTGCACCGTCGGATCCTTGTGGATCACCGCCAGCGCAAGGCCCAGCCGCACCGCGACCTCCCACAGGGCCAGTCGTGTCCTGTCGAAGCGTGCCAGCGCGCTCGACAACAGGTAAAGCCCCAGCGCAAGCCGCGCCGCCAGCCAGATCAGTGCGCCGAGGTGCAGCTGCCCGTCATAGCCGGGCAGGTATTCCACCCCGATGGCAACGCCGGGCTTCAGCACGGCCTGCTCGATCAGCAACAGCTCCGGGTAGTAGGCGAAGATGAAGGGAATCACGAACATCACGATCCCCGAACGCACCGCCGAGAAACCCGTCATCATCGGGTCGGCCCGGGTGATCGTCGCCGCCGCGAAGGCGGCGATGGCCACCGGCGGCGTGATTGCCGAGGCCACCGCGAAGTAGAAGATGAACATGTGCGCGGTGAAGTTCGCGATGCCAAGCCCGACCAGAACGGGCCCCATCAGCAGCGCCACGTTGATATAGGCCGGCACCGCCGGCATCCCCATGCCAAGAAGAACCGCCAGCCCCATTGTCGCCAGCAGCGCGAGGAACAGGAAGGTGCCCGCCCCGCTTTCGCCAAGGTTCAGCGACTTCAGCCAGCCCAGCACGTCCAGCGCGATGAAGCCCGACAGACCCGTGAAGTTCAGGCAGAAGTCGATGATGGAGACGGCGAGAAACATCAGGTAGAGCGTCGAGATGTTGATCCCCGACTGTGACAGCGCGCCCAGGATGCGGCGCGGCTCTGATCTCACTTCCTTGTCGAGAAACATCAGCAGGCAAAGAAGGATGACCGCCCACCAGCCTGCGCTGCCGGCGTCGCCGGCAGAGTTCTGCATGATCTGCATGAGGAAAGGCAGGTTCTCGACCCGGCAATTGTTGCCGGTGATGATCTGTTCCAGCCCCATGAGCGCGCCCAGCGGGCCGCAGCCGATGGCTTCCTTCGGGGTCAGAAGCAGAAACAGGATCAGAAGGATGGGACCGAATATCATCACGAGGTGCAGACGCTCCTGCCCTGTCAGCCGCATCTCTTCGGTGGCGCTGCCGATCGCCTCGATCCCCTGCTTGCGCGACTGGAACATCACCGAAAGAAACAGGCAGCCGAAATACGCAAGCGCCGGAAGCGCCGCGGCGATGATGACGTCGGAATAGGGCACACCCGTGATCGAGGCCAGCACGAAGGCCGCGACGCCCATCACCGGCGGCATGATCGATCCGCCCGAAGATGCCGCGGCCTCGACCCCGCCGGCAAAGACCTTGGAAAACCCGCGCTTGAGCATCATCGGGATGGTCAGGGCGCCGGTGGACAGCACGTTGACCACGGGCCCGCCAGAGATGGTTCCGAACATCGCGGACGATATGATGGCGGCATGGGCCGGTCCCCCGCGAAGCCTGCGGGTCCACAGGAATGCCAGCTTGATAAGCGATCTGCCACCCGCCGACGCACCGAACAATCCGCCCAGAACGATATAGGGGAAGACGGTGTTCAGCAGGATATCGAGAAAGCGGCCGAAATAGCCCTGCGCGTTCGAGACAAGGATGTCATGGACGTTAGGCCGCCCGTCGAGCAGTTCGCGCGGCTCTCCGCCCAGCTTTGTCATGAGGTATTTCGAGATGTCTTCGGGGCCGTGGAAGTACCACACCAGCACGGTGATCAGCGTGTAAGAGGCCACGATGATCGACACGATCACAAGCGGCAGCCCCCAGACACGGACATTGTAGGCAAGAAACACCGCCGTCGCGATCCCGATGATGGCGAACAGCCAGACCCCGGTCGTGTCCACGCACTTGGGATCCTCGACACTGTCGGGGATCGGCAGGCCGTAGGCTTCGGCGAACTCGCGCTCTTCCGCCAGGCTGCGGGCGATCAGTTCGGCGCGTGTGCCGGTGATCTGGTCGATCAGGCAGATCGACTCGATCTCGATCAGGTAGGTCAGTGATAGCCCGACGGCGGCCGCGACCAGCGCGATGTCCATGAAGATACCGAACCCCCGCATGAGCGCCGAGCGGTCACGGTAGAGCCACCAGATCGAGTGCTTCAGCGCGACGACCACCATCATCAGCGCAAAGGCAAGGGGGTAGAAGTATTCGTAGGAAAACTTGCGGATGCGGAAGCCGCGGTCACCCGTGACCTCGATCGCCCATTGATCGAGTCCCGGGATGGCCGGAATCGCGTTCACCATGCCGATGAAGACAAAGATCAAGGCCAGCACCGAGGCCAGCTTCAGCCCCGGGCCGGTTGTGGCCGGCGCGTCGGTATTGTCGGACATGCGAAGCAAACCCCGGAGAGTGGCAATCGGAATCCGGGCCGCCCGCTGGCGGCCCGGACACAGTGATCAGAGCCTCAGCTGGGCTTGGCGCACTCGGGCACGGTATAACCCGCTTCTTCCCACGCGCGGACGGCGCCGGGATGGTACTTCATCGGGTTGAGCCCGCAGAGACCCGAATCCGGAACCTCGAGCACACCGAGACCGACGTTTGCACCCCAGGGCGCCTTGGCCTTCAGCGCGTCGAGCGAGTCGATCACGGCCTTGGTCAGCTGGTAGGCCAGTTCCTCGTCCATGTCCTTGTGAACGATTTCCGAGCCGGTGGTCGAAACCGCGCGGAACAGTCCGTCCTCGGACACGATGGAGACACTGTCGGCCATCGAGTCATACCCCATGTTCTCGACCGGTATGCGCAGCGGCGCCGCGCCGGGGGTCGAGGCATACTTCTGGAACGCTTCGCTTTCGAAGATTTCCTTGGTCTGCGAGAACAGCGTCATGTTGCCCGAGGCGATCGCCGCAGTCACGCGGCGGTCCGGAAAGGTCATCGGCAGCACGATCGCCTCTGCCGAGCCATCGGTGATCGTCTTGACGTCCTGGGCCCAGTTCACCTGAATTCCGGTATAGTCGGTGCCTTCCTTGCCACCGCCCATGAACTGGATGATCTGCTGGCCCATCACCAGCGCGGCGCCGCGCGGCGGACCGTTGTAGACGCGGCGGTTCTTCAGATCCTCCCATCCCTGCACTCCGTTGGAATCGAAGGCGTAAAGCGAGGTGTAGCCAAACGAATAGGTAAAGAGCACGCGGATGTTGGCGGCCAGTTCGGCACCGGCCTCCTTGCCCAGCGCAGAGTAGGGGCCGCGCCCGTTTGCCAGAAGGAACGGCAGCAGCTGCGGTGCCGAAACGATGTCGGTCTTGCCCTCGGCCAGGTTCTGGACCGAGTTTGTCAGCGTCTGGCCGAACTGGATCTGGATGTCGGCGATGCCGTTCGCGGCAGCCACCTCGCCCACATGGGCGTGAACCGTACCGGGAACGCCGCCTTGGCCTGCGGTCTCGCCGGAGAGGTTGACCTGGGCCGACGCCGCGCCGGCAATCAGTGTGGACGCGGCAAGCGCGGTGCAAAATCTGGTGAGTCTGGTCATGTCTTCTCCCTGTCGTTATGCCTGTGTCTCAGGCATTTGCCTTTTTCTGGGCGGTGTCGCCCCGTGTCGATCCGGCGGCAATTCCATCCGCCGGTGGTTCCGCATTGGTGGCAGACATCGCTGATTCGATGGAAGCCCCAGAGCGTGAATAGTGTTCCGTGAGAAGCGCCGAGGCGCGTGTGCTGTCGCGGTCGAGAACAGCCTCGGCGATCTGTCTGTGCTCTCCCGCGATGTCGCGCAACCGGTGTGTGCCAAGGTGAACAAGCGTGGGAAAACGGTAGCGCGCCGAGCCTACGTATAGCTGCTCTGCCAGTTCCAGCAGCCACGCGGACCCGCAAGCGGATATCAGGGCGCGATGGAACGCATGATGGCGCTGTTCCAGCCTGGACACGTCCCTGTCGGGGCCTGTCCGCGCGGCCTGCTGCACGAACGAATGAAGCGCGGCCACCACCGATGCCGCCCAGTCGTCGTCGCCCTTTTCGACGGACAGTCGCAGCGCCTCTGTCTCGATCAGGATGCGCGTTCGGATCGTGTCCCACATCGCATCCAGCGACAGCGGCGCCACACGAAAGCCGCGCAGGGATTCCGCGGTTACAAGCCGCTCTCCATGCAGGCGGTTCAAGGCCTCACGCAAGGGGGAATAGCCGACGCCGTAGCGCTCGCTCAGGGCATTGAGCCGAAGCGGACTGCCGGGCGGCAGGTCACCACTTACAATCCCGTCGCGAAGCGACTGGTATGCCTTTTCAAGCTGCGTCATCGCAGACGTAGACCTCCCTCCGGCCGGGCTGTGCCTCCCGTGTCCGGCGAAGCGATTATGAAGCGACATGTATTTAATGCAATATAGGAATTGTCGATAATTTCGTTTGTTTTCGATGGCGAATGCCCCCAATCTCGCTGCGCCCGGCGCGGCAAACGGCGGAAGGGAGGCGCGACATGAGCGAAACGCATCAGATGCCCGAGGGGCAGAGCTTCGACTATATCTACCACTTGCAGCTCGATCGCCTGCTGACGGCCATGCGCCCGATCACGGCGCATCCCGAAGAGCATATCTTTGTCACGGTCCACCACGTGCTGGAGCTTTGGTTCAAGCACATCATTCACGATTTGAAACGCATCGTCGCATTGCTCGATGTCGACGACCTGACGCAGGCGAACTGGCTGATGCACCGCATCGGCGAGATTCTGAAGCTGGCCGAAGCGCACTGGACCGTGCTGGAAACCATGTCTGCCGCCGATTTCGCCGAGTTCCGGGGCGAACTGACCGGCGCGTCGGGGATGCAGTCGCGCCAGTTCCGCGAGGTCGAGGTGATGATCGGCCTGTGCCAGACCGCCGACGACGCCTACCGCGCCCGGGTGGAAAAGCTGTGGCCCGGACTGATCGACGAATACCCGCGCACCCTGCGGGATGCCTTCTTCGACGTCTACGCGCGCCACGACACCGACCTGCTGACAGTCTATCGGGATCGCTGGCGGCGGCACGACCTGTTCCAGTTGGCGGAATCCGCCTTCGAGATCGACCGCCGTTTCCAGTCCTGGCGGCACAATCACATCCTGATGGTGCGCCGCCAGATCGGCATCCGCGCGCGCGGCACCGGCGGCACGTTCTTTCGCGATTACCTGGCGGTGACGACCGGCTACTATTTCTTCCCAGAGCTTTTCGAGTTCCGCAATGACCTGACACACGCTGCGGGCGGCGAGGTGATGGACACGCGCGACTGATATTGGGCGCTACAGCACGCGGGACAGAAAGGCGCGGGTGCGCGCCTGCCGGGGTGCGGTAAACAAGGCGTCGGGCGGCCCCTGTTCCAGAATGCGCCCGTCGTCGAGAAAACAGACGCTGTCTGCCACCTCCCGGGCGAAGGCCATCTCGTGCGTGGCCAGGATCATCGTCATGCCCTCGGCGCGCAGATGGCGCAGCACGTCCAGCACCTCGCCCACCAGTTCGGGGTCCAGCGCCGAGGTGATCTCGTCAAACAGCATGATCTCTGGCTGCATCGCCAGCGCGCGGATGATCGCCACGCGCTGCTGTTGCCCGCCGGACAACTGATCGGGATAGCGGTCCTGGAACGCGCCCAGCCCGAAACGGTCGAACAATTCGGTGACCGGCGCGGCAAGATCGGCACGCGACAGGCCCTTGATCCGGCGCGGGGCCAGCATGACGTTCTCGGCCGCTGTCATGTGCGGGAACAGGTTGTAGGACTGGAACACGATGCCGATGCGCCGCCGGACGGGCAGGGGATCGCGCCCCGGTTCGGCGATGTCCACGCCATCGAGAAGGATTGCCCCGTCGTCGATCGGCTCCAGCAGGTTGATGCAGCGCAACAGCGTGGACTTGCCCGATCCCGATGCACCGATCAGGCAGACCATCTGCCCCTCGCCGACGTCGAGGTCGATGCCGCGGCAGACCTCCTTGTCGCCGAAACTCTTGCGCACCCCGCGCAATGCCAGCTTGACGCTCATCGCCGCTGCCTTGCCTGTCGGTGCATCAGGTAGTCGGCATAGCGCGTGGCGGGTATGGTGATTGCCAGAAAGATCAGCGCCGCGCCGACGTAGGGCGTGAAGTTGGCCATCAGCGACTTGTAGACGCCCGCCTGCCGAAAGATCTCGACCGGGCCGATGAAGGACAGAAGCGCCACGTCCTTTTGCAGCGCGATGAAAAGGTTCATGTTGGCGGGCACCACGTTTCGGATGGCCTGCGGCAGCACGACAAAACGCATCGTGTCGGCTTCGGTCAGGCCCAGCGACGTGGCGGCGGCGCGCTGGCTCTGGTGGATCGAGTCGATGCCCGACCGGATCACCTCCGCCACATATGCCGAATAGACGAGGATCAGCGCCAGAGAGCCCCAGATATAGGGCGAGTTCCACGGCCGCGGCAGTCCCAGCCCCGGGATGCCGAACCCGATCAGGTAGATCACCAGGATCACCGGCAGCCCGCGGAATATGTCCGTGTAGACCGCCCCGAACAGGCGCAGCGGGAACAGCGCGGGCGCGCGCACGTCGCGGCACAGCGCGATGGCAAGGCCCAGGATCGCGATGGCGGGCGCACACCACAGGAAGATCGCGACGTCCAGCAGGAAGGCGTTCAGCAAGCCCGGAAAGGTCTTTGCGAACACCTCGGCGTTGAAGAAGCTGCGCTTGACCGCCGCCCAGCCCGGGGCCATCGGGATCAGGATCACCGCCGCCGCCATGACGACACCTGTCGACACCGCCGCGATGGTGGCCGAACGGCGGCGGATGCGTGCCTCGTACGCCTGACGTCGCGTGAGGGGGGCGGCGCCGCGCGCCGCCCCGGTCTGCAGGGGTGTGTCGGCCATCTAGTCGATGACCGGAACGCCCGTGGCCTCTTGCAGCCACTCGGCCTCGATCGCGGCCAGCGCGCCGGAATCCGTCAGTTCGGTGATGGCGGCGTCCACGCATTCCTTCAGCGGGCTGCCCTCTTCCATCAGCAGGCCGAACTGGTCGGGATTGTCCGACCGGTCGGCGGGAAACTGGCCCAGCAGGGTCCCGCCCTCGACCACCACGGCCGACAGGTAAAGCGCGGTCGGCAGATCGAAAAGCGCGGCATCGATCTGGCCGGCCTGCATCGCCGCGGTCACGTCGGCATTGTCACCGTAGAGCAGGGGGTTGCGGTCCGGCCCGACGATTTCTGCCAGCATCGGCACGGCCGTGGTGTTGGCATCCGCCCCCCAGATCAGCCCCTTGAGCGAGGCAAGCGTGGGTTCCGCGCCCGCGTCTACGACCTTTTGCGTGGTCAGCACGGCCATGGCCGAGGTGTAGTAGGGCAGCGAGAAATCCACCATCGCCTCGCGCTCTGGCGTGATCGAGTATTGCTGCATGTTGAAGTCGAAGTTCTTGGCGCCGGGCTGGATCGCCTCGTCGAAAGACGTGCGCACCCACGACACCTTGTCATCCTCGAACCCCATCGCGTTGGCAATGGCATAGGCGACGGCGGCCTCGAAGCCTTCCTTGCTTTCGGGGGCATCGTTCAGCACCCATGGATAGTATGCCGGGTTGCCGGTGGCGATGGTCAGCACGCCATCTTCCAGCGTCTTGCCGGCGGCGCAGCCGTGGCCCATGGCCAGTGCCCCCGTGGCGGTCAGACCGGTGGCGATGGCCGCTGTCAGAAAGAGTTTCATGGTCGTTGGCCTCCAAGCCCTGTTGTCATGAGCAAAAGGTTTGGCATGGCCGCGCGATTTGTCCAGCCTGCGCCGGGCGCATTTTTCCGCTAATGGGACAGGGTGCCCGCCGATTGTGCGTGGTCGTCGCCGCGGTTGACGCGGGCGGCGCGACGCGAAAGTCTGGCGCGATGGCATCGACGGGGGGGAACCATGGACACGCAGACAAACCCATATCGCGGCACTGGCCTGCCCGAGGGCGCGCTGGCCGACGCGCCGTGGCCCAGCACCGACGCCGCCGCGGTTGCGCGCCTCTTGGCCCAGTGTCCCGCGGCAGCGCAGACGCCGCTTCGGGCCGTGCCGGGACTGGCAGAGCGGGCCGGCGTGGCCGAACTCTGGATCAAGGACGAACGCGGGCGGATGGGGCTTGGCAGCTTCAAGGCTCTGGGCGCGGCCTATGCCATCGCGCAACAGGCAGCCGCAGCTGGCGGCGACTGGGCCAGCGCCCTTTCGGGCCGGGTGTTCATCACGGCCAGCGCGGGCAACCATGGCCTGTCGGTCGCGGCGGGCGCGCGGATCTTCGGTGCGCGCGCCGTGATCGTTCTGTCCGAAGCCGTGCCCGAGGCCTTCGCGGTCCGCCTGCGCGACAAGGGCGCGGATGTGGTGCGGGCCGGCGCCATCTACGAGGACAGCATGTCCGAGGCGATGCGTCTGGCCGAGGCCGAGGGCTGGACGCTTCTGTCCGACAGTTCGTGGCCCGGCTACACCGACGTGCCGTTCCATGTGATGGAAGGCTACCAGCAACTGGCCGACGAGGCCGTCGCGCAGATGGCCGCACCGCCCACGCATGTGATGTTGCAGGCCGGTGTCGGCGGGCTGGCCGGTGCCGTCGCGGCGCTGGTGCGCGACCGCTGGGGCGACGGGCCCGTGGTTGCCGTGGTGGAGCCGCAGGCCGCCCCCGCCCTGATCGGCGCGATCCGCGCGGGCCGGCTGATCGACACGGAAGGCCCGGTGTCGGCGATGGGGCGGCTCGATTGCAAGACCGCCTCGCTGATCGCGCTGAAGGGCCTTGCGCGGGATGCCGATCTCTTCGTGACGGTATCCGAGGATCAGGCGCAGGATGCCGTTGCCGCGTTGTCGGCCGAGGGGCTGGAAACCACGCCATCGGGTGGTGCGGGGGTGGCGGCGCTTTTGGCAGCGGGGGCCGCCGATGCGTTGGGTCTTGGCCCCGCGTCGCGCGTCCTGTGCATCCTGTCCGAGGGTCCCGAATGACCTTTCCAGCCGCCGAGTTCCGGGGCCGCATCGCCCGGATGCAGGCCGAGATAGCGGTGTCCGGCATCGATGCGTTGCTGCTGACCACGGCGCCGGACATCTTCTATGTCACCGGTTTCCTGACCCGGTTCTGGGAAAGCCCGGCGCGTCCCTGGTTCGTGCTGGTGCCCGGCGCCGGCGACCCGGTGGCGGTCATCCCGGCCATCGGCGAGGACCTGATGCGGCGGACATGGTTGACCGACATCCGCACATGGGCATCGCCAAACCCCGCCGACGAGGGCGTTACCCTGCTGGCCGATGCGATCGCGGGTCTTGTCCCGCGCTCGGGCCGGCTGGGCGTGCCCATGGGCACCGAGACGCATTTGCGGATGCCACTGGGGGACTATCTGCGGCTGGTTCCATTGATCGCCCCGCGCAATGTGGTGGACGGCACCGCGCCGCTGCACCGCACCCGGGAAATCAAGACGGCGGCCGAGGCCGCGCGCCTGCGCGAGGTCTGCCAGATCGCCGCGCGGGCCTTTGCCCGCGTGCCAGAGATCGCCGGTCCCGGCCAGCCTCTGGACGGGGTCTTTCGCGGAGTCCAGGCGCTCTGCCTGCAAGAGGGGGCGGATTGGGTCAGCTACGTGGCCGGCGGGGCCGGGCAGGGCGGCTATGGCGACGTGATCTCGCCCGCCGAGGCGCGTCCCCTCGTGCAAGGCGATTTGCTGATGCTGGACACGGGCGCGGTGCGTGGCGGCTACTTCTGCGATTTCGACAGGAACTGGGCCATCGGACGGGCGGACGACACCCTGCGGCGCGCCCATGACACGCTTTTCGCCGCGACAGAGGCGGGCATCGATGCCGCGCGCCCCGGTGCAACGGCGCAGGATGTACATGCCGCCATCGCGGCGCGAATCCGCGCCGACGGGGCAGAGCCGCTTGGCGGGCGGCTGGGCCACGGGCTGGGCATCAGCCTGACCGAGTGGCCCTCGTTCATCCCGGGCGACCACACGGTGCTGCGGGCGGGCATGGCGCTTACGATAGAGCCGGGGCTTCAGATCGCGCCGGGCCGGATCATGGTGCATGAGGAGAACATCCTGCTGAACGACGCCGGGCCAGAGCTTTTGTCGCCGCGCGCGCCCGCCGATCTGCCGGTGCTGGGATGACCGGCTTTGTCTACGATGTCGACACGGGCCATGTCCTGCCGCGCCTTGGGCTGGTGGTGCTGCAAGTCGACGAAACCCTGGAGCCGGAGTTTCGCCAGTATTTCGGCCCCGGCGATGCCGCGATCCATGTCAGCCGGGTGCCCAGCGGCGATGACCTGACGCCGGACACGATCGACGACATGGCCGAGGCGCTGCCGCGGGCTGCTGGGCTTCTGCCGCAAGCCGCGCCGTTCGACGTTCTGGCCTATGCCTGCACCTCTGCCAGCATGCGTTTCGGCCCCGACAAGGTCGCCGCGATGCTGCGGCAGGGCGCCCGTGCGCGCCACGTGACCAACCCGTTTTCGGCCGCGCTGGCGGCGTTCGACCACCTTGGCGCCCGGCGCATCGGGCTTGTGTCGCCCTACATCGACAGCGTCGCCGCGCCGATGGCGCTTGCCTTCGAGGCCGCGGGCGTCGAGGTGGCCCAAAGCCTGTCCTTCGGTGAACGTGAAGAGGCGCGCGTGGCCCGGATCACGCAAGAGTCGGTCGAGACCGCGGCGTTGCAGCTGGGCGCCCACAAGGACGTTCAGGCGGTGTTTCTGTCCTGCACCAATCTCAGGACGGCCGGGTTTCTTCCCGATCTGAGAGCCAGACTTGGAAAGCCGGTGATCAGCAGCAACCTTGCACTTGCCTGGCATATGTCTGAATTGGGCGCGCTTCGTGCCAATTCAAGGCGGATGATCGTTTGATGTTGCTTGGAAACGTCATTCGTTAATCGTTAATTTGATGTTTGGTCTGTTTTGGATCAGGCGCGTCCCATATAGTGAGCAAGTTCGGTTTCCGGGACAATGTCTCGTGCGCAGATTGTCCTGTCTGTTTTTTGGATATTTGAATATGGCGGAAAGCAATAAATGGCCCAAAAGAAGAAACCGGAAGTGTTCGACGCGATCCTGACCTTCAGCCGGGATTGCGACCGATCTCGCCGGGGTCCAGCACGGGCGAAGCGTCCATCTGATCCGCGTCGAGCAAGGCCGAGACACGTTCAAGCGCCGCCACGATCATCGATTGCTCCCAGTCGGGAAGCGCCTCGAATCGTTTGACATAACGCTGCTGCAGCGCGTCCGGCGCCCGCGACAACGCCTCGACGCCATCCTCGGTCAGGGTAAGGTTCGTCTGGCGCCGGTCCGTGTCCGACCGTGTGCGGCGCACCTGGCCCTTGGCCGCCAGACGATCGATCAGCGCGCTGACCGTGGCCTGTGACACCCCCATGCGGTTCGCGATCGCCGTAGGGGTCGTGCTGCCCGTTTCCGCGATCACCTGCAGCACGCGCACCTGAACGGCCGTCAGGCCGGCGGCGCGCGCCAGATCGCGCCCGTAAAGTTCGGTTGCGCGCAGAATGCGGCGCAACGCGATAAGGCTCATGTCCGTGCGGTCCATCGCAACCCTCCTGCCGACTGAGTGTTTTCCGTCCGGCGCTTCGGCGCAAGGGGGTATGGAGATTTGTAAGGCGAACAGAAGCCGAGAGATAGCGCGACAGAAGAATCGCTTAGTTTCCAAAAAAATGGAACTCAAGCGCAGATTTACCAGAAAGTGCTTAGCGTATTGAAACTTCGTATTGCGAACTATATAACATCGAAGAGCACGGCGTTCATGCCGGCAGACCGGAGAGAGCAGGACAGATGCCAAAAGATGTTGCGCCATCCGCCGCCCCGGCGGTGACATTTCGCAAGCCCGACGACACCGACGGGCCGGCCATATGGGCGCTGATCCGCGCGTGTCCGCCGCTCGACCGGAACTCGCTGTATTGCAACCTTCTGCAATGCGGCCATTTCCGGGACACCTGCGTGATCGCGGAAATCGACGGCCGGCTGGCCGGCTGGGTTTCGGCCTATTGCCCGCCGGGCGAGGACGGCACGCTTTTCGTCTGGCAGGTGGCGGTGGCCGAACATGCCCGTGGGCACGGGCTTGGCGGGCGGATGCTGAAGGCGATCCTGTCGCGCCCCGAATGCCGGGCGGTCAGGCGCCTTCGGACCACCATCACCGCCGACAACGCGGCGTCATGGACCCTGTTCAGCCGCTTTGCCGAGCGGAACGCCGAGGCGCTGGACAGTGTGCCGCACTTCATCAAGCACAACCATTTCAACGGCGCACACGCGACCGAGCACATGGTCACCATCAGCTTGGCCCGGCCCATGCGGCTGGCGGCCTAGGCTGCGCTTCCGACCCTTTTCAGATCCAACCCCAGAGGTATCTTCATGTCGACTGCAAAGACAGCCGAACACGACATCTTTTCGCGCCGCGAATCCGAGGTTCGCAGCTATTGCCGCAGCTTTCCCACCACGTTCACGCGCGCCGAGGGCGCGATCCTGACGGATGCGGCGGGCACGTCGTACATCGACTTTCTGGCCGGCTGTTCCTCGCTGAACTACGGGCACAACGACCCGGACATGAAGGCGGCGCTTGTCGACCACATTGCGCGCGACGGGATCACCCATGCCCTGGACATGTACACCGATGAAAAGGCGCGCTTTCTTGAAACGTTCGAGCGGCTGATCCTTGCCCCGCGCGGGATGACGCACAAGGTCATGATGACAGGACCCACCGGCACCAATGCCGTCGAGGCGGCGATGAAACTGGCGCGCAAGGTCACCGGGCGCGAGACGATCGTGTCCTTCACGAACGGGTTTCACGGCATGACGCTGGGCGCGCTGTCGCTGACCGGCAACGCGGGCAAGCGGGGCGGGGCGGGCACGCCCCTGAACGGGGTCGCGCGGATGCCCTACGAGGGCGCCTTCGGCCCCGACGCGGACACGCTGGCCCAGCTTCAGGCGATGCTGGACAATCCCTCCAGCGGGCTCGATGCGCCGGCGGCCTTCATCGTCGAACCGGTGCAGGGCGAGGGCGGCCTGAACGCAGCCTCGCGCGGCTGGCTCGAAGGGTTGTCGCGGCTGTCCAGACGGCATGGCGCCCTTCTCATCATCGACGACATCCAGTCGGGATGCGGGCGCACGGGCGGTTTCTTCGGCTTCGACGGCTGGGACGTGGACCCTGACATGGTGACCATGGCCAAGTCGCTGTCGGGCATGGGGCTGCCCTTTGCCGCGCTTCTCTTGAAGCCCGAACATGACATCTGGTCCCCGGCAGAGCACAACGGCACCTTCCGCGGTAACACCCATGCCTTCGTGACCGCGCGCGTGGCGCTGGAAAAGTTCTGGTCCGGCAATGATTTCACCCGTGAGGTTCAGGCCAAGGGCGAACGGCTGGGCCAGCGGCTGGCCGAGATCGCGGCGCAGGTGCCCGGGGCGACGGTCAAGGGCCGTGGCATGATGCGGGGCATCGACATGGGCAGCGGCGACATGGCCGGCGCGATCTGCGCGCGCTGTTTCGAACTGGGGCTCATCATCGAGACATCGGGCGCCCATGACGAGGTGGTCAAGGTTCTGGCGCCCCTGACGATCCCCGCCGCGCTGATGGACGAGGGGCTCGACATCCTCGAAACGGCGGTGAAAGCCTGTGCGCAATCCACCAGGATGGCAGCGGAGTAAGACAGATGATCGTACGCGACTTCAACGTCCTGAAGGGCACCGACCGCTCGGTCTCTGACGCAAGGTGGAATTCGGTGCGGATGCTTCTGGCCGATGACGGGATGGGGTTCTCCTTTCACATCACCACCATCGAGGCCGGGTCCGAGCACGAGTTCCACTACAAGCACCACTTCGAGAGCGTGTATTGCATCTCGGGCACGGGCGCGATCACCGATCTTGCCACGGGCCAGACGCACCGCATCCGGCCCGGCGTGATGTACGCGCTCGACAAGCACGATCATCACCGGCTGGTGGCGGAGTCGGAACTGGTCCTGGCCTGCGTCTTCAATCCGCCCGTGACCGGTACAGAGGTCCACCGCGCCGACGGATCCTACGCGCCCGCCGACTAGGGCACCGCGCGCCAACCGACGCAGGACCAGACAAGAGGGACGCCGCCCGAAGGGGCTGGCGAGAATAAAGTGACCAAATCCAAGCGACACACGGTCGAAAAGATCGGCGGCACCTCGATGGGCCGTTCGAAAGAGCTGCTGGAGAGCCTGTTCCTCGGCGGCCGCGACGGCGCGGCGCTTTACAATCGGGTGTTCGTCGTCTCGGCCTACGGCGGGATCACCAACCTGCTGCTCGAGGACAAGAAGACCGGCGCCCCCGGCGTCTATGCGCTGTTCTCGGCGTCAGAGACCGATCATGCGTGGCTGGATGCCCTGACCGCTGTCGGCGAGGCGATGGGCACGGCACACCGCAAGGTGCTGGATCATCCCGGCGACCGTCAGTCCGCCGACGATTTCGTGCGCGACCGGATCGAGGGCGCGCGCTCTTGCCTGATCGACCTTCAGCGGCTGTGCTCCTACGGGCATTTCAGGCTCAGCCAGCACATGGCCGTCATCCGCGAACTGCTTTCGGGCCTGGGCGAGGCGCACTCCGCCTTCGTCACCGCGCAGCTTCTCAACCGGGCCGGGGTGGCGGCGCGTTTCGTCGATCTTTCCGGCTGGCGCGACGAGACAGAGCACAGCCTGGACGAGCGCATTGTCGCCGGGCTGCGCGACGTGGATCTCTCGACCGAACTGCCCATTGTCACCGGCTATGCCCAGTGCGCCGAGGGACTGATGAACCGGTTCGACCGGGGCTATTCCGAGGTCACGTTCAGCCGGATCGCCGCCCTGACCGGCGCGGCAGAGGCGATCATCCACAAGGAGTTCCACCTGTCCTCGGCCGATCCCCGGCTGGTGGGCGAGGGAGAACGTCGTCAAGCTTGGCCATACCAATTACGACGTGGCCGACCACCTGTCGAACATGGGGATGGAGGCGATCCACCCCCGCGCGGCCAAGACGCTGCGCCAGGCGGGCATTCCTCTGCGCGTGACCAACGCCTTCGATCCCGGGGACCCCGGCACCCTGATCGACGAGGCCGCGACCGACACCCCGCGCGTCGAGATGGTCACGGGCATCCCGGTTCATGCGCTGGAGCTGTTCGAACAGGACATGGTGGGCGTGAAAGGGTACGACGCGAAGGTGCTGGAGGTGCTGACGCGCCACAACGTGCGCATCGTGTCGAAGGCGTCGAACGCCAACACCATCACGCATTACGTCGACACCCCGCTGAAGCGGGTCAAGCGGGTGCAGGCCGAACTGGTGCGGCACTATCCGGGCGCGGCGGTCAGCGTGCGCGCGTTGGGACTGGTGGCCGCCATCGGGCGCGACATCTCGGGGCTGAGCGTGATGCGCCGCGGGCTTGAAGCGCTGGACGCCGAGGGGGTCGTGCCGGTGGGCATCCTTCAGACATCCCGCAGCGTGGATGCGCAATTCGTGGTGCCGCGCGACGACATGGACCGCACGACCACGGCCCTGCACAGGGCGCTGGTGCAGGACGATCGCGACCGCCGGGCGCGGCTGGCGGCCTGAGCGCCTACCAGCCCGAGGGAAAGCGGCGCGCCATCTTTGCTTCCTGTTCGACCATCAGGCGGCGCGCGGCGTGCATGTGGTCGGACATGATCCGGCGCGCCGCCGCCGCGTCGCCCAGGCGCAGCGCATCCACAAGGTCGCGCTGGTAGTCCCGGCCCTTGCGCCAAAGGTCGTAGTTGCGCGGCTCATACAGGCGGCGATGCACCGTCAGGTCCGACAGCATCGACGCCATGAACCCTATCAGGAACCCCAGAAGCGCGTTCTCGGCGTGCCCCGCAAGCATCTGGTGGAAGTCGAGCGATGCGACATGCTGGGCGCGGTCCTCTTCCAGAGAGGCGGGGGGCTTGGCGTAGCGGCTGATGTTGCGCTCCAGCGCGCCAAGGGCGTCCTCGTCCAGCTTGCCGGCCAGGCTTGCGGCCACCTCCGGCTCCAGTGCGATACGGATGTCGTAGATGTTGGCGACCGTCAGGTTCTTGAAATAGAAGTAGTTTCCCAGAAGCGCGCGCGCCCGTTCCTCGGACACGGCATGAACAAAGCTGCCCCCGCCCGGGCCAGTGCGCGTCCTTGACCAGCCCCTGCGCCTCGAGGATGCGCATGGCCTCGCGGATGGTCCCCTTGGCCATGCCGAAATGGTCCATCAGTTCCTGTTCGCCCGGAAGCCTGTCACCCGGCGCCATGTTGCGCGAGACGACCAGTTTCTTGATCTCCTCGGCCACATGCGCGGGACGGCTCAGGCGGGTGGGCGGCGTGGGCTCGGGCGCCTGTTCAGCCATCGAGGGGGTGGTGACACGCCGCAAACTGATCCTCCTGCATCTGCCGCAGATCCGGCTCTGCGCGCCGGGCACAAGTCCGATGCGCGGGGACATCGCGCCGCAAAGGCGCAGCCTGTCTGGCGGGTTCAGCGGATCGGGCAGGTCAGTATCCTTGCCCTCGGGGGCGGACAGGGGCCGCCCCACCACCGGTGCACTGTCGGCCAGTAGCTTGGTATACGGATGACGCGGCGCCGTGAAGATGCGGCGCGCCGATCCGATCTCGACCACGGCGCCGAAATACATCACCGCCACACGGTCGCTGACCGCCTCGACGACCGCCAGATCGTGGCTGATGAACAGATAGGTGAGGTTGAACTCTTCACGCAGCCCCGCCAGGAAGGTTCAGAACCTGCGCCTGAACCGAGACGTCCAGCGCCGACACCGGTTCGTCCAGCACAAGGATCCGCGGCGCGGCGGCCAGCGCCCGGGCCACCCCGATCCGCTGGGCCTGCCCGCCGGAGAACTCGTGCGGGAACCGGTCGAGAAAGGTTTCTCGCAGGTTCACCGAGGCGAAGATCTCGGAGATCCGCGCCGCGCGCGCGGCGCGGTCCATGCCATGCAGCCGGCGCAGCGGGCGCTTCCATGATCGCGCGGATCGACTTGCGGGGGTTCAGGCTCGATATCGGGTCCTGGAACACATACTGGATCATCCGCCCGAAGGCGGCGGGATCGGCGTTGTCGAAGGCATGGCCCTCGATCTCGATTGTGCCGGTCGTTGGCGGCTCCAGCCCGACAAGCATCCGCGCAAGGGTAGACTTGCCGCAGCCGCTTTCCCCCACGATCCCAAGGGTTTCCCCGGTCTCGACGCTCAGGGACACGGGCCGCACGGCGCGCACCTGCGCCCGTGGCGGCCCGATCAGCCGCTTGCCGACGGCAAATGTCCTGGACAGGTTCTCGATCCGCAGCGCCGTCGTCATGCCGCCCCCTCCGCGCCGGGTTTCCGGGAAATGGCAGCGCACGCGCCGTGCCCCGTCGCCCGTCCTCGCCACCGGCGCGGCGCGGCAGGCGTCCTGCGCCTTGTCGCAGCGCGGGGCAAAGGCGCAGCCCGGCGGCAGGTCGTCCACCGCCGGCGGCAGGCCGGGGATCGCCTCGAGCGCGCGCCGTCCGCCGCCCCAGTTCCGGGCACGCAGGCGCTCAGGCGACGGGTGTAGGGATGCGCGGGCGCGGCCAGCATGTCCCCGGTCGGCCCCTCCTCGACGATGCGCCCGCCGTACATCACCGCCACCCGGTCGCACATCTGGGCGACCACGCCGAAATCATGGGTGATGAACAGGATCGCCAGCCCGCGCTCGCGCCTCAGGTCGTCCAGCAGCGACAGGATCTGCGCCTGCACGGTCACGTCCAGTGCCGTCGTGGGCTCGTCCGCGATGATCAGCTCGGGCTCGTTCGCAAGCGCCATGGCGATGCCCACCCGTTGCCGCATCCCGCCCGACAGCTCGTGCGGAAATGCGTCGATCCGGCTTTCGGGATTGGGGATGCGCACCGATTTCAGCAATTCGATCGCCCGAGCGTGCAATTTCGCCCGGGGCAGGGCGTGATGCACCCGGATCGCCTCGGCCAGTTGCTCGCCCACGCGGATCAGCGGGTGCAGCGTCGACAGCGGATCCTGAAAGATATAGGCCACCTTGTCGCCGCGCAGCGCCCGCAGCCGCTTGTGCGAAGCCCCGACAAGATCCTCGTCCCCGTGATAAACCGCGCCCCCCGTGATGACGCCGGGAGGCGAGGCGACAAGCCCCATGACCGACAGCGCCGTGACGGACTTGCCCGACCCGCTTTCCCCGATCAGGCCAAGACATTCGCCCGGCGCGATGCTCAGGCTCACCTCGTTGACCGCGCGGTAGACACGGAATCCCACGTGGAACTGCGTCTCCAGTTCCTTGAGGTCCAGCACCCCGCGGCCCGGCCCGGCGGGCACGCGGCCCTCGCGCCGCACCGCTGTCGCCGGGCGCGGACGGGTCAGCGCGCCTGACCGCAGGCGCGGATCGAGCGCGTCGCGCACCCCGTCGCCCAGCAGGTTGATCGACATCACGATGATGAAGATCATGATGCCCGGCACCACCGAGGTATGCGGATTGGTGATCAGCGCCGAGCGCGCCTCGCCCAGCATCGACCCCAGGTCGGCCTGCGGCGGCTGGCTGCCCAGTCCCAGAAACGACAGCCCGGCGGTTTCCAGGATCATCCAGCCGATGGTGGTGGACATGGCGATCACGATCACCGGCACGACGTTGGGCAGAACCTCTGTCAGCAGGATGCGCCCGTGCCCCTTGCCCGCCAGCCGCGCGGCGTCGATGAACTCCTTGTGCGCGATGCCCACGGTGATGCCGCGAATGTTGCGCGCGAAGAAGGGGATGTTGACGGCGGCCACCGCGATCAGCGCGTTCACAAGCCCCGGCCCCAGTGCCGCGACGATGGCCAGCGCCAGAAGGATGTAGGGAAAGGCCATCAGCATGTCGACGCCGCGCATGATGAGGTTGTCGGTGCGCCCGCCGAAATAGCCCGCCACGATCCCGATGGCCGACCCGATCACGGCGGCGATCGTCGCCGCCGCAAACCCAACGGCCAGCGACAGCCGCGTGCCCCACATCAGCCGGGACAGAAGGTCCCGGCCAAGGTGGTCGGTCCCCAGCGGGTGGCCGGGGGACAGGGGCGGCTGGAACCGGTTGCCGGTGTTGGTGACGTTCGGCGCGTGCAGCGGCAGCAGCGGCGTGACAAGCGCCAGCAGCACCACCGCCAGCAGGATCACGCCCCCCGCCAGCGCCAGGCGGTTGCGGGCCAGAAGCCGCAGGAAGGCGATCATGTCTTGATCCTCGGGTCCAGAAGCGCCTGCGCCACGTCTACCGCGATGTTGAACAGCACGTAGCAGCCCGCCACCAGCACCACGCCGCCCTGCACCAGCAGGATGTCGCGCTTCAGGATCGCATCCACCAGCATCCGGCCGACGCCTGGCCACTGGAACACGATCTCGATATAGACGGCGCCCGACAGGACGAACCCCGCCTGGATCCCCAGCACCGGGATGATAGAGACCATCGCCGCCCGCAGGGCATGGCGCGCGATTACCTGCCGTTCGGGCACGCCCTTGGCGCGCGCGGTGCGGATGTAGTCCTGCCGCAGCACCTCCAGCATGGCCGAACGCGACAGGCGCGCGATCACGCCCGTGGCCACCACCGCCAGCGCGGTGGCGGGCATGGCCAGATGGCGCAAGAGATCCGGCAGGTCGCCCCCGCCATAGATCGCGTACATTCCCGACACCGGCAGCCAGCGCAGGTTCACCGCGAAAAGCAGGATCATCATCATGCCGAGAAAGAAGGACGGCACCGAGATGCCGACCAGCACCACGAAGGTGATCGCCTTGTCCGCCAGCCCGTATTGCCGCGCGGCAGAGATCACTCCGGCCAGGATCCCCAGCGCCGAACAGGCCACGAAGGCCGTGCCCGCCAGGATCAGCGTGGCGTTGAACCGCTCCATCACCTCGTCCAGCACCGGCCGGTTGAGCGAGAAGGAGCGTCCGAAATCCCCGGTCAGCATGTTGCCGAGCCAGATGAAATACCGCTGCACCAAGGGTTTATCGAGCCCGAGGTCACGGTTCAGCTTCTCGACGTTCTCGGGCGTCGCATAGGACCCCAGGATCGCCGTGGCCGGGTCGCCGGGGATCATCGCCATGATGAGAAAGACGATCACGGTCAGGCCCAGAAGGACCGGCACCGCCGAGATCAGCCGTTTCACGATATACCCGCCCATGCGTCCCTACCCCCCTTCCAGCAGAATGGGCGCGACCAGGCGGATGCGATTGGTCCAGACCACATGGTCGAAACCCTCGGGCACCGTGCGGGCCTGCTCCAACGTGTCGATCCCTTCGGGCACGCCTTCCGCCAATGGCGCGCGAAGGACGACCGTGGTGCCCACCCGGTCCATCCGGTTCAGGAACCGCGCCGGCCAGCCCCACAGCCAGCGCCCCACGTTCTGCGGCAGAAACAGGATGGTGCCCCTGCACGCACCCGGCACATGCCCCGACCAGCCCAGGGCCGCATAGCGCAGCACGCAGGCCTTGATCCCGTCCCGCGTCACCCCGATCAGCCCCGGATGGGCCGCCACAGCCGCCCCGACCGGCGCCGAATGGCCCGCATACCCCCAGACCCGGGGCGCCAGCTCGGGATGCGCCGCCAGCCAGTCGGCAAACGCCTGCCCCTCGGCCGCATCGCGGCTCTTGACGTTTACGAGAAACAACGCGTCGGGAAACGCCCCGAGGGCCTCGTCCAGCGTCGGCATCAGCCCGACACCGGCGCCCCGCATCGGAAACGTTGCGCCCCCATCCAATGTATATCCATACCCCACATCCAGCGCCTTCAAAGCGGCCATGTCGGCCCCCCGCGTCTCGCCCGTACCATCGGTGCGGCACTCCAGCCTCCAGTCGTGGAACACCGCGAAACGGCCATCGGTGGTGGGATGCACGTCCAGTTCGACGATCTCCGCCCCGGCGGCAAACGCAGCGGCAAAGGCCGGCAAGGTGTTCTCGATTGTGGGCGACAGCGGCGCGATCGCCCGGTCCGCCGTGCAGGTATCGCGCTGCAGCCCGGCATGGTCGTAAGTCTGATGCACGCCGCGATGGGACAACAGCCGCGGCGCGCCCGCATCCCGCGCGGCCAGCATCGAGGCATTTCCGGCCCACAGAGCCAGCGCCGCCAGCGCCAGAACAAACAGCAAGGCGCGCCGCCGCGTCATAGGTATCGGCCTTTCCGCAGCCAGGTCATCCGCTTACCCCTACGGTCAAACCGTATCGCGCGCCTTCATCTTGCCAGAATACTCCCGCCGGTGGCACCCCGCCCCGTGCGAAGGCACGGGACGGAGAGTCTTGCGCCGCAAGGCGCTCCGAACAATCAGTTCTTGACCACGTCCTTGAGGAGCAGGAAGAACGACGGCTCCAGCGCGAAGCTGCCAACCGCGTCGCTGGTCACGGCGTTCTGCTTCCAGTTCGCCACGAAGACCCAGGGCGCGTCCTGCTGGACGATTTCCTGCATCTCCTTGTAAAGCGCGGCGCGTTCGTCCTGGTCGGTCGAGACGCGGGCGGCCTCCAGCAGTTCGTCCACCTTCGGGTTCGAGTAGTAGCCGGAGTTGAACCCGCCCTTGTCGGGCCAGGCCTCGGTGCGCAGCGCCAGGAAGGGCAGGGTGTCGGGATCATTGGTCATCCAGGCCATCTCGGCCATGTCCGCCTTGCCTTCCAGCCCCGGGTTCACCTGGCCGAGGAAGGTGTTCCACTCGTAGGTCTCGATCTTCACGTCGAGGCCCACGGCTTCCAGGTCGGCCTGGATCGCGGTGCCCATCGCCACCGGGTCGAGCATGCCCGATCCGCCCTCGGTCACGTAGAACGTCAGTTCCGCGCCCTCGGCCCCGGCCTCGGCGATCAGCGCGCGCGCCTTGTCGGGGTCATAGGGATAGGGCTCCAGCGCCTCGTTGTAGGCCCAGGCGAATGCCGGCGGGGTCGGGCCCGCGGCGATCTCGGCGGTGCCTTCCAGCACGTCGTTGACCAGCGCCGACTTGTTGATCGCGTAGTTCGCCGCCTGGCGCACGCGGACGTCGGTGAACGGGCCTTCCTTGAGGTTCAGGATCAGGAACCAGACGTGTGGGCCGGCCTGTTCCACGACGCGGAAATCGTCGCCCTGGAACTCCGACAGGGCCACGGGCGGCACCTCGACCATCATGTCGATGCCGCCGGCCAGCATCTCGGCGACGCGGGTGTTGGCATCGGTGATCGGGCGGAAGACGACCGCGTCAAGCGTGGCGGTCCCGTCCCAGTAGTCCGGGTTCTTCTCGACCACGACGGCCTCGTTCGAGCGCCACTCGGCGAACTTGAAGGGGCCTGTGCCCGACGGGTTGCGGCCGAAATCGGCGCCATGCTCCATCACCGCGGCGGGCGATACGATCAGGCCGGTGGGATAGGCAAGATTGGACAGGAACGGCGCATAGGGCGCGTTCAGCGTGAACTGCACCGTGCTGTCGTCGATCACCGCCGTCTCCTCGATCGCCGAGAAGAAGAACGACAGCGGGAAGGGCCCGGTGTCGTGATAGGGGTGGCCTTCGTCCAGCATCCGGTCGAAGTTGAACTTGACCGCCTCGGCGGTCAGCGGCGTGCCGTCGTGGAACGTCACGCCCTCGCGCAGGGTGAAGGTGTAGACGGTGCCGTCCTCGCTGATCTCCCAGCTTTCGGCCAGCGCCGGCTCGACCTCGAGCGTGCCGGACTTGTAGCGCACCAGCCCGTCATAGACGTTCATCAGGATGCGGAAGTCGTTGACCGCCGTCACGGCATGGGGATCGAGCGCCTTGGGCTCGGCGATCTGGCCGACCACAAGGACGCCCGGCGGGGTCTGCGCCGCCGCAGGCGCCGCCAGAAGCCCAAGCCCCAGCACCGCCGCGGATGCCGACATCAGCGCCCGTCGTGTCCAGTTCATTGCAAGCATGTGTATAACCCTCCGGTGGACTGTGACGAAAATTTATCATGAGAAATTGCGGAAATCAAAATTTTCATGATAAATTCGGACCGGGAGGTCGATATGACGTTTTCCATTCTAGCGCGTGACCCCGATAGCGGGGCCATCGGCGGTGCGGCGGCCACGGGCAACCTGTGTGTGGGTGGCTGGGTGCTACGGGGTGATCCCCGCGCCGGGATCTCGGCCTCTCAGGGTGCGGCGCCCAGTGTTTTCTGGGGCGAGGACGTGCTGTCACGTATGCGCGAAGGCGAACCGGCAGCGCAGGCGGTGGCCTCCGTGACCGCCCCGGACACCGGCCGCGACTGGCGCCAGCTTGCCGCGCTCGACCCGCGGGGCGGGGCAGGGGCCTTCACCGGGACGCGCAACACCCCCGCCATGGGAGAGCGTTTCGCCCCCGGCGCGGTGGTCGCCGGCAACCTTCTGACCGGACCCGAGGTTCTTGATTCCGCGCTGGCGGGGCTGACCGCGTCTGGGGGGCGATTCGCCGACCGTCTTCTCGCAGGTCTGCGCGCCGGGGCGCGGGCGGGTGGGGACAGCCGCGGGCTGATGTCCGCGGCCTTGCTGGTCCTGTCGCCCGACATGCCGCCCCTGACCCTGCGGATCGACGACAGCGAAACGCCACTGGACGACCTTGGCGCCCTGCTGGTCAGGGCGATGGACCCGGAATACGCGGGCTGGCTGAACAAGGTGCCGGTGCTGGACGCGCCGTACCGCGCGCCGGACGATAGCTAGACCGGCGGCGCACGCCTCAGCGCAGGTAGGTCACCGCCGGGCGCCGGAAAAGCGCGATCGCCGGCACCACGGCAAGCAGTGCCCCCAGCACGACCAGCCCCCCGGCAAGCGCAAGTTCGGCGCCACCGATCCGCGCGCGGAGTGTCAGGCCCGTTTCGGCCGAGAACATCGCAGAGATCGCCTGCGCCACCCCGTAGCCCCCCGCCAGCCCCAACAGCGTGCCGCCCAGAACCAGCGCCATGATATAGGTCCACATCACCGCAAAGACGTAGCCCCGCGTCGCCCCGATGGCGCGCAGAACCGCCAGCCGCGTGCGGTAAAGCTGCACCAGCGCCACGATCCCCGACAGGATGGCCGCGACCACCAGCACCTGCGTGGCGATGGTCAGCGCGCTCATGATCGTGCGCACGTCGCCAAGGTAGCCATAGATCTCGGACAGGACCTCGGCGGGAAAGAAGGCCGTGGTCTCGGACGTCCGGTAGGTCTGGCGCAGCGTGTAGGCGGCCGCAAGGCTGCCCGCGTCCATCACCACGGCGGGCACGGGCGCAAGATGGGCGGCGTCAAAGGGCGGGCCTATCGGCGGGGTTCCATCGGGGCGATAGCGCGCCGGGTCGTGCCCCGACACCAGCCCGTGGGTGGACCAGCTGTACTCGATCGGCACGAAAACCCCGGTATCCCAGGCGGTTCCGGTGGGCGGCAGCTTGCCCACGATGGCGATCTCGCCGTGATCTGCCTCGACGAAATGCACCCCGTGCGAGGACATGACCGACTGTCCCGGCTCGAAGGGGACCCTGGCGCCGACGATGGCTTGTTCGACGTGGTCCCAGAGCTTGCCGTCGAGAGGGGCGTCGCCGATCAGGTGGCGGATCATGTCGGCGGTGGTGCCGACGACGGGAAAGCCGCCGGCGCTGTCGCCGAAGGCGATGGGGGCGACGAATTCGGCGCGGGGGTCCTCCAGCAACACCGCCAGCGTTTCGGGCTGGATCAGTTCCACCGCCGAGGGGCGCAGGTAGACCACGTTGAACAGCACTTCGGTCGGGCTGCCCGGTGCTGCGACGATCAGGTCGAACGGGTCGGACGCCCGGGCAGAGCCTTCGCGAAGGGCCCGTTCCTGCGCCGTTATCGCAACGCCAAGCGCGACGGAAACCGTTATCAGGAAAAGAAAAAGTGCCGTCGTAAGCCAGTTGCGCCGGGCCAGGGCAAGCGCGATGGGAAACGGGTTCATGGCCTGCCCTCCACCTTGTCCAGCCGCCCGCGATCCAGGCGCAGCACCCGGTCGGCGGCGCCGATCAGGTCGCGGTCATGGCTGACCGCCAGCACCAGCCTCCCCCGGTCCCGGGCAAGCGCGCAAAGTGTTTCGATCACCGCCGCGCCGGCGCTTCTGTCGAGGCTGGCGGTGGGTTCGTCCGCCAGGATCACCGGCGGGTCGAACAGCAGCGCGCGCGCCAGTGCCACCCGCTGACGCTCTCCCCGGCTGAGGTCGGCAACACGTCGGCGTTGCGTCGGCACCGCGTAGGCGCGCATCAGCGCTTCCGCCCGGTCGCGCAGGCCCCCTGCCCGAAAGCGCGAGAACCACGCCGGCACCAGAATGTTGTCGAGCGGCGACAACTCGTCGATCAGGTGAAAATCCTGAAACACCAGCCCAACGGTCTGTCGCCGCCAGCGGTCACGGGCGCCCTCGGACAAGGTGGCGATATCGGTGTCCTGCCAGCGGATGGTGCCGGCATCGACGGGCTGCAACCCGCAAAGCGCATGGAGAAGCGTCGACTTGCCGGACCCTGACGGGCCCGTGATGACCGTCAGTGCCTCGGCCCCCGCCTTCAGGGCACCGATGTCGAGAACGGGAAACAAGTGCCCCTCGGCATCGCGGAACGACAGTCGCAGGCCGGCGGCGTCGAGCATCAGGCGCGCTGATAGGTGGCATCGACCAGGCGCACGCGGCTGAGGAACCCGAATTCCTCGTCCATGTAGGTGCCCAGTTCCAGCTTGCCCGAGACCACGATCGGCCAGTTGAACGGGATCACCTTTATGGTGCGGCGCGCGTAGACTGCCAGGATATCGTCGGGCCAGTCGGCCTCGGTTTCGCAAAGAGGGCACACGGCCATCGGCATCTTCGTCAGCACGAAGAACCTGGAGTTGGCCTTTAGCGGCGGGGCCATGAAACCATCCACACGGACGCCTTGCCCTTCCATCGACAGGGCGAGGTCCGAAAAACTCTGGTCACTGTTGTAGAGGTCCCGAAGCTTGATCGTATCGTCGTCGGCGCGAACAAGCGCCGGCGCGGCAAGGGCAGTTCCGCTCAGGGCAAGAAAGGAACGGCGATGCATGTCTCGACTCTCCCATTCTGGTCGGGGCCTGATGGTTTCCCGCGCCTCCAGTCTGCATCTGCCAGCCAGGCCAACCTTGGGCAAGATCAAACCCGGCCGGCCCCATGATGAAAACTTTGTGAGGAAATCAACGGGACAAGGCGATCGCTGTCGAAGTGGGGGCCGCGCGCCGGCGGCCCCCCTTGATTTCGATCCCGCGACTACTCTGCCGACAGTGCGTGATGCATCACGTGGAAGATCACGTTCTGCTCGATCGTGCCGTCCAGAAGGTGCGCCCAGGGGCCCTTGGCATAGACCGCCACGTCCTCGCCCGAGTGGGTTTCCGAGGAAAGCGGCACCAGCGCCTGCTGGAGATAGTCGACGTCCGTGGCCGTGTCCTGGTCGATGCCGGGCCGGGTGCCGAAGTAGCTGCCGTCGGCCTGCTCGACCAGGACAGAGCCTGCGCCGTTCAGGTAGCCCGCAACCGTGTAGGGCTTGCCGTCCTTGGCCGTCAGCGGCTCTCCGGTGTGGCCGACGCCCGCACCGTCGATGCCCATGCACAGGCCCAGAATGTCCGATCCGCGGCCGCAATAGCCGTTGAAGGCGATCGCGTGCTCGTGGTCGGCGGTGACCACGATCAGCGTTTCGCTGTCGTCGGTCAGGTCGTCGGCGATGGCGACGGCGTCGGCGAAGGCCTTCTGGTCGGCCACGACGCGGGCAAGGTTGCCGGCGTGGTTGGCGTGGTCGACACGGCCGGCCTCGATCATGATGACAAAGCCGTTCTCGTTGCCCTGAAGGGCCTCGATCGTGGCGGCGGTCATCTCGGCCAGCGACGGTTCGCCGTCGCGGTCGGCTTCGTACTGCATGTGGCTGGCTTCGAAAAGGCCAAGCACAGGGGTGCCAGCCATCAGGTCGATGGCAGCAAAGCTGTCGCTGTCGGTGGCGAACTGCGCGCCAAGGCCCTGCGCGCGTTCGACCAGGTTCACGCCGTCGCCGCGGCGGCCGGACACGCCCGCGACCTCGGTGCCGTCGGGCAGGAAGTGGCGCAGGCCACCGCCCATGGCGACGTCGATCAGGCCGGCCTCCATCGCGTCGATCAGCTGGGTGGCGATGTCCTTCTGCTCGGTGCAGCCCTCGGGAACGCTGTCCTCGAAGTTGCGGTCAACGGTCTTGGAGTACATCGAGGCCGGGGTGGCGTGGGTGATGCGCGCGGTCGAAATCACGCCCACGGACTTGCCCATCGCTTCGGCGATTTCCGAGATCGCGGTGACGGTGTTGCCGGGCAGCGTGGCGCAATTGCCGCGCTCGACATTGGCGTTCACGCCGATGATACCGGCCTTGGTCTTGATGCCGGCCATCATCGCGGTGCCCGTGCCCGCCGAATCCGGGGTCTGGGCGTTGACGTTATAGGTCTTGACCAGTGCGAGGTTCGGGAACGCTTCGTGCGGCTGGACATATTCGTCGCCGAAGCCGCCCGCCTGCTGGCCGGCCCAAAGGCGCGACGCATAGTTGGTGCCGACGCCGTTTCCGTCCGAGATCATCAGGATGACGTTCTTGGCGGTGCCGGTGATCGGGGTCTTGGCCAGTGCGGCCTCGATCGCCGTCTGTCCCGCGGCAAACCATTCGTTGTCGGCCTGCACGATGTCCTGGGCGAAGGCGCTGGTCGACATGGCGGCCAACGAAACGCCGCAAAGCGCCAGCTTGGTGGAGTTCAGCATAACGTTCTCCTTCGTATGCTTGATGTGTTCACTCGTGGCCACGGTCTGCTGCTGGAGCGTAACGGGCAGGTTGCAGAAGTGTGAAAGGCTGGTAAATTCATCTGCTTGCGTGATGTAATGACATTTCATTCACGCGGTCGCCGGGTGTGGTGCTGTGCCCTTTCACGTCCCTCGGCGGGGCGCTAGAACACCGCATGGCCCAGACGCTGAACACCCTGTCCGCCTTTCGCACCAGCGGGTTCGACACCGTGATCGACGTGCGCGCGCCCGCCGAATACGCCGAGGACCATGTGCCCGGGGCGATCAGCCTGCCGGTCCTGTCGGACGCCGAACGCGCGCGGGTCGGCACGATCTATGTTCAGGTCGCCCCGTTCGAGGCACGCAAGGTCGGCGCGGCTCTGGTGGCGCGCAATGCTGCGGCGCATCTGGAGGGGCCGCTGGCGGACAAGCCGGGCGGCTGGCGGCCGCTGGTCTATTGCTGGCGTGGCGGGCAGCGGTCGGGGTCCTTTGCGTCGATCCTGTCGCAGGTGGGCTGGCGGGCCGAGACGGTGACGGGCGGTTACAAGGCCTATCGCCGCCTTGTGGTCGCGGCGATGCATGACCGGGGGCTGGCGCAGCGGCTGATCCTGCTCGACGGCGACACGGGCACGGCGAAGACAGAGATCCTTGGCCTTCTGGCCGCGCGCGGCGTGCAGGTGGTGGACCTTGAAGGGCTGGCACGGCACCGCGGCTCGCTTCTGGGGGCGATGCCGGGCGGGCAGCCGTCGCAAAAGGGGTTCGAGGGCGCGCTGGCGCACGCGTTCGATACGCTCGATCCGGCCCGGCCCGTGGTGGTGGAGGCCGAATCGAGCAGGGTCGGCGCGCTTCAGGTGCCGCCGAGCGTCTGGGCCGCCATGTGCGCCGCGCCGCGTATCGACGTGGCCGCCCCGCTGGCAGCGCGCGCGCGCTATCTTGCACGCGCCTATGCGGACCTGACGGCAGAGCCCGCCCGGCTGCATGACACGCTGGGCCAGCTGGTGCCGCTTCAGGGGCATGATCGCGTGCGCGACTGGCAGCGGATGGCGGCCGAAGGCCGCAACGAGGATCTGGCCGCAGGGCTGATGGCCGCCCACTACGACCCGCGCTATGCCCGCTCGCGCGAGGGGCGGGAGGGCAGGGTGCTGGGCCGTGTCGAGATGGGGGAACTGGATGCGGACGGGCTGGCACGCGCCGCCGATCGCATCGCGGCGCTGGCGGCCGGGGCCGGGGCCTGACACCGGGCTTGCCATGACCCGGCCCGGATGCCCGCAGGGAGGAAAACAGGCAACCGGACCGGGCTGGCGCGGCGACTTACCAGCCGCCGTACTGCATGAAGAAGGGCAGTTTGGGGTTCCAGGCGGGCGCGCCGCCCAGATCCTCGGGGCAAAGGCCGACGTCCCGCGACAGGCGTGCGCGCATTTCGGGATCGTCGATCCAGGTCGGTGCCGGGGCCGAGGGCGCGGTGTCGCTCTTGCGGAACAGGCCAAGGATGCGGGCGATGGCTGGGGCAGAGATGGGGGCAGATGTGGGGGCAGTGGCGGGGCGGTTGAAGCTGATGTCGGACATCGGGGTCTCTCCTGACTGGGTGGCTGCGTTGTCTTGGTGAGATCACCTTGCCCCGGTTGCGGGCCCGCTGCTTGAGGCGCGGCTGATGATCTTCTGGAGATTTCCTTGAGATCGGCGCAGAACGGGGTCAGGAAACCCGCGGAAGGAGTGCGGCACATGAAAGTTGCCTTGACGGGCGGGGCCACCGGCATCGGGGCCGAGACCGCGGCAAAGCTGGTCGCGGCGGGGCACGAGGTTACCGCCTTCGACATCGCCAGTCCGTCTGTGGCGGGGGTGAGTTGGATCGCCTGCGACCTGTCGGACGCGGAAGCGATCCGCGCGGCGGTGGCGCAGGCCGGCGGGCCCTTTGACGCGCTGGTCAACAACGCGGGACTTCCCCCGCGCGAGGGCATGGCCGAGTTGGTCCTGCGGGTGAACTTCATCGGGCTGCGCCAGTTCATGGAGGCGATGCTGGACAAGCTTTCGCCGGGGGCCGCGATCGTGAACACCGCCTCGCGCGCGGGGGCGGGCTGGCAGGAGAACCTCGACGAGGTGAGGGCGCTGATGGCGCTCGACCCGGCCGATCTGGCGGGGTTCGTGGCGGGACGCGGGATCGACGCCACGCGGGCCTACAACCTGTCGAAGGAGGCGCTGATCGTGCTGACGATGGCCGAGACAGAACGCATGGTGGCGCGCGGGTTCAGGATGAACAGCGTCAGCCCCGGCGCGGTCAGCACCGGCTTCCTTCAGGATTTCGCCGCCGCCTTCGGCGAGCGGATGGCGCGCAACGTGGCGCGTGCCGGGCGGCCCTGCACGCCTGCCGAGGTGGCCGACCTGATCCTCTTTCTGATCTCGCCGCAAAGCGCCTGGATCAAGGGGCAGGACATCAGCATCGACGGCGGGATGAGCGCGATGGCCGCCGCCGACAGGCTCTTGTCCTGACGCGCGGCCCCGGCGAAAGGCTGGCCGCTTGACCCCGTCCGACGATCCACCGCGCCTGCGCATCCGCATCGTCTTTGGCGAGGCCGAGATGATGGGCCCCGGACGCGCCGACCCTGCTGGAGGGGATCGCGCGCACCGGATCCATCGCCGCCGCCGGGCGCGAGATGAAGATGAGCTACAAGCGTGCCTGGTCGCTGATCGAGGCGATGAACGCCATGTTCCAGGAGCCGGTGGTGCAGGGCACGCGCGGTGGGCCGGGAGTGGGCGGAGCAGTCTTGACCGAGACCGGGGAACGGGTGCTGGCGCTTTACCGCCAGGCTGGAAGAGGCCGCGTCGGACGCAGGCGCTGGCGCGGCGGACGAGTTGCGGGCGCTTCTGCGCGATGACGCTGACAGCGGGCCATTGACGGAGGCGCCAGACGCAGATGATATGTCCGCCCAGACATATCCGCCGGAGTCCACCCCATGACCCTGTCCCGCCGCGCCTTCGTCCTGGCCGCCGCCGCGCTTGCCGCGGCGCCGGTCAGGCGCGCGGCCGCGGCCGGCGACAGGCCGGTGATCGCCGCCGCCTCGGTCCTGCAATTCGCGCTGCCCGAGCTTGCCGACGCCTTCGCCGCCGACACCGGGCAGGCGGTGCGCCTGTCCTTCGGCTCCAGCGGCAATCTCTCTCGCCAGATCCGCGAGGGCGCGCCCTTCCAGCTTTTCCTGTCCGCCGACGAGGCGTTCATCGCCGCCCTGCATGCCGACGGTGTCACGCCGGACGCGGGCACGGTCTATGCCGAGGGGCAGCTTGCGCTGATCGCGCCCCGGGGCGGTCTTCTGGTGCCGGACCCGGCGATGGACGATCTGGCGCGCCTGCTGGGACGCGGGCCGGATCGCCCCGCTTCGCCATCGCCAACCCCGAACACGCCCCCTACGGGATGCGCGCGCAAGAGGCGCTGGTGACGCGCGGCCTGTGGGAGGCGATCCGCCCCGCACTGGTTCTGGGCGAGAACGTCAGCCCAGGCCGCGCAGTTCGCGCTTTCGGGCAATGCCGAGGGCGGGCTTGTCGCCCTGTCGCTGGCGCTGGCCCCGCAGGTGGCGGCCCGCGGCACATCCGCAGCGATCCCGCGCGACTGGCACCTGCCGCTGCGCCAGCGCATGGCGCTGCTGCCCGGCGCGGGCGACACGGCGCGGGCCTTTCACGCCTACGTGCTGTCGCCGCCCGGGACAGGCGATCCTGTCGCGGCACGGCTTCGGCGGTCCGGGGGCCTGAGGCGTGGACTGGAGTGCGCTTTTCCTGTCGCTGAGACTTGCGGGCTGGACGGTGGTGATCCTGCTGCCGGTCTCGATCCTCGCGGGGCGGTTCCTGGCCTATCGGCGGTTTCCCGGAAAGGGTCTGGTCGAGGCCGCCGTGATGTTGCCGCCGGTGCTGCCGCCCACGGTGCTGGGGTTCTACCTGCTGGTGGCCTTCGGCCGCGCCTCGCCCCTGGGCGAGATCTGGGAGGGGCTGTTCGGCCAGCCTCTGGTCCTTTTCCTTCCAGGGGCTGGTGCTGGCGTCGGTGCTGTTCAACCTGCCCTTCGCCATCCAGCCCGCGCAGCGCGGGTTCGAGGCGGTCCCGCCCGAGGTGCGCGAGGCCGCCGCCTGCTGCGGGATGTCGCCCTTGCGCGCGCTGTGGACGGTGGACCTGCCGCTGGCGTGGCCGGGTGTGATGACGGCCATGGTGCTGACCTTCGCCCATACGCTGGGGGAATTCGGGATCGTGCTGATGGTGGGCGGGTCGATCCCCGGCGAGACGCGGACCATCGCCATCGCGATCTACGACCGGGTGCAGGCCTTCGACGGGCAGTCGGCGGGGGACCATGTCTGCGGTGCTGGTTGCGATATCGCTGGCCGCGGATCGCGGTCACCTATGCCCTGTCAGCCCGCGTCGGGCGGCGGCTGGGATGAGCGGCGCCGCGCCCGGACCGCTGGAGGTGACGCTGCGGGCCGCCGCGCCGATCCCGCTTGACCTGTCGTTTCCGGGTCGCGCCGGGCGAGATGCTGGCGCTTGTGGGCCGCTCGGGGTCGGGCAAGACGACGACCTTGCGCGGGATCGCGGGGTTGTGGCGTCCCGACAGCGGGCGGATTGACGTCGGCGGCGCGCGCTGGCTCGACACCGGGTCGGGGATCTGCCTGCCCGCGCACCGGCGCCGGGTGGGCGTGGTGTTCCAGTCCTACGGGCTGTTCCCGCACATGACGGCAGAGGGCAACGTGATCGCCGCGGCTGGATCATCTGCCGCGCACGGAACGGCGCCCCGAGGCCGCGCGCCTTCTGCGGATGGTGCGGCTTGACGGTCTGGCCGGGCGGCGGCCTGCCGCGCTGTCGGGCGGCCAGCAGCAGCGCGTGGCGCTGGCCCGCGCGCTGGCCCGGCGGCCGGGACGTGCTGTTGCTGGACGAGCCCGTTTTCCGCCGTCGACCGCGACACCCGAGAGGCGCTGCATGAAGAGCTGATCGCGCTGCGCCGCCATTTGCCGATGCCGGTGGTCATGGTCCACCCACGACATCGGCGAGGCGCAGCTTCTGGCCGACCGGATGCTGGTGATAGAGGCGGGACAGGCCCTTGCGCAGGGCACCACGGCACAGGTGATGTCCGATCCCGCCGCCCTGCGCGGGCTGGGAATGCGCGAGATCGCGGCGATGCTGCCGGCGACCGTCGCCGAGCACGAGGAAGACGGCACCACGCGTCTGGACACGGCGGCGGGGCCGATCTGGCTGCCGGGCGTGGCCGCCGCGCCGGGGCAGGGGGTGCGGGTGCGGGTGCTGGCGCGCGACGTGATCCTGTCGCGCGCCCGCCCCGAGGGGCTGAGCGCGCAGAACATCCTGCCCGGCCGCGTGCTGGCGTTGACCCCGGGCGACGGGCCGGGCGTGCTTGTGCGCAATGCGGTCGGTCCCGACGAGATCATGGCCCGCATCACCCGCCGCGCCGCCGAGGCGCTGGCGCTGGCGCCCGGCGATACGGTGCACGCCGTGCTGAAATCCATGTCCGTGGCACGCGATCAGGTCGCGTTGTCGCCCGCGCCGGGGTGACGGCGCGTTCCATGCTGCGGAACGGCGTTCTAATCGGCTTGACAGGGCGCCGCCCACCCATAGCGTGGGCGCGGACAACCCGGAGAACGCGTGGCCGACACCGCCCCCCGACAGCGCAGCGGCGCCATGATGCGCCCGGCCCCCGCCATCGGGCGCGTGGGCTAGGCCGTGGCGTCGCGCGCTCAGGCGCTTGCCGCGTTTCGCAGCCCGGGGTTCGCGCGATACTGGGGATGCTGGTCTGCACCGGGTTCGCGGTGCAGATGCAGACCGTCTCGGTCGCGTGGCAGGTCTATGACCTGACGCGCAACCCGGTGGACCTTGGGCTTGTGGGGCTTTCGCAGTTCCTGCCCGCGCTTTTGCTCGTGGCGGTGACCGGCAGCGTCGCCGACCGGTTTCCGCGCCGTGCGATCCTTGGTGTCTGCCTGCTTGTCATGGCGGCGGGGGCGGCGGGGCTGCTGATCCTGACACGCTCGGGCGTGCCGCATGTGGCGGCGATCTTTGCACTGGTGTCGGTCTTCGGGGCGGCGCGGGCCTTCTACAACCCCGCGCGGCAGGCGATCATCGCCAATCTTGTCCCGCGCGATCAGCTGCCCAACGCCATCGCCGTCAACTCCAGCACCAACCAGTTCGCGACGATCTGCGGGCCGGTGGCGGGGGGCTTCTATACGGCGTGCACGAACTGGCCGCCTATGCCGCAAGCGCGGTGCTGTTCGTGCTGGCGGCGTTTTTCGTGCTGGGCATCCCGCCCTTGCCCCAGACCATCCGCAAGGGCGGCGCGACATGGGAAACGCTGAGCGCGGGGTTCCGCTATATCGGGGGCAACAAGGTGGTGCTTGGCGCGATCTCGCTTGACCTCTTCGCGGTCCTGCTGGGCGGGGCGACGGCGCTATTGCCGGGCTATGCGCGCGACATCCTTGATATCGGCCCGTCGGGTCTTGGGCTGTTGCGGGCCGCGCCGGCGGTGGGGGCGATCCTTGTGGGTCTGGTTCTGGTGCTGCGCCCGATCGAGAACCACGCGGGGCGCATCATGTTCGGGGCGGTGGCGGCCTTCGGGGTGTTCACGGTGGTCTTCGCGTTGTCGGAGACCCTGTGGCTGTCGGTGGCGGCGCTGGCGCTGGCGGGCGGCGCCGACATGGTCAGCGTCTACGTGCGCGCCTCTCTCATCCAGCTCTGGACGCCGGACGAATTGCGCGGCCGCGTCAACGCGGTGAACCAGGTGTTCATCGGCGCCTCGAACGAGGTCGGCGCCTTTCGCGCGGGCATGTCCGCGGCGCTGATCGGGCCGGTCGCGGCGGCGGTGGCGGGCGGGCTTGGCGCGGTTGCGGTGGCCGGGATCTGGTACCGCGCCTTCCCGCGCCTGTCGCGGATCCGCCGCATGGACGAAACCTGAGCCGGAGGCTTTCGCCGATGTCGGTATTTGTTCCCCTATATGGAACGCTATTCCATTATTGTTGACCCGCCCCCCAAGCTGCGACATCCTCGCCCGGAAGTGAAACGCATCTGGGGAGGGACGGGGTGCCGCACGATCTGGACGGAATGGTGCATTGGCATGAACCCAAGCGCGGCGAGCGCGCGGGCTTCGGCAAGTTCGGCCAACCCTTGTCTGACTATGACAAGTTCATGGAATCCGAAGGGATTCCGATCTTTCGCGGGATCGGCGTTCGTACCGTGCGCGATCTTGAGCTGGCCGACTGGCCCCGCATGGGCGGGCGCGGCAGCTATATCCAGCTGCAAGGCACGGAAGGCAAATGGGGCCAGTATGTCGTAGAGGTGCCGGGCGCAGGCGCGCTGAACGTCGAAAAGCATCTCTATGAAGAGATCTACCTTGTCGCCGAAGGGCGCGGCACCACAGAGGTCTGGATGGAGGAAGGCGGCAAGAAGCACGTCTTCGAATGGCAGAAGGGGTCGCTTTTCTCGATCCCGGTGAATGCCTACCACCGGATCGTCAACGCCACCGCCGAACCCGCGCTTCTGATCGGGGCACCACGCACCCGACCTACTGAACCTGATCGGCGACAACGATTTCCTCTTCAACTGCCCCAGCACCTTCCAGAGCCGGTTCTCGGGGTCCGAGGATTTCTACAAGTACAACGAGGATCTGGAGCCCGACCCGATCCGCGGGCTGGCGATGCGGCGCACCAATCTTGTGCCCGACGTCATCAACTGCGACCTGCCGCTGGACAACCGCCGGTCGCCCGGCTGGCGCCGGGTGGAACCCTTCATGACCGGCAACAAGTTCTACCTGTGGCTTGGCCAGCACGAGACCGGCAAGTATTCCAAGGGCCACGCCCATACCTCTGCGGCCGTGCTGATCTGCATAAAGGGCAAGGGCTATACCTATACATGGCCCGAGCGCTGCGGCGTGAACCCGTGGAAGGACGGACACGGCGACCAGGTCCAGCGCGTCGACTACGAGCAGTTCGGCATGGTCACTGCCGCCCCCGGCGGCGACCGCTGGTATCACCAGCACTTCAACTCTTCCGCCGAGCCTTTCCGCCTGACAGCGTGGTTCGGGCCGAACCATCCGACCATCGTCACGGGCCTGCCGCCCGGACAGAAGCAGATCGACTATACCGCGATGGACGTGACCGAGGCGGCACCTCTATCCCCTACTGGATGGAAGACCCCAAGCTGCGTGCCGAGTTCGAGGCGCATATCGCGTCCAACGGCGGCAGCACCCGGATGGATCCCTCGCTATACGACAAGCCCGAGGACACGTGACCGCGGCGCTGCACCCAGACGAGCTCGACCAGGGCGGCCAGATCCATTTTTCCGGTGCTGGCCGCTCGCTGATCGAGGAGGACCAGATCGAGCTGACCAGCGTCGGCGTCGATATCGGGTCGTCCACGTCGCACCTTCTGGTCTCGACCATCACGCTGGAACGGCTGGACACCCGATACATCGTCACCGGGCGCGACGTGCGCTTTCAGTCCGAGATCTTCCTGACGCCCTATGCCGAGGGCAACACCATCGACGGCGCCGTTCTGGGCGACTTCATCGCGCGCCAGTACGCCGCCGCCGGGATCGCGCCCGGGGACATCGACACCGGCGCGCTGATCCTGACGGGCGTGGCCGCGCGCCGCGCCAATGCCCGCCGCATCGGCGAGATCTTTGCCGCCGAGGCCGGCAAGTTCGTTTCGGTCAGCGCGGGCGACGCGCTGGAAACGCTGATGGCCGCGCACGGGTCGGGCGCGGCGGCGCTGTCGGCAGAGGGCGCGCCGGTCGTCAACGTGGACGTGGGCGGCGGCACCACCAAGATCGCCGTTTGCGCCGGCGGCGAGATCGTGGCGCGCACGGCGGTCGACGCGGGCGCGCGGCTGGTGGTGGTGGACGCGGACGGCCGGATCGAGCGTCTGGAACCCTTCGGTGCGCGCCATTTGCAGGCCGCGGGGCACGGGCTGGCCGCGGGCGAGGTGCTGAGCCCCGGCGCCCGCGCGGCACTGGCCGCGCGGATGGCGGACGCGATCCTGTCGGCGGTGCGCGGCGCGGCGGTCGAGGGCTTCATGCGCCTTCCGCCGCTGGGCGCGGTGCCGCAGGGCGCGCGGCTGGTGTTCTCTGGCGGCGTGTCAGAGTTCCTGTCGGGCGCGACCGGCGACACGGGCGACATCGGCCCCGACCTTGCCCGCGCCCTTGCGTTGCGCGTGGAACAGGACGGCCACACGGTTCTGCCAGCGCGTCAGGGCATCCGCGCAACGGTGGTGGGCGCGTCGCAATATACCGTTCAGGTCTCTGGCTCGACCATCTTCCTCGACCCCGACGACGCGCTGCCCCTGCGCAACCTTGCGGTCATCGCCCCGGCGCTGGACCTTGCCGCGACGATCGACCCGGATGCCGTTGCATCGGCGGTGGCAGAGGCGCTGGCCCGGCTGGACCTTCAATCGGGAGAGACCCCCGTGGCCGTGGCGATGCCGTGGTCTGGCAGCGCCACCTATCACCGTCTCGCGGCGCTGGGGCGCGGCGTGGTGCGCGGGCTTCAGCCGGTGCTGGCGCAGGGAAACCCGCTGGTGATCGTCACCGATGGCGACGTGGGCGGGCTGATCGGGATGCAGATCCGCAGCGAGGAATCCGTGCCCGGCGCCATCGTCTCGATTGACGGAATCGCGCTTTCAGAGTTTGATTTCATAGACATAGGCGAGGTCCTTCGCGCCACGGGCGCGACCCCCGTCGTCATCAAGTCCCTGCTGGTTTCCGACGGAGTAGCAATGCACGACGCCGACGCAGAAGACGCCCCCGCTCGGTCACCTCGATCTGGCCTGCCGTTGTCCTGCTGGGCGTCGCCCTGGCCGCGTGGCTGACCACGCGCGGCTATTCCCCGACATCGGGGCGGTTTCCGGGCATGGTGGCGGCGGCGATGATGGTGCTGGTGCTGTTCGATATCTGGAGCCGCACGTCCCTGCCGGGCGCACGCATCGTCGAGACCTTCGGCGGCACCAGCTTTCGCCGGCGCGAGATGATGCACAACCCCGCGTTCCTGAACCAGCTGGAATGCGTCGGCTGGATCGTGCTGGCCTTTGCGCTGATGGCGGGGGTGGGCATCCTTGCGGCCTCGCCGATCTTCTGCGCCGCCTTCGTGCGCCTGCGCGGCAAGCGCACGCTGGCCGTGGCCGGGGTCGTCGGGTTGCTGGTTCTGGGGTTTCAAGTGGCGGTTTTCGAATGGGCTCTGGACTACGAGCTTTATCGCGGACTGCCGTTCACCAAGGGCGGCCTCAAGGCATGGTAAGGACCGCCACAACGACAAACGGGAGGATAACCATGAAAAAAGGCATCGTAACGGGCCTCGTCGCCCTTGGCCTGTCGATCGGAGGGGCGGCCTGGGCCGACTATCCGATGGATGACGAGATCACCTTCGTGATCCCCTACAGCCCCGGCGGCGGTTTCGACACCATCGTGCGCCAGTTCGCGCCCGCGCTGGGCGAGGCGATGGGCGCCACGGTCGTGCCCGAGAACATCTCGGGCGCCGGCGGCGCACGCGGCGGTCAGGCGGTGCACCGCGCCGATCCGGACGGCTATACCATCGGGATCTACAACATCCCCGGCCTGACCGTGAACGAGGTCACCGGCCGCGACCAGGGCTTCAAGCTGGAAGAGGTGTCGTGGATCGCCAACCTCGCCGTTGCGCGCTACGCGATGGCGGTCAAGGCCGACAGCGACATCAACTCTGTCGAGGATCTCTGCGCGATCGGCACGCCCAAGTTCTCGGATACCGGCGCGACGTCCACCGCGTCCGTCACCACGCGCATCTCGATGGCGATCATCGGCTGCGAAATCGTCGACGTGACCGGCTACGCCGGATCGAACGACTCGATGATCGCGGTGATCTCGGGCGAGGTCGACGCAACGGTCAAGCCGATCTCGTCGCTGGCGCGTTACCTCGAAGGCACCGGGTCGGGCGACCTGAAGCTGATCCTCACCCTGACAGAGGACGAAGCCGTGCCGGGCGTGGCCTCGGCCACCGACATCGGGCATCCCGAACTTGCCAAGTTCACGCTCAACCGCGTGATCGGCGCGCCTCCGGGCACCCCGGCCGATGTCATCGCCGCGCTTGAGGCCGGCTTTGCCGCCGCCAGCGAGAGTGACGCTGTCACCTCCTGGGCCGAGGGCGCGGGCGTCGAGCTTGACTTCATGGGGGCGGCGGACACCGCCGCCATGATGGGGGACCTCGCGTCTTTCTACCAGGAATACAAGGACCTGGTCGGAACCTCTGAATAACCTTTCGGGCGCGCCGGGCCCTGTCCGGCGCGCCCCCCTCTGACAACCGGGATGAATCATGGGTATCGACGCGCTTCTGGAGGCGTTCCTGTCCGTGTTGAACGGCGGCAGCCTGACCTACCTGATGGTGGGGGTCACGCTGGGCCTGACCTTTGGGGTGATCCCGGGTCTGGGCGGGACAACCGCGCTCGCGCTTCTGATCCCGGTGACCTACACGCTGTCGCCGCTCGACGCGATGTATCTGGCGGGCGGCGTGATGGGGGCGACCTCTTTCGGTGGCTCGATTTCCGCGATCCTTCTCAACACGCCCGGCACCGCGCCAAATGCCGCCACCACCTTTGACGGGTATCCGCTGGCGCGGCAGGGCAAGGCGGGGCTGGCCATCGGCGCCTCGGCCACGGCCTCGGCGCTGGGCGGGCTGATCGGGCTGTTCACGCTGCTTCTGTTCATCCCCGTGGCGCGCGAGGTCGTGCTCAGCTTCGGGTCGTCCGAATTCTTCCTGCTCACGATCCTTGGCCTTGCGGCCATCGCGGTGTCGGTGCGCGGCAAGCTTCTGCGCGGGCTGGTGGCGGCCTGCATCGGGCTTTTGCTGGCGTTCACCGGGGCCAACCAGTTCACCGGCGACACGCGCTTTACCGGCGGGCTTGATTACCTGTGGGACGGCATTCCGCTGGTGCCCGCGCTGACCGGGCTGTTCGCCATCAGCCAGATGATCGAACTGGCACTCAAGGGCGGGTCGGTCGCCGACGACAAGGACGGCGCCGGCGACGCCAGCAAGATGAAGATCACCGGTGTGGGGCTTGGCATCCTGTCGGTGTTCAAGCACTGGCCTGTCCTGTTGCGCGGGTCCATCATCGGGACGGTCATCGGCGCGGTGCCGGGGCTGGGCGGCACCGTCGCCGCCTTTCTCAGCTATTCCTCGACCGCGCAGACGGCCAAGGACCGCGACACCTTCGGCACCGGCAACATCAAGGGCGTGATCGCGCCCGAGTCGGCCAACAACGCCAAGGACGGCGGCTCGCTGATCCCGACGGTGGCCTTCGGCATCCCCGGCAGCGCCGAGACCGCGCTGTTTCTTGCCATCCTCGTCCTGCACGGAATGGAACCGGGACCCTCGATCCTGTTGCAGAACGAGCGCGAGATCTATGGCCTGATCGTGGCGCTGACCGTATCGGCGATCTCTGCCTCTGTGCTGGGGATCCTGTTGTCGCGGTTCCTTGTGCTCATCACCCGGATCGACGTGAACATCATCGTGCCCGTGGTCGTCATGCTGTCGCTGACGGGCGTCTACGTGCTGGAAGGCCGGATGGCCGACGTGCTGCTGACCGTCATCATGGGCATTCTGGGCTACCTGATGATCCGCTTCGACTATCCGCGCCTGACGCTGGTGATCGCCTTCGTGCTGGGCGAGATCGCGGAACGCTCGCTGCATCAGGTGCGCCTGATCTCGGAGGGCGAGGTGATCGGCTACATGCTGGGCCGCCCGATCTCTGTCATCCTGATCGTTGCGATCTTCATCACCTTCCTTTTGCCCGCCATGCGCAAGCTGCGCCTGCCGGGGCGGGGTGGCGGCGCGCGCTGAGCGCGCCCGATTCCCGACCGCGCCTTGATCTGGATCATGTTGCGCGATTTTCTCCTGCTCCATTCATTGCAAATGCAACGAATATGGGAGGAGCCAGGGATGTCCGCGCCACAGCTGAAGATCGAGCAGATCCACCACGTCGCCTACCGCTGCAAGGATGCGAAGGAAACGGTCGAGTGGTATCGCAGGAACCTGAACATGGACTACACGCTGGCCTTCGCGGAAAACCACGTGCCGTCCACCCATGAACCCGACCCCTACATGCACATCTTCCTCGACGCGGGGAACGGCAACGTGCTGGCCTTCTTCGAACTGCCGACCAAGCCCGAGATGGGCCGGGACGAGAACACCCCCGCCTGGGTGCAGCACCTGGCGCTGAAGGTGGCCGACCGCGACACGCTCGTCGCCTACAAGGATCACCTGGAGGCCAACGGCGTCGAGGTTCTGGGTGTCACCGACCATTCGGTGTTCCACTCGATCTACTTCTTCGATCCCAACGGCCACCGGATCGAACTGGCCTATGACGACCCCGAGGCCGCCGCCAAGGCCGCCCGCGCGTCCGAGGTCAAGGACGAGATGCTGGAGGAATGGACGCGCACGAAACGCGCGCCCCGCCAGGCCGCATGGCTGCACGAGAAAGAGCTGAGCGAGGTCTGACATGCTCGCCACCTATGACTTTCCCGAATTCGCCTATGTCCCGTCGCCCGAACAGGTGACGGGCCAAAGCGTCCGCCACCCCGTCGTCGTGGTCGGCGCGGGCCCCATCGGCCTGACCGCCGCGCTGGATTTCGCCGCACGCGGCCTGCGCGTGGTGGTGCTCGACGACAACAACACGGTCTCGGTCGGCTCGCGCGCCGTTTGCTATGCCAAGCGCCCGCTGGAAATCTGGGACCGGCTGGGCGTGGCCCGGCCCATGCTCGACAAGGGCATCGAATGGAAGCTGGGCCGCGTCTTCATGCGCGACCAGCAGGTCTATACCTTCGACCTTCTGCCGGAAGACGGCCACAAGATCCCCGCCTTCATCAACCTCCAGCAATACTACCTGGAGGAATACATGGTGGACGCCTGCGCGGCGAACCCGCTGATCGACCTGCGCTGGAAGCACAAGGTCGTCTCGCTGAAGCGCCATGACGACCACGTGACGCTGGCCGTCGAAACCCCCGACGGCATCTTCGAGATGCAGGCCGACTGGCTCATCGCCTGTGACGGCGCCAATTCCGATATCCGCCGCATGGTCGGCGCCGCCTTCACCGGCCAGTTTTTTCAGGACCGTTTCCTGATCGCCGATATCGTGATGAAGGCCGATTTCCCGACCGAACGCTGGTTCTGGTTCGACCCCGATTTCCACCGGGGGCAATCGGCGCTTCTGCACAAGCAGTCCGACGGTGTCTGGCGGCTCGATTTCCAGCTGGGCTGGGACGCCGACCCCGAGGAAGAGAAGAAGCCCGAAAACATCATCCCCCGCGTCCGCGCCATGCTGGGCGAGGAGGTCGCGTTTGAACTGGAATGGGCCAGCGTCTACCAGTTTGCCTGCCGCCGGGTGGACCGCTTCCGTCATGGCCGGGTGCTGTTCGCGGGCGACGCGGCGCACCAGGTCTCGCCCTTCGGCGCGCGCGGCGCGAACACCGGCGTGCAGGACATCGACAACCTGGGCTGGAAGCTTGCCGCCGTGATCCGGGGCGACGCGCCAGAGGCGCTGCTGGACACCTACCACGATGAACGCGCCTTTGCCGCCGACGACAACCTGCTGAACTCCACCCGCTCCACCGATTTCATCACGCCAAAGAACGGGGCCTCGCGCACCTATCGCGACGCGGTGCTGCACCTGTCGCGGACCTGCGAATTTGCCCGCCCGCTGGTGAACTCTGGCCGGCTGTCGACGCCGACGCCCTATGCGAACAGCGCGCTCAACACCCCGGACGCTGACGCCTGGCAGGGCCGCATGACCCCCGGCACCTGCGCCGCAGATGCCCCCATCGCCGAGGACGGCCGCCCCGGATGGCTGCTAGACCGGCTGGGAGAGGGGTTCACCCTGCTGGTCCTCGGCCTCGACCCCGCGCCGGTAGAGGCGGGCGCCTTCACGCCCCTGCAACTGGTCGATGGCCGCGATTTCACCGACGCGCAGGGCCTTGTGGCCAAGCGCTACGACAAGGGCCCCGGCGCGGTCTACCTGATCCGCCCCGATCAGCACGTCGCGGCGCGCTGGCGCCGCTTCGATCCCGACGCCATCCGCGCGGCCATCGCCCGCGCCACCACGGGGGACGCGGCATGAGCCTGATCCTGACGCCCAACATCGAAAGCCCCGACACGTTCTATGAACGCCTGACCGACGCGCAGCGTGACATGACCGACGCAGAGGCCGCGGCGATGAACGCGCGCCTTGTCCTGATCCTCGCCAACCAGATCGGGCGGCTGGAGCTCTTGTCCGAGGCGATAGACCTCGCCCGCGCCTAGGGCGTTTCGCACACAATCGCCCTCGCCAAGGCAGACGAACGCGTTTGGCTTGGCAAACGCTGCCTCATCTGCCTCATCTGCCTCGTCGGCCTTGGCTCCGGTTGAGTGCGATACGCCCTAGGCGCCCGGCGGCAGCCCCGGTCCCTTGCCCGACCGGGCCCGGGGCCGCGCCCCGTCCGACAGGCCAAGGCACACCGCGATCTCGTCGGCGCGCGGCGCGTCGCCCAGCGACAGGGTCAGCGTGTCGATATGGTCGAAGGACCAGGCCTCGTCCTTGTGGCCAAGCGGCAGGTCGATGGGCGCGCCCACCGCCCCCAGCTTGACGCTGGACGGCATCAGCGACGCGCCGCCGCCGATCGCCACGCGCACCGGGGCGCCGAAGCGCGGGTGCAGCAGCGCCGCGCCATGCTCTGCCAGCCCCGCCGCACCCACGATGGCCGCCTTGCCGTAGCAGACCGCGGGCGCGCCCAGCGACGCCAGCGCCTCTGCCGCCAGCCGCTCTCCCAGGGCCGCGCCGATCTCGAACAGCGCGCCCAGATCGTCGCGTCCCTCGCCCGCCAGCGGGTTGCGGATCACCGCCACCGCCGCCACCCGGCACAGCCTGTCGCAGGGCGCGCCCGTCTCGTCGGTGTCCACGATCTCGCGGATCAGAACCGTCTTTCGCAGCTGCATCATGCGCCTTCCATTGCCATGCCCGCCTGCGGGCGCGCCCTGATCCGCCGGAACATCAGGCTCAGCGGCACCACCGAAAGGAACAGCCCCATCCCCAGAAGCAGCACCGCCTCTGGCCGCCCGGTCGCGTCAAGGATCGTGCCCCCGATCGGCGGGACCGCGAACATGATGATGTAATAGAGCGTAAAGAACACGCCCATCCCCATGGCCCGGCGTTCTCGCGCGACGGCCTGCCCCGACATCGCCATGATGATCCCCGCAGGCGCGATCGCCACAAGCCCGAAGAGCACGCTGCCCGCCAGCCCGCCGCCCGGCACCGTCAAGAGAAGCAGCGCCCCGATGGCCCCTGCCATGCAGACGGCAAGGATCGTGTCGCGCCGCCCGAAGCGGTCGGCCAGGTGTCCGCAAAGCGCGCTCGACCCGATCATCAGCCAGCTGCCAAGGCTGATCGTGCCCGCGGCGGCCACCGCCGTGGCGCCGTGCTGCTCCAGCATCAGGGGCCCAAAGCTCAGGAACACCACATAGCCCGCGTTGAAGACGCCCCAGGCGGTCCCGGCGCACAGGACCGGCGCCAGTTCCCGCCCGGTCAGCCGCAGCGCCGCGCCCGGGGCTGGCCCTTTCGCGCCATCCGGCGACCGGTAAAGCGTCAGCATCCACGCCGCCGCCACCGCGCAATAGGCCGAGGCGGCGAGGAACGGCACCTGCCAGCCAAAGGTCTCGGCCAGCCATGCGTGCCCGATCTGCCCCATCGCGATGCCCAGCGGCCAGCTTGTGACAAGGATGCTCATCGCCGTGGCGATCTCGCGGCCTTCGAACCAGTCCGAGACCATCTTGGTGAAATAGAGGTTGGCCAAGAGGAACCCCACGCCCGCCATCACCCGGCCCGCGCCCAGCATCGCCGGCCCTTGCGCCGTCGCCGACAGCAGCCCGCCCGCGGTCAGCGCCAGCAGCCCCAGCCCGGCCAGCCCCCGGTCCGACATCAGCCGCCCCGACAGGCCCGCAGGCAGCGACAGCACCAGCCCCGGCATCATGAAGAGCCCGATCATCAGCCCCAGCCCGGCGTAATCCAGCCCGAAGGCCACCGTCAGCCCGTCACCGGCGGACCCGACGGTCTGGAACTGAAAACCCAGCCCGACCCGCGCGGCGAAGACCAGTGCAAGGATGCGCCAGCGCATCAGGAGCGTCCTTCGTGCCGGGCGGGGGTTTTGGTCCGGATGGTCGAGTTCATGGTCATGGCGCGGTCCCTGCTGTGTTGCCCGATCCTAGCCGCCGCGCCCGCCCGCCGGTATCCGGCAGATGCGGTAATTTCAAAGACTTGCCTGCAGGAGGCGCACTCCTGCATCTGCGGGATTGTGCGGGTGGCGCGGCTGGCTCAGGATGGCCGGACCCGACCCACAGGACCCGTGCCTTGCCCAGCGAAGAGCCGCTCAGCCCCCGAGAGATCGAGATCGCCACCGCCTATGCCGCGGGCGACACCTATCAGGATATCGCGCTGCGCCTCGGCATCGCGCCATCGACCGTGCGCACCCATCTGGCCACCATCTACCGCAAGCTTCAGGTGTCGTCCAAGATCGACCTGCGCGACAGGCTGGACGGCACCCCCGCAGCGCCGCCCGTCCAGACCGACCAGGCGGCGGTGATCTCGGAACTGGCGCTCAGCCTCGAAGAGGCCCTGCGCCGCGAGGCCGCGCTCACCGAGGTCCTGCGCATCATCAGCCGCGCGAAGGGCGAGACCACCGCGGTGATGGACGCCATCCTCGGCTTTGCGCTGCAGCTGTGCGAGGCCGAATACGGCATCCTGATGGAATATCAGGGCGCGCGCCGGTTCCGCGCCAGCTACATGCGCGGCATCCCCGCGCCCTTCCGCGACTGGCTGGAGGCGCGGGGCAGTTTCGAGGTCAGCGCCCGCACCGGACTTGGCCGGATGGAGGCCGCGCGGGAGATCGTCAACATCATCGACGTGCGGGCAGAAGACATCTATCGCACCGACGATCCCTTGCGCTATGCCACCGCCGATCTGGGCGGCGCGCGCTCTTTCGTGGCCATCCCCATGCTGTCGGGCGACCGCCTGACCGGCGCCTTCACCATCTACCGCCAGACCGTGCGCCCCTTTGGCGCCGAGGCCACGGCGCTGGCCCGCACCTTCGCCGATCAAAGCGTCATCGCGCTGGAGAACGCCCGCATGGTCAGCGCCCTGCGCGCCCGTGGTGACTTGGCCTGAGCCGTTGCGCCCGGCCCGCGCCCCCGCTACCGTCAGGCGCGATCCGGCGAAAGGCACGCCCATGACCAGCACGATCCGTGATATCCTTGGCGACCGTCCGGTGCATTCCGTGGCGCCCGCCACCACGCTGCGGCAGGCCGCGCGTCTGATGGCGCAGCATGGCGTCGGCGCGCTGGCGGTGCTGGATGGCGACCGGCTTCTGGGCATCCTCAGCGAACGCGACATCGTGTTTCGTGCAGTGGGGCAGGGGTTGTCGGTCGACACCGCCACCGCCGGGCAGATCATGACCCCCGATCCCGTCACCGTGGGGATCGACGATGCGATTTCCGACACGCTGGCCGCGCGGCTGGGCGATGCGTTCCGCCACCTGCCGGTGATGGACGCAGGGCGCGTCGCCGGGCTGCTGTCCTTCCGCGATATCCCCGCAGAATACGTCATGCTCTACGAACGCTTTCGCGAAATGGCCGCAGCGCGGCCGGAACAAGGCTGACCGGGGCGCTTTGCCCTTGACGCAGCGGCCCGTCCGCCGCCACCTCGGGGCATGAACGCCATCGACCGATCCATCGCCGCCGTCACGGGGCAGGGCGCGCGCGTCGTCTTCCCCGAATGGGATGAACCGCGCACGGCCGAGGCGCGGGCCGAGATGCTGGCGCGGGGCATCTGCACCCCTGTCCCCGTCGCCGACCCGACCGAGGCGCAACTGGCAGCCCTGACCGGCCCGCGCGGGATAAAGGAGCCCGTGGCCCGACGGATGCTGACCCGGCCCCTTTACCGCGCCGCCGCCATGGTCGCGGCGGGCGAGGCCGATGCGATGGTGGCGGGCGCCGAAACGCCGACCCGCCGGGTGATCGAGGCCGCCGCTTTGGCCATCGGGCTGGCGGGGGGCGTCGCGCAGCCCTCGTCGTGCTTCCTGATGCTGTTCCCGGACGGGCGAGAGCTGATCTTTGCCGATTGCGGGGTGATCGTCGCGCCGGACGCCGCCGCGCTGACCGCCATCGCGCGCGCCTCGGCCACTACCGCCACGGCTCTTCTGGGTGAGGCCCGCGTGGCGCTTCTGTCCTATTCCACCGGCACGTCGGGCACCGGCGACAGCGTCGATCTCGTGGCCGGCGTCGCTGCCGCCACGGGCTTTGCCGGCCCTGTGCAGGGGGATGCCGCGCTGAACCCTGCCATCGCCGCGAAGAAGGGGCTGGGGCGGGGGGATGCCAACGTGCTGGTCTTCCCCGACCTCAACTCGGGCAACATCGCCTACAAGCTTTGCCAGGAACTGGCCGGCGCGCAGGCCATCGGTCCCTTGTTGCAAGGCTTCGCGCGTCCCGTCTGCGACCTCAGCCGGGGGGCGAGCGTGTCCGACATCGTGGCGGCCACAGCCGTCACGCTGGCGATGGGACGCACCACGCCGGTGGAGTAGGCGCCGACAGAGGGCCGCGGCTGGCCGCGGACAGCCGCCCCGACGACAGAGGTCTGCGCTTTATCCCTGCCAAGACCGGACGACCCCTGAGCGCGCGCAAACGTCACCAAAGCGGCTGGCCGTCGGGGCGGCCATCCGCTGCCCGGGCCGCTTCGCGGCTGTTCCGGGCAGGGGCTCGGCGGTCAGGGGGACTGCGCCCCTAGACCGCCTGCGGCCGCATGTCGGCGGGGTCGATCCCGGCGACCTCGACGGGCTTTTTCATCGCGTCGCGGCGGAACGGCTCTCCCAGTTCCTGGTTCAGCAGCACCTCGATCAGCGTCGTGGTCCCCGCCGCCTGGTCCTTCAGCGCCGCGTGCAGCGCGTCCGTCACCTCGTCCATGCTGCGGGCCTGCACGCCCTTCAGCCCGCAGGCCGTGGCGATGGCGGCATAGCTGACGCCCTCGTCCAGTTCGGTGCCCACGAAATTGTCGTCATACCACAGTGTCGAGTTCCGTTTCTCCGCGCCCCACTGGTAGTTGCGGAAGACGACCATGGTGATCGCGGGCCACTCGGGCCGCCCGATCGCCGTCAGTTCCGTCACCGCGATGCCGAAGGCGCCGTCGCCGGCGAAACCCACCACGGGCGTGTCCGGGCAGGCGATCTTGGCGCCCACGACGGCCGGCAGGCCATAGCCGCAAGGCCCGAACAGGCCCGGCGCAAGGTACTTCCGCCCGTCCTCGAAGGTCGGATAGGCGTTGCCGATGGCGCAGTTGTTGCCGATGTCCGAGCTGATGATCGCCTCTTTCGGCAGCGCGGACTGGATCGCGCGCCATGCCATGCGGGGGCTCATCCATTCGGGCTTGGCCGTCCGGGCACGCTGGTTCCAGGTGGTGCCCGGGTCGTCGTCCTCGTGATCCATGCTGGACAGCTGCTGCGCCCAGGCCGATTTCGTCTGCGCGATGGTGTCCTTGCGGGCGGTGCGATCGGTGTCGCCGGCGCTGTCGGGCAGGCGTGCAAGGATGCCCTCGGCCACGTCCCTTGCATCGCCCACGATACCCACGCTCACCGGCTTCGTCAGCCCGATCCGGTCTGGGTTCAGGTCCACCTGAATGATCTTGGCGCCCTTGGGCCAGTAGTCGATGCCATAGCCCGGCAGCGTCGAGAAGGGGTTCAGCCGCGTGCCAAGCGCCAGCACCACGTCGGCCCGCGAAATCAGCTCCATCCCCGCCTTGGATCCGTTGTAGCCCAAGGGGCCCGCGAACAGCGGGTGCGAGCCGGGGAAGGCGTCATTGTGCTGGTAACCACAGCAAACGGGTGCATCCAGCCGCTCGGCCAGCGCCATAGAGGCCGGGATCGCGCCGGCCAGAACCACGCCCGCGCCGTTCAGGATCACGGGGAACTTCGCCTCGCCCAGCAGCCTGGCCGCCTCTGCAATCGCCGCCTCGCCGCCCGAGGGCCGCTCGAACTCGACCACCGCGGGCAACTCGATGTCGATCACCTGCGTCCAGAAATCGCGCGGCATGTTGATCTGCGCGGGCGCGCTGGCGCGCTTGGCCTTCAGGATCACGCGGTTCAGCACCTCGGCCACGCGCGAGGGGTCGCGCACCTCTTCCTGGTAGGCGACCATGTCCTTGAACAGCGCCATCTGCTCGACCTCCTGGAACCCGCCCTGGCCCAGCGTCTTGTTCGCCGCCTGCGGCGTCACCAGCAGAAGCGGCGTGTGGTTCCAGTAGGCCGTTTTCACCGCCGTGACGAAGTTGGTGATGCCCGGCCCGTTCTGCGCGATCATCATCGACATCTTGCCGGACGCGCGGGTGTAGCCGTCGGCCATCATCCCGCCCGAGCCTTCGTGCGCGCAGTCCCAGAACCGGATACCCGCGCGCGGAAACAGGTCCGAGATCGGCATGAACGCGGAGCCGATGATCCCGAAGGCATCGGAAATCCCGTGCCGCTGCAACACCTTCACAAAGGCTTCCTCGGTCGTCATCTTCATCGCGCGTTCCCCATGGTTCGTGGCCGCGTGCAGCGCGGCTGGCCCATGTGTCCTAGCCCGCGCGCGGCGCGTCCTCATAGGGCCAGTCAGGCCGCTGCGATCGGTCCAGTGGCCGCGATCTCGCGCGCGATAAGCGCGATGCCCTCGGGGATGCGTTCGGTCGGGATAGACGAATAGGCCAGCCGGTAATATCCGCGCTCGGCCCGCGCGGGATCGAAGAAGGACGCGCCCGGCTCGATCACCACGCCGCGCCGGTGCAGCCGCCGCGCCAGATCCTCTGTGTCCACACCCTCGGGCGCGCGCATCCAGAAACACGACCCCCCCGCTTCGGCGGCGCCCGCCACCGTCAGTCCCTGCGCGTCGATGGCCGCTTCCATCACCTGCCGGCGCCGGGCATAGGTCTTGCGCATCCGGTTGATCTGGGCGTCGTAATGCCCCAGCGCCAGGAAATGCGCCGCCGTCCGCTGCATCAGTCCGGGCGGATGACGCAGCACCGTGGCGCGCATCCGCCGCGCCTCCTGCACGAAGGCCACCGGCGCCACGAGGAACCCCAGCCGCAGCCCCGGCGCCAGCGACTTGGAAAAGCTGCCCACGTAGATCACCGCCCCCGCCGCATCCAGCGACTTGAGCGAGGGAGAAGGCGCCTGCCGGAACGCCATTTCGAATTCGTAATCGTCCTCGACGATCACGAAATTGTCGCGCATCGCCCGGTCCAGCAGCGCCTTGCGCCGGGCAAGCGGCATGGTGGCATTCGTCGGGCACTGGTGGCTGACCGTGGTGAACACCACGTCCGCGCCCTTTGGCAGCGCCTCTGGCGGCAGCCCGCCCGCGTCCACGTCCACGCTGATCGTTCGGCAGCGCGTCTGTTCCAGAATCTGGCGCAGGCCGGGATAGCCGGGGTTTTCCACCACGGCGGTCCGCCTCTGGGTCAGCAACAACTGCGCCGCCAGCCACAGCGCGTTCTGCGCCCCCATCGTCACCAGCACGTTCTCGGGCCGTGCCGCGATGCCCCGCCGCGTCAGGATGTGGCGCAGGATATATTCCACCAGCTTTGGATCGTCGCGTTCGTAGTGGTCGGCGGTCAGGGCGTCGAATTCCTTTTGGCCCAGCGCCTGAAGCGCGCACAGCCGCCAGTTCTGATGATCGAAGAGCGTCGGATCCGCCTGCCCGTAGATAAAGGGATAGCGATAGCTTTGCCAGTCAGCGGGCCGTTCTATGCCGCGCTCTCCCGTGCTGCGATGGGCAAGAAAGCGCGACCAGTCGACCTGGCTGTCGGCAGGTCTGCCCTGCGGCTCGAACCGAGGTGCCACGGGCGCGGTGCGCGACACGAAATACCCCGACCGTCCCCGCGAGACAAGGTAATCGTCGGCCACAAGGTCGGTATAGGCCAGCGTCACGGTGATCCGGCTGACACCAAGATGCCGGGCCAGCGCCCGGCTTGACGGCATCCGCTCTCCGGGCTGGAACCGGGACGACAGGATGCCCTCGACCACCAGCCGTTTCAGCCGTTGCTGCAACGTGCCGCCGGTCTCGTCACCCAGAAAGAAGGCTTCGGCTGGAATGGACATGACTGGACCCAGCTTGCCGCAAATTCGCGGCCGCCGCTAGGTCCAGCCGGACCCGGTCAGGACTGGCCTTTCCACGGCACGAGGATCTTTTCGGCCCGCCGCATCAGGATGTCGATGGAATAGCCGATGATCCCGATCAGCACGATGCCCATGATGACGATATCGGTCAGCTGGAACTTGGACGCCGCGATGATCATCATGCCCGCGCCCTTCTGCGCGGCCACCAGTTCCGCCGCCACGACCGTGCCCCAGCAGACGCCCATCGCCACCCGCGCGCCGGTAAAGATCTCGGGCAGGCTGTTGGGCACGATCACGTGCCGCATGATCTGCCACCTTGACGCGCCAAGGCTGTAGGCGGCATGGATCTTGGTGATGTTCACACCCGACACGCCGGCCCGCGCCGCGATGATCATGATCCACAGCGCGGCAAGGAAAAGCAGGATGATCTTGCCGGTTTCCCAGATGCCGAACCAGATGATGACCAGCGGAATCAGGGCAAGGGGCGGCACCGGGCGCATGAATTCGACGATGGGATCGAACCAGCCGCGGAACCACCCGGACAGGCCCATCGCGTAACCCAGCGGAATGCCCACCGCAGCGCCAAGCACAAAGCCCACGATCACCCGCAGAAGCGACCAGCCAAGATGCTCCCACAGGGTGAAGTTCTGGTATCCCTCGGACGCGATCTCGAAGAAGCGCTTGACCACCGTCTCGGGCGAGGGCAGCCAGATCGGCTCCATCTGCATGCCCTTGGCGGGCGAGAAATTGAGAGAGCCCTTGGGCGTCATCGCAACCTGGCCATCCGCCACCTTGACGGTCTGGTCGGGCGCGATGGGCTTGCCGTCCACGGCAATGATCGCGAAGGCGTCGTCGTCTGATCCCTCGTCATTTCGGATTGCGCGGATCAGGGTGCTGCGCCATTCGGCCACCGTGTCCACGTCGTTTTTTGCAAAGCCGTCTCCCGGCTCGATCTCCTGCTCGCCGGGGTCCACCTCGATGGGGTGCACGATCACGCGCACGATCGCGTCGTCGGTCTCTCCTGCGGCGTTCTGCGCTGTATAAGTGAACTCTGTCGTGCCAGTGAACGGGCCGGGCACATGAATCGGCATGATCTTGGACCCGGTGAAGGCCCCCCAAATCAGGAAGATCGTCAGCACAGAAATCACCGAGGCCGCGCGATCGGGGCGCACCGCGCTTTCGTCGCCGAACGTCACCGTCTTTAGGCTGGTGAAATCGTGCCGATCCTCCATCTGGCGGCGCACCAGGCCCACCAACAGGAAAGCGACGACGAAAAGCACCACGTAGAATATCAGGACGGTCATGTCGCCACCTCCGTGCGGCCCATGATTTCCTCTTCCATCTCCCAGATCATGCCAAGGATCTCCTCTCGGGTGTCGGAAAACCCGTCGGATTTCTTCACCTCGCGCAGGTCGGCGTCAACGCCCAGATCGGCGAAAGGCAGTTTGTATTCCTTGTGAATGCGCCCCGGGCGCGGCGCCATCACGATAAGACGTTCCCCCAGCAAAAGCGCCTCTTCGACCGAGTGGGTAATCAGGATGACCGTCTTGCCGGTCTCTTTCCACAGCTTCAGAACCAGCCCCTGCATCTTCTCGCGTGTCAGCGCGTCCAGCGCGCCCAGCGGTTCGTCCATCAGGATCACGTCAGGGTCGTTGGCAAGGCAGCGTGCCAGGGCCACGCGCTGCTGCATCCCGCCGGACAGTTCGTAGACGGCTTTTTCCTTGAAGGATTGCAGGCCCACGCTTTCCAGCAGATGGTCCGCGATACGGTCCCTCTCTGCCTTGGCCATGCCCTTCATGCGCGGCCCGAAATCGACGTTCTCGCGCACTCTCATCCACTCGAAAAGAGCGCCCTTCTGGAACACCATGCCGCGTTCGGCCGCAGGCCCCTTCACCACGTGGCCGTTCATCTCGACCTTGCCCGATGTCGGGGCCAGAAAGCCGGCGATGATGTTCAGAAGCGTGGTCTTGCCGCAGCCCGAAGGGCCAAGCACCGACACGATCTCGCCTTCGCCGACGTTCAGCGACACGTCCTGAAGTGCCTGGACATGCGCGCCGTTCGGCAGGTCGAAACGCATCGAAAGATTGGAAATGGTCAGACCGGACATCGGTTCCCCAGTTCGGTCAGAGAAAAATGGGAACGGCCCCCGGTCATCCGGGGGCCGTCCGCGTCAGATCACATGCCGGAGGCGGCGGCCAGCGGACCGGTGTTCACCGCGCTGGAATAGCTGTCACGCTTGGCGTCGATCGACCCGGCGTCCAGGAACACCTGCGCCACGCCGTTCATGAACTCCTGCGCGTTGCCGCCCAGCCAGCCGGCCGACAACTGGTCGTCCACGGACGGGAAGACGAAAGTCGCGATGGTCTCGGCCGTCGCGGTCTCGTCCATGCCCGCGTCCTGCGCGATCACCGGCAGCATCTCGGCGCTGTTCTCGCCAGAGTTCCACATGGCGTTGGCCTCGGCGGTCACGGCAAGGAACTTGGCCACAAGCTCTTCGTTCTCGGCCACGAATTCGGCCGGGGCCGAGGTCACGTCGAACACCAGGATACCCAGCGCCGTCTTCTCGTCGCCGGTCAGAAGCACGTTGCCGTGCTCTTTCATGCGGCGCAGCGCGCCGCCCCAGCCGCAGACCATGTCTAGGCTGCCCTGCGCGAAGGCCGCAGCGCCGTCCGGCGGGGCCATGTCGACGATTTCCATCGTCGTGATGTCGACGCCGAAATGGTCCATCTGCTTGAGAAAGCCGTAATGCGCAGCGGTGCCGATCGGCACGCCCACCTTCTTGCCTTCCAGTTCGCCCGCGCTGTCCTTGTCGATCTCCAGCGCCTCGGCAACGACGCAGTTGTCGTTGTCGGCATAGCTGACCGCCACGTCCACGATCTGAAGATCCTGCCCGGCCGAGGTGGCCACCACGAAGGGCGGCACGCCCTGGCTCACGGCCAGTTGTACGTCGCCCGAGGCCATCGCGGCCGACATCGCCGTCCCGGTGTCAAAGCTGACCCAGTTGATGTCGAGGCCCATCGCCTCTTCGTACATGCCCTTGACCTTGGCGTACTGGAACGGCATCGGCCATTCGAGGAAGTAGGCCACGGTGATCTCGCTCAGGTGTCCGCCAGCCTGGACCGAACCGCCCGCGCAGACCAGCGCAAGCGAAGCAACTGCGCCCTTCAGCGTTCTGTTCTTCATCATCAATCGTCTCCCTGTTTCTCACATCCGCGCGCGCACGGTACTCTTGCTTATACGGCGACTATAGGACGGGGCCCGTCGCGCGCACCAGAATGAAAGCGCAAACATCGGTTTGTAAAACCCATTCTTGTCTGGTCATACGCTTGCTGGGCAACTGGCCCTATCGGGCCGCCCTGAAATAAGGCAGCGTGACGCGCCGATATACCTTGCCCGGCCGCTTGGCCCGCCTGCGGAGCATCCAGTCATGAACACCCAGATCAATCCCAACGACCTCAGCGCCGTGGTCGAGGCCGACCGCGCCCATCTCTGGCACCACCTGATCCAGCACAAGCCGTTCGAGACGACCGATCCGCGCATCATCGTCGAAGGCAGGGGGATGCGCGTCTGGGACCAGAAGGGCAAGGAACACCTCGACGCCGTGTCCGGCGCCGTCTGGACCGTGAATGTGGGCTACGGGCGCGAACGCATCGCCAACGCGGTGCGCGACCAGCTCTTGCAGCTGAACTACTTCGCCAATTCCGCAGGCTCCATCCCCGGCGCGCGCTTCGCCGAGATGCTGATTGCCAAGATGCCGGGCATGAGCCGGGTCTACTACACGAATTCGGGGTCCGAGGCGAACGAGAAGGCGTTCAAGATGATCCGCCAGATCGCGCACAAGCGCCATGGCGGCAGGAAGAACAAGATTCTGTACCGCGAGCGCGATTATCACGGCTCGACCATCGCCGCGATGTCGGCGGGCGGCCAGCTGGAACGCAACGCGCAATACGGCCCCTTCGCGCCCGGCTTCGTCGAGGTGCCGCACTGCCTCGAATACCGCGCCCAGTGGGATGTCGAGAACTACGGCCAGCGCGCCGCCGACGCCATCGAAGAGGTGATCCTGCGCGAAGGTCCCGACACGGTGGGCGGGCTCTGCCTCGAACCCGTCACGGCGGGCGGCGGTGTCATCACGCCCCCCGAGGGCTACTGGCAGCGCGTGCAGGAGATCTGCGACAAGTACGAGATCCTGTTGCACATCGACGAGGTGGTCTGCGGCGTCGGGCGCACCGGCACGTGGTTCGGCTACCAGCACTATGGGGTGAGGCCCGACTTCGTGACCATGGCAAAGGGCGTCGCCTCTGGCTATGCCGCCATCGCCTGCATGGTGACGACCGAAAAGGTCTTCGACATGTTCAAGTCCAACCCCGACGATCCGCTGGACTACTTCCGCGACATCTCGACCTTCGGCGGCTGCACCGCCGGTCCGGCGGCGGCCATCGAGAACATGAAGATCATCGAGGAAGAGAACCTCCTGCAGAACACCCTCGACATGGGCGAGCGCCTGATGGCGAACCTGAATGCGCTCAAGGATAGGCACGCCGTCGTGGGCGACGTGCGCGGCAAGGGCCTTTTCTGCGGTGCCGAACTGGTCGCCGATCGCGCCAGCAAGGAGCCCGCGAACGAAAAGAAGGTGCAGGCCGTGGTCGCCGACTGCATGGCGCAGGGCGTCATCATCGGCGCCACCAACCGCTCTGTGCCGGGCTTCAACAACACGCTGTGCTTCAGCCCGGCGCTGATCGCCACCGCCGACGACATCGACCAGATCACCGACGCCGTCGACGGCGCGCTGACCCGCGTCTTCGGCGCCTGATCCGGATGGCGGGGGCCGGCGCGCGCCGGGCCCCCGCCGCAACGCGGAACGCGCCCTGGAACCGCCGGCGCCGCCGGCAGGCCCGCGCTGGCCGGATCGCGCATCGGCCCCGCTTCTTCTGTTCGGAAATACTCCCGCCGGAGGCACGCCGCAAAGCGGCGTTCCCCCGCCGGTGCCATCCCGCGCGCCGACATGGTGCCGACGCGATGCCGACGTCACGCGGCCTGCAGAATCCGGCCCTAGAAATACATCGGGAACCGGGCGCGCACGGCCCTGTCCACATCGGGCGTGACCTGGATCGGCGCGGTCTGGAGGATCGCGTCCTTCTTGGCTGTCGCCCGGTCCAGCAGCAGCGGCTGGCCCGCCTCGACCCATTCCTTGGGTGACATCCGGTTGCCGACCTCGGGATAGATATACTCCGACTGCATCAGCTTCAGCGTCTGGTCACTGCCCAGGTAGTGCCCCGGCCCGCCATCGAGGCAGACGGCCTTCATCACCTCGATCGACACGCTGTCCTCGGTCACGTCGATGCCACGCACGGTGCGCAGCGCCTGGCCGATCACGTCGTTGCCCAGAACCAGCCCCTCGTGGGAAAACCCCAGCAATGACGCGTACATACCGACCGACTCGTAGACCATGTTCAGGCCCGAAAGACCCGCCAGCGCGGTGTTGATGCCTTGTTCCCAGCCGGCCTGCATGTCCGGCAGCTTGCTGTCGGACATGCCCGCCGCCGCGCCGCCCGGCAGCCCGTAGAAGCGGTGCATCTGCGCGCAGCCCGCCGTCAGCAGCGCCTGTTCCGCCGATCCGCCCGACATCGCGCCGGTGCGCAGGTCCGACACGAAGGGCCATGTGCCGAAGATCGCCGGATGCCCCGGCCTGACCGCGTTGACATAGACCACGCCAGCCAGGCATTCCGCCACCGCCTGCACGATCGCGGCGGCCAGCGGCGCCGGCGCCGTCGCGCCCGCCTGTCCCGCCGACAGCAAGAGCACCGGCATCCCGCCCCGGATCGCCGCCTCCATCGACAGGCAGCTTTCGGTGGCGAACTTCATCGGCGGCACGACAAAGCAGTTCGACATCGACACGAAGGGCCGCGCGCGCCAGGCCTCTTCGGAGCCCGCGACCATGTGCAGAAGCTCGAACCCCGGGTCCATGCTGGCGGGGTCCGAGAACGAGGTGCCCACGTGCTTGGTCGTGCCCGCCAGCGCCGCGTAGAGCGTGTTCAAGTCCATTTCGACCAGGTCGGGCACGTCGCAGCAGACCATGCAGCGCTGGAAGAAGTGAATGTTGTCAAGGTGATGCACAAGCCGCGCGGCATCGAAAAGGTCGCGTGCCGTGGACGGCGTGTAGGTGCCGGTGCGGATGTCGACCATGTTCACCGCCGCGCCCGCGGTCCCGTAGTGGACGCGCGCGCCCGAAAGCTCCAGGTCGAAGCGCGGGTCCCGGGCGCAAAGCGTGATCTCCTTCGGCGCCAGGGCCAGCATGTCCTCGACCAGCGCGCGGGGAAAGCGCAGGCGGCCATCGTCACCCAGAACCGCGCCGGCGCCGGTCATCGCCTCGATGCCCGACACGGGGGCCTGTGACAGCCCCACCTGTTCCAGAGCGTCGAGCGCGGCGGCATGGATGCGCGCCATGCCCTCGTCGGTCAGGGGGCGATACTGTCCGCCGGCCATGCCGGGGCGGACGGGCCGGATGTTGTCGGCCAGCGGTGCGGCGCGCTGCGCCACGCGGGCGGCGCGCCCTCCGCCACGGCGGGGCCGTGCCGGGACTTCCGTCAGTTCTGTCATGCCTTCACCCTTTCCGCCTTGGGGTCATACATCGGCTTCAGGCTGGCGACGGCCTTGTGCCGCACGCCTGCCACTTCGATTTCGTAGGCCGAAGCCATCACATCTTCCGCGGTTTCGCCGGGGCAGGGGACATAGCCCAACCCGATTGCGCCGCCGAGCGCGTGGCCGTAGTTGGCCGAGGTCACGATCGAGACGATCCGCCCGTCGCGCACCAGCGCCTCGTTGTGAAAGAGCATCGGTTCGGGGTCTTCGAGCCGGAACTGCACCATCCGGCGCGCAAGTCCCGCCTCGCGCTTGCGCAGCACCGCGTCGCGGCCGATGAAGCCGCCCTTGGCCGTCTTGACGGCAAAGCCAAGCCCCGCCTCCAGCACATGATCCTCGTCGGTGATGTCATGGCCGAAATGGCGGAACGCCTTCTCGATCCGGCAACTGTCCAGAGCGTGCAGCCCGCAGAGCGTCAGGCCATGGTCCGCGCCCGCCTCGGTCAGGGCCTCGAACACATGCGCCGCCTGATCTGCGCCAACATAAAGCTCCCAGCCCAGTTCACCCACGTAGGACACGCGATGAGCACGGGCGAGGCCCAGGCCAACTTCGATTTCCCTTGCGGTGCCAAAGGGATGCGCGGCGTTGCTCAGGTCATCGGGGCTGACGTCGGCCATCAGGTCGCGCGCCCTTGGCCCCATGACGACGAACACCGCCTCTGCCGCCGTCATATCAGTGATGACGGCAAAGCGGTCGCCTGCGTGCCGTCGCAGCCATGCAAGGTCGCGCACCAGTGTCGCGCCGGGCACGACCAGCAGGAAGGCGGTTTCCGACAGGCGGGTGACGGTCAGGTCGCTTTCGATCCCGCCGCGCGCGTTCAGCATCTGGGTATAGACGATCCGCCCCGGTTCCACGTCCATCTGGTTGGCGCAGACATGGTTGAGGAAGGCACAGGCGTCGCGCCCCTCGACCCGGATCTTGCCGAAGGAGGTCATGTCGAACAGGCCCACGCCGGTGCGCACGGCCATATGCTCGGCGCGCTGGTTCTCGAACCAGTTCTGGCGGTGCCAGTCGTAGCGGTAGGCGCGGTCCTGCCCGTCGCGGGCGAACCAGTTGGCGCGCTCCCATCCCGCGACCTCGCCGAAGACGGCGCCACGGGCCTTCAGGTGTTCGTGCACCGGGCTGCGGCGGACGCCGCGCGCGGTCTCCACCTGCCGGTAGGGCCAGTGATCGGCATAAAGCAGCCCCAGCGTTTCGGTCACCCGTTCGCGCAGGTAGCGGCGGTTGCGCTGAAAGGGCTGGGCGCGGCGGATGTCCACATCCCACAGATCGAAGGGCGGTTCGCCGTCCTCCATCCATTGCGCCAGCGCCATGCCCGCGCCCCCGGACGACACGATCCCGATCGAGTTGTAGCCCGCCGCGACCCAGTAGCCCGCCAGTTCCGGCGCCTCGCCGAGGTAATAGCGGTCGTCGGGGGTAAAGCTTTCTGGGCCGTTGAAGAAGGTGTGAACCCCCGCCGTCTGGAACAGCGGCATCCGCCGCGTGGCCATGTCGAGGATCGGTTCGAAATGGTCGAAATCCTCTGGCAGGGCGTCAAAGCAGAACTCTTCGGGGATGCCGGCCATGCCCCAGGGCTTGGCCTTGGGCTCGAACGCGCCCAGCATCATCTTGCCCGCGTCGGACTTGTAGTAGGCGCATTCGTCCGGGACGCGCAGGACGGGCAGGTGGCCCAGCCCGTCGACGGGTTCGGTCACAAGGTAGAAATGCTCGCAGGCGTGCAGTGGCAAGGTGACGCCAGAGGCGCGTGCAAGGTCGCGGCCCCACATGCCGCCGCAGTTCACCACGATGTCGGCGGCGATATGGCCCCGTTCTCTGCCGCTGTCCCAGTCCACGCCGGTCACGCGGCCCCCGGCCTGGGTGACGCCGGCGACCTTGACGCCCTCGATCACCTGCGCGCCGCGCATCCGCGCGCCCTTGGCCAGCGCCATGGCGATGTTGGCGGGGTCGCACTGGCCATCGGCGGGCAGGTGCACCGCGCCGGTGGCATCGCCCACCTCGACATGGGGATACATCGCCTTGACCTCGGCCGGGCTGATCTGATGCACCTCGACGCCGAAGGCGCGGGCCAGCGTGGCCTGCCGCAGGATCTCCTCGCGCCGGTCATCGGTCAGGGCCAGCGTGATCGAGCCGACCTGCCGCATCCCCGTGGCGACGCCGGTTTCCTCTTCGAGCTTGAGGTAGAGATCGGCGGAATACTTGGCCAGCCGCGTCATGTTCTGGCTGTTGCGCAACTGGCCCACCAGCCCGGCGGCGTGCCAGGTGGTGCCGCAGGTCAGCTGCTTGCGCTCCAAGAGGACGATGTCGGTCCAGCCCAGTTTCGCCAGATGATAGGCGACCGAACAGCCGGACACGCCGCCGCCGATGATGACCACGCGCGCTTGCGTCGGAACGTTCGCCATGGTGTCAGGCCCTCAACCGCGCGTTGGCGGGATCCCAAAGCGGCCCGTCCTCCTGCACCGTGGCCGCGCGGCGTTCGCCGTAGATGTCGACCTCCAGCATCGTGCCCGGCATGGCAAGGTCCGCGCGCAGCATCCCCAAGGCGATCGACGCGCCCACGCGGTAGCCCCATGCGCCCGAGGTGGTTTCGCCCACCACGGCGCCGTCATGCCAGAGCGTCGACATGTAGGGCGCGTCCGACGCGCCCGCATCCACCGTCAGGGTGACGAAGCGTTTCGCCACGCCGCGCTGCTTCTCGGCCAGAAGCGCGGCCTTGCCCGGAAACGCCTGAGGCTTGTCGAACCTGACGAAGCGGTCCAGCCCGCCCTCCAGCAGGGAATAGTCGGTGGACAGGTCGCCCTTCCACGCGCGATAGCCCTTTTCGATCCGCAGGCTGTTCAGCGCCCACATGCCGAAGGGCGTGGCGCCGGCGCCGGCGATGGCGTCGTAGAGCGCGGGAATGTCGACCATGGGCGCGTGAACCTCCCACCCCAGTTCGCCGGCGAAGGACACCCGCGCCAGTGCACAGGCCCGGCCCGCGACCACAGCGCGCTGATGCGACAGCCAGGGCAGGGACAGGTCGGCCTCTGTGCCGATCGCCTCGAACAGGGCGCGCGATTGCGGCCCGGTCACGATCAGCGTGGAGAAGTCGCGGGTGCGGTCCGTTAGCGTCAGGCCCTCGGGCAGGGCGCGCGCCAGCAGTTCGCCGTCGTGCCACTGGGCCGTGGCGGCGGTGATGAGTGTAAAGTCGTCCTCGCCGTTCCGTGCCACGCTCATCTCGGTCAGGATGCGGCCCCGGTCGTCGGGGAAATAGGCAAGGTTCAGGCGCCCGACCCTGGGCAGTGCCCCCGCGATGCGGCCCGACAGCCAGTCTGCCGCGCCCGGACCGGTCAGGCGGAACCGGGAAAAGCCGGGCAGGTCCAGCACGCCGACGCCGTCGCGCACCGCCTCGCATTCGGCGCGGATGCGCGGCTCCCACGGGCCGGCGCGGTTCCAGGTCTGGGTCGCCTCTTCGCTTGTGTCGTCGCCCGGCTGCGCGAACCAGTTCGCCCGTTCCCAGCCGTTGTAGGCGCCCATCTGGCCGCCCAGCGCCTTGATCCTGTCGTGGACCGGCGACAGCTTGCGGTCAGGCGCGGCGGGCCAGCGGTGCCACGGGAAATGCATGGCGTATTCGTGGCCGTAGACCTCCATCCCCTTGGCGGTGCAGTAGTCGGGGTCGGTGTAGTCGGTGAAGCGGCGCGGATCGCAGGACCACATGTCCCATTCCGTCGCGCCCTCTGTGATCCACTCGGCCAGCACCTTGCCCGCCCCGCCGCCCTGCGCGATGCCGAAGGTGAAGACGCAGGCCTCGAAGGCGTTCGGCACGCCCGGCATGGGCCCGATCAGCGGGTTGCCGTCGGGCGCATAGGGGATCGGGCCGTTGATCGTCTTGGCAAGCCCCGCCTCGGCCAGCACCGGCACGCGCGCCATCGCGCTTTCGATCTGCACCGACAGCCGGTCCAGATCGTCGGGGTAAAGCTGAAAGCTGAAGTCCTCTGGCATCGGGTCGTCCGGCGACACCCAATGCGCCTTGCAGGTCCGTTCGTAGGGGCCGAGGTTGAAGCCGTTCTTTTCCTGCCGCAGGTAATAGGACACGTCGACGTCGCGCAGAAGCGGCAGCTTGTGGCCGACCTCGGCCGACCAGTCGCGCACCTCGGGCACTTCCTCGAAGATCATGTACTGGTGGCTCATCACCATCATCGGCACGGTGCGCCCGCCAAAGGGGCGGAACCACTCGCCCACGCGCTGCGCATAGTAGCCTGCGGCGTTCACCACGATCTCGCAGCGGATGTCGCCCTGCGCGGTGTGAACGATCCATTCGCCGTTCTCGCGGCTGACGCCGGTGGCGGGGCAGAAACGGACGATCTTTGCGCCCATGTCGCGCGCACCCTTGGCCAGCGCCTGGGTCAGCTGCGCCGGGTCGATGTCGCCGTCGGCGGGATCGTAGAGCGCGCCCTTCAGGTCGTGGGTCTCGATGAAGGGATACTTGGCGCGGATCTCGTCGGGCGACAGGATCTCCAGCGACATGCCCTGGTACTGGCCCATCCCGCGGGCGCGCTGGAACTCCTGCATCCGCTCGTTCGAATGCGCCAGCCGCACCGACCCGGTGACGTGGTAGTTCATCGGGTAGTCCACAGCCGCGCCAAGGCCCCGGTAAAGCTCGGTCGAGTAGCGCTGCATGTTCATGATCGACCAGGACGTCGAAAAGGTCGGCACGTTGCCCGCCGCGTGCCAGGTCGAGCCTGCGGTAAGCTCGTTCTTTTCCAGCAGAACACAATCCGTCCAGCCCGCCAGCGCAAGGTGATAGAGCGCCGAGGCGCCGACGGCGCCACCCCCGATGATGACCACGCGGGCCGTTGACGGCAGCTCTGCCATGGGGTGTCTCCCTTCCCTGTTCGCCGAAAGTATTCCATCGTATTCGACGTCTCTTCAATTTTGTTTTCGCATCTGTTTTGATCGGATTTACCGATTAGGATGCCGCCATGCAGACCGAGCTGATCGATACCTTTCTCGACCTCGTCGAGACCCGAAGTTTCAACAAGACGGCCGAGCGGATGGGCGTCACGCAATCCACGGTGTCTGGCCGGGTGCGTGCGCTGGAGCGCCAGCTTGACGCCCGCCTGCTGGAGCGGAGCCGGTCCGGCACGCGGCTGACCACCGCGGGCCTTCGGTTCGAACCGCACGCCCGCGCCCTGCGCCTGACCTGGACGGAAGCCAAGCAGGCGGTGCGCGACACAGGCAGCGCGGCCATGACCATGCGGATCGGCATCCAGCACGATCTTCTGGCCGACGGTATCGCGGGGTGGGTTGCCGCGCTGCAATCGGCAGTGCCAGAGGCCGCGCTATACGTCGAGGGCGACTATTCCACCCAGATGTGTGCCGACGTCATGGAGGGTGCGCTTGACCTTGCAATCATCTACTCGCCGCGCCCCAACCCTGACATCCACTTTGAAACATTGGGTTCGGTGCGCTACGACATGCTTTCGACAGAGGTCGATCACATCGACCAGGTCCGCCCGGACCGATACATCCTCGCCAACTTTTCCCCCGCCTTTTCGCGGGCGCACGCGGCGCTCTTGCCGTTTCTTTCGGGGGGGCAGGTGTCCAGCGGCCAGCACGCCGTCATCCGAGGCCTGCTGACGGCCTTCGGGGGCAGCACATACCTTCTGCGCGACAGCGTGGCCGAGATGGTGCGCGCGGGCGAGGCACGGCGGGTGGCGCGGGCCCCTCGCATAGACCAGCCCGTCTTTGCCGTGGTGCATCTGAGGAACCGCCACCGGCGCGTGCACCGGCGCATGATCGAGCGTCTGCGGGTGCATCTGGGTCAGGGTGTCGCAAAGGGACGCTAGGACCGTGCGCGCGCGCCTTGCGGGTCGTAGGGACCGGGCGGGATCACCCGGGCCGGCAGCAGGTCGCCGATGGTGTCGATGTTCAGCGCGGTGCCGGGCGCGGCCAGTTCCGGCAGGACGAAGGCCAGTGCAAGGTTCAGGCCCGTGCGATGACCCCAGGCCCCCGAGGTGACGGTGCCCACCACCTTGCCGTCCAGCATCAAAGAGGCGCCGCCGTGCGCCTCGCGGTCGGTGGTGTCGAGCGCAAGGGTCGCAAGCCGTCGCGCGGGCCCCTGCGCCTGCCGCCGTGCAAGGGCTTCGCGCCCGACGAAGCCGGGCTTTTCCGGCCGGACGAAGCGGTCAAGCCCGGTCTCGTAGGGGTCGAATTCGGTCAGGATGTCGGATTTCCAGTGCAGGTAGCCCTTTTCCAGCCGCATGGATTCCACCGCGCGGGCCCCGAAAAGGCGCAGCCCATGCCCGGCGCCCGCCGCGCGCAGGGCCGACCATGCGGCGTGCAGATGTGCGTTCGGCACGTGGATCTCGTAGGCCAGTTCGCCGGAAAAGCTGACGCCCATCACCACGGCGGGCGCGATGCCCACCACGGCGTGCCGCACCGACAGCCAGGGAAAGCCTTCTGCCGACCAGTCGCCGCGCGAGGCGCCCGACAGCACCGCGCGCGCCTTGGGGCCCGCCAGCACAAGGATCGTCCAGTCGTTGGTCAGGCAGCGAAGCCGCACGTCCTCGTCCGGGCGCAGATGCGCGCGCAGCCAGTCCATGTCATGCCATTCCGCCGCCGCCGCCGCGCCGTACCAGACCCGCCCGCCCGGCAGGTTGGCGACCGTCGCTTCGGATTTCAGCATTCCCTGATGGTTCAAGAGATAGCCCAGCCCAACGCGGCCCATCCGCCGCTCCACCCGGCCGCAGATCATCCGGTCGAGAAATGCATGTACGTCCGCGCCCGTCATCTCGATCCGGGTAAATCCGTTGACCTCGGTCAGGCCGGCGGCAGTCTGCACGGCGGCGACCTCTGCCGCGACCACGTCATGCACCTCGGAATGCCGGAACCCGTGGGTTTCGGTGAACTCCGGTGACGGCTTGAAGTAGTCAGCCCGTTCCCAGCCGTTCACGACGGTGAACTCGGCCCCTTCGGCGGCCAGCAGGGGCGTCAGGGGCGTTGTCTTGATGGGGCGGCCTGCCGGGCGGTGTTCGTGCGGGAATTCGAACCGGAACTCGTTCTGATACTCCTCGATGGCCTTCAGCGCGCAGAGCTCGGTGTTGGCGTGGCCGGTAAAGCGGCGCGGGTCGAGCGGCCAGGTGTCATAGCAGGCCTCGCCGTGGACGATCTGCTGCGCCAGAAGCCAGCCGTGCCCGCCGCCCTCGCCCAAACCCGCGCGCAGCCCGATGATGCAGAAGGCGTTGCGCTTGCCGGGGATCGGGCCGACCAGCGGTGCGCCGTCGATGGAATAGGTGATCGGGCCGTTGACGATGGTCTTGATCCCCACCTCGGCCAGCGCGGGCAGCCGCGCGATGGCGCCTTCCAGAACGTCGCCCACGCGGTCGAGATCGTCGGGGCAGAGCGCGTTGACGAAATGCGGGTCGATCCCGTCCATCCCCCAGGTCTTGCAGCCCTGCTCGTAGAAGCCGACCAGCAGGCCGGACTTTTCCTGCCGGCTGTAGAAATCGCTGATCGGGCAGCGGATCAGCGGCATGCGATGGCCAGCCTCGCGGATCGCGGCGATCTCGTCGGTGACGAAATACTGGTGTTCCATCGACATGACGGGGTGATGCACGCCCATCATGGCGCCGACCTCGTTCACCCGGTAGCCGCAGGCGTTCACCACGATGTCGGCGGCGATCTCGCCCTTGGGCGTGGTGACGATCCAGGTGTCGTCGGCCAGTTGCCGCAGCGCGGTGACGGGCGTCTGGCGGTGGATTTCGGCGCCCGCGGTGCGTGCCCGCCGCGCCAGCGCCTGACACAGCTGCGCGGGGTCGATATCGCCGTCGAGCGGATCCCACAGCCCGCCGACCAGCCCATCGGTCGAAATCAGGGGATGACGCCGGGCGCATTCAGCCGGGTCGATCACCTCGAAATGCACGTCCATGCCGCGCGCCATCGAGGCGAAGTGCCGGTAGCCGTCCATCTGCGCCTGCGTGCCCGCCAGCCGGATGCCGCCATCCGCGTGATGATAGGTGATCGGATAGTCGGGATCCTCGGCCAGTTCCTTGTAGAGCCGGATCGAATGGCTTTTCAGCCCGACCATTGTCTGGTTCATGCCGAAATTCGTGACCTGGGCCGCCGAATGCCAGGTGGTGCCCGAGGTCAGCTCGTCCCGCTCCAGCAGCATGACGTCCGTCCAGCCTTCCTGCGTCAGGTGGTATAGCGTCGCGCATCCCGCGATGCCGCCGCCGATCACCACGACCTTCGTGCGCGTTCTCATGGTGGCCCTCCGCTTGCTGCCGGGTCCAGAAACCAACAGGCCGCCCCCCGCGCACAAGCCCCATGTGATCGTTTCGAAAATCTCGAAACAACACTTCGGCTTTCTGCGCCGCACGGCTTTTTCGTTGCCCGGGAGGCCGCCGACCGGGACAGATGGGGCTGCAAGCGGCGGGAGGCGGGGCATGACAGGTGGAATGCGGCGATCCGCCGAACGTGCCGGGGGGCGGGCTGCCCGCCTTGCGCTGCGACGTGGCCCGCGGCCGAACCCCAGTCCGCCGGGCCAGCCGGGCGGGCGCTATGCGCCGCTGACCGACGCCGATCTGCGGGCGATCCACGACACCGCGCTGCGCCTGCTGGAGCACCTCGGCATGGGAGAGGTGCCGCCGCGTCTTGCCGCCGATCTGGTCGCCGCAGGCGGCGTGGCCGGCGAGGACGGGCGCCTCAGGATGCCGCGGGCAATGGTCGAGGATGCCATCGCGCGCGCCGCCTCCAGCTTTGTCTTTCACGGGCGCGACCCGGCCCGGTCCATCGAGGTGGGCGGCGATCGCGTGCATTTCGGCACCGGGGGCGCGGCGGTGCAGACGCTGGACCTCGACACCGGCCTCTACCGCCCCTCGACGCTGCGGGACCTGCACGATTTCACGCGCCTTCAGGACGTGCTGCCCAATGTCAGCTGGTTCACGCGCTGCTGCATCGCCACGGACGTGGCCGATCCCTTCGCGCTGGACGTCAACACGGCTTATGCGCTGGTCCGCAACACCACGAAACCCGTGGCGACGGCCTTTACCCTGGCCGAACATGTCGATCCGATCGTGGGTATGCTGGACGCCGTCGCGGGCGGAGAGGGCGCCTTTGCCCGGCGGCCCTTCCTCAAGGCGCATATCAGCCCGGTGATTTCGCCCATGCGCTACGGCGAGGACGCCGTCGATGTGGTCTATGCCTGCATCGCCCACAACATGCCGCTGTCCTGCATCACCGCCGCCCAGTCCGGCGCCACCGCGCCCGCCACGCTGGCCGGCATGCTGGCGCAATCGCTGGCCGAGACGCTGGCAAGCCTTGTCATGGTCAACGCCATTCGCCCCGGGCACCCGATGGTGTTTTCCAACTGGCCCTTCGCCATCGACCTGCGCACCGGGTCCTTCGCCGGCGGCGGGGGCGAGGTGGCGCTGATGAACGCGGCCTCGGCGCAGATCTCGAACTGGCTGGGCCTGCCGTCCGGCGTGGCGGCCTCGATGACGGACGCCAAGGCGATCGACGCGCAATACGGGATCGAAAAGGGCATCACGGCGCTGGCGGCCGGGCTGGCGGGCGGCAACCTTGTCTATGAAAGCTCTGGCATGACGGCGTCGCTGCTGGGCGCCAGCTTCGAGGCGTTCGTGATCGACAACGAGATGCACTCGACGATCTACCGCACCCTGCGCGGGGTCGAGGTGAACGACGAGACGCTGGCCTATGACACGATCTGCGCCGCCGTGCTGGGCGAAGGTCATTTTCTGGGGGCGAACCACACGTATGCCGCAATGGAACGGGACTATGTCTACCCGGACCTTGCCGACCGCACGGCGCCTTCGGCCTGGGCCGAGGCGGGCGCGCGGGACCATTGGGCGCGCGCCCGCGACACCGCCCGCGCGATCCTGTCCAGTCACCACCCGTCGTATATCGAGGCTGACGCGGACGCCGCGATCCGCGCGGCCCTGCCTATCCGCCTTCCATAGGGGGGCCGTCGCCCTGCAGGCGAAAGGCCGGTTCCAGCCAGGGCGCGCGTGCCACGATCGGATCGATCAGGCGGGTTTGCGTCAGCCCGCGCAGCTGCGACGACACCAGTTCGTATAGCGGTGCGGGCAGGTCGTCGCGGCGCGACACGGCGATCTCGCGGGCAAATCCACGCGCCGGAAAAGGCATCATGGTGACCTCGTCCAGCACCTTGCGGGCGCGTGCGCATGTCAGCGCCGTGGCGATGGTCCATGCCCCGCCCGCCGCCACCATGGCAAACAGCGTCGCGTTGCTTTCGAATTCCAGCCGTTGGGGCAGGCGCAGCGACAGGCGGCGCAGCTGCACCTCTACGCGCTGGCCGATCAGCTGCTTGCGGCTGTAGCGCGCAAAGGGCAAGGGCGCGCGTCCCTCCAGGTAGTCCGCCGCGTTCCATGCCGCCCGGCGCGGCGCCACAAGGATGAAGGGATCGCGCAAGAGCGGCTCTTCGATCACGGTCGGCTGTCCCGCATGAATCGCGGTGGCGATGCCAAGGTCTACCTCGTCGGCCCGCAGCAGCGTGGCGATCTCGTGGCTGGGGCGCGACAGGAAGGCAAGGTCGCAGGCGGGCAGGGCGCGGGTCAGACGTGCGGCCAGATCAGGCATCACGTCGGTGTCGAGATCCTCGATCGCCGCGATGCGCACGCTGCGCGTCATCGACGGCAGGTCATCGGCCCAGATGTCGGACACGCCCTTCCGCAGAAGCCAAAGCGCTTCGTCCACACGGCGCAGAAGCGCCTCTCCCTCGGGCGTGAGCGTCATCGGCCGGCGGGCATGATCCAAGAGCGGCACGCCCACCGTGTCTTCAAGGCATCGCAGGTGATGCGACGCCGTGCTGATCGACAGGCCCAGCCTTTCCGCCCCGTCGCGCAGGGACCCCGTGGCGGCCACCGCCTGAAACACTTCCAGCCATTTCAGGCTAAGTCTCGATTTCTCCATGCCTCTTCCCTGTTGCGCCGTGCAATGGTTTCGAGGAATTCGAAACTGTCAATCCATGCGGCCGCCTGTTCTGGTCGGGCACATCTTTTTCCCCTGCGGAAATGCGCTAGACTGCCCCCGTGCCGCCCCGGCGCGTGAAAGGACCAGCTTGAGCCGCCAAATGCCCCCGCTTTCGCAAGACCCGCACGGGCGCGGCCCCGAGCGGGAAAAGGTGCTGGAGATCGCCATCGGGCGCGAGGTGCGCGCCTTTCGCCACCAGAAATCCATGACGGTGGCAGAGCTTTCGGCGGCAAGCGGGCTGTCCGCCGGGATGCTGTCGAAGATCGAGAACGGCAATATCTCGCCGTCGCTGACCACGCTTCAGACGCTGGCGCATGTGCTCAGCGTGCCGCTGACCGCCTTTCTGCGCCGCTATGAAGAACGCCGCGCCGCCGTGCACACCCGCGCCGGCGCGGGCGTGAACGTCGAGCGGGCGGGCACGCGGGCCGGGCAGCAATATACCCTGCTCGGTCATCTGGGCGACAACGCCAGCGGCGTGACGGTCGAGCCGTACCTCATCACGCTGACGCATGAGACCGACACCTTCCCGGTCTTTCAGCACGACGGGGTCGAGACGATCTACATGCTGGAGGGCGAGGTGGGATACCGCCACGGCGACACGATCTACCCGCTGTGCCCCGGCGACACGCTGTTCTTCGAGGCTGACGCCCCGCACGGGCCCGAACAGCTGACCCGCCTGCCGATTCGGTACCTGTCCGTGATTTCCTATTCCCAGGGAGGTTAGCCCGCCGCCCAAGAATTAGGCATATGCCGGCTTCGGGGCATCGGCACATGCCTCAATACGGTTGTCGCGGAGGCCCGCTCTTTTGCTCGACAGTAAACTATGTTTCCCTTCGGGGCGTGTCGGACAAGGGGCCGGCTTGGGTTGGAGGGCCGTTGGCCATGTGCGGTATCGTTGGTCTGTTCCTGAAGGACGAGGGCCTGGCGCCCCAAATGGGCGACATGCTGACGTCGATGCTGGTCACCATGACCGACCGTGGGCCGGACAGCGCCGGCATCGCGGTCTACGGCGCGCCGGAAACCGGGGTGGCCAAGGTCACGGTGCAGTCGGACACGCCGGGTGCGGCCTTCGAGGGGCTCGACAGCGCGCTGGCGCAGGCCATCGGCGGGCCGGTGTCCATCAGCGTGGCCGACACCCATGCCGTCCTGCGGCTCGACGCCGCCCATGCCGACGCGGCGCCGGGCATCCTGCGCGGCCTGCGCCCCGGCCTGCGGGTGATGAGCCGCGGCGAGACCATAGAAATCTACAAGGAGGTGGGCCTGCCGCGCGACGTGGCCGCGCGTTTCGGCCTGCGTGCGATGGCGGGCACCCATGGCATCGGCCATACCCGCATGGCGACCGAAAGCGCGGTGACGACGCTTGGCGCGCACCCGTTCTCCACGGGTGCGGACCAGTGCCTTGTCCATAACGGCTCGCTCTCGAACCACCATAACCTGACGCGTCTGCTGGAGAAGGCGGGTATCGCCGTGGAGACCGAGAACGACAGCGAGGTCGCCGCCGCCTACCTGACCTGGCGGATGCAGCAGGGCGCCACGCTGGGCGAGGCGCTGGAGCAGGCGCTGCACGATCTTGACGGCTTCTTCACCTTCGTCGTGGGCACGCGGGACGGGTTCGGCGTGGTGCGCGACCCGATCGCCTGCAAGCCCGCCGTGATGGCCGAGACCGACGCCTATGTCGCTTTTGGAAGCGAATACAGGGCCTTGGTGGACCTTCCTGGCATCGAGGCCGCCCGCGTATGGGAGCCTGAACCCGCCACCGTCTATTTCTGGACCCGCTGATGCAGACCATCGACCTTGCCGCCAGCGACCTGCGCACGCTGAACGCCACGTTGCAGGCCGCCGCGACCGGCGGCGGAAACCAGACCGCGTGGGAGGTGCTGAACCCGCGCGGCGCCCATGCGCTTGCCGTGGGGCTGGACGGGCCGATCGAGGTCACCGTGCGCGGCTCCACTGGCTATTACTGCGCGGGCATGAACAAGGAGGCCACGGTTCACGTGACCGGCTCTGCCGGGCCGGGCGTGGCCGAGAACATGATGTCGGGCACCGTGGTGATCGGGGGCGACGCCAGCCAGTATGCCGGCGCCACCGGGCGCGGGGGGCTTCTGGTCATCAAGGGCAATGCCAGTTCGCGCTGCGGGATCTCTATGAAAGGCATAGACATCGTGGTGCATGGCAACGTCGGGCATATGTCCGCCTTCATGGCGCAGGCCGGCAACCTCGTGGTGCTGGGCGATGCGGGCGAGGCGCTGGGCGACAGTCTGTATGAGGCGCGGCTTTTCGTGCGGGGCAGCGTCAAGAGCCTGGGCGCGGACTGCGTGGAGAAAGAGATGCGGCCCGAGCACCTGGCGATCCTGGCGGACCTGCTGGAGCGGGCCGGGGCGCCCGCGCGACCCGAAGAGTTCCGCCGCTATGGCTCTGCCCGAAAGCTCTATACCTTCGACATCGACAACGTGCAGGAGTATTGAGGCCATGAGCGACACGCCCCGCGCCCGCACGCTGCCGATCCAGTCGGCGACGTTTACCAATGAAATCAACGCCGAAATCCGCCGTGCCGCGGAAACCGGCATCTATGACATCCGCGGCGGCGGGGCCAAGCGGCGGGTGCCTCATTTCGACGACCTGCTGTTTCTGGGCGCCTCGATCTCGCGCTATCCGCTGGAAGGCTACCGCGAGACCTGCGCCACGAACGTCACTCTGGGGACGCGTTTCGCCAAGAAGCCCATCGAACTGGATATCCCCATCACCATCGCAGGGATGAGTTTCGGCGCGCTGTCGGGTCCGGCGAAAGAAGCGCTGGGGCGGGGTGCGACGATGGCCGGCACCTCGACCACCACCGGCGACGGCGGCATGACCGAGGAAGAGCGCGGGCATTCGAAGCTGCTTGTTTATCAATATCTTCCGTCGCGTTATGGAATGAATCCCGACGACCTGCGCCGGGCTGATGCGATCGAGATCGTGGTGGGTCAGGGCGCCAAGCCCGGCGGCGGCGGGATGCTTCTGGGGCAAAAGATTTCCGATCGCGTGGCCGAGATGCGGACGCTGCCCAAGGGCATCGACCAGCGCTCGGCCTGCCGTCATCCCGACTGGACCGGGCCCGACGATCTGGAGATCAAGATCCTGGAATTGCGGGAAATTACCGGCTGGGAGAAACCGATCTACGTCAAGATCGGGGGCACGCGGCCCTATTTCGACACAGCGCTTTCGGTGAAGTCCGGTGCCGATGTGGTTGTCATTGACGGGATGCAGGGCGGGACGGCCGCCACGCAGGACGTGTTCATCGAGCATGTGGGTCTTCCGACGCTGGCCTGCATCCGTCCGGCGGTTCAGGCGCTTCAGGATCTGGGGATGCACCGCAAGGTGCAACTTGTTGTTTCTGGTGGGATTCGCACCGGGGCCGACGTGGCCAAGGCGCTGGCGCTGGGGGCGGACGCGGTGTCGATCGGGACCGCCGCGCTGGTGGCCATCGGCGACAACGATCCGAAGTGGGAGGCCGAGTACCGGAAGCTGGGAACCACCGCCGGGGCCTATGACGACTGGCATGAGGGGCTGGATCCGGCGGGCATCACCACGCAGGATCCGGAGCTGGCCGCGCGGCTGGACCCCGCCGACGCTGGCCGCAAATTGCGTAATTATCTCAAGGTCATGACGCTCGAAGCTCAGACGATTGCGCGGGCCTGTGGACACAATCACCTGCACAACCTGGAGCCCGAGGACCTGTGCGCCCTGACGATGGAGGCCGCGGCGATGGCGCGGGTGCCGCTGGCGGGCACCGACTGGTGGCCGGGCAAGTCGGGCGGAGGGCTGTAGCGCCCGGCCGGAAACGCAAAGGAGACCCCTGACGATGACCACCGACCTGGCTGCCTTCGCCCGAGACAAGGGCGTGAAATACTTCATGATTTCCTTTACCGACCTATTCGGTGGGCAACGCGCGAAACTGGTGCCGGCTCAGGCCATCGCGGACATGCAGGAGGATGGCGCGGGGTTCGCCGGGTTCGCCACATGGCTGGACATGTCACCGGCGGATCCGGACATGCTTGCGGTGCCCGATCCGGCCAGCGTGATCCAGTTGCCGTGGAAGCCCGAGGTGGCCTGGGTCGCGGCAACCTGCGTGATGGAGGGGGCGGAAGTGGCGCAGGCGCCGCGCAACGTGCTGCGCGCCCAGATCGCCGCGGCGGCCGCCGAGGGGCTGCATGTCAAGACCGGGGTAGAGGCTGAATACTTTCTTCTAACCCCTTCTGGTGAAACGATTTCAGACCCCTACGACACGGCCGAGAAGCCGTGTTACGACCAGCAGGCGGTGATGCGCCGCTATGACGTGGTGCGCGAGATCTGCGACTACATGCTGGAGTTGGGGTGGGAACCCTACCAGAACGACCACGAGGATGCGAACGGGCAGTTCGAGATGAACTGGGCCTTCGACGATGCGCTGGCGACGGCGGACAAGCACAGTTTCTTCAAGTTCATGGTCAAGTCCGTGGCCGAGGCACACGGGTTCCGTGCGACCTTCATGCCGAAGCCGATCGAGGGGCTGACGGGCAATGGCTGTCACGTGCATGTCTCGGTCTGGGATGCGCCGGGAAAAGACAGCAAAACCAATGTGTTCTCCGCAGATCCCGCGCCGGGGGACTGGGCCGAGCTGGGGCTGTCGGAACGGGGCGCGCACTTCCTCGGCGGGATCATGCGGCACGCCACGGCGATGGCCGCGATCACCAACCCGGTGGTCAACAGCTACAAGCGGATCAATGCGCCGGTGACCCATTCGGGCGCGACCTGGGCGCCCAACACGGTGACGTGGACCGGCAACAACCGCACCCACATGGTGCGCGTGCCGGGGCCCGGGCGGTTCGAGCTGCGGCTGGCAGATGGGGCGGCAAATCCCTATTTGCTTCAAGCGGTTATCATCGCGGCGGGGCTGTCGGGCCTGCGCGCCAAGGCCGATCCGGGGCCGCGTCTGGACATCGACATGTACGCGCTGGGGCACACGGTGACGGATGCGCCGCGGCTGCCGTTGAACATGCTCGACGCGCTGCGGGCCTTCGATGGGGATGGCGATCTGAAGGCGGCGTTGGGAGAGGCGTTCTCTGCCGCCTACCTGAAGCTGAAGCACCGGGAATGGGACTCTTTCGTGTCGCATTTCTCGCGCTGGGAGAAGGAAAACGCGCTGGATATCTGAATCGCGCCGCGAGTCGGGCTAACGCGTTGAAATTTCGGAATATCGCCGTGCGGCATCACGTCGGCACAACGTCGGCATAGCGTCGGCGCGGGGGCTGCGGCGGTGCGGGGTGAACAGGGCGTGCGGCGGCGGATCGCCGCCTAGGGTTTCGGCAGGCCGCAGCGGCCGAGGAACACGGGCGCGGCCATGTCGGCGCTGTCGGTCACGGCGCGGTCCCAGAGCGCGCCGCAGCGGCCCTCGCACACGGGGCAGGGCCGGACCAGCGCCCAGCCGTCGCAGACCGGGCAATCGCCGCGCGCCTCGGCCATGCCCCAGTCGGACCCGCAGGCGGGACAGACGGCGCGGCCCGGACCCATGGCGGCGGCAAGCTCTTCGGACCTGAGCAGCGCGGCGACGTGGGTGCCTTCCATCGCCAGATCGCCGAGGAGCGCGTCGACATCGGGCAGGTAGCCGACCGAGGGGCCGGTGCCCACGGGCGGGCCGTAGGTGAGGTGGACGAGGGCGAGGCGGCCATCGGCGAGCGCATAGGCCACGTCGTCCTGCCCTTCGGCGCGGGCGACGGCGGAATACATGGTGCCGGCCAGGGGGTGATCGGCGGGCAGCTCGCGCGCCAGCGCCCGGTTCAGGCGGCCTGCGCCCAGCCGGCCCACCGGCGCCCAGCCCAGGGCCTCCAGCCGTTCCCAGGCCGAGCCGGTGGCGCGCCGGGTGGCGGCGATGGCGGGCGGGGTCGAACGGAACATGCGCGGGCCACCCGGGGTCAGTCGGGCAGGCCGGCGCGCCGCAGCGCGCCCAGCCAGTGCTCGGCATGGGCGGGGTCGCGCACGGGCACCATCTGGCGCACCCGCCCGACTGTCAGGCCGGGCATCCGGGACAGGATGCGCTCGACGGTTTCGGCGGCCTCTGCCGGGCGGTCGAGCATGGCGAGGCTGGCGGCGCGCTGGCGCAGCGCGGGGCCATAGCCGGGCTGGATGCGCAGCATCACCTCGGCATTGTCGATGCAGTCGGCGTAGCGTCGGCCCAGAAACAGCGCAATGCCCTTGCCCGACATCCAGAAGGTGCGCAACGGGTCGCGCGGGCTGAGCGCCAGCGCGATGTCGCCGTTTTCCAGCGACCGGTCGGTGTTGCCAAGGCAGCCGTGGACGGTGGCGAGAAAGCCGTAGCCGCTGGCAAGGTTGGGGTTGCGGCGCGTGGCCTCGTCCAGAAGGTCGAGGCTTTCGTCGAAGCGGTGCCGGAACATGGCCGCCAGCCCCATGATCGCGAGCGCGGCGGAATCGTTGGCATCGAGCGCCACGGCGCGCCGCGCGGCGGCCTCGGCCAGCCCGATCTCCGTCAGGGGATCGTCGCACCAGGCGTTCAGCATCCGGTGCAGGTGGCAGGCCGCCGCCGTGCCGTGCAGAAGCGCGATGTCGGGATCGTGGCGCGCGGTCTCGGCCAGAAGCGCCAGCGCGGTGTCGGTGTCCTGCCGGTCGTGCTTGTCCATGTGCCAGCGCGCGCGCATCACCTGCTCCCACGCGCTGAGGCTTGCCGTTCCCTTGCGGTGGGCCGAGGTCATCTCGGCGTACTGGGTCTGGGGCGCGATCTGTGACACGGCGCGGCGGGTGATCTCGTCCTGCACGGTGAAGGCGTCGTCGAGCGTGCGGTCGTAGCGGTCGGACCAGAGCGCGCGGGCGGTGGCGGTGTCCATCAGTTCCACCGAGACGCGGACGCGCCCGCCGGCGTGGCGCACGCTGCCGGACAGGACATACTTTACCCCCAGTGCCGCGCCGATGGCCTGCGCCCCGCCGGGATCGTCGCGCAGCGCGAAGGCCGTGTTGCGCCCGATCACCGAGAGGTCCCGGAACCGCGACAGGGCGCCGATCAGGTCCTCGACGATGCCATCGGCGAAAAAGCCGACTTCGGCGTCGGCGGGCAGCACGGTGAAGGGCAGGACGGCGATCGACGGCGTGTCCGAGAGCGGCGCGCGCTGCGGCGCGGGGGCGGCGGCTGTCTCTGGCGTCAGGCAGAAGCGGAAGCCGCGCCCGCGCACGGTGCGGATCACGCGCTGGTCGGTGCCGTTGTCGCCCAGCGCCTTGCGCGCGGCGTTGATCCGGCTGGCGACGGCGGCATCCGACACCGCGCGCCCGTGCCAGACGGCGTCGAGGATCTCGTCGGTGGTCACGACCCGGTCGGCGTTGGCGGCCAGAAGGCGGATCAGGTCGAAGACCTGCGGCTCGACGCGCACCGGTGCCCCGGCGCGGACCAGTTCGCGGGTCTCGTCGTCAAGGGTGACATCGGCAAAGCGCAGGATCATGCCGGGAGAATGGGGCAGGGGATGCGGCGGGGCAAGCGGGATGGGTTGTTCGCGCCATGCCGTGTTGCTACCATGCAGAGAGGCGCAGGGAGATTTGCGCGCCATGGTGGATTGGGCTCCGGGGGCGTTCGGTCGGTGTTGGAACGAAAATTGACAGCATTGTTTTCCGCGCGCGCGAACATCAGCGCGACAGCTTTCATGACCATCGCGATCATGGTGCTGGTCAAGGCGACCATGGTGCTGCCAGGACAGTACTATTTCTCCTTCTCAGGCTTTCTGTTCGCAGGCGATGTCATTTCGCAGGAGCTTTACCTGAGCCCGGATGACCCGAGGACTCAGTGGATGGGCGAAGGGGCCATGGATCGGGACGCGGTGCTGGCGGTAAGCTGGATCGGTCTTGTGATCAAGCTGGCGATACCCTTCCTCGTGGGTTTCGTGGCCGCGTTGATCTGGACCGAGGAAGATACGCTTCCAAGTGCGCGGCTGGCCGGGGTCCTTGCGGCATTCGTGCTAGTCTGGCCGGCGCTGATGTATTGGGACATTGTCGTCCCCCACAGCCTGCACGACAAGGAGAACGTGTTCCTTCTTCTGTATTTGACCTACTGGCTTGCGTACGGCGCGCTGTGCGGCGCGGGAGTGGCGGTGTCGCGCTTCGTGCGCCGGAACTCCGAAGTGGAAATCGACCTGATGAATGTGGGCCTGAATGCCTTTGCAGGGCTTGGCTTCACCGCGGCTTGCTCGGGATTGGCATATGCGTTCGGAGGCCAATAAGCTTCTGTCCTTCATCGGTCTCGGGGTCGTCTTTGTCCTTGTGTCGGCTCTGGTCGAGAACCATGCCGTCCGATCCGGTGCGGACAAGCGCGGCATGCCCACGATGGGGGACGTCAGTTTTGCGGTCATGGAAAGAGCATTGAGCGACATCGCCGCCGGTGACGTGGCCGACTGTGTGGATCGTGTGGGTTTGTCCATGGACACACCTCTGGACCGGCTTGCGGTCGCCGTCACACATGTCGAGATGCAGGCCCGCCCGGACTGGGTTCGTAGCGCCGAGCTTGCAGCGTTTCAGGTGCTGTCGATTGCGTTCAAGGCCCCGGACGTCTCGATCGGCTCGGCCCAGGTTCGTCCGTCCACGCTTGCGGCCTTGGAAACCGACTATGTCCCCATTGACCTTGCGGACATTTGCGTGGCCCTCGATGTCACGAGAGCCAGCTTTCGATCGGGCGTCACCGAGGCCGAACTCGCGCTTCTGGATGCCGCCAATGAGGACTGGCGACTGCAGGATGAAGCGGCCCCGATCGTTCAGCGGCTGATCATGCGGCACGCGGGCGCCAATCCCGCCAACAAGCGCCATGGCATGAAGGTCTATCTGCAAAGCGTGCAAGGCGTTGAGCGCGCACTTCACGCGTGTTGGGACACCGAGACACGCAGCCTACCCGACCCCTATTACCTGTGCTGACCTTCGGGGTGCGTAGACCTGGACAGGTGGTGGCGGCCAGTCAGCCCAACAGCACCCCCGCCACCACCATCGCCAGGCCGAAGCCCGAGAGCATCAGCGCGCCGACATTGAGCGGCACGACCTGTTGCAGGACGGCGCGCATCCGGTCGTCGGGCAGGTTCTGCCGTTTCGCCCGCGCCACGCGGACGATGCACCAGACGATGCCGCCGAGCCCCAGGACAGAGACCGCCGCGCCGATCCAGACAAGCCATTCCATGCCGCAGTCTCCCGGTTGTGCGGCTCCGGGCTAGCGCGGGGCGGGCGCGGGCGCAAGGCCCGCTTGCGGCGCGCGGGGCGGGGCGCTACCACGGGCCGGACCCGAGCAGGAGAGACCAGATGAGCGACACCGCCACCCCCGACACCGACGCCACCTACCGCGTCGCCGCCGATGAGCTGCGCCAGTTCATCGAGCGCTACGAACGGCTGGAGGCCGAGAAGAAGGACATCGCCGACCAGCAGAAGGAGGTGATGGCCGAGGCCAAGGGGCGCGGCTATGACACCAAGGTGATGCGCAAGGTCATCGCGCTGCGCAAGCGCGACCGCGACGACATCGCCGAGGAAGAGGCGGTGCTGGAGATGTACAAGCAGGCGCTGGGGATGTGAGACGCGCGGCGGCCCTCGCGCTGATCCTGGCGGCGGGTGCGGCAGGCGCGCTGACGCCGCCCGCGCCCTGCCGGTACGCCCCGGACGCGGGACGCTTCCTGACCGGGGACGAGGTCGACCGCCCGGGCCAGGTCGAGGTGCTGCCGGAAACCTTCGCAAGCGGGATCGTGTTCTACCGGATCGCCCCGGGCGGCCCGGTCCGGCAGGTGGTGGAGCATTGCCCGACCGGTGCGGGGCTGGTGGTGGACACACCCGCCGGCGCGGACGACCTGCGCGCGCGGCTGGCTGCGATGGTGTTTGGTGCCGATGCGGTCACGCTGGACGAGGCCGCCGCCACGATGCGCGCCCTTGGCGCCGGGGTGCGGACCGGCCCGCCGGGACTGGGCGACTGCCCCTGTTCGCACCAGCGGTTCTTTTTCGGCGGGTAGAACGTATCTCGCTCAACCGGCGAGGGCGATCCTGGGCGAAACGCCCTGGGCCCTGCGCCGCCGCGTGTCCAGCCATGCCCCCAGGGCGAAGAGGATGAACAGCGCCTTGGCCAGCGCGTTGCCGTCGATCTCCGGCACGGCGGCAGGAATGATTGTGCCCGTGGCGTAGTTCAAAACAAAGGATGTCGCGAAGTCATTCGTGGAAAAATCCAGGCCAACGAACATCTCTTCCATGAACACGTTCCCGGCAAGGGTGTGCGCAAAGAAGAGGGGGGAGACGCCTAATTCCGTATTTTCATTGAAACCGTCCAGGACCAGAGCATCGACGATGTCCTCCGCAAGCGTCTGGTCGCCCCACCAGGGCTGCGACGTCAGCACGCCCGGATTGGCATCATAGCTGGTGGTGACGACGCCGATGTCGTAGGTCGTGGTATTGACGGTGATCTGGTAGGCCAGGGCGGGGCTGGCCAGAAGGCCCAGCGCGACCGCCGCAGCTTGTCCCGTCCGCGCCGCGTGGCGCCCGATGTCGTCCCACATTGCCGTGTCCCCCTTGCCGAACCCCGGTCGCCGCTGCGCAGGTCAATCCCGGAAAGAAAGACGCGGACCCTAAGCCGCGCCATGGTTGCACGTTCAGGCGGGGGTGCCAACCCTGCCCGGGCCGGCAAAGGGGCGGGTGCCGGGGCGGGCGGCCGCGCTCAAACCGTCCGCCGCCGCCGCACGTCCAGCCAGACCCCCAGCGCGAAGAGGATGAAGAGCGCCTTGGCCAGCGCGTTGCCGTCGATCTCCGGCACGCCGGGGATGGCGCTGCCGGTGGCGAAGTAGATCGTGGGGCCCACCCCGCCGAGGTTGGTCTCGGTGGCGCCGTAGAACGTTTCGAAGACCTCGCTCCCGACACTGGCGGGCTGGTAGTTCCAGGCCGGACCGGAGTCGTCTGCGAAGAGATAGGCGGCGGTATTGTCCGGCACCAGCGTGCCGCCGGCCCCGGCATCGGCGGCAAAGAGCGCGGCCGCAAGATCGCTGGCCAGCGTCGCGTCGCTATACCAGGGCGTGGCGGTCAGCGGCCCGTTGGGCCCGGCCGTGACGTCGTTGAACGAGCCGAGGTTCAGCGTGATGTCATAGCTGGTGCCGCCCACGGTGAGCGTCAGCGCGGTGGCGGGCACCGCGACCAGAGCCGCACATGCAGCGGCCAGGGCGCGCATGGCGCCCTTGAAGAGACTGCTTTTCATGAACAAACCCGTTACGACTGCAACGGGTATACCCCGCTTTGCGCCCCCGGCAAGCGTTATTCTGCGGCCATCTGACGAGCACGCGCAGTACCAGACTTGCAGCCCGCCCCGCACCCGCGTATTTGAACACCGGCGCCCCTATAGCTCAGCTGGTAGAGCATCTGATTTGTAATCAGAGGGTCGGGAGTTCGAGTCTCTCTGGGGGCACCATCAAGATCAACGCCTTACATCAATAGTTTGACCTGACTGACCAGTTCCGGGTTGCAGGTGGGTTGCATGGATGATCGCCCTTTTTGCCGGTCTTCAAGGCGCCGCAGCATGTTCGGGCTGTCGAGAGTAGCAAGTGGCTACATCCCTCATGCGATCCAATAGCCTCACCGCCTTCGCCTTCGCCTTCGCCTCGGACACGCCCCGGCCACCGGGCACTCACCCGCGATCTTGCACTGCCGCCCTTGACCGATGTTGGCGGCAATGAAGTGGTCGGGCTTCGAGGGAACCGGGCCTTCCGGGTCTTGCTTTGCGCCGCTGCATGGCTGCTCCGAGCCCTTTCGGGAAGCGACCCGGCCGAAGCGGTCCAGACGCCTCTGATCCTGACCGCTGCGCCACAGCAGGAATGGCGGTCATTCGCTGACGGTGCAGCGAGATACAAGACCCCAAGGTCGGCGTTGCGGGACAGTCCGGACCCGTGCCGCCGCAGCGCGTAAGGTCGCGGTTAGCGGCTGATGATCTGCGCGCCAGAAACGCCCCGAATTCGTGAGTGCGACGAAAATCCCCGGGACCGGTCATTCGCGGAGGTAGTCAACCGCCAAATCCGTTGGCGACCGGAAATGGCGCCGCAGCGCGGCGGTCAGGGCGGTGACGGCCGGCGGCGGGTGGATGCTGCGCATATAGGCAATGCCGATGGGAATGCTCCAGAAGCCGCCGACGATTCGCAGGGGCGCCAGCCCCGCGCGACGCGCCTCTGCTTCCACGATCGAGGGAACGCTTGCGACATAGGGACCGTTTGCCAGAAGCGTGAAGAGTGTATCGAGCGCGTTGGTCTCGATCGAGGGCACCGGCGGCTTGACATTGCGCGCGGCGAAATAGCCGGCGACCCGCTCGTACCCCATCTGGTCGTCGGTGAAGAAGATCCAGGGCTGGCGGGCCAGCGCCTCGATCGGGACGGGCCCCGGCCCCTGCAACGGGTGGTCCGCGCTGCCGAAGATGGCGTTCTGCACCTCGCTGAACTCTTCGGTCACCAGTCGCCGGTGATCGGGAAAGTTCAGCGCGGTGCAGATCACGTCCAGGTCGCCCCCGATCAGCGCGTTGTAGTTCTCGGACATGCTGTTCACGATCACCCGGATCAGCAGGTTGGGGCGGTCCTGCTGGAAGGCACGGATGGCGGGGGCGAGAAAGCTGATCGCGCTTGGCCCCACGCCCAGCGAGATCGTGCCCCCGGCGCCGGTCTTCAGCGCGTCGATCTCGTCGAGGATCTGGGCCGATTGCCGTTCGATGGCCATGGCGCGGTCGACGACGATGCGGCCGAAGCGGGTCAGCTGAAAGCTTTTGGGCGTGCGTTCGATCAGCCGGACACCCAGCCTGTCCTCCAGCATCTGGACGCTGCGCGACAGCGCGGGCTGGGTGACGTTCAGCGTCTCGGCCGCAGCGGTAAAGCTTTCGTGCCGCACCACCGCCAGCAGCGCCCGCAACTGGCGGGACTCGACGCGCAACAGCGCCTCGAGCCTGCCGTCCGAAGCGGGCTCTGCAACGGTCGGTCGCGGCTTGCGCGACGCCTCCGGTCGCCTGTGCATCCCGGTCCCCCGTCACTGTTGTCGTGCCAAGCTTGCGACACGCCCGGCGTCCCAGCAATAAAAATCTGTTATGATTAAATGCCGAGGCTCGATTGGACCTGCGGCGGCCCTGCCGGCACGCTCTGACCATTGCGGAAAGGGAGATCTGCATGGCACCTGCGGTGGATCCTCGGAACGGGCTGGAGTTTTTCGACCTGAGCCACCCTTGGGGGCATGGCACCCCGGTCTGGCCCGGCTTTCCCGGCGTCACGATCGAACGCGGTTCCTTTCACGCGCTGCACGGCACGCTGACGCAGCGCTTTTCGACCACCATGCACGCGTCGACCCATGTGAATGCGCCGCTGCACCTCGTCGCGGGCGGCGCGCCGATCGGGGCGGTTCCACTTGACCGGTTCTTCGGCCGCGGGGTCGTGGTGCCGCTCGACATGCCGCAATGGGGTGTGATCCAGCCCGAGCATCTGGCGGCGGCCGACCCGGCGATCGAACGCGGCGACATCGTCCTGATCAATACCGGCTGGCACCGGCGCTTTGCCGACAACCAGGCCTACTTTGCCCATGCCCCGGGGCTTGGCGAGGCCGCGGCGCGCTGGCTGATCGACTGCGGCGTCAGGCTTGTGGGCATGGACACGCCCGCCATCGACCATCCGCTGGCAACATCGCTGGGTCCCCAGCGGGGCGGGCCGCTGTTGCCGCGCCTGGCCGAGGAATACCGGGCCGCGACCGGCACCGAAGCGGCCGAGGCCTTCCCGGACTGGCAGCCGGCGCACCGGCTTCTGTTGCAGGCCGGGATTCCCACCATCGAGGATCTGGGCGGCGCGCTGGACGCGGTGTCAGGCCAAAGGCTGACGGTGATCGCCACGCCCTACCGATGGAAGGAGGGCGACGCCAGCATCGTGCGGGTCGTCGGCATCCGCGACGCGGGCGCCGACCCTGACGCGCCGGTCTTGCCTGTGGCGACCCATGACCTGACCCATGACTGGGGCCACGAGGTGTCGTTCTGGCCCGGCAAGAACCCGATCCATGACTTCCGCCGCCACCAGTTCCACGCCCGCGACGGCGCGCAGGTCCTGCACTTCACCACTGTGATGCACCGGGGCACGCATATGGACTGCCCGTTGCACGTCCTGCCAGAAACCCATGACATCACCGGTTTCGCGCTGTGGAAGTTCTTTGGCACGGGGGTGGTTCTGTCGATCCCCAAGGGCCGCTGGGACGTGATCACCCCCGAGGACCTGGACGCCGCGACGCCGCGCGTCGAGCCCGGCGACATCGTCATGATAAACACCGGATACCACAGGAAATACGGCGACGACCCGGACTATTACGCCTATTCGCCCGGGCTCTACAAGGAGGCCGCCGAATGGCTGGTCGAGCGGGGAGTGAAGCTGGTGGGCATCGACGTGCAGGCGCTGGATCATCCGCTGGGGACCTATCTCGGGCCGCACGGGCCCGGCCCGATCCAGCCCCACCTGAACGACGAGTACAAGGCGGAGACGGGTCGCGACATCATCGAGGATTTTCCGCACTGGGAGCCGGCCCACAAGATTCTCATGTCGAACGGCATCCCGGGGATCGAGAACATCGGCGGTGATCTGGACGCGGTGTCCGGCCGGCGCCTGACCTTTGCCGCGTTTCCGTGGCGCTGGGCCGGTGGGGACGGTTCCTTCGTGCGGGTCGTCGCCTTTGAAGGCCCGCTCGCCGGCGCCGCAGGAAAGGCCACCTGACATGGAGATCGTCCGCCTGTCCGACACCCGGCCCTACGCGGCCCCGGCCCATCACGCCATGACGGCCTTCACCTTGCAGGGGCGCGACGCCTCGTCCAACGAACATTTCTGGGTCGGACACTCGATCTTCCTGCCCGGCGGCGGGGCCGACCGGGCCGCATCGGCGACCGAGAAGGTCTACGTCGTGCTCGAAGGCACGATCACCGTGATGACCGACAGCGAAACCGCCGATCTCGCGCCCCTCGATACCTGCCGCATCGCGCCCGGCGAGGCGCGCGTGATCGAGAACCGCGGCCATGATGCGGCCCGGATGCTGGTGATCAGCGCCACCTCGGAACCGGGAGAGCCAGCATGACCGACCCGGCCAGACTGTTCCGTCTCGACGGCAAGTCCGCGGTGATCACCGGCGCGACCGGTGCGCTGGGTCAGGTTGCCAGCCGGGCGCTCGGGGCCATGGGCGCGCGGCTGACGCTGTCGGCGGGTTCCGCCGCCGACCTGGACACACTGAGCGGCGAACTGACCGCGGCCGGCCACGACGTCGCCACGGTCGCCCGCCGCCCCGACAGCCTGAGGGACGCCGAGGCGATCGCCCGGGCCGCAGGCGACATCGACATCCTGATCTGCGCCGCGGGCACCAACCTGCCAGCGAAGATCGAGGAGATGTCGGTCGCGGACTGGGAAACCGTGATGGATGCCAACGTCCGGGGCTCTTGGCTGATGTGCAAGGCCGTCGGCGCGCGCATGATCGCACGCGGCCAGGGCGGCAAGGTCGTGCTGATCTCGTCGGTGCGCGGCCGGCATGGCAGCCCGCTGGGCTATTCGTCCTACTGCACCTCGAAGGCGGCGGTGGATGGGCTGACACGCGCGCTGGCGCTGGAATGGGGCGGGCACGGGATCAACGTGAACGCCATCGGGCCGACTGTATTCCGCTCGAAGCTGACCGAGTGGATGTTCGACGACGAAAAGACGGGCGGCCAGGCCAACGTTCCTGCCCTGAAGCGGATCCCGCTCGGCCGGCTGGGCGAGCCAGAGGACCTGGTGGGCGTGCTGATCTACCTCGCCTCGCCGGCCTCGGACTTCTGCACCGGGCAGATCCTTTACGTCGACGGCGGGTATTCGGCGGGCTGATGGCGGAGCGCGCGTGCATAAGTGTTCTGGGCGCGGGCCTGATGGGGCACGGCATCGCCTATGTCTTTGCGGCGGCAGGACACCCGGTGGCGCTCCATGATCCGAAGGCAGAGGTGCTGCAGGCGGCGCCCGTGCGGCTTGCTGCCATTGCAGAGGCACTGGGCGAAGACGGCCGGGCGATGGAGAATGTCGCCCTGGCCGAGGACCTGAGCGTCGCCGTCTCCGCGGCCGCGCTCGTCATCGAGGCCGCGCCGGAAAGGCCCGACCTCAAGCGGGCGCTCTTTGCGGAGCTGGATCGATTGGCCCCGGCGGACGCCGTCCTTGCCAGCAATACATCCGTAATACCCATTGCCGAGATCGCCCGTTACGCCACCAGGCGTGACCGGATCCTTGGCACCCATTTCTGGAACCCGCCGCATTTCGTGCCGCTGGTCGAGGTGGTGCAGGCCGAAGAGACCGACCCGGCCCGCGTTGCATGGACGATGGACCTGTTGGCCGGGGCCGGCATGTCGCCCGTCCACGTGCGCAAGGACGTGCCCGGCTTTATCGGCAACCGTCTTCAGCACGCGCTGAAGCGCGAGGCGATCGCGCTGGTCGCCGCCGGGGTCTGCGATGCCCGGACGCTCGACTTCGTGGTGCGCGAGGGCTTTGGCGCGCGGCTTGGCGTGCTGGGCCCGCTGGAACAGTCCGACCTGATCGGGCTTGGACTGACGCTCGATATCCACGAGGTGCTGATGCCGCATCTCGACGTGACAGCCGAAGCGCACCCGTTCCTGCGCGAGAAGGTGGCCAGGGGCGAAACGGGCATGGCGGCCGGGCGCGGCTTTGCCGTGTGGACGCCAGACGAGGCCGAGGCGGTCCGCCGCCGCTTTGCCGATTTCATGTCGGACCGTGCGCGCAGCATCCGTGCCGCAAGACAGGACAGACGATCCAACGCCGATTCATGAGGGAGGAAACACCATGAAGATCAATGCACTCTCCAGACCTACGGTTCTGCTTCGCGCTGCCGCCGGCGTGGCCATCGCGGCCCTTGCGGGCGCGGCCAGCGCGGACTCGGTGACGCTTAAATTCTCGACCATGGAGCCGCCGCAGGGCCCGATGGTCAACTGCTTTACCCTGCCGCTGCTGGAAGAGCTGAAGGCCGAGACCGGCGGCATGATCGAGATCGAGACCTACATGGGCGGCACCGGCTTTGCCCATCCGCTGCGCCAGTACGAGCAGGTGGCGCGCGGCGTCATGGACATCTCGCAGGGGGTGCTCAGCTACACGCCCGGCCAGTTCGCGATGACCGAGATCGCGACGATGCCGCTGCTGGTCGAGGATGCCGAGGTGGTGTCGCGGGCGATCAACAAGATCGCGCCCGACTTCCTGGCCGACGAGTTCAAGGACATCCACCTGATGGCCGTGCTCGTCACACCGCCGCTTTACGTGCATACCCGGGCCGAGGCGACCGGGCTCGATGATCTGTCGGGCCTGCGCGTCCGCTCCACCGGTTCGGGCGCCAACGCCTTCCTGACCGAGCTGGGCGCGGTGCCGGTGCAGATGCCCGCGCCCGCGGTCTACGAGAACCTTCAGACCGGCGTGATTGATGGCGCGCTGTCCGAGTTCCTTGCGCTGCGGTCCTTCCGGATTGGCGAGGTTGCCGAACATCACCTCCTGATCAACACCACCGCGGCACTCCTGTTCCTGGGCATGAACAAGGCCACGCTCGGCGCGCTGCCCGAGGATGTGCAGGATCTGATCCGCACGAAATACAGCGGCCCGGAGATCGGCGCCCGCGCCTCGGCCTGCTGGAACGACCTCGGCGCCGGGGTGGTTGCGGATCTGAAGGGCGCCGGCCACAGCTTCCTAGAGGTTTCGGACGCCGACCGGGCGCGGGCCGAGACCATAGCAGCCGAGATCACCGAGGCCTACATCGCCGGGCTGGAAGCCGAGGGCAAACCCGCGCGCGCCTTCTACGATGCGCTGGTGGCAGAGATCGACGCGCAGAAGACCAACTGACCTAGGGCCGGGAGGCGCAGCCAGATGAGCCCCCTTGCCGTCGGCCTTGCCGGTGTCCTCGCGCTTCTTGTCTTCGTGGCGCTGAGGGCACCGCTGGGGCTTGGCCTGCTTCTGACCGGGTTCCTGGGGCTGTGGCAGCTGCATGGCTGGGACACCGCGGTCTACGTCTCGTCCACGGCGCCGGTCACGGCGCTGAACAGTCACACCCTGTCGGTGCTGCCGCTTTTCATCCTGATGGGGGCAATGGCCGTGCGCGGCGGGCTGGCAGAGGCGCTTTACAAGGCGGCCTACGGGTTCGTCGGGCAGCGTCCCGGCGGGCTGGCGATCGCCAGCATCGGGGCCTGCGGCGGGTTCGGCGCGATCTGCGGGTCGAGCCTTGCCACAGTCACGACCATGGGCCGGATCGCGGTGCCCGAGATGCTGCGCTATGGCTACGACAAGCGGCTTGCCACCGGGGCCGTGGCGGCGGGCGGCACTCTGGGCATCCTGATCCCGCCCTCGCTGCCGATGATCATCTATGCGACCGTTACCGAAACCTCTGTCGGCCGGCTGTTCGCCGCTGGCATGATCCCCGGCGCCATCGCGGTGTTCGGCTACATGGCCGCGGTCTGGGTCTGGGCGCGGGCAGAGCCGGGCATCGGCCCGGTCGGCGCGCGCGTGCCCTGGCGCGAGAAACTTGCGCTGTTGAAGGGGGTCTGGGGGATCGTCACGCTGTTCGCGGTGGTGATGGGCGGGATCATCGGGGGGCTTTTTTCGCCCACCGAGGGCGCGGCGGTGGGCGCCTTCGGCGCGGCGCTTCTCGGCGCCTTCAACGCGCGCAGCCTCTCGGACTACTGGCAGGGCCTTATCGACGCGGTGGCCGAGACCGTGCAGACCTCGGCCATGATCCTCTTCGCGATCATCGGCATCGCGGTCTTCGAGTATTTCCTGCAGGCGGCACGGGTGCCGCAGGGGATCGAGGCCTTCATCACCGGGCTGGGCCTTGGCCGCTGGGGCACGATGGCGCTGATCGTCGCGGTGCTGGTGATCCTCGGCTGCTTTCTCGACTCGATCGCAATCCTCTTCATCGTCACGCCACTCATCTTCCCGATCGTCGTCGGCAACGGATTTGACCCGATCTGGTTCGGCATCATCATGATCATGGTCGTCGAGTTCGGGCTGATCACGCCCCCCATCGGCATGAATGTCTTCGTGCTGTCGCGCATCATGCCGGACGTGACGACCTGGACGATCTTTCGCGGTGTCATGCCCTTCCTTGCGGCCGACACGATCCGGATCGTGATCCTGCTGGCCTTTCCCGCCCTGTCGCTCTGGCTGCCGGGGCTGATCTTCGATGGATGACCGCCCATGCCAAGCACCTTGCTGAACCGGCTCGAAACGCTGATGACCGCGGTTGCCGGGGCCGCGCTGATCCTGATGATGCTGGTCGTGGTCGTCGATATCGCCGGGCGCAGTCTGGGGCTCTGGCATGTGCTGTCGACCGTCGAGCAGACCACGCTCTACATGATGCTCCTGGGGTTCTTCGGCCTGGCCCGCTGTTTCAGGACCGAGGGCAACATCGTGGTCGATGTCGCCACGCAGGGCCTGTCCGAGGCGGCGGTCCGCCGGATCGACGCGGCCTGGACGGTCGTTACTGCCGTGGTGCTGATCCCGCTGGCGGTGATGTCGGTGCGGGACGGCATCACCCTGCACGGATACGGGCAACGGTCCGAGGTGCTGGGGATCTCGCCGCTCGTCCATCACGCCATCGCCGGGTTCGGCCTGACGGTCGCGGCGCTGGTGGCATTGGGGATCGGGCTGCGTGCCTTCACCCGGGGCGGTGCGCCCTCAGGCGGGCAGGGTGGCAAGCCCCCTTGAGCCGCAACGCGGAACTGCCAGAGGCGGCGTGGCGCGCTTCGGGCGCGATCGGCTGATCCCGCAGGAGTGCGCGGTGGACGAGGTGGACGACCTGCCCGACGCAATGGTTCAGGCGTTTCGCGACCTCGGCCTGTTCGGCCTGTCGATCCCCGAGGGTTTCTTGTTCATCTTCGCTCCGGAATGGCTGCGATGGACCGGAAATCCTCTGTTGCTCAAACCCCTAAGCACGTCCGGCAGGTCCTGACGTCGGACAAGACCCGATCCGCTGGTCGCGTGTGGCAAGAACCATTGGTCATGGCCGCTCTACGATGAAGTCAGGTACGATTCCAGAGGCCGCCACGGCGCCGGCGGCGTCAAGTCCGGCAAAGAAGCCGTAGTCGACGATAAGGGCCGAGGCGATCCCGGCGGATTGCGCGCCGAGGATGTCGGTGTGCAGGCTGTCGCCTACCATCACGACACGGGCGCGATCCACGTTGCCCACCCGCTCGAACGCGATGTCGAAGATGTTGCGGAAAGGTTTGCCGAAGAACTCGGGCGTGATGCCCGTGCGGTCGGCGAGCTTGTGGGCGAAATGGCCCGGCTCGATGGAAAACCCGTTTTCACGCGGCGCGACGATATCGGGGTTCGCGACAAGAACCGGGCGGGGGCGATCGCGCAGCGCGGCCTCGAGCAGGGTCTGCCGTGCCTCTGTCCAGGCGGCGCTTCCGATCAGGAGAAATCCCTCGACCGCGTCATAGGGCGCTGGATCCTCTTCGAGGTAGGTCAGGGTCAGGTCTTCGAGATCGCGAAGCCCGTTGCTCCGGGTCGCCATCAGGCCCCAGTGCAGCTTGTGCCGCCCTGCCAGCCCGGCAAGCAGGGTGACCCGGCTGGTGATCACGTCGCGCGGCGCGAAATCGTAGCCGAGGCGCGCGTATTTCTCCATCAGGGCAGCGTGGGGAAAGCCCGCGGCGTTCGACACGACAAGCACCCGTTTGCCCGCGGCCCGCAGCGCGCGCACCCGTTCGGGTGTTCCGGGGATCGCCGCGTCGCCGATGTTCAGGACGCCGAACGCATCGAGCAGAAAGACGTCGAAGTCCGGCGCAAGCGCCTCCAGCGTGGGAACCCGCCGCTGCCGCCGCGATATCCCGGAGGTGGCCGGCGGCAGGCGGTGCCGCACGGCCTCGTAGGCTTCGAATGCGTCAGTCGCCGTGGTCAGCATCAGATGATCGCCCCCCGCACCTTTGCCGACACCCATTCGCTGAGAACGACCGCCACGAGGATGACAAGCAGGATCAGGCTGACCTGCGGCCAGGCGAGCACGTTCAGCGACGACGAAAGCTGAAGCCCGATCCCGCCTGCGCCCACAAGGCCAAGCACGGTCGATTCACGGATGTTTATGTCCCAGCGGAACACCGCGATCCCGGCAAAGGCCGGCAGGATCTGGGGAACGATGCCATAGGCCATGACCTGCCAACGGCTTGCCCCTGTGGCCGTGATCGCCTCGACCTGGGTGTGGTCGATTTCCTCGATCGCCTCGTACAGCAGCTTGGCGCAGAACCCGATGGACCGGATGGCGATGGCGACGACCCCGGCAAAGACACCCGGCCCGATGATTGCGATCAGAAGCAGCGCCCAGATCAGCGAATTGATCGAACGGGTCGACACGATGACGAGCAGCGCGATGGGCCGCACGAACAGCGCCGAGGGCGTGGTGTTGCGCGCCGCCAGGAAGGCCACGGGCACCGCCATGCAAAGCGCAAGCAGGGTGCCGAGCGTCGCGATGTTGAAGGTGTCCCATATGGGGCGGCCAAGCTGTGCGATGTATTCCCACCTGGGCGGTGTCGCCCGGGTCCAGATGTCCCCCGCGATGCGCGGCGCGTCCCAGACGAAGAACCATGTGGTCGCGTCCGAGATGCGCTGCCAGCAGACGACGAAGATCGCCACGCCGACAAGCCAGCCCGCCCAACGGACCATTGCCTGCCGGGTTGTCCGGCGCCGCCAGACCTGCGTGCCCTCTCTGTCCAGTACCGGCATTACTGAAACCTCGCCCGAACGATGCCCGAAAGGTATTCGAGCGCCATGACGATCCCGATGATGAGAATGAGAATCGCGGCTGCGGTGTCGTATTCGTAACGGTCGAACGCGGTGTTCAGCGTGGCGCCGATCCCGCCTGCGCCGACCAGCCCCAGAATGGCACTCTCGCGGAAATTGATGTCCACGCGGTACATCGACAGCCCCACCAGGCGCGGCATGACCTGCGGCTGGACGCCGTAGTTGATCCATTGCATCCAGCCTGCACCAGAGGCGCGGATCGCTTCGGCCTGGGATTTGTCCATGGCCTCGATATCCTCTGCCAGAAGCTTGGACAGAAAGCCGATCGTCGCGAAGGACAGCGTGAGGAAACCCGCCAGGGGCCCGAAGCCGAAGATCGCCACCAGCAGGATCGCCACGATGATTTCCTGCAGCGCGCGGCTGATGGCGACGATCCCCCGGCAGATCACGTAGACCGGCAGGGGCGCGATGTTGCGCGCCGCCCCCAGCCCGATGGGGATCGAGATCAGGATGCCCACCACGGATGCCGCGACCGTCATCAGGATGCTTTCAAGCAGTCCCTCCCAGATGTCGCTGGCGCGGCTGACGAAGTCGGGACTGGCAAAGGCAAGAACGAATTGCCATCCCCGGTCGAGCCCTTCGTAGACGCGGCCCCAGTCGACCTCGATCGTCATGTAGGCGGCGACGAGATAGGCGGCGAAACCCGCCCCCAGCGACCACCGCAGGACCGGGTTGCGCACGAAGTGGGGCTTGCGCCAGCCCCTTCCCAACATGTCGTCGAGTTCTCGGTGGCTCATGCCGCGGCCTCGTCGTCGTCCTCGGCCACGGTCTCGATCGTGGCTTCCCAATCCTCCTCGCCGTAGATCTCTGTCAGCTTCTCGGGCGTAAGCCTGTTGGGCGGGCCGTCGAACACGATCTCGCCCAAGCGCAGCCCCACGATGCGCGGCACGAACATCTGTGCCAGCGCCACGTCATGAATGTTGATGATCGCCGCCAGTCCGCGCTCTCGGCACAGCTCGGTGATAAGCCGCATGATCTGGCGGCTGGTCTTGGGATCGAGCGAGGCCGTCGGCTCGTCAACCAGAAGAAGCTTGGGGTTCTGGATGAGCGCGCGGCAGATGCCGACGCGCTGGCGCTGGCCGCCCGAAAGCTCGTCCGCGCGCTTGTCGGCCATGTGCAGCAGGCCGACACGGTCGAGCAGGCGGAACGCCTCGTCGACATCGGACTGCGGAAAGCGCCGCAGGAAGCTGCGCCAGAAGCCGACATAGCCCAGCCGCCCCGACAGGACGTTCTCCATCACGGTCAGACGCTCGACCAGGGCGTATTCCTGAAAGATCATGCCCATCTGGCGGCGGGCACGGCGCAGGGCACCGGCGCCAAGGCCGGTCAGGTCGGCATCGTCCAGCCAGACTGCGCCGCCGGTGGGTTCGACCAGCCGGTTGATGCAACGGATCATCGTCGACTTGCCCGCACCCGAAGGGCCGATCAATGCAAGCACCTGGCCCTTGGGCACTTCGAGGTCGATGCCCTTCAGTGCCTGGTCGCCGGTCTTGTAGGTTTTTGTAAGCTTCTCGAGGCGCAGCATACCGGACCCCCTAGCGAGGCAATGTGACAGGCCCTTGCAGGGCCTGTCATGAAAATGTGAAACAGGGGTCTACTGGCAGGCGTAGGAAACGCCGTTGGCCGCGTCGATCTTGCGGATCACGTCCCAGAAATCCTTGTAGTTCATCTCGATGAACTGCTCTTCGCCGGACTTCGAGAACTCTTCCTGAAGCGAGGTACCTTCCCATTCGAAGGTGAAGAACGCTTCACGGATCTTGTCCTGAAGTTCGGGCTTCAGGTTGTAGACCGTGCCGAAGCCGGTGGTCGGAAAGGTCTGGGACTTGTAGATCGACATGACCTGCTCGGGCTCGACCACGTCGCGCTCGATCATCCGCGCCAGCACCGAGTTCGCGATTGCGCCGGCCATGTAGTCCTTGTTCGCCACGCCGAGGATGGTGTTGTCGTGCTTGCCCGAGAACACCGGCTCGAAGTCACGGTCGGGCAGCATGTCGTAGTCGCCCTTGAGGATCGCGGAGGGCGCCTTGAAGCCCGAGTTCGAGGTCGGGGAAGAGAAGGCAAGCTGCTTGCCGCGGATGTCCTCGATGCTCTCGATGCCGGAGCCGGGGTAGGTGATGATTTCCATCTCGTAGCCGAAGCCGCCGTCGAGCGAGGCCATGATTGTAAACGGCCGGAAGCCCGCGCAATTCACCGCAAGCGGGTTCGACCCGGTGTTGAAGCCCGAGATGTGCAGGCGCCCCGACCGCATCGCCTCGATCTGCGCGGCGTTCGACTGTACGGGGAAGAACACGATATCCTTCCCGGTGGTCGCGCTGAGGTGATCCAGGAAATCCGCCCATGCCGTCTTGTAGACCGCAGGATCCTCGACCGGCGTATAGGCAAAGATCAGCGGGTTGGGATCGAGCAACTGGGCGGGATCGGTGGGAATGTCGGCGATAAGGTCACCGTCGACGTCGCAATAGCGGTCATCGAGGTCCCCGCGCGGACAATCCTGTGCAGATGCCGATGTGGCGAGGGCCATGATCGCCACACCCGAGGCAACCAGCAGCTGTTTCAGTCCGTTTTCCATGTCTTCCTCCCTAGCAGGCGGCCGTTTGCGCCGCGTTCGTTGGTTTCGTCTTCCGGATTGTGTCAGGCCACGACGACCCCGACCCGCGCCAGTTCCAGCGCCGACAGGATGTCCCCTTTCGGGCGCGCGTCCACGACGATCGAGTCGAGGTCTTCCATGTCCCCAACCTGGGCAAAGCCGCGCCGGCCGAACTTGTGCGAGTCGATCAGCAGGTGGCGTTTCGCGGCACGTTGCAGCATCATGCGCTTGACCGCCGCAAAGCCGCGCACCGCCTCGCACGGACCCTCCGGCGTCAGGCCAGATGCGCCGATAAGGCACCTGTCCACGTTGAACCGTGCCAGGAACTCCAGCGTTTCCGTCCCGATCAGGGCCGATTCCGCGGCTAGGTACTCGCCGGGGCACAGGATCACTTCGGGTGTGCCGTGGCCGATCGTCATGGCGACCGGGATCGAGTTGGTGATGACGGTGCAATGGGTTCCACGAAAGGCGAGCGCCCGCGCGAGTTCGATTGTCGTGGAGCCCGAGTCGATCATGACGGTATCCCCGTCCTGAACCAGTTCCGCCGCTGCGCGCCCGATGCCTTCGCGTTCGGCCACGCGTGCGCTGGTGCGCTCATCCAGTGACGGATAGTGGCCTTGCACAGGGGCAGAGGCACCGCCGTGGGCGCGGGCGATCAGCCCGTCTTCGGACAGGGCGTCGAAATCCCGGCGCACGGTTTCCGTGGACACGTTGAACCGGCGCGCAAGCTCGCTGATGCGCACATGCGGGCGCAGCTTCAGTTCAAGCAGGATCTGCCGGCGCCGGTCCTTCTTCCGGAGCCGTTCGGGCGCCGTCGCCGTGCGCTCATCCCCTGTGGTTGTCATGGACATCCTGAAACCCGATTGGCCGTGACTCGAATGTGCCCTCAGGTTTGTGGCTTTTGTCCCAGTAATGCAATTATTTTTGTTGCATAACCCTCACCTTGGTGGTGAGATTTCGCGAAACACCAAGAATAGCGGAGGTTTCCCCACAACCATGTCCCTTCGGACCAGATCCCAGGACCGCGCGGTATGATCGTGCTTGCGGTGAACCTCGCGGCGGCTGTCGCGTTGCTGTTGTGGGCGGTCCGGTTGATCAGGACAGGTGTGGAGCGGGCGTTCATGCCGACGCTGAAGCGCGGGCTGAAGGGTCTGTCCGGAAGCGGCGCGACGGCAGCGGCAGGAGGCGCGATCGCTGCGATGGTGATGCAGAGCGCGACCGCGGTCGCGCTGATCGGGGCGGGTTTCGCGGTCTCGGGGATGCTGGCGGCACACACCGCGCTTGCCCTGCTTCTGGGTGCGGAACTGGGCTCTGCAGTGATGGCGATGGTCCTGCTGATGCCGGCGGATGCGCTTATCCCCTTCGTTCTTCTGGCGGGCGTCGTGATCTTCCTGAGGGCACAGAGCCGCAGGACGAAACAGGTTGGCCGGATCGTGGTCGGGCTGGCCCTCGTCCTGATCTCGCTGGCCATGATCCGCGATACGACCGCGCCGATCGGGCAGGCGCCGCTCTTCGCGGATATCGTCGTCTACCTGCGCGGCGATCTGCTCAGCGCCTATGTGATCGGGGCGCTGCTGGCCTGGGTGCTGCATTCAAGCCTTGCGACGGTGTTGACCTTCGCGACTTTCGCATCGGCTGGACTGATCGACGCCCAAGTTGCCGCGGCGCTCGTGATCGGAGCCAACCTGGGCGGTGCGGTGATCCCGCTGGTCCTGCTGTGGTCGGGCGCGCGCCCGGCACGACTGGTGGTGTTGGGCAACATGCTGGCGCGCGGCAGCGTCACGGTTCTGTTCATGGCGATTCTGGCGACAGGGGCTTTGGGATGGTTCGCATCGGGTCTGGGCGCGGGCCAGGGCGCGGTTCTGCTGCACGTGGCATTGAACTTCACGACGCTTGTGCTGGCGGTCCCGCTGGTGTCACGCATCGTGGGCCTCGTCGAAGCGGTCCTTCCCCGTCATCCCGACACCGCCGCCGAACGGGTGACGGCGCTGGACCCCGGGGCCTTGGACCATCCGCCCCTGGCGCTGGCCTGCGCGCAGCGCGAACTCCTGCGCATGTCCGAGACGGTACAGGCGATCCTGGTGCCGGTTATGCAGTTGTTCCGCGGCTGGGACCCCGAACTGGCACGGGTCATCGAGCGGCGGGAAGACGATATCGACCGGATGCACTTCGACATAAAGATCTACGTCTCGCGCCTGGGCGAGGCCGCGCTGGACAAGGACCAGGAGAAAAGGACGCTCGACATCATCGCGATGGCCAACAGCCTTGAAGAGGCCGCGGACAGGATCGCGGTCAACCTTGTCTCGCTGGCGCGCAAGATGTCGAGCGAGGGGCTGACATTCTCGGATCAGGGCATGGCCGACGTCGAGACGTTTCACGACCAGGTCGTGACCAACGGGCAGCTTGCGCTGAGCGTGCTGACCACCGGCGACGCCGAGGCCGCACGCCAGCTTGTCGCCGAGAAGGATCGTATCCGGCTGGAGGAACAGAACCTGCAGGAAAGGCACCTGCGGCGCCTGCAGCAGGGCGCCTCTGCCAGCATCGAGACGACGAACATCCACCAGGAAACGCTGCGGCTTCTCAAGCAGGTCAATGCCTCGATCAGCTATGTCGCCTATCCGATCGCCGAGGAGACGGGCGATCTTCTGGGCAGCCGCCTGGCCCATCCGCGGCGCATCGGGGCCCCGGCATGAAGGAGCAGGACAAGATTGCCGAACAGATCGCCGCGTTGCCCGTCCACTGGGACACGGCGGGTCGGCTGAGGGTCTTGATGGTGACATCCCGGGACCGGGGCCGCTGGGTGATGCCCAAGGGCTGGCTGATGGACGGCAAGAAGCCTTGGCGCGCGGCAGAGATCGAGGCTTTGGAAGAGGCCGGTGCCATCGGCTACGTCTCGGACACGCCGATCGGCGAGTATCACTATCCGAAGTGGCTTGGGCGGGGTCGGTCGCTTCGATGCCGCGTGACGATCTATCCGATGGTGGTGACCATGTTGAAACGACGCTGGAAGGAAAGAAACCAGCGCAAACGCCATTGGTTTTCACCAGCCAAGGCCGCGAGGCTGGTGGAGGAGGAGGAGCTTGCAGAGCTCTTGCTGGAGCTGGCCGAAAGGCCAGAACGGATTGCGGCCATCAGCCTGTTGAAGAAAGCCGGATGAAGCTGTTCCGCCATACGCGCGGACAGGCCGGCCGGAAGAACCATAAGGGAGGAAGGAACATGAAGAAACTCACGACCGCTCTGGCGGGATCGCTTGTCGCGCTTGCGGCATCGGTGTCCGCGTCAAGCGCCGACAAGCTGACGCTTTACTGCTCGGCGCAAGAGGACTGGTGCCAGCTTATGGCGCGCAGCTTCGAGGATGCGACAGGCATCGACGTCAACATGACCCGCAAATCCTCCGGCGAGACCTTTGCCCAGATCCGCGCCGAGGCGTCCAACCCCAAGGGGGACGTCTGGTGGGGCGGCACGGGCGACCCGCATCTTCAGGCCGCCGAAGAGGGCCTGACGATGGAATACGTCTCGCCCATGCGCGAGCAACTGCATGACTGGGCGCTCTCGCAGGCCGAAAGCGCCGGAAACCGCACCATCGGTATCTATTCGGGTGCCCTGGGTTACGGCTACAACACCGAGCTTCTGGCCTCGAACAACCTGCCCGAGCCGTCGTGCTGGAAAGATCTGCTGAAGCCCGAGTTCAAGGGCCATGTGCAGATGGCGAACCCGAACTCGTCCGGCACCGCCTACACGACCCTGGCCTCGATGGTGCAGATCTTCGGCGAGGACGAGGGTTTCGAGTTCATGAAGGGCCTGCACAAGAACATCAACCAGTACACCAAGTCCGGTTCCGCGCCGATCAAGGCGGCCGGCCGTGGCGAGAACACCATCGGCATCGTGTTCATGCACGACGCGGTGGCGCAGGCTGTCGCGGGTTTCCCGATCAAGGTCGTGGCCCCCTGCGAAGGCACGGGATACGAGATCGGATCCATGTCGATCATCGAGGGGGCGCGCAATCTCGACGAGGCCAAGGCGTTCTATGACTGGGCGCTGAGTGTCGATGCGCAGAACCTCGCGCTTCAGGTCAACGCCTTCCAGGTGCCTTCGAACATGGGGGCGTCCACCTCGGACAGCGCGCCCGACATGAGCCTCATCAAGCTGATCGACTACGACTTCCGCAAGTATGGCTCGTCCGACGAGCGCAAGCGCCTGCTTCAGAAGTGGGACGAAGACGTCTCGACGCTTCCGCAGTAAGTGCGCGTCGCGTCTGACACAAAGACCACCCACCCGGTCCTGATCTTCTGGATCGCCGCCGGGTGGGTCGGGTTTTTCCTGCTTCCATGGTACATGGTCGAGGATGGCCTTTGGTCGTTCCGATGGCTGTTCGACGGCTATCCCTTCGACGAGGACTACGCGCCGGCGGCCTTCCTGGTCGGGCAGGGGGAAAAGCTGTGGCTTGCCCCTCTGATCCTACCGCTGGTGCTGCCGCTGATCGTGGTGCGGCGGGTGAAGTCGGACCCGGTTTTCGCGCGCATTCTCATTTTTGCAGGGGCCCTCGGCTTTGGCTGGCTGATCGCCCAGGGCTTTGGCATCGGCATTCGCGGGTTCAACTATGACTGGTTGCGCGCGCTGTTCGGCGACCTCGGCGACCGTCAGTTCGGCATGGGTTACGGCGCCATGCTATGTGCGACGTCGTTCCTGTTCCTGCTGACGCAGGGGATCGCGGCGCGCGGCGCGATCAACGGCGATGTCTTCGTTGTCGGCGCCATAGGCGGGATCATCGCGATCGTCACCGCCTTCGTCTTCTTTCCGATCGCCAAGATGCTGTTCGCGGCCTTCGTGACAGAGGATGGCGCCTACTCGATCGCGGTCTTCTTCTCCAAGTTCTTCGACGACCGGCTGTGGGGTCTTGGATGTCTTGCCGGCGGGCGCTGCGGCGCGGCCTGGAACTCGCTGTTCCTTGCAATCGCGGTCGGGTTCATAACCACGGTGCTGGGCCTCGCCTTCGCGCTTGTGGTCACCCGTTCGGGGTTCCGCTACAAGCGTGCGCTGCGCGCGCTGACGGTGCTGCCGATCATCACCCCGCCCTTCGTCATCGGCCTTGCGCTGATCCTGCTGTTCGGGCTGTCGGGGGCCGTCACGCAGTTCGTTGCGGACCTTCTCGGGACGCAACCCACGCGCTGGCTTTACGGGATGCCGGGCGTGCTGATCGCCCAGACGCTCGCCTTCACCCCCATCGCCTTCCTTGTGCTGATCGGGGTTGTCGAGGGCGTCTCTCCGTCCATGGAAGAGGCCGCGCAGACGCTTCGGGCGAACAAGTGGGACACCTTCCGGACGGTATCGCTTCCGCTGATGCGGCCGGGGCTGGCGAACGCGTTCCTGCTGGGGTTCATCGAGTCGATGGCCGATTTCGGCAATCCGCTGGTGCTGGGCGGGAATTTCGACGTGCTGTCGACCGAGATCTTCTTTGCCATCGTGGGTGCCCAGTACGACCAGGGACGCGCGGCCGTGCTTGCGATGGTGCTGCTGTTCTTCACCCTGTCGGCGTTCTTCCTGCAGCGCGCGTGGCTGGGCAAGAAAAGCTACACCACCGTCACCGGCAAGGGCGATGCGGGCGTGCATCCGCTGATGCCCACGGGCCTTTCCGTGCCCGTTCTGGTCGTGGCGCTTGGCTGGGCGCTGTTCACCGTGGTCGTCTATGCGATGATCATCTATGGAAGCGTGGTCGAGCTTTGGGGCGTCGACAACTCGCTGACCTTCAAGCACTACTTCACCGCCTTCTCGCTGCGCATCGAGGACGAGGGCATCCGCTGGACCGGTGCGGCCTGGGACAGTTTCTGGACAACGATCATGATCGCGGCCATCGCGGCCCCCCTGACGGCGGCGGTGGGCCTCGTGACGGCATACCTTCTGACCCGGCAGAGTTTCGCCGGAAAGGGTGCCTTCGAGTTCGGCACGATGCTGAGCTTTGCCATCCCCGGCACCGTGATCGGCGTCAGCTATATCCTTGCGTTCAACGTGCCGCCCATCGAGATCACGGGAACGGGCGTCATTCTCGTGGTCAGCTTCATCTTCCGCAACATGCCGGTGGGCGTGCGGGCCGGCATCGCGTCGATGAGCCAGCTCGACCGGTCGCTGGATGAATCCTCGCTGACCCTTGGGGCGAACAGCTGGCAGACCTTCCGTCGGGTGATCCTGCCGCTGCTGCGCCCGGCGATCCTTGCCGCGCTGGTCTACAGTTTCGTGCGGGCAATGACAGCGATCTCGGCCGTGATCTTCCTCGTTTCGGCCGAATACGACATGGCCACGAGCTATATCATCGGCCGGGTCGAGAACAACGACTACGGCCTTGCCATTGCCTATTCCACGACGCTGATCTTCGTGATGCTGGCGGCCGTCGGGCTATTGCAGGTGCTGGTCGGACGGGTTCGGATCGGGCGTCGCACCCACCACGCAACGGAGAAGACAGGATGACCGAAATCAAGATCGGCACGAAGGCCGCTCCGGTCCGGTTCGAAGGGGTGTCGAAGGTTTTCGGCAAGGATGTGGTCGCGGTGGACAGCATCGATCTGCATGTCGCGGCCGGACAGCTCGTGACGCTGCTGGGGCCCTCGGGATGCGGCAAGACCACGACCTTGCGCATGATCGCCGGGCTCGAGATGGCCAGTTCGGGGCGGATCATGATCGGTGACCGCGACGTGACCAGGCTTCCGGCCACCGATCGCGACGTGTCCATGGTGTTCCAGTCCTACGCGCTGTTCCCGCACATGTCCGTGCTGGAGAACGTGATGTACGGACTGACGTTTTCCGGCTTCGCCAAGGCCGAGGCGCGGACGCGCGCGCTTGCGGGGCTGGATCTGGTCGGGCTCAAAGGGTTCGATGCGCGCCTTCCGTCAGAGCTGTCCGGCGGGCAGCAACAGCGCGTTGCCGTCGCCCGCGCCCTTGTGCTGGAACCCCAGGTCTTGCTTTTCGACGAACCGCTGTCGAACCTCGACGCCAAGTTGCGCCGCCAGGTGCGCGAGGACATTCGCGCGATCCAGCAGGACCTTGGCCTGACGGTCGTCTACGTCACGCACGATCAGGAAGAGGCGCTGGCCGTGTCCGATGAAATCGTGGTGATGCGGAATGCCGCGATTGCCCAGATCGGGACGCCCAGGCAGCTCTACGACGCACCGAACGACCGTTTCGTGGCCGATTTCATCGGGGAGGCCAACCTGCTTTCCTGCCAGGTGGTATCGGTATCGGGCGACATGGCCACGATAGAGATCGAAGGCTATCGTTGCACCCTGCCGGCGCGCGGGCTGGGCGAAGGGCCTGCGACGGTCGCGGTGCGTCCCTCACGCCTGCGCATCGGGACCGAGGACGGGATTCCCGCGACCGTCTCCAAGGCCACCTATGTCGGCGTCCGGATGGAATACACGCTGACCGGCAGCTTCGGACAGGTCTTTGCCGTTCATGACGACGTGGATGCACCGCTGGAGCCCGGGCGCGAGATCCTCATGGGCTTTGCCGAGAAGGGGCCGGTCCTGTTGCGCGAGTGAAGGTTGCGGCGCCAGTCGTCCCAGGCGTTCATGTGCTCGTCGACATACCCCGGCAGCCGGCCCGCCGCGACATAGGCCAGCGACTGGGCCCCGCTGGCATTGCGGTGATACATGGCGCCACGTTCGGTCAGCGCCGCGATGACGGGCAGGACATGCCCCGCCTCGACCCGGTTGGAATAGTGGCAAGCGTTCACGACCACGAAGGTTCATCTTGTTGATCGCCGGAAAAGCGACGATGTTTGGCGCTGGGCAGGGTCCATAAGGAAAAAATGAATGGAATTCAATGCGCTAGACTGGATCGAGGGTTTCGGATGGCTGGCGTCGCTTCTAACGATTGCGACCTACTCAATGAACTCCATGATCCCCCTGCGCGTCTTTGCGATCGCGTCGTCTGTTTGTTTCGTCGTCTATGCCTTCATTCTGCAACTTTGGCCGCTTCTGCTTATGGAACTCATCTTGCTGCCGATCAATTGCTTTCGGTTCTGGCAGATCATCACGCTTCGTGGTCGTCTTTCTCGAAGTTCCGAGGAAAGCACGAGCGATTTTTCGATCATAAAGACCTATGGGCAGAAGCGAACCATAGATGCGAACACTTGCATCTTCAGGCGCGGTGATCCAGTAGACAGTCTTTTCTTTGTCGCAAACGGGCGGGTTCTGATCGAGGAGGTCGGTGTCGAAATACGACCGGGGGACATCTTCGGTGAAATCGCCTTCTTCACCGATGCCGCAACGCGTACCGCCACGGCGCGGACCCTGGAACAAGCCGAGGTGTATGAGATTGACCGGAAACGATTCATGCGGCTTCAGTTCGAGGACCCAAGCTTTGGGATGTCCGTCATGCGCACCATTACGCGCCGCCTTGCCGCCAACGGGCCGTTTGACATTGGCTCTCCTGCCTCCGTGCCTTGAGGCAAGCGCGCCGTTCGCCCGAGGACGCTGAAGGTTCCGCGCCCGGCGCGCTTGCGCCAGACGGACAAGCCGGACACCAAGACCCAGCCGTCAGACTCCGGCCATGAATGTGGGACCAGCAGGGGCAGGTCAGGCCGTTCGCCCGTTCATGCCGCGTTCGGCCAACGGGGTCGGAGGGCGAAAGCAGGCTGCCAGTGCAATTCGGTCTTCCGCGACGTCAATAACTGACATCCATTTGACCTGAAGCCGGGTTTCGTTCCGAAAGGCCGACATCCAGCAAAGAGCCGAATGTGGTCCGGCTCCACGCTTGTGTCATCGCCGTTTCGGCACAGAGTTCCCACTATTGCCGGTCTTCCTGGCGGCAGCTCGGACGCGGTTCTTCTTGCTGCTGGGCTTGCCTTTCGGTGGCGGCGGGCCCTTCTTGGAACCGTCGGCGGACTTATTGGCATCCTGTTTTCCGGTGGGATTGCCTGACGGCTGCGCGTGGCGAGCCTTGGGGTTTTCCCTTGGGGTTTCCTTGGCCCCCGGCGTTGCGCCTTTCTTGTGGCCCGGGGTGGGATGTCCTGTGCCGTCAGGTCTTTGCGCCTTGAGTTTGTGCCTTGGGGGCTTGGCGTCCTTGCGGTCTCCGGGCTTTGGTTTGCGACGACGCAGTTCGGCCGCATCGTTCCAATCAACGGCCGCCGTGTCTTCCTTGCCCGGTCCCGGCCTGACCCTGGGTGCGCGCTCTGGCCTGGCCTGTTCGAAGGCCGACACGTCCGGCGCCTTGTCGAGGCGAACGATCTGCGCTTTCCCCTCAATTGTCATCTTCGGGCCAATGGCGGAGAGGAAACCCGCGACACTGATTTCGCGGATTTCGAAATAGGACAGGTCTTCGGCGATGCGTATCGCCCCGATGTCGTCTTTGGTCAGGCCGCCCGCCTTGCAAATCCTGGGCAGCAAATGACGCGGAGACGCGGCCTGTCTGCGGCCTTCGGACAGCGAGAACCAAACGCTGGGACCAAAGCTGGCGCGCGGCCTGGGCTTTTCGGAGCTTATCGGGCTCAGGTCTTCGGGCGCGGAATGGCGCAACTTGTACTGCCGCAGGTAGGCGGCGGCGATTTGCTCTGGCGTGAACCGTTCGACCAGTTGATCGACCGACGCGCGCTCTCCTTGCGTGATCTCGGCTTGCCAATCGTCGGCGGCCAGCATGCGCAGCTGATCGCGCTCATCCACATCGGTCGCCGATGGTGCCGAGCACCAATCCGCCGTCAGCTTGGCGAACTTGAGAATGCGTTCCGCCTTCTTGCGGGCCGAAGGCACGACGACCAATGCGCTGACACCCTTGCGGCCCGCGCGACCGGTGCGGCCTGACCGGTGCAGAAGGGTTTCATGGCTTCCGGGCAATTCAGCGTGAACCACAAGATCGAGATTGGGCAGGTCGATGCCGCGGGCGGCAACATCCGTTGCGACACATACCCGGGCGCGTCCGTCCCGCATCGCTTGCAACGCATTGGACCGTTCGCTTTGGGTGAGTTCCCCCGACAAGGCCACGACTGAAAAGCCACGGTTCGACAGACGCGTCGTCAGGCGTGCGACCATGGCCCGGGTATTGCAAAACACAAGCGCATTCGGGGCCTCGTAGTATCGCAGGACATTGATGACCGCGTTTTCGCCGTCGCGCGCCGTAACCATCATGGCGCGGTACTCGATATCGGTATGTTGCGACTGCTCGGCAACGGTCGAGATCCGCTCTGCGTTGCGTTGATAGCTTTGCGCGAGCCTGGCGATTGCAGTGGGGACGGTGGCGGAAAACATCAGCGTTTGGCGCGTCTGCGGCGTTTCCTCCAGAATGAATTCCAAGTCTTCGCGAAACCCGAGGTCCAGCATTTCATCCGCTTCGTCCAGCACGACACAACGGACCGCCGAAAGGTCGATCGACCCGCGCATGATGTGGTCGCGCAGCCGACCCGGCGTGGCCACGACGATGTGGGCCCCGCGCGCCAAGTCGCGGCGTTCGTCGCGCATGTCCATGCCGCCGACGCAGGACGCCAGAACAGCGCCAGCGTCTGCATACAGCCAGCCAAGCTCTCGTTTGACCTGCATCGCGAGTTCGCGTGTCGGCGCGATGATCAGGGCCAAGGGAGCGCCTGACGGCCCGAACGTGTCGTCCTCCGCCAGCAAGGTCGAGGCAATCGCCAGCCCAAAGCCAATCGTCTTGCCCGAACCGGTCTGCGCCGAGACCAAGAGGTCCCGTCCATCCAGTTCAGATCGGGTCACAGCCTTCTGAACGGGCGTCAATACATCGTAGCCCTTGCGAGCCAGCGCATCTGCGATCGTTTTTTTCAAGGTTCCAGGTCTTTTCTCTGCAGGAAGTGTCGGCCTTGCGGCGCTGTCGCCGTGAGGAGATCTTGCGCGATACTGGGTACAGCAGGGTTTGTATAGACGCTTAAGACCTGCCGGAGCTGCGACGACCGCGAAATGGGACACCCTGGTGGTACTCCCCCCGGTTTCGAATTGGCCCAGAGCAAGGGCATCGCAGGTCCGGCGCAGGCCGCTGCTTGCTCGGACCGCGCTTTCAAACGGAATGGCCGCATTCCTTGGGGGCGGCTGTCCTGGTTGCCTTGTGGAACAACGCGCCGGACCTGCTGCGGATGGCCTGCAAGCAGGTCGAGAGTATCGATGACCTTTCGGGCCTGAACACCCGGGTCGGCGTTACCGCGGCCACCGTGATCGAGATGGGCATGATCACCCCGCCCGTGGGTCTGAACCTATTCGTGGTGCGTGGAGTGACAGGTCCAGTCCAGGTCGGAACCGGATTTCTGATGAGGCATAAATCAAGGCCTGAGGTGCCCCTGGATTTGCAGACGCTTCGCCGCCTAACTTTGCGGCAAGGAGGCCGACCTGGCGACAAGCAATTTCAGCGACGAGTTCAAATGATGGATGCGCCATCACGATCAGGCTTGAATGCTTTTGCGGAAAGCGCCCGGTGGCGTTCCGACGTAGTTCTTGAACTGCCGCGTAAAATAATACACGTCGCTGTATCCCAACCTCTCGGACACTTGTTTCACCGAGAGATCCGAGGTGGCCAGGAGTGTACGGGCTTCTCCGATCCGCTCTTCGATGAAAAAGGAGTGCACGGACTTGCCCGTTGCCTTGAAGAAGCGCCGGCGCAGCGTGCTTTCCGCCATCCCGAGATCCGCAGCGATCCTTGAATACTCAGGCGTTTTCTCCGCCGACTGAAGAAGTCGCAGACGCACTTCATGCTCTATCCGGTCCAAATTCCTGCTCTCTTCCGCATTGTCGCGAAGCCGGTTCAGAAAAAGCTCGAGGTGCTGGAGTGCCAACTCCCTGCCGAGCGGATCGATGCGCGAGGCATACTTTAGGAGTTCGTCGAAGATCTTCGTGTCGCTCGAGGGGTTGGGTACCGGCACGGGAGCGTATGGGAACAGTCCACGATCGGCGAGTTCGCGCGCCTTCGGTCCCCGGAAGGCCACATAGCGGTGGCGCCAGAAGCCGCGTTCCGGCACGGCGTGGAAGCGAATGTGCGGCCCCGGCCACGCCGCCCAGACCCATGCGCCGTTCAGCGTGTACGTCTGGTCATCGTAGGACAGGCTGACGGAACCCGAATCCATCATCTGAATCGAGACGTAGCCTTTGTAGACCTTGTCGATCCTGGCGCGGCAGGCCGGGATGAAGTTGCAATGCATGAAGGTGATGTCGGGATCCATGTGATCATTTCGTACAAACCTTTATCCAGTTCGTCCATTGGAAACCCTTCGTATCTGATCGAAAACCGTCTGGCGTAGCCCGGCAATTCCCTTTGGATGCTGGCGAAAACTCCCTGCCAACAGGAGACACCCATGAAGGACAAAGCTGAATTCGAGACCGTCTCGAAGTACGATCTCGACCAGATGGAGATCGAATCCTACAAAGCGGAAGGCTGGATTCTGCTTCCAAACCTGCTGAACGATCTCGCTACCGCTGCGGCCCGCGCGGATTTGCACCGGATCATGAACGATCTTGGCGTATCGGATTCAGCCCTGTGCAACTCGACCGGTGCGAGGTCCAAGCTTCTGCAGACGGCGCAGTACCTGAACGGCAGCACCATCGACATGCTCGTCAACAGCAGCCGCCTGCGCGCGCTTGCGGAACAGCTTCTCGAAGCGGAATCGAGCCTTTACTACTCGTTCACCGCCGTCAAAAGCGGCGGCGGTGGTGGCAAGTTCCACTTTCATCAGGACAACAACTATACCCGGTTCGCCAATGGGCTTGGCGGCGTGAACATCTGGGTCGCACTGGTGGACATGACGCCTGAGAACGGCTGCCTTTGCATCAAGCCGCGATCCCATCTGGATGGCACGATCCAGTCGAAGAACGCGGGTGACGGAGATCATCACCAGTCGCTGGGCGATGACATCGGAACCTATCTTCCGGTCCGGATGCGGGCCGGGGACGCGGTCGCGTTCTCCCGTCTGACAGTGCACGGCAGCGGGGCCAACCGGACGGATCAGCCGCGCTATGCCTACTCGGTTCATTATCATCGCGACGACACGATGGCGGTCTGGGACGACCGGGAGCCGCGGCTTCTCAAGGATCATCCGCGATGGGACACCCGAGGTGTCGAGGTGATCGAGCTGGACGAGAACGAGAGGGAACCCGGGTGATGCCCCACGAGGTGCGCGGCGATATCGACGCAGAATGCTGAAAGGCGCGGTCGGCGGCAATCTTTCGCCGCTGATCGACGATGTACCGCGCGAACCGTGCTGTCCACAACTGATGGCACGGGTATCCGCGCTTGGGACTATCCGTGCAAGGATGCACTGGTCGCGGTTGGTCGCCTGTGCCAGCCCCGCGACCGGCGCAGTGCGCCGCGGTCTGCGGCGATGTCCGGGCGGGCATTCCGGCTGGCAAGCCTTCAACCGTGAAGCCCGTCCGTCCTTCAATTCGGGTCGGGTATCCAGCACCGATAGAGCGCACTGTCCGCGGGCAGGGGCAACTGCACCATGTTGCCGCTGCGTGCCGACATGTAGATCGCGGTCACCAGTTCTATGGACCGGCGGCCGTCGGTCAATGTCACCGCCCTACTGTCGTCTCCGGCCAGCGCGTCCGCGATCGCCTCCAGGTATCCGGCAAAGCCAGCAGGACCTTCGGGCACCTTGTCCAGCACCGCGTTGATCCGGTCCTGGGTGATCGGCGCGCGGGCAGTGAAGTGCCAGGTGTCCTGGGCCGGCTTGTAGGGCGCGCGGCCGCTTTCGGCGGAGAACCCTTCGAAGCAGAACCGCAGGCGTGTGGTGTCGTCGCCGGCGCCGAGCGTGATCGAACTGGTCGCCACCGCGCCGCTTGCCATGCGAAACGTCACCGCCGCGCAATCCTCGGTCTCGATCTCGTTGACCCGTGTATCGGTCATGGCAAAAACCTGCGCCACGGGCCCCAGGACGTGGCACAGCAGGTCATGGGCATGAATCGCGTGGCCCAAGATCGCGCCGCCGGCTTCGCCTGCGTGGGTGCCGCGCCACGGCACCGCATAATAGGCGGCATCCCGGTTCCAATGGGTTTCCAGGCCGGCCACATAGGCCTTGCCCGCCAGCCCGGCATGGATCAGCGCCAGAAGCTGCGACATGGCCCTGCCATAGCGATACTGGAAGACGGGAAAGACTTGCTTGCCGGTTGTGTCGATGGCGATCTGCAACGCATCGGCTTCGGCCAAGGAAAGGGCGACCGGTTTCTCGCAGATCGCGTGCTTGCCGGCCTCCAGCGCACGTAGAGTCACTGGGACATGCAGATGCGGCGGCAGACACACGTCGATCAGGTCAATGTTGGGGTCGACCAGCACGGCCTCCAAATCGTCCGAAATCGCAATCGCGGGATCGCCGCCGGTAGCATTCTGCGCGCGGTCCTTGTCCAGATCGCACAGCACCGCGACGCGAAAGCGATCCGGAAGAACGCGGTAGCCCGCGAGATGCTCTACGCCGATGCCCGCGCCGATGATGGCAACACGGATCACGTGGCGGTGCCCTCGGCCATGGCTTGCGCCTTCAGGGAGAGCTCGCAAACCTTGAAGACATGGGCCTGGGTCATCGCGGCCTCGGTGCGGTCGTTCAGGTCCGCAAGGAACCCAGAAAAGAACGTAAGCGGGGCACCTGATGCGTCGATTTTCTCGCAACGCTGCGCGTTGACGAGGATCAGGTGGTCGGTGCCCTCGCTGCCGACATCGACGTACTTTCGCAGTTCGATGTAGCCTTCGGTTCCCAGTATCGTCAGCCGCCCGTCGCCCCAGGTAGGCAGAGCGTCGGGGGTATACCAGTCGACGCGAATGTATCCGTGGCCTCGGTCGCTGCGCAGGGCAATCTCTCCGAAATCTTGAAGCCCCGGATCGTCGGGGTTGGCGTAGTTGCCGACCTGGGCGAGGGTCACCTCCGCATCGATCGACCCGGTGAAGAACAGGAACTGGTCGATCTGATGGCTTGCGAGATCGGTGAGGATTCCACCGTAGGCCGCGCGGTCGAAGAACCAGTCGGGGCGGGTCTCGCGGTTCAGGCGGTGCGGCCCGATGCCAAGGGTCTGGATCACCCGCCCGATCGCGCCTTCGGCCACCAGTTCGGCGGCGCGGGTAACCGCGGGGACCTCGAACCGTTCGGAAAAATCGATGGACCAGATGCGTCCAGTGCGTGCGACCGTTGCCTTCAGGGCCTCCAACTGGTCGGTTGTGGTGCAGCCGGGCTTGTCGGTCAGCACGTCCTTGCCCGCCTCCATCGCCTTTATCGCCCAACCGGTGCGGTCGCGCGGTATGCCCGCCAGAACCACAAGGTCGATCGAAGGATCGGCCAGCAGCGCCTCGGCGCTGTCGATGCGCGGCACGTCCGCGAACCGCGTGACGAACCCCTTTTCGGTGTTCGGGTGGCCGTCGGTCCACCAACCCGCGAACTCGGCGCCGGCGTCGATCAGGTTGGCGGCCATGCCGTAGATGTGGCGGTGATCAATTCCTATGGCCGCAAATCGAACGGTGGTCATGGGGTCAACTCCGTAGTGCCGCCTGTCTGGGCAGATGTGGTGATGGCATCGATGAGATCATGGGCGGCGAGGGCATCCTCGCCGGTGATGGCTGGTGCGCGCCCCTCGGTGAGGGCGGCCGCGAAATCCTCGATCACGCTTTGGTGCCACGCATGGGTGAAGGCCATCGGATCGGCTCCGCCCCCGGTGCCGCCCGCCGCGCCGAACGTGGTTTCGCGGCCGTCGCGCCAATTGACGCGCAACTGCCCCGAATGCAGCCGCAAACTGGCCTTGTCGAAATGCAGGGTCACGGATTCGGCTTCGCCGGGAAAGCTGGCCGTGCTTGCGATCAGCGATCCCGCCGCACCGTTCGCGAATTGCAACCCGGCGGTCACAAAATCCTCGGCTTCCATCTGGTGAAAGCTGGTTGTCGCCGCCATGGCGCGCACCGCCAAGACCGGCCCGGCAAGCGAAAGCGCAAGGTCGATCGTGTGGATCGCCTGGCTGATCAGCACCCCGCCCCCGTCGCGTGCGTAGGTACCGCGCCCCGGCGCGTCATAATAGCTCTGATCCCGCCACCAAGGCACGGCGATCTCGACCAGCCCAAGCGAGCCAAGCGTGCCGCCGGCGACCAATTCGGCCGCCTTGAGCGAGGCCGCCCGCATGCGGTGCTGGAAGACGACGCCAAGCCGAACCCCCGCCTTTCGGCAGATCCCCACGACCTCCCGCGCCTCGGCGGCGGTGCGGCCAACGGGTTTTTCCACAAGGATGTGCTTGCCCGCGTCGGCCAGCGGCCGGATGATTTCGGCGCGCGCGTTCGGCGGCGTCAGGACGATGGCGAAATCCACGTCGGGATCGGCGACCACCGCATCCAGATCCGGATAGACCAAGACGGGCGCGCCGGTCAGAGCCTCGGCCTGCCGGGCCAGATTTCCGGCCCGGTCCGGGTTGCGCGACTGGATACCGTGCAAGGCGACGCCGAGCGCATCGGCACTGGCCGCCACATGAGTGCGCGCCACCATGCCCGCACCGATCAGGACCGCCCGTTTCGGTATCTCATTTTCCATCAAGACGAACCCCACACGCTGCCTTGACGGCAATCAGCCATAGTGAGTTGCGGGTTGTCAATATCTTACATACCGGTATACTGGAAGTGGAAATCCTAAGCCGAGGGAATGTTCAAGTGAAACAGAAACTGGCGAGCATCGATGTTGCGTCCCTTCCTGTGGCGACGCTTGACTTGTCGCGCCCGGCAGCGGAACAGATCGCCTCAGCTCTCAAGTCCGCGATCCTGAACATGAGCATCACGCCCGGCGCGATGATTTCGGAAAACGAGGTGGGGCAGATTTTCGGTGCCAGTCGCACACCGGTGCGCGAGGCCTTTGCCCAACTGCGCGACGACGGGCTGATCCTGACATGGCCAAGCCGCGGCACCTATGTGTCCAAGCTCTCGGAACACCAAATCCAGGGCGCGCAATTCCTGCGTGAAGCGCTTGAGGTTGCTGTGGTCCAGCGGCTGTGTACCGAGGGCCTGCCAGACGACTCAACCCAGGCGCTGGAGTGGGTGCTGTCGCGTCAGCGGACGGCTGTGGCATCCGGAGAGAAGCTTGAATTCCAGCAGCTCGACGACCGGTTTCATGCCCTTCTGGGCGAGGCCACGGGCTTTGAGCGCGTGGGTGGGCTGCTGCTTAGGGAGAAGGCGGCGCTGGACCGGCTCCGTGTGCTGTCGCTGGATAACGCCGACCATATGGCGCAGCTTCTTGCCGAACACGAAGGCATCTACGAGGCGATCAAGAACGGCCTGACTGAACAGGCGCTGGACCGGACGCGCCGGCATTTGCGGCGGGTTCTGGCGACGCTGTCGGATCTGATCGCCGCGAACCGGGATTATTTCGACGACTCCGCAGGCTAGGCCATGGCACCGGGCCCGATCCTGTCCCCGATGGCGCAGGCGCTTTTCGAAAGCGTTGAAAGGCTGCCAATCGTTTCGCCGCACGGCCATTGCGACCCGCGCTGGTGGGCTGAGAACGGCCCGTTCCCAAATCCAGCCGCGTTGTTGATCCAACCCGATCACTACGTGTTCCGGATGCTCTATTCGCAGGGCGTTGCGCTGGCGGATCTGGGCATCGGGCCAGGCGGCGAAGGGCGTGACCCGCGGGCGGTGTTCCGGTTGTTTGTGCGGCATTGGGATGCGTTTCTGCGCACGCCGAGCCGGCAGTGGCTGGAATTCACCCTCACGCGGACCCTCGGTGTGGAAACGGCGCTGTCGCCGCAAAGTGCGGACACGGTCTATGACGAAATCGCCGCGAAACTAGCCACGCCCGCGTTCCGGCCGCGGGCCCTGTTCGACCGGTTTGGGATCGAAGTGCTGGCAACCACCGATGCCGCCACCGATCCGCTGACCTATCACGCCGCGATCGCGGGGTCGGACTGGCCGGGTCGGATCCTGCCGACCTTCCGCCCCGATGACGTGCTGAACCCCCTGCGCCCGGACCATCCTGCGGCGCTCGACCGGCTGGCCCGGATGGCCGTAGGTGACGTGGCGCGTTACGGCGATTTCCTTCAGGCGCTGCGCGACCGGCGTGCGGCGTTCCGTGCGGCCGGGGCCACCGCCACCGATCACGATGTGCCCCGGCTTGCCACCCGTTGGTTGGACCGCGACCGGATCGAGGCACTGCACGCGCGTGCGGTGACAGGTACCCTGGGTCCGGACGAGGCACAGGCCTACTATGGGCACATGCTGGTCGAGATGGCGCAGATGGCCGCCGAGGACGGTATGGTGATGCAGATCCATGCCGGCAGCCGGCGCAACACGAATGCCCCGCTTCATGCGAGCCACGGCCCCGACATGGGGGCCGACATTCCCGCGGCGATCGACTGGGTTGGGGGAATGGCCGACCTGCTGAACCGAGTCGGCAACGACCCGCGCCTGCGCCTTGTCCTGTTCACCCTGGACGAGACCACCTATGCGCGCGAACTGGCCCCGATGGCCGGGCACTGGCCCTGCCTTCGCATCGGCCCACCTTGGTGGTTCCACGACAGCCTAAATGGAATGCGCCGCTATTTCGACCGGGTGGTGGAGACGGCCGGCTACCGCAACCTTGCCGGCTTCAACGACGACACCCGTGCGTTCCTGTCAATCCCGGCCCGCCACGATACGTGGCGCCGCGCAGTGGCCCTGCATCTGGCCGATCAGGTGGATCGCGGCGTTCTGGCCCGGGTTGATGCCGCGCAGCTGGCGCCTTGGCTGGCCCGCGATCTGGCCCTGGAAACCTATCGATTGACGGAAACCTGACACTTGACCCGAATCCTTCATCTCGGTCTTGGCAATTTCCACCGCGCGCATCAAGCGTGGTACACCGCCCATGCCGGCGGCGGTTGGCGCCTCACCGGCGTGATCATGAGCAACGCGGCGCTTTTCGAGACGCTGCGCGCGCAGGGCGGGGCCTATCATCTGGGCATTCGTGGGCCGCAGGGGCTGACGGTCGAGCGTATCGCGATCCATGACCGGCTTCTGCTGGCGCGCGACGATCCGAAGGCGGTGATTGCCGCCATCGCCGAGTCCGAAGTACAGATCGTGACCCTGACTGTGACCGAGAAGGGCTATTGCCTTGGTCCGGCGGGGCGGCTGGATCTGGACAACCCCGCAATTGTGGCCGACCTGAGCGAGGAGCCTCGCAGCGCCTTGGGGATGCTGTTGCATGGGCTGGCCCGGCGCACCGCGCCAGTCACCGTGATCAGCTGCGACAACATCTCGGGTAACGGGCGCAAGCTGCGCGGGGCGGTGGAGGATTTCGCCAGAGCCGCCGGGCTGACCCTGACGGTCGATATCCGCTATCCCGACACCATGGTCGACCGGATCACCCCCGCGACGACCGAGGCGATCCGGGCAGAGATCGAAGGCGTGACCGCGCTGGCCGACGCCGCCCCGGTCCTGACCGAGGCGTTTTCGGAATGGATCATCGAGGACTCCTTTGCAGGCCTGTTCCCCGCCTGGGAAACCGCCGGCGTCGAGATCGTGCCCGATGTCGCGCCGTATGAGATGCGCAAGCTCCGGCTGTTGAATGCGAGCCATTCCTACCTGGCCTATGCAGGGCTTCTGGCGGGGCACAGGTATGTGCACGAGGCCATGGCTGATCCCGCCTTGCGCGAAGGGCTGGAACGTCTGTGGGACGCAGCGCAGGCGACCCTGCCGGAGGCGGTACTGGCGACGACGCCAGCCTACAGGGCCGCCTTGGCGGATCGTTTCGCGATGGCGGGCATGCGTCATGAACTGGCGCAGATCGCATGTGATGGAAGCCTGAAACTGCGCGAGCGGCTGGTGCCGCTGATCTTGGCGGACGGTGCTGTAGCGCAGACACGCAGGACCATCGCGGCTTGGGTGGCTTACGTCGAGCAATCGCACGAGCTGGGGCAGGCGCTGCGCGACCCGAATGCCGGGCGGATAGCCGAGATCCTGGAGACCAACAGCGATACGCCGACACGCTGCGCGGACCTAGCGGGGTTGATCGGCCTCTGCGATGTATCCGTCGACTGGCTGGATGCTCTGGCCAGGGACGTGGACCTGATGCGGCAGGCGACGCGATGAGCCGCCCCCGAGTCCTTTACCTCGGCAAGGCCTTGGTCGAGTTCATGCGCCCGCCCGATGGCGGCGATCGGGTGCTTTATGAACAGAGCTTCGGCAGCGATACCTCCAACGCGGCCATTGCGGCCGCGCGGCACGGGGCGCGGGTGGGTAATGTCTTTGCCGTCGGCGACGACCCCTTCGGCGCGGCATGGCGCGATCTGTGCCTGCGGGAAGGGGTATCGCACACCCACGTGATCGCCCGGCCCGGACATCCCACGGGCGCCTGTCTTTTGCAGCCTCATGCCTCGGGTCGGCATTTCAGCTATGCGCGCAGAGGCTCGGCAGCCAGCTTCTACAGCGCGTAGGATGTGCCGCAGGATGCGATCGCCGGCGCGCAGGTTCTGCCCGTATCTGGCCTCTCGCAGGCGATAGGCCCGACACTGCGCGAGGCGGTGAAACGCGGGGCGGAACTGGCGCGCGCATCGGGCACGCTGGTTTCCTTCGACACAAAACTGCGGCTCAAGCTGTGGTCGCTGGAACTGGCCCGCGCAGCGGCCGAGGCGATCGGGCCGCTGGCCGATATCGTCTTTCCCTCGGACGACGAGGCCGAACAGCTGACCGGTCCGGCTGATCTTGATGCTATCCTGGACCCTTGCCTTGGCCATGGGGCGCGGATCGTGGCGTTGAAAAGAAGGGCCACGGGGGCCACCATCGCCACCCCCGACAGGCGGGGCACACTCTCGCCGGCCCCAGCCGATACCCGTCGATGCGACCGGCGCGGGAGACAGCTTTGCCGATGCGTTTCCGGTGCATTTCCCGAAGACCGGAGACATCGATGCGGCGGGCGGCCTCGCGGGGAAGGTCGCTGCAGCCACGGTCAGCGGGTTGGGTGCGATCGCAGCGATTCCCTGCCGGGCCGAGGTATGGCCCGGCGCAACTGCGGGCTGATGACGGGGCTTGGTCGCCGAAGATGATGCAGGATTGCTTGGGCCGGCACGCCACGTGCCGCAAAAAAGCAATTGCTTCGTTCGTAACGATCATACTAGTATACCGGTATGACTGCCGAAGGGGGGCTATAGATGTGGCGAACTTGGCGCTGGTTCGGACCCGATGACCGGGTGACGCTTGCCGATGCGCGTCAGGCCGGTGCCGAAGGTGTCGTGACCGCCTTGCACCACATCCCCCCTGGCATGCCTTGGACACCGTCCGACATTGCCCGGCGCCACTCGGAAATCGCCACGGCGTCCAGCGGCACCCTGACCTGGGATGTGGTTGAAAGCCTGCCGGTGTCCGAAGCCATCAAGACCCGATCCGCAGATTGGGGCGCCCACGTCGCGGCCTATCGGGCCTCGATGGAGGCGCTGGCAGCCTCGGGGGTCAAGACGATCTGCTATAATTTCATGCCCGTGCTCGACTGGACCCGGACGGATCTGCGCGCGCTGCTGCCCGGGGGCGGCACTGCGATGCGGTTCGATCTGGTGTCCTTCGCCGCATTCGACCTGCACATCCTGGCCCGCCCGAATGCGAGCGCCGATTACCCGCCCGAGATCGTGGCCGCCGCCGGAATTGCCATTGCCGAGATGGACGATTGCGCGAAATCCGCACTGAGCCAGGCGGTTCTTTCGGGTCTTCCTGGTGCCGCCGAAAGCTGGTCGCTGGACGATGTACGTGCCGCGCTGGATGGCTATGCGTCCCTGTCGTTCGAGGTGCTGCGCCAGACCCACGTCGATTTCCTGAGCGAGGTCGTGCCGCTTGCCGAACAGCTGGGACTGCGCCTGTGCTGCCATCCCGACGACCCGCCGTTCTCGCTGCTCGGACTGCCGCGCACCATGTCGACGCTACAGGATTACCAGACAATACTCCGAGACGTTGACAGCACGGCCTTCGGGGTCACGTTCTGCACGGGATCCTTTGGCGCGCGGCCGGACAATGACTGCGTTGCCATGGCGCGCGCACTCGCCCCTCGAATCCATTTCGTGCACCTGCGCAACGTTATCCGGGAAACGTCCGGAACGCCCTGCAGCTTCATCGAGTCGGAACATCTGGTCGGCGATGTCGACATGGTCGGCGTGGTCGAGGCCATTCTGGAGGAAGAGGCGCGCCGCCGCGACGCTGACCGTGCCGATGCGGAAATCCCGATGCGGCCCGATCATGGTCATCACATTCTGACCGATATCGGGTCAGGCGCACAGCCGGGCTACCCCGCCGTTGGGCGGCTGAAGGGCATGGCGGAACTCCGCGGCGTGATGGCCGCCCTGAGACGGGGGGCGGCATGACGAACGGCATAATGTCGAGCGTGCCAAGTAAGAGCTAATCAACCATCCTAGGGAGGATACTATGAAGACGACTATGAAATTACTTGCGGCAAGTTCGCTCTTCGCGCTTGCTGCGGGTTCGTCTGCGGCCCAGACCGAACTGCGCATGATGTGGTACAACGACGGCATTGAAGGCGAGGTGATGCAGTCGATCCTCGACCGGTTCGAGGCAACCCATCCCGATATCACTGTCACGCTCGACGTCGTGCCCTACCAGGCGGTTCTGGAATCGCTGCCGATACAGCTGGCGGCGGGCAATGGCCCCGATCTGGCCCGTGTGACCGACCTTGGCGGTCTGTCCGAACACTACCTCGACCTGCGCCCCTACATCCAGGACCCCGGGTATTGGGAAACCAATTTCGGCCCGTTCCTTGACTGGCTGGACCCCGATGGCGATTCCATCAACGGCCTCATGACGCAGCTGACCGTGACGGGGCCCTACGTCAACCGGACACTGTTCGAACAGGCCGGGGTCGCCCTGCCGGGCGACGGCGCGACTTGGGAAGACTGGGCGGCTGCCGCGAACGAAGTGGCCAGTGCGCTCGACATTCCGATCCCGATGGCGTGGGACCGTTCGGGGCACCGGGTCTCCGGTCCGGCCATCTCGCAGGGTGCGGCGATGTTCGACGAAGAGGGCAACCCGGCACTGGTCGACGACGGCCTGCAGCAGATGGCGCAGATGCTCTATGACTGGCATCAGGACGGCACCATGTCGCTGGAGCTCTGGGGGTCCGTTTCGGGCTCGACCTATCTTGGCGCGAACGAGGACTTCGCCAACGCCAACGTGGTCATGTACATGTCCGGCTCCTGGCAGATACCGCAATTCGCGGACACGATCGGCGATGCGTTCGACTGGTGGGCGGTGCCGGCACCCTGCGGCGCGGCGGCCTGCACCGGGATGCCCGGCGGCGCGGCGCTGGTTGCGATCGGTGATACTGAGCACCCTGAAGAGGTCGGCATGCTGATGGACTACCTAGCGCAGGAAGAGGTGCTGGCGGAGTTCTACGGCCGGACCCTTTTCATCCCCGGCCATCTCGGCCTCGCCGAAGGCGGGATTGAGTTCGACACCGACGACCCGCGTGCGGCCCATGCACTGGAAACATTCGCCGCAGCGGTTCCCGGCATCTCGCCGGTGGCTTTCCAGCTTCAGGGCTACCCCAACAACCGGGTGATGTTCAACGCGCTGATCTCGCGCCTCAACGAGGCCATCGTGGGCGAACTGACCCTCGACGAGGCCTATGCCCGGATGGAGGAGGACATCGTCAACCAGCTGGCCGAAAGCAACCGCTGAGATAGCCTTGCAAGACGAAGCGACCGGTCCCGCCGCTGTGCGGGGCCGGTAACACCAGAGAACAGGAGCCTTGAATGGCCCATATGGATGCCAGGCCGGGCACCGGCGGCGAGAAGTTGCAAATCGTGATGGCGTGGCCCATCCGCATCCTGTTCAAGCTGCTTGACTACCCGATATCAGCGATCCAGCGGCTCATCGGAATCCACCGGATGCCGTGGTTCTTCCTTTTGCCGAACCTGGTCTTTTTCGGGATGTTCGTGGTCATCCCGCTGTTCATGAATTTCGCTTATTCCCTGACCGGCGGCACGGAACTGTTCATGAGCGACCGGCCCCTTGTCGGTGGCGAGCAATATGGTTTCCTGTTCGATTGCGACAACTACATCGACCCGGTGACGTGCCGCGAGGACCGGTTCTGGAAAGGCATCTTCAACACCGCGGTCTTCATCTTCTTTCAGGTCAGCTTCATGGTGCTGTTCTCGCTCATCACCGCGCTGGTGTTGAATCGCGAGATCCGCGCGCGCGGATTCTGGCGGGCCGTGTTTTTCTTTCCGGTACTGCTGTCCCCGGTGGTGGTCGCGCTGATCTGGAAATGGATCCTGCTGCGCGATGGCATCCTGAACGCCTTTCTGGTCTCGATCGGGCTGGATCCGATCCTGTTCTTCGTCAGCCCCGACTGGGCGATGTTCTGGGCTGTCTTCGTGTCGATCTGGGCGCATATGGGGTTCTACACGCTGATCCTGCTGGCCGGGCTTCAGGCGATCCCGCCCGATCTCTACGAGGCGGCGGACATGGACGGGACCAGCAAGGAACGCGTTTTCTGGCGCATCACGCTGCCGCTTCTGTGGCCCAACATGCTGGTTGTTATCGTTCTGGCGCTGATCAAGGGCGTGCAGGTGTTCGACGAGGTCTATGTGCTGACCGGCGGCGGACCGGGCACGGCGACGCAGTTCATCGTGCAGTACATCTACAATACGGCCTTCACCAACCAGGTGCAGAATTTCGGCCTCGCCTCGGCCGCGTCGATGGTGCTTGGGGTGGTGCTGTTCGTCCTGACCCTGACACAGCTGGCGGCAGCCCGGAGGCGCGACAATGGCTGATACGGCCCAACCCAGCCGGTCGCTCGGAGCCATCCTGACGGCTCGCCGAGGGCGCGGACGCTTGCATTGGACCGATGTGTTCACCTATTTCTACCTCGGTTTCGGCATGTTCCTGATGTTCGCCCCGGTGGTCTGGCTGGTCCTGTCGTCGTTCAAGACAGCGGCCGGATTGCAGGAGTTCCCGCCGACCCTCCTGCCGCTTGGTCAGATCTCTGTCGTGGTGGAGGGCTACGAGGAGCCGCTGCTTCTGTTCGACGTGACCATGGAGGACGGCAGCGTTCAGCAACTGGCCCAGATCCGGCGGGTCGGCATCATGGCGCAGATGGTGGATCCCGGAAATCCTGGCGAACGGCTTCAGATCCCGATCGACACCCGCAAACCCGTACGCGAGTTCCGGATGGCGTGGGAGAATTATTCCGACCCGTTTGAACGGTTCAACTTCATTCGTTACCTGTGGAATTCAGTCATCGTGACCTTCGCGGCCACGGTCGTGACCCTGCTGATCAATTCGATGGCGGCCTACGGACTGTCGATCTATGAATTCCGGGGGCGCAACGCGATCATGCTGTTCGTGATCGGAACGCTGATGATACCGATTACCGTGATCCTGGTGCCGGTTTATCTGGTGGTCACGAATCTGGGCATGATAAATTCGCTGTGGGCGGTCATCCTGCCGGGTGCCGCGACGCCCACGGGGGTTTTCCTCCTGCGCCAGTACATGCTGACGATCCCGAAGGATCTGATCGAGGCGGCCCGGATGGACAAGGCCTCGGAATGGGCGATCTACTGGCGCGTGGTGATGCCGCTTGCAATGCCGGCCCTTGCGGTGCTGGCGATCTTCTCGATCATGTGGCGCTGGAATGAGTTCCTCTGGCCGCTGATCGTGTTGAACAGGTCCGAGGTCTATACGCTGCAAGTCGGGCTCAACGCCTTCCAAGGGGAATTGGACGTCCAATGGCATTACATTCTGGCCATGACCGTCGTCACTCTGATCCCGGTGGTGATCGTCTTCGCGTTCCTTCAACGGTTCATTACGACGGGCATTGCCTCTTCAGGAATGAAATGATGAATGACGCACCGCTGATCTTCATGGATCCTTTTCCGCGCAACGAAGCGATGGTCCACACACCGGACTGCGCCGAGGCGCTGGCCGGAATGGGCCGGGTCGTGGCTCATTGGGGCAGCCGCGCGCCGGATGACATGGTCGAAGAACACCTGTCCGAGATGACCGTTCTGATCGGCCAGACCGCCATGCCGAAGGATCGGCTGGACCGCGCCCCGAACCTACGCGCGATCCTGAACGTGAAGGCCAACTGGGAGCCAAATATCGACTACGCCGAATGCCATGCACGCGGCATCCATGTGCTGAGCGCGGCGCCTGCCATGGCGCCTGCAGTGGCCGAATTCTGTCTTTGCCAGTCCATCAGTCTGCTGCGCGGGCTGCACCGTGCCGACGGGCTGTTCCGCGCCGGGCGGGAATCCTACGGGATCGGCGGCAACGGTTCGGCGGAAAGCCTTTACGGTGCGACCGTCTCTCTCATCGGCTATGGCAACCTTGGACGCGCGCTGGCGCCTCTGCTGCGTCCTTTCGGGGTACGCTTGCTGGTCCATGACCCGTGGTTGTCGGATGGCTATCTGTCCGCCGAGGGGCTAACCCCCGTTTCGCTGGCGGATGCGCTGGCCAGATCGGACGTGATCTTCCTGCTGGCCGGTGTTACATCGGACAACGAGGGCTTTCTCGATCGGGCGACGCTCTCCCTTATCAAGACCGACGCAAGCGTCATCCTTGCCTCGCGCGCCGAGATCGTGGATTTCGATGACTTTCTTGCGATGGCGGGCGACGGCGCATTTCGGGCCGCTGTCGATGTCTTCCCGGAAGAACCCGTGCCCGCCGGACATGCGTGGCGCGATACGCCGAACGTTCTCTTCTCCTCGCATCTGGCCGGGGGGCTGCGCGCCTCCTACACCCGCATTCGCGAAATGATTTTGGACGATATCAGACAGATCCTGAAAGGCCTGCCGCCGTTGCGGATGCAGAAGGCCGACCCGCAACTCGCCGCCAAAATGCGCAGCCGCTGAAGAAAGGTCTGCCATGACCGAGATCCATCTCAAGAACGTGCGGAAACGCTATGGCCAAGTGGAGGTGATCCACGGCATCGACCTGCAAGTGCATTCCGGCGAATTCTGCGTTTTCGTCGGCCCTTCGGGATGTGGAAAGTCCACCTTGCTGCGGATCATCGCCGGCCTCGAAGACATCACATCGGGGGCGATCGAGATCGACGGGGACGTAGTGAACAACACGAGCGCCGCGGATCGCGGACTGGCCATGGTGTTCCAGTCCTACGCGCTCTACCCGCATATGACGGTCTACAGGAACATGGCCTTCGGGTTGGAGAACTCGAAGATGCCCAAGGCGGAGATCGATGAACGCGTACGCAATGCGGCGCAGCTTCTCCAGATCACGGATTACCTTGATCGTCGGCCCAAGGCGCTTTCGGGCGGACAACGTCAGCGGGTCGCGATTGGCCGCGCAATAGTGCGTGACCCCAAGGCTTTCCTGTTTGACGAGCCGCTGTCCAACCTCGACGCCGAACTTCGCGTGACGATGCGAAAGGAACTGTCCGCGCTGCATGCCAAGATTGGCGGCACGATGATCTATGTCACTCATGACCAGGTCGAGGCCATGACGCTGGCCGACAAGATCGTGGTGCTGCAAAAGGGCGTCGTGGAACAAGTGGGCCCACCGCTGGAGCTGTACAACCGGCCCTGCAACGCTTTCGTTGCCGGGTTCATCGGCTCTCCGCGCATGAACCTGTTCGATGGCCGTGCGGTGCGTGGTGTCGATGGTCTGGCGCTCCATATCGACGGTGCGCATCTGGATGTGCCGGACATTCCCGGCCTCGCCGATGGCGACAGCATCAAGCTTGGCATCCGGCCCGAACACATCACCGTGCACCCCCACGGCCCAGGAGAAATGTCCACCACGGTCTCGTTCGCCGAGCAACTGGGCGGCGAGACCTATCTGTATTGCGATGCGCCGGGCCTGCCGCAGATTACCGTGCATCAGCCCGGGCAATTGCCGATCGTGAAGGGACAGTCGCTGGCGCTGAGCTTCGACCGCGGTCAGATGCATGTGTTCGATGCGGCGGGCAAAGCACTGGTTAATGGGATGCGCTCCACGACACAGTAGACTGCCCGCCGGCATCCCCTGTTCGCGAACGCCGCCGGGGCGGTACTGGCGCGGGCGGTCCTGTCGGTCCTGTCAGAAGGATTCAGGTTGAGACGGGCAAGGCGGCCTCGTAGCGTCGGAACATGGTCAAACCTGACCCGTTCAAGGGCTTTCACAGCAGCCCGGAAATCATCCGCCCAGCAGGGATGCTGTACGTTCTTTCGCATCTGTTTGCTCCTTCAAAAGGTTGAGCAAACTCTACATCGGAACGAGGGAATTTTCGGGGAGCAGGTCACGACCAAACGCCGCTAGCGTCGAAGTGCTCAGGTGCCGCGCACAAAATCTGTTTTGATACAGTGTCTTGCAAGCTGTTTACTGAAATAGCGCAGTCATCAGGTCCAGAGAATACCGGCCCTATGGGACCGCTTCCGGACCACCTGGCGCCAAGGCCGGTGCTCAGCCCCGTCCGCATAACCTTCGAAAACAACGAGAAATTCCGGCGGCAGTCGGGTGCGGAGAAACAGTTCCCAAGGGCAAGTGGCGGAGGGAACGAGACTGACGTCGAACCTTCTCTATTTCTAACCCACTGATATTAAAGAACATTAAGATCGAAGAGCAGATGTCGTGTTCGGACATTCGCTGCGCCCTGCCTCAAGGATAACGATGGGGGACAAAGTGAGCTTTCACTGCCCCGTGATCAATGACAGCATTCCGCGCATTCTTGCGCAACGAAAGCGTCCGGGGTCGCTGCACTGCCTCGGGTAGAGGGTGATCGATAGTGTCCACCATGGGATAGTGGACACTTTGGGTGCGTGATGGCGCGTCGGACGAAGCGGCTTTGGACAGACGAGGAGAAGCGGTCGATCTGTTTGCAGACGACGGCACCTGGCGTGTCGGTTGCGCGGGTGGCGCAGCGCTATGCGATGAACGCCAACCTGATCTTCAAGTGGCTGCGCGACCCTCGGTATGCGCCGGAACCCTCGGCGGAGCCGGTTGCGGCCTGCTTTCTTCCCGTCGAGATCGTCGATAGGCCCATGCACGAGGATGACAGAGCCGCCGCCGGTCCGGTGTCTGCGGCAGGCACGATCGAGATTGATACAGCGGGCGGTCACCGGCTGCGGATCAGCGGAGCCTATGATCCCGAGGCGCTGGCCCGGCTGATCCGGGGTCTGTCCGGATGATCCCTGTCCCGGTGAACACCCGCGTGTGGCTGGCGGCAGGCGTGACCGACATGCGGCGCGGGTTCACGACGCTCGCGGCCCAAGCGGAGACAGTGCTGAAGCAGGACCCGTTCGCCGGGCACATGTTCGTCTTCCGCGGACGGCGCGGTGATCTGATCAAGATCATCTGGTGGGACGGCCAGGGCGCGTGCCTGTTCAGCAAGCGCCTGGAGAAGGGCCGGTTCGTGTGGCCGTCGGCGAAGGAGGGCAAGATCGCTCTGACGCCGGCGCAGCTGGCGATGCTGCTGGAAGGGATCGACTGGCGCCTGCCGCGGTGTAGCTGGACGCCGCTCAAGGCAGGATAACCGGGCGCGACAGCACGTTCGGGATTCCTGTTTCGCCCTTGTTTTGGTATGATTGGCCATGCTGGACGTGGCCAGATCCCTGCCGGAAGATCCCGAGGAGTTGCGGCGGTTCACGGCGCTTCTGCTGGCAGAAGTGAAGTCGCAGGCGATGCTGATCGAGAAGCTGCGCCACCAGCTTGCCGGTCACCGCAGCCACAGGTTCGGCCCCTCGTCCGAGACGATCGAGCAGCTTCAGCTGGCTCTGGAAGCCAGCGAGATCTCCGTCGCCAAGATGACCGCGAAGCTCCGGCTCCCGGATGAAGAGGAGAAGGACAAGCCGAAGCGTCGTCCCATCCCCGATCACATCCCGCGCCAGGAGATCGAGCTGACCACCGGCGGCGAGGACTGTGCTCGCTGTGGTGGCACGCTGCGACGCCTGGGCGAGGATGTGACCGAAGAGCTCGAGTATGTGCCCGGACGGTTCATCGTGAACCGGATCGTCCGTCCCCGCCTGGCCTGTTCCGGCTGCGAGGCCTTCACGCAGGCGCCCCTGCCATCACGTCCGATCGAGCGCGGCCGTCCCGGACCCGGCCTGCTGGCACATGTCCTGGTCTCCAAATACGCCGACCATCTGCCGCTCTATCGCCAGAGCCAGATCTTTGAGCGCGAGGGGCTCGACCTCGACCGCTCGACGCTGGCGGACTGGGTCGGCAAGTCCACCGCACTGCTGGAACCGCTCGCCGATGCGATCGGGCGGCATGTGCTGGCCGCGCAGGCGATCTTCGCGGATGATACGCCGGTCAAGATGCTGGCGCCCGGCACCGGTAAGACCGCAACGGCGCGGCTATGGACATACGGGCGCGACGAGCGGCCCTGGGGTGGCGGCCCGCCGCCCGCCAGCTGGTATCGGTTCTCGCCCGACCGGAAGGGCCAGCACCCGAAGGATCATCTCGCAGGTTACCGAGGCTGGATGCACGCCGATGGCTACGCCGGGTTCGAGGACATCTACCGGTCCAGCGACATCCATGAGGTCGCCTGCATGGCCCACGTCCGGCGCAAGTTCGTCGACGTCCACAGGGCCCAGGGATCGGCCATCGCCGACGAGGCCATCCGGCGCATCGCACAGCTTTATGCCATCGAGAAAGAGGCGCGGGGATCGCCGCCGGACCGGCGTGTCGAGATCCGCCAAGCGAAAGCCGCGCCGATCTTCGACGGGTTGGAGAACTGGCTGCACGAGCAACTGCCAACGATCTCCGGCAAGTCGCCGCTGGCCATGGCAATCCGGTATGGCCTGACGCGCATGAAGCGGCTTCGGCGCTATCTCGATCACGGCTTCCTCGAACTGGACAACAACACGGCCGAGCGCGCCATGCGATCCGTGGCGATAGGGCGGAAGAACTATCTCTTCGTCGGCTCGCAGACCGGCGGCCGCGCCGCCGCTATCGCCTACACCCTGATCGAGACCGCCAAGCTGAACGGTGTGGACCCGCAGGGATGGCTCGCCGATACACTGGCCCGAATCCCAGACTACAAGATCACCCGCGTGGATGATCTCCTGCCGTGGAACTGGTCAAACCAAGCGGCCTGACCGGACGCTTACTGCGCAACGAAGCCCTGAGAAGATGGTTTGCAGGCCTTCGCTGCGATCCCGGAACAGTTGTCGCTAAGGACAAGCTTCTAGGCAATCGCCGCTTTGTGCGCTTGCAAGGCCGAGTGTTTGGATGACATTTCTGATGACCGAATTGCTTTTGCGTCCGACACTGCCCTGAGCAACTGGACGCGCACAGCGAACAAAAGCACGTGAATGCGACCGGGTAAATCTCAATTCGCTGGGGTTTTTGGCGGGTGGGATTGCCTGCATAAAGACCTTGATGGACTTGTCACAATCATAATCGAGGCTGGTCCTATCGATGGATCAGGACGTCAACGCTTGCACGGTGGGTTGGTCAATGATCCGGGAAAATGGAATTGTGGCACCTTGATAGGATTCCAACAAGCCCATGGTGAACTTGCGGACTGCTAGAAAGTCACTTTGAGACGTCGGTGAGGCGGGGCGCCAATATAACGAAATCCGGCGTGCAAGCATCTGTCCAGCGATCCTGTGCACCGCGACCTGCCCCTTTCGCCACTCTCTTACTATGAGCCCCAGCGGCGCGACGGCAGTCCCGGCGCCGCGTTGGAGCATTCGTCGCAGAAGATCGGTCGATTCGATGACACAGGCTTCATGCGCCGCGAGCCCCGATTTCTCGGCGGCACTGCGAAGCGACTCCCAAACTTGGCTTGCATTTCCAAATCGGATCAAGTCGTTGCGTTCTATGATCTCCCGAAGTTTCACCTCGCCCTTCGTTTCTTCGAATGCGGACGAAGTGACGTAGACCAAAGTCTCCTCAAGCATTTCGATGCCGCTCACCTTGGGGCTCCCGGTCGAAGCCGTGCTAATCGCAAAGTCCAGATCCCCAGCTTCGAGGCGGGCTGAGAGATCCTTCGCAAACCCTTCGACCAGGTCAATCCGAAAATTGGCACCGGGCGGACCGGAAGTCCGGAGATCGTCCATTCCAATTGCATGGATGACACTCGGGATCACGCCCATCCGGTACACCGCGGGTGCTTGCGTGCTTGCCTGAATGTCACGCTCCGTTTCCGATAGAATCTGCAGAATTCGTTGACTATTCTGGTAGAACCTGCGCCCCGCTTCGGTCGGGATCACACCGCGCGCATGACGCTCGAGCAATCGGAGCCCGCAATTTTCCTCAAGAGATTTTATTTGCAGGCTCAATGCATTCGGCACGAGGCCCAGATTGGCCGCAGCTTTGTTCATACTGCCGGCGTCCACGATCTCCACGAAATATCGGATCTGGCGAAAACGCAGAGTCATAGGAGCATTTAACCGCTTCTTTGCGACTCGCACTTGGCAGGTCGCTCAAGGGACGAATGACCGGATACATAAGGAGGAAACCGGACAATTTCCGTCGAGATGTCAAAAAAAGTTACTGCATGCTCAAGTTTTTTGCAATGGACAGCTGACCCGTCCGCTTTCTAACCATCAACTGGGCGGTGCGAGAACTCCTCGGGACCGCGGATCGGGAGGAAGTGAAGGATGACAAAGAATAAAGAAAGCAAACAAAAAAGGGTATCTGGCGAACCGGGATCCGGTCTCAACCGCCGCGCATTCCTGACCTCTACTGTGGCCGCGGGCGCCGGCGGTGCGCTGATGGCTCAGTCCGGGCAAGCCGAAGCAAGTAGTCACAGCGAGAGGCATTGGGACTACGAGGCCGACGTTGTTATCGCTGGAGGTGGCTGCGCCGGGCTTACGGCTGCGATCCGTGCGCGTGATCTGGGCGCCAGCGTGATCGTTATCGATCAGAACTATGACCTTGGCGGGCGGATGCTGCATTCCGGATCGTTCCTGTCGCTTGGCGGCGGGGATCCGGTACAGAAGCGTGACATGGCCGGAGAAAGCGACGCCGAAGGTTTCATCACAGTCCCTCCAGTGGAGGACCCGGAGGAAGTCGACGACTCGATCGAGCTTTTGTTCACCGATATTACCGACTGGTCGATCATCGATGCCAAAGGGCAAGCGCCCTACCGCTACAATGAACCGGCAATGATGCGGAGTTGGGCCGACAATTGCCCGGCGACGCGGCAGTTCCTGATGGACAATTACGTCCGCTTCACCCGGATCAACGGCACCCATGGCGGCGGCGGCATCAGTCGCGCCCGCGCGCCCTATTGTTTCTTGATGCTGGGCGACAAGACCGACATCAAAGCTGGGACAATATCCGCCGAAGACGCGGGCGTTGCCCATCCCGAACGCACTAGCGCTTTTGCCGCGGTGCAGATGCAAAACGCAGAGGCCTATGTCGGCCCGGGCGCTTTGCGCAACGGCACCGCACTGGCGCGGCCGCTGGAATTCTCGGCACGCGAAAAGGGCGTACAGTTCATCCTCAACCGTAGATTTGAGGACCTTGTCCGGGAAGAGCAGTTTTCCGGCCGCGTGCTCGGGCTTACGGCCAGTTACTCACCCCGCCACGATCCGGTGACGCGCAAGCAGCTGACGAGTTGGTGGTCCAACGGGAACGTCGAAGACGATCGCGAGACGATTACCATCAAGGCCAACAAGGCGGTGATCATCGCCTCAGGCGGCCATACCGGCAACCCGGAATTCCGCAGCATGTTCTACCCTGCAATGCGAGAGCCAGCCTGGACGACCAGTGGCAAGGCACTTCTCGGCGACGGGGCCCAAGATGCAAGCGGCATCATCGCCGGTATGAAGGTTGGCGCCAACCTTGCCGGTATGCAGCAGAACCTCTCGTATCCCACGACATTCCATGTCGATACCCGTCTCGGAACCCCGGACGCCTACACGTCGATGATGCCGGGTCATCCGACCTTCCCATTCCGCGGATCCGCTGGGATTGAGGTCGGCAATGCGGGCTTCGAGGAATTCGTAGCCGTCAACCAGGTGGGCAAGCGTTTCTTCAACGAAACACGCCTGCCGCTCAGGGTGGCTAACTCGCGGTATCCGGGAGGACCACGGCGCGGCCAGCCGAACGAGGGGCTGGATCATATTCCGGCGGATTGGCGCAATTGTAGCCACGAGTGGATCAGGCAGATGTATGCCTACGATCACGGCCTCGAAGCCGCGTTGCAGATCAACGAGGGCTCCGAACCGCCAGACTATCTGCCCGGGCCAATCTGGGCGATCCTTGACGCGGATGCCATCGAACGCACCGGGTGGGAACTGCGCCAGCCCTACATCTCGACGACGAACGGATACTTCTTCGCTGCCGACACGCTCGAGGGGTTGGCCGTTGCGATCAAGCGGGGCAATCCATACCAGCGGGTGCCGCTCACCCATCTCGCCGCGACGATCGAGACCTGGAACGGCTATGTGGATGACGGCGAGGATCCGGATTTCGAACGCCATGTCGAGGCACCAATGAACAAGGTGATGACACCGCCCTTCTACGCCTTGTCAATCATGGTGATCTGGCACGATTCCTACGGCGGGTTGCGCTGTAATGGTGATATGCAGGTCGTCGACCTGCAAGGGCAGCCGATCCCGGGTCTTTATGCCGGCGGCGAAGCGGTGGGTGGCTTCAACAAGCACGGGCTGGGCAAGGGCCATGTGCAGGGCTTCATCGCGGGAACAAGCGCTGCCGACGCGTAGTCCAACAGGCCGGGCGGTGCGCAGACATCGCCCGGCGCCTGAACCATGAAACAGACGGACAAATCGATGAAAGACTCCGACACAATTCTGGGCCAAAGGACTTGCGCCGTGCTCGATCTTCCGGAGGAAACGGACGCGGGCGCGGCGTTTTCGCTGCGCTTTGAGGTCAATTACGACCCACCGGTCGAAAAGTCCGGCCAAAAACTCGAAATCGTCAGTTCCACCGGTGACATAGTCGCTGCTTCGACGCTCGACCCAGCGGCAGAGAGCAACGGGAACAGCTGGACCGCCGACGTCTCTCTCGTTGCGCCTGGAGTTGCGGGCCGGCATGAATTCGTCGTACGCATGTGTTCTCACGACTCCGGCGGTGTCGCCTATCCCGAGGTCGTCCAAGGCTTTACGGTGGCTGTCGTTGCTCACCAGATCTCGCCTGTCGTTTGGGGTGTCCCTTCGGCGATAAGCAGGGGAACGGCATTTCCAGCAAAAATCGGCGCCCGATGTACTTCGGATTGCGCGACGAGTGGCTGGAAAGTGCAAGTGCGCGATCACAACGGCGAGGTCGTTGCCGAAACCGAGACGGGAACGGCACTTTGGCAGGGCACTTCCGGGCTTTATTACGCCGAAATCGATCTCGATGCCCCTGACGAAGTCGGCCTCTTCGAGTGGAATGCGAGCGTCGAGGCCTCGGGCAGCGATCTTCCGCACATGGCTGGTGTTCGAAAATTTGGCGTACGCATCACGCCTCCGGCCGATTCTACGCTGCATGTCGAGGCGGTCGATCGCGAAAGCGGTGCTCCGATTGAGGGCCTTAAAGTCGTCGCTCACCCCTTCAACGCCCTGACCGGTTCAGACGGCACTGCCGTCATCAACCTGCCGAGCGACACCTATCGTGTTATGGTTTCCGGTAAGGGGTATGTTCCCCGCAGTGTCGAAGGCAAGGTCGAGGGCAATGAAAACCTGCGAGTCGAGCTCGAGCAGGACATAGGCCCGACGGATGCAGATTATTGGGCCTAGTATGAAATTTGGGAAAGAAAAGAACATGACACACGGACTGAGTGTTGCAAGTGCGGCTTTGGTCGCGGCTGCCGGATTTGCCTATGCTCAAGACGCACCGCTGTTCGAGCAGGGCATGGAGCTTTACGAGCGGGAATGCGAGGTCTGTCACCTGCCAACCGGGCTGGGCATCCCGCCGGGTTTTCCGGCGCTTGCGGGAAACAGTATTGTCGTGGATGTGAACCGGATCGTTTCCAACATCCATGAGGGTCGAGGCAACATGCCGGCCTTCCCAACGTTGAACGCAAATGAGCTAGCGGCCTTGGCGACCTACGTTCGTGGAGCTTGGGAGAACAGCTTTGCCCCGGCCGAGCCTGACGAAGTGGCGGCGATCCTCGAAGGTCTGGGTGGTGCCGCAGAACCGGTCAGCATATGGGACGGAGTATATTCCCAGGAGCAGGCGAAACGCGGCGAAGTCGCTTATCACGGCCCGTGCGGGCTTTGCCACGGCCGACGGCTGGACGGCGCCCCGGACGACCCCGATATGCGCCCGTCACCGCCGCTGTCGCGTGCCAAGTTCACGCGAAATTGGAGTGGCCGATCGCTGGCCTCACTTTATGCCTATGCGCGAGCGACAATGCCGCAAAGCAACCCAGGATACATGCCGGACCAGACCTATGTGGACATCATTGCCCATATGCTTTCGATGACAGGCGCACCGGCCGGCGAGACCGAGCTCACCCCGGACCCGGCGCTGCTCGCGACGATCGTAATCGGTCCGAAACCGAAATAGCTGGCACCGTGCCGCGCAGGGAGCAAGTGCAATGCAAAAGGTTTTTCGAAGCATTCTGATCCTGGCAGCACTATCGGGCGCGACGGCGGTGGCACAACCTGCCGAAGACATCGAGATTGAGTGCACCGCAGCCGGATACGACGTTCTGTTAAGAAATTTGACCCGTGAAACGCTCCAGATCGGTGATCGAATTCTCTGGGAAGTTCGATTTGTGCGCCACTCGGGTGTATTTGTCCTTGAGAAGGTGCTTGAACCGAATGAAGGCGTCTTTGTCTCAGGCGCCGTGGGAAGTGACTACCTATCCTCACCACAGCCTTGCGTCGCAACGCACGAATAGGTCGGTGGTTTCCGCCGATGGCCCTACCAACCTGAGAATGGGTTTTGTGCAGATGGTCAGATCGACCACTTCGCATTTTGCCGTGGTGGATTCACACGATTCACAACTACTCGGGGAAGCGCTTTCCAGTCCGAAGTCTGCTTAGAAGCTGTCTTTCCACGTGCAACGTCGGCTTTGCACACTTCGCAATCATCTGGGCGCGCTGCAGCATCGGTCTGTTTGGGCTCACTGCGCCTATTCACTGCTTTCGGCACCAACATCAGCTCCTGAGATGCGAACGACCGCGCTACTAACGAGACAATCGAAGATCAGAGGTTTGCGCCGAATTGTCGATGGCCGGCTCCATCGCGCCATCTCGGAGGTAATTGCTGCGTTCGCATTCGGCGGCAGAGAGCCCAACCCGGAAGCGCAGAATCTTCACTGCGCGCGCTCGCTGAGAAATCACCGCCGCAACGCCGAAGAAACGGTCGCTACAACGCGGCGAGATAAGCCGCCGTTCAGGCAGGCCGCAGCGATGCTTTAGGGCCGAATGAACACGGTGCGGGACCTTTCCGACATCGGACCAATGTCAGCTTCGGGAGAATGGAGTCCGCACCCGCCAATCAGCCCTTCACCGCTCTGATGCACGCCAAAAACGCCTGCACCTTCGCCGTGCGATGCAGGTCGACATGTGTGACGATCCAGACCATGGCTGACCACGCGTCGCTTGGAGGAATGATTTCGACCAGATCTTCCTGTCTGGCCGCGTCAGGTTCGGCCACAAAGCCGATACCCATGCCTTCGGAAATTGCGCTTTGGACCACCTGCTGATCGGTCGTTCTCAATGCCAGGCCCGAGGACGGTATGTTGGCATCCATCCAGTCCGCGTACGGATAGGGAACCGGCTCGCCCACCGATCCGATGAACGCGTGCCCGTCTAGGCGGTCACGATCCGGGCGACCGGCTCTGTCGACGTAGCTTTGACTCGCATAAAGACCGAACTGGACGCGACGGAACGGCTGGACGACGTAGTCCGGTGTCTCGGGCTTCGCACCGGCTCGGAAGGCCACATGCGCCTCTCCGTATTCCAGCCGTGCCAGTTCGGCGCCTGCGATGAATTTCAACGCAATCTCGGGGTGCGCGATGTGAAAGTCCCGAAGCGCCGGCATGATGAGCGGCGCGACACCGGGCAAAGCGGTCACGACCAGCTCGCCTGACAACCGACCCTCCCGACTGCGGCTGCGACCAGCGAGATCGGTGAACATCTCGTCGGCGCGGTTGGCAATTTCGAGCATGTCCCGGCCAGCTTCAGTCAGCGCGTATCCCCGCGCGTGTCGCTGGAAGAGTGGGGCACCGAAGACAGCCTCCAATGTGTCAACATGCCGGTTTACCGTGGCCCGATGCACGCCAAGCGCCTCGGCGGCCGCTTTGACCGTCCCAAGCCTGGCGACCATGAGGGCCGTGCGCAATTCTGCCCAGTGTTCCATCGACAGAAGATAGCAGCCAAACCATGTCGCATCAACGCGCACTTAGTGCGCTATTGGGCATGTTGTGTTGACCCCATGCAGCACTCATTTTCAGGGCAACAATGACACAACCACGGCTCGGAGCTGGACATGAAGTATCTCTCACTGGGCGCGCGCGCGCTCCTGACCCTTGCATTCGTCGGCGCCAGCGGCGCAAAGCTTGCCGGTGTTCCCATGATGGTGGAAACGTTTGACGCCATTGGATTTGGCCAGTGGCTTCGGTACTTCACAGGTTTCGTCGAGGTTGCGGGAGCCGCACTCCTGTGGTGGCCGAACCGTCAAGTCGTTGGTGCATCGATTCTTGGTGGAACAATGGTCGGCGCTGTCTTGACGCACTGGTTCATACTCGGTCCGTCGGCGGTGCCCGCGATGGTGCTCGGACTGCTCTGTACCGCCGTTCTCTACATCCATCGCGATCAGATCACACAAATCCTAGGCGGCGCCCAAACCGCCTGATTGCGGCGCTCTTCCACCAGTTTCTCCTCAAAGACCGCCTGTTCAGCCAGATGTGGTTTGGCAGGCGCTCCACCTGAAAGACCGAAGGGTACAATCTGATGAAGATCCTCGCCTTTGCGGCCTCCAACAGCCGCACTTCCATCAACCGCGCACTGGTCGAATTTGCGGCGTCGCGTCTGCGATCCGAAGTCCTGCCCGGCGCCGAGATCGAATTCGTAGATCTCAACGATCACGAGATGCCGATCTATTCCATTGACCGCGAGCGTGAGACCGGCGTCCCGGCCGAAGCACAGAACTTTTTCGACAGGATCGGCGCTGCCGACGCGGTCCTGGTCTCGTTCGCCGAGCATAATGGCTCGGTCACCGCGGCCTGGAAAAACATCTTTGACTGGATGAGCCGTATCGACATGAAACTCTGGCAAGACAAGCCAGTAGCAATGTTGGCCGCAACGCCCGGGCCACGTGCCGGGGCGGGTGTTCTCGGACATCAGGAGATGATTGCACCGTTTTTCGGCGCCGCGCTTCGCGGCACGCTCGGGATCGGCAAATGGGCTGAGACGTGGGACGCCGAGACTGGATCGCTTGTGAAGGCTGATGATGTCGCAGCATTGGACGGAGTCCTGACCTCGCTGGTTTCCGACCCTGCGGCCGAAAGCAAAGCCGCATGAGCACTGCCACGACACCAAACGTGAAACCCCGACTGGATCACGCGGATGATGAAGGGCCGCGACCGGGTCATCTCCAGACACCGAAAACTGCTCGGCCAGAGCCAACGCCCAACCAATTCGGGAACCTGTAATGACACAAACACAATCGCTCGCCCTGAAAACTTCAACCGTCCTTTGGATCATCTGGGGGCTGGTGCACGCCTTCGCCGGGGTAATGGTTCTGGTTCAGGATGCCTCGGGTGGCTTTTCCGCCATCGCCGACGCAGTCGATCCGGCGCTTTTGTCGGCGGACTATCACTCAGCCGTCGGCGGCATCCTGAACCAGCACGGATGGAACCTGCTTTGGTTTGGAGTGGCTACGATCATCGGCGGGTTGCTGATCTGGCGCGGCAGCATGACGGCGATCTGGGTCACGGGTATGATCGGCGGCCTGGCCGACCTGGGCTATCTGCTCTTCGTAGACTTCCCCGGCTACGTGAATTTCTTCCCGGGCACCGTCATGACCTTCATCTCGGGCTCGGCGATCGTCTTGAGCTTCTGGGTCTGGTTGAACAACCGAAGCTCCGAAGCCGCACGCACGCCAAAGCCGACCCTCGCAAACCACTGACCAGCGACAAGGTTGGGCTCTTCCCGCACCTTCGCCGCAGTATGCTCAAACGTCCGGTTCATCTCTCAGAACACGGAAGAGTCACCCTTCGCCGAAGGGTTTTGGTTCTGAATTTCATCTCGGGCACGCGCGAGCCTGCTCCCGCATGACAGCGTAGTCACCCATCATCTCGACGATGGCCGATCCGTCCGGCAACCTCGCCAATTCCTCGGCCGCCTGCGCCTGAAACTCCCTGCTGTATTCCACGACCGGCGGACACGCTGCCACGCCGCCAACTTCAAAACCCGCCGTCGCGCAGCCGGTCAACCAATTCGTCGCGATTGCGAGGACGACGAGCCGCCGCCTCGAGCATCCGTCGTTGCGCGTCATTGGTTTTCTCCATGGTTTCGAACTGCTCGGCCAACCGCCCCGCGCTTTCTCCGGAACGGCGCAGGGCCAGCAGGAAGAGAAGGATCGCGAACGCGGTGACGCCGTAGCGGAGTGCTGAGCGCGCCCATGCCGATCCGGCGAGCGTGGCGAGGAGCCTGCCGATCACCGTCGTCCCCGCTTCCGGTCGTCGAGCCGGGCGTAGATCGTGACCGCGATGCCCCCGAGCGCGACGGCGATAAACACCCACCGCAGCGTGTAGAGATACGGCACGAGCGGCAGCACCGCCGTCTGCGTCTCGGCGAGAACGTCCTGCGCCAACTCCACCCCGGCGGCGCCGAGTTTCGCAACGCCCGCCGCGCCGCTGCCCTTCATAGTCCGGCTATCTGCGAGATGCTCCTGCGCTTGCGGTGCCGAGGAGGCATCTAGCGCTGAGCGAGCGTATTTTTTCGCCAACGGTGACTACGTTTGTCGCATTGACCTACTTCTGGTCGATCATTCACAAGCCGCTTTGCTCGATCTACGGGAGAAGAAGATCGCCTTGAAGTGAAGCAACAATGTCAAGAGGATCAGTAAGAAGATGATCGCTGCGATTGGACGCGCGATGAAATCCAGCGGCGAATAGACGCTCGCCATGGCAGATCGAAGTCGCGTTTCCATGATGCCGCCCAAGACCATTCCCAAGACGATTGGAACCACCGGATAATCCAGACGCTTGAGGATATACCCAAGCACTCCGAATCCTGCAGAAAGTGCACAATCGATTATCGAATTCCGGATCGAGTAGACCCCCACGAAACTCAGGGTCAGGATCGTAGCACCGAGGAAGCGGTTGGGAATGCGGATGATCTGTACTATCCCCCTGGTCGCAACGACCAGGACGCCAAGCACCAGCACGTTAAGGATCAGCAATGACAGATAGATTGCCACCACGAATTCAGGCTGGGTCGTGAACAGCTGTGCTCCGGGAACGATATTGTGCACGTAGAAGACCGATAGCATCATCGCTGTCAGCGCTTCCCCCGGAATGCCCAAAGCGAGCAAGGGGATCATCGCAGCGCCGGGCACTGCATTGTTGGCGGTCTCCGAGGCGATGAGGCCTTCGGGCGAGCCTCGTCCAAACTGCTCCGGCACCTTCGAAGTGCGCTGCGCATAGGAATAGGAAAAGAACTGGGCGAGAAATTCCCCGACGCCCGGAATGATGCCCATGACCACTCCGGAACTCGCGGAAAACGTCGCGACGCGAATGTGGCGTAGGAATTCGCGCACCCCGTTTATAACCGAGCCTGCCACCCTTGAAGGCTCCGGCAACGGTTCTTTGTCAGCGAGCATCGCGTAAGCTTGGGAAATCGCAAAAAGTCCGAGTACGACAACGATCAGACTGACCCCCGAGGACAGCCAGCTCTGCCCGAAGGTGTATCGCTGGGTATAGAGGACGGGTTCGAGCCCGATCGTGTTGATCCAGATCCCGAAAGCCACGAGGAAGAGAACGATCATGGTTTGCCCACGATGGCTGACGATCACTAGAACGATGCCCAGCAGCGCGGCAAGGAATATCTCGCGGGAACCGAACATCGGCGCGACCTTGGCGAGGACGGGCGTCAGCATGATCAGGCACAAGACAGAGAAGCAGCCGCCGAAGAAAGAGGACAGATAGGCCAACGACAGAGCCCGGTTGGCCTCGCCGCGACGGGTCATCGGGTAACCGTCGTAGGACGTCAAGGCATTTACCGCAGTGCCCGGCGTGTTGATCAGGATCGCAGGAATCGCGCCGCCGTAAATCGATGAGCCATAGATCCCAAGCAACAGGGTCAGGCCCACGATCGGCTCGAAGGCGAACGTCGCTGGCAGCAAGATGGCAATCGCCACCGCCGGCCCCACCCCGGGGACTGCGCCGATGATCACACCTCCGATCGAGCCCACAAGAAGGGCGACAATCACATCCAGCCTGGCAATCAGGTCCAGAGCTGAGAGAATAACGTCCATGCCGGGTTCACAGGTACTGGACGAAGAATACCCGAACAGATGCCGGGAAGAGATCGTAGAGCGCGCCGCCCGGGATGTTCACCCGCAGGTAGCTCTTGAACAAAAGAACGATACAAAGGCCGACCAGCAAAGCCGCCATCAGCGCCCGGCCCGAGCGATGGTTCACGCGGGCCACCAGCAGCATCATGAAGAGGAGCGTACACGGCAGATAGCCAAGCGCTGGCGTCAGGAATACATACGCCATGAACCATCCGGCGAATTCAAGACTGCCGGTCCAGCGGCGCAGCTCGCTGCCAACCGTTCGGTGCCACATCCGCCGACGCGCATCGAGGATAGAAGCGACGAGATTGGTGGCCGCACCGACAACCATGACCAAGATAGCGGCGCGTGGCCAAAACCCCGGCTGTGCTGCAAAACCGCGGCCCGGCTGCCAAACGGTTTGTGACCACATCTGCGAGAACAGGAACAGGGAAAACAGTAACAGGACGACGGAAAAAACCTCGTCCCCGGGGCGCCGAATGAAGCGGTGGCTGCCCGCCATGTCCGGGGCACTCATTGGAGCGGCTGCCTGGCATGGGCGCCCCGCCGATCGAAGGCCGTCAGCGCGTTGTCGAGCGCGTCAAGGATACTGGTGACGTCGGCCTCCTCGATCACCAGGGGCGGGGAAATGATGACGATATTGCCCATCGTGCGGAACAGCACCCCCTCCTCGTAGGCGCTTTTTTGCAGGAATGGCCCGATCTCGCTCAGGGGCGCCTTGGTGTCGCGATCGCGAACGAATTCAATGGCGCACATCAGGCCCTGACCGCCACGCACATCTCCGACGATGTCGTGCTTGTCGGCGATTTTCTTGAGCCCTTCGAAGAGCTGCGCCCCACGTGCGTGGGCATTCGCGCGCGGGTCTATCCGCAGTGTCTCCTCGATGCACGCGACAGCCGCCGCGGCTCCGACGGGATGGGCCGAATAGGTGTATCCATGCCCGATATGAGCCGCCGGCGAGGCGTCCGACTCGAACACCGCCGCCACCTCGTCCGAGATCATGACGGCACCGAAGGGGAAATAGGCGTTGGTGATGGCCTTGGCGCTTGTCAGCATGTCGGGCTTGACGCCCCACAGGCGCGACCCCGTCCACGCGCCGGTGCGTCCGAAGGCGGTCACCACCTCGTCCGCGATCAGCAGGATCCCGTTGCGCGTGCAGATATCCCGAACGCCCGGCATGAAGGTCTCGTGCGGAACGATCACTCCGCCGGCGCCGAGGATCGGTTCCATGATGAAGGCCGCGATGGTCTCCGGGTTCTGGAAGGCGATCTGCTCCTCCAGCGCCTCGAGGCAGAGGCCTGCCAGCCGCGCGGGGTCGGTCTCGCCAAAGGCGTTGCGATAGACATGCGGGGCGGGAACGTGGAAGCAGCCGGGCAGCAGGGGCTCGTACTGCGTGCGAAAGGCGGCGTTTCCGTTGACGCTGGCCCCGCCGAAATGGGTTCCGTGATAGCCATGCAGGAGACTGATGAATTTGGTTCTCTGCCCTTCGCCCCGCAGCTTGTGGTACTGGCGCGCGAGCCTCAGGGCGGATTCCACCGAGTCCGAGCCGCCCGAGGTGTAGAAGGCCCGGGTCAGCCCCTCGGGTTCGAAGAATTCCGCCAGGCGAAAGCTGATCTCCAACGCCACGTCGCTGGCCGCGCCCCCGAAGGAGGACATGTACGCCATCTGGTCGAGCTGCCGCGTGATCGCGGCCCTGATCCTCTCGTTGGAGTAGCCGAGGTTGACGTTCCACAGGCCGCCCGCCGCGTCGATGACCGAATTTCCATCGACGTCCGTCAACCGCACGCCTTCCGCACCGACGAAGATCGACGGCGCGCTGTCTCGCACGGTGCCCGGATGGGCCATCGGATGCCACATCTGCCGCCCGTAGAGCTCCTTAAGGAAGTTCCGGTTCTTCATGCGCGTCTCTCGTGGTTTGCGGGGTCCGCAGGGCGGGAGTTGGATAGCCGGACCGCCAGCCATGCCTCGCAGGACGGGGGTTCGAGTTGGGTTCAGGCGCCAGAGGGCTCGAAAAGGCCAGCTGGGCGCCACGTCCGGAGATGGCTCCGGGCGCGGCATCCGCGCCCCTCCGGCGCGGGAGGGGCGCCACGCATCAAGGGGTCAGTTCAGGATTTCGCCAAGGGCACGGAATGCGAGGATGTCGGCCTCGATCTGCGCCGCGGCTGTCGGCGCGTCGTTCCAGTACACCAACGCACCGGTCCTTTCCGCGACCGCCTGCGCACGCTCGCTCCGCATCGTCCTTTCGGCCACGGCGGCGATGCGGTCGCGAATGTCCTGCGGCGTATCGCGGTGGACGAACAGCCCGTTCCACAGCGTCAGGCTCAGCCGGTTGTCGATCTCGGCGACCGTGGGCGCATCGGGGAAGAGCGGCAGGCGCTCGGGCGCGATCACGGCAAGAACCCTGATCTTGTCGAGACAAGGCAGAACGAGTTGCGCGGTGGTGTTGATCACGTCGGCGTCGCCGGACGCGAGCGTGTTGCAGTCAAGCGCATCGAAGGATGCGACCGATCCCCACGAGAACCCTGACTGGGCGGCGAGCGCCATCGAGACGCGGGACGGCGGCAGGCCTTCGGCGAAGACTCCCAGCACCACGGGGTCCTGGGAAGCGTATGCCGCAAGCTCCTGGATGTTTTGGTAGGGGGCATCCGCCGATGTGGCGATGATGAAAGGATAGGTCAGGAAAATCCCGATCGGATCGAAGGGATTGGGATCAAGCTCGGGAATGCCGATCATCGGGCCCACAACGGGCACCGACACGACGAAAGAGCCGATCACGGAGCCGTCCGCGGGCGCCTTCGCAACTTCGATGGCGCCGGGGAACGGCCCGCCACCCCCGCCCGGCCGGTTCATGACGCCTGCCGCCACGCCATATTCGGCCTGGAAATCCTCTGCGATCATCCGCGTCAGGACGTCCTCGAGATCGCCGGGCGGGAAAGGCACCACGAAGGTGACCGGGGAGTCGGGGTATTCCGCCTGCGCCGCAGGCGCCATCAGCATGGCGGCCGTAACCGCCAGAGATGCAAGTATGTGCTTCATCACTTTCCCTCCTGTTGGGATTTGACGTTGTCTGGGTCGTCTTGCCGGGATCTCCGCGGCCTCTCGACTGGGAAGAACATGGTTGCCGCCATTCGCGGTCTGGGCGCGGGCGGTCATGTCTTGGGAAACAGTTCGGCGTCCGTCAGCCAGGACGACATGCGGGGCCGCTCGGCGCGCCGGGCCGACCGGAACTTGTCGTGGCCGCTCTTGTTGGGCCAGACATGGTCCGAGACCACGGCCATGCGGCAGGCGACCTCTTGCCGGGTGACGTTGAACACCATCAGGTCGCGCGCCAGAACAAGCGGCCCCCCATAGGTCTTGCGCACGTCCTGCTCGATCTCGGGCGCGGTGTCGAAATCGTTGAAATGGTGATAGAGAACCGCCAGCCGCGGCGCGCATTCGGCAAGCACATGGCCAACCTCCGCAGGGGCACTGTGAGCCCAGGTGCCGATCCCACGGGCGGTGCGCTCATCGTATCCCGACCGCGCCATCAGTTGGGCGACCGTATTGAACGCCTCATGCACGAGCACATCAGCGCCCTTGCCATGGTCCAGCATGAACTGGCTGGGCGTGGTATCGCCCGAAAACACGAAGGTCAGCCCGTTCCATTCCAGCCGGTAGCTCACCGGGCCGTCGAGGATGTGAACGGCCGGGAACGCCCTGATGACGACGTCGTTACGCTCGTAGACGATGCTTGGCACGGCGTAGTCGAACTCGTGAACCTCGACGAACATCCCCGCTTCCGGAAGCAGCCCGGTGCGTGTCGCGGTATCCCATTGCCAGCTCGATACCTGGGCCTCGACGAAGTGCCGGATACCGTGTTCCGGCCGAGCCCCGGAAGGCCCCCAGATCTCCAGCGGCTTGAGCCTTCCGCCGGCCCAGCCTCCCACCCAGACATTCGGGAAGTCTCCGACATGATCTGCATGAAGATGCGTCGCGAAATAGGCCGTCACGGCCTCGTAGGGGATCTCGAGCGCCGTGAAGTTCATCTGGCTGCCCGAGCCGAAATCGAACATGAAGATGTCGCCGTTGCCCAGCTCGACCAGAAACGACGTGTTGGCCTGCGACCGGCGCAGGAAGGGCCGGCCGGTTCCGAGCGCGGTGATGCGCATCTCGTCGGGCGCGAGCGCTTCGGTTCCCGGATAGAAGTGTTCGCGTCGATTTGTCATCTCACCCCCAAATTCAAGGTTGCGTCGATCACGGTCCCTGAAACCTTCGCACCCCGGCAGCGCCGCTGCTTCGAGCTGTCGCCAAGGAATGCCTTAACCTCTTGGCGTGATCCCGCCCGGCCCGAACCGCTGTCAAACGGAAGGTTACGCAGAGTTCATTGATTGAGTCAACGAAATTTTAGTAGTTGCGCTGCCCCGAAAATGAACAAAAAATCTGCAGGGAAATCGAAACGGACCACCAATGACGAACCCCATCCATCCGCCCATCTCCAAGCTTCAGGACACCATCAGCTACAGGATCGCTAGGCTGGCGGCAGTGAACGAGCGAATTGGCCAGACGATCCTGCAGAAGGAACTGAAGATCAGCCTACCGCAGTGGCGGGTTCTCGGAATTGTGAAGCCAAATCAGCCAATTACATTTCTTGAGGTGCACGACGCCCTACTCATGGACAAGGGGCAGCTTTCGCGTACCATCAAGTCAATGGTCAAGTTGGAGCTTCTGGAGACGCGAAACCTCGAAGAGGATGCAAGGCAGATACAGATCACGACAACCAGAAAGGGCAACAGCGTACATGAACGGGCGCTGGAAATCGTCATCCAGCAGAACGAAGCGGATGTTGCGGGGTTGAGCTCTGAGGAATGCCAAGTTTTCATATTGCTGATGGACCGGATTATCCAGAGAACAAATGTCAGTATCGGCAGAGATATTTGAAGAATATCAATATTGCGATGCAGTCAAGACCGATTGCGTCGAGAGGCTGGATCCATGCCAACCGCTGCGTCATATGACTGCAATCTGGAGACTGGTTGCCATTGGGCTGGTCATGCAGCTGAGGGGCAGCGCAAACAGCGGCGGAGCCCCCACGGATACGAGAGCCTCTGCGCACTGGGCCAACCCCTTCAGAAGCGCCCGTCGCGCAACCGCTGAGCCAGATCGTCACGAGAACTGGGCCGACGCGCCGCCGCCTCGAGCATCCGTCGTTGTACGTCATGGGCTTTCTCCATGGTCTCGAGCTGCTCCACCATCCGTCCGGCCTTCTCCCCCGACCGCCGCAGCGCAAACAGAAACAGAAGGATCGCGAGGGCCGTAACGCCGTAGCGCGCCGCCGCTCGCCCAACCGGACGGACGGCCAGCCACCCAAAGAGCCATCCAATCACCGCCGCCCCCGCTTCCAATCATCGAGCCGCGCATAGATCGCGATGGCGATGCCACCGAGTGCCACGGCGATGAACACCCAGCGCAGGGTGTCGAGATACGGCACCAACGGCAGAACAGCCGTCTGCGTCTCCGCCAGTACCTCCTGCGCCACCTCGACCCCGGCCGCGCCGATGGTCGCAACGCCCGCCGCGCCACCGCCCGTCATGGTGCGGCTCTCGGCCAGATGCTCCCGCGCCCGCGGCGGTTCGCTGGCGAAGGCGCTGGCCCGCTTCGGGAACCGGGTGCCCCACTGCCGCGCCGGTCCGAGGTCGACATGCATGAAGTTCGATCGCGGATAGAAGCCGAAGCCAAGGAACCCGACTGCCCGCGCCGCCGCCTCGAACACCTCGGGATCGTGGTTCGTCATGGCGATGTCGAAGGCCGCACCCGCCAGGTGTTTGGAGCGCGTCGCACCACCGACGGCCCGGTTGTGCTCCGGGCTGCGATAGGCCGAGTTCACCATCAGCGGCTTGCCGAGCCGGTCGCGCAGCGCTTGCAGCCTGTCGAGCGCCGGCTCGTTCAGCAGCAGCTTGCGCGTCCCACGGCAAGCGATCTCTTCGGGGATGAAGTTCGGCCAGCGCCACTGGCGACCGGTTCAATGACTTGCGGTGGCTCGCTCGATCCGCCGCAACAGGTTGCTTACGTTCGACACATGCCATCTCGCTCCGCGGCGCGTAAGAATCCCGCGTTCATTCAGTTCGGCGGCGATGGCCCGAAGGCTTGTAACGCCCCGGCTCCTCAGATCGTCGATCACGGGTGCCAGCCCAGCTGCGAAAGCGTCGGCATTGTGGGACACGGCCCGCCGGAGGGGCGCGCCGCCCTTTCCGGCACGCCGCAGCGCGGCGGCGCCGTTGGGGTTGCCCAGCTTCGTCCCGCGAGCCTTTGCAGCGCTGAGCGCCTCCTTGGTACGCCGCGAGATCGCCTCGCGTTCCTGCTGTGCTACCAGCGCCATTATCCCGACCGACTGAACCGCTCCGGTTTTGCCGGAGGCTGATTGATCTTGGTTACGCGGCCATGTCTGATCCTTCCAGAGCGGCGTAAAAGTTTGCTTCGGCCTCCGCTGGCGGAATGTTCCCGATGGGTTCCAGCAGGCGGCGGTTGTTGAACCAGTCGACCCATTCGAGTGTGGCGTATTCCACGGCGTCGAAGCTGCGCCATGGCCCACGTCGGTGGATGACTTCCGCTTTGAACAGGCCGTTGATCGTCTCGGCCAAGGCATTGTCATAACTGTCACCCACGCTGCCCACGGACGGTTCGATCCCCGCCTCGGCCAGGCGCTCGGCATAGCGAATGGACAGATATTGCGATCCGCGATCCGAATGATGAACCAGGCCCGATCCGGGTTGTCGCTGATGCACGGCCTGCTCCAAAGCATCCAGGACAAAGCCGGCATGGGCCGTCCGACTGACCCGCCAGCCCACAATGCGGCGCGCGAAGGCATCGATGACGAAGGCCACGTGAACGAAGCCCTGCCAGGTGGCGACATAGGTGAAATCGCTGACCCACAGCATGTTCGGCGCCGGGGCCTTGAACTGACGGTTCACCTTGTCCAGCGGGCACGGCTGGGACGTATCCGGGATAGTCGTCCTGTGTTTCTTGCCGCGAATGATGCCTTCGATCCCGATGTCTTTCATCAGTCGCGCAACGGTGCAGCGGGCAATGTCAAAGCCTTCGCGGCGCATCTGGTGCCAAACCTTGCGTACCCCATAGACCCTGTAGTTCTGCTTCCAGACGCGTTCGATCTCGGGCTTCAAGGCCATATCCCGCTTCGCCCGATCCGACAGCATATCGGGGTTCGCCCGCTTGGCCATGTGATCGTAGAAGGTAGATGGGGCAATCGGCAGGTGCTTGCAGATCGGCTCGACCCCGATAGCTTCCCGGTTCTCTTCGATGAAGGCGATCATGTCCTGGACCGGCGGTCGAGCTCCGCCTGAGCAAAATACGCCGAAGCCTTCCGCAGGATCTCGTTGGCTTGCTTCAGTTCGCGGTTCTCGCGCTCCAAGGCCTTCAACTTCTCGGCCATCTCGGTCGTAACACCGGTGCGATCACCGCTGTCAACCTCGGCCTTCTTGACCCACTCGTTCAGCGTCTGCGGCGCGCAACCAATCTTCGCAGAAATCGACAGGATCGCCGACCAGCGGCTCTCATGCTGCCCGGCGTTGTCCAGAACCATGCGAACGGCACGCTCGCGCACTTCGGGGGAATACTTGTTCGTCGTCTTGCTCATGATGCTCCATCCTACTCAGGAGTTGGAGCCTCCGGCAAACCCGGAGCGGTTCAGAAGGTCGTCCGACCGTCCGCCAGGGTGATCGTACTTCCAAGCATAGAACGTATTCATCGCCATCAGGACACCGGCAAGGAGAAGTCCCGGCAGTATGCCTGCGGCGAAGAGGGCTGTGACTGATGTGTCCATCAGCGCGCCGTAGAAGATCAAGATCGACGAGGGCGGTATGATGGGTCCGATGATCGAAGAGGCCCCTGTGATTGCGGCTGCATATTCGAGCGAATACCCGCGCCGCCGCATCTCGGGCACCAGCGAATTGCCCAGAGCTGCGGCGTCCGAGACTGCCGAGCCGGACACACCTGCGAAAAATACCGATGTCATGATGTTCACATGACCAAGCCCACCTTTGAGTCGGCCGAGGATCGACATGGAAAAGTCAATCAGGCTGGCGGCGATCCCGCCCCGGTTCATGAGATCCCCGGCAAAGATGAAAAGCGGCATCGCAAGAAAGGCAAATACGTCGAGTTGGCTGAATAGCCGTTGTGGCAAAACCGCCATGAAGCCTGCCTTGTCGGCCAGAACGAAAGTCAGGATCGCCGTGGCACCGATGACATACGCAATAGCTGCACCGGAAAGAATTCCGACGATCACGAAGCCAAAAAGCACGACACCGTTTGTCATGTCAGTTGACCCAGAGCAGGCATAACGGCGCCTCCGAGAACGGGCGCGCGTGATCAGCAGTGAGGACGAGGAGTGGCATCATGCCAAAATCGTCCAGCTTTCGGCTGATCATGTAAAATGCATTAAATTTGGCTTTTGATGCGGGCCTTGCATCAACGCATCCAATCTGGCGGCAAAACCGGGTACAGTATTGTGCGGTTTGGCCACTTAATATCTTTCTACGCGATCCGCGTTGTCCTTGATCCGCTGAAGTAAGGTCCGCAACGCGCACGAAAGCAGCCTTCGGTGCAAACGCAGCGAACTCACCCTTTGTCCCCCACCCCGGTCGTTCGAACCGAGCGCAGCGAATGACGGCAATCGTGAACGTTCGATTTCTGTTCCATCTCGGCGAGTGCCACCGGCATCGAAGTGTTCAGGTTGCCGGCAAGAAAAGCGTAGGAATTTCAGACAGCTACAAGCTCTGCACCAAATTCACGCAGTCATCAGGTTCAGAGAATTTGGGAGTCAGAGAACGGTATACGGGCTGTCTTCGCTGACCGAGGTGAATAGCCCAACCAATACAACCCTCGAGAACAAAAAGAAAATCCGGCCGCAGCCGGATCGGGAGAACGCTTTCGCGGAGGCAAGTGGCGGAGAGACAGGGATTCGAACCCTGGAGACGGTTTCCCGCCTACACACTTTCCAGGCGTGCGCCTTCGACCACTCGGCCACCTCTCCGTCAGGGTCCGGTTAGTCGAATTCGCGCCGGGGGACAAGGGGGCCGCAGGCAGGTTCAAGTTGCCGAGTTGCCTTGAATGGGCTGCTGTGGATGTCTTGGTTGCCGGGTTGAGATTGCACATCCCCGCGCGCTGGTGCCGCGGTGTTGGTGTTGGCCGACTTGGGGCGGCATCAGACCTGATGCCAGCCCGCGCCGATACGGTCGAAGAACGCCGTATCGCTCGTGTATCATGGATATTCCCTCCGCAGCGCATCGCTTCGTTTGAGCGGGGCCTGGGCGGCGTCGCACAAAGGTGAACCACCCCCCGCGCCGGGCACCGGCGCATGACAAATGAATTCCCTGCATTTGTGGCCGGGGGCTTGCTGGTGATGTGGCGATCGACATGCCCGGGTTGGGAGCTGTTCAACGGCTTGCCGCTTGCCCGGATCCGGTGTCCTGGTGGTCGCGGTGGCGCATGGGCAGCACATGTCCGCGTCGCATCGCGGTGATCTGTCCTGTCGCATAGGAGGGGTCTTGCGGGTCCGCGGCATGGCGTGCATCCCGAATCAGGTCTGCCGGCATTCCTTTTCCGCCGGGCCCTTTGATTGGCGGGTTTTGTTCGCGTATCGGGACGATGGGGTTCAGGGGGCACTGGGGGGCGGTGCGGTGCTGTCGCGCACCACGAGTTCCACATCCAGAAGCTTCACGAGGTCATCGGGCGGTGTCGGGGCCTCGTCTTCCAGCCGGCGCATCATGAGGTTGGCGGCTGTCTGACCCAGGAGTTGCCGGTCCTGCCGGATCGTTGTCAGCCGCGGGATGAAGTACTCGGCCTGTTCGATATCGTCGAAGCCGACCACAGAGATGTCTTGTGGAACGCGGATGCCGGCCGCTGTCAGCCTGGCGATCAAGCCGAAAGCGACCTGATCCGAGGCGCAGAAGATTGCCGTCGGGCGGTCCTTCATGTCGAGGATGCTCTGACCGGCCATGTGACCGGATTGCAGCGAGAAGTCGCCGCGGATGATCCAGCCGTCCTGAAGCGGCAGATCCAGCCGCTTGCGTGCCGCCAGCATACCCTCGCGACGGGCGCGGGTGAGGACATTGCCGCTTGGCCCGGTGACATGGGCGATCTTGCGGTGGCCAAGGTCGTAGAGGTGCTGCACGGCGAGTGAGGCGCCGCGGATGTTGTCGCTTCGGACGGAAGGGCAGGGGGCGTCTTCCACCCATTCGCAGGCAAAGACCACGCGGCATTGGCCGGGGCCGGTTTCGAGGGCGTCGAGGTCGGAGACGTGCATGTTGCCGTCCAGGACGATCATCCCGTCGATGCGGGAATCGCCGAGATAGTCGTTCAGGGATCGCATCGCCGAAGGCTGATGTTCTGTATCGGCGATCAGGATCGCGAAGTCGGTGTCGGCCAGCCGCGCGCCGATGCCCGCGAGGATCTGCGAAAAGAACGGATTGCCGAGGTTCGGCACCAGGACGAGGATCGCCCCGGCGCGGCGGCGTCGCAGGTTCCGCGCGGCCTGATTGACCCGATAGCCGGTCGATTCGACAGCGGCGAACACGGCCTGACGCGTGCCATCGGCGACGACATCAGGATTGCTGAGCGCACGGCTGACGGTTGCGGTGGAAACGCCAGCCGCCCGCGCAACGTCCTGAATTTTCACTGTCTTGTGGACCACTGCGCCTTTGCTTTCCGTGACTTGCCGTGGGAATCTTCTGCGTGTCTGGAGGGGTTATCAAGACCGTTGTAATCGATTTCATTTTGGGATACGCAGAAAACTGTCGGATGTAAACGATTACAGTCGTCGCTTGGCCCAATGAGGCCGAAGTGGCCGGAAGGGCCGCAGTATAAGGGAGGAAGACATGAGAACGATCCGGACCATTCTGGCCGCAACAACGGCAATCGGCACGGCGGGTGCGGCTGCGGCCGCTGAACTGGAAGTCATGCATTGGTGGACTTCGGGGGGTGAGGCCGCGGCGGTTGCTGAATTCGCCAAGGCCTTTGATGCCACGGGCAACACCTGGGTTGATGCGGCTATCGCCGGCGGTGAGAACGCGCGCGCCGTCATGGTGAGCCGGATCACGGGTGGCGACCCGATGGGCGCTTTCCAGTTCAACCATGGCCGTCAGGCCGAAGAGCTGATCGAGGCCGGGCTGCTGCGCGACATCACCGATATCGCCGAGGCCGAGGGCTGGAAGGACGTGGTCAACCCGTCGAACCTGCTTGACGGTTGCACCCTCGACGGCCGGATCTACTGTGCGCCGGTCAACATCCATTCGTGGCAGTGGCTGTGGGTGAGCCACAAGGCATTTGCCGATGCCGGGCTGGACGTGCCGACCAACTGGGCAGAGTTCGCCGGCGCCGCCGAGGCACTGGAAGCCGCCGGCAAGGTGCCTCTGGCGATGGGCCAGCAGGGCTGGCAGCAGTCGGGTGCCTTCAACGTGATGATGGCGACGCTGGTGCCGCAGGACGTGTTCATGGCGGTCTATGGTGACCATGACGCCGAGGTCGCTGCCGGGGCCGAGGTTGCCACCGTGTTCCAGGCCGCGGCAGACGCACGTGCAATGGCGGCCAAGTCGACGGTGCAGAACTGGAACGATGCGACCAACCTGGTGATCACCGGTCAGGCCGGGGGCCAGATCATGGGCGACTGGGCACAGGGTGAATTCGCCGTGGCCGAGGCCGTCGCCGGCGAGGACTATTCCTGCCTGCCGGGTCTGGGCACGACCGAGGTTCTTGGCACAGGCGGCGACGCCTTCTATTTCCCGGTTCTCAGCGATGAAGGGCAGATCGCCGCGCAGGGCGAGCTGGCGGCGCTTATGCTTCGGCCGGCAACGCAGGTGGCGTTCAACCTGAAGAAGGGTTCGCTTCCGGTGCGTGGCGACATCGACCTGTCGACCGCCAACGACTGCATGCAGAAGGGCCTGGCCCTGCTGGCTGCGGGCAAGCTGCTGCCGGACACCAACCAGCTGAACACCCCCGACACGCAGAACCAGCTGAACACGCTGTTCACCGAATTCTTCGCCGATCAGTCGATTTCGGCCGAGGACGCGCAGGCGGAATTCGTGAAGATCATCGAGGACGCCGAATAGAATCGGCGTAGCGACCCTGCCGGCCCGCTGTTGCGGCGGGCCGGCATCACGGACCTGCCGAAACGGGGGGCAAGCCCATGGCGTCGAAGCGTCCAAACCAGCTATTGCGGAACATGAACGCCAAGGTCGCGGCAATACCGATGATCGTCACCGCGCTTTTCGTGTTCGTCGGCGGGACCGCGTGGACGGTCGTCTACAGCTTTACCAAGTCCGGCCTGCTGCCGCGCATGAAATGGGTCGGGTTCGACCAGTACGAGCGGCTGTGGAGCACCAAGAAGTGGCTGGTGTCGATCGAGAACCTTGCGATCTACGGGATCTGCATGTTGGTGCTGGTGTTCGTGATCGGCTTTATCCTTGCCGTTCTGATCGACCAGAAGATCCGTTTCGAGAACACGATCCGAACCACGATCCTTTACCCCTATGCGATGAGTTTCGTTGTGACCGGGCTGGTGTGGCAGTGGATTCTGAACCCCGAGTTCGGCGTGCAGAGCATCGTGCGCGGGTTCGGCTGGGAAAGCTTTGCCTTCGATCCGCTTTACAATGCGCAAATCGCGATCTTCGGGGTTCTCATCGCCGGTCTTTGGCAAGGGAGCGGGCTGGTGATGATCCTGATGCTGGCGGGCCTTCGCGGCATCGACCAGGAGGTCTGGAAGGCGGCGCGGGTGGACGGGATTCCGGCATGGAAGACCTATGTCTTCATCGTGATCCCGATGATGCGTCCGGTCTTCATCACCACACTGGTGCTGGTTGTGACAGGAATCGTGAAGGTGTTCGACCTGATCGTGGCGCAGACGGGGGGCGGACCGGGCATCGCGACCGAGGTTCCGGCGAAGTACGTCTACGACATGATGTTCCGCAACAACAACCTTGGACAGGGGTTTGCCGCGTCGACGATGATGCTGCTGACCGTCGCGCTGGTTGTCGTGCCCTGGGCGATCCTGGAGTTCGGAGGCAAGAAGCAGAATGGCTGATCCTGTCGCAACAGCGCTGGACGGGCCGCGCGGCCCGAAACCGCGCCGCAACCTGTCGCGCCGCAACATCATGCTTTACGGCATATTGTTCCTTGTCACGGTCTACTACGCGATCCCGCTATACGTGATGATCGTCACCTCTTTGAAAGGGCTGCCGGAAATCCGTCTGGGCAACATCTTTTCGCCGCCTGTCGAGGTCACTTTCGAGCCATGGGTCAAGGCCTGGGCCGAGGCCTGCACCGGACTGAAATGCGAGGGGCTGAGTTCATACTTCTGGAATTCTGTCCAGATCACCGTGCCATCGGTCGTGATCTCTGTCGCGATCGCAAGCGTCAACGGCTACGCGCTGGCCAACTGGCGGTTCAAGGGCGCGAACCTCTTTTTCACGATCCTGATCTTCGGCGCCTTCATTCCCTATCAGGTGATGCTGTATCCCATCGTCATCATGCTGCGCGAACTGGGGCTTTACGGCGACCTTGCCGGGCTGGTGATCGTGCACACGATCTTCGGAATGCCGATCCTGACGCTTTTGTTCCGGAACTATTTCACCTCGCTTCCCGATGAGCTGTTCAAGGCGGCGCGGGTCGATGGAGCCGGGTTCTGGGGTATCTACTTTCGGGTGCTTGCCCCCATGTCGCTGCCGATCTTCACGGTCGCGGTCATCTTGCAGGTGACGGGAATCTGGAACGATTTCCTGTTCGGGGTCGTCTACACGGGGCCGGAATCCTACCCGATGACTGTGGCGCTGAACAACATCGTCAACACCACGCAAGGCGTGACGGAATACAACGTCAACATGGCGGCGACCATCCTGACCGCCCTCGTGCCGCTGAGCATCTACTTCGTCTCTGGCAGGCTCTTCGTACGCGGCATCGCCGCCGGCGCCGTGAAAGGCTGAGCAACATGGAAAGCAGTATCTCAATCCGCGATCTTCAGCTCAATTTTGGGGCGATCGAGGTCCTGAAGGACCTGAACCTTGAAGTCGGGCAGGGGGAATTCCTTGTCCTGCTCGGCTCTTCCGGGTGCGGCAAGTCCACTTTGCTGAACTGTATCGCGGGGCTTCTGGACGTGACCGACGGGCAGATCCTGATTGGCGGGCGCAACGTGACATGGGAGGAGCCGTCCAACCGCGGGATCGGCATGGTGTTCCAGTCCTATGCGCTCTATCCGCAGATGACGGTCGAGGGGAATCTGTCCTTCGGCCTGAAGAACGCGGGTTTCTCCAAGCCCGAGATCGCCGAGCGCATCGCCCGCGCGGCCAAGGTCCTGCAGATCGAGCCGTTGCTCAAGCGCAAGCCGGCGGCGCTGTCGGGGGGACAGCGTCAGCGCGTGGCCATCGGGCGGGCGCTGGTCCGCGACGTCGACGTGTTCCTGTTCGACGAGCCCTTGTCGAACCTCGACGCCAAGCTGCGCACCGATCTGAGAGCCGAGATCAAGGAACTGCACAAGCGGCTTGGCAATACGATGATCTACGTCACCCACGACCAGATCGAGGCGATGACGCTGGCCAACCGGATCGCGATCATGCGGGGCGGCAAGATCCTGCAACTCGATACACCGCAAGAGATCTACAACCGGCCGGCCAACAAGTACGTGGCGGGTTTCATCGGCTCGCCCTCGATGAACTTCTTCGAGGGGCTGGTGGATCTGACTGGCACCAAGACGTTCCGGTGCAACGCTGGGGATTTCTCGCTGGATGGCTACACCTTTGGCGAGGGCGGACCGCAAGGGGGCGAGGCATGGCTGGGCATCCGGCCCGAACACATCGCCGTCGGACCCGAAGCCGAGGCTATGCCGGTCCGCCTGTCCGCGAAAGTCCGGCTGGTCGAACCTTTGGGTTCGGACACGCTGGTGCGGCTGATGCTGGGAGAGGACCGGCTTTGGGTGCGGATCGACGGGCAGGCCGAAGTGGCGGATGGCCAGGAGCTTCGGCTCGGGTTCGATCCGGCCCTTGCGAACCTGTTCGACAAACACACCGAGGCGCGGCTCTGACCAGCACCGCGCGACGACACATCAACAAACGGAACCATGGCATGAACGTTTCCTTTCAGCTTTATTCGGCCCGCGATTTCACGCCGTGGGCCGAAGTGTTCTCGATGCTCGCCGGGCTTGGCTATACCCAGGTGGAAGGTTTCGGCGGCAACTATCAGGATACCGCCGAAACCCGCGACCTGAACCAGACCGGGTTTACCGGAGAGCCGAAAGCTCAGAAGGTACAGCATGACCAAAGGAAACCCAGGGAACCGTTTTTCTACAGAGGTACGGGCGCGCGCGGTGCGCTTGGTTCTGGAGAACGAGGCGGATTACAAATCGCGGTCGCAGGCGGTCGCCTCCATCGCAGAGAAGTTCGGATGCAGTAGCGCTACGCTACGCGAGTGGGTGAACAAGCAGGCCATTGAAGACGGAGATCGCGACGGGCTGACGCGGTCCGAGCGCGAGGAACTCAAGGCGCTGCAGCGGGAGAACCGCGAACTCAAGCAGGCTAACGAGATCCTGCGCAAAGCGTCAGCTTTTTTCGCAGCGGCGGACCTCGACCGCCAACGGAAGAGATGATCATGTTCATTGATGATCACCGCGGGCAGTACGGCGTCGAGGCGATCTGCAGGGTCCTGCCGATCGCGCCGTCCACCTACCACCACCATCAGGCTGTCGCGCGTGACCCATCCAGGGCATCCGCGCGTGCTCAGCGCGATGCCGAGCTCGGCCGAAAGATCAAGGCCTGCTGGGAGGCCAGCGGCAAGCGCTACGGCGCGGTCAAAGTCTGGCACGATCTTGTCGCGCAGGGTGAGGATGTCGCGCGTTGCACGGTCGTACGCCTGATGAAAGAAAAGAAAATACAGGGCGTTACACGCGGCAAAGGCAAGAGGACCACGTATGGTGATCCGGCCCTGCCTTGCCCGGAAGACAAGGTGAACCGTGACTTCAAGGCGCCCGCTCCCAACAGGCTCTGGGTGGCGGATTTCACCTATGTGCGCACCGCTGTCGGGTTTGTGTACGTCGCCTTCATCATCGATGTCTTCGCCCGGTACATCGTCGGCTGGCAGGTTTCCTCATCGCCCAACACAAAGCTGGTTCTCGATGCGCTGGAGCAGGCGCTAGCCGCCCGCAATCCCGACCGCGACCGGCTGACCCACCACAGTGATCGAGGCGTCCAGTACCTGTCCATCAAGTATTCCGAGCGCCTTGAAGAGGCGAAAATCGGTGCCTCGGTCGGCAGCGTGGGCGACTCGTATGACAACGCGCTCGCCGAGACCATAAACGGCTTATACAAGGCCGAGGTCATCGAGCACGAGGGGCCGTGGCGCGGCAAACAGGACGTCGAGCTCGCGACGCTGGCTTGGGTCCATTGGTACAACGAAAAACGCCTATACGGCCCGCTCGGATACATCTCACCCACAACAGCAGAAAGGAACTTCTACGACGCACAACTCACGGCCAACATCGCCGCTGAGTGACCAACTCAAACCTCTCCGGTAAACCCGGTCTGGTTCAACCTTCTGGACCGGACGGGTCTGGCCATGCCGTCGGGGCATTTCTTTCCCATCGGGAATTTCGAGGACGGGCTCGATGCGACGCTCTCTGCCGCGAGGACGCTGGGCATGACGCATCTGTTCTGCCCCGCACCCGAGGATGACCTGCGTGCGGGCGCCGATGCCGCAGCGTGGATCGCCTATGCACGGCGGCTGGAGGCCGCCGGCCAGAAGGTCCGCGATGCCGGTCTTCGGTTTGGCTGGCACAACCATCATTGGGAGTTCATGCCGCTTCCGGGCGGTGAAATCGCGATGGAGCTGATCCTGGAACATGCCCCGTCCATCGATTGGGAAGTGGATATCGCCTGGATCGTGCGTGGCGGCGGCGATCCGATGGACTGGATCGCGCGTCACGGCGGGCGCATGAGTGCGGCGCATGTGAAGGACATCGCGCCGGAGGGCGAGTGCGCGGACGAAGACGGCTGGGCGGATGTCGGCCATGGCGTCATGGACTGGCCCGCAATCATGGCGGCGCTGCGCGCGGCGGGCGTCGAGCTTTTCGTGATGGAGCACGACAAGCCAAATGACGCCACGCGGTTCGCAACACGTTCCATCGAAGCCTTCCGGACATTCTGAGAGAGACAGATGAGCAAGACACTTGGGATCGGCGTTATCGGCTGCGGCAATATCTCGGCGGCCTACATGCGCCTGTCGCCCCTGTTCGCGGGCATGGAGATGCGCGCCTGCGCGGACATGAACCCCGAAGCCGCGAAGGCGAGGGCCGCGGAATTCGGCCTGCGGGCCGAGACCGTTGACGGCCTGTTGGCCGCGGATGACATCGACGTGGTGGTCAACCTGACCGTGCCGAACGCGCATTTCGAGGTTTCCCGGCAGATCCTTTTGGCCGGAAAACACGTCTATTCCGAAAAGCCCTTCGTCCTTTCGCTGGACGAGGGACAGGCATTGTCCGAACTGGCCGAGGCGCGCGGGCTGCGGGTGGGATCGGCCCCTGACACGTTCCTAGGTGGGGCGCACCAGCTTGCGCGGCACCTCATCGACGCGGGCGCGGTGGGCAAGATCACCTCGGGCACCTGTTTCGTTCAGAGCCCGGGCATGGAGATGTGGCATCCGAACCCTGATTTCTTCTTCAAGCCGGGCGGCGGGCCGATCCTCGACCTCGGGCCATATTACATCTCGAACCTCGTGCAGCTTCTTGGCCCGGTGAAGCGCGTCGGTGCGATCGCGGGGATGGCGTCGCCCGAACGCACGATCACCTCCGCACCGCGCCATGGCGAGAAGATCGCCGTCGAGACCCCCACGACGATCCACGCGGTGATGGAGTTCCACGCCGGCGCGCAGATCACCTATTGCGCCAGCTGGGACGTCTGGCAGCACGGCCATTCCAACATGGAGCTTTACGGGCGCGAGGGCACGCTGCACGTACCCGATCCCAACTTCTTCGGTGGCGAGGTGCGGATGACGGAGAGGGGAGCCTTTGTGAACGGCACCCCGTCCTGGCCGCATCCCTTCGCCATCGCCAACGACAATGGCCGCGCGAACTACCGCGCCTCTGGTCTGGCGGATATGGCGCAGGGGATCGTGCAGGGGCGTCCGCACCGATGCTCGCTCGATTTCGCGCTGCATGTGGTCGACGTGATGACCTCGATCCTGCGTTCGGGTGAGCTGGGCTCCTTCGTCGAGATCACCAGCAGTTGCGAGCGCCCGGCAGCGCTGGGTATCGACGACGCGCGCGCCCTTCTGGCCTGATTAGGGGGTGGCGCCGGCGATGATCCGCAATCCGATCCTGCCCGGGTTCAATCCCGACCCGTCGATCTGCCGGGCGGGCGAGGTCTATTTCATCGCCACCTCGACGTTCGAATGGTACCCCGGCGTTCAGATCCATGCCTCGCGCGATATGGTGAACTGGGATCTTGCCTGCCGCCCGCTGGACCGGGCCGCCCAGCTGGACATGCGCGGCAACCCGGACAGTTGCGGTGTCTGGGCACCCTGTCTCAGCCATGCGGACGGGCTGTTCTGGCTGGTCTATACCGACGTCAAGCGGCTGGACGGCAATTTCAAGGATGCGCACAACTACGTGGTCACCGCGCCCGAGATCACCGGCCCGTGGAGCGATCCGGTCTACGTCAATTCGCACGGCTTCGATCCGTCGCTGTTTCACGACGACGACGGTCGGAAATGGTTCCTGACGCTGCAATGGAACCACCGGTCGGAATCGGTTGGCGGGCACCCCAAGCATCCCGCCTTCGACGGTATCCTGCTTCAGGAGTGGCACCCGGAAACCGGCCTGACGGGCAACCCCGAGGTGATCTTTGCCGGAAGCCCCCATGGGCTGACCGAGGGCGCGCATCTGCACAAGGGCAATGGCTGGTACTACCTGACCGTGGCAGAGGGTGGCACGGGCTATGACCACGCCGTCACGATGGCACGGTCCCGCGATATCCATGGGCCCTACGAGCTTCACCCCGAGGTCCATCTGATCACGGCCAAGGATGCGCCCGACTGGCCGCTTCAGCGCGCCGGTCACGGCCAGATCGTGGAAACGCCGGACGGTCAGGTCTATCACACCCATCTGTGTTCGCGTCCCTTGCCGGGGCGGTTTTCGCCCTGCGGGCGCGAAACGGCGATCCAGCGGTGCGAGTGGCGGGAAGACGGCTGGCTGTATCCGGCCGATGGCGGCCCCCTGCCGCAGATCGAGGTCGCGCCGCCAGCGCCCGCGGTTCGGCGGCCCGACGGGCCGGTGGAGCGGCGCTTTGATGGCGGGACGCTGCCGGAAGAATTCCAGTGGCTGCGCACGCCCCACCCGGAGCGGATCTTTGCCCTGACGGGGCAGGCGCTTCGGCTGATCGGACGAGAGAGTATCGGGTCCTGGTTCGAGCAGGCGCTGGTTGCCCGCCGGCAGGAGCATCTGAGCTACCGCGCCGAAACCACGCTGACAGGGTTCGCACCGACGACCTATCGGCAGGCGGCGGGACTGACGACCTATTACAATCGCCACAAGTTCCATTTCGCGGCGCTCACGATGGAGCCGGGGGTGGGGCGGGCACTGACCATCATGTCCTGTCCGGGGGACTGGCCGGACGGGCGGCTGGACTTTCCGGCAGAGTTGCAGCCGGTGGCGGAGGGGCCTTTGGATCTGGCCGTCGAGGTGGACGGCGCCGTACAGCAATTCTTCTGGCGGCAGTCGGGCGGCTGGCGGGCTTTGGGGCCGCCACTGGACGCAAGCGTCATATCCGACGAAGGCGGGCGTGGCGAACACGCGTCCTTCACCGGGGCCTTCGTCGGGATGGCTGCCTTCGATATCACGGGGCAGGGCACGAGCGCCGATTTCACCGGCTTCAGCTATGTGCCGGGATCGGTGGCATTTTGAAACGCGGTTTGAGGGAGTAGAGAATGGCAGCTTTGATAAAGGGACCCGGACTGTTCCTTGCCCAGTTCGCAGGTGACGACGCACCCTACAATTCCCTGGAAAACATCGTTCGCTGGGCGGCGGAACTGGGGTACAAGGGCGTCCAGATCCCCACATTCGATGCAAGGCTTTTCGATCTGGAGAAAGCCGCCGAAAGCCAGGCCTATTGCGATGAGGTTCGCGGCATCTGCTCGGATGCAGGGGTCGAGATCACCGAGTTGTCGACGCATTTGCAGGGGCAACTGGTGGCCGTGCACCCGGCCTATGACCTTGCGTTCGACGCTTTTGCGCCGGCGGCCGTGCATGGCAATCCGGGTGCTCGGCAGCAATGGGCCGTGGATCAGGTTACCAAGGCCGCCCGCGCCAGCCGCAATCTCGGTCTCGGCACCACGGTCAGTTTCACCGGATCGCTGGCGTTCCCGTATCTCTATCCCTGGCCGCAGCGCCCCGCCGGGCTGATCGAGGAGGCCTTTTCAGAGCTTGCGCGCCGCTGGCGTCCGATCCTCGATGCCTACGAGGAGCAGGGCGTCGATATAGGCTATGAGATCCATCCGGGCGAGGATGTCTTCGACGGCGCGACATTCGAAATGTTCCTCGACGCGCTGGATGGCCACGCGCGCGCGCGCATCAACTACGATCCCTCGCATTTCCTGTTGCAGCAGATGGACTATCTTGCCTTCATCGACATCTATCACGAGCGGATCTGCGCCTTTCACGTGAAGGATGCCGAGTTCAATCCGGACGGGCGGCAGGGGGTCTATTCGGGCTTTCAGGGCTGGACGCAGCGGGCCGGGCGGTTTCGCAGCCTTGGCGATGGACAGGTGGATTTTGCGGCCATCTTCTCGAAACTGGCGCAGTATGGCTATGACAGCTGGGCGGTGCTGGAATGGGAGTGTTGCCTGAAATCGCCCGAACAGGGCGCGGCAGAGGGGGCGCCTTTCATCTCGGAACATATCATCGAAGTGACAGACAAGGCCTTCGACGATTTCGCGGGCGGGACCACCGACCGTGAGCAGTTGCGCACGATGCTCGGGCTGAACCGGTGACACGCCTGCGGCTTGGAATGGTTGGTGGCGGGCAGGGTGCCTTTATCGGCGCGGTCCACCGCATCGCGTCGCGCATCGACGGACACTGGGACCTTGTGGCCGGGGCGCTGAGTTCCGATCCAGAGCGCGCGCGCGGATCTGCCGCCGAACTGGGGATCGCCCCGGATCGCGCCTATCCCGATTATGTGCGGATGGCCCGGGCCGAGGCCGCGCGCGCGGACGGGATCGACGCGGTCGCGATCGTCACGCCGAACCACATGCACGCGGGTCCCGCCATTGCCTTTCTAGAGGCGGGCATTTCCGTGATCTGTGACAAGCCGCTGGCGGCAAGCCCGGAGGATGCGCGCGCCATTGCTGATGCCGCGGCGGCCTCGAACGCGGCATTTGTCCTGACACATAATTACACCGGCTATCCGCTGGTGCGGCAGGCCCGGCAGATGGTGGCCGAAGGCGCTCTGGGCCGGATCCGGGTTGTGCAGGTGGAATACGCGCAGGACTGGCTCGCAGAAGAGGTGCACAACAAGCAAGCTGACTGGCGCACCGACCCGGCCCGTTCGGGCGCGGGCGGGTGCGTGGGCGACATCGGCACCCATGCCTTCAATCTTGCCGGCTTTGTCACCGGTCTGCGGGCGGTGTCGGTCTCGGCTGACCTGGACGCTTTCGTGCCCGGTCGGCAGGTGGACGACAACGTGCATGTCATGCTGCGGTTCGAGGGCGGTGCGAAGGGTATGCTATGGGCCAGCCAGGTCGCGGTGGGCAACGAGAACGCCCTTCGCCTGCGGGTTCATGGCACGAAGGGCGGGCTGGAGTGGGCGCAGGAAACCCCCAATCAGATGCTGTTCACCCGGCACGGCGAGCCCAAGCAGATCCTGACCAGGGCAGGCGCCGGCGCCAATGTGGCGGGCCAGCGCAACATTCGGGTCCCCGCAGGTCATCCCGAAGGGTATCTGGAGGGTTTCGCGACACTCTATGCCGAAGCAGCCGAAATCGTTCGTCACGTCAGGAACGGCACCACTCCGCCGCCAGAGGTGCAGGCGCCGGGTATCGCCGAGGGCCTTGACGGAATGAGGTTCATCACCGCCTGTATCGACTCCTCGCGCAGGGATTCAGCCTGGACGACCTTCTGAGCGGTCGCCCTGCGGGTCAGGCGCGATGGTGGCGGCCGGTCCCGATCCGCCACACCATCCGCGCGTTGCATCTGCCGGATGCACCGGACCCGATCTGGGTCCAAGCCGCTTTGGAGGCATGCCTTTTGGGCACGCCTGCGTATGTCAGGCGGGAAGCCCCGCGCGTTCCAGCGCGGTTCTGAAGGCTTCGGTCTTTTGCGGGTGGCCCGGCGGAATCGAAGCCGTGACCGCCGAGGCGGTCAGGTCCGGGAAATCTGCCAGCAGCCGCTTTGCGGCCTGCCGCGCGCCGTCGTCGTCACCAAGCATGATGCGAAAGCTGAGGAGTTGGCGCCCGGCCCAGGGAATGTCGGGTTGCAGCCGCGCGCCTTCGGCATTGGCGCGTTCCGCCGCCGCAAGATCGCCGAGCCCGATATGGCAGATGGCACGGGCGAACCAGACGTTGAAAAGAAAGGGATCAAAGGGGCTTAGCCGTTCGGCACGGTCAAGTGCCTCCAGCCCGCGTTGCGGGTCGCCGTCCATGTAAAGCACGAAGCCGTAGCGCATCCAGCCCCACGCGTTGGACGGGTCATAGGCCAGTGCGCGTTCGAGAACGGCGCGGGCCTGGCTCATGTCCCGGGTGGAGAGCGTCAGTGCAGCCCCAATGGCCACAAGCGAGGGCGCGTGGTCGCCGGCGAGCGGCAGTGCCGCTCGTGCCTGTGCCGCCGCACGGGCATAGGTGGTATCGGGATCGCTGCTCCACATGGCATTGGCGCCGTGGCTGAGACACCATGCAAGGTAGGCTTGTGCGGGGGCATAACCGGGGTCGACCTCGGTGGCGCGGCGCAGGCGGGCCTCAGCCTCGAAATGGGCCTCTTTCTCTCCGCGCCAGAACAGGGGCAATGCGGTGAGCGTCAGTTCGTAGGCGCTGCGCTCGCCGGCGGTTCGCGCCTTGGCGCGTTCCACCTCGACGGCGCGGATGTTCGGCGCCAGTTGTCCGGTCACATGGACCACAAGCCTGTCTTGCAGGCTGAAGACGTCGTCGATCGTGTCGTCGAACTGCTGGGACCACAGACAATGGGCATTGGGTGTGTGGGTCAGCGAGACATTGGCGCGCACACGTTCCCCGGCGCGCCGTACCATCCCCTCGATGACATAGGTGGCGCCGAGGCGCCGCGCTGCCTGAACGCCGGTTTCGCTGCCGTCTGCGCTGACAAGAACCGACTGTCGGGCGATCACGGCGAATTCGCGCACGCGCGAAAGCGACGTTGTCAATCCCTCGACAAGCGACTCTGCCAGCAGATCCTGCGCCGCGGACCCGTCCTGGTGGAACGGCAGGATCGCAAGCACCGGCTTGCCGCCGCTTCTGTCTGCCGGGCGCGCGGGTTCGGGCGCCGCGGTGGCGATCAAGTTTCCGCCATCACGCTTCATGACCTCTCCGACGAAACGAAAGCCGCTGCCGCGGACGGTGCGCACAAGCGTCTGGCTGCGTCCGTCGTCACCCACCGCGTTGCGCACCGCATAGATGCGCGAGGATATGGCCGCTTCCGACACGATGCGCCCGTCCCATATCTCTTCGATGATACGGTCGGTGGTGACGACATTACCTTCGGCCGCCAGCAACATGACCAGCAGGCGATAGACCTGCGGTTCCAGCCCCACCTCTTCGCCGTCACGCAGCAGGATCTGTCGCAGCGTGTCTACTTCGTACGGTCCGAAGGAATAGATCATCTCAGGTTGGAGCTTTGAAATCCACTAGGAGCGGTTCTGGTGTCGTCGCAAGTATTTAGGGCCAACTCCGACGTATCGCCAATAAAAAAATGCGCGGATCTGGGCGCGGCCGATGTCAGACAGGTTCACCCGTCATCTGGCGCAAGGCCACGCCGGAGCGGGCCAGCCTGTCGCGCAGCGCACGGGCAAGCGCGACGGCGCTGGGCGTGTCGCCATGCAGGCACACGGTGTCGATCCGGGTGGGAATGCGCCGCCCGCTTTCGGCAAGGATGGCGCCGGCACGCAGCATCGCCAGCACGCGGTCTGCGGCGGTGTCGGCGTCGTGGATGACCGCGCCGGGCAGGCGGCGGTCGACAAGCGTGGCGTCGTCGTTGTAGGTGCGGTCGGCGAAGATCTCGCAGGCTGTGCGGCAGCCGAGGGCCGCGGCGGCCTGTTGCTGCGCGGTTCCGGCCAGCACCATGACGATGATCCCGGGGTCCACGTCGAGCGCCGCGCGGTAGCAGGCAGTGGCCATCTCGACGTTCTCGGACGCCATGTTGGCCAGCGCGCCATGCAGCTTCAGATGGCGCACCTGTGTGCCCGCCGCGCGGGCCATCGCCTGTGCCGCGCCCAGCTGGTAAGCGACAAGGTGGCCGAGGCTTTCGTGCCCGAAGTCCATGCGCCGCCGCCCGAAGCCCTGCCGGTCGGGAAAGCCCGGGTGCGCACCGACGCCCACGCTGCGCACCTTGGCGGCGGCCATTGTGCGCGCCATGGTGTCCCAGTCGCCCGCGTGCATCCCGCAGGCGATGTTGGCCGAGGTGACCACGTCCAGAAGCGCCGTGTCGTCGCCCATCCGCCACGGGCCATAACCCTCGCCCATATCGGCATTGAGATCGACACCAAGCGTCATCGTCTGTTCCTTTCCATATCGTCGCCCGCAGTCACCCCGCCCACCAGTTGGTAGGCCAGAAGGTCCGGAATGTCTTGGGGGCGGCGCACAAGGGGGCGGACGGCCCGGGGCAGGGCGGCGACGCGCTGCGCCTCGATCCGTTCCACGGCGATCGCCTCTTCAAGAGTGACGAAACGGAAACGCAGGGTCACGCCCGGCCGGGCCTGCGCCACGCCCGGCAGGTCCGCGGGAATGACGGTGGCGATGCGGGGGTAGCCGCCCGTCGTCTGGCACTCGGCCAGCAGCACGAAGGGCGTGCCGTCACCGGTGACCTGGATGTCGCCGGGCACGATGACCTCGGACAAGACGGAAAGCGCGCCTTCGGCATGTAGGCCCGTGCTGTCTTCGGCAACAAGGCGCACCCCCATCCGGTTGCCGCGGGCGTCACGGCGAAAGGCGGTGGCGGCGAACCGGTCGCGTTCCGCCTCAGGAAAGAGCGGTGTTTGCAGGCTGGGCACCACGCGCATCGTGCCGCCGTCAAACCGCCGGTCCGCCGGCAGGCAAAGGCCCATGCGGTCCGGCTCGGGATCGGGCCCGACAGGTAGGTTGTCGCCCGCCGCGACAGGTGCACCCAGACCGGCAGCAAGGTAGCTGGCGCGTGCGCCAAGCCGGACAGGCGACGCAATGCCACCGCCGGGCGTCAGGTAGCCGTAACTGCCGGCCAGTGCCGCGCCGATGGTCAGGCGTGCGCCCGCGGGCAGCGCGTGGCAGGCGTTCCATGCCAGCGGCGCGCCATCGAGCGTGGCGCGCATCGGCGCCCCGGTCAGCGCGATACGCATGTCTTCGCCTGCCTCGAACATGCCGCCGGGGCCGGGCAATTCCAGCGCGGCATGGGTCGCGGGCTGGCCGAGAAGCGCGCCGGCCTCGTACAGGGCCATGCGGTCGGCTGCGCCGCCGCGCGGCACGCCGTCGCAAAGGTATCCCGGCCTGCCCAGGTCCTGCACGGTGGTCCCGGCCCCCGCTGCGTGGACGATGAGCGCGCGGGTCATTTCAATGGTCTTGCCGTTGCGCCGCCGTCAGGGCCTTCGGAACGCAGGCGGTCGAGCGCGCCGGGCGATACCGCATCGAACAGCACTTCATCGCCCGGGCGCAAGGCGAAGGGCATGTCCGCGTCGGGGCGAAAGGCGCGGAAAGCGGTCTGGCCAATGTGGCGCCAGCCGGTGGGGCTCGAGACCGAGAACAGCACAAGCTGCCGGATCGCGACGGTCAGCGCGCCGACGGGAACACGCTTTGTCAGGGCGGTCTGGCGGGGGATGTTCCATTCGGGGCCAAGCTGACCGAGATAGGGCTGGCCCGGCGCAAAGCCGATGGTCTGGACGCGAAGGGGCGTGCCCGAAATGCCGCGAACTGCGTCCCCGGGCGAAAGGCCCGCCGCGGCAGCGGCTTCGGCCAGTTGCGGCGCGGCGGCGGTGCCAAAGACGGTGGGAATGCGCCAAAGGCGGCGTCCCTCCGGAAGGGGGGCGTCGAACCAGTTTCGCGACATCATCATCGCGGTGATCCCGGCCACCAGCGCGGCCCTGTCGCAGGCAACCGCATCGAAGCGCAGGTAGGCCGAGACGAGCGAGGTCGACGTCTCTTCGATCCCTCCGGGCGCGTCGCGGTCCACAGCCGCGCGAAAGGCCAGTGCCGCACGGTTTGCCGGTTCCGTCAGTCTGTCGCCGAAGCTGACCAGCAGCCCGTCGATCCCGACTGCGCGAAGGCGCGGCCACCCCGGCGCCTGATGGCTGGTGCGGGCGGTGGCCGGGTGGGAAGCGGGCTCAGAGGCGGCGGACGGCTGGATCACGTGGCTTCGGTCGGTCGGGGTCCTGTATCGAACGGTCGGACGGATGAACGGGCGACGCGCCTTGCGGGGGAATCGCCCCGACCGCGCCCCGCCCATCCTGCACCATTCGCCGGCTTCCCGCATCCCTGGACGAGACCGGCGCACGCGCCCCTGTTCAGCCCGCAAGATCGTCGAGGAACACCTTCGGGCGGGCCCAGCTGTCAACATCCGCCTTGGCGTCGTAGTCCGGAAAGCCGAAGGCGGAAAACACGTGCCCCGCACCGGGATAGACATGCACGGACGCACGGCCGCCGGCCAGGTCGACATCGTCCAGGAAGGTTTCCATGCCCGACACCTGGACCTGCGTGTCCGCCTCGCCGTGCGCCACAAGGAAGGGCGCGATCCCGTCGGGCAGCATCCGGTCCGCCCTGTCCGACACCCGGCCCGAAAGGATCACATAGCCGTCCACCCCGATCTCTTGCCCAACGCCGGACCATGCCAGCTCCATGATCGGGATCGCGCCCATCGAATAGCCCATGACGATCAGGGGATCGGGGCCCTGTGTCCGAGTGGCATCGACAGCGGCGCGCAACAGGGCGCGCGTGCCATCGGGATCGGCCAGTATCGTTTGGAGCCCGGCCTGCCGATCCTCCATCGTGCGCGGGCGCTGGCCGACGGGATAAAGATCGGCGGCCAGCACGTTGAACCCCATTTCGGCCAGCATCCCGGCGCGGTCCTGCTCGTAGTCCGACAGCCCGTTTCTGGTGGGCAACAGCAAGATGGTCCCGCGCGGTCTTGCGATGGCGGCCGCGCCGACATGCGCCCCATGGCTGCGGTAAGCGCGTCGGCTCTGCGACAGCGGGGGTGGCGGCAAGCCCCACACGGGCGGCGGCGATCACGGGGATGGTGCGCATGGATCTGTTCCTTTTCGCTGACGTCGCGCCGGACCGTCCCGGCGGGCGGCGCGCCCGTGCAGCCCCAGGCTTTGACACGGCGTCCGATGGCGGTAACCTTGTTGGGGCGAGCCTGCGAAAGTCCCGAGAGGGGCCGAAAAGGTGACGAAATCCGGCGGGTTGGCGCAGATCGGCGTGCACCCCTTCGATCCCGAGACCGGCGAGGTTCGCGGTCCCTGCGGCACCACCACCCTGCGGCCACAGACATCACGGGTCCTGGCGGTTCTGCTGGCGGCCCCCGGCCGGCTGGTCTCAAAGGACCATCTAATGAACAGCGTGTGGCGCGCCGCACGCTGGATCGCCGCTGACATCCCGCGCGCCGTCGCCGCATATCAGCGCGCCATTGCGTTCGACCCGAACTATGTCGACGCCAACATGTTCCTTGCGAATGTCTACATCTTCGACGGTCGCGGCGCTGCCGCTGATCGCCTCGGGGTTCGAGCGCAACCCGCTGCCGCCCTACTGGTATCACCTGGCAGAGGGCATGGCCGCCCATTTTTCTGGGGGACCATGCACGCGCCGAGGCGGCGTTGATCCGGGCCCGCGATCAGAACCCGACCGCGCCCTTTCCCCATCGCTTCCTGATCGCCACCTGCGGGCAGCTCGGCGACCCTGACGAGGCGGACTGGATGGCGATGGAGTACGAGGCGCTGGGGCGGAGCGCGACGGTGGCCGGCATGCTGGCAACCGCCTCGATCCAGGATCCGGTCTATCGCGCGGCCTTTGCCGACGGGTTTCGCAAGGCGGGCCTGCCCGAAGAGTGATGCCCGGCCGGAGACGTCCCGCCGATCAGGGCTTGCGGAACAGCTGGATGCCCCAGGCCAGTTGGCCGGCGCGCCCGCCCGATACCCAGTGGTCCAGCCCTTCAAGCATCCGCGAGACATATGCGGGGCTGGCGGCTTCCTCTACTTCGGCGCGGCGGGCCGTCAGGTCTTCTGCCACACGCTGGAAATGGCGGGGCAGGTGATCTGAAAGGTCGATCCACGCCGTGCTTTCGAAGCCGACAAGACGGGCATACGCGCTGTAGGCCTCGACCGACCCGAGGTCGGGCAGCGCAAGTCGGTCGTAGATGGGCGCCATCACCTCTGCCGGGGCGCCGGGCACCTCCATCGGATCTGTGAAGATCAGGTGGCCACCCGGTTTCAACACGCGGAACGCCTCGGCGATGACGTGGTCGCGCTGGGGGGCGTGCAGGAAGGCGTCTTGCGACCAGACGACGTCGAAGCTGTCGTTGCCTTTCGGGATATCGGCGAAATCGCCGTGTACGATAGAGACCAGATCGGCCAGCCCGGCGGCCCGTGTCAGCACCCGGTTGCGGTCATTCTGGGTGTCCGAAAGGTTCAGGCAGGTGACGCTGGCACCTGTGGTCGCGGCGATGCGGCGCGCCGAGCCGCCGTAGCCCGCACCAAGGTCGATGATCCGGCTGCCCGGCCCGGGGGCCGCGCCTGCATCGGCAAGGGCCGCCAGCATGTGGTCGACGGTGGCGACGCTTGCTTCGGCGATGTCGGTGACGCCATCGAAATAGATGCCCAGGTGCAGGTCCTGTCCGCCCCATATGCGCGAATAGAAGGCATCGGCGTCATCGCTGTCATAGTAGTCCTCGGCCACGGCAACGGCGCGGCTGGACGTGGTGGGTTCGACCCGGCGGCGCGGGGTGTGGGCCGATTTCTCTGCCACGTGAACGAAGAAATCCGAGGTCTCGGCGTCATGGGCGAGGTCGAAGTCGCCGTAGGTGCGTACCCGTTCAAATCCGGCCTCTCGCAGAAGGCGGCGCATGTGGTCCCGTCGGATCGGGCTCAGGTTCAGGGTATAGTCGGAGCCGTCGGGAAAGCTGTACTGGAACCGCACCAGGCTGTCGTCGATGTGGATCGGTTCGGCTGTCACCTGATCGCCGCAGTAGTAATACTTGTGCTTGGACCGGAAGCCGACGTCGAGCATGGTGTCATAGTTGCGCTGGTCGATGATGAGAACGCCATTGGGTTCCAACGCGGCATAGAACTCGGCCAGCACGCGGCGTCGATCAAGTTCGTCATGCAGATGCGTGAACGAGTTGCCGAGGCAGGTGATGGCGTCGAAGCGTGCGCGCGTTGCAAAGCCCAGCCAGCGCCAGTCCGATTGCAGGGTCTTTAGGATGATGCCGCGGTCGCGGGCGTTCTCGAAGGCACGAGCCAGCATCGGCGCGGACCCGTCAAGCGATGTCACGTCGAAGCCCGCCTCTATCAGTCGCACCGAGTGAAAGCCGGTGCCGGTAGCGGCGTCGAGCACCGTGTGTTTCCCGCGCGAGCGCAGCACTTCGAGGAAGAAGTCGCCTTCGCCCGTCGCGCGGGCGTCCCAATCGATAAGGGCGTCCCACTTGTCGACGAAACCGGTGATGTACTCGTTCCGATAGTGGTCGGAGTCGCGGTCACGGGTGGGGTCCGCCCCGTACTTCTGCTTTTCGAGAAACAGATCGGCATTGCGGGGCGCGCTCGTCGGCATGGGCAGGTCCTTCTTTGAATTCGGGAATGACGTTTTTTCAAGGCAAAGAGTCGTATTCGGACGTCAACGATGTACGCTGCGTTGCAGCGGCTGTCACGTCCAAACTGTCGCCCGCCGCGGGTTTCGCGTTTGGGGAGATTGCGGCACATGGTGTCGGGGCCATATAGTGGGAGCACGTGCGCGGCGACGCGGGCGCAAAGTGGAAGGAGGGATGGGACATCGCGGAACGGGCCAACAAGGGCCGCGGACAGGCGGCAGCAAGCGGAGAGCTTCGGCGGATGATGCGCCCGGCGCTGCCGCTTCTGGGCGCGGTGGCCGGGACCAGCATCTTCGTCAACCTGCTGCGGCTGACGATTCCGCTTTACATGATCCAGGTGATCGACCGCGTGCTGTCGAGTGAAAGCCGCGAGACGCTGGTCTTCATCACGCTGATCGCGGGTGCCGCACTGCTGACCCATGCGCTGCTGTCGGGGGCCACGCAGATCCTGCAGGCGCGCATCGGCGCATGGCTGGACGAACGGCTGTTTCCGCGGCTGGCGGCGGCGCGGCTGACACCGGGGCCGGGACCGCGCCAGGGGCAAGCCAACGGGCTGCGCGAGGCAGGGCGGCTGCGGCAGTTCTTTACCTCTCCGACCTTGTCGACACTTCTGGAAACGCCATGGACGGTTGTCTTCGTGGGCATCCTTTTCCTGTTGCATCCAACGATTGGCAGCGTGGCCCTGGTCGCTGCGCTGGTGCTTCTTTCTCTGGCGGTTGCTGACGCGATCCTTGTGCAGGGTCGGCGGCGCAACGCGGAGGAGCAGAAGAACGCGGCCGCCATGGCGGTGGCCGGCGCGGCGGCGGGCGGCGAGACGCTGCGCGCCATGGGCATGACCGAGCGTATGGCGCGGCGGCTGGTGGTCCAGAACCTGCACGCCTCGGGGGTGCTTGACCGGGCGACACAGCGCGGCGTGGCGCTGCAAAGCGCGACGCGGTTCCTGCGGATGCTGGCGCAGGTCGCGGTGCTGGGCACAGGCGGCTACCTTGTGCTGCAAGGCGAGATCACAACCGGCACGATGATCGCGGGGTCGATCCTGCTGGGGCTGGCGCTTTCGCCCATCGACAAGGCGGTCAACGCGATTTCAGTCGTGCGCGATGTGATCCGAAGCGCAGGCGCCGTCGATGCGGACCTGTCCCGCGCGCCCGAGGGAGCGGGCAAGGCCACATTGACGCGCGAAGGCGGTGTTACGCTGACCCTGCGTCAGGCGATGGCGATGCCGCAAGGGGCACGGCGACCGATCTTGCGGCCCGTGACACTGGACGTCGTGCCGGGACAGATGCTTGGGGTGATCGGGCCGGTGGCCGCCGGAAAGACCACGCTTGCACGAATGATTGTGGGCGGCTTGCGCCCCACCAACGGCAGCGTTCTGGTCAATGCGGTGGACGCGCACCGCGCTTTCGGTCCGGAACTTGGCGCGATGGTGGGCTACGTGCCGCAGCAAGCTGTCCTGTTCGACGGCACCATCGGCCAGAACATCGCCCGCTTCGATGACGCGGGTGAACCGGTCGAGGTCGCGCGACGCGCCGCCGAGGCGGCGGTGCTTGCAGGGGTCCACGAGGCCATACTTGCATTGCCGCAGCGCTACGACACGGTGCTGGAGCGCGGGCAGAGCCCGCAATTGTCGCGGGGGCAGCTACAGCAGGTCGCATTGGCGCGCGCCTTCTACGGGGCGCCTCTGCTACTGGTCCTGGACGAACCCGCGACGGGGCTGGACAAGGCGGGTGAAGCGGCGCTGAGCGCCGCGCTGAAGGGGTTGCGCGATGGCGGCGCGACCATCGTGGTGGTAAGCCAGCGCCCGGCGCTGGTGCAGGCCTGTGACCTGCTCTTGCACTTGCGCGACGGCAATGTGGTCGATCTTGGCCCGCCCGATCGGGTCATCTCGCGGTTGGGCGAGGGCGATGTGCAGGGCCGTCCGCGACGCTTGCCCGAGGGTGGCGGAGCGCGGCGGGCATGACGGCGGTGGCACAAACAGGCGCCGATGTGCGCGGGCTGGGTCGCCGCGCGGCGGCGCCCCTCCTCCTTGCGGCCGCTGTCTTGCTTGGGTTCTTCGGGGGCTTTGGCTACTGGGCGGCGACCGCGCCGCTGGCCGGCGCGGCCGTGGCCACGGGCACGGTCAGCACAGAAAACTCGCGCCGCACGGTCGAGCATCTGGAGGGCGGGGTAATCGAACGCATCCTCGTGCGCGACGGGCAGATGGTGACAGCCGGCGAGCCCCTTGTCATTCTCGACGACACCCGCGCGCGGGCGCAGGTCGATACACAGGACATCGCGATCCTGACACTGGAGGCGCAGCTGTTCAGGCTTCGGGCCGAACGGGCGGCCTATGCCGCGCGGGACACGGGCGGCGCGCTTGTCTTTCCCGAAGGCTTCGGCGCGCGGGTCGCCGAAGCGGAGAAGGCCGAGGAGATACTCGACCTCGAACGCACCCGCTATGACAGCCGGATGGCCGCACTGGCCGCGCGGATCCAGGTGCTGGAGCAGTCCAAGGTGGCCTATGGCGTCGAGATTGCGGGACTTGAGGACGAGATCGTCAGCATCGAGGCGCAGCTTACGCTTCTGCGCGACGATGGTGTGACGCTGGAGGACCTTGCCGGCCGGGGACTGGAAGTGCGGCGGACGCTGTCGGAAAACCTGTTGCGGACAGCGCAGGTGGAGCAGCAACTGGCCGAACGCCGGTCCCGGATAGCCGCCCAGCGCGAGGCGATCCAGACAGCCGACCTGCAATATCGCGAACTTTGGGCCACGGCTCTTGACGAGGCGACGGGCGAGATCGCGCAGGTGACTCAGGAGCTTTTGAACGCCCGCGCAACCTATGATGCCTATCAGGACCAGCTTGAGCGCACGGTCATGCGCGCTCCTGTCACCGGAACGCTGATCGAATTGGCGGTCAACACCGAGGGCTCGGTGATCGCCCCCGGCGAAACGGTGGTCGAGATCGTGCCAAGCGACGAGGCACTGCGGCTGGAAGCGCGGATCAACCCCAATGACATCGACGTCGTGACACCGGGGCAGACGGCCTCGGTCGTGCTCTTGTCCTATCCGCAGCGCAATCTGCCGAAACTGCATGGCACGCTGGAGACGTTGTCGGCCGACAGTCTTGTGGATTCCGCCACGGGCGAGACCTATTACCTCGGGATCGTGATGATCGAGGACGAGGAGATCGCGCGCCTCGGCGAAGGGATCGCGCTGGTGCCGGGGATGCCGGTGCAGGTGATGGTGCAAGTCAGTTCGCGGACGTTTCTGGACTACGTGATGTCACCCCTCTTGCGTTCCGCCGACCTTGCCTTCCGAGAGCCATAGGCGGTTTCCGAACGGCGCGCCTGCGGCGCATTCTTCTTGTCTCGCGCCCTGCGCCTTCGGCGCCGGCGCTCGGTGCCTTCGGCCTCGGCCTGTCCGATCAGTCGGCGGGAACCGGAGAAAGCGGATTCCGTTTCCGGGTGAAACGCGTTAGAGCTTGGCCTCGGGTTTTATTGAGGGGTCCGGATATCGGGGTCCGCGCAGCATGGAGGATGGCGGTTTGGATCTTTTCGCGCACCGCATTCACAACGTCGAGTTCCTGAACGGCATCGTGCGTCTCGAGTTCTCTCTTCTGCGCAAACGGGAAGATGGCAGCATCGACCCCGAGGCGCCGGTGCCACCCGAGGACGTGTCCTTTACGGTCAGTATGCCGGTACAGGGCTTCATGCGGTCGCTTGGTCAGATGCGTGGGCTGGCGATGGAATTGCAGAAGCAGGGCGCGTTGAAGCAGGGGGGCGGCGGCGGCGAGCGCGAGGCGCGGATGCGCGGCCAGAAAGAATTGCGCGACTTGAGCGAACTTGACGACGGCGACGATCAACTGGTCTGAATGAGCATATCATGAGCACACCAAGACATTATGTCGAGACGGTCTCGCGGATCGAACCCGATCCGCGCAGCGGGATGGTCAAGCTGACCTTCTCCGCCACCCATGCCGGTGCGGAAGAGGATCAGGTGACGCTGGTGATTCCCGCGGCGGCCCTGAACGCCGCATTCCAGAAGGTGGGGCAGGTCATGCAAAAGACCTTTGGCCAGGGTCGCGGGCCGGGGCAGGGGCCGGGCCGCCAGCGCGGGCCCGGCGGTCAGAGCTTTCCCGACCTGACCGAGAGTTGATGGTTTAGACGGGGCGCGCCGGGCGTCCCCAGTGGATGGAGTGCCCAGCGGATGTCAGCCCCCACGCGATACGTGCATGTCGGATTTCCAAAGGCGGCATCCAGTTCGCTTCAGAACTTCTATTTCGCGACCCACCCAGAGTGTTATCACCTAGGGCTCGGGTACCAGAGCCGTGGCAATCGCTATATCAACGAGGACATCGAGATCCTGTCCGAGGTCGATCTGCGGCTGAAGAAGCACTTCCTGTGGGACGGCGCGCGCGGGCGGGCGCGTATCGAGGCCGCCGCCGCCGAGGCCGAGACGGGCGGATACCGCGCCGTGGGGCTTTCGAACGAGTTCCTGTCCTTCGCCTTGGGCAACGAAGTGGACACTGCGGACAAGGCGCATCGGCTGCATGAGGTGTTCGGCCCGGGGACGCGGGCGATAATCGTGGTGCGCGAACAGTTCGGCTTTCTGCGCTCGCTTTATCTCGAGATGCTGAAGGGCGGTTATGGCGGAACCTTCCGCAATTTCCTTGAGTACACGCTGCTTTACCAGGTGCGCAGCTGGGCCACCGACATCTGCTATGACAACATGTGGCGCCACTATGCCGAGGTCTTCGGGGCCGAGAACGTCTGCATGGTCGCATTCGAGCAGTTGAAGGAGGACACGCCGGGTTTTCTTGGTCAGATCGCGGCGACGCTTGGCATTTCGGACAGCGTGAGTGAGCTTAAGGCTGTCAATACCCAGCGTGAGGAACTGAGTTGGTATGAACAACTGCGCCGGTACAACGAACGGTTCCCCCACGAGTTCGGCGCACGCTTCTACGAGCCGTTCAACATGAACCGGATGCGCGCCTACTTTCACGGCGAACTGAAGCTGGCGGTGCCGCATGACCGCCTGGCCGACGACATGCTGCGCATCCCCTTCAGTCAGGCGGCGAACGCGGTTGTCGAAGTGTCCAGCGTGCGCGACATTAACCTCGAAGTACCGGAGGGTCTTGGGGGCGAACTGAGGCGGATGTTCGCCGCGTCGAACCGGCGCCTGATGGATGCAACGGGATTGCCGCTCGACAGGTTCGGATATGCCCTGGATTGAGGCGCATGGCCTTGGCGGCGAAGGTCTGGCAAGAGCTTGCCGACGCGACATCACGGCGTTGTGTGCTGCTGGCAACTGCCCCTGATTGTAGGGTAACGTATGTTCAACAGCGCTGAGTCCTCCGGGGCTTGTTGTTGCCCCTTTTGTTAAGGCGAGTAGGCCAATGTGCACGATCTGCTTTCAGTACCGGCCCTTTGACAAGGGGTGCATCTACCAGGAGAGCGGCGACGCGCCGGTCGTCATGGCCGATGTGTTCGAGAGCGGCGACGCCGGGGCGAGCTTTGGTACTGCGGCGTCGATGGCGGTATCGGACGTATTCTACGGGACATTGCAGGCCCGCGGCGATGCCGACTGGATCGCGGTCGAGCTGACCGCAGGGCAGGCCTACAACATCAGCGTCACTGGCGTGGGCGCAAACGAGTTGGTCGACCCCTACCTGACGGTCTATGATTCCAGCGGCAACGTCGTTGCAGAGAACGATGATGCAAATGGAGAGAGGGATTCTGCCGATGTGCTGGTCGTCGAGACGAGCGGCACCTATTACATCGAGGTTACCGGGTTCCGCGACAGGTATGCTGGCGATTATGCGGTTGAGGTCGGACCGGCTCAGCTCTTGCCGACTTACACTGATCTACAGGTGGCCGACTATCTGATCGCAGGCTTCTGGGAAGAGAACAACCAGACGGCGAACGTGGCTTTTGACCTGGGCGTGGACGGTGCATTGACCGTCGACATCACCGAATTGACCGCCGAGGGCCAGCAATTCGCGATCTGGGCGCTGGAAGCCTGGACATACGTTTCGGGCATCGAGTTCATCTATGTGGATGAGGATCAGGGGCAGACCGCCGAGATCCTGTTCCAGGACAGCGACCCGAGCGGGGCGTATTCCTATTTCTCGGATCTGCAGGGCACCACGATCGTCCAGTCCGTTGTGAACGTGTCTGTAAGCTGGATACAGCCTGATCTGAACTTTGCGGGCGACCCGATCCTGAACAGCTATTCCACCCAGACCTTCATTCACGAAATTGGCCATGCGCTTGGGCTTGGCCATGCCGGAAACTATAACGGAACGATCGACTATTCGCCCTATGTCGGCGGCGGCGAGAACCATTATGCCAACGACAGCTGGCAAATCTCGATCATGTCCTACATCGACCAGACCGAGAATCAGGCGGTCGATGCGAGTTTCGCGTACATCATGACGCCGATGTTCGCCGACATCCTGGCAATACAGATACTGTATGGCACCGACACGACCTTGCGTGACGGTAACAACATCTATGGCAACGATGCCACGACGACCGAAAGCGGCATCGTCGACGATATGTTCAACATCGCCTTCGGCACGGACGTGGCGTTTACGCTCATTGACATGGGCGGGCTGGACACGCTGGACGTCAGCCACCTGACGGGCGTGCACAACATCGTGCTGAACGATGGTTACCATTCCGATCTTGATGGGGCAGAGGGAAATCTTTCGATCTTTCACGGCACCATCATCGAGAACGTGCTGCTTGGATCAAACGATGACAGCGTGGTCGGCAACGAGGCGGACAACTACGTCCAGACGGGCGGCGGAAGCGACAGCATCAACGGCGGCAAGGGCCAAGATACTGTCTATATCGCGGGAAGCCAGTCCGCCTATTCTGTGACCAACGCCAACGGGACCACCACGATCAGCGGGAACGGGGTGAACGTGACCGTCACGAATGTCGAACTGGTGGCATTCGACGACGGAACGCTCAACACGGCGGGCACGTCGCAGGGCACGTTCTTCGGGTGGTATCTGAACGATCCGGGCTTTTCGCTGTTCACTGGCTGGGCCTACGGCTGGCACATAGATTACGACTGGGCTTGGTCCTACACCTCGGCGCCGGGGTGGGATTATGGCTGGAACCTGGGTTGGGATTGGGCCTGGGCCTGGGGATGGCACCAGGACTGGTCGTTCGGCTGGCATATCGATTGGAGCTGGGGCTGGACGCCCGACTGGACCTATGGCTGGCACCTCGACTGGGGCTGGGGCTGGAACTGGAACGGCGGCGGCTGGGACTGGGGCTGGATCTTGCGCTGGGACTATGGCTGGGACTTTGCCGGGTGGAGCTTTGGCTGGATCTCTCGCTGGGACTGGGGTTGGTATCAGGCGTGGGACTATGGCGGATACTGGGACTACGTCTACGGCTGGGACTACGGCTGGCACTACGAGGCAGCCGGCGGCGGCTGGGACTGGCGCCTTGGATGGACCTGGGCCTGGGACTACGGCTGGCAATACAGTGGCTGGATGTGGAACCCCGAAGCACACTGGGCTTACGGTGTGTATCAGGGCTGGGACTATGGCGTAGGCGCCTGGGGTGCCAGCGTGGACTACTGGATCTGGTCAACAACCTGAGGTCTGACGCGCCCGCCGCATTGGCGAACGCTGGCTCAGAGCTTTACGGTCCCTTCCGCGATCCAGCTGTCCAGCACGTCCAATGCAGCTTGCGCGAAGGCGTCGTCGTTGATGTGTGCATCAAGCTCGCGCAGGTGGACGTTTTGCGGGCAGGCGGTGCGAATCTCTGCAAGGAAAGCCGCAAGGCCTTCCGAATTGTGCAGGGGTGCGCCGGGTCGGTCCCATTCGTTGCACCCCCGCGTGGGCAGGAGCAGCGTTGTCGGCCCCTTGGCCCGCGCAAGCCGGGAGCACATGGCGCGTGCCACCTCACGGCGTTCCTCGGTCCCAAGCAGGATCGACGAGAGCAGCCGGTTGTGGGCATGGGCCTCATGCCCGGAAAAACGGTCGGGAAGGGGGTGCCAGCCCACCACGTCCACAAGATCGTAGCAGCCGGGCGCAACGATCTGCGGCACGCCCGCGCCGCCTGCGGCGGTCAGTCTGTCGGGGCCTGCCGAGATGGCCGAGCCCATGATGTGATTGCCCAGTTCCTGCGGGGCGAAGTCCATCACCGCGGCAAAGGCACCTTCAGCCGCAAGGCTTTCGAACGCGCGCCCACCCATGCCCGTGGCGTGGAACACCGCAACCTCGAAGCCGCGTGCCTCCAACTCTGGTTTCAAGGCGACCATGTAGGTCAGAACGGTCTTGCCGAAACTCGTCATGCCGATCCGCGGGCGGTTGCCTGATGGCGGTTCCACCGCGCGCGCGGCGCCCAGAACCGCCCCCGCAGCCTGGCTGAGCGAGGACTTGCAGATCGAATTCAGTCCGTAGAGCCCGCCCGCCCAAAGGATCATCTGGATATCCGCAGCCAGTCGTTCCGGCGGGATAAGGGGCGAAAAGGCGACGGTCGAAATCACGTATTTCGGCACGCCGAGGGGCAGGACGGCGCAAACATCGAGTGCAAGGTCGGTGCCCATGGTGCCGCCCAGCACGATCAATCCGTCGAAACGTCCCTCGGCCTGAAGGCGCGCGGCCAGCGAGGCCGCACCGGCTGCCATGATCTGCATGGCCTGGTTTTCATCTTCAGATGCGATCGCTTCGGCGATACTTGATCCGGCGGCACCGGCCACGTCGTGCTTGGACCAGTCGGTCGGGGCGGTCGGCTCGCCCAGCACGCTGACGTCCATGGTCAGGGCCTGACCGCCCTGAGAACGGATGCAATCCGCCAGATAGGAAAGCTCGTCGTTCTTTGTGTCGTAGGTGCCGACGATCAGTATGCGGTCGCCCATCAGGTCCTCCTGCTGGCTGCGTCACGGGTCAGAGCTGGATCCATGCGGTCTTGAGGTCGATATACTTGTCAAGCGCGTGCAACGACTTGTCATGTCCATTCCCGGACTGCCTGACCCCGCCAAGGGGTACTGTGGCATCCGCCCCGCCATATGTATTGACGTGGACCACGCCGGCGCGCACCGCGCGGATCATCCGGTGGGCGCGCGAAAGGTCGCTTGTCCACACGCCCGCGGCCAGCCCATAGCGGGTAGAGTTCGCGAGTTTCACGGCCTCGGCCTCTGTGTCGAAGGGCGTGACGGCCAACACCGGGCCGAACACCTCGTCTTGCGCAAGGCGCTGGTCGGGATGGACGCCGGTGACCACGGTAGGCTCCATGTACCAGCCGCCGGTCTCCGCAAGGATGCGCGCGCCGCCGGTGACAAGCCCGGCGCCATCGTCCAGCGCCTCGCGCAGGAACTCGAGGTGCGCGTTCAGTTGCGTTTCACTATGGATGGCGCCGATCTGGGTCTTGAGCGTCAGCGGATCGCCCACGGACATCCCGCGCGCATGTTCCGCAACCCGAGCGACGAATTCGTCATGGATCGACCTTTCCACAAGCAGGCGCGAGCCGGCGACGCAGACCTGACCCGAATTGCGGAAGATGCCTGCCGCCGAGACCTTGGCGGCGTGATCGAGATCTGGCATGTCGGCGAACACGATGTTGGGCGACTTGCCGCCCAGTTCCAGGTAGACGCGTTTCAGGTTCGATTGCGCGGCGTATTCCAGAAGCCGCCGTCCGGTGGCGCCGGACCCGGTGAAGACCAGAACGTCGACGTCCATCGATTGCGCCAGCGCGGCACCCGTCACCGCGCCGGGACCCGTAACCACGTTCAAGACGCCATCAGGTATCCCGGCCTCGGCCGCCAGTTCCGCCAGCCGCAAGAGTGTCAGTGATGCGCTTTCGGCTGGCTTTAGCACCACCGAGTTTCCCGTCGCCAGGGCTGGCGCCAGCTTCCATGCGCCGATCATGAGAGGGAAGTTCCAGGGAACGATGGCGCCCACGACGCCCACGGGTTCGCGGTGGATCAGGCCCAGAACGTTGTCGGCGGTTGGTGCGATCTCTCCGTAGATCTTGTCGATTGCTTCGGCGTAGTAGCGGAAGGTGCCTGCCGCGCTGCCCGGCTCGGCCTTGATCGCCATGCCGATTTCCGTGCCGTTGTCGCGCACGCCCAGCACAGCCAAATCCAGCGCATCGCGTTCGATCAGTTCGGCGAGCCGGAGCAGCACCTTCTTGCGCTCTGCCGGGGCAGCGCGAGACCAGCGGCCCGCCTCGAAGGCCGCGCGCGCGGCTGCGACCGCGCGTTCCACGTCCGCCGCGGTCGCGGTCTCGATCGTCGTCAGTGCCTGTCCGTCGATCGGGGAGAATACGGGTTCCGGCGCTCCCGAACCCGCTTGCCACGTTCCGCCGACAAGAAGCTTCTGCGGTGGAACAGTTGCGCCTCGAAGCGCGTCGATGCGTGCTTGGTCGACCATTTTCTGTTCCTTCTTGTCTTGGAGTCCAGCCATACGCGGCGGGCATGGATGGCGAGGATGAGAAGTATGATGAGAAACAGGATCATCGCGACGGGACGTTCAATGAAGTCGAGCGGCGTCTTCACCCGGCTCATCGAGGCGCGCAGCTTGACCTCCATTATGCCGCCCAGGACCATGCCGAGTATGATCGGCACAATCGGCAGGCTGAGCCGCTTCAGGACAAAGCCGAACACGCCGAAGGCGGCGGCCAGCGCACAGTCTGTCACACTGTTGCGCAGCGAATAGACGCCCACGAAACTGAGCGCGAGGATACAGGCCCCAAGGAAGCGATTTGGGATCTTGACCACCTGGATCAGGGGTCGTGTTGCCACGAGCAGGAAGATCAGCACCAGCACGTTGAGGATCAGAAGCGCAAGATAGAGAGCGACGACGAAATCCATCTGGTTCTGGAAAAGCCCCGGTCCGGGCACGACATTGTGGACGTAGAACACCGACAGCATCATCGCGGTCAGCGCTTCGCCGGGGATACCCAAGGCCAGCAGCGGGACCATGGCAGCCGCGGGCACGGCGTTGTTGGCGGTCTCCGAAGCGATCAGGCCTTCGGACGAGCCACGGCCGAAATCCTCGGGCCGTTTGCTGGTCTTTTGCGCGTAGGTATAGGACAGAAACTGCGCCGTGAACTCTCCGACGCCGGGGATCATGCCCATGAGCACGCCAAACCCCGCAGAGATGCTGGCCACGCGAGGGTGCTTGCCGAGTTCCCGGAAGCCCTGGAACAGGCCGCCGCGCAGGCGTGTCGTGCGCACCTTTTCGTCCTCGCCTTGCAGGAGCAGGAATGCCTGGCTTAGCGCAAATAGCCCAAGCACCACGACAATCAGGTCAATGCCGGAGGCGAGCCAAGATTGCTCGAACGTGTACCGGCGGGTGTATTTGACTGCCTCAAGGCCGATGGTGTTCAGGAAGATGCCGAAGCAGGCCAGCGCGGCGGCGATCAAGGTCTGGCCCCGGTGGGCGATCACGACGAGAATGATGCCCAGAAGCGCGGCGAGGAATATCTCGCGCGATCCAAAAAGCGGCGCCACCTTGGCAAGCACCGGTGCAAAGAGGATCAGGCAGACAACAGAGAAGATGCCGCCAAAGAAGCTGGCGGAATAGGCCAGGGACAAGGCGCGGCGCCCCTCGCCCCGGGCGGTCATGGGAAAGCCGTCATAGGTGGTCAGGGCGTTGACGGCCGTGCCCGGCGTGTTGATGAGGATCGCGGGGATCGCGCCGCCATACATCGAAGAGCCATAGATCCCCAGAAGGACTGTCAGTCCCACGATCGGGTCCATCGAAAAGGTCGCTGGCAGCAGGATCGCTATGGCCACCGCCGGGCCCACGCCCGGGATCGCCCCGATCAGCACGCCGCCCATGGAGCCAACCAAGAGGGCAAGGATCACGTCCCAGCGTGCAAGAATGTCAAGGCTGGATAGGATCAGCTCCATCGGCGGATCAGAAGTTCACGATGAATAGGTTGCGAACTGCGTCGGGCAGGTAGTCGTAGACCGCGCCGCCGGGGATGCGCACGTTCAGGAAGGTCTTGAAGACCAAGACGATCGCAGCGCCGAACAGGACCCCCACAACCAGCACAGCCCGCGTGCGATAGCCCAGGCGCCACAACAGAAGCGGCATGAAGACGAGCGTTGCCGGCAGGTAGCCAACCCAAGGCACCACAAAGACATAGCCGAGAAACCAGCCCGCGAATTCGAAAACGGCAAGCCAGGTCCGGCCTTCCTGCCAGTCGTCGCGCGCAAGACGACGGCGCGGAAGATGCAAGAGATGCAGGCCCCCGAAAAGGACCATGCCGCCCACGCCCACAGCGGGCCAGAAACCCGGCTGCGCCACGAGATCGGTCTTGTTCGCCCATGTGGTCTGGGTACCCAGTTGCGACAGCAGGAAAGTGGCGACAGCCAGAAAGATCGCGGCGAAAAGAATTTGCCCGCGCAGTCGGCCGATCACTTGGCTGGCTGGATCTTCGCTCATCCCGGTGCCTGGCTGCGGAGGGTCTCAAACGGGCCGGGCAGGTGGCGCCCGGCCCTCTGCCTGTTATTCCAGCATCGTGCCTATGCGGGCGATGGTCTCGCCGTCGGCTGCGACGCGGGCCGCGGATGCCTCGGCATCCTGCCAGTAGACCAGGGCGCCGGTTTCGGCAGCGACGGCTTGTGCGCGGTCCGACATCATGGACTTGGCCGCGACCTCGGCGATCTTGGCGCGCACGTCGGCCGGCGTGTCCTTGTGAACAAAGAGCCCGTTCCAAAGCGCCAGGTTGAGGCTGGCGTCGATTTCACCGATCGTTGGCGCGTCGGGCACAAGGCTGATGCGTTCGTCGGTGACGGCGGCCAGCACCGTGATGCTGTCAAGGCACGGCAGGACCAGCTGGAGCGTGGTGTTGATCACGTCGGCGTCGCCCGAGGCCAGCGTGTTGCAGTCGAGCGCATCGAAGGCACTGTCGGCGCCCCATTCAAAGCCCTGGCTGACAGCCAGCGCCTTGGACACGCGCGTGGGTACGGCCGCGTCGCCGAAATGGCCCAGCACGATCTCGTTGTCCTGTGCGTAGGCGATCATCTCTTCGATCGTCTGGTACGGTGCGTCGGCCGCGGCCGCCAGCACGAAAGGATAGGTCAGAAAGATGCCGATCGGGTCGAACTTGGCCGGATCCAGATCAGGAATGCCGATCAGGTGGCCCAGAACGGGGACACCCAGCGTGAACGAGCCGATCATGCTGCCATCGGGATCGGCGTTCGCCACCTCGATGGCGCCGGGGAAGGGGCCGCCGCCGCCGCCGGGCTTGTTCACCACCGCCGCTGACATGCCGTAGGCGTTCTGGAAATCCTCGGCGATCATTCGGGTCAGCACGTCTTCAAGGTCGCCCGGGGGCCAGGGTACGATGAATTCGACGGGCTTTTCCGGGTACTCGGCCAATGCCGCGCCGGCGATGGCGGTCATGGCGACGGCAAGCGCGCCGCCCAGAAGTCTGGCTTTGGACATGACTGTCTCCCTGTTTCGGCCGGCGAGGGCCGGTTCATTATTCGAACCAATGGTTCCAAAACAGATTGACAGGGGGCGTCGGGGTCTGTCAACAAAAACCGGGGGCAGGTGCAGCACGGCCTGCCCGCAAATCGAAACGGGAGGGGCCGGGACTCCGGTAGATGCATGGGAACCGTCACCAAAGCATTGTCTTTGCTCGGTTTTTTCGACCGCGATCGAGCGCTGCTTGGCCTGTCCGAGATGACCCGGCTATCCGGAATGAACAAGGCGACGGTGCACCGGATGCTGACCGAGTTACAGGCGATGGGTTTTGTCGAGCAGGTTGGCTCGGCCCGGGAATACCGTATCGGACCGGCAGTTCTGAGGTTGGCGAGCCTGCGCGAAGTTGCGTTTCCGGCGCGCGAGGTTTCCCTGCCTGTGCTGCGGCGCCTTGCCGATGCCACGGGAGAGACGGCGCATGCGGCGCTTCTGGAAGGTGCGCGGCTTGCCATGTTGAGCTATGCCTATTCCTCGCGCCATGGGACCCGAGTGATGATGGACGATGCGGGGATTCTGCCTTTGCATGCCACCGCCTCTGGGCTGGCGGTTCTTGCCTTCGGCGATCCGTCACTGGCCAAGGCCGTTCTGGACGTGCCGCTTGCGCGCTATACAGCCGGCACGATAACCGATCCGGGCCGGCTGCGCCGCACGCTGGACACCATCCGGCGGTCAGGCATCGCTGAAAGCCTCGGGGGTTTCGAGGCCGATGTGCATGGCTTCGCGGTTCCGCTGCACGACCAGAGCGGAGGCTGTGTCGGTTCGCTTGCCGTGGCCGCGCCGGTGGCGCGGATAACAGACGCGATGGCAACCGCGATCCGGGACGAATTGCGTGCCGCCGGGGAAGAGCTTTCCGGGCTGCTGGGCGGCGGCGCAAGGCGCGACGAGGCGTTGCGCCATGTCGGCTGATCGCGCGTTGATCCTCGATTTCGGCGGCGTCATCAGCCGCACCCTGTTCGAGACGCACGCCATGACAGAGGCGGCATTGGGTCTGCCCTCGGGAAGCCTCAAGTGGCGCGGGCCGTTCTCGCCGGGAGAAGATCCCCTTTGGGAGGACATGCGGGCGGGGCGGATAACCGAGCGCGGCTACTGGGCCGCACGCACACACGAGGTGGGTGCGATGATCGGTGCGGACTGGGGCGAGATGTCGGATTTCGTGCGTGCCGCGCGGGGCGCAGAGCCCGAAGCCGTGATCCGGCCCGAGGCGCTGGCAGCCATCGACGAAGTGCGCGAGGCGGGGCACGCACTTGCGATCCTGTCGAATGAACTGGATCTGTTCTATGGCGCTGATTTCAGAGAAAAGCTGCCATTTCTGACCAACTTCGACGTTATCGTGGACGCCACCTATACCGGCATCCTGAAGCCCGATCCCCGCGCCTATGCCGAGGTGGTGGACAGGCTGGGCCTGCCCGCCACGGCATGTGTCTTTCTCGACGATCAGCCGAAGAACGTCGCGGGCGGATCTGCGGCAGGGCTGATTTCCATTTGTTTCGACGTTACCGCCCCCGGCGACAGCTATGCCGCCGCCCTTGGGGCGCTTCACTCCATCGAAAGGGCCGGATGATGAAGGATTCCAACTTCCTCAAGGAAATGAACGCGCGCCACCTGTGGCATCCTATGGCTCACCCGGCCGAGATGCAGGCAAATCCGCCGCGCATCGTGACCGCCGCCGAGGGCGTGACCATCACGGACATTGACGGTCACAAGGTGGTCGATGCCGTCGGCGGTCTGTGGAACGTGAACCTCGGTTTCAGTTGCCAGCCCATCAAGGACGCAATCGCGGCACAACTTGACCGGCTTCCCTATTATTCGATCTTTCGCGGCACGACGAACGACGCCGTCATCGAGCTTGCCGAGATGCTGCGCGAGTTCTTCGAGCCGGACGGGCTGAGCCGTGCGTTCTATACCTCTGGCGGGGGCGACAGCGTGGAAACCGCCCTGCGGCTTGCGCGGCAGTACCACAAGATCCGGGGCGAGGCAGGACGCGTGAAGTTCCTGTCGCTGAAAAAGGGCTATCACGGTACCCATTTCGGCGGCGCCTCTGTCAACGGAAACGCCAATTTCCGCACCGCCTACGAGCCGCTTCTTCCCGGCTGTCACCACATCCCGGCACCCTATACCTACCGCAATCCCTTCGGCGAAAGCGATCCGGCGCGGCTGGCGCAGCTGTGCCTGTCGGCGCTGGAGGACGAGATCGCGTTCCAGGGCGCAGGCACCATCGCCGCCTTCATCATGGAGCCGGTGCTGGGCGCGGGCGGCGTCATTCCTCCGCACGAAAGCTTCATGCCCGGCGTGCGCGAAATCTGTTCGAGGCACGGCATCCTCCTGATCGCGGACGAGGTCATTACCGGCTTTGGGCGCACCGGCGACCCAACGGGATCGCGGCACTGGGGCGTGAAGCCCGACATGGCCTGTACCGCGAAGGCGATCACCAACGGGTATTTCCCCTTCGGTGCGGTGATGATCGCTGATGCCGTGGCCGAGGTGTTCGAGAAGGACGACACCGCGATGGGCAGCATCGGACATGGATACACCTATTCCGGTCACCCGGTCGGCGCTGCGGCGGCGATCGCCTGCCTGACGGAAACCGTGCGTCTGAAAGTGCACGAGAACGCTGCGGCACGCGGCGACGAACTCTATGCCGGGCTCAAGGCGCTTGCCGACCGTCATGACCTGATCGGGGATGTGCGCGGCGGGCATGGCCTGATGTGCGCGGCGGAACTCGTGTCGGACCGTGCCAGCAAGACACCCGCCGGTAAGGACACCGTCAAGGCGGTGCAGGATGCGGCCTATGACGCGGGCGCGATGATCCGTATCTCGGGCCAGAACGTCATCATTTCGCCGCCATTGGTGCTGACGGCGAACGACATACAGACGATCCTTACGGCGTTGGAGGCCGGGCTGAAGGCGGCCTGACCGACAAGGCGCTTCGAAGCGCCTTTGCACCGCGCGCAGTCGCGCGCGGTGGCCCCCTGACGCAGGCGGGAAGCGCGACGGTTTGCATTTGCGCGGAGCGCAAGGGGTTTCGAAACCCCTTGCCCCGTAACGCAAGGCGTCACACGAACCAGACGTAGAAGTCGCGCAAGGCATCGCCTTCGAGGTCGCGGGTCTTTCTGACTTCCTTTTGCTTCATGAAGACGTGGTGCTCGACAAGTTCGGGTCCCAGTGCTGCGGCCAGTGCAGCATCAGCGTTCAGGTCGTCCATGGCACGGCGCAGGTCCGGGGCAACGCCCTCGCGCGCGTCCACAGTGTCAAAGCAATCGCCGGTTTCCATGAGCGGCAGATCGCGTTCGTCTTCCACCCCCAGTCTCGCGGCCTGAAGGAGTGCGGCCACGGCAACGTATGGGTTGGCGCTGGCATCCGGCATTCGATGTTCAAGTCGTGCCTTGTGCCCGCCTTCGGACGAGACCCGGCAGGTCACGCCGCGATGGTCGCCGCCCCAGTTGCGCCAGTAGCCCGACAGGCTGCCGGGTTGCAGGCGCTGGTAGCTGTTGGCAGTTGGCGCGACCAGGCCGGCAAGCGCACGGTGGTGGTAGAGCCATCCCGCAATACAGCCCCGCGCGAGGTCGGTCATGTTGTCGGGGCCGCCATCAGGGCCTGCGGCCACCGCGTTTCGCCCCTGCGCATCGGTGAAGGACAGGTTGACGTGCATTCCAGAGCCGCCGCCCTCGGCCACGGGCTTGGGCAGGAAGGTCAGCACGATGCCATGGTCGAGTGCGATCTCACGCGCAAGGAGGCGGAAAAGAAAGATGTCGTCGATCGCGCGCAGCGCATCGTCGAAGGTCAGCGTGAACTCGAACTGGGGTGCATCGTACTCTGCCGTGAAGACATCGATACGAAAGCCGACCTGTTCTGCCTTCTCCCAGATCGCATCGGTAAAGCGCAGGGGGTCGGTAAAGGGGCCGGTTCCGTAAACCACGCCGCCGGGCGTGTCGTAGGGGACCAGGCGGCCGGTGTCGTTGGCCACCAGCGCGTAGGCCTCGAGTTCGATCCCGACCTTGGGGGCCAGACCCTTCTTCTGCCATGAGGCGACGGCGCGTTTCAGCGCCCCGCGCCCGCACAGAGGCAGCACCTCGCCCGCCTCATCATAAAGATCGCCCGTCACGACGTGAGTTCCAGGTTCCCATCCGGGGCGTATGTCGGCCTCGTCCCAACGCAGTTCCATGTCCGGGAGCCCGGCCCTGACGCCGGTATGCGGCGCGTCCAGCAGCAGGTCCTTGTCGTAGTGCACGGCATAGGTCGGCCGGGCAAAGCGCGTGGCGCCGCTTCCGATCTTGGCGGGGGGCAGGTACTTGCCGCGCGGGATGGAAAGGTGGTCGCAAAACAGGACCCGCAGACGTTCGGACATGGTGGGTTCCTTACTTGGGGGTCACGCGGACCGGCAGTTCCTTGATCCCACCCACGAAATTGGAACGCAAGAACCTGTGCGGTCCCGTCGGTTCGATCGCGTCGATCCGCTTGGCGAGTTCCTCGAAGAGAACGCGCACCTCAAGCCGCGCGAGGTGCATTCCAAGGCAGACATGCGGACCACCCTGGCCGAATGACAAGTGACGGTTCGGACGCCGCGCAAGATCGACGCGGAACGGTTCGGCGAAGGCCTCTGGGTCGCGGTTGGCCGAAGCAAACCACAACAACACCTTGTCGCCTTCCCGGATCGTCCGGCCGTGAAGCGTGCCGTCGCGGGTTGCGGTGCGGCGGAAGTAGATCGCAGGCGTTGCCCAGCGGATGATCTCGTCGGGCGCGGTTTCCCAGACATCGCCCTTTTGCATGTGTCCCAGGAGTTCGGGCTGATGGCACATCGCCTGCAGTCCCGCGGCAATGGAATAGCGTGTCGTATCGTTTCCTGCGGCCACCAGCAGGCAGAAGAAATTGCGGAACTCGGTGTCGCTGATGGTCTCGCCGTCGGCGTCGGGCTGGAGGATCAGGTGCAGCACGCCCTCGGTGTCGCCGCGTTTGGCCTTGTCGGCCATGAGATCGCGGGCATAGTCGTAAAGGTCTGCCCCTGCCGGCGAGTTGAAGGGCATCATGCGAAACGCATCGGTGTCCATCCGGTCGAGCACATGGGCGGTGAAGTCAGGGTCGGTGTTGGCGATCAGCGCGTCGCCCTTCTCGACCAGCCAGGGCAGGTCGGCGTCAGGCAGGCCAATGATCCGGCCCAGCATCCGCATCGGCAATTGTCGCGCGATCTCTTTTGTCGCGTCGAAACTGCCCATCTGCAACGCGTCGTCTAGGATCTCGTCGCAAAGGGTGCGGATCTGGTCTTCGAAGCCGGCCACGACCGGGCGCGAAAAGGCGGCCATCACCTTTTTTCGGGTGCGGGTGTGTTCCGGTGGATCGGTTTCCTGAAACGTGCGGCGCGCCAGGTATTCCTCGTAGGTCTGATCTTCCATTCGAATGCCCCGGCCCGAGGACATCCATTCATAGTCCCGCAGCAGTGCTGTGATGTCAGCGTGCCGCGTGATCGACCAGAACCCGTCACCGCCGTCCCAGTCTGTCCAAGCCACGGGGGCTTCGGCGCGCAGGCGCGCGAACGTGTTGTGCGGCACGCCGGGGACAAAGCTGTCATGGTCGGTCAGGTCGGCATGGCCGTTGTCCGTGGGGGTCCAGACCGTCATGATGCCTCCTGATGGTTGCGCGCAACGCGTGATGAAAATATATCTTTGCACAATGTAAATATGCAAATAGGAATTCCGGTGCGTCTTGCCTTGTTGATGACGAACACGGATCGGTCAGAGTTTGCCGCATCCCATCCCCGAGACGAAGAGAAGTTCGCGCGCCTGCTGTGCGAGGCGCGGCCGGGGTGGGAGGTGGTCTCTTTCGATGTGACAGAGTGCAATTTTCCCAAGGACTTCTCGGGTTTCGACGGCATCATGGTTGGGGGCAGCCCGGCATCAGTACATGATGAAAGCCCTTGGATCGCTCAGCTTCTTTCGGCTTTGCGGCAGGCAGTAGCGGCAGAAGTCGCGCTTTTCGGGGCCTGTTTCGGGCATCAGGCCATCGCGCTGGCATTGGGGGGCGCGGTGGGGCCGAACCCCGCGGGCTGGTCGCTCGGCAGCGTGCCGACTGAAGTGATCCTGCCACAGCCATGGATGGCCGGTGGCGCTGCGTCTGTACGGCTGCATGCCGCACACAAGGAGCAGGTGACCCGACTGCCTGTAGGGGCCCGGGCATGGGGCCGGGCCGCGGGCTGTCCGACGGCTGGGTTCGTCTTGGGGCCGCGCATCTTCACGACACAGTATCACCCCGAGATCACGCCAGAGTTCATGTCGGCACTGCTTGACGAGATGGAAACCCAGTCCGCCGCCAATGAGGATGATCTGGCGCGTGGAAGATCGTCGCTGTCCGATCCGGCTGAGAACGGCGTCTTCGGCGAGTGGATTGCAAGGTTCTTCGAGGCCGCAACGGGGCTGGCGCCGCCGCGGGGCCGTTTCGGATAAGGTGCCCGCAAATCGGGCATGAGCGATGCGGCGTGGTGCTGCGGCAGATCCCGAGGATGGACGCATTCGGCAGGGTATGGCCAGCCTGCCCCTGCACGTGCAAAGGTCAGCGCGCCGGAACCTGAGGACCCCATGGACCACGAGACCGATCCCATCGCCGCCGCCAAGGCCATTGTCGAGGCCTATCTGGAACGGTCCATGGTGCCCGATCCAGTCGGTGCCGCGGCCTATGTCGCGCCTGATTTCAAGATGGTCTTTACCGGCGGCCGGCGCTTCGACCAGCCCGGCGAAAGCTCTGCCTTCAATGCCAAGCGCTACAAGTGGGTGAAGAAGCGCTTCCTGCGGACCGACGCGGCGTTGGACGCCGAATCCGGCGAGGTTCATGTGTACAATACCGGGTACCTGTACGGCGAATGGCCAGACGGAACCCCGTTCGAGACCAACCGATACATGGACAAGTTCGTCCTGCGTGATGGTCTGATCGTAAGCACGGACGTTTGGAACGACAGTGCCGAGATCCTGCTTCACCGCGCGGGACTTGCCGAGGCGGACCTTTGACGGCCCTGACGGGCCACGGTCGATACGACTACCGGGCCATAACCGACCGGTGCGATTTCCACTGGCCCGGGGCGCGGCGGCTTGCGGTCTACATTGGTCTCAACCTAGAGCATTTTTCCTTCGGCGGCGGGCTGGGGGCCGAACTGGCGCCCGCTGGACCGCAACCCGATGTCCTGAACCATGCCTGGCGCGACTATGGCAACAGGGTGGGAGCGTGGCGGATGCTGGAGTTGTTCGACGCGCTTCAGTTGCCCGTCAGCGTGATCGCCAACAGCGCCATGTACGACCATGCCCCGGACCTTATGGCTGCCTTTCGTGCCCGAGGCGATGAGATCGTGGGCCACGGCCGCTCCAATTCCGAACGCCAGGGAACAATGGAGCCCGCCGCGGAAGCGGCCCTCATCGCCGAAGCGACCCAGGTGCTGACCAAAGCCGAGGGCACGCCGCCGCGCGGCTGGCTGTCGCCCTGGATTTCTGAAAGCCATGTAACACCCGACCTTCTGCGCGCGGCGGGATACGACTATACGCTCAACTGGTGCATGGATGATCAGCCCGTCTGGATGCGCACGGATCATGGCCCGATCCTGTCGATCCCTTATCCGCAAGAGGTCAACGACATACCTTCGGTTGTCGGACGCAAGGACGGGGCCGCCCAGTTTGCGGATATGATCCTCGACAATTTCGACGAGATGCTTGACCAGTCTCAGCACCAGCCGCTGGTGATGGGCATTGCCCTTCATCCCTATATCGTGGGGCAGCCATACCGGCTGCGTCACCTGCGCCGTGCCCTGACCCATATCGCGGCTCACCGCGACGCGATCTGGCTGACACGGGCGGGCGAAATCTCTGACTATTGCCGGACCGAGGTGAAGGACCTTTTGCCATGACCCTGCCCACCAAGCACGCAAGCCCCGTCTTCGCCCATTTCACCGACGAGATGGACATGGAACTGCTGCGCCGTGCCAATGCGGCGGGGTGGCGTGCGCGCGAGAACGGGGATGAACCCTTTGGCTGTATCCTTGCCGACATTGACGGGAAAGTGGTTGCCGAAGGCGAATGCCACGTCCGCCGCACAGGGGATCCGACCCAGCACGGCGAGATGGTCATGATCCGCAACGCGCTGGAGACGGTAGGCGCCGCAGGCCTTTCGAATTGCTCGGCCTATGTGTCGGGCGGGCCCTGCGTGATGTGTACCGGTGCGATCTATTGGGCGGGGATCGGACGGATGGTCTATGCCATCGACATTGGTGCCGCCGACAACCGGTCACAGACGGAGGCAGGGGAAAAACCTACCCTGCGGACCTCTTTCAAGGACATTCTCTGCACGGGCTCCCGGCAGATGGTGCTCGATGGACCCTATCCCGAACTGCGCCCGGAAATCCTGGCACGGTTCGCCGGTTACAGGTTCTGAGGCTTTCAGACGGCGTCCGGCAAGGCGTGCAGGCGGCTGGCGTCGAACGCTTCTTTCAGGCCGATGCACACCACGCCCGAAGTCTGGTCGCCGGTGGCCGCCTCGACGCTGTAGCGCGTGCCAACCACGTGCACCAGCGCTGGCCCCATGGGTGTCGTGACGAAGCCCTTGGCGCGGGTGACGCCCGCGTCGGCAGCCAGCGCCGCAGCCAGCCGTTCGGCATCTACGGGCCCCGCCGGGGCCAGAACGGTCGAGGCAAAGAGACCATGGGCGCCCGGCATGGACGAGGTCGCGTGGCGGGCGGGCAGGGGCAGGGCGCCCAGAACGGCAGAAGCCGGCACGGCCCCGTTCGAGATGGAAAGCACGCGGGTGCCCGGTGCGCGCTCTCCCAGCCATACGCGGACTTCTTCCAGCGTTGCGGCATCCACGAGGTCGGACTTTGTAAGCAGCAGGATGTCGGCCTGCCGAAGTTGCCGGTCTACGGTGTCGGCAAGGTACTTGTGGGCTGCGTTGGCCCGGATCTGCTCGGCATCGGCCAGAACCAGCACCGCGTCGGCACGCAAGCCGTCTACCATGCCGACAGTGGTCGCGATGGAGGCGGGCAGCGCCACGCCGGACGCTTCGATCAGCACGTGATCGGGGCGGGGTTGCATCGAGACCATATCTTCTAGTGCGCCGATCAGGTCGCTGCCGAACGCGCAGCAGACGCAACCGCCCGAAATCGAGATCAGCCCGTCCTCTTCCGCCTCGATCAGGTCGGCGTCTATGGGAAGGTCGCCGAACTCGTTGACCAGCACCGCCAGCCGCAGCCCGTCGTTGTGACGCAGCAGGTGATTCACCAGTGTCGTCTTGCCCGCGCCGAGATAGCCGCCGATGACGGTGACGGGCAGGCGCATCAAAGATCCGCCGCCGCAAAGATGCGTCCGCCCTGGACCGTGCCCCAGACCGGAGTGTCCTTGAGCGCCATGGGGTCCTCGACGGTCGGATCTGCGTCCAGAACGGCGAAATCGGCGCGTTTGCCAACTTCGATCGACCCGATCTGGTGGTCCATCTTCATGGTTATCGCTGCGCCCATCGTGATGGCGTACAGCGCCTGCTCGACCGAGATGCGCTCGCCCTGGCCCTGGATGCGGCCAGATGCGGTCAGCCGGTGCACGGCCGCCCAGGCGGTGAAAAGGGGGCCAAGCGGTGTGACGGGCGCGTCGGAGTGGATCGCCATCGGCACGCCTGCATCCAGCGCCGTGCGGCAAGCGTTCATGCGTTCCGCGCGTTCCGGTCCCACCGTCAGGGAGTAGTGCTCGTCTCCCCAATAGAAGTGATGGTTGGCAAACAGGTTCACGCACATGCCCAGCCGCGCCATCTTGCGGAACTGCGCTTCACTGGCCAGCTGGCAGTGTTGCAGGGTGAAGCGGTGGTCGAAGTCGGGTGCCCGGCGCAGCGCCTCTTCCAGAGTGTCTATCGTAAGTTGCGTGGCCTCGTCGCCGTTGGTGTGGGTATGGACCTGCACCCCCGCCTTCAAGGCCAGTTCGTAGATCTCGGCCAACTGGTCCGGCGCCACATACCAAAGCCCGTTTTCCGCCCCGTTGTAGTATCCCGGCCATTGCATCCGCGCCGAAAAACCCTGGATCGAGCCATCGGCGACCACCTTGATTCGTCCAAGATCCAGCCTGTCCGTGCTGCGCTGTTTCAGGGTCGCGGTGTATGACACCAGTTCGGACGGTGAGATCCCTAAATTGATCCGGAACGCCACGATGCAGGCCGGGTAGTCTGGTTCTGATGTCACGCTGGTGAACATCTCCAGCAATTCGTCGTTGAGCTGCTGGCCAAGGTCGGACGACGTGGTGACCCCGGCCCTGACACACAGCTTGCCGTAGGCGCGCAGACCGTCGGCGTCGGCCGCCAGAAAGGCACGATCCATGCCAACGTGCTTGCCCGCGGGCATCATGATTTCGGGGCTCTTCAACTCTCCGGTGGGCAGGCCATCCGCGGCAAGCGGGATCCCGGGATGGTTGTTACCCTTGTGAAGCAGGCCGGCAAGCTCTAGCCCCCGGGTGTTCACGTTCAGGATGTGACCCGACGCGTGCATGATGCCCACCGGCCGCGTTGCGCTGACCCTGTCCAGATCCTGCCGCGTGACGCGAACATTGTTCATGTAGATGGGGTCAAGCCCCCAGCCCAGCAACGGCGCGTCGGGGTCGTCCATCGCGCGCTCGGTTTCGGCCATGCGCGCAACGACGTCATCCACGGTTTTTGCGCCGGCCCAGACCTTGCCGTCCGGGTCGCGGCGGTCGAACCATCCGACATAGGTGAACTGCCACATGGCGCCTTCCATCGTATGGGCGTGGCCTTCGATCAGGCCCGGCATCAGCACCTTGTCGGCGAACCGGTCATCCACAACGTGATCGCCCCAGCCCTGAAGATCGCTCAGGCTGCCAGCCCCGAGGATTCGGCCTTCCAGCACGGCAACATGGGTCACGGCCGGTTGGTTCGGGTTCATCGTGATGATCTTGCGGGCGGAGTAGATGGTATAGGGGCTGGCCACGTGGCATGTCCTTTCGCGAGGCTTTGCAAAGGCAGGGTAGGTGGGTTTCCCTGTGTGAGAAAATGGATTTAACTGACCAAGTTGTCCGATTTTCTGGGGGAATGAAGCGTGCAGAGCTACACCCTGAAACAGCTTCGTTATGTCGAGGCCGCCGGACGACTGCGAAGTATCGCGGGTGCCGCCGGGGAACTGTCGATCTCGCAAAGCTCGATTACCGCCGCCATCGACGCCGTGGAAAGCGAACTGGGCTATGATCTTTTCGTGCGTACGCCCGCCCGCGGCATCCGCCCGACGCCACAGGGAACCGAGGCGTTGACGCGCATTCGCATCTTCATCGAACAGTCCCGCCATTTCGCTGCCGAGATGCAGTCGATCGCTGGCGGGCTTCGGGGAAATGTGCGCGTGGCGTGCTATGCAACCGCCGCACCGGCGGTGCTGCCACCGATCCTGCGTGACGTCACCGACCGGTTTCCTGAGATGTCGCTGTCGATCCTGGAGGGGTCGATCGAACGTGTGATGGAGTATCTCGACAGGGGTGAGGCCGATATCGCCTTTTGTTATGAGGGGTATGGCGACCCGCGCCACGGATTTGCGCCGCTGTTCGAGGCGCCGCCCTTTGCGATCGTCCCGCGCAGCGACCCACTGGCCCGGCAGACATCCGTCACGTTGGCCGAACTGGCCGAGCGCCCGGTCGTCAAGCTGGACCTGCCCGGCGCACGAAGCTACTTCGCCGGCGTGTTCGAAGCTGCGGGCCTTACACCGCGCATTGCGCATTCGACGCGGTCCTCTGAAATCCTGCGATCACTGGTGGGAGCGGGCTTTGGCGTCTCCATGCTGAACATCCGGCCGCTGGGGTATCACGAAACCGGGTCAGATTACGCCATACTGCCCATAAAAGACGCAATCGATCCGCCTGTCTTTGGCATCGTATCCACCGCCGGAGTAGATCGGCCAAAGTTGGTGGAAGCATTCATCGACCGGTGTATCGAGCTGAAAGAAAAAGGAAAGTTTGCGTCGCTCACAATCTGAGGGTTGAGCGAAACCTTCATTTAATGTGTGAATAACGCACATTAATTCAGTTTTTTGAACTATGGGGGCTGCGCTAGCGTTTCCACCAGCGCGTTGTTGAACAGCTAAAAAACCAATGCCTACAGGGAGTGCAAACATGTATGTGAGACTGAAACACCTGCTTGCCGCGGCGGCCGTGTCGGCGCTGTCGGTTGGCGCCTTGGCGGCGCAGGACGCGCCGGTCAGGGGCGGACAGCTTGTGGTGCCGCTGACGGCAACGCCGCGCGTGCTGAACCCGGCAGTACAGTCGGGGATCGTCACCGGGCTTGTCGGCTCGCAGCTTTTTGCGGCTCCACTGCGTTATGACGAGGACTGGACACCACAGCCCTATCTCGCCAAGAGTTGGGAGGTTAGCGACGACGGCCTGTCCGTGACGCTCTTTTTGCAGGAAAACGCGACCTTCCACGACGGCACCCCGATCACGTCCGAAGACGTGGCCTTTTCTGTCGACATCATCAAGGAATACCACCCCTTCAAATCGATGTTCGCGCCCGTGACCAGCGTGGACACGCCCGATGCGCATACCGCGGTTCTGAACCTGTCCAAGCCGCATCCCGCGTTGATGCTGGCGATGTCCGGGCAGCTGATGTCGATCATCCCCAAACACATCTACGGCGATGGACAGGACCCGAAGAACCATCCGCGCAACAACGAGGATGTCGTCGGGTCAGGGCCATTCAAGCTGGTGGAATTCAAGCCCGGCGAGCACGTCATAATGGAGCGCTATGACGGATACTGGGAAGAGGGCCTGCCCTATCTGGACCGGATCGTCGCCCGGATCATCCCCGACAGCTCTGCCCGCGCGATTGCACTGCAAAACGGCGAACTGCATATGGCAGCGTTCGAGAACGAACCGACGGTCATCAACCGCCTGCGGGAGGCGGATGGCGTGAACGTCACGCAAGAGGGCTATGGCGGCATCGGTCCGATCGACTGGCTGGCGATGAACACCACGGCCGGACCGCTTCAGGATGTGCGCGTGCGGCAGGCCATCGCCTATGCCGTCGACAAGAACTTCATCCTGAACGCCATCATGCGCGGTACGGCGGCCGAAGCCCGGACGGGCATCCACCCCGACAGCCCGCTGTACCATTCCGAGGTTCCGACCTACGAACTCGATCTGGACATGGCGAACTCCCTGCTGGACGAGGCCGGTTTCCCGATGGAAGGCGGCAAGCGCTTTGACATAACGATGGAGCTGGTTCCTTTCCCCGGCTACAAAGCCCAGTCCGAGTACGTCAAGCAGGCCCTGTCCAAGGTCGGTATCATGGTCGAGCTTCAGGCCCATGCCGACTTCCCAAGCTGGGCCAAGGCTATGGGCACGATGGACTTCGACATGTCGCTGGACAGCGTCTACAACTGGGGCGATCCGGTGATCGGTGTGAACCGGACCTACATGACGTCCAACATCGCAAAGGGCGTATGGTCGAACACCCAAGGGTATTCGAACGCCCGGGTCGATGAATTGCTGGACATGGCGGCGACCGAGAACAACCCCGAAAAGCGCGCCGCGCTCTATAAGGAGTTCCAGGAAATCGTGGCGGCCGAGGTGCCGATCTACTACCTGAACGCGGTGCCCATGCACACGATCTATTCAGACCGCGTGGGCAATCCGCCGATGGGCATCTGGGCGACGAGCTCGCCCATGGACAAGGTCTTCCTGAGGAATTGACCCACCACGATCCGCAGCGGCCCGGCCGCTGCGGAGACCAACGTGCAAGGAGGGCCAGGCCGTGACAGCGATGCGTATCACCGCGACCAGGTTGTTCTATGCCGTTCTGCTGCTTCTGGCGGTGCTGGTGCTGAACTTCACGATGATGCATCTGGCCCCGGGCGACGTGTCGGACACCATCGCGCAATCGATGGGGGGCGCCGACGAAGAGGTGCTGGCCCGGATCCGCGCGGACTATGGTCTGGACGAGCCTTTTCTCGTGCAGCTTGGCACCTATCTCGGCAAGGTCCTGCGCTTTGATCTTGGCTATTCCTTCTACTACAGCCAGCCTGTGACGGATCTCATCTTGCAGCGTCTGCCGGCGACGCTGCTGCTTGTCTTCACGGCGCAGATCCTTGCGCTTCTGATCGGTGTGGTCCTTGGCGTGATCTCTGCGCGGCGGCCCAATGGCGTGCTCAGCCATTTCGTGACCTTCCTGGCGCTGTTCGGCTATTCGGCGCCCGTCTTCTGGACGGGCATCCTATTGCTGATCGCGTTTTCGCTGAAGATTCAGTGGTTTCCGGTGGCGGGAATGCGTGACGTAACGCTGCAGGGCGGGTTCTGGGCGCAGACCCTCGACGTGATCCGGCACCTAGTGCTTCCCACCATTACGCTAAGCTCGATCTTCCTTGCGCTCTATTCGCGTCTGTCCCGGGCAACGATGATGGAAACGTTGGGTTCCGACTACGTGCGCACGGCAAAGGCAAAGGGACTGACCGAACGTCAGGTCGTCTATAAGCATGCCCTGAAGAACGCTCTGTCGCCGGTCATCACCCTCGCCGGCCTTCAGTTCAGCGCCGTGATCTCCGGTGCCGTACTGGTCGAGACGGTATTCGCCTGGCCTGGCCTTGGAACGCTTGCGTTCCAGTCGATCATCGCGCGCGATACCCCGACGATACTTGGCATCCTGTTCTTTTCTGCCCTGATGGTGATTGTGGGCAACCTTTTGACTGACTTCTTCCTGCGGCTTGTGGATCCGCGAATGAGAGCACGCACATGACCGATGGGACCACGGGACAGGCCGCGGAAAAGGCCCGCTCGCCCCTGGCCGAGGCATGGGACATGTATCGGGGCAATCATGCCGCGATGGCAGGGCTTGCGGTTCTCATCCTGATCGTGATCGCGGCTGTCTTCGGTCCGATGCTGTATCCCACCGATCCGTTCGACATGGTCTGGGCGCCGTTCTCGCCGCCCGGTGAGCAGGGGTTCCTGTTCGGCACCGACTATCTTGGCCGCGACCTGCTGGCGCAGATCCTGAACGGGGCGCGGGTGACACTTATCATCGGGCTCTCGGCGGCCATTGTCACCATCGTGATCGGCGTGACCATCGGTGCGCTTGCCGGTTTCTACGGCGGACTGGTCGAAGAGGTGCTGATGCGCTTCACCGAGTTCTTTCAGGTCTTGCCAACGCTCTTGTTTTCCATGGTGATCGTCGCGTTGTTCGGCGCCAGCCTGCCGATGATCACGCTGGCGATCGGGCTTGTCAGCTGGACCGCCGTTGCGCGGATCACCCGTGCGGAATTCCTGCGGGTGCGGGAACTGGAGTACGTGATGGCCAGCCGCGCCTCGGGCGTATCGAACATGTCCCTGATGTTCGGTGTGATCCTGCCGAATGCGCTGCCGCCGATCATTGTGCAGTCCGCGCTGATGGTCGGTTCCGCCATCCTGTTCGAGGCGGGGCTGAGTTTTCTGGGATTGACCGACCCAAACGTCGTCAGTTGGGGTCAGATCATAGGGTCGAACCGGCAATACATCCTCGAGTCCAGCTTTACCGTCACGATCCCGGGCCTTGCGATCTTCGTAACCGTGCTGGCCATCAGCCTGGTGGGGGATGGATTGAACGATGCCCTGAACCCGAAGCTGAGGAAGCGTTGAGATGGCCCCGCTGCTGGAGGTTCGCAATCTGCGTGTCGAACTGTCGACCCGCGCTGGCGTGGCGCCTGTCATCGACGATCTGAGCTTTACGCTCGATCACGGCGAGAACCTGAGTTTCGTGGGCGAATCGGGTTGCGGCAAGTCGATGACGGCGCTTGCCATCATGGGGCTTCTTCCCGACGGCATCGGACGCGTGGCTTCCGGCAGCATCACATTCGACGGCGAGGATCTGACGACGGCCAGCGCAGGTCGGTTGCGCGACATTCGCGGCAATCAGATCAGCATGATCTTTCAGGAGCCGATGACCTCGCTCAATCCCGTCTACACCGTGGGCGAGCAGATCGCCGAGGTGTTGCGCGCTCACCAGAACCTTGGGCGAACGGCCGCCTGGGACATGGCGGTGGAGTTGCTGGACGCGGTACGCATCCCGAACCCGCGAAGCCGGGTGGATGACTATCCTTTCCAGATGTCGGGTGGCCAGCGTCAGCGCGTTATGATTGCCATCGCGCTGGCCTGCAGGCCCAAGATACTGATCGCGGACGAACCCACCACCGCGCTCGACGTCACGGTTCAGGCGCAGATCTTCGATCTCTTGCGCGATCTGCGGGCCCAGACAGGCACCTCGATCATCCTTATCACCCATGACATGGGGGCCGTGGCCGAAATGGCCGACCGGATGATCGTGATGTATGCTGGCCGCAAGGTAGAGGAAGGCCGTGTCGAGGCGGTGATCGATCGCGCCCGTCACCCTTACACGCACGGTCTGATCTCCTGCGTTCCCCATATTGTCGCCAACCTGACCAAGGACCGGAAAGAGCTGACCGAGATTCCGGGCATCGTGCCCGGCATCGCCGAATTCGGACAGAACCGATGCCTTTTTGCCTCTCGCTGCACGCGCGCGACCGACAATTGTCACAAGGCCCGGCCTGAGGAACGGACCTTTGAGACCGGCCAGATATCGGCCTGCTGGCACGCGGAGAGCATGTGATGACGCCGCTACTGGACGTGAAGAACCTTTCGGTCCGGTTCACCGTGCGCCGTGGTGGACCCTGGGGGCAGAAGAGGCACCTGACGGCGGTCGACGATGTTTCCTTTCAGGTGCGAAAGGGCGAAACGCTGGCCATCGTCGGCGAAAGCGGATCCGGAAAGACGACCGCGGCGCTTGCCCTGGCACGTCTTGTCCGCGCCCAGACCGAAGGCGAGGTCTGCCTCGACGGGCAGGACATCCTTGCGCTGCAAGGAGACCGGCTGCGCGACATGCGCCGCCGTGTGCAGGTGATCTTTCAGGATCCCTATTCCTCGCTGAACCCGCGTCGGCGTGCAGAAGACATCGTGCGCGAACCGCTCGACAGCCTGACCGACAAGCCCGAAACCGAAAAACGCGCCATAGTGGACGAGTTGTTTCAGGCCGTTGGTCTGCGCCCGGAACAAAAGCGCCTGTTCCCACACCAGTTCTCGGGCGGGCAGCGGCAGCGGATCGGCATCGCCCGGGCGCTCAGCACCCGGCCAGAGGTGATCGTCTGTGACGAACCGGTATCGGCACTGGACGTCGCGGTGCAGGCCCAGATCCTGAATCTCCTTCGGCGGCTTCAGGCGGACTTCGGGCTGACATACATCTTCATCAGCCATGACCTCGGCGTTGTGCAGCACATGTGCGACAGCGTCGCGGTGATGTATATGGGCAAGGTTGTCGAACACGCCGACCGGCTGTCACTCTTCAATACGCCGCTGCATCCTTACACGGCGGCGCTTCTGTCCGCGGTTCCCAGCGTCGATCCAGAGTTGCGTCGAAAAAGCCGCCGAATCCTGATCCCAGGTGACCCGCCGGATCCCCTTAGCTTGCCCGCCGGATGCCGTTTTGCATCACGGTGCCCTGCGGCGGAACCCGCTTGCGGGACCAGCGCGCCGGACCTGACGTCGGCAGGTGAGGGGCATCGGGTGGCATGTCACTTGGCGCGTCCCGGGCAAAACCCCGTGCTGGCAGCCGGGAATATCTGACGGCGAAACTGCCGATCTTCTTCCAGGTCCCGCTGAGGTCTTGCCTCAAGAACTTGTCCTGCCGGCTGGCGTTCTGTCGCCGGCGGCGTGCCCGACATCCACGCCCCGAGGTCCCCGCGGTCTTCTGGACACCTGCCGCGCAGGCTGTCTGCCTTATGCCCCCGGATTGGCGGGATTGACGCCACGCTGCGGTCTTCCGGCCTCTCAATTCCGGGCTACTGCTGGTCTGTAGGGCCGCGAAAGCTTCGGCAGCGGGTGACGGACGAGTTGTTTGGCGTCAAACTGGCCAAATCTCAGGACTGCGCCTGAACCCCGGTGACGAAGGGACGCGGGCAAGGCCTGCCCGTTCCAAGGATCTTGCGATCGAGGGCGTGTGATCCGTGGTCGCCGGGGGCCGGTCATTCCTCGCCCTCTGAATCGGAATTCGAGGTCAGGCCGTAGCGGCGCATCTTGTCATTCAGCGTGCGGCGCGGAATTCCCAGTGTTTCCGAGGCGCGCAGCGTGTTGCCGACATGCGCATCAAGGGCGGCTGCGATCTCGCGGGCTTCGAAGTCTGCGACGCGGTCGGCAAGTGTTTGCGGGGTTGCCTTCGTGGCGGACCCGTCGGGCATATCGAACAAGCCCAAGGCATAGGCTTCGGCGCTGGCCTTCAATTCACGTACATTGCCGGGCCATGCTGCACATTTGAGCTTCTTTTGGAGCGTCCAGGGGATATCTGGATCGGCGCGACCGTACCGGCGTGCCGCCAGTTGCGCGTAATGGGCGAAAATCAGCGGGATATCCTCACCCGCTTCGCGCAGGGACGGTGTCGCAAGCTCGGTGCCTGCCAACCTGTAATAGAGATCCGGGCGGAAGCTCTCGACCTGGCGCAACGGCGATTTCGTCGTCGCGATCACCCGGATATCAAGCCATCGCGATGTGGTTTCGCCGATGCGCTCGACCGTTCTCTCCTGGAGGACGCGAAGCAGCTTGGGCTGTATGGACGGCGGCATTGTCTCGACTTCGTCCAGCATCAGGGTGCCGCCGTTGGCGGCCTCCAGTTTCCCCGCCCGCCCGGTTGCGTCATGGGCGAACACACCCGTCCCGTGACCGAAGAGAACGGTTTCGGCCATCGCCTCTGACAAGGCCGCGCAGTTTAGCGCGACAAAGGGGCCGCTGCCCCGCGCGCTGGCGGCATGAATGGCGCGGGCGGCCAGTTCCTTGCCTGTGCCCGTCTCGCCGCTGATGACCACGCCCAGATCGACCGAAGCCAGGTCCGCGATACGGCTGCGAAAGGCACGCATGGCCCGGGACCGTCCAAGGATGCTCACCTCATCCCGTTCGCACAGGACGTGCTGAAGCCGCGCAACCTCTCTGCGGGCCGCCTGGGCATCCAGCGTCCGCCGGATGACCGAAAGCAGATGCACGGAATCATAGGGCTTCTCGAGAAAGTCTTCAGCCCCGGCCCGGATGGCCTCGACAGCGTGCACCACATCGCCGTGGCCGGTGAGCAGGACAACGGGAACCGACAACGACGTCTCGCGCAGGGCATGAAGCAGGCCGATGCCGTCCATATCCGGCATGCGCAGGTCGCTGATGACCATGTCGGGCGGCGGCGACATCGCCAACAGAAGGTCCTTGGCGGCTTGAAACGCGCGCACCGTGTAGCCGGCGGCCTCTACAAGATCGCACAGGGCCGTGAGGTGGTCGACATCGTCGTCCACGATGTGAATGCGTTCCGTCATTCCGTTCCGTCCCCGGTCTTGGCAAGCGGCAACAACACTACGACCTGCGTTCCGGTCCGAGGGTCCGATCGAATATCGAGCGTGCCGGAGAAATCGGCAAGGATAGCCTTGCAGATGGCAAGACCCAGCCCGAGCCCTTCGCCGTTGTGCTTGGTCGAGAAGAACGGCTCGGCCACGCGCGGCAGATCGGCATCGTCTATCCCGTCGCCGTTGTCTCTCACCGTGATCACCGCATGCGCAGCATTCATGGCAAGCGTGACGCTGATCTGGGGTTTCGGCGCGGCTTCGACCGCGTCCAGTGCATTGAGCAGCAGGTTCGCGACAACCTGTTCGATGCGGACCGCGCCCGCCATGACGTGCACCGGGTCTGGCGGCATCCGCAGGACCGGCGTCGCCCCGACTGCTTTTGCGCGCGGCAGCACCAGGTCGCGCGCGGACTTCAGCGGGGCGCGCAGATCGATCAGGCTGAGTTCCACGGTATCCTTGCGGGCAAAACTCTTGAGGTGTTTCGTGGTCCGCTGCATCCGGCGGATCATGTCGCGCGCCTTGTCGATCCGGCCCGACGTCTTGCCATCATCCGACCGGATACCAAGTTCAGCCGCTGACAATGTCGCTTCCATCGCGGCCAGCGGCTGGCTGATCTCGTGGACAATGGCTGCCGACATACGACCCATTGCGGCCATCTTCTCGGTATGGATCAGGGCCTCTTGCGCGGTGCGCAGATCGGTTTCGGCTTGTTTGCGGGCCTCGACCTCGCGCGCCAGATCCGCGGTGCGCGCGACCACCATCGCCTCAAGCTTTTCGGACTGCGACAGCCGCATGGCGATGATCTGGCGGCGTTGCTCAACGCCCTTGACCGTCGCGGCCACGGCGAGCGTGGCCAAGGCGGCAAGCGCGGCCCATCCCAGTGCAATCAGTTGCAGCCCGCGCATCGGACGCGCGGCGATGACCTGGCCGTCCGTCGCCGGAACCGGCCCGAGACGAGCGATCCAGGTGTCGCCAAAGGCATCGGCCCCGTCCGGTTGCTGTGAAAGAAGCGGCCTTGTCTCGCCCAGCCCGACCCCCTCGTAGGCCCGTGTCGCAATGAGGTGATCCAGCGTTTCAGGCGTCAGGCCGACAAGCGGGCGGTACTGCCATTCAGGGCGGGCCGACAGGAAGACGACGCCATGCTCGTCGGCCAATGCGACATCGGCTTCGGCGGCGCGCCAGGTTTGCTGAAGGGGGCGCAGGTCCAGCTTGACGACCATCACGCCGACGCTGCCGCCCACATCGAACCCTGCCGAAAGAAAGTAGCCCGGAACGCCCGTGGTGACGCCGATCGCGTAGAACTGGCCCCGCCCCGTGGTCAGGGCATCCTGAAAATAGGGACGAAAGGCATAGTTCTGGCCGACAAAGCTGCCCGGCTCGTTCCAGTTCGACGCCGCGATCGTTTCGCCCTTGGCATCGATCAGGAACAATTCGTCCGCCCCGGTTTGGGTTGCCACCAGTTCGAGATAGGCGTTCGCGTCCTGCAATGGTCCGGTTCCGGACAAGGCCCGCCGGACACGGGCATCTTCTGCGGCAACCGACGGCAAGGCGCGAAGCCTGTCGATTTCCGCCTCGACGGCTCGGGTTGTCAGCAACAGGGTCTGGTCCAGTTCCTTGCGCGCCGTTCCGATCGCCAGGGACTGCGCGATGAACCAGACCACGGCCGCCGACAGGCAGGCAAGGACGAGGGACCGGGCCACGGTCAGAGAACTGCCTTGAGCAGGTCGCTCTCGGCCTTCGCGGTCCGGGAACGGGTGGCCCTCATGATGTCACGGGCATCTGGCCACGCTCCCGTCTCGCCGCGACCCAGTTTAGCGACAGCAGCGCCGCGACGAGCACCGCCCCGGCAATCTGGATGCGGATGTCGGGCCAGAAGAGGGCAACGATGCCCGGAAGCAGAAGGACACGCATCCAGGCGGGCATCGGCGCCCAAAGATAGCCCTCCAGCACTGCGGCGAAGGCGACCAGTGCCATGATCGCGATGGCCCCGTTCCAGAGCACCAGCGGCAGGGGGCCTCCGAGGATGATCGACTCGTTGAAGACCATGAAGAGCGGGATCAGATACAGCCCTTTTGCGTATTTCCATGCCTGAAGGCTCGTCTCCATTGGTTTGGATCCGGCGATGGCCGCCCCGGCGAACCCGGCAAGCGCCACGGGCGGGGTCACGTTGCTGTCCTGCGAATACCAGAACACCATGAGGTGCGCGATCAGGATCGGCACGCCGAACTCCTCGGTCAGGGCCGGGCCGACGAGGATGATGAGCACGATATAGGCCGCCGTCACCGGCAGCCCCATGCCAAGGATCAGGCTGGCGATGATGACCAGCAGGATCGCCAGAAGCAGGTTGCCGCCCGAGAAGGCGATCATCATGGCCGAGAACTTCAGCCCGAGGCCCGTCAGCCCCACGACCCCCACGATGATGCCCGCCACCGCGCAGGCCATGGATACGGCGACCGCGTTGCGCGCGCCAAGCTCCAGCGCCTTGAGCGTCATCTCGACCCCGCGCCTACACATGGCCACGAAGCCCGCCGCCGTGGGCGCGTCCCGCAGGAAATTCCAGAGCGCGCGCGCGCCCGCCGCCGCGACGACCGACACGATGGCGTAAAAACCCACGCGCATCGGCGAATAGCCCGCGATCAGCAGCCAGGTCAGCACCACCAGCGGCAACAGGAAATGCCAGCCGTCGATCAGCACCTGTCGCACCTTGGGCAGGTCCTCGGACGCAAGGCCCGTCATGCCCTGCTTGACGGCGGCAAGGTGCACCAGCAGGTAGACCGCCCCGAAGTAGAGAACCGCCGGAAAGATCGAGACCAGCACGATGTCCACGTAGGGCATCTGCGTGAACTCGCTCATCAGGAAGGCGCCCGCGCCCATCAGGGGCGGCATGATCTGCCCGCCCGTCGAGGCCGCGGCCTCGATCCCGCCGGCCTGCGCGGGGCGGTAGCCGAGCTTCTTCATCAGCGGGATGGTAAACGCGCCCGTGGTGACCACATTGGCGATGGCAGAGCCAGAGATCGAGCCCATGCCCGCGGACGCGATGACCGCCGCCTTGGCCGGTCCGCCGCGCTGGCGCCCGGTGGCGGCATAGGCCAGATCGATGAAGAACTTGCCCGCGCCGGTCACCTCCAGAAACGCGCCGAACAGCACGAAGACGAACACGAAGGTCGATGCCACGCCCAGCGGGATGCCGAAGATCCCCTCGGCCCCAAGCGTCAGCTGGCTGGCAAGGCGTTCCAGCGAATAACCGCGGTGGTTCAGGATGCCGGGCATCCAGTCACCCAGCCAGGGGATCTCGCCACGGCCCCCGGAAAAGGCATAAAGGATGAAAACCGCGCCGATGATCGTCATGCCAAGGCCCACGGCGCGCCGCGCGGCCTCCAGCACGACGAGAACGGTGACGATGCCCACGGCCACGTCGATGTCGCGCGGGAAGATGGCGTTGGCGATGGTGTCGATGTTCATCGGCACCCACAGGCCCACAAGAATGCCCGCGCAAATCAACACGCCATCGATGATCCAGCCGACGGCACCGCGCGGACGGCGGTTGCCGGTGACCGGAAACGTCAGGAAGCACAGCACAAGGATGAAGCCAAGGTGAATGGGCCGCTGAAAGAACAGGCCCAGCGGCTGCAAGCCGGCGGCGTAGAGCTGAAACAGCGAAAGCGCGATGCCCACAACAGCGATGAGGCGCAGGATCAACCTTGGTTGCGGCGCGGCCTTTGGCAGGAATTCTGCGGTGTCCGACATGGCGCTGTCCTATTCTTCGTCGGGTTCAAGCGCGATCCGCACCCGCGCGCGCGGCGCCGCGTCGGAAAGCGCGATTTCCTGTCCACCCATGCGGATGCGGTGATCGACACCGCCGCGCCCGGGGCGCAGAACATAGGCGTTTCCCGGCACGGGTTCGTCCAGATCCTCGATGAAATAACCGCCCTGACCATCCGACACCTGGCGACCACGGCCCGGGATATGGTCCAGACCGGCCGCAAAATCCGGAAGGTGCGAGCGTACAAGAACCATGTGGCCGTCCCCGATTGTGGTGGCAACCGGTCACCGAAAACCCCGGACCGGTTGGTTCCGCAAGACGCACCACCCACGTCCCGCCCGGCAAACAGATCCGTGCGACGTCCTCGCCGGTGCCGCGCGTCGCAACAAGCGTCTCCGCGTTGGAGACCGAAGCGACGCGAGACAGGAGGAGGGCCGCAAGCCCCCCTCTCATCCAGCGCTCAGGGTCTCAGGCGATCCGGCACATCCGCGCCGATCTCCTCGAAGTAACGGATCGCACCGGGGTGCAGCGGCACCGGCGTTGCGGCGAGAGTGAACTCGACCGTGGTCTGGTTCGCTGCCGGGTGCACGGCCTGCATCTCGGCGATGTTCTCGAACATGGCGCTGGTGATCGCATGGGCGAGGTCGTCGGACATTTCCGAGGACACGGTCAGCACGTTGGGGATTCCCAGGACGGCAATGTCCTCGTCGACGCCAGTATATGTACCGCCCGGCAGAGTGGTCACGGCGAAGGTGGCGTCAGCGGCGGCGGCGGCGGCCAGCTCGTCTTCGTCAAGCGCGATGATCACGATGTCTTGCGTCGTGGCGAGGTTCAGGATCGAAGACGTCGGCGCGCCGACGGACCAGAAGCCCGCATCGATATCGCCATTGGCCAGAGCGTCGGCGGTTTCGTTGAAGTTCAGGCGCTGTTCGACGATATCGTCATAGGTGATGCCGTTGGCCTCGAGAATGGCCGCTGTGTTCACCTCGGTGCCGGAACCGGGTGCACCGACGGATACGCGCTTGCCGCGCAGGTCGTCGAGCGTGGTGATGCCGCTGCCCTCAAGCGCCACGATATGCACCATGTTCGCGTAAAGCGACGCCAGCCCGCGCACCATTGGCAATGGCTGCCCCTCGAAGCGGCCGGTGCCGCTATAGGCCTGGTACACCGTGTCCGCGAGACCGATGGCAAGGTCCGTATCGCCGGTAGCGACAAGCCCCATGTTCTCGACGGATGCGCCGGTGACTTCTGCCGTGGCCGAGTAGCCCTCGACATGGGCGTTGATGACCTCCGCCAGTCCGCCACCCATCGGGTAGTACACCCCGCCGGTGCCGCCGGTGGCGATGGATAGCTGGTCTTGCGCAAACGCCGGTGCCGCCAGGCCAAGCGTGACCAGCGCAGCCGCGCCCATCAGGGTCCTGGGCCCGCGAAAATCATTGTGAAGCACGTCTTCCTCCCTTTTTCGTTTCCTAGTCTTGTCGTCTCGCGTTCCTCCCGCGACGCAGAGAACGTCACATGAATGCGATCCGAGCGGCATGGTTATCTGGTCCGGCCTGCGCGTTTCGTCGCAACCGCCCGCCACGCAGGAAGCAGGATCTCGCCAGGTGCGATCGCGGCGTTCAACCCAAAAGCCCGAAGGCCGCCGCGCCGGCCTGATTCAATCCTTTGGCATCAGCCGGTCTTCGCCGTGAAGAAAACGGCTCCAGCGCGTGTCGCCAATGCCGTTGCCGGCGATGCGCTGCACGGTGGAGACCTGTTGATGTTCGCAGATGCGGCCACAGTCGGGGCCTGTCACAGCGCACCGTTCCGTGCGGCCATGCGCGACCTCCATTGTCTTGATCTGCTCGGCATGGCGGTCGCCCCTTGCAACTGTTCAGGTTCTTATAGCGGCCGCGCAGATGTGCCCATTGCTATTCGGCGGGATCTGCCTTCCCGGGATGTAACGGGGACCCACCTGCCTTCTCGGTATGCCCGACCTTGAACACATAAGGATGGAGCATCATGAGCAAGACCACGAACAAGTCTTCCCCCGAAGTGCGCAAGTGTGCCGTGCGGCTGCGTCTCGATGCCGAGGCCCGGTAGCCCCGCGCACCTAACAAGGGTGTAATCCGTGCAACAGGCGCCCGTGATTGCGGGGCGTCATCCCCGGTCCACATTTTCACGGAGACTGACATGAACATCCAGACCCCGGGACCTCTGCCGCGCCCGAGCTTGTCGGCCGCTTGCGTGGCCACCTGTCGGCTCGCGTGGTCGGGCTCCGTTTTCATCGACAAGCTCCTGATGGCGCTTTCCAAGGCCATCGATGCGGCGCTGACGGCCCCAGCCGGGCGGGGAAAGGCGCTTCAGGACCTCTGGCCAGAGCCGGTCTGACCGGCAGCCCTTAGGCCCTGCCGTGGTGCCGCCCGCCAGTGTCCGACATTGTCCAAAGGACGACCAACGCGAATGTGGCGAAAAAGCGCGTGGATCATCTCGGACGATATGTCCGTCAGCATCGACGCGCACCCTTGCACCCAGATCCCGGCCGGCGGGCGCAGGCGTTCGGGGTCCATTGCGACCTTGGCTCTTTCCAGCTTCGCCAACATTCGATCCGCCCGCCCGCCGCTCAACTCACATGCAGCGCGAAGACGGCGATGAGGCCGAAGAGCGCCAATGTCAGCAGCAACAGCAGCGCGTCCGCGGGGACCGCTTCGTCCTCCAACGTCTCGGCCGAATCGATCGGCATCCGGATCCGGCGCATGCGCAGGAAGGCCAGCCCGATGACCAGCCCGCCCGCGCCAAGGAGCGCGGGCTCGGTCCAGCTCTGGGTGGCACCGTTGCCGATCCGCGCCGCGGCGATACCGAAGCCCTCGATAGAGATCACCGTCCGGACCCAGGCCAGGAAGGTGCGTTCATTGGCGGAATGGTCCGCGTAGCGTTCGATCATGTGGCCGTCCCCTTGCGCATCAGGCCCTTCATGCCACCCGAGATCAGGAGATTGGCGTCCATGAACGCCTGCGCCACGCCAAGGCCCCGGGCACAGGCGATGTAATTGGGCGTCCAGACGGGATGGAACTTCTCCTTGAAGCTCCGGAGCCCCTCGAAATGGTAAATGTCCTCGCCATGCTCGTAGACGAAGCCGCCGAGACGTTGCCAGGGCGAGGCGAGCGCATGGGTTTCGGCCCCCGAGAAGGGTGCCGCACCGAGGTTGAACCATTTGAAACCCTGCGCCTTGCCCCAGAGCATCAGCTCGCCGAAAAGCGCGTCCATGGCGAAGTTCGGCCCTTTCGGGTCGTAGCGCATGAGATCGACGGAAAGTTCGACCCGCGCGCCTGCCAGGACGTTGGCGAAGGCGACGATCCGGCCGGTCTCGGGTGCTCGCAGGACGGCTGTGTCGAAGTTCGCGAGGTACGCCGCGTCGAAGTAACCGAGCGAGAACCGCTTTTCCTTGCCCTGTTTCTGCGCGAGCCATGCATCGGAAACCAACCGCAAGCTTGGCGCGATGCTTGCGAAGGACGCGGCTGGCACGATCTCGAACCGGTAGCCCTCGCGCGCGGCGCGGTTCTTCGCGTGCCGGAAGTCCTTCATCGTGGGGACGTCCAGCGTGAAGCTGCCCAGATCGACGCGGGCGACCTCGCCGAACTTCACGACGGCCAGTCCCATGTCGAGGAACACGGGCAGGTATTTCAGGGACACCGCGTAGAACACCGCGCGCTTTCCCTCGCGATCGGCCATTTCGCGTAAGCGCCAGAGAAGTCCGGCGCCAGCGGCAACATCGCCGAACGGGTCGCCTTTGGTGACAAGTGCCGTGCCTGTGTCGCCGTACGACAGGAAGGCTTTCTCTTCCGCGTCAAGAAGGAAGCTCTTGTCGCCCAGTAGCCCGATATTGGCCTCGCTCTCGGGGCTTTCGGCGACCAGCCGCCGCACGGCCTGCGGAATCGGTTCGGCCTCGTGACGTCTTACGCGCGCGCCGAGGATGGCGTTCAGCGCAAGCGCGCCGAGGACGACCGCGCCGGCAAGGCTTGAACGCAGGAACCGCGATGCGTCGCCGGACCACGAGGCCTGCCACCACAATGCATCGCGATACTCCACGTGGCGGAAGGCCAGAAGACCGATCCAGACGAGCGCGGCAAACAGGACCGCGATGCTCAGGAACCAGCCAAGGCCTGCGCGCAGCGGCGCGGCCCCTTCGACGCGAGTGAAGGCGCTGCGGAACACCCATAGCACGCTCGCGGCAAGGACCATCATGAGCGCCTCCTCCACGTCGAGGCCCTTCGCGAGCGAGGCGACGATGCCGATGCAGAGGAGCGCAAGCGCAACCGCCCACGCCCGCCACAGACGCCGGTAGAGTCCTCGCGCCACGACAAGGAGCAGCACGCCCGCGACACTGCCCGCAAGGTGAGACGCCTCGACGAGGCCGAGAGGCAGGGTATGTTCGAGCGTGCCGATCCGGTCTCCAACGGCCGGGAGGTTGCCAGACACCAGCAGGATCGCCCCAGCCGTCAGCGCCACGCCTGAGGACAGGAGCGGCACGAAGGGGCGGACGATGGTCTCGGCGGTCCGAGCCGCGCTACCTATCGCCGCGCGCCGGATTCGCATTTCGGCGGCAACCAGCCCGAGGCTCGCCACGACGAACGGAAGGCCCGTGTAGATCACGCGGTAGAGAAGCAGGGCCGCCAACGCATCAGACCGACCTGTCGCGCCGATACCCGCAAGAACAGTGGCCTCAAAAACTCCGAGGCCGCCGGGCGCATGGCTGAGCACACCAAGGCCGACGGCCACCACGAAGACGAAAAAGAAGAATGGATAGTTGCCCACTAGGTCGGGGGGCATCAGCACATATAGGCAGAGCGACGTTGCGACGAGATCGACCAGCGACGTGGTCGTCAGGGCTGCGGCATGTCCGGTGGATGGAAGGTTCACGTCAGTGCCAAGGATGCGGACGCGCCTTGGTCCGAACCGGAGAAACACGAAGAAGCCCGCCAGCGCACCGAGCAGGACGATGCCGACAGTCGTTTCCACAGCGCCCGAAATGGGCAGGACCGCGGAGACGCCCTGCGGATGCGCGACAAAGAGTGCACCCAAGAGCAGGATCAGGCCGGCCCAGAACCCGCTCCAGGAATAGGCAATCAAAAGCGCCACGCGCGCGAAGTCGAGCCCATAGCCCGCATAGATGCGATACCGCACCGCTGCCCCTGTGACGTAGGAGAACCCCAGCATGTTCGAAAGGGCATAGCCCGCCGCGCAGGTGATGGCGGCGATCCGCTCGGGGATTGTTCCGGGCGCCACCGCTCGGGCCGCGATCACATCATAAAGCGAGATTGCGGCAAAACTCACCAGCGTGGCAAGAATGGCAAGCGCTATTGCGCGCGGGCTTGTGGCCGCAAGATCGGCCCGGATGTCATTCAGATGCACCTCGCCGGACAGGCGGTGCAGAACGACGCCCGCGATGACCACGATGGCAAGCGGCAAAGCGGCCCGGACCAGCCGATGCTCGGTCAGCGTGAGCCAGCGTGCGGCGCGCGGCTCAGCGGCGGTTTCGGTCATGGCGTCCTTCTTCCAGAAGGTCGATCTGGATCTTTTGCAGTTCGGCCAGCTTTTCCCATTGGTGGGCCAACTGGTGATCGATCTTTTCATGCAACTGCCGGATCTCCAACTCTGCCTTGAGATTGACGCGATAGTCGTTCTCGGCCCGCATCCGGTCCTTCAGTTCCTGCCGGCGCTGGCTCATCATGATGACAGGCGCCTGCAGCGCGGCCAGCGACGACAGGACGAGGTTCAACAGGATGAAGGGGTAGGGATCGAACGGCTGGCGGAAGACATGGGCCAGGTTGACCGCGATCCACAGGACCAGCACGCCGACAAACCCGAGGATGAAGGTCCAGCTGCCGCCGAAGCTCGCGACGCGGTCCGCGACCCGGTCGCCCAGCGTCCGGCGGCCGGTCGCGTCCTCGGCGACGTTCTGCGTCACAATCTGGTGCGCGGCAAGCGCATCGACCACCTGCCGGTCCATAGCACCCAGTTCGCCGCGTTCCTCCTCGAGAAGCGCCTCGACATAGTCGCGCCGCGCCTTCGTCAGATCGTCCTGGCAGAATTAGTCCCCCTCCGTCCAGCCGGGACGTGCGGCCTCGATCATGCGCGCTACGCCGGGCCGCACCGCGACCCAGGGCTGCATGGTGTGAACAGCAAAGACCTTGCCGCAGACATGGCAGGTCCGGGGCGTCACCGGCGCCTTCGTCATCGGGCCACGGGCCGGATCGATGCGCGCAGCGCCAGAAGAGCCGCGCCGGTGGTCAGGAAATTCACGCCGATCAGCAGTCCGAGCAGCCATGTGGCTGTTCCCGGCCAGCCGATCAGCACCACGAGGCCAAGCGCCAAAGCCGCGGCACCGCTGGCCACCATCCAGCCCCAGCGGGATGTATTGCGGCTGAGACGCAGGCCGAAAAGGATCGAGAAGATACCTTCGATCAGGAACCCCGCCACGACGAAAAGCGTCATCACCTCGGCGCCGACAGCCGGGAAGACCAGGAATGCAAGGCCCAACGCCGCGACCAGGCCGAATGCACCCGCCGAGAGCTTCCATTCCGGCAGGCCTCTCAGCGACAGCGACATCCAGAGCCCGAGACCGCCCCAGAACAGGAGCGCCGTGGCGACCAGCAAGGTTGCGGCGATCGTGGCGGCGGCTGGCACGAGAACAGAGAAGATACCGAGCAAGAGGAAACCGCCCGCCAGCCATCCAAGGCTGGTTCGGAGGTCCCGTCCCATGTCGGCAGAAACGTCGGATTGCGTGGCCATCGGGGTGTGTCCTGTCAAATGAACGACTTTCGTCAGGAACAGGCATCGCCCTTCCGGCCTACATCAGCCTTGGGCGAAACTTACAAATACGTAAGTGGCGCAGACCGTTGCGGCGTGCAAAATAGCGAGGTTACAGGGAAAGGACCGTCTCGACCGTGAAGATCATGCTGGCAGAAGACGACCGCAAGCTGGCGGATTACGTCCGGTCCGGCCTTGAGGAGGAGGGCCACAGCGTCGAGCATTTCGCCGACGGCCGCGATGCGCTGACTTATTGCCTGTACAACCCCTGCGACCTGGCGATCCTCGACCGGATGATGCCGGGCATGGACGGGGTGTCGGTGGTCCGGGCCCTGCGCGCCGCGGGATCGGAGATGCCGGTGATCTTCCTCACCGGGCTCGCCGATGTCGATCACCGGGTCGAGGGGCTGTCGGCGGGGGGTGACGACTACCTGACCAAGCCCTTCCACTTCTCGGAACTGAAAGCGCGGATCGCGGCACTGACGCGGCGGCGCTCCAGCCATGTCGAGGTCACGTCACTCAAGGTCCATGACCTGGAGCTGGACCTGCTGTCGCGGACCGCGCGGCGGCAGGGCCAAGTCATCGAGTTGCAGACCAAGGAATACCAGTTGCTCGAAGCGTTGATGCGCAACGCGGGCCGCGTGTTGACCCGCACCATGCTGCTGGAGAAGATCTGGAACTTCAGCTTTGAACCCAACACGACCGTACTCGAAACCCACATGAGCCGGCTTCGGGCCAAGATCGACAAACCGTTCGACGTGGCCCTCATTCACACCATCCGCAATACCGGCTACTCGATCCATGGACCGCGCTGACATCCTGTCGGGCAGCGCCTTCAAGGCGGCGCTATGGTCTGTGGTGTTCTTTGTTGTCGTCCTCACCCTTGGCGGCGCGCTCGCAGTGCGCGGGCTCACAAACGAGATGACCGACCTGCTGCGCGCCCAGGTCACCGACATGGAGACCACTCTTGGGTTCGTCGAGCGGAATGAAGGCGCCGGTCGGCTGGTTCCTGCGGTGACAGCCCTCAGCCGCGCCTCGAACGGGCGATTGTTCGTGCATGCGATCTACGACGCCGCGGGAGTGCGCTTGGTGGGCAATATCGACGTTGTTCTGCCTGCGGGGCAATGGTCGACGCTGCGACTGGACCCGGACAATGCAGGCATGGCGACCTATATCCTCCATGCTCAGGAAGTCGGTCCTTATCTCGTTGTGACAGGTCGAAATACAGACGTGATCGCACTCGGTCGGCAGAGCATCATTCGCGGTTTCGCGATTGCCGGCTTCATCGTTGTCCTGTCGATCCTCGTGATAGGCTATTTGCTCAGCCGCAATAGCCAGACCTCGCTTGAGCGCATGGAGGCGGCGCTCGACCGCGTGGCGCACGGCGAAACAGAGGCGCGCATCGAAACCGGCGCCGGCAATGACCAGATCGACCGCATCGCGCGACGGATCAACGACCATCTCGACCAGCTTGACGTGCTGTTCCACCAAACCCAGCGTACGGCGGCCTCGGTCGCGCACGACCTGCGCCGTCCGCTCGCCCGTGCGACGTTGGGAATAGAGCGGGCGCTGGTGCGGGTCGAGGCGGGCGGGGACGCGCGCGGAGAGATCGAACAGTCGCTGGCGGACTTGTCGCAACTACAGAGCGTCATCGCCTCGATCCTGCGGATCGCGCGAATTGAAAGCGGCGAGTTGGGGGTGATGAAGCCCTTCGACCTGTGCGAGGTGCTCGACGAGGTGGCCGACACGTATGTGCCTGTGGCCGAGGACGCGGCTCAGCACTTGGTCTATGCCCGCGGCGACGCGCCGCTGATGGTGTATGGCGACCCCGAGATGCTGGCACAGCTTGTCGTAAACCTCGTGCAGAACGCGATCACCCATGCCGGCGACGGCGCGACGATCCGGATGGATGCAAACACGTCGGGCGGAGCGGTGAACCTGAGTGTTGCCGACAATGGCCCGGGCATCCCGCCGGACCTGCGGGCCCGTGTCTTCGAGCCGTTCTATCGCGCCGATGCCGCGCGGTCGCTCGACGGCAATGGCCTCGGGCTTGCCCTTGTCAGGGCAATCGCCGACCGGCACGGCGGTACGCTCGGGCTGGAGGATGCCGATCCCGGTCTTCGGGTAACGCTTTGCCTGCGGAAACTTGCGAATTCGTAAGTTTCGGGTCAGCCCTGCCCAGCCAAGCCATGGATGGTCCGTCTTCAATCGCACGTCCGCTATCTCCAGGGACGACTCCATGAGGCGTTTCACCAAGTCCCTTCTGCTGACGACCGCAATCGTCGTGGCGCTTGCGCCCGCGGTCTGGTCCTTTGCGGCAACGCCTGACAATGCCGCGTTGGGCTTCTCCGTTCGAGGCAAGATGTCCAGCACCTCGTCCGAGGCGCTGGCGGCAGTCGCGCATGTGCAGGCCGCACATCTTGCACACATGATGACCTGCCCCCCGAAGCTTCCCTCGTTCTGATGTAGAGTTTGCTCAACCTTTTGAAGGAGCAAACGAATGCGAAAGAGCCGTTTCACGGAAGCCCAAATCATTGGGATGATCAAAGAACAGGAAGCCGGGATGCCGACGGCCGAGGTGTGTCGCAAGCACGGCCTCAGCCAGGGAACGTTCTACAAATACAAATCGAAGTATGGCGGCATGGAGGTGTCTGATGTCGCGAAGCTGAGAGCGATGGAGGACGAGAATGCCAAGCTCAAGCGGCTGCTGGCCGACGCCATGCTGGACAACGTGGTGCTGAAGGATCTTTTGGGAAAGAACTGACGACACCGAATGAGCGGCGAGAGGCAGCGCTCAGGGCGATGCGGGATCATGACATCTCGCAACGCCGGGCCTGCCGACTTGTCGGTGTCGATCCGAAGACAGTCCGGCGTGAACGCCCGCCGGACAATCCCGAGATACGCAAGAAGATGAAGGCCGTCGCTGCCAAGCGCCGCCGGTTCGGCTATCGGCGGATTGGCGTGATGCTGGAACGCGAGGGAATGATCATGAACCACAAGAAGCTCTATCGGCTTTACACGGATGAGAAGCTGGGTGTCAGACGACGACGGGGCCGCAAACGGGCGCGGGGATCGCGGGCACCAATGCCGGAGGCGCTGAGACCAGGCGAACGTTGGTCGATGGACTTCCTGTCAGACACGTTCGGGGCGTCCCGTCGATTCCGCATTCTGGCGGTGAACGATGATTGCTGCCGCGAGAACCTGTGCCTGATGGCCGACACGAGCCTCTCAGGGGCTAGAGTCGCGCGGGAGCTGGATGCGCTTGTCCGGGTCCATGGCAGACCGGCCAGCATTGTCAGCGACAACGGGACCGAGTTCACCAGCCGGGCAATCCTGAAGTGGGCCAACGACAACGATGTCGACTGGCACTACATCGATCCGGGCAAACCGCAGCAGAACGCCTTCATCGAGAGCTTCAACGGCAGCCTGCGCGACGAGCTCCTGAACGAGGAGATGTTCGACAGCCTGGAGGATGCCCGGCGCACGCTGGCGTTCTGGCGATACGACTACAACAACGTCAGACCCCACTCATCGCTCGGCAACCAGACACCCGCAGAAGCGCGCCGGACGCTTGAGCAATCTGAGGGCTCCGCACCCGGCACGCTTGCCCCATCAGACGACCGAGAATATGAAAACGAGACCCGCAGACTCTCGTTATGACTGAGGGAGCCTTGGGGGGCAGGTCAATGAACGAGAACTCCACCGGCCCTTCTGCAACAGCGATATCGCCGTGTTCGACGCTTCTGCGGCGATCGCTGAACTGGACATCAATGCCCGTGCGGTGGTCGAGGCGGGCGAGCTCGGGGGGATCGTCGCCGACCTAGACGTGCTGCGCTGCCTCGTGGCCCGCGGCTCCGCGTTCCAGGAGGTGCGGGTCAGTACAGAGATCGCAGTGGTGATGACCGCAAAGCCGACAAGCCGCGCCACGCCGGGGACCGCTGCAATCGCCAGAGACCGGCGCATGTTGCCGAACACATCGAGACGATGCGCTAGCGCCAGGATCCCGCCTTCGCCGTCATCGCCGAGCCGCCCCAGGACCTGGACGTATTTCAGCGTCACGATAAGCGTAAGGGATCACAGAACCAGCGACACGCCGCCCACCACGCTGGCCTCGGCCCGGTCCGGCAGGAACGCGGCCACCGACGCGGCCGCATAAAGCGGGCTGGTGCCGATGTCGCCGAAGACGCTGCCGAGCGCGCCGATGACGTCAGGCGTCTCGCTGGATCGGCGGCGCAAGGGTCAATCCCCGGGCGGGAGGGTGGCGTCTTGCGGCGCCGCGCGGGACAGACCCTCGGGCACCGCCAGGCCCAGCGACAGGTAGACCTGCATGAGTTCGTCGGCGCTCATGCCCGGCACGGGTCGGACCGCTTCTGCGGGGACCAGCAGCAGCCCGCCGGACATCGGCAACGGCGCTGTCGGGATATAGACCATTCGTCGCCGCTCGCCATCCACGACGTAGATCTCGTGCGAGGTCAGCAGCCCCAACAGGTCCACGCCCTGCGGGCCGCCGAGCCGGCAGCTGACTACGGACAACCCGCTCAGCTCCGCATCAGGCGCCTCGGACAACAGGCGTACCACCTGCGCGACAGGCTTGTAGATGCCGCGCACGATGGGGAAGCGCCCGACCAGCCGGTCGATGGCCCCCGAGAGCGCGGCTCGCGCCCGCGTGCGCGCAACCAGACCCAGCGCCCAGACAAGCAGCAAAGTGCCCGTCAGGCCGAGAAGGAAAGCGACTGTCTGGTGATCGGCGCCGACCAGACCGGTCCCGGCAGCGAGAAAGAACCGGCCGATCAGGGAGCCTGGGCCGATGAGGCCGGCGATCCAGCCAGCGAGCCAACCGAGAATGGCGAACGTCAGCGCAAGCGGCAGGAGAACCAGCAGGCCTGCGACAAAAGTCGTGAAGACGCCCGGCAAGCGGACCTTGTTTGCAGGCGAAGTCATCCCCGTCCTCCGGCTTCGAACGCGGCATGCCCGTCCGTCGAGAAATGCGTGCTGAACACCACGTCGTGCATCACCCGCCCGGGCCACAGCGTGAATGCCCCCGCGATCAGCAGCGCACCGAAGAACAGGAGCGTCATGCCCCGCCTGTGCGCGGCGACCCGGTGGGTATGCGCCCGCCAGACCGCGAGCGGCAGCGCGAAGAGCGTGAAGACCCACAAGAGGTGGATCGCGCTGAACCGGCCCCAAATCGCGCTGGTCAGTGTGTGTATCCAGAACGACGAGACGGCGGCGACAAGCATCAGCGCGGTCCAGGCAAAGCCCATCGTCGGGTGCGGCAGGGTGCCTTTGGGCAGGGCGAACTGGACGAGGCCCAGAAGCAATGCCGCAAGCGCGGCGAAGGCGTGAAACTGGATCGTCGGTGTCGCGTTCAGAAGCGGTGCGAGGGTCATAGGATCAACCTCGAGGGCGCGGGATCAATGCGCCATTGCGGGGGCGCCGGTTCCCCGCAGTGGCGACTTCATCACAAGGGCCAGCGGCAACATCGCAAAGGCCGCGAGGCCCGAGAGCAAGAAGGCATCCTGAAACGCCAGCATGGTCGCCTGCCGCATCACTTCGCCCGAGACCTGCGCGGCAGCCTCTGCGCTTTGCGGTGAAAGACCCAGCGGCGCGAGGTAGTCCATCAGGCTCCGGTCAAAGGGCGTGATCCCCGAAACCAGCGTTGCGTAATGGTAGCCGGTCCGCTGCACCACCTGCCAGCCGATGATCGCGATCCCGATAGACGACCCCAGGGAACGGGTCACACCATAGATGCCCGAGGCTTCGTCCTGTTTCTCGTTCGTGACGTTCTGGAACGCCAATGTCGACATCGGAACGAAGAACAGGCCCATGCCCAGGCCCGAGACAACGCCGGGCCAGGCCAGATTCCAGAACCCGGCTTCGAGGTTGAGCCATCCCAGCATCACGTTGCCGTAGCCGGTGAGCAGAAGCCCCAGCACCATCAAGACACGCGGATCGAACCGCTTTGACAGGACGGCGCCGGTGATCACCATCGAGAACCCGGCCGCCAGCCCGCGCGGCATGAACAAAAGGCCCGCATCGACGATCGGATAGCCCAGCAGACCCTGCACGAAGAGCGGCAGGATCGCGATGGACCCGAACATCGCCACGCCGAACCCCATGATCGCCACATTGGCAGCGGCGAAGCTGCGGTCGCGCAGGATCGCGAAGTCGATGATGTTATCGCCGAGCCGCCAGCCGCGCCAGACGAATACGATGCCCAGAACGAAGGCGACAAGGGCTGCGACCTGAATCAGCTTCGATGCGAACCATTCGCGGCTCTCGCCGAGATCGAGCGTCATCTGAAGCGCCCCGATGGCGGTGATCATCAGGGCAAGCCCGATCCAGTCCACCCGCACTTCGCGGATATACTCCTTGGGCAACTCGCCCATGATCATGGTGAGCGCGAGCGCGGCGATGGGCAGGTTGACGTAGAAGACGGCGCGCCAGGAGAAATGCTCGGTCAGAAGAGCGCCGATGGTCGGCCCCAGAACCGGGGCCACCACCACGCCCAGCCCGAACAGCGCCATCGCCTTGCCTCGGTCTTCCTTGGGGAAGCTCTGGAACAGGATCGACTGCGACAGCGGGATCATGAAGGCGCCGAAGAAGCCCTGGCCGAGGCGACAGGCCACCATCATCTCGATCGAGGTCGAGAGTCCGCCCAGCATCGAGAACCCGGCAAAACCCAGGATCGCCGTGGTTATGAGCCGGCGCCGTCCAAAGCGGCGCGACAGGAGCCCTGTCAGCGGCATCACCGCGACCGAGGCGACGATGTAGCTGGTGACGATCCAGACCGTCTGGTCGCTGGTGATGCCGAAGGCCGCCTTGATGTGGGGCAGCGCGACATTGACGATGGTGCTGTCGAGGATTTCCAGCACGGCGGTCAGGACGACCGCGATCACCACCGTCCAGCGCACGGCAGATGCCGGGCTTGTCCCGGCTTCGGTGTCGGTGATTGCGGTCATTGGGTTGCCTGATCGACCGACGTGGTGTCGACCGTTGCGGTGGCACTCGCGCCCACGCGCAACTGCATCGCCGGATCATCGGGCGGCGTTAGTGCGATCCGTATCGGAAAGCGCTGTGTGACCTTGACCCAGTTGCCCGTCGCGTTCTGCGGCGGCAAGAGCGAGAACACGGCACCGGAACCGGCGCCAATCACCTCGACCTGTCCTTCCAGCGCAAGGCCCGGGTACATGTCGATGGCCACCGTCACCGGCTGGCCCGGGCGGATGCGGGCCAGGTCGGTCTCGCGGAAATTGGCGTCGAGCCACCATGCGCCATCCTCCACAAGAGAAAAAAGCGGCTGACCAGGAGACACCACGCCACCGGGGCGCAGGGACAGGTTTGCGACCCATCCCGCAACAGGTGCCGTGATCGTTGCATGATCCAGCGCGAGCCGCGCCTGGTCCAGCGCTGCCTGCGCCGCGCGCACTGTAGCATTGTCGGTGCCCGGCATTCCGGCCTGCTGCCGTGCTGCGGCCACCGCGGCCTCTGCCTGTGTCACGCGGGCCTCGGCCTGGTCGCGCGCCGATTGCGCATCGTCCAGCATGGCCCGGGCTACGTCGCCCCGGTCGAACAGGGCGCGCGTGCGGGTCAGTCCGGACTCGACATCGGTAAACGCTGCGCGGGCGGCGTCAAGTTCGGCTTCGGCAGCATCCGCGGAGGACCCCGCCGCCCCGGCTGACTCGCGGGCAAGGTCGAGCTGCGCTTCCGCGGAGGCGACGGCTGCCTGCAGTGCGCGGTCATCGAGCCGGACCAGCACGGCCCCGGCCGCGACCCGGGCACCTTCGGCCACGGTCACCTCCACCACATGCGCAGAAACCTGCGGCGCTATGGTGAGGATGTTGGCCTGCACATAGGCGTCATCGGTCGACGGATAGAGGGTCTGTTGGTTCCAGTACCAAGCAAGGCTACCTGCCGCAGCGGCCAGTGCTACGGCAATCAGAAGAGGTTTCGTGTATTTCATGAAGATGGCGCCCCCTCGGTTGACGGGACGTTCGGTCGGTTCCGCCGGTCCCGGTCGCAAGGGCTTCGAATGATCCGCTTGCGTTCGATGGGGCCGTCTAGCGCAACGGTCTGCGCCCGGACTTGCGCGAGGCTTAACTATTCGTAAGGAGTCGCGCGCGCGTCGCTTCGGAGGAGCCTGCGCAAAGGGCGTACGACGGTTCTGCTGTGCGGAAAATGGCCGCTTGGAGCCCAGAGTTACCAATGCTGCAGGATGCAGTAAGGCTCCATCTTGGCAAGATGTGGAAAATCACCTTCAGAAATATAGAGCTCTTCTTCGGGGGTCGAGCGTCGCGAAAGAATGCCATTGCGATGAGGGTGCCTTCCGTATGCTGCAATGATCTTTTTGACTTTTTGATGTTGGGCCTGCAATCGTGGACCACTTTCGCAAAGTTGATCTGGGAGCTTTTCAATGACCAGTTCGACTGCATCATCCAGCTTATGCATCCGCGCCAAGTGATCCGGGCCCTCGCAATGTGCAATCGCAAGATAAAAGAACATCATTTCCCACGGCTGGAGGCATGCAAAGTGACCGTTTGAAATGCCTTCTAAAGCAAGTCGCGCGGCTTGGATGTCTTGCGCATATGCTGCGGGGTTGTTGCGCCACAAAGAGCGCGGGAACTGATCCAAAGCAATGATTAAGGCGAGCCGCCCGCGGGGTTTTTCGGCCCAATGATCGAGTTGACCGGATGCTGCCGCTTGAGTTAGGTCGGCGAACTTTGAAATGATCGCATCGTCCATCCCGCCTTGCATACGCTCCGACCAAAAAGCTGCATATGTCTCGGGCGTGTTTTGATGACCCGTGTCAGGGAACCAGAAATCGAGAACCTCAGTTGGTAAGAAACTCATTTTGGATGCATCCTTTGTCACAAAAAGCATTCAGAATTGCCGAGGATACTGGGACATCATTTCCATGAGGCCGAGGTCGCTTTGAATGGCCTCTGGGTTGTAGGCCAACAACTCGCGCAGAAAAGCGCGTTCAGCATACGCAGTTTCATGTTCTGGCGTGGCGTCTGTCGCGGGGTTGGCGATAGTCTCACGGTAAATCCACTTCAGATTGGGGAGTTTGAAAGCTGGGAATGTAAGTGTCATTGGTCGATCCTCTCATTGGCCTTGAATTGAGCCTAAGGACGCGTGAATTTTACTGGTATCTGCGTTGGCGTTGTGCTGCTCTACAAAAATGAAGAGCGTTTTCCAGAACCTGTCAGATGTGCGCGTTTTCCTTGCAGTATTGCGAGCCGGTTCCACCTTGGCGGCATCCAAGACGCTCGGGATGGCACAGCCCACCGTGGCAAGACGCATTGAAGCACTGGAACACGTGCTCAAGCTGGTTCTGTTTGAACGGAACACCCAAGGTTTTAAACCGACACAGGACGCGCTGATGCTGTTGCCGAGCGCCGAAGCAGTTGAGAAAGCGGCCAAAGGATTGGATGCGACGGCGGCCCAATTAGCGTCTTCCCAATCCCGAACCATTCGGATTACTGCCGTGACGGACGCATTTAATCCTCGCCTTTCCGCCATTCTCGAAGGATTTGTCGAGCGCCATGGGAGCGTGAACTTTGAGTTGGTCCCAAGTAACGACGCCATTGACATATCGGCAGGAGATGTGGACATCGCGATCAGATGGACAAACAAGGAAATCGACGATCCATCATTGATTTGCAGGAATCTTGCCACGATTACCCATTCGTTGTTCGCGTCGAAGTCCTTTGCCGGCAAATCTAATCTACCCCACTCGGAGTCAGAAATGGGTGGATATAAGTATCTGGTTTTTGGTGGCAGTCTGGCCATCCATCCGGTCAATAAGTGGCTGCTACAGCGCATCAAGTCGGATCAGATTGCTATGACTTGCCAAGACTTCAAGGCTATGGAAACCGCTATTCAAATGGGGGCCGGTATTGGAGTTCTCCCGACACGGTTCATGAAGAGCGACGACACGCTCGTCCACTGCATTGAGTTACCCGAAGACTTGGGATCGACCGTATGGCTGTTGGTGAATCCGTCCGCCTACCGCCGACCTGAGGTGAAGGCGTTCACAGCATATTTTGCGCCGCGATACAGTGCGCACTTGCGAAAAAACTAGGGGTAAATTTCCAAGGGAAGACCTACGTCCATAGATTAACAACGGCAGAAAAGTCCGCATAGTGTGGAAAAAGCCCGTTGATTGGTCTGCGTGGCCCTGATTCATTCGGATTGACAGTGGAGGTTTGAGCGATGATGGCACCACGGCAGCCGAGACCGGCTGCTGTCAGCCTTCCACATGGGCCTTGAAGTTGTTCAGGATCGCCTGCCAGCCGTCGCGTTGCATCTCGGGCGGGTTCTGTCCCTCGGGGTCGAACTCCGTGATCACCCGCGTGCCGCCGGTCACCCGCTCGAAGGTCGTGCGCGCCTTGCGTCCGTCGCTCAGGACCAGCGTCAGGGCCGAAGGCGGCGTGACCTCTTCGTAGATCCCTTCGAGATCGAAGCCGAAACTGCCGTCCTTCGCCTCCATGCGCGCCAGGTAGCGGCCGCCGGGCCGCAAGTCGACCTCGGCGCGGGGACAGCACCAGTCGTCAGAGGCAAAGTTCCATCCGGTGATGTCGGCGGGTGTCGTGAACGCTTGCCAGACCCGGTCCGGCGGCGCCGCCACGGTCGCCTCGATTGTGATCGTCCCATTCGTCATGTTGCGTCCTTTCGGTCAGGTGTTGCGAACCGCATCCTCGATTGCGGCGATGTCGATCTTGTGCATCGTCATCATCGCCGCGAAGGCGCGCTGTGCGGCGTCCCGGTCCGGACCCCCCGTCAGTTCGAGCAGCCTTCGCGGCGTGATCTGCCAGGAAAACCCCCATCTGTCCTTGCACCACCCGCAGGCGCTTTCGCGTCCCCCGTTGTCGACGATGGCCGACCAATAGCGATCGGTCGCCGCCTGGTCCTCCGTCAAGACGACGAAGCTGACGGCTTCGTTGGGCTTGAAATTCGGGCCGCCATTCAGGCCGAGGAACGGTCTGCCGAGCACGGTGAATTCAACGGTCAGCTCGACGCCTTGCTGCCCGCCGGGAAAATCGCCCGGCGCCGCGTTGACGCGGCCGACGCGGCTGTCAGGGAAGGTGGCGGCATAGAATTCCGCCGCGGGTCGCGCTTCGCCGTGGTCGAACCACAGGCAGGTCATCAGATCGGTCAACTCTTGTTCCTTCATTGTCCGCCGGGAGGCCGGGCCTCCCCTAGTAGTGGCTTCTTGAATCGGCCTTGCCGCGGAACACCCAGAAGGCAAACGCGGTATAGGTCAGGATTATGGGGATCAGGATAACAGCACCCACCAGGAGGAAGCGCAGGCTTTTCGTTGGCGCCGCCGCAGCCTCGATGCTCAGGCTGCCCGGCACGATCTCGGGTGCGATGCTGATTCCGATGCCCGCATAGCAAAGGCCAAAGATCACGATCGCGGCGAGGTACGCTCTGAGGCCGTGGCCCCCCCGTGCACCTTTCCGGCATTGATATGCGGCAACGCCCAGAAGGGCCGGAACCGCCACGCTGAATATCAGGCCGGGCATCTGGAACCAGCGCGCGAAATAGCCCTCATCGAGGAAGGGCGTCGCAAGGCTCACCGCCCCGATGAAGGCAAGCGTCAGGCCGAGCGCACCCTCAGCAAGGCCGCGGGCGCGCGCCTGCAGCGTGGCGTCTGTCTTGATCACCAGCCAGCTCGCCCCAAGCAGCGCGTAGCCCATCACCAGGGCCACGGCGACCAGCGCGGCAAAGGGTGTCGCCCAGTCTAGCGGCCCTCCGGCGAAGGCGCCGTCCCGAACGACCGGCTTTTGCAGCAGTCCCGCGAGGATTGCACCCTGTGATAGTGCCGCGACCAGCGAGCCGCCGAAGAAGGCACTGTCCCACAGCCACTTGCGCCGCTTGCTGCGCGCGCGGAACTCGAAGGCCACGCCTCGGAAGACAAGCCCGAGAAGCATCGCCGTGACCGGAACGTAGAGCGCATTGAGGATGATGCCGTATGCTGCCGGAAAGGCTGCGAGGAGCCCGCCGCCGCCCAGGACCAGCCAGGTCTCGTTGCCGTCCCAGACCGGCGCGATGGCGGCCATCGCGGTCGCCCGTTCGTCGTCCTTCCGAAGAAACGGAAACAGCAGCGCCACGCCAAGGTCGAATCCGTCAAGGACCACGTAGGCGAAAACGGCGAAGGCGATCAGCCCCGCCCAGATCAGGGGCAGATCGAAAGAAACAAGGGTCATTGTGCAGTCTCCTTGTCCTCGCCGACGAGCGCGGCGCCGATCGGGTCGCGCGCCACGGCTGCCGCGTGCTCCGGCTGGCCGGGGCCCACAAGGAAAAGCCGCAGCACATAGAGCGTCCCGGCCCCGAAGAGCACAAAGTACACGATGACGAAGGCAACAAGCGAGGCACCGACCGTCTCGGCTGAAAGAACGGACATGGACTGGTCGGTGCGCAGCAGGCCATAGACAGTCCAGGGCTGCCGGCCCACCTCGGTGGTGATCCATCCGGCCAGTACGGCGGCAAGCCCGGAGGGCGCCATGCCAACGGTGGCGCGATGGAAGAGGGCATTTTCCGCCAACCGTCCGCGCCAGCGCAGAACCGCCAACCAGAGCGCCATGCCCAGCATGGCGAACCCGATGCCCACCATCAGACGGAACGACCAGAACACGATTTCCATCCGTGGCCGCTCGTTCGCGGGGAAATCGGACAGGCCGCGCAGATACCCGTCCAGACTGTGGTTGAGGATCAGAGAGTCTCCATACGGGATCTCAATCCTGTGCGTCGTTGTCTGCGTTTCGTCGTCTGGAATGCCGAACAGGATCAGCGGTACATTCCCCTCCATCGTCTGCCAATGCCCCTCCATCGCAGCGATCTTGGCGGGCTGGTGTTCCAGCGTGTTCAGCCCGTGCTGATCGCCCGCCACGATCTGCAGCGGCGCCACGACAAGGATCATGGCATAGGCCATGGACAGCATCCGACGCGCCAGCGGGTCGGCGCGGTCTTTCAAAAGGTGCCAGCCGCCCACGCCGCCCACGAGAAAGGCGGTGGTCAGGTAGGCGGCCAGCACCATGTGCACCAGACGGTAAGGCATCGACGGGTTGAAGACGATGGCCCACCAGTCCTCGGGCAGGAATCGTCCCTCGGCATCCACGCTGAACCCCGCTGGCGTATGCATCCAGGAATTCACCGACAGGATCCAGAAGGCCGATATGAGCGTGCCGAAGGCCACGACGCAGGTCGCCGCGAAATGCAGTGTCGGGCCGACCCTGTTGCGCCCAAAGAGGACGATGCCGAGAAAGCCCGCTTCGAGAAAGAAGGCCGTCAGAACCTCGTAACCCATCAGCGGCCCGATAATGGGACCGGCACGTTCCGAAAAGACCGCCCAGTTCGTGCCGAACTGATAGGACATGACCACGCCCGACACGACGCCCATGCCGAAAACAACCGCGAAGATGGTCTTCCAGTAGTCGAAGAGACGCCGGTAGGTGTCATCGCCGGTGAACAGGGCCGCGCCGTTCAGCAGCGCGAGATAACTTGCCAGCCCGATGGTGAAGGCCGGGAACAGGATATGCGCCGAAACGACAAAGGCGAACTGGATCCGTGCAAGCTCCAAGGCCGTGAGATCGAAAAGACCGGTCATGGGGTGGCCTTTCGCGGAAATGCCGGGATCATCGCGCCAAGTGCAAAGGTAATCAGATGAAGGCCGTCCGCAATCGGCTCGGGCCACAACGCCAGCTTGACGAGGATCGCGACCAAACCAAGCATCGCGATGACTGGCCAGCGGCGTCCCGAGAGGTCGCGTGCGAGGGCCCCGAGGATGCCGAATCCACCGCCCGAGATGCCAACGTCGTAGACCTTGCCCATCGCATTCGCGGGGTCGGCCGCCAGCATGTCATAGGGGGCGAGCACGAGGGCAAAAAGAAGGACGGTGCCGACGATGTCCGTGCCCCAGAAAACGGCCGCGGCCCGGCGCCAGCCGTTGCGCCACTCGAAAGACCCGATGGCCAGCGCGGCGAAAACCACCTGCCGAAGGAACATGGACATGTCGTGGGTCAGAAGGCTTGCCGTCACGAGACGCCAGACTTCGCTCCGCAAGAGCGCCTCCAGCGAGATGCCAAAGCCCTGTGCCGCCTCTGCCTGGCCGCCCGGCAGGTACCGGATTGCGGCAAGGTTCGCCGCGATCATCACGGCGAGAAAGGATGCAGTGAATGCAAATCGAAAGGGAACCGGGGCCGCAGATTGACGGCCCTGGCCGGACATCAGGGTAGCCTTGCCTGTCATGACGGCCGGGCTCTGCCCAGCGACATGACAGAGCCGCCGCCCGCCGCTTTCATGTGAGGCAAACAGGCACGAGACGTCAGGAAAGCTCCGTCGGGATGGATCGCCAGCAGCGTCTTCCAGCCCGCGAAGGGAGACTCTTCCAGCGGATGCACGATCTGGATCCCGGCCTTCGAGACAAGCACGTCGATCCGGCCCAAGGTTTCCCCCACGCGAGCAACGCCACTGTTCACGGCGGCCTCCTCCGAGACATCCATGCCGACGCCCATAGCGTCGACGCCGAATGCCTTCGAGAGGTCGGCGACAGCGACCATTGCCCCGTCGGCGGCGTAGCGCCGGGCGATGCCCGGACCGATACCGTTTGCGGCACCGGTCGCGATGCAGACCTTGCCCTTGAGGGTCATCCGTTCAACCTTTCGAACCACGGCCGCGAAGGCTCCACATGTCGCGCAGGCTCATGTCGGAGGCGAAATGATAGATCACAGCGGTGACAGCGTGGACGATCAGGTAGGCCCAGGCGAGGTTGCCGAAGGCTCGGTGCACGTTCATGGCCACCGCGACGAGGCCGCCTGCGTCGGGGTCCCCGGCGTTGACAACGTAGTAGAGCGTTCCACTCGCCGCCATCAGGGTGATGATCACAAGTCCAAGCCCGTGAATGGCCCCCGCGAAAGGCGAATGCGCCGCGTAGGCGGGCAGTCTGAACTTCACAAGGTCTGTGACGTGCGCGCGCGTGTCCTGCCACAGCGCCTTGCGGCGCGCGACATCGAACCAAGGGAACATCGCCGCCGGCTCACTCCCGTATCGGCGCGCCATGACCGTGACCCAGAACAACAGGACCGCCGCGAGCGCGATGAGGCCAATATACTCGTGGATTTCAAAGATGCTGTTGCCGCCGTTGTCTGGGTTCATGAATTGGCTCGAGGCAAGTTGCACCACCACGGCGGTTCCAAGCGCGCCGTGGGCAAGGCGCGTCAGGGGGCCGTGTCGCGAAGCGGGGGTGTCGAGGGTTGCGGTGGACATGGTAGAAGGCCTTTCTGTCCGTTGAAGGACATGATGATATTGATCCTGATGATCCGGCCAGGCGCCGGGCTGGCCCGAGACTTACAAATCCGACAGGAACTGCGGCCGAATTCAGCCCTTCTCCAGATGGTCTTGAACGACCTCGCCTAGTACGGGAGGCAGATCGGCAAGGATGTGAATGACTGAAATGACCTCGCGCACCGGAAGGTCGGCCACCGGCGCTCGCGCATGGTCATGCAACTCCTGCGCCGCAGGTCCGGACCATTCGCCCTTGATGGTCAGATCGGTGGGGCAATAGCGCACCAGTCCGCAGATGCGCGATGTGCAATCCACGTGCAGGATGACCTTCAGAAGGAAGCCCGGCGCCTTCATCGAACTCAGGACCGGCGCGGGATCGAAGGCCGCGTACTTGTATCCCATGCTTCCAGTGGCAAGCCGAACCGACCCCATGTCGAGCGTGCCAATGAGCATGTCCTTCTCGACCCGCAGCGCCGGTGCGGCGAGTTTCTTCGGAAAGCCCCAGATTTCGGGGCCGCCGGCAATCGCCGCTTCGCCGTCGAGACACATGGAATGAACATGGCCGCCGGACTGACCCGCGAAGCTGACGGGGATCACTTGTCCGCTTTCAGTGTCGTCGCCGAACCCGGTCGAATCCCGCATCCGGATGAATTCGAACTTCACCATGGGCTCGACGATTTCGAGCGGGGGCGGCGCAACGGCGCGGAGGGTATCGCGAAGGCGCGGGTGGCAACATCGCCGGGGTTTTGAGCGCTTTCATGAATCCGCCCCGGTCAGGTCGAAGATCTGCAATCCGTCCGCCTGTTCCGTTCTGTTGGCCCACGACGGATGCCGCAAAGTGCGCTTCACGTCCTTCCGACCGGCCGCCCAATGGTCCTGCATCGAAAGGCGTGAGAACTCGTAGTCCTTGGAGCAGGTCTCGAAATCCTCCTTGCGGTGGATCAGATGGACGAGCGCGATTGGTCCGGATGGACCTGCTGCACGCAAAGCGGCCATGTCCGGATCGTCCGCCAGCTCGGGATGGCGCTCGGCCAGGCGATCGGCGGCGGTGCGGATCTCGTGCAGCACACGGTAGCGGTCGGTGCTGAGCCGTGTCCGGCTGGAATATCGGATGTCCTTCTCGCGCTGGCCGGCATCGGCCAGCGTGACGGGCCGCCCGCCGCGCGCACTGAAGAGATCGACCTGAAAGATCGTCATGGCGGTGTCGCCCGCGATGTCCATGACGTATTGAAGCGGGGTGTTAGATACCAAACCCCCATCCCAGTAGAGCCGCCCGTCGATCTCGACCGGCGGAAACCCCGGGGGCAGGGCGCCGCTGGCCATGATGTGCTCGGGACCGATCCTTTGGCTGACGCTGTCGAAATAGGTGAAATTGCCGGTTTCGACATCAACGGCTCCAACGCTGATCCGCGGGCCGCGATCGTTGAGGTAGTCGAAATCCACAAGATCGAGGAGCGTCTCGCGCAGCGGATCGGTACGGTAGATGCTGACGCCCTTGCCCACGGAGGGCCAGAAATCCCAAATCGCGCGTGGGGCAAAGAACCCGGGCACGCCCGCTGTCATGACGGTGGCCGCCGCGAATTGGGTATAGGCCGATCGTGGCATGGCGGTCTCGAACAGCGCGCCCGACCCATGGCCGCTGCTGACGCCGTCCCAGAACGCTTTCAGCCGTTCGACGCGCCGGTCGGCCGGATTGCCGCAGATGATCGCCGCATTGATGGCGCCGATGGAAATCCCCGCGACCCAGTCCGGTGCCAGGTGTCCTTCTGACAGGGCCTCAAAAGCACCCGCTTGATAGGCACCAAGCGCGCCGCCGCCCTGAAGGAGAAGTACGGTTTGCGGAGTGTACGCCATGGCAGGTGCAGTCCTTCGGCAAGGAAACCGGACCCACGCCTAAGGGCGAAGACACCCGCGCGCCTGTCGTGTGACTTACAATTCTGTAAGCTGTCGGATCACCGGTGCCGCTCTGGGACGCGGCCCTTCGCCGGTCGCGGAAATGCGTCGGGAATGACTGTGACGCGCAGCGGAACACCAGCGGCGCGCGCTGCTTCGTCCGCTCGCGCAACTTCGGCCAACGTGGCTTTTTCGATCAGCGTCGCCGTCGCCGCCCGTGCGATATCGAGAAGCCAGGATTATCGGGCGCCCGGTGAGGGATGTTCGAACTGGTTCAGGACAAGGTAGGCAGGTTTGCCCGATGCGGCGCCCGCGCCAAGGACGACGCAGGGCGCGGACGACGCGATATCGAAAGCCGTCGATATCCGTCTTTCCTCAATCGCAGAACATCTCGCGAGAGCGGCGAGGCCGAGATAGTTGGCAATCAGTGATTTCAAGCCGGCAAATTACTCTTCGCCACTTGCCTTTGGAAGCCACCAGCCGGCGCCACCACAGTCTCAAGCCGCAGGCCCTCCCTGAAACCGGCGTCAGGCCTGTTGGTCGGCCCGGTTCCCAAGCGTCAGCGTTTCGCTTGGCGGCTGTCCGGCCCACAGGACCGAGATCGTCATCTCGGTGCCCGGCGCATCCCCAGCGATGCTCCGCGTGAGATTGCGCGGCGTGCCGATGTCGGTGCCGTTCACCGACAGGACGATGTCGCCCCGGTGCAACCCGGCGCTTTCCGAAGGGGTGTCCGTGCCGACCCCGGTCACGAAGGCGCCCGTGCCGCTGTCCAGCCCCAGCGCCTGTGCGACACTCGCCGACAGGGCGCCCATCATGGCCTCGCTCGCGCCGTGGCTGGTGCCGATTGCCGTCACCGGCGCGCCCACCTGCAGGCTTCGGGGGCGCGAAGGCCAGGGTCAGCAACCCGCTTGTCTCGACCCGCTGAACCGAAATGTCGGTGTAGCCGTTAACCCAAACGACGTCCGCATCCAGAACTGGAAAGGCCGGTGGCCTCCGAGCCGGCAACGCTCAGGCGCGGTCGAAAGCATGGGTAGCGCTCCAATCAAGGTGCCGCGGTCCGGTGCCCTTTGCATTTTTCAATACATTGCGACGGCTTGGCAGCAAGCCGCCGCCAAAGGCTACTCAACCGACCTTCTCCAGCAACACTTCGCTTTTTACGTCCATGACCAGCCGTGCATCTCGGTCCAGATTGGATTCGGTGGCTGCGGCGTTGCCCGCAAAACGTTGCCGGAATCCATATTTTCCGGCAATTTCCGCGGTATGGCGGGATCATATGGACTTGAATAGCGTGTCATATGGCCCTATATTTTGCCTCGAGCTGAAAAGGAACACCAACGTATGGAAAACCTTGTTCTGGAGCGTTCTGCACCGGACCGGCAGGGGGTTGCTCTAAAGGCCTTCGCGCGGATCGCGGAGGACTGGTCGCTCACCCTGCGTGAGGCGTCGGCGCTGGCGGATATGTCGGATTCCACCTGGAAACGGGCCAAGAAGCCGGGGTTTGCGGGTGATCTGACGCGCGACCAGATGTTGCGTCTTTCCGCGCTCATCGGACTCTACAAGTCGCTCGAGCTCTATTTCAACGAACCGATCTCGCGCGATTGGGTGAAACTTCCCAACCGGGGGCCGGAGTTCGACGGTGCACGGCCCGTGGACGCGATGATCGAAGGGGGATTGCCCAAGATCCTGCGCGTGCGGGGCTATGTGGATGCACTGCGGGGCGGGGTTTGAGGATCACGTCGGTCAATGACCGCGCCCTTGTCCGGCTGATCTCCGAGACCCATCACAAGCCCCCGGTGCTGCGGGGGCTGGTCGACAGTGACGAGGAGGCCGCGACTCTCGCCGAGATCGAAGGCGAGACCAGTGCCCGCCTGATCGCCGAAGCGCAGGGCAGCCCTGCGCTGGACCGCCGCGAACTGGCCTTCGCGCGGAGGTCTCATGACCTTACCCTCTACGGGCAGAGCCATATCAACGCCGCCTTCACCTACACGCGACCCTCGGGCAACCGGTTCAATACCGGCGACCGCGGCGCGTGGTATTGCGCTTGGGACATGCTGACGAGCGCACAGGAGGTGGGGTTTCACCGCACCCGCGAGTTGGGCTTCATCGGCCACTACGAGGACGAGGCGCGCTATGTGGAACTGCTCTCGGATTTCATCGGGGATTTCCCGGATCTGCACGAAGAGGCGCATCCCGCGCTCGATCCGGTCCCAGAGCGGGGCTACCCGGCCGGGCAGCGTCTGGCCGCGGACTTGCGGGCGGAGGGTCATCGCGGGCTGATCTATCCCTCGGCGCGCCACCCGGGCGGGCGGTGCTTCGTCGCTTTCGATCCCGGCATCATCCAGAATGTCCGTCCGGGCGCGAGCTGGAGGCTTGTCTGGCAAGGCGCGCCCGAGTTCGCGATCGAGGGGCTCTGACGCCCCTCGATCGCCTCATGCGGCACTTCAGATCTTGGCCTCAAGGCGCTGAGAAAGGGAAAGATCATTTCTGTCCGTCCTTCTCCAGCAACACCTGCGCCTTCCCCTCCATCACCAAGCGCGTATCCTGCTGCGGCTTTGACCGGGCGACCGCCTTGATCCCCTTGGCGAAGTCGAACACGCTCTCGGGCGGGCTGCCTTCCTCGGCCAGGACCGTTTCGACGATCCGCCCCGTTGACGCGGAAATATGAAGGTCGGTGAGGTCGTCAAAGGTCTGAAGGCAGGAGACGGGCGCGCTTGCAGGCGACAGCCCCTGATCGCCCCCGGTCTCAGCTTGGCGGGCTTGGGCGCGGCGTCTCGCTCGCGTGCGGTTCACACGTACAATGAGCCGTCGCAGAGGGGCAAGTTCGGGGATATCGGGGCGGATTCCAGCGTGTCAGCCGTCGCCGCCATCAGTTTGAAGATACACAAGAGGTGCGAACAGATCGGCACGCTATAGTGTCTGTTGCGCCTTGATGGATGGTAGATATTCTGGCTATATTTCAAGCAGTGGCAAGCAGTTGCAAGCGGTTGTGCGCAGCATGTTTTCATGTTCCGATCGCGCGATTCCATGCTGCGACCTGCTTGTCTCGGAGTTGGCGGATAGGACGCTGATCCCTTGAAGTACCCTTTCACAGCATCATCAATCCCCACGAACCTGCTTCTTGGACACGGATGCCTCTCCGCTCCGGCTGGCTGATCCCCAGATTGCCAGTTCAACCTTCGTGGCTGCGCAGGATCGCTTGGCAGGAGCGCTCAACGTAGTACCAATCGTCAGGCCGCCCCGGTTCGTCTCGGCGTTTTGCGTCGATGGACAGGAAGGCGTGACCATGCACGTGGGTCCAGAGAAGGTAGGCGGTTTCCTGTACGGCCGGCGAGGTGGCCGGTGCGCCCAGAAACTCGGCCGCGGCGTGCAGAACGACGCCGAAGGTCCGGCGTCCTGTCTCGGCGAGTTCGGCAGACTTTTCGTGACCGTCCGTCAGGCCGAACATCAACCGAAAGACGCCCGGCTGGTCTTTCGCAAAGCGGACATAGGCCACGCCGGCAGAGGTGATCGCATCGAGTGACCCTTGCTCATGGGGTTTCATCGCGTCGAGCATGGCCGTCCGCAACCGCTTCAGCCCGTCGACGGCGACGGCGCGCAGCAGATCGGGGCGGTCCTCGAAATGCTTGTAGGGCGCGCCTGAGCTGACACCGGCCGCGCGCGCGGCCTCGGCGATCGAGAACCCGTCGGCGCCCTTAGCCTCCACGAGATCCCGGACGGCAAGGATCAGCTCTGCGCGCAGGTCGCCATGGTGGAACCCGCGTCGTCTGGACGGTTCTTCGGCAGCCATCAAATCTCCGATTGACAAAGTAAGCGGCACTCACTTAAGTAAGCACAACTTACTCTAGCGAGGATTGGTGCCCATGCCAAGCGATGTTCCCATTTTGCAGCCCGCAGTCACGGCTGTGGCTCTCCCGGTTCCGGACATCAGGTGGCGGGTCTTCGCGATCGCCTGCGGCGGTACCTTCCTCGTCTCGCTCGACAGCACGATCGCGATTGCAGCCTTTCCGCCCCTGCGCGAGGCGTTCCCGGCAGTATCGCCAGCGGGCCTGTCCTGGATTCTCAACGCTTATACAATCGTTTATGCCGCCCTGCTGATCCCGTTCGGCCGACTGGCCGACAGCCTTGGCGCGCGGGCATTATTTCTCTGGGGGCTCGCACTTTTCGGTCTCGCGAGCCTCGCCTGCGGGCTGGCGCCCACCTCCGGATCGCTGATCGTGGCGCGCGTCGTTCAAGCGGTCGGCGGTGCGATGCTGACGCCCGCATCGCTCACCCTGATCCTCAATGCCTTTCCGCCGGGCAAGCGCGCGGCCATCTTGGGGCTTTGGGGCGCCGTCGGAGCGCTTGCCGCGGCCTTGGGGCCGGGGGCAGGAGGGCTGCTCATCGAAACGGCCGGGTGGCGTGCGGCCTTCCTCGTCAATATCCCGTTGGTGGCCGGTTTGATCTTTCTCGGGCGCCGCCTTGCGCATGTCCCCGGAGGCGACGCGGGGGCGCGTCTCGACCTTCCGGGCACCCTTCTCGTCATTGTCGCTCTGGGCGCGTTGACCTTCGGGATCGTCTCGGTCGAGGCTTCGGGGTGGGGTGGAACGCCGGTCCTTGCCGGTCTCGTGGCGGGCCTGGGTGCCAAGGCAGCCTACATGGTCTGGGCGCGGGGTCGCCGACATGCCACGATCGACCTTGCGCTGTTCCGGGATCGGGCCTTCACCTTCGCGACACTGGCCGCTCTCGTCTTCGGCATGTCCTTTTCGATGCTCTTCCTCGGCTACTTCCTGTTTCTGATCGAGATCTGGCGGTTCGGCGAGGCGGCGACAGGCCTGGCCGTCATGGCCGGGCCGCTGATCGTGATCCCCGTCGCGATCCTCGGCGGCGGTCTGGCGGCACGGATCGGGCACCGGCCGCTGCTCCTGACGGGTGCGGTCGGCTTCACGGCGGCGCAGGTGATCCTCATCCTGACGGCATCCCAGACCGCCGCGTTCTGGACCTATTGGTTTCCGCTCCAGATCCTCGGCGGCGTCTCGGTGGGGCTGCTGCTGCCGCCTCTGTCCGGAGCGGCGGTCGCGCACCTGTCCCCGGCACGGTTCGGCGTCGGCGGCGCGGTCCACAACGCAATCCGTCAGTTCGGCGGCGTCGTGGGCACCGCGATTACGGTGGTCATCGTCGGCCATGCGTCCGCCGATCTGGATGACTTCCGACAACTCTTCGCGATCCTTGCCGGTCTGGGCGTCCTGACCGGCCTCTTGTGCCTGCCCATCGACACCCGGCCAGCCGCCCATCCAGGAGATCTGACATGACCGCCAACTTTCTGACGCCCGACACCTTCGTGCTGCTGACCGGCGCGACGAGCGGCATCGGCCTGAGCGCCGCGAAGAAGATCGCACCTACAGGAGCCACTCTCACGCTGGTCGGACGGAACCAGGGAAAACTCGACGACATCGTCACCGCGCTGCGTCGAGCGACCGGGAACGCCCGCATCTCGGGGCTTCGCGCCGACTTGTCCTCGCTGGCCGAGACGCGGGCGCTCGCGACGGCCTACAAGGCGCGGCACGACCGTCTGCACGTGCTTTTGAACAATGCCGGCGCGATCTTTACCGACCGTGCCGAAACGCCGGAGGGTCTCGAACGTACGCTGGCGCTTAACCACATGGCGTATTTCGAACTGACCCGGGGGCTTCTGGACGTTCTGCGCGCCTCGGCCCCGGCCCGGATCGTCAACGTTGCCTCACAACTGCACGAGAGCGGCCGGATGAATTTCGGTGATCTGGGTCTATCGAAGAACTTCGCGCCGCTCCGGGCCTATTCGCAGTCGAAGCTGGCGAATGTGATGTTTACCTTCGATCTCGCCGAACGGCTCAGGGCGGACGGCATAACCGTGAATGCCCTGCATCCCGGGGTCGTGGCCTCGAACTTCGGCAAGACCAACCCGGGTCTTGTCGGGCGGATCACAGGTGCCGTTCTCTGGACCATGCAGACCCTCGGCGGGGTGAGCACCGACAAGGGATCGGACACGCTGGTCTATCTTGCCAGCGCTCCGGAGGTTGCGGGCGAGACGGGCAAATACTGGTACAAGCGCAAGATCACCAAGGTCAGCCGGGACGCGCAGGATAGGGAGCAATGGGCGCGGCTCTGGGCCGAATGCGAGCGGCTGGCAGAAGGGATCCCGGCATGAGCGGCGGTTCGATGATCGATACCGGGACGGGACCGGCGGTGGTGATGCTGCACGGGGCGCCGGATCACAAGGACGAATGGCGCGACCTGATCTCGCTTCTGTCAGCCGATCACCGCTGCATCGCGCTCGATCTCCCGGGCATGGGGCATTCTGGCCCCATCCCCCCGAGCTACGATTACACCCCGCGGGCACAAGCCGACTGGTTCGAAAGCTGGCGCAGGGCGGCATTGGGAGACCAGCCCTTCACCCTTGTTGCGCATGACATCGGGGCGATCATGGCGGCGTCCTGGGCCGCCCTTTATCCCGATCCGGGGCAGCGGGTCATCGTGTCCAACACGGTGCTGTCCGCCGATCACGACTGGGTGGGCATCACCAAGGTCTGGGCCTCGCCCGTCCTCGGGCCGCTGTTCATGGCGACACTGATCGGGCCCGCGTTCCGCTTTGCCTTTGGCAAGGATTTTCCGGGTGTGCGCGACGACCAGATCCGGTCGATGTATGCGGGCCTCACGCGCCCGGCGCGGCGGTCTCTGCTGCAATTCTACAGGCGACTGACCCGGCCCGATTATTTTGACGGCGTCGCTGCCGATCTGGCGCAGTTGCCGGCCCGCTGCGACCTGACGACGGTTTGGGGGCAGGATGACATCCTGATCAACCCCGCCGAAGCCGACCGCATTGGCGGCCGCGTGATCCGGCTGGAGGGCTGCGGGCATTGGGTGCCGCTTGAACGGCCCGATGTGCTGGCCGACATTGTGCGCGGTGCGGCCCAAGCCCGGGTCGCCGAATGACGGCGTCGGCACCCGTCTACGTGTCGATTACCGGGCTGGTCCTGCATTCCCCGCTGCACTGGCCGCGCTTTGCCCTGCACGCGGGACCCTCGATCGCGCAGGCCCGGCGCGCGCCCGGCAACCGCATGGCAGAGGCGCGATTGATCGACGGCGTCCATCACACGCTGAGCGTCTGGGACAGCCGCGATGCGATGCTTGCCTATCTCAGGTCTGGTGCCCACCCTGCGGCCATAAGCGCGTTTGACGGAATCGGGCATGGCAAGACCTACGGGTTCGAGACCGACACACCGCCAGGGTGGGTAGATATCCCAAGGCTCTACCGACAGCGCGCAAGACCGGTGTGACGCTGACCTTCCCCCCGAGGCTCCCTCATTCCTAGCGAGAGTCTGCGGGTCTGGTTTTCGTATTCTTCGAACTTGGTGTGGGCAAGCGCGCCGGGCGCGGAGCCTTCAAATTGCTCAAGCGTCCGGCGCGCTTCTGCGGGAGCTTGGTTCCCGAGCGATGAGTGCGGTCTGACAGTGTTGTAATCGTATCGCCAAAGGGCCAGCTTGCGCCGGGCAGCGTCCAGGCTGTCGAACATCTCTTCGTTCCGGAGTTCATCGCGTAGGCTGCCGTTGAAGGACTCGATGAAGGCGTTCTGCTGCTGCTTGCCCGGGTCGATATAGTGCCAATCCACATCGTTTTCGTTCGCCCATTTCAGGATTGCCCGGCTGGTGAACTCCGTCCCGTTGTCACTGACAATGCTGGCAGGCTTTCCATAGAGCCGGACCAGCGCATCCAGTTCCCGCGTGACCCGGGCACCACTTGCAGGGCCAACCTGACCGTCCCGCCGGTTGGCGTCGCGTCGAAAACCATCTGGTCTGCGCGTCTTTTCGAAGACGATGGAACGCCTGGCGAGAGTAGTCTTGCATCGCAAGACAACGACCGAGATCAAGAGCCACACTGTCGCGTCCAAACTCCGCCGCTTACCTGTCTTTGCACGGGGCAGGGTGGCGGCAGCTCCCTTGTGCGCCTATTGTGTGCACTGCGGGTCCGTTCCAAATGCCAGCGGACCGAAGGAGATCGTTGAATGCCCCTGAACCCAGCCACCGAGGCAGCGCGCCTATCTTCTGCGCCGATGATGGACTGGACCGACAGGCATTGCCGAATGCTGCACCGGCAGATGTCGCGCCATGCGCTGCTTTATACGGAAATGGTGACGGCGCCTGCTCTTGTGCGTGGTGGCGCCCGGCATTTGTTGCGCTTTGATCCGCTGGAGCATCCCGTCGCGCTGCAACTGGGCGGCTCGGATCCGGCGGAATTGGCCGAGGCCGCAAGGATGGGGGCGCTCGAAGGGTATGACGAGATCAACCTGAATGTCGGGTGCCCCTCTGACCGGGTGCAATCGGGCACGTTCGGCGCCGTGCTCATGGAACGTCCCGGCCTGGTGGCCGACTGCTGCGCCGCGATGATCGCCGCGCAACCGGCCGAGGTGACGGTAAAGTGCCGCATCGGCGTCGACGAACAGGACCCCGAGACCGTGCTGCCGGCCTTTCTTGAAACCGTGGCCTCTGCCGGGGTGCGCCGGTTCACCATCCACGCACGCAAGGCCTGGCTGAAGGGGCTCTCTCCGAAAGAGAACCGGGAAATACCGCCGCTTGACTATGATCTCGTCCACAAGATGAAGCAGGCGTTTCCCGGGTTGCACCTGTCGATCAACGGCGGGATCGGCAGCCTGGACGAGGCGCGCGCGCATCTGGCGCGGGGCATGGACGGCGTGATGATCGGGCGCGCGGCCTACCACACGCCCGGCGACATCCTGCTGACCGCCGATCGCGACATCTTCGGCGAAGACGCTGCTCCCCGCACGGCGGCGGATGTGGTCGAGGCCATGCGCCCCCATATCGCGGCGCATCTTTCGGCCGGAGGGCGGCTGCACCAGGTCACGCGTCACATGTTGGGTCTGTTCGCCGGGCGCCCCGGCGCCCGGGCATGGCGGCGCATCCTGTCCGAGGGCGCCACACGCCCGGGAGCCGGGTTCGATCTGCTGGATCACGCACTTCACGCGGTGGCCGGGGCGCGCGCCGCCGCCTGATCCGTTTTCCGGATGACGTTCGCCCGCGTCCGGTCTATGGGTCGCGCCATTGCACGGAGGGTGCCATGCCGGAACTGTCGCTTCTTTTTCCCATGCTGGGCCTGCTGCTGGTGATCGGCGCCGTTGCCGGCGTGCTGGCAGGGCTTCTGGGCGTTGGGGGCGGCATCGTACTTGTGCCCGCCTTCTTCTATGCGTTTTCCGGGCTTGGCTATGGCGGCCCCTGGCTGATGCAGATGTGTCTTGCCACGTCTCTGGCAACTATCGTGGTAACGTCGCTGCGCTCTGTTCTCAGCCATAACAAGAAGGGCGCGGTGGACTGGTCGATCCTGCGCAGCTGGGCGCCGGGGATCGCCATCGGCGCGGTGCTGGGTGTCCTGGTGGCGGCCAGCCTGCGAACGGTCGCACTCCAGGCGATCTTCGGGGGGCTGGCCCTTGTGGTCGCCTTCTACCTAGGCCTTGGCAGGTCTCACTGGCGGCTTGGCGCGCACATGCCCGGAGGCCTCACCCGGGCGTTTCTTTCGCCGCTTCTGGGGTTTCTTTCGGTCCTTATGGGCATTGGCGGCGGCAGCTTCGGCGTCCCGGTCATGAGCCTTTACGGGGTGCCGATCCACCGTGCGGTGGCCACGGCGACGGGCTTCGGGATGCTGATCGCCGTGCCTTCGGTGCTGGGCTTTCTGCTGGTAGAGATCCCGGACACGGCGCGCCCGCCCTATACCGTAGGAGCGGTGAACCTCGTTGCCTTCGGCCTTGTCATCGCGATGACGCTGATAACCACGCCCTGGGGCGTCCGGCTGGCACACGCGATGGACCCGAAGCCGCTCAAGCGCGTCTTCGCGGTCTTCCTCGCGCTTGTCGCGCTGAACATGCTGCGCAAGGTGTTCCTGGCGTGACGCCTCTGGCGCGGGATGGCTGGCAGCTTTTCCCCGCCGAACCAGCGGTGACAGACTGGATCGCCCACACCTTGCCGGTTGCGCGCAAGGCGCTTCGGGCACCCGAAAACGCCGGATGGCTGCGCTGCGGGGGGACGTGGTTTGCCGGGGTGGATGTTCTGCCGAACGATCCCACTGGAGCGATCGGCACATCCGGTCCCCTGGCGGGCAGGGCGGTGACACAGGCCCTGCACGCTACGGGCCTTGCGGATGTGCGCTGGCACAGGGGACAGTTGTCGGTGGTGCATCCGGGGTATCCCCGTCCCATGGCCGGGGAAAGCAAGGCGGCCTTCCAGTACCGCAGCGTCCGGGATGCCGCCCATCTGGACGGTCTCCTGCCGGTGGGTCCGAACCGCCGCCGCATGTTGAGGGAACCGCACGCCTTCATCCTCGGGCTGCCGCTGACGCCGGCCTATCCCGGCGCTGCGCCGCTGGCCGTCTATGAGGGAAGTCACCACCTGATCCGGCGCGCGCTTGCCGCCGTTCTGGAAGATGTGCCACCGGCGGATTGGCCCCGCACCGATCTGACAGAGGCCTACCAGACGGTCCGGAAAGAGGTCTTCGCGTCCTGCCGCCGTGTGACACTTCAGCCGGCACCGGGGCAGGCGATGCTGATCCACCGGCTGGCGTTGCATGGGATCGCGCCCTGGCAAGTCGGGGCCCCGTCACCGTCAGGGGGGCGCATGATCGCCTATTTCCGGCCCGTGTTCCCGCCATCGCGGATCACGGAGTGGCTTGGGCGCGGCTGAGCCGCCGACGGGCGCAGGCGGATTCAGGCGGACCGGGCAGCGCGTCCCGCACGTCCGCCGCGTCGGCGCGTGACCTGGGGCCCGCGCGCGGGCAGGGCGGCCATCACGGCGGCGCGCTCGTCGGGGCTCATCCTGCTCCATCCGGCGATCTCGTCCATTGTGCGAAGACACCCGACGCACAGCCTGCTTTCGGGATGCACCACGCAGACCTTCACGCAGGGCGAGGCGATCTCGTCTCGTTTCCAGATGTCATCGTTCACGCGTCGTGCCCCATATGCCCCAGCCGATCCAACAATCCCTGCAATATAACGCCGGCGGCGACGTGGTCGATAACGTCAGCGCGACGCTTGCGCGACGTATCCGCCTCCAGCAGCGCACGCTCGGCGGCCACGGTGGACAAACGTTCGTCCCAGAACCCGATGGGCAGGTCGGTCAGCCGCGACAGGTTGCGCGCAAAGGCGCGGGTGGACTGGCAGCGCGGTCCTTCGGTCCCGTCCATGTTGAGAGGAAGGCCAAGGACCAGACCGGCGATGTCGCGCTTGGCACAGATGTCGAGCAGGGCGGCCGCGTCCACACCGAACTTCTTGCGGCGAATGGTTTCAAGCGGCGTGGCCACCGTGCGGCGCCGGTCCGACACGGCAATCCCGATGGTCTTGTCCCCAAGGTCCAGCGCCGCGATCGCACGATCGCGCGGCAGGGCGGCCGCAAAATCGGCGATATCGTCGTGGATCACGGGCTCAGGCCCGCGCGCGCCGCCGCGGCGGCCAGCATGTCCAGCACTTCGGGTGCGTCGGCAAAGACCGCCTGCGCCTCGGCCAGGATCGCGCCGGCCTGATCGGTCTCGCCCAGGACCCCAAGCGCCCCGATCAGCCGCGCCCAATCCTCGGGCGGGCCGCCTTCGCTGGCCAGCCGTTCCGACAGGCCGGCCACCATGCCGCGGATCATCTCCATTCGCTCTTCGGCCGTCATGTCCTGCGCCGCCTCGATCTGCTCGCGCGAGGGGCCGGGGCCCACCGGCGCGGCCTCAAGCGGCGGAAGTTCGAACCGCACGCCGGCTTCTGCGGCCAGATCCTCGATCTGAGCACGGATCGGCGGGACCCAGGGGGCATCCGGCGCGCTGTCGCGCAATAGCTGTTCCCAAAGGCCAAAGGCCAGATCGGGCCGCCCTGTCTGCGCCAGCAACAGACCGCTGTAGTAGCGCGCGGGCCCGTTGCGCACATCGCGGCGCAGTGCCTGGGTCAGCGCGCGTTCGGCCTCGGGCGAGACGTAGCCGCCCGCGGCAAGGACCATCAGGTCGGCGAGGTCGGAATAGTCCTGCGCCGTCGCTGCGCCGTCCTTCAGCGCGATCACACGTTCCTGCGCCTGCCAGGCGGCGCTGAAGTTGCCGATCCGCGCCTCGTTCTGGGCCAGCAGAATCTGTCCCTGCAAGTCGTCGGGGCGGTCGGCTGTCAGGATACGCAAACGCTCGATCAGGTCCCGGAACTGGGGTTCGACCGGTGGCACCTCGATCCGCATTCCCGGTGGAAGGTCGGCCTCGAAATCCAGTTGCGACGGGCGGTTCGCGCGTATCTCATCGGCCTCGGCAAGACGCAGCGAAAGCGGCATGTCCGCATAGCCCGGGGCCCCGATCTGCCAGTACAAAAGCGCGCCGCCGCCCGCCACCACGGCCAGCGACAGGACGGCGGCAGACAAGGTGGCCACCTTCGGCGTGCGGGCTGATTGCCGGGATTGCGCGGCACGGTCGGCTTCCAGAATGCGTCGGGACACCTCGACGCGCAGCCTGTCCGCCTCGTCTTCGCTCAGGACGCCGCGCGACAGGTCGCGGTCCACTTCGGACAACTGGTCGCGGTAGACGTCCACGTCGCGCGCGCTGACATCGCCCTCTCCGTCGCGGCGCAGCAACGCCAGAATCATCAGGCCCGCCACAAGACAGGCAAGCGCGATCGCGATCATCCAGAACAGCATTCGGGTCCTCCTGCCGTCTCATCTATAGTGGCGCGCGCAGGTTAAAAACCCCCGTGGCGGGACAGGATGCCTCAGGCGGCGCGGCACGATGTCGTTTACACCGTCGAACGTGCCGTTCACCGTCTTTTCAGCCGCCACGGCCCGTCGCATTAAGGCGCGGACCGGGCATCCACCCGGAGAAGGGATTCGGGCCCGATGAAGCGATACTCTGCCTTTGCCATCGCCCGCGAGGCGCTGCGTGGCCATACCGGCTGGGACCGCGCGTGGGCGCGCGCCGAACCCAAGGCGGCCTATGACGCGATCATTGTCGGGGCAGGGGGCCACGGGCTTGCCACAGCCTACTATCTTGGCAGGAACCATGGCATCCGCAACGTCGCGATCCTTGAAAAAGGCTGGCTTGGCGGCGGCAACACGGGACGCAATACCACCATCATCCGCTCGAACTACCTGCAGGATCCTTCTGCCGCGATCTATGAAAAGTCGCGCAGCCTGTACGAGACACTCAGCCAGGACCTGAACTACAACGTCATGTTCAGCCCGCGCGGCGTGATGATGCTGGCCCAGACCCACCACGAGGTGCGCGGCTATCAGCGCACGGCGCACGCCAACGCGCTTCAGGGCGTCGAGACAGAATACGTCGGACCCGAACGCGTGAAAGAGCTTTGCCCGATCATCAACATTGACGGTCCGCGCTATCCGGTTCTGGGCGCGCTCTGGCAGCCGCGCGGCGGCACCGCACGGCATGACGCCGTGGCTTGGGGTTATGCGCGCGCCTGTTCTGACATGGGAATGCACGTCCTGCAAAAGACGGAAGTCACGGGCGTGCGCACCGAAAACGGTCAGGTGACCGGGGTCGACACGAACCGTGGTTTCATCGGCTGCGCCAAGCTCGGGATCGTGGTTGCCGGGCACTCGGGCGTTCTGGCCGACATGGCGGGCTTCCGCCTGCCCATAGAGTCGGTGGCCCTTCAGGCGCTGGTCAGCGAGCCGATCAAGCCCTGCATGGATGTCGTGGTCATGGCCAACACCGTGCACGGCTACATGAGCCAGTCCGACAAGGGCGAAATGGTGATCGGCGGCGGCGCGGACGGCTACAACAATTACACCCAGCGCGGCAGCTTCCACCATATCGAGGAAACCGTGCGCGCGCTGGTCGAAACCTTCCCCATGATCAGCCGCCTGAAAATGCTGCGCCAGTGGGGCGGGATCGTCGACATGACCGGCGACCGCTCTCCGATCATCTCGAAGACGCCGCTTGGCGGGTGCTTCATCAACTGCGGCTGGGGCACCGGCGGGTTCAAGGCGATCCCGGGGTCGGGCTGGGCGATGGCGGACCTGATGGCCAAGGGCAGCAGCCCGCTGGCCGATGACTTCAACCTCGCCCGCTTCCGCGAGGGCCGGTTCATTGACGAAAGCGTCGCAGCGGGGGTGGCCCACTGATGACAAGTATCAGCACATGGACACGGGCGCGCCGCGCCCTACATGCGGCCCGAACGGATGCGAGGGGTCGATGCAGCAAATTCTCTACAGGTTTCCGCAACTGGTCGACCGGCGCATTCAAGTTGCCGTCGCGGGTTTTGTGGCAGGTGCGCTGCTTCTTGTCCTTGCCGGAATGCTCGTCACGGTCATCTATTCCGGACGCGGCTATTTCGTGCCGCCGCCCGAGGCCGAGGTCATCTATCCCAACCTCTAGCCCGGCGCGGCTTGCAGCGGCGTTTGGCGTGATGCTGGCGCTGGCGCCGGCGACGCCGGGCGCGGCCTTCCACCTTGGCGAAACATGGCGGGTGTCCTATGGCACCTTCACCGTCCACGGCACCTATTCCCAGCGCGCCTGCTCGGCACAGGCCAACCTGCGCAGCGTCACCGGCGCAAATGCGAGTTTCTCGATCTACTGGCGGCCCGGCAGGTCGCTGCATCTCATCACCACGCATCCGCGTGCCGGGCAGGCGCAGGGCGCGCCCAACATGCAGTTCCGATTCCCCGACGGTCAGGCCGTCGCTTTTGCCACCTCCAAAAGCGGCAACCAGCTTCAGACAAACATCGGCTTCGGCGGCGCGGCGCAAAGGTTTTACCGGATGATCGAGGCCAACGGCTCGGTCCGGATCGAGCTTCCGGGCATCAACGATGTCGTCGACGTCTCCCTTGCAGAACGGGCCGCCGTGGTGCGCGCCCTGTTCAACTGCAAGGACGAATTCCTTCACATGTAGGCGGAGTCCAACGTGCTGATCCTGCATTGCCCCTATTGCGGCGTGGACGCCGACGAGACCGAATTGTCGCCCGGCGGCGAGGCCCATCTCAAGCGGTATGGCCCCGGATCGTCCGAAGACGACTTCGAGCGCTACCTCTTCATGCGCGAAAACCCCAAGGGTGTGCACTTCGAACGCTGGCGCCACGCCCATGGCTGCGGCAAGTGGTTTCATGCCGCGCGCTGCACCGTCACGCTGGAGGTGTTCGGCACCTATCCCGCGCAAAGCGCAGAGCCGCCCAGCGAAATGCGTGACCGTATCAGCGCAAAACGCCCGGGCTGGCGCTGGAGGGACTTCGCATGACGACAAGACTGGCAAGGGGTGGCCGCCTGCTCAATCGCGCCAAACCCGTGGAGTTCACCTTCAACGGCAGGCACATGCGTGGCTTCGAGGGCGATACGCTGGCCTCGGCGCTTCTGGCCAACGGACAAATGCTGGTCGGCCGCAGTTTCAAGTACCACCGTCCCCGGGGCATAGTCGCCTCGGGTGCGGAAGAACCCAACGCGCTTGTGAACCTTGGCGATGGCGGGCGCTTCGAACCCAACCAGCGGGCCACGACGACAGAGCTGTTCGACGGTCTTCGGGCCACCAGCCAGAACCACTGGCCCAGCCTCGAATTCGACGTGGGCGCGGTGAACAGCTACGTCAGCCGCTTTCTGCCCGCGGGCTTTTACTACAAGACGTTCATTCATCCCCGGGCCGCGTGGAAGCATGTGTTCGAACCGTTCATCCGCCAGTCCGCCGGCCTTGGCCGCGCCCCGAAAGAGGCTGACACGGACCGGTATGAACACTTCCACATCCACACCGACGTGCTGGTGATCGGCGGCGGTGTCGCCGGGCTGGCGGCAGCCCGCGCCGCCGCGGCCACCGGTGCCCGGGTCATGGTCGCGGAACAGACGGCGGTCTTCGGCGGACGTGCGCCGGTTGATGGCGCAACGATCGACGGGTTGTCGGCGCAGGACTGGATCGACCGGACCGAAGCCGAATTGCGCGCCATGCCCAACGTGCGCCTGCGCACCCGCTGCATGGGGGCGGGCGTCTACGATCACGGTTACGTACTTGCCTATGAGCGCCTGCGCGACCATCGCCCGGCAGACGAGGGACCACGCCACCGCCTGTGGAAGATACGTGCGAAACAGGTCGTCACGGCCACCGGCGCGATCGAGCGTCCCCTGGCCTTTGCCGGCAACGACATTCCCGGGGTCATGCTGGCGTCTGCCGTGCGCGATTTCACCGTGAACTGGGGAGTTTCGCCGGGGGACCGCACCGTGGTCGTGACCAACAACGACGACGCCTACCGCACCGCGATATTGCTGAAGGAGGCGGGGCTCGAAGTGCCCGCGATCCTGGACGCCCGGCCCGAGGCGACAGGCCCCCTTGCGGACCGCGCCCGCGCGATGGGCCTCAAGGTCATCACCGGGCGCGGCGTGACCCGGGTCAAGGGCCGCGGGCGGGTCGAAGGCGTGGCGATCGGCGCGCAGGCGGGCGAAGGCGCCACGCTGGACGAGATCCGCTGCGACGCGGTCGCCATGTCGGGCGGTTGGTCGCCCGTGGTGCATCTCTGGTCCCATTGCGGTGGCAAGCTGACTTGGGACGAGGCCGAGACGATGTTCCGCCCCGATGCCGACAAGGCGCCGACCGGCGCCGATGGTGCGCCCTTTGTCCGGGTCGCGGGCACCGCAGATGGCCATCTGGACACCGCCTCGGCCCTTGCCAATGCCCATGACGCCGGCCGCGCCGCAGCGCTGGCGGCAGGCCACGGCGGGCAATCCCCGGCGGCACCGATGTCGGAACCGGAACCGCGCCAGCCCCTGCATCCGGTCTGGACCATGCCGCAGGGTGCCACGTCCGCGCTGCGTCAGAAGATGTGGCTCGACTTTCAGAACGATGTGAAGGTCTCTGACGTCGAACTTGCCGCGCGCGAGGGCTTTGAAAGCGTCGAGCATGCAAAGCGCTATACCACGCTGGGCATGGCGACCGATCAGGGCAAGCTTTCCAACATCAACGGTCTGGCGATCCTGTCGCAATCGCTGGCGGAACCGATCCCGCAGGTGGGCACCACGACCTTCCGTCCGCCCTATACCCCGATCTCGATGGGGGCCATTGCCGGCGAGGCACGCGGCGCGATATTCCAGCCGATCCGCCGGACCCCCATGCATGACTGGCACGACGCGAACGGCGCGCACTGGGAACCCGTCGGCGCATGGCGGCGGCCCTATTGCTACCAGCGCGGCAGCGAAACCGTCGATCAGGCCGTTCAGCGCGAGGTCACGAACACCCGCAAGGCGCTGGGGCTGCTCGACGCATCGACCCTGGGCAAGATCCTGGTCAAGGGGCCGGACGCGGGCCGTTTCCTCGACATGCTCTACACCAACATGATGTCCACGCTCAAACCCGGACGCTGCCGCTACGGCCTGATGTGCGGTGAGAACGGGTTCCTGATCGACGACGGCGTTGTGGCGCGCATCGGTGATGACGCGTTCCTGTGCCACACCACCACCGGCGGTGCCGACCGCATCCATGCCCACATGGAGGAATGGCTTCAGACCGAGTGGTGGGACTGGAAGGTCTATACCGCCAACCTGACCGAACAGTTTGCCCAGATTGCCGTCGTTGGCCCGAACGCCCGAAAGGTGCTTGAACGCCTCGGCGGCATGGATGTCTCGAAGGAGGCACTGCCGTTCATGGCCTGGGCCGACGGCACGCTGGCGGGCCATCCCGTACGTGCCTTCCGGATCAGCTTTTCGGGCGAACTCAGCTACGAAATCGCCGTGCCCGCCGCGCAGGGCCGCGCGCTCTGGGACAAGCTGCTGACGGCGGGCGCGGACTTTGGCGTGATGCCCTACGGGACAGAGGCATTGCACATCCTTCGCGCCGAAAAGGGCTTCATCATGATCGGTGATGAAACCGACGGTACGGTGATCCCGCAGGATCTGGGCCTCGACTGGGCGATCTCGAAGAAGAAGGACGACTATCTGGGCAAGCGCGCGCAAGAACGCAGCCACATGACCGATCCCGGCCGCTGGCGTCTGGTGGGTCTTGAAACGCTGGACGGATCGGTCTTGCCCGACGGCGCCCATGCGGTGGGCGAGGGGACAAACACCAACAGCCAGCGCGTGACGATCGGGCGCGTGACCTCGACCTACTATTCCCCCACGCTCCGGCGCGGTATCGCAATGGGGCTGGTGAAGCACGGCCCCGACCGCATGGGGGATGTGATCGACTTTCCCGGCATAGACGGCACTGGAACCGTCATGAAGGCGCGCATCGTCGACCCGGTGTTCTTCGACAAGAACGGGGAGAAGCAGAATGTCTGACGCACAAGGCGCTCTTCAGGGCCGTTCGTTTGACGGTATCGCCCGGGTCGCGGAAATGGGCCTTCGCGGCATGATCACCCTTCGTGGGGATCTGGGCGATGCCCGCCTGCGGAACGCGGCGACGGGAGTTTCGGGCGTCGACTTCCCGGGTCCGCGCGCTGCAATCGTGGCTGGCGAGACGGGGCTCTTGTGGATGTCGCCCGACGAGGTTCTGTTGCTGATGCCCCATGCCGAGGCGCCAGCGGCTGCAATCGCGCTGTCGGCCGCTCTCGATGGGACCCATCACCTTGTGGCCGAGGTGTCTGACGCGCGCGCGGTGTTTCGCGTCTCCGGCCCTGCCGCGCGAGAGGTTCTGGCGAAACTGACGCCGGCCGATGTCTCGCCCGCCGCCTTCCGGCCCGGAGAGATCCGGCGTACCCGGCTGGCACAGGCCGCGGCCGCATTCTGGATGTCGGGTGAGGACAGCTTTGACGTGGTCTGCTTCCGCTCGGCCGCGCAATACGTCTTCGATCTTCTGGCGACCTCGGCGGCAACAGGGGGCGAGGTCGGTCATTTCTGATCCGATTTTTTCTTTGCCAGACGCGCGGCCGCCTGCTAAGGCGCGCCCCATGTCGAGCCTGATGAAGAAAACCATGACCACCAAGACAACCGCTTCGGCGGGGGTGCTGGTCATGGCTGCCGAAACCGGGCGCTGAGACCACCCCCCGCCGGAGCAGGGCGGGGGACAGCGACACATCCAGACATCCCCGTTCCCGCTCCTCTGAAAGCAAAGAGAGAGCCATGAACGCCATTTCCCCCAATCCCCCCGCGCGCGGCCTCAACGTCGCCATCGTCGGCGCCACCGGCGCGGTCGGTGTCGAGCTGATCCGCTGCCTCGAAGCCTCCAGCCTGCCGGTCGCCAGCCTGCGCCTGCTGGCGTCTGAACGCTCTGCCGGGCGGTGCCTGCGCTTTGCCGGGCAGGACATCGCCGTCGCACCCCTGTCCGAAGCGGCCTTCGACGCGGTGGACGTGGCGTTCTTTTCGGCCGGGGCGGGCATCTCGCGCGCCTGGGCCCCCGTGGCCGTCGCGGCCGGCGCGGTCGTGATCGACAACTCTTCTGCCTTCCGCATGGATCCGTCCGTGCCGCTGGTGGTGCCAGAGGTGAATGCGGGCGCGCTGGCGGGCGGGGCCCGGCTGATCGCCAATCCAAACTGCGTCGCCGCCATCGCCACCGTGGCGCTTGCGCCCCTGCACCGGGCGTGGAGCATCACGCGCCTTTCGATGGCGACCTACCAGTCCGCCTCGGGCGCAGGTGCCGCCGCGATGGAGGAACTGCGCGCAGGGACTGCCGCCGCACTATCGGGCGAACCCTTTGACCCGCAGGTGCTGCCGCACCCGTACGCATTCAATCTCTTTTCCCATAATGCGCCGGTGAACCCCGACACGGGCTACAACGGCGAAGAGGAAAAGGTCATCGCAGAAACCCGCCGCATCCTTGGCCAGCCGCGCCTGCCCATCGGCATAACCTGCGTCCGCGTGCCGGTGCTTCGTGCCCATTCGATCGCGCTTTCGGTGCGGTTTGCCGACCACGTGACGCCCGCGCAGGTGCGTGCGAGGCTGAAGGACGCGCCGGGCCTGCGCCTTGTCGATGATCCCGAAGCCAACCGTTTCCCCATGCCGTCCGACGCGACCGGCGCCGACGAGGTGCTGGTGGGGCGCGTGCGCACCGACCTCGGGGACCCGACCGGGCGTACCATCGCGCTGTTCGTGTCCGGCGATCAGCTTCTGAAGGGCGCTGCGCTGAACGCGGTGCAGATCGCCCAGGCCCTTGGATTGCCGGTCCCGGCCTGAGCGGGGAACCGGGCAGGGCGGGGGCCGGTGTCCCCGCCTGCGACATTGTGGTTGACGATCGGCGCTCGCGCCCTCACCTAAGACGCAGGATCAAAACGCCGACAGGAGGGGCATTCACATGGCTTTCGAACTTCCCGATCTTCCCTACGCGCACGACGCGCTCGCCGGACTTGGCATGAGCCAGGAGACACTGGAATACCACCACGACCTGCACCACAAGGCCTATGTCGACAACGGCAACAAGCTGATCGCGGGCACCGAGTGGGCCGACAAGAGCCTGGAAGAGATCGTGAAAGGCACCTATCAGGCCGGCGCGGTTGCCCAGAACGGCATCTTCAACAACGCCAGCCAGCACTGGAACCACAACCAGTTCTGGGAAATGATGGGCCCCGGCGACGACAAGAAGATGCCCGGAGAGCTGGAAGCGCGCATCACCGACGGTTTCGGTTCGGTCGATGAGTTCAAGTCGCAGTTTGCCGCCGCGGGCGCTGGCCAGTTCGGCTCGGGCTGGTGCTGGCTTGTGGTTGATACCGACGGAACGCTGAAGGTAACCAAGACCGAGAACGGCGTGAACCCGCTGTGCTTTGGCCAGACCGCGCTTCTGGGGTGCGACGTGTGGGAGCATTCCTACTACATCGACTTCCGCAACAAGCGCCCGGTCTACCTGCAGAACTTCCTCGACAAACTGGTAAACTGGGAAAACGTCGCCGCACGCCTCTCCGGCGCCTGAGCGGGGCACAAGCGTTCTCAGGCGGTGCGGGGGCCATCCGGCCCCCGCCTTCCTTTTCCTTGGGCCGCGCAAGCGCGGCCTGCGCCTCCGGCGGGAGTATTTGGGAACAGAAGAAGACCGGATGTATCAGCCCAGGGCCGCGCCAAGCCGGTCCGTCAGGGCGGGCACGTCCGCCACTGTCTCGACGAAGCCCAGCAAGGAGGCGTCCGCGAAGCCCTCATCGATGACATGTCTCAGAAGAGCGATGAGCGGGTTCCAGTAGCCTTCTGTATTCAATAGATAAATTGGCTTTTCATGCAGGCCCAGCTGACGCCAGGTCAGGACCTCGAAGAACTCGTCGAGCGATCCGGCGCCGCCCGGCAGCACCACGATCGCGTCGGCGTTCATGAACATGACCTTCTTGCGTTCATGCATGGTTTCGGTGACGACAAAGCGCGTCAGGTCCCGCTTGCCCACTTCCATCGCCATGAGGTGCACCGGGATCACCCCGAAGGTTTCGGCGCCCGCGGCCTGCGCGGCGCGCGCCACCTCTCCCATGAGACCGACGTCGCCCGCGCCGTAGACCAGCCGCCAGCCTTCCCGGGCCAGCATCGCGCCCGTCGCGGCGGCGTCGCGGACATAGGCGGGGCGGCCCCCCGGCCGTGACCCGCAGTACACACAGACGGATTTCCGGGGCTGAGACATGAAATCGCCTTTCTCCAAAGGGTTTTGACCCCCAATACCCGTGTTGATATGGTCTCTCAAGCGTGCGCGCGGGCTGGCCGCGACGAGGGGTGAAAAAAGATGTCGATGTGGTCCGGACTTGGGATCAGCGGGACGGCCGCCGCCAGTGCCGCCGCGGCGGCTGTTGTGGCCATCGGCGTCGTGGTCGGCGTGCAGATCATGCGCGATGACGCCCCTGCCGTTGGCGAGCCCGCCATCGGGGCGCCGGAAGGCACCGACGCGCCGGCAGCGACCGCCGGCATCGCGGTGCCGCAAGCGCCGGTGGCCGCGCCCGAACCAGCGCCCGAACCAGCGCCAGCGCCTGTGGCAGAGCCTGAACCGGCGGCGCCCGCCACGGCAGAACCTGCGCCCGAGGCCGAACCGGACCCGGTTATGCCGGGGTTTGACGTCGTGCGCGTGTCGCCTGACGGCGGCGCGCTCGTGGCCGGGCGGGCCGCGCCGCTTGCGCAGGTCGAGGTGATGATCGACGGACAGGCGGTCGCGACCACAGATGCCGATGCGGGCGGAAGATTCGTCGCGATGTTCGATGTGCCCGCCGCGGCGGTGCCGCGCATCGTGTCGCTGCGCATGTCGACGGCGGACGGGGCGGCGCGGGATTCCGCCGCAAGTGTCATCATTGCGCCCAGCCGGGTCGAGGCCCCGCAGGTGGCCGCGTTGGCGCCCGAGGAAGGCACAGCGGCCGCGGCCAGACCCCCGACGCCGGGCCGCGCCACACCGCAGGCAGAAAGCGGTGCGCTGCCGGCCCAGCCCGCACCGGACGGAATGCCGGGTTCGGACACGCCGCCGGATGTTCCTGTTGCCGAACTGTCGGTCGCCGAGGCAGAGGTGCCCGCCGAGGCCGCGCCCGCCCCGGCGCGCGATGGCGACGCTGATACGGCGGTCCCTCCTGCGGCAAGCGGCACGGCCCCGCTGCCAGATGCAGGCGCGGGCACTGCACCGGCGCCCGACGCTTCCCCGCCTGAGCGGCCTGCGGGGACGGCGGATGTGGCCTCTGGGGCTCTTGCTGACACCCCGAGCGTGCCCGCCCCTGTTGCCGACGCGACGCAAGAGGCGGTGGTCGAGGCACCGCAATCCGAACCGGCGCCCGATCCCGCGCCCGAACCAGAACAGATCGCGACGGCTGAAACAACGCCCGAAACAACGCCCGAAACAACACCTGCAACGAGCCCCGCACGGGTGTCCGAGGCGACGCCCGCGGCCACAGAGCCGACGCCATTGCAGACAACCGAGCCAGCGCCAGAGCCGGTCGCCGAAGCCCCGGCGCCCGATCCCGATCCCGTTCCGACGCCGAGCGCGACGCCGGAGCCCGCCGCCTCCGAGGACGTTGCGGACGCTTCGGCACCAGCCCCCGAACCGACGCCGGCCGAGCCTCCCGCCGCCACGCCGGGACCCGCGGCACCGGAAATCGTGGCCGAAGCGCCCGGGCAGGACCCCGCCGCCGACACGCCCCCGCCGGGCCCGTCGCTGGCACCCGCGCCAGAGGCAGAGGCAGAGGCTGAGGCAGAGGCAGAGGCAGAGGCAGAGCCGGAACCAGCGCCGCAACCAGGGCCTGAGCCTGAGCCTGAGCCTGTCGCGCCCGCCGTCCTGCTGGCGGACGACAGCGGCATTCGGGTGCTGCAGGACGGTGGCGCCGGCCCCGGTGTGCAGACCGTGGTCATCGACACCATCACCTATGACCCGGCGGGCGAGGTTGCGCTTGGCGGGCGCGGCGCCGGGGACGGCTTTGTGCGCATCTACATCGACAACCGGCCGATCCTGACGACGCGCATCGCACCCGACGGCCAATGGCGCACCGCGCTGCCCGAGGTCGATACCGGCGTATACACCCTGCGCGTGGACGAGCTTGATGCCGAGGGCACGGTCACCTCTCGCGTCGAGACGCCGTTCAAGCGCGAAGAGCCCGAGATGCTGACCACGCTCGCCCCGGCGGACACAGGCGCGCCGCCCCCCGACCGCCCCCGGGCGGCCGTCATCACGGTGCAGCCCGGCAACACCCTGTGGGGCATCGCGACAGAGCAATACGGCGAGGGGCTCTTGTTCGTGCGGGTGTTCGAGGCCAACCGGGATCGTATCCGGAACCCCGACCTGATCTATCCCGGCCAGGTGTTCACCCTGCCACAGCAATAGGCCTCTGGTCATTCGTCACGGGCGTGCCTAGGTTTGTCCCCTGCACGCGGAGGCGGACTTGAGACAATCCACGACGACCGACGCGGCGATTGACGCCGAGGCGCGCCAGAGCGGCTGGCGTACGATTCGCCGGGTGATGCCGTATCTCTGGCCGAACGAGCCGGTATGGGTCCGCCGCCGCGTGGTCGCGGCCATGCTGGCGCTGCTTCTGTCCAAGGTCGTCGCGGTTGGCACGCCCTTTTTCTACAAGGCCGCCGTTGACGCCCTGGCCGGGGATGGCACCGATGCGGCGTGGATGCTGGGGGCCGGGGCGATCGGGCTGACCGTGGCCTATGGCATGGCGCGACTGATGACCACCGGGTTCCAGCAGCTACGCGACGTGGCCTTCGCGCGCGTGGGCCAGCGCGCGCTGCGCACCCTGGCGCTCGAGACTTTCCAGCATATCCATGCGCTGTCGATGCGCTACCATCTGACGCGCAAGACCGGCGGGCTCAGCCGGATCATAGAGCGCGGGGTCAAGGGGGTGGAATTCCTCCTGCGCTTCCTGATCTTCTCGATCGGTCCGCTGGTGCTGGAACTCGCGATGATCGGTATCGTTCTGGCCGTGGTGTTCGACATCTCGTATCTGGCAGTGGTCGTCGTGACCATCGCCGCCTACATCGTCTTCACCTTCCGTGTGACGGAATGGCGCGTGCGCATCCGCAAGATCATGAACGACCAGGATACCGACGCCAACCAAAAGGCGATCGACAGCCTGCTGAACTTCGAGACCGTCAAGTATTTCGGCGCCGAACGCCGCGAGGCGGACCGCTACGACGATGCCATGGCGGGCTATGAGGCGGCGGCGATCCGCACCTCTTATTCGCTGGCCTTCCTGAACTTCGGGCAGGCCATGCTGATCACCGGCGGGCTGGTGGTGGTCATGGTGATGGCCGCGCGGGGGGTGCAGTCGGGCGCGCTGACCGTGGGCGATTTCGTCATGGTCAACGCCTACATGATCCAGATCACCATGCCGCTCAACTTCCTCGGGACGGTCTACCGCGAGATCCGCCAGGCGCTCGTCGACATGGCAGAGATGTTCGACCTGCTTGAACAGCCGCCAGAGGTGCGCGACCGCTCCGGTGCGCCGGCCCTGCGCGTGTCCGGGGGCGAGGTCCGGCTTGACGGGGTCAGCTTCGGCTACGACGCGGCCCGGTCCATCCTGCGCGATGTCACGGTACACGTGGCGGCGGGCCAGACCGTGGCGCTGGTGGGGCCTTCGGGATCGGGCAAGTCGACGATCGGCAGGCTGCTCTTCCGGTTCTACGATGTCACCGACGGGCGGCTCACCATCGACGGGCAGGACGTGCGCGACGTGACCCAGGCCAGCCTGCATGAGCGCATCGGCGTGGTGCCGCAGGACACCGTGCTCTTCAACGACACCATCTTCTACAACATCGCCTATGGCCGCCCCGAGGCCACCCGCGCCGAGATCGAGGCCGCCGCCCGGGCCGCCAAGATCCACGATTTCATCGCGACCCTGCCCGAAGGCTACGATACGAAAGTGGGTGAACGCGGGCTGAAATTGTCCGGCGGGGAAAAGCAGCGCGTCGGCATCGCCCGCACCCTGCTCAAGGATCCGCCGATCCTTCTGCTGGACGAGGCGACATCGGCGCTCGACAGCGAAACCGAGCGCGAGATCCAGGACGAGTTGCGCGCCATGGGCCGGGGCCGTACGGTCATCACGATCGCGCACAGGTTGTCGACGGTGGTCGATGCCGACCGAATCGTGGTGCTGGAACAGGGTGCGGTGGTCGAGGAAGGCCGTCACGAAGAGCTTCTGGCGCGCGGCGGGCGCTATGCCGCCATGTGGCAGCGCCAGGCGACCGAAGAGGAACAGGCGGCCTGAAACACGGCCCGCCGGGGGAAGGGAGTAGGATGCAGGCATCGCCGCGGTTCTGGAACCGCCTTGCAGAGCGCTACGAGCGCACGCCCATTGCCGATGAAGACGCGTACAAGCGCAAGCTCGCCGCCACCCGGGCGCGCTTCCACACCGGGATGGACGTGCTGGAACTGGGCTGCGGCACCGGCAGCACGGCGATCGCCCACGCACCATTCGTGCGCCACCTGCATGCCGTCGACTTCTCCGAGCGGATGGTCGAGATCGCGCGCGACAAGGCCGCTGCCGCCGGTGCTTTGAACCTTTCGTTCGAGGTGGCCGATGTCGACGGCTTCGATCCGCCCTCTGGCGGCTATGACGCGGTCATGGCGCTCAGCCTCCTGCATCTGGTTGATGACCGCGCCGCTCTGCTGTCGCGGATGCACGACTGGCTGAAACCCGGCGGGCTTCTGGTGTCCAGCACCGCCTGCCTTGGCGACTGGCTAAGGGTGATGCGCCTTGTTGCCCCCCTTGGCGAACGACTTGGGCTTCTGCCGCGCGTCCGCGTCTTTACCTCGGACGAGCTTGCCGACAGCATCCGCAGCGCGGGTTTCCGGATCGAAGAGAACTGGCGCCCCGCCAAGCGCGCCGCGGTCTTCATCATCGGCCGCAAGAGCCTCTGACCGGGACAAGCCGCTTGGAAGCGGCTTGAAACGCGGGCGAACGCCCGCGTGCAAGGGCCTTGCAAGGCCCTTCACCACCGCACGCAAGGGTACTGTCCCGTCTACGCCTCCAGATCCACCCAGACCGGAACGTGATCGGACGGCTTCTCGCGCCCGCGCATGTCGGTCTCGATCCAGCAGTCGGTCATCAGGTCCGCTGCCTGCGGCGTCAGAAGCGCATGGTCGATGCGGATGCCGTCATTGCGATCCCAGGCCCCGGCCTGGTAGTCCCAGAAGCTGTAGTGCCCGCCGCCCTGCCGCCGGGCGCGGAACGCCTCTGTGAACCCGAGGTTCACAAGCCGCCGGAACGCGTCGCGCGTTTCCGGTCGGTAGAGCGCATCGGTCTCCCACGCCCCGGGCCGGGCCGCGTCCTCGGCCTGCGGAATGACGTTGTAGTCGCCCAGCATCAGGCCCGGAACTTCCTCGGCGATCAGGTCGGCGGCGCGTGCGCGCAGCCGCTCCATCCACGCCAGCTTGTAGTCGTATTTCGGCCCCGGCGACGGGTTGCCGTTGGGCAGGTACAGCCCGCACACCCGCACCGCGCGCTTGCCCACCACCGTCGCCTCGATCCAGCGCGCCTGTTCGTCTCCGTCATCGCCCGGCAGGCCGCGCGCCACGTCCTCCAGCGGGAACTTCGACAGGATCGCAACGCCGTTGAACCCCTTCTGCCCGTGGGTCTCAAGGTTGTATCCAAGGTCCTCGAAGGGCGCGCGGGGAAAGGCCTCGTCCACCGACTTGATCTCTTGCAGCACCGCCACGTCGGGGGTCTCGCGTTCCAGCCAGCCCAGCACGGTCTCGATCCGCGCCTTCACCCCGTTGATGTTGTACGTCGCAATCCGCATGGCGATCCTCCTGCCGCCCCAGTTAGCGGCGCGGGGCAGGGGCGCGCAACCCGGCAAAGCGACCGCCGCCGCTGCTTCTTCTGTTCACAAATACTCCGGGGGTCCGGGGGCAGCGCCCCCGGCGGCCGGGGCCGGGCGCGGCGCGGGGACCCGTCGCGCTCGGGCCCGTCCCGCTTGGCCCTGTCACGGGATCGCCCGTCAGCCGGCCTCGGCAATCGCGGTGCCGGCCGCCCAGCCCGACGACCATGCCCATTGAAAGTTGTAGCCGCCAAGCCAGCCGGTCACGTCCACCGCTTCGCCGATCAGGTAAAGCCCGGGCACCGTCCTTGCCTCCATCGTGCGGGCGTTCAGCGCCCCGGTCGCGACGCCGCCCAGTGTCACCTCTGCCGTGCGGTAGCCTTCAGAACCCGCCGGCACCACCTCCCATCTCTCCAGCCCGCCCGCGATCTCTGCAAGGCGGGCGTCGGAACAATCGGCCACGTTGCCCGCCAGCCCGTGCCAGTCGCCCCAGGCGGCGGCCAGCCGCTGTGGCAGCACCTCGGCCAGCACGGTGGCAAGCGCGAGCCGTCCGTGCGTCGCCCGCGCCTCCTTCAGATGCGCCAGTCCCCCGTCCGGCAAAAGCGTCAGCGTCACGCCGTCGCCCTCGCGCCAATAGCTTGACACCTGAAGGACTGCCGGCCCCGACAGCCCCCGGTGCGTGAACAGCATCGCCTCGTCAAAGGCCGCCCCGCCGCAGGTCGCCCGCACCGGAAGCGAAACGCCCGCCAGCCCCGCCATCCGTGCCTTCCATGCATCTCCGAAAGTCAGTGGTACCAGCGCCGGGCGCGTCTGTGTCACGCGCAGCCCGAACTGCCGCGCCACGTCATAGGCAAACCCGGTGGCGCCCATCTTGGGAATCGACTTGCCCCCCGTCGCCAGCACCAGCGCCCGCGCCGCCACCACTGCACCGTCCGACAGGGTGACGCGAAATCCCTCGGGCGCCCTTTCGATCCCGGTGGCCGACACCTGCAACCGCAGTTCCGCCCCCACCGCCCGCATCTCGTCCAGCAGCATCGCCACGATTTCCCTCGCCGAACCGTCGCAGAACAGCTGCCCCAGCGTCTTTTCGTGCCAGGCGATGCGATGGCGCGCGACAAGGTCCAGGAAATCCCACTGGGTATAGCGCGCCAGCGCCGATTTGGCGAAATGCGGATTCTCCGACAGAAAGTTTTCGGGTCCCGCATGAAGGTTGGTGAAATTGCACCGCCCCCCGCCAGAGATCCGGATCTTCTCGCCCGGCGCCCTTGCGTGATCCACGACCAGCACCCGGCCACCCCGCGCACCGGCCTGGGCCGCGCACATCATGCCGGCGGCGCCAGCGCCAAGGATCAGGGTGTCAAGGGTGTCGCGCATGGCCGCGGGCTATCAGCAGCCGGGACCGCATGGCAACAGGCATAGCGCGCCGGCCCGGTGCGGATGCCCGTCCCCGAAGACAGCGTTTCGCGCTTCGCGAATGCTATGGGTCTGCCTTGCTCTCTCCGGGTGATTGATCGGTATCAAGGTAGCGACCGAGACGGCACGCAATACTGAAGGAGTTCAGACACACATTTCGGGAGGGTATGATGCGTATCGATCTGGTTTTTGCCGCCGCTTTAATGGCTGTGCCTCTGTCCGCCCTCGGACAGGAAACCTCTCTGGGAGAGCGGGAGTACATGAACAGTTGCGCCAGTTGTCATGGTGCCGATGCAAAGGGAGCGGGGCCGCTGGCCGAGCTTCTGAGCGTGAGCCTGCCGGACCTCACCGGGCTTCAGACGGGCAACGGCGGGGTTTTCCCGGTCTCGGAGGTCTACGGCATCATCGAGGGCGCGTCGATGGTCGGAGCGCACGGCACGCGCGAAATGCCGGTCTGGGGCGATCGCTACTCGTTCGAAGCGAACACCGCCCTGGGCGACTACTTCACCGGCCAAGATCGCGAGATCTACGTTCGCAGCCGGATTCTTGCCCTGATCGAGTATCTCTCGACCGTCCAGGAGTAGCCGAAACAAACTCCTGGCGTCGCCGCCCCTGTCGGGCGGCGGCGCCGACAGGCCGGGGCGTTGATATCAGATCGAGAACGATGTGCCGCAGCCGCAGCTTGACGTGGCGTTGGGGTTCTCGATGACGAAACGGGCCCCGATCAGCTCGTCCGAGAAATCGATGACGGCGTTCGCCAGAAACGGAAGCGACACCTCGTCCACCACCACGCGCTCGCCGTCCTTTTCGATCACCAGATCCTCGTCGGCGGGATCGTCCAGCGAAATTTCGTACTGGAATCCCGAACAGCCGCCGCCTTCGACCGCCACGCGCAATGCCTTGCCCTGCGCGCCCGCGCCGATCTCGGCCAGCCGGTCAAAGGCCCGGGGGGTCACTTTCGGGGGAAGGGTCAGATCCATGTCTCGCGCCTCCGGTACTATGGTTGCAAGATAAGCCGGGTGGGCGCGCGCGACAAGACGGGCCGGGTGCGTCTTCGGCGGTTGACGTGCCGGAAGTTTGCGCTGACACCGGTCCCTGTGCCCGTACCCGCGTCGCAAGGATCGCCCGATGCCTGACACCGACCTCGCATGGTGGCAAACCGCCACGGGCTACCAGATCTATCCCCGCAGCTTCGCCGACAGCAACGGCGACGGCATCGGCGACATTCCCGGCATCATCTCGCGGCTGGACCACCTTGCCGATCTCGGCATCGGCTTTGTCTGGCTTTCGCCGGTCTATGCCTCTCCGATGGCCGACAACGGCTATGATATCGCCGATTACGACGCCATTGCGCCAGAGTTCGGCACGATGGACGACTTCGATCGCCTTGTGGCCGAGGCGCGCGCGCGCGACATCGGCATCGTGATGGACCTTGTGGTCAACCACACTTCTGACCGGCACGGCTGGTTTCGCGCCGCCTGCGCCGATGCCGCGGCGCCAGAGCACCGCTTCTACATCTGGCGCGACCCCGCCCCGGACGGCGGCCCGCCCGATGACCAGCGTGCCTGCTTCGGCGGCCCGGCCTGGACCTATGTGCCGGGCATCGGAAAATACTATTTCCACTACTTCAGCCCGGCCCAACCCGATCTCGACTGGCAGAACCCCGCGCTGCGCGCCGAAATTCACGCCATGATGAACCGCTGGCTCGACCGGGGCATCGCGGGCTTCCGCATGGATGTCATCAGCCTGATCGGCAAGGACGTGGATGCCCGCCTCTACGAGGAAGGCCCGCATCTGCACCCCTTCCTCCAAGAGATGCACCGCGAAACGCTGTCGGGCCGCGACGTGATGACCATCGGCGAAAGCTGGTCGGTCTCGCCCGGCACGGCGCTGCTCTATTGCGGGCGCGACCGGGCGGAACTCGACATGGTGTTCCAGTTCGCCCATGTGATGCAGGGCTGGGATCCGGTGCGCGGCAAGTGGCGTCCGCGCGCCTTTGACCTCGTCGGGTTCAAGCGTGTCCTTTCGGACTGGCAGGCGGCCCTGGCCGACGATGGCTGGAACGCGCTGTTCCTGTCGAACCACGACCTGCCCCGGCAGGTGTCGAAATACGGCGATGACGGCGCGTACCGCGTCCGTTCGGCCAGGTGCCTTGCCACCGCTATCCACCTGATGAAGGGCACGCCCTTTGTCTATCAGGGCGAAGAGATCGGCATGACCAATGCCCGCTTTGCCCGGCTGGATCAGTTCCGCGACGTCGAAACGCTCGGCCAGCATGCCGACCTGATGGCGGCGGGCGTGGGCTTTGCCGATTTCCTCGACGGCGCCAACGCCAACGGCCGCGACAACGCCCGCACACCGATGCAATGGACCGGCGGCCCGGGCGCGGGCTTTACCACCGGCACCCCTTGGATAGAACTGAACGCCAACCACATCACCGTGAACGTCGACGCCGACCGGGCCGACCCCGACAGCGTCCTTGCCCATTACCGCCGCCTGATCGCCCTGCGAAAGGCGCATCCGGTCATCGTGACAGGCCGCTACACGCCCCATGCCGCCGATCACCCGCAGGTCATGGCCTATACCCGCACCGCGCCCGAAGCACGGCTGGCCGTCATCGCGAACATGACCGGCGACACCGCGGCCTTCGACGTCCCGGCTGGGCTGGCCTGCACGGGAGAGGCGCTTGTCTGGACGGTCTCGCCCCGGCAAGAGGCGCAGGGCCGCATCACCCTTGCCCCGTGGGAGGCGTTCGCGATTCTAACGCACTGACCCGCGCCGCGAATCTCCCTATACCGGCAACGGGACAGGACAGGACAAAGGCAGCCCCATGCACGCGCCATATGCATCCGATCCGGCGGCCAGCCGCGGGCGGCTTTTCCCCGAAGAGGAAAGCACCTTTCGCTCCTGTTTCCAGCGTGACCGTGACCGGATCATCCACGCCTCGGCCTTCCGGCGGCTCAAGCACAAGACGCAGGTCTTCATCGAGCACGAGGGCGACTATTTCCGCACCCGCCTCACCCATTCGATCGAGGTGGCGCAGGTCGCGCGCACCATCGCCGGGACGCTTGGATTGAACCCCGAACTGACAGAAGCCGTGGCGCTGGCGCACGACCTCGGCCACCCGCCCTTCGGCCATACCGGAGAGGACGCGCTGTCGCGGCTGATGGCCCCTTACGGCGGGTTCGACCACAACGCGCAGGCCATCCGTATCGTCACCTCGCTGGAACGCCACTATGCAGAGTTCGACGGGCTGAACCTGACGTGGGAAACGCTCGAAGGCATCGCCAAGCACAATGGGCCCGTCACCGGCGACATTCCTTATGCGCTGGCCGACTACAACGCCCGCCACGATCTGGAGCTTCACACCCACGCCAGCGCAGAGGCGCAGGTCGCAGCACTTTCCGACGACATCGCCTACAACAGTCACGACCTGCACGACGGGCTGCGGGCGGAACTCTTTTCCACCGATGAACTGGCCGAACTGCCGCTTCTGGGCGACTGCTTTGCCCAGGTGGACGCGAAATACCCCGGCCTCAATTACTACCGCCGCCGGCACGAGGCGCTGCGCCGCTTCTTCGGGCTTCTGGTCGAGGACGTGATCGCCGAAGCGCGCGGCGCGCTCGACGCGCTGGCCCCGCGCACCGCCGACGACATCCGCGCCGCCGACCGTCCGGTCCTGCGGTTTTCCCCTGCAATCTGGTCCGACCTGAAGGTGATCCGCGCGTTTCTGTTCCGCCGCATGTACCGCGCGCCCGATGTCATCGCCATGCGGGCAGAGGTGACACAGGTCATCGACGACCTGTTCCCGCGCTACATGGCCGAACCCGACCTGTTGCCCAAGCAATGGCGCAAGGACGTGGCAGAGGCGCGCGACGATACCGCGCTGGCGCGCATCGTGGCGGACTACATCGCCGGCATGACCGACCGCTTTGCGCTTCAGTCTCACGCGGGCCTCTTCGGCTCTGACCACGACAGTCGCGCCCCGCGATAGCCGCGCCAGCGCCGTTGACCCCGCCCGTTGCCGTGATAGACCGCAGCCGAAGGCAGAAGGGACCGGGCATGAACCTGTTCAACGACATCCGCGCGCTGGTGATAGACCGGCTGGACTCACTGGTGCAGGCCGGTACGCTGCCGGCCGGGCTGGACATGGGCAATGTCGCGGTGGAACCGCCCCGCGACGCCGCCCATGGCGACATGGCCACCAATGCCGCGATGGTGCTGGCCAAGCCCGCCGGCCTGAAGCCGCGCGACATCGCCGAGGCGCTGGCCGCAGCCCTTGCCGAGGATCCGCGCATCGACAGCGCCGAGGTCGCGGGCCCCGGCTTTCTGAACCTGCGCCTTGCACCGTCCGTCTGGGGCGGGATCGTGACCGCCGCTCTGGCCCGGGGCGCCGATTTCGGCCGCTCGGCGATGGGGCAGGGGCAACGGGTGGATATCGAGTATGTCTCGGCCAACCCCACCGGCCCCCTGCACGTGGGTCACACCCGGGGCGCGGTCTTCGGCGACGCGCTCGCCAGCCTGCTGGAATACGCGGGCCATGACGTCACGCGGGAATATTACATCAACGATGGCGGCGCGCAGGTCGACGTGCTCGCACGCTCGGCGTTCGAACGCTACCGCGAGGCCTGCGGCCTGTCGCCCGAGATCGCCGAGGGATTGTACCCCGGGGACTACCTCGTGCCGGTGGGCGAGGCGCTGAAGGAAAAATATGGCGACAGCCTGCTGGACCGGCCGGAATCCGACTGGCTTCAAGTCGTGCGCGATTTCGCCACCGGGCAGATGATGGACCTGATCCGCGCCGACCTTGCCGCGCTTGGGGTCAGGATGGATCACTATTTCTCGGAAAAGTCGCTCTACGACACCGGCCGGATCGAGGGCGCGCTGGCCGCGCTCAAGGACAAGGGCCTGATCTACGAGGGCGTGCTGGAGCCGCCCAAGGGCAAGACCCCCGAGGATTGGGAGCCGCGCGAACAGACGCTGTTCCGCTCGACGGCGCATGGCGACGACGTGGACCGCCCGGTGATGAAATCGGACGGCAGCTGGACCTATTTCGCCCCCGACATCGCCTATCACTACGACAAGATCGAACGCGGCTTCGACCAGCTGATCGACATCTTCGGCGCCGATCACGGCGGCTATGTGAAACGCATGAAGGCCGCCGTAAGCGCCCTTTCGGACGGCCGCGTGCCACTCGACATAAAGCTGACGCAGCTTGTCCGGCTCTACAAGAACGGCGAGCCCTTCAAGATGTCCAAGCGGGCGGGCAACTTCGTCACCCTGCGCGACGTGGTCGACCAGGTGGGCGCGGACGTGACGCGTTTCGTCATGCTGACGCGCAAGAACGACGCGCCACTCGACTTCGACTTCGACAAGGTTCTGGACCAGTCCAAGGACAACCCGGTCTTCTACGTGCAATACGCCCATGCGCGGGTGCAGTCCGTCCTGCGCAAGGCAGGGGACGCCGGGATCACCCTGACTGACACCCCGGATCTGACCGATCCGGCCGAGTTCGAGGTGGCCAGAAAGCTGGCCGAATGGCCGCGCCTTGTCGAGATCGCGGCGCGCGGACACGAACCGCACCGGGTGGCGTTCTACCTCTACGATCTGGCCTCTGCCTTCCACGCCCTGTGGAACCGCGGCAACGACGATCCCTCGCTGCGCTTCCTGCAAGAGGGTGATCCTGCCGCATCGGCGGGTAAAATCGCCCTGCCAAGGGCCGTCGGCGTTGTTATTTCCGCTGGTCTTGGTATTCTGGGGGTGACGCCGGTCAACGAAATGCGCTGACAAAAGCGCAGATCGCCGTCATCGAGCAGGCAAGGCGGACATAGGGGCGGCCAACGCTCCGGCGAGGCAAGATCATGGCACAGGCGCATCTGGGCACAGGCGCAGAGTATCCAGCCCTATCGGGCGGCTATATTACCACACTCCTGAACTGGATCGGGGCGCTGACATCGTTGGCGCTGATCGCGGGGCTGTCTGTCTGGGGGTACCAACTGGCGGTGCGCGACGTCAGCGGCGTGCCGGTGATCGTGGCACTGGAAGGCCCGATGCGCATCGCGCCAGAGGATCCGGGCGGCCAGCTGGCCGCGCACCAGGGGCTTGCCGTCAACGCCGTCGCCGCCGATGGCGTGGCCGAGGCGCCCGCCGACACGCTGGCACTGGCCCCCCCGCCAACCGCCTTGACGGACGAGGATCTTGCCCCCTCGCGCCTGGCGGATGCCAGTCCGCCCAGCGCCGAGGAAGTTCTGGCCGAAAGCGCCCAGACCGCAGGGACCGCCGAGCCCCTGACGCGAGAGCAGGCGGCGCTTGCCCTGGCGGACCGCCTTGCCGAGGGCGCCGAGCCCCTTAGCGGCACCATCCAGACGCCCACGCCCGACACCTCCCTTGCCGAGGCCCCCCTTGCCGAGGCTCCGGCGATCAGGGCCATCCCCGAAAGTGTGCCCGGTGTCCGGTCTTCGCCACGCCCCGTGCCGCGCCCCGATATCGACCTGACGGCGCGCGCCGTGGCCTTGGCCGTGGCCAGCGGTGTCGCGGGGCCCGCAGTCGCCTCCATCGACGTCGATCCCGACAGCCTGCCTCCGGGAACCCGCCTCGTGGCAGCTTGGCGCATTCGAAAGCCGCGAGATCGCGGTTGGCGAATGGGACAAGATCTCTGACCGCTTCGACGACTACATCGAGGGCCGCAAGCGGGTGATCCAGCGCGCCGAAAGCGGCGGCAAGACGTTCTACCGGCTGCGCGTCGTGGGCTTTGACGACATCTCGGACGCGCGCCGCTTCTGCGCCGTCCTCATCGCCGCCAATGCCAACTGCATCCCCGTCGTGACGCGCTGAATGGCGGTGGCCGGCGCGCATATCATGGGCTGCGCCGGGCCCGGGCTTTCTGGCGACGAGGCAGCGTTCTTCCGCGACGCCGACCCGTGGGGTTTCATCCTCTTTGACCGAAACCTGCAAGACGCGCCCCAGATCCGCCGCCTGACAGCCGCCCTGCGCGACAGCGTGGGCCGTGACGCCCCCATCCTGATCGATCAGGAAGGCGGGCGGGTCCAGCGGCTGCGCCCGCCGCTGGCGCAAGAGTGGCCAGCGCCGCTCGATCACGTCCGCACCCTGAATGGCAATGCCGAACGCGGCCTCTGGTTGCGGTATCGCCTTATTGCCGCCGAATTGCGCGACTACGGCATCGACGTGAACTGCGCGCCCATCGCCGATATCGCGTCCGACGCCACGCACCCCGTGCTGCTGAACCGCTGTTACGGCACCAGCCGCGACGCCGTCGTGCCGCTGGCGCGTGCGGTCGCCGACGGGCTTCTGGCCGGCGGCGTATTGCCGGTCCTGAAACATATCCCCGGTCATGGCCGCGCGACCGCCGACAGCCATCTCGAACTGCCCCGCGTCGAAACACCTGCGGCCGACCTGTCCGCGACGGACTTCGCCGCGTTCCGCGCCTTGTCGGACCTGCCGCTCGGCATGACGGCACACGTCGTCTACAGCGCCCTCGACGACCGCGCGGCCACCGTCGCGCCGCCGCTCATCGCCGCCATCCGCGGGGAAATGGCCTTCGACGGCCTGCTGATGAGCGACGACATCTCCATGTCCGCCCTGCATGGTGGCATCGCCGACCGCGCCGCCGCCGCCATCGAGGCGGGCTGTGACGTGATCCTGCACTGCAACGGCGACCTCGCAGAGATGCAGGCCGTCGCCGCCGCCGCCGGGCGCATGTCGCCCGCGGCTGCCCGCCGTGCCGACGCCGCGCTTGCCCGGCGCACAGCGCCCGACAGTATCGATCCGCAGGCACTGGTGGCCGAGCTTGCCACGCTCGGGGGCGGCCATGTCTGACGCCGATCCATGGGACAACGTCACCAGCGTCGAGGCCCGCCGCGCCGCCGAAGCGCTTATCGTGGATGTCGACGGCTTCGAAGGCCCGCTTGACCTTCTGCTCACGCTTTCGCGCACGCAAAAGGTCGACCTGCGCCGCATCTCGATCCTGCAACTGGCCGAACAATACCTCGTGTTCGTCGAACAGGCGCGAAAGCTGCGCATCGAACTGGCCGCCGACTATCTTGTCATGGCCTCCTGGCTCGCCTTCCTGAAGTCGCGTCTGTTGCTGCCCCCCGACCCGGCCGAAGAAGGCCCCTCGGGCGAGGATCTGGCCGCGCACCTCGCCTTTCAACTCGAACGCCTGCAAGCCATGCGAGAGGCCGCGGCGCGCCTGATGGCCCGCGACCAGCTTGGGCGCGACTTCTTCGCGCGTGGCATCCCCGAGGACGTCACGCGCATCAAGCGCATCACCTATACCGCCAGCCTGCTGGACCTGATGCAGGCCTATGCCCGCATTCGCACACGTGACGATTTCCGCCCCTACGTTATGGACCGCGAGGCGATCCTGACCATGGAACAGGCGCTCGACAGCCTGCGCCCGCTGATCGGCTTCGCCGGCGACTGGACGTCGCTTGAAACCTACCTGCCGCAGGGCTGGACGCACGATCCCGCGCGCCGCCGCTCGGCCACGGCCGCCACCTTCGCCGCCGCGCTGGAACTGGCAAAGGAGGGCCGGATCGAACTGCGCCAGCCGGGCACGTTCGACCCCATCGAAATCCGCCGCAAGGACCGCCCCGATGGCTGAACAAGATCAGGACCCCAGCCTTTTTGCCGCGCCGCCGATGGCCGAACAGGAACGCATGGTCGAGGCCGTGCTTTTCGCCAGCGCCGAGCCTGTCACCGTGGCCGATCTCAACGCGCGCCTGCCCCATGGCGCAGACGCGGCCGAGGCGCTGCAACACCTGCGCCGCCGCTACGAGGGCCGGGGCGTCCAGCTGATCCGCATCGGCGACGGCTGGGCCTTCCGCACCGCAGCCGATCTCGGCTTTCTCATGCACAAGGAAACCGTCGAGACCCGCAAGCTCAGCCGCGCGGCGATCGAGACACTGGCGATCGTGGCCTACCACCAGCCCGTCACCCGCGCCGAGATCGAAGAGATTCGCGGCGTCTCGGTCAGCCGGGGGACCGTGGACCAGCTGATCGAACTGGACTGGATCCGCTTTGGCCGCCGCCGCATGACGCCGGGCCGCCCGGTGACTTATGTCGTCACCCAGCACTTCCTCGACCATTTCGGTCTTGAAAGCGCGCGCGACCTGCCCGGCCTCAAGGAACTGCGCGCCGCGGGCCTGCTCGACAGCCGTCCCGCGCCGGGCACACAGGACAGCACCGACGACGACGAAGACGCCTTGCCGCCCGGCGACCAGGGCGACATGTTCGAAGACGATGAAGGAGCGACCCGATGAACGTGAACTCCCTGATCAATCTGGTGATCCGCCAGGTGATGCGCCGCGCCATCAACACCGGCCTCAATGCCGGGATCGACGCGGCCTCGCGCAAGATGTCGCGGGGCAAGGCCACGGCAGAGCCCGATGGCGGCACCCAGGCGGCCCGTCCCCAGTCGACAGATGCCCGCAATGTTGCCCGCCGTGCCAGCCAGGCCGCGCGGCTGACGCGCAAGATGGGCCGGTTCTGACCCGCGCGGGGCGGCGGGTAGCGCCCCGGACGTCTTCTGTTTCAAGTAACCTCGAACCGGGGGGCGGACGCCGCCGCCCGGTCTTTACATGTCTCGTGCAGGCTGCCGGGCCAGAACGCCCAGCAGGGCGGCCATCAGTCGCGTGACGGTCAGCGCGCCGATCCCGTCGACGTCCGCCTCTGGCACGTATTCCACCACGTCCGCCGCTGCGATCCGGCCACGCGCGGCAGCGGCCCGGATCAGCGCCAGAACCTGCCAATAGCTCAGACCGCCGGGGGCACGCCCGATCACACCGGGCACCAGCGCGGGGTCCAGTGCGTCCACGTCGAGGCAAAGCACGATCTCCGCGCCTGCGGGGATCGCTTGCAGTACCGGCGCCACGCCGTCCGTGTGCAGCGCCTCGGCCGTCACGATCCGGGCTCCCCAGCCCAGCGCGTCCGCCACGTCGTCGGAATGGGCCGATCCGATCCCGCGCGCGCCCACCTGCACGATACCGGCCACATGCCCCATCTCCGAGGCCCGCCGCATGGTCGAGGACAGGCCCATATCCTCGTCCATATGCGCCCGCCGCCAGTCGATATGGGCGTCGATCTGAAGGATCCAGACGGGGCGGCCGATCCGCTCCAGCGCCGCCAGCATCGGGATCGGGACCGAATCGTCGCCCCCCACCACCACCGGAACCGCGCCGCCGTGCAGGACATGGCCGACCGCCTTGGCGATCGCCGCGCGGTTCGCCGCGAAATCGGACGCATCGAAGGGCAGGTCGCCACAATCGACCGCCGTCAGGCTGCCCTCGGGAAAGACCGGCCCGCCGATGTCGAAGTTGTGCCGGTCCATGTTCGCCGCCAGCGCGCCAGAGGCGCGGCGCAGCGCGGCGGGCGCGCCGGCACAATAGGCGCCCACGCCGGCATAAGGTGTTGCCCCCGGCACCCCGATCAGTGCGGCAGAGGCACCGGGCTCTCCCGGTGCCGCGCGCGGCAGGCCAAAGAACGTGTCCACATCCGGCGCCCCGAAAAGCGCGCCCAGATCCGGCTTGCCACTCATGCGCCGCGCTCCATCCTGAAATGCTTGGACAGTTTCAGCCCCTGGCCCTGGTAGTTCGAGGCTATGCCCGCGCCGTAAAGCGTATCGGGCCGCCCCGCCATCCGCTCATAAACCAGCCGTCCCACAACCTGCCCGTGCTCAAGCACGAAGGGCGCCTCGTGACAGCGCACCTCCAGCACGCCGCGCGATCCCGCGCCGCCGACGGCATCATGGCCAAAGCCGGGGTCGAAGAAGCCGGCGTAATGCACCCGGAATTCACCCACCATCGCAAGGTATGGCGCCATTTCTGCGGCGTGGTCGGGCGGGATGTGCACCGCCTCGCGGCTGACAAGGATGTAGAACGCGCCGGGATCCAGAATGATGCGGCCTTCGGTGGTGCGAATCTCCTCCCAGAACTCGGCCACCGGGTAGGCGCCGATCCGGTCCAGGTCGATCACCCCGGAATGCGGCTTGGCCCGGTAGCCCACCAGGTCGCCTGACGCGGGCTCCAGATCCACCGAAAACCCAAGCCCGCCCTCGATCACAGGCTCGCCGCTGACCAGCCCTTCGGCCTCGTGCAGCGCCCTTAGGGCGGCATCGTCCAGCACCGCCTGTCCCCGCCGGAACCGGATCTGGTTAAGCCGCATTCCCGCCCGCACCAGAACAGAGAACGATCGGGGGCAGATCTCGGCATAGAGCGGGCCGCGATAGCCTGCGCCCACCCTGTCGAACTCGATCCCGCCATCGGTGATCGTGCGCGTCAGAAGATCCAGCCGTCCGGTCGAGGACTTGGCGTTCGCCACCGCCGATATGTCGCCCGGCAGCGCCAGCCGTTCCATCAAGGGCACGACATAGACACAGCCCCGTTCCAGAACCGCGCCCTCCGAGATGTCGATGCGATGCATTTCGAACAGCGGCAGACGCTCTGCCACCGGGGTGCCCGCCCCGGCCAGAAACGACGCCCGCACTCGGTAGGCCACATGCCCCAGCCGCAGATCCAGCGAGGCGGGCTGCCGTTGCCCTTCGACAAAGGGATCATCGGCCAGGATCGCGCCCGTCTCGATCAGGCCGCCAATCGCGTGGTCGGGCAGAACCCCTGTGCCGGTCAAGGTCACGGTCGCCCCCCGTTGCATTCGAAGATTTTGGTCGGGCTAGCAGGACTTGAACCTGCGACCTTCCGTCCCCCAGACGGACGCGCTACCAGACTGCGCCATAGCCCGACGCGGCCCCCTACATACCGGTTTTGGACGGCGGGGCAAGGCGCAATGTGCATTCCAGTGCCTAGTCCTTGTGCCGGGCGGGGCGATCCTTGGTCATCCGCGCGCGCAGTGCCGTCAGGGCCTCGACATGCGGGCGCAGCGCCTCGGTCGAAGGCGTCGCCCCGGCCCAAAGCGCAAGCGTGATCTCGTAGCCATCCGCCGGCGCGGCGGGCGGGGCAGGGGCCGCCACCGGGTCTTTCCCTGTTTCTTCAGAAACAGGCGGCGCAGCGGCAAAAAGATCCGGCGTATCGGCCTGCCCATCGGATCCGGCGGGGGATTCGGCTTTGGAATCGGGCGCTGTCCCGCCGGCCCGTCCGCGGGCACGCGCCAGATCGACCACCTCGGCGCTCTGCGCTGCCGGTTCCACCATCGCCTCGAACGGGGCTTCCTCCACCGCTTCGCCATCGACGGGATGCGACATGGCGGCCACGTATTTCACGCCTTCCTCGCGCAGGATCTTCTGCACCCCGCGAATGGTCAGCCCATCCTCGTGCAGCAGCTTCTTGATCCCGCCCAGAAGCGCCATGTCGGCGGGACGGTAATAGCGGCGCCCGCCCGCGCGCTTGACCGGCTTTACTTGCGTGAACCGGCTTTCCCAGAACCGCAACACGTGCGTGGGCGTGCCAAGCCAGTCGGCAACTTCGCTGATCGTGCGAAACGCGTCGGGAGATTTCTCCATGTCGTCAGTTCCTTACGGGTTCTTGTTCCCGGCGGCGACACGGTCTTTCATCAGGTGCGACGGACGGAACGTCAGCACCCGGCGCGGAGAGATCGGCACCTCTTCGCCCGTCTTGGGGTTTCGGCCGACGCGCGCTGCCTTGTCGCGCACGCTGAACGTGCCGAAGGACGAGATCTTGACGGTCTCTCCCCGCACCAGCGCATCCGACATGTACTGGAGCACGCTCTCGACCAATTGCGCGGATTCATTTCGCGACAACCCAACCTCGCGGAACACGGCCTCGCTCAGGTCCATCCGCGTTACTGTCTTCTCGCTCATCAAAGTTACTCCGAACAATCTGGCACGCAGCTTAGGCCCGGGGGTTTTTCCGAGTCAATATCAACAACTTGCAAAGAAGAATTGAATGCGGCTACCAGCGCAGCGCGACAGCACCCCAAACCAGCCCGCCGCCGATTGCCTCGGTGATCAGCAGATCGCCGGTCTTGATCTGTCCGCGCGCGCGTCCCACCGACAGGGCGAGAGGAATCGATGCGGCAGAGGTGTTGCCATGGTCCTGCACCGTGACCACCACCCGGTCAAGCGCCACGCCCATCCGCTGCGCGGTCGCCTTGATGATCCGCAGGTTGGCCTGGTGCGGCACGATCCAGTCCACGTCCGCCTCGCCCAGCCCGGCCTTGTGCAGTGCCGCGTGGGCGGTCGCCGCCAGCTTTTCCACCGCGTGCCGGAACACTTCCTTGCCCTGCATCCGCAAAAAGCCGGTGCTGCCGGTGGACACGCCGCCATCCACGTAAAGGATATCGCGATAGCGCCCGTCCGAATGCAGGTCGGCGGCCAGAACGCCCCGGTCCTGCGAAGTGCCGACGCCCGCCGCCGCTTCCAGCACCAGCGCCCCCGCGCCGTCGCCGAAAAGAACGCAGGTCGAACGGTCGGTCCAGTCCATGATCCTGCTGAAGGTCTCGGCCCCGATCACCAGGATCCGGTTCGCCTGGCCCGACACGATCAGCGCATTCGCATTGGCCAGCGCATAGATGAACCCCGCGCAGACCGCCTGCACGTCGAAGGCAAAGCCGTGCGTCATGCCCAGCCGGGCCTGGACCATCGTCGCGGCCGACGGAAAGGTCAGGTCAGGGGTCGAGGTGGCCAGAATGATCGCGTCCAGATCCGACGCCGCCAGCCCGGCATCGGCAAGCGCCGCCTCGGCCGCGCGCACCGCAAGGTCGGACGTCATCTGTCCGTCGGCGGCGAAATGCCGCCGTTCGATGCCGGACCGGGACCGAATCCAGTCGTCCGTCGTGTCCAGCGTCGCCTCGAATTCAGAGTTGGGCACGACGCGGTCGGGCAGATAATGCCCGACGCCCCGCACGACGGCGCGTGTTGTCATTCTTGTTGTCCGCTTCCTGGCCCTTCCTCGGCGGCATCCTGCCGCGCGGGCCGGGCGGATGCAACCCGCGCCGCCAGTCGTTCGGTAAAGCCCGACTGCGCAAGGTCGAAGGCCAGCTTGATGGCCGCGGACACCCCGGTGGCATCAGCCGCGCCGTGGCTTTTCACCACCGTGCCGTTCAGCCCAAGGAACACGCCGCCGTTCTGCCGGCGCGGGTCGATCCGCTTTGTCAGCCGCCGCAGAGAGGTATAGGCCAGAAGCGCCGCGATCCGGCTCAGCGGCGTGGCCTTGAACGCTTCCTTCAGGAAGTCGCGGATCAGCGAGGCGGTGCCTTCGCCGGTCTTCAGCGCAATGTTTCCGGTGAAGCCGTCGGTCACGATCACGTCCACGTGCGACGACGGGATGTCGCCTCCCTCGACGAAGCCCACGAAATCGAACTTCGAGCTTGGCGCGATTTCGGCGATCAGGTCATGCGCGGCCTTCAGTTCCGCCCGGCCCTTGTGCTCTTCGGTGCCCACGTTCAGCAGGCCGACACGCGGGCGCGTGATGCCCAGACCGTTGCGCGCATAGGACGTGCCCATCAGGGCGTATTGCAGCAGGTCGTGCTCGTCGGCACGGATATCGGCGCCCACGTCCAGCATCAGGTTGAAGCCATGCTTGTTGCGCGACGGCCAGAGGCACGCAATCGCCGGGCGGTTCACGCCCTCCAGCTTCTTCAGCCGCACCATCGACAGCGCCATCAGCGCGCCGGTATTCCCGCAAGACACGCAAACCTCGGCCTCGCCGTTGCGCACCGATTCGATGGCGGACCACATCGACGTGCCCTTGCCGTGGCGCATCACGTGGCTGGGCTTTTCATGCATCGTCACGACGTCGGGGGCGTTGCGGACCTCCACGCGCCCGGCAAGCCCGCGCCGGCGCGCGACCAGAGCGCGCAACTCGGCCTCAGGACCGTGCAGGATGAACGCGATGCGGTCGTTCTTCTTGGCCGAGTGGGCCAACCCCGACACGACCGCCGAAGGACCGCGGTCCCCGCCCATCGCATCGACGGATATGACAATGCGCCGGCCGAACTCTGCGGCCGCGTCGGTAGCGGAATCGTCGGTCGTGGTGGCCATGTGCCGAGCGACGCCCGGCGGCTTACGCCGCGTCGTCTTCGTCCAGGTCGACCTCGTCCGCCATCGCCACGACCTCACGGTCGTCGTAATGACCACACGCCGCGCAGACGTGATGCGGGCGCTTCAGCTCGCCGCAATTCGGGCATTCCGCCGGGTTGCCGGGCGTCAGGCCGTCGTGGCTCCGGCGCATGTTCCGGCGCGAGCGGGTGACTTTATTCTGAGGGACAGCCATGTCGCAACCTCGGGTCTGGGGGGCATTCGCCCTCTGTGTCGTCGGTGGTGGGCCCGGCTCGGTCACACGCAAGGCGCCCGCGGAACCCGTCTGCAAGAGAGCCGGGAACATACTGTGATTTCCGGCCCGCGCAAGCGTTTTCTGGGCTGGCGGTCAGCCCTTCCCGTCCAGCTTGTCTTTCAGGGACTTAAGGCCCGCAAAGGGGCGAACGTCCGCATCGGTCATCGGCACCACGCCCGGCGCGGCATGTGCCGCGTCCCCGGCCTCCGCGCCCGCGGCGCGCGGAAAGGCCGGCAGTGCCAGCGCCAGCGCCTCGGCCATGACCTCGGCAAGATCCAGCATCGCGGGCAGGGGCTCGACCGCGTCGTCCTCGGGCATCTCGACCTCGCCGCCACCCTCGGGCTCGGACAGGTGCGCCACGTAGCGCCGCGTCACGTCCTCGTCGATGCGCGTCGTCACCGGGACGAGCGTCACCCGGCAGGGCTGGACCACCGTCGCGCCCAGCCGCGCGTCCAGCCGCCAGTCGCGCTTGCCCTCGGGAATCAGCCGCCCCTCGAAGCGCAGCTTGCGAAGCGCGCTCAGGTCAAGGGCGCCGGCCAGCCCGGCGCGCGCCGCGGCGTCCGGCAAAAGCGCGAAGGGAATGTCGTAACGCTCCGCCAGCGCCGACAGGCGCAGGGGGCTCGCGCCATCGAGAGGGGTCTTGCTCATCCGCGGTTCCATTCTTGAACAGGGGCCGGACCTTCTGTAAGCGGGATAAGGTCACGGACACGGCGGTTCAAGGGGGCGCGATGCAGCGCGGTTTCAGTCATATTCGGTGGATCCTGCTTGCGGCGGTGACGTTTGCTGCGGCCTGCGCCCCGATCGTCGACCGGCACGGCTATGCCCCGAACGACCTCCTGCTCGATGAGATCCTCGTCGGCATCGACACGAAATCCACCGTCGCCGACACCGTGGGCCAGCCCACTGCGGCGGGCATCCTCAGCTCTGGCGGCTGGTACTACGTGGAAAGCGTGTTCGAAACAGTAGGCCCCTTCGAAAAGAAAGAGGTCGGCCGCGAAGTCGTGGCAATCAGCTTCGACAGCCGCGACGTCGTCACCAACATAGAGCGTTTCGGCCTTGATGACGGCAACGTCGTGGTGCTGTCGCGCCGCGTCACCGACAGCAATATCCAGGGCATGACCTTCCTGCGCCAGCTTCTCGGCAATATCGGCACCTTCTCGCTGGAAGGCGCCGACATCTAGCACGCGCCTCAGGTCTCTGGCTCGAAGGTCAGCGCGACACCGTTGATGCAGTACCGCAGCCCCGTGGGCTGCGGCCCGTCCGGGAACACGTGGCCCAGATGCGCCTCGCAGCGCGCGCAATGCACCTCTGTCCGGCGCATGAACCAGCTTCGATCCTCGCTCTCGCCCACCATCTCGGCGTCCATCGGCTGCCAGAAGCTGGGCCAGCCCGTGCCGCTTTCGAACTTGTGCGCCTGATCGAACAGCGGCGCATCGCAGCACACGCAGCGGAACGTGCCCGGGTCCTTGGGAAAATCGTCATGCGTGAACGCCCGTTCGGTGCCATGCTTGCGCGTCACCTTGAAGGCAAGGTCGCTCAGCATGTCGCGCCATTCGGCATCCGTTTTCACCACCTTGTCCATCGCCGGCCTCCATTGCCTTGTGTCAAACCACTGTCACTGCTTGTGTGCTATCGCACACGCAACCATATTTAGGCGGTCTTGCCGGGCCTCCAACCAAAAGGAGCCTCACGGAATGATGAGTTTGCGCAAGGGCCGGTATGCCGCGCGCTTCGCCGAGGGCCCCGAGGATGTTCTCAAGGCCCAGCGCCTGCGTCACCGCGCCTTCATCGCAGGCACCGGCGCCCGCCCGCGCGGGGATGGGCACGACGCCGACGGCTATGACGACGCCTGCCGCCACGTTCTGGTCGAGGAAACCCGCACCGGGCGGCTTGTTTGCTGTTTCCGCGTGATGCCGCTCAACGACGGCTCGGAGATCGGGAAAAGCTATTCCGCCCAGTATTACGAGCTGTCGGCGCTGCGTACCTTTACCGGCCCGATGGTCGAGATGGGACGATTCTGCATCGACCCCGATGTCAGCGACCCCGATGTGCTGCGCGTCGCATGGGGCGCGATGACCCGCTATGTCGATGACGAAGGGGTGGAAATGCTCTTTGGCTGCTCATCCTTTCAGGGCACCGACACGCAGGCCTATCTCGATGCCTTCGCCATGCTGAAGGAGCGTCACCTCGCGCCCAAGCGCTGGCTGCCCAAGGTCAAGGCCCCCAACGTGTTTCAGTTCGCCCGCCGCCTGCGGCGCAAGCCCGACGCGAAACGCGCCATGCTGACCATGCCGCCGCTCTTGCGCACCTATCTCGTGATGGGCGGGTGGGTCAGCGATCACGCCGTGGTCGATACCGACATGAACACGCTGCACGTCTTCACCGGGCTGGAGATCAACGCCATTCCGCCCTCCCGCGCCCGGCTTTTGCGCGCCGACGCGATCTGAGACGCGCAATCGCGTTGACGCCGCCGCGGGGCGGGACTAGCTCGCTGCCATGTCCCAGGCCCCGCTTCTCCAGCTTTCCGGCATTTCCCTGACCTTCGGGGGGGATCCGCTTTTTGACGGCCTCGACGCGGTGATCCAGCCCGGCGACAGGCTGGCGCTTGTCGGGCGCAACGGATCGGGCAAATCCACGCTGATGAAGATCATGGCCGGCATGGCAGAGCCCGACGCGGGCCAGCGCAGCGTGCCGCCCGGCATCCACGTGGGCTACATGGACCAGCACCCCGACCTGTCGCGCTTTGACACGCTGGGCGCCTTCGCGGAATCCGGCCTGCCCCCCGAAGAGGCCTACAAGGTCGCGCTGGCGGCAGAGGGGCTCGATTTCGACCCCGCCACGCCCGTTGCCGCCGCATCTGGCGGCGAACGCCGCCGTGCCGCGCTGGCGCGCCTTCTGGCCGAGGCGCCCGACCTGATGCTCCTGGACGAGCCGACCAACCACCTCGACATCGCCGCGATCGAGTGGCTCGAATCGCAGCTGTCGGCCACCCGCACCGCCTTTGTCCTCATCAGCCACGACCGCGCCTTCCTGCGCGCGCTGACGCGCGGCACGCTCTGGCTCGACCGGGGCGTCATGCGCCGCCAGGACAAGGGATTCGCGGATTTCGAGGACTGGCGCGACAAGCTCTGGGACGAAGAGGATACCGCCCGCCACAAGCTCGACCGCAAGATCAAGGCCGAGGCGCGGTGGGCCGTCGAGGGCATCTCCGCCCGCCGCCGCCGCAATCAGGGCCGCCTGCGCAAGCTGGCCGACATGCGCGCCGACCGCTCCGCCATGATCCGCCGGCAGGGTGCCGCCGACCTCGCGGTAGAGGCAGCCCCCCAATCCGGCCGCCGCGTGATAGAGGCCGAAGGCATCTCGAAATCCTACGGCGACCGCACCATCCTGCGCCCGTTCTCGATTCGCATCACGCGGGGCGAGCGTGTGGCGCTGGTCGGACCCAACGGCGCGGGCAAGACGACGCTTCTGAAGATGCTGATCGGGCAGGAGACGCCCGACAGCGGCACCGTCACGCTGGGCACCGGCCTTGAAATGGCGGTGTTCGACCAGAACCGCGCCGCGCTCGACCCCGCGCTGTCGCTTTGGGAAACGCTGACGGGGGCGCCCGGGATGCGCGTGTCCGGGCAGGCCGACCAGGTGATGGTGCGCGGCCAGCCCCGCCATGTGGTGGGCTATCTCAAGGACTTCCTGTTCACAGAGGCGCAGGCGCGCGGCCCGGTGCGCGCGCTGTCGGGCGGGGAAAAGGCCCGGCTCTTGCTGGCGAAACTCATGGCGGCGCCCGCGAACCTTCTGGTGCTGGACGAACCCACCAACGATCTGGACGTCGAAACGCTCGACCTGTTGCAGGAACTGGTCGCCGATTTCGACGGCACCGTTCTGGTCGTCAGTCATGACCGCGACTTCCTCGACCGGATCGCGACCACGACCGTCGCGCTCGAAGGGCAGGGGCGCGCCACCATATACGCAGGTGGCTGGACCGACTACCTCGCCCAGAGGACAGAGCATCCGTCCACCCCCAAACCGGCGGCAAAGCCCGCCCCGAAGCAGGCGGCAAGGCCCGCGCCCCCTGCGGCGAAGCCCGGCCTGACCTTTACCGAACGCCACCGCCTCGATGCGCTGCCCGAAGAGATCGCCCGCCTCGAAGCCGAGATTGCCAAGCTTGCCGGGCTTCTGTCAGACGCCGACCTGTTCACGCGCGAGCCCGTCAAGTTCCGCAAGGCGACAGAGGCGCTTGCCCAGCGGCAGGCCGCCTTGTCCGCCGCCGAAGAGGAATGGCTGGGTCTGGAGGAAAAGGCAGAAAGCTGATTATCCACAGGGTGTTGTGGATAATTTCTCGTTCTTCGCTTGAGATGCCTCAGATATCACTTCAAGATGCGTCAGAAGCCGTTTATCCACAGTGCCTTGTGGATAATTTCTGCCAGCCCATCGCAGGAAGTGGGCTCCCCCGCGCCTTATCCACAAAGGGCCTGTGGATAACTTACTCCGCCAACTCCCGCAGCACGTCCAGCACGCACATCACGTCCTCGCGCGTGCAGTCGAACTGTCCCACCGTCACCCGGATCACGAACTGCCCCTTGTGCCGGGTCTGCGTCAGGTAGACCCGCCCGTCCGCATTGATCCGGGTCAGCAGCGACTCGGTCGCGGCGTCGTCGTCCTTGTAGCGGAAGGAAAACAGCGACAGGCGCGGTTCGGTCACGATCCGGAAATCGGGCAGGGCGCGGATGGCCTCGCACAACTCGCCCGCCCAGGTGACATGGTTGCGGATGCGGGTCCGCAACCCCTCCAGCCCGTAGGCCCGCATCAGGAACCACAGCTTCAGCGCCCGGAACCGGCGGCCGAGCGGCACGGTCCATTCGTTGAAATCCGTCACCTCCGAGGTTTCCAGCGTCTGAAGGTAGTCCGGCCGCAGCCCCAGCGTGCGCACCTGCGGCGCCGGGTCGGCAAGGAACTGCACCGCGCAGTCGAACTGCGCGCCAAGCCATTTGTGCGGGTTGAAGACGATGGAATCGGCCCCGTCTATCCCGTCCCAGATATGCCGGAACTCGGGGCAGATCATCGCGCTTCCGGCCCAGGCCGCATCGACATGGACATAGAGGTCATGCGCCTTTGCGATCTCGATGCAGCGGCCCACCCGGTCGGATGCGCCGACAGAGGTGCCGCCCACGGCCAGGATCAGGCCGATTGGCCGCTTTCCGTTCGATTTGTGCAAGTCCAGTGCATGAATCAGGGCGTCTTCATCCATCGAAAGGGCATTGTCTGTTCGAATCTTGATGGTGTTTCGCTGGCCGATTCCCGCCAGGCGCGTCGCCTTGTCGATCGAGGAATGGGTTTGATCCGAACAAAACAGCACCAGGGGCGGCTGTCCCGACAGCCCGTCCTCCAGCCCCTGCCAGCCCAGCGCGCGCTCTCGCATGGTCAGCACGGCGCAAAGCGTCGCGGTGGTCGCACTGTCGTGAATCGTGCCGGTGAAATGCCCCGCCAGCCCCAGCGCGTCGCGCAGCCAGCCGATCATCACCTGCTCGATTTCTGTCGCCGCGGGCGCTGTCTGCCACAGCATCCCCTGCACCGCCATCGCGTTGGCCAGCTGCTCGGCCAACATGGATGCAGGCGCGGCGTTCGAGTTGAAATAGGCAAAAAAGCGCGGGTGCTGCCAATGGGTCATGGCATCGGGCACGATTCGCTCGAAATCGGCGAAGATCTCTTCGATGGGCTCTGCCGTCTCGGGGGCATGGGCGGGCAATTGCGCCGCCGTCGCGCCCGGCGTTGTCTGCGCCCGCACCGGGCGTTCGCGCAACGTGGCGTGATAGTCATGCGCCCAGTCTGCGGCGCGTTTCGACCAGTGGCGCAGATCGTCGTGATTCATGCCAGCCTCCAAGCTCCCAAGGTGCGCGTCGAAACCGGCGCGCGCTCAATACTTCACACGTTAAACACTCAGGTGAGGAGCTTGTCGACCTCTCCACCGGGCATTCCTGCGGCCAGCAGGGTGAAATCGCCGTGCTCGATCATGGCGCGCCCTGCGTCATGGATCATGCGGTGCGTCAGCCGCGCCAGCGCCGAACCGATAGAGATGCGCGCGATCCCCGCCGCCGCGAACTCGTCCCGCGTGACCTTGGCAAAACGGCCCGCGGCCAGCGCGTTCACGGGCTTGTCGGTGGCCTGCACCACCTTTTTCAGGGACGCCATGCCGGGCGGCAGCGGCACGTAAAGGCAATCGGCCCCGGCCGCGTCCATCGCCCGGATGCGCGAGATCGCCTCTTCCATGCCGTAAGCGCCCGTCATCACCCCGTCGGCGCGGGCCACCAGCACGAAATCGCCGGACAAGGCGCGGGCGGCGGCGGCGGCGGCGCGGATGCGCTCGACCGCCAGATCGGCGGGGTAGGGCGTGCCATCCGGAAAGGACGTGTCCTCGATGGATATGCCCGCAAGCCCGACCTCGGCCGACAGGCGCACCGTTTCGGCCACATCCTCGGGCGCGTCGCCGAACCCGTTCTCGAAATCGCCCGACACCGGCACGTCAACGGCGGCCACCAGCGCCTCGGCATGGGCCAGCGCCTCGTCGCGGGTCACCGTGCCGCCATCGGGCCGGCCCAGCGTGAAGGCATGCGCCGCCGAGGATGTCGCCACCGCCGGTGCGCCCAGCCCCGCCAGCATTTTCGCCGACCCTGCGTCCCACGCATTGGCCAGCAGGAACGGCGTCCCCGGCACATGCAGCGCGCGGAACGCCGCGCCCCGGTCAGGCCGCGTCACGGGCGCACCCCTCTGCAAAGCGGGCCATCCGCGTCAGTCCCGCCACCAGTTCATCCTCGGGCCTTGTCAGCGCCACGCGCACATGCCCCGCCGTCGCCCGTCCGAAACTTTCGCCCGGCATCACCGCGATCCCCTCCTTGTCCAGCAGGCGTTCGGCGAACGCCTCTCCGCTCAGCCCCGTGGCCCGCACATCGACCAGCACGAACATGCCACCCTGGCAGGGCGACACGCCCAGCACCTCGGACGCGCCCAGCACCCGCAGCGCCGCGTCCCGCCGCGCGGCAAAGGGCGCGGCCACCCGCCGCTCCAGCCCGTCGCCCGCCTGCAACGCCGCCAAGGCCGCCATCTGGATGTAACCCGGCACCCCGTAGGTGGTGTGCGTCGACAGGTTGATCAGGTGCTCGATCACCGCTTCCGGCCCCACGATCCAGCCGACCCGGCTCCCGGTCATGGCGTAGCTCTTGGACATCGACCCGATCACCAGCACCCGGTCGGCCATCCCCGGCAGGGCACGGGGCGAAAGATGCGCGCCTTCCCAGACCATCCCGTCATAGACCTCGTCCGTGATCAGCCAGATCCCCGCCGCGCGGCAAGCCCCCGCCACCGCCTCCAGCGTGGCCCGCGACCAGACCGCCCCCGTCGGATTGCCCGGCGTGTTGATGAGAAGCGACCGCGCGCCATCGGCCACCGCCGAAACCGCCGCCGAAATTGCTGCGGCACGCGGCTGGAACCCGTCCTCGGGGCGCGTCGGCACCGTCACGGGCACCGCCCCCACCGCGCGGATCGTGCCGGGATAGGTGGCATAGAACGGATCGCAGTAAAGCGCCCTCTCGCCCGGATCGCAGACCGCCGCATGGGCGGCCAGAAGCGCCGCCTGTCCGCCCGCCGTCACCAGCACGTTCGCCGCCGTCGTCGCCACGCCCGTGCGCGCCGCGACCCTCTCGGCGATGGCCGCCCGCAGCGCGGGCAGGCCCGGCACCGGCGCATAGCCCGTATGCCCGTCGCGTGCCGCCCGGTCCATCGCCGCCAGAATCAGCGGATCCGTGGGAATGTCATGCTCGCCGATGGTCAGCTCGGTCACCGGCTCACCCGCCGCCGCCATGGCCCGCCCCCGGTAATAGACGTCCCAGCCGTCCGAACCGCCGCCCGTCAGCCCCGTGATCCGTTCCGATAGCCGCATGACACCTCCCTTTGCCTGCCGACAGGGGACCGCCCCGCGCGGGCGATGTCAACGTGGCTCAGCCCGGAAATGGCGGCAGCGCCGCCTGCGCCTTTCTGGTCAGACCAGCGCGCACCAGCCGGTAGGAGGTCTCCAGCCGGTGGCGCAACTCGTCCTCGGGCGCATCGAACGGCAGCAACAGCCACGAGCGGTGAAAATACGGCGCCTTCACGCCGACGCCCGCGTCGATCAGCATCTGCGCGGTCTCTATGCTGTCGGTCTTGACCGACACGCCCGGCGTCACCGCGCCGATGCAGGCGAACATCTTGCCGCCCACCTTCCACGCATCGTGCCCGCCGCCCCACGGGTCGGAGGACTCGGCGCCCGGCAATGCACCGCAGATGGCGTTGATCGTCTCGCGTCCCATGCCCGCAGGATGCCCGGGCCGGGGCCCGCTGCCAAGCCTCTTGGCAGGCCGCGCCGCGCTTGCTACACCCCCGGCATGACACATGCCCGGTTCATTACCTGCTGCATTACCCGCTGACATCGTCAGGCGGGCGTCTCTCTTTCTGTTTTCTCTCCGGATCGAAGTTGCTAAGCCCGCCACGGCGCCCCCGTGGAAGGACGGACCATGACCGAGATCAGGCTGACGAACACGAAGACCCGCAGGAAAGAGGTCTTCACGCCGATCGACCCGAAGAACGTGCGCATGTACGTCTGCGGGCCCACCGTCTATGACCGCGCCCATATCGGCAACGCGCGCCCGGCCATCGTCTTCGACGTGCTCAACCGCCTGCTGCGCCATGTCTACGGCGCGGATCACGTCACCTACGTGCGCAACATCACCGACGTCGAGGACAAGATCATCGCCCGCGCCGCCGAGAACGGCGAAGCCATCGACGCGCTGACGGCCCGCACCGAGGCGTGGTACCTCGACGACATGGCCGCGCTTGGTGTCCTGCCCCCCGATCACGCGCCCCATGCCACCGACTACATCCCGCAGATGGTCGCGATGATCGCCGAACTGATCGCGCGCGGCCACGCCTATGCCGCCGAGGGGCATGTGCTTTTCGCCGTCGACAGCTATGCCGACTATGGCCGCCTTTCGGGTCGCTCCGTTGACGACATGATCGCCGGCGCCCGGGTAGAGATCGCGCCCTACAAGAAGAACCCGATGGATTTCGTCCTGTGGAAACCCGCGGCAGGCGATGAACCCGGCTGGCCCAGCCCCTGGGGCAAGGGCCGCCCCGGCTGGCACATCGAATGCTCGGCCATGGCGCAGGCGCTTCTGGGCGAGACGTTCGACATCCACGGCGGCGGCAACGACCTGATGTTCCCGCACCACGAGAACGAGATCGCGCAAAGCTGCTGCGCCCATCCCGGCGGGGACTTCGCCCGCGTCTGGCTGCACAACGAGATGCTGCAGGTCGAGGGCAAGAAGATGTCCAAGTCGCTGGGCAACTTCTTCACCGTCCGCGACCTCCTGGACAAGGGCGTTCCGGGCGAGGTGATCCGCTTCGTCTTTCTCTCCACCCACTACCGCAAGCCGATGGACTGGACAGAGGAGAAGGCACGGGAGGCGGAGCGGACGTTGGATCACTGGACCACATTCCTGAGTGTGGATCATGAGGTACTGGACGCGGACATCGGCGGAATTGCCCCCGATGTTGGCGTGATCGAAGCGCTCTCGGACGACCTGAACACATCGCTTGCGTTGACACGTCTTCGGCAACTCGGGCGTCGTGTGGACAACAGCCCCGAGTACCTGTCGCTCTCCGACGAGGAGCAATTCAGCGAACGCGCGCGCTTTCTTGCGACTGTGGAGTTTCTCGGTCTTCCGTTGCGTGAGCGAGCGCGAGCAAAGCGGTCAGAGCCAAGGGCTGCTTCTCTGGAACGGATGGAGCTTGCCTTGGCCTACAAACGTGCTGCTGCGATGGAGTCAAAGGACTTCTCGCAGGTCGATCGCCTTAAGTCCGCGTTGGTTGAGGCTGGTGTCGAGGTGCGCATGACCAAGGACAGTATCGAACTTGTCCCCGGTCCCGACTTCGACCCTGCCAAGCTCGAGGCCCTGAAATGACCGCGCGCCCCGCACACCGGATCGCCGGGGGCACCGCCCCGGGCAGCGCCCGACCCGCCCCCTGGGGGCGGGCGCTTCACGCCCACCCCCCGGGCCGGGCGCTGCCCTTCGCGCCTTGCCCGGCCCGCGTCACCCGCTCAAACACCGCGCCGACGTTATGCCGACGTCATGCCGACGTGATGCCGACACGCGATTCCGGGGATCTCCGGCCATGACACGTGAACGTCTTTACCTCTTCGACACCACCCTGCGCGACGGCCAGCAGACGCAAGGTGTCCAGTTCTCGCACGCAGAAAAGGTGCAGATCGCCCAAACCCTCGACAGCCTCGGCATCGACTATATCGAGGGGGGATGGCCCGGCGCGAACCCCACCGATAGTGCCTTCTTCGCCGATCGTCCCCAGACCCGCGCGACCTTCACCGCCTTCGGCATGACCAAGCGGCAGGGCTATTCGGCCGAGAACGACGACGTGCTGGCCGCCGTGCTGAACGCCAACACCCCCGCTGTCTGCCTTGTGGGAAAAACTCATGATTTTCATGTAGATACGGCCCTCAACATCACCCTCGACGAGAACCTCGCGAACATTTCCGCCTCGATTTCGCACTGCGTCTCCCGGGGCCGCGAGTCCCTCTTTGACGCCGAGCATTTCTTCGACGGCTACAAGGCCAACCCCGCCTACGCGCTCGACTGCCTGCACGCCGCCATGGCCGCCGGCGCCCGCTGGATCGTGCTGTGCGACACCAACGGCGGCACGCTTCCGGCCGAGATCGGGCGCATCACGGCCGAGGCGATCGCGGCGGGCATTCCGAGCGACCGGCTGGGCATCCACACCCATGACGACACCGGCAACGCGGTCGCCGGAAGCCTTGCTGCCGTCGACGCTGGCGCGCGGCAAATTCAAGGCACTCTCAATGGGTTAGGCGAACGCTGCGGCAACGCCAACCTGACGACGCTGATCCCGACCCTGTTGTTGAAAGAGCCCTATGCCAGCCGCTTCGACACCGGCGTGACGCCTCAGGCGCTGGCGGGGCTGACCCGCGCCAGCCGCCTTCTCGACGATATCCTGAACCGCGTGCCCCAGCGCGCGGCGCCCTATGTCGGCGCCTCTGCCTTTGCCCACAAGGCGGGCCTGCACGCCAGCGCGATCCTGAAGGACCCTACGACCTACGAACACATCGACCCGGCCGACGTGGGCAACGCGCGCATCGTGCCGATGTCGAACCAGGCGGGTCAGTCGAATCTGCGCGCCCGGCTGGAAGGCATGGGAATCGTTGTGGAAAAAGGCGACCCGCGGCTTGGGCGCATCCTCGACATCGTCAAGGAACGCGAGACGCAGGGCTATTCCTACGACACCGCGCAGGCCAGTTTCGAACTGCTGGCGCGCGCCGAACTGGGGCAGCTGCCCACCTTCTTCGAGGTCAAGCGCTACCGCGTCACCGTCGAGCGCCGCAAGAACAAGTACAACCGCATGGTCAGCCTCTCCGAAGCGGTTGTCGTCGTGAAGGTGGGCGAGGACAAGAAGCTTTCGGTCTCTGAATCGATGGATGAAACAGGCTCTGACCGGGGGCCCGTGAACGCGCTGTCGAAGGCGCTGGCAAAGGATCTCGGGCCCTACCAGAACATGATCGACGACCTGCGGCTGGTGGACTTCAAGGTGCGTATCACCCAGGGCGGGACAGAGGCCGTGACGCGCGTCATCATCGACAGCGAGGACGACGCGGGGCGGCGCTGGTCCACGGTCGGGGTGTCGCCCAACATCGTCGACGCCAGCTTCGAGGCGCTTCTGGACGCGATCACATGGAAGCTTTTGCGCGACGGGGCGAAACCGGCATGAGCGGCCCGGCTTCGGAATCCAGATGAGCTTGCAGGCCTGCGCCGAGATCGTGCAGCGCGGCGATCCTGACCGCTTTCTTGCCGCCATGGCGGCGCCTCCGGCGGCGCGCGCGGCGTTGTTTCCGATCTATGCCTTCAATGTCGAGGTGTCGCGCGCGCCCTGGCTGACCGAAGAGCCGATGATCGCCGAGATGCGCCTGCAATGGTGGCGCGATGCGCTCGAAGAGGTTGCGGGCGGCGGCCCGGTGCGGCGCCACGAGGTGGCCGAACCGCTGGCGAAGGTGCTGGATCCCGATGGCGCGCGGCTGCTGGATGCGCTGATCGTGGCGCGACGCTGGGATATCTACAAGGATCCCTTCGAGGACGCGACGGCCTTTGCAGAGTATATCGACGCCACGGCCGGCGGGCTGATGTGGACCGCGGCGCGGGCGCTGGGGGCCCGCGACGGCGAGACTGCGTTGCGCGACATCGGCTGGGCCGGTGGGCTGGCGGCGTGGTTGCGCGCCATCCCTGAACTGGAGGCGCGGGGCCGCAGGCCACTGCCGGATGGGCGCGTTGCGGCCGTGGCCGATCTTGCCAAGCAGGGATTGCAGCGTTGGCAGCGCGGGCGTCGTTCGCGTATTCCCGCATCGGCCCGCCCTGCGACGCTGGCAAGCTGGCAGGCGGGGGCAATCCTGCGGCAGGCGCGGCGCGTTCCGGCCCGTGTTGCGGACGGATCCCTTGGGCAGTCAGAGTTCGCAAGGCGCGGGAATCTTCTTATAGCTTCTTTTACAGGCATTTAGCCCGCGTCTTTCAGGCTGTTTTCGGCCGCAGAGTCAGCCAGATCAGTGCCCCGCCAGCCAGCACAAGGAAGGGTGCCATGGCAAGGTTGACGGCCGTCCACCCCTCGACCGCGGTCCCGCCAGAGCAGTTCATCAAACCCCCAGAGGACAGTGACGCCAGCGTTACGCAGCCGAACACGATCATGTCGTTCATGCCCTGCACGCGCCCGCGCTCTTCGGGGGCGTGGGCCGCTGCCAGCATGTTGGTGGCGCCGATGAAGCCAAAGTTCCAGCCGATCCCAAGAAGAACGAGGGCGACAAAGAAGTTCTCCAACTCGACGCCCATCAGCGCGACGCCACCGGCCGCGGCGAGGATCACAAGGCCAAGCGACACGATCCGCTCGACCCCGAAGCGTGCGATCAGGTGACCGGTCACAAAGGAGGGCGCGAACATCGCCAGGACGTGGGCCGTGACAACGTCGGCGGCATCGTTCTTGTCAAAGCCGCAGCCCACGACGGCAAGGGGCGTCGAGGTCATGACGAGATTCATCAGCGAATAGCTGACCATGGCGCAGATGATCGCGACCGCGATCCGCGGGGTGGTCAGAAGCTCCCACCGGGTGCGGCCACGGGGGGCGTCGGCGGCGGGGGCGGGTGGTTTGGGAATGTCGAGAGCGAGAAACAGAAGCGACCCGACCAGGTTGATGCCGATCACGAGAAGATAGGTGCCAAGGAAGGGAACCACCATCGCATCGGCGGACACCTTGACCAGTTGCGGGCCCAGAACGGCCGACACAAGCCCGCCGGCCATCACGTAGCTGATCGCCTTGGGGCGGAACTCGGCCGAGGCGGTATCGACGGCGGCGAAGCGGTAAAAACCCTGCGCCGACATATAGATGCCGGTGAAGAGCGATCCAATCAGGAAAAGCGTGAAGTTGGCCTGGATCAAACCGACGGCGCCGATGGCGGCGCCAATGGAACCGCCGAGCGCGCCGGCGAAGAATCCGGCCCGGCGGCCGTAGCGCTGCATCAGGGCAGAGAGCGGCGTGGCCGACAGCATGGAGCCCAGCACGATCAGCGAAATCGGCAGCGTGGCGAAGCAGACATTCGAGGCGAGAGACTGGCCCGCGAGGCCGCCAATGGTGAAGATCATCGGCATCTGCGAGCCAAGAAAAGCCTGTGACATCAAGAGGATGACCACGTTTCGCCGGGCCTTGGCATCCTTGGGGGACGAGCTGTCGGACATATGCGCCATGATGAATGGCTTATCCGCGGTCCGGAGGGAAGAAAAGACCTATTCGGACGCGCCGGGCTCTATCAGGTGCGCGAAGCTGCCGCAAACCCGCCCATGGACAAGACCCATGTCGGGCAAGGGGGTGCCTTCGGCGTCCAAGGCCTTGAAAAGACTGGGGCCTTCGGCGCGAAGCGTGGTGGCATAGTGGAACTCGTGTGCGGCATGAGTGCCGGGAAAGGGTCCCCGGGCCGCCGTGACGGTGCGGTAGCCCAGGTGCAGGCGGCGGGTGGCGAAGCTGGTGTCGAGCGGCAGCAGGCCGGCCATGCGATGGACATGCCCGCCGGCGTCCGTCAGGGATTGTCCCAACACCATGTATCCGCCACATTCTCCATATATATCAGTATTTTGACAGGCATTCCCGAGGCTTTCAAGAAAGGTGCCGGCGGCGGCGATGCGCCCGGCATGTAGCTCTGGGTAGCCGCCAGGCAGGATCACGAGATCGGCGTCGGGAACGGGATCGTCGGCAAGCGGCGAGAAGGTATGTATCGTGGCGCCGCCGCGGTGCCAGTCATCCAGAAGATGCGGGTAGGCAAACGCGAAGGCGGCATCGCGCGCCAGCGCGATCCGGCCCGCGGGGGGCCTGCGGCATGACGTCGGCATCACGTCGGCATCACGTCGGCGCGGCCGCGCCAGCGCGGCCAGCGCATCGAGGTCGACGGCCTGCATCACCGCCGCTGCCGCCCGGTCGAGGAAGGCGTCGAGATCGGGACGCTCTGCGGCCTGAACGAGGCCGAGGTGGCGCGACGGATGCTCCAGCCCGGTCTGCCGGGGTAGGGCGCCCAGAACGGGCAGGCCGGTGGGGGCGAGGGCGCGGCGCAGCATCGAAGCGTGGCGCTCGCTGCCGACGCGGTTCAGGATCACGCCCGCGACCGGCACCTGCGCGTCGTGCCCCGCGAACCCCGCGACCAGCGGTGCCACGGACTGCGCCATGCGCGCGGCGTCGATCACCAGCACCACCGGGAAGCCGAGGATACGGGCAAGGTCAGCCGTCGCGCCGCGCCCGTCGGGCGGCGCGCCGTCGAACAGGCCCATCGCGCCCTCTACGATGAGAAGACCCTCGCCCCCGGCCAGCGCGTGAAGCCGCGCCGGCGACATGGCCCAGGCATCGAGGTTGGGACAGGGCACCCCCGATGCGGCCTCGTGAAAGCGGGGGTCGATATAGTCGGGGCCGGACTTGGCACCCCTGACCGGGACGCCACGCTGGCGAAAGGCGCGCAGAAGACCCAGCGTCAGGGTGGTCTTGCCGCTGCCCGAGGCGGGGGCCGAAAGAATCAGGCCGGGCATGGGCGGGACCGTGCGGGCGGGGATGAACGGTGGCGAACGCGCCTGCGGCGCGTGCCTTCGGCGAGAGTATTTGGGAACAGAAGAAGGGCGGGCGGCGTGCCGTGCGTCATCGGGTGCGGGGCGTTGCGGGAGGCGGGGCGCCGGGGCATTAGCACCGGATCAGGCGCTTTCGGCCGGTCGGCCGCGGCCCAGCGGATCGGTGTCGCGCGGGGGAAGGCCGGCGGCCATGGCCTGCCAGTCAAGGGCCTGCCGCATCAGGACCGAGCGACCGACGCAGATGATCGCCGGAGGTTCCAGCCCCGAGGCGGCAAGATCGGCCTCGGCGCGGGCGAGCGTGGTTTCCAGCACCCTTTGCGCGCCCGTTGTGGCGTCCGTGACGATCGCCACGGGTTCACCGGGCGCGCGGCCCGCGTCAAGGAGCGCGGCGGCGATGCGGGCGATATGCCTTATCCCCATGTAGATCACGATCACCTGGCTGCCGCGGGCGATGGCGGCCCAGTCGAGCGAACTGGGCGTCTGGCCCGACTGGTCGTGGCCGGTGACGAAGGTGACGGACTGGTTCACATCGCGGTGCGTCACCGGGATGCCGGCATAGGCCAGCCCGCCGATGCCTGCCGAGATGCCAGGGATGATGCGGATCGGGACGCCGTGCTGGACCAGCGTCTGTGCCTCCTCGCCGCCGCGCCCGAAGACGAAGGGGTCGCCGCCCTTGAGCCGCAGCACGCGGTGCCCCGCGCGGGCGAGATCGACAAGGCGCAGCGAGATGTCGCGCTGTTGCGGCGAAGGCTTGCCGCCGCGCTTGCCGGCGAAGATGCGTTCTGCCTCGGGGCGCGCCCAGTCGAGGATCGCGGGTTCGACAAGGGCGTCGTAGACGATGACATCGGCCTGGCGAAGCGCGTTCAGCGCGTGCAGCGTCAGGAGCCCCGGGTCGCCCGGACCCGCCCCGCAAAGCCAGACCCAGCCCGGTTCGAGGCTGGGCCATGCGGTGGAGGGAAGGGATGGGGGCGAGTCGGTCATGACGGCTTTATGACGGTTGGCGGGCGCATCGAAAAGCCGACAAGCGACCGCATTCGGACGATTGGCGGCGTGGGGGCGCTGTGCCTATAGTCCGCCACATGAGCCGCACCCCCGAGGGAGAGTTGCGCCGTGGCTGGACCACGGGCGCCTGTGCCACCGCCGCCGTCAAGGCCGCGCTGGAGCGGTTGTGGGGTGGCGCGTTCCCGGCCGAGGTGCAGATCACCCTGCCGCGCGGCGAGACGCCGGTGTTCCCGCTGGCACATCGCGACGCCGGACCGGGCTGGGCCGAGACGGGCATCACCAAGGACGCCGGCGACGACCCGGACGTCACCCATGGCGCGCTGATCGTGGCGCGCGTGACGGCCTCGGAGGGGGGAGTGGTGTTCCGGGCGGGCGAGGGCGTTGGCATGGTGACGAGGCCGGGCCTGCCGATCCCGCCGGGGGACCCGGCGATCAACCCGGTGCCGCGGCAGATGATGGAGGCGGTGGTCGCCGAGGCGGCGGCGCGCTTCGGGCGCGCGGGGGACGTCGAGATCACGCTGAGCGTGCCGGGGGGCGCGGAGATCGCGCGCAAGACATGGAACCCCCGGCTGGGGATCGAGGGCGGGCTGTCGATCCTTGGAACCACGGGAGTGGTCAGGCCGTTTTCCTGCGCGGCGTGGATCGCCTCTATCCATCGGGGGATCGACGTGGCGCGGGCGGCGGGGCTGACCCACGTGGCGGGCTGCACCGGCGCGACGAGCGAGGCGGCGGTGCAGGCACTTTACGGTTTGCCGGATCATGCGATGCTGGACATGGGCGATTTCGTCGGGGGGATGACGAAGTATCTTTTGCGCCACCCGGTGCCCCGGCTGACGGTGGGCGGCGGGATCGGCAAGCTGACCAAGCTGGCGCAGGGGGCGGTGGATCTGCATTCCTCTCGCAGCCAGGTGGATTTCGGGCGGCTGGCGCGGGAAAGTGGGTACACAGCGGTGGACAGCGCTGAAACAGCGCTACATGCCCTTCAGTTGGTTGGTCCCGGGCTGGCAGCCTGGGTCGCAGAGATGGCGAGAACCGTCATGCACGACCGATTGGGAGGGACAGGAACAACCGTGGACGTCGTTGTGGTCGACCGCGCCGGGCGGATCCTGGCGCGGGCAGGGTGATGCGCCTTCTGCTGCTTGCGGGCACCGGGGAGGCAAGGCAGATCGCGCGCGGGCTGGCGTCCGAGGTGCGGGTGAGCGCGATCGCCTCGCTGGCCGGCGCGACGCGCATGCCTTCGCCGCTGGGCATCCCCACGCGGATCGGCGGGTTCGGCGGGCGCGAGGGGCTGAGGGCGTGGCTGCGTGCCAGCCGCACGGACGCGGTGCTGGACGCGACGCATCCCTTTGCCAACACGATCAGCCACAACGCCGTGGCGGTCTGCGCCGAACTGGGGCTGCCCTATCTGATGTTCCTGCGACCGGCGTGGACGCCTGACCGGGGCGACGACTGGGTGTTCCTCAATTCCGAGGAAGAAGCGGTGACGCGCATTCCCGATGGCGCGACGGTGCTGATGAGCACTGGCCACGGCGGGATGGCGCGCTTTGGGCCAATGCCGGGACGGCGGGTCATCCTGCGGGTGATCGAGCCCGTGACCACGCCCTTGCCTTTCGAGAATGGCGAGGTGGTGCTGGCGCGCCCGCCCTTCACGATCGAGGACGAGCTTGGGCTTTTCGCGCGGTTCGAGGTCGACTGGCTGGTGGCAAGGAATTCCGGCGGGCCGAGCCGCGCCCGGCTGGACGCGGCGCGCGAACTGGGCGTGTCGGTGGCAATGCTGCGCCGACCCTTGCAACCAGAAGCGCCGCGCGTTTCTACCGTGGCCAACGCGCTTGGGTGGGTCAGGAGCCTGCTTTGAGCGGGGCGGGCGGCGTCGGGCGGATCATCCAGACCCCTGCCTGCGTGGCAGAGGGAGCGGCGCATCTGGCCGCACGCGAGCCGCGCTTTGCCGCCGCGCTTGACCTGACGGGACCGCTGCCCCTGCGCCGGCGCGAGGACGGGTTCGAGCCGCTCTTATCGGCCATTGTCAGCCAGCAGGTCAGCGTTGCCGCCGCGGACGCGATCTGGGGGCGGCTGAAAGAGGCCCGGCTGACCGGGCCGCGCCAGATCGCGCGGGCCGGCGACGAGGACTTGCGCGCCTGCGGGCTGAGCCGGCAGAAGATCCGTTATGCCCGTGAACTGGCGGACGCCGGCCTCGATTTCGCCGGGCTGCGCGCGGCACCGACAGAGGAGGTGGTGGCACGGCTGGTCGAGGTGCCGGGCATCGGGCGCTGGACAGCCGAGATCTATGCGATGTTCTCGCTCGGGCGGGCGGATGTCTTTGCCCCCGCGGACCTTGCCTTGCAGGAGGCCGCGCGTATCCTTTTCGAGTTGGAGGCACGGCCGCGAGAGCGCGAGTTCCGGCAGATGGCCGAGGCATGGGCGCCGTGGCGGGCGGTTGCGGCGCGGCTTTTGTGGGCCTACTACCGGGTGACTAAGGAACGAGAGGGCATCAGATGACACGCGCATTGACCGGCGGGCGCCGCGCCGCCGCCTCGGGCACCACGGGTTCGGTGGTGGTCCTGTTGCACGGCTACGGGGCGGACGGGCAGGATCTTCTGGGGCTGGCCGACCCGCTGGCGCCGCACATGCCCGACACGGTGTTTCTTGCGCCGAATGCGCCCGAGGCCTGTGTCAACAACCCGATGGGGTACCAGTGGTTCCCGATCCCGTGGCTTGACGGCTCTTCCGAGGAGGCGGCGGAGGTGTCGATGCGCCAGTCGATCGACGACCTGAACGCCTATCTCGACGAGGTGCTGGAGGCCGAAGGCGTCACGCCCGAAAAGCTGGTGCTGTTCGGCTTTTCGCAGGGCACGATGATGAGCCTGCATGTCGCGCCGCGCCGGGCCGTGCCGGTGGCCGCCGTGGTCGGGTTTTCTGGACGGCTGCTTCAGCCAGAGGCGCTGGCCGACGAGGTGGTGTCGAAGCCGCCCGTCCTGCTGGTCCATGGCGATCAGGACGAGATGGTGCCGCCCCAGTCGCTGCCCGAGGCCGGCAATGCGCTGACCGAGGCCGGGTTCGAGGTCTACGCCCATGTGATGAAGGGCACCGGCCACGGCATCGCGCCCGACGGGCTGTCGGTGGCGCTGGCCTTCATGCGCGACAAGCTGGGGATCGACGCGGGGTAGGGGGGCTGCCCTTGGGGGGACCTGGCAGAGGGGAGCGGATGGCCGCGGGCAGCCGCTCCGGCGGCTGAGGTCTTCACTTTATCCCGGCCAGGTCCGGACGCCCCCTGAGCGCGCGCTGGTGTTGACAAGGCGGCTGGCCGTCCGGGCGGCCATCCGCTGCCAGGGCCGCCTTCGGCGGCTGTTCCGGGCGGGGGTTTCCCCGCTCGGACCTCAGGTGTTCACCGTACCCCCGTCCACGGCGATGGTCTGGCCGGTGATGAAATCGCTGTCGGACGATGCAAGGAACACCAGCGCCCCCAGCAGGTCTGCGGGGTGTGCGTCGCGCGGGATCGCGCGGGCGGCCAGCACGCGGTCGCGGGTCTGGGCGATATGTTCGTCGTTCTCCACGATGCTGGACGAGAGCGTCAGCCCCGGTGACAGCGAGTTCACGCAGATCCCCCTGGACCCCAGTTCGCGCGACAGCGCGCGGGTCATGGCGGCCAGTGCGCCCTTGGATGCGATGTAGTGCAGCATGTTGGGCATTCCGCGGTAGACGGTGCCAGAGGTGATGTTGATGATCTTGCCGCTGCCACGGGCTTCCATCCCCGGGCCCGCCGCCTGCACCATGTTGAAGGCCCCGCGAACGTTGACAGCCATCACCCGGTCCCACAGGCCCGAGTCGATCTGGTCGTAGCGCTGCATTTCAAGCGGGGCGTAAAGCGCGGCGTTGTTCACGAGGATATCGACGGGGCCGAAGGCGTCTGTCGCCGCCGCGACGGCGTGGCGCGCGGCAGCGGGGTCTGTGACGTCGGTTTCCACGTAAAGCCCGCCCAGCGCGGCCGCATGGGCGATGCCATCGGCGATGTCGGCGATGGTCACGCGCGCGCCTTCATCGGCGAGCGCGCGGGCGAATTCCGCGCCGAGCCCCTTGGCGCCGCCGGTGACTATGGCGCATTTTCCGTCCAGCCGTGGCATGTCCAGCCCTCCCCTTTCGGCCAGTCTAGCGCGCGGCTGGCGCCTTGGAAGGAATTATTGCAGGGCCGAGATGATGTCGTTCCCGCGCCGGATGCGTCCGGCGAACTCCCGCGCCATGTTGGTCAGGATCGTGGAGAGGATGCGCGGATCCTGCTGGCCCAGGGTGTCGAGATGGTCGGCCGTCAGCCCGTAGCAGATGGTGCGTTCGTCCGCGACGATATCGGCCGAGCGCGCGCCGCCTTCGAGCACCGCCATCTCTCCGAAGAACTGGCCCGGGCCGATGCAGCCTATGCGCATCGCGGTGTCCGAGCCGGTGGGCACCAGCACGCTGACGGTGCCGCGCGCGATCACGAAGAACATGTGACCCGCCGCGCCGCGCCGCAGGATGCGGTCGCCCGCCTCGAACTGCATCGGCTGAATCACGGTTTCGATGTGCTTGAGCTGGGCATCGTCGAGACCCTTGAAAAGCTCGATCGTGGACAGCGAGAAGCGGCTGAAATCGAAGGGCTCCCTGATCTTTTCGAGCAGCATCTCCTCGTAGGTTTCAAGCGCCGCGTCCGCCGTGTCGAAGCGGCGCAGGCCGTTGCGCTCGGCCAGCCTGTCGAGAGCGGCGGCGGCATCGGCGGGGCGGCCGGCGATCTCGGCCACGGCGATCTCGACGCCCTGCGCCCGGATGCGGGCGAGAAAGCGGTCGATGAAGGCCTCGGCGGCGGGGTCGAACGAATTCAGCCGCCGGGTATCGAGGATGAGGTAATCGACCTCGGCCGCAAGCGGCTGCAACTGGCGGATCATGCGTTCGGCCGAGGCGAAGTAAAGCGCGCCCTGAAGCTCTACCAGCGCGATGCGGTCACCGTGGCTGGCCAGCAGGTCGCGTTCGCGCGGGTTGCGGATGCGCAGGCTGCTTTGCCGGTCGGCGCGCGCGATGCGGCGCACGACTTCCTCGACGCTGGCCGCGTTCATGAAAAGGTGCAGGCCGAAATCCTGGCTGATCTGGCGGCAGGTGGCTACGCCGCGCACGGAATTGCCGATGGCATCCAGCGGCGGCGACCAGATCGCGATGGACAGCTGCCCCGGAAGCACCGCCAGTACCGCCCCCGAGACCCCGCTCTTGGCCGGCAGGCCCACGTCGTAGGACCATTCGCCGGCATAGTCATACATCCCGCAACTCATCATCAGCGTCAGCACGTCGCGCACGTGTTCGGGGGCCAGCAGGCGCTGGCCGCTGCGCGGATTGACCCCGTTGTTGGCCAGCGTGGCCCCCATCAGCGCAAGGTCCTCGGCAGTGACGCGCAGGGCGCATTGCCGGAAATAAAGGTCCAGCACCTCTTCGGGCGGACGGTCGATCATGCCGGTATTGAGCATGAGATAGGCGATGGCGCGGTTGCGGTGGCCGGTTTCGGCCTCGGAGCGGAACACCGCCTCGTCGATGTCGAGCGGGCGACCGGCGAAGCCCGAGAAGAGCGCGCGCATCCCCTCGATGCGGTCGGCGTGCGTGTCGCCCTCGGCCAGCGCCGAGACGGCGATGGCGCCCGCGTTGACCATCGGGTTGAAGGGGCGGTTGTTCTGCTGGTCGAGAACGATGGAGTTGAACGCTTCGCCCGTGGGTTCGACACCCACCCTTCGCAGCACCTCTGCGGCACCCAGACGCGCCAGCGCACCGCCATAGGCAAAGGGTTTGGACACCGACTGGATCGAAAAGGCCGTGGCGCTGTCGCCGGTGCTGTAGACATGGCCGTCGATGGTGGCGAACGCGATGCCGAAGCCGTCGGGCGCGGCCTTGGCAAGCTCGGGGATATAGTCGGCGACCGCGCCGGCATCGAGGCCCCGGAAGCGGGCGTGCAACTCTTGCAGGTAGGCGTGAAAGGGCGACCTTGTGTCGTCGTGCATCGGCGTCTCCGAAAGCGGACCCGGGCGGGATACTCCTGCCGCGCGGGCGGGAAAACGCGGGGGCGGCGGGACAGGCCATACCGGCCCCGCCCGTCCTGCCGTTTGCACAGCAAAGGGGCGGAATGCGTGAAAAAGGGGCGCTGCGCGCATCTTGCGCGGTGGCAGGCGGTCCAAACCCGCGCGGCGGAGGTGGCGCCCGTCACATTCCTGTTGAAGTATCGCGCTACCAAACCTGCGACACACCCGCATCTTGTTGGGGTTGTCAGGTGGATAGCGCCATATATAGTGGCGAACAGGCCGGGGCGGGTTCCCCGCCCCGGGCAGCGGAAAACGGCGGGCCGGGCAGGGGCGGAGTCAGGATGGACGGGGATTTCAGGACAAGTTTCGTACGGGAACCGGGCAGCCTTCGGCACAATCCGGCGCTGGTGCTGAACGCGGATTACCGGCCGCTGTCCTATTATCCGCTGTCGCTTTGGCCCTGGCAGGAGGCGGTGAAGGCGGCGGTTCTGGACCGGGTGGACATCGTGGCAGAGTACGACACGGTGGTGCGCAGCCCCTCGATGGAGATCCGAATACCTTCGGTCGTTGTGCTGAAGGACTATGTCAAACCCCAAAAGCGCGTGGCCTTCACGCGCTTCAATCTCTTTCTGCGGGACGAGTTCTGCTGCCAGTACTGCGGCGCGCGGGGTGATCTGACCTTCGATCACGTGGTGCCGCGTGCCCGTGGCGGGATCACCAGCTGGGAAAACGTGGTCGCGGCCTGCTCGCGGTGCAACCTGCGCAAGGGGGCCAAGAGCCTTCGGCAGGTGGGCATGGCGCTGCGCAAGGCGCCGCGCCGTCCCGGCGCGGAAGAACTGCGCAACATGGGCCGCCGGTTTCCGCCCAATCACCTGCACGAGACCTGGGTGGATTTCCTGTACTGGGACGCCGAACTGGAGGCGTAAGGCGCTTCGAAGCGCCTTGAGAACGGGCCTTGCAAGGCCCGTCTCACGCGGTTTGCAAACCGCGTGGCCAAGCCGCTTCGAAGCGGCTTGCCCCCCGCAGCCCGGCGTGAAAGCATCGGGCGGTCAAGGAGGTGCCCGGCCATGAGCGATGCGTTCTTCACTCCCGTCTCGGGGTTCGATCTGCCGCGGTTCGCCGGTGTGCCCAGCTTCATGCGGCTGCCGGTGGTGCCCCCGGGGCACGCGCGTTTCGCCGAGGTCGAGGTGGGCCTTGTCGGTGTGCCATGGGATGGCGGCACCACGAACCGCCCGGGCCCGCGCCACGGGCCGCGCCAGCTGCGCGACGCGTCCACCATGATCCGGGCGCAGAACGGGGCGACGGGCGTGCGGCCCTTCGAGGCGATGAACTGCGCGGATCTGGGCGATGTGGGGCCGAACCCGGCCGACCTCATGGACAGTCTGGAGCGGGTGACACGGTTCTATGACGGGCTTGTCGCGGCGGGCATCCGGCCCCTGACAGCGGGGGGCGATCATCTGGTCAGTCTGCCGATCCTGCGGGCACTGGCGCGGCCGGGGCCGCTGGGCATGGTGCATTTCGACAGCCACACGGACCTGTTCCACAGCTATTTCGGCGGCACCATGTACACCCATGGCACGCCTTTCCGCCGTGCGGTGGAAGAGGGGCTGCTGGACCCCACGCGCGTTGTGCAGATCGGGATCCGCGGCAGCATGTACGACAGCGAGGACCGGGATTTCGCCGACAGCGTGGGCATCCGGGTTGTGCCGATCGAGGAGTATTTTGCCCGTGGCGCAGCCGACGTGATGGCCGAGGCGCGCGAAATCCTGGGCACGGGGCCCGCCTACGTGTCCTACGACATCGACTTTGTCGATCCGGCCTTTGCGCCGGGCACCGGGACGCCCGAGGTGGGCGGGCCGAATTCGTTCGAGGCGCTGTCGGTGGTGCGCGCGCTGGCCGGGCTGAACATCGTGGGTGCCGATCTTGTCGAGGTGTCGCCGCCTTTCGATGCGTCGGGCGGCACGGCCTATCTGGGGGCCCAGATCATGTTCGAGCTCTTGTGCGTCATGGCCGGCTGAGCGGGCTACCAGCCGATGTGATCCTGGAAGTCGGCGAGGCCCTGGCCCCAGCGGAACACGATGCGGCGAAAGCTTTCACGCGGGATGTCTGTCACGCCCGGCACGAACATCTGAAGAAAGGCGTCGCCCTGATCGTCGGCGAAGGCCTTGCCGAGGATCCAGTCGCGGTTCCATTCGTTCATCTGGAATGGAGAGGTCGCCTTGGTCAGGTCGAAGCCGGCGCTGAACTGGATGTCGCGGCAATCGCGGTTTGCCTGATCGCAGCCGTAGAAGAAGATCGTGTAGTTCACGCCCTCGATCGCGCTCTGGATCTTGGGGTCGCCGTCATTGGCAGTGGTAAGCGTGGCGCGGTATCCGAAATCGCGCAGGGTGCGGGTAATGCCGTCCGGGTCCTGGGCAGAGACGGTTTGCGCCGCTGCGGGCAGGGCGAGGGCCCCGAGAAGCAGGGCGAGGGCAAGGAAACGCGGGAACATGGTACCTCCTTTCGCGGGCGTGGCTGGGCGGAAGGCTAGGACGTGTCGGTTTCGCGATCAACCGCCGCGTCAGGTCGATCAGGCCGAGCAGGAGGCCCCGCCAAGCACGCAGAACCGGGCGCAATGGGGATGGTTCAGCGCGACGGGGCGTTCGGCCTGGGCGAGCGTTTCGCCCAGTTCGAATTCTGGCGCATAGGCCAGCAGCGTGCAGGCCAGCACCGCCGGGCGGTCGGCGCCGCGCCGCTTGACCACCATGCGCGACGAGGCGCACATGACGTCCGAGGGGGACTTGCCGAGGATGTCCCAGCAGGCGGTCGTGATTTCCGGCACCTCGGCGGTTTCGTCCATCTCTGGAAACAGCACCGTCTCGGCGGGGTTCATGGCGTCGATGGCAAGGCCTTCGCGGGCATATAGAGCGGCATAGCCCTTGCGCGCTTCCGACAGCGTCTCGCCCCAGACGGTGCGGCCGGCAACGGCCATGCGTATGCCTTCGTCGCGCAGCCAGCGCATTCCGGCAAGCGTGATGCCGAAACTGCCGGCGCCGCGTTCCTCGTCGTGCAGGGCCATGGACCAGTGATCGACCGAGATGCGCAGTGTCAGGCGGTCGCCGTGTTCGGCGGCAAGGCGGCGCAGGCCCGCCTGCACGGCGGGGCGCATCATCGGGCGCATGGCGTTCGTCAGGACAAGGACCTTGTAGCCGCGCGCCAGTGCATCGCCCGCCATGTCGATCATGCCGGGGTTCATGAAGGGCTCTCCCCCGGTAAAGCCAATCTCGGTGACGCCCCAGCCCCGGTCCTCAAGCTGGTCGAGGTAGTCGGAAACCTCTGCCGGTGTGATGTAGACCAGAGCATCGTTGGCGGGAGAACTGTCGATGTAGCAGTTGCGGCACGCGATGTTGCAGAGCGTTCCGGTATTGAACCAGAGTGTGCGCGGGTCGCTCAGGGGCACGGTCGCGCGCGGTTCGCCCTTGGCCGTCAGATCGGGATCGACGAACTTGCCGGCGTTCGGGGCGCTTGCCACGTGGTCTTTCATTTTCGCTTGTCCGTCGCGTGCTCGGTTTTCCAGCTAACCTGCTTGCGGTTGGGGGAAAAGGTTGCCGGCGCGGTCTGACGCGGTTGTGAAGCGGCAAGGGGGTGCTAGACTTTGCCGCACCGGGGGGATAGACCGGCGCCGATAGCGCTAACAGTACAGCTTTCTTGAGGGAACCATGGTCTCGCGCATTATCCCGGTCGATCCGTTCGACCTTGTCGTCTTCGGGGGCACCGGAGATCTGGCGCAACGCAAGATCCTGCCGGGACTCTACCGGCGTTTCTGGGCGGGTCAGATGCCGGGCGACGCGCGTGTGATCGGGGCTGCCCGCTCTGATCTCGACGACGCGGGCTATCGTGCGATGGTGCGCGCGGCCATCGAGGAGCACGTGTCGCCGTCCAAGCGCGAGCCCGCAAAGATCGACGCGTTTCTGGAGCATATCCGCTATGTCGCGGTCGATGCCCGGGGCGAGGGCGGCTGGAAGGCGCTTGCGGCACTGGTGCGGCCGGGCGTGATCCATGCCTATTATTTCTCGGTCGGGCCCAGCCTGTTCGGCGATCTGGCAGAGCGTATTCACGCGCACGGGATCGCTGGCCCGGACTGCCGGATCGTGGTGGAAAAGCCCTTTGGCCATGACCTTGCCACGGCAAAGGCGCTGAATGCGACGCTGGCGCAGCACTTCGACGAAACTCAGATCTACCGGATCGACCATTACCTTGGCAAGGAGACGGTGCAGAACCTGATGGCTGTCCGGTTCGGTAACATCCTGTTCGAGCCGCTGTGGAACGCGCAATACGTGGATCACATCCAGATCACCGTGGCAGAGACCGTCGGAATCGGCGGGCGTGGCGACTATTACGACAAGTCGGGCGCCATGCGGGACATGGTGCAGAACCACCTGATGCAGCTATTGTGCCTTATCGCGATGGAACCGCCGCACCGGTTCGACCCCGACGCGGTGCGCGACGAGAAGCTGAAGGTGATCCGCGCGCTGGACCCGGTGGAACCGCAGGACATGGTGCGCGGGCAATACGGACCGGGCAAGGGCGTGGTCGGGTACCTGGCGGACGCCGGGCTGGAAGCGAGCGATACCGAAAGCTTCATTGCCATGAAGGTGCATGTGTCGAACTGGCGCTGGAAGAACACGCCGTTCTACCTGCGGACGGGCAAGCGGCTTCGCGGGCGGCAGTCCGAGATCGCGGTGGTGTTCAAGGACCCGCCGCATTCGATCTTCGGCGAGCAGGAGGACCGGCGTGGCAACGTGCTGGTGATCCGGTTGCAGCCCAACGAGGGGATGAACCTGCGCGTCACCATCAAGGAACCGGGGCCGGGCGGGATGCGGCTTGTCGAGGTGCCGCTTGACATGTCGTTTGCCGATGCGCTGGGGCCCGAGGCCGCGGATATCCCCGACGCCTATGAACGGCTTATCATGGACGTGATCCGGGGGAACCAGACGCTGTTCATGCGGGGCGACGAGGTCGAGGCCGCATGGGCGTGGACCGACCCGCTGATCGCGTCATGGGGCGCGCGTGACGACCGACCCAAGCCTTATGAACCAGGCAGCGCGGGGCCCGAGGAATCTGCGATGTTGCTGCACCGCGAGGGGCGGCGCTGGCGGGAGATCAAGGAATGACACTGATCGAGTACCCCGACCGGGACATGATGATGATCGACCTGGCCAATGTCATGGCCGGTGAACTGAATACGGCGCTGCACGCGGGCGGGACGGTCAGCCTTGCCGTTCCGGGCGGAACGACCCCGGGCCCGCTGTTTGACGGTCTCTGCGCGGCCGACATCGACTGGTCGCGGGTGGTTGTGATGCCCACGGACGAGCGCTGGGTGCCCGAGGATCACGCACGCTCGAATGCGCGGCTGATCCGCGCGCGCCTTCTGACCGACCGGGCGGCGGCGGCGCAGTTTCTGTCGCTCTACACCGGGGATGGCACGCCCGAGGAGGGCGCTGACACGCTGACCGAGCGGCTGAAGCCGCACCTGCCGGTGTCGGTCATGCTTTTGGGAATGGGGGGCGACATGCATACGGCGTCGCTGTTTCCCGGGGCCGAGGGGCTGGCGGCTGCGCTGGACCCGCACGCGCCGCCGGCCTGCCCGATCCGGGCCGAGGATGCCGGTGAACCGCGCGTGACGCTTAGCCTGCCGGTCTTGCAGGGCGCGATGGCGCGTCACGTCGTCATCACCGGCGCTGACAAGCGCACCGCGCTGGAGCGGGCGCGGATGCTGAACGATCCGCAGATAGCGCCGGTCTCGGCGGTGCTGGCGGGCGCAACGGTACACTGGGCGGAGTAGGGCCATGTGGGATGCATTGTGGGATCACCACGCCGGAGTGGCGGCGCGCGCGATCACCGGGCTTTTTGCCGATACCGCGCGGGCGGGCGGTTTCTCGGTCCGGACCGGGGGGCTTCTGTTCGATTATTCCAAGACCAACATCGACACGGCGGGGCGCGCGCTGCTGCTGGAACTTGCCGGTGCGGCGGGCCTTGCCGGGCGGCGCGCGGCCATGTTCGGCGGTGCGGCCATCAACGAGACAGAGGGACGCGCGGTGCTGCACACGGCGCTGCGCAACCTTGATGGCGGGCCGGTCATGGTGGACGGAGCGGACGTGATGCCGGGCGTGCTGGCGACGCTTGCACGGATGGAGGCCTTTGCCGCCGATATCCGGTCCGGCGCGGCGGGCGCGCCCGGCGGCGGGCGGTTCACCGACGTGGTCAACATCGGCATCGGCGGGTCCGATCTTGGGCCCGCGATGGCGGTGCAGGCGCTGTCGCCCTACGCGGATGGGCCGCGCTGTCATTTCGTGTCGAACGTGGACCCGGCGCATGTGCGCGACGTGCTGGCGGGGCTGAACCCGGCTTCCACGCTGGTGATCGTGGCGTCGAAGACCTTCACCACGATCGAGACCATGTCGAACGCCGAGACCGCACGGACATGGATCGGTGCCAAGGTGGGCGCCGAGATGGCGGGCGGGCATTTCGTGGCGCTGTCCTCGAACCTCGGCAAGACGGCCGAGTTCGGCATCGCGCCGTACCGCGTCTTCGGCTTCGAGGACTGGGTCGGCGGGCGCTATTCCATGTGGGGGCCGATCGGGCTGTCGCTGATGCTGGCGATCGGGCCCGGGCGGTTCCGCGAGTTCCTGTCCGGCGCACAGGAGATGGACCGCCATTTCCAGCAGGCCGAGGGCGCGGACAACATGCCGCTGATGCTGGCGCTGGTGGGCATCTGGCACAACCAGGTCTGCGGCTATCCCACGCGGGCGGTGCTGCCCTATGAACAGCGGCTGGCGCGGCTTCCGGCCTACCTGCAACAACTGGAGATGGAGAGCAACGGCAAGCGCGTGGCGATGGACGGCAGCGACCTGGCCGTGGACTCTGGCCCCGTCGTCTGGGGAGAGCCGGGCACCAACGGCCAGCACGCCTTCTACCAGCTGATCCACCAGGGCACGCAGGTCGTGCCCTGCGAGTTCATGGTGGGCCGTGAGGGGCACGAGCCCGAACTGGCGCACCAGCACCTGCTGCTCCAGGCCAACTGCCTCGCGCAGTCCGAGGCGCTTCTGCGCGGCCGCTCGCTCGACGAGGCACGCGCCATCGTCGCGGGCCGGTTCGAGGGGGCCGAACTGGACCGCCAGGCGCGCCACCGGGTGTTTCCGGGCAACCGGCCGTCCACCACGCTGGTCTATCCCCGCCTGACGCCGCATGTGCTGGGCCAGATCGTGGCGCTCTATGAACACCGGGTCTTCGTCGAGGGCGTGATCCTGGGGATCAACAGCTTCGACCAGTGGGGGGTGGAGCTGGGCAAGGAACTGGCGAAGTCGCTGGAACCCCTTCTGCGGGGCGAGGCCGGGGCAGGGGACAAGGACGGGTCCACCGCGCAACTGGTGGCCGACCTGAGGGGGTAGGGGCGGGTCCGACCCGTTGAGCGCCGACACCGGGGCGCCTTGCCTAGACCTGCGGCGGCGGCGCTTGGGCTGAGCCGGGCGTCGTGACGTCGCCGCAACCATGGCGCAACAGGGCGCATGGGCGGGCGGCCAGGGGTTGACTCGGGCTGCCTTGCCGGCACACCGTTTCGCGTGGTCGAGGGTGTCGCTGTTTGCTGTCCGTGCCCCCTGTCGTGACTGTTGCTTTAGCCGGGGGGTCTTGGATGTTTGCAGGTGTGAAGAGGGTTGCGCGCGCCCTGGGTGTCGCGGTGGCGTGCTGGAGTGTCGCCTTGCCGGCGGCGGCGTCCACCATTTCGCTGACGGTCAGCGGCACCACCTATGACGTCCAGTTCACAGCGGGGTCTTACGACAGCGTGAACGGCGATCCGGCCACGCCGCTGACGACGACGCCGTGGTTTGGCAACTTCAGCCTGGCCCAGGACCTTGCCCAAGCGTTGCAGACGGCCGACGCACCCGGCGGAACCGTCGTGCCAGATACGGGCGGTTGGTATCTTTTCGTATATACGGGTGCGCCCGGGATCCAAGCGTATGTCTACAGCGGGACGGCGGCGGGCTTCAATACCGGGTCTACCAGCCAGCTTGGTGCCGGATCGGACGCCACCAATTTTGCCGGCGATCTCTTCTATCACGCCTCCGTCGCGCCCACCCCCGTCCCCGAGATCGACGGGAACGCGCTGTTCAAGGCGCTGTTCGTGCTGTTCACGCTGGGCGTCTGGCTGGACCTGCGGCGGCGCAGGACGTCCTAGGCGCGGGGAAGGGCGCCGTCGCGGGTGCGCAGGGTGGTCTTTTGCGCCTCGGTCAGGGGCCATTTCGCCCGGCCGTCCGCGCTGCGCAGCACCACCAGCGCCGCGCCCGTGACGCGCAGGTCCGGGGCAAACACGGCATAGTCCATCCGAAAGCTCGACGTGCCGAACCATGCCGTGCGCCCGGCGACGATATAGTCGTCGCCCTCGTGCATCTCGGCGCGGTAGTCGGCCTCGACGCTGCGCAGCACAAGGCGCGGGCCGTCGGGGCCATAGCTGCTGATCCCGTAGTCGCGCAGATAGGGCAGGCGGAAGCCCTCGAACCAGGTCAGGTAGCGGGTGTGGTTGACGTGGTTCAGCGCGTCGATCTCGAAGAAGCGGACGATGTCGCGCAGGCCATAGCGCCATTCGGGCGGCAGGCCCGCGCGGGCAAGCTCGGCGGCGCCAAGCGGCGTGAGATAGGGCAGATCGGGCGGAAAGCTCATGCCCGGCGTTCTAGTGGCGCGGGCGCGCGGGCGCCAGCCCCTACCAGAGCGACCAGCGGTCGGTGCCCAGAACCGCGATGCAGATCAGAAAGTTGGTGACCGCGTGCGCCACGATGGCGTCGCCCACCCGTCCCGTGCGCAGGGTCAGCAGGCCATAGCAGGCGCCGGCCAGCGTCCCGGCGAGGATATCGGAATGCAGGATGCCGAAGGCGACCGACGAGGCCGCGAAGGCGGCGATGGCGGCGGGCCGTGGCCCGACCAGCGGCCCGAGCCAGCCGCGCAGCAGGATCGGCAGCCCGGCGCGGAAGGCCAGTTCCTCGACCACGGGGACGACGACGCTGGACCCGATGATGCGCATGGTGATCCAGGCGAGCACGGCAAGGGGCGGGGCCGAAAGAAGCGTCTCGGCGAATTCGACATCGCCTTCGGGGTCCGAGGGCACGACGATCACCCAGAGGATGAAGACGGCGATCCCCATGGCGAAACCGCCGAAGCCGATGCCGTCGGCGAACTCGGCCGCGATCATCCCGCGGTAGGCATAGAGAATGCCAAGGCCCATCGCCGCGGTGACCGGGTAGAGCCAGTTGAACCCGGCAACGAACAGCCCGCCGATCATCAGGATCCCGAGGTAGAACGCCAGCGGCATGACAAGGCGCGCACCGGTGTCGATGTCGTCCTTGCGGTGGGTGACGCCCGGGCCCGTGCCGCGGGCCGGTTCCGCCGCCCCCCCCGCAGGTGCGATGCGGAAGACGGGCAGTTGCAGCGCGACCATGGCCACGGCCACGACAGCCAGAAGCGACAGCGTGCCGAAGTAGCTGTGGAACCCGTCCAGCGCCATCTCGGGCGAGACAGCCTCGCCGATATGCAGCAGAAGCGCGATGCGGAAGGCGTTCATCAGGAAGACGCCGATCACGGTGCCGACGCCAAGGAGCAGCGCCGGAACGCGCTTCAGCGCGGGCCATTCCAGCATCAGCAGTCCCGCCATGATAAGTGCTGCTGCCAGCATCCCCTGGTAGCCGGCGCAGACCGGGCTGACCGTGACAGCGAAATCCGAGGCCGACAGGACCGGGGCGCCGTCGACGTCGCGCACCATCGGCTCGGCCCGGCCGAAGAGGCGATAGGCGGCCATCGAAAGGTCAAGCGTGCTGGTTTCGATGGTGGCGCGAATGGCGATGATGATGGCGTTGTTCTTTGAAGACAGCACCACCGCCGCGGCCATGCCGGTGGCGATGAACCCAAGGCTTGTCCAGCGCAGTCGGCGGATCACGCCGGCGGGGGCGATCAGCGCAAGGGCGCTGGCCTGCCAGACAAGAAAGGTCATCGAAGTGGCCGCGTAGCGCCAGAGCATCGCGGTATCGACGAGGTCGATCTTGCGGCCTTGCGGAAGGGTGCTGACCAGAAAGACCATCAGTGCGAAGCTTGCGGCATGAAGCACCCCAACCGCAGGCCGCAGGCGGTCGGGCAGAAGCGCGGGGCCGATGAAGCGGCGTTCGACCACGGCGGCCACGAGAAGCGCGAGGATCGCCAGAAGCGACACCTTGGTGAAGGTGTGCAGGTACCACGCGGGGTCGGTGAACCCGTCGCCCATGCTGAGCACCATGAAGTGCTTGTGCGTCACCTCTCGCAGAAGCGCGAGTTCGGCCAGAACGACACCGATGGCGATCCAGCGGAAGGCGGCGGCGGGCGCGGCCGTGGCGCCGGGGATATCCGTGCGTGCGCTCACCGCAGGCCGAAAGGCAGGTCCAGAAGCACGGCGAGGCAGATTGCAGCGCAGACAAAGAGCGCAAGCGTCGCCAGCAGACGCCAGCCCGAGCCTTCTTCGAGAACGCCGCGTTCATAGGCCATCTGGGGATCGGAGTAGGTTTCCGATGCTTCGATCTGCGCGGAGGCGCGGTATCGCCGGGTCCGCGCGTGCCAGACAAGGGCCAGCGCCAGTGCCAGTACGGCGGCCCCGCCAAGCAGCACAAGTGTCGTGCGCACCCCGTAGGTGCTGCCCGCGACCCAGCCGGCCAGCCCCGCCGACGGAAGGGCCAGCAGCACAAGGATCACGACGACCGTGGTGGCAGGCCCGGACCGGCGGAAGGTGGGAACGACAAGTTCATGCTTTTGCAGCATCGGAAGCTGGCGGTAGACGAGTGCGATCCAGGTGATCAGCCCATAGGCCGCCAGAAGCGCCAGAAGCGCGCCGCCGAAGAAGCCGGCAAGCCGCACCTCGCGCGGGAGGACGGGGTTGGGCGACCAGACGACGGTGCCGCGCGGCGGGGCGCGGACGACCCGGGGGTCGGCGGCGGCGGCGACGTCGGTCTCCAGCACGCTTTTTGCCATCAGCGTGATGATCTCGTCGCGGTGGGACTGGAACGCCTGTTGCAGCAGGCGGCGTTCGATCTGCGGTGTCAGCGACGCCGGATCGAGGGGCGCCGGATCCGCCGCGACCAGCACCAGCGCGCGGGCCGTATCGGGCGTTGTCCACGCATCCAGAGCGCGGCCGTCGCCTGCCATCGGCAGCAGCCGGGCCAGCGTTTCGGGCGGAATGGCTTCGGACGTGGCCCAGACAGGATTGACGGTGGCGTTCAGGCCGTCCTGCGACAGGCTAACCACCAGAGCGGTCAGCGTGGTCAGCGGCGCCCCGCCGCCTGCAAGCGCGCCGGGAACGCGGGCCAGCGCGGCGGCGCGCGCCTCGCTGGTGCCGCCGTTGATGCGCAGGTCGAGATACTGGTAGGCGCGCCGTTCCAAAAAAAGGCGGGGATTCCCGGCCACGAAAGCGGCGACGTCGTCCTCTGCGATTGATGGGGGGTCAAAGCGGGACTGGGCAAAAAGCTGGAACAGCACCTGCCGCCGCGCGTCGGCAAGGGAATCGAGCACCTGCTCTGACAGAAGCCCGAGATCCTGACCGTAGAAATAATCGATCAGGTATTCGGCGATGAGGGTTTCCAGCATCCGCTGGCGCCGCTCCTCCTCGGGCTGCCCGGGGAACGCGCTGCGCCCGGCAAGAAGGCGGTCGACCTCTGCCGCCGTGATGCGGGTAGAGCCAATTGTTGCAAGCACTTCGTCGGGATCGGCAGCCTGTGCGCGGGCCGAGGGAACGGGTGCGAGCCAGCAAATCGCCAGGGCCAGAAAGACGTATGCAAGGATGTCACGCAGGCGTAAGCGGAAGACCGTCGTCACTGATATGTCGCCTCTTGTTCGCTGTGCACTTGTCAAAAGATCGGCAATCAACGCCGCAGCGCGTCATAAGCTTAACGTTCGTTAGCGAATCCATCTACCTATGTCCATGTCTTCGTGGAGTAATTCGGGCCGTGTCCGGGCGTTGCAAGGCAGTAGCGACGCCATGCGCCGAACATGGACAAGAACGCCTGTTTCCGGCAAAGAGCGGTGCGGCGCGACCGAATGACGGGCGCCAATCGTCACGAAAGAGAGCGATGCCCGAAATCCTGACGTTTCTATTGCCGGACAAGGGCCGGGCCGCACCGGGGCTGGGCCGTGCGGCGGTCGAACTCGGGCTGCGCATGGGGTTGCCGTTCCGTGTGACGCGCGCGGCAGAGGAAGTGTCGGTCGATGGTTGGGCGATCGCGTGTCCCGGGGCGGGTTTGCCCGAGGGGCGGCGCGGTCTGGCGCTGGCTGCGGGCGCGGGAGCGTGCCGGCCCGCGACGGTGGCGGGGCGGGTGCTGTACGGTCCGGGTTCCGAAGACGGGACCGACGTCATGACCGGCGCGGCGCGGCTGCTGGGGCTGGACGAAGAGGCCGGCGCGCCGCGCGACGCGATGGGGCGCGTGGCGGCAGCGACACATCCGCTGGCAGTGGCGGGGCTGCTGCTGGATCCGCTGATCGAGAATGCCGCCGCCCACCTCATGGACCTGCTGAAGGCGGCCGGGCATTCGCTGGAGGGCGCGCTGCCGCCTTTCGGGGGGCGGCGGGCGGTGGTGCTGAGCCATGACACCGACGGACCCCGGCTGCACGATGCATTCCAGCTGGCGCGGGCGGCGGCGCTGGCGCCGCGCAGCGCGCGCGAGCGCACCGCACTGGCGACCGGGCTGGGGACGCTCCTGCGCGGGCGGCCGGATCCCTACTGGAACTTCGACGGCTGGCGGTCTCTGGCCGAGACGGCGCGAGGGCACAACACCTTCTATGTCTATCCGGGGCCGGTGGCGGGCTTGACGCGGCATCCGCGCGATCCGCATTACGATCCGCGCAAGGGCCCCTATCCCGACACGCTTCGGCGGTTGGCCGACGCGGGGTGCGAGGTCGGGCTGCACTATGGCATCGGCACCGACAGTACGGCGCATTTCGAGGCCGAGCGTGCGCAGATCGCCGCGCTGACCGGGCAGGCGCCGGTCGGCGGACGCGCGCATTACTGGTGTATCGACTGGTCCGATCCGCACGCCGCTTGGGACAGGATGGCGGCGGCGGGGCTGGTCTATGACGCCAGCCTGTCGCCGATGTCGCTGGGATACCGGACCGGCACGATGCTGCCGATGCTGGGCGGTGGGATCGACCCGGCCCGACCGCCCGAGGCGCCGTTCCTTGTGTTGCCCTCGCCGGTGATGGACGCCTATATCGAGCCCGCACGGCCCGATGGCCCTGGCCCGGCGCAGGCCGACCGGCTGGTGGCGAATGCGCGCGGCGGCGGGCTGGTCGTGCTGAACTGGCATGTGCGCACGCTGACGGACGTGGGGCCCTGGCAGGGATTCGGGTGCGAGGCGCGGCGGATCCTGGGTGCGCTGGCCGAGGACACGGACAGCGTGCTGATGACCGGCGCGGCGGTGGCGCAGGCATGGCGCGCGCGCATCACCAGGCTATGGCAGGCGGCGTGAGGGCGCGGGCGGGGCATGAACGGCTTGCGCATGGCCGTCCGTGCGGTATGACCCACGCGGAAACGACAGGAGTTGGGCCGTGGCGGGCAGTATGACGTTCGATCGTATCGGGATCATCGGGCTTGGGTATGTGGGCATCCCGTTGTCGCTGAGGATTTCCGAAGTTGGCAAGACGGTGCTGGGGTTCGATATCGACCCCGACCGTGTGGCGGGCCTTAACGCCGGCAAGAGCGCGATCAAGCACATCCCCGATGCCGAGATCGCGGCGATGCGCGCTGCCGGGTTCGAGGCGACCACGGATTTCTCGCGCGCGGGCGAGTGCGACGCGCTGGTGATCTGTGTGCCGACGCCGCTGAACAAGTTCCGCGAGCCTGACCTGTCGTTCATCGTCGCGACGATGGAGACGATCGCGCCCCACCTGCGCCGGGGGCAGATGATCTCGCTGGAAAGCACGACATGGCCGGGGACGACGGACGAGGTGCTGAAGCCCTACGTGGATGCCGCCGGGCTGACGGTGGGCGAGGATGTGTTCCTCGTCTATTCGCCCGAGCGCGAGGATCCGGGCAACGCGCATTTCACCACGCGGACGATCCCAAAGGTGGTGGGCGGGCATACGCCGGCCTGCCTTGCGGCGGGCGTGGCGCTGTACGAGGCGTTCATCGACCGTGTGGTGCCGGTCAGCTCCACCCGGCTGGCGGAATTGGTGAAGCTTCTGGAGAATATCCAGCGGTCCGTGAACATCGGTCTGATGAACGAGATGAAGGTGGTGGCCGACGCCATGGGCCTGAACCTGTTCGAGGCGGTGGACGCGGCGGCGACCAAGCCTTTCGGCTTTACCCCCTATTACCCGGGACCCGGGATCGGCGGGCACTGCATCCCGATCGACCCGTTCTACCTGACCTGGAAGGCGCGGGAATACGGGCTGCACACGCGCTTCATCGAACTGGCGGGCGAGATCAACGCCGGAATGCCCCAATTCGTGGTCGACAAGATCGTGCGGGCCCTGAACGAAGAGGGCAAGTCGCTGAAGGGCGCGAAGGTGCTGGCGCTGGGGATCGCCTACAAGCGCGACGTCGACGACATGCGCGAGAGCCCGTCGGTCTTCGTGATGGAGCATCTGCGCGACTGGGGGGCCGAAGTGGCCTATTCGGACCCGAACGTGCCGGTGTTCCCAAAGATGCGGCAGCACAGCTTTGAGCTGAGTTCCGTCGAGCTGACGCCCGAAAGCGTGGCGTCGCATGACGTGGTGGTGCTTTTGACCGATCACTCGGGCTTCGACTATGACATGATCCGCCAGCACGCCCGTTTGCTGGTCGACACGCGCGGCAAGTACCGCGAGGACGGCGCGAACCTGCGCCGCGCCTGAGGGGAGAGAGACAGCCATGACCGCCACCTATGCCCTTGTCGGCGCCGCGGGCTACATCGCGCCGCGACACATGAAGGCGATCGCCGAGACAGGCGGGCGGCTGGAGCTGGCATTTGACATCAACGATTCCGTCGGGATCATGGATCAGCATTTCCCCGATGCGGCCTTCCATACCGAGTTCGAGCAGTTCGAAGCGCATATGCACGGTCTGCGCCGTGCCGGGCGGGGCATCGACTACGTCGCGATCTGTTCGCCCAACTATCTGCACAAGGCGCATATCGGTGCCGCGTTGCGCGCCGGGGCGGACGCGATCTGCGAAAAGCCGCTGGTGCTGGAGCCGGATGACCTCGACGATCTTGCGCGGTTGCAGGAAGACACGGGCCGCAAGGTGAACACGATCCTGCAATTGCGGCTGCATCCGGCGATCCTTGCGCTGCGGGACCGGATCGCGGCGGGGCCGGCGGACCGGGTGCATGAGGTGGACCTGGGCTACTTCACATCGCGAGGGGCCTGGTATCATTCGTCATGGAAGGGCGTTGGCGCAAAGTCGGGCGGGATCGCCACCAACATCGGCGTGCATTTCTACGACATGCTGTCCTTCGTCTTCGGGTCGTTGAAGTCCAACATCGTGCATCATCGGGCCGCAGACGCGGCGGCGGGATACCTTGAATACGAAAAAGCGCGTGTGCGCTGGGTTCTGTCGATCAACCGCGCGCATCTGCCGCCGCAGACGCCCGCCGGTCAGACCACCTATCGCTCGATCACCGTGGATGGCGAAGAGGTGGAGTTCTCGGGCGGGTTCACCGACCTGCACACGGAAAGCTATCGCAGCGTGCTGGCGGGGCAGGGCTTTGGGCTGGAGCTGGTGCGCCCCTCGATCGAGGTGGTCAGCCATATCCGCACTGCCGCGCTGGAGCCGGGCCGTGGCGAGCAGCACCCCGACATCGGGCGTATCCTGGCCACGGCATGATCCACCCCACAGCCTTCGTGCATGAAAGCGCCTATGTGGACGAACCGGCAGAGATCGGCGCGGGCGCGAAGATCTGGCATTTCGTGCATGTGCTGCCGAACTGCCGGATCGGGGCGCGCTGCATCCTGGGGCAGAACGCGATGGTCGGGCCGGACGTGACGCTGGGCGATGGCTGCAAGGTGCAGAACAACGTGGCGATCTACCGGGGCGTGACGCTGGAAGAGGACGTGTTCTGCGGGCCGTCCTGCGTCTTCACCAACGTGCTGACGCCGCGTGCCCATGTCGAGCGCAAGGACGAATTCGCGCCGACGCTGGTGCGGCGCGGTGCCACGATCGGGGCCAATGCCACCGTGGTCTGCGGCAACACGATAGGCGCCTATGCGATGGTCGCCGCCGGCGCCGTGGTGACGCATGACGTGCCCGATTACGCGCTGGTCGCCGGGGTTCCGGCGCGGCGGATCGGCTGGGTGTCGGCGACGGGTGAACGGCTGGGGCCGGACCTGGTCTGCCCGCGCACAGGTCAGAGATACGAGGAAACGGGCGGCACGCTGCGCCCGGTCGAGGGGTGACACCATGAGCCTGTCCTTCATAGACCTTGCCGCCCAGCAGGCGCGCATCAAGGACCGCATTGACGCGCGCATCGCCAAGGTGCTGGCGCATGGCGCCTACATCATGGGGCCCGAGGTGGCAGAACTGGAGCGCGGGCTGGAGGCGTTTTCCGGCGCGAGGCATTGCGTCGGCTGCGCAAACGGCACCGACGCATTGCTGCTGCCGCTTATGGTGCTCAAGGTGCGCACCGGCGATGCGGTGTTCTGCCCGTCCTTCACCTTTGCCGCCACCGCCGAGGTGGTCCCGAGCCTTGGCGCGGTGCCGGTCTTCGTCGACGTGGACCCCGTCAGCTTCAACATGGACCCCGCCAGCCTTGAGCGCGCCATTGCCTGGGCCAGGGGCGCGGGGCTGACGCCGCGCGCGGTGATCCCTGTGGACCTGTTCGGCCTGCCCGCCGACTATGACGCGATCGAGGCCATCGCGCGGGCCGAGGGGGTGGCGGTGATCGCCGACAGCGCTCAGGGATATGGCGCCACCTACAAGGGGCGCGTGACAGGGGCCATCGGCGATTTCGCGACGACCTCTTTCTTTCCCGCAAAGCCTTTGGGCTGTTACGGCGACGGCGGCGCGGTCTTCACCGAGAACGACGAATGGGCGGATCTGTTGCGCAGTTACCGCTTCCACGGCAAGGGCGCGGACAAGTACGACAACGTGCGGATCGGCATGAATTCCCGTCTGGACACGTTGCAGGCGGCGATCCTGCTTGAAAAGCTGGCGATCTACGGCGACGAGATCGAGGCGCGGCAGGTCGTGGCGCGGCGCTATACCGACGGGCTTTCGGACGTGACCGAGACGCCGGTGGTGGGCAATGAAAGCCGGTCTGTCTGGGCGCAGTACACGATCAAGTTGGCCGATGCGGGCCAGCGGACCCGCGTGGCCGAGGCGCTGAAGGCCGAGGGCGTGCCGACGAACGTCTATTATCCGCTGCCGCTGCATCGCCAGACCGCCTATGCCGGGTTCCCCGCCGATCCCGACGGGCTGCCGGTGTCAGAGGCGCTGGCGCAGCGCGTCCTGTCGCTGCCCATGCATCCGTATCTGGACGAAAGCGACCAGGACCGGGTGATCGGCCTGCTGCGCGCGGCGCTCGCCAAGGGCTGAACGCGCCCGTCAGCCTGCGTCGTTGCCGCCGAACTTTTCCTGGCCCACGCCGCCGGCATCGTCGATATCGGCACGCGCCAGAACCTTTTTTACTGTGCCGACGAGAATCCGCAGGTCGAGCCGGAAGCTTGCGTTGTCCACGTACCAGATATCATGGGCGAACTTCTGGTCCCATGTGATGGCGTTGCGCCCGTTGATCTGGGCCCAGCCGGTAATGCCCGGGCGCACCTCGTGACGGCGGGACTGTTCGGGCGAGTAGAGGGGAAGATATTCCATCAGAAGCGGGCGGGGGCCCACAAGGCTCATCTCTCCGCGCAGCACATTCCAGAGTTCCGGCAGTTCGTCGAGGCTGGTGGCGCGCAGCCATGCGCCGAAGGGCGTAAGGCGTTCGGCGTCCGGCAGAGGCGTCCCGTCTGCATCCACTGCGTCGCGCATGGTGCGGAACTTGAGCATCGGGAAGGGCTTTGCATCCTTTCCGGGACGCACCTGAACGAACAGCACCGGGCGGCCCATCTTTCGCGCGATCTGCACCGCAAGCACGGCCAGAACGGGCGACAGCACAAGCAGTGACGCCGCCGCAACCAGGATGTCGAAGAGCCGCTTTGCGGGCCGATACATGCGCTGGGTTCCGCCCATTGACAGGTGGCGGCTGCGTAGCAGAGCGGCGGCGCAATGGGAACCGCCATGAATGCCTATTGCAACCCGGCGGCGAGGCATGTCAAAGCGCGCCACGGCCATGACGGACGGATCTGCCCGATGAACATCCTGTTGGTGCATCAATATGCGCTGCCGCCCAGCAGCGCCGGGGGAACGCGGCACTTTGCGCTTGCCCGCCGGCTTGTACGGATGGGCCACAACGTGACCGTAATCGCCTCTCGCTACAGCTATTCCGGCACGCAGACAGTATCGGACGTGGACGAGGAAACGCTGGATGGCGTGCGCTTTGTCTGGCTCGACAGCGGGCAGCGCGGGCGGTCGATTCCCGAACGTGCGCTGAACATGGTTGGGTTCGGCCGGGCGGTCGCTGCGCGGATGCGCGCGATGGAAGCCGAGGGCGCAGGCTGGGACGCGATCATCGCCTCTTCGCCCGCGCCGTTCGCCGCGCTGGCGGCCACCATCCAGGCCAGGCGGCGGGGCATTCCGCTGGTGCTGGAGATCCGCGATCTCTGGCCGCTGTCCGCGCGTGACCTTGCCGGGTGGAGCGACTGGCATCCCGGCTGGCTGATCCTGCGGCAGGTCGAGAAATACCTGTACCGCAGTGCCGATCACATCGTCACGCTGCTGCCGGGGTCCGAGGGCTGGATCACCGCGTCCGGGGGCGATCCGGCGCGGATGACGGTGATTCCCAACGGCGTCGATCTGGACCTTGCGCCAGACGTGACGCCGATGCCGCGCGGCGAGCAATTCACGTTTATCTTCGCGGGCGCGCATGGTGTCGCGAACGGGCTCGACACGCTGGTGCGCGCGGCGAAACTGGTGGCGGAACGTCCGGGCGGAATGCGCATTGGTCTGCGCCTTCTGGGAGACGGACCGAAGAAGGCCGGGCTGATGCAGCTGGCGCGCGAGCTGGAGGTGACGAACGTGGTGTTCGACGATCCGGTGCCGAAATCGCAGGTGCAGGCCGAACTGGCCCGCGCGGATGCCTGTATCCTGCATCTCAAGCGCGTGCCGACCTTTGCCCATGGGGTGAGCCCCAACAAGTTGTTCGATTACCTGCTGGCGGCCCGGCCTACGCTTTTCTGCGTCAATTCGCCGAACGATCCCGTCACGGCGGCGGGCGCGGGGCTGGGCGTGGTGCCCGAGGACCCCGAGGCGCTGGCCGACGCGATGCTGAATCTGGCCGCCCGGCCTGTGGAGGAGTTGGAAGAGATGGGACGCCGGGGGCGCGCCTTCGTCATGGCGGAACATGAATGGGACGGGCTTGCGCAGCGGTTCGCTGCCGTGCTGGAGGGGGCTGTCGCGGCCCGCAAGGGAGACGGGGCATGAGCCCGCGGGTGATGATGCTTCGCATCGCGCGAAAGCTGGTGCACGTGCGGTGGCTGGCCTCGCTCCTGGCGCTGGCACTGTCGTTGCGCACGCGGCTGTTCCTGCGCGGCGGCGGCCGTCCGGTCGTTGTGATCCTGTCGCAGGGCAGGGCGGGGCATTCCTATTCCGCGGCGCGCGCCGCAAACAGCCTTGGGCTGCGGGTGCTTCTGGTGTCGCCCGATCCGGTGTTGCAGGAGATGGTCTATGCCCATTACCTGATCCGCCTTGATCCTCTGACCGATACCGACAAGGTCATCGAACGGCTGCGGCCCTTGCCCGTCGAGGCGGTGATCATTTCGATCAAGCACATCATCCTGCCCGCCCAGGTCCGGGTGGCGGAAGCGCTTGGGGTGATTTCATGCGGGGCCGAGGTCGCGCGGCTGGCCAATGACAAGCTGGCGTGGCGCCAGACCATCGCGGCCGCGGGTCTGCCGCAGCAAGGCTTTTCCGAGCGGCCAGAGGACCTAGCCGGCCTGCCGATGGTGCGCAAGCCGCTGTCGGGTACGGGATCGAAGGGCGTCGCCTATATCGAGGCCAACGCCGATGCCGCCACGGTGGCCGCGACGCGCGACGGATCTGCCGATTTCTTCGAGGAATACGTGGACGGCGAGCAGTTCGACATCGAGGGTGTGTCGCGCGACGGGCACCACCGGATGATCGCCATCATCAAGGAAAAATATGAACGCTACGGCGAGATGTTCCCGCCCAAGTATTTCCATTTCAATCCCGCCCACGACCCCGCCTTCCTGAAGGCGCTGGAAGAGGCCGCGTATCGGATTCTGGATGCCTCTGCCGTGAAGAACGGGGCTTGGCACGTGGAAATCCGCCACCGGGAGGGAGAGTTCCTGCCCATCGATTTCGCCAACCGCATGGGGTATGAGCGGTTCATGACGCGGGCGTCGGGAATGGATTTCGCGCAGCAGCATGTTGCCAGCTTCGTGCGGCGGCTGGAGTTGCCGTTCGAGCGCAAGCCGATCGCGCTGATGCAGTTCTTCGCGACCCGGCCCGAAGAGGCCCCGGTGCTGAAACGCATCGCCGCGCGTCACCCCCGGGCGATCTTTGACGCCACGCTGGAGGATTTCGCGATGTCCACGATCATCTACAACGGGATGATCGTGATCGAGGCGCCCGACAATGATGCGCTCATGGCGATGCTGGACGGGCTGGAGATCGAGCCTTGATACGCCGCCGATGATCCGGCTTTTCCCGATCCTGGTGGTCAGCCAGGTGTCGAACATGGCACCGCTTGTCGCGTTCCTTGTGTTCGCGGACACGGCGGCGTTCGCGGGGTTCGTCTTCATCATGCTGATCGGGCAGCTTGTGCTGCCCGTGCTGACGCTTCGGCTGGATTATCAGATCCAGGTCGAATTGCAGCGCAGCCGACAGCGCTATTTCATGGGCGTGTCGCTGGTCTTGCTGGGGCTGTTCTGTGCGGTTCTGCTGCCTCTGGCGCTGATCCTGCCCGGCGGGGAGGGCCGGCTTCCCTGGGCGCTGGCTTATGGGGCGTCCTTGTCGCTTCAGGGGATCGTGCGGGCCTATGCTGTGGCGCGCCAGCGCGGCGTCGCGGCCTTCGAGCTAAGCAATATCGCCAAGAATGCCGTGGCGCTGGGGCTGAGTGCCGTTGTGCCCGGCGGGGCGATTGCCGCGCTCTTCGTGCTTGCCAACCTGCTGCACGGGCTGGTTTCGGTCGGCTATCTGGGTGTCGTGATCCGGGGCCGGGTGAGATTGCGAATGCTGGACGGGCTGTGGCGCGCGCCGCGCCGCAGTTTCCGGCGGGCCCGCAAGATCCTGACCTACAGCTTTCCCAACAGCTTTATCGGCATGGCCACCGGGCGCCTGCCGCTGATCGCGATCGAGGCGATGCTGCCCGCCGTCATGGCCAGCGGGTTTCTTGCGGCCAACCGGCTGGCGCTTTCGCCGCTGAACTTCCTGATCGCGGCGCTGCGGATCGTGGGCCTGATAGAGGTGAACAAGCGCCGGGCCGATATTCCCAACCGGTTCCGTGTTCTGGTGATCGGGGTCTTCGCCTCTGCCCCTGTCCTGATGGCGCCTCTGCTGTTTCCCGGCCTGCTGGCACCCTTGGTGCGCGGTTTCGATCCGTCATGGGAGGCGGCGCTGGCCTATCTGCCGATCATGTATCCCTGGGCGGTGACGTTCCTGTGCGCGGGATGGCTTGACCGGGTGTTCGATGCACTGGGGACACAGCGGCGCATCTTCGTCATCGAACTGAGCATGTTGGCGGTGATGGCGGGGGTGTCGGGGCTGATCTGGGGCGGTACGCTGTCGGGGACGGGCGCGCTGGTGGTGGTGTCTCTGGTCAGCGCGGTACACAGTGTTGCGTGGGTCGGTGCCTTCGTCTACGGCGAGGTGCGGCCGACAGGCAGGACGGCGGAGCGGAGCCAGCGGTGAACCTGAAGATCGACATGCAGGCGACGATGATCGGGCTGGCGGTGCTGATCTGGGTTGTCATCGGCTCCTCCGCGCGGATCGATCCCGCGCTGGGACTGTTCTTTCTTGGCTATTTCGTGCTGGTCGCCGCGATCTACGGCGAACGCCGACTTGCACCGATGGACGTGATGATCTGGGGCGTTCTGGTCAGTTTCGCGGCCGTCATGGCCGCAAGGAATTCGCTGGAGTTGTTGCGGATCGTCTACCTTGTGGTGGAGCTGACCGCATTCACCTTCATTTTCCGCAGGCCCGGCGCGGTGGCGACGACGGCCTTCATCAACCTGATCGTGATCTACGCGGCCTTCTCGCTGTTCTGGAAGCTGGCGATCCACGGCTACGGCTTCTGGGAACGCGAGCACCTTGTTTTCAGCGGGGTCATCAAGTTCGGCATGATCTGCGCGATGGGATACACGCTATTGCTGCTGACGCCGCGCAGGGAGTTGCGGCCGGGGCGGCTGGATCTTTTTAAGCTGGCGATCCTGTTTCTGGGTGTCGTCACAACGCTGAGCCGGACGCCCATGGCCTTCGTCGTGCTTGTGACCGCCTGGTATCTCCTGCGCAATCTCAGCCCGACGCGCTGGGTGCTGGCCGGTATCGGCGTGGCGGCGCTGGCGGTGCCGATCAGCCAGTCGCGGTTCTTCTATGCGTCTGGAAGCAATGGCAGCCTCATCGAGCGGATCTCGCTTGCGCGCGCCGAGGCCTGGCAGGAAGGGCTGGACGTCTTTCTGACCGCGCCGTTGTTCGGGCCGGGCGGAGAGGCCTATCGCCGTGCCAACACATGGGACCTGGAGTATCCGCATAACCTTGTCATGGAGGTGCTGATAAACACCGGCGTGGTGGGGCTTATGGTGTTTGCCGTGCTCTTCGTGCTGCGTCTGCGCCAGATGAACGGGTTCCATTTCGCCGTGCTTGCCACGGCGATGACAAGCGGCGATATCTTTCTGTGGATCAAGGTGTTGTTCGCGGGGCCGCGAGCCTTGGACGCGCATCAAACCCGCGCCACAGCCCCCGAAACAACCCCCGTCGCGCGCCCCCCCACGCCCGGGGCCACGCCCCCGCGGGCGCAGCCCGCCTGACCGAGGAGCAGAGATGACCAAGCCGGCTTTCGCACCATGGCCCAGTTTCACGCGGGAAGAGGCCGACGCCGTGTCGGCGGTGCTGCTGTCGAACCGGGTGAACTACTGGACCGGCGACGAGGGGCGGGCCTTCGAGCGCGAATTCGCCGCCTTCGCAGGCACGCCCCACGCGATCGCGCTGGCCAATGGCACCGTTGCCATCGATCTGGCGCTGCATGGGCTGGGCATAGGGTCGCAGAACGGCGGGTCGGCCGAGGACGAGGTGATCGTGACGCCGCGCAGTTTCATGGCCTCTGTCTCGGCCATCGTGAATGCGGGTGCGGTGCCGGTCTTCGCGGACGTGGACGCCGAAAGCCAGAACATCAGTGCCGAAACCGTGTCGCCGTGCCTGACCGAGCGGACACGCGCTATCCTGTGTGTCCATCTGGCCGGCTGGCCCTGCGATATGGACCCGCTTGCGGCGCTGGCGCGCCCGCGCGGCATCGCGCTGATCGAGGATTGCGCGCAGGCGCATGGCGCGCGCTACAAGGGGCGCCCGGTTGGTGGATTGGGCGACGTGGCGGCGTGGTCGTTCTGCCAGGACAAGATCATGACCACGGGCGGCGAGGGCGGCATGGTCACCTGTGCGGACGAGGCGCTTTGGCGGCGGATGTGGGCCTTCAAGGACCATGGCAAGAGTTATGCCGCCGTCTATGAGCGCGCGCATCCGCCGGGGTTCCGCTGGCTGCACGAAAGCTTCGGCACGAACTGGCGGCTGACCGAAATGCAATCGGCCATCGGTCGCATCCAGTTGCGGCGAATGCCCGAATGGCATTCGGCAAGATCGGCCCATGCGGCACGCATGACGTCAGGTCTGGCCGATCTTGCGGGACCGGATGGACCGATCCGCATTCCCGTGCAGCGCTGCGCGGGCTGCGACGGCGGCTGCAATGCGGCGGCTGGCTGCGTCAATGCATGGTACAAGTACTACGTCTTCGTCCGGCCCGAGCGGTTGGCAGAAGGCTGGGACCGCGACCGCGTGCAGGCGGAAATCGCGGCGCAGGGCGTGCCGGTGATGCAGGGATCGTGTTCCGAGATCTACCTTGAAAAGGCGTTTGACGGCACCGGGCTGCGGCCCGAGGCGCCGCTGCCCGTGGCGCAAGGGCTGGGAGAGACCAGCCTCATGTTCCTTGTGCATCCGACCCTTTCCGAAGCGGCGGTGGACCATGCGGCGACGGTGGCGGCAGAGGTGTTGCGGCGCGCGGCGGGATAAGCCGTCAGCGCGGCTGAAGGATCGTGATGCCGACCGCGGCGGCGCGCGCAAGCTCCGGGTCGAGCGACATGGGTATGTATTCGCCGCGCCGCCAGATCTCGCCCAGATCGTCGTAGTGGCGTGACAGGGGATGGCCGGACTGTCCGGTCGCGATGATGAAGACGGAACTGTCGGGGTCTGCAAAGTCGTAGACACCGCGATAGCCCGCACCATGCACGTTCAGGAAAGGCTCGGGGTTGCGGCCGGAAGTCAGCCCGCGCAGAAGCGTGTTGTCGCCGCCCGAGGTCGACTGCCGGATGTTCACGAACCATGACAGGGCCGGGATCTCGCCCAGCACCTGATGGTCATGGGTGGCCTGGTGCGCGTCGCCCCAGCGCAGCGATTCCAGCGCCGTGCCATAGGTGTCGCCGATCCAGACCAGCGCGTCGTCAAGCGCCAGACGGGCGATGTCGGTGCAGGTCTCGACGGCGCCCGATTGCAGGATGTCGCACCACGCGCCAGCGCCGTCCGCATCGCGGAAGACCTTTTCTATGAACAGCGGTTCCACATGGGTGAAGGCGCGCGCAAGCGGGCCAAGTTCGTCGCGGATCAGGCGGTCCTGCAGCGCGCGCATCCAGGCAGCGTAGATCAGCGGTTCCGGCAGATGCTCGTTCATCTCGCCGTTCCAGTCTGCCAGAAGCTCCAGCGCGCGCTGGCGCTGTGCCTCCGGCGTGCCGCCTGGCGCGGCCTCTGCGGTGAACCACAGATCCTTGGCGACCAGCGGCAGAAGGGCACGGGCGGTAAAGGACACGGTGTCGAGCTGCGCCTCGATGAAGCTTTCGCGCGTGTGCACCTCGCGGCTTTGCATCAGGCGGCGCCAGCGCTGGATGCGCTGGGTGTCGCCCCAGACGTAGCTGACATGATAGGGAAACGGGCGTTCCAGCGTCTTGTTGTTCGTGTTGCCGAGGATGCCGCCGATGGGGTCGATGAACTCTGGGTTGGCGGCATAGGGCATCAATCCCTGCCAGCGGTTCACCTCTATCCAGCCGGGTGAGGGAATGCGCCCGCGGGTCTGGTGCTGGGTGGAGCGTCGCGGCATGGCGCCGATCGTCTTCATTGCGATGCTATTGCCGTCGGCAAGCGTCAGGTTCTGGCTGGGCCCGAGAAAGAGCGCCCCGGCGTCAAGCCCCTCTTCTATGCTTGCGGCCTCCATCAGCCGAAGGGCGCCGGTGATCGATCGGTCCTCGTCGCCAAGCAGCGTCCAGCCAATCGCGGCGACATGGCCCGCCGGGGTCACCGAGGCAAGATTGTAGTGATAGCCCGGAAGGACCGGGCCGTTGTCGGTCCATTGCAGGGTGATGGTGACCGGCGCGGCCTCGGCCACCTCGATGATCGAAGGGCGGGTGCGCATGGCGGCATAGCCGTCGGGCGTCAGGACCTCGGCGGGGTTGCTGGGGTTCAACTGTTCGATGAAGACGTCCTGGTCGTCCATGTAGGACGAGGTCAGCCCCCATCCCAGTCGGTCGCTGCGGCCGACGAGAATGGCGGGAATGCCCGGAATCGTGCCGCCGATGACCCCGCCCGAAGCCAGTTCCATGCGCGCGAGGTACCAGATCGTCGGCGCGCTGAAGCCAAGGTGCGGATCGTTGGCCAGAAGCGTGCCGCCCGCCGCAGAGCGGCTGGGCGCTGCCGCCCATGCGTTCGAGGCCCCGGCCATACCGCGCGGCGCGATGGGCGAGAAGGGGCCGGGGTCGGGTGCCTCTGTCAGGGCCAACTGGCGGTCGAGGCCGGGCAGGAGCGAGGCGTATTCCGGAAGCGCGGCAATTCCGGCACCGGGCACGTCGGGCAGGATCGTGCGCACGCGGTCCTCTGGCAGAACAAGCGAAACCCGGGCGCGCAGCACCTCTTCCTGGATATGGCCCGAAAGCTGAAGGCCCATCAGCTTCATCACGGCGATGGAATCGGCGGGCTGCCAGGGGGCCAGGCGCGGGGCGAACAGGAAGAACTCTGGCGCGCCGCGGCCGCGGGCATCCTCGTTCACATGGCGGAGCCACGCGTTGATCCCGTCGGCGTAGGCCTCGAGCATGGCACGGGTCCGGTCGTCCTGACGTTCGACGGCGCGGGTGGCGAGCGGGTAGATATCCAGCCGCCGGAGCAACTCGTCGGTGCGCAGCGTCCGCTCTCCGAATATTTCGGACAGGCGGCCCTGCGCGGTGCGGCGCAGCATCATCAGTTGCCACAGTCGGTCCTGCGCATGGGCAAATCCAAGGCCGTAGAACACGTCGGCGTCGGTGTCGCCGAAGATATGGGGCACGCTGGCGTTGTCGCGTATGATCTCGACCGGGGCGGTGATGCCTTCGACCGAATGGGCCGTGTCGTATTCCGGCAGTGATCGCGCGGCGAGCCAGCTTGCCAGAACAAGCGCAAGCCCCGCCAGCAGGGCGAGTCCGAGGAAAATACGCAGGAGCCAGCGAAAGGCGGTGGACATGGACTCCCAGCCGGTTGACCGTGGTTATCGGACCGTTAGTTAGAGCGGGCCGTCGCTGCGCACAACAGGGAGTTCCACCATGGCAAATGTCGCGTTTCTGGGGTTGGGCGTCATGGGTTACCCCATGGCGGGACACCTTGTCGCCGCAGGTCACGACGTGACCGTCTACAATCGCACGGCCGCCAAGGCAGAGGCCTGGGTCGCGCAGCATGGCGGCGCGATGGCCGCGACCCCGCGCGCGGCGGCCGCCGGGGCGGAATTCGTGATGACCTGCGTGGGCAACGACGACGATCTGCGCGCGGTCTGCGCCGGACCCGACGGTGCCTTTGCCGGGATGGCCGAGGGCAGTGTTCTGGTCGATCACACCACCGTGTCCGCGCGGGTGACGAAAGAGCTTCACGCGCTTGGGCAGGAGGGCGGCCTGGGCTTTGTCGATGCCCCGATTTCCGGCGGCCAGGCGGGGGCCGAGAACGGGCAGCTGGTGGTGATGTGTGGCGGCGACGAGGCGGACTATGCCCGCGCCGAGCCGGTGATCGCGTCCTATGCCAAGGCCTGCCGGCGGCTTGGCGACAGCGGCGCGGGACAGCTGACCAAGATGGTCAACCAGATCTGCATCGCCGGGCTCGTGCAGGGCCTGTCCGAGGGGCTGCATTTCGCCGACAAGGCCGGGCTTGACCCGCGCGCCGTGGTCGAGGTCATCGGCGGCGGTGCCGCGGGATCGTGGCAGATGCTGAACCGCTACGAGACCATGGCCGACGACATGTTCGAGTTCGGGTTTGCCGTGGACTGGATGCGCAAGGATCTGGGTATCTGTCTTGACACCGCGAACGAGAATGGCGCCAGCCTGCCGGTGACGGCGCTGGTCGACCAGTTCTACAAGGATGTGCAGAAGCTGGGCGGCGGGCGCTGGGATACCTCCAGCCTGATCCGCCGCCTGCGTGCGCTTGGCTAGGGGCGTGCCCTAGCGCGGGTCGATCCGGGTGTATTTCGTGCCACGCAGGGTAGCGCCGATGGCAAGGCCGGCCTGACCGAACACGAAGGCGATGACCTCGGCATTGTCGAGCGACTGGCCCGAGACGTTTCCGCCCGTGTCCACGAAGGCGTATTCGGCCTCGATATCGGCGGACCAGCCCGAAGAGGTGCGAAACTCTCGCAGGGCACCGGGGGTCATGAACATCAGGACGTGCGAAAACTGCTGCGCGCCGATCTGGTAGCCGACGGTGCCAGAGGCGGCGGAGTAATAGTCCACCGTGATGCCGTTCTGCCGCAGCGCGCCGCGGCCATAGGCCCCACCGACGAAAAAGCCGGCCTTTGTGACCAGCGGCATGACCAGCAGGCCGTTGGCCCGGTTGGCCAATGCGCGCGTGGCGGGATAGCGGGTGTAAAGGAAATCGAGCGCCTCGTCGACGCGGGCGTCGATCATCGCCGCCCCGGTGCCGTCACTGTCGGGCGGCGGGGACTGGGTTTCGCACCCGGCAAGCACGATGGCGCTGCCGGCCCCCGCAAGGAAGCTGCGTCGCGTGGTAGGGTTCATGGGTGTTTGCCCCTTGCTGTGAATTCTGCCTCGGCCGCCCGATTGCTTTTTCCGCGGGCGTTGGGAACGCTTATACGCCAGCCCGCGCGCCCTGTCACCGGAAAGGCGCAGGGCGGGCGGGGGACCGCCGTTTCAGCCGTCGCGCAGTTTGCGCGCGGCCGCGGGGGCGAAATAGGTCAGGATGCCGTCGCAGCCGGCGCGCTTGAATGACAGAAGGCTTTCCATCATCACCTTGTCGCCGTCCAGCCAGCCGTTGTCCGCCGCGCCCCTGAGCATCGCGTATTCGCCGGACACCTGGTAGGCATAGGTCGGCACGCCGAAGCGGTCCTTCACCCGGCGGCAGATGTCCAGATAGGGCATACCCGGCTTGACCATGACCATGTCGGCGCCTTCGTCCAGATCGCGCGCCACCAGCCGCAGCGCCTCGTCCGAGTTTCCGGGGTCCATCTGGTAGGTCGTCTTGTCGCCCTTCAGCGCGCCCGAGGCGCCCACCGCATCCCGGAACGGACCGTAGAAGGCGCTGGCGTACTTGGCCGCGTAGGACATGATGGTGACGTCCTGATGGCCTGCATCCTCCAGCGCGCGGCGCATGGCGCCAATGCGGCCATCCATCATGTCGGACGGGCCCAGGATATCTGCTCCAGCCTCTGCCTGTGCCAGCGCCATGCGGACCAGTGCCTCGACGGTTTCGTCGTTGACGATGATGCCGTCGCGCACGATGCCGTCGTGTCCGTTGGCGTTGTAGGGGTCGAGCGCGACATCGGTCATCACCGCGATCTCGGGCACCGCGGCCTTGATCGCGCGCACCGCGCGGTTGGACAGGTTGTCGGGGTCCCATGCTTCTTCGCAAAGCTCTGTCTTCTTGACGGGGTCCACGTAGGGAAAGAGACAGATCGCCGGAATGCCGAGGGACGCGGCCTCTTCGGCGGCGCGCACCAGCCGGTCGATGGTCAGCCGCTCCACCCCCGGCATCGAGGGAATCGGATAGGCGTCATCGGAGCCTTCCATCACGAAGACGGGCCAGATCAGGTCATCGACCGTCAGCGACATCTCTCGCGTGAGACCGCGCAGGGCCGCAGACTGGCGCAGGCGGCGGAACCGGGCACGGGGAAACGGGGCAGGGGGCTTTGGCATGGACGGCTTCCTTTCAGACCTCGTCATCGGGGATACAGGCTTTTGCCGTCATCTCAAGGGGTAGGAATCCCCCGAAACCGAAAGTAACGTCCGCCCCGGCGCTGTCGTGGCGTCGGCGGAAAGGGGACGGTCGCGTTGGATTTCTACACCACGGTCTTCGAGGTGATCGACATGCGGTCGTTCTCGAACCTCTGGTACTGGATCGGGCTTGCTGTGCTTTGGTCCACGGCGAGCCATTGGGTTCTTGGCATTCCCTATGATCTGGTGCTGCGCGCCCGGCGCATGGGCGGCGAGGTTGAACAGGACATGATCGCCATGCTGGCGGCAAGCTGCCGTCGCCTGATCCATATCGGAGAGGTGCTGGGGGTCTGGGTGCTGGGCGGGACCTGCGCCGTTCTCAGGGCGTTGGTGGTGCTTGGCTTCTGGTACGATGTCGAGTTCGCGCAGGCGGTTTTCCTGCTGCTGTTTCCGTTGTCGATCGTTGGCGCGTTCAGCGTGCGCGCCGCGCGCCGCCTGATCCGGCAGAGCGAAGGCACCGATGACGTCTACCGCCGCCTGGCACGCCACAGGACACTGACCCGGATGGTCGGGTTCGTCTCGATCTTCGTCACGGCGATGTGGGGGATGTACCAGAACCTTGCCGTGGGGCCGCTGGGCGGTTGACACCGCGCGCGGTGTCGTTACCTGACCCGGTCATGCCTGCCAGAAATCACATCACAGCCGGGGGCGCGCCCGAAGGATTCGACGCCCGCCTGCTGCTTGACGAGGTGTCCCGCGGCAGCGGCGCCGTGGTGCATGTCGCGCGCGACGACAAGCGGCTGGCGGCGATGGCCGCCGCGCTGGCGTTCTTCGCGCCCGATGTGCCTGTGCTGCGCTTTCCGGGCTGGGATTGCCTGCCTTATGACAGGGTGTCGCCCAACCCCGATATCGCGGCGGCCCGGATGGCGACGCTTGCGGCCTTCGCGCAGACGCAGCTGTCCGGCGCGATCGTTCTGACGACGTTGAACGCGGTCACCCAGCGCGTGCCTGCGCGCGAGGTCCTGCGCGAGGCGGCGTTCGTTGCAACGGTGGGCAACCGCATCGACGAGGCGGCCCTGCGCGCGTTTCTGGTGCGCATGGGTTTTGTCCAGACGCCCACGGTGATGGAGCCGGGCGACTATGCCATCCGCGGCGGGATCATCGATGTCTATCCCCCGGGCGAGGGCGGGCCGGTGCGGCTTGACCTGTTTGGCGACGTTCTGGACGGGGCGCGGCGCTTCGATCCGGCGACCCAGCGCACGACCGAGGCGCTGACCCGCGTGGAACTTGCGCCAGTGTCAGAGGTGATCCTCGACGAGGCGGCGATCACGCGGTTCAGGCAGAACTATCGCATCGAGTTCGGCGCGGCCGGAAGCGACGATCCGCTTTATGAGGCAGTGAGCGCAGGCAAGAAACATGCCGGCATGGAGCACTGGCTGCCGTTCTTTCACGCGCGGCTTGAGACGCTGTTCGACTACCTTCCCGGCGCCACTGTCTGCCTTGACGATCAGGTGACGCCCGCGCGGCTGTCCCGCTGGGACATGATCGAGGACCAGTACGAAACGCGCCAGCACGCCATGGCCCAGAAGGGGCGGGTTGATACCGTCTACAAGCCCTGTCCGCCGGGGCTTCTGTATCTTGACGATGCCGGGTGGGAGGCCGCGGTGGCCGACTGCCGCGTGGTCCGGTTCCATCCGCTGCCCCAGGCCACGGGGCCGGGCGTGATCGACGCCGGCGGGCGGATCGGGCGGAATTTCGCGCCCGAGCGTCAGCAGGAAAGCATCAGCCTGTTCGGCGCGCTGGCCGATCACATCCGGTCCGAACAGGACACGCGCCAGGTGGTGCTGGCCAGCTATTCCGAAGGCGCGCGCGAGCGGCTGAACGGATTGCTGGAGGACCAGGGTCTGCGCGCTGCGCGGATGATCGACGACGCGCGCGACATCCCCGAGGGGCGCGGCGGGCTGTTCCTTGCGGTCTGGGCGCTGGAACACGGCTTCACCGGCAAGGGCGTGACGGTGATCGCCGAACAGGACGTGCTGGGCGACCGGCTGATCCGTGCGCCGAAAAAGCGCCGCCGGGCCGAGAACTTCCTGACCGAGGCGCAGTCGCTCTCGCCCGGCGACCTGATCGTGCATGTCGACCACGGGGTTGCGCGCTACACCGGGCTGGAGGTCATCACCGCGATGGGCGCGGCGCATGAATGCCTTGCGCTGGAATACGCGGGTGGCGACCGGCTCTACCTGCCGGTGGAAAACATCGAGCTTCTCAGCCGCTATGGCCATGAAGAGGGGCTGCTGGACAGGCTGGGCGGCGGCGCCTGGCAGGCCAAGAAGGCCAAGCTGAAGGAACGCATCCGCCAGATCGCCGACCGGCTGATCCGCATCGCGGCGGAACGGATGCTGCGCAGCGCCCCGATCCTGGAGCCGCCCGCAGGGATGTGGGACGCCTTCAGCGCGCGTTTTCCCTACCAGGAGACCGACGATCAGCTGAAGGCGATCGAGGATGTGCTGACCGACCTTGCCGCCGGGGTGCCGATGGACCGGCTGGTGTGCGGCGACGTGGGCTTCGGCAAGACCGAGGTCGCGATGCGCGCGGCCTTTGTCGCGGCGCTGTCGGGACAGCAGGTGGCAGTGATCGCGCCCACGACACTGTTGGCGCGGCAGCATCTGAAGAGCTTTCGCGACCGGTTTCGCGGCTTTCCGGTCGAGGTGCGCGGGCTGTCGCGCTTCATCGGCCAGAAGGAAGCCGCCGACACGAAAAAGCGGATGGCCGACGGCACGGCGGATATCGTGGTGGGCACCCATGCGCTGCTGGCCAAGGGTGTTCGGTTCAAGTCGCTGGGGCTTCTCATCATCGACGAGGAGCAGCATTTCGGCGTCGCCCACAAGGAGCGGCTGAAGGAGATGCGCACCGACGTGCATGTCCTGACGCTGACCGCCACGCCGATTCCGCGCACGCTGCAACTGTCGCTGACGGGGGTGCGTGACCTTTCCATCATCGGCACACCTCCCGTCGACCGGTTGTCGATCCGCACCTATGTGTCAGAGTTCGACGCGATCACGATACGCGAGGCGCTGCTGCGCGAACACTATCGCGGCGGGCAGTCGTTCTTTGTCGTCCCGCGCATCGCCGATCTGCCCGAGATCGAGACCTTCCTGAAGGACCAGGTGCCCGAGGTGACGCATGTCATCGCGCACGGGCAGATGGCCGCCGGTGAACTCGACGACCGGATGAACGCCATTTACGACGGCAAGTTCGACGTGTTGCTGGCCACGACCATCGTGGAATCGGGGCTGGATATTCCGACAGCCAACACCATGGTGGTACACCGTGCCGACATGTTCGGCCTGTCCCAGCTGTATCAGATCCGCGGCCGCGTGGGCCGGTCCAAGACGCGCGCCTATGCCTACCTGACGACAAAGCCGCGCGGCAAGCTGACGCCCACGGCGCAAAAGCGGCTGCGGGTGCTGGGCTCGCTCGATACGCTGGGGGCGGGCTTCACGCTGGCCAGCCAGGATCTCGACATTCGCGGGGCCGGCAACCTTGTGGGCGAGGAACAGTCGGGACATGTCCGCGAGGTCGGCTATGAACTGTACCAATCCATGCTTGAAGAGGCGATTGCCAGGATCAAGTCCGGTGAACTGGAGGGTGTGACGGATAGCGACGGGCAATGGGCGCCGCAGATCAACCTTGGTGTTCCGGTCCTGATTCCAGAGACTTACGTGCCCGATCTTGATGTGCGACTTGGTCTTTATCGCCGACTGTCGGAGTTGCATACGAAGGTCGAGCTTGAAGGATTCGCGGCAGAGCTGATCGACCGCTTCGGAAAGCTGCCGCGAGAGGTGAACACCCTTCTGCTGGTGGTGCGGATCAAGGAGATGTGCAAGCGCGCGGGCATCGCCAAGCTGGACGGCGGGCCGCGCGGCGCGACGATCCAGTTTCACAACGACAAGTACGCCAATCCGCAGGGGCTTGTGGACTTCATCCAGGCGCAGGACGGGCTGGCCAAGGTGCGCGACAACAAGATCGTGGTGCGGCGCGACTGGACGAAGGAGTCCGACAAGATCAAGGGAGCCTTCGCCATTGCCCGCGATCTTGCGGAAAAGGCGCGTGCTGGGGGGGCGAAGCCGGCGAAACGCTAGGCTTTGACCGGGACGTCGCGCAGCCGCGTCATCAACGCAATGCTGATGATGGAACAAAGCCCGACCCCAAGCATGAGCGGCAGGGGCGTTCCATCGTAAAGCAGTCCGATCGGCACGGCGATGACCACGGCAAGCACGGTGGAGATTGCGCCGACGATGGATGCCGCCATGCCGGCGATATGGCCCATAGGCTCCATCGCCAGGGCGTTCAGGTTCCCCATGGTCAGGCCTGCCAGATAGAAAACCGAAAGATTCCAGAGAAAGTAGACGGCAAAGCTCATTTGCGGTGACAGGGCGCCCGAGAACATCGCGGCACACAGCAGCACCGACACACCCAGCTGAGCGGAGAGGGAGGCGGTTATCACGTACCTCATGCCAAGACGCTCGACGATCTGGCTGTTGAGCAGGCTTGCCGTGGCCGAGATCAGCGCGATCACCGCGAACCAGACCGGAAAGCTCGCGGCACGCCCGTAGCTCTGGTCAAAGACCTGCTGGTTCGAGGACAGGTTGGCAAACAGCATCCCAAGCACAAATGCCTGAACCGCGATGGTGAGACCCACGCGGCGGTTCGACAGCACCTCGACGACACCGGCCCAGAGAGAGGCAGGGCGGAAGGCGCGGCGCCGTTCGGGCGGGTGGGTTTCGCGCTGTCGCAGGGTGACCCAGCCTACCGAGATCAACGAGAACACAAGGAAGGCCAGAAAGATGCCCCGCCATCCGGTGATTGCGATGATGCCGGCGCCCATCAGCGGGGCGAACGCGGGAAAGACGGTGAAGACCATCATGACGAAAGAGGTGATCTTGGCCATCTCGCGACCGGAGAACTGGTCACGGATGATGGCGATGGTGACCACGCGCGGACCTGCGGCGCCGATCCCCTGAAGCACGCGCGCGGCAAGCACCAGTTCCAGAGAAGGCGCGACAAACGCCAGAATCGCGCCGGCGCAATAGATGACCGCGCCGGCAAGGATCGTGACCTTGCGCCCCACCGCGTCCGAGATCGGCCCGGCGAACAACGTCCCGACCCCCATCCCCATCACGAAGCTGGTGATGATAAGCTGCGCGCGGTTCGGGGCCTCTGGCGTAAGCTCGCGCGCGATTTCGGGGAAGGCAGGCAGCATCGCATCGACGGAAAACGCGATGGTCGCGAACAGCATGGCGCACATCGCGATGAATTCGGGCTGCGAAAGGCGTTCTGGTGCGCCCGAACGCCCGCGCACGGTCATTCGGATCTGTCCTCTGAGTGCGCCATCTCGGCTATGACCCGGGCCCAGAGTTCGGGGGGCTGAGCCCCGGGAACCGCGTGGCGCTGCGCAACCACGAAGGTCGGGACGCCGGTGACGCCATGTTCGCGCGCCCAGGTGTCGCGCGTCCGGATGTCGGCAAGATCGGCGTCGCTGGCCAGAAGCCGGTGGATCAGCGCGGCGTCTAGCCCCACGCCATCCGCGATGTCGGCGAGAACCTCGGGATCCCCGATATCCCGGCCTTCCTTGAAGTAGGCGCGGAACAGGGCCGAGACCATGGCGGTCTGCCGCCCCTCGACGCCGGCCCAATGGATCATCCGGTGGGCGTCCAGCGTATTGGGGGTGCGTTCGATTGCGCCAAGGTCGATGTCGAGGCCTGCGGCCGTCGCCGCCTCGGCGATACGGGCGTAGACGCTCACCGCCTGCTCTCGCCCGCCAAACTTGGTTTCAAGGTAGGTGCGCCTGTCCATGCCTTCACGAGGCATGTCGGGGTTCAACTGGAACGGATGCCATTCGATCTGAAACGGATGGTCGGGGTGCGCTTCGAGCGCGCGGTCGAGCTGGGTCTTGCCAATGTAGCACCACGGGCAGATCGGGTCGGAGATGATGTCAAGCTTGACCATGATCGGACTCCCATGTTTGGCGCAGAGCGCGGCGCAGTAACTTGCCGTTGCCGCCCTTGGGCAGCGCCTCGACCCGCCGAAAGACGCGCGGGCACTTGTAGCGCGCCAGCCTGTCGGCGGCAAATACCGAAAGTTCTGTTTCGTCAATGTCTTGATCGGCCACATAAAAGCAACCGATCACCGAGGTGTCGGCTTTCAGGCGCAGTTCTGCCACGGCGCTTTCAAGGATGGCGGGATGGGTATTCATGGCGTGCTCGACCTCTATCGGGGACACGCGGACGCCGCCAGCGTTCATCATGTCATCCGTGCGTCCAAGGTAGGTCAGGGCGCCGTCGTCGCCCATCACGACGCTGTCGCCCGTCAGGAACCATTCGCCAGAAAAGCGTTCGGCCGTGGCCTCGGGCGCATTCAGGTAGCGTAGCATGAGGCCGGGGTCGCGGGTGCTGACGGCGAGGGTGCCGGGGGTGTTGCGGCGGGCGATGCGGGTGCCGTCGAGCACGGCGACGCGGCGGCCGGGCTGTGGATAGCCCAGCGCGCCGGGCGGCGCGGGACGAGTGGGCGTGCCGGACACGAAGGTAGAACACTCGGACATCCCGAATGCCTCGTACATACCTGTTCCCGTTAGAGTTTCCCAACGGGCACGAGTAATGTCCGGCAGCTTCTCGCCGGCGGAAAGGCCGTGGCGCAGGCGCGGAAGCGCGGGCATGTCGCCGCGCAGCATCTGGCGATAGACGCCTGGGGCGGCGGCAAAGATCGTTGCGTCGTGACGCTTCATCAGCAGTGGAATCTGCGTCGGCAAAACGTCGGCATCGGGTATGAGGGCTGTTGCGCCCACGCTCCACGGATCGAGAAGGCCGGTGCCCAGCGTGTAGGTCCAGTTGAAGGCGCCCGCGTGCAGCAGACGGTCGGTGTCGCGCAGGCCATACCAGCCGTCCCACATCATCCGCCGTGCCCAGATCGCGCGATGGGCGTGCAGGACCGCGCGCGGACTGCCCGAGGTGCCTGAGGTGTAGATCACGTAGCCGGGCCTGTCCGGGTCGCCCAGCACGTAGTCGGCAGGCGGCAGGTCGCGCATTTCGGCCAGCGCCGCGGTATCCAGTACGGGGCAGGGAGCGGGCTCGGGCAACGCCACACCGGGCTGGGCAAGGATCAGGCGGGGGGCAAGGTCGCGGGCGATGCCCGTGATCTCGGGCGTTGTCAGCAGCGCCGAGGTGGGAACCGGGACAAGGTCGGCGGCCAGCGCGCCGAGAAAGGCAATGGGAAAGTCGACCGTGTTCCCGATCCGCATGAGCACGCGATCGCCAGGTCCGAGCCCCAGACGCGTCAACCCGGTCGCCGTGCCCCGCACGGCGGCCTCCAGGCGCCCGAAGCTCCACCTGTCGGCGCCCGTCAGCCCGATGACGGCAAGCGCCACCTTGTCGGGCGTCCGCGCGGCGCAAGACAGCACATGCGCCGCCAGGTTGAAGGGCGCCGGGCAGGGCGGCGCGGGGCCATCGTCGAAGATCGCATCCATGACTTCGCTGCTACGCGCGGCGCGTCGCAGTTGCAAGCGGGCGCGGTTTGCCCCTATTTCGGGCCATGGCACAGGATACCGAACCCAGTCTGATCCGGCTTGCCCGCGCTTCGTCGCCGGTTGCGGAAGAAACACCCGTGGCTCTGGACCTAGGCGCGCGGGTGCGCGAACTTCGCAAGGAACGCAGCTGGACGCTGGAGCAGGCGGCGACCCATGCCGGGCTTGCACGCTCGAGCTTGTCGAAGATCGAGAACGGGCAGATGTCGCCCACCTATGAGGCGCTGAAGAAGCTGGCGGTGGGTTTGGGCATTCCGGTGCCGCAGCTGTTCACGCCGCCGCGTGCGGCGCAGGTCAGCGGGCGGCTGGCGGTCACGCGTTCGGGTGATGGGGCGGCACATCCGACCACGACCTATGAGCATGAATTGCTGGCCGGTGCGCTGACCAACAAGGCCATGTTGCCCTATCGCGCCCGGGTGCGCGCCCGAAGCTTCGAGGAATTCGATGGCTGGGTCCGGCACGACGGCGAGGAATTCCTGTACGTGCTGACGGGCGCGATCCGGCTTATCACCGAGTTCTACGCGCCGATCGAAATGCGGCGCGGCGACAGCGCCTATTACGACGCCACGATGGGCCACAACGTGATCTCTGTCAGCGAAGAGGATGCCACCATCCTGTGGGTGACCGCGCTGGGGTAGGGGGGCGGACCCGGCGGCTGGCGCCGGGCCGCAGCGGGCCTCAGCCCTCTTCGTACCACCACACGTCGGGCTGCCATCCGATCCAGTCGCCGTAGATCGGGATCGACGCCGGGAACTTCAGGTTCCTGGAATGGGCGATGCGCGAGATGTTCCACTGGTAGATCGGGATGACGTAGCGTCCGGTTGTCAGGATCCGGTCGAGCGCACGGGTGCCCGCAAGGAATTCATCGCGTGAACCGGCGTTCAGGATCTTGTCGATCATCGCCTCTGCCGCCGGTGAATTCATTCCCATCCAGTTGCGCGTGCCCGGTTCGGTGACGCCGGCCGATCCCCAGTAGAGCATCTGCTCGTTGCCGGGCGACAGGCTGAGCCCGCGGCGGTAGTAGGTCATGTCGAAGTCGTAGCCCGTGGTACGCTCCTTGTACTGGGCGCTGTCGATGGTGCTGACCGTCGCCTGAACGCCCAGCCTTTGCAGCGCCTCGACGTAGATGTCGATGATCGCGCTGTTCTCGGCAGAGCCCTGCGCCAGCAGGATCTCGAAGGTGAAGGGCTTGCCGTCGGCGTTCTTCATCATGCCGTCCTGAACCGTCCAGCCGGCGTCTGCCATCAGGTCGATCGCCTTGGCGATATTGGCGCGGTTGCGCACCGTGCCGTCCGAGACGGGCAGGGCGTAGCCCTCCAGCGCGCCGGGCAGCAGTTCGTCCGCATAAGGCTCCAGGAAGTCGCGCACCAGTCCCTCGGCGGGACCGTCCCGCATCCCGAGGATCGAGTTCGAGAAATAGCTGGTGATGCGCGGCTGCACGCCGCCGGTCTGGGTCTGGTTGATGAACTCGAAATTGAACGCGTGGATCATCGCGTCGCGCACGCGCCAGTCGGCAAAGACGTCGCGGCGGGTGTTCATCACGAATCCGGTGATGCCCGAGGGCCGCTGGTGTTCGATCACCGATTTCACGACGTCGCCCTTGTCGATGGCGGGAAAGTCGTACTGTTCGTCCCACTTGGCGGCGTTGAATTCCCGGTTCGACGTCAGCTCGCCGGCCTTGAACGCCTCGAACTGGGCGGTTCCGTCGGCGTAGAACTCCATCCGCACCTCGTCGAGGTTGTAGGTGCCGCGGCGGAAGGGAAGGTCGGCGCCCCAGTAATCGGGGTTGCGTTTCAGCGAGACGAAGCGCCCGGCCTCGTAATCGTCGATCACGTAGGGTCCGGTGGTGACGGGGATGTTGTCGAGACCGGATTCGGCGAAATCGATGCCGTCCCACTGGGCCTTTTGCAGGATGGGCCGCATCCCGAGGATCAGCGGCAGTTCGCGGTCCACGGTGTTGAAGGTGAAGCGCACGGTGCGCGGGCCGACCTGTTCGGCGGTCTCCACCTTGTCCCAGGCGCCGTGATAGCGGGGATGGCCGATGGTGCCGAGGGTCTCGTAGGACCACAGCACGTCCTCGACCGTGACCGGAGCACCATCGGAAAAGCGCGCCTCTTCACGCAGGGTGAACTCCACCCAGCTGCGGTCATCGGGGGTTTCGACCGATTCGGCCAGAAGGCCATAAAGCGTGAAGGGTTCGTCCCACGACCGGCCCATGAGCGACTCGGCCGTGAGGTAGCTGAGCTGCCACGGCACCGATCCCTTCAGGATGTAGGCGTTCAGGCTGTCGAAGCTTCCCACCTCTCCGGTAACGATTCGCCCGCCCCTGGGCGCATCGGGGTTCACATAGGGGAGCGCCACAAAATCCGGTGGCAGCTGTGGGTCCCCATACATAGCTATGCCGTGTTGCGGTTCTGCCGCAGCGAACGAACCGGCGGTTGCGATCGCCACAGTCGCGATGGCCGCGGCGATCCGTGTACTCAGATTCCGTTTCATATTGGCAACAATCCCTGACGCTCTGCCCTCAATGCCGCCAGCCTAGGCGTGGTTTGCAAGCATTTCAAACTTTTAGCTTGGATGGCGGGTCAAGACTGCGTATAAAGAAGGCACTGCTCGATAGGTTTCTTGCCTGTATGAAACCTGCCTCAATAACTGAACGCCGGCCTTGTGCCGGCGTTTTTTTTGGTTCCGGCGACAGGGTCTTGCGGCTTGCCGCGCATCCGCAGCATGGTGCTTTCGCGATTGCAGCGAAAGGAATGCGCCATGACACTTGCGGGCAAGACGGCGGTCATCACAGGGTCGACATCGGGTATCGGGCTGGGGGTCGCCGAGGGACTGGCGGCGGCGGGCGCGTCGGTGATTCTGAATTCGTTCACCGACAGCGATGAGGATCACGCGCTGGCCGCCCGAATCGGCGCGACATACGGTGTGACGGCGCGCTATGTCCGGGCCGACATGTCGAAGAGCGACGACGCGCGCGCCCTGATCGAGACGGCGGGCGCCTGCGATATCCTGGTGAACAATGCGGGCATCCAGCACGTGTCGCCGGTCGAGGCGTTTCCCATGGACAAGTGGGATGCGATCATCGCGATCAACCTTTCGTCGTCGTTTCACACGATCGCGGCCGCCGTGCCGATGATGCGTGCCGCCGGCTGGGGCCGGATCGTCAACATCGCGTCGGCGCACGGGCTGCGGGCCTCGCCCTACAAGTCGGCCTATGTCGCGGCCAAGCACGGGGTGGTCGGGCTGACCAAGACGGTTGCTCTGGAAACCGCGCAAGACGCGATCACGGTGAACGCGGTCTGTCCGGGCTATGTGCTGACACCGCTGGTCGAGGCGCAGATACCCGACCAGATGAAGACCCACGGCATGGACCGCGACACGGTGGTGCGAGAGGTGATGCTGGCCAAGCAGCCCTCGAAAGAGTTCGCGACGGTCGGGCAGATCGGCGGCACAGTGGCCTTCCTGTGTTCGGATGCCGCGGCCCAGATCACGGGGACGACGATCAGCGTCGATGGTGGCTGGACCGCGCAATAGGCCCTGCGGCGCCCTGTCGGTGCGGATTGGAATGGTGAGATGGTCAAGCGTATCAACATCGCGTTGCAGGGCGGGGGCGCCCATGGCGCCTTTACCTGGGGTGTCCTTGACCGGCTTCTTCGGGATGAACGGATCGAGTTCGCGGCGATTTCGGGCACCTCGGCAGGGGCACTGAACGGTGCCGCGCTGAAATCAGGGCTGTTGCGCGGCGGGCGCGACGGCGCACGCGCGAACCTCGACTGGCTTTGGGCGCAGGTCGGCGCGGTAGGCGACATGCGGCTGTCGGGCTGGATGACGGCGCTGGCGCCCCCGCCGGCGCTGATGTCGGACGCGCTGGCCAGTTCCGTGTCCTTCGCGATGGCCGACACGGCAACGCGCGTCTTCAGTCCCTATGCCTATGGCCCGTTCTACCTGAACCCGCTGGAACGCATCGCGCGCCAGTTCCACTATGACGCGGTCTGTGCCGACGACGGCCCCCGGTTCTATGTCGGCGCGACCAATGTGCGCAGCGGCAAGATCCGTGTGTTCACGGGCGACGAGATCACAACGGACGCGATCCTTGCCTCGGCCTGCCTGCCGACGCTGTTCAAGGCCGTCGAGATCGAGGACCCCGAGACGGGCACGGCCGAGGCGTACTGGGACGGGGGATACTCTGGCAACCCGGCGCTGTTCCCGCTGTTCGACCCTGCGCTGCCCGACGACATCCTTGTGATCAACATCAACCCTCTCTACCGGGCCGAGGTGCCGACGTCGGCGCCCGATATTCAGAACCGCATCAACGAGATCAGCTTCAACGCGTCGCTGCTGCGTGAATTGCGGGCCATCGCCTTCGTGCGGCGCCTGATCGCCGAGGGCGCGATCCGGAAGGGTGCGATGAAGGACGTGCTGGTGCACATGATCGCCGACGATGCGCTTATGACGATGCTGTCTGTGGCCACCAAGCTGGTACCCACACCCGGTGTGCTGGGCCAGTTGAAGCTGGCGGGGCAGACGGCCGCCGATCGGTTTCTGAACGACCATTTCGACAGCCTGAACACGGCCTCGACCATCGATCTGGACGCGATGTTCGGCTAGGGCTATTCGGCGGCGTCGGGCAGTTGCGACGGCGGCTCGCCCGGGTTCTTGGAATTCGGGTAGACAAGGCCGGCCGAGATCACCAGCTTGGCCGCATCCTCTACCCCCATTTCAAGTTCGATCACGTCGCTGCGCGGCACGAACAGCAGGAAGCCCGAGGTCGGGTTCGGCGTGGTCGGCAGAAAGACGGACACCATGTCGGCGTGATCCGCGCCGTCGCGGATGCGCGTCTTGATTTCGCCCTTGGCACTGGTCGAGATGAAGGCGATGGCCCAGATGCCGCGGCGCGGGTATTCCACAAGGCAGGCCTTGTCGAAATTCGTCTCGGACTGGGCGAAGACGGTTTCCGCTATCTGCTTCAGCCCGTTGTAGACCGACCGGACCACCGGCATCCGGTCGACAAGGCCCTCGCCCCAGCGGATCAGCGAGCGGCCGATCAGGCCCTTGGCCATCCAGCCCACGATGATGGTGAACAGCAGAAAGACAACGACACCGACGCCCCGGATGTTGATCGGGGTGTTTTCCCAGCCCAGAAGCGTTTCAAGCAGGCGGTCGGGGCGGTAGGGCCCGGGCACCAGCGGAAGCACAACCCCGTCGATCCAGCCGATGACGGTCCAGATCAGCCAGATCGTCAGGCCAATGGGCGCGATCACGACGAGACCGGTCAGAAAGCTGTTTCGCAAGCCGCTGAGCATGGAGCCGCGCCGATGGTGCGGCTCGTGTGAAAGAGGGTCGTCCCGGTGTCTTGTCATCGCGATGTTTCTGGAAGGGCCACCAAGTGAAGATAGGGGCTTTTTGCGGGGCTCACAATGTCACCTGCGTGCGGTGCGCGGTATCAGGCCTTGGCCGTGCCGATATGTTGCGCGATTTGTGCGCCAAGACGCGCATTGTTGAGCACGAGTTCGATATTGGCGTCGAGCGAACGTCCGCCGGTCAGGTCGAATACGCGCGACAGCAGGAACGGCGTCACGTCCTTGCCGGCGAGGCCGCGCTCCGCGGCGTCTTCGAGCGCCGAATTGACGGCCATGTCGATTTCGTCGCGCGGGATTTCATGCGCGGCCGGAATCGGGTTGGCCACAAGCTGACCGCCGGGAAGCCCCATGGCCCGGCGGGTCCGGTGCGCGGCCGCGATCTGGGCGGGGCTGTCCATGCGCAACGGTGCCGGAAGGCCGGAATCGCGCGACCAGAAGGCCGGAAAGGCATCCTGTCCGAAGGCGATGACCGGCACGCCGAGGGTTTCAAGCACCTCTAGCGTCTTTGGCAGGTCGAGGATTGCCTTGGCGCCCGCGGCCACCACCGTCACCGGGGTCTCGGAAAGCTCTTTCAGGTCGGCCGAGATGTCGAAGGTGCTTTCGGCGCCGCGGTGCACCCCGCCGATGCCGCCGGTGGCATGGACCGAGATCCCCGCAAGACGCGCGGCGATCATCGTGGCTGCCACGGTAAGTGAACCGCTCCCCTTTTGCGCGATGACCGCCGCGATGTCGGCGCGCGACAGCTTGGCGACGTCGCGCGCCTTGGCGAGACGCTCGAGATGTGCGTCGATCAGGCCGATGTGGAGAAAGCCGCGCAGCACCGCGCAGGTGGCCGGCACCGCACCTGCGCCACGCACTGCTGCCTCCACCGCCTGCGCGGTTTCGAGGTTCTGCGGATACGGCATCCCGTGTGTGATGATGGTGGATTCCAGCGCGACCAGCGGCTGTCCGGCGCGCAGGGCCTCGGCCACTTCGGGAGCATAGATCAGCGGGATCATGGGATGACGGTGCCTCCTGAAACATGGTGTGCCGCGGCGCGGAGCGCCTGACACAGGGCGGCCTCTGGCGTCATGCGGTTGCGCTCTGCGACGATATGGGCGGCCATGAAGCAATCGCCCGCCCCCGTGATCCGCGCCACGGTCACCTGCTGGGGAAGGGCTGTGCACAGCTCTCCGTTCGCGGCGTGGGTCGCGGCGCGTGCGCCGTCGGTGATGCAGACGGCCGCGGCGCCGCCAGAGATCAGGGCTGCCGCAGCCTCTGCCGATCCGGAGAATTCGCGCCCGGCCAGCAGGCTTGCCTCTGTCAGGTTCAGATAGAGCGTGGCGCGGTGATGGGACAGGAAAGGTGTCAGCCTTTCCGCCTTGCCCGGACTGGCAGGCACTACGCGAAGATCTGCCGCGGCGAAGGCCGGGTGGCGCGCGATCTCGGCAAGGAGGTCGGTGGTCAGGTTGCCGTCGAGCACGATGGTGCCGGGGTAGGGTGCCTGCGCGCTGCCGAGGCGACCATCCGTCAGGGGCGCAAGGATGGCGTCGCCCGCAGCTTCGAGCGAGTGGGCGTCGGCGATAGCGCCGACAACGGCGCCGCGATCCTCGACCGCCATGTAGCGATCCGTGCGCAGGCCCGCGTCCTGATGGATGAATTCGGTGACAAGCCCCAGTTCCTCGCAGGCCTCGATCAGCGCCGCACCTTCTGGGTCGCGGCCAAGCGCGGTCAGAAGGGCGGGTGTCAGTCCCAGTTGCCGCAGCGCGACGGCGACGTTCATCGCGACGCCGCCGGGCTCTTGCCTGATCCGCCCGGGCACGTCAGAGCCAAGCTGCATCGCGCGCTCGGCGCGGCCGATCACGTCCCACAGGACAGAGCCGATGCAAAGGATGTCGGTCGCGCGCGTCATACCCGGCTTTTGGCAACCAAGCCTGCGTCAGGCAAGCCTAATCGCGGCGGGAGCGGACGGGATGGCACGGCAGGGCTTGCCAAGCGGTGCTGGATCGTCTAACCGACCGCCACTTCACAGGCGGGGCTTGGGCCCTCGGGGGAGACATCCCCGTCGGGTCCGCCGGTTGAGCATATGCTTGAATGGCCCCGCCAAGGCGCAAACCGGAAAGGACCTTTCATGGCGCTCCCAGAGTTTACTCTGCGCCAGCTTCTTGAAGCTGGCGTTCACTTCGGTCACCAGACCCAGCGGTGGAACCCCCGCATGGGCGAATTCATCTATGGCGACCGCAACGGCATTCACATCATCGACCTGACCCAGACCGTCCCGATGCTGGACCAGGCGCTGAAGGTCGTGCGCGACACGGTGGCCCGTGGCGGGCGCATCCTGTTCGTGGGCACCAAGCGGCAGGCCCAGGCCTCGGTCGCCGAAGCCGCCGAGAAATGCGCGCAGTACTACATGAACCATCGCTGGCTTGGCGGCACGCTGACCAACTGGAAGACGGTCAGCCAGTCGATCAACCGCCTGAAGGCCATCGACGAACAGATGGAGCAGGGTGCCGAGGGCCTGACAAAGCGCGAACGCCTGTCCATCGACCGCGACCGCGAAAAGCTGAACGCCTCGCTGGGCGGGATCCGCGAGATGGGCGGCCTGCCGGATCTTCTGTTCGTCATCGACGTGAACAAGGAAGACCTTGCGATCGCCGAAGCCAGGAAGCTGGGCATCCCGGTCGTTGCCGTCGTCGATACCAACTGCTCGCCCGATGGCGTCGACTACATCATTCCCGGCAACGATGACGCCGCGCGTGCCATCTCGCTTTACTGCGATCTGGTGAGCCGTGCCGCGCTGGACGGCATGTCGGCGCAGCTTGACGCCGCCGGCGTCGATATGGGTGCTCTGGAAGAGGGCTTTGCCGAAGAGGCGCTGGCAGAGCAGGCCGAAGCCGCCGCTCCGGCCGCCGAAGAGGCCCCTGCCGGCGCCTGATCGCGCGGCCCAGTGACACAAAACCGATACCCGGCGCGGATAGTCCGCGCCGGGACATGGGTATACGAAATCGAGGAGAGCCGAGAATGGCAATCACCGCTGCACTTGTTAAGGAGCTGCGCGACGCGACCGGCGCAGGCATGATGGACGCCAAGAAGGCGCTGATCGAAACCGATGGCGACATGGAAGCCGCGGTTGACTGGCTGCGCACCAAGGGTCTTGCGAAGGCCGCCAAGAAATCGGGCCGCACCGCGGCCGAGGGCCTTGTGGCCGTGGCCATCGACGGCGGCAACGGTGTCGCGGTCGAAGTGAACTCGGAAACCGATTTCGTCGCCAAGAACGCCGAATTTCAGGGCATGGTGGCCGACATCGCCAAGGCCGCCCTTGGCGCTGCGGACGTCGAGGCGCTTGCGGGGACGGACATCGGTGGCAAGACCGTGGCCGAAACCCTGACCGCCAAGATCGCGACCATCGGCGAGAACATGTCGCTGCGCCGCATGGCGAAAGTCTCGGGCGACGGCGTGGTGAGCTACATTCACAACGCCGCCGGGGATAACATGGGCAAGATCGGTGTGCTGGTTGCCTACACTGGCGATGCGGGGTTCGCGCGCCAGGTGGCCATGCATATCGCCGCGGCAAACCCTGCGTCCCTGTCCGAAGCCGACCTTGATCCGTCGGTGGTCGAAAAGGAACGCCAGGTCCAGATGGACATCGCGCGGGAATCGGGCAAGCCCGAGCAGGTGATCGAGAAGATGATCGAAGGCCGGATGAAGAAGTTCCTGGCCGAGATCACGCTTCTGGGTCAGCAGTTTGTCATCAATCCTGACCTGACCGTCGCGGACGCCGCGAAAGAGGCCGGCACCCAGATTACCGGTTTCATCCGGCTGGAAGTGGGTGAAGGCATCGAGAAGGTCGAGGAAGACTTTGCCGCCGAGGTGGCAAAGGCCGCCCAGGGCTGAGCCCGCTTTATCCATCGAAGGTCACGGGCCGTTACCAGGCCCGTGACCAAAGCGCGGCCGGCGCCTAAGCGGACTTCTGGAAGATCTGGTTTTGCAGCGAAGCCTTCAGCACGGCCTGAGCCGTGGTGTCGACGTCCAGCGATTCCCGCGCGAGCCGAAGGTGCTTTTCCACGGTGGCGACGGTCAGCCCCATGATCTGGGCGATGTCCTGGCTTGTCTTTCCCGCGCCGACCCATTCCAGAACCTCGCGCTGGCGCGCGGTCAGTGGACGACGAACAGGGTAGGGCAGTTGCAGCACCGTCAGGTGCAACACCTGGCACATGGCCGAGATCTTGCGGCCTTCGCGTTCCCAGACCTTGTCCAGCTCCGGCTGGGACAGACCTTCGCGCGCGGCCATGGAGATCAGCGCGCGCGTCATCGGGGAATAGACCGGAAAGCTGAGCGTATATCCGGCCTCAAGCCCGAAGTCGCGATTGAAGGTCACGGCGGCCATTTCGCCATCGGACAGGCCGTCGGGGTCGATGCTGCCCCAGCTGCAAGCCCCGGTGTTTCGCAGCGCCCAGGTATACATCGGCGCCTCGCGATAGAGCCCGCGTCCGATGTAGCCCTCTACATAGCCCGAGGGATGATTGCTCAGGACGAGGTAGTCATCGGGCGAGCCGCGCAGTCCCGCATCGCCGAACCGCGTGCAGGCATAGAGCAAACGGTCGAAACCAAACCCGGCCATGGCTTCGCAGTGGATTTTCCATGCCATGTGTATGTCGTTCGTCTGCGTCAGTTGTTCGACATAGTCCAGCATGGGTGTCCTAGTATCCTTCTTGCTGCACAGAATAACCGGCGTGGGCGAACGTCGTCGAGATAGCAGTGAGCCAAAGAAATTCTGCTTGGGGGCCGCGATCGCCGATCACCTTTGACAGGATGACAGGATGGCCACGCAGGCAATTGATATGACGGGAAAATTAATGTGCGGTTAGGGTCGTGTCAGCATCCACTTGCCGTGCCCGGGGAAAACTTCCCGACTGTGTCTTCGCGGTTGCATACTTAACATAATACTGATTATGCGATTAATGGACCGTGCGCCGAAGCTATCCGTGTTCAGGCCGCAGGCAGGATCACCGAGAACTGGCTTCCCTTGCCGCGCTCACTGTCCACCCGCAGCCGTCCCCGGTGCCGGTTGACGATGTGCTTCACGATGGCAAGGCCCAGCCCGGTTCCGCCCATTTCGCGCGATCGGTGACCGTCGACGCGGTAGAACCGTTCGGTCAGGCGCGGCAGATGGATTTCCTCTATCCCTTCCCCGTTGTCGGTCACGGTAACGCGCACGGCCGGGCCCCGCAAAGAGGGTTCGTAGTCGCTTGGGGTCATTGCGACCCGGACCGTGTCCCCGCCGTACTTGATGGCGTTCTCGATGAGATTGGAAAACACCTGAAGCAGTTGGTCGCCATCGCCGGGCACGCGGACAGCAATCTTGCCGACGTCGATATGAAGGGTCGCTCCCGCCTCTGCCGCGACGGGCGCCAGACTTGCCTCGAGCGATTTCAGAAGCGCCGTAAGGTCCAGGCGGTCGGTCGGACGCATACGTTCCTCGGCCTCGACCCGGCTGAGGGAAAGCAGGTCCTGCACCAGCCGGTTCATGCGCTGTGCTTCGCGTTCCATGATGCCGAGAAAACGTTCCTGTGCGGAGGGATCATTCCGCGCGGGCCCGCGCAGGGTCTCGATGAAGCCCAGAAGTGCCGTGAGCGGCGTCTTCAGTTCATGGCTGACATTGGCCACGAAATCGCGGCGCATCTGCATGACGTCCTGAAAGGCGCTGACATCCTCGAAGGACAGCAGGACGCCCGACACCTCTCGCCCCTGCACGGGCGCGGCAGTGACGCGGTAGGTTGTTTCGCGTGACGCTTCCGCCGTGAGATACTGGCCTGTCACCGTCCCGCCTTGTGCAAGGGCTGCCTCGACGCAATCCAGAAGCGTGGGCTGCCTGAGCACGGTGATATAGTGCCGCCCCAGCATCGCCGGCCCGAACAGGCGTTGCGCCGGGCCGTTCGCGGCGGCGATCCGTTCCGAGCGGTCCACGAAGATCGACGGCACGGGAAGCGCCTCTATCATGGATTGCAGCAGAGCCTGGCTCATCCCTGCGTGGCCATCGCTGCGTCGATCGCGGCTGTCAGTTCCCCGATCAACAGTTCTGCGGGTTCCACGCCGACCGAAACGCGGAAGAAGCCCTCGGTCATGCCTTTGGCGGCGCGTGCCTGTGGTGTCAGGGCGCGATGGGACGAGGTCGCGGGATGCGACAGCGTGGTGCCTATGTCGCCCAGCGTCGGGGCAAAGGCGATCTCGGGGGCGGCGCGCACCAGCCGGTTGGCGGCGTCCCGGCCGCCGTCAATCACGAAGCTGACCATGTTGCCGCCCCTGCCCCCAAGCAATGCTGCGGCGCGGTTGTGGTCGGGGTGATCGGGGCGCAGCGGATAGACGACACGACGGACCCCGGGATGCGCAGCCAGGGCATCGGCAAGGGCCGCGGCGTTTTCCTCGGCCCGGTCATAGCGCAATTCGAAGGAATAGAGCCCGCGTTCGGCCAGCCAGCAGTCGAAGGGGCTTGCCGTCATCCCCATGGTCACGGCCACATCGTAGATCCGCTTGCGCAGGGCGGCGTCGCGTGCCGCGACATAGCCAAGCGTGGCGTCGGAATGCCCGGCAAGAAGCTTTGTGACCGAGTGGATCACGATGTCGGCGCCATGCTCGAAGGGCCGGATCGCCCGTGGGGTCGTGAAGGTGTTGTCGACGGCCAGCAGGATGCCCCTGCCCCGCGCCAGCGCCGCGATACCATCAAGGTCGGCCACCCGAAGGGTCGGGTTCGACACGGTCTCGATCAGGATCATCCGGGTTTCGGGGCGCAGCGCGGCGGCCATGGCGGCCACGTCCGTGGGATCGGCAAGGCTGGTGGCAATGCCCATGCGCGGGAGTTCCTCGTGCATCAGGCGCAGCGACCGGCCATAAAGCTGGTCCCCGCCCAGCACATGATCGCCCGCCTTCAGCGCGCCCAGCATCGCCGCCGTCACGGCCGACATGCCGCTGCCGGTCACAAGGCCGTCGGTGGCGCCCTCCATCCCGTCGATCTTGGCGGCAAGGACATCGGCGTTCGGGTGGCCCTCTCGGGCATAGGTGTAGCCCGGCGTATGGCCGCCATACTGGGCGTCCAGCATGTCGGGGCTATCGGAGGCATAGACGACAGAGGGCTGGATTGCCGTGCCCACAGGCCGGCTGGCGCTGGCGGGCCAGGGCGTGCGGCGCACGAGCGTCCTGGGGGTGTCGGTCACCTGCGGTCCCTTTCGCGGCGTGGGCGCCCTACCCCGCCACGGGCGTGAGGCCCGCGCGAAAGCGGCGCATGTTGTCACGGTAGTGCGCGGCCGAGCGGCGCAGCCCCTCGATTGCGTCGGCGTCGAGCGTGCGGATCACGCGCGCGGGCATCCCCACCACCAGCGAGCCGTCCGGGATTTCCTTGCGTTCCGGCACAAGCGCCCCGGCGCCCACGAGGCAGTTGCGTCCGATCCTGGCACCGTTCAGCACGGTGGCCCCCATGCCGATCAGGCTTTCATCCCCGATGGTGCAGCCGTGCAGCATCGCCTTGTGCCCTATGGTGCAGTCCCGCCCGATGGTCAGCGGCAAGCCCGCGTCGGTGTGCATCACGGTGTTTTCCTGCACGTTGGAGCCCGGCCCGATCGTGATGAGATCATTGTCCCCGCGCAGCGTCGCGCCGAACCAGATCGACACGCCCGAACCGACAATGATCTGTCCGATCACGTTGGCGTCGGGGGCGATCCAGAAATCTCCGTCATCGGGCAGCTGCGGGGTCTTGCCGTCAAGGGCATAGATCGTCATGGCGTTTCCTCGAATTCCGATTGCAGGGAGCGCACATGTGCGACAAGGCCGGGCTGCTGTACGCGGCGCAGGCGTTCTGCGGTGACGATCGTCTTCAGCCGTGCCTCTGTCGCATCGAGGTCGTCGTTGACCAGAACATAGTCGTAACCGTCCCAGTGACTGATCTCGTCCCAGCTTTTCTGCATCCGGCGGGCGATGACGTCGGGTGTGTCCTGCCCCCGGCTGACAAGGCGGCGGCGCAATTCGCCGATGGAAGGCGGCAGGACGAAGACCGACAGAACGTGGCGTGACAGGGCCGAATTCTTGATCTGCTGCGCGCCCTGCCAGTCAATGTCGAACAGAACGTCGCGCCCGGCCTCGATCGCACCTTGCACGGGCCCCATGGGCGAGCCGTAGAAATTGCCGAAGACATGGGCGTGCTCCAGCATCTCGCCGCGCGCGACCATCGACTTGAATGCGGCCTCGTCAAGGAAATGGTAATCGGAACCGTCAACCTCTCCGGGCCGGGGCGCGCGGGTCGTGGCCGAGACCGAAAAGCTGATCGTGGGGTCCCAGTCGCGCAGGCGGCGCGCCAGCGTGGATTTGCCTGCGCCCGACGGCGAGGACAGGATGATGAGAAGCCCCCGGCGCGCGGTCATCGCCTACTCCACGTTCTGGATCTGCTCGCGCATCTGATCTATCACCGATTTGAGGTCAAGTCCGACCGCCGTCAGGTCCGCCGCGCCGGCCTTGGAACAGAGCGTATTGGCCTCTCGATTGAATTCCTGCGACAGGAAATCGAACTTGCGCCCGATTGGGCCGGTTTCCCCCAGAAGCGCGCGGGCCGCGTCGACATGGGCGCCGAGACGGTCGATTTCCTCTGTCACGTCGGACTTTACGGCGAGGAGTGCAAGTTCCTGCGCAACCCTTTGAGGGTCGGCGCCGTCGGCATTGTCCAGAACCCGGGCAAGGTTTGCACGCAGGGTATCGGCCACCGCGTCCTTGCGTGCCTCGGCCAGCTCTGCGGCCCGGGCCGTCAGGGCGGCGATGCGGTCCAGCTGGGTGCCGATGACGCCCGCCAGTGCCGCGCCCTCGGCCGCGCGGGTGGCGTCGAAGGCATCGAGCAGCGGCGCGATCTCGGTGCCGAGAGCCCGTGCAAGCGCCGACGTGTCGTCGTCGGCGGCGCTGGTTTGCAGGACCCCCGGCAGGCCCATGACATCCGACGCGGTGACGGCGGCCAGCGGAACGCCGGCGGCCGCGGCGGCGGCAGAGATCTCGGACAGATGGTTGAGCGCGTGGGCCAGTCCCGCGGAATCGATGCGGGTGGCGTCGCCTTCGGTGCTGCGCGACACGCGCAGGTTCAGTGTCACCGATCCGCGCGACAGCCGCGCTGTCAGCGCCTTTCGGACGGACTGTTCCAGACCTTCGATCCAGTCCGGCATCCGCAGCCGCAGGTCCAGCCCGCGCCCGTTGACAGAGCGCAGCTCCCACTGCCAGCTCCAGCCTTCGATGCCGCCGCTGCGGCTGGCAAATCCTGTCATTGACCGTGTCATGCGCGTTTACCCATTAAGATAATCCCTGTCCGTTTCTCAAATAACCTGTGGCATGAAGGGTGCATTAACCTGTGGGTAACAATCCCGCATATAGCGTTAACAGAGCGCCCGCCGGGTCACAACTCGGCGGACAAGGAGAGACCGCCATGACCCGAACCGTTCTGCGCTTTCCACCGCGCAGGGGCAAGAACGCGGCAGCGCAAGAGCATTTGCAGCCGCTGGCAGAGATCGAAAGCTATTGGCATGTGCGCGCGGGGGGACGACCGATGCCGGACCGGGCCGAGATCGGGCCGCACGGGATGGAGGCCGCCCTGCCCCACGCGTTGCTGATTGAAAGGATCGCGCCGGGGATCGGCCGCCTGCGGCTGGCCGGCGGGCATCTGCGCGACCTGATGGGAATGGAACTGCGCGGAATGCCGATTTCGGCGCTGGTGGAGCCCGATGCGCGCCCGCTTTTGGCCGATGCGATCGACACGGCGCTGGATCTGCCCGCTCTTGTACATGTGGATGTTACCAGTGCCCCGGGGCTTGGGTGGCCCGCATTGCAGGGACGGTTGCTGCTTGCTCCGCTTTCGTCCCGCGATGGTCGGCTCAGGATGCTTTTGGGTGGTCTGGCGATGACAGGAGCCGTCGGGAGGCCGCCAAGGCGGCTTTGTGTCGGGGCGGTCTCGGTCAGCCCGATAGCCGGCGCGGTATGGGATGGTGCCTCATCCGTCCCGACACAGGCTGCGGAGCCTGTTGCGGTCTTCGCCGCCGACAAGAAAGCGGAAAGGCCGGACGCGATGCGCCCGGCCCTTCGGTTGGTCAAGTCCGGTGTCTGATCAGACGGCGGCGGCCTGTACGTCGCTGCGGCGCGTGCGCAGTTCCTCGGCCACCAGGAAGGCCAGTTCCAGAGCCTGGCTTGCATTGAGGCGCGGGTCGCAGGCCGTGTGATACCGGTCCTGCAATCCCTCTTCGGTGACAGCGCGCACGCCGCCGGTGCATTCGGTGACATCCTTGCCCGTCATCTCGAAGTGTACGCCGCCAGGGATCGAGCCTTCGGCATTGTGGACCCCGAAGAATTCCCGCACCTCGCGCAGGACGGATTCGAACGGGCGCGTCTTGTATCCGGTCGAAGACTTGATCGTGTTGCCGTGCATCGGATCGCACACCCAGTTCACAAGCGCGCCTTCCTCTCGCACGGCACGGATCAGACGCGGCAGGTGCTCACCGGCCTTGCCAGCACCAAAGCGCGCGATCAGCGTCAGGCGGCCCGGTTCGTTGGCGGGGTTCAGCTTTGAGACCAGCACCTTCAGGTCTTCGGCTGTCAGCGACGGACCGCATTTCAGGCCGATCGGGTTCAGAACCCCGCGGCAGAACTCGACATGCGCACCGTCGGGCTGGCGCGTTCGATCGCCGATCCAGATCATGTGGCCAGAGCCCGCCACGTGCTTGCCCGAGGTCGAATCGACCCGGCAAAGCGCCTCTTCGTATTCCAGAAGCAGCGCCTCGTGGCTGGTGTAGAAGTCCACCGTCGCGATCTCGTTGTTGGTCTGGGCAGTGATGCCCGCAGCCGTCATGAAGTCGAGCGTGTCCTGGATATGGTTGGCCATGTCGCGGTAACGCTCGGCCTCGTCCCCGTCGGTAAAGCCCAGTGTCCAGGAATGCACGCGGTGCAGGTCGGCGAAACCGCCGGTCGAGAACGCCCGCAGCAGGTTCAGCGTGGCCGCGGCCTGGGTATAGGCTTGGAGCATCCGAGCCGGATCGGGCACACGCATGTCGGCGGTGAAATCGAAGCCGTTGATGATGTCGCCGCGGTAGCTGGGCAGTTCGACACCGCCAACGGTTTCCGTCGGGGCAGAGCGCGGCTTGGCGAACTGGCCCGCCATGCGGCCCACCTTTACCACCGGAACCTTGGCGCCGTAGGTCAGCACCATGGCCATCTGAAGAAGCACCTTGAAGGTGTCACGGATATTGTCTGCGGAGAACTCGGCGAAGCTTTCGGCACAGTCGCCGCCCTGCAGCAGGAAGGCATCGCCGCGCGCGCAGGCACCAAGCGCCGCCTTGAGCTTGCGCGCCTCGCCCGCGAAGACCAGCGGCGGATACTTGGCGAGGCTGGCCTCTACTGTCTTCAGAGCGGCCTCGTCGGTATAGTCGGGCATCTGGACACGCGGCTTTGCGCGCCACCCGGATGTCTGCCAGTCGTTCATTCCATTGCTCCGGCATGGGTCATGTTCGGTCGCCGCTTATAGGGGGTGTCGCACCCGCGCGCAAACGCCGATCCGGAAGAATCAAAATAACAAAGGTCCAGTTGCGACGATTTTGGTCGTTTGCCCCACATGGGTCTCTTGATCGTGACGGCCAAAGATGTATCGGTTTTGCGACGAGGCGTTCAGGATGGGTCGTTATGGAACCGGCATGGCAGACGATCGAGGTGGCCGCCAGTGGTCGGAAGCCGCGCCGTTTCGTATTCGTGCTGCTGGGCAATTTCACGATGCTCTGCTTTGCCTGCGCGATCGAGGCACTCAGGATCGCCAACCGCATGGCGGGCAAGGAACTGTATTGCTGGCAGCTTGTCGGTGAGGGCGGAGATACCGTAACCTGTTCTGCCGGCACGGCCTTCAAGCTTGACAGCGATCTGGTGGATCTTGAACGCGACGACACGGTGCTGGTGTGCGGCGGCATCGACGTGCAGCAGGCGACAACCCGGCGGATTCTTGGCTGGCTGCGCAAGGAGGCGCGGCGCGGCCCCGTGATCGGCGGGCTTTGCACGGCGGGATACACGCTGGCCAAGGCTGGACTGCTCGATGGCAAGCGGGCCACGATTCACTGGGAGAACCAGGACAGTTTTGCCGAGGAATTCGATGAGGTTACACTGACCAAGTCGGTCTTCGTGGTGGATGGCAACCGTTATACCACCGCCGGCGGCACGTCATCCATTGACCTGATGCTGAAGATCATCGCCGACGATCACGGCGAGGATCTGGCGAACGCGGTTGCCGATCAGCTGATCTATTCCTCGATCCGGACGGATCAGGACACCCAGCGGCTTAGCGTGCCGACCCGGATCGGGGTGCGCCACCCCAAGCTGAGTCAGGTCATCCAGATGATGGAGGCCAACATCGAGGAACCTGTCAGTCCGTCGCTGCTGGCGCGCGAGGTGGGCATGTCGACCCGGCAGCTGGAACGCCTGTTCCGGCGCTACCTGAACCGGTCGCCCAAGCGCTACTACATGGAACTGCGCCTCCAGAAGGCGCGCAACCTGCTGATGCAGACCGACATGAGCGTGATCAACGTGGCGCTGGCCTGTGGCTTCGCGTCGCCGTCGCATTTCTCGAAGTGCTACCGGGCGCATTATGAAACCACGCCATATCGCGAGCGTGGCAGCCATGCCGCGCGGCTTTCGGTCTGACGACTTGCCGCTTCGCGCTTTGCCTGGCGTCGTCTGCCCGGATCGTCTGTCGTCCACCGACTGAATCTCTTTTCTTTCGCGCGGCCGATGGGTAACGTTTCCTTCGGGAATTTTTCCATTCAGGGAGTAACCAATGAAAAAGCTACTTCTCGCCAGTGCGGCGACAGTCGCGATGGGTTCGGTCGCCTATGCCGGCAGCCATTCCGAAGAAATCAAGATCGGCGTCATCCTTGGCTTCACGGGGCCGATCGAATCGCTGACGCCATCCATGGCCGATGGCGCCGAGCTGGCCATCAAGGAAGTCTCGGACTCTGGGCTGCTGCTGGGCGGACGCACGGTAACGTCGGTGCGCGCCGACTCCACCTGCATCGACGCCGGTGCCGCAACCGCGGCCGCAGAGCGCCTGATCACGTCCGATGGCGTCAAGGGTATCATGGGCGCCGACTGTTCCGGCGTGACCGGCGCGATCCTTGCCAATGTTGCGGTGCCGAACGGCGTCGTGATGATCTCGCCCTCGGCGACCTCTCCTGCGCTGTCGACGGCCGAGGACAACGGCCTGTTCTTCCGCACCGCCCCGTCTGATGCCCGTCAGGGTGTCGTGATGGCCGAGATCCTGCTGGAAGCAGGCATCGAGGAAGTCGCTGTCACCTACACCAACAATGACTATGGCAAGGGCCTGGCCGACAGCTTCGAGGCCGCCTATATCGAGCGCGGCGGCAGCGTCACGCTGAACGCGGCGCACGAAGACGGCAAGGCCGACTATTCGGCCGAAGTCGGCGCGCTGGCCTCGGCCGGTGGTGACCGGCTTGTCGTGGCTGGTTATGTCGACCAGGGCGGTTCCGGCGTCGTGCGTGCAGCCCTCGATTCCGGCGCGTTCGACACCTTCCACTTCCCCGACGGCATGATCTCGGCAGCTCTCGAGGCGAACTTCGGTTCGGAAATCGACGGCTCGACCGGGCAGCACCCGGGTACCGACAGCGAAGGTGCATCGGTCTTCGTTGATCTGGTCGCCGGCGCATTCGACGCCACCTCGCCCTTCACGCCGGAATCCTATGACGCGGCAGCGCTGATCCTGCTGGCCATGCAGGCCGCGGGCAGCGACGATCCGGCGGTCTACAAGGATCACGTGATGGCTGTGGCGAACGCACCGGGCGAAATGATCCTGCCCGGCGAGCTTGGCAAGGCGCTTCAGATCATCGCGGACGGCGGCGAAGTCGACTATGTCGGCGCGACGGCGGTTGAGCTGATCGGCCCCGGCGAATCGGCCGGCAATTATCGCCAGATCGAGGTGATGGACGGCGTGATCTCGACCGTTCAGTTCCGCTGATACGCAGCGACACATGACAAGGATGTGCCCGAAATCCCCGATTTCGGGCACATTTTCCATGACGGGAGACGGCGCATGATCGTTGTCGAGAACCTGCACAAGCATTTCGGCGGCTTTCATGCTGTCGATGGCGCGTCGCTGTCGATCGCGCCCGGATCCATCACCGGTCTGATCGGACCGAATGGCGCGGGCAAGACGACGCTATTCAACGTCATCGCCGGGGTGCTGGCACCGACGTCCGGCAAGGTGACGATGGATGGCGAGGACATCACCGGCCTGCCCCCGCATGACCTGTTTCACAAGGGGCTTCTGCGGACCTTCCAGATCGCGCACGAGTTTTCGTCGATGACGGTGCGCGAAAACCTGATGATGGTGCCCGGCGAACAGTCGGGTGAGACGCTTTGGAACACTTGGTTCGGGCGCGGACGCATCGCAGAAGAAGAACGCGCCCTTCTGAAGAAGGCCGACGAAGTTCTTGAATTCCTTACCATAGATCATCTGAAGGATGAAAAGGCGGGGAACCTTTCGGGCGGGCAGAAGAAGCTTCTGGAACTTGGGCGCACCATGATGGTGGACGCGCGCATCGTCTTTCTGGACGAGGTGGGCGCGGGCGTGAACCGCACGCTTCTAAACACCATCGCCGACGCCATCCTGCGCCTCAACAAGGAACGCGGATATACCTTCGTGGTGATCGAGCATGACATGGATTTCATCGGCCGCCTCTGCGACCCGGTCATCTGCATGGCCGAGGGCAAGGTTCTGGCCGAGGGCACGCTGGCCGAGATCAAGGCCAACGAACAGGTGATCGAGGCCTACCTGGGCACGGGGCTGAAGAACAAGGACATGATCGGAGCGGGCGCATGAGCGGGAACGCCTGGCAGGACGATCGCGGCAACAAGGATCGCTCTATCACCAATGTCGACGGCATGGGCACCGCGCGCCCGGTCAAGGGCACCGGTGAGGCGCGCAAGGTGGCGGGCGACCACGCCTTCCTGATCGGCGAAGGCATGACCGGTGGCTATGGGCGCGGCGCCGATATCCTGCATGAGTGCACGATCGCCGTCGATCCCGGCGAGATCGCCGTGATCGTGGGGCCGAACGGGGCCGGCAAGTCGACCGCGATGAAGGCAGTCTTCGGTATGCTGAACATCCACACCGGCAGCGTTCGTCTGGATGGTGAGGATATCACCGGGCTGTCGCCGCAGGACCGCGTGCGCAAGGGCATGGGGTTCGTCCCGCAGACCTCGAACATCTTCACCTCGATGACCGTCGAGGAGAACCTGGAGATGGGCGCCTTTATCCGGCGCGACGATTTCCGCGACACGATGGAGCAGGTCTATGACCTGTTCCCGATCTTGCGCGAGAAGCGCCGGCAATATGCCGGAGAATTGTCAGGGGGACAGCGCCAGCAGGTCGCCGTGGGCCGTGCGCTGATGACCAAACCGAAGGTGCTGATGCTGGACGAACCCACCGCTGGCGTCAGCCCGATCGTGATGGACGAACTGTTCGACCGGATCATCGAGGTGGCGCGCACCGGCATCCCGATCCTAATGGTGGAACAGAACGCCCGGCAGGCGCTGGCGATTGCCGACAAGGGATATGTGCTGGTGCAGGGGCGCAATGCCTTTACCGGGACGGGCAAGGATCTTCTGGCCGATCCCGAGGTCCGCAAGAGTTTCCTGGGGGGATGAAGATGAACGATGCCTTTCCCGCCGGTTCGACGCCGCGACGGAGCTTGTGATGGACTTCCTGAACGCGCTGGTCGCGCTGGCCAACTTCGTCCTGATCCCCGCCACCTCCTATGGTGCGCAACTTGCGCTTGGGGCTTTGGGCGTGACGCTGATCTACGGAATCCTGCGGTTTTCGAACTTCGCACACGGCGACACGATGGCCTTTGGCGCGATGGTGACAATCCTTGTCACATGGGCGCTTCAGGGCGCGGGCGTCACGCTGGGCCCCCTGCCCACGGCGTTGCTGGCGCTGCCCGTGGGCATCGCCGGCACAGCGCTTCTGGTGCTGGGCACAGATCGCGTGGTCTATCGGTTCTACCGCGAGCAACGCGCGAAACCGGTCGTGCTGGTCATCGTGTCCATGGGCGTGATGTTCATCATGAACGGGCTTGTGCGCTTCATCATCGGACCCGACGACCAGCGCTTCGCCGATGGAGAGCGCTTCATCATCAGCGCTCGGACATTCCGCGAAATGACCGGGCTGGACGAGGGGCTGGCCTTCCGCACCAGCCAGGGGATCACGATCGTGACGGCGGTGATCGTGGTCGCGGCGCTGTTCTGGTTTCTCAACCGTACCCGCACCGGCAAGTCCATGCGCGCCTATTCCGACAACGAGGATCTTGCCCTTCTGTCAGGCATCAACCCCGAGCGCGTCGTGGCGATCACCTGGATCCTCGTGGCGGCGCTGGCGACGGTGGCGGGCGTGCTTTACGGGCTGGACAAATCGTTCAAGCCCTTCACCTATTTCCAGCTTCTTCTTCCGGTCTTCGCCGCGGCTATCGTGGGCGGGCTGGGCAACCCGCTGGGCGCGATCCTGGGCGGCTTCGTGATCGCCTATTCCGAGGTGACGGTGACCTATGCGTTCAAGAAGGTGCTGGGCTATCTGCTGCCAGAAACGCTTGAACCGGATGGCCTGGTCCAGCTTCTGTCGACCGAGTACAAGTTCGCGGTTTCATTCGCGATCCTTGTTGTCGTCCTTCTGTTCCGTCCGACCGGCCTTCTGAGGGGGAAAGCGGTATGAGCCTGACATCACGCGATATCCTGCTTTTTGCGCTTGTCGGGGTCCTGATCCTCGTCACCGGCATGGTCCAGAGCTGGAACGTTGCCCTGGGCGTTCTGAACATGGGGCTGATTTCGGCCATCATGGCGCTGGGCGTGAACATGCAATGGGGCTACGCGGGCCTTTTCAACGTGGGAATCATGGGCTTCGTGGCACTTGGCGGGCTGGCGGCGGTCATCGTCGCGATGCCCCCAGTGAACGAGGCCTGGGCTGCGGGCGGGGTGCGCGTCCTGTTCGCGCTGATGCTGGGGGCGGCCACAATTTTCGGCGCGATCCTGACCTGGGGGCGCATGGCGAAGGGGCGCGCGCGGGGCCTGACCGTGACAGCGATCCTTGTCGTCGGATTCTTTGTCTTTCGCGCCGTGTTCGACCCCGCGGTAGAGGCGATCGAGGCGGTGAACCCTGCGAGCACCGGCTATCTGGGTGGCTTGGGCCTGCCCGTGATTGTCGCCTGGCCTGTCGGCGGCGTGCTGGCCGCTGGGGCGGCATGGCTGATCGGCAAGACCGCGCTGGGCCTGCGATCTGATTACCTGGCCATCGCGACGCTGGGGATCGCTGAAATCGTCATCGCCGTCATGAAGAACGAGGACTGGTTGTCGCGGGGCGTAAAGAACGTGATCGGCCTGCCCCGCCCGGTGCCTTACGAGATCGACCTTCAGAACGATCCCGGTTTCGTAGAACGGGTCGCCTCGCTTGGGGCCGATCCGGCGACAGCCTCGTCGATCACCGTGAAACTTGCCTATGCCGGGCTGTTTCTTGTGGTTCTGCTGATCCTGTTGTGGATGGCTGAAAAGGCGCTGCGTTCGCCCTGGGGGCGGATGATGCGGGCCATTCGTGACAACGAGGTCGCCGCCGAGGCGATGGGCAAGGACGTGACGCGACGACACCTGCAAGTCTTCATTCTTGGTTCTGCCATTTGCGGACTGGCCGGCGCCATGATGACCACGCTGGATGGCCAGTTGACACCCGGCAGCTATCAGCCGCTGCGCTTTACCTTCCTGGTCTGGGTGATGGTGATCGTCGGCGGGTCAGGCAACAACTTCGGTGCCGTCCTCGGGGGCTTCCTGATCTGGTTCCTCTGGGTGCAAGTTGAACCCTTGGGCCGTCTTCTGATGGATATCATCACGGCAGGCATGGACGAGGGCAGCGCGCTGCGGGACCACCTGCTGGCCAGCGCCGCGCACATGCGGCTTCTGACCATGGGGCTCTTGATGTTGCTGGTGCTGCGCTTCAGCCCGCGGGGGCTGATTCCCGAGCGCTAGGCCGATGACGCCTGTGGCCATCCTTCTGCTCGCCGCAGGCGGATCGACGCGTATGCGCGGGGCCGACAAGCTGACAGAGCGGGTCGGCGGCGAACCGTTGCTGAGACGGCTGGCGCGGGCTGCCCTGACGCTGGACGGACCGGTTCTGGTGACGCTTCCCGTCGCCGGGGACGCGCGCAGGGCGGCGCTGGACGGTCTGGGGGTGGTCCAGGTGCCTGTGCCTGACGCGGCCGAGGGCATGGCCGCCTCGCTTCGCGCGGGCGTGGCCGCACTGCCCGACGGGACACCTGCCGTGATGATCCTGCCCTCGGACATGCCGGAACTGGACGCCGGAGATCTGCGCGCGGTTCTTTCCGCCTGGCAGGCCGGCACGGGCGCACGGCCCCTGCGGGCCAGCGGCGCGGACGGCACACCCGGCCATCCCGTCATCTTTCCCGCCGCGACTTTCGGTGCGTTGCGCGGACTGTCCGGCGATACCGGCGCGCGGGATGTGTTGCGCCGCACGGGGTGGGACAGTGTCGCGCTGCCCGCAGACCGCGCCCTGACCGATCTCGATACACCGGAAGACTGGGACGCTTGGCGCAAGCGGAAGGGTTAACCGAGCCTGCCGCCGACGCGCAGTGTCCGGGCGTAGAGGTAGAAGACCAAAGACACGACCACCGCGCCCAGCATGACCCACACGCCCGTCATGCCCGTAACCGCCGCCATCGGCGGGTCGGCCAGAACCAGCAACCAGAGCGTTGCCGCCGCCAACGCGACGCAGGACGCAGCCAGGCATAGCACCGCCATGCCAGAGCGCATCACAAGCAGCACGGCGCCAAGCAGCCCACCCCACACCCCGACGGCCCAGGCCGCATCGACCCAGGCGGGCATCGCCTGAAAATAGGCGATTTGTTCGGGGGTGAATTGCACGAGATAGGCCGCCACGCGCAGTTGTGTCAGAGTGTAATCCGCCGCGCCCGCGGCGTGCCAGATCAGCGCGGCAAGCGCGACCGGCCAATGGTACCAGGGTGCGCGGGTCATGGTGTCCTCTGCCTTGGTGCGGGCTTACCGTGCCCGGCAGACTGCCGGCTGTCCAGAACGTGTCCTGGGGATCTAGGCCGGGCGCCGGTTCAGGGGAAAGACCGACATCGCCTCGGCGCGGTCGATCACACGGCGCGCAGGCGCGAATGCCTCTGCTCCCGCTTCGGTCTCAAGCTCGGGGAACAGAGCCAGGATTTCGGCCCGACGTGCGGCGCCGATTCCGTCCAGCGCCCGCGCACTTGGCTCAAAGCTTTCTGACCAGCATCCGTCCGACAGAACAACCTGATGCGTATCGAGAAGAAAATGGATGTAGGTGACGGTGTCCGTCCGCGCATGACGGATGCCGCGTCCGTCAAGCAGATGCTTGGCAGAAACAAGGGTCTCTGTTGCCTCTTCTCCTTCCGGCGCGCCGCCTTCGGCCACCAGAACCCGGTGGTTCGGGCTGAGGGTCATGTCACGAAACGGCAGGCCGTGGCCAAGGGCGCCTGCCTTGATGGTGACGGGGCGCAAGTCGGGTGCTTCGTTCAGTTGGGCCGGACCCAGCGTTCGGGTGCCCACCCAGGCGATCCTTTGCGCACCGTTGTCACGGGTCAGCACCTTGTCCCCGACCGAAAGCCGCTCGACCGGTGTCTGTCCAAAGGGTGTCGCGATCTGGGTCGCCGGGGTGAAACACGGGGTGCATCTGGCGTCCGCATGTCTTGCGACAGCCCATGTATCGGCAAGCCTTGGCGTCATTTGATCGTCTCCCCGCACTATTGAGTCTGCGGACGCCCCGTCTCCGCCACTGCGAATTCAGACAATACCCTTTGGCAGGTGCGGTCGCATAGTGCGCGGCACAGCGGTTCGGTCGCCCATCAGGCGTTGAACAAGACGAAAAACGCGGGACTGTCGCAATCTGGGAAACGAGATGCGCCGATTTCGCCATTGGTGACACGATGTCGGCGTAACTGACCCTTGTTCGGGAACAATCACGTCCCGGTCGATTTTCTTGCGATGCGCTCTGGCGTCGTTTCCGGATGCCGTGCAAACGCGGAGAATGGGGCAGATCGTCCATGGATCGTGGATTTCGGCCCTTATCGCGCCGCGGCACGAAGCAACAATGCCGCCTGCCAGACGAGGGTGGGAACAAGGCTGCCCCCCAGCGCCACCAGCAAGGCCGGAACACCCGGAAAGGGCAGCCGAAGGACCTCTGCCAGTGGGGGTACCAGAAGGGCGGCCCCGATGAGCATGATGCACAAGAGAACGGCGCCCCAGACCCATGGATTCCGCGTCACGTCGTTGCGCAGCGGGCCGGCGTCCGGATCGCGCAGGTTGAGCACGTTCCAAAGCTGCGCCAGCGCCAGCGTCACGAACGCGACCGTAACCGCCTGCCCCGCCGCAAGGTCCGCCCGCAGGATGGCCCAGAGAAACGTGCCCAGGGTCGCAAGGGTGATCAGCGCGCCCAATGTTCCAATCTTCGCCCAGTGCGCCCGGGTGACGATGGGTTCGGCCGGATCCCGCGGCGGCCGCGCCATGACATCCGGTCCGCCACGACCGAAGCCAAGGGCAAAGGCCGGAAAGACATCCGTGACGAGATTCAGGAAGAGTATCTGCAGCGGCAGCAACGGCGCCGGCAGGCCGGCGCCGACGGCGATGACCACGATGAGCACCTCGCTGAGATTGCAGGACATCAGGTAGACAACGAACTTGCGCAGGTTGTCGAAGATCACGCGACCCTCGCGCATCGCGGCCACGATGGTGGGAAAGGCGTCGTCCCTCAGCACCATGACAGCGGCCTCGCGCGCGACATCGGTACCCCGCGCGCCCATCGCGATCCCGATATCGGCCTGTCGCAGCGCGGGCGCGTCGTTCACGCCGTCGCCGGTCATGGCCACGACCTCGCCCGCGGACTGGTACGCCCTTACGAGACGCATCTTGGTTTCCGGTGAGACCCGCGCAAAGACATCCGTGTCCAGCAAATCGCCGTCTTCATCACCCGTCCCGGAGGCTGAGACCGTGCCGCTGCGCACACGTGGCGGATCCTGGCCAAGGCCGGACTGGCGCGCGATGGCGGTCGCTGTCGCGGCATGGTCCCCGGTCAACATGACCACGCGCACGCCCGCGGCGCGGGCAGCGGCAATGGCGGACGGAACGTCGCCACGCAATGGATCGCGCAGGCAGGCCACGCCATAGAGCGTAAGGTCGGAGTATGGGTCCGCGGGTTCGGATACGGTCTTGCCCGCCAACGCCAGAAGGCGAAAGCCCTGCCCGGCCATCTCGGTCTCTCTTGCCGCCCAGGCTTGGCGTTCTTCTGCGGCCAGTTCCCTGGGGCCGTCCGGTGTCATGATGGTTCTACAGGCTTCGATTACCTGCGCGGCCGCGCCCTTGACGGCATAGAGCACGTCGGTGCCATCGCCGTGGGCCGTCGCCATCATCAGGCGCTCGGGATCGAACGCGAACTCTTGCTGTTCGGGGTGGCGCGCGGTCAAGTCCGCCCGGTCCACCCGGGCCACATCTGCGGCGGCCAGCAGGGCAACCTCCATCGGATCGCCCACACCGTTCTTCTCGCCGACGTCCAGCCCTGCGTTGTTGCACAGCACACCGGCTTCAAGCGCGGCCTTCAGCGCTGGGGCCGGGTCCCCGGGTTCGGCGCGCCCATCGTCCAGCAGGTAGCAGGAAACCTCCATACGGTTCTCGGTAAGCGTACCGGTCTTGTCGGTCAGAATGACGGTCGTCGCGCCAAGCGTCTCTACCGCCGAAAGCTCGGAGACGAGGGCATTCCGTTCGGCCATCCGCCACATGCCGCGCGCAAGGCACAAGGTCGCGACAACGGGCAGGCCCTCTGGCACGGCGGCAATGGCAAGGGCGATGCCGGTCTCGATCATCTCGGCCGGATCGCGGCCGCGCAGGATGCCCGCGGCGATGGTCAGGGACGCCAACCCCAGCGTCAGCGCCACCAGCCGGTGACCCAACCGGGAAAGGCGCCGCTCTACGGGCGAGGCGACAGGGGCGGCGGCGTCAACCAGAGCGCTGATCCGCCCGAGCTCTGTCTCCATCGCGGTGCCAGTGACAATCCCAAGACCTGACCCGCGGGTGATGGCAGTCCCGGCAAAGGCCATGTTGGTCCGGTCCGGAAGCGCGGTGCCGGCACCAAGTGGCGCCGTGGTCTTTTGCACCGGCGCCGACTCGCCGGTGAGAACCGATTCGTCGGCTTCAAGCGCTGCCGCTTCGACCAGCCGAAGATCGGCCGAGACCACGTCACCGGCATCGAGCATGACGATGTCGCCGGGCACAAGGTGACGCGAGTCGATCTCGGCCAGCTGACCCTCCCGCCGCACCCGCGCCCGGACGATGGCCATTCGCTGCAACGCCTCCATGGACCGCACCGCGCGCAGTTCGGTCACAAAGCCGATCGTCCCGTTCAGTACCAGCACGACGAGAATGGCCAGCGCTTCGACGTGATCGCCCACCGCGATCGACACGATCATCGCGGCGGCCAGAAGCCAGACGATCACGCTCTTGAATTGCGATGCGAGGACCGACAGCGCGCCGCGTGCCGGTGCCTGCCGAAGCCGGTTCTGCCCATGCTGGGCAAGCCGGCGTGCCGCGTCTTCCCGCGACAGGCCCGTGGTGATGACAACGTTCCGGTCGGCGGCCACGGCATCAAAGGGACGGCAGAAAGGGGGGGACGCGGAACTGTCTGTCATGGCCGAGATGCCTTCAGCACAATTGCGCTGGTGCCCGAGGTCGGACTCGAACCGACACGCCTTGCGGCGGGGGATTTTGAATCCCCTGCGTCTACCATTCCGCCACTCGGGCCACGCCTGTTCCCTAGCCAAGCGCAACGCGCTCGTCCACCCGAATATTTGCGGCGGTGGGGCCACAATCGCCGCGAAATCACCCTTACTTGTCCCCGTCCTGAAACGAAGTCTGCCCCGGTTCTGCCCCGTTTCAGGACGAGCCTGAGCGCGATCTTTCGTAACGATTGCCAAGCAGGACCGACTCGCATGGACGTGCAAAGTCCGATCATACGCAATGCCCCGCCGGGTTTGCGCACCCCGGGTGCGCACTCATGACGGAAATGACCCCGATCACAGGTCCGGCGCGCCCGCCATGCCTTGCGCCGGCGCGTCGTGCGCGTCTGGGTATCGTCGTGGGTGAGGATGTGGCTGCATTGCGCGCCCTTCCGGATGACATTCCGGGCTGGATCGTGGCTGATGACCCCTACAGCGCGCTTGTCATGCTGCTGGACGATCCCACGGAATGGCAAGTGCTTGTTCTCGACGCCGGGGTCTTTACCTGTCATCGGACAGCGCGGGAGTTTCTGCGCATTCTGGAACATGAGGGGCTAAGCCTGCCGGTCCTGGTCATGAACGCGCCCGAGGAACTGGCGCTGCCACGACTGGGAGAGGACCTGCCGATGCCCCGCGGGGTTCGGCGCAGTGCGGTCTTTGCCACGCCCTGAGCGTCTCTCACCTGATCGTGCGATCTTACCCGCTTGACCCCCGGGGACGGACATGGCGTATGAGCGCCGGACAGAAGGCGGTGCGCGGATGCTGAGAAAGCTTTACGACTGGACGATTTCGCTTGCCGAAAGCCGGCATGCCCTGTGGGCGCTGGCCTTCGTCGCTTTCATCGAAAGCTCGGTATTTCCGATCCCGCCCGACATCCTGTTGATCCCGATGGTCATCGCCGCGCCACGCAGGGCATGGCTTATCGCCGGGGTGGCAACGGTAGCCTCTGTGCTTGGGGGGCTCTTCGGCTATTACATCGGCTGGGGCCTGTTCGAAAGCGTGGGCCGCCCCGTGCTCGAACTATATGGCAAGGACAAGTATTTCGAGGAATTCGCGGTTCGCTACAACGAATGGGGCGCATGGGCGGTTCTGATCGCGGGTGTCACGCCCTTCCCCTACAAGGTCATCACGATCCTGTCGGGCACGACAGGGCTGAACCTTGGCGTGTTCATCGTCGCGTCGATCATTGCGCGCGGCCTGCGCTTTTTCCTTGTGGCTGCGCTTTTGTGGAAATTTGGGGCGCCTATCCGCACCTTCATCGAAAAGCGTCTGGGCCTGATGTTCACCTTGTTCGTCGTCCTGCTTGTCGGCGGATTTGCGGCATTGAATTACCTATGACACGCAATCTTCTCATCTTCGTCGCGGCAAGCGGGTCTGCGGCCGTGCTTCTCGGGGCTTTCGGATTTCAGTACATCGGCGGGCTGGCCCCGTGTGAGCTGTGCTTGTGGCAGCGCTGGCCGCACGGCGCCGCGATTCTTGCCGGGGCATTGGGCCTTGTCATGGGCGGTGTTCTGTTGCCGCTTGTCGGGGCCGCTGCGGCCCTGACCACGGCTGGTATCGGGATCTATCACACCGGTGTGGAACGCAAATGGTGGCAGGGTCCACAGGGATGCAGCGCCGGCGATGGCGGGCTTGGCGGGATGTCGGGGGCGGACCTGCTGTCGATGGACGGCCCCGTCAACGTCGTGATGTGCGACGAGGTGGTATGGGAGATGCTCTCGCTGTCGATGGCAAGCTGGAATGCGATTGTATCGCTTGGCCTTGTGGTCGTCTGGCTGTCCGCCGCCCGCATGGGACGGCGGGCCTGAGGATCAGTGAAGCGTGAATTCCCCGGTGACGTTGCGCCACTCGCCCGGAGCGATCATCTTGCGATGGACGAATCGGACCGAGTGAAGGGGTCCCTCTATCTCGTCCTGCCAGAACTCGATGAACTTGAAGAGCCGGGGATGATCCGGCGCAAGGTCATAGTCCTGCCAGACGAAGGTGTTCAGGACATTGCGATAGTCAGGCATCCGGTAGAAGAATTCCGCCGTCGTTAGCCCGTACCCCTTCAGCATCAGTTCGGTTTCGGATGTGCTCAATGCAGCCTCCATGCCTTGTTGCTTTGGAAATGATGCCCGAGTCGCAAATCTTTACAACAAAAACAGTGTGTTATCACTCCGCCGCGGTGGCTGCTTGCTCATGGCTTAGGCAGGCATTGCACCCAATATGCGGGACAGGCTATAGTGTGGATAACAAGATATAGCATCTGGCCCGGGACCACACATCCACGTGAGCGATACTCCAGAACCCCCTGAAAACGAAGAGGAAACCGGCGGCGCAGCCCCGGCTCCAACTGGTCCGACCGTCTCGATCGAAGACGAGATGCGGACCTCTTATCTCGATTACGCGATGAGCGTGATCGTCAGCCGTGCCATCCCGGACCTTCGCGACGGCCTGAAACCTGTGCATCGAAGAATCCTCTATGCCATGCACGAGACCGGCAACACCCACGACAAGCCATACCGCAAGTCGGCGCGGCCGGTGGGCGACGTCATGGGCAAGTACCATCCGCATGGCGATGGCGCGATCTACGACGCGCTGGTGCGGATGGCACAGGATTTCTCGATGTCGCTGCCCCTGCTCGACGGGCAGGGCAACTTTGGCTCGATGGACGGGGATAACCCGGCGGCCATGCGCTATACCGAAGTCCGCATGGCAAAGCCGGCGCAATTCCTGCTGGCCGACATCGAAAAGGACACGGTCGACTTTCAGGACAACTACGACGGCAAGGACCTTGAGCCGACGGTCCTTCCGGCCCGGTTTCCGAACATGCTGGTCAATGGCGCGGGAGGCATCGCCGTCGGCATGGCGACGAACATCCCGCCCCACAATCTTGGCGAGGTGATCGAGGCGACGCTGGCCCTGATCGAAAGCCCCGATCTCGACTCTGCGCAGTTGATGGAATACGTCCCCGCCCCGGACTTTCCGACGGGCGGCATCATCCTTGGCCGGTCCGGAGCGCGGAAGGCGTATCTGGAGGGCCGCGGCAGTGTGATCGTGCGCGCGAAGACACGGGTCGAAGAGATCCGCAAGGACCGCTTTGCGATCATTCTCGACGAGATTCCCTACCAGGTGAACAAATCCTCGCTGATCGAGAAGATCGCGGATCTTGCGAAGGAAAAGAAGCTGGAGGGCATTGCCCACGTTCAGGATGAATCGGACCGTTTTGGTGTCCGTGTCGTGATCGAGTTGAAGCGCGACGCCACGGCAGAGGTCGTGCTGAACCAGTTGTGGCGCTTCACGCCGATGCAGACGTCGTTCGGCTGCAACATGCTGGCGCTGAACGGCGGGCGGCCCGAACAGCTTACGCTTCGCGATTTTCTGAGCCATTTCATTATGTTCCGCGAAGAAGTTGTTGCGCGCCGCACGGCTTATGAACTGCGCAAGGCGCGCGAGCGCAGCCATATCCTTTGCGGTCTTGCGGTTGCGGTCTCGAACGTCGATGAGGTGGTGGCGACGATCCGGTCCAGCTCTGACGCCCCCGAGGCACGGATGCGCCTGATGGAGCGCCGCTGGCCCGCCATGGAGATCGCCGAGTATATACGACTGATCGACGATCCCACGCATACGATCAACGAGGACGGCAGCTATAACCTGTCAGAGACTCAGGCGCGCGCCATCCTGGACCTGCGCTTGCAACGCCTGACCCAGCTTGGCGTGCAGGAGATTACCGACGAACTGCAGGAACTTGCCGCCAAGATCCGCGACTACCTGGACATCCTGCGCTCGCGAGAGCGGATCATGTCGATCATCTCTGCCGAGTTGACCGAGGTGAAAGAGCAGTTCGCGGTGCCGCGTCGGACGGAGATTGTCGATTGGGATGGCGATCTCGACGACGAGGACCTGATCGAGCGCGAAGACATGGTCGTCACCATCACCCAGTCCGGCTACATAAAGCGTACGCCGCTGGCCGAGTTCCGCGCGCAGCGCCGCGGGGGCAAGGGCCTTTCGGGCATGTCGACCAAGGACGACGACGTGGTCACCACGCTTTTCGTCGCCAATACGCATACCCAGCTCTTGTTCTTCACCACCGACGGCATGGTCTACAAGTTGAAGACCTGGCGGCTTCCCCAGGGCGCGCGCAACGCGCGCGGCAAGGCGGTGGTCAACATCCTGCCGATTCCCGTGGGGGTGTCCATCGCCGCAGTCATGCCCGTGGACAGGCCCGAGAACGATTGGGGCCAGTTGCAGATCGTCTTTGCAACGTCCGCCGGTGACGTGCGTCGCAATGCGCTTTCGGATTTCACCAACGTCATGCGCAACGGCAAGATCGCCATGCGTCTGCCCGAGGATATCAGCCTTGTGAACGCGCGGATCTGTAACGAGGACGATGACGTGATGCTGGTCACGGCCATGGGCCGCGCGATCCGGTTCCCGACCACCGAGGTGCGCGTGTTCAAGGGGCGAGAGTCCACCGGTGTGCGTGGTATACGGCTGGCTGACGGTGACGAAGTCGTGTCGATGGCCGTCATCCGACACTTCGAGGCGACCCCGGCTCAGCGGGCGGTCTACCTCAAGATGCGCCGCGCCATGGCCGGGCTGACCGACGAGGTCGACTCCGACGAGGACGAGGACACCGGCGATGCCAGCACGGTGGATATCGACTATCCCGCCATGTCGGCGGCAGAGGACCTTATCCTGACGGTCACCGCCAAGGGCCTTGGCAAGCTGAGTTCAAGCCATGACTACCCGGTACGCGGCCGTGGTGGCCAGGGCGTGATGGCGATGGACAAGGCCATGCGCGGCGGACGCCTTGTGGCCTCTTTCCCCGTGGACCGGGAAGACCAGATCATGCTTGTCACATCGACCGGTCAGTCGATTCGCACCCCGGTCGAGGACATCTCTTTCCGGTCGCGTGGCGCGGGAGGAGTGAAGGTTTTCGATACCGGCGCTGAAGAGGAAGTCGTGTCAGTCGCCTGGATTGCGGAACAGGACGCCGAAGACCCCGCCGACTGACACGGATTGTCGCCAACATCGCAATGGTCGCGCCATGACGGCGCCGCATTCCCATCGCATCCTCTCAACCGGGGTGGGGCTTCGCCTTCTGGGGGAATCGGTATGCTTGGCGTGCGATATCGCCGCAAGGATGAGACGTCGGAGAAACGGCCGGTGAACCCTGCCATTTCGCTGACGCGTATGCTTATTGCGTCCTTCTTTCTGCTGACGACCAGTCAGGTTCTTGAGGATCCTGTGACCGGAGCGCTGGTACGGGCGAACGACGGTGCCGAGTTGGTGCAATTCGTTCTGTCCAGCGCCGTCATGATCGCGGCCATGATGGTGATGACCTCGCGCCTGGTGCGTCAGGGCGCGCTGTTTCTGGCCGTCTACGTGATCTGGTCGATGGTGTTCTTTTACGGTGCCAACTGGTCCACGGTGGACGCTGGCGCCATGTGGCGCGAGGCCACTCTGGTTGGCGCGCTGCTGCTGGTGGCATTCAGTGCCCCGGTTCCTGCCGCGTTGCGCGATGACGGGATCGAGGCCGCTCCGGCTCTTGCCCTGCCAAGCCGGCCTGTTCGCAAATCGAGCGGTCCGGTGCAGGCGCCGCGCAAGTTGCGTCCACAGGCGCCGCGCGTGCCGCCTGCCCCGCCGCCCGACGATCTTGCCGTGTCCGTGCCCGGCCTGACGCTGGACATGGTACCGCACGCGGCAGGCGCCCCTGACGAGATGGACCCCGCCGAGAACATCTTTGCCGACCTTTGGGATGGTGATTGCGGCCAGCGATCCAGCCACGCCGCCTGAGCGGCGGGTTTCCAAATGCCGAACGGCGTCCTAAAACGTCGAGCATGACAAACGTTTTGAACATCGTCGGCGGCGGCATGGCCGGATCCGAGGCAGCCTGGCAAGCGGCCAGCCGTGGTATAGACGTGGTGATCCACGAAATGCGGCCGAAGACCGGTACCTTCGCCCACCAGACGGGCAACCTTGCCGAGATGGTTTGTTCAAACTCTTTCAGATCTGATGACGACGAACAGAATGCTGTCGGCCTGCTGCACTGGGAGATGCGCCAGGCCGGCGGGCTTGTCATGGAAATGGCCGATCGGCACGCCCTGCCTGCCGGCGGCGCCCTTGCCGTGGATCGCGAGGCCTTTGCGCAATCGGTGACCGACAGGCTTCGTTCGCATCCGCGTGTCACGGTCTCGACCGACGAGGTCACGGCGCTGCCAGACAGCGGTCAATGGATCATCGCCACGGGACCGTTGACATCGGGAGCTCTTGCCGAGGCGATTCGGGCCGAAACCGGTGCCGACGCGCTGGCGTTCTTCGACGCGATTGCCCCCATCGTCTATTTTGACAGTATCGACATGTCCAAGGCATGGTTCCAGTCGCGCTATGACAAGGGCGAGACCCAAGAGCAGCGAACGGCCTACCTGAACTGCCCGATGGACCGTGCCCAGTACGAGACCTTCATCGATGCGCTGCTTGCCGCCGACAAGACAGAGTTCAAGGCCGGAGAGACAGCCGGTTACTTTGACGGCTGCCTGCCCATCGAGGTCATGGCGGAACGCGGTCGTGAAACCCTGCGGCACGGGCCGATGAAACCGGTGGGCCTGACAGACCCCCATGCCCCGGACGTCAAGGCCCATGCCATCGTCCAGTTGCGACGGGACAATGCGCTTGGCACGCTCTACAACATCGTAGGGTTCCAGACAAAGATGAAGTACGGCGCGCAAGCCGATGTTTTTAGAATGATTCCCGGATTGCAGGATGCGCGTTTCGCCCGTCTTGGAGGAATTCACAGAAACACCTTTCTGAATGCCCCAACGCTTCTCGACACACAGATGCGCCTTCGCTCTTGCCCACATATCCGTTTCGCGGGTCAGATCACGGGTGTCGAAGGGTATGTGGAATCTGCCGCGATGGGCCTGCTGGCCGGGCGACTTGCCGCGGCAGAGCTTGGGGGCAGCACGCTGACCCCTCCGCCGGTCGAGACAGCGACGGGCGCGCTACTGAATCACATTACCGGCGGAGCAGAGGCCAAGACGTTTCAGCCGATGAACGTGAATTTCGGTCTGTTTCCCCCGGTCGAGGCACGCGGCGGTCGACGCGGGCGGCGCGACCGGTACAAGGCCTATACCGACCGTGCAAAGGCCGCGTGGGCGGCGTGGCTTGCCAGCCAGCATATCGAAGCCGCCTGACGGAGCCTGCACGCCATGAGCGATACCCGATATCTTGACCAGGCGTACAAGGTGAACAGCCCGGAAACGGCACGAAGCTTTTACGACGACTGGGCCGGCACCTATGATGCCGAGATCACCGAAAATGGCTATGCCACCCCTGGACGGATCGCCGGGGCGCTGGCGGGTTTCACCAGTGACAAGACCGTGCCCGTTCTGGATTTTGCTTGCGGAACGGGTATTTCCGGGCTGAAGCTGAGTCAGGCGGGCTTTTCTGTCATCGATGGTGTGGACATCTCGGCCGAGATGCTGGAGGGCGCCCGCGGCAAGGCCATATACCGGGCGCTTCACCAATCGCAGCCGGGCGTTCCCCTGCCCTTCGCCAAGGGAAATTACGGCATCGTCGCAGCGGTCGGTGCCATCGGTCACGGAGCGGCCCCGCTATCGATCATCGATGAATTACTTGCCCTTCTGGACCCGGGCGGGATCTTCGCGGTGTCCTTCAACGACAAGACCCTGATGGACCCCGCCTATCATGCGCGGATGAAAGCCGAGGTTTCTGCGGGCCGGGCGCGATTGTTGTTGCAGGAACATGGGGATCATCTTCCCGGCATCGGCATGGGCGCGACGATCTACGTGCTCGAGATCGTGTGACCTACGCGACGCGGTTCGCACCCTCGCCTACGGGGTTCCTTCATCTGGGGCACGCCTATTCCGCGCTGGTGGCCGCGGGCCGGGCCGAAACGCGTTTGGGGCGCTTCTTCCTGAGGATCGAAGACATCGACACCCCACGCTGCCGGCCCGCGTTCGAAACAGCGATAGTCGAGGATCTTTCGTGGCTTGGCCTGACATGGTCCGAACCGGTCTTGCGCCAGTCCGATAGACGGGCCGCCTATGACACGGCGCTTGCCGCGCTTGTCGAACTGGATCTGTGCTATCCCTGCCGGTGCAGCCGAAACGATATCCGCGCGGCCTTGTCCGCGCCTCAGGAAGGCGTCGCTGGTCCCGATGGCCCGGTCTATCCCGGAACATGCCGCGGGCGACGCATGGCCGACGCCACGCCGCAGGATGCGATCCGGCTGGACATGGTGCGCGCGCTGGACCGTCTGGGCACGGTTCCGGGTTTCAATGAAACGGGGCCGGAACGCGCGGGGCGCCACCAACCTTCCCGCGCCTTGATGATCAACGAAGTCGGCGACGTCGTGCTGGCGCGCCGCGATATCGGCACCAGCTATCATGTGGCCGTGGTCGTGGACGACGCGCATCAGGGGATAACAGAGGTCGTGCGCGGTCTTGATCTTTTCGCGGCGACGCCGGTCCACCGCGTGCTTCAGGCCCTTTTGGGCCTGCCCCAGCCTTTGTATCACCATCACCGGCTTGTTCGGGACGATGCCGGCCGCCGCCTGGCAAAACGTGATGACGCGCGCGCTATACGCCACTATCGCGATGCCGGGCTGTCACCGGCGGATGTGCGGGCAATGGTGGCGCCATAGCTGCCACCCTGCCGGTCAGGCGATCGGACGCATCAACTCTGCCTCTTCTCCATCTTGAATTCCGGTGAAAAAACAACTGCGCCGGTTGGTGTGGCAAGCCGGCCCTGTCTGATGGACAAGAAGCAGCAGGCAGTCACGGTCGCAATCCAGCCGCATCTCGACCAGCGCCTGCGAATGACCAGAACTTTCACCCTTTATCCAGAACGCCTTGCGAGAGCGCGACCAGTACGTGACCTTGCCGGTTGTGATCGTTCGCGCGACGGCCTCGGCGTTCATCCATGCCAGCATCAGGACTTCGCCGGTCCCGGCCTCTTGCGCAATGACCGGGATCAGGCCTTGGTCGTTGTAGCGCAGTGTCGCGGGATCAAAGGGCATGGCGGGTTTCCTTGGGCTGGTACGTGACCTATCTATGAGGCACTTCGGGCAAGGAAAACCCATGAGCGACTCTGATCTGATAAAGCTCTATTCTGGCCGGATCCTGGAACTGGCCGCCGACATCCCTTTGACCCAGCGACTGGCAGAGCCTCAGGCGACCATCAAACGCCGGTCTCCGCTTTGCGGGTCCACCGTGACCGTGGATGTATGCCTGATGGACGGGCGCATCTCGGCCTTCGGCCAGGATGTAAAGGCCTGTGCCCTGGGGCAGGCGGCGGCGTCTGTTGTCGGGTCAAGCATCATCGGCCGCACCCGCGCCGAGGTAGAGCGTGCGCGGGATGAACTGAAAGAGATGCTGAAGAACGAAGGCCCCGTGCCATCGGCGCCGTTCGCCGGGCTTGAGGTGCTTTTGCCCGCACGGGACTATCGCAACCGCCACGCTTCCATCCTTTTGGCTCTCGAGGCGACAGCCGAGGCTATGGCAGAGGCCGAGAAAGCCGCCTGCGCCTGACCCCGGCGTAAAAAAAACCGCCGCACTCCGGTTCGGAGGCGGCGGCAAGGGGCGTGTCTGTCTTGGGGTTTGGCCGGTTCCCGAACAGGCAGTTCTCGGGAGGGGGACAGGCAGTGGCGTGCGTTCAGGGGGACAGAGGCACACCGACCGGCCATGAACAGACCGCAGGCAGGTGAAGGAACCTCAGGTCAGAAGCGGCAGGTGCAAGAAGCCGACCAGCATCACGACAAGCGCGGCAGCCCCGGCAAAATCGCCAGCGAGAGAGTCGGAGTTGCGAAACGTGGACTTGATCAGATCGAACATGGCGGGCGGCCTTTCCGTTGGTTGTTGCCCATTTGTTCTCAAATTCGAACCAACTTGTAAAGAACTTTTTTAGAACATTCGCGAACGAACCGGAACATCGGCCCTAGCCGACCGAGATCAGGCGTATCGCCTTGTCCTGTTCCATGAGCCAAAGAAGGACCCGTGCCGCCTGTCCGCGGGGGCTGGTCAAGACCGGATCGTCGGCCAGCAGCTTGCGCGCATCGGACTGTGCCAGCGCCATGAGCGCCGATTGCCGCTCGAGGTCGGCAATACGAAACCGGGGCAGGCCCGATTGCGCGGTGCCGATCAGGTCGCCAGCGCCCCGCATGGCCAGATCCTCTTCGGCGATGCGGAACCCGTCCTCGGTTTCCCGAAGCGTCTCCAGCCGCCGTCGCCCGCCTTCGGACAAGGGCGGCTGGTAGACCATCAGGCACGTCGATGCCGCCGAGCCGCGCCCGACCCGTCCACGCAACTGATGCAGTTGCGCAAGTCCGAAGCTTTCGGCGCGCTCGATGACCATGATCGTTGCGTTGGGCACGTTGACGCCCACCTCGATCACCGTTGTGGAAACCAGGATCTTGGTCTTTCCGGAAACGAACCCGGCCATCGCGGCGTCTTTCTCGGCCGGCGGCATCTGGCCATGGACCAGCCCCACGATGCCCTCGCCCAGAATGGCCCGCAGCCGCTTGAAACGGTCTTCCGCCGCGGTCATGTCGATCAGTTCGCTTTCCTCGACAAGCGGACAGACCCAATAGGCTTGCCGACCTTCGGCCACGGCACGACGCATATGCTCGATCACTTCGTCCATCCGGCCGGTGGACACCAGCGCGGTCTTGACGGGCGTTCGCCCCGGTGGCTTTTCATCCAGCAGCGACACATCCATGTCGCCGTATTGCGCCAGTGCCAGCGACCGAGGGATCGGTGTCGCCGTCATCACGAGCATGTCCGCGCTGCGCCCCTTTGTCCCCAGCGCAAGCCGCTGCGCCACGCCGAAACGGTGCTGTTCATCGACGATCGCCAGCCGCAGGTCGGCAAAATCGACGTCCTTCTGAAACACGGCGTGGGTTCCGACCAGAATATCGATCTCGCCCGCAGCAAGCGCGGCAAGCTTTGTCGCGCGCTCTGCCCCCTTGTCGCGGCCTGTCAGGATTTCCAGCCGAACACCGCCGGTTTCCGCCAGCGGGCGCAGGCCCTCAAGGTGCTGGCGGGCAAGGATTTCGGTGGGGGCCATCATGGCCCCCTGCCCGCCCGCTTCGACCGCGATCAGCAAGGCAAGGAACGCCACAAGCGTCTTTCCTGCGCCCACGTCCCCCTGAAGCAGACGGTTCATTCGGGCCGGCGCGGCCATGTCGGCGGCAATCTCTTCCACCGCACGGTCCTGTGCGCCGGTGGGACGATAGGGAAGCGCCTTCAGAACCCGCGCGCGCAGCCCCCCGTCGCCGACCGTGGGCATTCCCTTTCCCTTGCGCACCGCCGACCGGGCCAATGCCAGCGTCAGCTGGTGCGCCATCAACTCGTCATACGCAAGGCGCTGGCGTGCAGGCGATTGCGGCGCCAGTTCGGCATTTGACAAGGGCCCGTGGGCGGTGCGCAGCGCGTCGTCCCAGGCCGGCCAGCCTTCGCGGGCGCGCAAGGCCGGATCAATCCATTCGTCAAGTTCAGGTGCCCGTGTCAGCGCGGCCTGCGCGGCCTTGGCCATGGACCGCTGGGTCACCCCCTGGGTCAGCGGATACACGGGCTCGAACACCGGGATCTCATCCGCGTCGTCGGGGGTCAGGATATGATCCGGATGCACCATCTGCCCGATCCCGTCGAACAGCTCTACCTTGCCGGACACGATCCGCCTTTGTCCCGTTGGCAGCTGTCGCTTCAACCAGTCCTCGCGGGCATGGAAGAACACCAATTGAAATGTCGTCTCGGTGTCGCGCACCTCGACCCGGTAGGGGCGGCCACGGCTGCGCGGCGAAAGATGGCGGCCCACCTCGACCTCAAGCGTCAGGACGGCGGGCAGATCAGCGCCCTGAATCGTGGCGCGTCTTCGCCGATCCACCCCGGAATAGGGCAGCGTGAACAACAGGTCGCGCGGCCTTTCGATGTCGATCTGGGCCAGAAGGCGGGCGGTCTTGGGGCCAACGCCCGAAAGCGTCTCAAGTTCCGCAAAAAGCGGAAAGAGAACTGGTGGGCGCCCGGCCACCCCCCTAACCCTCGCCGATCAGGGCCAGCCACCCATCTTCGTCGATGGTCTCGACCCCAAGCGCGGCGGCCTTGGTCGCCTTGGAGCCCGCTCCGGGGCCGGCGACCAGAAGGTCGGTCTTTGCGCTGACGCTGCCGGACACCTTGGCGCCAAGCGCTTCGGCCCGCGCCTTGGCCTCGGCCCGGGTCATCTTTTCCAATGTGCCGGTAAAGACCACGGTCTTGCCCGCCACAGGGCTTTCCTGTGCCGCGAGGTCAGGCGGCAGGATATCCAGATGCCCCACAAGACGGCGGATCGAGTCGCGCTCGGTCACTTGCCCGAAGGCATCCGTCAGGGACAGCGCAACGGTCGCGCCGATCCCGTCGATACCCGTCAGGTCCTCCCAGGCGGCGCGTGCGGCCGGCGGCACCTGGGCGTCCTGCCAGATCCTTTCGCGGGTGTCGGCCACACGGGCGCGGCGTCCCCCGGCGCGTGCGGCAGCCTGTTCTTCGCTGGCTGCCGCTTCCGCGGCGCGGTGGGCGACGGCGGCGGGACCGGCGGCATCCACCGCCCTTTCCAGCGCCGGCCAACTGCCGAAATGGCGGGCAAGATCGGCGGCTGCCACCTCTCCCACATGCCGGATGCCCAAGGCAAAAATCAGCCTGGCCAACGGGATGCGCCGCTTTTCCGCGATTGCGGAAAAGAGGTTTTCTGCGGATTTCTCGCCCCAGCCTTCGCGGTTCTTCAATTGGGTCAGGCTGGTGTTTCCATAGCGGTCCTGCAGGGTGAATATCTCTGCCGGCTCTTGGATCCAGCCATCCCGGTAGAACTGTTCGACCTGCCTGGCCCCCAGCCCCTCGATGTCGAAGGCAGCGCGGCTGACAAAGTGCTTCAGCTTTTCGACCGCTTGTGCCGGACAGATCAGGCCGCCGGTGCAGCGGCGCACCGAGTCGCCCTCTTCCCGCACGGCCTGCGACCCGCACTCGGGGCAGGTTGTGGGAAAGACAAAGGGTTCCGCCGATCCGGGACGGCGTGACAGGTCCACGTCCGCGACCTTGGGAATGACGTCTCCGGCACGGTAGACCTGAACCCAGTCGCCCTCTCGGATGTCCTTGCCCTCGCGGATCGGCCCGCCGCGTGCATCGCGTCCGGCGATGTAATCCTCATTGTGCAGGGTTGCGTTTGACACCACGACCCCGCCCACCGTCACCGGCATCAATCGCGCAACCGGCGACAGGGCGCCTGTGCGGCCGACCTGTATCTCGATGCGGTCCAGCCGTGTCCAGGCAAGTTCGGCCGGGAACTTGTGCGCGATCGCCCAGCGTGGCGTTGTAGAGCGAAAGCCAAGCCGCCGCTGCAGGTCCAGCGCATCGACCTTGTAGACAACGCCGTCGATATCATAGCCCAGCGTGGCTCGCTGCGCCTCGATCAGGCGATAGTGCACAAGAAGCGCCGCGGGCCCATCGCAAAGTGCCGTCAGCGGGTTGGTGGCGAACCCAAGCGACGCCAGTCGCCCGATCGCCTGCATTTGCGTGTCTGCCAGTGGCTCGCTCAGTTCGCCCCAGGCATAGGCGAAAAACCGCAGTGGCCGGGTGCGCGTGATCGCGGCGTCAAGTTGCCGAAGCGATCCGGCCGCGGCGTTTCGCGGGTTGGCGAATGTCTTTTCGCCTGCCGCCGCCTGCCGCGCGTTCAACGCCTCGAAATCCGCATGGCTCATGTAGACTTCGCCGCGAACCTCCAGCACGTCCGGTGCGCCTGTTACGGTGGCCGGAATGTCCTCGACCGTCAGCGCATTCGCGGTGACATTCTCGCCGGTTTCGCCGTCCCCGCGGGTTGCTGCGTGCACCAGGCGGCCGCCCTCGTACCGCAGTGACAGCGACAGACCGTCGATCTTCGGTTCCGCAGTGTAACCAAGAGGTGCATCGGCCGACAGGCCAAGATACTTGCGCAGACCCTCATCGAAATCGCGCACGTCGGTGTCGTCGAACGCGTTTGCCAGCGACAGCATCCGCACGGCATGGCGGACCTTTGCAAAGCCCTCTCCGGCCGCCGCGCCCACCTGCTCGGACGGGCTGTCATCGCGCTTGAGATCGGGAAAGCGTTCCTCGATCGCGGTATTGCGCCGCTTGGCGGCGTCGTACTCGGCGTCCGATATCTCGGGCGCATCCTTGACGTGATAGGCCGTGTTCGCGCGGGCGATCACGTCCGCCAGGCGCGCGAGTTCTACGATCGCCTCTTCGCGCGTCAACGCGTCCACGGGGGTGTAGGCCTCGGCCATCTGCGCGCTCCGGTCGGGGTGTCTGCCCCTGTGATAGGAGCGGTCCCGCCCGGCGTCCAGCCCGCCGCGTCGCCGATGTCAGACCCCAACCGCCAATTGCGTTGCCGTTCGGCGCACAGGCTCGGGGTCGCGCAGCACATAGCCCCTGCCCCAGACCGTTTCGATGAAGTTCTGACCGCCCGTCGCCTGGCTAAGCTTCTTGCGCAACTTGCAGATGAAGACATCGATGATCTTCAGTTCCGGTTCATCCATCCCGCCATAAAGATGGTTGAGGAACATTTCCTTGGTCAGGGTCGTTCCCTTTCGCAGGCTCAGCAGTTCCAGCATCTGGTACTCCTTGCCCGTCAGGTGCACCGACTTGCCCTCGACCGAAACGGTCTTGGCGTCCAGGTTCACATCGACCGGCCCGGTGCTGATGATCGACTGGGCATGTCCCTTGGACCGGCGGATAATGGCATGAATGCGTGCCACCAGTTCCTCTCGGTGGAACGGCTTGGTCATGTAGTCGTCCGCGCCAAAGCCGAAGCCCTTGATCTTGCTTTCAGTATCCGTATCGCCCGACAGGATCAGGATCGGAGTGTCGACACGGGCAAGGCGCAGTTGCCGCAGCACCTCGTGTCCATTCATGTCGGGCAGATTGATATCGAGCAGGATCAGATCGTAGTCATACAGCTTGGCAAGATCGATCCCCTCTTCGCCCATCTCCGTCGAATAGACATTCAGGTTCGCATGCGTCAGCATCATTTCGATGCCGCGCGATGTCGTCGGATCGTCTTCCACAAGAAGCACACGCATTGTCAGCCTCCACACCGCAACGTTTGGAAATCAACAATCGCGTGCAATGGTTAACCCTCCGTTACCCCCTGGATGGAATTTGCACACTCTTCTTTAAGTTGTCTATACTTCTTGATCTGGGTGGCCTTCAGCGCCGCTTCTCCATGGCGCGTCACCACCCGGCACCAGCCGTCGAATTCCTCGTCCGACAGGTCATAGAGATCCAGCGCCTCTTGTCGTGACAGCAGCCCGTATTCCACGCCACGCACGACGGCCGCCTTGCGCCGTGCGACCCAGCGGCGCGTCGCCGTGCTGGGCAGGTCGGCGCGTGACAGCGTGCTGCCGTCCGGCAAGGTCACGATGCGCGGTCCCGGAAGTTTCTTGATATACATCTCACTCACCCCTTGTACCGGGCAGCAACACTCAACCGGCTGGCTTAACCTCGGGTGAAACACGGGCTTGAGAGTACAGCGGATTTTCCTATATTCCGTCCATTCCAGGATGATCGCCATGCCCCTTGATGCTCGTGACCCAGCACTGAATTCGCTTGGCTTCGCCAAGCCCCCCGCCGAAACGCGGGTTGTCGTCGCCATGTCGGGGGGGGTCGACAGTTCCGTGGTCGCGGCGCAGCTCGCCACGGAAGGCTACGACGTCGTCGGTGTGACCTTGCAGCTTTACGATCATGGCGCGGCGCTGGCAAAGAAGGGCGCGTGCTGTGCGGGGCGCGATATCCACGATGCCCGCCGAGTGGCCGAGGCGATGGGCTTTCCCCATTACGTCCTCGACTATGAAAACAGGTTTCGCGAAAGCGTGATGGACGAGTTCGCCGACAGCTATCTGGGCGGGGCGACGCCGGTTCCCTGCATTCGCTGCAACGAACGTGTGAAGTTTCGCGACCTGCTGGAAACCGCGCGAGACCTTGACGCCGATTGCATGGCGACAGGCCACTACATCCAGAGAAGGCTTGGCGTTGCCGGGCCAGAGCTTCACATGGCCGCCGACCCGGCGCGCGATCAGTCGTATTTTCTCTTTTCGACAACGGCAGAGCAGCTGGCCTATCTGCGCTTTCCCCTCGGGCACCTGGCGTCGAAGGAAGAAACGCGTGCGCTGGCCGCACAGCACGGGCTGTCCGTGGCCGACAAGCCGGACAGTCAGGATATCTGCTTCGTCCCCAACGGCAACTATGCGTCCGTGATCGAGAAGCTGAGACCGGGCGCGGCAGAGCCTGGCGAAATCGTGCACGCCGACGGCCGTGTCCTGGGCAGGCACCCGGGGGTCATCCACTATACCATCGGTCAGCGCCGGGGGCTGGGCATCGGCGGGCTGGAAGAGCCGCTTTATGTCGTGCGACTGGACGTGGACAGCCGAAGCGTCGTCGTCGGCTCCAAAGAGATGCTCTCGACCCGGACGGTTCCGGTACGAGAGATCAACTGGCTTGGGGACGCGCCGTTCACCTCGAAACCCGAGTGGCGGCTTGCGGTCAAGGTGCGCTCGACCCGTCCGCCGCGTGAGGCCGTCATTCGCCCCCTGTCCGAGACCGAGGCAGAGGTTGAGCTGGTCGTTCCCGAGGAAGGCGTGTCGCCGGGCCAGGCCTGTGTCTTCTACGCGCCCGAGGGCGGGCGCGTTCTGGGCGGCGGCTGGATCTGGCGTGGCTGACTGCATCCGGCCGGACAACCGGATAGGGAATTGATCCTCAGGCGTCGCCGGGCGCCACGATCAGTGCCATAACCTCGGCCTCGGCAACGGTCTCGCCATCGACCTTGCCGGTACACGACAGCTTGACCACCTTGTTCTCGTGCCCGCGCAGCGTGGTCACGTGAAGCTCAAGCCGGTCGCCGGGAACCACCTTGCGGCGGAACTTGGCCTTGTCGATCGACATCAGATAGACCGAAGTGCCGGTATCGACATAGTCGCGGGCAACGCTGATCATGACCGCGCATGTCTGGCCCATGGCCTCCAGGATCAGGACGCCGGGCATCACCGGCTCGTCGGGGAAATGGCCCTGGAAGAACGGCTCATTGATGGTGACGTTCTTGACACCGATGGCGCTGTTGCTGCCGTCGATGTCGATCACGCGATCCACCAGGAGAAAAGGATAGCGATGCGGAAGGATCCGCTTGATCACCGCGATGTCGGCGTTCCTCAGGCCATCGGCCATACCAGTATCCCCAGTTCACACTCTGTCGTCACCCGGTGGGGAAGTAGCAACTCGCTCGGACCGTGGCAAGACACGCAAACGCATGTTGCGGGCTGGGATTCGCGGGATCCCGTCCCGCGACGGGCGACCGGCTCAGTCCGCCGTGGCGGGCGGTGCATCAGGTGCCGGCTCGTCCAGGGGGGATGCCGCGTCGTTCTCACCCGCCTCGGTGCTTCCGTCGATCAGAGGCGTCGTGTCCTCCGTGGTGGGCGGGCGATCCTCTTGATCGATGGCCACGTTCAGCCGGCGGATCGCTTCGTCCGTCACGTCGATGCGATCGGCAGACAGGAACACCGCTCTGCGGTCCAGAATCGCCACTGCACCGCGCTCGCGGGCGATGGCGCCCAGCACCGGAATGATGCTGTTCAGGAACTCCTGCCTGTCTGCCTCTCCCCGCGCCTGCAATGCGCGCTCTTTCTCATCCTGCTCGGCCCTCAGACGCTGAACCTTGCGGTCAAATATATCGGCAAGGGCGCGAAATTCTTCTGGCGGAAGGCTGGCACGGCGCTCGGTAAGCGACATCTCCTCGGCAACGAGTTCGCTTTCGATGCGGCGATTCTCGTTGGCCAGGGTATCTGTCGCGGCCTCGATCTCATCGGATATCCGCTCACCCAGCCGACTTTCGGAAAACAGCCTCTCCTGATCGATGACAAGAATTGGCGATACCGCAAGGTCAAGCGGCTGCGCCAACACCGAACCAGAACCGCCGACCCACAGGCCGGCGGTCAGGAAGGCGGCAAAGAGCGCACGCATCGTCAGAAGGACGTCGAAACCGTCAGGTCGAAGTTCCGAACGTCGTCATAGGTCTGCTTGGCGAGGGGCTGCGAAAAGTTGAACCGCAGCGGCCCGATGGGCGTTTCCCAGAAGACCGATACACCGATCGACGCACGAAGGTAGGCCTGGTCGTCCACGGGGTTCGTGCCAGTCAGGCCACCCGCCGTATTGTCGAGGCCCCATACCGACCCGAAGTCAAGGAACGCACCACCCGAAATCCCGTATTCCTCGGGCAGCGGCAGCGGAAAGTCCGCTTCGAACCGGGCCACGGCAAAGTAGTTGCCACCAAGCGCGTCGAAGTTGGTCGAGTTCAGATCCCTCGGTCCGACACCGCGCACGTCAAAGCCGCGCAACTGGCTTGACGACAGGAAGAAACGGTCGGTGATCTTGGTGCCGTTGCCGCCGATCGACGTGATCGCCCCACCTTCGAAAACCGCACGGAAGGTGATGTCGCTGTTGCGCATCGTCCGCTCGGCGACGAAAAGGCCCTTGGTCTCGATGTAGTCCATGGTGCCCGTCAGACCGGCGATGTCCTGACCGAACCGGAACAGGATACCCGCGTCAGGGTTCAGGCCCGATGTGCGGTTGTCAAAACTGATCTGATAGCCAACGCCCACCGCGCTTTCGAATCCGCGCGCCGCTTCTGTCCGCAGGATCTGCGAAGATCCCGCATCGACGTTCGTCACCTCCGTAGCGTCAAAGACCCCTTTGACCGTCAGGCGCGCCGTTTCCCCAAGCGGGAATTCAAGCCCCGGCTGAACGCTGACAAGCTGCGAGTCGTAGAACGTGTTCGTCGCATAGCTTGTGCGCGTGTACGAACCGCTGAAGCTGAACGCCACGTCGCGCCCAAGAAAGTAAGGCTCCACGAACAGAAGGTTCGCCCCTTGCGACCCGCTTGCCGTGCTGACGCCGAAGTTCAGCGTTTGACCACGTCCAAGAAAGTTCCGCTCGGAAAAGGATGCGTTGAAACCGATACCGGAAGACACGCTGTAGCTGGCCCCGAAGCTAAGGCTGCCGGTTGGCTTCTCCTCGACGTCTACGTCAATGACCACCTGGTCGGGGCTGCTGCCGTCCAGCGCACGGACCTCCGTCGCCTCGAAGAAGTCCATCGCACGGATGCGTTCCGCCGCTTCGCGAATTTCGCGCGGGTTGAACGGGTCGCCCTCGACAGTGTTGAACTGCTGACGGATCACCCGGTCAAGTGTTGTCGTGTTGCCTTCGATGTCGATGCGTTCGACGAATATGCGCTCGCCGCGGACCAGGTTGAACTCGATATCCAACCTCAGCCCACGGTCGTTGCGCGTGATCCGCGGATCGGCGCGCACAAAGTCCAGGCCATTCTTGATGGCAAGCCGTTCCAGCCGCGCAATCGTCGCGTCCACCAGCGTGGGCGAATACGTGTCGCCGGGCTTGAGCTGAAGAACCGCCTGGTATTCAGCAACGTCGATCTCCGGCAGGTCACTTGTGACCGTGATGTTTCCGAAATCGAAGCTCTGACCTTCGCGGATGTTGAAGGTCACGAAGAATCCGTTCCGGTCGCGCGAGAACTCAGACGTCGCGGACAGAACCTGGAAATCGACATATCCGCGCGACAGGTAGAAATCCCGCAGCACCTGCTTGTCGAATTCAAGCCGGTCGGCGACGAAGGTATCGGCCCGGATAAGCGCCCGCAGGATGCCCGCTTGCTTTGTTTCGAGAACCCGGCGCAGCCGGCGGTCGGAATAGCTGCGGTTTCCGATGAAGCTCAGCCGCTCGATCTCGACAACGCGCCCCTCGGACACCTCGAACACAAGATCGACGCGGTTGTTGGACCGCTCGATGATGACAGGGTCCACGGTGGCGGCAAGCCGCCCCTGTTGCTGGTACGCCTCCACGATGCCGGCGGCGTCCTGCTCGGCAACCGTGGGGCTGAACACGCGCCGTGACTGCGACTGCAACAAGGGTTGCAGGTCTTCGTCCTTCAGCCGCCTGTTGCCTTCGATGCTGACCCGGTTGATCGTCGGCCACTCACGTACGGTGATGACAAGCGTGCCGCCGCGCGGCGCAAGATCGACGGTCTGGAAAAGCCCCGACCCAAGGATTCGCTGGTATGCCGCGTTAAGCTGGGCGGCAGAGACCGTTTCGCCCCGGGCGATTCCCGCATAGCTGAGGATCGTGCCGGCCTCGATCCGTTCATTTCCCTGGATATCGACAGAACTGAAGGTATAGCTCTGGGCCTGCGCGCCGCCAGCTGCGGCCAGCAAGATCATGAAACCAAAGAGAAATCCGAATAGTCTGCCGACAAGCGCCACTCTTCGGACGCCATGTCCCTGTTCGCCGCCGTGCCCGTGCGTGCCCGTCATCGCCCCCAACCTTTTTCCGCAGCTTTTTCAAAGTTCGTAACGGGATTGCGGGGTCTTGTCAAAAGCCACGACCCCCGCTCGGAAACTATCCGGGCGGGGGCCATTGCGTTAGGGAAGGTCAGGGTATTGGATTCAGTGAGAAAGGATGTAGGCGCTTGCCGTAAGGGACAGGACCAGCGCGAAAATCGACAGGAAACGGTCCAGGTTCAGGTCCGCAAGAAGGGTGATGCCCTTGTAGCTTTTTCGCAACGTCTGCATGGCGATTGTCCCATATCTCGGTGTCGCGACCAGAATCGTCCCTGAATGTGGCGTGATTTGGGCGCCGGGGCGACTGTTTGCGGGCGCGATCGCCTATGGGCAGAAAAGATCGTTCGTCAGCGCGAACACCATGAGCGAAAGCAAGACCGTCAGACCCGCCGCCATCAGCACCCTAAGTGCCCTGTCGCCCGGCGGACGGCCCGTGACAGCCTCCCAGGCGTGGAACACCAGGTGCCCGCCATCCAGCACGGGGATCGGGAACAGGTTCAGCAGCCCCACCGCCGTCGACAGCACCGCGATGAACCAGATGAAACTGGTCCAGCCCTGGCTGGCGGCCGCGCCACTGGTTTCGGCGATGCCGATGGGGCCGCGAAGGTTGCACGAACTGATCGCACCCACCGCCATGTGATAGAGCCCCGACAAGGAGGACTGCACGATATATATGGTCTGGTTGACGCCATAGCCCGCCGCTGCCCAAAGGCTGGGGGTTTCGGTGCTGGGCTCGAAATACAGTCCGCCGGTGATCCCGATCAGATAGCGCGTCTCGAAGCCGCCGTCCGGCAATGGCAGATCGGTGCGCCGGGGGACCAGCACGATGTCAAGAACCTCGCCCGCGCGCCAGATCTCAAGTTCAAGAGGATTGCCTTCCGACTCTCCGACCTTGTCGCGCAGTTCGCTGAAGGTCTGGATCGGGTCGCCGTTCACGCTCAGCACCACGTCGCCCTTGTCCATCCCGACGTCCATGGCCGCCGATCCCGGCGTCAGGCCCGCGGCAATGGGCGGATAGGGATGGGGCGCCAAAACCGTCATCTCGCGGCCATCCCGGCGCACGGTATAGCTGACCAGACCGTCGGCCGGCATAGTGCGAACGAACTCTGCGAAATCGTCGGCATCGGGGGCCGGGCTGCCGCCGATCGACAAGACCTGGTCTCCGGGCCGCAGTTCCTGCACCTCGCCCGGCATTTCCCGAAGGGAGTCAATGGTCAGCGGGTCGGATGCGACGCCGCGCACCAGCAGGACCGCGGCGAAAACAAGAAAGGAAAGGGCAAAGTTGAACACCGGACCAGCCGCAACCGTGGCCGATCGGGCCCAGAGCGGAGCGCCATGCATCGTGCGGCGCAGTTCCTCGGGCGACAGGCGCGACATTGTCGTGCCGTCCTTCCCGCTTGCCGCGTCCGCATCGCCCATGAACTTGACGTAGCCGCCAAATGGCAGGGCCGCGATCTGCCAGCGCGTGCCCCGTCTGTCGATGCGCGAGTAGATGACCGGGCCAAAGCCCAGCGAAAACACCTCTGGATGAATGCCCGACCACCGTCCGACGATGTAGTGCCCGTATTCGTGAACCGCCACGATCACGGACAACGCGACGATAAAAGCCCCGACGGTATAAATGAACCCGCCGAAGCTCGGAATAAGTCCGATCAGCTCCAAACCACCTGTTCCCTGCTCTTTCGCCTCTTTATGACGTCTCCGGCGCGCATACGCGCCAGATGGTCCATTGACCGCACGTTATCAAGGTCGAATTGGGCGGAACTTAGGCCCGGCTCGCGCGTCAGAGTGTCCAGTGTCTCTTCGACGACCTCTGCCATTGCCTGAAAACCGATCTCTCCGGCGATGAAGGCATCCAGCGCCCGCTCCTTCGCCGCGTTGAAGGCCGCGCCAGCCAGACCCCGGATCCGCATGACCTCTCGCGCCAGCCGCAGCGCAGGCCAACGCCTCTCGTCCGGCGGGCGGAAGGTCAGCTGCCCGATTGCCGCAAGGTCCAGCCGTTCGACCGGCAGTTCGCGCCGCTCTGGCCAATGAAGCGCATAGCCAATGGCATGGCGCATGTCCGGCGGTCCGACATGGGCCATCAGCGCGCCGTCGGCAAACCCGACCAGCGCGTGGATCATCGACTCGGGATGAACCAGAACCTCTATCTGCTCTGGCGATACGTCAAAGTATTCACGCGTTTCAATGAGTTCCAGGGACTTGTTGAACATGGACGCGCTGTCGATGGTAATACGCTGGCCCATGTCCCAATTGGGATGAGACGACGCCTCGGCCAGGGTCGCGCGCGCAAGCGCCTCCAGCGGCCAATCGCGGAACGCCCCGCCCGAGGCGGTAATGATGACCCGCTCCACCGCACTCATGTCTTCGCCCACCAGCGCCTGGAACACCGCCGAATGCTCGCTGTCGACCGGAAGCACCGTCGCACCGTGGCTGCGCGCCCGCTCCATCAGCACCGGCCCCGCGGTGACAAGGCTTTCCTTGTTGGCAAGCGCCAGCGTCGTGCCGTGCCGCAAGGCCGCCAGACCGGGCGCCAGCCCTGCCGCCCCCACGATGGCCGACATGATCCAGTCCGCCGGACGGTCCGCCGCCTCGACGATTGCCGCGTCTCCCGCCGCGGCCTCGACGCCGCTGCCCGCCAGCGCCGCGCGCAAGGCCGGCAACAGGTCTTCGTGGCATGTCACCGCAACGTCGGCCCGCAAGAGCCGGGCATCCCTGGCCAGCTGTTCGATGTTGCGTCCACCCGTAAGCGCAACCACCTGATATGCCTCAGGATCACGCGCGATCAGGTCGATCGTGTTCTGCCCGATGGACCCCGTTGCCCCGAAGATCGACACGCGCCGCATCCCGTCCCCCTACCAAGGCCACCAGGGCGCCGGGATCGTCCGTGCGCCGGGATAGGCCACCTCGGGCACCGGAAGCACCAGCGCGAAGACCAGCATCAACAACGCGGCGCCCAATAGCGCGTCGAACCGGTCTGCCAGCCCGCCATGGCCCGGCAACAGCTTCGAGCTGTCCTTGACCCCAGCCCGTCGTTTGATCGCGCTTTCGGCCACGTCCCCCATCTGGGACGCGAAACTGACAAGCATCGTGATCCAGACAAGGTCGAACCCCGCAGTGGTGTATAGCGCGAAACAGGTTCCGACCAGCGCGGCAGCGGCCCAGCCCGATAGGATACCTGCCCAGGTCTTCTTGGGGCTGACGCGCGGCCAGAACTTGCGCCCGCCGATCAGCCGCCCGCCGAAATAGCCGCCGACATCCGTCACCACCACGACGAGGATCAGCCAGACAAGCCAAAGCATCCCGTCCTCGTCGCGAAACCGGACAAGCCCGTAGGTGGCCAGCAGGATCGCCGCGCCATAAGCGCCGTAGATCAAGCGCTCTCTCGGGACCCGGACCAGCCCCACGAACAGTGCCGCCGCCAGGACCGGAAGAACGTACATCTCTGGCATGACACGGGAAAACAGGACCGCCGCCGCGGCCAGCACGCCTGATTGCACCGCCGCCGGCGCGCGCTCTGGCGCCAGCATCAGCGCCAGTTCCCACGTCATGATCCCGGCCACCGCCGCCGCGAGAAAGGCAAACCAGACGCCACCAAGCCAGACCGCGCCGACGCCGACAATCAGCAGTACGGCCGCGGTCATCAGCCTTGGTCGCAGATCGTCCCAGCGCGACGGCTGTCCCGTCATGTAAGCACGGCACCAAATCGGCGCTCTCGCCGTCCGAACCCGGCCAGCACGCGCGCGAAGTGGTCAGCACTGAAATCCGGCCAAAGCGTGTCGACGAACTCGTACTCGGAATAGGCCGACTGCCAGAGCAGGAAGTTCGAGATCCGCGCCTCGCCGCTGGTTCGGATCACAAGGTCGGGATCGGGAAGCACGCAGGTGTCAAGGAAACGCGCCAGCGTCTCCGCGTCCACCTTTTCAGGATCGAGCCTCCCGGCAGCCACCTCGCGTGCAAGGCGCTGGGTGGCACGCGCCACCTCGTCCCGGCCGCCGTAGTTCAACGCCACCGTCAAATGAAGCTCATCGTTGCACGCCGTCATCGTCTCAAGTTCGTCCATCATGCGGACAAGCTTCTTGTCGAGACGGATCCGGTCGCCGATGAAGCGCACCCGCACGCCCTTGTCGCGCAGTTCGCGCGCCTCGGACTGGATGTAGCGCCGGAAAAGCGTCATCAGACCGGAAACCTCGGCCTGCGTCCGCTTCCAGTTCTCTGTCGAGAAAGCGAATATAGTCAGGTACTTGACGCCCAGATCGGGGCAGGCCTCCACGATCTCGCGAACCCGGCGCGCGCCGGCGTGGTGGCCATAGAGCCGCGGCTTGCCCTGGCCCTGCGCCCAGCGGCCGTTGCCATCCATGATGATCGCCACGTGGCGCGGGCCGTCATTCGGCACATCCTTCATCGCCACGCCTCCCTTGGTCGCTGTCGCGGGCGGACCCTGCTCAGACCTGCATGATTTCCTGCTGCTTGGTCTCCAGCATCGAATCGACAGAGGCGATATGCTGATCCGTCAGCTCCTGCACCTCGTCGGCCCAGATCTTGTGATCGTCCTCGGACATGCCGCCTGCCTTTGCCTTCTTCAGCTGGTCCATGCCGTCGCGGCGCACGTTGCGGATCGCGATACGGGCCTGCTCGGCATATTGCGCGGCAACTTTGGTCAGCTCGCGGCGGCGCTCTTCGTTCAGTTCGGGGATGGGCAGGCGGATGATGGGGCCGTCCGTCTGCGGGTTGATGCCCAGCCCGCTTTCACGGATCGCCTTTTCCACCTTGCCGATCAGCTGCTTGTCCCAGACGTTGATCGTCACCATGCGCGGCTCGGGGACGTTCACCGTCCCCACCTGGTTGATCGGCGTGTTCGCGCCGTAGGCGTCGACCATGATCGGATCCAGCATGCTGGCAGATGCGCGTCCGGTGCGCAGCGACGCGAATTCCGTGCGCAATGCCGCCATGGCGCCCTCCATGCGCCGTTTCAGATCGTCTAGGTCGATGTCTTCAATGTCGTCCGACATGATCGTGGTCCTGCGTGTCTGCGCGCCCGGAGGCGCGGCTGCCCCCTCGTATAGCCTCAGCTATGGACGATTGTATAGGTGCCTTCCCCGCCGAGAATGCCCCTGAAGCCCCCCGGCTCGTCCAGCGAGAACACGATGATCGGCAGGTTGTTGTCACGCGCCAGCGCGATCGCAGAGGCGTCCATGACATTCAGGTGCTTCTGCAGGACCTCGTCATAGGTCACCCTGTCGTAGCGCAACGCATCGTCGTGTTTCTTGGGATCCTTGTCATAGACCCCATCGACCTTGGTGCCCTTGAAGATCGCCTCGCACCGCATCTCGTTGGCGCGCAGCGTCGCTGCGGTATCCGTCGTGAAATACGGGTTCCCGGTGCCGGCGGCAAAGATGCACACACGCTTCTTCTCAAGGTGGCGAACGGCGCGTCGGCGAATATAGGGCTCGCACACCTGGTCCATCGGGATCGCGCTGATGACGCGGGTGAACACGCCCAGCCGTTCCAGCGCCGACTGCATCGCCAGCGCGTTCATCACCGTGGCCAGCATCCCCATGTAGTCTGCCGTCGTGCGCTCCATCCCCTGCGCGGACCCCTGAAGTCCGCGAAAGATGTTGCCGCCACCGATCACCATGCAGATCTCTACGCCCATCTCGTGGACCGATTTCACTTCGTTCGCGATGCGGTCCACCGTGGGCGGGTGCAGCCCGTATCCCTGGTCTCCCATCAGCGCCTCGCCCGATATCTTCAGCATCACACGCTTGTATTTCGAGGGCAGCTGGGCGGGCTCCTGCGCGGTCGCGATCATCGGGGGGTCCTGTCTGGGGTTTGTTCGCGGCGCAAAATGTCGGAAAACGGGTGCAGGTTCAATGCGCAACAGCCGAAAGGGCGGTGCGATTCATCACAGGCTGCAATCCCTGAGCCGCGAACGGCCCGTCCTGATCGCAGGACCGACCGCATCGGGCAAGTCGGCCCTGGCGCTGGAAATCGCGGCAAGCCTTGGCGGTGTGATCGTCAATGCGGATGCGCTTCAGGTCTTCGACAACTGGCGCGTCCTGACAGCGCGGCCCGACAGGGACGCCGAAGCGGTCGCACCGCATCTGCTATATGGGCATGTCCCGGGGAACCGGCCCTATTCGGCGGGGGACTGGCTTCGGGATATCGCGCCGCTTCTGTCCGGGGGGGCACGGCCGATCATCGTCGGCGGAACCGGCCTTTACTTCACCGTCCTGACAGAGGGTCTGGCCGAAATCCCGCCGACGCCACCACGCATCCGGGCCGAGGCAGATGCGCTTATGGCGGCAGAGGGAATCGCGGCCCTGCGTGCTTCGCTCGATCCCGAAACACTGCGCCGCATCGATGGCCTGAACCCGATGCGCGTGCAAAGAGCGTGGGAAGTCCAGCGCGCAACGGGACGCGGCATCGCGTCATGGCAGGCGGAAACCCCGGCGCCGATGCTGCCGCTCGGCGGCGCGGACACCATCCTTATAGAGGCCGGCAGAGTCTGGCTTGCCGACAGGATCGAACGCCGCTTCGACGCCATGATCGCCAATGGCGCGCTGGAAGAGGCGGCGCGCAACCTGCCCGCCTGGGATCCTGCCCTGCCCTCGTCCAAGGCCATCGGCGCGCCAGAGCTGATGGCCCACCTGCGCGGAGAGATTGACCTAAAAGCCGCAGGTGCCGCCGCAAAGACGGCCACCCGCCAATATGCCAAGAGACAACGCACTTGGTTTCGGTCCAAGATGCAATCCTGGGGAACGATTCTGCTGAATGACGAGTGAAACGGTTATACAAATTCAACCAGATTCTGTGGATAATCTGGGGATAAGGCTGCTAGGATAGTGAAAATCGAACAATCGGATCGAAATCGGCCCGACGGGGCGACTGAAATCCCGGGCGATGCGTCCGATCGCTTCCGCGTCATCGCGCTGCCGCGCGTGGCCTATGGCGGGCGGTGGCGCACCGAGGCGATGCGAAGCTATTCGCAGCCGCTTCTGCTCTGGTTTACCCGCGGACAGGGGCGAATCACGGTGTCCGGCGTGACCCACGGCTATGGGCCCCATCACGCGGTCTACCTGCCCGCCGGAACGATGCATGGCTTCGAGATGTCGGGCCAGGTATTCGGCACGGCCGTCTATTTCCCGCGCGGCGCCGACCTTGGCCTGGCGGATGAACCGATGCACCTGAAATTCCGGGACGTTCAGCAGCAGAGCGAGCTGAGCGGCCTGATCGAGAACCTGCAGCGCGAGCTTGACCGCGACCTGCCCGGCCGTGACCGCGCGCTCATGAACCACGGCGGCCTGCTGGCCGTCTGGCTGGAACGCGAAATGCTGAAGATCGGCGAAAACGATCTATACCCCGATGCGTCTCGCCGCATCGCCGCAGCGTTCACGGCCCTTGTGGAACAGCAATACCGCTCTGGTAGGTCGGTGAACGACTACGCGGCCGCACTTGGCGTCACCCCAACGCACCTGACACGCGCGTGCAACACCGCGTGCGGGCGCCCGGCTTCGGCGCTTCTTACCGACCGTATCCACTACGAGGCGCGCCGCCTGCTGATAGAGACGGACCGACCGGTCAAGGACATTGCGGGCGAGTTGGGCTTCACTTCGGCGGCCTACTTCACCCGTGCCTTCCAGAAGCATACCGGCTACACGCCATCCGCCTTCCGACGGTCGGGTTAACCCCTGCGATCACCGGAATTTTGCGCGTGCGGCATTGACCGCAGAGACGTGCCGTTGTGCAATCAGCCATGATCGCTGTCCCACGGGAGGTTCGATGAAACGCCGACGGAATGCCGACGCATCTCCGCACCCAAGCGCGTGCGCCTTCGCAACCCAGCATCTTGCCGGGCAGCTTGACCGGCGGGCCTTCCTGACACGGGCCACCGCGCTCGGCCTGACCGCCACGGCGGCCTACGGTCTCATAGGTCAGCCCGCCCCGGCACAGGAAGCCACTGCGGGAACAGGCGGGACCCTTCGCATCCAGATGGACGTGCGCCCGCTCAAGGACCCTCGCCTTTGGGACTGGCCGCAGATCGCCAATATCTGCCGCGGCTGGCTCGAGTACCTTGTGGAATATGACCACGACGGCACGCTGCACGGAATGCTGCTGGAAGGCTGGGAGGCCAGCGAAGATGCGGCCACCTATACGCTTTTTCTGCGTGACGGCATCACCTGGTCCAATGGCGCCCCCCTGACGGCAGAGGACGTGGCGTGGAACATTCGGCGGTGGTGCGACACGGACGTGCCGGGCAACTCTATGGCCACGCGCATGAACGGGCTTGTCGACCCCGCGACAGGACAGGCCCGCGACGGCGCGATCGAGCTGATCGATCCTGCCACGATCCGCCTGAATCTCCCCGCCCCCGACATCACGCTCATCCCCAACATGTCCGACTATCCCGCCGCGATCATGCATCCGTCCTATGATGGTGGCGACCCGGCGGCCGCTCCGATCGGCACTGGCCCGTTCCGCCCGGTCGAGCACCTGCCCGGCACACGCTCGATCCTCGAACGCAACCCCGATCATGCATGGTGGGGCGCGGCCGTCTTCGGCGACGCCCTGCTCGACCGGATCGAGTATATCGACTACGGCACGGATCCTGCCTCTTGGCTGGCCGCGCTTCAGGCCGGCGAGGTCGACATGCTGTTCGAGTCCGTCGGAGAGTTCATCGGGATTCTCGACGAGGCGGGTTTCGTCCGCTCTGACGTCAGCAGCAGCAACACCATCGTCGTGCGCACCAATCAACAGGCCGTTGTCGCAGGGGCCCGCCCCTATGCCGATGCCGCCGTGCGTGCAGCGCTTGCGCTGGCCTGCGACAATGCCATCCTGCTGGAACTTGGGTATGGCGGTCGTGGCACGCTGGCCGAGAACCACCACGTCAGCCCGATTCACCCCGAATACGCCGACATGCCACCCCTGGCCTTCGACCCCGCCGCCGCGCGTGAGGCCCTGAAAACCGCGGGATTGGACACGTTCGAGCACGAATTGATCTCGATCGACGATGACTGGCGCAAGAACACTTGTGATGCCGTCGCCGCAATGCTGCGCGATGCCGGGATCGCCGTGCGCCGCCGCATCTTGCCCGGAGCCGATTTCTGGGTGAACTGGAAGACCTACCCCTTCAGCGCCACGGACTGGAACCACAGGCCGCTTGGCGTGCAGGCTTTGTCGCTGGCGTATCGCAGCGATGCTGCATGGAACGAGACGGGTTTCCGGAATGCCGAGTTCGACATGCTGCTCGCCCGGGCCGTGGCGCTGACCGATGCCGGAGAACGCCGAACGGTCATGGCGCAGCTTCAGCAGATCCTGCGCGACGAGGGGGTCATCATCCAGCCGTACTGGCGGACCATCTACCGTCACATGCGGCCCGGCGTGCGCGGAGCCCAGATGCACCCGAGTTTCGAGCTGCACCCCTATGCGTTGGGTCTTGAGGCGTAGACGCGGCGTCAGCTGCCAAGGATGATCCGGACGTAATCCTCTGTCTCGGCAAAGGGGGGTACCCCATCGTGCCGTTCGACCGCCTCGGGACCGGCATTATAGGCCGCCAGCGCCAGCCGCCAGTTGCCAAAACGATCGTACTGCATCTTCAGATACCGGGCCCCGCCCTCAAGGTTCTGGCGGGGATCCGAGATGTCGACCCCCAGCAAATCCGCCGTTCCGGGCATCAGTTGCGCGAGGCCAAAAGCACCCTTGTGCGATTCGGCCGTGGCCTTCCATCCCGATTCCTGCTGGACCAGACGCAGGAAAAGATCCTCGGGCACCCCGTGCTGCCGCGCGACCTCTCGCGCGATGTCCAGGTAAGGCCCCGAATACTTGCCGGTATAGCTTGGGATCTGCCCGGGCACGCTGTGGCCATTGGGCGTCAGGCGGACCGAATTTGCGTATTGCTGCGAAGCCCGCTTGTCCAGAACGCTGGTCTGGGAACCGAAAAGCGACGCCCGGTTCTTGTTGGAAAACAGCAGCTCGGCCGAGGCAGCACCGGCCCCGAAAACGCCTATGGTTGCCGCGATCAGAACAGATACCGCACGCTGCATGCATACCCCCATGGTCTTGGTGCGGAGTATAGCGTTTCGCGCCAAGACCGCCAGCCCCACCCCACGGCTCGGCAAGAGCTTGCCGGAGATTCATCTTTCCTTCACCGTGTTGGGGTGCTGTAACCGGGAAAACCGCCAGAATCGACGGGAGGCTGCGATGGCAGGATCAGTAAACAAGGTAATTCTGGTCGGGAACCTCGGCCGCGACCCAGAGGTGCGCACGTTCCAGAACGGGGGCAAGGTGTGCAACCTGCGCATCGCCACATCCGAGAACTGGAAGGACCGCAATACCGGCGAACGGCGGGAACGCACCGAATGGCACTCGGTCGCGATCTTCTCGGAACCGCTTGCCCGGATCGCCGAGCAGTACCTGCGCAAGGGCTCCAAGGTCTACATCGAAGGCCAGCTTGAAACCCGCAAGTGGCAGGACCAGTCCGGGCAGGACCGGTATTCGACCGAGGTTGTGCTGCGCCCCTTCAAAAGTGAACTGACGCTTCTGGACAGCCGCAACGGCGGCCAGGGCGGCGGTGGCGGTGGCGGTGGCGGCGGCTATCCCGACGACCGCGACGGCGGCTTCGGTGGATCGCAGGGCGGCTATGGCGGCCCGTCGCCTGCCGGCGACATGGAAGACGAAATTCCGTTCTGAGCCTTCCGCCAGCCTGCCCGAACGCCTAGATCCCGGGCATGAGCTGGTCATTTCCCATCGGGCGCCTTCTCGGATCCGAGCTTCGGGTACATGCAACCTTCGTGTTGCTCCTTCTGTGGATCGGCGTTGCCGCCTATGTCGAGGGAGGCCCCGCAGATGCCGCGGTAAGCGTGGCCTTCGTCGTTGCGCTGTTTGCCTGCGTGATCGCGCATGAGTTCGGCCACGCGCTCATGGCGCGGCGCTATGGCATTCGCACTCCCGACATCACCCTGTTGCCGATCGGCGGCATGGCCCGGCTGGAACGCCTGCCCGAAGAACCGATGCGAGAAATCGCGGTGGCGCTGGCCGGTCCGGCCGTCAACGTGGTGATCTGGGCCATGCTCGTGCTGGTCTTCGGCGCGCGTCTGGACGTGACCACACTGGAAAACCTCGACGACCCGCAGGTGGGGTTCTGGGCCAAGCTTGCCATGGTCAACCTGTTCCTCGTTGTCTTCAACCTCATCCCCGCCTTCCCGATGGACGGGGGCCGGGTCTTCCGCGCGCTTCTGGCCACCCGCTTCGGGCGCGCGCAAGCCACGCGAATCGCCGCGCGCGCAGGCCAGGCGATTGCCTTCGGCTTCGGCTTTGCGGGCCTTGCCACCGGCAACCTGATGCTTCTGCTGATCGCGCTGTTCGTCTTTGCCGCGGCGGCGGCCGAAAACTCTGACGTCGCCGTGCAGGAGATGGCGCGCGGCCTGCGCGCACGCGACGCCATGATCACCGCGTTCGAACCGCTATCGCCCGATGACGGCATCGCTGCCATGTCTTCGGGGCTGATGCGCACCACCCAGCACGAGTTTCCCGTGCTCGACGCTGCGGGGCACCTGAACGGTTTCCTGACACGGCAGGCCATCTATGCCGCCGCCCGGGGCGAGGATCGGCAGCTTCGCGTCATAGATGTCATGACCCGTGACATCCCCTCGGTGCCGCTGGCCGCGCCGCTGTCTGACGTTCTTTCAGCCTTGGGCACCAACGGCGCGCCGGCCGTAGCCGTGACCGATCCCGCGGGGCTGTTCCTTGGCTATGTCACTCGAGAGAACATCGGTGAACTGATGGTGCTGCGCGGGGCCGCCTAGCCGCGCCGGGCCAAAGCATCGTCCAGAAGCCCGCGCACTGCCACGTCGGGAACGTCGCTGGCGACAAAGGCCTGCCCGATCCCGCGCGCAAGGATGAACCGCAACTGCCCGTCCACCACTTTCTTGTCCTGCGACATCAGCCGCAAGAGCCCGTCGGCGTCCGGCAGGTCCCCCGGAATATCCGTCAGGTCCACCCGCATCCCCATTGCATCCAGATGCGCGCGCACGCGGCTCGGCTCTTCCTGTGAACACAGGCCCAGCCGGGCCGACAGTTCGAACGCCAAAGCACAGCCGATCGCAACACCCTCGCCATGCAAAAGCCGGTCGGAATAGCCTGTCGCCGCCTCCAGCGCGTGGCCAAATGTGTGCCCAAGGTTCAAAAGCGCGCGATCGCCCTGCTCGGTCTCGTCGCGAATGACGATTTCGGCCTTCATTTCGACGGATCGGCGCACGGCGGCAATTCGCGCTGCCGCATCGCCTGCGGCAATCGCCGGCCCTGTACGCTCCAGCCAGTCCCAGAACGCCGAATCCCCCAGAAGCCCGTATTTTGCCACTTCGCCATAGCCTGCAAGGAAGTCGCGCGGCGGCAGGCTGTCCAGCACATTGGTGTCTGCCAGCACAAGGCTGGGCTGATGAAAGGCGCCGATCAGGTTCTTGCCATGGACAGAGTTGATGCCGGTCTTGCCCCCGACCGAACTGTCGACCTGCGCCAGAAGCGTCGTGGGAACCTGCACGAACCGCACCCCCCGCCGCAGGACCGCGGCCGCAAAGCCCGCCAGATCGCCGATCACGCCGCCCCCGAAGGCCACGATCACGTCGCGCCGTTCGACCTTTTCCGACAACAGCCAGTCGACCGCGCGCGAAAACTCGGGCCAGCCCTTGGTGGCCTCTCCCGCCGGCAGCGCCAGCGCCGACATGGCGATACCTGCCGCAGAAAGCCCCTCGCGCAGCGCTTCAAGGTGATGTGCCGCCACCGTCTCGTCGGTGACGACGGCCACGCGCGGGCGGGCCAGAAGCGGCGCGATCTCGGCCCCGGCCCGCGCGATCAGTCCCGGCCCGATGCGCACGTCATAGGCGCGCCCGGGCAGGTCGACGGTAACGGTCTCGGTCATCCTAGCGGGCCTCCAGCACATCGGGACGTGTCAGCAGCACCTCGGCCACCTTCCGCGCCATGTCGTCGATGGCGTAGCCCGGATGCGCATCGACCACCAGATCGGCAAGCGCATAAGAGGGCTCTCTTGCCCGGGCAAGAGCGCAAAGCGTGCCATAGGGATCGGCGGTGCGCAAAAGCGGGCGCGTCGCCTTGTGGCGAACGCGCTGCCATAAAAGGTCGATATCGGCACGCAGCCAGACCGCGACGCCCCGGTCGGAAATCATGCGCCGGTTGTCGGCTGACAGGAACGCACCGCCCCCGGTGGACAGAACGCAGATCTGCGTTTCCAGCAGGCGCCCGATCACCTGGCTTTCCTTGGAGCGAAAGAAGGCCTCGCCGTCACGCTCGAAGATCTCGGCGATCGTCATGTTGGCCGCGGTTTCGATCTCGGCATCCGAGTCGAGAAAGGGCACACCCAGGATACGCGCCAGAGCGGTGCCGACGGCGGTCTTTCCCGACCCCATCATTCCGACAAGAACAACCGTCTTTCTAAGCACATAACCCATCCCGGGATCGGACCACCGAAAAAACTTGCCGCCCTGAATGGCGTCAGACTGTCGTAAATGCCATATATAGCCGCGGCAAGCAGCTCTGGCGGAAAGTAGCGGAGAGACGGCACGTGATCGGCACCTTGTTCAAGATCCTCTTCCTTCTGCTGGTTCTTGGCGGGATCGGCCTCGTGGGCTTTGCCTACCTGGGCGATCTGACGCCAACGCGCGACGAGATCCGGCAACCGGTGGACCTGGATGCGGGATAGGCTGGTCGCCGCAGCTCTTGTGCTGGCGCTTGGGACCGGCCCGGCCACCGCGCAGGACCCCCTGGCCGCCATCGACTGGCTGCGAGACGGGCTTTCACTGCCCTCGGTGGCCGGCGAGGCGCCGGTTACGGACACGGCGGCCCCCGCCGACATCGACGTCACCGCCATTGACCGGCCCAGCCCCGATGCCGTGGGTCTGCTGCCGTCTTCGGTCTCTGGCCTGCCGGACGACCTGTGGGGACGCAGCACGGCGGGTGATCTTGCACGGCGGCTCGCAGGGCTCGGTCCCGGTCTCCTGCCGGAAATGCGGCGGCTCCTGTTCCGGGTTCTGGTGTCCGAACTGCGCCCGCCCTCGGACAGCGGCCCCGAGGGCGTTCTTCTTCTCGCGCGCGTCGATACGCTGATCGCCTTTGGTGCGCTCGACCCGGCCAAGGCGCTTTTGGAACGCGCGGGAACGGAAACCCCTGAAAGCTTTGCCCGGCTCTTCGACGCGGCACTGCTGACCGGGACAGAGGATGCGGCCTGCGACACGCTTCGCCGCCGGCCGGACCTGTCGCCGAACTATGCCGCGCGGGTGTTCTGCCTTGCGCGCGGCGGCGACTGGGACGCCGCTGCCCTGACACTTGAAGTTGCGCGCGCGCTTGAATTCCTGCCGGTCTACGAGGATGCGCTTCTGACCCGGTTCCTCGATCCGGTCCTGTTCGAAGGCGTGCCCCCCCTCGCCCCGCCAGAGACGCCCTCGCCATTGGTGTTTCGCATGTCCGAAGCGCTTGGCGATCCGATTCCGACCGCCCGCCTGCCGCTGGCCTTCGCCCAGTCCGACCTGCGCGAAAGCCGGGGCTGGAAAGCCCAGATCGAAGCCGCAGAACGGCTGGCGCGCAGCGGCGCGGTGCCGGCAAACCGGCTGCTGGGTCTTTATACCCAGCGCCAGGCTGCGGCGTCCGGGGGCGTCTGGGACCGGGTCAGCGCGGTGCAGGCACTGGAACTGGCCCTGGCAGGCGGCGATCCGGCGCGCGTGGCGCCGGCCCTCGACGCGGCATGGCGCGCGCTTTCGGGGATCGGGCTTGAGCCGGTGATGGCAGAACTCTTCGCCCGACGCCTTGGCGACCTTTCCCTGCCACCCGACGCCGCCCGGCTTGCCTTCCGCATGGGGCTGCTCACCGACGATTTCGACGGGCAGCGCGTCGGAGCGGCCGGTGCCTCTGACGCTGACCGCTTTCTCGCCGCGCTGGCACAGGGGCGTCCCGGCGACGTGGCCGCCCCGGATGCTCTGTCCGGCGCCATCGCGGATGGCTTTCGCGCCACGACCGCCCCGGCAAGGCTGAACGGGCTGGTTCAGGAAAACCGGCTGGGCGAAGCGCTTTTGCGGGCCATGACGCTCATCGAGAATGGTGCGCGCGGCGACCTGGACGAACTGACCGACGCGCTGGCATTCCTGCGCGCCGCCGGGTTCGAAACCTCTGCCCGCCGCGCAGCGCTGGAAATCCTGATCCTGGACCCGCGCGGATGAGCCGCCAGTGGATCGCCGCGTTCCTTGAGGCGCAGGCGGCGGAACTGGACGCGGCAGAGAACACGCGCCTTGCCTATGCCCGTGACCTGAAGGATTTTGACGATTGGCAGACGGATCGCGGCAAGACGCTGCAAGACGCGTCCCGGACCGAGATCGAGGACTACCTCGTCCATTGCGAGGCCCAGGGCCTTGCCCAGTCCACCCGCGCCCGGCGCCTCTCGGCGATCCGCCAGCTCTATCGCTTTGCCTTCGAAGAAGGCTGGCGCAACGACAACCCGGCCATACAGATCCGCGGCCCGGGGCGGCGGAAATCCCTGCCAAAGACGCTGGACACCGAAGAGGTCGACCGCCTGCTGTCCGCTGCGCGCGACCATGGCGCGACCGGACGCGACCGCCTGCGCAACGCCTGCCTGATGGAACTTCTCTATGCCACCGGTATGCGTGTCAGCGAACTGGTGGAACTGCCATTGACCGCGGCGCGCGGCGATCCGCGAATGCTTCTCGTGCGCGGCAAGGGCGGAAAGGAGCGGATGGTCCCGCTGTCCACTCCGGCCCGCGCGGCGCTGGCGGCATGGCTGGCCGAACGCGACGGCGAAGAAGACGCCGCGCGCCTCGACCGGCGCAAGGGCTCTCGTTTTCTTTTTCCCTCGCGCGGCAAGGCGGGGCACCTGACGCGCAACGGTTTCTACCTTCTGATCAAGGATATCGCCGTGGCGGCAGGTGTCAGCCCTGCCAAGGTCACGCCGCACACCTTAAGGCACGCGTTTGCCACCCACCTGCTGGCGGGCGGCGCGGACCTGCGGGTGATCCAGACCCTTCTCGGCCACGCGGACGTGTCCACCACCGAAATCTATACCCATGTGCTTGATGAACGGCTGAAGGCGCTGGTGTTGGAACACCACCCATTGTCGCGCGACCCTTGAAAGGACGCGGGCCCACCCCCATAAGTCCCGCAAACCCCAGAAGACGGACCCCATGGAAATCGCCTCACCCACTCTCGATGCCGCATTCTGGATCAGCATTTCCGCGATCCTGTCCCTACTGGTGCTTTCGGCCTTCTTCTCGGGCTCTGAAACCGCTTTGACGGCGGCCTCGCGCGGCAAGCTGCGTGCACAGGCCGACAAGGGATCGAAGGGTGCCGCGCAGGCGCTCCAGATCACCGAGGACAACGAGCGCCTGATCGGTTCCGTCCTGCTGGGCAACAACCTTGTCAACATCCTCGCCGCCTCGCTGGCCACGGCGCTTTTCACCCGGCTCTTCGGGGAATCCGGCGTTGCGCTGGCCACGCTGGTGATGACGCTTCTGGTGCTGGTCTTCGCCGAGGTGATGCCAAAGACCTACGCCATCACCAACGCAGAGGCCGCCGCGGCGCGCGTCTCTCCTCTGATCCGGGTGGTGGTTCTGGTCTTCTCGCCGGTGGTCGCGGCCGTTCGCGCCCTCGTGCGTCTGATGCTCAGTCTCTTTGGCGTAAAGACCGACCCTGACAGCCATATCCTCGCGGTCCGCGAGGAAATCATGGGGGCCATCACGCTGGGCCACTCCGAGGGCGCGGTCGAGAAAGAAGACCGTGACCGCCTGCTCGGCGCGCTCGATCTGGGGGACCGCGCGGTGGAAGAAATCATGCGCCACCGCTCCAAGATCGAAATGATCGACGCCGACCTGCCCGCGCGACAGGTGCTGGAACAGTGCCTCGGGTCCGCCCACACCCGCCTGCCGGTCTTTCGCGACGACCCCGAGAACATCGTCGGCGTGATCCACGCCAAGGATCTGCTGCGCGCCATGTATGCCCGGACGCTGGATGTGACCGACGGGGCCGACCCCTTTGACGGTTTCAACATCCTCGACGTGGCGATGAAGCCCTATTTTGTGCCGGAAACCACCGCGCTCGACGAACAGATGCGCCAGTTCCTGCGCCGCCATACGCATTTTGCGCTTGTGGTCGATGAATATGGCGCGCTGCGGGGCCTCATCACGCTGGAGGATATCCTTGAAGAGATCGTGGGCGAGATCACCGACGAATTCGACGTTGATCCCGAGCACCCGCTGCGCCGCACGGACGCAGGCGATTATCTTGTCGACGGAGCCATGACGATCCGCGACCTCAACCGCGCCACGGACTGGCAACTGCCCGACGACGAGGCCAACACCATCGCCGGCCTCGTGATCCACGAGGCCCAGACGATCCCCAATCAGGGCCAGGTGTTTTCGTTCCACGGCTTCCGGTTCGAGGTGCTGACGCGCAAGGACAACCGGATCACGCGCCTGAAGATCCGCAGGCTCTGACGCGCCCGCCTAGCGTCCCTTGAACAGGCTTCCCAGCAGGCCCCGCACGATGCGGCGCCCGGTGGTGCCCTTCAATTCCTTGATAAGCGCCTCGCCAAGCGCCTCGCCCACCGTGTCCACCTTGTCACGCTTGGTGCCGATGCGCCGCGACGTCGGCGCGGAAGTGCCGCCATAGCGCCGCGCCGCCGTGAACTCTCGCGCCTCCGGCTCTGCTGCCGCCGCCTTCGCCGTCTCTGCGGCCTCGGCCTCTCTCGCCGCCGCCTCGGCCCGGGCGCGCAGCATCTCGTGCGCGCTGTCGCGGTCGATCGTCGTGTCGTATTTCCCCGCCACGGGCGAAGCGGCCATCACCCCGGCCCGCGCCGCATCGGAAATAGGCCCCAGCCGGGAAGAAGGCGGCCGCACCAGCGTCCGCTCCACCATTCCGGGAATGCCCTTGTTCTCCAGCATGGATGTCACCGCCTCGCCGACGCCGACTTCCCTGATCGTGGTCTCTGTGTCGAACCGCGGGTTGGGCCGGTAGGTCTCTGCCGCCAGGCGAAGCGCTTTCTGATCGCGTGCGGTAAAGGCGCGCAGCGCGTGCTGCACCCGGTTGCCCAACTGTCCCAGAACGTCCGGCGGCACATCGTCCGGATTCTGGGTGATGAAATAGATCCCCACGCCCTTGGATCGGATCAGCCGCGCAACCTGTTCGATCTTGTCGACAAGCGGCTTCGGGGCGTCGTCAAAAAGCAGGTGCGCCTCGTCGAAGAAGAAGACCAGCTTGGGTTTGTCGGGATCGCCCACCTCGGGCAGCGTTTCGAACAGCTCGGACAGCAGCCACAAAAGGAACGTGGCATAAAGCCGTGGTGCCCCCATCAAGGCGGACGCGGCCAGCACGTTGATCCGTCCGCGCCCGTCTGCATCCGTCAGCATCAGGTCCGACAGCTGCAACGCCGGTTCCCCGAACAGCCCCGCGCCGCCCTGGTTTTCCAGCACCAGAAGCCGCCGCTGGATCACCCCGATGGACCCCACGGACACATAGCCATAGCGCAGCGAAAGCTCCGGGCCGTTCTCGCCCACCCAGACCAGAAGCGCCTGAAGATCCTTCAGATCCAGCAGCGGCAAACCCTGTTCGTCCGCCACGCGGAAGGCCACGTTCAGAACGCCTTCCTGCGCCTCGGACAGCTCCAGCAGGCGCGAAAGCAGGACCGGTCCCATCTCGGCCACGGTCGCTCGGATGGGGTGCCCGTCCTTGCCGAAAAGATCCCAGAAGATCACCGGAAAGGCGCTGTAGGCATAGTCGGTGAACCCGATTGTCCCGGCCCGCTTCATGAAGGCGTCATGCAGCTTGAACCCGGGCGATCCCGCCTCGGCCAGCCCCGACAGGTCGCCCTTAATGTCGGCCAGGAAAACCGGCACGCCAGCGGCCGAAAACCCCTCGGCCAGAATCTGAAGCGTCACCGTCTTGCCGGTCCCCGTCGCACCGGCAATCAGGCCGTGCCGGTTCGCGTAATCAAGCCGAAGCTCCTGGCGCACGGAGTAGTCCGGACCGCCTCCACCGACAAACACCGTTCCCGCCATGCCCTTGCGCCCCTTCAACAAAGTGATCGGTGCGAAGATACAGTGTTAACCAGCCGCTGCCAGAGTGTTTCCTGTGCCCCGCACCCACGGTGACCCACGGGGCACAGACTTCCTCCCTGTGGACTGGCCGCGCACCTTGCGCGGCCCTTTTTTTGCTTACTGCAAGTTGATCGAAACTCCCTCCATTCCCAGTTGACGGCTGCACTCAAAGCCCGTAGCCTCCGCATCAATGACTAAGTCGGCCAGTCCGGCAGGGAGTGAGTAATTGGGAAAGGGCCCGCAAGGGCCCTTTTTCTTTTGGTGACCGGTCTGCCCCGCGTCCCGCGGTCGCCCATGCGCCAGATTTCCCCACTGACACGGCGGGGCGTGCGTGATACGCCAGCACCCACATTCACTGCAATTACCGAGGGTCGAAATGACTGGATGGATCAAGTCCCTGGCTATCATCGGCTTCATGGCCGTCGCTCTGCCGGTGGCGGCGCAGGACAGCGGGACCGTGCCGGATGAGGCCAGCACCCTGCCTCTGGGTGAAGCGGCCGGCATACAGCCGGGCCAGCCTTTCGAGAAAGAGGTCTTCACGGACTGGCGTATTGTCTGCGTGCAGACCACCGACGGCGTTGAAACCTGCAACATGCAACAGCTTGCCATCGATTCGCAGGGCAACCCCGTCGCGCAGATGTCGCTTGTGCCGCTGCCGACGGACGCGGCACCGCGTGTGGCCGCGGTAGAGGTCATCGCCCCGCTCGAGACGCTGCTCAGCGGGGACGTGCGCGTACAGGTCGACGAGGGCGAGGAACGGCTTTACCGCTTTACCTTCTGCAACGGCGAAGCCTGCTTCGCCCGCTTCGCCTTCACGATCACGGAAATCGAGGCGCTCAAGGCCGGGGGCGAGGCGTTCATCCGCATCGTTCCCCTTGTCGCCCCCGATCAGGTGGCGACAGTGACCATCTCGCTCAAGGGCTTCACTGCCGCGTTCGACTCGCTCGACCCGAACTGACCGGGATCGCCCCGGCCACGCGCCGGGGCGTCACACCTTCCGAAGCGCCAGCACGGCGTTCAGCCCGCCAAAGGCAAACGCGTTTGTCAGGCACACGTTGACCTCGGCCTCGCGCGCCTCGTTCGGCACGACGTCCAGCGCACACTCCGGGTCAGGCTCTTCATAACCGATCGTCGGCGCAATGATGCCGTCACGCAGCGCCATGATGCACGCCAGCAGTTCCACAGCTCCGGTGCCGCCGATCAGGTGCCCGTGCATCGACTTGGTCGACGAAATCATCAGCCGGTCAGCCTGCGGCCCGAAGGCATCCGCCACGGCGGCGCATTCGGTCTTGTCGTTAGCCGCGGTCCCGGTGCCGTGAGCGTTGATATAGCTAACCTCGCTCCGCTCGATCCGCCCGTCCTTCAGCGCGCCAGAGATCGCCCGCGCGGCCCCCTGCTTTGACGGCATGACGATATCGGCTGCGTCCGAGGTCATGGCAAAGCCCACCACCTCCGCCAGCATCTCGGCGCCGCGGGCGCGCGCGTGCTCGTATTCCTCGAACACGAAGACCGCCGCCCCCTCGCCCTGAACCATGCCTGTGCGGCCCAGCGAGAACGGACGGCACGCGTCCTTGGACATGACGCGCAAGCCTTCCCATGCCTTGACGCCACCAAAGCACAACATGCTTTCCGAACCGCCCGTCACCATGCACCGGCTCATTCCGGACCGGATCATGTTAAAGGCCTGCCCCATCGCGTGGTTGGACGACGCGCAGGCCGTCGCCACGGTAAACGACGGGCCCTTGAGGTTGTATTCCATCGACACATGACTGGCGGCGGCGTTGTTCATCAGCTTCGGCACCACGAAGGGATGCACGCGGTTCTTTCCGTCCTCGTAGACGGTGCGATAATTCTCGTCCCAGGTCGTCACCCCGCCGCCCGCGGTGCCCAGCACAACGCCAGCTTCGGCAGCAAGCTCGCCCTCGAAAATCAGACCGGCCTGTTCCATGGCCTCTCGCGCGGCCAGAAGCGTGAATTGCGTGAACCGGTCATAAAGCGCGATCTGCTGGCGATTGAACAGCGACTCGGCATCGTAGTTGCGCACTTGCCCGCCGATCCGGATCGACAGCCGGTCGACATCGCGGAACGCCAGTTCGCCTATGCCGCAGCGGCCCTCGCGCATGGAGTCCAGGGTTTCGGGCACCGACCGGCCGATGGCGTTGATCGTGCCAGCGCCCGTGATGACGACACGCCTCATCCTTTCTGGACTTTCACCAGCCCTTCCACCGCGGTCACGATGGCCTGCACAGAGGAAATGTCGAAATCGCTTTCGGACGGATCGTTGGCGTTGAACGGCACCTGGATGTCAAAGGCTTCCTCGATCGCGAAGATGCTTTCCACAAGACCAAGACTGTCGATCCCCAGATCCTCCAGCGTTTGGTCCATGGAGATGTCGGACACCTCCAGAACGGCCTGTTCGGCAATGATCTGAACGACCTTGTCGCTGACGCTTTCAGACATGGCTCCCCCGGCGGCAATCTTCGCCTGATGTAGAGTCTTTGAATCGCGATGAAAACCGGTTTCTACCGGTTTCCATCCGCTTGCTGTCCGAAGTCGCGCCGCGATGCGCGGTCCGTCAACTCTGGGCGTTCACCGGGGCCACGCCGGAATTCAGCAGTGCGCGATACACCAGCGCGTCGCGGCCATAGTGATCCTGCCGGAAATTGATCTGCCCTTTCGCCGTGGTAAACGCGGTCCGGTAGATGATGTGCACCGGGATCGGCGTCTCAAGCTCGACCCGTGTCAGCTGCCAGCTGTTCAGGATCGTGTCGAAATAGGTCTTGGGGTCATCCACCTGCCGTTCCAGCAGTGCATAGGCGAAATCGAACGGATCGTTCAGGCGCACGCAGCCGTGGCTGTACATCCGCAGCTCGTGCGCGAACAGCGACTTGGCCGGCGTGTCATGAAGGTAGATCGCGTGCGAATTGGGGAACATGAACTTCACCCGGCCCAACGCATTGCCCGGCCCCGGAGGCTGGCGCAGGTCGAACGGGAAGTTCGCCGCCGAGGACGCCGAGACCGTGGACAGGACACTGCGCGGCACCACATTGCCGCGCCCGTCGATCAGTTGCAGGTGCCCTGCCGCCGCGGGATTGGCCATGATTGCGGGAATGTACTGCGACACCGAGATGGACCGCGGCAGGTTCCAGTTCGGATTGATCTCCATGTACTCCATCACGTCCGAGAACTCGTAGGTTCTGCGGTCCGACGTGTTGGCGCCCACGACGGACCGTGTGCGGAAACGCTCGCGCCCGTCATCGATGATGGCGGCGCTGAAATCGGTCAGGTTGACCAGCACGTGCCGGTCACCGCGATCGACGTTCAGCCAGCGCTCGCGCTCCATCGCCACGATGATCGACGGCAGGCGCTCGTCGATGGAGCGGTTGATCTCGCGCATGGTGCCGGCACCGGCCACGCCATCGGGCTCCAGCCCGTGCGCGATCTGGAACGATTGTACCGCAGCCTGGATCTCGGAATCGTACACCGATGTGGCGCTTCGGCCCATGTAGCCCATCTCGATCAGACGGTTGCGCAGCGCGATCACCGCCTGCCCGCTCTGCCCGGGCTGCAACGATCCTGCCGGCACGCCCGGCCCCCAGCCGCCTTCGCGCATCTGGCCGATCAGTTCCATCCGCAGCCGCATCAGGCGGGCGTATTCCGTGGTTTGCGGCGCCAGCGAGCGGATGTATCCGGCAGGGTTCGGCCCAAGCAGGCCCGCCAGAAGTTCGGCCCCGTCGCGCATGGGGACTTCACGCTTTATGCCGTTGTCGACGCGGCTTGGCACCAGCACGCCCGATGTCAGGTGGTGAGCATAATCGAGAAAGGCCCGCGACAGGCGCACCTCTGCCTCGCCAAGCTGCCGCTCGGTCGAGATGTTGCGCAGGCTGGCGCGCAGCGCGTCGATGTCATAGCCCGAAACCGGCAGTGCATGATCCCCGGCCCGCTCCAGCGCGGACAGGAACGCGGCAAGCCGGGCCCGGTGCTCGGGATCATCGCCGGTCCAGATCGGCGCGTACAGGCGGTCACGGTAGAACGCCGCCAGTTCGCGGCTGTCAGAGGCCTGCTCTGCCACGGCCTGAATGAAAGGGGTGACCTGTGCCCGGGCCGATGCGGGCGCCCAAAGCGCCCCCATCGCAACACACAGGAAGCCAACGGTCAGGAATAGGCGGCCATTCACGGTCTGGGACATCGATTCCCCTCTGTCAAGGTAAAGCTGATTTTCACGTAGATGTTACACCATCGAGCGTCTGTGAAACCCATCACATTTGCGCCAGTCCGCAGTCTGTTCCGCATGGGCCACACCGGCCGCCGACACCGGTCTTCATCGAATCTTCATCGCGATTCAGCAGAATTTCGCCGATAGCCCGGCAGGGCGCGGCAGAAGGGACACAAGCGGGTTGGTAAAACATTCTCCATGTGTCATAAAACCCACGCCTGGGGATGAGGCAGATGCCGCGCAACGTCGCGGCAGACGGACAGAAAACGGGACGCAGGACGCATGAAATCGACCGGCTCATCGGGCTTGACCCGTCGCGCGTTAATTGGGGCATTCGCGGCCACCGCGGTTGTTGCCGCCCCGACCTACTCCAACGCCTTTGGATTGCTGCGCGGCGCGGGGGATATCCGCAGAATCAAGATGTACTCGGGACGCACCGGCGAAAGCATCCATTCGATCTACTGGGTCGAGGGCGAATACATCAAGGACGCGCTGGAGGAAGTGAATTACTTCATGCGCGACTGGCGCAATGACCTGACCTACGGGATGGATGCCCGGACCGTCGACATCATGGCCGCCGCGCACAGACTTCTCGACGTGACAGAGCCTTACATGCTGCTTTCGGGCTATCGTTCGCCCGAAACCAACGCGATGCTGCGCAGCCGCTCCAGCGGTGTGGCGCGAAACTCTCTCCACATGAAGGGCCAGGCCGCCGATCTCCGGCTTGAATCGCGCAGTGTCGATCAGATGGCGCGCGCCGCAATCGCCTGCAGCGCGGGCGGCGTCGGCCGTTACTCCAGCTCGAACTTCGTCCACATGGATTGCGGCACCGTCCGCAGCTGGGGCCGCTAGGCCCGGGCCCCCGGGCCGGATCGTTATTCACCGCATGACAGGCGCCGCGTGGCAACGCGGCCAGCGCACGCGCCTCGTGTGACGCGAAAGAGCCGCCGCAGGCCCGACAGGGACCCGCAGCACGCCGCCCCCCACAGGCATCCCCGCAAGGACGTCCCCGAGACCGCCACCGGACATCCCCCGGCCCGCATCCGCACGGCTGCGGGCGAAAGTGTTCTACTCGCACAGAAAACAGGCATGTCCCGGAAGGCGTGTTTCATGGTGGTGAGCGCAACCGATGCTCGAAGGCCTGTCCCGACGTCCTGCCGCGTCCTTTCGTGCCGCCGCCCTTGGTCTGTCGGTCATGTGCCTTCCCGCCCCGGCCCTTGCAGTAGACGTGACCGTTGGGGGCGTGACCTACACGCTGACATCGGTCAACACGAGCTACAACACGGACGTGGCGCTTCTTGAAAGCCAGCCGTGGTGGGGCGACGCGGCCCTCGCCGGTCAGATCATCACCCAGTTGCTGCTCGATGGCGGGACCGCCAGCGACATTGGCGAGCCCCTCGTGGACTTCGCGATCGACCTTGGGGGCACCGTGCCCGGTCCCGTTACCGTCGAATCCGTAAGCGGCGGCGGGGGTCCGATTTCCGGCGATCTCAATCCCGCGAGTTTCTTCGACTATGCGACCGCGACCATCGCCGGAGGTCCCGCAGCCGTTCCCAAGATCGACGGCGCCGCGCTGAGCAAGGCGCTTTTCGTCCTCTTCGGGCTCTGGGCCTGGCTCATGTCTCGCCGAGGCTGGCAACCGTGCGTGTCGGCGGTCTGACCCGTCAGCCCACCGCCCGCGCCACGGCGACCCCCGCCACCGCCGCCGCCGCTGTCAAGAGCGTCCCCCATGTCAGGTCGATCGCCACCATCTGCCAGCTCCACCCCCGGATCGTGGCGAGGTTGGTGAATTCGTAGGTCCCATAGGCCGCCGCGCCCAGTACCGCCCCGTTGATCGCCGCTTGCCGCAGCCCCCCGCCTTCCAGCGCGGGCAGGCTTACCAACCAGACGACCGCACCCGCATAGAACAGGTAGAACGCCGCCGCTGGGGCCAGACGGATCGGATCGGCCAGGATGTCGCCGACATGCCGCTCGAACACCGGCTTTATCAGGGTCGGCAACGCGATGGCGTCGGCGATGAGGATCACGCCCGCCGTCACGATGTAGAGAATGAGAACTGTCATTGGCCCCGCCTTTCCACGCAACGACCTAGCCGCCCGTGCTGCCCCGGCAAGGCGCCCGCCCGCCTCACAACCCGGCGAACTGCCGCTCCTGACGCGCCGTCCAGAGCACCACAAGGTCAAAGCCGTCTTCGCTCTCGGTCTCTTCGGTAACGATGCCCTGCTGGTGCAGCCATGCGCGGCGCTTGCCCTCGGCAAAGCCAAGGTGAAGGCGCTGTTCGCTTCGCACGCCGTCCACCTGCGCCGCGACCGCCTCGATCAACGCCGCCACACCTTCGCCGGTCACGGCCGACAGCGCGAACAACCCCTCGGTTCGCGTCGCCTGCGCGGTCACCGCCGCCTGACGCTCGGGATCCAGCCGGTCGGTCTTGTTCCAGACCTCGAACACCGGTGTGTCCTCGGCAATGCCAAGCGCTGACAGAATCGCCTCCACGTCGGCGGCCTGTGCATCGCTGTCGGGATGGCTGATGTCACGCACGTGCAGGATAAGATCGGCCTCCAGCACCTCTTCCAGCGTGGCGCGAAAGGCCGCCACAAGTTGCGTGGGCAGGTCAGAGATGAAACCGACCGTGTCCGACAGGATCACCTTCTGTCCGCCCGGCAGCCCGATGGCCCGCATCGTCGGGTCAAGCGTGGCGAACAGCATGTCCTTGGCCATCACATCGGCCCCGGTGACGCGGTTGAAAAGCGTCGACTTGCCCGCGTTGGTATAGCCCACCAGCGCGACGACCGGGAACGGCACCTTCTTGCGCGCAGCCCTGTGCAGCGTGCGGGTCTTGACCACCTTTTCCAGCTGTCGGCGCAGCCGCGTCAGCTGGTCGTCGATGGCGCGCCGGTCCGCCTCGATCTGGGTTTCCCCCGGCCCGCCGACGAAGCCCAGTCCACCGCGCTGACGCTCCAGGTGGGTCCATGCCCGCACCAGCCGCGTCCGCTGATAACTCAGCGCCGCCATCTCGACCTGCAAGACGCCCTCGCGCGTGCGGGCCCGGTCCGAAAAGATTTCAAGGATCAGGCCGGTCCGGTCCAGAAGCTTGACCTTCCATTCCTTCTCCAGGTTGCGCTGCTGAACCGGCGACACCGGGCCGTCCACCAGCACAAGCTCCACCTCGGCTTCGCGGAACCGTTCGGCCAGTTCCTCCAGCTTGCCCGACCCGAACAGAGCCCCGGGGTGCGGACGCGGCAGTCGCACCACCTCGGATCCCACCACGTCCAGATCCGGAAGCGCCGCGGCCAGAGACACGGCTTCCTCAAGCGCCGGCCCGGCGGCGCGGCGGTCAGGATCGCTCTTGATGTCGGGGTGCAGCACCCAGGCACGGGTCACGTGCCGGTCATGGCTCTGCAAGGTTATTCGTCACCTTCGTAAAGGCTGATGGGCTGGGACGGCATGATCGTAGAAATGGCATGCTTGTAGACAAGCTGCGACTGTCCATCCCGGCGCAGAAGCACGCAGAAATTGTCGAACCACGTGATCACGCCCTGCAACTTGACGCCGTTGATAAGGAAGATGGTGACCGGCACCTTTGTCTTCCGGACGTGATTGAGAAAGGCGTCCTGCAGGTTCTGCTTGTCGGCGGGCATGGTGTACTGCCTTCTTGTCTTGTCGTTTCTGTGTTCTTCGCTCGGGCCGGATCGCTCCGGGGCGGAGTATGATATGCCTTGCCCCGGTGTTAAAGGGCCAATTCAGCATGAAGTCGATGGAATTCAAGACGATCGGCGTCAGTTTCGCCAGAAATCCGGGTTCAGCAGTGCGATGATGGCCAGCGTTTCCAGCCGTCCCAGCACCATCGCGCCCACGAGGATCAGCTTGGCCGCATCACTCAGCGTCGCGTAGGCAATGGGCGTGCTGCCCGCCACCTCGGCCAGCGGTCCCGTGGTGGACAGCGACGCGATGGTCAGGACTACCGCGGTCTCGAACCCGATGCCCGATGCCGCCAGCGCAAGCATCACCGCAGCGATCGAGATCGCGAACAGCATGAAAAAGATCCACGCCACATAGGCGCCCTCGCGCCTGATGCGCCGCGCGCTGGCACCGGCGCCGCCCACCGAGGACGGATGCACCAGCCGCTCCAGTTCCCGTGCCCCATGACGGTACAGCGCATAGACCCGCAACAGCTTTACCCCGCCGGCCGTTGTCGCCACCCCGCCCCCGATCAGCGCCAGCCCCATCAGCAACAGCCCCGGCGTCGCCAGCCCCGACCAGCTCTGGCTTTCATCCCATGCCACCGACACGAAGCCTGTGGTCGACAGGAACGACAGCACGGTAAAGATCGCGCCCCACAGGGCCGAGGCCGCGGCGGGCAGATCCTCGCCCCCGTCCACCTCGAACGCGCCCACCCAGTGACGCATGAACAAGAACAGCGGCACGATCCCCGCAAACATCACGCCCATGCGGAATTCATGGTCCGACAGCACCCGGCCGAACCCGCCCTCGCCCCGTTCGCGGGTAAAGGTCTGGCGCGAGATGGCGAAGAACAGGAAGACAAAGATCACCGCCTCGCCCGCCACCCCCGACGCGGCGCCGGCCTGCCCGCCTACCGGGGAAATCCCGCTTGTGGCCAGCGTCGACATCGCGTGGCACACCGCCACCAGCGGTCCGTCGCCCAGAATGATAAGCCCGATCCATAGCGCAAGCGTCAGCCCCCCATAGATCGGTGCCAGCATCACCGCATAGCGGCGTACCCGTTCGGGGGTGTCGGCCACGCGCGTGATCGGCCCCGACATGGCCGCGCCCTGCCCCGGCTCCTGCGGCGACAGCACCTCGAACCCGCCAAGCTTCATCGGCGCAAGGATCGCCGCCGCCGCGACCCAGATCAGGAACCCCCCCATCCAGCCGACCAGCGCGCGCCACAGATGCTCTGCCCCCGATAGCCTGTCGGCCCCCGGAAACACCGAGGCCCCCGTCGTCGTAAGGGACGAGGCCATCTCGAAGAACGCGTTCAGAAGCCGGGTGTTGCCCACCGCCGCCTGAAAGGGGAACGCCAGCACCAGCGGCAGAAGCGTGAAGGCCAGCAGCAGCGACAAGAGATCCTCGCGCGCCTGCCGTTCCGGCGTGCGTCCGCCAAGCGCCAGCCCCAGCAGAACCGCCAGCGTCAGCACCAGCCCGCCACCGCCCATAAAGGCCTGCGCATCCTGCATGTCGCCCACCGCCAGCGCATAGGCCCCCGGCAGGGCCATCGCCAGCCCCATCACGCCCGTCAGGATGACGAACAGCGGCAGCTCCGACAGGCGCTCGGGCATCAGAAGAAATCTATCGAGACCTGCAGAAGCCGCTCGACCTCCGGCACGTCCGCCGCCATCGAGAAGATGGCGATCACGTCGCCTTCCTCGATCCGGGTGCTGCCCGACGGCTTGATGACCTTGCCGTTCTTCAAGACACCGCCCACCAGCACACCCTCGGGAAAGTCGATGTCGCGGATCGCCTTGCCGGCGATGGGCGACGTCGACAGCACCTGCGCCTCGATCACCTCGGCCTCTGCGTCACCGATCGAATAGACCTCGCGCACGCGCCCGTGACGGATGTGCCGCAGGATAGAGCTTACCGTCGTGGTGCGCGGATTGATGTAGGCGTCGATGTTGAGCGGGTCCATCAAGGGCACCAACGTCGGGTCGTTGACAAGACAGATCGTCATCTTGCAGCCCGCCGATTTGGCCCGCACCGCCGTCAGCAGGTTCGTCTTGTCGTCGTCCGTGACGGCCAGCAGGGCGTCTGCGCGCTCGATATTGGCCTCGGCCAGCAGTTCGGCGTTCATCCCGTCGCCATGCAGAACGATGGTGCGTTCCAGCGCGTCCGCGGCCCGTTCGGCACAGCGTCGGTTCTTCTCGATCATCTTGGCGCGGACCCGTTCGCTGCGCCGCTCCAGCGCCTGCGCGACCGCCAGACCCACGTTGCCGCCACCGACGATCACCACGCGCTCCTGCTTGCGCACCTCCTTGCCGAAGATCTCCATCGTGCGCGCCGCATCGTCACGATGGGCAAAGACATAGATCTGGTCGCCCGCGAAAAGCTGGTCGCCCGGCTCCGGCGCGAACAGCGTGCCTTCGCGCCGGACCCCGACAACGATCGCGCGCAGCGTCGAAAACAGGTCCGTCAGCTGCCGCAGCGGCGTGTTCACCACCGGGCAATCCTCGTCCAGCACGAGTCCCAGCAACTGGGCCATGTCGTCCAGAAAGCTTTCGGTGTCAAAGGCCGCAGGCGCCGCCAGCCGGCGCAGCGCCGCCTCGGCGACCTCGCGCTCGGGGCTGATGACCACGTCGATGGGCATGTGGTCGCGCCGGTAAAGGTCCGAATAGATTGCCGTAAGGTAGCTTTGCGCGCGCAGGCGCGCGATCTTGCGCGGCACGGCAAAGACCGAATGCGCCACCTGGCAGGTGACCATGTTCACCTCGTCCGAATGGGTGGCGGCGATGACCATGTCGGCGTCGCGCGCGCCCGCGCGTTCCAGCACATCGGGATAGCTCGCGTGCCCGGCAACGCCCTGCACGTCCAGCGTATCGGTGGCCCGCCGCACGAGGTCGGCATCGTGGTCGACCACCGTCACGTCGTTCTTCTCGCCGGACAAGTGCCGCGCGATCTGCCAGCCAACCTGGCCAGCCCCGCAGATGATGACCTTCATCGCACTGCCTTCTGGGTCCCCGGTCCCAAGGCATGGCAGACCGCCCGGCCAAGGTCAATCAGGCGCTGTCGGCATCCTCGGGCTCGACATGCGCGACCCGCGCGCCCGCCTTGGTCGAGGTGACCACGCCCAGCGACTTGAGCTTGCGGTGCAGGGCAGACCGCTCCATGCCCACGAATGACGCGGTGCGGCTGATGTTGCCGCCGAAGCGGTTGATCTGCGTCAGCAGGTATTCCCGCTCGAACAACTCGCGCGCCTCGCGCAGGGGCAGCGTGGCAAGGCTTCCCGATAGCACCACGCGTCCGTCGCCGTCGCGCCGTTCGTCCGACTCGGGCAACTCGTCGGCTCCGATGGGCCCTGTGCACTCGCCCAGGATCAGCACGCGCTCGATCACGTTCTTCAACTGCCGCACGTTGCCGGGCCAGACCATCGTCTGCAACAGTGCCACCGCGTCATCGCTCAGCCCGCGCTGGGGCAGACCCTGCGTCTTGTTGAAATGGTCGATGAAATGCCCGGCAAGCACCGGAATGTCGTCGCGCCGTTCCTCCAGCGTCGGCACCGCGATCGGCACCACGTTCAGCCGGTGGTAAAGCTCTTGCCTGAATCGCCCGGCACCGATCTCTTCCTGCAGATCCCGGTTCGTGGACGAGATCACACGGATATCCACCCGCACCTTGTCCGAGCCGCCGACGCGCAGGAATTGCTGATCCACCAGCACGCGAAGAAGCTTCGACTGCGTCCCCATCGGCAGGTCCGCCACCTCGTCGAGATAGAGAATGCCGCTGTCGGCCTCGTCCAGAAGCCCCGGCTCCACCCCGCGCGCCGAGGATTCACGCCCGAACAGAACCTCTTCCATCCGGTCGGGCTCGATCGAGGCACAGTTGACAGAGACAAAGGGCGACCCCGCCCGCTGCGAATTGGCGTGGATATAGCGCGCCGCCATTTCCTTGCCGCTGCCCGCCGCCCCCGACAGCATCACCCGCCCATTCGACTTGGTCACCTTGTCCAGCTGCGATTTCAGCGCCTTGAACACCGCGCTGCCGCCGATCATCTCGGCGGTCGTCACCTCGCGGCGGCGCAGCTCCACGTTCTCGCGGCGCAGGCGCGAGGTTTCCATCGCCCGCCGGATCACCACCATCAGCTGATCTATGTTGAAGGGCTTCTCGATGAAGTCATAGGCCCCCTGCTTGATCGCGGCCACCGCGATCTCGATGTTGCCATGACCCGAGATGATGACCACCGGAATGCCGGGCGTGTCACGCTTCACGGTCTTTAGAATGTCGATCCCGTCCATCCGGCTGTCCTTCAGCCAGATGTCCAGGATCATCAGCGCCGGAGGCTCCTCTCCGATCGCCGCCATGCACTCTTCAGAGTTCGCGGCCAGCCGGGTGGTATACCCCTCGTCCTCCAGAATATCCCCGATCAGCTCGCGGATGTCGCGTTCGTCGTCGACGATCAGGATGTCGCCCATCTCTGCCCCCTCAAACCGTTTCTCGTTGTGTCATGTCGGCCGGCGCGCCCGCCGCCAGCGGCAGCCGCACCTCGGCACGTGCGCCCGGTCGCGCGCCCGGCGCGAAAGGCGCGGCATCGGTCAGGATCAGCGTGCCGCCGTGTTCCTCGATGATCTTCTTGACGATGGGCAGCCCCAGCCCGGTGCCCTTGTCGCGCGTGGTCACGTAGGGCTCGAACAACCGCGCGCGGTCCTCGGGCAGGCCGATTCCGTTGTCCGACACCGTGATAAGCGCCTGTCCCTCGGCCCGCTCCAGCGTCACCCGAACCTCGCCCGCGTGCCCCTCGGGCGCACCCTTTTCGCGCAGGGTCTCGATCGCCTCGCCGGCGTTCTTGATCAGGTTGGTCAGCGCCTGGCTTATCATCGTGGCGTCCAGGTCGGCGACGATCTCTTCCGAAGGCAGGGTCGCCTTCACCTGCACGTCCGCCACCGCGCCATCCTGCAACGTCACCGCGTCGCGCACCAGCTTGACCAGATCGTTGTTGCGCCGCTCGGGCTCGGGCATCCGCGCGAATTTCGAGAACTCGTCGACGATCCGGCGCAGGTCATCGGTCTGGCGCACGATCACGCCGGTGTTGCGCGTCACCATGGCGGCGGTGTCGGCATCCACCTGCGGCGTGATCTTGTATTGCAGCCGCTCCGCCGCCAGCTTTATCGGCGTCAGCGGGTTCTTGATCTCGTGTGCGATCCGCCGCGCCACGTCTCCCCAGGCGGCCATGCGCTGTGCCGTCACAAGATCCGTGACATCGTCAAAGGCCACCACGTATCCCTCCAGCGTGCCGTCCTGCGAGCGCCGGGTCGCCATCCGCACCAGCAGGTTCTCCAGCTTGCCCTCGCGGGCCACCTTGATCTCTTCCTGCGCCACCTCGCCCGGCCCGGCCTTGAGCCGATCGAAAAGCGCGCCGAACTCGGGCACCGCCAGCGCCAGCGTCACATGCGGGGATGATCCTTGCGGCAGCGACAACAGCCGCTCGGCCGAACGGTTGACGAAGGTCACCCGCCCTTCGGAATCCAGCCCCACGACCCCCGCTGTAACCGAGGACAGAACCGAATCGAACAGACGCCGGCGACGCTCGATCTGTGCGTTCGTGTCCAGCAGCGCGTCACGCTGGCCTTTCAGCTGCCGGGTCATCTGGTTGAAGATACGCCCCAGCATCGCGATCTCATCGTCGCTCTGCTCTTCCTTCAGCTGCACGTCCAGATCGCCCGCGCCCACGCGCTGCACCGCGCCCGCCAGCCGCCCCACGGGGCGCGACAGGCGTTCGGCGAACCAAAGACCCAGCCAGATCGCGGCAAGGATCAGGATCACTGCGAAACCCACGTAAAGCAGCCCGAACTCGAACAGGATGCGCCCCCGTTCGGACTCCAGCTGATTATAAAGCCCGACCGTCTCCTGCGTGTCATCCAGCAAGGCCAGAAGATCGCCGTCGACCTCGCGGCTGACGTAAAGGAACCGGTCAATGAACCCGTCAAGCCGCGTCAGCGCCCGAAACTCGTTGTTGTCCCAATCCTCGATCACCACGGTTTCGCCCGCCCGCGCCCGATCGATCGCCTCGGTCGGCGGTTCCTCGAAATCGAACAGGTAGGACCGTTCGCCCCTGACCCGGATCTCGCCGGTGCCGTCGATGACGAAGGCCTCGCGCAGGCCCCTTTGCACAAGCGACTGGCCAAGCCCCAGTTCCTGCCGCAGGTCGCCATCCGACACGATGGACAACACGTTGCGCCGCTGGCTCAGGTAGGCCGCCAGCAGGTCGGCATCGGCCGCGATATCCTCGCGGTGCTCCTGTTCGTAGGCCTCCGCCGCCGTCAGCGAGTTGCGCAGCGCCTCGCGCACGCGGTCCGAAAACCAGCCTTCAAGCCCGACATTCACGGTCAGCCCGGCAAAGATCGCAACCAGCACCGTCGGCAGAAGCGCGATGACCGCAAACGCGCCCGTCAGGCGAAGGTGAAGCTGTGAACCCGCCGAATGCGCCCGCCGCGCCGCGATCATCTGAGCGATGCGCTGCAACACCAGCGCGGCCAGAACCAGCACGTAGACAAGGTCTGCCAGCAGCACCAGCCGCAGCGACATCGTCGTCGCCCCCTGATCCAGCGGCCCGAACACAAGATAGGTTGCCACGGCCAGCACTGGTGCCAGAACGATCAGCCCGATGGCCGCAGCATTCTGGACCCGCCGCGTTCGCCGCAGGCGACTCAGGTTTTCAAGGCTTACGCCCAGCACCGCCGTGCGCACGTCGCCAACCTCACACAAAGCACCGCTCTTGCGGCAAGACCGCCGTGGTGGCTCGTCCGGTCTGCGACCGATTTGCCACTCTTATGTGACTTCTTTACATCAACTTGCGGCGGCGTGTCACCTGAATATCGAGGTCAGTGATCTTTTTACGCAGCGTATTACGGTTGATTCCCAGTAAATCCGCGCACTTGGCCTGATTTCCGCCCGTGGCGTCCAGCGCGATCTCGATCAGCGGCATTTCAACCTCTCGCAGGATTCGCTGATAAAGCCCCGGCGGCGGCAGGACGCCGCCATGCAGGTCGAAATAGCGCCGCAGGTGCTTTGCGACCGACGCCGAAAGCTTCTCGCCCTCGCCGCCGCCCCGAAGCGGCTCCATCGCGGGCTGGCTGCCAAGCACCCGCTCGACCTCGCCGCGCGCGACTTCTTCTTCGGTGGCGGTCACCACAAGACGGCGCACGGTGTTCTCCAGCTGCCGAACGTTGCCCGGCCAGCTGTAGGCGCGCACCAGATCCATCGCGTCGGACGACAGCCGCCGCAGCGGCAGGCCGTCGCGCTCGGCGCGCAGAAGGAAATGTTCGGCCAGAAGCGGGATGTCGTCTACCCGCTCGCGCAGCGATGGCACCGCCAGCGACACGCCGCCCAGCCGGTAGAACAGGTCCTGCCGGAAGGCGCCCGCCTCCATCCGCTGGGCCAGATCGGCCTGGCTTGTGGCCAGCACGCGCGGCCCGGAATCGCTGAAGCTGTCCAGCATCCGGACGATGCGCGCCTGCGCCTCCATGTCCAGATCGCCCACCTCGTCGAACAGGATCGACCCGTTGCGAGACCGGGAAATCAGCGCGGACGGCCCGTCAAGCGTTGCAAGGTCCGCCGCGGCCGCAACCACGAAGGGCAGCGTGCGCCGGTCCGAAAAATCATGGATGGCCCGCGCGATCAGCGACTTGCCCGTGCCCGACTCCCCGGTAATCAAGACCGGCAACTCGGTGTTCATGACCTTCGCCACCAGCCGGTAAAGCGCCTGCATCGCCGGTGTGCGTCCCACCAGCGGCAAGTCGTCGTTGGCCGCCCCTTCCTTGGGCCGCGCCGGGGTCGCGCGGCGCTTGACGTCCAGCGCCCGCGCCGCCCGCTTCATCAGATCCGGCAGGTCAAAGGGTTTTGGCAGGTAGTCATAGGCCTCCTTCTCGGCGGCCTGGATCGCGGTCATGATCGTGTTCTGCGCCGAGATGACGATCACCGGCAGGCCCGGCCGCTCCTCTGCGATCTTGGGAAGCGCATCCAGCCCGTTTCCATCGGGCATCACCACGTCCGAGATCACAAGGTCGCCCTTGCCCTCTTCGACCCAGCGCATCAGCGTCACCATCGACGAGGTCGCATGAACCTTGCAACCGGCACGCGTCAGCGCTTGCGTCAGCACCGTCCGGATCGTGCGATCGTCGTCCGCGACCAGAACCGTTCCGTCCATCAGTCATCCTCCTGCGGGGGATCCGCGCTCATGTCTGCTCTGTCTGTTTGGGGGCCAGCGGAAGGGACATGCGGAACACGGTGTGCCCCGGCACCGAATCCACCGTCACCCAGCCGTCGTGGTCCGAGATGATCTTGCTCACCAGCGCAAGCCCCAGCCCGGTGCCGTTCTCACGGCCCGAAACGAAGGGCTCGAACGCCTCCGCCGCGATCTCGGGCGGCAGCCCGGGTCCGTCGTCGACGATCTCGACCTGAAGCGGCAGCGGCCCGCCGGACCCGTCCTGCCGCCGCAGCCGCAACGACATGTCATAGAAGGTCCGCAGCCGGATAGTGCCGCCGCCCTTGCCCGCCGCCTCGGCGGCATTCTTCAGAAGGTTCAGGAACACCTGAAGCATCTGGTCGCCGTCCACGAAGGTCGGCGGCAGCGAAGGGTCGTAGTCCTCGACGAAATTCATGTGCGCGCCAAACCCCACCGCGGCCGACTTGCGCGCCCGGTCCAGCAGGTCGTGCACGTTGACCACCTTGCGTTCGGGCGGGCGCAGGTTGCCGAACTGGCTGACCTGGTCGACCAGCGCATTGATCCGACGGGTCTCGGCCACGATCAGGTCCGTCAGTTCCAGATCGCCGTTCGTCAGGTTCATGCTGAGCAGCTGCGCGGCCCCGGTGATCCCGGCCAGCGGGTTCTTTATCTCGTGCGCCAGCATCTCGGCCATGCCGATGGCCGACTTGGCCGCCGATTTGACCGAATGCGCGCGTCCCAGCCGGTCGGCGATCCGCCGCGGCTCCAGCGTCACGATCACATGGCCCGGTATCCCCAGAAGCGGCGCGACCTGGATGTTGCAGCTCACCGGCGGAGAGGCCCCTGTCGATACCTCGGCGGTGTTGATGAACAGTGCGGCAAGGTCCGACCGCACCCGCCGGAACGCCTCGTCCAGCGGCGCGTCGATCGCCAGACGGTCGAACACCGGCGCATCCTTCAGCCCGCGCGCCGAGACGTTCAGGAACTGCTCGGCCGCCGGGTTGATGTCGATGATGAGATCCTCTGCATCTATCAGCAGCGCAGGCATCGGAAGAGAGGCCCAGATCGTGGCGTCCAGCGCGTTCATGCCGCCACCGCCGTTTCCCCCGCCAGCGCCATCGGAAGCCGCGCCAGCACCGCTCGCGCGTCGCCTGCCGTCAGCACCTCGCGCCGCAGGGCCGCGGGCGTCCCCTGCCCGTCCATGTACCAGCCCAGATGCTTGCGCGCGACGCGCAGCCCCAGCGTGCCACCGTAAAACGACAGCATGTCCTCGTAATGCCCCGCAACCATGTCGGCCAGCGCGCCGCCGCGCGGCACCACGGGGCGCGGCGCGGCGTAAAGCGCATGCGCGATGTCTGCCAGAAGCCACGGGCGGCCCTGAATGGCGCGGCCCACCATCACCCCGTCCGCGCCCGACTGACGCAGCGCGGCGGTGGCCGCGGCGGGCCCGTCGATGTCGCCATTGGCGATCACCGGTATCCCGACCGCCTCTGTCACGCCGCGAATCGCCGCCCAGTCCGCATGGCCCTTGTAGAACTGACAGCGCGTGCGCCCGTGGATCGTCACCAGCCGCACACCGGCCTCCTCGGCGCGCCGGGCAAGCTCGGGTGCGTTCAGCCGGTCATGATCCCAGCCAAGCCGCGTCTTCAGCGTCACGGGCACCGACACCGCGCCCACCACGGCCCGGATCAAGGACAGCGCGTGGTCCAGATCACGCATCAGCGCGGACCCCGACAGCCCGTTTGTCACCTTCTTGGCCGGGCAGCCCATGTTGATGTCGATCACGCGGGCGCCGTTCGCCTCGACGATGCGCGCCGCCTCGGCCATCCAGACCGGATCGCCGCCGGCCAGCTGCACCGCTGTATCTGCCTCGCCGAATCCAAGCTCTGCCCGCTCGCGCACGCCGGCCTTGGCCTGCACCATCTCCTGGCTCGCGACCATTTCACTGACCACGCGCCCGGCACCGAAGCGGGCCACCAGCCGGCGGAACGGCAGGTCGGTGATCCCGGCCATGGGGGCCAGAAGAACCGGAGGGGATGGCAGGATTGCTGCCTGACTGCTCACGTGATTAATCCTTGTGCACACGGGTCACACGTACTGCGCCGCAGAGGGAATTTCAAATCGCTGCCTTGCAGCATAGCCTCGAAAATCACTCTTTGCACAAAAAATAGGCGGATATGGCGCGTTTTTCACGCCCATTGTCAGCGCCGGGACGGAACCCTAAAGACAACCCGAGGAGAGCGCATGACCACAGCCGCAATCATCGTCGCCGCCGGGCGCGGCACCCGTGCCGGGGGCGACCTGCCGAAACAGTGGCAGGACCTGTGCGGCCAGACGGTGGCGGCACGCACGCTGGCGGCCTTTGCCGACCTGCCCCGCATAGACCGGATCGTTATTGTCCTTCACCCTGACGACATGGACCGCGCCGCCGGCTTTCCCGGCGCGATGGCCGTCGCAGGGGGCGCGACCAGGGACGCCTCGGTGCGCGCGGGTCTCGAATCGCTTGCCGGAAGCGGCGTGACACAGGTGCTGATCCATGACGTCGCCCGGCCTCTTGTGCCGTCCGTGGTGGTCGATTCGGTACTGGACGCCCTCGGCACCCACGACGGCGCCGCCCCCGCGCTCGAAGTGACCGACGCGCTCTGGCTGGGTGAGGCGGGCCACGTCACCGGCACCCGCGACCGCACCGGCCTTTTCCGGGCCCAGACGCCGCAAGGGTTCCGCTTCGACGCGATCCTTGCCGCCCATCGCGCCCATCCCGGCGGGGCCGCCGACGACGTCGAGGTGGCGCGCGCCGCCGGCCTGACCGTGGCCATCGTCCCCGGAGACGAGCGCAACCTAAAGATCACCCGGCCCGAGGATTTCGCCCGCGCCGCCCAGTTCCTGGAGACGCCCATGGACATCCGCACCGGCAGCGGCTTTGACGTGCACGCCTTCGAACCGGGCGATCACGTGATCCTCTGCGGCATCCGCGTTCCCCACGACCGCGCGTTAAAGGGGCATTCGGACGCCGACGTGGGGATGCATACCATCACCGACGCCATCTATGGCGCGCTGGCCGAAGGCGACATTGGCCGCCATTTCCCGCCGTCCGATCCCCGGTGGAAAGGCGCAGCAAGCCACATCTTCCTTGAACACGCCGTTGGCCTCTGCGCGGCGCGCGGTTTCCGCATCGCCAACGTCGACGTGACACTGATCTGCGAACGGCCAAAGATCGGCCCCCACGCCGCCGCCATGCAGGCGGAACTGGCACGCATCATGGCGCTGGACCCCGGCCGCATCAGCGTCAAGGCCACCACGTCCGAACGCCTCGGCTTCACCGGGCGGGAAGAAGGCATCGCCGCGCTCGCCACCGTCACGGTGATCGCGGGATGAGCCGCCTTGTCGCCACCGCCTTCGGCGTCGGCCGCCTTCCCGGCGCGCCGGGCACATGGGGCTCCGCCGCCGCCATTCCCGCCGCGTGGATCCTGCACGGCCTGACAGGCTTTCCGGGGCTGGCGCTGGCGACGCTCGCCGCCTTCGGCATCGGCTGGTGGGCGACGGCCCGCGTCACCGCGGACAGCGCCGACAAGGACCCCTCGGAGATCGTCATTGACGAGGTCGTGGGCCAGTGGATCGCGCTCTGGCCGCTGTCGGCGGGGCTGTGGCACGCGGGCGCGGAACCTTGGGTCTTCCCCTGGCCGGGCTGGATCGGCGCCTTCGTGATGTTCCGCCTGTTCGACATCTGGAAACCCGGCCCCGTGGGCTGGGCCGACCGCCGCCACGGGCCCCTTGGCGTCATGCTGGACGATGTGTTCGCCGGCCTTCTTGCCGCCATCGTGGTCGCCGCCGCGGCGGGCGTGGCGCACGGGGTGCTGGGGCTGTGACCCCCGCCGCGCTCCTCGGGCTGGCGCGCGACAGCGGCGCCACGCTTGCCACCGCCGAAAGCTGCACCGGCGGCATGGTCGCCGCCGCGCTGACCGACATTCCCGGTTCTTCCGATGTTTTCGACCGGGGCTTCGTCACCTATTCCAACGCCGCCAAGACCCAGATGCTGGGCGTGTCCGCCGCCACCCTCGCCGCCCATGGCGCGGTGTCCGAACAGGTCGCCCGCGAAATGGCAGAAGGCGCGCTGGCCCACTCCGTCGCCACGCTCGCGGTCTCGATCACCGGCATCGCCGGTCCCGGCGGGTCCGGGCACAAGCCAGAGGGGCGCGTCTGCTTCGGCCTCGCCGCCCGGGGCCGGCCCACCTTCACCGAAACCGTCGAGTTCGGCGCCCCGGGCCGCGCCGCCGTGCGCGCCGCCAGCCGCGACCACGCACTGGCGCTTCTCGCAAACGCCCTCGGCGCCTAGACCGGCCTAGCCGCGCAGCAGCGCCGCCAGCCCGGCCACCTGCGGCGCCTCGACCGTCACCGCCGCCAGCGCCTGCGCGCGCTCTGCCCCCAACAGCCCCGCCGCCTTGGCCCGCAACCGCGACGCCAGCACATCGGGCGCGATCGGCGCGGCAATGTCATGCGCCGCCTCGGCCACCCGGTCCCCCGCTGTCACCCGCACCCGTGCCGCCGTCTCTGCCAGCGCCTCGTCTCCCGTCACCCGCACCCGGTCGCGCAGCGCCACCAGCACCGGGTCGCGCGTCGCCATATCCGTGAATGTCCCGCTCAGCCCGGTATCCTGGCCCGCCAGCACCAGCGCCGCCGTCAGGCGAAAGCTGAACTTCGCCTCCAGCCCCGTCTCGGGCGCGGGCAGGTCGCACACCGAAAGCCAGCGCGGATGCACCGCCACGTCAACCGCCGTCACGTCGCCCGGCGCCACCGCGTCCGCGACCCCCGACAGCGCCTCCAGCACAGCGTGCGTTCCGTGGCAGCAGGCATGGAACTTGTGGCTGACCGTCTCGAACAGCCACGCCTCGTCCATCCCGTCGAACGCCGCCCCGTCCCCGGTTCCGGCATGGGTGGGCCCAAAGCCCTGTGCACACTCTATCCCGTCAGGGCGCGACACGAACCCGCGCGCTGCCAGCGCCGCGCATTCGACACCCGCCGCCGCCGCCATGCCCGCGTGATAGGGCTTGCCCATCGTCCCGAACTGGCTTTTCAGCCCGGCCGCCCGCGTCGCCGCCAGCCCCAGCGCATGGGCCATCTGCCCGGCGTCCAGCCCCAGCAGGCGCCCGGCGGCCCCGGTCGCGCCGAAAACACCCGCCGTCGCCGTCTGGTGAAAGCCCGCCTGATAATGCCCGCGCCCCAGCCAGATGCCCAGCCGCACCGACAACTCGGCCCCCACCAGCGCCGCGTCGGTGAACGCCGTGTCATCCGCGCCCGTCATCTCGGCCACGGCCAGCGCGGCGGAAATCACCACCACCGAAGGATGCCCGATATGCGCGAAATGCGTGTCGTCGAAGTCCAGCGCATGGCTGGCCGCACCGTTCACCAGCGCCGCCGCCCGCGCAGGCAGGCGGACACCCGATCCCACGACGCTTGCCTCGCCCCGGCCGCCGTCCTCCAGCGCCAGATCCCGCAGGATCCGCGCCACCGGCTCGTCGGTGCCGGCGATGGCGCAGGCCGCCCAGTCCATCAGCGAAAGCCGCTGGATGCGCCGCGCGGTCTCGCCCGGGGCCGCCGTCACCGCGAACCCGGCGAACCGCATCGTCGCGCCCATCGTCACGCCCTTGCCCCCGACGTCCCGTAAAGCTCTGCCGCACGCCGCTCGAACGCGCGCACGATCCGCTGCATGGCATCGTTGAAGACGACGCCGATCACGCTTTGCAGGATCGCGTTGCGGAACTCGAAATCCACGTGGAACTTCACCTCGCAGCCGCCAGCGTCCAGATCGCGGAACGCCCAGTTCGACACCATGTGCCGGAACGGCCCGTCAAGGTACTCGGTGTCCAGCCGCAATTCCGCCGGCCAAAGCGTGACGCGGCTGCCGAAACGTTCGCGAAACACCCGGAACGAGATCACAAGGTCCGCCTCCATCACCTCGCCGCCGCCCTCGATCGGGCGGGTGGACCGCACCCGCGCGGCCGCGCACCACGGCAGGAATTGCGGGTAGCGCGCCACGTCCGCGACCAGATCGTACATCTGCTGCGCCGAGTAGGGCAGCGTGCGGATTTCGGAATGGGTCGGCATACGCGCTTTCGCTGATGACACTGGCGCGCCATTTCGTAGACTGCGCCGGGGAAATCAAGGGTATGCCGTGACCGAGCGACCATACGTCATAGACGAAATGATCTCTGCCAAGGCCATCGCCGCACGGATCGAAACCCTTGCACGCGAAATCCAGACGGCCTTCAGGGGCACCGAAAAGCTGGTGGTCGTGGGGCTCTTGCGCGGCTCTTTCGTCTTCATCGCCGATCTGGTGCGCGAACTCGACCTGCCGGTCGAGGTCGATTTCCTCGAAGCATCCTCCTACGGCTCGGGCATGGAATCGAGCCGCGAGGTGCGCATCCTCAAGGACCTGCGCGGCGAGATACAGGGCCGCGACGTACTGGCCGTCGAGGACATCGTCGACACCGGCCACACGCTGCACCACGTCGTGAACCTCCTGCGCTCCAAGGGCCCGCGGCGGCTGGAAACCATTGCGCTTCTGGACAAGCCATCGCGTCGCGAGGTCGACATTAAGGCCACATGGACCGGCTTCGAGATCCCCGACGAATTCGTCGTGGGCTATGGAATCGACTACGCACAGCGCAACCGCAACCTGCCCTATATCGGGGCGGTGCGCTTCACGGACTGACACTCCCGTGGGCCTGCGCGGATTCCTGAAGATGTCACTCTGGGCGCGCCGTCCGCCATCGGACGCACGCGTCAAGCTGGTGCTGGGCGTGATCGCGCTCTGCCTTGCGCTCTTTGCGCTGGAACGCCTGTTTGGCTTTCCCGCATGGCTGACGCTTGACGCCACGCCAAGGGGAAGGTTCTGAACGCGCCGGACCAAAGCACGATTTTGTGAACACGCAGCCAAAGAATGTCCCGGGAATCTGTGCACAACCGGTGCTAGCGTCCGGCCTGTGACAACTTGACCCAAGGAGATCCCCATGAAGACCGGACTCATCGCCCTTGCCGCCGCCGCGATCTTCGCCAGCGCCTCTGCCCCCGCTCTGGCGCAGGACTTCGAGGCCCCGCTCAAGGCGCGGCAAGGCGAAATGCGGATCATGGCGATCAACCTTGGCATCCTCGGCGGCATGGCCCGCGGCAACATCGAGTACAATGCCGAGATGGCACAGGCCGCGGTGGATTCGCTGGTGGCCGTCAGCCAGATCAACCAGCGCCCGCTGTGGCGTCCGGGATCGGACAACATGTCCATCGACGGCACCCGGGCCCTGCCGATGATCTGGGATGACATGGCCGGTTTCCGCGCCGACTGGGAAGCCTTCGGAGCGGCGGCAGCGGCTGCCGCAGCCTCTGTCGCCGACGGGCAGGACGCTCTTGGCCCGGCGCTGCGCGGCATCGGCGGCACCTGCCAGGCCTGCCACGAGGCATTCCGCGAAGCTGACAGCTGATCGGCGCAGCCATGCGCAAGCTTCTGAAGATCCTTGTCGTTCTTGGCATTGCGGGCGTGGTCGCCGGCCTTTGGCTGACCCGCCCCGATCGCCTGCCCGGCTCCGCCGTCGCCAGCGTCAAGGGCGAGGCGGGGCGCGGCGAACAGCTTTTCTGGGCCGGCGGCTGCGTCTCGTGCCACGCCGCCCCCGGGGCACAGGGCGAGGACAAGCTGATTCTCGCAGGCGGAATGCGGCTCGAAAGCCCGTTCGGCACTTTCGTCTCACCAAACATCTCTCCCGATCCGACCCACGGCATCGGCGCATGGTCGGTCGAGGATCTGGCCAACGCCATGCTGCGCGGGGTGTCGCCGGACGGGGCGCACTATTACCCGTCCTTCCCCTACACGTCCTACGCGCGCATGTCGGTTCAGGACATCGCCGACCTGAAGACGTATCTCGACACCCTGCCCGCCTCTGACACCCCAAGCGCCCCGCACGATATGGGCTTTCCCTTCACCATCCGGCGCGGCATCGGCCTGTGGAAACTGCTCAACCTCGATCCTGACTGGGTGATGGCAGATCCGGGCGACGCGCTGCTGGAGCGCGGCCGCTATCTGGTCGAGGGGCCGGGCCATTGCAGCGAATGCCACACGCCCCGCGACGCATTCGGCGGGCTCGATACCGCGAACTGGATGGCGGGCGGCCCGAACCCCAGCGGACCGGGGCGCATCCCCTCGCTTCTGCCCGACAGCCTGACGTGGTCGGCCACCGATATCGCCTACTACCTCGAATCCGGCTTCACGCCCGAGTTCGACAGCGCCGGCGGCCACATGGCCTCTGTCGTGTCCAACACGGCAAAGCTGCCCGCCGCGGACCGCGAGGCGATCGCAGCCTACCTGAAGGCGCTTCCGGTCAACTGACCATCGGCGCGCGGGGTCCACGCCCCGCGCCAGCCGCCCCGTTCCGCGCGCATTGCCGGTCGAAAACGCGCGCTTTCCGGGCTATGCTTGCCGATATCCTTCCAAGGGGTGCCACATCATGATCCGCCTTGTCTTGCCCGCCCTCGCCCTGTCGGCCACCACCGCCCTTGCGCAGGGTCCCGCCGTCTGGATATCGGACCCGCGCGGCTGCGCGCCCTTTGCCGGGATCGGCGGCGACGGCGCGGTCTTTGCCGCGATGACAGCTGACACGGTGCTGCTCGATTACGAGATCCTGGACTCCGGGCCCAGAACCTGCCGGTTCGACACCCCTTTCGACCTGACGCCGCGCCCGGGAACCACCGAAGAGCGAGAGGCGCTGTGCGAATTCGCCGACGGAGCGCCGGCCCGCACCCGGTTCGAGATCAATTATCTGGACATGAGCCGCCTGCAACTGTCGCAGGCCGGAGAGACGATACCGCTGGATTTCAGGCTTTGCCCGCTGGGCTGACGCCCCTCAGCCCCGCGCCAGACGTTCCAGCCGGGCCGCGCGCATCCGCTCGAAATCATCGCCTGCATGATAGCTCGACCGCGTCAGCGGCGTCGCCGACACCATCAGGAAACCCTTGCCATAGGCGGCCTTCTCGTAGGCCGCGAATTCCTCGGGCGTGACGAACCGCTCGACGGCGTGGTGCTTGGTCGTCGGTTGCAGGTACTGGCCGATGGTCAGGAAATCCACATCGGCCGACCGCATGTCGTCCATCACCTGCCGTACCTGCGGCGCGGTCTCGCCAAGGCCAACCATCAGACCCGATTTGGTGAACATCGCCGGGTCCAGTTCCTTCACCCGCTGCAACAGCCGCAGCGAATGGAAATAGCGCGCGCCCGGCCGCACCTCGGGGTACAGGCCCGGCACGGTTTCCAGGTTGTGGTTGAACACGTCCGGCTTCGCCGCCACCACCGTTTCCAGCGCTTCCGGCGCGCACTTCAGGAAATCCGGCGTCAGGATCTCGATCGTGGTGTCCGGCGCGCGGTGCCGCACGGCCCGGATCGTCTGGGCGAAATGCTCGGCCCCGCCGTCGTCCAGATCGTCACGGTCCACAGAGGTGATGACCACATGCTTCAGCCCCAGCTTCTGCACCGCGTCCGCCACGCGCCCCGGCTCGAACACGTCCAGCGCGTCGGGCCGCCCCGTCGCCACGTTGCAGAAGGTGCAGCCGCGCGTACATATCTCGCCCATGATCATCATGGTGGCGTGACCCTGGCTCCAGCATTCGCCCACGTTCGGGCAGCCCGCCTCTTCGCAGACCGTCACCAGCTTGTGCTCGCGCATGATATCCCGCGTCTGGGTGTAACCCTTGGACGTAGGAGCCTTCACCCGGATCCAGGACGGTTTCTTCGGCTGGGCGTTGTCGGGGCGATGCGCCTTCTCGGGGTGGCGCTCTCCGGGCAGTTTCAGATCGCGGGGCATGGTCTCTCCATCGTTGGACCTCAAATACGGCCAGTTGCCCCCCGGTTTCAACAGTCCTGACGCCGCAGAGCGTGGATGCCCGCCTTGCGCCGGACGCATGGCGCGCGCCTGCGCGACAGGACCGGAGCCTCGCTTGGGCGCGCGCACTCCATGCTCGGGTGTTGCAAGTGCGCGCGCCCCGGCGCACCATTCAGTCGTTGGAGACATGCCAGAATGCTGTTCGACACGGTCTTTCGCCGCAGCGGCCACACCCATCTGACGGGAACGCAGGAGTTCCTGAAGCCGATCGTCTTCGGCGGCAACGATGGTATCGTCACTACCTTCGCCATCGTCTCTGGCTTCGCCGGCGCATCGGCCGAGGGCGTGGCGGGTCTCGGCACCATTGCCGTTCTGGTCTTCGGGCTGGCCAACCTCATGGCCGACGCCCTTTCCATGGGGTTGGGAGAGTTCCTGTCGGGACGGTCCCAGCGCGACCTCTACGACGCCGAGCGCCGCCGCCTGCTTGACCGTATGGCGGCGGACCCGGCCACGGGCCGCGCCGCCATCGAACGGGTGCTTGCCGACGGCGGGCTTGATCCCGACGCCGCGCGCGACGCCGCCGCCATCCTGATGCACAGCCCGCCGCTGGCGGCCGATCTTATCCTGTCGCGCGGCCTCGACGTGCCCGTGCCCTCGGCCCAGTCGCCAGCGCTGAACGGGCTGATGACCTTCGTCGCCTTCGTGGCCCTCGGCCTCCTGCCGCTGCTGCCCTATATCGCGGGGCTGCCCGATGCCGCCGCTTTCGGCCTCTCGGTCGCGGCGGCGGCACTTGCGCTGCTTTGCCTTGGCGCCCTGCGCTGGCAGGCCACCGGGGAACGCCCGCTGCGGGCGATCGGCGAAACGCTTGTGGTGGGCGGGCTGTGCGCCGTGGCGGCCTATGGCGTCGGCGCGCTGGTGGCCGGATAGAGAGCTACCCGATCAGCGCCGCGCCCTCGCCCAGTTCGTCATAATGCCGCTTCAGCCGCTGCAACGCGATGCGCAGCACGATCTTGCCTGATCGTGCCGACCAGCCCATCCGCTTTTCGGCCTGCTCCAGCCCTTCGAGAAAACAGCAGCAGCGCAGCGCCACGTCGCCCAGCCCCGGGCCAAGGTCCGACAGCGCCGCCATCACCCGGGCGCGCGCCGCCTCGGGGCCGCGCAGCCCGTCGCCGGGCCGGGACCCACCCTCGGCGCCGGCGGTCAGGAAGCGGTCCCAGTTCTGCGTCACGCGCGGCCCCATCTGCGCCACCTCGAAATCCTCGCGCAGCCGCTCGCCGGCGGCCACAAGATCAGCAGGAAGAAACGGCTGGCCCGACTTGTCGCGCCGCCGCGCCAGCGCGGACAAGGGCGATTCCGCGGCGTTGTAGCGGACGCGCCGGGCCTGGCCCTCCGGTCCGGGCACGGGGATCTCGCGGGTCTCCATCTCGCGGTGCTGGCAGGCAAAGCGGTCATCCCCTGCATCGGTCCGCGCGGCGGTCTCCTCGGCCAGCATCCGCTTCAGCGCCGCGCGCCCGGCGGGTGTGATCGTGTGCCGCGCGATCTGGCCCACGTTCTCTCCGGCAATCCAGTCCCGAAGCGCCATCGCCTCGGCAATCCCGCGGTCGAGCACCGCGGTGCGGACCGTCCGTCCGTCTGCGGTCTCGCGCACCACAACGGCGCTTTCCATGCCCGGTGCGACGGCAAGGCAGGCGCCCGGCTCGCTCAGCCGGCGCAGCACGCGCCGCGCCTCGCGGGCAAGGGTATCATCACCGGGAATCCGGTCGGTGGCGCGGGATTCGGTCAGGGCATTGGGGGGCATGTCCGTACTCTCCATGCAGCAGGGGCGGGAACGGTCGGGCCGGGCGGCGGCAAGCCGCGACAGTCCATTGTCGACAAGCGGATCGTCTCGGCGGGTTTCCACCCGGCGGACCTGGCGCATGACGGTCGAGGCGTGGCACCCCGCGGCCTGCGCCAGCACGCGCAGGGACGTGCTGTCTTCGGTGTGGCGAAGATAGTGCCTGATGTCGTCGGGCACCCAGCCGGGCCAGGTCGCGGCCGGGTTCGTGACGGAACATGCCGTCATGATGGGACCTCGTCTGTTGATGCCGGGTTGGGGCCGGGTTATCCACTGGACTTGCACAAATCCAACTTCACCCGAAGCAACCTAGGCGTGTGTTTCTTACCCGAACGTTAACGCGTGGCTCGGTTCAGGACATTGCTTGTAAAGAATAAAGGATTGTCCACCGCTGCGAACGGTCATCGCCCGCATCGCGCAACACCCGTTCAGGGCGAGTCAGCCTGCGTGCTCCCGACAACGGAGACCGCGCATGACCCATATCCTCGAAACACTCGCCCAGATGCGGCGGCCCCGCCTGCTCATCTCAGCCGCGCGCTGCGGCCAGACGGACTATCGCCGCAGCCACGACCTGCCGCGCATCCTGCGGCGGGCGCAGGCGCCCGCGCCACAGGCCGCCGTCGCCATCCTGCTCGAACTGGAGGAAACGCTCGACCACGCACGAAGCACGCAAGAGGCCGGCTACAGCCCGGCCCGCCATGTCGAGGTACTTATCGCGCTGCTGGCAGAGGCGCGCCTTGCCGCCTCGTCCACGCTACAAACGGTGCCGGCACCGATAGGGACCGAAGAATCGCCGGCACCGGGGGCCGCGCCCCGGCCCGATCAGCCGAACGCGTCGGACATCGACGCCTTGCGGTTGGCGACATAAGCGTGCAGCGCCTCGTTCACATCGGGCGCGATCTCGGGCTGCTGATAGTCGGCCAGAAGCTTGGCGACCCGCGCGCTGGCCAGCGCCTGTGTGTCGCGCGCGCCCTCTTCGTCCCAGGTCTCGAACGGCTTGTAGTCGAACACCTGTGACCGCCAGAACGCGCTCTGGAAGTTGCGCTGGGTGTGCCCGCAGCCAAGATAGTGCCCGCCCGGCCCGACCTCGCGCAGCGCGTCCATCGCCTGCGCCTCGTCGTCGATGGGCACGCCCTCGGCCATCCGGTGAAGCGCGCCCAGCTGGTCGGCGTCCATCACGAACTTCTCGTAAGACGCGACCAGCCCGCCTTCCAGCCAGCCCGCCGCGTGCAGCATGAAATTCACGCCCGCCAGCAGCCCCATGTTCAGCGAATTGGCCGTCTCGTAAGCCGCTTGCGCATCCGGCAGCTTCGATCCGCAGAAGGCCCCGGCAGACCGATAGGGCAGGCCCATCCGCCGGGCCAGCTGACCCATGCCATAGCTGATCTGGCTGGCCTCTGGCGTGCCAAAGGTCGGCGCGCCGGAATTCATGTCGATCGAGGTGACGAAGGCACCAAGGATCACCGGCGCGCCCGGGCGCACCAGCTGTGAATAGGCCACACCCGCCAGCCCCTCCGCCAGCACCTGCGTCAGCGTGCCCGCGACGCTGACCGGCGCCATCGCGCCGCCAACGATGAAGGGGCTGACGATGCAGGCCTGGTTGGCGGCGGCATAAACCTCGAGCGCGCCCATCATCGCCGCGTCGAAGGTCAGCGGCGAGTTGATGTTGATAAGAGACGTCATGACGGTGTTTTCCGCCACGAAGTCCTTGCCGAACAGGATCTCGCTCATCTCGACCGAATCGCGCGCCCGCTCGGGCTCAGTGACCGAGCCCATGAAGGGCTTGTCGGTCAGCGTCATATGCGCCAGCAACATGTCGTAGTGGCGCTTGTTCACCGGAACGTCCGTGGGCTCGCACACGGTGCCGCCGGAATGGTGCAGCCATTTCGACATATGGCCCAGCTTCACGAAATTGCGGAAGTCCTCGATCGTGGCATAGCGCCGCCCGCCCTTTGCATCGCGCACGAAGGGCGGTCCGTAGACCGGCGCCAGCACCAGCGTGTTGCCGCCGATCTCGACATTCTTGGCCGGGTTGCGCGCGACCTGCGTGAACCGCGACGGCGCGGTCTTGCACAGCTTGCGCGCCAGCCCGCGCGGGATGTGCACCCGCTCGCCCTGCACGTCCGCACCGGCGGCGCGCCAGCGCTCCAGCGCACCGGGGTTCTCGACGAAGTTGACGCCGATCTCCTCCAGCACGGTCTCGGCGTTGTGCTCGATAAGCTCCAGCGCCTCGGTCGTCAGCAGGTCGAAGTTCGGGATGTTGCGCTCGATGAAGCGCGCGGTCTCGATGCGCACCGCGCTGCGTTCGGCCCGTCGTGCCGCGCCGCCGCCGCCGCCCCCGCCCCGCGCGCGCCGCCGAGTTGCCGCCTGTGCCTCAGCCATCGTCCAACCTCCTGCATGCCGCCGTTCGGCGCAGCCATTTCCGATCAAATACCGGGTCCGCCGCATCGGCCCTGTGGGAATAGCGGCAGTTCAGTCGGGAAAGCGACATGCGGCGCCGCGCCGACGTGTTGCCGACGTTCTGCCGACGTCGTGCCGACGTCCGTTTTGGCCCCGTTCTAGCCGCGCTTTCGCTTGCGTCGCGCGCGGGCCTTGCCTATCCGTCCGTCATGACAGACCACCAGCGCCTTCTCATCATCGACTTCGGCAGCCAGGTGACCCAGCTTATCGCGCGCCGCCTGCGCGAGGCCCGGGTCTACTGCGAGATCCACCCCTACCAGAACGTCGACGCCGACTTCCTGCGCGCCTTTGCGCCGCGCGCCGTGATCCTCTCGGGCGGGCCCGCCAGCGTCACCGAGCCGGGCAGCCCCCGCGCCCCGGAAGAGCTTTTCGGGATGGGCATTCCCATCCTCGGCATCTGCTATGGCCAGCAGGTCATGATGACCCAGCTCGGCGGCCGCGTCGAAGCCGGGCATCACCGCGAATTCGGCCGCGCCTATGTGGAACCCGCCGGCGCCCATACCTCTGATGCGATCTTCGCCGGGCTGTTCACCGGCAGCCGCGAAGAGGTCTGGATGAGCCATGGCGACCGCGTGACAGAGCTTGCGCCGGGCTTCGAGGTCATCGGCACCTCGCCCGGCGCGCCGCTGGCGATCACCGCCGATGCGGCCCGCCAGTTCTATGCCGTCCAGTTCCACCCCGAGGTGCATCACACCCCGCAAGGCCGTGTGATGCTTCAGAATTTCACCCGTCTGGCCGGGTTCACGGGCGACTGGACCATGGCCGCCTACCGCGACGAGGCCATCGCCCAGATCCGCGCGCAAGTGGGCGACGGCCGGGTGATCTGCGGGCTTTCGGGTGGCGTTGACAGCTCTGTCGCGGCGGTCCTGATCCACGAGGCGATCGGCGACCGGCTGACATGTGTCTTCGTCGATCACGGCCTGTTGCGCCAGAACGAGGCAAAGGAAGTCGTGGACATGTTCCGCGATCACTACAACATCCCGCTGATCCATGCCGACGAGGCAGAGCTTTTCCTGTCGGAACTCGACGGGGTCAGCGACCCCGAGACCAAGCGCAAGACGATCGGCAGGCTTTTCATCGACGTGTTCCAGAAATACGCCGACCAGATCGAAGGCGCCGAATTCCTTGCGCAGGGCACGCTCTACCCCGACGTGATCGAATCCGTCAGTGTCTCGGGCGGCCCGTCCGCGACCATCAAGTCGCACCACAATGTGGGCGGCCTGCCAGAGAAAATGGGGCTGAAGCTTGTCGAACCGCTGCGCGAGCTTTTCAAGGACGAGGTTCGCGCGCTCGGCCGCGAGCTTGGCCTTCCCGACAGCTTCATCGGCCGCCACCCCTTCCCCGGCCCCGGCCTCGCCATCCGCTGCCCGGGCGAGATCACCCGCGACAAGCTGGAGATTCTGCGCAAGGCCGATGCCGTCTTCATCGACCAGATCCGCAAGCACGGCCTTTATGACGAGATCTGGCAGGCCTTTGCCGCGATCCTGCCCGTCCGCACCGTGGGCGTCATGGGCGACGCGCGCACCTACGACTATGCCTGCGCGCTGCGCGCCGTGACATCGGTCGACGGGATGACCGCCGATTTCTACCCGTTTTCCCATGATTTCCTTGGCGAAACCGCCACGCGGATCATAAACGAGGTCAACGGCATCAACCGCGTCACCTACGACATCACCTCGAAACCGCCGGGAACGATCGAATGGGAATGAGTGTCGCTTCGGGCCGCCGGCACGCCAAAGCACCTTGCGCACCTTCGGGCGCCCTGCGGAGTGAGGGGAAGAATGGCTGAGAAACCGCTTCCGTCACGCCCCCTTGGGGTGCTGGCCGACCTGCCCGGCCTCCTGCGCTGGCGCGGGCGCGGCTATCTCGACCATGCGCCGCAATGCGTCAAGGAATGCGTGCTTCTGGCGCATGGCATTCCCGGCGCGCCATGGGTCGAAACCGGGACGTTCCGCGGCACGACCACGGCCTTCCTTCTTCGCCATTTCGGAAAGGTCTATTCGATCGAGCCCGAGCCAACGCTTTTCGCCCGTGTGGCCAAGCGGTTTGCAGGCAAGCCGGTCGAACTTTTCAACGATGTCAGCGAGACGGTCCTGCCCGACCTGGTTGCGCGCCTGTCAGGAGACTGCAATTTCTGGCTGGATGGCCATTATTCGGCAGGCGAAACCTTCAAGGGCAATAAGGACTGCCCGGTCGAGGATGAACTGGCGGCAATCGCCGCCAATCTGGGCCGGCTCGGCCGCGTTGCGATCCTGATAGACGACGTGCGCTGCTTTCTTCCCGCGAACGCGGACTACCCCGACTATCCTTCTGTTGACGTGCTGGTCGACTGGGCGCGCGCGCATGGTTTCGACTGGCGGATCGAACACGACATCTTCATCATGAACCGCCGGGGCTGAGGTTCGGCCCGGCCACCGGGCGAAGAACGGCGACCACGCACCCGCCGAATGCGCAGCCTGTTCATGCACGGTCTGCGCGGCACATCCAGCCCCGTTCGGGCGGAGCGCGGTCGCGAGGCGGTCTTGCGGACCATCGAACAGAGATGAAGTGCAGGCCAATGCGGCCCCCTCCATCGGGACTTTCAGCCCGGGTTTCGCGGGGGCCGCGATTCGACCCCGCCCCCCGTTTCGATGACCCAATGCGCGCGGGGCCGCGAGCCTGCCTGTTCATTTTGCATGCCCCACCTCTTGGCGTGACATGCAACACGCATTTTTCCCCGAACGGAAAAAAGATGAACGACAGTCATGGAATACTTGGAAACTTTTGTTAACTTTTTCCCGGCAAAATGGGAGCGCGGAATGACGGTTGTCTGGCGTCCGTTCAGTTGCGAGTTTTGTGGTCACAAAATGCGGTTTTCAGGAACACGGTGCAGCTATTGCCACACCCGGCGTCCGCTGTATCAGCAGGGGGCGCTCTACGTCGCCCTGGTGTCATTGCTGTTTCTCGGCGGTGTCGCGCTGGTGCTGTTCTGACCGGGCATCGTTGACGCGCCCCTTTCTGGGGTGTCTAACGCCAGGACGCTCCTGTCTCGGATCCTCCCATGACCATCACCACCGTGCCCGATCCTCTGGCCAATGCCTTGCGCGCGGCCGTTTGGATGCTGGGGGCGATCGTGTCCTTCACGTCCATGGCCGTGGCCGGGCGCGCGGTGTCGTTCGAGCTCGACACGTTCGAAATCATGCTGTTCCGCTCGATCATCGGCCTTGTCATCGTGCTGGTGGCGGCACGAAGCTTTGGACACCTGCACGAGATCCGGGCGCGGCACATGCCGCTGCACATCGTGCGCAACGGCTGTCATTTTGCGGGGCAGAACCTTTGGTTCTATGCCATTACCGTCGCGCCGCTGGCACAGGTGTTCGCGCTGGAGTTCACCTCGCCGCTGTGGGTGACCGTGCTGGCGCCGCTGGTGCTGGGAGAGCGTCTGACACGCACGCGGGTGCTGGCGGCGCTTCTTGGATTTCTGGGGATCCTTGTGGTGGCGCGGCCGGGGGCCGAAACGTTCAGCCCGGGGCTTGTGGCCGCGGGCATAGCCGCGGTGTGCTTTGCCGGGTCGGCCGTGTTCACCCGCCGCCTGACGCGGACCGAAACGATCACCTGCATCATGTTCTGGCTTACCGTCATACAGGCTGTGCTGGGTCTTGGGTTCGCAGGCCATGACGGCGATATCGCCCTGCCCTCGGCCACCACCTGGCCGTGGCTGGTGCTGATCGGCTGCGCGGGGCTTCTGGCACATTTCTGTCTGACCAAGGCCCTGTCACTTGCCCCGGCAACGGTGGTGATGCCGATCGATTTCGCGCGCCTTCCCATCATCGCCATGGTGGGCATGTGGGTCTACGGAGAGACGCTGGATCCGATCGTCTTTGTCGGGGCTGTCGTGATCTTCGGCGCAAATTACCTGAACATTCGCGCTGAATCCCGGCGCATCTAGGGCGTGTGCGCAACACCTTGTGGGTCGCGTCGGCATTGACCCAACGTCACGTTTGACGATGACACACCCTCGACCTTAACCTTCCACAAGGGGTCAGGGAGGGCTGGAGCGTATGCATCGTATCATTTTCTTGTCTGCGGCGGCGGTAGTGCTGGCAGGCGGCGCAGGCGCCGGCGGGATCGACCGGACGAACCAGCCCACATCATGGATCTTCAACGACGGCACCTACGTCGAACTGGGCTTCGGTGCGTCCTACCCGTCCGTGTCGGGTGCGGACGTCGCAGCCTTCGGCAGCGGCGCCTCTGGCAATGTGGCCGGCAGCTTCTTTCTGCCAAGCCTAAGCCTGACGACAGAGATCACCGACAAGCTGACCATCGGTGTGCAATACGAACAACCTTTCGGCGCGGACCTCAGCTATGGTCTCACCTCCGCCGCGCTGGGCGGCACGACCGCACAGGCCGAGACCCACGCCCTGTCGCTGATGGCGCGCTACAAGTTCACCGAGAACTTCAGCGCCCACGCACTGTTGCGCGGACAGACCGCCAGCGGCGTCATCAATCTCAATGGTCTGGCCTATGGCGGTGCGCCCCCCGCCGGGGTCAGTGGCTACGGCGTTACGCTGGGCAACGACACGGGCTACGGCTACGGCATCGGCGCCGCATACGAGATACCGGAAATCGCGCTGCGATTTGCCATCACCTACTATTCGGCCATCACCCACAACATGGCGACCACCGAGACGGGTCTTGCACCTGTCGCGCTCACCAGCACCACCGCGGTCCAGACACCGCAATCGCTGAACATCGACTTCCAGACCGGCATCGCAGAGAATACGCTTCTGTTCGCGGGCTTCCGCTGGGCGGACTGGAGCAATTTCAACATCAACCCGGTGAACTTCGTCGGCGCAACCGGTGAGGGGCTGGTCGACCTGCCCGACAGCTATCGCTACACCCTCGGGATCGGCCGGCAGTTCAGCGACACCTGGGCCGGATCGTTCTCTGTCGCTTATGAACCAAGCACCGATCCGCTGGTGTCGCCGCTTGCCCCCACCAACGGGCAATATGGCGCCACGATCGCGGCGGTCTACACCCGCGACAACTACTCGGTGACGACGGGTGTGAACTATACGCTTCTGGGCGATGCCCAGCCGGAAACCGGCACGCCCGACACGGCGCGGGCCACCTTCACCGGAAACAGCGCCCTGAGCGTAGGCGTCAAGCTGGGCTTTCAGTTCTGACATCCGGTCTCATGGCCAGATCGGACGGGCTTTGGCGATGCCATGGCCCGTTTTCGTTTGCAAACACCGCCTTCCCCCTGTTGCACCGGGCCATCGCGCGCTAGGAACGCCCGAAAACGGGGTGCTGCGATGATCTACGGTTCCGCCTCTGACTGGATGAACGCCGAGAAGAAGCGCGTGCTTCTCTTCGGTATGTCCGGGCTTGGAAAAACCCATGTGTCGAACATGCTGCGCGACGGGGGCGGCTGGTTCCACTATTCGATCGATTACCGCATCGGCACCCGCTACATGGGCGAGCACATCGTCGACAATTTCAAGCGCGAAGCGATGCGCACGCCATTCCTGCGCGATCTCCTGCTATCGGATTCGATCTATATCGCGTCGAACATCACCTTCAACAACCTCGCGCCGCTGTCGACATATCTGGGAAAGCCTGGCGACCCGGCCAAGGGCGGCCTGCCCTTTGCCGAGTACCTGCGCCGCCAGGAACAGCACCGCGTCGCCGAGGTGAACGCCTTGATGGACACCGCGCATTTCATCGAGCGGGCAAAAGACCTTTACGGCTACGATAATTTCGTCTGTGATTCCGGCGGGTCGATCTGCGAGGTGGTCGATCCCGAGGACCCAGACGACCCGGTCATGGTCGATCTGTCGTCGAACCTGCTCATGGTCTGGATTCGCGGCAGCGAGGCCCATACCGAGGAACTGATCCGCCGCTTCGACCGCGCGCCCAAGCCCATGTACTACCAGCGCGAATTCCTTGAAACCGCATGGGCCGACTACCTGGCTGAGACCGGTGCCGCCGAGACCGGCGTCGACCCGGATGCGTTCGTGCGCTGGACCTATGCGCGCGCCATGGCCCATCGCCAGCCACGCTATGCCGCGATGGCGCGGAACTGGGGCGTGTCGGTGGACGCCGCCGACGTGGCCCGCGTTCACAACCCGTCCGACTTCGACCGGCTGATCGCCGACGCCCTTGAGGCGCGCGCGGCCCGGCCCCATGTCCGCCGTCCCGAAGGATGAGGTGACGCCCCATGCCGATAAAGCTGCCGTCCGACCTGCCCGCCTATGACGTCCTTACCCGAGAGGGCGTCATGGTCATGGACGAGGAGATCGCATCGCGCCAGGACATCCGTCCCCTGCGGATCGGGCTTCTCAACCTCATGCCCAAGAAGATCCAGACGGAAACCCAGTTCGCCCGGCTGATCGGCGCCACGCCGCTTCAGATCGAACTGAACCTGATCCGGATGACCGAACACCAGTCGCGCAACACCTCTGCCAGCCACATGGAAGCGTTCTATCGTCCCTTCCAGGAGGTGAAGGACCAGAAGTTCGACGGGCTCATCATCACCGGCGCGCCCATCGAGCACCTGCCCTTCGAAGAGGTGTCCTACTGGGAAGAGCTGTGCGAGGTCATGGACTGGACCCAGACTAACGTGCATTCCACCTTCGGCGTCTGCTGGGGCGGGATGGCGATGATCCACCACTTCTACGGCGTCCCCAAGCACATGCTGGACCACAAGGCCTTCGGCTGCTTCCGTCACCGCAACCTCGCGCCCGCCTCGCCCTACCTGCGCGGATTCTCGGACGATTTCGTGATCCCGGTCAGCCGCTGGACAGAGGTGCGCCAGGACGACATCGACGGCGCCGGCGGCGGGCTGACGACGCTTCTGGGCTCGGACGAGGTCGGGCCCTGCCTGGTCGAAGACCCCGCGCACCGCGCGCTCTATATATTCAATCACTTCGAATACGACAGCGGCACCCTGAAGGAAGAGTATGACCGCGACGTCGCCGGCGGCGGCACCATAAACGTGCCGCTGAACTACTATCCCGGCGACGATCCCGCGCGCGCACCGCAGAACCGCTGGCGCAGCCATGCGCACCTTCTTTACGGCAACTGGATCAGCGAGATGTACCTGACCACCCCTTTCGACATGGAGCGCATCGGGCAGGACCGTACCGACCTGCGTGGTTAGGACCTTGGCAGGCCTGCCGGCTGGGCTACGTTTCGGAAGGAAACCGCCCGGATCAATTCCAGACACACGATGCGAAGGACACGCTTGGCCCTGATCCTTACCCTCGCGACATTTGCCGGCCTTTCAGGCTGCGGCGTCATCGTGGACGTCCGAGCCGACAAGCGCGAGGCGGCGGCAGAGGCCGCCTTTCCCCCCGAAGGCCAGTTCGTCGAGGTCGACGGCCGGCGCGTCCATGCGGTGGTGCGCGGCAGCGGCCCCGATCTTGTGCTGATCCACGGCGCCAGCGGCAGCACGCGCGATTTCACATTCGCCTTCATGGACCGGCTGGCCGACCGCTACCGCGTGATCGCCCTCGACCGGCCCGGCATGGGGTGGAGCGACCGTGCCAGCGATGCCTATGGCGGCGCGCTGAACACGGCAGCCGAACCCCCGGCGGAACAGGCGATCCTGTTGCAGGCAGCTGCCGCCCGGCTGGGCGCGGACCGGCCCATCGTTCTCGGGCACTCCTATGGTGGCGCCGTCGCCCTGGCCTGGGCGCTGGAGCGACCCGACGCGCTGTCGGGCCTTGTTGTGCTCGCGGGCGCGTCGAACCCTTGGCCAGGGGGGCTCGGGCCGCTCTACGGCATCAACTCCTCCCAGCTGGGCGCCGCAACGGTCGTCCCGCTTCTGGCCGCCTTCGCGCCGCTCTCGCGCGCAGACCAGGTGATCGCGGGCATCTTCGCGCCGCAGCCCGCGCCCGAGGGCTATGCCGGGCATGTCGGCGTGGGCCTGTCGCTGCGGCGCGAGACGCTGCGCGCCAACGCCCGACAGGTGAATTCGCTATACCCCCACATCGTCGCCATGTCGGCGCGGTACGGGTCCATCGCGGTTCCGACCGAGATCGTTCACGGGACCGAGGACGAAATCGTGCCGTTGCGGATCCATTCGGAACCGCTTGCGCAACAGATCCCCGGCGCCCGCCTGACGCGGCTTGACGGGATCGGCCACATGCCCCACCACGCCGCCCCCGACGATGTCGAAGCCGCCATTGACCGTATAGCCGCGCGTGCCGGATTGCGCTGAGCGGCGGCATCGCGATACTGGCGGGGCCATGACAGATACCCCCACCCATACCCTGCCCTTCGACGGCGCGATTTCGCGCTACTTCCGCAACGAGGCCCCGGACGCGTTGCGAGACGCTGTCGAGGAGGGCGGCAAGAGGGATATCCTCGACCCCGGCTATCCCTATGACACACGGATGGACCGCGACGCCTACGATGCCGCGCTTGATGCCTTGCAACTGGAACTGGTGAAGTTTCAGGCCGACGTGAAGGCGACCGGAAAGCGTGTCGTCGTCGTGTTCGAGGGCCGGGACGCCGCCGGCAAGGGCGGCACGATCAAGCGCTTCCGCGAGAACCTCAATCCCCGCGTGGCGCGGGTGGTGGCGTTGTCCAAACCGTCGGACACCGAGCGGGGCGAATGGTATTTCCAGCGCTACGTCAGGCAGTTGCCAACCTCGGGCGAAATCGCGCTTTTTGACCGCAGCTGGTACAACCGGGGCGTCGTGGAACACGTATTCGGATTTTGCACCCCGGACGAGCGCCAGCATTTCTTCCGCCAGCTGCCCCAGTTCGAGGACATGCTCGTCGATGAGGGCATCCATTTCGTAAAGCTGTGGCTGAACGTCGGGCGTGCCGAACAGCTGCGCCGCTTCCTGAAGCGCGAGGCGGACCCGCTGAAACAGTGGAAGCTGTCGCGCATCGATGTCGACGGTCTGGCGCGCTGGGACGACTACACCGCCGCCATCTCGGAAACGCTGCAACAGGGCCATACCGACGCGGCGCCCTGGACGATCGTGCGTTCTGACGACAAGCGCCGCGCGCGCATCGCCGCGATCCGCGCTGTCCTGTCGGGCATCGACTATGCGGGCAAGAACCCCAAGGCCGCCTGCGCGCCCGATCCGGCAATCTGCGGCGGCCCCGACATCTGGAATGCCTAAACGCGGCTATCACCATGGCAATCTGCGACAGGCGCTTGTCGAGGCGGCGCTGAAACTGGTCGAGGCCAAGGGACCGGCGGGCTTTACCCTGTCCGAGGCCGCGCGAGAGGCCGGCGTCACGCCTGCCGCCGTCTACCGTCACTTCGAGGGCCGCGAGGACCTGATCGCCGAAGCCGCGCGGCAGGGCTACGAGATCTTCGCCGACCTGATGGAATATGCCTTTCAGTCTGGACAGCCCTCGGCGCTGGCCAGCTTCGAGGCGACAGGCCGGGCCTATCTGGCCTTCGCGCGCAAGTATCCCGGGCATTACGTGGCGATGTTCGAAAGCGGCATCTCGGTGAACCGGACGCCGGAACTGGCGCAGGTCGCCGGCCGCGCCTCTGGCGTGCTGGAAAAGGCCGCCGCCGCCCTGTCGGAACACATCCCACCGGAAAAGCGCCCGCCTGCGGCAATGTTCTCGGCCCATATCTGGGCGATGAGCCATGGAGTGGTAGAGCTTTTCGCACGCGGCGCACCGGGCCGGACCACCCCGTTCCCGCCAGAGGAACTGCTCGAATCGGGGATCGGCATCTACCTGCGCGGGCTTGGTCTTATTCCTCCGGACACCTAGGCCGCGCGGCTAGAGATAGGGCGCGTCCGGCTCCCGCGGGCGGATGTCGCGCGCGGGCACGCCATAGGCCACCATTCCATCTGAAAGGTCGCGGTCGAGATAGGCCGCCGCCCCCAGCACTGCATCCTCCCCGATGCGCACACCATGTCGCACGGTTGCACCGATGCTGACCGCGCTGCGCGCGCCAAGGTGCACGTTGCCGCCCATATGCGCCCCCGGCGCGACAGAGGCGAAATCCTCCATCTCCGTGTCATGATCGACCGAAGCGTTGGTGTTGACGATGCAAAACGCCCCGATCCTTGAATTGGGGCCCACCGTGGCATTTGGCATGACGACCGTCCCGGGGCCAAGGGTCGTCTCGACTCCGATACTGGCCGTGGCATGAACCAGCGCGGGAAAGCGCGACGCCCCGATGTGGTCAAGCAGCCCGCCGGCCACGCGTTCACGCATGAAATTCGCACCGATGGCCACGCAAAACACCGCATCCGTCTCGGCGTTGATCGCCGCTGCGGATATCACGTCTATGCCAAGAAGCGTTTCACCGGCCCGTCGGTCGTCGATAAAGCCACCGATATGAAAGCCGGCCGACACGGCGACATTGGCCACGCTCACGCCGTGTCCGCCTGCCCCGAGAACGAATATATCTCTTGCCATGACACGTTCCGCTGCCCTGCAGCGGCATCTTGCACCCGTGCCCGGCGCCGCGCAAGAAACAGTGTGCAGAATAGCAAAAGACCCGCCGGTTGCGGCGGGCCTTTGCGATCGGGCAATGGGCCTTTACGCGATTAGCGCTTCGAGAACTGGAAGCTGCGGCGCGCCTTGCGCTTGCCGAACTTCTTGCGTTCCACCACGCGGGCGTCGCGCGTCAGGAAGCCCTCGGCCTTCAGTGCCGGGCGCGGCGAGGGATCGTAAGGCTGAAGCGCTTTCGAGTTGCCGTGCTTCACCGCACCGGCCTGTCCCGAAAGCGGGCGCAACTTCGCCGCAGGGCTTGGCTCGGTGCCCCGGCAAAGGTCGACCGGCGGCAAGACCAAGCGCGGTTCGGTCAGCAAGACGGGTCAGACCGATATCCGCCGCCTGCTGATCGTCGGCGCCATGGGCGTGATCCGCTGGGTCGTCCGCAAGGGCGGCAGCACGAACCGCTTGCTGGCCGCGCTGGTAGCGCGCAAGCCAAAGAGGGTCGCGGCGTCGCCGGACGGGCTTGAACCGATGGCGCCTTCGCCTGTCGACCGCTTGCGAACAAGATGGCCCGCATGATCTGGGCACTCAAAAGGAAACAGGAGAATTATCCGATGGCGTGAACCCGAGTTCCTAAAGGGCTTCGGCACGGCACGGCCGAAGGTCACGCTTGCCAAACAGGGGCATCCACACACTTGCAGATTTGGCCTATTCAGACCGTGGCGAACGGTCGAAATCGCCAGCACTGTCGCGCCCTTACCTGTACGTCATTGACGCAGGAGCGCGATCTGCGCCCCTGCCCCGATATGCTTTGAAGGTTGCCCTGCAAACTTTGGACTTCAGAGCAACCTTCAAGGCTCCCCAAACTTCAGCTTCTAGAAGCGATGCTCCAGGTTGAGTTCCAAACCCGTACGCGTGCTATCGCCAACCTGATCCAGCATGATCTTGGCGTTCAGCTTACCCATTCCGTCGTTCGTCGTACTGATTATGCCGACTTCGGCACCGCCACCGCAGGTTTGCAGCGTGGCCGACGTAGTGACCTGCTCGCAAATGACACGCGGCGCGAAGGTGAACAGCAGAAGACTGTTCGCCGCGGTTCGACGATCCATCGGCACCCGAAATTCCGTTCTCAGCGTAATGTTGGCGATCGAAACGTCACCTGCATCGAGACTGAGATCGTTGTCCACCAACCCGTAGGCGTGACCAACAAAATCTGTGGTACCCACGAATGTCTTCCCAAACGTGAACGCCAACTCAGGCCATATCTCGTAGCCCGGGCGTTCCAGCACACCCGTCAAGGCCGCGCCAGCCGTACCCGTTTGAGTGAGATAGTCGCTTTCCAGTTCGAGCGTTCCGTCGTTCAGTTGCAGCTGGTTCTGACCAATCCCGAACGACAGGAAACCATCGAGGAAAAGCCCATCCCGCAAGGCGGACACGAAATATCCACCAATGCTGGCACCGAACATTGTTTGGCTGCCGTCAAAGCTCCCCGATATCTCCGACCTGGCGACTTCGGCGCCGATGTAGTAACCCATCATGGTACGATCCGACACCGAGCGTTCCCACGCCAGTCTTCCGCTTACCGTGCCGGTCGTGGACCCCGTGTCACTGTCATGCTGCACATCGAAATCGCCGAAGAAAAGGCGGCGGTGCGTGCCATCAAAGTCACCACGCTGCTCGAAGAAACTTCCTGACGTGCTGAAAACTCCGTTCGATGCCTGAGCCACACCATCCAAGTCAAACGGAATGTCATTGCGTGACACAAGCAAGGAGGGGTTGTTATCACCATCTTGCTGGCTGCTGATGAAGCGCGTGCGAGCGTCACTTACAAGACGCCGGTTGCCCGACAATGTCGCGGTGAGATTCCGCTGTGCCGCGTCGACGACCACCTGACGTATTTCGGTTTCGTGCTCGGCAAACTCCGTCGCTGGCGTCGCCAGCGCGATCACCAGCGTATCCGCGGCCAGACTGGTATTGCCCGCGCCATCTTCAGCGGCGCCTGCACCCACATCCACGGTGACGGTGGCGACGGACAAAGCGGCCACGTCAAAGGTATAGACCGCGCCTGAGCCGCTCAAGTTCGACGCCGTCCCGTTAGCTATAACCACATCGCTGAGATCAAAGCCTGTGACCGGCTCAGAAAATGTCGCCGTGACCGTGAAGGGACCTGAATTGGGGTCGTTCGCATCGCTGGAAAGAACAACGGTTGGAGGGATGATTTCCGTAACATATGTGAACCCCAAGGTCAAAGTATCGGACCCGCCCGGGCCATTCACGATCACGTCTACTGCTCCGGCAGCGGTTCTCGCGGGGGTCGTCACAGAAACGGTGTTATCGTCAACAACCACCAAATCGGAACCGGCGACGCCGGCAAAAGTCACTTCAGTTGTGTCAGTGAAACCGATACCTGTTAGCGTAACTTCCGTTCCACCTTCCAAAGGTCCGGAACTAACGGAAATTGAAGTGATTTCCTTGAGATATCCCCAGTAAATGTCTGCAGTACCTTCGCCGTCCAAATAACCACCAAATCTAAAGTAATACGTTTCACCCGCAATCGCATCGAATTCGACACGGGTACCCAAGCCACATCTATCGTCGTTCTGAGTAACAAGTGTCAAGGCCTCAACCGCTCTACCCTGATAAACACCGAGAGTCGTGTCAAATGAGCGGTCTCCGCAAGTGTTCAACTGAACTCCCCAGCTGATCGCCGGTGTCCACGAAAACCATACACTCTTAGGTCCGTAACCCGGCGGCTCCCCTGCTTCAGACGTTGCACCAATATTAGACTGTCCGACAAGTGTGCCTGGGGTCTCTGGCAGAACTGTCGCAGACGCAAAGTCGTCATTGATTGGCTGAGCAACCGCTCCTGTTGAAAGAGCAGAAACGCAAATCACCAAGGCACATGAGGTAGCCTTCAGCAAAGAAAAACTCCAATGTTTCTTTGGTAGGATCACCAACTCTCTCCGATCATCGTGTTCATTGAAAAGCTCCCAGAAACCAATTCACAACAATGAATCGGTTAACGGATGATTTGATGTAAATCTTACCTTGAATATACCGCGGTCAGTAATCTGTCTTTGCATCCGAAATTGTTACTAATTCTGATAACTTTTCTTGCCGAAATACTTGTGAGCTTATTTTAAGATTACTTACTTTAACCAAACAGATAAAAATGGGATAAGAAGGCTGGAACTTTCGGCTTCTCGCGGCGTCGATGTTGTCGGGATGTACGTTTGACTGGTTTGGGTTGTGCCCGGTCACGGTCCCCGGTAGCAACTTTCATGCTAGAGATGCGGTCGCAGCTGGCCAGCGGCGGGCGGGATGGTCATTTGCGAACCGTTCTTGGGCCGCTGCGTCCTATCGCGCCGCTTGGCAGCATCAGATTAGCCGATCCTTGAGCGTGGCGATTGACCGGCCAGAGAAACTTCATCGAACCGCGACAAGAGCCCGGTCGGTTTTTTTTGCCGATTGGCACAGGTCGAGCAAACGCCCGCCGCGCCGGGCTTGGCACTTGCGCTGCGCGGCGGGTGGCAGCGGTCATCAGGGTCCGCGCTTAGCCGACGGGGGGCGGGCATTCACGCTTCACCCCATGCCCTTTATGTGGATGCGCATGTGATAGACGGGCTTCGTGGCGTGCTGGCGATGAAACAGGATGACTTCCGCTGTCTTGAGCTCCAGCTTGTTCCTGCAACTGGTGCTCATACGCCGGCCTCAAGCGAAAAATCGTTGTAAGGCAATCGCATGGCCAGCACCCTCTGGCTTCCATGCATTCGCGTCATGCAGAAAAGCTGTCAAACACTCAGACAAAGAAAAAAGCGCAGCATTAACTGCGCTTTTTCAATGGCTTAGACTAGATGGCGTTGAGGCGAAACTTAGCGCTTCGAGAACTGGAAGCTGCGGCGCGCCTTGCGCTTGCCAAACTTCTTGCGTTCCACCACGCGGGCGTCGCGCGTCAGGAAGCCCGCGGCCTTCAATGCCGGGCGCAGCGAGGGATCGTAAAGCTGAAGCGCCTTCGAGATGCCGTGCTTCACCGCACCGGCCTGTCCCGAAAGGCCACCGCCCTTGACCGTCGCCATCACGTCGAACTGGCCATCGACGCCAGCCACGGTGAAGGCCTGCCGCAGGATCATCTGCAGCACAGGACGCGCGAAGTAGTCGTTCAGATCCTTGCCGTTGACGATAACCTTGCCAGAGCCGGGCTTGATCCAGACGCGGGCGACCGCGTCCTTGCGCTTGCCAGTGGCGTAGGACCGGCCAAGCTCGTCACGGACAGGCTCGCGCGGGGCGTCGAACTCCATCGCCACGGCAGCATCAGCGCCGCCCACGGCGGCGTTGAGCTCTTCCAGGGACTTGATTTCTTCGGCCATCGTCATGCGCTCCGGGTGTTCTTCGGGTTCATGGACTTGACGTCCAGCACTTCGGGCTGCTGCGCCTCGTGCGGATGCTCGGTGCCGGCATAGACGCGCAGGTTGGTCATCTGCTTGCGCGACAGGCGGTTGCCCGGAAGCATCCGCTTGACGGCCTGCATTACCACGCGCTCGGGGTATTTGCCCTCGAGGATCTGGCCGGTCGTGCGCGACTTGATGCCGCCCGGATAGCCGGTGTGCCAGTAGTTCGGCTTGGCGCGCTTGTTGCCCGTCAGCTGCACCTTGTCGGCATTGATGACAATCACGTTGTCGCCCATGTCCATGTGCGGCGTGAAGGTGGGCTTGTGCTTGCCACGCAGGCGGTTGGCGACGATCGTGGCAAGACGGCCCAGCACGACGCCTTCGGCGTCGATGATGATCCATTTCTTGTCGATGTCCGCCGGAGTCGCGGAAAAGGTTTTCATGTCTGGTTCCGTAAGGCTGACAGGATGGCCCGGAAGGCCACCGTGAAGGATGGCGTGGTTCTAACGATCCCCTGCGCCGTGTCAATCGTGTTTGATTCGAAAAAGACATGTCATTACAAAGCCTTAAAATTAAGGTATCATAGTACCCCAAGAATTCGGCGGGCCGTGCCCCTCATGTTTTCCTGCCGTGGTCCCGTTCCGGATACATCGCGGCAACTCTTTTGACCAGCAGGTGAAATTTCCCCTTGATCGAATCCTCCATGGCCCATAGGTGCCACGCCACGAACGGGACCGATCCCAACTTCGGCCGCGACAGGCCGGGGGGGCGCTAAGGGACCACGGATACGAACTACTGGCTAGAAGGGGATGTGCCATGGACGGCGCCAACCTCTTCCAACTGGGGTACGGTCTGGAGACAGGCGCCCAAGCGGAAGATACCCGCAGCACCATTGCTGCGACCACCCGTGACGTTCTCGACGAGGACCGCGACGATCACTTCATCCGGCGCGATGGCCGGGTCTTTGCCGGCACGCATCTCATAATAGAGGTGGTGGACGGCACCGGACTGGATGACGAAGCGCGCATCCAGCAGGCGTTCCGCGATTGCGTGGACGAATGCGGCGCGACGCTTCTGCACATCCACACGCACAAGTTCTCGCCACAGGGCGTAAGCGGCGTGGCGGTGCTGGCCGAAAGCCACATCTCGGTCCACACATGGCCCGAGATCGGCTATGGCGCCTTCGACGTCTTCATGTGCGGCGATGCCGATCCCTGGCGTGCCGTGGACGTGCTCAAGCGCTCCTTCGGCACCGAGGATGTGCGCGTGCGCGAACTGCTGCGCGGCGACGGCCTTGTCCCCGGATCGGCCGCCGCCTGACCATCAGTGCCCGTGCCCCGGCCGGACCGGGGCACGGGACCAACCGGCACGACAGGCAGGAGAGCATCCATGACCGACATGACCGGGTGGAGCGTCGAGCGACTGCACGCCGACCACGCGCAGGCCCTGCGCGAGGCGCGCGTCCTCTACGACAGCAAAACCGACCACCAGCGCCTGCGCGTTCTGGAAAACCCCACCTTCGGGCGCGTCCTGACGCTTGATGGCGTGGTCCAGACCACCGAGGCCGACAATTTCATCTATCACGAGATGCTGTCGCATGTGCCGATCCTTGCGCATGGCGCGGCCCGCCGCGTGCTGATCGTGGGCGGCGGCGACGGCGGCATGGCGCGAGAGGTGCTCAAGCACCGCAGCGTCGAGCATGTAACCATGGTGGAGATCGACGCCGGCGTGGTCGAGTTCTCCAGGACTTACCTGCCGATGCTGTCCCAAGGCGCCTTCGACGACCCGCGCCTCGACCTCGTGATCGCCGACGGCGCCGATTTCATGCGCACGACCGACGGCGGCTTCGACGTCATCATCATCGATTCGACCGACCCTGTCGGCCCCGGAGAAGTGCTCTTCACCGATCATTTCTACGGTCACGCCCAGCGGGCGCTTGCACCGGGCGGCATTCTCGTCACGCAGAACGGGGTGCCCTTCATGCAGGGCGCGGAGCTGACCAACACCATGCGCGCCTTCAAGGCTCTCTTCTCGGACTGGACCTGCTATCTTGCCACGATCCCCACCTATGCGGGCGGGCCGATGGCGCTGGGCTGGGGGACGAACGGCGACGCGCGGTCCGCCGACCTGCCGACGCTTCAAGCGCGCTACAAGGCCGCCGGGATCGAGACGGATTACTACACCCCTGCGGTGCATCTGGGCGCCTTCGCCCTGCCCGGCTACGTGCAGCGCCTGATGCCCTGACAGGCTCAGCCGGGCGGGATCGAATAGGTCAGCCCGGCGCGCGCCACCGGCGCGTCGATCCCGTCCGAGCGGATCAGCACGTCGCCCACCGCCAGCACGCGCCCCAGCTTCAGAAGGCGCGCCTCGGCGATCAGGTCGACGCCCGCCGCCGGCTTGCGCATGAAGTCGATCGAGCAGTTCGTCGTCACCGCAAGCGCCTTCGGCCCGATCATCGCCAGCACCGCAAGGTAGATCGACACATCGGCCAGCGCGAACATCGCGGGCCCGGACACGGTGCCGCCGGGCCGCAGGTTCCGCTCGCGCACCGGCATCCGGACGCGGATGGCATTCGCCTCGACATGCTCGATCACGAAGTCCTCGGCCACCTGGGCAAAGGCTTCCCGCATGAAGACGCCAAGCGCCGCCGCATCCATCTTCAACGTCATGCTTTTCCCCGTTCCCAACCGGGCCTAGACTTGGCCCGAACCGGAACGGAGGACAAGATGGAGACCGACATTCTGCTGCGCGAAGATCGCGGCGCCACGGCGCGGCTGACACTCAACAGCCCGAAAAGCCTGAACGCGCTCTCGGACGCGATGCTGGCGGCGCTTATGGCGGAATTCGACCGCCTGGCCGGGGACACCACGATCCGCGCCATTGTGCTGGCGGGCGCCGGCAAGGCCTTCTGCGCGGGCCACGACCTGAAGGAGATGACGGCAGGCCGCGCCGCCGCCGATGGCGGGGCCGCCTATTTCGCCGATCTCTTCGCCCGCTGCGCGGCAATGATGCAGACCATCCCCCGCCTGCCCCAGCCGGTGATCGCCGAGGTGCACGGCATCGCCACCGCCGCGGGCTGCCAGCTCGTCGCCTCCTGCGACATGGCGGTGGCCGCAGATGGCACCCGCTTCGGCGTCAACGGGGTCAACATCGGGCTCTTCTGTTCCACCCCGATGGTGGCGCTCTCGCGCAACATCCCGCGCAAGCAGGCCTTCGAGATGCTGACGACCGGCACCTTCATCGAGGCCCGCCGCGCGGCCGAACTGGGCCTCGTCAACCGCGTCGTTCCCCATGACACGCTGGAGGCCGAGGCGATGGGCCTTGCCGACACCGTCGCCGCTAAGCTCGGCAGCGCAGTCCGGATCGGCAAGCGTGCCTTCTACGACCAGATCCAGATGCCGCTCGACGCCGCCTATACCCATACCGGCGAGGTGATGGTCGAGAACATGCTGAACCGCGACACAGAGGAAGGCATCGCCGCCTTCATCGACAAGCGCGCGCCCGCCTGGCAACAGTAGCGCCCGGCCCCGGCCGCCGGGGGCGCTGCCCCCGGACCCCCGGAGTATTTGCGAACAGAAGAAGGGCAGGCCCGGCGCCCATGGCTTCTTCTGTTCCAAAATACTCTCGGGGGTGAATGCGCCGCAGGCGCAGAGGGGGCGGAAGCCCCCTGCCCTTCCCCGTCACAGGCCGTATAGGTCGCCGAACTTTGCGTCGAGATAGTCCAGAAGCGGCGCCTCGGACGGCTCGAACCCGCAGGCATGGGCGATAGTGTCGCGCGGCGCGCGCAGCCCGCCGAAGCGCTGCAGGCGCTCGCGCAGCCAGCCCGTCGCGGCCGAGGTGTCGCCCTGCGCCAGCCGGTCGTCGAGGTCGGGGATGTCAGCGCGCAGCGCCTGGTGCAGGCAGCCGGCATAGACATTGCCCAGCGTATAGGTCGGGAAATAGCCGAAGAGCCCCACCGACCAGTGCACGTCCTGCAAGACCCCGTGCGAGGGCCGGTCCACCGCCACGCCGAAATCGGCCGCGAAGCGGGCATTCCAGGCCTCGGGCAGGTCGGCCACCGCCAGCGTTCCGGCGACAAGCTGGCGTTCGAGGTCAAAGCGCATCAGGATGTGGAGGTTGTAATGCACCTCGTCGGCCTCGGTCCGGATATGGCCCGGCGCGACGCGGTTGACGGTGCAGAAGAAGGCGTCGGCATCCGCCACGCCCAGGTCGCCGAAGAGCGCGGTCATGCGCCCGTAGAGGTAGCCCGTGAAGGCGCGCGAGCGGCCAAGCTGGTTCTCGTAGATCCGGCTCTGGCTTTCATGCACGCCCATGGAGACGCCCCGCCCCAGCGGCGTCAGCGCGTGGGCGGCGTCGATCCCCTGTTCATAGGCGGCGTGGCCGACCTCGTGGATCGTGGAATAGATGCAGTTGAAAGGGTCGTGCGGCGCGGTGCGGGTGGTGATGCGCACATCCGCCCCCGAGCCCGACGAGAACGGGTGCACCGCCTTGTCGATGCGCCCGCGGGAGAAGTCGTAGCCAAAGGCCTCTGCCATCTCGCGCGAGAGCGCCATTTGCGCGTCCTCTGCGAAGCTGCCCGACAGCGCGCGCGGCTGGCGTTCGGCGCCCATGATCCGCTCGCGCAGCGCCACGAGGCGTGGGCGCAGTGTGCCGAACATCGCGTCGAGCCCCGCGCCGGTGGCCCCGGGTTCGTAGTCCTGCAAGAGCGCGTCGTAGGCGTCGCCGCCGTCGGCGATGGCCGCGGCTTCCTCGCGCTTCAGCGCCAGCACCCGGTCGAGCGCAGGGGCGAAGTCGTCGAAGCTGTCGGCGCGGCGCGCCTCGGCCCAGATGCCCTGCGACACGCTCGTCACGCGCGCCAGTTCGGCGGCCAGCCGCGCCGGAACGCGGGTGTTGCGTTCGTGATCGCGCCGGATCAGGCCGACCGCGGCCCGCCCCTCGGGCGGCAGCGCGGCCTCGTCCACCGCCGCCAGCCAGTCGCCCAGCCGGGGATCGGTGCGCCGGGCGTGCAGCACGCCCTCGATGGCCGCCATCTCCTCGCCGCGCTGCTCGGCGGCACCGCGCGGCATCATCGTTTCCTGGTCCCAGCCCAGCCGCCCGGCGATGGCCGCCAGCGCCTCTGTCTCGCGCTGATACGCCATGAGGTCTTCGAATGCGGTCATGCCATGCCCTCCCGGACAGATTGCGCGCGTGGCCATCCGGCCAGGTGACGGGCCCGCAGGATCAGGACCCACAGGACCACGGCGATGATCTGGTGCAGGATCGCCAGGTGCCAGGGCGCCGAATGCATCACGGTGACGATCCCCATGATGATCTGGCCGAAAAGGATCACCAGCACCCAGTCATGCGCCCGTTTCGTGCGCAGGTAGGCCGACCGCCGCGACCGCGACCAGACCACGACGGCCAGCACGAAGACGAGGTAACCCCACATCCGGTGCATGAACTGCACCAGCCCGGCATCCTCGAAGAAATTGCGCCAGGCGGGCGTCAGCTGAAACGGATCGGGCGGAAGGAATCCCCCGGCCATCAGCGGCCAGTCGGTGAAGTTGCGGCCCGCGTCGATCCCGGCCACCAGCGCGCCCAGGATGATCTGGACAAAGGCGGCGGCCGCAAGCCAGCCGGTCAGCGCCATAAGCGCGCCCTCGCGTGCGCGGCGGGCCTGCATCAGGTCGCGTTCCTCGCGTCCCAGCTGGAAGGCGTACCACGCGATCAGCCCGAGGATCACGAAGGCCAGCCCCAGATGCGTGGCCAGCCTGTAGGAGGCAACGTCAAGCATCCCCTCTTCCAGCCCCGAGGCCACCATCCACCAGCCGATCGCCCCCTGCAGGCCACCCAGAACACCCAGGCCCAGAAGCCGCGGTGTCCACCCCGCGGGAATGCGCCGCGCGGCGAGAAAGCCGAAAAAGCCCACGGCCCAGACAAGCCCGATCACCCGGCCAAGCTGCCGGTGGCCCCATTCCCACCAGTAGATCACCTTGAACTCGGCCAGGCTCATGCCACGGTTCTGCAACTGGTATTCGGGGATGGCGCGGTACTTGTCGAACTCCGCCTGCCATTCGGCGGCGTTCATTGGCGGAAGCGCACCCGTCACCGGCCGCCATTCGGTGATCGACAGCCCGGAATCGGTCAACCGGGTCAGCCCGCCCACCGCGATCATCACCAGGACAAGCGCGAACAGCACGATCAGCCAGGCCCGGATCGCACCGCGCGCGCCGCGCCGCGTCCGGTCGATCACGCCGGTCTCCCGCGGGGTGGCGGCCGCCGATTTCTCTGCGCCGACCTCTTCGAAAATGGATCGCTTCTGGCTCATCTCGGCCCCGTATTGTCTGCCCGCGGGACGGTAGGGCCCCGCATGGTCTCTATCAAGTCAGTCGCCGCGTTCTTTCCAGCGCACCATCTGTCGCATCACCCCGTGCAGGATCTGCACATCGGCCCGCGTCAGCGGCATCCGCGACCAGAGATTGCGCAGGTTCATCTTCATGTTGGCGGCCTTGGCCTCGGGGAAGAAGAAGCCCGCAGTCTCCAGCCGGTCCTCGTAGTGCTCGGCCAGTTTCTCGACCTCCAGCCCGGTGGCAGGCTCGGTGCCGGCCATGTCCATGCGTTCGGGCGGTGCAGCCGCCGTGGCGCGGCGCCACTCATAGGCCGTCAGAAGCACGCATTGCGCGAGGTTGAGCGAGGGGAAATCCGGGTTGACCGGTACCGTCACGATGGTGTTGGCACGCGCGATGTCGTCGTTCTCCAGCCCCGCGCGTTCGGGACCGAACAGGACCGCGACCTTTTCGCCCGCCGCGATCCGGTCGCGCGCCTCTGCCATCGCGTGCTCTGGCGTGACGACGCGGGTGGTCAGGCCGCGCGGGCGGGCGGTGGTGGCGTAGACATGGGTGCAGTCGGCCAGCGCCGCGGCGGTGTCGGGATAAAGCTGCGCCGCGTCAAGAAGCCGCCCCGCCCCGCTGGCCATCGCCACGGCCCGTTCGTTGGGCCAGCCGTCGCGCGGGGCGACGACGCGCATCCGCTCCAGCCCGAAATTCCACATCGCACGCGCGGCGCCACCGATGTTCTCGCCCATCTGCGGCCGGACTAGGACGAAGGCGGGTTGGGGGTCGGACATTTCAGGCTCCGTCTTCAGACGCGGCGTGATACGATCCACCCGGCGAAAGGGCAAGGAGGGCGCCATGGCCTATGACGCGGGACTGGTCGAACTGATGCATGGCGACCTTTCGGACAGCGGCCCGTTGAGAGAGGTGCGCATGTTCGGCGGCCTGTGCCTCATGCTGAACGGCAACATGCTGTGCGGCGTTCACCCCGGCGGCGCGATGTACCGCGTGGGCAAGGAGACTGCCGCCGCGGCACTGGCCCTGCCCGGCGTGCGAGAGATGGATTTCACCGGACGCCCGATGGCGGGCTTTGTCGATGTCTCGGACGAGGCCATGGCCGACGATGACGTCCGCGCCGAACTGACGCGCCTTGCGCTGGCCTATGTCGGGAACCTGCCCGCCAAGTAGCCAAGCCGGAAAATCCGTTCTATAGGGACGCGATAGCGCAAGACGGAGCCCCCGGATGACCGAGGCCGATCGCCCCCAGATCTACCTGATTTCCCCGCCCGAGATCGATCTTCAGGTGTTCCCCGACAGGCTGGCCAGCGTGCTCGATGCGGTGGAGACCGCCTGCGTGCGGCTGGCGCTGTCCTCGACCGATCCCGACGAGATCGGACGCGCCGCCGATGCCCTTCGAGAGGTGACGCATGCCCGCGACATCGCCATAGTGATCGAGCGTCACGCCATGCTGGCCGATCGTCACGGGCTGGACGGCGTGCACCTTACCGACGGGTCGCGCTCGGTCCGCGCCACCCGCAAGGAGCTTGGGGCAGACGCGATCGTCGGCGCCTTCTGCGGCGCCTCGCGCCATGACGGGCTGACCGCGGGCGAGGCCGGGGCCGACTATGTCGCCTTTGGCCCGGCGGGACGGACGACGCTGGGCGATGGCACGCAGGCAGAGTTCGACATGTTCGCGTGGTGGTCCGAGGTGGTCGAAGTGCCCGTCGTCGCCGAGGGCGCGCTCGACATTGATCTTGTGCGCAAACTGGCGCCCGTCACCGATTTCTTCGGCATCGGCCCCGAGATCTGGGACACGGGCGATCCTGCCGCCGCGCTGGCCGCCCTGTCGGCGGCCATGGGCTGACCCACGGCCCGGGCCGCTACGTCGGCGTGCCCGTTTCGAACCCGCGGCGCACCGCATCCTCGCAGGCCCGCGCCAGCGCCTTGCGGTCGGCGAAGTCCCGCACCCGCAGCGGCGCGTGATAGATCACCGTGACCCCGCCCTGGCGCCGCGCAGCCAGCGTCTGCAACAGGTGCGCCCCGAAATCCATGTCGCCCCACCAGCCATAGAACCGGGGGTCCGCGCCCTTCGGCGCGCGGTAGATCACCGTCACCGGCTGGACCGACAGGCTGTCGCGCAACTCGTCGGCAAAGAAGGCTGCGAACAGCGTCGTCTTGAAGGGCAGAACCCGCTGACCGTCCGTCGACGTGCCCTCGGGAAAGAACAACAGCTTGTGGCCCGCCCCCAGCCGCGCCTCGAAGATGCGCCGCTGTGCGGCGGCGTCCCGCGCCGTGCGGGTGATGAAGACCGTGCCCGTCGCCCGCGCCAGCCATCCGATGCCGGGCCAGTTGGCGACCTCGGATTTCGATACGAAATAGATCCGCTTGCGCGCGTTCAGCGTGAAGATGTCCAGCCATGAGGCATGGTTGGACACCACGGCCCCCGCGCCCCGCATCGGCTGGCCCCGGGTGACATACGCCATCCCAAGGATCACGAAAGCCGAGCGGCAGACAAACTGGGTGATCCACGGCGTCAGCGGGCGGCGCAGGCCATAGACCGGCCTCTCTACCAGCCGCACCAGCAGCAGCAGACCCAGGCAGCCGAAGGTCAGGCCGCCCAGCACCAGCCCCCGCACCAGCACCCGAAGCCAGCCCGCCGGACCGATGGGCTGCGGCGCCGGGTCGTCGTCCGAGGTCCAGGTGGTCATGCCCGAGGGCGGGCATAGATCCCGCTTTGCCGTTCGTTCATCCGCGCCGTGTCCATGACAAGGCACACGTCGACCGTGTTGAATGCATGATCCACAAAGGCCCCGTCGCCCACGAATCCCCCCAGTCGAAGATAGGCCTTGATCAGCGCGGGGGTGGCCACCATTGCCGCGCGCCGGTCCAGCGTGTCTTCCGGCACAAGGTTCATCGCCTGATAATGCCCCTCGCGCGCCCTTACCCGCAACTCGGGCGGCGCAAGGTGACGGTGATGCAGCAGCGAAAGTGGCCCGGCGATCGCCTGCACGTCCGTTCCATGGAAAGAGGCGACGCCGAACAGCACCTCGATTTCGCGGTCGGCCACGTAGCGCGCCAGCCCGTTCCACAGGTGATACATCGCCGTGCCGCCCCGATAGTCGGGATGCAGGCAGGACCGTCCCAGTTCCAGCAGGCGCCGTCCGCTGCGCTTCAGCACGCCAAGGTCGTATTCGGCCTCAGTATAGAATCCGCCCGCCCCTTCTGCCCGGTTCCCCGGCAACAGCCGGTAGACGCCCACGGCGCGGTCGGCCACGCTCCCCTTGCGGGCAGGATCGATCAGCAGCAGATGGTCGCAATGGGCATCAAACGCATCCCGCTCCAGCCGCGCGGAATGGTCCACCAACGGCCCGTCGCCGCCCAGTTCCTCGACGAAAACCCGGTAACGCAGGTGCTGGGCGGCCCGCAGATCGTCTGCGTCCGCGGCAAGGCGAAGCTCGAAGTCACGAACGTCCTGGCCCATCGCGCCTCCCTTGCGGTGCAAAGAGTGCGTGCTTCTAGCCGCGCGCCCGGGCCGATGCAACAGGTGCGCCCAGGTCACACGCTTTAAGGTTGTATTAACCTTGATACGTCACGCATGATGACGAGAGTGCGCCCTCAGGCGTCAAAGACAGCCAGCAAAGCCACACGGCGACCATCCATGACCACCTTGCCCTCGTTCTCGAAATTCACCGTAACCCGCGCGTTGATGTTGGATTGCACCTGCCCCAGCCCCCAGTCTGGCCGGTCGGGGTGGCGCACCAGCATTCCCGGTTCAAGCATCGCGTTCAGGTCGTCCATGTCCCATCCTGCCCTTGTGACGGGGCGCGCGCCATGACGCGCGCTCCGGCCGAACTTGGCGCGCTGATCGGCTCGCGCCTGTGCCACGATCTGGTATCGCCGCTCGGCGCCATCTCGAACGGGGTAGAGCTATTGCAGATGACCGGCGCGGCAACACCCGAACTGGGCCTTGTCGCAGACAGCGTTGCCCACGCCAACGCCCGGCTGCGCTTTTTCCGTCTGGCGTTCGGCACCGCGCCGCCGGACGCGACGGTGCGCCCCGACGAGATGTCCGGCATCCTTGGCGACCTCACCGCGCAAGGCCGCATCGCCTTTGCCTGGTCCGATCCCGCCGTGCTGCCCCGCCCCGAGGCGCGGCTCCTGTTCCTGCTGCTTCTGTGTGCCGAGACCGCGCTGCCCGCCGGCGGCTCGGTCATGGTTGCCCGCGACCCGGCGCGGCTTGTCATCACGGCCGAGGGGCCGCGCATCGCCGCCAGCAGCCCGCTGTGGCAGGCCCTTGGCGCGACCCAGGCGCTGGCAGATGCCGGCCCGGCGGATGTCCAGTTCCTGCTGGCCCCCGGCGCCGCACGAGAGATGTCGCGCCGCATCGTGGTCGATCATGGCCCCAACCGTTTGCTCCTGCGGGCCTGAAAGATCAGGTCCGCACCGTCCCGTCGCCCTCGACCAGGTACTTGAAGCTGGTCAGCTGCTCTGCCCCTACCGGCCCGCGCGCGTGCATCTTTCCCGTGGCGATCCCGATCTCGGCGCCCATCCCGAACTCGCCGCCATCGGCGAACTGGGTCGAGGCGTTGCGCATCAGGATGGCGCTGTCCAGCCGCTCGAAGAAACGCGCGGCGGCGGCATCGTCCTCGGTCAGGATGCAATCGGTATGGTTCGAGCCATAGCGCCGGATATGCGCGATCGCCGCGTCGAGATCCGGAACCACGCGCGCCGCGATATCCATGTCGAGATACTCGCGCCCCCAGTCGTCCTCTGTCGCGGGCACCGTCCCGGGCACCTGCCCCAGAACGGCATCGGCATGCACCCGCACGCCCGCCTCGACCAGCGCGCGCACCAGATCGCGCCCCAACGTGTCGGCAAGGTCCGCGTGCACCAGCAGGCATTCCGCCGCCCCGCAAATCCCCGTCCGCCGGGTCTTGGCATTCATCACGACCTTCAGCGCCTTCTCGGGGTCGGCGGCGGCATCCACGTAGACATGCACGATGCCTTCCAGATGCGCGAACACCGGCACCCGCGCCTCGCGCTGGACAAGGCCCACAAGGCCCTTGCCGCCGCGCGGCACGATCACGTCCACATGCTCGGTCATCCCCAGCATCGCGCTGACCGCGGCGCGGTCGCGCGTGGGCACACGCTGGATCGCATCCTCTGGCAGACCCGCCGCGCGCAGCCCCTCGACCAGGCAGGCATGGATCGCGCCAGAGCTCTCAAAGCTCTCGGACCCGCCCCGCAGGATGACCGCGTTGCCCGATTTCAGGCACAGCGCGCCCGCATCCGCCGTCACGTTCGGACGGCTCTCATAGATCACGCCGATCACGCCAAGGGGCGTGCGCACGCGCCGGATATGCAGCCCCGAGGGCCGGTCCCATTCCGCCATGACCTGCCCCACGGGATCGTCCTGCGCCGCCACCGCGCGCAGGCCTTCGGCCATTGCCGCGATCCGGTCGGGCGTCAGCAAGAGCCGGTCCAGCATCGCCGCCGACAGGCCCTTGTCCCCGGCCGCGGCCATGTCTCGGGCGTTCGCCCCCGCGATCTCGTCGCTGCGCGCCAGGATCGCGTCGGCGGCCGCGTTCAGCGCGGCAGCCTTCGCCTCGGGCGCGGCAAAAGCCAGCTCGGCCGCCGCGGCGCGCGCCCGCACCCCGATCCCGTCCATGACAGCCCGGATATCCTCCAGATCCTTCATCGCGCCCTCTCCTTCTGCCCCGGCCGCCCGCCCCGGGCGGCCGCCAAGGATCTTCCAAGATCCTTGCCCCTCGGGGCCCATCCTTCCTAGCGGGAACCCGCGCCTACGTCACCATGTCGTCGCGGTGGATCAGCGCCGCACGCCCGGGATAGCCCAGCACCGCCTCGATCTCGTCGGACCTCCGCCCGGCGATGCGCGCGGCCTCGTCGGCGGTGTAGCGGCTCAGCCCTGTGCCGATGCTGCCCTCCGGGCCAAGGATCGTCACGGGGTCGCCCCTCCCGAAGCGTCCGCGCACTGCCGTGATCCCCGCCGGCAAAAGCGACTTGCCTGCCGCCAGCGCGCGCGCCGCACCAGCGTCCACCAGCACCTCGCCCTTGGGCTTCATCGCGGCGATCCAGCGCTTGCGCGCCGCCTGCGGGTCGTCCTCGGCCAAAAACCACGTCGCCGGCGCACCCGCCTCAAGCGCGGCCAGCGGATGCAGACCGGATCCTTCCGTGATCGCCATGGCACAGCCCGCCCCCGTGGCGGTGCGCGCGGCCATCAGCTTGGTCTTCATGCCGCCCTTCGACAGGCCGGACCCGGCGTCGCCCGCCATCGCCTCGATCTCGGGGGTGATCCGCGCGATGGTGTCGAACCGACGCGCACCCGGCTCCGTGCGCGGGTTGCCCGAATAGAACCCGTCCACGTCCGACAACAACACCAGCGTATCCGCGCCGACCGTCACCGCGATCTGCGCCGCCAGCCGGTCATTGTCGCCATATCGGATCTCGTCGGTGGCCACGGTGTCGTTCTCGTTGACGATGGGCACCGCGCCGAAGGACAAAAGCGTCTCCAGCGTGGCCCGCGCGTTCAGATAACGCCGCCGGTCGGTGCTGTCTTCCAGCGTCACCAGCACCTGCGCCGTGGTGATCCCGTGCGGCGCCAGCGCCTCTTCATAGGCCCGCGCCAGCCGGATCTGCCCCACCGCCGCCGCGGCCTGTGACTGCTCCAGCGGCAGCGCCGTCGGCGGCAGGTGCAAGACGCCCCGTCCCAGTGCGATCGACCCCGAGGACACCAGCACCACATCCGTGCCCCGTGCCTTCACCGCCGCCACGTCGGCGGCCAGCGCGTGCAGCCACTGCGTGCGCAGGCTGCCGCTGCCACGGTCCACCAGCAAGGCAGATCCGATCTTGACGACCAGCCGTTTCGACGCCGTCAGGGCCGCCAAGGCGCGGCCTCCTCGGCCGTGTTGCCGCCACCCGCCTCGACGGCGCGGGCCGCAATGATCTCGGCCCGCAGCGCGCGCAGAACCTCGGTCAGCCCCTGCCCCGATACGCCAGAGATCCGGTGCACCGGTCCGCCCGTTGCCTCCTCCAGCGCCGCAACCCGTTCCGCCAGCGTCTCGTCGTCCAGCGCGTCGATCTTGTTCAGGGCCGTGATGCGCGGCTTCTCCGCAAGATGCCCGCCATAGGCCTCCAGCTCGCGGGAAACCGTGTCCCAGTCCTCTGCCACGGTCTCGGACGTCCCATCGACCAGATGAAGCAGCACCGCGCAGCGTTCCACGTGCCCAAGAAACCGGACGCCCAGCCCGTGGCCTTCGTGCGCGCCCTCGATCAGCCCCGGAATATCGGCCATCACGAATTCCGCGCCATCCACCCCCACGACACCGAGATTGGGATGCAGCGTGGTAAAGGGATAGTCCGCGATCTTGGGCCGCGCGTTTGATGTGGCCGCAAGAAACGTGGACTTGCCCGCATTGGGCAGACCCAGAAGCCCCGCGTCGGCGATCAGCTTCAGCCGCAGCCAAAGCGTACGCTCGACCCCCGGCAGGCCGGGATTGGAACGCCGCGGCGCCTGATTGGTGGAGGTCTTGAAATAGAGGTTTCCGAAGCCACCGTTGCCGCCCCGCGCAAGACACACCCGCTGGCCCACCTCGGACAGGTCGGCGATCACCGTTTCCTGGTCCTCGTCAAGGATCTCGGTGCCCGCCGGCACCCGCAGAAGAATGTCGTCACCGTTCTTTCCGGTCCTTTGCCGGCCCATTCCCGGCTGGCCGTTCTTGGCGAAGAAATGTTGCTGGTAGCGGAAATCGACCAGCGTGTTCAGCCCGTCGACCGCCTCGACCCACACATCGCCGCCGCGCCCGCCGTCACCGCCGTCCGGGCCGCCATACTCGATGAACTTCTCGCGGCGAAAGCTGATGCAGCCATTGCCGCCTGCCCCCGAACGTATGTGCACCCTTGCGAGGTCTAGGAATTTCATGTTGCGGGCTCCGGGCTGTCGCTACGGCCGCCGATACGCCAGAACCAATGGGGGCTCAAGCGTGGCGGCAGGCGGTCACCCCATCCTTCTGAGATAGGTCCACGTCTGGACACGGGAATTGCGCGCCACCGAAAACTCCTCGGCGTCGCCCACGTATTCGAAGCCCGCGTTCGTCAACACGCGCGCCGACACCGGGTTGTCCTGAAACACCGACGCGAACAGCGTCTTTGCCCCATGCGGATTGGCGCCCACCAGCGCCTCTACCGCCTCGGACGCCAGCCCCGTGTTCCAGAAGGCGGGCGCCACCCAATAGCCGATCTCGGACTGCAACCTGTCCATCCGCTCAAGCCCGATCACGCCCAGAAGCTCCGACAGCCCCGACCGTACACCGTCCAGCGCCCAGACATCCTCTCGCCGGTCGGGCGCGGCGGACTGCACGATGAACGCCTCGGTCGCGCCTGGCGGCAGCGGATGCGGGATCGAGCGCGTCATCTCGGCCACGCGACGGTCGCTGGCGTAAAGCTCGATCAGGCCCTTGTCAGAAGCGCGAAGCGGCCGCAGCACGAAGCGCTCGGCCTCGACCACAGGCTGATTGGAAACGGTATCAAGCGTCATGGGCTCACTCCTCCGAAGAGCACAAACAACACGCTGGCCACGGTAAGCGCGGCCAGCGTCCACATCAGGTGGCGTTCCGCGGGGCGTCCCGCAACCATCGCCGCCGCGCCCGAACCGGCCCACGCCCAAAGCGGGTGCAGCAACAGCTGACATCCCAGCAGCACCCCGGCGACAAGCAGCGTGGCCTGAAATGCCGGCGTTCCGGCCGGCACGAAGCCGGTGAAGGCCGCCGTGATCATCGCCCATGCCTTTGGGTTCAGCGGATGCACCACCAACCCCGCCAGGAATCCCGGGGCCGCCGCGCCAGCCTCTCCGGGCACCAGCCGCAGGCCCGCTACCTTCCACGCCAGCCAGCAGATATAGGCCGCCGAAATCCACTTCAGCCCCGAGAACAGCCACGGCGCCCGTGCGCCCAGCTCCATCAGGCCAAAGCCCACCGGCCAGATGACCAGCTGCTTTCCCAGCGCCACACCCGCCACGAACGGCAGCGAGGCCAGCAGACCGAACCGCGCCCCCGTTGCCAGAAGCGCCATGTTCGCCGGACCCGGCGTGCCGACCTGGCTCAGGCCGAAAAGGACGAAACTGGCGAACGCCGCACTCATCGCGGTACCTTTTCCGAAACGACGCGGGGGACCGGCTTTCGCCGATCCCCCTGAAAACACGCTGACCGAGGTGTCGGCTTACTCTGCGGCCTCCGCGTCCGGAAGGACGGAAATGAAGGTACGGCCCTTCAGGCCCTTGTGAAACGTGACGCGGCCATCGACCACGGCAAAGATGGTGTGGTCACGGCCCATGCCCACGCCCTCGCCCGGCCACCACTTGGTGCCCCGCTGGCGCACGATGATGTTGCCCGGAATGGCGGCCTGGCCACCGAACAGCTTGACGCCAAGACGGCGGCCGGCGCTGTCGCGCCCGTTGCGGGATGAACCGCCTGCTTTCTTGTGTGCCATGGGTCGTTACTCCTTTTCAGCGGCCAAAGTCTTGGCCTGCTCGATCCAGCCCTCGCGCTCGATCCGGCCCTTGAACGACAGCTTCTCGTCCATCGCGGCCACGTCGTCGGCGGTCCAGGCGGCAACCTGCGCAAAGGTGGTCACACCAGCCTCGTGCAGCTTCTTTTCCAGCGCCGGGCCCACGCCCGACAGCCGCTTGAGGTCGTCACCCGTGGACGGCGCCTCTGCAGCGGCCTCGGTCTTGGCGGGCTTTGCAGCCTTCGCAGGCGCAGCCGCCGCAACGGCAACCGGGGCGGACCCAGCGCCGATCGCGGCCTTCACGCCCGACGCATCGGCGCCCGACGCAAGAATGTCGGTCACACGCAACAAAGTCAGCTGCTGGCGGTGACCCTTGGTGCGCTTCGACGAATGCTTGCGGCGGCGCTTGACGAAATGGATGACCTTGTCGCCCTTGATCTGGTCGATGACCTCGGCCTGCACGGCCGCGCCGTCCACCATCGGGCTGCCCAGCACCGGTGCGTCACCGCCCAGCATCAGGATTTCGTTGAACTGAATGGTTTCGCCAGCGTCCGCAGCCAGTTTCTCGACGCGAAGGATGTCTCCGCTCTGAACCTTGTACTGCTTGCCACCGGTCTTCATGACCGCGAACATGCGTCTTTCCTCTTGTCTCCGCGCCCTTTGGCCCCCTTGCGGGTGTTCCCGGGCCCCATCGGGCCGCCTCGGACAGCGCGCCTTTACGGCGTGATTGATCGGTCTGGCCCCCATGGGCACAGAGAAAGCGCTGTATCCACGGGACGGCCCTGCCTGTCAAGCACCAAGAGCCGTCCGGCGGCGCCGAAAACCGCTAAAGATCCTGTCCGCCGATGTACTGCCCGGCGGCCTGCCCCAGCGCCAGCGAGATCGCGTTGAACAACTCGTCGAACCCGGTGAACAGCGCCCGGTTCAGCCGCCGCCCCTCGGGGCTGGCCGAGAACGCGGTGTAGGCGTCAAGGTCCTCGGGCGACAGCGGGTCATAGGCCATCCCGAGGTAGGAATAGAGCCACGTCACCGTCTCTTCACGAATCTCGGGCTCCTGCCGCCAGACATCCTCAAGTATATCTGATTCCGTCAGCCCGTCGGGAAATGCACCGCCCTCGGCAAGGCCGGTATAGAAGGCGATGTTGGAATTGAGCGCGCCCACCACGTTCGATTCGATCAGGTCGTTGACGGTGATGAAGGTCTCCAGGCGGTCCAGAAGCGGATCTTCATCGGCCCGCCGCGCCTCCAGCGCGGTGCGGCTCGCCGCCTCTACATCCTCGTCCAGCAGCGCGCGCCGCGCCGAAAGCTCCAGCTTCACGACACGTTGCCCAAGCGGGCTTTCGAAGAACGCCACCGCCGCGGCCACGTCCGGCGCGTCCAGATCGCGCGCCAGCGCGCCGCGTACCACCGCGTCCATCCGCCCGGCATCATAGATCGCGTCGACCTCGGCTTCCCAGCGGGCCCGGCTCGTTCCCGGGAAAAGCTCCTCACGCAGACCGGCGCCATAGACGGTGCCCTCCTCGTGCATGATCGACACGAGGTCCGGCAGGCCAAGCGCATCGGCCAGCCGGTCCGCTTCGGTTTCACTGGCCCAAGCGGTCCCGGCAAGTGGCACAAGGGGCAGGCACAGTGTCAGGGTCAACAGCACGCGTCTCAGCATTCGGACCTCCGGTCGACGGGTGTGCATGAGGTAACGCTGCCGCGCCCGGTTTCCAAGGCCCACATTCCAGGCGCCGGTCATGCACGGAAAAACCGGTTGCGCGCGCGCGCGTCGTCAACTATCCCCCCGCCAGACCGCGGAGAGGTGCCGGAGTGGTCGAACGGGGCGGTCTCGAAAACCGTTGTGGGCGCAAGTCCACCCAGGGTTCGAATCCCTGTCTCTCCGCCAGCATTCCCTATAAAGCATTGATTTTGAACGAATAAATTTAAGGCGCGGCGATCTACTCGCCATCCCGCACGCCATCCCCGGAAGTCCTTCGACGCCCTCGGATACGCCCGTTTGCACCTTTCGGGGGCGGATTCGCAGCGCACAGCGCGCCAGAGCCGCTGGCCCAGCGCTTCCGGCATCATCGGGCCGAACCGATCAAAGGAGGCGCGACGATGACACCGACACAATCTCGAATGGCGCGGGCGGCGTTGAAGATGGACAGGGCCGTGTTCGCGGCGCTGGGCGGCGTCTCGCCCGGTGATCTCGCGATGTTCGAGGAACGCGGCCAGCCGTTGAAACCGGCGAAGCTGGGGCGCCTGGTCCGCGCCCTCACGGTCGAGGGCGTGCAGCTCGTCCCCGGCGGTGTCGTGTTCCGGGGGGCGAAAGCATGAGCGGGCCGGAGCCGTTGGCGGCACCTATGGGGGCGCCGGAGCTCGGAACGACGCTCACAGAGGTCGCGGCCGTGATCGGGCGTGATCTCGCGCTCTGCCTATTGGCGGCGGCGCGTCCAGGCGGCCGGCGCGGGCGGCGGTTTGTCTTCATCCCGAAACGGCCGTATCCCGAACACCCCGTCGCGGTCGCGGTGGGGATCGAGGCGGCGCGCGCGCTGGGCGAAGCGTTCCCAAGCATGATCCTAGAGCTCGGAAACGGGCGGCCCGTCATGCGGGAGTGGCGGCGGGGTCGAGCGGTGACGGTGCTTGAGCACGGCGGCGGCGTGAAAGAAGCGGCGGCGGCGGCGGGTGTATCGCTGAAGACGGCGCGCGCCGCGTGGGAAGACTGGCAGGGCGCGGGGTGGATGCAATGCCGGCCGGCGGCGTAGGGGCCCCCGGCCAGTTTGGCGCGGGCCGGGGGCTGGGCTTGCCGGTCGAGGGTTCCGGCGTAACGGCCGCCCAGGCGCGCGGCCGATCTCAGTTCGTCACCAGCGGAGGGCCCACGGCACTGGCCGCGTGCTGAAGCCTCGCGCGGCGACGCGGTTCCGTGAGCCGACCACATCTGACAGCAGCAGCGCGGCGCGGCGTGCCTCGGCGGCGGTGAGGTCAGGGTATGCGCGCCGAATGCGGGCGGCGGCGTCGTCGCGGCCGTCCCAGTAAAAGCGGCCCACCGTCCGGACCGTAACAATCGCGCGGGCGGGGTCGCCTTCCTCGGCACCGGGGCGCCAGATCACGCCGGCGGCCGTGATCGACGCCAGCAGCTCGGGAGGCAGCCCAGCGCGGGCGGTGTCGGGGTCGCGGGTGCGTCCGAAGATGCGCGAAAGCCAGCCCATCAGGAAGCCAGCCAGAAGGGCGCCGGATCGGCCAGCAGGCTCTGACAGTTCACCCACGCGGTGAGGGCAATCTTGCCGGAGCGGTCGCGGCGGTCAACGGCCACCGTGATCTCGTCCAGGACAGCCACGCCCACGCGCGACCAGGCGCCCACAACGGTGGCGGCCACCGTGTCGGCGAGCTCGGCCGGCACGCCCGACACAAAGAGCTCGCCCCGGTCAGCAGCGGCGCCGGTGCCATCGGTGCCCACCAGGGCCCGAAGCTCCGGAAAAGTCACGCCCGACGCGGCGGCGGCGGCCATCGAGAACGCCGGAGGCGTCGTTGCGACGAGGGCCGTCAGCAGCTCCAGGTCAATGAGCCGGGCAACGCCCATGCCGATCGACGCGACGATCTCGGCAAGCACCCGGTCGGGCCCGCGCGCCTTGGTGGCCGCCCGCGTGATCTCGAAGCGCACCGCGTAGCCCGGCGCGGTTTCGCGGTCCACGGTGGCCACGGTGACAGGCGAAGACGATGCGGCAACCTCGGCATCATCAGCGACGGCCGCGAAGGCCGCAGGTGCAATGCGGACAAGGCCGCTGGGCGTGTCCGTCAGGATCGGGACGCCAGATCGGACTTCGGCGGGGAGCGTCGGGACGTGCACCAGGTGCGCGCCCGCCTGGAGCACCTTGGAACGGGCAAGGATTTCAGTTTCCAGCGTCCTCGTTTCCGCCGCAGGCGTGGCGGCTGGCGTCGGAACCGGCGCGGCATCGCCCAGGACAGCGGCGATTTCGGGCAGCCCGGCGCGGAGCGAGATGTGGACGACCGTCCCCGCGTTCGCCCGCGCCAGGGCCGGCATCGGGACGAAAATTTCGCCGTCGCCGTCGTCCCGAAAGAATCCACCCGCGCCGCCGCGCTTGCGGTCGGCTCCAGCGATTGCGGCGGCGATCAGATCGGCCGCACTCGGCTCGGGCGCGCGGCGTGCGGGCGTCGTGGGCGGGAGATTTCCAATGATACGGCGGTGCGGGTCTCGTTTCGGCATCGTGTGTCCCTCTTTCGTGTTGCGCCGCGCCCAGCTTGGCAGATCGGCGGCGGCGGCGTCTCTGGCGCACTTTCCCGGCGGTTTCGTTTGATTTCAGGACGTTAGGCTGCCGGAGCAGTTTCGGGGGCGGCGGGATCGTCCAGGATCGCAGCCGTTCCGCGCAGCTCGGCATCCAGCGCCAGCACGAGCGGCACCACCGCGACGGCGCCGGGCGGAACCGGGCGGCCGCCGGGGGCCGTCATCGGCTTGCGCGCCTCAACGCGGACAAGGCGGGCGGGGTCGAGGTTGTCGGCCATGCCGCACCGTGCCAGATCGGGCACGGTGGCGGCTCTGGCGCACTTTCTCGGGCGGTCGGTGTAATAATATGCCGTCAACCCATTGGCCACGCACAAATAAATTTCCGCAGTCTTCCCCACCCGCAGCGGCACGGGGCCGGGGAAGGACCCAGACACCCCGGGGGGTGCTGGCGGCCGGTGGCGAGCCGGTCATCCCGCCGGCGTGATGTCCACCGCCTCGCCCTCGATCAGCTCGCCTGGAGCGTAGACACCTGCAAGCTTGTCCGCGACGGCATCGCGCAGACAGAAGCCACGCGCGCGCATTTGAAGCATGCGCTTCGGATACTTGCGCCACGGGTCGCTTGAGCCCCACAGGCCAGCCGCCTGGGCGTCCCCCGTCGAGAACGACGCGGCGACGGTCTCGCCCCCGGGCAGGGTTGCTTCGCACGTCGCCACCAGCTCGCCCTCGGCCTCGCCGTCCTCGATCCGTTCGGAAACCTTCACGCCGGCACCCCGGGCCACGGCCAAGAGCAGGTCGCCGGACAACTGGACCCGGCCATTCACGACGAAGGCACTCCGCAACATCGCCATCCGCGAAATGCCCAGCTCGTCCGCCATGATCCAGGCCGCTACAATGTCTCCGGGTTTGCCCCTGAAGTGCTTGGGAACGCCATCGGTGGCGCGGGAGATCGCCACGGCTTGTCGCTCTGTGAGCCGCCAGGCGGCTTCTGCCGGTGACAGGGCGGCGACCGGCGCGGCGGCGGGCAGGTGGGCGTCAGGCTGGGGAATTGCGGGGGTGTCGGGGTCGTGCTTATCGGGCATTGTCGGGTCCTTTCGGGGCGGTGTGGAGTTGCCAGCCGCCAGGGACGCGGCCGATGAGGTTGCGGCCGATCAGGCGGCCTAGACAGTGGGTCGCCAGTTCGGGCGGTATCCCGGCCAGGCGCGCAATCCGCCTGCTGGGCAGGTCGCAGCGTCCGGTCAGGTCGAGCTGTCCAGCGAGAATGAAAAGCACAAGCCGCTCCATCGGCGGCAGCTCGCAGGCCGCGCCGATTGTCATGGCCCAGTCGCCCGCCGGGTGTTCGCTTTGCATCTTCGGGATCCTCATGGCTGGGCAGGTCAGGGATTTTCGGCGCTTCGCCGGGGCGGCGCGGGAGGGTCGAAACTGGCGCTCTTTTTCTCAGCGAAATTCACCACGTTCCCGGCCGCGCCGTGCCCTAGGTTATCTATAACCCCTATATTGCCACCCCGGGGTGGCACGGTGGGCTGGGTTCCACCGTGCCCTTTTTTTGTGGCACGGTGACGTGCCACCCCGGGGTGACACGGGGAGAACCAGCCGAAAAGCTCGTAGCGCGTTTTCCGGAACCGCCCGCCCTCGCGCGTGGTGTCGCGCCAGATCAAGCCCAGCTCTTCCAGGTCGCGCAACTTGGCGCTGATTTTCTGCCTCGGCCCGGCGCCCATGTCGGACAGGGTTTGCTGACTGGGAAAGCAGCCCTCGGCCTCTGTATGGTGCCACGCCAGCGCCCAGATCAGACAGACATGCCGCGACGGCAAGCGCCCGGCCGCCGCGACCTTCGCGGCCCAGCGGAGAGCCCGCGCGCTCATCTTT
>CBDDJT010000001.1:190000-299248 GCA_965229765.1 Paracoccaceae bacterium | reverse complement strand
CCGCCCGCCTCCTCGATGCCGCCCGTGCCGCCGGGGCCGAGGCCGCCGACGCCATCGCCATGCAGGGCACCTCGATCTCCATCGACGTGCGCGGCGGGGCGCTGGAACAGGCCGAGCGGGCCGAGGGCACCGATATCGGCCTGCGCGTCCTGATCGGGCGGCGGCAGGCCAACGTGTCGGCCTCCGACACCTCGGACGCCACCATCGCCGCGATGGCCGAGCGTGCCGTCGCCATGGCCCGCGAGGCGCCCGAGGACCCGCACGCCGGCCTCGCCGACCCGTCGCAGCTGGCCACCCGCTGGGACATCGACGCGCTGGAGATGGCCGACCCGTCCCCCGAACCCGCGCCCGCCATGCTCGAGGATGCCGCCCGCCGGGCCGAGGCCGCCGCGCTGGCCGTGCCCGGCGTCAGCCAGGTACTGTCGGCCTCGGCCGGCTATGGGCGCCGCGCCGTCCACCTTGCCGCCACCAACGGCTTTGCCGGCGGCTACACCCGCACCGACACCGGGATCAGCTGTGGCGCCATCTCGGGCGAAGGCACCGCGATGGAACGCGACTATTGCGGCGAAAGCCGGATCTGGGCCGCCGACATGCCCGACGCCGACTGGATCGGCCGCACCGCCGGCGAACGCGCCGCCGCCCGCTTCGGCCCCCGCCGCCCCAAGACCGGCGCCTATCCCGTGATCTACGACGAACGCATCGCCGCGGGCCTGATCGGCCACCTGTTGCAGGCGATCAACGGCACCGCCATCGCCCGTGGCGCGTCCTGGCTGCGCGACGCGATGGGGCAGCAGGTGCTGCCCGCGGGCCTGTCCATCGTCGAGGACCCGCTGCGCCCCCGCGCCTCTGCCTCGCGTCCGTTCGACGGCGAAGGCCTGCCCACCGCCCGCCGCACGCTGGTGGACAACGGCATCCTGCAAGGCTGGACGCTCGACCTTGCCACGGGCCGCAAGCTGGACCTGCCCTCGACCGCCAACGCGGCGCGTGGCACCTCGGCACCGCCCTCGCCCTCGGTCTCGAACATCGCCCTGACCCAGGGCGACCGCACGCGCGAACAGCTGATGGCAGAGATCGGCACAGGCCTTCTGGTGACATCCATGATCGGCTCGTCCATCAACCCCACCACCGGCGACTATTCCCGCGGCGCAAGCGGCTTCTGGATAGAGAACGGCGAACCGGCCTACCCGGTGAACGAGATCACGCTGGCCGGCAACCTGCGCGACATGCTGAAAACCATCGTGCCCGCCAACGACGCGCGGGCGCACCTGTCGCGGGTCGTGCCGTCGCTTCTCGTCGAGGGGCTGACGCTTGCCGGAGAATGACCTTGCGCTCCTGATCCGGGCGGCGCGCGACGCGGGCAAGATCGCGATGGGCTTCTGGCGCACCGACCAGACAGTCTGGCACAAGGACGACGACGCCGGCCCGGTGTCAGAGGGCGACTATGCCACCGACACCGCCCTGCGCACCGCGCTGACCGCCGCGCGCCCGGGCTACGGTTGGCTGTCCGAGGAGACGCCCGACGATGCCGCCCGGCTGTCCCGCGAGACCACCTTCGTGGTGGACCCCATCGACGGCACCCGCGCCTATGTCGACGGCCAGGACACATGGGCGCTGTCGCTCGCCGTGGTGTCCGGCGGCAGCCCCACGGCGGCGGTCGTCTACCTGCCCGCACGCGGCACGCTCTATGCTGCCGCACGCGGAGCGGGCGCAACCCGCGACGAAGCCCGCATAACGGCCTCGTCCCGCACCGATCTGGCAGAATCCACGCTTCTCGCCCCGCGCCCCAGCCTCGACCCCGCGCACTGGCCGGGCGGCGTGCCGCCCGTGACCCGCGCCTTCCGCCCCTCGCTCGCCTGGCGGCTGGCGCTGGTGGCCGAGGGCGCCTTCGACGCCATGCTGACCTTTCGCGACGCCTGGGAATGGGACATCGCCGCCGGCGCGCTGATTGCGGCAGAGGCCGGCGCGACAGTGACCGACCGCACCGGCGCGCCCCTCGTCTTCAACAGCCCCGCCGCTCAGACCCCGGGCGCGCTGGTCGCGCCCCCCGCGCTGCACGCGGCGCTCATGGCGCGCCGCTGATCCGCGGCGGGAGGCGCGCCACCTCCTGCGTCCCCGCAGGGAGGGCATCGGATGGCCGCGGACAGCCGCGCCGAAATTCGAGGTCCTCACTTTATCCCCGCCAAGTCCGGACGACCTCCACCGCCGCGCAAACGTCCCCAAAGCGGCTGGCCATCGCGGCGGCCAGCCGCTGCCCGGGCCTCTTGCGCGGCTTTACCGGGCAGGGGTTTCTTCGTTCAGAGCGCTGGGACATGACCCCAACCTAGGGCATCGGATGGCCGCGGGCAGCCGCGCCGACGACTGAGGTCTTCACTTTATCCCCGCCAAGTCCGGACGACCTCCACCCCCGCGCAAACGTCCCCAAAGCGGCTGGCCGTCCGGGCGGCCATCCGCTGCCCGGGCCGCTTGCGCGGCTGTTCCGGGCAGGGGTTTCTTCGTTCAGAGCGCCGGGACCTGGCACCTAACCGAGGGCACCGGATGGCCGCGGCCTGCCGCGCCAACATCCGAGGTCTTCACTTTATCCCCGCCAAGTCCGGACGACCTCCACCCCCGCGCAAACGTCACCAAAGCGGCTGGCCATCGCGGCGGCCATCCGCTGCCCGGGCCGCTTGCGCGGCTGTTCCGGGCAGGGTCTCTCCGTTCAGGTCTAGGGACCGGCGAGACCGGCCAAGGGTAGCCCCAGGGCCAACGGCCCCTTTTGCCATTCTTCCCAACCCATACCGGCGGCATCGGCTGGCGCGGGCAGGCGCGCACTGCCCGGGCCGCGCTGCGATGCGCGCCCGCCTCGCCGCCCGGCACCCGCTAGCGCCCCAGCCCCTCCACGTCCGCCTCCAGCGTGGCCCAGGCTTCGGGGACGGTGGCGCGCACGTCGTCGTCCAGAACGCTTTCCTCCTGCAACCCGCGCAGGTTCAGAAGCAGCCGCTCGCGGGCCAGCCGTTCTGACTTGGTGCCGCCCATGGCGGGCAGCGCGCCGCGATAGGGATTGCGGGGCATGGCGGTCTCCTTTCTCCGGTCCGTGGCGGCACACACTGGCACGGCGGCATGAACGGCCGGTTTCCCGGCCGCGCGCCGACGCTATGCCGACGTTATGCCGACGTTTCGCCGACGTGATGCAGCGCCCCTTTCCGGGCCTCCCCCGCTGGTCTAGGCTTGGGCCGAGCCCGCCGGAGGTTGCCGCTCTGACCCGTCCCACGATCTGGATTCACACCGGCCCAACACCGCCCGGGGCCGCCGCCCGAACCCTCGCGCAGCGCTTGGGGGAGGACGAATTCTCGTTCGTGTTCAGCAGCTTGAAGGCTGCGGCCACGGCCCCCATGCCCGGTCCCGTTGTGGCGCTCGAAGATGACCGCCCGGGTCCTGTGCGCGCCTTTCTGGACACGCGGCGCCCCGCCGTCGGCATCTGGACAGAATGCGACCTTCGCCCCACCCTTCTGGCAGAGGCAGCGTCCCGTAACACCCTGTTATTCATGTCGGAATCCCGTGGCACCCGGCCCGATCCGCGGCCGTGGCGGTGGCGTCCCAGGCTCCAACGCACCATGCTCTCGCGGTTCCGCCACATCCTCGCCGCCAACGCCGCCAACGCCGCCGAGTTCCGCCGCATGGGCGCCGATCCCCAGCGGCTGGAAATCTCTGGATTCCTTGAAGAATCCGGCATCGCCCTGCCCTGTGACATGGCCGAGCACGATGCCCTCGCGGCCTGCATTTCGGCCCGTCCCGCATGGCTTGCCGTGGGCATCGCCGACAACGCCGAACTGTCGGCCACCGTCGCCGCCCACCGCCGCGCCCTGCAACACGCCCACCGCCTTCTGCTGATCCTGTCGCCCGCCGACCCCGCCGAAGCCGCCGCCATCGCCGAACGCCTGCGCGAAGAGGGCTGGTCGGTGACGCGCCGGGCGGCCGGTCAGGACCCTGAGCGCGAAACCCAGATCTACCTCGCGGACGCACCTGACGAACTTGGGCTCTGGTATCGGCTGGCGCCGATTTCCTTTTTGGGGCAGTCACTTGAGCGTGGGTCCGGCCTTGACCCCTTTGCGCCCGCAGCGCTGGGCAGCGCAATCCTGCACGGGCCGAACGTGCAGGATTTCCGCGAAGCCTACAGCCGCCTGACGGTCGCCGGGGCCTGCCGTCTGGTCCGATCTGCACAAGAACTTGGCACCGGTCTGGAGCGTGTCCTGTCCCCCGACGTCTCTGCCAGCATGGCACAAGAGGCGTGGCGCGTCGTGTCGGCCGGGGCCGAGGTGACGGACCGGCTGGTATCGCTCGTGCGCGACGCGCTGGACGCAGAGGCGCCGGGATGACCAGCCGGCCAACGGTGCTGCGCATCGCGCCCTTGACGCGCGGCGCTCCGGAACTGGCGGTCTCCGCCAGCCTGATACTTCATCTGATGGGCCGGGGCCTGCGGGTCGCAATCCTGCGCCGCGGTCCGGGACCGGCGCGGCAGGTCGCGGCCAGCGACGACACGGAACGGGCGGGCGCACGCCTGCTGGCCGCCTTTGGCCCTGTCTGGACGGGCGCGGCTGAGGACGCCCTTATCCGCGCCGCGGCAAGCGGAGACGTTCTGGTGGACTGCGGCAAGGGTCCCTTGCAGCCTGCGGCCACGGCGACAGTTCTGGTCGCCGATCCGACCGACCTGGTGCAAAGCCGGTTGCCGTGGCCGTTCGGTCCCCTGACCCTGCGGCTGCGTCAGATCCCGACGGGTACGGCGACTTGCCTGATCGGCAGGCCAGGCACCCGGGCCAAGGCGCGGAGCAGATGGGCGGATGTCCTGCCCCACGTGCTGGAAGCGGACCTGACACCGTTGGAAACGGGGATGGACTGGCAGGAAATGCCGGTGCTGGCCTTTGCCGGGGGGGCGGACCGTCATGCCTTTTTCGCGGCGCTGGAGGGGTTGGGCGCGCGGGTGCTGCGCCGGGTCTCGCTGGACGGAGATGGCACGCTGCCGCCTGCCATGGCGCTTCGGCTGAGCCGCGAGGCTGCCGAGCGCGGGGCGCAACTGGTCACGACAGAGCGTGACGCCGTACGGCTGCCGGACAGCCTGCATGGTCAGGTGCTGTCGGTCCCGATGCGCGCCGGCTTTGCCGACGTTCAGTCGCTGGACCGGGCACTTGCCCCGGTCATTCCTGATCCTTCGACGCCATCGCCCCGAGGGTTGCCCTGATCTCGGACCCATGCTCGTCAAGCTTGGGCGCGGGGCGGGTCACGGCAATCTCCGCGTCGGAAAAGCGGAACGGCGGGCGGACGCTGGGCACGCCGTCGAGATCCATCCGGGTGCCACGATGCTGTACCTGGGGATCCGCAAAAACCTCGGCAAAGTCGTTGATCGGGCCTGCGGGCACGCCTTGTGCCTCGCAGGCGGCCAGAAGGTCGGACTTTGCAAAGGTGAGCGTCGCCCCGCTCAGGCGGCGCGTCATCTCTTCGCGGTTCGCGATGCGGTCGGCGTTTGTCAGGAAATCGGGATGCTCTGCCATGTCGGACACGCCAAGAAGATGGCACAGCCGCTGGTACTGGGCGTCGTTGCCGGTGGCGATGATGATGTAGCCATCGGCACAGTCGAACACCTGGTAGGGCGTCAAGTTCTGGTGCGCATTGCCGATTCGCTGCGGCGGGTTGCCCGTTGTCAGGTAGTTCATGGCCTGGTTGGCGGTGATCGCCGTGGCGGTATCCAGAAGGCTCATGTCGATCCACTGGCCCCGGCCGGTTTCGTCCCGCTGGCGCAAGGCCGCAAGGATGGCCACGACAGAGTATACCCCGGTGAAGATGTCGGTGACCGCGACGCCGACCTTTTGCGGCTGGCCGACCAGATCTCCGGTGACGGACATCAGGCCGGACATGCCCTGGATGATATAGTCGTATCCCGCGCGGTGGGCGTATGGCCCCGTCTGCCCGAAGCCGGTGATCGAGCAATACACCAGCCGCGGGTTGACCTGCGAAAGGCCGTCGTAGTCGAGCCCGTATTTCTTCAGCCCGCCCAGCTTGAAGTTCTCGATCACCACGTCCGCGCCGGCGACAAGGCGGCGCACGGTGTCCTGGCCCTCGGGGGTGCGAAAATCCACGGCAATCGACCGCTTGCCGCGGTTGCAGCTATGAAAATAGCTGGCCGAGACGTCGTCATCGCGTGTCACGAAGGGCGGACCCCAGCGGCGGGTGTCATCGCCTTCGGGGCTTTCGACCTTGATCACATCTGCACCAAGGTCTGAAAGGGTCTGGCCGGCCCATGGACCGGCCAGGATGCGGGCCAGTTCAATGACCCGTAGTCCCTGTAACGGGTGTGTCCCCGTCACTCGCCCAGCTCTGCGTCCAGAAGTTCGGTCATCCGTTCCAGAGCCATGTTCTGGTAGACCTCGCCGCCGATCACGAAGGACGGGGTGGACTTGACGTCATGTTCGGACATGTTTTTTTCGAAGTTCGCGATCACGGCTTCCGCGGTGGCCTGGTCGGTCAGGCAGGCGTTGATCTCGTCATCGGTCAGGCCACCGGTGCGACCGATAAGCCGAAGATTGTCGGCGATACCGGCGAGGTCGGCGGCGTCCAGCCATTCCGACTGGCGCTGGTACAGCAGTTCGACGATGCCGAAGTAACGCTCTTCGCCGCCGCAGCGCGCGACCAGTCCGGCCCAGAGCGCGGGGCGGGTCGAGAACACCTCGCGGTAGATCAGCTTGACCTTGCCGGTGTCGATGTAGTCGGCCTTGATCTGCTTGCCCGAGCCGAGATGGAAGTTCTTGCAATGCGGGCAGGTGAACGAGGCGTACTCGATCATCGTTACCGGCGCGTCCGGGTCGCCCATCACGAAATCGGTAACCTCTGCCTTCACGGCCTCTGCGGCGGTGGCATCAGACGACTGAGCGTTCGCGGCGCCGACGATCGAGGGCAGCGGACCGGTGGGCTGGCTGACCGAGACGTAGGCGGCGGTGGCAATGATGCCGAGACCGGCGAGCGTTAGTGTGCGGATCATGAAGTCTGCCTCTGTTTCGCTTTGTTTCGGGATAGGACGTTTTCACCAAGGGCTTCAAGGGCTGCGCGCAGGTCGCCGTCGGCCACGGGCGCCGCCGTTTCGGCCGCCCGGCGGCGCAGCGCGGGGTCAGGTGCGGCCGGCGCGGCCTGATACGAGGCGGGCGCTTCCGCCAGACCAGAAGCGGACGTTTGCGTGATGCGCACGCGGGCAATGGCGTTGTAGCCGTAGCAGGCGTTCACCCGGTCGCGGATGCGCGGCAGGTCGGACTGCAACATGGGCGCCTGCGCGCCGCTTGTCAAAACCGTCAGCGTCGCGCCAAATCCGCCCTGGGCATAGCTGACCTTGACGGGCCGGGCGATTCGGGCGGTGTCTTCGCCGACGATCTCGGCCCAATGGGTCAGAAGCCGGGTGATGGCGAAGCCGCGCGATTCACCGGCCCCGCGGATGCGGTCCTGCACCAGCGATCCGGCGCGTTCGAAGCCACGCTTTCGGCGGTTCCCTTTGTCCTGTCCGGCGGCCACTCTGGCACCTCTCTTTTCAGGGACTATTCTATGGCAGTGGGCGGGCGGTGCCAGCCGAAAGCCGGAGGCAGACATAAAGAATGCGTGACGCGGATTTGAGCAGGGCGATCCTTGAATGGTACGACGTTCATGCACGGTCGCTGCCCTGGCGCGTCGGCCCGGCAGAGCGCTTGGCGGGCGTGCGTCCCGACCCGTATCGCGTCTGGCTGTCCGAGATCATGTTGCAGCAGACCACCGTTGCCGCGGTGAAGGACTATTTCCAGCGTTTCACGCAACTCTGGCCCGGGGTGACCGACCTTGCGCAGGCAGAGGACGGCGCCGTGATGGGCGAATGGGCAGGGCTTGGTTACTACGCCCGGGCGCGCAACCTGCTGAAATGCGCGCGCATCGTGGCCGCAGAGCATGGCGGGCGGTTTCCCGGCACGCGCGAGGGGCTGATCGCCCTGCCCGGGATCGGGCCCTATACGGCCTCTGCCATCGCCTCTATCGCCTTTGACGAACCCGCAACCGTCGTCGACGGCAATGTCGAACGCGTGATGGCGCGGCTGTTCCACGTCGAGACACCCTTGCCCACGGCGAAGCCGGAGTTGACGGCGCTGGCGGCGCGGCTGACGCCGCAAGACCGTCCGGGCGACCATGCACAGGCGGTCATGGACCTTGGCGCGACGATCTGCACGCCACGCTCGCCGGCCTGCGGCATCTGCCCGTGGCGTGACGCCTGCGCCGGGCGTGTCGCGGGCGTGCAGGCAGAATTGCCCCGCAAGCGGCCGAAAAAGGCAAAGCCCACGCGTCACGGGATCGCCTATATCGGGCGGCGTGCGGATGGCGCCTGGCTGCTGGAACGCAGGCCCGACAAGGGGCTGCTTGGCGGAATGCTTGGCTGGCCGGGCAGCGACTGGTGCGATGATCCGGTCCCGTCACCCCCCGCGGCCGCCGATTGGCGTGATCCGGGGGGCGAGGTGCGCCATACCTTTACGCATTTTCACCTGATCCTGTCGCTTCGGGTGGCCCATCTGCCTGCGAAGGCCCGCCCGGCGCTGGGAGAATTCGTGCCGCACCCTGCCTTTCGCCCGTCGGACCTGCCGACCGTGATGCGCAAGGCGTATGACCTTGCACGCGTGACGTTTGGTCAGATTTGAGCCGGCGGCGCCGATCCTGTATACTGGAGTTTGGGGGAAGCATGTCGAGGAGCAGGGCATGATCGCCGCATCCGAAGTCGCGAAACTGCGTCACGCGCTGCCATTCTGGCTGTCGTTCGCGCTTGCGCCGCTTGCCATCTTCGCCGCCGCATACGGCGGCTGGACGATCCTTCTTCTGCCGGCGGCAACATGGTGGCTTTTCGCCGCTCTTGACGCACTGCTTGGCCTGAACAAGGAAAACGCCGACCCCGCGACAAGCGAAAGCCAGCTTTTCTGGTACCGGTTCGGCACCGTGGCGTGGGTGCCGATGCAGTTCATGCTGATACTGGGGATGATCGCCTATGTCCCGCAGGCAGCGCATCTGAACTGGGCCGAGAAGCTGGGCGTGTTCTTTGGCGTCGGCGTGCTGAGCGGGACGATCGGCATCGTCTATGCACACGAACTGATGCACCAGAAGAACCGGCTTGAACGCTGGCTGGGCGATCTTTTGATGGCCAGCGTGCTGTATGGGCACTTCCGGTCTGAACACTTGCTCGTGCATCACCGCTATGTCGGCACGCCAAAAGACGCGGTAACGGCGCGCTACAACGAAGGTTTCCACAGGTTCTTTGCCCGGGTGCTTGTCGAATGCTGGGTGTCGGCGTTCCGGGCCGAAAAGGCGATGCTGGCGCGCAGGGGCCTGCGATGGCACCACAGGTCAAACCCGTTCTGGCGCTACTGGGCGCTGCAATCGGCATTCGTCGTGGCGGCGGCCGTCATCGGCGGATGGGAGGGCGTCGTGCTGTTCTTGTTTCAGGCATTCGTCGCGGTCTGGCAGCTGGAACTGGTCAACTACGTCGAGCACTACGGCCTGACGCGCAGACACCTTGGCGATGGCAAGTATGAGCCGGTAAAGCCCCACCACAGCTGGAACGCGGCGCAGGCGGCGTCAAACTGGCTGCTGATCAACCTGCAACGCCACTCTGACCACCACTACAAGCCCGACCGCCGCTTTCCGCTGTTGCAGAACCATGACGTGGAAGACGCACCACAGCTTCCTGCTGGGTATCCGGTGATGACCTCTGTCGCACTGGTTCCACCGGTCTGGCGGCGCATCATGAACCCCCGCGTCCGGGCATGGCGAAAGCGGTATTATCCAGAGATCACCGACTGGTCGTCGTACACGGCCGGTCAGACCGCGCTGCCGCGCTGACAAAAAAACCCCGCCGGCATTGCTGCACGGCGGGGTCAGGTCGTGCCGTGGTTGGGGCCACAGGCACGGGCGGTAGATCGTTCGATCAGCGCATTTCGGCCCTGATCTGCTGACGCAGCAGGTCGATCGGAATCTCCTGCCCGTCGCGTTTGAAACACCAGTAGGTCCAGCCGTTGCAGCTTGGCGCGCCTTCCAGCGCGGCGCCGACCTGATGGATAGAGCCCGTGACATCGGCGGCCACCAGCGTGCCATCGGCGCGCACCTTGGCCGTCTTTCCATTGACCGAGGTCAGGACCTCGCCCGGGCGCAGCAACCCGCGCTCGACCAACTGACCGAAAGGCACACGAGGTTCAGACCGCTTGGATGTGCTGACCTGAAGGGCAGAGCGGTCGAGCGGGCGCACATCGGCGATGCGCTTGCGCGCAACGGCGATATAGCCCTCGTCGCGATCAATCCCGATCCACCGGCGGCCCAGCATCTTGGCCACGGCGCCTGTGGTGCCAGAGCCGAAGAACGGGTCAAGCACGACATCATCGGGGTTCGTGGTGGCCAGAAGGACCCGGTGCAACAGCGACTGCGGCTTTTGCGTCGGGTGCGCCTTGTCGCCATTGGCGTCCTTGATCCGTTCGTGCCCGGTGCAGATCGGCAGCGTCCAGTCCGAGCGCATCTGCACGCCTTCGTTCAGCGCCTTCAGAGCCTCGTAGTTGAAAGTGTATTTCGCGCCCTCGTCCCGGCTGGCCCAGATCAGCGTTTCATGGGCGTTGGTCAGCCGCTTGCCGCGGAAGTTCGGCATCGGGTTGGTCTTGCGCCAGACCACGTCGTTCAGGATCCAGTAGCCCAGCGTCTGCAGCGAGGCGCCGACGCGGAAGATGTTGTGATAGGATCCGATCACCCAGATCGCGCCGCTGGGCTTCAGGATGCGGCGTGCGGCGGCCAGCCAGTCATGCGTGAAGCGGTCATAGGCCTCGAAGCTTGCAAAGCGGTCCCAGGCGTCATCGACGGCATCCACCCGGGAATTGTCCGGGCGGTGCAGCTCTGACTTGAGCTGAAGGTTGTAGGGCGGGTCGGCAAATATCAGGTCGACGGAACCGGCAGGAAGCTGGCCCATCACCTCGATACAGTCCCCGCGCAGGATGCTGTCGAGCGGCAGCCCGGCGGCTGCGCCTTGTTCGGTACGTTTCGTCACTGCCTCTGTCCCCGCGCCGTTTTCAGCACGTCTTTGTTGGGCGAATCATGAGTCATAAGTGATTCGCCGTCAATTTCTTTTTGAATCAGGTGCTTATCTAATGTTCTTGATACAAGATGTTGTGCACGGGAGCGAAGGATCGCCTATGATGTGCGGTGACCCCAAGGGTTTTCAGCATCGAGATGTGCGCGGCGGTGGGGTATCCGGCGTTCTTCTCCCAGCCGAAACCGGGATGGTGTTGCGCCAGATCCGCCATGATCCGGTCGCGCGTCACCTTGGCGGCGATGGACGCGGCGGCGATCGAAAGCGACCGCGCGTCGCCTTTCACCACCGGCTCGGCGTGGCACGGCAGGTCCGGCGGCAGCCGGTTGCCGTCGATCAGCAGGTGGTCGGGCATCGTGGCCAGACCGGCGACCGCGCGGCGCATGGCAAGGTAGGTTGCCTGAAGGATGTTTAGCGTGTCGATTTCCTCGACGCTGGCCTGCCCGACCGAGACGTCGGCGACGCCCGCAAGCGCCTCGAACAGAGCGGCACGGCGACCGGGCGACAACTTTTTCGAATCGTTCAGCCCCGGAGGGATCCGGTCAGGGTCAAGCCAGACCGCCGCCGCCACGACCGGCCCGGCGATGGGCCCGCGGCCAGCCTCGTCCACACCGGCGATTCGCTTGGCGCCGCGGGCGCTCGCGGCGGTTTCCAGCAAGAGATCGGGAAGGGTGCGTGTCATGGGCCCAGATGACCCGGTCGGCCTGCGCGCCGCAACGACAAATCGGGCGGGTGCCCACGGAGAAGGCACCCGCCCGCCCGCAGGGGACAAGACCGCGGGCTGCTCGACCAGAGATCAGCGCAGGACGTACCCGCGCGAGAGGATGCAGCTTGCCGTGATCGCCATGTAGTCGCCGCTGCCACTGACGATGCGCACACGGCAGGCGGACGGCAGGGTGTTCACGGTGACCCCGGACTTGCCAAGGCAGCTGAGCGGAAAGACGCGCCAGACACGGCTGCTGGACCGCACCTCGCGCAGGCAACTGCGCGGCACCCAAAGCGGGCTGTGCACGACGACCGGCTTGGGCTTTGGATTGGGCGGCATCACATACACCGGGGCAGGCGGCGGTGCCGGTGTCGCGGTGGCGGTGGTTGCCGCGATCACGCCGATCACGCCGACGCCGATGGCGAAAGCTTCAAGCGGGGTTACCTCGGCACGGGCCGGGGCAGTGGTTGCAGTCGTCAGCGCCAGCGCGGCGGAGAGGGCAGCAGGCAGGGTGCGGCGAAACAGCGATTTCATCGGGTCATCCTTCTGGTGGCGAACGCGGCGCAGGCATGTGCGCCGCAGCGATGACCCAAGCCTCGTCGCAGTACCGGAAGTTACGCAATATCGCCCCGGTGATATCCGATAACACGCGCCAGGCGGGCGCCGATATTGTATAGCAGCCGCGACCGACCCATTGTGTGATCCATGATGAAGCGTATCCTGTTCACCCTCGTTCTGGCCTTGGGGCTTGCTGGCGCGCTGGCGGGTCCGGCGGCAGCCGCATGTGTTGCCGAATACAAGGCCAGCCGGGGCAGCCCGCCCAAGTTCACCTATGGCACCATCGTGTTGCCCGAGGGGATCTGTACGATCCCAGAGGCCATGGTGATCGTGCGCGCCAAGCTGAACCGCGAGGCGCGGGACTGGAATCGGGTTCAGATTGTCTCTATCCAGAGTCAGTGACTCCATCAGACGGAGACCGCGCGTGGCCGAGCCTTCTGCGATCTGGCCCACCACGGACCAGGCCCTGAAATCCGCGACCCGCATCGCGACCATCGGTATGGTCGCGGTGGTCGGGATTCTGGCCGTCGCCGCCGTGCTCTTGTTCATGAACCTGCCGGATGCCGACGCGTTCAACGCGGGCGTCGAGCAGCTTTTCTTCGAGAACGACGACCTGAGCTCTGACGCAGAGATCAAGCTTTTGGAAATCCTCGCCCAGTCCGGCACCAGCTTTGCCGAGGTCATCACGTCCTACCGGATGGTGATCTTCGTGCTGCTTCTGTTCTCGTCCGGCCTGTTGGTGGCGGCCGTGGCCTTCCTGCTGACCATCGTGGCCCTGAACAGGCGCCTGATCGAGATTCGCCGTGCCGGACTGGAGGTATCGACGCTGGTCATCAGCCGGGGCCGCCGGACTGTGCAGGTGAACGATATGGAATTCACCCTGACCGAGGCCGCGATAGAGACACTGGCGGTGCTGGCCGAGGCCCGGATGGACGAGGACGTGATGTCCGGCGCCGAGATCGAAGCGGTGATTTCCGGCCGCGACGCCGCCGACTGTGACGAAGCATCGGGCGCGACGCGGATCAAACGGTTGCGCGATGCGCTTGGCAACCAGATGGTCACTGAACTTCTGATCCGGAACATGCCGCGTCAGGGCTATGTGCTGGCCGTCGACAAGGATGTGATCCGAATGCTGTGAGGGTCCGTGCGCGCCTGCGTCAGAGCCTAGCGAAGGAAGTAGTCATCGTTGGCGCGCCAGTAGCTCAGCAGATCCTTCGCGCGCACGGCCGGGGTACCGCTGCGTTGCAGGACAAGAACGTCGCAGGCCACCAGCGCGGCATGGCGGTAGCCCAACTGCGCAGCAGCAGCGTCCCCTTGCATCTGCCGGAAGACGGACTCGATTCGGGCCGCCGCATCCGTCAGCGCCAGGACGATGGCAAGCGCCGGCGCATCGGGCCAGGCCTCTACCATGTCGCGCACGACGGCGCGCCGTACGTCCGGGCTGTCAGACAAGAGCCTTTCGACGGCAAAGGCCACCCGCGCTTCCAGCGTCGAGCCCTGCATCCCCGTATACCACCGTTACCTTCACGCCCCCAACGGCGAAGATCGTAGCAGGTTCCGGGCAAGGCCCCCACCCCAGTTGCCCCGATCGTGAATGAACGGCAAGCGGCCGCCGGTCAGATCTGCCCCAGGGTCTTGCCGACAAGCTCTGCCCTGGCGTGCAGTCGGTCGGGCAGAAGATGTGCGTAGCGCTGGGTCATCGCGGCGTTGGAGTGGCCCAGAAGTGTCTGAACTTCGTAAAGCGTGACGCCCTGGTTGATGAGAAGGCTGGCGTAGGTGTGGCGCAGATCATGGATACGCACCTCGGGCAGGCCGGCGTCGTCACGCGCCCGGTGCCAGGCGGCATAGAAACTGTCATAGCGCTTGCCCGTTCGGGGATTGATGAACAGCAGATCATCGCGCGCAGTCGGAGAGCCCAGCGACGCCGCGCGCACAGCGATGGTGTCCAGTGTATCGAGCGAGGCGCCGCACAGCACGATCCTGCGCGACCGGCCGCTCTTGCTGACCGGCACGGTCCAGACGCGGCGCTCGCGGTCGATGTCGCGCCAGCGGGCGTTCAGCGCCTCGCCCTTGCGCGCGCCGGTCAGCACCAGAAGCTTGGCAAAAAGGTAGAGAAACGGGTGAGGATCCCGCCGGCAGGCCCGCAGGATGGCATCGACCTCTGCCTCTGACAGGAATCGTTGCTTGTAGTCGCCGGTGGGCAGCTTGCGGATCTGGCGGTTCTGGAACGGGTTGTGCGGGATATGGCCCCAGTGACGTGCCATGTTCAGAATGCGGTTCACCAGAAAGATGTGCTTGTTGATCGTGCTGGGCTTGTAGCCCTTGACGATGTGGCCGCGCACCCAGGCATCCATGATCGAGTTGTCCAGTTCGGCGATCCGGTGGTGGCCGATGCTGTCGCGGCAATGCTTGTTGTAGGTCAGCCGGTCATGCTCTGGACGCTTCTTGTGAACGCGGATGTGGTCGTAGAACGGCCCATCGAAAAACGCATTCAGCGTCGGCCCCCGCGCGACCTCGCTCTCCGCAGCCGCACTGCGCGGCTTGAAGCGTCCAAGCAATCCCATTTTTCCTCCCAGTCCCTTCGTTCTCTTTCTGATCGTAGATGGAAATCGAAACACAAACAACTAAAGTATACGATATTGCGAAATTTGAATAGCCGCAAAGCTAAAGCGGATAATCCTTTAGATAATCGTCAAGAAATCACGTAAATTCCCCATTTTCTTGTTTGGATTCGGGACATAGTCTCTTTGCTACTACGGCCCTCGTGGCCTCCGCCGGCCTGGCGAACGCCGAGGTTGCGCTGAAAGGCGCCGCGGAAATGGGCATCTTCGGTGGCAACGGCGTTGCCGGCGTTGATCCGCAGTTCTTCACCGATGTCGACGTCAACTTCTCCGGCAAAGGCACCACCGACGGTGGCGTCGAGTTCGGCTTTTCGGTCGATCTGGACGAAGGCGGCGCCGGTGCTCCGGCCGTTGCCAACAACGCTGACGACGGCGGCGCGACCATCTACGTGTCGGGCACCTTCGGCAAGCTGACCATGGGCGACACCGACGGCGCGCTCGACTGGGCGATGACCGAAGTTGGCGGCCCTGCCGGTTCGATCAACGACGACCACACCGGCCACGCCGGCTTCAACGGCAACTCGGGCTTTGACGGTCGTAACGACGGTCAGATCGCCACCTACGAGTACAGCTTCGCTGACTTCGCTTTCGCCGTGTCGGCTGAAATCGACGACAACGGCGCTGCTGCTGGCGGCGTGAACTCGGTTGTCTACGGTGTTGGTGCCAAGTACTCGATGGCCATGTCCGGCGCGACCCTGTCGCTCGGTGTTGGCTACCAGGGCTACACCAACGCGTCGATCTGGGGCGTCAGCGCCACCGTCGACATGGACAGCGGCCTGTGGGCTGGCATCAACTACAGCTCCGCTTCGGGCACCGCTCTGAACGCGGCCACCCAGGCTGGCGATCACTACGGCATCGGCATCGGCTACTCGATGGACGCGATCGCTGTCGGCGTGAACTACGGCTCGTTCAACCGCGCTGGCGCGGCCAACGACGTCGCCGGCTTCGGTGTTGCGGCTCAGTACGACCTGGGCGGCGGCATGAAGCTGCACGCCGGCTACGGCTGGAGCGACAACGCCGGTGCTGCGGTCGACACCAGCACCTACTCGTTCGGCGCTTCGATGAGCTTCTGATCCTTAACGGATCCGAACACGGGAAAGAGCGGGCCTTGGCCCGCTCTTTTTCTTTTCAGGGGGATGCGCTACCTGTGAGCCCTGACAGTCCGCGCCGTGACGCGGCAGACCGGATCACAGAATGCTCCCGATCAATCCCGCCCGAATACCGCAGATCTATGCCGAGGCGCTGAAGAAGCAGGCCGCGGGACAGCATGATGCCGCGGTGGCGTCCTATCGCCAGATCCTGGCCGTCCGGCCCAAACTGGCGGAAGTGCATTATCAACTGGGTCGCATCGCCCTGGCGCGGCGGGCCGCGGCAGAGGCCGTGGGGCATCTGGAGACGGCGGCGGCGCTGAAGCCGCAGGTGGGTGACATCTGGGCGGTGCTGGCCGAGGCGCTTGCGGCGCTGGACGACCCTGCCGCCAGCGCCCGCGCGGTCGAGGCGGCGCGGCGGCTGAAGGTACCGGCCGCGATTCTCCTGTCGCTTCAGCAAAGGCTGGCCCCGGCCAGGCCGGCCAGGGGCGCATTGGGCGGGGCGGACCCGGCCGCGGTCAAGCGCGCCATCGGGCTTTTGCAGAAGGGCGACCCGGCTGGGGCCGAACGTGCGGCGGCGGCGCTTGTGGCCGCGCACGGGCAGGTGGCGCTGCTGCACGACATACTGGCGTCCGCGCAAGCGGCGGGTGGCCGGTTCGCGGCAGCCGAGGCGAGTTGGCGCAAGGCGGTGTCGCTGGATCCTGCAATGGTCGAGGCGCGTGTGAAACTCGGGCGCTTCCTGACGGACAGGGGACGCGCCGACGAGGCGTTGCCCCTGTTGGAGGCCGCGGCGCGGCTGGATCCCGGACGTGCCGATGCGCTGATTCAGCTGGGCCTTGTCCGGGCGGGTCTGGGACAGGCCGGTCCTGCGGTGGAGGCCCTGCGCCGGGGATTGGCGTTGCGCCCCGGCGACCGCGATGCGCGGCGCAGGCTGGCCGGGCTTTTGATCGAGAGCGGCGCAGCGGACGAGGCGCTTGGGCTTCTGGACGGGCTGTGTGCGGAAGACCCGGGCGATATGGATGCCGGGCTTGCCCATGCCTGGGCGCTGGCCACGATCGGCCGTGACGAGACGGCGCTGGAGGCGTTCGCGGCGCTGTCGGCGGCGCACCCGGACGCCGCCGCACCAGAGGCCAGCCGTGCACAGCTATTGACCCGGTTGGGCCGGTTCGACGCAGCAGGCACGGCCTATCGCGCGGCGCTGGCGCGCGACCCGGCGAACGGGCTGGTGTGGTATGGCTATGTGAGCGGGCGAAAGCTGACCCCCGGCGCGCCCGAGATCACGCAGATGATGCAGCTTTGGGACGAGGGCGCGATGCCCGATGCGTCGCGGGCACCGCTTGGGTTCGCGCTGGCCAAGGCGATGGAAGACACGGGCCGGCATGACCGGGTGTTCACCTACCTGCGGCCCGCAAACGAAATGGTCCGCGCGCAGGCGTCGTCCACGATCCCGGCACACCGCGAGACGGTGCGCGCGGTCATGGCCGCCTGTGCCGACGCGGATTTCACTGTGCCCGCCGACGAGGACGGTTTCGCACCGATCTTCGTGACGGGTGTGCCCCGGTCCGGCACGACGCTGGTCGAGCAGATCCTTGCCAGCCATTCCACCGTCACGGGTGGTGGCGAGCTGGGTGTTGCGCGACGGTTGGCGCAAGAGGCCCTGAGCGCGGCCGGTGAGTGGCCCGGGGCGGTCGACTGGCCGGATCTGGGCGCGCGAATCGAGGCGGGGATGCGCGGGCTTTTCCCAGAGGCGGACCGGATTACCGACAAGAGCGTGCAGACCTACCTTTTGTTCGGGCCGATTCGCAGGGCGCTGCCCTCGGCCCGGCTGGTGCTGGTGGAGCGTGATCCGCGCGACACGGCGCTGTCGATGTACAAGACCTATTTCGAGGCGGGGCGGCAGCTTCATACCTATTCGCTGACCGATCTGGCCGAGCACTACCGCCTGTTCCGGGAAATCGTCGATTTCTGGGAGGCCCGGATACCCGGTGTCATCATCCGGGTGCGCTATGAAGATCTGATCGCCGACCCCGAGGCGGAAACCCGGCGGCTGGTCGCGGCCTGCGGGCTGGAGTGGGAGGAGGCGTGCCTGTCGTTCCACGAAACCCGCCGCCGCGTGGACACGGCGAGCGTGGCGCAGGTGCGCCAGCCGATTTACAAGACGTCGATGCAGGCATGGCGGCGATACGAGGCCGAGATGGCGGAATTCGTCGAGGCGCTGGGCGACCTGGCGCCGGAGGAGTAGGCACATGGGGCTGAGCGAGATCACGGCGCGGCTGCGCGCGGCAGAGGACAAGGCGGGGCGCGCGCCCGGATCGGTGCGCCTGATCGCGGTGTCGAAGGTGCAGCCGCTGGAGCGGGTCGAGGCGGTGCTGGCCGGGGGCCACCGGGTCTTTGGCGAGAACCGGGTGCAGGAAGCCGCGGGCAAGTGGCCGGCGCTGCGCGCACGCTATCGGGATGTGGAGTTGCACCTGATCGGGCCGTTGCAGACCAACAAGGCCCGGCAGGCAATGGAGTTGTGCCAGGCGATCCATTCGGTGGACCGGCCGAAGCTGGCCGCGACGCTGGCGCGGCTGGCCGACGAGATGGGGCAGTGTCCGCAGCTGTTCATCCAGGTGAACACGGGCGAAGAGCCGCAGAAGGCGGGGGTTCTGCCGGGCGATGCCGATGGATTCGTGGCAGAGTGCCGGCGGCTGGGTCTGCCGGTGGCGGGGCTGATGTGCATCCCGCCGGTGGAGGAGACACCGAGCCTGCATTTCGCGCTTTTGGCGAAGATCGCGGCGCGCAACGGGCTGACGGGCCTGTCGATGGGGATGAGCGCCGATTTCGAGGAGGCGGTGGCCTTTGGCGCGACCCATGTGCGCGTGGGATCGGCGATCTTCGGGGACCGCGTCCCGGCGGCCTGAGTTGCGCCGCGGCGGGGCCGCGCCGCCCGGCGAACGCGGCCTCGGGGCATCGAGCCCCTCGGACGCGTGCCTCTGGCGGGAGTATTTTTGAACAGAAGAAGCCGGGGCGCGGCGTCAGGGGACGATGAGGCGCGTGCGGTGGCGGATGTGCGCGGCGATCCAGAGAAGATGCGCGGGATCGAGCGCGACGCAGCCGGCAGTGGGGTGTCCGGGCTTGCGCCAGCGGTGGATGAAGATGGCAGACCCGCGCCCGCGTTCTGCGCGGGGCCAGTTCCAGCCGGTCGTGAGCACGAGATCGTAGAGCGGGTCGGGGCGGCGCAGCGCCTCGGCGCTGGCGGGGTAGGGGGCGCGGACCATGAGGTTGTAGTCCTCGTGTCCGGGGTCGTCGGACCACAGATCGCCGGGGCGGATCGGCACGGCCCAGTCGTTGGGCCGCGCCATGCGGTCGGGGCGGTAGAGGCAGCCGGTGATCGCGTGGAGGCCTTGCGGGGTGGCGCCGTCGCCTTCCTGCTTTGTGTCCGTGATTCCGGTGCGCCCGATGGCGCAGGGGAAGGTCCGGCCCAGAAAGCGCAGGCCGCGCGGCGTGACGACGAGGTCGAGCGGTGTCACAGCAGGTGGCCCGACTTGCGTGCCTTGGTGTCGAGATAATCCTGGTTCAAGGGATTGTGCCCGGCCTTGAGCGGCACGCGTTCGGCCACCGTGATGCCGCTGTGTTCCATCATCGCGACCTTGGCGGGGTTGTTCGTCAGGAGACGCACCGCGGAAAAGCCCATCTTGTCGAGAATCGCCGCGCCGATGCGGAAATCACGCTCGTCATCCTCGAAGCCGAGGCGGTGGTTGGCCTCGACCGTGTCGAAGCCCTGGTCCTGAAGCGCGTAGGCGCGCATCTTGTTGGCCAGCCCGATGCCACGGCCTTCCTGGTTGAGATAGAGGAGCACGCCCGTGCCCTCGGTCCCCATCGCGGCCAGCGCGGCGCGCAGTTGCGGGCCGCAATCGCATTTCAGGCTGCCCAGCAGATCGCCGGTGAAGCAGGCGGAATGCAGCCGGGCAAGCACCGGGACGCCCCGGTCGGGGCGGCCGATCTCGATGGCGTAGTGTTCCTCTGCCCCGTCTTCGGGGCGGAAGACATGCAGGCGGGCGTCGCGCGCCAGCGCCAGCGGCACGCGGGCCGAGATGACCGCGTCGAGCGGCGAGAGGGCGTCGAGAAGCCCCCTTGTTTCCGCGAGGTCGAGGCAGGTCAGGCCGTATGCGGCGGCGGTGGCGGGCCCGTCGGGAACCGGCACCAAGAGCGCGGCGGGCAAGAGCCGGGCGGCCTTGGCCAGCCGGATCGCGGCGCGGTGCAGGTCGGCGGGACCGTCGCGGTCGGACAGGTGCGGGCCGGTCATCGGGCGCGCGAGATCGTCGGCGGGGTCGGCCACGGCGGCGACCCATGCGGCATCGGCGTCGCGCGGCAGGCGCAGGCGGGCGAGGTCGCCGTCATACGCGCGCGCCTTCAGCGTCTCGGCCCGCCGGGCCGTGATCGCCAGAATCGGTGTCCCGATGGCTTGCAACGCCCCGAGCCGCGCGGGCGTGATCGTTTCGGCAGCCGCGATCAGCGCCGCGCCGGTGCCGCCTGACAGCACCACGGGCACGCCAAGGCGCAGGTCGGCGCGGGCGCGGGCGATGCGTTCGGTGGGGCTGGGGGCAAGCGGCATGGCATCCTGCGGGGGGCTGTTGCCGAGAGATATGAAACATTTGCCCCGCTGTCGACACGAGCGCGTGAGGCGATTGCAGCAAATCTTGCCGAAGCGGGGGGGCAGACGCACCTGAAAGGCCACACGACGGAGGCAACCCGATGAGCGTTTTGAAGAAGATCCTGCTGGTTGACGATGACGATGACCTGCGTGAGGCGCTGAGCGATCAGTTGGTGCTGACCGAGGATTTCGACGTGTTCGAGGCCGGCGACGGCCAGGGTGCGATCGAAAAGGTGAAGTCGGGCCACTATGATCTGGTGATCCTTGACGTGGGCCTGCCCGACACCGATGGCCGCGAGTTGTGCCGGCGGATGCGCAAGCAGGGCGTCAAGTGCCCGATCCTGATGCTGACGGGCCACGACAGCGATGCCGACACCATCCTGGGTCTGGACGCGGGCGCTAACGATTACGTCACGAAGCCCTTCAAGTTTCCCGTGCTTCTGGCGCGTATCCGCGCCCAGCTGCGCCAGCATGAACAGTCCGAGGACGCGATCTTTCAGCTTGGGCCATATACCTTCAAGCCCGCGATGAAGATGCTGATAACCGACGACGAAAAGAAGATCCGGCTGACCGAGAAGGAAACCAACATCCTCAAGTTCCTGTACCGGGCATCCGAGGGCGTGGTGCCCCGCGACATTCTGCTGCACGAGGTCTGGGGCTACAATGCGGGCGTCACGACGCACACGCTGGAGACCCATATCTACAGGCTGCGCCAGAAGATCGAGCCCGATCCGTCGAACGCGCGGCTGCTGGTGACGGAGAGCGGCGGATATCGTCTGGTCGCATGATCCAGATCAAAGTTGAGTCCCCGACGTTGGATTAGAAATAGGCATCCCCTTCATGCCGGGGTCATGGCATGAACCTCCCTGTTGGACTGACCCGGGCTTTGACCCGGGTCTTTTTTTGGGCGACGGCAAACCGGGCTAAGGGTAGCCTTTGCCGCATGTCAGCCAGGCGACGCGTCGGGATCATCGGAGCAGGCCGCATCGGCGGGGCCGTCGGCACGTGGCTGGGCGGGCGCGCGGGATGGTGTGTGACAGGCGTTCTGGTGCGCGATGCCGCGGGACGCGACGGCGTCACGGATGATCCGGCACGGTTTCTTTCCGGGGCCCCCGATCTGATTCTCGATCTGGCGGGGCCTGGCGCGCTTGCCGCGCACGGGGCGGCTGCGTTGGCGGTGGCCGATGTCTGGACGGTTTGTGGCGCGGCGCTGGCCGATGCAACCCTGTCGGCGCGGCTGGAAGAAGCCGGGCGCGTGGCAGGTCACCGGCTTCGGGTGATGGGCGGCGCGCTTGGCGGGCTGGACATGCTTGGAGCAGCGCGCTCGTTAACACTGAGCGCGGCGCGCCCCGGGCTGGACGAGGCGTCCGGGCCGATGACGGTGCGGCAGGCTGCGTTGCGCTATCCCGCAGAGACAAGCTTTGCCGTGGCGGCGGCGCTTGCCGGTCCGGGGCTGGATGCCACACGCATCACGCTGCGGGATCCGGGGCCGGACGGCGATCATGTGCTGACGGCCGAGGCCGACACCTTGAATGGCACGGTCCAGGTGCGTGCCGGGATCGCGGCGGAGGGCAGACCGCACCCGGTTGCGGCGGCGGTCATCGCGGCGCTGCGCCGGGAAGAACAGGTGATCTGGGCGGGATAACCGCCCTGTGGCGACGGTGCATTCGATCTGTGGCGACGGGCCCTAGCTGCCACAAAGCCCGGCAAGCGCCTCTATCGCGCGGCGCGAGCCAGACAGGGGCATGTCCTGTGACAGCGCGTCTGGCGGATTGCCCAGCGTCAGCGTGGCGCGGCTGCCGGAGGCAAGGGATTCCAGCAGATCCGCGTCCCGGTCGTCGCTGTATCGGATGCCGAAATCCCGATCCTCGGTCGCAAGGGCTGTCAGGCGGCGGGTCGATTCGGGGCCGCCGTCGACACGGATGCGCAGCACCGGGGCCTCTGGCACGGCGCCATCGCCGGAAAAGGCCACGCGCAGCCAGAGTGGCCCGCCCTCTGGCGCGCAGGAGATCAGGAAACAGAAATAGCGGGTCTCGTCGTCCACCGGGCAGATGCCCGCGCCGCGCCCGTCGGGCAGGTTGTAGGTTTCCCAGACCTCGCCCGCGGTGGCGGGCAGGGCGAGAATGGCAAGCAACGCTGCGGTCGGAATACGCATCGGGGTCTCATCTGCGAGTCGGGCGATGGACACAGGCTTGCGGCAAGTGGCGCGCCGGTCAACCGCGCACGCTTGAGACCGCGGGATTCGGCGGATAGGGTCGCGGCCTGTTCACGGGAGCCCGCCGATGCCGTTCACCATTGCCACCTGGAATATCAATTCCGTCCGTCTGCGTGCAGGGCTGGTGGAACGGCTGCTGATGGACGAGGCGCCCGACATCCTTTGCCTGCAGGAGTGCAAGGCGCCGGTGGACAAGATGCCGATGGAACGCTTCGCGGCGCTGGGCTACCCGCACGCGGTGGCGCGCGGGCAGAAGGGCTATAACGGCGTGGCCATCCTGTCGAAGCTGCCGCTGGAGGACGCGGGACACCGCGACTTTGTCGGCAAGGGCGACGCGCGGCATGTCGCGGGGCGGCTGGAGAACGGGGTGGTGATCCACAATTACTACATTCCCGCTGGCGGTGACGTGCCGGACCGGACCGAGAACGACAAGTTTGCCCACAAGCTGGATTTCCTGACAGAGATGCGGGACTGGTTCACGCGGGAGCGGCCGGAAAAGGCGATCCTTGTGGGCGACCTGAACATCGCCCCGCGCGAGGATGACGTCTGGTCGCACAAGGCGCTGCTGAAGGTGGTCAGCCACACCCCGATCGAGGTGGACCACCTTGCCGCGGCGCAGGACGCCGGGCGCTGGGTCGATGTCACCCGGCAGGACATTCCCGAAGGGCTGATCTACAGTTGGTGGTCCTATCGCGCGAAGGACTGGGAAGCGGCCGACAAGGGCCGACGTCTGGATCATGTCTGGGCCACCTCTGATATTGCCGGTGCGGCGCACGGATCGCGCGTGCTGAAGGCGGCGCGCGGATGGGAGCAGCCATCCGATCACGCGCCGGTCTTTGCCACTTTCGACCTTTAACCCGCCGTCCGCGCGGCACATATACTGCGCTGAACAAGGACAGGAGCCGATCATGCTGGAACTGGGTCAGGGCACCGCCGCCCCCGCCGCAGGGGATCTTATCAAGGACGGAAGCGAGGCCACCTTCATGGCCGATGTCATCGACGCCTCGAAAGAGGTGCCGGTGATCGTGGACTTCTGGGCGCCGTGGTGCGGGCCGTGCAAGACACTGGGCCCGATGCTGGAAGCGGCCGTCCAGGCCGCGGGCGGCAAGGTGAAGATGGTCAAGGTCAACGTGGATGAGAACCAGGCCATCGCCGCGCAGCTGCGCATTCAGTCGATCCCGACGGTCTATGCCTTTTTCAACGGCCAGCCGGTGGACGGATTTCAGGGCGCTGTGCCGCAATCCGAGATCCAGGCCTTCGTCGACCGGCTGAGCGCCATGGGCGGCGACGGTGGCCTGTCCGAGGCCGTCGAGGCCGCCGAGCAGATGCTGGAGGACGGCGAGGCCGCGGACGCGGCCCAGACCTTTGCCGCGATCTTGCAGGAAGACGGCGCGCACGCCGCGGCCTATGGCGGGCTGGTCCGGGCGCATATCGCGCTGGATGACCTTGACCAGGCCGAGGCGATCCTGAACGGCGCCCCCGCCGAGATCAGCAAGGCGCCGGAACTGGAACATGCCCACGCGGCGCTGCAACTGGCGCGGCAGGCGGCCGATGCGGGACCGGTGGCAGAGCTGACGGCGGCCGTGGAGGCCGACCCGGACAACCACCAGGCCCGGTTCGATCTTGCGGTGGCGCTTCACGCCCACGGCCAGACCGAGGAGGCGATAGAGCAGCTTCTGGACCTGTTCCGGCGTGATCGGGAATGGAACGAAGGCGCGGCCAAGGCCCAGCTCTTCACCATTTTCGATGCCTTGTCGCCAAAGGACCCGATCGCGCAGAAGGGCCGTCGCAGGCTGTCTTCGATGATATTTGCCTGAGTCCCCTGACGGACTAGATCAAAGACATGTTGTCAGCCGCAGACCTGCCCGACACGATCCCCGTCTTTCCGTTGCCCGGGGCATTGCTTTTGCCCCGGGCGCGGCTGCCGCTTCACATCTTCGAGCCGCGCTACCTGGCGATGCTGGACGACACGTTGAAGACGTCGCATCGGCTGATCGGGATGATCCAGCCCTATGAGGTGCCCGGATCGAAGCCGGCGCGCCTGCACAGCATCGGCTGCGCCGGGCGGCTGACCGGATTCTCCGAGACCGAGGACGGGCGCTACATGGTCACCCTGTCGGGGATCTCGCGCTTTCGGGTGGTGACCGAGATAGAGGGTTTCGCCCCCTACCGGCGCTGCGAGGTCAACTGGGACGGGTTCGACCGCGACCTTGGCGCTGCCGAACGCGATCACGTGTTCGACCGCGAGCCCTTCATGGACCTTCTGGCCCGCTTTTTCGACAGCCAGGGTCTCAAGACCGACTGGGAGTCGCTGAAGGAGGCGGAAGACGAGCTTTTGATAAACTCGCTGTCGATGCTGTGCCCGTTCGAGCCCGAGGACAAGCAGGCGCTGTTGGAGGCGCCGTCCTTGTCCACCCGGCGCGAGACGCTGGTGACACTGATCGAGTTCGCCCTGCGCGGGGGCACCAGCGAAGAGCTCATGCAGTGACGGACGCGTCCTGGGACCGCCGGATGCTGGAGGCGCTGGTCTGTCCGCATACCCATGCGCCCTTGTATTTCGACGCGGAGCGGCAGGAGCTTGTGTCGAAGGCCGCGCATCTTGCCTATCCGATCCGCAATGGCATTCCGGTGATGCTGATCGACGAGGCGCGGCCGCTGGACGACTAGGTCAGCGGTGCCGCGCGGGGCGCGGCGTTCCCTTTTCTGGCCGCCTTGCGGCGGCGACGGGAGGGGCTTTCTGCCCCTCCCGAACCCTCCCCGAGAGTATTTGCGAACAGAAGAAGCCTAGAGCGGGCGGCCCTGAAGGAGACGCGGCAGGTCGCCGGTGAGGCCGGCGGCCTCTCTGATGAAGGCGCGGCGCAGGGGCGGCATGGCGTTGACCGCGCCGAGGCCGATGTCGCGGACCGCCCGGGCCAGGGGATTGTCGTTCGAGAACAGGCGGTTGAACGTGTCGGTCGCGAGCGCTAGCGTGGCGGTGTCGAAGCGGCGCCAGGTCTGGTAGCGGTCGAGCACGTCCTGTCGGCCGATGTCCTCGCCCCGGCGGCGGGCGTCGGCCAGCACCTCTGCCAGGGCGGCGACGTCCTTGAGCCCGGCGTTCAGGCCCTGGCCCGCCAGGGGGTGCAGGCGGTGCGCGGCATCGCCGATCAGCGCCAGCCGTGGCGCGGAAAAGCGCTGGGCCACGGACAGGAGCAGGGGATAGGAAAAGCGCGCGCCGTCGAGCGCGATCTCGCCCAGGAAGCTGCCGAAACGGGGGCGCAGCGCGTCGAGATAGCCCGCGTCGTCCAGCGACTGGATGCGCGCGGCCTCGGCCTCGCGCTCGGTCCAGACGATGGAGGAGCGGTTGCCGCAGAGCGGCAGGATCGCCAGCGGGCCGGCGGGCATGAAGAACTGGTGCGCGGTGCCATTATGCGGTTTTTCATGGGCGATGGCGCAGACGAGGCCGGCCTGGCGGTAGGACCATTCCAGCCGGCGGATGCCCGCCCGCCGCGCCGTGGGCGAGGTCATGCCGTCGGCGCCGACGATCATGGTGGCGGCGGGGGTGCTGCCGTCGTCCAGCGCCACGGTGGCGGTGGTGTCGAAGACCTCGTGCGTGACGGCGCGGGCGGTGTGGCGGGTGACGTTGGGGATCTCGTCGAGTGCGTCCAGAAGCGCGCGGCGCAGGTGCCGGTCCTCGACCATCCAGCCCATCGGGCCTTCCTCTATCTCGGCATGGTCGAATTCCAGCATCAGCGGCGAGGGGCCTTCGCCGGGCCGGCCATCGGTCACCTTGATGTTGAGGATCGGCTGGGCCTGTTGCGCAAGGGGAGCCCAGAGGTCCAGCGCCCGCAGAAGCCGGCAGGAGGCGTGCGACAGCGCATAGCTGCGCCCGTCGAAACCGGGGTCCGCGCGGTCGGGTTCGGGCACCGGGTCGGCGAGCAGGGTGGCGAGGCCCGCGCGGCCAAGCGCGAGCGCGAGCGATGTGCCGTTCAGGCCGCCGCCGATGATGATGACGTCATAGCGTTCCATGGGGTGGACTATGGCGCGCCGGGCGGGATTGTCCATGCGCCCCGAGGCCGCTACCGTCGCGCCGAACGAGCGGAGGCGGACATGACGGATTGGGCAGGCAAGAGCGCGGCGGAACTGGGCCGGGGGATCGCTTCGGGTGCGGTCGACCCCGTGGCGCTGACCGAGGCGGTGCTGGAGACGATCGCGGCGCATCCGCTGCGCGACCGGATTTATGCCCGCCTGACGCCTGATCGCGCGATGGCGGAGGCCGCCGCGGCGAAGCGGCGGGCGGACCTGAGCCAGCGGCGCGGGCCGCTGGATGGCGTGCCGGTCAGCTGGAAGGATCTGTTCGACACCGCGGGCGTGGCGACCGAGGCGGGATCGGCGCTGCTGGCCGGGCGGGTGCCCGCGCGCGACGCCGAGGTGCTGCGCCGCGCCACGGCCGCGGGGCTGGTGTGCATCGGCAAGACGCACATGTCGGAACTGGCGTTTTCCGGTCTGGGCTACAACCCGGTGACGCAGACCCCGCCGTCGGTCAACGACGCCGAGGCGGTGGCGGGCGGGTCGTCTTCGGGGGCGGCGGCCTCTGTCGCGTTCGGGCTGGCACCGGCCGCCGTGGGGTCGGACACCGGCGGATCGGTGCGGGTGCCGGCGGTCTGGAACGATCTGGTGGGGCTTAAGACCACCCATGGCCTGTTGCCCAACGACGGGGTGGTGCCGCTGTGCGAAAGCTTCGACACCGTGGGGCCGCTGACGCGCACGGTCGAGGATGCGGCGCTGATGCTGGCCGCGCTGCAGGGCGGGCCGGCCGCGGACCTTGCCGGAGCGACGCTGAAGGGCGTGCGGCTTATGGTGCTGGAGACCGTGGCGCTGGACGATCTGCGCGCGGACCCGGCGGCCGGGTTCGAGAGCGCCGTGTCGCGGCTGGCGGATGCGGGGGCCGTGATCGAGCGGCGCGCGGTGCCACTGGTGGCCGAGGCACATGCCTTGTCGCCGGTCCTGTTCGCGACCGAAGGCTATGCAACCTGGGAGGCCGAGATCGAGGCCGCGCCGGACAAGATGTTCGGCGAGATCCTGACGCGGTTCCGCGGCGGACGGGACACGCCCGCGCGCGAGTTCATCCGGGCGTGGCAGACGTTGCGCCGGCACCGGGCCGCATGGGCCGAGGCGACTGCGGGCTATGACGCGGTGATCCTGCCGACGGCCCCGAACCTGCCGCCAAAGGTGGACCGGCTGGCCAGTGACGCCGACTATTACGTCACCGAGAACCTGCTGACCCTGCGCAACACGCGGGTGGGCAACCTGATGGGGCTGGCGGGGCTGACATTGCCCACGGGTGTGCCGTCCACGGGGATCATGTTCCTGACCCCGCCGATGACAGAGGCGCGGCTGTTGCGGCTGGGCGCGGCGGCCGAGGCGGCGCTGGCGTAAATGCCACAGCGCCCCGGCCGGCTTGGGCCGGGCGCGCCGGATTTCTGGACCGGATGGGGCCAAGCCTGTAGGATTTCGGGCAAAAGGGGCGAAACGACCCCTTCCCGAGGCAGTTGAGCATAGCCCCATGAAGGTGCCTGAAAGGTTTTCGAACCTGCCGGACTACGCGTTCCCGCGCCTGCGGACGCTGCTGGATTCGCATGCGCCGGGCGGTCCGCCCATCCACATGTCCATCGGAGAGCCGAAGCACCCCTTTCCCTCATGGGTTCAGGGGATCATCGACGACCATGTGGGCGAGTTCGCCAAGTATCCGCCCAACGACGGCTCGCCCGAATTGCTGGCGGCGATCGCCGGGTGGCTTGAGCGGCGCTATGGCGCCGAGGTGGACGCGGCCACGCAGATCATGGCGTTGAACGGCACGCGCGAGGGGCTCTTCAACGCGGTTCTGGCGCTTTGTCCCGAGACGGCGCGGCACGGGCAGACACCGGTCGTTGTGATGCCGAACCCGTTCTATCAGGTATATGCTGTCGCGGCGCTGGCGGCAGGGGCGCAGCCTGTCTATGTGCCCGCGACACGCGGCACCGGGTTTCTGCCGGACTATGCCTCGCTGCCCGGGCCGCTGCTGGACAGGGTGGAGATCGCGTTCCTGTGTTCGCCCGCGAACCCGCAGGGGGTGATCGCATCGCTGGGCTACTGGGATGACCTGCTGGATCTGGCCGAGAGACACGATTTCCGGATTTTCGCGGACGAATGCTATTCCGAACTTTACCGAGATGCCCCGCCGCCCGGCGTGCTGGAGGCCGCGGACGCGCGCGGCACGGACCCGGAACGGGTGTTCGCCTTTCACTCGCTGTCGAAGCGGTCGAACTTGCCGGGCCTGCGGTCGGGCTTCGTGACCGGCGGCCCCGATGGCATGGCCGAGATCAAGCGCCTGAGGTCCTATGCCGGCGCGCCGTTGCCGCTGCCGCTTCAGCGCGTGGCAGAGGCCGCCTGGGCCGATGAGGTTCATGTCGAGGAAAACCGGGCGCTTTACGTGCGCAAGTATGACATCGCCGACGAGATATTTGACGGCGTGCCGGGCTACCGGTCACCGGAGGCGGGGTTCTTCCTTTGGCTGCCGGTGAACGACGGCGAGGAGGCTGCGCTGCGGCTCTGGACGGAAACCGGCGTACGGGTGTTGCCCGGTGCCTATCTCAGCCGTGACACCGACCAGGGAAATCCCGGCAGCGGCTATGTGCGCGTGGCGATGGTCGCGCCCGAGGACGAGATGCGGCGCGGTCTGACGAAGATCCGCGCCTGTTTGTACGGGTAGGAACGAGGGACGCATGGCATCGTATCAGGCACGACAGCGAGAGCGGCTTTTCGACGACCAGACGCAGGCGGTCATCGCCCGGCGGGGCCGGGAACTGATCGGGCTTATGCTGTTGGGGTTTGGCGCGATCCTGACGCTCTTGCTTGTCTCATACGTGCCGGACGATCCAAGCTGGCTTTCGGCGACGGACGAACCGGCGGCGAACATCCTTGGGCGGTTCGGCGCGTCGGTCGCCGTGGTGTTGCACATCATGGTCGGGTTCGCGGCCTGGGGCCTGCCGCTGGCCGCCTTTGGCTGGGGCCTGCGGTTCGTGTCCCATCGCGGGACCGCGCGTGTCCTGAACCGCATCATCTTTTTGCCGATCGCGATTTCGGTGGCCGCCGTCTATGCCTCTACGCTTGTGCCGGGGGCGGCGTGGACCCATTCCTTCGGGCTTGGCGGGTTGTTCGGGGACACGGTTCTGGGCGCTGTTCTGGGTGTCGTCCCGATCGACGCGGTGCTGGGGCTGAAGATCCTGTCGGTGGTCTTTGCCGGTCTGACGCTGGTACTGGGGCTGAGCGTGCTTGGCTTCACGCTGCCGGAACTTGGCCGCATGGGATGGTTCATGACCGGCGGTGTGGTGCTGGCCTATGGCGGCCTGATGACGATGCTGGGACGTGGCGCGGCGACGGCGGCAAGGAAGGCCGGCACCGTGGCCGAGAGCCGGCGGCAGGCCCGTCAGGCCGTCCGCGACGCGCCCGAGATGGCGTCCCGCGCAGAGCCGCAACTGGTGCAGAGGGCGACGCTGCCGCGCGCGCCGCGTGCCGAGCACGCGCTTGCGCCAGCCGCGCCGGTGCAGGCCCCCGTGGCCCCCGCGACCGACGCCAAGGGGCCCTTGCGCCTGCGGTTGCCCGGCCTGAAGAAGCGCGAGGCGCCCGAGCCGGTGGCAGAGCCCGAGGACGAGGTGCTGGACGGTGACGATCGCGTCCGCGCCAAGATCGCCGACGTCATCAAGAGCCGTGTGCGCCATGCGCCCGGGCGGGCGCGCCTGCATGGAGAGCCGCCACTGACCGCACGCCGCCATGGGCCGGAACCGATGATCCTGAAGAACGTCGTGCGTGTTCCGCCCGCGCCCTTTGTCGAGGCCGAACTGGACCCCGAAGAGGACGCGGGGGACTATGCAACGGGCATCCCCGAAGAGCCGCCGCTGTCCATGCCCGAGCCGGAACTGGTGCAGGTCCCGCCGCAGCCTGTTGCGCAGATCCCGCGCGAAGAACCGCGCCGCGTGGTGCATCACAGCCCGCGCAAGGCGCCGCAGCCGTCGCGCGCCGCGCAGGCCGAAAGCCAGCCGAGCCTGCGGTTCGACGAAACATCGGTGGCGTATGAGACGCCGCCGCTTTCGCTGCTGATGGATCCCTCGGGGATAGAGCGCCACCACCTGTCGGACGATGCGCTGGAAGAAAACGCCCGGATGCTGGAAAACGTGCTGGACGACTATGGCGTGAAGGGAGAGATCGTCACGGTCCGCCCCGGCCCCGTCGTCACCATGTATGAACTGGAGCCGGCGCCGGGGCTTAAGGCCAGCCGGGTGATCGGTCTGGCCGACGACATCGCGCGGTCGATGTCGGCGTTGTCGGCGCGGGTGTCCACCGTGCCGGGGCGAAGCGTCATCGGGATCGAACTGCCCAATGCCAACCGGGAAAAGGTCGTGCTGCGGGAAATGCTGTCGAGCCGGGATTTCGGCGATTCGAACATGCGTTTGCCGCTGGCGCTGGGCAAGAACATCGGCGGCGATCCTGTCATCGCCAACCTTGCCAAGATGCCCCACCTGCTGATTGCGGGGACCACGGGGTCGGGCAAGTCGGTGGCGATCAATACCATGATCCTGTCGCTGCTTTACAAACTGACACCGGATGAATGCCGGCTGATCATGATCGACCCGAAGATGCTGGAACTGTCGGTTTACGATGGCATTCCGCACCTGCTGTCACCGGTCGTCACCGACCCCAAGAAGGCTGTCGTCGCGCTGAAATGGGTCGTGGGCGAGATGGAGGACCGCTATCGCAAGATGTCCAAGATGGGCGTGCGCAACATCGAGGGCTACAATGGCCGTGTGCGCGAGGCGCTGGACAAGGGAGAGCTTTTCAAGCGGACGGTCCAGACCGGGTTCGACGATGAAACCGGCGAACCCGTCTTCGAGACCGAGGAATTCGCGCCCGAACTCTTGCCCTATATCGTCGTGATCGTCGACGAGATGGCCGACCTGATGATGGTCGCCGGGAAAGAGATCGAAGCCTGCATCCAGCGGCTGGCGCAGATGGCGCGGGCTTCTGGCATCCATCTTATCATGGCGACGCAGCGCCCGTCGGTGGACGTCATCACCGGCACGATCAAGGCCAACTTCCCCACGCGGATTTCCTTTCAGGTCACGTCCAAGATCGACAGCCGCACGATCCTTGGAGAGCAGGGGGCCGAACAGCTGCTGGGCATGGGCGACATGCTTTACATGGCTGGCGGTGCGCGGATCACCCGCGTGCACGGGCCCTTCGTCAGCGACGAGGAGGTCGAGGAGATCGTATCCTACCTGAAGAGTTTCGGCCCCCCCGACTATATCGGCGGCGTGGTCGAGGGCCCCGACGAGGATGCGGAATCGGACATCGACCTTGTTCTGGGGCTGGGCGGGAACACCGACAGCGAGGACGCGCTTTACGATCAGGCGGTGCAGATCGTCATCAAGGACCGCAAGTGTTCCACGTCCTACATCCAGCGCAAGCTGGCGATCGGCTATAACAAGGCCGCGCGGCTGGTCGAGCAGATGGAAACCGAGGGTCTTGTCAGCCCGGCCAACCATGTCGGCAAACGCGAGATCCTTGTGCCCGAGCAAAACTGACGCCGCGTCGCGCCAATGTGACGTTGCGGGGGATGCAAGCGATCGCGGCTGTGCTTATCTTCGGACCATGATGAACCGTCGCACCCTGCTTGCCGCCCTGCCCGCCCTTGCGCTGGCACGGCCCGCGCTGGCCGAACCGCTGACATTGTCGGCGCTGTCGGCCTATCTGAATTCGCTGATCCGGGTGAAGGCGAGCTTCACCCAGATCAATGCCGATGGCACGATCTCGACCGGAACGCTCTTGATCCATCGTCCGGGTCGCGCCCGGTTCGAGTACAATCCCCCGAACGAGGCGCTGGTGGTCGCGGGGGCCGGGCAAGTGGCGATCTTCGACAAGAAGTCGAACCAGATGCCCGAGCAATACCCGCTGCGGCGCACCCCGCTGAACCTGATCCTTGCACGCAACGTGAATCTGGAACAGGCCAACATGGTGGTGGATTTCCGGTCTGACGAGACCTCGACCACGGTCGTGGCGCAGGACCCCGAGAATCCCGACTTCGGCTCGATCGAACTGGTGTTCACCGGTCCGCCGGCTGAACTGCGGCAATGGGTCATCACCAGCGGTGACGGCACCCAGACCACCGTGATTCTGGGGGCACTTGAAGCGCAGGGCAACATCCCGACCCGGCTTTTCAGCATCACCAGCGAAATCGAAGAGCGCCAGGGTTAGACGCGGCCGGCACGCCGGGCGCGCGGCCCTAGCGGCAGCGCGCCAGTTGTGACTGGTACATGGCCGAGCGTTCGGCCACGTTATCCGCCACGCGAAGCAGCCATGACTTGGAATTGTAGGAGCCCCGCAGATAGCCTGTCTGGCCCTCGTGGTAGGCAAGGTACTGGTTGCGGGCGTCCGTCAGGGGCACGCCGGTTTTTTCCAGCGTCTTGTTCATGTACCAGCCCATGAAATCGGTCGCGTCGCGGATCTTGTCGCGCTTGGCGCGCGTCTTGCCGGTGTCCTTCTGGTAGTCTTCCCACGTACCGTCCAGCGCCTGGGCATACCCGTAGGCAGACGATTGGCGCCCCATCGGGATCACGCCAAGCTTGTACTGAAGCGGCGTGCGCGCGTTCGAGACGAATTTCGATTCCTGGTAGATTGTCGCCATCTGGACGTGCACCGGCACGCCCCAGCGTCTTTCTGTCCGTTCCATGGCCGACAGGTAGGCGGGCCTTTCCCGCGCGATCGCGCAGGCGTCATCAAGGTTGCGCGGGGGGGATGACCCGCCGCCACCGCACGCTGCGACCACGCATACCAACAGTATGGCTAAAAGCCGTCTGCCCATCTGCCCCTCAAGTCTTTACGTCTTTTTTTTGCAGTCTATCGGAAATACCCGCTGACGTGAACGCGAAATCCCGGCGAACGATCACATTCGCGCCAACCCGCCGATGGCGAACGGGGATGGAACCGTGCCGCCGCCGTTCACAGACTGTTTCTTCCGATTTCCGGGGGGTAGATGGACAAACCGCACGCGGGCAGAGTAGAACGAACGCTGGAAAGGGGGCGTACCATGATCAAGACACGTGCAAAATACAACCTTGGTCAGGTGGTGCGTCACAAGAAGCACCCGTTCCGTGGCGTCGTGTTCGACATCGACGCGATGTTTTCCAACACGGAGGAATGGTATCAGTCCATTCCCGAGGAAAGCCGCCCGTCCAAGGACCAGCCGTTCTATCATTTGCTGGCCGAAAACGACCACAGCTATTACGTGGCCTACGTGTCGGAACAGAACCTTGTGCCCGACTATTCGGGCGAGCCGGTGGATCACCCCGACCTGCCCGATCTTTTCGGCGATTTCGAGGACGGCCACTATCCGCTGCACTTTCAGCTGAACTGACCGCCCCGTCCGTCAATAGCCCAGCGCGCAGCCGTCCTTGCGGGGGTCCGACGCGCCCTGAAGCACGCCCGTCTCGTGGTCGATTCGGATCGCCTGGGCCCCGCCGACCGGGGTGTCCGGCACGCTGACGTCGTGCCCCATGTCGGCCAGTTTCCGCCGCACCGCGTCCGAATAACCGCGTTCGACCTTCATGTCGCCGGCGTCCCAGAAACTGCGCGGGCCATCGATGGCCGCCTGCGGGTCCATCCCGAAATCGACAAGGTTGGACAGGAAGCGCGCGTGCCCGTTGGCCTGATATGCGCCGCCCATCACGCCGAAGGGCATGACGACGCGCCCGTCCTGGCGCAGCATTCCCGGAATGATCGTGTGCATCGGGCGCTTGCCGCCGCCAGCCTCGTTCGGATGGCCGGCCTGAAGCGTGAAGCCCGCGCCGCGGTTCTGGAAGAGAACCCCGAACTTGTCCGATGCGATGCCAGAGCCGAAGCTGTGGTAGATCGAATAGATCAGCGACACGGCCATGCGGTCGCGGTCCACCACTGTCAGGTAGATCGTTTCGCGGTGCACCGCCTCTGTCAGTCTGGCGGGGGCCGGCATCGCACTGGCCGGATCGATCAGCGTCGCCAGACGCCGCGCCGTTTCGGGTGCCAGCATGTGCGCCAGCCGCGTCATGTGATCGGGGTCGGCGATAAATCTGTTTCGCGCGTCATAGGCGAGCTTCGTTGCCTCTGCCTCGATATGCGCGCGTTCGGCGCCGAAGGGGTCCATTGCGGCGATGTCGAACTCTGCCAGGATGTTGGCCAGCAGGATCGCTGTCGCGCCCTGGCCGTTGGGCGGATGCTCGACCAGTTCCGTGCCGCGATAGCTGCCCGAAACCGGTTCGGTGTAGTCGCAGGCGGTGGCGGCGAAGTCCTCCAGCGTGTGGGTGCCGCCCGCCGCGCGCAGGGCGGCGACCATGTCTTCGGCGACCTCGCCTTCATAGAAGGCGGCCCGCCCGCGATGGGCGATGCGGCGCAACACCTCTGCGTTGCCGGGGTTGCGGAACATCGTGCCGGGAGCCGGTGCCGCGCCGTCCACCAGGTACTGCGTTCGGGCCGCGCCCTGAAGCCGGTCGGTCGCGATGTTCCAGTCGAAGGCGGTGCGCGGGGCGACGGGCACGCCCGCGTCGAAATACCGGATCGCGGGGGCAAGCACCTGATCGAGGCCCAGCCGCCCCCAGTCGCCCGAGAGCCGGCAGAAGGCGTCGACGGCACCGGGGACGGTCACGGCCGCCGCCGCGCCGTCGGGCATCGTCGCGTGGCCCGCCGCGCGCAGGTCCGCGGCCTCCAGCCCGGCGGGTGCGCGGCCCGATCCGTTGAGCGCGAGGATGCGGTCCTCTCCAGGGGGGGTGAACAGGATGAAACAGTCCCCGCCGATCCCGGTCATCTGCGGCTCGCACACGCCCAGCAGGACGGCACCGGCGATGGCGGCATCCACCGCGTTGCCACCCGATTCGAGGATGGCGATCGCGGCCTTGGCCGCAAGCGGATGCGATGTGGCGCACATGCCGTTCTCGGCAAAGACGGGCGATCGCCCGGGCAAGTGAAAATCACGCATCTCGTTCTCCAGTCGCGGGGTCGAGGCGACGCTACCCGGAGGGTCGGGCAATCACAATGGAGAGGCGAGACAAGAGCTGCAGTACCCCGGCGCCGCGCACAGGGTGGGGGCTGTTATGGCGCGGCACCGGGGGAAGCCTTTGCAGCTACACGAATGATATCGCGGATGATTCGGGCGTGTCCGGGTCCGGAGTCGGGCATTGTTGTGTCCATCGGGAAGGACGCGCCCGGGCGTCATCGGGTTGTGTATGCGGCGATGTGGATGGTCCGCGTCCGACCGGCGCTAGGGGCGGAAACCCCGATGTCAGGAGCGATCCATGCCCGGTCGGTCGAGGGGGACGCCAAGGGTCAGCCGGTTCCAGCCAGAGCGGCGTTCATAGGTCAGGTTGCGGCCCAGCTGGCGGATCAGGTCCCAGCCGAATCCGCCCTCTGGCAGATCGGCAGGGTCCGGGCCGAGCGCGGCATTGCGCATGTCAGGACGAAACGCCTGCGGCATCGGCGCGCCGTCGTCCGATACCCGGACATCCGCACAGTCGCGGCCAAGCGAAAGCTCCAGCTCGATGACCCCGTCGGGATGATCGCGAAGGGCATGTTCGACGATGTTGTTCAGCACCTCTGCCAGCAAAAGCTCGATCTGCGTGCAGTCGTCCACGGACAGGCCGGCGCGCCAGCAATGCCCGCGTGCGTCCTGAAGCGTGCGCCGCACCGCCAAGGCGCACCCGGGAAGGACGATGTGAAACCGTCGTGCCGGGGGGACCTGGAACAGTGCCGGCGGTACCGGTACGATCGCGGCCTCAGCGCGCATTTCGCAGGGCGTCGCGGGCGGTGACGGCATCGGCATGGATCACGAAGACGCTGTCCATGCGTGTCAGGCGAAAGACCTTTTCCACAGCGGGCGTCAGCCCCGCCAATTGCAGCGGGCGCTCGGCTCCAAGAAGCTTCATCGAGGCGACAACGGCCCCAAGCCCGCTGCTGTCCAGGAAATCCACCGCCGCAAGGTCAAGCACGACGGGACCGGGTCCATCGCCGGCGGCAGTGCGCAACCTGTCCTTGAACATGATTGCCGATGCCGCGTCGATACGCGCGTCCGCCACGCGAATCATCCGCCCGCCGGGGATGTCCTGGCATTCAAGCTGCATATCGGTGCCTCCTTGTTCCTCCGACAAGGCTAGACGGCATTCCTTATCATTCGGTAATCAGGCGCAGGGATCGGGAAAGGAAAGACGAGCCATGGAAGACGTCGTGATCGCAGGGGCCTCGCGCACGCCGATGGGCGGGTTTCAGGGGGCGCTGTCCCCGGTTGCCGCGGCCGAGCTTGGGGGCATCGCGATTCGCGCCGCGCTGGAGGCCGCAGGCGCGCCGACGGATCAGGTGGACGAGGTCATCATGGGCTGTGTCCTGCCCGCGGGCCAGGGACAGGCACCGGCGCGCCAGGCGGGCTTTGCCGCAGGCCTGTCAGACGCGGTGCCCGCCACGACGCTGAACAAGATGTGTGGCTCCGGCATGAAGGCGGCGATGATCGCCGCCGACCAGATCGCCCTTGGCGCGGCGCGGGTTATCGTCGCCGGCGGGATGGAGAGCATGACGAACGCCCCCTACCTGCTGCCCAAGATGCGCGGCGGCGCGCGGCTGGGCCATGGTCAGGTCATCGACCACATGTTTCTCGACGGGCTGGAAGACGCTTATGACAAGGGCAGGCTGATGGGAACCTTTGCCGAGGACTGCGCCGAGGCGTTCCAGTTCACCCGCGAGGCACAGGACGCCTATGCGCTGAAGTCGCTGGAAAACGCCCTTGCCGCCCAGTCCGGCGGGGCCTTCGCCGCAGAGATCGCGCCTGTCACGGTGCGCGGCCGCAAGGGCGCTACGACCATCACCGAAGACGAACAGCCCGGCACCGCGCGCCCGGACAAGATCCCGCACCTGAAACCCGCGTTTCGCAAGGACGGCACGGTGACCCCGGCCAATTCCTCTTCGATCTCGGACGGTGCGGCCGCCCTTGTGCTGGCCTCGGCCGCGGTGGCAGGGGCGCAAGGCCTGACGGTGCGCGCACGGATCCTCGGTCATGCCACCCATGCCCAGGCGCCCGGGCTTTTCACCACCGCCCCGGTGCCGGCCGCGCAGAAGCTTCTCGATCGAATCGGCTGGACCCGTGACGACGTGGACCTTTGGGAGGTCAACGAGGCCTTCGCAGTGGTGCCCATGGCCTTCATGCAAAAGATGGGGCTGCCGCGCGACATCGTGAACGTGAACGGCGGCGCCTGCGCCCTCGGCCACCCGATCGGGGCTTCGGGCGCGCGCATCATCGTCACGCTTCTCAACGCGCTGGAAACCCGGGGCCTGAAGCTAGGTGTCGCCGCCATATGCATCGGCGGAGGAGAGGGCACGGCGATCGCCATCGAACGGGTGTGAGGCTTCTTCTGTTGAAAAATACTCCGGGGGGAGGCCGCAGGCCGGGGGGCAGAGCCCCCCTTTCCCCGCCCGGTCCGGGCGCAAGGCCATGAGCTTCGAGGGCTGGCTGGTCTTTGCCGGCTTCTGGGTTCTCTTCGTCACCACGCCCGGGCCGAACGCCGTCAACTGCCTTCAGGCGGGCCTGTCCCATGGCCTGCCCCGGGCGCTTCTGGGCGTCGCTGGCATCCTGACACAGGCCGCGCTGTTCCTGACGCTGTCGGCGGCCGGTGTCACGGCGCTGATCGTGGCCTCGCCCGCCGGATTCGAAGTGGCCCGCCTCGTCGGGGCGGGGGTTCTGATCTGGCTTGGCATTCGCGGCTGGCGGCGCGCGGCGCAGCCGGTTCTTGCCGGGTCGCGGCCGGGCGGCATCTATCTGCGCGCGCTTCTGATCGCGACGGTCAATGCCAAAAGCGTCGCGGGCTACCTCGCCGCCTTTTCCCAGTTCGTCGAACCGGGCGTGCCGGTCTGGGCGCAGATGCGGGTGATCTTCCCCACGGCCCTGACGCTGACCGCGATCAGCTACACGGGATACACCTGCCTCGGGGCGTGGCTGGGGCGGCTTGCGCTGGGCGCGATCCTGCACGTCTCCGTGCGCCGCGTTCTGGCGGCCTGTTTCATTCTGTACGGCATCGCGCTGCTTCTTGCCGCGACGCCCGTGGCGCGATAGCCCACCGATCATGACCGACAGCACCTACGCGCCGCCCGACACGCCGCTTTCGGTCCTCCATGCCGATCACGAGATCCTGCTGGTGGACAAGCCCGCGGGCCTTCTGTCGGTGCCGGGAAAGGGTGCTCATCTGTCCGACTGCCTGCTTGCCCGGGTTCAGGCCGCCTTTCCCACAGCGCTTCTGGTGCATCGACTGGACAGAGATACATCGGGTGTGATGGTCTTTGCGCTAAGCCCCCATGCCCAGCGCCACCTTGGCCTGCAATTCGAGAAGCGGCAGGTGCGCAAGGTCTATGTCGCCCGTGTCTGGGGCGAGATGACCGAGAAGGAGGGCGAAATCGACCTGCCCCTGACCGTCGACTGGCCCAACCGTCCCCGGCAGAAGGTGGATTTCGAGACCGGGCGCGCGGCCCAGACACGCTGGCGCGTGGTGCGCCGCCAGAACGGCACGACGCGGGTACGGCTTTACCCCCGGACCGGGCGCAGCCACCAGTTGCGCGTCCACATGGCCGAGATCGGGCATCCCATTCTTGGCGATCCGTTCTATGCCGAGGGACCCGCGCGGGATTTCCCGCGCCTCATGCTGCATTCCGAAAGCCTGCGCCTGCGCCACCCGGACGGGGGGGCCGGGATGAATTTCAGCGCGCCCTGTCCGTTCTGAAAGACAAGGCGCTTCGAAGCGCCTTGGCCAAAGGGCCTTTCAAGGCCCTTTGCACGCGGGTTCGGGACCGCCAGAGCAAGCCCCTTCGAAGGGGCTTGCCGCGCGCCGCGTCCCGGCCGTCACTCTGCGGGGACGGCTGCTGCGCGGGGCGAGCTGGGAAACGGCACCAGGCGCTCTGTCTCTTCGTCCCAAAGCTTCAGGGTGAACGCCCTGAAGGCCTGCGGCCAGCGCACGGTATGGATGTCATAGTGCTTGCGCAGTTCGAAGTGGCACTTGCGCAGACGGTAGGACGGGATACGCGCGTTGAAATGGTGAATGTCGTGGTAGGCGATGTTGCCGGTGCCAAGATCCCACCACCAGCCGAGATCCAGGCAGGACGCGCCCTGCAACGCGGCGCGGTCGAACCGCAGGTCGGGTCGCCGGTCCCAATAGGCATCCTCGAAATTGTGTTGCAGGTAGACCAGGAAGACGCCGATCACGCCGGCGGTAAGCGCGGTGGCAAGGTAGACATAGATCCCGGTCCAGCCGGCAAGGGCATAGATCAGCCCCGCCCACGCCAGCAGCACCGCGTTCTGCGCCATGACTTCCCATACACCGACCTCCAGCGTCTTCTTGGGCCAGCGGTAGCGCAGCAGGTAGGTGAACGCACCGCCCACCGGCAGCATGAACAGCGGGTTGCGGTAGAGCCGGTAGCCCAGACGCTGCCAGAACCCGGCCTCTTCCCATTCGCGCACCGTCATCGTGTAGATCTCGGTGGTCTCGCGCTCGTCCAGATCGCTGATGTGCGAGTGGTGGTCGTTGTGGTTGACCTGCATCGCGCGGAACGGCGTCAGGGTGAAGGTCGACAGGCCGTAGCCCGCAAGCTCATTCAGCCGTTTCGTCGAGAACAGCGAATGGTGCCCGCAGTCATGTTGCAGCACATAAAGCCGAACGCCGGAAAAGGCGTTGAGCACAACCAGCGGCACCACCGCCCACCACGCTGCGGCAAAGGTGGCCTCGATCGCCAGCCACAGCGTCAGGAAATAGACGGCGAAGGTGCCGAAATAGCTGGCCGCCGCGATGCGGTCGTCCTTTGCGCACCACTCCATCGTGAACGTCTTGATCGCGATGGCCTGTTCGCGTTCTGCGTCCATGTGCTTCGTGCTCATCGTCGTGTTCCCCTTCCGACCCGAGACGTTGCTTATATGCGCTCGCCCCCCCCGCCTTGGCAAGGGTGCGCGGTACTTGAGAGCGAGGCCTTGCCGGTGCCGCCTAGTCCGCGGCCCAGCCCGACACGGCCTTGACCTCGCAGAACTCGTCGAGGCCCCATTTGCCGCCCTCGCGGCCGTTGCCGCTGGCCTTGTAGCCGCCGAACGGGCTGCCCATGGCGCGCGACTGGCCGTTCATCTCGACCATGCCCGACCGCAGGCGCCGGGCCAGCCGGTTGCGGCGCACACCGTCCTCGGACTGCACGTAGTTGGTCAGGCCATAGTCGGTGTCGTTGGCGATCGCGACCGCCTCGTCCTCGGTGTCGAAGGCCATCATCGACAGGACCGGGCCGAAGATCTCCTCGCGGGCGATGGTCATGTCCGGGGTGACGTCGGCAAAGACGGTGGGCCGCACGAAGTAGCCGCGGTTCAAGCCCTCGGGCCGGCCCAGACCGCCTGCGACAAGCCGCGCGCCTTCGTCCATGCCCTTCTGGATCAGGTCCTGGATCTTGTTGAACTGGGTTTCGCTGACCACGGGGCCCATGTGGCGGCCTTCTTCATGGGCCGAGCCCACGGTGACCTTCTGCGCGGTCGCTGCGGCCTCTTCCACCGCTGCGTCATAGCGGCCGCGTTCCACCAGCATCCGGGTGGGCGCGTTGCACGACTGGCCGGTGTTGTTCATGACGTGCAGGACGCCGCGCTTGACCGCCTTTTCATCGGCGTCGGCGAAGACGAGGTTCGCCCCCTTGCCGCCAAGTTCAAGGCTGACGCGCTTGAACGTGTCGGCGGCGGCCTTGGAGATCAGGGCCCCGGCCCGGGTGGAGCCGGTGAACGAGATCATCTCGACATCGGGGTGGCTGGACAGTTGCGTGCCCACGCCGGGCCCGTCGCCGTTCACAAGGTTGAAGACGCCTGCGGGAAGGCCGGCCTCGTCGATGATCTCTGCAAAGAGCAGCGAGGACAGCGGCGCGATCTCGGAGGGTTTCAGCACACAGGTACAGCCGACCAGAAGCGCCGGGATGACCTTGAGCGTGACCTGATTCATCGGCCAGTTCCACGGCGTGATCATGCCGACGACGCCGATGGGATCCATCAGGATGCGATCGTTGGGGGCATGGTCGCCGAGCATCCGCTCATGCTCGAAGTTCTCATACGCCTTGAGGAAGCCCTTGATGTGCCAGGTGCCCGAGGTTGACTGCTGCGCCTTCGACATGTCGATGGGCGCCCCCATCTCCAGACTGATCGCCTGTGCCATCTCGTCCGAGCGGCGCTTGTACATGTCATAGAGCCGCTGGACGGCCGCGACACGCTCTTCGCGCGGGGCCTCGGCCCAGGGAATGAAGGCGCGGCGCGCGGCGGCCACGGCCGCATCCGTATCGGCCTGTCCGCCCAGCGAGATCACGGCGCAGGGCTCTTCGTTCGAGGGGTCGATCACGTCCAGGTCCCGGCCATCGATCGGATCGACCCAGACGCCGTCGATATAGAATTTGCGCATGTCCAGCATGGGACCCTCCTATGATTTTGCGACACCTTGTCACCGGTGCATGGCATCCGCAAGTAAAGGGCTGCGGGCGCGATCCAGCTTACATATATGTTTTTTGGAATATGATTCGCGCAAAGGGAAAGGAACACCCCATGGCACTTCGCATCAACGATATCGTCCCGGACTTCACCGCCGAAACGGACCAGGGCACGATCACCTTCCATGACTGGATCGGGGACAGCTGGGCAATCCTGTTCAGCCATCCCAAGGACTTCACGCCCGTCTGCACCACCGAGTTCGGCGCCGTCGCGCAACTGTCCGACGAATGGGCCAGACGCGGCACCAAGGTGATCGGCCTGTCCGTGGACAGCGCCGCCGAACACGTGAAATGGAAGGCCGACATCGAAGGCTTTGCCGGCGCGAAGGCCGGGTTCCCGATCATCGCGGACGAGGCGCTTGAAGTGTCCAAGATGTTCGACATGCTGCCCGCCGAAGCCTACCTGCCTGACGGGCGCACCGCCGCCGACAGCGCGTCGGTGCGGTCGGTGTTCATCATCGCGCCGAACAAGAAGCTCCAGCTTTCGATGACCTATCCGATGTCCGTGGGCCGGAATTTCGCCGAGGTGCTGCGCGCGCTGGATGCGCTTCAGGCCACCTATGGCACACCGATCGCCACGCCGGCGAACTGGACCACCGGACAGGACGTGATCGTGGCGCTGTCGCTGGACGATGTGGCGGCGAAAGAGAAGTTCGGCGATTTCGACGCCAGACTGCCCTATCTGCGGATGACAAAGCAGCCCGCCTGAGGGGTGATGCGCCAGCCGTGCCGGGCGGTGCCCGGCGATGCCATAGTGCAAGGGTCAGGGCCGTCCCATGGGGACGGCCCTTTTGCCTATTGCAGATGCTCGGCGAAGAAGGCGAGCGTCCGGTCCCAGGCCAGCGTCGCCGCCGCCTCGTCAAAGCGGGGCGTGGTGTCGTTGTGGAAGCCGTGGTTCGCGCCTTCGTAGAAGTGCACGGTATAGGTCTTGCCGTTGGCCTCCAGCGCGTCGCGGTAGGCCTCCCATCCGGCATTGATACGCTCGTCGAGGCTTGCATAGTGGATCAGCAGCGGCGCCTCGATAGAGGGCACATCCTCTGCCGCGGCCTGGCGGCCGTAGAACGGCACGCTTGCCGCTAGATCCGGGTAGGCCACGGCCAGCGCGTTGCAGACGCCGCCGCCATAGCAAAAGCCCACGCAGCCGGCCTTGCCGGTGCTGCCGGAATGGTCGCGCAGGAACTCGTAGGCGGCGAAGAAATCGGCCATCAGCTTGGCCCCGTCGAGGCTGCGCTGCATCTCGCGGCCTTCCTCGTCGGTGCCGGGATACCCGCCCAGCGGTGACAGCCCGTCAGGCCCGAAGGCGAGGTATCCCGCCTTGGCCGCGCGGCGCACGACATCGGCGATATAGGGGTTGAGCCCCCGGTTCTCGTGGATCACCAGCACGGCGGGCAGGGGGCCGGAGGCGTCAGCGGGGCGGGCCATCAGGCCGCTGATCGTTCCGTGGCCCTCGGGGCTTTCGTAGCTGACCGTTTCCGTCACGATTGCCGGGTCGTCCGGCGCAACCTGCTGCGCCCAGGCATAATTGGGTTGCAGCTGTTCAAGCAGCATGGCGCCGGTGACGCCTGCGGCGGCATAGCGCCCGGCCTGCGAAATGAACTCTCGCTTGGTGATCTTGCCGTGCACGTATCCGTCGAAGATTTCGAGGATGCGCTGGTCGAAGTCCTGAGCCTTCTTGCGCTGGATGTTCATGGGGGCTCTCCAAAGGGAATCGTCGCCCCGAAACGCTAGTCCTGCGGCAGGCTGCCGCAGATCACGTTCCCGTGTCGTCCCGCCATGCGGGATGGATCAGGCGCCCGCTGCCCGCTTTGGGTGAAGCACGACTCGGGTGCCCACAGGAACCCGGTCGTATAGGTCCATGATGTGCGAATTCACCAGCCGGGCGCAGCCGTTCGACACCGCCCGCGCGATGGTCCACGGTTGCGGGGTGCCATGGATGCGCAGCGCGGTGTCAAAGCCGCGCGCGTTGTAGAGATAAAGCGCGCGCGCGCCCAGCGGGTTCGTCGGGCCGCCGGGAACGCCGTCGGCATATTGTTCGTATTGCTCGGGGCTGCGCTTTATCATTGCCGGGGTCGGCGTCCATGACGGCCACTTTGCCTTGCGGCCCACGGTGAACGTGCCGCTTTCGTACAGACCGGTGCGCCCGACGCCCACGACATAGCGAATCGCGCGCCCGTCCTCGAGCGTCCAGTAAAGATGAAAGCCGTTGGGATCGACGTGGACTTCGCCCGGCGCATAGGGTTTGCGCAGACGCAGCACGACAGGCATGTGTTCCGGCGGCACCTGGTAGGCAAGGGCCGGACCGGCCGACCCAAGGGCAAGGGCCGCGGCCCCGCCACCAAGAACGGTGCGTCGTGTCAGCATCATGCGTCGCCTCCTGAGTTTCGCGCTGCGGCGGGTGGCGGTTGCCGCCCGGCACCCTCTCTAGCAGCGAGCTGTCGCCGCAAAAAGTAAAGGGCCCGTGAGGGCCCCCTACCGGATCATAAGCGATGCAGAGCGGTCACTCTGCCTCTTCGGACTCACCTTCGGTGATCTCGGTGCCGGTCTCCTGGTCGACGACCTTCATCGACAGGCGGACCTTGCCACGGTCGTCGAAGCCCAGAAGCTTGACCCAGACCTCCTGACCTTCCTTCAGCACGTCCGAGGGGTGGTTCAGGCGCTTGGGCATGATCTGGCTGACATGTACGAGGCCGTCGCGCTTGCCGAAGAAGTTCACGAAGGCGCCGAAGTCGACGATCTTGACGACCTTGCCCTTGTAGACCTTGCCTTCCTCGGGCTCGGCCACGATCGAGTAGATCATGTCATAGGCCTTCTGGATCGACTCGGCGTTGGGCGAGGCGATCTTGACGACGCCGTCGTCGTTGATGTCGACCTTGGCGCCCGAGACCTCGACGATTTCGCGGATGACCTTGCCGCCCGACCCGATGACTTCACGGATCTTGTCGGTGGGCACCTGCATCGTCTCGATGCGCGGCGCGTGAACAGAGAAGTCGCCCGCCTCGGTCAGCGCGTTGGCCATCTCGCCAAGGATGTGCAGGCGGCCTGCCTTGGCCTGTGCCAGCGCCTTGGCCATGATCTCGGGCGTGATGCCCGCGACCTTGATGTCCATCTGCAACGAGGTGATGCCGTTCTCGGTGCCCGCGACCTTGAAGTCCATGTCGCCAAGGTGATCCTCGTCACCAAGGATGTCCGTCAGGATCGCGTAGGAACCGTCGTCCTCCAGCACCAGGCCCATTGCCACGCCGGCCACCGCCGATTTCAGCGGCACGCCCGCGTCCATCATCGACAGCGACCCGCCGCAGACCGACGCCATCGAGGACGAACCGTTGGATTCGGTGATCTCGGACACGACGCGGATGGTGTAGGGGAAATCGGTCGCCGCCGGCAGGACCGCCTGAAGCGCGCGCCACGCCAGCTTGCCATGGCCGATCTCGCGCCGTCCCGGAGGTCCGACGCGCCCCGCTTCGCCGACCGAGTAGGGCGGGAAGTTGTAGTGCAGCAGGAAGTTCGACTTGTAGGTGCCGTTCAGCGCGTCGATCATCTGCTCGTCGTCGCCGGTGCCCAGCGTCGTGACCACGAGGCCCTGCGTTTCTCCACGGGTGAACAGCGCAGAGCCGTGGGTGCGCGGCAGCAGGCCGGTTTCCGAGACGATCGGGCGGACCTCGTCGGTGCGGCGGCCGTCGATGCGGCGGCCGTTCTTGACGACATCGCCACGCAGCACGCCGGATTCCAGCTTCTTCAGGGCCGAGCCCAGGTTCGAGTCGGCAAGCTGATCCTCGGACAGGGCGGCCTTGATCTCGTCCTTGGCGGCGGCCACGGCAGAGGTGCGTTCCTGCTTGTCGGTGATGGCGTAGGCGGCGCGCATCTTGTCTTCGCCGATGGCCTTCACCGCCTCGTAGAGCGCCGAGTAGTCGGGCGGCGAGAAGTCGAAGGGTTCCTTGGCCGACTCCTCGGCCAGCGAGATGATCAGGTCGATGACCGGTTCGATCTGCTTGTGCGCAAAGGTGACGGCGCCCAGCATCTCTTCTTCCGACAGCTCGTAGGCTTCGGATTCGACCATCATCACGGCGTCCTTGGTGCCGGCGACGACGAGGTCGAGACGCTGCTCGGGGTTCTCGCGCAGCTTGTGCATGTCGTCGACATCGGGGTTGAGGATGTATTCCCCATCCACATAGCCCACGCGGCAACCGGCGATCGGCCCCATGAAGGGCGCGCCCGAGATCGTCAGCGCGGCCGAGGCCGCGATCATCGCCACGATGTCGGGATCGTTCACCAGATCGTGCGACAGCACGGTGCACATGACCAGGACTTCGTTCTTGAAGCCGGGCACGAACAGCGGGCGGATCGGGCGGTCGATGAGGCGGGCGGTGAGGGTTTCCTTTTCGGTGGGGCGGGCTTCACGCTTGAAGAAGCCGCCGGGAATCTTGCCGGCCGCGTAGTATTTTTCCTGGTAGTGGACGGTGAGGGGGAAGAAATCCTGTCCCTCTTTCGCCTGCTTGGCGAAGGTCACGTTTGCCATGACGCTCGTTTCGCCCAGCGTGGCGATGACCGAGCCGTCGGCCTGGCGGGCAACCTTGCCCGTTTCAAGGGTCAGAGTCTCCTCGCCCCATTGCATGGATTTGGTAGTCACATCAAACATCTAGCGTATCCTGATTGGGCTCTCTCGGCGGTCCGAGCACCCGATTGCGTGGCGGCCGCATTGCCGCCGACCCCCTTATCATTTCATGCGCCGGGGTCAGGGCGTCACGTCTCAGATGGGCGGGCCATATCCCAGAATGCCCGGTTTGGAAAGCGGTGAAGCTGTCACGTCTGCGCGCGCGCCCCGAGCGGAATCGCCCTGTCGGCATCACGTCGGCACAACGTCGGCATAACGTCGGCGCGGCGGCGGCGCGGCGGAGGCGCGGTCGCGGCTTGTACGCTCCGGCCCTTGACGTGCGCTGCTGCTCTGCGAGTCTTGGCGTCAACGCCCACGGACAGCGAGACCCATGTTCCGACAGCTCCTTCCCATCAGCGCGCTGCTGGCCGGATCGGCATTCCTGCTGTTCGCGGGCGGGATCAACGGGCTGATTCTGCCGGTGCGGGGCACGGCCGAGGGGTTCAGCGCGCTGTCGCTGGGCCTTCTGGGCACCGGCTGGGCCATCGGATACGTGGCGGGGTGCTATTTCACGCCGGGCCTCGTGGGCCGGGTGGGCCATATCCGGGCGTTCAGCGTGATGTCGGCGCTGGCCGCCATTTCCATCCTCGCCTCGCTGATCTTCCTGACGCCCACGGCCTGGGTGCCGCTGCGCGCGGTGTCGGGGTTCTGTTTCGCGGGCGCGGCGATGATCGTGGAAAGCTGGCTGAGCGACCGGGTCGACGCGAAATCGCGCGGCAGCGTCTTCGGCATCTACACGATGGTGAACCTGGTCGCGTCCACCGGCGGGCAGATGGCGCTGACCGTGGGCGACACCTCGGGCTTTCTGTTCTTTGCGCTGGGCGCGATCTTCTATTGCCTTGCGCTGGTGCCGACGGCGGCGTCCTCGACCACCGCGCCGCAGCCGCTGGTGGGTGTCAGCGTCGATCTGAAGATGCTTTGGCGGAACTCTCCGGTGGCGCTGTTCGGGGTGTTTCTGGTGGGCATCTCGAACAGCGCCTTCGGCACGCTGGCGCCGGTCTATGCCGACCGCGTGGGGCTGGAGGTGAGCGCGGTGGCGATCTTTGCCAGCGTGCCGGTGCTGGCGGGTGCCATGATGCAGGTGCCGGTGGGCATCCTGTCGGACCGCATGGACCGGCGCTGGGTGCTGGTTGGTGTCGCGGTTCTGGCGATCGCGGCGGAACTGGCGTTCATCCTGCTGATGCCAGCGGGGCAGACGATGAACTTTGCGCTGGCGGCGGTGTTCGGGGCCGCGATCTTTGCAATGTATCCCGTGATTCTGGCACACGCGAACGACCACGCGGCGCCGGGCACCTCTATCCAGACCTCCGGCGGGTTGCTGATGGTTTTTGGCTTTGGCTCTATCGTGGGGCCGCTTATGGCGGGCGTGGGCATGGCGCAGGTGGGGCCCGGCGGGCTGTTCTGGACGTCGATGGGCGCGCACGGCCTGCTGATCCTGTTCACGCTGTGGCGCATTTCGCGCCGGGCGCCGGTGGCCGAGGCGGACAAGACGGCCTTTGTCGTCTCGCCGCCCGCGCGGTCCGCGACGCCGGAGACGGCGGCGCTTGCGCAGGGGGACAGCGACGAGGCGGCAGAGCGCGGTGAGGGGTAGCGGGAGGGCGTTCGAGCACGCTGGGGCACGGACCCCGACAGATGGCAGGGAATGGCCGAAGGGGCGCACATCCGCTGCCCGGGCCGGCTTGCGCCGGCTGTTCCGGGCGGGGTCTTGCGGCCCGGGACGCCATGCGGATGCGCGCCGGGGCCCCCGTAACAAGAAAGGGGCCGCCGTGGCGACCCCTTGATCCCGTGCCCGTCGGGGCGATGCCTTAGCGGCGGATGCCGAGGCTGGCGATCAGCTTTTGGTAGCGGCCTTCGTCCTTGGCCTTGAGGTAGTCAAGGAGCTTGCGGCGCTGGGCGACCATCATCAGAAGGCCACGACGCGAGTGGTTGTCCTTCTTGTGGGTCTTGAAGTGCTCTGTCAGCGTGGCGATGCGGCTGGTCAGGATCGCGACCTGGACCTCGGGAGAGCCGGTGTCGCCCTCCTTGGTCGCGTATTCCTTCATCAGGCGGGTCTTTTCTTCGGCGGTAATCGACATCGGGGTCTCCTTTTGCGATGGCGCAAGCCGGGATGTCGTCCAGCAGGGCCCATGGAGGGTGAACCACGCGTCAAGGCGCGGCAGGCGCGCTGAATAGGGGATTCCCCGCATGAAGGAAAGGAGAAATCCACGCCCTTCTTGCAGCGTTCGTCAGCGGTTGCCGGCCAATACGCCCGAAACCCGGACATTGTTCGCGATAACCGCGCAATCATCTTGAATTTGCGGCAAGAATTTGGCCCCGGCCAAGCCGAGCATTTACCTTTCCCGGCGAATGAAGGGCCAGTGGGCCCGAAACGGGAAACGCCATGCTCGCCGCCTTGTCACTGATCGGGCTTTTGCTTGCCGGGTTCGTGCTGGACGCCGGAACCTCGGACGACGAGGGCGAGGACGGCCCCGAGCGGGCGCCGGACCCGGGCGCAAGGCCCGAGGGACTACCGGGCATAGACGAAGAGGACGCCAATATGGCCAAGGACGGGATCGACACGGGCGACCTCGTGCTCACGGCGGCGCAGCGCGTGGACCTTGTGCCACAGGAGATGGCCGAGGCGCCCGAGGACTGGGATTCGCTTTACGGGTCGGACGCGGCGGGCCAGCTTTATGGCGGCAGCGGGTTCGACGCCCTGTTCGACACGGGCGCGGCGGCGAACACGGCGCCGGGCGATGCGTTCGGACGCGGGCTTATCACCGATTTCGACCCTGCGCTGGAGCGGCTGGTGCTGGAGATCGAGGGCGGCGGCGGACCGGACCCGGAACTGTCGCTGACCGAAGAGACCGGCGCAGAAGGCCGTGTCTGCGAAATCCGGGTGGACGGGGCTTTGGTGTGCCGCGTCGCGCTGGCCGGGGACGCGCCCGCCCTGACGCCCGAAGACATCGCGCTGGTCCCCGCGGCCGGGACGTATCGCGCTTGATTCGCGGCCGGGCAGGTCCGTGGCACCCCGGAACAACCCCTGCGTGTCGGACGCCGACGTCGGTCCCGTGGCCGGTTTCCGCTTTGGGAATGATCGCTGCATTCTTCGCCGATTGTTCCCGCGCGGGGGCGGTTCGGAGCCGTCAGGGGGGCCTTGATTGACGGACCAGGGCGCGCGCCGGACTGTTTCAGCGGGTGGCTGTTCGCGCCGGTGCGTCAATCGTGCCGGACGCGGGCCGTTGTGGATGCATTGGGGGCGACGATGATCTGGGGTTTGACAGGGCTGGTGTTGCTGGTCGGGCTGGGCTTTCTTGTGGATGGCCTGTTCGACGGGGACGATGGAGAGGGCGATGGCGGCGGCGGCGGCAATGGTGCCGGGGACGACGCGATGGCCTCTGCCCGGGCGACCGAGGGCGACGACCTGCTGACCGGCACCGCGGGCGAAGACATGATTTCTGCGCTTGCAGGCGATGATATCGTGCAGGGGCTGGGCGCGGGCGACAGGCTGTCGGGCGACGGCGGCAACGACAGCCTGTTCGGCGACGAGGGCCCGGACCTGCTGTTCGGCGGCGCGGGCGACGACATCCTGGACGGCGGCGAGCGCGGCGACGAGATGTCGGGCGGCGACGGCAGCGATACGCTGCTGGGCGGGGCCGGCAACGACATCATGCGCGGCGACGCCGGCGACGACCTGCTGGACGGCGAAGAAAACGACGACGACATCGCGGGCGGCACCGGCGACGATGTTCTGCTGGGCGGCGAGGGCGACGACACGCTGGATGGCAACGACGGCGACGACGTGCTGGACGGCGGTGTCGGCAACGACCGCCTGCTGGGGGGGCCGGGCTCTGACGTGATCGACGGCGGACGCGACGACGACCGTATCCTTGGCGGCATCGACGCCGACCTGATCGACGGCGGGCTGGGCAACGACAGCATCGACGGCAACGAGGGCGATGACGAGATTACCGGCAACGCCGGCAACGACGTGATCCGCGGTCTGGAGGGCAACGACACCGTCCTTGGCGACAACGGCAACGACGACATCGAGGGCAACGAGGGCAACGACACCCTGCTGGGTGGCCGGGGCAATGACCTGATCGACGGCAACGCGGGCAATGACACGGTGTCGGGCGAGGCCGGGAACGACCGGCTGTTCGGCGGACCGGGTGACGACGTGCTGAGCGGCGGCGACGGGGTCGACCGGATGGACGGCGGCACCGGCAGCGACGTGATGGAGGGCGGCCTTGGCAACGATGTGATGGAGGGCGGCGACGGTGCCGACACGATGGATGGCGGCAAGGACGCCGACCAGATGTCAGGCGGCGGCGGGGCCGACACCATGCTGGGCGGCGCCGGCGACGACCAGATGCAGGGCGGCGAAGGCAACGACGTCATGGACGGCAACGAGAACGACGACACGATGTCGGGCGGCGGCGGTGACGACAGCCTGAAGGGCGGCCCGGGCTTTGACACGCTGCTGGGCGATGCCGGCAACGACACGCTGGATGGCGGCGAACTGGATGACGTGCTGGACGGCGGATCGGGCGACGACATCCTGCAAGGCCGCAACGGCAATGACAGCTTGCAGGGCGGCAGCGGCGACGACGAGCTGCGCGGCGGCAACGGCGACGATGCGGTGATCGGCGGCCCGGGCAGCGATACGCTTGAAGGCGGGGCCGACAACGACCGGCTGGCCTGGGGCACCGCGGCCGAGTTCCTGTCCTTCACCGAGGCCGACACCGCCGCCGACACGTTCCGCGCGGGCGTTGGCGACGATACCCTGATCCTTGGCAACAACGACACCGGGTTCGGCGAAGGCGGGTCGGATACCTTCGTGGTGGGCAGCTACATCGCCCCGACAGCCTTTGCCACGATCGCCGACTACAGTGCTTCGAACGACCAGATCGTGGTGGCCTATGACGACAGCGTGGCGGGCACGCCCACGGTGACGACGGCCCCGGTGCCGGATGGCAGCGGCGGCACCGACACGGAGATCCGCGTCGACGGTGCGCTGGTGGCCAAGGTGTCGGGCGCCGTTGTCGCGGCGGGCGATATCGCGCTGGTTCCGGCCTCGGCCGTGTGATCGCGGGGCCGGCGCCGAAGGGTGGACTTTGGCGCCGGTCCGTGCGAGGCGGCGGCCCCATGAAGATCCTTGTTCAGACACGCCACGCCCTGTGCGTCCGGCGAATTACCGTCCCGGCCTGACACGCCGGGCCGGGTGCATTTCGTCTGATCGTTAAGGGCGCCGGATGGCGCGGGACAAGGAAAGCTTTCATGTCTGACAGAAATACGTCGCGGGCCGCGACACTTCACTTGCTGTGCGGCAAGATCGCCGCCGGAAAATCCACGCTTGCCGCGCGGCTGGGCGCTGCGCCGGGCACTGTCACGCTATCCGAAGACGCATGGCTGGCGGGGCTTTATGCCGACCAGATGGCAACGGGGGCGGACTATGTCCGCTGCGCGGAGCGTTTGCGGGGGGTCATGGGGCCGCATGTGGCCGACCTTTTGAGTGCGGGGGTTTCGGTGGTGCTGGATTTCCCGGCCAATACCGCCGGGGCGCGGGCATGGATGCGCGGCATCCTGACCGGGTCGGGCGCGGCGCACCGGCTGCACCTGGTGGATGTGCCGGACGAGGTCTGCCTTGCGCGGCTGCGCGCCCGCAACGCATCCGGGGCGCATCCCTTTGCCGTGAGCGAGGCGCAGTTCCACCGGTTCACGGCGCATTTCGAGCCGCCCGTGCCCGAAGAAGGGTTCGTGATCGAGCGGCACGGCGCCTGACGGGTCAGGGGGCCGAGAAGAAGGGGATGTAGGCGTCCAGAACGGCGCGCGGGTTTTCCTCCATCACGAAATGGCCGCTGTCGCAGCTGCTGGCGGTGACGGTTTCGGCCCAGCGCCGCCAGAGGGCCGCCGGATCGCCCGTCTTGGCGGGAAAGCCGGAGTTGCCGTGCAGGAAATGGAGCGGCGCGGCGATGCGCCGGCCTGCCTTGCGGTCTTCGGTGTCGGTGGCGCGGTCTGTGGTGGCGCCCGCGCGGTAGTCGGCGCACATGGCGTGCAGGCGGGCCGGGTCGGCGGCCTGGGCCCGGTAGCTTTCTAGGGAGGCCTGCGGGAAATCGTCGAGCGATTTCCCGAGCGTCCAGCTTGCCAGCGTCCAGTCGATATAGGCGGCGGGATCGGCGCCGATCATGCGTTCGGGAAGCGGCGCGGGCTGGGCGAGGAACGTCCAGTGATAGGCCGCCAGCGCGATCTCGGCGGTCCAGGCGTCCCACCAGTCGGCGGTGGGCACGATTTCCATGATCCCCAGTCGGCGCAGGCGGCCGGGGTGGTCGAGCGCGAAGCGGTAGGCCACCCGCGCGCCCCGGTCGTGGCCGAGGATATCGGTGCGGGGGATGTCCAGCGCGTCGAGCAGGCCCGCGATATCGGCGGCCATGCGGCGCTTGGAATAGGTGGTGTGGGCATCGTTGTCGGCGGGCGCGTCGCTGTCGCCATAGCCGCGCAGGTCGGGCACGATGACGTCGAAATGGTCCGCCAGCGCGGGGGCCACGCGGGTCCAGCAGCGGTGGTTCTGGGGATAGCCGTGCAGGAGCACCAGCGGACGCCCCGCGCCGCCCCGGTGTACTGACAGGCCGACCCCGTCGACGGTGATGCGCGTTTGCGTGAAGCCGGGAAACGTGGCGGTCATGGGCGGTGTCCTGTGCTGGCGCGGCGCGGCCGGAATCGGCGGGATTTACCTTGAATCCATTATATTCTTTGCGCGGGCGCGCTGCCAATCGATGCTATCGTCATCCGCCGTTACCGGAGACTTGAGATGCTCGCCGCGCTGCTGCTTCTGGGCGTTCTGCCCCTTGCGATGATGGATTTCGACCGTCTGGGAGACGGAGAGGACGACGACGCGCCCGGTGACGATGCGTCCGACAGCGGGCTTCGGCCCGAGGGGACGGGCGACCTCTTGGACGACCTGCCGGAGGAAGAGGAGGCGCTGCGCCCGCGGGGCGACGGGATGCTGTTTCGATATGGCGCGTCGGATGGCGCGGTGACGATCGAGGGGTTTCAGCCGGGTGTCGACCGGGTTGCCGTCGATGTCAGCGGGATGCAGGGCACGGTGGATGTGGCGGTGCAGCCGGGCGACGAGGGCGTGGCGCTGACCCTGACCGAGGAGGGCGCGGCGGGCGCGGGGCTGTCGCTTTCCTTTGCCGGGCTGGAGGTCTTGCCGGCAGAGGACATCGTGCTGTCGGACGGCGCGGCGGGCAGCGTGCCGCTGACCGACGTGACGGGCGGCGATGCGGGGCTGGCCCCGGCAGACCCCGACGCGCCGCAGGCGGCGGGCGGGATCGACCCGTCGGACCCGGACGATCCCGGTGCACCGGGCGGCGGCGCGGAAAATGGCACCGATCCCGCCGACCCCGCCGATCCGGGAACGCCCGGCGGCGGCGGGGACGATCCGGGGCTTGACCCGGTGGATCCGGACGCGCCGGAGGGCCCGCCCGCAGACCCCGACCCGGCGGATGCCGCGCGGCTGGCCGAGCTGCTGGCGCGGGATGGCGCGGCGCCGGGCGGCATCGACGCCGCCGCGTCCGGCGCCGGCCCGGTCTCAACGCTGACCCAGGGCGACGACACGATCACGCTGGGCGGCGATGCGGCGGGCGCGGGGGCAGTCTCGCTGATCGATGGGACCCCGGTGATCGGCGGCGCCCCGGCACCGGTGATCGATGCTGGCGCGGGCAACGACACGATCACCGGCGGCGACGCGCCCGCATGGGTCTTTGGCGGGGCCGGGGCAGATGCGGTGACGCTGGGCGCGGGCGCGGGCGCGGGGTTCGGCGGGGCGGGCGACGATGCGCTGGCCGCCGAGGCCGCGGCACGCGTCTACCTCGACGGCGGGACCGGAAATGACACCATTCGCGGCGGCTCGGGCGACGATATCCTTGAAGGCGGCGAGCATGGCACGCAGCAGACCGGGCCCGACGACGACGTGATCGACGGCGGTGCGGGCGACGACCTGATCCGCGGCGGGCACGGCGCCGATGTGCTTTCGGGTGGCGACGGGAACGACGTGATCGACCATTTCGGCGCCGAGGCCGCGCGCGTCGCCGGTGCGGGCGATGCCTTTGGCTGGCATGTGGACGGCAGCGCCGACACGCTGTCGGGCGGAGCGGGCGACGACACGCTGATCCTGGGCGACGGGGACAGCGCCAGCGGCGGGACGGGCGCAGATACCTTCGTGCTGTATCACGACGGGGGCGGCGCGGCCGAGATCGGCGATTTCGAGCGCGGGGCGGATGTTCTGCGCATCACGCTGAACCCCGCGGCGGGCTATGCCGATCCCCCCGTGCTGGAGATCGGGCCGTCCGGGGACGGGGCCGACGGGCTGGTGACGGTCGACGGCGCGCTGGTGGCGGTGTTGCAGGGCGTACCGGACGCGACGACGGGCGATGTTTTCGTCGAGGTGCGGGCCGACCAGTTTCCCTAGCGCGCATGGCCCTTGCCGGCGGCGGGCGTTCGGGGCCGGGTCGAATGCGCCTGCGGCGCGTGCCTCCGGCGGGAGTATTTTTCAACAGAAGAAGACAGGCGCTGTGGCGCGTCCCGCTTTGCGAGGGTCAGGGCCAGGGTTCGGGCTGGCGGTCGTAGCCGATGTAGAGCGGGTGTTTCGGGTGGCCGGCCCTTGTCAGCCCGAGGTGCCAGAGCGGCAGGCCGGTGGCACGCAGGAGCCGTTCCACTTTCGCGCCCCGGTCGAGATGGGCGCCATGCGCCCCCCAGGCGCAGATGATGCGGTGGGCCCATGGGCAGCTTTCGGCGATGGCCGCGTCGTTGTCGGGGCCCACGGGATCGGCGGCGGCGCGCATCGCGCGCGGATCGGTGTCGCGCCATGCGAAGATGTTGGTCACGCGGAAGGCGCCGAAGCCGAGCGCGCGGGCGCGCCGTTCGCAGCGTTCGACCGTGGGGTCGTTCTGCACCTCTGTCGCGGTCGAGGGGTTCAGCATGATGAAAAGCGCCCGCTGCCCCCCGGGGTCCCAGGTGCGGGTCAGGAGATAGCGGTAGCGCTCGCAGTCGGAATAGACGGCGGTGGAATGCGCGTCGCCCTTCTGGTGGGTGCGGGAGATCATGGGACCCGTGATGCCGTGCGGGCCGCCGGGGTGCAAGGTGTCAGCTGTTGAAGACGCGGCTGGGGTGCAGCTCTCCGCTGCGGTAGATGCCCACGGCGACGGCGCGGCCCTGGTGGCTGGCCCAGGCCTCTTCCCCGTATTCGGCGTCGGTGGCGATCACCATGCCGGGGTTGCCGTTGCGCAGGCGCGCGGCGCCCTCTGCGGTGCAGCGCACTTCGGGCAGGTCGGCGAGGCCGACTTCGAGCGGGTGCAGCAGCGCGTCGATTTCGTCGGTGCGGGCGAGGCGTTCGATCTGTTCGAGGGTAACGCCGTCCTCGACGTCGAAGGGGCCGGACCAGACGCGGCGGAGTTCGGTGACATGGCCGAGGCAGCCCAGCGCCTGGCCCAGATCGCGGGCGATGGCGCGGACGTAGCCGCCCTTGCCGCAGTCCATTTCCAGGATCGCGTGGTCGGCATCGGGGCGCGCGATCAGGTCCAGCCGGTCGACGTAGAGCGGGCGGGCGGCAAGCGTCACGTCCTCGCCGTCGCGGGCCATGGCATAGGCGCGCTGGCCGTCGATCTTGACCGCCGAGAAGGCAGGGGGAACCTGTTCGATATCGCCGGTGAAGGCGGGCAGGGCGGCGCGGATGGCGTCATCCGTCGGGCGGTCGGCGGAGGTTGCCGTGACTTCGCCTTCCGCGTCGTCGGTGTTGGTGGACTGGCCGAAGCGGACGGTGAAGCGGTAGGATTTCATCGCGTCGGTGACGAAGGGCACGGTCTTCGTGGCCTCGCCCAGCGCGACGGCCAGAACGCCGGTGGCGGCGGGGTCGAGCGTACCGGCGTGGCCCGCCTTTTTCGCGTCGAAGGCCCAGCGGACCTTGTTGACGACGGCGGTGGAGGTGGGGCCGGCGGGCTTGTCTATGATGATCCAGCCCGAGACGTCGCGGCCCTTCTTCCGGCGGGCCATCAGGCGTCGTTTCCGTCGTCGGGGTCCGGGGCGTCGATGTCGCGGCGCACGTCCGCCTGCCCGAGGATGCGCCGGGTGTCGTCCATGCGATCGAAGCTTTCGTCGATGACGAAGCGCAGTTCGGGCGAGAATTTGAGCGTCAGGGCCCTGGAGACCATGCGCCGCAGTTCGTGGCGGTTGCGGCGCAGGGCCGTCAGCGCCTCTTCGCGGTTGTCGCCGCCGAGCGGCAGGACGAAGGCGGTGGCGACGCGCAGGTCGGGGGACGTGCGCACCTCGCTGACCGTGATGGACATGCGGTTGAGGTCGGGGTCATGAACCTCGCCCCGGTTCAGCACGTCCGACAGCGTGCGGCGGATGAGTTCGCCGACGCGCAATTGGCGCTGCGAAGGCGGGCGCCCCGCCGTATGGGTGTGTCTGGCCATGGCGCGTGATCTATGCAAGCGCGGGATGCGGTGCAAGCGGGGCTTTGCAAGGGCCGCTCGATGCCGCTAGACCGGCGGGACCAGAGCGGAGCGGGAATGATGGACGAAAAGCCGGGGATCGTGATTACGGGCGTGTCGGGGCGGATGGGGCAGATGCTGGCCCGCACCGTGCTGGAGAGCGGCCGCGTGCGGCTGGCCGGTGCGCTGGAGCGGCCGGGGCATGACTGGATCGGGCGCGATCTGGGCGAGGCGATGGGCGGCGCGGCGCTGGGCGTGACTGTGGCCGACGACCCGCTGGAGGTCTTCGCCCATGCCCATGCGGTGCTGGATTTCACCGCGCCCGCCGCGACGGTCGACTTCGCCGCCGTCGCCGCGCAGGCGCGGGTCGTGCATGTGATCGGGACCACCGGGTTCGCCGAGGCCGACCTGGCGAAGATCGCTGCCGCCGCGCGACATGCGGTGATCGTGCGTGCGGGCAACATGAGCCTTGGCGTCAACCTTCTGGTCAAGCTGACGCGGATGGTGGCCGAGGCGCTGGACGAGGAGTTCGACATCGAGGTGGTCGAGGCGCATCACAACCGCAAGGTCGATGCGCCGTCTGGCACGGCGCTTATGCTGGGGCAGGCCGCCGCCGAGGGGCGGGGCACGACGCTGGACAAGGTGTCCGACCGGGGCCGCGACGGGATCACCGGGGTGCGCAAGCGCGGCGACATCGGGTTTTCCGCGATCCGGGGCGGCGACATCGTGGGCGAGCATGACGTGATCTTTGCCGGCGCCGGAGAGCGGATCGTCCTGCGCCACCTTGCGTCGGACCGGGCGCTTTTCGCGCGCGGGGCGCTGCGCGCGGCGCTTTGGGGGCTCGACCGCAAGCCCGGCGAGTACGACATGCTGGATGTACTTGGCCTGAAGTGATCCGGTCCCCGGTCTCGTGCGTATCAGGCATGGGACAAGAACGGGAACCTGGGACAATGATAATGAAACGTGTCGCCGTGGCGGCGGTATCTGCCGTGCTGCTGTCCGGCCAGGTCGAAGCCGACGGCTTTCGGACGATCACCGAAAAGGACAGCTTCGTGAACCTCGTCGAGGGGCGTCAGCTGACGCGGCTTGGCATCCGGCTGGACGTCTCGTCGGGCGGAGAGATCCGTGGCAAGGCGTTTGGCCGTGACGTGACGGGTGCGTGGGACTGGAGCGGCGGATTCTTCTGCCGTGACCTTTATTACGGGTCGCAGGATCTTGGTCCGAATTGCCAGCTGGTGCAGGTAAACGGCACCACGATGCGGTTCATCGCGGATCGCGGTACCGGACAGTCGGCGGATCTGAACCTGAAATAGCCGACAGGGGCGTGGCCGGTCAGAAATCGACGGCGATGCCCTTTTTCTCCCAATCTCCATAGCGGACGGGCTCTGGCCCGTCGCGGCCGCCAAGTTCCGTCGGCAGGTCCAGCGCCTTGGCCGCCTTGCGGCGTTCCTCGGCCTCGGCCAGCGCGCGCCGGGCGGCGGGCGGCAGATCGGGGCGGTCCGTTGCGTCGCTCATCCGTGCCTCCTTGTTGCGTCGGTGTCATTGATATACGCCCCGCGCGCATGAGCTCAAGCAAGGACGGCCCCATGGCGACCCCCGGACTGGCACCGCGGCGCAGCGCGCTTTGGCTGATTGGCCAGGTGACGGGTGACGCGCGTCTGCTGTCGGAGCTTCTGCCCGACGCGGTGCGGCGGCTGGACCCGGCAGAGCGCGCGCGTGCGCAGCGGCTGGCGGTGGACACGTTGCGCTGGATGGACCGGGCCGACCGGATGCTGGGGCCGCACCTGTCGCGGCGTCCGTCTCCGGAGGTGCTGAATATCCTGCGGCTGGGCGTGGTGGAGATCTGCGTGGACGGCGCCGCGGCGCATGGCGTGGTGGATGCCGCGGTATCGCTGGCCCGCATGGGACGCAAGAGCGCGCCCGCCGCAGGAATGGTCAATGCGGTGTTGCGAAAGGTGGCGGCCGCCGGGCCGGAAGCCTGGGCGGCGCTGCCTGTGCCGCGGCTGCCGAAATGGCTGCGCGGCCCGCTGACCGATGCGTGGGGTAAGGCACGCATCGAGGCGGTGGAGGCCGCGCACGCGCGCGGCGCGGCGCTGGACCTGACGCCGAAGGATGGCGATGCGGCGGCGCTGGCGGAACGGCTGGGGGGCGTCGCGCTGCCCACGGGCAGCGTGCGGCTGGCCGATCCCGGGCAGGTGACGGCGCTGGCGGGTTACGGCGCGGGCGACTGGTGGGTGCAGGACGCGGCGGCGGCGATCCCGGCGCGGGTTCTGGGCGTGCAGGCGGGCGAGCGGGTGCTGGACCTGTGCGCCGCACCGGGGGGCAAGACCCTGCAACTTGCGGCGGCGGGCGCGCGGGTGACGGCGCTTGACCGGTCAGAGCCACGGATGGTGCGGGTGCGAGAGAACCTTGCGCGCTGCGGGCTGACGGCCGATGTGGTGGTGGCCGATGCGCTGGAGTGGGACGGCGACGGCGGTTTCGACGCGATCCTGCTGGATGCGCCCTGTTCGGCCACGGGCACGATCCGGAGGCACCCCGACCTGCCGCAGGCCAAGGACGGGGCCGAGTTCATGGGGCTGTTCGCGTTGCAGGCCGCGCTGATCGACCGGGCGGTGGTGTTGCTGCGCCCCGGCGGGCGGCTGGTCTATTGCACCTGCTCTATCCTGCCAGACGAGGGCGAGGTGCAGCTGGCCGAAGCCCTGGAACGGCACGGGGACATGGCGCTGGACGCGGGCGCGCTGGAGCGGCCGGGGATCGACCCGGCGTGGCGCGCGGACGGCGGGCTGCGGCTGATGCCGGATCTCTGGCCCGATCTGGGCGGGATGGACGGGTTCTTCGTCGCGGCGCTGCGCAAGGCGGAATAGGCGGTCGGGCCGATCGGCCAGCCGCTTTGGGGACGTTGGCGCGCTTGAAGGTCGTCCGGGCCTGTCTGGGAGAAAACGAAGACCTCGGGTGGCGGAGCGGCTGCCCGCGGCTTCCCGCGGCCCTTGGTTGGGAATCCTGTTCCGGCGTGGTCTGAGCGGAGGCAGGTTGCGTCGCCTCGGGCGAGCCCGGCCCTTCGCTGACAGCCACAGGCGCATTACCGATGACAGCGCGCGCGCCAACGCGTATCATGTCCGAAAAGATCAAGGTCTGTTCCGGGTTCCGAGGCAAGGCAGGTCGAGCGTGTCCCAGAAAGAGGGATGGTCGGCGCGGCGAACGCGCATGATGAACCGTTGGCATGCCCGGCGGGCGGCTTTCGCGCGCCCTGCGACCGGGTTCATGTCGCAGCCCGAACCCAAGACGATCGGCCGTTTCGCCAAGGGGCGGCAGCTGTGCGCGGGCAACTTCCTGTTCGCCGGGCACATGGTGGTGGCGACGGGGGCGTCGATCTGGGAGATCGAAAAGCCCGATCTGGCCTTCGAGACCGAATTGCACGGCTTCGCGTGGCTGGATGACCTTGCCGCGGCGGGGGATCTGGCGGCGCGGCAGCGGGCGCAGGACTGGACGACCGAGTGGATCCGCCGCTACGGGCGGGGCACCGGTCCGGGCTGGTCGCCCGACCTGACCGGGCGGCGGCTGATCCGCTGGATCAACCACGCGCTGTTTCTGCTGAACGGGCAGGGGCGCGAAGAGACGGCAGCCTATTACCGGGCGCTGGCGCAGCAGACCTTGTTCCTGAGCCGGCGCTGGCACGCGGCGTCGCCGGGTTTGCCGCGCTTCGAGGCGCTGACCGGGCTGATCTATGCGGGGCTGTCGCTGATCGGGATGGATCAGCTGGTGGAACCGGCGCTGGCCGCGCTGTCGGAGGATTGCGCACGGCAGGTGGATGCCGAGGGCGGCATTCCCACACGCAATCCCGAGGAACTGATGGAGGTGTTCACCCTGCTGACATGGGCGGCGTCGGCGCTGACCGAGGCGGGGCGGCGCTGTCCGCCCGAGCATCTGGCCGCGATCGAGCGTATCGCGCCGACGCTGCGGGCGCTGCGCCATGCCGATGGGGGGCTGGCGCGGTTCCATGGCGGGGGCCGCGGGTTCGAGGGGCGGCTGGATCAGGCGCTGGCCAGTTCCGGCGTCAAGACGCAGCCGCGCCCGGGGCTGGCGATGGGCTATGCGCGGCTGTCGAACGGGCGGACCACGGTGATCCTTGACGCCGCGGCGCCGCCCGTTGGCGCGGCCAGCCACAATGCCCATGCCTCGACGCTGGCGTTCGAGCTGACATCGGGGCGGCGGCCGCTGATCGTCAGTTGCGGGTCCGGCAAGCCCTTTGGCGAGGAGTGGCGCAGCGCCGGGCGCGCGACCCCGTCACATTCGGTGCTGGCGATCGACGGCTATTCGTCGTCGCGGCTGGGCGGGCGGCGGCTGATCGCGGGGTTCGAGCACGAGTTCCTTGTCGAGGTGCCGGGCGAGGTGCGGTTCCGCGAGACCCGCGAGGGTGGCGACACCGGAATCATGGCGGGCCACAACGGGTATGTGCGGACCCACGGTCTGACGCATGTGCGATCGCTGGAACTGTCCAACAGCGGGCGCGGGCTGGCCGGAGAAGACCAGCTGGCCGCCGTCACCGACGAGGACAAGCGCATCTTCGATCGCGCGCTGGACCGGGTGACGCTGGACGGCATCCCGTTCCGCATCCGGTTCCACCTGCATCCCGACGTGGATGCAGAGATAAACATGAACGGCGCGGCGGTGTCGCTGGAACTGAAGTCGGGCGAGATCTGGGTGTTCCGGCATGACGGTCTGGCCACCATGTCGCTGGAGCCAAGCGTCTATCTTGAAAAGGGACGGGTGAAGCCGCGCCCCAGTTCGCAGATCGTGCTGAGCTGTCTGGCGGCCCAGCCTGCGACGCGGGTGCGCTGGACTTTGGCCAAGGCGACGGATACCCCCACGCATGTCCGCGACCTGGAGCGCGATGACAGCGAACTGACCGGCTGACCAGAGGAACCCCCCAGAATGAGCGATCTTGTGCCCGTGCGCCGCGCGCTTTTGTCCGTGTCCGACAAGACGGGGCTGGAGAGCCTTGCGCGCGGGTTGGCGGCGCGGGGAATCGAGCTGATCTCGACCGGGGGCACGGCGCGGGTGCTGCGTGAGGCGGGGCTGGCGGTGACGGATGTGTCCGAGATCACCGGCTTCCCCGAGATGATGGACGGCCGGGTCAAGACGCTGCACCCCAAGGTGCATGGCGGGCTGCTGGCATTGCGGGACGAGGCGTCGCACACGGCCGCCTGCGCCGAACACGGGATCGGGATGATCGATCTGCTGGTTGTGAACCTTTACCCGTTCGAGGCCACGGTTGCGGGCGGTGCCGACTATGCCGAGGCGATCGAGAACATCGACATCGGCGGTCCGGCGATGATCCGCGCGGCGGCCAAGAACCATGCCTTTGTCACGGTGGTGGTCGATGTCGAGGACTACGCCCCGCTTCTGGCCGAGATAGAGGCGCAGGACGGCGCGACGCGGCTGGCGTTTCGCCAGCGCATGGCACTGACCGCCTATGGCCGGACCGGGGCCTATGACGCTGCCGTCTCGGCGTGGATGGCGGGCGCGCTGGGCGAGACCGCGCCGCGCCGCAGGGTCGTGGCGGGCACGCTGGCGCAGACGTTGCGCTATGGCGAGAACCCGCACCAGTCGGCGGCGTTCTACACGGACGGCAGCGAACGGCCCGGCGTGGCCACCGCGCGCCAGCGGCAGGGCAAGGAACTGTCGTACAACAACATCAACGACACCGATGCGGCCTTCGAGCTGGTGGCGGAATTCCTGCCCGCGGACGGGCCGGCCTGTGCGATCATCAAGCACGCCAACCCCTGCGGCGTGGCGCGGGGCGCGACGCTGGCCGAGGCATACCTGCGGGCCCATGACTGCGACAGGACCTCTGCCTTTGGCGGGATCGTGGCGCTGAACCGGCCGCTGGACCGCGAGACCGCGCTGGAGATCACGCAGATCTTCACCGAGGTGGTGATCGCGCCCGGGGCCGATGACGACGCGGTCGAGGTCTTTGCCGCCAAGAAGAACCTGCGGCTTCTGACGACCAAGGGGTTGCCGGCGGCGGGCACGTCCTCGCTGGCGTGGCGGCAGGTGGCCGGCGGGATGCTGGTGCAGGACAAGGACGTTGGCCACATCGGCGCGGAGGACCTGCGCGTGGTGACCGACCGCAAGCCCACGGACGCGGAACTGGCCGACATGCTGTTCGCGTGGACCGTGGCCAAGCACGTGAAGTCGAACGCGATCGTCTATGCGAAGGGCGGGGCGACGGTGGGGATCGGCGCGGGCCAGATGAGCCGGGTCGATTCGGCGCTGATCGCCGCGAAGAAGGCCGAGCGCATGGCAGAGGCGCTGGGCCTGCCCGAACCGCTGACGAGGGGGTCGGCGGTGGCGTCGGATGCGTTCTTTCCCTTTGCCGACGGGCTGATGGAGGCGGTGGCGGCAGGGGCCACCTGCGTGATCCAGCCCGGCGGGTCGATGCGCGACGATGAGGTGATCGCCGCCGCCAATGCCGAGGGGCTGGCGATGGTGTTCACCGGTATGCGCCATTTCCGGCACTAGGAGGCGCGGGCGATGGGGCGGATCCTGACCGTTGCGGGCATCGTTTTTGTGCTGGACCAGGTGTCCAAGTACATCGTGGTCCACATGATGAACCTGCGCGAGGTCGTGGCGATCGACGTGCTGCCGCCTTTTCTGAATTTTCGCATGGCGTGGAACCATGGCGTGAACTTCGGGCTGTTCGCGCGCGAAAGCGACTGGCTGCGCTGGGGACTGATCGTTCTGGCCGTCCTGATCTCGGCCTGGGTGGTCTGGTGGGTGCGGCGCGAGGGCGGCCGCTGGCTGCCCGTCTTTGGCGGACTGCTGGTGGGCGGCGCGCTGGGCAACGTGGTGGACCGGGTGGTCTATGGCGCGGTCGCGGACTTTCTGAACATGAGCTGCTGCGGCATCACAAATCCATATGCGTTCAACGTGGCCGACATCTCGATCTTCCTCGGCGCGCTGGGGCTTGTGCTGACACCCGCCGGTCCGCAGAAGACCCCGTGACGTGCCCCGGCCTATGAGCTAGACAGGGCGCGACCGAGAATGAGGGAGTGGCGATGACGCGGACCGGCAGGACACTGGCTATTGGGCTTGTGATGGTTGCGGCGCTGGGCGCTTGCAGCGATAGCGACCCGCAGCTTATGAACCTGACCTCGTCGACGGCGGGGCCGGACGAATTTGCCATCGTGCCGAACAAGCCGTTGCAGGCCCCCGACGATTTCGCGTCGCTGCCCGAGCCTACGCCGGGCGGCGCAAACCGTGTGGACGCGACGCCTGACGCCGACGCCATCGCCGCGCTGGGCGGCAATCCGGCGGTCGTTGCGCGTGGCAGCACCGCCGCCGACAACGGGCTGATCGGGCACGCGGGCCGCTATGGCGTGTCCGCCGACATCCGCCAGACGCTGGCGGCCGAGGATCTTGACTACAGGCGCCGCAAGGACGGGCGGCTGCTGGAGCGGCTGTTCAACGTGAATGTCTATTTCCGCGCCTACAAGCCCATGTCACTTGACAAGTACGCCGAGCTTGAGCGGTTCCGCGCGCTGGGCGTTCGCACGCCGACCGCGCCGCCGCAGCCGCAGTAGACCACCGTCTTTGCGTCACAACGGCGTCAGCCGCGCTTGAACGCGGGCGGACGTGCTGTACCTATCTGAGAGCTATTGGAGAGGAATGCCGATGCGCAATGTCGTCGCCGTGCTGGCCGCGTGGGTGGCCGCCGTTCCGGCCCTGACTGCCGGGGCCGCAGAGATTTCCACCTTCACGCTCGATAACGGGATGGAGGCGGTCGTGCTGGAAGATCACCGCGCGCCGCTGGTCGTCCACATGGTCTGGTACAAGGCCGGCGCCGCGGACGAGCCGCCGGGCAAGTCCGGGATCGCCCACTACCTTGAACACCTGATGTTCAAGGGCACCGACAACATGGCGCCGGGCGAGTTCTCGGATTTCGTGGCGCGGGTGGGCGGCACGGACAACGCGTTCACCTCTTACGACTTCACCGGCTATTTCCAGCGTGTCGCGGCAGAGCATCTGGAAACCGTGATGCGGATGGAAGCGGACCGGATGCGCGGGCTGAACCTGTCGGACACCGATATCCTGACCGAACGCGACGTCATCATCGAGGAGCGCAACCAGCGGCTGGAGAACAACCCCGGCGCGCTGTTTCTGGAACAGCGGCGCGCGGCCCAGTATCTCAACCACCCCTACGGCGTGCCGACCATTGGCTGGAAGCACGAGATGCTGGCGCTTGAACTTGACGATGCGCTGGCCTTTTATGACCGGTTCTATGCGCCCAACAACGCCGTCCTGATCGTGGCCGGCGACACCACCCCCGAGGAGGTGCGCGCGCTGGCTGAACGGTATTACGGGCCCATCGCGCCGACCCCGGAACTGGGTGAACGCGCGCGCCCGCAGGAACCGCCGCACCTGTCGGAGCGCCGCCTGACGATGAGCGACCCGCGCGTGGCGCAGCCCTATGTCACGCGCAGCTATCTTGCCCCCGAGCGCGACCCCGGGGCGCAGGAAACCGCGGCGGCGCTGGTGCTTCTGGCCGAGATCCTTGGCGGCAACGGACAGACATCCGTGCTGGCGCGCAAGTTGCAGTTCGAGACGCAGGCGGCGATCTACACCGGCGCCTTCTACAGCGATCTGTCCTTTGACGACACAAGCTTTGGCCTGACGGTCGTGCCGGCGCCCGGCGTCTCGCTGGAAGAGGCAGAGGCAGCGCTTGACCGCGCGGTGGACGAGTTCCTTGCCGAAGGGGTGGACCCGGCGCAGCTGGAGCGCATCAAGATGCAGTTGCGGGCCCAGACGGTATACGAGGAAGACAACGTCGAGGGGCTGGCGCGCCGCTATGGCCGCGCGCTGACGTCCGGCCTTACCGTGGCCGATGTGCAGGCCTGGCCCGCGATCCTTCAGACAGTGACCGAAGAGGATATCCTTGCCGCCGCGCGGCAGGTGCTGGACCGGCGCAACGCCGTGACAGGATGGCTGATGGGCGAAACGCCCGAGGAGGTGACGCAATGATCCGCTTTGCCCTGACATTTGCGGCCCTTGTGGTCGCCGCGCTGCCCGCCCGCGCGGTGGACATCCAGCAAGTGACCAGCCCCGGCGGGCTGACCGCGTGGCTGGTCGAGGAGCCCAGCATTCCCTTCATGGCGCTGGAAATCCGGTTCCGCGGTGGCGCATCTGTCGATGTGCCGGACAAGCGCGGTGCGGTCAATCTCATGACCGCCACGCTGGAGGAAGGCGCGGCAGGGCTGGAGTCGCAGGACTTCGCCGAGGCGGTGGAGATGCTTGCGGCGCGGTTCCAGTACCGGGCATGGGACGATGAACTGGCGATTTCCGCGCAGATGCTGACAGAGAACCGCGACGCGGCGCTGGCGCTTCTGAAGACGACGATCGACGCGCCGCGGTTCGACGAGGCGGCGGTGGAACGGGTGCGCGCGCAGGTGCTGGCCGGCATCCGGTCGGACGCGCAGGACCCGGACACCATCGCGCAGCAGACCTTTGACGCGCTGGCCCATGGCGATCACCCCTATGGCAGCGACCGTGACGGCACGGTGGAAAGCGTCAGCGCCCTGACCCGCGACGACCTGATCGAGGCGCACGCGCGCACCATGGCGCGCGACCGCGTCTACATCGCCGCGGTCGGCGACATCACCGCCGAGGAACTGGGGCCGATGCTGGACGAGCTGCTGGGCGACCTGCCCGCGACCGGCGCGCCGTTGCCGGGCCCCGCGCCCTTTCTGCTGGACGGCGGGGTGACGGTGGTGGATTTCGACGTCCCGCAGTCGGTGGCGATGTTCGGCCACGCGGGCATCCGCCGGGACGATCCCGATTTCTTTGCCGCCTTCGTGCTGAACCAGATCCTTGGCGGGGGGAATTTCAGCAGCCGCCTAATGGAAGAGGTGCGCGAGAAGCGGGGGCTGACCTATGGCGTCTACAGCTACCTTGTGGCGCGGGACAACGCCGACCTTGTGCTTGGGCAGGTGGCCAGCGCCAACGACCGCATGGCCGAGACGATCGAGGTAATCCGCGCCGAATGGCAACGCATCCGTGACGAGGGTGTCAGCGATCAGGAACTGTCGGATGCCAAGACCTATCTGACGGGCGCCTACCCGATGCGGTTCGACGGCAATGCGCGGATCGCGGGGATCCTGGCGGGGATGCAGCTGACCGGGTTGCCGATCGACTATGTCGAGACGCGCAACGGGAAGGTCGAGGCGGTCACGCAGGACGATATCCGCCGCGTGGCCGAGCGGCTGATCGACCCCGAGGCGCTGCATTTCGTGGTGGTGGGCAAGCCCGCGGGGCTGGAGCCGACCAACTGAGCCGACACGCGCCGGCGCCCTGCAAGAAGGGCGCCGGCATCGGTGCGGCGCGATCCTTCCATGGGTCCGAAGGAAGAAAGGGGGCGGTCGACGCTCTCTCATGATTTGCGTTAACCAATCGTTAATACCTTTTAGGTTGTGTTTGTCGGGCTGAGGTTTACCATATCTAGACGTTTTTCAGCCTAAGGGGGAAATCTTGTCCTTCTTTCCCTGCGTCCTTCGTGTCGCTTCGATGCTTGGTGCATGTCTTGGGCTATTGGCCCCCTTGCCCGCCCGGGCCATCGACGTGACGGTCGGTGGCGTCACCTATGACATCGAGTTCATCACCAACGACAGTTTCAACGCGAACGAGGCGCTGCTGGAAAGCACGCCGTGGTGGGGCACCGACGCGGCCACCGCCACATCGTTTGCCACCGCCTATGGCGCGCAGGTGGGCGTGGATTTTGACCAGACCGGCAGCATCGACATGCTGTTTTTCATCTACACCGACGCCGGGCCGACGCAGGTGGCGGGCGCGCGCCTGCTGGACACCGGGGTGACGGGGATCGCGACGACGTCGAACAGTTCGTCCTCGCCAAGCGTCCATCTGGCCTATGTCGCGGCCCCGGCTGGCGCCGCCGCTGTCCCCGAGATCGACGGCAACGCGCTGGCAAAGGCACTGTTCGTGCTGTTCGCGCTGGGGGTCTGGCTGCACACGCGGAGGGCGAAAAGCAAAATAACTGCAACGGGTTGACCTGAGGGGACCCACTGTTAGCCTGACCCCGAGCCGGAAAAAGGGGACGGTGGCGACCATGATTTATCCGGTTCGGGCGGCGCAATACGCCGCCTCAATGCTTTTTACACTCTTGATTGCTCAGGCCGCCCACGCGGTGGAAATCGTCGTCGGTGGACTCACTTACGAGATCGGATTTTACGACAACACCCGGGCAGACACCATCGTGGCCGATCTGACATCGACCCCGTGGTACGGGAATTCCAGCACGGCAGGCACGGCCGCCACTGACTTCTATACCGCGAACGGGAACAGCAACGATATCGGTATCGGCGCGATCTTGGCCATCAGTTTCGTTTATGACTACACGGACACGGCAGGCCAGGACAGCGTGAGCGGGCGCTTTCTGGACGCCGCCGGCTCCGTCGGGTTCGGTGGTACATTTGATGACAGTGCCTATTCCAACATTCCCTACGCCTACGTGATCACCCCTGTCCCCGAGATCGACGGCAACGCGCTGGCAAAGGCACTGTTCGTGCTGTTTGCCTTTGGGGTGTGGTTGCGGACGCGCGGTCGGCGGCAAGGGCGATCCTCAAACGCCCTGACGCTGCAAGGCACAGCAGAGTGTCTGGTGGCGCACGTGGGGCAGTACGGCAAAGTCTCCGGTATACCGAAGGCAGAGGGTCGCGCCGTCTCAACGATGTTCAACGGCCTTGATCGTGTGGTGAGCTGGCCCCCAACCGCCGTCTATGGTGTTGCTTCGGGGCCGGTCACGTGCCAGCCGCGTCCAATGATCGGGGGTGCTACATGAGGCGCAGCTTATCTTTGGCGCGGATTTTCGCCGCGTCGGTTATTTTGGCGCTGTGGTCCGGCGCGGCGCAGGCGCTGCTTCTGAGTGTCGACGGAAGTCTTTATGAGATCACCTTCACGGTCGGGTCCTACAGTGCCGTCGATGGCGGGGCGAACGGGCCGCTGAATGCCACGCCGTGGTTCGGCGACTCGGGGTTGGGGTTTGATTTCGCCAATGCGCTGAAGGCGGCAGACGACCCGGGCAACACTGTTTTTCCTGCCGAAGATGTTTTTTACATGTTCGCCTATGCGCCGACCGCCTCTATTTATTACTCAAATCCCTCTGCCGCGACCAATGCCGGTAATGTCAGCAGTATTAGCGGAGGAACCACGGCCAACACCAGTTTCGGGTCCACTAACTACAGCTTCGCGAGTGCCACGCTCGTGACCGTCCCCGAAATCGACGGCAACGCGCTGGCCAAGGCGCTGTTCATCCTGTTCGCGCTGGGGGTCTGGCTGGACGTGCGGCGACGCCGGACGGCGGGCTGAATCCAGCCAGGTGGGATTGACCTGACTTCTTGCCCGAAAGGCGCCCAAACACCACGAGGCCGGGGTGTTATCGCTTGCCCGGGGGGCCAAAAGAAACGATTTTATCCACAAGCTGTGAGTCGTGGTTAAAACAGGTCGCTTTCTTATGTTCTTCTTCCAAGCTGCTGCCGTCCTTCGGCGTGCTCTTGTCGCCATTCTTGTTGCACTGGCTTGCGCTGCCCCCGCCCATGCCTTGATCGTGACCGTAGGACTTACGGACTATGACGTGGTTCTCTTGCCGGGAGGCGAGAGTTTTCTGGACAACCAGGCCCTGTTGAGCGATCCGAACTCTGCCCCCTGGTTCGGCAGCCTTGCCGTCGCCACCGATTTCGCCAATGCCTATCAGGCGCAGCAGGGCATAGCGCCGTTCGACGTGACCCCCGGGACTGGCAACGATGGTATCTTCTTTGCCTATAGCAACACGATGAACCTGGTATTCTATCTGGACTCCGATCTGGTCGGCAGTGGGTCCTTTGCCCCGACCTATTCCAACCCGACCGGCTATTATGCGTATGTCATGGTCTCGGTCCCCGAGATCGACGGCAACGCGCTGGCCAAGGCGCTGTTCATCCTCTTCGCGCTGGGGGTCTGGCTGGACGTGCGGCGGCGGAAGGTGGCGCGCGGCGACGCCTGAACCCCATGGTCGAATCGGCGGGGGCCATGCTATCCCTTGTGGGATGTCAGCCCCTGAGCCCAAGATAAGCCCTGAACGCCCGGTCATCCGGCAACTCGACGAGGCCGCGATCAACCGGATCGCGGCGGGCGAGGTGGTGGAGCGCCCCGCCTCTGCCGTCAAGGAACTGGTGGAAAACGCGCTGGACGCGGGCGCGCGGCGGATCGAGGTGGCGATCGCCGACGGGGGCAAGACGCTGATCCGGGTCACCGACGACGGCCACGGGATCGCGGCGGGCGACCTGCCGCTGGCGCTGGCTCGGCACGCCACGTCGAAGATCGACGGCAGCGACCTTCTGAACATCCTCAGCTTCGGCTTCCGGGGCGAGGCGCTGCCTTCGCTGGGCGCCGTCGGGCGGCTGACCGTCACCTCTCGGGTGGCGGGCGCCGAGGCGGCGGAATTGCGCGTGGCGGGCGGTGCGATGGGGCCGGTCAGGCCCGCCGCGCTGAGCCGGGGCACGGTGGTGGAGTTGCGCGACCTCTTCTTCGCCACGCCCGCGCGGCTGAAGTTCCTGCGGTCCGACCGGGCCGAGGCGCAGGCGATCGCGGACACGGTGAAGCGGCTGGCGATGGCCGCGCCGGACACCGGGATCGTGCTGCGCGACGTGTCGGGCGGCGGCGAGGGGCGCGTGGTGTTCCGCGCCGACCCCGAGACCGGCGACATGTTCGACGCGCTGGCCGGGCGGCTGGCGCGCGTGCTGGGGGCCGAATTCGTCGACAACGCGGTGCGCGTCGATGCCGAGCGCGAGGGGATGCGGCTGACCGGATACGCGGCGCTGCCCACCTATTCGCGCGGCGCGGCGGTGGCGCAGTACCTGTTCGTGAACGGACGGCCGGTGCGCGACAAGCTGCTGGTGGGGGCATTGCGGGCGGCCTATGCCGATTTCCTTAGCCGTGACAGGCACCCGGCGGCGGCGCTGTTTCTGGATTGCGACCCGGTGCGGGTGGACGTGAACGTGCATCCCGCCAAGGCAGAGGTGCGGTTCCGCGAACCCGGCGTTGCGCGGGGGCTGATCGTGTCGGCGCTGCGCCATGCGCTGGCAGAGGCCGGGCACCGCGCGTCCAGCACCGTGGCGGGCGAGACGCTTGGGGCGTTCCGGCCCGAGCCGGTGGGCGGCGCGCGCGTCTACCAGATGGACCGGCCTTCGGCGGGGGCGTTGCGGGCGGCGACGGCGGCGCAGGCGCCGGCGTTTGCCGAAACGGCGGCGCCCTGGGCGCGCGTCGAGGTGCCGGAGCCGGAAGGCGATAGGGGCCTGGCCGAGCGCCCGCTGGGCGCGGCGCGGGCGCAGGTGCACGAGAACTACATCATCGCCCAGACCGCCGACGGCATGGTGATCGTCGATCAGCACGCCGCGCATGAGCGGCTGGTCTACGAGCGGCTGAAGCGGCAGGTGGCGGAAAACGGGGTGGCGTCGCAGGCGCTTCTGATCCCCGAGATCGTGGAGTTGTCGGCGGCCGAGGCGGCGCGGCTTCTGGAGATGGCGGACGAGCTGGCCCGGCTGGGGCTGGAGATCGAGCCCTTCGGCGCGGGGGCCGTCGCGGTGCGCGCCACGCCCGCCGTCCTTGGGCAGGTGGATGCGCGCGCGATGCTGGCCGATATCCTGGACGAGCTGGCCGACCTTGGGCAATCGGCCAGCGTGCAGTCGCGGATCGAGGCGGTGCTGAGCCGTGTGGCCTGTCATGGGTCGGTACGCTCGGGGCGGCAGATGCGGGCCGAGGAGATGAACGCGCTTTTGCGCGAGATGGAGGCGACGCCGCATTCGGGCCAGTGCAACCACGGGCGGCCCACCTATGTCGAGCTGAAGCTGGCGGACATAGAGCGGCTGTTCGGACGGCGATGATCGAGATCGGCGGGCAGAGTTACGCGCTGGACGATCCGGCGGTGATCGCGGTGCTGGCGGGGGCGGCGGTGCTGTTTCTGGTGCTGATCCTGCTGGTGGCGGCAGTGCGGGCGGCGGGCAGGTCGGCGCGGATGGCGGAACCGCTGCTGCACCAGATCGGGACGCTGTCGCAGGATCTGCAGACCCTGTCGGCGGGCCAGCACCAGCTGGCGGGCGGGCTGAACCACGTGTCAGAGGCGCAGGCGGCCAGCCAGGCCAGCATGATCCGCCTGATGGAGCAGCGGCTGGCCGAAGTGGCGCGCGGCATGACCGAGAACCTGCAAGGATCGGCCACGCGGACGGCGCGCAGCCTGGGCGAGTTGCAGCAGCGGCTGGAGACGATCGACAAGGCGCAGGCCAATATCGAGAAGCTGTCGGGCGATGTGCTGAGCCTTCAGGATATCCTGTCGAACAAGCAGACACGCGGGGCGTTCGGGGAAATCCAGCTGAACGACATCGTGACCAAGGCGTTGCCGCACGACAGCTATGCCTTGCAGGCGACGCTGTCCAACGGCAAGCGGGCGGATTGCCTGATCCACCTGCCCAATCCGCCCGGGCCCATCGTGATCGACGCCAAGTTCCCGCTGGAGGCCTATGAACGGCTGCGCGCGGCCAGCACACAGGCCGAGGCGGCCGAGGCGGGGCGGATGATGCGGACATCGGTGCGCGCCCATATCAAGGCGATTGCAGAGAAATACATCATCGAGGGCGAGACGGCGGACGGGGCGTTGATGTTCCTGCCGTCAGAGGCCGTCTATGCCGAGTTGCACGCGAATTTCCCCGAAGTCGTGCGCGAGGGGTTCGCCGCGCGGGTCTGGATCGTGTCGCCCACCACCTGCATGGCGACGCTGAACACCATGCGCGCGATCCTGAAGGACGCGCGGATGCGGGCGCAGGCAGGCGCGATCCGGCGGGAACTGGGACTGTTGCACGCCGATGTGGACCGGCTGGGCACGCGGGTGGAAAACCTCGACCGGCATTTCGGGCAGGCGGCAAAGGATATCGAGGACATCAAGATTTCCGCCGACAAGGCCGGACGACGGGCCAAGCGGCTGGACAATTTCGATTTCGAGGAGCTGGGACCGGACCCAGCGACACCGGTCGCGCCCCTGCCCGGGGATCCGGCGGCCTGAGCCGCGTCAGATCCGCAGGAAGGGCTGCGCCATTCGGGGCAGCAGGTCCTTGAATTTCAGTGGCGCGTCGGTGGCGGCAAGGCAGATGCAGGTCTCTCCCTCTTCGGCCACCGGCGTGTGCTGAAGCTCTTCGTTGGCGATCTCGATGTCGCCGCGGCCGAAGCGCGCGGTCTCATCCCGGAAGGCGCCTTGCAGCACCAGCGTCAGTTCCGTCCCCTGATGGCCGTGGTCGGGAACCTTGGCGCCCGCGGGGATCTGGATCAGCCGCACAGTGGCGTCCTTGGAGGTGGCAAGCAGCGCCTGCTTTACCCCGCCGCCCGCCGGGCGCCATTTGACCGCGTCAAGATCTCCGCCCACGTAGTCGCGCAGCGGCGCGGGCAGCACGGCAGAGGTGCGGGGCGCCGTGTCGCGGCCCGGCTGGGTATCCGTCGTGCGTGCATCCTCGGCCGCGATCAGCGCCAGCGTGGCGTCAAGCGCCCCGGCGCCCATCATGGCCGTCGTTCCGGTGTCCAGAATCGCGCCCCCCAGCGCGTCATAGCTTTCCACCCGCGCACGGCAATCGTCGCAAAGCGACACGTGCGTCGCGATCACGAGGTTGAAGGCCTCGGGCAGGGTACCTGCCGAGTAGCCCATTATCAGCCCTTCCGTGAGGTGATGCTTGATGCTCATCTTGTCCGTCTCACTTCATTTCATGGCGCAGGCGGTCCAGCGCCAGGCGTATCCTCGACTTGATCGTTCCCAGCGGAAGGCCGGTTTGTTCGGCGATCTCGCTATGGGTCATGTCGCCGAAATAGGCGCGTTCGATCAGGTCCCTCTGTTTCGGGGGCAGCGCCGCGATGGCCTTGCCCAGCTTGTTCGTCTCTTGCCGCAGCGCTATCGCGTCTGCCTGGTCGGGTTCCGCCTCGGGGCCCCAGGGCAGATCCTCGGGCTCTGGCCGGCGCTGCTTGCGCAGGGCGTCGATCTTTCGGTTCCGGGCGATGGTGAAGATCCAGGTCGAGACGCTGGCGCGCGCCGGGTCGAACAACTGGGCCTTTCTCCATACGGTGGCCATCACCTCTTGGGTACATTCCTCTGCCAGGGTCTCGCTGGCGCCGGATCTCAACAGGAACGACTTCACGCGGGGCGCGAAGTGCTGAAACAACTCTACAAAGGCCGCCTGATCCCGCGCTGTGCGGATCTTCTGGATACAAGCGCCCCAGTCGGGGTCTTCTGTGTTCACGGTTGTCATGCGCCTTGTCCGGGCTGCACCTATCTGTGATGGTCCCGACACAAGATAGGACCCGATCCCACCGGGTGCATCCGATTCCTGCATGTGGCTGACGCCGCTGAACATATTGCAGTTACGTGGGGGGTCTCCGGGTGGATCATTCTTCGGCCGGTATTTTTTTGCAATCCGCGGGGCGGCGCCCTGCGTAGATACCTCGTATCGCAACCGGAGAAGAATATGCCGTTCGAAACCTCGGAACCCGCAACGAAGCGGATTGCTGTCATTGGTGCGGGAATATCGGGGATGGGGGCGGCGTGGATGCTGTCGCAGGACCATCGTGTCGTGCTGTTCGAGGCAGAGCCGCGGCTGGGCGGGCACGCACGCACGCTGATCGCGGGCAAGCGCGGCGACCAGCCGGTGGACACGGGGTTCATCGTCTTCAACTACTCGAATTATCCCCATCTTGTGCGGATGTTCGAGGACCTGGACGTGCCCATCGCGAAAAGCGACATGAGCTTTGGCGCGTCGATCGACGGGGGCTGGCTGGAATACGGGCTGCGTGACCTGAAGGCGGTATTCGCCCAGACGCGCAACGTGGCGCGGCCCGCGTTCCTGCGGATGATGCGTGACGTGGTGCGGTTCAATTCGCGCGGGCTGGAGGTTGCGGCCAGCGGTCCGGACATGACCATAGGCGAGTTCCTTGGGCGGCTGGGCACCGGCGACTGGTTCCGCGACCATTATCTGCTGCCTTTGTCGGGGGCGATCTGGTCGACGCCGACGCAGAAGATCCTCGATTTCCCGGCGCATGCGATGATGCGGTTCTTCGAGAACCACGCGCTGCTGAGCCACACGGGCCAGCACCAGTGGTACACCGTGCAGGGCGGGTCGCGGGAATATGTCAGCCGTCTGGCCGCACGGCTGGTCCAGCAGGGCGTGGACATCCGCACCGGCACCCCCGTCGCGGGCGTCCGCCGCACCGCCACGGGGGCCGAGGTGCGTGCCGAAGGCGCCGAGTGGGACGAATTCGACGAGGTGGTGTTCGCCACCCATTCCGACGTGAGTTTGCAGCTGCTTGGCGATGCCACCGGGCCAGAGCGCGCGGCGCTGTCGGCGGTGGGCTATCAGCCCAACGAGGTGATCCTGCATGCCGACTGCTCGATCATGCCGAAGCGCCGGGCCGTCTGGTCAAGCTGGAACTATACCGAGGCGCAGGGCCAGCGGAAGGACCGGCTCGACCTGACCTATTGGATGAACTCGCTACAGCCGATCCCGAAGGACGATCCGCTTTTCGTGACACTGAACACCACGCGCCCGATCCGCGATGACCTGATCCACGACGTGGCGACCTTCAGCCATCCGGTCTATACGCTGGAGGCGCTGGCCGCGCAGGACACCATCCGCGCGATGAACGGGGCCAACAGCACATGGTTCTGCGGCGCGTGGATGAAGAACGGGTTTCATGAGGACGGGCTGGCCAGCGCCGTCGACGTGGTCGAGGCGATGCGCAAGCGCGACCTGCCGGTGGTGATGGCGGCGGAATGACGGCGACGGTCGATCATATCGCGGGCGAGACGTTCCACGGACGGCGTGGGGCGGTGGACAACGCGTTCCGCTACCGCGTCGACTACGTCTGTCTTGATGCCGAGGCTGAGACGCGGGGGCCAAGGCTTTTCTCGCGCAACCGGGGCAACCTGACCTCGCTTTGGGATCGTGACCACGGCGGCGCGCCGAAAGAGGGCAAGGGCGCCACGTGGGCGCGCGAGGTTCTGGCGGCGCACGGGCTGGACGGGGTGACGGGCGGGCGGCTGCTGCTGCTGGCACAGCCGCGGGTGCTGGGGCATGTGTTCAACCCCGTCAGCTTCTGGCTGGTGCATGACGCAGAGGACCGGCTGCGCGTGGTCATCGCCGAGGTGACGAACACCTTCGGTGACAGGCATTCCTACCTGTGCCACCGCGACGACAGGGAGCCGATCACCCGGTCCGACACGCTGGAAGCGACCAAGCTGATGCATGTGTCGCCGTTCCAGCCGGTCGAGGGTGGATACCGCTTCCGCTTCGACATCCGCGACGACCGCATCGGCATCTGGATCGACTATCGCACGGGCAACAGCGGGCTTTATGCCACGCTGACCGGCCAGAGGCGGCCGCTCACCACGGGCGCGATCCTGCGCGCGGCACTGGCCCGGCCCTTCGGTTCGCGCCGGGTGCTTGGGCTGATCCACTGGCAGGCGCTGAAGCTGTTCCTGAAGGGCGCGCGCTATCGCGTGCGGCCCACGCCCCCGGTGGACGAGGTCACGCGATGAGCGTGACCGGGTCCCGGTCGCTGCCCTCATACGCGCTGTTCGCGGCCATGCTGGCCAGCGCCGGGCTGCCCATCTACATCCACGCGCCCAAGTTCTTCGTCGACACCTACGGGGTCGGGCTTGGCGCGCTGGGCGCGGTGCTGTTCGTGCTGCGGCTGTTCGATTTCGTGCAGGACCCGGCGCTGGGCTGGCTGGCCGTGCGGCTGCGGCGGATGCGCGGGCTGACGGTGGCGGTGGCGTCGGTCGCGATGGCGCTGGCGATGGTGGGGCTTTTCGCGGTGACGCCGCCTGTGGCGCCGCTTCTGTGGTTCGGCATCACCCTGACGGTGCTGTTCAGCGGGTTCAGCTTCCTGACGATCACGTTCTATGCGCAGGGGGTCCGAAAGGCGGACGCCCTTGGGGAAAAGGGCCACCTGCGGCTGGCGGCATGGCGCGAGACCGGGGCCTTGTTGGGCGTGTGCCTTGCAGCCGTGGCGCCCGCGCTTCTGCTGGGGACCGGCGCGCCGTTCGCGATCTTCGCCGGGGCCTTCGCGGTGCTTGCGCTGGCCGCCGTGCTGGCGATGCGGCGGGAATGGGTGGCGGCGGAAGTGCCCGGCGAAAGTGGCCTGCGGCAGGTGCTGGCCGATCCGGTCGCGCGTCGGCTGTTGCTGGTGGCGCTGGTCAACGCGACGCCGGTTGCCGTGACCTCGACCCTGTTCCTGTTCTTTGTCGAAAGCCGGTTGGCCGCGCCGGGGTGGGAAGGGCCGCTTTTGCTGCTGTTCTTCCTGGCGGCGGCGGTGTCCGCGCCGGTCTGGGGCCGCGCGGCGCGGCGGTACGGGGCGAAACCGGTGCTGCTGACGGGCATGGTGCTGTCGGTGGTGGCCTTTGGCTTCGCCGCCCTTCTGGGGCCGGGGGACACGGCGGCCTTCGCGCTGATCTGTCTTGCCTCGGGCGCGGCGCTGGGGGCGGACCTGACCCTTCTGCCCGCGATCTTCGCCACACGCATGGCCCGGATCGCGCCCGAGGCGGCGCAGGCCTTCGGCCTTTGGTCCTTCGTGTCCAAGTTCGCGCTGGCCTTTGCAGCGGTGACGCTTTTGCCCCTGCTGGAGGCCTCGGGCTTCGTGTCCGGCGGAGAAAATCCGGCCTCGGCGCTTGCGATGCTGACAATTCTTTATGCTTTGGTGCCCTGCGCCCTGAAATTCGTGGCGATCGGGCTATTTGCCCTGACGGACCTGAAAGAAGAGAGCTGATTATGGATGTCCTTGCTTACACGCTGCTGGGTGCGGCTATTGCCCTGACGCTTGTCTGGATGCGCGCCCGGTATCTCGATTTCCCGGCGCAGACGCCCGAGGAGTACGCCGACCTGGGGCCGGAATTCGACCTGCGCGAGCACCTGCGCGGCCCGATCCTGTGCGAGGGTGTGATCTATGGGCCGACGGGGCGCGTTGCGTCTAGATTCGTGGCCGACATGGAGGCGCGCTGGGACGGCAACGTGGGCGTGATGACAGAGGATTTCCGCTATGACAGCGGTGCGACGCAGCGCCGGGAATGGACGCTGACGCTGGGCAATGACGGGTCGATCAAGGCCACCGCGCCCGACGTGGTAGGCGAAGGTCGCGGGATGCAGAAGGGCCCGGGCGTGCAGTTGAAATACCGCATCCGCCTGCCCGAGGATTCGGGCGGGCACGTGCTGGACACGACCGACTGGATGTATGTTGTCGAGAATGGCGCGATCATCAACCGCAGCCAGTTCCGCAAGTTCGGCATCAAGGTGGCCGAGATCGTGGCGACCATGCGCCGCAAGGAGGCGGCGTGAGCATCGACTGGACCCGCAGGCGCTATTGGCTGGTCGGTGCCAGCGAGGGGCTGGGCCGCGCGGTGGCCGGCGTGATGAGCCGTGCCGGCGCCGATCTGGTACTGAGCGCGCGCAATGCCGGGCGGCTGGACGAGCTTGTGGCTGAACTGCCGGGCCGTGCCCAGGCGGTGCCGCTGGATGTGTCGGATCGCGCCGCGGTCGAGGCCGCGGCGGCCGAGATCGGCGACATCGACGGGCTGGTCTATCTGGCGGGCGTCTACTGGCCGCTGGGCGCGCAGGCGTGGGACAACGCCAGGAACGAGACGATGGCCGACATCAACTATACCGGCGCGATGCGCACGGTGGGCGCGGTGCTGCCGGGGATGCTGGAACGCGGACAGGGCCATATCGTGCTGACCGGGTCGCTGTCGGGGTTCCGCGGCCTGCCGGGCGCGGTGGCCTATGGCAGTTCCAAGGCCGCGGTGATGTACATGGCAGAGGCGATGCAGGCCGACCTGCGGCACACCGGGGTTCAGGTGCAGCTTATCAATCCGGGCTTCATCCGCACGCGGCTGACCGAAAAGAACGACTTTTCCATGCCCTTCATCATGGACCCCGACGAGGCGGCGCGGCATTTCTTCGACCACATGCAGACCGACCGCTTCAAGAAAAGCTTTCCGGGGCTGTTTTCGCTGGTGTTCCGGGGCAGCCAGTTCCTGCCCGACTGGGCCTATTACCGGATCTTCGGCGAAAAGGGCTGATCGGCCCCATTGCGTCCGGGCGCGGTTTGCGCTGAAGTCGCGGACCACGCCACCGCGACAGGAGGTTCGCCAATGCTACAGATCAGCCCGCGCCGGGTCGCCCACGTCATCGTGCGCGCCCGCGAGATCGACGCCAAGGTGGCGCGCTGGGACAGCGTCGGCGACACGGCGGATGCCGACACGATCCTTGAATCGCGCCGGGGCGACGCGACGGAGGCCGAATTGCGCGCCTTCATCGCCCAGATGAACGAGGACGAGAAGGCGAGCCTTGTCGCTGTCATGTGGATCGGCCGCGACACCTACGACGCCGAGGACCTCGAAGAGGCGATGGAAACCGCGCGCAACGAGGCGACGACGCCCACCGAGGATTACCTCCTGGGCGTGCCGCTCTTGTCGGATTACCTGGAAGCCGGGCTGGAGAAGCTGGGGATCGAGCCCGGCGACCTGGAGGAAGAGTTCTACTGAGGCGTGGCCCCGCGCGGTGTGCGCGGGGCGCGATCGGGAACCCGTCAGGCGGCGAGGTGATCGACGATTGCGAGATGCTGCGCCTCGTCCCCGACGCGGGCCAGCCACTCTGCCACCAGCGCGGGGCTGGCGGGTGCCGCGCTGACGCCCGGCGCGATGCGGCCGGCCAGCACCGCCTCGACCGCCAGCGCCACGGTCTCTGACACCAGCCGCGCCATCGCGGTGCCGCGCGCGTCGCCCCAGGCGTCGAGCGTGTAGGTCTTGTGCCAGACGGTGCCGCCATCCCGTTCCGCCTTCAGCGCCACGCACAGCACCACGCGGTCGGGTTCGCCCGCGTCGTAGGCGTGGGCGGCCCAGAACCCGTCTGACATCTCTTTCAGCCGCGCGTCGCCTTCGGGCCCCGACAGCGTTTCGATCTCTGCGAAGACGTCGGCCCACGCGTCGGCCCAGCCGTTCAGCCGGAGCGTTCCGCGCACGAATTCCTCGACCGGCCAGGCCGGATCGAGGCCGTAGTCGGCCATGAAGGGCAGCGAATCGCGGTTGGGGTAGACCTCGAAGCTTTCGGGCGCGGGGAGGGGGGCGGTGTAGCTGCTGATCGCGTCCCACGGCCGGGCGACGTTGAACTCGGCCGCGCCCCGGATCGAGCGGGACGGCGAGCGCAGCGCCTTGAGCACGCCAAGTGGCGACCAGCTGAACTTGTAGCGGAAATCGTTGGGGATCTTCGGGATGCCGCCGCAATAGCTGATGAAGGAGAGCCGGTTCGCAGGGTCGAACGCGGCGCTGGCGCGATAGTCGGCCATGAGCGCGTGGGCCATCAGGTGGTCGATGCCGGGGTCAAGCCCGACCTCGTTCACCAGCGCCACACCGGCGTCCCGCGCCGCCGCGTCGAGCGCGCGCATCTCGGGCGCGATATAGCTGGACGAGACGAACTGCGCGCCAGCGTCGATGGCGCGTTCGGCCAGCGGCACGTGCCAGTCGCCGGGCAGCATCGACACCACCACGTCGCCCGGAGCCAGCGCGGCGGACAGCGCGTCGATGTCGAAGGCATGGATCCTGTCGGTCATATCGCCCACTGCGTCGCGCGCCTTGTCCGCCGTTCGGTTCCAGACCGTCACGTCATGGCCCGCCGCGATCAGGCGGCGCAGGCCGGGGATGGCCGAGAGGCCGGTTCCGCACCAGTGGATGGTCATGGGCTGTTCCTTTCGCGAAGGGCCGGGAACGCGCCTGTGGCGCGTGCCTCCGGCGGGAGTATTTTCAAACAGAAGAAGCCGGGGCGCTGGCCTTGTCAAAGGCGGCGGCGGCACGGACCCAGACGCCCGCGTCCAGCCGGTCGAGCGCGTGCAGGTGGGGCAGAAGCTGGGCCGCAAAGTCCTGCGAGGATTCCACCGGCAGAAGCGAGGGCAGGTTGTCGATGGCTGTCACGTCGAGCACCGGATCGGTGTGGACGCGCAGCGCGGGCGCCTCCCATGTGGTGGTGCGGTCATAGACGCGGACCGGGTTGAAATCGCTGTCGGGGTCGCAGGCGATGTCGCCGATCACCCGCAGGCGGCGCGGCGCGCCGGGCGCGTCGGGCGCGACGAAGACCGGGCAGCCGGGCATTGCGAGGATGCAGTTGAGAAAGATGTCGTGGTTGAGGATTTCCGGGAAGGGGCCGCCATGCGCGGTTTCGGCGATGTCCCAGCGGGTGGTGGCGATGCCCACGGCGCGGCAGAAGTCGCTGGCGCCCGTCCCGACGCGGCCCAGCGCGCCGACGATCAGCGCGGAGGGCCGCCCCGGGTCCCTGTGGGCGGGCGTCAGGTTGTCGAGGTCCCGGTCGATGAGGTCGGTCATGGCGCGCGCCCTTGGGAAGGTGCCGACGGGCCCGGCGATGCCGCCCCTGGCCTGCGCGATGAAGGCGAGCGTGGCCACCGCCGCCCCGGCGAACCCGGCCCAGTAGCCGAAGGCCGCGACGCGGCGGCCGGTCTCGTCTGTCAGGTACTCCAGGTCATAAAGCCGCCCGCCCCCGGCACGGAAGCGCGCCAGCAGGCGCTGGCCGGCGGGCTGGCCCTTGAAGGCATGGCCGAACATGATGTGGCGGTGCGGCAGGGGCGTGCCGTCGTCGGGCAGTTCCTTGAGCCCGAAGATCAGCGCGTCGGCGGGCGCGTCGGGCCAGCTGCCCTCTGCCGCGATGGCGCAGCCGGCGTCGCGGTAGCCCGCGAGGGGAATCGCGCGGGTGCGGCTGTCCTCGACCGTGACGGAGATGCCGGCGGCGATGAGCGCGGCGGCGCCTTCGGGGGTGATCCCCACCCGTTCCTCGTGCGGACGCTGTTCGGCGCGGACCCAGAGATGCGTCATGTGCGTGGCCTTTTAGTAGACGGTGCGTGCGTGGGCGCGGTCGGGCGCGTCGAGATGCGGGGTGGCGTTGTAGCCCGACAGGACGGTGCCGTGCGGCATGACCTGCACGCGGTGGATCGAGCTGTTGCGGATGGGCAGGAGCACATGCGCCATGCGGCGCGGGTCGAGGCCCAGAAGGCTGCGGGCGATCATGCCGATGACGCCCGCCGAGGTGACGCAAAGCACGCGCCGCCCGGGCGCGGCGGCGGCCTGAAGCACGGAGGTCACGCGCGTCTCGAACTCGGCAAAGCTTTCGTGGCTGGCGATCTCGGCGCGGTGCCATGCCTCCATCACCTTGGGGGCGTGGATGGCGAAGTCGTCGGCGTCGGGCATCGGCACGCCGTGGCGGTCGCGCAGCGCCTGGCCGAGGGCGAAATAGTCAAGCTCGTTCAGGCGCGGATCGGGTTCCGGCGCGGCGCCCATGTCGCCCAGTTCGGCCGCGGTGTCGCGCTGGCGGTGCAGGGTGCCCGTCATGACCCGGTCGAAGCCCGGCTCATGCGCGCGCAGCCAGTCGCCCAGCCAGGCCGCCTGCTGGCGGCCGAGGTCCGACAGCCTGTCGTAGCTTTCGGCGTCCTCGGCCTGTGAATTCGCCTGACCGTGGCGGACAAGGATGATTTCGCCCATATGCATTCCCCTTTGCCCGGGGCATAGCGCGATGCGCGGGCGGCGTCACGCCCCCGGATGGGGCTGTTGCGCGGTCGGCTGGGCTGCTAGCCCTTGAGCGGCTTGCAAGAGGAGAACGCCATGCTGCCCGTCGATGCTGACCGATTCCTGGCCGATCTTGAAACGCTGCGCGGATTCGGGGCCGCCGGGGTGGGCAAGGGGGTTCGGCGCCCTGCCTATTCGGCGGACGATCTTGCGGCGCGCGACTGGCTGGCGGGGCGGATGGCCGAGGCGGGGCTGACGCCGGCCTTCGACGCGGTGGGCAACCTGTTCGGTCTGGCCGGGGGGCCGTCGATCCTTGTGGGGTCGCATTCCGACAGCCAGCCCGAGGGCGGCTGGCTTGACGGTGCGCTGGGCGTGATCGCGGGGCTGGAGGTGGCGCGCGCGGCGCGGGACGCGGGCGGTCCGGCGGTGTCTGTCGTCAGCTTCGAGGACGAGGAGGGACGGTTCGGCGTGACCACGGGAAGCGCTGTCTGGTCCGGCGCGCTGACGCTGCCCGAGGCCGACGCGCTGACCGATGCGGGCGGCATGAGTTTCGCCGAGGCGCGTGCGGCGCTGGGCAACAGGGCGGGGCCAGAGGTGGACCCGGCACGGTTCAGCGGTTTCCTGGAAATGCATATCGAGCAAGGGCCCTGGCTGGAGGCCGCGGGCGAACAGGTGGGCGTGGTCAGTGGCATCGTCGGCATCCGGGATCTGCGCATCACACTCGAGGGTCAGCAGAATCACGCGGGTACCACGCCGATGCACCTGCGGCGCGACGCGGTGCAGGGGATGGTGGCCTTCGCCGCCATGGTGAACGAGCGCTTTGCCGCCATGGCGACAGAGGCGACGGTCTGGACGATCGGGCATGTGGCGGTGCATCCCAATGCCTCGTCCATCGTTCCGGGGCGCGCGACGTTCTCGATGCAGTGGCGCGATGGCGACGTGGCACGTCTGGAGGCGATGGAAAAGGCGGTGCGCGACACCGCCGCCGAGGTTGCCGCGGCACGCGGGCTTGGCCTGCGCTTTGGCGAGATGCGCGGGATCGATCCGGTGGCGATGGATGCGCGCCTGCGCGATGCGCTGGCGGCGGCGGCGGGCGACATCGCGCCGGGGCGCTGGCGTCACATGCCTTCGGGCGCCCTGCACGATGCCAGCAACGTGGCGCGGCACATGCCGGTGGCGATGCTTTTCGTGCCGTCGATCGGCGGGATCAGCCACGATTTCGCAGAGGACACCGCCGATGCCGATCTTGTCGCCGGGGTGCGGGTGCTGGCTGGCGCGGTGGCGCGGTTGGGTCAGTAGGGGCCGCCCATCATCCCCTTGATCCATGGAAGAACCGAGGCGGCGAAGACGCCGACCAGCGCGCCGATGCCCAAACGCACGGGCAGGCGGGGGAAGTTCGGCGCAACCGCGCTGAGGAGGCCACAGACGATGGCGTAAAAGCCGAGTGAGACAGGATCCATGAGTGCAGCATAGCACGGCAAGTCTTTGCGCAACATCCGGAAATATCGGGGTTGACCTTGTGTAACAATTGGCAAGGATAACAGTGTTCGGCGGGTGCGGCGCTGTGGAGGTTGCGACGGGCCCGGCGTGGGAGATGCCGCAGGAAATGCGGACGCCGCGACGCCGACATCGGGAGGACGGATCTTGGGTAGCACGACTCGGGCGGACGACGGCCTGATATCGATTCCGGCGCTTCTGGCGCGGAATGCGCGTGTCTGGGGCGCAAGCCCCGCTTATCGCGAAAAGGAATTCGGGATCTGGCAAAGCTGGACCTGGATCGAGGCCGCGGAAGAGATTCGGGCACTGGCGCTGGGATTCCTGGCGCTGGGTGTCGCGAAGGGTGACTATGTCGCGATCATCGGGCGCAACCGCCCGGCGCTTTACTGGTCGATGGTGGCCGCGCAAAAGGTCGGCGCGATTCCCGTACCGCTTTACCAGGACGCGGTGGCCGAGGAGATGGCCTATGTCCTGGACCATTGCGGCGCGCGTTTCGTCGTGGCCGGCGACCAGGAACAGGTGGACAAGGTCATCGAGGTGCAGGACCGCGTCCATTGTGTCGAGCACATCATCTACCTGGACCCGCGCGGGCTGCGGAAATACGACCACACCCGCCTGCACGCGCTGAAGGACATCGAGGCCGAGGGCCGCGCGGCGCATGAGCGCTACGAGGCCGAACTGGCCGAACGCGAGGCGGCGATCGGGTATGACGACACCTGCGTGATGCTGTACACTTCTGGCACCACGGGGCGGCCCAAGGGCGTGGTGCTGTCGAACCGCAACATCATCGAGACCTCGCGCGCGTCGTGCGAATTCGACCACCTCAGCCATGAAGACGAGGTGCTGGCCTATCTGCCGATGGCATGGGTGGGCGACTATATCTTTTCCATCGGGCAGGCCTATTGGTCGGGGTTCTGCGTGAACTGTCCCGAGAGCCCCGACACGATGCTGACCGACCTGCGGGAGATCGGGCCGAGCTATTTCTTTGCCCCGCCGCGGGTGTTCGAGACCCAGCTGACCAACGTCATGATCCGGATGGAGGATGCCGGGCGGCTGAAGAAGCGGCTGTTTGACACCTTCATGGCCCATGCGCGCAAGGTCGGCCCGCAGATTCTGGACGGCAAGCCCCTTGGGGCTTGGGACAGGCTGAAGTATCGGCTGGGCGAGATTATGGTGTTCGGGCCCTTGAAGAACACGATGGGGCTGAGCCGGGTGCGCGTGGGCTATACCGCGGGCGAGGCGATCGGGCCCGAGATCTTCGATTTCTACCGCGGGCTCGGCATCAACCTGAAACAGCTTTACGGCCAGACAGAGGCCAGCGTCTTCATCACCCAGCAGCCCGACCACGAGGTGCGGTCCGACACGGTGGGGGTGCCCTCGCCGGGGGTGGAATTGCGCATCGCCGAGAACGGCGAGGTCTACTATCGCTCTCCGGGCGTGTTCGTGGAGTACTACAAGAACGCGGAATCGACCGCCTCGACCAAGGATGCCGAGGGCTGGGTGGCCACCGGCGACGCGGGCTTCATCGAGCCCGATACGGGGCATCTGCGGATCATCGACCGCGCCAAGGACGTGGGCAAGATGGCCGACGGCAGCCTGTTCGCGCCCAAATACGTTGAAAACAAGCTGAAATTCTATCCCAACATCCTGGAGGCCGTGGTCTTTGGCGCCGGGCGCGAGATGTGCACGGCCTTCATCAACATCGACCTGACGGCGGTGGGCAACTGGGCCGAGCGCAACAACATCGCCTATTCCAGCTACCAGGAACTGGCGCAGCACCAGCGTGTCTACGAAATGATCCAGGACCATATCGAGGAGGTGAACCGCAGCGTCGCCGCCGACGAGATGCTGTCGGGCTGCCAGGTGCACCGCTTCCTGATCCTGCACAAGGAACTGGACGCCGACGACGGCGAGCTGACGCGCACCCGAAAGGTGCGGCGCGGCGTGATCGGCGAGAAGTTCCAGGAGCTTGTGGACGCGCTTTATGACGGGTCGTCCGAGATCTACACCGAAACGGAAGTGACCTACGAGGACGGCCGCAAGGGCAAGATCCGCGCCACGCTACAGATCCGCGATGCAGCGGTGGCGGGCGCGGGCACCGGACGGATGGCGGCGGAATGAGCGGCGCGGCGGCCCCCGGTTTCGCCGCCTTCGGCGGCGACCCATGCGAGGGGGCCAGCCCCCTCGCGCTCCCCCGGAGTATTTTTGAACAGAAGAACAAGGGGTTGCGGGATGCTTGACGCGGCCGAGGGCTATACCACCGCGGACGGGCGCAAGATCGGCGGGGTGATGATGGAGATGAAGAACATCACGCTGCGGTTCGGCGGCGTGGTGGCGATCAAGGACATCTCTTTCGACATCCGCGAGGGTGAGATCCGGGCGATCATCGGGCCCAACGGCGCGGGCAAGTCCAGTATGCTGAACGTGATCTCGGGGTTCTACAATCCGCAGGAGGGCGAGGTGTGGTTCCGCGGCGAGCGGCGGCCGCCCATGCGGCCCTACCAGGTGGCGCAGCAGGGGATCGCGCGGACGTTCCAGAACATCGCGCTGTTCGAGGGGATGACGGTGCTGGACAACGTCATGACCGGGCGGCTGACGCAGATGAAGACGACGCTTCTGGACCAGGCGATCTGGTGGGGCAAGGCCGAGCGGGAAGAGACGGCGAACCGGGAAAAAGTGGAGAAAATCATCGACTTCCTGGAGATCCAGTCGATCCGCAAGACTCCGGTGGGGCGCCTGCCCTATGGCCTGAAGAAGCGGGTGGAGCTGGCGCGGGCCCTGGCGGCGGAGCCCAAGCTTCTGCTGCTGGACGAGCCGATGGCGGGGATGAACGTCGAGGAGAAGGAGGACATGAGCCGCTTTATCCTTGATGTGAATGACGAATTCGGGACCACGATTGCGCTGATCGAGCATGACATGGGTGTGGTCATGGACCTGTCGGACCGGGTCGTGGTGATGGATTACGGCAAGAAGATCGGCGACGGGACGCCTGACGAGGTGCGGGCGAACCAGAACGTGATCGACGCCTACCTGGGGGTGGCGCATGACTGACAGGGCCCGCAATCGCCGCGTCGGCACAACGTCGGCGCAACGTCGGCATAACGTCGGCGCGCGATGCGCCGCCACACGGGGGGCGCGCTGATGTCCGATACGCTGATCTTTGCGATGGAGGTGACGCTGAACGGCCTGATGGCCGGCGTCCTGTACGCGCTGGTGGCGCTTGGGTTCGTGCTGATCTTCAAGGCGTCGGGCATCTTCAACTATGCCCAGGGGGTCATGGCGCTGTTCGCGGCGATGACGCTGGTGGGGATCATGGACGGACAGGTGCCGTTCGCGCATCTGATCAACGCGGTCTTCGGCACGCAGGTGCATCATTTCGGGTGGCACGTGCCGGCGCTGGCGGCGATCGGGCTGACGATGCTGGTGATGATCGCGCTGGCCTGGGCGGTGAACCGCTTTGTCATGCGGTTCCTTGTCAACACAGAGCCGATCATCCTGTTCATGGCGACCATTGGCCTGGCCTATTTCCTGGAAGGGTTCGGCGACCTGATGTGGGGCGCCGACATCAAGAAGCTGGATGTCGGCCTGCCGCAGGGGATCAACGACACGATCGACCAGGTCACGTTCGACATGTTCGGCTATGGCTTCTTCATCGACAACCTCGACATCGTGGCCTCGGTGATCGCGGCGCTTCTGGTTGGCGCGCTGGTGGCGTTCAGCCAGTACACCAAGCAGGGCCGTGCCCTGCGCGCGGTGGCCGACGACCATCAGGCGGCGCTGTCTGTCGGCATCTCTCTCAACTTCATCTGGGTGCTGGTCTGGTCCATCGCGGGCTTTGTCGCGCTGGTCGCCGGCATCATGTGGGGTGCGAAATCCGGCGTGCAGTTCAGCCTTTCGCTGATCGCGCTGAAGGCGCTGCCCGTCCTGATGCTGGGTGGCTTCACCTCGATCCCGGGGGCCATCGTGGGCGGGCTTATCATCGGGGTGGGAGAGCAGCTTTTCGAGTTCCTGATCGGCCCGATGGTCGGCGGCGCCACCGAGAACTGGTTCGCCTATGTGCTGGCGCTGGTGTTCCTCGTGTTCCGGCCGCAGGGCCTGTTCGGCGAAAAGATCATCGAGAGGGTTTGACGCCATGACGTCGAAGAAAATGATCGCGAACGGCTGTGTCCTTGGGTGGTCGGCCTTCTGGGTGTTCGGGTTCCTTGGGCTGTCGGCCCCGGCCGAGGCCACGGGGCAGATCATGGCCTCTGCCATCATTGCCTTTCTGGGGCTGGTTCTGGGCGTGTGGTGCTATTTGCAGCTGATGAAGGGAACCGCCTGATGTTCTATCGCGAGGCCGGCGACTTCAAGACGTCCTATGGGGACGACAGCCAGACCTTTCCGATCAAGTTCGATCGCTTGCGGTATTACGCGGTTCTGGCGGTGGCCTTCCTGGTCGTGCCCTTCGTCATCAACGACTACTGGGCGAACGCGGTCCTGCTGCCGTTCCTGATCTATGCCATCGCGGCGATCGGGCTGAACATCCTGACGGGATACTGCGGGCAGGTGAGCCTTGGGACCGGCGGGTTCATGGCGGTGGGGGCCTATGCCTGCTACAAGCTGATGACGGCGTTCCCGGATGTGAACATCACCTTCCACGTGATCGCGGCAGGGTTCATCACGGCCGGTGTGGGGGTTGTGTTCGGGTTGCCGTCGCTTCGGATCAAGGGATTCTATCTGGCGGTGGCGACGCTGGCGGCGCAGTTCTTTCTTGTCTGGCTCTTCAACCGGGTGTCGTGGTTTTACAACTACTCTGCCTCTGGCCAGATCAATGCGCCCGAGCGGCAGCTTTTCGGGGTGAACATCACCGGGCCCAATACCGACGCATGGGCGACCTACCTGTTCTGCCTTGTCTTCGTGGTGGCGAGCGCGTGGATCGCGCGGAACCTGACGCGGGGTGCGCTGGGCCGGCGGTGGATGGCGATCCGCGACATGGACATCGCGGCCGAGATCATCGGGGTGAACCCGCTGTCGGCCAAGCTGACGGCGTTTGCGGTGTCGTCCTTCTTCGTCGGCATTTCGGGGGCGCTGTTCTTTTCGGTCTACCTTGGCGCGGTCGAGGTGGGCGAGGTGTTCGGCATCCAGAAATCGTTTCTGGTGCTGTTCATGATCATCATCGGCGGGCTGGGGTCGATATTCGGCAGCTTCGCGGGCGCGGCCTTCATGGTGCTGTTGCCGGTCCTGCTGAAGAACACGCTGGTGGGCGGGCTGGGATGGCCCACCGATCTGGCGGCGCATATCGAGTTCATGATCGTCGGTCTTCTGATCATGACGTTCCTGATCGCCGAGCCGCACGGGCTGGCGCAGCTTTGGCGGCTGGCGAAGGAGAAACTGAGGCTTTGGCCGTTCCCGTACTAGGCGCTAGTCTGGGCGGCACGAGACCGGCGCGCCGGCACGCGCGTCAGGTTCAAAAGGGAGGAAGAACCGAATGAAACTGAAGCTTGCAACCCTGGCGCTGGGGGCCGTGATGGCCGCGGCGCCCGCGATGGCGGAACTGGTGTTCCCGTCGCTGAGCTACCGGACCGGGCCCTATGCCGCCAACGGCATCCCGTTCGCCGATGGCTACGAGGACTACTTCACGCTGGTCAACGAGCGTGACGGCGGCATCGGCGGTGTCATGGCCAAGGTCATCGAGTGCGAGACCGGCTATAACACCGAAAAGGGGGTCGAGTGCTACGAGGCCACCAAGGGCGAAGGCAGCCTGATCTACCAGCCGCTGTCGACGGGCATCACCTATCAGCTGATCCCCCGCGCCTCGGCCGACGGGATCCCGGTGCACTCGATGGGCTATGGCCGGACCTCTGCCAAGAACGGCAAGGTCTTCGAGTGGATCTTCAACTATCCGGCCAACTACTGGGACGGCGCGTCGATCGCGGTGAACCACCTTCTGGACCTGAACGGCGGCGACCTGTCGGGCAAGACCATCGCGCTGGTCTACCACAACTCTGCCTACGGCAAGGAGCCGATCCGCACGCTGGAAGAGCTGTCGAAGAAGCACGGCTATGACCTGAGCCTTCTGCCGGTGGATCACCCGGGGCAGGAGCAGTCCAGCCAGTGGCTGCAGATCCGGCGCGAGCGTCCGGACTACGTGCTGATGTGGGGCTGGGGCGTCATGAACCAGGTCGCCATCCAGGAAGCGGCCAACATCCGCTTCAACATGGAGAACTTCATCGGCATCTGGTGGTCCGGGTCGGAGAACGACGTGCTGCCCGTGGGTGACGGCGCAAACGGCTACAAGGCGCTGAACATGCACCTGCCCGGATCGGACCTGCCGATCTATGACGATCTGAAGGCCCATGTCTACGACAAGGGTCTTGCGGCGGGCGCCGGCGACCAGGCGGGCTCGGTTCTGTACAACCGCGGGCTTTACGCCGCGATGCTGGCCGTCGAGGCCGCCAAGAAGGCGCAGGAGATCCACGGCACCGGGGAGATCACGGCGGCGATGATGCGCGATGGCATGGAAGCACTGGAGATCAGCGGCGCGCTGATGGAGGAGCTTGGCCTGCCGAACTTCGGCCCCGAGTTCGCGGTCAGCTGTGACAACCACGGCGGATCGGGCCTTGGCATCGTGCAGCAGTGGGATGCCGCCGCGGGCACGTGGAACCAGATCACCGACTACATCGCCCCGGATGCCGAGGTGCTGAACGCGCTGATCATGGAAGACTCGATGGCCTACGCCGCCGAGAACAACATCGCGGAACGCTGCAACTGACCCAGACCTCCCCGGCCGGCCTTTCCGGCCGGGGAGACGTTCCCGGATTGCCCGGAAAGGTGCTTGATGAAACGCCTCTTGGCCCTGGCGCTTATGGTCTTACTCTCCTTGGAGAGTGGTGTTGCCGAGGCGCAATCGTCGATGGCGAAAGGCTTTGGCAAGATGACTCTGCAAAGCGCGCGGAACGGCAAGGGCCTGTCGCGGGTGGAATTCGCAAACGGGTTGCGGGCTGAGCGTTTCGAGTTGCTGTCAGGCGATTGCCCAAAATCGACAGGTGATTGCACCAGTGACCGTGAGCGCATCGAGTTCTTCGATTCCAGACCGAAAGCAAAGCCGGGGTCGGAATATTGGTACGCCTACTCGGTATTTCTTCCCGGCGACTTTCCGATACCGCGGGCAGGTCGCGGGACGGTGGTGTTGACGCTGGGCCAGATCCATCAGCGCGGCACAAGCGGGCCCGAGTTGCTCTTTCATCTGGATCAACAGGGGTTCTGGGTGAAACTGACCGATCCGTACCGGCTGGATGACGATCCGATGAATCCGGTCCCTGTTTTCAAACGTGACCGCATCGCCAGCGCGGCCACGCCAATCGGGAAATGGATGCATGTAAAGGTGCAGGCGCGTTGGTCCCGCAGCGATGCGGACGGTTTCATCAACGTTTGGATCAATGGCAAACCGGTCTGGAGCCATCGGGGCGCCACGACCAACGCGAATGATCCGTTGTACTTCAAGTACGGTCTTTACCGTGCATTCGTAAGTCGATGCGGGGGCCCGTGCCCCGGCATGGTGGCCTACTACGCAAATGTTCGCCAAGGACGCCGCGAAAGCGACGTGGAGTAGACATGCTGGACGCTGGAAAAACTGAAGAGACGCTTCTCGAGGTCAACAACATCGAGGTGATCTACAACCACGTGATTCTGGTGCTGAAGGGCGTCAGCCTGACCGTGCCCAAGGGCGGGATCACCGCGCTTCTGGGGGGCAACGGCGCGGGCAAGACCACGACGCTGAAAGCGATTTCCAACCTGCTGAAATCCGAGCGCGGCGAGGTCACCAAGGGCAGCATCCTCTATCGCGGAAACCGGGTGCAGGACCTGACGCCATCGGACATGGTGGAGCGCGGCGTGATCCAGGTGATGGAAGGCCGCCACTGTTTCGAACACCTGACCGTCGAGGAAAACCTGATGACCGGCGCCTATACCCGCAAGGACGGGCGCGGCGCGGTCGAGGCGGACCTGGAACTGGTCTACACCTATTTCCCGCGGCTCAAGGAGCGGCGGAAGAGCCAGGCGGGCTATACCAGTGGTGGCGAGCAGCAGATGACGGCGATCGGCCGCGCGCTGATGAGCCGTCCCGAGACGATCCTTCTGGACGAGCCGTCGATGGGGCTGGCGCCGCAGCTGGTCGAAGAGATCTTCGGCATCGTGAAAAGCCTGAACGAGAACGAGGGCGTGTCCTTCCTGCTGGCCGAGCAGAACACCAACGTCGCGCTGCGCTTCGCCCACCAGGGCTATATCCTGGAAAGCGGGCGGGTGGTGATGGAAGGCCCGGCGGCGGAATTGCGCGAGAACCCCGACGTCAAGGAATTCTACCTGGGCATGTCGGACGAGGGGCGCAAATCCTTCCGCGACGTGCGCAGCTATCGCCGGCGCAAGCGCTGGCTGGCCTGATTCCCGACAAGGGACGGATCTACGAGCCGCTCGCCTATGGCGGGCGGCCTTTGCGTGACGCGTTCTGGCCGGGCACGCTGGAGGCGCCCGCACCTGTCTATCCCGCACTGGCGGGCGAGGTGCGATGCGATTTCGCGGTGGTGGGCGGCGGGTATACCGGGCTGTCGGCGGCGCTGGTGCTGGCAGGCGCGGGGGCCGACGTGGTGCTGGTGGACGCCAACCGGCCGGGCTGGGGCGCGTCGGGGCGCAACGGCGGGCTGGTGTCGGCGGGGTCGTCGAAGCTGGACGACGATACGATCCGGGCGCGGTATGGCGAGACGCAGGCGCGCGCCTTCTTCGACGCGGAACGCGCGGCGGTAGACCATGTGGCCGCGCTGCTGGAGACGCACGCGATAGAGGCCGACCGGCAGTCGGACGGCTATACCTTTGCCGCGCACAGCCCGAGCGCGATGGCGGATGTGCGGGCCTATGGCGAGAGCTACCGCGCGCGCTACGGGCTGGAGGCGCGGGTGATGGACCGCGACGGCATGGCCGGGGCGGGCATGGCGAGCCCCGACCTGCACGGCGGAGTGACGGTTCCGGTGGGGTTCGCGATCAACCCGATGAAATTCGTGACCGGGCTGACGCGCGCGGCAGAGCGGGCGGGGGTGCGGATCTTTTCCGACACGCCGGTGACGGGGCTGGAGCCGGGGCATGTGCTGCGCACGCCCGGTGGCACGGTGCGGGCGCGCGGGGTTCTGTTCGGGCTGAACGGCTATGCGTCCGAGGCGCTGCCGCCGGGGATGGCGGCGCGCTATCTGCCGGTGCAGTCGAACATCCTGGTGAGCCGGGTGCTGACGGCCGACGAGATCGCGGCGCAGGGGTGGTGGAGCGACCAGATGGTCGTGGATAGCCGGACGCTGCTGCATTACTTCCGCCTGTTGCCGGACCGGCGGATGCTGTTCGGGTTGCGCGGGTCGGTGCGGGCGACAGAGGCGGGGCTGGCGACGGCGCGGGCGCAGGCGCGGGCCGATTTCGAGCGGATGTTTCCCGCGTGGCGCGGGGTCGATACGACGCAGTTCTGGTCGGGGCTGATCTGCATGACGCGGGGTCTGGTGCCCTTTGCCGGTGCGCTGCCGGGGCTGGAACGGGCTTTTGCCGCGTTCGGCTATCACGGCAGCGGGGTGTCGATGGCGCCCTATGCCGGGGCGCTGATCGCCGACATGGCGCTGGGCCGCGCGGGGCGGGCGCACCCGGATTTCATGAAGGCCGCGCCCCGGCGGTTCGAGCTGGGCGCGTGGCGGCGCGCGGTGCTGGCGCCGGCCTTCGCGTGGTACCGGCTCAGGGATCGGGGCTGACGCCAAAGGCCGCCATGTTGATGCGGTCGGCCCAGTCGCGCAGGACGGGCGTGGCCTTTACGGTATCGGCGACGGGGGTGCGCATGGGCCATGCGAGCATCGGCATAACCTGTCCGAAGACCGCGAGATCGGCGCGCGAGGGCGCGTCGCCGCCAAGATAGGGGCGGGCGGCGAGGACGTCGGCAAGTGCCGCGATCTCGGCCCGGCCCATGGCGGCGATCTCGTCGGGGGGGTGCCGGGTCAGGCCGCGGGCGTGAAGTTGCTTGCCGAAGTGGCGGCGCATCATGTGCGAGACCAGCCCGCCGAGGGGAAAGGGCGCGTGGCGGCGGATGAAGCCGTCCATGTAGGCGGCGCCGGCGGGGTGGAGGAAGAGTTCGTATTCCAGGACCTGGTGAACGCGTTCCTCGAACGCGGTCTTGAAGGCCTGGGCGGCGGCGCGGTCGGGCGCGGGCTGCTCCGGGTCGGGCGTGGCGAGGTGAGACAGGCGGTCGATGATTCGGTCGCTGTCGGCGACCGAGTCGCCATCGATCAGGGCCCAGGGACTCTTGCCGGCGGGGGCCTTGCGGGTGTTGTTCTCGACCTCCTGGCGGTGTGGAATGCCGTGCAGTCCGAGCCAGGCAAGAAGCTTGAGCGCGAAGGGGCCGGTGGTGGGCAGGCCCCAGTCGGGCGAGAAGGTGTAGACGGTGATGTCGGGCATGGCGAAGCCTTTACTTACCGGTGGTAAGGAGGCTAGCTTACCGGAGGTAAGCCCGTCAAGGAGGCGCGGGATGGTGGCACGGGCGACGGACACGAAGGCGCGGATCGTGGTGGCCGCGCGGCGGCTGTTGCAGGCGGGCGGGCCGTCGAAGGTGACGTTCGACGCGGTGGCGGCGGAGGTCGGCATCACGAAACAGGCGGTGATCTACTGGTTCCCGACCAAGGCGCGGCTGGGCGCGGCGCTGGTGCTGCCGGCGCTGGAGGCGGAGGGCGCGGCGGTGCAGGGTGCCGTGTCCGGGCTGAAGGGGGCGCAGGCGGCGGAAGCGGCGCTGCGGGCGCTGGCGGCGTTTCACCTGGCCGATCTGGAGCGGTTCCGGCTGATGTATCTGGCGCCGCAGATGGGCGGCGTGCGGGGCGAGGTGGTGGACCCCGAGATCCACGCGATGACCGCGCGGATGTATGGCGCGCTGGCAGCGGCGCTTGGCGATGGCGCGGAGGAGCCCGAGATCCGGCGGCGCGCCGTCGCGCTGCACGCGGCCGTCGTCGGGCTGGTGACGATGGTGGCGCTGGCCGACGCGCTGGGCGACCCGCTGAAGCACGGGGCCGGGGATCTGGTGGAGGCGCTGGTGGCGCAGATGGTGGGGGCGTAAGGCGCGCCACCCGCCGGACAGGCCCTGTAGCGTTTTGCACACAATCGCCCTCGCCAAGGCAGACGAACGCGTTTGGCTTCGCAAACGCTGCCGTGTCTGGCTGGGCGAGGTCTTGGCGACGGTTGCGTGCGATGCGCTCTAGCCGCCGGCCTTGAGTTCCCCGATCCGGGCGATGGCCTCTGCCCGCGTGGCGCGGATGTTGGGGCGGAAGCCCTGGCTTTGGGCCCGCAGGCGGATCTCTGCCTCTGTGTCGGTGCCGGCCTCGTACCGGACGGACCCCAGAGAGCCGCCCATGTTCAGCTCCTTGCCGCGCTTGGCGAAGGCCACCCATGCCTCTGGGTTGATGTGGCAGTTGTTGTAGTTGACGAGGAAGTACCAGCGCCGTCCGCTCTGTTCGATCCGCTGTTCGAGGTAGTCGTAGAAATCGTTGACGTCGCGGGTGTGGTGGAAGGTGAAATCGTGGAAATCCACCTCCATGATCTCGTCCTCGGGGAAGAACGCGAGGCGGCGGGCGAAATCCGCGGTGGTGTAGTTGGGCGTGTGGCGCGGCGCGTGCAGACGCTTGGTCGGCATTCCCGCCAGCCGGTCGAGCGCGGCGTCGCGGTCCGCGAAGAGGTTTGGATCGAAGGCTTCGGTGCCTGCGTCGTGCTCGATCTGGCGGCGGGTTTCCTCGGACGCGTCGAAGCGCACGCTGCCCATGGAATGCGCGAGGTTCAGCGTCTTGCCCCGGCGGGAGAAGGCGAACCATGCGTCGGGGTCGATCTTGCTGCCGGAATAGTTGACGAGGAAGAACCAGAGTTCCTCGCCCGTCTGGTGGATGCGTTCTTCTATCCGGTCGTAGAAGGCGTTGACCTCGGCGGAATCGTGCAGGTGCAGGTTCGAGAAATCCACTTCCATAACTTCGCGCGCATCGAGGAAGCGGATGCGGGTGTCGATCTGATCCACGGTCAGCCGGTCGCGGTCCTGCAGAAGCCCGGTTTCACTCATCATCTGGTCCTTTACTCTTTGGGCCGCGCATCCGACTGTTGGAGGCAAGGGATTGCCCCGGCCCGGAAAGGTTGCGCGATGTCGCGGTGTCTTGGCCCGTCGGGGCGGAACGGACTTTGACAAGGATCAAGTGATGACCGCTTTCTTCGACGAACTTGAGACCCGAACACCCGATGCGCGTGCCGCCGACCTTGCGCTGGCCCTGCCCGAGCAGGTGGCGCGGGCGCAGGCCGGCGCGCCGGGGATGGCGGCGGTTCTGGACGGGGTCGCGGCGGGAGAGGTCACGGACGCGGTGGCGCTGGCGCGGCTGCCGGTGCTGCGCAAGTCGGAACTGGGGCGCGCGCAGGCCGCCGACGCGCCCTTCGGCGGGTTCACCACGCACGGTGTGGCCGAGATGGAGCATGTGTTCCAGTCGCCCGGGCCGCTGTACGAGCCGGGGCGCACAAGCGCGGACTGGTGGCGCATGGGCCGGTTCCTGAATGCCTGCGGGATCGGGCGCGGGGACATCGTGCAGAACTGCTTTTCCTATCATCTGACGCCTGCCGGCATGATTTTCGAGAATGGCGCGAGGGCGGTGGGCGCGACGGTGCTTCCCGCGGGCACGGGGCAGACCGAATTGCAGGCGCGCGCCGCCCATGACATCGGGGTGACGGGCTATGCCGGGACGCCCGACTATCTGAAGGTGATTCTGGACAAGGCCGACGAGATGGGCCTGCCGCTGCGGATCACCAAGGCGGCGGTGGGCGGCGGCGCCCTGTTCCCGTCCTTGCGGCAGGAGTATGCCGACCGGGGCATCGCCTGTCTTCAGTGCTATGCCACGGCCGATCTTGGGAATATCGCTTATGAAAGCCCCGCGATGGAGGGGCTGATCGTGGACGAGGGCGTGATTGTCGAGATCGTGACGCCCGGCACCGGCGACCCGGTGCCCGAAGGACAGGTGGGAGAGGTGCTGGTGACGTCGTTGAACCCGGACTATCCGCTGATCCGGTTCGCCACGGGCGACCTGTCGGCGGTGCTGCCGGGGCAAAGCCCCTGCGGGCGCACCAACATGCGCATCAAGGGCTGGATGGGTCGCGCCGACCAGACGACCAAGATAAAGGGCATGTTCGTGCGGCCCGAGCAGGTGGCCGATTTCGTGGCGCGTCATCCCGAGGTGAAGCGCGCCCGGGTGATCGCGACGCGCGAGGGCGAAATGGATGCGATGACGGTTCAGGTGGAAGCCGAAGGCGCAGAAGCCGCCGTGTTCGAGGCGAGCCTGGCAGATGTCATGAAATTGAAGGGTAAGGTCGAGATCGTTCCGGTGGGAAGCCTGCCGAACGATGGTAAGGTGATCGACGACCAACGCGTCTACGAGTGATCCGTCGCATCGCGAAAGACAGGGGAGACACCGCTATGAAGAACGTCATGCGTGCCGGGCTGAGCGCGATCGTGCTGGCGCTGCCGGGGGCCGGGTGGGCCGCCGACGTGGCGCTGATCGTCGCCAACCGATTCTACGACGCGGCCGCGAATGCGCCGCAGGTGCAGGCAATCGAGGCCCTGGCCCCGGACCTTGAATCCGCCGGGTTCGACGTGGTGCTGCTTAGCGACGTGGACATGGACGGTTATCTTGATGCCATTGGCGAGGCCGGGCGCAAGATGGCCGATGCCGACCGCGTGCTGATCGTGCTGGCCGGGCACGTGGTGCACACGGCGCGCGACGCCTTTCTGCTGACGACGGATGCGGGCGTTCCCGATGCGCTGACCGTGGGGGCACGCGGCGTCTCGATCGGCACGCTTCTGGATCTTGCCTCGCTGGGGCCGGAGTTTGCCGTTATGGCGGTGGCCGACAGCCGCACGGTGCTGGACACCGGCGCCGGCGTCACGGACGGCTATTTCCCGACAGAGCCGCCAGAGGGCGTGGTGGTGTTTTCCGGCGTCCCCGACCGGATGGCGCTTTTCATAGAGACCGAGCTTTTGCGGCCGGGCCAGTCGGTGGCGAGCGCCGCTGCGCTGGCTGATCCCGACGCGATCACGGTAAGCGGCACGCCCGGCGACCTGCCGCTGGTCGCCGCCGAAGGTGCGGGCGTGGCACTGGAGGACATGATCTGGAACCGCGTCGAGGCGACGAACACGGTTGCGGCCTACGAGCGCTATCTGTCGCGCTTTCCCGCGGGCCGTTATGCCGAGGCCGCGCGTGAGGGCATCCGCAGCCTGACCGAGACGCCCATCGAACGCGCCGCGCGGCTGGAATTCGCGCTGGAGATGGACGGCAGCCTGCGCCGCGGCATTCAGGAGAACCTGAAGACGCTGGGCTATTACGATCTGGGTGTGGACGGCGTGTTTGGCGCGGGCACCCGCACCGGTATCGGCCGCTGGCAGGCCGACAACGGGTTCGAGCGCACGGGCTACATGACCGCCAACCAGATCACGCTTTTGCAGCGGCAGGCGTCAGAGCGCGAGGAAGAACTGCGCAAGGAGCGCGAGGCGCGCGACCGTGCCTTCTGGAACGCCACTGGTCAGGGCGCGGACGAGGCCGGGCTGCGGGCCTATCTCAACCGCTTCCCCGACGGGCTGTTCGCCGACCTCGCCCGTACCCGGCTGGAGGCGATAGAGGCCGAGAGGCGGGCCGAGAAAGAGGCCGCCGACCGGGCCGCGTGGAACATGGCCAAGGCCGCCGACACGGTGCCGGCCTATCGCCGCTATCTGGATGCGCACCCCGGCGGGCTGTTCGCCGACGAGGCGCAGGCGGCGATCGACCGGCTGACGGGTGACCGGCTCAGCGAGGAAGAGCGCCGCCGCGCCATCGCGGGCGAAGAGGCGCTAAACCTTGTGCCCACGGGGCGGCGGCTTATCGAGATCCGGTTGCAGATGCTGGGCTACGAAGTCGGGCCGATCGACGGCACCTTCGATCCGGTGACCCGCCGGGCGATCCGCGCCTACCAGGACGACCGCTCGCTTCCGGCGACGGGGTATGTGAACCAGCCGACGCTGGTGCGCCTGCTGGCCGAGGTGGTGCGCTGAGGCGCACCCCCGGGTCCCGCAAACGCGAAAGGCCGCCCCGGGGGGCGGCCTTTTTTCGATGCGTGGTCCGTCGCTGTCGGCCCGGGTGGATTACCCCTGGCGGGCCTTGTAGCGGCGCTGGGTCTTGTTGATGACGTAGACGCGGCCCTTGCGGCGCACGACACGGCAATCCCGGTGCCGGTTCTTCAGCGAGCGGAGCGAGTTCTTGATCTTCATGACCCTGTCCTCTCTTGTCGCGGCGCGCGTGCGCCAGTTTCTGCCTGCGCCCCCTGCGGGCCGCGCTATGGTGGGCGGTACTGGGATCGAACCAGTGACCCCTACGATGTCAACGTAGTGCTCTACCGCTGAGCTAACCGCCCATGACCCGAAACCCGCGCGCCCCGTTCAAACGAACAAGACGCGGGAAGTCCCGCGCCGGTCCGCAGGTCTATAAAAGGAGTCCCGCGGGGGATCAAGGGCTTTTGGCGGCCCGCGCTTTGCGTCTATAGTTCGCCGCGAAGGAGAGCCGATGACGCCCGTCGCCTACCAGATCTTCGCGCCCGAGTCGCGGACCACCAGCGTGGTCTTCGCGTCACCGCATTCCGGGCGCGACTATCCGTGGAGTTTCCTGAACCGTTCGATCCTTGACGAGCGTGCGATCCGGTCGTCCGAGGATGCCTTTGTCGATCTGCTGTTCCAGGACGCGCCGCGCTTTGGCGCGCCTCTGCTGGTGGCCACGGCGCCGCGCGCCTTCATCGACATGAACCGCAGCGCCGAGGAACTGGACCCGGCGCTGATCGAGGGCGTGCGCAAGTCGGGCCACAACCCGCGCGTGACCTCGGGCCTTGGCGTCGTGCCGAGGGTAGTGGCCAACGGGCGGGCGATCTATCGCGGCAAGATTCGCCAGGCCGAGGCCGAGATGCGCCTGCGCGACTACTGGGAGCCATACCATGCCGCGCTTGGCGGGCTGATCGACGGCGCGCATACCGCCTTCGGAGAGGCGATTCTGGTGGATTGCCATTCGATGCCGCACGAGGCGATCGACAGCGTCGGCACCGCGGGCACCCCGCACCCCGAGATCGTGCTGGGCGACCGGTTCGGCGCGGCGGCCGGGCAGGCCGTGGTGGACAGGATCGAGGCGGCCTTCAAGGGCGCGGGCCTGCGCGTGGTGCGCAACACCCCTTTCGCGGGGGCCTATACCGCGCAGCACTACGGCCGCCCGTCACGCGGCCAGCACGTGATCCAGGTCGAGATCGACCGCTCGCTTTACATGAACGAGCGCCGGATCGAACCCAACGACAATTTCGAGGCTTTTCGCGCGCTTCTGCGCAGCGTCATCGCAGAGATCGCCGACGTGGGCCGCGCCGAGATACCGCTGGCCGCGGAATAGGCCCGGCGCGCCCGGCGGGCACGGGGTCGAACGCGCCATTGGCGCGTGCCTCCGGCGGGAGTATTTTTCGAACAGAAGAAGGTGTGAGGGGTGCGCCGCCCCTGCCTTCTTCTGTTTGCAAATACTCTCGGGGGTGAATGCGCCGCAGGCGCAGAGGGGGCGGACAGCCCCCTGACCCGGCCGGGATCAGCGCAGCGCGCGGCCCTTGACGATGGCATCCGAGCCGAAGCGCGCGCGGATCGTGTCGGTGGCGCGTTCGGCCTGGGCGCGGCGAAGCGCGCCGGGGTCGAGCAGGTCGCCCGAGAGATCCGCGCCGGCGGCGTCCGCGATCTCGGACAGTCCGACGCCGATCAGACGGTAGGCGCCCTGGCCCGTGACCTGGTCGAAGAGGCCGCGCGCGGTGCGGTAGATCCGGTCGGCGATCTGGGTGGGATCGGACAGCGACTGGCGGCGGGTCAGGATGCGGTGGTCGGCACGTTTCAGTTTCAGCGTGACGACGCGGCCCGCGCGCCCCTTTGCCTTGGCGCGGTCTGCCACCTTCTCTGCCAGCCGCCAGATGTGGCCATCGAGGATGTCGGGGTCGGCGGTGTCCTCGGAGAAGGTGGTTTCGTTCGAGATCGACTTGACCGGCGCGCTGCGGGTGACGCGGCGGCGGTCCTCGCCACGGGCAAGGTGCCAGAGCCTGTCGCCCATCGAGCCGAATCGCGCCGACAGGTCGGTACGGTCCCAGCGGCGCAGGTCGGCGAAGCTGCGGATGCCCGCCTGTTCCAGCGCGGCCCGTCCGGCAGCGCCCACGCCCCAGATCAGGCCCACGGGTTTCGGCGCGAGGAAGTCGAGCGTTTCGGCCTGCCCGATCACCGAGAACCCGCGCGGCTTGTCGAGGTCCGACGCCACCTTTGCGAGGAACTTGTTATGCGACAGCCCGATGGAGCCGGTGATGCCAAGTTCGTGCCGCATCCGGTGGGTGAGCCGCGCCAGCATCAGCGCGGGCGGCGCACAGTGCAGGCGCGCGGTGCCGGTCAGGTCGAGGAAGGCCTCGTCCAGCGACAGGGGTTCGATGGCGGGTGTCAGATCCTCCATCAGGGCGCGCACCTGGCGCGAGACCTCGGCGTAGACGTCCATCCGGCCGCGCACCACGACGGCCTCGGGGCACAGCTCGAGCGCCTTGAACATGGGCATGGCGGATTTCACGCCGCGGATGCGGGCGATGTAGCAGGCCGTGGACACCACGCCGCGCCGCCCGCCGCCGATGATGACGGGTTTGTCCCGCAGGGCGGGATTGTCGCGCTTTTCCACCGAGGCGTAGAAGGCGTCGCAATCCATGTGCGCGATGGAAAGCGAGAAGAGTTCCGGATGCGACAGCACGCGCGGGGACCGGCAGGCGGGGCAGCGCGGGCCGGGGGGAATCTCGATCAGGCAGTCGCGGCAGATCGCGGGCATGGGCAATGATACCGCAGGCGCGGGCGGGCGCACAGGGGGCGGTGGTGGTGCCCGCGGTCTTTGGCATACTGGCGGGGTGCGTGGTGAGGGAATCGGCGGGCCGATGGCGTTTCGGGGGGCGAAGATCGCGGTTCTGCGGGGTGGCTTCGTGCTGACCCTGCAGCGCGACGACCTGCCGGGGCTGCCCTGGGCCGGCTGGTGGGATCTGCCGGGTGGCGGACGCGAGGGCGAGGAGACGCCCGAGGCCTGCGCGCTGCGCGAATTGCACGAGGAATTGTCGGTGGTGCTGGACCCCGGCACGCTGGTCTGGCGGCGGCGCTATCCCGGCGCGGGGCGGCACGGGGCCTTGCCCAACTGGTTTCTGGTGGCCGAGGCCGACGCGGCCGAGGTGGCGGGCATCGTTCTGGGCGACGAAGGGCAGGACTGGTGCTGGATGCGCGTGGCGGATTTCATGTCCGCGCCCAGGGTGATTCCGCATTTTCGGGACCGGCTGGGAGAGTACCTTGCCGCTCGACCGGCAGAAGGAGTGAACGGTGATGATCGAGGATGACCGCGTGCTGTGCCGCACGCCGACAGAGGGCAAGGAAAGCGGCACACGGATCCCCGGGTGGAAGTTCGACGTGCTGCGCAAGGCGATCCTGCACGCGGTGGCGGGCGCGGGGCCGGAGGGATTGCCGTTCTCGCAGCTGACGGGGGCGGTGCGCCAGAGGCTTTCGGCGGACGATCTGGCGCGGCTGGGTTCGTTGGGATGGCATGTCACCACCGTCAAGCTGGAGCTCGAGGTGCGGGGCGAGATCGCGCGGGTGCCGGGCGTGGACCAGCAGCGGCTGGTGACGGGCGATCAGGCGGGGTGAAGCCCCGCCGTGATCGCCAGGGCGGCGGCGCGGGGGTCGGGGGCCTGCCAGACGGGGCGGCCGACGACGATGTGATCGGCGCCCGCGGCGATGGCGGCGGCGGGGGTGGCGATGCGTTTCTGGTCGCCCGCCGCGCTGCCGTCGGGGCGGATGCCGGGGGTTATGATGAGCTTGCCCTGCGCCTGCGGCAGGGCACGAAGTGCCGCGACCTCGTGCGGGGAGGCGATCAGGCCGTCGGCCCCGGCGTCGAGCGCGCGGGCGGCGCGTTCCACGACCAGATCGGCGACGGCGCCGGGCTTCATCAGGTTGTCGTCAAGGTCGGCGCGGTCGAGAGAGGTCAGGATCGTGACCGCCATGATGCGGGTGCCCGAACCGGCCGCGCCCTCCATCGCGGCGCGCACCACGTGGGGGTCGCCGTGGACGGTCAGGACGTCGATATCGAACTGGGTCAGCCCGCGCACCGCGGCCTCGATCGTGGCGGGGATGTCGAAGAGCTTCATGTCGAGAAAGATGTGCTTGCCGTGGTCCTGCTTCAGCTCGTTGGCGAGCGCGAGGCCCCCGGTCGTCAGCATCCCGAGCCCGATCTTGTAGAAGGACACGGCGTCGCCGATGGTTTCGGCCAGTTTCAGCCCGGCAATGGCGTTCGGGACGTCCAGAGCGACGATCAGGCGGTCATCGGACATGGGGGCGGGTCCTTTTGCGGCTGTGTTCCGGCGGGGCTAGCGCAAGCGCCGCGCCGGAACAAGGCCGCAGGAGCCAACGCCGGCCGGGATCAGACGGCGGGAAAGCCCAGCAGCGACTCGTCGAAACAGGCGACCACGGGGGCGTGGTCTGATTCCGGGAACTTGCGGTCGGTGGCGAATGCGATGGATTCGTCTGGAACGGTCTCGTTGTGAATCTCGGTGTGCATGAAGGCCGCGACCATGCGGCGCGAGGCAAGGATGTGGTCGATCATCTCTCCCTTGCCGTGGTGGTAGAGCGTGAAGCGCTTTGATTCGGGCACGTTGTCTTCCAGCGAGGTCATGACCGTGTGCGCCAGCGCGGCGTTGCCGGTTTCCTCTACCCGTCCGCGCAGGGCCATGACCGGCACCTCGTGGCTGTCGGCGTTGAAGTCGCCGCCGATGACGATGGCGGCGCCGGGGTCCTGAGCGAAGATGCCGTCGATGACCTGCCGGGCCTCTATCGCGGCTCCGACGCGTTTCATGGAGGACAGGAAATAGCCCTCGGCCCAGGCGGCGGCGGACTTCCAGGTGTAGGAGTTGACCATCTGAGCGCTGGCACGAACGGCGATCTTGGACTTGAAATGCGCGTTGAAGACATGGAGCGCCCCGCCGCCGGGCAGGCCGATGCGGACGTATTGCAGCGGACGTTCCCAGCGCACGGGCTTCGGCTCTGCATCGTCGGCGATGGCGCGGCGATAGCTGGGATTGGGGGTGACGTCGCCGTTTATCTGGCGCACCTCGTCCACCGTCAGGCCGGGGCGCAGGGCGACCACAAGGTTGCGCTGGTCATAGACCTGTCCCTCGGTCGTCTTGGTGCTGACGAGGGTGAAGTTTTCCATGCGCGTGCCGACAAGCAGCGCCCGAAGTGCGAGGATGTCGCGTTGCGCGTTCGGGCGTTCCTGGCCGTGCACCTCCTGAAAGCAGACGACATCGGCGCGCATCCGGTCGAGCGCGGGGCGCAGCACCGCAGCGCGCGCGGCAAAGCTGGGGCCCTTTGGCTCTTCTCCGGGCGGGGGCGGCAGGTCTTCTTCAAGGTTCTCGAGGTTGAAGGTGGCAATGCGGAACATGGGACGGCCTTTCAATCCAGTCGCGATCAATCCGGATACGATACACCGTTTGCGTGAAATCCGTGAGACAGAGCGCGCGGGCGGCGGCCGTCCGCCGCGGCGCAAAATCCCGCTGTCGCAGACTTGCAACAGTCGCGTCCGCTGCCCATCTGACTGTCGAGGCTTGCAAGAGGGTGCGCCGCCTGGACGGGCGCCCGAGGGGCAAGCGCTTGGACAAAGGAGACGACGATGAACTTGGACAAGTTCACCGAGCGGTCGCGTGGCTTTCTGCAGGCCGCCCAGACGATCGCCGCACGCGAGGGCAACCCCACCCTTTCCCCCGAACACCTGCTGAAGGCGATGATGGACGACGCCGAGGGCGCCGCGTCCACGCTGATCGCCCGCGCTGGCGGTGCGCCCGAGCGCGTCCGCGAGGCTGTCGATCTTGCGGTCGGCAAGCTGCCGCGCGCCAGCGGCGGCACCGGCCCGGCGGGTGCCGACAGCGCGCTGGTCAAGGTGCTGGACGAGGCCGAGAAGATCGCGAAGAAGGCGGGCGACAGTTTCGTGCCGGCCGAACGCGTGCTGACGGCGCTTGCCGTCGTGCGGTCCAGGGCCAAGGACGCGCTGGAGGCCGGCGCGGTCACGGCCATGGCGCTCAACTCGGCGATCAACGACGTGCGCAAGGGGCGCACCGCCGACAGCTCCAGCGCCGAGGAAACCTATGAGGCGCTGAAGAAATACGCCCGCGACCTGACCGAGGCCGCCGAAGAGGGCAAGATCGACCCGATCATCGGCCGCGACGAGGAAATCCGCCGCACGATGCAGGTGCTCAGCCGCCGGACCAAGAACAACCCGGTGCTGATCGGCGACCCCGGCGTCGGCAAGACGGCCATCGCCGAGGGCCTTGCGCTTCGGATCGTCAACGGCGACGTGCCCGAAAGCCTGAAGAACAAGAAGCTGATGGCGCTTGACATGGGGGCGCTGATCGCGGGCGCGAAATATCGCGGCGAGTTCGAGGAACGGCTGAAATCGGTCCTGAACGAGATCACCGCCGCGGCGGGCGAGATCGTGCTGTTCATCGACGAGATGCACACGCTGGTCGGTGCGGGCAAGACCGATGGCGCGATGGATGCCGCCAACCTGATCAAGCCGGCGCTGGCGCGGGGCGAATTGCACTGCGTGGGTGCCACGACGCTGGATGAATACCGCAAGCACGTGGAAAAGGACGCCGCGCTGGCGCGCCGGTTCCAGCCGGTGTTCGTGGACGAACCCACGGTCGAGGACACCGTGTCGATCCTGCGCGGCATCAAGGAAAAGTACGAGCTGCACCACGGCGTGCGGATCAGCGACTCTGCCCTCGTGGCGGCGGCGACGCTGTCGCACCGCTACATCACCGACCGCTTCCTGCCCGACAAGGCGATCGACCTTGTGGACGAGGCCGCCAGCCGCCTGCGGATGGAGGTGGATTCCAAGCCCGAGGAACTGGACGCGCTGGACCGCGACATCCTGCAAAAGCAGATCGAGGCCGAGGCGCTGCGCAAGGAAGACGACGACGCCTCGCGCGATCGGCTGGCCAAGCTGGAGAAGGAACTTGCCGACCTGCAGGAACGGTCCGCCGAGATGACGGCCAAGTGGCAGTCCGAGCGCGACAAGCTGGACGCCGCGCGCGGGCTCAAGGAACAGCTTGACCGGGCGCGCGCCGAGCTGGACGCCGCCAAGCGCGAGGGCGACCTGGCCACGGCCGGACGGCTGGCCTATGGCGATATCCCGGATCTGGAGCGCAAGCTGTCAGAGGCCGAGACCCAGGACGAGGACGTGATGGTCGCAGAGGCCGTGCGCCCCGAGCAGATCGCGCAGGTGGTCGAGCGCTGGACGGGCGTACCAACCTCCAAGATGCTGGAAGGCGAGCGCGACAAGCTGTTGCGGATGGAGGACGAGCTTGGCAAGCGCGTCATCGGCCAGCGTCAGGCGGTGACCGCCGTGGCCAATGCCGTGCGCCGCGCGCGTGCGGGCCTGAACGACGAGAACCGGCCGCTGGGCTCCTTCCTCTTCCTCGGTCCTACCGGCGTCGGCAAGACCGAGCTGACCAAGGCCGTGGCAGAGTACCTGTTCGACGACGACAGCGCGATGGTGCGCATCGACATGTCCGAGTTCATGGAAAAGCATTCCGTGTCGCGCCTGATCGGCGCGCCGCCGGGATACGTGGGCTATGACGAGGGCGGTGTCCTGACAGAGGCCGTGCGGCGCCGGCCCTACCAGGTGGTGCTGTTCGACGAGGTGGAAAAGGCCCACCCCGAGGTGTTCAACGTGCTGTTGCAGGTGCTGGACGACGGCGTCCTGACCGACGGGCAGGGGCACCGGGTGGACTTTAAGCAGACGCTGATCGTCCTGACCTCGAACCTCGGGAGCCAGGCGCTCAGCCAGTTGCCAGAGGGAGGCGACGCCGCGCAGGCGCGGCGCGACGTGATGGACGCGGTGCGCGCCCATTTCCGGCCCGAGTTCCTGAACCGTCTGGACGACATGATCGTCTTCGACAGGCTGACGCGGGCCGACATGACGGGCATCGTCGATATCCAGCTGATGCGGCTGGACCGGCGGCTGGCACAGCGCAACATCGCGCTGGAGCTGGACGAGGGCGCGCGCAAGTGGCTGGCGGACGAGGGCTATGACCCGGTCTACGGCGCACGGCCGCTGAAGCGGGTGATCCAGCGCGCATTGCAGGACCGGCTGGCCGAGATGATCCTGGCCGGGGACGTGCGCGATGGCGACACGGTGCCGGTGGGCGCCGGCGCCGATGGGCTGATCATCGGCGACCGGGTGGCAAGCTCCACCCGGCAGCCGCCAGAGGACGCGGTCCTGCACTGACCGAACCGGCGCGCGCGGGGCAGGGGCCTTGCGCGCGCCGCTTGCATCCTCTGGCGGGCCACGGGACAAGCATGGCATGGCCCGCATCATCCTTCTTCACGGCGCGTCCTCTTCGGGAAAGACCACGCTGGCGCGCGCGCTCCAGGCGGCGCTGCCCGCGCCCTTCGCGCACCTGTCCTTCGACACCTTCCGCGACCACGGCGTCCTGCCGATGGAGCGTTTCGACAGCGGCGCCTTCGACTGGCGCGCCGTGCGCGGACCCGTCTTCGATGCGGTCCACGGCAGTTTCGCCGCCTTCGCGGCGGCCGGCGTCGACGTGATCGTGGCGCATATCCTCGATACGCCCGGCTGGCAGGCGGACCTTGCCGCGCGCCTCGCGGGGCATGACCTTTTCTTCGTCGGTCTCCGGTGCGATCCGGCGGTGCTGCGCGCGCGCGAGGCCATGCGCGGCGACAGGCCCCCGGGCCTGGCCGAACGGGACGAGGCCACGATCCATGCCGGTCGTCGCTATGACATCGAGGTCGACGGCGCCGCGCCTTGCGGGGAAACCTGCGCCCGCGTCATGGCCGCCTGGCAGGCGCGCGGCTCGCCCAGCGGCTTTTTCGACGTCCCGCCCGGCGGCTGAAAGGCACCCGTGAAAAAGGGGAAGGCGCGCGGCCCTCCCCTTCTTCTGTTCACAAATACTCCGGGGGTGTGGGGGCAGAGCCCCCACGCGGGTCGGATCGCGCAAGCGATCCGAAACCCGGATCACATGCCGGGCAGGATCACCGCGTCGATGACATGGATGACGCCGTTCGACGCCTCGATGTCGGCGGCCACGACATTGGCGCCGTTCACGGTCACGCCGCCTTCGGTCATGATCGTGATGTCGGAACCCTCGACGGTGGTGGCCATCATGTTGTTCGACAGGTCGCCCGACATCACCTTGCCCGCCACCACGTGGTAGGTCAGGATCTTGGTCAGCGCCGGGATGTCGGCCAGGAGGCCCTCGACGGTGCCTTCGGGCAGGGCGGCGAACGCCTCGTCGGTCGGCGCGAACACGGTGAACGGGCCGTCGCCTTTCAGCGTTTCGACAAGGCCGGCGGCCTGAACGGCGGCGACGAGCGTGGTGAAGGTGCCCGCGTCGACGGCGGTGTCG
>CBDDJT010000001.1:0-185000 GCA_965229765.1 Paracoccaceae bacterium | reverse complement strand
GAAGCTCGATAGGACGTATTAAGTAGGGCGGGACACGTGAAATCCTGTCTGAAGATCGGAGGACCACCTTCGAAGGCTAAGTACTCCTTACTGACCGATAGCGAACCAGTACCGTGAGGGAAAGGTGAAAAGCACCCCGACTAGGGGAGTGAAACAGTACCTGAAACCGAACGCTTACAAGCAGTCGGAGGGGCCTTGAGCCCTGACGGCGTACCTTTTGTATAATGGGTCATCGACTTGGTCTCACGAGCAAGCTTAAGCCGTTAGGTGTAGGCGCAGCGAAAGCGAGTCTTAATAGGGCGTCGAGTTCGTGGGATCAGACCCGAAACCGAGTGATCTAGGCATGACCAGGATGAAGGTACGGTAACACGTACTGGAGGTCCGAACCCACACCTGTTGAAAAAGGTCGGGATGAGTTGTGCCTAGGGGTGAAAGGCCAATCAAACTCGGAGATAGCTGGTTCTCCGCGAAATCTATTTAGGTAGAGCGTCATCCGAATACCCCGGGGGGTAGAGCACTGGATGGGTAATGGGGCCCCACAGGCTTACTGATCCTAACCAAACTCCGAATACCCGGGAGTACTAGATGGCAGACACACTGCGGGTGCTAACGCCCGTAGTGGAGAGGGAAACAACCCTGACCTACAGCTAAGGCCCCCAATTCATGGCTAAGTGGGAAAGCATGTGGGACGACCAAAACAACCAGGAGGTTGGCTTAGAAGCAGCCATCCTTTAAAGATAGCGTAACAGCTCACTGGTCTAAATAAGTTGTCCTGCGGCGAAGATGTAACGGGGCTCAAGCCATGAGCCGAAGCTTAGGACTGCGTATGCAGTGGTAGCGGAGCGTAGTGTGATAAAACCCATGCCTCTTCTGCACCCTCGGGTGCATCGGAGGCCAGGGTTTGACTGTGAAGCCGGGGCGTGAGCCATCCGGTGGAGTGATCACTAGCGAGAATGATGACATGAGTAGCGACAAACAGGGTGAGAGACCCTGTCGCCGAAAGTCCAAGGGTTCCTGCTTAAAGCTAATCTGAGCAGGGTGAGCCGGCCCCTAAGGCGAGGCCGAAAGGCGTAGTCGATGGGAACCAGGTTAATATTCCTGGGCCAGGAGGACGTGACGGATCTCGAATGTAGTTCAGGCTTATCGGATTGTCTGGGCTGCTTAGAGGTTCCTGGAAATAGCCCTCCATCGGACCGTACCCGAAACCGACACAGGTGGACTGGTAGAGAATACCAAGGCGCTTGAGAGAACGATGTTGAAGGAACTCGGCAAAATACCTCCGTAAGTTCGCGAGAAGGAGGCCCAGTTTCTAGGCAACTAGAGGCTGGGGGCACAAACCAGGGGGTGGCGACTGTTTACTAAAAACACAGGGCTCTGCGAAGTCGCAAGACGACGTATAGGGTCTGACGCCTGCCCGGTGCCTGAAGGTTAAAAGGAGGGGTGAGAGCTCCGAATTGAAGCCCAGGTAAACGGCGGCCGTAACTATAACGGTCCTAAGGTAGCGAAATTCCTTGTCGGGTAAGTTCCGACCTGCACGAATGGCGTAACGACTTCCCCGCTGTCTCCAACATCGACTCAGCGAAATTGAATTGCCTGTCAAGATGCAGGCTTCCCGCGGTTAGACGGAAAGACCCCGTGCACCTTTACTACAGCTTCACACTGGCATCAGGCATGTGATGTGCAGGATAGGTGGTAGGCTTTGAAGCAGGGACGCTAGTCCTTGTGGAGCCATCCTTGAGATACCACCCTTCGCCTGCTTGATGTCTAACCGCGGTCCGTTATCCGGATCCGGGACCCTGTGTGGCGGGTAGTTTGACTGGGGCGGTCGCCTCCCAAAGAGTAACGGAGGCGCGCGAAGGTTGGCTCAGAGCGGTCGGAAATCGCTCGTTGAGTGCAATGGCAGAAGCCAGCCTGACTGCGAGACTGACAAGTCGAGCAGAGTCGAAAGACGGCCATAGTGATCCGGTGGTCCCGAGTGGAAGGGCCATCGCTCAACGGATAAAAGGTACGCCGGGGATAACAGGCTGATACTGCCCAAGAGTCCATATCGACGGCAGTGTTTGGCACCTCGATGTCGGCTCATCTCATCCTGGGGCTGGAGCAGGTCCCAAGGGTATGGCTGTTCGCCATTTAAAGAGGTACGTGAGCTGGGTTTAGAACGTCGTGAGACAGTTCGGTCCCTATCTGCCGTGGGTGTAGGATACTTGAGAGGAGTTGCCCCTAGTACGAGAGGACCGGGGTGAACGATCCACTGGTGGACCTGTTGTGGCGCCAGCCGCAGTGCAGGGTAGCTATGATCGGAAAGGATAACCGCTGAAGGCATCTAAGCGGGAAGCCCCCCTCAAAACAAGGTATCCCTGAGGGCCGAGGTAGACCACCTCGTCGATAGGCCGGAGGTGTAAGCACAGCAATGTGTTCAGCTGACCGGTACTAATTGCCCGATAGGCTTGATTTGATCCAGAAACAGCCAGGCACAGCCTGGAGGATCGAAAGCACACTGATAGTGTACTGACTTGGACAGGTTCTTCTCTCGGTTTGGTGGTCATAGCACGAGCAAAACACCCGGCTCCATCCCGAACCCGGTCGTTAAGTGCCGTTGCGCCGATGGTACTGCGTCTTAAGACGTGGGAGAGTAGGTCACCGCCAAACCTAGTGAGGAACCTGCTCGAATATTCTCTCTGTAACGATGTGTCGTCACAACGATTTGGCGCGGGGTGGAGCAGCCCGGTAGCTCGTCAGGCTCATAACCTGAAGGTCGTAGGTTCAAATCCTACCCCCGCAACCAGATTGCCACGCGTTATCAAATGCTTAAGCGCCGCCCTTCAGGGCGGCGTTTGCATTTGGATCCGCCGTGGAAGCACATAGGAAGCAAGAAGGACCGAAGTCCTTCATATTGCGGCGAAAATCCAGATATCCCGGATCGTGTGCTCTGCCAAACGAACTCGGTTCGGCACTGAAGAAGGCGATCGACGAGTACACGGCGGCGAAACATATGGTGTCGCTTGCACGATCTTGCTTACTTCTAACACCTTGTCACCGGTCAGAGGCTAAAGCGCCAGTCCGCTTCCCGCGAGTCCAACCTTGGTCGTGAGCCGTCCGCGAGTTGGATGACGCGTGCGACGAAGGCCTGCGCGGAGTCGGAAAGCCTTGCGTAGGCGGAGGAAATGGCCGTCCGTGCACGGTGTTCGGGCCAGTCGGGGCGGAGCTGTTCCGTCGGCAGGGCAGGGTCTCGAAGAACCGAAATCCGGAGCGCGTGCGTGATCAGGAGACGGCGGACGAAGCCCTCTGCATCCGACAGGTTTCTGCTGTCCCCGATATGGGCCAACTCCCCAAGATGCGTCCAGGACGCAGCGAGTCGGTCCAGTGGCCAAAGCTCGGCAGGCGACGAAGTAACTGACAGTTGGCGGGCTGCAAACGCGTGGCCGATTTCGTCGCGAAGCCCGCGAGCCTCCAGCCGTTCAAGAAGTTCTTCCCACGGTTGGCGCGGGTGGATCATGGTGTTCGGCGCCAGAGTGGCGTAGCCCTGCCAGTGCAGTTCCCGGCGCAGCGCCTCGCGCCGGGCCGGGGTCGCGGGCTGCATCACCACGATGTGCCAGATGCCGTCCCATTGCAGTGGCGTGCGCCGGTACATCCGTCGCTGCACCGCGCGAAGTTCTGCCAGCCGTGGCGGCGGCATGGAAAGCTCTCGGCGGCGTCCCAGTGTCGTTGCTCTCAGCCATCCGTCGGACGTCAGGCGATGGACCGAGGTTCGCACGGCCCGTTCATCGAACCCGAGTGGTTCCATCGCGTTTACGAGGCTGCCAAGCCAGATCCGCCCGCCGAACGGCAGCAGCATGTCGCCCCAGAAGGTCATGATCAGCGCCTTCGCACTTGGCGAGCCGGAGAAGCTCAGCGCGCGCTCAAGGGTTCGATTTTCGAGACCGCTCGGCATCTTTGCTCCAAGGTCACAGGGAGAGGCGTGTCTCCGGCAGGGCACAATCATACTACAGCAATCATGTTGACTCACGCAGGGCTTGAAGCAACACTATTCTTGCGATCGGTTTCCGAAGGGGAGCGGCCCGATGGACGGAGCCCATCAGTCGGACGGAGAGGCTGTCCTGCTCGGCCAAAGGGTCAAGGAGGCCGCCTTGGGCTATGGCGCCGACGTGGTGGGCATCGCCCCGACCGACCGCTGGGATGACTACGTGCCAGAGGGTTACCGCCCGTATGACCTGCTTCCAGACGCGAAATCCGTGATCGTCGTCGGCGCGCGCGGCCCCACCGCCGGCGCGTGGCGCAGTCCCAACCCCCGCGTGATGGAGGTTCTTGGCCTCGACTTCGCCAACGACCGCGCCATCGCCGCGCTAACCGGCTGGGTCGAGACGGAAACGGGCCACATGGCGATCCAGGCGCCCGGGCTGTCGGTCGCCGGGCACCAGCCGCCCTTCAGCTACATGCTGGCGGCCGTGCTGTCTGGCCTCGGGACGCGTTCCTTCGCGGCGAACATCGTCCTGAACCCGCGGTTCGGGCTTCTGTACTATTCAGCTTGCATCACGACGCTGGAGCTGCGCGCCGACCCGATGCTCGAACAGGACGTTTGCCCCGCGCCCATGTGCGTTGCCACCTACAGGCACATCGGCAAGACGCCCTGCATGGCCGCTTGCCCCGCCGACGATGGCGGTTGCCTCGACGGGTCGATCGGCGAGGATGGCCGGATCGAGGAAGTCTATTACGACCGCGAGCGCTGTGTGTCGCGGGCGATGAACTTCGGGCCCGTGGCCTTCCAGAAGGTGCTGGCCGACCTCGCCGCCGAGGACGACCCCGGCACGCGCCGCGCCAAGGTACACTCCGACTTCTTCTCGCGCGCCTGCGCAGGCGTCGCCTTTTACAAGGAAAGCGTGGCGCAATGCTTCGAGTGCATGCGCGTCTGCCCGGTGGGCCGTCAGGAAAGGAAGCTGAAATGACGGACCAGAGCCCCGCCGTCTCGGCCGAGGCCACGCGGAAACTGATCGAAGACACCGCGCGCAAGGGCGGCGCGGTCGTCTTCGGCGTCGCGGATCCTGCCGGGTTTTCCGCCGCGCCCGAAGGCCACCGGCCGGAGGACCTTCTCCCCGGCGTGCGCTCGGTCATCGTTCTGGGCGGCGCCAAGCCCCGTGCCGGCGACTGGGTCAGCCCGAACTTCCAGCACATGGAACTGTCCTCGACCAACGACCGGGTCACAGCGCTGGCCATGAAGATCGCGCACCTGATCGAGCGCGAGCTTGGCTACTATGCCCTGACCGTGCCGCCCGGGGTGGACGAGGGGCAGCAGCCCTTCCTCAGCCTGTCGCTCGCCGCCGAGCTTGCGGGTTGCGGCACCCCGAGCCTCGCCGGGCCGATCCTGCATCCCGAACACGGCTTCACCTATTTCGGCGCGCTCCTGACGACGCTGCCGCTGCCCCACGACAGGCCGCTCGAGACGCCCGCCTGCCCCGCGCCGGAATGCGTGGCGATGTACGAGGATACGGGCCGAACACCCTGCACCAAGATCTGCGATGCGGCCGAAGGCGGCTGCCTGTCGGGCCGGATCGAGGGCGGACGTTTGGCGGAACGGTCTTATGACGCCGGGCGCTGCACCGCGCGGGTCTACAACCACTGGATCCCGTCCTTTCAGAAGGTGCTGGCCGATGCGCTGGACGAACCGGACAAGGACAGGCGGCGGATGATGCTGAACTCGGGCCTTTTCACCCGCACGCTCTGGTCGATGACCTACGCCAACATCAGCCAGGGCCAGTGCTTCGAATGCATCCGCGTCTGCCCCGTCGATGCGCGTACCCGCGACCTGCGCTGAGGACCGCCATGAGCTATTTCATCGATCCCGAGACCTACCGAAAGTATCGAGACCAGGTCATCGCCCTGTCCCAGTCGATCCAGATCAACTATCCCGAGCACCTTCCACCCGAGAAGCGCAGGCCAGGCCTGTCGGACGAACAGATCGCCGAGAAACTTGGGATCGACGTCTTCACCGCGCGCGAGGTGCGCTGCGTGGCTGAGCGCGAATACTACGGGCTCGACGAATGGCAGAAGGCGCTGGAGTTCAAGGCACGCGCCTGCCGCGAGTACGCGGCACGGGGCCTGTCCTCTGTCACCAAGAAATACGCCCCGAAACGGGACCGGGACTGAGCCCATGTTCCCGATGTCGGTGGCGCTGGAGCGGGCGGCGCGTCATTTTCCGGGCGCCACCGCGATGCTGGAAGAGGACGGGCGGCGCGAGGACTGGGCGACCCATGTCGCCGCCGTGGCGCGGATGGCGGGCGCGCTTGCGGCGCTGGGGCTTGGCATTGGGAACCACTTCGCGATCCTTTCGCCCAACTCGGTGGCGCAGGCGACGCTCATCCATGCCGGGTACTGGTCGGGCCGGGTCCCCGTGCCACTGAATTTCCGCCTTGCCCTGCCCGAGCTTGCCGCGATCCTGAAGAAGAGCGGTGCGCGCGTTCTCTTCGCAGCGCCGGCCTTGGCCGCTGTGGCAGAGGCGCTGGCCGCCGGCGGATGGAATGGACGGTGCGTCGCATTGGGCGAGGAGAGCGCGGCCCTCGCCGCCGCCGCCGCCGCGATGGATCCGGCGCGGGTGTCCGAAGCGGACGAGGCGATCCTGCTGTTCACCGGCGGGACCACCGGCGAAGGCAAGGGCGTGCCGCTGACCCACCGCAACGTGGTCGCCAACGGCTTTCAGTTCGCGACCGCGCTTGGCGCCGCGCCGGGCGACCTGTACCTGCACGTCGCGCCCATGTTCCACTCTGCCGATCTGCTGGCGACCGCCACCACGCTTGCCGGCGGCGCGCACAGCTTCGTTGCCCAGCCCTCGCCCGAGGCCGTGGTCGAGGCGCTCGAGACCCGCGGTGCGACGCTGACGATGGCCCCGCCCGTCCTGCTGAAAGGGATCGTGGCGCAGGGGCTTGCCCGGGGGCGCGCGCTCGAACGGCTGCGCATCTTCATCTGCGGTGGAGCGCCGGTTCCGCTGGAGCTTTTGACGGCGGCCGAGGTGCAGATGCCGCACACGAATATGGTGCAGGGCTACGGCATGACCGAGACCGCGCCGATCCTCAGCTTCCTGCACCTGCCGCAAGCCCGAGCGCTTGGGGCGGAGGACCCGCTGCGGTCGTCGGGTAGGCCTTTGGCGGGGGTCGAGGTGCGCCTGCTTGACGCCGATGGGCCAGACGGCGCGGGCGAACTTGCGGTGCGCGGCCCCAATGTCTTCGACGGCTACCTCGACCGGCCCGAGGACACGGCCGCCGCCTTCCGCGACGGCTGGTTCCGCACCGGCGAAGTGGCCCGGATCGACTCGCACGGCTTCCTGCACCTCCTCGACCGTGTGAAGGACGTCGTCATCACCGGGGGCGAGAACGTCTATTCCACCGAGGTCGAGACAGTGCTTCTGGACCACCCCGACATCGCCGAGGCCGCGGTGATCGGCATCCCCGACGCTCATTGGGGAGAGCGGGTCGTGGCGGTGGTGGTGCCTCGCGCCTCGGCGGTGCCGCAGCCCGAGGCCCTCGACGCCCACTGCCGCGCGCGGCTTGGCGGATACAAGGTCCCACGCGAATACCGGATACTGCGTGAGCTGCCGAAGAGCGCCCTTGGCAAGACGCTCAAGGTTGAACTCAAGGCCCTCGTGACGAAGCCCACTGCGTAGCCTTCCAGATCCCCCCGGCAGGGATCATTGGCCCCAAGTGAACTTGCCGGGCGCAATCGGTAGCGCCGAGTTAGGGCTCTCCTTCCGAGAACAAGGCCAAGCGCTGTCTTGACCGCATTCGAACAACCTTTCCGCAGGGTAGCTCAGGTTTTGGACCTGAAGGTCTGTGGTTGGAAAACTCCATTAAAACAATGATTTGTCGTGATCACATTGTTCGCGCAAATTCGCAGAATTGCGATGCTTCTCATAACCTGAAGGTCGTAGGTTCAAATCCTACCCCCGCAACCACCTTTACCGAACATGCATCGATCGATGAGAGGGCGCCCGGCTGGGCGGCCTCGATCATGCTTGCGATGGCGCCGTTCGGCTCCTCCGTGATCGCTCCATCCTCCGCCTCCGACACGATGACACTGTCGATCAGGCCACGGATGACGTCGAGCGCTTCTGTGCGGATCTCCGGATCCGAAAGGCTCATCGAGAGCTTTTCCACCTTGTCGCGGTAGATCTCCGACACCCTGGGATGAAGCCGTATCGTCGTCGGCGCGTCGGCTGCAAGCCGTCGGTCGAGGTCGGCCAGGCGACCTTCGAGGTCGAGAAGCTGCTCTTGCAGCCCGGGGCTGCGCAGGCCATCGGCGATGGCATGATATAGCCCATGGAGCTTCTGCTTCAGCTTCTGCCGCTCCTGCTCGCGGCGCTGGTGCTCTGCCGCCGCGTCCGACCGCTGACGGTTCACCTCGTGTGCAAACACGTTCATGAACTCGGCAACGGCGTCGGGCTCCATCAGCCGGGTTTGCAGAAGGCCAAGGACGGCCGCTTCGAGTTCACCGCGGCGGACGCTCCAGCGCTGTTGGCACGTCCCGAGTTTGCGCGCCGCAGAACACGCCAGGTAGTCGCGACCGACGACTGCACAGCTGCCGCCGCATGACCCGCACACTAACAGGCCCGACACGAGGTGCGCCGCCCGGCGCTGTTCCCAGAATCGGCTCGCCCTGATGCCCTGAACACGGTCGGTGCCGTCGATCTCCTCCTGCCGCTGCTTCACCTTCTGCCAGAGTGCGTCGTCGATGATGCGCAGGTCCGGGACATCCTTGATGATCCACTGGTCCCGCGGGTTAAGCCGCGAGACGCGCTTGCCCGATGACGGGTCCTTCACGCAGCGCATGCGGTTCCAGACGAGGCGCCCGAGATAGAGTTCGTTGTTGAGAAGGCCTGTCCCCCGCGCCCGATGGCCACGGATTGCGGTGTCCCTCCAAAGCTTTCCCCTTGGCCCCGGCACGCCATCGTCGTTGAGACGCCGTGCGATGTCCCGGGGTGTCCGGCCAGCTGCGAACTCGCGAAAGACGCGGCGGATGATGCCGGCCTCTTCCTCGTTGATCTCGCGCTCCCCTGTAACCGGGTTCCCGTCAGCGCCGAGCCGGCGGACCACGTTGTAGCCGTAAGCATTCCCGCCCCCGGAACACCCCTTCTCGGCCCGCCCGCGCAGGCCGCGGCGGGTCTTGTCAGCGAGATCCTTGAGAAACAGCTGGTTCATCGTGCCCATGAGGCCGACATGAAGCTCGCTGATCTCACCTTCGGCCAGCGTGACGATCTTCACGCCGTGAAAGGTCAGGGTCTTGTAGAGGGTGGCCACATCCGCCTGATCGCGACTGAGCCGGTCGAGCGCTTCGACGACGAGAACGTCGAACTGGCCGCGCTCCACTGCCGAAATCATGCTCTGCAGGCCCGGGCGCCGCATCGAGGCGCCGGAGATCGCCATGTCACTGAAGGTGTCGGTGACCTCCCAGCCTTCCCGTTCCGCGCGTTCTGCACAGAGGCGCACCTGATCCTCGATCGAGGCTTCGCGCTGCAGGTGCGAAGAGAACCGTGCATAGATGGCCGCCCGGTTCATCGACTGGATCCTCTCTTCCACGCGCTCAGCACTTCGGCGCAGTCCCGCCGCGCCTCTATGGTTCTCGCGTGGTTGTAGTGGCGGGTGGCGGCCTCAAATCGTGACAGGTCCAGAACGAGCTGACCCGGCAATATGGTTGATACGGTTATCGTCGGATCGCAGCGTTATTGAGAGAGGCTGGCTGGCACCGGTCAGCCTTTTCCCGTACTTCCGAAGGCCCTACTGGCGCCGCAGGAATCCATCGAAGAAGCGCGCGATCTTGGAATGAGCGTCTAGCGGCAGAATATGTGACACATGCTGGTCGGGTCGAACGATGACGATACAGCCCCTTTCACGGTCGATCGCGCGGGTCGTGTAAATGTCGCCCCGGCGGGAATCGACGCAGAACGCCTTTTCCAGATCACGCAGGCCAAGGCGGCCCTTTGCAGGTCGCAGGACCTCCGGCATTGTGCCGATCTCGAGGTCGCGGTGGTAGTGCGGGAAGACTGCGCGGACGTCGATCACGGAATCCTGTTCCGCATCGCGTGGCGTGTATCGGCGCAGCAGCGGATCGCTGCCCTTACCCAGAAACGCGCAAAGTGCGCCGATGTCGCCCTCGGGCCCGCCTGCGTCGCCTGCGCCGGCAAAGGCGAAGAGGCGCCAGCGCGCGTCCGCCTCGACCACATGGCCAAGCTGCATGGGTTTGGCATCGACCAGACGGATGACCGGAGCGGAATGGAACCGCGATCCAATCTCAAAGCCCGGCGCAAGGTGCTGCCAGTCGTCCCGGCCCGTCAGGACGGATGGCGCGTATGTGACCGAGAGACCAGCCGTATAGCGGCCGTGTTCGATGAAATACTTCTGGAACCGGGGCGTCTCTTCCACCGATGTGCCCTTCTCGGGGGGAGCCCCGATGATCCGCGACCATTCGTGGTCGAAATCGATCAGATCCTGCGCAACTTTCTGGCGCTCGGAGGAATAGGTGTGAAGCAGATCGGGCGAGCAGCGCCCCAGCAGGACCGAGATCAGCTTCCAGCCGAGGTTGAACGTATCGCCCATTGACACGTTCATGCCCTGTCCCGCCTTGGCGCTATGGGTATGGCAAGCGTCCCCCGCGATAAAGACCCGCGGACAGCGGGTCTCGACCTCGTCGTCGGGCACGTCGTCGAACTTGTCGGTCAGGCTGTGCCCGACCTCGTAGATCGACCACCAGACCACCTCTTTCACATCGAACCGGTAGGGGTGAACCACGCGGTTCGTCGCATCGATCAGCCGGTCCGCCGTCATGTCGGCGGCCGTTATGCGCTGCCCGTCCGCCAGCTTGTCCATCTCGATATAGATGCGCACCAGATGCCCCCCTTCGCGGGGAATGATGATGATATTGCCCTCGCCGTCGGACTTGATGAGCGTTTTCAGCCGGATGTCCGGAAAATCGGTCACGGCCAGCACGTCCATCACCCCCCAGGCCTGGTTTGCCCGGTCGCCGCGCAACTCACGCCCGATGGCCCCACGCACGGCGCTGCGGGCGCCGTCGCAGCCCACCACGTATTTCGCCCGCAGCGCCTCTGTCGGACGATCCGCCCCCGGCTGGGTGTTCTCGAGCGTGACCGTCACGGGACGGTCGGAGCTATCGTCGAGGATCCGCAGATCCTGAAGGCACCGTCCATAGAACGGCGTCAAACGGGTCGGCGCATTGCGCATCACTTCAAGGAAACGGTCGTGCACCCGGGCCTGGTTGAGAATGACGTGCGGCATCTCGGACAGTCCGTCCTCGACGTCCTGGATGCGGCCGGTCCGGCGGATCCGTTCCGGCTGTTCGGGATCGGGGTTCCAGAAAGTGGTCTCGTTGACCCAGTAGGCCTCACGCTTCACTTTTTCCGCGAAGCCAAAGGCCTGAAACATCTCCATCGAGCGGCAGGAAATCCCGTCGGCCTGGCCCTTTTCCAGCGGGCCGGGCTTCTGTTCGACGATACAGGTCGTGATCTGGGGGAAAGCCGCCAGTTGCGCGGCCAGCGTCAGGCCGGCGGGCCCGCAGCCCACGATCAGGACATCGACCTCTTCTGGAACGTCCGCGCCCGGCGCTTCAAACCCGTCCGCCGGCGCGTGGATGTCGGGATCTCCGGGGTGAAACCCGTTCAGATGGAACTGCATCGCTTGCCCTTTCTACAGCCGCGCCCAGGACCGCCTAACCAAACATCGAGTTTGGAATTAGCAGGGCAATTTGCGGGAACAGAATGATTAGCACGAGACCGATGACCATGGCGAAGAGGAACGGTGCCACGCCCCTGAAAATAGTTGCCAGTGGTACATCCCCGGCCACTCCACGCACCACGAATACGTTCAGACCCACGGGCGGGGTGATCATGCCCATCTCGATCACGATGACGGCGATAACGCCGAACCAGATCGGGTCGAACCCGTGCGCCAGGATGACCGGGAACACAATCGGAATGGAAATGACCAGCATCGACAGGCCATCCATGAACATGCCAAGCACGATGTAGGCTAGCAGGATCACCACAAGCGTGCCGTAGGCGCCAAGGCCAAGCCCTTCAAGCCCGGCCCCAAGGGTCGCGGGTATTTGGGTCACCGCGAAGAACGGGTTCAGGACATTGGCCCCGATGACCACGGTGTAAAGCATGGCCGAGGTCTTGAGCGTGTCCAGCACGGCCCCGCGAAACGCGGCAAAGCCAAGCTTGCGCTGGGCGATGGCCAGAAGCAGCACCATCGTGGCACCGACACCAGAAGCTTCTACCGGGGTGAAAACGCCCAGATAGATGCCACCGATCGAGATAACGACGACCGCCAGCAGCGGCCCCGCGCGCAACAATGTACGAAACCGGTCTGCAAGCGGGATCGTTTCTCCGGGCGGACCGGCGGCGGGATTGCGCGTAGCGATCAGCCAGATCGTGCCGATGAACAGGCCGGTCAGCAGCAGGCCCGGTAGGATGCCTGCCATGAAAAGCCGGCCGATCGATTCCTCAGTCAGGATCGCATAAAGCACAAAGCCAGTGGACGGCGGGATCAGAAACCCCAACGTCCCGCCGGCCGCAATGGACCCGGTGGCAAGGCTGGGCGCGTATCCCAGGCGACGCATTTCCGGCAGGGCCACCTTGCCCAACGTTACGGCTGTCGCCACCGACGATCCTGAAACCGCGGCAAAAGCGGCGCAGCCCAGAACAGAGGCGGACGCAAGCCCGCCCTTGAACCGCCCGACCCAGGCAAAGGCGGCGTCATAAAGACCTCTGCTGTAGCCCGCGGCGGACGACACGTTGCCCAGCAGCACGAACATCGGCACCACGATCAGCGAGTAATTCGACACCGCCCCGAAACTTTCGGTCAGCACGACCGCCCCGGCCCCGCGTGCGCCTTCAAGATACCAATAGCCGAAAAACCCCACCAGCATCATCGCAAAGGCCACGGGGGTCCGGAAGATCATCAAGACAAACAGGGCGGCGATGCCAACCAGGCCGGTCAGTTCCGGGGTCATGCCAGATCCTCGCGGACTTCTTCCTTGCCGGTCAGCAGCGCAACCAGGATCTGTTCGACGAAGACCAGAACGCACAGGCCGGCGCCGACGGAAAGGATAGCGTAAAGGGGCCATTGGGGCAGGCGCAGCATGTTCGTGAGGTCCCCAAATTCGTAGGCGTCCAGGGCGCGCAAGGCGGCGCGGCGACACAGAACGGACAGGACGAAGATCGACAACAGCCGCGCGACGATGTCACCGATCAGCCGACCCCAGTGGCCGATCATTCGGTCGAAGACGTCAACCGAGACGTGGCCATTGTGGTATGTGCAATAGGGCAGAGCGGCCATGACGACGCCGACGGACGTCATCTGCACGATCTCGTTCACGCCAAGCAACGGCTGACCGGCGATGTAGCGCATCAGCACCGCCAGCGTGATGATGCCCATCATGAAGACAAGGCAGATGCCAGCCACGAACGAAAGCCCAAGGGTGACCCGGTCAGCGAAACGCGAAAGACCTGAAAGGGCGAAAGGTTTCATGAACATGGTCCGGTTTCCTTGTTGGGCGGTTGCGCCAGGTCAAGGAACCTGGCGCAACCGCATTCAGCGCGGCGCCGCAATTTCTCTTGGAAAGAAGCGGTGCGGCGGCTTGCCAGAAGTGCGCGACAGGCCGCCGATCTTGTCACCCGGGCTCAGTCGCCACGCAGGGCGGAGACGTAGGCCCGGGCTGGGATACCGTCGGCCTCGGCCTGAGTGATGACCTGTTCGACGACCGGTGCCGTCATTTCGTTGAAGCGCGCGGCCTCTTCCATGGTCAGTTCGATCACGGTCTTTCCTTCTGTCGCAGCGAAATCCGCAAGCGCGCTGTCGGCCACCGCCAGCCACGCCCTCGACGCGTTGAACGAAGCCTCGCGGCCGGCCGCCTTGATAGCGGCCTGTGCCTCGTCGCTGAGGTCGGCAAAGACGCTGCGGTTCATGACCAGGAAGAACTGCGAAATCGTCGTGTCCATGCCCATGGTGATGGAACTGGTCACCTCGGCCAGACGGAAGGCGCGCAAAGTCGTGGCGTCGATCATCGCGCCGTCGATCACACCAGTCTGCATGGCGTTGTAGATCGCGGGCGCCGGCATCGACACCGGGTTTGCGCCCCAGGCCTGCACGACAAGCCCCGCATTCCGCGATGGCACCCGGATGTTCAGACCAGAAAGATCATCCATACTGTTAACCTGCTTGTCGGCCATGAGCAGCAGGTTCGGCGCGTTGTTCCAAAGTCCGACCAGGACAGCCCGGCGGTATTCGTCCGCCAGCATGTCGATATTGGCCTGGATGCGCGCGGTTCCGGTTTCGGGCTCGATCACGCCGGGCAGTTCCGCCATAAGGGTCAGCGGAAAGCTAGAAGCGGTGTATCCCGGCAGTGAAAACGCGATGTCCGCCACGCCGTCGACGACGCGGTTGTATTGCTCGGCCGGCCCGGGCCCAAGTTCGCCGCCCATGTAGAGCTTGACGGTTACCTCGCCACCGGTTGCGGCCGAAATGGCCTCGGCCATTGGAGTGTAGGTCGTATCCACAACAAAATGCGTCGGCGGCGAGAAATCCGCGAGCTTGAGTTCTTCCGCCGATGCCATCGGCGCCGCGAGTATCAGCGCGGCTGTGGCCGCGAAGGTTTTTGTTCTGATCGTCATTTGGGTCTCCTCCCCATTGGTCAAGTTTGGCTTGTCGTCCCGCGTTCGCTACCCGCTCTGAAACCCTCCCGGGTCCGCGCAAGCGGCGGGATAGTCTTTTTTTGCCCCTCTATGGCTCCTTCTGTTCGAGATTGGACAAGAAACGCGACATGACACGCAGGAATGCTCTCATGTCCTCGGACTCGACGCCCGCGACCATCTCGGCTTCGCAGGCGAGCGCGACGGCAAGGATGTCGTCGTGAATGACCCGACCCTCCTCGGTTAGCCGCCAGTACCGCTTCCGCTCGTCCGAGGGCGAGGCCTCGAAGGCCAGGTAGCCCTTTGTCTGTAATTGCTTCAACGCGCGGCTGACCGCCGCCTTGTCCAGCCGGATCGCCTCACAGATCCGGTGCGCGGTGATTCCCGGTTCGATCATGAGCATCGAGATGACGCGCCAATCCACGATCCCCAAGCCGTATTCCGCACGGTAAATGGCAGCGGTCTTGCGTTGCCAGGCTCCGTTCACGGCATTCAGCAGGAACGGTGCATAGCGCTGGATGTCGAGATATCTCGCGCCATCACGCAGCGCGACCGGGCTTGGCCGTTCGGGAAGCGATGGCCCGACCTTCCGGTTGGCACTCATGTCAAAAGCCTTTCGTCGAGAGAGGCCATATCATACCCGACCGCTACCAGTTCCGTACGTGAAGGTGCCGGATGCCGGGCGAGGCGCTTGCGCGCCCGCATATGGGTCTTGGCATCGTTGATCGTCTCGACGGCGGTCAGTTCGCCGCCGCGGAACCTAAAGACCTTGTTGCCATCGCGCACCACGCTTTCGTCGGACGAATGTGCCAGCCCCGCAATCTGGAGTTTCCAGTCGGACTGATCAGACCAGAACCACGCCACGGTTGTATAGGGCGTGGTATCGTTCTTGACGATGCGGCGCGCCAGGCACCGCGCGTGATCCGTGGCGGCCTGCACGCTTTCGAGGCGGACCCGCCGCTCGGTTCCTGGACCTGGAAAGGAAGCGCAATCGCCTATTGCCGAAATGGCCGGATCAGAGGTCAATAGGTTGGCGTCGACTGCAACACCGTTGTCGATCGTCAGTCCAGCGGCTGCTGCCAGTTCGGTATTGGGCTGCACGCCCGCTGCCAGAAGGACGAGATCGGCGGGCACCTCGCGGCCATCCGAAAGCACGATGCCATCCCCGGCCACCGCAGAGACGGGCGTGCCAAGCAGGATATCTGTGCCCATACCCAAATGCATTTCCAGGAAGAGTTGTGACATGGCGTGGGACACGGCCCGGGCCATCAGTCGCGGGGCAGCTTCGGCCACTGTCACATGGTGTCCAAGCGTCGTGGCAACCGCCGCGAATTCCAGACCGATGAAACCGCCTCCGATCACCGCGATCCGCAGCGGCCGGACCAGGGCCGCCCGCAATCGAGCCGCGTCTTCCAGCGTCCGAAGGTCGCGCGCCGCCTTCAGCCCCGGGATCGGTGGGCGGACATTTCGGGTACCTGTCGCTAGGATCAGGTGGTCGTACGCCCACTGCCGCTGCCCTGCAAAAACCCGCTGGCCAGCGCGGTCTATCCGCTCGACCCGTGTTTCAGACACCAGCGTGATGGCCTTCTTGCCAAAGAACGCCTGCGGTCGCAAAGTCAGAGGCCCGGCGTCACCCGTCTTGAGATAGGCTTTCGACAGCGGTGGCCGCTGGTAGGGCAGGCCCGGCTCGGCACCGATCAGCGTGATGTCCCCAACGTGGCCCTCTTGCCGCAGCGACATGGCCGCCTGTAGTCCGGCCTGTCCCGCCCCGATTATGACAATGCGGTTGTCACTCATACCTGGTCAACTGGCAGGTGAACAATCAGGCCCTCAAGGTCGGGTGTGATCCTGATCTGGCAGGACAGACGCGACGTGTCTCTGACGTCGGAGGTGGCGCATTCCAACATGTCGTCTTCACCGTCGTTGCGCGTGCCGGCCTTTTCGGCCCAGTTGTCATCAACGTAGCAGTGACAGGTGGCGCACATCATAGATCCACCGCATTCCGCCACGATCCCGTCGATGCCGTTGGCGATGGCCACACTCATCACGCTTTCACCATCCTGGGCGTCCAGGGGCGTTTCGGTGCCATCGGGGTCGATGAAAATGATCTTTGTCATGGTCTGGTCCCTATTTCGCGATCAGCCGGATGGGCAGGCTTTCAAGCGCATGGATCGAGTTGTTCGGCCGCCAGACGGCGTCACCGGCAGGTTCGATCCGATCGACCTTTTCAATCAGGGCCTGCATGATCGCGGCAAGCTCGGCGCGGGCCAGATTCTGGCCGACGCACCCATGGACGCCAGCCCCGAACGCCAGATGGCCCTTCGGCTTGCGATCGACCCGGAAGGCATCGGCATTGTCCCACTTGTGCGGGTCCAGGTTGGCGGCGCCAAGGGCACACAGGATCTTGCTGCCTTCTTCTACTTGCACATTGGCAATTTCGGTGTCCCGACCCGCGGTACGACCGAAGGTGTGGACCGGAGATGTGTATCGAAGGACTTCGTCGAAAGCCGGCCTGATCAGGCCAGGGTCCGCCTTGAGTCTTTCCCATTCGTCAGGGTTCTGCGACAGACACCACAGCGCACTGCCGATCCCCGTCACGGTTGTGTCCACCCCCGCGGAAAGGAATGACCGCACCAGCATCGCCGCTTCATCATGGGTGATGTCGCCGACATCGGCATCGGCGTAGATGCGCGCGCCAAGCCCATCATTGGACAACCGCTCTCGGGCACATGCGGCGGTGATCCAGGGCACGATTTCAGCTGCCTTGGCCATTGAAGTGCGCCGGATCTCGTTATCCGGCCCGACGGCGTTGAATACCATGGCGCCGTAGTCGACAAGGAACCGGGCATTGGCGTCCCGCATTCCGACGGCCTTCGGGAACACGATGGTCGGATAGACCTCTGCAAATTCGGCCACGGCCTCGAACTCGCCCTTGTCGAGCGCCTCGTCGACAAGGCGTTCTGCCGTCGTGCGGAAAAGCTCGGCAAAGTCTCGCATCACTTTGGGCGAAAGGGCGCGGGCCATCACCTTGCGTGTGCGGGTGTGCTCTGGCGGGTCGACTTCAAGAATGATCGACGGTTTCCGCCATGGCTTGCCCAGCTTGAAATCGTTCAATCCGACGCCACGCGATGACACGAAGTTCTGGTGATCGCTGAACACCTTTTGGGTGGTCTCATACCGACCCACGGCCAGGACGCTGTATCGCGGTATGTACACCACCTCACCCTTGGCGCGGAGGTCGGCGAAATACGCAGCAGGGTTGCGAAGAATATCGGGATCGTACGGGTCGATGTCCCAAACTGGTACCCCGGTCGGTGGCGTGATTTGGCGATGGCCTTCGACCATGTTCATCAAAGTCCCCTCCCACCCCGGACCCATCGCGTTGACGAATCAACTGGGATGAGCCTAAGTCGGATCGTGTTGTTATGTCAACTCATGTGGCACATGCCGACATGTGTCCGCCGAGGGCGAAGGTGCGACACTTCCAGATCGCAGACATCAGCTTCAACTGCGGCGGGTTCAGGTGTCCGGCATGGTCCCTACGGTAGGCAGGACCATGGGCGCGGAAGATATCCGCGACCTCCAATCCGGAGCGCGGCATGCAAGCCGCGCTGAACCGGGACCGGGATGGGCGCTGCCAAGGCGTTTGGGCGAGGTGCCAGTGGCCAGATGGTTCATCGCTTGATTGGCCAAGGTCGCGACCTGAACATCAAGAAGCGCCATGTCGATCTGCTGGCCTTCGCGATGGGCGATGTCGATCACGACCGACTTCTTCCTGCGGTTCGCACCGTGAAAGTAGCCGGCATCCCGGTCATTTTCGGCGTCATCGGTGACGTTGGAAGGACACCACTTGCGGGTGTTATCGCCGCTTCTGGGGGGTTCGATTTTGATCGCCTCCGCCCCAAGATCGGCAAGGATTTGAGTGGCCTAGGGTCCGGTCAGAATGCGAGCGAGATCGAGAATGCGAAGACCGGAAAGGGCCTGCTTCGGCGCAACTTGCGTCGTCATGTCGGGCCTTATTTCACGGTCGAAAAGGCGGTGGGCGTCAGGAAACTGGACGCAATATTGGCAACCACCTCGCCGTGTGCTTCTTGATGCGCAGCGCGGGCCGCGACCCATTCGGGGTCAGACGCAAATGTGTTCCACAACTGCTCGCGTTCCGCCAATGACTCCCACGCCAAGAAATAGGTCAGGTCGTGGTTATTTGGCCCCACCAGCGTCGTGAAGAACCCAGCCGGGCGCAGACCAATCCGTTCCCAGATCTTCAGGGTGGTGGTTTCAAACCGCTGCAACAGCGCAGGCATACCGCCCGGCACACAGGAGTAAACGCGCATCTCGTAAATCATCGAAGTCCTTTCAAGTCGGCCCTCAGGCAGACGTATATGCTGTCTTCACCGTAGTATAGAATTCAGCGGCGTAGCGACCTTGTTCGCGGGGGCCAAAGCTAGAGGCCTTGCGCCCGCCAAAAGGCACGTGGAAATCGACGCCCGCGGTTGGTAGATTGACCATGACCATACCGGCTTCGGCGTTGCGCTTGAAATGCGTCGCAAGTTTCAGGCTGGTGGTGGCAATTCCGGCAGAGAGGCCAAAGTCTGTATCATTGGCGACTGCGAGGGCTTCGTCATAGTCCTTGACCGCAATGACGACTGCAATGGGTCCAAAGATTTCTTCGCGCGCGATCCGCATCTGGTTGGTGCAGTCGGCAAAAAGCGCCGGGCGCTGATAGAACCCTTCGGTGGCGCGCGACAGGCGTTCCCCGCCCACCACAAGGCGGGCGCCTTCGGACTGACCAATCCGGATATAGTCTTCGTTCTGCGCCAATTGGCTTTCATCGACGACCGGGCCGATCTGCGTGCTGGCGTCAAGCGCATCCCCGACATTGAGCGCGCTAACCCGCTCGGCCAGCGCGGCGACAAAGCGGTCGTGGATCGCCTGCTCGACAATGATGCGCGACGAAGCGGTACAGCGCTGGCCGGTTGAGAAGAAGGCCCCTTGAGTGACACAATCGACAGCAACATCGAGATCGGCATCGGCCAGAACGATAAAGGGGTTCTTGCCACCCATTTCCATCTGCGATTTGCGCATCAGCTTGGCGGATTCAACGGCGAGTGCCGCGCCCGTGGGCTGTGAGCCGGTAAACGTCAGCGCGTCAACATCCGCGCTTTGCACGATGGCCTGCCCCACAACCGAGCCGCGCCCCATCACCAGGTTCAAGACACCTTCGGGCAGCCCCGCGCGGTTCAGGATATCGACCAGCTCCCACGCGCAGCCGGGCACCAGATCGGCCGGTTTGAAGACGACCGTGTTGCCATAGCAAAGCGCCGGGGCCAGTTTCCAAGCGGGAATGGCGATGGGGAAGTTCCAAGGTGTGATGATCCCAACAACGCCCAGCGCTTCGCGGGTAATCTCGACGCCGACACCGGGGCGGACCGAGGGCAGGGCCTCACCGCCCAAGCGCAGCGCTTCCCCGGCAAAAAAGTCAAAGATCTGCGCCGCGCGGACGGTTTCGCCGATGCCTTCGGCCAGTGTCTTGCCCTCTTCGCGCGACAAGAGCCGCCCCAGTTCATCCTTGCGGGCAAGGATTTCGTCGGAGGCACGGCGCAAGATGGCGTGGCGTTCCATTAGACCGCTGCGAGACCATGTCGGAAAAGCGGCCTTGGCAGCCGCAACCGCATCGAGGGCTTGCGCTTTGCTTGCGCGGGCATACTGGCCTACGACCTCGGCGGTATTGGAAGGGTTGATATTGGCGGCGGCGTCGCCTGCAACCCAGGCCCCACCGATGAAATTCTGTCTATGCTCTGACATCGTGGTTTCCTAAAGGTGCTCAGCGGATTTCGGCGCTTTGATCGGAATAGCGCACGGTCACGGTCATCGCGCCCTCGTTCAGCAGCCATCGTGTCAGCGTGTATTGCCGCAGACCCGCTGCATGGAACGGGTCAGCATCGGCGAGCGCGCGGGCGTGTTCTTCGCTTTCGGCGCGCAAAATGATCATACCACCATAAGGGACGGTCTCGCCTTCCTCGAACAGAGGTCCGGCCCCGAACAGCGTGCCCTCGCGTTCCATCTTGATCTGGTAGTCCAGATGAGCGGGTAGGACCTCTTGCATCCCGGGCCCACGCGCGGGCGTCGTGGTCACGACATAGAGGTTGTGACGCAGCATCTTGGCATACAGGTCTTCGGGCTTCGTGGTGCTCATGTCCGGGTCCTATGGTCGTGCCGGAAACGGCCCACCAGCACGATGCAGGCGGGCCGAGTGTTTTCTAGCGCTTCTGAATGCCAGCGGTGCTGATCACGTCGGTCCATACAGCGATTTGACCTTCGATCAGCGCTTTCATGTCCTCACCCGAGGATGGCGACGGCTTGGCGCCCAAAGAGGCGATCTTGTCGCTGACAGCCGGAACGCCCAGAGCGTCATGCACGGCGCTGCGGATCGTGTCTGCGATCTCGCTTGGAACGCCAGCAGGCATGCCAATACCGGTCCAGGAAACAACATCAAAGCCTGGTGCGACGGTTTCCGCCAACGTTGGCACTTCCGGGGCATCTGGCCACCGCTCGCCGGAGGTGATCGCCAGGATGTCATAGACGCCTGCCTCGGCCTGAGGCCGGATCACAGTGCCGGTGTCGATCACCACATCGACTTCGCCGCCCATCAGTGCCGTCGACGCAGCCGCACCACCCTTGTACGGAATGTGCAAGAACTCTGCGCCTGTGCGCAGGGCCAGCAACTCGCCGGTCAGGTGCTGGGTCGATCCGACGCCAGAGTGGCCGATCTTGATGCTGCCGGGCGAAGCTTTGGCTGCTTCGATCAGCGCATCAATAGAGGCGTACTCGCCCGAGCGCGCTGCCACCATGAAGGGGAACTGGCCCAAAGTGGAGATGAAGGTGAACCCATCGACGGACTCATATGGCAGGCTGTTGTAGAGCGCTGCCGCAACCGCATGGCCACCGACCATCAGCTGCATAGTGTAGCCGTCGGGATCTTCTTTGGAGACATAGCCAGAGGCGACCGTGCCGCCAGCGCCTGGGCGGGATTCCACCACGACAGGCTGGCCAAGGGTCTTTGACATTTCCTCGGCCATAATCCGCGACACGGTATCGGCGTTGCCTCCGGCCCCGAAGCCGTGAACGATGCGCAACGCGCGGTCAGGGAAATCCTGCGCCGCTGCCGGAAAGGCAAGCGCTGCCACGAGGGGCAGGGTGGTAAGTAGTTTCTTGAACATTGTGTTCCTCCCAGTTGGTAAGCCCTTGTTTGTAGATATCGCCTTGGGCTTGGACAGGCTTGCCACGCGCTCAGGTTAGAGAGCGCGTGGAAACTCTTCGGGCAGACAGGCTGGACCAGACCGCAAACGCGATAAGGAAAACCGAGCATGCGACCAAAACGGCGCTGATGGGCCGGGTGAGAAAGATCGTGAAGTCCCCGCCATAGAGAAGCATTGTACGGCGGAAGTTGTCCTCCAGCAGGGGGCCAAGTACGAAGCCCAACAAGACCGGTGCAGGTTCGAACCGGTAGTTCTTCATCAGGTAGCCCAAGACACCGAAGGCCAGCGTCAAGAGAACGTCGGTTACGCTTGTGCGATGCGAATACACGCCGACACAAATCATGACGACGATCATCGGATAGAGTTTCTGATAAGGAATGCGCAACAACAGCACCCACAGCTTGATCAGGGGTATGTTGATCAGCAGCAGAATGATGTTGCCGACAAAGAAGCTAGCGATCACACCCCAGAACAGCTCGGGCTGATCCACCATCAGGCGCGGGCCGGGAATGATGCCGTTTAGGATCAGCGCACCGATGATCAGCGCCATCACCGCATCGCCGGGCACACCTAGTGTGAGCGTCGGAATAAACCCGGTTTGGGACGCGGCATTGTTGGCCGATTCAGGGGCTGCAAGCCCGGGCAAGTGCCCTGTGCCAAATTTCTGGGGCGAGCGAGAGAACCGGCGTTCCATCGCGTAGGCCATGAACGAGGCGATGGCCGCCCCAGTTCCGGGCAGCGCGCCAAAGAAGCTGCCGATGCTTGAACCGCGCAGGATCGGAAAGCCAAGCGAGCGGGCCTGCGCCCGCGTTGGGATCACGTCGCGCATACTAACGGTCAGGGGTTTTGCGCCCGCTGCTGGCCTCTGCGAGGCGTTGCGGATCACCTCGCTGACCCCAAAGAGGCCCATCGCCAAGGACACAAGGCTGATCCCATCAGCCAGTTCGGGCATTGCCACAAAGCGGTAGTAGCCCGTTGTTGCATCGGCCCCGACGAGGCCCAACGCAATGCCAAGGATCACCATCGCAAAAGACCTGATCTGCGAACCCGATCCGATCATGGAGGCGGCCAGCAAGCCAAGAATGACCAGCATCGCGTATTCCGGCGCGCCGAACTTAAGCGCGATCACCGTCATCGGAATCGCCGCTAGAACAAGGATCGATACGCCCACCATCCCGCCCAGAAAGGAGGAGATCGCGGCCACAAAGAGTGCGAGCCCCGCGCGGTTGCTCTGCGCGAGCGGATAGCCTTCAAGGCAAGTGACAACCGAGGAGGGTGTCCCGGGGAGGTTCAACAGAATTGACGCGATCGACCCGCCATATTGCGAGCCATAGTAAATCCCCGCCAGCAAGATCATCGAGGTTGTTGCATCAAGGTAGAAGGTCACCGGCAAGAGCAGCGATATTGCGGTGATTGCCCCGACGCCGGGCAGCACCCCGATCAACTGGCCCAAGAACACGCCAAAGAACGCGTAGACCAGCACATGGGGCTGCAGCACGACCGACAGGCCGAGGAGGAACTGATCCAGCATCGCTACCTCCAGAATGCCGGGATCGGCAGCTCAAGAGCCACGAGGAACAGCAACCAGCCCAGAAACGTCGCGATCAGGGTGTAGATCAAGACCGACAGCGGGCGGGCATGATCATCGGCGAACATGGACACGGCCACGGCCAGGAACATCGACGGCACAAGACCGGCGACATCCACAAGTATTGCGAAGATAATGATGGCTGCCGACACAAAGATCAGGCCGCGCCAGTGCAGCGAGACGGCGCGTGCTACATGGGGGGCTCGGATATCAATGATGATGATGGCCACGGCCATCACGCACAACAGAATCCCGATGGTCTGCGGGACAAAGCCCGGCCCCATCTGGTTGAGCGTGCCTGTGGGATAGCCCCAGGCAAAGAACACCATGACAAGACTCGCCGCCAGAAGCACGCCACCGCTGACCGCACGGCGCGCTTTGCTGGGTTCTGCCTGATCTTCAGTTTGTACCAATGTCCCCTCCCAAGAACAGCGGATGCGGGGGCGCCCTAGCTAGGAGCCGTCTCTTTTGTGCTGGCCTCAAGAGCCGCGGGTTGCGCGACGCCAAGGCTGTCAGCCAAGCAAGCCAATCGTTTCAGGGTGCCGTCCGCGACAGGAATACCGTCGCGCATGCGGGCCTCTTCGAGGGCAAAGCCGCGCTCTCCGGGCAGCAGGATCTCGTCGGTGCCGGGTGCCTTTGGCAGCCCTTTGATCTGGTGGCTGAGATCGGCGATAAGTTGCGTAAAGGCTTCAGGGGCGCCGAACGCCTCAACTCTGATCGCCAGAGCCGCGCCATTCATTGTGCCTTTGCCCCCTCCGAGAACGGTCGAAATCACCGGGTTCCCGACAAGTACACTCGACAGGATCTCTATCATCAGCGACAGCCCGGATCCTTTGGGTCCCCCCAGCGGGATCAGGGTCGAGACCTTTGCCGGATCGGTGGCAGGCGCGCCATCGGCATCGATCGCCCAGCCTTCGGGGATCGGGGTGCCCGCGTCCTTGGCATGCATGATCTTGCCAAGTGCCACGGTCGAGGTGGACATATCCAAGAGCAACGGTCGTCCTTTGGACGGGGCAGAGATGGAGATCGGATTGGTCGACAGGCCCGAGACCCGCGCGCCGTGATAAGCCATCAACGGCCCTGACGCGGTCATAACCAGGCCGATGTAGCCACGTTTGGCGGCACGCAGCGCGAAGTAGCCGACAGCTCCCGCATGGGTGATATTGCGCGCCGAGCACCAGCCGATATTGAGTTTGCTTGCGGTCTCAATCGCAGTATCCATCGCGGCGACCATCGCAGATGGGCCAGGGGCGCGGGATGCTTCGATCACTCCGATTGCGCCATTCTGCGAGATGACTTCCGGCTCGGCCGTTGGATCAATGATCCCAAGCTCAGCCATTTCGATGTAGCGGGGAATGCGCAGCACACCATGCGAATTCGCGCCTCGTGCATTGGCCCAGACAAGGATATCCGCGGTGCGCTCTGCATGTGCAGAGGTGTATCCCCCAGCTTGCAAGAGTGCGGCGGCATAAGCCTTTAGATCATCTGGGCGCAGTAGATTCATGCGTCTTGGCTCAGAGGTGTGGGAAAGAACTTTCTCAGCCACGCGGCGATCAAAGCCCGAGTATGCGGCGTGTCCTCATCCGAAAGCGGGAAGTGCGACACGCCAGTAGGGATCATCAGCTCGGCATTTGCCCCGGCTTTTTCGAACAGGCTGATGGATTGCTCCATAGGCGTGATGACATCGCCAGCGGTGTGAAACAGCAGCAAGGGGCGCGGTGCTATATCGGCGACGACGTCTTCGGCGCGGAAGTTGTACATGGAGATGGCGGTTTCAACCGGAACCTCAAACTGCGCATGTGGCGACAAGTTCTTCCGCAGCTCTTCTGGGATCGGAACGACATCAAAGCGCGACACCCACATGCTTTCGCCGGATTCGGCTTTGTGCCTGCGGCCTTCTTCGAGAATGCCGGTAAATCTGGCCCAAGCCTCGGGTGTTGGATGCTGGCCGCGGAACTTACGCTCGCCGTTGCCCCAACCGCACAAAGACAGCACCGCTGCAACGCGCCGATCGACGCCACCGGTGAAAATCGCGACTGCCGCGCCAAAACTGTGGCCGGTCAGGGCGATGCGGTCTGGGTCGACTTCTTCGCGCTGGGCGATAAAGGACAACGCATTGCGGGTGTCGGCGACTTGATCGTGGCAGCGCACTTCGCCGCGAGCGCCTTCAGATTGGCCGCAGCCGCGAAAATCAATGCGAAACACGCAATAGCCCAGCTCTTCGATCATGCGCGCAACGAGCTCGACATGGGACTTGTCTTTGGTGCCGACAAACCCGTGCAGCACGATGAATGTAGGAAGCTGCTGGCCAGGCTTGCGCCCCTCGGGGACATGCAAGACCCCTGACAGCTTCAAGCCATCGGACATGAACGTAAGCGGATGTTCCATTTTCGGTGCCCTTTATCGTCCGGTCAGGGCCGCGCCTACGCGCGGGTCCAGCAATTGCAGAAGGTCGCGAAGCTCGACAGGTGCCCGCGCAGGAACGCTTCGGTGTCGGCATCGGTCAGTGTCCCAGCCTCAACGTCCAGCTTGCCCTTGGCGCCAGCGATCTGCACTTCGGGCTTGGCCATGATGATCATGTCTTGCGACATCAGGGTGTGACGCAGACCCTCATGCACGCGCGCGCCGCCCAGCAATCCCGGTGAAACGCTCCAGATGGAAACGGGTTTGTGCGCCAGCGGGTTCGGATGCGCGCGCGACAGCCAGTCGATGGCGTTCTTCAGGCCGCCAGGGATAGACCAGTTGTATTCCGGCGTGACGATCAGGACCGCGTCGACCGCATCCACCGCTGCTATCAGTTCGCCGACAGGAGCAGGCAGGCTGTCGTCCATCAGGTCCTGGTTGAACAGGGGCAAATTGCCGGGATTGGGCAGCGCTACGGCCTCCATCCCATCGGGCACCATGCCTGCGGCTGCACGACCCGCCGCACGTGAAAGCGAGGCGCGACGCAAAGAGCCTTCGAGTATTCCAAGTCTTATCACGGGGCGAGTTCCTCTATGACGCCTCAGGCCGCCGGCGCGGCCCAGGGGAAATGGTGTTCGCGCCACGGCAACGGCGCGGGTTCCCCCCACACATTCATCACGCGCACGTTTTCAGGGCGTTTGAGGGCGGTGATGACGTTGGGCTCGTAGCGGTCATCGTCGTTGATGATCGCCATGTTGCCAGCACACTCCACCATCGCGCCGCAGGCATCGATGTAATAGGCAAAGGTGTTGTCGCCTGGCCGGTGGCGCCCGGGGCCCCAGATGAAGTTCTTTTCGATCGTGTCCAGACGATCGCCTAGGTAACAATAATCTGAGAACTCGGCTATTTCCCAAGAGTAGTGGTGCAGGCCGGTATCTCCGCGCACGATACCGAGGATGTGGTGCAAGCGGTTGCCGCCACGCATCCAGCTGAGCCCATCATCCACCATACGCTCGGACAAGCGCATGCCCATGATGGCCTCCATCTGGGTCCTAGTTTCGGCGGGAGCGGGCGACAGGATATTGACGTGGTCAAGCCGCAGCGGCGCCATGCCCGGTGTGGGCGAGCGGCTGCCGTAGATTTCTGTTGCTGTGGGACTGTGCAATTCAAAGGTGTGACCCTGGGGCGTGACAAACTGCATGCCCGTCACGCAGCAGTCCAGGCTCGGGTCGGTCGAGGTGAGGGTGCAGCCCGCTGCCTCCACACGACTTGCGGCTTCGGCTACGGCGGCTTCAGACACGGCCTCGAACCCAAGTGAGCGGATCGCGTTTTCACTGGCCTGGTGCAGCACCAGCTCGGCCATTCGCCCGTTCGAGGTGAGCCAGACGCAGTTGTCCTGTTCCCGCGTCACACGCAATCCGAGGATGTCGCAGGACTCGCGGACCAAGCCTTCGACATCCACGACGTTCAATTGAACGTGCCCCACCGCGTTCACCAGATAGCTCATGGCCGTCCCCTTCCATCCACTTCAGTGTTTCATCTAACATGTAGTTTCGGTAAGGCCAATTATTTTCGAAACTTTTGTCATTGTAGAATAATTTGCCCGACATGCGGGCGAATGTCATGTGGCGAGCGACCGTCATTGTTCCACAGCCACCGTGTTTGACAGGATGCCAATCCCTTCGATTTCCACCTCCACGATATCGCCAGGGCTGAGGAACTCCTGAGGATTTCGGGTGATCCCAAACCCCGTACAGGTGCCCGTCACGATCACATCACCGGGCTCGAGCGGGGCGAAGATGGACACGTAGGAAATCAGGTAGGGGATATCGAAAATCATCTTCGACGTATTCGTGCGCTGTTTTTCAACCCCGTTGACCCGCGTGATCAGGCTAATGCCCTGCGTTTCGATTGGCAGCGCGCTTGCAGGCACCATCCAAGGCCCGAACGCGCCGGTGCCGCTGAAGTTCTTTCCGGGCGTGAACTGATGGGAGTGTTTTTGCCAATCGCGCACGCTGGCATCGTTGTAGATGGAGTAGCCTGCAACATGCGCCATGGCGGCTTCGGCAGGAATATGACGCCCGCCGGTGCCAATGATCACGGCCAGTTCGCCTTCAAAATCCAGCTTGCGCGAAGAGCGCGGCTGAATCAGCGGGGCGCCGTGGCCAATCTGCGAGGAAGCCCACCGCTGGAAAAGAACCGGGTAGGGCGGCGCCTTTTCGGGGTTCGGCGCGCCCTCCCAGTAGTTCAGGGCGGCAAGGGCGATTTTGTCGGGATTCGGGATTACCGGGAGCAGGTCGACCTCGCCAAGCGCCAGCTCGGCCGGGCCAGCATGCGCCACCACATCGTTGGGCATTCCAGCGGCAATAAAGGATTTGAGATCAGGCATTTGATCTGGATGGCGTGCCCCAAGATCAACCAAGCCCTGATTGACGACGCCCCCCCAAGAGACCCGTCCATCTTTGGAAAAAGATACGAGATTCATTCGATAGCCTTCATATTTTCGAAAATATGTGTATCATCGAAGAATGGGAAGAAAAGCAAAAACCTTCGTCTCTTGTGTTTCGTCGCGATCAGATGAGATATTCGAAAATCAAGAAGAAGTGGCGGGGGATGCGCTCCGCTCGGGATAGTGCCTGACACACAGACCAGAATGGAGCACCGCTTGACGCCAGGACGTTTGAACTCGACGACCAGCCGACCTCTCAGCACTATCGCGCCCCACGACCGTGATGTGCTGACCCGTCTTCGCACGGATATTGTCAGCAGCGTCTACGAGCCCGGAACTCGCTTGAAATTCGCCGATATGACAAAACGTTACGACGTAGGCATCGGCACATTGCGCGAAGCTCTGTCGCAATTGTCCTCAGAAGGGTTTGTGACTGTGGAAGCCGGCAAGGGGTTCAAGGTCGCGCCCGTTTCGGCACAAGAGCTTATTGAGATCACTGATCATTTTGTCAGCTTCGAAAAACGCGCTGTTCGCGAAGCCATCGAGCATGGAGGCGAAGACTGGGAAACGCACATTGTTGCGGTGCACCATCGGCTGAGCCTGATCGAAGGGCTCGAATGGGAACGGCGGATGGAGCGACACTCAGAATGGGTTGAACGGCATCGGGAGTTCCATGAGGCCATCGTAGCAGCTTGCCAGGGCCGATGGTTGTTTCGGCTGCGGTCAATCATGTTTGATCAACTGGATCGGTACCGTTTCGTCACAAAACGAACACCTGATGGTCTTGGGGGACGAAAGTTCGAGGAACATCGCGAAATCATGACGGCCACGCTCGCGCGGGATGCCGATCTCGCCGCAGACCTAATCGAACAACACATCCGCGATACATCGGAGCGTGCGATAAAACTGCTTTAGCTGCGGGCGGGCTTGAAAGAGACGACGAGCTCATTTGAATGCTGGTATCCCTATTCCTGCAATGATCTCGACTTTGAGAATGCCAGCGAATAGGGTCAAGTCTTAGCATCTCTACCCTCAAGTTATTCTGTTTTGCGATCGTTGTGCGCCAGTCTCAGTCCGCGCAACATATTTGGCAAAACCAGTTAATCATGCAGAGCCTGTACTCGTTGTTGCGTAACAGCGCTAAACAGCATTCCCGAAGCCGTCATTGGCTATGCCACGGCAGCATGGCAGCTAAGGGCCGGTCACGTCGAGTCCGCCCATGCTGCAAGCGCAAAGCGCGCGAGCACGAGGCGGTCGATTTGGGCTGATTTCCCTGAGAAAGCCGTTTGATTTTGTGTGTTGGGATGGGTTCGGCGTATGTTTTGTCGGGCAGCTTCCGCAGCCTGCGTATGGATCGTCTGCTGCGCCCTCCCGCGACCAACGATTTCTGCCAAGGCAGGGTGAAAGGACCTTTGCCTCTGTAAGGACGTCGGGGGTTTGCTTTGCAGCTGCGAAGCTAAGGTCCGCACCGACGTATCCGCGAAAGACATTGGAGAGTTCGCCGTAATCGGGCACAAGGTTGATTTGATTGACCATTAATCGACGTGCGTCGACAGCAGCGCCACGATCTTCCTTGATTGCGGGTTCTCTCAGGGACTGGCGATCCGGTCCTGATAGATCTGCGCCATGTCCGGGTGCATCGACGGCGGCGGCTCCTCGGCATTGTCCAAGACCTCGATCAACTCCGCTTTCCTCGCCTCCTGCTTCTCAGCCCTGTCTTCGAGCTTTGCAGGCAGGGAGCATTGAGGACTGGCCTCAACTATCTTGTCGGGTTCGCTCTTCCAGAAGGCCAGACCGGCCCCGCGGTCGATCCAATGCCGATTTCCCCCACGCGCAAACTCGGCGAAGAATTCGCTGAAGTGCTTCGGCGACTTGGGATGCTTGCGGAAGCCGTTCAAGATCGACGCAACCAAGGCATCCCGACGGATGTTCAGACTGTTGTCGCATGTGCCGCGTTCCGTCGCGTTGCACACCCAAGGAGATCTTTCGAGATCGGTGAATACCCGCCATCACGGCCCCCGCACGTGATAAGGCCGGCGAAAGGGTGCTGCGGCCGTCGTCTATGGTTCATCGCTGACTTGAGCGAAGCGTGCAAACCGCCGGTGTTCCATCTCAAGAGCCGGGGGAATAAGTGGCCGGGTCAATTGGATACCAGTGAGATCCAGCCATCTGAAAACACGCTGCTTTTTTCGTCTTTTGTCACTCAGATCGATAATATCAATTTCGATTGAATAATCACCCGCTGTCTGAGTATCCTGATCCCGAACCCGTCGCGTAAGGCGGGCAATCGCATCGCAATGCATGGGAGGACGAAATGCACGCTCTAGGTAAACTTTCGGCCGGTCTGGCCGCGGCCACGCTGGCCCTTGGGGTCTCTGGCGCCGTTGCGCAGGAGAAGCGGGAATTCTCTGTCGTGGGCACCTGGGGGGTCCTCTCTCACTGGCAGGAACGTGAAGGCCCGTTCTGGAACGAGCAGCTTCCGGCCGCCTCTGGAGGGATGCTGACGGCGAACGCGAAGCCGCTGACCGAACTGGGCATGGATGGCACCACCGTGATGCGAGAGCTTCGGTCCGGCGCCTTCGACTTTGCGCATGGCGTGTTTCTCTACGTGGCCGGCGACAGCCCGGTGATCGAAGGAGCGGACCTGACTGGTGTCACGCCTGACCTTGCCACATTCCGCCAGGTTGCCGAGGTCTATCGCCCGGTTCTGGAGGACGAGTTCCAGAAGCTCTTCAACTCTCACATCCTGATGCTCTACGCGTGGCCCGAGACGCATCTTTATTGCAAGTTCCCCGACGGCACGCCGGAAGCGGTCAGCCTTGACGCCTTCAAGGACCTGAAGGTGCGTTCGTTCGGGGCGTCGATGGCCGACTTCATCTCCGAGACGCTTCAGGCCGTACCGGTCGCCGTGTCCTTTGGCGAGGTTCTGCCCAGCCTGGAAAAAGGCGCGCTTGACTGCGGGGCCACCGGGACGCTTTCCGCGTATTCCGCCAAATGGTATCAGGGTGCAAGCCATGACGTGCAGGTCTCGCTTGGCTACACGGCGTCGTTCCTTGCCGTGAACAACGACACCTGGAACGGCCTGACGGACGACGAGCGCGCCCTGATCGAGGCCGAGGTGGCCAAGATGGAGGCCGAGATGTGGGACGCCACGGCGAAGGACACCACCGATGGCGTGACCTGTATGGCCGACGGCCCCTGCGACCGGGGCGAGCTTGGGGGGATGACCCAGATCACCATGACCGACGAGGCGCAGCAAGCGATGCGTGACTCGATCCAGGGCGGCGTGATCGCCAACTGGGCCAAGCGCTGCGAGGACCGGTCGCCCGGCTGCGTCGAGAACTGGAACAAGACGATCGGCGCGCTTCTGGGCTTCGAAGCCAAACTCTGATGGACCAGGCCGGCCCTGCACGCCGGGGCCGGCCGCCATGACAACTTGGACACCCTGCACAGCTTTCTGTTTCGCGTATCGCGGCTGAGCGTCTGGCTGTTCGGCGCCGGCTATCTGTTGATTGCACTGGCGACGACGCTGGACGTCGCATTGCGCAACCTGTTCTCGATGGCCTTGCCCGGGGTCTACGAATACGCGGGCTACGTCTTTGCCATCACCACGACCTGGGGCTTCAGCTTCGTGCTGTTCGAGCGCGCGCATGTGCGGATCGACGTGGCCTATCAGCGGCTGGGGACGCGGCTTCGGGCGTGGGCAGACCTGCTTTCGCTTCTGGCGATGGCGCTGTTCGTTTCGGTCCTGACATACCGCGCCTGGCTGACGCTGGACGACACGCTTCTGTTCGGCGCGCGGGCGCGCACCTCGCTTCAGACGCCGCTGTGGATTCCGCAGTCGCTCTGGCTGGCTGGGCTGGTCTTCTTTCTGGTCTGTATCCTGTTTCTTCTGGTCTATGTCGCGCTTCTGCTGCTGCGCGGGCGCCACGACCAGGTCGCCCGCGTGGCGGGCATTCCGCACGCGACCACCCAGGCGGAAGAGAGTGCATCATGAAGGTGGCGGGGTTTCTTGGCGGTCTGGTTCTGCTGATCGCCCTGTCGCTGCCCGTCGCCGCGATCCTGGGCGACCTGGCGATCGTCCTGGACTATTTCTGGAACAATGGCCGACTTCAGCGCACGTTTGGCGGTTTCCTGTGGGAGAAGTCGACCCAATACCTTCTGCTTTCGATCCCGCTGTTCATCCTGCTTGGGGAAATCAACCTTAGGGCGGGCCTTGCGGAGCAGATGTACAAGGCCGTCGCCAAATGGCTAAGCTGGCTGCCCGGGGGGTTGATGCATTCCAACATCGGATCTTCGGCGATTTTCGCGGCGACGTCCGGATCTTCGGTCGCCACGGCGGCGACCATCGGTACCGTCGCCTATCCCGAGATCGCGCGGCACCGCTACAACGAGCCTCTTTTTCTGGGCTCTGTCGCGGCGGGGGGCACACTGGGCATCCTGATCCCACCTTCGGTGACGCTGATCGTCTACGGCGTTCTGACCCAGACCTCGGTGCCCGAACTCTACCTTGCGGGCGTGATACCCGGCCTTGTGATGGCCGCGCTGTTTTCGGTCATGATCCTGATCGTGTGCCTGATCCGCCCGGACATGGGCGGCGACCGCATCCGTGCAAGCTGGCGCGAACGGATCATCGCGCTGAAGGACCTGATCCCGCCCGCCATCATATTTGTCGGTGTCATCGGAACGATCTATGCCGGGCTCGCCACACCGACGGAAGCCGCATCGATCGGCGTCGTGCTGTCGCTGGTGCTGGCGGCCTGGAACGGCAAGCTGAACCGCGCGATGCTGCTGGCGTCCTTCGAGGGGACGGTGCGCACAACGTCGATGATCATGCTTATCATCTTCGCCGCGATGATCCTGAACATCGTGGTCGGCTTCTTCGGCGCGATCCAGGCCGCGAGCGCCTTCATCGGGACGCTTGGCCTGTCGCCCTTGCAGCTGATGCTGCTGGTCGTGCTTTTCTACCTTGTGATCGGAATGTTCATGGAAACGTTCTCGATGATGCTGACGACCATCGGGATCGTGTTTCCGCTCGTCACGTCGATGGGCTTTGACCCTGTGTGGTTCGGGATCATCGTCGTGCTGCTGATGGAAACGGCGCTGATCACGCCGCCGATCGGGGTCAACCTTTTCGTGGTTCAGGGCATAAGGCAGCATGGCGCGCCGTTCCGCGACGTGTGCATCGGCGCCGCACCCTTCGTTGTCGCAATGCTGGCGCTTGTCGCCCTTCTGATCTGGCAACCGGGCATCGCGACGTGGCTGCCGCAACAAGTCTACGGGAGGTAACATGACCCAACTGCCCGATCTGGAAGCCCGCGTGGCACGGCTTGAAGCCCGCGCCGAGATTGGCGAACTGGTGACGCGCTATGCGATCGCGTGCGATGAACATGACATGCCGCACCTTGAGAGCCTGTTCACCGAGGATGCGGTGTTCGACAGCCCCAACGGGCTGATGCGGGCGAGTGGCCGCGCCGAGGTGATCGAGATGTTCTGCAAGGTGCTGTCGATCCGCGGGCCGGGTTACCACTGGACCCATGACCATATCATCCGGTTCGACCGAGGATCGGATATGGCGGCGTCTGGATTGCTTCTCAGCCATGCCGAAACGACGCCGGGCGGAACCCACAGCCTGGCCGCGATGAAATACGACGATGAGTACCGCGTGGAAGGGGGGCGCTGGCGCTTTGCCAAGCGCACGATCAGCTTTCTCTACTACGTGCCCGCGACCGACTACGCGGGCGCGCTGAACCAATCGGACCGCGTGGTCGCCGGGGACCGGCGGCTTGCGGCCGACTACCCCGAGAATCTGGCAGCCTGGCGGGAATTCGAAGCTCTCTACGTCACGAAAGAGAAGGGAGGCCCTGATGCGCCCGATGTCTGAAACCATGGACCTCGCCCGCCGCGCGGTCGAGCACTACAAGAACCGGACGACGGATCAGGCCCCGTCGACCTATGCGCTGGACGTCTCGGCCTATACCGATCCGGCACGGTATGCCCACGAGGTTGAAAGGGTCTTCAAGGAGCTGCCGCTGGCGCTGGCCCTGTCCATCGAGGTGGCAGAACCCAACAGCTATACCGCGACAGAGGTGGTCGGCACGCCCGTGATCGTCACCCGTGACGGCGAAGGCCGGGCACATGCCTTCCTGAATGCCTGCCGCCATCGGGGCGCGCCGGTCTGCGCCAACGGACGCGGCGCGGCGCGCCAGTTTTCTTGCCCCTACCACGCGTGGGTCTACGACATGAAGGGCAAGCTGGTGTCGATGTACGGGGGCAAGACCTTCGGCGATGTCGATCCCGCAACGCTTGGCCTGAAGGAGTTGCCCTGTGCCGAAAAGGCAGGCCTGATCTGGGTCTGCCTGACGCCAGGACTGACCTTCGATATCGAAGAATGGCTGGGCGACTTCGCCTATGAGCTCGAAACGCTCGACCTCGCGAACTGGTATCTCTACGAGCAGCGCGACATCCACGGCCCCGGCTGGAAGGTGGCGTGGGATGGGTACCTGGAGGCGTATCACCACAACACGCTTCACGCCGAAACCGTCGGCAAGTACACTGTTGGAAACCTGATGCTGCACGACACCTACGGCCCGCACCAGCGGATCGTTTTCGGGCGCAAGTCCCTGAAGGACATTGCGGAGTTGCCCGAGGACAAGTGGAACGACCCTTCCGAGCATATCCGGCTGATCCATTCGGTCTTTCCGAACACCTCGGTTTCCGGTGTCGTCGGCGATCACTGCCTTGTCAGCCAGGTTTTTCCCGGCCCGACCCCAGAGACCACCATCACGCGTCAATCCATCATGTGCGCGAGAAAGCCGGAAACGAATGAGGAGATCGACAAGAGCGAGGGCTTCAGCAAGCTGGTTCTGAAGGCCGTCGAGGAAGAGGACTATAACATGGGGTTCCAGATCCAGAAGTCCTTGAGATCGAAGGCAAATGAGGCCTTCGTCTTTGGCCGAAACGAGCCCGCGCTTCAGCATTATCACGATCATGTGGCAAAATACGCAGCAGGACAGTCATAGTCAGGCCCGTTTGCCAAGAAGCCCGTTGTGAGACGCCCGATAGTTTGTGTCTGAAATGATAAAGCGGCCCCCACGCCGAAATGCTATAATGTTGCAGGCAATTCCGATCTTGCCAAAGCGACATGATCGTCATTTTCTGTTTGGCTTGGGGTGGAGTTCTTCTTGATCGGTTCAGGCTTGCAGCGGTCATTCCAGCGGCCAATTCACCCTGGGGCTGCTAAAGCCCGATGATGGCGGGGCTTGCTTGCAGCTTGGGCGCCAGTCAGCAAGAATAGTGAAAGCTCAAGTCACACCGACCAGAAAATACAGGCCAAACACGCGATGCATCTGGAATTCGCGTGACCAAATGTCTGCTCTTATCGGCCCTCGATCACTGTTGGGCCAACCCGCAAACAGAGCCAATTATAGCTGGCCAATTCCCGATCTCGCCAAAATCGAAACCAGTTCATGTGCCGCTCGCTGGCGGTGCGCACGAAATTCCGCGCGCGCCTTCTCTGTATTGCCTTCCCGAATGCTGTCTACAATGCTGCGGTGTTCAATATTTGACTGAAAGGGCAGCTCACGCAATCGGAGCGTGATCATTCGGGCACGATATATCTGAACCCAAAGCTCTGAGATGATCGCCATGAGGCGTTTGTTGCCGTGCAATTCAAGCATACCCATGTGAAACTGGTCATCGGCCTCTGCCCAGCTGTCCAGGTCTCCTTGCTCAAGGGCCGCTTCCATTCTGACGGTCGCCTCTTGCAAAGGCGCGAGTTCGGCATCCGACAGGCGCCGCGACGCCAAGTCAGCTGCAACCTCGGGCTCAAGCAAGATCAAGATGTTGTATATTTCCTCCATGTCTTCCGACCGAAGGGGAAGTACGCGCACGCCACGGCGTGGAATGAGTTCAATCAAGCCCTCACCCTCAAGCCGAATGAGCGCTTCGCGCAAAGTGGTTCTGCTGACCCCAAGCTTCAGCGCGAGTTCGGGTTCCGGTGACTGAAAACCTTGCGGCAAGCTGTTCGTACGGATCTCATGCTTCAGAACCTGGTACGCGTCGATTGCTCTGGTCAATTTACCTGGCTGTGCCACGGTGCGTCCTCTTCCAACGGCTGGTCTGTCTTACTATCCGCCCTACCGGATGAGGGTGCATCGTAATTTCTGAGACGGCCGAATGCGAGCGTCGACTTGCACTTACCTCCCAAGAGAACACCGCCCCAAACTCTTTGACCACAGCCGAACCCGCACGCCTTTTCAGGCCCTTGCCTTTTGCTCTGGGCCCGATCCGTCGCCGAGATGCCGCAAATGCTCAAGCGATATGTTCCATTCTTTACATCTGGTTACTGGCCGCGTTCGGCCCCTCCTCGCCAAGGTTCGGCTGTTGACACGTTGCGCCGTACCAGCACATAATGCCGACATTAATACGCGAAAACTATGACGGCACAAGTGCCTGCATCGTTGCGAGCCCGGGAGGAAGAGTGTGAAATCGTTTTTGCCGGCGGCAAATGCCCAAGGAGCAGCACCCGTGCTGCATATGCGGTCACAGTGATGAGGCTGGGGGCGTCCAAGCAGCCTGAAGCATTCCTGGCGTGACCCGGTGCAAGGTGTTGGGTGGCGCCAAGATCATCCCCGGGGCGCGCGAATCCGACCGCTTCGAGACGCGCGCAGAAGAGAGGCTGCATTGCGGTTTCCCGCTCGAAGCCGGGGTGAACGCCCCAGGGATTTCAACGGGGACATGTGAGGCGCTCTCGGTCTTGGGCGGCAGTGACCGTCGGTGCCACGTCTCTTTACGCCTTTCCATTCGACGTCGCTGCAACCGGCAACTCCGAACAGGCTGGGACCTTCAAGACAACGTCGCATCTGGCGAAGCAATCAGGCGTTTGCGCAGCAGACCTGAAAGCGCCGAGCCCCGTGATTGCGCCTTGCTTGGCCGTGCCCTGGACAATGCCGACGCGGCACCAACGAAACCAACGCGCATCTCCTTCAAGGCGCGTTGCGAAGTACAAGTATCTGAGGATCGGTAAATGTCTCGACCTGTTCTGCACATGACCTCAACCGTTCTTGTTTGCACGTCCGTCGGGATGGTCAGCGTGCTTGGGACCGCCGCCGCGATTGCGCAGGAGGTTCGTTCCGCCGCAGCGCACCAGCACGGTACGATCGAGGTCGAGATCGCGGTCGATGGCAACGAGATCGCGATGGCGCTCTATGCACCCGGCGCCGATATCGTGGGTTTCGAGCACCCGCCCACCTCGGACGCCGACAAGCAGGCCGTGGCAGGTGCCCGTGAAACCCTGATGAACCCTTCTGCGTTGCTCGGCCTGCCCGATGCCGCCGGCTGCACCGTCGAACATGCCTCTGTTTCGGCCTCTTCCGAAACCGCCGAACACGGACATGCGCAGGATGAACACCATGAGCATGAGCATGAGGAACATGGTGAGCACGATCACGACAAGGATCACGAGGCAGCTCATTCCCACGATCACGAAGGCCAGGACCACGGAGAAACGCATCTGGAGTTCGTCGCCGAGTACCATTTCGATTGTGCCAACATCGGTGCCGCCAACGCGCTGGCCCTCGGTATCTTTGAGGTCTTCCCGAGTGCCGAGAAACTGAGCTTCACCATCCTTGGCGAGGGCGGTGCCAGCGCGGCCACGGTCAAGCGCGGCCAGACCAGCCTCATGATCGATTTCGGGAACTGAGTGATGCCGGATGGCCAGATCCTTTGCATGACGGATGTGGCCTTTCGTTGGCCCGGAAGGGCTTCTTTCTCCCTGAAGGTGCCGGGCTTCACCATTTCACGCCGGGAATCCGTCATGATCGTGGGGGATAGCGGCAGTGGCAAGTCGACCTTGCTTTCGTTGATCTGCGGCACCTTGCGCGCGGATTCCGGAACCATCGTTGTCGGCGGGGTAGAGCTTGGCGCCCTGTCAGCCGCAGGCCGCGACCGTTTCCGTGCCGACCGGATCGGCGTCATCTTCCAGCAATTCAACCTGCTGCCCCATGCGACGGTCCGCGATAACATCGTGCTTCCGCTGATGTTCTCGGCTGACCGCCGCAAGAGAGCAGGGGATGTCGATGCCGAGGTCCTTCGCCTGCTGCAGGCCATGGGACTTGACGGCGCGGTCGCGACGTCGCGCGCAGGCCGGTTAAGCGTCGGCCAGCAGCAGCGCGTCGCCGTCGCCCGTGCCCTTATCGGTCAGCCAGACCTGATCGTGGCGGACGAACCCACTTCGGCCCTCGATCATCAGGCACAGGCCGGGTTTCTGGATCTCCTGTTTGCTCAGATGCATGCCAACGACTCCAGCCTTCTCTTGGTCAGCCACGACGAAAGGCTTGGTCGCCGCTTTGACAGGGTGGAGCGGATCGAGACTATAGCCCAGACGGAAAGGGCCGCGGGATGATCTTTCGCCTCGCGCTCGGCTCGATGCTTGCACGCGCCCTTACGGTCGGGCTGACGGTGATGTCGATCGCTGTATCGGTGGCGCTTTTTCTTGCAGTTGAGAAGGTGCGCACCGGGGCAAAGGCCAGCTTTGCCGACACGATCTCTGATACCGACCTGATCATCGGCGCGCGCTCTGGTTCGGTGCAACTTTTGCTCTACTCGGTGTTCCGGATCGGGACACCCACCAACAACATCACCTGGGAAAGCTACCAGGACATCGCCAGGCAACCAGCAGTCGACTGGATTGTTCCCATATCACTCGGCGACAGCCATCAGCAGTTCCGCGTGATGGGGACGACCAACGAATTCTTCGAGCGATACAAGTACCGCGGGGGCCGGGCTTTGGAATTCGCCGGCGGGGCGCGGATAAACGATCTCTTCGATGCCGTCATTGGCGCCGATGTGGCGCGGACACTGGAATACGAACTTGGGCAACCCATCGTGGTCTCGCACGGGATCGCGTCGTTCAGCGACCATGACGAAACGCCGTTTCGGATTGTCGGGATACTGGAAAAGACGGGAACACCGGTCGACAGAACGGTGATTGTCAGCCTCGAGGGGATCGAAGCGATCCATGTCGACTGGCAGGGCGGAGGGCGACGTCCGGGCACCGGCACACCAGAGAGCGTCATTCGCGAGATGGACCTTCAGCCAGCGGCCATAACCGCGGCTCTGCTCGGGGTCTCGTCCCGTATGCAGCTTTTTGGTCTGCAACGATGGATCAATACCTATCCCGAAGAGCCCTTGCTGGCGGTGCTTCCCGGCCTCGCCCTTCAGGAACTCTGGCAGATAACCGGAATCGCCGAGATCGCCCTTGTGGGGGTCTCCGCCATGGTCATCGTTGCCTCGATCCTCGGGATGATGGCCGTGACGCTGGCCAGCCTGAACGAGCGAAGACGCGAGATGGCGATCTGGCGCGCGATGGGCGCCCGCCCACGGACGATCGTGGGCCTGCTGTTCAGCGAGGCGGTGCTCATAGCCGCTTGTGGCGTCATCGCCGGGCTGGTGCTGCTCTATTCGGGCTTGGCGCTGGCCCGGCCGATGGTCGACGCCGCCTTTGGCCTCTGGCTTCCGATCGACTGGCCAAGTGACCGCGAACTTCTGGTGATGCTGGCCGTTCTTCTTGGAGCGGCCGCGGCCAGCCTATTGCCCGCGTGGCGGGCCTACCAGTTCTCCCTTGCAGACGGAATGATGGTGAAGACATGACAAAGTCATCCGGCGAAACGTATGCGGTGCATGGTCCTCGAACCGCAATTTCCACACTGCACCCGTCGCGCAGGAAAGCTATCCATCTCCTTCTTGCCGGGGCGGTCGTTCCAGCCGTCCCCGGCCTTGCAGCGGGAACCCCACAGAGAATCCGCTGGTCCGATCTGATTCCGAACGGTGTGCCCTACGGCGAGATCATCGGCAGGGGGTTCGTTGACAATACGGCCGACGTCTGGATTCCCGAGTTCGATGCCAATGGCAGTGCTCTTAATACTGATCTTGATGGCGCGTACATAACAATTGCCGGGTACATGATCCCCTTGGAAGTCAATTCAAAGGGCGTGACTGATTTTGTGTTGGTCCCATTTGTTGGGGCATGTATTCATGTTCCGCCACCACCGCCAAATCAGCTTATCTTTGCGGCTAGTGAAGTTCCTTGGCCGCATCGCAAGCTTTGGGAGCCGGTACTGGTAAGTGGGAACCTTCAGGCGAAGATGCTCTTAACCGATCTTGCGCAAGTCGGCTATCAGCTGGAAACCACTTATATTGAGGACTTTCGCAGATAATCGAAAAGAACGTCGCGGCGAGGATCGAAAGGTTCGCGGTGCATCAAGGCGTCGAAAAACTCACCCCTAGGAGGAACTGAAATGAAATCATCGCTCTTGATGGCTGCAGTTGCCGCCGCCGCGTTCAGCGGCCCGGTTGCTGCGGTCGAGACAAGCGACATGATCGCCGCACGGCAGCATGTCTTTGGTGTGGAGCACGTGGATCCTGTCACCGGCGCGATGCCGGATGACAAGGTAATCTTTTCTTGGCTGTCTGCATCGTCCTTTGCCGCTGCGATCCAGGGCCATGTGGTCATGATGGATACCTTCCTGACCAGACTGGAGGTCGAACGCGGCCGCACGCCGCTGACCATTCACGATTTGGTCAACCTGAACCCGGACGCCATCACTCTGGGCCATGGTCACAACGACCACGCGGACAACGCGGCCTACATCTCGGCGATGACTGACGCGGTGATCTATGCCACCGAAGAGTCCTGCAGCACGATGGATCTCGACTTCGCGCGCCTTTCGGCAGATCCGCGCGTGCAGGAGAACCCTGACTATGCTTTCCCCGAAGGCGCTTCCATCGACTGCGTCCCTGTCACAAGCCTTGGTTCGGTCCCGGGCACCGAAGTGGTCAACCTGTCATTCCTTGAGCCGCAGGCCTGTGTGACCGCATTCCGGCACTTGCATTCGCAGGCTGTTCCGCCGGATCCGGATTTCCCCCCGACCCCGGTGCAGATCATCGTTGATGATCGCGACGAGTACCTCTTCCCTGCCGGTACACCGCTTTGGCCGCGCCGGGCTGAACCCGATTACGAGGCCGTCGATCCCCGTCAGTTCGACAATCGCACCACCCGTGGCGCTCCGGGGGGGGCCGATGCGCTGTTCTTCAGCTTCATGCTGCGCGACGGAACCAACTTCTCGTTCGTTTATCAGAACACGGCGGGATCGCTGAAAGAAGGGATCGGCCGCGGCTTCGAAGGCACGCCCGAGGACGGGCAGCGCATCATCAGCCTGCTTGAGGCGCTCGGCCCCACGGATGTGCAGCTGGGTACCGCTGCTACGGGTAACTTCGACAACAACGGCCTGCGCGACCTGATCATGTACCAGGCCGCGATCAAGCCGAAGATCTACATCCCCAATCACATCACCACCGGAAGCCGCGCGCGCGAGGGATCGTCGCTGTCGGTCTATGCCGGCTATGTGAGCCAGATGGATCTGATGGGTGTGCCGCAGGAGGAAAGACCGCGCCTGCATTGGCTGGTTGATCCGGTCGATTACATCAAGCCCATCGTGTTCGACATCGACAATCCGACCTGGAGCGATCCCGCCAAGGAAGAGATCCTTTCAGGCTGGTGTGCCCCGACAGGTTCGGATGAACCGACCATGGTGTCACTGCAGTAGTCACTACTGCCCGACGTCAAATGCGATGGCGCGGAACCACGGCGCCATCGCAGCAAGTTTTCTCGACTCAAATCGGTCGCCTGTGCGTTCGCAATACGGGCCATTCCACATTGAACCGGACCGGGTTTGCCGGAGGCTCCAACTCCTGAGTAGGTTGGAGCGTCATGCGCAAGACCAGGAACAAGTCTTCCACTGAGGTGCGCGAGCGGGCCGTGCGGCTTCAAGCACTGCTGTCATCCTCATAAGGATTCACAACATTGCCTTTTTGCAAATCAGCCTTGTTGAATGGCATCGATCAGGCATCTGCCGGTGATCCGGCGCACGCAGTCTGCCTCCGGCCAATGGCTTGAGGTTCTGGTTGCGGGCAAGTGTCGACTGCAAAGATCGGAACGCACGTTTTGCTCGGGCAGCCAATCCGGGTCGGGCATCCCCCCTGGGACGAAAGGATGCCCTTGTCGCCATACCAGGGCAGTGCCACGCCTAGTCCATGCCCTTGACGGGCATCGGGGCGTCCGGATTCGGATGAAAGACCTTCTGAACGAAGAAGGCAACGATCGCCGCGCCGACCCCGATCATGTCGGTGACAAGCCCGCCCGATATCAGGAAAAGCGCCGCCGCGATCAGAATTGCACGGATGAACCATGCCGAACGTCCTCCCATGAACCAACCCTGAACACCGGAAGAAAGTAGGAACACGCCCACAACGGCCGTCGCGCCGGCACGGATGATATCGATCCATTCACCGTCCATCAGGATGGCCGAGTTGTAGAAGAACATGAAGGGCACGATGAAGGCCGCGATACCGATCTTGAAGGACGCCACCGATGTCTCCATCGGGTTCGCACCCGAGATCCCCGCCGCCGCGTAGCTGGCCAGCGCCACGGGCGGTGTGATGGCCGACAGCACGGCGAAATAGAAGACGAAGAAATGCGCGGTCAGAAGGGGAATGCCCAACTGTACCAGGCCCGGCGCGACGACCGAGGCGGCGACAGCATAGGCCGCCGTGGTCGGCATGCCCATGCCAAGAAGGATCGCGATGCACATGGCGAAGAACAGCGCCAGAAGCTGCGAGGCTGCGGCAAGATCAAGAAGCACCGCGGAAAACCGGGCACCGACACCAGTCAGAGATATCACGCCCACAATGATGCCCGCGCAAGCGCAGACGGCGATGATCTGGATCGACATGATCCCTGCGAGTTCAAACGCCCGCAGGATCGACCGAAGCCCCATGCGATGCGGTGTAAGCCAACTCACGACTGCTGCCGCGACGGTGGCCAGCGTGCCCGCCCGGATCACCGAGTAACCCAGAAAGAGGGCGTAGATCAGGATGACGATCGGGATGAAAAGATAGACCTGCCGCACCATGTTCTTGAACTTCGGCAGCTCGTCCTCGCGCATCCCCCGCATGCCCAGCTTGGCTGCCTCGAAATCCACCATGAAGTAGACGGACACGAAATATAGCACCGCCGGGATGATCGCCGCGATGGCGATCTCCTGATAGGGAATGCCGGTGATCTCGGCCATGATGAAGGCGCCGGCGCCCATGATCGGCGGCATGATCTGCCCGCCCGTGGACGCCGCGGCCTCGACCGCGCCGGCGGTCTTCTTGTGATATCCGACCTTCTTCATCAACGGTATCGTGAGCGATCCCGTCGCCACCACGTTGCCCGCCGAGGTGCCGTTGATCATGCCCATGAGGCCCGAGGCGAAGATCGCCACCTTGGCCGGGCCGCCGCGCGCGCGGCCCGCCGCCGCGAAGGCGAAATTGACGAAGTAGTCGCCCACCTTCGACGCCTGAAGGAAGGCCGCGAAGATGATGAAGAGGATGATATAGGTCGATGACACCGCCGTTGTCGGCCCAAGGATGCCCGCGTCCGAGTAGACATGTCCAAAAAAGCGCTGCCAGGTATAGGCATTCTGGACCGCCAGGATGCCGGGCAGCAGGTGTGCCGTAAAGGTGTAGACCAGAAAGACGCCCGTAATGATGACAAGCGCTAGACCCGCCACGCGGCGCGTCAGTTCCAGGATCATGGCCGTGCCCGCAGTTGCTGCGAAGGCCACGCCGATCGGGACGAAAGGCGTTCCGACCGAGTTGCGCGCCGCCGTGCCATAGATGGCAATGAGGTAAAGCGCGACGACGATCCCGCAGACGGCAAGCACCACATCCGAAGCTGCGAATTGAGAACGCTCCCGCCGCTCGAACCATCCGGCAAGGATCGCTCCGAACGTGGCGATCAGAAGGGGAACGCCGAACCAGCGCACCTCGGCCTGGTAGATTTCTGTTCCCGGGAATGCGGCCCAGGTCGTCAGCCCGCCCATCTGGGGAAGGTCGCCGCTGGCGATGCTGTTGGCAAACCCGATCGCCGTGAACCCGGCCAGTGCGGCCGGGACGATCAGCACCGCCGCCAGAATAGACACGGACTTTCGGCCCTGTGTACGAGGCTTCACCGAAGAGAAGGTCTGCGCCGAGAACAGCACGAAGCCAAGCGCCAGTGCTCCGGCGATATGCGCGATGCGGAAGTTCCAGGTTTCCACCGGGAACTGCGGCAGGAATGGCAGGTCGAGCCCGGTCAGCGCAGAGATCGACAGACCGTTCAAGGCCGCCATATGAAGCGCCGCGTAGAATGTCGCAAGAAATGCGAGCACGACGTAAGCGCGTCCTTCAAAAAGACGGCGATTGCCTTCGATCGGCTCCTCGTCGACGCCATGGGCAATCAGTTGTTCACCGTCGGGTTCATCCTGACGATCCATCATGTGCCCTGCCTTTTCCGCGCGATATTTCAGAAGAGTAATCCGCGCCCAGAAGTCGGGCGCGGACTTTTTGCGTACTGATCCTGGCGATGCCAGCGGGCGGTTTAGCCGCCGTGGATCATATCAGCCGAAATCTCGGCACCAGCATTCTCGGAGAACCAGCGCGCGGCACCGGGATGCCACTTCATGACGGTGTTGCGATCCCAGAACTCTGGCAGGGTCGAGCGGGCGGCCTTGTGCGTGGTCACCATGCGTTCGTTGTCGGACATCACCGCATTGACAACCTCGTAGACGAAGCTCTCCGGCAGATCGCAGTTGGCGATTGCGAAGTTCCACATCGACACCGAACGCGCCGGCGCGTCGAGCGTGGTGTACGTGTCGGCCGCGATGTCGAAGTTGGCCACCGGGAAAGCCGCGGTTATCTTGGCCTGCTCTTCCTCTGTGAACTCGATGATGTTCACGTCGGTCTGCACCTCAAGCTGGCTGACCGCGGGCACCGGCACGCCGGCGGCAAAGGCGATCACGTCCAGAAGGCCGTCCTGCAACTGGCTGCCAAGGTCGGACCAGCCACCATTGCGGCGTTCGAAGTTGACCCCCAGCTCTTCCATCATGCGCGGGAAGTAGGTGTCAGAGGTCGACCCCGCAGGGCCAAAGCCGATGCGCGCACCGTCAGGAATGTCCGAAACGCTCTGGATGCCCGACGACGCCAGCGCCGTGACCGAGAACGGCGTCTGGTACATCGGGAACATGGCACATGCGTTCGTCATCGGCAGACCGGGTGCGATCGGGTTGTTTCCGGCAATGGACTCGGCTGCCGGGCCCATGGTGGTCATGCCGAACGGCAAGTCACCTGTATGCACAAGCGCCATGTTCTGCATCGGGCCGCCAGTGACCTCGGCAGCGCCGGAGACACCGGTGACTTCCGAGACGATGCCGCCCCAGCCCGAGCCATAGCCGAAATAGGTTCCTCCCTGCGACCCGGTCCCGATGGTAAAGCTTTCGGGCCAGCCCGTGCGGTCCTGCGCGAGCGCGGTGCTCGCCAGCGCGACCGTCGCTGCCGCGATTGCGGTCATCTTTGCAATGGCAGTGAACTTCATGAATTTCCTCCGCTTGGTCTTTCGGTGCAGCATTGTTGCTGCACGTTCGAGCCACTCAAGAGCGCGCGGCAACACATCCGCACGCCTCCCCCATGACCCGCTTCTGGTATCAACACGCGCACAGTACGAGGTCGCCGAAGAAAATGTTTTATATAGTTTCTTGATATTATTTGGATCTATGCCGTCTTCGCCAATGCGTCCATGTTTGCGTACAGGACATCCAGAAAGGCGTCTCGGGCGGGATGGCGGGTATCCCGAACCCAGACCGCGGACAGGGCAAGCCGGTCTCGCAAGGTGCTTGACGACTGGTCGAGCGGCAGAAACGTTACGCCCCCGACAGCAAGGCGAGATGCCCACCTTGGCACGATGGCAAGGCCGACCCCGGTCCCTACAAGACTGACAATCGTCTGCTTTTCTTCAGCGATCTGCGTTATGCGCGCAGTATGTCCGGCCTCTAGGAAAAGCTTTATGGTCAAGTCATGGCTATGCGGGCGGGAACGACGTTCCGGAACGATCAATGGCTCGTCGGCCATATCGTCTACCGTAAGGGACTCTCGCATCGCCAAGTGATGGCTCGAAGGCACCGCCACAACCGCCGTTTCGACGAAAAGGGCCCGAAACTCCAATCTCGAGTCCTTTACTTCGGGCGGGCGGACTATTGCGACGTCCAGTCGCCCGGACAGGAGACGAGGCAATAGTCGGATCGTTTTCTGCTCCAGCAACTCAACTTCGATATCGGGATGTGCGTCCCGGAGGTGTGGCAACAATTGTGGCATCAGTCCTGCTGCGGCGCTGTCGATCGCGCCGATCCGGACCACCTTTGGACTGTCCTGCTGCCCATCTTGAAAAGATCGCTTCAGTTCATCGGCGCGCTCCACTATGTCGCGCGCGGCCTTGACGAAGTCACGTCCCGCATCCGTCAGTTCAACGTGCCGCGTCGTGCGAGAAAGCAGCCGCCGACCCAGCTCGTCCTCAAGAAGTCTGATCTGTCGGCCAAAGGATGCTGGCAGCATGTCGAGTTTCTGCGCCGCTCGTCCAAAATGGAGCGTTTCGGCGACCGCAACCAGACAACGCAGTTGGCGTAGCTCCATGCTGAGGCCTCATTATACCAACCATTTATATGATGAAACCAGCATTGCTCTGCGCGCGTCAAGCTTGGATAACGTCGGTTGCTGGATCGAGGGTCGGCTGATACCTGTCTGCGCGATCCCGTTGACCGTGATCGGAATCATTGGGAAATGACCATGAGAAGCTACCAGATCGCCGCAATACCAGCCGATGGGATCGGACCAGAGGTCATTGCCGCAGGCCACATGGTGCTGGATGCCGTTCAGCGCCGCGAGGCCGATCTCGAGTTCAACCTGACCTACTTTGACTGGGGGTCGAACTACTACAAGTCACATGGCGTGATGATGCCTCAAGACGGGCTTGCGCAGTTGAAGCCCTTCGATGCGATCTTCTTCGGAGCTGTCGGTGCGCCGGACGTCCCGGATCATGTTACCCTTTGGGGCCTGCGGCTTCCGATCTGCCAAGGCTTTGACCAGTATGCCAATGTAAGACCGACCAAGATCATCCCCGGGGTGATTTCCCCGCTTCGAGGCGTTTCGGTGGGCGATCTCGATTGGGTGATCGTGCGCGAAAACTCGGAAGGGGAATACTCTGGTCACGGCGGCCGCGCCCACAGGGGGATGCCCGAGGAGGTCGGAACCGAAGTCTCGATCTTCACTCGCGTCGGCGTGACGCGGATCATGCGGTACGCGTTTGCGCTCGCCCGTACACGTCCCCGCAAACTTCTGACCGTGGTGACCAAATCGAATGCTCAGCGCCACGGTATGGTCATGTGGGACGAGATTGCGGCAGAGGTGGCGCAAGAGTTCCCGGACGTGACCTGGGACAAGATGCTCGTGGACGCGATGACGGTTCGGATGGTCAAGGATCCCAAGAGTCTTGATACGATCGTAGCCACGAACCTTCATGCCGACATCCTTTCCGATCTTGCCGGTGCTCTTGCCGGGTCGCTCGGTGTGGCACCAACCGCCAATATCGATCCAGAGCGGCGCTTTCCTTCGATGTTCGAGCCAATTCATGGCTCTGCCTTCGACATTACTGGGAAGGGAATTGCCAACCCGGTCGCGACGTTCTGGACTGCCAGCCAGATGCTTGACCACCTGGGCGAGGCAAATGCGGCGGCGCGCCTGATGCGCGCGGTGCAAAAGGTCTGTGAGGACGGCGTTCTAACGCCCGACGTGGGTGGCAACGCCACGACCCGAGAGGTCACCGACGCCGTCTGCGAGGCGATCCGCAGCGAAAACCTGTAGCCTCCTGGAACCTGGGGGCGTTCGCGGCGGATTAAGCTGCGAAGCGCAACGCGTGGATCGAAGCGGATCGTCGGGCTTTTTCCAAGAACGTCTCGGTTGCGGGACCAGGACGTCATACGACCAGCTCCGGCGCGTGGCTGATCCAGGTCGGAAAACGGCCATGCGTCTGAAGGACGTGGCCCAGCTTGCAACATCCCTCGGCCCCTTAGCGATCAGGGTCTAATCTCGCGACGCCACGCGGACCTGGTACGCGTCCAGTTCGCCGATCATTGACAGGCCGCACGGCGTGCCCAAGCGCTCGCACAATTCGGCCCAGACTGCTCCGAACGGCAGATCCCGGAATTCCTCGGTCATCGTTAGGCGGGTTGTGAAATCCAGCCGATCCTCCGCCGACTTCAATCGATCCCAGGGCGTCAGCAGTGCCCGAAGCAGCGCTTTTTGCATGTTGCGCACCCCGATCACCCAGGCGGCTGTCCGGCTGATGGTGGCGTCGAAGAAATCGAGACCGATGAAGGTGCGGTCCAGGAGGTTCGCGCTGACCATTTCGTGGGCCATCGCGAGGATGTCGTCGTTCAGCAGGATCACGTGGTCGCTGTCCCAGCGCATCGGGCGCGACACGTGCAAGAGGATCTGGGGCAGGGAGAGGGCAACGGCGCTCAGCTTGTCGGCGATGTTCTCGGTGGGGTGGAAATGCCCCATGTCGAGGCAGAGCAATGTGCCCTTGCGGATCGCGTAACCCAGGTAGAATTCGTGGCTGCCGACAGTGCAGGCCTCGACCCCTATTCCGAAGAGCTTGCATTCGACCGCATCCAGCATCTGCGACGGATCCTGATCCGGCGAAAGCATGGCGTCGAGCGAGGCCTCCAGCCGCCCACGTGCCGCCATCCGGTCGATCGGCGTGTCCTTGTAGCCGTCGGGCACCCATATGTTGTTTACACAAGGACTGCCAAGCTCGGCGCCCATGCGTGCGGCGATGTCGCGGGTGCGGCGGCCGTGTTCAATCCAGAACTCGCGAATGCCGGCGTCGGGATGCGACAGGGTCAGGTTGTCGTCGGCCTTGGCATGGGCAAAGAAAGTAGGGTTGAAGTCGAGCCCGATCCCCTGCGCCTTGGCCCAGTCCACCCAGGGCGCGAAATGCTTGTATTCGATTTCGTCCCGGTCCGGTGTCTCATCCGTATCCAGATACATGGCGTGCAGGTTGAGACGGTGCCGGCCGGGGATCATGGAATAGGCGAATTCCAGATCGGCGCGTAGTTCGTCCGGCGTGCGCGCGCGGCCCGGGTGGTTGCCCGTCGCCTGGATTCCGCCACCGGAGGATCCTGTGCGCTTTTCGAACCCCACGACATCGTCACCTTGCCAGCAATGCATCGACATCGGGACCGTTTTCAGCCGCTCGATCGCGGCCTCGGTGTCCACGCCCCACTCGGCAAAGGCCGCTTTTGCGTTTTCGTAACCCATGACAGTCCTCCCAGAGTGGCGCGATCAGCGCGTGAACGCCTGCACGTTGCCGGCATCAACGTTGAGGATGTTGCCGGTGGACTTGGCCGAGGTGTCGGCGGCGAAGAAATAGCAGGCTTCGGCGATGTCCTCAGGCAGGACCGACCGTTTCAGCATCGAGCGCTGGCGGTACATCTCCTCCAGCCCTTCCTTGTCGGTGCCATAGGTCGATGCGCGCTGATCCAGCCACTCGCCCTCCCAGATCTTGGAGCCGCGCAGGACGGCGTCGGGGTTGACGACGTTGACGCGGATTCCGGCCTCGGCGCCTTCAAGCGCAAGACAGCGGGCCAGGTGGATCTCGGAGGCCTTGGCGGTGCAATAGGCCGAAGCGTTAGGCGATGCCGCAAGGCCGTTCTTGGAGGCAACGAAGACGATGGACCCGCCCATATCCTGCACCCGCATCAGCCTAAAGGCTTCGCGGCTTACCAAGAAATAACCGGTGGACAGAATGTCCATGTTCTTGTTCCACAGCGCCAGCGTAGTCTCTTCGACCGGTGCAGAGGAGGCGATACCGGCATTCGACACGAGGATGTCGACCCCGCCGAATTCCACGGCCGCCTCGGCAAAGGCGTGCGCCACGGCGTCTTCACTTGTGACATCCATAATGACCGAGCGGACGACATCCGCGCCGAAATGCTGGGTCAGGCTGTCCTGCGCGCTTTTCAGGGTGTCAGCATTGATATCGGCCAGCACCACGCAGGCACCTTCGGAGAGGTAACGTGCGGCGGTCGCGGCGCCGATACCGCCTGCACCGCCCGTGACCAGCGCGACCCGCCCGGCAAGCGACTTGGGTTTCGGCACGCGCTGCAGCTTCGCCTCTTCGAGCAGCCAGTATTCGATATCGAAGGCCTCTTGCTCGGGCAGGCCCTGGTATTCGCTGACGGCGGACGCACCGCGCATCACGTTGATGGCGTTGACGTAGAATTCACCCGATATCCGCGCCGTCGCCTTGTCCTTGGCGAAGGTGATCATGCCCACGCCGGGCACAAGGTAAACCACCGCGTTCGGGTCGCGCAGCGCGGGGCTGTCGGCGTGTTTGCAGCGTTCGTAATAGGCCGCGTAATTCTCGCGATAGGCGGCGATCTGCGCGGGCAGACCCTCCAGAACCGCGTCGAGATTGCCCTTCGCCGGGTCGAACGCGACCACCAGCGGGCGGATCTTGGTGCGCAGGAAGTGATCCGGGCAGGACGTGCCCAGCGCCGCCAGCGGTTCCATGTCCGCCGCGTTGACGAACTCCAGCACCTCGGGGCTGTCGTTGAAATGGCCGACCATATGCTGGTTGCCGCTGACGAAGCCGCGGATCGCGGGCATCAGCCGGGCGGCCACCGCGCGGCGCCCTGCCTCGTCGAGCGACTGGTACTTTGCACCGCCAAACGCCGGCACGCCCGCCGTGCGGTCTTGCAGCCACTCCGTCGCGCGATTGATCACGTCGATGGTGGTGTCGTAGCAATCCTTGGCCGTGTCGGCCCAGGTGAAAAGCCCGTGGCTTTCCAGCACGACCCCGTCGGCCTCGGGGTTCTCGATACAGTATTTCTCCAGCCAAAGGCCCAGCTCATAGCCCGGACGCTTCCAGGGCAACCAGCCGATGCGGTCGCCGAAAATCTCTTTCGTCAGTGCCTTGGAATTCTTCGAGGCGGCAATCGCGATGATCGCATCGGCATGGACGTGGTCCACATGCTTGCGCGGCACATACGCGTGCAAGGGCGTGTCGATTGAGGCCGCGCGCGGGTTCAGTTTGAACGTGCAATGGGGAAGGAAGCCGACCATCTCGTCTTCGAACTCGACGCCACGATAAAGCGGTTTCAGAGCGTTCAGCTTGTCCATGTAAAGCGTCGCGAACCCGTCCAACTTGATCGAACCGATATCGCCACCAGAGCCCTTCACCCAAAGCACCTCGACCTCTTCGCCCGTCAGCGGATCGGTCTCCAGAACCTTGGCCGAGGTATTGCCTCCGCCGTAATTGGTGACCCGCTTGTCGGCACCCAGGATGTTCGACCGATAAAGCAGCAGCTCCGATTCGCTCATGCCCTCGGCGGCCCCGACGTCCCAACGGCTTTTGAGCAAGGGTTTATCGATTGATTTCAACATGGTGCGCTCCAGTGCAGACGGGCCAAGCCGCGGTTTGCTTGGCAAGAAGCGTGCGGCGCATGCGTTGCTTTGTCAATCGAGAACAATCACTTTCAATCATGCTGCATCGCAGAATGAGAGATTATGATTATTTTTGATTGACGCAGCATGAGAATCCCTGCAGCCTTCATCGTCAGGGAGGCATCCATGCACGAGAAAGAACGCCACAGGATCATTCTGTCCGCCGTCCAGGACCGGGCCGTGGTGACGGTTGTCGATCTGTGCAACCTGACCGGCGCATCCGAGGCCACGATCCGCCGCGACATCGCCGCCCTTCACATGCAGCAGAAGGTGCGCCGCGTCCGTGGCGGGGTAGAGGCGCTGGCCCCTCCGCAATTCGTCGGCCTCGCCGGCCGCACCTTTGCCGTGAACGTAACGCTTCGGATCACCGAAAAGCAGGCCATCGCGCGTGCTGCCGTGGATCTGTGCGATGACGGCGATCCGATCATCATCAACGGCGGGACGACCACGTTCCAGATGGTGCATCCACTGGCGACCCGGCGCTGCCAGGTCTTCACCAACTCGTTTCCAATCGCCGACCATCTTCTGAAGCATTCCAAGAATACCGTTATGGTGTCGGGCGGTGCGATCTATCGCGAACAGAACATCATCCTTTCGCCCTTCGAGAATGACGTGACGCGCAATTTCTACGCCCGCCGCATGTTCATGGGCGCGCAGGGGATCGGCCCGCTGGGGCTGATGGAGGCCGACCCGCTGCTGATCCGCGCCGAGGAAAAGCTGATGGGGCAGGCCGATGAACTTGTCGTGCTGGTGGACAGCAGCAAGTTCGACCAGCGCTCCAGCCTCGTGCTTTGCGGGCTCGAACGCATTTCCACACTGATCACGGATGAAGGGATCTCGGACAAGGCGGCAGCCATGCTGGACGCTGCGGACGTGAAACTGATCGTCGCCCAAACGGGGGGCGCTCAAGAGGAAGAGGCCGCCTCATGAAACGGCCTAAAGCAAACGTCTCTCTGGGAGGACATCAAATGAAACGTCGCACATTCACTTCGCTGGTCGCGGGCATGAGCCTTGCCGCCGGCCTCATGGGCACCAGCGCCATGGCGCAGGACAACATGCGCATCGCGCTCGTCGTCAAGGCGCTGGGTATCGGCTTCTTCGAGGCCGCCGCGAAAGGCGCCGAGGAAGCTGCCGCCGAGCTTGGCAATGTCGAGATCATCTATACCGGTCCGACCGACACCACCGCGGAGGGTCAGATCGAGGTCATCAACTCGCTGATCGCCCAGGGCGTCGATGCCATCGCGATTTCGGCTAACGACCCTGACGCAGTCGCCCCCGCCCTGAGCCGCGCGATGCAGCGGGGCATCACCGTGATCTCGTGGGACAGCGGCGTCAATGAAGATGGCCGTCAGATGCACCTGAACCCGTCTTCCACCCCGCTGATCGGCAACACGATCCTCAAGCTTGCCGCAGACCATATGCCTGACGGCGGTCAGGTGGCGATCCTGTCGGCCTCGGCCACGGCGACCAACCAGAACGCCTGGATCGCGGCCGCCGAAGCGGTGCTGCCGAACTACCCCGGCATCGAGCTTGTCGCCACGGTCTACGGCGATGACCTGTCTGACAAGTCCTACCGCGAGGCCCAGGGCCTGATGGCGTCCTACCCGGACCTGAAGGCCATCATCGCGCCCACGACCGTCGGCATTCTGGCCTCCTGTCAGGCGGTGTCCGATGCGGGCAAGATCGGTGAGATCAACGTGACCGGCCTTGGCCTGCCGTCCGAGATGGCCGGCTGTGTCGAATCCGGCGCCACCGAGAGCTTTGCCATCTGGAACCCGATCGACCTTGGCTACTCCGCGACGATGATCGCGCACGCCTTGGCAACGGAAGCCGCGACCGCCGAACCGGGTGCGGAAATCCCGACGGGCCGGATGGGCTCGGTAACGCTCGACGACACCAACACCGCCGCCATGTCGGATCCGTTCACCTACGACGCGTCCAACATCGATCAGTTCAAGGACATCTTCTGATCGTCTGACCTGGATCGGCGCAGCGAACCCGCTGCGCCGATACCCCATCGAGACCAGGACCGAACCGGATGTTGATGCAAGCAGCTCAGAAACCCGACGTTGCCCGCCCCGACGGCGCGGTCCCGATCCTGTCGCTGAACCGGGTGACCAAGACCTTCCCCGGTGTCACGGCTCTGTCGGAAGTGTCGCTGGAGCTTTTCCCCGGCAAGGTCACCGCCCTGGTGGGCGAAAACGGCGCGGGCAAATCCACGGTCGTCAAGATCCTGACCGGCATCTATCAGCCCGATGGCGGGCAGATCGAGATGGGTGGCCAGCCTGTCCGTCTTCTCACCGCTCAGGATGCCGGCGCCGCCGGCGTTACCGCGATCCACCAGGAAACGGTTCTGTTCGATGAATTGTCGGTGGCCGAGAACGTGTTTCTGGGCCACGCGCCTCGCGGGCGGTTCGGCCTGATCGACACCGCCACGATGGTCGAGAAGGCCCGCGAGATCCTTGAGGGCATCGGTGCCAACATCGACCCGCGCAACAAGCTCAAGGACCTCGGCATCGCCAACAAGCACCTGGTGGCCATCGCCCGCGCGCTGTCCATCGACGCCAGCGTGGTCATCATGGACGAGCCCACCGCCGCGCTCAGCCAGAAGGAAATCGAAGAGCTTTACGAACTCGTGGAAAAGCTGAAAGGCCAGGGCAAGGCCATCCTCTTCATCAGCCACAAGTTCGACGAGATCTTCCGCATCGCAGACAATTTCACGGTCTTCCGGGATGGTGCCCTGGTGGGCAATGGTGCCATCGCCGATGTGTCCGAGGCCGAACTGGTCAAGATGATGGTCGGCCGGGATGTCAGCCAGATCTTCCCCGACCGCGCCCACAACGTCGGCGATGAGCTTTTTGTGGTCGAAGGCTACGAGCATCCGACCGAATTCGCCGACATCAGCTTCAGGTTGCGCAGGGGAGAGATCCTCGGGTTTTATGGTCTGGTCGGTGCGGGCCGTTCCGAACTCATGCAGGCGCTATTCGGCATCACGCGCCCTTCGGCGGGCGAGGTGCGGATCGACGGCGAGCGCGCCGTGATCCGATCCCCTGCAGATGCCGTCGGCAAAGGCATCGTTTATGTGCCCGAGGACCGCGGCACCCAGGGGGCGATCACCGCGCTGCCGATCTTCCAGAACGTGACGCTGTCGTCGCTTGACCGCACCTCGCGCAATGGCTTCCTGCGGCTGGCCGAAGAATTCAAGCTGGCGCGGGAGTACACCGTGCGGCTCGACCTGCGCGCAGCCTCGCTGGACACGCATGTCGGCAACCTGTCCGGCGGCAATCAGCAAAAGGTCGTCATTGCAAAGTGGCTGGCCACCCAGCCCCGGGTCATCATTCTCGACGAGCCGACCAAGGGCATTGATATCGGATCGAAGGCCGCCGTGCATGAATTCATGGCCGAACTTGCGGCTCAGGGTCTGGCGGTCATCATGGTCAGCTCGGAAATCCCGGAAGTCCTCGGCATGTCCGACCGGGTGATCGTGATGCGCGAGGGCCGGATCGCGGCGGAGCTTTCGGGCGAAGAGATGACACCCGAAACGCTTGTGCGTCACGCTGCCGGCATCTGAGAAAGGCGGGCCTATGTCCAAACAATTCCTGATGTCCCGCGAGGTGCTGCTGACCGGCGCGATCCTTGCGCTTCTGGCCATCATCGCCTCGCGGTTTCCCGCCTTCATCGCACCGTCGAACCTGGCGAACGTCTTCAATGACACCGCGCCGCTGATCCTGCTGGCCATCGGCCAGATGATCGTGATCCTGACGCGCTGCATCGACCTCAGCGTTGCGGCCAATCTGGCGCTGACGGGCATGGTCGTTGCGATGATCAACGTTGCGATGCCGGGCCTGCCGGTGGCGGTGATCATCGTCATCGCCATCGGTTTCGGCACGCTGCTCGGCATGCTGAACGGCGTTCTGGTCTGGAAGCTCGCCATTCCGCCCATCGTCGTGACGCTGGGCACGATGGCGATCTTTCGCGGCACGATCTTCCTTTTGTCCGACGGCAAATGGGTCAATGCCCATGAGTTCAGTGACTCGTTCAAGGCCTTCCCACGTGCGGAACTTCTGGGCCTGCCGGTGATGAGCTGGATGGCGATCCTTGCGGTCGTGTTCTTCTCCCTCGTGATGACCCGCACTACCCTCGGCCGCGCCTTCTACGCCGCGGGCGGCAACCCGCATGCGGCCACCTATGCCGGCATCGACGTCGGCAAGACCCAGTTCTGGGCCTTCACGATCTCGGGCGCTCTGGCGGGCCTGACCGGGTATCTCTGGGTCTCCCGCTTCGCCGTCGCCTTCGTCGATCTGGCCGGCGGGTTCGAACTCAACGTCGTGGCGGCCTGTGTCATCGGCGGCGTCGCGATCATGGGGGGGATCGGCACCGTAGTGGGCGCGATGCTTGGGGCCCTGTTCCTTGGGATCATCTCCAATGCCTTGCCGGTCGTCGATATCTCGCCCTTCTGGCAGCTAGCGATCTCGGGTGGCGCGATCATCATCGCGGTGGCGCTGAATGCCCAGGCCAACCGGGGCAAGGGCCGGATCATCCTCAAGCGCGCGGAGCAGGCCACATGACAGACACGACCCGCAGTATTCCCGACCGCCTGCGATCCCCGCTGGAGCAGCGCCTCAAAAGCTGGGAGACGCTGCTTCTGGCTGTCGCCGTCGCCATCTTCATCGCCAACAGCCTCGCGTCGCCCTATTTCCTGAACGCCTGGAACCTAAGCGACATGACGTTCAACTTCACGGAAAAGGCGATGATCGCCTTCGCGATGGCGTTGCTGATCATCGCGGGAGAGATCGACCTCTCTGTGGCCTCGATCATCGCGCTGGCCTCGACCGCCATGGGTGCCGCCGTTCAAGTGGGTGTCGGCACGCCGGGGCTCGTGCTGATCGGACTGGGCGTCGGGCTTCTTTGCGGCGCCTTCAACGGCTTTCTCGTCACCCGGATGGGCCTGCCCTCCATCGTCGTCACCATCGGCACGATGAGCCTTTTCCGTGGCATCAGTTACATCGTTCTGGGCGACCAGGCCTATCGCGGCTACCCGTCCGAGTTCGCCTTCTTCGGGCAAGGCTACGTTTTCTGGGTCATCTCGTTCGAGCTGGTGCTCTTCGCCCTGATCGCGCTAGTCTACTTCGTCCTTCTCCACAAGACGAACTTCGGGCGGGCCGTTTATGCCATCGGCAATAACCCGGTTGGTGCCCAGTTCTCGGGCACCCGTGTGTCCCGCGTGAAGTTCATACTCTTCCTGCTTACAGGGTTGATGTCGGGCGTGGCAGCGATCTGCCTGACCTCGCGGCTGGCCTCGACCCGCCCGTCCATCGCGCTGGGATGGGAACTGGAGATCGTCACAATGGTCGTCCTCGGCGGGGTCAGCATCCTCGGCGGCTCGGGGTCGATACCCGGCGTGGTGATCGCTGCGTTCGTCATGGGGCTGGTGACGTTCGGGCTTGGCCTTCTCAACGTGCCCGGGATCGTGATGTCCATTGTGATCGGCGCGCTTCTGATCGGCGTCATCGCCCTGCCGCGGCTTTGGGAGAGGTGGCGCGCCTGATGCAGAAACATGCCTTCAAGATGCGTCTCAATCCGGGGGCGAAAGATGAATACAAGAAGCGCCATGACGAGATCTGGCCAGAGCTGGTGGCGCTTCTGAAGGACGCCGGCGTCTCGGACTATTCCATCCATCTAGACGAGGAGACGAACATTCTTTTCGGTGTTCTCTGGCGTACGGATGACCACAAGATGGACGACCTGCCGAGCCACGCCATCATGAAGAAATGGTGGGCGCACATGGCCGACATCATGCAGGTCCATGACGACAACGAACCGGTCGTGGTGTCACTGACGCCCGTCTTCCATATGCCATGACCAGCGGACACGTCGCCGTCATCGACATCGGCAAGACGAACGCCAAGCTGGCACTCGTCCGGCTTTCTGACCTATCGGAAGTCGCGGTCATCACACGGCCGAATACGGTCTTGCCCGGCCCGCCTTTTCCGCATTTCGATGTCGAGGGGCATTGGGCGTTCCTGTTGAACGGGCTTGCCCGCTTCCACGCCGAGTACGGTATCGAGGCGATTACCGTCACCACGCACGGGGCGGCGGGCGCTTTGCTAGATAAGGACGGCGAGCTGGCGGCACCCATCCTCGATTACGAGCACGACGGTCCAGACGCCTGTGCCAACGCCTACGATGCGATCCGGCCCGCGTTCTCCCAGACCGGGTCGCCGCGCCTGCCGCTGGGTCTTAACCTTGGCGGACAGCTTCACTGGCAATTGCTGACCGACCCGCAGCTGCGGGACAGGGTCCATCACGTCGTGACCTACCCGCAATTCTGGACCTACCGCCTGACTGGCGTCCTTGCGACGGATGTGACGTCTCTGGGGTGCCACACCGATCTGTGGAATCCGTTCGACGGGGTGTTTTCGTCGCTTCCTGAAACGCTTGGCATCGCCGACAAGATTGCCCCGCCCCGCAAACCCGGCGAGCGTCTTGGCCCAATCCTGCCCCAGGTTGCCCGCCAGACCGGGCTCCCCTCGCAAACTCCGGTCTATTGCGGTATTCACGATTCCAACGCATCGCTTCTGTCACATCTCGTCACGCGGGCGCCTCCGTTCAGCGTCATCTCGACGGGCACATGGGTAATTGCCATGGGCGTTGGCGGCAAACCCGTGACCCTCGATCCCGCGCTCGACACACTGGTCAATGTGAATGCCCATGGCGACCCCGTGCCATCCGCGCGCTTCATGGGCGGGAGGGAATACGACATCGCGCTCGGCGGCACACCCGCAAACCCGGTTACCGCGCAGATTCTCGAGGTACTGACACAAAAGACAATGCTTCTGCCGGCCGTGATGCCACAGACTGGGCCTTTCGCCGGATCACAGGCACGCTGGCACGGCACGGTGCCGGCGTTGGGGTCCGGACATCGGTCTGCGGCGGTAGCCCTCTATCTGGCGCTGGTGACGTCCCGTTGCCTTGAGCTCATCGGACATGAGGGCCCGGTTGTCGTCGAGGGCCCGTTCGCCCGCAACCAGGCCTACCTCTGGATGCTTGCAGTCACGTCGTCCTCACCGGTAATTCCCATGGCAAGCACAACAGGAACAAGCCAGGGCGCTGCCCTTCTTGTCGTGACCGACGGAAGCCTGGGAAAAAACGGGCTGGAAGTATCCGTTCCAAACGAGCAACTGAGGGGTCTGCTCACGACCTACGCGCGTGAATGGAAGGCCCTGCAAAGTCAATGTCCGATAGAGCCAGAAGAGCGGATCTCCTAAGGGCTTCGAAATTGGTTCACCAAGGGCTCTTTGCCGACCTCGGATGCGTCGCAGCATCCTGTGTTATGGTTGCCTGGTCAAACTCGGGTGGCCGAAAGGGGGGGGATTGGCGGATCGGAGGATCAATCGTAACCACCGGTTTGGCACCGCCTGCCAGATTTCGGCCTGAGGGCCAAGGACACGTGCATAGCGACGTCTCGCACGACGTCTCTTTTGTGCGGAGGGGTGATGCGTGGCGATGTTCTGCGCGTTGAGCGCCGCCGGCGGTTGGACAACGAGGCAAGACTGGCGAGTGTGAGCGCGGGGGGGATCGACGGCGCGACGGTGACCCAGATTGCGCAGCGCCACGAGGTGACACGCCTGCAGATCTACGCCTGGCGTCACGATCTGAAGCGGAAGGGTTTGTGGTCTCCCGAGGCAGGCGCCCTCTTCCTGTCCGTGGCCCGCCTACCGGGGCGCCCCGAACACCTGGGGCGCTTCCGGCAGGGGATGTCCGCGGATGGACTGGTCGGATTCATCGACGCGCAGATCGCTGCGGCGAAGGCGGAAGTTGCTGAGGCTGACATTGCTGGTGGGGGCAAAGCCGATGCCGGTGAAACCGCCGATGACCAAAAAGCACGAAGCTAACATCGACTGGATCGACACCGCCCGCGCGCGTCTGGTGGCCGCGTTCTCTCGCGTTGAGGGCGTCTGATCAAAGCTCGCGAACATGATTCTGGCCGATATCCTCCTCGGCGGGCGGCCCGACAGGCCCGATTGGGAGGCCGTTGGCACGACCTGCGTCGTCGTCGACAGCCTGGTCCACAAGTTCCTTGAATGAACCTGGATCCTGAAGGCCTGCGGGGCCACCGACGCCTGCCGAATGGAAGCCATAAAGCTAAGTGATATCAGTGGGTTCGATGGGTGCGTGTGATTGCTACGCACACCTTGGCGTGGGATGGGGCATCTGAGGCAGGGCGGCGGCGCGCGGCGTCGATGTCACTGGCCCCGGTCTCCGCGCTCGCACCTCGATTCCTCTCAACTCCCGTGCAGTTCCAGCCATGCCGTCACCGAATAATTAACGTGTCAAACGGCGCCCAATAAGCTGGCAGGCTCTTTCGCGTACGAATTTCGACGTCGAACATCGGCGCAGCTCGTGGCAGCGACGACCCGCACTTCAGTAAAGCGGGGAGAGGGACCCAACGATTCCTGCGACCTCGATGCTTGCAGCTGGCTGGCTGGCGCACGCACGCTGGCACAGGAAGCGGCACCGCATCGCCGCCACCTATGAACCATGTTTGGCCTTGCCTGCTACGCTGCCAGTGAACTGGCCGAGACGGATGAATCCTGTCAATCATGCTATTTGCGAGTGACGCTTTGGAACCTATCGGCAAGATTCGTGCAGGCCGCAGCATCCGTCACATCGGCGGAATGCCGATGGGGTGGATGGCTCCTGCTCCAACCGGCGTCGCGATGCGCCATAGTGCAGGTGTCAAAGTCTGCTTATGAGAGGAGCCACCCCATGCAAGTTACCACAATCGGCATTGATCTGGCGAAGAACGTTTTCCAGGTTCACGGGATCACCGCCACCGAGGAAGTGGTGTTCAACAAGCCCCTGCGGCGGGCGCAGTTTCTGGCTTTCTTTGCGAAGTTGGAGCCCTGCCTGATCGGCATGGAATCCTGCAGCAGCGCCCATCATTGGGCTCGCGAACTCACGGCCTTGGGCCACGAGGTTCGGTTGATCCCGCCGATGTATGTGAAGCCATACGTCAAGCGTGGGAAGTCTGATGCCATTGATGCCGAAGCAATCTGCGAATCCGTGACCCGCCCAACGATGCGCTTTGTTGCGATTAAGACCGTGGAGCAGCAGTCATTGCTTTCACTGCATCGGGCTCGTGACCTTCTTGTTCGCCAAAGGACGCAATTGATCAACGGCCTGCGTGGTCTGGTCGCCGAGTTCGGCATCTACATCCCCAGAGGGCTGGCACGCGTGATTGGTTTTGCCGAGGACATCACCTTGGGCGAAGTCCTCGACATGCCAGACATCGCCAATGAGGTGATCTGCAACCTGTCCGAACAGCTCATGGCTCTGCACAAGCGGGTCCGCTGGTACGAAGATCGCTTGAAGCAGGTCGCCAAAGAAGATGCGCGTGTCCGCTTGTTGCGCACGATCCCTGGCGTTGGCGCAGTGACTGCGTCTGCCATCATCGCCAGTATTGGAGACGGGCATCAGTTCCGGAACGGTCGGGAATTTGCAGCTTGGCTGGGGCTGACACCGGCAAACAAGTCCAGCGGAGGAAAAGAGAAGCTTGGTCGGATCACCAAGATGGGCGACCAGTATCTGCGATCGTTGCTTGTCGTCGGCATGACCTCATTGGTCCGACAAACCCGGTCACATCCAGAGCGCGCCAGCCAATGGCTGACGTCGCTACTCGAACGCAAACCTGCCCGCCTGGCTACAGTCGCGATGGCGAACAAGACGGCTCGGATCGTTTGGGCCGTTCTCACCCGCAACGCACCCTACAATCCACATATGGCCTGAGGAGAAAGAACCACGAGTTAGCAAGACCTGCGATGTGATGGTGCACAAGTCAGCCGCCAAAGCTAGGACACCCCGTCGAATGTCCCGGGCGCTATAGCCCGCTAAGCCGTAAGGGACCTGGTTTGCGGAACCCATCAGGGCCAGCGGTCAAAGCCGCGCAAACAGGCCGGACACACGACTGCTTCTGACAAACGCACGAAATCATCTCAAAAATGTCTTGCTATGCAGGAGCCATCCACACAGGACGTTCGCTGGGGTCTGCACCGAGGTCCGAGTAGCGGACTAACCGGACCGATGCGCCCTCGGCATGGTCGGTCGTTCAGATCTTTGCCCCTCAGCCACCTTATCGCAGCGGTGCAGCTCGATTTCCCAGAAGCGGAGGTTCGAGCACGCTTGGATTGAGCGGACCTCAGGGGCCCGCCCGAAGAACCAAGCGGCGCTCGGCGCACTTCCTTGGCCGCCACTTCGTGCAACTCACCTGGATGCGGGGCGCTGCGCCTCTACCAGGAAATCGTGCTGCCGGCGCCCAAGTGCCAGCCGGGTGTCGAGCGGCAGGGCGCCGTTGCGGAGGAACTCGCTCATCACCAGGCCGAAATACATCTCGGCGCGGAACCCCGCCTCGGCCTCGTCGAATCCCATGTCGCGAAAGAGCGTCGCGTAATGCGCCCTGCGCTGGTCGTCCTCGCTCTGCATCCGGGCAAGCATCGGCCGGGACTTGCGGGCCCAGACACGCAGGAACACCGATTGTGGCCCGGTGATATTGCGGATGACGTATTCGTAGACTGCCCATAGCTTTGTCTCGGGTTCGGACAGGGCGAGGATGTGCGGCGTGATGGCTTCCTGAAGGCCGAGAAGCCCAAGCCAGCGGTCGAGCACCGCGTCAAGCAAATCCTCCCGGTTCGCAAAGTGATAATAGAAGCTGCCGCGCGTCACCTTCAGGTCCTTGGCGAGCCGGTCCACCTTGACGGTATCGATCGAGCCCTGCGCCAGTGCCTTCCATGCCGCGTCGATCCAGTCCTTGCGGGTCAGCCGCGAGGATCGGTCCGACTGGCCGTCCGCGGCCTCTGCGGCCGTCTCTTGCGTCTGTCCGCCGGATTGCGCGCGCCCCTCTACCATTCCCCGATCCTCACGCCGACCGCCTCCTCGTTCGCTGTCCGGGCCTCGACGGACCGGTCGCTTTCCGTGACACGGTAACGCCTTCGGGCGAGGCGGTCGACGAGCATCGCCCGCAATTCTGCCATGACCGAGGCATGTGCCGCGCTGTCGCCGAGGTCGGTCAGCTCGCCGGGGTCCTCGTGAAGATCGAAGAGCTGGGGGCGGAACCCGAGGAAGTCGACGTATTTCCACTGCCCGGTCCGCAGCATGAAGGCGCGCCCGTCGTTGGGGCCGAGGCCAAGCGCCTGCCGGGCCGCGTAGAACGAATAGTCCAGTTCCGAGAAGACCCCGTCCCGCGGGTCGACCGGGGACGTGCCGTCGAGATAGCCCAGCAGCGACCGCCCCTCCAGCCGCTGGTCATCGGCGGGCCGTCCAGCGAGAGCGAGGAAGGTGGGCGCGAGGTCTATGGCCTCTACCAGGTCCCCGACCCGCTGTCCCCGCGTGGCGTCGGCCGCGGGCCGCGGGTCCATGACGATCAGGGGGACCCGGACCGACGCTTCGTGGAACAGCTCCTTCTCGCCCATCCAGTGATCGCCGAGGTAATCGCCGTGGTCCGAGGTGAAGACGACGACCGTGTTTTCCGCGAGCCCCTGAGTTTCCAAATATTGCAGCAGCCGCCCGATCTCGTCGTCGATCTGCTTCACAAGGCCCATGTAGGTCGGCACGACCGTCCGCCGGACGGCATCGTCCGAGAAAGAGACCGAGGCGCGCATGTCCATGAACGCCTTGAGGACGGGATGCGCCGTCTGCCGCTCGGCCTCGCTCCGGACCGCGGGGACGATGTCCTGGGGCCCGTAGAGAGTGTGGTAGGGCGCGGGCGCCACGTAGGGCCAGTGCGGCTTGATGTAGCTCAGGTGCAAGAGCCAAGGGCGGTCGTGCGCCTCGCCGATGAACTCGATGGCCCGGTCGGTGATGTAAGCTGTTTCCGAATGCTCCCTGGACACGCGCACGGGATAGGGCGCCGATTTCAGCTCCCAGCCCGAGACGATCTCGCCGCTATCGGTCACGACCGAATTCGCGAAATCGTGCCAGGGGTTGTCGCCCGGATAGCCCTGCGCCCGCAGCCAGCCGTTATAGGTCGACTCTCCGCGACGTTCGATCAGCTGTGCGGTGTGTATTCCGTCGTCCCGGTCGAAGGGCTCGAACCCGCCCTGCGAGACGAAAAGCCCGATCTCGGTGTCGCGGGTGAGGCCGAGGCGGTGCATTCCCTCGACATCGGCGCGCACATGGGTCTTGCCAGCCACCGCGACGCGGTAGTCGGGCGAGAGGTAGTCGCCTAGGGTCCATTCGCCGACCGGCAGCGGCACGCCGTTCCACGAGGCGCCATGCGAGAACACCGTGCGGCCGGTGTAGGTCGACATCCGCGAGGGGCCGCAGACCGGCGACTGCACGTAAGCGCGCTCGAAACTGACGCCGCGCCGGGCCAGCGCGTCGATATTCGGCGTCTCCAATGTTGGATGGCCGGCACAGGACAGGTAGTCCCAGCGAAGCTGGTCGCACATGATGAACAGAAAGTTGGGCGCGTCCGTCGTGGCGGGACCCTCCGGCAGGCGGGCGCGCCGCTCCACCTGACGGAGCGGCGCGCGGCTTGTCAACGTGCGGCCAACTCGGCCTCGACCTTGGCGATCTCGGCCTTCAGCGCCTCGTAGAAACCGCGGCCAGGTTTGCCCTTGGCCTCGACCTCGGCGATCAGTTCGCCGACCACCGGCTCCAGAAGCGCGATGGCACGCGCCCGGTCGGCCTCGGACAGCACGACGATCTCGTTGCCCGCGCCCTCGGCGATCCCGATGGCGACCTCGTCCACCTTGCGGAAGCAGTTGGCACCGTGCTCGGCGATGCGCTCGCCCATGAATTCGCTTTGCATCAGCTCCTGAAGGTCCTCGGGCAGGGACGCGAAGAATTTCTTGCTCATCCCAATGAAGGTGAGGCCGACCGAGAGATCGGCCTGGATATGGGTCTTGGCCACCTCCTGCAGCTTGAACGCCGCCACCGCGGTCCACGGCGCAATCGCGCCGTCGATGACCCCGCGCTGCATGTTCTCGTAACTTTCCGGCAGTGGCATGGCGGCCGGTACTCCACCGAAGGTCTCGACCATCGCCGTCAGCCCCGGCCCCGAGACACGGACCCGCCGCCCCTCGAGGTCGGTGATGTCCGCGAGGGGTTCGGTCAGGTGGAACTGGTAAGGCGTCGTCAGGATGATCCCCATCAGGTGAATGTCCTCGAACTCTTCTGCCAGCCATTCGCCCGCCAGCCGTGTCATCGCGATAGAGCCCGCCACGTTGTCCGTCATCACCAGCGGGATGGTCGCAATCTCGGACAGCGCGAAGCGGCCCGGGACATATGTCAGCGGCCCCTCCGAAACGTCCATCACGCCGCGCGCCACCTGTTCGTACTGCTTCGTGGGCTTGGCGAAGGCGGTGCCACCCATATAGGTCTCATAGCCGATCCGCCCGCCCGAGGCCTCCTTGATCTCTTCGAGCAGCGGAAACGCGATGCATTGCGGGATCGGGCTGGTGGGCGCGCCCATCGTGCTGAACTTCAGCGTGAACTCCTGCGCCGTGGCCGGTGCGGCCAGCGCGGCGGCAAGCCCTAGGGCCAGCAGTGTGGTCTTCGTCGTCATGGTTCGGTTCCTCCCGTTTCAAAGACCGATGTCATTCGATTTCGTGTTGCCTGACCGGATCGCCGCCTGCGGGATCGGTTCCGTGCCACCGTGCAACCGCGGTATTGAGCGCAACGACGACGGTCACCAGCAGGCCCGCGGCGCCCGCGCCGTAGGTCACAAGCGGCGACATCCGCAGAATCTCGCTCACCTCGCCGTAGCCGTGCAGGGTGAAACCCGTGATCAGGACCAGCCAGCAGAACACCCCGGCGAGGCCGGCGCTGATCACCAGCCAGAAAGCGTCGAGCGCGCGCTGGACGCGGTCAGGCGCCGCTGCCGTCGCGACGTCGACGATGATGTGTGCGTTGCTTGCAAAGGCCCAGGGCAGACCGAAGTAGGCCAGCAGCACCACGCAGACGACCGCGAGCTCGATGGCACCGTTGAGTGCGAAGCCGGGGATGAGGTGGCGCCCCAGCACGTCGAGCACGACGAAGCCCACCATCGCCACGAGGCTTGCCCCGGCAAGCCATGCCATAGCGCGGGAGAGGACCACGAGAATTGCCTGAAGCCGCTGGAACATGACCGGGATCCTCACGGGTAAAGCAGGTTGGGCAGGAACAGTGCGATGCCGGGGACCGCGACGATCAGGCCGATGCGCAGCACGTCGGCAAGCACGAAGGGCAGCACGCCGGCGAAGGCGTCGATCACCCGGATCTCGGGCGTCACCTTCGCCAGGATGAACACGTTCATCCCGATGGGCGGCGTCAGCAGGCCGAACTCGACCACCATCACCATGACGATGCCGAACCAGACCGGGTCAAAGCCGGCCTGCAGCACGAGCGGAAAGAAGATCGGCGTGAAGATGAACAGGATCGCGATGGCTTCCAGCACGCAGCCGAGCAGGATGAAGAAGACGATCAGCGCGAAGATCAGCTGGTAAGGCGAAAGCTCCAGCGCGGTCACGAACGCCGCGACTTCTTCGGGGATGCGCGATGCCTGCAGGAAGTACTCGTAGAAATTGATGCCCACGACGATGAAAAGGATCATGGTCGAGACCTCGACGGTCTCGAAGATCGCGGTGCGGAAGCCGCTCCACGAAAGCCGCCGCGTAAGCACACCGATGGCAAGCGCCCCCGCCGCCCCGATCGCCGCGCCTTCGGAGGGCGAGAAGAAGCCAGAGAAGATCCCGCCCATGACCAGCAGGAACAACGCGACGACGCCCCAGACATGGCGCAGCGCGCCGAAACGTTCGGCCCAGCCGGCGCGTTCGCGCGTCGGGCCGTAATCTGGCCGAATCCGCATCCAGACAGCGACCGCGGCCATATAGAACAGCGCCGCGACAATGCCTGGCACGATGCCTGCGGCAAAGAGCTTGCCGATCGAGGTCTCGGTAAGGATCGCGTAGACGATCAGCGGCAACGAGGGCGGGATCAGGATGCCCAGCGTTGCGCCCGCGGCTACCGAGCCCCCGGCAAGCCGCGGGTGGTAGCCGAAGCGCAGCATCGGCGGCACCGCGATGCGCGCCATCGTGCTAACGGTCGCGATGCTGCTGCCGCAGACAGCACCGAAGCCCCCGCAGGAGAGCACCCCCGCCATTGCAAGGCCGCCCCGGTAGTGGCCCACGAACTTGTGGGCGGCCGAGAACAGGCTGTCGGCCAACCCGATGCGCACCGCGAGCACACCCATGAAAAGGAACATCGGCAGCGTCGTCAGCGTGTAGCTCGACAGCGACACGATGGGCGCCTCGCTCGCGACGAAGATCAGGGAGTCCCAGCCGTGAATCATCCAGAGCCCGCCGCCGCCCACTAGGATCAGGGCGACGGCGATGGGCGCGCGCAGCGCAATCAGCACCAGAAGAGCCACGAAGCCGAAGAGACCGATTGTTTCGGGCGCCATCAGAGATGCCCCCCGGAGACAAAGGTGCCGATCCGGTTGCCTGCCGTCACCGGCAGGACCAGGTGCGAGGGGTGGTCCTCGTCATGAAGTACAGTCACGCGCGCGCCCTCAGGCCGCGCCATATGGCCCATGCTGATGACCTCCAGCGCGTTTGCCGGCGCCTCGTCGTCGGCGCATTTGATCCGAAGCCCGAGGCGCTCGCCCGGCTTCAGAGCGATGGCGTAGGGCCGGACCTCGATCTCGTAGAGCGTCGCCTTGCCCGGCGTCACCGGATCGCGTCGGTCATGCGGGTGATAGGGCTGCCAGGGCTTGCTGTGGTCCGGATCTGTCGCGCGCTGGCTGCCGCGCAGCCAGCCGCGGGTCAGAATCCGCTCCACGCCATCGGCATCCCTGTGCAGGAGGGCGACAAACCACAGCACCTCGGTGTCGGTGGTCGTGCCGTAGAGGTTCAGTGCGATTGGCCCGGCAAGCTCGGTCTCCTCCACGAACTCGGCGGTCCAGAACTCGGCTTGCCCGCGCCTGTAGGGCGAATCCTCGAAGCTCGTCGCGCCTTCGCCGGGCCGGTACTCGCGCTCGGACAGCTCGCCCGCCTCGTGCAGATAGAACCGGGTGAAGCGCGTCTGCGGCACCGGCCACCGCTGCCCCTGCTTCCAGCGGCCCGTCCCGGTGACGAAGAGGTTGACGTCGGGTTCCTCCATCATCCCGGTGTCGTTGTCCTTCAGCCAGTGATCGAACCAGCGCAGCGCCTCGAGGTGGTACTGGTAGAACGGCCGGTCGAGGTAGACAGGCGGCCCGATGGTCAGCTTCTTCGGCCCTTTCCACGCCTCGAAACTGCGCAGCGCCCCCGGCAGGTGCAGGCCGTAGACGCCCCAGCACGCCCCGAAATAGGCGGGCACGCTGCACTCTGCCGCGTAGTCGACCGAACGCTCGCGGTAATAGTCCCCGTCGAGCGGCTGTAGCAGGATATCGGCGATCAGCCCGTTCGAACCGGCCTCGGGGTCGTCGAGGACCTTGCTCAGGAAGGGAACCGAGCGCAGCTCGTCGTCGCCACGGGCTGCCGCGAGAAGGCGCTCGAACGCCTCGTCGCCGACCCTATCGCGCAGCAACCCGGCCAGCCTGGGGTTGTGCAGAGTTGGCAGCCACATCTCCATGAACTTGTGACTGAGGATCCCGCCATGGAAATACCGGTCGCGGTACATGTCGGTGTAGCCAAAGGGCCCGAAGATCGCCTTCAGCGCTCCGGGTGCGCGCTCGGCGACGCGGGGCTGGACCAGCGCGAAGTACGAGATTCCGAACATCCCCACCCTGCCGTTGCTCCACGGCCGCGCGGCAAGCCAGTCGATCGCCTCGCGCAGGTCCTCGATCGAGCGCGGTCCGAGGTTGTCATAGATGCCGGTCGACGCCCCGGTCCCGCGGATGTTCAGGATCACGTGCGCATAGCCGCGCCGCGCGAAGAAGGCGCTGTCCCCGGCTTCGATGTGCCCCCGGCGATGACTGAACGCCACAGGATGAAGCGGCATCGCCAGGTCGCGTTTGTCATAGGCGTGGACGCTCAGAATGATCGGGTGCTGGTCCCCCGAGTCCGGTCGGACAAAGTCAGCGTCAAGCGTGTTGCCATCAGACAGAGGCACCGAAATGCCGTGCTCTCGGACCAAGGAGTAACCGCGCCCGGAAAGCGACCATTCTTCGGAAAACATGTCTCCTCCCCCAGGAATCAGTCGGCATACACTTCTGTATGTTATGGGTACGACCAGCCGATGCCCGAGTCAATACACATGTGTATGTTTCTCGAGTGCATCAGCGTGAACGGCGCACGTGGCCAACGAGCCCCCCGCGGTCCGCCGCAAAGTGGGCGGCTGCATCGGGCCGTTACGCTACGGCGTTCCTTGGACGCGACAGGCGCGCGAGAGTCGCAGAGGGAACGCGTTCACCGAAAAAAACAGATCGCAAAATTGGCGTGGGTTGCCGTGGTTCGGAACCGGGACTGTTGCTGCCATTCGCCCCGTTGGGAGAGAACGGAAAGCCGACGTCAGCGTCTGATCACCCGTTGCAGGATTGGCCCTCCGGGCTCAAAGCGGCATGACCCGCGCCAGCCATCTGGTGAGCGCGCGCGTCATGCCGCTTGACGCGCGCCCAATGGCCTGGATGTGCACCGCCGAATGGTCGGCTTTGGCTCCGCCGATGACAGTCGGCACCCTTCGACCCGGCTGCCCCGCCTGCTTCCCCCGCGCGATTCAGGCCGCAAGCTGGATTTTTTTTGCACCGCATTGGAGCTCGACGACTGCAATGCTGCCAACGTCGGGAAGGGGCGGCAGTGCAAGATCGCGGGTGCGTGCCCGGTGGCGGGGGTGTGTGCGAGGGGGAGGGGGAGAAAAAGGTGAAGCGCGACTCGGCGGCCCACCTATTTGCTACCTGGGAAGAAAGCGAAAACGCCGCCTCGATATCGGGCGACGCAATTCATCTGAAAAACCTTGGATTCTTGGTAGCGGAGGAGGGATTTGAACCCCCGACACAAGGATTATGATTCCTCTGCTCTAACCAACTGAGCTACTCCGCCAGAGTGGGGACGAGTTACGGTCCCGTGCTGCAAGCGTCAAGGCCCATCTGACCTGAAATATGGCTGGATATCTGGGATATTCGCCAGATTGCCGGTGTTGCCGGTCTCAGGCGCGGTCCCGCGCCTGAACGAAGGCAATCGAGATCCCGGCCAGGCCGATCCCATCCAAATCCGTCGACCATCGCTCTCCCGGTGCGACGGGGAGTGCCCGTGTCAGCGTGCCGGTGGTCACGATCTCTCCGGGAACCAGGGAATGGCCGCTGTCTCCCTCAGACAGAAGCGCTACCAGATGGGAGAGCGCGTCCAGCGGTCCGCCACCCATGACATTGGCGGAATGTCCCTCGTCCACGATCGATCCGTCGCGTCGCAAAGTCACCGAAAAATCCGCGAGCGCAGAGTCCCAGCCTGACCGATCGTCCGGTTCCACCGTCACGAACGGTCCATGCAGCAATGCGCCATGCAGGCCAAGAGCTGCGACCGTGTCCGGGGCACGAAACGCCCAGCCCGGGTAGAGTGACTGGACCAGTTCGAACCCGTGCGCCACATGGCTGATACATCCAAGCAGTTCTGCGTTTGACATGCCGGGCTGTGGCTTGCCCGATAGCCGGAACAGGATCTCTGGCTCGATCCTGGGCTCCAGCAGGGAAGCCACCGAAACCAGGTCTGGCAATGGTCGCACCGTCGTGTTGTAGATCGGGGCCCAGATCGGGGCGTGGACGTTGTATTCATCCCAAATGGTGCGATTGGTGAAGCCCAGTTTGTATCCGACAGGCGTCTCGCCGCGCGCCTTGCGTAGCCGGTGCACTTCGGCGCCGATGGCATAACCCTCGCTCAGGTCCATGGATGACAAGCGTTCAGTCAGGCAGTCAATCTGTGTTCCGGCGTCGAACATGTCCAGGATGTGTCGCGCCAGCGCAGCAGCGTCCCTTTGCATCTTGTGTGCTCCTTTGCCCGCGCCAGTCTGGCAGGGCGCATGAGACGTGCAAGTCCGATCGTCAACGCCCCTTCATAAGGCGCGCTGCCAGCACAAGGAGCGCCCCTGCCAGGAAGAATGCTGCCCCAAGGCCCAGGACATATGCCAGGACCCCGCCCCAGCCGAGTTTGTCGGGGTTCAGGAAGAAGTAGGGATAGACCCCGTCGATGGATGCGCGTCCCATGGCATAACCGACATAGGCCAACGGGCAAAGGGTCCAGATCGCAGGCTGGCCGAAGCCCAAAGGCGCCTTCGGAGCATGGGCGAGCCAGAGAAGCAGGAAAGCCACGGGCACGATGGTGTGAAGCCCCTGATTGGCCCATGCTTCGGCGCCGACGGGATTGTGCGTTGCAGACAACAACAGATGATAGACGATCCCCACCGCGAGGATCCAGATTGTCACGCCGCCAGGCAGGGACGCACCAGGCCAACGAGAGGTCAGCGCGACCTGGCCAGCCAGGACCAGGACAATGGTGTTGGTGATGATCGTGAAGAACCGGTAGTTGTCCCACAGGACCTCGCCAAGCCCCCGCGCGTCCGAGGGGTCCAGCCATTGTGACCCGAACTGGAGCACCAACGATCCGGCGGCAAGCAGGGCGACGGCGGCGGCGGCAATGCGTGGTGATCGGGCCATGTCAGATGGTCTAGCGTATCGCTCCAGTCGATCAAGGCTCTTGCCAGGATTGATGGTTCGCGTAGGCTTTGACCATGCCAAAGGAGAACCCGCATCGTCCCTTCACGCCGAACCCCGAACAGATGGCGTTGCAGCCTGAAGCTTCGGGGAACGCGATCAATGGGCTAGGTGAAACCGACTTTCGCCGCCCCGGAATCGTTTACTGGTCTCCCGACCCGGATCTGATCCCACATGGGAAGATGCAGAAGTGGTTCTTTACCCAGCACGGGGACGATCCCCGGATGCTAGAGGTGCGTGCCTGGCGCAAAGGCATTCTGGACGCGCCGGTACCCCACGTCGCTGAAACGCCCGTGGATCTGGCACCCGAAGCCTGGACCGAAGGCTTGGGCAGGTTTGTCGCCGAGGGTGTTTGCGAGATGACCGGCGTGGCCGAGATGTCTGACGACTGGGTTTTCCAGGGCTATTCCGTGCAACAGTCGCGGATCGTCATGCTGGGCGTCAAGCATGACTATGACGCGATTTCGCAGGCCCCAGACGTACCTGCCGGCGCCGAGGTGACGCGCCAGTATGGCAGGGCGGCTCATGCCTCCAAGCTCGTAGCGGGCTGGATTCGAGAGCAGGGCTGGGCGGCGGAGCCGGTGACGGGACCCATGACCGGAGCTGTCGCGATGATCCCGCCGGCGCTCGCGTGCGGGTTCGGTGAGCTTGGCAAGCACGGCTCCATTATCAATCCCGAGTTTGGGTCGTCTTTCCGTCTGGCCGCGGTGCTGACTGACGCACCCTTCGCTGTCACGCAGGCTCGGACCTCTGGCATTGACGACTTCTGCCAATCCTGCCGGATCTGTGAGGATGCCTGCCCGCCAGAGGCTATCGCCCCCGCAAAGCAGATGGTGAGGGGCGAAACCAAGTGGTACGTGGATTTCGACCGTTGCCTGCCATTCTTCAACCAGACCCTGGGATGTGCGATCTGCATCGCCGTTTGCCCCTGGAGCCGCCCGGGCGTGGGCCTGAACCTTGCCGCAAAGCTGGCACGCCGCGCCGAACGACTGGGCGAAGTAGACGCGATCTGACCTGCCGCGCCCGTGGCGCTGGGCCCTCTTCGCATTTCCGGCCGATGGTTCGCGTTTGCGCGACATTTGGTGGATCCTGCCTGAACCGTTGCCAATGTTCTGCCAAAATTACCCGGCATGGTGGTGCCAACCGGTTTTTCAACAAGACCGCGCAACGGGAGGCAGAAATGACAAGCACTCAGAACGAAAAGACCATAACAGCCCGCCGTCCATCCGCCCCGGTAAAGGGCGACAAGGCCGCCAATAGCATGCTTGTGCGTGTTGCGCGCGACTACGGCGTCAGCCCGTTCAAGCAATTCATGGAGATGGTCAAGCTGCGGCTGAAGCCCAGTATGCTGACCGATCAGGAATATTATGAATTCCGCCTCTATCGCGGGGATATGGCGTGGGAGAAAAAGGCCGAATTTCTGGGTGAAATCGGTTGTTCCTCGATCAACATGAAGCTTGCCCCACCGGGGCTGACGCTGATGCGAAGCTTTCTGAAGGACAAGGTGACGTATACCGCGATGTTGCGGCAGCTGGGCTTCGACACGACCGAAACCCAGGCCGTCATGTCGCTTGATCGCGACCTGGGCAATATCCCGGTCCTGCGCAGCGCAGAGGCCATTCGCGACTTTCTTGTATCTCACGCACGCTATCCGCTGTTCGGCAAACCGGTCTCTGGAATGCAGGCCATGGGAACGGCAGCGATCGATGCGGTCGATGCGGCATCTGGAACGCTTTCCTTTTGCAACGGACAGACGGCGGATCTGGACGGTTTCTGCGCCGAGATCATGCGCGAGTATCATGACGGCTACATGTTCCAGTCTATGGTCTCGCAGCATCCCGAGATCGAGGCACGCACGGGAAGGGCCGTCGGAACCCTTCGCTTGGTGACCGTGATCGAAGAGGATCGCCCGCGCGTGCTCTACGCGATCTGGAAGATTCCGTCTGCCACCTCGATGTCGGATAATTTCTGGCAGAAGGGGAACATGATTGCCGGCATCGACATGGGTTCTGGCAAGGTGCTGAACTGCCGCGCAGGCAAGGGCCCCGACTCACGCGCGGTCGAGGATCACCCCGAAAACGGGCTGCCCATCGTGGGGTTTGAATTGCCGCATTGGCGGGCGGTGATGGACATGGCCGTGTCCTGCCACGCGATTTATCCGATCAACGGCTGCCTTGGCTGGGACATCGCGATTGGCCCAGATGGACCCGTGATGATCGAATGCAATGTGAATACGGGCCACGATCTTTATCAGCACGCCTTTGACCATGGCGGCAACAACCCCGAGTTCGCTGCGGTGTTCGAACGGATCAAGGCGCGCAACAAGCGTCTATCCGAAGAGATCGCGGTGCTGGTCAAGAAGCGCGACAAGTAGGCCGTTTCAGCGGATCACCGACGGCAGCCATGTGCCAAGCCATGGCTGCCACACGATCAGGGCCAGTACCGCCAGCTTGATCCCCACGAAGGGCAGGATCGCGGCATATATCTGTCGCATTCCGATCTCGGGCGGTGCCACACCCCGCATCACGAAGAGCAGTAGCCCGAAGGGTGGTGTCAGCAAGCCGATCTCCATCGTCAGAAGATAGACGACACCGAGGATCAACGGATCGATCCCCGCCGCGCTGGCCAGCGGAACAAAGATCGGCACCGTCACCATCAACATGCTGACCTGGTCGATGAAACAACCGAGAAGCAACAGGATCAGGATCATTCCGATCAGCACTGCCAGAGGCGACAGGGCGTAGCCTTCGATCGTGCGGATCAGTCCCCCCGTGGCACCCGAGAAGGAAAGAACCTGCGCAAAGGTCTGACTGACCGCGATGATGAAAAGGATCATCACCGACAGCTTCAGCGTTTCCATCAGGGCCTTTACCAGTTTGGCCCATGTCAGACTGCGATAGCCCAGGCTGACAAGAACGGCTGCTACCGAACCAAGTGCGGCGGATTCGGTGGGCGTTGCCAGTCCTGCCAGAAGGCTGCCAATGACGATGGCAAAAAGAACCGAAAGCGGCAGGACATAGATGACAAAGGGTCGCCAGCGTTCCGTCAGCGACATGTCTGCGGGCAGGTCAGCAGGGGCAAGTGCGGGATTTTGCACTGCGCGAAGGACGATCCAGCCAACGAACAGGGCCGACAGCAGCAGGGCGGGGATAACCCCGGCAACCAGCAGCCCCGCGATGGAAATGCCGGTCAGACTTCCCACCAGAACCGCAAGCGCTGAAGGCGGTATCAGCATGGCGATTGCGCCAGAGGCCATGATCGGACCCATCGCCATCGAGGGATGGTAGCCCTTCTTCAGCATGTTTGGCAGCAAGGTCGATCCAAGCATTGCCGTGTTTGCAATCGTCGATCCGGACAACGCGGCAAAGATCGTGCCGGCGAATACGCTGACCACGGACAGTCGGCCGGGTATGCGTGTGACAACCCGTTCCACGGCGTCGATCGCCCGGTGCGCCACGCCTGATTGAAACAGGATCTCTCCCATCAGGATGAACAGCGGGATGGGCGCGAGCTGAAAGTTCGACAATGAGTCCGCGGCGTTCCGGGCAAGTTGTACGATACCCCGCTCGCCGCCAAGAACTTCCCATGCGCCGACAACGGTCACGGCGAGAAAGGCAAAAGCCACCGGAAGGCCCATCAACAAGAGGGCACCCAGCCCCCCAAGCATCAGCGCAAGAAAGAGCGGCCACTCCACCGCCTAAAGCCCCGTGGCCGTTCGATTGCCCTTGGGCGGGGCAAGAAGCTGGCGAAGAAAGACGGCACAGATCAGGCCGAAACCCAAAGGAGCGGCGGCCAGCGTCCACCATTCCGGGAACACGAACGCCTGCCGCACCATTGATCCGCGCCCGGCAGAGATCGAGGCAGCCTCAATGGCATAATACAGAAACACCGCCGATACGATCAGCCCCAATGTCGCCGTTGCACGTGCCAGTGGCTGTGCAATTCGTTGTGGCAGGCTTGCCGTAACAAGGTCGACCGCGACATGGGCATTCAAGGCCAGCACCCAGGGCGCGCCAAGAAAGGTGGCGGCCAGAAGGCCGTATTCCACCAGATCCAGAAGGCCGTACAATGCGCTGTCGCTGACGCCGCGCAACACAACGTTCACCGAAATGCCAAGCGCGATCGCCGCAAGGATCGCGGCGGACAGCCCGGCACAGATGCCCAGGCAAAGATCAAGCAGGCGCGAAAGGGTCCGCATTTTTCTTCCAGTGTTGCCGGAGCGGCAATACAAGCCGCTCCGGCCATGGAAATCTATTCGGTCAGACAGGCCTTGAGGGCCGCGGCCTTCTCGGCGTCGATCGCCTCGATCGAGGCCCAACCGGCGGACTGTGCCTGCGCCAGATAGCCCTCGCCAACCTCACCATCGAAGTTGATGACCTCTATGCCGGCCTCGGCTTGACGCGCCGCCTCGGACTCGTTGATCGTGAGGTTCTCGGCGTTCCGCTCTTCGGTCCAGATCGCGGCCTCTTCCAGAACCGCCTTTGCCTCGTCTGACAGACCGCTCCAGGTGTCCAGATTGACAAGGAAGTTCACATCCACCTGGTAGAACCCTGGATCGACCCGATACTTGGTCTGCTCGTCCCAACCAAGGTCCATGACGCCCTGAACCGGCCAGCCATATCCGTCGATCGCGCCACGCTCCAACGCTGTATAGACTTCGCCCGGGGCGGTGGTAACCAGCGTTGCCCCAAGCGTTTCGAAGAAGGCGCGATAGACCGGGGTCGTGCGGATCGTCAGGCCGTTGAGATCCGGTGCGCTGATCGGTTTGGTCAGATACAGGTGGAACTGGATGTTGTCGCCCGTCCGCGCCAGATACTTGACGTTCATCTGCTCCTGATGAAGCGCGTCGATCATCTCGAAGCAGCCGTTCGCGCGCTGCTCCTGCACGGTATTGGTCGCAAGGTGCAGGGCGTCGCCCAGCGGGACAAGGTTGGTGTAGAACGCCGTGGTGTTGTTGGCGATGTCCACAATGCCCGAGGACACGGCGTTGCCAAGTTCGAATGTCGGCACGGCTTCGGGGCCGCCGACGTATTCGATTTGCACAACGCCGGAGCCTGTTTCATTCACCCTTTCTACGAAGGCTTCGAACGGGCGTGAAAAGGTGGTGCCGGTGGCAAAGGCCGTCACGCCCCGAAGCGTCACTTCCTGGGCGGCGGCGGCAGATGGCGCAACAAGCGCCGCGGCAATCAAGGCCGTGGTCAAGCGAGTCATGGGTTTCCCCCCTGTGGGATTTCGTGTTCGCAACGGCAGTAAAGCAATCCGCCACGATTGCTTCAAGTGTAAAATATTTACAGCGTCACGTGTGCCGGTGATCGTGACCGCTTTCGATAAGGCCCCGGATCACGTCGACTTCAAAGGCGTGCGCGCGCCCGAGACCCGCCCAGCGCCCATCGTCCATGTCGGCGGTTCGCACCCCGGTCATTGCCAGCAGCGAAGTATCGCTTCCGTGCCCGGTGACGGTCCCGGGGATCACGCGCGAGAAAATCCTGGGTTGCAGGGTCTCTGGGGTCGCGCCCAGATGATAATCGATCAGCAGGGCCGCTGAATGGGCTTCGATCCGCAGCCAGATCGGGGCCCCCGTCATCAGGCTGCGCCCTTCCATCAACCCGCCGTCATACCGGGTGATATGCCATGTTCCGAATGACCAGAGCGTCAGCTTGTCCGGATCGCATAGAAAACCGAACACCGTGCGCGCCGGCGCCGCGATCAGGGTAGATCGGGTGTCGGCGCTCATGCCTCTTCCGGCGTGCCGGATCCGCGCAGCGCTTCGACCTCTATCTCGACACGGGCCTCGGGCACGGCGAGTGGCGAACAGACAGTCGTATTCGCCGGGGCCGTGAATCCGAGGCGTCGTTTCAGGACCCCGGCGACTGCGGCGACATCGTCGGGTGCCGGGACGTAGACCCGGGTCCGTACAACATCGTGGAGTCCCGATTCCGCTTGGGCAAGGGCGCGCGCGATCGTGTCCAGGGCCTGGTTGGCCTGCTCCGCCGCGCCCTCGGCCATCTGACCGGTTTCGAAATCGACCCCGACGGTGCCCGAAACGAAGATGTGGTCGTCCACGACGACGGCGCGGGCATAGCCGGCCATCTCTTCATAGACCGAACCACTGTAGATGTGCGTCCTGAGGCCCGTCATCGTGCCTGTCCTCAATAGGAAAAAGGCCGGGCGCGGTTGGCGCCCGGCCGTGTGGCTCAGCCGTCCAGCCTGGCGATCAGCGCCGCGACTTCCTCGGTCGTGTAATAACCTGTCTCGACGTTGCTCTCGCCATCCAGCTTCCAGGTCATCTTGGGCGCCTGGACATCGCCGTTGGCATCGAACTGAAGCGCCCCGGTCGCGCCGACATAGCGAATGGCCTCGCCCGCCGCGATCAGCTCCTTGGCCTTCATAAGGCCTTCGGCCGTGGGATAGACCTCGGTGCCTTCGGAACTGGTGACCATCCGCATGTTGTCACGGATGCTTGTGCCGTTCAGGTCGTCGGACATTTCCATCGCCAGCAAGGTCACCATGACAGCGTCAAAGACCGAGTGAAGGCCGGGGCCGTTCGGCGGGCTGTCGAAACGAGCTTCGAACATCTCGTTGAACGAGTCGACCGAAGGCAGGCGCGGCTGCGCGCTGTCATAGCCGATCATGTCCTGCAGGTACTGGTGCCCAACAGCCTTGAAGTAGTCGTCCGACCGGAGCGAGTTGTTCACGATCAGGTTGCCGGTGCCGCCAAGCGACAGCCATTCACGCGTGATCGTGGCACCGTCCACCGGGAAAGCCACCAGGAACAGCGAATCCGGGTCGTCCGCCAGCGCGGCCGTTACCTCTGCGCGATAGCTCTGCTGGTTCTCGTTGTAGGCCACCATGCTGGTGATCGTGCCGCCAAGCTTGGCAAGGTCCTGTTCGAACCGCTTTGCAAGGCCCACACCGAAGTCGGTGTTGACGTAGATCACCGCCGTCTTCTTGTAGCCCTGTTCGCTGGCCACAAGAGCGCCCATCGCGGACTGGCTGCGGTTTGTCGCATAGGTGCGGAACCAGTAGCCTTCGGTCTTGCCTTCTTCGGCCAGCGCCGTGAAGCTTTCCGAAGACGAGCAGCAGGAAATCTGCACCACCTTCGACGGCACGGCGACCGAGGTCAGCACCGGCAGGCTGACGCCCGAGCTGACCGCACCAATCAGCGCCTGTACGCCTTCGAGGTCGACCAGCGACTTCGCCGCGTCGACGCCAACGGTCGACTGACCCTGGGTGTCACGCAGAACATACTCCACGTCGCAGCCCTTTATGCCGCCGGCCTCGTTCATCACCTCGACGGCAAAGGCGCCGGTTTCGGCGATGCGTTCGCCGACTTGGCCCATCGGGCCGGAAACGGGCAGGATCGCCCCAAGCTTGATCGGGCAGTCCTGAGCCGATGCAGCGCCCGCCGTCCCAAGCGCGGCGGCAAGGCCGAGCGCCAGAACCCTGAACAGTCTAGTCATTTTCTTCGATCTCCCTGTCGGTTATCAGGCTGCCTCTTCGCGGGCAGCCCAGGTACACGGCTCAAGCCGCGCATTTCGCATGTTAAGTAAGGCGTAACTGGTCCGATACATCAAGCATCATGGCACGTCCGGCTGTGCTTTGGCGGGCGTGCTGCGGGCATGACGAGAGACATGGATTTCCTCGCCGATCAGGCCGCGGGGACGGAACAGCAGCACCAGCACAAGGATCAATCCAATCAGGACCGCCTGGATCGCACCGCTTTGTGCCTGCCATTCGGGCGACACGACCCGGGCGATGAAAAAGCCCGACATTGTCCAGACCCCCCACACGATCAGCGCGCCGAGAAGGGCGCCGCGGTTGTTCGCGCTGCCCCCCACGATCAGCATCGTCCAGATCTGGAAGGTCACGATGGGCAGGAAGTCGAACGGGCTGACATAGCCGATGAAACCCACGTAAAGCGCGCCCGACAGGCCCATCAGCATGCAGCCCAGAACGAAAGCCTCCAACCGGATGCGAACGGGATTCTTGCCCAGCGATGCGGCTGCGGTTTCATCCTCTCGGATGGCTTTCAGCGTGCGCCCCCAAGGCCCCTGTACAAGGCGCTGAAGGCCGATATAGGCAATCGTGGTGACGATCAGGACGATGCCCAGGTAGACGGCGTTCTGCGCAAGCGAGCCTTCGACCATGGCTTTCGTCGGGTTCGGGATGCCGATCAGGCCCAATGTCCCGCCTGTCACCGGTTCCCAGTTCACGCAGACCAGCTGGATGGACACCGCGATGCCGAAGGTCGCAACGGCAAGATACTCGTGCCGGAGCCGTATTGTCAGCAGGCCAATCACGATCGCGGCAAGGCCCGATGCGACCATTGCCCCGAGCAGCCCCAGGACAAATGGCAACTCGAACCCCCCGAACACTTCTGCCCTTGTTGGCCCCGTCAGCATCGCCATGGCGTAGCCGCCTACGGCAAGAAAGCCGGCGATGCCGGCGTTGAACAGGCCGGTAAAGCCCCATTGCAGGTTCAGGCCAAGCACTGCGACCCCAAGGGTAAGCGCGAGAATCAGGAAGAAGATAAGATAGGACAGGACGCCGATCATGAATTGCGCTCTCCAAACAGGCCTTCGGGGCGGAAGTACAGGACAGCCAGGATCAGCAGGAATGGCACGGCCGGCTTGTAGGTGGACGGGATTACCATGACGCTGAGGTTTTCACTTATCCCGACAACCAGCCCGCCGATGACCGCGCCGTAAAGGCTGCCGGTGCCGCCAAGGATTGCGGCGGCAAAGAGCGGCAGGATCAGTGCGAAACCCAGTTCAGGGCGCAATTGCACGGTCATGCCGTAAAGCACCCCCGCGATGGCCGCGCCGCTGGCTCCGATCACCCACACCCAGGCGATGATCGTATCGGTGTTCACCCCGCTGACGCGCGCCAGGTCGGGGTTCTCGGAAACCGCGCGCATCGAGATGCCGGTGCGAGAGCGTGTCATGAAGAAGTGCAGGGCGATCACGATGACGATCGTCAGGCCCAGAAGGAACACCTGGTCGGGCATTACCCGGATCCCGCCCGGAAGGCGGATCGCGAACTGGAGCGTGTTGGAGTAATAGATCGGGTCGGCGCCAAAGATCAGCAGAACGAAGTTCCGCAGCAAGAGCGCCACGCCAAAGCTCGCGAAAACCATCGTCATGTGGCCCGCCGTCCGGCTCAGCCTGCGATAGACCAGCTGGTGCAGCACAAGCGCCAGGATCGATGTGGCCACTGCCGAGAACGCAAGCGCCACAAGCAGTGGCCAGCCAAACGAAAACGGTGCGATCGGGTTTGCAAAGGGGTTCCCGAAAACGCCAGCCATCGCGAAGAACACAACCGCGAAATAGGCGCCCCAGGTCAAGAGCTCGGAATGCGAGAAATTGGCAAAGCGCAGGATCTTCATGGTGAAGGAAAGCCCGATCGCGCCCAACGCGATGATCGCGCCGGACAGGATGCCATCAACCAGGTGCTGCAGGAACATCAGCCGCCCTCCACCTTTGCGGTTCCGGGGCGCAAGCCCAGGAAGATCTCGCCGATTTCGGGGTTCGCCAACAGGTCGGCGGCTGGACCGTCGATCCTGTTTTCGCCTTCGGCCAGCACGTATCCGCGGTCCGACATGCGCAGCGCCGCCTTCGCATTCTGTTCCACCATCAGCACGCCAGCACCATCCTTCACCAGATCCCGGATAAGGGTAAACAGTTCCGCCGCCGCCATTGGCGACAGGCCTGCGGTCGGTTCGTCAAGCATGATGAGCCGCGGCTGCGTCAGCAACGCCCGCGCGATCGCCAGCATCTGGCGCTGACCGCCAGACAGCACGCCCGCCTTTTCCGAGCGGCGGCTTGCCAGTGCGGGATAGATCGACAGAACCTGATCGGTCCGGCGCACGGCCTCCGCCCTTGGCAAGGCAGAGCCGCCGACGACAAGGTTTTCCTGGATGGTCAGCGTCGTGAACACATTGCCCGTTTGCGGGACGAACCCCACGCCTTCGCCGGCCAGCCGATGCGCCGGGCGTCCCGTGACATCGCGACCATCAATCGTGACACGGCCGGCCGTGATGGCGACCAGCCCGGCCACGGCCTTCACGAAGGTCGACTTGCCCGCGCCGTTCGGTCCGATGATGGTCACGACCTCGCCTTCGTCCACGTGAAGCGCGATGCCATGCAGGATCGGCAGGTCGGGGCGATAGCCCGCGACGATGCCCGTCGCTTCCAGCAGATGCGCGCTCATGGCAGGTCCCCAAGGTAGGCGTCGAGGACCGCGGGTTCGGCCCGCGCGCCCGCCGCGTCGCCCTTGTAGATCAGGCGCCCCTGGGCCATGACGAAGATCGGATCGCAGATCGACATGACCACGTCCATGTTGTGCTCGATGATCAGAAAGGTCTGCCCGCGCGCGTTCAAGGCCTTGATCTTGTCCACGAGGCTGGCCATCAGCGTCGGGTTCACCCCGGCCGCCGGTTCGTCCAGAAGGATAATCTTGGGGTCGGCCATCATCACGCGCGCCAGTTCCAGCAGTTTCGACTGGCCACCGGACAAGGTGCCCGCCGCGTCACCGCGCACCCGCGTCAGACCGCAGAATTCGATGACCTCTTCCGCCTTGGCGCGCAGCGCGCGCTCCTGGCTCGAAACGCGGCCGGGTGCGACCCAGTTCATCCAGAACCGCTCTCCGGCCTGATTTGCTCCGACGATCATCGTGTTCTCAAGAACCGACATCTCGGGAAAGGGGCGGGGAATCTGGAAGGTCCGCGCCAGCCCCGCGGCGAACGCGCGGTTGGGCGACAGTCCGTGAATCGGCTGACCGTCCAGTTCGACGCGACCGCTGTCCGGCGGAACCAGCCCGGCAAGGGCGTTGAATAGAGTGGTCTTGCCCGCGCCGTTCGGGCCGATCAGCCCGCCGATCGCCCCGCGCGGCAGGTCAAAGCCGACGCCGTCAACCGCGGTGAAACCGCCGAAACGCTTGGTTACGCCCTCCAGCCGGAGCATCGGATCGGCCATCGTCATTCCGTGCGTCCCTCGGAGTTGAGGTTGTATTTCATTATTCTGCCATGTCGGCCTGTCGCGTCGCGTTCCAGGTCAAACACATCGCCGCCGGGCCCTTGCGCACGGGGCTGAAGCGATCGGATCGCGGACCAATCGCTGTCTTCCAACGTGACGTCGAGAGCCTTCAGAAGCCGGGGAAGGTGCCGCGCATAGCGCGCGCCGACGATCACCGCGCTGGCAAAAGGATCGTCCAGCATCGCGCGCACCGCGACCGCGGCAATGTCGGCCCCTTGCCGGTCTCCGATGGCCGCCAACAGTGCCAGAAGGTCCTGAAAGGCGTCCCAGCCGCCAAACTCGTCGATGATCAGCCGGTATTTGATCAGACTGCGGTTCTCGAACATATGGCCCGGGTCCGGCTGCCCCAGCCAGGCATCCGTCAGGAACCCGCCAGCCAGCACGCCGTAGCACAGGATATGAACCCCGCGCGCTGCCGCCTCGACCGCGAACGGTCCCGCCGGGCGTCGATCCAGAAGCGAGAACTGCACCTGCGCCGAGACCAGGTCGACGGTATCCGCAATGCTCATCATGTGCGCACGGTCGAAATTGGTGATGCCGATACGCTCGATCAGTCCTTCTGCCTGAAGCTCCTTCAACCAGCCGACGGCTTCCATGCACCCGGACGCATCGTAGTTCCACCAGTGGAATTGAACGAGGTCGAGACGCTCTTGACCAAGGCGGCGCAGCGAACGGTGGATCGTCCCGGCAAGATCGTCCCGGGTCAGGTGGCCAAGCTTGTCGCGGTCGGGCACGCATTTGGTATGGATCTTCATCCTGCCGACGGCCTCGGCTCCGCGCACCTTGGCCAGATGCCGCAAACCGCGACCATAAAGCTCTTCGACGCCTGTATAGATGTCTGCGCAATCGAACGTGGTGATGCCGGCATCATGAAAGGCGACGATGTCTTCGACCGCGCGCGCGGCCTCGACGCTGCCGTGGTCGCCCGAAAGCTGCCAGCCGCCGCGAACGATCCGCGAAATCTCGTAGTCCTGTCGCAGCCGGACCCGCGGAACGGCTGTCATTCCGTCGTCTCCGGCAAAGGTACAAGCGTGGTCTCGGAATGGCGGAACACGCGCCGGCCCAGCCGGGTGACGCGGAACCGGCCACCGCAGTGCGGGTCGGGGCAGGCGATTTCCGCGTCCGTGGTCATCCAGTCGTGAGGATGGGTCGGGCGCTGCTTGGCGGGCAGCAAGGGCAGCAACGCCGCCAGAGGGTACATCGGAAAGCGGCTCGCATCCGGTGGAAAGACAAGCATTTCTCCGATCACGTCGAACGTGGCGCCTTCGGGATGATCGCAAACCATCGGCGCATCGCCGGCAACAACCGTTACCCGCAGGTCATAAAGCTCGAAACTGTCATCCCGATCCGGCACTTACCGCCCCATCCATGTTCGCTCCGGCGCACGATAGGCGAACGGTTCATCATTTGAAAAGCCTAAAGCTAGGTGTTTGTGCTTACCTCGGCCTCAGCCTCGATCTCGATTTCATACGGTCCGACAAGGCTGGATATTCCGATGAGTGTGTTGGCCGGCAGAACTTCGCTAAAGACGTGCGCGTGGACCTTGCCCACGCCTTCCCAGCGGTCCGGGTCCTTCATGTAGATGCGCGTGCGAACGACATCCTCGACCTTGCCTCCAAGTGACACGATCGTCGCGATGATCTTGTCGAGTGTATAAAGAGCCTGACCCTCGGGGTCGCCGGGGCAGACGCAATTGCCATGAGGATCCGTTGCCGTGGTGCCGCTGACAAGGATGCGGTTGCCGACGCGCACACCGCGGCTGAAGCCCGCCGCCGCCTCCCACGGAGAGCCGGAATCGCTGCGCGTCCGGTCAGGGCGCGCGGGCACGGGGTGGACCATGTGAACTGGCGGCAACGTGTCGAGGTGATGGCTCAGATCGCCCGAAGCCGTCAGGAACGGCGGCTTGCGGTACTCGTCCCCGCAATCGCCCGGCACCATGGCAAGCTGACCCAAAGCGTCGTCAATGGCTGCGCGGTCCTTTGCATCCAGCATCAGCCCCAGCACCCGGGTGTTGTCAGCGCGATGCTCCCGTTCTCCCAGGCGGGCCCCCACGATGGTGCCCGCGACGGCGGCGTGGTCCAGCACCCAGCGGCTGGCGACGTTCGACACCGATACGCCGTGCTTGCCCGCGATGGCGTTCAGGGCGTCCATCAAGCCCTGGTAGGGCGTCCAGCCGCCGGCCACGTCGATCACGCGTTTGTATTTCATGCCGGACCAGTCAGGGATGTCCGCAGGTTCCGTTCGTCCCGCCCACTTGCCCGACAGGAACCCGCCACACAGGGTCCCAAAGGCCAGCAGGCGCACGCCGGTCTCTGCGCAAAGCGTGCTCATCTCGCCGGCGGCCCGCCGGTCGAGCAGCGAAAAGCAGACCTGGTTCGATACGATCTCGATCCCCTGTCGCAGGATGAGACGCAGGTGACCCGTGTCGAAATTGGTCAGACCGATCTCGCGGATCAGCCCCTCCTCGCGCAGGCGCATCATCTGGTCCAGCGCATCAAGATACTCGGGCGAGGCGTAGCGCCACCAGTGGAACTGCAGCACATCGACACAGTCGAGGCCGAGCCGCTCCAACCTTTCCTCGACGCCCCGGCGGACCGTGCCGGCATCCATCGGGCCGGGGGGCGGGCACCATTTCGTCAGGATTGTCGGTGCCGGGTCGCCGGCGGCCACAAGCGTGCGATACGCCATGCCCGCCACGATTTCGGCGCTGCCGTAATGGTCGGCCATGTCGAAGCTGTCGAACCCGTCGCGCGCGTAGCCGACCAGCGCCTCGGCGGCGCGGTCCAGATCATAGGACTGTCCATCGCGTTCCTGGTCGGCCATCTGCCAAAGGCCGGTAAGGATCGGTCGAACCGAAACGCTCCCAAGCTGCACCCGTCCAAGATCCGTCATGTCGCCCCCTAGTCCTTGTGCGTTCCCGCAGATTTGCCTGCAGTCGATATCCGGCTAACCGTCATGCGGCGGCCATTCCACGCCGCCGCGCGCGTGTCAGGATCAGAAGGATGATCCCGATGTTGAGAACGTTCCAGCCGATGCCGTTCAGGAACGCCATTTGGTAGCTGCCCGTAAGGTCATAGATCCATCCCGACATCCAGCCGCCCAGCGCCATTCCCACGATCGTTGCCATGATGACGAAGCCGACGCGCTGCCCGGCCTCCTTCGGCGGCAGGTATTCCCGCACGATGATCGCATAGCTTGGCACGATACCCCCTTGCGACAGCCCGAAGACGAGGCTGACAAGGTAAAGCGATACCAGCCCATCGAAGGGAAGATAAAGAAACAGTGCAATGCATTGCAGTGCCGATCCGATCAGAAGCGTCATCACTCCGCCCAACCGGTCGGCCAGCATTCCCGACACGAGCCGGGACGCCACGCCGCCCAGCAGCATCAGCGACAGCATTTCGGCCCCCACGGCCGGCCCGTATCCCAGATCGACGCAGAACGCGACGATATGCACCTGCGGCATCGACATGGCGACGCAGCAGCCCACGCCCGCCACCGCCAGAAGCCACGTCAACGTGCGCGGTGATATGCTGACGGCCCGCGCCCTGTTCGCGGCGTCGCTTGCGGCGCGCATGGCCGAGCTTTCGGGCAGGCGGCGGCGCAGCATCAGGGAAAGCGGCACCATTGCAACCACCACGATCGCGGCCAGTGTCCAGTAGGCCGCGCGCCAGCCAAGATCGGTCAGGATACCGCTCAGCAACAGCGGCCAGATTGCGCCCGACAGGTAGTTGCCGCTGGCCGCGATGGCCACGGCGATGCCCCGGCGGCGCAGGAACCAGTGCGAGATATCGGCGATCAGCGGCCCGAAACTGGCAGCGGTGCCGAACCCGATCACCAGTTGCGCCGCCGCAAGGACCGCCACGGACCCGGCGCCTGCCGCGGCGGCGAAACCGACCCCGATGCTGACCGCCGCGCCGATCAGGGCGACGGTTACCCCCCAACGGTCCACCGCCCGTCCGATCAGCAGATTGCCAAGGCCGAAGCCTACCATTGTCAGTGTGTAGGGCAGCGACGCGTCGGCGCGGTTCACCGCGAACTCGGTCTGCACCGCCGGCAGAATCACGATGATCGCCCACATGCCGACGTTGCCCACGGTCGCGATGGCCAGGGTGATGGCCAGGCGGATCCAGGAGTATCGGCTGTCCAGAAGGTCGTCGCCATTCATGTCCGGGACGTTAGGCGCAGCACACGGAACTGTCCAAGGCTTTGATGTGGCGGCGGGGGCGGGGATTGGCCGCCTCTTGCCGCTGCGCTAGCCTGTGGTCCAAAGGCAGGAGGAACAGGCATGAGGGCAGTGCTGCAACGCGTCGGCAAAGCGTCGGTATCGGTGGCCGGCGAAACGCTGGGAGAGATCGGGCCCGGCCTGATGATCCTCGTCTGTGCCATGCAGGGCGATACCGAGGCGCAGGCCGATCAACTGGCCGCAAAGACGTCGAAGATCCGCATCTTCCGCGATGAAGCGGGGCGCATGAACCGCTCGGTTCTGGACACCGGGGGCGCGGCGCTGGTCATCAGCCAGTTCACGCTGGCCGCCGATACATCGCGCGGCAACCGCCCCGGCTTTTCGACGGCTGCACCGCCGGAAGAAGGCGAAAGGCTGTACCTGCGCTATGCCCAACGTCTGCGCGACCTCGGCCTGACGGTGGCCACCGGCCAGTTCGGCGCCGACATGTCCGTCAGTCTGGTGAACGAAGGTCCGGTGACCATCTGGCTGGAGGTCTGAAGGCTCAAAGCGTCTCGCGCGGGGCGATCAGCGCGCCATCGACCACCCTGTCGCTGGGATGCGTCACGACACGCGCACCTGCGCTGATGCCGCCCAGGACTTCGGCCGATGTGCCGTTGCGACGCCCCAGCTCCACCGGCACCCGCACCGCGACGCCCTCGCGTTCCACAAAGACGGCCCAGCCCTCGCCCACACGGAACACCGCGCTCAGAGGCACCTGCAAGACGTCTTCCGCCTCCCACAGAACGATGCGCAGGTAGACCGAGAAACCGTCGCCAAGCCCGGTTCGGCCGGCTGGCGGTGTCAGCAGGTCGAACACAACGTCGACGCGCTGCTCTTCGATCCCGAGAGCCGACACCTTGGTCCGGGCCGACGGCTCGATCCGACGCACACGCGCCTCCAGCGCCGGGTCGCCGCCCCAGCGTTCGACGATCGCGCGGGCCTTTTCGGGCACGCGCACGGCATCGGCCGACAGCAGGTCGGCCACGATTTCAAGGTTGTCGGGCTGCCCGATTGATACAAGCGGTTCTCCGGCCTGTACGGGGCGTGCGCTGATGCTGGCCACCGACAGGACAACACCGTCCGCCGGTGCTTGCAGGGTCACGCAGCAACTGTCGGCCGTGTCCCTGTCCGTTCCGCTGTCAGGGCCGATCAACGTGGCGCTGGCCCACGCCAGCGCGCTTTCGGCGCGCGAAAGCTCGGATTGCGCGGTTTCGACCGTGGCCGACTTCAGCCGCAACAGCTGTTCCGCGTCTTCCAGCGCCGTCAGCGAGGCGACGCCGCGTTCCACCAGTGTCCGCGTCCTGTCGTACTGCGTTTGCGCGTAGGTGCGGTCCTCCTTGGCCTGAAGCAATTGCGCATCCGCCACACGAAGGGCGGCTTCGGCCTCGCGTACGGCAGCTTCGGCCTGCACGCGGCTGCGACTGTCCAGAAGCGTGGGCTGCACCGGCTCTACAACCGCGACCACGGTGTCGCGTGTCACCGCATCGCCGACCGAGACGGGCGAGCGCCGCGCTTCGCCGGTGATCGGGGCCGCCACCTGATAGATGTCGCGGATACGCGTGACGCCGTCCGCGTTTACGGTCAGCAGCATGTGACCGCCCCGCACCTCTGCCAGGTCTACGGGAACGGTTTCCGGGCGCAGGCTGACGAACATAAGCCCCGCAACGGCCGCCAGCGCCGCCGCGCCCATCACCCATGTGCCCGTCTTCATTGACTCACTCCCTTGTTTTCATCACTTCGACAAGGTCCAGCCGGTCCAGCCGACGGCGCACCAGCATTGTCGCAAGAAAAGTTGCCGCAAGAACCACAAGGCTGGCCGTGGTGAATGTGTCGGGCTCCAGCACCAGCGGCACCGAATAGAGATCGCTTGCGAAGCCCTCGGTCATCGACCGCGCAAGCACATAGCCCAGAAGCCAGCCGATGGGTTGGGCCAGGATTGCCAGAAGGATCGTTTCGCCAACAAGGATGTAGGACACCTCTAGCCGGGTGAAACCAAGAATCCGCAGGCTGGCAAGGTCGCGCGCGCGTTCGGACAACTGGATGCGTGCGCTGTTATAGGTCACGCCGGCGGTGATCAGGACGGCGACGATGATGTATATCGACGTCATCACCGTGATGTTCTCGTCGATCGTGTCCTGAAAGCTGACGCGCGTGTCCGTCAGCATCACCGTCCCCGCAAGTCTCGGCATGTTCTTGAGCGCGTCGTGAAAGGCGTCTTCGTGCGTCGGGTCCAGCGAGATGTTCGCACCCGTGATCTGGGGCGCCTGCCGCAGAAGCGTGTTCAGGCTTTCATCGGCCATGTAGGCGCCAATGCCGAAGTACTGCCGCACCGTGCCCGATACCGTCACAGCGTGGGTTTCGCGCCGGCCGGTGAGGAACTCTGCCTCTAGCGTGTCGCCCTTGGATACGTTCAGCGCGCTTGCCAGCCGTTCGCTCAGCAGGATGCCGCCGGGGGGGGCGCTTGCCACGCCGCCGTTGGCATCGACGATCTGTGTCAGGTCGTTGCCCTCGGTCCGTGCTTCTATCGCGATGGTCTTTTCAAGGTGTCCGTTGCGCAGGATCGCGGGCAGTCTCAGGTCGCCCTCGGCCCGAAGGACGCCGGGCAGACGGCGGATATCGTCCAGAACGGTTTCGGGCAAAGCGCCCGTGAAGATCAGGGACGCGTCCTGACGGCTGGTCTGAAAGAAGGCGCTGTCGACGATCGCCTCCAGCGCGTCGTCGAAAAAGCTCGACGCCACCAGAACGGCCGTCCCCAGCCCGATGCCCAGTGCTGTAAGCCCGGCGCGGATCGGCCAGCGCAGGATGCCCCGCAGGATCATCATCGTAGGCTGTGACAGGTGCGCCAGAACCAGAAGCCTGTCGATCAGGGTACGGCGATAACGGGGCGGCACAGGCGGCGCCATGGCCACCGCCGCGGGCAGGCGCGCGGCGTACAGGGCGCTTTGCAGCGCCCCGGCAAGGGTGGTCGCAAGGCCCAGCCCGCCGGCGATCACATAGGCCTCCAGCGGCGCGGCGAAGATCACATAGGGGAAATCGAAGAACTCGGCGTACATGATCGCCAATTGCTGCGACAGCCAGGTGCCAAGGGCAAAGCCCACGCCGATCCCCGCGCAGCCGATCAGCGCCGACAGCGAGACATAGTGCAGGCTGACATCCACCTTGGAATAGCCCAGGGCCTTCAGCAGGCCGATCTCGGACCGTTCCAGTGCCACGATGCGCCCGATCACCATGTTCACAAGGAAGGCCGCGATGCCGAAGAACACCGGCGGCAGGATCTGTGCCATGCTGCGCAGCTGCTTGATCTCGGCGTCGATGAAGGCGTGGCTCAGCTGGTCGGCACGGTCATGCGCGCCCAGCCCGCCATAGTCGTCCAGCAGAAGGTCCACCGCGTCGATCACCGCATCGGCATTCGCGGTTCGCGTCAGGGACAGGCCCAGTTCGTTGAACGCACCGCCCATGTCGAAGGCGGCGGCCAGCGCGGGTTCCGGCATCCACAGGATGCCGTAGCCTTCGTTGTCGGGCATCAGCGCGCCGGGGCCGATGGTATAGATGAACTCTGGCGACAGGACGGTGCCGGTGATCGTCAGTGCGCGTTTCTCGCCGTTCAGGTTGGCATGTATCACGTCGCCGGGCCGGTATCCGTTCGCCTCGGCGAAGGGTTCGTTCACCGCGATTTCCGCGCTGGCGGCAGGGTCGGGCAGGCGGCCCGAACGCAGAAGCGGCACGTTCAGTTGCGGCGCGCCGGACACCGGCACAGAGATCAGCTTGCCCACCGCGGTTTCCGCGCGCCCGGGCAAATCGAGGATCGCGCTTCCCGTCACCCTTGTTTCCACCGCCCAGACGCCGGGAATCGCGGCGATTTCGGATTCGAGCGTCTTGGGCGCGCGGCTGGCGCTGGCAAAGACCTCGGCAAAGCGCTGGCGTTCGTAATAGGCGGCGCGGGTCTCGATCAGCGCGCGGTACATGCCCAGCGCCATCAGAAGGATCGCCACGCCCGCAGCCAGCACGACGGCAATGGCCAGCGCCTGCGGCCAAAGCCGCCAAAGGTCGCGCAGGAGTTTCCGGTCGAGCGCGCGCATCGGCTACCACTCGATCTCTGACGGGGGCACGCGGGTATCGTTGCGCGACTGCTCGGTCAGCCGCCCGTCCTGGAACCGGATCACCCGGTGGGCCATCTTCCTGATCGCGGCATTGTGGGTGATGACCGCCGTCGTGGTGCGGAACTCGCGGTTCACGCGGTCCAGCGCGTCAAGCACCTGAACGCCGGTCTTGCTGTCCAGCGCACCCGTGGGTTCGTCGCAGAGCAGCACCTCTGGCCGCTTGGCGATGGCGCGCGCAATGGCCACGCGCTGCTGTTCGCCACCCGACATCTCGGCGGGAAAATGGTCCATCCGGTGGCCGAGGCCGACAAGTTCAAGGGCTTCTTCGGGCGGCATGGGGTTTGCCGAAATGTCGGTGACCAGCGCCACGTTTTCCCGCGCGCTCAGCGCGGCCACGAGATTGTAGAACTGAAAGATGAACCCCACCTTGTCGCGCCGGAACCGGGTCAGCCGGGCGTCCGAAAGATCCGTCAGGTCGGTCTCGCGAAAAAGGACGCGCCCGGAACTGGGCCGGTCAAGGCCGCCAAGGATGTTGAGAAGGGTCGACTTGCCGCTGCCGGACGGCCCCAGCAGCACGGAAAGCTCGCCCTCGTACAGCTTCAGGTCAATCCCATCCAGCGCGCGCACCTTGACGGTGCCGGTGTCATAGACCTTGCTCAGGCCTTCGGTGGCGAAGACGACGGCGGGATCGGATGCGGGTGCCATGACGCTCCTATGCCGCGCAAGCCTGCGCCCTGCCTTGATCTGGCGCAATGGCGAAGGCGTGCGGGGGGTGGATTTCCCGCCGCGAGCACGCCAGAAACGAAGGTGAACACAGGAGGACGGCGATGTTTTTCGAAGAGGGCTGGTCATCCATCGCCGATGTCACAGTCGAGGTGCAGGAACGTGTCCTGTCCTTCCACGCCGAACAGGCCAAGACAACGGGGCGTGCCGTGTCACAGCGACGGGTCATGGCGGATGTCGCACTGTCGGTATGGGAAATCTGCGATGCCGCGACCAAGGCCGGTGTCACCGTGGCCAGCGGCGGACTTGTGCCGGCGTCCAAGGGCCTGCTGGCATGGGAAGACCCGCGCAGTCCGATCAACCGCCACGTCGATATCCGGGCGGGAACGGTGGGGTCGGGCGGTGCGGCGGCGGGCCTGTCCGAGGCGGAATTGCGGGCGCGCTACGGCGCGTTCCTCTACCTCCCGCTCTCGGTCCCTCTGAACGGCGTGGAGTCCTCGCTGACCTTCCTTGACGAGGAATTGCAGGGACAGGCCGTGCGGGACGAGGAACTCTTGACCGTTGCGGCAAGGATCATCGCGGCGTCCGAGGCGGGCGAAACACTGACACGCGGGATTGCCCGGCGCACGATCGGCAGCGCCCTGACCCGGCGCAAGTTCAAGATTGCCTGGGCGCTGGCCGCCGACAAGCGACCGGAACTGAACACAGATTTCTTCGGCGGCTGAAAGGCCGCCGATCCGCGCATCAAGGAAACCGCGCATGACGCCGATGATCCGCATCGAGGGACTGACCAAGACCTATGGCAGCGGGCTGACCGCGCTCGACGACTTGTCGCTGGACATCGCCGAGGGCGAGATCCTTGCGCTTCTCGGGCCGAACGGCGCCGGCAAGACCACGCTGATCTCGACGATCTGCGGTGTCTCGACCGCAAGCGCGGGGCGGATCACCGTTGGCGGGCATGACGTCATCCATGACTACCGCGCCGCGCGGCAACTGATCGGGCTGGTCCCGCAGGAAGTGATGGTCGACAGCTTCGACACGGTCATGAACACCGTGCGCTTCTCGCGCGGGCTGTTCGGGTATCCGCGGGATGATGCCTATCTGGAACAGATCCTGCGCACCTTGTCGCTTTGGGACAAGCGCGGGGCGAACCTGATGACGCTGTCCGGCGGGATGAAACGCCGTGTCCTGATCGCAAAGGCGCTCAGCCACGCGCCGCGCGTCCTGTTTCTCGATGAACCCACTGCCGGCGTCGACGTGGAACTGCGCAAGGACATGTGGGCGACGGTGGAGCGGCTGAAGGATCAGGGCGTCACGATTATCCTGACCACCCACTACATAGAAGAGGCAGAGGCCGTCGCGGACCGGATCGCCGTCATCAACAAGGGCCGTATCCTTCTGGTCGAGAACAAGGACACGCTGATGCGGCGCATGGGGCGCAAGCAGCTGACAATCGAGTTGCAGAACCCGGTCGCGCGGCTGCCAGATGTGCTTGCGTCCTACGGGCTGGAAATCGGGGGGGGCGGCGCCACGCTGGTCTATTCCTACGACACCGCGGCAGAGCGCACCGGCATCACGCGGCTTCTGGCGGATCTGTCGGCGGCAGGTCTTGCGCTTCGCGATCTGAAGACCAGCCAAAGCTCGCTCGAGGACATCTTCGTCGATCTGGTAAGGGAGCCTTCGGCATGAACTGGCAGGCCGTTCTTGCGATCTACCGGTCGGAAATGCTGCGCTCTTTCCGGACGCTTCTGCAAAGCGTCGTGTCGCCGGTGCTTTCGACCTCGCTCTACTTCGTGGTGTTCGGCGCCGCCATCGGCAGCCGCATAGACGAGGTCGAGGGCCTTGCCTATGGCGCCTTCATCGTGCCCGGCCTCATCATGCTTTCGGTGATGACGCAGGCGATCTCGGTGGCCAGCTTCAGCATCTTCTTTCCCCGGTTCATCGGCACGATATTCGAACAGCTGTCCGCCCCGGTTTCCTTTGTCGAGATCGTGATAGGCTACGTGGGCGCGGCCGCAACCAAGGCGCTGACGATCGGCGTCATCATATTGGCGACCTCGTTCCTGTTCGTCCCGATCAGCATCGCGCATCCGCTGGCGATGGTGGCGTTCCTTGTGCTGACCTGCGTGTCCTTTGCCCTGTTCGGCTTCATCATCGGGATCTGGGCCCGGAATTTCGAACAACTGCAACTCGTGCCGCTGCTGATCATTACGCCGCTGGTTTTCCTTGGCGGCAGTTTCTACTCGATCACCATGCTGCCGCCGTTCTGGCAAACGGTGACGCTGTTCAATCCGGTGGTCTACCTGATCTCGGGCTTTCGATGGGCCTTCTTCGGGATGGCCGATGTCAGCGTGGGCGCAAGCCTGCTGGCAATCGGGGCCTTTACCGCGCTTTGCCTGACGGTGGTGTGGTGGATCTTCCGCACCGGTTGGCGAATCCGGACCTGAGGGCAGCGCGGCAACACCCGACCGTGATTGCGCGTCCCGCCTTGTTGTCGGGCCCGGCGCACTCTACATCGCGCCCTATGAGGCGCTGGATCCCTTTCCTGAAATCCGACCCGGTCGTCGCCGTGATCCGCCTTTCGGGGATGATCGCGGCCGGCAGCCGTGCCGGTGCGCTGAACGATCAGGGCATGGCCGCCCAGATCGAACGCGCCTTCACCAAGGGCAAGCCGGCGGCGGTGGCGCTTGTCATCAACTCGCCCGGCGGGTCCCCCGCGCAAAGCTCTCTGATCGCGGCGCGCATCCGGCGTCTGGCCGAGGAAAAGGGCCTGAAGGTCTACGCGTTCGTCGAGGATCTGGCGGCCTCTGGCGGCTACTGGATCGCCACGGCGGCAGACGAGATCTGGATCGACCAGGCCTCTGTCGTGGGGTCGATCGGGGTGATTTCCGCCTCTTTCGGCTTTCAGGACCTGATCGCGCGCTACGGGGTGGAGCGCAGGCTTTACACATCTGGCAAGTCAAAGAGCTTTCTCGACCCGTTCCTTGCGGAAAAGGACGAGGACGTCGCGCGCCTGCGCGACATCCAGGGCCAGTTGCACGACAGTTTCATCGCGCAGGTGCGTGACCGCCGGGGCGACCGTCTGAAGGAAGATGCGGACCTGTTCACCGGGGCCTTCTGGATCGGTCAGCGCGCCGTGGACCTCGGGCTTGCGGACGGGATTGGCCACGTGGTTCCGAAGATGAAGGATGTCTTCGGCGACAAGACGCGCTTTGTCGCCTACGGTCCGCGGCGCAGCCTGTTTCAGCGGCTGGGCGCCCGCGTCGCCGACGACGCCCTTGCGCTGGTCGAGGAACGCGGGCTCTACGCCCGCTTTGGGCTGTGACATGATCCTGAAAATTGTCTCGCTGTTCCTGATCGGCATGGCCGTGCTTGCGATGTTCGGAAAGTTGCGGGTTCCCGGACAGAAACTGCTGACCGACCGCAAGTGCCCCCGCTGCGGCCGTTACCGCATTGGCAAGGGGCCTTGTTCCTGCGGGCATTCCGCATGACGGCGGATCTTCTGTTTGCCGGGCTTGGGCTGGCGATCCTGCTTCTGGCCGGCGACTCGCTCGTGCGGGGCGCGGTGAATGTCAGCCTTCGTCTGGGTGTACCCGCGCTGATCGTCAGTCTGACAATCGTGGCCTTCGGTACCTCTGCGCCTGAACTCATCATTTCGATCGGCGCGGTCCTCGAAGGCGCGCCCGGCCTTGCGCTTGGCAATGTCGTTGGGTCCAACACCGCGAACATCCTGATGGTCCTGGGCATTCCCGCGCTGATGACAGGGATGCACACCCGCGCCACCGAAACCCGCAAGGACTATGCGCTGATGATGGCGGCGACCGCCTTCTTCATCCTGCTGGCCTTTCGCGGGAAATTCGACTGGATCGCGGGCCTTGCACTGCTTGCCGCGCTGGCGGTCATCCTTGGCAAGCAGGCGATGTCGGCGCTGGCCCATCGCGCCGATGCCGCCGCCGCGGCCGCCGCCGCGGAACACGAAGAGGTGGAAGCCGCTGATCCCGACATGCCTTGGTGGCGCATCCTGCTGTTTCTGGGGCTCGGCCTTGCGGGGTTGCCGCTGGGCGCGGATCTGCTTGTCGACAGCGCGGTCAGCATCGCAGAGCAGATCGGCGTCAGCGAAACGGTGATCGGCCTGACGCTGGTGGCAATAGGCACCTCCCTGCCGGAACTTGCGACCACTGTGATGGCCGCGATCCGGCGCCACGCCGAGGTGGCGCTTGGCAATGTCATCGGGTCGAACATGTTCAACCTTCTGGCCATCATCGGCGCGGCAAGCTTTTTCGGCGACATTCCGGTCGACCCATCCTTCCTGCGGTTCGACCTGTGGGTCATGGCGGGCGCGTCTCTGATGCTGGCACCCTTCGTGTTCAAGATGGCTGACATCACGCGCCTCTGGGGCGCGGTGCTTACCGCGCTATATGTCGGCTATATCTGGATGATCCTGGTCTGAGGAGACGACGCCGATGCAGATCAAGCGCGCCCTTGTGACAGGCGCTGCCCATCGGCTTGGGCGCGCCATGGCGATATCGCTTGCCGGGCGCGGATACGATGTGGCGGTGCATTACGCCAGTTCTGCCGATGCCGCCGATGCGGTGGCAAGCCAGATCCGCGACATGGGCAAAGCCGCAGCGACGTTGCCCGCGGACTTGCTGGACGAGGCACAGGTGCGCCCGTTGGTGGGGCAGGCCGCCGCGGCGCTGGGCGGACCGATCAGCGTGCTGGTCAACAACGCCTCGATCTTCGAGCATGACACCGTCGGCAGCCTGACCCGCGAAAGCTGGGACAGGCACGTCGAGTCGAACCTGCGCGCGCCCATGGTTCTGACAGAGTCCTTCGCCGCACAAGCGCCGCGCGCCGTTGCCGACGCGATCGGCGAGCCCGTGGCGCAGGCGCTGGTGGTCAACATGATCGACCAGCGTGTGCGCAAGCTGACGCCAGAGTTCATGAGCTACACCATCGCCAAGATGGGGCTATGGGCGTTCACGCGAACCGCGGCACAGGCGCTGGCCCCGCATGTGCGCGTCAATGCAATCGGCCCCGGCCCCACGGTTCAGGGCCACCGCCAGACTGCCGAGCACTTTGCCCTCCAGCGCGCCGCCACGGTTCTGCAGCGGGGCGCGGACGAGACCGATATCGTCGCGGCGCTGGGATATCTGCTGGATGCACGGGCCGTCACGGGACAGCTTATATGCGTCGATGGGGGCCAGCATCTGGGCTGGCAGACCCCCGACATCCAGGGTCCCGAGTAACGCTGCGCCGCCGCTATCGCCAAACTTGTGCACCTGTCACGTTTTGTTCACACGACTGTTAAGAATTCTTTTGAGAAATCAGTGATTTGAGCGGGCGCGAAATTATTCCCTTTGGAATCAGCGGGTTAAATAAGCGCCTAAAAACTAGGCAACTGCTTGAACGTAGCAAGAAACAAGAAGAAATCCGACTCCCCCAAAACTTCCCACCAGCCTTATCCACAGAAACCGTGGAAACCTTTACCCTTGTTCAGCCACGGCTAAAGTGGCAGGCCGCCAAGGAATCGTTGCCCCGGACTCCATGACCGACAGCCCGAAAGACACCGACGCGCCCGCCCTTGCGGGACACGCCTGCATCCAGTCCTACCTGCGAACGCTCGACAGCTCGCCGGGGGTCTACAGGATGCTCGATGCGCAGGCGCGGGTGCTTTATGTCGGCAAGGCGCGAAACCTGAAGAAACGGGTCGCCAGCTACGCCAAGCCGTCGGGTCACAGCCCGCGCATCGCGCGCATGATCCGCGACACCGCCAGCATGATGTTCCTGACCACGCGCACGGAAACAGAGGCGCTGCTTCTGGAACAGAACCTCATCAAGCAGCTCAAGCCGCGCTACAACGTGCTCTTGCGCGATGACAAGTCGTTTCCCAACATCCTTGTCGGCAAGGATCACGCCTTTCCGCAGATCAAGAAGCATCGCGGCGCCAAGTCCGAAAAGGGCGCCTATTACGGACCCTTCGCCAGTGCCGGGGCGGTCAACCGCACCCTGAACCAGCTGCAAAAGGTGTTCCTGCTGCGCAACTGCACCGATTCCACGTTCGACGCGCGCACCCGGCCCTGCCTTCTTTTTCAGATCAAGCGATGCAGCGCCCCCTGCGTGGGCTATGTGTCAGAGGCAGAGTACGGTGCGCTTGTCGCCGATGCCGAACGGTTCCTGCAGGGCAAGTCCACCCGCGTGCAGGCCAAGCTGGCCGAGGAAATGCAGACCGCTGCCGAGGCCATGGAATTCGAACGCGCGGCCGCCCTGCGCGACCGCATCCGCGCCCTGACACAGGTGCAGACCGCGCAAGGCATCAACCCGCGAGGCGTGGCCGAGGCCGATATCGTCGCCCTTCACATGGACAGCGGGCAGGCCTGCGTGCAGGTCTTCTTTATCCGCGCCAACCAGAACTGGGGCAACCGCGACTATTACCCCCGCACCGGGTCCGGCGCCGAAGCGGCAGAGGTGCTGCAAGCCTTTCTTGGCCAGTTCTACGACGACAAGATCCCGCCCCGCGCGATCCTGCTGTCCCACGACATAGAGGACCGAGACCTCGTGGCGGCGCTGTTGTCGGACAAGGCCGGCCGAAAGGTCGATATCGCCGTGCCGCTACGCGGGGAAAAGGCCGAGCTTGTGTCCGGCGCGATGCGCAACGCCCGCGAAAGCCTCGCCCGGCGCATGGCCGAAAGCGCCACGCAGGCCCGGCTTCTGGCGGGACTGGCAGAGGCGTTCGGCCTCGACGCCCCGCCCGCACGGATCGAAATCTACGACAACAGCCACATCCAGGGCACCAACGCGGTGGGTGCGATGGTCGTGGCCGGCCCCGAGGGGCTGATGAAAAACCAGTACCGCAAGTTCAACATCCGCGGCGACGACCTGACCCCGGGCGACGATTTCGGCATGATGAAAGAGGTTCTGACCCGCCGGTTCCAGCGCCTGCTCAAGGAAGACCCTGACCGGCAGGGCACCGCCTGGCCCGATCTTCTGCTGATCGACGGCGGGGCAGGGCAGGTCAGCGCCGTCAGCGGCATCATGGCCGAACTGGGGGTAGAGGACGTGCCGGTGGTGGGCGTGGCCAAGGGCATCGACCGCGACGCCGGGAAAGAAGAGTTTCACCGCCCCGGCCGCCGCCCCTTCGCACTGCGCCACAACGACCCGGTGCTGTACTTCGTCCAGCGCCTGCGCGACGAAGCGCACCGCTTCGCCATCGGCGCGCATCGCGCGAAACGCGCCAAGGCCGTGGGCGCGACGCCGCTTGACGAAATCCCCGGTGTCGGCGCCACGCGAAAGCGCGCGCTGCTTGCCCATTTCGGCAGCGCCAAGGCGGTCGGCCGCGCCAACCTTGCCGACCTGAAGGCGGTCGACGGCATCTCGGAAACGCTGGCCGAGAAGATCTACGACTTCTTTCACGAACGCGGCTAGGCACCGCGCCCCTTTCCCGCCCTCACGCAAAGCGGTAACAGGGGCCATGCGCTGGACCGTGCCAAACATCTTGACGACAGCCCGCCTGATCGCAGCACCGTGGGTTGCGCTGGTTTTTGTCGTCATGCCGCGCGGGGCGGCGGACTGGGCGGCGCTGATCCTGTTTGTCGTGGCCTCGCTCACCGACTACATCGACGGCTACCTCGCGCGGTCGCGCGGACAGATCACGGCCTATGGCACGATGCTTGACCCGATCGCGGACAAGGCCATCGTGGTGATCGCGATCGCCACCCTTACGGCGCTGTTCGGTCCGATCTTCTGGATTCTGGTGCCTGCCACCGTGATCTTGCTGCGCGAAGTCTTCGTCTCGGGCCTCAGAGAGTTCCTTGGCGAGAAATCCGGCCTTCTGAAGGTGTCGAACCTGGCAAAGTACAAGACCTTCACGCAGATGCTGGCCATCACGGTTCTGTTCATGCACGGGCTTTACACCCATTACCTCTTGAACCTCGCCTATGGCCTTGGCGAAGAAATGTACCGTGACATCATCGATGGCAGGGTCCAGGATCAGGTGGGGCTGATCCATGTGCAGATGGGGTCGGACTATTCGCTTATGATCGGAATCATCCTGCTTTGGCTGGCCGCGCTGCTTACCGTGCTGACGGGTTGGGACTATTTCAGAAAGGCCCGCCCTTACCTGCAAGAGCCGGGGGTATCATGATCGACGTTCTCTATTTCGCCTGGGTGCGGGAACGCATCGGCCTGCCGCGCGAAAGCATCGAGACGACCGCGCCCACGGTCGCCGCGCTGGTCGAGGAACTGAAGGCCCGCGAGGACCGATACGCCGCCGCCTTCGCCGATCTCTCGGCGATCCGCGTCGCTGTGGACCAGGAACTGACGGACATCGACGCGCCGCTGACAGGTGCGCGCGAGGTGGCGTTCTTTCCCCCCATGACGGGCGGCTGACCCGGATGGACATCCGCGTGCAAGAGACGGCCTTTGCCCTGGGCGAAGAACTGGAACGGTTTGCCGCCGGGCGCGCCGACACCGGCGCCGTTGTCAGTTTCACCGGGCAGGTGCGGGACGAAGGCGGAAGGATGGCCGCCATGGAAATCGAGCATTATCCCGGCATGACCCAAAGGGCCATCGCCGCCATAGCGCAAGAGGCCGTGCGGCGCTGGGCGCTGACCGACTGCCTTGTGATCCACCGGTATGGCCGGCTTGCGCCGGGTGATCGCATCATGATGGTGGCGACCGCCGCGCCGCATCGCGGCGATGCCTTCGCCGCAGCGGAATTCCTCATGGACTACCTGAAATCCCGCGCGCCATTCTGGAAGAAAGAGACGGGCGCGGACGGCGCCGCATGGGTCGCGGCAAAGGACGCGGACGAGGCGGCGCTGACCCGCTGGGACGACGCGCCCTGACGAGGGGCGGTGCGGCTCAGCCGCCCATGTTCGTGCGTTCGATGTAGGTGCGCAGTTCCTCGGCCTCGTGCCGCGCGTCGCGCAGCCCGTCCATCGCCGCACGCAGTTCGGCCTCGGTCTGGGCAAGCTGGTTCGTCATTTCGGCTTCGCGGTGCTGGAAATAGGCAATGGCCTGGTCGCGCTGTTCCTCGGCCTCGTGCAGGGCCTGCGCCAGCTTGTCCAGTTCGCCCATCTCGCTGCTGCTGACGCGAGTAAAGCGGTGAATCAGCCAATGCGCGAACCAGCCCAGGACAAAGGCCACGAACAGGATCACGGCGGTGACGATGATGAATTCAGTTCTGCTCATCGGCGGGCTCTTCCTCGGTGGCGGGGGCGTCCTCGGCGGGCGTATCCCCGGCGGTTTCCGGCGCCGTTTCGCCCGTGGTGGCGTCGTTGGCGGTAGCCGTGCCCGCCGCGTCTGCGGTTTCGGGCTCCGGCTCGCCGGTGCTGTCCGTTGCGGCGCCGTCCTCGTCCCGTGACGCGGCCTCGGGCTCTGTCTCGATCAGACGAAACTCGATCCGGCGATTGGCCTCGCGGCCTTCCTCGGTATCGTTGTCCGCGATCGGCTGCGTCTCGCCAAAGCCGCGGGCGGTCAGGTTGTTGGTCAGTATCCGGCGCGCCAGCAGCGCCGAAAGAACCGACTCGGCGCGCGACTGGCTCAGCCGCTGGTTCATCGTCTCGCGGCCCTGGCTGTCGGTATGGCCACCGATTTCCATCGGTACCTCCTGACAATCGCGCATCGCCTCGGCGACCTTGGTGATGGTGTCCTGTGCCGCCGAATCGATGTCGGCCGATCCCGGCGCAAAGGTGATCTGGCGCGCGTCGAGGATCGCGTTGATCTGGTCCACGCATTCCTCGGGGGTGGGCAGGTCCGCGACCGGGTCGAACTTTTCCTCGTAGACCACCTCGATCCCGAAATCCTGCGCCGACCCAAGCTGGGCAGACAATAGGCGCGAGATCTCGGCCGTGGCGTTCTCCAGCCCGGTCTCGCCCCTGACGGACACGAATTCGGGGGTGACCGTCACGCTGCCCTGTTCAAGAAAGGAAAGCGCCTGAAGCGAGGCAAGCACCCGTGCCGCCCAGCCGTCAGGCAGGTCGGGGTCCGTGCGCATGGCCACATAAACCTCGGCCCCGCCGAACCGTGCGCGGGCAAAGCCCTCGACGGCGGTGCGCAGCCGGTCGTTGGTGATCCGCCCGCGCAATTGCAGCAGCCCCTCGGGGCTGAGCGTGGCGACGAATTCCGGCGCCACGGCCTCTTCCTCCGGGTCTTCGGGTTCCAGGAGAACGGCATGCAGGGAAAAGACGTCGGGCAGGGCGGTCTCAAGCTCGCCCACCACCCGGTCGAACAGCGGCCCGGGGGTGCCCATTGCCGCGACCAGCGTGATGTCTGCATCCGAGAAGGTGACCGACCCCTGCCCAAGCTCTGCCAGCGCGCCGATGCTGGCGGCGGCGGCGTCGGCCCAGCGCGGACTTGGCACACCCAGTCCCAGCGTGCAGCGCGCGCCGGCCAGACCGGCCGCTTCGGCGGCGGCGAGGATGCGCGCGCGGCCCTCCTCTGAATAGGCAGAGCACGCGTCAAAGCGCGGGCCGGCCTCGTCGATCAGGAACCGCAGCGTGAAGGGCGTGATGACCGGGCGGGGCGCCGATATGTCCAGCGTCATCGTCACGCCCTCGGGCGCTGCGGCGCGCAGCGAATCCTCCCAGCTCTGGCGCTGTGCGCGGCTTTCGGCGATCGCCGTGATCGACACCGCGTCGGCCGCAACCGAGATCTTGGCGCGCGGCAGGACCCCCAGAGCGTCCAGCGCAAAGTCGACCGCGTCGGCCCAGCCGGCGGGCGCGGGATAGGACGCGGTCTCCAGCAGGTCGGTGACGGGCGCGTCTGCCGCGATTCCGCCGACCCGCTTCATCACCTCGGTCCGGTCCATCGCGGCAGGCGCAAGCCCGATCAGCGATATTCCGCTGTCGTTGCGCAGGATTTCCACCATGAAGGCGGGCGGGCCGACAATCTCGCCAGCCTTCACCTGCATCATGTCGATGACGCGGGTGGGGTCAACGATCTGGCCGGCGATGGACACCGCCCGAAACCGCGTCGCCTCATCCGGGGCGGTGCCCGCCAGGGTCACCTGCAAGCCATCGGTCGACACGCTGGTCCAGGCCAGCCCCTCTCCCGTAAGCTCCGAAAGAATGCTCGACTTCGACGATCGCTCGATCACCGAAACCGCGAAGGTCGCTGCAAGAACGGCACCTCCTGCGGCAAGAAGAAAGGCGGCAAGAGCTGGAAGAATGTAGGACAGGCGCATGTGTCGAGATTGTTCCTGACAGGGCCTCGCCCCGGCTCGTGCCCCTGATTAGGCCTTCGGGCGCCCGTCTGCAATCACACCAGCGCGGCGACGGCGAGAAACAGCACGGGAATCAGCCCGGTATCGCGATTCGCGCGGAACAGGCGCAGGCAGCCGTCGGGATCGTCTATGTCCAGCCGGTGCATCTGCCAGACCATGTGCCAGCCAAAGGCCCACGGCGCGCCAAGCGCGACGACCAGCGTCAGCAGGTCCGCCGTGCCCGCCAGCGCCGCGATCACCGCCGCCGTCATCAAGAGAACCGACGCCACCATGAACACCATCAGGATGCGCGCGGTGTTCTCGCCGAACAGCCGCGCCGTGGATTTCACCCCGATCAGCGCGTCGTCCTCCTTGTCCTGGTGGGCGTAGATCGTGTCGTAGAAGATCGTCCACGCGATCCCCGACAGATACAGCCAAACGGCAGGCCAGCCCAGGCTTCCGGTATGCGCCGTCCACGCCAGCAGCGCGCCCCAGTTGAACGCCAGCCCAAGAAACACCTGCGGCCACCACGTGAACCGCTTGGCGAAGGGATAGACGCACACGATCGCCAGCGAAGCGATGCCCAGCAGGATGGCGGGCCCGTTGAATGTCAGCAGGATGCCAAAGGCGATCAGCGCCTGAAGGCACATCCAGACCACGGCCTGCCGCACCGTGACCTGCCCCGACGGGATAGGCCGGGATCGGGTCCGCGCCACCTGCCCGTCGAACTCGCGGTCGGTGATGTCGTTCCAGGTACAGCCTGCCCCCCGCATCAGCCAGGCGCCGATTCCGCAGCCCGCGAAGATCCACGCATCGTGCATCGCGAACGTGCCCGTGGCGTTCATGCCCAGAAGCAGCCCCCACCAGCAGGGCAACAGCAAAAGCCACGTGCCGATGGGCCGGTCGGCCCGCGACAGCCGCAGGTAGGGCCGCGACCATGCGGGCGCCAGCCGGTCGACCCAGTTGCCGCGCACCGCGTCGGCCACGCTGCCCGTGGTCTCTGGCGCTTCGTCGGTCTGCATCCTAGTCTCCGGCCCATGACGGTTGCAAAGATCAGGCTCTATGTAGATCACCCGCTGGGTCAGGGGCAAACGATACCCCTGTCGCGGGACCAGGCGCATTACCTCTTCAACGTGATGCGGCTTGGGCCGGGTGACGCGGTGCTGGTGTTCAACGGCCGCGATGGCGAATGGCGGGCCACGGTGGCAGAGGCCGGCAAGCGCGGCGGCCTGCTTTGCGCCGACGCCCAAACGCGCCCGCCTCTTCCGCCGCCCGATGTCTGGCTGATGTTCGCCCCGATCAAGAAAGCGCGCACCGATTTCATCGTCGAGAAGGCGGCCGAGATGGGCGCGGCCCGCATCCTGCCTGTGCAGACCGATTTCACCAACGCCGAACGCATCCGCCGCGACAGGTTGCAGGCCCATGCGGTCGAGGCGGCAGAGCAATGCGGCGGCACCTTCGTGCCCGAGGTCGCGGACCTGCAAAGGCTGGACCGGCTTCTTGATGGCTGGGACGCCACCCGCCGCATCCTGTTCGCGGACGAGGCGCTGGCAGGTGCGGGGCGGGGCATGGCGGATGCGCCACGGGGGCCATGGGCCGTTCTGATCGGCCCCGAGGGCGGGTTTTCCCCGGCAGAGCGCGCGCGGCTTGCCGGGATGCCCTGTGTAAGTGCCATCAGCCTTGGGCCCAGGGTGCTGCGCGCCGACACAGCTGCGGTGGCCGCGCTCACCCTCTGGCAGATGTCGCTGGGCGATTGGGGCGGCGATACCCGCTAGCGGGTGCGACGGGTCGGGTCACATTCTCGCCGGGATTGCCGGATAGCCCCGTGGGCCGAGGCGGGAAACAGGTCTTTTACGGGTCGTGTTACATGGTCTATCTCATGGGTATGGAGTTCATTCGCCCCGAGATTCGGGAACAGGCGTGGCGCTGGCGGGAAACCATCTTTGGTGGCGTTCTTGCGGTGGTCAGCACCTATTGGGCGCTGAATTCCCATGGCATTCCCGCCGCGGCCGGAACCTCTTTCGCGATCATCGGCGCGGTGCTTGTCTTTGCCGGCATTCAGCGCGCCCGGTTCCGGCGCGGTGCCGGCGGGCAGGGTCTGGTGCAGGTCGACGAGGGACAGGTGATCTATTTCGGGCCGGGTGACGGCGGGTTCGTGTCGATCAATGCGCTTGAAAAGATAGAGCTTGATCCCGGCCGCCGCCCCGCCGGGGCCTGGATCCTTTGGCAGGCAGGGTCGCTGCCGCTGGAAATTCCCACCGACGCCGAGAACGCAGAGGCGCTGTTCGATGTCTTCGCCTCGCTCGATGGTCTTCAGACCGAGCACATGCTGGCGCATCTGTCCAACGCCCCGGACAAGCGGGTCACGATCTGGCAAAGGCTCCTGCTGCCTTCGCATTGACTTCGGGCCCATTTGTCACCAGTTGTCGGCGTCAACGACACGCGGCAACCGGAGCGGCCCCTCATGTCCATCCCCCAATCCGGCGGCGGTCCGATCGAGCGGCACGAGCAACTTGCCGAGTATCTCGCGGCGGGCTGCAAGCCCAAGGACCAATGGCGCATCGGCACCGAGCACGAAAAGTTCGGCTATTGCCGCGATACGCTGAAACCCTTGCCCTACGAAGGCCCGCGCTCGATCCGCGCCATGCTCGAAGGCCTGCGCGACCGCTACGGATGGAAGCCGATCGAGGAAGGCGGCAACATCATCGGGCTGGAACTGAACGGCGCCAACGTCTCGCTCGAACCGGGCGGCCAGCTGGAGCTTTCGGGCGCGCCGCTGGAAACCATCCACCAGACCTGCGACGAGGTGAACGAGCACCTGCGAGAGGTCAAGGCGGTGGCCGATGACATCGGCGTGGGCTTCATCGGGCTGGGGGCTGCGCCCGAGTGGACGCATGACCAGATGCCGATGATGCCCAAGGGCCGCTACCGGCTGATGACCGACTACATGGACCGCGTCGGCACCCACGGAAAGCAGATGATGTACCGCACCTGTACCGTGCAGGTGAACCTCGACTTCGGGTCAGAGGCCGACATGGTCCAGAAGATGCGCGTTGCCGTGGCGCTTCAGCCCGTCGCGACCGCGCTCTTCGCCAATTCGCCCTTCTTCGAGGGCAAGCCCAACGGCCACAAGTCGTGGCGCTCGCGCATCTGGCGCGATCTGGACCCGGCCCGCACCGGCATGTTGCCCTTCGTGTTCGAGGACGGCTTCGGTTTTGAGCGCTGGGTCGACTACGCGCTCGATGTGCCGATGTATTTCGTCTACCGCGACGGCAAGTACATCGACGCGCTGGGCCAGTCGTTCCGCGACTTCCTCAAGGGCCAGCTGCCCGCGCTGCCGGGCGAGACGCCCACGTTGTCGGACTGGGCCGACCACCTGACCACGATCTTCCCCGAAGCGCGCGTGAAGAAGTTCATCGAGATGCGCGGCGCCGATGGCGGGCCGTGGCGGCGGCTTTGCGCGCTGCCCGCGCTCTGGGTCGGGCTGACCTATGACCAGGGCGCGCTCGATGCGGCCTGGGATCTTGTCAGGGACTGGGACGCCGAGACCCGAGAGGCGTGGCGCGTGCAGGCGTCGGTGCACGGGCTTCAGGCAACTGTGGGCGGCCGCACGATGCAGTCACTGGCGGCAGAGGTTCTGGACATCTCGCGCGCCGGGCTCAAGGCGCGGGCGCGCCCCGGTCTGGGCGGCATGGTGTCGGATGAACGCCATTTCCTGCACGCCCTCGAAGATACCGTCGAGACCGGCCGCGCCCCCGCGGACGAACTTCTGGAACATTATCACGGCGACTGGAACGGTGACATCAGCCGGATCTACGCCGAGTACTCTTATTGAGCGGGCTTGACCGTTTCGTCACGGCCCAGTCAGACACCTGGCAGGCCGCGCTGGCCGAGATCACGGCGGGCCGCAAACGGACCCATTGGATGTGGTTCGTCTTTCCCCAGCTCGCCGCGCTGGGGCATTCGGACATGGCACGGCGCTACGGCATAGCCGATCTGGCAGAGGCCCGCGCCTACCTTGCGCATCCTTTGCTGGGTCCGCGCCTGAGGCAGGGCATGGAGGCGCTCTTGCCACATGCAGGCACTCCGCCCGACCGGATCATGGGCGATGTCGATGCACTGAAATTGCGATCCTCTGCCACGCTGTTCCAGGCGGCGGGCGGCCCCGGCCCCTGGTCGGACGTGCTGGAGACCTTTTATGCCGGCGGGTCCTGTCCCCTGACGCGGGCCGCGCTTTCCCCCGGATGACCCTGCGTCAGATGATCCATCCCCGCGGGTCGAGGCCATGGCGGGTCGGGCCGCGCCGCCCGGGCCAAAGCAGCGCCAGACTCACGACCAGCGGCCCCGCGCCCGGCAGCATCGTGGCGGCCAGAGCGGCCTGAATCAGCCCCATCTGTTCGGGAACCGGCAGGCGCAGCCCGCCGTGCAGCAGATGCAGCATCGCGGGCGCCGCCAGCATGTCGGACAAGGGTTGATCGCCGGTTTCCGGCTGTACCGACTGCACGAATTCCATCACGGTCTCGGCCGGCATCTCGCAGGGGCGCAGCAAGGCGCCGGACCTTGTCAGATACAGGTTCAGGCTGACATAGCCCATGCCGCCGCGTTCCTCGCCGACAAGCTTCCACGCGCGTCCGTCCGCGTGCCGGGTCCGCCGCACCACCCAGCGCCGACCCCGGTACCGGGCGTCGAACACCCCCTCGGGAAGCCGGTCGAACGCATCGAGAAACGTGCCGAGTGTCAGCGCTTGGCCCCGATGCGCGGTTCGGTCCCTGCCCGCAGGCGCGCGATGTTCTCGCGGTGCTTGAAAAGGATCAGCACGGTCATGAGCGCGACCAGAACCGCGCCGTGCCAATGGTAGAACACCACGGCCCAGACCGGCGCCAGCAACGCCGCGACGATCGCCGACAGGGAAGAGATGCGGAACACGGCCGCCACGGCGGCCCATGTGGCGCAGGCGGCGGCACCCACGGGGAAGGACAGCGCCAGAAGCGTGCCAAGGAAGGTCGCCACGCCCTTGCCGCCCCGAAAGCGCAGGAAGACCGACTGGCAATGCCCCAGCATCGCGAACAGCCCCGCGATGCCCGCGGCACTCTCTCCTGCCACCGCGCGTGCGATCAGGACCGCCGCAGCGCCCTTGCCCGCGTCGCCGATCAGCGTCAGTGCGGCAGCCAGCTTGTTGCCGGTGCGCAGGACGTTGGTCGCCCCGATGTTGCCAGATCCGATCTTTCGGATGTCCCCCAGCCCGAAGAGTCGCGCCATCACCAGCCCGAAGGGGACAGAGCCAAGAATGTAGGCCAGAACGGCCGTCGGGATCAGGGTGAACGGGTCCATGGAACGGTCCTTCGCTGGTCGGTCCGTGCTACCCTGCGGGCCGGTCCCTGTCCATGGGCGCGCCGCCCGCGTCCGGCATCTCGGCCATCATCGACAATGGCGCGACGGGGTTGCCCGGCGCGATCGCGGCCTCTGCCACGGGCAGGGGCGAGGTGCGGTCGCCCCGGTTCGCCAGTTCGCGGTAGCCAAGATAAAGCCCCGCCGCCACGATCATCGCCATCCCGGCAAGCGTGGTCCCCGCCGGCACCTCTCCCCACACCAGGTACGCGGCCAGCACGGCCAGCGGCAGATAGGTATAGTCGAACGGCGCCACGAGGCTTGCGCTGGTGATCTGGTAGGCGCGAGAGGCCAGCATGTAGGCCACCATGCCAAGCGCCCCCAGCGCGGCAAGGTTGGCAAAGCCCCCCGCGGTGCCGATCTCCCAGTGCCAGCCAAGGTGCCCGAACTCTGGCCCCAGTGGCAGGGCATGGGCCACGATCCAGCCTGCGGGCACGATCAGCAGGCCGGACAAGCCCACGGTATAAAGCCCGGTGGTCAGCGTCGTTTCGCGGTCCCCGATCCGCCGTGCAAGGATCTGCGACAGCGCATAGCTGGCCGCGCAGAACAACGGCAGAAGCGCGATCCAGTCGAATGCCTCTCCGAACGGGTTCATCGCCACGACCACACCGGCGAACCCCACCAGCAAGGCCCCGATCCGGTGCGGGCCGATCGTCTCGCCCAGCCACAGTGCGGCCATCACCGCGATCATCAGCGGGGCGGAAAAGAAGATGGTGGAAATCTTGGCCAGCGGCATGAAGGGAAACGCGGCATAGAAGGCGGCGAACCCGGAAGCGAACAGCGCCGCGCGCGCAAGGTGCAGCGGCCACAATGGTGTCAAAAGCCGGTGTGACCCACCCAGAAACGCCACGATCGGCCCCAGCACAAGAACGGCCATGATGCCGCGCGCGGCAATCAGCACCCAGACCGGGTGCAGCGCCAGCAGCGACTTCATCATGATGTCCTGTCCCACGAAAAGCGTCATGCTGACGACGATGCAGGCGATGCCTTCAAGGGATCGCGACTGAAGCACGGGCGGCGGCGCTGCGGCTGTCACGTACGGGTTCCAGGGGTGACGGCGCCCCGTGAACGGCCGCCGTTTCTGTCACCGAAGTGCCGTGTTCCCGGGTTTTTGGCGCGCCTGTTTGCGACCCGGGTGTCGCCTATGGTGTCAGCCGCGCGCGTAAACCTCTGTCCCGCCCACCCAGGTGCGCAGCACGCGCCCTTGCAGGCGCGCACCGTCGAAGGGCGTGTTCTTGGACTTCGACCGAAGCGTGAAGCGGTCCAGCACCAGCGGCGCATCGGGGTCGAACAGCACCAGATCGGCCGGCGCCCCCACGGCAAGCTGCCCGCCGGGCAGGCCTAGCCGCCGCGCGGGATTGGTCGACATGGCCCGGAACAGCTGCGGCAGGCTCAACTGGCCGGCATGATATAGCCGCATCGCCGCGGGCAGAAGCGTTTCAAGCCCGACCGCGCCAGAGGCCGCTTCTTCGAAGGGCAGGCGCTTGGATTCCTCGTCCTGCGGCGTGTGCATGGAACAGATCACGTCGATCAGCCCCGACGCCACCGCCTCGACCACCGCCAGACGGTCGCCCTCGTCCCGCAAGGGCGGCTTCAATTTGAAGAAGGTGCGATAGTCGCCCACATCCAGCGCGTTCAGCGTCAGATGATGGATCGACACGCCCGCGGACACGTCCAGCCCCTTGGCCTTGGCGCGCTCCAGCCGGGGCAGGGCACGGGCTGTGGTGATCTGGTCGGCGTGATAGCGCGCGCCCGTCATCTCGACCAGCGCCAGATCCCGGTCAAGCGCCATGCGCTCGGCCATCGGCGACACCGAAGGCAGCCCGCGCAACGAGGCGAACTTGCCGCTTGTGGCCGCCGCGCCCTGCGAAAGGCCCGGGTCCTGCGGATGCGCGATCACCAGCGCGCCCAGTGAGCGCGCATAGGTCATGCAGCGCGAAAAGACCTTGGTGCTTTGCACCACCCGGTCGCCATCGGTGAAGGCCACGGCGCCCGCGTCCTTCAGGAACCCGATCTCGACCATCTCGCGCCCCTCGCGCCGCCGGGTCAGCGTGGCCATCGGCGCGATGCGCACCGGCGACGCTTCGGCCCCGCGGCGGGCCACGAATTCAAGCTGTTCGGGGCTGTCGATCGGATCAGCGGTGTCTGGCCGCGTGACCATCGTGGTGATCCCGCCCGCGGCGGCCGCCAGCCCGGCGGACCGAAAGCTTTCCTTGTGCCGCTCGCCCGGCTCTCCGACCTTGACGCCCAGATCGACGATGCCGGGGGCAAGGCACTTGCCGCCGCCCTCGATCACCGCCGCGCCATCGGGCAGCGCCACGCCGGGCCCGACGCCGGCGATCACGCCATCCCGCACCAGCAGGCTGCCCATGCTCTCGGTTCCCGCCTCGGGGTCGATCAGGCGGACACCGCGGATCAGCAGGGTCATGCGTCGCCTCCGGGCCGCGCGGCCTCTATCCTTGCGCGCACGGCGTTGCGGTCGTCGAGGTATTTGAGAAGGTGCTTGTCGCCCGCCACCGTCACCACCTGCAAGGCAGAGCCCAGCGCGCGCATCTCCTTGATTTCTCCCAGCCGCGCCACGCGCCGCGCCGGACCCAGCAGGCGCCGGTCCGTCAGATCCCAACGCACGCCCAGTTCGTCCGACGCCACGTACCAGCCGCGCACCACGATTGCGGCCAGCCCGCCCACGGCACCCGTCCAGACATGGGGGTTGCCCATCATCCACAGGATCGCCATGCCGCCCGCCATCGCGATCGCCGCCATCCAGGCATGATCTCGAACATAGGTCCGCCGGTCCGGGCGAAAGCTGTGCAGCACCCGCTCTCCCTCCTCCAGCGGCACGGTGGGTGTCAGGGTATAATCGCCGTCAGCCATGCTCGTTCCCGGTTTCCTCGCCAGCGAATTCGCCCCGCTGGATCTGCCGCATCAGGGCATAGACCTCGGGGCCGTCGGGAACGCGCACGAACCCGATGTCGGTGCGCGACGTGCCGTTCTTGGTCCGCCGCACGACCTGTGCGAAATGGATCGTCGCCGGGGTGCCCGCGTCATAGCTCAGCACCGTATCGCGCTCGATGGGAAAGGACTTCAGCCGGCGCCCCAAAAGCGGCATGTCCGTCGCGATGAAGGCGCGCCTGTCGGTCAGCGTGTACCACGTGTGCCGCCGCATGTAGGCCGGCCAGAAGAACGGACCAAAGCTGACCGCAAGGCCGACGCTGAAGTGGATCAGGCCGAACATCCAGAAGAACCCACCCGCCGAGGCCGCCATCAGCATCCAGAACAGGGCAAAGCCGGCAAAGGCCAGCCCGAACAGGAACGCGACCAGTTGCTGCGGACGCCACACAATACCCGGCACCGGGCGCCCCTGCCACAGGATCCGCTCTCCGGGGTCAAGAATGCCCTCCCACCCGGCGGGAACCGAAGGCCGGCTCATCGGGTGCCCCCCGAAAGGCCCAGCCAGACCGCGGCGGCGATCAGGATCGTCAGGACCGCCGCCATGACGCCCAGCCAGCGTGCCGGGCTTGCGCCCGGCGCGGACGGGGTGCCCACAACGCCGTCTGCGCCGCCCGCTGGCAAGGGCTCGAAGGTGACGGGCAGGTCGACCTCGGCATAGGTGCCCAACAGCCGCAGCGGCGGGCGGGGATGCAACCTCTGCGCCGTCCCGCCAAAGGCGGCCGACGGCAGGACCGCCACATACCCTTCCAACGCGTCCAGCGTCGCCGCGTCGGGCGCAAGTGTCGCGGGGTCCACGCCCATGCCGTCGATCAGGTAGTCGCGCAGTCCCACGCCCTCCAGATCGCTCAGCGGAAAGACCTGAACGCGGCTGGTCTCCAGCACCGTTGCGCCCAGCGCCTGTTTCAGCGGCCAGTCCTCGCCGGGACTGGCAAAGGCCGCGACGTCCGCGGCGGGCAGGTCCAGCGCGAACACCCGGACGACCCCGCGTTCGCCCTGCCTGAGCGGGATCGCGTCGGTCATGCCGCCGCCGCCCGCCGGTTCTCGGCCAGAAGGTGCATCGCGGCCATGCGCACGGCCACGCCCATCTCGACCTGGTCCTTGATGACGGACCGGTTGATGTCGTCGGCCAGCGTGCCGTCGATCTCCACCCCCCGGTTCATCGGGCCGGGGTGCATCACGATGGCGTCGGGCTTGGCGTGGGCCAGCTTTTCGGCATCCAGCCCGAAGCGGTGGTAGTACTCGCGCTCGCTGGGGATGAAGGCGCCGTCCATCCGCTCCTTCTGCAACCGCAGCATCATCACCACGTCCGCATCCGCCAGCCCCGCGGCCATGTCGTCGTAGACCTCGACCCCGAACTCACCGATCCCCGCGGGCATCAGCGTCGGCGGCCCGATCAGCCGCACGCGGTTTTCCATCTTGCCCAGCAGCAGGATGTTCGACCGCGCCACCCGCGAATGCGCGATATCCCCGCAGATCGCCACGGTCAGCCGGTGCAGCCGCCCCTTGGCGCGCCGGATGGTCAGCGCATCCAGAAGCGCCTGTGTCGGGTGCTCGTGCCGCCCGTCGCCCGCGTTCAGCACGCTGCACGTCACCTTCTCGGCCAGAAGGTTCACCGCGCCCGACTGCGGATGCCGCACCACCAGAAGATCGGGGTGCATCGCGTTCAGCGTCAGCGCCGTGTCGATCAGCGTCTCGCCCTTCTTCAGCGACGACGCCTGCATCCCCATGTTCATCACGTCCGCGCCCAGCCGCTTGCCGGCCAGTTCGAAACTGGCCTGCGTGCGGGTCGAGGCCTCGAAGAACATGTTGATCTGGGTCAGCCCCGACAGCACCTCTGCGTGCTTCGTGGCGCTTCGGTTCAGCGTCACGTAATCATCGGCCAGGTCCAGCACGGCCCGGATATCGTCGGGGGCAAGCGGTTCGATGCCAAGAAGGTGGCTGTGGCGAAAGCGCATCGGGGGCTCCGTCCGGGGGACGGGCCGGTTATAGGCAGCGCCCCGGTCCGCGACAACGGCCATTTACCCCGCGCCCGGGCGCCCCTAGCTTCTTTGCATGGCAGATTCGCTCGATTTCCACGCCGCCAAGGCGATGCTCGAATGGCAGATCGAGCTTGGCGCCGACGAGGCCATCGCGGAAGCGCCTGTGAACCGCTACGAGACCGCGCCGCCCGCGCCGAAGCCTGCCCCTGCATCTGCGCCCCCGCCCGCCGCCACGCCCGCGCCCGTACCGCCGCCGACCCCCGACGCCCGGGCCGACGAGGCCATCGCGACCGCCCGCGCCCTTGCCGCCGCCGCGCCCGACCTGACGGCGCTGCGCGCCGCCATGGACCGGTTCGAGGGCTGCGAGTTGAAGCGCGGCGCGCGCAACCTTGTCTTCTCCGACGGCAACCCCGCCGCCCGCGTCATGATCATTGGCGAGGCGCCAGGCCGCGACGAGGACCTGCAAGGCAAGCCCTTCGTCGGCCGCGCGGGGCAATTGCTAGACCGGATGCTTGACGCCATCGGCATGTCGCGCACCGCCGATGACCCCGAAAGCGCCGTCTACATCACCAATGTCGTGGTCTGGCGCCCGCCCCAGAACCGCGATCCGCTGCCGGCGGAAATCGCCATGATGCTGCCCTTCCTCGCCCGCCACGTCGACCTTGTCGGCCCCGACGTGATCGTGCCGATGGGCAACACCGCCTGCCAGGCGCTGCTGGGGCGCACCGGCATCACGCGGATGCGTGGCAAGTGGACCGATGTTCTGGGCCGTCCCGCCTTGCCGATGTTCCATCCGGCCTACCTTTTGCGCAACCCGTTAAACAAGCGCGAGGCGTGGCACGATCTGCTGACGCTTCGCGCCCGGCTCAGGGACGGCATATGAAGATCCTCGCCTTTTCAGACCTGCACCTGTCGCGCGGACGCGCCGCCGACATTGTCGCCGCCTCTGCCGAGGCCGACCTTGTCATCGGCGCGGGCGATTTCTGCAACGCGCGCGAAGGCCTGCCGCAGGCGATGGCGCTGCTCGACGGCATCGCCGCGCCCTTCGTCATGGTCCCCGGCAACTGCGAAAGCATCGAGGAACTGCGGGCAGAGGCACCCGCCACGGCAACCGTCCTGCACGGGCAGGCCGCGACCGTTGGCGGGCTGTCCATCTTCGGCCTTGGCTACGGCGTGCCCGTCACGCCCTTCGGCGCGTGGTCGTGCGACCTGACAGAGGATCAGGCCGCCGCCATGCTCGCCCCTTGCGACGGCGCGGATGTCCTTGTCCTGCACTCCCCGCCCAAGGGCATCGCCGACACCACCGGCACCGGGCTGTCCGTGGGGTCTACCGCCATCCACGACGCAATCGCGCGCATCCAGCCGCGCCTGGCGCTCTGCGGCCATATCCACGACTGCTGGGGGCAAGAGGGCACGATCGGCGCGACTCGCGTCGTCAACCTGGGCCCCGCCGTCACCTGGTTCGAGTTGGAGGCAGGCGCATGAGCCGTATCGACGAGACCAAGGCCTTCGTCCCCGTCCGCATCGCCGTCCTGACGGTATCGGACACCCGCACGCTGGAAAATGACAGATCCGGTCAGACGCTGGTCGACCGGATCGCCGCCGCCGGGCACACTCTGGCAGACCGCCGCATCCTGCCTGACGAGCGCGACCAGATCGCCGCCCAGCTCCGCGCCTGGTGCATCGACCCTGTCGTTGACGTCGTCATCTCGACCGGCGGCACCGGGCTGACCGGGCGCGACGTGACGGTCGAGGCGCACCGCGATGTCTATGAAAAGGAAATCGACGCCTTCGGCACGGTCTTCACCATTGTCTCTATGCAGAAGATCGGCACATCGGCGGTGCAAAGCCGCGCCACTGGCGGGGTTGCAAACGGCACATACCTTTTCGCGCTTCCCGGCAGCACCGGCGCCTGCAAGGACGCTTGGGACGAAATCCTCGTCAAGCAACTCGACTACCGTCACGCACCGTGCAATTTTGTCGAGATTTTTCCGCGTCTGGACGAACACCTGCGACGGAAATAGACGGTACCTGCGTTAAACGTCCGTGTCGCTTGCAAGTCCGCTTGGACGCGCCTTCGCGGCGCGCTATCTTTCCTGTCGCCGCCTTGAAGTAAAGGATCAATGGCCCATGCGTTTCCTGCGTCGCAGTCTTGTGGGGCTGTTTCTGTTGTCCGTGACGGTGGGCATCCTCGCTTACGCCGGGCAAACCGTCTACAGCGCGATCCAGGCCAGCCTATCGGAAGAACAGCGCTCGCGCCCCGCGCGGGAACGCGTGTTCGCCGTGAACGTCGTGACCTACCAGCCCGGCACGGTCACCCCGGTGATGACCAGCTTCGGCGAAATCCGCAGCCGCCGAACGCTGGAAGTTCGGGCCACCGCAGGCGGCACGATCACCGAGTTGTCGGACGCCTTCGAAGAGGGCGGAACCGTTGTCGCGGGCGATCTGCTTTTGCGCGTCGATCCCGCCGACGCACAATCCGCGCTGGACGTGGCCCGTGCCGATCAGCAAGAGGCGCGCGCCGAACTCGCCGAGGCGGAACGCGCGCTGGTGCTTGCCACCGACGAAGTGACCGCAGCCGACGAACAGCTTGCCCTGCGGGTCCAGTCGCTTGACCGGCAGAACAGCCTGCTGGAACGAGGCGTCGGCACCGAGGCCGCCGTTGAGACCGCCGCACTTGCCGAAAGCTCGGCCAAGCAGTCGCTTCTGTCCCGCCGACAGGCGCTTGCCCAGGCCGAGGCGCGCATAGATCAGGCGCGCACCGCGCTTGCGCGCCGCGACATCGCGCTGGCCGAGGCGGAACGCCGCCTGCGCGAGACCGAGCTTTTCGCGGAATTTTCCGGCACCCTCAGCGACGTGGTCGTGGTCGAGGGCGGCGTGGTCCAGACCAATGAACGCCTCGCGCGTCTGATCGACCCGGACGCGCTCGAAGTGGCGTTCCGCCTGTCCACCTCGCAGTATTCCCGCCTGCTCGATGCCGATGGCCGGCTGCTGCCTGCCGAGGTGTCGGTGACGCTCGACGTGCTGGGCGTGGACATGACATCCACGGGCCGCATCAGTCGCGAAAGCGCTGCGGTGGGTGACGGCCAGACCGGGCGCCAGCTTTTCGCCCGGCTCGAAGATGCGCGCGGCTTCCGCCCGGGCGATTTCGTGACCGTCCGCATCGACGAGCCGTCGCTTGAATTTGTCGCGCTTCTGCCCGCCGCCGCTGTGGATGCCGCGGGCGACGTGCTGGCCGTGGGCGAAGAAGACCGGCTTGAAACGGTCGCGGTGCAGGTTCTCCGCCGACAGGAGGATTCCGTGATCGTGCGCGCCCGTGGACTTGCTGGCCGCCAGATCGTCGCGGCGCGCTCGCCGCTTCTGGGCGCGGGCATCCGCGTGCGCCCGATCGAGGAAGGTTCCGCCGCCGTCCCCGACGAACCGGAACTCGTCGAACTGACGGACGAACGCCGCGCCCGGCTGGTCGCCTTCATCGAGGGCAACCAGTTCATGCCGGCCGAGGCCAAGACGCGCGTGCTGACGCAATTGCAGCAGGAAAAGGTGCCCGCCCAGGTGGTCGAGCGCATCGAATCCCGCATGGGAGGCTGATCCATGGCCGAACGCTTTCCGCGCATGGGCGGGGTGCTGTCCTATTTCACCCGCCACCGCACCGCCGCCAACCTGCTTCTGGTGCTGCTGATCGCCGCTGGCGTGGCGTCCTTTCCGCGGATGCGGGCCCAGTTCTTTCCCGATGTGATCATCGACAACGTCTCGGTCAGCGTGGCGTGGAGCGGCGCGGGCGCCGATGACGTGGACCGCGCCATCGTGCAGGTGCTGGAACCCGCGCTTCTGGCGGTCGAAGGCGTCGAAAGCACAGAAGCCACGTCGCGCGAAGGGCGGGCCAGCATCACGCTCGACTTCGAACCGGGCTGGGACATGGCGCGCGCCGCCGACGATGTGCAGGCTGCCGTAGACGCCGTTTCCACCCTGCCCGACGAGGCAGAGGACCCCGAGGTGCGCCGCGGCGTCTGGCGCGACAGGGTAACGGACGTGGTCATCACCGGCCCCGTGGGCGTCGATCAGCTGGGCCGTTTCGCCGACGAACTGGTGTCCCGGCTTTTCGCCGAAGGCGTGACGCGGACCACGATCCGCGGCGTGGCGGCGACGGAAACCATCGTCGAGGTGCCCTCGCTCTCGCTGATCCGCCACGACATCACCATGGCAGAAATCGCCACGGCCATCGCGGCAGAGGCAGAGGCCGATCCCGCTGGCGATGTCGACGGCGCCAACGCCCGCGTGCGCACCGGCATTGCCAAGACGGGTGCCGATCAGATCGCGGGCATCGTCCTGCGGTCGAACCCCGACGGCTCGAACCTGACCATCGGCGATGTGGCCACTGTGGTTGTCGGCGGCGTCGACCGAGAGCGTGCCTATTTCGTCGGCGAGAATCCCGCCGTATCGGTCCGCGTGGACCGCAGCGACCGGGGCGACGCCATAGAGATCCAGCGGCAGGTCGAAGAGGTCGCCGCCGACCTTCAGGCGACCCTGCCCGAAGGGGTCAGCGTCGATCTGATCCGCACCCGGGCAGAGGCGATCACGGGGCGTCTGAACATCCTGCTGGACAACGGGCTCGTGGGGCTGGGTCTTGTCGTGGCGCTGTTGTTCCTTTTCCTCAACGCCCGCACCGCCTTTTGGGTGGCCGCCGGTATTCCCGTCGCCATGACCGCCGCCATCGCGATGATGTATGCGGCCGGCCTGACCATAAACATGATCTCGCTTTTCGCGCTTATCATCACCCTGGGTATCGTGGTGGACGACGCCATCGTGGTTGGCGAACACGCCGACGCCCGTGCGCGCCGGCTTGGAGAACCGCCGATGGTCGCGGCCGAAAACGCCGCCCGGCGGATGTTCGCCCCGGTCTTTTCGGCCACCATCACCACCATCATCGCCTTCTTCGGGCTGGTGGCGATCGGCGGACGTTTCGGCGACCTGATCGCCGACATTCCCTTTACCGTGATCGTGGTGCTGGCCGCCTCGCTGATCGAGTGTTTCCTGATCCTGCCCAACCACATGGCCCATTCCATCGCCCATTCGGCAAAGATGCACTGGTACGACTGGCCCAGCCGCGTCGTGAACATGGGTTTCGGCTGGTTCCGGCGCGTGGTGTTCCGGCGGATGATCACCGGCGTGATCTGGGCGCGTTACCCGGTCATGGCCGCGGTCGTCGCGCTTCTGGCGTGGAACGCGGCACTCTTCATCAAGGGTGACCTGCAATGGCGCTTCTTCAACGCGCCCGAACAGGGGTCGGTGTCCGGCAACTTCGCGATGGCGCCCGGCGCCACGCGCGCGGACACGCAGGCCATGATGCGCGAGATGCAGCGCGCCACCGATGCCGTTGCCGCCCGCTACGAGGCAGAGCATGGCACAAACCCGCTCGATTACGTGATTGCAGAGATCGGCGGCAACACTGGGCGCGGCCTGTCGGGTGTCGAGACCAAGGAAACCTATCAGCTGGGCTCGATCGCGATCGAACTGATCGACGCCGACCTGCGGCCCTATTCCTCGTTCGAATTCGTCGCTGCCCTGCAGGACGAGGTGCGCAACCATCCGCTGGTCGAAACCGTAAGCTTCCGGGGCTGGCGTGCCGGGCCGGGGGGCGATGCGCTCGACGTGCAGATCTTCGGGGCCTCCTCGGAGATCCTCAAGACCGCCGCCGAGGATCTCAAGACCCGCCTCGCCCAGTTCGCAGAGGTCTCGGCGCTTGAGGACAGCCTTGCCTATGACAAGGAAGAACTCGTCCTCGAACTGACGGCGCAGGGGCAGGCGCTGGGCTTTACCATCGACCAGCTTGGCCGCGTCCTGCGCGACCGTCTGAACGGGGTCGAGGCCGCGACCTACCCCGATGGCCCCCGCTCTGCCACCATCAGGGTCGAACTTCCGACAAGCGAACTGACGGCGGACTTTCTGGAACGCACCCGCCTGCGCGGTGCATCTGGCGGCTATGTCAGCCTGTCGGACATCGTCACGGTCCAGACCACGGCAGGGTTTTCAACCGTCCGGCGCGAAAACGGCCTGCGCGTGGTGTCCGTCACCGGCGATATCTCGGAAGACGACCCGGCCCGTGCCACCGAGATCCAGCGCCAGCTGCAAGAGGTCATCCTGCCCGAACTGGAGGAAACCCACGGCGTCATCACGCGCACCGCGGGCCTGGCCGAGCAGGAGCAGGAATTCCTGAACGACGCGCGCACCGGCTTCATCCTGTGCCTGCTGGGCATCTACCTGACGCTTGCATGGATCTTCGCCAGCTGGACGCGCCCCATCGTGGTGATGGCCGTGATCCCCTTCGGCCTGATTGGGGCCTTCTATGGACACATGTCGTGGGGCGTGCCGTTGTCCATGTTCTCTGTCGTCGGACTTATCGGCATGACCGGGATCATCATCAACGACTCCATCGTGCTGGTGACGACCATTGATGAATACGCCAAGGATCGCGGCCTGATCCCCGCGATCATCGACGGCGCCGCCGACCGCCTGCGCGCCGTGCTTCTTACCACGGCGACGACCGTTCTGGGCCTTGCGCCGCTGCTTTACGAGACATCGCAGCAGGCCCAGTTCCTGAAGCCCACCGTCATCACGCTGGTCTATGGCCTTGGCTTCGGCATGGTGCTGGTGCTGGTCGTGGTGCCAACGCTCATGGCGATGCAGCAGGACATAAGCCGGCAGGTGCAGGCGGCGCGCCGGGCGCTGCGCCTGCCCGTCCAGGCGCGCGGGCTTGGTTTCGTGACGTTGGCCGCCGCAGGCGCGGTGGCGGCACTCTTTGCCGGCACGCTCGGGTCGGTGATCGTGACGGGCGCGCTGCCCGCGCTGCTGCTGTCCGCGTCGCCCGCGCTGGGCGCGGCCACGATGGCACCGCTCGCGCTTGGGTTCGTGCTGTTCGTGGGTGCGGCAGCGGTGCTGTTGTTGGCCGTCTATCTGCTGTCGGTACTGGGCATGGCGGTTGCGGGACGGCGGGCGGCCTGATCAGCCGCCCTTGCAGCCACGGATATCGACCGCGCTGTCGCCGCCGATCACCGTGATGCGCACGTCCGACCGGTTCAGGAAGAAAGGCTTGCCGTCCGGCGGCACCATATCCGTTTCCGCCAGAAGCGCGCCACCCTGACGAGAGACCACGCTTTCGGACACCCAGATGCGCGGGTCGGCCGTTTCGAACACGGCCACCTCGTCGCCGGACAGCGCGGGCATGGCGATCTCGGCGCGCATCCGCAGCCCGTCGTCGATGGGCTCGATCGTGCAGCGCACGGACGCCACCCCGGCCTCGGCCTCTGTCATCGGGCGATCGCGAAGCGCGGCACCGATCCGCGGATCGGGCCGCGCGCCCGGGGTCAGCTCGGCCCGCAACCGCACATGCATCGGCATGCAGACGTCCTCGCACACGCCGATGGACAACTCCGCGCTCAACCCGATCGCGCCCGGCCCCGCGGGCACCAGTTCCATCGGCAGCAGCACCTCGCCCGCATAGCCGATCGAGCGAAGCCCGTTCTGGTGAAACACCTCGGGCACCGGCCAGTGAAACGCCACGTCGGCAATATTGCGCGAGCCCGACCAGTCCAGTTCCGGCGGAATGCCCGCGTCGCCGGGTGCGCGCCAATAGGTCTTCCATCCCGGCGCAAGCGTGATGCGAAGCCCCGCCATATGCGTGCCCTCGGGCGTGCGCCATCCCGGCAGAATCGTGAATTGCGCCACCTCGTAGGGATCGGGAAAGCCCGATCCGGCCTTTGCCGCAGGCCCGTATACCCCGGCCGCGCAGGCCAGGGCGGTGAGTGTCGCAATTGTTTTGCCCATGATGCGAAGATAGGCATCCCGCCGGTCCGTTAAAATCACAAATCAGCGATGGTCCGCCGGGTGTGGCTTTTCTCACTCTTGCAGTTGTGGCGGCTTCAACGACAATGGTCGCATGGCCTTGCAAAGCTCCAACGATCCCGAAACGGACACCGTCAACCTGACCGGTGCTCTTCTTATCGCGATGCCCGGCATGGGGGACCCGAGGTTCGAGAAATCGGTCGTCTACCTGTGCGAGCATTCGGCCAAGGGCGCCATGGGGCTCATCGTGAACAAGCCGGCGCCGGGCCTCATGATGAACGAGCTTCTCGATCAGTTGCCCATCGACCCGGGCCCCGGCAGCGCCGGCGTGCCCGTGCACTTTGGCGGCCCGGTCGAGAAGGGTCGCGGCTTTGTCCTGCACAGCGCCGACTACGGGGCCGACGACTCGACCCTCAGGGTGGACGACGACTTTGCCATGACCGCGACGCTCGACATTCTCGATGACATCGCGCGCGGCGACGGACCAGTGCGGCGCATCCTGATGCTGGGCTATTCGGGCTGGGGTCCGGGTCAGCTTGAATCGGAACTGCACCAGAACGGCTGGCTTACCTGCGATGCCACGCCCGAGATTGTCTTTGCCCGCGACAACGGCGGCAAGTGGGCGGCCGCGCTTCAGTCGCTGGGGGTGGACGCGCTATCGCTTTCGGCCACCGCCGGGCGGGCCTAGGCCCGGAATGGACTGGCGCGACGAGGGCGCGGTGCTGCTGGTCCGCCGCCACGGGGAGGCCAACGCCATCGTCGAGGTCTTCACCGCCGAACACGGGCGCCACGCCGGGGTGGTGCGCGGCGGCGCGGGACGGCGGCAGACGCCCGTCCTGCAACCCGGGGCGCAACTGGCCGTCACATGGCGCGCCCGCCTCGACGAACACCTTGGCACCTACACGGTCGAGCCGGTGAAAAGCCGTGCCGCCGCCATCATGGGCGACCGCCACGCGCTGGCAGCTCTTGGGGCGATGACCGCGCTTCTGTCCTTCGCCCTGCCCGAACGTGAGCCGCACCCGCGCCTCTATGCCCGTTCCATGGCGGTTCTGGACCTGCTGGGTGAAACCCCGCTCTGGCCGCTGGCCTACCTGCACTGGGAACTGGCGCTCTTGGAAGAGATGGGCTTTGGCCTCGATCTGACCGCCTGCGCCGCCACGGGCAGCGCCGACGATCTGGTCTATGTCTCGCCGAAATCGGGCCGCGCGGTGTCGCGGGCTGGGGCAGCGGACTGGGCCGACCGAATGTTGCCCTTGCCCGCCTGCCTGCGCACCACCACGCCCGCCCCCGCCGCCGACATCGCCGCCGGCCTGCGCACCACCGGCCATTTCCTTGAGACATGGCTGGCCCCCGCGCTGGGCGATCGCCCCCTGCCAGAGGCCCGCCGCCGCTTTGTCGATGCCTTCACCCGGCACGCCGCGGCCACGGCCTAGCGGGCAGAACGCGGTTGGCCCCAAGCGGGTTTTCTGCCCGATGGGCACAACACCGGCCAAATGGCCATCGGGCCCCCTCGGTGCCCGAGAATTGGGCGGGCAGCGACCTACAGGGATTTCTTCATGAACCAGCGGCTGTGATCGACGGGGTCTTTCCCCGCGCCGTTTTCAAGGACGCCGAAGTCACGATACCCAAGCCCGACATAGAACGCTCGTGCCTTTGCGCTTGATGTATCCAGCCACGCGCCATGGCAGCCGACCCCCCTGGCATGTTCTTCGGCTTCCAGCATCAGCCTCTTGCCGATGCCCATGCCGCGCAAGTCCTCGCTGACCCAAAGCAGCTTGACCAGAAGCCAGCCATATGACGTCGCGCCAGAGACGCCGCCCACAAGCGCGCCAGCGGTGTCCCTTGCCGAAAGCACGATGGTGGCGTTCGTGGTCTGAGTGTTCAGATTGGCAAGCGTGTCCAGCAGCCTTTCTTCAAGGCGCGCCGATACCTCGGCGTGATCCGAGTTCGGCTCTATCGAAATGGTCGTTTCCGTCATCGCAAGATCGGTCCTTGTGAAGGTCGCGCTCATGATGCGACGGGGCTGCCGTTTCGCAAGGCCGGCCGCGGGCCGGTCCCCTTGGGCGGATACCGAAGTGCGATTTGCGCCCGGCAGCAGAGCCGTGCCGCGCCGCGCCCTCACTCCGCCCGGAACACCATCTCGCGGCCAGTGTCGTCTGTCAGGATCAGCACCGGGCCAGAGGCTTCGGCGAGTGTCATGGCGGCCAGCGCCTCCAGGTAGGCGGTTTCCTCGGCCAGCGCGGGGCAGGCGCGTTTCGTCGACACCAGCCCCTCGACCGCGAACCACGGATAGGGCGCGGTCTGGCGGGCGGAAAACCGGTTGCAGGGGCCTTCGCCCTCGATCCGGCCCTCGCCGGGAAGGACGATCACGAGCCGACTGTTTGCCGACGTATTGCCGACGCTTTGCAGCACATAGGATTCGCCCCGAAGGGCATAGCCTGAAACCGTCTCGTCGGTCAGGTAGGGCGCCAGCAGCGCGGGCAGGGTCAGGAACAGCGGCAGCATGGTGGCAGGCTTGCACGCCCGCCGCCTCGGCTCAACCCGCCGCGATTGACACAGGCCCGCCGCGCGCGCTTTCTGTCTGCATGAGCCTGATTGTCCCTCGCCTGCGCTGTCCCTAGGCCATGCCACGCCGCCGCCTGTCCGACGTGATGCGCGCCCTGCGCTGGTATGACTATGCCGTTGTGATTGCGGGGCTTTTCTTCGTCGTCTGGATTGGGCGGCTGCCGGATCCCGCGCCCCGGCTCTATGACGCCGAAACCCGCATCCAGTTTCACGGCGACCGCAAGCTGCGCGACACCGCCCGCGAGGCATTCGAGTCGGATTTTGCCACGGGCGCGTATTTCGGCGCCTTCTACCAGTCCTCGGACGGCGCCTATGGCTGGGCCACCGGCCACAATTCCCCGAATGCCGCGCAAGCCAACGCGCTCGCCCATTGCGCCCAATACGCCGACGACTGCACCCTGAAGGCCGAACTCCTCCCCGCCGGCTGGACCGACGGCGCCGGCCTGACCCTTCGGGCAGAGGCCGCGCGATCCTTCGCGGACTACCTGCAAGGCAGCGGCGCACGCGCCTTCGCAATGTCGGAGAATGGCGCCTCTGGCTGGGCGGACGGGCACACGACGCTGTGGTCCGCAAGGGCCGCCGCGCTTGACCTGTGCGAGGATCGGCGCGCCAAGAGTCAGGCCGACTACCTGCCTGACTGGCCCTGCCGCGTGGTGGACGCCCGCTGGCGCTAAAGCGTCAGACCATCCCTTCCCGCAAGAGGTAGGCGGCGGTGTCGCGAATGGATTGGTCGGCGGGAAGAAACCGCATGTCCATCTCGTCGCGCGCCCGTGCGTTGCACACCGGACGCTCTATGCCCAGGTCCGGGATGATGCTGCGTATTGCGGGATCGAACAGCCCCAGAAGCCGCACGATCGCGTCCGGCGCCTGCCGGGTCACGATGCGCCGGTCCGGGAAGGCTTCCTTCAGCACCTTTGCCAGGTCCGCGAACCACTGAAACCGGTCGGTGGCAAGATAGCGCTGTCCGGCGGTCTCCGGCCTCTCCAGCGCGCGGGTGTGCATCATCGCCACGTCGCGCACATCGACAACCGGGAACCCCATGCGCGGCAGCATCGGGTCGCGGGCACGCAAAAGGCGCTGGATGACCCCGACGGACGTGCCGTGCCGCCGGTCCAGCGGCGCGCCCAGAACAAGGCCGGGATTGATCGTGGTCAGCGCCATGTCCGGCGCTTCCTGTTCGACGAAGTTCCATGCCGCGCGCTCGGCAAGTGTCTTGGACCGGACATAGGGCGTCATCCCCGGTGCATCAGGGTCCGTCCAGCAGGTCTCGTCAAAGGCCTGCATGGCGCGGGGAAGCGGGCTGTGCATCACCGCCACCGTCGAAGAGGTCATCACCACCCGCCCGATTCCGGCTGCCCGGGCGGCGGCCAGTGCGCGCCTTGCGCCGTCCACCGCCGGGCGGATCAGGTCTTGCGGGTCCTTCGGCTGGGTCATCGGAAAAGGCGATGCGGTGTGCACCAGCGCATCCGCGCCCGCCAGTGCGCTGTCCCATCCCGCATCCTTGTCGAGGTCCAGCATGGCAAAGCGGAGGCGGGCCCCGGCCTCGTCCGGGTCAGACAGGTGCGGTCGCAAGGCCGCGCGCACCTCGGTCTCGCCACCTGATCGGCGCACCGATCCGACCACCGTGTGTCCCGCGTCAAGCAGGTCGCGGATGATGTGCTTGGCAATGTATCCGGTCGCCCCGGTGACGAAGACGGTATGACCCACGGCAGCCTTCCCAATTCTGAACCATACAGTTCAGATAGGGCGAACCGCCGAGGTTCAATACCCCGGCGTCGGCAAACGTCAGCCCAGCAGCCGGCGCGCGATGACCTGCGCCTGAATCTCGGCGGCGCCTTCAAAGATGTTCAGGATGCGTGCGTCGCACAGGATCCGGCTTATGGCGTATTCCAGCGCGAAACCGTTGCCGCCGTGGATCTGAAGCCCGTTGTCCGCCGCCGCCCATGCCACGCGGGCGCCAAGCAGCTTGGCCATCCCGGCCTCGAGGTCGCAGCGCCGGTCCTCGTCCTTCTCGCGGGCCGAAAAATACGTCAGCTGGCGGGCCACCATGATCTCGACCGCCATCATCGCCAGCTTGCCGGCGACGCGCGGGAAGGCGATCAGCGGCTTGCCGAACTGCTTGCGGTCCTCGGCGTACTGCATCGACACCTCCAGCGCCGATTGCGCCACGCCGATGGCGCGGGCGGCGGTCTGGATGCGGGCGGATTCGAAGGTCTGCATCAGCTGTTTGAAGCCCTGACCTTCCTTGCCGCCCAGAAGGTTGTCACCGGCCACCCGGAAGCCGTCAAAGCCGATCTCGTATTCCTTCATCCCGCGATAGCCCAGCACCTCGATCTCGCCGCCGGACATGCCGGGCGTCGGGAACGGGTCAGCGTCGGTGCCCGGTGTCTTTTCGGCAAGAAACATCGACAGGCCCCGGTAATCTGTCGTCTCGGGGTCGGTGCGGGCGAGCAGGGTCATCACATGCGTGCGCGCGGCATGGGTGATCCACGTCTTGTTGCCCGTCACGATGTAGTCGTCGCCGTCCTTCACCGCGCGGGTGCGCAGGCTGCCAAGGTCCGATCCGGTATTCGGTTCCGTGAAGACCGCCGTGGGAAGGATCTCGCCGCTGGACAGCCCGGGCAGCCATTTCTGCTTCTGCTCTTCGGTGCCGCCGCACAGGATCAGTTCCGCCGCGATCTCGGACCGGGTGCCAAGGCTGCCAACGCCGATATAGCCGCGCGAAAGCTCTTCCGACACCACGACCATTGACGCCTTGGACAGGCCGAACCCGCCGTATTCTTCGGGAATGGTCAGCCCGAACACGCCCATTTCGGCCAGCTCTCCGATGATTTCCATCGGGATCAGCTCGTCCTTGAGGTGCCAGTCATGCGCGTGCGGCACCACCTTGTCGTCGGCGAACCGGCGGAACTGCTCGCGGATCATCTCCAGTTCATCGTCGAGCCCGGTTGCCCCCACCGTGGCGCGCCCGTGGTTTTCGCGCATCATTTCGACCAGCCGCGCCCGTGCGGCCTGCGTGTTTCCGCCCCGGGTCAGCGCCAGCACCTCTGGCGTCATCAGCAAGCGCGCGTCCTGCTCGTCCAGCCCCATGTCCTGAAGGCGCAGAACCTCGCCCTGGCTCATCGGGATGCCGCCCTGCATCTGCCACAGGTACTCTCCGAACGCGATCTGGTGGATCAGCGCCTCGATCTCGCCGAAGGTGCCGTCGGCGTTCAGCCGCTCGGCCCAGCCCTGCATCTGGCGCAGCGATTCCACGTAGGTCGCAAGCCATGCCAGCCCGTGCGCCGCGGTCTGGTGCGTCTCGACCAGCGCGCCCGACACGCGCCCGCCTTCGGTCACCTGCGCGCGCACCGTGTCGGTGGCACGTGCCAGCACGGCCTCTGCCGGGGCGACGGCGGCGCGGGTCAGCGTCAGAAGCTCGGGCAGCAGAACGGTCTGCACCGGCATGTCCTGTCCGTCATGGGGCATGATGAGGCTCCTTTCTCGGGTTACCCGTGGCCTAGGATGTTTGCACTTGCAGCGCAACTAAAATTCGTTCCGGCCATGTCAAGTGAACGAAAATGTCTCACCCGATTTTTCCCGCCGCGTGCTCGCGGCTGCAAAAGCAAAAGGGCCGGCACATCGGCCGGCCCCTGAACCTGACTGCAAACTGTCGCCGGCCCCGGCTCAGCCAAGGGCGGCGGCGCGCACGTCCTCGTCGATATGCGCGGTGTATTGTGCGAAGTTGCTTGCGAACATCTCGACCAGTTTCTTCGCCTGCGCGTCATAGGCGGCGTGGTCGTTCCATGTGCGGCGCGGGTCCAGCAGGATCGCGGCCACGCCGGGCACCGACACGGGCACGTCGAACCCGAAGTTCGGGTCCTTGCGGAACTCTGCCTCTGCCAGCGACCCGTCCAGCGCCGCGCTCAGCAGCGCGCGGGTGGCGCGGATCGGCATGCGCGACCCCTCGCCATATGCGCCGCCGGTCCAGCCGGTGTTGACCAGCCAGCAGGTCGCGCCGTGCTTGGCGATCTTCTCGCGCAGAAGGTTGCCGTAGACCTCGGGGCGGCGGGGCATGAAGGGCGCGCCGAAGCAGGTCGAGAAGGTCGGCTCCGGCTCGGTCACGCCGCGTTCGGTGCCGGCGACCTTCGAGGTGAAGCCCGACAGGAAGTGATACATCGCCTGCGCGGGCGTCAGCCGCGCGATCGGCGGCAGCACGCCGAAGGCATCGCAGGTCAGCATGATGACATTCTTCGGATGCCCGCCCAGCGCCGTGTCGGACGCGTTCGAGATGAATTCAAGCGGATAGGCGCAGCGCATGTTGGCTGTCAGGCTGTCGTCCTCGAAATCCAGCTCCAGCGTATCCTCGTCGTAGACCATGTTCTCGATCACGGTCCCGAACTTCTGGGTGGTGGCGTAGATCTCGGGTTCCGCTTCCGCCGACAGGCTGATCGTCTTGGCATAGCAGCCGCCCTCGAAGTTGAAGGTGCCGCGCTCGGACCAGCCGTGTTCGTCGTCGCCGATCAGCACGCGGTCGGGATCCGCCGACAGCGTCGTCTTGCCGGTGCCCGACAGGCCGAAGAACACCGCCGTATCCACCGGGTTGCCCGGCGCATGGTTGGCCGAGCAGTGCATCGGCATCACGCCTTTTTCCGGCAGCAGGTAGTTCAGAAGCGTGAACACGGATTTCTTGTTCTCGCCCGCATAGGCGCTGCCGCCAATCAGGATCATCTTCTTGTCGAAGTTGAGCGCGATCACCGTTTCCGACCGGCAGCCGTGGCGTGCCGGGTCCGCCTCGAAGCTGGGGCAGTTCACGATGGTGAAATCGGGGACGAAACGATCCAGTTCCTCGCGCCCGGGGCGGCGCAGCAGGTGGCGGATGAAAAGCGCGTGCCACGCCAGTTCCGTCACGACCCGCACGTCAAGCCGATGCGCCGGATCCGCGCCGGCGTAGAGATCCTGCACGAAGTATTCGCGCCCCTCCATGTGCGCGCGCATGTCCGCTTCCAGCGTGTCGAAGTGGGCGGGCGTCATGGGGGAGTTGTTGTCCCACCAGATATTCGGCTCTACCGAGGGCGTGCGCACGACGAACTTGTCCTTGGGCGACCGGCCCGTGTGCTTGCCGGTGCTGACCAGGATCGTGCCGCCGCGTCCCAGCCTGCTTTCGCTGCGGGACAGCGAGGCCTGGACCAGCGCGGGTTCGATCAGGTTGTAGTGGACGCTGCCAAGCCCCGAAAAACCCTGATCTTCCAGGCGATGTGTCTGGTTCACGCGTCCAATGGTCATTATCGCTTCTCCCGCCGGTCTTGCCGGCCCATGCTGTTTGCCATGTCTGCACCCGCCTTGGCAGGGCGCGCGAACCAGCGCGCAAGGCGATATAACATGCCGTTTTCAGGGAGGAACAGGTCGCAAGAGCACAGTTAGCGCAACCAAATCGACGTTAGCGCAACCGCCGGTGCCAGGTGGCCCGGGGTGAGGCAAATTAGCCATTGGTTGGGGATTTTCGGCTCTGATGCAGGGCGATCACGGCCCTGATTCGCAGTTAGTGGTTGATTCTAAACGGCGGAATAGGGAGTATGGGCCAAAAAGCAGGCAACAATAAGAGCAGTAAGAGGAAACCTCACCATGTCGAGGATTGCGTTGGTTGACGACGACAGGAATATCCTGACGTCGGTGTCTATGACTCTTGAAGCCGAAGGTTTCGAGGTGGAAACCTACAATGACGGCCAGTCGGCCATGGACGCCTTCAACAAGCGGCTGCCGGAACTGGCGGTGCTTGACATAAAGATGCCGCGGATGGACGGCATGGACCTGTTGCAGCGCCTTCGCCAGAAAACGACGATGCCGGTGATCTTCCTCACCTCCAAGGATGACGAGATCGACGAGGTGCTTGGCCTGCGGATGGGCGCGGACGACTATGTGCGCAAGCCGTTTTCCCAGCGCCTTCTTGTCGAACGCATCCGCGCCCTCCTGCGCCGTCAGGAAGCCATCGCCACCGGCGAGGTCGGCGATACCGAGGCGTCCAAGGTCATGGTTCGCGGCCAGCTTTCGATGGACCCGCTGCGCCACGCCGTGACGTGGAAGGGGCAGGACGTGTCGCTGACCGTCACCGAATTCCTGTTGCTTCAGGCCCTCGCCCAGCGGCCCGGCTTCGTGAAAAGCCGCGATCAGCTGATGGACGTTGCCTATGACGATCAGGTCTATGTCGATGACCGCACCATCGACAGCCACATAAAGCGCCTGCGCAAGAAGATGCGTTCGGTCGATTCCGAATTCTCGGCGATCGAAACGCTCTACGGCATCGGCTACCGCTACAACGAGGAGTGATGTCGGCCGCCGCGGACATACACGGGACCGCAAACCGCGACAGGGCCGAGGGCGAGCTTGTCCTCGGTGACGACTGGGTTGCCGAACCCGGTCGTCTTGACTCGGCCGTCCGGGCCCGGCGGGAACGCCGGGTTTTTGCCATGAACGGGTCGCCGCTGGCGCGCAAGATCATCATGTTCAACCTGATGGCGCTGGTGGTCCTGGTGGCCGGCGTTCTCGCGCTCAGCCCCGCGCGTGACAGCCTTCTGGTTCAGCGCGAACGCGGCCTCGTGAACGAGGCGCGCCTGATCGCCGATGTGTTCGAGGCGCGCCTGCCCCAGGGTGCCCCGGTCAGCCTTGCCGGGTCCGACGGCATCGACGTCACCGCCACGCTTGCCGCCATAGATCTGCCGCCGGGTGTCATCGCCCATGTCTTCGACAGTGGCGGCACCCTGGTCGCAAGCACCGAGGGCCAGTCGCCCCGCGTCTACGCGCCAGTGGCCGGGCTGGCCGAACCCAACGATTCCACCGCCATAACCGACCTTCTGACCAGGGCGTGGTCGCTTCTGGACGGTGTGCTTGCACCCGACGCCGAACCTGCCGAGGGTTCGGTGACCTCGCCAGAGGTCCGGCTCGTCGAACAGGCGCTGGCGGGGACCACCGCCGTGAACCTGGTCAAGACGCCAGAGGGCAGCGCCGTCTTCGGAATCGCCACGCCGATCATGCACGACGGCAGGCCCGTGGGCGCCATCGCGCTTGCGACCGCGGATGGTGAAATCGACAACCTCGTCCGCGCCGAGCGCGAGCAGGTGTTGCAGATGTTCGTCATCGCGCTTCTGGTTTCGATCGGCCTGAGCCTTGTGCTTGCGTCGACCATCGCGAACCCGCTGTCCGATCTTGCTGCCGCGGCGGAAATCGGGCGCGACCGAAACCGCCGTCGCCCCAATCCCGGCCGGGTTCGTATCCCCGACCTCAGCGCGCGCCCCGACGAGATCGGGCGCCTGTCGGGCGCCCTGCGCGGCATGGTGGCTGCGCTTTATGACCGGATTGATGCGAACGAACAGTTCGCCGCCGATGTCGCGCACGAGATCAAGAACCCGCTCGCCTCGCTTCGTTCGGCGATCGGCACCCTGCGTGTCGCCCCGCGCGAGGATCAGCGCGAACGCCTGTTGCAGGTGATCGAACACGACGTGCAGCGCCTCGACCGGCTGGTCAGCGACATTTCCAACGCCTCGCGGCTGGACAGCGAACTGGTCAAGGAGGAAGAAGAAACCTTCGACCTGCTGGGTATGCTCCAGAACCTGACCGATTATCTCGGGAACGAGGCTCGGCAAAAGGGGGTCGAGTTCATCTGCGACATGCCGGGCGAGCCGATCATGATACAGGGGCTGGAGGCGCGGCTGGCGCAGGTCTTCGTCAACCTGATCTCGAACGCCATATCCTTCTGCGATGACGGCGATGCGATCCGCGTCTGGGCCCGCCGCCGCGAGAACCGCGTGCTGGTCGTGGTCGAGGATACCGGACCGGGGATCCCCGACGGCGCCCTGACCAAGATCTTCAACCGCTTCTATTCCGAACGCCCCGCCGGCCAGTTTGGCAACAATTCAGGTCTCGGTCTTGCGATCTCCAAGCAGATCGTCGAGGCGCACGGCGGCGTTATCTGGGCGGAAAACATCCGCCCCACCGACGCCGACATCGGGTCCGAGCCGCTGGGCGCGCGCTTCGTGGTCGGCCTGCCGGTCTGAGCCGGACGATGGACGCGGGCGCGCAGGTCACGGGCCCAAACGCCGACATCCTTCATGCCAGCACCGTCGCCGCCGGGGGTCGCGCCATCGTGATCCTTGGCGCCTCTGGCAGCGGCAAGTCCTCGCTTGCGCTGACGCTCATGGCGCATGGCGCGCGGCTGGTGGCAGATGACCGCACCGTTCTTACGCCCCGCGACGGCGCGCTGTTTGCCAGCGCCCCGGCCACCATCGCCGGCCGGATCGAGGCGCGCGGCCTTGGCATCCTGCACGCCGACGCCCTGTCCAGCGCCCCCGTGGCGCTGGCCGTCGATCTCGACAGTACCGAAACCGCCCGCCTGCCGGAACCGCGCAGTATCACGCTTGCCGGTCACGCGGTAAGGCTTGTTCACAAGATCGAAAGCCCCCATTTCGCTCCGGCGATCCTGCAATACCTGATATGCTCTGATAACCGCGCATGACAGACCTTGTCCGAACCCCCAGCGATGACGAAAGCCATCGCCTCGTGCTGGTCACCGGCCCGTCCGGGGCCGGGCGCTCGACCGCGATCAACGTGCTCGAGGATCTGGGGTACGAGGTGATCGACAACCTGCCGCTGACCCTGATGCCCCGGCTCTTCTCGGGCCCGCCCCTTGCCCGCCCTCTGGCGCTGGGCCTCGACACCCGCAACCGCGATTTCAGCGTCGAGGGCTTCACGGACCTCGTGCGCAGTCTCGCCGCGGATCCGGCCTATTCGGCAGAGGTGCTTTATCTCGACTGCCGCCCCGACATCCTGTTCCGCCGCTATTCTGAAACCCGCCGCCGTCATCCGATGGCACCGGCAGAGGCCCCCGGCGTCGGGATCGAGCGCGAGACAGAGATGCTTGCGCCGATCCGCGCCCAGTCGGACGTTCTGATCGACACCTCGGACCTGACGATCCACGACTTGCGGGAAGAGATCGCGCGCTGGTTCGACCCCGACCCGGACCGCCGTCTGGCGATCTCGGTCCATTCGTTTTCCTACAAGCGCGGCATCCCGCGCGGCGTCGATATCGTGTTCGACTGCCGCTTCCTGCGGAACCCGCACTGGGACGCGGTCCTGCGTCCGCGCGACGGCCGGGACGCCGACGTGGCCGCCTACATCGCAGAGGATGCGCGGGCAGAGCCGTTCTTCGTCAAGATCGCCGACCTGTGCGAACTCTTGCTGCCCGCGTACCGCGACGAGGGCAAATCGCATCTTTCGATTGCATTCGGATGCACTGGCGGCCGCCACAGGTCGGTCGCAATGGCAGAAAGGCTGAGCGTTGCCCTTGCCAAGTCAGGATGGCGCGTATCTATAAGGCATCGGGAACTGGAGCGGCGCGAAAAGTCTGCGTCGGAAGCATCGGGGTGAAGGCGTGATCGGTATCGTGATCGTCGCGCATGGCGGGTTGGCCAAGGAATACCTTGCGGCGGTGGAGCATGTGGTCGGCCGTCAGAATGGAATCCGCGCCATCCCCATCGAGGCCGACTGCGATCGCGAACTCAAGCAGTCAGAGATATGCGCCGCAGCCGACAGCGTGGATTCGGGCCATGGTGTCGTGGTCGTCACCGACATGTTCGGCGGATCGCCCTCCAACCTCAGTCTTCGCGCCTGCGAGCCGTCGAACCGCCAGATCCTTTATGGCGCCAACCTGCCCATGCTGATAAAGCTGGCCAAGTCACGCCACCTCAGCGTGCCCGACGCTGTGCAGGGCTCTCTGGCTGCGGGCCGCAAGTACATCGACAGTTTCTCTGGCCCTGCCGCAGCCCAGTAACCTGATGCCTGATACCGAAATCCGCCACCTGACCATCGTCAACGAAAAGGGCCTGCACGCGCGGGCCTCGGCCAAGCTCGTAGAGGTGGTCGAGGCGCACGACGCCCGCTGTACGGTCTCGCGCGACGGGATGTCCGCCTCGGGCGACAGCATCATGGGCCTTTTGATGTTGGCAGCCTCGGTCGGAACCTCTATTGAGGTCCGGGTCAGCGGTCCCGAGGCGGCGGCGCTTGCGGATGCACTGGAAGGGCTCGTGGCCGACCGGTTCGGCGAGGAGATGTAGGCACGACGGCAGGGAGCCAGCGGCAATGGTAGACAGCAGCACCCCGCACAGGGGCGTCCTCATGCACCGCCAGCCCCATCCCCTGAAGGGGCAGGGCGATGGTGCGAACCTTGCCGATCAGCCCTATGACCGCCGTCGTCTGTCCTACGCAAGTTCCTTCGACAATCCCGTCCAGAAGGGCATCATCCAGACGATGGAGCTTGTGACGGGCAAGTTGCGCCTCTTGCGCCTTATCCGCAGGTTCGAGGCGATGGGCGTGCCCCACGGACAGGCGTTCTGGGCGCAGGCGCTCGATGTCATGGGGATCGATCTTCGGACGCCGGCGGATCAGATCGCGCGCATCCCGCGCGAAGGCCCGCTTGTCATCACGGCCAACCACCCGCACGGACTGGTGGACGGGATGGTGCTTGGCGAACTGATCGGACGTGTGCGCACCGATTACAAGATCCTGACGCGATCGTTGCTGACCGGTGTGGGCGAGATAGAGGACTTCATGATTCCGGTCCCCTTCGCCCATGAAGAGGACGCGCTTCAGCAGAACCTCGAAATGCGCAGGCAGGCGATGGACCACCTGAAGACCGGCGGCACGATCGTGCTTTTCCCGTCCGGCGTCGTCGCATCCTCGCGCACGATGTTCGGCCCCGCGGTCGAGGCAGAGTGGAACCCCTTCACCGCCAAGATGGTGCAGCGCTCGGGCGCGCAGGTAGTCCCGATCTACTTCCCCGGCCAGAACTCGCGCTGGTACCAGATGGCGAACCGGCTGTCGCCGGTCCTTCGTCAGGGGCTCTTGCTGTACGAGGTCGTGCACGCGCTGAACACGCCGCAGTCCCCCGTGGTCGGCAACGTCATCACGCGCGATGAGATCGCGACATGGGCCAGCAATCCCCGCGGGTTCGTGGCGTGGCTCAGGGATCGGACACTGTCGCTGGGGTCCGCTTCCGCGGTCCCCGGTCCTGCCTGACGACCCGGCTTGCGCCGTCAGCGCGTCGGCACCGGCACGTCCCCCCGGTAATCGTAGAATCCCCGCTGGGTCTTGCGGCCCAGCCAGCCCGCCTCGACGTATTTCGTCAGCAGCGGGCAGGGGCGGTACTTTGTGTCCGCCAGCCCGTCGTGCAGCACGTTCATGATCGCAAGGCAGGTGTCCAGCCCGATGAAATCGGCCAGCTCCAGCGGGCCCATGGGATGGTTCGCCCCCAGCTTCATCGACTCGTCGATCGACCGGACCGATCCCACGCCCTCATACAGGGTATAGACCGCTTCGTTGATCATCGGCATCAGGATGCGGTTGACGATGAAGGCGGGGAAATCCTCGGCGCTGGCGGCCGTCTTGCCCAGTTTCTCGACGACCTTCAGGCAGGCGTCGAACGTCTCTTGCGAGGTGGCGATGCCGCGGATCAGCTCGACCAGCTGCATCACCGGCACCGGGTTCATGAAGTGGAACCCCATGAATTTCTCCGGCCTGTCCGTGCGGCTGGCCAGTCGCGTGATCGAGATGGAAGAGGTGTTCGATGTCAGGATCGTATGCGGTTTGACGTGCGGCAGCAGGTCCTCGAAAATCGCCTGCTTGACGGTCTCGCGTTCCGTCGCCGCCTCAATGACAAGGTCCGATGCCCCAAGGTCGGCCAGCGTCAGCGTCGTGCGGATGCGCGCCAGCGCCTCGTCCCTCTCGGCCTGGGTGATCTTCTCGCGTGACACCTGACGGGTCAGGTTCTTGTCGACCTGCGCCACGGCCGCGTCCAGCGCGTCCTGGCTGATGTCGGAGAGCAGCACGTCATATCCCGCCAGCGCCAGCACATGGGCGATGCCGTTGCCCATCTGCCCGGCGCCCACCACGCCAACCGTCTGGATGTCCATCGCCTGCCTCTTTTTCCCGCCGATGCCGCGACCTTATGCGGCGCTGCGGCATGGGCGCAAGGCCGAAAGACCCCGACAATTCGCGGCAAATGCCGATCTTAGCAGGTTGGCAAGGTGGCTCTGCCAGCCTCGATTCCGGGTGAATCAACGGATGGTGGGTGGAACCATGACCTACGAACGGCTAGGGGCCGAACCCCTGGACTATGCGCCGTGCAGATACGGCTCCTGCAAGATCCTGTTCCGGGGGCCGGGGCGGCAGCCGAAAGGGCGTTACGCCGTCTTTCTCGGGGGCAGCGAAACATACGGGCGGTTTCTGGAAGCCCCGTTTCCGGCGCTCACCGAACGGGCGACAGGCCTTCCGGCGGTCAATCTCGGCTGCGTCAATGCCGGGCCGGACGCGTATCTTGGAGAACCCGCGCTGATGGACATCATCGGTGCGGCCTCTGCCACGGTGATCCAGGTGTCAGGTGCTCAGAACCTGTCGAACCGCTTCTACGCCGTGCACCCGCGCCGCAACGACAGGTTCCTTGGCGCCTCGCGGTTCCTGCAACACGTCTATCCGGGCGTGGATTTCACCGAGATCCATTTCACCGGGCACCTCATGGCCACGCTGCGCAGCGCCTCGCGGGACCGGTTCGACCTGATCGTCGCCGAACTGCGCGCGGCCTGGATCGCGCGGATGCGGCGCCTGATGTCGCAGGCGGGCGGGCAGGTCGTGCTCTTGTGGCTGTCGGCGCGCCGTCCCGGCGACCGCGCCGAGGCCGTGTCGCATGGGGCGGAACCCGTGTTCATCACCAACGCGATGCTGGCCGAATTGCCGCCGCACACCCGCATCGACATCGTGGCCACCCCGGCCGAGGTTTCCGCCGGACGCGCCGGGCTGCGGGTGGGGCCCCTCGATGCCGGCGCGGCCGACGACATGCTGGGCGCCGTGGTGCATGACCGCGCGGCCCGGGCGCTGGCCCCCATCCTGCGGGCGGCCTGAAACGCAAAGGGCCCGCGGGATGCCGCGGGCCCTTGTCCTCCGCTCAGCGCGGGATCACAGCTTTTCGGTCAGCTCGGGCACGGCCGCGAACAGGTCGGCCACGAGGCCATAGTCCGCGACCTGGAAGATCGGGGCTTCCTCGTCCTTGTTGATCGCGACGATGATCTTCGAATCCTTCATCCCGGCAAGGTGCTGGATCGCGCCGGAAATGCCCACCGCGATGTAGAGATCGGGGGCCACCACCTTGCCGGTCTGGCCCACCTGCCAGTCGTTCGGGGCAAAGCCGGAATCCACCGCGGCGCGGCTGGCGCCCACCGCGGCGCCCAGCTTGTCGGCCAGCGTCTCGATCAACGCGAAATCCGCCTCGGAGCCGACACCACGGCCGCCCGACACCACCACGCCCGCGCTGGTCAGCTCGGGGCGGTCGCTGGCCGCCACCTTGTCCTCGACCCATGCCGACAGGCCGGGATCGGCCGCCGCGCCGATGGTCTCGACAGGGGCGGAATTGCCGGCGCCGGCGGCGTCGAAGCTGGAGGTGCGGATCGACACCACCTTCTTGGCATCGCCCGACTTCACGGTCTGGATCGCGTTGCCCGCGTAGATCGGCCGCTCGAAGGTGTCCGCGTCGACAACACCCGACACGTCCGAGATCACCATGACGTCCAGCAGCGCCGCGACCCGTGGCAGCACGTTCTTGGCGTCCGTCGTCGCCGGGGCGACGATGTGGTCGTATTCGCCCGCAAGACCCACGATCAGGTCCGCCGTGGGTTCGGCCAGCCGGTGACCCAGCGACGCGTCCTCGGCGCACAGAACCCGGGCCACGCCGTCGATCGTCGCCGCCTCGGCCGCCGCCGCCGCGGCACTTGCCCCCGCGCAAAGCACCGTCACCTCGCCCAAGGGCGCCGCGGCCGCCACTGCCTTGGCGGTGGCGTCCATCGCCAGCGCGCCGTCCGTCACCTCGGCCAGAAGAAGAACAGCCATCAGATCGCCCCCGCTTCTTTCAGTTTCGCCACCAGTTCGTCGACCGAGCCGACCATCTCGCCCGCCTTGCGCGACGCCGGCTCCTCGGTCTTGACCACCGTCAGCCGCGGCGTGACGTCCACGCCGTAATCGGCGGGCGTCTTCTCATCCAGCGGCTTCTTCTTGGCCTTCATGATGTTGGGCAGGCTTGCATAGCGCGGCTCGTTCAGGCGCAGGTCCACGGTCACCACCGCGGGCATCTTCACCCTCACCGTCTGCAACCCGCCGTCCACCTCGCGCGTGACCAGCGCGTGGTCGCCTTCGACCTTCAGTTCGGACGCAAAGGTGCCCTGCGCCCAGCCGGTCAGTGCGGCCAGCATCTGCCCGGTGGCGTTCATGTCGTTGTCGATGGCCTGCTTGCCGCACAGCACCAGCCCCGGCGCCTCGGCATCCACGATCCCCTTCAGGATCTTGGCCACCGACAGCGGCTCGATGTCCTGATGCACGTCGTCGGCCGCGACAACCAGGATCGCGCGATCCGCCCCCATCGCCAGCGCCGTGCGCAGCGTTTCCTGCGCCTGCTTCACGCCGATCGACACAGCGATCACCTCTTCGGCGACACCGGCCTCTTTCAGCCGGATCGCCTCCTCGACGGCGATCTCGTCGAACGGGTTCATCGACATCTTGACGTTCGCGAGATCGACACCGGAACCATCCGCCTTCACACGGACCTTCACGTTATAGTCAATCACGCGTTTGACAGGCACCAGGACCTTCATGCGCGCAAACTCCCTCAAATCCGGCCCCGGCACCGGGACCCCAGCGTTGCAGCAGCGTAACTAGCGCCTTCACGGCCCCTGCGACAGGGCAAAATCGACGCGCCATGGTTCGTCCACGCCGCCTGCCGCCACGTCGTGGTGCGAATCCCCCGGTTTCATGCTACTTTGGGTCGAAACGGAGGTTCGCATGGCAGGGGTACAGGGGTTCGGCGGTTTCTTCTTTCGCGCGCAGGATCCGCAGTCGCTGGCGGCATGGTATGCCACCCATCTTGGGATCGATCCGGTGCCCACGGGTCCCGACACTCCGCCGTGGATGGCGCAGGGCGGGTTCACGGTTTTCGCGCCCTTCCCCGACGACACGACCTATTTTGCCGCCGACAAGCCGTTCATGCTGAATTTCCGCGTGGCCGACCTTGACGCCCTGATCGCCGGCCTGAACGCGGCGGGCATCGCCACCACGCCCGTCCAGACGATGGACGGCATAGGCCGCTTCACCCATCTGCACGATCCCGAAGGCACGCCCATAGAGTTGTGGGAACCCGCAGAGGCTCCGCAGTCATGACCGGCCCCGTGGTCGAACACCGCGCCGAAACGCTGCTGGCCGGGACGATGCAGACCTATTCGATGGATCAGCGCGACCGGATTCCCGCCCAGTGGGCCGCGTTCTTCCAGTCCGGGTTCGACATCCCCGGCGCCGTGCCCGGCGCCCTCTACGGCGTGTCCATCGACGCGCGCCCGGATGGCACGTTCCGCTACGGCGTGGCGGTAGAGACCGCGTCCGACCCAGGTGATCTGCCCGATGGCACTTGCCGCATGGTCCTGTCGGCGGGCGAGCATGCGGTGCTGCGGGTGCGCGGTCCGGTGGCGGACCTGCCCGCGCAGTTCGACTGGTTGTTCAGCACCTGGCTGCCCGGCTCGGGCCACCGCCAGCGCGAAGGCGCCGTGTTCGAACGCTATCCGCACGACGACGCGGCCACGCCCCAGTCGATGCCCTATGAAATCTGGGTGCCCATCGCGCGCGGCGACTAGAAACGCAGGTCGGCGGTTCGCCCTTCCGGGGGGCCGGGCCGTTGGCTGGACGCCCCGTCGCTAGCGGTTCGCCCCCGGAATCCACAGCACGTCGGCGCGGCCGTCGTCGTTGGCGATGCGCGAGGCGACGAAGAACCAGTCCGACAGGCGGTTGAGGTATTTCACCGCGGCGGGGTTCACCGATTCCATCGTGGCCAGTTCCACCGTCAGCCGCTCTGCCCGCCGCGACACGGTCCGGCACTGGTGCAGATGCGCGGCAAGCGCCGAGCCGCCGGGCAGCACGAAACTGCGCAGCGGTTCCAGCGCCTCGTTCATCGCGTCGATCTCGGCCTCCAGCCGCGCGACCTGGCTGTCGGCCATGCGCAAGGGCGGGTATTCGGCCTCGGCGTCCTTTTCCATGTCGGGACGGCACAGGTCGGCGCCCAGATCGAAAAGATCGTTCTGGATGCGCGAAAGCTGCGTGTCCATCTCTCCGCCGGCATGGAGCCGTGCCAACCCGACGGTGGCGTTGGTCTCGTCCACCGTGCCATAGGCGGTAACCCGCATCGAATGCTTGGCGACGCGCGCGCCATTGCCAAGTGCCGTGTCTCCGGCATCCCCGGTCCGGGTGTAGATCTTGCTCAGGACCACCATCACTCGCCTCCCATCTTGCGCACCAGCACCAAGGCCACGATCAGCACCACCGCCACGGCCTGCGCGGCGATCCGGTAGCGCATCAGCCGGTTCGAATGCTTTCGGTTGAACTCGCCGCCGCGGGCAAAGCCGCCCAGTCCCAGCGCCAGGATGCCCAGCACCGCGAAACACGCGATGACGGCGAGGATGAACAGCGGGTCGTTTATCATGTCGTCTCTCTCCTGCGGCGTGGGCGGCCATGTAGCGGCGCCGTGCCAAAAAGCGAAGCCCCTTTCGCCCGGCCCTACAGCCGGACGACCAGCGCGTCGGCGGCGCGGGCGGGCAGGATCCAGTCCAGAAAGGCCGCAATCTGCGCCAGCCGCGTCACCTTGTAGCGGGCGCGCGGGCGGGGCGATTCCAGCGCGTGGATCAGCTTGGCGGTCACAGCCGATGCCGGCGCCTCCAGCCGGGCATTGCGCGACCGCCCGCCGCTGCGGCTGCCGATCAGGTCACGATAGCCCTCGGCCCGGACAGAGGCTTCCCAATCGATCCAGCGGTTGAAATGGATCATGGAATTCTCGCCGAACTTCGTGGTGATAAGCCCCGGCTGGATCAGCGAAACCTCGATCCCCGTGCCCCGCATCTCGGCGCGCAGCACGTCGGTCAGCCCCTCCAGCCCGTGCTTGGTAGAGATATAGGCCCCGCGCCACGGGAAATGCGCATAGCCGAACACCGACGAACAGTTGACGATCCGCCCGTGCCCCTGCGCGCGCATCGCCGGGATCACCCGCCGCGTCAGGTCGTGCGGGCCGAACAGGTTGGTCTCGTACATCTCGGCCAGCGCCGCGCGCGGCAGGTCCTCGACCGCGGCGGGCATCCCGAAGGCGCCGTTGTTGTAAAGCGCATCCAGCCCCCCGCCGGTGCGCGTCAGCGCCTCGTCCACCGCCGCGCCGATGCTGTCGGGGTCCGCATAGTCCAGCCGAAAGCTTTCCAGCCCCTCGTCGCGCAGGCGCGCACAGTCCTCTTCCTGCCGGCAGGTCGCGAATACCCGCCAGCCGCGCCTGGCCAGGGTATGCGCCGCATCGTACCCGATCCCCGAGGACGAACCCGTGATAAGCACTGATCGCTCCGCCATCCCGGACCCCTTCTCACCGCACACCTCCTTCGCACTTAGGACAGGGCAGGGCGCGGCGCAAACCCCAACCCGCGAATTGCCGCTGGACCGTGAAACGGGTGCGGTCTAAACCGCCCGCATGGCCAACGACGAGACCGAGCAGGATCAGGCCCCAGGCAGCGCAACAGCCGCAGAATCGCTCAGCCGTGCCATCGGCGAGCGCTACCTGACCTATGCGCTGTCCACGATCATGCACCGCGCGCTGCCCGATGCGCGCGACGGCCTGAAACCCGTGCATCGCCGCATCCTTTACGCCATGCGCGAACTGCGGCTGTCGGCATCTGGCGGGTTCCGCAAGTCGGCCAAGATTTCCGGCGACGTGATGGGCAACTACCACCCGCACGGCGACGGCGCGATCTACGACGCCATGGCGCGCCTGGCGCAGGATTTCACCATCCGCTACCCGCTGGTGGACGGGCAGGGCAACTTCGGCAACATCGACGGCGACAACCCCGCCGCCTCGCGCTACACCGAGGCCCGCCTGACCGAGGCGGCAGAGGCCCTGCTCGAAGGGCTGAACGAGGACGCGGTCGATTTCCGCGAGAACTACGACGGCACGCTGACCGAACCCGTGGTGCTGCCGGCCGCCTTTCCGAACCTTCTGGCCAACGGCTCCAGCGGCATCGCGGTGGGCATGGCCACCAACATCCCGCCGCACAACATAGGCGAACTGTGCGAGGCCTGCCTGCACCTCATCAAGGCACCGAACGCCCGCGACGAAACGCTGGTCGAACATATCCCCGGCCCCGATTTCCCGACCGGCGGCGTCATCGTGGAACCGCGCGCCTCGATCGTCGAGGCTTACCGTACCGGACGCGGCGCCTTTCGCCTGCGCGCCCGCTGGCAGGTCGAGGATCTTGGCCGTGGCCAGTGGCAGGTCGTCGTCACCGAGATCCCCTACCAGGTCCAGAAATCCAAGCTGATCGAAAAGCTGGCAGAGGTCATCCAGACCAAGAAGGTGCCGCTGCTGGCCGACGTCCGCGACGAAAGCGCCGACGACATCCGCATCGTTCTGGAACCGCGCACCCGCAACGTCGATCCCGACCTGCTGATGGGAATGCTGTTCCGCAACTCGGACCTCGAGCTGCGTTTCAGCCTGAACATGAACGTGCTGATCGACGGGCGGACGCCCAAGGTCTGCTCGCTGAAAGAGGTGCTGCGCGCCTTCCTCGACCACCGGCGCGATGTGCTCCAGCGGCGCACGCGGCACCGGCTGGGCAAGATCGACCACCGGCTCGAGGTGCTCGAAGGCCTGATCGTGGCCTTCCTCAACCTTGACCGGGTGATCGACATCATCCGCTACGACGACGACCCCAAGGCCGCGCTGATGCGGCAGGACTGGTCCGCCGTCGGTCCCCGCGCCATGTCAGAGGCCGATTACATCGGTCCGCCGCCTGTGACAGGCGACGACGACCTTGGCCTGACAGAGGTCCAGGCCGAGGCGATCCTGAACATGCGCCTGCGCTCGCTGCGACGGCTGGAAGAGCTCGAACTTCTGCGCGAACAGGAAGAGCTGATGCGCGAACGCGCCGATCTCGAGGACCTGATGGCCGACGAGGCCCTGCAATGGGCCCGCATCGCGACCGAACTGCGCGACATCCGCAAGCGCTTCGGAAAGGACGCCCCCGGCGGCGCCCGCCGCACCGATTTCGCGGAAGCGGCCGATACCCCCGACATGCCCATCGAGGCGATGATCGAGCGTGAGCCGATCACGGTCGTCTGTTCCGCGATGGGCTGGATCCGCGCCATGAAGGGCCATATCGCGCTGGACCAGGAGCTGAAGTTCAAGGACGGCGATGCCGGCCGCTTCCAGTTTCACGCCGAAACCACCGACCGGCTGATCGCCTTTGCCTCGAACGGGCGCGCCTACACCCTGTCGGGGGCCAACCTGCCCGGCGGGCGCGGCATGGGCGAACCCGTTCGCCTGATGGTCGACCTGCCCAACGAGGCCGACATCGTGGCGCTTTTCGTGCATCGCCCCGGCGGGCGGCTTCTGGTGGCCTCGGATGCCGGCGACGGCTTTCTCGCGCCAGAGGACGAGATCGTGGCCCAGACCCGCGCGGGCAAGCAGGTGCTGAACCTGCGCGGCGACGCCCGCGCCGTGGTCTGCCGCGCCGCTTCGGGCGACAGCGTCGCGGTGGTGGGCCAGAACCGCAAGGTGCTGGTCTTCCCGCTGGACGAACTGCCCGAACTCGGGCGCGGCAAGGGCGTGCGGCTTCAGAAATACAAGGACGGCGGCCTTTCGGACGCCATCACCTTCACGCGGGCGGACGGCCTGTCGTGGAAGGATCCCGCGGGCCGCACCCGCACCCAGACCGATCTGGCCGAATGGCAGGGCAAGCGCGCCACCGCGGGCCGCATGGCGCCCCGCGGCTTCCCCCGCGACAACCGCTTTGCCTGAGCCGGGGCTGCAAGCGCCTTGAAAGGCGCTTTCGAGGCCCCTCCCGGGGCCTCGTATCAAGGCATTTCCAAATGCCTTGCCCCGCCCGGTGGCAATCGGCGCTTTCCAATCGGCCGCGTCGCGGCAATTCTGCGGACATGACGGACGCTGCGCTGCAAACCGAATTCGCGGGCCGCCGGGGGCGGCTGTTCGGGCTTGCGCTCGGCACCAGCCTTCTGACCGTGCTGACGCTGGGTCTTTACCGGTTCTGGATGAAGACGCGCCTCCGCCGCTACTACTGGTCCGCGATCCGCCCGGGGGGCGTGCCGCTCGAATACACGGGCCTTCCCTCGGAAAAGCTTCTGGGCTTTCTCATCGCCGTGGTCATCGTGGCCTTCTACATCGGCGTGGTGAACCTCGTTCTCATGTTCGCCAGCTTCGCGCTGCTGCACGGCAACGTCACCGCCTATGCGCTGTCCTTTGCCGGTGTGGTGCCGCTCTGGTTCTTCGCCCGCTATCGCGCGCGGCGATACGTGCTGGCGCGCACCCGCTGGCGCGGCATCCGCTTCGGGCTTGAACCCGGTGCCTGGGGCTATGCGGGCCGCGCGCTCTGGCACTGGGGGCTGACGGTGCTCAGCCTTGGCCTGCTCTGGCCGCGCAAGACCTTCTGGCTGGAAAAATACGTCACCGACCGCACGTGGTTCGGCAGCCAGCCGCTGGTCCAGACGGGGCGCTGGACGATGCTCTTGCGGCCGTTCCTGCCCGTTGTGCTGGGGGTGCTTGCCAACATCGGGGTCGCCCTTGTCGGCGGCCTTGGCAATGGCGCGCTGCTTCTTGGCCTGTTCGTGACCGTCCCTTTCACGCTCTGGGCGCTGATCCATTACCGGGTGTCTGCCTTCCGCCTTCTGACCGGGGCCAAGCGTGCCGGGGCCCTGCGCCTTGTCTCCGCGCCGCGCACCTTGCGCGTGGTGCGCATCCACCTGTTCGGCTGGCTGGGCATCGGGATCCTGCTGGGCCTTGTCGCCATCGGGTTCTTCATCGCGGCCGCGCTTTTCACCGAGGCCGCCTTCGATGACGGCGCCTCGGGGCTCGATGCCGCCGCGATCCTTGGCGCGCTTCCGGCCTGGACGGCGGCGGCGGCGGCGGTGGGGCTTTATTTCGCGGGCTTCGTGATGTTCGGGGTCCTGACGCATGTCTTCCTGACCATGCCGCTCATGCGCCACTACGCAGAGACCCTGACAATCGAGGGCACCCCGGCGCTTGCGGGCATCGGCCAGCGCAGCCGCGACGAATTCGCCGAGGCCGAAGGTTTCGCCGAGGCGCTCGACGTGGGGGCGGCGATATGACCATCACCACGATCACCGTGGGCGCCGCGCCGCCGCGTTTCACCGCCGAGGCGCGCCTTGTCGACGGACGCAGCGCCGCTCTGCACCCCGCGCGCCTGAGCATCGACGACACCGGCGCCGGGGGACTTCTGATCGAGACGGCGGCGGCCGATCCAAGGCGCTGGCCGCTGGCCGACCTGCGCCGCCTGCCCGACCAGGCCGATCCCGGCACGCTTGTCCTGGTTCGCGCGGGCGATCCGTACACGCGGCTCTACGTGACGGGGCCAGAGCCCACGCGCATCCTTGCCGCGCGCGCGCCGGCGCTCGACCGCCGCCCGCGGGTGCGCGGCAGGGGGCGGATGGCCGCCTGGGGCCTGGCGGCCATCGGCGCGGTGGCGGCCATCCTCTTTGTCCTGATCCCTGTCATGGCCGACCAGTTGGCCGATTACCTTCCGCCAGAGGGCGAACAGGCGCTGGGCGATGCCACCTTCGACCAGATCCGGGATGCGCTTTCGTCGCGCGACGACCTCCCGCTCGCGATCTGCGAGGCGCCCGAGGGGCTTGCCGCGCTCGAACGGATGGAACGCCGCCTGACAACGGGGCTCGGCCTGCCATACCCGGTGCGCGTGCATGTGCTCGACGACGACCTCGTGAATGCCTTCGCCCTGCCCGGCGGGCGAATCGTCTTCTTCCGCGGCCTGATAGAGGCGGCCACGCACCCCGACCAGGTGGCCGCGGTCTTTGCCCATGAACTTGGCCATGTCGCGGCCCGCGATCCGACGCGCGGCACCCTGCGCTCGGCCGGCTCTATCGGGGTGCTGGGGCTGATCCTCGGGGACTTTGCCGGCGGCGCCGTGGTGCTCTTTCTCGCCAACCGCCTGATCGAGGCCTCCTACAGCCAGAAGGCAGAGGCCGCCTCGGACGCCTTCGCCCACGAACTGCTGGCGCAAAAGGGAATTCCGCCCTCGGCCATCGCGGACATGTTCGCCATCTTCCGGGAACGCTTTGGCGAGGATACCGGCATCTGGACGCATTTCGCGGGCCATCCCGCGCTGGGCGACCGCATGGCGGCGGCGCAGGCGGCCGACACGCTGCTCGGCGGTCCGATCCGCCCGTCGCTGGGCGAAGAGGACTGGCAGGCGCTCCGCGCGATCTGCCGCTGAACCGCGCGTTGCGCGCCGGGGCCGACTGCGCTAACCCTGTCCCCCGACATATGCCGGAGCTGCCATGACCCTCCACCGTCTTCTTTCGCCGCGCCTTGCCGCGATCCTGCCGATGCTCGCCCTCGTGGCGGCCTGCACCGACGCGGGCCAGATCGGCGACGAGCCGCCAGAGCCGATGGGCGACTTCCTGCTCGGTCACAATATCGTCACCGTGAACGAACCTGCCGTCAGCCCGGTGTCGCGCCGCGCCTCGGACGAGGAATGGAAGCGCGTGATGGAGCGGGCGATCGACGCGCGTCTCGGGCGGTACGACGGCAGCACCTATTTCCACACCGGGATAAGCGTCGACGGATACGCGCTTGCGCCGCCGGGCATCCCGTTGGTGGTGGCGCCGAAATCGGTGCTGCTCATCACCGCCACCGTGTGGGAGGACGCCACCCAGACCAAGGTTGCCGAACCAAAGCGCTTTACCGTGTTCGAGGGCCTCAGCGCCGACACCTTGGTCGGCTCTGGCCTGACCCGGTCCAAGCAGGAACAGATGGACACGCTGGCCGCGAACGCCGCCAAGGCGGTGCATGACTGGATGCTGGCAAACGCAGACTGGTTCGGCGATGCGCCGCCTCCCGCGCCCACCGCAGAGCTCGATACGGCCGAAGAGCCCGCCGCGGTCGAGACCGCCGCGCTCGACGCCCCCGAGGCCGCCCCGGAAGCGGTCGCAGAGACCGCGACACAGCCCTCCAACTGACGCTTGATTTTCCCCCGGCCAGTGAGTAACGAGCGCGCGATGTTGGAACGGGGCCCGCGCGGGCCCCTCTGAGCAAGGGCGCCCGGACAATGGCAAAAGCGAAATTCGAACGCACGAAACCGCACGTGAACATCGGCACGATTGGTCACGTTGACCACGGCAAGACGACGCTGACGGCTGCGATCACGAAGTACTTCGGCGAGTTCCGGGCCTACGACCAGATCGACGGCGCCCCGGAAGAGAAGGCGCGCGGGATCACGATTTCGACGGCGCATGTGGAGTACGAGACCGAGGCGCGTCACTACGCGCACGTGGATTGCCCCGGCCACGCCGACTACGTGAAGAACATGATCACGGGCGCGGCGCAGATGGACGGCGGCATCCTCGTGGTGAACGCGGCCGACGGCCCGATGCCGCAAACGCGCGAGCACATCCTGCTGGCGCGCCAGGTTGGCGTTCCGGCGCTGGTGGTGTTCCTCAACAAGGTCGACCAGGTCGACGACGAGGAACTGCTGGAACTGGTGGAGATGGAAGTGCGCGAGCTGCTGAGCTCGTACGACTTCCCCGGCGACGACATCCCGATCATCGCGGGTTCTGCGCTTGCGGCGATGGAAGGCCGTGACAACGCGATCGGCGAGGACAAGATCCGCGAACTGATGGCGGCGGTGGACGAGTACATCCCGACGCCCGAGCGTCCGATCGACCAGCCGTTCCTGATGCCGATCGAGGACGTGTTCTCGATCTCTGGCCGTGGCACGGTCGTGACCGGCCGCGTCGAGCGCGGCGTGATCAACGTGGGCGACGAGATCGAGATCGTGGGCATCCGCGACACGAAGAAGACGACCTGCACGGGCGTCGAGATGTTCCGCAAGCTGCTCGATCGTGGCGAGGCGGGCGACAACATCGGCGCGCTGCTGCGCGGCGTGGATCGCGAAGGCGTGGAGCGCGGGCAGGTCCTGTGCAAGCCCGGCTCGGTGACGCCGCACACCAAGTTCGAGGCCGAGGCCTACATCCTGACGAAGGAAGAGGGTGGCCGTCACACGCCGTTCTTCGCCAACTACCGTCCGCAGTTCTACTTCCGCACGACGGACGTGACCGGCACGGTGGCGCTTCCCGAAGGCACCGAGATGGTGATGCCCGGCGACAACCTGAAGTTCGAGGTCGAGCTGATCGCCCCGATCGCCATGGAAGAAAAGCTGCGCTTCGCCATCCGCGAAGGCGGCCGCACCGTCGGCGCAGGCGTCGTCTCGAAAATCATCGAGTGATCCGGGAAAGGCGGGTGTCTGCGCAAACCGCAGACACCCGCGGCGCCGGTGGCGTCCCGGAAATCATCTGTTAGCCTGCCGTCCGGGCGGGAACGTCACACCAAGGGCCGCCCTCCGGGGGCGGCCTTTTTCGTGCCTGCCCCTGCCCCTAGGCTCCTTCCGGCCGCTCGGTCATGCCCGACGCGCCGCGGCGGCCGGGGTTCAGGCGCACGGCATCTTCCAGGACCCGCAGCGGTTTGCCCACGCCAAGGCCGCGCATCCGCTTGCGCAGGGCGGTCAGGTCGGCCCGCATCTGGTCGTCGGTCAGGTCCGCGCATCGCCCGGCCTCCAGCGCCGCGGCGTCCACTTCTGCGGTGCACAGAAAGGCCAGGCTGTCGCGCGGGGCGCGGGCCAGCGGCCGGAACTGATCGGCCATCCGGGCCATCTGCACCGCCACCCACGGCTGCTTCCAGTGCAGGAAATCCTGCTGCACGATCACGGACCGGCCCGGGATCAGATGCGGAAAGAAGATCCCGGCCATCTGGTCCATCGTCTCGGCGGTCTTGGAGGCATCCAGCGCCAGGATCTCGATCGGCCCGCCGCTCCAGTCCTGCGTCTCGATGCGACCGGGATGCAGCACCACCATGTCGCCCCAGGGCTCCAGCAATTCCCGCGCGATGGGAAGCATGTTCTCGCCTTCGAACCGTTCGATCCCGTGGGTGTAAAGGTATCGCTCCTTCAGTTCCTCGCTGATCTGGAAGGCGTCGAAGGCGTGAACCACGCCGTCGCGTCCCGCCTGCCGCAGGCCCTCTGCCAGAAGCGCGGTCGACCCGCCAACGAAACATCCAAGATCCACGATCGCGCCCGCGCCCTGCGCCCATGTGCGCGTCAGCCAGAGATAAAGCCGCCTCTCGGCCGGCTGCAACATGGTGGGCACGACGCGCGGGGCCTCCAGCGCGGCGTCTTCCAGCGCCATCCATGGCGTGTCTTCGAAGAGGGACGGATCGGGGGTTGGCATGGGGCGACGCTATATCGTGTGGCACACAAATGGAATCGTGCATTCGCCCCGCCCGTGACGCAGCGATTGCGCCCGCACATGCGGTCCGGGGCAAAGATGAATCCGATTTGCTGCGACATGCCCCGACATCCCGCCCGCGAGGGTCAATTGCCCACTTGATTCCCCTCGCGCGCTGGCATAACCCCGGCACTGGCCGTAGGGGTATAGCTCAGTTGGTAGAGCATCGGTCTCCAAAACCGAGGGTCGTGGGTTCGAGTCCCTCTGCCCCTGCCAGGCCCTTAACCTGACCCGACATGCTGAATAGGCTCTGGCGTCCGCGCGTTTCGCGCGCGCCGGGACTGGTGCCGTTTCATGTGAAGCCTGCCCTGCGCGGCTGCGGCGAAATTCCCGTTTAGCGCGAAAAATGACTTGGGCGAATCCGGTTTGCGAGTGTTAGACAGACACTGTGATACAACCATGGATATATCGGAGGCGCCAATGGAACCCTTTATCGGAGAGGTCATCCTCTTTGCCGGAAACTTCGAACCGCGCGGGTGGATGTACTGCGACGGCCAACTTCTGCCGATCGCCCAGTTCAGCGCGCTCTACAGCATTCTGGGCACCGCCTACGGCGGTGACGGGCAGACCACCTTCGCCTTGCCCGACCTGCGCGGGCGCGTGCCGCTGGGGCCGCGTCACGGTCCGGGATTGTCCCCGCATCTGCTGGGGGCGTCAGGCGGACAGGAGACGGTCACGCTGACGACCAACCAGATGCCGTCGCACCACCACACCCAGTTTGCCGCCCTCACCCTGGCGACAAGCCCCGATCCAACCGGCAACATGCTGGCGGTCGAGACGGACCCGGCCTACGCCCCTTCCGGCCCGGCCACCGCGATGGGCGTTCAGGCGATCGGCAGCGCCGGCGGCAGCCAGTCGCACCAGAACATGCAGCCGTACCTGGCGCTGAACTACATCATCGCCATCGAGGGCATCTACCCCTCTCGCTCGTAGCGGCGCACGGCCCCCGCTCCGGGCGGGGGCCCCACGCGGGGCGCAAAACCCCGTTGCCCCTGCCGCCACCGCTGCTAGCCTTGGCGCGGGGCAGGGATCAGGGGTCATGGGCACGACACTATCCACCACAGGCGACCGCGACATCGGCGTGGTCCTGATGCTTGAACCGGGCCGCTACGAGTGGTCCGGGGTGCTGCTGATCTCGACGCTGCTGGCCTTCGCACAGGATGACATCGGCATCTGGGCCTACTGCCGGCACGACCTGATCGACCGGCTGCACCCGGCAACCCTGGACTTCCTGGATCGGCACGGCGTCAGGCTGGAGCCCATCGACCCCGCCTTTCGCGTGACCTACCCGCAGGGCAACAAGCTTTATGCCTGCGCCGCGCCGCGCGCGGCCCGCGCCACAATCCTGATGGACACCGACATGGTGATGATCCGCCCGGCCCGACTGGCCGAGGCGATCCACCCCGGCTGCGTCTCGGGCCGCAACACCAGCGGCTGGATGTGGGGCAAGACGGTCGAGGACTGGCGCGCCGCCTATGCATCGGTCGGGCTGGAGCCGCCGCGCCAGCGCATGTTCCGGCCCGACGGCTCTTATGTGCCGGTCAGCCTCGCCGCCGCTTTCGTCACCTACGACACCCCCGACTTCGGCGCGATCTGGCGCGACACTGCGCTCGAGATCGAGGACCGCCGCCTTGCGCGCGGCATCTATCCCACGCTCGACCAGATCTCGCTTCCGGTTGCGGCGGTGCGCGCCGGGCTGCGCCCGACCCTGATCGATTCGATCTGGAACAAGGGCGGGGTGATCGGGCGCGGGCGGATGCACAGCGTCGTCGTGCACCATTACCAGAAGCCGGAAAGGCTTCTGGCCTCGGACTACAAATGGGCAACCGACGCCGTGCTTGACGAATTCGCCGGGCACGACAGCGTCGAGGCGCTGATCGCCTTCTACGAAGCCAACGGCGCCCGCCCGCCCGAGGTCGACGGAAACGAGGGCTACTGGGACACCGTGATCCGCCCCCAGCGGCAGGCCGACGCCCCCCATGACGGCAGCGCGCGCCCGCATCCCGCCAAGGACGGTTGAAACCTGCGGCGGGACGGCGTATCTGCCGCCAGACAGGCAGGATCAGGGGATCGACATGGCAAAGGCAAATCCGCTCCAGTTCGTACAGCAGGTACGGGCGGAAGTGTCCAAGGTGGTCTGGCCCACGCGGCGCGAGGTCGCCCTGACCACGGTTATGGTCTTCGCCATGGCCACGCTTGCCGCGATCTTCTTCTTCTTCGTCGACTGGATCATTCGCACCGGCCTGCAAATGCTTCTGCAATCGTTCTGATCGGTCAGGCGGCCCGGTCAGCGCGCCTGGGGCCTCGGGGCGACAATTCCCTGCGGCACCCGCGCACGGATACCCCGCCCGGCCAGCCTCCCGGTCATAGCAGCCACAGGATCGGCCGCCAGTCCGCTTGAAGGCAGGCCGCCCGCGCGGCTACTCGGGCAGCCCGACACCACGGAAGGCGTCGATGGTCACCTGCCGCTGCTCGGGACGCCGGTAAGGAGAGCTTCCCAGCGTCTCGCCCAGCGAGATGTCCGGAACGATCCGGCGCAACTCATCGGCCATCCGGCGGGCGTCGTCGGTCCGGCCCGACGCCCAGTAGGCCAGCAACAGGAACATCACGCCGGTGCCGTAGGACGGAAGCTCGCCCACCACCTGTTCGCCGATCTCGATGGCGGTGGCGGGCCGCCCGGCAAGCAGGTGGCACATGGCCGCGCCCATCCTGCAATAGATTGCCATGTCCCCCAGCGGGTCCAGCCTTATACCCGCCTCGAAGGACCGGATGGCCTCGTCATAGGCCCCGATGTAGCTTAGCGGCCAGCCCGCCGACAGGTTCACCAGCGCCGAATTGGGACACAGGCGCTGCGCCCGGCGCACGGCCTCGGCCCCTTCCTGCTGGCCCCAGCCGGAAAAGGCGTGGAACTGCCCCGCAAAGACCAGCACCAGCGGATCGTCCCCCGCCTCGGCCAACAGGTCACGCGCCAGCGGCGCCACCTCCAGGTTTTCCTGCCAGGAAATCATCCGCGCACCGCGCGCGATCAGATAGGCGCGCACCTTCCACGCCTTGGCCATCGCATAGCCCGGATCGCGCGCGATCGCCTGGTCCAGAAGCGCGACGCCCTTGCGGAAATCCTCTATCGTCGGCGTCCGGTAGACATGGGGCAGGGCACGCAGGACAAGGTCATAGGCCTTCAGGTCCTCGGTCGGCTTGCCCTGCGCCAGCCCCGCCTCGGCGAACATCAGCTTGGGTTCGACCGCCCCCGCGACGCGGGCCGAGATCTCGTCCTGCAACGCGAACACGTTGCCGACCTCGCCGGCAAAGCGTTCCGACCAGATCGTGCGCCCCGTCTCTGCCTCGATCAATTGCACCGTCAACCGCAGCGACGGCCCCGCCTGCTGGACAGAGCCTTCGACGGCATAGCGCACCCCAAGCCGCCGGCTGAGATCGGCCACATCGACCGGCTGCCCGCGAAACCGGAAACTCGTCGAGGCAGCGATGACGTAAAGCGCCGACAGCCGCGACAGGTTCGCGATGATATCGGCCACCAGCCCATCGACCAGATAGGCGTTGTCCGACGTGCCCGAAAGGTTGGCGAAGGGCAGCACGACAAGCGACGGCTTGTCGGGCAGGGCCGGCCCCGTGGCGGCGTCGGGCGCGGCACCCGTCGCCAGCTTGTAGCCCACGCCGGGCACCGTCGCGATGGCCTTGGCGCCCAGCACCTTGCGCAGGGCGCTGATCTGGACGGTCAGGTTGCCCTCTTCCACCGCCAGCCCGCCCCAGACCTCTTCCAGCAACTCGGCCTTCGACACCACACGGTCGGCATGGGCGTGCAAATGCGCCAGCACGTCAAAGGCCCGCGCGCCAAGGGCTACGGGTGTTCCGTCGACCAGCACGTCGCGGGTGTCCGGGCGCAGGGTGAAGGCGCGTTCGGTCACCCGTCAGCCCTCGGGCAATCCCGCCGCCCGCAACCCGGCAACCATCCTCATGCGGAAATCGTCCTGCCGGAACGGCGTGGTACGCAGGTAATAGGCGATCGTGTTGCTCGGGTACGTCCTGGCATAGCGGGCGATCACGCGCTGCGCTTCGACCGGGCGGCCTGCAAGCTCGTAGGCGGCGCCCAGGGCCTGTTCCGTGGTGCCGAAACCGGGGTCGTCGGCCAGCGCCTTCTCCAGCAGCGACACGGCGCCCCGATAATCCCCCAGCCCGAACAGCGAAAACCCGTGCCCGCTCCGGCAATGGCCGAGATTGGGGTCCAGCGGATTGATCCGGTAGGTATGCTCGAAATCCGCGATCGCCTCTGCGTAGCGCCCGACATAGGCGTTGATCCAGCCCGACGAGACGCGCACCAGCACCGAGTTCGGGTTGAGCGACTTGGCCGTTTCCAGTGCGTGAATGCCCATCTCCGGCTCGTCCCCCAGATAGGCCATCATGTGCCCGGCATAGGCCAGCACAAGCGGGTCGCTCTGGTGCGCGTCCAGAAGCCCGCGCGCCAGCGGCAGCGCCGCCGCGCCCTCGGCATGGCTGATCGCCCGGCTGCCCGCCGCCATCACATGGGCCCGGACCTTCAGCGCCTTGGCCAGCGCATAGTCCGGGTCCAGCGCAAGCGCCCGGTCGAGGATCTCGACGGCCTGCCGGAAATCCCCGAGGCTCGACACGCGCAGCACCAGCGGCGCGGCCTGGAGGGTTAGGTCATAGGCTTGCAGGCTTGCGGTCGGCTTGGCGCGCGCGCGCCGGCTTTCCTCGAACAGAAGGCTTGGCTCGATGGCCGCGACCGTCTTCTCCGAGATCACGTCCTGCAGGTCGAAGATGTCCGCCGTGGTGCCCGTGAAACGATCCGACCAGATGTTGCGGCCGCTTTCGGCCTCGGTCAGCTGCACAGTGATCCTCAGCGTTTCCCCGGCTTGCTGGATCGACCCCTCCAGGATGTAGCGCACCCCAAGGCTCACCCCAACCTCGGCCAGCGACACCACCCGGCCCTTGTAGGCAAAGCTGGAGGTCGTCGAGATCACGAAGATGCCCGACACCCGGTTCAGCGCGCTGGCAAGATCCGCGACGATCCCGTCGATCAGATAGTCCTGGTCCGGCCGTCCGGTCAGGTTGGCAAAGGGCAGCACGGCAAGCGACGGCTTTTCCGGAAGCGGCGGGCCCTCCTGCACGGGGCGATGCTCCGGCTCGGGCCCCGTCGCCAGCTTGTAGCCCACGCCCGGCACCGTCGCGATGGCCTTGGCGCCCAGCACCTTGCGCAGGGCGCTGATCTGGACGGTCAGGTTGCCTTCTTCCACCGCCAGCCCGCCCCAGACCGTTTCCAGAAGCTCCTGTTTCGTGACGACGCGGTCCGCGTGCGCGTGCAGATGCGCCAGCACGTCGAAGGCGCGCGCGCCCAGCGGCACGGGCTCGCCGGCCACGCTCAGTTGCCGTGCGGCGGCGTCGATGCGAAACGGCGGGGTTTCGGGGTGGGACAGGTCGGCCTCCGGCGTGGTCGCGCCAGCCTAGCCGCGCCCGCGCACGCTGCCAAGCGCCGCCGCGCCGGCAAGGTGATGCACCGGCGTGCCAGCAGGAAGGCGCCCATGTCCTGCCCGGCCTATTCCGGCAGTCCCAGGGCTTCGAAACAGGCCGCGATGCGTTCGCGTGCGGGGGTGTCGCTGATCGCGAAGTCGCGCACCTCGCGCGTGCGGGAAAACCCCGGCATCGCCGCCAGCAACTGCGGCACCAGCCGCCGCGCGTCATCGGTCCTGCCGAGATCCCAGTAGGTGTTGATAAGCGGCATCAGGTTGCCGCCGTTCGGTCCTTCCTCGGCCAGGCAGTCTTCCAGGATCGACGCGGCCTCTTCGAGCCGCCCGGCCAGCGCCTCGGAAATGCCCAGGCAGTTTCTGGAATGGGCGCCGATATGGCCGACCGGATCCAGCCGAATGGCCCGCCGCAGATGCGCCGAGGCGGTGTCGTAGTTGCCCACATAATATTCGATCCAGCCCGCCGCGTTCAGGACAAGGACCGAATTCGGGGCCATTCGCACGGCCTGCCGGACCGCGCGCACAGCCATGTCCCGGTCCTCGTTCAGGTAGGCATCCGTGAACCCTGCGAAGGCCAGCACCAGCGGGTCCTGGCTTCGGGTGTGCAGAAGCGACCGCGCCAGCGCCCCGACGGCCGCGCGCGTCTCTTCCTTCTCGATCCAGCGCGCGCCGCGCGCAACCAGATAGGCCCTGCACGTCCACGCCTTCGCAAGGTCATAGCCGGGGTCAAGCGCGATGGCGCGTTCCAGAAGATCGACCGAGGTGCGGAACATGTCCGCGGACGATGGGCGCAGCGCGCCGGGCAGCGCGCGCAGGCACAGGTCATGGGCGGCTAGGTTCTCGGTTGGCTTCGCCGCGGCCCGCAGGGCTTCGGCCACCATCAGCGCGGGTTCGATCACGCCGCACACCAGTTCGGCGATGGTGTCCTGCAACTCGAAAAGCTCGCCGGTGCTGCCGGTGAACCGCTCGGACCATAGCGTGCGCGCGCTCTCCGCCTCGACAAGCTGCACCGTGATCCGCAACCTGTCGCCGGACTGCTGGATCGCGCCCTCCAGCACGTAGCGCACCCCCAGCCGGCGGCCGAGGTCGCCAAGGTCCACCGCCTTCCCCTTGAAGGCAAAGCTCGACGTTGCCGCGATCACCAGCAGCCCGTGCACCCGCGACAGCGCCGCAATCAGGTCGGTGACGATGCCGTCCACCAGATGGGTCTGGTCCGGACGTCCCGTCAGGTCGGCAAAGGGCAGGACGGCCAGCGACGGTGTGTCCGGCAGGCCCGGGCCCTCGGCCGGCCTTTCGGGTGCCGCTGGGGCGATGGCCAGCTTGTAGCCGACGCCGGGTACCGTGGCGATGGCGCGCGGGCCAAACACCTTGCGCAGGGTGCTGATCTGGACCGTCAGGTTGCCTTCCTCGACGGCCAGCCCGCCCCAGACCTCTTCGAGGAGTTCGGCCTTGCCGACGACGCGGTCCGCGTGCGCGTTCAGATGCGCCAGCACGTCGAAGGCGCGCGCGCCCAGCGGCACGGGCGCGCCGGCCACGCTCAGTTGCCGGGCGGCGGCGTCGATGCGAAACGGCGGGGTATCGGGATGGGACAGGGCGGCCTCCGGCGTGGTCGCGCCAGCCTAGCCGCGCAGGCCCCGCGCTGCCAAGCGCCGCCGCGCGGTCGTGCGGCCGCGCCGACGTTTTGCCGACGTTTTGCCGACGCGATGCCGACAGCGGGGCGGCAGGGGCCGGAAAGGCCCTTGAATTCGTTGGGGATCGGCGGTAGTTGACCCGGCACTTCCCGGAAAAGGCGCGCTGCGATTCGTGTTGCGCGCCGCTTTTTGTTGGGGGGCGTGCGGGTCAACCGCATGTAAAGGCAAGGATTTCCCGGGGTTTCCCGGCTGGCACGAGGCGACGGCGGCAATGGCGCATAGATGGTATTCGGTGAGCGTTCTCTCGAACTTCGAGAAGAAGATCGCCGAACAGATCCGGCACGCCGTGGCAGAGGCCGGGCTTGAGGATCAGATCGAGGAAGTCCTTGTTCCTGAAGAAGAAGTCATCGAGATTCGCCGCGGCAAGAAGGTGACGGTCCCCCGCCGCTTCATGCCCGGCTACGTCCTCGTCCGCATGGAAATGTCCGACCAGGCCTACCATCTGATCAACTCTATCAACCGCGTCACCGGCTTCCTTGGCCCTCAGGGCAAGCCCATGCCGATGCGCGACGCCGAGGTGAACGCGATCCTCAACCGGGTCGAGGAAGGGGTCGAGCAGCCGCGCACCCTGATCCATTTCGAGATCGGCGAGAAGGTCAACGTCACCGACGGCCCGTTCGAGGGCTTCGACGGCATGGTCGAGGATGTGGACGACGACAACCAGCGCCTGAAGGTGACGGTGTCGATCTTTGGCCGGGCCACCCCGGTCGAACTGGAATACACGCAGGTCGCCAAGCAGACCTGACCGTGTCCGCGTGGGAGGCGAGGGCGCGCGCGCCCGGACCGGACCACACAACGCAGGACCCAAGGGGCGCGCCCCGAGGGAGTTGGAAAAGGAGAGCCATCATGGCCAAGAAGCTCGTTGGAAAGATGAAGCTTCAGATCAAGGCCGGGCAAGCCAACCCGAGCCCGCCCGTGGGCCCGGCGCTGGGTCAGCGCGGCATCAACATCATGGAATTCTGCAAGGCCTTCAACGCCAAGACGCAGGACATGGAACCGGGCGCACCCTGCCCGACGGTCATCAGCTATTATCAGGACAAGTCCTTTGAAATGGACATCAAGACGCCGCCGGCGTCCTACTTCCTGAAAAAGGCTGCCGGCCTGAAGCCGCAGGGCAAGCGCAATCGCCCCCGTGGCGCCGAAAAGCCGGGCCGCGAGACGATCGCGAGCGTGACGGTGGCCCAGGTGCGCGAGATCGCCGAAGCCAAGATGAAAGACCTGTCGGCGAACGACGTCGAGGGCGCGATGCAGATCATCCTTGGCTCCGCCAAGTCGATGGGCATCGAGGTAAAGGGGTAATCGTCATGGCAAAGCACGGAAAAAGAGTTCGCGCCGCGCTTGAGGCGGTTGCCGGCAAGCACGACCTGTCGGTCGAGGATGCCGTTGCGCTCATCAAGTCCAACGCCAGCGCAAAGTTCGACGAGACCATTGAGGTCGCGATGAACCTGGGCGTCGACCCGCGCCACGCCGACCAGATGGTCCGCGGTACGGTGAACCTTCCCAACGGCACCGGCAAGACTGTGCGCGTTGCGGTTTTCGCCCGCGGCCCCAAGGCCGACGAAGCGACGGCCGCCGGGGCCGACATCGTCGGCGCCGAGGACCTGATGGAAACCATCCAGTCCGGCAAGATCGAGTTCGACCGCTGCATCGCGACGCCGGACATGATGCCGATCGTCGGGCGCCTTGGAAAGATCCTCGGGCCGCGCAACCTGATGCCGAACCCCAAGGTCGGCACGGTGACGATGGACGTGAAAGAGGCCGTCGCGGCGGCCAAGGGCGGCCAGGTCCAGTTCAAGGCCGAGAAGGCCGGCGTGGTCCATGCGGGTATCGGCAAGGCCTCGTTCGATGCGGCCAAACTGGTCGAGAACCTGCGCGCCTTCGTCGACGCGGTCAGCAAGGCGAAGCCCTCTGGCGCCAAGGGCACCTACATGAAGAAGGTGTCGCTGTCGTCCACCATGGGCCCGGGCGTGTCGGTCGATGTCGCCTCTGCCATGGAAGGCGCGGCCCCGGCCGCGGCGGCCGAGTAACAGAATTCTCTCCGGGCGAAGGCCCGGGGGAATGGCGGGGGCGCCAAGGCGGCCCCGTCCTGTCCGAGACGGAGGGTTGGTGCGATGCACCTGTAATTCCTTCCCGAGATGGGGAACGAGACAAGATTTCCGATGGGCCACGGCCCTCGGGCGATCAAGGCCTCGGGACCCTGATGCGGACCCGACCCCCGGATCTCGGTCCGGGGTGACCTAGGAGCCGGAGGGGGGAACCCCTCCAACTTGGAGTGAAACTGTGGATAGAGCCCAGAAAGAGAAAGTGGTCGAGGAACTCGGCCAGATCTTCGAAAGCTCTGGCGTCGTGGTCGTGGGCCATTACGCGGGTCTCACGGTTGCAGAGATGCAGGATCTGCGCGGGCGCATGCGTGCCGCGGGTGGATCCGTTCGCGTTGCCAAGAACAAGCTCGCCAAGATCGCCCTCGAGGGCAAGCCCAGCGCTTCGCTGGCCACGTATCTCGAAGGCATGACCGTGCTCGTCTATTCCGAAGACCCCGTGGCTGCGGCCAAGGTCTCGGAAGCCTTTGCCAAGGACAACAAGAAGTTTGAAATCCTTGGCGGGGCGATGGGCGACACGGCGCTTGACCCGGACGGTGTAAAGGCCGTGTCCGAGATGCCGTCGCGCGAGGAGCTTATCGCTTCCATCGTCGGCTGCATCGGGGCACCTGCTTCGAACATCGCCGGGGCCATTGGCGCGCCTGCTTCGAACATCGCAAGTATCCTGTCGACCATAGAGGAGCGCGGCGAAGCCGCGTGATCCCTCTGACCCGCGCAGGCTTGAAAACCGCGCGTTGGAACACACCTTAAGGAACTGTGAAAATGGCTGATCTGAAAAAACTCGCCGAAGAGATCGTGAACCTCACGCTTCTCGAAGCCCAGGAACTGAAAACCATCCTCAAGGACGAGTACGGCATCGAGCCCGCCGCTGGCGGCGCTGTGATGATGGCCGGCCCGGCCGGTGGCGACGCTGCCGCCGCCGTAGAGGAACAGACCGAGTTCGACGTCATCCTGAAGGCCGCTGGTGCCTCCAAGATCAACGTGATCAAGGAAGTCCGCGCGATCACCGGACTTGGCCTGAAAGAAGCCAAGGACCTGGTCGAGGCCGGCGGCAAGGCCGTCAAGGAAGGCGCGTCCAAGGACGAAGCAGAAGAGATCAAGGCCAAGCTGGAAGCAGCTGGCGCCGAGGTCGAGCTGAAGTGATGCGGGCGGCGGCCCCCGGCCGCCGACCCCTGCGACAAGGCTGGTTCCGGGGTGTCCCGGGGCCAGCCCTCCGCGTCTTAGAAAGGCCCGTTCGTGAAAAGGGGTCTTTCTAGGGTGCGGTCCGGATCGGGAGGCCGCCTGTGGGACGGTGGCCAGGCATGGATCCGAACCCCCTGTTTCGTAAGGGCGTGCCGCCGGAGCCCGACGGCAGCGCGCGCCCGCGAAAGAAGAAGGTGATGACGCGCATGGCTTCGACCTATCTCGGCCAGAAACGACTCCGCAGATACTATGGCAAGATCCGCGAAGTGCTGGAGATGCCGAACCTCATCGAGGTTCAGAAATCGTCCTACGACCTGTTCCTGAACTCTGGCGATGCCCCGGCCCCGCTGGACGGAGAGGGCATCAACGGCGTGTTCCAGTCGGTCTTCCCGATCAAGGACTTCAACGAGACCGCCGTGCTGGAGTTCGTGCGCTACGAACTGGAAAAGCCCAAGTACGACGTCGAGGAATGCCAGCAGCGCGACATGACCTATGCCGCGCCGCTCAAGGTGACGCTGCGCCTGATCGTTTTCGATGTCGATGACGACACCGGCGCCAAGTCGGTCAAGGACATCAAGGAGCAGGACGTGTTCATGGGCGACATGCCCCTGATGACGCCCAACGGCACCTTCATCGTCAACGGTACCGAACGCGTGATCGTAAGCCAGATGCACCGCTCTCCGGGCGTGTTCTTTGACCACGACAAGGGCAAGACGCACGCCTCGGGCAAGCTTCTGTTTGCCTGCCGCATCATTCCCTACCGCGGCTCCTGGCTGGATTTCGAATTCGACGCCAAGGATCTTGTGTTCGCCCGCATCGACCGCCGCCGCAAGCTGCCGGTGACGACGCTCCTTTATGCGCTGGGGCTCGACCAGGAAGGCATCATGGATGCCTATTACAACACGGTCGACTACAAGCTGGAAAAGAACCGTGGGTGGATCACGCGCTTCTTCCCCGAACGCGTTCGCGGCACGCGCCCGACCTTCGACCTCGTGGACGCCGGCACCGGCGAAGTGATCTGCAAGGCCGGTGACAAGGTCACCCCCCGCGCGGTCAAGAAGCTGGTGGACGAGGGCAACGTCACAGAGCTTCTGGTGCCGTTCGACCAGATCCTGGGCCGCTATGTCGCAAAGGACATCATCAACGAGGAAACCGGCGCGATCTATGTCGAGGCCGGGGACGAGCTGACCTGGGAAACCGACAAGGACGGCGAAGTCACGGGCGGCTCGCTCAAGGACCTGATGGATGCCGGTATCACCGACATCCCGGTTCTCGACATCGACAACATCAATGTCGGTCCTTACATGCGCAACACCATGGCGCAGGACAAGAACATGAACCGCGCCTCGGCGCTCATGGACATCTACCGCGTCATGCGTCCGGGCGAACCGCCCACCGTAGAGGCCGCCAGCACGCTTTTCGACAGCCTGTTCTTCGACAGCGAGCGCTATGACCTGTCCGCCGTTGGCCGGGTCAAGATGAACATGCGCCTCGATCTCGACGCCGCCGATACCGAGCGTACGCTGCGTAAGGAAGACATCATTTCCTGCGTCAAGGCGCTGGTCGACCTGCGCGACGGCAATGGCGAGATCGACGACATCGACCACCTCGGCAACCGCCGCGTGCGGTCCGTGGGCGAATTGATGGAAAACCAGTATCGCGTCGGCCTGCTGCGGATGGAGCGTGCGATCAAGGAGCGCATGTCTTCGGTCGAGATCGACACGGTGATGCCGCAAGACCTCATCAACGCCAAGCCTGCCGCGGCGGCGGTGCGCGAATTCTTCGGCTCTTCGCAGCTGTCGCAGTTCATGGACCAGACCAACCCGCTGTCCGAGGTGACGCACAAGCGGCGCCTTTCGGCGCTTGGCCCGGGGGGCCTGACGCGCGAGCGTGCGGGCTTCGAGGTGCGCGACGTGCACCCCACGCACTATGGCCGGATGTGCCCGATCGAAACGCCGGAAGGCCCGAACATCGGTCTGATCAACTCGCTGGCCACCTTCGCCCGCGTGAACAAGTACGGCTTCATCGAAACGCCCTACCGCCGCGTTCAGGACGGGCAGGTGACCGATGACGTCACCTACATGTCCGCGACCGAGGAAATGCGCCACGTCGTGGCGCAGGCCAACGCGCAGCTCGACGAGAACGGCCGCTTCAAGAACGAACTGGTGTCGACCCGCCAGGCCGGCGAATACACGCTGGCCCCGAACGAAAGCGTCGACCTGATCGACGTGTCGCCGAAACAGCTGGTGTCGGTGACCGCGTCGCTTATCCCGTTCCTTGAAAACGACGACGCCAACCGCGCGCTCATGGGCTCGAACATGCAGCGTCAGGCCGTGCCGCTTCTTCAGGCTGACGCCCCCTTCGTGGGCACCGGCATCGAGGAAGTGGTGGCCCGCGATTCCGGCGCGGCCATCATGGCCCGCCGCGGCGGCGTGATCGACCAGGTGGACGCACAGCGGATCGTTGTGCGCGCCACCGAGGACCTCGATCCCGGCGATCCCGGCGTGGACATCTACCGTCTGCGCAAGTTCCAGCGGTCGAACCAGAACACCTGCATCAACCAGCGTCCGCTGGTCAAGGTGGGCGACACCGTCGCACAGGGCGAGGTGATCGCCGACGGCCCGTCCACCGATATCGGTGAACTGGCGCTTGGCAAGAACGTGGTCGTCGCCTTCATGCCGTGGAACGGCTACAACTACGAGGACTCGATCCTGATCTCGGAAAGGATCGTGCGCGACGACGTGTTCACCTCGATCCACATCGAGGAATTCGAGGTCGCGGCCCGCGACACCAAGCTTGGCCCCGAGGAAATCACCCGGGACATCCCGAACGTGGGTGAAGAGGCGCTGCGCAACCTCGACGAGGCCGGCATCGTCTACATCGGTGCCGAGGTCGGCCCCGCCGATATCCTCGTGGGCAAGATCACCCCCAAGGGCGAAAGCCCGATGACGCCCGAAGAAAAGCTTCTGCGCGCCATCTTCGGTGAAAAGGCCAGCGATGTGCGCGACACCTCGCTGCGTCTGCCGCCGGGCGACTACGGCACCGTGGTCGAGGTCCGGGTGTTCAACCGCCACGGCGTGGACAAGGACGAACGCGCCCTGCAGATCGAGCGTGAAGAGGTCGAGCGCCTTGCGCGTGACCGCGACGACGAACTGCACATCCTGGAACGCAACATCTACTCTCGCCTCAAGTCCATGATCCTCGGCAAGACCGCGGTGAAGGGGCCCAAGGGCGTCAAGGCCGGCGTCGAGATCACCGAGGACCTGCTTGAAACGCTCAGCCGGGGCCAGTGGTGGCAGCTGGCACTGGGAGAAGAGACCGAGGCCGCGCAGGTCGAGGCGCTCAACGCCCAGTTCGAGGCGCAGAAGCGCGCGCTGGAGCACCGGTTCGAGGACAAGGTCGAAAAGGTCCGCCGCGGCGATGACCTGCCCCCGGGCGTGATGAAGATGGTGAAGGTCTTTGTCGCCGTGAAGCGCAAGCTTCAGCCGGGCGACAAGATGGCCGGCCGCCACGGCAACAAGGGCGTTGTGTCCAAGGTCGTTCCGATCGAGGACATGCCGTTTCTGGAAGACGGCACCCACGTCGATCTCGTTCTCAACCCGCTCGGCGTGCCGTCGCGGATGAACGTGGGCCAGATCCTTGAAACCCACATGGGCTGGGCCGCACGCGGGCTGGGCATTCGCATCGACGAGGCGCTTCAGGACTACAAGCGTACGGGCGATCTGACGCCCGTCCGCGAGGCGATGCGCCTTGCCTATGGCGAGGACGTCTACGACGAAGGCATCGTCGGCATGGACGAGGGCCGTCTGGTCGAGGCCGCGTCGAACGTCATCCGTGGCGTGCCGATCGCGACTCCGGTCTTTGACGGGGCCAAGGAAGGCGATGTGAACGACGCGCTGTTGCGTGCGGGCTTCGACCAAAGCGGCCAGTCCCGCCTGTTCGATGGCCGCACCGGCGAAGAGTTCAGCCGCCAGGTGACAGTTGGCGTAAAGTACCTGCTGAAGCTGCACCACCTGGTGGACGACAAGATCCACGCGCGTTCGACCGGCCCCTACAGTCTGGTGACCCAGCAGCCGCTGGGTGGCAAGGCGCAGTTCGGCGGCCAGCGTTTCGGCGAGATGGAGGTCTGGGCGCTGGAAGCCTATGGCGCCGCCTACACCTTGCAGGAAATGCTGACGGTAAAGTCCGACGACGTGGCAGGCCGCACCAAGGTCTACGAGTCGATCGTCAAGGGCGAGGACAATTTCGAGGCCGGCGTGCCCGAAAGCTTCAACGTGCTGGTGAAGGAAGTCCGCGGCCTCGGCCTCAACATGGAACTCCTGGACGCGGAGGGAGAGGAATAACGGCCCCGGCCGTCACGGCGCTGCGGGCCCGAATGGGCCAGCAGCGTCCTGTCCTTCCCTTTGCCCCTGAATAGGAATCCGAGATGAACCAGGAACTGACCACAAACCCGTTCAATCCTCTGGCCGCGCCCAAGCAGTTCGACGAGATCAAGATCTCGCTGGCCTCGCCGGAACGGATCCTCAGCTGGTCCTACGGCGAGATCAAGAAGCCCGAGACGATCAACTACCGCACGTTCAAGCCAGAGCGTGACGGCCTGTTCTGTGCCCGTATCTTTGGGCCGATCAAGGACTACGAGTGCCTGTGCGGCAAGTACAAGCGCATGAAGTACCGCGGCGTCGTCTGCGAGAAATGCGGCGTCGAGGTCACGCTTCAGAAGGTCCGGCGCGAGCGCATGGGCCATATCGAGCTGGCCGCGCCGGTGGCGCACATCTGGTTCCTGAAATCGCTGCCCAGCCGCATCGGCCTGATGCTGGACATGACGCTGCGTGACCTTGAACGCATCCTCTACTTCGAGAACTACGTGGTGATAGAGCCCGGCCTGACGGACCTGTCCTACGGCCAGCTGATGACCGAAGAAGAGTTCATGGATGCCCAGGACCAGTACGGCATGGACGCCTTCACCGCCAACATCGGCGCCGAGGCAATCCGCGAGATGCTGGCCGCCATCGACCTCGAGGCCGAGGCTGAACAGCTTCGCGCCGATCTGGCCGAGGCGACCGGCGAACTGAAGCCCAAGAAGATCATCAAGCGGCTGAAGATCGTCGAATCCTTCCTGGAATCCGGCAACCGCCCGGAATGGATGGTGATGACCGTGATCCCGGTCATCCCGCCCGAACTGCGCCCGCTGGTGCCGCTGGACGGCGGCCGCTTTGCCACCTCGGATCTCAACGACCTGTACCGTCGCGTCATCAACCGCAACAACCGCCTGCGCCGCCTGATCGAACTGCGCGCGCCCGACATCATCATCCGCAACGAAAAGCGGATGCTGCAGGAAGCCGTGGACGCGCTTTTCGACAACGGCCGCCGCGGCCGCGTCATCACGGGGGCCAACAAGCGCCCGCTGAAGTCGCTGTCGGACATGCTGAAGGGCAAGCAGGGCCGCTTCCGGCAGAACCTTCTAGGCAAGCGCGTCGACTTCTCGGGCCGTTCGGTCATCGTGACCGGCCCGGAGCTGAAGCTGCACCAGTGTGGCCTGCCCAAGAAGATGGCGCTCGAACTGTTCAAGCCGTTCATCTACTCGCGGCTCGAGGCCAAGGGCCTGTCGTCGACCGTGAAGCAGGCCAAGAAGCTGGTGGAAAAGGAACGCCCCGAAGTCTGGGACATCCTTGACGAGGTCATCCGCGAGCATCCGGTTCTGCTTAACCGCGCGCCCACGCTGCACCGTCTTGGCATCCAGGCGTTCGAACCTGTCCTGATCGAAGGCAAGGCGATCCAGCTTCACCCGCTGGTCTGCTCGGCCTTCAACGCCGACTTCGACGGCGATCAGATGGCCGTTCACGTGCCGCTCAGCCTCGAGGCGCAGCTTGAAGCCCGCGTGCTGATGATGTCCACGAACAACGTCCTGTCGCCCGCCAACGGTGCGCCGATCATCGTGCCGTCGCAGGACATGATCCTTGGCCTCTATTACATCTCGATGGAGCGTGAGGGCATGAAGGGCGAAGGCATGATCTTTGCCGATTCCGACGAGGTCGAACATGCCCTCGGCGCCGGTGAAGTGCACATGCACGCCAAGATCAAGGCTCGGATCAAGCAGATCGACGAGACCGGCCAGGAAGTCATGGTGCGCTTTGAAACCACGCCCGGCCGCGTGCGGCTTGGCGCGCTTCTGCCGCTGAACGCCAAGGCGCCGTTCGAGCTTGTGAACCGCCTGTTGCGCAAGAAAGAGGTGCAGCAGGTCATCGACACCGTCTACCGCTACTGCGGCCAGAAGGAATCGGTGATCTTCTGCGACCAGATCATGGGCATGGGCTTCCGCGAGGCGTTCAAGGCCGGCATCTCGTTCGGCAAGGACGACATGGTCATTCCCGACTCCAAGTGGGATATCGTCAACGACACGCGCGAGCAGGTGAAGGACTTTGAACAGCAGTACATGGACGGCCTGATCACCCAGGGCGAAAAGTACAACAAGGTCGTCGATGCCTGGTCCAAGTGCAACGACAAGGTGACCGAGGCGATGATGTCCTCGATCTCGGCGTCCAAGCGCGACGAGAACGGCGCCGAACAGGAACCCAACAGCGTCTACATGATGGCGCATTCGGGTGCCCGTGGCTCTGTCACCCAGATGAAGCAGCTGGGCGGTATGCGCGGCCTGATGGCCAAGCCCTCGGGCGAGATCATCGAGACGCCGATCATCTCGAACTTCAAGGAAGGCCTCACCGTGCTCGAGTACTTCAACTCGACCCACGGCGCGCGCAAGGGCCTGTCGGACACCGCGCTGAAGACGGCGAACTCGGGTTACCTGACCCGCCGTCTGGTGGACGTGGCGCAGGATTGCATCGTGCGCCACAGGGATTGCGGCACCGACAACGCCATCACCGCCGAGGCGGCGGTGAACGACGGCGAGATCGTGTCGCCCCTGTCAGAGCGTGTGCTGGGCCGCGTCGCGGCCGAGGACGTGCTGCGTCCGGGCACCGACGAGGTCATCGTCAGCCAGAACGAACTGATCGACGAGCGCAAGGCCGATGCCATCGAGACGGCCGGCGTCGCCAAGATGCGCATCCGAAGCCCGCTGACCTGCGAGGCCGAAGAGGGCGTCTGCGCCATGTGCTACGGTCGTGACCTTGCGCGCGGCACGATCGTCAACAGCGGCGAGGCGGTGGGCATCATCGCGGCCCAGTCGATCGGTGAACCCGGCACCCAGCTTACGATGCGGACGTTCCACATCGGCGGCGTGGCGCAGGGCGGCCAGCAGTCCTTCCAGGAGGCCAACCAGGACGGCAAGATCGAGTACCGCAACCCGAACCTGCTGACCAACGATGCGGGCGACAACATCGTCATGGGCCGCAACATGCAGCTTGCGATCATCGACGAGAACGGCATGGAACGCGCCAGTTTCAAGCTGGGCTACGGCACCAAGGTCTTCCCGGCCGAGGGCGACAGCGTGGCGCGCGGTGACAAGCTGTTCGAGTGGGACCCGTACACGCTTCCGATCATTGCCGAGAAGGCGGGCAAGGCAAAGTTCGTCGACCTGATCTCGGGCATCGCGGTCCGCGACGAGACCGACGACGCCACCGGCATGACCCAGAAGATCGTGACCGACTGGCGCGCGGCCCCCAAGGGCAACGAGCTGAAGCCCGAGATCATCGTGATGGACCCTGTCAGCGGGGAACCTGTCCGCAACGAGGCCGGCAACCCGGTGACCTACCAGATGTCGGTGGACGCCATCCTGTCCATCGAGGACGGACAGGAGATCAAGGCCGGTGACGTGGTCGCGCGGATCCCGCGCGAGGGCGCCAAGACCAAGGACATCACCGGCGGTCTGCCGCGGGTGGCCGAACTGTTCGAGGCGCGCCGCCCCAAGGACCACGCCATCATCGCCGAAATCGACGGCTACGTTCGTTTCGGGCGCGACTACAAGAACAAGCGCCGGATCACGATCGAGCCCGCCGACGAGACGATGGAGCCGGTGGAATACATGGTGCCCAAGGGCAAGCACATCCCGGTGGCCGAGGGCGACTTCGTCCAGAAGGGCGACTACATCATGGATGGCAACCCCGCGCCGCACGACATCCTGCGGATCATGGGGATCGAGGCGCTTGCCGACTACCTGATCGACGAGGTGCAGGACGTCTACCGCCTGCAGGGCGTCAAGATCAACGACAAGCACATCGAGGTCATCGTCCGGCAGATGCTCCAGAAGTGGGAGATCCTCGACAGCGGGGACACAACGCTTCTCAAGGGCGAGAACGTCGACAAGGCCGAGTTTGACGAGGCAAACGCCAAGGCAGTGTCCAAGGGCGGCCGTCCGGCACAGGGCGAACCGATCCTTCTGGGCATCACCAAGGCATCGCTGCAAACCCGGTCGTTCATCTCTGCGGCGTCCTTCCAGGAAACCACCCGCGTGCTGACCGAGGCCAGCGTGCAGGGCAAGCGCGACAAGCTGGTGGGCCTGAAGGAGAACGTCATCGTCGGGCGTCTGATCCCGGCGGGCACGGGCGGGGCCACGCAGCGCGTGCGCCGCATCGCCACCGATCGCGACAATGCCGTGATCGAGGCCGCCCGCGCCGAGGCCGAGGCCGCCGCGGCGCTTGCCGCGCCGGTCTTCGACGGGGACGAGGCGACCTTCGACAGCGGTCTGGTGGAAACCCCCGAAAGCCGCGACTGACGACATCCCGCCTTCTGGCGGAACGGACGGGCCCCGCCATGGCGGGGCCCGTTCGCATTTGTGGCGCCGATTCGGCGGCAGTGCGGCCCGATTGCGGCTTGTCGCGCCACAGTCCCCGGTGATCCCCGCCGACTGTTCGCGGATTGTGGCAAAGCCGTGGCGTAATTTGGTCAGACCCTAACGAAACCTTACCGTGGCCAGCGGGGGAAAACTCAAGCTGCGCACGGGGTCGTCATGTCACAAGTTCCCGGTAACGGGCCGTTGGTCTTCCAGATCGGATTCAATCGTTGCGCCACCGGCGCCTTCTTCAAGCTCTTCAACAACTCCGGTGTTGCGTCGCTTCACCATTGCGGGCGCAAGCACCGCAAGGCGGGGGATGTCACGCTTCTGAACGTGAACCCGCAAAAGGTGATCGACAGGAACCTGCGCAAGGGCCGTCCGCCGGTCGAAGGGCTGGAGAAGTATCGCGCCTTCTTCGACATGGAATATACCGACCTGCGCCGCCGGATCGAGAATTACCGCTACTTCCGCAGCTTCGCCACAGCCTACCCGGACGCGCTTTTCATCATGAACACCCGCGACAAGGCCGGCTGGCTGAAAAGCCGCATCGCCCATAACGAGGGCAAGTACCTTCGCAAGACCTGCGAGCTTTACGGCATGACGCGCGAAGAGGTGCTGGACCACTGGTCGCGCCACTATGACATCCACACCGCCGAAGTGGCCGATTTCTTCGGTCCCGACAGTGACCGCTGCCTGTGGTTCGACATCGACCATGACGGGGTGGACAAGGCGCTCGACTTCTTCCGCCCGCATTTCGACCTGGAGGAAAAGCGCTGGAAGAAGGTGCACGAGACCGACTGGCAGGGCATCGTGGGCACCTACGCCGCCAGCCTGCACCGCAGCTTCGCCGCCCAGCAGGCCCGGACAGCGTCTGTGCGCCCGTCCGGCCACCCGCAGGTCGAGGGGGCCGGGGCCGGCCGTGGAACGCCGGTGATGACACCCTCGGAATAGGGCTGCCCGGACATCGTCTGACACGAAACAAGGCGGGCCTGCGGGCCCGCTTTGCATGTCCGGCGCGAAGCCGGGGCAGGGAACTCACATCCCGGCGCCGCCGATCCGGGCGCGCGCCGTGCTTTCCATCCCTGCAACCATTTCGGGATTGGCCTGCCGCCAGGTGACATAGCGCCCATGGCTGCGGCGGTTCACGTCGATCCGCTCGGCGACCGTCATCGCCTGACAGGCGGCGTGATCGACGTGCGGAAGTAACGACGGTTTCACCTGCGCTTACATCTGCGAACACGCGACGGCCTTTGCCGTGTTCGGCACCCGGTGTTCCGCCAGTTCCGAGCACACCATGTCGCCGGTCGCCAGATCAAGATCGGCCGGCGCGCGCACCTCGGCGATCGCCGGGTGCGGGATCGGGCGCCCGGTCTTGGCGGCGCCGGCCTTCATCGCCGTTGCCCCGTAGACCCCAAGGGTCACCGCAGTGACGGCGGTCACGGCAAGCGCGATCAGGCTGCTGGGGCGCCCGGCGCCGCGGACAGGACCACGGGGCGACCGGGCGGTCTGGTACGGGCGGGCCAGCGCGTCGATGGACAGCTTGTGCAGCAGCGGGTTCTGGTCATACATCGTTTCGTCCTCCGTGTTCGATGTTGTGACCCCAATCTGCCCGGCCCGTCGCGGGGCTGCTTGAACGCACCCTGATGAATTCCTCGATTTTGTCTTGAGGTATCCTGTGGCCGTCTCAAGAGAAGGTCAGGTGCGCCTTTCGCCCCCGCTGGTGTCCGCGCCGCACCGCTGCTACCTGCACGGCAGAGGGGCTGCCGACACATGCCACACCTGTCCGACAATTCGCGCGGTGCCGCGCTGATGATGGCCTCCATGGCCGCCTTCACGCTGAACGACACCTTCATGAAGGCGGCCTCTGACGAACTGCCGCTGTTTCAGGCGCTGACCTTGCGCGGGCTGGCCACGTCTGTGCTTTTGTTGCTTGTCGCGCGCGCGATGGGCGGGCTGCGCCTGCGCGTGCCGCGCCGGGAATGGCGGCTGATCGCCTTTCGGACCCTGGCCGAGATCGCGGCGGCGTACTTCTTCATCAGCGCGCTGTTCAACATGCCCATCGCCAACGCAACGGCGATCCTGCAAGCGCTGCCGCTGACCGTAACGCTGGCCGGTGCGCTATTTCTGGGAGAGGCGGTGGGCTGGCGCCGGCTTTCCGCGATCTTCGCCGGGTTTCTCGGCGTCATGCTGATCGTGCGGCCCGGCAGTGACGGGTTCACCATCTTCTCTGTCTATGCGCTGATCGCCGTCGTGCTGGTGACGTTTCGCGACCTTGTCACGCGCCGGCTGGACAAGGCAGTGCCCTCGATGACGGTCGCGCTGTGCGCCGCCGCGGGTGTGACGCTGTTCGGCGCGGTGGGGTCCTTGGGCGGAACCTGGGCGCCGCTGTCGCCGCTGGCCGCCGGGCAATTGTCCGCCGCTGCCGTGATGATCATAGGCGGCTACCTCTTCGGCGTCATGGCCATGCGGGTCGGAGAAATCGCAGTGGTTTCCCCTTTTCGCTACACCAGCCTTCTCTGGGCGCTGGTGCTTGGCCTCTTTGCCTTGGGGGAATGGCCAGATGCGATCAGCCTTCTGGGTGGCGGGATCGTTGTGGCGACCGGCATCTACACCTTTTATCGCGAGCGTCAGGCCAGCCGCGCGGCGGCCACGGCCCCGGCTCTGCTGCGCCCGCGCTGACGCGTCTGCGGCGCTGTTGACAACCCCCGAGACTCGCCATATACGGCGCGCACTCGGGCCACCTTTGCGTCTGCGCGCGGTCGCCTGTCACAGTATTGTAGCGGTCATGATCCGGGCCACGCGCCCCGATCCTCTGAAACTCCACCGCGTCGTTCCCAGAACAGGGGACGGGTGCGGTGTTTGCGTTTTGCGGATGCGCAATGCGCGCCGAAGAAAGACATGGGGGTGCGCGTGCCCCGCTGAACCGACGAAGTGTTGCAACACGGGGAACGAGACCCAATGCCAACGATCCAACAGCTGATCCGGAAGCCCCGGCAGCCGAAAGTCAAACGCTCGAAGTCCCAGCACCTCGAGTCCTGCCCACAGAAGCGCGGCGTTTGCACGCGCGTCTACACCACCACACCGAAGAAGCCGAACTCGGCCATGCGGAAGGTGGCCAAGGTGCGGCTGACCAACGGCTACGAGGTGATCAGCTATATCCCCGGTGAAAGCCACAACCTGCAGGAGCACTCGGTGGTCCTCATCCGTGGCGGCCGGGTAAAGGACCTTCCCGGTGTTCGTTATCATATCCTGCGCGGTGTCCTCGACACCCAGGGCGTCAAAGACCGCAAGCAGCGCCGTTCGAAGTACGGCGCCAAGCGTCCGAAATAAGGAGACACCGGAATGTCCCGCCGTCACGCAGCCGAAAAACGCGAAGTCCTGCCCGATGCCAAGTTTGGTGACCGGGTTCTGACGAAGTTCATGAACAACCTGATGTACGACGGCAAGAAATCCGTCGCCGAGGGCATCGTCTACGGTGCCATGGACCGCGTCGAGAGCCGTCTCAAGAAAGCCCCGATCGAGGTCTTCCACGAGGCGCTCGACAACATCAAGCCGTCGGTCGAGGTGCGTTCGCGCCGGGTCGGTGGCGCCACCTACCAGGTTCCGGTCGAGGTTCGCCCCGAGCGCCGCGAGGCGCTGGCGATCCGCTGGCTCATCATCGCCAGCCGCAACCGCAATGAAAAGACCATGGAAGAACGCCTCGCCGGCGAACTGATGGACGCGGTCCAGGGCCGCGGCACCGCCGTCAAGAAGCGCGAAGACACCCACAAGATGGCCGACGCCAACAAGGCGTTCAGCCATTACCGCTGGTAAACACTGGCTATAGGACCCCGATCAATGGCCCGCGAATACACCCTCGAGCGCTACCGCAATTTCGGCATCATGGCGCACATCGATGCCGGCAAGACAACCACGACAGAGCGCATCCTCTACTACACCGGAAAGTCGCACAAGATCGGCGAGGTGCATGACGGCGCCGCGACGATGGACTGGATGGAACAGGAGCAGGAACGCGGGATCACCATCACCTCGGCTGCAACCACGACGTTCTGGTTCCGCACCGAGGATGGCGAAAACCCGACCGGCATTTACGGCGACACGGCGCAAGAGGCCAAGTTCCGCTTCAACATCATCGACACCCCCGGTCACGTGGACTTCACCATCGAGGTCGAGCGTTCGCTTGCCGTTCTCGACGGCGCCGTCGCCGTTCTCGACGCCAACGCCGGTGTCGAGCCCCAGACGGAAACCGTCTGGCGTCAGGCCGACCGCTACAAGGTTCCGCGCATCGTGTTCGTCAACAAGATGGACAAGATCGGCGCCGACTTCTTCAACTGCGTCCGCATGATCAAGGACCGCACCGGTGCGATTCCCGCGCCGATCCAGCTGCCGATCGGCGCCGAGGACCATCTCGAAGGCCTGATCGACCTGGTGACGATGAAGGAATGGGTGTGGAAGGGCGAGGATCTTGGCGCGTCCTGGGTAATCCAGGACATCCGTGACGATCTCAAGGACCTGGCCGACGAATGGCGCGCCACCCTGATCGAGACCGCCGTCGAGATGGACGACGACGCGATGGAGGCCTACCTCGAAGGACAGGAGCCCGATGAGGCGACGCTGCGCAGCCTGATCCGCAAGGGCACGCTGTCCATGTCCTTCGTGCCCGTCCTCTGTGGCTCGGCGTTCAAGAACAAGGGCGTTCAGCCCATGCTCAACGCGGTGATCGACTACCTTCCCGGCCCGCTCGACGTTCCGCCGTACATGGGCTTCTCGCCGGACGACGAGACCGAAGAGCGCAACATCGAACGCCGTCCCGGCGACGAGCAGCCCTTCGCGGGCCTCGCGTTCAAGATCATGAACGACCCGTTCGTCGGCTCGCTGACGTTCACCCGCGTGTACTCGGGCAAGCTGTCCAAGGGCGATGCGATCATCAACTCCACCAAGGGCCGGCGCGAACGCATCGGCCGGATGATGATGATGCACTCGAACTCGCGTGAGGAAATCGATTGGGCAGGCTCCGGCGACATCATCGCCATCGCCGGTCTGAAGGAAACCACCACGGGTGACACGCTGTGCGACGCACAGAAACAGGTCGTGCTGGAAACCATGACGTTCCCCCAGCCGGTCATCGAGATCGCGGTCGAGCCCAAGACAAAGGCCGACCAGGAAAAGATGTCCGCCGGTCTTCAGCGTCTTGCAGCCGAGGATCCGTCCTTCCGCGTCGAAACCGATATTGAATCGGGTCAGACGATCATGAAGGGCATGGGCGAACTTCACCTCGACATCCTCGTCGACCGCCTGAAGCGCGAGTTCAAGGTCGAGGCCAACATCGGTGCCCCGCAGGTGGCGTATCGTGAAACGATCAGCCACAAGATCGAGCACACGTACACCCACAAGAAGCAGTCCGGTGGCTCCGGCCAGTTCGCCGAGGTCAAGCTGGAAATCGCGCCTACCGAACCGGGCGAGGGCTACAGCTTCGAAAGCCGCATTGTCGGTGGCGCGGTTCCCAAGGAATACGTGCCCGGCGTCGAGAAGGGCATCCAGTCCGTGATGGATTCGGGCCCGCTGGCCGGCTTCCCGGTGATCGACTTCAAGGTCGCGCTGGTGGACGGCAAGTTCCACGACGTGGACTCGTCGGTTCTCGCCTTCGAGATCGCAAGCCGCATGTGCATGCGCGAAGGCCTGAAGAAGGCCGGCGCCAAACTGCTGGAACCGATCATGAAGGTCGAGGTCGTGACGCCCGAGGAGTACACCGGCAACGTCATCGGCGACCTGACCAGCCGCCGTGGCCAGGTGCAGGGGCAGGAATCGCGGGGCAACGCGATCGTCATCAACGCCTTCGTGCCGCTGGCCAACATGTTCGGCTACATCAACAACCTGCGCTCGATGTCCTCGGGCCGCGCGCAGTTCACGATGTTGTTCGACCATTACGAACCGGTGCCGCAGAACATCAGCGAAGAAATCCAGTCCAAGTACGCATGACGGGACGGCGGGGTGAACCCCGCCCTACCCACCACCCGTAGGGCGGGGCAGCCCCGCCACCCGACACGAAGGAGACGACAAAATGGCAAAAGCGAAATTCGAACGCACGAAACCGCACGTGAACATCGGCACGATTGGTCACGTTGACCACGGCAAGACGACGCTGACGGCTGCGATCACGAAGTACTTCGGCGAGTTCCGGGCCTACGACCAGATCGACGGCGCCCCGGAAGAGAAGGCGCGCGGGATCACGATTTCGACGGCGCATGTGGAGTACGAGACCGAGGCGCGTCACTACGCGCACGTGGATTGCCCCGGCCACGCCGACTACGTGAAGAACATGATCACGGGCGCGGCGCAGATGGACGGCGGCATCCTCGTGGTGAACGCGGCCGACGGCCCGATGCCGCAAACGCGCGAGCACATCCTGCTGGCGCGCCAGGTTGGCGTTCCGGCGCTGGTGGTGTTCCTCAACAAGGTCGACCAGGTCGACGACGAGGAACTGCTGGAACTGGTGGAGATGGAAGTGCGCGAGCTGCTGAGCTCGTACGACTTCCCCGGCGACGACATCCCGATCATCGCGGGTTCTGCGCTTGCGGCGATGGAAGGCCGTGACAACGCGATCGGCGAGGACAAGATCCGCGAACTGATGGCGGCGGTGGACGAGTACATCCCGACGCCCGAGCGTCCGATCGACCAGCCGTTCCTGATGCCGATCGAGGACGTGTTCTCGATCTCTGGCCGTGGCACGGTCGTGACCGGCCGCGTCGAGCGCGGCGTGATCAACGTGGGCGACGAGATCGAGATCGTGGGCATCCGCGACACGAAGAAGACGACCTGCACGGGCGTCGAGATGTTCCGCAAGCTGCTCGATCGTGGCGAGGCGGGCGACAACATCGGCGCGCTGCTGCGCGGCGTGGATCGCGAAGGCGTGGAGCGCGGGCAGGTCCTGTGCAAGCCCGGCTCGGTGACGCCGCACACCAAGTTCGAGGCCGAGGCCTACATCCTGACGAAGGAAGAGGGTGGCCGTCATACGCCGTTCTTCGCCAACTACCGTCCGCAGTTCTACTTCCGCACGACGGACGTGACCGGCACGGTGGCGCTTCCCGAAGGCACCGAGATGGTGATGCCCGGCGACAACCTGAAGTTCGAGGTCGAGCTGATCGCCCCGATCGCCATGGAAGAAAAGCTGCGCTTCGCCATCCGCGAAGGCGGCCGCACCGTCGGCGCAGGCGTCGTCTCGAAAATCATCGAGTGACGGCCGTTCGGGCGGCGCCCGCGCCGCCCCGACTTCCCGCGCGGCGGGCCTTGTGCCCGCCACGCCAAGACACCACGGGTTCGACGTGGGACCGGGATCGTCCGGTTCCACCTCTCAACACCGAAGCCGCGAAAGGCATGACCAGATGGCAATGCAAAGCCAGAACATCCGCATCCGCCTGAAGGCGTTCGACTACCGTGTGCTGGACGCCAGCACGCAGGAGATCGTGAACACCGCCAAGCGGACAGGCGCGCAGGTGCGCGGGCCGATCCCGCTGCCCAACAAGATCGAGAAGTTCACCGTTCTGCGCGGGCCGCACGTCGACAAGAAGTCGCGCGACCAGTGGGAAATCCGCACGCACAAGCGTCTGCTGGACATCGTCGATCCGACGCCGCAGACCGTTGATGCGCTCATGAAGCTCGACCTCGCCGCCGGCGTGGATGTCGAGATCAAGGTCTGAGGGGGGTAACGCCGATGTTGCGCTCTGGAGTGATCGCAAAGAAGCTGGGCATGACCCGGCTGTTCATGGAAGACGGGCGGCAGGTGCCGGTGACCGTTCTGCAGCTTGACGGCTGTCAGGTGGTCGCCCAGCGCACGCCCGAAAAGGACGGCTACACTGCCGTTCAGCTGGGCGCGGGCAGCGCCAAGGCCAAGCGGACCTCGCAAGCGATGCGCGGCCACTTCGCCGCGGCCAACGTCGCGCCCAAGCGCAAGATCGCCGAGTTCCGCGTCGATGCCGACAACCTTATCGGCGTGGGCGAGGAAATCACCGCCGACCACTACTTCGAGGGCCAGTTCGTCGACGTGTCCGGCACCTCGATCGGCAAGGGCTTTGCCGGCGCGATGAAGCGGCACAACTTCGGCGGCCTTCGCGCGTCGCACGGCGTGTCGATCAGCCACCGCAGCCACGGCTCGACCGGCCAGTGCCAGGATCCGGGCCGCGTGTTCAAGGGCAAGAAGATGGCCGGCCACATGGGCGCGGCGCGCGTGACCACGCAGAACCTGCAGGTCGTCCGCACGGACACCGACCGCGGGCTCATCATGGTCAAGGGCGCGGTGCCCGGCTCCAAGGGTGGCTGGGTGACGATCAAGGATGCGGTGAAAAAGCCGTTCCCGGAGAACGCGGTTCTTCCGGCGGCTCTGAAATCCGCTCAGGCTCCGGCAGAGGCCGCGGCGGAAACCGCGCCCGAGGGAGGTGAGGAATGAAACTCGACGTCATCACGCTGGACGGCGGCAAGGCCGGTTCGGTCGATCTCGGCGACGAGGTCTTCGGGCTTGAGCCGCGTGCCGATATCCTGCACCGCGTGGTCCGCTGGCAGCGCAACAAGGCGCAGGCCGGCACCCACAAGGTCAAGACCCGCTCGGAAACCAGCTACTCGACCAAGAAGATCTATCGCCAGAAGGGCACCGGCGGCGCACGCCACGGTGACCGCAACGCACCGATCTTCCGCAAGGGTGGTGTCTACAAGGGCCCGACCCCGCGCAGCCACGCCCACGACCTTCCGAAGAAGGTCCGCAAGCTTGGGCTGAAACTGGCGCTTTCGGCGAAGCTGGCCGATGGCAGCCTGGTGGTGATCGACACCGCCGCGCTGGACGCGCCCAAGACCGCGCCGCTGGCCAAGGCCATCAAGGCACTGGGCTGGAAGCGTGCGCTCGTCATCGACGGGCCCGAGCTGAACGAGAACTTCGCCCGCGCGGCGGCCAACATCGAAGGTCTCGATGTGCTGCCGTCGATGGGTGCCAACGTCTATGACATCCTGCGCCGTGACACGATCGTGCTCACCAAGGCGGGTGTCGAAGCTCTGGAGGCCCGGCTGAAATGAGCGCGAAACCAGAACACTACGACGTGATCCGCAAGCCGATCATCACCGAAAAGTCGACCATGGCCTCCGAGGCCGGCGCGGTCGTCTTCGAGGTGTCGATCGACGCGAACAAGCCGCAGATCAAGGAAGCGGTCGAGGCGTTGTTCGGCGTCAAGGTCAAGGCGGTGAACACCACCGTGACCAAGGGCAAGACCAAGCGGTTCCGCGGCATCAAGGGCACCCGCAAGGATGTCAAGAAAGCCTATGTGACGCTCGAAGAGGGCAACACGATCGACGTGACCACCGGTCTCTGATCGTCCGCCGTCCATCGGAATCGAAGGGCCCCCGCGACTGGCGGGGGCCCTTTGCGTTTCACATCTCGCACCGGGATTGAACGCGGCGCGGTTTTTCCCGACATTGTGCGCAAGACGGGTCAGGGAACGTGTGATGCGAGTATTTCTGGTGATCTGTGTGCTTTGGGCCGCCGCGGTGGCACCGGGCCGGGCAGCGGCCTTCGACAAGACCTTCACCTATGACGAACGGGACATCGGCGGCTTCACCGTCATGATCTCGGCTGACTATGCCGCACGCCCAGACGACCGGGCCGCGATCCTGGGCGAACTGGCGCGCCAGATCGACGCCATCGCCGCCGCGCTGCCGCCCGCCGCGCTTGACCGGCTGCGCGTTACCCGGATCTGGGTGGAATACGATGCCCGCCGCCGCAACGGCGCCGAATTCCACGTCTCGCGCAAGTGGTTGCAGGAAAACGGCCTCAACCCCGCCAAGGCACGCGGGGTGGAGGTGAATTTCAACTTCTACCGCTGGCGGCTGGACCAGCCATCGATGCTGTTGCACGAACTGGCGCACGCCTGGCACCACACGGTCGTCGGCGCCAACAACCCCGGCGTCAATGCCGCCTTCGCCGCGGCACAGGCGTCGGGTGCCTATGACCGGGTGCGCCGCAACGATGGCGGCACGGAACGCGCCTATGCGATGACCGACGCCGGTGAATATTTCGCCGAACTGACGGAGGCGTATTTCGGCGAGAACGACTATGAACCCTTCACGCGCGACCAGCTGCGCGCCTTCGACCCGCGCGGCTACGAGTTGATGCGCATGGCCTGGAACAGATAGCGCACCGGGCCATGGCGATTGTCGGATTCGGTCTCAGCAGGGCGCGGCCATGGTTCGTGACCAGCCGCACCCCAGTTCGACGGTCCGTACGGCCCCGCTGGTGGCCCAGACATCGCGGGCCACGCGCCACACGCCGTCATTCTCCAGACGGTAGATGTTCAGCCCGCTGCCGCTGGCGGCATAGCCAACGCTTTGCCCGTGCGGGACGTCGATCGAGGTATAGCTATACCGCTCGAACGCCCAGTCGCCCGATACGACCAGTTCGACGGGGTTCTTTTCCCAGACGGTCCTGACCGCGCCGAAGTATCCGGCGACCCAGGGCCCGACCTCTGCCTTGCCTTCCAGCACCGGCGCATCCGGCGCGATGAAGACGATATCGTCCGTCACCGTGCTCAGGAACATTGGCAGGCTGTTGGAATTGATCGCGGACAGATAGGCGTCATGCGCCATGCGGGTCGCCTGTGCCGTCGACTGGGCGAAAGCGAACGCGGGCGCTCCAAGGGCGGCGATGGCGGCACAGGCCAGAAGGGTCTTTGTCATCGGAAAACTCCTGAATGTCGGGCCGGAACACCCGGTCCCGGCGGGGGGTGAAGGGGCCGCGCGACGACGCACAAGACCCCGCATGATGAAAAACCGATAGTCAGACTTGCGTATCGATTCATGGCGTGCTGTGCTTCTTGCACGACAAAGATGGAATATCCTAAGCAGGAATATTCCCTTAATGAGTAGTCAGGCTATTGAATGATGGATATTGGCTGGCGCCATCTTCCGCCGCTGACGACCCTGCGCGCTTTCGAGGCGACGGCGCGTCTTGGGGGCTATGCCGCTGCGGCGCGGGAACTGAACGTCACACCCGCCGCCATCGCGCAGCATGTGCGAAAGCTGGAAGCGGACGTCGGCATTCCGCTCGTCCGTCGGCAGGGGCGCGGTCTTGCCCTAACCGAAGAAGGCTATCAGTTGTCCCTGCCGCTGAGAGAGGCCTTTGCCGTGATCGCCAGGGGCATCGGGGACATGCGCCTGCGCAGCGCCATGCGTGGCGTGCGCGTGTCCACGACCGATTATTTCGTTGATGCCATCGTCATGCCCCGCCTCAGCGAACTCTGGAAAGCGCATCCGACCCTTCAGGTCTCCTTTTCGCCAGAGGGCAACCAGGCACCTGTCGACATGGATCGCTTCGATCTTGTCGTGCGCGGCGGCCCGCCGGGCCAGACGTGGGACGGGTTGACGTCGGTTCCGCTGCTGAGCACCCCGATGATCGTCTGCGGCGCGCCCTCGCTGGTGGGTGCTGGCGACGTCGACGCCGCCACGCTGCCATGGATCGGGGGCGGTGGCCTTGGCGACGATCTCTTTCGGCTGATCCTGGAACGGGCGGGCTGCGATCCCGGCGCCGTCACCATCGTCGATCCCGGCGACGTTAGATTCGCCATGGATTTCGCCCTTCGCGGCTTCGGCCTGTCTTTCGGGCCAGAGCTTGTTCATCGTCGGCATCTGGCCGAAGGAGCCCTTGTCAGGCTGGATGTTTCCCTTGGCATCGCGGCGGTCTACTATGCGATTGTCCGGTCTGGCGACCTGCCGGCTTCGGTCCGTCTTCTGTTCGGCTGGCTGCAAGCTGTCTGCGCGGATCAGTCGGTCCCGCTCGACGCTTGACGCCCGCCCGGCACTCCCCTAAACGAAGCCTCTCGAACGCCCCGGATTCGTCCGGGGCGCTTTGTTACGTGAGATTCCCGTTCCGGCCGTTCCCGGAACCTGACGGCTCGAGGCACCCGGATCATGGCCGGCGGGGCGGGCCACCAAACTGGGGACCTACGGGGCCCTTTCTACATAGCCCCGGCAACATCCGGGGCGCTCAACAACGGAAGACAGGAAGCATGGCACTCAAGTCGTACAAACCGACGACGCCTGGCCAGCGCGGGCTGGTTCTGATCGACCGTTCGGAGCTTTGGAAAGGTCGTCCGGTCAAGCACCTCACCGAGGGTTTGACCAAGAAGGGCGGTCGGAACAACACCGGACGGATCACGATGCGCCGCCGAGGCGGCGGGGCAAAGCGTCTCTATCGCGTGGTGGATTTCCGCCGGAACAAATTCGACATGCCCGCCGTCGTGGCGCGCATCGAATACGACCCCAACCGCACGGCCTTCATCGCGCTGATCCAGTATGAAGACGGCGAACAGGCTTATATCCTTGCGCCCCAGCGCCTCGGCGTGGCCGACAAGGTGATCGCCGGCGCCAAGGTCGACGTCAAGCCGGGCAACGCGATGCCGTTTTCCGGCATGCCCATCGGCACCATCGTCCACAACGTCGAACTGAAGCCCGGCAAGGGTGGCCAGATCGCGCGCGCCGCGGGCACCTATGCCCAGTTCGTCGGCCGTGACGGCGGCTACGCCCAGATCCGGCTTTCGTCCGGCGAACTGCGCCTCGTGCGTCAGGAATGCATGGCGACGGTCGGCGCGGTGTCGAACCCCGACAACTCGAACCAGAACCTCGGCAAGGCCGGGCGCAACCGCCACTACGGCAAGCGTCCCAGCGTCCGCGGCGTGGTCATGAACCCCATCGACCACCCCCACGGCGGTGGCGAAGGCCGGACCTCGGGTGGCCGTCACCCGGTGACGCCCTGGGGCAAGCCCACCAAGGGCGCCAAGACGCGGTCCAACAAGGCGACGGACAAGTACATCCTCCGTTCGCGCCACGCCAAGAAGAAGGGACGCTGATCCATGGCACGTTCTGTTTGGAAGGGCCCCTTCGTCGACAGCTATGTCCTGAAGAAGGCCGAAAAATCGCGTGAGTCGGGCCGCAACGAGGTCATCAAGATCTGGTCGCGCCGCTCTACCATCCTGCCGCAGTTCGTCGGCCTCACCTTCGGCGTCTACAACGGGCACAAGCACGTGCCCGTGAACGTCAGCGAAGACATGATCGGCCAGAAGTTCGGCGAGTACTCTCCGACGCGCACCTATTACGGGCACGCCGCGGACAAGAAAGCGAAGAGGAAATAAGCCATGGGCAAGGAAAAGAACCCGCGCCGCGTGGCTGAAAACGAAGCGATGGCCAAGGCCCGCATGCTTCGCACCTCGCCGCAGAAACTGAATCTGGTGGCCGCGATGATCCGCGGCAAGAAGGTTGAAAAGGCCCTCAGCGACCTGACCTTCTCGAAAAAGCGGATCGCCGATGACGTGAAGAAATGTCTTCAGTCCGCCATCGCCAACGCCGAGAACAACCACAACCTCGACGTGGATGAACTTGTCGTCGCCGAGGCCTACGTCGGCAAGAACCTTGTCATGAAGCGCGGGCGCCCGCGGGCGCGCGGTCGTTTCGGCAAGATCGTCAAGCCGTTCTCGGAACTCACCATCAAGGTCCGCCAGATCGAGGAGCAAGCCTAATGGGTCACAAGGTCAACCCCGTCGGCATGCGACTGCAGGTCAACCGTACCTGGGACAGCCGCTGGTACGCCGACACCAAGGACTACGGCAACCTCCTGCTCGAGGATCTCAAGATCCGCGACTTCATTCGTGACGAATGCAAGCAGGCCGGCGTGTCGAAGATCATCATCGAGCGTCCGCACCGCAAGTGCCGCGTCACGATCCACACCGCGCGCCCCGGCGTCATCATCGGCAAGAAGGGCGCGGACATCGAGACGCTGCGCAAGAAGCTGGCCAACATGACGGACAGCGAACTGCACCTCAATATCGTCGAAGTGCGCAAGCCTGAGCTTGACGCCCAGCTGGTGGCCGAATCCATCGCCCAGCAGCTGGAACGCCGCGTCAGCTTCCGCCGCGCCATGAAGCGTTCGGTGCAGAACGCGATGCGCATGGGCGCCCTTGGCATCCGGGTCAACGTCGCGGGCCGCCTCGGCGGCGCCGAGATCGCCCGGACCGAATGGTATCGCGAGGGCCGCGTGCCCCTGCACACCCTGCGGGCCGACATCGACTATGCCATCGCCGAGGCGGCCACACCCTACGGCATCATCGGCATCAAGGTCTGGATCTTCAAAGGCGAGATCATGGAGCACGATCCAAGTGCCCGCGATCGCCGCCAGGCAGAGCTTCAGGAAGGTCCCGCGCCGCGTGGCGCCGGCGGCCCCCGCCGCGATCGCTAAGGAGTAGAACGAGATGCTGCAACCAAAGCGCACGAAATTCCGCAAGATGCACAAGGGCCGCATCCGCGGCGAGGCCAAGGGCGGTTCGGATCTGAACTTCGGCACCTACGGCCTCAAGGCGACAGAGCCCGAGCGTGTGACCGCGCGCCAGATCGAAGCCGCCCGCCGGGCCATGACGCGCCACATGAAGCGTCAGGGCCGCGTCTGGATCCGGATCTTCCCCGACACGCCCGTGTCGTCGAAGCCCACCGAGGTCCGGATGGGCAAGGGCAAGGGCTCGGTCGATTACTGGGCCTGCAAGGTCAAGCCCGGCCGCGTGATGTTCGAGATCGACGGCGTGTCCGAGGCCATCGCCCGCGAGGCCCTGCGCCTTGCCGCGATGAAGCTGCCGGTCAAGACCCGCACCGTGGTCCGCGAAGACTGGTAAGCGGGTCTTCACCGCTCGAAACAAAAGGCCCCGCCGGTATCCGGCGGGGCCTTTTCGTTTCCTGCCGGCACCCGCGCGTTGCAGAGGAAACAGGGACGGGCATAAGTTATGAAAAGTTATCCACAATCTGTGGATAAGTTGACTGACAGACCCGCGCCGCAAGACCTTGGCATGGGGCGGGTTCGCGTATGAGGTGGCATCGTTTTCCCTCGCGCTCCCCGCATCGGCGATCACGATCACGATCACGATCATGACCGGCGGCGCGATCGTCGCGGTCCCCGAAATCGACGACAACGCCCTTGCCAAGGCGCTTTTCGTCCTTCTGGCCTTCGGTCTCTGGCTGAAGACGCGCCGTCACGGCGCAAGCGCCTGGATCGGGCTTCTGTTTCGCACTGGACGGACGCCCCGGCGCCGGGGCGCCCTTCCATGCACAAGGGCTCAGGCAGCCGCACCCACCATGATTACCGGCGCCCCGCCGGACGAGATGCGCACCGCGTCCGCCGCCACGTCCTGAAACCCGGGGTCGGCCAGCGCCTGTTCCAGCGCCTCGGCGGACGGGAACGGCATTGCGAACATCTGGTAGAACGGCGCCGGCCCCTCGGGCCCCGGCGCGAACCTGGTCACGGTATAGGGCGCGGCCTCGGCCGGGATCCCGGTCTTTTCATGAAAAAGGGCGATATGATCCCGGTAGTCGGCGTCGAACCGGGCGGCATCGGTGGGCTGGGGATAAAGTGCATAAAGCACGGGGCCGGACATGGTCGTCTCCTCTGTTGTCTGGGATTGGGCGCGCAGAAGTGTGCCGGGCAGGGCCAGTCCCAGGACTAGGCCACCCAGCACGGTGCGGCGGTTCGGATCGAAGGGATGTGTCATCGCGGTCTCCTGGCAAGCCGGCGCTGTCACGCCGCCAATGCCAGCAGTCTGCGCGCCGGACCACGCGCGCGGAATGACAGGACCGGTCAGCCCCGGGGGGCCGTTTCGGTCAGGGCAGGGGAGAGGTGCCGGTCAGCCCCAGCTGTAGTTGAAGCTGACAGAGATGCGCTCGTCCTCGGCCATGTTCATCGGCACCTCGTGCCGCAGCCAGCTTTCCCACAGCAATACGTCGCCCACCTGCGGCGCGACATAGACGAAGGTCTTCAATTCCTCCCGCGCGTCCTTGCGGCGGGGCGGGGCGGCCATCATCCGCGACGACCGCGGGTCCTCCAGCTTCAGCGCCGAGGCGCCGCCCGGCATCGCCACATAGGTCGTGCCGGAAATCACCGAATGCGGGTGGATGTGCGAGGCGTGCGTGCCGCCCTCGGGCAGGATGTTGATCCAGATATCCTCCAGCTTCAGCGCCCGGCCCTCCAGATCGAACTCCAGATCCTCGGCAAAGGCCGCCACATGCAGGTCCAGCGCCGCCACCAGATCCTTGAAGATCGGAAACCGCCACGGCAGGTCGCTCAGAGAGGCATAGCTGGTGTACCCCGGATAGCCGTTCGCCTCGGACCAGTCCTGCCCGGCCCCGTCATCCTCGGCGATGACGATGCAGGATTGCGCCAGTTCGTCCGCATTCACGGGCGCGCCCATCTCGGACAGGCGCGCGCGGTAAAGTCGGGTCACGAAAAGGGATGTGATCTGTGCCATGCCGCCGTGATACCTCTGCGGCCATGCGGGCGCGAGTGGAAATCAGGCCGCGGCACCCCCCTGTCTGCGTGGTCCGATGGTCGCCCGGCCCCCTTTCCACAAAAACCCTTGCAATCCCGGCACCCCGCGCGTATTGCGGCGCTTCATCCACGATCTCCACCGGAATCAGGGTGACTTGCCGTGCTTTGACGTACGCAGGCCCTCCGGTGATTGTTGAAGGAAGACCGACATGGCACTCGATGCCAATGAACTGCGTGACAAGACTCCGGACCAGCTGCGCGATCAGCTGGTGCAGCTGAAGAAAGAGGCGTTCAACCTCCGCTTTCAGGCTGCGACCAACCAGATGGAAAACACCGCCCGTATGCGCGTCGTCCGCCGCGACGTCGCCCGGGTCAAGACGATCCTGAACGAAAAGGCCGCGACCGCGGCAGCGGAGGCCTGAGAGACATGCCCAAGCGTATCCTTCAAGGCACCGTGACCAGCGACAAGAACGACCAGACCGTCACCGTTCTGGTCGAGCGTCGCTTCAAGCACCCCGTTCTTCAGAAGACCATCCGAAAGTCCAAGAAGTACCGGGCGCACGACCCGCAGAACTCTTTCAAGACC